>NZ_LT607410.1:0-4800000 GCF_900091515.1 Micromonospora purpureochromogenes | reverse complement strand
CAGGTGGGCGGCCTGCCTGCCTGAGCGCGACCCGTACCCCCGGGGTGTCCGTTCCTTCCGCAACGGGCGCGGACGCCCCACCGGGCCGCCCCGGCCGCCGCCGTTCCCGGAGGCGGTCGCGGCGGCCCGGTTCGCTCGGCGTTACCGCCAACCGCTCGGGCGCGGCCGGGCAGCCCGGGCCGGGCGGCGTGACCGCGGCCGGTCCGGGCGGGCGGTCCGGGTCGGCCGGGCGGCTCGAAATTCGGTGGGCGGCAACCGCCGCAGGTGGTTGGGTCTGGGCCGTGGAGCGGATCAGAACGGCCCGGACGGACCAACTCGTTGACCTGCAACGGATCGAGGTGGCCTCCGGCGCGCCGTTCCGGGAGATCGGCATGGTCGACATCGCCGACGCGCCGCCGCTCGACCTGGACGTGCTCGGGGAGGGGCAGCGGGCCGGCCGGGTCTGGGTGGCGGTCGGGCCGGACGACCAGCCGATCGCCTTCGCCGTGGCGCACCCGGTCGACGGCTGCGCCCACGTCCAGCAGCTCAGCGTCCACCCCACCCACGCCCGCCGGGGCGTCGGCCGGCGGCTGCTCGACCACGTGGCCGGCTGGGCGGAGCAGCGGGATCTGCCGGCGCTGACGCTGACCACTTTCCGCAGCGTGCCGTGGAACGCGCCGTACTACGCCCGTTGCGGCTTCGTCGCGCTGTCAGCGGCGGAGGTCGGCCCCGGCCTGGCGGAGGTGCTGGCGGCCGAGGCGGCGCTGGGGCTCGACATGACCGACCGGGTCGCGATGCGCCGGCCGACGCCCTAACGGTCGCCGCCGCCGAACGCCTCACTCCGCCCCGAAGTGGCGGCAGTTTCACGGAAAGAGTGGCCTTCCGGAGCCGGGAGGCCACTCTTTCCGTGAATTTGCGCGGATCTTTGACCGGCGGCGCGGGGCGCCGGGGTGGGGGTCAGGGCAGGGTGCAGGCGGCGCCGTTGAGGGTGATCAGGTTGGGGGCGGGGTTGGCGAGGGTGCCGGCCTTGCCGAGCAGGCCGAAGGTGATGCTGCCGCCGGGCGGGATCTTCCCGTTGTACGCCAGGTTCCGGGCCGTCACGGTGGCACCGGACTGACTGACCTGGGCCGTCCACGCCTGCTCGACCTTCTGGTCGCCGGTGAAGGCGTACCGGACGGTCCAGCCGTTCACCGCGCTCGTGCCGGTGTTGCGGATGGTCACCTGGGTGTTGAAGCCGTCCGGCCAGCCGCCGTGCACCTGGTACGTGGCGGCGCAGCTCTGCGCGGGCACCGCCCCGGCGTCGCCCTGGTCGGCGAGGAACGAGGCGAGCCAGGCCAGCGCCGAGTTCCAGTTGATCGCCACCTCGTTGGTCGCGTACGAGTTGATGTCGTCGACGTAGCAGAACATCGGCTTGCAGCCGGCGAGCAGCTGGGCGGCGTACGGATCCTGGAGGGCGGCGTTCGGGCCGCCGGCCAGCGAACCGGCCGGCGGATTCGGCAGGTTCGGGTCCAGCTGGTGGGCGAAGATCCGGCTGTGCTGGTTGCGGGCGTGCTGCTCGCCCCAGCCGGTCACGTACGACATGTTGAGCGCGTTGCGGCCGAGCAGGTAGTCCATCGCCTGCACCGCCCCGTCGCGGTAGGTCGCGTTCCGGGTCAGGTCGAAGGCGGTGGCCAGCACGATCGCGTTGTTGACGACGGTGCTGTTGCTGCCCCACACGTAGCTGCCGGCGTCAGCGGGCAGCGGCAGGCCGTACGCCTCGGCGCGCAGCGCCGCCAGGTACCGGTCGGCGGCCTCGGTCACCGAGGCGCGGATCCGGGCCTTCTCGGCGGCCGGCAGGCCGTTCGGCACGGTGGCCAGGTCGAGGCGGCCGAGGGCGGCCACGCTCTGCCAGCCGAAGGCTCCGCCGGCGGCGAAGACGTCGCCGCCGTGGTGCGGCGAGGCGGCCAGGTCGTCCAGATAGCTCTTCTTTCCGGTGGTCAGGTACAGCTCGACCGCCGCCCAGTAGAACTCGTCGGTGACGCTGGTGTCGTCGTACGCCCCGCCGCCGGTGCCGTCGGCCGCGCTGGCGTAGCTCGCCGGGTGCGCCTTGGCCGCCGCGTACGCGGTCCTCGCGGCGGTGCCGCAGCGGGCGGCGAAGGCGGCGTCGTAGGGGGCGAAGAGGCGGGCGCACTGGGCGGCGACGGCGGCCAGGTTGAGGGTGGCCGCGGTGGACGGCGGGTGCAGCTCGCGCGGCTGCGGGTCCTCGTGCGGGGCCAGCGGCAACCCGGTCCAGTTCCGGTCGTGGATCTTGTGGTGGGCCATCCCGGCGAGCGGCCGGCCGGCCGGCACCTGCATGCGCAGCAGGAACTCGAGCTCCCAGCGGGCCTCGTCGAGCACGTCGGGGACCCCGTTGCCGCGCTCGGGCACCCGCAGGGTCGCGTCGCCCAGCGCCGCGCCGCCGTCGGCGGTCTCCGCCGTCTTGGTCCGCTCGAAGGTGTTCAGCAGCTGGTAGGTGGCGATGCCGCCGTTGACCACGTACTTGCCGTGGTCGCCGGCGTCGTACCAGCCGCCCCGCACGTCGAGGGAGTAGTCGCAGACGCCGGGCTGGCAGGACACCTCGGTGTCGCCCTGGTTGGGTGCGACGCCGACGTGGCCGGCCGGGCGGGCGTACTCGGCGCCGATCAGGTCGCCGTCGATCGGGATGCCGCTGCGCTGGGCGTAGAAGAACTGGAGGGAGTCGGCGCGCAGCCGGTCGTAGCGGTCGCCGGAGATGTCGAACGGGTGGCTGGTCTCGCCGTCGGCGACCAAGGTGTAGCCGGTGCCCGGCGTGCGGTACGCGGAGAAGTCGACGGTCTGCACGTGCTGCCCGGAGGCGGCGTCCACCCCGTGCGTGGTGCTCTCGCCGCTGGCCACCACCGCGCCGGCGGCGGACCGCAGCTCCCAGCGCAGCGCGTCGGTCGCCTCGGTCACCACGGTGGCGTTCTTCGGCCCGCCCGGCAGGTAGCCGACCTGGTTGACCCGGACCCGGGGGCCGGTGTCCGGCTGGTAGGGCGGGGCCACCTCGCCGCCGCGCAGCGAGACGTTGTCGAGGCAGATCCGCTGCTCGGCGGCGGACCCGCCGACCTGGAAGATCAGCTGCGCGGCAGGGTTGTCGTCCGGCACGGTGAAGGTCTGCCCGACCCGGGTGCTCTCGGAGCCGGCGGTGGCGCCCACGGCCGCGTACGTGGTGTAGGGGGCGCTGCCGAGCTGGAGGACGGCCTTGACGGCGGCGCCGGGGATGGCGGAGACGTCGAAGCCCAGCCGGTACTCCGCGCCGGCGTTGAGCCGTACCCCGTCCTGGCCGATGCCGGCGTCCCAGGGGTTGGCCGACCCGCCGGGGACGGTGGTGCAGAGCCGGCCGTCGGCCGCGTCCAGCGTTCCGGTGCCGTAGGAGAACCAGGGGGAGACACCGGCGCTGAAGTCGCCGTTGCTGAGCTGTTCGGGTGCGTCCGGCGGGACCTCGGCGTGCGCCACGCCGGCGCCGGCGCTGGTGAGGGCCAGGGCGGTCGCCGTCAATAACGCGAGATGGCGGCGTCGGATTGGGATCACGGGGATTCCTTCCGGGCGGGGGAGCGGTGAGGTCGGGGAGGAGCGACGGCTGGGAGCGCTCCCAGCTTCGTCCCGATGTTTCCAGCGCAGCTCGTCCGTGTCAATTGATCGGGCTGGATGACCTTCCGGCCGGGATCGGCGGCTCCGGGAACGTGAAGGACAGTGAGATTCGCCGCGCCACGACCCGTCGTCGTGATCTCCTAGAGACAACAGCGCCCTTCGCCTGGCAGGCTGCCTCCCATGACCCTGAAGCTTCGTTCCGTCGGGACGAGCGACCGTGGGCTGATCCGCAGCGGAAACCAGGACGCCCTGCACGCCGGTGCCTGGCTCGTCGCCGTCGCCGACGGCATGGGCGGGATGGCGGCCGGCGACCTGGCCAGCCGGATCGCCATCGACGCGATCGCCCCCCTGGACGTGGAGACCCCCGAGGACGCTCTGGTGGCGGCGCTGCAGGGCGGCATCGAGCTGGCCACCGCGCGGATCCGCCAGGCGGTCGCCGAGGATCCGGAACGACAGGGCATGGGCACCACACTGACCGCCCTGCTCTTCTCCCGGACCGGCAGCTGCCTCGCCCTGGCCCACATCGGCGACTCCCGGGCCTACCTGTTCCGCGAGGGCACCCTCAAGCAGGTCACCCGGGACGACACCTTCGTGCAGATGCTCGTCGACCAGGGCGTGATCGGCCCCGAGGAGGCCGCCAGCCACCCCCGGCGGGCGGTGGTCACCCAGGCGCTGCAGGGTGAGGACGTCTCCCCGGCGTACGCGACCATGGTCCCCTGGGCGGGGGACCGCTGGCTGCTGTGCAGCGACGGCCTCTCCAACGTGGTCCGCCCGGACACCCTCGCCGAGGTGCTGGCCGAGACCGCCGACCGGGAGCTGTGCGCCCGCCGTCTGATCGACCTCGCGCTGCGGGCCGGCGGCCCGGACAACGTCACCGTGCTGATCGCCGACATCGTCGAGGAGTGAGCCGGAGCCGGTTCAGCGGCGCCGGGGTGTGGCGTGCCGGGTGGGCGTGGCGCTGCCCGGGTCCTCCGGCCACGGGTGGCGCGGGTAGCGGCCGCGCAGCTCGGCGCGGACCTGCGGGTACCCGGTACGCCAGAACGACGCCAGGTCGGCGGTGACCGCCACCGGCCGGCCGGCCGGGGAGAGCAGGTGCAGCAGCACCGGCACCCGGCCGTCGGCGATCCGGGGCGCGGCCGGCCAGCCGAACGTCTCCTGGAGCTTCACCGCCAGCACCGGCGCCGCCGGGTCCGCGTAGTCGAGGCGGATCTTCGAGCCGCTGGGCACCTCGATCCGCTCCGGCGCCAGCTCGTCGAGCCGGGCCGCCTGGCGCCAGGGCAGCAGCCGGCGCAGCGCGGCGGCCACGTCGACCCGGGACAGGTCGGTCCGCCGTCGCGCGGCGGCCAGCTCCGGGCCGAGCCAGTCGTCGACGGCCGCGAGCAGCGCGTCGTCGCTGACCTCGGGCCACTGGTCGCCGAGCGCCCGCCGACAGAACGCCATCCGCTCCCGCAGCGCCCGGGCCGCCGGCGTCCAGGTCAACAGCGACAGCCCCTCCTGGCGCAGCCCGTCGCGCAGCGCCGCCGCCAGCAACGCCGGCTCCGGCCGGGCCAGCGGGCGGGTCAGCAGCTCGATCGCACCCAGCCGGACCACCTCCCGGGCCACCACGTCACCGTCGACCCAGCCGACCTCCCGCGCCTCGCGCAGCAGCGGTCGGCCCGCCTCCCGGGCGGTGGCCTCGTCCAAGCCCGCCGCCAGCCGCACCCGGGCGGTCGGCGCCCCGGGTGACCGGTCGGCCACCGCGACGGCCAACCAGTCGACGCCCGCCAGCCCCGACCCGGGCGCCAGCTCCGCCGCCGTCCCACCCGCCATCAGGTACGACCGCCCGCTGGCCCGGCGGACCCGGGCCAGCCGTTCCGGGTACGCCAGCCCCACCAGCAGCCCGGCGGCCAGGTCGTCGGGCAGGTGGTCCCGGCCTCCCGACCCGGTGCCGCCGGTGGGCAGGGCGGCGCGCAGCCGGCGTACCTCGGTCCGCCAGCGGGCGGTGGCCCCCGGGTCGGCGTTGCCGCGCAGCCGCCGCCAGCCGGCGACCAGGTCGTCGTCCCGGCCGGTCAGGCCCTCCTCGGCCAGCAGCGCGACCAGCTCCGCCGCCCGGTCGGCGCCGACCCGCGGCGCGCCGTCGAGCAGGGCCCGGCCCAGCCGGGGATGGGCACCCGCGGCCGCGATCGCCCGGCCCCGCGCGGTGATCCGACCGTCCGGATGGACGGCGCCGAGGCTGGCCAGCGTCTCCCGGGCCACCGTCAGCGCCGCCGGCGGGGGCCGGTCGGGCAGGGCCAGCCCCGTGCCGTCCGGGCTGCCCCAGGCCGCCAGCTCCAGGGCGAAGCCGGTCAGGTCGGCGGTGGCGATCTCCGGCTCGGGCTGCGCGGCCAGCCGCTCGTGGGTGGC
This sequence comes from Micromonospora purpureochromogenes, assembly GCF_900091515.1. Lineage (NCBI taxonomy): Bacteria > Bacillati > Actinomycetota > Actinomycetes > Micromonosporales > Micromonosporaceae > Micromonospora > Micromonospora purpureochromogenes. The sequence continues at coordinate 4,794,012 of NZ_LT607410.1, read as the reverse complement.
CGCCGACCAGCAGCGGTAGACGTGGCCGGGTGCCTCCCGGCCGGCCCGGCCGGCGCGTTGCGTGGCGGCGGCCCGGGAGACCGGGACGGTGACCAGGGCGCCCAGGCCGCGGGACAGGTCGGTGCGCGCCACCCGGCTCAGCCCCGCGTCCACCACCACCCGGACGCCGGGCACGGTGAGGCTGCTCTCGGCCACCGAGGTGGCCAGCACCACCCGACGGCGGTCGGTCGGCCGCAGTGCCGCGTCCTGGGCGGCGCCGGGCAGCCGCCCGTGCAGCGGCAGGACGGCGACCCGGTCGGTCAGGTCCGCCAGCCGCCGGGCGACGCCGGCGATCTCGCCGGCCCCCGGCAGGAAGACCAGCAGATCCCCCTCGCGCTCGTGCAGCGCCCGCCGGACGGTGGCCGCCACGTGGTCGAGCAGGGCCGGATCCACCCGACCGGCACCGGGCGGGGTCACCGGCCGGGGTGGGGGCGCCCAGATCCGGGTGACCGGGTGCAGCGCCGCCTCGGCCCGGACCACCGGGACCGGCCGGTCCGCGCCGAGCAGCGCGGCGAACCGGTCCGCCTCCGGCGTCGCGGACATCGCCAGCAGCCACAGATCGGGGCGCAGGGCCGCCCGGGAGTCCACCGCGAAGGCCAGCGCCAGGTCCGCGTCGAGTTGCCGCTCGTGGACCTCGTCGAGCAGCACCGCGCCGACCCCGGGCAGCTCCGGGTCGTGATGCAGCCGGCGGACCAGCAGGCCGGTGGTGACCACCTCGATCCGGGTGCCGGGGCCGACCCGGCGCTCCCCGCGCACCGCGTATCCCACCCGGCCGCCGACCCGTTCGCCAAGCAGGTCGGCCATCCGGCGGGCCGCCGCGCGGGCGGCCACCCGACGCGGCTGGGCCACCACCACCCGGCCCTCGACCCGGTCGGCCACCGCGAGGGGCGCGAGCGTGGTCTTGCCGGTGCCGGGCGGCGCCACCAGCACCGCGCCGCCCGCTTCGGCCAGGGCGGCGACCAGCGCCGGCAGGACCGGACTTACCGGCAGTCTCAGGGGTACGTCGGAGAGCACGGTGCCCACTGTGGCACCCGGCGGTCAGCCGGGGCGCACCGCGTCGACGCCGGTGACGAAGGCGGCCCAGGTCGCGGACGAGAAGACCAGCAGCGGCCCGCCCCGGTCCTTGCTGTCGCGGACGGCGACCCGACCGTCGACGGTGGCGACCTCCACGCAGTTTCCGTTGCCACTGCTGCGCGTGCTGGTGCGCCAGTCCGCCCGGGTCAGGTCGAGCGCGGTCATTCCCGTACCTCTCGTCTTCTGCGGGCGTGCCGCAATGCGGTCACGCAAAGTTACGAGACGCGGCCTCCAGGCGGGCCACGGAGTCCGCCGGATCCAGTGCCATGCGGCACAGCTCCTCATGCACAAGGCTATACCCGCGCACGTGACCGGCATCCTCCAGAGCCAGCCCCATCGTGAGATTGTCCAGGTAGACCACGGAGGCGTCGGCGGCGTCGGCGAACTGCAGGATGACGTACGGGGTGCTCATCGCCGGATGCGCCCCGGCCGTGAATGGAAGTACGTAAATAGTCACGTTCGGTGATTGTGCGATTCGGGCCATGTGGGTCAGCTGCTCGGCCATCACCGCCGCACCGCCGACCGGGCGTAGCAGCACCGCCTCGTTGAGCACCACGGAGAGCTGGACCGGGGACTCCCGGCGCAGCACCTCCTGCCGGCGCAGCCGGGCGGCGACCTTGCGCTCCAGCCCCTCCTCGCCCGCGGTGCGCCGGTAGATCTCCCGCGCGTACGCCTCGGTCTGGAGCAGGCCGGGCACCGACTCCGCCTCGTACGTGCGCAGCGTCGCCGCCTCGGCCTCCAGTCCGACGTAGAACTCGAACCACTCCGGCAGCACGTCGCTGTAGTTCTGCCACCAGCCGCGCTGCTGCGCGCCGCGGGCGATCTCGATCAGCGCCTCCGCGTCCGCGCCGGTGACCGCGTACAGCGCCAGGGCGGCGCGCACGTCGCGCGGCTTGATGCCGATCTGGGCGTTCTCGATCCGGGACAGGTTGCTCTTGGACATGTCGAGCTGGCGGGCGGCGACGTCGAGCGTCATGCCGGCGCGCTCGCGCAGTTGACGAAGTTCGCGGGCGATCCGGCGGCGGCGGACGGTGGGGCTGGCGGTCACCCTCTGAGTCTGGCACGGCAAGATCCGCAGGTCGCGCCAGCACGGAGTGCAACCGTCGAATCCGGGAGTTGCAATGGTCGCAGGGTGCGGGCATCCTGTCACCCGGCGTCGATCACTTGTGGACAACCCGCGTTGGAGGCTCGTTTGCTCATCGCCGACGAGTTCTTCCTCATCGCCCACAACGACAGCCGGGGCAAGGCGAAACTGCACCCGGCCGCGACCGGGCTGGGGCTCGCCGGCGCCCTCCTCGGCGAGCTGATCCTGTTCGGACAGATCACCGTCTCCGGTGGGCTCGTCACGGTGCTGGACCGGCGTCCACCGCCGGACGCCCTGGCGCACACCGTGCTGGACCAGTTGATCGGCGAGTCGCAGCACCAGTCGCTGCGTACCTGGCTGAGTTTCCTGGCCCAGACGGCGACCACGTCGGTGGGGGAGCGGCTGGCCCGCGCCGGGGTGCTGCGCCGGCAGGAGAGCCGGCGGTTGCTGCGTACCAGCGTCAGCTACGTCCCGATCGACCTCAACGTGGTGGCCTGGCCGGCCACCCGGCTGCGCGCCCTGCTGGAACGGCCGGATCCCCCTGGCGTGCCGGACGCCGCCCTGCTCGGCCTGGTCTGCGCCGCCGGGCTGAGCCGGGAGGTGCTCTGGAGCGCCGGACCCCGGGCGCACCACCGGCTCGGTGTGCTCATCCCCGCCCTGCCCGCCCCGCTGCGGGAACTCGTCGCGCACACCGAGGCCGCCGTCGGCGCGGCCGTGCTGCGGGGCATTCCCTGACCTGCGCCACCACCATCCCCCTCATCCCCCCTCGAACCGGAGCCGCCCCCATGTCTCCCACGTCGACGCTGGAACGCCCCAGCAACGTCTCCGACGCCCTGGCCCGTGGCCGGTTGGGCGTCCCCTCGGTCATTTTCTTCGTCCTCTCCGCCGCCGCGCCGTTCACGGTGGTCGCCGGGGTGGTCACCACCGGGTACGCGGTCACCGGCGTGACCGGCATCCCGCTGGCCTTCCTGGCGGTCGCGGCGGTGCTCGTGCTCTTCTCCGTCGGCTACGTGGCGATGGCCCGCCGGGTCGCCAACGCCGGCGCGTTCTACGCGTACATCTCCCGCGGGTTGGGCCGGCCGGCCGGCGTCGGCGCGGCCTGGGTGGCGCTGATCGCGTACAACGCCCTGCAGGTCGGGCTCTACGGCACCATCGGCATCGCCGCCGAGCCGGTGCTCGACCGGCTTTTCGGCGGGCACCCGCAGTGGTGGGTGGTGGCCCTGGTCGCCTGGGGCCTGGTCGCCGTGCTGGGCCTGCTGCGGGTCGACATCAACGGGCTGGTGCTGGCGGTGCTGCTGGTCACCGAGATCGCGGTGATCGTGGTCTACGACCTCGCCCAGCTCACCCACCCGGCCGGCGGGGAGGTCAGCGTCGCCGCGCTGTCGCCGGAGAACCTCTTCGTGTCGGGCGCCGGGGCGGCGCTCGTGCTCGCCATCACCGGCTTCGTCGGCTTCGAGTCCTCGGTGGTGTTCAGCGAGGAGAGCAAGGACCCGCGCCGGACGGTGCCGATGGCCACCTACCTCTCGGTCGCGATCATCGCGGCGCTCTACGCCCTGTCGTCCTGGACGATGACGGTGGCCACCGGGCCGGACCGGATCGCCGAGCGGGCCGGCCAGGACAGCGTCCTGCTCATCTTCAACCTGGCCGGCGAGCACCTCGGCGACACCGCGGTGCTGATCGGCCAGGCGCTCTTCGTGACGTCCGTGCTGGCCGCGATGATCTCGTTTCACAACACCACCGCCCGGTACGCCTTCGCGCTCGGCCGGGAGCGGGTGCTGCCCCCCGCGTTCGGGCAGACCTCGCCGCGCACCGGGTCGCCCCGGGTGGCGTCGCTCGCGCAGAGCGTCCTCGGTCTGGTGGTGATCGTGCTGTACGCGGTGAACGGCTGGGACCCGGTGCTGAAGCTGTTCTACTGGGCCGGCACCGGCGGCGGCTTCGGGGTGCTGCTGCTGATCGCGGCCACCTCGGCCGCGGTCATCTCGTTCTTCGCCCGGCAGGGGGTGCGGGAGACCCTCTGGCGGCGGGCGATCGCCCCGGGCCTGGCGGCGCTCGCGCTGGCCGTGATCATCGTGGTGGCGCTGGACAACTTCGCCACCCTGCTCGGCGTCGCGCCGGACTCCCCGCTGCGCTGGGCGATCCCCGCGGTCTACCCGGTCGCCGCGCTGCTCGGCGTGCTCTGGGGCCTGGTCCTGCGCCGCAGCCGCCCCGACGTGTACGCCCGGATCGGCCTGGGCGCGGAGAGCGCCGCGGCGGCCGTGCTGCCGGAGCCGGGCCCGCCGACGCCGGCCGGGGCGGGGGTACGGCGGTGACCGCACTGACCGTCGAGCGGCTCGGGCCGGCGGAGACCCGGGCGGTCGCCGAGCGGATCGCCGGCGCGTTCCACGAGCTGGCGGCGACGCGGTGGCTGGTGCCGGACGCCGCCAAGCGGGAGGCCGTGCTGGCGGACAACTTCGAGATCCTGGTCGAGTACGCGATGCGGCACGGCCTGGTCCACGCCACCGCCGACCGGTCCGGCGTCGCGGTCTGGTTCCCGCAGTCCGGCGACCCGGCGCCGCCACCGGCCGACTACGACGAGCGGCTGGCCGCGGCCTGCGGCGAGTGGACCGAGCGGTTCCAGCATCTCGACACGCTGTTCGAGGCGCACCACCCGCACGCCGACCACCACCACCTGGCGTTCCTGGCGGTGGCTCCGCAGCGGCAGGGGCGGGGCGTCGGCACCGCCCTGCTGCGGCACCACCACGCGGCGCTGGACGCGGCCGGCGTGCCGGCGTACCTGGAGGCGAGCAGCGAGCGCAGCCGCGACCTGTACGCCCGGCACGGCTACCGGGTTGGCGAGCCGTTCCGGCTGCCCGACGGCTCCCCGTTCTACCCGATGTGGCGCGAGCCCGGCAGCCGCTGAGCCCGGTACCCGACGGGAGCACGGAAAGGCCCGGTCGGCGAACCGCCGACCGGGCCCGAAGGACGCGACGGTGACCGGGTCCGCCGACCCGGCCGCCGTCAGCGCACCCTAGTAGGTTCCGTCGAGCTGACCCCGCAGCTTGGTCAGCGCCCGGGCCAGCAGCCGCGAGACGTGCATCTGCGAGACGCCGATCTGCTCGGCGATCTGCGACTGGGTCAGGTTGCCGTAGAAGCGCAGGGTGAGGATCTTCTGCTCGCGCTCGTCGAGCGTGGCGAGCGCCGGGCCGAGGGCCACCCGCAGCTCGGCCAGCTCGAACTCGCTGTCCTCGCCGCCGAGCATGTCGCCCAGCTCGGTCGCCCGGTCGCCGTCGCCGGTCGGGGTGGACAGCGACACCGCGTTGTACGCGCGGGCACCCTCCAGGCCTTCCAGGACCTCTTCCTCGGTGAGCTTGAGGTGGGCGGCGATGTCGGCGACCGTCGGCGAGCGGCCGAGGGTCTGCAGCAGCGAGCTGTTGGCGTCGGAGATGGCCAGCCGCAGCTCCTGGAGGCGGCGGGGCACCCGGATGTCCCACGTGCGGTCGCGGAAGTGCCGCTTCAGCTCACCGATGATGGTCGGGATGGCGTAGCCGGCGAAGTCGACGCCGCGGGAGGGGTCGAACTTGTCGATCGCCTTGATGAGGCCGACGGCGGCGGTCTGCGCCAGGTCGTCGGTGGGCTCGCCGCGACCGCTGTAGCGGTGGGCGAGGTGGTTGGCGAGCGGCAGCCAGGCTTCGATCGCCCGGTCCCGCATCGCGGCGCGGGACGGATGGTTGGCGGGCAGCGCGGCCATCGCGTTGAGCAGGTCGGCGGCGCTGTCGGTGAGCGCGCGCGGGTCCAGCTTCTCGGTGGTCGGCGCGGCGGTGGCCGGCTGCTCAGTGGTCGCTGGCGCGGTCATGGGTGGTCCTCCCTGCACCTCGTCCGCGGACAAAAAGACGTGACGCTTTGGTTTAGCTTCAGATGGTCCGTTCGGGACTCACCTTAGCCCGATCGGCTTGACGAAATCTAGCCGAAAGGACGATGTACTTAAGTAATTTCGAGTCATGAAAGGCACGCAACGGACAAAAACGTGCCGTCTTGTGATCACCGTTACCGGGTCGCTCGACCGATGGCGGTGTCCGACGGACTCCCGTTCGTCCCGTCCGGTCGGCTGCCCGGCCCGACCGACCGGTCAATCGTGAAACCGACATGGGGACGAGTGTCGGCTTTCCGTCGTTGTCCCGTTGACAGGACCGCACGTAGCGTCGGCCTACACCCATCGGTACGGAGGCGTCGTGCTGGACCCCGCGGATCCGCAACTCGTCGTCGACAGTCGCACGCTGCACTTCAGCTGGCTGCCGGCGGATCCGGACGCCGTCGCCGCGCTCGTGCCGCCCGGCCTGCGGCCCCGCCGGGACCGGCAGGTCTTCATGAACCAGTACGTGGTGGAGGACGACTCCCAGACCTCCGGCTTCGGCGCCTACTCGCTGACCTACCTCGGGGTGGCCCTGGAGGGGGTGAACGCGCCCGGTGGGGTGAGGCCGGGCGGCTGGTGGACGCACTACGTCACCTCCAGCCCGCTGGTGCGGGAGTACGCGGCCGCCCGCGGCGCTCCCGCGGTGCTCGGCCGGACCAGCATCGAGGTGCGGGGCGAGGCGCTGGTCGCCGAGACCGTGGCCGACGGGTCGCCGCTGATCCGGGCCCGGGCGCGGGTCGGCGAGACCGGGCACGTGGTCCACGCCGGGCACAACCGCTACTTCACCCGCTGCGCCGGGCAGCTGGTCAGCTCCGTCTACCCGTTCATCTCCGAGACGGTCGACCCGTTCGAGATCGAGTCGGTGGAGTTCCTGGAGCCCGGGCACCCGGTCTACGCGCTGCGCCCGGAGAACCCGCTGCTGATCACCTGGGGCTTCTACGCCCCGCGTACCGCGTTCGCGTACCCGGGTGGGCTGACCCCGTACCCCGGGCAGCAGGCGCGGGCGGAGGCGCGTGGCGACGCCTCACCACGTGCCGGCGCGCCGGGCCCGCAGCGGTCTGCCGTCCGGGTCGTAGACCAGCCGGTACGCCGGTAGCGCCCAGAGCCGGGTCAGCCAGGGCAGCCGTTCCGGCCGGTGCGGGCGCAGCCGGCCCGGGGGCCGGGGGCCCTGCCGGCCGCCGTCGTACCACCGCTGGAGGGCGTCGGCCGCCGAGATGATCGCCTGCACCGCCGCTTCCGGGTCCAGCAGGTCGGCGTCCTCGCCGCCGGCCGGGTCGCGGTCGAGGTGCTCGCGCCACAGCCGCAGCCGCAGCTCCCGGGCGAAGACCCGGGCGCCGTCGCCCGCGCCGGCCGGATCGGTGGGCGCCCGCTCGTCGCGGGTGTCGTCGAGCACCGCGCAGGACAGCTCGCTGTCGTGCGTCCAGGACCGGCGGTTGAAGTTGTCGCTGCCCACGCTCGCCCAGACGTCGTCGACCACGCAGATCTTCGCGTGCACGTAGACCGGCTCGCCCTCGCGGTTCTCCAGGTCGAACACGTGCACCCGGTCCGGGGCGGCCTTGTCGCAGAGCGAGAGCGCCTGCTCGCGGCCGACCATGTTCGGCGGCAGGGCCAGCCGGCCGTCCACGTCCGGGTAGCGGGGCACCACCGCCACCAGGTGCAGGTCGCGGTTGTCCCGCAGCGCGTCGGCGAACAGCTCGGCCACCTCGGTGGACCACAGGTACTGGTCCTCCAGGTAGATCAGCCGGCGGGCCCGGCGTACCGCCTTGGTGTAGCCACGGGCCACGGTGCGCTCGCCGTCCGGCGCGAAGGAGTAGCGCGGGCGGACCGCCGGGTAGGTGCGCAGCACCTGGATCCGGTGCGGGCCGCAGGGCGGCGGGTCGGCCGGCTGCTCGGGCAGGGGATCGGGGCTGAGGTCGGCGCCGCGCAGCCGGTCGCGCAGGTAGGCCAGCGGATTCTCCGAGTCCAGCGGCATCGGATCCGTCCAGCGCTCCCGGAACGTGGTGTCCAGCGCGCCGACCACCGGACCGCGGACGGCGAGCTGCACGTCGTGCCAGGGCGGGTGCGGGCCGTACCGGGGGGACATCTGCACGGCCTGCGGGTCGCCCCGGTGCGCCGCGTCGTCGCGCCGGCTGTGGCACAGGTCGATGCCGCCCGCGAAGGCGATGTCGCGCTCCGGCGCCCCGGGGTGGCGCAGTACCACCAGCTTCTGGTGGTGCGAGCCGCCGCGCCGGACCCGCTGGTCGAGCAGCACCTCGCCGCCGGCCGCGCAGATCGCCTCGCTGAGGCTGCGGTTCTCCGCCTCGCTGTAGGAGAGGGCGTCGAGGTGGGAGCGCCAGATCAGCCCCTTGACCACGACGCCCCGCTGAGCGGCCCCGGCGAAGAGCTGGACCACCGTCGGTCCGTCCGGGCGCATCCGCTGGTCCGGGTCGCCACGCCAGTCGGTGAAGAACAGGTGGTCACCGGCGCGCAGCGCCTCCACCTCGCTGACCAGCCGGTCGAAGTACGCCGCACCGTGAATCAACGGCTCGGCGAGGTTTCCCGCCGTCCAGACGGGTAACACCGAGACCGGGTTGGCGCGTTCGTCAGCGGTCAGGAACCAATCCTGGATCGCCACGTTCCAGCCCCCCGAGGTCGTCGACAACGTCCTCACGGTAGGTGTCCTGCCGCCGGTACGCACGCCGGGCCTGCTCCGCGTGCCCTGGTGGTGGCACCTGTCGGACCCGAGACGCGCACAGCGAGGAGGCCACACCATGCCCGCCGAGACGACGAACCCCGTGACCGAGTACCGCCCTCAGGCGGTGGAGAGTGAACGGGGTGCGCTGTTGGCGGTGTTGCTCATGGTGATCCTCGGGGTCGCCGGAATCTTCGCCGTCTCCTGAGGCCGACGCGGGGCGCCCCGGGGGGACCGGGGCGCCCTGGCGTGCGATCAGGGACGGTCGCCCTGGCCGCCGGTGTGCGGCAGCCGCTTGGCGGGGACGACCCCGAGCCGGCCGGCCTGGAAGTCCTCGAAGGCCCGGACCAGTTCAGCGCGGGTGTTCATCACGAACGGCCCGTAGTGCGCCACCGGCTCCCGGATCGGCCGGCCACCCATGATGAAGAGGTCCAGCGCCGGGGTGTTGGCGTCCTGCCGGGCGTCGGCGGTGACCCGCAGCGCGTCGCCCGGCCCGTGCACGGCCAGCTGGCCGGTGCGCACCGGCCGCCGGTCGGTGCCGACGGTGCCGCGGCCGCCCAGCACGTAGACCAGCGCGTTGAAGTTCGGCCGCCAGGGCAGGCTCAGCTCGGCGCCGGGCTGGAGCGTCACGTGCGCGATGGTGATCGGGGTGTGGGTCGAGCCCGGGCCCCGGTGCCCGGCCACCTCGCCGGCGATCACCCGGATCAGCGCCCCACCGTCCGGCGTGGTGAGCAGCGCCGCCTCCCGGCCCCGGATGTCCTGGTAGCGCGGCGGCTTCATCTTCGCCACCTTGGGCAGGTTGACCCAGAGCTGGAGGCCGTGGAAGAGGCCGCCGCTCGTCACCAGGTGCTCCGGCGGCGCCTCGATGTGCAGCAGGCCACGGCCGGCGGTCATCCACTGGGTGTCGCCGTTGGTGATGGTGCCGCCACCACCCTGCGAGTCCTGGTGGTCCATGATCCCGTCGATCATGTAGGTCACGGTCTCGAAGCCGCGGTGCGGGTGCCACGAGGTGCCCTTCGGCTCGCCCGGGGCGTAGTCCACCTCACCCATCTGGTCCAGGTGGATGAACGGGTCCAGCTCGGTCGTCGGCACCCCGGCGAAGGCCCGGCGCACCGGGAAGCCCTCGCCCTCGTAGCCGCGCGGGGCGGTGATCAGGCGGCGTACCGGACGGAAGTCGGTGCTCTCGTCGAGCCGGGGCAGGCGGGGCAGGACGAGGACGTCGTCGACGGTGATGGCGGGCATCGCGAACTCCTTAGTCGCTCAGGGTGGACGACGCGTCGCGGTCGGCGCGCAGGCGCCGGCCGAGTCGTTCGAAGACCCGGGTCAGGGTGGCGACCTCGGCGTCGTCGAGGTCGTCCATCAGGTGCCGGCGGACCGAGGCCAGGTGCCCCGGTGCGGCCTCGCGCAGGGCGAGCAGCCCGGCGGCGGTCAGCACCGCCTCGCTGCCCCGGCGGTCCTGCGGGCAGGACTCCCGGGCGACCAGCCCACGCCGCTGCATGGACGTGATCTGGTAGGTCAGCCGGCTGGGGGAGAAGACCAGGCGGTCGGCCAGCTCGCCCATCCGCAGCCGCTGCCCAGGAGCCTCGGCGAGCAGGACCAGCACGTGGTAGTCGGCGAAGCTCAGGCCGCGGTCGGCGCGCAGATCGTCCTCCAGCTGGGTGAACAACCGCTGACTCGCCTCGATGTACGCGCGCCAGCCGGCCATCCGCGCGCTGTCCAGACTCTCCGTCACGGCTACGACTGTAGCACTCCTTCAAATTTAAACAAGCCCTCTTTGAGCTGCCGGCGGCCGGCGGAGCGAGGGCGAGCGGGCGGGCATTTCAGTTGTGAAGGAAGACGATCGGCGGAAAGCGCGGGCGGGTCGGCGGCACCCCGTGCCACACTCCGGCCCGTGGATCCCGTCGAGCTGACCGCCCCGGGCCTGCTGCTGCGCGCCTGGCGGGCGCGGGACGCCCGCGCCGTGCTCGCCGCGCTGCGGGAACCCGAGGTCGAGCGGTGGAACCCGCAGGGCGTCCGGGACGAGGCCGGGGCGCGCGAGTGGCTGCGCCGGCGCGCGGACCCGACGGCGTTGGACCGGCTGTCCCTGGCGGTGACCGACGCGGCCGACGGCAGCCTGCTCGGCGGGGCCTCGCTCTTCCAGATCCACGACGGCAACGCCTCGATCGGCTACTGGACGGCCGCCGCCGCGCGAGGCCGGGGGGTGGCCTCCCGGGCCGTCACCGCGCTCGGCGGGTGGGCCTTCGCCCACCTGGGGGTGCACCGCATCGAGCTCTGCCACGCGGTCGCCAACCCGGCCTCCTGCCGGGTCGCCGCGCGGGCCGGGTACCCGATCGAGGGCACCATGCGCGACTCCCACCGGTACGGCGACGGCCGCCGCCACGACGAGCACCTGCACGCCCGGCTGGCGACGGACCCTGACCCGGGGCCCGGCTAGGCTCGGCGGGTGGACGATCTCGAGCTGCTCGACTGGCGGGAGCGGGTGGCCCGGCTCTACCTCTCCGACCTCGACCTGGCCGGCTTCCGGGCGGCCCGCGACGAGCTGTTCGCGGGGCACCCGCAGAGTCCGGTGCCCGCCGCCGACCGGGCGGCCTTCACCGGGCTGGGCTGGTTCCCGCCGAACCCGGAGGCCGTCGTGGAGGCGGCGCTGCGCCCCGCCTCGGGCACCGAGAGCATCGACACCGGCGGCCCGGACGGCGTGGTGACCTACCGGCGGGTGGCGGTGGCGCAGACCCCGTGGGGCCCGCTGACCCTGTGGTGGATCGAGGCGTACGGGGGCGGGCTCTTCGTGCCGCTGCGCGACGGCACCTGCGGCCGGGAGAGCTACGGCGGCGGCCGGTACCTGACCGACACCGTCAAGGGCACGTACGGCCGGGGGCTCACCGTGCTGCCCGGCGGGCGGGTACGCCTGGACGGCAACTACCTCTACAACCCGAGCTGCGCCTACGACGACCGGTGGGCCTGCCCGCTCGCCCCGCGGGAGAACCGGGTGGACGTGCCGATCCGGGCCGGCGAGCTGGCGTACCACCGGGCCTGACCCCACGTCGCGACGCCCCGGCGCGTGGTGCGCCGGGGCGTCGGGAACGTGCTCAGCGGGCGGTCGCGCCGGTCGGGGTGAGGTGCATCCGGCCCAGCAGCTGACGCGCCTGGTCGGCGAGGTTCGCGTCCACGGTCACCGCGTACTGGCCGGCGCGCAGCGAACTGGCCGAGGTGAAGTCGCGCTGGCCGCCGGACATGGCGTGCGCGACCGCACCGAAGACGGCACCCCAGATCGCGCCGATGACCAGCCCGACCAGGATCACCGCCAGCCAGTTGCCGACCGTGAAGATGCCGAACAGCAGGCCGATGAAGAGCCCGAACCAGGCTCCGGTGCCCGCGCCGAGCAACGCGGCCCGCCCGGTCGTCAACCGCCCGAGCACGGTCTCCACCAGGGTCAGGTTCGTCCCCACGATCGCGGTGTGTTCCACCGGGAACCGGTTGTCGGCCAGGTAGTCCACCACCCGCTGCGCGGACGGATAGTCCGGGTACGAGCCGATCGTCACGGTGGGCGACCCGGTCTGCGGGCCGTGCCCGTCACCGCTGGGCGCGGCCGGCCGGCCGGCCGGACCGGACGGGAGGTTCTCGTCGCCCGGCATCCCGGGACGCCAGGCCGCGGTCGGGTTCGAGGGTCTGGTCATCGCTGCCTCCTTCGTCGACCACCCGTCTTCCCGACGGTCCCCACCGGTAACGCCCAACCACGGCCGACGTCGAGGAATGCTGCTTCGCCGGCCCGGGTAGGCACCGGCGTGCAGAGCGGACGGATCAGTGAGCACGGGTTCCTGGCCGACGGCAGCAGCGCCGTGCTGGTGGATCGTGCCGGCTCGGTGAACTGGTGGTGCCCCGCCCGGTTCGACGCGCCGTCGGCGTTCGGGCGGCTGCTCGACGACCGGGCGGGGCACTGGTCGATCCGGCCCGAGGGCGGGTACACCAGCGAACGCTCCTACCTGGACGACACGCTGGTGCTGCGTACCGTCTTCACCACCGCGACCGGCGCGGTGGCCGTCACCGACGCCCTGGCGCTGGAGCCCGGGGCGCGCGGGCACGACATCGGCCGGCGTTCCCCGCGGGTGCTCGCCCGGGTGGTCGAGGGACTCGCCGGCGAGGTGCCGGTGCTGGTGGACTACCAGCCCCGGTTCGAGTACGGGAGGGTCAGCGCCTACCTGACGAACTCCGATGGAATGATCGACGCGGCCGGCGGCGGCTGCCGACTGCGACTGCGCGCCGACGTCGCGCTGGACTGCGGGGAGGACGGAGCCACCGCCCGGATCACGGTCCGCGCCGGCGAGACCTACCGCTTCACCCTCGGGCACGCCCCGGCCTACGGCGACGCGCAGCCGGCCACGCCCGACGCCGACCAGGTGGTCGCCGACGCCGTCGCCGGCTGGCGGTCCTGGGCGGGGCTGCACGACGACTACCAGGGCCGCTACCGCGACGCCGTGCGGCGCAGCGCGATGGTGGTGCAGGGCATGACCTACGGGCCCAGCGGAGCGGTGGTGGCCGCGGCGACCACGTCGCTGCCCGAGCAGCTGGGCGGTGACCGCAACTACGACTACCGCTTCGTCTGGGTGCGCGACTTCAGCCTCACCCTCCAGGCGCTCTGGCTGGCGGCCTGCCCGGACGAGGCGAACCGGCAGTTCTCCTGGGTGGGCCAGGCGATGGGCCGGATCGGCGACGAGCCGGTGCCGATCATGTACGGCGTCGACGGCGGACGGGACCTCACCGAGCACGCCCTCGGCCACCTCTCCGGCTACGACGGCAGCCGGCCGGTCCTGGTCGGCAACGACGCCTGGCGGCAGCGGCAGACCGACGTGCTGGGCGAGATCCTCGACGCGGCGTGGCTGATGCGGTACTACCTGGATCCGATGTCGCCGGACGTTCGCCGCCTGCTGCGCGCGCTGGCCGACCGGGCGGTGTCGGACTGGCGGCGGCCGGATGCCGGGATGTGGGAGGCGCGCGACGCTGAGCGGCACTACGTCTCGTCCAAGGTGCAGTGCTGGACGGCGCTGGACCGGGCGGTCCGCTTCGGCTCCCGGCTGGGCGACCCGGCGGACGTGGCCCGCTGGGCGGCGGCCCGCGACGAGGTGCGGGCGGCGGTGCTCACGCGCGGCTGGAACGAGCGGCTCGGCGCCTTCACCGGGGCCTTCGACTCCGACCAGCTGGACGCCTCGGTGCTGCTCATGCCGCTGGTCGACTTCCTGCCGGCGGACGACCCCCGGATGCGCTCCACGATGGACGTGGTGGAGCGGAGGCTGTCTCGCGACGGCCTGCTGCGCCGCTGGGAGGACGATCCTGCGGGCTTCGTCATCTGCTCGTTCTGGCTGGTCGGCTGCCTGGCCAGGGCGGGGGAGCGGGACCGGGCGGGCCGGGTGTTCGAACAGCTCGCCGCCCGGGTGAACGACCTCGGGCTGTACGCCGAGCAGATCGACCAGGTGACCGGCGAACACCTCGGCAACTTCCCGCAGGCGTTCTCGCACATCGGCCTGATCAACGCGGCGGGTCATCTCACCGCCGCCGACGAGCGGGCCCGCAGGGCCGCGGAAGGCGACCGACAGCCCGTGCCGGCCGGTACGGGACCCAGGGAGGGAGCACGCTGATGACCGGACGACTGGCAGGCAGGACCGCCCTGATCACCGGCTCGGACTCGGGGATCGGGCAGGCCACGGCGATCGAGTTCGGCCGCGAGGGCGCCGACGTGGTGGTGCACTACCTGCACGACCACGCCGGGGCGAACCACACCAGGGCCGAGGTGGAGAAGGCCGGCCAGCGGGCCATGGTGGTGCAGGGCGACATCAGCGTCGAGCAGCAGGTGGAGGCGATGTTCGACGAGGCGCTGGCCGAGTTCGGCGTGCTGGACATCCTGATGAACGACGCGGGGGTGGACGCCTCCGGCATCCCGGTGGCCGACCTGGACACCGAGACCTGGGACCGGGCCATCCGGATCAACGTCTACGGGACGTTCTTCTGCTCCCGCCGGTTCGTGCGGCACCGCCGCGACCAGGGCGGGCAGGGAAAGATCATCAACATCACCTCGATCCACCAGGAGGTGGCCCGGGCCGGCGGCGCGGACTACGACACCAGCAAGGGCGCGATGTTGGAGTTCGCCAAGAGCCTCGCCCTGGAGGTGGCGCCGATGCGGATGAACGTCAACAACATCGGACCCGGGATGGTGCTCACCCCGTTCAACCAGCGGGCCATCGACGACCCGCAGTACCTGGAGGAACAGGTGCAGTCCATCCCGTGGAAGCGGGCCGCCCAGCCCGGCGAGATCGCCAAGCTGGCCGTCTTCCTCGCCAGCGCCGACGCCGACTACGTCACCGGGTCGACGTACTTCATGGACGGCGGCCTGATGCAGAACCAGGGCCAGGGCGCCTGATCGCGCGCCGGGTGTCCACCCGGCTCCAGGACTGGCGGAGAATGACGGGATGCGCCTGGTCATCCTCGCCGACACCCACGTACCGAAGCGGGCGCGCGACCTGCCGGCGCCCGTCTGGTCGGCGGTGGAGGCCGCCGACGTGGTGGTGCACGCCGGCGACTGGGTCGACGCGGCGCTGCTCGACGCGATGACCGCCCGGGCCCGCCGGCTCGTCGGCGTGTACGGCAACAACGACGGCCCGGAGCTGCGGGCCCGACTGCCCGAGGTGGCCCGGGTCGACCTGGACGGCCTGCGGGTGGCGGTGGTGCACGAGACCGGGCCGAGGACCCGGCGGGAGGAGCGCTGCGCGACCCGCTTCCCCGACCGGGACCTGCTGATCTTCGGCCACTCGCACATCCCGTGGGACAGCGTCGCCCCCGGCGGGTTGCGGCTGCTCAACCCCGGCTCGCCCACCGACCGGCGGTCCCAGCCGTACGCCACCTACCTGACCGCCCGGGTGGCGGCGGGGCGGCTCGACGAGGTCGAGCTGCACCGCCTGCCCCCGCGCTGAGGGTCACCGGCCCCGGCCGGTCTCCTCCTGCAACTCGTCGATCCGCCGGGACGCCTCGGCCTTGGTCAGGTCGTCCGGCACCTCCTCGCCGGCCTCCCGGGCCAGCGTGTGCAGGTACGACTCCTGGGCGGCGGTCGGCGGCTCCTCGCCGGTCACCCAGTCGTCCGGGTCCTTGATCGCACCCCGCGGGTCGGGTTGCTGCCTGTTGCGGTCGGCCATGGTGTCCACCTTTCTTCGAACAGGTGTACCCCTACCCATGGTGTCGGTCCTTCATGCCGCCCGCCGACGACCCGCATACGATCACCCGGTGAACTCGGGCGTGATCGTGGTGGGAGCCGGCATCGCCGGCGTGGCGTGCGCGACGGAGCTGGTCCGGGCGGGCGTTGACGTGCAGATCCGGGAACGGGGCCGGGTGGCGGGCGGGCGGATGGCCAGCCGCCGCTTCGACGGCCGCCCCGCCGACACCGGCGCCGCGTACCTCACCGTCGACGACCCCGACTTCGCCGAGGTCGTGCGGGGGTGGCGGGCCGCCGGACTGGTCCGGGAGTGGACCGACACCTTCGTGGCGTACGGCCCGGACGGCCGGCGCGAGGTGACCGGTCCGACCCGCTGGGCCGCTCCGCGCGGCCTGCGCTCACTGGTCGAGGAGCTGGCCCGCGACCTGCCGGTGAGCGTGGACCGGCTGGTCATGTCGGTGCGGCCGGGCCCGACGGTGGACGGAGCCGGGTGCGCCGGGGTGGCCCTGTGCATGCCCGGCCCCCAGGCGGCGCTGCTGCTCGACCCGGAGCTGGCCGACGCGACGCGCGCCGCGCTGGAGCAGCGTTGGGCGCCGACGCTCACCGCGGTGCTGAGGTTCCCGAGCCGCCGCTGGCCCGACTTCCGGGGCGCCTTCGTCAACGACCACCCGCTGCTCGCGCTGGTCTGCGACGACGGCGACCGGCGCGGCGACGGCGCCGCGGTGCTCGTCGCGCACACCACGCCGGAGTTCGCCGCCGGCCACCTGGCCCAGCCCACCGCCGCGGGGCCGGCCGTCGAGGAGGCGGTGCGCGACCTGCTCGGGCTGCCCGAGCAGGCGGAGCTGGTGCACGTGCACCGCTGGACGTACGCCCGCCCGACCGCCGGCGGGGACGGGACGTACCACCTCGACGACGACGGGGTCGGGCTGGCCGGCGACGCGTTCGGCCGGCCCCGGGTGCAGAGCGCCTGGCGCTCCGGGCGGGACCTGGGGCGGGCCCTGGCCGAGCGGGTGCTCGCCGTGCGTGGCTGACCGGTACCGGTGCGCGCACCGGCCGCCGACGGGGGCGTATCGTCGCCTCGGGGGAGGTGTGCGCGACGTGGACGGGGATTCCGGACGGCGGGGGACGGCGTGACCCGGCGGGGCCTGCGGCACGACGCGCTGCTCTACGCCGACGACCACGACTACCTCGACGCCATCACCGCCTTCGTGGCGGCCGGCCGGGCGGCCGACGAGCCGGTCCTGGTCGCCGTTCCCGCGTACCGGCTCGCCCAGGTCGGGACCGCTCTCGCCGGGGTCGCCGGGGTGACCCTGGCCGACATGAGCGCCATCGGGCGCAACCCGGCGGCGATCATCCCCACCGCCCTGCGCGACTTCGTGCACCGGTTCCCCGGCCGCCGGCTGCGCATCGTGGGGGAGTCGCTCTGGCCGGGTCGCCGGCCGGCGGCGTACCGGCACTGCGTCGAGCACGAAGCCATGATCAACCTGGCGCTCCGGGCGTACCCGGTGAGCGCGCTCTGCCTCTTCGACCGCTCCCGGCTGCCCGCCGACGCCCTCGCCGACGTGGGGCGGAACCACCCCTTCGTACGCAGCGGGGCGCTGGCCCGGCCCAGCGCCGGCTACCAGCATCCCGAGACGGTGCTGGCCGACTGCGCCGAGGCGCTGCCCCCGGCCCCGGCCGACGCGGCGACGCTGCGGGTGGAGGCGGCCGGCCTGGCCGCGCTGCGGGCCGCCGTCGCCGCCACCGCCGTCGCCGCCGGACTGCCCGCCGACCGCGTCGACGACCTGCGGATCGCCGTCACCGAACTGGCCGCCAACGCGATCACCCACGCGGGCGGTCCCGCCACGGCCCGCTGGTGGGTGGCGGCGCCGGACGAGCTGGTCTGCGAGATCAGCAGCCATGGCAGGCTGGCCGACCCGCTCGCCGGCCGGATCCCGGCCCCGCCGTCGGCCGAGCGGGGACGCGGGCTGCTGCTCGTGCAGCAGCTCTGCGACCTGGTCGACATCCGCACGGTCGACGGTGGCACCACCGTCCGGGTGCACCTGGACCTGCCGGCGCCGGCCACGGTGCCCGCGCCGCGGTCAGCCCCGGACGCCGCCGAGTGCGGGCTCGCCCCGCTCTGACGGGTCGGCGGTGCGCTCGCCCGCCCGGTCGAGCAGCTGCATGACCGGGGTCGCGGCGATCCCGTGCACCACCACGGACACCACCACCACTAGCCCGACGGTCGCCCAGATCAGGTCGGCCTGGGGAAAGTCGGTCCTGCTGGTCGCGTACGCCAGGTAGTAGAACGACCCGACGCCACGGATGCCGAACAGCGAGATCACCCAGTGCTCGGCCGGTCGGCCGGGCGCGCCCCGCAGCGACAGCCAGGCCACCAGCGGCCGGACCACGAAGAGCAGGGCCAGTCCGACCGCCGCCGCCGGCCAGGTCAGCGGGGCCAGCAGGCCGTCGATCACCGCGCCGCCGAAGAGCAGCAGCAACAGCACCGTCAGCAGCCGCTCGACCTGCTCGGCGAAGTCGTGCAGCACCGAGTGGAACTCGTGGGTCCGCTCGGCCGCCCGGATCGCCCGCGCGGCCACGAAGACGGCCAGGAAGCCGTACCCGCCGACCACCTCCACCAGCCCGTACGCCAGGAAGGTGGCGGCCAGGGCGAGGAAGCCCTCGGCGTGCCGGGCCAGCCGTAGCTCGCTGGGGGCGCGGAAGAACAGCTTGCCGAGCAGCCAGCCGATGAGCAGGCCGCCCCCGATGCCGACGGCGAGCTTGTAGAGCACGTCGACGGTGAACCAGTCGGCGAGCCAGTCCGCCGGGGCGAGGCTGGTGGTGGCGATGGCGATGGCGGCGTACACGAACGGGAACGCCAGCCCGTCGTTCAGGCCGGCCTCCGAGGTGAGGGCGAAGCGGACCTCGTCCTCGGAGTCCTCCACGTCGGTGGGCTCGCCCACCTGCACGTCGGCGGCGAGCACCGGGTCGGTCGGGGCCAGCGCCGCCCCCAGCAGCAGCGCGGCGGCCGGTACCAGGCCGGCCCACCACCAGCCGAGCAGCGTCACCGCCGCGACGCACACCGGCATCGCGATCGCCAGCAGGCGCCAGGTGGACGACCACCGCCGCCAGCTCAACGGTCGGTCGATCTTGAGGCCGGCGCCCATCAGGGCGACGATCACCCCGATCTCGGTCAGGTGGGTGGTCAGCTCCGGATGGGCCAGCGGGTCCGGCGACGGCAGCCCGGTGGGCAGCAGGAAGACCAGCATGCCCAGCCCGAGGAACGCGATCGGCATGGACAGCGGGCGGCGCTCCAGCACCCGGGGCAGGATCCCGGCCAGCAGGGCGCCCACGCCCACCAGCGCGAACGCGACATCGACCGGTTCCACGGCACCACCTCTCGCACCTCGCCCGCGCCCGCGCGCGAGGTGGGGACTGTGCCCCGTGCTCCGGGAGGCTAAGCCTCGGTGTCCGGCTTGTCCCGCGGTGACGTCCGCCGCGGTGTGCGGAGGGGGGAGTCGGCCAGCGCGGCCAGCAGGGCCGCCGGGTCGTCGTAGACGGCGACCGCGCCCGCCCCGGCCAGCTCACCTCGGCTGGTGCCGCCGCAGGTCAGCCCGACGCAGGGGATGTCGAGCTTGGCGGCGGCGGCGACGTCCCAGACCGAGTCGCCGACGAAGACCACCCGCCGGGCGTCCAGGCCGGACTGCTCCAGGGCGGCCACCAGGATGTCCGGCGCCGGCTTGCTCTGTTGCGCGTCGGCCGACGAGGTGACGGTGTCGACCGCGTCGTCGGCGTCCAACGCGGCGCGCAACGCCCCGACCTCGTGCTCGGCGGCGGAGGTGGCGAGCACCACCCGCAGGCCCCCGGCGGCGCAGGCGCGCAGCAGTTCCGCCGCGCCGGGCAGCGGGGCGAGGCGCTCCCAGTACTCGGCGAAGAGGCTGTCGTGCGCGTCGCGCAGCTTGCCGTCGGCGGCCCGATCCCGTTCCGGGCCGAGCAGGTGGTCCAGGAGCTTGTCCGAGCCCATCCCGATGGACCGGTGGATCAGCGACATCGGCACCCGGTGCTCGGCCTGCCGCAGCGCCTCCCACCAGCTCACCGTGTGCAGGTAGGTGGTGTCGACCAGCGTGCCGTCGACGTCGAAGAGGACGCCGGAGGGACCTTCTGCGCTCATGGGCGTCCTCCTACCCCGCTCGGGCGGCGCTGACGCCCGTGCTCATCCCGCCGGGATGAGGATCTCGAACCAGACCGTCGAACCACGGACCGTGGGGTCGGTGCCCCAGGCGTCGGAGAGCTGCTCGATCAGGCCGAGGCCCCGGCCCCGGCTGCTCAACGTGTCGGTCTGCGCCCGGGTCACGGTGCCCCGGGTGCCCGAGTCGGCGACCGAGACCAGCAGCCGCTCCGGGCTGAGGTCGATCTCCACCCGGGCGGCCGTGCCGGCGTGCAGCAGCGCGTTGGTGGTCAGCTCGCTGGTGCACAGCACCGCCGCGCCGATCACCGCCTCCGGCACCCGCCAGTCGGTCAGCTGCCCGGTCAGCCAGTGCCGCACCCGGCTCGGTGCGGTCGGCTCGGCCGGCATCTCCATGCTCGCCGAGCGGCTCGGCTTCAGCGCGTGCTCCACCGCCAGTACCGCGACGTCGTCCTCGGTCGCCCCGTCCACCGCGCCGGTGGCCACCGCGCAGAGCGCGCGCGGGTCGCCGCTGGCCGCGTGGGCCACCGCCGTGACCAGTACGTCCAGCCCCGCGGTGAGGCTCTGCCGCCGCCGTTCGACCACCCCGTCGCTGTACAGCAACAGGGTGTCCCCGGGCTGGAACGGCACGGTCGCGGTACGCGGCCGGCAGCCCAGCCCCAGCGGGGCGCCCGCCGGCAGCTCGACGAAGGCGGCCGTCGCCGAGCCGTCGGGGTGGCAGCGCCGGATCAGCGGCGGCGGATGCCCGGCGCTGGCCAGCGTGATCTCGCCGCGGTCGGCGTCCACCACGCCGAAGACCACGGTGACGAAGAGTTCCTGGGTGCCGGTCTCGGTGCCGAGGCTGGCCACCAGCCGGTCCAGCCCGGTGAGCACGGCGTCCGGGCGCGGATCGGCCAGCGCGAGGGCGCGCAGCGCCGCGCGTACCTGGCCCATCCGGGCTGCCGCCTGCACGTCGTGGCCGGCGACGTCGCCGAGGACCACGCCCAGGTCGCCGGTGGGCAGCACGAAGGCGTCGTAGAAGTCACCGCCGGCGGCGTTGCCGTCGACGCCCGGGTCGTACCGGGCGGCGATGCGCAGCCGGGGCAGCGCCGGCAGCCGCTCCGGCAGCATGCTGCGTTGCAGCAGCTGGGCGGTGCCGTGCTGGGTCTCGAACCGGCGGGCCCGCTCGGCCGCCTGGCCGACCAGCTCCGCCGAGGCGGCCAGCAACGCCCGCTCCGCCGCCGACCAGCCGTGCGGCGTCCGGTAGCCGACGGCGAGGCCGCCGCGGATCACCGAGGAGCGCAGCGGCAGCGCGGCCAGCGAGCGGATCTTCTGGTCGTGCCGGTCGATCGCGCTCGCCCGCAGCGGTTCGCCGTCGCCGACGAAGTACGGCACGCCGCTGCGCGCGGTCACCACCACCGGGGTGGGGGAGTCCGCGGAGGTGGGCCGCCACAGCGGCGGCAGCCGCTCGTCGGCCTCGTCGAGCAGTTCGCCCCGGATGCGCCGGACCATCCGCCAGCCGGGGCCGTCGTCGACGGCGAAGGTCACCCGGTCGGCGTCGAAGGAGTGCAGCGCGTAGCGCAGGGTCACCCGGGCCACGTCGTCGAGGGTGAGCGTGCCGGAGAGCGCGGCGGCGAAGTCGCTGAGGCTCTGCAACTGCTGGGTGAGCTGGGTGGTCTGCGCGGCCACGGTGAGCACGCCGACGATCCGGCCGGTGCTGTCGCGCACCGGCGAGTGGCCGCGGGTGAAGACGGCGTGGTCGCCGGCGGCGGCCAGGTGCCGGTCGACCGGCAGCATCGACTCCCGCTGGAGGAAGGACTCGCCCCGCCGGTAGGCCCGTTCGATCACGTCGCCCACCCCGGGGGTGTGCCACAGGTCCGCGAAGACCTCACCGGCGGGCCGGCCGAGGGCGTCCGGGTGCCGGTCTCCGATCAGCTCGGAGTAGCCCTGGTTGTAGAGCAGCACGAACTCGTCGCCGTAGTAGAGCGCCATCGGCACCGGCGAGGAGAGGATCACGTCGACCAGGGCGCGTACCGCCGGGTCCCAGCCCTGCGGCGGCCCGAGCGGGGTGCCCGCCCAGGGGTGGGCGAGCACGGCCGCCGCCACCTGCGAGACCGGGGCCGGTCCGGGGGCGGCGGGTGGTGGCGTGGGGACTCGCCCGACCGTGCCTGGCATGTCACGCAGCCTAGCCGGAGCGTCGCGCAGAGGTTTGGATCATGCCCCCCGACCGTGCCGGACGGCCCGCCGGCGGTGATGTTAGGGCAGGTCAGGAGGCCTTTAGGGGGACATGTCGGGAAATTGATCCAGGGTGTCGCGGCGTGCACCCTGAGCGACCGGGTATCCGCCCGGCGCAGTCCATGCGACAGGAGGGACATCATGCCGGAAACCCTTGCGGTCAGGCAGGCCGACATCGGCGACGCCGTGGCCGACATGTGGAGGTCGGTGCTGCTCTTCATCCCGAGGGCGATCGCGTTCATCGCGATCCTCGTGGTGGGCTGGATCATCGCCCGAGCGGTACTCAAAATCGTGGACAAGGTACTGGAACGGGTGGGGTTCGACCGGGCGGTCGAACGGGGTGGCATCAAACGCGCCCTGGAACGCACGAAGTACGACGCCAGTGACATCCTGGCGAAGCTCGCGTACTACGCGGTCCTGCTGTTCACCCTGCAGTTCGCCTTCGGGGTGTGGGGACCCAACGCGATCAGTGACCTGATCCGCGGCGTGGTGGCCTGGCTGCCGCGCGCGTTCGTGGCCATCGTCATCGTGGTCGTGGCGGCCGCGATCGCCAACGCCGTCCGGGACCTGGTCACCGGCGCGCTGGGCGGCCTCTCGTACGGCCGGATCCTCGGCGACCTGGTGGCGGTCTTCATCCTGGCGCTCGGCATCATCGCCGCGCTGAACCAGGTGGGCGTCGCCACCACGGTGACCACGCCGGTGCTGATCGCGGTGCTCGCCACGGTGGCCGGCATCCTGATCGTCGGCGTCGGCGGTGGTCTGGTGAAGCCGATGCAGAGCCGCTGGGACCGCTGGCTGGACCGGATGGCCGAGGAGTCGCGGGCGATCCAGGTGCACCGCCAGGCCCAGGCGGCCGGGCGGGGCGACATGAGCCGGCAGATGGCCGACCGGGGCGGCGAGCGCGTCGCTCCCATGGCGAGCGCCGAGGAGGCCAGGGCGGCGGCCGGGGGCCGGGGGACGTACCAGTCCGGCAACGTGGGCGAGGAGACCCAGCAGTTCCGCCGGCCGGGGACCTGAGTCGGAGGCGTACCGGTGGAGGGGGTCCGTGCGGGGCGCGGACGCCCCTCCGTCGTGTCCGGAGCGGGTCAGGCCGCTTCGAGGTGACGCGGATCGAGCGTGCGGGCCAGCGCGCAGATCGCCAGCAGGCGGATGCGCAACCAGTCCGGCTCGGTCCAGTCGACCGCGCCGGTGGGCGGGGTCAGGCCGTGCTCCAGTGCGGCCGCCCGCAGCCCGTCGGCGTACCCGACCAGCGCCGCCGGGGTCAGCGGTCGCCGGTCGCCGTCGAGGCTGTCGCGTACCGCGGCCGCGTGCTGGTCGACCATCGCGAGCAGGCCGGGGTTGGCGGCCGCCGCGGCGAGGCCGGAGACGCCGACCGAGGCGCAGAGCAGGGCGAGGGCGGACCGCGCCGCGCTCGCGGCGGTCCGGTTCGCGACCTGGGAGTACGGCACACGCATGGGGACCGAGGCTAGTCACCCGGCGGCCCGGGCGGCCTCGGCCGCTCGGCCGGTCCCGGGTCCTCTTCCGGTCGGCCGCCCTCCTCCGCCGGGATTGACCCGGCGGACGGTGGGCAGAAGGAGAACCGCGCGCGAACGGGCGCAGCCGGCACCTTGGGGGGACGGATTGGGACAGCACGACGACGGCCCGGACCGGCAGCACCGGCGGCCGGACGGGGTGACCGACGAGACGGTGGCCGCGCTGGGCAAGCTCAGCGAGGCGCTGGAGACGGTGGAGCGGGCGCGCGGGCACCTCTACTCGCTGCACCAGTTGATCGGGCACGCCGACCTGATGCTCGACGACGCGGTCGCGCAGTTGCGGGCCGCCGGGCATGAGGACCTCGCGGAGCGGGTCCGCACCGAGCTGCTCGGCCGGAACGTGATCGCCGGTCGGTGGACGTTCCAGATCGTCGAGGACTTCGACGACAACTACTACGCGGTCTTCCGCGAGCTGGACCGCGCCGCCCGGGACAAGCTGGTGGGCGGCCGGCGCCACCTCTACGAGGCGGAGATGAAGGAGCGGCGGCGGACCCGGGGCCGGCCCGGGCACGAGTCCCGCCCCGCCGAGCCCGGCTCACCCCGGGACTGACGCGAACAGCACGTTCCCCGCGCACCGGTACACCTGACCCCGGCCACTCGGGTGTCGCGAGGCCGCCCGCCAGGTGGGTGTCAGTCGGCCGACGCGTCGGCCGGCCGGCGACGGCTGGTGTCGTCGGCGATGATGACGGTCGCCACCATGAGCGCGACGCAGAGGCTGAACAGCCAGGAGTCGTCGGCGACCAGCTTGGCCGAGACCGGGGCCTGGAGCGCGGCGAGCAGAAAGCCGAGCCAGGCCAGACGCCGCTGACGTGGGGTGAGGATGCCGGAACCCTGTTGCATCCCGAAAGTCTGACGCGGCACCCCCCGGTTGCCGTCACCCGATCGGCCGATTCTGGATGGGCTGTCCGCATTCCTGCCCGTCCGGGCGTTGCTTTTTGCCGGTTCGGAGGAAGTCGTCGCCGGCTGGAAGTGTTCTCGGCGGATGCGGCAGGATGGCCCCCCGTGTCCGTCACCCCGCCCCGCGCCTCCCTGCTCCTGCTCGCCTACCTCGCCTTCGTCAGCCTCGGCCTGCCCGACGGGCTGATCGGGGTCGGCTGGCCGTCGATCCGCGCGGACCTCGGCGTACCGACGGAGGCGGTCGGGCTGGTGCTCATTGCGGGCACCGTCGGCTATCTGACCTCCAGCGTGCTCGCCGGCTTCACTCTGGCCCGACTCGGCGTCGGTCGGCTGCTGGCCGGCAGCACGGTGCTGGCCAGCCTGGCGCTCACCGGGTACGCCTCGACGCCGGAGCTGGCCCTGATGATCGGCTGCGCGCTGGTCCTCGGGCTCGGCTCGGGCGCCGTCGACTCCGGGCTCAACGCGTACGCGGCCGGGGCGTTCGGGCCTCGGCACATGACCTGGATGCACGCCTGCTTCGGCCTCGGGGTGGCGATCGGCCCGCTGATCATGACCGGCGCGCTCGGCGCCGGCCTGAGCTGGCGCTGGGGCTACGGTCTCGGCGCCGCGGCGCAGCTCGCCCTGGCCACTGCCTTCGCGCTGACCGTGCGGGCCTGGCGGGGCCGGCCGGCGGACCCGGCCGTACCCGTCGTGGCCGGCAGCGGGCCGGTGCCGGTACGCGAGACGCTGCGGCTGCCGGCGGTCTGGCTGGGCGCGCTCGCCTTCGCGGTCTACGTGGCGATCGAGATCAGCGCCGGGCTCTGGGCGTTCCTGCTGCTCACCGAGGGGCGCGGACTGTCAGCGACCACCGCCGGCCTGTGCGTCTCCGGCTACTGGGGGAGCCTCTTCGTGGGGCGGGTCGTGCAGGGCGTGGTCGCCGAGCGCCTGGGCGTCGGTCGGGTGCTGCGGGGCAGCCTGCTCGGCATGGCGGCCGGCGCCCTGCTGATCGCGCTGCCGGCTCCGGCCTGGGTGGCGGTGGCCGGCCTGGTCCTGGTGGGCTTCGCCGCCGCGCCGGTCTTCCCGCTGCTCACCCTCGCCACCCCGGAGCGGGTCGGCGCGGCGCACGCGGACCGCGCCATCGGCGTCCAGATCGGGACCGCCGGGCTCGGCGCGGCGCTGATCCCCGGCGGGCTCGGGGTGCTGTTCGGCCACACCTCGGTGGCGTTGCTGGGGCCGGCGCTGACCGTGCTGGCGGCGCTGCTGCTGCTCCTGCACGCCCTGGCCGGGCGCAGACCGGGGGCCGCCACGGGGTGAGCCGACCAGCCGCAGCACCGGGACAGGCTCGGGCGGCCCGGCAGCGCCTTCGAACACCCCGGGGCACCGGACACGTCGTCCCGCCCGGGCCCCGCCGTCACATCGTGTCGGGGCCGGTCCGGCCGGTGGTGGAGGGGCGGTAGGCCCGCTCGGAGTCGGTCATCTCGCGCCGCTCGGCTTCCCCGGCACCCCGGTCCGCCGCTTCCGGCCCGTGACCGAAGGCGGCCTCCTCGCCGGCGTCGTTGCCGGTGACGTCGTCGGCCTGCCCGTCGAGCGTGGAGCGGGCGATCGCCCGGTCCAGCTCCCTCAGCGGGATCTTCTGCTCGTCCCGCCACACGCTGTCGTCGTTCTCCGTCATTCCTTGGCGGTACCCGGGGCTGATGATCGCAAACGGCCGCGCCCACTCGTCGGGCCCGGCGACGGCACCCGGAACCGGACACGGCGATGGCCGCCGGATTCTCCGGCGGCCATCGGACGGGTGAGGTGCGGGGGAGAGGATCACGGCTGCGGGCGGTCCACCTTGCCGCGCCAGGCGCCGGTCTCCTGACCGCGGCGCTCGATGAACTGCTTGAACCGCTCCAGGTCGCCCTTGGCGCGCCGGTCCACCACACCCAGCTTGTCGCCGGCCTTCTCCACCACGCCGTGCGGCTCGAAGTCCATCTGCAGGGTGACCCGCGTCCTGCCCTCGTCGAGCCGGTGGAAGGTGACCACGCCGGCCTGCTGGGTGCCGCCGGTCGACTTCCAGGCCACCCGCTCGTCGGGGAGCTGCTCGGTGATCTCGGCGTCGAACTCACGCTTGACCCCGGCGATGTCGACGGTCCAGTGGGTCATCGTGTCCGTCAGCTGCCGGACCTCCTGCACCCCCTCCATGAAGTGGGGGAACTCCTCGAACTGGGTCCACTGGTCGTACGCGGTGCGGATCGGGACGGAGACGTCCACGTGCTCGGTAACGCCGCTCATGAAGATTCCTCCTCTGGCCGCCGGTGTTCGTCCGGATCGTGGGCCGATCCGGTCACCAGCGGGTCGTCTCGTTCTTGTGACCGAGGGCGGCCCATACCTCGGAAACGGTGCGATACCGCGTACCGTCGGGCAGCCGCTCCAGGTCCTCGATGAGGTCGGCGGGCGCCTGGTTCTCGCGGGCGTTGGCGATCAGCGTCTCGCGGTCGCCCGGCAGGGCCGCCATCGTGATGAACCGCCCGAGCCGGCTGCGGTCCTCGACGTCCCGGGAGCTCATGCCCTTCGGGGCGCCGCTGCGCAGCTCACCGGCCGGGGCCGTGGTCGTGCCCGGCTGGTCCTCGCCGGCCGGTTCGGGCTCGCGGAACTCCTCGGCGCGCGAGCCCCCGGTGCCCGGGCCCTGGACCAGGCCGGCGACCTCCTGGCTCATCTGCTCGTCGAGCCTCGGTCCGTGCTTGCTGCTGCCACGTTCCAGTTCCATGCTGTGGTGCTACCCCTGGCGGCCCCCGGGAAACGCCGAACCCGGCACGCGGTCACGAATCGGCGGGGGCCTTCGGAGGCAGGACCGGCTCGCCCGGATCCGCCGCCCCCGCCTGGAGCACCCGGCCCCGTTGCAGCTCGGCGTTGATCTGCACGCCGAACATCAGCGCGCAGTTGGACAGGTAGAGCCAGACCAGGAAGGCGATCACCGCGCCCAGGCTGCCGTACGTCACGTCGTAGGAGCCGAAGTTCGCGACGTACAGGCCGAAACCGGCGGAGGCGACGATCCAGGAGAGCAGGGCCACCGCCCCGCCGGGGGTGAGCCAGCGGAACCTCGGCTGCCGGACGTTCGGGGCGATCCAGAACAGCAGGGACAGCAGCGTCATCATCACCAGCGCCAGCACCGGCCACTTGGCCACGCTCCACACCGTGCGGGCCAACCCGCCGGCGCCCAGCAGGTCGCCCACCGCGTCGGTCACCGGCCCGCTGACGATCAGGCCGAGGGCCACCACGGCGAGCAGGACCAGCGACAGGGCCGCCAGGCCGATCTGCATCGGGCGCAACCGGTAGAACGGCCGCC
Source organism: Micromonospora purpureochromogenes (assembly GCF_900091515.1). NCBI lineage: Bacteria > Bacillati > Actinomycetota > Actinomycetes > Micromonosporales > Micromonosporaceae > Micromonospora > Micromonospora purpureochromogenes. Next base: position 4,765,945 of record NZ_LT607410.1, on the reverse strand, counting down.
CCTCCTCGACCCCGTAGATCGCGTTGGAGGCCCGGGTGAACGCGCCGATGAAGCCGGACGCCGACCAGAGCGCGCCGAGCAGACCGAAGCTGAGCAGCACCTTCGCCCCGCTCTGCTGGTCGACCACGGTGCGCACCACCGACACGAAACCGTCGTTGGCGACCACCGAGCCGGCGCCGATGTCGCGGGCCAGCCCCAGCACCGTGTCGACGGTGCGCTCGCCGTCGGAGACCAGGCCGACCAGGGCGACCACCACCACGGTGGAGGGGAAGAGCGCGAGTACGCCGTAGTAGGTCAGCGCCGCCGCCCAGTCCGCGCAGTTGTCCTTGACGAAGTTGCGCCCGCTGCGCACCACCGCCCCGCGCCAGGTGGACCAGCGTAGCTGGCGTACCTGGCGGGGGATCCGCAGGCCGTCCCGGCCGCCGGCGACCGCGGTCGGCTCCGTCGTCGCTGCCATCTCCCGCTCCCGTCCCCGCCGGCGCACCCGGCACCCGCTGGCCCCGCCGGTACCCGGTGCCGGAAATCGACAAACCCGGCGGGTGAGTTTGCCGATCAGGGCCCGGGGAACCGTTCATACGCAGACATCGACGCGGAGGAGGACGAGATGCCCGGGCGCGAGGTACTGCCCAGCACGCTGCGGCGCTCCCCGGACAAGGCGCAGCGCACCTGGGAGAAGACGCACGACTCGGCGGTGGAGACGTACGGCGAGGGCGAGCGGGCGCACCGCACCGCGTTCGCCGCGGTCAAGCACGAGTTCGAGAAGGTCGGCGACCACTGGGAGCCGAAGGGACGCAAGGGACCCAGCGACCGCCAGGCGCAGGGTGGCGGACCGGCCCGACGGGCTCCCACGGCGGGCGGCGTGGACGCCAACGCCAAGAAGGAGCACCTGATGGAGGTGGCCAAGAAGCTGGACGTACCCGGCCGGTCCCGGATGACCAAGCCGGAACTGGTCAAGGCGATCCAGAAGGCGAACCTTCGGCAGACCACGGAGGCCCGCGAGAGGTCCAAGGCCCGCAGCGGGCGCTGAGCCAGGGGTACGACGCACGGGAGCCCGGGACCGCACGGTCCCGGGCTCCCGCGTCACCGCTCACCAGTGGCCGCCACCCGGGGCCTCCAGGTGCACCGTCTTCACCGTGCTGAACTCGTCGAGCAGCTCCGGGCCGTACCCGAAGCCCTGGCCGCTGCCGCGACGCGGCTGCGCGGCGCCGCCCGGTGCCCCGCCGAACACCGCGTTCACCTTGACGGTGCCCACCGGCAGCTCCCGCCAGGCCCGCTGCGCGTGGCTCATCGAGGCGGTGAGCACCGTGCCGGCCAGCCCGTACGGGGAGTCGGCGGCGCAGCGCAACGCCTCGCTGAACGAGTCCACCACCACCACGGGGGCCACCGGCCCGAACGTCTCCTCGCGGACCAGGGTCATCTCGTGCCGGCAATCGGTGACCACCGTCGCCGGGTAGAACGCCCCCGACCCCTCCGGCAGCACCCCCCCGGTGCGGAGCGTCGCCCCCTCGGCCACCGCCGCGGTCACCTGGCCGTGCACGTGGTCGCGGTGCCGCCGGTCCACCAGCGGGCCCAGCTCGGTCTCCGGGTCCCGGCCCGGGCCGACCCGCAGTGCCTCCGCCCGCTCGACCAGCGCGTCGACGAAGTCCTCCGCCACGTCCCGGTGCACGTAGATCCGCTCGACGGCGACGCAGATCTGGCCGGCGTTGGCGAACGAGCCGATCGCCGCCTGCCCGGCCGCCCAGACCGGGTCCACCCCGGCGTCGACGATCAGCGGGTCGCTGCCGCCGTTCTCCAGCAGCGCCTTCGCGCCGGTCCGGGCGCAGGCCGCCGCGATGGCCCGGCCGGTGGCGGTGGAGCCGACGTGGGCCACCACGTCCACCTCCTGCGCGGCCAGCGCCGCGCCCACCTCGCCACCGCCGGTCAGCAGGGACAGCACCCCGGCCGGCAGCGCGCCGTCGAGGATCCGGGCCAGCAGCCAGCCGGTGGCCGGGGTCCGCTCGCTCGGCTTGTACAGCACCACGTTGCCGGTCACCAGGGCCGCGCCGAGCAGCCCGCAGGAGACCGCCACCGGGTCGTTCCACGGGGTGATGGCGGCGAGCACCCCGCGCGGCTCCGGCGCCATGAAGTCGATGGCGTGCGCGCCGCCGTGCAGCGTCCGCCCGCCCCGCACCGGGCCCAACTCGGCGTACTGTCGCAGCGTGCCGATGCCCGCCTCCACGCCGCCCCGGGCGTCGGCGAGTGGCTTGCCCATCTCCGCCGTCGTCGCCTCGGCCAGTTCGTCCGCCGCCGCCGCCAGCGCGTCCGCGGCCCGGTGCAGCGCCGCCGCCCGCTCCGCCGGGGCCGTCGCCGCCCACTCCGCCGCCGCGCCCCGGGCCGCCTCGACCGCCTTGGCCACCTCGTCCGCCGTCGCCACCGGTACGGTGCTGACCGGCGTGCCGTCGGCGGGATCGTGCACGACCAGTTCACCGCCCGCGCCGCCCGCGCCCCACACTCCACCGATGAGCTGTTCAACCCTGTACATGCGGCAGTGGATGCCCCGGTCCCGGCGAGGCAAACGCGTTTCGCCCGGTTGCTGGCCGGGTAGGCGGATCGGATGACCGGGACCGGCATCGAGACCGCGGACGCCGTCGTCATCGGCGCCGGGCACAACGGACTGGTGGCCGCCAACCTGCTCGCCGACGCCGGCTGGGACGTGCTGGTCCTGGAGGCCACCGGCGCCCCCGGCGGGGCGGTCCGCTCCGCCGAGGTGACCACCCCCGGTTACCTGAGCGACCTCTACAGCTCCTTCTACCCCCTCGGGTACGCCTCGCCGGTGCTGCGCGGGCTCCGCCTCGACGCGTACGGACTGGCCTGGACGCACGCGCCCGACGTGCTGGCGCACGTGCTGCCCGACGGCCGGGCGGCGGTTCTGAACCGCGACCCCGACCGCAGCGCCGCGTCGATGGAGGCGTTCGCGCCCGGCGACGGGCAGCGCTGGCTCGACACGTACGACGACTGGCGGGCGATCTCCCGTCCCCTGGTGAACGCGCTGTTCACTCCCTTCCCGCCGGTCCGCGACGGGTTGGCGCTGCTGGGCCGGCTGCGCACCGCCGGGGCGCTGCGGCTGGCCCGCCGGCTGGTGCTGCCGAGCCGCCAGTTCGGCCGCGAGGTGTTCCGGGGCGAGGGCGCGCCCGCGCTGATGGCGAGTTGCGCCCTGCACACCGACCTGTCGCCCGACGACGCCGGGTCGGGCATCTACGGCTGGCTGCTCGCCATGCTCGGTCAGCAGGTCGGCTGGCCGGTGCCGGTGGGCGGCGCGCAGCGGATCACCGACGCGCTGGTCGCGCGGCTGATCGCCAAGGGCGGCCGGATCACCTACTCCGCCCGGGTGGACCGGGTGCTCGTCGCCCGGGGCCGGGCGATGGGCGTACGGACCGAGGGCGGCGCCACCTGGCGGGCCCGTCGGGCGGTGCTGGCCGACGTGCCGGCGCCCGCGCTCTACCTGGACCTGGTCGGCGCGGCCTGGCTGCCGCCCCGGCTGGTCGAGGACCTCGACCACTTCCGCTGGGACGGCTCGACGGTCAAGGTCGACTGGGCGCTGGACGGGCCGATGCCGTGGACCAACCCGCAGGTCGCCGGGGCGGGCACCGTGCACCTGGCCACGGACGTCGACGGGCTCACCCGCTACGCGGCGGACCTGGCCTGCGGGCAGCTGCCGGAGGACCCGTTCCTGCTGCTCGGCCAGATGACCACCGCCGACGCGAGCCGGTCACCGGCCGGCACGGAGTCGCTCTGGTCGTACACCCACCTGCCGTTCCGGCGGGACTGGCGGGCCGAGGACGTGGCCGCGCACGTGGACCGGATGGAGGCGGTGCTGGAGCGCCACGCCCCCGGCTTCAAGGGGCTCGTCCGGGGCCGCTTCGTGGCCGGCCCCGCCGACCTGGAGGAGCGCAACCCGAGCCTGGTCGGCGGCGCGGTGGGCGGCGGCACGGCCGCCGCGTACCAGCAGCTCTTCCTGCGCCCGGTGCCCGGCCTGGGCCGGCCGGACACCCCGGTCGACCGGCTCTACCTGGCCAGCGCCTCGGCGAACCCGGGCGGCGGGGTGCACGGCGCCCCGGGCGCGAACGCGGCGCAGGCGGCGTTGAGCCGCAACCGGGCCCTCACCGGCGGCCTGTACGCCCGGGCGATCGGCGCCGCCCACCGCGCGGTCTACCGCTGACCCGGCGCCGCTTTCCCGGCCCGAAGCAAGCGACCTGCCCGAGCGGCATTCGCATGCTCCTCGGGCAGGTCGCTCACGACGGTGTCCGCCGCAGCCGTCACGTGGCGTGACGGTCCGGTTGCGACGGGTGGGTCAGCGCTCCAGGTTGCGGTGCCGGGTACGCAGCTTGAACGGCATCAGCGCGCTCTCCACCTTGGTGGCGGTGGTCATCTTCGAGGCGCCGTCGTGGCGCTCCTCGAAGCGGATCGGCACCTCCAGGATGGTGTGCCCCAGCTTGGTGGCGAGGTAGTGCATCTCAACCTGGAAGCTGTACCCGTTGGACTGCACCCGCTCCAGGCCGATGTCGCGCAGCGCGTCCGCCCGCCAGATCTTGAAGCCGGCGGTGAGGTCACGGATCCGCACCCGCAGCAGGGTGTGCACGTAGAGGTTCGCCCAGCCGCTGAGCGCGCGGCGGTACAGCGGCCAGTTCTCGTCCAGCTCGCCACCGGGCACGTACCGGGAGCCGATCACCACGCCGGCCTGGGTGGAGAGCAGCGCGCCGAGCATGCCGGGCAGCGCCTCCGCCGGGTGGGACAGGTCGGCGTCCATCTGCGCGACGTAGTCGGCGCCGCCGTCGAGCGCCCGGCCGATCCCGTCGACGTACGCCCGGCCCAGGCCCTCCTTGCCGGCCCGGTGCAGGACCTGGATCCGGTCGGGGTGCTCGATGGCCAGCTTGTCGGCCACCTCGCCGGTGCCGTCCGGGGAGTTGTCGTCCGCCACCAGCACCTTGAGGCCGGGCAGCGGCAGGGCGAGGAGCCGCTCGACCAGCACCGGGAGGTTGCCCGCCTCGTTGTAGGTGGGGACCACGACGGTCAGGCGTGCTTCCCGCCACGGCGAGGGCAGCTCCACGGGTTCGATCATGACGGACATCCTCTGGTTGCCGACGGTTTTCCCCCAAAGGGTAGCCAGTGCCCCGCCGGGCCCTGTCGAGGCTCCCCGCCCCTCAGCTCTCCGCGGCCTCGTCCGCCTTCTGGCGGGTGGCGATGTCGGCGAGCCGCCGCAGGGTCTCCTTGTTGCGCTGGTGCAGAACCAGGTCGTTGAGCTTGTTGCGGATCCAGCGCAGCGGCCCGGCGGCGAAGTCCTCGCCGATCCGCACCCGGGTGGCGTCGGCGCCGACCGGATCCAGGGTGAACACCACGATCGCCTCACCGGCCGGCCAGAGCCCGGCCTTGATGACCAGCTTGTGCGGCGGCTCGCAGGCCAGCACCGTCGAGGAGTCCTGCAACGAGAGCGGCCACGGCCCCGCCTTGTGGTGCAGTTGGCTGCCCACCCGCGGCCAGCTGTCGTCGACGTCCCGCACGTGCACGGTCCCGACCACCCAGTCGCTGTACGTCCACCCGTCCGCCAGCACGTCGAACACCTGCTGGGGGGGAGCGTCGATCACTTTCTCCACAATCGCCACTGGCGTCCAGTACCCCGCCGGCGACCGGGGCTAACCGGCGGGTCGGACCGGGCGTTAGCTTCTCCGGGGCGACGGGTAAGGCCGGGTCGGCGACCGCTGCGCGGCCGGGACGGCGACGAGCCGTACCGCCGGGTAGATGATGTTTACTCCCCGGGGCTCCGGGAACCCGCCGCCCGTGCGACGGGACCAGATGGAGCCGGATCAGCGCAGGTCAGGCCGGGTCGACCCGGCCGTCGACCGGGCCGTGATCCGGCCGGTCCTGTTCGACGCGGTGCTGCTGGACCGGGACGGCACCCTGGTCGAGGACGTGCCGTACAACGGTGACCCGGAGAAGGTGCGGCCGATGCCGGGCGCGCGGGCGGCGCTGGACCGGCTGCGCGCGGCCGGCCTGCGCCTCGGCGTGGTGAGCAACCAGTCCGGGCTGGCCAAGGGATTGTTCACCGCCGCGCAGCTGCGGGCGGTGCACGCCCGGATCGAGGCCCTGCTCGGCCCGTTCGACACCTGGCAGGTCTGCCCGCACGACGACGGCGACGGCTGCTCCTGCCGCAAACCCGCCCCCGGCCTGGTCCACCGGGCCGCCGCCGCGCTGGGCACCACGCCCGCCCGGTGCGTGCTGGTCGGTGACATCGGCCGGGACCTGACCGCCGCGCTCGCCGCCGGCGCCACCGGGCTGCTGGTCCCCACCCCGGTCACCCGGCCCGAGGAGGTGGCCGCCGCCCCGCACGTCGCCCGCGACCTGCCGGCGGCCATCGAGGAGATCCTCCGGCGGCAGGCCGCGCTGCGCCCCAGCGCGCCCCGCCGGGCCGGCACCGTGCTCGTCGTCCGCAGCGACTCGGCCGGCGACGTGCTGGTCACCGGCCCGGCCGTCCGCGCCGTCGCCGCCGGAGCCGACCGGGTCGTCCTGCTCCACGGGCCACGCGGTCGGCACGCCGCCGCCCTGCTGCCCGGCGTCGACGAACTCGTCGAATGGCCCCTGCCCTGGATCGACGGCGACCCCGCCCCGGTCGACCCGCACGACATCCGCCGGCTCACCGACCGCCTCGCCGCGGTGCGCGCCGACGAGGCGGTGGTCTTCACCTCCTTCCACCAGTCACCGCTCCCGCTCGCGCTGCTGCTGCGGATGGCGGGCGTGCCCCGGGTCAGCGCGATCAGCGACGACTACCCGGGCGCGCTGCTCGACGTCCGGCACCGGGTGCCGGACGGGCTGCCCGAGCCCGAGCGGGCGCTCTCGCTGGCGGCGGCCGCCGGCTTCCCGCTCCCGGCCGCCGACGACCCGGCGCTGCGCATCCGCACCGACCGGCTGCCGCCCGCGCCGGCCAGGCTCGGCCGCCCCGGCTACGTGGTGCTGCACCCCGGCTCGGCGGTGCAGACCCGGGCCTGCCCGCCCGAGCTGGCCGCCCGGATCGTCCGGGTGCTCACCGCGGCCGGCCACCGGGTGGCGGTCACCGGCGGCCCGGACGAGGCGGAGCTGACCGCCCGGGTGGCCGGCGACACCGGCGTCGACCTGGGCGGGCGGACCGGTCTGGCGGAACTCGCCGCCGTGCTGGCCGACGCCGGCGCGCTGGTGGTCGGCAACACCGGCCCGGCGCACCTGGCCGCCGCGCTGGGCGTACCGGTGGTGAGCCTCTTCGCCCCCACCGTCCCGTTCGGACAGTGGGGGCCGTACCGGGTGCCGGCGGTACGCCTCGGCGACGCCGCCGCGCCCTGCCGGGACACCCGGGCCACCCGCTGCCCGGTGCCCGGCCACCCCTGCCTGTCCGCCGTCGAGCCGGGCCACGTCCTGGCGGCCGTACGCCTGCTCGGGGTACCCGCCGACGCGCCCCCGCCGGGCGCGGCGCCGGCCACCGTCGGCATCGATCCGGTGATCGCCGGCGGCGGGAGCGCCCGATGAACATCCTGGTGTGGCACGTGCACGGCTCCTGGACCACCTCGTTCGTGCACGGCAAGCACCGCTACCTGGTGCCGGTCACCCCCGACCGCGGCCCGTACGGGCTGGGCCGGGCCCGCACCTATCCCTGGCCGGACAGCGCGGTGGAGGTCACGCCGCAGCAGCTGCGCCGGGAGGAGGTCGACGTGGTGCTGCTGCAACGGCCCGAGGAGATGGACCTGGCCTGCGACTGGCTGGGCCGGCGGACCGGCCGGGACCTGCCGGCGATCTACGTCGAGCACAACACCCCCAAGGGCGACGTGCCCAACACCCGCCACCCGATGGCCGACCGGGACGACCTGCTGCTCACCCACGTCACGCACTTCAACGAGTTGTTCTGGGACAACGGCGGCACCCGCACCGCCGTGGTCGAGCACGGGGTGGTCCCGCCGGCGGTGCAGTGGACCGGCGAGCTGGACCGGCTCGCCGTCGTCATCAACGAGCCGGTACGCCGCTGGCGGGTCACCGGCACCGACCTGCTGTCCCGCTTCGCCGAGATCGCCCCGCTGGACGTGTTCGGCATGAAGGTCGCCGGGCTCGCCGAACACCTCGGCCTCCCGGCCGACCGGCTGGTCAGCCACGACGACGTGCCGCAGCACCGGATGCACGCCGAGCTGGCGCGGCGGCGGGCGTACCTGCACCTGTGCCGGTGGACGTCGCTGGGGCTGAGCCTGATCGAGGCCATGACGATGGGCATGCCGGTCGTCGCGCTGGCCACCACCGAGGCCGTCGAGGCCGTGCCGCCCGGGGCCGGCGCCCTCTCCACCCGGGTGGACGCGCTGCTGGAGGCCGCGGGGCGGTTCGTCACGCAACCCGCCGAGGCCCGCCGCGCCGGCGCCGAGGCGCGCACCGCCGCCCGGGCCCGCTACGGCCTGGACCGTTTCCTCGCCGACTGGGACCGCCTGCTGGAGGAGGAAGTATGCGCATCGCGATGATCTCCGAGCACGCCAGCCCGCTCGCCATCCTGGGCGGTGAGGATGCCGGTGGGCAGAACACCCACGTCGCGGAGCTCTCCGCCGCGCTGGCGGCCGCCGGGCACGATGTCCGGGTCTACACCCGACGCGACGCGGTCGACCTGCCGGTCACCGTCCGCGCCCCGAACGGGTACGACGTGGTGCACGTACCGGCCGGTCCGGCCGAGCCGTTGGCCAAGGACGCGCTGCTGCCGCACATGAAGGAGTTCAGCGGCTGGCTGGTGGAGCGGTGGCGCGGCGGCGACTGGGTGCCCGAGGTGATCCACGCGCACTTCTGGATGAGCGGGCTCGCCGCGCTGGCCGCCAGCCGGCAGACCGGGGTGCCGGTGGTGCAGACGTACCACGCGCTCGGCACCGTGAAGCGGCGCTACCAGGGCGTGCAGGACACCAGCCCGGCGCGGCGGATCGCGTACGAGCGGGAGCTGGGCCGCGCGGTCGACCGGGTGGTCGCGCAGTGCCAGGACGAGGTGGGCGAGCTGGTCCGCCTCGGCGTCCCGCGCTCGCGGATGACCGTCGTGCCGTCCGGGGTCAACCTCGCCAGCTTCGCCCCGCTCGGCCCGGCCGCCGAGCGGGAGCCCGACCGGCCCCGGATCCTCACCGTCGGGCGGCTGGTGGAACGCAAGGGCTTCCAGACGGTGATCCGGGCGATGGCCCTGGTGCCCGACGCCGAGTGCGTGGTGGTGGGCGGCCCGCCGGCCGGCCTGCTGGAGACCGACCCGTACGCCCGCCGGCTGCGCGCCCTCGCCACCACCTGTGGGGTGGCCGACCGGGTCAGGCTGGTCGGCGCGGTGCCCCGGGAGGAGATGGGGCGCTGGTACCGCTCCGCCGACGTGCTGGTCGCCGCCCCCTGGTACGAGCCGTTCGGGCTCACCCCGCTGGAGGCGATGGCCTGCGGCGTGCCCGTGGTCGGCACCGCCGTGGGCGGGATCAAGGACACCGTGGTCGACGGGGTGACCGGGGACCTCGTCCCGGCCAGGGACCCGCAGGCCCTGGGCACGGCGATCCAGCGCCTGCTCGACGACCGGATCCGCCGCTTCGGCTACGCCACCGCGGCGCTGCAACGCGCCCGGCGCAGCTACTCCTGGTCGACCACCGCCGAGCGGCTGGCGGAGCTGTACGGCGAGGTGGCCGCCGTGCGCCGGCCGACCCGGGTGGTCGCCTGATGACCACGGCCACCGACGGGCTGCTGGACGCGCACCTCACCCTGCTGGCCGAGGCGCTGCTGCCGTACCGGTCCTCGGAGCAGCAGCTCGCCCGCTGGGGCACCGAACTGGCCGCCACGCTGGCCGGCGGGGGCCGGCTGCTGGTCGCCGGCAACGGCGGCAGCGCGGCCGAGGCCCAGCACCTCACCGCCGAACTGGTCGGCAAGCTCCGCGACGACCGGCAGCCGCTGTCGGCGATCGCGCTGCACGCGGAGACCTCCGCGATGACCGCGATCGGCAACGACTACGGCTACGACGAGGTCTTCGCCCGCCAGGTCCGCGCGCACGGCCGGGAGAACGACATCCTGCTGCTGATGTCCACCAGCGGGGCCAGCGCCAACCTGCTGGCCGCCGCCCGTGCCGGCCGGGAGGTCGGGCTGCGCTGCTGGGCGTTCACCGGCCCGGCGCCCAACCCGCTCGCCGAGGCCTGCCACGACACGCTCGCCATCGCCTCGCCGGAGAGCCAGGTGGTGCAGGAGCTGCACCTGGTCTCCACCCACGTGCTCTGCGAGTACGTCGACCGGGCCCTGCCGGCGGCGCTGGCGGTGGCCGGGACGGCCGGTCCGGCCACCGTCGAGCGGCCCGGCGCGCCGGTGCGCACCGGCGTCGAGGTGGTGCTCGACGGCGGCGACCGGCGGGTCGAGGCGGGATGAGGCGGCCGGCCGTGCGGGGACCCCTGGTGGTCATCGGCGACACCCTGCTGGACCGCGACGTCGAGGGCGTGGTGAACCGGCTCTGCCCGGACTCACCCGTACCGGTGCTCGACGAGACGACGTACGCCGACCGCCCCGGCGGCGCCGGCCTGGCCGCGGTCTTCGCCGCCGCCCAGGGCGCCGGCGAGGTGGCGCTGGTGACGGCGCTCGCCGACGACGCCGGCGGCGCCCGGCTCAGCTGCCTGCTCAGCGCCGCCGGCGTGCAGGTGTACGCGCTGCCGCTGCCCGGCGCCACCGCGGAGAAGATCCGGCTGCGGGCCCGCGGCCGGGTGCTGCTGCGCCACGACCGGGGCGGGGCGGCCGCCGACCCCGGGCCGCCGAGCGAGGCGGTGCTCCGGCTGATCGCCGAGGCGTCCGCCGTGCTGGTCAGCGACTACGGCCGGGGCGTCACCCGGCAGCCGGCGCTGCGCGCGGCGCTCGCCGCGACCCGCGCGCCGGTGGTCTGGGACCCGCACCCGCGCGGACCGGCGGCGGTGCCCGGGGTCACCCTGGCCACCCCGAACGAGGCGGAGGTACGCGACCTGACCGAGGTCCCGCCGGGCTCGTCCCGGCTGGCCACCGCCTCCAGGGGCGCGCAGGGGCTGCGCGAGCGGTGGCGGGCCGGCGCGGTGGCGGTGACCCTGGGTGGCGACGGCGCGCTGCTCTGCCACGCCGGCGCCACCCCGCTGGTGGTCGCGGCCCCGGTCAACGCCGAGGGCGACACCTGCGGGGCCGGGGACTGGTTCGCCTCGGCGGCCAGCCTCGCGCTGGCCCGGGGCGCGCTGGTCTCCGAGGCGGTGCAGGAGGCGGTGGCGGAGGCGTCGGCGTACGTGGCCGGTGGGGGAGTGGCGGCCGCGCTGCCGCCCGAGGTCCGCGCCGCCGCACCGGTGCCACTGGGCGGCGGCGGGGAGCGGATCGGGGCCGCCGCGGCCGGTGCGGTGGTGGCCGAGGTACGCGCCGCCGGCGGCACCGTGGTCGCCACCGGCGGCTGCTTCGACCTGCTGCACGCCGGGCACGTGGCGACCCTGCAGGCCGCCCGGCAGCTCGGTGACTGCCTGATCGTCTGCCTCAACTCCGACGCCAGCGTCGCCGGGCTAAAGGGGCCGGAGCGCCCGGTCGTGCCGCAGGGCGACCGCAGCCGGCTGCTCGCGGCGCTGAGCTGCGTCGACGCGGTGCTGGTCTTCGACGAGTCCACCCCGGACGCGGTGCTGAGCTGGCTGCGCCCGGACATCTGGGTCAAGGGCGGCGACTACGCCACCGGCGGCGGCGACCCGGCGAGCCTGCCGGAGGCCGAGGCGCTGCGCCGCTGGGGCGGGCACTCGGTGGTGGTGCCGTACCTGGACGGGCGCTCCACCACCGACATGATCGCGGTGGCCCGCGGCGAGCGCCCCGGGGCGTACCGCGCCGCACCGACCGGCGCCGCCAGGGCAGCCGGTGCGCAGCGTCCGACGGCGGAGGGAGCGCGATGAGCAGTGCACCGGGTGCCGGCCCGATCGTCCTGGTCACCGGCGGATCGAGCGGGCTCGGCGCGGCGGTGGTCACCGCGGTGGCCCGGGCCGGCGGTCGGCCGCTGGTGCTGGACCGGCAGCGCCCCGGTGACGGGGTGCCCTGGATCGAGTGCGACCTGGCCGACACCCGGGCCGCCGAGGAGGCCACCCGGGAGCTGGCCGAGCGCTCCGGCGGCCTCGACGCGGTGGTCACCGCGGCCGGCATGGACGTGCCCGGCAAGCTCGCCGACGTGCCCCGGGAGACCTGGGAGCGGATCGTCGCGGTCGACCTGCTCGCCACGGTGGCGGTGGTCCGCGCGGCGCTGCCGTACCTGGAGGCGTCCCGGGGCGGGATCGTCACGGTGGCCTCCACCCTCGGGGTGAAGGCGGTCAGCGACGCCACCGCGTACTGCGCGGCCAAGTTCGGGGTGGTCGGCTTCACCCGGGCGCTCGCCGCCGAACTCGCCGGCCGGGTGAACGTGACGCTGCTGATCCCCGGCGGGATGCGCACCGCCTTCTTCGACGAGCGCGACCCGCAGTACCGGCCCGGCCCGGACGCCAAGCTCAACGCGCCGGGCGACACCGCCGCTGCGGTGATGTTCGCCCTCTCCCAGCCGCCCGGCTGCGCGGTACGCGAGATGGTGGTCTGCGCCGAGCAGGAGACCTCGTACCCGTGATCCTCGTGCTCCGCGCCCTCGGCGTGGGCGACCTGGCCACGGCGGTGCCCGCGCTGCGCGCGCTGCGGGCCGCGTACCCCGACCGGGAACTGGTGCTGGCGGCGCCGGCCTGGCTCGGGCCGCTGGTCGACCTGGTCGGCGGCGTCGACCGGCTGCTGCCCACCGACGGCCTGGGCTCCCCGCCGTGGCCGCCCCCGCCGGTCGCGGTCAACCTGCACGGGCGCGGGCCCGACTCGCACCGGATGCTGGCCGGCGCGGGCCGGCTGCTGGCGTTCCGCTGCCCCGAGGCCGGCCACCCGGACGGCCCGCGGTGGCGTCCCGGGGAGCACGAGGTGCACCGCTGGTGCCGCCTGCTGGCCTGGTACGGCATCCCCGCCGACCCCGGCGACCTCGCCCTGCGCCGGCCGGCGGCGGACCGGGCGCCGACCGGGGTCACCGTCGTCCACCCGGGCAGCAAGATCCCCGAGAAGCGCTGGCCGGCGGCGCGCTTCGCCGCGCTGGCCCGGACCCTCGCCGAGCGCGGCCACCGGGTGGTGGTGACCGGCTCGGCCGACGAGCGGGAGCTGGCGCGTCGGGTGGCCGCCGGGGCGGGTCTGCCCGACTCCGCCGTCCTGGCCGGCCGGACCGACCTGGGCGAGCTGGCCGCGCTGGTCGCCCACGCCCGCCTGGTGGTCAGCGGCGACACCGGGGTCGGCCACCTCGCCACCGCCTACGCCACCGGGTCCGTGCTGCTCTTCGGCCCGGTCCCGCCGGCCGAGTGGGGTCCGCCGCCGGACCGGTCCCGGCACCGGGTGCTGTGGAGCGGCGCGCGGGATTGGCCCGGCCGGCCCGGGGTAGGAAGCCACCCGACGGTGGCGGCCCTGCCCGTGGACCGGGTGCTGGCCGCCGTGGAAGAGGCCGAAGAGGCGGTGCGGGTCTCCGGTGCGATTGCGGCGTAGTGATCCGGGCCGGGCGGGGTACGGGCGCCGCCGGGCCGGCAAGGGCTTGGTGTTCCTCGACCCCCGGGGCGAGGCGGTCCGCGACCCCGACGAACTGTCCCGACTGCGCGAGCTGGTCATCCCGCCCGCCTGGCAGGACGTCTGGATCTCGCCGTACCCGAACGGGCACATCCAGGCGACCGGCGTTGACGCGGCCGGCCGCAAGCAGTACCTCTACCACCCGGAGTGGCGGCGCAAGCGCGACGAGGCGAAGTTCGACCACGTGCTCGAGGTCGCCCACCGGCTGCCGGTGCTGCGCGCGCGGATCGCCGACGACCTGGGCCGGCGGGGCCTGAACCGGGACCGGGTGCTGGCCACCGTCGCCCGGCTGCTGGACATGGGGATGTTCCGGGTCGGCAACGACCAGTACGCGGTCGGCGAGGACGCCACCTTCGGGGTCTCCACCCTGCGCCCCGAGCACGCCCGCTCGAAGGGCGGCTGCGTGGTCTTCGAGTTCCCCGCCAAGGGCGGCATCGAACAGGTCCGCCGGATCGAGGACGCGGAGCTGTGCCAGGTGCTGACCAACCTGCGCCGGCGGCGGCGGACGGAGGACCGCCTCTTCGGCTACTGGGACGGGCGGCAGTGGCGCGACGTGCGCAGCGACGAGGTCAACGAGTACCTGCGCGACGCCAGCGGGGGCGAGATGACCGCCAAGGACTTCCGCACCTGGCACGCGACGGTGCTCGCGGCGACGGAGCTGGCCACCGTGGGCGTGCAGCGGTCCGCCACCGCCCGGAAGAAGGCGGTCGCCGGGGTGATGAAGGAGGTCGCCGAGCTGCTGGGCAACACCCCCACGGTGGCCCGGACGTCCTATGTGGACCCACGGGTGGTCGACCTCTACCACGACGGGGTGGTGGCGCCGGTCCGGCCGGACACCCCGAAGCCCGAGGCCGAGCGGACGGTCCTGGAGTTGTTGGAGGAGGCCTGACCGGCCCCGTCGTCGGTCCTGGGGGGAAGAGCGACGGGGCCGGAATCGGTGTGGCCGGGTGGCTGGCGGTGGCGGGCCGTCCGCGCGGCAACCGGGGCGGCCGCCCGTGACAAGGAGGTCACGGGCGCCACCACGGTCCCCCGTTACCGGTGGCCGGCACGGGCCTGCCGACCGCCGGTTCGGAATCAGTATGTCGACGTCGAGTTGACGACGGATGCCGCGTCGTTGACGATCCGTGCCTGTTCTCGCCGGGCCGAGCGGTACCCCTGCGGGGTCTCGCCGTAGGCGGCGCGGAAGGCGCGGCTGAAGACCGCCTTGTCACCGAAGCCCCAGCGAGCGGCGACGGCCTGGACCGCCCGGTGTGCCTGCGCCGGGTCGGCGAGGTCGCGGCGGCACCGGCCCAGGCGCAGGTCGCGCACGTAGGACGCCACCGTGCTCTCCTCCGTCTCGAAGAGCCGGTGCAGGGTCCGGACGGAGACGTGGTGCGCGTCGGCGATCGTCTGCGGGCTCAGCGCGGAGTCGCCCAGGTGCCGCTGGATGTAGCCGCGTACCTGCGCGAGCAGCGCCCGACGACGTACCTCCCGGGGAACCGCGTCCTCGGCGACCAGGTGCCGGCCGAGCATGGTGGCGATCAGGTCGAGTGCGGTCGTGCCGAGCCGGTCGGCGTCCGCCGCGTGGTACTGCTCCGGATGACCGGTGATCTGCACCAGGTACTGGGCCAGCAGGGCGCCCACCCCCTCGGTGCCGGACATCCGGCCGGCGAGCAGGGGAGCCAGCCGATCGGGGGGCAGCGGCAGCGCGCCGAACGGGATCAGGGCCACCACTGAGCTGGCGTGCTGCTGCCCGCCCTGGGCGCCCTCGTGGCTGACCTGGTGGGGGCGCGACCCGTCGTAGAAGGTGAACTCGCTCGGCCCGAGCACGCTCTGCCGGCCGGCCTGCCCGGACGAGCCGGTACCGGTGGTGGTCAGGGCGAGCAGGAAGTAGTCCACCTCGGTCTGCCGGGCCAGCTTGGCGGTCCGTACGGCGTCCAGCGAGGGGTAGCGGTAGTTCACCAACTGGATCGGGCCGAGGGGGATGATCTCGGCGCGGGCGGTGAAGTCGTCGGCGTGCGCGGACCGCATCCGCAGTGGCGACGCGGTGCGGGCGACGAGGTCCAGCCACATCCCGAACCGCTCGCGCGGCGGCAGTGCCTCCGTGTCGATGACGTTCCGGTCCAGCATCTTTCCCGCCTCCGTGGTTCCGCGTGTGTCCTGCCCATTGTCGATGACGGCCCGGCCGGCGAAAGAGCGCGGAGACGACGGATCCGCGCGACCGGGTGGGCGCGCGGATCCGAGGCGGGGCCGATCAGTCGTTGAGCACGTGCGAGAGCCGGTCGCGGAAGCGCCGCTCCGAGTCGCTGACCTGGTCGCCGCCGAGGCCGAGGAGGCCGCCGCTGGCGGCGGCGCCGACCACCTGCTCGGCGATCTCCACCAGCCAGTGCTTGTACGCCCCGGCCTCGCCCTCGTCCACCCGGGCGGCCAGCAGCGCCGACGCCTGGCCGGCCCGGGCCAGCACGTCGTCGATCAGGGCCTGCGGGTCGGCCGGCTCGATGACCGGCAGTTCCTCGCCGGCCTCCGGGTCGCCCACCCGGGACACGATCTCCCCGGCGACCGCCGCGACCAGCGGGTTGGCCGACTCGCGGCCGGCGGAGATGGTCTCCAGCCCGGCGGCGTTCTCCGCGCGGGTGCGCCGGCTGCCGTCGTGCTCCGCGGCGCTGGCCGCGGTCAGGACCGCCTGCGGCAGGCCGACCAGCAGCCCCCACTCCTCGTCGGAGAACCCGAACCCGGTGTACGCCGGCTGTTCGATCACGACTGAGCCCCTCTCGTTTCGTTGCGTCTGCGCCCGGTGCCCGGTCAGGCTAGTCCAGCGTCAGCAGGCCCTGCTCCGACACCACGGGCACGGAAAGCGTCTTGTAGCCGACCTCGTCGAAGAGCACCGTCATCCGGTCCTCCTCGTAGTTGAGCACCAGTCCCGCCCCCCACTCGGGGTGGCGGACCTGGCTGTGCACCGGGAACGGCCCGACCGCGCCGTCGTCGGCGGTGCTGGTGCCGGCGTGGCAGTTGTCGCAGTGCCCGCAGACCTCCGACATCTGCTCACCGAAGTACGCCAGCAGCGTCTGCCCCCGGCAGGCGGTGGTCTCGGCGAAGGCCCGCATCATGTCGGTGCGGGACCGGGTCACGGTCTGCTGCCGCTCCGCCTCGGCCAGGGCCGCAGCGGCGGCGTCCACCGGCGTGGGGGAGTAGCGGGGCGCGCCGATCTTCTGCTTGGCCCGCCGCTCGGCGGCCCCGATCTGCTCCAGCAGCGACAGGTACTGGCCGAGCTTGCGCGGACCCAGTCCGGTCACCTCGCGCAGCTCCTTCTTGGTCCGCGCCTCCTTGCGGAGCAGCGCGGCCAGGTCGCGCAGCTCGGTGGAGTCCGGCAGGCCGCCGCTGAAGTAGCGTTGCAGCCCGACGTCCTCGGCGCTCCAGAGCAGCAGCACCCGGGCCGGCGCGCCGTCCCGGCCGGCGCGGCCGATCTCCTGGAAGTAGCTGTCCGGCGAGTCGGGCAGCGCCATGTGCACCACCCAGGCGATGTTCGGCTTGTCGATGCCCATGCCGAAGGCCGAGGTGGCCACCATGATCGGCACCTGGTCGGCGAGGAACGCCTCGTGCAGCTCGTGCCGGGCGCCGGTGGCCATCCCGCCGTGGTAGTACTGCGACGGGAAGCCGGCGTCGGTCAACCGCTGGGCCAGCTCCTCGGCGGCCCGCCGGGTCGGCACGTAGATGATGCCGGGGCGTTGGTCGTCGCGCAGCAGCGCCACCAGCCGCCGCCACCGGTAGTCGTCGGTGGGGCAGTGCGCGACCTCCAGGAAGAGGTTGGGCCGGTCCAGCCCGGAGACCACCACCTCCGGGTCGCGCAGCCGCAGCCGGGCGATGATGTCGTCGCGCACCGGGGGTGAGGCGGTGGCGGTCAGGGCCACCACCGGTGGCCGGCCGATGCCCTCGATCAGGTGGCCCAGCGCCAGGTAGTCGGGGCGGAAGTCGTGCCCCCAGGCCGAGATGCAGTGCGCCTCGTCGATCGCCACCAGCGCCGGCTTCAGCGCCCTGACCTCGGCCATCCGGTCGGGGTTGCTGAGCTGCTCCGGGGTGATGAAGAGGAACTCGGCCCGGCCGTCGCGGATCTCCTCGATGGCCTGGGCCTGCTGGGCCGGGGACTCGTCGGAGCTAATCCGTACCGCCCGCAGCTCGGGGCGCTGCCGTTCGTTGAGGGCGGCGATCTGGTCCTGCTGCAGCGCCAGCAGCGGGGAGATCACCACCGTCGGTCCGGGGATCAGGCTGGCTGGGATCTGGTAGATCGCCGACTTGCCGGCGCCGGTGGGCAGGACCACCAGGGCGTCGCGTCGCTTCATCACCGCGCGCATGGCGGCGAGTTGGTTGGGCCGCAGCGCGGTCCAACCGAAGAGGCTCCGCGCCGCGCGGCGCAACGTCGTCGAGTGCATGGACAGCTTCATCGAGGGCCGGAGGTACCCGAGGAGATCAGCGCCGAAACCGTTGACACCGGCCGATCAGCCCGCCCATTATGAACGGTGCTCATGAACATACGTTCATAACGGGGAGGCTCGATGGAGACGGTCGCCAACACCCACCAGGCGCAGGCGTGGAACGGCTACGAGGGTCGGCACTGGGCCCAGCACCACGACCGCTACGACGCGGTGAACGCCGGCTTCAACGCTCCGCTGCTGGCGTACGTCGGGCCGGGCGACCGGGTGCTGGACGTCGGTTGCGGCAACGGGCAGCTCACCCGGCTGGCCGCCCGCCGGGTCGGCGACGGCCACGCGGTCGGGATCGACCTCTCCGCGCCGATGCTCGACCGGGCCCGGGCCGGCGCGGCGGCGGAGCAGGTGCGCAACGTCCGGTTCATCCAGGGCGACGCGCAGGTGCACCCGCTGCCCGACGCCGCGTTCGACGTGGTTCTCAGCCGGTTCGGGGTGATGTTCTTCGCCGACCCGGTCGCCGCGTTCGGCAACCTCGCCCGAGCGTTGCGCCCCGGCGGCCGGCTCGCCTTCGTCTGCCTCGACGACATCCGGCACAGCGACCTGGGGCGGATGTTCGCCGCGCTGGCGGCCCACCTGCCGCATCCGGGCACCGACGGCACGGGCGCCGCCGAGCCGCTCTCCCTCGCCGACCCGGCGGTCGTCGAGCGGGTCCTCACCGAGGCCGGCCTGGTCGAGGTGGCGTGCGTCCCGGCCGAGGCGTCCCAGCTCTGGGGGCGCGACGCCGTCGACGCCGGGGAGTTCCTCGCCGGCTGGGGACCGGTGCGGCATCAGCTCGACCGGGTCGACGCGGCGACCGCGGGCCGGGCGCGCGCCGCGCTGACCGACGCGCTGCGCGCCCACGAGGGACCCGAGGGGGTACGCCTGCGCGGCACCGCCTGGCTGGTCACCGCCCGCCGTCCGGCGTGACCCGGTCCCTCCCGCGGCCGGATCGCCGCGCCCCTCGCGGGACGGGGCACGTCGTGACCGAGGCGGCCCTAGGATGCCGGTGATGTCACCGAGGAGAGCCGCGGCGCTGCGCGGCGGCGACCGGAGCCTGCGCGAGCACCTGATCGCCGCCGCGCGACGGTTGGTCGCCCGGCGTGGCACCGTCGGGGTGACGGTCCGCGACATCGCCCGCGAGGCACAGGTCGCCGACGGGGTGCTCTACAACCACTTCGCCGACAAGGAGGAACTGCTCGCGTACGCGCTGCACGCGCACGTGCGGGCCGTCGAGGCGGAGCTGGCGGACGCGCCCCCGCAGGCGGGCGCGGGCACGGTGGCGGCGAACCTGCGGGCGTACCTGTCGCGGGCGCTCGCGCTGCACGCGGCGATCCTGCCGGCCATGGCCGGCGTGTTCACCCAGCCCGGGATGCTCGCCCGGCTGGCCGAGCTGCCCAACCCGATCGGCGGCGGGGCCGGCCTGCGCGACGAACTCGCCGGCTACGTCCGCGCCGAGCAGGAACTCGGCCGGGTGGCCCCGGACGCCAGCGCCGAGGCGGTCGCCGCGCTGGTCGTCGGCGTCTGTCACGACCTGGTGCTCCGCCACGTGCTCGACCCCGCCGGCCCCGCCCCGGAGCCCGCACCCCGGCTGGTCGACGACCTGGTCCGCACGCTCCTGCGCGGCGTCACCCCGGACCCGGGCGGTGCGGCGGTCAGCTCATCCGGAAGACCGGGCCGCGCGGGGTGAACGGCAGCCGGGCGCCCGCCGGCACCAGGAACGCGTGGTCGCGCCGGATCCGCAGCACGTCGCACTCGCCGTCGGTGACGACCAGGATCGGGCCGTCCGACGGGAAGTCCTCGGCCCGTTCCAGCAGCCGGATCCCGGGTTGCAGCACGGTGCCGCCCCGGCCGCGTACCCGCACCCGGCCGGCGATCTCCTCCACCGGCAGGTAGCCGGCGTCGTACGCCACCGCGTCGCAGAACACCACCCGGGCCGCCGGTACGTCCCGGGCCAGCGCGTACGAGGCGACCGCGCCGAGCGCCCGCCCCATCAGCCGGGCGCTCATCGACCCCGAGGTGTCCAGCACCACCCCGAACGTCCGGCGGCGCTCCCGCTCCTCCGGGCGGTGCCAGCCGGGGCGGGGGATGCCCGGGGTGCTCGCCTGGCGGCGGGACGGGCGGGCGTACGACCGCTGCCGCTCACGGGCCGGGAAGTGCTCGTCGAACCAGCGGGCCAGCTGCACGTCCCACGGCGGGGGCGGCGCGTCGAGCACCCGGATCTCGGCCACCAGGCCGGCCGGCAGCAGGCCGCGCCCGGCCGACTCGTGGAACGCCAACCCGCTGGTCAGCGCGCGACGGTAGTACTCGTCGAGGTCGACCGCCCGGCGCGCCTCGCCGGGCCCGGGCGTCCGCTCGCCCAGCATGTCGCCCAGCCCGGCGCCGCGCAGGGTGGCCAGCCTGCGGTGCCGGCGCAGGTCGGTGGCGATCCGGTCGTAGACCGCCTCGCTCGACAGCCCGCGCAGCTGCGGGTCGTGCAGCAGCCCGTCCGGCATGACACCGACGCCCATCTCCACCAGCCAGCCGTTGATGACGTAGTCGGTGGCGACGTTCCACAGGAACGGGTCGCGGTGCGCCACCCGGTCGGCGTGCCGCAGCGCGGCGTGCAGCATCTCGTGGGCCAGGACGAACCGGCACTCCTCCTCCGGCATCGCCCGCAGCGGGTTGACGTAGATCTCCCCGGCGTGCGCGTCGACCGCCGCCACCGCGATGTCCCAGGACCGGGCCAGCTCCACGTCGGCGACGATCCGGAAGCCGGCCGCCAGCGCCCCCAGCAACGGGTACGACGAGACGAACCAGCGCCGCGCCCGCTCCCAGGGGTTGTCCCGGGTGACACCCCCGGGGCCCGGCCTCGGCGCCCCGGCCTCCTCCACCGCCGCGCTCGCCGCCGCCGCCAGCCCCACCGCGAACCGCTCCGGCCAGCTCTGCCAGCGCACGCCGGGCGGCGGCCGCCAGCCGTACCGGTCGGGTGGCCGGGGGCGGCGGTCGAGGTCACCGCCGTGCCCGCCGACGCCGCACCCGGCGTACCCGTCGGGAACGCCGCTCGCCCGCCACCGGGCGGCCAGCCGGGCCTCGTCACCGGCCGGCAGCGGGGTGGGCAGCTCGGCCGGCGGCCGGCCCAGCTTGGCGTCGTGCTGGAACCGGGCCACCACCAGGCAGGCGGCGGCCTGCTCGGCCCGGTCGGCCGGGCCCTCCCGCTCCGGGGCGAGGTGGTCGAAGCCGAGGTGCAGCAGGCAGTGCACCAGCACCCAGTACCACTCGTCGGCGTCGGCGCGGCGCCGCCGGTTGACCACGACCTTCCCGTCCTCGCGGACCCGCGCCCACCCCCGCTGGTCGGCGAGCTCGTCGTCGTCGCACCAGGCGAACCAGGCGTTGCGCGCGCCGGCGGAGCAGAGCGGCCGGAACATCGGGTGCGCGGTCACCCGCTGCCTGGCCTGGCGGAACGCCTCCTCGTTCGGGTCCGGCCGGCGGCCGGCGCGGCGGGCGGCCACCGCTCAGGCCCGGGCCGCGACGAGCCGGGGCAGGTCCCGGGTCACCTCGACCAGGAACCACGCCGGCAGCACCGGCATCCCGTCGTCGTCGGTGGCGACGACCAGCTGGGCGCACTCCAGGGAGATCTCGGCCAGCTCCACCAGCAGGCCCTTGGCGCGCAGGGCGAAGTCGCGGACCGGGCGGGAGGCGTGGTCCCGGTCGGCGGGCAGTTCCTTGACCAGCCGCGCCCGGAACGCCTCGGCGAAGAAGTAGAGCAGGTCACGGTCGGTCGCCGCGCGCGGCCAGCCGGCGTCGCCCCGGACGATGGCGTCCAGGCCGTACCGGTGGCGCACCGTCTTGACGTACGCGGTGAAGCCGGCCGCGTGCTGCCCGGTCAGCGTGCCGGCCGCCAGCAGCCGGACGGTCGCCTCGTCGACGCCCTCGCCGAAGGAGCGCAGCGCGTCGGAGAGCATGTGCCAGCTGCGCGGGGTGGAGAACGGCTCCTCGGTCTTCGGCGGCGCCACCCACAACTGGTCCGGGCGCTCGGTCAGGTAGTCCAGCACCCACGGGTGCAGGCCCGCGCCGGCCGCCCAGGCCAGCCAGTCGGTGGCCGAGGCCCGCAGGTGCACGTGCACCAGCCGGTTGACCAGGGCGGACGCCATCGGCCGGGCGAGCGCGTTGTCGGTGGCCCGGTTGCCGGCGCCGATCACGATCGAGCCCGCCGGCAGCTCGTACGAGCCGATCCGGCGGTCCAGGATCAGCGAGTAGAAGGCCTTCTGCACCTCGGGGCTGGAGGAGTTCAGCTCGTCCAGGAAGAGGCAGTACGGCTCGGTGCGGGCGATCGACTCGGGCGGGGCGAAGCGGCTGCGCCCGTCGCGCAGCTCCGGCACGCCGATCAGGTCCTCGGCGGCGAGCTGGGTGCCGACCAGCGTCACGCAGGGCAGGCCGAGCGAGTCGGCGAAGGCCCGGACCAGCGAACTCTTGCCGATGCCCGGTGCGCCCCAGACGAAGACGGGCCGGACCACCGCGACGTGCAGCAGCAGCGCGGGCAGTTCGGCCGGGGTCACCGTGAGGGCGGAGTGCACGCCGATCATGATCGGGGCCGGGACCGGGCGGCGCACCCGAATATCGCGCCCGGGCCGGCGCCGATCCGGCCCGGGTGCCCCGGGTCAGCGCAGGCGGGGCAGCACCTCGCGCTGGTAGAGGTCGAACAGGCCCTGGGTGTGCGGGCCGGTGTTGGCGACGTAGACCTCGTCGAAGCCGGCCTTGGCGTACTGGTCGATCATCTCCAGGTGCGCGTCGGCGCTGTTGCCGCAGACGAACGACTTCTTCATCATCTCCGGCTTGACCAGCTGGGCGACCTGCTCGAAGTGGCGGGGGGAGGGCAGCACCTGGGACAGCTCGCCGGGCACCCCGGCGTTCGGCCACTTCTCGTACGCCAACCGCGCGCCCTCCTCCTCGCTGTCGGCGTACGCCGCCTTGAAGCCGGCCTGGCACGGCTTGTCGCCGCCGCCGCTCTCCCGGAACCGGCGGACCATGTCGGCGTCGGGCATGACGCTGATGTAGCCGTCGCCGATCCGGGCGGCCAGGTCGATCGCCTTGGGACCGAAGCCGGAGACGTAGACCGGTGGGGGCGCGTCGGGCAGCGTGTAGATCCGGGCGTGCTCGACGGTGTAGTGCTTGCCGTGGTGGTTGACGAATCCGCCCTGCCACAGCTCGCGCATCACCTCGACCGCCTCCTGCAGCATCTCCAGCCGGACGTCGGTCTGCGGCCAGGCGTCGCCGAGGATGTGCTCGTTGAGCGCCTCGCCGGAGCCCACGCCGAGCACGAAGCGCCCGGAGTGCAGGACCGCGCTGGTGGCCGCGGCCTGGGCGAGCACCGCCGGGTGGATGCGGACGGTCGGGCACGTCACCGCGGTGGTGACGGGCAGCGAGCAGACCTGGCTGAGCGCGCCGATGGTCGACCAGACGAAGGGACTCTGCCCCTGCGCCTCCACCCAGGGGTGGTAGTGGTCCGAGATCCACAGCGCCTCGAACCCGGCGCGTTCGGCGCCGCGCGCCTGCTCCAGCAACTCCGCCGGGGTGAACTCCTCACTGGACAGGAAGTAACCGATCTTCATCTTTCCCCCTCGCCGTCGCCCGGCGCCGGACGCGCCGGGCTGACCAGGGATGCCCTACCCCGGACTCGGGGGATCAGTCAGCGGCGGCCGAACATGGCCCGGATGGCGGCGAGCAGCAGCAGGCCGCCGACCACGACGCCGAGCAGGCGCACGCCGGGGACGTCGGCCGGCGAGGTGGCGTCGGCGAGCGGCAGCAGATCCATTCCCGCACTGTCGCACGCCGCCCCGGAGGGCGCCAGACGGTAACAGTAAGGTTTATTGACTATTTCGTTGCCCGGTGTGACCATGGCAGCACCGCGACGGCGAGAGGCCGTCGGACGACCACACGGGGGTACGGGGGCCGCATGAGCGAGCGCAACCTGGCAGGCCTGGCGGCCGCCGTCCTGCAGCCGGGTTTCGTCGGCACCAGCCCGCCCGACTGGGTCTGCCGCTGGCTCGGCGAGGGGCTCGGCTCGGTGGTCCTGTTCGCCCGCAACGTCGTCGACCCCGGCCAGCTGGCCGCGCTCACCGCGACCCTGCGCGCCGAACGGCCGGACGTGCTGGTGGCCATCGACGAGGAGGCCGGCGACGTCACCCGGATCGAGTCGGCGCTGGGCAGCTCCCGCCCGGGCAACTTCGCCCTCGGCGCGGTCGACGACCCGGCGCTGACCGAGGAAGTGGCCCGGGACCTCGGCGCCGACCTCGCCGCCCTCGGCATCACCCTCAACTACGCCCCGGACGCCGACGTCAACAACAACCCGGCCAACCCGGTGATCGGCGTCCGGTCCTTCGGCGCCGACCCCCAGCTGGTCGCCCGGCACACCGCCGCCTGGGTACGCGGCCTCCAGTCCGCCGGCGTCGCCGCCTGCGCCAAGCACTTCCCCGGCCACGGCGACACCCGGGTCGACTCGCACCACGACCTGCCCCGCATCGGCGCCAGCCGGGCCCGCCTCGACGCCGGCGAGCTGGTCCCGTTCCGAGCCGCCGTGGCGGCCGGGGTGCAGGCCGTGATGACCGGGCACCTGCTCGTGCCCGCCCTCGACGAGGAACTGCCCGCCACCCTCAGCCCCCGCATCCTCGGCGACCTGCTCCGCGAGGAGCTGGGCTTCTCCGGCGTGGTGATCACCGACGCGGTGGAGATGCGGGCGGTCACCGACCGGTACGGCTTCGCCGGCGCCGCCGTGCGCGCCCTGGCCGCCGGGGCCGACGCGGTCTGCGTCGGCGGGGAACGGGCCGACGAGGACGCCGCCCGCCACCTGCGCGACGCCATCGTCGCCGCCGTCATGGCCGGGGAACTGCCCGAGGAACGGCTCGCCGAGGCGGCCAAGCGGGTCGGTCAGCTCGCCGCCTGGACGGTGGCCGCCCGCGCCGACCTGCCGGCGGGGGGCGTGCCGGCCCACGACGGTTCGCCGGTCGGCCTGGCCGCCGCGCGCCGGGCCCTGCGGGTCAGCGGCGCCACCGCCGCTCTGCCGCTGGTCGCCCCCGCCCACGTGGTGGAGTTCTCCCCGCTGCGCAACATCGCCATCGGCCCGGAGACCCCCTGGGGCATCGCCGCCCCGCTGGCCGCGCTGCGGCCCGGCACCACCACCGCCCGGTTCGCCGAGTCCGAGGTGCCCGCGGATCCGACGGCCGGGGCCGGCGGCCGGCCGGTCGTACTGGTCGTCCGCGACCTGCACCGGCACGACTGGATGCGGTCCGCCGTCGAGCGGGCCCTCGCCGCCCGGCCGGACGCGGTCGTGGTCGAGCTGGGCGTGCCCGAACTGGTCGTCGGCCGGGTGCACGTGGCCACCCACGGCGCCACCCGCGCCGGCGCGCGGGCCGCCGCCGAACTGCTCGCCGGCCCCCGCTGACCACTCCGCCCCGCCGCACCGCGACGACGATCGCCCGGTGCGGCGGGCCCGGTGAGCGCGAGGAGTGAGCCGGGGTTGCGAGCCCCGCAGTCGCGAACGAAGGCGACCCGGTGAGCGCGAGGAGTGAGCCGGGGTTGCGAGCCCCGCAGTCGCGAACGAAGGCGACCCGGTGAGCGCGAGGAGTGAGCCGGGGTTGCGAGCCCCGCAGTCGCGAACGAAGGCGACCCGGTGAGCGCGAGGAGTGAGCCGGGGTTGCGAGCCCCGCAGTCGCGAACGAAGGCGACCCGGCGGCGGTCAGGCCGGCTCGAAGACCAGGTCGGCGTACTCGGGATGCCGCTCGATGTACGCCCGCACGAACGGGCACTGCGGCACCAACCGGCCGCCCTGCTCGCGCACCTGGTCAAGGGTGGCCCGGACCAGCGCGGCGCCGACCCCCATGTCCTGGAACTCCGGGCGCACCTCCGTGTGGGTGAAGATCCGCACCTCGCCGCGCGGCAGGTACGCCGTGAAGCCGGCCAGCGCGTCGTCGACCAGGATCTCGAAGCGATGCTTGGCGGGGTTCTCCTCGACCAGGTAGCTCACCGGCCCATTGTCTCCCGCTGCCGGGCCAGGGTGTGCAGTTCGCTGAGCAACCGGTCCACCTCGTCGGCCGTGTTGTAGTGGTAGACGCTGGCCCGGACCGCGCCGCCGGTCTCCCGCAGCCCCATCGTCCGGAAGTACTCGTAGGCGTAGTAGTCGCCGGAGGAGAGGCAGAGCCGCGCCTCGCCCAGCGCCGCCGCCAGCCCCGCCGGCGACCAGCCGGCGAGCCGGAACGACACCGTCGGGCAGCGCCGCGCCGCGGAGCCGTACACGGTCACCGCGGAGTTGTCGGCCAGCCCGGCCAGCAGCCGGTCGAAGAGCGCCTCCTCGTACGCCTGGGCGGCGGCCAGCCCGGCCCGGACCCGCTCCCGCCGGTCGCCGGTGGCGCTCGGGTCCAACCCGGCCAGGTGGTCCACCGCGGCGGCCACCCCGGCCAGCAGCGGGAAGCTCGGGGTGCCGGCCTCGAACCGGTCGGGCACCGCGTCGGAGGAGGGGACCAGCTTGGCCGGGTGCAGCGACTCCCACCGGGCCGGGTCGGCCACCATCGCGGCCAGGTGCGGGCCGGACCACTTGTAGGCGCTGGTGACCAGGAAGTCCGCGCCGGTCGAGGCGAGATCGGTCGGGCCGTGCGGCACGGAGTGCACCCCGTCGACGCAGACCAGCGCGCCGGCCGCGTGCGCGGTCTTGGCGATCGCCGCCACGTCCGGCATCGTGCCGACGGCGTTGCTGCCGGCGGTCACCGCGACCAGCCGGGTCCGCTCGCCGACCAGCTCGGCGTACTGGCCGGCGGGCAGCTCACCGGTGGCCGGGTCGAACTCCGCCCAGCGCACGGTCGCGCCGGCCGCCAGGGCCGCCTGCACCCAGGGCCGCACGTTCGCGTCGTGGTCGAGTCGGGAGACCACCACCTCGTCGCCGGGACGCCAGGTCGCGCCCAGGGTCCGGGCCAGCGTGTACGTCAGCGCGGTCGCGCTCGGCCCGAGCACCACCCCGCGCGGCGCCGCGCCGAGCAGGTCGGCCACCGCGGCGCGGGCGGCGTCGACCAGCTCCAGCGACCGGTGGCCGGGCGCGAAGGCGGGGGTGCGGTTGCCGAGCGCGGTGCCCATCGCCGCGCTGACCGCGTCGATCACCGACTGCGGGGTCTGGGTGCCGCCGGCACCGTCGAAGTGGGCGAAACCCTCGGTCAGGGCGGGGTAGGCGGCCCGGGTCCGGGCGATGTCGAACGGCATGACCGGACCCTAACGCGCGGCCCCGGGGCCCTGATGATCACGCGGGCGGTGCCGGTCCCGTCGCCGTCTCGTACCCTTGGTCGCGTGACGACGCAATCCGCTACCTCCCCGCTCACCCCCACCCGCCGCGTTGCCGGCCTGCTCGCCGGCCTGGCCCTCGGCGTGGCCGTGCTGGCCGGCTGCAGCTCCGAGGGGGCCGACACCGACTGCGGCCTGGACGCCTGCACGGTCACCTTCGACCGGGGCGTCGACGCCAGCGCGAACATCCTCGGCGTCGAGGCCAAGCTGATCGGGGCCCAGGGCGACCAGGTCACCGTCGAGGTGGCCGGCGAGCAGCTCTCGCTCACCGTCGGCCAGCAGGCCACCGAGGTGGGCGGCTTCGCGGTCACCCTGGACAGCGTCACCGACCAGCAGGTCAAGATCCGCGTGGCGCGCAACACCAGCAGCTGACGGCGTCGGGACGGCGCCGCGTCACGTTTGGGAATCTTCGCAATCGGAGATTGTGGCGCCATGTCTCTCACCGGGAACGCCGAAGCCACCGCCGCCCGCACCGCGGACAGCCGCTGGCTGGAACTCCTCACCCGGGCCGGTTTCATCGGCTACGGGGTCGTGCACCTGCTGTTCGCCTGGCTCGCCTTGCAGATCGCCTTCGGCAACTCCCGGGAGGAGGGCAACCAGAACGGCGCGCTGCGCACCCTGGGCGCCCAGCCCCTCGGCAAGTTCCTGCTGATCACGATCGCGGTCGGCCTGGTCGCCATGGCGATCTGGCAGGCGCTGGAGGCCGCCGTCGGGCACCGCTTCCTGCAGGGCAGGGACCGGCTCTTCGAGCGGATCACCTCCGTCGTCCGCACCGTGGTCTTCCTCTGGCTCGCCTGGACCGCCGTCAAGGTGTTCCAGGACGCCAGCTCCAACAGCGCCGACCAGCAGGAGGCCCTGTCCGAGAAGCTGATGACCTCCGCCGGGGGCCGCTGGCTGGTCGGGCTGGCCGGTCTGGTGCTCGCCATCGTCGGTATCGGCATGGTGATCTACGGGCTCAAGAAGAAGTTCGAGCGGAACCTGAAGACCGGCGAGATGAGCCCGAAGACCCGCACGCTGACCCGCCGGCTGGGCATGGCCGGCTATGCCGCCCGGGGCGCCGTGTTCGCGATCGCCGGCCTGCTGATCGTGGTGGCGGCGGTGAAGTACGACCCGGAGAAGGCCCGGGGCCTGGACGCCGCCCTGCGCACCCTGCGCGACCAGTCGTACGGCCCGATCCTCCTGGCGCTGATGGCGCTCGGCATCGCCGCCTTCGGGATCTACTGCTTCCTCCAGTCCCGGTACCGCAAGGTCTGAGGTGGTCGATTCCGGAACCACCGGGCACCATAGGGCCTTTGCCCGAAGCCCGGCCGGAGGGAGAGAGCGTGCAGGACTACCTGGAGACGATCGCCGCCGTGGCTGCCGCGGCGGCGATCGCCCTGTTGCTGGTCGAGGTGGTGCACCGGGTGATCCGGCGGTTCGGCCGGGGCTCGATGTTGATGACCGAGCTCACCGAGCACGCGCACCGCCCGTTCCAGATGGCCGGCACCGTCCTCGCCGTCCAGTTCGCGGTCCGGTTCACCACCGGGTACGCCGTCGGCAGGCCCTGGCGGCAGGTGGTGCTGCACGCCCTGGTGCTGGCCGTGGTCGCCGCCGTGGCCTGGCTGGTCGCCGCGCTGCTGGTCGCGATCGAGGACGCCGCCCTGGCCCGGTTCCGGGTGGACGTGCCGAACAACCGCCACGCCCGCCGGGTCCGCACCCAGGTGGTGCTGCTGCGCCGGCTGACCATCGCGGTGATCGTGGTGCTCACGGTAGGCGTGATGCTGATGACCTTCCCCGCCGTACGCGGCATCGGCGCCGGCGTGCTCACCTCCGCCGGTGTGGTGGGTGTGGTCGCCGCGCTGGCCGCCCAGAGCCTGCTCGGCAACGTCATCGCCGGCCTCCAGCTCGCCTTCAGCGACGCGGTACGCCTCGACGACGTGGTCGTGGTGGAGGGGGAGTGGGGCCGGATCGAGGAGCTGACCCTGAGCTACGTGGTGGTGCAGATCTGGGACGACCGCCGGCTGATCCTGCCCACCTCGTACTTCACCAGCAAGCCGTTCCAGAACTGGACCCGCACCGAGGCCGCCGTCCTCGGCACCGCCGAGTTCGAGGTGGACTGGGCGATCCCGGTGCAGGCGATGCGGGAGGAACTGCGCCGCCTGGTGGAGAGCACCGAGCTGTGGGACGGCCGGGTCTGCGTGCTCCAGGTGACCGACGCGACCGGCGGCACGATCACCGTCCGGGCGCTGGTCAGCGCCGCCGACGCGGGCAGCCTCTGGGACCTGCGCTGCCTGGTCCGGGAGCACCTGGTCGGCTGGGTGCGGGACCACCGCCCCACGGCCCTGCCCCGGACCCGCACCGAGGTCGGCGACGCCTCCGGCGCGCTGCCCTGGCAGTGGGCCCAGCCCCGCCGGCCGGTGCGCCGGCTCCAGGAGCCGGAGGTGCCCGACGACGCCCGCGTCTTCGGCGGCAGCCACGACGGCGACGCCCGCAGCGAGGCCTTCGTCGGCCCCGAGGAGCACGCCGACTCCCGCCGCTGAACCACCCGCTGACCGCACCCGCCGACCGGCCCGCGCGCCGTCGGCGGGTGCTTCGTCATAACGGCTTCCGCGTTTCGCCGGACGTTGCGGGTCCACCTGGGGTCAGATGTGGTTGGTCACTGCGCGCAGGATTGACGGGCGGCGACTCCGGGCATACAGCGCGGTGATGATGAAAGGAGGACAGCATGGCTGACGTCGCGAACCAACAGACGTCCCGGACCGGGAGCGAGCCGTCCACCGCCGAACTGGTGCAGCGGGCCACCGAGCAGGTCTCCCGCCTCGTACGGGACGAGTTGGCGCTGGCCCGGGCGGAGTTGACCCGGAAGGGCAAGCACGCCGGGATCGGAATCGGTCTCTTCGGCGGGGGTGGGGCGCTGGCCTTCTACGGGCTGGGCGCGCTGGTCGTCACCGCGGTGCTGCTGCTCGACCTGGTCATGCCGGCGTGGCTGGCCGCCCTGATCGTGGCGGTGGTGCTCTTCCTGGTCGCCGGGGTGCTCGCCCTGGTGGGCAAGAAGCAGGTCAGCCAGGCGGTCCCCCCGGTTCCGTCGTCGACAGTGCAGAGCGTCCGGGCGGACGTGGACGTCGTCACCGCCGCGGTGAAGGACAGGGGACGGGCATGACGGGCAACGGGACCGGCGACGCCGAGGCGCTCCGCGAGGAGATCCGGCGTACCCGGGTGGAGCTGGGCGAGACGATGGAGTTGTTGGTCGCCAGGGCCGACGTGAAGGCCCGGCTGCGGGAGTCCGCCGGCCAGGCGAAGGAGCGGATGCGCCAGCAGGCCGCGCAGACCGTCGCCCGGGTGCGCGGGCAGGCGGCGCAGAAGGCGGACGTGGCGCGGTCCCAGGCGCACGAGAAAGGGGCGACGGTCCGGAGCAACCCGGTGCCGTGGGCGACGGTGGCGGCCGGCGCCGTGGCGGCGGTGGTCGTGCTGCTGATCGTCCGGGGGAGGCGCAGGTGAGCAGGGGCATGGGCAGGGCCGCGTACAAGCCCGTCGGGGTGCTGCTCGGGCTGGCCGCCGGTACGGTCGCCGGGGCGATCTTCCGGCAGGTCTGGACGATGACGGCCGGCGACGGCGAGGCGCCGAGCGCGACCGACGAGGACCGTGGCTGGGGCGAAATCCTGGCCGCGGCGGCGTTGCAGGGCGCCATCTTCGCCGTCGTCCGGGCCGCTGTGGACCGCGGCGGTGCGGTCGGCGTACGACGGCTGACCGGCCGCTGGCCGGACTGAGTCGCAGAGGTCGAAGGTCCCCCTTCCGTATCGACGGGTGGGGGGCGTTTCGCACGGCCGCGGGCACCCGCCCAGCGATCTTCGGCATCCGTCAGGTCACATGTCGGAGAATTTCGGCCGGTAGGCTAGTGCGGAGTTTTTGCGTACGTGGTTTGCTGGTGCCCGCTGTTGCGAGATGGCGTGGGTTGAGAGAAGTCCTCCTTCGTGGGGGCCGCCTCAGGCGCCGCTGCTCGAAAACGGCCAATCGGCCGCACGGCGTGCTCGGCCGCCAGTTTTAGAAGGAGATAGACATGGCGCAGGGAACCGTGAAGTGGTTCAACGCTGACAAGGGCTTCGGCTTCATCACCGTCGACGGCGGGGGTGCTGACGTGTTCGTCCACTTCTCGGCCATCCAGTCCAGCGGCTACCGCTCGCTGGAGGAGAACCAGCGGGTGGAGTTCGAGATCGCCCAGGGTCAGAAGGGTCCGCAGGCCGAGCAGGTCCGCCCCATCTGAGTAGTGCCGGTCGGCAGCCGCCGGCCCGGGTGATCCGGCCCCCCGGATCGACGAGAAGCCCCGTGTCCTGCAGGGACGCGGGGCTTTCCGCGTGTCCGGGTCCGGTGCCGGCCCACCGCGCGCCCGCCCGGGCGCTCGCCGCGCGGGTCGGCGGCGGGTCGGTCAGGTGCGGCGGCGGGTCTTGAGGCCCTGCCAGAGCACCACGAGTCCGATCAGGATCACCACCGGGCCGACCAGCGCCCAGATCCGCTGGTCGGTCATCACGCTGCCGCCGACGTACCCGAGGCCCTGCACCGTCCACACCGCTCCGACCACCACGGCCAGCAGCCCGAGGGTGAGCGCCAGCCAGCCCCTCATCGGTTCCTCCTCACCCGCGCCGGTGGTCCCGGCCTCCGGTCAGCATGTGGCCCGTCCGGCCGGTACGCGAGCACCGCCCCGGCGCGGCTCACCACCGGTCGTGCACCCGGGCACGGACCAGTTCGTCGTAGACCGCCCGGACCCTGTCCCGCTCGGCGGCGGTCGGCGGCGGCAGGTCGGCCGCGGCGGCGTTGCCCCGCGCCTGCGCGGCGTCACGCGCGCCGGGGATGACCACGGTGACGCCCGGCTGGTCGATGATCCAGCGCAGCGCGAACTGGGCCATCGTGCGGTCCGTGCCGACCAGCGGGGCGAGCCGCCGCACGACCGCCAGGCCGAGGTCGTAGTCGACGCCGGAGAAGGTCTCCCCGATATCGAAGCTCTCCCCGCGCCGGTTGTAGGTGCGGTGGTCGTCGGCGGCGAAGGTGGTGCGCTCGTCGTACCGGCCGGAGAGCAGGCCGCTGGCCAGCGGCACCCGGGCGATGATGCCCACCCCGGCCGCGGCGGCGGCCGGCAGCACCCGCTCCAGGGGCTTGAGCCGGACGGCGTTGAGGATGATCTGCACGCTGGCGACGCCGGGCCGCGCGATGGCGGTGAGCGCCTGGTCGCAGGTCTCCACGCTGACGCCGTACCCGGCCACGCGCTCCTCGGCCACCAGCGTGTCGAGGGCGTCGAAGACCCGGTCGTCGGCGAAGACGGCCGTGGGCGGGCAGTGCAGCTGGACCAGGTCCAGGGTGTCCGTGCCGAGGTAGGCCCGGGACCGGTCGGTCCAGGCCCGGAAGTTGGCCAGGGTGTAGGCCTCGGGCGTCTGCTCCACCCGGCGGCCCATCTTGGTGGCCACGGTCAGGCCGTGCCCGGGCCGCTCGCGCAGGAACCGCCCGATCAGCTGCTCGCTGCGTCCGTCGCCGTAGACGTCGGCGGTGTCCAGGAAGGTGACTCCGGAGTCCACGGCGGCGGCGAGCACGGCCAGGGCGTCGCTCTCGCTGACCCCGCCCCAGTCGGCGCCGAGCTGCCAGGCGCCGAGACCGACCACACCCACCTGCCGGCCGAGCCGGTCGAAGCTGCGCTGTTCCATCGGAGAGAGCCTAGTGATCGCCTTGCCGGACCGCAGCGCGGGCCGTAGGGTCATAGCAAGACGTACGTACGGTTTGGAGGCAGCGATGTGGGATCCGACGACCTACCTGCGCTACGGCGACGAACGGTCCCGCCCGTTCCACGACCTCGTCGCCCGCGTCCCGGCCGACCGGCCGCGCGCCGTGGTCGACCTCGGCTGCGGGCCCGGCACCCTGACCGCCACCCTCGCCGCCCGCTGGCCGGCCGCCGAGATCCGCGGCCTCGACTCGTCCCCGGAGATGATCGACCGGGCCGCCGCCCTGGCCGCCCCGGTCGAGTTCACCGTCGGTGACGTCCGGGACTGGCGGCCCGCAGCCGACGTCGACGTGGTCGTCTGCAACGCCGTGCTCCAGTGGGTGCCGGAGCACCGGGAGCTGCTCGCCCGCTGGGCTCGCGAGCTGCCCGCCGGCGCCTGGCTGGCGTTCCAGGTCCCCGGCAACTTCGACGCCCCCTCGCACCGGGCGCTGCGCGAGGTCGCCCGCCGGGACCGCTGGGCCGCCACGCTGGCGCCGCTGCTGCGCGAGACCCCGGTCGACGACGCCGTCGGGTACGCCGCGTCGCTGGCCGCCGCCGGCTGCGCGGTCGACGCCTGGGAGACTGTCTACGTGCACCTGCTGCCGGCCGATTCCGCCGCCGACCACCCGGTGCTGGCCTGGATGGAGGGGACCGCGCTGCGACCGGTCCGGGCCGCGCTGGACCGCGCCGGCTGGGCTGACTTCCGGGCCGAGCTGGGGGTACGCCTCGCCGAGGCGTACCCGGTGCGGCAGGGTCAGGTGTACTTCCCGTTCCGCCGGATCTTCACCGTCGCCCGTACCGGCGCCCGCGCAGAGGAGAACCTGTGACCGATCTGCCCACCTTCATCGCCGGACTGCCCAAGGTGGAGCTGCACGTGCACCACGTCGGCTCCGCCTCGCCCCGCATCGTCGCCGAGCTGGCCGCCCGGCACGAGGGGCGCAGCCCGGTCCCGGCGGACCCGGCCGCGCTCGTCGACTACTTCGCGTTCCGCGACTTCGCCCATTTCATCGAGGTGTACCTCAGCGTCGTGGATCTGATCCGCGACCCGGAGGACGTCTGGATCCTCACCCACGAGGTGGCCCGCGAGCTGGCCCGCCAGCAGGTCCGGTACGCCGAGCTGACCATCACCCCGTACTCGCACGTGCGCCGGGGCATCCCCGCCCCGGCGTTCTGCGAGGCGATCGAGGACGCCCGCAAGCGGGCCGAGGCCGACTTCGGCATCGCCCTGCGCTGGTGCTTCGACATTCCGGGCGAGGCCGGGCTGCCGGCGGCCGAGGAGACCCTGCGGATCGCCCTGGAGGAGCGGCCGGACGGGCTGATCAGCTTCGGCCTCGGCGGCCCCGAGATCGGGGTGCCCCGGCCGCAGTTCAAGCCGTACTTCGACCAGGCCCGGGCGGCCGGGCTGCGCTCGGTGCCGCACGCGGGGGAGACCACCGGCCCGCAGACGGTCTGGGACGCCCTGCGCGACCTGGGCGCCGAGCGGATCGGGCATGGTATCTCCGCCGCCGAGGACCCGGAGCTGCTGGCGTACCTGGCCGAGCACCGGATCGCGTTGGAGGTCTGCCCGACCTCCAACGTCCGTACCCGGGCCGTGGCGCGGCTGGCGGAGCACCCGCTGCGGCGGCTGGTCGACGCCGGCGTGCTGGTCAGCATCAACTCCGACGACCCGCCGATGTTCGGCACCACCCTCAACGACGAGTACGCGGTGGCCGCCGCGCTGCTCGACGTCGGGCCCGAGGGGGTCGCCGCGCTGGCCCGGGACGGGGTGACCGCCTCGTTCCTCGAACCGGGCGAGAAGGCCCGGATCAGCGCCGAGATCGACGCCTGGTCGGCAGCCGGGACGCGCTGAGCCGGCGGGTCCCGCGCCGACCACGGCGGCCCAAGGCAGCAGCCGGGTCACGGACGGGCTCATCGGGTCACCGCACGACTGTCGCTGAGAGGTGGGGCGCGCGGCGGGAGCGGGTGTGGGGGGACCGTGCCCCCGCCGCGCGCTCGGGCTCCACCGGCCGGCAGTTGTCAGGGGCGACAGACCGGTGGAGCTGATGGGTTCTCCCTGATCCTGGCAGCGTCCGGCCGCGCCGGCGTCCGCGTTAAGCCGGATCTAAGGAAGACTTGCGCCACCCCACAACCAGCGCCCGCCCGCCTCGCCGCCGGGGCGTCCCGGTGGCCGGACCGCCGCTGCCGGTCGCGGTGCGTCAGTCGTCGGCGGGACGCTGCCGGGGCCACCGGCGCCCGCCGGTCTTCTGCTCCCGGGCCTCCCGGGCCATCCGGCCGACCAGCCCGAAGCGGTTGACCTGCCGGGGCGTCGCCTCCGGGTCGGCCAGCAGCATCACCACGCTGGCCCCGCCCAGCCGGGCCCGGTCGATGCTCACCGAACCGTTGGCCTGCAAGGCCACCCGCTTGGCGATGTCCAGCCCCAGCCCGGTGGAGCCCTGGTCGCTGGCGCCCCGGCGCAGCGCCCGGTCCGGGTTGGCGATGCCGGGGCCGGCGTCGTCGATCCGGATGGCCACGTAGCCGTCCCGGCGGGAGACCGCCACCTCGAACGCCGTCCCCTGCGGGGTGTAGCGGAACACGTTGCCGATCACCGCGTCCAACGCGGCGGCCAGCTCGGCGCGCGGCACCAGCGCGGGGATGCGCAGCTGGGCGCCGCTGACCCGGTGCGGCCGGTTCTGGTCGCCGGCCAGCGCCGCCCAGAACACCATCCGGTCCCGGACCACCTCACTGACGTCGCACTCCGCCGGCCCGGCCTCGTGGGCCACCGCCTTGCGGGTGGTCTTGATCAGCACGTCGATCTCGCCCTCGAGGGTGACGATCGCCTGCCGGATGCGCCGGATCGTGCGCCGCCGGTCCAGCTCCGCCGGGGTGAACGAGCCGACGCTGGTGTCGTCGGAGTCCAGCCCCTCGGCGTCCAGCCGCAGCACCGTCAGCGGCGTCCGCAGCCGGTGCGACAGGTCCGCCACCAGCTCCCGTTCGTCGGTGCGGGAGGCGACCAGCCGGTCGGCCATCCGGTTGAACGCGTACCCGGCCTCGGCCAGCTCCCGCGGGCCGCTCGGCTCGACGCGTACGCCGAGGTCGCCGTCGCCGACGGCCAGGGCCGCCTTGACCAGCCCCCGGGTGGAGTCGACCGCGCGGGCCGCCACCCGGTCCACCACGATCACGGCGGCGCCGACCAGGGCAACGGCGACGGCGGTCAGCAGCAGCCAGGTGGCGCCGAAGCCCTCGTCGAGGTCGGCCTCGGGGACGAACACCTCCACCACGGCCACCCG
Source organism: Micromonospora purpureochromogenes (assembly GCF_900091515.1). Classification (NCBI taxonomy): domain Bacteria; kingdom Bacillati; phylum Actinomycetota; class Actinomycetes; order Micromonosporales; family Micromonosporaceae; genus Micromonospora; species Micromonospora purpureochromogenes. The sequence goes on along the minus strand of NZ_LT607410.1, from coordinate 4,729,601 downwards.
GCCGTCGAGCACCACCGGATCCAACCGCAGCACCCCGCCGGAGACGTCGGTGACCACCGACCGCTTCTCCGTACGGGCCCGTTGCAGGTCCGCATCGAGGGCCCGGCCGGCCGTCTCGTCCCCGCCCAGCCCGTGCACCACCGGCCGGGTCGCCGGGTCGTCCCCGGTGGCCTCCACGGCCCGCCGCACGGCCGCCGGTTCCGTGCTGACCGCCAGCGCTCCGGTGACCAGCGCGCTGCGCCGCGCCGCGTCGGCCAGCGCCTCGTCGCGGACGTCGTCGCGCAGGCTCACCCCGAGCGGGATCAGGAACGCCAGCGCGACCAGCGCGCACATGCCGGCCGTGAGGTAGGCCAGCGCCAGCCTCAGTCCGGGGCCACCAGTCGGAAGCCCACCCCCCGCACGGTGCGCAGGTAGCGCGGCTTCGCCGCGGACTCGCCCATCTTTCGGCGTAGCCAGTACAGGTGAACGTCGATGGTCTGGTCCTCGCCTACCGACGGCTGCCGCCATACCTCCTCCAAGAGCTCCCGCCGGGACACTACCCGGCCGGGTCGGGCGGCGAGATACGCCAGCAGGTCGAATTCCTTGCGGGTCAGCGCCAGCGGCTCCCCGTCGAGCACCGCGCTGCGCTCGCCCACGTCCACCCGCAGGCCGCCCACCGTGTGCACCGCCGGCTGCACCGTCCGGCTGGCCCGGCCGACCCGGCGCAGCACGGTGGTGATCCGGGCGTCCAGGTGCGCGCCGGTGAACGGCTTGACCATGTAGTCGTCCGCGCCGGCCCGCAGCAGCCGGACCACCGACTGCTCGTCGTCGCGGGCGGTGGCGATGATGATCGGTACGTCGGTGATGCCGCGCAGCATCCGCAGCGCGTCCGAGCCGTCCAGGTCGGGCAGGCCGAGGTCGAGTACGACGAGGTCGGGGGTCTCGGCGGCGACCCGGCGCAGCGCGTCCAGCGCCGTGCCGACCGCGTGCACCGCGTGCCCCCGCTCGCTGAGTGAACGCAGCATCGCGCCGCGTACGACGTGGTCGTCTTCGACCAGGAGCACGGTGGCCACGTCAGCACCGTACTGCCCGTGGCAAGTTGATCGCGTTGCGGAGGGCTCGCGCACCGGGCAAGCTGGCACGACGATGACGTTCACCCTGTTTCCCGACACCCGGCTGGCCCTGGCCCGGGACAGCCTCACCGGTCTCTCCGTCGGCGACGCCCTGGGCGGGATGTTCTTCGTGCCGGGGCGGGGCGTGGCGCCCTGGCGGGACGGCCTGCCGGCCGGGCCGTGGCCGTGGAGTGACGACACCGAGATGGCCTGTTCGGTGGTCGGCTGCCTGGCCGACGCCGGCACGATCGACCGGGACGCCCTCGCCGCCGCCTTCGCCGCCCGCTACGACCCGGCCCGCCGCTACGGCGCCGGCGCCGTCGAGCTGCTCGAACTGATCCGCGCCGGCACGCCCTGGCCGGTGGCTGCGGCGTCGGCGTTCGACGGGCAGGGTTCCTGCGGCAACGGCGCGGCGATGCGGGTCGGGCCGCTGGGCGCCTGGTTCGCCGACTCCACCACCCGCGCGGCGGCGCAGGCCCGCGCCTCCGCCGAGGTCACCCACGCCCACCCGGAGGGGATCGCCGGCGCCGTGGCGGTGGCCGTGGCCGCCGCGCTCGCCGCCCGGGCCCGCCTGGACGGCGACCGCCCCGACCCGGCCCGGCTGCTCGCGGCGGTCGCCGCCGCGCTGGACCCGGCCGCCGAGGTGCACCGCCGGGTACGCCGCGCCGTCGGGCTGCTCGGCCGCGGGCTGCCGGCGGCGGTCGAGGCGCTCGGCAACGGCTCCCGGGTGACCGCCCAGGACACCGTGGCCTTCACCCTCTGGGTGGCCGCCACCCACCTCGACGACTACCCGGCGGCGATCCGGGCCTGCGTCGAGGCGGGCGGGGACGTCGACACCACCGCCGCGATCGTCGGCGCGATCGTCGCCGCCCACACCGGGGTCGGTACGCCGGGCGGGGTGCCCGACGGCTGGCTGGCGGCGCGGGAGCCGCTGCCGGACTGGGCGCGCTGACCTCAGCGCGACCTCACCGGCTCGCCCCGCACACCGGCGGTGGAGCGCTCGCCCTCGGGCTGCTCGTCCGTCGACGGCTCGCCGTCGGGCTGGTCGCCCTCGACGTCGTCCGCCGGCTCGGCCCGGTGCCGTGCCCGGCTCACCGCCCAGCCGACCAGGGCGCCACCGCCCAGGCCGATCAGCAGACCGCCGCCGAGCAGCACGTCCGCGCTCGGACCGCCGTCCTCCGCGTCCGGGTCGGCCGCCGCCTCGTTCCGGCCGTCGGCCGGCGCGGCGTCCGGGCCGGCGTGGCCGTGGCCGGTCGCCGCCCCGGGGGCCGCCGGGAGCAGGGTCAGGGTCGGCGCCGGGTGCGCGCCACCGGCCGGGTCGGCCCAGCGCACCACCGTGCCGTCGGAGTACGTCTGCACCAGTTCGAAGCTCATCCGGTCGGTCTGCGGCAGCGGGCCCATCGCCAGGGCGAGCCGGGCGGGGCCGGGCTGCGGCTTCCCGGCGGCCCGGGTCCAGACCACCGCGGCGGTCACCGTGGTCACCGAGGGCGCGTGGATGCCGGCCACCGGGGCGTCCAGGTTCCGTGAGGTGATCAGGGGTGCCCAGCCGTCCACCGACAACGGGTAGACCTCCCCGATCGGGGCGTCCGGGGGCAGCTTGACCTCGATCTTCTCGGTGCGCGCGCCGGGCCGTTCCTCCGGCACCACGAACGTCAGCTCCACCGCGTCGCCCTGGTTCGCCTGCGTCGGCGTGGTCGTCACGTCCGCCGCCAGCGCCGCGCCCGGCCAGGCCAGCGCCCCGGTGACCGCGGCGGCCAGCACGAGACCCGCCCGTCGGCCGCCGTTGCGGGTGATCGCCATCTGTGCCCCCATCCGTCTCCACGCGGCCGGCTCCGGTTTCCGGCCACACCGGGTAGTTCGGATCGCGGGTCGGAAAGGTTCAATCCGCGCCGGCACGATCTGCGCGGCGGGCGGGACACGCGGGCCCATCCTTTCCCGACGACCGGGCGGAAACGGGCGACCGATAGCATCGCAGGGAGCCGGAACCGGCAGCATCCGTACCGTCTGCAGCTGAGGAGTCACCGTGTCCGCACCCCGTACCCCCGTCGTGGCCGACCCCGTCGTCGTCGCCGCCGGGACCACGGCGGCCGACGCGGTGGCCGCGGCCGGGCTGCCGATGGCCGGGCCGAAGGCGATCGTGGTGGTGCGCGACCCGCAGGGTGTGCTGCGCGACCTGGACTGGAAGCCGGCCGAGGAGACCAGCGTCGAGCCGGTCACCCTCGACTCGCCGGAGGGGCTCAACGTGCTGCGCCACTCGACGGCGCACGTGCTCGCCCAGGCCGTGCAGGACGTCTTCCCGGAGGCCAAGCTCGGCATCGGCCCGCCCATCGAGAACGGCTTCTACTACGACTTCGCCGTCGACAAGCCGTTCCAGCCGGACGACCTGAGCAAGCTCGAGAAGCGCATGCAGGAGATCATCAAGTCCGGCCAGCGGTTCCGCCGTCGCCGCTTCAACAGCCTGGACGAGGCGAAGGCCGAGCTGGCCGCCGAGCCGTTCAAGCTGGAGCTGATCGACGTCAAGGGGGAGGGGCTGGACTCCTCCGAGGTGATGGAGGTGGGCGGCGGCGAGCTGACCATCTACGACAACCTCGCCGCGAACGAGGACAAGGTCTGCTGGTCCGACCTGTGCCGGGGGCCGCACCTGCCCACCACCCGGCTGATCGGCGCGTTCAAGCTGATGCGCTCGGCCGCCGCGTACTGGCGGGGGTCGGAGAAGAACCCGCAGCTGCAGCGGGTGTACGGCACCGCGTGGCCGACCCGGGACGAGCTGAAGGCGTACCTGAAGCTCCTCGAGGAGGCCGCCCGGCGCGACCACCGCAAGCTCGGCGCGGACCTCGACCTGTTCAGCTTCCCCGACGAGGTCGGCTCGGGTCTGGCGGTCTTCCACCCCAAGGGCGGCATCATCCGCCGGGAGATGGAGAACTACTCGCGCCGCCGGCACGAGGCGGCCGGGTACGAGTTCGTCAACACCCCGCACATCACCAAGGCGCACCTGTTCGAGACCTCCGGGCACCTGCCCTACTACGCCGAGACGATGTTCCCGCCCATGCAGCTGGAGGGCGCGGACTACTACCTCAAGGCGATGAACTGCCCGATGCACAACCTGATCTTCAGGGCGCGCGGGCGGTCCTACCGCGAGCTGCCGCTGCGGCTGTTCGAGTTCGGCACGGTCTACCGGTACGAGAAGTCCGGCGTGGTGCACGGCCTCACCCGGGTCCGCGGCCTCACCCAGGACGATTCGCACATCTACTGCACCCGCGAGCAGATGCCCGGCGAGCTGTCCACCCTGCTGTCGTTCGTGCTCGACCTGCTGCGCGACTACGGCCTGGACGACTTCTACCTGGAGCTGTCCACCCGCGACGACTCGCCCAAGTTCATCGGGTCGGACGAGGACTGGGCGGAGGCGACCGAGGCGCTGCGCACCGCCGCCGAGTCGTCCGGGCTGGACCTGGTGCCCGACCCGGGCGGCGCGGCCTTCTACGGCCCGAAGATCTCGGTGCAGGCCAAGGACGCCATCGGCCGGACCTGGCAGATGTCCACCATCCAGGTCGACTTCAACCAGCCCGAGCGGTTCGGCCTGGAGTTCCAGGCGGCGGACGGCAGCCGGCAGCGGCCGGTGATGATCCACCGGGCCCTCTTCGGCTCGATCGAGCGCTTCTTCGGCGTGCTCACCGAGCACTACGCGGGCGCGTTCCCGGCCTGGCTGGCCCCGGTGCAGGTGGTCGGCATCCCGATCCGCGAGGACCACACCGACTACCTGCACGGCTTCGTCGCGGCGCTGCGCGCCGAGGGGATCCGCGCCCAGGTGGACGCGGGTGACGACCGGATGCAGAAGAAGATCCGCACCGCCCAGCAGCAGAAGATCCCGTTCATGGTGATCGCCGGCGACGACGACGTGGCCGCCGGCACGGTCTCCTTCCGCTACCGCGACGGCTCCCAGCGCAACGGCGTCCCGATGGCCGAGGCGGTCACCCACGTCCTCGACGTGGTCAGCTCCCGCTCCAACTCCGGCCCGTCCGCCAAGAGCTGACCCCGCCGGGCCCACCGCCCACCCCACGACCCGCGCACTTTCCGAGAAAGAGTGGCTGTTCCTCGCCGGATGGCCACGCTTTCTCGGAAAGTGCGCGCGAGGGGGGAGCGCGGCCCGGGTTCGGGTGGGGCGGTGGGGACGGGTGGGGTGCGTCGCGGTGACCGTAGGATCGGCGTGTGACTGGGGCGGCGCGGCACTCTGACGACGGCACGGACATCACCGGCGACACCGGCCTGGCGGACGGGCTGGAGCGGCTCTGGACGCCGCACCGGATGACCTACATCTCCGGCGAGGACCGTCCCGAGGGCGGCTACGAGAAGCCCACCGGCTGCCCGTTCTGCCTGGCCCCCGGCCTGCCCGAGGGGGAGAGCCTGGTCGTGGCGCGCGGGGAGCACGTCTTCGCGGTGCTCAACCTCTACCCGTACAACCCGGGGCACCTGCTGGTCTGCCCGTACCGGCACGTGGCCGACTACACCGACCTGGACCCGGCGGAGACCATCGAGCTGGGCGTGTACACCCAGACCGCGATGCGGGTGGTCCGCACGGTCAGCAACGCGCACGGGTTCAACCTCGGCATGAACCAGGGCGGCGTCGCCGGCGCCGGCATCGCCGCCCACCTGCACCAGCACGTGGTGCCGCGCTGGGGCGGCGACGCCAACTTCATGCCGGTGATCGGCCGGACGAAGGTCCTGCCGCAGCTGCTGGCCGACACCCGCGACCTGTTCGCCAAGGCCTGGCCGGCCTGACCCCCGCGCCGGGACGGCTCGCGCGGCCGGCCGGGCATACGATCTTGTGCATGGCCCTGCTGCACCGCGCCACGCTGCGCCCCACGAAGCTGGAACTGCTCACCGAGTGGCTGCCCGGCCGAGGCTGGTACGACGGACCCGCCGGCGTCGAGGTGGTGCGCGTCGCGGGCTACCGGTTCGACGACCCCGCCGGGGAGGTCGGCGTCGAGACCCTGCTCGTCCGGGCCGGTGACGGGCCGGTCCACCAGGTCCCGCTGACCTACCGGGGCGCGCCGCTCGACGGCGCCGACGACTGGCTGGTCGGCACCACCGCGCACTCGGTGCTCGGCCGGCGCTGGGTCTACGACGCCTGCGGCGACCCGGTCTACGCCGCCGCGCTGGCCGCCGCGATCCTCACCGGATCCGGTCAGGCCGAGGAGTTCTTCGAGGTCGACGGCGGGCAGGAGCGGCGGGCGCCGACGATGGCCATCGACAGCAGCGGGGCCGACGCCGCCGAGCTGCCCGAGGTGGGTACGCCCCGCCGGGTGGTGGACGCCGACCCGACGCTGATCGTCACCGACACCGTCGAGCTGGCGGTCGTCCGACGCCTCGACCGCGGCACCTCGCCGGCCGGTGCCGTGCTGACCGGCACCTGGGAGGGCCGGCCGACCCCGCTGCCGCTCGCCTCCGCGATCCGGCGCTGACGGCTGCCACTCGTCTCCGCGTTCGGGCGCTGACGGCTGCCACTCGTCTCCGCGTTCGGGCGCTGACGGCTGCCACTCGTCTCCGCGTTCGGGCGCTGACGGCTCCCGCTCGTCGCCGCCCCCGCGCTGACGGCCGCCAGCCGCTCGCCGGGCCGTACCGCCATCCGGTTCGCGGCGGATGGCGGGTGTCGCGGGGTCAGCGTCGGTCGGCCGTGCCCTTCGCGGCGTCCGCCGAGATCCGCGCGAGGAGCTCCGGCCAGCTCTGCACTCGCTGCACGCCGGCCAGGTGGGCCCGCTGCGCGGTCACCTCGTCCTCCCGGGGCTGCATCAGGTACCGGTGCGGCACCGTGTCGAGACAGCTCAGCACCTCCAGCCGGTCGTCGACGAAGTGGGTCAGCCCCAGCTGCGCGGCGATCGGCCCCTTCTCCGGCCGGGTACGGCAGAAGCGCAGCTGCTCCGGGCCGATCCCGGTGCGGGCGTGGAAGTCGTGGTGGGCCAGCCAGTCCCGGGTCCGCCGCTCGGTCGGCTCGGCGCACTTCGACACCACGTACACCTCGTCGAAGAGCGGGACCAGCGCGGCCAGCGCCTCGAACACCCCGTCCAGCGGGGGTGTGCGCAGGTAGTTGTCGCCGAAGAACGAGGTGTCCTCGTCCCCGTCGCTCAGCTCGATGATCACACCGCCGACGTCCACGCCCAGCCGTCCCATGCGGTCGATCCTGCACCACAGGTGACGTTCCCGCCCGGCTGTCGGGTGGAGGTGGCAGGATGCGGCGATGGCAGTGACGACGCGGACATTGGGCCGCAGCGGCATCGAGGTCAGCGCCCTCGGCATGGGGTGCTGGGCGATCGGTGGCCCCTGGGCCGAGGGGGCCCGGCCCTTGGGTTGGGGCAGGGTCGACGACGAGGAGTCGGTCCGGGCGGTACGCCGGGCGCTGGACCTCGGCGTGACCCTCTTCGACACCGCCGACACGTACGGGGCCGGGCACGGCGAGCGGGTCCTCGGCCGGGCGCTCGCCGGCCGCCGGGACGAGGCCGTGATCGCCACCAAGTGGGGCTACACCTTCGACGAGCAGACCCGCCAGGCCACCGGTGAGGACCCGTCACCGGCGTACCTGCGCCGGGCGGTCATCGACTCGCTGCGTCGGCTGGACACCGATCGGATCGACCTCTACCAGCTGCACCTGGGCGACCTGCCGCTGCCCCGGGTGGAGGCGCTGCTCGGCACGCTGGAGGACCTGGTCGCCGAGGGACTCGTCCGCGCGTACGGCTGGAGCACCGACCGGGCCGACCGGGCGGCGGCCTTCGCCGAGGCGGCCCCGCGCGCCACCGCCGTGCAGCACACCCTCTCCGTGCTCCGGGACACCCCGGTGATGCTGGCCGTCTGCGACAAGCACGACCTGGCCAGCGTCAACCGGAGCCCGCTCGGGATGGGGCTGCTGACCGGCAAGTACACCGCGGCGTCCACCCTGCCCCGCGACGACGTACGCGGCGTCGCCCCGACCTGGCTGGAGTGGTTCCGCGGCGGGCGCCCGGCGCCGGAGTGGCTGCGCCGGGTCGCGGCGGTACGTGGCGCGCTCACGGCGGACGGGCGCACCCTCAGCCAGGGCGCGTTGGGCTGGATCTGGGCGCGCAGCGCCCGCACGGTGCCGATCCCGGGGTGCCGTACGGTCGCCCAGGTCGAGGAGAACGCCGCCGCGCTGCGCCTCGGCCCGCTCGCCCCGGACCACTTCGCCGAGGTCGAACGTCAGCTCGCCGCCCTGCGCACGGCCGCCCTGCGCGACGCCGACCGCCCCCACTGGCCGATGCCCCCCATCCCCACCGCCCGCCCCTGACCCCCTCCGCCGCCCCCCGCCTGCACCCCTGAGCCGCACACACCTTCCGAGAAAGCGTGGCCATCCAGCGGAAAATAGCCACTCTTTCTCCGAAAGTGCGCGCCCGGCCGCGCCCGGCCGCGCCCGGCCGGGCGGGGCGGACCCGGGCGATGCGGCGGGGCGGGGTGCGGGGCGACGGGTGCAAGAGCCGGGCACTTTCCGAGAAAGCGTGGCCATCCAGCGGGGAATAGGCACTCTTTCTCTGAAAGTGCGCGGCGCAGGAGGCCCGGGGGCGGGGTGGGTCAGGGGTGGGTGGTGTGTTCCTTGCGGGCCTGCTCGGCCAGGTGGGCGGGCATGGGGTCGTAGCGGGCGAAGTCGCGGGTGAAGGTGCCGGTGCCGTGGGTCATCGAGCGGAGTTCGACCGCGTAGCGGAGCAGTTCGGTGGCGGGCACCTCGGCGCGGACCAGGGTGTGCCCGTCGGCGTCCGGGTCGGGCTCGGTGCCGAGCACCCGGCCGCGCCGGCCGGACAGGTCGCCCATCACCGCGCCGACCGAGCCGTCGGGCACCCGGATGACCACCTCGTCGACCGGCTCCAGCACCGCCGGCTGCCCCTTCTCGGCGGCGTCGCGCAGCGCCAGCGCGCCGGCGGTCTGGAAGGCCGCGTCGGAGGAGTCGACGCTGTGCGCCTTGCCGTCGACGAGGGTGACCCGCAGGTCCACCACCGGGAAGCCGGCCACCAGGCCGCGTTCCATCTGCGCCCGCACGCCCTTCTCCACCGACGGGATGTAGTTGTGCGGGACCGCCCCGCCGACCACCCGGTCGACGAACTCGAAGCCTTCGCCGCGCGGCAGCGGCTCCACCTCGATGTCGCAGACGGCGTACTGGCCGTGGCCGCCGGACTGCTTGACGTGCCGGCCGTGGCCCCGGCCACCGACGGTCAGCGTCTCGCGCAGCGCCACCCGTACCGGCTCGGTCTCCAGCTCCACGCCGCCGCTGCGCAGCCGGTCCAGGACCACGTCGGCGTGCGCCTCGCCCATGCACCAGAGCACCAACTGGTGGGTCTCCGGGTTGCGCTCCAGGCGCAGCGTGGGGTCGCCGGCGACCAGCCGGCCCAGGTTGCGGGCCAGGGCGTCCTCGTCGGCCCGGCTCTTCGCCACGATCGCCACCGGCAGCAGCGGCTCGGGCATCGCCCAGGGGGCGACGAGCAGCGGCTCCTCCTTGGCGGAGATGGTGTCGCCGGTCTCCGCGCTGCCCGACTTGGTGATCGCGCAGAGGTCGCCGGCCACGCAGGCGGTCACCTCGCGCAGCGTCGCGCCCAGCGGGGTGTAGATGTGCCCGACCCGCTCGTCGGCGTCGTGGTCGGGGTGCCCGCGTTCGGCCATGCCGTGCCCGGAGACGTGCACCACCTGGTCGGGGCGGAGCGTGCCGGAGAAGACCCGTACCAGCGAGACCCGGCCGACGTGCCGGTCGACGGTCGTCTTGACCACCTCGGCGACCAGCGGGCCGTCCGGGTCGCAGCTCAGCGGCGGCCGGGGCGAGCCGTCCACGCCGGTGACCGCGGGCACCTCGTGCTCCAGCGGGGACGGGAAGGCGGCCACCAGCCCGTCCAGCAGCACGTCCAGGCCGACGCCGGACTCCGCGCAGACCGGCACCACCGGGTAGAAGTGACCCCGTTCGACCGCCTTCTCCAGGTCGGTGATCAGCACCTCGGTGTCGATCTCCTCGCCGCCGAGGTAGCGGTCCATCAGGGTCTCGTCCTCGCTCTCGGCGATGATCCCCTCGATCAGCTCGTTGCGGGCCTCCAGGATCGCCGGCAGGTGTTCCGGGTCCGGCTCGCGCACGGCGGCGGGCAGCCCGGCGGAGTAGTCGAAGACCCGGCGGGTGATCAGGCCCATCAGGCCGACCACCGACACGCCGTCGTCGCCGAGCATCGGCAGGTAGAGCGGGAGCACGTTGTCGCCGAACACCCGCTGGCACAGCGCCACCGCCTCGTCGAAGTCGGCGCGCGGGTGGTCCAGCCGGGAGACCGCGACGGCTCGCGGCATGTCCACCGCGGCGCACTCCTCCCACAGGGCGGCGGTGGCCATGTCCATCCCGTCGGCTGCGGAGACCACGAACAGCGCGGCGTCGGCGGCCCGCAGGCCGGCTCGCAGCTCGCCGACGAAGTCGCCGTACCCCGGGGTGTCCAGCAGGTTGACCTTGACGTCCTGGTGCATGAGCGGCGCGCAGGCCAGGCTCACCGAGCGCTGCTGGCGTACCGCCGCCGGGTCGTGGTCGCAGACGGTGGTGCCGTCGGTGACGCTGCCGGCCCGGCTGATCGTGCCGCTGGCCGCGAGCAGCGCCTCGACCAGGGTCGTCTTGCCTGCCCCGGAGTGCCCGACGAGCACCACGTTGCGAACCCTGCCGGGCTCGGTCACCACCGGCGCCGCGCCGGTGACACCCTTCTCCTGGTTCTTCTGCGCCATCGCGGCGCACCTCCCTCAGCCGTGGTTGGTGGCGACCGCCGCTCGCGACGGGGAAGCGGGCCCGGGCGGGTGCCGCGGCGATATCCTCCGGTGCTCTCCTGGACGACGGGTATTCAGCCGGGTGAGCCGGTGAGCTGGCTCACCCCCCATACCCGATCTCACACCCGTTACCGACCCGACACAAGCCTGCGCCACGCGGGTCGGACGACCGGCTGTGTCGCCGACCGCTGCCGGCCGTTATCGTGGGACCGCCATGGCGAAGATCTTCCAAGTGACGGCCCGCGCGGGGATGACCCGCGTCGTGGAGCCGGTCGCGCGCGGCCTGCTCCGCGCCGGCGTGTCCCCCAACGCGGTCACCGTGACCGGTACCCTCGGCGTGCTCGTCGGCGCCCTCGGCTTCGGCGCCCGCGGTGACCTGGTCGCCGGCGCCCTCATCGTGACGGTCTTCGCGCTGACCGACCTGCTCGACGGGACGATGGCCCGGATGAGCGGCGGCTCCACCCGGTTCGGGGCGTTCCTCGACTCGAGCATGGACCGGGTCGCCGACAGCGCCGTCTTCGGCGCGGTGGCGTACTGGCTGGCCACCGAGCACGAATACTCCGGGGTGGCCGCGGCGCTGCTCTGCCTGGCCGCCGGCAGCCTGGTCTCCTACGTCAAGGCCCGCGCCGAGGGGCTCGGCATGACCTGCAACGTGGGCATCGCCGAGCGCACCGAGCGGCTGCTGATCGTCGGGGTGGGCGGCCTGCTCACCGGGTTCGGCGTGGACCGCGCTCTGGAGGTCGCGCTCTGGCTGCTCGCCGCCGTCTCGATCTTCACGGTGGGGCAGCGCATGGCCCACGTGTACCGGCAGGCCCAGCTGGTCGGCAAGGAGTGAACCTCACCGAGCTCGGCTACGTCGCCGGCTGGCGCCTGGCCCGCGCGCTGCCCCGGCCCGTGGTGGCCGCGGCCTTCTCCGTGGGCGCGGACCGCGCCCACCGCCGAGGCGGCCCGGGTACGGCCCGACTGCGCGCCAACCTGCGCCGGGTGGTCGGCCCCGACCTTCCCGAGGCGGAGCTGGACGCGCTGGTCCGGCGCGGGATGCGCTCGTACGCCCGGTACTGGATGGAGGCGTTCCGGCTGCCGGCGCTGAGCCGTACCCAGATCCTCGCCGGGTTCCGCCTGGACCCGGCCGGGGCGGACCTGCTCGCCGGCGACGTGGCCGCCGGCCGGGGCGCGGTGGTCGCCCTGCCGCACGCCGGCAACTGGGACGCCGCGGGCGCCTGGGTCGCCGCCACCGGCTGGCCGATCACCACCGTCGCCGAGCGGCTCAGGCCCGAGGCGGTCTACGAGCGGTTCCTCGCCTTCCGGCAGGGCCTGGGCATGGAGATCCTGCCCACCCACGGCGGCGGCCGGCCGGCCTTCGACGTGCTGGTGGACCGGGTCCGCGCCGGTACGGTGGTGCCGCTGCTGGCCGACCGGGACCTCTCCGCCCGGGGGGTGGAGGTCGACTTCTTCGGCGGCCGGACCCGGATGCCGGCCGGCCCCGCGCTGCTGGCGGTCCGCACCGGCGCCCCGCTCTACGTCGCGTCGATGTGGTACGAACCGGACGCCGCCTGCGCCTCGCTCGAGGGTCCGCTGCCGCTGCCGGACCCGGACTCGGCGCCGTTGGACCAGCGGGTCCGGTTGCTGACCCAGCGGATTGCCGATGCTCTGGCCGCGGGCATCGCCCAGCATCCGGAAGACTGGCACATGTTGCAGCGGATGTGGCTGGACCAGCGGAGCACGGACAGCGGCGCGACACCACCCGCGCCGGTCACCGGCCAGGCCTGACGGGAAGGGCGTCTACGTGCGGATCGGCATCGTGTGCCCGTACTCCTTCGACGTACCCGGTGGGGTGCAGAACCACGTCATGGACCTCGCCGAGGCGCTGATCGGGCTCGGTCACGAGGTGAGCGTGCTCGCCCCGGCCGACGAGGAGTCGGCGCTGCCGCCGTACGTGGTCTCGGCGGGGCGCGCCGTGTCGCTGCCGTACAACGGGTCGGTGGCCCGGATCGCGTTCGGCCCGGTCTCCACCGCCCGGGTGCGCCGCTGGCTCACCCGGGGCGACTTCGACGTGCTGCACGTGCACGAGCCGCTGACCCTGAGCCTCTCGATGCTGGCGGTGCTCTCCGCGCGCGGCCCGGTGGTGGCGACCTTCCACACCGCGATGACCCGGTCCCGGGTGCTCGCCGCCGCGCAGGGCGTCCTGCAGATCGTGCTGGAGCGGATCACCGCCCGGATCGCGGTCAGCGCCCTGGCCCGCAAGGTCCAGGTCGAGCACATGGACGGCGGCGCGGTGGAGATCCCCAACGGGGTGGCGGTGGCCAAGTTCGCCGGCGTGCAGCCGTTGCCCGGCTGGCCGGGGGAGTGCGCGCCGGGCACCGGCGGCACGCTCGGCTTCCTCGGCCGCTTCACCGAGGCCCGCAAGGGGTTCCCGATCCTGCGCGACGCCTTCGTCGCGCTGGCGCCGCACCGGCCCGGCCTGCGCCTGCTGGTGGCCGGCCCCGGTGACCCGGACGACCTGTTCGGGCGGTTCCCGGCCGAGCTGCGCGACCGGGTGACCTTCCTCGGCATGGTGCCGGAGGAGAAGAAGGCCCGGATGCTGCACAGCGTGCACCTCTACGTCGCCCCGAACACCGGCGGCGAGTCCTTCGGGATGATCCTCACCGAGGCGCTGGCCGCCGGCACCACGGTGGTCGCCAGCGACCTCGACGCGTTCCGCCGGGTGCTCGACGGCGGGCGGGCCGGCCGGCTCTTCCCGACCGGGGACGCGGCCGCCCTGCGTACCGCCCTGGCCGACCTGCTCGACGACCCGCAGGGCCGGGCCGCGCTGACCGCCTGCGGCGACGAGGTGGTGGCGCACTACGACTGGCCGGTGATCGCCCGCCGGGTCCTGGAGGTCTACGCCGCGGCCATCGAGGCCACCGACGGCCGGGTCATCGACCAGGAATGGGTGGGGCTGGGCGGGGCGGTGTGAGCACTACGATGCCGCACATGTGGTGGGTGGTGGGCGCGACGGTGGTCGTCGCCCTGGTCGCGGCGTACCTGATCTGGACGGCCGGCCGCGTCGAGCGGCTGCAGTCCCGGGCGGAGTCGGCGGCCCGGGCCCTCGACGCGCACCTGCTGCGCCGGGCGGCCGCCGCCGCGGTGCTGGCCGAGCGGCGCTACGGCGTCGAGCTGTACGCGGCGGCGCGGATCGCGCTGGACGCCCCGCCGGAGGAGCGGGAGGCCGCCGAGAACGACCTGACCCGGCAGCTGCGCACGGTGCGGCTGGACCCGGCCGACCCGGTCTGCGAGGCGGTGATCGCCGCCAGCCGGCGGCTGGCGCTGGCCCGGCAGGTGCACACCGACCTGGTCCGCGACGCCCGGGCGGCGCGCAGCCGGCCGCTGGTGCGGCTGTGCCGGATGGGGCGCCGGCACCCGTGGCCCCGCTACTTCGACGTCGACGACCCGACGCTCGTGGTCGCCGCCGAGGCTCCCGCGAGCTGACGTCGACTTTCGGCACCGGTGGTGCCCGCTGCCCGGTTTCGAGACGGTCCTCCGTGGTGTCCGATCCCGGGTGATGGCAGCCACAGTGCAGGCCACCGGGGGTCTGATTGGCTGTCGGACCGGCGTTGAACCCGCCGTAGCATCAGCCGTAGCCACCCCCCGAGCAGGTCCGAGGAGCGATAACCCGTGCCCGAAACCACCTCCCAGAACGCCAACGCCACCTCCCTCGTCGGCACCGCCCGCGTCAAGCGCGGCATGGCCGAGATGCTCAAGGGCGGCGTGATCATGGACGTGGTCACCGCCGAGCAGGCCAAGATCGCCGAGGACGCCGGCGCCGTCGCCGTGATGGCGCTGGAGCGGGTGCCCGCCGACATCCGCGCCCAGGGCGGGGTGTCCCGGATGAGCGACCCGGACATGATCGACGGCATCATCAACGCCGTCTCCATCCCGGTCATGGCCAAGGCCCGGATCGGCCACTTCGTCGAGGCGCAGATCCTGCAGTCCCTCGGCGTCGACTACGTCGACGAGTCCGAGGTGCTCACCCCGGCCGACTACGCCAACCACATCGACAAGTGGGCCTTCACCGTCCCCTTCGTCTGCGGCGCGACCAACCTCGGCGAGGCGCTGCGCCGGATCACCGAGGGCGCGGCGATGATCCGCTCCAAGGGCGAGGCCGGCACCGGCGACGTCTCGAACGCCACCATGCACATGCGCAAGATCCGGCAGGAGATCGCCCGGCTCAGCTCGCTGCCGGCCGACGAGCTGTTCGTCGCCGCCAAGGAGCTCCAGGCCCCGTACGAGCTGGTCAAGGAGGTCGCCGAGACCGGCAAGCTGCCGGTGGTGCTCTTCACCGCCGGTGGTATCGCCACCCCGGCCGACGCCGCGATGATGATGCAGCTCGGCGCCGAGGGTGTCTTCGTCGGCTCCGGCATCTTCAAGTCCGGCAACCCGGCCCAGCGCGCCGCCGCGATCGTGAAGGCCACCACCTTCCACGACGACCCGGACGTGCTGGCCAAGGTCTCCCGGGGCCTCGGCGAGGCGATGGTCGGCATCAACGTCGACGAGATCCCGCAGCCGCACCGGCTGGCCGAGCGCGGCTGGTGACCCCGGCGGGATCGGGCAACGACGAGAGGACGGTGCGCATGGGCGGGACGCCGGTCATCGGTGTGCTCGCGCTGCAGGGTGACGTCCGCGAGCACGTCGCGGCCCTGGCCGGCGCCGGCGCGGACGCCCGCCCGGTACGCCGCCCGGCCGAGCTGGACGCGGTCGACGGGCTGGTCATCCCCGGCGGCGAGTCCACCACGATCAGCAAGCTGGCCGACATCTTCGAGATGCGCGAGCCGATCGACAAGCGGATCGCCGGTGGGATGCCGGTCTACGGGTCCTGCGCCGGCATGATCATGCTGGCCACCGAGGTCCTGGACGGCCGGCCCGACCAGCGCGGCTTCGCCGGCATCGAGATGACGGTGCGGCGCAACGCCTTCGGCCGGCAGGTCGACTCGTTCGAGGCGCCGGTGAAGATCGCCGGGGTCCCGGGCGAGCCGTTCCACGCGGTCTTCATCCGGGCCCCGTGGGTCGAGCGGGTCGGCGACGGCGTCGAGGTGCTCGGCCGGGTCAGCGACGGCCCGGCCGCCGAGCGGATCGTCGCGGTCCGGCAGGGCAACCTGCTGGCCACCTCGTTCCACCCGGAGCTCACCGGCGACCTGCGGCTGCACCGCTACTTCGTGGACCTGGTCCGCGCCGCCTGAGCGGATACGTGCGGGGCCCTTCCGATCCGGAAGGGCTCCGCACGCGTGCCGGGCCGGCATGTTTCCCGGTCCGCGCGGGTTGTCTCCTTCATGGCCCGGGTGCCCCGACGCCGCCCGGACGGGTGCCGGGTGTGACAAGCCGGGGCACCACCTCGGTAGGATTGCCGCGGTTCGGCAGGGCCATCGCCCGCCGCAGCCCTCCACGTGGAGCCGACCGGCCGTCCTGTCGCCGGTTGCGGGGTGGAGTCGGCGCGGGCTGTCGACGCAGGCGTGGAATGACAGACGGAGGTACGAGATGTCCGGCCACTCAAAGTGGGCGACCACCAAGCACAAGAAGGCCGTCATCGACGCCAAGCGCGGCAAGATGTTCGCCAAGCTGATCAAGAACGTCGAGGTCGCGGCCCGCACCGGCGGCGGCGACCCGGCCGGTAACCCGACGCTCTACGACGCCATCCAGAAGGCCAAGAAGAACTCGGTACCGAACGACAACATCGACCGCGCGGTCAAGCGGGGCTCCGGCCTGGAGGCCGGCGGCGCCGACTGGCAGACGATCATGTACGAGGGCTACGGCCCGAACGGCGTGGCGATGCTCATCGAGTGCCTGACCGACAACCGCAACCGGGCCGCCACCGAGGTCCGCACCGCGCTGACCCGCAACGGCGGCTCGCTCGCCGACGCCGGCTCGGTGTCGTACATGTTCTCCCGCAAGGGCGTGGTGATCGTCCCCAAGGCCGGCACGACCGAGGACGACATCATGATGGCCGTGCTCGACGCGGGCGCGGAGGAGGTCAACGACCTCGGTGAGGCGTACGAGGTGGTCTCCGAGCCGACCGACCTGATTCCGGTCCGCACCGCCCTGCAGGACGCCGGGATCGAGTACGAGTCGGCCGAGTCCTCGCTGATCCCCAGCGTCAACGTGCCGCTGGACGCCGACGGCGCGCGCAAGGTCTTCAAGCTGATCGACGTGCTCGAGGACTGCGACGACGTGCAGAACGTCTACGCCAACTTCGACGTCTCCGACGACGTCCTGGCCGCGGTCGACGCCTGATCCCGATGACCGGACGGCGATTCCCGCCGGGCGACGTGGTCGTCCGGCGGGAGGTGCTGCGCGGCGAGGTCTGGTTCGGCTGCCCGACCATCTGCGTCGAGGACTCCGCCGACCTGCTCGCGCTCTACCTGCCGCCCGGGGCCGAGTTCGGCTTCCCGGAGGGCGGCACCTTCCCCTGTGGACGGCACCCCTGGCAGACCGCCGGCCACACGGCCTGGTCCGGGCACGGCAAGCTGATGCTCCAGCGCCCGGGTGAGGCGCACTCGGTGGACGTCTTCTGGTCCGGCGAGGACCGCGCCTTCGCCGGTTGGTACTTCAACCTCCAGGACCCGTTCCGGCGTACCCCGATCGGGGTGGACACCCTCGACCACGAGCTGGACCTGTGGTGGCCGGCGGGCGCCGACCGGTACGTCTGGAAGGACGTGGAGATGTTCGCCCAGCGCCTCACCGAGGGGCGCTACCCGGGCATGGCCGATGCCATCCGCGCGGAGGGCGACCGGATCGCCGCCCTGCTCGACGCCGGGCGGCGCTGGTGGGACGAGGGTTGGGCGAACTGGCGGCCGGACCCCTCGTGGGACGGGCCGCGCCTGCCGGCCGGCTGGGACACCGTTCCCTGTTGACGGCGGCGGCGAAACTCGGCTGACCGGCCGCCCGGTCCCGCCGTAGCCTGCCGGGATGCTCGTCCCCGATCTCCCGCTGCGCACCGACCGCCTCGACCTGCGGTTGTTCACCGCCGACGACCTCGCCGCGCTGCACGGCTACCAGTCCCGCGCCGACGTCACCCGCTACCTCTACTTCGCGCCGAACGACGAGGCCGCCAGCCGCGAGGCGCTGGCCCGCAAGCGTGCCCGGGTGGCGCTGCGCGCGGAGGGCGACGTGCTGAACCTGGCGCTGGTGCTGCGGGAGACCGGCGCGGTGATCGGTGACGTGCTGCTGATCTGGACCAGCGTCGCGCACCGGCAGGGCGAGATCGGGTACGTCCTGCACCCCGACCACGCCGGCCACGGGTACGCCACCGAGGCGGCCCGGGAGATGCTGCGGCTGGGCTTCGACGAGCTGGGCCTGCACCGGATCGTCGGCCGGCTGGACGCCCGCAACACCGCCTCGGCCCGGGTGCTGGAGCGGCTCGGCATGCGCCGGGAGGCGCACCTGCGGGAGAACGAGCTGGTCAAGGGGGAGTGGACCGACGAGGCGGTGTACGCGCTGCTGGGCCGCGAGTGGCGGGCCGGCGGGCGCTGATCCGGCCCGGCGCCCCCGTGCGCGCCGGGCCGGATGCCTCTCTCAGGCCTCGCGGCGGCGGGCCTTCAGCACGCCGTGTCGCTCTACCGGCCGAGGGGCGCCGGCGGGATGCCGGCGCCCCTCGGTGCGGGCGGGTTCAGCAGGAGTGGCCCTGCCGGAAGCCGCGCTCGACGAAGTCCGCGCGTCCGGCCTCGAACCAGCCGACGCCCGGGCGGATCGGGTGTCCGGTGAACAGCTCCACCCGGCTGCCGAACCGGACCAGGTACGCCGTGGCGTCGCCGGCGTCGTTGCTGATCAGCTCACCGCGCCGGCCGTAGATCTCCTCCAGCTCGGCGAAGGACATGCCGACGCTCGCTCCGGCCGGCGAGCGGGGCGGCGCGGTGGCGGTGCCGACCGAGACCAGCCGCCCGTCCCGGAAGGCGAGCAGGATCTTCCCGGCCCAGTCGCCGGTGACCCCGGCGTTGACCACACCGTCGCAGCCGGCGGCGGTCCAGTCGATCAGGCCGGCCGCCGACAACCGGGTCAGGCGTGCGCCGATCCGGAACGGTCCGGCACCCCGGACGCTGAGCAGGTCGACCGAACCGGCAACCTGGACGATCGTGGCCTGCGCCGGGCGACGCCGGTCGGTGGACGCGGCGGCGACGGCGGCCGAGGCCCCGGCGGCGGTGCCGGGACGGGTCGGAGCGTCGGCGGCGGGCCGCGCGGCGGCCGGGCCGGCCAGCGCGGGTACGACGGCGCAGAGGGCCAGCGCGCCGGCGAGAACAGTGGACGACAGACGGTTCATGACGGAACTCCTTCGTAGTGGTGTTGTCCTGTCGTCTTGTTCGTCTCCGCTCCGGCCACATCGGTTCGTCGGGTTTCCGACCGGACCGCCCGCACCGGTCGGACCCGCTCCCGGCGGTCTGCGCCACCGCGCTCCGGCGGTCCCCGCCACCCGTCCGCACCGGTTACCGTCGCAGCGGGGACTGCCGACGAGGGTGGGGCGATGAGCACTCCGGCGTGGATCGGCTCCTACCGGATCGAGCGACTGCTCGGCGCGGGCTCGTTCGCGACCGTCTGGCTGGGCCACGACCCCGTCCTGGACTCCCGGGTGGCGATCAAGGTGCTGGCCGAGAACTGGAGTCACGACCTGCGGGTGCGGGAACGGTTCCTGGACGAGGCGCGGCTGCTGCGGCGGCTCGACCACCCCCGGCTGGTCCGGGTGCACGGCGTCGGCGAGCTGCGCGACGGCCGCCCGTACGCGGTGCTGGCCTGGGCCGACGGCGGCAGTCTGCGGGACCGGCTGGCCACCGGGCCGCTGCCGACGGCGCAGGCGCTGGCCCTGCTCGGCGAGATCGCCGCCGGGGTCGCGGTCCTGCACCGGCACCGGGTGGTGCACCGCGACCTGACCCCGGGCAACATCCTGTTCGCCTCCGGTCCGACCGGCGAGCGGGTGCTCATCGCCGACCTGGGACTGGCCAAGGCCCTGGCCGCCGCGTCCGGGCTGACCGCCCGGGCCGGTACGCCCGGCTACATGGCCCCCGAGCAGGACGATCCACTGGCCGTGGTGAACACCCGCAGCGACGTGTTCGGACTCGGTCGGCTGGGGCTGCGGCTGCTCGGCGACCCCGACGGCGGTCCCGCCCTGACACCGCGATGGCAGCAGGGCGTCCCGGCCGCCGTGCCGTCGGTGCTGCGCCGGGCCACCGCGGTCCGCCCCGCCGACCGCTACCCGGACGCCGACGCCTTCGGGGCGGCACTGCGCCGTGCCACCTCCCGTGCCGCCGTCGACGCGGACGACGGGCACCCGGCCCGCCCGGGGCGGGGGCCGGGCCGCCGGTTCGGCCTGGCCGGCGCGGGTGCCCTGACGCTCGTCGCACTGGGCGCCCTGGCCGGTGACGGCGGCCTGCCCCACCCCGACGGCATCCGGGGGACCAGCGGGCCGCTCAGCGTCGCGCTGCCGGCCGGGTGGCGGGCCACCGGCACCGGCTGGGCTGGACAGTACGGCGACGACGGCAGGCTGGAACCGGCGCTGATCGTCGCGGCCGACCCGGGTCGCTGGGCCGCCGACCCGGGCGTGCCGGGCGCCTTCGTCGGCCTCTCCGCCAGCGCCGCCCGGCGTACCACGCCGGAGGGGTTCGTCGCCGAGCGCCCGCACGCGGACTGCGTGGCCGCGCCGGTGCGGCGTACCCGGCAGGCCGGCGTCGACTGGGTGGTGGCCCGGTACGCCTGCCCGGCCGGCCGGCCGGTGCTCGTCGAGGCGGCCGGGCTCGCCGCCGGCCGGGACGCCTTGCTCTACGTGCAGGTGGCGCCGCCTGCCGACGGCGGGACGGACTTCGTGGACGCGCTGCTGGCCGGGGTGCGGGTGCGCGCGCCCTAGACCCAACGCCGTTCAGTTAAGGCGGTGTGGTGGGTTGTCAAGCGTGTCGTAGAGACGAAGCAGCGGAGCTCCGGTATAGAGGGCGGTCACTCTAAGACGCCCTGAACACCTGGAGCTCCGCTGGCTGACCAGATTGCCATAACCCGGACGGTGAAGGTAGCCGCGGGGGTGTTCGCGCCGGGACACCTCGGCGAGTCGACCCGGCTGATCCCATTCGAGATGGTCGATGATGCCCTGGCCGCGACCGGCGCCGTGCAATCACGGATACGGCTGATTCCGGCCCGGGTCACGGTCTATCTGCTGCTCGCGGGCTGCTTGTTCGCCGAGTTGGGCTATTCGCAGGTCTGGCAGCGGCTGACCGCCGGACTCACCGGGCTGGGCCTGGCGACCCCGACCGGCAGTGCCCTGCGTCAGGCCCGGCAACGTCTCGGCCCGGCCCCGTTACAGGCCTTGTTCGACCTGCTCCGCGGGCCGGCCGCTACGACAGCGTCCCACGCAGTGCACTGGCACGGCCTGCTGACCTGCGCGATCGACGGCACTCACCTGACCGTCGCGGACAGCACCGCTAACACCGGCCGTTACCCGAAAAAACGCGGCAACCACGGCGGATCCGGCTACCCGATACTGCGGCTGAGCGCCCTGCTGACCTGCGGGACCCGCTCGGTACTCGACGCCGTGTTCGACCCGATCAGCGTCGGTGAACTCGACCAGGCCCGACACCTGGCCCGCAGCCTGCGGCCCGGGATGCTGCTACTGGCCGACCGTAACTACGCCGCAGCCGACCTCATCAACACTCTCGTGGCGACCGGCGCTGACCTGCTGATCCGCTGCAAGAACGGCCGGAAACTCCCACTGAACCGCCGCCACCGAGACGGATCCTGGCAGACCGTCATCGCCGGCCGGCCGATCCGTGTGGTCGAGGCCCGGATCGCGATCACCACCACCAGCGGCACCCGCACCAGCGACTACCGGCTACTCACCACCCTGCTCGACCCCGACACCCACCCCGCCGCGCAGCTGATCGAGCTCTACCACCAGCGCTGGGAGATCGAGACCGCCTACCTCGAGCTCAAATCCAGCATCCTCAGCGGACGAGTCCTGCGCGCACGCACACCGGCCGGCATCGACCAGGAAATCCACGCCCTGCTCGTCACCTACCAGATCCTGCGCACCGCCATGACCGACGCCACCGACAGCCAGCCCGGCCTCGACCCCGACCGGGCCAGCTTCACCACCGCCCTGAACACCGCCCGCGACCAGCTCATCAACGCCGCCGGCATCATCGCCGGCACGATCATCGACCTGGTCGGCGTCATCGGCGCCACCATCCTGTCCAACCTGCTGCCCGACCGGCGCGTCCGCATCAAAACCCGCATGATCAATCGCTCCAACAGCAAATACCAGGCCCGCGGACCCAACATCGACCGGCGCAGCTACCAGGCCACCACCAGCATCCACATCATCAGCCCAGACCCTTGACACCCCACACCACCGCCTAACTGAACGGCGTTGGCCCTAGACCACCACCACCGCGACCGGGTGCGCCTCGCCGCCCTGCGGAATGGTCACCCGGACCGTGCCGGCGCGCAGGAACCGGATGTCCTGCACCCCGGCCTCGTAGCTGCGGGAGACCAGGTCTTCCCGGTCCACGGTCACCTCGCCCGGGCCGATGCCCTGGATGCGCAGCACCCCACCGGCGGCCAGACACAGCGACTTCAGCAGGGCCACCTCGGTCTCGGCGAGGACCAGGTCGTAGCGGACCGGGCCGAGGCAGGCGCTCGACCGCGGGCTCGGCGACGGTGAGCGCGTACCTCTGCCACCGGTCGGCGCGGGTCCGACCGGGGCGGGCGGTCGCGGCGTGGCGGCGAGGGTGGTCGAGCCGGGCGGCGCGGACGGGGCCGGCGCCGCGGGGGTCGACGCGGTGGCCGCCGGGGTCGGCGGTCGCACCGGCAGCGGCGCGACCGGGGTCTGCTGCCCGCAGGCCGCCACCGACGCGAGCACGCCCAGCGTGGCCACCGGAACCACCCGCCGCCGGGCCGACGCGAGCAGGGCGACGGCCCGGCGGTGCCCGGTCTCAGTCACCGGACATCCGCTGCCGGACCTGCTTGCGGGCCAAGTGGACGCGGGACTTCGCGGTGCCCTCCGGCACGTCGAGCAGGGCGGCGATCTCGCGGTAGTTCAGCCCGAGCACGTCGCGCAGCGTCACCGCCTCGGCGAGTTCGGGGCGCACCGCGTCCAGCGCGTCGAGCAGGTCCAGCCGGGTGCCGGCGACCACGCTGGTCCGCCTCGGGTCGGGCGGATCGGGCAGCGGCACGCCGCCGGACTCGACCAGCCAGCGCCGGCGCAGCGCCCGGTACGTCGAGCGGGCCCGGTTGGCGGTGAGCCGGTAGAGCCAGGTGTGGAACGTCGACCGGCCCTCGAACCGGTCGATGCCCCGGGCGAGCGCGAGCAGGGCGTCCTGGCACGCCTCCTCGGCGTCCTCCCGGTGCGGCAGCAGCCGGGCGCAGAGCCGCAGCACCTCGGGACGCACGGCCGCCAGCAGCGCGTCGACCGCGCCCGGTTCGCCGCGCGCGGCCGCCCTGGCCAGGTCGTCGATGTCGTCCGCGAGAAGCATCACACCGTCCCCGGTCCGCCGGTGCGCCGTGCCGTCCAGGCTACGGCCCCGCCGGGCTTCCCGGGATCCCCGAGTCGGGCAGGCGACCCG
Source organism: Micromonospora purpureochromogenes (assembly GCF_900091515.1). NCBI lineage: Bacteria > Bacillati > Actinomycetota > Actinomycetes > Micromonosporales > Micromonosporaceae > Micromonospora > Micromonospora purpureochromogenes. The sequence goes on along the minus strand of NZ_LT607410.1, from coordinate 4,706,170 downwards.
GCCGCGACCCCCTCGGGGCGGGCTCTCCGGGAGATCCACACCACCCGACGGCGGTCTGTCCGCGCGGCTGCTGGAGACGTCCCTGGGCCCGGGGATAGGGTGGGCCGACCGACTTCCGACCACCCATGAGACCGACCCGGGGGGGCGCCACGCATGGGCGATTCGTTCGCGCATCTGCACGTACACACCGAGTACTCGATGCTCGACGGGGCGGCCCGGCTCAAGGACCTCTTCGCCGAGGCGAACCGGCTCGGGATGCCGGCGGTGGCGATCACCGACCACGGCAACATGCACGGCGCGAACGACTTCTACAAGCAGGCGATGGCCGCCGGCATCACCCCGATCCTCGGCGTCGAGGCGTACGTCGCGCCGGAGTCGCGCTTCCACAAGGCGCGGGTCAAGTGGGGCCGGCCGGAGCAGAAGAGCGACGACGTCTCGGGTAACGGCGCCATCACCCACAAGACCATGTGGGCGAAGAACGCCACCGGCCTGAAGAACCTCTTCACCCTCAACTCGCGCGCCTCCATGGAGGGCCACTACGTCAAGTGGCCCCGGATGGACATGGAGCTGATCGCCGAGCACGCCGAGGGCATCATGGCCACCACCGGCTGCCCCTCCGGCGCGGTGCAGACCCGGCTTCGGCTGGGCCAGTTCGACGAGGCGCTCAAGGTCGCCGCCAGCTACCAGGACATCTTCGGCAAGGAGAACTACTTCCTGGAGATCATGGACCACGGCCTCTCGATCGAGCGCCGGGTCCGCGACGGGCTGACCGAGATCGCCCGCAAGCTGGACATCCCGCCGGTGGTCACCAACGACTCGCACTACACCCACGAGGCCCAGGCCACCGCGCACGACGTGCTGCTCTGCGTGCAGACCGGCAGCAACATCGACGACCCGAACCGGTTCCGGTTCGAGGGCGGCGGCTACTTCATCAAGTCCGCCGAGCAGATGCGCGCGGTCGACTCCTCGGAGCTGTGGCAGCAGGGCTGCCGCAACACCCTGCTGGTCGCCGAGAAGGTCGACCCGACCGGGATGTTCGAGTTCCACAACCTGATGCCGCGCTTCCCGGTGCCCGAGGGGGAGACCGATGAGTCCTGGTTCCGCAAGGAGACCTTCGCCGGCCTGGCCCGCCGCTACCCCAACGGGATCCCGGAGGGGCACGTCGCGCAGGCCGAGTACGAGCTGGGCGTCATCAACCAGATGGGCTTCCCCTCGTACTTCCTCGTGGTCGCCGACTTCATCCAGTGGGCCAAGAGCCAGGGCATCGCGGTGGGCCCGGGCCGTGGCTCGGCCGCCGGCTCGCTGGTCGCGTACGCCCTGGGCATCACCGACCTGGACCCGATCCCGCACGGCCTGATCTTCGAGCGGTTCCTCAATCCCGAGCGCGTCTCGATGCCCGATGTCGACATCGACTTCGACGAGCGCCGGCGCGGTGAGGTGATCAAGTACGTCACCGACAAGTGGGGCGAGGACAAGGTCGCCCAGATCGCGACCTTCGGCACGATCAAGGCGAAGGCCGCGATCAAGGACTCGGCCCGGGTGCTCGGCTTCCCCTACGCGGTCGGCGACCGGATCACCAAGGCGATGCCGCCGGCGGTGATGGGCAAGGACATCCCGCTCTCCGGCATCTTCGACCCGAAGCACCCGCGCTACGCCGAGGCCGGCGAGATCCGCGGCCTCTACGAGTCCGACCCGGACGTCCGGAAGGTGATCGACACCGCGAAGGGCATCGAGGGGCTGATCCGGCAGACCGGCGTGCACGCCGCCGGCGTCATCATGTCCGCCGAGCCGATCATCGACCACATCCCGCTGATGCGCCGGGACGCCGACGGGGCGATCATCACCCAGTTCGACTACCCGACCTGCGAGTCGCTCGGGCTGTTGAAGATGGACTTCCTCGGCCTGCGCAACCTGACGATCATCGACGACGCGGTCAAGAACATCCAGCTCAACCACGGCCGGGAACTCGACCTGCTGGCCCTGCCGCTGGACGACAAGGCCGCCTACGACCTGCTGGCCCGGGGTGACACCCTCGGCGTGTTCCAGCTCGACGGCGGGCCGATGCGCTCCCTGCTGCGGCTGATGAAGCCGGACAACTTCGAGGACATCTCCGCCGTGCTGGCGCTGTACCGGCCCGGCCCGATGGGCGTCGACTCGCACACCAACTACGCGCTGCGCAAGAACGGCCTCCAGGAGATCACCCCGATCCACCCGGAGCTGGAGGAGCCGCTGCGGGAGATCCTGGCGCCCACCCACGGCCTGATCGTCTACCAGGAGCAGGTGCAGCGCGCCGCGCAGATCCTCGCCGGCTACACCCTGGGCCAGGCCGACCTGCTGCGCCGGGCGATGGGCAAGAAGAAGAAGGAGATCCTCGACAAGGAGTTCATCCCGTTCCGGGACGGCTGCCGCGAGCGCGGCTACTCCGACCAGGCGATCCAGGCGGTGTGGGACGTGCTGGTCCCGTTCGCCGGTTACGCCTTCAACAAGGCGCACTCCGCCGCGTACGGGCTGGTGTCGTACTGGACGGCGTACCTCAAGGCGCACTACCCGGCCGAGTACATGGCGGCGCTGCTCACCTCGGTCGGTGACGACAAGGACAAGATGGCGCTCTACCTGTCGGAGTGCCGCCGAATGCGGATCCAGGTCCTGCCGCCGGACGTGAACACCTCGGCCGGGCCGTTCACCCCGGTCGGCCAGGACATCCGGTTCGGCCTCGCCGCCGTCCGCAACGTCGGCGCGAACGTTGTGGCCGCGATCATGCGGTGCCGGGAGGAGAAGGGCGAGTACGCCGACTTCTACGACTTCCTGGCCAAGGTGGACGCGGTGGCCTGCAACAAGAAGACCATCGAATCCCTGATCAAGGCCGGCGCCTTCGACTCGCTCGGGCACACCCGCAAGGGCCTGCTCGCCGTGCACGCCGACGCCATCGACGCGTACGCCGACGTCAAGCGCAAGGAGGCGGTCGGCCAGTACGACCTCTTCGGCGCCGGCTTCGGCGACGCCGACACCGGCGGCAGCACCACGGTCATGCCGACCATTGCGGGCAGCGAGTGGGACAAGCGGGACAAGCTCGCCTTCGAGCGGGAGATGCTCGGCCTCTACGTCTCCGACCACCCGCTCTTCGGCCTGGAGCACGTCCTCGGCGCGGCGGCGGACACCACGATCGCCGCCCTGTCCGAGGAGGGCACCGTCCCGGACGGCGCGGTGGTCACCCTGGCCGGCATCCTCTCCGGCGTGCAGCGCCGGGTCACCAAGCAGGGCCGGGCCTGGGCCTCGGCCACCCTGGAGGACCTGGCCGGCGGCGTGGAGACGCTGTTCTTCCCGAACACCTACGAGGTGATCGGGCAGTACATCGCCGAGGACGCCATCGTGGTGGTCAAGGGCCGGGTGGACCGTCGCGACGACACGCCGCGGATCATGGCGATGGACATGTCCATGCCGGACGTCAGCAGCAACCCGGCCAACAAGCCGGTCACCCTCACCATCCCGGTGCACCGCTGCACGCCGCCGCTGGTGGAACGGCTCAAGGAGACCCTGGTGCTACACCCCGGCGACACCGAGGTGCACGTCAAGCTGCTCAACGGCGGCAAGACCACGACGCTGCGGCTGGGTCCGTTCCGGGTGGCGGCGACCACCGCGCTGATGGGCGACCTGAAGAGCGTGCTCGGCCCGGCCAACGTGAGCTGACCCGGCCGGGGGACGTCGCGCCAGGGTGGCGGGCAGCCGCTCGCCACCGCAGAGCACCGCGACCGGCAGCCGGCCGGGTGTCGGTCAGGTCGGCCGGTACTCGACCTCGGGGCGCCCGGGTGTGCCGTAGCGGGGGCTGCGGACCGCCCGGTCGATGGTCACCAGGTACTCCAGATAGCGGCGGGCGGTCACCCGGGAGATGCCGGTGCGCCGGCTCACCTCGGTCGCGGACAGCCCGGCCTCGGCCTCGGCAGGCGTGGTTCGCGGCCGGTCGGCGAGTGCGGAGAGCACCCGGTGCAGGGTGTGCACGTCCAGCCCCTTGGGCAGGGTGTGCGGGGCGGCACCGCGCAGGGTGGCGAACATCCGGTCCACCTCGTGCTGGGCGGCCACCTCGCCGTCGGCGAGCGCCTGCCGGCGGTAGTCGGCGTAGCGCTCCAGCTTGTCGCGGAAGGCGGCGAAGGTGAACGGCTTGAGCAGGTAGTGGGTCACCCCGAGGGAGACCGCGGCACGGACCACCGCCAGGTCCCGGGCCGAGGTCACCGCGAGCACGTCGACGCTGCTGCCCGCCGCTCGCAACGCCCGGCAGACGTCCAGGCCGTGCACGTCGGGCAGGCGGAAATCCAACAGCACCAGGTCGACGTCCGCGCCGCCGCGCCGGCGCAGCGCCGCCATCGCCTCCCGGCCGGTGTGCGCCACCCCGGCCACCACGAAACCCGGCACCCGCTCGGTGTACGCGGTGTGCGCCTCGGCCAGCAACGGCTCGTCCTCGACCACCAGCACCCGGATGTCGTTCATCGGGCCTCGCCGCCCCCGGTCGGCAGCCGGACGGTGAACAGGCTTCCGCCGTCGTTCGAGCGGTCGACCTCGTAGCTGCCCCCGTGCCGGCGGACCACCTGCCCGACCAGCGCCAGGCCGAGGCCGCGGCCGGCGCTCTTGGTGGACCAGCCGCGCCGGAACGCGTCGTTCACCCGCTCCGGGTCCAGTCCCGGGCCGTTGTCACCGACCCGGACCACCAGTTCGCCGTCGACCGCGCCGACGAAGACCTGGACCCGCCGCGGCGGCGGGTTGCCGGCGACCGCCTCCAGCGCGTTGTCCACCAGATTGCCCACCACGGTGAGCAGGTCGGCGCTGGGCAGCGGGCTGCCGTCGAGCCGGCACTCCGGGTCGATCACCAGGTCCACGCCGCGCTCACCGGCCTGGGCGGACTTGCCGAGCAGCAGGGCGGCCAGCGCCGGCTCGGTCACCGCGCCGACCACCCGGTCGGTGAGCTGCTGCGCCGCGGCCAGGTCCCGGGTGGCCAGGCGCACCGCCTCGTCGGTACGGTCCAGCTCCACGAGAGTCAGCACGGTGTGCAGCCGGTTGGCCGACTCGTGGGTCTGCGCCTGCAACGCTTCCGTCAACGCACGTACCGAGTCGAGTTCGCTGGCGAGCGTGCGCAGCTCGGTCTGGTCGCGCAGGGTGAGCACCGTGCCGAGCGCGATGCCCTCGAAGCGGGCGGTCCGCTGGTTGGCGACCAGCACCCGGTCACCGGCCAGGACGGGCTCGTCGCGAGCGTCCCGGGCCGACGTCAGCAGCTCGGCCACCGCGGGCGGCAGGTCGATCCCGGCCACCGGCCGGTCGGTCAGCGGCGCGTCCGCGTCCAGCCCGAGCAGCCGGCGGCCCTCGTCGTTGACCAACGCCACCCGGCGGTCGGTGGTCAGTACCAGCAGGCCTTCCCGCACCGAGTGCAGCACCGCGTCGTAGTACTCGTACATCCGGGTCATCTGGGCCGGCCCGAGGCCGTGCGTCTGCCGACGGAGCCGACGGCTGAGCAGCCAGGAGCCGGTGGCCGCGAGGGCGAGCGCCGGTGCGGCGACGCCGAGCAGCACCGGCCACTGGCCGAGCAGCTTGCGATCGATCGCCTCGGTGGTGATGCCGACCGAGACCAGGCCGACGATCCGCTCGTCGTCGTACACCGGCACCACCGCGCGCACCGACTCGCCGAGCGTGCCCACGTTGGTGGTGGTGAACGGCCGGCCGGCCAGAGCCGGCGCGATGTCGCCGACGAACGGCTGACCGATCCGCTTCGGGTGCGGGTGCGAGTAACGGGTGCGGTCGGGCGCCATCACCACCACGAAGTCGGTGCCGGTCGCCACCCGGGTGGACTCCGCGTACGGCTGGAGGGCCGCGCTGGGGTCGGCCGTACGCAGCGCCGCACGGACGTCGGGAGAGCGGGCGACGGTCTGCGCCACCGCGAGCACCTCCTCCTGCGCCGCCTGCCGGGAGTCGCTGCGGGCCAGCCAGACGGCCCCGGCGGCGCCGGCCAGGACGAGCAGGGTCACCACCACGGCCTGGAGGGCGAACAGTTGCCCCGCGATGCTCCACTGCCGCCGGGCCATGTTTCCCCTCCTCGTCCGCGCCGTCGTCACCGACACGGGTCGCGCGTGCTCCGACGGGATGAACAGAATGACCGCAAGGCTGCCTTGTGGTGAGACGCGCTTCACATTGTCGACATGGACACCACCACATCCACCGCCACACCGTCACCCCCGGTCCGTCGGGACCGTACCCGGTACCTCTACCTGGCCGTCATCGTCGCCGTGCTGGCCGGCGTCGTGGTCGGCCTCGCCGCTCCCGAGGTCGGCAAGGAACTCAAGCCGCTCGGAACCGGCTTCGTCAACCTGATCAAAATGATGATCAGCCCGGTCATCTTCTGCACCATCGTGCTCGGCGTCGGCTCGGTCCGGCAGGCGGCGAAGGTCGGCAAGGTCGGCGGCCTCGCCCTCGGCTACTTCCTGGTCATGTCGACCGTCGCGCTCGCCATCGGCCTGGTGGTCGGCAACCTCATCCACCCCGGCTCGGGGCTCGACCTGGGGCAGGACCTCGCCGGCTCGGGCAAGGCCGCCGCCGGCGACGAGGCCGGGGGGACCGTCGACTTCCTGCTCGGAGTCATCCCGACCACGCTCTTCTCCGCGCTGACCGAGGGGGAGGTGCTCCAGACGCTGCTCGTGGCGCTGCTGGTCGGCTTCGCCGTGCAGAGCCTGGGCCGGCGCGGCGAGCCGGTGCTGAACGCCGTGGGCCTGCTCCAGCGGGTGGTCTTCAAGGTGCTCGCCATGATCATGTGGCTGGCCCCGATCGGCGCGTTCGGCGCCATCGCCGCCGTGGTCGGCGCCACCGGGATGGACGCGCTGAAGAGCCTGGCGCAGATCATGCTCGGCTTCTACGCGACCTGTCTGATCTTCGTGCTGGTGGTGCTGGGTGCGCTGCTGTGGTTCGTGGCCCGGATCCCGATCTTCTCGCTGCTGCGCTACCTGGGCCGGGAGTTCCTGCTGATCCTGTCGACCTCGTCCTCGGAGTCGGCGCTGCCGCGGCTGATCGCCAAGATGGAGCACGTCGGGGTGAGCAGGTCGGTGGTCGGCATCACGGTGCCGACCGGGTACTCGTTCAACCTGGACGGCACGGCGATCTACCTGACCATGGCGTCGCTGTTCATCGCCGACGCGCTGGGCAAGCCGCTGTCGATCGGCGAGCAGGTGTCGCTGCTGCTGTTCATGGTCATCGCGTCGAAGGGTGCTGCCGGGGTGACGGGTGCCGGGCTGGCCACGCTTGCCGGTGGGCTCCAGTCACACCGTCCGGACCTGGTCGACGGGGTCGGTCTGATCGTGGGGATCGACCGGTTCATGTCGGAGGCGCGGGCGCTGACCAACTTCGCCGGCAACGCGGTCGCGACCGTGCTGGTCGGGACCTGGACGGGGGAGTTCGACCGGGACAAGGCCGGTCGGGTGCTGCGCGGCGACGACCCGTTCGACGAGTCGACCATGCTCGATGAGGACGCCGACGAGGGCGAGCCCGCCACCCGGCGGCCGGCCGACGACTCGACCGCCCCGGCCGGCGTACCAGCCTGACGCCGCCGTCGCGGAACCACCAGGGGCCGCGCCGGCGCCACCTCCACCGACAGCATCGCTGCCGGTGGAGGTGGCGTCGTGGCTTCGCGCCGGTGCGAGACCCGTCAGGACCGAGCGGACCCTCAGTCCCAGCTGTCGATCTTGACGTCGTGCGGATGCGGAGCGCCCTTTCCGGTCTCGATCAACGACTTCAGGCTCAGCAGGTAGACCGCCCACTTGGTGCTGCAGTGGTGCATGAAATCCACCGGCTCCTTCCAGCCCCGGTGGCTGAAGAGCACGACGGCGTAGTCGTCGACCTGGGCAAGGCGCCAGTCCACGTGTGTGCCGATCCACTCGTCGGGTCCGTCGACCACCTCCCACAGCACGCGCCTGCCGGGGTCGAGCTCGAGGACCTTCATGTCGAATCCGCCGGCGGCGAACCGGAACTGGAGCACGCCGCCGAGGCGGTCGCCGACGCCCCGGGTGTTGGTCGTCCACCAGCCGGCAAGTCCCTCGACGGTGGTCAGAGCCGTGTAGACCTCGGCCGTGGACGACGGGATTCCGACTTTGTGCAGGATGTCCACCATGTTCGATCTTCTCTCCGGTGTCGGTTTTCGGATGACTCTCATGACGTCACTGCTGGATGCCGCGCTGGTCCTTCGTGCGCTGGACAGCCTCGGCGATCCGCTTGATGCGCAGGAGCCGGGCGTCCCACGCCGCTCCGACCGAGGACAGTTGCGCGACTGCCCGGGCGAGCTGCGCCTCGTCCACCCGGTACCTTCGCTCGCGCCCGGCGGGGGCGGAGCGCACCAGGCCCACCCGGTCGAGCACGCCGAGGTGTTTCGCGATGGCCTGCCGCGTCACGGGCAGCCGCTCACTGAGGCTGGTGGCCGTGCCGTCGCCGTCGGCCAGAAGCAGGTCGAGCATCCGCCGACGGGTCGGATCCCCCACCGCCGACCACAGGTCGTCGTCGACGGCGGCGGTCACCGGGTCGAGACCAGCCGGGCGAGGTACTCCCCGAGTCGGGGGACGAAGGTGTCCCAGCCGGCGACGTGGTCGCGGTACTGCTCCTCCAGCTTCGCGGCCTCCCAACCCATCTCCCGGAACCCGGTCTCGGTGAGCCGGATCCTGGTGCCCGTGCCCGACGGGGTGAGCTCGAAGGTGACCAGCAGCGAGGTGGCCCGGTCGTCGACCTTGCCCTCGGGATGACACCAGCGGAACGAGAACAGTCGAGGAGGCTCGGCGTCCACCACGACCATCGGGACGACCTGTGCCCGGTCACCCCAGACGAGCTCACCGACCGTGCCGGGAGTCGCCTCGAAGGCGGCATCGTCGGTCCACCATTCCGAGATGTGCTCGGGGCTGCTGACGACCTCGAAGACCACCTCCGGCGAGGCGTCGACGTGGATCTCTCGTTCGATGCTGGCGTACTCCATGCTCTGCCACCTCTTGATATGCAACCGTTGGTTGCACATCACGCTAGCCGACCACCCGGCGTTGCGCAACCATTGGTTGCATGTTGGCGGAGGGGGTGGCTGGGCCGCGCACGGGAGCGCGGGAGGCAACCCGGCGTGGCACGATTTCGCGATGGCAAGCTATGACGTGGCGCTCGTGCTGCTCGTCGACCCCTCGGGAGCGATCCTTCTGCAGCACCGCGACGCGCACACCTCGGCCTCGCCGAACCAGTGGAGCCTGCCCGGCGGCCACCTCGAACCTGGCGAGACGCCGGAGGAGGCCGCCCGCCGGGAACTGCTGGAGGAGACCGGCCTGACCGCCGGTGAGCTGCACCTTTTCTGGACCGGCCCGCGCCCGTACGAGGACGGCTTTCCGCACACGGTCACGGTCCACGTCTTGGGCGGCAGTACGAACGCGCGCCAGGAGGACGTGGTGATCGGCGAGGGCGGAGCAATGGCCTTCGTCCCCCGCCACGAGGCACTCGATCGGGAGCTGGCGGTCTCCACCGCGCTGGTCCTACCTCTTCACCTCGACGCCGTCCAGGAGGGCGGAGCGGGTGGAGTGAGCCAGGCGAGCGGTTGTCCCGCGAGCGCGGCGTCGGCGAGGCGGTGAGCGGAGGCGGTCTTGAGAGCCGCGCGAGAGCTGTCGATCCGGCGGCTACGACGAGGACAGGGTGCGTGCCGATGTGCCGCAGGCCGCCGGTCGCCGATTGGCCGTGCCCATCCGAGGCCACCCCGCCTAGCGTCGGTGGGGTGAACATCGAGCAGGCGCAGCAGTTGTGGAAGCCGGAGCCCGGCTGGTTGAACACCGCCTCCTACGGGCTCCCGCCCGAGCCGGCCTGGACGGCATTGCAGGAGGCGCTGGCCGACTGGCGGACCGGAAGCAGCTCCTGGGAGGGCTGGGGGCAGTCGGTGGACCGGGCCCGGGCCGCGTTCGCCGGCCTGGTCGGCGTACCGGCCGGGGACGTGGCGGTCGGCGCGGCCGTGTCCCAGCTCCTCGCACCGGTCGCGGCGGCCCTCCCGGCGGGCGCGAACGTGGTGGTCCCCGAGGTCGAGTTCACCTCGAACCTGTTTCCCTGGCTGGCTCAGGAGGAGCGCGGCGTCAGGGTCCGCACCGTGCCGCTGACGGGGCTGGTCGACGCGATCGACGCCGACACCGATCTGGTCGCGTTCAGCCTGGTGCAGTCCGCCGACGGCGCCGTGGCGGCGTACGACGAGATCGTGGCCGCGGCCCGGGCGCACGGTGCGCTGGTCGCGGTGGACGCGACCCAGGCGTGTGGTTGGCTGCCGTTCGACGGGAGCCGGGCCGACGTGGTGGCGGTGGCCGGGTACAAGTGGCTGATGGGCCCGCGCGGCTCCGCGTACGCCTACCTGGCGCCCGAGCTGCGCGAGCGGCTGCGTCCGGACGCCGCCGGCTGGTACGCGGGCGCGGACCCGCACGCCTCCTACTACGGCCCGCCGCTGCGGCTGGCGGACGACGCCCGCCGATTCGACATCTCGCCCGCCTGGTTCAGCTGGGTCGGCGCGGCGCCCGCACTGGAGGTGGTCGCCGAGATCGGCGTGCCGGCGATCCGGGCGCACGACGTGGCGCTGGCCAACCGGTTCCTGGCCGGGCTGGGTCGGCCGGCGGGGGAGAGCGCCATCGTCGCCGTCGACGTGCCCGACGCCGAGCAGCGGCTGGAGCGGGCCGGAATCCGGGCGGCGGTGCGCGCCGGGCGGGTCCGCGCCTCCTTCCACGTGTACTCCACCGAGGCCGATGTGGACGCCGCCCTGACGGCGCTGACCGGCTGAGCCCGCTCCCGGGTGGGCGGCTGTCATCGCCGCCCACCCGAGCAGTCCGGCTCACCGGGCCGCCAACTCCTCGACCCGAGCCGCCGGCTGAGGCGTGCCGCGCCGGCCCGACCGGAGCAGGCGGGAAAATGAGGAGCCGGCGTGGACTCAGGCCAGGTGACCGCCGATCTTCGTGTACCCGCGCAGCAGGTCCCGCGAGATGATCAGCCGCTGCATCTCGTCGGTGCCCTCGAAGATCCGGTAGAGCCGCACCTGCCGGTACCAGCGCTCGACCGGCAGTTCGCGGGTGTAGCCCATGCCGCCGTGGATCTGGAGCACCCGGTCCACCACCCGGTTGACCATGCCGGCGCCGTAGAGCTTGCCCATCGAGGATGCGTGCCGGGGGTCCATGCCCTGGTCGACCGTCCAGGCGGAGCGCAGCACCAGCCAGCGGGCCGCCTCCAGCTCGGTCTCGGAATCGGCGATCATCCACTGGATGGCCTGGTTGGTGCCGATCTTCGCGCCGAAGGTCTCCCGGGTGTTGGCGTAGTCGATGGCCATCTGCAACGCCCGCTCGGCGATGCCGATGGCGTGCGAGGGGATGGTGTAGCGGCCCTTGCCGATCCACTCCATGCCCAGCGTGAAGCCCTGGCCGATCTCGCCGAGGATGTTGCGGTGCGGCACCCGTACGCCGTCGAAGATCAGTGACGCCGGCCCGCCCTCGCCCATCGTCTGGATGAACTCCGAGCGCCAGCCCATCGCCCGGTCCACCAGGAACGCGGTCGCCCCGCCGTTGCGGGCGCCCTTCTCCCGGTCGGTCACCGCGACCACGATGGCGAAGTCGGCGTCGTTGCCGTTGGTGATGAAGGTCTTCTCGCCGTCGAGGATCCAGTCGTCGCCGTCGCGCCGGGCGGCCAGCCGGATGTTCGCCGCGTCCGACCCGGCGCCCGGCTCGGTGATGGCGAAGCAGGAGATCCGCTCGCCCTCGATGGTGGGCAGCAGGAACTCGCGCTTCTGCTCCTCGGTGGCGTGGAAGAGGATGTTGTCGGCCTCGCCGCCGAACCGGAACGGCACGAAGGTGCGCCCCAGCTCCGTCCAGATCAGCGACTGCATGACCGCGGGCAGGTCCATCCCGCCGTACTCCTCGGGGGTGGCCAGCCCCCAGAAGCCGAACTTCTTCGCCTTCTGCTGGAGCTCGCGCAACTCGTCGCGGGTCACGCCGGGCTGGTGCGCGCGCTCGCGGCGCAGCACCTCCTGTTCCAGCGGCATCACCTCGCGGGTGATGAACGACCGGACGGTGTCGCGGACCGCCCGCTCCTCGTCGGTCAGTGAGAAGTCCATGCTGATCCCTTCCGCCGTCGTGGCTGCGTCCCGCTTAAACTAGCGGTGTAAGTTTTCTGTCGTCCAGACCCCCGAGGAGTCGACGTGCCCCGACCCCCGCAGCCGGTGCTCACCCGGGACCGGATCGTCGCCGCGGCCCTGGCCCTGATCGACGCCGACGGGCTGGCCGCCTTCTCCACCCGGCGGCTCGCCGCCGCGCTCGGCGTGCGGGGTCCCTCGCTCTACAACCACTTCGCCAACCGGGAGGCCATCCTCGACGCGGTCGCCGAAAGCGTCACCGTCGCCGTGGACATCGGCTTCTTCGGCCGCCACGACTGGCGCGAGGCGCTGCGCCGCTGGGCCTGGTCGTACCGGGCGGCGCTGACCGCGCACCCGAACGTCGTGCCCTACCTGGCCCAGGGTCCGGGGCGGCGCCCGGCCGCCCTGGCCATGGCCGACGCCGTCTACGGGGCACTGGTCAAGGCCGGCTGGCCGCCCGCCCGGGCCACCCACGTCGGCGCGGCGATGCGGTACTTCGTCGCCGGGTCGGCGCTCGGCTCGTTCGCCCGCGGCTTCGTCGAGGACCCGGAGCTGTACGCCGCGCACTACCCGCACCTGGGCCAGGCGCACCGGCTCGCCGAGCACCAGCGCAGCGTCGACGAGGGCGCCTTCGCCCTCGGCCTGGACGCGCTGCTGCACGGCCTCGCCGCCGAACACCGGCGCGTACTCGCGGTGGAACCACCCGGGGCGAACGGGTAGCGTCAAAACTCCCAGCGCTAGTTTCCTCACCCCCGAAGGACGACATGGATCTCGCCGCCGCGCCCCCCGCGCTCCTGGTCCGCCGTCACCTCTACCTCGGCGGCGCCTGGGCCGACCCGTCCGGGAACGAGCCGATCGACGTGGAGAACCCGGCCACCGGGGAGACCGTCGGGCAGGTGCCGGCCGGCACCCCGGCCGACGTCGACCGGGCCGTCGCCGCCGCCCGGGCCGCCTTTCCCAGCTGGGCGGCCACCTCGCCCGCCGAGCGCGCCGCCCACCTCGACCGACTGCTCGCCGCGCTGACCGCCCGGGCCGAGGACATCGCCCGGACCGTCGCGCTCGAACTCGGCACCCCGCTCAAGCTGGCCGCCCGGGTGCAGACCGGCCTGCCGCTGACCGTGCTGCGCGACTGCGTCGAGCTGGCCGCCCGGCCGCCCGCCGAGGAGACGATCGGCAACTCGCTCGTCGTCCGTGAACCGGTCGGCGTGGTCGGCGCGATCACCCCGTGGAACTACCCGCTGCACCAGGTCGTCGCCAAGCTGGCGCCCGCCCTGGCCGCCGGCTGCACCGTGGTGCTCAAGCCCAGCGAGCTGACCCCGCTGACGGCGTACCTGCTCTTCGACGCGGTCGCCGAGGCCGGGCTGCCCGCCGGTGTGGTCAACCTGGTGCCCGGCACCGGGCCGGTGGTCGGCGAGGCCCTGGCCGCCCACCCCGACGTGGACATGGTCTCGTTCACCGGGTCCACCGCCACCGGCCGCCGGATCGCCCACCTCGCCGCCGACCGGATCGCCCGGGTGGCCCTGGAACTGGGCGGCAAGTCGGCCAACCTGATCCTCGCCGACGCCGACCTGCCCACCGCCGTCAAGGTCGGGGTGGGCAACGCGCTGCTCAACTCGGGGCAGACCTGCACCGCGTGGACCCGGATGCTGGTCCACCGCGACCGGTACGACGAGGCACTCGACCTGGTCGCCCGGGCCGCCGCGGCGTACCGGCCGGGGGATCCGTTCGACCCGGACACCCGGCTCGGCCCGCTGGTCTCCGCCGCCCAGGCCGAGCGGGTGCGCGGCCACGTCGACCGCGCCCTCGCCGACGGGGCGCGCCTCGTCTGCGGTGGCCCGGACGCCCCGCTGCCGCCCCGGGGGCACTTCGTCGCCCCGACCGTGCTGGCCGACGTGCACCCCGACAGCGCGCTGGCCCAGGAGGAGGTCTTCGGCCCGGTGCTCGCCGTCATTCCGTTCGGCGACGACGACGAGGCCGTCGCCGTCGCCAACAACTCCCGCTACGGACTGGCCGGCGCGGTGTGGTCCGCCGACGCCGACCGCGCGCTGGCGGTGGCCCGGCGGCTGCGTACCGGCCAGGTGGACGTCAACGGCGGCGGGTTCAACCCGCGGGCGCCGTTCGGCGGCTACAAGCAGTCCGGCCTGGGCCGGGAGCTGGGCCCGTACGGCATCGACGAGTTCCGCGAGATCAAGGCGATCCAGCGGTGAGGGCTCTGGTCGCCCGCGCGCCCGGCGCGCCGCTGCGCGTCGAGGAGATCCGCCTGCCCGCGCCCGGCCCCGGCGAGCTGCGGGTCCGCGTCCGCGCCGCCGGCATCTGCCACTCCGACCTGTCCATGGTCAACGGCACCCTCGCGCCCGCGTACCCGCTGGTGCTGGGGCACGAGGCGGCCGGCGTGGTGGTCGAGGCCGGCGCCGGCGCCGCCGTGCCGGTCGGCACGCAGGTGGTGCTCAACTGGGCGCCCGCCTGCCGGCGGTGCTGGTACTGCCGGCACGGCGAGCCGTGGCTCTGCGCCGCCAACACCGCCCCGGCGGTGCCGCGCGGCGAGACCGCCGACGGCGAGGCGTTGCACGTCACGCTCGGGCTCGGCGCGTTCGCCGAGGAGGTGGTGGTGCCCGAGGCCGCCGTGGTGGCGGTCCCCGACGACCTGCCGCCGGAGCGGGCCGCCCTGCTCGGCTGCGCCGTGCTCACCGGCACCGGCGCGGTCCGCAACACCGCCCGGGTCGCCGGCGGTGAGTCGGTCGCGGTGATCGGCCTCGGCGGGGTCGGCCTGTCGGTGCTCACCGCCGCCCGGGCCGCCGGCGCCGGCCCGATCGTCGCGGTCGACGTGGCCGAGGCGAAGCGGGGCCTGGCCCTCGCCGCCGGGGCGACGCACTTCCTCGTGCCCGACGACCGGCTGTCGAAGGAGATCCGGGCGCTCACCGAGGGGCGCGGCGTCGACCACGCCTTCGAGTGCGTGGGACGGGCCGCCACCATCCGGACCGCCTGGCGGCTCACCCGGCGCGGGGGAGCGGTCACCGTGGTGGGCATGGGCGGCAAGGACGACCTGGTGAGCCTCTCGGCGCTGGACATCTTCCACTCCGCCCGGACGCTGCGCTCCTCGGTGTACGGCTCGTCCGATCCCGACCGGGAGGTGCCGGGCCTGGCCCGCGAGGTCGGCGACGGCACGCTCGACCTGACTCCGCTGATCAGCGGGCTGGTCACCCTCGACGAGGCGCCGGAGGCGTTCGACCGGCTCGCCCGGGGCGAGGGCGCCCGCTGGGTGGTCACCTTCCCCGACTGACGCGCCCGGCCGCCGTCGGTCGGGGCGCGCTCACCCCGGCCGGCGCGCGGCGTCCTCGATCAGGGTTGCGTAGCTGTCCAGCAGCCGGCGCAGGCCGAACTCGAAGATGCCGTCCAGGGTGAGGTCGACGTCGCCCTCGGCGCTCAGCGCGGCCAGGGTCGGGTAGCGCCCGGGCGCCAGCCGGTCGAAGACCGGCTCCTGCGACTCGATCCACTCCTCGTCGGTCAGGCCGGTGTCCTGCTCCGCCTGCGCCTGCATCTCCAGGTTGGTGGCGACGCCCCGCACCTGGGCGATCAGCGTGAGCGCGGCGTACCAACGGGTCTCCCGGTCCAGGCCGACGCCGCCCGTGGCGCGCAGCGCCCACTCGGTGTGCGCCATGCCGCGCGGCAGCAGCTGCGGCCGGCTCATCGAGATGACGTGGGGCAGCCAGCGGTGTCGCCGGTAGACCCGCCACTGCTCCCGGGCCAGCAGTTCCAGCTGGGCCCGCCAGCCGGCCGGCCGGGCGGTGGGCAGGGCGTCGGCCAGGGCGCTGTCGGCCATCAACCGGACCAGCTCGTCCCGACCCCGCACGTGGCGGTGCAGCGCCATCGTCGCCACGCCGAGGTCGGCGGCGAGCCGGCGCAGGGAGACCGCCGCGAGGCCGTCGGAGTCGGCGAGCGCCATCGCCGTGCGGACCAGGTGGTCGCGGCTCAGCTCCGGGTCCGACCGGCCGGCCCGGGGCGGGGCGTCCGGGCGCGCGGCGACCACCGTGCCGGCGCCGGGACGGGCCAGCACCAGCCCCTCCTCGCGGAGCAGGGCCAGCACCTTGGTCGCGGTGGCGATGGCGACGCCGTGCTCGCGGGTGATCTGCCGGGCCGACGGCACCGGATCGCCGGGTCGCAGCTCGCCGAGCTCGATCCGGAGCCGGATCTGCGCGGCGATCCGCCGGTACGGCGGTTGCGGGCGGGATGCCGTGGGGGCCAGGACGTCACCTCCGGCGTACTAGTACGAAAGGCCCTGGACGGCCTCGCGGAGGGCAGCGTACTAGTACGACGCGAGCGTGGGCGGCGCCGCGCGACCTACCGTCACCGGCGCGGAGGCACGGAACTCCGCCCGCCCCCTGGCGGTGGCCGGGCCGGCGGTGAAAGCGGGACAACGCGAGGAGCGCAGCGGTGACCGACAGGAAAGTGCTCATCTCCGGGGCCGGCATCGCCGGTCCCGCCCTGGCCTTCTGGCTGCGCCGGCACGGCTTCCACCCCACGGTGGTCGAGCGGGCCCGGGGGCCACGCCCCGGTGGCCAGGCGGTCGACGTCCGCGGCGCCGCCCGCGGGGTCATCGAGCGGATGGGGTTGACGGCGCGGGTACGCGCGGAGTGCGTCGACGAGCGCGGCATGGCGTACGTGGCGGCCGACGGCACGGTGCGGGCGCGGATGTCGGTGCACGCCTTCGGCGGGGAGGGCATCGTCGCCGACCTCGAGATCCAGCGCGGCGACCTGGCCCGGCTGCTGTACGAGGAGACCCGGTCCGACGTGGAGTACCTCTTCGACGACTCGATCGCGACGCTGACCGAGGTGCCCGGCGGAGTGCGGGTCGACTTCGAGCGGGCCGCCCCGCGCACCTTCGACCTGGTGGTCGGCGCCGACGGCGTGCACTCCCGGACCCGGGAGGCGGCCTTCGGACCGGAGTCGGCGTACCTCCGGCCGATGAGGGCGTACCTGGCCTACTTCACCACCCCGTACCCGGACGACGAGGGCTGGTTCCTGCTGCACAATGCCCCCGGCGGCCGGGTGGTCGGCACCCGGCCGGACCGCCGTGGCCGGATCGCCGCCCTGTTCAGCTTCGTCTCGCCGCCGCTGGACGTCGACCGGCGCGACGCCGCCGCGCAGCGGCGGATCCTCGCCGAGCGGTTCGCCGACGTCGGCTGGCGCACCCCGGAGCTGCTGGCCGCCATGGCCGACGCGCCGGACTTCTACTTCGACCTGTACGGGCAGGTGCGGATGGACCGGTGGAGCGCCGGCCGGGTGGCCCTGCTCGGCGACGCGGCGTGGTGCCCGTCCCCGCTGACCGGCCAGGGCACCAGCCTCTCCCTGGTCGGGGCGTACGTGCTGGCCGGGGAGCTGGCCGCCGCCGGCGGCGACCACCGGACCGCCTTCGCCCGCTACGAGCAGGTGCTGCGCCCGCACGTGCTGCGCTGCCAGCAGTTGCCCGCCGGCGCGTTGTCCGGGTTCCTGCCGGCCAGCCGGGCGGCGATCTGGATGCGTGACCGGTCGATGCGGGCGATGACCAGCCGGCCGCTGCGCCGGCTGGCCACCCGGGCGTTCTTCGACAAGGCCGACGGCCTGACCCTGCCGGAGTACGTCCCGGCCCGGTGACCCCGCGGTGGCGTGGCCGGCCCCGCCCCGCGCCCCGCGTGGCCGGCCCCGCCCCGCGCCCCGCGTGGCCGGCCCCGCCCCGCGCCCCGCGCGGGTGGGTGGCCGGTCCCGCCAGCCACGCCCCCGCCGGTCAGGTGGCCGGGCCACATGGGAGCGATCTCGCGGGGTGCCTGTTCACCGCTGTCGATCTCCTCCGGCCCGCTTCCGGCCGAGCCTCATGTCGCTCGACCCCGCGCCGACCGGCCGGAAAGTGTGGTGGATCGACATGGCTGCACTCCGGCCGTTCCCCGTAGGTTTCCTCCACGCGACGGCCCTGTGACCCCGGTCACCGACCCGGCCGTCGCCAGTGACCTGCGGAGGATGAGGCGATGGCCGGGCAAGCGCTCCTGTCGGCGCGCGGGCTGACCCGTGACTTCCGGGGCTTCCGCGCGGTCGACCACGTCGACCTCGACATCGCCCCGGAGAGCGTGCACGCGCTCGTCGGCCCCAACGGTGCCGGCAAGACCACCCTGTTCAACCTGCTCACCGGCTTCCTGCCGCCGACCGAGGGCCGGATCGAGCTGGACGGCCGGGACGTCACCGGCCTGCCGCCGGAGCAGGTGGCCCGGCTCGGGGTGGCCCGCTCGTTTCAGATCACCAGTCTCTTCCCGCAGCTGTCCGCCCGCGAGCACGTCGAGCTGGCATTGCAGAGCCCCAGCGGGCTCGGCTGGCGCTTCTGGCGGTCGGCCAAGCTGATGGGCCGCTACCGGGAGCGGGCCGACGAACTGCTGGACATGGTCGGGCTCGGCGCGCTGGCCGAGGCCCCGGCCGAGGCGCTGGCGTACGGGCGCAAGCGCGCCCTGGAGCTGGCCATCGCCCTCGCCCTGGACCCGAAGGTGCTGCTGCTCGACGAGCCGACCGCCGGGATGGGGCTGGAGGACGTCGACCGCACGGTCGAGCTGATCGCCCGGGTCCGGGCCGGCCGGACCGTGGTGATGGTCGAGCACAACATGAGCGTCGTCGGCCGCCTCGCCGACACCGTCACCGTGCTGCAGGCCGGCACGGTGCTGGTCGAGGGCCCGTACGAGCAGGTCCGCGCCGACGAGCGGGTCATCACCGCCTACCTGGGAGCCGCTGATGCTGCGCATTGACACCCTCTCCGCCTTCTACGGCGAGGCGCAGGTGCTGCGGGAGGTGAGCCTGGAGGTCGCCGCCGGCGAGGTGGTCACCCTGGTCGGGCGCAACGGCGCCGGCAAGTCCACCCTGCTGCGCTGCGTGATGGGGCTGCACCCCGGCCAGCGCGGCACCGTGGAGCTGGACGGGCGGGACATCAGCCGGCTGCCGGCGTACAAGCGGGCGCGGCTCGGCCTCGGCTGGGTGCCCGACGACCGGGGCGCGTACGCCACCCTCAGCGTCACCGAGAACCTGACGCTGCCGCCGCGGGTCGGCCCCGACCCGTGGCCGCTGGAGCGGGTGTACGAGGCGTTCCCCGCCCTGTACTCCCGGCGCGACTCGGCGGCGACCATGCTCTCCGGCGGCGAGCAGCAGATGCTCGCCCTGGCCCGGGTGCTGCGGATGGGCGCCCGGCTGCTGCTCTGCGACGAGCCCACCGAGGGCCTGTCGCCGCTGCTCGTGCAGCAGGTCGGCGACCTGCTGCGGGAGGCCAAGCAGCACGGGGTGACCGTGCTGCTGGTCGAGCAGAACCTGCACTTCGCCACCGGCGTCGCCGACCGGCACTACCTGCTGGCCGAGGGACGCGTCGTGGAGGCGATGGCGAACTCCGAGGTGCGCTCGCGGGAGCGCGAGCTGCTGGCGTACCTCGGTATCTGAATCATTTTGACGGCTGACCCGCGCGGTGTCCGCGCGGTATGAAAGGGATGAACATGCGTAGGAGCGTGGGTGTGGCCGCCGCGTCGGCGGCGGTGGTGCTGGCGGCCGGTTGCGGCGGCGGTGGCCCGGCATCGGGCGGCGACCAGAAGCTGACCGGCGACAAGATCGTGCTGGGCGTCCTCAACGACCAGTCCGGGGCCTACTCGGAGCTGTCCGGGAAGAACTCCGTCAAGGCCGTGGAGATGGCCATCGCCGACTTCAAGGCCAAGCACGGGGACAAGGCGGTGACCACGGACATCACCGTCGAGACCGCCGACCACCAGAACAAGCCGGACATCGCCAACAGCAAGGCCGCCGAGATGTACGACCGCAAGGGTGTCGACATCATCCTCGACGTGCCGACCTCGTCGGCCGCCCTCAAGGTCGCCGACGTGGCCAAGGAGAAGAAGAAGCTCTACTTCAACATCGGCGCGGCGACCACCGACCTGACCGGCAAGAGCTGCAACAAGTACACGTTCCACTACGCGTACGACACGTACATGCTGGCCCACGGCACCGGCACGACCACCACCGAGCAGGTCGGCAAGAACTGGTACATCCTCTACCCGAACTACGCCTTCGGCCAGGACATGGAGAAGAACTTCTCCGCGGCGATCGAGAAGGCCGGCGGCAAGGTGGTCGGCAAGGACGGCGCGCCGTTCCCGAACACCAGCGGCGACTACTCGTCGTTCCTGCTCAAGGCGTCCAGGATGAACCCGAAGCCGGAGGTGCTGGGCACCATGCAGGCCGGTGCCGAGCTGGTCAACGTGGTCAAGCAGTACAACGAGTTCAAGCTCCGGGACAAGGGCATCGGGCTCGCCGTGGGCCTGATGTTCATCACCGACATCCACTCGCTCACCCCGGCCGCCCTCGCCGGCACCACCTACACCGACGCCTGGTACTGGAACTTCGACCAGCAGAACCGCGAGTTCGCCGACCGGTTCCAGAAGGAGACCGGCACCCGGCCGTCCTTCGCCCACGCGGCCAACTACTCCGCCGCGATGCAGTACCTGGAGGCGGTGCAGGCCGCCGGCACCGATGACGCGGACACCGTGGTCAAGGGGCTGGAGGGCAAGGAGGTCAACGACGTCTTCCTGCGCAACGGCAAGATCCGCGCCGAGGACCACCGGGTCATCCACGACGCGTACCTGGCCCAGGTGAAGCCGCAGGCCGAGGTGAGCGAGCCCTGGGACTACGTGAAGGTCCTCAAGACCATCCCGGCCGCGGAGGCGTTCCGGGCCCCGTCCCCGGACTGCAAGCTGTGACCGGGTTCCTTCAGAACACGTTCAACGGGTTGGTGGGCGGGGCGTTCTACGCCCTGCTCGCCCTCGGGCTCGCGGTCATCTTCGGCATGCTGCGGGTGGTGAACTTCGCCCACGGCGCGTTCTACATGCTCGGCGCGTTCGGGGCGTACGTGCTGCTCACCGAGGCGGGCGTGCCGTTCTGGGCGGCGCTGGTGATCATGCCGGTGGGCCTGGCCGTACTGGGCATGGTCCTGGAACGGGCGGTCATCCACCGGCTGACCCGGCTCGACCCGCTCTACAACTTCCTGCTCACCTTCGGCCTGACGCTGATCCTGCAGGACCTCGTGAAGACCCGCTACGGCGTGCAGTCCAGCCCGTACGCCACCCCGGCCGAGCTCAGCGGCTCGGTCGACTTCGGACTCTTCGACTTCCCGACGTACCGGGTCTTCATCCTCGGCTTCGCGGTGCTGCTCTGCGTCGCGGTGTGGTGGGTGCTCACCCGTACCCGGATCGGCATGGTGGTCCGGGCGTCGACCGAGCGGCCGGAGCTGACCCGGGCGTTCGGCATCGACGTCGGGCGGTGGGTGACCCCGGTCTTCGGCTTCGGCATCGGCCTGGCCGGGCTCGCCGGCGTGCTCGCCGCCCCGATGCGGGCGGTGAACCCGCTGATGGGCGCCGATCTGATCATCGTGGTCTTCGCGGTGGTGGTGATCGGCGGTCTCGGCTCGATCTTCGGCTCGGTCGCCGCCGGTTTCGGCATCGGCCTGGTGCAGGCGTGGGGCGAGGCGTACCTGTCCGAGTTCCCCATCGTGTCCCAGACGATCGTCTTCGTCGTGATGGCCGCCGTGCTGCTCTGGCGGCCGGCCGGGCTGTTCGGCCGTGAGGAGGCACCGGCATGACCAGCACCGTCGACACCCCGGCCGAGGCGAGCCGACCGGCCCCGCCGTCCGGGCTGCTCGCCGTCGCCCGCGCGCCCGGCTGGGTCCGGTACGCGCTGCTCGCCGCCGGGCTGGCCGCCGCGCTCTGGCTGCCCAACGGGCTCTACCCGGCGGTGGCGGTGGACATCCTCTGTTGGGCGCTGTTCGCCGTGTCGGTGGACCTGCTGCTCGGCTTCACCGGGCTGATGTCCTTCGGGCACGCGGCGTTCTGGGGCACCTCGGCGTACCTCACCGGCCTGGTCGCCATCCACGCCGGCCTGCCGTTCCCGGTCGCCGTGCTGGCCGGGGCGCTCGGTGCGGCGGTGCTCGCGCTGCCCATCGGCTACCTCGCGGTGAAGCGGACCGGCATCTACTTCGCCATGGTCACGCTGGCCTTCGCGCAGATGGTCTACTACGTGGCCAACGAGTGGCGCTCGGTCACCAAGGGCGAGAACGGCCTGCAGGGCGTGCCCCGGTCGCTGTTCGGCCTCGACCTGACCGACGACTTCTACTTCTACTACGCGATCCTGCCGATCGTGCTGCTCGGCCTGGCCGCCGCCTGGCGGATCACCCACTCGCCGTTCGGCCGGGTGCTGGTCGGCATCCGCGACAACCCGGCCCGGGCGCGGGCGCTCGGCTACCCGGTGCACCGCTACAAGCTGACCGCGTTCGTGCTCTCCGGCTTCATCGCCGGTCTCGGCGGCGGGCTCTTCGCCGTCGGGCACCGGTTCGTCTCCCTCGACGTGCTGCACTGGACCACCTCCGGCAAGGCGGTCATCGTCGTCGTGCTCGGCGGCATCGGCACACTGTGGGGCGGGGTGCTCGGCGCGGCCCTGGTGGTCCGGTTGGAGGACTGGCTGTCGTTCTCCGGATTCGAGGCGATCGGCCTGGTGACCGGCGGCATCTTCGTCCTGGTCGTGCTGCTGTTCCGCCGTGGGTTGTGGGGCACCGTCGCCGCCCTGGCGCTGCGCTGGATGGCCGCCCGCCGCAGATGAAGTCCCGCGACGGCGCATCCGAACCGCGCCGTCCCAGCGAACCCCCTGGTAGTGATCGCACACCCGGGGGTACGTCTGGTGCTGACCGAACCGATGCCGGCCGACGTCGTCGAGGCCGCCCGCAAGCGGCTCGCGTGGCCGCCGAGGACCTCGACGCCAACGGGATCGCCGCGCTGGTGCGGGACCTCGCCGCCGACGCCGGCGTGGCGCCGGTCTGGGAGCGGGTCTGCCGACCGCTGCTCGGCGGACTGCGCGGGCACAGCGGCACCGAGATCGCGATCGAACACGCGCTCTCCGAGGGCGTCCGGATCGGCCTGGACGGGTACCGCCGGGACCGGGGTCGCGCCCTGCCGCCGGACGGGGTGCTGCTCGCCGGGGCCGGACAGGAGGCGCACTGCCTCGGGCTGCACGCGCTCGCCGCCGCGCTGCGGGAGCGGGGCCGCGGGTGCCTGCTGCTGGGGCCCGCGCTGCCGTGGGCCGCGCTGGCCGCCGCCGTGGTGCGAGCCCGCCCGCACACCGTCCTGGTCTGGTCGCAGACCCCGCTCACCGGCCGCGCGTACCGCCTGGTCCGCTTCGGGCGCGACTTTCCCCGGGTACGCCTCTTCGGCGCGGGGCCGGGCTGGATCGAGCCGTTCCCGTCGCCGTCGGTACGCCTCACCACCTTCGCCGCCGCCGCCTGCGGGGCGGGCGGGTCGCCCTGGACATGCCGCTGGCCGGCACCCCGGGTTCGGGGTGCCGGCCGGCGTGAATGTTCAGGTGGGTCAGTTCCAGTGCTTGGCGACCAGGTCGGCGGCCTGCCGCTCCCACTGCGCGTAGGCGTCGGGGTAGGCCGAGACCTGCACGGTCTGGGCGGCCTCGGTCAGCGGCATGTCCTGCCAGCCGTCGACCTGCTTGAGGCCCTTGAGGAACGCCTTGGTGGCGTACTCGGCGTCGGTGATCTGCTTCGGGCTGCCCCAACCGCTGGACGGGCGCTGCTGGAACAGGCCCAGCGAGTCGTGGTCGTTGCGGTCACCGAGGTGGCCCAGGTTCTCCAGCTTCGACTCCTGCAGGGCGGTGGCGATGGAGATGACCGCGGCCCGCTCGTCCATGCCCGACTTTTTCGTCGCCGCGATGATCGCCTTGACGTTCTTCGTCTGCTCGGCGTCCAGGGTGATGCGGGACTGCTTGCCCTGCACGCCGTGCGGGATCAGCTTGCCCTTGTCGACCTTGTCGGCCTGCACCACGGCGACGGCCTTGGCGTCCATGGCCGGGGCGGCGTGGGCCTCGGTGGCCGGGCCGGCGAAGACGCCACCGGCGAAGGCCAGACCAGCGATACCGAGCACGCTCTTCCGCAGAATGGTGGTGTTCATCAGGATGGCTCCATTCGGGGGTTGGCGTCGTGTCCGAGGGGGGTCGGACACGCGCAAGCACCACGACGGCGCTCAAAAGATCAAAGGGGAAAGTCTTCGCCCCGGCAGGCTTCGCGAGCGGGGGGCTCACGGCGCCGGGTCCATGTGTAACGACCGGCGGCCCACCATCATTCCGGGGGCCCGCATCCCGGGCCGGCCACGCGTTCGGGCCTGGCCAGCGGGGTGCTGCTGCGATCGTCCAGGTGATGTAACGACCCCGGCCCGGCCACCATTCCACCGCCAGGGTGCCGCAGGTCACGGGACGACCCGCAACCGTCCGGCCAGACCCGGACATCGGACGGCACGCAGCTCGCCCGGAAATCGGACAGTCGACCCCTGCGCGCCTGGCCGGCCAGCCAGGGTCGGGCGGGGCCGTACTGGATCCGGCAATCCGGGCAGGGGCCCCGCAAGGCGCGGGCCGCCTGTCGTCCCTCCCGGCCTTCGCCGGGCTCCGCGATGAGGGCCGCTGTCATCGGCTGCTCGGTTTGCGGGAGCGTGACGCCGGACACATACGAAACGATCCGGTTCCGTATCGAAACCCGGGGCCGTACGCTCAGGCTCGTTACGAGTCTGACTCGTATCGTAATTCACGGTACGAGCACGCCGGGGGGAGAACCGGACACATGGAACCGCACGAGAACACCGGACATCCGAGGCGGTGGGGGATCCTCGCGGTGCTGGTGATCAGCCTGCTCGTCGTCGTCCTCGACAACACCATCCTCAACGTCGCACTGCGCACCCTCGCCGACCCGGTGCACGGCCTCGGCGCCAGCCAGGGCGAGCTGGAGTGGTCGATCAACTCCTACACGCTCGTCTTCGCCGGGCTGCTGTTCACCTTCGGCGTGCTCGGTGACCGTTTCGGTCGCCGCCGCTTCCTGCTGATCGGGCTGGTGCTGTTCGGCCTGGCCTCGCTGCTGTCCGCGTACGCGCAGGATCCCGGCCAGCTGATCGCGGCCCGCGCCCTGATGGGCGTCGGCGGCGCGGCGATCATGCCGGTGACCCTGTCGATCATCTCCAACGTCTTCGACCCCCGCGAGCGGGGCCGGGCGATCGGCGTCTGGGCCGGCGCGGTCGGCCTCGCCGTGGCGATCGGCCCGATCCTGGGCGGCGCCCTGCTGGAGCACTACTGGTGGGGCTCGGTCTTCCTGATCAACGTGCCGGTGGTGGTGGCCGGCGTGGTCCTGGTGGCGCTGCTGGTGCCGGAGTCCCGCGACCCCCGACCGGGCCGGGTGGACCTGCTCGGCGTGCTGCTGTCGGTGGTGGGTCTGGTCGCGCTGACGTACGGCATCATCGACGGCGGCGAGCACGGCTTCGACCGGCCGGTGGTCTGGGCGGCCATCCTCGGCGGCCTGGCGGTGCTGGCCTGGTTCGTCTCCCACGAGCGGCGCAGTGAGCACCCGTCGCTGGACGTCCGGCTGTTCCGGGTGCCGCGCTTCGCCGCGCCGGTGGCGATCGTCGGCCTGATCTTCTTCGCCGCGATGGGCGTCATGTTCTTCAGCTCGTTCTACCTCCAACTGGTCCGTGGCTACAGCCCGCTGGAGACCGGCCTGCTCTTCCTGCCCTTCGCCGGCGCGCAGCTGATCTTCGCGCCGCGCAGCGCCGCCATGGTCCGCCGGTACGGCGGCAAGGCGGTCGCGGTGGTCGGGCTGGTGCTGACCGTGCTGGCGCTCGGCGCGTTCGCCTTCGTCGACGCGAGCACGCCGATCTGGGTGGTGCTGGTGTTCTTCTTCCTCCAGGGCGCCGGGATGGCCAACATCATGCCGCCGGCCACCGAGTCGATCATGTCGGCGCTGCCCCGGGAGAAGGCGGGCGTGGGCTCGGCGGTCAGCAACACGGTGCGGCAGGTCGCCGGCGCGCTGGGCGTGGCCGTGCTCGGCTCGGTGCTCTCCGCGGTCTACCGGGAGGACATCGCCTCGGCGGTCGACGGGCTGCCCGCCCCGGCCCGCGAGGCGGCCAACGAGTCCATCTCCGGCGCGTACGCGGCGGCGGGACAGCTCGGGCCGGCGGCGCCGAAGCTGATCGCGGCGGCCAACGACTCGTTCGTCTCGGCCATGCACTGGGCGGCGGCGCTGTCCGCGGTGGTGGCCGCCCTCGGCATCCTCATCGTGCTGCGGTGGATGCCGGGCCGGGTTGCGGAAGCGCCCGCCGCCGCGCCGGTGGTGGGCGAACCGGAGTTGGCCGGAACGGCATAGGTTCGGCGATAATGTCGGACATGACTTCCACCGCAGATGCTCCGCGGTCGCCCGGGCGACCGCGGAGCGTCCGCGCGGACGAGGCCATCATCGAGGCCACCCTCGATCTGCTCGCCGAGGGCAGCACCATCGAGGCGCTGTCGATCGAGGCGATCGCCAGCCGCGCCGGCGTCGGCAAGGCCACCATCTACCGGCGTTGGCCGGGCAAGGACGCGCTGCTGCTCGACGCGCTGCGCCGGCTCAAGGGGATCCTGCCGCAGCCGGCCGGGCACTCCGTCCGCGACGACCTGGTGCTGCTGGTCGGCGCGGTCGGGCACAACATCGACCCGCGCGCCGCGAAGATCATGCCCTGTCTGGTGCCCGAGGTGAACCGCAGCCCGGACAACTTCCAGCTCTACCAGAACATCATCGAGCCGCGCCGGCAGATGATGCGCGAGGTGCTGCGGCGCGGGATCCGCACCGGCGAGCTCCGCGCCGACCTCGACGTCGAGGTGACGATGGCCCTGCTCACCGGGCCGATGCTGATTCAGCGGATGCTGCGCTGGCATCCCGAGCTGGACGACCTGATCCTGCCCGAGAAGGTCGTCGACGCGGTGCTGGAGGGCGTCCGGGCCCGCTGACCGCTCAGCCGCCGGCGAGCAGCGGGACCAGCCCGCCCAGCGCCTCGGCCCGGTGCGCCCCCCGGCCCCGCCAGGCCCCGCAACGGCTCAGCCCG
Organism: Micromonospora purpureochromogenes; assembly: GCF_900091515.1. NCBI lineage: Bacteria > Bacillati > Actinomycetota > Actinomycetes > Micromonosporales > Micromonosporaceae > Micromonospora > Micromonospora purpureochromogenes. The sequence continues at coordinate 4,679,107 of NZ_LT607410.1, read as the reverse complement.
CCGGCGTGCGCAGCCGGTGCAGGCGCAGCGCCAACTGCACCTCCAGCGCCCGCTCCGGCTTCTGCCAGTCCGCACCCAGCAGCTGCCCGACCCGCTCCAGGCGCTGGGTCACCGTGTTGACGTGCACGTGCAGCTGCTCGGCCGCGCGGGCCAGGCTGCCGCCCACCCCGAAGTACGCCTCCAGCGTCCGCACCAGCGCGGTGCCGCGCCGCGCGTCGTAGTCCAGCACCGGCCCCACCGTGGCGGTCAGGAACCGGGCGACGTCCCGCTCGCCCTGGTCGCCGACCGTGCCGAGGAGCAGCCCGACGAAGCCCAGTTCGGCGGTGCTCGCCCCCTCGCCGGCCCGGCCCAGCGCGCCCAGCGCGGTGAGACAGCGGTCCGCCTCGGTGAACGTGGCGGCCAGCGCCGTCGGCCCGCCCGCCGGGCCGCTCGCCCCGGCGGTCACCGGGCGGCCGGTCACCCGGGACAGGTCGCGGGCCACCGCCCGGGCGCTGCCACCGGCGTCCCGGCCGGGCAGCATCAGCACCACCCGCCCGTCGCGGGCCGCGGCCAGGCCACCGCGGGTCGAGGCGTACGTGGTGGCCCAGGAGAGCACCCGCAGCCGGGCCGAGCCGGTCGCGCCGATCGCGTCGTCGCCGACCGCCACCAGCACGTGCGGGGCGTCCAGGTCGATCCCGAGCCGGCGGGCCCGGCTGCGCAGCGCGTCGGTGTCCCGCAGCGGCCGGGCGATCAGGTCGTCGAGCAGCTCGCCCCGCACCCGTCCCTCGGCCTCGGCGACCGTACGCCGGAACAGCAGCAGCAGCGCGGTCACCAGCGCGGCCCGCTCCAGGATGCGCTGGTCGGCGTCGACCAGGTCGTCGTCCGGGCGCAGCACCAGCGCACCCAGGTTCTCCGCGCCGGCGACCACGGCGGCGTACCAGAGCGGGCCCCGGCGCACGCTGCGCCCCTCGGTACGCGACGCGGCCACCGCCTCGACCATGTCCGCCCGGTCCGGCTCCTCGATCTCGCCGACCCGGGCCAGCAGCCGTCCCTCGGCGTCGAGCGCCAGCAGCGCGCCGCCGAGCACCTCGGTGACCGCCGCCGCGACGTCCTCCACCCCGCCGCCGCGGAGCACCAGCGCGGTCATCCGGTCGTGGGCGGCGGCGGCCCGCTCCACCGAGCTGCTGTGCGCCCGGATGGTGGTGTTGGCCGCGGACAGCTCCTCCAGCGCCGAGCGGGTCTCGGCGAGCAGCCGCGCGGTGTCGATCGCCACCGCGGCGTGCGCGGCCAGCGACACCAGCAGGGCCACCTCCTCGCGGACGAACGGGCGGGCCGAGCGGTTCGCGGCGTAGAGCACGCCGATCGAGGTCGAGCCGAGCCGCAGCGGCACCCCGAGGATGGCCACCAGACCCTCCTCGCCCACCCCGGCGTCGATCTCGCCGGTGTGGTGGAAGCGGTCGTCCTCGGGATAGTTCGCGGTCACGTAGGGGGCGCCGGACTGGGCCACCAGGCCGCCGAGGCCGGCGCCCATCGGGAGCCGTAGCCGCTGGAACCGGGCCGAGACCGAGCCGTCGGTGACCCGCATGTAGGTGTCGCCGCGCTCGTCGTCGTTGAGGGTCATGTAGGCGACGTCGGCCCCGAGCAGGTGCCGGGCCCGGTGCACGATGGCCCGCAGCACGTCGTCCAGGTCGCGCAGGCCGGCCAGGTCGCTGACGGTGTCGTAGAGGCCGGAGAGTTCGGTCTCCCGGCGGCGGCGGCGTTCCAGCAGCGCGCGGACGCGCAGCGCCACCGTCTTGGCCTGTTCGAGTTCGGCCAGCCGGTCGGCGGGTAGCCCGGCGGCCCGGGCGGCGACCAGCGGGCCCTCGAACTCGACCGCAGCCGCCTCCCGGGCGAGCAGCTCCAGGAACTCGACCGGCGACGACATGACGCTCATTGTGCGCGGTGCCACTAGTTCGCCGTCCAGCCCCCGTCGAGGGCGATGGAGGCGCCGGTGATGAAGGCCGCCGGCGGCGAGCAGAGGTACGCCATCAGCTCCGCCACCTCCTCGGGCTCGATCAGCCGCTTGATCGCGGCCCGGGCCAGCATGATCTTCTCGATCACCTCGTCCTCGCCGATGCCGTGGCTGGCCGCCTGGTCGGCGATCTGGCTCTCCACCAGCGCGGTGCGGACGTACGCCGGGTTGATGCAGTTGGCGGTGACCCCGTGCGCGGCGCCCTCCAGGGCGACGACCTTGGACAGCCCCTCCAGGCCGTGCTTGGCCGACACGTACGCCGCCTTGTACGGCGAGGCGCGCAGCCCGTGCACCGAGGAGATGTTGACGATCCGGCCCCAGCCCCGGGCGTACATGTGTGGCAGCGCGCGCCGGATGATCTGGAACGGCGCCTCCACCATCACCCGGTGGATGTACTCGAAGCGCTCCGTGGGGAACTCCTGGATTGGCGCGACGTGCTGGAGACCCGCGTTGTTGACCACGATGTCGACGTCGGCGTCGAGCCGGTCCACCGCCGCCAGGTCGGACAGGTCCACCCCCTCGGCGCGGCCACCGGCCTCGGCGGCCACCGCCTTGGCCGCCTCCACGTTGCGGTCCACCACCAGCACCTTCGCGCCGGCCGCCGCCAGGCGCAGGGCACAGGCCCGGCCGATGCCGCTGCCACCACCGGTCACCAGGGCACTACGACCGGAGAGGTCGACGTGTACGACGTGGGGGACCGCCACGGGTTCTGCCGTCATGGCGCAAGAAGTTACGAGCTGTGTGGCCGGCGGCACATGGGGCGGCGACACATACTCCACCGTCGGTCTGTGTGGGCGCGCCGGCACCGGCCCGGGAACGGCGACCCCGGCCCCGTCGCGTACCGCAACTGTCGGCGGTGGGTGGCACTCTCGGCTCCGGATGACAGCACCGCGCCGGCCACCGCTCGGGCGGCTCGGCGGGCGGGAGGTGGAGATGGCGAGGCAGGTGCGGCCGGGCGGCCCCGGCGAGGTCCCGACCGGCGGGCCGGTCTTCCGGGCGACGCTGGTCCGCTGGCCGGGCGCGGGCGGGTGGGTCTTCGCGCCGGTGCCCGAAGCCCACGCGCCGGGTGCCGCCGGTCCGTTCGGCCGGGTGCCGGTGACCGCCACCGTGGACGGCCGCACCTGGTCGACCAGTGTCTGGCGGGACCGGGCGGCGGGCTGGCTGCTGGCGGTGCCGGCGCGGATCCGCGCCGGCAAGGACGACGGGGACGTCGTCACCGTCGCCCTCGAGGTCGACCACGCCCGCATGTAGCGGCGTGGTCCGGGCCACCGCGACGCGCCGGTACGGCCGGCGTGTCCCCCGGGATGCCGGGCCGCGCCGACCAGTAGGGTGTCGAACACACGTACTGCTGGCGGCTGGGGGAGGAGGCGGCGTGCGCGTGCTCGGCGTCGACCCGGGGCTGACCCGGTGTGGAGTCGGCGTGGTCGAGGGCGTGCCGGGGCGGCCCTGCACCCTGATCGCCTACTACGTCGTCTACACCGACCCGGCCGACGACCTGGCGCTGCGCCTGCTGCACCTGGACCGGTCACTGACCGAGCTGGTCGCCGAGCACCGGCCGGACGCCGTCGCCGTCGAACGCGTCTTCAGCCAGCACAACGTCCGCACCGTGATGGGCACCGCCCAGGCCAGCGGGATCGCCGTGCTCGCCGGGGCGCGCGCCGGACTGCCGGTGCAGACGTACACCCCGAGCGAGGTGAAGGCGGCCGTGACCGGTTCCGGTCAGGCCGACAAGCGGCAGATGACCACGATGGTGACCCGGCTGCTACGGCTGCCCGAGCCGCCGAAGCCGGCCGACGCGGCCGACGCCCTGGCCCTGGCCATCTGTCACGTGTGGCGCGGCGGCACCCGGTCCAAGCTCGCCGCCGCCGCCGATCGGGCACGACGAGGAGGAACGCGATGATCGCCAGCGTGCGCGGCACGGTGACCGCGACCGGTCCGGACCACGCGGTGGTGGAGGTGGGCGGGATCGGCCTGGCGGTGCAGTGCGCCCCGGGCACCCTCGCCGACCTGCGGGTCGGCCAGCCGGCCCGGCTCGCTACCAGCCTGGTCGTCCGGGAGGACTCGCTCACCCTCTACGGCTTTCCCGACGACGACGCCAAGCAGCTGTTCGAGCTGCTCCAGACGGCCAGCGGGGTGGGTCCCCGGCTGGCCCAGGCGGTGCTCGCCGTGCACACCCCGGACGCGATCCGCAAGGCCATCGCCAATGCCGACACCGCCGCGCTGACCCGGGTTCCGGGCATCGGCAAGAAGGGCGCCGAACGCCTGGTCCTGGAGCTGCGCGACCGGATCGGCCCGGTGCCGATCGGTGCCGACGGCGCGGCCGGGGTGACCGGCGGGGCCTGGCCCGAGCAGGTCCGCCAGGCGCTGGTCGGGCTGGGCTGGACGGCGGGGCAGGCCGACCAGGCGGTGGCGGCGGTCGCGGAGACCGTCGACGGCGAGACCCCGCCGGTGCCGGTCCTGCTGAAGCAGGCGATCCGACTGCTGGGCCGCACCCGATGAGCGCGCCCACCGCACCGGCCCGGCGGGCGGAGGTGGCCCGGTGACCGGCGACGGCCTGGTCTCGGCGTACGTCAACGACGCCGAACTGGACGCGGAGGCCAGCGTCCGGCCGAAGCGGCTCGCGGAGTTCATCGCCCAGCACCGGGTCCGCGACCAGCTCGACCTGCTGCTGCAGGGCGCGATGCGGCGCGGCTCCCCGCCGGACCACATCCTGTTGTCAGGGCCGCCTGGCCTTGGGAAAACGACGCTCGCCAATATCGTCGCCGCCGAGCTGGGCGCCGGCATCCGGGTGACCAGCGGCCCGGCCATCGAGCGCTCCGGCGACCTGGCGGCCATCCTGACCAGCCTCGCCGAGGGCGACGTGCTCTTCATCGACGAGATCCACCGGATCGCCAAGCCGGCGGAGGAGCTGCTCTACAGCGCGATGGAGGACTTCCGGGTCGACGTGGTGGTGGGCAAGGGGCCCGGCGCCACCGCGATCCCGCTGGACGTCGAGCCGTTCACCCTGGTCGGCGCGACCACCCGCTCGGGTCTGCTGACCGGGCCGATGCGGGACCGGTTCGGCTTCGTCGCGCACCTGGACTTCTACGCCCCGGCCGACCTGGAGGCGCTGCTGCACCGTTCGGCGCGGATCCTCGGCGTGCCGATCACCGACGACGGGGCGACCGAGATCGCCGGACGATCCCGGGGCACCCCCCGGATCGCCAACCGGCTGCTGCGCCGGGTGCGGGACTTCGCCGAGGTCCGGGCCGAGGGCGTGGTCAACCTGGAGACCGCCCGGGCCGCGCTGACCGTGTACGACGTGGACGCCCTCGGCCTGGACCGGCTGGACCGCGCGGTGCTGACCGCCCTGGTGGACTCGTTCCGGGGCGGCCCGGTCGGGCTCTCCACCCTCGCGGTGGCGGTGGGGGAGCAGCCGGACACCGTCGAGGAGGTCTGCGAGCCGTTCCTGGTCCGGGCCGGTCTGCTCGCCCGCACGCCCCGCGGGCGGGTGGCCACCGAGGCCGCCTGGCACCATCTAGGCCGTACGCCGCCAAATGGTACATTTGGTGCCGAGGCCCCGTCCGTGCCCGATCTGTTCTCCGCCGCACCGGATCAGCCGTGATGTGAACGTGATCTGTACCGCATTCGGCGTTCTCAGGTGCAGGGATTAGACTCGCCGCGGTCTGTACAGGACGTGAGAATCCGCCTCCGCTCCGGCACCCCTCGTGCCGGTCCGGAGGCCAATGGGAAGGTCACACACCGTGGTTTACGCAGCAGCGGGCGGCGGAGGAGTCGGCGGTCTCACGCCGATCCTCATGATCGCCCTGCTCTTCGGCGTCATGTACTTCATGATGATCCGCCCGCAGCAGAAGCGGCGGCGCGAAGCCGAGGCCATGCAGTCCGCGCTGGCCCCGGGTGACGAGGTCGTCACCATCGGCGGGCTCTACGGCACGGTCACCGGCGTTTCCGACGACACCGTGCTGCTCGAGGTCGCCCCCGGCGTCCAGACCCGCTACGCCCGGCCGGCCATCGCCCGGGTGGTCAACCAGGCCGAGCGCACCGAGTCGACCGAGCCGGTCACCGAGGAAGCGGCGGACGCCGTCAAGGAGTGAAACGCCCCGCCCGCCCTCCTGACGGAGCGGCGGGCGGATCGCGACAACTGAACAGGCGGGTCGACGCCCGACGCCGGCACGCGCCCCCGACCGACGCCCCCGCGTCGGTGGCGGTACGCCGTGCCGACCGCCGGATGCCGACCCCGCAGAGCACGTCGGCCCGGACCCCCGGCCCGACATTCGCCGCCCCCACCGGCGGCGCGACCGTTACAGGGAGACAGGACAGCCGTGGCACCACCTCAGGGACAGATGCGCCCCGGGCGGCAGCTCGCCGTACTCGGGCTCATCTTCGTCGTCCTCTATCTTTTGGTGTTCTTCTCGGGCGGCGCCAGCGGCGGCTGGAAGGACCGGCTGGAGCCCCGGCTCGGCCTGGACCTGATCGGCGGCACCCGGCTGACGCTCGAGGCCACCAACAGCATCGACGGCAAGCCGCCGACCTCGGAGAACCTCGAAGAGGCGCGGCAGATCATCGAGAGCCGGGTCAACGCCTACGGCGTGGCCGAGGCCGAGGTGGTCACCGAGGGCGACCGGAACATCGTCATCTCCCTGCCCGGCCAGAACCGCGAGCTGACCGATGTCGGCAGCGCGGCGGAGCTGCGCTTCCGCAAGGTGCTCAAGGCCGCGGACGGCAGCGGCGCGGCCACCGCCCCGACGGCGGCCCCGACCCCCGCCCCCTCCGGCAGCGCCTCGCCCGCCCCCTCGGGCAGCGCGTCGCCGAAGCCGTCGGGCAGTGCGTCGCCGAAGGTCACCTCCTCGCCGAGCGCCGGTGGCCAGGGCGGCGGCGCCCCCGCGCCGAGCGCCAGCGCCACCCCCTCGGCCCCGGCCTCGCCGAGCGCCCCGGCCTCGCCGAGCGCCCCGGCCGCCTCGCCGAGCGCCAGCGCCGCCCCGGTGCCGCAGAGCATCCAGGAGCAGCGCAACGCCGTCGAGAAGAAGGTGGGACCGGCGGCCTGGGCCGCCGCGAGCGCCCTGCAGGCCCCGGCCGACCTCACCGCGGACCCGTCGTTGGCGGAGAAGCTCAAGCCGTTCGGCGCGCTCTCCCCGCAGGAGATCGCGGTGCTGACGCCGCAGATGCAGTTCAACGTCCCGACCATCACCTGCGCCCAGCTGGACAAGCGGCCGGCCGCGTCGATCACGGACGAGAAGCAGCAGGCGGTCGCCTGTGAGGACGGTGCGGCCAAGTATCTGCTCGACGTGGCGAAGGTGGTCGGCACCGACGTCGACGACGCCAACGCCGTGCTCGACCAGGCCAGCGCCTGGGTGGTCAGCCTGAACTTCACCGGCGACGGCCAGGACAAGTGGACCGAGCTGACCCGCGAGGCGTTCAACAACACCGGTGGCGCCTGCGACCAGACCGCGCTCGGCCAGGACGGCAAGTGCCGGGTGGCGGTCGTGCTCGACAACGAGATCGTCTCCTCGCCCGAGATCCAGGGCGTGCTCACCGGTGACTCGCAGATCACCGGCAACTTCACCAGCACCGACGCCAACAAGCTGGCCAGCCAGCTGCGGTACGGCGCGCTGCCGGTGACCTTCGAGCCGCAGGAGCAGCAGAACGTCACCGCCACCCTGGGCGACAGCCACCTGCGTGCGGGGCTGCTCGCCGCCGGCATCGGCATGCTGCTGGTCATCATCTACTCGTTCTTCTACTACCGGCTGCTCGGTTCGGTGATCTTCCTGAGCCTGGTGCTGTCGGCGCTGCTGGTCTTCGGCGCGCTGGTGGTGCTCGGCCGGCAGATCGGCTTCACCCTCACCCTCGCCGGCATCGCCGGCATGATCGTCTCGCTCGGTGTGGCGGCGGACTCCTTCGTCATCTACTTCGAGCGGCTCAAGGACGAGATCCGGGAGGGGCGCAGCCCGCGCAGCGCGGTGCCGCGCGCCTGGATCCGGGCCCGCCGGACGATCATCTCGGCGAACGCGATCACGCTGATGTCCGCCGTGGTGCTCTACGTCGTCTCGGTCGGCACGGTGAAGGGCTTCGCCTTCGCCCTTGGCCTGGCGACGGTGCTGGACCTGGTCGTGGTCTTCCTCTTCCGGCACCCGATCATGACGATGTTCGCCCGTACCCGGGCGTTCCTGTCCCCGCGGGTCAGCGGCCTCGGCCGGGCCCTGCCGGCCCGGTCGGCCGAGCAGGACTCGCCCCGCACCCCGCGCGTCAAGGAGGCCTGAGATGGCTAAGAGTGGTCTCGCGAGCCGGCTCTACCGCGGTGAGGCCGGGCTCGACATCGTCGGCCGGCGCAAGCTGTGGTTCGCCGTGGCCGGTACGTTGGTGCTGATCGCGGTGCTCAGCTTCGCGGTGCGCGGGTTCAGCCTCGGCATCGAGTTCGCCGGCGGCAACTCGTTCCAGGTGCCGGCCAGCGTCGGCACCCTGGAGCAGGCCGAGGAGAAGGTCGACGCCGTGCTCGCGGCCAAGGGCGGCGACGCCGAGGTGGTGACCGCGCAGAAGGTCGGCAGCACCAGCGGCGAGTACTACGAGCTGCGTACCTCGCAGCTCAGCCCGGAGCAGGCCACCCAGGTCAAGGCCGAGATGGCCCGGGAGTTCGGGATCAACGCCGACCAGATCAGCGGCAACCGGGTCAGCGAGGCGTGGGGCGAGCAGGTCACCTCACGCGCCCTGCTCGGTCTGATCATCTTCGTCGCGGTGGTGGCGATCTACCTGATTCTGCGCTTCGAGTGGCGGATGGCGGTCGCCGCGATCGTCTCGCTGTTCATGAACCTCTTCCTCACCGCGGGCATCTACTCGCTGGTCGGCTTCGAGGTCACCCCGTCGACCATCATCGGCTTCCTCACGATCCTGGGCTTCGCGCTCTACGACGTGGTGGTGGTCTTCGACAAGGTGCAGGAGAACACCCGCGGCATCACCGCCAACAACAACCAGACGTACGGCGAGGCGGCCAACCTGGCGCTCAACCAGAGCCTGATGCGGTCGCTGAACACCTCGGTGGTCGCCCTGCTCCCCGTCGGTGGCCTGCTCTTCATCGGTGCCGGCCTGCTCGGCGCGGGCCAGCTCAAGGACCTCGGCCTGGTGCTCTTCGTCGGTATGGCGGTGGCGTTCCTGACCTCGATCCTGCTGGCCACTCCGCTGCTGGTGCTGCTGAAGAACTACGACCCGCGGATCCAGGCGCACAACAAGCGGGTGCTGGCCCGGCGGGGTGCGATCGCCCGGGGCGAGCTGGCCCCGAAGGGCGCGCCCCGCGCGGCCGAGGGCGGCGACGAGTCGATCGACTCCGACGCGGCGGCCCTGGCCGGCGTGGCGCCGAAGGTGGGCGCCCGTCCCGTCGGCAAGCGCCCGACCGGCGCCCGGGGCGGCCGTCCCAGCGGGGGCGGCGGCAACCGGCCGGGTGGCGCCAAGCGGCGCTGACCCGGGCGGGGACACCCGGTAGGAATCGACCCGACGGCGTCCTTCATGCTGTGCGAGCGGCATGGAGGACGCCGTCGTCGTTGGAGGGAGCACCGTGACGGAGACCCACAGCACCGGGGCACGGGGGGACAGCGGCCCGCAGGTCGCCCGGCTGGTGGCCAGCCGGGTGCTGGACGTGCCGGACTTCCCCAAGCCCGGCGTCATGTTCAAGGACCTGATGCCGCTCTTCGCCGACGGTGCGGTGTTCCGCGAGGTGATCGACGGGATCGTCGAGTACCACGGGCGTGACTCGTTCGACATCGTGGTCGGCATCGAGGCCCGCGGCTTCGTGATCGCCGCCGCCATCGCGTACGCCACCGGGGTGGGCGTGGTGCCGGTACGCAAGGCCGGCAAGCTGCCCCGCGCCGCGTACTCCGCCTCGTACGCGCTGGAGTACGGCGAGGCGACGCTGGAGGTGCACCAGGACGCCTTCACCGCCGGGCACCGGGTGCTGGTGGTCGATGACGTGCTCGCCACCGGCGGCACCGCCGAGGCCACCCTCGACCTGGTCGAGCGGGCCGGCGGCACGGTGGCCGGTTTCACCGTTCTGCTGGAGCTGGGCTTTTTGGAGGGCCGCAAGAAGCTCGCCGGACGCCCGGTCCATGCCCTGCTGACCGTTTGACGCCCCTGCCGCCGGACGGACCCGGTGCGGACCGTCCGGCGGAGCGGCAGCGCACCCACCGTGCGGGTAGCATTGCCCTTTGCTGACCGGGCGGTTCCCCGTCCGGCGGCGAAGGACCAGACCGGCCGGAGCCACGGCCGGTGTTTTCCGGCGAGCGGTGAGGAGGCCGGTGTCCCACGATGTCGTCCCCCCGGTGGAGGGCACGGTGCACCCGACAGGCGACGCTGACGGCTCGGTGACCGACCGGAAGAGCAACCCGCCGGCCCGTGTGACGGGTGCCGTCGACGGCGCCGTTGCCGAGGCCGTCGACGCCGGCGCGCCCCTGGCGCCGCTGCCGACCGACGGCGAGCCCTCGCCGAGCGGAGGTTTCGCCCTCTCCAACGCGCCGACCGGCCGTCGGGTGCGGGCCCGGTTGGCCCGGTTCAACGCGCCGTGGCAGAGTTCGCAGGTCAGCGAGGTGCTGGAGCCGCTGATCTCCACCCACCGGGACGCCCACCCCAAGGCCGACGCGCGGCTGCTGCAGCGCGCCTTCGACACCGCCGCCCGCTGGCACTCCGGTCAGTACCGCAAGTCCGGCGACCCGTACATCACCCACCCGCTGGCCGTGGCCACCATCCTGGGCAACCTGGGCATGGACACCACCACCCTGGTCGCCGCGCTGCTGCACGACACCATCGAGGACACCGAGTACACCCTCGACCAGATGCGCGCGGACTTCGGCCCGGAGGTCACCCTCCTGGTCGACGGGGTGACCAAGCTCGACAAGGTCAAGCTCGGCGACGCGGCCAAGGCGGAGACCATCCGCAAGATGGTCGTGGCGATGGCCAAGGACCCGCGGGTCCTGGTGATCAAGCTGGCCGACCGGCTGCACAACATGCGCACCCTGACCTTCCTGCCCCGCCCCAAGCAGGAGCAGAAGGCCAAGGAGACGCTGGAGATCCTCGCCCCGCTGGCGCACCGCCTCGGTATGAACACGATCAAGTGGGAGCTGGAGGATCTCGCCTTCGGCACCCTCTTCCCGAAGCGGTTCGAGGAGATCAACCGCCTGATCGGGGAGCACCAGCCGCAGCGTGAGGCGCTGCTGCGCCAGGTGACCCAGAAGGTGCAGACCGACCTCAAGTCCGCCAAGATCAAGGCGGAGACCACCGGCCGGCCGAAGCACCTCTACTCGATCTACCAGAAGATGATCGTGCGGGGTCGCGACTTCAACGACATCTACGACCTGGTGGGTGTGCGGATCCTGGTCGACACGGTGCGGGACTGCTACGCGGCGCTGGGGGTCATCCACGCCAACTGGCAGCCGGTGCCGGGCCGGTTCAAGGACTACATCGCCATGCCCAAGTTCAACATGTACCAGTCGCTGCACACGACGGTCATCGGGCCCACCGGCAAGCCGGTGGAGATGCAGATCCGCACCTACGCGATGCACCGCACCGCCGAGTTCGGCATCGCCGCGCACTGGAAGTACAAGGAGCACAAGGGCACCCAGATCGTCGGCCCGCCGGCGCACATCGACGAGATGACCTGGCTGCGCCAGCTGCTGGACTGGCAGCGCGAGGCGGCGGACCCGAGCGAGTTCCTCGACGCACTGCGCTTCGACCTGTCCAGCCAGGAGGTGTACGTCTTCACCCCGAAGGGTGACGTCATCCCGCTGCCGACCGGCTCGACGCCGGTGGACTTCGCGTACGCGGTGCACACCGAGGTCGGGCACAAGTGCATCGGCGCGCGGGTCAACGGCAAGCTGGTGCCGCTGGAGTCGACGCTGTCCAACGGCGACGTGATCGAGATCTTCACGTCGAAGTCCGACACGGCCGGCCCGACGCAGGACTGGCTGGGCTTCGTCAAGAGCCCCCGGGCCCGCACCAAGATCCGCCAGTACTTCAACAAGGAGCGGCGCGAGGAGGCGATCGAGGCCGGCAAGGACGCGATCGTCAAGGCGATGCGCAAGCAGGGCATGCCGTTGCAGCGGATGCTCACCTCGGACGCGCTGATGGCGATCGCCCGGGACCTGCACCTGGCCGACGTCGCCTCGCTCTACGCGGCGGTCGGCGACAGCCAGGTCTCGGCCCAGTCGGTGGTGCAGAAGCTGATGGCCACCTACGGGGGCGAGGAGGGCGCGGCGGAGGACATCGCCGAGACCGCCGTCGCCACCCGGCCGCCGCGCAGCCGGCAGAGCAGCGCGGATCCGGGCGTCGTGGTCCGGGGCGTCAGCGACGTCTGGATCAAGCTGGCCCGCTGCTGCACCCCGGTGCCGCCGGACGCGGTCTTCGGCTTCGTCACCCGCTCGGGCGGGGTGAGCGTGCACCGCGACGACTGCGCCAACGCCGAGGACCTGCGGGCGCAGAGCGAGCGGGTGGTCGAGGTCAGCTGGAAGCTCACCTCCGCCTCGACGTTCCTGGTCGCCATCCAGGTCGAGGCGCTGGACCGGCACAAGCTGCTCGCCGACGTCACCCGGGTGCTCTCCGACGAGCGGGTCAACATCCTCTCCGCCACCGTCACCACCACCCGCGACCGGGTGGCGGTGAGCCGGTTCAGCTTCGAGATGGCCGACCCGAAGCACCTGGGCCACCTGCTGGCCGCGGTGCGCAAGGTCGACGGGGTCTTCGACGCGTACCGGGTCACCTCGGGGGCCTGAGGCAGCAACGAGAAGCGCCCGCCGGCTGGCCGGCGGGCGCTTCGTCGTACGGGTGGGTCAGCCCTGGATGTCGCTCATCGCCAGCTTGGTGATGACGACCTCCTTCTTGGGGTGGCCGCCGCCGGCCTGCTGGGCGAAGGCCTTGTCGTCGCCGGCCGCCGCGACCTGCTTGACCAGGTCCATGCCGCCGGTGACGGTGCCCAGCACGGTGTAGTTCGGGTCGAGCTGCGAGTCGCCGTAGACGATGAAGAACTGGCTGCCGGTGCTGCCCGGCTGGCCCGAGTTGGCCATCGCGATGACGCCGTCGGGGTACGCGGGGCGCTTGTCGGTCGGCAGGTTCTCCTCGGCCAGGTTGTACGCCGGGCCGCCGGTGCCGTCGGTCTCCCGCCAGCCCTTGCCGGTCGCGCTCGGGTCGCCGCACTGGAGCACCTTGATGCCCTCGGTGACCAGGCGGTGGCACTTGCTGTTGTCGAAGAAGCCCTTGCTGGCCAGGTGGGTGAAGCTGCCCGCGGTGCAGGGCACCGCCGCGCGGTCGATCTTGGCGGTGATCGGGCCCAGGTTGGTCTCGATCGTCATCGTCTGGGTGCCGGTGTTCTTCTGCTGGGCCGGCGGCACTCCGACGTCCTTGATCTGCGGGGTCCGACCCTCCTTCGGCGCCTCGGTGTACGCGCACTGCGCGAAGCCCGGGGCGCCCGCGGTGTCCTGCTTCGTGTCGTCGTCACCGCCGAGGGCCGTCGCCAGCCAGACGCTGCCGGCGACCACGAGCAGCAGGACCGCAGCGGCCCCGACGATCGCCTGCGTCTGCCGGCGCTTGCGGGCCCTGGCCGCGCGCTCGGCCATCTCCCGCTCGAGCCGGGCCCGCGCCGCCGCGCGCTGCCGCTCTCTCGTGGACGTCACGGTCACTCCTCCTGGACTATGTGGCGCGGTCGCCGCCGCGTACGGGTGGTATGGTCCGGCTCAGCCGGCGCTGGGGCTGGCCGACGGGGCGCCGGAAGCCGGGCTCGTCGGGGCCGGGGCCGCGGCCGTGCTCGGCTCGCCGACGGTGAGCTTCTGGAGCAGCACGTCGGTCTTCGGCTTGACCTTGGCCCCGGTCCCATTGTCCACGGTCGGCAGGGCACCGATCTTCTCGATCACGTCGAGCCCGCCGGTGACCCGGCCGATGACGGGGTAGGTCGGCTTGGCCGGGTTGAAGTCCTTGAAGAAGACGAGGAACTGGCTGCCGTTGTTGCCCGGCGGGTTCCCGATCATGGCGATCGTGCCCTTCGGGTACGCCGGCGGCTCGCCGGGGGCCGGGCTGGCCGAGGGGCTCGCCTCGGGCACGGTGGGGACGTTCTCGTCGTAGAACGAGTACGTCGGGCCGCCCAGGCCGGTGCCGCTGGGGTCGCCGCAGCGCAGCGCCCCCTCGGTGGTGATCTCGTGGCACGTGGTGTTGTCGTAGAACGACCGGCTCGCCAGGTGGGCGATGCTCGCCGCGGCGCACGGCGCGCCGGCGAGGTCGAGCTCGGCCGTGATCGGCCCGCCCTGGTTGGTGTTGATCGTCATCGGCCGGGTGCCCGAGGTGGGCAGGCCGCTGGTGGCCGGGGTGCCGACGTCCTTGAGGTTGGTGTTCGCGGCGGCGTCCTGCGGCGTCCAGAGGCAGACGTCCTGGGCGGCCTGCTGCTTCGGGTCGCGGTCGAAGGCGCCGAGCGCCCAGGCGGATCCGACCACGATCAGCGCCAGGACGACCGCGACGCCCACGCCGGCCTGGAGCTGCCGGCGCCGCCGGGTCGCGGCGGCCCGCCGGGCCAGCTGCCGGTCGAGCTTCTCCCGTGCCAGCTTGCGCTGCCGGTCCCTGCTGGAAGCCACTCGTGCTCCCCTTCCTCTGCCCTGGTTGTCACCGGCGGTCGGGCCGCTCGCATCCCCGTGAAGCAGGTGCGCCACGCCACACGCCCGCCAGAGTGTACGGGTAGCCGCTGGGAAAGTGGTGTACGAGGTCGGGGCTGGGTTTATCGGAGTGCGTCACTGTGCCGGACGGGGTGTGCGGGACGGGTGGGTCACGGAAATCCGTTCCCCGCGACGGCTAGGCTGCGGAGGGAACGACGTACCGACGGAAGGGGAGCGGACGTGCTCGTGGCCGGCTTTCCCGCGGACGCCTTCGGCACCAACTGCTACGTGGTGGCGACCGCTCCGGGGGAGCAGTGCGTGGTGGTCGACCCCGGCATCGGGGTGCTCGACCGGCTCGACGCCGTGCTCGCCGAACACCGCCTGCACCCGGCCGCCGTGCTGCTCACCCACGGCCACCTCGACCACACCTTCTCGGTGGCGCCGGTCTGCGGCGCGCGTGGCATCCCCGCATACGTCCACCCGGACGACCGGGAACTGCTCGCCGACCCGGCCAAGGGGCTTTCCGCGGACCTCGCCCAACTCTTCGGCGGCCGGCTGCCGTACACCGAGCCGGACGACGTGGCCGAGCTGACCGACGGCGCGACGCTGGCCCTGGCCGGGTTGGAGATCACCGTCGACCACGCCCCCGGCCATACCGGCGGGTCGGTGCTGTTCCGGTTGCCCGGCGCCGGCTCGCCCTGGGAGGCCGAGCAGATCTGCCTCTCCGGTGACGTGCTCTTCGCCGGCTCGATCGGCCGCACCGACCTGCCGGGCGGCAGCATGCCCCGGATGCTGACCAGCCTGCGGGAGAAGGTCCTTCCGCTGGCGGACGACACGGTCGTCCTGCCCGGCCACGGCCCCGCGACCACCATCGGCCGCGAGCGCGCGACCAACCCGTACCTCGCCGAGGTGGCGGGGGACGGCGCCGCGCGCCCGGCCGCGCCCACCCGCGGCCTGTAGCCGCGCCCACGACCTCTCCGCGCCACGGCGCGCGGGACGCAAGGAGTACGCCATGAGCAAGCCCACGCCCATCTCCGGTTTCCCGGAGTGGACGCCCGGCCAGCGGATGATCGAGCAGTTCGTGCTCGACCGGATCCGGGCCACCTTCGAGCTGTACGGCTTCGCGCCGCTGGAGACCCGTTCGGTCGAGCCGCTGGACCAGCTGCTGCGCAAGGGGGAGACCTCGAAGGAGGTCTACGTGCTGCGCCGGTTGCAGGCCGACACCGATGGTCCGGCCGGCGACGACGCGCTCGGCCTGCACTTCGACCTGACCGTGCCGTTCGCCCGGTACGTGCTGGAGAACGCCGGCAAGCTGCAGTTCCCGTTCCGCCGCTACCAGATCCAGAAGGTGTGGCGGGGCGAGCGCCCGCAGGAGGGGCGCTACCGCGAGTTCCTCCAGGCCGACATCGACATCGTCGACCGGGACACCCTGGCCCCGCACTACGAGGCGGAGATGCCGCTGGTGATCGGCGACGCGCTGCGCTCGCTGCCGATCCCGCCGGTGCGCATCCAGGTCAACAACCGCAAGATCTGCGAGGGCTTCTACCGGGGTGTCGGGCTGACCGACCCGGAGGCGGCGCTGCGCGCGGTCGACAAGCTCGACAAGATCGGTCCGGCCCGGGTCGCCGAGCTGCTGGCCGAGACGGCCGGGGCGAGCGAGGCGCAGGCCAAGGCGTGCCTGGCGCTGGCCGAGATCTCCGCGCCGGACGCCTCGTTCGCCGACGCGGTGCGCGCCCTCGGGGTGAGCGACCCGCTGCTCGACGAGGGGATCGAGGAACTGGTCGCCGTGGTGGAGACCGCCGCCGCGCACTCGCCGGGGCTCTGCGTGGCCGACCTGCGCATCGCCCGCGGGCTGGACTACTACACCGGCACCGTCTACGAGACGCAGATGATCGGCTACGAGCGGTTCGGCTCGATCTGCTCCGGCGGTCGCTACGACAACCTGGCCAGCTCGGGGAACGTCAGCTTCCCGGGGGTGGGCATCTCGATCGGGGTGACCCGGTTGCTCGGGCTGCTCTTCGGCGCCGACGCGCTCTCGGTCTCCCGGACCGTGCCGACCTGCGTGCTGGTCGCGGTCACCAGCGAGGACGCGCGTCCGGCCAGCAACCGGGTCGCCGAGGCGCTGCGCTCCCGCGGGGTGCCGACCGAGGTGTCGCCGAGCGCGGCGAAGTTCGGCAAGCAGATCCGGTACGCCGAGCGGCGCGGCATCCCGTACGTCTGGTTCCCGGGCGCGGAGGGGGCGGCGGACGAGGTGAAGGACATCCGGTCCGGCGAGCAGATCGCCGCCGCGGCGGGGGAGTGGACCCCACCCCGGGAGGACCTCAAACCGCTGGTCAGGTGAGGTACTACTCGCGCGTAGGCTCGCGGGGCCCTACGGTAGCGTAAGTTACGCCACCGTAGGGAGATCCGCATGAGCACCGCCCCGCTGAGTCAGACCGCCCTGCTCCTCGAACTCGAAGCCGTGGTGGAGAAGAACCTCGACCGCCACCTGTCGATCGCCAAGGAGTGGTTCCCGCACGAGTACGTCCCGTGGAGCGAGGGACGTACGTTCGACGGGCCGCTCGGCGGCGAGCCGTGGTCGGAGTCGGACTCGACGATTCCCGACGTGGCCCGCACCGCACTGATCGTCAACCTGCTGACCGAGGACAACCTGCCCTCGTACCACCACGAGATCGCCAGCCTCTTCGGCCGGGACGGGGCGTGGGGCACCTGGGTGCACCGGTGGACCGCCGAGGAGGGTCGGCACGGCACCGCGATCCGGGACTACCTGACGGTGACCCGGGCGGTGGACCCGGTCGCCCTGGAACGGGCCCGGATGACCCACATGTCGGCCGGCTACGAGAACGTGCACGGCGACGAGGTGCTGCACTCGCTGGCGTACGTGTCGTTCCAGGAGCTGGCCACCCGCATCTCGCACCGCAACACCGGCCGGGTCACCGGCGACCCGGCCTGCGAGGCGTTGCTGGCCCGGGTGGCCGCCGACGAGAACCTGCACATGGTCTTCTACCGCAACCTGCTCGGTGCGGCCTTCGAGCTGGCCCCGAGCCAGGCGATGCGGGCGGTCGCCGACGTGGTGGCCGACTTCCAGATGCCCGGCGTCGGCATCGAGGGCTTCGCCCGCAAGTCGGTGGCGATCGCCCTGGCCGGCATCTACGACCTGCGCCAGCACCGCGACGACGTGGTGCAGCCGGTGCTGCGCCAGTGGGACGTCTTCAACGTCACCGGCCTGGACGCCGACGGCGAGGCCGCCCGCGACCAGATCGCCGGCCACCTCGACGACCTGGAGCGGGCCGCGTCCCGCTTCGAGGAGAAGCGCGCCGCCCGCGAGGCCCGCCTCGCCACCCGCGCCTGACACCCCCCCGCCCCCCGCCCCCCGACCTCACCCGCCTTGCCGTGGCCGCTCTTTCAGAGAAAGCGTGGCCATGGCGGGCGGAATGGCCACGCTTTCTCTGAAAGTGCGGCTCGGCGTGGGCGGCTCGGTGTGGGCGGCTCGGCGTGGGCGGCTCGGTGTGGGCCGCTCCGGTGGGCGGGGCTGGGTGGGCGGGGGCGTCGGGGTGGGTGGGTCAGGCGGGGGTGTCCAGGGGGAAGAGCAGGCAGCTCGAGGTGGCGTGGGCGATGAGGCGGCCCTGGGCGTCGGTCAGGCGCGCCTCGGCCAGGGCGGTGCGCCGGCCGCGTTGCAGGACGGTGCCCTCGCACCGCAGCATGCCGCTGGCGACGGTCACCGGGCGCAGGAACTTCACGTTCAGGTCCAGCGAGGTGTAGCCGACGCCGGCGGGCAGCGTGGTGTGCACGGCGCACGCGGCGGCGGTGTCCAGCAGGGTGGAGATCACCCCGCCGTGCACGGTGCCGAGCGGGTTGTAGTGGAACTCCTGCGGGACCAGCTCGACCGCGACCCGGCCCTCGTCGGCCTCCATCCGGGCCATGTCGATCAGGTGCATGATCGGCGGCGCGGCGAGCTCGCCGGCGATCATCGCGCGGAGCAGCTCCAGGCCGCTGCGGCGGCCCACGTGCGCGGCGCCGGCCACCGGGTCCGACCAGGAGAAGGTACGGCTGCGCGCCGGGTCCTGCGTCTGAGTCATGGACTCAGCCTGGCAGCACGTTGCTGAGTCTGTCAATCAGACCTAGCCTGGTGGGCATGAGACCCGCGGCACTGGACTGGTCGGTGGAGAACTGCACCATCGCCCGGGCGATGGCGATCCTCGGTGAACGGTGGACCCTGGTGGTGCTCCGCGAGGTCTTCAACGGCGTCCGCCGCTTCGACGACATGCGGGTCCGTACCGGCATCCCCCGACAGGTGCTGACCACCCGGCTGGCCACCCTGGTCGAGCAGGGCGTGCTGCGCCGCGAGCCGTACCGGGAGCCGGGCAGCCGGCTGCGCCACGAGTACCGGCTGACCGAGAAGGGCCTCGACCTGTGGCCGGTGCTGGTGGCGGTGCTCGGCTGGGGGGACCGTTACCTGGCCGACCCCGAGGGCGCCCCGCTCAGCGTCGGGCACCGCGACTGCGGGGCGGAGCTCCGGGTCGAACTGCGCTGCGCCGAGGGGCACGAGGTGGCCGACCCGCGCGACGTGCTGCCCCGGCCGGGTCCGGGCGCCCGCCGCCGCGTCGACTGACCCGCCGCCGGGTGGCGTTCCGTCGAGTCCGCGTCGGATCCGCGGCGGGCGCGCCCCGGCGCGCGGACGGCCGCGCCGCCCGCGCGTCGGGACACCGGTGCTACCAGCCGAAGCCGTTGGCGTACGAGACGCTGGCCAGCACCGCCTGGCCGCTGGTGTTGGGGTGGAAGTAGTCCCAGGTGGAGACCTGGCTCAGCGCGAACGGGTAGTTGAACACCGCGTTGTCGTCGAAGTCGCAGTTCGAGCCGTACGCGGCGCAGGCCTGGGCGAGCTGGGTGTTGAAGTCGACCACCCGCTGCCGGACCCGGGCCCGGCGGTCGACGTCGGCCTGTGCGGTGGAGGTCGGGTTGGCCAGCATCGACTGGCAGATGCCGAAGGTCGACCAGGCGGTACGGGCGCTGCCACTGCCCTTGCCGACGTACCAGAGCCGGTAGATGTCCGGCACGCTGACCAGGAGGACCCTGGCGTTGGGCAGGCCGGCCCTGAGCCGGGCGAGCGCGCTGTCGATGTTCGCCCGGTAGGTGGCCACCGGGGTCATCGTCGACTCCGAGCTGGTGCAGGCGTCGTTGGCGCCGATCAGCATCGTGACGTACCCGACGCCCTGGCCGACCGCGGTGCCGGCCTGGCCGTACATGTCGGCGGACTTGGCGCCGCTGCGGGCGTCGTTGAGGTTGCGGCCCTGGATGGTCGGGTTGACCGCGCGGATGCGCAGGTAGTGGCTGTTCACCGTGGAGTAGTCGCCGGTGCTGAACGACCGTGAGGTGCAGTCCACGTACCAGCCGCAGGCGTTGAAGCCGCGGGTGATGGAGTCGCCGAGGCTGGCCATCGAGTTCGGCGGCGGGCCGGGGTCGGCGACGGCGGGGGTCGCGGCGAGCAGGACGAGGGCGGTGGCGCCGGCGAGAGCCGCCAGCGCGCGTCGGACGAGGGTCATGGTGGCCTCCGGATCACACGGGTGCCGGCGTGCTGCGGTGGCCAGATCGTATAGACCACTTTCTGTGTCCACAATGTTGCTTCAGGGTTACATGGGGCGGCGGGGTGAATTCGGGCAAAGTCATGTCTTGCTTAGGATCTTAAATATGTGAATACTTCAGTCACTCGGCCGGTTTCCCCAGGTCGGCCGGGTTGTCCCCGGGCGCGTTGACGTGACGCGACCCGTCACCCCCTTCCGGAGGTTGTTACATGCGACCCACGAGGTCATCGCTCCGCCGCATCGCCGCCGTCGCCATGGCCGGCACCCTGGCCACCGGCGCGCTGCTCGGCGCCCCCGCCCAGGCCGCCCCCGCCTCGCCCGCCTCCCCCGACGCCGCGGCCAGCCTGGCCGACCGCCTCGGCGACCGTGCCGCCGGCGCGTACGCCGACGCCAGCGGCGCCATGGTTGTCGCCGTCACCGACGCCGCCGCCGCCCGCCAGGTCCGCGCGGCCGGCGCCACCCCGAAGCTCGTCACCCGGGGCGCCGCCACGCTGAAGGCCGCCACCGCCGAGCTGGAGCGGTCCGCGAAGATCCCCGGCACCGCCTGGTGGACCGACCCCGCCACCAACCAGGTGGTGGTCTCCGTCGACAGCACCGTCACCGGCGCCAAGCTGGATCAGGTCAAGGCCGCCGCCGCCCGCACCGGTGGCGCGGTCCGGATCGAGGCCGAGGCCGGCGTGCTCAGCACCCGCATCAACGGTGGCCAGGCGATCTACGCCGGCGGCGGCGGTCGCTGCTCGCTCGGCTTCAACGTGCGCAACAGCGCCGGCACGTACTACTTCCTGACCGCCGGTCACTGCACCAACATCTCGTCGAGCTGGTACACCAACTCCAGCCAGACCACCTACATCGGTCCGCGTGCGGGCACCAGCTTCCCGGGCAACGACTACGGCATCGTCCGGTACAGCAACACCAGCCTGTCGCACCCCGGCAGCGTCTACCTCTACAACGGAACCTCGCAGGACATCACCGGCGCGGGTGACGCGTACGTCGGCCAGTCGGTGCGCCGCAGCGGCAGCACCACCGGGGTGCGCGGCGGCTCTGTGCAGGCGCTCAACGCCACGGTGAACTACGCCGAGGGGTCGGTCTATGGTCTGATCCGGACCAGCGTCTGCGCCGAGCCCGGCGACAGCGGCGGCTCCCTCTTCGCCGGCAGCACCGCCCTGGGCCTCACCTCCGGCGGCAGCGGCAACTGCACCACCGGCGGCACCACCTACTTCCAGCCGGTCAAGGAGGCGCTGAGCGTCTACGGCGTCAGCGTCTACTGATCCACCGCTCGCCGTGCGGGCCGCCGGGCGACCGGCGGCCCGCTCCGCGCGTACCGGCCACCGGCTGCGTCGACCGGCGGACTGACCGCCCCCGACCGGGGTACGTTCCGCCCGGTGAACGCCGCCGCGACACCCGCCGAGGCGCCCGCGTCCGCCTGGGTGCCGCTGCCGACCAGGCCGTGGAGGAGCGGGCCCGGGGGCTCACCGAGGGGCCGGTGCGGGTGCACCACCTGCTGCTCGCCGACTCCGACTGAGGGCCAGCACCACCAGCAGCGGGCAGAGCGCCTCCGCGCCGGCGGCCACCCGCTCGGCCAGCCCGATCCGGGCGCCGCCGCTGCTCAACTCCACCACGAACCAGCCGACCAGAGCCAGCAGCAGCGCCCCGGCGGCCGTACCCCGACGGGCCGACAGGCCGGCGGCGCCGGCGGGTACCCGGCGCCGGTGAGCGGACAGGGCCGGCCAGAGCGCGAGCGCGCCGAACGCGACCGCGGCGCTGAGGCCGTGCGCGGTGGAGGATCCCCGCTGCACCGGCAGCGGGAAGGCCGACACGGCGAGGGTGGCGACCCCGCCGAGCGCGAGCAGCAGCCGGCCGGCGGGACGGAGCGGGCGCAGCCCCGCCGCGGTCAGGCAGTGACACAGCCCCAGGCCGAGCAGGCCGACGGTCATGATCCAGCGGTCCGCGGCGTCGAGGGCCGCCAGCGCGCTGATCGTGCCGCCGACCTGGTCGAAGCCGCCCGGTTGGCGGCTCGCCGCGAGGGTCCAGCCGCCGATCAGGAAGACCGGGGCGGCGGCGGACGAGAGCAGGGCCCAACGGGGTACGGCGCGCACCCGCCACACCGTACGCGGGCGGACCGCGACCGGGGCGTGCCGCCGGCGGTGGCAACCGCGCCCGGTGGCATCGGGTGACCGGGCCGCCTGACAGAATGCGGAGGGCAGAGGTGTACCGCAGATGAGGAGACGCAAGTCGTGATCCGTACCCATGACGCCGGCAGCCTGCGCGCGACGGACGCCGGCACCACGGTGACGCTCGCCGGGTGGGTGGCCCGCCGGCGCGACCACGGCGGTGTCATCTTCGTCGACCTGCGCGACGGCTCCGGCGTCGTCCAGGTGGTCTTCCGCGAGGAGGACGCGCACGCGCTGCGCAACGAGTTCTGCGTCCGGGTCACCGGCGAGGTGACCCGCCGGCCCGAGGGCAACGAGAACCCGGAGCTGCCCACCGGCGAGATCGAGGTGACCGCCACCGAGCTGGAGGTGCTCTCCGAGGCGGCCCCGCTGCCGCTGCCGGTCGACGACCAGGTCGAGGCCGGCGACGACATCCGGCTCAAGTACCGCTACCTGGACCTGCGGCGCAGCGGCCCGGCCAACGCGATGCGGCTGCGCTCGCGCGCCAACCAGCTCGCCCGGGGGGTGCTGCACGAGCGGGACTTCCTGGAGATCGAGACCCCCACGCTGACCCGGTCCACCCCCGAGGGCGCCCGCGACTTCCTGGTGCCGGTCCGGCTCCAGCCCGGCAGCTGGTACGCGCTGCCGCAGTCGCCGCAGCTGTTCAAGCAGCTGCTGATGGTCGGCGGCATGGAGCGGTACTACCAGATCGCCCGCTGCTACCGCGACGAGGACTTCCGCGCCGACCGGCAGCCGGAGTTCACCCAGCTCGACATCGAGATGTCCTTCGTCACCGAGGACGACGTGATCGACCTCGGCGAGGCGATCGTGTCGGCGCTCTGGAAGGACCTGGCCGGGCACGAGATCTCCCGGCCGATCCCGCGGATCACCTGGCACGACGCGATGGCCCGGTACGGCTCCGACAAGCCGGACCTGCGCTACGGCGTCGAGCTGACCGAGCTGACCGACTACCTGCGCGGCACCGAGTTCCGGGTCTTCGCCGGCGCGATCGACGCCGGCGGGTACGTCGGCGCGGTGGTCATGCCGGGCGGTGCCGCGCAGAGCCGCAAGGAGCTGGACGGCTGGCAGGACTGGGCCAAGGCGCGCGGCGCGCGGGGCCTGGCGTACGTGGTGCTCGACGCCGAGACCGGCGAGGCGCGCGGCCCGGTGGCGAAGAACCTCTCCGCCGAGCACCTGGGCGGGCTCGCCGACGCCGTCGGCGCCAAGCCGGGCGACGCGGTCTTCTTCGCCGCCAGCACCAACACCCGCGAGGCGCAGGAGCTGCTCGGCGCGGCCCGGATCGAGATCGCCAAGCGGGCCGGCCTGATCGACGAGAGCGCCTGGGCGTTCTGCTGGGTGGTCGACGCGCCGATGTTCGAGCGCACCGACGAGGGCGGCTGGACGGCCGTGCACCACCCGTTCACCTCCCCGAACGCCGAGTGGGTGGATCGCTTCGAGGAGGCGCCGGACCGGGCGCTGGCCTACGCGTACGACATCGTCTGCAACGGCAACGAGATCGGTGGCGGCTCGATCCGTATCCACCGGGGCGACGTGCAGAAGCGGGTCTTCGACCTGCTCGGCATCACCCCGGAGGAGGGGCAGGACAAGTTCGGCTTCCTGCTGGAGGCCTTCAAGTACGGCGCCCCGCCGCACGGCGGCATCGCGTTCGGCTGGGACCGGGTCTGCATGCTGCTCGCCGGCGCGGACTCCATCCGCGAGGTCATCGCCTTCCCGAAGACCCGGGGCGGCTTCGACCCGCTGACCGGCGCGCCGACGCCGATCACCGCCCAGCAGCGCACCGAGGCCGGCATCGACGCCAAGCCCAAGGCGCCGACGGGCGTGCACGCCGGCACCGCCGGCCCGGCCGCCCCGGTGGCCGACCCGGTCTGACCCGACCCCCGTCACCGAGAGGTCTGCGCCATGATGGCGTGGACCTCTCGGTCGTTTCGTCGCCTGGGGCGGGCGACGGTCGGCGGGGCCGGGGAGACGGGGGACGCGATGACGCTGCTCGTGGTGGGAGCCGGTGGCTTCCTGGGCGGGGAGATCTGCCGGCGCGCGGTCGCGGCGGGCCGGCCGGTGGTGGGCACCTGGCACGCCAACCCGGTCGAGCTGCCCGGCCTGGCGACCCGGCAGCTCGACGTGACCGACCGGGAGGCGGTGCGCCGGCTGGTCGCGGCGGTCCGGCCGACCGCCGTGGTGGGCACCCCGTACCGCTACGACGACTGGGCGGTCACCGCCGACGGCGCGGCGCACGTCGCGTACGCGGCGGCCGAGGCGGGGGTGCGGCTGGTGCACCTGTCCAGCGACGCGCTGCACGCCGGGCGCCCGACGCCCTATCTGGACGACGAACCGCCCACCCCGATCTACCCGTACGGGGCGGCGAAGGCGGCGGCGGAGACCGCCGTGCGGGCGATCGACCCGAGCGCCGTGCTGGTGCGGACCTCGCTGATCGTGGGGGAGGGGAGCAAGCAGATCCAGCTCTGCCGGGACGCGATCGCCGGCCGGGCCACCCTCTTCACCGACGAGCTGCGCTGCCCGGTCGACGTCACCGACCTGGCCGACGCCGTCCTCGAACTGGTCGACGGCGACTACGCCGGCCCGCTCAACGTCGCCGGTCCGGAGGCGGTCAGCCGGACCGGGCTCGGGCTGCTGGTGGCCGACCGGTTCGGGCTGGACCCGGCCGGCATGAAGACCACCACGGGTACGGCCGCCGGGGTGGTCCGCCCCACCGACGTACGGCTGGACTCCTCGCGCGCCGCCGCGCTGCTGCGGACCCGGCTGCGCGGCGTCACCGAACTCCTCGCGGCCTGACCCCGACCCGCTCCCGCCACGCTGACGCACACTTTCTCTGCACAGCTATTGTGCAGAGAAAGTGTGCACAGATATTGTGCAGTCATGGGGAACGACGAGAACGCCGCCGCACCACGTGAGGTCCGGCTCAACCACCGGCAGGTCCGGGTGCTGGCGCACCCGCTGCGGATGCGACTGCTCGGCGCGCTGCGCACGACCGGGCCGGCCACCGCCACGACGCTGGCCGAGCTGCTCGACACCAACACCGGCGCGACCAGCTACCACCTGCGCCAGCTCGCCGAGGTCGGGCTGGTCGCCGAGGACCCCGACCGGGGCAGCGGGCGGCAGCGCTGGTGGCAGGCCGCGCACGACGTCACCAGCTGGGAGCCAACCGACTTCGACGACGACCCGGACGCCCGGGCGGCGATCCAGTGGATCCACGGCGACCAGGTACGCCTGCTGGTCGAGCGGGCCGAGCAGTGGCTGGCCGTCGAGCGCGAGTGGTCGCCGGCCTGGCGGGACGCCTTCGGCATGGGCGACATCTTCATGGTCATCCCGCCGGACCGGATGGAGGCGCTGAAGGCCGAGGTGTGGCAGGTCATGCAGCGGTACCACGACGAGGCGGACCCGGCCGCGCCCGGCGCCGAGCCGGTGCACCTCTTCCTCGCCGGCTACCCGATGCTGGAGGGCCGGCGATGAGCGCGCTGTCCGTACGCCAGGTCCGGTTCCGCTACCTCACCCTCTACGGCCTGCGCTGGCTGCCCACCGGTCTGACGATCCCGGTGATGATCCTGCTGATGCAGGAACGCGGCCTGTCGCTGTCCGAGATCGGCCTGGTCTCCATCGCGCAGGGGCTGGTGGTGCTCGCGCTGGAGCTGCCCACCGGCGGCCTGGCCGACGCCCTCGGCCGTAAGCCCGTGCTGGTCGCCGCCTGGACGCTGAGCCTGGTCTCGCTCGGGCTCTTCGCGGTAGCCGACTCCTTCGCGCTGTTCTTCCTGGTCTGGGCGTTGCAGGGCGTTTACCGGGCGCTCGACAGCGGCCCCCTGGAGTCCTGGTACGTCGACGCCACCCTCGCCGCCGACCCCAAGGCCGAGTACGAGGCCGGCCTCGGCTTCGCCGGCACCGTCTCCGGCGTGACCATCGCGGCCGGGGCGCTGCTCAGCGGTGGCCTGATCGCCCTCGGCCCGGTCGGGCCGGTCAGCGCCCTCACCGTGCCGGTCCTGGTCGCCATCGCCCTGCAGGCGGTGGCCCTGGCGGCCCTGCTGCTCCTGCTGGTCGAGACCGGCCCGGCCAAGGGCGCCGGCGCGCTGCGCGCCTCCGTCGTCGAGGCGCCCCGGATGGTGGGCCAGGCCTTCGGCCTGCTGCGCCGCTCCCGGGTGCTGCTCGCCCTGGTCGCCGTCGAGCTGTTCTGGGGCTTCGGCATGGTGACGTTCGAGTCGCTGCTGCCGGTCCGCCTCGCCGAGGTGGTCGGCAATCCCGAGCGGGCGGCGGCGCTGCTCGGGCCGGCCAGCTCGGCGGCGTGGCTCACCGCGGCGGCGGGCGCGGCGCTGACCCCGCTGCTGCTGCGCTGGCTGGGCGCCGCGCCCGCCGCCGCGCTGCTGCGGATCGTCCAGGGCGTGACGGTGGTCGGCATGGGGCTGTTCGCCGGCCCGGTCGGCGTGCTGGTCGCCTACCTGGCCTGCTACACCGTGCACGGCGCCTCGAACCCGCTGCACACCGGTCTGCTGCACCGGCAGGTCGACGGGCCGTACCGGACCCAGCGTGATCTCGCTGAACTCGATGGTCGGGCAGCCCGGCTTCGCGATCGGCGCGGTGCTGCTCACCGCCCTCGCCGACACCCACAGCGTCACCACGGCCATGCTGGTGGGCGGCGTGGTGCTGGCCGTGGCCGCCCCGCTCTACCTGCCGGCCTGGCGCGCCGGGCGCGCGGCCGGCGCGGCGACGGACCCCGACCCGGCCGGGCCGGACGTCGTCGGGCCGACGGCCGCATCGAGCGCGGCCGGGTCCACCGCCGAGCCCGGTGTGGTCGGGCCGACCGGCGACTTCGGCCCGGTGGCCGACGGTCAGGCGGCGGTCCCGGCGGCCGGACCCGGGGGCGGGGAGGCGGCGCCCGTCCGCTGACCGATCGTCGCGCCATCTGCGGTCGCGGCGGACCTCCATCCGAGCCTGATACCTCAGAGGCATCTTGATACCTCTGAGGTATCAGGCCGACCGGGCCGACCGCCTCCGGCGCCGACCGGGCCGACCGCCTCCGGCGCCGACCGGGCCGACCGCCTCCGGCGCCGACCGGGCCGACCGCCTCCGGCGCCGACCGGGCCGGCCGTCTCCACTGCCGACCGGAGCGGCGGGCCGCCGGCGTCCCGGTTCAGGCCAGGTGCACCGAACTGCGGGCGAGGGTGCCGGTGAAGCCGAGCCGCCGGTAGAGCCGGATCGCCCCCACGTTGTCGGTGTAGACGCCGAGCGCCACGTGGTCGTAGCGGGCGGCCAGCGCCCGGGCCATCCCGGCGGTCAGGGCCGCGCCGAGGCCCCGGCCCCGCCGGTCCGGCGCCACGGTCAGCCCGGCCAGGAAGCCGACGTCGCCCCGGCTGCGGTCCGCGCCGCAGGCGACGAGCCGGTCGCCGTCACGGATGCCGTACCAGTCGACGATGCGCGGGTCGCCGGGGCGCGAGGTGGTGCTGGGGAAGGACGACTCGATCAGCGCGCCCAGCGCCGGATGGTCGGCCTCGCCAGGCGTACCACCCGGTCCTCATCCGGTTGGCGTGGTGGGGCGGTGGTGGTCCAGAGAAAGTCCCACTCGTCGTGCCGGGCCACGGTCAGCCGGCCGCCGAGGGCTTCCGGGCTGGTCCGGGGCAGGTGCAGCCACTGCCCGGCGCCGACCGCGCCGGCGGCGGCGAGGTCGGTGAAGACGTCCATCGCCGGCCCCG
Organism: Micromonospora purpureochromogenes; assembly: GCF_900091515.1. Classification (NCBI taxonomy): domain Bacteria; kingdom Bacillati; phylum Actinomycetota; class Actinomycetes; order Micromonosporales; family Micromonosporaceae; genus Micromonospora; species Micromonospora purpureochromogenes. The sequence continues at coordinate 4,651,063 of NZ_LT607410.1, read as the reverse complement.
GCGCCCCGATCGCGCCGCCCGCCGGGCCCGGCCCGGACGACAGCAACCAGGCCACCGCGCCGTCGCGCCGCCAGCCGCGGGGCTCCGCGCCCCGCCACAGCGCGTGCCGCGCGTACGGATGGTGGTCGGTGGCGGCGAGGAGGGCCGCGCGGCCCGTCAACTCCTGGTCGGCCATGATCACCCGCCCAGCCTAGAACGCGGCCCGGGCGCAGCCCATTCCACGGTGGAGATTGACGAGCCGACCGATTGGGTACATCCCGCGCTGACCTACTGGGAACCCCCACCGGAGGACAACGATGCTCGCCATTCTCGCCGCGATCGTATTCGGCTTCGCGTTGCTGATCGATCTGCTGGACACCAACTTCGGCGCCCCCGACCTCTTCAACGTGCACACCCTGCTGATGCTGGGCCTGCTGCTGCTCTCCCTCTACCTCGCCGGGGTCGGCCGAGGCCCGGGCGGTGGCGGCGGCGGTCGCTGGTACCGCGGTCGGCGGCCGGGTCGCGGCTGACCGCAACGGATCAGGACGGGCTCGGCCCGCGGCGCGATTCCGGCGCAGCGGGCCGAGCCCGGTACTGTCTTCGTGATGGACTCCGACGCCCTCTTCTCCCTCGGTGAACCCGCCGCGGCGCCCAGCGCCCCCGCGGGTCCGAGCGGTGTCGACGGCTTCACGGCGGTCGGGGAGGATTCGCCCCTGCCCGTCCGGATGCGCCCCGCCAGCATCGACGAGCTGGTCGGGCAGGACCACCTGCTCGCGCCCGGTGCGCCGCTGCGCCAGCTGGTCGGCGGCGGGGCCCCGATGTCGGTCATCCTGTGGGGGCCGCCGGGCAGCGGCAAGACCACCATCGCGCACCTGGTGGCCCGGGCCACCGACCGCCGGTTCGTCGCCATGTCGGCGCTCTCCGCCGGGGTCAAGGACGTCCGGGCGGTCATCGACACCGCCCGCCGGCAGCGCCGCGCCGGCGGACCGCAGACCGTGCTCTTCATCGACGAGGTGCACCGGTTCAGCAAGACCCAGCAGGACTCCCTGCTCGCGGCGGTGGAGGACCGGACGGTCACCCTGCTCGCGGCGACCACGGAGAACCCGTACTTCTCGGTAATCTCCCCGCTGCTGTCGCGCTGCGTGCTGCTCACCCTCCAGCCGCTGGACGACGCGGCCGTGCGCGGCCTGCTGCGCCGCGCGGTCGCCGACCAGCGCGGCCTGGGCGGCGCGCTCACCCTCGACACCGAGGCCGAGGACCACCTGGTACGCCTCGCCGGCGGCGACGTCCGCAAGGCGCTGACCGCGCTGGAAGCCGCGGCGGCCTCGGCGGTGGCCACCGGTACCGGCCGGATCGACCTGGCCACCACCGAGCAGGCGGTCGACGTGGCGGCGGTCCGCTACGACCGGGACGGCGACGCCCACTACGACGTGACCAGCGCCTTCATCAAGAGCATGCGCGGCTCGGACGTGGACGCGGCGCTGCACTGGCTGGCCCGGATGCTGGTCGCCGGCGAGGACGCCCGGTTCATCGCCCGCCGATTGGTGATCTTCGCGAGCGAGGACGTCGGGATGGCCGATCCGACCGCGCTGGGCGTGGCCACCGCCGCCGCCCACGCCGTGGAGTACGTCGGCCTGCCCGAGGCCCAGCTCAACCTGGCCCAGGCGGTGATCCACCTGGCCACCGCCGCGAAGTCGAACTCGGCCACCACCGCCATCGGCGCGGCCATCGCCGACGTGCGGGCCGGCCGGGGCGGCCCGGTGCCGCGCGGGCTGCGCGACGCCCACTACGCCGGCGCGCGGGGACTCGGGCACGGCACGGGATACCGCTACCCGCACGACGACCAGCGCGCAGTGGTCACTCAGCAGTACGCTCCCGACGATCTCGTCGGGACCGACTACTACCGGCCCAGCGGGCACGGTGCGGAGCGGTCGGTAGCCGCCCGGCTGCCGCTGCTGCGCCGGATCGTCCGGGGGCTGTCCGCCCCGGCGCCGCGCCCCGACGAATCGACGCCGGTGGCGGTCAACGGCCGCCACCCGTCGGGTGCGGGGCACGCCGGTGGGGCGGATGAAGACGGCGACGCCGTCGTCGGGGAGGGTCAGCAGTGACATCGCGAGGTGGGGAGCGACCGCAGGACGGTCCCGACGAGCGGCGTGACTCTCGCGCCAAGGGACGCCGCTGGGGCCGGGGCCGGGCCGAGGAGCCGTCGCCGGAGCCGGCCGGCGAGGAGTTCGGCTGGATCGACGACCTGCGTAGCGCCAAGCAGCAGCGGGGCGAACTCGGCCCGGACGGTGAGCCGGCCCGCCCGACGCCGCCCGCACCCGCCGGCGGCCGTGGCCCGGCCACGCCGCCCGCCGGTCCCCGGCCGGCACCGGGCGCACCCAGCCCGGACGGCCCGCCGCCCGCCCGCGGGCCGCGGCCCGACGCGCCGCCACCCGGCCGTGCCGCCGCCCCGCGCGCCGGCGGGCCGCCACCCGGCCGTGCCGCCGCTCCGCGCCCCGACGGGCCGCCGCCTGGCCGTGCCGCCGCGCCGCGCGCCGACGCGCAGCAACCCGGCCGTGCCGCCGCCCCGCGCGCCGACGCGCCGGCCGCACCCGCCGCCCCGCGTCCCGGGTCCGCCGGGCCGCGCCCGGACGGCGGGCCGGCCCGCGTTGGCCCGGTCGTCGGTCCGGGCCCGGACGGCCCCCGCCCGGCGCGCGCCGACGGGCCGCCCGCGGCGCGCGCGGGCGTTCCGCAGGCCACCCCGCCGGTACGTGGCGGCTGGCCCGCCGCCCCCGAACAGCGTCCTCGCCCCGGCGAGGGTGCCTGGCCCGGCCCGGCGGCCACGGCGCGCCCCGGTCAGCGGGGGCCCGAACGACCCCAGCCGGACGCCACCGGCGCCCCCGTCTCCGGTGCCGGTGGCGGCACGGCAGCCCGCGCCCAGGCGCCCCGGGCCGCCGGCGCCGGACAGTCGCCGTCCGGCTGGCCCGCCCCCGACCCCGAGGCGTCGGCACCCGACCCCCGAGCCGCCGGCCCCGCCTCCGGACGCCGCACCGTGCCCCGCGAGGGCGCCCGCCGCTCGGCCGACACCACCGACCCGGCTCGTCGCGGAGCGGCCTTCCCGCCGGACCCGGCCTACCCGAACCCGGTCAGCGGCGGCCCACGCCCCGACCAGACGCCGGTGAGCGGCGGGCCCCGTCCCCCGACGCCGGTCAGCGGCGCACCCCGCCCGGATCCGGCGGCCCCCGAGCCGCGTGTCGGCCGGGGTCGCCGCGCCGCGGCGGAGCCGACCGGCGGCGAGGGCCCGGGTGCCGCCGCGCGCCGAGGCGGCCGGGGCGCGGCCCCGGAGCGGCCCACCGGTCGCCGCCGCGCCGCCGAGCCGGACCCGTCCGTGCCGACGACCGGCAACGCCGCACCCGTCCCGCCGACCGCCCCCGTCTCGGGCGCCGGCGCCACCCCGTCCGGCTCCGTGCCCACCGGACGGGACTCCGAAGGCCGACGCCGGCCGCGCGCCGACGAACCCGGCACCGGACGTCGGGCCACCCCGCCCGGCGGTACGCCCCGCGGTGACCGGCCGGAACGGCCGGCGGACTGGCTGCGCCAGGCGGGCCGGACCTCGCACACCGATCCGGCGCTGCCGACCCTCGACGGCTCGACCTCGTCCGGTCGTAGCGCGGTGCCTCCGGGAACGCCGGCTCCCGGCCGTCGTGGTGGTCCCGCCCCGGCGGGCCGGGCCCGCCCCGGTGCCGAGCCCCCCGCCCCACCCCGCGAGGGCGTACCCGGTCAGCCGGGTCCGGCGCGGGGAGCGGCCCGGCCCGGCGCGGTCCCGCCCGTGTCCGGCCCGGTCTCCGCCCGGCCGGACGGAGTGCACCCCGACCCCGACGCCCCCACCTCCGCCCGGCGCCCGCGTGGCGACGGTCCGCACCCGTCGGCGGGTCCGCGGGCCGACGCTCCGCACTCCACCGGGGGTGCCCGGGCTGAGGGGGCCGCACCCGTCCGGGGTCCCCGTGGCGATGGCCCGCACCCGAGCCGGGGGGCCCGTCCCGCCGGCCCGGAGGCCGCTGCCCGGGGGGTCGCCCCCACCCAGGGCGGGCGCCCCGGCGCGTCCCCGGCCGGCACCGGCGCGGTGTCCGGCCCCCGTCCCGCCGTCCCCGAGCAGCAGCCCGGAACGCGCCCCGGCGGGTCGGCCCGCGCGGCGGTGCGCCCGGACGGCGCCGGTCCGGGCGTCGCCCGACCGTCGGGCGACGACCCGCGTCGGGGCGGTCCGCAGTCCGAGGCCGGGCCGCGTGCCGGGGCCCCGGGCCAGCCGGCGGTGGCCCGCGCGGCCGCCCCCGGCCTGCGCCCCGACGAGCACCCCGACCGGTCCACCGGGCCGCAGCGGCAGCCCGCTCGGCCGGAGCCCGGCGGCACCGGGTCCGCCCCGCCGCGCCCGGGCGAGCCGGTGGGTGTCGTCCGCGCGGCGGCGGTGGTGCCGCCGGCCGGTCCGCGACCGGCCACCGAGGCGGGCGGCGGTGTGGGCCGACCCGACGAGGAGGAGCGCGCCGGCGGGCTGCAGGGCGCCCGCTCCGAGCTGCGCCGGCAGATGCGCGAGCGGCGCCGGCTCCGCCTGGGCATCCTGGTGCTGGTCAGCGTGGTGCTGCTCGGCGCGATCCCGCTCTACTTCGGCATCCGGACGCTCAGCCGCGATCCGGTCTTCAACACCCTCGACGAGCTGGACGTGCCCGGCTGGGCGGCGGCGCAGACGGTTGACAACGTCAGCGGCAGCCGCTGGTGCCTGCAGGACTGCCGGCTGCGGGAACGCACCGTGGAGTCGGAGCGCGCGCCGGAGGAGACCGCCGGGGTGTACGAGGCCGCGCTGCGCAAGGACGGCTGGGAGCCCTGGCAGGTCAGCCGCTGCCCGGAGCAGAAGGAGAAGGGCCGGTACACCTGCTGGCGCCGGGACGAGCTCACCCTCGACCTGTGGGTACGCGAACCGACCTGCGCGGCGCCGCCGGCCGCCGGGGAGTCGACGGTCCCGCCGTCCACCGAGGCGTCGCCCGCTGCGGGGACGTGTGCCGGCTCGTTGGTGTCGGTGAAGGTCCGCAACGCGATCGACGACGAACGGACCCGGCCGCAGCCGAGCACGGACCCGTCGCTGACCGGTGAGGATCCCTTCCCGACGTTCACCGAGGATCCGCTCGAGGAACTGACACGCTCACCGTCCTGAGCCGGTTTTCATCACGGACGGTAGGGTCTGGGGCTGGCGTGCCCGCCCGCTCCCGCCGGCCCCTCCTGGGGCGCGGAGCGACGGCGGGCCCGGAGACGGTCGCGCGTTCCGGACGTTCGTTCCGGAACTCTGCTTGAGGAGGACATGCGTGGATGGTGGACAGATCGCTGCGCTGATCGCGGCCGGCGCGTTCCTGATGCTGGTGCTCGTGCTGGCGGTGCCGATCCTGCGCCTGCGGCACACCGTGGACGCCACGACCCGGATGATCAACGACATCAACGAGCAGACCACCCCGCTGCTGGGGGACGTGAACACCACGGTGAAGAACGCCAACACCGCCCTGGAGCAGGTGCAGACCTCGCTGGACGGGGTGAACCTCCAGCTCGCCAAGGTCGACACCATGACCAGCCACGCCCAGAACGTCACCGCCAACGTGGCGAACCTGGCGACCGTCGTCTCCGCCGCCGCGGCCAACCCGCTGGTCAAGGTGGCCGCCTTCGGGTACGGCGTGCGCCGGGCCGCCTCGGCCCGCCGGCACGCCGAGACCGAGCGTGAGGTGCGCGACACCATCAAGCAGCAGCGCCGTGCCGCGCGGCGCGGCAACCGCTGAGCCGGTCGGCGACGAGCCGGAGGGATGAGAGCATGAGGCGACTGTTCTGGCTGGGCGTCGGCCTGGCCGTGGGCGTGGTGGTGGTCCGCAAGGCGACCCGCACCGCGCAGGCGTACACCCCGGCCGGAATCGCGAGCGGACTGTCCGAATCCGCTGGCAGCCTGGTCGAGTCGCTGCGTAGCTTCGTGGAGGACGTACGGGTCGGGATGGCCGAGCGCGAGCAGGAGATCCACGAGGCGTTCGCCCGGGGCGAGGCGTTCGACGACCAGTTCGCCGAGCTGCGGGAGGACCCGCGCATCGGCGACCGAGAAATCTTTCCGGAGGAACACCAGCGATGAAGACGGCGGAGATCAAGCGGCGGTACCTCGCCCATTTCGAGGCGAACGGCCACACCGTGGTGCCGTCCGCTCCGCTGCCCGCCATCAGCGACCCGAACCTGCTGTTCGTCAACGCCGGCATGGTGCAGTTCGTCCCCTACTTCCTCGGGCAGCAGACCCCGCCGTACCGGCGGGCGGTCAGCGTGCAGAAGTGCATCCGCACCCCGGACATCGACGAGGTCGGCAAGACCAGCCGGCACGGCACGTTCTTCCAGATGAACGGCAACTTCTCCTTCGGTGACTACTTCAAGGACGGGGCGATCCCGTTCGCCTGGGAGCTGGTCACCAAGCCGGTCGCCGAGGGCGGCTACGGGCTGGACCCGGAGCGGATCTGGCCGACGGTCTACCTCGACGACGACGAGGCGTTCCAGATCTGGCGGTCGGTGGGCGTGCCGGCCGAGCGGATCGTCCGGCGGGGCAAGGCCGACAACTTCTGGTCGATGGGCATTCCCGGCCCGTGCGGCCCCTGCTCGGAGCTGTTCTACGACCGCGGTCCGGAGTACGGCCGCGAGGGCGGCCCGGCGGTCGACGAGGACCGCTACATGGAGTTCTGGAACCTCGTCTTCATGCAGTACGAGCGGGGCCCGGGCACCGGCAAGGAGAGCTTCCCGATCCTGGGCGACCTGCCGGCGAAGAACATCGACACCGGCATGGGCCTGGAGCGGATGGCCTCCATCCTCCAGGGCGTCGACAACCTCTACGAGATCGACGAGGTGCGGCCGATCCTCGACCGGGCGGCCGAGTTGACCGGCAAGCGGTACGGCGCCCGGTCCGGGCACGTGGCCAGCGAGTCGCACCCCGACGACGTACGCCTGCGGGTGGTCGCCGACCACGTGCGGACCGCGCTGATGCTGATCGGCGACGGGGTGACCCCGACCAACGAGGGTCGTGGGTACGTGCTGCGGCGGATCATGCGCCGGGCGATCCGGGCGGTACGCCTGCTGGGCTACCAGGACCGGGCGCTGCCCGAGCTGCTGCCGGTGGCCCGGGACTGCATGTCCCCGTCGTACCCGGAGCTGGCGGAGGAGTTCGACCGGATCTCCCAGTACGCGTACGCCGAGGAGGACGCTTTCCTGGCCACGCTGCGCGCCGGCACCACGATCCTGGACACCGCCATCGCCGAGACGAAGTCGGCCGGCAAGCCGGCCCTCTCCGGCGACAAGGCGTTCCAGCTGCACGACACCTACGGCTTCCCGATCGACCTGACCCTGGAGATCGCCGCCGAGCAGGGCCTGCAGGTGGACGCCGACGGCTTCCGCCGGCTGATGGCCGACCAGCGCAACCGGGCCAAGGCCGACGCGCAGGCCCGCAAGACCGGGCACGCCGACGTGTCGGCGTACCGGTCGGTGCTGGACGCGGGCGGGGCGGTCGAGTTCACCGGCTACACCGAGCTGAACCGGGAGTCCCGGGTCCGCGCGGTGCTCGCCGACGGTGCCCAGGTGGGCGCGGCGGTCGAGGGCGACACCATCGAGCTGGTGCTGGACACCACCCCGTTCTACGCGGAGGGCGGTGGCCAGCAGCCGGACCAGGGCCTGATCACCGTCGGTGGCGGCCAGGTCGAGGTCTTCGACGTGCAGCAGCCGGTGCCGGGGCTGATCGTGCACCGGGCCAGGGTGCTGCGCGGCGAGGTGCGCGCCGGGGAGACCGGGTACGCGGAGATCGACGTGAGCCGGCGGCGGGCGATCTCCCGCTCGCACACCGCGACGCACCTGGTGCACCAGACGATGCGCAACTTCCTCGGCGAGTCGGCGACCCAGGCGGGTTCGCTGAACGCGCCGGGCCGGCTGCGGTTCGACTTCAACACTCCGACCGGCGTGGCGCCGAGCGTGCTGCACGACGTGGAGCAGCAGGTCAACGAGGTGCTCCTGGCGGACCTGGAGGTGCACGCCTTCATCACCACGCAGGAGGAGGCGCGCCGGATCGGCGCGATGGCGCTCTTCGGCGAGAAGTACGGCGAGCGGGTCCGGGTCGTCGAGGTCGGCGACTACGCCCGGGAGCTGTGCGGCGGCACCCACGTGGCCCGCTCGGCGCAGCTCGGCCTCGTCAAGATCCTCTCCGAGGCGTCGGTGGGCTCGGGCGTGCGCCGGATCGAGGCGCTGGTCGGCATGGACGCGTTCGGCTTCCTGGCCCGCGAGCACCTGCTGGTCTCCCGGCTGGCGGAGTTGTTCCGGGTGCCCGGCGACCAGGTGGCCGACCGGGTCGAGCAGACCGTGACGCAGCTGCGCGACGCCGAGAAGGAGCTGGAGAAGCTCCGGGCCCAGCTGGTGCTGGGCGGCGCCGCGGCGCTCGCCGGGCAGGCGAAGGACGTCCGAGGCGTGGCGTACGTCGGCACCGAGGCGCCGGAGGGCGCGGCCGGCAACGACGTGCGGACCCTGGCCCAGGAGATCCGCGGCAGGATCGACCCGGCCCGGCCGGCGGTGGTGGCCGTGGCAGCCCGCGCCAGCGGAAAGGCGTCCCTGGTGGTGGCCGTGAACGCGGCGGCCCGGGGTCGTGGGCTCGCGGCCAACGACCTGGTCAAGGCGGCGTTCTCCGGCCGCGGCGGGGGCAGCCCGGACGTCGCCCAGGGTGGCGGCCTGCCGGCGGCGGAAGCGCCGAACCTGCTGCTCACGGTCGAGAAGGCGATCGCCGAGGCGTGATCATGCACCATGGAACGACCCAGGGCGGACCGACCCGGTCCGCCCTGGCCCGTTCCGCCGGGGAAGTGGTCCGCCGTGGGTGAGTTGACCCGGGGCGTCCGGCTCGGCGTGGACGTGGGGCAGGTCCGGGTCGGGGTGGCCCGGTCGGACCCGCACGGCATCCTGGCCACCCCGCTGGTCACCCTCGCCCGGGACCTGACGGCGGCGCCCGACGCGGTGCCCAGCGACATGACGCAACTGGCGCAGCTGGTCGCCGAGCACGAGGCGGTGGAGGTCGTCCTCGGCCTTCCGGTCAACCTCGCCGGTAAGCTCGGTCCGGCGGCGCACCACGTGACGGCGTACGCGGACCGTTTGGCCGATGTAATAGCGCCGGTTCCGGTGACGCTCACGGACGAGAGGATGTCGACCGTCGTCGCGTCTCGTAGGCTGGCGGAGCGAGGCGTCCGGGGAAAGCGCCAACGCGCGGTGGTGGACCAGGCCGCCGCGGTCGAGATCCTGCAGAGCTGGCTGGAAGCGCAGCGGAGGCGGACGGAATGATCGACGATCTGGACCTCGGGTTCGACGAGCCGGAGAGGGGTGAGAAGGGCCGGCACCGACGCGGCTTCGTCGAGCGACGCAAGGGCAGGTCCGGTGGCCGGGGGAAGACCATCTTCGCCCTGTTGATGGCGCTCGTCCTGTTGGGTGGCATCGGCGGTGGCGCCTTCTACGGCTTCGACCGGGTCCAGAACTACTTCGTCACCCCCGACTACGACGGCTCCGGCACCGGGCAGGCGATGGTCGAGGTGAAGCAGGGCGCGCTGATCGCCGAGATCGGCGACACCCTCGTCGCCGCCGACGTGGTGAAGAGCACCAAGGCCTTCATCGAGGCGGCCGAGGCGAACGCGCTCAGCAAGAACATCCAGCCCGGCCTGTACAAGGTGCGCAAGCAGATGAGCGCCGAGAAGGCGCTGGCCATGCTGCTCGACCGGAAGAACAAGGTCACCAACCAGGTGACCATCCCCGAGGGCCGCACCGCCAAGGACACCTACAAGCTGCTCTCCGACAAGACCAAGATCCCGGTCAAGGAGTTCGAGGCCGCCGCCAAGGACCCGGAGGCGCTCGGCGTGCCGGACTTCTGGTTCGTCCGCAGGGACGGCAAGAAGGTCACCAAGTCGATCGAGGGCTTCCTCTACCCGGACACCTACGAGATCGCGCCGAACGCGACCGCCGAGGGCATCCTCAAGGACATGGTCGACAACTTCCTCAGCGTCACCGAGGCGATGAAGTTCGCCGAGCAGGTGCAGGAGAAGCGGGGCGGGATCAGCCCGTACGAGGCGTTGATCGTCGCCTCCATGGCCCAGGCGGAGGCCGGCAACGCCGACGACCTAGGCAAGATCGCCCGGGTCGCGTACAACCGCGCCTACACGGGCAAGTTCCCGTGCAGCTGCCTGGAGTTCGACGTGTCGGTGAACTACTACTGGCAGCTCACCGGCCGGAAGACCAAGGCGTCGAAGGACATGACCACCGCGGAGATCCGCGACCCGAAGAACCCGTACAGCACGCACGCCCACCCCGGCCTGACCCCGACCCCGATCAACAATCCGGGCAAGCAGGCGTTGCAGGGGGCGATGGACCCGCCGGAGGGCGGCTGGCTCTTCTTCGTCGCGATCGACAAGCAGGGGCACTCGGCCTTCGCCTCGACCAACGCCGAGCACGAGCGCAACATCGAGAAGGCGAAGCAGAACGGGGTGCTCTGAGTCGCTACCAAGATGCCGGCCAGTGCTCCGCCCTTCAGGGTGAAGGCCCGCACGGGAGGGGCCGCCAGGCCCCGAGCGTGCCATTGACCGTGGTAGAGTCTCGGCGGGCTCCAGCGATAACCAAGCTGGAGCCCGCCGCACCAGACGTCGCCGCAGGGCATGCGGAGACGGAAAACGCCTGTGGAGCGGACGTAAGACCGGAGCACGCTCCGGCTGATCGCGGTGAAGCAGGAACTCACCTGGGCGTTGCGTGTTCCGCGCGCAGCGCGGAGGGAATCCCCGCCATTCGCGGCGGTGGAGGAAGTCAAGCTGCCCTGGTCCGATCGTGGTCCGCGAAGGGGGAGTGCGGTGACGGTGCACAGAGCCGCCGTGCTCGGCAAGCCGATCGCGCACTCGCTCTCCCCGGTGATCCACAACGCCGGCTACGCCGCCGCCGGGCTCACCGGGTGGTCGTACACCCGGGTGGAGTGCGCGGCCGCGGAGCTGCCGGCCCTGGTCGCCGGCCTCGGCCCCGAGTGGGCCGGGTTGTCGGTGACCATGCCCGGCAAGGAGGCGGCGCTCGCGGTGGCCGACGCGGTCTCGCCGGTCGCCGCCGCCGTCGGTGCCGCCAACACCCTGGTACGCCGTCCCGACGGCTCCTGGTACGCCGACAACACCGACGTCAGCGGCATGGTCGAGGTGCTGACCTCGGCCGGGGTGGCCCCGGGCGGCACGGTCACCGTGCTCGGCGCCGGCGGCACCGCCCGCGCGGCGCTGGCCGCGGCGGCCCGGCTCGGCGCGGCCTCGGTGACCGTGGTGGCCCGCCGGGCGGCGGCGGTCGACGAGCTGCGACCGGTCGCCGGCGCGGTGGGGGTGGCCCTGACCGGCGCCGGCTGGGCGGACGCCGCCGCGCACGCCGGGGCCGACGTGGTCGTCTCCACCGTGCCGAAGGGGGTCGCCGACCCGCTGGCCGGCGAGATCCGCTGGCGGCCCTCGACGGTGCTGTTCGACGCCCTCTACGATCCCTGGCCGACCCCGCTGGCCGCGTCGGCGCTGGCCGCCGGTGCCCGGGTGGTCTCCGGGCTGGACCTGCTGCTCGCCCAGGCGGTCGGCCAGTTCGAGCAGTTCACCGGCGTGCCCGCCCCCCGGGCGGCGATGGCCCGGGCGCTGGCCGCGCACCGGACCGGGCTTTCTTAGCTGCCGGTTAATTCGGCACGGCAACCGGACGTCCGACGGACGACGAGCGTCAGGCGTCGATACGCTGCTGCCGGTAATCGTCGCCCACACGGGGAGTGTCCCTTGAGCCGGCACGGACTCCACCGCGCTGCATCCCGCCTCGGCGCGCGCCGCAAGGCCGCGGTCCTGGGTGTCCTGAGCGCCGGCATGGTGGCCGGCGTGGTGGCCACGATGATGCCGCTGGTGGCGGCGGAGGTGCCCCCGCTCGCCGTGGCCGCGGCGGCGGACACCACCGCCACCCAGGTCCCGCAGGACGGGGACAACGGCGTCAAGACCACCCTGGCCAGCTGCCCCCGGCTCTGCGACGGCAACCGCACCGGCGAGCGGGACGCGCTGGTCGAGTTCGCGGTGCGCGACCTGCCGGCCGACGCGGTCGACGTCCGCGCCACCCTGCGGGTGTACGCCTGGCAGCCGTTCTCCTCCCGGGTGCACGCCCACCGGGCCTTCGGCTCCGCCGCCGGCACCGGCGCCTGGTCGCTGCGGCCGGAACTCGGGCCGGCGCTGTCCGGCGTCGAGCGGGTCGGCCAGGGCTTCAACGAGTGGGACGTGTCGGCCTCGGTCACCGGCAACGGCCGGTTCGTCTTCGCCCTGACCCAGGAGACCTGGAACACCCGGATCTACTGGGCGTCCCGGGAGAACGTCAAGGTGGCCATCCGGCCGCAGCTGGTGCTGCGCTACGGACGCGGCGGCCGGCCCGCGCCGACCCGGACGACCGCGGCGCCGAGCCCGATCGCGACGACCACCACCGCCGCCCCCGCGCCGTCGCCGAGCCGAACCGCGTCGCCCACCGCGAGCCGGACCGCCCCGATCCCGCCGCCGAGCACCACCGCGCCCGCCCCGTCGCCGACCACCCGTCCTGGCGACCAGGTGCCCGGCTGGCGGCTGGTCTGGTCCGACGAGTTCGACGGCGCCATCGTCGACCGGTCGAAGTGGAACCTGCGCGACGACGAGGGACGCGACATCGACCGGGGCTGCAACGTGGACGATCCGGACAACACCTTCGTCGCCGGCGGCGTGCTGACCCTGCGCGCCCAGCGGGAGACCGCGGTGTGCAGCTCGCAGACCCGCGAGTACACGCAGAGCTACCTGGACACCATCGGCCTGGCGTCGTTCCGGTACGGCCGGTTCGAAGTGCGCGCCCAGTCGCCCAACGGGCCCACCGACTCCAACGGCCTGTGGCCGGCGTTCTGGCTGCGCCCGGACGACGGCGGCCACGGCGAGATCGACGTGGTGGAGCTGCCCGGCGGCGACGGGTTCTACCAGGCCGCCACCCTGGGCATCTTCTACGACTACACCCCGGTCAAGCAGGACCAGCGGTACCCGTTCCCGATCGGCTACCCGGGTGACGGCTTCCACACGTACACCACCGAGTGGGAGCCGGACGCGATCCGCTGGTACGTCGACGGCCGGCTGGTCTGGCAGCGCGACCGGGCCACCACGCCCTGGTTCGACGAGGTCTTCCACAAGCCGTACAACCTGCGGTTGAACTTCCAGGTGGGCGGCTGGTTGGGCGACCCGGACGCGGCGACCCGCTTCCCGGCCGACTTCCGGGTCGACCACGTCCGCGTCTGGCAGCGCTGAGCGCGGCCACCGGCACCACGCCGCCCGGCGGGCCCGCAGCCCGTCGGGCGGTTCCTTGCCCCCGGGCCCTATCGTGTCCGCCAGCGCGGACCGGCGGCCGGCCCGGGCGGACGGGAGACGGCATGGCGGCGCACCGGGCGGACGATCCCCGCGAACGCTCCGACGGCATCGGCTGGGTGAGCCGGGCGATCTTCGGCGACCCCCGGTTGTGGCTGGACGTCTCCGCCGCCCCGCCGCCACCCGGGCACCGCGTCGCCGCCCGCTACGCGGTGGTGCCGTCGGTGGCGCGGGCGAAGTTCCTGCTGCCGCTGGCCTCCCGGCGGGTCGGGGCCGCCTCGACGCTGGCGTACAACGCGCTGCGGCCACCCCGGGTACGGGCCAACCGGCTCGCCGTCGGCGTGCTCGCCGGGGTCGGCGCCACCGGGCTGGCCCGGATGCCGGTGCTGACGGTCGCCGTGCCGGACGGGGTCGAGGAGACCGAGCTGCTGCTGGCCGCGCACCTGGGCCGGCTGGCCGGCCGCCGGCTGCACGCGGCGATCGGCATCCGGCCGCCGGACCCGCACCACAAGCCGACCCTGCAACTCTTCGACGACCGGGGCGCGGCCCGCGGGTACGCGAAGATCGGCTGGAACGACGCGACCCGGGCGATGGTGGCGGTGGAGGCCGTCGCGCTGCGCGCGCTGCCCCGCGACGGCGGCGACTTCCCGGACGTGCCCCGGTTGCTGCGCGAGCTGCGCTGGGGCGACCTGGCGGTGACCCTGGTCGAGCCGATGCCCGCCCGGGTCCGCAGGCTGCCGCACCCGGAGCGCCCCGAGGTGGCCGCGATGCTGGCGGTGGCCCGCCGGGGTGGCCCGGCGACCCCGCCCCGGCCGCTGCGCGGTTCGGCGTTCCTGGCCGACCTCGGCGCGCGCGCCGAACGCGCCGGCGGTCCGGTCGTCGACGCGGTCGCCGCGCTCGTCGCCCGCGACGGCGACACCACGCTGGAGTTCGGTCACTGGCACGGCGACTGGGTGCCCTGGAACCTCGGCCGCCACGGCGGCCGGTTGGTCGCCTGGGACTGGGAGAACAGCGGCGCGCACCGCCCGGTCGGGTTCGACCTGGCCCACCAGGGGTTCCAGAGCGCGCTGTCGCTGGGCGGCCGGCCGGTGCCGGCGGCCGCCGCCGAGATGGTCGCGGTGCTGCAGCGGCACGGTGCGGCGTTCGGGCTGGACGCGACCCGCCGCCGGCTCGTCGCCGACGCGTACCTCGTCGAGCTGTGGCTGCGCACGGCCGAGCTGGCCGCCGGGGGCGGCGGCTGGAGCGACCGGCTGCATCCCGCGCTGCTGCACGTCCTCGCCGAGCGGCTGTCCGGCGGGACCGGCTGATCGGGGCGCGCGACTGTCGGGGAGGCGACCGGCAAACCCGGTAAAAAGCCGCGTGAGCGTTCTGCTCACTACCACTCATCGGAGCCGGTCCACTAGGGTCACCACTCGATCACCACCTGCCGGCGACGGCGTGGTCGATCCTGCCCGGCGTGGGGGCGCCGCCGGGCTCCGGTGTGGGGCGGCCGGCGGTGGGCCGGCGTGGCAGGGGGACGGATGGCAACGGCGGGTGACGTCGGGCGCGGGGCCGCCCGACGGACGGTGCTCGGCCGGTCGACCGGCCGGCGGAACGGCGGCGACCGAGGATGACGCTCATCTACGCGCTGGGGCTGCTGGCGGTGCTGGTGCCCGCGGTGCTGACGCCGGTGGCGGCGAACCGCTGGGCCCCGGTGGTCCGCGACGGTCGGGCGGCGCACCGGCTGCGGGTGGCGCTGGCCGGGCTGACCGACGCGTTCGGCCGGACCGGGGCCGCGCTGGTCGTGCTGCTCGCCGGCGGCGCCGCGGTGGTGGCGATCTGCTGGCCGCTGGGGGAGGTGCTGTCCCGCCTCGAACCGCACGTCGACCATCCGGTCTTCGACTACGTGCACGCCCGACGGGTCGACACCTGGGCGGAGTTGAACTCCTTCTACACCGCGCTCGGTGACCGCTACCCGCTCAAGTGGGTCACCGGCGTGGCGACGCTGGTCTTCGTCGTCCTGTGGCGGCGCCGCCGGTGGTGGGTTCCGCTGGTCGTGCTGCCCCTGCAGTTCGTCGTCGAGCAGTACGTCCAGGCCATTCTGGCGACCATGGTCGATCGGGGCCACCCTCCGACCGACCTGGGAACCTACCCGTCGGGCGGGTGCGCGCGGATCATGCTGACCTTCGGCACCATCGCGGTGCTGGCAATGGTGACCTGGCGCCTGCCGCGCGGCGTCCGGGTGGCCCTGGTGACCCTGGTGGTGACGCTGGTCAGCGTTGAGGGCTACACGCGGATCTACGCCGAGAAGCACTGGCTGACCGACGTGCTCGGCGGCTGGATCTTCGCCGCCCTGCTGTTCGCGGTGATGGCGCTGGCGGTGCTCGTCGCCGACGGCCGGCTCCGCCCGCCGGCACCGTCCGGTGTGAGCACCCCGGCGACCCGCGACCGCGTCACGACCGCCACCTGAGCATGAGCCCGGACGCCGCACCCGTACCGCGGCGGCCGGAACGCCCGATCCACCACCCCTCACCACGGAAGCTGGCACCGACGTGACCACCCTTCTCGTCGCCTCCACCGGTGGACACCTCGCCGAGCTGCACGACCTGGCCCCCCGGCTCGGCGTGCAGGACGACTGCGTCTGGGCCACCTTCGACTCGCCGCAGAGCCGGTCGCTGCTCGACGGCCAGGAGGTCATCCACGTCCCACCGGCCACCACCCGGGACGCGGTGGGCGCGCTGCGTGACCTGCTGGCGGCCCGCCGGGTGCTCGGCGGCGGGCGGTTCCGGCAGGTGATCAGCACCGGCGCCAGCGTGGCCATGTCGTTCTTCCTGCCCGCCGTCCGTCACGGCCTGGCCTGCCACTACATCGAGAGCGCCACCCGCACCGAGGGGCCCTCGCTCACCGGACGGCTGGTCGCCCGGGTGCCCCGCACCCGGCTCTACACCCAGTACCCGGGCTGGGCGGCCGGCCGGTGGGCCTACGGCGGCTCCATCTTCGACACCTACCTCGCCACCCGGCGGGTGACGTCCCGGCCGGTGTCGCGGATCGTGGTCGCCCTCGGCACCCACGACCGCTTCGGGTTCCCCCGGTTGCTGCGTCGCCTGGTCGACGTCCTCCCATCGGAGGCGGAGGTCCTCTGGCAGGTCGGCTCGACGGTCGTCCCGGGGATGCCCGCCGGCGCCCGCCGCGAGGTGCCGTACGCCGAGATGCAGCAGGCCATGCGGGAGGCGGACGTCGTCGTCACGCATGCCGGGGTCGGCTCGGCGCTGGCCGCGATGCGCGCCGGGCACCGTGCCGTCTACGTGCCCCGCCGCCGCCGGTACGGCGAGCACGTCGACGACCACCAGGTCGCGATGGCCCGGGAACTGGACCGCCGGGGGCTGGTGCTGGCCCGGGAGGCCGACGAGATCACCGTCGACGACCTGGCCGAGGCGGCATCGTGGACGGTCGGCGCGAGCGGCGCGCCGGCACCGTTCCGGTGGACGACGTGACGCCCGGCCCGGCCGGCACGTCCACCGGTCGAGGCGCGACCGGTGTCCACCGTGGCCCGTGGCGCCGCGACCCGGACGACGGGACCGGACCGAGCCGCCGTCGGAGCGGACCGGTCGGTTGATGGTGCGACAAATCGGAACGCAGCAAGCTACGCAGGATCTCACTTCATCATTGGGGGCGCCCGTGCTTCTCAGAACGTCGTCTCGATCGCGCCGGGTGCCGGCGCTGCGGCGGTGGCTCGCCGCGCTCGCCGCGCCGGTGCTGGCCGTCGGCCTGCTGGCGGCGCCCGCCCGGGCGGACGGCCTGCCGCCGGTGCCCATGACGCTCACCTCGGCGAACCCGGCCGACAACATCCCGCACGCGCAGAACGGCGACGTGAAGGCCTTCGCCGAGATCGGCAGCACCGTCTACGTCGGTGGCTCGTTCACCTCGATCAAGGCGGCCGGCGACGCGAGCTGGACGGCCCGCAACTACCTGTTCGCGTACGACCGGGTGAGCGGGGCGCTGAAGGCGGGCTTCGCGCCGGCGCTGGACGGCGCGGTGCACGCGCTGGCGGCCAGCCCGGACGGCAAGCTCATCGTCGGTGGCGCGTTCGGCACGGTCAACGGCGTGGCCCGCAAGAACCTGGTCGAGCTGGATCCGACCACCGGCGCCACCGTCGCCTCCTGGGTCGGCCGCAGCGACGGCGGGCTCGTCCGGCGCACCGTCGTGCTGGGCAACAAGCTCTACCTCGCCGGGGCGTTCCACTGGGTCAACGGCACCCAGCACTCGCTGCTGGCCCGGCTGGACGCCACCACCGGCGCCATCGACCCGACCTTCCAGGTCGACGCCAGCGTCGCCCGGTCCAGCTCCGAGCTGGTGTGGGGCCTCGCCGTCGCGCCGAACGGCGGGACCCTGGTCGCGGTCGGCAACTTCACCCAGGTCAACGGCCAGGCGCGCAACCAGGTGGTGGTCGTCGAGAACCTGACCGGTACCCCGGCCGTCGCCGCCTGGAGCACCCAGCGGTACGTGGCGCAGTGCGGCGCCGGCTTCCCGTTCTATGCCCGCGACGTCGACTTCTCCGACGACGGCAGCTATTTCGTGATCGCCGCGGACGGTGGCCGGGCCACCGGGGCGTACTGCGACACGATCGCCCGGTTCGAGACCGCCACCCGGGGCGCGGCCATCGACGGCACCTGGGTGGACGACACCGGCCACGACTCGGTGACCTCGATCGAGGCGGCCGACAACGTGGTGTACGTCGGCGGTCACTTCCGGTGGCTGAGCAACGCCAACGGTGACGACTCCGCGGGCGCGGGCGCCATCAACCGGTACGGCCTGGGCGCGCTCGACCCGATCAACGGCATGCCGCTGGTGTGGAACCCGACCCGCTCGGGCGCGCCGGCCGGCACGACCGAGTGGGGTCCGATCCTGTGGGAGCTGTGGCGCGGCAGCAACGGCCTGCTCGCCGGCTTCGACAACGACGGGCTCGGCAACGAGTACCACGGCCGGATGGGGCTGTTCCCGCTGGCCGGTGGCCGGACGATCCCGGCGGTCAACGCGCCGTCGGCCGCCTCGGGCTACCTCTACGTGGGCACCGCCAACGGCCAGGCCACCAAGGTGCCGTTCGACGGCACCACGCTGGGCACCCCGGTGGCCAGCAGCCAGCCGAACCTCACCGCGGCGGGCGCGGCGTTCTCCGTCGGCAACAAGCTCTACTGGTCCAAGACCGACGCGACCGCGCCGAACGGCAGCTACCTGGACGTGTCGATCTTCTCGGGCGGCTCGGTGGGCGCGCCCTGGATCAGCAGCGGCTACAACAACTGGTTCAAGCCCGCCACCATGAGCGGGGCGTTCTACCTCGACGGCCGGATGTACTACACGAAGGCCGGTACCAACAACCTGTTCTACCGCTACCTGGAGCCGGACGGCTACATCGTCGGCTGCACCGAGTTCACGCTGCCCAGCCTGAACCTCGCCTGGGGCAACGTCCGGGGCATGGCCTGGGTGAACGGCAAGATCGTGTACGGCAACGCCGACGGTTCGCTGCGGGCCGTCCCGTTCGACGAGACGGCCGTCGACGGCACCGCCTCGGTCCAGCTCGCGCCCGCCTCGGCCGGCGTGAACTGGTCCAGCCGGACGCTGTTCTTCGCCACCTCCTGACCCGATCCGGGTTCCGGGCGGTTCGCCGGTGTCCCCGCGACACCGGCGGACCGCCCGTACCGCAGGGGGCCGGTCGGCTGTCGACCGCGGGTGAACGGTCGGCGACAATGAGACGACCCACCCGCCCCGGCGCGGTCGTCACCCGGCCGGTGCCGGCCGCCCCTTCCTCATCGCGCAAGGACCTGACCTGATGGACGTGACCGACGTCGCTTCCGCCCGGCAACGCCCGGTCGGCCTCGTCGAGCTGGCCCGCATCCCGCTGCGGCGGTGGCGGATCGTGCTCGCCTCCGCGGCGCTGGTGCTGGCGGCCGTGCTGGCCTACCTGTTCGTGCTGCCGGCCACGTACACCGCGACCACGGCCGTGGTGGTCCGGCCGGTGGTGACCGACCCGTTCTCGGTGCCGTCCGGTGGCGCCGACCGCGCGGTGAACATGACGGCCGAGAGCGGGATCGCCACCAGCAACGACGTCATCGACAAGGTCGCCCGCATCACCGGGCGGGACACCAAGGAGGTGGCCGACGCCCTGGAGGTGGAGACCCCGGTCGGTGGGCAGGTGATGCGCTTCAGCTACGCCGGGCACAGCGAGCGCGAGGCGGTGAACGGCGCGAACGGCGCCGCCGAGTCGTACCTGGAACTGCGCAAGGGCATGTACGAGAACCAGCGCGCCGGGGTGCTCAAGTCGTACGACGACACGATCGACCTGGTCACCGCCCAGCGCACGACGACGCAACGGTCGCTGCCGGCCAACCAGAGCTCCAGCAACCCGTCCCCGCGCACCAGCGCCCTGCTGGACCAGCTGCGGGCGCTCAACGACCAGCTCGCCACCCTCGCCGAGCAGCGGTCCAAGGTGGCCTCCGCCGACCTGAGCCCCGGCTCGGTGACCAGCGCCGCCCGTACCCCGGTGCCCTCCAGCCGGGACACGGCGCCGCTGCTCCTGGTCGCCGGCCTGCTCGGCGGGCTGCTCCTCGGTGGGCTGGTGGCCTTCGTCCGGGAGTCCCTGGACCGCCGGGTGCGCACCGCCGCCGAGGCCGCCGCGACGATCAACGCGCCGCTGCTCGGCACGGTGCGGTGCCGCCGGGGCGGGCAGCCGGACGAGTCGGACCTGCGCTACCTCGTGCTGGCTCTGGGCCGCTGGGTCGACGGGCCGCAGCGGACCCCGCTGGTGGTGCTCTCCTCGGCGACCGACGAGGGCCGCGAGCAGGTCACCGCGGGGCTGGCCGCGGTGCTGGCCGCCGCCGGCCACGACGTACGCCTCGGTGTCACGCCGGAGAGCCTGGACCGGATCCGACCGCTGATGCTGGACGCGCAGCGCCGCAACCCGCCGGTGGAGCCGGCCCGCTCCCGTCCGCTGCCCCGTCCCCGCCCGGTGCCCGCCACCACACCGGCGACGACGGCCGCCGGGCCCGAGGACACCGCCGTGATCCCGGCGGTCCGCAAGCCCCGACCGTTCCCCACCTCCGCCGAGGCGAAGAACGGCGCGGTGTACCGCTCCACCACCACTGGAGAGGACAAGACGGAGGTCATCCCGACCGCCCGGCCGGCTGCCGACGGCGCGGCGACCGACGGGCAGGAGTTGCGCATCGGCACCGGCAAGGTCCGCCTCGTCGACCTGGACGGCGCCGCCTCGGAGGGGCTCACCGTGCTGGACGCGCCGCCCGCGCTGCACGACGAGCGCGGGGTCCGGGCCGCCCGGGAGGGCCGGGCGCTGCTGGTCGCGGCCCGGGACCGGACCCGGACGGGTCAGCTGACCCAGCTGGTGGACCGGCTGCGCTCCGTCGGGGTGGAGCCGGTCGGATTCGTGCTGACGGGAGACGGCCGTGACTGACCGCGACCAGCCGGGCGCCGCGACGGCGTACCCCCCGGTGACCGTGGTGGTGGCCACCCGGGACCGGCCGGGGCTGCTGGAGCGGGCCGTGCGGGCGGTGCTCGACCAGGACTACCCGGGGCCGGTCGAGTGCCTGGTGGTGTACGACCACACCGAGATCCGCCCGCTCGACCTGGCCGTGCCGGCCGGGCGCACCCTGCGGTACGTCACCAACACGCACCGGCGCGGGCTGCCCGGCGGCCGCAACACCGGCGCGGACGAGGCGACCAGCGACCTCATCGCGTTCTGCGACGACGACGACTTCTGGCTGCCGACCAAGCTCACCCGGCAGGTGGAGCTGCTGGCGGCCCGCCCCGACGCCGCCGCCGCGAGCTGCGGCATCCGGCTGGAGGGCCCGGGCATCGCCAAGGAGCGGCGCCTGGACCGGGCCGAGGTCGGCCTGTCCGACTTCGTCGAGGACCGGGTGATGGAGGTGCACTCCAGCACCATCCTGGTCCGGCGGTCCACCTGGAACGCGGTCGGCCCGGTCGACGAGGAACTGCCGGGCGGCTACGGCGAGGACTACGAGTGGCTGCTGCGGGTGACCGCGCACGGTCCGGTGGTGATCGTGCCGGAGGTGCTGGTGGTGGTGGACTGGCACGGCGGCTCGTTCTTCTTCGGCCGCTGGGCGATGATCGTCGAGGCCACCCGCTACCTGCTCGCCAAGCACCCGGAGCTGGCCGGCAGCCGGACCGGGCTGGCCCGGTTGCACGGCCAGATCGCCTTCGCGCTCGCCTCCGGGCGGCGGCGCCGGGAGGCGCTGCGCGAGCTGGGCCGGGTGGTCCGGCTCAACCCCCGTGAGAAGCGGGTGCTGGTGACCGTGCCGGTGGTGCTCGGCCTGCTCTCCGGGGAGCGGGTGCTCCGGCTGGCCCAGCGCCGGGGCCGGGGTGTCTGACCGGCGGCCCGGGGCGACCGCGCCGCCACTGCCCGTCTGGCCGCTGACGGCCATGTTCGCCCTGGTGCCGCTCTGGTGGGCGCTGGGCGCGTTCTACCTCGGCTGGTCGGTCTTCGGGGTCGTGCTGCTCGCCCTGCTGGTCACCCGCGGCCGGGTCGCGCTGCCCCCCGGCAGCGCCGCCTGGCTGGTCTTCCTCATCCTGGTGCTGCTCAGCGCCACCCGGCTGGACCGGGCCACCGCCTACCTCACCTTCGGGCTGCGCTTCGGCTTCCTGGCGACCGCGCTGGTGGTCTGCGTGTACGTGCACACCCTGGTCCGCGAGGGCGCCCGGTGGGACCGGGTGCTGCGCCCGCTGGGCTGGTACTGGCTGGGCGTGGTGGCGCTGGGCTGGCTGGCCGTGCTGATGCCGACCTTCGCCCTGACCACCCCGGTGGAGATGGCCCTGCCGCACGGCATCTCGGGGGAGCGGTTCATCCAGGCGCTGACCCACGTCCGGGCCAACGAGTTCAACCCGCAGTCGCGCACGCCGATCTACCGCACCGCGACGCCGTACCCGTACACCAACAACTGGGGGACCGCGTACGCGCTGCTGGTGCCCTGCGTGCTGGCGTACCTGACCTCGGTGCGTACCGGGCGGTTCCGGGTGGCGCTGTGGGTGTCGCTGCCGTTGTCGGTGGTGCCGGCGTTCATGACGCTCAACCGGGGCATGTTCCTCGGCCTCGGCGCCGGCCTGCTCTACCTGGGCCTGCGCGCCCTGGTCCGGGGCAACGCCCGGCTGATCGTCTCGATCGGCGGGCTGGTCGTGCTGGTCTGGGTGGTCAGCCTGGTCGTGCCGGTGCAGGAGATGATCGACGCCCGGGTCAGCAGCACCGACACCAACGTCGACCGGATGGACCTCTACGTGCGGACCTGGCAGGCGGTCGAGCGCTCGCCGCTGCTCGGGTACGGCGCGCCGAAGAGCGTGGACACCACCCTCGCCGAGGAGCCGCTGGGCACCCAGGGCCTGATCTGGCAGATCCTCTACAGCCACGGCATCCCGGCGCTGGTGGTCTTCCTCGGCTGGCTGGTGCTGGTGGCCCGGCGGCTGGCCGCCGCGGTCTCGCCGGCCGGGCACTGGCTGAGCACCGTCCCGGTGATCGCGCTGGTGGTCATCCCGGTCTACGCCTACATCGACCCGAACCTGTCGGTGATCTTCTTCGCCGTCGGGGCCGGGTTGGCGGCGGTGGGCGGGCCGGTCAACCGGGCGCCGACCGGCCCGTCCACCATGGCCCGACCGGCGCCGCTGGCGCCCTGGCGTACCCGGGGGATCGGCCGCGCCGCGGTGCCCGCGCCACCGGTGCCCCCGCCCGCGCCGCCGCCGGCGACCGGGGTGGCCGCGGTCCCGCTGCGCATGCCGGCCCCGCCGTCCGCGCCGTCCGCGTCGTCCCCGCCGTCCGCGTCGTCCCCGCCGTCCGCGCCGGTCCCGGCCGCGAGCGCCGCGCCGGTCGTGCCCGCGCCGCGATCCGCGACCGCCCCGCCTGCGTCGACCGCCCCGCCGTCGACGGCGGCGGAAGCGACGACTGTCGTCCCTGCGCCCCGGGCCGCCACCACCCCGCCCCCTGCCCCGGCAACGCCGACCACGCCGGCCGGGACCGCCGTGCCCGCGCCCCGGGCCGCGACCATCCCGCCTCCCGCGCCGGCCCCGGCCGTGCCGGCGGCGGCCGAGGCGGCCCGGCCGCCGGCGTCCGAGCCGGACCGGCCGGTAGCGGACGCGCCACGCCAGGGAGGGACGGCATGACCGATCCGGGTACGCGGCCGACCGGCGCGGCCGCCACGGCCGTCGCGGACGCCGGGGGGGCGGCCGGCGAGCGGGAGGTACGCCGCAGCACGCGCAGCGGGATGGTCGGGCTGGCCGGCGCGGCGGTCAACGGCCTGCTGGGCTTCGTGCTGACCGTGGTGATCGTCCGTGGTCTGGGCCCGGCCGGCTCCGGTGCGATGTTCACCGCGATCGGCGTGGTGGCGATCATGGGCGTGCTCTGCTGCGCCGGTGCCGACACCGCGCTGGTCTGGGCCCTGCCCCGGCGCCGGACGGGTCGCGACGGTGACGCCGCCCGGCTGCTGCCCGTCGCCCTGCTCCCCGCGCTGCTGTTCACCGCGGTCGTGGCGCTGACCGGCGTGGCCCTCTCCGGGGCGCTCGCGCCGGTGCTGTTCGACCCGGGCACGCGCGAGGGCGCCGGCCTGCTCCGGCTGGCCTTCGCCGGCCTGCCGTTCGTGGTGGCGACCACGGTGCTGCTGGCCGCCGTGCGGGCGGTGCGCCCGGTCGCCGCCCTGGTGGCGGTGCAGTACGTCTTCGTGCCGGCGGCTCGCCCGGCCCTGGTGTCGGCGGCGCTGCTGACCGGCGCGGGGGTGACGGTGGCCTTCGCCGGCTGGCTCGCCCCGATCGCCGTGGCCGTGCTGGTCTGCGTGGCGCTGCTGGCCCGGCCGCTGGGCCTGAGGGCCGGCGCCGCGCTGCGCCCGGTCGCCGAGGACTGGCGGACGCTGTGGGGCTTCGCGCTGCCCCGGGCCGCCTCGGCGACCATCGACGCCAGCAGCATGTGGCTGACGGTGCTGCTCACCGCTGCGCTCGCCGGCCAGGCCGAGGCCGGCATCATCGGCGCGGTCGGCCGCTACGCCCTCGCGGGCCTGCTCATCATGCAGGGCCTGCGGGTGGCCGTGGCACCCCAGCTGTCCCGGCTGCTCGGGCAGGGGCGCACCGGCGAGGCGGCCCTGGTCTACCGGCGGATCACCGCGGTGATCATCGCGCTCTCCTGGCCCGGCTACCTGCTGCTGGCGGTCTTCGCGCCCGGTTTCCTGCGCCTGTTCGGCGCGGAGTTCACCGCCGGCGCCGCCGCCATGGTCGTGCTCGCCGGGGCGATGATGGTCAACTCCGGGACCGGGATCGTACAGACGTTGCTGCTGATGAGCGGCAGCAGCGGACGGCACCTGCTGGCCGCCGCCACCGGCCTGCTGCTCAACGTGGCGCTGGCCGTGCTGCTGATCCCGCCGCACGGGGCGCTCGGCGCGGCGTGGGCCTGGACGGTCGGCATCGTGGCGGAGAACGTCATCGCGACGGTGACCGCCCGCCGGGTAATCGGCGAGCCGCTGATCACCCGCTCGGTGCTGCGCGCCGCGGCCGCCGCCGGCACCGCCACCGCCGTGCTGGCCGCGGCCGGCGCGGCCGTCGCCGGCCGGGGCGTGGCCGGCCTGTTCCTCACCCTCGGGGTCGCGGTGCTGCTCGGCGTCGCGCTGCTGCTGCATCCGGGGGTACGCCGACGGGCGCGGGCGACGGCGCCGACCCTGCTCGGCCGCGGGCCGAGCTGACGAGGAGGACGAGATGACGATGCGGGACAGGGTCAAGGCGCTGGTGCCCGCCCAGGTGCGGACCGGGGTGCGCACCTCGCTGGTCCGCTACGGGGAGCGCACCAGCGACCGGCGCCCGCTGCCGGACTTCCTCATCATCGGCACCAAGCGCGGCGGCACCACCTCGCTCTGGCGCTACCTGCTGAAGCATCCGCTGGTGCCCCGGCTCTTCCCGGCCTGGAACACCAAGACCTCGCACTACTTCGAGGACACCTTCGCCCGGGGCGAGACGTGGTACCGCTCGCACTTCCCGACCCGGCGGCAGCGGCGGGCGCTGGAACGCCGGTACGGCGGCCCGACCCGGGTGGGGGAGGCCGCGCCGCTCTACATGTTCCACCCGCTGGCGCCGGGGCGGGTGGCGGACCTGATCCCCGACGTGAAGCTGATCGTGCTGCTGCGCGACCCGGTGGAGCGGGCGTACTCGCACTGGAAGGAGCGGCGGACCGAGGGCGTGGAGCCGCTCGACTTCGCCGAGGCGCTGGCCCGGGAGGAGGAGCGGACGGCGGGGGAGCGGGAGAAGCTGATCGCCGACCCGACGTCCGTCAGCACCGCCTACGACTGGTACACGTACCGGGCCCGGGGCCGCTACCTGGAGCACCTGGAGCCGTGGCTGGACCGCTTCGACCGCGGGCAGTTGCTGATCCTGCCCAGCGAGACGCTGTACCGCGAGCCCGCCGCCACCTACGCCCGGGTGCTGGACTTCCTCGGCCTGCCGGCCCACCAGCTCGACCGGTACGAGGTCTTCAACGACCGGCGCAGCAGCGCGATGGACCCGGCGGTCCGCGACGAGCTGACCCGGTACTACGCGCCGTACAACGAGGCCCTGGCCAGCCGGCTGGGCATGACCTTCGACTGGGGGAGCTGACCGTGGCGAGCGGGACCCGGACCAACGACGACAACCCGGCGGCACGCCGCCGGAGTTCCCTGAACGCGCTGCGCTTCCGTCTGGTCGACTCCCCGGACTCGTACGGTGCGAAGCGCCGGGCGAAGCGGGCGCTCTGGCTGTCGGAGACGTTCCCCGACCTCGCCCAGATGTCCGTGCTGGACCTCGGCGGCCGGGTCGACAGCTGGTCAAAGGTGCCGGTACGCCCGAAGCACGTGCACGTGGTCAACCTGGAGCCGCTGCCGGCGGAGCTGCCCGACTGGGTGGAGGCCGACCACGTCGACGCCTGCGAGCTCCCCCCGGCCATCCTGAGCCGCCGCTACGACCTGGTGTTCAGCAACAGCGTGCTGGAGCACGTGGGCGGGCACGAGCGGCGCCGCCGGATGGCCGAGGCGATCCGGACGCTCGCTCCCCGGCACTGGGTGCAGACCCCGTACCGGTACTTCCCGGTGGAGCCGCACTGGGTGGCGCCCGGCATGCAGTTCCTGCCGGTGCCGGCCCGGGTGGCGGTGGCCCGCAGGTGGCCGCTGGCCTACACCCCGGGCAAGTCCTGGGAGCAGGCCATGAAGCAGGTGCTCACCACCGAGCTGATCGGTCGGGCCGAGATGCGCTACCTCTTTCCCGACTCGACCATCCGGGCCGAGCGGATGCTCGGCCTGACCAAGTCGATCATCGCGGTCCGGACGGCCTGACCGGCCGCCGGTGACCCGCCCGGCGGACGTCCGCGTCCGCAGGGCGGGACGCGCCGGGCGGCACGTCGGGGCGGCGACCGACCGTGACAGACTGAGCGCTGTGTTGCGCTGGCTGACTGCAGGTGAATCCCACGGACCCGCCCTCGTCGCGATGCTCGAGGGGGTGCCCGCCGGGATCGAGGTGACCACCCGGGAGATCTCCGACGAGCTGGCCCGGCGCCGGCTCGGCTACGGCCGGGGCGCCCGGATGTCGTTCGAGCGGGACGAGGTCGAGGTCATCGGTGGCCTGCGGCACGGCGTCACGCTGGGCAGCCCGGTCGCCATCCGGGTCGGCAACTCCGAGTGGCCGAAGTGGCAGACCGTGATGGCCGCCGACCCGGTGGACCCCGACGAGCTGGCCCGGCAGGCCCGCAACGCCCCGCTGACCCGCCCCCGGCCGGGCCACGCCGACCTGGCCGGCATGCAGAAGTACGGCCACACCGACGCGCGGCCGATCCTGGAGCGGGCCAGCGCGCGGGAGACCGCCGCCCGGGTGGCCGTCGGCACGGTGGCGAAGGCGCTGGTGAAGCAGGCCCTCGGCATCGAGATCGTCTCGCACGTGGTGGAGCTCGGCCCGGTCGCCGCCAAGCCGGGTCTGCGGCCCCGGCCGGAGGACGCCGAGCGGATCGACGCCGACCCGCTGCGCTGCCTCGACCCGGAGGCCAGCGCCCGGATGGTGGCCGAGGTCGACGCCGCGAAGAAGGCCGCCGACACGCTCGGCGGCGTGGTCGAGGTGCTGGCGTACGGGGTGCCGCCGGGCCTGGGCAGCCACGTGCAGTGGGACCGCAAGCTCGACGCCCGGCTGGCCACCGCGCTGATGTCCATCCAGGCGATCAAGGGCGTGGAGATCGGCGACGGCTGGCAGCAGGCCCGCTCCCGCGGCTCCGAGGCGCACGACGAGATCATGCCGACCGCGACCGGCGTCCGCCGGGTCACGGACCGGGCCGGCGGCCTGGAGGGCGGCATCACCACCGGTGAGCCGCTGCGGGTGAAGGCCGCGATGAAGCCGATCTCCTCGCTGAACCGGGCCCTCGCCACGGTCGACGTGACCACCGGCGAGCCGGCCACCGCCATCAACCAGCGCTCGGACGTCTGCGCCGTGCCGGCCGCCGCCGTGGTCGCCGAGGCGATGGTGGCGCTGGTGCTGGCCGAGGCGGCCACCGAGAAGTTCGGCGGCGACTCGGTGGCGGAGATCCGCCGCAACCTCGCCGGGTACCTCGACGCGCTGGTGATCCGGTGAGCGCGAGGAGTGCAGCGGAGCGGAGCCCCGCAGTCGCGAACGACAAGGAGATCCGGTGACGAAGCCGGTCTGCGTGCTGGTCGGGGCGCCCGGCTCCGGCAAGACCACCGTCGGCGTGGAGCTGGCGGCACTGCTCGGGGTCGAGTTCCGGGACACCGACGCCGACATCGAGCGTCTGGCCGGCAAGCCGATCCCGGAGATCTTCATCGACGAGGGGGAGGCGCACTTCCGTACCCTCGAACGGGCGGCGGTGGCGGCGGCGCTGGCCTCGCACGGCGGGGTGCTCGCCCTCGGCGGCGGCGCGGTCCTCGCCGAGGAGAACCGCGCCGCGCTGGTCGGGCACACCGTGGTGCACCTGTCGGTGGAGCTGCCCGACGCGGTGAAGCGGGTCGGGCTCGGCGCCGGCCGGCCGCTGCTCGCGATCAACCCGCGGGCCACCCTCAAGCACCTGATGGACCAGCGCCGCCCGCTCTACGCCGAGGTGGCGACCGCGACCGTGGTCACCGACGGGCGCACCCCGCCGGAGCTGGCCGCCGAGATCGTCGCCCTGCTCAAGCCCTGACCCGGCCGGCGGTCAGCCCCGGGCGATGGTCTCGAGCAGGTCGGCCAGGGCCTTCGGCTCGCTCAGCATCGGCCAGTGACCGGTCGGCAGCCCGTGCAGCTCGGCGCCGGCGAGACCGGCGAAGAACGGGTGACCCTCGGCGATCATCGCGGTGACCACCTCCACCGGGAAGGTGCACGCCACCAGCGCGGTCGGCACCGGCCGGCCACCGGTACGCCGCACCGGGTCGGTCGCCGCCCCCAGCGGGTGCCCGGTGGACCGGCGCCGCAGCAGGGCCAGCGCGCCGTCGTCCAGACCGGCCAGGTTCTGCGGGTCCTCGGCCGGCTCCCAGGCCGGCGGCGGCAGCAGGTGCCCGTCGCCGATCCGCGCGCGCAGCCGCTCCTGCTCCTCCGGCGGGTTGGCGTCGAACTGGGACACCCCGTCGGGCAGCGGCCCGCTCTCCACGTAGACCACCCGGGCGATCCGGTCCGGCATCCGGTCGGCCGCCTGGGTCACCGGCATCCCGCCGCCGGAGTGCCCGACCAGCACCACGTCGCGCAGTTCCTCCGCCTCGATCAGCGCGGTGAGGTCGCTGGTGTGCGTCTCCGGGCCCACCTCCGGCCCGGCCAGGTGGGCCCGGTCGGCCACCCCGGTCAGCGTCACCGCGTACACGTCGTGGCCGCGCCGGCGCAGGTCGGCGGTCACCTCCCGCCACGCCCAGCCGCCCAGCCAGAACCCCGGCACCAGCACGAACGTCGCCATCTCGGATCTCCCTCGTCTCGATGTCCACGGACACCGTAGGCTGGAATCCGGACAGTTCACGCCCGGTATTGCGAGGTGGCCCGTGTCACATCCCGCCGGTCGGGTGCTCGCGATGCTCGAACTGCTCCAGAGCCACCACCGGCTCACCGGCGTCGACCTGGCCGACCGGCTGCGCGTCGACGAGCGCACCGTGCGCCGGTACGCCGCCACCCTGCTCGACCTCGGCATCCCGGTCACCGCCGAACGCGGCCGGTACGGCGGCTACCGGCTGCGCCCGGGCTACAAGCTGCCGCCGCTGATGCTCACCGACGACGAGGCGGTCGCGGTGCTGCTCGGCCTGGTCGCGGCGGAACGGTTGGGGCTGGGCACCGAGGCGCCGGCCACCGCCACCGCCCTGGCCAAGATCCGGCGGGTCCTACCGGCCCCCCTCGCGGAGCGGCTCGCCGCCGTCCAGGACCACCTCGGCTTCACGCTGCGCCGCGCCGACCCGGCGCTGCGCCCGGCCACCGGCACGCTGCTGACCCTCGGCTCAGCCACTCGGCAGCGGCGCCGGGTGACGCTGGACTACCGCTCCTGGCGGGGTGACCCGTCGCGGCGGCAGCTCGACCCGTACGGGCTGGTCTTCCACGCCGGCCGCTGGTATGTCACCGGATACGACCACCTCCGGCACGAGGTACGCACCTTCCGGCTGGACCGGATCGGCGCGGTCAGCACCGGCCCGGAGAGGTTCACCGCGCCGGACGACTTCGACCCGGTGGCCCAGGTGACCCGCTCGCTGGCCGGCGTGCCGTACGCGCACTCCGTCGAGGTGCTGCTGGAGACCGATCTGGTCGCCGCCCGACGCCGCATCCCGCCCAGCGTCGGCGATCTCGCCGAGGTCGCCGGCGGGGTGCTGCTCCGGACCCGCGCCGAGCACCTCGACGGGATGGCGCAGCTGCTCGCCGGGCTCGGCTGGCCGTTCACCGTGCTCCGCCCGGACGCGCTGCGCGACGCCGTCCGCGCCCATGCGACCCGGCTGGCCGGCTGGGCCGACCGGCCCGGCCCCGCCCCACCATCCGGCTGACGAACCAGGACCCGGCAAAGCCCGCGCCGACCGGGACCGGTGGCGCGGGCGGGAGTGGTGGCGCCGGCAGGACCGGCGGCCGGGGTCCCGGTTCAGGCCGGCGACGGCGTCGGCTCGGACGGGGCGCGCCGGGCCACCGGCCGCCAGGTGACCAGCAGGGCGAGGGCGAGCAGGATCTCGGCCAGGTCGCCGCCGTAGTACATCAGCGTCGCCGCCGTCCGCAGCTGCGCCACCGGCGCGGCGGTGTCGACCAGGCCGGCGTACATGAGCTGGGCCAGGGTGGCGTGCGCGGCCACCGACAGCCCCAGCACGACCAGCCGTAGCGGTACCCCGGGGCGGTGCGGCCCCGGGTCGGAGCCGGCGATCGCCCAGGTGAAGAGGTATCCGCTGGCCAGGAAGTGCAGCAGCACCAGGCCGTGCAGCCCCGGATGGGCCAGGGTGGCCCGGTAGAGCGGGGTCAGGTGCAGCAGGTAGAGCCCGCCGGCGGTGAGCAGCAGGCCGGTGATCGGGTGGGTGGCCAGCCGCGGGACCGGGTGGCGCAGCACCCGCAGCGCCGCCCGCCCGACGTCGCGGCGCACCGTGCGCAGCGCGAGGGTGCCGGGCGCGCCGAGCACCAGCCCGAGCGGCGCCAGCATCCCGACCAGCAGGTGCCGACACATGTGAACGACCAGGTCGTGGCCGGGCAGCACCGCGGCCACCGCGAGCAGCGCGGCGCCCGCACCGAAGCTCGCGGTACGCCAGTGGCTCCAGCCGCCGCGCCCCGGTTCGCGCTGACGCAGCGCCGCGGCCAGGTAGACCCAGAAGACCAGCAGCGGTACGAGCAGCAGCGGGCCGACTCCGTCGCCGTGCTGCCCGGTCATCGCCGGTCGGCGCAGGTGTCCACCGAGCCGGCGCGGCGCTGCACCGCCCAGCCCACCGCGATCAGCGCCGCGCCGAACAGCAGGAAGCCGACGTCCCAGGCCGTCTGGTGGGGGCCGCCGTGCACGTGGTGGATGCCCAGCAGGTGGTGGTCGACGAGCCCCTCGACCAGGTTGAACAGGCCCCAGCCCAGCAGCGCCCAGCCCCACAGCGCCGGGGAGCGCCAGAGTCGGCCGCGGGACCGGGTCACCCGGGCGTAGAGCAGGGCCAGCCCGGTGAGCACCGCCACCCAGGTGACCACGTGGAAGATGCCGTCCCAGAGAGTGTTCATCTCAAGGCCGGAGACGGTGTCCACCGGATACGCCCGGATCCCGACGTTGTCCGTGTCGGTGCTGCTGAGCAGGTGGTGCCACTGGAGCACCTGGTGCAGGACGATGCCGTCGGCGAAGCCGCCGAGCCCGACGCCGAGGATGGTGGCGGGCAGCCGGATGTCGGCGCCGTCGATGGTCGTGGTGGCCATGGGGAACCTCCGCCGTCGTGGGCCCGGTCCGCTTCGCCCTACGTCCGGCCCTTACGAGCTGAACGTACCCGGTCGCCGGCAATGTCGCTTGCCACCAGGTGGACGAGCGCCTTCGCGACGCTGCCGGCTGCACTAGGCTCCCCTGCGATGGACGAGGTGACCCGGATTCCGGTCGGCGGCGAGCGGCCGTACGACGTGCTCGTGGGACGAGACCTGCTCGATCCGCCGCCGCGGCTGCTGCCCGGCGCCGAGCGGGTCGCGCTGCTGTTCGCGCCGCCGCTCAAGGACCTGGCCGACACGCTGGCCGAGCGGCTGCGCGCGGTCGGCGTGACCCCGCTGCCGATCGAGGTGCCCGACGCCGAGGCGGGCAAGCGGATCGAGGTGGCCGCCGACTGCTGGGAGCGGCTCGGCGCGGCCGGGTTCACCCGGACCGACGCGGTCGTCGGGGTGGGCGGGGGCGCGGTGACCGACCTGGCCGGCTTCGTGGCCGCCTGCTGGCTGCGCGGAGTGCGCTGGGTGCCGGTGGCGACCTCGCTGCTCGGCATGGTCGACGCGGCGGTCGGTGGCAAGACCGGCGTGAACACCGCCGCCGGCAAGAACCTGGTCGGCGCGTTCCACCCACCGGCCGGCGTGCTCTGCGACCTGGCGACGCTGGACAGCCTGCCCCCGGCCGACCTGGCCGCCGGGATGGCCGAGGTGGTCAAGTGCGGCTTCATCGCCGACCCGGTGATCCTCGACCTGGTCGAGCGGGACCCGGCCGCCGCCGTCGACCCGACCGGCCCGGTGGCCCGCGAGCTGATCGAGCGGGCGATCCGGGTGAAGGCCGACGTGGTCTCCGGTGACCTGCGCGAGTCCGGGGTGCGCGAGGTGCTGAACTACGGCCACACCCTGGCGCACGCGATCGAGAAGGTGGAGGGCTACCGCTGGCGGCACGGGCACGCCGTCGCGGTGGGCACCGTCTTCGCCGGCGCCCTGGCCCGGCTGGCCGGCCGGCTCGACGCCGCCACCGCCGAACGGCACCGCACGGTCATGGCCGCGCTCGGCCTGCCCACCAGCTACCCGGCCGACGCCTGGCCCGACCTGCTGGCCGCGATGCGGGTCGACAAGAAGGCCCGGGGCAGTACCCTGCGCTTCGTGGTGCTCGACGGCCTGGCCCGGCCGGCGATCCTGGAGGGGCCGGACGACGAGCTGCTGCACGCCGCCTACCGGGAGATCAGCGGGTGAGTGGGGCGAACGAGGGTGGCACCGCGCGGGTGTACGTGCTGAACGGCCCGAACCTGGGCCGGCTCGGCACCCGGCAGGTCGACGTGTACGGCGTGACCAGCTACGCCGACCTGGTGACGCTCTGTGTCGACACCGGCCGCGAGTTGGGGCTGGACGTGGTCGTCCGGCAGACGGACGCCGAGCATGAGCTGCTGGGCTGGCTGCACGAGGCGGCCGACGAGCACGCGGCGGTGGTGCTCAACCCGGCCGCCTGGTCGCACTACTCGATCGCGGTCCGGGACGCCTGCGCGATGCTGCGCGGGCCGCTGGTGGAGGTGCACATCTCCAACATCCACGCCCGGGAGGAGTTCCGGCACCACTCCGTGGTCTCCGCCGTGGCGACCGGGGTGATCTGCGGCCTGGGCGTCGACGGCTACCGGCTCGCCCTGCGCCACCTGGCCACCCGCCTCGGCGCGACCGGCTGAGCGGTCCCCGCCGCAGGGCGCCCGCCCGGCCGTCCCCGGCAACCGGCGCCGCACCCCGCCACCGTCACGTTGCCGGGTCGCAGCGTGACCGGCGGCACGATCGCCGTCGACGGCCGGGCACGCCGCGCACGGCGTGCCCGGCCGTCGACGGTTACCGTGAGTGGTCGGCGAGCCAATCCACGCTCGGTGATGTGCGGCTCGCCGCCGCCGCCCTTCCCTGGCGCCTTTGTTCTGCTGCCTTCCCGGCAACACCGGGCGTGAGCTGCTCAGATGGATCGTCGCGGGGTCGACCCGGCCTCCGGGCGTGGACACGTTCGGTGACTGTTGCGTCCGGGGCAGCAGAGCAAAGGAGGGGGTGGGGGTCTCCGGGGGTGGCCCTGCCGGCGACGCACGGTGACCGGGAGGGCGGCGTCGGTCGGGCCGAGAAGGGGCCGGCCGGAGGCGGAGTCGCCGGTTGGACACAACTAGTAGACTTGCCAGGTCTGTCCGCCAATTGATGATCAAGGCAGGAAATGGCATCCACCAACGACCTCAAGAACGGCCTGGTACTCAACCTCGACGGGGAGCTCTGGGCCGTCGTCGAGTTCCAGCACGTCAAGCCCGGTAAGGGTGGGGCGTTCGTCCGCACGACGCTGAAGAACGTGCTGTCCGGCAAGGTCGTCGACAAGACCTTCAACGCGGGCACCAAGGTCGAGACCGCGACCGTCGACAAGCGCACCATGCAGTACCTGTACGCCGACGGCGAGGACTACGTCTTCATGGATCTGGAGACGTTCGACCAGATCACCGTCCCCGGCGGCACCGTCGGCGAGGCGGCCAACTACCTCCTCCCCGAGGCCGAGGCGACCGTCGCCACCCACGAGGGTGTCCCGCTCTACATCGAGCTGCCGACCTCGGTCGTGCTCGAGGTCACCTACACCGAGCCGGGCCTGCAGGGCGACCGGTCGACCGGCGGCAACAAGCCGGCCACCGTCGAGACCGGCGCGACCGTGCCGGTCCCGCTCTTCATCACCACCGGCGAGAAGATCAAGGTCGACACCCGCGACGGCCGTTACCTCGGCCGAGCCTGATGGCCGAGGGTCCCAAGCAGCAGATGCCGTCGCGCCGCAAGGCGCGCAAGCGGGCGCTGGACGTGCTCTACGAGGCCGACCTGCGTGACCGTCCCCCGGTCGAGGTGCTCGCCGGCTACGTCGAGCGGATCGAGAAGCCCCGGCCGGAGCACCTGGGTTACGCGGTCGGCCTGGTCGAGGGGGTCGCCGCCCACCTCGACCGGATCGACGAGGTGATCGCCAGCTACGCCGAGGGGTGGACGCTGGAGCGGATGCCGGTGGTCGACCGCAACCTCGCCCGCATCGCGGTCTACGAGCTGCTCTACGTCGACGAGATCGACGACGCGGTGGCGATCAGCGAGGCGGTGGAGCTGGCCCGGCAGATGTCGACCGACGACTCGCCGCGCTTCCTCAACGGCATCCTCGGCCGGATCGCCGAGTACGCCACCCGCTGATCCGGGTCGCCGGCGCTCCGCCGCCGACCGCACCCGATCACCCGTTCCACGCAGCAAGGGCCCGTGCCGGACGGCACGGGCCCTTGCTGCGAACAGTGGATCAGGACGCGAAGAACGCCCGCGGGTCGGCGACCAGCACCCCGTGCTCGGTGAGCCGCTCGATCAGGCCCGACGGCGAGGCGTCGTACACGATGGCGAGGGCGCGCAGGTCGTCGGCGCGGATGGAGAGCACCCGGCCGTTGTAGTCGCCACGCTGCTGCTGGATGGCGCGGGCGTACCGGGCGACGTAGGCGAGGTCCTCGGAGGCCTCGTCGTAGAGCCGCTCCAGGTCCAGGACGATCTTGCTGGTGGGCTCGTGCCGCACCCCGCTGCCGTCGGGCAGCAGCTCCGAGACGGGAACGCGGTAGAAGTCGGCCAGCTCCGCCAGGCGGGACACGGTGACGGCCCGGTCGCCGCGCTCGTACGAGCCGACCACCACGGCCTTCCACCGCCCGTTCGACTTCTCCTCCACACCTTGCAGGGACAGGCCCTGCTGCTGGCGGATGGAGCGCAGGCGGGCGCCCAGCGACTTGGCGTATTCAGAGGGCATTCGGACACTCCCAGTGCTGCTTTGGGGTTCTCCCAGCGATCGCTACGGAGCGTGACGGTACGGGGATTGCGACACGTGGTCAAGTGGTCGTGTCCTTACAGTTGGAGAGCGCGAGGGGACTTATCCCCATTTCGCCGCCCTGATCCGGGGATCAGTGGGTGCCGAGGGTCGTTCCGGTGACCGCTGGTAACGTGGCATGAAGCCCCGGTCCGGGCCGTTCGCGATCCGACCGAGGTCCCCAGACGTCCTTTAACGACCCGTCCCGTGAGGCGGGGAAGGAGGTCCGCCGTGGCCTGCCCACCGGCTGCCCAGTCGTCGCTGCCGCGACAACCCTCGGTGAAGGTGATCCTCGCCAGTGCCGACGTCCAGCGCGTCGTCGACCGGATCGCCCACCAGATCCTGGAGAAGACCCAGGGCGCCGCCGACACCGTCCTGCTCGGCATACCCACTCGCGGAGCTCCACTCGCAAGGCGCCTCGCCGCCCGGATCAGCACCTTCGAGGACGTCGACGTCCCGGTCGGGGTGCTCGACATCACTCTCTACCGCGACGACCTGCGCCGGCACGCCACCCGCGCGGTCGGCCCGACCCAGCTCCCGCCGGGCGGCATCGACGGCAAGCGGGTCATCCTCGTCGACGACGTGCTCTTCTCCGGCCGCACCGTCCGGGCCGCGCTCGACGCGCTCAACGACGTCGGCCGGCCGGCCATCGTGCAGCTCGCCGTCCTGGTCGACCGCGGCCACCGCGAGCTGCCGATCCGCGCCGACTACGTCGGCAAGAACATCCCGACCGCGCTCACCGAGAGCGTCAAGGTCGCCCTCGCCGAGACCGACGGTGCCGACGAGGTCAAGCTCTTCGGGGGTGCCCACCTGTGAGCGCGAGGAGTGCAGCGAAGCGGAGCCCCGCAGTCGCGAACGAAAGGCAGGCACAGTGATCCGGCACCTGCTATCCGGGGCCGACCTGGACGCGGCCACCGCCACCCAGATCCTCGACACCGCCGCCGAGATGGCCACCGTCGCCGGCCGGGAGGTCAAGAAGCTCCCCGCGCTGCGCGGCCGGACCGTGGTGAACCTCTTCTACGAGGACTCCACCCGGACCCGGATCTCCTTCGAGGCGGCCGCCAAGCGGCTCAGCGCCGACGTGATCAACTTCTCGGCCAAGGGCTCCAGCGTGGCCAAGGGGGAGAGCCTGAAGGACACCGCGCTCACCCTCCAGGCGATGGGGGCCGACGCGGTGGTCGTCCGGCACCCCGCCTCGGGCGCGCCGCACCGGCTGGCCAACTGGGTGGACGGGTCGGTGGTCAACGCCGGCGACGGCACCCACGAGCACCCCACCCAGGCGCTGCTCGACGCGTACACGATGCGCTCCCGGCTGGGCCGGCTCGCCGGCCTGCACGTCGCGGTGGTCGGGGACGTGCTGCACTCCCGGGTGGCCCGCTCCAACGTGCTGCTGCTCTCCACCCTCGGCGCCAAGGTCACCCTGGTCGGCCCGCCGACGCTGATCCCGGTGCACATCGGCCAGGCGCTCGCGCCCGGCACCGACGTCTCCTACGACCTGGACGCGGTGTTGCCGCAGTCGGACGTGGTGATGATGCTGCGGGTGCAGCGGGAGCGGATGAACGACTCCTACTTCCCCTCCGCCCGCGAGTACGCCCGCCGCTACGGCCTGGACGGCCCGCGCATGCGCCGGCTGCCCGAGCACGCGATCGTCATGCACCCGGGCCCGATGAACCGGGGCATGGAGATCACGCCCGAGGTCGCCGACTCGTCCCGCTCCACCATCGTCGAACAGGTCGCCAACGGGGTCTCCGTGCGGATGGCCGTCCTTTACCTGCTGCTCGGAGGGAACAACCTGTGAGCTCGTACCTGATCCGCAACGTGAGCGTCGTCGGCGCCGCGCCGACCGACCTGCTGATCCGCGACGGCGTCGTCGCCGAGACCGGCGCCGGGCTGACCGCGCCGGAGGCCACCGTCGTCGACGGCACCGGGCTGGTGGCCCTGCCCGGCCTGGTCGACCTGCACACCCACCTGCGCGAGCCGGGCCGGGAGGACGCCGAGACGGTCGAGTCCGGTTCCCGCGCGGCCGCGCTCGGCGGCTACACCGCCGTCTGCGCGATGGCCAACACCTCCCCGGTCGCCGACACCGCCGGCGTGGTCGAGCAGGTCTGGCGGCTGGGCCGCGAGGCCGGGCTGGTCGACGTGCAGCCGATCGGCGCGGTCACCGTCGGCCTGGCCGGCGAGCGGCTGGCCGAGCTGGGCGCGATGGCCGACTCCGCCGCCCGGGTCCGGATCTTCTCCGACGACGGGTTCTGCGTCGCCGACCCCAAGCTGATGCGCCGGGCCCTGGAGTACGTCAAGGCGTTCGACGGGGTCATCGCCCAGCACGCCGAGGAGCCCCGGCTCACCGAGGGCGCGCAGATGCACGAGGGTGAGGTCTCCACCCGGCTCGGGCTGACCGGCTGGCCGGCGGTCGCCGAGGAGGCGATCATCGCCCGGGACGTGCTGCTGGCCGAGCACGTCGGCAGCCGGCTGCACGTCTGCCACGTCTCCACCGCCGGCAGCGTCGAGGTGCTGCGCCAGGCCAAGGCGCGCGGGGTGCGGGTCACCGCCGAGGTGACCCCGCACCACCTGCTGCTCACCGACGCGCACGCCGAGACGTACGACCCGGTCTACAAGGTCAACCCGCCGCTGCGCACCGCCACCGACATCGCCGCGCTGCGGGCCGCGCTGGCCGAGGGCGTCATCGACGTCGTCGCCACCGACCACGCCCCGCACGCGGTGGAGGACAAGGAGTGCGAGTGGGCGTACGCCCGGCCGGGCATGCTCGGCCTGGAGACGGCGCTCTCGATCGCCCTGGAGGTGTTCGGGCCGCGGTGGGACCTGATCGCCGAGCGGATGTCGCGTACCCCGGCCCGGATCGCCGGGCTCGACGGGCACGGCATCGACCCGGCGCCCGGCGTGCCGGCCAACCTCACCCTGGTCGACCCGGCCGCCCGTCGGGTGATCGAGCCCGCGGAGCTGGCCAGCCGCAGTCGTAACACCCCGTACGCCCGCATGACGCTGCCGGGTCGCATCGTGGCGACCTTCCTGCGCGGCGAGCCGACGGTCCTGGACGGAAAGGCTGCCAACTAATGGCTAAGCGCAGGCCCGCGATCCTCGTACTCGAGGACGGGCGCACGTTCCACGGCGAGGCGTACGGCAGCGTCGGGGAGACCTTCGGCGAGGCGGTCTTCAACACCGGCATGACCGGCTACCAGGAGACCCTGACCGACCCCTCGTACCACCGCCAGGTGGTGGTGCAGACCGCGCCGCACATCGGCAACACCGGCGTCAACGCCGAGGACGACGAGTCGAGCCGGATCTGGGTCGCCGGGTACGTGGTGCGCGACCCGGCCCGGATCGGCTCGAACTGGCGCGCCACCGGCGGGCTGGAGGACCGGCTCGCCGCCGAGGGCGTGGTCGGCATCGCCGGCGTGGACACCCGGGCGCTGACCCGGCACCTGCGCGAGCGCGGCGCCATGCGGGTCGGCATCTCCAGCGTCGACGACGACCCGCGCGCCCTGCTGGCCCGGGTCCGCCAGTCGCCGCAGATGGTCGGCGCGGACCTCTCCGCCGAGGTGACCACCGCCGAGCCGTACGTCGTCGAGGCGGTCGGCCCGCACCGGTTCACCGTGGCCGCGCTCGACCTGGGCATCAAGCGCAACGTGCCGCGGCGGC
The DNA here is from genome assembly GCF_900091515.1 of Micromonospora purpureochromogenes. NCBI lineage: Bacteria > Bacillati > Actinomycetota > Actinomycetes > Micromonosporales > Micromonosporaceae > Micromonospora > Micromonospora purpureochromogenes. The sequence continues at coordinate 4,611,841 of NZ_LT607410.1, read as the reverse complement.
TCGCCGCGCGCGGGGTCACCACCCACGTGCTGCCGGCCGGCTCCACCATCGACGACCTGCTGGCCACCGGCGCGGACGCGGTCTTCCTCTCGCCCGGTCCGGGCGACCCGGCCACCGCCGAGGGGCCGGTCGCGCTGGCCCGCGAGGTGCTGCGCCGCGAGGTGCCGCTGTTCGGCATCTGCTTCGGCAGCCAGATCCTCGGCCGGGCGCTGGGCTTCGGCACCTACAAGCTCGGCTACGGCCACCGCGGCATCAACCAGCCGGTGCTCGACCGGGCCACCGGCAAGGTCGAGGTGACCAGCCACAACCACGGCTTCGCCGTGCAGGTGCCCGGCGCCGGGCAGGGCGCGGTGGTCCCCGACCAGGTGATCGACACCGAGTTCGGGGGCGTCCAGGTGTCGCACGTCTGCCTCAATGACAACGTGGTCGAGGGGCTGCGGGCCAGGGACGTGCCCGCCTTCACCGTCCAGTACCACCCGGAGGCGGCGGCCGGCCCGCACGACGCGGACTACCTGTTCGACCGCTTCGCCGAGCTCATCGAAGGCGGGAAGAATGCCTAAGCGCACCGACCTCAAGCACATCCTGGTGATCGGCTCCGGGCCGATCGTCATCGGGCAGGCCTGCGAGTTCGACTACTCCGGCACCCAGGCGTGCCGGGTGCTGCGCAGCGAGGGCATCCGGGTCAGCCTGGTCAACTCCAACCCGGCGACGATCATGACGGACCCCGAGTTCGCCGACGCCACGTACGTCGAGCCGATCACCCCGGAGTTCGTCGAGCTGGTCATCGCCAAGGAGCGCCCGGACGCCCTGCTGCCCACCCTCGGCGGGCAGACCGCGCTGAACACCGCGGTCGCCCTGCACGAGGCCGGCGTGCTGGACAAGTACGGCGTGGAGCTGATCGGCGCCAACATCGACGCGATCAACCGGGGCGAGGACCGGCAGCTGTTCAAGGACATCGTCGCCAAGGCCGGCGCCCGGATCGGCGTCGAGGACCCGACCGGCCTGGTGCCGCGCTCCCGGGTCTGCCACTCGATGGCCGAGGTCGAGGCCACCGCCGCCGAGCTGGGCCTGCCGGTGGTGATCCGGCCGTCGTTCACCATGGGCGGCCTGGGCTCCGGCATGGCGCACAGCGACGAGGACCTGCACCGCATCGCCGGGGCCGGCCTGGCCGCCAGCCCGGTGCACGAGGTGCTCATCGAGGAGAGCGTGCTCGGCTGGAAGGAGTACGAGCTCGAACTGATGCGCGACCGCCACGACAACGTGGTGGTGGTCTGCTCGATCGAGAACGTCGACCCGATGGGCGTGCACACCGGCGACAGCGTCACCGTCGCCCCGGCCATGACGCTCACCGACCGGGAGTACCAGCGCCTGCGCGACCTGGGCATCGCGGTGCTGCGCGAGGTCGGGGTGGACACCGGCGGCTGCAACATCCAGTTCGCGGTCAACCCGGCCGACGGCCGGATCGCCGTGATCGAGATGAACCCCCGGGTGTCCCGCTCCTCGGCGCTGGCCTCCAAGGCCACCGGCTTCCCGATCGCCAAGATCGCCGCGAAGCTGGCCATCGGCTACACCCTGGACGAGATCCCCAACGACATCACCCTGAAGACCCCGGCGGCGTTCGAGCCGACGCTGGACTACGTGGTGGTGAAGATCCCCCGGTTCGCGTTCGAGAAGTTCCCCGGCGCCGACCCGGAGCTGACCACCACCATGAAGTCGGTCGGCGAGGCGATGAGCCTCGGCCGGAACTTCACCGAGGCGCTCAACAAGGCGATGCGCTCGATGGAAACTGCATCAGCCGGTTTCTGGAGTGTGCCGGATCCGCGGGGAGCGACGAGGGAGAACACCCTGGCCGCGCTGCGGATGCCGCACGACGGTCGGCTCTACACGGTGGAGCGGGCGCTGCGACTGGGCGCCACCATCGCGGAGGTGGCCGCGGCGTCCGGCGGGATGGACCCCTGGTTCCTGGACCAGATCGCCGGCCTGGTCGAGCTGCGCGCGGAGATCGTGGACGCCCCGGTGCTCGACGCCGAGCTGCTGCGCCGGGCCAAGCGGGCCGGCCTGTCCGACCGGCAGCTGGCCGCGCTGCGCCCGGAGCTGGCCGCCGAGGACGGCGTCCGCACCCTGCGGCACCGGCTCGACGTGCGGCCGGTCTACAAGACGGTGGACACCTGCGCGGCCGAGTTCGAGGCGACCACGCCGTACCACTACTCCACCTACGACCAGGAGACCGAGGTCGCGCCCTCGGACCGGCCCAAGGTGCTCATCCTGGGCTCCGGGCCGAACCGGATCGGCCAGGGCATCGAGTTCGACTACTCCTGCGTGCACGCGGTCCAGGCGCTGCGAAGCGCGCCGATCGGCGGAGTCGCTGCGACCGGTTCCGGCGCCGAAGGCGCCGGCTACGAGACCGTCATGGTCAACTGCAACCCGGAGACGGTCTCCACCGACTACGACACCGCCGACCGGCTCTACTTCGAGCCGCTGACCTTCGAGGACGTGCTGGAGGTCTGGCACGCGGAGGACTCCTCCGGCCGGGCGGCCGGCGGCCCGGGCGTGGTCGGCGTGATCGTGCAGCTCGGCGGGCAGACCCCGCTGGGGCTGGCGCAGCGGCTCAAGAACGCCGGCGTGCCGGTCGTCGGTACCTCCCCGGAGTCGATCCACCTGGCCGAGGAGCGCGGCGCGTTCGGCGCGGTGCTGGCCCGGGCCGGGCTGCGCGCTCCGGCGCACGGCATGGCCACCTCGTACGACGAGGCGAAGGCGATCGCCGACGAGATCGGCTACCCGGTGCTGGTCCGGCCGTCGTACGTGCTCGGCGGGCGGGGCATGGAGATCGTCTACGACGACCCCACGCTGCGCGCCTACATCGGCCGGGCCACCGACATCTCCCCGGACCACCCGGTGCTGGTGGACCGCTTCCTCGACGACGCCATCGAGATCGACGTGGACGCGCTCTGCGACGCCGACGGCGAGGTCTACCTCGGCGGCGTGATGGAGCACATCGAGGAGGCCGGCATCCACTCCGGCGACTCGTCCTGCGCGCTGCCGCCGATCACGCTGGCCGGCTCGCACCTGACCGAGGTGCGTCGCTACACCGAGGCGATCGCCCGGGGGGTGGGCGTCAAGGGCCTGCTCAACGTCCAGTACGCCCTCAAGGACGACATGCTCTACGTGCTGGAGGCCAACCCCCGGGCGTCCCGGACGGTCCCGTTCGTCTCCAAGGCCACGGCGGTGCCGCTGGCCAAGGCGGCGGCCCGGATCGCGCTCGGCGCCACCATCGCCGAGCTGCGCGCCGAGGGGCTGCTCCCGCCGACCGGGGACGGCGGCGTGATGCCGGCGGACGCCCCGATCGCGGTCAAGGAGGCGGTGCTGCCGTTCAAGCGGTTCCGCACCCCGTCGGGCAAGGGCATCGACTCGCTGCTCGGCCCGGAGATGAAGTCCACCGGCGAGGTGATGGGCATCGACACCAACTTCGGGCACGCCTTCGCCAAGAGCCAGTCGGCCGCGTACGGGTCGCTGCCCACCGGCGGCCGGATCTTCGTCTCGGTCGCCAACCGGGACAAGCGCGGCATGATCTTCCCGATCAAGCGGCTGGCGGACCTGGGCTTCGAGATCGTCGCCACCACCGGCACCGCCGAGGTGCTGCGCCGGCACGGCATCGCCTGCGAGCAGATCCGCAAGCACTACGAGTCGGGCGAGGGCGAGGACGCGGTGTCGATGATCCTCGGCGGCGACGTGGCGCTGGTGGTCAACACGCCGCAGGGCTCCGGCGCGAGCGCCCGCTCGGACGGCTACGAGATCCGCAGCGCCGCCGTGACCGCCGACATCCCCTGCATCACCACCGTCCCCGGCGCCGCCGCGGCGGTCATGGGCATCGAGGCCCGCATCCGCGGCGACATGCAGGTCCGCCCCCTCCAGGAGCTCCACGCCGCCCTGCGAGCCGCCCAGTGACCCCCTCCATCCCCGCGTCGATCATGAAGTTGTCGCCCCGACCCGCCGACGCGCGTGGCGACAACTTCATGATCACCGAGCCGGGGGGAGCCGGGGCGTGATCTTCGAGAAGGTGGTGCGGCCGCAGCTGTTCCGGGTAGGGGGCGGGGACGCCGAGGCGGCGCACGAGTGGACGTTGCGGCGGTTGGCGGCGCTCTCGGGGCGGCCGGCGGCGCTGGCGGCGGTGCGGGCGCGGTACCTGGTGCGGGCGCCGCGCACGGTGTTCGGGGTGGAGTTCCCCAACCCGGTGGGGCTGGCCGCCGGGATGGACAAGAACGGCGTGGCGCTGCCGGCCTGGCCGGCGCTGGGCTTCGGCTTCGTCGAGGTCGGCACGGTCACCGCGCACGCCCAGCCGGGCAACCCCCGGCCCCGGCTGTTCCGGCTGCGCGACAGCGAGGCCGTGGTCAACCGGATGGGCTTCAACAACGCCGGCGCCGAGGCCCTGGCGGCCCGGCTGGCGGCGCTGCCCCGCCCGATCGGGGCGCCGCTGGGCATCTCGCTCGGCAAGTCCAAGGTGACCCCGCTGGGCGACGCGGTCGAGGACTACCTGGCCTCGTACCGGGCGCTGCGGGCGCACGGCGACTACTTCGCGGTCAACGTCTCCTCGCCGAACACCCCCGGCCTGCGCTCGTTGCAGGACCGGTCCCACCTGGACGCGCTGCTGGCGGCGCTGGTGGGGGAGAAGCCGGTGCTGGTGAAGATCGCCCCGGACCTGACCGAGCCGGCCATCGCCGAACTGCTGGAGGTCTGCCTGGCCCGCGGCGCCGCCGGGGTGATCGCCACCAACACCACCCTCGCCCGCGACGGGCTCGCCCCGGCCGACGCGGACCGGGGCGCGGAGACCGGCGGGCTCTCCGGCCGCCCGCTGGCCACCCGGGCCCGCGAGGTGGTCGCGTTCGTGCACCGGGAGACCGGCGGCCGGCTGCCGGTGGTCGGCGTCGGCGGCATCCTCGACCCGGACGACGCCGCCCGGATGTTCGACGCCGGCGCCAGCCTGATCCAGCTCTACACCGGCTTCATCTACCGGGGTCCCGGCCTGGTCCGGGCCGCGGCCCGCGCGTCGGCGGGCGCCACCGCGCCGGTGCCGGCCGGGTGACACCTCCCGGCCGGGCAACCCTCGACGGTACGAAGGAGAGCGTGTGACCCCCGAGGAGATCCTGGCCGCCGACCGGGCCCACGTCTGGCACCCGTACGCGGCGCTGCCCCCGGCCCACCCGCCGTACGTGGTCCAGAGCGCCCAGGGCGTCCGGCTGCGGCTGGCCGACGGCCGGGAACTGGTCGACGGCATGTCGTCCTGGTGGGCGGCGATCCACGGCTACCGGCACCCGGTGCTCGACGCGGCGGTCACCGACCAGCTCGGCCGGATGAGCCACGTGATGTTCGGCGGGCTCACCCACGAGCCCGCCGTGCGGCTGGCGCGGACGCTGGTCGAACTGGCCCCGGCCGGGCTGGAACACGTGTTCCTGGCCGACTCCGGCTCGGTCAGCGTCGAGGTGGCGATCAAGATGTGCCTGCAGTACCAGCGGGCCACCGGCCGGCCGGAGCGCCGCCGGCTGGGTACCTGGCGGGGCGGCTACCACGGCGACACGTTCCACCCGATGAGCGTCTGCGACCCGGAGGGCGGCATGCACCACCTCTGGGGCGACGTGCTGCCCCGGCAGGTCTTCGCGCCGGTCCCGCCCGGTGGCTTCGACGACCCGCCCGACCCGGCGTACGTGGCGGCGCTGACCGACGCGGTGGAACGGCACGCCGACGAGCTGGCCGCGGTCATCGTCGAGCCGGTGGTGCAGGGCGCGGGCGGGATGCGCTTCCACCACCCGGAGTACCTGCGGGTGCTCCGCGAGGTGACCCGGGCGCACGGGGTGCTGCTGGTCTTCGACGAGATCGCCACCGGCTTCGGCCGTACCGGCGCCATGTTCGCCGCCGAGCACGCCGGGGTGAGCCCGGACGTGCTCTGCGTCGGCAAGGCGCTGACCGGCGGGTACCTCACCCTGGCCGCCGCGCTGTGCACCCCGCGGGTGGCCCGGGGCATCTCCGCCGACGGGGTGCTGGCGCACGGCCCCACCTTCATGGGCAACCCGCTGGCCTGCGCGGTCGCCAACGCGTCCCTGGAGCTGTTGCAAGCCGGTGACTGGGCCGCCGAGGTCGCCCGGGTGGGCGCGGGCCTGCGGGCCGGCCTGGAGCCGTTGCGCGGCGCGCCCGGGGTGGCCGACGTGCGGGTGCTGGGCGCGATCGGCGTGGTGCAGCTCGACCACGAGGTGGACGTCGCGGCGGCGACCGCCGCCGCCGTGGCGCAGGGCGTCTGGCTGCGCCCGTTCCGCGACCTGGTCTACACCATGCCGCCGTACGTGACCGACGACGCCGACCTGGCCCGGATCACGGCCGGGATCGCCGCGTCGGTGAAGGCCGGCTGAGCCGGCGGGCAGGACGGGGCCGGCGCGGGCCGGCCACCGAGCGCGAGCGTGAGGAGAGGAACGCCGATGGAGAGTTTCGGGACCCGGCTGCACCGCGCCGTCGCCGAGCGGGGGCCGCTCTGTGTGGGCATCGACCCGCATCCCGGGCTGCTGGCCCGCTGGGGGTTGCCGGACGACGTCGACGGGTTGGACCGGTTCGCGCGGACCGTCGTGGGAGCGCTTGCGGACCGAGTCGCGGTGGTCAAGCCCCAGTCGGCCTTTTTCGAGCGGTTCGGTGCCCGAGGTGTCGGAATTCTTGAGTCAACTATCCGACAGTTACGAGATTGTGGCGCGCTCGTTCTGCTGGACGTGAAGCGCGGGGACATCGGCTCGACCGTCGCCGCGTACGCCTCGGCCTACCTCGACCCGTCCGGCCCGCTGCACGTCGACGCGATCACCGCGAGCCCCTACCTGGGGGTCGGATCGCTGGCCCCGATGTTCGAGCTGGCGGCCACCCACGGCGGCGGCGTCTTCGTGCTGGCGCTCACCTCGAACCCGGAGGGAGCCGCGGTCCAGCGGGCCCGTACGGCCGACGGGCGCACCGTCGCGCAGACCGTCATCGACGAGATTTCCCAGCTCAACAGGGGTGCGGAGCCGATCGGCAGCTTCGGGCTGGTGGTCGGCGCGACGATCGGCGACACCGGGCACGACCTGTCCAAGGTGAACGGGCCGCTGCTCGCCCCGGGGCTCGGCGCCCAGGGCGCGACGGCCGCGGACCTGCGGACGGTCTTCGGCTCCAGCCTGTCGTCGGTGCTGCCGTCGTACTCCCGCGAGGTGCTGAACGCCGGGCCGGACGAGGCCGCTCTGCGGGCCGCCGTGGAACGCGTGCTGGCGGACTGTCGGGACGTTCTGGCTGACTGACGGCTCGGTCACTTTCGGCGATCTTGGGCGTGCCCACGTTGCCGAAACCGCCCGCGACCGCTAGTTTTCCCCGCGCTGGGAACCACGGACCCCTTTGGTTGCCAGCGACACCACGTTTCACGACAGCGGCGGTGCGCCCCGCCCGTCGCGATAGGGACCTGAGGAGAACTGGTGCCGCTCCCGTCACTGACCCCCGAGCAGCGCGCTGCCGCGCTGGAGAAGGCCGCGGAGATCCGCAAGGCCCGTGCTGAGCTGAAGGAGCAGCTCAAGCAGGGCAAGACCACCCTCGCCGCCGTCCTCGAGCGGGCCGAGTCCGACGACGTCGTCGGCAAGCTGAAGGTTTCGGCCGTCCTGCAGGCGATGCCGGGCATCGGCAAGATCCGGGCTACCCAGATCATGGAGAAGCTCAAGATCGCCGACAGCCGTCGCCTGCGCGGGCTGGGCGAGCAGCAGCGCAAGGCTCTGCTTGGAGAGTTCGCCGCCAACTGAACGCCGCAACGTGTAGAAACAAGCGGTGAGCACGGATGACGAGGCGCGCCCGGCGGCTCGGCTCACTGTCCTGGCGGGGCCCTCGGGCGCCGCGCGGGAGAGTGTCGTCGAGCTGGTCCGGGCGCGTTCTCCGTCCGTGTGGGTGCCGGTGCCGGTGACCACCCGGCCCCGTCGCCCCGACGAGGTCGACGGCGTCGACCGGCGCTTCGTGGACCCGGTCGGCTTCGACCGGATGGTCGCGGCGGGCGAGCTGCTGGAGTGGTCGCGGATCGGCGGGCACCGCCGGGGCACGCCCCGCGAGCCGCTGCGGTCCCGGCTGGCCGACGGCCGGCCGGTGCTGCTCCCGCTCGACCTGCCCGGCGCGCTCGCCGTCCGGGAGGCCCTGCCGGACGTCCGGCTGGTCCTGCTGACGCCCCCGGGCCACCGTCCGGACCCGGCGGTCCTCGCCGCCGTCGGACACACCGTGGTCCACGACCTCACCGAGCGGGTCGTGGCCGAACTGGTAGGCTTGCTCGGTTCTTCCTATCTGGCTCCCGCCCAGCCGCGACTGCGCGGTTGAGCGACCAGCCGCGCTCGCGCGGACACTTCAGACGCAGAGGGTATTTCGTGGGATCCATCGCCAACCCCGAGGGCATCACCAACCCGCCGATCGACGAGCTCCTCGAGAAGACCACCTCGAAGTACGCGCTGGTGATCTTCGCCGCCAAGCGTGCCCGCCAGGTCAACGCCTACTACAGCCAGCTCGGTGAGGGCCTGCTGGAGTACGTCGGCCCGCTCGTGGAGACCACCCCGCAGGAGAAGCCGCTCTCGATCGCGATGCGTGAGATCAACGCGGGCCTGCTCACCGCCGAGCCGACCGACCAGCCGTAACACCCGCTCCGCCGATGCCCGCCGAGATCGTCCTCGGGGTCGGCGGCGGCATCGCCGCCTACAAGGCGTGTGAGCTGCTGCGGCTCTTCACCGAGTCGGGCCACCGGGTCCGGGTCGTGCCGACCGCGTCGGCGCTCCGTTTCGTCGGGGCGCCGACCTGGGCGGCGCTCTCCGGCCAGCCGGTCGCCGACGACGTCTGGTCCGACGTGCACGAGGTGCCGCACGTCCGGCTCGGCCAGCGGGCCGACCTGGTGGTGGTCGTGCCGGCGACGGCCGATCTGCTCGCCAAGGCGGCCCACGGCCTCGCCGACGACCTGCTCACCAACACGCTGCTCACCGCGCGCTGCCCGGTGGTGCTCGCCCCGGCGATGCACACCGAGATGTGGGAGCACCCGGCCACCGTCGCCAACGTCGCGACGCTGCGCTCGCGCGGCGTGCGGGTGATCGAACCGGCGGTCGGCCGGCTCACCGGCGCCGACACCGGCAAGGGGCGGCTGCCCGACCCGGCCGAGATCTTCGCCGTCGCCCGCCGGGCCCTGGCCCGGGGCCTGGACGCCCCCGCCGACCTGGCCGGCCGGCACGTCGTGGTGACCGCCGGCGGCACCCGCGAACCGCTGGACCCGGTCCGCTTCCTCGGCAACCGCTCCTCGGGCAAGCAGGGGTACGCCTTCGCCCGCGCGGCCGTCGCCCGAGGCGCCCGCGTCACCCTGATCGCGGCGAACGTCGCCCTGCCCGACCCGGCCGGGGTCGACCTGGTCAGGGTCGGCACCACCGAGGAGCTGCGCAAGGCCACCCTGGAAGCCGCCGCCGACGCCGACGTGGTGGTGATGGCGGCCGCGCCCGCCGACTTCCGGCCGGCGACCTACGCCCCCGGCAAGATCAAGAAGTCGGAGGACGGCAGCGCGCCGACCATCGCGCTGGTCACCAACCCCGACATCGCCGCCGAGCTGGGGCGGCAGCGCCGCCCGGAGCAGCTGCTGGTGGTCTTCGCCGCCGAGACCGGCGACGCCGAGGCCAACGGCCGGGCCAAGCTCGCCCGCAAGCGGGCCGACCTGATCGTCATCAACGAGGTGGGCGTGGACAAGGTCTTCGGGGCCGAGACCAACGCGGCGACCGTGGTGGGCGCGGACGGCAGCGTGACCACGCTTCCCGAGCAGTCCAAGGAAGACCTGGCCGACGGGGTCTGGGACCTTGTGGTGACCCGGCTGGCCGCGTTGTCCTGAACGCTGGTCACTCTCGCGTTGGCTGCGGCACCCTGGAATCGGGTGACTAAACTGCCGCGGAGCGACCTTTTCCAGAGAGACTCAAGTGCTTAGGAGTGCCGTGACACGTCTTTTCACGTCCGAATCGGTCACGGAGGGCCACCCGGACAAGATCGCCGACCAGATCAGCGACGGCATCCTGGACGCCCTGCTGGCCAAGGACCCGCACAGCCGTGTCGCGGTGGAGACCCTGATCACCACCGGGCAGGTGCACGTCGCGGGCGAGGTGACGACCAAGGCGTACGCCGACATCCCGACGATCGTCCGGGAGACCATCCTCGGGATCGGGTACGACTCGTCGAAGAAGGGCTTCGACGGCGCCTCCTGCGGCGTCAGCGTCTCGATCGGCGGCCAGTCCGCCGACATCGCCCAGGGTGTCGACAACGCCTTCGAGTTGCGTACCGGTGAGTCGGAGAGCGCGCTGGACGCGCAGGGCGCCGGCGACCAGGGCATGATGTTCGGCTTCGCCTGCTCGGAGACCCCCGAGCTGATGCCGCTGCCGATCGCGCTGGCGCACCGGCTGGCCCGCCGGCTGGCCGCCGTGCGCAAGGACGGCACCATCCCCTACCTGCGGCCCGACGGCAAGACCCAGGTCACCATCGAGTACGAGGGCCTGCGTCCGGTCCGGCTCAACACCGTGGTCGTGTCCAGCCAGCACGCCGCGGACATCTCGCTGGACTCGCTGCTCACCCCGGACGTGCGCGACCACGTCATCGCCCCCGAGCTGGAGAGCCTCGGCCTGGACACCGAGGGCTACCGGCTGCTGGTCAACCCCACGGGCCGGTTCGAGATCGGTGGTCCGATGGGCGACGCCGGCCTGACCGGCCGCAAGATCATCGTTGACACCTACGGCGGGTACGCCCGGCACGGCGGCGGCGCGTTCTCCGGCAAGGACCCGTCGAAGGTGGACCGGTCGGCCGCGTACGCGATGCGCTGGGTGGCCAAGAACGTGGTGGCCGCCGGCCTCGCCGAGCGCTGCGAGGCGCAGGTCGCCTACGCGATCGGCAAGGCCCACCCGGTCAGCCTGTTCATCGAGACCTTCGGCACCGAGACCGTGCCGGTCGCCTCGATCGAGAAGGCTGTCACCGAGGTCTTCGACCTCCGCCCGGCCGCCATCATCCGGGACCTCAACCTGCTCCGCCCGATCTACCAGCAGACCGCCGCGTACGGCCACTTCGGCCGCGAGCTGCCGGACCTGACCTGGGAGAGCACGGACCGGGCCGCCGACCTCAAGTCGGTAGCGGGAGCCTGACCGGCACCAGGCGCAGCGACCGGCGACCCGCCGAGGGGTCGCCGGTCGCTCGTGTCTGCGTCGACGTGCCGCTGCCGCACCTCGACCGCCCGTTCGACTACCTGGTCCCCGCCGAGTTGGACGCCGACGCCGTGCCCGGGGTGCGGGTGAAGGTCCGCTTCGCCGGGCAACTGGTCGACGGCTGGCTGCTGGACCGCGCCGACGACTCCGGGCACACCGGCCGGCTGGCGTACCTGGAGAAGGTGGTCTCGCCGGAGCCGGTGCTGGCGCCGGAGATCGCCCGGCTGGCCCGGGCCGTCGCCGACCGGTATGCCGGCAGCCTCGCCGACGTGCTCCGGCTCGCCGTCCCGCCCCGCCACGCCCGGGTCGAGAAGGACCTGCGCGCGCAGCCGCCGACCGCCGACGCCGCCCCGACCGCCGCCGGGACCGCCACGACGCCCGACGAGGTCAGCACGGCCCCGACCACCGACACCGCGCCCCCGTCCGCCGGGGCCGCCGTCGCCTCGCCTCCGTCCGCCGGGGCCGCCGTCGCCTCGCCTCCGTCCGCCGGGGTCGCCGTCGCCGCGCCTCCGTCCGCCGGGGTCGCCGTCGCCTCGCCTCCGTCCGCCGGGGCCGCCGTCGCCTCGCCTCCGTCCGCCGGGGCCGCCGTCGCCTCGCCTCCGTCCGCCGGGGCCGCCGTCGCCTCGCCTCCGTCCGCCGGGGCCGCCGTCGCCTCGCCTCCGTCCGCCGGGGCCGCCGTCGCCGTGCCTCCATCTGCCGGGGTCGCCGTCGCCGCGTCCCCGTCCGCCGGGGCCGCCGCCGCGTCCCCGTCCGCCGGGGTCGCCGCCGCAGCGGACGCGACCGGGCCGGCCGGGGTCGCCGCCGCGCTGGAGCCGACTGAGCCGACCGGCGCACCGGTCCCGCCCGCCGTCGATCCGCGCGGCTGGCGGGACTATCCGGCCGGACCGGCGTTCCTGCGCGCGCTCGCCGACGGCCGCCCGCCCCGCGCCGTCTGGTCGGCGCTGGCCGGGGAGGACTGGGCCGCCCGGTACGCCGACGCCGTCGCCGCGACCGTGGCCGGGGGTCGGGGCGCCGTCGTCGTGGTCGCCGACGCCCGGGACCTGGACCGGCTGGACGCCGCGCTGACCGGCGCGCTCGGCGCGGGCCGGCACGTCTGCCTCTCCGCCGCCCTCGGCCCGGCCCGCCGCTACCGGGCCTTCCTCACCGCCCGGCGCGGCGTAGCGCCCGTGGTGATCGGCACCCGGGCGGCGATGTTCGCCCCGGTCGACCGGCTCGGCCTGGTGGCGATCTGGGATGACGGTGACGACCTGCACGCCGAGCCCCGGGCCCCATACCCGCACGCCCGGGACGTGCTGCTCACCCGGGCCCAGCTCGCCGGGGCCGCCGCGCTGGTCGGCGGGTACACCCGGACCGCCGAGGCGCAGCTGCTGGTGGAGACCGGCTGGGCCCGCGAGGTGGTCGCCGACCGGGCGACCGTGCGGGCGCGTACCCCGAGCATCGCGCCGACCGGCGACGACCCGCAGCTGGCCCGCGACCCCGGCGCGGCGACGGCCCGGCTGCCCAGCCTGGCCTGGACCACCGCCCGGGACACCCTGCGCGCGGACGCGCCGGTGCTGGTGCAGGTGCCGCGCCGGGGCTACCTGCCCTCGATCTCCTGCGCGGACTGCCGCCTCCCGGCCCGCTGCCCGCACTGCGCCGGCCCGCTGGCGCTGCCCTCCGCCGAGGGTGCCCCCGCCTGCCGCTGGTGCGGCCGGGTCGCCGCCGCGTACGCCTGCCCGGAGTGCGGCGGTCGGCGGCTGCGCGCGGCGGTCACCGGCGCCCGGCGCACCGCCGAGGAGCTGGGCCGCGCCTTTCCCGGCGTGCCGGTACGCACCTCTGGCCGGGAGGACGTGCTCGCCACCGTGCCCGGCGGCGCCGGCCTGGTGATCGCCACCCCGGGCGCGGAGCCGCTGGCCGAGGGGGGCTACGGCGCGGTGCTGCTGCTGGACTCCTGGGCCCTGCTCACCCGGGCCGACCTGCGCGCCGGCGAGGAGACGCTGCGCCGCTGGCTGAGCGCGGCCGCGCTGGCCCGGCCGGCGTCGGCGGGCGGGCGCGTGGTGGTGGTCGCCGACGGCGCGCTGGCGCCGGTGCAGGCGCTGCTGCGCTGGGACCCGGCCTGGTTCGCCGCCCGGGAGCTGGCCGAGCGGCGGGAGCTGGGCTTTCCGCCGGCGACGAAGATGGCCAGCGTGACCGGCCCGGCCGTCGCGGTGGCCGACCTGCTGGCCGAGGCCCGGCTGCCCGACGGGGCGGAGGTGCTCGGCCCGGTCCCGGCCGACGGCGACCGGGAGCGGATGCTGGTGCGGGTGCCCCGGGCCCGGGCCGCCGCCCTCGCCGAGGCGCTGCACATCGCCGCCGGGGTGCGCAGCGCCCGCAAGGCCGCCGACCCGGTACGGCTCCAGGTCGACCCGCTCAGCCTCTTCTGACCGGCCGTGATCCGCGGCACCGGCCGGGCGCGACCCGGCCCGGAGCGGGTACCGTCGCACACCTCGTCCGGCAAACCGCTGGCGGGGGAGTGATAACATCGCCCGTCATGCCCGGGCGCACGGATGGCGCGACGATGGCGGAGCGCGTCGATCCGACGCCATATCGATGATGTCAATCAGCCGGTGATCAGGGGTGGACCAGTCGTGACCGTTCGTCAATCGATCGTCTTCAACGGGGACCTCGGCAGCGGCAAGAGCACCGTCTCCGTCGAGATCGCCAAGCGGCTGGGGCTGCGCCGGGTCAGCGTCGGCGACCTCTACCGGCAGATGGCGCAGGAGCGGCAGATGACCGCCCTCCAGCTCAACCTGCACGCCGAGCTGGACCAGGCCGTCGACGGCTACGTCGACCAGCTCCAGCGGGACATCGCCGCCTCCGGCGAGTCGCTGGTCATGGACTCCCGGCTGGCCTGGCACTTCTTCACCGACGCGCTCAAGGTGCACATGATCACCGAGCCGCGCGAGGCGGCCCGCCGGGTGCTGCTGCGTCCCTCCGGCCCGGCCGAGAGCTACACCTCGCTGGAGGAGGCCAAGGCCAAGCTCCTCGAGCGCAGCGAGAGCGAGCGGAACCGGTTCATCCTCCGCTACGGCGTGGACAAGGCCCGGCTGCGCAACTACGACCTGGTCTGCGACACCACCCGGGCCTCGGCGCCCGAGGTGATCGAGCACATCGTCGACGCGTACGAGGGCCGGCTCGGCGCCGAGGTGCTGCGCGACGCCCCGCCGCTGCTGCTGCTCGACCCGGCCCGGGTCTACCCGACCGAGGACATCACCACCCTGCGCGGGCTCTGGGACTCGGAGTTCGTCGGCGACGTGGCCGGGGCCGGCGACGAGGCCCTGGAGCCGCTGCGGATCGGGTACACCGGCGAGTACTTCTTCGTCGTCGACGGGCACCGCCGGCTCAGCGCGGCCCTGCAGAACGGCTTCAACCTGGTCCCCGCCCAGCTGGTCGCCGAGGTGGACGAGCCGGTCGTCGGCGGGATGAGCGCGGTCGACTTCTTCGCCGCCCAGGTCCGGCCGAGCACCGTCTACGACTGGGAGGCCGCGCACGGCATCCAGCTCCCGCTGCCCGAGCACGCCCTGCTCGGTGGCGCCGCGGTGCTGGCGGGGGAGCCCGGCGCCGGCGCCTGAGCCTCGCCACGATCGCCGGCGGGCCGGCCCCGCCGCCCGCCGCCGCGACCGCCCGCCGTGGCGGTCGGTCGCGCGGGGTCGCCGGGCGAGGCCCGGACGCGCATGATGGAGCCTCCGACGCATCGACGCGGGAGGCCGGTCATGGACGCAGCCGAGGAACTCGCCCTGCTCATGTCGCCGCAGGGGCGCATCGACCCGTACCCCACGTACGAGCGGCTGCGCCGGTACGGGCCGGTGGTCCAGGCCGGGCCGGTGTTCTACGTGGTCACCGGGTACGCCGAGGCGGACGAGATCCTGCGCGACTCCCGGTTCGGGGTGATGGACGACGCGCTGCGCGACCAGTTCCTCCCCGGCTGGCGGGACAGCCCGGCCGTCGCGTCGATCTCCCGGTCGATGCTGCGCACCAACCCGCCCGACCACAGCCGGATGCGGCGGCTCGCGGCCGGCGCCTTCACCCCGCGCCGGATCGCCGCCATGCGCGACGTGGTCGAGGCGCAGGCCGACGAGCTGGCCGACGCGATGCTGGAGCGGGCCCGCGACGGTGAGCCCGTCGACTTCCTGGCCGAGTTCGCGTACCCGCTGCCGGTGGGGGTGATCTGCGCGCTGCTCGGCGTGCCGGCGGCCGACCGGCCGCTGTTCCGGCGCTGGGCCGCCGACCTGACCGGGGTGCTGGAGCCGGAGATCACCACCGAGGAGCTGGCCGTCGCCGACCGGGGCGCCACCGAACTCCGCGACTACTTCGCCGCGCTGGTCCGGGCCCGCCGCGCCGCGCCCGCCGACGACCTGACCACCGCCCTGGTCCAGGTGCACGACGCCGACGGCGACCGGCTCTCCGGCGAGGAGCTGCTGGCCAATCTGGTGGTGCTGCTGGTCGCCGGCTTCGAGACCACCACCAACCTGCTCGGCAACGGCCTCGTGGTGCTGTTGGAGCACCCGCGCGCGGCCGACGCGCTGCGGGAGCATCCCGACTTCGCCCCCGGGTACGTCGAGGAGCTGCTGCGCTACGACTCGCCGGTGCAGCTCACCACCCGGATCAACGAGGCCCCGGTGAGCTGCGGCGGGGTCGAGCTGCCGGCGGGCAGTTGGACGTTGCTGCTGCTCGGCGCGGCCAACCGGGACCCCCGGCGCTACCCCGAGCCACAGCGGTTCGACCCGTGGCGTCCGCCGGTCCACCCACTGTCGTTCGGGGCCGGGCCGCACTACTGCCTGGGCGCCGGGCTGGCCCGGCTGGAGGCGCAGGTCGCCTTCCCGCTGCTGCTGCGCCGGCTGCCCGGCCTCGCCCTGGCCGGCCGGCCCCGGCACCGGACCCGGCTCACCCTGCGCGGCTACGAGACCCTGCCGGTGATCATCGACACGGAGTCGGCGGCGGCGCATCGCGGTACGCCGGCCGGGGCGGCCCCCGGCACTCCGTAGACTGGTACGGCACTCGTCCGTACAGCCGAAGGAGCCACACCGCGTGACCGTCCAGCCCATCCGTCTGTTCGGGGACCCGGTGCTGCGCACGCCGGCCGATCCGGTCGTCGACTTCGACACCGAGCTCCGTAGGCTCATCGCCGACCTCACCGACACGATGCGGGAGCAGAGCGGCGCCGGCCTGGCCGCGCCCCAGCTCGGTGTGGGCCTGCGGGTGTTCACCTTCGACGTGGACGACGTGCTCGGGCACCTGGTGAACCCGGTGCTGGAGTTTCCCGACGAGGAGGAACAGGACGGCCCGGAGGGCTGCCTGTCCATCCCCGGGCTCTACTTCGACACCAAGCGCCGGCAGAACGTCATCGCCAAGGGCTTCAACGGCTACGGCGACCCGATGCAGATCGTCGGCACCGGGCTGATGGCCCGCTGCGTGCAGCACGAGACCGACCACCTCGACGGGGTGCTCTTCGTCGACCGGCTGGACCCGGCCGGGCGCAAGGAGGCCATGAAGGCCATCCGCCAGGCCGAGTGGTACGACCCGGCCGCCCCGCCCACGGTGAAGCTCAACCCGCACGCCGCCGGCAGCCCCTTCGGTCTGGGGCGGTGAGGCGGATGCGTCTGATCTTCGCCGGTACACCGGCCGTCGCCGTTCCCGCCCTGGACGCGGTCGCCGCCTCCGGGCACGAGCTGCTGGCCGTGGTCACCCGCCCCGACGCTCCGGCGGGGCGCGGTCGCGGCCTGGTCCGCTCGCCGGTCGGCGCCTGGGCCGACGAGCACGGGATCGAGGTGCTGACCCCGGCGAAGCCCCGCGAGCCGGAGTTCCTCGACCGGCTGCGCGAGCTGGCGCCGGACTGCGTGCCCGTGGTCGCGTACGGCGCGCTGGTGCCGCCGGCGGCTCTGGAGATCCCCCGGCACGGCTGGATCAACCTGCACTTCTCGCTGCTGCCCGCCTGGCGCGGCGCGGCCCCGGTGCAGCAGGCCGTGCTGCACGGCGACGAGCTGACCGGCGCCAGCGTCTTCCAGCTCGAACAGGGCCTGGACACCGGCCCGGTCTACGGCACGCTCACCGACGAGATCCGGCCGACCGACACCTCCGGCGACCTGCTGGAGCGTCTCGCGCACTCCGGCGCGGGCCTGCTGGTGGCCGTCCTCGACGCGATCGAGGCCGGGACGGCCCGGGCCGAGCCGCAGCCGGCCGACGGGGTGTCCCTGGCCCCGAAGCTGACCGTGGAGGACGCCCGGGTGCGCTGGACCGATCCCGCCTTCGCCGTCGACCGGCGGATCCGGGCCTGCACGCCGGCCCCCGGGCCGTGGACGACGTTCCGGGGTGACCGGGTCAAGCTCGGCCCGGTGACCCCGGTCGGCAACGGCCCCGAGTTGAAGCCGGGAGAGCTGCTGGTGGAGAAGTCCCGGGTGCTGGCCGGCACCGCGACCGTGCCGGTGCAGCTCGGTGAGGTGCGCGCGGCGGGCAAGAAGGCCATGCCGGCGACCGACTGGGCGCGCGGCGTCCGGGTCGGCGCCGGCGAGGTGCTCGCGTGAGCACCCCCGCGGACCGTCCCGACAGCTCCCGTTCCGACAGTCCCCGCGGCGACCGGTCCGCCGGTCGCGCCGACGGCTCCCGCGGTGACCGGTTCGACCGGTCCGCGCCCCGGCGCTCCGACGCGCCGCGCGGCGACCGTCCGACCGGCGGCGGTTACCGAGGTGACCGCCCGGCGAGCGGCGGTTACCGCGGCGACCGCCCGACCGGCGGCCGCCCCGGCTTCGACCGGCGCGGCGGCCGTCCCGCCCGCCCGGCCGTCGACCTGCCCCGGTACGCCGCCTACCAGGCCGTCGCGGCGGTGCACCGGGACGACGCGTACGCCAACCTGGTGCTCCCGTCGATCCTGCGCGAGGAGGGGCTGGTCGGCCGGGACGCCGCCTTCGCCACCGAGCTGACCTACGGCACGCTGCGGCACACCGGCACCCTGGACGCGATCATCGCCGACGCCGCCGGGCGGGAGGTCGAGCGGATCGACCCGCCGGCCCGCGACGCCCTGCGGCTCGGGGCGTACCAGCTGCTGCACACCCGGGTGCCGGCGCACGCGGCGGTCTCCTCGACCGTCGACCTGGTCCGCTCGGTCGCGCCGGGCGCCGCCGGCTTCGCCAACGCGGTGCTGCGGGAGATCGCCGGCCGGGACGCCGACGCCTGGGTGGCCAAGCTCGCCCCGCCGATGGAGACCGACCCGGTCGGCCACCTGGCGCTGGCGTACAGCCATCCGCAGTGGATCGTGCGGGCCTTCGCCGAGGCGCTGGGCGGGGACCTGGGGGAGACCGCCCGGCTGCTGATCGAGGACAACGAGCGACCCCCGGTGCACCTGTGCGCCCGGCCCGGCCTGGCCGACCCGGTGGAACTGGCCGACGAGGTGGGCGGCGCCCCAGGCGCCTTCTCGCCGTACGCGGTCTACCTCTCCGGCGGCGCGCCGGGTGACCTGCCCGCGCTGGCGCAGGGACGCGCGCACGTGCAGGACGAGGGCTCGCAGCTGGTGGCGAACGCGCTGGCCGTCGCGCCGCTGGACGGCCCGGACGAGCGCTGGCTCGACCTGTGCGCCGGCCCCGGCGGCAAGTCCGGCCTGCTCGGCGCGCTCGCCGCGCAGCGTGGCGCCCGGCTGACCGCCGTGGAGGTCTCCGAGCACCGCGCCCGGCTGGTCGAGCAGGCCACCCGGGGCCTGCCGGTGAGCGTGCTGCACACCGACGGTCGCACGGTCGGCGCGGACCCGGAGCTGCCCGAGGGGCACTTCGACCGGGTGCTGGTGGACGCTCCGTGCACCGGCCTGGGCTCGCTGCGCCGCCGGCCGGAGTCGCGCTGGCGGCGCCAGCCGTCGGACCTGCCGCCGCTGACCCGGTTGCAGCGCGAACTGCTCACCGCGGCCCTGCGCGCGGCCCGTCCCGGCGGCCTGGTCGCGTACGTCACCTGCTCCCCGCACGTGGTGGAGACGCACGTGACGGTGACCGAGGCGGCCCGGCGGGCCGAGGTGCCGGCGGACTTCGTCGACGCCCGTACGCTGCTGCCGCCCGGCATGCCGGGGCTCGGCGACGGCCCGACGGTGCAGCTCTGGCCGCACCGCCACGGCACGGACGCGATGTTCCTCGCGGTGCTGCGCCGCGGCTGAGCGGCGGACAGCGGAGCGGAACGGGGGCGGGGCGGAGCACGACAGGGCCGCCCCGCCGCCGGCTCAGCGGACCGGCAGACCCCGGGTGCCGATGCCCTTGAGCGAGCGGGTCAGGGTGCGGTCGCTGACCCATCCGAAGCACTGCACCCCGCGGTTGCCGTCGCGCCACTCCCGCTCCAGCGGATGGTAGAAGATCGAGCCGGCGCGGAACCGCAGGTTGCCGTCGTTCGGCACCCCGGTGTACTTCGCCAGCACGCCGAGGCATCCCTTGTGGACCCGCCCGTCGCCCTTGGTGACCTGGGCGTAGCTGAGGCCGGTGGCCGGCCAGACGCCGACGAACTCGGCATGGTGCCGGGCGGTGCAGGCGACCGGCTTCATCGCCTCGACGTCGTCGCCGTCGACCTTCGGTTCGAAGCAGCGCAGCCGCAGGTCGGTGTCGCGGGTCAGAGCGCCCCTCAGGCTGCCGGTACGGGGGGTGGCCCGCGCCTCGTCGACGCTCTCGACCTCGGTCAGGTCGCAGCGGAACCAGCGGGCCCCACCCGTCCAGGCCGCCGGTGAGGGGAAGACGACGGCGAGGCCGAGCCGGCCGGATCGCCAGTCGGCGCCGACCGCCCGCCGGACCTCCCGGTCACACTCGGTGCGGGCGGCGAGCATCGCGCCGGTGCCGCCGGCCGGGGGAGTGGCGCGCCGGGCGTCGGCGCCGGTGACGGTGCCCACGTGCATCGTCTCGGCCCGGTGCGACCGGCCGCAGTCGACCGGGTGGTAGCCGCTGAGGTAGCCGACGTCCTGCACCCCTTCGTGGCAGACCCCGGCGGCGGGGACGAAGCCCTGCGGCGCGGCGAGGGCCGGCCAGTCGTCGGCGAGGTCCGCGTCCACCCCGGCGGGGGCGCCGCACCCGGTCAGCGCCAGCAACGCCGCGCCGCCCACGGCGACCGCCGTCCACCACCGCCGCATCGCACCCGACCTCTCGCCGACCGTGACCGTGGCGCCCGTCGCGCGGGTGTCACGGTGCGGCAGCTTACGGCACCCGGCCTCAGATGGCGGGGAGTCCCTTCGGGCCGGCGCCGCGCATCGAGCGGGTCAGCTTCCGGTCGTCGCTCCACAGGAAGCAGCGGATGCCGCGGTCGCCCTCCTCCCACTCCCGCTGCGACGGCGGGTAGAAGATCGACCCGGCCCGGTACGGCAGGTCGGCGTTGTTCGGCACGGCGGCGAAGTTGGCGATCAGGGACATGCAGCGCCGGTGCACCTCCTGGTTGGCCCGGCCGAACTCGGCCCAGGTCATGTTCCGTTCGAGGTAGACCCCGACGAACTCGGCCCGGTGCGGCTCGGAGCAGAGCACCGGCGCCATGTAGTTGAGGTTGTCGCCGATCAGCTTGGGGTCGAAGCAGCGGTGGGTGAGCGGGTTGTCGCCGATCATCGCGCCGCGCAGGCTGCCGATGCGGTTGACCGGGCGGGTGTTGTCGATGCTGTCGGTCTCGCTCAGGTCGCAGCGGAACCAGCGGGCGCCGCCGTTCCACGCCGGCACGGAGGGCAGCGCGATGTTCATGGTGAGCCGGGCCGAGTGCCAGTCGCCCCCGAGCACCTCGCGGGCCCGCTGGTCGCACTCGGCGCGGGCGGGGCGCAGCGCCGGGGAGCCAGGCTCGGGGCGCGGCCCGGCCGCCGCGCCGCCGGTGAAGGTCCCGACGTGGATCGCCTCGGCCAGGTGGCTGCGGGCGCAGTCCACCGTGTCGTACGTGCCCGCCTGGACCACCGCCGTGATCCGGGGCAGGCAGGCGTCCGTGGCGGGCACGAACATCCGCGGTACGGGCAGGTCCGGCCAGTCGTCGGCCAGGTCGCCGTCGGGCCGGTGCTGCGGGACGCAGCCGCTCATCGCCATCGTCGCCGCGCCGGCCAGCGCCAGCGCCACGAGCCACCGTCGCATCGTCCGCCCTTTCCGGGAGATGACGGTCGGTCGTTGCGGCCCACGCGGAGTTGCGGTTCCGCGGGACGTGCAGCACGACTGACCGTCTCTGATGGAGTGTTGCCGCCTTTCCGTCGGTCGGCCAGTCGCGGCTGGCCGTCCGCCCGGTTTTGCGTTCCGTGGAGCCCAATCTTGCACCAGCGGTCACTCCTGGGTCACAGGGCGTTCCCGTGGGGCCGCGATGCCCGCGGCGGGTGGCCGCATTCGTACACTGACCCCGTGACCGTACCGCCGCCGATCGTCGCGCCCAGCATCCTCGCCGCCGATTTCGCCCGCCTCGCCGACGAGGTCCGTGCCGTGGAGAACGCCGCGGACTGGCTGCACGTCGACGTGATGGACAACCACTTCGTGCCCAACCTGACCATCGGCCTGCCCGTGGTGCAGAGCCTGCGGGCGGTGACCCGGATCCCGTTCGACGTGCACCTCATGATCGAGGACCCGCGTCGCTGGGCCCCCGGTTACGCCGACGCCGGGGCGTACAACGTCACCTTCCACGCCGAGGCCTGCGACGACCCGGTCGCGCTGGCCAAGGACCTCCGCTCGGCCGGCGCCAAGGCCGGGCTGGCCATCGACCGGGACACCCCGATCGAGCCGTACCTGGAGCTGCTGCCCAGCTTCGACACCCTGCTGATCATGACGATCAAGGCCGGCTTCGGTGGGCAGCGGTTCATCCCGCAGCTGCTGGAGAAGGTCCGCGCGGCCCGTCGGCACGTCGACGCCGGCCACCTGGAGCTGCGCATCGAGGTCGACGGCGGGATCGCCGCCGACACCATCGAGCAGGCCGCGGCGGCCGGTGCGGACGCCTTCGTCGCCGGCACCGCCGTCTACGGCGCGGCCGACCCGGCCGAGGCGGTGCGCCGCCTGCGGGGGCTCGCGGAGCGCGCGGCTCCCGGAGCCTGACGTGGACCCGGCCGGCGACCGACCCGACGTCATCCTGGTCGTCGACGACGACGAGGACATCGCCCGCTTCGTCGAGTTCAACCTGCGGCTGCACGGCTTCGAGGTGCTCCACGCCGGCGACGGCCAGGAGGCGCTCGAGATGATCGAGCGGCACCGGCCCGACCTGGCCGTGGTGGACCTGATGATGCCGCGGATCGACGGGCTGGAGCTGACCCGTCGGCTGCGCGCCGACCCGATGACCTCCGCCCTGCCGGTGATCATGTTGACGGCCAAGGGGATGACCGTGGACAAGGTGCACGGCCTCAGCGCCGGCGCCGACGACTACCTGGTCAAGCCCTTCGACACCGCCGAGCTGGTGGCCCGGGTCAGCTCCACGCTGCGCCGCAACAAGGAGTTCCGGGAGGTCTCCCCGCTGACCGGGCTGCCCGGCAACAGCCGGATCCGCCGGGAGATCAGCGACCGGGTACGCAGCGGCGTCGACTACGCCGTCGGCTACATCGACATCGACCGGTTCAAGAGCGTCAACGACCGGTACGGCTTCGTCCGCGGCGACGAGTTCATCTCCGCGCTGGCCCGCAGCCTGCACCGGGCGGTGGTCTCGATCGGCCTGCCGCCGGCCTTCCTGGGCCACGTCGGCGGCGACGACTTCGTCGTCGTCTGCACCCCGGAGCAGGTCCGGCCGTTGACCTTCCGGGCGGTGGAGGACTTCGAGAAGGCCGCCGACAAGCTCTACGACCCGGCCGACGCCGAGCGGGGCTACGTCGAGCTGAAGGACCGCCGGGGCAACGTGCGCAAGGCGCACCTGGTGACCCTCTCCATCGGGGTCTCCCTCTCCGACGCCCGGAAGCGCTTCACCGACCCGCTCGCCGCGATCGCGGTCGCCTCGGAGATGAAAACCGTCGCCAAGAGCCAGCCCGGTTCGTACGTGGCGGTGGACCGGCGGCGCGCCGACGGGGTGTGAGGTAGCCCGCGTGCAGTGGCGTACCGGCCGGGGGAACGTGTAAGACTTCCCATGTACCCACCACGCGCTGGCGGGGCTCGGTGAAATTCCGAACCGGCGGTGATCCACGGTCCGACCGTGGTAAGCCCGCGACCCGGACGGCTCAGGCCGCCCGGTGGACCTGGTGAGAATCCGGGGCCGACGGTTGGGAGCGGGGAACGTTCCGCACCCAGAAAGTCCGGATGGGAGACAGCGCGCGGGACGGGGCGGGCCTGCGTGGGTCGCTGCATCCAGCCATCGCGTGGGCTCCCCGGGGGCGGCCGTGCCGTTCCCGGATCCGCCGCCGCCTGCCCGCGGCTCCTCCCGTACCGCCCGCGCGCGGCCCGGCGAGTGAGAGGGCAGAGGACATGGCCGGCGTCTCCGTCGACGAGGCGATGCGTCGCGCCGTCACGCTGGCGGCCCGTGGCCTCGGCACCACCAGCCCCAACCCCGTCGTCGGCTGCGTCCTGCTCGATCCGGACGGCACGGTCGTCGGGGAGGGATTCCACGCGTACGCGGGCGGACCGCACGCCGAGATCGTCGCGCTCGCCCAGGCCGGTGAGCGCGCCCGCGGCGGCACGGCCGTGGTCACCCTCGAACCCTGCGACCACACCGGCCGCACCGGCCCCTGCAGCCTCGCGCTGGTCCAGGCCGGCGTGGCCCGGGTGGTGATCGCCGTACCCGACCCGAACCCGGTCGCCTCCGGCGGCGCCGCCACCCTGCGGGCCGCCGGCGTCCAGGTCGAGTTCGGGGTACGCGCGCAGGAGGCCGAGGTCGGCAACATCGCCTGGCTGAGCTCGATGCGCCGCGGCTGGCCGTACGTCATCTGGAAGTTCGCCGCGACGCTCGACGGCCGGTCGGCGGCGGCCGACGGGACCAGCATGTGGATCACCTCCGAGGCGGCCCGCATCGACGTGCACGCGCTGCGCGCCACGGTCGACGCGGTGCTCGCCGGGGTGGGCACCGTGCTCGCCGACGACCCCCGGCTCACCGCCCGCAACCTGCGCGACGGCACCCCGGCCATCCGGCAGCCGCTGCGGGTGGTGGTGGACAGCTCCGGGCGTACCCCCGCCGGAGCCCGGGTCCGCGACGGCGCCGCCCGGACGTGGATCGCCACCGCGGCGGAGGTCGGGGCCGGCCCGGACGGCCGGGTCGACCTGCCGGCGCTGCTGGCCGAGCTGCACCGCCGCGGCGTGCGGGCCGCGCTGCTGGAGGGCGGCCCCCGGCTGGCCGGCGCGTTCCTCGCCGCCGGCCTGGTCGACAAGGTCGTCGGCTACGTCGCGCCGAAGCTGCTCGGCGCGGGCCGGACCGCGCTGGTCGACGCCGGCGTGACGACCATCGCCGATGCCATCGACCTGGAGATCACCGACGTTACGCAGATCGGTCCCGACCTGCGGATCACCGCGCTGCCCAGGAATAGAGGTATTGGCTGATGTCATGCCGCGAGCACCGCACTGTCGTCGTCGAGGACCTCAACGTGGCCGGGATGCTGCGTAACCGGCGGTTGGCCCGGCACATCGCTGACGCCGGGTTCGCCGAACTGCGCCGACAACTGGGGTACAAGACGCAGTGGAGCGGCGGTCGGCTCCTTGTTGCCGACCGCTGGTACCCATCCTCGAAGACGTGTTCGGACTGCGGCGCGGTGAAAGCCAAGCTGGCCCTGTCCGAGCGCATATACACCTGCACCACATGTTCCCTGGTCCTCGACCGGGATGTGAATGCCGCACGGAACCTCGCCGCACTTGCAGCGAAGACAACTGCCGGGAGTGGCCCGGTAGCTGGACGTGGAGCCGACCATGGGACCCCGCTCGCGGGGCTGGTGGCCGTGAAGCGTCAACCCGGCACCGCCTCGGCGGGTCAGACCGGGACCGTCCCACCGCAAGGCGGGACTACCAGACATGCGCCCACCGCAGCGCACCCGAAGGTAACGGAGGCCTGACATGTTCACCGGCATCGTCGAGGAGTTGGGCGAGGTCGTCCGCGTCACGGACACCGGGGGTGACTCCGCGCTGGTCGCCGTCCGCGGCCCGCTGGTCACCTCCGACGCCCGGCACGGCGACTCCATCGCGGTCAACGGCGTCTGTCTCACGGTCGTCGACGTCTCCGACAGCGTCTTCACCGCCGACGTGATGGGGGAGACGCTGCGCCGCTCCGCGCTCGGCGCGCTGCGGGTGGGCGACCCGGTCAACCTGGAGCGGGCCGCCGCGCTGAACAGCCGGCTCGGCGGGCACATCGTGCAGGGCCACGTCGACGGGGTCGGCGAGATCGTCGCCCGGGAGCCCGCCGCGCAGTGGGAGACGGTCCGCTTCCGGCTCCCCGCCGACCTCGCCCGGTACGTGGTGGAGAAGGGTTCGATCACCATCGACGGCGTCTCGCTGACCGTGGCCGCGGTCGGCGACGACTGGTTCGCCGTCGGGCTGATCCCCACCACGCTGAAGCTCACCACGCTCGGCGGCAAGGGCGTCGGCGACCCGGTCAACCTGGAGGTCGACGTGCTGGCCAAGTACGTCGAGCGGCTGCTCGGCGACCGGCTCGCCGGCGGCGGCCTGCCCGGCGGGCCCGCGGGGGGTGGGCGCTGATGGGCCCGCTCGGTTGGCTGCTCGAGGCCCAGCTCGAGATCGCCGGCTCGCCGGTGCTGGTCCGGGAGATCGTCGGCAACGTCTTCGGGCTGGCCTCCGCGCTGCTCGGGCTGCGCCGGCTGGTCTGGGCCTGGCCGGTCGGAATGATCGGCAACGCGCTGCTGTTCACCGTCTTCCTCGGCGGCGTCTTCGCCACCCCGCAGGCGCACGACCTCTACGGCCAGGCCGGCCGGCAGGTCTTCTTCTTCTCGGTGAGCGTCTACGGCTGGTGGCGCTGGTCGCGCAACCGTCGCCAGGGCGACGACCAGCCGGCGGTCAGCCCTCGCTGGGCCACCGGCCGGGAGCGGCTCGGCCTGCTGCTGGCCGCCGCCGTCGGCACCGCCGCCGGGTACCCGGTGCTCGCCGCGCTCGGCTCCTGGGGCCCGCTGCCGGACGCCTGGATCCTGACCGGCAGCCTGCTCGCCACGTACGGCATGGCCCGCGGCTGGGTCGAGTTCTGGCTGATCTGGATCGCCGTCGACGCGGTCGGCGTGCCGCTGCTGCTGCGCGGGGGCTTTTACCCGTCGGCGGCCATGTACCTGTTCTACGGCGCGTTCTGCGTCTGGGGTCTCGCCGCCTGGTGGCGGACCTCGCGGGCCGACCGGTCGGCCGCCCCGCCGATCCCGTCCACCTACTCGGAGGCTGTCGCATGAGTGAGCGCAGCGAGCGAATCATCAGATACCGCCGATCGGACGCCGCCGCGCACCGTCCGATCCCCGGCGCCCGCCGGGTCGACGGTGCCGGACGCGCCAACGCGGCCGGGTCGCGGGCCGTTCGACGAAGCGGGGTGCCGGCATGAGCGCCTTCGCCAGCATCGAGCAGGCGGTGGCGGACATCGCCGCCGGCCGGCCGGTCGTCGTGGTCGACGACGAGTCCCGGGAGAACGAGGGCGACCTGATCTTCGCCGCCGAACTGGCCACGCCGGAGCTGGTGGCGTTCATGGTCCGCTGGACGTCCGGCTACATCTGCGTGTCGCTGACCGAGTCGGAGTGCGACCGGCTGGACCTGCCGCCGATGCACCACACCAACCAGGACCGGCGCGGCACCGCGTACACGGTGACCGTCGACGCCCGGGAGGGGATCGGCACCGGCATCTCGGCCGCCGACCGGTCGCACACCATCCGGCTGCTGGCCGACGCGGGCACCGACCCGACCGACCTGTCCCGCCCCGGGCACGTGGTGCCGCTGCGCGCCCGCGAGGGCGGGGTGCTGCGCCGCCCCGGGCATACCGAGGCGGCCGTCGACCTGACCCGGCTGGCCCGGCTGCGTCCCGCCGGCGTGCTCTGCGAGCTGGTCAACGAGGACGGCACCATGATGCGGGTGCCCGACCTGGAGAAGTTCTGCGCCGAGCACTCCCTGACCCTGGTGACCATCGCCGACCTGGTGGCGTACCGGCGGCGGCACGAGAAGCAGGTGGAGCAGGTCGCCGACGCGCGGATGCCCACCCCGTACGGGGTGTTCCGGGCGCTGGGCTACCGCGCCGAGCACGACCCGGCCGAGCACGTCGCCCTGGTCTACGGGGAGATCGGTGACGGGCAGGACGTGCTGGTGCGGGTGCACTCGGAGTGCCTGACCGGGGACGTCTTCGGCTCGCTGCGCTGCGACTGCGGCCCGCAGCTGCAGGCGGCCCTGGCCCGGGTCGCCCGGGAGGGGCGGGGCGTGGTGCTCTACGTGCGCGGGCACGAGGGGCGCGGCATCGGGCTGCTGCACAAGCTCCAGGCGTACCAGCTCCAGGACCTGGGCCGGGACACCGTGGACGCCAACCTCGACCTGGGGCTGCCCGCCGACGCCCGCGACTACGGCACCGGCGCGCAGATCCTCTACGACCTGGGTGTGCGCTCGATGCGGCTGCTGACCAACAACCCGGCCAAGCGGGCCGGGCTGGAGGGGTACGGCCTGACCATCACCGGCCGCGAGGGGCTGCCGATCCGGCCGCACCCGGAGAACGTGCGGTACCTGCGGACCAAGCGGGACCGGATGGGGCACCTGCTGGACGAACTGGACGAGGTGACCGAGGCCCCGATGGGCCGCCCGGTCCCCGGCGACGAGATCGGAGCGTAGACATGGCGGGATTCGGCGAGCCCGGGGTGACCACGGTGGACGCCGCCGGGCTGACCGTGGGCGTGGTGGCCGCGCGCTGGCACGCCGACCTGACCGACCACATGCTCGACCGGGCGGTGGCGGCGGCCGAGGCGTGCGGCGCCCGGTCGGTGGTCGCCCGGGTGGCCGGCTCGGTGGAGCTGCCGGTGGTGGCCCAGGCCCTGGCCCGGCGCTGCGACGTGGTGGTCGCCCTCGGCGTGGTGGTCCGGGGTGCCACCGCGCACTTCGACTACGTCTGCCGGTCGGTGACCGACGGCCTCACCCGCGTCGCGCTGGACGAGGGGAAGCCGGTGGCGCACGGGGTGCTCACCGTGGAGACGATCGAGCAGGCCCGCGACCGGGCCGGGCTGCCCGGTTCGGCGGAGGACAAGGGCTGGGCGGCCACCGTGGCGGCCCTCGACGCCGCGCTGGCCATCCGGGACGTGGCCGCGGCCAACGGCCACCGGGTCGGCTTCGGCCGCTGACCCCCGCCCGTCGTCGATCGGCTCCGTCCCGCGGCGTGTCGCGGTGTCCCCGACCGGGGAACACCGCGACACGCGCAGACGGGGGTGGAGCTCGACCGTCGGGGTGGGAAGGACGACGCGACCGGACCCGGTGCGCGAGGTGTCGCCCGGTGGCTGGAAGAATCGGATCCCGTGAAGACGTTCGAGGAGTTGTTCGCCGAGCTGCAGGCCAAGGCCGCCGCCGGCACCCCGGGCTCGGGCACGGTCGCCGCTCTGGAGAAGGGCGTGCACTTCATCGGCAAGAAGGTCGTCGAGGAGGCGGCCGAGTCGTGGATGGCCGCCGAGCACGAGGGGCCGGAGCGGACCGCCGAGGAGATCTCCCAACTGCTCTACCAGGTCCAGGTGCTGATGCTCGCCAGCGGTCTCGAGCTCAAGGACGTCTACCGACATCTCTGAGTGCGCCCCGTCGTTGATCACACCTGATCGAAGGAGCACTCCGTCATGCTGCGTGTCGCCGTACCCAACAAGGGCGCCCTGGCCGAGAAGGCCGCCGAGATGCTGCGCGAGGCGGGCTACCGCCAGCGCACCGACCCCAAGGACCTCGTCAGTCGGGACGAGCCCAACGACATCGAGTTCTTCTACCTGCGTCCCAAGGACATCGCCACCTACGTCGGCTCCGGTGACCTCGACGTCGGGATCACCGGCCGCGACCTGTTGATCGACTCCGGCGCGCCGGCCGAGGAGGTGATGGACCTGGCTTTCGCCCGGGCCACCTTCCGCTTCGCCGCCCGCCCGGAGGACGTCCACTCCGTGCAGGAGTTGGGCGGGCACCGGATCGCCACCGCGTACCCGGGGCTGGTCGATCGGTACCTCGGCGAGCTGGGGGTGAAGGCCGACGTGATCCGGCTGGACGGGGCGGTGGAGAACGCCATCCGGCTCGGCGTCGCCGACGTGGTCGCCGACGTGGTGGAGACCGGGGCCACCCTGCGCCAGGCCGGCCTGGTGGTCTTCGGCGACCCGCTGCTGCGCTCCTCGGCGGTGCTGGTCCGCCGCACCGGCGCCCCCACCCACCCGCAGGCCGAGCAGTTGCTGCGCCGCCTGCACGGGGTGCTGGTCGCCCGCCGCTACGTCATGCTCGCCTACGACGTGCCGGCCGGCCTGCTGGACCGGGCCAGCTCGCTGACCCCGGGCATCGAGTCGCCGACCGTGTCCCCGCTGCACCGGGAGGGCTGGGTCGCGGTGCAGGCGATGGTGCTCCGCGACGACGTGCACCGGATCATGGACGAGCTGTACGACCTCGGCGCCCGCGCCATCCTGGTCACCAACATCCACGCCTGTCGGCTGTGAGGTCGCTGCCGCCGACGGCCGCGCTGGCCCTGGTGGTGCTCGGCGGGGTGGCGTCGGCCGCCCAGGGGGCGGCGAATGCCGAACTGGGCGAACGGGTGGGCAGTCCCGTGCTCGGGGCGGTGGTCAACAACGCCGGTGGCACCCTGCTGGTCCTGGTCGGACTGCTGGTGCTGCCGTCGATGCGGACCGGGCTCGGCGTGCTGCGCCGGTCCCGGCTGCCCTGGTGGTGCTACCTGGGTGGGCTCGGCGGGGCGGCGATCATCGTGATCGGCACGTACGTCGTGCCGGTGCTCGGGGTGGCCGTCTTCACCATCGCCCAGGTCGCCGGGGGCAGTCTCGGCGGCCTGGCGGTGGACCGGGCCGGGCTCGCCCCGGTGGGCCGGCTCGCGCTCACCCCGCCCCGGGTGGCCGGCGCCCTGCTCGGCACGGCGGCGGTGGGGCTCGCCCAGCTGGGTCGGCCCCTGGGCGAGCTGGCCGTCGGCCTGGTCCTGCTCGCCGTGGTGGGCGGGCTGGCGGTCGCCCTGCAGTCCGCGCTGAACGGCCGGGTGGCCGCGGCCAGCACCGCCGCGGCCAGCACCGCGGTCAACTTCGCCGTCAGCACGCCGGCCGTGCTGGCCGTCGCGGCGCTCGCCGGCGCGTTCACCGTGGCCGGGCCCGACTGGCCACCCGCCTGGTACCTGTACTCCGGCGGACTGCTCGGGGTCGGCATCGTGACCAGCCTGCTGGTCGGCGTGCGGGCGCTGGGCGTGCTGCGGACCGGTCTGGCGTTGGTCGCCGGCCAGCTCGGCGGGGGACTGCTGCTGGACCTGCTGCTGCCCGGGGGGCCGGGGCTGCGCTGGCCCGTCCTGGCCGGCGCGGTGCTCACGCTGGTCGCCGCGGTGGTCGCCGGCCGGCAGGGGCGTCCGACCGCCCGGACGGCCCCGGCGTCCGCCGGCAGCTGGTCGGCGCCGGCGGTGCGGTCGACCCCGGAGGATCCGGCGGGATCGCAGCGGCGGGACTCCGCGTACGCCGACCGGCCCGCTCCGCCCGCCGGCTGACACCGCCCCGGAGTCGGGCGACGTGGGCGCCGGCCGTGTGGCGGCGGAACACCGCCGGGGACCAGGTGGCAGACTGGTGGGGTGAGCGATACCGAGCTGATCCACCTCAAGCCCCGTCGCATCCGGGTGGTCTGCTGGGCCTCGGCCGCCGCCCTCCTGGTGGTCTTCAGCCTGGTGGCGACCTCGCTCACCGGCTCCACCGGCGACGGCTACGGCAGCTTCCAGCGCGGCGACCAGCTCGCCATGGTCGGCCTGGGCGTCTTCGGCGCGCTGGCCATCCTGCTCTTCACCCGGCCCCGGGTCGAGGCGGACGCCCGGGGCGTGCGGGTGCGCAACGTGATCGGCTCGTACGAGCTGCCCTGGGATGTCGTCCGCGGGGTGCGGTTCGACCGGGGCGCCCCCTGGGCCAGCCTGGAGCTGCACGACGACGACCTGCTCCCGATGGTCGCCCTCCAGGCAGCCGACAAGGAGATCGCGGTCGAGGGCGTCCGCGCGCTGCGCCGGCTGCACCAGGCCCACCTGGCCGCGTTGGCCGCCGGCCAGACGAGTCGCTGAGCCCCCGGTCACACCCGCGCTGACCTGCGAGCCCGGTTTGGGGATGCCTGGGGCGAGGGTGTAGTGTTGCCGAGTCGACCAGACTGCCTCCGTTCCGACGTGCGGGCGGTCTTGAAGCGGAGCGCCTGCTCCCACCCGAGTCGCCCCTGACGGTGGCCGGGTCCGGTCCCCGGTTCCGGGCACGTCCCGGTCCCGGATGCGCGATCATGTGATCGTGCCGACCGGTCGAGCGGGCCCTGGCATGCGCCAGGGCCTTCTGCTTTCCGGCGGCCCCCACCCGGGGGCTCAAGGGGTCGCCACACGCAGGACACTCGACTCGAGGAGGCCCCATCAGCGTCGAACCACGCGTGAACGAGCAGATCCGGGCACGTGAGGTCCGACTGGTCGGCCCTGAGGGTGAGCAGGTGGGCATCGTCCCGCTGGAGCGCGCCCTGCAGCTGGCCGCGGACGTCGACCTGGACCTGGTCGAGGTTGCGCCGATGGCGCGCCCGCCGGTGTGCAAGCTCATGGACTTCGGCAAGTTCAAGTACGAGAGCGCACTCAAGGCGCGCGAAGCGCGGCGTAACCAGCAGCAGACCGTCATCAAGGAGATGAAGCTCCGGCCGAAGATCGACCCGCACGACTACGAGACCAAGAAGGGTCACGTGGTGCGGTTCCTCAAGGCCGGCGACAAGGTCAAGGTGACGATCATGTTCCGCGGTCGCGAGCAGAGCCGCCCGGAGCTGGGTTACCGGCTCCTGCGCCGGCTCGAGTCCGAGATCACGGACCTGGGATACGTCGAGGCCGCTCCGAAGCAGGACGGTCGAAACATGATCATGGTTCTCGCCCCGCACCGGGCCGTGAAGGCCTCCGCGGTCGCCGCCACGGCGTCCCGCGGTGGACCTCGCGAGCGGGCGGAGGAGGCCGGTGCTCCGGAGGCCGGCGAGACCCCGCAGGCCGGCGAGACCGCGGCAGCCGGCGAGACCGGCCCGACCGCTGACACCAGCGGCCAGTAACAGGGAGAAGACGTTCCACATGCCGAAGATGAAGAGCCACACGGGTATGGGCAAGCGGGTCAAGGTGACCGGCAAGGGCAAGATCGTTGCCCAGCAGGCCGGCCTCCGCCACAACCTGGAGAAGAAGCCCTCCACCCAGACCCGCCGGCTGACCGGCACGGTCGAGCTGGCCAAGGCTGACGTCAAGCGCATCAAGAAGCTGCTCGGCCGCTGACGCGCGCCACCTGAACCGAAGAAGGAGTTGAGATGGCACGCGTCAAGCGGGCTGTGAACGCCCAGAAGAAGCGTCGTACCCTGCTGGAGACCGCGAGTGGTTACCGCGGTCAGCGCTCCCGGCTGTACCGCAAGGCCAAGGAGCAGGTGCTGCACTCGATGCAGTACGCCTACCGGGACCGTCGTGACCGCAAGGGCGACTTCCGGCAGCTCTGGATCCAGCGCATCAACGCTGGCGCCCGGGCCAACGGCATGACCTACAACCGGCTGATCCAGGGCCTGCGCCTGGCCGGCATCGAGGTCGACCGCAAGATCCTGGCCGACCTGGCCGTCAACGACGCCGCGGCCTTCGCCGCGATCGTCGAGCTGGCCCGGGCCGCCGTGGCGGCCGAGGGCACCGGTGGCGCCGCGGCCCAGGCCGCCTGATCCACCCACAGCAGATCGAGGCGTCTCCCATGCAGTCAGCATCGCGCGGGAGGCGCCTCGACGCTGTCGCCGGCCCGTTCACCCCGCGTACCCCGCGTATCGTCGCCGCCCGCCGGCTCCAGCGCCGCCGGGACCGCGACGCCGCGGGCCGGTTCCTGGCCGAGGGGCCGCAGGCGGTCCGCGAGGCCCTCGCCCGGGCCGGCACGGTCACCGAACTCTTCGGTACGCCGGCCGCCCTCGACCGGCACCCCGACCTCGCGGCGCAGGCCGCCCACGCCGACGTGCCCGTCTCCGAGGTGACCGACGAGGGGCTGGCGGCGCTCGCCGAGACCGTCGCCCCGCAGGGCCTGGTCGCCGTCTGCCGGCACCTCGACGTGCCGCTGGAGACCGCCCTGGCCCACGGCCCGCGCCTGGTCGCGGTGCTCGCCGAGATCCGCGACCCGG
The DNA here is from genome assembly GCF_900091515.1 of Micromonospora purpureochromogenes. Taxonomy (NCBI): domain Bacteria; kingdom Bacillati; phylum Actinomycetota; class Actinomycetes; order Micromonosporales; family Micromonosporaceae; genus Micromonospora; species Micromonospora purpureochromogenes. Next base: position 4,578,444 of record NZ_LT607410.1, on the reverse strand, counting down.
GCAACGCCGGCACGGTGCTGCGGACGGCCGACGCGGCCGGCGCGGGCGCGGTGATCTTCGCCGGCGACGCCGTCGACCCGTACAACGGCAAGTGCGTGCGGGCCTCCGCCGGCAGCCTCTTCCACGTCGACGTGGTCCGCGCCCCCGACCCTCTCGACGTGGTCGCCGCGCTGCGGGCCGCTGGGCTCACCGTGCTCGCCACGACCGGGTACGGCGACAGCGACCTCGACGACCTCATCGACTACGGGCGACTCGCCGCCCCCACCGCGTGGCTGTTCGGCTCCGAGGCGCACGGCCTGCCCGAGGAGCTCACCGCCGCCGCCGACGCCCGGGTCCGGGTGCCGCTGCACGGCCGCGCCGAGAGCCTGAACCTGGCTGCGGCCGCCGCCGTCTGCCTGTATTCTTCAGCCAGAGCACTGCGCTGACCTCGTCACGCGCGCTACTGAGCACAGGGGAGTCGTCCGCATGGTGAACGCGTCACGGCGTTCGTTTAGCCAGCCCGCCGGTGTCGGCGGGCGGCGGGCCTGACCCTTCCCCCGCGTAACTCCCACCGGCGGGCTGCGGCACAGCCGCGCGTCCGTAGACTCGCCTAGCCGCCCGCGAGGGCCGGCGCCGCCGTGAGGGAGTGCCCGTACGCCATGAGCTACCGCAACGATCCGTACGACCCGAAGCAGGTCGCCCTGCTGGACCCGGCCGCCCTGGCCGAGGCCGTCGCCGCCGCCGAGAAGGCGTTCGCCGACGCCGCCGACCCGGACGCGCTGACCGCGCAGCGCCCCGCGCACCTCGGGGACCGGGCCCCGGTCTCGCTCGCGCGCCGGGAGATCGGCGCGCTGCCGCCGGCCGCGAAGTCCGACGCGGGCAAGCGGGTCAACGAGGCCCGCCGGGCGATCGAGAGCGCCTACGCCGCCCGCCAGGAGGTCCTGGAGCGTGAGCAGGCCGCCCGGGTGCTGGTCGAGGAGCGGGTCGACGTGACCCTGCCGTACGACCGGCACCCCCGGGGCGCCCGCCACCCGTTGAGCACCCTGATGGAGCAGATCAGCGACCTGTTCGTCGGGATGGGCTACGAGGTGGCCGAGGGACCCGAGGTCGAGCTGGAGTGGACCAACTTCGACGCGCTGAACATCCCCGCCGACCACCCGGCGCGGGGCCTGATGGACACCTTCCACATCGCACCTTCGGACGGCGCGGCAAGTTCCGGCCTGGTGCTGCGCACCCACACCTCGCCGGTGCAGGCGCGCACCATGCTCACCCGCAAGCCGCCGATCTACGTGGTGGTGCCCGGCCGGGTCTACCGCACCGACGAGCTGGACGCCACCCATGCGCCGGTCTTCCACCAGGTCGAGGGCCTGGTGGTGGACAAGGGCATCACCATGGCGCACCTGCGGGGCACGCTCGACCACTTCGCCCGGGCGATGTTCGGCGAGGGCGCGAAGACCCGCTTCCGGCCGCACTACTTCCCGTTCACCGAGCCGTCGGCCGAGTTCGACGTCTGGTTCCCGGAGCACCGGGACGGGCCGCGCTGGGTGGAGTGGGGCGGCTGCGGCATGGTCAACCCGCGGGTGCTGCGCGCCTGCGGCATCGACCCGGAGGCCTACTCCGGATTCGCGTTCGGCATGGGCATCGACCGCACCGTGATGTTCCGGCACGGGGTCAGCGACATGCGGGACATGGCCGAGGGCGACGTGCGGTTCACCCGCGCGTTCGGGGTCGGGGCGTAGGCGATGCGGGTACGAGTCACGGGAACGGTGGTCTGAAGTCATGCGAGTTTCTGTCAGTTGGCTGCGGGAGTACGTCGATCTCCCCGCCGACCTGCCCACCGGCGACCTGGAGCAGGCCCTGGTCGACCTCGGCATCGAGGTCGACTCCGTGGTGGACCTGCGGGAGACCGTCACCGGTGCGCTGGTGGTCGGCGAGGTCCTGGAGATCGAGGAGCTGACCGGCTTCAAGAAGCCGATCCGGTTCTGCCGGGTCGACGTCGGCGCCGCCAACGGCACCGGCGAGCCGCAGGAGATCGTCTGCGGGGCGCGCAACTTCGCCCAGGGCGACCGGGTGGTGGTGATCCTCCCCGGTGGCGTGCTGCCGGGGGACTTCGTCGTCGGCGCGCGCAAGACCTACGGGCGCAACTCCGCCGGCATGATCTGCTCGGCCAAGGAGCTTGGCCTGGGTGACGACCACTCCGGCATCATCGTGCTGCCGCCGGACACCCCGGCCAAGCCGGGCGACGACGCGCGCCCCGTCGTGGGGCTCGACGACGTCGTGGTCGAGCTGGACATCACCCCCGACCGGGGGTACGCGCTGAGCGTGCGCGGCCTGGCCCGCGAGCTGGGGCACGCCCTCGGCGTACCGTTCCGCGACCCGGGTCTGGCGCCCGCGCCCGGCGGCACCGCCGAGCCGGCGTACCCGGTCGAGGTGCGCGACACGGTCGGCTGCGACCGGTTCGCCGCCCGGATGGTGCGGGGCATCGACCCCACCGCCGTGACGCCCGGCTGGATGTCGCGGCGGCTCACCGTGGCCGGCGTGCGCAGCATCTCGCTGCCGGTCGACATCACCAACTACGTGATGCTCGAACTCGGCCAGCCGATGCACGCCTTCGACGCCGACCGGATCAGCGGCCCGCTGGTGGTCCGCCGCGCCGAGGCGGGGGAGAAGCTGACCACCCTGGACGGGGTGGCCCGCACCCTGACCGCCGAGGACATGGTCATCTGCGACGACACCGGGCCGATCTCGCTCGCCGCGGTGATGGGCGGCGAGACCAGCGAGGTCGTCGGCGGCACCACCGACGTGCTCTTCGAGGCCGCCCACTGGGACCCGGTGATGGTCGGGCGCACCGCCCGCCGGCACCGGCTGTTCAGCGAGGCGGCGAAGCGCTGGGAGCGGGGCGTCGACCCGGCCCTGCCGCTGGTCGCCCTGGAGCGGGCGGTGCGGCTGCTCACCGAGCACGCCGGTGGCACCGTCGGCGAGCAGATCCTGGACATCGACCACGTCCGGCCGGTGCGGCCGGTCGTCCTCCCGGCCGACCTGCCGTCCCGGCGGGTCGGGGTGGCGTACTCCCCGGAGCGGGTGGTCGCCCTGCTGGAGCAGGTCGGCTGCACCGTCGTCCGGGGCGCCGACCGGCTGGCCGAGGACCCGGGCGAGGTCGGCGTGGCCGCCGGCGCCGGCGACGTGCTCACCGTGACCCCGCCGACCTGGCGACCCGACCTCACCGACCCGGCCGACCTGGTCGAGGAGGTGGTCCGCCTCGACGGGTACGACCGGGTGCCGTCCGTGCTGCCCACCGCGCCCGCCGGGCGTGGCCTCACCTGGCAGCAGCGCCGCCGCCGGGCGGTGGCCCGCGCGCTGGCCGAGCGCGGCCACGTCGAGGTGCTGGCCCACCCGTTCACCGCGCCGGAGCTCGCCGACCAGCTCGGCCTGCTCGCCGACGACCCGCGCCGGGCGGCGGTCCGGCTGGCCAACCCGCTGTCCGAGGAGGAGCCGGTGCTGCGGACCACGCTGCTCGGCCCGCTGCTCGGCATCCTCAAGCGCAACCTGGGCCGGGGCCAGCGGGACCTCTCCATCTACGAGATCGGGACGGTCTTCCACCCGCGCCCTGGCGCCGGCACCCCGCCGGCGATGGGCGTGGACCGGCGGCCCACCGAGGCCGAGTTCGCCGCCGCCGACGCGGTGGTGCCGTACCAGCCGCGGCACGTCGCGGTCGTGCTGGCCGGCGACGTCGACCCGGCCGGTTGGTGGGGTCCGGGGCGGGCGGCCGGCTGGGCGGACGCGGTCGAGGCCGGCCGGGTGGTGCTCGCCGCCGCCGACATCCCGGCGGACCGGATCGAGGTGCGGGCCGTCGAGTACGCGCCCTGGCACCCGGGGCGCTGCGCGGAGCTGCTGGTCGACGGGGCGATCGTCGGTCACGCCGGCGAGCTGCACCCGGCCGTGGTGGCGGCGCTGGAGCTGCCCCGCCGCACCAGCGCCATGGAGCTGGACCTGGACGCGTTGCCGGCCCCGCCGGTCGCGCCCGCGCCGACCGTGTCCGGCTTCCCGCCAGCACTGATCGACGTGGCGCTGGTGCTGGACGAGTCGGTGCCCGCGGCGCAGGTGGAGCAGGCGCTGGTCGAGGGCGCCGGCGAGCTGCTGGAGAGCGTCCGGCTCTTCGACGTGTACGCCTCGGAGCAGCTCGGCGCGGGACGCCGCTCGCTGGCGTACAAGCTCACCTTCCGGGCCCCGGACCGGACGCTGACCGTCGAGGAGGCGGTGGCCGCCCGCGACGCGGCCGTCGCCCTCGCGGCGCAGCGGTTCGGCGCCACGCTGCGCGGCGCCTGACCGGCGAGCGAGGGCCCCTTCCACGACGGTGGGAGGGGCCTCGTCGTGTCTGTCGCCGACCGGTGTCGGTAGCGCGCGGTCCCGGCCCCCGCCGCGTTCCGGCCAGGGTGACCGGTTCCTCACACACGGTGAGGCATCGGCCGAAAGGCCATCGCCGACGGCATGTTCGGCTACCCACGGGTCACATGTGAGCGGTTAACCTGCTTGGATTCCGACCACCACCCCGATCACACCCCCACCACCCCCACCACCCCCACCGGGAGCTGACCCCATGTCCGAGGATCCGGGCCCCGCGCCGCTCTCCGTCGACGTCTGCATCGTCGGGGGTTGCGGCCGGGTCGGCTTGCCGCTGGGCATCGCGTTCGCCGCCCGCGGCCTCTCCGTCGTGCTGTACGACATCAACGCCGACGCGGTGGCCACGGTCAACGCGGGCACCCTGCCCTTCGCCGAGCCGGGCGCGGCCGACGCGCTGGCCGAGGCGGTCTCCGCCGGCCGGCTGCGGGCCACCACCGACCCGGTCGCCGTGGGCGCCTCTGAGCACCTGGTGGTGGTCGTCGGCACGCCCGTCGACGAGCACCTCAACCCGGACCTGGGCGCGGTGCCCCGCGCGCTGGAGCGCTGCGCCGAGCACCTGCGCGACGGGCAGCTGGTGGTGCTGCGCAGCACCGTCTACCCCGGCGTGACGGCGCTGACCGAGAAGCTGCTGGCCGGCAAGGGCGTCAAGGCCGACGTGGCGTTCTGCCCGGAGCGGATCGCCGAGGGCCGGGCGATGACCGAGCTGTTCACCCTGCCGCAGATCGTCGCGGCCCGCACACCGGCCGCCCTGGCCCGGGCGGAGAAGCTGTTCCGGCACCTCACCGAGCAGATCGTCCCGCTCGAGCCGGAGGAGGCGGAGCTGGCGAAGCTGTTCACCAACACCTGGCGGTACATCAAGTTCGCCACCGCCAACCAATTCTGGATGATGGCCAACGACTTCGGGCTGGACTTCGCCCGGATCCGGCACGCGGTCGCCCACGACTACCCGCGCGCGGCGGACCTGCCGATGCCGGGCTTCGCCGCCGGGCCGTGCCTGTTCAAGGACACCATGCAGCTGGCCGCGTTCAACCGGAACAACTTCGTGCTGGGCCACTCCGCGATGCTGATCAACGAGGGGCTGCCGCTCTACCTGGTGTCCCGGTTGGAGGACCGGTTCGACCTGTCCGAGCTGACCGTGGGCATCCTCGGAATGGCCTTCAAGGGCGGCTCGGACGATCCGCGGGAGAGTCTGGCGTACAAGCTGCGCAAGATCCTGGCGCTGAAGACCCGGGAGACCATCTGCACCGACCCGTACGTGGCCGACGAGCGCCTGATCGACCTGGACGAGGTGCTGCGCCGGGCCGACCTGCTGGTCATCGCCGCCCCGCACGAGCAGTACGCCCGGCTGGACACCGACAAGCCGGTGATCGACATGTGGGGCCTGACCGGGACGGGGGTGCGGGTGTGAGGCCCCGGGTGTCGGTGATCGTGCCGGTCTACAACGAGGGCGAGGCCATCCTGCGCTGCCTCGAACGGATGCTGCGCGAGATGCTGCTCCCGGCCGAGGTGCTGATCGTGCACGACATGCCGGAGGACACCACCGTCCCGTACGTCGAGCAGATCGCCCGCACCGACCCGCGGGTGCGCGCGGTGCTCAACACGTACGGGCGCGGGCCGGCCAACGCCATCCGGTTCGGCATCGACGCCGCGCTCGCCCCGGTCGTCGTGGTCACCATGGCCGACGGCTGTGACGACCCGCGCCAGATCGACGAGCTGGCCCGGCTGGTGGACCGGGGCGTGGTGGTCGCCGCCGCCTCCCGCTACATGCCCGGCGGGCAGCAGGTCGGCGGGCCCCGGCTGAAGCGGATGATGTCCCGCTGGGCGGGGCGCAGCCTCTACACGCTGGCCCGGGTGGGCACCCGGGACGCCACCAACAGCTTCAAGGCGTACGACACGGCGTTCGTCCGGGAGGTCGGCATCGAGTCGCGCACCGGCTTCGAGATCGGGCTGGAGTTGACCGCGAAGGCCACCCGGCTGCGGCTGCCGGTCGCCGAGATCCCCACCATCTGGCTGGACCGGCCGCTCGGGGAGTCCCACTTCGACCTGGGCCGGTTCCTCCCCGGCTACCTGCGGTGGTACTTCTTCGCCTACGGTCGACGGCTGAGCCCGGAGAAGCTGACCGTCCGCACGGCGCCGGCCGTGCCCGCCCCGCGCGGCGAGCGGGACAGCACCGAGTACGAGAAGACCGCATAGGAGCGCACGTGGCGAAGGTCCTGGTAACTGGTTCGGCCGGCTTCATCGGCGGTTACCTCGTCGAGGAGTTGCTGGGCCGGGGCCATGAGGTGGTCGGCATCGACAACTTCTCCAAGTACGGCCCGGTCACCCACAGCTACGACAGCCATCCCCGGTTCCGGTTCGTGGAGGGCGACGCCCGCGACGTCGACCTGCTCACCGAGCTGCTGGACGGCTGCGACCACCTGGTCGCCGGGGCGGCGATGATCGGCGGCATCTCCTACTTCCACGCCTACGCCTACGACCTGCTCGCCACCAACGAGCGGATCATGGCGGCCACCTGCGACGCGGCCATCCGCGCCCACCGCGACGGCAGCCTGGCGAAGGTCACCTACCTCTCCTCCTCGATGGTCTACGAGTCCACCGAGCACTGGCCGAGCCGGGAGGGCGACGAGCGGCGCATCCCGCCGCCGCTGTCCTCGTACGGCTTCCAGAAGCTGGCCGTGGAGTACTACGCCCGGGCCGCCTGGGAGCAGTACCAGCTGCCGTACACGATCGTCCGGCCGTTCAACTGCGTCGGCGTGGGGGAGGGGCGGGCGCTGGGCCAGGCGGAGGTGCTCTCCGGCAACGTCAAGCTCGCCATGTCGCACGTCGTGCCGGACCTGGTGCAGAAGATCGTCAAGGGTCAGGACCCGCTGCACATCCTCGGCGAGGGCCACCAGGTGCGGCACTACACCTACGGCGGGGACCTGGCCCGGGGCATCGCCACCGCGGTGGAGCACCCGGCGGCCCGCAACGAGGACTTCAACCTCTCCACCGCCGAGTCGACCAGCGTGCTGGAGTTGGCCGAGCTGATCTGGCACAAGATCAAGGGTCCGGACGTGCCGTTCCGGTACGTCTCCGACGAGCCCTACCAGTACGACGTGCAGAAGCGGGTGCCGGACGTGACCAAGGCCCGCCAGGTCCTCGACTTCACCGCCACCACCTCTCTGGACGAGATGCTCGACGAGGTCGTGCCGTGGGTGACCCGGGCGGTCGAGGAGGGCCGCCTGTAGTCCCGGCCCGTTGTCGTCCCGCCCGGCCCGGTTCGCGTCCCGCGACCCGGGCCGGGCCTTTTGCTGCCCGGTGACCGGAGTCACGATCACATGCCCATGCAGTGGGACGCATGAACTTGCAGTGAGGGGGTCGGTGCCGTTAGCCTTTTCCGCATAGTCATGCGGAGGTGAGTATGGGCATTCAAGTCGCGGTCGCCGGGGCGAGCGGATACGCCGGGGGTGAACTGCTGCGCCTGGTCGCCGGGCACCCCGAGCTCGACCTCGTCGCCGCCACCGCCCATTCCCAGGCCGGCCAGCCCGTCAGCGCCGTACACCCGCAGCTCGCGGGCCTCGACCTGACGCTCACGGCGACCGACCCGGCGGCCCTGGCCGACGCGGACCTGGTCTTCCTGGCTCTGCCGCACGGCCAGTCGGCGGCCCTCGCCGCCGCCCTGCCGGCGACGGTCAAGGTGGTCGACCTCGGCGCCGACCACCGGCTGCACGACGCCGACGCCTGGACCCGCTACTACGGCGGCCCGCACGCCGGCGCCTGGACCTACGGCCTGCCCGAGCTGCCCGGCCAGCGGGCGGCGATCGCCGCCGCCACCCGGGTGGCCAGCACCGGCTGCTACGCCGTGGCCACCACGCTCGCCCTGGCCCCGCTGATCGCCGCCGGCGCGGTCTTCCCCGCCGACGTGGTGGTGGTCGCCGCCTCCGGCACCTCCGGCGCCGGCCGGGCCGCCAGGGCCCACCTGCTCGGCAGCGAGGTGATGGGCGACCTGTCGCCCTACAAGGTCGGCGCCCACCAGCACGTACCGGAGATCAAGCAGGCCACCGGCGCGACCAGCCTCTCCTTCACCCCCGTGCTCGCGCCCATGCCGCGCGGCATCCTCGCCACCGTCACCGCGGTGCCGACCGGCGACGCCGACCCGCGCGACGTGCTGGCCCGGGCGTACGCGGACGCGCCGTTCGTGCACGTCCTGCCCGAGGGCGCCTGGCCGCACACCGCCGCCACGGCCGGCTCGAACTCCTGCCACCTGCAGGCGGGCGTCGACGTCGACTCCGGCCGGGTGATCGTGGTCAGCGCGATCGACAACCTCGGCAAGGGCGCCGCCGGCCAGGCCGTGCAGTGCGCCAACCTCATGCTCGGCCTGCCCGAGACCACCGGCCTGACGACCTTCGGAGTGGCACCATGACCGTCACCAACCCCCGGGGATTCCGGGCGGCGGGGGTCGCCGCCGGGCTCAAGACCAGCGGCGCCGCCGACCTCGCCCTCGTCGTCAACGACGGCCCGGACGCCGGGATCGCCGGCGTCTTCACCGCCAACCGGGTCAAGGCCGCGCCGGTGCTCTGGACCCAGCAGGTGGTCCGGGGCGGCGTGGTCCGCGCCGTGGTGCTCAACTCCGGCGGCGCCAACGCCTGCACCGGCCCGGCCGGCTTCCAGGACACCCACGCCACCGCCGAGCACACCGCCGCCGCGCTGACCTCGTTCAGCCCTCGGCTGATGCTCGGCGCCGGCGAGGTCGCGGTCTGCTCCACCGGCCTGATCGGCGAGCGGCTGCCGATGCAGAAGCTGCTGCCCGGCGTGCGCAGCGCCATCCGGGGGCTCGGCCGCGACGGCGGCACGGCGGCCGCCGAGGCGATCATGACCACCGACACCCGCCCCAAGACCACGGTCGCCCGGGGCAGCGGCTGGACCGTCGGCGGCATGGCCAAGGGCGCCGGGATGCTCGCCCCGGCCATGGCCACCATGCTCTGCGTGCTCACCACCGACGCGGTCGCCGGGCCGGAGGCGCTCGACGCCGCGCTGCGGGCCGCCACCGCGGTCACCTTCGACCGGATCGACTCCGACGGCTGCATGTCGACCAACGACACGGTGCTGCTGCTGTCCAGCGGCGCGTCCGGCGTCGAGCCCACCGCCACGGAGCTGACCGCCGCGGTCACCGCCGCCTGCCACGACCTGGCCCAGCAGCTCATCGCCGACGCCGAGGGCGCCACCAAGCAGATCACGATCGACGTGGTCGGCGCCGCCACCGAGGCCGACGCGGTCGAGGTGGGCCGGTCGGTGGCCCGGAACAACCTGGTCAAGACCGCGCTGTTCGGCAACGACCCGAACTGGGGGCGGATCCTCGCCGCCGTGGGCACCACCGCCGCCGCCTTCGAGCCGGACGGCGTCGACGTCGCGGTCAACGGGATCTGGGTGTGCCGCTCCGGCGCCGCCGCCGAGGACCGCGCCAAGGTCGACCTGTCCGGCCGGGACGTCACCATCCGGATCGACCTGCACGCCGGCTCCTCGGCCGCGACGATCTGGACCAACGACTTGTCGCACGCGTACGTGCACGAGAACTCGGCGTACTCCTCATGAGCCTCTCCGCCGATCTCACCCGGGCCCAGGTCAAGGCCGAGACGCTGATCGAGGCCCTGCCCTGGCTGGCCCGCTTCTCCGGCGCCACCGTCGTGGTCAAGTACGGCGGCAACGCCATGGTCGAACCCGCGCTCCAGCGTGCCTTCGCCGCCGACATGGTCTTCCTCCGCTACGCCGGCCTCAAGCCGGTCGTCGTGCACGGCGGCGGCCCGCAGATCTCCGCCATGCTCGGGCGGCTCGGCATCGCCAGCGAGTTCCGGGGCGGCCTGCGGGTCACCACCCCGGAGGCGATGGACGTCGTCCGGATGGTGCTGGTCGGCCAGGTCGGCCGGGAACTGGTCGGGCTGATCAACGCGCACGGCCCGTTCGCCGTCGGCCTCTCCGGCGAGGACGCCGGGCTGTTCACCGCCGTCCGCCGGCCCGCGTACGTGGACGGGGAGCCGGTGGACGTCGGGCAGGTCGGCGACGTGGAGTCGGTGGACGTCTCGGCGGTGACCGACCTGATCGCGGCCGGCCGGATCCCGGTCATCTCGACCGTCGCGCCGGACGTCGACGGGGTGCTGCACAACCTCAACGCCGACACCGCCGCCGCCGCGCTCGCCGTCGCCCTCGACGCCCGCAAGCTGGTCGTGCTCACCGACGTGGCCGGCCTGTACGCCGACTGGCCGGACACCACCAGCCTGGTCAGCGAGATCACCGACGACGAGCTGGCGAAGCTGCTGCCGTCCCTGGAGTCGGGGATGGTCCCGAAGATGGAGGCCTGCCTGCGGGCGGTGCGCGGGGGCGTACCCGCCGCGCACGTCGTCGACGGCCGGGTCGCCCACTCCACGCTGCTGGAGGTCTTCACCTCCGAAGGCTTCGGCACCATGGTCGTGACCGCGTCGGGTGGGCCCGCGAGCCCCACCGTCGCCAACGAGGAAGGCACGGTTCCCGCATGAGCACGCTGGTCGAACGCTGGGGCCAGGCCCTGATGGACAACTACGGCACGCCGCCGCTGGCGCTGGTCTCCGGCTCCGGCGCCGTCGTGGTCGACGAGGCCGGCCGGGAGTACGTCGACCTGCTCGGCGGCATCGCGGTCAACGCCCTCGGCCACGCCCACCCGGCCGTGGTGGCCGCCGTCTCCCGGCAGGTCGCCACCCTGGGCCACGTCTCCAACCTGTTCGTCGCCGAACCCCCGGTGGCCCTGGCGGAGCTGCTGCTGGCCCTCGCCGGCCGGCCCGGCCGGGTGTTCTTCGCCAACTCCGGCGCGGAGGCCAACGAGGCGGCGTTCAAGCTCTCCCGGCTCACCGGCCGCACGCACGTGGTGGCCGCCCGGGGCGGCTTCCACGGCCGGACCATGGGGGCGCTCGCGCTCACCGGCCAGCCCGCCAAGGCCGACCCGTTCCGCCCGCTGCCCGGCGACGTCACCCACGTGACGTACGGCGACACCGCCGCCCTCGACGCGGCCGTCAGCGACGCGACCGCGATGGTGATCCTGGAGCCGATCCAGGGTGAGAACGGCGTCGTCGTGCCGCCCGCCGGCTACCTGGCCGATGCGCGGCGGATCACCGCCCGGCACGGCGCCCTGCTCGTCCTGGACGAGGTGCAGACCGGGATCGGCCGCACCGGGCACTGGTTCGCCCACCAGGCCGACGGGATCGAGCCCGACGTGGTGACCCTGGCCAAGGGGCTCGGCGGCGGGCTGCCCATCGGGGCCTGCCTCGCCTTCGGCCGGGCCGGGGAGTTGCTCGCCCCCGGCTCGCACGGCACCACCTTCGGCGGCAACCCGGTCAGCTGCGCCGCCGCCCTGGCGGTGGTCGCCACCATCGCCAGCGAGGGGCTGCTCGACCACGTCAAGCGGACCGGCGAACGGCTGCGCCGGGGCGTCGAGGCGCTCGGCCACCCGCTCGTCGCCGAGGTCCGGGGCGCCGGCCTGCTGCTCGGGATCGTGCTCACCGCTCCGGCCTCCGGCCCGGTCACCGCCGCGCTGCGCGAGGCGGGCTTCCTGGTCAACCCGGTGCAGCCGGACGTGGTCCGGCTCGCCCCGCCGCTGATCCTCACCGCCGACCAGGTCGACGCCTTCCTGGCCGCCCTCCCCGCCGCCCTCGACGCGGCGGCGCCGGCCGACACGGCAGCGCCCGCCGACACGGCAGCGGCGGCCGACCTCGCGCCGGCCGCCGCCGACTCGACCACCACCAGCGCCACGGAGGTCAACGCATGATCCGGCACTTCCTGCGCGACGACGACCTGAATCCCGCAGAGCAGTCCACCGTGCTCGACCTGGCCGCTCGGATGAAGGCCGACCGGTTCGCGTACACGCCGCTGGCCGGGCCGCGGTCGGTGGCGGTGCTCTTCGACAAGCAGAGCCTGCGCACCCGGATCTCCTTCGACGCCGGCATTGCCGAGCTGGGCGGCCACCCCCTGGTCGTGGACACCCAGGTGACCCACTTCGGGCGGGGCGAGACCCTCGCCGACGCCGGGCGGGTGCTCTCCCGCTACGTCGCCGCGATCGTGCTGCGCACCCACGGCGACGACCGGATCGCCGAGGTCGCCCAGGGGGCCACCGTGCCGGTGATCAACGCGCTCACCGACGACTACCACCCCTGCCAGCTGCTGGCCGACCTGCTCACCGTCCGCGAGCACTGCGGCGGCACCCAGGGCCGGATCCTGGCGTACGTGGGGGACGCCGCCAACAACATGTCCCACTCGTACCTGCTGGCCGGGGCGACCGCCGGGATGCACGTGCGGGTCGCCGGCCCGGCCGGCTTCCAGCCCGACCCCGACGTGGTGGCCCGGGCCGAGAAGATCGCCCTGGGCACCGGCGGATCAGTCCGGGCGCTCGTCGACCCGGTCGAGGCGGTCCGCGGAGCCGACGTGGTCGCCACCGACACCTGGACCTCGATGGGCCAGGAGGACGACGGGCTGGACCGGATCACCCCGTTCCTGCCGTACCAGATCAACGACGCGCTGCTCGCCCACGCCGCGTCCGACGTCATCGCGCTGCACTGCCTGCCCGCGCACCGGGGCGAGGAGATCACCGACGAGGTGCTGGACGGGCCGCGCAGCGCGGTCTTCGACCAGGCGGAGAATCGCCTGCACGCCCAGAAGGCGCTGCTGACATATCTCCTGGAGGCCTCCACATGACCGCCCCGCTGACCCGCGCCGCCCGGCACGGCCGCATCGTCGAGCTGATCCGCGACAAGGCCGTCCGGTCGCAGACCGAACTGGCCGACCTGCTCGCCAGCGACGGGATCCAGGTCACCCAGGCAACCCTGTCGCGGGACCTGAAGGAACTCGGCGCGGTCACCGCCCGCGGCGGTGACGGGCGGGCCGTGTACGTGATCCCCGAGGACGGCCACTGGCCGCTGCGCGACGCCGAGGCCGCCCCGGCCCGGCTGGTCCGGCTGCTGCGCGAGCTGCTCAACGGGGTCGACTCCAGCGGCAACATCGCCGTACTGCGCACCCCGCCGGGCGCAGCCCACTACCTGGCCAGCGCGTTGGACCGAGCGGGCCTGCCCGAGATCGTCGGCACCATCGCCGGCGACGACACCATCCTCGTCGTGGCCCGCGAGGCCGTCGGCGGGGCCGCGCTCGGCGACAAGCTCGCCGGGTGGGCCCGCCGGGAAGAACATGTTGAAGGGAGCACCACACCATGACCGAGCGGGTCGTCCTTGCCTACTCCGGAGGTCTCGACACCTCCGTCGCCATTCCGTACCTCGCCGAGCAGACCGGCGCCGAGATCGTCGCGGTGGCCGTCGACGTCGGGCAGGGCGGCGAGGACCTCGACGCCATCCGGCAGCGCGCGCTGGACTGCGGCGCCGTCGAGTCCGAGGTGGTCGACGCGCGCGACGAGTTCGCCGCCGACTACTGCCTGCCGGCGATGCGCGCCAACGCCCTCTACATGGACCGCTACCCGCTGGTCTCTGCGCTGTCCCGGCCGCTGATCGTCAAGCACCTGGTGGCCGCGGCCCGCAAGCACGGCGGCACGATCGTCTCGCACGGCTGCACCGGTAAGGGCAACGACCAGGTCCGCTTCGAGGTCGGGCTGAGCGCCCTCGCCCCCGACCTGAAGATCATCGCCCCGGCCCGGGACTTCGCCTGGACCCGGGACAAGGCCATCGCCTTCGCCGAGGAGAAGGGCCTGCCGATCGACGTGTCGGCCAAGTCGCCGTACTCCATCGACCAGAACCTCTGGGGTCGCGCGGTGGAGACCGGCTTCCTGGAGGACATCTGGAACGGTCCCATCGAGGACCTGTACTCCTACACCGCCGACCCGGCCGAGCCGCGCGACGCCGACGAGGTCGTGATCACCTTCGACGCCGGCAACCCGGTCGCCATCGACGGCGAGACCGTCACCCCGTACCAGGCGATCCTGGAGCTGAACCGGCGCGCCGGCGCCCAGGGCGTCGGCCGGCTCGACATGGTCGAGGACCGCCTCGTCGGCATCAAGAGCCGCGAGGTGTACGAGGCTCCCGGCGCGATCGCGCTGATCACCGCCCACCAGGAGTTGGAGGCGGTCACCGTCGAGCGTGACCTGGCCCGGTTCAAGCGCGGCGTCGACCAGCGCTGGGGCGAGCTGGTCTACGACGGGCTCTGGTTCTCGCCGCTGAAGGACAGCCTGGACGCCTTCATCGACGACGCCCAGCGGCACGTCTCCGGCGAGGTGCGGCTCACCCTGCACGGTGGCCGGGCCACCGTCACCGGCCGGCGCTCCGAGGCCAGCCTCTACGACTTCGGCATGGCCACCTACGACACCGGCGACACCTTCGACCAGTCCCTGGCCAAGGGATTCGTGCAGCTGTGGGGCCTGCCGAGCAAGATGGCCGCCGCACGCGACGCCCGGCTGGGCGGCTAGGAACGGTGGCAACCACAATGGGCGGCGTGGACGACAAGAGCCTGACCGAGAACAGCGCCGCCACCAACCGGACGAGCCTGTGGGGTGGCCGGTTCGCCGGCGGCCCCGCCGAAGCCCTCGCGCGGCTGTCGGTGAGCGTCCAGTTCGACTGGCGTCTCGCCCCGTACGACATCGCCGGCTCCCGGGCGCACGCCCGGGTGCTGGCCGGCGCGGGCCTGCTCGACCCGGAGGAGCTGGGCCGCATCCTGGCCGCGCTGGACGACCTGGAGGCGGCCTGCGCCTCCGGGCAGTTCCGCCCGACCATCGACGACGAGGACGTGCACACCGCCCTGGAGCGCGGCCTGCTGGAGCGGCTCGGCAGCCTCGGCGGCAAGCTGCGCGCCGGGCGGTCCCGCAACGACCAGGTCGCCACCGACCTGCGGCTCTACCTGCGCGACCACGCCCGGGGCGTGGCCGCCCGGCTGGTCGAGCTGGCCGAGGCGCTGGTCGAGCAGGCCGAGCGGCACGTGGACACCGCCGCGCCCGGGATGACCCACCTCCAGCACGCCCAGCCGGTCACCTTCGGGCACTGGCTGCTGGCCCACGTGCAGCCGCTGCTGCGCGATCTGGAGCGGCTGCGCGACTGGGACCACCGGGCCGCGATCAGCCCGCTCGGGGCGGGCGCGCTGGCCGGCTCCGGCCTGCCGCTGGACCCGGTGGCCGTCGCCAAGGAGCTGGGCTTCCGCACGTCCTTCGCCAACTCGATGGACGCCGTCGCCGACCGGGACTTCGTCGCGGAGTTCCTCTTCGTCACCGCGCTGGTCGGGGTGCACCTGTCCCGCCTCGGCGAGGAGGTGGTGCTCTGGACCTCGCACGAGTTCGGCTGGGTGGAGCTCGACGACTCCTTCGCCACCGGCTCGTCGATCATGCCGCAGAAGAAGAACGCGGACATCGCCGAGCTGGCCCGGGGGAAGTCCGGCCGGCTGGTCGGCGGGCTGATGAGCGTGCTCACCATGCTCAAGGGCCTGCCGATGACCTACGACCGGGACATGCAGGAGGACAAGGAGCCGGCCTTCGACGCGGTCGACACCCTGGAGCTGCTGCTGCCGGCGCTCGCCGGGATGATCTCCACGATGACGGTACGGGTCGACCGGCTGGTCGCCGCCGCGCCGGTGGGCTTCTCGCTGGCCACCGAGGTGGCCGACTGGCTGGTCCGCAAGGGCGTGCCGTTCCGTGACGCGCACGAGATCACCGGCAAGCTCGTCGCGCTCTGCGTGGCCCGGGACTGCGCCCTGGACGAGGTCTCCGACGACGACCTCGCCACGGTCAGCGAGCACCTGGACCGGAGCGTGCGCGACGTGCTCTCGGTCCGCTCCGCGCTGGCCGCCCGGACCACGCCCGGCTCGACCGGGCCCGGCCCGGTGGCCGACCAGCTCGCCGCCGCCGCGGACAAGCTGGCCGGTTGGCGGGAGTGGGCCAGCGAGCGGGTCGTACCCCGCTGAGGTCGAAGGGTCGGCGCGGCGCGACGCCGCGCCGACCCTCACACCGTCGGCCGCTCCCGTTTCGGCAGCTTCGCCACCACCGCCTCGTACGAGCCGTCGACGGCCTCGATCAGCTCGTCGTCCGGGATCGCGCCGTCGAGGCGCAGCGAGTTCCACCCCGATCGCCCGATGTACGCCGACGCCTTCGCGTCGTTCGGGAACCGGTGGATCCACTCGTCGGCGACCTCCCGGTTCGGGCCGCACTTCACGCCGACCCGCGCCTCCCCGCCCGGCGAGCCGAGGAAGGCGAAGATCCGGCTCCCCACCTTCACCACCTCGTCGCCCTCCCAGGGCTGGTCCAGCCGGGCGCCCGGCTTCCCGAGGCAGTACGCCAGCATCTCGTCGCGCGTCATCGCGTCCTCCCGGTGGCAGCGGTCACCGGCACAGTCTCTCCGACCCGTCCACCCCCGGGGCCCCCTCCGCGCCGGCGGGGCGGCGCCGTCGACGTAATCTCGTCCACAGTCCCTTGACGGCCGGCCCGGCCCGCTGCACCAGGGCCGCGTACCCGACGCCCAGCGCCAGCGACGCCAGCAGGGCCAGCAGCGGCTGGTCGCGCAGGTGCGGGTAGACCTGCCAGTGGGTCAGGTAGATGTACAGGGAGCTGCCGGCCAGGACGCCGGCCACCCGGTTCAGCGGACCGAGGCTCGGCACGGTCGGCAGCCAGACCAGCAGCGCGAACCCGGCCACGATCAACGCCTCCCGCTGCGGCTGGCCGAAGAAGCCCGGCACGGTGGCCGCCGCGGCGGCGGTGACCAGCAGCCGCTGCCGTATCCCGTCGGCGCGGGCCGCCGCCCATCCGAGCGCGAAGAGCCAGAACGCCACGATCGCCGTCGGGAGGTCGTACCGGGCGTCCAGGCCGAACACGTCGTAGCGGCTGAGCAGCCCGAGCCCGGCGAGGGTCAGCGGCAGGCCGAACGGGTGGCGGCGTTCCAGCCGGTCCATTCCCGGCACCGCCAGCAGGGCGGCCACCGCGACCAGGATGTAGACCAGCGCCTCGATGAACCAGAAGTGCCACTCGGTGCGCCCGTCGTCCGGGCCGACGAGGCTGTTGAGCAGCAGCAGGTTGCTCCACCGGTACTGATCGGTGAGCACCAGCATCGCCGCGATCCAGGCCGTCGTGGGCAGCACGATCCGGGCCAGGGCGGAGCGGACCTGCCGCAGCCGGTCGGTCCGTCCGGCGTCGGTGAGCAGGAACCGGGCGAAGTTGAAGCCGGCCACCCCGAGCAGGAGGTGCGCCCCCCCGGTGAGGGTGAACATCGGGATGTGCGAGCCGACGACCAGCACGATCGCCACGGCCCGCAGCGCCACGCTGGTTTCCAGCGTCCGCCGGCGGCGCGGCCGCCCGCCGCGTGGCGCGGGCAGCGCCCCGATCGGCAGGGTGTGCCAGTTCGGCGGCAGCTGGCCGAGCACCCGCTCCAGGCGGACCGACATCTCGACGTACGACAGCGAGTCGCCGCCGAGGTCGACGAAGCTGTGCTCCGGGGTCACGTCGGTGCGGTCCAGCACCTCGGCGAAGAGCCGGCACAGGTCGTCGTCGGGGGCGGGCGCCGACGGCGCGGGCGGGGCGACCGGCCCGGCCGCCGACTCGCGCAGCGCCGGGTAGTCCACCTTGCCGGTGGCCAGCCGGGGCAGCCGCGGCAGCGCCAGCACCCGCACCGCCCGGGGTGGCAGGGCCAGCTCGCCGGCGACCAGCCGGCGGACCCGTGCCGGGTCCACCTCGCCGGCCACCGCCACCAGCAGCTCGTCGTCCGCGCCGAGGCAGGCCGCGTCCACGTCGTGCGCGGCCAGCAGCGCCTCCACCCGCTGCGGGTCCACCCGCAGGCCCAGGATCTTGGCGAACCGGCTGCGCCGGCCGACCAGCTCGTACAGGCCGTCCGGGCCGCGGCGGGCCAGGTCGCCGGTGTGCAGCTCGGTCACGGTACGCCCCGACGCCAGGTCGGCCGGGCGCTCGGCGTAGCCGAGCATCACGTTCGGGCCGGCGTACACCAGTTCGCCGACGCCGTCCGGCTGCTCCGGCAGCGCAGCCAGCCGGAACTCGCCGCCCGGCACCGGCACGCCGATCGCC
This sequence comes from Micromonospora purpureochromogenes, assembly GCF_900091515.1. Lineage (NCBI taxonomy): Bacteria > Bacillati > Actinomycetota > Actinomycetes > Micromonosporales > Micromonosporaceae > Micromonospora > Micromonospora purpureochromogenes. The sequence goes on along the minus strand of NZ_LT607410.1, from coordinate 4,560,074 downwards.
TCCGGTCGGGTGGCCGCCAGGTCCGGCGGCAGGTACGCCATCCGGGCCGTCGCCTCCGTCTGCCCGTACATGACGAACAGGTCCCAGCCGCTGCGCCGGCCCAGCTCGGCGAAGCGCACCACCTTCTCCGGCGCCAGCCGGCCGCCGGCGGCGGTGACGTAGCGCAGGTGCGGCAGGTTCATCGCGGCGAAGCCGACCCGGTCCAGCAGATCGAAGGTGTACGGCACCCCGGCGAAACTGGTGGCCCGGGCCTGGCGGAACAGCTCCCAGAAGCAGTCGTCGGCGACCGAGCGGTCGGTCAGTACCAGCGCGGCGCCCCGGGCGAGGTGGCTGTTCACCACCGACAGGCCGTAGCAGTAGTGCAGCGGCAGGCTGGTCGCCGCCCGGTCGGTCTCCCGCACCCCCAGGTACTCGGCGATCGACTCGGCGTTGGCCTGGAGGTTGGTGTGCGACAGCCGGACCAGCTTCGGCGAGCCGGTCGACCCCGACGTGCTCAGCAGCAGCGCCAGGTCCGGGTGCAGCTCGTGCGCCGACCCGGCCCGGCGCTCGTGCAGCGTCCACACCCCGCCGACCGGCCCGATCACCACGTCCGGGTCGTACGCCTCGGTCAGCGCCCGCGTCGCCGGGCCGTCGCCGGGCACCAGCAGGACCGGGTGCCCACCGTGCAGGCCGGCCAGGTAGCCCACCAGCGCGTCGACCGTGTTGGCGCCGGTGACGAGCACCAGCCGGCGCCGCGGACCCAGCCGGCGCGCGGTCTCGGCGACCCGGCCGGCGAGCTCGGCGTACGACAGCACGCCGTCGGCGGTGACCACGGCGGGGCGGTCACCGTGGTCGGCCAGGTCGCGGGCGAAGGGCACCCCGCGCACGGCCGGCAGCAGGTCAGGCGGGTGCGTCACGGGGCCACTCTAAGGTGAGGCAACCCTAAGCAGAAGGGCGGGTGGCGAGACACACGGCTGGGTACCGTGGTCGCGTGACATCCTCCCGCACCGACCTCTCGCCGCTGGCCGACCTGCTGGCCGGGCCGCTGGTGCCCGCCGCGCGCGGGCTGCTCGGCTGCCGGCTCTCCGCCGGTGGCGTGACCGTCCGGATCACCGAGGTCGAGGCGTACGCGGGGACGGCCGGCGACCCCGCCTCGCACGCGCACCGAGGGCGCACCCCGCGCAACGCGGTCATGTTCGGCCCGGCCGGGCACGCCTACGTCTACTTCACCTACGGCATGCACTGGTGCATGAACGTGGTCACCGGCCCGGACGGCGAGGCCGCAGCGGTGCTGCTGCGCGCCGCCGAGGTGGTCGACGGCGTCGAGGTGGCCCGTGCCCGCCGGCCGGCCGTACGCCGGGACGTCGATCTGGCGCGCGGCCCGGCACGGCTCTGCGCGACCCTCGGCATCGACCGCTCGGCGTACGGCCTGGACCTGCTCGGCGACGGCCCGGTCCGGCTGCGGCCGGCGGTGGCGCCGGTGCCGGAGGCGGCGATCTCCGCCGGCCCCCGGGTCGGGGTGACCGGGGCGCACGACGTGCCCTGGCGGTTCTGGATCACCGGCGACCCGACGGTGAGCAGCTACCGACGGCACGTGCCGCGCCGGCGGGGTTGAGCTTCCCGGCGTGGCCGGGCGATTCTGTCGGGGGGTGTGGCCATAATCACGCCACGCGCTCATCGACTGATCGGAGGACGGTCATGCCCACGCTGCTCGCGATCGGCACCGCCAAGGGGCTCTTCCTCGCCACCAGCACGGGCGGGCGCGGCTGGGAGGTGAGCGGCCCGCACTTCCCGATGACCGGGGTCTACGCCGTCGCCGTCGACCCCCGCCCCGGCACGCCTCGGCTGCTCGCCGGGATGACCAGCTCGCACTTCGGGCCGAGCGTCGCCACCAGCGACGACCTCGGTGCCTCCTGGGCCGAGCCGGAGCTGGCGCCGGTGGCCTTCCCGGCCGACACCGGCGCCAGCCTCGGCCGGGTCTGGCAGATCGTTCCCGGCGGCGCGGACGCGCCGGACGTGGTCTGGGCGGGCACCGAGCCCTCGGCGCTGTTCCGCTCCACCGACGGCGGGCGCAGCTTCACGCTGGTCCGCTCGCTCTGGGACCATCCGCACCGGGAGCAGTGGGGTGCCGGCTTCGGCGGCCAGGCGGTGCACACCGTGCTGCCGCACCCGCGCGACCCCGACCGGATCCTGGTCGCCATGTCCACCGGCGGGGTCTACCGCTCCGAGGACGCCGGCCAGAGCTGGTCGCCGGGCAACACCGGCATCCGGGCCTACTTCCTTCCTGACGAGTGGCCCGAGTTCGGCCAGTGCGTGCACAAGGTCGCCCGGGACGCGGCCAACCCGGAGCGGCTCTACGCGCAGAACCACCACGGCGTCTACCGCTCCGACGACGACGGCCGCACCTGGACGTCGATCGCCGCCGGCCTGCCCAGCGACTTCGGCTTCCCGATCGTGGCCCACCCGTCGCGCCCCGGCACGGTCTTCACGTTCCCGCTGGTCGCCGACTCGCAGCGGTACCCGGTCGACCACCGGTGCCGGGTGTTCCGTTCGACCGACGCCGGCGACAAGTGGGAGCCGCTGTCGGTGGGGCTGCCGGACGAGCCGTTCCACCCCTCAGTGCTGCGCGACGCGATGTGCGCCGGCGGAGCGGGCGACGTCTACTTCGGCACCCGCTCCGGCGAGGTCTACGCCAGCCGCGACGACGGCGACTCCTGGTCGCTGGTCGCCGCCCACCTGCCGGACGTGCTCTGCGTCCGCGCGGCGGAGGTCTGACGATGGTCACCGTGCTGGTGCCGGGTCCGCTGCGCGGCGAGGCCGGCGGCGCGAGCCGGCTCACCGTGGAGGCCGCCGGATCGGTGGGGGCCGTCCTCGACGCGCTCGCCGACTCCTGGCCCCGACTGGCCCGCCGGATCCGCGACGAGCGGGGCGAACTGCGCCGGTACGTCAACGTCTACGTCGACGGGGAGGACTGCCGGCACGCCGGGGGAGTGGCCGCGCCGGTCGCCGACGGGGCCGAGGTGCAGGTGCTGCCCTCGGTGGCCGGCGGCTGACGGGGCAGCCGCCGTGTCCATGATCCGCTAGCATTCGGCGCTCACCCACGACGGACAGGGGAGCGACGGCATGGACGCGTACCAGGCGGGCTACGTCGTGGGCCGACTGGCCTGCCTCGTCGTCCCGCTGCTGCTGATCGTCGGGCTGGTCGTGCTCGGCGTGGTCCTGCTCGTCCGCAAGGGCCGCCCGGCCACGCCGGCGCACCAGCCCGGCGGGTTCCACCCCGCGCCCCGGCCTTTTCCCACTCCGCCGTATCCGACCCCGCCGCTGCCCGGCCAGGCCTACCCTCTGCCCGGGCCGCCGCACCCCGCTCACCCGGGGCCCCACGGCGCGGCCTATCCCGTGCCGGGGCCATTCGGTCCCGCTCGCCCGGGCCCGGTGCCGGAGCCGCACGGCGGGGCGTATCCGCCGCCAGGGCCGCACGGGGCGGCGTATCCACCGCCTGCGCCGCAGGGTGGGGCGTATCCGCCGTCCGGCCCGTAGGTCGGATCGCCCGAGCCGCCGGGCCGTAGCTGCCGCCTGCGCCCGACAGGGCGGCATGTCGCCGCCCGGCCCGTGCCAGCCGCCGGGCGGCAGCTATCGGTGGTGTAGCCATGGCGGGACGTCCCGTCGCACGGCTGTCGCCGCCACGGGAAAGGTTCGCAGTGAGCGGCCGGGCGAGCGGGGTGCGGGTCCGGGACGGTGGCTGCGTCGGTGACCCGGGCCACCCCACGACACTTCGGCGACGGAATAGTTGACTCGTCAAATATGTTGTGGGCAGCGTCCGGGTGGCCACCGCGGCCCCGGTCTTCCCACGCGAGGAGCTGGTCATGCAGTTCGGAGTCTTCACCGTCGGTGACGTCACGGTCGACCCGACCAACGGTCGGGAACCGACCGAGCATGAGCGGATCAAGGCGATGGTGGCCATCGCGCTGAAGGCCGAGGAGGTCGGCCTCGACGTCTTCGCCACCGGCGAGCACCACAACCCCCCGTTCGTGCCGTCGTCGCCCACCACCATGCTCGGCTACATCGCGGCCCGTACCGAGCGGCTGTTGCTCTCCACCTCGACCACGCTGATCACCACCAACGACCCGGTGAAGATCGCCGAGGACTACGCCATGCTCCAGCACCTGGCCGACGGCCGGGTGGACCTGATGATGGGTCGCGGCAACACCGGGCCGGTCTACCCGTGGTTCGGGCAGGACATCCGCAACGGCATCCCGCTGGCCATCGAGAACTACGACCTGCTGCGCCGGCTCTGGCGCGAGGACGTGGTCGACTGGCAGGGCCGTTTCCGTACCCCGTTGCAGTCGTTCACCTCGACGCCGCGCCCGCTCGACGGCGTGCCGCCGTTCGTCTGGCACGGCTCGATCCGCAGCCCGGAGATCGCCGAGCAGGCCGCGTACTACGGCGACGGCTTCTTCGCCAACCACATCTTCTGGCCCAAGGAGCACACCCAGCGGATGGTCGGGCTCTACCGGCAGCGCTTCGCCCACTACGGGCACGGCAGCCCGGAGCAGGCCATCGTCGGCCTCGGCGGGCAGCTGTTCGTCCGGAAGAACTCGCAGGACGCGGTCCGGGAGTTCCGGCCGTACTTCGACAACGCCCCGGTCTACGGACACGGCCCGTCGCTGGAGGAGTTCAGCCGGGAGACCCCGCTGACCGTGGGCAGCCCCCAGCAGGTCATCGACCGCACGCTGGGCTTCCGCGAGTACGTCGGTGACTACCAGCGGCAGCTCTTCCTCGTCGACCACGCCGGCCTGCCGCTGAAGACCGTCCTGGAGCAGCTGGACATCCTCGGCGAGGAGGTCGTTCCCGTGCTGCGCAAGGAGTTCGACGGGCTGCGCCCCGCGCACGTGCTCGAGGCGCCCACCCACGCCTCGTTGCTCGCCGCCCGGGACGCCGCCGGCCTGGCCGGTAGGGAGGCGACCCGATGACCCGGCGCACCCTGGCCGTGGTCTCGGCCGGCCTCAGCCAGCCCTCCTCGACCCGACTGCTCGCCGACCAGCTCGCCGCGGCCGCCCGCGACGAGCTGGTCCGGCGCGGCCACGAGGTCGAGCTGCGCACCGTCGAGCTGCGCGACCACGCGCACGACGTGGTGAACAACATGCTCACCGGGTTCCCGTCGGCGGCGCTGCGCGATGCCCTGGACGCGGTGAGCGGCGCGGACGGGATCGTGGCGGTCACGCCGATCTTCAACGCGTCGTACAACGGGCTGTTCAAGTCCTTCTTCGACGTGGTGGAGTCCGGGTCGCTGGTCGACCGGCCGGTGCTGATCGCCGCGACCGGCGGCACCGCGCGGCACTCGCTCGCCCTGGAGCACGCTCTCCGCCCGATGTTCGGCTACCTGCGGGCCGTGGTGGTCCCCACCGCGGTCTTCGCCGCTCCGGAGGACTGGTCGGGCGGCACCGCCGACGGCGCGCTGCGCGGCCGGATCCGGCGCGCCGGCGCGGAGCTGGCCGACCAGGTCGAGCGGCGACCGCCGTCGACCGGCCCGGCCGACCCGTTCGCCCTCACCACCGACTTCGCGCAGCTCCTCGGCCGCCGGGACAGCTGAGCGGTCACTCCACCCGGTCGTACGGGTGGGCGACCAGGACCGGGCAGTGCGCGTGGTGCACCACCGCCTGGCTGACCGAGCCGAGCAGCAGCCCGGCGAAGCCGCCCCGGCCCCGGGTGCCGATCGCCAGCACCGAGGCCGCACCGCTCGCCTCGATCAGCCCCTGCGCCGCGCCGGCCGCCCGGACCGGGTGCTCGCGCACCACCAGGTCCGGGTGATCGGCCCGGACGGCGGCGGACGCCTCGGCCAGCAGCCGTACCGCCTCGGCCTGGTACGCGGCCTGGGACTCCTCGACCTCCTCCGGCACCGGACGGTCCCCGTCGGGCGGGCCGACGTGCACCAGCACCAGCGGCACGTCGCGGCGGGCCGCCTCGTCGGCGGCGTACCCGGCGGCCAGCCGGGCCGGCTCCGAGCCGTCCACGCCGACCACCACCGGCCCGTCCACCGGGATCGGCTGCTCCTCAGGGCGGACCACCAGCACCGGGCAGTGCGCGTGCGCGGCGACCTGGGCGCCGACCGAGCCGAGCAGCAGCCCGGCGAAGCCGCCCAGTCCCCGGCTGCCCACCACCACCAGCTCGGCGCGGCGGGACTCCTCGATCAGGGTGGCGCCCGGCCCGCCGGCCACCTGGCGTACCTCGACGGCCAGTCCGGGCCAGCGGTCGGCGAGCTCCGCCGCGGTCCGCTCCAGCATCTTCTCCGACTCCTCGGTCGGCGCCGGCAACCCCAGGTCGTACGGGTTGAGCGGCACCCCGTACCCGAGCGGGTGCAGGTAGCCGTGCACCAGGTGCAGCGGCCGGCGGCGCAGCGCGGCGGCGCGGGCCGCATGCTCGGCGGCGACCAGGCTGGACGGCGATCCGTCGACGCCCGCCACGACCGGTCGGTTCATCAGCCCTCCCACGACTCGTCAGCTCATTGTCGACGTACCCGGCGCACGGCACGGGCATTCGGCGCCGGCCCGCGCGCCGCCACCGGGCGTCAGTGCCCGGGCGTCTTCGCCCGGGGGCGTCGGCGGCGGCCGGACGGCGGCGGCCTTTCGGTCGCCGGGGCCGGGACCATCGGCCCTGACGTCGTCGGCCCTCACGGTGTGCAATGGAGTCAGGACACCGAGGTCCCCCGGCCCCGCCGAGGTGAGGAGGACCAGCCCATGACCCCGCTGGACATGCTGCGTGAGCACCCGTTCCTGGCCGGGCTGCCGCCGGAGTGGCTGCCCCGGCTGACCGGGTACGCCCGGCCGGTGGCCTGGCATCCCGGCCACCGGCTGTTCCGCGCCGGCCAGCCGGCGGAGCGGTTCTGGCTGGTCCGGGGCGGCGAGGTGGCGCTGGACTTCCCGGTGCCCGGGCGGGGCGACGTCGGCATCGAGATGATCGGTCCGGGCGGGGTGCTGGGCTGGTCCTGGCTCTTCCCGCCGTACCGCTGGCAGTTCGGCGCGGTCGCCGTGCGGCGCACCACGACGGTGGAGTTCACCGCCGCGGGGGTGCGCCGGTTGATGGACTCCGACGACGTGCTCGGCCGGCAGCTCACCACCCGGTTCATGAGCGTGGTGGTGGACCGGCTCCAGGCGTCCCGGGGGCGGCTGCTGGACCTGTACGGCTACCCGACCTCGTCGGCGAGCTGATAGGTCCGCTTCCGCTGCCGGGGGCGTGGCGCGCCGGCCGGCCTCCGCCCGCGCCGCCGGCCGATCAGGATACCCGCGGCGACGCCCAGCAGGACGACCGCGAGCGCCTGACCGAGGAAGGTCCCCACCGCGTACGTCAGGTCCTCGGGCCGGGCCGCCACGGGACCGTCGGCCCACTCGGCCAGCTGTGCGTCCAGCCCCGCCGCCAGCACCAGCCACCCCGCCCCGGCGGCGAGCGGGCCGGCCGAGGCCCGGGGCAGCAGGATCGCCAGTGGCACGGCCACCAGCAGCGCCACCTGGAGGGCGAGCGCGGCGACCGGGGTGCCGAGCCGGGGGTCCAGCGACGTCCAGACGTCGAGCGCCAGCGCGTCGGCGACCCCCAGCCGGGGCAGCGCCAACACGAGCAGCGCGCCCGACAGGGCCGCCCCGGCCGCCGTGACCAGGGCACCCCGGGTGCTCCGGCGCAGCGTCACCACCAGCAGCGCGAGGGTGGCCAGCGACAGCACCGCGACCGCCCACGGCGTGCCGGCCACCCGCAGCGCCAGCCGTCCGGTGTCCAGCGGTCCGCACTCGACCGGGTAGTGGTCGCACTCGTACGCCCGGCCGCCCACCCACAGCAGCGTCTCCCAGGCCAGCAGCAGCACGCCGACCCCGACCGGCAACGCCGGCAGCAGCAGGACCCGGCGACCCACGGAGGTGGTCGGGGCGGCCCGCCGCACCAGCCCGGTCAGCCACCGGCAGAGCAGCACCGCCGCCGCAACGAGCACGACCAGGCTCGGCAGCAGCGGCCACCCGTCCGGCCGTGGCTGGTGGACCAGTCCGGCGTACGGGGCGAGGCACGCCCCGGCGAGCAGTCCGGCGGCGAAGACCGCCCCGAGCGCGGCGGGTCGCCCCGGGCGCCCCGCGAGCTGCCGTCCTCGTACGTCGCGCCACACGCCGTCGGCCAGGAAGATCGCCGGCTGGATCGCGGCGAGCGCCAGTACGGCGAGCCCACCCCAGAGCACCTCCTCGCCCGCCGGTACGGCCAGCACCTCGTCGTCGATCATCAGGTCGACCAGGAGTTGCGCGTTGGTCAGCGCGACCGCGGTGAACACGCCGCCGGCGAAGAGCTGCCCGAGCGGGAAGGTGAGCGCGGCGGTCGGGTCGGCCAGCGCGGCGAGGCGGGTCGCCACGCTCGGGTGCCGGTCCCACAGCCGCTCCCACAGCCGGCTCGGCAGCCCCCGGGGTGCCTCAGGCCCCCGGTGCAGGGCGACCCGGATGCCGTCCGGGTCGCCACCGGCGGCGCGGACGTCGGCCTGGTGCTCCCGCAGCCGTAGGAACGCCCGGCTGGCGAGTTCGGCGAGGACGGCCAGCAGGGCCGCCCGCACCACCACGCCGAGCGCCCCGCCCGCCGTGAGCGGGCCCGGCACCCAGATCAGCTGGGCGAGCAGCAGCAGCCCGGTGCCCAGCGCGGTGGCCCGGGTGCTGATCCGCAGCACGGTGGCGAAGCGCAGCCGCAGCAGATCGTGGTTCTGCACATGGGCCAGCTCGTGCCGGAGCACCGCCTCGAAGACCGCCCGGCCCTCCGGGCCCTTCGCCGCCGTGGCGAGCAGTTCCGGCCCGAGCGCCACGTACGGCTTGTCGCCGGTGCCGCCGGTGAACGCCCGCCGTCCCAGCCGGGTGCCGAGCAGCACCGGGGTCGGCCGGCGCAGGGCGACCGAGGCGAGCACCTCGGCGATCACCTCCTCGGCGGCGCGGAACATGCCCGGTTCCAGCGGCCGGGTGTGGCGCCGCTGCCGCAGGGTCTGCCAGGCGAACAGCACCACGCCGGGCACCGCCATCAGGTTGAAGAAGTTCGACATCCGCACGAACATCTCGCTGCACGGGTGATTGAGCACGTCGCCGAGGCCGCAGCCGGGCCGGGCGAGCACGGTCAGCCCGAAGACGACGGCGAGCAGCACCGCCGAGCTGAACACCAGCGCGCCGAGCGGGAGCAGCAGGAAACCGGTCTCGTCCGGCCGTCCGCGCCAGACCGTGGCCGGCGCACTCACCGGTCGGGCTCCGGGTCGAGCACCAGGGCCGCGACCACGGCGTCGGCGATGGCCGCGGCGAGGGCCGGTTCGGCGCCCAGCGCGGTGGCCCGCGCGGACGCCATGGTCCGCACCCGGGCCAGCCGCTCCCGGCTGAACTCGGCCGGCGGGGGCGGCGCCGGCCGCCGGCGCAGCGCGCCGAACAGGCCGCGGGTGGCCCGGCCGCCGAGCTGTTCCAGCTCGCCCTCGGCGCCGCGCAGCAGCGCCCCGGTCACGGTCGCGCAGACCAGCGTCACCACCGGCGTCACGGTGGCGACCGCGTCGAGCACCCCGAACTCCAGCCGGCCGCCGTCGGTGGCGGTGTCCACCCCGGTCAGGTACGGCGCGGACAGCATCTCGAAGGCCGGCAGCTCCTCGGGAGCGAGGCGGGCGACGACGGTACGGGCGAGCGCGGCGGTCCGGTCGACATCGACGGGTCTGCGTGGCATGCCTCATTGGTAGCGGGCGGTGACCACCCGTGCCACGGTGGGCACTGTCCGTTATCCGTCGCCGTTTCGCGCCGGGTCGGCGCGCCGGTGCACGATCAACTCGTCCACCTCCAGCCGGCCGATGCGCAGCTCCCGGAGCACGGCTCGGCGTACCGCCAGCCGGCCGATCGCCAGCACGCCCAGCGCGGTGGCCCCGCCGGCGAGCGCGGACACCGCCAGCGACCCGATCGCCGCGGCGCCGATCGCCCGGGCGCCCACCGCCAGTGCGCCGGTCGCCACCGCGCCCACAACGCGCGGACCGACGACGCCCCGTCGACCCCGCCGCTCCCCGATCCCACGCATGTGCCGATCCTTCCCGCCAACGCCCCGCGCCACCCCATGGCCACCCCCACCTCCACCGGCCGGGTGACCCCCCCCCGACCGCCGAACGCCCCGACCCCGCCGGCCGAATCCGGGCGCACTTTCACGGAAAGCGTGGCTATCCGGCCCCGAATAGCCACGCTTTCCGTGAAAGTGCCGCCCCGCTGCGCAGGCGGACGGGGGCGGTGCCGGAAGGGGCGGGCGGGGTGGTTGGCGGTGCGGGGGTGTCGGAGGGGGTGCGTATCGTCCGGGGGCGTGACGGCCGACCTCCAGCTGCGCCCGGTGCGCGACGACGACCTGCCCGTGATCTTCGCCTACGAGCAGGATCCGCAGGCGAACTGGATGGCGGCCTTCGGCCCCGCCGACCCGACCGACCGGGCGGCCTTCGACGCGCACTGGGCGCGCATCCGCGCCGACCCGCGGATCGTGGCGCGCGCCGTCACCGTCGGCGGCGAGGTGGTGGGGCACGTCGCCGCCTTCCCGGTCGAGGAGCGCACCGAGGTCAGCTACTGGATCGACCCGACCCGCTGGGGCCGGGGGTACGCCACCGCCGCGCTCGCCGCGCTGCTGCGCGAGGTGCCGCAGCGGCCGGTGCACGCCCGCGCCGCCAAGGACAACCGCGCCTCCCTCGCCGTGCTGCGCAAGTGCGGCTTCGTCGTGGTCGGCGAGGACTCCGGGTACGCCGCCGGCCGCGGCACGGAGGTGCAGGAATGGGTGCTGGAGCTGCCCGCCGAGGCGGCTGACCAGCGCAACCACTAGTGTCCCCGGGGTGAACTGGCTGGAACTCGTCGGCTGGGCCGGCTCCGCGCTGTTGGTCTGGTCCCTGCTGCAGACGCGCATCCTGCGGCTGCGCGCGCTCAACCTCGTCGGCTGCCTGATCCTCATCGGCTACAACGCCGCCGTGCACGTGTGGCCCATGGTCGGTCTGAACGTGGTGCTCGCCGTGATCAACGTGTGGTACCTGCGGAAGATGCTGGCCACCCGGCACGACGAGGAGACCTATCAGGTGGTCGAGGTGGGCGTGGACGACCAGTTCCTGGCGCACACGCTGCGGGTGCACGCCGCCGACATCGCCCGGTTCAACCCCGACTTCCGGTGGGCGGCGCCCGCCGCCGAGCGGTCGGCGTTCCTGGTGGTCCGCGCCGACGAGGTGGTCGGCGTGGTGCTCTCGCACGCCGAGCCCGACGGGGTGGCCCAGATCGACCTGGATTACGTCACCCAGCGGTTCCGCGACTTCACCCCGGGGGAGTTCGTCTACCGCCGCAGCAGCCTCTTCACCGACCGCGGCTTCCGCCGGGTGGTCAGCCCGCCCGGCATGGTCGCGCCCTACTACCACCGGCTCGGCTTCCGCCCCGAGGGCGGCTCGTACGTGCTGGACCTGCCGACCTCCACCCCGGCGTAGGTCCGGACCCGCCCGGAGAGGATTCACCCGGGCCCGCGCTGGGCACTGACAGGCCTACGCCGGCCGGGTCCTCCGTCCGGCGGCGTCGGTCGCGTGAGGGAGAGAACCGGGCGTGCAGAGCTACTGGAGCCAACTGGCCCTGGTCGGAGTCCTGGTGGTCCTGAACGCGATCTTCGCGGGCAGCGAGATGGCGCTGGTGTCGCTGCGCGACAGCCAGGTGCAGCGGCTGGAACGCGCCAGCCGGGCCGGGCAGGTGCTGGCCCGCCTCGCCAAGGACCCGAACCGGTTCCTCGCCACCATTCAGATCGGCATCACGCTGGCCGGCTTCCTGGCCTCCGCCGCCGCGGCGGTCTCGCTGGCCAAGCCCCTGGTGCCGCTGCTCGGGTTCGTCGGCGGCGCCGCCGAGACGGTCGCCATCGTGGCGGTCACTCTGGCGCTGACCTTCGTCACCCTGGTCTTCGGCGAACTGGCGCCGAAGCGGATCGCCATGCAGTCCGCCGAGCGGTGGGCGCTGCTGGTGGCCCGCCCGCTGGACCTGCTGGCCACCTTCAGCCGGCCGGCCGTCTGGGCCCTCGGCGCCACCAGCGACCTGGTGGTACGCCTGGTCGGGCTCAACCCGAAGCACCAGCCCGAGGAGATCGGCCCGGACGAGCTGCGTGACATCGTCGCCGGCAACCACGGCTTCACCAAGGAGCAGCGCATCATCATCGCCGGCGCGGTGGAGATCGCCGACCGGCAGCTCCGGGCGGTCCTCGTACCCCGGTTGCAGGTCTTCACGCTCGACAGCGGGACCACCGCGGAGGCCGCCCGGCTGGTGCTGGCCGCCACCGGCCACTCCCGGGCCCCGGTGGTCCGGCACGGCGGCCTGGACGACGCGGTCGGTGTGATCCACCTCCGTGACCTGGTCGGCGTCCCCGACGACCGCCCGGTCGACGAGTGCGCCCGCCCGCCCATGCTGCTGCCCGACTCGCTGCCGGTGGTGGACGCGCTGCGCCAGTTCAAGGCGGAGCGGCAGCACATCGCCCTGGTGGTGGACGAGCGCGGCGCCGTCGACGGGATCGTCACGCTGGAGGACATCCTGGAGGAGATCGTCGGGGAGATCTACGACGAGACCGACCGGGACGTCCGTTCGGTGCGCACCGAGGCCGACGGCGCGCTGCTGCTGCCCGGCACCTTTCCCGTGCACGACCTGCCGGACATCGGTGTCGAGGTGCCCGCCCGCCCGGCCGGCGACTACACCACCGTCGCCGGCATGGTGCTGGCCTGCCTCGGGCACATTCCCACCGTCGCGGGGGAGAGCGTCACCATCGACGCCTGGGAACTGGAGGTGTCCGCGATCGACCACCGCGCCATCACCCAGGTCCGGCTGCGCCGCGTCGCCCCGCCCGCCGACGAGAGCACCGTCCAGGAGGAACAGCTCCTGGACGAGGCCCGCAGCTGACCCGACCGGCGGCGGGGCGTCCACCCGCCCGCCGGCCATCCGTGCCGGGGAGGACGACGGGAACCGGCGGCCGGACGAGCCGCGCCCCGCGAGCCGGGGCGGTGGGACCGGGTCAGGATCCCGGGTCCCCGAACGGGAAGCCGCGCACCGGCGGCAGGAGCTGCACCTGGTCGGCGGGGAGCTGCCGGCTGCTGCGGCTCCCCGCCCGCGCCACCACCCGGATCACCCACGGCCCCGACGGGTGCCGCTCCGCCCCGATCAACCGCCCCACCACCCGGCTCCACCAGTGTCGGGTGACGATCACGTCGGTCAGCCGCAGCCGGCCGTCCGGGAAGCCCCCGCGCACCACCACGTCCACCACCCGGCCGAGCCGCCGGCCGTGCAGGTCGTACGCGGCGCGGCCGAGCAGCTCACCCGCTCGCACGGTCGGCTCCGGGAATCCGGTCGATCAGGTGCCGGCGCAGCCAGGCCTCCGCCGGCGGCAGGGGCAGCTCGTCCGCGCGGATGCGCAGCCGTACCGCGCTGTCGATCCGGGCGACCTGGGCGAACGGGATCCGCAGCGCCCGCACGGGCGGGTCGTCGGCGAGCCGGTCGGCGACCGCGACCAGGAATCGGCCCGTCCGCCCACCGATCCGCCGGGCGAGCGCCGCCTGGCCGGTGAGCAGGAAGGCCACGTACGGGAACCCGTCGGCGTCGACGGCGAACTCCACGTCGTCGACCTTGCCGATAAGCCGGCCGTCGCGATCCACGATCTGCCGGTCCAGCAGCTGCCGGCCCAGCTGGAGCCTCATCGGCCCATGCCCGTCGTGACGGCCAGCGGGATCGCGGCCACCGACGCCGCCACGATCACCACCAGGAACACCGCGCCGAGCAGGTTCAGCAGCGGGCCGTTGACCCGGTCGCCGAGGTACGTCCGGTCGTTGGCGACGATCAGGATCGGCAGGTACGTCAGCGGCAGCGCCACCGCGCTGACCACCAGCATGTACTCGGTCAGCCGCACCGGGTCGACCGTGGTGAGGAGCACCAGCACCCCGAGCAGCACGCTGACCAGCAGCACGCTGTGGAAGCGGGCCGCGTCCCGGGGGCTGACCCGCTTGCCCCACTGCCAGCCGAAGTACTGCGCCGCCGTGTACGCCGCCGACAGCCCCGTCTCCAGCGCGGCGCCGAAGGTGACCGCGAAGAACGCCAGCGCGGCGATCGCCAGCCCCACCCCGCCGAACGCGATGACCACCGGCGCGGCCACCTGGTCGAGCGTCGACAGCGTGGTCCCTGTCGGGTGGAAGACCACCGCGGCGGTGGCCACCAGCGACAGGGCGAGGAACCCGCCCACGGGAAAGCCGACCAGCACGCTCGCCCGGGCGTCGGCCAGGTCCGCGGCGCTCCACTTCTCCTCCACCCCGCCCGAGGAGAAGAAGAACACCTCGTACGGGCTGACCGTGGAGGCGAACAGCGCCACCGCCACGAACCAGTACGCCGCCCAGCCCTGCCCGGCCGCGCCGGGGTGCAGCGCGCCCCGGGCCAGCGCGCCCCAGTCGGTCGGCAGCCGGAACAGCGCCACCGCGAACACCACCAGGGCCAGCCCGGCCAGCCCGAAGACCCGCTCCATCAGCTGGAAGCGCATCCGCCACAGCACCAGCCAGACCCCGAACGCGGCCACCGGCACCCACAGCAGGTAGCTCACCCGGGAGGCCAGCTGCAGGGCGAGCGCCACCCCACCCAGCTCGGCGGCCAGGGTCAGCACCGTGACCAGGTAGGAGGCGACCAGGTTGAGCAGCGCGACGCGCGGCCCGAGCCGCTCCCGGACCAGGTCGAACACCGCCCGGCCGCTCACCGCCGCGATCCGGCCGGCCATCTCCGCGTACGCGCAGATGCCGACCACCCCGGCCACCAGCACCCAGGCGTGCCCCATGCCGAAGCGGGCGCCCGCCTGGCTCGCCGCCACGAGGTCGCCGATGTCGACGAAGCCGCCGATGGCCGACAGCACGCCGAGCGTGGCGGCCAGCAGCTTCTTCACCTCGGGTACGCGTCGGCCGGCGTCATCGAGGCCGACGATAGCGGCGTGCGGACCCGCTTTCCCGGCAAACCGGGCAGGCCCGGTCGGGTCAGCCGGCGGTGAGGTTCTGCAGGCGGACCTGGCCGCGCGAGACCAGCCGGCCCTCCCCGTCGGTGATCTCCACCTGCCAGAGCTGCTGGCTGCGCCCCCGGTGCACCGGAGTGCCGACGGCGGTCAGCTCGCCGTCGCGGACCGCGCGGAGGAAGTCCGTCTGGTTGGACACGCCTACCACGGTGCCGCGGCCGCCGAGCCAGATCGACCCGCCGACGCTCGCCGCCGTCTCCACCACCGCGCAGTACACGCCGCCGTGCTGGATGCCGAACGGCTGGTGCAGCTCGGGGCGGACCTCCCAGCGGATGACCACCCGGTCCGGGCCGACCTCGTCCAGCTTCAGCCCGAGCAGGGCGACCAGCCCGCCCGTCAGGTCCGGCATCTCCACGACGTTCCTCCTCGTTTCGCGGAGCCGCCAGCCTAGTCAACCGCCGGAACGACCAAACCCGGTACGGTCCGATGCCCGGCATGGGGGAGAATCGGTGACCGTGACCGACAGCAACCTCCCGCACGGGCGGGACTCCCTGACCGAAGACCTGCGGTGGCGGGGCCTGATCCAGGACTCGACCGGCCTCGACGAGCTGCGCGAGCTGCTCGACAGCGGGAGCGCCACCTTCTATGTGGGCTTCGATCCGACCGCGCCCAGCCTGCACATCGGCCACCTCATGCAGGTCACCACCGCCCGCCGGCTCCAGCTCGCCGGCCACCGCCCGCTGCTGCTGGTGGGCGGGGCCACCGGGCAGATCGGCGACCCGAAGGAGAGCGCCGAGCGGACGCTCAACCCGCCGGAGGTGGTGGCCGGCTGGGTCCAGCGCATCCGCGACCAGCTCTCGCCCTTCGTGTCGTACACCGGGGAGAACGCGGCGCAACTGGTCAACAACCTGGACTGGACCGGCGAGATGTCGGTGGTCGAGTTCCTCCGCGACGTCGGCAAGCACTTCCCGGTGAACAAGATGCTCGCCCGGGAGGTGGTCAAGGCGCGGCTGGAGACCGGTATCAGCTTCACCGAGTTCAGTTACCAACTGCTGCAGGCCAACGACTTCTTCGAACTGCACCGCCGGCACGGCTGCCAGCTCCAGTACGGCGGCTCCGACCAGTGGGGCAACATCACCGCCGGCGTCGACTACGTGCGGCGCCGGGGCGCCGGCCCGGTGGAGGCCTTCACCACCCCGCTGGTGACCCGGTCCGACGGGACGAAGTTCGGCAAGACCGAGGGCGGGGCGGTCTGGCTCGACCCCGAGATGACCAGCCCGTACGCCTTCTACCAGTTCTGGGTCAACGCCGACGACCGGGACGTCACCCGCTACCTGCGCTACTTCAGCTTCCGCTCCCGTGAGGAGATCGAGGCGCTGGAGAAGGAGACCGCCGAGCGGCCGGCCGCCCGGTCGGCCCAGCGAGCCCTCGCGGAGGAGCTGACCACCCTGGTGCACGGTGAGCGGGAGATGGCCCAGGCTGTCGCCGCCAGCCAGGCGCTCTTCGGTCGGGGGTCGCTCGACGAGCTGACGCCCGAGACGCTGCGCGCCGCGCTGACCGAGGCCGGCCTGGTCCACCTGGACCAGCTGCCCGACGTGGCCGGGCTGCTGCGCGACTCCGGCCTGGTGCCGAGTCTCAAGGAGGCGAGGCGGGTGATCGCCGAGGGCGGCGCCTACGTCAACAACACCCGGGTGACCGAGGTGGACGCAACGGTCGCACCGGAGGACCTGCTGCACGGTAGGTACCTGGTGCTGCGCCGTGGCAAGCGGTCGTTCGCGGGGGTTGAGCTGCGCGGATAGTCGCCGCTTGATGGTGTGACGGGGGACGCGCCCGGCCGAGTTGACGATCAACTCGCCGGGCGCGTAACTTTCTCTCTGCCAGCGCGGAACGGACGAAACAGGCGAAAGTCCTGGTAGGCCGGAGCGCGGGAATGGTCTGGGGGTCGGCCGGGTTGCTATCCGGTACGGTCCTGGACCGGGCTCCCGAGGTTTGCGAAAGCCGGTGGGAGTGCGGGAATGACTCCGGGGTCGGATGGGTTGAGTCCCATGTGAGCTTGGACCGGGCGGTGCCCCGGATCGACCTGAGGGCCGATTTGGTGAGGCGGAACCGACCGGGTATGGTTCATCGCCGGTAGGGAACCGGGCGAGCGTGCGGGAGACCGCAGCGGCCGGCCTGTCGGAAGCCATGAGGACAGCGGTGAGAGCCGGTGGATTTGTGGTGCCCGTAATTGCGGTGGAAGTGGTGTGGATCGCGACAGAGCGGTTTGACACGGCGGATATCAGCGGGTAACGTGGTAAAAGTGCCCGGCGCGGAAAGCGCCGGTCGCGACAGAGCGTAAATGCCCCGGGTCGGGGGTCCTCTTCGGGGGTTTCCGGGCGGTGTGTGGTTGTTCTTTGAGAACTCAACAGGGTGCTTGAAAAGCCAGTGCCAATTATGATTTATACCCCGGACTGGCAGTTCTTCTTCGGGAGTGCTGTTGGTTGGGATTCCTTTGGCAACACTTTTGTTGTCAGGACAGTTTTTCGACAAGTTTTTGTTGGAGAGTTTGATCCTGGCTCAGGACGAACGCTGGCGGCGTGCTTAACACATGCAAGTCGAGCGGAAAGGCCCTTCGGGGTACTCGAGCGGCGAACGGGTGAGTAACACGTGAGCAACCTGCCCTAGGCTTTGGGATAACCCCGGGAAACCGGGGCTAATACCGAATACGACTGCTGACCGCATGGTTGGTGGTGGAAAGTTTTTCGGCCTGGGATGGGCTCGCGGCCTATCAGCTTGTTGGTGGGGTGATGGCCTACCAAGGCGACGACGGGTAGCCGGCCTGAGAGGGCGACCGGCCACACTGGGACTGAGACACGGCCCAGACTCCTACGGGAGGCAGCAGTGGGGAATATTGCACAATGGGCGGAAGCCTGATGCAGCGACGCCGCGTGAGGGATGACGGCCTTCGGGTTGTAAACCTCTTTCAGCAGGGACGAAGCGTAAGTGACGGTACCTGCAGAAGAAGCGCCGGCCAACTACGTGCCAGCAGCCGCGGTAAGACGTAGGGCGCGAGCGTTGTCCGGATTTATTGGGCGTAAAGAGCTCGTAGGCGGCTTGTCGCGTCGACCGTGAAAACTTGGGGCTCAACCCCAAGCCTGCGGTCGATACGGGCAGGCTAGAGTTCGGTAGGGGAGACTGGAATTCCTGGTGTAGCGGTGAAATGCGCAGATATCAGGAGGAACACCGGTGGCGAAGGCGGGTCTCTGGGCCGATACTGACGCTGAGGAGCGAAAGCGTGGGGAGCGAACAGGATTAGATACCCTGGTAGTCCACGCTGTAAACGTTGGGCGCTAGGTGTGGGGGGCCTCTCCGGTTCCCTGTGCCGCAGCTAACGCATTAAGCGCCCCGCCTGGGGAGTACGGCCGCAAGGCTAAAACTCAAAGGAATTGACGGGGGCCCGCACAAGCGGCGGAGCATGCGGATTAATTCGATGCAACGCGAAGAACCTTACCTGGGTTTGACATGGCCGCAAAACTCACAGAGATGTGAGGTCCTTCGGGGGCGGTCACAGGTGGTGCATGGCTGTCGTCAGCTCGTGTCGTGAGATGTTGGGTTAAGTCCCGCAACGAGCGCAACCCTCGTTCGATGTTGCCAGCGCGTTATGGCGGGGACTCATCGAAGACTGCCGGGGTCAACTCGGAGGAAGGTGGGGATGACGTCAAGTCATCATGCCCCTTATGTCCAGGGCTTCACGCATGCTACAATGGCCGGTACAATGGGCTGCGATACCGTGAGGTGGAGCGAATCCCAAAAAGCCGGTCTCAGTTCGGATCGGGGTCTGCAACTCGACCCCGTGAAGTCGGAGTCGCTAGTAATCGCAGATCAGCAACGCTGCGGTGAATACGTTCCCGGGCCTTGTACACACCGCCCGTCACGTCACGAAAGTCGGCAACACCCGAAGCCGGTGGCCCAACCCCTTGTGGGAGGGAGCCGTCGAAGGTGGGGCTGGCGATTGGGACGAAGTCGTAACAAGGTAGCCGTACCGGAAGGTGCGGCTGGATCACCTCCTTTCTAAGGAGCACCTTCACCCGAAAGGGTGTAAGGAGCCCGCGCCATCCGAATGTGGTGGCGGGGTGCTCAATGGCGGAGACACTGGCGAGTTCGTGCTCGGCAACGGCCGGGATCATCTAGTACAGCTGCCCCTCGGGGTGGTGGGAACGGTGTCCTGGTGCGGCTGGGGAGGAACGCAGAGCACCCTGTTGGGTCCTGAAAGAACAACCGATGGTTGTCTTTCAGAACCATGACCCCCGCCGTGAGTGGTGGGGATGGTTGCCAGGCATGACCTGGCCTCGCATACCGCCGGCGGATCGTCGGGTTTGGTGTGGGGCGGATCTGGTTGTGGGTTGGTCGTTTGTTGAGAATTGCACAGTGGACGCGAGCATCTTTGTGGTCAAGTTGTCAAGGGCGAACGGTGAATGCCTTGGCACCAGGAGCCGATGAAGGACGTGGGAGGCCGCGATAGGCCTGGGGGAGCTGTCAACCAAGCTGTGATCCCAGGGTGTCCGAATGGGGAAACCCGGCACCAGTCATGTGGTGTCACCTGCACCTGAACACATAGGGTGTATGGAGGGAACGCGGGGAAGTGAAACATCTCAGTACCCGTAGGAAGAGAAAACAAATTAGTGATTCCGTGAGTAGTGGCGAGCGAAAGCGGATTGAGGCTAAACCGGCTGCGTGTGATACCTGTCAGGGGTTGCGTGGTCGGGGTTGTGGGACCCTACTGAACAAGCTGACACTTGTTCGAGGAGTTACAAAGTCAGTGGCTAGTCGAACAGTCTGGAATGGCTGACCGTAGACGGTGAAAGTCCGGTAGGTGAAAGTTGCTGACCTTCTGTGGGTGTTCCCGAGTAGCGGCGGACCCCTGAAATCTGCCGTGAATCTGCCAGGACCACCTGGTAAGCCTAAATACTTCCTGGTGACCGATAGCGGACGAGTACCGTGAGGGAATGGTGAAAAGTACCCCGGGAGGGGAGTGAAATAGTACCTGAAACCGTTCGCCTAC
This sequence comes from Micromonospora purpureochromogenes, assembly GCF_900091515.1. NCBI lineage: Bacteria > Bacillati > Actinomycetota > Actinomycetes > Micromonosporales > Micromonosporaceae > Micromonospora > Micromonospora purpureochromogenes. The sequence goes on along the minus strand of NZ_LT607410.1, from coordinate 4,540,072 downwards.
AATCCGTCGGAGCCTTACGGGGTGACGGCGTGCCTTTTGAAGAATGAGCCTGCGAGTTAGTGGCATGTGGCGAGGTTAACCCGTGTGGGGGAGCCGTAGCGAAAGCGAGTCTGAATAGGGCGATTCAGTCGCATGCTCTAGACCCGAAGCGGAGTGATCTAGCCATGGGCAGGCTGAAGCGCGGGTAAGACCGCGTGGAGGGCCGAACCCACCAACGTTGAAAAGTTGGGGGATGACCTGTGGTTAGGGGTGAAAGGCCAATCAAACTCCGTGATAGCTGGTTCTCCCCGAAATGCATTTAGGTGCAGCGTCGCGTGTTTCTTGCCGGAGGTAGAGCACTGGATGGTCTAGGGGGCCCACAAGCTTACCGAAATCAGCCAAACTCCGAATGCCGGTAAGTGAGAGCGCGGCAGTGAGACTGCGGGGGATAAGCTTCGTAGTCGAGAGGGAAACAGCCCAGATCACCAGCTAAGGCCCCTAAGCGTGTGCTAAGTGGAAAAGGATGTGGGGTCGCATAGACAACCAGGAGGTTGGCTTAGAAGCAGCCACCCTTTAAAGAGTGCGTAATAGCTCACTGGTCAAGTGGTTCCGCGCCGACAATGTAGCGGGGCTCAAGCACACCGCCGAAGCTGTGGCATTCACATTTCAACCTCGCTTGGACTTGATTCCTTGTGCAGGTGTGTGGATGGGTAGGGGAGCGTCGTGCCGCGGGTGAAGCAGCGGGGTGACCCAGTTGTGGACGCGGCACGAGTGAGAATGCAGGCATGAGTAGCGAAAGAAGGGTGAGAAACCCTTCCGCCGGATGACCAAGGGTTCCAGGGCCAGGCTAATCCGCCCTGGGTGAGTCGGGACCTAAGGCGAGGCCGAGAGGCGTAGTCGATGGACAACGGGTTGATATTCCCGTACCCGCGAAAGAGCGACCCTGACGAACCTCGCTGTGCTAACCACCCGAACTTGGTGAGGTCTTCGGACTGATCCGAGGGAGCGTGGGAACCTGGTGGGTAGTAGTCAAGCGATGGGGTGACGCAGGAAGGTAGCTGAGCCCGGCCGGTGGTTGTGCCGGGGTAAGCGTGTAGGCCGCACCATAGGCAAATCCGTGGTGCATGAAGGCTGAGACGTGATGCCGAGCCGATTCAGGTGAAGTCAGTGATCCTATGCTGCCGAGAAAAGCCTCTAGCGAGTTCTTAGCGGCCCGTACCCCAAACCGACACAGGTGGTCAGGTAGAGAATACCGAGGCGATCGGGCGAACTGTGGTTAAGGAACTCGGCAAATTGCCCCCGTAACTTAGGGAGAAGGGGGGCCGGAGACGTGAAGCCCCACGCGGGTGGAGCGTTGTATGGCCGCAGAGAGCAGGGGGAAGCGACTGTTTACTAAAAACACAGGTCCATGCGAAGAAGTAATTCGATGTATATGGACTGACGCCTGCCCGGTGCTGGAACGTTAAGGGGACCTGTTAGCTCTTCGGGGCGAAGCGGAGAACTTAAGCGCCAGTAAACGGCGGTGGTAACTATAACCATCCTAAGGTAGCGAAATTCCTTGTCGGGTAAGTTCCGACCTGCACGAATGGCGTAACGACTTCCCCACTGTCTCAACCACAGGCCCGGCGAAATTGCATTACGAGTAAAGATGCTCGTTACGCGCGGCAGGACGGAAAGACCCCGGGACCTTTACTATAGCTTGACATTGGTATCCGAATTAGCTTGTGTAGGATAGGTGGGAGCCGGTGAAGTCCATACGCCAGTATGGGTGGAGGCAATCTTGAAATACCACTCTGGTTGATTTGGGTATCTAACTTCGGACCGTTATCCGGTTCAGGGACAGTGTCTGGTGGGTAGTTTAACTGGGGCGGTTGCCTCCTAAAGGGTAACGGAGGCGCCCAAAGGTTCCCTCAGCCTGGTTGGCAATCAGGTGTTGAGTGCAAGTACACAAGGGAGCTTGACTGTGAGACTGACAGGTCGAGCAGGGACGAAAGTCGGGACTAGTGATCCGGCACTTGCGAGTGGAAGCGGTGTCGCTCAACGGATAAAAGGTACCCCGGGGATAACAGGCTGATCTTCCCCAAGAGTCCATATCGACGGGATGGTTTGGCACCTCGATGTCGGCTCGTCGCATCCTGGGGCTGTAGCAGGTCCCAAGGGTTGGGCTGTTCGCCCATTAAAGCGGTACGCGAGCTGGGTTTAGAACGTCGTGAGACAGTTCGGTCCCTATCCGCCGTGCGCGTAGGATACTTGAGAAGGGCTGTCCCTAGTACGAGAGGACCGGGACGGACGAACCTCTGGTGTGCCAGTTGTCCCGCCAGGGGCACGGCTGGTTAGCTACGTTCGGAAGGGATAACCGCTGAAAGCATCTAAGCGGGAAGCTCGCTTCAAGATGAGGTATCCCACCCACCTTTGGTGGGGTAAGGCCCCCAGCTAGACGACTGGGTTGATAGGCCGGAAATGTAAGCCCGGTAACGGGTTCAGTTGACCGGTACTAATAGGCCGAGGACTTGACTACAAAGCTGCTACGCGTCCACTGTGCAACTCCCGACAAACGAACAACACCCAGCAGAAGCTGGTCGAGTTGTTTGACATGTCGATAGAGTTACGGCGGTCATGGCGGAGGGGAAACGCCCGGTAACATTCCGAACCCGGAAGCTAAGCCCTCCAGCGCCGATGGTACTGCACTCGGGAGGGTGTGGGAGAGTAGGACACCGCCGGACAATCTTCCAGTCGAGGGCCGCCCCATCCGGGTCGGCCCTCGACTGCGTAGCGCCACTGATGGCGCAATGAGGAAGGATGTACCTGTGAGTTCAGAACCGCAGGGCGGAGATCGTCCGCGCCGTTACCAGGATCGCGCCGACCGCCCCGAAGGGCGAGGCGCCGGCCCGCGTCGGGATGACCGTCCCCCGTACCGGGGAGACCGCGACGACCGGGGCGGCCAGCGCGGCGGCTCCGGCGCCGACCGCGGCGGCCGTGAGAGCGGTGGCTTCCGCGGCGGTGACCGTCGTGAGGGCGGTTTCCGTTCCGGTCCGCGTGAGGGTGGCTTCCGCCGCGACGGCGACGCGCCGAGCGGTGAGCGTCGTGAGGGCGGTTTCCGTCGCGACGGTGACGCCCCCCGCAGCGGCGGCTTCCGCGGCGGTGACCGCCGTGAGGGTGGCTTCCGTTCCGGGCCCCGTGAGGGTGGCTTCCGCCGCGACGGCGACGCGCGGGGCGGTGAGCGCCGTGAGGGTGGTTTCCGCCGGGACGGTGAGGCGCCGCGTGAGGGTGGCTTCCGCGGTGGTGACCGCCGCGAGGGCGGCTACCGGGGCGGCGAGGCGCCGCGTGGTGGCGGTTTCCGTGGTGGCGAGCGCCGCGAAGGTGGCTTCGGTGGCGGTGACCGCCGTGAGGGCGGTTTCCGTTCCGGTCCGCGCGAGGGTGGTTTCCGCCGCGAGGGCGAAGCCCCCCGTAGTGGTGAGCGCCGTGAGGGTGGTTTCCGCCGGGACGGTGAGGCGCCGCGTGAGGGTGGCTTCCGTGGTGGTGACCGCCGCGAGGGCGGCTACCGGGGCGGCGAGGCGCCGCGTGGTGGCGGTTTCCGTGGTGGCGAGCGCCGCGAAGGTGGCTTCGCCGGCGGTGACCGTCGTGAGGGCGGTTTCCGCCGTGACGGCGAGGCGCCGCGCGGCGGTGGCTACCGGGGCGGGGAGCGCCGTGAGGGCGGCTTCGCCGGCGGCGACCGTGACCGTCGCGAGGGTGGCTTCCGCCGCGACGGCGACACCCGTGGCGGTGAGCGCCGTGAGGGTGGTTTCCGCCGGGACGGTGAGGCGCCCCGTGAGGGTGGCTTCCGTGGCGGTGACCGCCGCGAGGGCGGCTACCGGGGCGGCGAGGCGCCGCGTGGTGGCGGTTTCCGTGGTGGCGAGCGCCGCGAAGGTGGCTTCGGTGGCGGTGACCGTCGTGAGGGCGGTTTCCGCCGTGACGGCGAGGCGCCGCGCGGCGGTGGCTACCGGGGCGGGGAGCGCCGTGAGGGCGGCTCCGCCGGCGGCGACCGTGACCGTCGTGAGGGTGGCTTCCGCCGTGACGGCGAGGCACCCCGTGGTGGTGACCGTCGCGAGGGCGGTTTCCGCCGGGACGGCGAGGCGCCCCGTGGTGGTGGCTTCCGTCGCGACGGCGACACCCGAGGCGGTGACCGTCGCGAGGGCGGTATCCGTCGCGAGGGCGACACGCGTGGCGGCGAGCGCCGTGAGGGTGGTTTCCGCCGCGAGGGCGAGGCGCCCCGTGGTGGTGGCTTCCGTCGCGACGGCGACACCCGAGGCGGTGACCGTCGCGAGGGCGGTATCCGTCGCGAGGGCGACACGCGTGGCGGCGAGCGCCGTGAGGGTGGTTTCCGCCGTGAGGGCGAGGCGCCCCGTGAGGGTGGCTACCGTGGCGGCGAGCGCCGTGAGGGCGGCTACCGCGGCGGTGACCGCCGTGAGGGTGGCTACCGGGGTGGCGACCGGCCCGAGCGTGGCGGCGAGCGTGGCGGCTACGGTGACCGGCCGCGGCGTGACGACCAGCGGGGCTTCGAGGACCGGCGTCGCGAGGGTGGCTTCGGCCCCGACCGCGAGCGGCGGGACGAGGCCGAGGGTGGCCGTGCGGTCGCGCCGGCGCTGCCGGACGAGATCTCCGCGACCGACCTCGACACGGCCGTCCGCGCCGAGCTGCTCTCGCTGAACAAGCCGGTGGCGGAGACCGTCGCCCGGCACCTGGTCGCGACCGGTCAGCTGATCGACGAGGACCCCGCCGAGGCGCTCGCCCACGCGATGGCGGCCCGCCGGCTGGCCTCGCGGATCTCCGCGGTACGGGAGGCGGTCGGGCTGGCCGCGTACCACGCCGGGGAGTGGCAGACGGCCATCGCCGAGCTGCGGACGTACCACCGGATGACCGGGTTGCAGAGCCACCTGGCGGTGCTCGCCGACTGCGAGCGGGCGCTGGGGCGTCCGGAGCGGGCCATCGACCTGTTCCGGGGCGCCGACCGGGAGAAGCTCGACCAGGCTGTCGCCGTCGAGCTGCTGATCGTGGCCGCGGGTGCCCGGGGTGACCTCGGGCAGAAGGACGCCGCGGTGGCCATGCTCCAGGTTCCCGAGCTGACCACCGACTCGACCGACCCGTGGACGGCCCGGCTGCGCTACGCCTACGCCGACGCGCTGCTGGCCGTCGGCCGTCGGGAGGAGGCCCGCGAGTGGTTCTCCCGCGCCGCCGACGTGGACACCGACGGTGAGACCGACGCGGCGGAGCGGCTGCTCGAACTCGACGGCGTGCTGATCGAGGGCGACGAGGAGGACGACGAGCCGGCCGAGGAGGTGGCCACCGGTCCGGATGCGCCCGGCGCCGTGCCGGCCCAGCCGGACGTCGACCTGACGGCCGCCGCCGGCGACCTCACCGACGAGGACGACGACCGCGACGACGAGGACGAGGACGACGACCGCGACGAGGACGACGACTTCGACGACGAAGAAGACGACCACGACGAGGACGACGACTTCGACGAGGACGACGACCGCGACGAGGACGACGACCGCGACGAGGACGACGACCGCGACGAGGACGACGACCGCGACGAGGACGACGACCGCGACCAGGACGACGACCGCGACCAGGACGACGACCGCGACGCGGACGGGCTCACCGACGACGAGCTCACCGACGAATCGGCCACGGCCGTCGCGGCCGAGCCGCGCGCGACCGACGCCGAGCCGACCGTGAGCGACGCGGTGCCGCCGGCCGGCGACGAGCCGACCGGGCGCGGGTCGGAGTCGGAGTCGGACCAGCGATGACCGAGGTCGCCGGGGATCGGCTGGTCGACGGGTACACCCTGGTCGTGTTCGACCTGGACGGGGTGATCTACCTGATCGACCGGCCGATCCCCGGCGCTGTCGAGGCGGTCGGCCGGCTGCACGCCGACGGCCACGCGGTCGCGTACGCGACCAACAACGCCTCGCGCCGGTCGAGCGAGGTCGCCGACCTGCTCACCGGCATGGGTGTGCCGGCCGAGCCGCAGGAGGTGCTGACCTCCGCCGCGGCCGCCGCCGAGCTGCTCCGCGACCGGTTCCCCGCCGGGGCGCCGGTCCTGGTCGTCGGCGCGGAGGCGCTGCGGGCCGAGATCCGCGCCGCCGGGCTCACCCCGGTCGCCCGCGCCGACGAGTCGCCGGTCGCGGTCGTTCAGGGGTACGGCCCGCAGGTGGGCTGGGCGGACCTGGCCGAGGCGTCCGTGGCGATCCGTGCCGGGGCGATCTGGGTGGCCACCAACACCGACCGGACGCTGCCCAGCGGCCGTGGCCCGCTGCCCGGCAACGGCTCGCTGGTGGCCGCGCTGCGGCACGCCCTCGACCGAGCGCCGGACGTGGTCGTCGGCAAGCCCGAGGCCGCCCTGTTCGCCACCGCCGCCCGCCGCGCCGGTGCGGGCCGGACGCTGGTCGTCGGCGACCGCCTCGACACCGACATCGAGGGTGCCGGCCGTGCCGGGCTGGACAGCCTGCTGGTGCTGACCGGCGTCAGCGACGTATCCGAACTGCTGGCGGCGCCCGAGTCGCGCCGCCCGACGTACGTGGCGATGAACCTGGCCGGGCTCTTCGACCCGGCGGCGGTGGCCCGGGTGCCGGGCGAGCCGGACACCGGCGGCTGGTCCGCCGCCCGGGTCGACGGCGGCCTGGAGTTGCGCGGCGCGGGACGGCCGCTGGACGCCCTCGTGGCGCTCTGCGCGGCGGCCTGGTCGGCGCCGGTGGACGCCGCGGACGTGCGCCCGGTGACGCCGGAGGCGCAACGCGCCCTCGCGGCGCTCGGCCTGGCGGCCTGACCGGCCTGACCGGCCCGGCCGTCGCGGCCGGCGGATGCCGCGCCGGCCGTCAGAGCAGCTTGCGGAGCTTCATCAGGTCGAACGGGTTCGCCTTGATCGAGACCCGGCGGGAGGCGACCGCCCTGGTGACGTCGAGCTGACCGTGCACCAGGGCGACCAGGTCGTCGCTGCCGGTGATCAGGGCGATCTTGGCCTTGGGGTCGTCGCCGTCGGCCAGGTCGACCAGCCGACCGCCGGTGATCCGGCCGTGGAACGCGGTGTCCAGGTCGGTGACGCGGCAGGCGAGCGTGCGGTCCAGGTCGATGCGCTGGCCCACCTCGGCGTGGCGCTCCAACCGGCTCGCCAGATCGTGCAACGCCTGCCGGCACTCGTCCACGCTGGCCACATCGTCTCCTCACACCCGCCACGCCGTTCCTCGGCACCGTACCGCAATGGGTCGTCCGGGGCGCCCGGTAGCGTGAGACCCGCACACCCCGCCCCGCGGAAGGAAAACCGGCATGCAGGATGCGTGGCGCGCCTACCTCGAGCTGGCCATGGGCCTGACGGAGGCGCCCCGGAAGAAGGCCCAGGACGCCGCGCGGCGGCTGGTCGGCACGGGCGGCGCGACCGCCGCCCAGCTCCAGGCGCTCGCCGAGGAACTCGTCTCCACCGGCGCGGCCAACCGCGAGGCGCTGACCAAGCTGGTCCGCTTCGAGGTGGACCGGGCGCTCGGGGCGGTCGGTCTGGCCACCGCCGACGAGGTCGCCGAGCTGACCCGCCGGGTGCACGAGCTGGAACGGCAGCTGCGCGAGGCCAAGGGCGGCCCGGGCGGGCCGTTGCCGGGCACGTCGCCGGTGGGCGTCACCCCGTCGGGTGTCGCCCCCACCGGCGCGACCGGTCCGGCCACCGCCGGCCCCAGCGGTGGTGCGGCGGCCGGGGCCACCGGCACCGCCCCGTCGGCCCCGCCGGTCCCCGCCCCGGGCAAGGCGGTGGCGAAGAAGGCCGTGGCCAAGAAGGCCATCGCCAAGAAGCCACCGGCGTCGGTGAGCACCACCACCGGCGACGGCGTGACGTCGCCGGCCCGGCCGGTGAAGAAGGCCGCCCCGCGCAAGCGGACCACCGGCGGCGCGGAATGACGCCCGCCGACGGCCGGAGTGCCCGGTGAGCGCCCCCTTCCGCCCCGGGCCACCGCCCGGTGCGCGGCCGGGGGCGCGTCCCGGTCCGCCGTCCGGGCCTCGGCCGGGGCCGCCGCCGAGCGGGTACGAGGACGTCGAGGAGGCGCACCACCCGGCCGTCGACGCCGCCGTGCAGGCGATGATCAACGCCGAGGGGCTGCCCCCGGCCGACCAGATCGCCCAGTACGAGGCGGCGTACCAGACGCTGCGGGAGACCCTCGCCACCATCGACCAGGCCTGAACCGACCGGAGAACCACCCCATGGCACGTCGTACCCGCCTCGACGCCGAACTCGTCCGCCGCGGTCTGGCCCGCTCCCGGGAGCAGGCCGCCGCGCTGGTCGAGGCCGGCCGGGTCCAGCTGCGCGGGGTGCCGGCGCGCAAGGCCGCCGCGATGGTCGACCCGGCCGACCCGCTGCTGGTCACCGGCGAGCACCCCAGTGCCGAGTACGTCTCCCGGGGCGGCCACAAGCTGGCCGGCGCCCTCGCGGCGTTCGCGCCGGGCGGGCTGACCGTCACCGGGCGGCGCTGCCTCGACGCGGGCGCCTCCACCGGCGGCTTCACCGACGTGCTGCTGCGCGCCGACGCCGCCGAGGTCGTCGCGGTGGACGTCGGGTACGGCCAGCTCGCCTGGCCGCTGCGCACCGACGAGCGGGTGCGGGTCTTCGAGCGCACCAACGTCCGTACCCTGACCCCGGAGGTCATCGGCGGCGAGGTGGACCTGACCGTGGCCGACCTGTCGTTCATCTCGCTGCGCCTGGTGCTGCCGGCGCTGGCCGGCTGCACCCGCGCCGACGGCGACCTGGCGTTGATGGTCAAGCCGCAGTTCGAGGTGGGCAAGGAGCGGGTGGGTGCCGGCGGCGTGGTCCGCGACCCGGCGCTGCGCGCCGAAGCGGTGCTCGACGTGGCCGCCGCCGCAGCCGGGCTCGGGCTGGGCCTGGCCGACGTGGCGGCCAGTCCACTGCCGGGGCCCAGCGGCAACGTCGAGTTCTTCGTATGGTTACGCCGGGACGCCCCGGCGGCCGACCCCGAGCGGGTGCGGGCCGTGGTGGCGGCGGGGCCCGAGGGCTCGGCCACCGCCGGCGATCTGCCGGCGGACCGGACCGGGGAGGTGACAGGGTGAGCGACGAGCCGAACCCGACGAGCGGGGGACGAGAGGCGGATCCGGTGGGCGACAGCGACGGGGTCAGCCCCGGCGGCACGCACGGGCGGGTGGCCCGGTGAGCCGCACCGCCCTGCTGGTGACACACACCGGGCGGCGGCGCAGCACCGAACACGCCCGGGCCGTGGCCGCCGACCTCATCGCCGCCGGCTTCGAGGTGCGGGTGGTGGCCGAGGAGGCCGACGACCTCGACCTGCCCGGCGTGGTGCCGGTGACCGGGCCGGAGGCGGCCGAGGGCGCCGAGATCGTCTTCGCCCTCGGCGGGGACGGCACCTTCCTGCGCGCGGCCGAGCTGGCCCGGCCGGCCAAGGCGCCGCTGCTCGGCATCAACCTCGGCAAGGTCGGCTTCCTCGCCGAGGCCGAGATCAACGACCTCGACGTGGCGGTGCGCGACGTGGTCGGGCGCAACTACACCGTGGACGAACGGCTCACCCTCGACGTGACCGCCGAGTTCGACGGCGGGCCGACCATCGAGTCCTGGGCGCTCAACGAGATCAGCGTCGAGAAGGGCGAGCGGGCCCAGATGCTGGAGCTGCTCGTCGACGTCGACGGCCGCCCGCTGTCCCGGTACGGCTGCGACGGGGTGGTCTGCGCGACCCCCACCGGCTCCACCGCGTACGCGTTCTCCGGCGGCGGGCCGGTGGTCTGGCCGGAGGTGGAGGCACTGCTGCTGGTGCCGATCAGCGCGCACGCGCTGTTCAGCCGCCCGCTGGTGACCGCGCCGACCTCCACGTTCTCGATCACCGTGGACCCGTTCACCACCCTCGCGGTGCTCTGCTGCGACGGCCGGCGGGTCTTCGACCTGCCGCCGGGCGCCCGGGTGACGGTGCGCCGCGGCGCGTTGCCGGTGCGCATCGTCCGGCTGCGGGCCCGGCCGTTCACCGACCGCCTGGTGGCCAAGTTCGGGCTGCCGGTGCAGGGCTGGCGCGGCAGCCGGCGCTGAGCGCCCACCGGGCGGGGCGGCGCACGTACCCCGCCGGCCCGTGCCGGCCACGCGCCGGCCACGCGACCGTCCGGTCGCCGTCGCCCCGTGTCCACCTGGCGACATGTCGCCGGTACGGCGCGCCTGCCCTAGTGACCCAGCGATGATCTTCGGCGCAGACTCCGGAGCGCCGACCTCCCCGAGGCCGGCCTCGGAGTAGAGGAGTACATCGCATGCACCGATCCCCACGCTGGCTCAGTGCCGGCGCGGTCGGCGCGTTGGTGGTCGGACTCACCGCACCGGCGTCCGCCGACCCGCCCGCCCGGCCCAGTGGCCCGAGTTCGGCCACGACCGCCACGAGCGGCGCGCCCGCCCGCATCACCCTGATCACCGGCGACCAGGTGGAGCTCGCTTCCGCCGCACCCGGTCGGGTCGCCGCCACCGTCCACCCCGGCCCCGGCCGGGAGCGGATCACCTTCCACACCATCGAAGCCGACGGTGGGCTGCGGGTGCTGCCCAGCGACGTCGTGCCGTACGTCAGCTCCGGGGTGCTCGACGCGGACCTGTTCGACGTGCAGGAACTGGTCGCCGACGGGTACGGCGACGACGCCCAGGGCGCGTTGCCACTGATCGTGCGCTACCAGCAGCCGGCCGGCGGGCGGGTCCGTCCGCTCGCCGGGGCCACCGCCGCCCGCGCGCTGGAGAGCATCAACGGCGCCGCGCTGAAGGTCGGCAAGAAGGAGCTCGGCGGGCTGTGGACGACGCTGCGCGGCACGCCGCAGGCGCGTACCGCGGCCGGTGCGCCGGCCCGGCTCGGCGCCGGCATCGACCGGGTCTGGCTGGACGGGCGGGTGCGCGCGGACCTGGAGCACAGCGTGCCGCAGATCGGCGCCCCGACGGCCTGGGCGGCCGGGCGGGACGGCGCCGGTGTCGAGGTCGCCGTGCTGGACACCGGGGTCGACGCGAACCACCCCGACCTGGCCGGGCGGATCGTCGAGGCGAAGGACTTCAGCGGCACCGGCAGCGCGCAGGACGGGCACGGCCACGGTACCCACGTGGCGGCCACCATCGCCGGCAGCGGCGCCGCCTCCGACGGGCTGCGCAAGGGCGTCGCGCCGGGTGCGCGGCTGCTCATCGGCAAGGTGCTCGCCGACAACGGCACCGGCTACGACTCGGGGATCATCGCCGGCATGGAGTGGGCCGCCCACTCCGGCGCCAAGGTGGTCAGCATGAGCCTCGGCGGGTCCCCGACCGACGGCACCGACCCGATGAGCCAGGCGGTCAACGACCTCACCGCCGAGACCGGCACACTGTTCGTGATCGCCGCCGGCAATTCGGGCGCGGCGCAAACCGTCGGCTCGCCGGGCGCCGCGACCGCGGCGCTCACCGTCGGCGCGGTGGACCGCGACGACAATCTGGCCGAATTCTCCAGCCGCGGTCCCCGGCTCGGCGACAACGGCCTGAAGCCGGAGATCACCGCCCCGGGCGTCGGCATCGTCGCCGCCCGCGCCGCTGGCACCACCATGGGTACGCCGGTGGACGACGCGTACACGCGGGCGTCCGGGACGTCGATGGCGACCCCGCACGTCGCCGGCGCGGTGGCGATCCTCTCTCAGGAACACCCGGACTGGACCGCCGGGAAGCTCAAGGACGCGCTGGTCAGCACGACGAAGGCGAACCCAGCCCTGACCGTTTTCGAGCAGGGCGGCGGCCGGGTTGACGTGGCCGGCGCGCTGAGCCAGCGGGTGTACGGCTCGGCCACTGCCGACTTCGGCCGGGTGAACACCGGCGGTGCGGCGGTGGAGCGGACCGTGACGTACACCAACGGCACGTCGTCCCCGCAGACCCTGCGGCTGGCCCTGGAGCTCCGCAACCTGGACCGCGGTGCGGCCGAGCCGGACGGGGTGTCGCTCGACGGCACGGAGGTGACCGTGCCGGCCGGCGGCAGTGTGAACGTCCCGCTGCACGCCGACCCGGCGAAGCTGGACCGGGGAGTGCACGGAGGGTGGCTGGTGGCCACCGGCGCGGACGGTGTCGCGGTACGTACGGCCGTCGGACTCACCCTCAGTGGCCGGATCCACACCGTCACCCTGCGCGCGCTGGACATGGCCGGGGAGTCCGGCGTGGCGACGGTGTTCACCCTCTTCGGCGAACACCGCGAGTCGGACCAGCTCGGTTGGATCCCCGGCGAGGTGCAGGTGCAGGTCGAGGAGGGCCCGTACCTGCTCGAGGGGCTGATCTATCACGGCGCACCGCTGGACGAGCAGCTCACCCTGGTCACCGATCCCGAGCTGATGGTCGACCGGGATCTCACCGTGGTGCTCGACCCGCGCAAGGCCACGCCGGTGCGGATCGAGACGCCGAAGCCGACCGAGCAGCGGGCGGTGATCAGCTTCTTCGAGCACCGGATCTTCGGCAACGGCCGGCAGGTCGACCACGGCGTGATGGAGTTCAGCACGGTCCAGCAGGTGAACGTCACGCCCACCCGGCCGGTGAGCCAGGGCGAGTTCGAGTTCTCCTCGCGGTGGCAGCTGGTCGCCCCCATGGTGGACGCCAAGGTCAGCAACGTCTCCGGTCCGCTGGACATCAACCTGCTGCACCAGTCGCCGGCTCCGGACGGCCGGCGGAAGCTGCCGCTGGTGTGGGCGGGCGACGGCACCCCCGACGAGCTGTCCCGAGCCGGGGTCCGAGGTGCGGCCGCGCTGATCGCCAGCAGACCCGAGGTTGTCGCGGAGGACCAGATCGTCGCCGATGCAGCCGCGGCGGGCGCCGCGATGGTGCTCATGGTCCGCCCGGCGGACTGGAGCGCGTGGACGGTCTGGGCTCCCGACGGGGACCGCCTGCCGATTCCGTCGATGGTGGTCGCGAACGACGACGGGCAGCGGATGATCGCGGCAGCGAAGGCCGGACGCGTGACGCTGGACCTGACGCTGACCCCGAACAGCCCCTACCTGTACGACGTGTGGCAGGTGTCGAAGGGGCGGATCCCGGACCGCATCGTGCACCAGGTGACCGCGGACAACACCGCCGAGGTGACCGCCCGCTACGCCGACACCGGCGGGTTCGACTGGGCCGGCGAGCAGCGGTTCGGCTGGCGGCCCTGGCAGGAGTACTCCTGGATGGACGAAAAGCGGTTGGTGCGTACCGGCACCATGCGGCAGGAGTTCGTCAGTGCCGGGGACAACTGGTGGCAGCAGCGCGTGCTGCACCGGCTCCCCTGGTCCTGGGGCCGGCTGACCGGGGGCTCGACGCAGCAGCCCCGGCAGTACGCCGCCGACGACCGGGTCACCGAAACCTGGCACGCGCCGGTGTCTCGGCCGGCCGTGCCGGCGGGTCCCGGGGTGGCGGTGCCCGCGCGTACCGGGGACAACCTCGACCTGCGGGTGGCCGAGTTCGTCGACGCCGACGGCCACTACAGCCCGGCCGGGTTCAGCGAGGAGCAGGACACCGTCGAGCGCCGGCTGAGCCGGGACGGGCAGCAGATCGCCGATCTCTCCGGCGGCTGGGCACCGGTTCCGACCACCCCGGGTTCGGCCCGCTACCGGCTGGACGTCACCACGCGGCGGTCGTCGGACGAGTGGCGCTGGGCCACCCGGACCGAGACGGCCTGGGAGTTCACCTCGGCCCGCCCGGCCGGGGACGCGGCCCAGCCGCTGTCGCTGCTCCAGGTGGACTACCGGGTACCGGCCGACCTGCGCGGCACGGTCGCCGGCGGCAGTCCGCACCAGCTGGAGCTGACGCTGCGCCAGCCGGCGGGCGTACCGGCCCCGAAGGGCACCAGCCTGCGGGTGGAGGTGTCGTTCGACTCCGGCGCGACCTGGCGGTCGGTGCCGGTGCGCGGCACCGACACCCGGTACACCGCGTCGGTGCCGGCCGGCAAGGGAGCCGTGTCGCTGCGGGTGCACGGCGCCGACAGCGCCGGCAACGTCGTCGACCAGACCGTGATCGACGCGTACGGGCTGCGCTGAGCCGGGCGTCCGCGCGGGTCGACCCCCCCTCCCGCGCGGACGCCTCCGTCGGCCCGTCCGGCTGCCCGCCAGAACATGGTGGGCAACCGGACCGGGCCGCGGCCAGTGGCCGCCGCCGGCACCGCCTTCGGGTGGCGGGACCGGCGGCGGCTCGGCCGGTGGTGGGGCCGGCCGGCGGTCAGTGGCGGGGCCGGCGGTCAGTGGCGGGCCGGCCGGCGGTTGGTGGCGGGGCCGGCGGGCGGATCAGAGCCAGCCGCGCCGGGCGGCCTGGTAGGCCAGGCCGGGGCGGGTGTCCACCCCGGCGACCGTCATCAGGTCGGCGAGCCGGCGTTGCACGGTGCGCCGGCTCACCCCGAGCTGGGAGGCGATGGACTTGTCCGGCACCCCGGCCACGAAGAGCGAGAGCAGCCGGACCTCGTCGGCGTCCGGCAGGTAGCCGTCCGCCTCGCCGGCCGGCGTGGTGGCGGACCGCAGCGGAGTGGCCACCAGCCAGTGGCTCTCGAAGAGGGCGAGCAGCGCGTCGAGCAGTTGGCTGCGGCCGATCACCGCGGCGCTCGGCTCTCCGATGTCCCGGTCGGGCACCAGCGGGCAGATCGCCGTCCGGGCGTCCACGATGGCCAGCCGGACCGGCAGCCGGTCCAGCACCCGGGCCTGCTCGCCGGCGCGTACGCCCTGCTCCACGTCCGCCAGCGCGCCCGGTTCGAGGAGCATCTTCCGCTCGTAGATGGCCCGGTAGCGCACCCCGCGGGCCAGCGCGTCGAACTCCTCGACGTTCTCCGATCCGGGCATCGTCAGCGGGTTCGCCCGGCAGAACCAGAGCACCTCGCTGCGCGCCGAGTTCTGCACGTCGCGCAGCCGTTCCCGGAGCACCCCGGCGCCGGTGATCACCTCCACCAGGTGGTCGGCGTCGTGCCGGCGCAGGCCGGCCCGGTACTCCTCGGTGAGCCGGGTGACCGCCACGCGGGCCGCCTCCAGTGCCTCCTGGCGGCGCAGCAACGCCTCGCCGAGCGCGACGTCGGGGGCCAGCGGCCGCAGCGGTCCGTCCGGGTCGGGACCGGTCGGCAGGACCAGCCCCTTGTCGCGCAGGGTGTCGAGCTGGGCGACGACCTCGGCGCGCGGGCGGCGCAGCCACCGGGCCAGCTCGTCGACCCGCGCCACGGTGAGCTGCACCAGGCGGCGGTACAGCTCCTCCTCGCCCGGGGTCAGGCCGATCACGTCCAACACGGGGCTGAACTGTACGCACGACTCCCCCCGGCGTCGTCGGCTGGTCAAGTGTCGGTGGCCGCGTCTACTGTCGGTTGCTGTGCTGGAAGAGCTGCGCATCACCGGACTGGGCGTCATCGAGGACACCACGCTGCCGTTGACCGGCGGGATGAACGTCATCACCGGCGAGACCGGTGCCGGCAAGACCATGGTGGTGACCGGCCTCGGCCTCCTCTTCGGTGGTCGGGCCGACGCCGGGCGGGTCCGGGCTCAGCCCGGCCGGGCGGTGGTGGAGGGGCGGCTGCGCCTCGGTGGCCGGCTCGCCGACGCGGTGCACGCCCGGATCGTCGACGCCGGCGGCGAGCCCGACGAGGACGGCTCGCTGCTGCTGAGCCGCACGGTCACCGTCGAGGGTCGGTCCCGGGCCCACCTGGGCGGGCGGAGCATGCCGGTGTCGATGCTCGGCGAGGTCGGCGAGCAGGTGGTGGCGGTGCACGGCCAGTCCGATCAGCTGCGCCTGCTGCGTCCGGCCGAGCAGCGCGCCGCGCTGGACCGGTTCGCCGGGCCGGAGCACGAGAAGCTGCTCGACGCGCTGCGCGAGGCGTACGGCCGGTGGCGGCACGTGGTGGACGACCTGGCCGACCGCCGGCGCAACGCCCGCGCCCGCAACCAGGAGGCCGACCTGCTGCGGCTGGGCCTGGACGAGATCACCCGGGTCGACCCGCAGCCCGGCGAGGACGACGAACTGAAGGCCGAGGCGCAGCGGCTGGAGCACGCCGAGGGGCTGCGCACCGCGGCCCAGCTCGCCCACCAGTGCGTCGCCGGTGGCGCGGAGGCCGCCGACGAGACGCCCGACGCCACGGCGCTGCTCGGCACCGCCCGGCGCACCCTCGAGGCGCAGGCCGGCACCGACCCGGCCCTTGGCGAGCTGGCGGTCCGGCTGGAGGAGGCGGCGACCCTGGTGGCCGACGTCTCCGCCGAGCTGTCGACGTACCTGGCGGCGCTGGACGCGGACCCGGCCCGGTTGCAGGTCATCTACGAGCGGCGGGCCGCGCTGCGCGCGCTGACCCGCAAGTACGCCGACGACGTCGACGGGGTGATCGCCTGGGCCGAGCGGGCCCGCACCCGACTGTCCGACCTGGACAGCTCCGACGAGCTGCTCGACGAGCTGGACCGCGAGGCCACCCGGCTCGCCGGCGAGGTGGCCGAGCTGGCCGGCCGGGTGTCCACCTCCCGCCAGGAGGCGGCGACCCGCTTCGCCGAGCAGGTCACCGTCGAGCTGGCCGGGCTGGCCATGCCGCACGCCCGGATCGACGTGGCCGTGGTCTCCCGGCCGGTGGGCCGGGCCGAGCCGAGCCTCACGGTCAACGGCGTCGAGGCCGGCATCGGCCCCGACGGCGCCGACGAGGTCGAGTTGCGGCTGCTGGCCCACCCGGGCGCGCCCTCGCTGCCGCTGCAGCGCGGCGCCTCCGGCGGCGAGCTGTCCCGGGTGATGCTCGCCATCGAGGTGGTCTTCGCCGGCTCCGGCGGCCCGCCTACGCTGGTCTTCGACGAGGTGGACGCCGGCGTCGGCGGCCAGGCGGCGGTGGAGATCGGCCGCCGGCTGGCCCGGCTGGCCCGCAGCCACCAGGTGCTGGTGGTCACCCACCTGCCGCAGGTGGCCGCCTTCGCCGACCGGCACCTGGTGGTGGCGAAGGACACCGGGGGAGCGGTGACCACCAGCGGGGTGCGTGTGGTGGAGGACACCGAGCGGGCCCGGGAGCTGGCCCGGATGCTCGCGGGTTTGCCGGATTCCGACCTGGGTATCGCGCATGCGGAGGAACTCCTGGCGGTGGCGGCCAAGGAAAGGCGGCCCTGACCGTCGCTATTGTGAGCGCAAGCACACCGGCCTGCGCTCCGGTGTGCTTCCCTGGGTAGGCGGCCCTGCTCAGGCATGTCGCGACAGAAAAGCCTGCCTCACATGCCAGGATGGTCACGATGCGTCTACCCACGTTGCGCCGGACCCGGAACGCGGAACCGGGCTCAGTCCTCGGCACCGCACGTCTCGATCGCCGGACCAAACGGCTGGTCGGCCGGCTCCGCCCCGGTGACATCGCGGTGATCGACCACGTCGACCTGGACCGGGTGGCGGCCGACTCGCTGGTCGCCGTCGGCGTCGCCGCGGTGCTCAACGCCAAGCCGTCGGTCTCCGGGCGCTACCCCAACCTCGGCCCCGAGGTGCTGGTGGGCGCCGGCATCCCGCTCCTGGACGACCTGGGCGAGGGGGTCTTCGAGCGGATCCGCGAGGGCGACACGATCCGGATCGAGGGCAACACCGTCTACGTCGGCGACGAGCCGGTCGCCCACGGGGAGCTGCAGGACGCCGAGACGGTGGCCAAGGCGATGGCCGACGCCCGGGAGGGGCTGTCGGTCCAGCTCGAGGCGTTCGCCGCCAACACCATGGACTACCTGCGGCAGGAACGCGACCTGCTGCTCGACGGGGTGGGCGTACCGGACATCCAGACCCAGGTCCAGGGCCGGCACTGCCTGATCGTGGTCCGCGGCTACGACTACAAGGACGACCTGGACGTGCTGCGCCCGTACATCCGGGAGTTCAAGCCGGTGCTGATCGGCGTGGACGGCGGGGCGGACGCGCTGGTCGAGGCGGGGTACACCCCCGACATGATCATCGGCGACATGGACTCGGTCACCGACGACGTGCTGCGCTGCGGCGCCGAAGTGATCGTGCACGCCTACCCGGACGGGCGGGCGCCCGGCCTGGCCCGGGTCAACGGGCTCGGCGTGCCGGCGATCACCTTCCCCGCCGCCGCCACCAGCGAGGACCTCGCGATGCTGCTGGCCGACGAGAAGGGTGCCTCGCTGCTGGTCGCCGTCGGCACCCATGCCACGCTGGTGGAGTTCCTGGACAAGGGCCGCGGCGGCATGGCCTCGACCTTCCTCACCCGGCTCAAGGTCGGCGGCAAGCTGGTCGACGCCAAGGGCGTGAGCCGGCTCTACCGGCAGAGCATCTCGGGCTCGTCGCTGCTGCTGCTGGTCCTCTCGGCGGTCGCCGCGATGGCTTCCGCGGTGGCGGTCTCCACCGTCGGGAAGGCGTATTTGGGCGTGGTCTCGGAGTGGTGGGACAATTTCGTGTTCCAGCTCGGCCAGCTCTTCTAGCTCCCCGACCGATCAAGAGGCTGCAAGCGTGATCAACTTCCGGTACCACGTGGTGTCCCTGACCGCGGTCTTCCTGGCGTTGGCCATCGGCCTGGTGGTCGGCACGGCCGCCCTGAACGGCCCCGTGGCGGACTCGCTCAAGGAGAACGTCAACGCGCTGCGCAAGGACAACCAGCAGATGCGTCAATCGGTCAACAACATGCAGAAGGAGCTGGAGCTCGAGGAGGACTTCGCCGCCCAACTGGCGCAGGTCGTCCTGCCGGGCAAGCTCACCGGCAAGCGGGTGCTGGTGCTGAGCCTGCCCACCGGCCGGGACCACACCGAGGGCGTGCTGAAGATGCTCGAACTCGCCGGGGCCGACGTGACCGGCCGGGTGGACCTGCAGGACAAGTTCATCAACCCGGACAACAACACCAACCTGATGGAGCTGGCGGTGACCGCCGCGCGGCCCACCGCGCCCGCCTCCGCGCTGCCCGGCAACGGCAACGGGGTGGAGACGTCCAGCGCCCTGCTGGCCAGCGTGCTGCTCGACCGGGCCCAGGGCACCGCCGCCGTGACCGACGCCGACCGGCGGGCGGTGTTGAACTCGTACTCCAACGCCGGCTACCTGACCACGGAGCAGAAGGTCACCGGGTCGGCCGAGGCCGTGGTGCTGGTCAGCGGGCAGCCGTACGTGGACAAGGACTCCGCCAAGAAGGACGAGTCGGTGGTGAAGGTCGCCGAGCAGTTCGACCGGACCGGCTCGATCGTGGTCGGCGGCAACGGCTCGGCCGGCGGCAACCTGGTCGCGATCGTCCGGGGCGACCCGGTGCTCGCCCAGACCATCTCCACCGTCGACAACGCCAACACCGTGCAGGGTCAGCTGGTCACCAGCCTCGCGCTGGTGCAGCAGCTCACCGAAAAGAAGGCCGGCCAGTACGGCGTCGGCGACAACGCCGCGTCCCTGCTGCCTAGACTGCCCCAGTGAGCGAACGACGTACCCCGGTGACCGGAGTCCACCCGACCGTCGCATCCGGCAGGGCCGCGTGAACGGGCTGGGGCGGCTGCTGGCCGCCGCCGTCGGCGCCGCCACCGTCCGGTACGCGCTGCGCGAGATCCGTACCGCCCCGCCCGGCCCGGCGCTGGAGCGGACCAACTTCCGCGGCCGTACCGTCACCCTGGCGGCCGGCCCGGCCCTCGCGGTCGGCGCGGCGGGGGCCGGCGCGTTCGGCGCCACCAGCATCCCCGCCGGCGCGGCGGCCCTGGTGGCCGGCCTCGGCGCGGGCGCGGTCGGGCTCTACGACGACGTGGTGGGCGGGCGGCCCGAGCAGAAGACCGCGAAGGGCTTCGCCGGCCACCTGGCCGCGTTGCGCGAGGGTCGGGTCACCGCCGGCACGGTCAAGGTGCTCGGGGTGGGCGCCGCCGGGTTCGGCGCGGCCGTCCTGCTCGCCGCCGACCCCCGCGTCGCCGCCCGGCGCGCGGGCCAGCGCCCCCTCGCCCGCGCGGTCGACCTGCTCCTCGGCGCCGGGGTGGTGGCCGGCACCGCCAACCTGCTCAACCTGCTCGACCTGCGTCCCGGCCGGGCCCTCAAGTCCGGCCTGCTGCTCGGCGCCCCGCTGACCGGGGGCCCGCACGGTGGTATCGCCGCCGGCGCGGTCGGCGCCGCCGGTGGGCTGCTCGGCGAGGACCTCGACGAGCGGGTGATGGTCGGCGACAGCGGCGCCAACGCCCTCGGCGCGGTGCTCGGCGTGGCGCTGGCCGCCCGGACCGGGCCGGTCGGCCGGGCCGGGATCCTGGCCGTGCTCGCCGGGCTCACCGCGGCCAGCGAGAAGGTCAGCTTCACGGCTGTCATCCAGCGCACCCCCGGCCTGCGCGAACTCGACGCCCTGGGTCGGCGATCCGGCTGACGTGACCAGACCGGCACCCCTCGCCGGCGCCGGCCGTGTGGCCGGGGCGGCCGCCCTCATCGCCGTCCTCACCGTGGTCAGCCGCCTGGCCGGCTTCGGTCGTACCGCCGTGTTCACCTGGACGCTGGCCCCGACCGACCTCGGCGGCGCGTACGTGGTGGCCAACGCCGTACCCAACTTCATCTTCGAGATCGTCGCCGGTGGGGCGCTGGCCAGCCTGGTCGTACCGCTGCTGGCCGGCGCGGTCGCGGCCGGCGACCGGCGGGCGGTGGCCGCCACCACCGGCGCGCTGCTCACCTGGACGGTCACTCTGCTGGTGCCCCTCGCGGTGCTGGTGGCGCTGGCCGCCGGGCCGATCGTCGGACTGCTCGGCGACGGTCTGAGCGTCGCCCAGCAGCACAGCGGCGAGCGGATGCTGCGGTTGTTCGCGCCGCAGCTGCCGCTCTACGGCATCGGCATCGTGTTGACCGGCGTGCTCCAGGCGCACCGGCGGTTCGCCTGGCCGGTGATCGCTCCGCTGCTCAGCAGCGTCACCGTGATCACGGTCTACCTCGCGTTCACCGCCGTCGAGGGGCGGCTGGCCACCGTCGCCGAGGTCAGTAGCGCGGGGGAGCTGATCCTGGCCGGTGGCACCACCGCCGGGGTGGTGGTGCTGTCGCTGTCGCTGCTGGTCCCGCTGCGCCGCCTCGACCTGCGGCTGCGCCCCGGGTACGGCTTCCCGGCCGACGCCCGGGCCCGGGTCGGTGGGCTGGCGGTGGCCGGCGCGGTGACCGTCACCACCCAGCAGATCGCGCTGATCGTCAGCCTCAACCAGGTCACCTACGGCGCGGCGACCAACCCCGGCGTGTACAACCTCGCCCAGACCGTCTACCTGCTGCCCTGGGCGGTGCTCGCGGTGCCGCTGGCGGTCGCCGCGTACCCGACGCTGGCCGCGGCCCGGGCCGCCGCCGACGAGGACGCCTACCGGCGGACCCTCGCCCCCGCCGTGCGGGGCGTGCTGATCTTCAGCAGCCTCGGCGCCGCCGCCCTGGTCGGCGTGGCGACGCCCATCGGGTACTTCTTCTTCCCGGCGCAGACCGCGCCGGCCGCCGCCGCCGCGATCGCCGGGTTCGCCCCCGGGCTGCTCGGCTACGGCCTCTTCGCGGTGCTCACCCGCGCCCTCTACGCCCGGGGCGAGACCCGGACTGCGACCTGGGCCACCGCACTCGGCTGGCTGTCGGTGCCGGCCGCCGCGCTGCTGCTGGGGGCGGCGCTGCCGCTGCGCGACCGGGTGCTGGCCGTGACCCTGGCCAACTCGCTGGGAATGCTGCTCCTCGGCGGCCTGCTGCTGGCCGCGGTGGCCCGCTCGGCCGGCCGGGCGGCCCTGACCGGCGCGGGTCGCGCCGCCACCGCCGGCGTGCTCGCCGCCGCGCTCGCCGCGCCCGCCGGCGCGCTCACCGCCCGGTGGCTCGCCGACCTCGCCGACGGCACCCCGACGACACCGGAGGCACTCGTTCAGGGCATGCTGTCCGGGGCCGTGGTGGGCGTGGTGTTCCTCGGCGTCGCCTACCTGGCCGACCGGCCGGACGTCCGGCCGCTGCTCGGCGGCGTGGCCCGCCGGCTCCGCCCGCGACGGCGCGGCTCGGGGCCGCCCGGCCCGGCGCAGGAGGGCGGCCGGCCGGAACGGGATGACGGGAAGGAGACGGTGTCCCGGTGAGCGCGAGGAGTGAGCCGGGCCTGCGAGCCCCGCAGTCGCGAACGGAAGATGTCGCGGTGAGCGCGAGGAGTGAGCCGGGCCTGCGAGCCCCGCAGTCGCGAACGGAAGTCGTCGCGGTGAGCGCGAGGAGTGAGCCGGGCCTGCGAGCCCCGCAGTCGCGAACGGAAGGTGAGCACCGATGACCGACGCTTCCTCGGCGCCGCGCTGGCAGGGCACGGTCGTCCTGCTGCTCGCCTCCAGCACCGGCGGGGTCGGGCAGCACGTCCGCTCGGTGGCCCGCGGCCTCACCGAGGTCGGCGTCTCCGTGCTGGTGTGCGGGCCCGCCGCCACCCAGGACCAGTTCGACTTCACCGCCGTCGGGGCGCGCTTCGCCCCGGTGGAGATCCCGGCCAGCCCCACCCCGGCCGACGCGCGGGCCGTGTCCGCGCTGCGCCGGACCCTGGCCGCCGAGACGGTACGCGTCGTGCACGCCCACGGGCTGCGCGCCGGTCTGGTCGCCACGCTCGCCCGGCCGGCCGCGCCGGTCGTGGTCACCTGGCACAACGCGGTGCTCGCCGGCGGGGTGCGCGGGCAGCTCTCGCGGCTGGCCGAGCGGGCCGTGGCCCGCTCCGGCCGGGTCGCGCTCGGCGCCTCGGCCGACCTGGTCGAGCGGGCCGCCGCGCTGGGCGCCGCCGACGCCCGGCTCGCCCCGGTCGCCGCACCCACCCTGCCCGCCCCGCGTCGCCGGCGCGCCGCCGTGCGCGCCGAGTTCGGCGTCGTACCGGGCCAGTCGCTGGTGCTCTCCGTCGGCCGGCTGCACCCGCAGAAGCGGTACGACGTGCTGGTCGACGCCGCGGCCCGCTGGCGTACCCGGACCCCACCGCCGGCCGTCGTGATCGCCGGCAGCGGACCGGCGTACCTGCAACTGGCCGCCCGGATCTCCGCCGCCCGGGCGCCGGTGACCCTGCTCGGCCACCGCACCGACGTGGCGGACCTGCTCGCCGGCTGTGACCTGGCGGTGGTCACCAGCGACTGGGAGGCCCGGCAGCTGTTCGCGCAGGAGGCGCTGCGGGCCGGCGTACCGCTGGTGGCGACCGCCGTGGGCGGCCTGCCGGAGCTGGTCGGCGACGCCGCGGTGCTGGTGCCGGCGGGGGACGTCGACGCGGTCGACGCGGCGGTGCGCGCGCTGCTGGACGACGAGAGCCTCCGCGCCGACCTGGCCCGGCGCGGCGCCGCCCGCGCGGCGACCTGGCCGACCGAGGAGGACACCGTGGCCGCGCTGCTCGACCTCTACGCCGAGCTCGGTCCGGACGCCGCCGGGCCGGCCGCGCCCGGCGCGGACACCGGATCGACGGGACGCCGCTGATGCTGCGCAGACTCACCCCGGTCCTGCTCACCCTGCTCGTGGTGGTGCTCGGCGTGACCGCCCTGGCGGCCCGCCCGGAGACCGGCGCGCCCCGGCGCACCGCCGATTTCGTGGTGCTCGCCGGCGTGGCCGGGCTGCGCTGGGACGACGTCGACCCGCAGACCACCCCGACGCTGTGGCGGATGGCCCAGCAGGGCTCGATCGGCTCGCTCTCCACCCGCTCCGCGCACCGCCCCACCTGCCCGGTGGACGGTTGGCTCACCCTGGGCGCGGGCAGCTACGCGGCCTGGAACGGCAGCCGGCAGCAGGATGCCTGCCCGCCGGTCGGCGTGACCATCGAGCAGCCGGACCGGATCGGCGCGAACCTGCCCGACCAGGAAAGCGTCGTCCTGCACAACCAGGAACGGCTGCCCTGGGGGGCGGTGCCCGGCTCGCTGTCGGAGTCGGTGCGCTGCTCGGTGGCGATCGGTCCCGGCGCCGCCGTCGCCGCCGCCCGCCCCTTCGGCCGGGTCGACCGGTACGCGCCGAAGCTCCCCGACGACCCCGCCGGCCTGCTCGGCTCCTGCGTGCTGAGCATCGTCGACCTGGGCACGGTGGCCGGCGACGACCCGGCGACCCGGGCCGCCGAGGCCCGCCGGGTCGACGCGGCGCTGGC
Source organism: Micromonospora purpureochromogenes (assembly GCF_900091515.1). Lineage (NCBI taxonomy): Bacteria > Bacillati > Actinomycetota > Actinomycetes > Micromonosporales > Micromonosporaceae > Micromonospora > Micromonospora purpureochromogenes. The sequence goes on along the minus strand of NZ_LT607410.1, from coordinate 4,516,139 downwards.
CAGGGTGCTCGCCGCCCGGCCGCCCCGCTCGCTGGTGATGGTGGCCGGGGTCTCCGACACCGAGACGCCGTCCCGGCTGCACGTGGCCGTGGCCGACGGCCCGGGCTGGGAGGGCGGCCTGCTCACCTCCGCCAGCACCGGCCGGGAGGGCTACCTGCAACTGGTCGACCTGGCCCCGACCGCGCTCGCCGCGCTCGGCCGGCCGATACCCGAGCGGCTCTTCCTCGGCCGCCCGGCGATCCGCGTCGACGGCCGGCCGGACGACCTGGCTGCCGCGATCGCCGCCCCGGCGGACGCCGACCGGGAGGCCGGCGTCCAGCGGAGGGTGGCCGGCTGGTTCTTCGCCCTGCTCGCCCTGGCGCAGGTGGCGCTCTACGTGACGGTGCTGCCGCTGCTGCGCCGGGCTCGCCGGCTCGCCGGCCCGCACAGCCCGCCGCCGATCTCCCGCCGGGTGGTGGCGACCGTGGAACTGCTGCTCATCGCCGCCGCGCTGGCGGTGCCGGCCGCGCTGCTCGCCGACGCGGTGCCCTGGTGGCGGGTGGACCACGCCGGCTGGTGGTTCGCCCTGGTGACCGTGGCCCTGATCGTCGCGGCCACCGCCCTGGTGCGCTTCACACCCGGCTACGACCGCACCCTCGGCCCGCTCGGCGCGGTCGCCGGGCTGGCCACCCTCGTGGTCGGCGCGGACGTGCTCAGCGGAGCCCGGTTGCAGCTCAACGGCGTGGTCGGCTACTCGGCGCTGGAGGGCGGCCGGTTCTCCGGGCTGGGCACGGTGGGCCTCGGGGTGTTCCTCGCCGGCGCGCTGCTCAGCGCCGGTTGGCTCGCCCAGCGGTTCCGCCGGGCGTGGCGGCCGATGGTGGTGGTGACGGTCGGTGGGACGGCCGCGGTGGTGGTCGGCAGCCCGTACCTCGGCTCCGACCCGATCGGCGCGGTCGCGCTGACCGCCGGGGTGGCGGTCGCCGCGGCGATCTCCACCGGCGGCTGGCTCACCGTCAGCCGGCTGGTCTGGGCCACCATGGCGGGCCTGGCGCTGACCATCGGGTACGCCGTGGTGGACCTGCGCCGGCCGGCGGAGGAGCGGGGCAGCGTCGGGCGGTTCCTCGCCGCCCTCGGCGACGGCACGGGCGGGTTGACGGTGCACCGCTCCAGCACCGCCAACTTCGAGACCCTGGTGAACAGCCCGCTGACCCTGCTCGCCGTGGTCGGCGCCCTGCTGGTCTGGTTCGCCCTGCTCCAGCCCTGGGGCGGGCTGATGCGGCTGTTCGGCATCTACCCGGCGATCCGGGCGGCGATGGCCGGCACCGCCGTGGCGGCGGTGATCGGCGGGCTGCTCGGCGGCTCGGCCCTGGACGTGGCCGGGGCGGCCGCCGCGCTGGTGGTGCCGATGGCGGCGCTGGCCTCGCTGCGGGTGCTCGACCACTCCACCGACCGTACCCAGCCGGGCACCGGCCGGCAGCGCGGCGACGGACCGGCCGGTCCGCCCGCCGGGGACGCGCCGGACGGCGGACCGGGCGGGGGCAGCACCACCGCGGCCGACGAGCACCCGCGCGCCAACCGCCCGCCGCCCGACGGCGCGGGTACCCAGGACGCGGCCCCGGCCGAGGACGCGGCCCCGGCCGGCGTCGAGGGCGGCCCCGGCGACCGGAGTGCGGCGCCCGGCGACACCGCCGGCACCGCCGACAGCGCGGCCGGTGACGGCGGCGACACCGCCGACAGCGAGGACGGTGACGGGGACGACGGCGACGACCGCGACGGCGGTGGTGTGCGGAACGCGGGCGAGCGGGCGGCGGGAGCGGGCGGTGCCCGCGGTGCCGGCGTGCCCGCCGCGCGGGCCCCGGAGTCGGCCACCCCGACATCGACCGAGGTCACGTCGGGTTGACCCGCTGCGGACTCCGACGCCGGCCGGGGTGGGTGCGACGCCCGCCCCGGGCCGGAGAGGTGTTACCGTGGAATCCCGTGGATCGCGTGATCACTTTGCTGATCGGCACGGCGGTTCGCACGACCGCTACGGACGACACGGGAGCAGGCCTTGGCCCCTTCAGCACGGACGACCAGGCACATTTTCGTCACCGGGGGCGTCGCCTCCTCGCTGGGTAAGGGCCTCACCGCCTCCAGCCTCGGCAATCTGCTCACCGCGCGCGGGCTGCGCGTGGTGATGCAGAAGCTCGACCCGTACCTCAACGTCGACCCGGGGACGATGAACCCGTTCCAGCACGGTGAGGTCTTCATCACCGAGGACGGCGCCGAGACCGACCTCGACGTCGGGCACTACGAGCGCTTCCTCGACCGGGACCTGTCCGGCAAGGCGAACGTCACCACCGGCCAGATCTACTCCGACGTGATCGCCAAGGAGCGGCGCGGCGAGTACCTGGGCGACACCGTCCAGGTGATCCCGCACATCACCAACGAGATCAAGTCCCGGATCCTCGGCATGGCCGACCCGAACGGCGACGGCCAGATCCCGGACGTGGTGATCACCGAGGTCGGCGGCACCGTGGGCGACATCGAGTCGCTGCCGTTCCTGGAGGCGATCCGCCAGGTCCGCCACGACCTGGGCCGGGACAACTGCTTCTACCTGCACGTCTCGCTGGTGCCGTACCTGGCGCCCTCGGGCGAGCTGAAGACGAAGCCGACCCAGCACTCGGTGGCCCAGCTGCGCAGCATCGGCATCCAGCCCGACGCGATCGTGCTGCGCTGCGACCGGGAGATCCCGGAGAAGCTCAAGGAGAAGCTCTCGCTCTACTGCGACGTGGACCGGGAGGCGGTCGTCGCCGCCCCGGACGCGCCGAGCATCTACGACATCCCGAAGGTGCTGCACCGCGAGGGCCTCGACGCGTACGTGGTGCGCCGGCTCGGCCTCTCCTTCCGCGACGTCGACTGGACCAGCTGGGACGACCTGCTGGACCGGGTGCACCAGCCGCGCCACACGGTGACCGTCGCGGTGGTCGGCAAGTACGTCGACCTGCCCGACGCGTACCTGTCGGTGAGCGAGGCGATCCGGGCCGCCGGGTTCGGCCACAAGGCCCGGGTACAGCTGCGCTGGGTGCCCAGCGACGACTGCGTCACCCCGGCCGGCGCCGCGGCGGCCCTGGCCGGCGCGGACGGCATCGTCATCCCGGGCGGCTTCGGCGTGCGCGGCATCGAGGGCAAGATCGGCACCGCCCGGTACGCCCGCGAGAACGGCATCCCGCTGCTCGGCCTCTGCCTCGGCCTGCAGTGCATGACCATCGAGGTGGCCCGGCACCTGGCCGGCCTGGACGGCGCCAACTCGCTGGAGTTCGACGAGGAGGCCACGCACCCGGTCATCGCCACCATGGCCGACCAGGAGGACATCGTCGCCGGCAAGGGCGACCTGGGCGGCACCATGCGGCTCGGGGCGTACCCGGCGACGCTGGCCGAGGGCTCGCTCGTCGCCGAGGCGTACGGCAGCACCGAGGTCAGCGAGCGGCACCGACACCGCTACGAGGTGAACAACGCCTACCGCGACCAGCTCACCAAGGCCGGCCTGCACATCTCCGGCACCTCGCCGGACGGCCGGCTGGTCGAGTTCATCGAGCTGGACCGCGGCCTGCACCCGTTCTTCGTGGCCACCCAGGCGCACCCCGAGGTGAAGAGCCGCCCGACCCGCCCGCACCCGCTGTTCGCGGCGTTCGTGAAGGCGGCCGTGGCGTACTCGGAGGCCGACCAGCTGCCGGTGGACCTGGACGCGGTGGCGGAGGCCCCGTCGGCGAAGAAGGCCTCCCGCAACGGCGCGACGGCGAAGGCGGCGTCCGCCTCGTGAGCGCCGTCGAGCACCGCTACGAGCTGCGGGACCGCCAGGAGCGCTTCCAGGGCCGGATCTTCTCGGTGGTCACCGACGAGGTGACCATGCCCGGCGGCGGCACCGCGAAGCGGGACTACGTCCGGCACGTCGGCGCGGTCGCCGTGGTGGCCCTCGACGACGCCGGCCAGGTGGTGCTCGTCCGGCAGTACCGGCAGCCGGTGGGGCGGCACCTCTGGGAGTTGCCCGCCGGGCTGATGGACGTCGACGGCGAGCCGCTGCCCGCGGCCGCCGCCCGCGAGCTGGCCGAGGAGGCCGACCTGACCGCCGGCACGCTCGACCTGCTGGTCGACGTGCACACCTCGCCGGGCTTCTCCGACGAGGTGGTCCGGGTCTTCCTCGCCCGCGACCTCGCCGACGTGCCGGCCGAGGCGCGGCACGAGCGCCGCGACGAGGAGGCCGACATCCAGATCGTCCGGCTCGACCTGGACGAGGCGGTCGGCATGGTGCTGGCCGGGGAGATCACCAACGGTCCGTGCGTGGCCGGGCTGCTCGCCGCTGCCCGGGCCCGCGACGCCGGCTGGTCGGTGCTGCGCCGGGCCGACGCCCCGCTGCCCCGCTGACGGCTACGCCCTCGAAGGGCCGCGCGGTTCGCCGCGCGGCCCTTCCGCGTCTCTGCCCCTCCTGCCGCTCTCCATCACGTCGCGCACCGGGTGCCTGCGTCGGGCCGTGGTGGCAGTCGGTCGGCCCCTCGGATCGTCGGCGTCCGGTTCCGGGGGTGACCGCTGTGACGGGCACCGGGGCGCAGGCCGGCGGGCACCGAGCGCGGCGGCGTGGACACCGGGCGTGTCGCCTGCGGGTTCCGCCCGGCGGTACCCGTCGCACGGTGCGACGATGAGGGCGAACGCCGAGCGGGGGAGCGGGCCCGCACGCCTGACACATCGTCAGGCGGATCGGGCACCGGATGTCACTGTGCTGGGCCCCGGAGGGTGCTCCCGCGCCTAGACTGCCGCCGGCGGGACCGGTCGACCGCGCCGGCAATGGGGCCGTCGCGGGGCCGAGCAGTCGGGGGTGAGCTGCCCCGAAGAGAGGTGTCTGCATCGTGAAGGTCGGAATCCCACGCGAGGTCAAGAACCACGAGTACCGCGTGGCGATCACGCCGGCGGGCGTCAACGAGTTCACCCGCCACGGTCACGAGGTCTTCGTCGAGTCCGGCGCCGGTGTCGGGTCGACCATCAGCGACGACGAGTTCGCCGCGGCCGGCGCCAAGATCCTGGGCACCGCCGACGAGGTGTGGGACACCGCGGATCTGGTGCTCAAGGTCAAGGAGCCGGTCGCGGAGGAGTACCACCGCATGCGCGAGGGGCAGGTGCTCTTCACCTACCTGCACCTGGCCGCCTCCAAGGAGTGCACCGACGCGCTGGTCGACCGGAAGGTCACCGGCATCGCGTACGAGACCGTCGAGATGCCCGACCGGTCGCTGCCGCTGCTCGCCCCGATGTCCGAGGTGGCCGGCCGGCTCGCCCCGCAGGTGGGCGCCTTCTACATGATGCGCACCGGCGGTGGCCGGGGCGTGCTTCCCGGCGGCGTCTCCGGCGTGTACGCGGCCAAGACCGTGGTCATCGGCGCCGGTGTCTCCGGCCTGAACGCCGCGGCGATCGCCCTGGGCCTGCAGTCCGAGGTGCTGCTGCTGGACAAGAACGTCGCCCGGCTGCGCCAGGCCGACGCCATCTACCGGGGCCACCTGCAGACCGTCGCCTCCAACGCGTACGAGATCGAGCGGGCCGTGGTCGACGCGGACCTGGTCATCGGCGCGGTCCTCGTCCCGGGCGCGAAGGCCCCGAAGCTGATCTCCAACGAGCTGGTCTCCCGGATGAAGCCGGGCAGCGTGCTCGTCGACATCGCCATCGACCAGGGCGGCTGCTTCGAGGACTCGCGTCCCACCACGCACGCCGACCCGGTCTACAAGGTGCACGAGTCGATCTTCTACTGCGTGGCGAACATGCCCGGCGCGGTGCCGAACACCAGCACCTACGCGCTGACCAACGTCACCCTGCCGTACGCGCTGGAGCTGGCCAACCAGGGCTGGCGCGAGGCGCTGCGCCGCGACCCGGCCCTGGCGCTGGGCCTGAACACCCACGACGGCCAGGTCGTCTACGGCCCGGTCGCCGAGGCGCACGGCATGGCGACCCTGCCGCTGGCCGAGGTGCTGGCCTGACCGCTGCACCGAACACCGCCGGCGCGGGCGTCACGCCCGCGCCGGCCCTGCGCCGTGCCGTCCGCGGCTACCTCGACCACCTGACCGTCGAACGTGGCCTGTCGGCGAACACGTTCGCCTCGTACCGTCGGGACCTGGAGCGGTACCTCGACACCCTGGCGGCCGCCGGCGTGACCGACCTGGCCGCCGTCGGCCCGGGGCAGGTCGAGGCGCACCTGGCCCGGCTGCGGGCCGGGGACGACGGCCACCCGCCGCTGGCGGTCTCCTCGGCGGCCCGGGCGGCCTCCGCCGTGCGCGGGCTGCACCGCTTCGCGCTGCGCGAGGGGTTGGCCGGCGCCGACCCCAGCCGGGACGTCCGGCCGCCCACGCCGCCCCGCCGGCTGCCCCGGGCGCTGCCGGTCGACGACGTGGTCCGGCTGCTGGAGACCGCCGGCGCGGTGACCGCCGCCGGCGACGGCGCGGCCCTCGCGCTGCGCGACCGGGCGCTGCTGGAGTTCCTCTACGGCACCGGCGCGCGGATCTCCGAGGCGGTCGGCGCGGCCGTGGACGACCTCGACGTCGACGAGGGCACCGCGCTGCTGCGCGGCAAGGGCGGGCGCACCCGGCTGGTCCCGATCGGCGGGTACGCCGTCGAGGCGCTGCGCGCCTGGCTGGTGCGGGCCCGGCCCGCGCTGGTCGCGGCCGGGCGGGGCACCCCGGCGGTCTTCGTCAACGCCCGCGGCGGCACGCTGACCCGGCAGGGCGCCTGGACGATTCTGCGCCGCGCTGCCGAGCGCGCCGCGCTGCCGGTGCACGGGCCGAACGCGGTGTCCCCGCACACCCTGCGCCACTCGTACGCCACCCACCTGCTCGACGGCGGCGCCGACGTGCGGGTGGTGCAGGAACTGCTCGGCCACGCCTCGGTGACGACCACCCAGGTGTACACGTTGGTCACCGTGGAGCGGCTGCGCGAGGTGTACGCCACCGCGCATCCCCGCGCCCGCGGCTGACCCGGGCCCCACGGGTCGGTCGGGCGGGACGCCGACACGCCGGACCGGTACCGAACGCGCTGCTGGTGAGTGGCGTACAGTCGGCATCGGCGCGGACCTCCTGGGGCGACATCCGGGGTGCGCAGCGGCGCCGCGCAGGACGTCGGACGGCTCCGACGCCGGGTGGTCGTCGGGAGGGGGCAACGAGGACATGGCTGGCAACGGTGACCGTGCCGACGCCTGGACGTCGGAGCTCCGCGAGCAGCAGGCGTCGCTCGGCGCGGGCCTGGGTCCGGCGGACCCGGCCGCCTACACGATGCGCAAGCCGATCCCGGAGCCGATGCCCACGGACCGGCACGGGCCGGCGCGGATCATCGCGATGGCCAACCAGAAGGGTGGCGTCGGGAAGACCACGACGACCATCAACCTGGGTGCCGCGCTCGCCGAGTACGGCCGCAAGGTGCTGCTGGTCGACTTCGACCCGCAGGGCGCGCTCTCGGTCGGGCTGGGGGTCAACCCGCACAACCTCGACCTGTCGGTCTACAACCTGCTGATGCAGGACGACGTCGCCGCCGAGGACGTCCTGATCAAGACCGACGTCGCCGGGCTGCACATCCTGCCCGCCAACATCGACCTCTCCGCCGCGGAGATCCAGCTGGTCAACGAGGTAGCCCGGGAGATGGCCCTGGCCCGGGTGCTGCGCAACGTGCGCAAGGAGTACGACTACATCCTGATCGACTGCCAGCCCTCGCTGGGCCTGCTGGCGATCAACGCGCTCACCGTGGCGCACGGCGTGCTCATCCCGCTGGAGTGCGAGTTCTTCAGCCTGCGCGGGGTGGCGCTGCTGCTGGACACCATCGACAAGGTGCGCGAGCGGCTCAACTTCGACCTGGAGCTCGAAGGCATCCTCGCCACCATGTACGACAGCCGCACCACCCACTGCCGGCAGGTGCTCCAGCGGGTGGTCGAGGCGTTCGGCGACAAGGTCTACCAGACGGTCATCACCAAGACGGTGAAGTTCCCGGAGTCCACGGTGGCCGGTGCGCCGATCACCACCCTCGACCCGGCCTCCTCCGGAGCGCGCAACTACCGGCAGCTGGCCCGTGAGGTGATCGCCGCCCAGGCCGACCGGTAGGTCGAGGTGCACCTTGCCGCCGGTGCACCCGAGGCGTGGACTACGGTCGTCCGGTGACCGCGCCGCCCCTGGACCCGCCGACGACCCCGGAGCAGCCGCCCGTGCTGGCCGCCGAGGCCGCCGCGGAGGTGGCCACGGACCCGGCCGGCGTGCCGCAGGCCGCGGAGAGCGCCGGCTTCACCGTCCGGCTGGCGAACTTCACCGGACCGTTCGACCTGCTGCTGCAACTGATCGGCAAGCACAAGCTCGACGTCACCGAGGTGGCGCTGCACAAGGTCACCGACGAGTTCATCGCGTACATCCGGGCGATGGGCGACCAGTGGGACCTGGACGAGGCGAGCGAGTTCCTGCTCATCGCGGCCACCCTGCTCGACCTGAAGGCGGCCCGGCTGCTGCCCGCCGCCGAGGTCGAGGACGAGGAGGACCTGGCCCTGCTGGAGGCGCGGGACCTGCTCTTCGCCCGGCTGTTGCAGTACAAGGCGTACAAGGAGGCGGCGGCGCACATCGCCGAGCTGGAGGCGGTGGGCGGCCGGCGCTATCCCCGCGCGGTCACCCTGGAGCCCCGGTACGCCGAGGCGCTGCCCGACCTGGTCCTCGGCATCGGCCCGGAGCGGCTGCTCAAGCTCGCGATCCGGGCGATGACTCCGAAGCCCACGCCCGAGGTCTCCATCGCGCACGTGCACATGGTGCGGGTCAGCGTCCGGGAGCACGCGGCGATCCTCACCGAGCGGCTGCGCCGCGCCGGAACCGCCACCTTCTCGCTGCTCTGCGCCGACTGCGAGATCACCCTGGAGGTGGTGGCCCGGTTCCTGGCGCTGCTGGAGCTGTACCGGGAGGGGCTGGTCTCCTTCGTGCAGGACCAGGCGCTGGAGGAGTTGACGGTGCGGTGGACCGGCCCCGCCGACGGCGACACCGAACTGCACATCGACGAGTACGCCGGCTCGGCGGAAGCGGCGGAACCCGACGGCGCCGCGCCGGAAGCGCCGGCCGAGCCGGCGGACGCGGACACCACGGGTACGACGGAGGAGTGAGCGGGATGAGCGACGAGGAGCGCCGGGACTCCCTGGCCGACCAGGCGGCGGCCTGGGTCCCACCCTGGGAGCGCCCCACCCCGCCGCGCCCCACCCCGCCGGCCGAGCCGTCGGAGCCGTCCGACGAGCCGGCCGCGCCGACCGCCGTCGCCGACGATGACGGGACCCGGTCGCCGGGGAAGCCGGACCTTCCCGAACCCCACGGCGAGGAGAACGCCGCGACGTCCGGCGCGGAGCCGACGGGACAGTCGCACCCGGCCGAGGAGACTGCTTCCACGGCCGACCCCGCGCCGACCGGCGGCACCGACGAGCCGGCGGGGGAGGGCGCGGCTGCCCGCGTACCCGGGAAACAGCCGGGACCCCGGCGGCGGGCGACGCCCGCGCCGGAGCCGGCGCCGGTGTTGGACGACGCGGAGCTGCGGGGCGCGCTGGAGGCCATCCTGCTGGTGGTGGACGAGCCGGTCAGCGAGTTGACCCTGGCCCAGGTGCTGGAGCAGCCCGCCGAGCGGGTCGGGCCGATGCTGGACGAGATCGCCGCCGGCTACACCGCGGCCGGGCACGGTTTCGAGCTGCGCCGGGCGGCCGGTGGCTGGCGTCTCTACACCCGGCCGGAATACGCCACCTACGTGGAACGGTTCGTACTTGACGGGCAGTCGGTACGGCTGACCCAGGCCGCGCTGGAGACGCTCGCGGTGATCGCCTACAAGCAGCCGGTCACCCGTTCGCGGATCTCGGCCATCCGGGGTGTGAACTGCGACGGGGTCATCCGTACGCTGGTCTCCCGCGGGCTGGTCGAGGAGTGCGGCACCGAACCGGACAGCGGGGCGTTCCTCTACCGGACCACCACGATGTTCCTGGAGAAACTGGGGCTGAACTCGGTGGACGACCTCCCGCCGCTCGCCCCGTTCCTCCCCGACGACGTAGAAGAGCTTGCCGATGCGACGCGATGACCGTGCCCCGAAGACCGACGCCCCCGTGTACGAGGGGGCCGAGCGCCTGCAGAAGGTGCTCGCCGCCGCCGGCGTGGGCTCCCGACGTGCCTGCGAGGACCTGATCTTCCGGCGCCGGGTGACCGTGAACGGCCGGGTCGCCCAGCTCGGCGACAAGGTCGACCCCGCCACCGCCGTGATCCACGTCGACGGCGAGCGCCTCCAGGCCAACAACCGCCTGGTCTACGTGGCGATGAACAAGCCGCGCGGGGTGGTTACCACCATGGCGGACGAGAAGGGACGCAACGAGCTCGCCGACTTCATCGGTAACCGGCTGGAGCAGCGGGTCTACCACGTCGGGCGGCTCGATGCCGACAGCGAGGGGCTGCTGCTGCTCACCAACGACGGCACCCTCGCCCACAAGCTCATGCACCCGTCGTACGAGGTGCTCAAGACCTACCTCGCCGAGGTGGCCGGGCCGATCCCGCGCAACCTGGGCAAGCGGCTGATGGCCGGGGTGGAGCTGGAGGACGGGCCGGTCAAGGTCGACTCGTTCAAGGTGGTGGACACCCTGGGCAAGACCGCCCAGGTGGAGCTCTCCCTGCACGAGGGGCGCAAGCACATCGTGCGGCGGTTGCTGGCCGAGGTGGGGCACCCGGTGTCCCGGCTGGTGCGTACCGCGATCGGGCCGATCCGGCTGGGGGACCTGCGTACCGGGCGGATCCGGCGGTTGACCAACGCCGAAGTCGCCGCCCTGTTCAAGGCCGTGGGTGACTGACCCGGCGAACCGGGTATCGGTGCCGGTAGGCTTCGTCGCGGCCGATGGGCCGGCGGGTGGCGCGGGTCGCCCCCGCCGGTGGCGCGCGCGGCCACCCGCGAGGCGCGGGCATGATTGACGATGGACAACCGCTCAACGGCGCCGGAGACACCGGCGACCCGCGAGGTACGGGCTATAGGAGGACAACGGTGGAGGAAAACGTACGGGCCGGGCGCTGCGTGGTCGCTGTGGACGGGCCGTCCGGTTCGGGTAAGTCCACCGTCTCGCGGCGGCTCGCCGCCGGCCTCGGTGCCCGCTACCTCGACACGGGGGCCATGTACCGGGCGATCACCTGGGCGGTGCTGCGCTCCGGGATCGACCTGACCGACGTCGAGTCGGTGGCCAAGGTCGCCGGCGAGGTCGACCTGCGCATCGGCACCGACCCCCAGGGGTACGGCGTGACCGCCGACGGCGTGAACGTCGACAAGGAGATCCGTGGCCCCGAGGTGACCGCTGCGGTCTCCGCCGTGGCCGCCGTGCCGGCGGTGCGGGAACTGCTCGTCGCCCGGCAGCGCCAGATGATCACCAACGCCGGCCGGATCGTGGTCGAGGGCCGCGACATCGGCTCGGTGGTGGCCCCCGACGCCGACCTGAAGGTCTACCTGACCGCCTCCGAGGCGGCCCGCGCCCACCGGCGCAGCGCCGAGGACGCGGTCGACGTCGCGGCGACCGCCGCCGACCTGGCCCGCCGGGACCAGCTCGACTCGACCCGCAAGGTCAACCCGCTGCAGCAGGCCCCGGACGCGGTGGTGCTGGACACCACCGAGCTGGGCATCGACGAGGTCGTCGCCCGGCTGCGCGACCTCCTCACCGAACGGGGGGTCGCATGAGCGAGGACAACGGCGGCTGGGTGGAGCTGCGCGAACCGGACCTCGACATCGAGGAGCCGTCGGGTCCGCAGCCGGTGGTGGCCGTGGTCGGCCGCCCCAACGTGGGCAAGTCGACGCTGGTCAACCGGATCATCGGCCGCCGCCAGGCGGTCGTGGAGGACGTCCCCGGGGTCACCCGGGACCGGGTGCCCTACGACGCGCAGTGGACCGGCCGGGCGTTCACCGTGGTGGACACCGGCGGCTGGGAGCCGGACGCCAAGGACCGGGCCGCGGCGATCGCCGCGCAGGCCGAGACGGCCGTGGCCACCGCCGACGTGGTGGTCTTCGTGGTCGACGCGATGGTCGGCTCGACCGATGTGGACGAGGCCGCGGTGAAGATGCTGCGGCGCAGCGCCAAGCCGGTCATCCTGGTGGCGAACAAGACCGACAACACCGCCATCGAGATGGAGGCGACCTCACTCTGGTCGCTCGGCCTCGGTGAGCCCTACCCGGTCTCCGCGCTGCACGGTCGGGGTTCCGGTGAGCTGCTCGACGCCATCATGGAGGCCCTGCCCGAGGCGCCGAAGATCATCGAGAACCGGCCCCGCGGCCCGCGCCGCGTGGCGCTCGTCGGCCGTCCCAACGTCGGCAAGTCCAGCCTGCTCAACCGGTTCTCCGGCGAGGAGCGGGCGGTGGTCGACGCGGTCGCCGGCACCACCGTCGACCCGGTCGACAGCCTGGTCGAGATCGGCGGCGACGTCTGGCAACTGGTGGACACCGCGGGCCTGCGCAAGCGGGTCGGCAAGGCCAGCGGCACCGAGTACTACGCCAGCCTGCGGACCGCCTCGGCCATCGAGGCGGCCGAGGTGGCGGTGGTGCTGCTCGACGCCAGCGAGCCGATCAGCGAGCAGGACCAGCGGATCCTGTCCATGGTCACCGAGGCCGGGCGGGCCCTGGTCATCGCCTTCAACAAGTGGGACCTGGTCGACGCCGACCGCCGGTACTACCTGGACAAGGAGATCGACCGGGAGCTGCGCCGCATCCCCTGGGCGATCCGGCTGAACCTGTCCGCCCAGACCGGCCGCGCGGTGGACAAGCTCGCGCCGGCGCTGCGCAAGGCGCTGGCGAGCTGGGAGACCCGGGTCCCGACCGCGCAGCTCAACCAGTGGCTGACCGCGCTGGTCCAGGCCACCCCGCACCCGGTGCGCGGTGGTCGGGCACCGAAGATCCTCTTCGCCACCCAGGCAGGCGTGGCGCCGCCGCGCTTCGTGCTCTTCACCACCGCGCCGCTGGACGCCGGCTACCAGCGCTTCGTCGAGCGCAAGCTGCGCGAGGAGTTCGGCTTCGAGGGCAGCCCGGTGGAGATCTCGGTACGCCCGCGCAAGAAGCTCGGCCCCGGCGGCCGCGGCAAGGCGCACGGCTGACCCGTACCGTCCCGATCGCCGGGTGGAGCCTCGCTGCTCCACCCGGCGTTCTCTTTCCTAGGACGCTCTAGGGGGAGTGGCGTGGGACGCCGCGACGCGGGAGGGGCCTGTGCGCGTGGTGCGAAGATCCTGCGCTAAGCTGTACCGGCTGCCGCGGGGGAGACCGCGCGGGGGCATCGGGACGTGGCGCAGCTTGGTAGCGCACTTGACTGGGGGTCAAGGGGTCGTCGGTTCGAATCCGGCCGTCCCGACAGTAAAACAGCAGGTCGGGGCCTTGATTCACTTCGGTGGGTCGAGGCCTTCTTGCTGTTCCGTCTCACAATTCATCACGTACGCGCGTACTGCTGAAATCTGGGCGTCAGAAGTCACCCGAACAGCCCTGATTCGAGGTGCTCGGCCGCCACCTTGAGGTGGCTGCTGTCCGGGTGGACGTAGACCCGCTTGGCGAGCGTGCCACCGTCTGCGTGACCGGCCCAAGCCGCCAGCACGACGTCGGGCACCCCGGCGCCGGCGAGGTAGGTGAGGCAGGCATGCCGCGCGTCGTAGGGCCGGACCTTGCGAACTCCTACCTTGGCCATGAGGTCGTACACCCGGCGGCGGAACCAGTCGGTACGCTGCGGCTGGCCGAGTTCGTTGACCAGGACGTAGCCGCTGTCGACGTAGGCATCGCCGGCCTTCAGGCGTTCCTTCTTCTGCAGCGTCTGGAATGCCTTCAGGGCCTTCGTGACTGTCGTGGGCATCGGTAGGCCGCGTTTGCCGGCCGCCGACTTGGCCTCCTTCTCCTCGATCTCACCGTCGACGAGCGTCCGGGTGTTGTCTCCGGCCGCGATCGTGCCGGCCTCGAAGTCGACATCGGACCAGCGCAGCCCACACACCTCGGCCGGCCGCAGGCCCATCAGCGACAGCAGGCAGGGTGCGTAGAGGCGCTCGCGCGTGATTCCCGTCAGGAAGGTCTTCACCTCCTCCTGTGTCCAGGGTTTGCGGTCCGCCCGCGCGTCTGCGGCGGCCTTCGCCGCCGCCCTGGGGATAGTCACGAACGCGGCGACGTTGCGGACCACGAGCTGACGCCGAACCGCGACGTTCAGCGCGGTCCGGAGCCGGCCGAGCGTCAGGCGCACCGATCGGACACCCAGCCCTGTTCCCGGCTTGCCGCCGCGTCGCCGGCCCTCCGTCAGCATCCAGTCGATCAGAGCCTCGATGTCGGCCTCGGTGACGTCCTGGAGTGGCTTGCTGCCAAGGCGGGCGCGGACCGGCAGCAGCGCATCGCGGTAGTTGGCGGCGGTGGCCTTCTCGACATCGCGGGTGGCGGACGTCAACCACTCGTCGAGGAACTCGTCAACGGTGATCTTGCCGGGTTTGACGTACTTGCCTCGGTCGCTCTCATGCTTGATCCGGGCGTACTCCGCCTTCGCTTCCTTCCTTGTGTCGAAGGTGTAGGTCCGCTGGTCCCGACGCCCGTCCGGCTTACGCCCGACGTCGATGACGAACCGGTAGCGGGTCTTGCCACTGCGAAGAGTGACCTTCTTGATCGGGTCCGAGGTGCTCACGTCGGTCCTGTTCCTTTCACGGAGGGATGGGCTAACGCCGTGGCTCCAGTGCCTGAAGCGGCGGTGAGCTTGATGCAATGGTACCTAAAATTGGTACCAAATTGCGGGCCCGAGGTAGCGCGTGCGTTGGCGGTTGGTGATAGGCGATGTGGAATGTGGGAACCTCAACTCGTCATCCAGCCGTTCGAGAGCTCGCCGAGGAGTTGAGGCATGCCGCGACAGCGTCCTGTCGCCGAGAACCTGCCGCCGTTGCCGGCGCGCGAGAAGCGGGATCAGCAGGTCAAGATCCGGCTCACACCTTCGGAGATGGAGAGGCTGGCGGTGATGCGGCCTGACCTCACGCCGTCCGGGATTGTCGCGTTGCTCGTCGACGACGTGCTCGCCGGGCGGTACCGTCCGGCGTGGGCGGCCGCTGCGCCCGACGAGGCCGGCGGTCAGCGAGAGGTGTAGTCACGTATCCGTCCGGGCTGGAGGGTCCTCGCTGCCGGGCTGCTGCCGTTCGATGCCGACGAGCCTGAGCAGGTCCGCCGTGCGTACGCGGTAGGTGGTTCCGATCCGAAGCACCGGGCAAGGGAAGGCGCCGCTCTTCGCCAGTTCATAAGCCTTCGTGCGGCCAACGCCGAGAGCGCGAGCGGCGGTCGCGAGATCGACCATCGCGGGTAGTTGGAGTAGCTCGTCCCGGTTGAGAGTGCTGACGGGCATCACCCTGCTCCTTAGGTCGAGGGGACCGGACGCCTGGGCGTCCGGCTGGATAGGCACGTTCTGGCATGCCTCGACACGACCATCCGGCCTGAGCGTTGCTTGTGGCGCTACCTGACCTTGGCTGCGTGACCGAGAGCGTTGGTAGCGCCTCGTTCATCTGGCACCGGCCGCCGCTGAAGGCGTTGACGGCAACGCAACCGACAGGACCGCAGATTCGCGGAGTGGGAGTGCGGCAGCTTGATCACGCGAGGTAGGTGAACCCGTGGCCGGTGAGGGTCACCGAGACTCTCTCGATCATGGGAGAGACCGTGCTGCTCGGCGAGGTGACGTGCCCGTCAGGAGAGCTCGTCCTGATGGATGGCGGTTACCTGGAGTTGTGGTCGGGAGACCGGTCGCCGGACGAGATTGACGGCGTCAAGGACATGCCGGCCTCCGACTTCGAGATCGTCGGCCCCGACGCGGATGCCGCGGCGAGGTCGTTCGATCGCCAGTCCGGCCGGATGCTGTACGACATTCCGCAGCACGGCACCGACGGGTTCTCGAGGCTGTTCGCCCAGCATTGCCGCGAGCACGCCAATGCCGCTTCGCTGCGCCCGTTCCCCCAGCGGATCTCGCATCGGGACAGAGTTCGACGGGCAATCACCGAGGGGGATCCCGACTTCTTGATCACGGCTGTGCCGGTCGTCCCCGTCGGAGGTGTGCCAACAGGCCGGCCGTTGCCGGTGACCGCGGTGCCGGGGGGCGTGGGGCCGGTCGCAGCTTCGGATCGGGTTGCGCGAGGACACTGCCGTCGCTACCCGCCGGCTCGGCAGTATCGGGGTGGACTACTTCTGGGAGCCGAGGTGACCGCACGGCCACTTCGCTCCGCGATCCTCCTGGTGGCCAACGATCGCGTCTTCGCGCTAGAATCCGTACTGCGGCAGCTGCGCTTGCCCGTGTCGATGTACCGGTCGCCCACGTCGAACGGTACGCCGAGACCAAGGTTCCCACCCGAATCGCGCACGATCCCGACGCACGGTCATCACGCTGACGGGACGGACGTGGGGCGTCTCGGCACAGGAGACCCGGTGACCAAGAACCGTCGCATCAAGGCCCGATTCCGGCTGCAGCAAGCCGCGACCGGTACCAACTACCTCGAAGCCCGCAGGCAGGTTGTCGTCCCCGCCCCGGCCGCTGCCGAGGTGATCGTTCAACCCCCGCTCGCCGACTGGCAGCGCGCCAACCACTGCTCCCTTTGGGAGAAGCTGCAGGACGAACACGGTCCACTGATCGCCCTGCGGATCAGTGGACAGCAACGGTGGTGGGAACTCGACGACCTGGCCCGCGCGGCGGCCGGCGCGCAGCAGAACCGCCGGCCGGAACGGCGCGGCCTGTGGCTCTCCGTCGAGGCGCGATACACCGTGACCCGCCGCGAGTACCTTTCCGGCATCGCCGCGAACCTGGATCGTGCCGGGGCCCTCGACCGGCTGGAGGTCCGCGAGATCCCCGCCGGTTGCAGCCACGCCACCTGCCGCCGCCGGCGCGGGCTCCCGGCGCTGCCACGCGCCGCCGCATCCCGGACACCGGCCTTCGAACCGCTGCCGCTACGGGCGCCGCTGCTCGGCTTCGCCCAGGTGATCGACCAGTACCCTGCGCTCAACGGCAACGGCTTTGGCTACGACTACGGCTACCTGCACCGCGACGAGCGGCGCCGACGGTTCGAAGAGCACCGCCAGCACCTGATCTCGCGGGAGGAGATCGTGGAGCAGGTCCACGACTGGCTGGTGGTCAACATCGCCCCGATCAAGACCCCCAACACGGGCAGCTACGGGCTCAAGCACCTCGCCGAGGACCTGCTCGGGTACTACATCGCCAACGGCGAGTTGATCACGGCGGCCCTGATGGCCGGCTACCCGATGCGCCGCGAGGACGGCCCCAACGCACTGTTCGCGATGAGCAGCCGCGATGTGAACCGCCTCCGCAAACAACGCGAGCAATCCCGCTAAGGGGCTTCGGCGCGCTGAGACGTCCGCCCAGATGAGCTGTACCCCCGCCTTGCCTCGCCGGGCGGGGGTACGCCATCGGGCTGAACCGGCCGGCTTCGCAGCGACAGCACGCTCATCACCCCGTGGCCGGGCGCTAGCTAAGGGATGTCTCGTAACCCCGGTGTCTGTCTGCTGAGGACGATCGGTCAGGATGCCTGGGTGCAGGTGATCACCGCGACCCACTCTGAGTGGATCTTCCCGTTCACGGGGCTGCAGCCCGCCCAGTTCCGCAGGCTGGTCCGCCTGGTCGCCGAGCGTGGCGGTGACGCCATCGCAGACGGCCGGCCGGGCCGGCAGTGGGCCCTCGACCTGCCGGATCGGGTGCTGCTGGTGGCCACCTATTGGCGCACGAACCTGACCATGCGGCAGATCGGCCCGCTGTTCGGTGTGTCCCACTCCGCAGCGCACCGGGTCATCGACACCCTCGGCCCGCTGCTCGCCCTCGCGCCGGTGCGCCGGCGGCCGGTCGACCAGATCGCCATCGTCGACGGCACTCTGATCCCCACCCGCGATCACCGCCTGGCCGCCAAGAGCAAGAACTACCGCTACTCGACCAACCTGCAGGTCGCCATCGACGCCAGCACCCGCCTGGTCATCGCCGTCGGCGACCCGCAGCCCGGCAACCGCAACGACACGATCGTCTACCGCACCAGCGGCATCGAGGAGAAGCTGGACGGGCGGCCCGTGATGGCCGACGGCGGCTACCGCGGCAACCCCGAGGTGATCATCCCGTACCGCAAGCCCGCCGACGGCAGCGCCCTGCCCGCCTGGAAAGAAGAGATGAACACCCACCACCGCACCGTCCGCGCCGGAGTCGAACACGCCCTGGCCAGGATGAAGTGCTTCAAGATCCTGCGCGACTACCGCCGCGCCGCCCACACATTGACCGACGCCGCTTCCGGCATCGCCAACCTCCACAACATCATCCTGGCCGGCTGACCGCCGGGCCGGCGCTGGACAACGCCTTCACCCAGTTACGAGACGTCCCTTAGGTACGAGCGAAGGTAAGTGTCCCGTCCGGCTTGAAGTGGCACCTGGTGGTGAGCGCTGGGCTGCGGTCGTTCCATGTGCGCCCGGACAAGATCGAGGTTAGTCGTCCGGATCTAAGTGGCACTTTCGGCGATGAGCGTGGCTGCCGTTGCTCGACCTGATCCCGGCCCGGCTGGATCAGAGGCGAATACGTAGGTAGGCACGGTCATCGAAGCTCACCTGTCCGGGCAAGATCCCCTTGGTGCCAGCAAGCTCCGCCACGCACCAGGGGTCTTTCTTCAGGAGCAAGGCAAGCTCTGACTCGGACGCGGCCAATGTCTCGCCGATGACCGGATAGCCATCGCTGGCAATCATCAGTTCGTCGATGCCATCGGGTACCGGATGCACTACCACCAACGACGGAGGAACGGGCCGCCCATCGATTGCGGCATATCCATATGGCCCGATGCTGTTGCGCATGGCACCCTGCCGCCCGGTCAGAGCTCGCGCCGCGAGTCGCCCTGGGTCCGCCTGCACCACTCGATCCATGCTGATCTTCCCGGCAGCGGCCTCCGCAGCGAGAACCGCAGCCCGGAACGACGCAGCGACGCGGTCGACCAGTTTGCGTGGCTGCCCGACCGACGCGGGGAGTCCTTGATACGCGAATCCGACGTCACCGATTTGCCAGATCTCCCGGCGCGCTCTCGAATAGACGGTAACCGCCGCGCTCGGCCGCTCGGATGCTGTCAACCCAGAGTCGAGGCGGGCCGCCAGTTCCGAGGTCATTGCCGCAACCGCCCGATGCGGGTCAACGCCGTGCGGCAGTTGCTGCACGGCGTCCCGACAAGCCGCCATAGCCCACCATCCACCCGCCGCGCTCCCGTAGCGCCGGCCACTCACATCCGTAGCGCCGTCGATGACGGCCGCATGCTCGGCGGTCACCACGATTGAGTCCTCGCACACCTGCGGATCTCCGGACTTACCCAGTACGAACTGCTCCACGATCTCCACAGATCTGATACTCGCCTACGACACTGGACCGCCTCGAGCCGGACGGTGCCAACTCGGTCAGGACGGCGCCACCTCACTCTGGAGGGGGCAGTCTCCCTTCCGCGACGAGGGGCGGCACGTCATCGCCTCTGATCGAACAGCCAGTGGTTGAAGCAAGATATGGCCATTGCTTATCGATCTGCGACCGGGCGCGGTCGCAGATCGGCAATGGGGGCGAGGCCGTGCCGCCGCGTCGGCCCGTGTCGGCGTACGGGTGAACGTGACCAGGTAGGTACGGATGAACGGGGCCAGCCTCCTACCCACCGCCAGACTCAGCCTGGCGTACGTCGTTGGCGTGAAGGCAGCCGAACTACCCCTACTACCGCACCGCTTCCGCTCCTCGCCGCTGCGCGGCTGCGGTGCGGGTCGGCTTGGTCTCGAATCACTACCGCAGCGCTCGCCGAGAATCGCATCGACGCCGGCGGGTCGGGCGAGCGCTAGCTTGGCCTCCCCGAGCCACGGCGGCAGGCCCCGCCTCGACTGATCCATGTCGAGGTCTTCCTGATCCTGTGAGGCGTGGGCGGGTACGGCGGACTGGGCACGCTGAGTCGTCCGCGGTTGGGCATGCGAACCCGTACGCCGACAGCTCTGCCCGGCACTGGTAGCCCCGGATGCTCACGTCGCCGGCAACGCCCGGGGCGCACAGTGGCGCCGATGGACAGCGATCATCCGGCCCGGCCCAGCAAGGTGCGACACCGTGCCCACCACCGGCCGGCCCGCCCGCATGCGGTGCTGCTCCGGCTCTCCGATGAGGAGAAGGCCGCGATCGAGGCTGCGGCCGCGGCCGCACAGCTGACTCCAACGGGCTACGCGGCGAAGGCCGCCGTCGCCGCCGCGTTTGCTGGCCACGCGCCCAGTGGCGTGAACGGTGACCTGCGCGAGCTGCAGCACGAGCTGTTCGCCGCCCGCCGCGCCGTGGCGATGTTCGGCAACAACGTCAACCAGGCTGCTGCGGCGTTCAATGCCACCGGCCAGCTGCCCGACTGGGCCGCCGACGCCGTCCGGCTGTGCGCGACGGCCGTGGCCCGGCTCGACGAGGTGATCTCGCGCATCGACAGGAAACTGCGGTGATCACCCGGGTGCACCGGCGCGGCTCGCGGGTCGGCGGGCTGCTGCGCTACCTCTGGGGCCCAGGCAAGGCGGAGGAACACACGAACCCCCGCCTGGTGGCTGCCTGGGACGGCGCGGGACCCCTAACGGACCTGGAGCCGAAGGTCACCGCCAGCGGCAAGCGGGACTTTCGCGCGCTGACGGCATTGCTGGAGCAACTGGTCCGCGCGGGATACCGGCCGCCGAACAAGTTCGTCTGGCACGCCAGCATGCGGCTCGCGCCCGAGGACCGGCGCCGCACCATCAGCGACTCGACCTGGGCGAACATGGCGGTGCAGATGCTCACCGAGGTCGGAGTCGCCACCACCGCCACCGACCCGGGTCTGCGGTGGATCGCCATGCGGCACGCCGACGACCATGTGCACATCGTCGCCACGCTGGTGCGCGAGGACGGACGCACGAACTGGTTGCGCAACGACTACCCGCGCTGCGTCAAGGCCACCTACAACGTCGCCCGCCGCTACAACCTGCACCGCCGTGTACCGCCGGCTGACCGGACCGCCCACCGCCGCCCCCACCCGGTCGAGGTCAGCAAGGCTCGCCGCACCGGCCGCGCCCAGACGCCCCGTGACGAGCTGCGCCGCCGCGTACGCGCGGCCGTCGCCGCGGCTGCCTCCGAGGAGGAGTTCTTCGCCCGGCTACGCGAGGCAGGGGTGCTGGTCCGACTCCGGCGCAGCAGCACCGATCCTCGCAACGTCACCGGGTACGCGGTGGCGCTTCCTGGCGCGCGCACCGCTGGCGGGCAGCCGGTGTATTTCGGCGGGGGTCGGTTGGCGCCCGACATGACCCTGCCGAAGCTGCGGCTGCGGTGGGGCACCCCGACGTCGCTGCCGACAGCGCCGACCGTAGGCCGGGCCGAGCGGGTCGAGGCGATGCACCAGGCCGCCAAGGTAGTTACGGCGGCCGCCAACGACATCCGTCGCGACGCCCGTACCGTGCCTGGGCGGGCGCAGGCCACCGCGGTCGCCGCGGCTGATCTGCTGACCAGCCTGGCCTACTCCGTCGAGGGTGACCGGCGCGGGCCACTGCACCGGGCAGCGGAAGCGTTCGACCGGGCGGCCCGGGACCTGTACGGGCGTGTCTCTCGCTCCACCAGCCGTTCCCAGGAGATGCGCGCCATGTCGCGGCTGGTAGCGCTCATGGGTCGCATCTCCGGCGACGACGACGCGATGGCCGCCCTTGCGCTGGTGATGGACCTGGCCCGGCTCGCCGACACTCTCGAGCAGCTGCGGCAGGCCCAGCAGCGCCTCCACCAGGCCGAGGCGGCCCGGGCCGCAGCCGCCGCGCTGCGGCTGGTAGCGGGTGGCCGGCAACCGGCGGTAGCGCTGCCGCTAACTGCCATGCCAACACCCGAACCGACAGTGGGAGGCGGCCGGCGTGCTGCGCGCGGCCGCTAATCAGGCAAGGGAGGTGCACGTGCCGCACCCGCAGCAACACGAGGACCCGATGGCCGAGACCCGCCAGCAGTTCCTGCAAGGGCTGGCGACGATGGCGACCGTCGGCGAGGCCGGCGCCCGCTGGGCCGCCGTCGGCATCCAGAACAAGGCCGCCGAACGGGAACGCCAGGCCCACCGTGACCAGGCCGCCGCGACGGCCCGCCGCGAAGCCGACCGACTGGCAGCCAAGGTACGCGCGGAGCGCGAACGGATGGCGGGGTCGCTCGACGGCGGCTGGCTGGTCAACAAGGCCACCTTCGCCGAGGCCGCTGCCGTCTGGCGTACCGCGACGATCCACGCCAGCAGCGACCCGGTAGCTCGGCGGGCTGCGGAGTTCGCCGAGCAACGATTGCGCCAGTTCCGCCCGGACCTGATGGCCGCCTATGAGCGCCACAGGCAGGCCGGAACTCCGATCGCTGAGGCCATGCGCGCGGCAGCCCGGGAGGTGTGGGAGCGCGATGCCCGCGCCGGCCGCCGCCAGCACGGCGCTCGCGCTCACGGCGGCACGCCTGACCGGCCGGGGATCACCCAGGATGGGCCAGCCGCGCTGCCACCGGGTGGCCGTACGTTGGTCGACGACTTCGACGCCGCTGTCCGGCAGGAGGCAATGAAACTGGCTGAGCACGTACGGCCCGAAGCCCTCGACGAGTTGCAGCGCCAGTGGCGCGCCACGGGCAGGCTTCCCGCAGGCGATCCGGTACAGCTACTTCGCGACCTCGCCGCGGAGATGAACCAGGCCATCAGGACCGGCGAAGGCGACGGGCGGCCGGTTGAAGCGATCCGTCTCGCGCAGGGTCACGTGGAGGAGGCCTTGGCCCGCGACCTGCAAAGCCGAGCGGCTGCCGAGCGCGGCGAGGGAGTCAGCGACAGTGGGGCAGTCGACAACCCCCGCACCCTGGTCGACGAGCACGCGGCCGGGCAGTCGGCGAGCGTGCTCCACGACGACAACGCTGATCACGTCGTCGCAACCGCAGCTGCGCTCGATCATGCTGACGCGCTCGCGACGCCGGCTTGGGCGCAGGCCTTCCCGAAGCTTCGCGTAGCCCGGATCAACCCCGCGGTCTCCGGGAAGCAACCCGTGGCAGCGGTCACCGCGGTGCCAATGCGAGGCAGAACACGATGACGGCCACCACGCCTCAGCGGACCCGCACTGACGCGGCTACCCAGCTCGACGAGCTCGCTGCCGAGGTGGCGAGACTGGCGGCGCAGGTAGCCGACCTGCAGCAGGCACAAGCTGAACGCGCCCACGCTGGCGACGGGGATGATCAGCCGCCGCTGTACTCGACGGTCGAGGAGTGGGTGACCAAATACCTGCTGCCGACCTTCCCACGCCCGGTCGGCGAGGTCGGGCTGACCCGATGGCATTGGTGCGAGCAGTGGTGGCGCCACGACGAAGCCGTGACCCGGCTGACGGCCCTGTGGTACGGCTGGGAACAGGCCCGCCTGCAGATGACCGGCATGCTGCCCTGGCTGAGGGAGCTCGACCACCAGCTGCCCATCCTGTACGGCGACGACGGCCCGTTCCGCAACTGCGCTGCGGGCGGCGACCTCGGAGAGACGCGACACCACTCGTCGCCGGAGATGCCAGCCGAGCCCGCGCCAGAGAACTGGTGGAGTTGGTGGGACTGACACCGGGCCGGCGATGCCGGCGTGCGTGCCCACGGACAGGGTGACGCTTCTCCGCCGATTGTCCCCACAGGTCGGACCGACGCCAGAGTTGCGGCGAGATGAGGGCACCGGCACCGACGTGCTGCGGCATCGTGGGCGTCGGTCCGTTGCGTGGCCGGTTGATCGACATGACTAGCATCCCCTCATGATCGAGGAGTTGATCAAGAAGGTGGCCGCCGAGGACGACGACGCCATCGAGGAGCTGTGCGTGATCGCGGACACCGATCCGGGGAGGCTGACTCCGCACCTCGGATCCCTGCTCGATCTCGACGTGCTGTGGCCAGCGAAGTTGTACCGGGCGGCGGACGCCGGCGTGGTCCGCCGGGTCATCGAGCGGATCGACGGCGGCCGGACGCCGGACCGTCTCAATCACCTGCTCCTGGTCTTGGCGCACAGTGCTAACCCGCTCGCCGAGAGCGCCATGCGTCGCTGGTCGACGCAACCGCCGGCCGGCGCGGACAAGCTGCACATCAGTGTGCTGAGCTACGCGCGTGAGGGTGACTGGACGGTCGGCTTGGACGGCAGCCGACGGGACTTGTGCGGCAGCACCGCGTACCGGTGGGTGATGCGCGAAACACCGCGACGCGCGGACGGCCCCACCTGTCCGTGGTGCGCGTCGCCGCTGTGGACTGCCGCGGACCTCGACACCACGGAACCTGCCGTCGGCGCCGCGATGTCACACACCGGCTGGTCCGGCCGGCTGGTCATCGAGACCTGCCACTTCTGCGCCTGCTATACGACGCTGTACAGCCAGGTCACGCCGGCCGGCGCCACCACCTGGTGGACCGGCAACACCGGCCCGAGCTACCTCCCGGATACCGCTGAACCGGAGGACCCGCCAGCGCTGACGCCGGTCCTCGGCCCGGCCCGGCCGAGCCCCTACCAGGCCAGCGCCTGGAATCGGGGCGGCTCGACCCTGGGCGGCCGGCCCGACTGGATCCAGGACGCTGAGCACGCCGACTGCCCCGGTTGCGGCCAACCGATGGACTATGTGGGTCTGATCGGCGGCGCGGACCTGGACGACTACGGCGAGGGCGCCTACTACCTGCACCTGCACCAGCCTTGCGGGTTCGCCGCGGTGAACTACCAGCAGAGCTGACCGCCGTAAGCGCTCCGCCGCGGGCCGTTGTGCACCGCTCGCGCGCACACCACGGCACTGCCGCGTTCGAGTCAGATCCACGCCCATGGGCGGATCGCGGTCCACACCCGTCGGCGCCACCGTGCGCGCCGCGGGTGGAGAAAGATCTGGATGTCCTCCAGCGCGTCGTCAGCGGTGCCGCTGGTGTGTGGCAGCGCCCGAGCTCGGCGCAGGGCGGCGACTACCCGACGTTCGTCCAGTCGGCGGTAGACCCTCGCGAGATGCCCCAGGCACGTTGCCGCGAGGGCGCTGACTTGGTGATCCTCGTGTTCGAGCAACCGAAGATGCAGTTCCTGCAGTTCTTTGAAGTCTCCGTCGCCGTACAGTGCGGTGCCGACCATGGCATCCAGCGCGGCAGACAGATCGCCGCGGTCGAGCGCGGCGTGTACCTGCGCCGGTGTCGACGACGGAGGGTTGTGAAAGACGTGATGCTCATGGCGCACCGTCACGTCCTCCGTCATCCGCCCGGAGGCAAGTGGCCCGAGTCGTCGCGCTCTGTCGGCGTTATGTCCGTGTACCCAATCGAGCGGTCCAGCCGACGGTCAGGCACTCGATCAGCGGCAGGTTCGGCCGTTCTTGTCGGCCCGTTCAGGCTGCGGGGTGGAAGTCGTTGAGGCTTGCGCGGTACCACGAGCCGTCGATGACGGCATGCAGTTCGGGGCCACGGCAGGTCCAGCGCGCGTTTCGTATCTCCATGCCGTCGGGCAGAACCAGACGGGACTGCGGGCCGGCCGCCTGAACACCCTGAGCGTCGATGCTGAGGGGTGTGGCCAGATCGTAGTCGGCGCCATAGCCTCCGATCAGCACCGCACGCTCGCCGTCGACGAGCACGGCAGCGGCTCCGCCGTGTGGTGTCTTGCCGTGGTCAACGCCGTGCGAACCGCGGACGCTGATGAGGTGCTGGGCGTTGTACACCGAGGCGTAGGCGGCTTCCTCATGGACGTTCAGCGCTTCGCAGTCATCGATGCGGGGCAGGTCGGCGTTGAAGGGGTAACGCCACCGAGGCTGCAGGTCGGCGCCGAAGCGAACCAGGCCGTGCCCGCCGAGACCGCGGCCCGATGCTGCGGCCTCGTCGAAGTAGCCGACCCAGAAGTCACCGCTCGGCGTGGCCAGGACATGCTCGACAGCATCACCGCAGTGCCCGCTACGCACCCAGGTGCCCGCGGCGTCCCATACCTCGGCGCTCTCGGCCGTGCCTCGGGTGCGGGCGTCAACGAGCAGCACCTGACCGTCCGGGAGGGGCTGAATGAAATTCGCCGGACGTGCGCCACCCAGAATGACCACGGCCCGGTCCTCAGCGCCTGCCCCATGGTGGGTCAGTAGACGCGCATGGGCGGCATGGTGATCCCATAATGCGACGGCTCGATCACCGACGCCGATCCCAACCGCACGCGGCTCGCGACGCCAACAATGTTCTGTCGACGGTGGATTCAGGTACGCATGGTGGCGGAGCGCGACCATGGGCAGCCCGATCACCGACCGACGGCGATGCAACTGCTCGAGGTGCCACTGGCGCTGTCGCTCGTCCACGGTCCCATGATCGCTTACTGTCCGATCGACCCGCTGACCGAATGCCATTCACCGCATCCACTCATCGGCAAAGTCGCGCGACCCTCGGCATGTGCGTGAGTCGCGGACGTCGCACTGGCGGGCGCCTCGACGCTCGGCTTCGCCGCACCCTGTCGGTGCAATGGACTTCGAAGCGGAGTTCGAGGGCGCCGAGGAGGATCCGGAACCTGACCTAAGGTTGTCGGACCCTTCTGGCAGGCTGAGCGCGTGGACCTTGAGGACCGTCGCGTGCTCGGTGCGAGCCTGGCGCAGCCGGGTGCGCTTGTCCCCGCCGATGCGAGCCGCGAGATCCCTCACCCGTGGCGGCTCCGGCCCGACCTGATGCACGCCCCTAGCGAGCCGCAGCTGGTGGCGGTGCTCGACACTAACGCCATCGCGACGGCGTGCTGCATGGAGGCGGGCTCCGGCCATCAGTCGCTGGCTACCCGGCTTGTGCTCACGGGCCGGGTGCCGTGCTTCATCGCGGAGCACGTGCCCGGCGAGATCGATGAGCACCTGGACCGCATCGCCCGGAAGATGGGCGTCGACATGGAGGCGGCGACGGCAGTCTGGAGAGAACGCGTTGCACCGATGTTCCGGATCGTCGATCTGCCCATCGGGGAGTATCTACGACCGGAGATCGAGGGCATCCGCCAGCCGGAGCCAGCAGGTGACCCGGATGACTGGCCGAGCTTGGCCGTGGCCGCCTTCCTCGGACCAGCCGCCATCATCACGCGGGACCGCGTGTTCTACCGGCTCGGGTACGCCAATAAGGCCAGAGACTGGACGGACACCGCTAAGGCACTCCGGCGGGCGGCGGCTCTGGAAGGCGAGCAGATCGACCGGGCAGCCTTCGCGATCATGAGCACCCAGCTGGCGAGTGCCGGCGTCGGAGGGCTCGTGAGGCTCGGGCGGCGCTTCCCGTGGACCGTGCCCGTCGCCATGATGGTTACTGCGCTGGTGGGGCGACGGCTTTGGCGGGCGCGTGCGGATCTGCGCGCTGGAGCGACCCAGATGCTCGACCGTGCCCGCCCGTACGTCAGTCAGATCTTGACTGACATGGCCGAGTACGCGGAGCTGCGCGCTGAGCTCGTGACGGTGCATGACCCGTCCTGGCGACACGAGTCGCCTACGGAGCGCTGCGCCCGTACGCTGGCCCGCAGCGGGGATGCTATGACGCCCGGCGAGCTGCGCGACGTCATGAACATGACCGGCGGCGAGCGAGCCACGGCGGCGGGGCTCAAGCGGATCATGCGGGAGCACCCGTCGTTCGTTCGGCTGCCCGGCGACCGGTATCAGCTCGGACGGCCGGTACCGGTCGGGCAGGGCGACGACATTGTCAGCTTCAAGCACTCATGAGAGCACGATCTTGATGCAAGGAACTTCGGTCCAACTTAAGAGGCTGTGGAAAATCGGGGAACGCCTCGGGGGCGGCGGCTTCGGCCAGGTGTATGCCGCCACTTGCGACGGCGAGGACGGGGCGATCAAGTTCGTCCGCAAGCTTCCCGGAGCGCAGCGCGAGCTGCTGTTTGTTGACCTGGGGGCCGCCCGCAACATCGTGCCCGTGATCGACCAGGGCGAGACCGACGACGCCTGGGTCATCGTCATGCCACGCGCGGAGAAGTCGCTCCGGGATCTGCTGGATGAGGC
This sequence comes from Micromonospora purpureochromogenes, assembly GCF_900091515.1. Taxonomy (NCBI): domain Bacteria; kingdom Bacillati; phylum Actinomycetota; class Actinomycetes; order Micromonosporales; family Micromonosporaceae; genus Micromonospora; species Micromonospora purpureochromogenes. The sequence goes on along the minus strand of NZ_LT607410.1, from coordinate 4,488,206 downwards.
TGGCGGCGGAGGTATCGGGACAGGCGCGGGGGTGGGCGTGCTGACGGACATTGCCCAGGCGCTCGGCGACCTGTCGGGGCGCGTGGTGCACCGTGACCTCAAGCCAGAGAACGTGCTCCTGGTGGACGGCCGGTGGTGCCTCGCCGATTTCGGGATCTCCCGGTTCGCCGACGCCACCACGGCGCCGGATACCCGCAAGTTCGCCAAGACCCCGTCGTACGCCGCGCCTGAGCAGTGGCGTGATGAACGGGCCACGAGCGCCACCGACGCCTACGCCTTCGGGGTCATCGCATACGAACTGGTGACGGGACGGCGCCCCTTCGCCGGCCCCGACATCCCCGATCTGCGCGAGCAGCACCTTCACCAGACACCGGCTCTCCTGCAGAACCTGCCGGTCACCCTGGCGGCCATGATCATGGAGTGCCTGTACAAGCAGGCTGAGGCGCGCCCGGCCGGCACGGACCTTGAACGGCGCCTGGCGGGCGTCCTGGTCCCGGCGCCCACACCCGGGCTGTCCCGGCTGCAAGCGGCTCATCATCAGCACGTGGGCAAGCGGGCCGAGGACGAGCGCTCTGCCTCACAGGCGGTAAGTGAGTCGGAGCGACGAGCGCGGCTGCTCAATGCGGCCCGGCAGAACTACACGGGGATCTTCGGCTCAATCCGAGCAGCGTTGTCGGAGGCTGCGCCGTCCGCAGCCGTTCCCCCGACGGTGGCTTCCCGGGACGGCCAGTGGACGATGCGACTGGGTGAGGCAACCGTCCGGATGATCTCGCCGACGGCTACGTCCGCCGACCCGTGGGGCCGACCGGGTCATCCGCCCTTCGACGTGATCGCGGTGGCCGACATTAGCCTGCGGATCCCATGCAATCGCTACGGCTACGAGGGCCGGAGCCATGCTCTCTGGTACTGCGACGCCCTAGAAGAGGGACGGTTCGGTTGGTACGAGCTCGCGTTCATGCAGCACCCCCTGACGGCAAGAACGTCATCGTTGGCTCCGTTCGCACTCGGGCCGGGACCGGAGTCCGCCGGTGCGCTGTCGTCCGGCATGGATGTGCTGCAAGTGGCATGGCCGTTCACGAGGCTGACCGGTGAGGACCTGGATGAGGTCATTAGCCGGTGGGCGGGATGGCTGGCCGACGCGTCGTCGCCGGGCTGGAGTCAACCCGGCGTGATGCCGGAGGTCGAGGTCCCGCAGGTGTGGCGGCGATGAGGAAGCCCAGACCGTGACAGCGCAACCACCGCAGAACCAGGTATCTCCGGAGGCCACGGGCGGCGCCGGCACCGTCGAGGAGTACAGCCTTGGCGCCGTAGCGCTGGCTCGGCTGCTGACCGGTGATCTGCTTCCAGGGCTGAGCGCACCGCCAACGACCGTGGCTCTTCAGCGCCGCGTCGCCGGGAACGCGCTCGACGATCTCGTGCTGCGGTCGCGCACCGACACGGCTGAGACCGGCATCGACTTCCAGATCAAGCGAACGGCCTCGCCCAGCGCTTCTGACACCGCCTTCGTCGATGCGTTGGGCCAGTGCCTGGATACCATGCTGCAGCAGCGCGAAGCGCTCGCCGATGGGCGCTTGCAGCTTGGGTTCGCAGCCTCGGGCCCGCGGGGGCCGCTAGACCAACTTAAGCGACTAGTAGATCTGGCCCGATCCCACGCCACCGCTGAGACATTCCTTGGCGTACTGGTCCCCGGCGCCACAGGCAAGGAAGTGCGAACGCGGTACGGGCATGTCAAGGACGCGATGACCAATGTCCTGAGGGCGCGCGGCGGAAGCCTGGACGGCGCGGAGATCGACGAGCTGACCTACAAGCTGCTCAAGTACCTGCGGGTATGGATCTTCGAGGTGAGTGACGACGGCCGCGACGTGCTGGAAGCCCAGAGCCGATTGGCGACGATCCTGCCGTCTGGCGGGCAGGGGGCCCACGCCGTCTTCTCCGAGCTAAGAACGCTGGCGGAAACCTGGGGGCCGAGCGCAGGGGTCATTGAGGCCCCTATGGTCCGGGCGGCGCTCTTCACCCGTGGCATACCGCTGACGGCGGATCCGCGCCACCAGGTGGAGCTTGGACGCATCCTTGACGCCTCCCGCCAGGAACTTGCCCAGACCGTGGACCAGATGGGGGGGACTCTGCGGCTGGAGCGAGCGACGGCGGCCGAAGCGCTCGCCGAGGCCATTGGCGGTGGCATTGTGCTCGTGTCCGGAGCGGCCGGTGTCGGCAAGTCGGTCTTGGCCCGCCACGCAGTCCAAGGACTTCGTGACGACGCGACGGTCGTGGCCATCAACTTGACGACACGCAGTGGGGACACGCTGGCCACGGTCCAGCAGGAACTTGGGGTGTCCCATCTCGGTACGGTGCTTGCCTCTGCGCCCACGACTGGCCCCCGGGTACTGCTCATCGACGGGGCCGAGCACGCGCTGACCGATTCGGGACGGCTGCTGGAGTCACTGCTCGGAGCGGCGCCAACGGACGGGGTGACCTCGCCGCCGTGGACGGTTGTAATCACGAGCCGGGCCGACGCGACTGCGCCCCTCACCGAGCGGCTCGGGGATCGGCTGAAGACCCACATCAAGCTCGATGAGCTTTCGGACCTTGAAGTCGACGAGGTCAGCGTCGCTTTCCCCGCCCTGGCACCACTGCTGCGCCATCCTCGGAGCAAGCGGCTCCTACGCCGGCCATACCTGGTCGATCTCATGGTCCGTTCTCAGGCTTCGCCTGAGGAGGGTGAAGCGTTCGGGGAAGAGGACGTCATCGCCCTCGTGCACGAGAAGGTCGTACGACGGAGCGAGGGACTGGTGCCCGGGCAGGGTTCGGCGCATGACCGTGACGTCGCGTGGAGCACGCTGGCGGAAGCGGTCATCGCGGGCACGGGAACCAGCCGCCTGTCTGGGGTGGACGGCACCGCCGTGAGTGGACTTGTCAGCGACGACATCCTCAGGCGCAAGAGTTCCACGTACCGTTTCGCCCACGACGTCCTGGCGGACTACGCCGCAGCCATGCGGCTCGGCGATGACGACGCTTCCACCCTCTTGGCGGCGGCCAGCACCCCGCGGTCGCTCATTCGGGCGGTGAGACTGGCGATCCAGCGAAAACTCGCCGAGACCGAGGTGGGCGACGCCGCTGAGATCCGCCGGGTGTGGGCGGAGATCCTCGATCTCCGCCGAGACCTCTCCGCCCGGGACGGGAGCCGTTGGGATGAGGTCCCGTTTGAAGCGCTTGTCTCCATAGGGAGCCCGGGCGGCCTGCTGGCGGCGCTGGCACCTGAGCTGCTGGCAGGCGATGGCGCGGGCCTGAACAAGCTCGTCGACGTGACCGGCCGCTACGCCACCACGTCACGCCACGAGCCGGACGGCACGGGACTTCTGATTGATGACGTGCTTGCTGCACCAGTGGTGGCGCTCCTCGGCCTGCTGTCTGACCGCCTACCCGAGCGGCTGACGGTTGCCGCGACCCATCTGATTCAACGCTGGCTCGTGAGTGTTGAGGTCAACGAGCGCCGTGCGGCCACCTTCATCCCTGATCCCACGGTGTTGAGCGCAGCCGTCGCCACGTGGGCGCGCGAGGACTCGTACGGCGACCGATACGAGTCGGCTCTGGCGGTGGTGGGACTGCTCGGGGGGTATCTCTCTGCGGAAGGCCGCGCGCTGCTGGACCGCGCACGAGGGGACGACCTGGACGTGGTGGCCGAGGACCCGGAGGTGGCGTCAGCGCTGGCACGGGACAACCCCGACCTCCTGCTCGAGGTCGCCGGAACCTACTACCTTGATCTTCCCCTCACGCTCGATCCTGATGTCCCCGGGTGCCGGCCGGCGCGCCCACGCCCTAGGGCTAGACGGCGACGCTTGGAGCTGTCGGGGTACGAGGACGAGGAGGGCGTACGCGGCCATTCCCATCGCACGTCGTTCCGCTTGGGCTTCGGGCTGGCTGGGCCGAACTGGGGACCGTTTGCGGCGCTCTTGGCCAACTCGCCCAAGCACGGGCTGCTGCTGATCGGGGCGGTCGTCGATGCAGCCGCAGCCGCCCGCATCCGGGTTGAGGAATCATTTGACAGCCCGCCGAGTGTCATCCACCTGCAGCTGAAGCTGCCGCACTGGGACGAGGCCGTTACCTACGACGGGCCTGCAACCGCGTGGGCCTGGTACCGGCGGTCTGGGAACGGCGCCTACGTCGCGATGTCGGCTCTCTTGGCGCTGCGCGCGTGGGCGAAGGCGCAGATCCAGAGTCAACCCCTGGCCGACGTCCTCGACGACGTGCTGGAAGCTGGCACGAGCGTGGCCTTCCCCGCGGTGGCTTATTCCCTGCTTGTCTCGGACCTGGCGGCGGCCGGCGACATCATCGACGCGTTCCTCGAACACCCCGACGTGTGGGACCTGGAGATCGGCCGGGTCGTCGGCGAGAGCGGGCTCAGCCAGGCGGCTGACGACCAAGCGGCCCTACGGGTAACTCCGGACCGAATCGCTACATGGCTCGTGCTGACTGGTGACGCCGAGCGCAAGGCGGCGCTGAAGGCTCTGGGGGAACGGCTCTTGGCCAAATCGCGCGAAGCCTTAGGCAACCCACCGGGCGACGACCCTCGGCTGTCAGTTCCACGCCGTCGAGCACTCACCCTCGACGCTGAGGCGTACCGGACCACCCCATCCACCGAGCAGCCCGGCACAGTCGAGATATCGCTCGACGTACCAGCTGACGTGCAGGAGCAACTGGAACACGGCGGTGGCCGAGCAGCGACGCTAAGCCTCACCTTGAGCAACTACATGTTCGCTGCCATGAAGATTCGCGACGGGCAGGCAAGCGAGCCACGGGCCGCGCAGCTGTATACCCAGGTCCAGGAGACCCTGCAGTCGATTGCCGACACGCCTGGCGCCAGCCCGCTCTACACCATCGATGACGCGCAGGCGATCGTCGCCGCAGCGGTCGTGGTGCAGGCCGCTGCTGACGAGAACGATGAGCGAGTACTGCTTCCCGAGGCCGTCGGGGTGCTCACCCATGTCGCGACTGGCACCACTCCGGAACCAGAAAGCTACCGGTCTGGTCGCGACATGAGCTGGGATATGGGCGCCGACCGCTCAGCCGCCACCGCGCTGCCCATGATCCTCCTCAACGACGACCTGCTGGCTGCGAGCAGTGCCACGCGCGCAGAGGTAGCCACGGCAGTCGAACGGCTGGCGAGGACCACGTCACGGCAGGTGCGAAACCGTCTAACGCGGGGCCTTCAGGCCATGTGGACGGATACCTGCCGGGAGGACGAGGCGCGGCAGGCGAACCACGCCGCAGGCATGGCGGTGTACCACGAGATGCTCCTGGACGCTGGAACTGGGCCGTGGAATGGCTTCGAGCGGCCCCGCTTGCGGCTGACGGAACCGCTCGAAGCTGCACTTCAGCAGCCGGACGTCACGCTCGCTCTCGTCGAGGCGGCTGACGCTCTACCCGGCATGAAGGCTGCAGCCGCACGTGACTGCGAACATGGGAGAGCGGCTCGAGTCGCGCTGACCACGCTCGTGGGACACGACCTGAGGGCATGGCCGACAGAGTGGGTTCGCCACCAATACCACGGTTCCAGCGTCTGGCGCCGCGAGATGGACGCCTGGGTCGCGGGCAACGTCCTGGCAGGCGACGACGCGCTACTTGATCGATACCTGGACGGGTTCACTACTGTGCCGGAGCAGCTGACCGGGCTGGTGGCCGCCCTTGCAGAACAAGCCGTCTCGCCGGAGCAGGGCCAGCGGCTGTTCGCCGTCTGGCCCACGATCCTGGACTGTCTTCTTCCCGGAGCCCGGCACGTCCCAGGACCAGGTGAGGACCGGTCGTACCGGCGCGACGAGGCGGACCTCGACAAGGCGCTTCTACCCAAGCGGCCCGATGCGGCCCTTTGGCCAGGCCGGAAGTGGGCACACGCCCTGAGGCGGTGGATGGACGCGTACGCCCCACACCCCAGCCTCTGCGACCGACTCATCATCTGTCTGGGCTCCATGGGGCTGACTTTCACTCCCGCCGGGGTGCAGCTGATCATGCGGATACTCGGCGACGACGCGGCCCGGATCCTGCACGACAGTCGATACATCGCTGCCTGGCTGCGTGTCGCCGTCCTGGAACAGCACGAGAACCTGGAGGCCCAGCGGCTGATTCTCCGGCAGCTTGTTGACAACCTGGCGGCGCAGGGGTCAACCGAGGCGACCCAGATTCAGCGCGAACTGGAGGCGTAGCGCCCGCAAAGCTGAAGTCGTACCAGCCTCCGCGAGTCTTTGAGCGCTACCCGCTGAAGTCGAAAGCTTGGTCTGCGCGACGTCGTCAATAACGTCATCGAGATCGTCAAGCACGGCAGGCACTGCCTCGTCTGCGACCGTCCCCTGCTCGTACCAGGCTACGCAGCGGGCTCGGTACGCTGGCGGGGGCCGTGTAGCGCGTCTTCCAGGTGCGCGAGTGCAGCAATCGCGACTGTGTCGACCCCCGCCCCTGTGCCAGCGACAATGCGTTGGGCCACCCGGATCGCCTCGTCCGGACTCACCGCCTCAAATACCAGCGGCACCAGGACGCGTACCGCGGCACACCTGCCGTCGATGTCCTCCAATAATCGGGGGTGCCGCTCGATGAGCCGGGCGAGGCGGTGGTCAACCACCGCGTCGAGCATGGGCCGTTCCCGCCACTGCAGGGCGGCCCGCAGCTGAGCCCTGCCGTTCGGCCGGTGCAGCAGGTCCGCCGGGTCAGCGCCAGCACTGAACTCAGCCGCCAGCAACGGGCCGGGCAAGCGTTGCTGCCGGAGCAGTTGCCAGGCCCGGTCCACTGCGCCACGGCCGGCCGGGTCCGCATCGAATGCCGCCACAATGCCCCGCGCGGCACCAGGCAGGTCCCGCAGGATCGCGGCCTGGCCGTCGGTCAGCATGTTGCCGCACGGCGCGAGAGCCACCGCTCCTGCCCGGCGCGACCGGGAGTAGGACAGCCACACAGCGAGGACATCGGCCGGCCCTTCGACCAGGACCGGCGTCCACCGTTCGTTGAGGCGGTCCTGCTGCTCCGCAACACCGAACAACAGCCGTCCCTTGTCGTAGATCGCAGTCTCAGGGCTGTTGATGTATTTCGGCACACCATCCCCGGGACCAGGGCCGGCGCGGCCGAGGAACGCCACCGCATGACCGGCTGGGTCGCGCACGGGGAACATGATCCGGTCCCGGAACACGTCAAGCAGCCGGTCCGCGTCGCCTCGGGCGCGGGTCGCCAGGCCTGCGCCGACCAACTCCTCCGCCGTGAAGCCGGCAGCGCGCAGGTGGCGCGTCAGCGAACTCCAACCGGGTTGGGCATACCCGACCCGCCACGGCCACTCCCGCTGCACAACGACACCGAGACCGCGATCGACGAGATAGGCGCGAGGGCCGTCAGCGTATGCAAGCTGATTGCGGTAGTACGTTACCGCGGCCTCGACGGCCGCGAGTAGCCGCTGGGGATCGACCCCGAGACCGCGTATCGAGGGCGTCGGATGACTGAGTCGAGGTGCGCCCATGGCCTACCTCCGATATCCAAGCTAGCTTTGGCCCGCCCGTCCCCGCCAGGAGCGCTGCGCCATGCGGTCCCGACGCGCGGCGCGGGTGCGTTGCGCCCGACGGGTCATCTCAGCGGTGGAGGCGGCGACCGCGGCGGTCAGCCGCTCGGCGCTGGGCTCGTCGTACCAGGGGAGCAGGTTGAGCATGGCCACCTTGACGCCGGTGGCGAACAACAGCGCCGAGCCCTTCGGCAGCGCCCGGATCTGCGCGGGGTCGAGGATCCGCTGCCGGCGTACCGATGTCTGGTACGACGTACGGCCCTGACCGTCACGGGTGCGCGAGGCGACGGTGACGTCGTGTTCGCCGACGAGCCGGGACAGGTCTTCGGCGAACCGGGCGTCGTCGATGCCCGCGCCGACCAGCTTGATCGTGGCGGCGGACCAGAGCGCGTCCATGCCCTGCTCGCCCCAGACCCTGGTGCCTTGCCGGTAGGACTGCAGGATGGTCAGCGGGATGATGCCCCGGCTGCCGAAGTGGCTGTAAAGCTCCGGTAGGTCCGCGATCTTGCAGATGTTCGCGGCTTCGTCCAGGCAGGCGACCAGCGGCGGGTCGAGCCGGCCGCCGTGCGCTTCGGCGACGGTGACCGCTGCGCGGAGCACCTGGTCGGTCAGGCCGGCGACGAGCGGTGCGGCCGCACCCGCGCCGTCCTTGGACAGCAGGTACAGCGTGTCGGCGCTCTCGACTAACGCCTCGATATCCAGCGCCGGCAACGGTAGGTCCGGTGGGGTAACCCAGGACATGATGGTCGGGTTGGCCAAGCACGCCGCGGCGGTGCGGGCGGTCTCGTAGAGCCCTTCGCGGGTTTCCGGTGCGCCGGCCTGGCGGCCGGACATGGCTCGGGCGGAGGCTCCGAAGCCGTGGCTCTTGAGGATCGTGGCCGGCTCGCGGGAGGTGGAGTCCGACAGCCACGCCTGCACTGAGGTGAGCGTGCGGCCCTCGATCGCCGCAGCGAGGATCAGGGAGGTGAGCAGGTCCAGCGCGCCCTGGATCCAGAAGTCGTCGCTGCCCTGGGAGTTGCGGACCTGCTGGACGAAGTGGTTGGCCAACCGGTGGGCGTCCTCGACGTCCTCCACGGCGGCCAGTGGGTTCCACCACCAGCCTTGCGGCACGTGGGCGATGGACTGCGGGTCGAACACCCACACGGTGCCGTGCTCCGCCCGGGCGGCCGCCGTGGTGGCCCACAGGTCGGGCTTGTTGCTGGTTGCGAGGGCCGCCCCCGGTGCATTGAGAATCGACTGCACCGCCAGCGCGGTTGTCTTGCCTGCGCGGGGCGCCATCACCGCCAGTACGACGTCCTCCCAGGAGGAGTAGACGCGGGGACCCGAGCCACGCCGCCGCCGGTGCGCGCCGAGGACGACGCCGGCCGACTCGGCCGAGATCTCCTTCACCGGCACGTCTGCCAGGACCCGGCGCAGGCGTCGGGCCTTAGCGGCCATGGCGGGCAGCGTCATCGCCCGTACCTCGGCCGGGCCGGCCAGCGACGGCAGCGGGTCCTCGGCGTCGGGTTTGCGCTCCTGCCACCACACCGCCGCGAGGGTGCCCAGGCCGACCAGGACCAGAAGCAGCACGGCGTAGGCGACGCCCACCGCGGTGGGGGAGATCCCGGGCCACAGCGCGGCCCAGTCGGTATGCAGCAGGTGTTCCAGGTACGCGGACCCGAAGCCGGGTCCAGTGGCGGGATGCCTGGTCACAGTGGCGGCGATTCGTCCGGCTAGCCAGGACAGCCACATCAGGGCGATCACCGCCCACACCAGCCCGAGCATCACGAACGGGGTGAGCGGTCCGCCGGCGCTGCCGCGCGGCTCGACGGGCCTCGTGTTCATGGCTGCACCTGCCGGATCGCGGCGTCGGTGTCGTAGAGCTCCCATTCCTCGCCGACCAGGGTCAGCGACACCGGCAGTCCGTTGCGTTCGCCGGTCTTGATGAGGTACTTGCCCCGGCCGGGATGCACGGAGCCGGCGAACCAAGCTTCCGGCGCGGCCCAGGACGCCACCAGCTCCCGCTCGGGTCCCGACAGCTTGATCACCTCGTTGACCCGGTTCAGCTCGCGCGGCGGTAGCCCGGCGAGGATCTTGATGGCGGATCGTTCGATGAAGCCCTGCGCCTTGGCTCGGTCCTCAGGCGTGGGCAGGGCGTCGAGGTCGGCTAGGGAGTGGGTGACCATCACGCTGGCCATGCCTCGCTGCCGGTTGAGTCGAGTCAGCGCGTCGGCGTGCTCGACGAGCCCCGATGCGCCGCGCAGGGCCCGCCACAGCTCGTCCATCACGCCGAGATATTGCCGGCGCGGAGCCAGGCCCTGGTCGGCCAGCACGGATGCGGCGTCGACCATGCCGAAGCCGTACGCCCAGGTGCACAGCATCGCGGCGGCTACCAGTTGTTCGCCGGCGGCGGCGACCTGGGAGATGTCGACGCTGACGGCTGGGGCGTCCAGGTCCAGGGGCTTGGTCGTGGGGCCGTCGAACACCCCGTGCAGGCTGCCCTCGCACAGCAGCGCCAGGGTGGGCACGAGCTGGTCGACGCGGCGGCGGTACTCGCCGTCGGTCCGCGCCCGGGCCGCGGTGAGCAGCTCGTCGGCGCCGACTTCGACCAGGCTTAGCACGTCGGGCACCGTTGGGTCGCGCTCAAGACGTTCGGCGAGTAGGTCGATCGCCCGGCCGAGGATGATCTCCTCGGTGTTGTTCAGCGCCTGTCCGCGTACCAAGGCGCACAGCGCCAGCAGCAGCGACATCCGCCGGCCCCGGATCTCCAGCCGCAGCTGCCGGGCATCGGCGGTGCCCATACGGGCAAGGGCGCTGCCCAGCGGGCCGGAGTCCAGCGGGTTGAGCCGATCCAGGCCACGGCCGACCCGGATGACCTGCCCGCCGAGGTGTTCGACGAGCCGGGTGTAGTCGGGCTTGGTGTCGCCGAGGATCAGCGCGCTGGTGCCGAATCCGGTCATGCCGGTGATGAGCCGTTTGACCACCGTGGACTTGCCGACGCCGGGTTGGCCGAGCACGAACACGCCGGGGTTGGTGATCAGGCCCTCGCGCAGCCATTCGAGGGGGTCGAGGCAGACGACCTCGCCCCACAGCATGTGCCGCCCGATCGGCACCCCGATCGTGGGCGCGCCGGACCCGGCGACGAACGGGTAGAGGCCACACAGTTGCACGGTGGTGCCCTGGTATTCCATGCCGGGGGAGACGTGGCTGGCCCGGCCGGCGCCGGGGGCGCGTACACCCCATGCCGGCGCCAGTACGGCCGCGTCGATGGTGCTGCTCTTCATCGGATTCTCCAGATCGCGGGCTGTGTCAGCGGGGCCAGTGGCGGGCCAGCTGCGGCGGGCAGACGCCGCAGGGCAGGGTGGTGGCGAAGCCGGCGGCCTGGCTGGCGCGTAGCTGCCGTAGCCGAATCTTGGCCACGTCGGCGCGGGACTCGACGTCGGCGATGGCCCGGCCCAGGTCCTCGGCGGAGACGACGGTGGTGGTGACGAACAGCGACATCAGGCCCACCCCGGAGCCGGTCGCCTCTTCCCGCGCGGTCTGCAGGGCCCGTTCCCGGTCGGCGTGGTCCCGGGCGGACTCGTCGCGTTTTTGCGCCCGGTTGTACGCCGCCCGGAACGCCGCGGCGTTGACCTCACTCTCGACGATCCGCGCCGCCTCTCCAGCAGGGAAAGGCCGGTACAGCAGCGACACCCGCTTCGGGTACGGACCCGGGGCGAGCAGGCGAGCGAGGACGTCGGCATGCACGTGCTGGCGCGGCGCCTCGTGCCACGCCCACGACACCGACGTGCCGGAGTCGTGCACGTACCGGTCGAGGTGCTCCTCGGCCATCACCGGCCCGGCGGTGTCCCAGTCCACCCACCGACTCAGGTCAAGCCCGGGGGTCGCGGTCAGCCGGGCCACGTCGCCCCGGCTGGCCGGGTCGAAGGCCGTACGCACGATGGCCGAGATGTTCTCCGCGGTGGCCCGGCCGAGGACGGTCAGGCCGCAGCTGCCCAGGGAGTCCTGCAGGCCGGGCAGGGTTCGGCTGATCTCTTCCAGCGCCTCGTCGAGGTTCTTGGGCTTGCTGGGGGAGGCGCCGGGCTTGAAGGTCACCGACACCCGGGTCTCCACGTCGGCGGCGGCTGCCGGGGACACCTCCACCAGCCGTTGCAGCACCCGTCGAGCCGACGCAGGCCCGTGGGGCACGATCCGCCGGCTGACATGGTCGGCGAGTCGGGAGCCCGGATCCGGCGCGGTGTCCACGGTGACCGCGACGTGGTCGACGATCGGCAGGTAGCCCAGGTTCGCCAGCCATCCGCCCCAGTTGGCCACCCACGCCGCGCTGGCCTCGGGGTCGGCCAGCCAGGTCGAGGTGGCCGCGCAGCGCAGCGTCACCGTCATGGTTCCCAACCGCTTGTTGTAGACCACCGCGTACCCGCCACCGCTCTGATCGTCGACCGTCAGCAGGGTGGTGGGCGCCAGCACGCCCGGCAGCTGCCAGGCGTGCTGGCCGGCGACCATCACCCCGGAGCGGTACGAGGTGTAGCCGCGGCTGGTGCCGACCAACCACCGCACCCGCTGCGCGATCCCGGCCGATACCGGCACCCCGTCCCACCGCAGCACCAGCAGCGCCACGAGCAGCGTGCACGGTCCGGCGGAGATGGCCAGCGCCCGCAGCCCCATCGACCCCGAGATGATCAGCACGGTGATCGCCGCGAGGACGACGAAGGTCTGCATCGGTCCGAGGCCGAACAGGCCCATGCCCCGCGCCCGCCGCCAACCCCCGTAGGTGCGCACCTGCGCCTGGTCAATGCTCACGACGGTGAGCTCCCTTCCTGCATGGCGGAGCTGGCGGTGCTCGCGCCCGCCTTTGCTGCGGTCACACCGGCCTGGGCCACCACAGCGGCGCCGATGACGACCGGCGCCGCCGGTCCGGTGGCGGCTCCGGCCGCGCTGGCCGCCGCCATGCCACCCCCGGCGGCCGCGCCCCCGCCAGCGGCCGCGCCCCCGGCTGCTGCGCCTCCGCCGGCGGCCGCACCAGCGGATGCCGTGGCGCCGGTGCCAGCCGGCACGGTGGTGGTGGGCGTCACCGGGCCGGGCGCACCGCCGGTAGTGGCCGTGCCGTTGACCACCTTCGGGGCGCTACCGGTCCCGCCGCCGGAGCCGCCACCCGGTGACGGTGTCGAAGGGGTAGGCATGGCCCCGGTCGGTCCGCCACCACCGGTTCGGCCGCCGCTACCAGGTCCCTGGGAATCCATGTAGCGGGCGTGGTCGCCGGCGCTGTGACCACCGACTGCTCCGCGCACCGACGACGCGGCATGCAGACCCGCCGCCGCACCGGCTCCGACCATCCCCAGGCCACCGCCGCCTGAGGCGACATGACCGGTGAAGATCGTGAAGAACTTCATCAGGGCGGGCAGGGCCACCACTGACAGCACCAGCATGCCCAGGCCCATCAGCCAGTCCCGGCTGTTGCCGCGCATCATCATGAACGCGGTGGCGTACACCGACATCGCGGCCGGCTTGTACAGGGCCAAAGCCAGCGACCAGCCGAGGGTCTTGTGGAACATGCCGCTGGTACCGCGGGTCACCGTGCCCGCCGACGCGAGCTGGAACAGCCCCGCCAGGATCACCACCGATCCCTCGCGGAAGACCATCAGGATCGTCTGCAGGAGAGCGGCGGCCATGACGACCATACCGACGAGGATCATCACGAACGGGGCCACATTGGCCGCCGGAAGCATCAGCGCACCCAAGGCCTCGCTCATCGCCTCGTTGGGTGGCTTGTTGGAGTCGTCGAGGACGGCCTTGCTCAGCAGCCACATGGAGTAGCTGTCACCCGCCTTGAGCACCAGATGGGTGCCGGCGATGCCGATGCTGCCCCACAGCGCGGTGTTCCAGACGCCGCGTACCGCCTGCAGCAGTGGCTCGCCCTTACGGCTGACGGTGATGGCGATGCCCTGCCAGATCAGTCCGCCGGCCAGCAGCAGGATCGTGATGGGCAGCATGAACGAGCGCAGCTCCTGGGCGGGGCCGCTGCCGGCGTTGCACTGGGTGATCCAGTCGGCTGTCCACTGGCTCGGGTCGCTGCCGTTGGTGGAGCACAGATCGTTCGAGGGGATCAGCATCCAGCTGGTCAACAGGACCGTCACCCACTCAATGCCTTCCCGCACGGCTGCGGCCAGGCCGGACAGGACCGTGTTGACCATGGTGTTGCTGACTATGTCGGCGGGATTCGCCGAGCCGCCGGGGATGATCCCGGTGCAGGTCAGAGGGATGAAGGGGTTGCACGAAGGCATGACTCACCCGCCAGCGATGAAGGGTAGGAAGGTGGTCACCTCGGCGGGCGACGCCGCTGTGACCGCCTGATCGAAGGTGCCGCCCGCTGGGGCTACCAGGGCCCAGTCCGCGCCGGTCCAGCGCAGGCGCAGCTCCGTGCTGGCCGCCACCGGCGTCCCGGACACGTCCGGAGCCTCGGTCAACAGGAACAGGGTCACCTCGTCGTCCGTATAGCTGAGAATCCGGTAGCCCCGCAGGGTGGCGTACAGGTGCCCGATGGGCTGCCCGTACGCCACTCCCGACGGAGCGCGCAGCTCGTCGTACGCCTGGGCCACCTGGACCCGCATCGCGGCCGCGTCCGTTCCGACCACCTGGGTGCGCAACGTAGGGCCGAAGACGGTGGGACCGACCTGCGGGGTGACGCGTACGACGATGTGCACTGCGGCGAGGACCGCGCCGGCACGGTCGTGCGTGAACCCGCGCGCCTGGCCTTCGCTGGTGAGGCGAGGACCAGACTGGCTTGACACCGGTACGGAGACGCCCGCCACGTTGGCCCAACCCAGGTCGCTGGGCAGGTCTGCGGGTCCAGCGGTAGCGGCGCCAGCGTCGGGGCGGGCTGGCGTACCCGGACCCGCCGGTGAGATGACAGGTTGATTCGGGTCCGCGCCGACCACCACCGCGACGGTCACGGCACCGACCACCGCCGCTGCGGTCACGCAAGCGGCGATGACCCGGCGGCGCGTGATGCGGCGGGCGCGAGTGATGACGTCGTAGGTCACTGCTCAGCCCGGCAGGACCGCGCCGACCACGACGGCCGCGACCGCCCCGCACGTCAATCCGGCCAGCACCCAGGGGATGCCGGCCGCGCCGTCGGCGGCGAACGCAGAGCGGTTACGGCGACCGACGGCCATCATGATCCCGCAGACCAACAGGCCGCCGACGCCGGCGACGATGAGAATCCACTTCATCCAGCCGAGGAACAGGTTCCCGGTCGCCTCCAGGCCGGGTGGGGCCGCCGGCGGGGGAGTGGGGGCGGCCAGGACGTCCGCGGCGGCACCGATCTGCGCCTCCACAAGGACAGCGGCGGTGGTCAGGTAGTGAGCAAGCACAGCAGGTCTCCCGAAGGTCAGGACGCCCCAGTCGGGCATCTGCCATGGACCCTGACCAGGCGGGGCTGACGGCAGCGTTGATGCTGGAGTGGCCGCCTCCGTTACCACCGTTTCCAGCGGCGGCCGGCAGCGGTAACGGCCCCGGCGACCCGACACCGTCGTGGCCATGGACGCGCGAATCCGAGTAGCAGCGGCAGTGACACTGACGTTGGCCGTTACCGGCTGCGCCGCCGGCGCACAGCCGACGTCAGCCAAGCCGAGCAACAGCAGACCCGTGGCCAGCCTCGGACCGGTCGGCATGGCCGCCCCGGTGCCGCCGCCGACGCAGCCCGGCTTCTCGTACGCCGATGCGGGGCAGGTGTGCCCGCGGTTCGTGATGGCCCTCTACAGCGCCGACACCCGCCGCGACGCGGGCCCGGGCGACGCCTACCAGCGGGCCATGCGCTTCGCCAGCAGCACCCTGGCAGGCCAGAGCGCCGCCGCCGACCGCGACGGTCGCTGGGCGACCTGGGCCGGTCACCGCGTCCACCTCAACACCGTCGTGGAGCCCTTCGCCGACCTACCGCAGCCGGCGGACAACGCAATCACCGCCCGGCGCACGATCCGGGTGACCGCGACCCCCGTGGGCGAGGACGGCTGGCGCGGCTGGACCGAGCGCAGCGTCATCGACTGCGCCCTGCGCCGCGGCGGCCCAGACGGCCCAGGCTGGCGGGTCACCGGCTACGAGATCCGCCAAGCAGGCCTGCGATGAGCCGCCGGTCGCTGATCCTCGCCGGCGGGCTCGCCACCGTTCTCCTGGCACCGCTGACCCTGGTCGTATTCGTCACCCTGTCGGTACTCGGGGCGAGCCCTGCCACGGCCTGCACCATCAGTCCGCCCAGCGCCTCGCCCGGCGCGACAGCCTCGCCACGGGACTGGCCCACCCAGGGCTCCTGGACCTCCGAGCAGGTTGGCAACGCTGCCACCATCGTCGCCGTCGGCGCCGAGATGCACGTGCCGCGCTACGGCTGGGAGTTCGCCGTCGCCACCGCGATGCAGGAGTCCACCCTGCGCAACCTCGGCCACCTCGGCGCGGACAACGACCACGATTCGCTTGGCCTGTTTCAGCAGCGCCCCAGCCAGGGCTGGGGCACCCCCGAGCAGATCCTCGACCCCCGATACGCCGCCCGAAAGTTCTACGAGCACCTGGTCGAGGTCGACGGCTGGCAGACCATGCCGCTCACCCAGGCCGCGCAGGCAGTGCAGCGTTCGGCGTTCCCTGACGCGTACGCGAAGTGGCAGCCCGAGGCTGAGCAGCTGGTTGCGGTGATCAGCGACGGGCTGGACATCGTCTGTACCAGCGACGGCGGCGACGGGCTGCCGCCCCTGGACGACGAGGGCCTCCCCGAAGGCTTCGTACTGCCCACGGACCCGCAGCTTCGGGCCGTGCTCTCCTTCGCGCTGGCTCAGCGAGGCAAGCCCTACGTCTGGGGCGCCGAAGGACCCGACAGCTACGACTGCTCCGGCCTGATGATGGCCGCTTGGGCCGAAGGCGGCGTGCAGATTCCCCGGGTCACCGCCGACCAGGTGCACACCGGCGTCGCCGTTCCCTCTCTGGCGGCGATGCGACCCGGCGACCTGATCTTCATCCCCGGCTCCGACGGCACGATGTCCCGGCCGCGCCACGTCGGCATGTACATTGGCACCGACCGGAGCGGCCGACAGTACCTCGTTCAAGCACCCAAGACCGGCGATATCGTGAAGGTCGTCGCCGTCAGCAACTGGAGCCGGCAGGTCGCTGCCATCCGCAGGCCGCTGCCGCCATGAGGCTTCTACCGCTGTATGCGTTGCGTACTCGAAGAAAATGGCTCTGCCTGCCTCTTTGGGCCAACCATTGTGGCTGCAACTCGGTCTGCACGAAGACACGCCTTTCTCGTTCGCGGCCGCTTGGCCTCGAGGAAGCGGCCGTTTGGGGCCGGTCTTGGGCTACGCCAGGCGGGTGCGGGCCAAGGCGTCGCGGGCGGCGCGTTCGGGTCACACTTCACCCCGGCGCGCCGGTCGCACTGGTCGGTCTAGTTCGACGACCAGATGGTCAGGATGCTGCCGATCCAGTAGCCGATTCATCGCTGGCTCGGGAAGTCGACGGGAGATACACGAATTCGCGGTCCGGACGGATGCGGCAAATCACCCGAGGGCTGTCGATACGCTTCCCATACGGCCGGTGGTTGTAGATCATCGAAAGCTCGTCAAGCTGGGCAAGCGCTGCATCGCCGTAGATATGGCCAACGACTGTCCCGCGTACCTCGACCCAGGACCGCGACGACTCGAATATCATCAGCGCTACTGGGTCACCCACCTGCATGTTCCCGAACTTGTACCGTTCCACCTCAGTGTTTACGTAGAGAAAATCGTCGTCGCAGCCAACCCACATCATGTGACATGAGAGCGCGCCTTCTGGGGTGACCGTGGCCAAGGCGGCGTAGCTGCCCGCACGAACGAGCCGAAGCGTCTTGGGGTGCAGCATGCAGTCCACTCTAGGGGCTAGACACACGCCGACGAGCTGTCCACAGCAACATGTTGGGAACCCCTGCCCAGCGGCGGAACCGCGGGTGCGCGGCGACTTGCTCCGCGCCCGGCAGCGGCTCGACTACTGCCTCGAGCGTCAGGCCGGCGTCGATCGACCAGGACAGGTATGTACCGATCGGCCGGTGGAAGTGCTCGTACGTTAGCGGCACACGTCGCTGCACGCGACGGGGAGCAGGGAGTGAGCAATTCCCGTAGTCGCTCACCCTCAGGTCGCCGTCGTCGCCCATGCGCCCGCAGGTCACCAGTGGGTGCAGGACAGCGAAGACGGCGAGCCCACCGTCGCGCAGCACTCGTGCGGCCTCGCGCACCGCCGACATCGCATCGGCGATCGACATCAGCACCATCAGCGACACCACACAATCGACACTGCCCGGCCTTATCGGCAGGGCACAGGCATCGCCGTTCAGCGCGGCCCGATTACCGTCCTCAACCTGGAGTGCCCGTAGCATGCCGAGCGATCGCTCCACGGGGAACACGCTGTAACCGCGAGCAGTCATTGCCCGAGTCAGCCGTCCCTCACCGGCTCCGACGTCGAGCACTTGACATGGCGGCGGCGGAAGGAGTTCCATCACTGTTGGAAGGTTAACCTCCCAAAAGAATGGGTCGGATCCCGTGGACCGGGCATGCACCGTCCAGCTTTCTACCTGATCATCCCAGCCCGTCATTCGGTACTTTCCTCCAATCCACGGTAATTCGTCGCGGCCATGGAGTACTGCCCGGCGGCAACAGGATAACTCTCTGAGGCGGATAAATGTACACGCTGGGCATCGGCGGCGGGTTCGGACACGACGGGTCCTCCTGCCTGCTTAAGGACGGAGAATTGATTGCCTTCGCCGAGGAGGAACGCCTTATCCGCGTAAAGCTGGCGTACCGGGCGGCACCGGTGCGGTCGGTTCTGTATTGCGTGCGACGCGCCGGGATCTCCCTGGCCGACGTGGGTGCTGTAGCCTTCGGGTGGGACCCAGCGCTGGATCCCGACCTGGCTGTACTGCGGGAAACCGCCAAGGCGCTGCTGGACGCGCCGGCCCTGCGCCAGCTTCGGCCCAGTGAGATCGTTTACCTCCCACACCACGACTGCCATGCCGCGATGGCCGTGGTCGCTAGTGATTACGCCGCAGACGCGGTACTGGTCATGGACGGCCGAGGCGAAACGAGTTCGAGCACCATCTACCAGACCGTCGACCTCGATCTGAGCCCTGTCGCTAGTATGGACGTGCTGGAATCATTGGGAAGCTTTTACTCCTCTGCGACCCGCTTCGCCGGGTTCGGCCGAGGTGGTGAGGGCAAGCTGATGGGGTTGGCGGCGTACAGCGATCCGGCTGCTGCCAAGTCCATTCCTGCCTTCAATCTGGTGGACGACGGGGTCACCGCACTCCTGCCCGCCGACCGGTCCTCTGCCAGTCCCACCGAGCGGCACAGCCAGGCCCGCTCAGGTTGGTTCCAACTGTTCGCCAATACGATTGGCGGCGCCCGGGACACGCCTGTACCCGCGCCAGGCCCGTTTGACCTACTCGCTGCCGACGACCATCTGCCACCCTCGCCTTGGCCCGGCTTCGCTCTGGCCGTCCAGAACGAGCTGGAGCGAGTGGTCGACCACCTGGCTGGCCTGGCGATCGCGCTGACCGGCGCGAAGCATCTCGCGCTCTCCGGCGGGGTGGCGCTCAATTGCAGCGCGAACGGTTCACTACGACGCCGCCTGGGTCCGCGGCTGTCGGTACACGCCCTTGTCGGCGATGCGGGCACCGCCATCGGCGCGGCCGCCTTGCAGCAATATCGGCATGGCATCGACGTCCGCCCCGTACGGCATGCCTACCTGGGCCCGCAATGGTCCGACGACGAGCTTCGGGCCTGCCTGGAACAGCTCGGGTGCGGCTGGAGGGAACCCAGCGATCTGGCCGCCGCTGTCGCCGCCGAACTCGCCGACGGTCGCGTCGTGGGCTGGTTCCAGGACGCCGCCGAAGCCGGCCCTCGGGCCCTCGGGCACCGGTCGATCCTCGCTGCGCCCAACCGAACCGGAATCGCGCATAAAGTTAACCGCCTGAAGCGGCGCGAGCGATGGCGACCATTCGCTCCATCGGTCCGGCGCGAGGACGCGGTGGCCCTGTTCGGTGTCGCTGAAGCCCCGTACATGTTGGAGGCGACCGAGGCAAGCCCCGACGCCCGGCTGGCAGTGCCGGAGATCATCCACCACGATGGTACGAGCCGGCTACACGTCCCGCAGCCGCAGACCAGCGGCCGATTTAGGGATTTACTCGACCGGATGAAGGCATCCACTGGCCACGGGGTTGTGCTGAATACTTCTTTCAACATCGGGCCCGAACCGATCGTTTGTACTCCTGTAGACGCGATCCGCAGCTTCTTTGGTTCGCCGCTCGACGTGCTGGCGATGGGCCCGTTCGTCGTCACAAAGTCAGACAGCCGAAAGGGGCGGTGACCAGGACCTCACCGCCTGCGCATCTCGGGCGGCATGAAGGAGTCGTCCCCTAAACTGTGAAGGCTGAATGCAAAGCGGCAACCTACCTGCACGGGAGCGAGCCGAGTGATCGATGCGTTCGGAACCGGAAACCGTTGGCGTTCCCACGCCACGGGAGCCAACCCTAGGAGCATGGACACGATGGTGGCGAGGCTGCCCACGTGTCCGATCATCGCGATCCGACGTTGCGGACCGGTGAACTCCCACAGCGCCGGATCGGAAGGCGACCGGACCAGGCCGTGACTCCGCAGGAACGCTTCGGCTCCGCCACGGACCAGGGCGATGTGGTCCTGGGCGGACTCCCCGCCGGCAAGGCCCGCCCAGCGCTGTTCCACACTCTCCCGGTCGTGCTCTCGAAGGATGCTCTGCACGGTGGCCAGCCGCCAGCCGCGCCAATCCGGGTAGTGAATCTCCCGGAGCCACTCCTGGAAGTCGGTTGCATTCCCGGGACGTCCTGCGACTACCGCGTAGGTTGCAGCGGCCCGCCGCAACGGCGAGCTCACCAGGACGTCGACCGGCTCTCTCTGCAACGCTTTGGCCAGATAGGCCGCCTGAAGGCGGCCGTCGTCAGTAAGATCGGGGTCTCTGACTACCTCATCCACTGCGGCTTCGGTCCAGATGGCCTCGGCATGCCTGATCAGCAGGATCACGTCTGGTCCGCGATGATGCGGGCCAATGCGGCGCTGTCCACCCACGGAGCGGCGAGCCTGCTCCAGTCGATCTCAGCGAGATCCTTCACGAGCCCGTCCCACACCTGGTCATCGTAGACCACGCCTTGGTGCGCGCGGCGTCGTCGGCACATCTCTTCCGGTTCAGCGAATCGGATGACCAGCACAGCACGCCCCGCGGCCTGAGCCGCTGTAAAGGCATAGTTTCGATCGGCCGCGCGGATATTCGTCGCGTCAAAGTAGGTGCTCAAGCCGTTGCGCAACCGAGCGGCCAGGATCTCCCGGGCGTGGCGGAACACCAGATCCTCGTCACCAAGCCAGTCCCGCCGGCCGCCGAGCCACTCGCGTAGCCTGTCTGTGCTCAGAATCCCGTGCCGGTCCATCAAGCCATGGGCGATGAGCAGACCGCCCAGGGTGGACTTACCGGCACCGGGCAGCCCGACCGGCATAAGTAACCAGCCGGGGCTCGACAGTAATGCGTACACCTCGTCATCGCGCATCGTGCTGCACACCACCCAAGAACTTCGTGCGCAGGTAGTCACGAAACTCCGGTCCGATAGACAATCGCGGGTCGTTCAGGAACTGCGCGCCCACCTCGGCCAGGTTTGCGCGTAACTGGCTCCAAGATGACGTCCGCAGGCCCGTGAACGCTCGCACCTCGCCCGTCAGCAGGCGAACGACCGCGCGGTCGAGAGTCAAGTTCTCCCTCATCCGCAAGCCCAGCTTGGTCGCCAGTGCGTGCAGGCCGACCTGCCCTAAACGCGCCGCTGTGTCGGCATACGTCTCGGCCGGATCGGACCTGCTCAGCGCCAGAAATCCTTTGTGAAGGTGGTACCGGCAGAGTTCCGGGCCGCCCGGTCGAACTTTGGCGAGGTTGAGCACCGCAAGCACCTTTTGCGCCCGCAAGGATAGCGTTTGCTGGTAGTTGTATGGATGGATGGAAAGACGCAGCGACTGAGTCCAACGCTCGTCAGCGGCCGCGAGGAGCGTCGCCTCGCGATGCCGGGCGTCCAAGGCCGTCCAAGCGTCGACGTCGCTGAAGCTTGTGCCGTCAGCCCAGGAAAAATGGAATTGACCGGACCGCCACGAGCCCAGCGCCTGCATACCGGATGCTTCCAGCTGAGTCAGGACGCTATCCCACATCTGGCGCCGACGCGAGATATACGCCCGCCGGTCCGCCAGCCTAGTGCCTGTCAAACTGCGTAGAACCAAGCCGACTCCATCGCGCGCCTCCGGCTCAAAAGTCATCTTGAGTGGCCTTGTTCTTGCGCCGCAATGACCACCAGGCCGTGACGAGCAATAGTATGGCCGCCCCCATACCGATCCACATGTGCCTGGGGGGCACTCGTTGCAAGGGGGTCCACTGGGCAAGCTTCTGTTGGAACAGTGCGAGGTATAGGCCTAGCGGCACCGCTACGATCGACAAAAACTGCAGAAGCGTCTCGGTGCGACGGGCTACGATACTGTGATTCTTTGTGGCCCTAGCGTTAAGATGGTTGCGCAGCCGCTCTACATCCGAGAATACCTGCTCGTGCTGGTGTGCGAGACCCATCCGATCAGCTAGCAGTTCGTACAAGGGCTCACCGACAGGCGTCGTGGCGACTTGGTCGAACCATAACCTGGTGTTGAACCGGATTAGTTTCCCCTCGATGCTGTCCAACTGATCAATCGCTCGCCGCAGGTCGCCGGGGACGGCCGCTAGGTCGCTCGCGAGCAGGTCCAATATGGAGCGCTGGACGATAGCTAGGACGAACGTCGTCAAGTACTCGTACTCAAAGTTCTCGCAGTGGTTCAAGAACTCCTGTTCGAGACGTCTATCGTGCGCATCAACGGCGAAAACAAGATTGTCATAGTTGTAGACTGCCAGCCAGCTCTCCCATAGCTGGAGCTCGCTCCTTGCGCGCAGCCGCTGCAGATCCGAAGGTGCTGGGAGGTTTTCCAGTTCCTTTGGACCTCGGCCGACCGAGATGCAGAATGCCGCCTCCTCCAGACCGGATGTGAAACACTGCAGGCTGCTCTGCGGATCGGCCCGGACGATTACGGCGAGCCGCCAGTTCACCCGCCGGCTGCCGGCCCATTCCAGCTCCGAGAGCACGCTAACCGGGCCACGATCGAGGGTCAGGTCCTCTAGCAGCGACTCCAAGATCTTCGCCCAAGAGGTGACGCTGCCGTCCGGTCGCCGGATCGAGGGCACACCAACTGTGAGCCGACGGCGGTAGACGATCTTTTTGATGTGCCGAGTGACTGATGCGATGTCCTCCAAGTCTGCCGCTTCTAGGTCGACCCGAAGGACGACGGCGCCGATGTGACCCGGCATCATCAAGGCGTCAGCCCAGCGCACCTGAAAGGTGAATCGGCGCAGCGTGTTGCGCAGGTCGGTCTCGAGCACCAGCGGTTGCCGGATCCACAGGCTCGGCGCGTTCCAGGTTAGACGGACCGCTCGGTGCTTATAGGCCTCCCGCCAGTTGCCGCTTGCCGAGTAGTTAGCGGCCATTGCTTGGCGCACCTCCGTCACGCCGGTGGCCGTCGGAACGCCCTGTGCCACGAGCTGCTCACGCTCGCGGCCGAACATCTCCGGGTTCAGCATCGCCTTCACTGGAGGTATGAACGAGTACGAGTGGTCGACGGCGATGGCGAAATCCGTTACGGACAGACGGGTGAACCAGTGCTGCCAGCCTGACGAGGGGGACGGTTCGAACCGCGCGATGTCGCGATCGTCAAGATGGTGCCGAAAGGGATAGACCAGGTACATTGTCGCACTTGGCACGTTCATCCCATCCGTCAGAATGCCCAGCCGCGAACGATCGCAGAAAGGAGCCGCACACGCGCTGTTCATCCATGTGGTTCAGCACGGCGCACGGACCGCCGTCGATCAGGGTGCTAACAACCGACGACCCAGCACAACAGTGAGCGTATCAAAACTGTCAACACAGCATTCGGGGCGACGATCGGTCCTTGCATTGAGGACGAACGGCCGACCATGGATGGAGATCTTAGCGCGAGTCCTCGCTTAAGCCGTTCGGCCCAAGGTCGAAAAGGATGATGGAACGCGAGCCAGTGAGTGGTCAAGGCGGTATGCTGCGACGGCAAGAGGAGTGCCTTGACCCCTGCCCCCGCTGACCCGTCAACGATCTTGCAACCCCGTCCTGGCGTTGCAAGATCAGTCCAGACGCGCGCCGGGATTAGGGTCAGACCAGTCCCTGGTGCCGATGTTCACAGGGTGGAGGCTAGTTCTCTTTGGTCGGCCTGCTCTTGGGTCGGCGCATAGGTTCGCTGACGATCGCCCCGGGGCGGTGTTGTGGCTTCCCGCCGGGGCGCGCAGGATCGGACCCTGACGAATGCTTCCTCATCTTTCGACCGGAAGTCGCCGTTGTGCTCCAGGCGGTGGTCGAGAAGGTGCCGGATGGATCGCGTCGATCCAGTTACCCGGGCGGTGCCCCGACTGTGAGCGCGAGCATCCCCATCGCACCAGCTATGAAAAACGGACCCATCGGGATGTGGGTGCCTCGGCGCACTCGTCCGGCGGCCAACAGCATGGCACCCACGAGTCCTGCAGCCAGGAAGCCCAAGAACACCGCTCCGAACGCCGCGCCCCAGCCCCACCAGCCCAGCAGCGCGGTCACCGAGGTGATGAGCTTGGTGTCGCCCAAACCCATGCCGCGACTGCCCAGGACTAGCCCCATGCTGACGAACACCGTCGTGGTGACAGCCGCGCAGATCGTCGCGCTGACCAGGGGATCCCACCGATGGGTGAGTGCTGCATCGACGGAGAGCAGAGCGAAGACGCCGGCTGCCGCAGGCATGGTGATGGCGTTGGGTAGGCGGTGCACCTGAGCGTCGATGAAGACGATCGGGACTGCGCAGCCGACCCACCACAGGCCGGCCAGCAACACCGGGATGGTAGGAGCGGCGAGAACCACGATGGTCACTGCGATCGCAATGCAGGACTCCAGCACGTACGGAGGGGCGCCCACCCGCTGCCAACACCGGCCGCTTGGCAGCAGCGCGGCCCAGCCGGGCCCAACCGGACTCACCTCAAGGCCGCAGCACTCACAGGACCGCCGGCTGATCTGGCCCGCTGGGACGGCCAGGCGAACGACCAACTACCGCAACATCGGTGTGACAGAGAGACCGAGCATGATCAGCTCAGCCCTGCTGGGCGGGTGAGGAACCCCAAGGCGCTGTGGCGCCGATACCAGCGCTGGCCGGCTGCTCATGCGCTGGGTCGACCAGGCACCTGGTCTTGCTGCGGACCGAGCTGGCTGATCTCGTACCCGTCGGGATAGCTCTTTGCTTTGATGCCGTCGGCGAACAACGGCGTGGTCTGTGGCGCTCCGAACCACCGCTGAAGCCGCGACCGCATCTTCAATGCCGCGTGCAGGCCGGCCCGGACCGGCCAAGTCGGCGCGTCGACTCGCATCGCGTGCCGGAGCGGCGCGTCGTACATGGCGCTGACCAGCGCGTTGCCCAGCGGGGCGAAGGGCTTGGGGATGCGGGTGAGCATCAGCATGCGGGTGGCTCGCTCGATTGCCGCGGCGTCGCCGTTGGGCTGCAGGTGGGTGGCGTCGTGGGCGTCGAACCAGGTCTCGAACTCCTCGTAGGAGCCGGGGATGTCACTGATGCCCATGCGCCGGCCCAGCTCGCGATAGAACAGGTAGGTGGCCTGCCGCTCGTGGCAACAGGGTTGGCGCCAGCCGTACTGCTGCAGCCACCGGGTCGGAATGACCACGAGGCAGCCGAGGACGTAGAGGTAGTCGTCGTTGGGGATGCCGTACGGGCGGTGGATCTGGTTGACCCGCCGCAGAGCGTCGCGGCCGCGTGGCTGGTCGAAGCCGTTGAGCACCATCTCGTACATCAGGAGACCGGTGTCGTCGATGCGCTTCTGCGTACGCTCGGTCAGCTCGCCGGTGGCGGTGTGCACGGCGGCGATCGACGGGATCGAGAAGGACCGGTTGAATGCCAGGTTGAGCCCGAGCTTCATGTCCCACGGGAACTCGTAGCGCAGCATCGTCTGGTAGATGGCCAGGTAATCGCGCTCCGGGTCGAGTTCGCGGATGCGAGCGAGGTTGGCGTAACGAGCTCTCATCGTCGGGCATCTCCAAGCGGGGACTGCGAGGTACGGAGGTGGCGGGACGCGGTGAGCGTCCGGGCCACCACGACCGATCGGGCGTAGGCGGTGGAGACGAGCGTCAGCCAGGAGACCTCGCCGGCGTAGCCACCAGCGGGACGATGTAGGTCATCTGCGGGCTGGATGAGTTCGGCGGCAAGGCCGGCGCGGTGCGCGCGCAGAGCACAGGCGAGGTGGGCTGCTTCCACCGCAGCTCGCCGTTCGTCGTCGTTCACCTCAGCCTGCTCAGCGAACTGCTCGGCCAGCACCGTCACCCGGGCATCCATGTAGGGGCGCAGCGAGAGTCGTGCGTCCCGGATCTCGGCGACCCGGCGGGTCAGGGCGTAGTCGATGTCCCGCACGGCCGTGAGGGGCCGGCGCAGGCTCGCATCGAGCTCGAGTTCCGGCAGTTCAGCGATGAGGTTCCGCCAGAGTGGTTCCAGTTGGCGGTAGAAGCGGAAGTCGTCCCAGCGTCGCGTGATCGCGAAGATCGGGCCCCACGCCGGCATGGTGAGACCGACCATCATGAGCAGCGCGCTGATGGCCACCAGGACCGCGGCGATCTCCCGCTCGCCGGTGGGGCGGTAGCCGTTCCAGTAGGCCACCAGGTACACGATCTTGTTTGTGCTGTAGAGCAGGGCGAAGGCGGCGCCGACAGCCGTGACGCGGAGGCCCCGGCGCAGCCAGGGACGGCCGCAGATTCGGGCGAAGCGCCAGCACAGCCGGGCGATGTCGATGCAGTAGGCGAAGAAGCCCAGGGTCATGAAGATCAGCAGGTACGCGGTCACCGCCGGGTCGGTCGCGTACTCGACCGTGAGGAGCACGGGGCTGTCGTAGGTGAGCGTGTGGGCGAACAACCCGACCATGGCGAGGAAGGCGCCGCCGGTGACCAGCATCCAGAGCCGGACGCGGGCGGCGGCCGTCCTCGGCGGGAGCGCCAGGTGCAGGAGCATGCTCTCGGCGCTCACGGCGATCGTCATCGCGCACCCGTGGGAGAGGACCTTGGCCAGGTTCGGCAGTCCCGATGCGTGATCGATGGCGGTCGCGAGCGGCGGAACGGCGAGCGTGATGCCGACGGCGAACGCTCCGAGAGCAACGCAGATCGCGCCGCGCGCGTGGCTGGGCTGCCGACGCTGCAGGCGCAGCATGTACCCGAAGGCGATCCAGCCCGCGAGGGAGCAGCCGGCGTACAGGGTGGTGTCCATCCGCGCTACCAGTCGGGGTGTTCCAGCGACAGCCGCAGCCGGCCGTACAGCTCGGCCTGCCGCCTGTCCAACGGTAAGTCGTCCTCCTCGCTGGCGCCCCTGCGCGTCCGGCGAAGGAGCAGCGATCCGATCATCTCGGCTTCGCGCTCCTCGGCGGCGGCATAGTTGCTGCGACCGAGGCTGCGCTGGACCAACTGCGGGTCGAGGTCCGGCAGCAGCATCCGTGAGGCCTCCGGGTCCAGCACCTCGGTCGTCTGATGACCGGCGATCAGGTGTCCCAGCTCGTGTCCGATGATCAGCATCTGGTGCAACGGAGAAGTGTTCTGCTCGAAGAAGATGGCGTCGAAGTCTCCCGTCGGTACGAACATGCCGCACACCGTGCGTGCCGGCAGCTTGATCGGAACCAGGTGGATGGGCCGGCCGCGCCGCTGGCCGAGGACTTGGCACAGCGCGCGTATGTCGAACGGCTCCGGCACCTTCAGCGCGGTGAGCAGCTGCTCGCAGCGCTTGCGTAGTCGGTTCAACGTCACCTCAGCGTTCCCCCGTTCGTCGGCGTACTGCCACCGAAGGATCAGCACCGCTACCTGCGATCGTCAGGCGCATCGCTGGCTCCATCAGGGCCGGCGCCTTGGGCCACCGCCCGTAGACGCGCCACCATTTGCTCGATCAACTGAGTGTCCGTGGCGGACAGTCCACTGTCGGCGAGCACCTGACGTAGTGCCACCTGCTTGACGTCCATCCGACGGAGCTCGTTCAGCAGCCCGATCTGCTCCTGGATTCGTTGCGCTGCCGCCTCATCGACGAAGTAGCCGGAGTTGACACCGAATGCGGTTGCCAAGGCCCGTACGTGCGACATCCGAGGGTCGCTCGCCACGCCTCGGCGTAGCTCGCCGATGTAGGCGGCGCTGATGGTGACGCCGGTATCGCCCGCCAGTGCGTTGATTTTGTCGGCGATCTCTTTGTTGGTGTAGCGGCGGTCGGGTTCGTCGGATTCGCTGAGCTCCTCCGGCGTGGGGCGGATCTTGTCGAACAGGTACTCCACCCTGGCGGCCAGCGTATCGAGGGGTGGCAACTCCCGCTCAGCATGCCGATCTTCGACCATGTTCTTCACCCTCCAGCGACCTAAACAGCAGTGTCGCAGATGTAAGCGTCAGCAAAACAGATGTTGACACACGCACCGAATGTGAGCTTATGATCGCCTCTACGTTGAGCAACGCCTGTTGAGCGCAGCGACGATCTGCTCAACGCATGTGTTTCTGGTGGTGTGGGTGGCCGGCCCACTGATCCGAACGGGGGAGTTGCCGGTGGGAGGGATCAGCTCCACGAGGAGCGCAACGGGGGGATGCATCCCGCAGGACTCGCCGGCCTGTTCGGCGGAGAGTTCCGGACACATGGGAGCAGCAACTCGGTCCGGACGCCGTCGACCGGAGGGGGACGCTGGGCCGCTCGGGTAGGGAGACCTTCCGGCGGCCCAGCATCACCGGCTCTCAATCGGCGAATCCACTCGGCGGGTAATCAGCGAACCCCCGTACAGCCCGGGCAGGTCGGCGGCGGTGCGTCCACATCCGACGAATGGGCGACCCGCCAAGGCATCGTCGGCGGCAGGCCGAGGTCGTGCCAGCCAACAGAGGAGAGACGCCTTGATCAAGATCACCAGCAAGGCCGCGAACCCGAGCGTACGGTGGATCGCCGCCGGGCTCACCGGCGCAATGCTGGCCGGATTGATGGGGTGCGGCGAGGACAAGCCTGCCGTGACGCCGACTTCGGGCACCTCACCAGCGTCGGCATCGCCTTCACCGACCGCCGACGCCGAGAGCGCCGAAGCGGCGGCCGCTGCGCTGACCGCCTATCGGAACTACGTCCGGACCTACGTCGCCGCTTCCAACAACGGTGACTACAACGCCAAGCTTGACCGGTTCGTCGCGAACCCGGCGCTACTGACGGTGCGCCAGGACCTGCTGATCAAGTTTCAGCAGGGGCTCGTCACCACCGGGGAGCCAGAGACCACGCCCGCCGTGAGCAAGGTCGACACCACCCGGCGTCCCTTCACTGCGGAGATCGAGGACTGCTTCGACACCAGCGGGTGGGACGTGGTCTCCAAGAAGACCGGCAAGTCCGTCCGCACCAAGGGCCAGGCGACGAGGTACGTGGTGATTGCCCAGGCGGAGTTGTCCGGCGACGGCCAGTGGCGAATCCGGGAGGTCAGCGCCCAGCGGGAGAGGCCATGCTGAGCCGCAGAGCGGCAGGCGCCGCGGCTCTGGGCCTCGCGGTCGGCCTCGGCGCACTGCTAGCACCCGGCCCCGCGTACGCCGACTACGAGCACTGCGACGCGCTGGGCAACTGCTACTGGGTGGTGGAGAAGCCGGGCACGGGGGACGGCGGAAACGGCGGCGGGAGCAACAACGGCGGGGGCGGTGCCGGCCGGGGGTGCAGCTACGAAGGCCAGCCTGTGCCGTGCGTGGTCGACGAGCTCGGCGTCTGGGACGGGGCCTGCTACGTCAAGCGGGTCCCGCCGCCGACCGGCGGTCGTACCGACGGCTACTGGAGCATCCGCACCTGCGGCGTCTACGGCGGCATCGCTTCGCAGAGTCCGGCCACCTGGTCGCCCGACCCGCCCGCCGGAATCCTGCCCTCGTACCAGGAACTCGCCCAACGAGCCATCGCCGAGATGAACCTCGACGGGCCGCGCATCGGGATCGCACCGCGAACGAACGGCGCCGGCCTGGTCGGGCTACCGATCTGGCTCTGGAACAACGTCAGTCCCACCACCTGGGGGCCCATCACCCGGACTGCGGCGGTGCCCGGTCGCTCGGTCACCGCCACCGCCCGCGCCCAGAAGATCGTCTGGAGCATGGGGGACGGTAACTCCGTCACCTGCACCAAGCCCGGCACCCCCTACCAGCCGTCCTTCGGCAAGCAGCGGTCACCGGACTGCGGATACGACGGCTACTCGCAGCCAAGCAGCACCCAGCGCGGGGGGCGGTACACCGTCACGGCGACCACGTCCTGGCTGATCACGTGGAGCGGTGGGGGCGGAAACAGCGGCTCGCAATCCATCGACCTCTCGTCCACCGCGACGATCGACATCGACGAACTGCAGGTGATCACGTCATGACGAGCGCCCCCACCACATCCTCCCGGGCCACCCCACCGCTTGCGGCACCGTACGCCGTGCCCAGAGTCGCTCCGCAACGACGCTGGCGCCCGGCGCTCGTCTGGCTCGCGGTGGCACTGATCGCTGCCGGCGGGTTGATCGCCGCTGCCGTGCTGCGCAAAGTGGGCACCACAGCCGAGTATCTGGCAGTGGCCGCCACGGTGGAGGTCGGCTCCACGATCGATCGCTCCGACCTTCGCACCGTACGGATCACGGGCGACCCGGCCCTCAAGCCCATCCGGGTCAGCGCTGCCGACACCGTCGTTGGGAAGTTCGCCGCGGTCGCACTGGTGCCTGGCACCCTGCTGACCGAGGCGCAGCTCACCGACACCGCGGTGCCCGGCCCGGGCAGACAGCTGGTCGGGATCAGCCTGCCGCAGGAGCGCATGCCTGCCGAGCGGATCAAGCCCGGCGCGGAGGTCGTCCTCGTCCTTACCGCCGACGACGGCCCGGTAGCGACTCAGCAGGCGACGGCGGCACCGATCAGCATCAAAGCCAGCGTCGTGGACGTACGGGACGGGGCGAAGGAGGGGACGACGCTCCTCAACGTGGCCGTCGTCGAACGCGACGGCCCGCTCGTGGCCGCGCGCGCCGCTGCCGGTCGCATCGTCGTCGCCCTGACCACGGGGGACTGACGTGGCACTCATCGCGATGGTGTCGGCCAAGGGCTCACCCGGCGTCACCACCACAGCGGTCGCCTGCACGCTGACCTGGGGCGGACGTACGGTGCTGGCCGAATGCGACCCATCCGGCGGCAGCATCCTGAGCGGGTACCTCTCGAGTCTGGAGATCCCGCCGATCGGCCTGCTGCCGCTGGCGGCGGCCGCGCTGCGCGACCAGCTCGCCGACGCCTTTGCTCACCAACTGGTCGACCTCGACGCCAAGCATCGCGGTAGGCGGCTCCTGCTGCCCGGCATCAACGACCCGGTGCAGGCGGGGACGATCCGCCCGACCTGGGAGCCGCTGGCGGTGTTTCTCAGCGAGCTGGAGCGCGGCGACGACGGCTACGACGTCGTCGCCGACTGCGGCCGCCTGACCACCAACGCGCCGCCCTGGCCGCTGCTCTTCCGCGCCGACCTGGTGCTCCTCGTCGTACGAGCGGCAACTCTGCGCACCATCGCCCCGGCTGCAGCCGCGGCCGAACTGCTCCGTCGGGAGCTCACGCAGTACGGGCGAGGGGATGGCGCACTCGCCCTGGCTCTGATCGGTGACGGCCCCTACCGCCGGCGGGACATCGAACAGCGGCTGCAGCTTCCGACCTTGATGGAGCTGCCCGACGACCGACGTACCGCGGAGGTGCTCAGCGACGGTGGCGGCCGGCTTCGAGGAGGCCAACATCTGCTGCGGGCCGCCGCAGGTGCCGAACCTGCCGTACGGGAGGCGATCACACGCCGGCGGGCGCATCTCGCTACGACATCGTCGACCGGGAGCAGCCATGTCCGATAAGCGCGGGTACAGCGGTCCGACCCGGCCGGCGGCGGTTGACCGGATCGCCACGAACGGCCACCGCTGGCCGACCAACGGCACCCCGGACGCCTCCGCGCCGGATCTTGGACCGCCAGCCCCCGCTGATCGACCGCCGGTCAGCATCGACTACGCGGCAGTTCGGCTGCTGCGCGCCCGGGTCAGCGCCGAGCTGACGGCCGCTCTTCGAGAGACGCCGAACGTGTCCACCGATCATCGACAGGCGGAGGCGGAACGCATCGCCGCGCGGCTGGTACGCGATCACGTCGACACTCTGCACCAGGCGGGACAGCCGATATCGCAGGCGGAAGAGGATGCCCTGCTCGATGCCGTCGCCGCCGACATGTTCGGCCTGGGGCGCCTGCAACAGCTGCTGGATCGACCGGACATCGTCAACATCCACATCCTCGGCTGCGACAACGTACGGATCGAGCACACCGACGGGCGGATCACCACAGGCGATCCCGTCGCCGACAGCGACAAGGAACTGGCCGACATGTTCCAGGTCCTCGCGATGCGCGCCGGGGCGACCGAACGCTCGCTGTCGTCGACGAAGCCGTGGTTGGACATGCAGCTGCCGGACGGAAGCCGCCTCACCGTACTCATGCAGGTGTCGGTGCGGCCCTACGCCGCCATCCGCCGGCACACCCTCATGGACGTCAGCCTGGAGGACCTCCGCGACCGGTACGGCGCCCTGGACGAACTGATCTGCCAGTTCCTGAAGGCCGCCATGGCAGCCGGTCTCAACATCATGGTCGCCGGCCTCGCCGATGCCGGGAAGACCACCCTACTGCGCGGACTGGCTCGGGAGATCCCTGCCGGGGAGCAGTTCGTCACGCTGGAGGAGTCGCGCGAGCTCGGCCTGCACACCACCGGCCGGCATCGCTGGGCGATGAGCCTCGAATCCCGGGAAGGCCACGGATCCCGCGGCGTCGATGGCCGACCTGCCGGTGAGGTCACGATCATGGACATGATCCCGCTGACCCTCCGGATGTCGGTCCAGCGGATCATCGTCGGCGAGGTCCGGTCCCGAGAGATCGTGCCGATGCTGCAGGCCATGGCCACCAGCAAGGGTTCGCTCTGCACCATCCACGCTCGCGATCCCCGAGCCGTCATGGACCGGGTCGTCGAGCTCGCCCTGCAGCACGGGCCCGAGATGACCGCCGAGCTGGCGCGGCGGATGGCCGCCGGCGCCATCGACCTCATCGTGTACGTGAGCGTCGAGGACGAGACCAAGCTCGGCGGACGCAAGCACCGCTACGTCTCTGAGATCGTCGAGGTGGGCGGGATGAGCGGGGACCAGCTCGTCACCACGCAGATCTTCGGGCCGGGGCCGGACGGACGGGCCGTGCCGCGCCACCTCCCCGAACGGCTGCTCGACTCCCTCCTGCGGGTCGGCTACGACCCCCGTCAGCTCACCGGCTACATCCAGCAGGGCGAGCACAACCGCGGTGCCTGGACCACCCGCCTCGACACGCTGGGGAGGCGGCCGTGAGCCTGCTCGATCTCGCCGCTGTGCTGGCAGGTCTGCTCGCCGTCTCCGGGGCGGTTGTCGGTGTGGTCGGCGTCGTAGGAACCACCCGGCCGCCCCGTCCGCCGTCGGCTCTTCAGCAGCGGGCCCGCCGCTGGTGGGTCGGACCGGGGCGGACGCGGCGCGAGCAACGCAACCACCAGGTCAAGACGGTTGCCGCAGTCGTTGCCGGCGCACTGACCTGGCTCCTGACCGGCTGGCCCGCCGCCGGCGCCATCATCGGCATCGCCGTCCCCGGCATACCCTGGCTCTTCGCCGCCGGCCGCGCCGAGAAGCAGGCGATCGCCCGGCTGGAGGCGGTGGAAGCCTGGACCCGCCGGTTGGCGGACATCGTCGCCCGAGGGATCGGCCTGCAGCAGGCGGTCGTGGCGACCGCCGCGACGGCACCGCAACTCGTCGAGCAGGAGATCCGTGATCTGGCGGCGCGGCTACAGGCCGGCGGCGACCCGATCGTCGCACTGCAGCAGCTGGCCGACGACCTCGACGACTACACCGCCGATCAGGTCATCGCTCCGCTCATGCTCCACGTCACCGACCGGGGTGAGGGTCTGCACGAGGTGCTGACCGGCATCAGCCGATCCATCGCCGCTGAGATCGAGATGCGCTCGACGATCGACGCCAAGCGCGAAGGCTCCCGCTTCGCGGTCCGGTTCCTGACCGGCATGACCATCCTGCTCCTGGCGTACGGAATGCTCAACCCGCACTACCTGCAGCCCTACGGCAGCGCGTTGGGGCAACTTGTCCTGGTCTTCCTCGCCGGCCTGTACGTCGCGCTCATGACCTCGGTACGCCGACTCAGCCTCCCGCCCAGGCGGGAACGCCTGTTGCCGCCGGCGGACACCCAGACGCTGGGGGCAGCGGCATGAACAGCGGTCACCTCACCGCCATGGTCATCGCCGGCGCGATGATGGGCCTCGGGATGTTCTTGCTGGTCGTACAGCTGATTCCCGCGCCGCCAGCACTCGGGCCGGCGCTTCGCCGGCTGCATCCGATGAGCACCCCGAGCAGCACTCTGGCCAGCGTCGGCTGGCTCCGGCGCCGATTCTCGGTGCCGCACGCCGACCTGCGGCTCCTCGACCGCAGCACCGACCAGTACCTCCTCACTCTTGGCCTGTCTGCGCTGTTCTGCTTGCTCCTGCCCGCCCTGATCACCATTGCCGTCGCGGTCCTGGCCCTGCCGATACCCGTGTTCATCCCCGCCGGCGGGACGCTCGCCGCCGCGCTTGCCGGTGCGGTGCTGGCCCACCGGGAGCTCGTCGTCAAGGCCAACACCGCCCGCGCGGAATTCACCCGTGGCATGTGCACCTACCTCGACCTCGCGGCCCACCAGGTCCTCGGTGGCCACGGCCCGGTCGAATCGCTGGACCGCGCGGCCAGCGTCTGCCACGGCTGGGTCTTCGCTCGAATCCGGGACGCCCTGCTCAGCGCGCAGCTCCAGCTGCGGCCGCCGTGGGACGAGCTGAAGGTCCTCGCCCGGGACATCGAGGTCGTCGAGCTGGGCGACTTGGCGGACATCATGCGCACCGCCGGCAACGAGGGCGCCGACGTCCACCACACGCTCCGCGCTCGCGCCGACTCGATGCGGGATCGGATCCGCACCGAGGCCCTCGCCCAAGCCGAGCTGCGTACCAACAAGCTCGACATCCCCGCCGCGGCGCTGATCCTCGTCCTTCTCGTCCTCATCGGCTACCCGTTCATGGCCCGCTTGTTCGTCCACTGACGCGGCACAACCTTATTCACGGAGGGAACCGCCATGCACCCCATCCACGCTCTTGTCGCCTACCTCGCAGCCCGCTGGCAGGACATGACCGATCCGGCCGAGGCCGACCGGGGCGACAGCCCTGTCGGCACCGCCGTCATCACCGCCATCCTCGTCGCCGGCGCCGTGGTCGTCGCCGGAGCGATCGTCGCCGTTGCCAACGGTTGGGTCGCGCTCATCCCCACCCAGCCGTGAGGAAGAAGCCGACCGTCGTCCGCCCGCGCCCAACCCGGCGCGGGCGGGCCGACCCCTTTCTGCGCGACCGTGGCAGCTCACCGGTGGAGTTCGCCGTCATCGCGCTGCCGATGCTCCTGCTGACCTTCGCCGTCGTGCAGACCGGCTTGGTCTTCTTCGCCCAGTCCATCGCACTGGCTGCCGCCACCCAGGGTGTCAACGGCGCCCGTGGCTACCAGTCCACCGTCGCCGCCGGCGAGACCCGAGCCGAAGGCTTCCTGTCCACGGCTGGGGTCGGGCTGGACGACCGGCAGGTCGTCGTCACGCGTACGGGAACGGAGGTGCGCGCCACCGTCACCGGCCAGGCCGTCACCGTGCTCCCCGGATTCAGCTGGACGATCAGCAAATCCGCGCACGGCCCGGTAGAACGGCCGACCACGCCATGAGGACGCGGTGGGTCCGCGGTCAACGCGGATCGGCATCCATCGAGATGGCCGTGGTCGCGCCGGCGATCCTGGCGCTGTTCGCCGGCGCCGTCATCGGTGGCCGGGTCAACCTCGCCCGTCAGGCGCTGGAAGCGGCCGCCTACGACGCCGCCCGCACCGCCTCCTTGGCACGTACCCCGGGGGAGGCGAGGACTCAGGCACGGGAGGCCGCCAACACCACCCTTGATGCCCAGGGGCTGAGCTGCACCAACCTCGACATCACGGTCTCCACCGCAGGTTTCGACGTCCCCGTTGGGCAACCCGCCACCGTCACCGCCACGCTCAACTGCACCGCCACCTTCTCCGACGTCGCGCTACCCGGCATGCCCGGCACCGTGCCGATCCGAGCATCCTTCACCAGCCCCTTGGACACATACCGGGGAAGATCATGAGAGCGGCCATCCGCCGAATGGGCGACGACGACGGCCGGGTCACGATCTGGTTCGCCGTTCTCGCACCCGCCTTCCTCGCCCTGATCGGCCTCGTTGTCGACGGTGGCGCCAAGGTGCGCGCCTACCAGCGCGCGGACAACATCGCCACCGAGGCAGCCCGCGCCGGCGGACAGGCGATCAAGGCCGGACAGGCCATCGACGGCGGCGCCAAGGAGGTCGACGCCTCGCTCGCCGCCTCCGCGGTGCAGGCGTACCTCGACAATCTCGACGGGGTCACCGGCGCCGTCACTGTCAACGACGCCCAACAGCTCACGGTCACCGTCACCGTCACCTACAACCCGATCCTGCTCGATTTGTTCGCCGGAGGCGGAGGCACGACGGTGACCGGCCGAGCGACCGCGAACCTGATCGCTCAGTAGCAGCTCGCAAAGGAGCATCCGTGGCACGCACTGCACCCACCGCCGGTCGCGGCCAACAGGCACTGACCGGAGTCGGCGCTCTTGCCCTGATCGCGGTGATCGTCGCCCTTCCACCCGTGCTGCTCTGGGCTGCCGGCAACCCCCTCGCCGACCTCGGCGGCTGGTTCGCCACCCTCACCCACGATCCGGGCACCGCCGCCAGCCAGGTCTGGCAGGCACTCAGTACCCGTGACGACGGAGACCTGTTCCTGCAGACCCTGGCGCTGGTCGGCTGGGTGGCCGCCGTTCTGGCCGCGTGGACGTGGGCCACCTTCCTCGTCGCCGTCATAGCGGAGACCGCTGCTCAGGTGCAGGGTCGCCGGAAGGGACGCGCGCCACATCGCACGGCTCCCCGGCATGCGTCTCCAACAGCGGGCCGCCGCCGCGTTGGTCGCCGCCATCATCGGTGCGTTCGCTGCGCCGGTCCTGGCCTCGGCAGCCGTGCCCACCGCTGTCGCTCAGCCCGTCGCGGTCGGAGCGAACCAGGCGCCCTCCGAGAGGGCCATCTCGCCGGATACCGCCACGACCGCCGTAGCAGCGGATGGCTACCTGGAGCACTCCGTGGAGCGCGGAGAGAGCCTGCTCGCCGTCGCCGAGCGGTACCACGTCTCGTGGCAACGCCTGGCCGAGGCGAATCACGGGTTGCCGCAACCAGACGGCCGCAGCCTCCGGCCGGGAAACACCCGGATCTACGGCGGGTGGACCCTGCGGATCCCGATTGCCATCGCCCGGACTGCCACCACTACGTCGATGTTGGCCTCACCCGCCGCGACGGCTGACCCCCTGGCCTACTCGGTGGCGCGTGGCGACTGGTTGTCGGGCGTCGCTCAGCGCTTTCTCGGTGACGCCGACCGCTACGTCGACATCGTCGCGCTCAACCCGCAGCTCGAGCGGCGTGACGCTCGCTTCCCCGACCACATCGAGCCTGGATGGCGGATTCTCCTGCCCAGGGATGCGCGCGATCGCGGCCCGATCGAGCGAGCTCAAGGCCGGGTCGTGGATGGCGGTCGAGCGCAGGCGACCCCTCCAGAAGCTGGCGGCCCGTCGGCCGATCCCCGTCAGCAGGCCGGTGACGACATCCCCGGCCGTGCGGATACCGACGGTCCCGGGCAGGGTGATGCGAGCCCAGCGCCCACCGTCGCTCCCACAAGCCCACCGACTGCTACGCCTACGCCCTCTGCCTCGGTCAGCTCGCCTGCTGACGAACGAACGGCTACGGCAGGCCCCAGCGACGAGACCGGGGCCGAAGCAGACCAGGAACGCCCGCAGTCAGCTGAGGAGAGCGACGACAACGAGGACATTGTCCTGGGAGCACTCGCGGGCGCCGGTCTACTCTCCGCGCTGCTGCTCGCCGCTGGGGTACGTCAACGGAACCGCCAGCGCCAGCACCGCCGACCCGGTCGACGCCTACCGCACCCCCGCAAGGGAGCGACGGAGCGGGTGCTGCGGGTCGCCGAACAACCCGCCGATGTCGACCGGCTCGATCTCGCCCTGCGCAGCCTCGCCGCGGCGCTTGCCGAACGGGAACAGCCCCTGCCGGACATCGCCGCCGCGTGGATCGTCGACCAGAGCGTCACCGTTGTCCTCACCACGCCGGCACCTCAGCCGCCCGCCCCGTGGATCGACGACGGCAGCCGCTGGACCCTGCCCGGAGATGCCATCGTGCCGGCCGTCACCGAGCAGCTCGCGCCGCTACCCGCACTCGTCGCCGTCGGGTCCCAGCCGGGCCGGCACCTCCTTCTCGACCTCGAACGACTGGGCAGCCTCACCATCGCGGGCGACAGCGAGCGCACCTTGGCACTGCTCCGATACATCGCCTGCGAGCTGGCGTGCAATGCGTGGTCCGACGAGGTCGAGATCGTGGTCACCGGCTTCCCGGCGCACGAGACCGACCTGCTGATCGCACTCAACCCAGACCGGGTGCGGTCAGCCTCGTCCATCAGCGAAGCCGTCGCCCGCCTCCGGCGGCGGGCCGCCGCCGTCACCACCGCACTCCACGCTTCCGGAGCGGCGGACGCCCTCGCGGGGCGCATCCTCGACAACGGCGAGGCCTGGGCACCTCAGGTGCTGCTCGTCGCCGACCCGGACATCGACGACGTCGATCTCCTGGACGAGCTGGGCAAAGAGCTACGGGAGGCCGGCCGGTGCGCTGTCGCTCTTGCCAGCACCACCCGGGTCCACGCGGCGACCGGTCCGAACACCGCCGTCATCGACGAGGACGGGACGCTGCATCTCGCCCTGCCCTTCCTCCTCGTCGAGGGAGCGGCGGCGGGCTTACCCGTACGCGAGCTCGAGCCCCTTGTCGAGATCATGGCGCAGGCCCGAAACGCCAGCGACGAGCCGACGCCGCCCGCGACCGAACTGGAGGACTGGGCAGAGGGCACCGACGCAGCAGGCTCCGTGCTTGAGCTCCTCACCGCGACCGATGTTGCCGAGCCCGCGATGTCGCAGGTGCCCGAGAACGGCATACGGGACTTCCCGGATCCACCGGCGCCCGCGGACCCGATCGTCGCTGTGCCGCGAATCGACACCGGCCAGACACTGCCCGTCGGGCCCCGGCGGGAGGTCAGCGCCGCGATCCGGCAGCGCCGCCGCCAGTCCGATCCCGAGCTTGATTCGGACCTACGGGCCTGGCGGGAGCAGGACACCGCTCGTCCCCGGATCGGCGTGCTCGGCGCGGTGAGCGTCGAGGCGCCAGGCCCGGCACCTGCCCAGCGCCGTCGCTTCCACGCGGAGCTCATCGTCTACCTCGCCCAACGCGGCGCTCGCGGAGCCTCCGCCGAGCAACTGACCGACGCACTGTGGCCGGAGCAGCAGGTCAAGGACGCCAGCCGCCGGGTTGCCATCACGCGGGCCCGTCGCTGGCTGGGGGAGGGGCAGGACGGCTCCGCCTGGTTGCCGGAGATGGGATCCGATCGGCTGTACCGGCTCGCGCCGGGCTACCTGCTGGACTGGCATCTGTTCCGTCGGCTGCGGAGTCGCGGGCAGAGCCGCGGCCCGGCCGGGGTCAAGGATCTACGCGCCGCGCTGGAGTTCGTTCGGGGCGCACCCCTCGACGGAGCCGACCGGGCGTACGCCGTC
Source organism: Micromonospora purpureochromogenes (assembly GCF_900091515.1). NCBI lineage: Bacteria > Bacillati > Actinomycetota > Actinomycetes > Micromonosporales > Micromonosporaceae > Micromonospora > Micromonospora purpureochromogenes. Next base: position 4,448,813 of record NZ_LT607410.1, on the reverse strand, counting down.
GGCACCCGCAACCCCTTCACCTGGCTGCCCGAATCCGACATCTATCCCGGGCACATCACGTCCGCAGTCGTCGACACCGCCCACGACCTCGCGGAGCTGTACCTCGAGGCGGGGGACATCGCCGGAGCTCGGTGGGCCGTACAGCAGGCGTGGCTGGCCGACCCCGACCGCGCCGATGACGGGCCCTGGCGCGACATCATGCGGGCTGCTCACGCCGAGGGACACGCTGCGGAACTACGTAACCTGCTGGGGGAGCTGATGCGTGCCCGGGAGGCCGAGGTGCCCGAAGACCTGGCGCCGACAACGTACGCCCTGCTGCGGGAGCTTCTTCCCGATCTGCTCGCCGCCAGTACCGCGAGCGGAACGGGGTGAGGAGCCGCAGTTCGATGATCTTCGGCCGCAGGTATGAAGGACCGGAACCACTACTTGGCCAGCACGACGACCGATTCAGAACGGGTGGACTACGTTGCAGACTTCGAACCGAGGTGCCGTCATGAAGTACGTCGACGCGGCCAGGGAGATCAGCAGTCGCCTCCGCGCCGAACCCGACGATCTCGCTGTGGCCGGGGCAATGCATCTGGCCTGTGAAGTCTGGAAACAGCTGGCCGGCAATGACCTGGTCTGGGACCGCTTCGGATTGGAACTCCTGGACGTTCGAGCCCGGCTCTATGCGGATCACCAAGACGTCATCGTCGACGCTGAGGCCCCGGTACGCGACGACGCAGAGACCCGGCTGGCCGTGACGGACATGCTGGAGCAGCTCGCCCGCTACCACGAGCGGTGCGCCGTCGATGAGCGCTTCGATCTGGCTGGCCGACTCAGTCACGACGCCGGCGCCCAGCAGCTACGCCGAGCGGCGGCGGCTCTGGGATGAGCTTCGGCCAGTGGCACAGCGAGGCGTTGGAGGCGTTGAGTACCGCGAGTGCGGCGATCGGGCGGGATCGGCCAAGGACCGCAGCAGACGTCAACGCCACTGTCACGGCCCGGTCGGCGCTCTTCACCCAACTGGCCCGCGTGACCGAGCTCCTCGTCGGCGGCCGGCCCGCCGCAGAGGTGCCGGATCGAGCGGGAGCGGCGGCAATCCTGGCGAGGCGTGGGCAGGTGCTCACGCAGTTCTACGTCGGGCTCCGAGCGGCCGCGATCGTCGATCGGCGGTTTCCGCCCGCCTCCATAGCCGTCAGCACGGAGCCGGCTCGCTCGTTGCGGCGGGCTGCGGATGCTGTCGGCGTGATGGGAGACATCCTCGCCAGTCATGTTCCCCCAGGCCGAGGGCCGTGCACACCCGAGGGCCTCGCCATCCGGGCCGGCGGCGGCGTCCAGTCCGGCCTGGCCAAGATCGCCAGGCTGACCGTCCATGCGGCCACGATTGATATCGCGCTGCCCGGATGGCTCGATCATGGGCAAGGGCACTTGGCGGGAGATCTACCGGCCAGTGGTGGAGACCCCAAGATGGACTGCCGGCAGCCGACTGAGCGCGGTCGCCCGGGACCTCATCGCGGCGGGGCGTGGACAACCCCCGCTGGACGAGCTCAACGTCGCGCGATTTCCGCTGAATCCCGCACCACTGGTCAGCAGCGTAGAGGCGGCGATCACGGCCATCGCCGCCGCGAGAACATGGATGTGGCACAACCCGGCGCAGCTCACCGGCGCCCACCTGCAGCTCGGCACTCAACTTGGACTGGCCGTGCACGTCCTGACGAGCGCCGGCGACCCGCAGATGGTCGGCGGTTGGCGGCAGGCGGCCATCGCAGCCGGGGAGATCCGTGCCACCCCGCCCGTCGGTCCAGCTCGGGACGCTGCGGCAGAACTGGCGGAGGTCTTGCGCTGGCTGCGGCCACAGGCGTCCGCTGGCTGCAGCGATTCAGCGGTCCCGCCCGACCAGCGGATCGCACGCCTCAACGCAGAGCTCCCGTTCATGGCCGCCACGCTCCACAAGGGGCTGGCCGCCGCTCTACAGCGACGCGAGCTGTTCGTCCGGGCAGAATCGTCTCTGACCGGTCAGGCCGGATCGCTCGTCTTCCGCACCACCGAGCGATGGCGACCAGCCGTCAGCGATGACGACGTGGTTCAAGACCTCACGCGGGCGCTCCTGCCGCGGCAGGAGGCGAACGACGACGGAGGTCAGCGAGGCGCTGCGGCACGGGCCTTTCCCCGCCCCCCGCGACCGAGGCCTTCGATGCCTCAGCAGTCGTTGGCCGTGACAGTCGATCCCACGGCAGTGCGCGATCGGTATCGCTCACGATGACGCCCGGCAGCTAGCTGGACGCCGTCCTGGCTATGACGGACGAGATGGGCTCCACCGGAACGGCCATTACTGGCCCACCACGGGCCGGTCTCGCCGAGAGGCAGGTAACGGTGCGTAGAGCCAGGGCTGCTGGTGTTGCCGTGCGACAGTGCGCGGATCTGCCAATGAGCGGCTTGGGTGTGTGGGGCGCGCTGGAAGGTCCAGTCGTTCGGGTGGCGTTTGTCTGGCCGGCGTCAGATTCGCCGTGCGCGAGGTGCGTAAACGGCTCGTGGTGGGCGTCGACCTGGCCGAGCGGCTTTGCCCTCGACGGCGTGCACGGCGCCGGTGCCGGCGACCCACATCCGGCGCCGCCCAGATGCTCGTAGGTTAGTTAGACTTCCTGAGCCGACGAAGGAGGCACATGCCGCTGGACGAGGGTACGACCCTCCTACGAGGACGCTACGAGCTAGGAACCCGCAGGTCAGCCGCCGGGGACGCTGAGGCGTGGACCGCCTACGACGAGGACGGCCTGCAATACCTTGCCCGCACGTGGGCCTACGACGGCGACGAGCCCGACCCCGTCCAGCGGGCACTCTGGGATGCCGAGTTGCGCACTCTCTACAAGGTCGGCAGCAGCCCTGGCGCCGACGACACCCTGGCCGTTCTCAAGGACGCCGGTCTCGACCGCGACGCGAAGTCCTTCGTCATGGTCCTGCAGGCGACCGGCTACGACAGCGTCGCGGACGCCCTCGCTGCTCGGGCCGAGCACGGCTGGCTCTCCTCCCGCGACCCCGCCGACCGGCGGGAGCTTTGGCGAGCCGCCAGCCGCGTCGCCGCCGGCCTAGCCGTGCTGCACTCCCAGGACGTCCTGCACCGCGACGTCGGTGCGGCAGCCCTGCTGTACCTGCCCGACGAGCCCACCGAGTCCATCCGGCTCGGCGGCTTCGAGTGGTCGGTCCGGCTCGGCCGCCCGCTGGACGCCGACCCGCCCGTCAGTTGGTCCTCGCCGCCCGAGCGGCTCGCCGGCGACACCGCGGCCTGGCGCCCCGACGACGACTGGTTTGGCTTCGGCATGTTGTGCGCGCGCCTGGTGCTCAACCTCGAGCGGTACGCGAACAACGCTCCGGCCGAGCGGTACGCCCGTGTGGTCAAAGCCATCGAGGCCGCCACGACCACGCTCACCGAGCCCGAACGGGCACTGCTTCTCCGCCTGATCGACCCGATCCCGCTCGAGCGGATGACCCGCCCGCACGACGTCCAGCTCTCCATTCGTGGGATCGTTGCGCTGCTTGCGGCCCCACCGGCAGCCCGCGCGGACGACCGGCCTTTTACGCTCATCGTCGACCCAAAGCAGGCCCGGCTCTACGACTACCTGCTCGAGCGAGGGCTACGGGAGCACCTCGGCCTAGACGACGGCCAGCCGTACGACCCGCGTGACGTCGCCCAAACCGACGGCTTAGCGGTGTTTCTGCGCCGTGACCTTGACGGCGGATCCCTGTACGCCGTGCCGAAACAGGAAACAGTTCTACTAGTCGGCCGGCGCACCGTGGTCCGGCTCCGCAAATACTCCGACCGCGGTGAGGCGCCCACGTGGCAGATCGCGTTCTGTCTAGGCCCAGCCCAGCTCACGAACAGTGAGGGAGGGTCGGCCCGCGTGCGACTGCCGGCTGGCCGCCTCGCGGTCCGGTCGACAAGGTCTGCCCACAACGACCGCGGCCTGGCTCTGGCGTCCGCGACATGGGATACGGTGCTGCCCCGCATCGACCGCGGCGCCGAGATGGCGCGCGACCTCGCCCAATTCCACCAGTTCGTCCGCGCCACTCACCAGATCGAGCTGCTCATGCTCGACGCGACGATCTTCCCCATCGAGCTGGTCGCCGGGCCGGACCCCACCGACGACCCCGGCTTCGAGGTAATCACCGTTCGTGAGCGGCTACGCCCTGAGAACAGGCAGGTCCTCGCGTTCCTGCACAACGACGACCTCGCCGGTTTCCTGCAGCGCGAACTCGAGGCCGGCAAGCCTGACAGCGGCAGCGTCATCCTGTCCGGCGAGCATGGGGACGCCCTGGCACTACCCGCGGGCGGTAAAGACAACCAGTGGCGCGTCCACGCCGTGGACGACGCCGCGCGGACCGCGACACTCAGGCGCCCGACTTTCGACCTCGACCGTCCGCCGCCGCCCGACTGCGGATACCTGCGCGGCGCGGGCATGCCCGGTCAACTCAAGCTCATCCGACGCCGCAAGCAGGCCATCGACGCCCTCGACCGCCACAGCTATCTGCTGCGCAGCCTGGCCGCGCCCGGCCAGGTGTACATCGACACCGGCGCGGCCGACCTGCCTGTCCGGCTCGCTCCAGAGACTGTCGACGAAGCCAAACGCCGCGCGATCGAGGACATCCTGCGGGTCCGGCCCATCTACGCCCTGCAGGGCCCGCCCGGTACTGGGAAGACCACGCTGGTCGCCTGGCTTCTGCGCGAGATCCTCCACGACGACCCGGTCGCGCAGGTCCTGGTCACGGCCCAGGCACATGGCGCCGTCGACGTCCTCCGGGCACGGGTAACCGAGGCATTCGAGGGCGTCGCATCCGAGCGCAGGCCCCTCGCGGTCCGGCTCGGATCCCGCAGGGACGACGACACCGCCCAAGACACCGTCGAGGACGTCGCCCTACAGGTCCTGCGCGACAGCAGCAGTAGCCTCGCTAACCTGTCTGACCGCACGCCCGCCCAGCAGGGTTGGCTCGACCACGCCACGGCGATGGCCGACGAGCTGGCCAGCCACGAGGCACGAGGGACCGGCGCCGCAGACTTCGTCGAACTGGTCAAGCGCGGCGCGAACCTAACCTACTGCACGACCAGCGCCGGCGAGCTTGAGGCCATTGCCGGCGACCAGTCCTTCGACTGGTCCATTGTCGAGGAAGCCGGGAAGGCGCACGGCTTCGATCTCGCATTGCCCCTGCAGGCCGGCCACCGGTGGCTGCTGATCGGCGACCATAACCAGCTCCCGCCGTATCGGTACGAGGACTACCTGCGCGGCGTCGACGCCCTCGATGCGGTTGTTGAGGCACTGCAAGCGCTGCCCGATACCGGGCCTGGCGTCCTGGACTGGGAGTGGGTCTCGTCGTGGAAGGACAAGACCACCGAAGAACGCGCCGCCTTCCAGGGCTACGCCAAGGACTGGCTCAAGACCTTCAAGCGCACGTTCGAGCACTGCCAGGTCGCCGTCGGCCAAGGCGACGCCGGGCAGCGCTTGACCGACGACTCGGCGGGCGGCGCCGCCGCGGGCGTGCTCATCGAGCAGCACCGCATGCACCCCGACATCGGCGAGTTGATCTCGCGCGCGTACTACGGCGATCGGCTCGTAAACAGGACTGTCCATGAAGGTAGGCCCTTTGCCCGCGTGTTGCACGGCTTCACCGAGCCACTCGATATCCGCGGGAATGCGATCGTCTGGCTCGACGTCCCGTGGTGCCGCGACGACCCCAGGACCGCCGAGACCGGACCGGCCCAGGGCCGACCGCGCTTCACCAACGACGCCGAGGCCACGGCCCTGTCAAATTTCCTGGCGTCGCTGCGGCGAGAGGCGCCTGGCACCGCGGAGCTCGCCGTCCTGTCGCCGTACAACCAGCAGACGTCTCTGCTGCGACGCCGGATGAGGAAGGCCGCCCTTCCTGAGGGGATCGAGCTCAAGCCCACCCTCAACGCCCGCCCTGGCGCTCCCGGCGGCGCCAGCGGCGTCCACACCGTCGACTCCTTCCAGGGTAACCAAGCCGACGTCATCGCGGTGAGCCTAGTGCGCAACAACCTTCACGACCCGGGACACGGCCTGGGCTTCCTGGACGAAGCGAGCCGACTCAATGTGCTGCTGTCCCGTGCCGAGCGGCTGCTCGTGCTCGTCGGCTCCTGGGACTTCTTCCAGGAGCAGGTCCGCACCGTCGAGCTCGACGACACCGCAAACCCCCTATGGCACCTCAAGCGGATCGTCACCGACCTAAGCGATTGGTTCGCCTCTGGCCGCGCCGTTCGGCTCGGCGCCGACCTTGGTGGCCTTTCATGATCGTCCTGTTGCCAGTGAGCCGGTTTCGCGTCCCATACGACCTCGCCCGCGGCAAGCCGTACAGCCGGCTTGAGCACATGGTGCTCAACGCCGTCGCCGACGGCGGCGCGACCCTGCGGTCGCTGGCCGAGGCTTTCCGCGTGCACGACAGGCTTCTCGTTCAGGCCGTCGTGACGCTCGTCAACGCTGGCTGGGTCGCCGTCCAAGGAGGGCCGCAAGCGTCGTTCGTGCTCACCGGGGCTGGGCACGAGGCCGTCAGCGGGGACCGTGAGCCCGTGTCGGTGATTGTCGAGACCGCCCGTCCCGGCATCGTGGTGATGGAGCGTCACTCCGGCCAGGTCGCCCGGCAATCCGAGGCTCGGTCCTACCGCCGTGACGACCTGACCGAGGTCTGGGACACCGCCCCCAGGATTGGTACGAGGATCGTGCGCGACTCTGTGGACGAAGCACAGGTCCAGAAGCTCCTGCACCGCGAAGCCGGTGAATGGGTGCGCCGTATCGGCCGAATCGAGGAGATCAGCCGCGACGCGCACTGGCTCCCTCTCGACGTTGACATTGACGCCAAGCAGGTGCTCGGCCTGCCGCCGCCCTGGCGCCACGCCCTTACAGCCCCGGCCCTGGCCGCGGCCGCCACAGCGGCCGGCGGTTCCCCCCGCCCGCTTGCAACGCCTCGCAGCGCGGCACGTCCCGCGCGGCGCCGCTTCCTGCGTGTGACGGACGAAGACCGGGTACACCGGCGCGGCACCACCGTGCTGCTCGCCGCCGACGACGTACTGCGCGGCGAGCAGGCGCACGCCTCCGCTCTGGCCCAGGCGCTCCAGTCGGCACGCACCAGCGTCGCTCTGGCCATTCCCCGTCTCGACGGGCCGGATGTGTTCGAGGCATTGGCCGCTGGCTGCTCCGACGCCGTGACGCGGGGCGTCCGCGTGGACCTGCTGGTCGGCTCCACCGCCGGGGACCCTGCCGCCTTGACCGCCGTCGCGAACCGCATCGGTTACGGCGCCGACGCCCGCCGCGGCCGGGAGTTGCTACGGACCCGCGTCACGGGCAGCGGTGCCAGCCTGCTGTTGTGGGACAGAGGGCCCGGACAGCTCGTCGGCGTCGTCACCGGCCACGGGTGGGTCGGCGCGACAGCAGGTAGCCCTCACGCTGCGGGCGTGAAGGTCCTTTCGCCAGCATTATGTGCCGACCTCGCCCGCGCCGTCGCCTCACTGTGGACTGGTCGTAGCGGCGATGATTTCGCGGGCGAGCCGATTAGATGGCGGCATCTTGCCGACGGCGTCGAAGAGGAGGCCGCTCGCTCACAAGACGCCGCCGTGGACGGTACGGCCACCACAGCCGAGCTGCTCGTTGACGAGGAGTGCCTGGCCGAGGACGACGTCCTGGCCGACGACGCCGCCGTCGGCCTGTACGTCCCAGACCCGGCGGGCGGCGATGCCGGGCGCAGAGGCGTCCAGCTGATCGTGCGTGGCCCCGGCGCCCAGCTCGTCCGAGCAGCCCCGGGCGCGCCCGGATAGCGCCCGTCAGCGAGACTCGGACCGCCAGATCCCGGATGGGCACAACCTTTGATGGTCGTCCAACGGCGGCACGCACCGGCAGTCGCCGAGCGTCAAGCCATGAACTGGCGGGCCGCAGACGTCCGCTCACTGCGGATAGCGCGCGGGTCGGGCGTCAATCGCCACTCGGTAAGCACCAGCGCCAACTACTTTCGGTAGTCGAGCGCAGCGCCAGACGGCCCCTGATGGGGCCAGTTCTGGCAATCCCGGTGGAGCCCATCTGGTCCGCCATAGCCACCTTCCTGATGCACTTCGAGTTGGCGTGGTTACTGTAGGCTCGCAGCATCTCGGGGGAGGACGGTCAGTGGCGGAGTTTCGCGTCGAGCCGGAAGTGCTGGACAGGGCAGCGCGGGTGGCCGATGGCCTCCGCGACGAGCTGCGGAAGAGCGCGGCCGACGTGGGAGGCGAGACCGATGCTGCGGTGGCCGCGCTCGGTGGATGGCAGACGCGGTCGGCGCTCGAGCAGTTCCGATGGTCGTGGTCAGACGATCTGTCGAAGCTGACCGACTACCTCACTGAGCTTGGCGACGGGCTTCGCGGATGCGCGTGGGACTACCGCTCCACCGACGAAGCCAGCGCCGCGCGCTTCGACATCCGTGGACGCTGATTCACGATGGTCACCTTCGCCGACCTTCGTGACGTCCGGCTCGGCCCGATCAGGTTCGCCGCAGAGGCGTGGACGGACTTCTCCCGAGCGTGCGCCAAGCTGGAAGAGCGGTGCGGCGCGGAATTGACTGGTCCGCTCCGAGCGTCCGGGTGCAAGGACCCGCCGCCACGGAGGCAATGAGGCGACTCAACGACTTGGACGACGAGTTCGAGGTCGCCAGCATGCAGACCCGCACGGCTGCCAGCCTGCTTCGAGAGGCCGCTGAGAAGTTCGATCAACTGCAGCGACGGCTCGATGCCGCCGTTGACGCCGCGTCTGTTCTGGGCCTGCGTGTGGATGACACGGGCCGGGTGTCACCGCGGATCATGGAGGCGGGGGATTGGCACGATCCGGACGCTGAGCTCATCCACCGCCTCCCCGCCACCGACCGCGACTACGCCAACCAGCTCGCGCTGCGCACCTTCATCGGCGACAACGTCAACCACCGGACCGACGTCGACAACCCGCAGCAGGCCACCGCGCTGATGCTGCTCGACAAGCTGGAAGGTGCGGAGAACAACCCGCCGAACAAGCGCCTGTACCTGCTCTCCGTCGACCAGATCGGCGACGGAAAGGCAGCCGTGGCCATCGGCAACCCGGACACCGCCGGGCACACCGCGGTGCTCGTTCCCGGCGTCGGCACCGAACTGCACGGCATCCGCGGCCTGATCAACCGGGCAAGCCTGCTGCAGGACACCGCGATCCAGCATGACCCGACCGGACCACCGGTCGCCGTCGTGGCATGGCTTGGGTACGACACGCCATCGGTCGACACCGACATCGTCACCGCACCATTCGGCGGCAAGTCCGAAGCGGGCGCCCGCGCCCTTGATGGCTTCGTCGACGGGCTACGAACCGCGCACGACGGCAGCCCTTCCCACCTCACGGTCATCGGGCACAGCTACGGCTCGACCGGGGAAGCAGCCAGCACCGGTGATGGCCTTGCCGCCGACGACATGATCGCCGTCGGCAGCCCCGGCATGCGCGTCGACAGTGCCAGCGAGTTCAACGTCGACCCCCGCCACGTCTGGGCCGGCGCCGCCAGTGACGACACCCTCGTGGCCCGCCCCGAGGAGAACGCCCGCTGGCTCACCGGCGTCCCGCTCGTCGGCGGCTGGCTGGCCGAAGGGGCCGTCGGTATCCATGGGCCTGGTCCCCACAACCCGGAGTTCGGCGCCAACGTCCTCGCCGTCGACACCTCCGGGCACAGCGGCTACTGGACACCGAACAGCCAGGTCCTGGCCTCGCAGGCAGCGGTGATCGTAGGCGACTACGACGCCGTCGCGCTGGAACATGGAAAGGCGCCGTGACCATGCGAATCCAGATCCTCAGGCCTAGGCGTCGACTGCTCGCCGGCATCGCGCTCATCCTGGCCCTGGCAGCGTGTACCAGCAACGGCGACGACAACCGGCAGAGTAAGGACGAGCCCTTGCAGACCAAGCGTGTGGCCGAGGTGCTCCAACTCGTGCAGACCCGGGCCCAGGCGGTCGCTGACGCCGCTGCCAGCCCGCTCAATGACTGGAGCACCAACACCGTGCCGTGCGAGGGACGCCGGGGCGAGACCGCCGGTGACGGCCGTTGGTACCTCGGCGCTTCGGCCAACCTGCGGGTTGCTCCGGCTGACCAGCTCACCACGCTTGCACGGGTCCGGGAGACGCTGCGGCAGCAGGGCTACGAGATCACCGAGGACCGCACCTTCGCCGAGGGGACCCGCGGTTCGCTGTCGGCCCGGGATCCGGATACGGCGATCACGGTCACCCTCACGACCACCAAGAACCTCGATCACGTAGCTGTCGGTCTCCTCAGTGACTGCTACAAGCCTGTAGAGGGCGAAGACCCGGCCAACGCCTGACATTCGCATGCGCGTCGGGAAGGTCTCGATGTCATACAGGGTCTCGCTGCCGAGCCCCGTCGTCCGGCTTCGAGGGGTAGCGGCTGGATCAGCGAGGCGGCCACCGAACGTCAGACACCGCCCGCCCTCGGCAGCCCCTGCGTTCGACGCTGCGTCCGCGCCGCCACTGGAGTCGTACCCGTCGGGTTCCCGCGTTGGCTCAGCCGAGTGGCTGCGGAATGCCGGACCCGACGCGGTAATTGACCTTCCCCTCAAATTCCTCGAACCCGAGCCGCCGGTAGAAAGCGCGTGCACCGTCGTTGTCGCGGTCGGTCATCCATTCCACTCGACTGCACCCCGGCGCGGCGGCCGCAATTGCTTGCATCTCCCGCATGAGCCGCGTTCCAGTGCCCAGCCGCCGTCCGTCCGGCCGCACGTACAGCTCCTTGACGAACAGTGAGTGCGTCGATCCGGCCGCCGGCCACAGAAAGGAGTACGCCGCCAACCCCACCAGGTCGTCTTCGGCGATCGCGAGCACGCAGTACGCCAGCGGCGGCGTCCCGAACAGCGCGGCTTCGACCTGTGCCAGCCGCTCCCCGAACGGCTGGATCGATGTGGCGCCGTAGTACCGCTCGATCTCCTCGATCATCGCGGCGACGGTCTTGGCGTCACCGGGCTCGGCGTGGCGGACGACGAGGTGCTGCACTGTGCTTCTCCTTCAGGCCGGAAGCGTGGCTTGGACGTGCCGGATGAGGTGGGCGAGGTCCTGACAGTAGACGGACGGGTTGCGGTATCCGCGCTCGGCGCTCAACCGATGCGGCAGATATCCGCCGCCACAGACGGACACCAGTGGGCAGCGCTGGCACTCCTGCGCCAAGGCCGCCACGCCGGCCCGCCGTTGCCGAATCGCAGGGTGGTTGGCCACCTCGTCGAAGGTGTGGTCGAAGACGTTGAGGCCGAGATCTGCGGCGCCCGGGGCGGCGGCTTTGAGCGTGTCGACGTTCTCGATCGAGCCGTCGGACTCGACCACGACGATGTCGGCCGGTGCGAGTCCGAGCGATTCGACGGAGCCCTTCACGCCGAGGCTGAGAGCCACGATGTCTTCCAGTATGCGCACCGAGTGCGTGTAGGAACTGGCGCCGGTCCATGCGTCGTAGACGCGGCTCAACCACCTGCCGTACTCCGGCTCAGTGGGATCGGCGCGCTCCGGTGGGGCGTCGTGCGTGGCGTGGGGCAGGTTGAAGTCAATGACCGCCGGTCCCAGTGACGCGAGATAGTCGTGAACCTCGGCTGGGTCATTGTGGAGGTCGACCACGGCCAGGACGCCGGCGAACAGGTGGGGCCGGCTACCAGGGCTCCGGCAAAGTCGTGAGGGGTGTCCGGCTTGAGGTGGTTGGTGCAGACGCGCCCTGGGTGTGGGTAGCAAGGCGGGCATGACCGCTCCGGAAGATCATCGAGGTTCTCGAGGCCTGTTGATCTATCTGAAGTGAGTCATGCCCGCGTTGCCATCATCGCTGATCTCATCGTTGTCAACCGCACCGGCCGGGACCTCTGTGGAGGATGGTGCGGGTGGGCTGCTCACGGCGTTGGCGGATCTGCCCGATCCTCGCGCCCGCCGTGGAGTACGGCACCGTCTGGTGACCGTGGTCGCCGCGGCGGTCTGCGCGGTCGTGGCCGGTTACCGCTCCTACACGGCGATCGGGGAGTGGGTCGCTGACCTGCCCGCCGATACCGCCGTCCTGCTCGGGATCGACGCAAGCCGCCGGCCGTCCGAGGCCATGATCCGCCGACTGCTGCAGGCCCTGGACCCCGAGGTGCTCGCCGTCGTGATCGGGACCTGGCTGGCCGGATGCACTCCCGCAGCGCCGGCAGGGTCGAGCAGGGCGATCGCCGTGGATGGCAAGACGATCCGCGGTTCCCGCACCGGCGACACGACCGCCCGGCACGTCCTCGCCGCCGCCGACCAGGCCAGTGGTGTCGTGCTGGCCAGCACCGACGTCAACGGTAAGACCAACGAAATCACCCGCTTCGCACCCCTGCTCGACCAGATCCCAGACCTGCACGGCGTGGTCGTGACCGCCGACGCGTTGCATTGCCAACGTGAGCACGTCGCCTACCTCGCCGAGCGCGGCGCCCACTGGATCCTCACGGTGAAGGGCAACCAGCCCAGCCTGCACCACCAGTTGGCCGCTCTGCCCTGGCGGGCCGTGCCTGACGCCGACCGTGACACCTGCCGCGGCCATGGCCGCCGGGAGATCCGCACCCTGAAGATCCTGTCCGTCTCCACCGGGATCGATTTTCCCCACGCCGCCCAGGCGTTGCAGATCCGACGGCGTCGACGCCGGCTCGACCAGCCGAAACGCTTCACCACCGAGACCGTCTACGCGATCACCGACCTGCTCGTTCACCAGGCCAGGCCGGCGCAGCTCGCCTCGTGGATCCGCGGTCACTGGTCGATCGAGAACAGAGTCCACTGGGTCCGCGACGTGACCTACGACGAAGACCGATCCCAGATCCGTACCGGCACCGGACCCCAGGTCATGGCAGCCCTACGCAACGCCGCCATCGGCGCCCTACGCCAGGCCGGCGTCACCAACATCGCCGCCGGCAACCGCCACCACGCCCGCGACAGCAACCGACCACTGGCCCTACTCGGCATCACCTGACGACTTTGCCGGGGCCCTGGGCCGGCTACGGAGCAGTTCGATGCCGCGGACCGCGGCGTACGACGTTGACCGGCCGCGGTGGCTGACACGGTGGCGGTCATTCGCCACCGGCCGGCCGTCGAGGCTCACGCCGACCCGAACGCCGAACTGTTCAAAGAGATCCAGCCAGTCGTCGTTGAGCAGCATGCCGTTGGTCTGTAACTCGAAGCGGACGGACGGTACTCGGTCGTGAAGGATCTGCAGGATGGCGCCGAGGTGGCGCGGCCCGGCGAGGAGGGGCTCGCCACCATGCAGCACGGCGTCCACGTGGTCGAGGTCGTGCGCAGTGGCATGCTCGGAGATTCGCTGCGCGGCGGCGTGGGCCACCTCGGCGCTCATCCGTACGGGCAGGCCACGCCAGGACTGGTCTGGCCCGTTGAAGACATAGCAGTAGTCGCAGTTGATGTTGCAGCGGTTGACCACCTTGAGGATGAAGGTTCGCAGTGGTGGCATGCCCGCGCGCCGCGGCTGCTCAGGATTGCGCGGGAATCGACGCCGCGTGTGCGGCTCGAACGGCCTCGGGCTTGACCTGCTCGGCCGCGATCCGGGCGTGGACCCTCTTGACCACCGTCGCCAGCACGGGCTGCACGTTCGACGTCGTCGACTGCTGCATGGCCGCCTCCTTCATGTCTTACGGTGACGATACCGGGACGGAGTGAAGTTACGTATGCCGATTTCCGAGCCGTTCATGGAGCATCTTGGCGGCGCTGCGGAGGTCGGCCGCTTGCTCGGGTCGCCCCAGAGCAAGTTCGCAGCGGGCGAGGCCCTCCAGGGCATGCGCTTCCTGCAGCGGCACCCCCAGTTCGCGGGCCAGGGACAGTGCGAGCTCGTATCGGTTACTCGCCCGGTCGAGTTCAACGGCGTCGAGGTGCAACGCGCCGATGTGGTTATGCACTTCGAGCTGACCGGTGCGGTCTCCGAGCTCGGCGTACCACGCCGCAGCGCTGTCCAACGCGCTCCTGGCGCCGACGAGGTTGCCGTCGAGACGTCGCAGGACGCCCAGCTCGGCCGTGGCGGCGGCCATCCCGCCCCGGCTCTCCAATTCGGCATAGATGGTCACGGCCCGCTCCTGGGCCTCGACCGCCGCTGCCTGGTCTCCTCGAAGCCGGTGCAGCACCCCGAGGTGCCGGATGGCATTGGCCTCGCCGAATCGATCACCTAGCTCGATGTACTTGGCCAGCGCCTGTTCGTGCGATTCGGTCGCCCCTTCGAGGTCCCCCTGCAGACGACGGGCGACGCCCAGCTCGTTGAGCGCATACGCCTGGTGCACCGGGTCGCCGATGCTGGTGTAGATCGCCAGCGCCTCGCGGGCGTTGTGCTCGGACTCGGCGTAGTCACCGGTCAGGGACCGGACCAGTCCGAGGTCGCGGAGTGCGTTGGCCTCGCCGTAACGATCACCGAGCTGCCGGTAGATCTCCAGCGCTTCCGTCGAAGCTTCGGCGGAAGGCCCCAGGTCACCGGTCATCCGCCGCACCATGCCCAGGTCGGCGAGCGCGTTCGCCTGGCCGAGCAGGTCACCGTTCTCCCGGCAGATCCCCAACGCTTCCGTCTGAGCTCGGGCCGCCTCGTCGTACGTCGCGGTCAGGTAGTGCACAATGCCGAGCTGGTTGAGCACTAGGTCCCGTCTGGAGTTGTGATCACGGTGGTGTGGAGGCCGGCCGGTCGGCGCTCCATGCTGCCACCCAGTTACATGCGGAACTTCAGGCAGACTGCTTAGCCTGGGCGGCGTCCCCATGCCGAGATCAGCGGCGCGAGGGTGAGGTCGAGCTCGCCGGCATCGACGGCGGCCAGGTGCGCGTCGATCTCGACCTCGTTGGCCAGCCCTGCGGCGAGCAACTCGGCGCGGAGCATGCGCACCGTCGCGGTCTCCAGCCGGTCGCAGGCTACCCCGCCGACCGGGAAGCAGCCGGCCGCCGTGACATCGACTAGGCCCGCCGCACGCAACGCCCGCGGCAGCGTACGGCCGTAGCGCAGATCGGCGCCGCGGCGGGTCATCAACTCCCGGACGGCGCGCCGCAGCCGGTTGGCGCGCCGCTGCGCCGGGCCAACCTCATCGAGGCAGGCCAGCGGCTGCAGCTCGGTGTCGGCATCCTCCACCAATAGCCAACCGCCGGGCCGCAGCGCCGCCACCATCGTCGCCAACGCCCGGGCACGGTCGGGCACGTGAACGAGCACGAGCCGCGCGTGTACCAGGTCAAACGTGCCTGGCTGCGGCGGCGGGTCCCCGACGATGTCGTGCCGGAGCACCTCGTACCCGCCGTGCGGGTCCAACCAGGCCGGATTGATGTCCGTGGCCAGCACGTAACCGGTTGGTCCGACGGCCGTGGCGAGTGCCTCGGGAATGCTGGGGCCTCCGGCACCAACTTCCCAGCAGCGCCAGCCCGCCCTCACTCCGAGACGGTCGAAGTGCCCACGCGTGACACCGTCGAACAGCTCGGCCAGCCAGGTGAACCGCTCGCCCGCCTCCACCCGGGCGTTGTCGAGCAGGTAGCGGTGATCCGGGGAAGACTCGGGGGCGTCCGGCGATGGGGGCCTGGACCGCGCGTCAGCAGTATTCACCGGCCCGCCCGCGGTCGTGTCCGGCTCGGGCCCGGGGTCGACGACGGGCTGCGATGAACTCATGCCCACATCCTCACGCCCGACCGCGTGCTGTGTCAGCGCGACACGGGATGAAACCACACACAGCCTGGCTCCAGCCAACCAGGCCGACCCCTCACCCTCGACACGATCGCCCGCTCATCCGGGACCTCGGTGTCCCGACGCTCCCCGGCCGCCTGGCCGCGCTGCGCCAACTCGTACTCCAGGCCCCGGCGCCGATCGTCGCCTAGGTCCTATTTGGAGCTTGGTTCAGGTGATGGGTTGAAGGCTGCGGAGCCAGATCAGCGTCCCGCGTAGCTGGAGCCCTGCCATATAGCTGTCGGGCGTCTTGTCATAGCGGGTGGCCAGGCCCCGCCACGCCTTGATCTTGTTGATGCACCGCTCCACCGTGTTGCGCTCCCGGTACAGCTCGGCGTCGAAGGAAACCGGCCGCCCACCCCCGCTGCCGCGCTTGCGACGGTGGGCGATCTGGTCGGCCTTTTCCGGGATCACCGCCTTGATCCTGCGTCGACGCAGGTAGGCGCGGTTGGCGCGCGACGAGTACGCCTTATCGGCAGCCACCGCCTCCGGCCGGGTCCGTGGCCGTCCCACCGGTCGGCGCACCCGCACCCGTTCCAACACCGCCTCGAACCGGGGACTGTCGGCGGCCTGCCCCGGGGTGAGGACGAAGGCCAAGGGCCGACGGCGACGGTCGGCGGCCAGGTGCACCTTGCTGGTCAATCCACCACGTGAGCGCCCCAACCCGGCCGCCGCCAGCCGGGCACGATGGCGCCGTAGCAACCGGCGACGCTCGGCCCGTACCGCCGCCCGGGCCTGGTCCTCGACGGTCACTGGGGCGGTTTGCCCGCATCCAGGATCCCCCTTTTCGCCCCCGCGGCCTGCTCCAGGGCCGCCAGCACCGCCGTGTCAACGACCATCCCGGCCGCATCGTGATGCGCCCGCGCCACCGTGGAGTCCACGCTGACCAGCGACAGGTCGGCCTGGTCACGCCGGGCGGCCTCAGCGATCATCCCCTCCATCAAGGCGGCGAACACCCCAGCGTCGCGCCACTGGGTGAACCGGTCGTAGACCGTCTGCCAGGCCCCGAACTCCGTGGGCATCTCCCGCCATTGGCTGCCGGTACGAAACCGCCAGATCACGCCCTCGAACTGGTCCCGCAACCGCTGCGGATAGGGACCGTAGGCCTCGATCGGCAGGAACGGTTCAACCAACGCCCACTCGTCGTCACTCAGCTCGCGGCGTGTCACGCCACCGTTCTACCAGCATGGAGCGGCCGACCGGCCGGCCTCCACACCGCCGTGATCACAACTCCAGACGGGACCTAACGCCTGCCCATCCAGATCGCCGAGAGCCAGGTAGATCGCGAGCGACTCGTTCAGCGTCTCCACCGCCGCCCGGTACCGGGCCATGAGGCGGGATACCATGCCGAGGTTCGCCAACGCGTCGGCCTCTGCCTTCCGGTCACCCGTGCGGCGTGCCGCCACGACCGCGGTGCGGTGCAGTTCGGCGGCCTGGTCCCACGGACCCGCCTGGCGCAGGTACGGCGCCATCGCGGCGGCGAGTCCCACGACCAGGGCATGCTGCTCGCGACGCACACACTCCTCGACGCAGGCCAGAACGTTCGCGCGCTCAGCGTCAAGCCACGCCGAGGCCGTGGCCAGCGAATCGAATCGGGCCGTAGTGGTCGTGGATCCGCGGCTGATGTAGGTGTTCGCCGCGCCGATGGTCTCCAGGTAGTGTCCCGCGAGGTTCTTGATCGACATCGTCCCGTCCTGCCCGTCTTCCCCGAGGCTGCGTCCATAGTCCCTGACCAGGTCATGGAACCGGTATCGTCCGTGCTCGGTTTCATCCAGCAGGTGATCCCCGTACAGCGCCTCAAGCTCGGCTCGCGCCACCGCCCAGGAGACCGAAGCCAGCGCCGCCGCGGCCTCTTCATCGACGTCGAGCCCCGGGAACCGGCTGAGTCGACGGAAGAACCGCTGACGTTCAACTGGTAGGTCCTGGTACGACAGGTCGAATGCGGCCGCGACGGCGCGCTCGCCCGCCTGCATCTCCACCAGGCGGTGCTGCGTCGACAGCAGGCGATCCTTGAGGTTCTCGACGGTCCAGGACGGATGGTGCCGTAGCCTCGCCGCAAGTAAGGCAACCGCCAACGGAAGGTAACCGCAGACAGCGACGAGCTCACCGACCGATTCCTTGCTGAGCCGGCTACGACCGGCCAGACGCATGAACAATGCGGCGGCGTCCGTCGCGGACAATGCGCTCATCTGCAGACTCGTCGCGTCTGGTGCGGCTAGCCGGCGACGGCTGGTGACCAACACGAGACTGCCGGCCGCGCCCGGCAGTAGCTGCTCCACCTGCGCGTACGTGGCGGCGTTGTCGAGGATGAGCAGCATCCGCCGATCAGCAACCCGGGTGCGCCACATTGCGGCGCGAGCCTCGGTCATCGCCCACTGGTCGTCGCTGTTTGGGATCTTCTGCGGGGCGACGCCGTCGGCGAGCAGCAGCGACGCGAGCGCCTCGGCCGGCCCGACCGGCCCACGTCCGGGCGTGTGCCCGTTGAGGTTCAGGAACAGCTGACCGTCCGGGAACTTCGGCGCCAGCAGATGGCCGACGTGGATGGCAAAGGCGGTCTTGCCGACGCCAGCCATGCCGTCGATGGTCCGGACCGGCACGATTAACTGATCATGCGACGCATCGTTCAGGATCTGCTCGATCTCGTCCCGCCGGTTGGTGAAGCCGGCGACGTCGCGCGGCAGGGTACGCAAGACCGCGGCCGCTCCCACCGAGGGCGTGGGCTCATCGTCAGCTATCCGCATACCGACCTGGCCGGGGTCGGTCAGGCCCGGCAGCAATGCGGCGAGGACCACGGCAACGACCGCAAGCAACAGGAACGACTGCCACGGGTACCGCTGCACCAGAGACAACCAGCCGGGCCACCGCTGCTGATTGGAGGCGGCGTTGGTCACCAGGCCGATCATCAGGGTCACCGCAGCAACGCCGGCAGCAACCAGTCCCGCAACGGTTACCCGGCGCAACTTCACGATCAGCACCGTAAGGCATATCGACAAGAAGCACTATGGCAAGTCCTTCGCGGCGACGGCAGTCATCGCCCCCGCGCCAACCAACCGAATCGTGCGCCGGGGCGTCCCGGGGGGAGTGTCCTGGTCCGTGACAGACGTACGCTGGCGCTCGGCGAGCGGCTTGCCGAGCCTCCCGCTACATCGAAGCGATCGGGTAGATGGCGGCGATGTCCTCCCGGAGGTCGGCCACGGTGAGTCGAGGGTTCAGGGCCTGTATCACGGTGTCGGTCAGTGGCCGGTGGGCGACGACGTGCTCGACTGCCGCCCGGTCCACCTCGATCTCGTAGTAGTCGCTGGCGAACTCGACGAACCGGTCGACGATGTCGTCGAGCAGAATGTCGAGCATGCCGGACCCGTCCGGCCCGGTGTCGGCGTACGGCCCCTGCACCGGGGGGAAGGTGATGCCTTCGCCGGCGTGCCAGACGTCATCACCGGCCAGCCGCCACAGCACCGCGGTGGCGATGAACTGCCCGGCCTCATCGCAGAAAGCGGGTTCTTCCACCTGCGGACGCAACACCTTGGGGATGCCGTCCAGCAGGCCCGGCCACAGCTCGTGGTCTGGATCGCGGTAGGGCGACATCGCGGACTCATGATCGAAAACCCGGATGAACGCGCCGTCGGCGGTGAACACGGCGGCCCACTCGTCGCCGCTGCCGTTGCTCATCAGCGCCGCCTCGTCCGCGCCCCATGCCGAGGTGTAGCCGTAGTAGGGTTCGCCGCCGTCGATGATGCGTTCCAGCACGGCCAACGCCTTGCAGCGCCGCCGCAGCAGGTCGATGGTAGGCAGCCGGGCGGCGATCTCGTACGCGGTCACCGGTCGACCCTACTTGGGCAGGCAGCGACTCGATCATCTGCCTGACTCGGCGCTGGCGGCGCCCACGCGCCTGTGTTGGCCGAGTGGCAGCCGTTGGATCACCGCTCTGCTGACAGCCAGGGACTGGAACAGGCGCTCGTGAGCGACGCACGGCAACCGACGGCCTGCCGTCCCACCCGCATGCAGGATGGTGACGAGCTCAGCTTCGCCTTGCGCATCGACGACTGCACGTATGCCGCCGTGGTCCAGCAGGTCACGTGCAACGTGGGCGTCATCGAAGGCGACGGCCTGGTTGATCAGCTCCGCAGCCAGGTTTCGTACCCCGGGATGGGCTACTCCGCCAGCCGCGTCGATGATCGAGAGTCCGAGGCGGGTGTGGAAGACGGCAAGGCTGGGTGTGGGCGTTAGCCGTCGGTAGCTGTCGAGCAACGCGTCGAGGAAGGTCTCCTCGCCGGCCGCCTTGCCGCACAGGTAGTCCAGGCATGCGGTGACGCTCTGCTCCCACGGCTCGCCGCAGGCGGTCTCGGCGACGAGCGTACGGGCGTGCTCGATCTCGCCGGCGGTCGCGTGGGCGATGACCGCGACCTGGCGTCCGTCCAGCATCCGCCGGCCGATGCCGTTGTGCCGCTGGAGGTGGTCGTAGGCCTCTTTCCACCGGTCAGCGCTGGTGAGCGCGCGAGCACCCTCGGCGAGGAGCACGCTCCACAGCCATTGCCGTACCTCGCGATGGTCTTCCGCAGTCCGGGTCAGTCTGCTCGCCAGCAGAGAGTAGCCGTCGATCAGCGCGTCGGTGCGGGATGAGGCCGCCTGAAAGAGGTCGGTGAGGAGCCGAAGAGCGGCGTCTCCGTCGCCGCTTCTGATGTGCAGGCGGGCGAGGTTCACCAAGGGCTCCAGGGCATGACGCGCGGCCTGCGTGCCCAAGGGGAAGGCGCGCAGGTACGCGTCGGCATGCTCGTGGCACCACTGCCGGGCCAGCTCGGGCTGGCCGCAGTCCGAGGCGATCAGGGCCGCCCGGTTGTATACGGCTGACGCTGCGGTCATGTCGTCCTCCCGATCGGCGCGGTTGGCCAGGGTACGCAGGTCATCGATGCGAGCGGTCAGGGCTTTGGCGATGGGCCGTGGCCTGGCTACGAGGGGAAACCGCCGGAGGATCGGGCTGTTCGGGTCCACCGGTCACTCCCAGGTGACGGTGATGGGGTGGTGCGAGCTGGGGAGGACGAAGCGTCCGGCCGAAGGATCCGCCTCGACGGGCGCGTCCGAGATGTCGAAGCGGACGGTGCGGGAGCGGTAGTCCGCGTCCCAAGTGCGGATCTCCTCGCTGACGTGCTGGGCGAGGTCTTTTCCGCCGGGCCCGTGGCCGATGACGCCAACCTCGTACATCTTGCGGCCGTCGGCGGCCGGCGGCGCGGGTCGGATGGTGAGGTAGGCGAGGTCCGCGCCGCGGGTGGTGGCCATCGCGCCCCACGGAAACATCGGGGTGACGGTGCCGCGCTCGATGCTCGCGGGTCGGACGTTCATCCGCATGATGGCGTTGTCGAGGCGGCAGGCGAGCCAGAGGTCCATCCACTCGTAGGGCACCATCGGTGGGAAGAGGACGTCGGTCCACATCTCTTGCCGCTCGGTGTCCAGTACGCCGGCGAGTGCGGCCGCGTCGACCTCCTGGTCTTTGTGCACCTGCAGGGTCACGTCCTGCTCCGGGCTGAGGGCGACAAGGCGGCGGGCGTCGTCGCCGATGCCACGCAGCGGCATGAAGACCGCAAGCTCGCTGCCGTTGTCGCGCCAGCCGCCGGCGTGCCGTTCGAAGATGATCGAGCGGGATGCGGCGCCGCGGAGCCGAAGCGGTACGACCAGTCGCCCGTCCGGCGCAAGTTGCTCCAGCCATGCGGTCGGCGTTTCCCAGGCGCCGACGGTGGCGATGATCCGGTCGTAGGGTGCGCCGTCGGGGTGGCCGAGCGCACCATCGCCGTGGACGACCTCGACGTTGGCGACGCCGGCGGCGGCAAGGTGCTCGCGGGCTCCGGCGACGAGGTCGTCGTCGACGTCGATCGTGACGACGCGCCCGCTGTCACCGACGATGGCTGCCAGGAGGGCCGCGTTGTACCCGGTGCCCGCGCCGGCTTCGAGGACTCGATGGCCGGGCTGGGCGTCGAGTTGTTCGAGCATCATCGCCACAATCCGGGGCTGCGAGGCGGCGCTGATGGAGGTGCCGCTGCCGTCGGTCTTGGTGTAGACGGGACCGTCGACGTAAGCCTGCTGCAGAGGCACTCCAGGCAGGAACAGGTGCCGCGGGGTCCGGCGCATCGCGGCCTCGACCGCGGGCGTGCGGATGACGTTCTCAGCGCGCAGCCGGTCGGTGAGCTCGGTTCGCAGGTCGGTGGGTTCACGAAGCGTGGTCACCCGGTCGACGCTAGTGGTCGGGGGCGTGGGTGCTGAGGTCGACATGGTGCTCCTCGTGGTGGTGTGGAAGACGTTCCTCACCGCGAGCGCGGCGAGGGTGGACTGATCTCGTACGGACAGGCCCATGCGGTTGGCGTGGAAGATGACGTGGTGGGCGAGGACTGAGCGCAGCCCTCGTCGGAGGCGGCCCTGCCGCGCGAGGTCAGCCAAGGCTTGGCCGGCGTTCTCGAACGCGTCGAGCCAGGCGCCGTAGCCCATCAGTGGGCCGCCCGAGTCGGGCTGGCTCAGGCTTCGGGCGTCGACAGTCATGAGCCGGTTGATCGACCGGGTCAGGGAGGCGGCCTGGTCCTCTGCTGGTATGGCGGGGGAGGGACGCAGCTCGGTGACCTTCGCCCAGACGTCGCCCTGCTCGTACCAGTCGAGGCCGGCGCTGCGCATGAGGACGCTGCAGAGCAGCACGGCGGATTCGCGCCTGCCCAGCACAGTTGGAGCGGCAGCAGGTCGAAGCAGTAGGTGGTGGCTGTCCTGGTGGAACAGTTCGTGGGCCACGTGCATGCCGGCCGTACCGCCGAAGGCCAACATCTCGGGTTCGTAGACGCCGCGGGTCCAGTTGATGATGCCGTCCTCGATGGCGAGCGTCTCCAGCAGGTCTTCGACGAGGTGCGACGTCGGGTCGTCGGCGACGTACCGCCACCGCCAGGTGGGGTACTTCCGGACGTACCACCATCCGTGCAGGACGCCGTCGTTCTGCGCGGCGGTCAGGGCGGGCGCCAAAGCGGAGGCGGCGATGTCCTCGGCTGCGGATGGGGTGGGGAACTCGACGGTGTACTGCCGCCAGGCGGGTGTGGGCATGGGGCTCGACGTCCTCACGTCAGGGGATGGGCGGGTCGGTTGGTGAGCAGGCAGGCATCCCAGGAACTGCTCGCCGTCGCTGCGGTGCTGCAGCTCAGCGCGGCCAGGGCGACACCAGCAGCGCCTTCGAGTAGTCCTGGTCGTGCCGCGTCGGAAACCAGAGCGGCAGCCGTGCGCCGAGGGTCGGCGCCCGACGGACCGATCTGGTCGAGAAGGCGGGGGACCAGGGCACGGAGATGCTCCGCGACGTCGGGCAGTGCGTCGGCAGCGACGCGGTGAGCGATGTGGGCCAGGCCGGCATAGCCGTGGCAGAGAGAGGGGTCAGTGGTCGCAGCGAGCTGGTGCAGGTCGGCGAGGGCGCAGACGAGTGCGCCATCGGCAGCCGCACGACGGACGGGATCGTTCAGCGCGAGGGCAGCGAGCTGCTGGGCGCGTGCCAGGCCTGCCGTGCCGTAGCACCAGGACGGGCGCTGGGTGCGGAGAACCTGCGCGTGGTCCGCCCGCAGCTGCGGCCTGGTGATCCAGTACGGCCAGATGGGTCCGCCGTCGGTGTCGCTACGCCATCGGTCGAGCCAGGCGCAGATGGTCGAGATGGCGGTGAGCTGGCCGTCGACAACGACGCCGTGCAGAGCGGCGAGTGCCAGTAGCGCCATGGGCCCGGCGATGCCGTGCGCCATTCCGCTGTTGCCGTGACCGCCGGGGAACCGGGCGTCGGCGCGTCCGGAGGGGCTGCTACCGGTCCACCAGCCCGGTAAAACCTCGCCATCGGGGTGTAGGGGCTGGGTCAGCCGGACCAGGTACTGGAAGACCGCACGCAGTTCCGGCCCGTCGGGCGCTCGGCGGAGCAGGTACGCGCCGACTCCGGTGAGCCCTCGGATCGCGTCGAACTCAGCGAGAGCCGGTAGCTTGCGGGCGTCGATGCGGGCGTGCGCGGCGTGCACACGGCGTCGGGCGTCGGCTGCAATCGCCGTGTCGAGGCCGTCGAGTGCCCGGGCGTACGTGCCGGGTTGGTGGGCGGCGGCGCAGGCGAGGACATGGGCCAGCGCGGGCGCGCCATGGAAGGGGTGGCTGTCGGCGCCCGCTGTTACCGGGCCGCTGGTAGCGGCGGCCAGCCAGTGATGGGCGCGTTGCCACGGTCTTAGCCCCGCCGCTGCCAGCTCCACGTGCAGCAGCGCGATGCCGGGTACGCCGAGGGCGAGCGACTGCCGCCACCAGGGTTGGTGGATCGGCAGGCTGGGATCGTTGGGATGAGTGAGGAGGTCGGCGACCGCGACGGCCAGCTCGTGGCTTTCGTACGCGAGGCTCATGACCGACTCCGGGCGAAGTAGGCCAGGGCGGCGGCTCGGGCGAGGTAACGGCACTGGTCCTCGTCGTCGAAGTCGATACCGACCGCGCGAATGTAGTGCGCGTGCATCAGCGAGCCGAGGACGTCGTCGACGTCGATGCCGTCGGTGTGCGGGCCGGGCAGGTGAGTCCGGTAGACGGCGAGGGCTACGTCGCGGTTCTTCCAGGCGTCGACGATGGCGGTGCCGCCGGCGGCCGCGCGAAGCGTCGCCCAGTCGCCGCCGGGGTGGGCGAGGTGGACGGCTTCGCGGAACAGCGGCCGGGGGACCGGCTGGGGTGCCGTGGCGGGCACGTGGTCGACCAGCCAGCGCATGCCGGCGTCGACGCTGCCGGTGAAGGCGACGGCGATGGCCGCGGTGTGCGCGGCGACCAGCGCCTGTCGGCTGGGCCGAACGGGTTGGCGCAGTTGCGTCAGGACGGAGTGGGAGTCGGCGATGAAGACCGCCTCGGCGGCTTGCATGGCGGGGCCGGATCCCCACCGCCCGGTCTCCGGGTAGGAGGTGGCGTACTGCACCTCCCGCAGCAGCCCACGCCGGTGCAGGTCGTCGGCCCACGCGCTGATGCGCTCGGCTGCCGGTCCAAACGCGGATACGTCGGGTAGAGCGATGCGTAGACGCAGGTGCTGGTCGGGGTCGCGGAAACGGAGGAACCACCAGTCGGGCGGGGCGTCCCACTGGGCGATCAGCCGCGGGAGGTGTTCGGCCAGGAGGAGGTCTTGGCGGCGGATGTCTCCGTACAGCTTCGCGAGCAGGATCCGGGATGAGGCCGGAGCCTGCCCCTGGTCGCGTCCGATGACGCGGGCCGGGGTCGGCGTGGGCAGCGGCGGCCAGGGTGGTGGTTCGGTGGCGTGCAGCGCCACGATGACCTCATGCGGGCGGCCGCCGCACCAGCCGAGGTTCTCTGGGGCTGGTGCCTCCACGAGGACCGCTCGCGGTGCGGTGAGCAGGTGGGTACGCAGCAGGACGCGGTGCGCCGACTCATCGAGATCCAGGGGCAGGCGCCGGTCGGCCTCGACCAGGTGCACCAGGCGCGGTAAGCGCCGGCGAGCCCGCCATTCGTCGAGGGCGTCGTCCCAGGCGTACCAAGGTTGGTGTTGGTCGGGCAGCTCGGCGGCCTCGAGCCGCCAGGTCGCCGGGGCCAGGATCGCCCGCCCGTACCGCACCCGGGGAAGGAAGGGCAGCTTCGCGCGAGCGGCGGTGCCCCAGTCGAATGCCGTCACCTGGGCGCACTGGGCGCGCCCGAGTTCGATGAGGAACCGGGCCAGCGGCGGCGTGTGGGTTCGCAGGTTCAGCGCATGCAGGCCGACCGCCTCGATCCGGTGACCGCGGTCCGGGACCGCGAGGTACATGCGCCGGCCGTCGCACCCCACCGCCAGGTCGCCGACGGTGAGCACCGCGCGGCTCGGCCACCGGTGCTCAGCCAGGCTGATCACCGTCGGTAGCACCTGGACGGCGCGCGCGACGTGCGCGGTGCC
This sequence comes from Micromonospora purpureochromogenes, assembly GCF_900091515.1. Lineage (NCBI taxonomy): Bacteria > Bacillati > Actinomycetota > Actinomycetes > Micromonosporales > Micromonosporaceae > Micromonospora > Micromonospora purpureochromogenes. The sequence continues at coordinate 4,423,235 of NZ_LT607410.1, read as the reverse complement.
GGGATCCAGCGGGGGGAACGACACCTGAGCGGCGACGGTGTCCCGGTCACTGGCGGGCAGGTCGGTTAGGCCGGCGCCCAACCTGCCCGCGTCGGTCAGGCGCAGCACACTGAGGAACCGGCCGGTCAGCCCGCCGGCGGCCCGGGACACGGAGGTGACCTCGAGGGTGAACCTGCCGCGCGCGAGGTCCTCCTCGTCGGCAGCCTGTACGCGTACGCATGCCTCCAGGTGCGGAGGTAGGCGCAGCCGCTGTGGGCCCAGCTCCAGCTGCGCGATCAGCGCCTCGTCGAGGACGACCTCCATCGTGCCGTCCAGTGCCGCACGCTGTGCCACGCTCAGCAGTACCTCGTCCCGCCGCGAGATCGGGGAGCGAGGCTCCGCGGCGGGGCTGCCCGGGTAGCCGTCCGGCAGACCAATGCCGCTGTCCGGGTCGACCACCTCCCGCACCGGCACTAGCGACCCGATCCCGTAACGCTCGTAGAATCGCTGATGGTAGGCCCGCCACGCGGCAGTGCCGTATGGGTACGCGCTCAACCGCGTCAGCACCAGCGCGGCGCGTTCCACCTCCGTCGCCACCTGGTCGGGGAGCGTCACCGAGGCGTCCAGTCGGAGATCCACCGCAAGCGGCTCGTGCGCGGAGAGCGCGAGGCTCCGCATCCGAGAGGCGACCAGCCGCCGGGCCGCTGGGGCATCCCCCGGCGGGGCGGAGTTGTGACGCTGCAGCCCGGCATGGACTTCCTGGAGCGAGCCCATGAAATCAGCGATGGGCGTAACTGTCCCGGCGCCGACCTCATCCAGCTGGCGCAGCAGGTGCCCGAGCGCGTCTGGCTCCGTACTGGGAGCGTGCAGGCTCGTGATGAGGGCGCCGTGCGCGATCAGCTGGGTGAGCATCGCCATGACGACTGCCGCCGACGCCTGTGGAAACGTCTCACGGACCTGCGAGGCGAGGACCTCCACGCGGATCGGGCTGTGCGCCGCGTCGATGGCGGCGCGTACCGGTGCTGAATGGCGCAGGGAGACCTCCACCGCGCCCAGCTGCCCGTCGATTCCAGGATGTGGCTGGTAGGGGACGATCAGCCGGTCGTCGCGGACCGTCAGCGTGCTGTTCGCGACCACTGAAAGGCGGGAGAGCAGCTCGGGGCAGCGTTCGAATTGGGCGATCACGTCGGTGAGCCAGCCAGCGCCCGCCCGGGCGATGGCCCGATGGGCGGTGCCCCAGCGGGTGGGTGCCCGCGAGCCGAACACAGCAGGTGCCACGCCGGCGAGAAGACCGAACGGCGTGGGGCGACCGAGCAGACGCTGGGCGTACCGGGCAACGGCGTGGACCGTTCGCCGCGCCTCCCGTACCGAAGGGGATTCCTCCGCGCAGAGCTTGCTGACCTGCTCCGCCAGCACCGGACTCGAGAGCGTCACCGCCTCGGCCACGGCATCGATTGCCCAGACCTGCCGTAGCCAGCTGACCCAGGACGTCACGAGCTCGGGGCGGGGTTCGGTCAGGTCCGGCCACGGGGGCAGCTCGATCGCCGGATGGGCGACGGCGCGGACAAGCGCCGTGCTCATCGATCTATAGGCGGGAGACTGCGCGGATCGGCTCACATGATCACCTCGGCGAGACAGGGGTTGCCCGGCCGGCACCGACATTCGTGGCGGCGCCGGCCGGCCTTGCGGAGCCCGTTGATCAGGCGACGTTGGTGGTGCAGGCGGTGCAGGTGCTGCCGCAGCCGTCGTCGGTCAGGTTGACCAGACCGGCGAGGTCCGCCACCTCCAGCAGGCTGACGTCGAGGTCGAACTCGTCGTCGCTGCCGGTCGCGCTCAGCTCCAGCGTTCCGATCGCCATGTGTTCCTCCTTCTCGGTTCCGCGGGTCGCCCTGACCCGCCATGAAGCTCGGCGTCCGTACCTCTGGGACGGTCGCCGCTACCGCCGATACAGGCGGAGATCGAGATGCCGACGTTCCTGGTGCTACTTCCGGTGGATGACCACCGTGTCGTCGGAAGCGGAGCCTGTTGCCGGCGGTACCAGCCGAAGGACTGGGGTGGGTCGAGGGTCACCAGGCCGACGTTCGCGAGCGGGCGCTCTGCCAGCCGAAGGCGCTGGCCTCCGGTAGGTGGCGAGCACTCGCGCTGCCCAGGAGTAGTACTCGCAGGGGAAAGGCTTGAGCTGACGGAAGTAGACGTAGCAGCCGAGGCAGAAGCCCCTGTCGTCTCGGTGGATGTCCAGGACCATGCGCGCGGTCGCAAGGAAGTCGCTGTCCGGAGGGGCCTGCGCGTACTGACTCTTGACCACACCGACGGCCTTCACGGCGTTCCCTCCAGCTCCACGTCACCGGTCGCGTCATCGATCCAGATCAGCTCCGCACTGTGGATGAGTTCGCAATGCGCAGCTCTGCTGCAGACGGCGACCGCCTCGTCGTTGATGCTCACCGAGACGGCGGATCCGTCGGGCAGCTCGATACCCCAGGCGACAATCACTCGGCTGTCATCGCCGTCCGGATAGCGCACCAACGCGAACCGGCGCGGAACCTTCAGGTGCTCCCTCGTCATGAATTGCTCCCGCAGAGAGGCGGTGCACAGCGATAGGGACCTGCTGCCCGTGAGAGCTGCTGCTGACGGAGCTGTCCGCGATGGCGTGCCGGCGCGCGAGGGCACCGGCACGCCACCACGGCACCGGCGGTCTGGCCCGGGAAGGCACGGGGGACGGCGATCCCGAGCGACTCGGACCTCCGGTGAGCGCGGGCGGGAGGGCGGCCGACGTCTCGGGTCAACGCCTGCGTGCTCTCCGACCGCGCACTGGTCCGAGGCGAGCGGGCCTCATGCTCAGCACTCACCCCGAACCCGTCCGGGCCAGCCTCCTGACGGCCGTTGCTACCTTCCGCCGGGGTCGGCACCGGAGCTTGCTCAGCCCCGGCTCCCGGGCCCTGCACGAGAACCTGGCGGTGGTAGTGGCGTCGAACTGGCATGCCAAGGACCCTGGCCGATGTTGCTGTCGCCCAGCTAGCCAGTGGTGAGCGCCTCATGGTGGGGCTCTCACGGTGAGACGGCGGGCCGTATCGGTACTTGTCAAGGCCGGTGAGACCAGTGGGTGTTACGCCGCTTGGGGTAGTGGTTGATCGGTTGCTGGTTTGGGCGGGTTGATCCAGACGGCGTCGGGCAGTTGCAGCGTTTTCGGTCTGGGTCGGCGGGAGAAGCGTTCGGGGTGGGCGGTCCAGGCGGTGTCGAGGGCCTGCTCGCGTTGCTTTTGTTGGGTCGCGGCGTGGCCGTAGTGGACGTCGGCGGGGGTGTGCAGACCGATGCCGGTGTGGTGGTGTTCGTGGTTGTACCAGCCGAAGAACGTGTCGCAGTACGCGCGGGCGTCGGCCAGGGATCCGAAGCGTTCGGGGAACGTGGGGTGGTACTTCACGGTCTTGAACGCGGCTTCGGAGAATGGGTTGTCGTTGCTCACGCGGGGGCGGGAGTGCGATCGGGTGACGTGGAGGTCGGCCAGCAGCGTCGCGACGCGTTTGGAGGTCATCGAGGTGCCGCGGTCGGCGTGCACGACCTGCGGGACGCCGTGCACGGCGATGACCTCGGTGATGAAGTCGTGGGCGGTCTCGGCGCTCTCTCTGGCAGCGACGTGGTGCCCGACGATGTACCGCGACCAGATATCGATCATGACGTAGGCGTCGTAGTACGCGCCCTTGGTCGGGCCAGGCAGTTTCGTGATGTCCCAGGTGAACACCTGCCCCGGGCCGGTGGCCGTCAACTCCGGGCGGGCCCGGGTGGGGTGGCGGGCTTGGCGGCGCCGGTCGACGACCTGATCGTTGGTGCGCAGGATGCGGTAGAGGGTGGAGATCGAGGCCAGGTAGACGCCTTCGTCGAGCAGCGTCGCGAACGCCTCGGTCGGGGTGGTGTCGACGAACCGGTCGCTGTCGAGCACCGCCAAAACGTGAGCGCGTTCAGCGTCGGACAGTCGGTTCACCGGCGCCGGCCGCGACGCTGGCGCACACCCACCAGGGGTGCGGGCGCGTCGGTGGGCGGTGCTGCGGGCGATCCCGGTCAGCCGGGCCGCACTGCGGGTCGACGTCGCAGCGGCGAGCAACTGGGTGTGGGCGTCGGTCAGGGCTTGGTCGGCTTGGTGTCGGTGTCCGCGCTCTCGGAGATCTCGGCCAAGAGCGCGTGTGCTGATCCGAAAATGAACCGTGAGTGGGCAGGCGTCAGCGTCCCGGCGGAGCCGGGATGGATCACGAGATGGCTGGTCAGGCGGCTGACGCGAGCGTGACGGTGTAACCGAGTGCTTCGAGTTGGCGGACGTGGTTGCGTTTGCGGCGTTCGGGGTTGACGCGGGTGTCGTAGAAGGCTGAACCGAGGTCGGTGAATCTGGTCGTCGGGTCGGCCAGCAGGTGCCAGACGACGGTCAGGATGGATCGGCCGACAGCGACGATGGCGCGCCGGTTGCCACGGCGTCTGGCGATGCGCCGGTAGCGTTCGCCGAGGAAGGTGTCGGTTTTGCCGGCGGCGACTGCGGCCTCGCCCAGTACCCGGGCCAGGTAGGGATTACCGTGCCCGGTGAATCCGGCGCCCTTCTTCTTGCCAGCGGATTCCTTCACACCCGGGGCGAAGCGGGCCCACGACGCCAAGTGGGCGGGAGTCGGGAACCTGCTCATGTCCACGCCGATCTCGGAGATGATCACGTGGGCGGTGGCCGGACCGACGCCGGGGATCTCGTCCAGCCGCCGACCGGCATCGATGAACGGGCCGATCTGTTCCTCGATCCGCTGGTCCACGTCGGCGATATCCGCGGTGATCGCGTCGACACGGGCCAGCATCTTGGCGAGCAGGAACCCGTGGTGGTCGGTGAAGCGCCCAACGAACGCCTCTTCCAACTGTGTGATCTTCGTGCGGAGCCGGCTACGGGCCATCTGGGCCAGGGCCTTCGGATCTCGCTGTCCGGCGATCAACGCGGCCATCATGTCTCGGCCGGACAACCCGAAAATGTCGCTGGCCACCACGCTCAACTTGATCTGCGCGTCTTCGAGTAGTTTCTCGACCCGGTTGCGTTCCGCGGTGCGCGTGGAGATCAGATCGACCCGGTACCGGGTCAGGTCCCGCAGTTCCCGGATGGGTGCCGGGGGAACGAAACTCGGCCGGATCATCTGCCGTTCGGCGACCTTGCACAGCCAGACCGCGTCCAGCCGGTCCGTCTTCGGACGCCCCGGCAGATGTTTGACGTCCTTGGCGTTGACCAGCCACGTGTCGAACCCGGCCGCCTCGAGCAGGTAGAACGCCGGCTTCCAGTAGTCCGAGGTCGACTCCATCACGACCCTGGTGACACCCAGTTCGTGAAGCCGGTCCGCCATCACCAGCAACGACCGGGTCATCGTGGAGTGTGTAGACACTTCCTGCCGCCGTCGGCCCCCCGGCCCTTGGCCAGGCACCCTCACGCAACACACCAACTCTGCCTTGCCGATGTCCAGCGCCGCGATCCGCTCGATGATCTCCTCGTTGTTCTGAGTCGACTCCAACACCCGGTCCTCCCCACCCTCGACGTTCACGAGAGGCCGCCCGCAGGAGCTGCTGAAGACGAAGGCGAAGCTGATCCGCGTGCTCGAAGCAACAGTGAAGGGCCCATGGCGCAGCTCCCCGCACCCGACTTTTCCACGGCCTCAAAGACCAAGCGCACACGGAGTCGGCGGGCGACCACACCCATTTTCAGCCCGGAACGGGCCCGCCCACAGGGCAGGAAGCAACTTTTCCCATGATGTCCAACGCCGCCTCGGTCCGGGCGATCTTCCGGTTCGCCAGCTCCAACTCCCGGCGCAGCCGAGCGATCTCGGCCTGTTCCCCACTCGGCCGCCCGACGCTCTGACCGGGCTTCTTCCCCTCCAGCAGACCAGCGTCACGGGCGCGGCGCCACTCACTCATCAGCGACGAGTACAAGCCGTTACGGCGCAGATACCCGTTGCCGTCACCCTCGGCGACGGCCTGCTCGTATCCGGCGAGCAGCCGCAGCTTCTCCGCCGGAGGAAACGACCGCCGCCGTGGCCGATCTGCGCGAGGTCCCTCACTCGTCATGGCCCCATCGTGCCCGACGGACAGTTGCGCGCTGGAAATCGTCATCGAGAGAAGATCCATCCTCGCCCCGGGAGGGCTACTTGCTCTGAACCCCTGGTCTCACCCAACCCTGACACCCAGGGTATGGCTGCGGTAGGGCGGACATCTCGCACACGGCCGACTACTGTGCGCAGTAACCGCGGTGGGAAGGAGTGACAATCCATGCAGCGGGTCGTCAGGCCGCAGTGGTGGCACGAGGGCACCTACCGCGACGTCGCCATACGGGTACACCTTGCTCGCCACGACATCGGCGCGGTCTTCGGCTTCCTCAAGGAACGCGGCTTCAGCTGGTCCGCCATCGCGAGCGCAACCGGTCTGGGTGCCAGTCGAGTCTCGGAGATTGCTGCGGGCCGCCGCATAGTCACCGACTACGCCGTGCTGGAGCGCATCGTCGAGGGACTGTGCATTCCGCGCCACTACATGGGGCTCGCCCTCGACGAGCAGGCGCTTCACCACCGGCAAGGGGCATCGCTCAACCCAGCCTGCGTCGCCGCGCCCCTCGATCCCCGCGAGCTGCTCGGCGTCGTCGCAAGCATCGCGGTAGGCGCCATACCCGCCGGCGTAGAGCGGTGGCTACCCAACTCGCACGAGGTTGCCGTTCCGGCCGCCGTCGGCCAGGACGAAGTGGCCACCGTCCGTGCCGTGACCGCCTTCCACCGCCGGCTCGATGCGGCAGCCGGAGGAGGCCGCTGCCTGCAATCCGCACGTGGGTACGTGGCCTGGGCGACGCAGCTCCTGCAGATGAAGTGCACCGATCTGGTTGCTAACGAGCTGCGGGCCTCCCTCGCGGAGCTACACAACCTCGTTGGCTGGGTGGCGCACGACCTCGACGATCACGACATGGCGCGCCGGCACCTCACCCAAAGCCTCGTCCTGGCGCGGCAGACCGACGCGCTGCCGCTGCTGGCCAACTCGCTGTATCGCCTGGGGCGGGTCAGTCTGCACCAGGAACAGCCGGCCGAAGCGCTGCAACTGTTCGGTCTCGGCCAGCTCGCAGCACAGCAAGCCGGCTGCCATGCCAGCGTCGGCATGCTCCACGCCAACTCCGCGTGGGCCTACGCGCTCCTGGGCGCCGACCATCAGGTCGTGGATAGCCTGACCCGGGCACGACGTGAGCTTGATCAGGCAGATCTGGACAGCGCGCCGGCCTGGACCCACTTCGCCCTGACCGAGGCAGAGGTACACGGAATCTCCGCCGTCGTCTATTCCGCCCTGGCCCGGCACCCGGAGCACGTCCGCTACGTAGACCGAGCCGCTGAGCATTCCCACCAGGCGGTGCGTCTTCGCCGCCCGCAAGATCGCCGGTCCTTCATCTTCGACACCATCTCGGTCGCCACCGCGAGTATCCTGGCCGGTGATCTCGCTACCGCTGGCGAGTACGGGATGAAGGCGGTCGGGCTGGTGGCGGACGGCATGCGATCGGCTCGCGTCAACGATCGTCTGAACGCACTGTGGGAGCTTGCCGCGCCGCAGGCCGAGCGGGAACCGGCGCTCGCTGCTCTCGGCAGCCGGATCGCGGAGCTTCAGGCGGTCTGATGACCACCGCACTTAGCGATGCTGTCGCCTCGGAGATCCGTGGGCACTTGAACGAGGTCTGTGCTCAGATCGGCGTCGACCCGGAGAGTGCCAGCCTCGTCAAGTACACGATGAACGCGGTGTTCGTGGCGCCGCCGTTCGTGATCAGACTTGCCGCCGGTCCCCATGCTGCGACGCTCGCCCGCCGGGTGGTGTCGGTCGCGGCGTCTCTGGAGCAGGTTGGCATGCCTACCGTGCGGCTGGCCTCCGGGGTGACGTCTCAGCCGGTCTTCAGCGGGGACTGGGTCGCCACCGCATGGCAGTACGTCCCGACCGCCAACGACGAGCCCATGCCGGTCGACCTCGCTGCGCCACTCCGTGCGCTCCACAGCCTTGACGGGCTCGATGTACCGTTGCCCCGCTGGTCGCCGATCGAGAAGTTTCGCCGGCGCCTCGATGCTGCCGCAGCGCTACCACCCAAGGAAGCCGGCGAGCTTGAACAATGGTCGAGGACAGAACTGGGGATCCCGGTTGCTGACCTGCTGCGTGATCTTCACCTGCGCTGCGACGAGGTAGAAGAGGATCTCGATCGGGTCGTGTGGCGGCTGCCGCCGGGCGTCATCCACGGGGACGCGCACACCGGGAACATCCTCCTGCCGGCACCAGGTGATGGTGCGGCCGCTCGCCCGGAGCCTCTGCTCTGCGACTTGGACGGGATGTGCATCGGTCCGAGGGAGTGGGACCTCGTACCGACCGCCCACGGAGCTACCCGCTTCGGGCGCTCAGCCGCCGACTATCGGAACTTCGTTGATGCCTACGGGGCCGACATCACCAAGTGGGCGGGCTGGCCGATCCTTCGCCGAGTACGGGAGCTGCAGTTAGTTACCAGTACCATCGACGCGCTCGCTGGCCGTCCCGACGTAGCCCACGAGCTGGCCCATAGGCTTCGGTCACTCTTCTCGGAAGACCTCAAGGCCACATGGCGTCGCTACCGGTAGTGACTGGGGTGACGAGGCGGAATCAGCCATCGCCAGAGGGCGGCCCAGGAGCTGTGCGAGCGTGCCCGGCGCAGCCTCCCCAACGATGCGGCATCAACCGAACGTCACCCTATCGGTGGGACGTACGTTGAGCTGGCTCTCTGGTGCGCAGCGTCGATGGCTGGTGGCGTTCCCTGCTGTCCGACGGCGACCGGCTAGCCTGACGCCATGCAGGAGGGGCGCTGGACCACGGTTACTCCGTCGCAGTTCGAGCATGAGCGGGAAGCGCTCGAACACATTCGCGGCTTGCTACCGGACTCTGAGCCCTATCGTGCCTGGTCAAACTTTACCTTTACGGCCGAGACCGGTCACGTGCACGAGGTGGATCTCCTCGTTGTGGCGCCGGGTGGCATCTACCTCATCGAGGTCAAGAGTCTGCACGGCCGGCTCTGGAACAGCGGTTCCACCTGGATGCTCAACAACCAATCGGTGCGTACGTTCGACAACCCTCTGCATCTGGCTGACAGCAAGGCGAAGCGCCTGCGCTCGCTGCTGACCGCACAGGTCCACCGATCCGGCGGTAAGGAACGTATTCCCTTCATCCAGGGTGCGGTCTTCCTCTCGGTTCCCAGTCTGCAAGTGGCGCTGGACGCGCACCAACTGCACTGGGTTTTCGGTCCGGAGCAGGCATCGGCTGAATCGGCAGCCTTGCCGGGAGTCTGGTCGGGTCTACTCGGCCGCACACCGCGTGACGAGCCGCAACGTCAGCTCACCGCGGCAGCATCGCGTGCACTCGGCAAGCTGTTGGACGGGGTGGGCGTCGGCCGCAGCCGCCGGTACTACCAAGTCGGTTCCTGGAAACTCGATGGCAAGCCGTGGGACGTCGGCCCGACCTGGCAGGACCACCTGGCCAGGCACACGCAGTTTCCGAAGGAGCAGCGGCGCGTCCGGATCTACCTCGTAGAGCGCAACTCCGCGAAGACGGTGCGGGCCAGCATCGAGCGCGCCGCCCGTCGCGAGATGCTGGCGCTGCACGGCATCAGCCATCCTGGCATCGTGCAGGTCGACGGTATGGAACCGCACGAGGGCGGACCCGCGCTGATCTTCCGGCACGACCATCAGGCGATGCGTCTGGACCATTTCATGGCCCAGTACGGCGAGAAGCTGGAGATTGGCACCCGGCTCGACATGATCCGTCAGCTCGCCGAGGCGATGGCGTACGCGCACGGGCGCAAGCTTTACCACCGAGCGCTTGCGGCGCGCAGCGTTCTGGTCAAGCCTGGACGGGCACGTACGGCGGGCGAGAATCCGTGGGCCGACCCGCAGTTGCAGATCAGTGACTGGCAGGCGGCCGTCCGGGAGAGCGAGTCGACCAGCGGGGGGTCGGGGATCGCGGCGACCGCGACCCGTGAGGGGGCCCACCTGGAGCGATCGGCCGAAGCCTATCTCGCGCCCGAGTTGAACTTGGCCGAGACGGACCCGATCGCTCTCGACGTCTTCGGCCTCGGAACCCTCTCCTATCTGCTGCTTTCCGGCAAAGCGCCAGCGACCAGCCGGGCTGAGCTGATGACGCGACTGGCGAAGGAGAACGGCCTGCGTCCGTCGGCCGATGCCGACTCGGTCTCCGAATTCATGGACGAGCTGGTCCAAGCCGCGACGGCCCCTGTTCCAGCTCGGCGGCTGGCCACTGTCGCCGAGGTGCTCGACCTGCTCGTATGCGTCGAGGAGGAGCTGACTGCACCGGCCGTCGAGCCGGTGCAGGCAATCGACCTGCTCGAGGCACGCCCCGGTGACGTGGTGTCCGACTGGAAGATCAAGCAGAAGCTCGGCACTGGCTCGACCTCGCGTGCCTTCCTGGCGGAGAACCTGCAGACCGGAGCCGAGGAGGTCCTCAAGGTCGCGCTCTCCGACGAAAAGCGCACTCGGCTGGAACACGAGGCCCGGGTGCTGCGAGGAATTAGCCAGGATTCCGGTGTCATCCGCCTCGCTCGCGAGGAGCCGATCGAGATTCCCCCGCGAACGATGATCGTCCTCGAACACGCCGGATCGGTCACGGTTGCCCGCAAACTGCGTGAGGACGGCCGGCTCACCGTTGACGAGCTGGAGACATACTCCGACTACCTCTTCCACGCCGTGGACCATCTGCAGGGCGAGGGCGTCTACCACCGCGACATCAAACCGGACAACATCGCCATCCGAGTCCGCAAGAATCGCACCCGGCAACTAGTGCTCTTCGACTTCTCGTTGTCAGCAGCTGCGGTGACGGAGGTCGAGGCCGGCACTCCTGGCTACCTCGACCCCTTTCTCGGCACGCCGAACCGGCCCGTGTACGACGACCACGCCGAGTGGTACGCGGTCGCGGTCACTCTGCACGAGATGGCCTCCGGTGAACTGCCTATGTGGGGAGACGGCAGCACCGAGGTCCGATTCACCGAAGGGCCACCGACGCTGGCGGTCGAAGCGTTCGACTCAGCAATTCGTGAAGGCCTCGTCGCCTTCTTCTCCCGTGCGCTCGACCGCGACGCAAAGCGCCGCTTCCCCACGTTGCGCGAAATGCGCGCCGAGTGGCAGCAGGTCTTCCGCCGTTCCGACCGGACCGCGCCCGTCGGATCCGTGCACCCCGAAGATGAAGATACGGCGCAAGAGCGCGACGCAGCCGCCGGGCGGGCGACGCGTGTCACCGTGCTCGAGGCCTCCGGCTTGACTCTCCGTGCAGTCTCCGCTGCGCACCGGCTCAATGCACATACCGTCGGTGAACTCTTGGCACTGGGCTCCAAGGACCTGTTCACCCTGCCCGGGCTCGGCGCCAAGACCCGCGGCGAGCTGCAGCAGCGTCTCAAGCAGTGGCGAACCAGGCTGCACGAGCAGGAGCTGACGCCGGTCCCCACAGTCGAGGCTGAGCCCAAGCCCGCCAGCGGGACGAACGAGCCCAACAGGAGGGAACTCGCCCGCATCGGTCTGGACGGAGTCGTGGCCCGCCTGGCTCCGCGAGCCCGCGGGCGAAACCATACGGAGGTGGAAGCCGTCCGGTTGCTGTTGCGCCTGCCGGACGCGGCTGGCGTGCTTCCCGGCCTGCCGTCGTGGCCGCAGCAGCCGGCTGTCGCCGCACGCCTCGAGGTGACACCGGGCCGGATCGCGCAGATCCTCATGGACCAGCGCAAGCGGTGGCGTTCCGATCCCTTGATCCGCAGCGTCTACGACGAACTCGTGGACCTGCTCGCGGCCAACGGCAGGGTGGCGAGCGTTGCCGAACTCGCGGCGCATCTGCTGGCTCGGCGTGGCTCCTCCGCATCGGACGAGGGGCTGCGTGCGGCGATGAGCCTGGCAGTGGTGCGCGCCGCGATCGAGATCGACCCGGCGGAGGAGCCCCGTTTCCTCACCCGGCGCCACGGCGAGCTGCTGCTGGTCGCCTTGGAGGTCGGTCCGGACGATCCGACCGACACGCCGGCGGCTCCGGCCCTGCTCGACCACGCCGATGCCCTCGGCAAGGTCGCCCAGCGGCTGGCCGGGCAGGAAGTGCTGCCGAGCCCTGCGACAGTCCTGCGCGAGCTGAGCGCGGTGGGCACCAAGGGCACCAAGGTGGGCATCAATCTGGGTGATCGGCGTACGGTCCACCTCGCCGCCGCCGCATCTGGAGTCGCCGCGGCCTCGCCTCGCCTTGAGATTTACCCGCGCGACCTCGACCCGGTGCGCGCGCTGCGGCTTTCGCAGGCAGGTGTCGTTCCCGCCCAGTTCGGCGAAGGTGATGACCCGGGGCTGACTCCGCTTCAGATCCAGGAGCGTGTCCGCGCCCGCTTTCCGGAGCTGCCGCCGCTGCCCGAACACCCCGCCCTTCATCACCTGCTCACCGCGGCCGGGTTCGATCTGACCTGGCGGGGCAGCGGATACCGGCGGCGCAAGACCGAGGGCTCGTCGGTGCTCGCGACCTCAGTGCGCAGGCGTTCAACGGCCACGTCGGCGTCGCCGTGGACGGTGGACGAGCCGACCCTCGCCGAGGCGATCCGCGCCGAGCAGCGGTTGGGTTCAGCCGGTCAGGAGACCGGCTTCCGGGCCTTGACGGTACGCACGGACCGGGTGCGCCCAGCCGTTGATGCGCTCGTCGGCCGTTTCGCTGCGCAGCATGTCTCGGTAACGGCACGCTTCCTCGTGCACCTGCGCCGACTTGTCAGCGCGCGGTCGAAGCCGACCTGGCGAAAGGTGCTTTCCGCGGATGCCGCAGACCCGAACTCGCGCGATGCCCTCAAGCTTGCCGAGTTCACCCAGCGGGCGTGGCAGAGCCTGCGCCCGGAACTGCTCGGTGCGATCGAGCGCGGCCGGCCGCTTCTGCTGGACGATGGCGCGACGCTGGCCCGCTATCGTGCGATGGGCCTTCTCGAGGAAATCGCGCAGGCCGCGCGCGACGGTGCCGGGCCGGTCTGGGTGCTTTGCCCGGCCGAGGACCCGAGCCAGTTGCCGCGGCTGGATCACACGGTCGTCGCCGTCCCGCCTGACGAGTGGATCACCCTTACCGACGAGTGGGCCGACAACAAGCACCGCAGCCGTCAGGCCTCGTAGTCGACGCCTGAGGGATGAACGGGCGGCACCTTCACTCCCATGCTGTGCATGAAGGCCCGTTCACTGGCGGCGAGGAAGGCCCGGCGCTCATTGACGAACCCCTCAGCGTCGCCGGCCAGCAGGCGAGTCAGCGCCGAGATGGGGATGCCGTGACTCGTCACCACCTCACGAAGGGTTCGAGGGGGCAGGTCAACCAAGTCCTGCACCAGCGACACAGACTTGGCGCCGGGCAGCAGAAGGTGATTGGCGGGGCTGTCCGAGCCGCTGGCCATGATCCGACGGTACGCCGCGTGCCCAGACCGGACGTAGAGGTCGACCGCATCGATCACCGAGCCGTCGAGATCCAGGCGACGGCCGAATTCCCTGAGCTCCCACAGCAGGTAGGCGCGAACCCTGGGGGAATCACGAGAGAAGCGGTCCGGCAAAGGCTGGATCGGTGGAGCGACCGCCCGATCCGCTCTCGCGGAGGCGAAGCTCGGGGTAGACATCTCCGCGACGATCGACTCATGGCGTTTGCCGAACGGTAGCCACATCTCGCCGGTCCACGAGGTCAGCCAGAACCAGCGGACGAGGGATTCCGTCGTCTCACGACTCGGCTCCGGAGTGCGGTCATAGGCGGTTGCCAGCGACACCAGCTGTCCGCCGTCCGGAAGTAGAAGGCAATGGGGAACCCCGGCTTCGTACCGTAGGAACTGAACCACGCGCGCCAGAGCCAGGTTCGTCCGTTCGGCGATCTCGTCGAGTCGCCCCTCCAGCAGCGTGGCGATCTCCTGCCATCTGGTGAGCCCCGCCGCCTGGGGACCGCCTCCGATCTGGAGGAAGGTCCGAAACAGCAGGCGGGAGTCTACGGTGCCGAATCCACTGGCTGCGATGTTGTGCCGAAGGGCGTCAATGCGGTCGGTCAGGCTCTCGTCGGTGGATCGGTAGGTCAGCGCTGACACGAACTCGTGCGGTTCAATGCGCCGACCGCCGCTGTTTAGCCGGGTGAACGCCTCAACAGCATGGGTGAGGTCGCCGCCGATCAGACGGATCACTGCAATCTTGTAGGACTTGATGCGTTGCGCAAGCCACTCAGCTTCGTCGATCAGAGCGTCAGCCTCGTCCGCGATCTTCGGATTGCGTGTCACTGCTCGCGCATACGCAAGGAAATCCATGGTGCGCAAGAGCGCCTGCAATGGCAGAAGGTCCCCGTTGGCCGTCGCGACACTTTGGCCGGCATGCGAAGCGTGCCGGAAACGGAGACGTCGTGTTTCGGCACTCTCGCCCAGCTGGCGGAAGATGTGCCACTGCAGGTCGTCCGGGCCGGCCGGTGCGGGGCGCTTGATCAGGGTCCCGAAGAGTGTGGACAGGCGTTGGTGGCCGTCGAGCAGGTAGGAGACAGTGCGGTCGGTCGGAGGCGGGGGGATGTCGATCCCGGCGACAGTATCGAGGCTCGGTACCTCTGTGGTGGTCTCCCAGATCAGGATGCTGCCGATCGGGTACCCGCGCTCGATGCTGTCGAACAACTCCAGCATCTGATGTGGTTCCCAAACGAAGGGGCGCTGGAAGCGGGGGACGCGTAGGCGACCGGCGGCGATGTCATCGAGCAGCGTCTCCAGCAGCACAACCTCGGGCCGGACTACGCCCTGCTCGTCGAAATCGGTCACTGTAGCACTCCTAGATCAGGCTTTCGATGAGCGCCAGCAGCTTCCGCAGATCCTCTGCCGCGTCGGGGTCCATCGCCTCGAAGTCCGCCGCGCAGAGGTCGTGCCGCATCTCGAACATCTGCTCCAGCACCTTGCCGCCGAACCCGGGATGCAGAACGCGCCGGGTGTCAGCGTCGAGGTCGTCAAAGAAGCCCTTCTGTTCGGCCTTCTCCGGTCTAGTGAAGCCCTTCTTCATGTCGAAGTGGGCGCGCTGGCGGGGGACGAGCCGCTCAAGGTGTTGCACCCGAAGCTCGGCTTCGCCCCTTTTGCCGATGTTGGCGAGCACGAGGTTGGGCGCGTAGTTCTCTGCCTCCCGCAGAAGTAGCACGTGCGCCGGTATGCCCTTCTCGATGAGGTCGCTGGCCTTCGGGCGGTTGGGGCCCTCATGGTCCGGTGTCAGCGAGTCGCTGTCGAAGATCGCGACCACTCGAACGGTGTGGTGAAAGTGGCCGGCCTCCTCCTCCGCGACAGCCGGCATCGACCCGGAGCCGCCGCTGTGCCGGAACTCGGCCCACCTGCTTTCGAGGGCCTGCTGAATGCGGTGGGCACGGAACGCGTGGATGACCGTCTGAAGGAAGGACTTGTCGCCCGGGATGTTTTCGATGACCACAACGGCGGCGCGGGTCAGGTCGGACGCGTGCTCGGGAAGTTGCTCGCGCTCGACGAAGAGCACCCCGCCTCGCTGCGCGGTGCCGGTCCACGCCAGGCTCTTGACGGAGGCTTTCTGGGCCAGGTCGAAGTAGATTTCGGCCAGGGTCGGGTGGTGCTTGTGGAGATACTCGGCGATGTTGTCGACGATCTCGATGTCGACTATCCAGTCGTGTCGGCGCTCGTCGAAGGCGGCCAGCAGCTTGCTGGCGGCGGCGATGTGATGAGGCTCGGGATCAGCGGCGGTGAAGATCTCCGGGGCTAGTTCAACCCGCATCGGCGGCCCTCCTCGTCCGCTGTGCCCGGGCCAACTCCCGGGTTTCCTCGAAGTCCTCGGCGAAGACGCCCTCCGGCCAGTAATCGAGGTTGCCGCTCTCGTCGATGTTGATCCGGCGGGCAGAGGACACACCGTCCTCCTGCTCGACGAAGTAGACAGCGACTGTCGCCGGGTCCAGTCCTTGCGCGATGTGCCGACGCAGTCGGAGCAGGAATGTTTCGCTGTGCGTTTCGATGAGGAACTGGGTGGACTTGCGTTTGCGGACTGCGGCAAGGAACAACTCCGCCAGGTCTGCGTGCGCGGCGGGATGCA
This sequence comes from Micromonospora purpureochromogenes, assembly GCF_900091515.1. NCBI lineage: Bacteria > Bacillati > Actinomycetota > Actinomycetes > Micromonosporales > Micromonosporaceae > Micromonospora > Micromonospora purpureochromogenes. The sequence goes on along the minus strand of NZ_LT607410.1, from coordinate 4,407,180 downwards.
GGTGCAACTCCGGCTGCTCGATGATCTCGAGAACCGGCCGGTTCGGTGGCGTGACGTCGTCCAGGGCCCGCTGAACCAGAATAGGAAGCATCTGCGCCACCCCGGTCCCGGTGTCGGCCAGATTCACCCGAATCGAGTCGTCCCGGGTCGAGACCAGAACCACGGATCGCATTCCACCTTCCGGCACCACGTCCACGCGCCAGCCCGGTAGGTGATCCTTCACGTAGGTGTTGACCTGATCCAGCAGGCGGCCCTCACGCCGTAATTGATCATCGGCCAGGATGCCGGCGGTGTTCTCGCCGGTGATGCCCACCTCGGAGGTCCACCGGCCGGGCAGCCGATAGCGGCGTCGGGGCCGTTCTCGGAACGGTCCGAGATACCTAACAGCCGGAAAGGCGCCGAAAAACGCGACAGTCGCGTCGTGCACCGCACGCGAGACTTCAGGCGGAACGCCGGGCCAATTCTCGGGGCGGCGTGGCAGAAGCCCGTGGAATGCTATCGGGACCCTGGTCCACGCCTCGTCACCGGCCGCGACCGTGTAGGTGAGCGGATGCTTCGGGGGATCGTCGAGCTCCCACTCCAACTGGCAGATATTTGATCCGCCGACGCTCAATTCGAGGCTTTCCACGACTTCGGTGTGGTGGTCGCTCAGGTGTAACACTGTCGCCGTGACCCTGATGGCCCCGAGCTGGGTGCCTACCTCCAGTTCGACCTCGATCGACCCTCGATGGACTCGAGATCCGTTCACCAGATCGGTGAAGGAATCGATCATCTCCTCGCCGAGCGGATCCAGGTTGAGCGGCTCCGATGCTGCCGTGAGGATGCCGGTGCTCAGGATGAGCGGAGCGCGGACCAAGGCGCTCTTGCCGGAGTTGTTGCGGCCGAGGATCACCGTGAGCGGGGCGAGAGCGATGACCTGGCGCTTGGCGAAGCCGCGATACCGGCCCAGAGCCATCTGGACGAGAGCCATGGCGGTCACCATAGTGGACTTTCTCGGGCGGCGGGCACGGGCTGGTGGCGTGGCGTAATCGCATCACCGCGTCGGGGTGGCCGGGCCTCCGCAGGGCGGCCAGAGCGCGAAGTACCTCGGCCAGGGGATCGAAGCTGTTGCAAACGGTACGGTGATCCGGGTTCGCGCCGGATCGGGCGGTGCACGGGGTAGGCGAGGGGAACGGCGTGATCGTTGCGGAGGCGTTGCGGAAGGACCTTCAGGGCCAGGTAAGACTCCTGGAGAAGGACTTGGTCGAGCAGGTGGGCACGACCGGGCCGATCTACAGCAAGCTCCGGGCAGAGTATGACGCCGCGTTCGAACTCAAGCGCACCGCGGCGACTTGGACCGTCTGGCGGGACGAGCGGATCACCCAGGCCGCCGTCGCCTGGATCCTGGGTACGGTTTTCGTCCGCTTTTGCGAGGACAACGGACTGTTCGGGCGGTCCTGCTTCCTGGCCGGGCCCACTAAGGAACGGGCAATCTGGGCCGAGGAATCTCAGGAAGAATACTTCCGGGTGAATCCGGCGGAGAACGATCGGCACTGGCTGCTGACTGCCTTCGACCACATCGGGCGTACTCAGGCCGGCAAGACGCTCTTCGATCCACAGCACAACGCCGCCTACCACTTGCCGGTCAGCCCCGATGCAGCCAAGGACCTGATCGCCTTCTGGCGCCGCACCAACGCCGAAGGCGTCCTGATCCACGACTTCACCGACGCGGAGTGGGGAACCCGCTTCCTCGGTGACCTGTATCAGAACCTCTCGGAGGCCACCCGCAAAACGTACGCCTTGCTGCAGACGCCCGAGTTCGTCGAGGAGTTCATCCTTGACCTGACTTTGACTCCGGCGGTCGGCGAATTCGGTCTGGACGCCGTCAAGATGATTGATCCGGCCTGCGGATCCGGTCACTTCGTCCTGGGCGCCTTCCACCGGCTCGTTGAGCAGTGGCGCGACACGACGACACGCGACGCTCACGAGATCGTCAAGCTCGCTCTCGAAGCGGTTCATGGCGTCGACATCAACCCGTTCGCGGTCGCCATTGCTCGCTTCCGCCTGCTGATCGCTGCCCTCAGGGAAGCCGGCTTCGTCGCCTTCGACGAGGTCACTCAGGTCGCCTTCCCCCTTAACCTTGCCATCGGCGATTCTCTGATTCGGGTCCGGCAACTGACGCTAACTGGAGCCACCGATGTAGAGAAGATGGCAGCCTTCAAGTATCTCGTTGAAGACCTGGACGAGCACCCTGAAATATTGCGCGATGGCCGCTATCACGTTGTTGTCGGCAATCCTCCCTACATTGCGCCGAAAGACAAGCGTCTGGCAAAGCTTTACGGTGAAACCTACCCCGATGTGTGCTCCGGCAGCTTCGCCTTATCTGTTCCCTTTGCTCAGTTGCTCTTCGAGTTGTCCAGGCGACCTGATTCTGATGGTCGTGGTTCTGGTTATGTTGGTCAGATTACGGCTAACTCTTTTATGAAGCGTGAGTTCGGTGAAGCGCTTGTCAAGAAGTTCCTGGCACGGCGAGTGGATTTGACGCATGTAATTGATACGTCTGGTGCGTTCATCCCTGGCCACGGGACGCCGACCATCATTCTTGTCGGTCGGTCGCGTCCTGCGAGGCTGGAGGCGACCGTTAGGACGGTCCGCAGTGTACGAGGGGAGCCAGGAGAGCCCTCGAATGCTCGCGACGGCTTCGTCTGGAAGGCCATCGAGGAACAGTACAACAGGCCGGGTTCGAGAAGTGCTTGGGTTAGCGTCGACGACCTTGAGAGGGCGCGCTACTTCGGCAGATTCCCATGGATCCTCCAAGATGGCGGTTTGGAGTTGGTAGAAGAGCTGGAATCGCGACGCGCGAAGCGCTTGTCTGCAGTAGCGAAGCGCGTCGGGTTCTACGGTGACACGCATGCTGATGATGTATTTACTTTGCCCACGCGTGGGCCGCTAGCTAAGGCTGTAGATGATCTCCGCGGCAAGATTTCTTATCGGGGAGATCACGTAAGGGACTGGTCTCGTACGGGGCAGGACTTCGTTGTGTTTCCGTACACTGAAGACAAGGAGTTGCTCGACTACGATCAGATTGGCTCATCACTCCTGCGCTATCTGTGGCCTTTCAGATGGGAGCTCTGGTGTCGGAGTGCGGGCAATGGTACTTATTTGCAGCGAGGGCGAAAGTGGTGGCAGTGGCACCAATTGCCCAGGGACCTCGGCTTGAGTCGAGATGCAATCGCCTTTGCTTTTGTGACAACTCATAACCATTTTATACTGGGCCGACCCGAGGAAGTGTTCAATAGGTCTGCGCCGATTGTGAGGTTGTCCGAGTCGGCTACCGTTGAAGAGCATTTGCAACTTTTGGGAATTCTAAATAGTTCGGCGGCATGTTTCTGGCTTAAGCAAGTCAGTCATGACAAGGGTATTCGTGGTGAGGGTGGCGGATTCACTCCTGATGACTGGGAGCGATTCTATGAGTTCACCGGGACGAAGCTGCAGGAGTTGCCGCTACCTCCGGCGTACCCATTGGGGCTGGCGACGGCGTTGGAGGAGAGCGCGAGGCGCCTGACAGCCCTGAGCCCCGCTGAGATCGCGAAAGAGGCGGTGCCAACCCGGGAGCGGCTGGCGGAAGCGCGTGAAGAATGGCTGGGGATCCGGGGGCGGATGATTGCGCTGCAGGAAGAGTTGGACTGGGAGGTCTACCGGCTCTATGGCCTGCTTGATGAGGCGCTGACCTGCGACGACGTGCCAGAGATCGAGCTAGGCGAGCGTGCCTTCGAGATCGTTCTGGCCCGCAAGATGGCCGCCGGCGAGGCGGAGACGCACTGGTTCGCGCGGCACGGGTCCAAGTCGATCACCCAGCTCCCCGAGCGCTGGTCGCCCGCCTACCGCGCTATTGTCGAGAAGCGGATTCACGTCATTGAGACGAATCGCTACCTGGCGCTGATCGAACGGCCAGAGTGCAAGCGGCGCTGGGGTCCTGAGGGCTGGGACAAGATGCAGGAGCACGCCCTGCGCGACTGGCTTCTCGACAAGTGTGAGCAGCGGGAACTCTGGTTCGAGTTCGACGAAAACGGCTTCGAGCAGCCGCGTCCGCTCTCCACCGCGCAGCTCGCCGACGAACTGCGCCGCGACACCGACTTCGTGTCCGTGGCGGAGATCTACGCGCCGGGCGTTGACCTTGCCAAGGTTGTTGCCGACCTGGTCGATACCGAGCACGTCCCATGCCTTGCAGCGCTGCGCTACAAGGACTCCGGCCTGGCCAAGCGGGCCGACTGGGAGGACGTTTGGGACCTCCAGCGGAAAGAGGATGCGGCTGAGGACGAGGAGGCGAAGCAGCGGATCCGCAAGATGATTCCACTGCTGCCGAAGTACGCACCGGCCGATTTCCGCAAACCGAGCTACTGGTCGAATCGCGGCAAGCTGGACGTGCCGAAGGAGCGGTTCATCTCCTACCCTCTCGCCGGGCGCGACGGTGACTCCTCAATGTTGATCGGTTGGGGCGGCTGGAATCACCTGCAGCAGACGCACGCACTGTCCCTGCTGGTGGTCCAGCGCGGCGACCACGACGGCTGGCCAGCCGACCGGCTCACCCCGCTGCTCGCCGGTCTTCGCGAGATCCTGCCTTGGGTGCGCCAGTGGCACGACGAGATTGATCCGTTGACCGGGGACCTGCCCGCCGACGAGTACGAGGGGTTCCTCGTCGAGCGGCTCGCCCGCTGGCACCTCACTGTGGAGGACCTGGCGGGTTGGCGTCCGCCGGCCGCCGTGCGGGGCCGGCGGAACACGCGTGGGTGAGCAGTCGCCGCCGGGGATCGAGTTCGTTCGCTGGACCGAGCGCCACGCGGTGGGGGACCTGCACGCTGTGCTGCGGCTGTGGGACTCGAATCGGCTGAAGCGCAGCGAGACGACGAGGCGGCCGGCGGCGGCCACGGTGGTCGCGGTGGCACGGGTGCTGTCCGCCGGTGACTTCTATTCCGACGAGCCAATCGGGGCGTTCGCCTAGCAGTTGCTGGTTCAGGCCGGCGACCTCGCCGAGCCGGGAGAGCCTGCTGCGGCGGCTGCCGACCTCGGCCAGGCGTGGCTCGTCGAGTGTGCGGACGCGGCGCTGACCAAGTTGATCAGCCACGACGGTAAGCTGCGAGGCTTTGTACACCGGTCGCGGAGCGGCATCTCGCCGCGCCCCTCGATCAGGAGCCGGCGTTCCGTCCGGCATTGGCCGCGCTCGCTTACGCTCGCCCGGCTTCAGCGTCACACTGACGGCGACCGGTACGGTGTCACCATGCCAGCGCAGAGCCAACCTCCCCTGCTCAAGGACTACATCGAGATCCCCGAGCCCTCTGCGACCAGTGATAGCGATTTTGTCCTGAAACTGTCCGACGGCGTGGAGAACGCCGAGCGGACTCTGGCGGAGTACGTCCTCCCGCCGTCGCTGGTGGCGAACTTCGACGAGGCGCTCAACCTGATCTCCAGTGCGCTGACGAGCGGCACCTCCCGGGCCGCCTATCTGCACGGTTCCTTCGGTGCCGGTAAGTCGCACTTCATGGCCGTGCTGCACGCGCTGCTGCGCAACGACCGCGCGGCCCGCAGCCGGCCGGAGTTCGCGCCGCTGCTGACCAAGCACGACTGGCTGGGCAAGCGAGACTTCCTGCTGGTGCCGTACCACATGCTCGGGGCACGTTCACTCGAGCAGAAGGTGCTCGGTGAGTACGTGCTGCGGGTACGGGAGTTGCGTCCTGACTGCGATCTTCCGGCTGTGCACCGCACCGATGCGCTGTTGGAGCAGAGCCGGCATCTGCGTGAGCAGATCGGTGATACGGCGTTCATCGCCGGCTTGCCCGGCGAGGGGGAGGAGGACGACTGGGAGGACGATCCGGTCAGTTCCTGGACACCTGCGGCGCTCGATGCAGCCTTCGCGGCGGCCCATGACGACGAGGCCCGGCGCAAGCTGGTCAGTGACCTGCTGAGCAGCTGGCAAAAGGGTTTCTTCCGCAACGCGTTGGAGGACGCGGAGGGCTTCGTCGCCCTGGACCGGGGCCTGACGGAGATCGCCCGCCATGCGAAAAGCCTTGGGTACGACGCCCTTGTGCTCTTCCTCGACGAACTGATCCTCTGGTTGGCCAACTCGATCGGCGACGAGCGGTTCGTGGCCCGCGAGGTACAGAAGATCACGAACTTCGTGGAGGGTTCGGATGCCCGCCGTCCGATCCCCGTGATCACGTTCATCGCCCGCCAGCGGGATTTGCGGGAACTCGTCGGTGAGGGGGTCACCGGGGCAACCGAGTTGGGTTTTCAGGATGCTCTGGACCTTGCCAAGGGCCGGTTCGACCGGATCACGCTGGAGGACCGCAATCTGCCGGAGATCACCCGCAAGCGGCTGTTGAAGCGGGTCGGCGGCGACGGCGGCCCGGCGGATCATGAGATCAACCGCAAGTTCGAGGAGGTGCAGCGGGTCCGGGCGGACGTCTGGGACACACTGCTCGGCGTCGACACCGGCAGCGGCGCCGACCTCGAGTCGTTCCGGCAGTCGTACCCGTTCAGCCCGGCCTTTCTTTCCACCCTCGTCTATGTCTCCAGCGCGCTGCAGCGGTCGCGGACGGCGCTTAAGCTGATGCGGCAGTTGCTGATGGAGCGCCGCGAGGAGTTGCGGCTCGGCCAGCTCATCCCGCTCGGTGACCTCTATGACGTGCTCAGCCGCGGCGGCGACCAGCCGTTCACAGAGAAGCTGAAGGCCGAGTTCGAGACCGCGCAGAAGCTGTACCAGGGCAAGCTGCGGCCCTACCTGCTGGAGACCAGCGGCGTTACCGACGAGGATCTGGAAGTGGTGCGGCTGGGCGGCCAGCTGCCACCGGACAAGAGCGTACGGATGCGAGCCTTTCAAGCCGACGACCGGCTGATCAAGACTCTCCTGCTATCTGCGCTCGCGCCGTCCGTCCCTGCCTTGCGGGACCTGACACCGCGCAAGCTATCGGCGCTCAACCACGGCAGCTTCGTCACTCGGATCTCCGGCAATGAGGTCGGCGTGGTCCAGGCCAAGTTGCAGCGCTGGGCCGAGCGATTCGGCGAGATCAAGGTCAGCGACGGTGACAACCCGTCGGTCCGCCTTGAACTGGTCGGCATCGACGTCGACAGCGTGATCAGCTCTGCCCGGCACTTCGACAGCCAGGGCTTCGGCGCCCGCAAGGCGATGGTGAAGCGGTTGCTCTGGGAAGAGCTCGGCGTCACTGTCACCGACCAGTACGTCGATCTGGCTCATGTCGTGTGGCGGGGCAGCAAGCGCTCGCTCGAGGTCGTCTTCGGCAACATCCGTGACAAGGCTGAGTTGCGCGATGAGAGCTTCCACCCGTTCACCGCGGACGCCTGGCGGCTGGTGATCGACTATCCGTTCGACGACAAGCTGTACCAGCCCACCGACGACCGGGCCCGGGTGGGCGAGATCGACTTTGCCGACCAGACGGTGTGCTGGATTCCGGCCACCCTGACCGGAAGCCGGCAGACCGACCTGGGCCGCCTGGTGATCCTGGATTCGCTGCTCAGCGGGCAACGCTTCGAGTCGCACGCCAAGCACCTGAGCGAGGACGACCGGCGACGTGCGCACGCGGCACTGACCAGCCAGCGTGACGCGCTCATGCTCGCGATGCGGGGCGTGCTGCGGCAGGCGTACGGTCTGGCCGCCAAGAAGTCGGCGGATGTGCTCACCACGTACGATGAACATCTGATCAACCTGGCTGGCGGCCCGCCGCTGACCTTGCCGGTCGGTGCCCGCTTGAACGACGCTCTGCGTAGCATCGCCGATCAGGTCCTGCAGCGGCAGTTCCCCGCGCATCCCGACTTCGACCCGGACCGCAAGGGCGAGGCGCTGAAGTCCGCTGAACTCCGCACCGTGTTTGACTGGGTGCGCCGAGCGGTCGAGGACAGCGACAACCGGGTCGAGGTGGAGCGCAAGGACCGGCAGGTCATGCGCCGGATCGCCAACCCGCTCCGGCTCGGCGAGATGCATGAGGCACCCTTTGTCCTTGGCCGGCACTGGGTCGAGCATTTCCACCGCAAAGCCGGACAGGAGGGCATCACCGGCGACCTGCCTGCCAAGCGACTCTTCGAGTGGCTCGACGACCCGCAACCGCAAGGCCTCGACCCGCTTGTCGCCCGGCTGGTGCTGGCCGTCTTTGCGGAGCAGACGGATCGGACCTGGATGCGGCACGGTGCCGTGCTCACCCCGCAGCCGGAGCTGAGTGCGATCACCGAGGACATGACCCTGCGCACCCCGGAGCGCCCGGAGGAGGAGGATTGGAAGAACGCTCGGGATCGGGCTATGCACCTGTTCGGGTTCATGCCGCCGGTGCTGCCCCGGGGCCGCCTCGTCGCGCTCTTCGTGCAGGACCTGTCGAAGCAGTCCCGCAACTATCGCAGCGCGGCACGTGACCTGGTCGACCTGCTGGAACGCCACCAGGAGCGGCTGGGGCTCGACACGCGCGCCACTACCGGGCGCCTGCACACCGCCCAGGTGGCCGCCGACCTACTCGACGGCCTCGATTCCCGACACAACAATGTGGAGATCGTGCGCCAGCTCGCCCACGCCGACCTGGGTGGCCCGGCCGAGCGGGTTGGCACGAGCATCCGCAGCGCCCGGGAGGTAAGCGGGGCGCTGAGCTTGACCGACTGGGACACCCTCGACCTGATCGCCGATCTGGATGAGCAGTGGCGCGCGGAAGCCGAGGAGATCTTCGCAGACCTTCGGCGGGCCGCGCAGGACGACGAGCTCACCACGCCGTTGATCCCGGTGCTGCGCCGGTGCCGCAGTCGGGCGACCGACCTGCTGCGCCGGACCACCAAACGCCAGAAGCCCATAGACCCGCCGCCGCTGCCTCCGCAGAAGTCGCTTCCCGCAGGTCGGGACCTGGTGCCGGCAGCAGACCTAGAGGACGCACTCGCCGAACTGCGCGCGGCCGTCCAGCAACACCCCAGGCAGCGGGTGGAGATCAACTGGCGGATTCTGCCGTGATGATCACCGACGGTGCTCCGCTGACGCTAACGGTCAATCCGGCCGCGCTGGCACAGCGGATTACCAAAATCTTGCAGGATCGGCCGTTGACGCCCGCGCCGATCATCCTAGTGGCAGCGGCTGCGCACTGGCCTTATGAACCGGTAATGGTCACCCGGACCGGCATCGAGTTCGAGGTGGTCGGGGCGGAGTCCGTACTGGCGATCTGGGAGCAGCTCGTCGCAAAGCGCACGATGCCCGCGGTGATCCTCACGCCGGTGCCGGAAGAGATGCTCGGCACCGGCCTGCTCAGCCGAGTCGTGCACCGGTCGGTGTTCCGGATGGAGCCGTGGGCCATCATCGCGGATTCCTTCGGCGCCCAGCGGATCGATCCTCGCTTGGCGGAGCTGCGCTGGGCCGGCCCGGCCCTCTTGGAGGCCACACCGGCGAAAGGTTGGCCGCCGCTGGCCGGGACGGTGCTGCAGCGCGACCTGGCGTTGCGTCATCTCACCGTCGAACGGCTCGGTCTGCGCCGCCTCAACGTCGAGCCGGATGATCTCGATGACGCGGTGCTGTTGCGGTGGAGCGCCCTGCCAACAGCTCGTCAGGACCTCGATCGGCTCACCGACGCCGAACGGTTCGGCCTACTGACCTGGCTCGGCGAGACGTTCGGTCCCACCGGCCGGATGCTCGGCCTGCTGGCCGAGACCGATCACATCGCCGATCTGCTGCCGCTCGGCCTGCTCTGTGCCACGCTCTGGGCTGACCCGAATAACGCGGACCAACGAGCTCAAGGACGTGTCGAACAGTACGCGGGTGCCGCGCACCTCGACCCGGCCGCGATGCGCGCCTACGGGGCGGCCGCGCAGGACATCACGATCGGCCTGTTCAACGGCAGCGACCGACCGCTCGCTGAGCGCGAGCTGACCCCGCAGCAGGTGCTGGAACGCGCCGAGGACCTGCTGACAATGTTCTCCGCGCATGCCGCCGCGGAGCACAGCAGCGTCCTCCCGACCGGCTTCGATCGCGCACTTGCCGCCGTCGCACATGCGTTGGATCAGGCACTGGGCGGTACGCAGGCCGCAGTGTCAACTGCCGAGGCAGCCGCTCAGCGGCTTGCCGGGCACATGTTGGCCGGACGCTACCGGCACCGCGTGCAACGGGCCGAGATGGCGGTCCGGCTCCTGCGGTGGCTCAACACCCCGCCGCGCTCCTTTGCCGACACCGGCGAGGCGATCGATGCGCAGATCGCCGAATGGTCTTGGGTCGACACTGCGCTTGAGCACGTATGGGCCGGCGACGACGCGCACACCGACCTTGCCCGGACCTACCGGGTGCTGGACGAGCGGGTGCGCGTACGGCGGAAAGCGTTGGACAGCGCCTTCGCTGAGGTTCTGGCGCGCTGGGTAAGACACCCTGCCGGGGCTTGGACCGTAGAGTCGATCCTCGGCAAGGTCGTCGAACCCGTGGTTCGTGACGGGGACCGCGGCGTGCTCCTGGTTGTCCTGGACGGGATGACTGCCGCAGCGGCCAACGAACTTACTGCGGAACTGACCGGCAACGGCTGGCAGGAGTACGACCCGGCAGGTGCACGGGCGGCCGGCGGAGCCCGTCGGCGCGGGGTGGTCTCCGGCATCCCGTCGGTTACGGCGGTTTCGCGTACCTCGCTGTTCACCGGATTGCTGCGGCGCGGCAACCAGGACGACGAGCGCGCCGCTTTCGAACAGCATCAGCTCTGGAATGGACGCACGGCTCGCCTCTTCCACAAGAACAACCTGTACGGGGACGCAGGGGGAGTGCTGAACGCCGACCTGGTCGCTGCGCTCAGCGAACCCGACACCATCGTCGGCGTCGTGATCAATACCATCGACGACGCTCTGGACCACGGCCGGGAGAGTGCTGACGCAGGCTGGCGGCTCAATCAACTGGGTGTCCTGCGTACGCTGCTCGAGCACGCGAGCTATCAAGGACGGGCGGTCATTCTGACCAGCGACCACGGGCACGTGCTGGAACGCGGCGGGCAGTTGCGCGCGTCAACGGACCCGGCCTCGGCCCGGCACCGGCTCGACGCCGCAGTTGCGAGCGACGGTGAGGTTGAGCTGAGCGGTCCCCGGGTGCTCGACGGCGACAATCGGATCGTGGCAATCTGGGACGAAGGTTTGCGGTACCTTCCCCGCCGGGCCGGCTATCACGGCGGCGCCTCGCTTGCCGAGGTGACCGTGCCAGTCATCGCACTGTTGCCGCTCGGAGCGACTGCGCCACCGGCCTGGCGTCCGCTCGGCACCCAGGAGCCGACCTGGTGGAACGCGTCTACCTCGCCGTCGCCGTCAGCCGAGCTGCCGCTCGCCGCGGTACCGGAAAAGGCACGTAAGCCAAGCCGCCGGGCGCACGAGCAGGGTGAGGCCCTCTTCGACCTCACCGCTTCCGAGCCCACGCAGGCGGCCCCCGACCTGGTGGAAGCGGTGCTTGCCTCGGAGATGTTCCGCGCCCAGCACGCACTCACCCCTCGCAAGGTGCCGATCGCCAAGGTTCGTGGTGCGCTTTCCGCGCTGTTGCGGGCGAACGGAACACTGCCGGTAGTCCTGGTGGCACAGGGTGCCGGCGAGACCGCCACACGGGCGGGCGGGTTCGTGACCACCCTGCAGCGGATCTTCAACGTGGACAACTTCGCCGTGCTGTCGATCATCGATGACGGGCGGACCGCTCGGCTCGACCTCGCCCTGCTGCGACAGCAGTTCGGTGTGTCGGGGAGCATCCGATGATTGCGGCGATCAGCACGGTACGCCGTCGCCAGGTAATCGACGCGCTGCGCCGTGGCGTCGTACCGGAGGCAGGTCTCGACCTGCTGGCGGTGGGCCTGGACCGGTTCGGCCCGGCGTTGCGCGAGGAGATCGACGCGGCCGCCGTCGGGGGCGCCGTCTTCAAGGCCGTTCGTGGTGAATACGGATCCGGCAAGACCTTCTTCGCACGCTGGCTTGCCGAACAGGCCAAAAGTGCCAACTTTGCCACGGCCGAGGTCCAGATCTCGGAAAACGAAACCCCGCTGCACCGGCTCGAGACCGTCTACCGCAGGGTCATCGAGCGGCTGTCCACTGCGACGTTCCCAGCCAGCGCCCTGCGCTCGATCATCGACGCCTGGTTCTACGCGCTGGAAGACGACGCGGCCGCCGCAGGCGACGTCGACCTGGAGGACCAGTCAGCCGTGGACACGGCCGTTGACCGGCTGCTGACCCAACGGCTTGCGGTGGTCGGCCGTACCGCTCCGATGTTCGCCACCGCCCTGCGCGGGTACCGGGCCGCGCTCGCCGCAGGTGACGCGGCCGGCGCCGATGCCGTGCTGGCCTGGCTCGGCGGTCAGCCACATGTGTCCGCCGTTGCCCGTAAGCATGCGGGCGTCCGTGGCGACCTCGATCATTTCGGCGCACTCGGCTTCCTGCAGGGCATGCTCGTTGTGCTGCGTGACTGCGGCTATCCGGGACTGCTGCTCGTGCTCGACGAGGTCGAGACGTTGCAACGAGTACGGTCTGACGCTCGCGACAAGGCACTCAACTCGCTGCGCCAACTCGTCGACGAGGTGCACTCGGGCCGTTTTCCCGGGCTGTACCTGGTCATCACGGGAACGCCAGCGTTTTTTGACGGACCGCAGGGGATCTCCCGACTCGCGCCTCTGGCCCAGCGGCTCGCCACCGACTTCCCGGACGACCCTCGCTTCGACAACCCCCGAGCGGTTCAGCTGCGCCTACCGGGATTCACGCTCGACTCGCTCACCGAACTCGGCGCTCGCGTACGTGACCTCTATGCAGACGGCTCGGAAGCCAAGGACCGGGTACTGCGGCTGGTGGACGACACGTACCTGGCCGACCTCGGCCGGGCCCTTGCCGGGGAGCTCGGCGGCAAGGTCGGCATCGTCCCGCGGCTCTTCCTGAAGAAGCTGGTCGCCGGTGTCCTCGACCCGGTGGAATTGCACCCCGACTTCGACCCGCGTCAGCACTTCAAACTCACCGTTTCAGGAACCGAGCTCACCGACATTGAACGCAATGCCATGCGCGCCAACGAGATCGAGCTTGACCTTTGACGACCGAACAGCTGCATCCGGTGCTGGTTCACCACATCGTCAACACGCTCGGTTGGCCCCGGCTCCGCGATCTGCAACGGCAGGCCATCGAACCACTGCTCACCGGGCAGGATGCGATCCTGCTGGCCGCAACGGCGAGCGGGAAAACCGAAGCAGCGATGTTCCCGCTGCTATCGCGGATGGCGGCTGAAGGCTGGACCGGCACCACCGTGCTCTACGTGTGCCCGCTCAAGGCGCTGCTCAACAATCTCACCCCGCGCCTGCACCGGTACGCCGAGTGGCTAGGGCGTCGTGCCGAACTCTGGCACGGCGACGTCACCGCCGCTACCCGCCGCCGGATCCTGGCGGACCGGCCGGACATCCTGCTGACCACACCGGAATCCCTCGAAGCAATGCTGGTTAGCGCGAACGTCGACCATCACATGTTCTTCCGCGACGTGCGCGCCCTCGTCGTCGACGAGGTGCATGCTTTCGCCGGCGACGATCGGGGCTGGCATCTGCTCGCAGTCACCGAACGACTGACCCGCATCACCGGCCGCCCGATCCAGCGGATCGGGTTGTCGGCCACCGTCGGAAACCCCGATGAGCTGCTGAGCTGGTTGCAGGGCTCGGGCTGGGGAACGCGTACCGGAGTGGTGGTCGCCCCATCGCCGGACATCTCGACTTCACGGAAAGTGCCACCCGGGGACATCGAGCTGGATTACGTCGGATCCCTACACAATGCTGCCAAGGTCATCGCGAGCCTGCACCGCGGCGAGAAACGACTGGTGTTCTGCGAGTCGAGGCAGCAGGTCGAGGAACTGGGTGCCCTGCTGCGCTCCGCCGGCGTCACCACGTTCCTGTCTCACGCTTCGTTGTCAACAGCGGAACGGCGGCGATCCGAGTTAGCGTTTGCTGAGGGCCGCGACTGTGTCGTCGTCTCCACCAGCACCCTGGAACTCGGCATCGACGTCGGCGACTTGGACCGGGTGATTCAGATCGACGCGCCGCAGACAGTCGCTGCCTTCCTGCAACGGCTAGGAAGAACCGGCCGCCGCGCCGACACGACACGCAACTGCCTGTTCCTCACTCTTGACGGCGCTTCACTGTTGCATGCTGCGGGACTGCTCACCTTGTGGTCTCGCGGTTGGGTTGAGCCGATCGTCGTGCCGCCCGAGCCGCGGCACATCGTCGCTCAACAGGTCCTCGCCTTGGCACTGCAAGAACACCGGGTCGGCGGCCAGACCTGGCCCGATTCGTGGAACGGTCTGGAACCGTTCACCGGGCGCTCCGCCGTCATCGTCCGGCACTTGGTGGAGCACGGCTACCTCGAGTCCGATGACGGGATGCTCTTCATCGGTGCGGAAGCGGAACTGCGCTTCGGCCGCCGGCATTTCATGGGAATGACCTCCGTGTTCACTGCGGCACCGGAATTCACAGTTCTGGCGGGGCGTACCGAATTGGGCAGGATCGACCCAAGCCTCCTCGTCGAGAAAGTCACCGGTCCCCGGCGGTTGCTTCTCGGCGGCCGCAGCTGGCAGGTGACCTACATCGACTGGACTCGCCGGCGCTGCTTCGTCGAACCGGTCGACAGCGGCGGTAAAGCACGTTGGACGGCTGGTGAGATCTCTGGCCTGTCGTTCACGCTGACGCAGGCCATGAGGCAGGTGCTACTCGGCGAACAGCCATCGGTGCAGATGACACGGCGAGCCGAAAGTCGTCTTGCTGAGCTTCGCGAAAGAGACGCTCATACTGTTGCCCGAAAGGGCACCGTCGTCACGCAAACGCCGTCCGGTGACCTGCGGTGGTGGACCTGGGCCGGATACCGGGCCAACGCCACGCTGGCCAGCACGCTGAGCCGCGTCGCGGATCCGGTACAGGACCATCGCGACACCTATCTACGGCTGCGCAGGGACGTCACACGCCAGGAATGGCTAGAAGGGCTTGCGGACGCCGCCGAGCATCCGAGCCTTCCGGATGTAAGTCCGAAGGCGCTAGCCGGCCTGAAGTTCAACAGCGCCCTGCCCGAGCGGCTGGCCATCGCAACTCTGGCGGCCCGGCTCGCGGATCTTCACGGTGCCGGGGCTTTAGTTAACGAGCCTTCGACTTTCACTTACATTCAGTGACCTACTCGTAGGGCGTTTAACCGGCGACCGACGGGACGACGCCCTCGGCGGGTAGGGCCTCCTGTCCTACGACCCAGACCCGCCTCCGGCAGCGGCCGGGGGCTATCCACCCCTGGACCCGGACCGCTCTGGATGGCCGATGAAGCACGGACACCTACCGCTCACCGACGACCGGCGAACTGCGCCCGCCAACTCAGGAAAAAGGTGGTGGTTCTCGCAGGCCCGGCGGTCGCGATGTCCGGGCTCCGGACAAGGTCTCCACAGAACCCAGGGCGGTTCACTCACCCCGGCCGTGCACCAGTTGGCACGCTTGGCCCGATCATACGACCAGGAATGGAACCTGCCGCGAGTGCAAGTGTCGAGCGAGGGCATCGACATGGTCCTGCTGGATGCCCACCGCGATCAGCCGCTGCGCCCGGGTGACCGCCACGTACCAGTTACGCAGCAGTTCGTCCGCAGCCGGGTCTCCGCTGATCCAACGGAGGTTCGCGTCGTCGTCGGGTACCAGCAGCAACACGCCTGGGTGCTCATCACCTTTGACCTGATGGATGTTGTCGGACCGGAACGACACGGGCGTAGCGACCGCGGCGCGCATGTTTTCCGGTGTGCCGCGTAACTGGCCGACCACGCTCCGCGGTATCGCCCCGGGCGGCCGGGCCCGGCTCTTGAGCGTTGCGTTCACGTCCTTCGACCAGGCTGCGTGCGGCTGCGTCAACGCGGAAAGGAACCCGTACGCGCGCCGGACGATGTCGCCGAACTCCACCCCTGCCGCCGTGCAGCGTGCTTCCAGGCTTCCCTGAGCCGGGGCGTCCGGATACCAGTACCGCAGCAATAGCCTGGCCCCGATCCGGCAGGCGTCGTCGACGAGAGCCGGGTCGGCTGCCGCCGAGTGTACGACGCGCCAGGCATGGGCGAGCATGGTCGCGGCATTCCCGTCTGGGCGTCGGTTTTTGGTCGGCAGGTGCGTCCGGCTGTACGCGGTGATCAGGCAGTCCGCCGGCTCGACTTCATAGGTACCTGCGTGATCGAGGAACACGTCGACGACGGACCGGCCGGTGGGCACGTGCCGCGCCGTGCCTCCTCTCGGGAACGCGGTGGGCAGCAGAAGCACGGGTGCCTCAATCCGCGGCGGGCGGACTGAGGAGTCGGGCGGCCGATTGCTTGACCGGAGGGTGGCAGCGAGCAGGCAGACCGTCCGGGAGCTGCGCCAGTTGCCGTTGAGCTCGAGGGTCTGCCCGAGCTGGGCTTTCAGCGCGTGCAGCCGTACCAGGTCGGCGTCGCGCCACCCGTAGATCATCTGGTCGGGGTCGGCGACGACCACCAGGGGAATGCCGATACGGCGTAGCCTTTCCAGGATCTCCAGATCGGTCACCGAGCAGTCCTGTGCCTCGTCGACGACGATCTCCGCGAACCGTGAACGCAGCGGGCCGGCGACGCTCTCCCCGGCACCGAGGTACTTCAGCGCAAGCAGCCGGCTTTCATGGCCGGTGACGTAGCCAGCCTGATACTGAGCCTTTCGGACGTCTAGCGCCACCTTTACCCAGGTGTCCCACGGATAGTTGCTGCCGCTGATCAGGCGGCTGTGTTCCCGCGACAGCAGATCCTGCCGGATCGAGTCCTGGTCGGCTCCCGGATCACGCTGAAACGTGAACCCGCTCAGCGGCACTGTGCGGTCGAGTTTCACCTCGGCCTGGACTCTGTCCCATGAGTCGAGTAGTCGCAGCGGCGTGCCTGCCGACAGGTGCGGTACCACCAGGACGTCCCAGATGAAGGCGTCCAGGGTGCCGATGTAGTGGGGGAAGGCGGCTGCCTCGGGACGGCCTTCCCGGTGACAGCGGCGGCGCATCTGCGCGGCGGCTGCCCGGGTGAAGGAGAGCAGCGCCCGGCCATGGCGCAGCGATGCGGACGGGCCGCGCAGATGCCGGGAGACGATGACGTGGGTCTTGCCAGCGCCCGGGCAGGCCCGGACGAACAACGGCGCCGCGGCGGTGATCGCTCGTTCCTGCGCCGCGACGGCCTGCTCGATCGCGGCAGTCATAGGCCTGCCGTCGCCGCAGTCGGCTGCGGCGCGTCGGCGATGTAGCGGATCGCCTGCACCAGGTTCTCGGGCACGACGAAGCCGCACCCGGGGACCAGTCGATCCGCGAGGGCGTGCGCGAACTCGGGCTTGGAGATTGGTGTGCCGCTGGCCGCTGGATCCTTGTCCTTAGGGATGAACAGCAAACGGAACAGTTCCGGCCGCTGGTCGACCGGGGCCCCAGCGACCCGCTGCCACCGGTGTCCGGAGAGCGGCGCGCACTCCAGGAAAGCCTGGTGCAGCAGTTCCTCGTTCTCGGGGCGCATCAGGGTCGGTTCGAGGGTGTGCGGCGCCAAGAACCAATCGATGACGTCTGTTCCAGCACCGAGCTGCGTGGCGAGCATGCGGGCCTCCTCAACCCGGGACGGCTCCTCGCCCTTCGTCTTGGTGTCGGTGTCGGTGATTACCGCGATCCGCTGGCCGATCCGGACGCCGTTGACGGTGGTCAGCAGCACTTTGAGGTAGGAGCCGAAGCCCACGCCGTCGACCAGGATCATCGTCGAGCCGTGAAACCGGTCGATCGCCTCCTGCGCCGCCTGCCGTTGCGGCTGGTCGGCGTCTGCCGGTGCGGCGAGCACCAGGTCGGCCAACGCGGGCAGCAGTAATGCCTCGGACAGTCCTTCAACCAGGAGGGTCCGAGCCGCGTATAGCATCGCGCTCTTGGTGACGTCGAGGTACCGGTCGAGCTGCTTAATCTGCTTGGGCCTCAGCCCCATGTCGGCGATCGCCACAGCCCGGGCGTGCCATCCGGTGGTCTCCGCGCGGGGGCCCCGGCTCATCACGACCAGATCCTCGACACTGACCGCTGCGGACAGCACCGGCGAGTGCGTCGTCAGCACCACCTGAATGTGTCCGGCCGGCTGTGCCGGGTCGTCCCCGACACGTTGCCGGGAGGCCGCCGCCCGCCGATTGAGATAGCGCAGCAGCAAGGTCTGCAACTGCGGATGCAGGTGGGCTTCCGGCTCCTCGATCAGCAGCAGGGTCAGATCGGACTCGCGTGCGGTCTCGAGTTCAGCCAGCACCGTGGCAATGTAGAGAGCGTTCGCGTACCCCAGTCCCGAGTTGTCGATCGAGGCGGTTAGCGGCAGCTCCGCGTCGCCGAGGAGCATCCGCAGCGCCCGGGAGATCGAGGCCAGGCTGGCGTCAGTCACCGTCAGGCCGGCCTGCTGGCGGTGCGCTCCGGAGGTGATTGCCCCGAGCGGTCCGCTGACTGCGGACCCGACGGCTTCGACCGCCGCGTCCTGGGCGAGTGCGGTGAAGTGTCCGCCGGCGCGCTCCACGAACGCGTCAACCTGCTCCTTGCCGCCCAGCAGCGCCTCCAGCATCACTCGGATCCGGGCTCCGCCGGCGACACCGAGGTCACGGACCGCGTCACGCAGAGCCGGCAGGTGCACATGCCGGATCGCGGTGCGCAGGACGGGCTCGCCGGCGGCTTCCTTGTCCTGGCCGACGAGCCAAGTCGTGGTACCCCGACGGCGCCCCAGCGGCGGCCGGGTGTAAGTGAGCGACCACGAGGCGGACCGTTTGCCGTTGGCAGTGGCACCGGGAAGGAACGCATCGCGGTAGGTGCCGGCGTGATCGGGGTCGATGTCAGCGAGGACGGCCTGCAGCTGAAGTTGCTCGTCGGGTGTACAGCCGTCGAACAGGTCGCCTTCGGTCAGGGCTGCGCCGCGCCGTCCGTCGAGGGCGTCCGTGAGCTGGCGCAGGCTGTCGATCACCGTGGTCTTGCCGGCATTGTTCTCGCCGGCGAGGACGGTCACCTCCGGACGCAGCGGGACCCGGACCTGCCGGCACGACCGATGATTCCGGATCGTGATCTCGGAAACGAACATAGAAGACTCCCACGAGGATGGACGCCCATGATCGCAGCAAATCCGATCATGGACGTCGGACATCAGGTCCGATTCCGGCTCTCGGGCGTATAGGTTTCCGCCACCCGCAGGCAGCGGTGTCTGCGGCGCTCAGCGCTGCCCGCCGTCGAACCGCCGCGCGCGCAGCGGGATGCCGTGGGATGTTCCCAGGCGTCGCAGACCGAACCGGCGAAGGGCGTCGTCGGCAGCCTTGTACCGGCGGCGCAGCTCGAACAACCGGGCTCCGGTGTCGACGCTGCGGTAGCCGCTGTGGACCTCGGCGGTCAGCAGTCCCGCCGCCAGTGCGGCCACGACGGAGGCGCCCAGGTCGATCGGATCGGGCGCCCACACGCCGTACCGAGCGGAGATTTGCGCATTGTCCGCAAGCCGCCAGGGCATGGCATGGGTGGTCCCGGAAAGTAGGGCGTAGACGGCGGGCAACCGGGCGAACGCCGTCTGGACCACAGTGGATGCCTGCACGAGGATCGGCATCGGTTCGGTGCCGGGCTCCACGACGACAGCCTTGGGGCCACGCTTCCCCTCGACAATCTCGATCATTGCGCGGGCCATGTCGTCGCACAGCTTCTGATACTCGGCGGTCATGGCGGGGCCCGGCGCCGGCATTGCGGGCATGGCCGGCACTTGCATGGCGGCGCGGCGGGCTGCGTCGCCGTCCTCGAGCAGCCGCGCCATCGCCCGGGCGAACCGTTCCTTCGGCGTCACGGACGCATCCAACAGGTACGCCTGGAAACCGGCCGACTCCACTGCGGCCCTGGCGATCGTCGCGTGCGTGTAGATCGGTGCCGCGTCCGGTTGCTCTAGGGCGAGGCCCAGGGTGCGTAGGTGGTCGGCCACCCTGACCGCCATGTGCATGACACCGACGCCGGCCCGGCTCCACAGCTGGTGACGGTCCTGGTTGCGTGGCCATGTCAGCACGCGCCGGTGGTCCAGCGTCGCTGGGGAGTGTGGCGCCGCCGTCCCGTCGTAGGCCTGCTCGAGCACGTCCCGTAACTCGTCCGCCTGCTCCCGGCACCACCGGCTTAACCGCCCGATGAACGCGGCGCTCCCGTCGAACGTCACCAGCCGCTCACCTCCTCGTACTTGTCCGCGCCGGACACATGGTGCGCTGGTGTCAGCGCCGCCGCACCATGTTTTCAGCACCGGCATTCGCATCGACCCGCACTGCTGTCGGCGAGCCGGGGCACGGGTGCGGCCGCGGGGTCATCGAACACCGCCCCAGTTCGTCCGCCGCCACTGTCGTGCGCCGAGGACCGGGTTCCCCGGCGGTACCGTCATGGGTCGCGCAGCGGCACTTCGCCGTGCCCGTGCAGCGCTGCTGGAGATGCGCCGCTGGTCATGTCCGAGCCACAAGGCCCTTGCCGAACTGATCGACATCGAACTGTTCAGTGGGGCGTCGAGGCATTCGGCGCTCGCTTGGCCGCCCACTCGGGCGGAGGGACAACGTGTTCTACAGCGAAGGCGTTGACGTCCAGAGGCGTAACATGTCGGCCGTCGATGCCCCGTACCGGGTGGGCACGCCCTCGGTGTGTGCCTCCAGCGCAACCAGGCCGCATGCTTCGAAGAAGGCGGCCGGGTCGTTGTTGGCTCCGTCGCCATCCTGCGGTACCAGGACAAGGAAGCCAGCGTTCGCCTCGGCAGCGGCCGCGGTGATGCCGCCGAGCAGACGCCGGCCGATCCCGCGCAGGCGGCGGTCCCGGTCGACCACGATCGCCGAGACGTAGGTGTGCGGAGGTTTGACGCCTCGGTTGAAGAGGAGGTCACCGTAGTCGATGGTCAGGTCAGCGTGAACAACGCCGACCACGGCAGTTCCGGCTTCGGCGACGGCCACGAGCCAGCACCCATTTAGCGTGTAGCCGCCATCGAGCGCCTGCGAGCATTCGCGGGCATGAGCGCCGAAGTCCTCCGCTTCGAGGAGCTCGGTCATGGCCGGGTAGTCGGCCGGAACAGCCGGCCGGACAGTGAACACAGAGAGGAGCTTACCTGGCACTGCGCCGGCCACCCCGGGTGGCAGACGGAGCCCGTCAGACTGGCGACGTAGCTCGGGACAACGCCGCCGTGGAGTCGACACACGTCCGCCTGGGAGCCAACGGGGAGGATGTCCCCGGTTGGGCGCAGGCGGCCGCCAGGTCATCCCCTGCACGCACGGGGGTAACGCTTCGACGTCACGCTGCTGCAGTCCGGCCGGGGCGCCGTCCTCGTATGCGGGGATTACCCGTCCGTGCAGACCATGATCGACAGCGCGCTCGGGTTGTCCCCGTAAGAGGGGAGGTCACCCAGACGGGTTCTGCTGGTGGGAGCCCTACAACACGTGCGCCTTCGGGTCGGGCGGTGGTGCTACGAGGCAGGACCAGTCGCGATGTAGGGGAGGATATCGCCTGCGTCAGCGCGCTGACTCGCCGCGGGCTCGAGTTACGGCGCCTCCGGCGGGGGCGCTCCGGCTCCAGCGATGGTCGTGGGCCGTCTGCGGCCGCCGGCTCCGTGGGTGGTGGCGGTGTGGGATCCTGCCTGCCATCGACCCGGGCAAGCCGAGCAGGCCGCCGCCCGGCCCACCAGTGTACGTGCGGGGCGCCGAGGTTCGCGGGCCGTGGCGGACGGGGCGCCGGCCTGCTTCCCAGAGGCGGGTCGATGGCAGACAGGATGGCAGAAAATGCGTTATGAGGTCGTCCCCGCAGCCCACGCATCCTGGCATCAGCTGGACGTCACCGCGGGCGAATTCGCCGCCGCGCGCTCGGCGTTGGTGGAGCTCGCCTACGGCACTACGCGTGTCATGCCGGCCGGCACCAGCCGACTGGAGATCATCGACGTGCTCGAGGAGCTCGATCGACAGCTTGGCCGCTAACGCCAGTGCTGGTCATCGGGGGGCGGAGGCATAGGCGGCGGAACCAAGCCGTACGGGCTGCTGAAGGGGCTTTCCGATCTGAGCGCTCGATCGACGGAGAGGCGCTGGCGCTGATCTCCAGCGCCTCTCCCAGGTCGGACCGCCGTTATGTCTCACAGCCGTCTCACGGACGGTCCGGGAAGGCTCGATAGAGCCCGGCCTGCCTCGGACCGCCACCTGGCCGTTGGCCTGCATCTTCGGCACGGGCCGGTACCGCCCGGCAGACCCCGGCAGGCGCGCTAGTTCTCTGGGGGTCAAGGGGTCGTCGGTTCGAATCCGGCCGTCCCGACAGCACATAGAGAGGCCGCTAACCGGAGCGTATGCCCTGGTGAGCGGCCTCTGTTGGTTCTTGAACCAGACGTGGTGGGCGAGCTAGACAACGCGGAGCTGGGGACCTGTACCGCTCGGAAACCCGGTTCTGGCCTCTGAGGTGCGGTTTGGTGCGGCCCAGCCAGCCGACTGCGGGGCATGGTGGCGGGCATGTTCCTGTCCTTCGGGTACCTGGTCTTGTGTCTGATCCTGCGGCTGGTGGTGCAGGGCATGCGTGGCGAGCGGTCCAAGGACGTCGAGATTGTCGTGCTACGTCATCAGGTCGCGGTTCTGCGCCGCCAGGTCGAACGCCCGGATCTGGCGCCCGCCGACCGGGTGGTGCTGTCAGCCCTGTCGCGGCTGCTGCCGCGTACCCGGTGGTCGACGTTCTTCGTCACCCCGGCCACCCTGCTGCGGTGGCATCGTGATTTGGTCGCCCGGAAGTGGACCTATCCGAAACGGCGGCCCGGGCGCCCGCCGATACGGGCGGAGATCGGCGCTCTGGTGCTGCGCCTGGCCCGGGAGAACCCGACCTGGGGTCACCGCCGGGTGCAGGGTGAACTCCTCCGGCTGGGTTTCCGGGTCGCGGCCAGCACGGTGTGGACGATCCTGACCGCCGCCGGTGTTGACCCGGCTCCGCGTCGCGGCGGTCTGACCTGGACCCAGTTCCTGACCGCCCAGGCCAGGGGCATCCTGGCCTGCGATTTCCTGCACGTGGACACGATCGGGCTGACCCGCATCTACGTCCTGTTCCTGATGGAGGTCGGCAACCGGCGGGTTCACCTTCTCGGCGCCACCGAGCATCCGACGGGGGAGTGGGTCACCCAGCAGGCCCGGAACCTGTTGATGGACCTCGGCGAACGGGTCGCCCAGTTCAGGTCGGCTCCGCCTCGGGCAACGCCCTCATCCGGCTCCCGAAGCAGCTGCCGTGACGGGCCGGTGCCGGTGACATGAGTGCGTCGGGCGCCCCGGAGAGCTTCGGGGCGCCCGACGCACTCATCGGATCCGCGCGACCGCGGTTACCCGCAGCGCAGTTCGTCGGCCGTGATGGTGCCGTTGAGCTGGGCGATCCGGTGGTCGTAGCAGGTGCCGTGCGGGCCCGTCAGGCGGTACCGCTGCTCGGACTCACCAACGGCGTGCCGCTCGGAGCGTGGTACGCCGAGCGTCCAGGATGCCGAACCGGTGAACGTGTTCGCCAGCCGGCTCCAGGGTGCCTGCCCGGTGTCGGTGGTGGTCTCGTCGGCGTAGTCGCCGAGCGTCAGGCGCGTGGTGAGCCGGTCGCCCGCGATGGTGATCTCACCGTCCATCGTGAACCGCTTCTCGGTGCGGTTGACGCGGGGCGCGGACCCCTGCCCCGACACCGTCACCGTGGACGTGTCCGTCCAGACCGCGTGCTGACCGTCCGGGCTCTCACCCGGGCCCCAGTAGTGCTCGTTGTGGTTGGCGAGCGCCTGCTCGACGGTGGTCACCACCCGGCCGTGCGAGGTCTCGAGGTAGCCGACCGCGCGGAACCGGTGCGCCGCCTCGACGGTGACGTGGTGGGTGTCGCCCTCGACGGAACTGGTCAGGTCGTTGCGCAGCGTACCCAGGTCGTGGCTGAGCGGCCCGCCGGTGGTGCGGGTGCTGCCGTGGTCCCGCCACGCCAGGAAGTTGGTCGGGGTGTCCCAGCCCGACTGCCCGGCTGGCACGCCGATGGCGCGTACCCGCACCCGGTGTGGCTGACCGTCGGTGAGCAGCCCCACGAACGGGGTCAGGTCGTACCGGATGGCCTGGATGTTGAAGGCGCGCGGCGCGGGGAGGACGTACCAGAGGAACGGGTTGGACCAGCCGCCGGTGTAGATGTACGGGTACGGGGCCGCGATGCCGGCCACCTGGTCGTCGATCAACACCTGCACCTCCCGGTACGGCCCGTCGGCGGCGGTGCCGCAGGAGTAGCCGGTGTCGGGGGGCGTGGTGCTGTACCAGAACTCCTCGCAGCCGCCGCCGGAACCGGTGGCGTACACCTCGGCCACCAGGCGCTCGGTGTTGCGGGCCACCGTGAGAGAGCCGTGCAACTCGCCGCCGGACTGCCTCGGGTCGGCGAGCGGCAACACGTCGTCGGAGGTTTCCGCCGCCGGGTGGTCCGCGGTGGCCTGGTAGAAGGTCAGCTCGACCGTGGTGTCCAGGATTCCGGTGTACGTCTCGTTCACCACGTTGCCGATCAGCATCCAGACCGGCTGCTGGCGGCTGAGGAGCGGGGCGTATCGGGTGACGTCAGACTCCACCGTCCACCGGATGCCGTCGACGGACGGCTCCGCGGTGGAGGTCTTGAAGATCGTCACCCCGCCCAGGCTGAGCGAGCCGAGGCGGTCGTACTGCCGTCCGGCGATCGAGGTCTCCATCCGCAGCACGACCTTGTTCCACGGCCCCGTGCAGTCGGCCGGCGGGGTGTACGTGCCGGTGTAGGGCGTGAAGTCCCGGAACTCGTGGTCGACGATCGTCACGGTGCAGGACGGGGTGGGCGGCTTCGATATGGGCTGATCCGCGGTACGCGGGTCGTCCCAGTCCGAGCCGAACTCGGCGGGTGGCTCCGCGGCGTGGGCCGCGGTGCCGGTGAAGAGGGCGAAGCCGAGCATGGCGGCTCCGACCGCGACGAGACGTCTCATCCGTTCTCCCAGTGCGATCCTTGTCGATGCACATACATGCAGCCCGCGATGCTCGGCGGCACCGTCCGGACATTACGGGAATGACGGCGACCGCGGAACATTCCCTGTGGACAGTGCTGGCGCCCGCCAGGCGGAGGGTGTCGACACACCCGACGCCCGGATGGCCCTACGGACCAGCGGGCATGTCCTCATCAGGCAGGTCGGTATGACCACGCTGGTGAATCCGGCGGCTTAGAGCCTCTGGTCTTCCAACAGCTCGTTGAGGGCTATCGCGGCGTTGGTGAGGGAGAGGTGGCTGAGGGCTTGGGGGAAGTGCCGACTGGACCCCGCAGGCGCAGCGCGACTACGCCGACTTCACCACGCGGCTGGCTGAGGTGGGCGGCCGGCTGACGGTCCAAGGGACGAACTTCTTCCCCACGGCCAACGTGGCCTGGCAGATGCGCGTGCTCGGTACCTCGAGCACCGTCCGGGCCGGCGAGCCGACCGCGGCGACCTGGACGATCACCGCCCCGGGACTCGCCTCCGCCGACCTCCCGGCGACCATCATGTGGAGCGACTGCGTGCAGGAGCCGGTCTCGCTGACCGCCACGCGTGAGCCGAGCATCCCCGGTATGCGGATCAACGACGCGTTCACCGCGACGTCCAGCCGTACCTTCACCAGGCCAGGGATCCAAACCGCGATGCTGTCGGTGCAAGCCCCCGGGCCGCGCGCCGGCGGAGGGATCGCTGAAGCTCACCGTCTACGCGGCGCAGCCGCTGCTCCCTGCCCCCACCGGCGCCTGACAACCGACCCGCCGCCCCGCCATCCCGCCACCGTCCGGGGTGGCGGGGCCCCAACCACCGCCACACCCAGCGCGATCACCCGACTGGGCGCCGAATTCCCCCGACCGTGCGGTATCGACACGCCTTCCCGTTCCTCTCTCCGGAACCTGCACCCGAAAAGCCGGCGATCCGGTGAAGCGTAGCGGCGGCATTGTCGTAACGGCACCCGTGGCGCGAAAGGTCCACACACGAGAGAGACCCTTGCGTGTGGATGGCAATGCCGAAAGTACCCATCGGCCAATTCTGTCCTGCCGAAGGATTTTCGTGGGATTGATTACGGCGGAACTCGCGGCGCGCCTCGACGTGGGATTTCGTCACCCTCGCCAGCGCCGCCAAGGCGGCGTGACGTTCCTCCGCCGGCTGCCTGGCTCATCGCGGTGGCGGGTTTGTGTCATGGGAGAAGTCCGCCACCGTCAATCAGTTGCCTCGATTCGTGTCGAGCCTGAGTATCTGCCTGATGCGGCAAGGCTTCTTTGTCGCGACGAGCAGGAGGCGCCCATGCATCCCCCCACACCATATTTACGAACCCGAAAGGACGGCATGTCAGGAGGCCTGGCGATGAGGCGTTTCGGGCGACGGTTAGCCGCTGCGGTTGCCGGCGTCACCGTCCTCGGGATGGTCATGTCGACCACCTCGGCGAGTGCGGCCAGCCCACCCCCGGCTCCGGCTGCCCCTAGCGTCCTCGACCTGAGCCTGCCCGCGTCGGTCCGTGACAACCTTCTCCGGGCTGCCGCCGGAACTGGGGCGAACCTGTCGCTGACGCTGGTGACCGGCGACAAGGTGCAGGTCGGTGTCACCGCGGACGGGCAGCCGGTCGTCCGCGAGATCGAGCCGGCGACGCGGCCCGGACAGGAGTCAGTGCTCTTCCACACCATCACCAGGAACAGTCAGGTCTACGTCGTGCCGGACGACGTGTTGTCGCTGCTCCGTGCCGACCTGCTGGACTGGGAGCTCTTCAACCTCGCCAAGCTGGCCGACTGGGCGGCCGAGGGCACGACCGGTGAGGTCCCGGCGATCACCGCGTACACCGAGCAGACCAACGCGCAAACGGCGCCGATCGTCGCCGGTACCACCGCCAAGGCCGTGCTGCCGGGCATCAACGCCCGCTCGATGAGGATCAAGGGCGACGGCCGGTGGTGGCGGGAGGTCCAGCAGAAGAACGCTGGCAAGTCCGCCTCCGCCGCCCGGGCCACCGGCCCGCTGGCCGGGGTGGCGAAGGTGTGGCTGAACGAGCTGACGAGGATCGAACTCGACAAGTCCGTGCCGCAGATCGGCGCGCCCGCCGCCTGGAGCCGCGGCTACGACGGTGCAAACGTGAAGGTCGCCGTGCTGGACAGCGGCATCGATGCGACCCACCCCGACCTCGCCGGCCAGATCGCCGAGGCGGTGGACTTCACCAGCAGCCCGGACGGTCCGGTCGACGGACACGGACACGGCACCCATGTGGCGTCCACGATCGCCGGCACCGGCAAGGCCTCCGGCGGGCTGCGTCGCGGCGTGGCGCCCGGTGCGAAGCTGCTCATCGGCAGGGTCTGCGGCGGGGACGGCACATGTGCCGGCGACGCGGTCATGGCCGGCATGGAGTGGGCCGCCAAGTCCGGTGCCGACGTGGTGAACATGAGCCTCGGCGGCCAGCCCACGGACGGCACGGACCTGCTGAGCAAGACGGTCAACAAGCTCAGCGGCACCTACGGCACCCTGTTCGTCATCGCTGCAGGCAACAACGGCCCGGCCTCCCGGACGGTCGGGGCGCCGGGCGCCGCCGACGAGGCACTGACCGTCGCGGCCGTAGACAAGAGCGACCAGATGGCCGTCTTCTCCAGCCGCGGACCTCGGGTCGGGGACGGCGGGGCGAAGCCGGACATCGCGGCTCCGGGCGTCGCCATCGTCGCGGCCCGCGCGAAGGGCACTGGGATGGGTAAGCCGGTGGACGACTACTACACGTCCGCCAGTGGCACCTCCATGGCCACCCCCCACATGGCCGGTGCCGCGGCGATCATCGCCCAGCAGCACCCGGACTTCACCGGGCGGCAGATCAAGGCGCTGCTGATGGCCACCGCCAAGGACCTCGGACATGACCTGTACGCGCAGGGCGCCGGCCGGGTGGACCTGGCCCGCGCGATCGATCCGAAGATCATCCCGGACGGAAACCTGAACTTCGGCCGATTCGAATACCCGCACTCACCGGTGTCCAGGACGGTCACCTACAGCAACTGGACCGACCAGCCGATCACGCTCACGCTCACCGCCTCGGCCTCCTCCTCGGGCAAGCCGGCGCCGGCGGGGCTGTTCACCCTCAGCGCCAACCAGGTGACCGTGCCCGCCAAGGACTCGGCTGACGTGACGGTGACCATGGACGGCAGGGTGCTGGACAGCGCCGGGCAGTACGGCGGATACACCGGCGTCCTGACCGCCGAGGACAGCGCAGGGACGACGCTGGGAACGTCGCGGATCTCCGCGTTCCTGGAGCCGATCCGCTACGACCTGACCATCAAGGTCATTCCTCCGGCCGGCGCCACCGCAATCTCGTACGGCAACGCGCTGATCGTCCCGATGGACGAGGACAAGCTGAACCTGTACGAGGACCCGGTGGTGGCACCGGGTGGCGAGACGATCAAGGCGCGGATCTTCGCCGGCACCGTCGCGGCGGCCGTCGCGGTGACGTGGCGGGACGCTGCCGGTGACCTGCACCGGGCCGCACCGATGGCACCACAGGTGGCGATCACCGGGCCGACCACGGTGGAGCTGGATCTGCGGAAGGCCAAGCCGGTCAAGGTGAACGCCCCGGAACCGACGGAGACATACCGCGCAGCCTTCAAGATCCAGCGAGTCTCTGCGAACGGCGCTTGGGGGATCACCGCACAGCTGGCCACCGACTACGGTCCCGGTGAGCCGAACTGGTGGGTACTGCCGACCGGTGAGGTGAGCCTCGGCACGCTCGCCTTCAACAGTCAGCATGTTCTGACACCGCCGTCCGTGACGATGAAGGTCACCGGGAACGCTGACTCCTTCGACCTGGACGCCCGCTACGCGACGCCGGACGCCTCTATCCACGGTGGGGTCCAGCAATGGAAGGAGGACGGGAAGATCGTGACCCGTCTTGTGCGGTTGACGATCCCCCGACTGCCCAGCAACGGGCAGAAGCCGGTGGTCTACGCGGGCACCGGAACGGCCGGGGAGCTCGCCAGGGTCGACGCGACGGGCGCGCTCGTGCTGTTGAGGCCAACCGACATCTGCGCGACGACCTGCAACTTCGCCGCACTTCGCGAGCGAGTGGCGGCGGCTGCCGCCGCGGGTGCGGTCGGGGTGCTGGTGGCTGGCGAAACCGGTCGGATCGCCCTGCTGACGTACGAGCCCCGAACCTACAAATGCGAAAACGGTCCGGACAGCTGCCCGCCGGTCGACCCGTACGCGGCGCTGCCGATCGTGACCGTGCCCCCGGCCGAGGCCGCCACGCTGATCCGGCGGATCGGGGGTGGGGCAAAGCCCGGCGTCCAGGTCGGACTCGGCGGCACCAGCGAAGTGTCGAAGGCATACGCGCTGGCGTTCAACACCAACGGCCGGGTCCCCGCCAACCTGCCGTACCAGGTCCTGCCAGAGGAGCTCGACCGCGTCGATCACCGTATCCACGCTGACCGGCCCGGCCACATTCCCTACTTCAGCTGGAGCCGGACCACCGACGCCGGCCCGGCCGCAGTGGACGTGAACCTGCCCAAGCCGGCCAGCCAACGGCAGCTCACCACGTTGGTCGGGCCGCGGGACGACAACGCGATCGACCACTTCGAGCTGTCCATCAGGGATCAGCTCGCGCCGTCCGTGGCGAGTTCATCGGGCCTATCCGAAGCTCAGGACCTGGCGCTCGACAGAAAGAACACGATCGACTGGAACGCAGGCCCGTCCCTTCCCGGCGCAGTGCCCCAGGTCCGCACCAAGTCGGGCTTCACCGTCAACACCGGTCTGCCGTGCGCCGGCTGCCGGGAGGCCGACCACTTCTGGCCCACCCTGCACCTGACCGGTAGCGGGGGCGGTCGCCAGGCCATGATCGGCATCCTGAACGACACGGGGGCTGTCCCATGGCTTTATGGGATGGAGACCTGTAGGCCCCCCGCCTGCCACGTCAGCCTCTTCGACGACGGCGGCCACGAAATCCCGCAACGGCTCGTCCCGATCAAGTTCGTCTTCCAGCTCGGCGAGCCCGGCAACGTGCCGGACCTGGTGTCGGGGGGCCAGCGGTGATGACCGAAGCGAGTAAGGAGACTGGTCCGATGAACGCGACCGCGCCATCGAGGTGGCGCCGGACGATGAACCTGGCGGCGCTGGCAGCCCTCGGGCTGCTCGCGCTGGCGGGTTGCATGGCTAGTGCCGACGTCGTCACATACGACCTGCCTGCGCAATCAGCCCGCTACTCGTTCGAGGCGGAGACCAACGGGGTCAAGACCGTGTGGGAGTACACCTCCGACCGGCCAACCACGCCTGACGCGTCGACGTCGCAGCCGTGCATCGCGGACATCCTGGTCAAGGAGCCAGGTCCGTGCCGTCCGGAGCCGTTGATCTTCCTGCGGTACGACCTGGGCCTGGACCTGGACAACACCGCCAGGGCCGACGGGCTCCACCTCATCACCGTCACCGGCTACTACCAGGAACGGCTCAGCACGCCACCGACCGTGATCGAGCTGCGGGTCGAGGCCAGCTTCGACGGCGGCAAGACCTGGCAGCCGGCCATCACCCAGGCCGGCGGGCAGAACACGTTCACCGCGCAGATCAAGCACCCGAAGCGTGACGAAGCCCCCGGAGGAGCCGGACTGCGCATCACCGCGACCGACAGTGCGGGGAACACCGTCACGCAGACGATTCCCAAGGCCTACCAACTGCGCTGAGGCGAACCGATGAAGCGGTGAACCGAACCGGAGGGCTGCGGCCGGGGCGAGACGTGAGTTTCGCCCCGGCCGTCCCTCGCGTCTCGGTGAAGCCGTCGCCGAACGCGGGCAGGGCCAAATGCCCGTGCAAATAGCCGCTCGGCGCACCGTTCAGGCCCGTTGGCCCCGTCCCTGCACGGGCCGGAAGCACCGAGAAAACAAGAGGAGGAGCAGCTTGCTGTCAGACGTGCTGGGACTGACCCCCGAAGAAGCAGACACCTACCACGCGCTGATCTCGGTAGCCTCTGCCACCCCCGCTGAACTCGCCGAGTCCGTGGGCTGCGACGCCCGCCAGGTGGTGCGCATCCTCGGCATGCTCGAAGGCCGGGGGCTCGCCGTGCGCAGCCTCGGCGACACCGCCCGGTTCGTGGCCTCCCCACCGGCGGCGCTGCGGGCGCTCCTGGTCCAGCGACAGAACGAGCTCAAGCTGGCGGAACTCGAACTCGACTCCCTCGACGAAATCTACCGCACGGCCACCCTCGGGCGCGGCGCCGCGGACGTCGTCGACGTGATCCGCGGCACCGGGGCCATCCGCGAGCGCATCCGACAAATACAACTCGGCGCACGAACGGAGGTCATGAACTTTGCCAAGGCTCCGGTCTTTTCGGCTGGCAACATGACCGACGGCGCGGTCATCGCCCGCGGCGTCCGCTACCGCGCGATACTCGAACGCGCGATGCTCGACGAGGGAGCCACCTCGTTCGACGAAATCGTCGATGCGCGGGCGGCGGGGGAGGAGGTCCGAATAGCTGAGACGCTGCCGTTGAAACTCTTCATCGTGGACCGCGAGTTCGCCATTGTTCCACTCCTCGGTGCGGCCACTGCCGGGAAGGCGGGAGCCCTGCTCGTGCACGAGAGCAGCCTGCTCGACGCGCTGATAGCGCTGTTCGAATCCGAATGGGAGAGAGCGACGCAGATTGTCACCTCTGCGGGCGCCGTGCAGAACGGGTCCGCCATCGAAGATCTGGATGCACAAATCCTCAGCCTGTCGCTGACCGGCCTCACCGATCAAGCGATCGCCGCCCAGCTGCGCACATCCCTGCGGACGGTGCAGCGCCGGGTCCGGCACCTGATGAACGTCGCGCGGGTGCAGACTCGCATGCAGCTGGGCTTCCAGGCGGCACGGCTGGGCTGGCTCGACGCCGAGCGAGACCGCAACCGGACCGCATGAGGGACTCCTCGGCGCGGTCGACCTTCGTCGCCCGCCGACCACGATCTGCGCCTTCCCCTGCTCGCGGGTTCCCCGGCAGGCATGCAATTGGCGGGCCGGTGCTCGCCGGCCACCGTAAACTCCTCACAGGTGAGGAAATGGTCGTTGTTGCGACCGACGAGATACCCGGTTAGCGCGACGACCGCGACCGTAGATGCGGCCCCGACCTTCAGCCGCAGGCCGGGAAGCGCGAAGTAGCGAGGTTCGGCACGGACATGGTCAGATGGCGTTTCCTTCACCGCGTGGACGCAACGCGACGCTGACCTGGCCGCAGTCCGCGCGCTCGGCGGTAGCCGCGGTTACCTGCTGCGCGGCGGCCTCGCCCAAGCCGGGATCGTCCTGCCACTGGGTGCGGCCCCTGCCCGCACGTCCAGCGCCGGCTTCTTCGTGTGGCGGAGTGGCGCCTTGGCGGAACTCCGCCAGCATCAGCTGTTCATCCGGTCGAACTCCAACGGTAGAACCGTCGCATGTCATCCCCCACAGGACCCATCGCGTCCGGCGCTGCGATGCGGCGGCTGATCGCTGCCGCATCAGCAGCCGGACTGATCGCGGCCGGTTTCACCGCGATCCAGCTGCCCGCGGCGGCCAGTCCATCCACGGCCGCCAAGGCCGCGGCCATGTACAAGCACACCGTCACCCTGATCACC
Source organism: Micromonospora purpureochromogenes (assembly GCF_900091515.1). NCBI lineage: Bacteria > Bacillati > Actinomycetota > Actinomycetes > Micromonosporales > Micromonosporaceae > Micromonospora > Micromonospora purpureochromogenes. The sequence goes on along the minus strand of NZ_LT607410.1, from coordinate 4,374,669 downwards.
GGCGACGTCGTCACGGTGACCACCTCCACCGACGGCGCGGAGACGGTCGATGTCGACCGGCCCGACAATGCCACCGGCGGAGTGCACCTCCAGGAGAGCGGCGATGATCTGTTCGTCCTGCCCGACGAGGCGCTGCCCCTGCTGACCAGCAACAAGCTGGACCGGCGTTTGTTCAACGTCACCGATCTCATCGAGATGGGGTACGACGACGCGAAGGCCACGAGCGTGGCCGTGATCAGCACCTACGCGCCGGCAAAGACGCGCACGGCCAAACTGGCCGCGCCGCGGGGCGCGAAGCTGGTTCGCGACCTGCGGCGAGTCGGTGCCGCGGCGCTGGCAGTGGACAAGAGGCAGACCCGCTCCTTCTGGACCACCATTGCGCCGGGCGCCTCCGGGTCCAACCCGGCGCTCGGAGGTGGGATAGCGAAGCTCTGGCTGGACGGCCGGGTCACCGCCAACCTCAAGGAGAGCGTGCCGCAGATCGGCGCTCCCGAGGCGTGGGCCGCCGGTTACGACGGTCGCGGGGCGAAGGTCGCGGTGCTGGACACCGGGATCGACGCCAGCCATCCCGACCTGGTCAACCAGATCGACGCCAAGGTGAGCTTCGTGCCGGGGGAGGACACCTCCGACGTCAACGGGCACGGCACCCACGTCGCCTCGACGATCGTGGGTACCGGCGCGGCCTCCGACGGCGTGTACAAGGGTGTCGCGCCCGGCGCGGATCTCGTCGTCGGCAAGGTCCTCGGCAACCAGGGCTACGGCCAGGACTCCTGGGTGCTCGCCGGCATGCAGTGGGCGGCCGAGTCCGGGGCGGACGTGGTCAGCATGAGTCTGAGCGACCCGACGCTCTCCGACGGGACCGACCCGATGGCGGTCGCGGTCGACACGCTGTCCGCGCAGTACGGCACGCTGTTCGTCATCGCCGCCGGCAACGCCGGGCCGCAGAGCATCGGCACGCCCAGCTCGGCCGCCAGCGCCCTGACCGTCGGCGCGGTCGACAAGCAGGACCGCCTGGCACCCTTCTCCAGCACCGGCCCGCTGGTGCGCAGCGGCGCGCTCAAGCCGGACATCACCGCCCCGGGGGTCAACATCACGGCCGCCCGCTCGCAGCAGATGACCACCGGCACCGGCCTGTACCGGACCATCAGCGGCACCTCGATGGCCACTCCGCACGTGTCGGGCGCTGCGGCGATCCTGGCCCAGCGCCACCCGGACTGGTCCGGCGCGCAGCTCAAGGAGGCGCTGATGAGCAGCGCGAAGGGCCTGGCCGCCGGGTACACGCCGTACCAGGTCGGCACGGGTCGGGTCGACGTCGCCGCCGCCGTCCGCACGGGCGTCCGGGCCACCGGCTCGGTCTACTTCGGCTTCTTCGACTGGCCGCACGAGCCGACCGACGCCCCGGTGACCAAGCCGGTGACGTTCACCAACTCGGGCAGCACCGGCGTGACCCTGAACCTCGCCATCACCGGTAACGGTCCGTTCTCGCTGGGTGCCTCCTCGGTGACGGTGCCCGCGGGCGGCAGCGTGGCCGTTCCCGTCACCGGCGACCCGACCAAGCCCGGCACCGGCCAGTTCACCGGCTACCTCGTCGGCACCGACGCCGCCACGGGTGGCGCGGTCACGCGTACCTCGCTCGGCCTGCTCAAGGAGGACGAGCGTTACGACCTGAAGGTCAAGCTCATCGGCCGGGACGGCAAGCCCGCAACCTCGACGGTAGTGCTCAAGAAGGCCGGCGAGCCCTACCCGTGGCTGTACACCGTCAACGGTGAGCAGACGCTGCGGATGTCGCCGGGCACCTACACCGTCGAGTCGTCGCTGGCCGTTCCAGGGGAGCAGGCCGACTCGCTCGGCCTCGCCCTGCTGGTGGACCCGGAGACCGTGCTCAACGGCTCCGGAGCCGAGGTGGTGCTGAACGCGAGCAAGGCGCGCCTGCTGGACACCGTCGCGCCGCAGCGGAGCCAGGACCGCCAGCGCAAGCTCGACTACACCGTGAAGTACGCCGACGGCGACAGCCTCCGTGCCGGCTACCTGGTGCCGGCGAAGTACGACGACCTCTACGTCACGCCGACCGACCAGGTCACCCAGGGGTCGTTCACGATGGTCACCCGGTGGCGCAAGGGCGAGCCGCAGCTGAGCGTGGACGTCCCTGGCCTGCCGCCCGTGGACGTCACGGTCCAGCCGGGCAGCACGCTCACCGCCGGCCAGGAGACGCTGTCCACGGTCTACGCGGGCACCGGTGCGGCCGCCGAGTACGCCCCGCTCGACGTGAAGGGCAAGGCGGTGGTGGTGACCCGCAGCGGCGCGGTCAGCGCCAAGGATCGTGCCGCCGCCGCGGTGGCCGCCGGGGCGAAGCTGCTGCTGGTCGTCAACGACGGCGTCGGCGTGCTCGACGAGTCGGTCGGCCCGTCGCCGATCCCCGTCGCCACCGTGCACCGCGACGCCGGAGCGCAACTGATCCGTCTGGCCAAGACCGGCACGCTGCAGCTGATCACCAACCAGGTGCCGTACGCGAGCTATGTCTACGACCTGACCCGCAACTACACCGGCCAGGTGCCGGACCGGCCCCTCAGCTACCACCCGGCCCGCGAGGATCTCGCCCGGATCGACGCGCGCTACCACAACATCACGGAGGCGAGGGAGGGCTTCGGACTCCGGAACGACCTGACCTTCACCCCGTCGCTGGGCATCGTCGAGCGGGAGTGGCACCCCGGCACCCGCACCGAGTGGGTCACCCCGGACCAGGTCTGGGGGGAGTCGCACGTTCAGGGCGGCTGGACGGACGCGACCAACCGCCACGCGTACGCCAAGGGCACCACCACCCGGCTGGACTGGTTCGCCCCGGCGATCCGTCCGGCGTTCAACCGGACCTTCGCGGTGCAGAACAGCCGCTGGCGTGACTTCATGACCATCAACGTGCAGGCCTGGAGCCCGTCGGCTGACGTGCTGGAGCACGGCGGCAACCTGACGTGGGGTTCGGTGCCGACCAACATGAAGCTCTACCAGGGCGACCGGCTGCTGTACGAGAACAAGCATGGGGCCGACCTGCAGTGGAAGTCGGTGGCGGCCGGGACGCTGCCCTACCACCTGGTGCTGGTCGCGTCCCGCCCGGCCGAACAGTGGCGGCTGTCGACCCGTACGCACACCGAGTGGGACTTCATCTCCAGCTCCACCGAGTCGGACAACATTGAACCGATGGCGTTGCTGCAGATGGAGTACCGTCTCGACACCGACCTGCACGGTGACGTGAAGGCGGGCGAAACCGAGAAGATCCGCCTCAAGCCCATTCCCCAGGCGGGCGGCGGCCCCAGCACGGGCAACGTCACCTCGGTGACCCTGGAGGTGTCGTACGACGACGGCGCCACCTGGCAGCCGGTGACCCTGAGCAAGAACGCCGGCGACTGGTGGAACGGCGAGCTCAAGCTGGCGAAGCAGCCGGGCGGGTTCGTGTCGCTGCGGGCCACCGGCACGACCGACGCCGGCTTCAGCATCAAGCAGGAGATCATCCGGGCGTACGGCCTGCGGTGAGGCAGTTCGAAGGGCCCTGGGGCGGCGACGTCCCGGGGCCCGTTCCCTCTTTCCCCCCGCTACCTGGGGCTGGGCAAGATCCATCATCGTGGCACATACTCTTTCCGCAGCAATGGGTGGAGGGGAGGCGGCCGCCGATGCTGGGTGCGTTGGGCCTGAGCCCCGAACAAGAATCGGTTTACACCGTGCTCACCGGTCGTGCCCAAGCCACCCCGGCCGAGCTGGGCGACGCCCTGCACCTGCCCACGCCCGCGGTCGAGGCGGCGCTGTCACATCTGATGGCGTCCGGCCTGGTGAAGACCACTCCCGGCGGCGGATTCGCGGCAGCGCCGCCCGCGGTCGCGCTCGGGTCGTTGATCAGCGAACGGCAGGCGGCGCTGCGCAGCGCCGAGTTGGCGCTCGTCACCCTCGCCGAGGAACACCGCAAGGCGATGGCGGGCCGCAGCATCAGCGAGCTGATCGAGGTGGTCACGGGCGTCGAGGCGGTCCGGCACCGGTTCGCGCAGGTGCAGCACGCCGCCCGCACCGAGGTCCGCTTCTTCATCACCACACCGTTCGTTGCCGTACCGCCCGGCGCCAATCCGGTGGAGTCGCAGATGGTGGCCCAAGGCGTGCGCTACCGGGTTGTGGTCGACCGGGCGGCGCTCGCCGAACCTGGCGTGGTCGCCGAGACCATCGTGTCGCTGCGCGACGGTGTCGAGGTGCGGGTGGCCGAGTCGCTGCCGACCAAACTCGTGCTGGCCGACACCGAGCTGGGCCTGGTGCCGTTGACCGTTTCGCCAGGGGACGAGCCCGGTGCGGTGCTGCTGCACCGTGCCGGGCTGCTCACCGCGATGGACGCGCTGTTCGAGTTGGTGTGGCGCCACGCCTATCCGCTCAGCATTTCCGCATTCGGCGATCTGACCAGCACTGAGGATGCTCACGGCGAAGGCGGCAACATCCCCACCGGGCTGGACCGGAGGATCCTGGCTCTGCTGTTGGCCGGACTCACCGATCAGGCGGTCGCCACCCAGCTCGACCTCTCCCTGCGAACCCTGCAACGCCGCCTGCGCCACCTGATGGATCTGGCCGGAGCTCAAAGTCGGATGCAACTCGCTTGCTACGCCGTACGTCACGACTGGACGTGACGGGGACAGTAGCCCTCGGACACGAACCGAATCCCACGATGCGTGGCAAGATCCACATCTGCCCTGCACCGTTTGTGTTTCCGGGTCATAGGTCAGGTGCAGCCCGAGGCTGCGGCTGCTTGCCGACTAGCCCGAGGTTTTGACGCTGCTTCAGGCGCTAGGACCGACTGAGGTCATCCGTCGCGTCTGGGAGGCGGAGACAAGCGGCCTGAGTGAGGTGGCCGTGTCGGCTCATGGCCATGAGCGTGACGGCTGCGCAGGGCTCGAGCTCGCACAGAACCGCACTTCAGACAGCCGAACCGAGTATTCGAGCCCCACAGGTATGAGGCGGAGCCTCACTGGGACTGCTCCCATGATCATTTGGGACCCGAACTCGGCGGGCCTTTCTTCGTTTGCAGGTCGGACCTGGTGTGCGGACGCGGCTGCCCGCCAGCGGACGGCTTCCGCGCGGCGGACCTGCTGCGCGAGCTGGTTGATCGTTTCCCCGCTGATCTCTGCCTTGAAGGTGGCCCGGCCGGTCCGGATGTCGTAGTGGATCTCGCCACCGTCGAGGTCGGTCCAGGACGCCGGGATCAGCGACTTGCTCTTCAGGAGTCGAAGGAGCGACGAGTGACCCAACCGCGTTCGGACGCCTCCCAGCCGAGCTGCATGCGCGACGTCGACCCGGTGAAGTCCATGAGCGCCCTGAGGCGGCGCTGGACGGTGCGGCCGCTCATCCCCAACTGCTTGCCGACCACCTCGTCGGTGAAACCACTGAGCATGAGCGAGAGGAGCGCGAGGTCGTCCGGGTCCGGCCCAGCAGCGGGGCCGTCCACGAGACCCTTTTCCAGGTCGAGGACCACGGGGATGCCCGCTGCCCAGACGGACTCGAACAGGGTCACCAGCGAGTGGACGAGGCTCGGGGCCCTGATGACCACGGCGGCCGCTGCGTAGCCCCGGACCGAGAGCGGGGCCATGGCCACGACCCCGTCGGTCACGAGCAACTTGGTGGGCACCTTGGGGACGGCTCGGACCAGGGCGTTCGCACCGAGCGCCTCCCGTGCCTCAGCGACCGTCGCGTCATCCTCGAAGGCCGCGCGTTCGATGACGACGCGAAACGTCACGCCGCGGTCGAGCGCCTGCGCTTCCGCCGTGTTCTCCTCGGGACTCACCGCAACAGGGCGGGCGTCGACGAAGGTGCAGACCTCCTCACGAGCGCTGAGCTCGAGCTGGAGGAACCGCCGACGGACCGCGTCAGCTCCCAGCACGACCTCGACCAGGTCGCCGACGTCGGCATGGTTGAGATCGCGGCGGAACATCTCGGTCAGCGCCGCCACCGACATCTCCGCCACCGACAAGGCGTGCCGACGCGAGTTGAGCAACCCCTGCAGCGCGACATCCGGGGCTGTCGGGAACCATCTGCGCACGTCGCCCTCGAACGTCGCCACCTCCACGAGCCCGAGGTCACGCAGCGAGCCGAGGACCCTGCGCACCTCGTGGACGGGGCGTTGCCACCGTGCCGCGAGCATGTCCACGGTGCCGCCCCCGTCGACGACGAGGGAGTGGTACTCCCGCTCCTGTGCGGCTGTCAGGCCAAGAGCGCTGAGATCGAGCTCCAGGGCCACCGACCACTCCCTTCAGACCTCCGCTCGGGTGCGACCGTCGCGCATGCCGGGCTGTCGAGAACACGACATGTCGATTCTCCGCCTGCCCGCCCAGGTTCCCCGAGGCGGGCCTCGGTTGGCACCCTGGCGCTGGCCCCACCACCACCCTGAGGGCCGGCGGCGGCGTGGACGCCCTACCGGTGCTGCGTCGTCCCACATCCGGGTCTCGTGCCCGCTTCGTCCCCACGGAGGTCCTATGCGCCGCACTTGGCGTCGTCGTACCCTCGCTTCCGCTGGCGTTCTCGCCATCGCGGCGGCCGCACTCTCCCCATTAGTTCCCGGAGCATCGGCCGCGGGCGAGCCCCGGCCCATCGTCGGGTCGGCCGAGCACGCTCAGGCCCAGCAGTCGGCGACGGTGACGCTCATCTCGGGCGACCGGGTCCGGCTCACCCGCACAGCGGACGGCCAGCCCATCGCCCAGATGCTGCCCGGAGACGACGGTACGGTCCCCGACCACGAGACACTCCGCGACGGTGACAATCTCTACGTCTTCCCCGCCACGGCGGCGCAGGCTCTCGCGGCAAACCTCGTCGACCGCGAGCTCTTCAACGTGACCGGCCTCGTCGACCAGGGCTTCGACGACGCCCACGCCGACGCGATCCGGGTCATCGCCGAGTACGACGACGGCAGCCGGACGGTCACCGACTCGACGCCCACGCCGACCGGGGCCAGCGACAGCAGCGCTCTGACCTCGGTCAACTCGCTGTCGTACGCCGTCGACAAGTCGGACGTCGAGGCGGCCTGGGCGGAGTTCACCGACGCGAGCTCGGGCGCTGGCAACGGTCTGGCCAAGCTCTGGCTCGACCGCGCGTTGCGTGCGACACTCGCCGACTCGACCGCGCAGGTCGGCGCGCCCGTCGCCTGGCAGGCCGGCCTCCACGGTGCGGGCAGCACCGTGGCCGTCCTCGACACCGGGGTCGACGCGGGTCACTCCGACCTCATCGGCCGCATCAAGGCGAGCAAGGACTTCACCGGGTCCGCGACCGGCACCGACGACCGCGTCGGGCACGGCACGCATGTCGCGTCCACGGTCGCCGGCACCGGAACTGCGAGCGGTGGCAAGGAGCGTGGTGTCGCCCCGGGTGCGGACCTGCTCATCGGCAAGGTCCTCAACGACTCGGGCGCCGGCTTCGAGTCCCAGATCATCGCTGGCATGCAGTGGGCCGTGGCGAACAACGCCGACGTCGTCTCCATGAGCCTGGGCAGCGCCGAGCCGACCACGACCTGTGACGACCCCATTTCCCAGGCCGTCAACGAGCTCTCCGGCTCCAGCCGCAGCCTGTTCGTCATCGCGGCCGGCAACATCGGCTCGCGCCAGAACACGGTCTCGAGCCCGGGCTGTGCCACGTCCGCGCTCACCGTCGGCGCCGTGGACTCCACCAACGCGACCGCGCAGTTCTCCAGCCGCGGCCCGGTGGGCGGCACCCACGTCCTGAAGCCGGAGATCGCCGCGCCCGGCGTGAGGATCCTCGCAGCCGCCGCCGGCGGTCGCGGCCTGTACGCCTACCAGACTATGTCCGGCACGTCGATGGCCACGCCGCACGTCGCCGGCGCCGCCGCCATCGCCAAGGAGGCGAACCCCACCCTCACCGGTGCGCAGCTGAAGGACCTGCTCACCTCCTCGGCGGACCCGGCCGTCGCCGGAGCCGCACAGGAGGTCGGCGCGGGTCGTCTCGACATCGCGCGGATGCTCTCCCAGAAGGTCACCGGGCAGTCCAGCGTCTACGGAGGGGCCTTCGCCTACCCGCAGACCAAGGCCTACGAGGCGAAGAGCCTGACGTACACCAACCGTGGGGACGCTTCCGTCGACCTGCGGCTCTCCGTCGAGCGGGTCACCGGTAACGACGGTCGCCCGGTCAACACGCCCCTGCTCAAGCTCCCGCAGCACGTCGTCGTCCCGGCGCGGGCGAGCGTCGTGGTCCCGGTGACGGTCCAGCTCGGCGCGAACATTTCCGACAGCGCGCTCGGCGACATCACCGCCCGCATCGTCGCGACCGACGACAGTCAGCGGGTCTCGACCGCGTTCAACCTCTACGCCAGCGCCCCATCGGTGACGGTCACGGTGTCCGTCGTCGACCGCAACGGCAACCTCGCCGCCGGCTCGTCGTCGGTCGACCTGGTCAACACCGACACGTCCAAGGGGGAGCGGCGCTTCATCAGCGGAAAGGTGCAGACCTACACCGTCCGCCCGGGTCGTTACTTTCTCACGTCGTTCGCGGCGACGCCTACTCCTGGGACGGCGAACCCGTCGGCTCCGGCGTCGGTGGCGTACCTCGCCCGTCCGGACGTGACGATCGACAAGGACACCTCGTTCGTCCTCGACGCCCGCCAGGCGTACCCGCTCACGGTCTCGACCGAGCAGCCCAGCGAGCTTCGCTCGACGACGCTCACCTTCGAGCGGCAGTGGCCGAACAACTGGCTGCACGTGGGGACGCTGAACATCGGTCCTGGGACGCGCGAGATCTACGCTCAGATCACCGGCAAGGTGGCCAACGGTGACGGATCGTTCGAGTTCGGGCACTGGAGCCGGAGGATCACCCCGCTCGTCTCGTCCATGACGACGTCCGACGGGCTGGCCCTGCACCCGCTCTCGCCGCGCCCCGGAGTCGGCAACCTCGACGGGCAGGGCACTGCGGAGGCCGTCTCGGTCGGGGCAGGCACCGCTGCCGACTTCGCAGCCGTGAGCGTCGCGGGCAAGGTGGCCGTGGCTCACATTCCGGGCGGCAGCGACTTCCCAATCCAGACGAGGGCTGCGGCCGTAGGCGCCAAGGCACTGCTCGTCTACCGCGACGACCCGGGCACGTGGCTCCCGGCCGCCGGCTTCAGCGCCACGCCACTGCCCGTCTACAGCCTGTCCGCCAGCGAGGGTGCCGCGCTCGGCGCTGAGCTCGCGGCAGGTCCGGTGACCATCACATGGTCGGCGCAGGCGAAGAGCCCGTACGCCTACACGCTGGGCTTCTTCTCCGACGGCCAGCTCGTCACGGCCCAGAAGCACGTCGTGGCCGACTCCTCCCTCGGTCGGATCAACGCGACGTACTCGAGCATGGGTGCCACGACCGACTTCGGTGACATGACGGTGGCCAGGCGTCCGAGCACTGTCGCCTTCGCCCCCGGTGGAATCGACCCCCTCGCCATGCCGAACACCCGGACGGAGTACCTCAACGCCGATGGCACCCAGTGGCTCAAGTCCGTCATCTCGAGCTTCCCGTTCGGCGAGGTCATGGGCGACCGCTTCCGGACCTTCACGCCCGGCCAGGAGGTCACCGACTCGTGGTACGGGGGGATCCTCGCACCGGGTGTCCGGAACAACAGCGACGGCGTGCCGCAGATGATCGGTGAGCGGCAGGGTGAGCTCATCGGTGTCGCTCCGACGATCTGGGCCGACAGCGCAGGGCACTGGGCCGACGCCGGCGGCTTCGGCGACCTGGGCAAGCTCGAGCTCAAGCGCAACGGTGTCACCGTGGGTAAGAGCACCTACCCCTACGACGTCTTCAAGGTCCCGTCCGAGGACTCGACCTACGAGCTGACGCTGACCACGGAGAAGATCGGGGCGCCGGCGAAGTTCTGGAAGCGCTCGACGTTGATCGAGACGTCGTGGACGTTCGACTCGCACGAGGAGCCCGACGTCTACAGCCGCCCGCTGCCGATGCTCCTTCCGCGTCTCGACCTGCCCGGCGACGGGCTCAAGACGGTCGCCGCTGGATCGGTGACGATCCCGGCCAGGGTCCAGGCGAATCCGGGCTACCCGGCGAGTGCCATCGAGTCCGCCAGGGTGTGGACCTCGACGGACGGCGGCATCACCTGGGTCCAGGGCACGACGCGCCTGACGTCCTCCGGGGCGGACCTCGTCGTGGACCACTCCGGTGACTCCGGCAAGCAGGTCAGCCTGCGCGTCGAGCTCACCGACGCGAAGGGAGCCAAGGTCTCCCAGACCATCACGCGCGCGTACGACGTGCGCTGACATGTCGGGTGATCGGGAGCCGCTGACGATGCCGAATCCGTCAGCGGCCCCGATCACCCGACTCCAGCGAGCGGGTGAGTCGGGCTGAGCGTGCTGCTGTACTGGCGGCCGATCGTGCCCGGCTGGAATGACCAGCCCGAGACGATGGCCGGTGTGCTCGACCTCGGCGAGGTCGTGGACGCGATCGTGTTCACCGGCCTGTACCACAAGCAGGAGAACTGGGCCTGACCCGCTTTGACGGACATCTGCGATCAGGAGCCGGTGGGCTCCGGGAGGATGTCCAGCATCATGGAGAGCATGGGTAGGAAGCGGCCTCGGCCTCGTCGGTCGTTCACGGCGCAGTTCAAGGCCGAGATCGTGGAACTGTGTCGGCGGGGAGATCGGACGATCGGTCAGGTCGCGAAGGAACGACCTGACCGAGACCGCCGCGCGGGAGTGGGTCAAGCAGGCTGAGCTCGACGCGGGCGCGCGGTCCGACGGGTTGTCCGGTGATGAGCGGGCCGAGTTGGCGCAGTTGCGGCGGGAGAATCGGCGGTTGCGCGAGGACGTCGAGATCTTGAACCGGGCGACGGCTTTCTTCGCGAAGGAGACCCGTGGACGTGTACCCGTTCATCGAGGCGGAGCAGGCCGGCTCGCGCAACGTGAAGCGTGCGTGTGAGCTGATGAAGGTCTCCCGGTCCGCCTACTACCAGCACGCCCGTGGCGAGCGGTCCGAGCGTTAGCGCGTCGACCAGGCCCTGACCGAAAAGATCACCACAGTGCACGCGATGTCGAAGGGCACCTACGGGGCGCCGCGGGTGCACGTGGCGGCTGTCGACCCGTACGCACACCGAGTGGGACTTCATCTCCAGCTGGTCCAGCGCCACCGACCGGCGGCTGGCCGCGGACTTCGGCGGGCCTTCGTGCACGTCGTAGCCGGCGGTCGTGCGCTGCCGTACCACGGACAGCTGGCCGGCGTGCAGGTCGACGTCGGTCCAGCGCAGGCCGGCAGCCTCACCGCGGCGTAGTCCGCGCAGGGCGATCAGCCACCACAGGGCAAACAGGTTGTCGTCGCGGACGTAGTCGAGGAAACTGCCCAGCTGCGTCGGTGTCCACACCGCGATGGTGGGCCGCTCGCCGCTAGCTTCCCATTCGGCGACCCGGGCTTCCGTCCATACTTGGGCCTGCGGGCGCGGGCGAGCGGGTAGCTCCACGCGCCGGGCCGGGTTGTCCTTGATCAGCCCTTCACGGACCGCGCCGGTCAGCGCTGCCCGCAGTGTGGTGTGAACATGCTGCAGCGTGCAGGCGGACTGGAGTCGTCCGGCACGGTTGCGGGTGGACGCCATCGCCGTGAACGCGACGTTGAGCTGCCGCGAGGTCAGATCCCCGAGGATCAGCTGCCCGATGTGCGGGATGAGGAACTGCTCGACATCGCGGGTGTGGTGCATTTTCGTCGTCGGCCGGATCCGGGTCCTGGTTGACAACCAGTACCCCAACCACCGAGTGACCGTCCAGGAACGGCCGGCCTGCTCCTCGCGGGACAACGCCAGCAACTCGTCCCGCGCCCGCCGGGCCGCCGCCTGCGACGGGTAACCGCCCCGGCGCACCCGCTCCGCCTGGCCGAGCAGGTTCCGAGTCGACGGGCCGGTAGCGTCACGGCACCAGTAACACCGCGGCCTGTTTCTCGAGGCGCACGACGCCTTCGCTGACGCTGCCGGCGACCCAGCCGGCCAGGCCCCGGCGGTGATGTGGGCCGACAATGATCAGGTCGGCACTCTGGTCGGCGGCGGCCGTCACGATGACGGTGGCGATGTCGCAGTCGGGGGCCTTTGCCACCGAAGCGAGGGCGGTCACCCCGCTGGCGGTTAGCCGGGCCACCGCCGCTTGGGCGATCTGGTGGGCGGACTCGTCGTCCTCGGTGTCGCCGCTGGCGTCGAAGGCGGCCTCCGCCGGCTCGATGTGGAGCACCCGGACGGTGCCTCCGGACGCCTGCGCCAGGTGCATGGCCGCGTCCAGGACGTGTGCGGTGCGGTGGGTGCCGTCGATGGCGGCCAGGATGCGGGTGTACATGAGGGTGACTCCCTAGCGGTTGGCAATTGCGCCGGGCGGGGTTGTCGCCGCGGGCGGTAGGGCGGGGCGGTCGCGCTGGAGCAGCGCCACGACGGCGGCGACGCCGAGCAGGATCACCGACAGCCACAATCCCTTGGTGATGCCGCCGCTGGTGTCGGACAAGAGCCCCGACACCAGGGGGCCGATCGCCTGACCGACGCTGAACGCGACGGTGAGCAGCGCGATGCCGGCGGTCCAGTTGTGCGCGGGCAGCAGGCGCCGGGCGAGCACGGTAGCGGCGGTGGGGCCGGCCATGAAGGTGGCGCCGAAGATGATCGCGGAGAGCAGGGCGGCGGCGAGGCCTTGCCAGATGAGCACGGGTAGCACACCGATAAGCACGATCACGCTGACCAGCGCGGGCGCGTGGCCGTGCCGCAGCCGCCCGGTGATCCGACTCCAGATGGTCAGGGTGCCGATCACCGACGCAATTCCCAGCACGATGAAGAACGCCGCCTGTGCGCCGAGGTGCAGGCCTTCGGAATGCAACAGGGCGATGATGAACGTCATGTAGGAGACGTAGCCGGCGCCGAAGAGCACGTACCAGACGAAGGTTGGCGCCAGTGGGCCCAAACGGATTCTTTCGTGGCCGCCGGCCCCAGCGACGGCTGGCGCGGGTGTCCGGCGGGCGGCCCAGATGGCCGGCAGCAGCGCCAGCGCCGCCAGGATGCCCATGGCCAGCCAGCCGAACCGCCACCCGGCGGTGCCGAGTCCGGCGATCGTGGCCGGAATGACCACGCCGGAGAGCACGATGCCGATGCCGACGCCCGCCATGTAGATCGCAACGAGCATGGCTGGACGGTGGCGTCGATTCCCCGTGTGGATGCGGGCGGCCAGCGCCGAGCCGACGACGAAGGTAATCGCGGTGGAGGCGCCGCCGATGAAGCGGATGGCGGCGAGCGCGGCGTAGTTTCCGGTGACGGCGGTGGCCAGCAGCATGACCGCGCTGATCAGAAGGCTCCAGATGAAGGCTGTGCTGCCGCCCAAGCGGCGCGCCCACCAGGCGGAGGTCGCCGCGCCGAGGATGTAGCCGATGGCGTTGGCGGTGTTCATACCGCCGGCGGCGGCAAAGGTCCAGTGCAGCTGATCATGCATCGCTGGCAGCAACAGCGCGTACGCGAAGCGGGTGAAGCCGAGCGCCACGACGGGCCCGGCGGCCAGTCCCAGCGCAATCAGCGGCTCGCTGGTCCGGTGGCCGGACGTCATCGCGGCGGGGGTAGCGGTCATCGCCGCGGCTCGATCGATGGCTCCATCGGAGTACCCCGTTTCTCAGGTCGGGTTTCGCGGCAGTTCAAGCGGGCAGGGCGGCGCAAAATGCTATCCTTTCCCCACGTACCCCATGAATCAGGACATATGCCGGCACGTGTGGGCGCCCGCCGGAGGGGTGCGCCACGAGTTGCTGCCGAGCTAATCGACGACATCGCCTCGGACCCGCTTGACCAATGGCTGGCCGGGATCGTCGGCCGGCGGTTCGGCGGATCAAACTCGCCGAGGCACCTACCGCTGACGAGTTGACAGACAGCTAGGGGAGAGTCGACGCTCCGGCGGGAGGCCTTTCTTCGCCGCCTTGATCCCGCTCGGCCCCGCCTCAGCGATCGCGTCCCGCCGGGTGGTGTAGAAGCTGACCGCCTTCGGCGTGCCGCCGGCATCGAAGGGGGTCATCGCGTGAGTCTCTGTGTGTGAACGACCAAGAACACGCACACGATCACTCACGTCGGCTGCCTTGAGTGCATCCAGCACTTCCAACAAGGCAGGCTGGTCCAGGGGCATCGCGTACTCCGTCCTCTCCGGCAGGCAGCCGAGACGATCTATCAGGCGTTGATCGAGGCGGAGCTGACCGCGGTGATCGGCGCCGCCCCGCATCAGCGCAGCGAGGCCCGGGTGGCGCAGCGCAACGGCCACCGCCCGCGCACCCTGAGCACGACGGCCGGGAACCTCGATTTGCCGATCCCGAAGCTTCGCACGGGTCGTTCTTCCTGAGCGTGCTCGAGCGGCGCCGCCGGGTCGACCAGGCGTTGTTCGCCGTGGTGATGGAGGCCTACCTGCACGGGGTGTCCACCCGCAAGGCCGACGACCTGGTCAAAGCCCTCGGTGCGGACGGTGGGATCTCCAAGTCCGAGGTGTCGCGAATCTGCGCCGACCCCGACGAGGAAGTCCGGATCATTCCCGACGACGCGGACCACAACATTCGCCCAGTTCGGTGGCTATGGCCCAGTTCAGGCGCCAACAGGCTCAGGTGCGCCTGGTCGGCGTAACCGGTCTCGGCCGCCAGCCGACCTCAGTCGGACCCGGTCGAGGCCGCCGCGCGCAGCCGTCCGAAGCGCAGTACCTCGTCCTCTCGTTCTGACCGGCGAGCGCCCCTGCCGCGGTGGCAGCCGCCGATGCGTCGGCGGCGGAGTTGGATCGGTTACATGCGCGGATCGCTGGGCGGTTCCGGCGGGTGAGCCGCGCGCTCGGGTTCGGCAGTACCTGTGTGGGCTGGCCGCTGGTCTGCAGCGCAAGAACGGCTGGACCCTCGCGGAGCGGGCGGTGAGGTGTCACCGGATGGCATGCAGCGGTTGCTGCGCTCTCCGATTGGGACATCGAGGCAGTCCGCGATGACGTGCGGGACTACCTGCTCGAACACCTCGGCGATCCGGCGGTTGTACCTGCCTGCGGCATGGACCGACGATCGTGAACGCTGCCGCGCTCTGGGCATCGGCAACGAGGTGGATTCGCAGCCAAGCCGCAGATCGCCAAGAGGCACGTCCTTCTGGTGGTGAGGGGAGGTCCCGATGGGGGAGTGGGGCACGGTGGAACCTGGTGACGTCCTCTCGGCCTGCCCCCGTTTACCCCCCGAAAACCCCGCCTGCGGTTGACAACCAGTGACAAGAAGCGATCATTGCTTGATCGTGTCTGTGCAGCTCAACGCCTATCTCTGACAGTCAATGACAAGGTCGGGGTGGCTACGGTTGGTAACAAGGGGTCGTCGGTTCGAATCCGGCCGTCCCGACACAGGTGAGGGGCCATCTCGGAAGTTCGAGACGGCCCCTTTGTCGTACTTGGGTGACTAACTGAGTGACTACGCCTTAGCGTCGAAGGTCACGTCCGCGCAGGTGGTGTAGGAGACGGCCATCGCGGGATCCGGTTTGATGTTATGCGGCGATCGGGGTCGGCTCGGTGTTGTCGGTGTCGTGTTGGTCGGTGTCGAGGGTGATCAGGCGGGCTTTGGCCAGTAGTTCCAGGCCCATGTAGCGGCGGCCTTCGGTCCATTCGTCGGTCTGCTCGGCGAGGACTGCGCCGACGAGTCGGATGATCGCGGGCCGATTCGGGAAGATCCCGACGACGTCGGTGCGGCGGCGGATCTCCTTGTTCAACCGCTCCTGCGGGTTGTTCGACCAGATCTGCCGCCAGATCTCGCGCGGGAAGCCGGTGAACGCGAGGAGGTCGTCGCGGGCGGCATCGAGGTGCTCGGCCGCGGCCGGGAACCTGGCTTCGATGGTCGCCACGACCCGGGCGAACTGGGCTCGGACGGCCTCGGCGTCGGGCTGGTCGAAGATTGTGCGCACCAGGGTGGCGATCCACGGCTGCGCGGACTTGGGCACCTTCGTCAGCAGGTTCCGCAGGTAGTGGGTGCGGCAACGCTGCCATGCGGCCCCGGGCAGGGCGGCGCCGATGGCCTGGACGAGACCGGCGTGGGCGTCGGAGATCACCAGACGGACACCGGCCAAGCCGCGGGCGGTCAACGACCGCAGGAACGCCAACCAGCCGGCCCCGTCTTCGTCGGAGGCGACATCGAGGCCGAGGACTTCGCGTTGGCCGTCGGCGTTGACGCCGACGGCGATCAGAGCGTGGACGTTGACCGTCCGACCGGCTTCGCGGACCTTCATCGTCAGCGCGTCCATCCACACGAACGTGTAGTGCCCGGCATCGAGGGGCCGGTTGCGGAACGCCTCGACCTGCGCGTCCAGGTGCGCGGCCATCTCCGACACCTGCGACTTCGACAGCTGCCGGATCCCGAGCTGCTCGACCAGCTTCTCCACCCGCCGCGTCGACACTCCCAGCAGGTAAGAGGTGGCCACGACCGACACGAGGGCCTGCTCGGCCCGCCGGCGGTGCGTCAGCAGCCAGTCGGGGAAGTACGAACCCTGACGCAGCTTGGGGATGGCCAGGTCGATCGTGCCGGTACGGGTATCCCACTCCCGATGCCGGTAACCGTTGCGGGAGTTCACCCGCTCGTCGCTGCGCTGCCCATACGCCGCGCCGCAGATCGCATCCGCCTCGGCGGACATCAACGCCTGCGCGAACGTCTTGACCATCGCCTGCAACACGTCCGGCGACGCACCCTCGATCTGCTCGCGCAGCAGCTCAACAGGGTTCACACTCTCAGATGCGGCCATCGCGTTCCTCTCCTTCATGACTTGGTCGTCTCGAAGGATCACGCGGTGGCCGTCTCCTATCTACGCAACACGCCCATCACGGGCAAGTCGTACACCACTCCAGTGGACGCAACCGCGTCGAAGATCCGGTCCATGGCGACTGCGCCGCTCAGAAGCACCGGCCGGAGTTGGTGCCGGACGCTCTCGGTGACAGTCGTGCCGGAGTGGCCGCAGAGGTCAGCGATTTGTTCAAGGCTCATGCCGCTGTCGGACAGCAGGGACGCGGAGCTGTGCCGCAGCTCGCGGGGAGTCCAGTCGCCCGGGTCAAGGCCCGCTTTGGCGACGACGGGGCGGAAGGCCCGAAGCACGTTGTGCCGATCAAGGGCCGTGCCGGCGGCAGAGGCGAAGACGAGGCCGGTCATCCGACGGAACGGCGGCGGCGGCGACGGTCAGGGCCTTGGCGGCGACCGACTGGACGTGGCTCCATCGGCGAGGTAGCGCCTCTTCTAGCTTGCGACGCCGGGGAGTGCGGACATGCGGTCAGCGTACGGAGGTATCGAGGACCCTGCACTCACCCGTGGGCCGGAGATCGGGCAGGCGGCGATCTCGCACATATGCACGATCGGCCAGTGGCGCGGGAGCTGATGGGGCGGTGGTGGAACGAGGTGTGGGGCCGACTCACGCGCCGTGACGTGTGGCTCGCCCGCGAGGTCCGCTGGCATGTCGTCGCCAGAGCCGGTGACTCCGAGACGGGCAAGGTGCTCCGGTTCAACGAGGCCCGCGCGATGGTCCGGCGTCTCGTCCAAGCCGACGGCGGCGCGGTCGATCCGGCGCACGGTTCGGCGTGGTCCGAATTCAATTGACAGGATGATCGAGCGGGTTCTACGGTCGCGCCGATGCGCCCTGGAG
Source organism: Micromonospora purpureochromogenes (assembly GCF_900091515.1). NCBI lineage: Bacteria > Bacillati > Actinomycetota > Actinomycetes > Micromonosporales > Micromonosporaceae > Micromonospora > Micromonospora purpureochromogenes. The sequence goes on along the minus strand of NZ_LT607410.1, from coordinate 4,357,061 downwards.
AGATCGTCGTCGCTGTCGAGCAGGTACGCGCCCTGATCGACGAGCAGTTCCCAGAATGGTCGGACCTGCCGCTCGTTCCGCAGCCGTTGAACGGCACCGACAACGCGCTGTTCCGGCTGGGTGATTTCCTGACGGCACGGCTGCCGCGGGCGCGGTGGGCGGTCGACCAGGTGGCGACCGACGCGACCTGGCTGCCGCGGCTGGCGCCGCATCTTCCGGTGCCCGTGCCGGCGCCGGTCGCGGTCGGCCGGCCGGGCGGGGACTATCCGTGGCCGTGGACGGTCGTCCCGTGGCTGGACGGGCGCAATCCGGAAGCCGGGCAGGACCTCGTCGACCTCGCCGTCGACCTCGCCGGCTTCGTGCGCGCGATGATCGCGATCGACCCGATGGGCGGGCCGGTCAAGGAGGGGATTCAGCGCGGCGTACCTCTGGTGCAGCGGGACGAGCTGACCCGCCGGTCGATCGCGGCGTTGGGCGACCAGATCGACGGGCGGGCGGTGACCGCGGCCTGGGACGAGGCGATGGCGGCGGACGAGTGGCCCGGACCGCCGGTATGGCTGCACGGTGATCTCCTGGAAGGCAACCTGCTGGTCGACCGGGGCAGGCTCACCGGGGTGATCGACTTCGGCGGTCTCGGCCGCGGTGATCCGGCGGTCGAGTTGCGGCCGGGCTGGAGCCTGTTCGATGCCCGCGCGCGGGCCGCCTACCGGGAGGCGCTCGGGTTCGACGAGGCGACCTGGGTGCGCGGGTGGGCCTGGATGCTGTCGGGCTCGCTCTACTGGCTGGCGGACCTGTGGGACTCGATCAGCGAGGACGACCGCGAGGACACGATCCACTACATCGACTACATCGTGCGTCACCGCCACGACTGAACCTGCGGTGCCCACGCGATCACCGTCGGGCGACGGCCCGGACGGCAGCGTCGAGAGCCCGGCCGCCAAGCTGGGCCGGCTGACGCTGGGCGAGCAGCGCGCCGGGGCAGGATGACCTCGCCGCCGGCGTCGGCGAGGAGATCGAACAGCACGTAGTGCGCGGGGCGGTGGTGGACCAGGCGCTGCAGTCCGCGGCCGGCGGTGATCCGCTGCTGGAGGAGCGCGAAGTTCGTCCGGCCGCGCTCCCAGACGATCAACTCCCCGTCGAGCACTACCCTGGGCGGGATCGCCGCCCGGATCGCCCGGGTGATGTCCGGGAAGTAGGTGGTGAGGTTCCGGCTCGGGCACCGCGTCGATGGGCGCAGCCAGCATCGGCGCGACCGGCCGGCGCAGCACGGGCTCGGCGGCAGCCCCTGCACGACATCTCACCGCCCGCGCCGGCTGTGAAGACTCCTCATCTCTCCCCCCACGTCATAGTGGGGAGACGCCGCCCGGGAGGGGCGAAGATCCGTGACAACGAACGACCACCGGCAGTTATCGATCAAGCGAGGGGGCCGGCTTGACATCAGCAGTTGACATCAACCATGGCGGCCATGGCCGGACGCGCTCGCACGGGATTCCCCTCCTGCCCGGACGCAGCAGTTGTCGGCGGACACTGCGACTCTTGCCGAGATCGCCTTACAAGCGAGTGGTCGTCCGTCGAGAGTTGACTGCTGAGTAGGCCATGCCGCTCGTGCCCGGGTGGTGCGTGGCAAGCGGTCCCTGAGGAGCAGCCGATCGGCAACGCCGAGGCGCTGCTCACTGGTCGTAGACCGATCCCGATCGCTTCCGAGAGCAAGCGGAAGTAGAGAGTGGACCCCAGTGCAGATGTGAAGTTCAGTGCGGGCAAGAAACCCGTCCAGTTGACCGACCTCGGATGTCACCGACAGCACAGACGCGGCCCCGCTCCGGCGGGATCCTGAAGCGGGCTCCTACGGCCCGGTTTGACGCGCGCCTCGGTAGGGAAATTTCGCGGACACCTCAATGAAGGAGGCTGTATGGAGACGTCCGCTAGCGTCGGGCGCAGTTACCGACAGCCGACACACCCATGCGCGGCGGCGCGTGTTGCAGCGCCGACCGCGAGGGGGCGAGCCTAATGGCTCGCGTCGGTCGCTACGGGATCCCAGGGTTCGTGTGGTTCCTGATCTGGCTCGTTGTCTGCATCTTGATCGTCATCCTGTTGGCGCTGCTCATTCACCACTTCGGAGGCGCCTCGCTATCACTCAAGCTCGGCCACTTCTACCTGAACATCGGGGTCACCTGACCTGCCAGATCGTTGACACTCCGGCGCCGGTATTGCACCAGGCGTGTTAGCCGTCACCTTCGGTGAGGGCTAACACGGCTTGGAAGCGAGCAAGCGTGGAGTGCCAGCCCGGTGGGTAAGCGCTTGCCGAGGGGCTGGATAGCCCATCGTTGCGGGAACTCGCTGGGCTCTCGCGAGGCGAGTACCGCGAGGCACGCGAGCTGCTGGACCAGGTGGTCGACGAGTTGGGCTTGCCTGAGCTGCCAGACGACGACCAGGCCGTCTGGGAGGTGGTGGTCTCGTTGCGCGACGTTTGGTGTCCGGGGCCATCGCGCCGGTGGATGGCGCGCATGCCATCGCCGCCTATGCCGGATCTCTAGGGTTCCCGGAGCCCTTTACCACGTTCGCCTTCCTGGCCGACCTGTGGGAGGACAACGCGGCTGAGCGCGCCCAACTTGAACAGGACATGGTGCGCGAGGCGGAAGCCATGCTGCGGGGCATGGGTGACTAACTGGGTGACGATCGGGTCGGACACCACTGGACGAGCACGGACGAGCGTGGACCATGCCAGCAGCCCGGAGCCGACAGAGCAGCAGGTAAGCGCGCTGTGATTGTTGCCTGGGGGTCAAGGGGTCGTCGGTTCGAATCCGGCCGTCCGACGCAGGTCAGAGGGCTGATCCGGAAATCGGATCGGCCCTTCTTGGCGTTCTTGGGACCAAGATCGGTCACTGACCGTCGGGGCTGGTGCTGGGCTCGCCTCGCCAACACGAAGTCCGCTAACTGAGTGACGATCGGGTCGGACACCAGCGGACGAGCATGGACGGCCCTGGATGCTCTGGCAGCTCAGACCTGGTGGAGCAGCAGGTAGGAGCCGCGTGATCGTTACCTGGGGGTCGAGCAGTCGGGCGTCGGCCCTCACCTCTCACACGTAGTCACGCCAGAAGGTCACAGTCACCCTGGGCTCTCGGAACTCCTGATCGATGTAGTGGGCGAGGTCGTGGCCATACACGATGGTGTCGGTCAGTCGGTGGATGGAGAGCACGGGATGCCCGAAGGAGCCGCGGCCGGTTGGCAGGTAGCGGTGGGCGTATACGGGAACCATCCGGGGAACGTTGGCGAGAAGGCGCTTCGCCTTGGCCATGCGCCGGACGAGGTCGTGAGGGCGGCTGCTCCACCCAGGTGGCCACTCGCCGTGCTGGATGTCGTCGAGCGCGGTTGCGAGCGGCCAGTCAACCTGCTCTTGCAGGGTGGTGGAGTCGAGCTGGCGCCAGTTCGGCCAGCCCCAACTTGCCTTGGCGGGGTGGTCATCGTGGCCAGGTGTCCAGACTGGCAGCCCGGCCGCGAGGAAGGCGCGGTGGTCGTCGGCGAACTCGAAGCCGAACCGTCGCTCGATGCTGACGAACTCGGCGTCGGTGAGCCCCGGTTGGATGTCCACCAGGTCCAGCTGGGCTAGCCGCCGAGCGGCCTCGATACCCAATGCAACACCGGCACCATTCGTCACCGGAGAAGCGTAGCGACCTGGCCGCCGTACGCGTGCGAGGTGAGGGAAGCGCGGGAGCAGCAGAGAGGCAGCGCTCTGGCGTGCCGTATTCGCCTACCGCACGGACCCAGCGGCTCTGCAAGCGCTTCTGGCGGCAGGTGCCGATCCCGAACGCGAGAACAGCCATGGCGTTAGCCCGCGCGCCCTTGCCGAACGCGTCGCTAATACTGACGTCCGCCGCCACCTGCCAGCGCAGACCTAAGTCGGGGACTATCGAGCGCGGGCAGACCGTCAAGCAGCCGACCGAGCAGCCAAGCCGGCGAGCGTGGGCGGACGATCACGGACGAGGGCAGCCAGTCAACCAACGGAAGCGCCCAGGGGAGCAGGGGCCGGAGCCGACTCGTAATGCGCGAGTCAGTTGTCCACGTCGTACTCCGATTCGTTGACGAGCCCCGTCACGAAGTTCTCGAAGTCGGGACGGCCGGCTCACCGGCCGAGCGGTAGTCGAAGGCGATCATGTCGTGACCCGCCGACGGGCGGTCGGCGATGTAGATGCCGATGTCGGGGTAGCCCCATTCCGCTACCCAGAACGCGCTGCCGAGCTCGCCGCAGAGGCTGAACCGAGCAGTTCGACCGATCGCCGCCAGTATGTACAGACCGACGTGGTCCTCAGCCCAGGAGGTTCGGCTGGGTGCAGAGTCGGCGTCACGGGCGAGGGAGCCGCCGTCGTGTCGCCGGTACAGGTCGTCGTACGCGGCGGACAGCTGGTGCCCAAGCTCCGCCTCCACAGCCCGCAGAACCTCGTCGGTGAGGGGTCTGAACCGCCCCGGGTTCTGTGGAGACCTCAGCTGTTGGCTCCAACCACCTCACGGGGCTGGGGTTGAGCGTAGAACATCGATTCGTACTCGGTCGGCGGGACGTGCCCGATGGCGGAGTGCACGCGCTGGTTGTTGTACCAGTCGACCCACTCGGCGGTGGCCAGTTCGACCTGGGCGAGGCTTCGCCACGGGCCCCGGGGTTTGATCAGCTCGGTCTTGTAGAGGCCGATGGTGGACTCCATCAGCGCGTTGTCCAGGGCGTCACCGACGCTGCCGATCGAGGCGTCGATACCGGCATCGAGCAGGTGGGTGGTGAACCGGAACGACGTGTACTGACTGCCCGCATCGCTGTGATGTACCAGGCCCGCCCCGACCGGCTGGCCGGCGCGGTCACGGCGCCACAGCCCCATGTCCAGGGCGGCCAGGACCAGCGGGGTTCGTTTGTTCGTCGCCGCGGACCAACCCACGATCGCCCTCGAGTAGACGTCAACGACGAACGCGACGTAGACCACGCCGGACCAGGCGGCGACGTGGGTGAAGTCCGCGACCCAGCACCGGTTCGGCCGGGCGGCGGTGAAGTCCCGGTTGAGCAGGTCGGCGGCCCGTTCATGCCCCGGATCGGCGGTGGTGGTGCGGATCTTCTTGCCCCGCACGACACCGGCCAGGCCAGCATCACGCATCAACCGCTCGACCGTGCACCGGGCCGTCGGATGCCCTTGGCGGCGCAGCTCGTGCCAGATCTTGCGGGCTCCGTAGACGCCGTAGTTCGCCGAGTGGATCTCCCGCATGAGTTCTGTCAGCTGCGCATCACGCACCTGCCGCTTCGACGGCGGACGCTTCTTGGCCGCCCAGTAACCGCTCGGGGTGATCTGCAGCCCGTGCTGACGCAGCACGCGACAGATCGGCTCGACTCCACCGAAGCGGTCCCGATGCTCGTCGACGAAACTCACGAGCGTGTCGTAGGCCGGTCGAGCTCGGCCGCGAAGAAAGCCGACGCGGCCTTCAAGATCTCATTCGCCCGACGCAGCTCGGCGTTCTCCCGACGCAGCCGCTTCAGCTCCGCCGACTCCTCCGACGTCACCCCCGGCCGCCAGCCATCATCGACCTGTGCCTGCCGGACCCACTTACGCAACGTCTCGGCCGTGCCGATCCCCAGCCGGGCCGCCACCGCCGTGATCGCCGCCCAGTCCGACTCGTAGTTCGGCCGCACCTCCGCGACCATCCGCACCGCCCGCTCCCGCAGCTCCTGCGGATACGGCTTCGTTCCTGCCACCTCTCGATCCTTCCCAAGCGGGGAAGTCTCTACAAGATCCGGGGCGGTTCAGTCCTCGTCGGGCACAAGGCGGACACAAGTGACGCCGACAAGGGCTGTCAACCGCTGTAAGGCAGCGGAAGAGCTCGCCGAGGTCAGGCTGCCGATCCACTCGATTGGAGTTAATCAGGAGCACGCCCGAGGGGTTCAGGGCTCAAGTCGCAGGCCCCAACCGGGCGGGGCCAGCCGAACGGCCATTGACCGCCCGCCGGCCGTCTGCTTGGCTGCGTCGCAGTTGACCTTACAGGTCTCAATCTCTCACTTCGCTGGAGCATGTATGTCCCCCATTGATGCCACCAAATCCGTCCTCTCCCAGTACGCCGGCTTTGGCGGTCGAGCTCGCCGGTCCGAGTACTGGTGGTTCTTCCTCTTCACTCTGATCCTCGGCATCGTCGCCGGAATTCTGGACGGCGCGCTGGGGACCAAGATCGGGTCGGATCCGAGCTCTACCGGCGTCATCGGGCTGATCGTCAGCTTGGCCCTGCTGCTGCCGACCCTGGCCGTTGCCGCGCGGCGACTTCACGACACCGACCGCTCGGGCTGGTGGCTGTTGATCGGACTCGTGCCTCTCGTGGGGGCCATCGTCCTGCTCGTGTTCTTCGTCAAGGACGGCACTCGGGGAAGCAACCGGTACGGTGCCGACCCGAAGGACGCTCCGCACGCCGCCGCCCCCAGCATGGCCTGACAGGGCCCATTGAGTGGCTGCTTGCTAGAGCTGAGCCAGCCCAGGAAGCCGGCGGTTGACAGCGCACGACTGTCGCCGCCGGCGCCACTCAACGGTCTTTGGCCAGCGCGAGCAACTGTGGTCACGCCAGGGCCAGAGGCTGCAAGAGAGCAGCAAGCCCTTTGGTGCGGGCCGCTAGAAGCCAGTCTGAAGCAGCTTCAACACCGTCGGCGGACTGCCGTCGGCGGTCGCCTCCATTGGCATCAGTCTCCCGTCCACCGGTCCGCCCAGAAACCATGCCTCTACTACCGCCACCGGCCCATCATGCCGTCGGCCGTGTCAGGTGGTCTCAGTTGTCGTCTCGTTCGGCCACATTCGAGGTCATCCGACTAGGTCCCGCCTAGTGCCAGCGCCACTGCGCGGTACGGCTACAGACCTCGGCGAACGCGCGGCGACAGACTTGGAAAGCATGCCTGGCGATCACGGTCGACGAAGATTGGGGGCGGGCTGACGATTCGGGGGCAATTGGCAGTGGGGCCGGGGTGGCCATGGTCGGCCGATGCGCCGGGCACCGAGGAGGCGAGCAGCCAATCGAGCAGCCGAGCCGGCGGGCATGGGCGGACGACCACGGCCTCCGGCATCCAGGCAACCCGCGTAAGCGCCCCGGGGAGCAGGGCTGGCGACCGACTCGTAATGTGCAGGTCCAACGCATTCGTTCTGCCTGATCTGCGCCCGAGCCCCGCTCCCGCTGCCCCACGATGACGGGGGGAGGGGCGAATATGAGCGGCGCTCGTGGCCTGGGCGGACGGGGCTAGACGGGGTGAGTCCAGCCTGGCGTTGGGACGCCTCACTGGGTGGGTCTGTGCTGCGGAGGCCCGTCGCCCCGATGCTCGCTGCACCGGTAGATGCGGTGCTTGAGGGCCCGGACTTGGTCTATGAACCGAAGTGGGATGGATGGCGCACGTTGGCCTTCCGTGGAGATTCCGACGTCTACCTCCAGTCGCGCGCCGGCCGGAACCTGACGTCGTACTTCCCGGACATCACGCGCGCGGTGCGGGCCTTCGTGCCGCCCGGGGTGGTGCTCGACGGGGAGTTGGTCGTCTGGGAGGGCGGGCGGACGAACTTCGCCCAGTTGCAGCGGCGGGTCACCGCCGGCCGGGGCCTGCTGCGCGTCGCCCGTGAGCATCCGGCCTACTACGTCACCTTCGACCTCCTCGTGGACGCTGGTGGGGAGCCTGTGCTCGATGCTCCTCTGATCGAGCGCAGGTCCCGGCTGGTCCGGTTGCTCGCCGGCGCCCCGCCGCAGCTGGCGGTCACCCCGCAGAGCACCGACGTCGCCGAGGTCAGCGAATGGCTGACCAGATGGACGGCGGCGGGTGTGGAAGGTGTGGTGATCAAGCGGCTCGACAGCCGCTATGAGCCTGGTCGGCGAGGATGGGCGAAGTTCCGAGTCCGGGCCACCACGGAGGCGATCATCGGCGGCGTCACCGGCAGCATCCGCAATCCCGAGACCGTTCTTATCGGCCGATTCGACCGGCGCGGTCGGCTGCGATACACCGGCCGCACGCATCCGCTGGCCACGCCCCAGCGCCCGGAGCTGGCAACGCTGCTGTCCCCGCGACGTCCGACGGATCGCAGGCTTGTTACCCACCCCTGGCCCGAGCCGCTACCCGCCGCATGGTCCGGCCAGTTCGACCGGCCCGAGCCGCTCCACTACGTCCAGGTCGAGCCGACCGTCGTGGCGGACATCGAGGTCGACACGGCGTTCGAGCACCACCGGTGGCGTCATCGCGTCCGGTACGCCCGCCCCAGGCCGGACCTGTCGGTGTACGACGTGCCGCTGCTGCTCGGTGAAGGCGAAGACCCGTTCCCCGACTACGCGAGCAGCGCCTGATCCGACCTCCGCTGGCGATCGAGGTGAGGCGACGCCGGACGCGGCAGTGAGCGTGTACGTGCTCCAGATGAGCAGCGGGGAGGAGATTGGCCTGTCGCGGGTCCTGGCTCCCAGGCGGCATGACGAGCTGCTGCGGCAGTGGCGTCAGTACCGCGGCGAGATGGAACGCGGCAAGGCTCCAGCAAAGCTTGAGACCGTCGGACCAATCGACGTCGAGGACCAGGACGACGACGGCGCGACGGTGACCGTCCAGGTCCACTGGTGGAACGAACACACCAACCGAGACGCCGGCGGCTGGCGGGTGTGGGCAGCCCACCTGCCGGCATGGTGCGGCGTACACGTCCGGGCAGACGCCTGCCGCTGAGCAACTGCCGCCACGCGTCGGCTGGTCCAGCCTGGACCGAAGCGCAACGCGCCTCGTCCTCGTTATGGGCAATGAGGTCGCGGGAACCCAGCCGCCCGCTCGCCCCTTGGGCTGTGTTGCCGCTGGCCCGGGAGACGCCAAACCACGGCTGGGAGGTGAGCACGATAGGCGGAGGCATGAACGGGGAAGGTCCGGCCGAGCGAGCGGCCGAGAAGTCGCGGAAGCTTACCGAGGAGGACGACCTTCTACGAGGGACGGCGGAGCAGAAGCTAGGGCCCTTCTACGCGATCGCGTTCGGCGCCTCATTGTGGGCCTGGGATGGAGCGTTCGCGTTGGGTACGCACCGGACCATCTTCTACTACCGGCGATATGAACTGTTCGTGCTGGCCCTCGTTGTCCTCCTGAGCGCTCTCCTCCTGCGCCGCCGGGTGCATACCCACCCTTGGGTGCTGGTCCTGTTCCTGCCCCCGATAGGGCTCCTGCTGCTAAGACTCGTCGTGGGGCACCCTCACAGCGCCTTGGAACAGACCGCTGCCCGTGTGGTGAACGTCGCGACCATCGCCGTCGTGCCGTTCATAGCGGCCATCGTCGTCCGGTTACTCGCGCCCAAATACTTCACCCTGCCGGGCCGCCGCCTGAAGGTCACCCTGGTGGTGGTCGTCGCCATCGTGGCGCTGACCGGCTTCCTCGTCGGCCATTTCAATAACCGCTTCCTCGCGTGCCAAGACTTCATCGTGGCCGGCGATGATCCTCCCCCGAACTGCCACAAAGACAAGTGGTAAGCCGCTGTCCGTCACGTCAACCGGCCAGGGCGACCACGTGATCTGCGCCGCCGGCGCCGCCCATCCGTCACGGTGCGACCGCGGCCCAGCAATTCAACGCACCTGGTGGTTGGGCCTCCTGCCGATCGTCTCAGTTGGGTCGCGCGACGTATCAGCCGAGGTCTTCAGCATCCGGTCGGCCATCGACCAGGCGGATGCTTCGTCCACGAAGTCGTGCTCAAACACGCGTTCGAACGGCCGGCTGCCAGCGATGTCGGGTCTCAGGACCTGCGTGACAGATCAGTCTCGGGACGTGGGTGACACCTCCAGCTAGACGATCTCCTCACACGATGTCGGGGTGCGGCATGGAGTGAGAGCTACGTACGGGTGAATGTGCGTAGCCGGACCGAACTCGCCCGGCCCTCGGTGTGACCTTCGGCGGTCTATGGTGTGGCGATGTCCGAGCAGTGGTCCTTGACCGTCGACTGCGCGCGCCCGCGCGAACTGGCCGCGTTCTGGTGCCTCGCGCTGGGGTACGTCCCGGCCGCCCCACCAGAAGGGTTCGCTACCTGGGAGGCATGGCAGACCCATTTCAAGGTTCCGGAGGACGAGTGGGACGACGGCGCCTTCATCGATGACCCGGACGGCGTCCGGCCCGGTGTTTCGTTCCTGAAGGTGGCGGAGCCGAAGGTAGTCAAGAACCGCATGCACTTCGACATCCACGTGGGCGGCGGCCGGCACGAGCCGTTCGAGGTGCGCTGGCCGCGGGTCCAGGCGGTGGTCGACAAAGTGGTAACGGCGGGCGGGGCCGTACTTCGGGTGGACGAACCGGACGATACGCCTGACCACGTGACGATGGCCGACCCAGAGGGAAACGAGTTCGACGTCCTTGAGGCCCGTTCGGCCGGGCAGTTGGCCCAAGCCGTAGCCCTCGATTCGTCTGGCTGGCCCGTCAGCCCTCAAGATCGCCTTCGAATCACGGTGCCCTCCTGGGCCGGCAACTGCTGTATGGTCCCGGCTCGACTGTTGGTGGATACAGGAGCCGGGCATGCGCGTGGGAAAAAGGCCATCACGGGGACAGCTGCTTCGGGCGTCCCTCCGCGGGGTGTTCTCCGTGATGGCCGTGGGCGCGGTGCTCGGCTGCACGCCTCAGTCCGGGCAACCGGCCGCAGCACCCTCACCCTTTGCATCGACGCAGCCCGCCACGAGCCCGTCCACCATACGAGCCCGGCTGGAGACGCCGATGCGGCTCGGCAATCGCTCTGGGTTCTTCAGCCGGCCGCTGATGTTCCTCACGGCGGACAACGCCAGGCAACTGGGTCGGCTAGTCGAAGACCAGCGGGACGTTGTCGGACGCGTCTACAACGGCGAGACTGACGCCGACTATGCGGTGCTGGTCAGCGCAGCGGCAGGCACCGTGAGAGACGAGGAAGCGACGCTGGATCAGGTTTTCAGGTTGTTCCCCCGGGTGCGTTCGATCCGAGCGGTGGACCCTGGCCCGTTGGGCGGCGTGGCCCGCTGCGGTAGCGGCCGCGACGACCAGTAGCACGTCACGATGTGCGCCTGGGCCGATCAGATCAGCGTCGGCACTGTCACCTTCCTCAGCCCAGGAAAGCGCCTGGGCCCTCCTGGTAATGACTTCGTCGAGATCCGCAGCGAGTTGGAATTTCCCATCCCGGGCCTGCCCTCCGGCCAGTAGGTCCCGCTCGGCCGAGCGCCGATAGTGCTAGAGGACGACCGGCGCCCCTTCCTGGCCGGCCCGGAGCTGCCGTGGTCACCCGACGACGGTGTCACGGGGGTCCTGATACTGAACTGTCAGGCGGCTCCCGGGACGGGACAGAGCGCCCGTGCAGTCGTTGCGACGGCCGGCGTCGTTCCAGTCCGGGAACCTGCGCCAGCAGGTCATCCCGCAGCCGAACCTCAACTCCTGGGGTAGGTACTCCCACGGGATCGCGTTGTGGAGCACGAACAAGATCCCGCAGAACACCCTGCGCTCATTCAGAGACTTACGGCCGGGGAACGGTGCGACGGGGTGGCAGGAACGGCTCGACCTCAGCCCACAGCTCGTGAGTGCTAGGTCACTGCTGAGCTACCGAAGGGCGCATCCGCGAGGTAATGCTTCGACCACCGTCAACGCGCTGGTCAGGCTCGCATTGCCTCACTCAGCCCGTGACATGATTGCGCCCATGGGGAAGCAGCAGGACGTCGGCGGGCCCGACGGTCACCAAGGGTCAGGTACCACCGCTCACCGTGCGAGCGACGGCAGCGCCGATGCGCGGCTTGCCCTCGCGCAGGACCCCGCAACGCCACAGATGACCCTCTTCGACTTGGCGTCCGACCCGTCGGCCATGGTCCGTAAGGCGGTCGCGGCCCGGACCGACGCACCCGCGCAGGCACTGCGACCGCTGACCCGGGACCATGATCGTCACGTCCGGGAGGCTGTGGCGAGAAACCCTTCGGCCTCGGTCGCCAATCTCTTGCGTCTCGTCAAGGACCCCGACCGGTGGGTCCGCTGGGCGGTCGCCGGCAACCCGGCTTGCGACGAGTCGGTTCGCCGGGTGATGGCAGAGGCACCCGACAAGGAGCTTCGTGGTCTCCTCGCGGAGATGCGGGAGTTGGAGCCCGAACTGGCCGTCAGGCTGATCGACGACGTCTCACCCGAGGTACGGGAACGACTCGCCACCCACACCCACGATCCCGACGTGATCACCGCGCTGATGGCCGATCGCACCGTACGCGTACGCAAGGGGCTCGCCCGCAACCCGCGGACCACCGCCGAGCAGCGCACGGCGCTTGCCCAGGACCCCGCGGTCGACGTCCGTGCCGCGCTGGTCCGGGCGGTCCAGCTGGACGAGGCGGATCTGGAACGCCTGGTTCACGACCGTTCGGTGCAGGTCCGACTGGCAATGGCAACATCCGAGGTCATCCCGCCGCACATCCGGCGGGCCCTCGGCGGCGATCCCGACGATATGGTGGCCGGCGCGGCGCGGGATTTCCGCCCGGCGTCTGGCAACTCCCCGGTGATAAGGGCTCCACGCGTCGGTCACCGGCGCTCCGGGAGCGGCCCAGGTCGACTGGGCGGCGCTGCGCGCTGAGGCCGGCGGCATGCCTGCCACGGCCAGACAGGGCGGGCAGGCGCGGGACGCCGCCTGTTGAGTCCGGAACCGGATCAGGCAGCAGCGGCGCGCGGCGGTGAGAGCGGCACCACGTCGTACCGCTCATTGGTGTCGACAACACGCTGTACCCGCTGCTCGGTTTGAGCATGATCGCCCGAGGGCTGCTGCTCATCCGCGAGGCCCGCCGACCGTCGGTGATGACCCCGGGACGCGGTGGCGCCGCGGCCTTCTTGTCACGGCGCCGATCGGCTGTCCGGAACGACTCCCCGCGACCGGCGCGCGGACACCAGACAGAGCCGTCGCAGAAGGGAGTGGACGCAGACGCACGCCCTCTCGTTTCTGGTCTCAGGGGTACGGAAGGGCACTCGCTCGGTGGGGATCGGCGCCGGCCGTGGTGGAGCGGTTGTCGCCGTGGTCGCCGTGCCAGTCGAGGACGAGCATGCAGGCGTCGTCTGGCAGGGTGGGCCCGGCGACGTCGAGGATGGCGTCGCCGAGTACACGGACGACCTCCCTGGGGTGCAGGTCGGTGAGGCCCGGCAGCCGTGCGGGCAGGTCAAGGCCGGCCGCGCCGCGTTCCAGCATGCCGTCGGTGAGCAGAATGAGCCGGTCGTCGGGGCGCAGCGGGACGTCGGTTGTGCGGTAGGTCCCGTGGCGCAGTACGCCGAACGGCGGATCGACCGGTAGCGCGAGGGGCTGGACGGTTCCGTTGCGCACCAGCAGTGGGGAGGGGTGGCCGGCGTTGACCATGGCCAGGACGCCGGTGCGCAGATCGAGCCGGCCGAGAAGCCCGGTGGAGAAGGTGAACCCCCCGGGCGGGTTCTCGATCAGCGCCGAGTTCGCGGCCTGAGCCTGGTCGAGCAGCGTGTGACCCCGACGGCGGGTGTGGCGCAGGCTGCCGACGCAGAGCGTTGCGGTCAGGGCGCTGTGTACGCCGTGGCCCACGGCGTCGGTGATGCTCAGGTGCAGCAGGTTCCGGGCGAGGCTGTAGTCGAAGGTGTCTCCGCCGATGCTGGCCGCCGGCTCCAGCCACGCCGAGAGGGTGAACGAGCCGGCCTCGCAGGTGAATGAGGAGGGCAGGAGCCGGCGCTGGATCTCCGCCGCGAGGGTGAACGGAGTGGTCCGCTGGCCCCATTCGAAGAGGTCGGTGTGCCGCCGGGCGGCGATCACCACGAACGCCAGCGCGTGCGCGGCCCGGGAGATCTCGGCCAGGGCCGCGTCGTCCGGCTCGACCGGCAGGGAGATCTCCAACAGTCCGATCGCCTCGCCCCGTTGCGTGACGGGCGCCATCACGACGTGATGATCTCCGCTCGGACGGACCTGCACGCGTTGGGAGCGCAGCGCCTGTTCCTGTGGCCCGCCGTCGAAAGGCAGCACGGTGGCGACGTCCTCGTCCTGCTGGCGTCTGCCGGGCCGGTCTCGGAAGGGAGCGTCGTGGGCCAGCCGAACGAGAGCCCGGCCGCTCATGTCCGCGACGAGGAACGACACCCACAGCGCCCCGAGGTCGACGCCGATGCCTCGGGTCACCGCCTCCACCGCGTCGACCGGGGCGGCGTCCTCGACAGCGTGCAGCACGTTGCCGAGGTCCACGCCGCTCCACCGATTCTTGTTCACGCGCCAGAGCATAGGCCGAGAGAGCCGACAACCCGTCCAGCACCGGTGCCGGTCGGCCCGGGCCGGCGCCCCGGGCTCAGCCGAGCGCTGCCGCGGCGACCGGGTGGTGCGGACGGACACCCGCCCGCCGTGGGTGGGCCTTCGACTGCCGCGCGGATTCCACCGGGTTGCAACGCCAGATACCTGGGACCGCCAGGGGACTCCTGTTCGGGTTCTCCCTCGCGACGGCGGGGTGGTCAAGGGCCGTCAGGAGTGGGAGGGCGAGGGCGCCGGCGAGGACTTCAGATGCATGATTCGATCGTCCAGCGCGTTCCGCATCGACGGGTCATGTTCGGAGAAGGCGGCAGCTTGTAAGGGTTTCGGGAAGATCCGCCGGATGCTGTCCGGGTATACCCCCTCTCCGCTTTCCGGCGTCTGATAAGTGACAGGCGGCCCCAGCCGCACGGCCATCGGCATCGACACGCCGGGGAGCGCGGTGAGGTCGGAGTCAGGTCCCTTCGCGAGATCTGCCGCGCTCAGCCACTGGCAGTCCAGCTGCGTGTAGATCGTGCGGACCTCGTCGACGGTGTCAGCCGAGTCCGGCGCCACCCCGAACACCGAGGCGACGCAGACCGGCCATAGATCTGGGTGGCCGGGTTCCGCGCGAAAGGTCGGGTCGCGCTCGAGTGCGTCCACCACCCGCGCTGCGAGCTGCTCCCGGAACGGCTCGGGCAGCTTCCGCGGGTCGGGCACCGACAGCCACCGCAGCACGAAGGCGCCGGACGCCGCCAGGAGCAGCGGTACGAGCACCAGCGCCCACCGGCGGGCAAGTTTCCCATTCACGGGCGGCACGCTAACCGACTGTTGGGGGTTCGGGAGCCCCGCTCGGCCGGCTGCCGGCTGCCCGGCTGCTCTTGATGGGCGATCCATCGGCTCCACTTGAAGCGTGACGGGTCGGAAGGCTTGGCTCGCGCATTAGCCTGTCGACGTGGACGCGACTGACGCTGCCGAGGCCGCGACTCCAGCGGAAGAGTTTCCTCTAGTTCCTGGTGTAGGCGTCGGTTTCGTGCTCGGGCTGTTCGGCTATCTCGTTGCGGTCGTCGCCTTCGGATACGTGGGGATCTTCACGGGCGGAGCCGACGCGGGAGACCAACTCGCGTCCGGACTCGCGGCGGCATACGTCGTGGCCCTGTTCGCATCAGCGGCTGTGCTGGTAGCGGCCCGTCGTGCGCGTCGGCAGCAGCGCCCAAAGATGGCCACGGGTCTGCTCAGCGGGATGGTCGTAGGCATCCTGCTGCTGGTCCTGCTGAGCGCTCGGATCTTCGGGCTCATGAACGAGGTTGCCGCGACATGTCCCTGCGAGCCGATCATCGACCAGGTGCGCTTCGCACGGGACTGAACATCACCAGGCCACCCTGTCGGCCATCAAGTGAAGCCGCCGTGTCCGGCATCAACCGGAGTCGGACAGCCGGCTGCCGTTGTCGGTCTCAGGACGTCCCTGACAGACCAGTTTCGGGACGTGGGTGACACGTCCGGCTAGACGATCATCAATTGAGGCAATGGACAAGGGTTTGCCGTAACGGCCGTCGTTCTCAGGCTTCGCCTCGTGCGGGCATCAGCAGGTCGATCCGGTCGTGGCGGCGGTAGTACTCGATGCTGGGGCGAGTGCCATCTCGCTCACCCGAGCGCCGCAACTGTTGGAACGTCGGGGTGAGCAGGGCGTAGGCCGCGGGTTGCGGACCACGCACGGTTGCGCACAGGTACTGGCCTCCTGGAACGACGCCTGATTCCAGGCCGAGTTGGTCAGCGTCGTCACCGGCTCGGACCTGCACACAGCAGCGGTAGATGCCGGAGTCGTTGAACACGCCGAGGAATTTGCGCCCGCGCAGCGACCCGAGCACCGTCTCCAGGTGGTCCCAGGCTGACCCGATCTCGTCGGACCCGTCTTTGGCGGCCACGAACATGACCGGCGTCTCGATGCGCTCGACCCGCCTGACCGGTAGTTGCATTTCGGCCTTCCTTCGACGTGTGGTCCGTGTTGCATAGAAGCTACTCAAGTCCTCTGGCAGTGAGGATGTTGAGCGGGTCACCCGGCCGGTCTGGCTGACCTTGGGTGTCTTCTAGGGGATTCGTCGGCTTGTCCGGGTGACCCGCTGCTGCGCTCACCGACCGGCCTCCTCGAAGATCCGATCCGTGGCGGCGGCCCGGCTAGGCGTACCGGCTGGAGTTGGTGCAGGTGACGCTCTCGCTCGGTTGCCTGACCGGGACGTCTAGCGAGCAGGCGCCGCGTTGCCGCCGCAGCGGGACAGCGGCTAACCAGTTCCGCCTCGATCTGTGATCGCGCAGGCCGGTAGGCGTCGCGCTTTTCACCAGCCGCCGCGTTCGGCGTCGGTCCGCGGGTCAGGAGGCGCCCAGGTGTGTCCCGCCCGCCCAGGGGTAGTCGCGCACATCGCCGGGCTGAGCGGGGGAGGACAGGTGGAGTCATATCCTGCGCTGGAGAACCATGGTCTGATCGGTGATCTCCAGACGGCGGCGCTGGTGACGAGGGACGGGACGATCGACTGGTTCTGCGCTCCGCGGTTCGATTCGCCGAGCGTGTTCGGCGGCCTGCTCGATCGCCACAAGGGCGGCTACTTCCAGATCTCGCCGGACGGTGTCGACTACGTGAGCAAGCAGCTCTACCTGCCCGGCACGCCGATCCTGATCACCCGCTTCCTCAGCGCGGACGGGGTGGGCGAGCTGATCGACTTCATGCCGGTCGCGGGTGATCGGGCGACCGACCGGCACCGTCTGGTCCGGATGCTGCGGGTGGTACGCGGCAGCATGCGGTTCCGCTTCGACTGCCGGCCCCGATTCAACTACGGCCGGGACCCGCACGAGCTGCAGGCGTACCCGGAGGGCGGCGTCTTCCACAGTCCGACGCTGTCGCTCACCGTGAATGTGGTCCGGTACGCCGAGCGCTTGACCGGGGAGCACGAACGGCGGCAAAGCACGGAGGGCATCTGTGTGCTGGCCACGCTGCGCGAGGGCGAGGCCGGCGGGGTGGTACTGGAGACCGGCTCGGCCGACCCGCCTCGCGCCTACGCCCCCGGCGAGGTCCGTGAGCTGCTGGAGGAGACCCGGGACTACTGGCGGCGTTGGCTCGACCGCTCCTGCTACACCGGGCGGTGGCGGGAGATGGTCGAACGATCCGCGATCACCCTGAAACTCATGACCTACGCGCCCACCGGGGCCCTGATCGCCGCCCCCACCGCCGGACTGCCGGAGCAGATCGGCGGGCAGCGCAACTGGGACTACCGCTACACCTGGATCCGCGACGCCTCGTTCTCGGTGCACGCTCTGCTCGGCCTCGGCTTCACCGAGGAAGCCACTGAGTACATGCGCTGGGTGAACGACCGGATCCAGGACGCCGAGGAAGGCGGCGTGCCACTGCAGATCATGTACCGGGTCGACGGATCACCCGATCTCACCGAGGAGACGCTTCACCATCTGGAGGGCTATCGCCGATCGGCACCCGTGCGGGTCGGCAACGATGCCGCCAACCAGCTGCAACTCGACATCTACGGCGAGGCGCTCAACGCCCTCCACCTCGGCGACAGTTACGGACTCCAGGCCTCCCACCAGGGGTGGCTGAACACGGTGCGGCTCATGGACTGGCTCTGCGACAACTGGGACCAGCCCGAAGACGGAATCTGGGAGACCCGCGGCGGCCGCCAGGACTTCACCTACGGCCGCCTGATGTCCTGGGTTGCCCTCGACCGGGCGGTCCGACTCGCGCACCGACACGGACGACCGGGCGACACGACCCGCTGGGTGAGTACGCGCAATCAGATCTACGACCAGATCATGAGCCGAGGTTTCCACCCCGGGCGCCGTGCCTTCGTGCAGCACTACGCGACCGATGTGCTGGACGCGGCACTGCTCGCGATGCCGTCCATCGGATTCGTGACCCCGACCGATCCGATGTGGCAGTCGACGTTGCGGGCCATGGACGACGAACTCGTCTCCGACAGCCTCGTCTACCGCTACGACCCGGCCGCCTCGCCCGACGGCCTGCCCGGCAACGAGAGCACCTTCACCATGTGCAGCTTCTGGTACGTCGAAGCACTCGCACAGTCCGGCCGGCTCGACGAGGCCCGGCTCACGTTCGAGAAGATGCTCACCTACAGCACCCACCTGGGCCTCTACTCGGAGGAGATCGCGCCGACCGGCGAGCAGACCGGCAACTTCCCGCAGGCGTTCAGCCACCTCTCACTGATCAGCACCGCCGTCAACCTCGACCGACTCCTCGACGCCCGCCCTAGCCCGCTGGGCGGCTGAACGCTCAGCGATCCTCGCGTCGCGGCATTCGGCGCCCGGGGCCGGCGCTGGTGATCAGGCGGATGCCTGGGTGGCCGCCGGTTCCATTCGCTCGACCCACTGCGCCCGCCAGGCCGGCGGCTCCCAAGGCCCCCCGAAGTAGATCCGCTCGCGGGCCACCTTGCCGTCGCGGAACTCCATGATCCCGACGGCCATCATCGGCCGGTCGTCGTACCGGATGGTGTACTCGTTGACCCACAGGTCCCCGCAGCCGACGGTCCGGTGCAGCTCGAACTCCTGCCGGGCGGGGTAGCTGGACCTGACGGCGGTGATGTTGGCCTTGCCGCGAACGCGCTCGCCGCCCTGGGGCCACTCCAGCACCGCGTCGTCGGCGTAGATCTCCGAAGCGCGAGCGATGTCGTCGCCCGGCCCGCCGCCGGGTGCGCTGACGTTCGAGGCCTCGAAGTGAGCTTTGATCATCGCCCGCGCGACGGTCTCGTCCATGGCTCAACCTTCCGTCCGAACGGAGGTCTGCGTGTTGGCCTGCGCGTATGGACGCTACCACCGGCACCGAGTCGCCCGGTGCCGTACGTCGCGGATGCCCCTCCCGGCGGACCGCGCGCCGCCGGCGTACCGGCCGAGGGGCAGGGGCGTTCGTTGTCGAGGGCGGACGTACGGTCGGTGCGGCAGGCGGAGCAGAGGCAGGTGGAGCGGGAACTGGAGGCTGCCTTGGTCGTGCAGCACAGCAGTCATCGACGAGCAGCGGCTGCGGGTCGGGGGAGCAGGACCGTCGCCGCCGCCCCGGCGACCAGTCCGAGCGCCAGCGCCCCGATCAGCCGGGCCCCGGTGGTGTGCGGCAGGAACGCGCCCGGCAGGCGCGATGCGACCAGCGCCCCGGCGGCGGTGACCGACGCGGCGACGGTCCAGAACAGGCGCGGCCGCGCCGGAGCGCCGGGCGGCTCGCCGTGCCACTTCCGCAGCAGCCGACGGTGCCCGACGTGTACGGCGAGGGCGAGCGCCGCGAAGGCACCGAGCACGGTGGAGGCCCAGTCCCACGCCATTGTGTGCTCCGTGAGCCGGTCCCATGCCTGATGGGTCGCGGCCGCGAGTACCGCCGAGACGGCGCTGACCGCGATGCCGGGTCGAGCGACGCCGAGCACGCCGTAGTCGCGCAGGGCCAGCGCGGCCGGCCGGTGCGGCAGGTGCACGGCGACGGTCGGCGCGACCGCGCGCACGATGGCCGCGCACAGCAGCGTCACGGGCAGGCAGAACAGGATCAGCCCGGCTGGCTGGTGCGACAGCGGGAAGACGGGCAGTCCGGAACCGTCGAGCGCGTAGGCCAGGTCCGGTGCGGCCGAGCCGACGATCAGGGCCACGCCGTCGAACCAGCGGGGGCGCCAGAGCTTCAGCGGCAGCGGCAGCGCGGCGTGTGAGGGGAAGGTCAGCGGCACCGCCGTACGCTACCGACGCGCGGCCCCACCCGGCTGCCCCGCACGGCACCGGGTCAAACCGTGGCTGTCAGGGCCAGGTTCGGGCCTGGGCGTCGAAGACCTCGGGCGGGCTCTCCACCGGCAGGACGCAGACCAGGTGCCCGCCCGGCACCCGCAGGATGCGACAGTCCAGCCACCGGGCCACCTCGGTGGCGCCGAGAGCGACCAGCCGTGCCGTCTCGGCCTCGACGTCGTCCGTCTCGAAGTCGAGGTGGAAGCGGGGCTCGTCGTCGACGGCCTGCACGGCGGTGACCAGCCCGGGCAGGGCGCCGTGCAGACCGACGAACTGCGGGTGCTCCGGGTCCGCCTCGGCGGGGACGCCGAGGGCGGCCGACCAGAAGGCCGCCGCCCGGGCGGCCTGCGCGTGCGGGGCGTCGATCAGAAGAGCGTAGACGCGGCTGCGATGCATGCCGCGCAGGGTAGTGCCTGCCGCGGGTTCGCGCGTCCCGAGCGGAGCCGGCGCGATGGGGGAGTGGCCCGGTGCGTGGACCACTCCCGTGGCGGCCTCGCCTAGGCCGCGGCGGCGGCCGGGACCCAGAGTTCGTCGACGGCGCGCTCGGCCGCCGCGAGGCTCTCCTGGGCCAGCGGGACCAGGCCGGCCATGGCCGGGTTAACGCCGGCGAGGGTCAGCTCCACCGTGATGAAGCGCGGCTGGAGGCCGGTCATCGCCAGGCCGTGCGGCAGCCACGGCTCGGCGTGGTCCCAGCCCTCGCGGGGCGTGCCGGGGGCGTACCCACCGCCGCGCGTGGCCAGCACGATCAACTCGCGGTCGTTCAGGAGGCCGGCCTGGGTCTCCGGGTCGTAGGCCAGGCCGGGCGCGATCAGGTGGTCGACCCACGCCTTGACGCTGCTGGGCGCGGCGAAGTTGTACAGCGGCAGCCCCAGCAGGACCGTGTCGGCCCGCCTCACCTCCTCGACCAGCTGCTCGGTCAGCGCCCAGGACTCCCGCTGGGCGGGGGTGTGCTGCTCCGGCGGTGTCATTCGCGCCAGGCCGCCGGCCTGGTCCAGATGCGGGAGGGGATCGATGCCCAGGTCCCGGTAGTGGACCGTGCCGTCGGGGTGCGCGGCGCGCCAGGCCCTGGCCGCACGGTCGGTGAGCCGGCGGCTCACCGACCGGTCCCCCTGGATGCTGGAGTCGATGTGCAACAGGTGTGCCATTGGTTTACCCTTCACGATTCATTGATGTTGCGCAAACCATTTGTAGCACGTGGGTCGTGGGCGGCGACGGTAGGCTTGGTCACATGCCCGCCGTACCGGTCGACCAGCCCGAGCACCGCTCGGCGCCCCTGCTCGACCACCTCGCGCGGCGGATGCGGCTGCGCGCCGAGACGGTGCTGGCGCCGCTGGGGCTGCGGCCCCGGCACCTGGTCGCGCTCACGGTGCTGCGGGCGCAGGGCGGCAGCAGCCAGCAGGCCCTCGCCGGCACCCTGGAGATGGACGGCACCAACATCGTCGGGCTGCTCAACGAGTTGGAGGCGGAGCGGCTGATCGAACGGCGCCGTTCTCCCGAGGACCGCCGTCGGCACGTCGTCGAGCTCACCCCCGCCGGAGAGAAGCGCCTCGGGGAGGCCGAGTGCGCTCTCGCGGCGGTGGAGGACGAGGTGCTCGGCGCGCTGGACGCGCGGCAGCGCGAGACGCTCTACGAGCTGCTGGAGCGGGCGGTCGGTGGCGGTCCGGCGTCCTGCGCCGGGGCGGCGGAGGGTCCGTCGTGCTCGGCCGCGGGCGGGCCGGCCTGCTGACGGCACCCGCCTGCCGGCGGCCGCCCGGGCGGGGCCTGGTTCCTGGCTGATCTTCGGCCACGCTGAGGCCGTATCCGTCCTCGGCCGAGGGTGCCGGTCCGGCGGTGCGGGCCGCCCCACGAACGAGCGTCGCACCGGGACGAGGCTAACCCTCAGGAGATTGCCGTACCGATTGACTTTCGATAGGTTACAAGCGATAGTCGATGTATGTTCACTGAGCATCGAGCGGTGGCCCCGCTCAGAGTCTTCCTCGTGCTGCTGTTCGGGATCCTGGTCATGTTTCAGACCTTCTCCCTGCCCGGGCAGTTCGCGCACATGGCCCAGGAGTCCCCGGACCAGGCCTACCTCCGGTGGCCGATGACTGCCGTCTCGGTGTTCTGGCTGCTGTGTATCCAGGTGGTGATCGTGTCCACCTGGAAGTTGCTCACCCTGGTCAAGAACGACCGCATCTTCAGTGACGCCTCGCTGGCGTGGGTGGACGCGATCGTCTGGGCGATCGTCGCCGCCTGGGTGGTGCTGCTGGGCGTATTTCTCTATGTCGGCTTCAACGCGTCCGACCCCGGACTGCCGCTCCTGCTCTTCCTGATGTTGGTGGGCGTCGCCGTGCTGGGGCTGCTGATGGTGGTGATGCGGGCACTGCTGCGGCAGGCCACGACACTGCGCACCGACATGGAAGCGGTGATCTGATGCCCATCGTCGTCCGCATCGATGTCGAGCTGGCCAAACGCAAGATGAGCGTCGGTGAGTTCGCCGAACGCGTCGGGCTCACGCCGGCGAACGTGGCGGTGCTGAAGAACGGTCGTGCCAAAGCCGTCCGTTTCAGCACCCTGGAAGCCATGTGCCGGGTGCTCGACTGCCAGCCCGGTGACCTGCTCGAGTGGGTCGAGGACTGACTCGGCGCACCGCGCGCCAACCACTGCACACCTCAGCCACGTCGACCCGCTCACCGGCCGGATCCGGCCTCGGAAGGAAAACTTATGAAGTACGTCCTCGCCATCGTCGCCCTCCTCGCCGTCGCGATCGGCGTCGCCGGCATCGTGTACGGGGAGGCCGACGACTCGCCGGGCCTCCAGTTCCTGGGCGTCGTGCTCGTCCTCGGCGCCGTGGTGTTCGGCGTGCGGGCCGTCCGACGCGGCAGGTAGCAGTAAGCCGCGGTGGCTGCGTACCCGCCCGGTGGCGTCAGGTCCGGCGCTCGGCCCGGAGCCGGTCGGCCAGCTCACGGACCGCGGCGGCGAAGCGTTCGTCGGATTCGCACGGCCAGTGCCCCTTGACCGGGGGCGGGACGCTGTCGCTCGGGGGCGCCACCACGTCCTCGGGGTCCCGCAGCCGCCGGTCGACCCGGTCGCTCGGGCCGGCCCGGGTCGGTGGGTCACCGGGCCGGTGTGCGGCGAACACCCAGCCGCCGATGGGATCGGTCTCCCGCCACAGGTTCAACCAGCGCCAGCCGACCCGCTCGCCCACCTCGTGCAGCACGTCCCGGCCCAGGTACGCGGGGAAGAGTCGGGCGTACAGGCGGTCGAGCGGGGACCCGTGGGTCAGCAGCGCGACCCGCCGGCGTACCTGCGGCGGCAGTTGCAGCACCGTGGCCGCCAGCAGCACCGACCCGTGGCTGTGGCCGCTGAGCAGCACGCCGGTGTGCCGCTCCGCCAGGTAGCAGATCCGCTTCGCCAGCTCGGGTACGGCCCGTTCGGCGTAGCACGGCGGCGCGAAGGGGTGGGCCGCCCGGGGCCAGAACGTGCCCAGGTCCCACACCACGCCGACGTACCGGCGGAACTCCGCCGTCCGGTAGGCGAACAGTCCGCCCATCACCAGGGCGAGCACGAGCCCGGCGATGAGATAGCTGCCCACGGTCAGCCCGAAGTTCACGAACCCGGACGGCACCCCGAGCAGCCGTTCCGCCAGCGGGCTCGGCTGCAGCCCGAACAGTGCGAGCAAGCTCGTGGCCAGGCCGACCGTGGCGAGGCAGGCGCACGCGACGGCCAGCGGGCCGAGCCACTCGGTGAACCGCGCCCGCGCGATCGTCTTCTCCACCCGTCGCATCCGGTCGGCGGCCTCGGGTGGGGCTGCCGGGAAGTCCCTGGCGACGATGGCGGCCGCCGCCCGTCGGCGACTCCGGCGGGAGAGCAGGGTCAGCCCGGCGGCGACCAGCACCGCCACGATCATGCTCAGGAAGAAGGTGAACAACGCCCACTTGTAGGCCAGTGGCGGGGCCGCCAGATCCTCCGGGCGTCCGGTGATCGCCCGGCGGTTGAGGAAGTACGCCGTCCGGTAGACCAGCTCGGCGGAGAACGCGCTCGACAGGCCGACCGCGAAGGCCGCGATCACCGGCGCGCCCAGGCCGTGCAGCAGCGCCGGGCCGCCGTCCCGGCGGCTGCGCCACGGGGCCAGCACGGCGAGGGCCGCCAGCAGTGCCATCTGCGCGAGGAAGGCCCAACCGACGATCAGGCCGTACCCGGGCAGCGCGCCCGAGACCGGCCACGGGGTCTGGTCCAGTGCGACCACCCCGAGGGTCGCCACGGTCAGGCCGCAGGCCACCGTGCGCAGCGCCACGGTCAGCCGGTCGGTGGTGCGCGCCGTGCCCGGCCGTTCCAGCAGCTCGGGCGTGCAGAGCAGCGCCGCGCCGGCCGCCAGCACCAGCACGGCCAGGACGGCCAGGCCGACCGTCGCGACCGAGGGGTGGCCGGCACCGCGCGCGGTGAGCAGGGTCAGGTCGAGCACCGCGAGCGCGACGGCGATGTGGATCGCCCGCAGCCGACCCACCATCGGCATGGCGTCCCACTGGCCGACGGCGCTGAGCCGGTCGCCCTCCGGGTCGCCGGTCGGCACCCGGAAGCCCTCGTAGGAGCGGCCGGGGCGGGCGCCCAGCAGCCAGACCAGCCCGACCGCGCCGATCGGCACCGCGGCCAGCACCGCCAGCCGCAGGCCGACCGGGTGCCCGCCGAGCCAGGACAGCCAGGTGCGGCCCATCAGGCATCGGGACGAGCCCATGCACTTCCAGGCGATCAGGTCCAGGGCGACGCCGGCGGCGGACAGGGCGTACAGCACGGTGAGGCTGAGCGCGAGGAGCCGGCACAGCACCTTGACGCCCGTGCCGGGCCCCCGCCGGGCCGGGCGCATCCAGATCACCACGTTGCTCAGCATGAACGGGAGCAGGAAGACCAGGGACAGCGTCCGGGCGGCGGTGCCGGAGGGCAGGTCGCTCCACCGGTACACCTCCAGCACCACGCCTCCCGGTCCGGTGCTGTCCGGGTAGCCCGGCCTCGGTCGGAAGAAGCCGCCGCTGCGGTCGCCGGCGACCTGGTGGGTGTGCGGCCGGTCGAGCACCTGGTCGGCGCGGGCGCCCGAGACCCCGTGTACCCGCAGTTCGACGACGTCGTCCGGCGCGTGCTGCTCTCCGGACGGCGGTGCGGTGTCCGTCATCGGCCTGCGACCCCCGGCGGCGCGGCCAGCAGTTCGGGACGGCTGCCGAGGGACGAGCCACCCGGCAGCCGGCTGGCGGGGGTGACTACCCGCGCAGGCGGGCGCCAACCGGGAAGGTCACGCGGAGGGATGGACATCCCGGCCGGGCATCGACCGGCGCCGCTCACCTCCCGCGTCCCGTCGCCCGCCGGGACACCCGATCGGCAGCTGGTAATGTCGGCGGCGAGTGATCGGGACAGGGAGACCAGACATGGCGGGTGACGACGACATCTCCGGGTGAGACCGGACATGGTCGGCCACCGGCAGGCGCGTGGGAAGCGCCCCGCCGCCGGTGGGCCGTGCCGTCGTCGACCAATCCCTGTTGCCCGCCGGGCTGCTGTGGCACGCCCGCATCACACCCGAGGTCCTTCGCATGTCCGATGCGTACGTCATCTGCTCCAACCTCTCCTTCTCCTGGCCCGACGACACTCCCGTCTTCGAGGACCTGTCGTTCACCGTCGGCGGTGGTCGCACGGGTCTGGTCGCCCCCAACGGCGCCGGCAAGAGCACCCTGCTCAAGCTGATCGCCGGGGAGTGCCGGCCCACCGGCGGATCGGTGACCGTCGAGGGGGTGCTCGGCTACCTCCCGCAGAGCCTGCCCCTGGCCGGCGACCTGACCGTCTCCGAGGTGCTGGGGGTCGCCCCCGTCCTCCGGGCGCTGCACGCCATCGAGGCCGGCGACGCGAGCGAGGAGCACTTCACCACGATCGGCAACGACTGGGACGTCGAGGAGCGCAGCCAGGCCCAGCTGGACCGGCTGGGCCTCGCCGGGGTCGCGCTGACCCGTCGCCTGGACACCCTCAGCGGCGGTCAGGTCGTCTCGCTCGGCCTCGCCGCGCAGCTGCTGAAGCGGCCCGACGTCCTGCTGCTCGACGAACCCACCAACAACCTCGACCTCGACGCGCGGCGCACGCTCTACCACCTGCTCGACGACTGGCCCGGCTGCCTGCTGCTGGTCAGCCACGACCGGGCGCTGCTCGACCGGATGGACCGCATCCTCGAACTCGACCGGGGCGAGGTCCGCTCCTACGGCGGCAACTTCACCGCGTACCAGGAGGCCGTGCGGGCCGAGCAGGAGGTCGCCGAGCGCAACGTCCGCAACGCCGAGCAGGAGGTCAAGCGGGAGAAGCGGGAGATGCAGCAGGCCCGCGAGCGGGCCGAGCGGCGGGCCAGCAACGCCAGCCGCAACCTCAAGAGCGCCGGTCTGCCGAAGATCTTCGCCGGGACGATGAAGCGCGGCGCCCAGGAGTCGGCCGGCCGGGCCGGCGAGACCCACGCGGCCCGGGTCAGCCAGGCGCGGGCCCGGCTCGACGAGGCCGGTCGCGCCCTGCGCGACGAGCAGCGGATCGTGCTGGACCTGCCCGGCACCAACGTTCCCGCCGGGCGCACCGTCTTCCTCGGCGAGCGGATGCAGGTCCGCTACGGCGACCGGGCGCTCTTCGCCGCCGACGGTGTCGACCTGGCGATCCGGGGGCCCGAACGGATCGCGTTGACCGGGCCCAACGGCGCCGGCAAGTCCACCCTGCTCCGCCTGGTCCACGGTGACCTGGCCGCCGACGGCGGCCAGGTGCGGCGGGCCGACGGGCGGATCGCGTACCTGTCGCAGCGGCTGGACCTGCTGGACCTCGATCGCACGGTGGCGGAGAACCTGGCCGCGTTCGCGCCCGGGACGCCGGAGGCGGAGCGGATGAACCTGCTCGCCCGCTTCCTGTTCCGGGGCTCCCGCAGCCACCTGCCGGTCGGGGTGCTCTCCGGCGGGGAGCGGCTGCGCGCCACCCTGGTCTGCGTGCTCTGCGCCGAGCCGGCACCTCAGCTGCTGCTGCTGGACGAGCCGACCAACAACCTCGACCTGGTCAGCGTCGCCCAGTTGGAGAGCGCGCTCGGCGCGTACCAGGGCGCGTTCGTGGTGGTCAGCCACGACCAGCGGTTCCTCACCGAGATCGGGGTGAACCGCTGGCTGCGGCTCGCCGGGGGCGAGCTGCGGGAGACCGGCGCGCCCGAGCTCGACTGACGCCCCGGGATCACCAGGGGACGGGCTGGCCGTCGCGGAAGGTGCGGTCGTCGGTCACACCGGCAGTTTCCGCCGCTGCACCGCCGTACGCACTGCCCGCCGGTGGAACCGGGACGCGCGTACGGCGGCGGCGGGGTCAGCCGGTGCCCTGCCGGTGCACCCGCCCCTCGTGCGCGACCTTGGACCGGCCGTGGTCGCGCTCACTGCCCGAGGGGCCGGTCGCGGTCCGCTCGTGCCGGCGCTTGGGCGAGCGTTCGACCTCGGAGCCCTGCCGCCCCGGCGCGCCGCTGCCCGGGTGCCGGTGGGCCCGAGCCGATTGGCCACCGCTGTCGTGTTTGTTGTGCTTCTGGCTACCCATGGGCAGCGCGTACCCGCCGAGCGGGCGGCTAGTCGCCCCTCCCGTCGGGGCCGCCCGCTCGGGCCCGGTGGCCCTTGCGGCGCCGCCACCGGGAGGCCAATCCGGTGATGGCGGCCCTGGGCCGGCGGGCGGTCGAGGCGCTGCCGGCCGACCTGGCGTGACGGGACCCGCGCGCCAGTGCGCCGCCCCACCATTGGCCGGCACCCGGAAAAGTGGTTGAAACGCGCCCACCCGGCCGGCCTACCCTCGGCGGCGTGACCACCCGACCCGGGCGCGAGCCCGTCGACTCCTACCTGGTCTGCGCCACGCCCCGCACCGGTAGTTCGCTGCTGCTCGGGCTGCTCGCCTCCACCGGGGTCGCCGGCCGCCCGCAGGCGTACTTCCGGGTGCCGGACGAGCCGCTGTGGGCCGAGCGCTGGGGGATCGCCCGGCATCCCGACGGGAACGTCGACTACCGGGAGTACCTGGCGGCGGCGCTGGCGACCGGGCGTACCGACAACGGCGTCTTCGGCGCGAAGCTGATGTGGGGGACGCTGGACGAGCTGGTCGACCGGCTGGCCACGGTGTACCCGGACCTCGCCGGCGGGGACCTGTCGCTGCTGGAACGCGCCTTCGGGCGTACCCGATTCGTGTACCTGCGGCGCGACGACGTCGTCGCGCAGGCGGTGTCCTGGCTGCGGGCCGAACAGACCGGCGCCTGGTACCTGGGTGGCGACGGTGAGATCAGCGGCGGCGACGGCGGCGGGGGCGCGCCGGCCTTCGACGCGGACGCCATCGGCCGGCTGGTCGAGGTGATCGGCCGGCACGACGCGGCGTGGCGGGCGTGGTTCGCCGCGTCCGGCGTCCGGCCGTACGTGGTGTCCTACGAGGACCTCGACGCGGACCTGGTCGGCGTCACCCACGCCGTCCTCGACTTCCTCGGGCTCACGCTGCCCGCCGGGGCCGCCGTCGTACCCCGGCACCGGCGGCAGGCCGACCAGCTCAACCGGGAGTGGGTCCGCCGCTACCGGGCGGTCTCGACGGGTGCCGGCACCCGCGTGGTCCGGCCGAGGTAGGTGACCGGACCGGGGTCGGGCACCGGGATCTCGTGGAAGCCCAGCCAGTCGTAGAAGCCGCGGGCCCGCACGTTGGCGGTGACCATGCCGACGTGCAGCCCGGGCGCTCCGGCGCGGGCGGCGGCGCGCAGGAACGTCTCGACGAGCCGGCGGCCGTGACCCCGGCCCTGGTGTTCGGGCAGCAGGTCGATGTGCAGGTGGGCGGGGTAGCCGGCGAGTTCCGGCAGCAGCATCCGCTCCGGCCGGTGGTGCAGCGCGATCATCTCGTCGTCCGGGGTGGCCGGCGGCCGGGTCGGCACCGGGTACCTGTCGGCCAGCCGGGGTACCCACACCCGCCGGTAGGCCCGCACGAACGCGGGCGTGTCCGCCGTGCCGATCACGTAGCCGACGACGACGTCCCGGTGCGTGAGCACGAACGCCAGCTCCGGCTCCAGGTGCAGGTACGGCCCGGCGAAGAGATCGGGCATCAGGTCGTCGCTGGCGTACCGGCCGCGGGCGTCGCCGCCGGCGTCGGCCGTGCGGACGCAGATGTCGTAGACCGCGTCGTGGTCGCGGTCCCGGTAGCGGCGGATGGCGGTGGCGCTGCTGTCCATGCCAGGACGGTACGGGGTGGAACCGCTTGCACCGCAAGCCGTTCAGGCGCTGCGCCCCCGGCCGACTGTGCGACGGTGTCGGGGCCGGCCCGCCGGGCGGCGGGCCGGCCGGGGGCGTCACCAGGCGTAGGTGACCGAGACGGTGGTGGCGGGGCAGTTGTTCGCCCAGCTGGTCAGGGTGCTCTTCTCGGCGCTGTCCACGGTGAGCCGCCAGCGGATCTTGGTGGCGACCCACTCCTTGACGTAGCGGCAGCGGGCCGAGGCGTACGGGGGCAGCCAGGTGGCCGGGTCCTGGTCGCCCTTGGCCTGGTTGACGTTGTCGGTGACGGCGGCCAGCGGGCGGCTGTCGCCCAGGTCGTTGGCGTACGCCTGACGGCGGCTGGTGGTCCAGCTGCGCGCCCCGGAGTCCCAGGCCTCGGCGAGCGGCACCATGTGGTCGATGTCGAGGTCGCCGGTCAGGGTCCAGTACGCGTTGTCGTAGTAGGAGTACCAGCGCCCGCCGGACAGCGTGCAGCTCCCGCCGACCGTCGGCGCGGAGACGGCCTCGGCGATCAGCACCTCGTTGCGGGTGTTGCAGCCGTCGCCGTCGGCGTCGACCCAGTGGGGGAATAGGTCGCGGCTGTAGCCGGTGCGGACCTCGGTGGCGACCGGAAGGCCGGCGACCGCGGTGGTCAGCGAGGCGGAGTAGCTGGCGGCCCAGGCGGGGTGGGCGAGGCCGAGGGTGGCGGCCAGGGCGGCGGCGAGGATGGTGGCCGTCGCGCGCAGGGTACGGGTCATGGTGCTCCGTCCGATGAGGATGGGCGGGATCGCCTGCGTACATATGGACAGAGAAGACGGCCAATATCCAGATCAACTTTGTGAACGATGGGCGACGCAGCGTCGCCGAACTGATGACAAGCTCGGTGTGTGTGCCGGCCCGCGCGTGACGGTGGTCTGACCGCGGCGTCGACGGGCCCGGCGGCGGGGCGGCGGAAGCCGGCGGGCTCCACTGAGGTGGGCCGGCCGAATCACCGACCCGGCCGGCTCACTCCGCCGGCAGGAAGGCCAGCGCCAGGGTCAGCTCCAGCACCGTCGCCGGGTCGTTGAGGCGCTCGCCGTACAGCTCGCGCAGCTGACCCATCCGGTAGCGCACGGTCTGCGGGTGGACGAAGAGGTCGCCGGCGACGTCGTCGCGCCGGCCCTGGTGCAGCAGCCAGGAGCGCAGCGTCTCGGCCAGCCGCCGGGCGGTCGCCGGGGGCAGCGCCGACAGCGGTTGCAGCACCTGCGCGCGCAGGTCCGCCAGGGCCTCCGGGTCGGTGCTGAGCACCAGCCGGGCCAGGTGCTGCTCGGTGTCCAGCGGCGCGCCGTCCGCCGGCCGGTCCAACCCGAGCGCCAGCGCCCGCAGCACCCGCTGGTACGACTCGGCGACCCGGGTCCACGGCCGTGCCGGCCCCACCACCGCCCGGTGCCCCTGCACCGCGCCGGTGAGCCGCCGCCGGCGCCCACCGTGCACGTCGGGGACGAGCAGCACGGCGGACTCCTCGGCCAGCTCCACCCCGGGCAGGTCCTCGCCGCTCTCCAGGGTGTGCGGGCTGAGCATCGCGAGCACCGCGCGCAGGTTGCTGCGGGGGAGCACCGCGACGGTGAGGGTCTGCGGGGGCGGCCACTCCGCCCGCTCGGCGCTGCGGCGCAGCACCTCCTCCAGCTCGCCGGCGAGCAGTTGCTGGACCAGCCGTTCCAGGTAGCGCCGGTGCACCCGGCCGGCGCTGGCCAGCTCGTCGGTGTGCCCGGCCACGCTGGCGGCGGAGAGCTCGTCGATGTAGGCGAACATCAGCTCGGCGAACTCGGCCACCCGCTCGGCGGAGAGCCCGTCGCGCACGGTGGTGGCGGAGACCTCCCGCCAGGCGACCCGGGCCCCCACCCGGTACGCGGCCAGCAGCGCGTCCATGCTCCGCCCCGACCGGGCCTCGCCGCTGCCGAGGGCGTACGCCGCCTCCAGCGCCCGGCTCAGCGGGGTGCTCGGGTCGGCGGCGTCGGCCCGCTCGATGAGCTGGAGGAACGTGCCCAGCGCGATGCGGACGGCGTTCTCGATCTTCTCGCGCATCTGCCCGGTGAGGGTGCCCGAGTAGTCGGGGACCTCGGCGGTGATCGCGGTGACCGTCCGCTCGGCCACCGCGGGGAGCTGGCCGCGCAGCCGGTCGGCCACCCGCCCGTCCAGCTCCAGGTGCGCCGCCCGGCGGCTGGTGGCCCCGGAAGGATCGGTCATGTTGTTCTCCCCGAACAAGAACCCGTGGTCAATTCACCTTTGCTGGCCAAGATGTTATCCGAACGGGCGACGATCCTGGACATATGACCACCACCGTCCCGCGTCCCCCGACGAGGCTCTCCGTCCGGGACCGGCTCCTCCGGCTCGCCGAGACGGTCACCACCCCGCTCCTCCCCGAGGACTATCTCGACCTGGTCGCGCCGCTGCGCGCCGGGGCCGCGCTGCGCGGTCGCGTGGTCGCCGTCGACGCCGAGACCCGCGACGCCGCCACGCTGACCATCCAGCCCGGTCGCGCCTGGCGCGGCCACACCGCCGGGCAGTACGTGCGCCTCGGCGTGGACGTCGACGGGGTCCGGCAGTGGCGGGCGTACTCGGTCACCTCGGCTCCCGGTCGTCCCGACGGCCGTATCTGCGTCACCGTGAAGGCGATCCCCGACGGGACGGTCAGCAACCACCTGGTCCGGCGCATCCGCCCGGGCGCCATCGTCCAGCTCGACCAGGCGCAGGGGGACTTCGTCCTGCCCGACCCCGCGCCGGCCCGGGTCCTGTTCCTCACCGCCGGCAGCGGCGTCACCCCGGTCATGGGGATGCTGCGCGCCGGCGCGCACACCCACTCGGACGTGGTGGTCGTGCACTCCGCACCCACCCCGGCCGACGTGGTCTTCGGCGCCGAGCTGCGGGCGCTCGCCGCGCAGGGCGCGATCCGGCTGGTCGAGCGGCACACCGACACCGACGGGCTGCTCGGCGTCGACGAACTGGCCGGGCTGGTCCCCGACCACCTGGAGCGCGAGACCTGGGCCTGCGGCCCGATCGGGATGCTCGACGCGGTGGAGGAGCACTGGCGGGCGGCCGGCGCGGCGCAGCGGCTGCACACCGAGCGGTTCCGGCCGACCGTGATCTCACCGGGGGAGGGCGGCACCGTCACCTTCACCAGGGCCGGTCTCAGCGTGCGGGCCGACGGCGCGACCCCCATCCTGGATGCCGGGGAGGCCGCCGGTGCGCTGATGCCGTCGGGCTGCCGGATGGGCATCTGCTACGGCTGCGTCCTCCCGCTGCGCCAGGGGGCGGTCCGCGACCTGCGTACCGGGGACCTCACCACGGCCGTCCCCGGTGACGGCGTACTCATCCAGACCTGCGTGTCGGCGGCGGCCGGTACCTGCGACATCGACCTGTAGACAGGAGGCCGGACGTGACCGCGATCCAGAAGAAGCCGGACAACCCGATCGCCCACCTCAGTGCGGAGGACATCGAGATCCTGGGCAAGGAGCTCGACGCCATCCGGGACCGGGTGATCGCCGAGCGCGGTGAGTCCGACGCCCGGTACATCCGCAAGGTCATCAAGACCCAGCGGACGCTGGAGATCAGCAGTCGCGCGGTGCTGCTCTTCTCGCTCTTCCCGCCGGCGTGGGTGGTCGGCACCGCCGGCCTGGCGGTGGCCAAGATCCTGGAGAACATGGAGATCGGCCACAACATCCTGCACGGCCAGTACGACTTCATGCGGGACCCGAAGATCCACTCCACCACCTGGGAGTGGGACCACGTCTCCCCGGCCGATCAGTGGAAGCACTCGCACAACCAGCTGCACCACACGTACACCAACGTGCTCGGCAAGGACAACGACCTCGGGTACGGCATCATGCGCGTCGACGAGGACCAGAAGTGGCACCCGATGCACCTCGGCCAGCCGCTGTGGAACTTCGTCAACGCCTGCTTCTTCGAGTACGGCATCGCCGCGTACGACCTGGAGCTCGGCCGCAACCTGCAGAAGGACCGGCGCAAGGCCCCGGAGTTCCGGGCCCGGGCCCGCGCCGTCGGCCGCAAGATCCGCCGCCAGGTGCTCAAGGACTACGTCGTGCACCCGCTGCTGTCCGGCCCGTCCTTCCTCAGCACCCTGGCCGCCACCTTCACCGCGAACCTGATCCGCAACGTGTGGAGCCACTCGGTGATCATGTGCGGGCACTTCCCGAACGGCGTGGAGACCTTCGAGAAGACCAGCATCGAGGGCGAGACGCGCGGCGAGTGGTACCTGCGGCAGATGCTCGGCTCGGCCAACATCAGCGGCAGCCGGCTGATGCACATCATGACCGGCAACCTGTCCTTCCAGATCGAGCACCACCTCTTCCCAGACCTGCCGAGCAAGCGCTACCAGGAGATCGCCCCGCAGGTCCGGGCGCTGTTCGACCGGTACGGGCTGAAGTACACCACCGGCCCGCTGCCCAGGCAGGTCGCCTCGGCCTGGTGGAAGGTCATCCGGCTGTCGCTGCCCAACCGGACCCCGGCCGCGCCGAAGCCCGCCGACGACCTGTCGACGCGTACCCTCGCTCCCTCGGGGGCCTGAGCACCCACGACGGCGCCGCCGACCCACCCGGAATGCGGTGGTCGGCGGCGCCGTCGTCGCGGTACGGTCGGGCCATGCAGATCAGGCGCACCACCGCCGCGGCCGCGCGAGCTTCCCGCTCGCCGGTTGCCGCCGCCTGATCACCTGACCCCACGCCGGCGACCGGAAACGGTCCGCCGGCGTTCGCGCGTCAGCACCCCCGCGTCCGCGCGGCGGGCCGTACCGGTCGCACCCTCACCGGAAGGCCCTACGCCATGACACCCGAGCAGATCGTCCGCACCTTCGTCGACCACTTCCACCGGCGGGGCCACCGGTCCGCGCCGGAGAGCCCGCTGATCCCACCGCCGGGCGATCCGGTCCTCTTCACCACCTCCGGGATGCACCCGCTGACGCCGTACCTCGCGGGCCGTCCCCATCCGTCCGGCCGGCGCCTGGTCAACGTGCAGCGCTGCCTGCGCACCACCGACCTGGACGAGGTCGGCGACCCGACCCACCTGACCGTCTTCGACATGCTCGGCACCTGGTCGCTCGGCGACTACGGCATCGGGCCGAGCCTGCGCTGGGGCTACGAGCTGCTCACCGACGGTTTCGGCGTCGACCCGGGCCGGCTGCACGCCACCGTCTTCGGCGGCGACGACCAGGTCGGCCCCGACGAGACCGCGCTGGCGACGTGGACCGAGCTCGGCGTGCCGGTGGAGCTGACCCGCGCGGAGAACTGGTGGTCCAACGGCCCCACCGGGCCGTGCGGGCCGGACTCGGAGATCTTCGTCTGGACCGGCGACGGGCCGCCGACCGGCACCCCGGGCGGCGACGACCGGTGGATGGAGGTCTGGAACCACGTGCGGATGCGGTACCACCGGCACGACGACGGCCGGCTGGAGCCGCTGCCGCAGCCCAACATCGACACCGGGATGGGCCTGGAGCGGCTGGAGATGGTGCTGCGCGGCGGCCGCTCGGTCTTCGAGTGCGCCGGCCTGACCCCCTGGGTCGAGGCGGTCCGCGACCGGTGGCCGCTGGACGAGACGGCGCACCGGATCGTCTGCGACCACCTGCGCTCGGCGGTCGTGGTGCTCGGCGACGGCGTCCGGCCCGCCAACACCGGCCGGGGCTACGTGCTGCGCCGGCTGGTCCGGCGGGCGCTGACCACGCTGTGGCGCGACGATGAGTCCCGGACCCTCGCCGAGCTGCCCGACCAGCCGTACGCGGACACGCTGCGCCGGTTCCGCCAGCGCGGCGACGTCGGGCCGCTGCGCCAGGTGCTGGTCGACGAGGAACGGCGGTTCCGGGCCCTGCTCCGCCGGGGGCGGCCGGTGGTCGAGCGGTGCCGGTCCCGGGGGCCGCTGACCGACACCGACTACGCGTGGCTGCACGACACCCACGGGCTGCCCCGCGAGCTGGTCGACGGGCCGCTCGGCGCGGCGGGCTGACCCGGGCGCGGGCCCGAGGGGGAGGATTGCGGACGCCACCACCTGGGTATCCGCTGTGGACCGCCGTCGGACGGCCGGCGGCGGTCCGCCCTCGGGGAGGTGTCCGGTGACCGTCCGTGCCTCGGCGAGCGTGCTCGCCCTCCTGCTCACCCTGACCGGCTGCGGCGTGGCGCGGGACCTCGCCCGCGGCGACGCCGCGACCCCGTCCGGGCCGTCCGCGCCCGACGAGCTGCGCCAGGCGGCGCAGGCGTTGGACCGGGGCCCCTACAGCTTCCAGTTCCGCACGCCCACCACCATCGGCGCCGGCGCGGTCGACGGACGCGACGGCTGGCTGCGGATCAGGGTGGTGGGCGGCGAGATCGCCAAGGCCCGGGTGACCTTCGAGGTGCTGCACCGGGACGGCCAGCACCTGGTCCGCAGCAACCCGCTGACCGAGGACCGGTGGACCCGGCTGGACATGACGAAGGTGAGCCCGGCGCGCCGGGCCACGCTGGAGCGGTTCGGCGACCCGGCCCACGCCGAGGACCTGCTCGCCGGGGTCGGCACCGCCGAACGCAACGGCGAGCGCGGCTATCGGGGCACGTTGGACCTGACCCGGGCGAGAGAACCGGGCGCCAGCCGCCTCATCGACGACGCGTACCTGCGGTCGCTCACCCCCGAGCAGACCAGGGCGGTGCCGTTCGAGGCGACCGTGGACTCCCAGCGGCGGCTGCTGGGCCTGCGGTTCACCCTGCCGGCCGCCGCGGGCCGACCGGAGCAGCCGTCCGAGATCAGCTACTCCGGGCACGGCTTCAAGCCCGACCTGAGCGCGCCGTTCGACGGGAAGATCGGCCCGGCCCCGGCGGAGGTCTACGAGTTCGTCAACAGCTGACCCGTCACTCGTCGACCTCGATCACCTCGGCGCTGCGGCGGCGCGGTGCCGCCGGCAGGTCACCGGCCGGCGGCCCCCAGCCCACCCGGACCACCAGGTAGGGCTCGCCGACGCCGGCCAGCAGGTCCCGCATCATCTGCCGGGGCCAGGTCAGCTCGATGGTGTCGCTGATCGGCGCGGTCGCCAGCCCGTCGGCGGTCGCGGTCAGCAGCAGCGCCGACAGCGCCTCACCGCCGCGCAGCCAACCCGCCGGGTCGTCCCGCTCACCGAAGAGGATCACGTACGCGGCGCCCCGGTCGAAGCCGGCGCCGGCCCGTAGCCCGGCCGCACCACCGGGGGCGTGATCGCGCACCGGCACCCGGCGGGGCGCCGGGCGGACGGCGGTCGCGGCCGGCACGCCGTCCCCGGTGGACTCGGGGCGGTGCGTCCAGTGGTGCAGCTCCGCCCGGTACGCCGGATCGGCCAGCTCGGCGTCGCCGGCCCGGGCGACGGACACGGCCAGCATCGGCATCTGGTCGGTGCGCACCACGTGCAGGTACGCGCCCTGGGCCTCGACCGCCGCGCGCAGTCGCGCCACCTGCTCCGGCAGCACCGGCCGGTCCCCGTACGCGCGCCGGTCCGTGCGCCGTACCGGGATGGCGTCCATCAGCCGGGCGGCGGCCAGGTCGAGCCGCTCCGGGCCGCTGGCCCGCAGCCGGGCCAGCAGCCCCGGCTCGGCCCGGTCGGGGAACCGCTCGACGGTCACCGCCCAGCCGCCCGCGGCCAGCGTCACCCGGGCGTGGTGCAGCGCGGCGCCGCAGCTCAGGGTCAGCAGCCGCCCGTCCGGGTCGGTAATGGCCAACTGCCGGGCCGGGTCGGCGTGCAGCTCCAGCGCCTGCCGGGTGACCCGCCAGCGCCACGGCTGGGTGTTGAACACCGAGGGGGCGTACAGCGACAGCCGGGCGGCGGCTTCGAGTTCGCGGACGGTCGGCAGCTGCGTCATGCCGGTGGACGGCTGGGTCATCGGGACACCTCCTGGCTGATGCCACCACCCTGCCCGCCCGGATCTCGGCGCGGACAGGGCCGAAAGGGCCCCACCGGCGGGACCGGTGGCCTAGCCGAGCAGCAGGTACGTCGGCACCCCGACCAGCACGCCGGCCACGCCGCCGGCGAGCACCTGGGCGGTGGTGTGGTCACCCAGCCGCACCCGGGACCAGCCGATCAGGGCCACCAGGCCGAACGCCACCAGCAGCGCCGGCCCGAAGACGACCACCAGCACCCCGACCGCCCCGGCGGCGACGGCCGCGTGCGCGCTGAGCTTCCAGACCTGGTTGACCGCGGTGACCACGAGCAGCACCGCGAACATCACCACCACCATCGCCACCAGCGCCCGGGGCGCCCCGAGCAGGACCAGTGCCGCGATACCCGCCAGCACCGAGAGCAGGCCGCCGACCAGCGGCCCGCGCCGCTGCTCGCGTACCCCGATGTGGTGGTCGGTGAGCCGGCCCCGCCGCACCCCGAGCCAGATGATCCCGTACGGCACCACCGCGCTGAACAGCATCGCCAGCAGCGCCCAGCCGAGGCCGGTCAGCCAGGCCGGCGCGGTGGCGTGCAGCGCCACGACCACCGGCATCGCCGCCGCCCACACGGCCGGGGCGAACACCTCGGTGACGATCCGCGCGGCGCCGGGGTCGGCGGGCGCGATGACCCTGGTCTCACTGGACACGGTGTTCCCTCTCGCTGTCGTCGGCGCCGGTCGCCGGGCCCAGCCCGGCCCGTAACCGGGTGACCTCCGGGGAACGGTAGGCCCTCGCCACCCGGGCGAGCCAGGCGACCTGCTCCGCGGCCTCCCCGCCGTCGGCGCCCCCGGCGGGCAGGTCGGGCAGCTCCTCGTGGTCGGCGGCCGGCGGCGCCCCGGCGGCCCGTGCCTCCAGCGCGGCGGCCAGCACCGTCGCCTCGGTGGCGGCGGCGAGCCGTGCACCGCTCCAGCCGGCCCGGCGGCCGGCCGCCTCGGCGGCGCGCAGCAGCGCGGCGGACATCCAGGGGCGCAGGGTGGCGTACCCGTCGAGGACCTCCACGGTGGCGCGGACCCGGCGCAGGTACGGGTCGCGCAGCACCGCCAGCAGCCCGGCGGGTCCGCGCGGCTCGGGCAGCAGCGCGATCTCCGGCAGCACCCGGTGCACCGCCGCCTGGAGCGGGCGCAGCCGGTGATGGTCGACGACGGCCCCCAGCCGCGCGCCGAGCCGGTCGAGACCGACCAGCGGCCCCCAGGACGGCAGCGTCGAGCCGATCAGGATGAGCAGGATGGAGACGGTGAAGCTGAACACCACCACCGCGTCGGAGACGAGCGCGGAGCCGGGCCAGAGCGCGCCGGCGGCGACCGCGGTCAGCTTGCCCAGCACGTAGACCAGGCCCCAGGCGGCGCCCGCCACGATCAGTCGCAGGCCGAGGCGGAGCAGCGGCCGGCCGGCCTGCCGCGCGTACCGGTGGGCCAGGGCCACCACCTGCGTCATCGACCAGCCCAGGTAGGTCAGGTAGACGTAGAGGAAGGGGGCGTCGAACGGGTCGCCGTAGTAGCGGCCGCTGGCCACCCGGGGGTCGTCCAGGGCCGTCCGCGCCGGGGTCAGCGCGAAGAGCACCGCGATCGCGGCGATGCTGACCAGCAGCGCGACGGTGCGGCGGCGGACCCGGCGCCGGGTCCGCTCGTCGTCCCCGGTCATGTGCAGCAGGAAGGCCTGCGCGGCGGTGGCCGAGACCAGGGTGAGGCAGTTGGACAGCAGCCGGGCCAGGTCGAGCACGCCGAGCGCCCGGTCCAGGGCCGGCATGAACGGCTGGATGGTCAGCGACACCGTGATGCCGACCAGGGCCAGGCAGAGCGCCCGCAGCGGCCGGTAGCGCGGGTTGCGGGCCAGGTCGCGCAGCTTGTAGAGGCTCATCACCCAGCAGGTCAGCGTCACGCCGATCATCAGGTCACGGACGAGGCTGATCACGGGTGGCGGCGTCCTTCGAGGGTGGCGGCGAGCCGGTCGGCGAGGGCGATGTCGGCCGGGGCGGTCACCGGTGGCTCCGACCAGCTCTCCGCGCGCTGCACGGCGAGGCTGCCGAAGATCTCCGCCCGCCGCTCCTGCGGCACGTCGTACGAGCTGCGGGCCAGCGGCGCCGGCGCGGCGGCGGCCCGGTCCAGCTCGGACGCGGGGGAGACGTCGTCGAAGAGGGCGTGGCCGTACTCGTGCCCGATGATCAGGCGCTGGCGCACCGGGCTGGCGTTGGCGGCGTAGAAGATGTAGTCGGCGTGCTCGCCGGCGACCCAGAGCCCGTGCGGGGCCAGTGCGGGCAGCTCGCGGGGAATGAGGTGCACCGGCCGGCCGCGTCGGCGTTCCACCCGCTCGTGCAGCTCGCCGAAGGTGAAGCCGCCGGTCAGTCCGAGCGCGTCCAGGGCCTGCTCGGACTGGCGGCGCAGCAGCCGCAGCTGCTCCTCGCCCGCCGCGCGTCGTCGCCGGATCATCGGACCCGCGCCGGATGGTGGGCGTACCCGTCCCGCGGCGCCCGCGGCGGGGAACCGGCGCCGGGCCGGCGGTGGTCGGCCGCGGCCGCCAGCTGCACCCGGGTGGCGAACAGTTCGGCCTCGCGTTCCTGCTCGTCGGTGCAGGTCAGCCGGGTGAGCTGGGCCCGCAGCCGGTCGAGCGTGCCGGCACCGAGGAACTCGACGATCGCTCCGGCCACCGCCGGCACGCCCTGATGGCCGAGGAGCAGGTGGCCGATGCCGTGCAGGGCGAGGTGGTCGCGGTGGTGCCGGGAGGGGGTAGCGCCGACGAGCACGTGGTCGGTGTCGCCGCGGCGGCACCACATCGCCCGCGGCTCGGGCAGCCGGGTGGGCACGCTGCTGACCACCAGCCGCCGCCCCCGGGCGCGGGCCACCTCCAACACGAACCGGCGCAGGTCGAACGGGCGGGGCACGGTGATTTCGCGCAGCAGCCGGTCGTGCTCGCCGGGCCCGTCGGCCGGGTCGGCCGGCAGCCACCAGCGGCGCAGCCGGACGCAGCCGCCGCCGGTGGCCCGCTCCGTCCTCACCTCGCCTCCGCCGGACGCTCGCCGGAGCGGCGGGCGCGGGCGGCGGCCTCCAGGCGCTCCACCTGCTCGATCATGGCCACCACGGCGGCGTGGCCCTCGGGGGAGAGCCGGGCGTCGGCCAGCCGCATGGCCACCTGCTTGATGTGCGGGTTGGCCAGGGCGTGCGCGAGGTCGCGCCCACCGTCCACGTCGTCCTGACCGGGGGCGAAGAAGCTCGACGGCTGGCCGAAGAAGGCGGCGATGGCGTCCACCACCGACTGCCGCGGGTCCGGCGCGCGCCCCTGCCGCAGGTTGCTCAGGTGGGTGTGCGAGATGCGGCAGCCGCGCCGGGTCAGCTCCTGGGCCACGTGCCGGACGCTGTACGGCCGGCCCTGCGGGTCGGTCACCGTCCGGAAGAGCCAGTCCAGGCGGGCGGCGAAGGAGTCGTCGTGCGGCTCGGTGACCTGGGGCAAGGGGACTCCTCCGCACACGCGCGATGACACCGGCCGGGGACGGTGGCACCGACCGTTGACGCCACTACCGGGAGTATGTATAGCATTACCACCGCTGGCATGGGGAGTGGACACTT
This sequence comes from Micromonospora purpureochromogenes, assembly GCF_900091515.1. Taxonomy (NCBI): domain Bacteria; kingdom Bacillati; phylum Actinomycetota; class Actinomycetes; order Micromonosporales; family Micromonosporaceae; genus Micromonospora; species Micromonospora purpureochromogenes. The sequence continues at coordinate 4,316,405 of NZ_LT607410.1, read as the reverse complement.
TGGTGTGATCATGGCACCGCCCAATGCCAGGGGCGTCCTGGCAGGTTCGACGGGAGCGCGCAGCCATGCGCCATCGGGGGTCCGTCGGAATCACCACGGGACGCGGGCGGGGGGGCTGGGGCCCGGCCCGCCGCAGGGGTGCGGTACGCCGTGCCGCACCCCTGCCCACGACGTCCGCCCGGTGGCAGCCGGGGTGGCCGGGTGTCAGACTTGCCGGCGGGGGACCCCAGCGGCGAGGGACGTGGACGCATGACGGGACACGGGTACGCACTCCGGCCGGACACCGAGACCGTGACGCTGCTCGGCGCCCGGGTGACCCTCGTCGACCCGGCCGCCCTGCTCGCGGCGGCCGCCGCCGGCCCCGTCGCGCTGCTGGCCGACGCCACCTTCCCCGACCCGGTGCGCCGGGTGCGGTTCACCGTGCGGGTCGAGGCGGGGGAGCACCGGTTCGACGCCTCGGTGCGCGCCGGCGTGCCGGCCACGGCGATGGGGCTGCTCGCGCTCGGCCTGGCCGGCCCGGCCGGGATGCTGTTGGCCCAGCGGCTGGCCGCCGGCGATCCCCGCGCCGACCGGGTGGCCGCCGCCACCGGCCGGGTGGCCGCCGGGGCGTCCCGCCGGCTCGGGTTCCGGCCGCCCGCGCCCGCGCCACCAGCCGACGCCGCCGGGACGGCCGTGCTCGACCGCGCCCGCGAGCTGGGGCTCCGCCCCGAGATCAGCCACCACGCCGAGCCCGGCGGGCGGCTGGTCACCGTGCGCGGCGCGACGCCCAGCGCCGACGTCACCCCGGCGCACCTGGCGGCGATGGTCGCCCTGGTGCTCCAGGCCGTCCGTGAGCTGGCCGGCGACACTCCGGAACCGGCGGTGCTGCGTGGCCGGGCGTACACCCTCGGGGTTCGGCCGGAACCGGCCGCGACGCCGTCGGGCAGCGCGGCGGTGACCCTCGACCAGGTCGGCGGCCTCGACGAGGTGGTGGCCCGGTTCCGGGAGATCGCCGTGTCGTTCCGGCACCCCCAGGTGATGGCCCGCTGGGGCGCGCGCCGCCCCCAGGGCATCCTGCTGTACGGCCCGCCCGGCACCGGCAAGACCATGCTGGCCCGCGCGCTGGCCAACGAGATCGGCGCCGACTTCCGGGAGATCCGCACCCCGGAGATCCTCGACAAGTACCTCGGTGGCTCCGAGCGCAACATCAAGCAGATCTTCCGCGAGGCGCGCGGCTACCGGCAACCCACGGTGATGCTCTTCGACGAGTTCGACAGCATCATCAGCTACGCCGGCGCGGGCGGCGACGCCGCCAGCCAGGCCGTCAACGCGGTCGCCGGCATCTTCAAGCAGGAGATGAACACCCTCATCGAGGAGAACCCGAACGTCATCGTGGTGGCCACCACCAACTTCCCGCACCGGGTGGACGCCTCGCTGACCCGCTCCGGGCGCTTCGACGTCAAGCTGGCCATCCCGGCGCCCGACGAGAGCGGCCGCGCCGAGATCATCGCCAAGATGGTCCGCGAGCTGATCGACCGGCACGAGCGCCCCGGCTTCCGGATGTTCGCCGACGACGTCGACCCGCGTGGGCTGGCCGCGCTCACCGCGGGACTCACCGGCGCGGACCTCCGCGAGGTGCTGCGCCGGGTGCAACTCGCCAAGGCGATGCGTGAGGTATCTGACGGTGCGCCGGCCGGCCCGATCAGTCAGGATGACCTGCGTGACGCCATCGGCGGGCTGCGGCTCGGCTGAGGCGTACGACGGAAGGAGATCCGTGTCGTCCAGCCTGCTGTCCCGTCGTGACCTGCGCTTCCTGCTGTACGAGTGGCTGGACGCGCCCCGGCTGACCGAGCGCCCCCGCTACGCGGAGCACTCCCGGGAGACCTTCGACGACGTGCTCGACCTCGCCGAACGGGTGGCCGCCGAGCACTTCGCCCCGCACAACCGGGCCGCGGACACCAGCGAGCCCGTCGTCGACGGCGGACGGGTCCGCATGATCCCGCAGGTCAAGGCCGCCCTGGACGTCTTCGCCGGCACCGGGCTGCTCGGCGCGAGCATGGACGAGAGCGTCGGCGGGTTGCAGCTGCCGCACGTCGTCTCCGCCGCCGCGTTCGGCTTCCTCCAGGCCGCGAACGTGAGCACCGCGGCGTACCCGTTCCTGACCCTGGGCAACGCCAACCTGCTGCTCGCCCACGGCAGCGCCGACCAGATCGACACCTTCGTCCGGCCGATGGTCGAGGGCCGGTTCTTCGGCACCATGTGCCTGTCCGAGCCGCAGGCCGGCAGCTCGCTGGCCGACATCACCACCCGCGCCGAACCACAGGACGACGGCAGCCACCGGCTCTTCGGCACCAAGATGTGGATCTCCGGGGGAGACCACGAACTCGCCGAGAACATCGTCCACCTGGTGCTCGCCCGGATCCCCGGCGGGCCGCCCGGGGTGAAGGGCATCTCGCTGTTCATCGTGCCGAAGGTGCTGGTCGGCGCCGACGGCACGCTCGGCGCCCGCAACGACGTGGTGCTGGTCGGCCTCAACCACAAGATGGGGTACCGGGGGACCACCAACACCCTGCTCAACTTCGGCGAGGGCGTGCACCGGCCGGACGGCCGCCCCGGGGCGGTCGGCTACCTGGTGGGCGAGCCCCACCAGGGCCTGACCCAGATGTTCCACATGATGAACGAGGCGCGCATCGGCGTCGGGGCCGGCGCGACCGCGCTCGGCTACACCGGCTACCTGAAGTCCCTGGCGTACGCCCGCCAGCGCCCCCAGGGCCGGCCGATCGCCGACAAGGACCCGACGGTGCCGCAGGTGCCGATCGTCGCGCACCCCGACGTGCGCCGGATGCTGCTGGCCCAGAAGAGCTACGTGGAGGGCGCCCTCGCGCTGGTGCTCTACTGCGGGCGGCTGCTGGACGAGGAGAAGACCGCCCCCGACCCGGCCGACCGGGCCCGGGCGCATCTGCTGCTGGACATGCTCACGCCGATCACCAAGAGCTGGCCGTCGCAGTGGTGCCTGACCGCCAACGACCTGGCCATCCAGGTGCACGGCGGCTACGGCTACACCCGCGACTACGACGTCGAGCAGCACTGGCGGGACAACCGGCTCAACCCGATCCACGAGGGTACGCACGGCATCCAGGCGCTGGACCTGCTCGGGCGCAAGGCGACCATGGACGGCGGAGCGGGCCTGTCCCTGCTGTTGGAGACGATCTCCGCGACGGTGAGCCGGGCCTGGAAGGCCGACGGGGAGGCCGCCGAGCTGGCCGCCCAGCTCGGCGCCGCGGTGGACCGGATCGCCGGCACCACCCGCCGGCTGTGGGCCAAAGGTGATCCTGCGCTCGCCCTGGCCAACGCCAGCCTCTACCTGGAGGCCGTCGGGCATGTGGTGGTCGCCTGGATGTGGCTGGAGCAGCTCCTAGTCGTGGACGCCGCGCCCCCGAGCGTCGACCCGGACTTCTACGCCGGCAAGCGGCAGGCGGCCCGGTACTTCTTCCGGTACGAGCTGCCCCGGACGGCGGCGCAGTTCGACCTGCTGGACAGCCTGGACCGCACCACCTCGGACATGCAGGAGAGCTGGTTCTGACATCGGCACATGCCAGACGTCACCTCACCTGACTGGCCGACCTGGTGCCTCAGTCGATGGGGATCCGGTAGACGAGGTCGTACCGGCCGCCCGGCAGCACGATGTCCGCTGTCTCGACCGGCACGCTGCTGGCGAGGTAGGTCCGCTCGATGGTGTGCACGAACGTCCGCGCGGGCAGCTGGAGTGCTTCGACCTCGCCGGCCGCCGCTGCCCGTAGGCTCACGCGCTCCACGACCTCATCCACGCGGACGCCAATCGCGTCCATGCGGGCGACCACGCCCACCGCGGCACCGTCCTCCGGCCACTCCACGGGCGTGCCCTGCGTGATGGCCAGCGGTTCGTACGAGGTGGAGAGCTGGATCGGCTCGCCGCCGGCGAGGAAGCGGTACGCCGTGCGCATCACCGGCGCGCCCGGCTCGACGCCGAGCCGGGCAGCGATCCGTTCATCCGCCTGGTCGTGGCGGCTGTCGTGCTCCCAGGTGCCCGGCTGCCCGGCGCGAGCTGCGTCACGGGCGAACGGCGAGGTAGGGCCCTTGCCGGCGCGTACGTCCCGGCCCAAGGCGTGGCGGACCAGCCGGCGGGTATCGCGGACGTAGACGCCGGACCCGGCGCGGCCCTCCACGATGCCCTCGCCCTTGAGTACGGCGATGGCCCATTTGGCCACGGTCCGGCTTATGCCGTACTGGCGCATCAGGGCGGTCTCGGATGGCAGCTTGGCTCCGGCGGGAAGGTCGTCGGACATGATCGCGGCGCGTAGGTCGGCAGCGATCTTCAGGTAGGCGGGCGGCGTCGGCATGTAGGCAGTACCTCCGGTCAGCCCACCCAGTCGATCACAGACAACCTAGTGCGCCAAGTTTGCGTGCCTCCCTTGCCCGAGCATACCTAGTGCACTAGGCTTCGATGGCGTCCCGTTACCGGTCGGCTCCGGTCAGCAACCATGCCTCCGGTAGCGGGACGCCCCGCCGTAAACAGTGCTCGTCCCCAGAGGACGGCCTGCGCCCGCCGAGGCAGGGGAGGTCCCTTGGCAACGTCGATCCGCGACGTGATCCGCAAGCTGATACGTCAGCCTGAACCCACGCGGCCCGCCATCGGGCAGGTCATTCAGGAACGCGCGCAAGCGGAGGCCCAGCGGCGGCTCCTCGACCAGGCGAAGCGGCTGCGGGAAACGCGGTGGTACAGCGAGCCGACACAGATTCTGCCGGCTGTGCCGATGACGCTGGGCCAGCGGACCGGCTACGGGACGAGGGGCCTCGGGTGAGCGAAGCGGAAGCAGGCTCTCCTGGCACGTCGACTCCCGACCAGCGGCGCGTCTCGTACAACGACTTCCTATTCGCGACCGCGCTGACGCTCGCCCGGCGACACCGGCCGGTCTGGTCCTGGCGCAAATGGCAACGGGTCTGTCGCTGCGGTGCCGACCTGCCCTGCCGTGCCCGCCACCGGATTCCGATCAATCGGGGTCACTGGCCGGACGGAGAAGCCGAGTGAGCAGCGACCACGATCAGGCGATTCTCGCGGTGCACGTGCCAGGGCTCGACGGGATGTGCGTCGGCTGCCGGGCGTGGTGGTCGCGGCTGACTCCGTACCCGTGCTGGCAGGTGGAGTGGGTGACCAGCCGGCAGGCCCGGGCGATCACCACGCGGTTCCTGGGAGGTGGCGCGTGACCACCCACGGGCCGGTGCTGCCGATTTGGAGCTGCGGCGGCTGCGGCGCGCCGTGGCCGTGCCCGACCCGGCGGCGGGAGCTGCGGGCGGAGTTCGCGGATGCCCCCGTCTCGTTGGCGCTCTACATGGGGGCGCAGCTCGTCCGCGCCACTGAGGATCTGACCTGGGCGCCGGCCGGCACGCTGCACCGGCGTTTCCTCGGTTGGCTGCGGTGAGCATTCTTCGGGTCGGCGACGAGAAGTTCCACTACAGCGACGGCTCGCACCGGTGGATCCCCCCCGGACCCGGACTACGACCAGGCGGTCTGGGACGAGCAGGTCCGCCAGCACAAGCTGGGTCACCTGCGCGCCGAGCGTCCCAAGGTACGCATCCGGCGGCTCGTCTGAGACGGGCCTGGACGGCGTGGCCGAGGTTGTCCTGCCGCCTGGTGCGCCGGAGCCCGGACGGGCGCGCCACCTCCTCAGCGCCCTCGGATTCTGGACCGAGGTCCTGGTAGACCTCTGGTCGCGGAGACCACGCCGAACGACCCGCCGGCTCCGCACTGGCTCGACCGGCGGCGGGCCCGCCGCATCCTGCGCTGGGGCCGCCCGTCCGCTGACGGCGCGTCCCTGCCTCGCCCGGCTCAGTCCTGCGCGAGCAGCCGCTCGCGGACCTCGCGGCGCAGGACCTTGCCGATCTGCGAACGGGGCAGCTCCTCGACCACCACCACCCGGCGCGGCACCTTGTACGCCGTCAGGTGCTGCCGGCAGGACGTGCGCAGGCTCTCCGGATCGGCCGTGCAGTCCTCGTTCAGCACCACGGCCGCGACGACCTCCTCGCCGCCGTGCTCGCCGGGCAGCCCCACCGCGGCGGCGTCGGCCACCCCGGGCACCCGGCGCAGCGCGTCCTCCACCTCGGACGGGTAGACGTTGAAGCCGCCGGTGATGATCAGTTCCTTGATCCGGTCGACCACGGTGACGAACCCGGCCGGGTCCATCACCACCACGTCCCCGGTACGCAGCCAGCCGCCCGGCAGCAGCACCACCGCGGTCTCCTCCGGGCGGTTCCAGTAGCCGGAGAACACCTGCGGGCCGCGGATCAGCAGCTCTCCGGCCTCGCCGGGGCCCCGGTCGACCGACGGGTCCTCGGGGTCGACGATGCGGACCTCGGTGGACGGGAACGGCACCCCGACGGTGCCCGGCCGGCGGGCGGGCGAGACCGGGTTGCCCAGCGCCACCGGGGAGGTCTCGGTCATGCCGTACCCCTCGACCAGCAGCCCGCCGGTGACCGACTCCCAGAGCTGGACCGTGGACGGCGGCAGGGCCATCGCGCCGGAAATGGCGTACCGGACGGAGGTGAGGTCGACGCCGCGCTCGCGGGCGGCGGTGGCCACCTTCTCGTAGATCGGCGGGACGGCGGGCAGGAACGTCGGCGGGCGGCGGCGGACCGCGTCGAGCACCTGGTCGACGTCGAAGCGGGGCAGCAGCACCAGGGTGGCGCCGATGCTCACCGCGAAGGTCAGGCAGAGCGTCAGCCCGTACGCGTGGAACAGCGGCAGGACGGCGTACACCGTCTCCTCGCCGTCGCGTAGCCCCGGCACCCAGGCGCGGCCCTGCGCGGCGTTGGCACGCAGGTTGCGGTGGGTCAGCACGGCGCCCTTGGGGATGCCGGTGGTGCCGCCGGTGTACTGCAGCAGCGCGGTGTCGTCCGGACGGGGCGAGGGGTGCCCGGCGGCCAGCGGCGGCGCGGCGGCCAGCAGCGCGTCCCAGCTCAGCGCGTCCGGCGCCGGAGCGGTCATCGCCGCCCGGGCGGCCCGCGCCTTCGCCAGCGGCAGCCGCAGCGCCCAGCGCTTGGACCGGGGCAGCGCGCGGGTGAGGTCCACCGCGACCACTGTCTCCACCGCGCCCGCGCCCCGCACCCGCGACACCGCCCGGTCCCAGACGACGGCGACCCGGGCGCCGTGGTCGGCGAGCTGGTGGGCCAGCTCCTGCGGCGTGTAGAGCGGGTTGTGCTCGACCACCACCGCGCCGAGGCGCAGCGCCGCGTAGAAGGCGATCACGTGCTGCGGGCAGTTCGGCAGCACCAGGGCCACCCGGTCGCCCGCGCCGACGCCGAGCCGGCGCAGCGCCTCCGCCGCCCGCGCCACCTGGGCGTCCAGCTCGGCGTAGGTGGTGGTGGACCCGAAGAAGTCGAGCGCGACCCGGGAGCCGAACCGGCCGGCCGCCGCGCGCAGCAGGTCGACCAGGGACTCCTCCGACGGCGCGATGGTCGCCGGCACGTCGGGGGCGTAGCTGCGCAGCCAGGGCCGCTCGGCGGTCAGGTCCATCGGGTCTCCCCTCGCTGGGCACGACGGTCCGCCCGCCGGTCGCGACCGGGCGCACCACCCCCCAGCCTAACCTACCTACCGGTAACCTACGCCTGCGTAGGTCTCGGTCAGCAGCCGGTCCAGCGCACCGGACGCAACGTGGAGCCGTTCAGGGAACCGACGATGGTGCCGTTGTCCGCGATCGCCCAGGCGTTGACGGTCACCGCGCCCGGGACCGCACCGGGGAGCGGGACGAGCCGGCCGTCGCGGTCGACCGCCCGGTCGCCGAGCACCGCGCCCCGCGCGTTGACGTCCCGCACCGCCAGCAGCCCCGGGTGCACCGGCAACGGCGCGCCGGTGCGCAGGTTCCAGCGTATCGGCGCCTGGTCCTCCGCCGGGCCGGCGCCGCCGACCGCCCAGTCCCCCTGAGCGGCCCGTAGCCAGGTCCGCGTCGTGCCCGGCGCGGTGAGCGGGTCGATCCGTCCGTCGGGCCGGCGGACCCAGGCGGTCAGGGTGGTCGCGCCGGCCGAGGTGCCGACGATGGTGCCGTCGTCGAAGATCTCCTGCGCGGCCCCGGTCGCCACCCCGCCGACCGCCTCCACGGTGCCCGGCCGGTCCACCGGCCAGAGCAGCGGCAGGGCGGACTCGCTCTCTTCCACCGAGCCGTGACCCACCACGTCCCCGCGGGCGTTGATGCCCGCCGGCCAGGCCTGGGAGACGGTCGCCGGCACCGGCAACCACTCCCACCGGCCGCCCCGGTAGCGCCAGGGACGGTACGCGCCGTCGACGAACGCGCTGCCGACCACCACGCCGTACCGGTTGACGGCGGCGACGCGGCGGGACGGGTCGGCCGGCAGGACGCTGACCCGCGGCCCGTCCCAGAGCAGCAGCAGCTCCTCCGACCCGTTCCCGGTAACCCGCAGGCCCCGGCCGGCGACGAACCGGCCGACCGGGTCGATCGCCCACGCCTCGCCGTGCGTCACGTCGGCCGGCATGGGCAGTGGGCGGCTCGTGCAGAGCGTCGCGCTCCGCGGCCTCGTCGCCGCCGTGGCGACGCCGGGCGCGCCCAGCGTCGCGGTGAGGACGCCGGCGGTGAGGCTGGCGAGGAGGCTGTTCGGGATGGTCCGCGTCATGGCTGCCTCCGGCACGGGCGCCCGGGTTTCCGGGCGTCCATGCCCTGTTCACGGATGAGGGACGATCCCGGTTGCACCGCCGGGGCCGCCGAGCGTGCCGCGGCGGGCGGATCGGACCGGCGTGGCGGCGACCGGGCCCCTCGGCGGTCAGGTCGCTGCGGTCCGCCGGTCGTCGGCGGTGCGGGCGGACACCCGCACCGTCGACGACGCGACTGACGCCGCCGCTGCCGGCGGCGCAGTCGCTGGAGTCAGCAGCCGGTCCAGCGCACCGGGGTGAGTCGGCCGTCGTCGTTGCGGAAGCCGACCACCGTGCCGGTGTCCGCGATGGCCCGCGCCCCGACGCCCACTTGTGCTCCACCGCCGGGCAGCAGCCGGGAGGTGTCGCCGCGGGCGATGCGGTCGCCGCCGACCACCGTCCCGCGGCTGTTGACGTCGGTCAGCAACGGCAGCTCGTCGGCGAGCCGCGACCAGGAGCCGTCGCGCAGGTCCCAGCGCACCTTCACCTGGTTGCCGTCACCGAGGTTGACCCGACCGATCGCCCAGTGGCCCTGCGCCGCGAAGACGATCGTGGTGAGGGCCCCCGGCACGGTGAGTGCCTCGACACGACCGTCCGGGTACCGCACCCAGCCGGTCCACGCTGCGAACTCGCCGGCGGTGCCGACGATGGTCCCGTCCTCGGTGATGCCCGCCGGCTCGGCGAAGGCCGGGAGGTCGAGCACCTCGAACGTGCCGGGCCGGGCGGCCGGCCACCGCACCGGGAAGGGGTCGCCGGTGTCCGGGTCCACCCCGCTGCCGACGACGTCTCCCGTCGTGTTGATGGCTGTCGCCCCCGCGCCGCCCGGGGGTGTCGGAAGGGGCGCGACGGCGCCGTCGCGCAGCACCCACGGCCGCAGCCTGCCGTCGGCCCAGCCGCTGCCGACCACCGTGCCCGCGGTGTTGACGTCCGCCACGTTCTCGGCGAGCGAGGACTCGATGGTGGTGAGCCGCCTTCGGTCCCAGACCAGCAGGAAGTTCTGGTTGCCCTCCTCGCGAACCCGCAGGGCCTTGCCGGCGATGAACCGGCCGGTCGGGTCGACGGCGTTCGCCTCGGCCCGGTAGACCCCGGCGGGATACGTCAGGGTGGTCAGCTTGCAGGCGCTGGCGGTGGCCGTCCGCGGTGCGGCGGTCGCCGGCGCGGTGGCGACGCCGAGCGCGGCGGACAGCAGCCCGGCGGTGGCCGCCGCCAGCATCCTGCGTCGAGCGAGGTGGGTCATCGGTATCTCCCCGTGGTCGGTCCGGGTGCTCCGGACGATGTGACGGTGAAACCCTCGACGACCACGTCGGGTTGCGATCTGTCCGATACCTGACAACCCGTTCGCGTTCCGGCCCGCGCCCGCGGCCGGCCCAGGCGTTCGCCTATCGGCGACCGGGGGAGTGCTGTCGCATCAGTTGCCGGCCCCGCACGAACGCCAGCACGATCACCACGACCAGCGCGACCGCCCCGATGAGGACCAGCCAGCGGACCGCCTCGAGGAGCAGCCCCAGCAGGACGAGCGCGCCGCCGACAATGCCGACGATCCAGAGCACGGTCCGCATCTTCGCCTCCCTGATCGACTGTCCGCGCGCCTTCCCCCTGGATGGCCGGACATGCCGCCCGGGCGCAGGAAGGTCGGTCAGCGTCGGGCGACGTAGACGGTGTTGGCGCTCTCGCCGCCGGTCAACGGATTGGCGAAGCGGACGACGTGGGCCTGCGAGGTCGGGAACACCTCGGCCAGTACCCGGCCGAACTCCTCGTCCGGCGGGTCGTCCGACCAGAGGGCGAACACCCCGTCCGGGTGCAGCAGGTCGGCCAGCCGGCGCAGCCCGTCCGGCCGGTAGAAGGGGGCGTGGCTGGGGTGCAGGACGTGCCGCGGCGAGTGGTCCACGTCCAGCAGCACGGCGTGGAAGCGGCGGTCCGGATCCGCCGGGTCGAGGCCGGTGCCGCCCGCGACGGCGGCGAAGAAGTCGGCCCGCACGAACCGGGTACGCGGGTCGGGCGCCAGCCCGGCGGCGAAGGGGAACAGCTGCCGGCGGTGCCAGTCGATGACGTCCTCGATCGCCTCGACCACCACCAGCGAGCGCACCCGGGGATCCTCCAGCGCGGTCCGCGCGGTGTACCCGAGGCCGAGGCCGCCGACCGCCACGTCCAGGGTGTCCCCGGTCAGCGGGGCCAGGCCCAACCGGGCCAGCTCGATCTCCGCCACCGGGAAGAGGCTGGACATCAGGAACTCGTCGTCGAGCTTCACCTCGTACACGTCGACGTCGAGCGCCGGGTCGCGGCGCCGGCGCAGGCTGATCTCGCCGATCGGGGTCTCCCGCCAGGCCAGTTCCTCGAATCGCGCGCCCACCCGGCCTCCTCGCCGCCACCGTCGTGCGGGATGCTACCGGTCGGATCCGGCTCATCCCGCGACCCTGACCGGTCGGCGCGCTCTCCGGCGCCCCCACCCGGCAGTCACGCCGGTCGGGTCGCCACCACCACCGTGTCGAGCGCGTCCACGGCGTCGCCGTCGATGGTCACCGGGCGGCGGGCCGTCTCCGCCCGCCACACCCGGAGCCCGTCGAGACCGGCGGTCACCTCCTCCGGGGTGAGCAGGATCGTCGGCTCGCGCGGGCCGCCCACCCCGCCCTCCAGGTTGGCCCGGTCGTGCCCGACCACCACGACCGTGCCGCCGGGCCGCAGCGCGTCGCCCGCCCCGGCCAGCACCGTCGCTCGCGCGGCCGGGGGCAGGTGCAGGTAGGCGACCAGCACCAGGTCGTACCGGCCGGGCTCGGGCGCGTCGGCGGTGACGTCCGCGACCCGCCAGTCCACCGGTACGCCCCGGCGCGCGGCCAGTTCCCGGCCGCGGGCCACCGCCACCGGTGAGAAGTCGACCGCGGTCACCCGCCAGCCCCGCCCGGCCAGCCAGACCGCGTTGCGCCCCTCCCCGGCGGCGAGGTCGAGCGCGTCACCCGGGGGCAGGTCGGCGGCCGCCTCCACCACGAAACGGTTCGGCTCGGCGGTCCACACCAGCTCCGTCGAGGCGGCGTACCGCGCGTCCCATTCACTGCTGTCCACCGTCCGGTTATACGCCAACCGGCGACCGGAGGCGCGAAATCGCGTGCGGTGTCGACCCCCGGCCGGGATGCTGCCCCGGTGACCAGGAGCCGGACTGTGACGATGACGCCCGTGCTGGAGCGGTGGTCCGGCGACTGTCCGTTCTGGCCGGTGGCCCCGGGGCCGCACCTCGTCGCGGTGCCTTGCCGTGCCGCGCCGGAGCAGGTCGGCGCGGTGCTGTGGGCGCTCGTGGCACCCGCCGTCACCGACGACGACCTGTCGGCCATCGCGACGAGCGCGGCGGAGGCGATCGAGGCGTACCTGGCCGCCGGGGACAATGGCTACGCCGCCGGCGGTCTGCGGGTCAGCGACGGGAACGTGGTGATCGACCCGGGCTGCTGCGTGGGGCTCGACGAGTGGCGGGAGTGGGGGAGCGTGCTGCACGGACAGCCGCCCTACCTCGGGCACGATCCCGACGTGTTCCTGGAGGACCGCGGGGCGGTACTGCGGCTGTGGCAGCACGTAGCGGCCGTCCCGCCCGGCGATGCCGACCTGGCCGGGCCGCACGTCGACATCCCGCGCGCGCAGTTCCCCGGCCTGCTCCGGGGGGTGCGGCGGGACCTCACCGGTCTGCTGGCCGAACTGGACGGCTGGGCCCGCGCTGCCGTACCCGGGCTGGCCGGTCCGCTGGTGGCCGCCGTGGACGCCCGGCTGGCCGTAACGGCACCGCTGGAGCCGTGACGACGCAGGGTCGCCGGGACATCGACGCAGCGCATATCCTGTCCGCCGACGACTCGCCGGAAGGGACGCCATGCCGTCGCGGCAGGACCAGCTCCACTCGTACCAGTTCACCGTGCAGCGGGCGGTCGCCGCGCTGGTGATGCGCGAGACCGACCCGGCGCGGTCGCCGTTCCGGCGGCTCGCCGGCGCCGGTCTGGCGAGCGTGCTGGTGGCTGCGATCGGGCTCGGGGGCTTCGCCCTGTACGGCCTCTTCGCCGGTGGCGGCAGCAAGTGGCGCGACCCGGGCGCGGTGATCGTGGAGAAGGAGTCCGGCGCCCGGTTCGTCTACCGGGACGGCAAGCTGCACCCGGTGCTCAACTACGCCTCCGCGCTGCTCATCATCGGCGCCGAGCGGTCCAGCACGGTGCTGGTCTCCCGCCGGTCCATCGACGGGGTGCCCCGGGGCCTGCCGCTGGGCATCGCCGACGCGCCGGACTCGCTGCCCGCCCCTGGGCGGCTCTCGACCGCCGCGTGGACGGTCTGCTCGGTCGGGCCGGCCGAGACCGGGCGTCCGACGCCCCGCTCGGCCCTGCTCATCGGCCGGGAGGCCACCGGCGGGCGGCCGACCGGCGAGGAGGGGGTGCTGGTCCGGCACCCGGACGGCACACTGCATCTCGTCTGGCGTCAGCGGCGCTTCCTGCTGCGCGACACCAGCCGGGTGCTGGCGGCCCTGGCCGCCACCCGGGAGCGGGCCGTGCCGGTCGCGCCCGCCCTGCTCAACGCCCTGCCCGCGGGCGCCGACCTGGCCCCGCCGGCCCTGCCCGAGCTGGGTCAGCCCGCCGCGCGGGTCGCCGGCGCCGCGGTCGGCGACGTCTACCTGGTCCGCAACTCCGGCGGCGGCCGGCAGTACGCGGTCGCCGAGTCCGACGGCCTCGCCGGCATCACCGAGCTGCAGGCGGCCCTGCTGATGGCCCGCACCGGTCAGGGCGACCCGAAGCCGATCACCCTCGGCCGGTTCGCCGCCCTGCCCAAGCTGCCGGACCTGGTGCCCAGCGGCCCCACCGCCCCACCCGCGTCGCCGCCCCGGCTGGCCGCCGTGGACGGTGGCGGGCTCTGCGCGCGCGTCGGCGACGACGGCGACGTCCGTGACGTCCGTGTCGGCGCCACCCTGCCCGACCTGACCGCCGTGGCCCGCACCGGCGCCGCCACCGGGCGGGGCGCGGTGCTCGCCGACCACGTGGTGGTCGAACCCGGCCGGGGCGCGGTGGTGGAGTCCGTCGCCGCGCCCGGGGCGACCGGCGGCGCGGTCTCCGTCGTCACCGACCTGGGCCGGCGGTACGTGCTGGCCGGCACCGAGGTGCTGGGCATGCTCGGCTACCGCGACGTGCGCCCGGTGCGGCTACCCGCCGGCCTGGTCAGCCTGGTGCCTGCCGGCAGCCCGCTCGACCCGGCCGCCGCGCGCGCGGTGGCCGCCCCCGCCTGACCCGGGCCCGGCGATGGTCGGCCCCAGGGGCGCCCGCCGCGAGTGGGTCAGGGCGCGGGGCGCCGGAGCACGCTGACCGCGAAGTCGGCGTCGTCGCGCCACGGACGCAGGTCCCAGGTGGCGAAGCGGTGCTCGGGGCGCAGCCCGGCGGAGACCGCGTCGCCGTCGAAGTCCGCCAGCCGGTAGCCCCGGTCGGTGCCGAAGCCGACCAGCACCATCCCGTCGGGGCGCAGGTGCGCGGCGATCCGGGCCAGCACGTCCCGTTCGGTGCCCGGAGCGACGAACGCCATCACGTTGCCCGCCACCACGGCCGCGTCGAAGGGCTCCGGCTCGCCGGCCGCGGCCAGGTCCAGTTCGGCGAGGTCGCCGACCAGCCAGCGCGGGCCGGGATGGTCGGCCCGGGCGGCCTCGACCAGCGCGGGGTCGGCGTCCACCCCGACCACCTGGTGACCGCGGGCGGCCAGCGCGGCGCCGACCCGGCCGGTGCCGCAGCCGGCGTCCAGGATCCGTGAGCCGGGCGCGACCGTGGCGTCCACCAGGCGCGCCTCGCCGGCGAGGTCGGCGCCCTCGGCGGCGAGCTTGCGGAACCGGTCGATGTACCACTGCGAGTGCCCGGGACCGGTCTCGGTCGCCCAGCGGGTCGGGTTGCTCATGCCGCCACGGTAACCGGGCGCCCGGTCGGGCGGGCCGGCGGTCAGGGCAGCCGGGCGACGGTGACGAACTCGTTGTAGGGGAAGAGCTTGCCGAGTGCCCGAGGGAAGGGGAACGAGTACTGCCGCACCACGGTCATGCCGAGGTCGCGGGCCGCCTCCGCCGCCTCGGCGAACCCGACGAACCGGACGTGGCTGGCGTCGCTGCCGTAGCCGCGCTCCTGTGGGGTGATGAAGACGGCGGTGCCGCCGGGGCGGACGAACGGCAGGTACGAGGAGACCACCTCCAGCGCCTGGCCGGCCGGGAGGTGCTCCAGCAGATGGGCGGCGAGCAGCGAGTCGAAGGCGTCCGGCCGGGCGTGTTCGGAGCGGAAGAACTCCTCGACCGTGTACGCCTCGTGCCCGGCGGCCCGGGCGTGCGCGATCGACGTGGCGTTGTGGTCGACCCCGACCGCCCCGCCGCCGAGGTTGGCGAGGTTGCGGCCGAGCCCGCAGCCCACGTCGAGGGTGCGGCCCAGGCCGAGCCGCCGCAGGTTCCACCGGTACGGCGCCTGCACGTCGAGCAGCTGCTTCCAGCGCGCGCCACCCAGGCGTTGCAAGCGACGGGTGTAGTCCTCACCCTGGGTGCCCGTTGGAGCTTCCTGCCGTGCTCGACCCATCGCCGGCCCCTTTGCCCGTTGCGGATACGGATGGGGTGCTTGCGCACCTGCCGGCGGCACGCGCAGGGCGTTCCACCGGCCTCCCCCGTACCCGCCGGGGCGGGTTTTCGAACGATGCTACGGATGACGGGGCCGGTCGGCACGATGATCTACCAGGCGTGTCGAGGCGTGATCGCGGCGTCCACGGACGGTGACCGGAGGTCGGCCACCGTCCGTGGGAGGGCGGTCAGCCCTTCTCCGCACCGGCGGTGAGACCCTCGGTGAGCAGCCGCTCACTGGCGAAGAAGAGGATCACGATGGGCAGGGTGAGGATCACCGACCCGGCCATCAGCACGGTCTTCGGCACCTCGACGCCGTCGGCGAGCAGGGAGAGCCCCAGCGACACCGTCCACCGGTCGGGCTTGTCGACCAGGAAGAGCAGCGCGAAGAGGAACTCGTTCCAGGCGATCATGAAGTCGTAGAGCGCGACCGCCATGATCGACGGGGCGGCCAGGGGCAGGCTGATCCGGCGGATGATGCCGAGCCGGCCGGCCCCGTCGATCGCCGCGGACTCCTCCAGGCTGATCGGGATGGTCTCGAAGTAGTTCTTCAGCATGTAGACCGAGACCGGCAGGGTCTGCGAGATGTAGACCAGCACCAGCCCGAACAGGGACCCGCGCAGCCCGGCCCGGGTGAAGATCACGAAGAGCGGGATGGCGATGACGATCGACGGGAACAGGTAGACGGCCAGGAACAGGGCGTTGACCTGGCGGCGGCCGAAGAACCGCAGCCGGGAGACGGCGTACGCGCCGGGGATCGCCACCAGCAGCGTCAGCAGCGTCGCGGCCAGGGCGACCAGGCCGCTGTTGCGGATGAAGGTGAGGAAACCCTGGCCGCCGTCCTCGGCGGCCTTCAACACCTCGGTGTACGTGGCCACGGTGAGCTCACCCAGCGGCACCCACAGCGAGCCGGGGTCGAGCAAAAGCCGTTCGATGGGGCGCACCGAGAGCACCAGCATGTACCAGAACGGCAGCACGGTGACCAGCAGGAACGCGGCGATCACCAGCCGGCGCAGCCAGCGCAGCGAGACGGTCTCGACCTGGTCGCGGTCCATCACGCCTCCCTGCGTCCGGCGAAGAAGCGCAGGTAGATCGCGACGAAGACGATCAGCACCACCGCCAGCACGACGGCCTGCGCCGCCGCCGCCCCGATGTCGGTCCGCGCGGTGAGGAACTGGTAGACCCGGACGCTGACCACCTCGGTGCCGGCGGAGCCGCCGGTGAGCAGGTAGACGTCGTCGAACTTGTTGAACGTCATGATGAATCGCAGCACCCCCAGCAGGGCGATCACCGGCATCAGCTGGGGCAGCAGGATGTGCCGGAACCGCTGGGTCGGGGTGGCTCCGTCCACCCGGGCGGCCTCCTCCAGCTCGCCGGGGACCGCCTGGAGCCGGGCCAGCAGGAACAGGAAGGCGAACGGGAAGTAGCGCCACGCCTCGAACGCGATCACCGTGGCCAGGGCGGTCGAGTCCTGGGACAGGAAGGGGATCGGGGCGTCCCAACCGAGGAAGCGCTGCCCCCAGTCGTTGACGATGCCGAGCTGGGGGTCGAGCATCACCTGCCAGACGAAGGCCACCGCGACCACCGGCGCCACGTACGGCAGCAGCATCGAGGCCCGGACCAGCGTTCGGCCCCGGAACGGCCGGCGGACCACCAGCGCCGCCGCGAGACCGAGCGCGATCGACCCGAGGGTGCCGCCGAGGCTGTAGAGAACGGTGGTCCAGAGGGTGTCGGCGAAGCCCGGCGTATTCAGCACCCGGTCGAAGTTGCTCAGCGTCAGCTCACCGAAGAGCCCGGTCTTGCGCAGGGTGGCCAGGCGTACCCGTTGGAAGGCCAGCACCACCGTCCAGACGATCGGGATGCCGATCACCGCGACCACGACGAGCAGGGTCGGCGTAACCAGTGCGAGCCCGGCGCGCGACTCCCGGCGGCGCAGCGTGAGCGGGCGTCGGCGGCCGGGGCCGGGCCGCTCCCGGGTGGGGGAGCGGCCGGTCTCCGGCGGCGCGGTGGTCAATTGACGCCCGCCTTGATGGCCTCCACGTCCTTCTTCGCCCGGGCGGCCGCCGCGCCGGCGTCGCTCTTGCCGCCGACGACGTCCGCGAGGGCCCTGGGTACGGGCAGTTCGCCCAGGATCGCGCCAACCAGCTTGCCCTGGCCCTGGGTCAGGCCCCAGCGCTGGAAGGTGTCCGGGCTCGTGCGCAGGCCGGTCAGCACCTCGTCGCCGTACACCTCGGAGAGTGGCTTCTTCGCGTCCACCCCGGCCTGGCTGGTGTTCCAGGCGGTGAGGAACTTCTCCCGGTCGTCGGCGGTGCCCTTGCGGACCGGGAAGCGCCCCTCGGGGGACATGCCGAACCAGCGCGGGTAGCCGTCGGAGAGCAGGTACTCCACGAAGGACTTCGCCGGGTCGGCGGCGGCGCCGTCGAGCACCGCCCAGGAGCTGATCTCGCCGTACTGGGCCGGCTCGGCGCCGTTCGGGCCTTTGATGGCGGTGACGAAGCCGCTGTTCTTCGCCAGCCAGCTCGGATCCTTCGCGCACTGGGGACAGGTCGGCTTGGCGTCGTTGCGCAGCCCGGCCAGCTCATCGAGGATGAACGGCGACCAGATCAGCATGGCGGCCTTGCCGGCGAAGTAGGTGGCCCGGGTGGTGTCGACGTCTTGCGCGCCCTTGACGGAGTGGTTGCGCATCAGGTCGCCGTAGAACCGGAACGCCTCCACGCACTCCGGTGAGTCGAGTTTGACCGCGCCGGAGTCGTCGGTGAGCTGGCAGTTGTTGGCCAGCGCCAGGTGTTCGAAGGTCTGCTGGGTGAAGACGTCGCCCGGGGCGGTCGCCGCGGTGATGCCGGCGACCCCGCCGGTGTTCAGCTTCGCCGCGGCGGCGGCGATCTTCTCGTACGTGTCGGGGGCGGGCAGGCCGGCGGCGTCGAACAGGTCCTTGCGGTAGACCAGCAGCTGCCCCCACCCGTCGCTGGGTACCGAGAGCTGCTTCCCGTCGTCGGAGGTCAGCTCCAGGGCCCGTGGCGAGAAGGTGTCCCGCCCCAGCTTGTCGACGATCTCCTTGTTGGCGTCGGGATGCAGCAGCTCGTTGCCGGCGAGGGTGCGGATGCCGGCGAGCGACACCGACCCGACGACGTCGGGCAGTTCCCCGGCGGCGGCGCTGGAGGCGATGAGCGAGGGGAACTGGTCCTCGTTGACGGTGACCAGCTTGACCTTCACGCCGGTCTTGGCCGTGTAGTCGGCGATGATCGCCTTGGTGGCGGTGACCCGGTCGGCCACGTCCTCCAGGCTCCAGACGGTTATTTCGGAACTGTCGCTTTTCGACTCGTCGTCGCTGCAGGCCAGCAGGCTCGCCCCGGTTACTGCGAGGATCAGGGTGGCGGCCAGCATCCGCATCGGAGGGGATGACATCTGTGGCACTCCTCTCGAAGGGTACATGAGGGATTCAACGTGCTGGATTGATCAATCACAAGACATATAACGATTTTTTGTTAAGATTGAGCCCGGTACGTCCCGGGAGTAGCGCCATGGGCAACTGGGTTGTCTCGCTGGCCGGGCCGCGGCGCGTGAGCCTCGAGCCCTGCCCCACCGATCCGCTCGGCCCGGGCCAGGTCCGGGTCCGCACCTGCTATTCCGGCATCTCGGCTGGCACCGAGCTCACCCTGTTCCGCGGGAGCAACCCCCGGCTCAGCAAGGACTGGGACGACACCAGCCGGATGTTCGTCCCCCGGCAGACCCCCGTGCCGTACCCGCTGGTCGGGTTCGGCTACGAAGAGGTCGGCGAGATCGTCGAGGTCGCCGACGACGTGGCCGACCGACATCCGGGCCAGCTCGTCTGGGGCATCTGGGGGCACCGGGCCGAGGCCGTCCTGCCGGCCGGCGCGGTCAACCCGCTCGCCCCCGGGCTCGACCCGCTCGCCGCCGTCTTCGCCCGCCCCGGCGCCATCGCGCTGACCGCCGTGCTCGCCGGGGACCTGCACCTCGGCGACTGGGTCGGGATCTTCGGGCAGGGCGTCATCGGGCTGCTCGCCACCCGGCTGGCCAGCCTCTCCGGGGCCCGGGTGGTCGCCGTCGACCAGGTGCCCGCCCGGCTGGAACGGGCCGCCCGCCTCGGGGCCCGGCGCACCGTCGACGCCGGTGTCGACTCCGCCGCCGCGGTGCTGCGCGAGGCCACCGCCGGCCGGGGCGCGGACGTCTGCCTGGAGCTGTCCGGGGCGTACCCGGCGCTGCACGAGGCGATCCGCGCCACCACCCACGCCGGCCGCGTCGTGGCCGGCGGCTTCTACCAGGGCCAGGCCGACGGGCTCGGCCTCGGCGAGGAGTTCCACCACAACCGGATCCAGCTGGTGGCGGCCCAGGTCTCCGGACCCGCCCCGGCGCCCGGCCTGGCCGGCCGGTGGTCCGGTACCCGCATCGCCCACACCTTCATGGACCTGGTGGCCGAGGGCAGCGTCGACCCGCTGCCGCTGGTGAGCCACGTCGTGGACGCCCGCGCGGTGGCCGACGCGCTCGCGTTGCTCGACCACGGTGCCGGTGACGTCCTACAAGTCGTGCTGGAGTTCTGATGTCCATCCCGCTCGCCTGCCAGGAGCAACTGCTCCCCGGCACCAGCCTGCCCCAGAAGTTCGCCCTCGCCACCGCCCTCGGCTACCAGGGCATCGAGCTGCGCGGCCGGGGCGACCTCGCCCTCGCCCGCCGGCTGCCGGAGCTGCGCCGGGCCCGCGCCGAGGGGGTGGTCATGCCCACCGTCTGCGTGGAGATGGACCACTTCATCGGCGACTTCGACCCGGCGCGCTCCCGTGACGCGGTCGCCAACCTGCGCTCCCAGCTCACCGTGATCGCCGAACTCGGCGGGATCGGCGCGATGACCCCCGCCGCGTGGGGGATGTTCTCCCGCCGGCTGCCCCCGTTCGAGCCGCCCCGCCCGCCCGGCGGCGACCGGCAGGTGCTCGTCGACGCCCTCGGTGACCTCGGCGAGCACGCCCGCGCCGAGGGCGTCACCCTCTTCCTGGAACCGCTCAACCGGTACGAGGACCACATGGTCAACCGGCTCGACGAGGCGGTCACGCTCTGCGCCGCCGTCGGCCTGCCCTCGGTGCGGGTGGTCGCCGACACCTTCCACATGAACATCGAGGAGGACGACGTGCACGCCGCCCTGCGTGCCGCCGCGCCGTACCTGGGGCACGTGCAGGTCAGCGACTCCAACCGGTTCCAGCCCGGCGCCGGGCACCTGGACTGGCCGGCGCTGCTGCGCACGCTGCGCGACATCGGCTACCCGGGCTGGCTGGCGCTGGAGTGCCGGCTGCGCGGCGACCCGGTCCGGGCGCTGCAACAGGCGGCGACCGTGCTCCGGCACGCCCAGCCCCGGCAGGCGGCGGCGTGAGCACCGGCGCCGCCGGCCCGTCCGGCCTCGGCGCGCCCCCCGCCGACGACCCGGACGGCGGCCCCGCCCCGAGGGCCGGCGCGCCGGCCCGTCCGGCGCCCGCCGGGCACCTCGCCGACCTGCGCCGGCTGGCCATCGCCACCCTCGACGCCAACTGGGAGCACGACCACACGGTGCCCTCGCGCACCCTCTACCCGCACCAGTGGAGCTGGGACTCGGCGTTCATCGCGATCGGGCTGGCCCACGTCCGCCCCGACCGGGCCTGGCGGGAGCTGCGTACCCTGTTCGCCGCCCAGTGGGCCGACGGGCGGGTGCCGCACATCGTCTTCAACCCGGCGCTGCGGGTCGGCTCGTACTTCCCCGGGCCGGAGTTCTGGGGCTCCGCCGGCGCCGAGGGCGCCCCGGCCGCCGCCACCTCCGGCATCGTCCAGCCGCCGGTGCACGCCCAGGCGGCCTGGCTGGTGCACCGCCGTGCCCCCTCCGAGGCGTCGGCCCAGGCGCTGCGCTGGCTGTACCCGAGGCTGGTCGCCCAGCAGCGTTACCTCACCGGCCGGCGGGACGTCGGCGGGGCCGGGCTGGCGGCCATCGTGCACCCCTGGGAGTCCGGCCTGGACAACAGCCCGGCCTGGGATGCGCCGATGGCGGCGGTACCGGCCGACGCCGCCGTCATGCGGGCGTACCGTCGGCACGACACGGCGCACGCCGACGCCGCGCACCGCCCCACGGACCTGGACTACGCGCGGTACGTCGCGATCGTCGCCTCCTACCGCGACCGTCGCTACACGGACCAGGCGCTGGCCGGGTGGCATCCGTTCCTGGTGGAGTGTCCGCTGTTCAACGCGGCGCTGGGCGCGGCCGAGCAGGCCCTGGCTCGGATCGCCGCCGTGGTCGGGGCCGATCCCGGCCCGCACCGGGACCGCGCGGCCCGGATCACCGAGGCCGTGGTCCGCCGGCTCTACGACCCGGTCACCGGCACCTTCCACCCGCGCGACCTGCGCACCGACCGGCTGGTCCCGACCCGTACCGTGCTCGGGCTGATGCCGCTGATCCTGCCCGACCTGCCGGCGCGCCAGGTGCGGGCGGTGCTGACCGAGGCGTGCTCGGCGCGGTTCGGCCTGGCCCCGCGCATGCCGCGTCCGCTGCCCACCCACGACCGGAGCGCGCCGGACTTCGAGCCGCTGCGCTACTGGCGCGGTCCCAGTTGGATGAACACCAACTGGCTGCTCTGGCGGGGGCTGCGGGCGCACCACCGGCCGGACCTGGCCGCCGGGCTGCGCCAGTCGATGCTGGCGCTGGTCGCCACCGGCGGCTGCCACGAGTACTTCCACCCGGACACCGCGGCGGGGCTCGGCTCGGCGGCGTTCAGTTGGACCGCCTCGCTGCTGCTCGACACCCTCGCTGAGGGGTGAGCGGCGCCCGACCCGGCCGGCGCGGGTCGACCACCGATCCGAGCCGGCCGGAGTCGGGCGCGACGGTTCGCAGCGCCGTCAGGCGATGCCGGCCGGGGTGGCGCCGCCGGCACGCAGGGCGGCGAACGGCGCGTCGTCGACCGCGTACCCGAGCGCGTCGACCACCTCGATTACCCCGCTGACCTGCGCGGTGAGCCGCAGCGCCAGGTGCACCGTCGACCAGCGGTCGAGCTGACCGGTGAGGGTGACCACGCCACCGTGCACGGTCACCTCCACCACGTCGTCGCCGACGCCCAGCACCCGGCGCAGCACGTCGTCGACCACGTCGCGGCGGATGTCCGCGTCCGGGCGCAGGTGCACCTTGAGCAGGTCGCCCCGGGTCACGATGCCGACCAGCCGACCCAGGTCGTCGGTCACCGGCAGCCGCTTCACCTGCCGCTTGTCCATGATGCTCGCCGCCTCCACCAGGGACAGTTCGGCGGGGACGGTGACCGCGGGGGTGGTCATCAGGTCGGCGGCCAGGGTGGCGCCGGCCTTGATCCGCGCCTCGCGGTGCCGGCGGCCGGGAAGGATCCGCCGCTCGTGCGGCTGCCCGAGCAGCTCCACCTTGTGCAGCAGGTCGGCCTCGGAGACCACGCCGAGCACCCGCCGGGCGCCGTCCACCACGGGGACCGCGGTGACGTGCCGGCCGGTCAGCACGTCCACGATCTCCCGGTACGCGGTGCCCTCCCGAACCGCCGCGACGTCCGTCGTCATCACGTCCTGCACCTGCCACGTCCGCATGGCGACCTCCTCGTGTCCGCCCTCGACGCTAGGCGCGGCGGGTCGGACCGGGCAGGGGCGCAGGGACCGGCCGCACGGGCCGGAAGTCCCGCCCTCGGCTGCCAGCTCCCAGGCGGTGCGGGCCGGTGCGGGGCGGTGCGGGGCGGTGGGAGGTCCATCGCGGGGAGGCCGCGGCCGTCAGTCCAGCCGCCGCCAGTCGGGGCCGGCCGGAGGCCCGTCCGAGGTGAGCGCCGCCAGCATCACCGACTCGACCTGCTCGGGTGTGAGGTGTTCGCGGTGGTCCGCGCCGGGGACGTAGGCGGCCCACGGACGTCCCTCGGCATCCGACATCACCACGGCCACCGGATCGCGGTGGTCGCTGACCGCGGCGACCGTGCCCCAAGGGCGGTGCACGAAGACCTGCTGCCCCAGGTCCGGATCGAGCTCGCGCAGCCACCGACGGACGGTCTCCCAGTCGCCGATCTCCACCTGTTCGCTGGCGACCCGGAACGGCCCGCTGCTGGACAGGAGTTCGGCCACGTTCTCCGGCGGCGTCCGCCGCCGCCGGTTGCGCCACCAGCCCATTCGTGTCCCTCCCTCCGGGAGCATGCCGTGCGCTCCGATTGCCCCGCCGGTCCCCGCCGCCAAACCCGGCCCGTCCGGGACGCCGTCTATGGTGGGTGCCCGCCCGCACCGGAGGACCGCCCGTGGACCCCATCGACAAGATCGCCTGGATCCGGATCGAGCACGGCCGGATTCTCAGCACCCGGTCCCGGGGCAGGGACCTCTGGTACCTGCCCGGCGGCAAGCGCGAGCCCGGCGAGACCGACCGGGAGACGCTGACCCGCGAGATCGCCGAGGAGTTGGGTGTGGTGATCGACGCGGAGACGGCCGTGCACGTCGGCACGTTCACCGCCCAGGCGCACGGCCACCCGGCGGGCACGCTGGTGCGGATGACCTGCTACACCGCCGAGCACCACGGCGAGCCCCGGCCGGACCACGAGATCGAGGAGGTGGCCTGGCTCGGGTACGCCGACCGGGACCAGGTCTCCCCGGTCGACCGGATCATCTTCGACGACCTGCGCCGGCGGGCCCTGCTGGCGTGAGCGACTCGCGGGTGCTGCGCCACGAGTCGATGCCGACGCGGCGGTTCCCCGCTCCTCCGGCGGGCGTGAGCCGGGCCGGAACCGGTCGGGTGCGGCGGTCGTTTGCGCCCCGCCGGGGCGGGTAACCGCGGTCGGATTCCCGACTGGGCGGGACGGCCGCCGAGGGTCGGACTTCCGACGGACGACCCGCGGACGCCGGGTCGGAGGTGCGGCCGATCGGCGGAGCGAGAGGAGGACCGGGTGCGCTTTCCCCTCTTCGTCGACGCGGTCGCCCGGCGGGCAGAGTTGCCGCCGGAGCGGGCCGCCGCGATCGCCCGTGCCGTGCTGGTGACGGTGGCCGAGCGGGTCCAGGCCGGGGAGGTCGACGACCTGAGCGCCCAGCTCCCGGACGAGCTCAGCGCATACCTGGCCGGGCCGCCGCCGGAGACCACGCCGGGCGCGGCGGAGACCTTCGGGCCGGTCGAGTTCCTGCGCCGGGTGGCCGACCGGGCCGGCGTCGAGCCGGCCACCGCCCAGGTCGGAGTCCGGGCGGTCTTCGCCACCCTGCGCGAGGCGGTCACGGTCGGCGAGTTCCAGGACCTGGTGGCGCAGTTGCCGAAAAGTTTCACCAGGGACGTCGATCCAGCGCCGCCGCGGCCGTACGATGAGTGACGTCGCCGCCACTGCGCACCCCGTCTGAGCTGCCGTTACGGGAGCCGTCTGGGTGGAAGATCCCCGGCCTGCGACCCCTTTCGCCGGAAATTTGCTCGCTGAAATCCCCTTAGGCTGAAACTCCTCTCCGCGCTAGGGGGATGATCGGCCGAATTTCGACGCCCGATCACCGAGGCGCCGTGGCCCCTTCGGGCTGACTCCGATCAATGGCCTGTTCCAGGAGGCATCGAGGCCTATTCTGGCTCCATTGTGAAGTCCTGGGGGGGATCATGATCACAATTGTCGATGCCTGCGCGCCTGTCCACAGTGGAGTCGAGCCGACTCGCTGAGATGGCGCAACCAATGATCATCCAGCGTTTCGTGGACGTCGCTGCCGCCCATCCCGACCGGCCGGCGATCCTGGGCGAGACCCACGAGGTCGACTACGCCGAGCTGGCCGGCAGCGCCGGTGGCCACGCCGCGGCGCTCACCGCCGCGGGCCTGCGCGCCGGCGACCGGGTCGCCCTGCTCACCGGGCACGGCGCGCCCACCGTCGCCGCCGTCCTCGGCGCCCTCGCCACCGGCTGCGCGTACGTGCCGTTGGACCCGGGGTTCCCGGACGCGCGGCTGTGCCACCTGCTCGCCGCCGCCGACGTGCGCGCCGTCGCCTGCGCCGCCGCGCACCGGGAACTGGCCGAGCGGCTGTGCGCCGACCGGCCCGGCACGCCCGTGATCGTGCTCGACGGGATCGGGCCCGCCCCGCTGCGTCCCGTGCCGGTCGACCCGGACGCGCCGGCGTACGTGCTGTTCACCTCGGGCTCCACCGGCACGCCCAAGGCCGTCGCGCAGACCCACCGAAACCTGGCGCACGTCGTGGACAACCAGATCCGCGACCTCGCCCTCGGCCCGGACGACCGGCTCAGCCTGCTCGCCTCGTTCAGCTTCGACGCCGCCATCCCCGACCTGTATCCGGCCCTGCTCACCGGCGCCGCCGTCGTCCCGGTGGACCTGCGCCGGCACGGGCTGGCCCACGCCGCCGACCAGCTGCTCCGGCGTCGGGTGACCGTCTACCACTCCACCCCGACGGTCTACCGGTTCCTGCTCGACACCCTCGGCGCGCGCCGGCTCGACTCCGTGCGGGTGGTGCTGCTCGGCGGCGAGCAGGCCACCCACGCCGACGCCGCGCGCGGTCGGGACCGGTTCGCGCCGGACTGCGTCCTGGTCAACGGTTACGGCGCCACCGAGATGACCTTCGCCGCCCGGCACCCGCTGCCGTTCGCCCAGGCCGACCCGAGCGCCACCGGGCCGCTGCCGATCGGCACCCCGCTGCCCGGGTACGAGCTGTCGCTGGACCGGGACACCGGCGAGATCGTGGTACGCAGCCGGTACCTCGCCCCGGGCTACCTGGGGCAGGACAGCGACCGGTTCAGCCTCGAGGACGACGGCGTCACCCGGGCGTACCGCACCGGGGACCTCGGCGCGCGGCTGCCCGGCGGCGAGCTGGTCTGCCTCGGCCGGCTCGACCGGCAGGTCAAGGTGCGCGGGTTCCGGGTCGAGCTGACCGAGATCGAGGCAATCCTCGCCGCCCAGCCCGGCGTCGCCGCCGTCCGGGCCATCGCCCGCGACGGCGAGCTGCTGGCGTACGCGACACCCGCCGGCGGGCCCCTCGACCCGGCGGCCCTGCGCGCCGCCCTCGCCCGACGGCTGCCGGAGTACGCCCTGCCCCGCGCGGTGGTCGCGCTCGACGCCTTCCCGCTCACCGTCACCGGCAAGGTCGACGAGCGGGCGCTGCCCGACCCGCCCCGGGACGTCCCGGCCGGGCAGGGCCCGCGGACCGAGACCGAGCGGGCGGTGCACGACATCTGGTGCGCGGTGCTCGGCCGCGAGGCGGTCGCCCGGCAGGAGAGCTTCTTCGACGCGGGCGGCCAGTCCCTCCTGCTCGGCCAGGTGCAGCAGCGCCTCGCCGAGCGGTTCGGGGTGGCGCTGCCGATGGTGCGGCTCTTCGCGCACCCCACCGTGGCGGCGCAGGCCCGGCTGCTCGACGCGGCGGCCACCGGTGACCGGCCGGCCGCACCCGCCCCCGCGCCGAGCCTGCCCACCCCGGCCGCGCCGACCGTCGCCGCCCGCGAGTACACCGGCGACGAGATCGCCGTGGTCGGGCTCGCCGGGCGGTTCCCGGGCGGCCCCGACCTGGCCACCTTCTGGTGGAACCTCTGCGCCGGGGTCGACTCGATCCACGACCACAGCGACGGCGAGCTGGCCGCCCTGGGCATCGGGCCCGGCCTGCGGGCCGACCCCCGGCACGTCCGGGCCGCCGGCCGGCTCGACGGCGTCGCGGACTTCGACGCCGAGTTCTTCGCCATGGGCGAGCAGGAGGCCGCCCGCACCGACCCGCAGCACCGGCTCTTCCTGGAGACCGCGTGGGAGGCGCTGGAGGACACCGGGCACGACCCGACCCGGTTCCCCGGGCTGGTCGGGGTCTACTCGGCCACCTCGGCCAACCGGTACTTCCTGTTCCACCTGCTGGACAACCCGGCGGTGGTGGGCGACGTGGACCCGGACGACTGGGAGGCCCGGCTGATCGGGCGGCAGTTCACCGACCACCTGCCCGGCCAGGTGGCGTACCGGCTGGGACTGACCGGGCCGGCGGTCGCCGTGCAGAGCGCCTGCTCCAGCTCGCTGGTCGCGGTCTGCCTCGCCGCGCAGAGCCTCGCCGACTACCAGTGCGACCTCGCCCTCGCCGGCGGCGTCAACGTCACCTGGCCCCGATACCGGCACACCCCGGGCGGCCTCGCCTCACCCGACGGCCGCTGCCGCGCCTTCGACGAGGCCGCCGACGGGGCCGGGTTCGGCTCCGGCGTCGGGGTCGTCGCGCTGCGCCGCCTCGCCGACGCCCAGGCCGACGGCGACCGGATCTACGCGGTGCTGCCCGGCTGGGCGGTCACCAACGACGGGCCCGACCGGGCCGGCTTCGCCGTCCCCGGCCCCGCCGGGCAGGCCGCCGCCGTCGCGAACGCCCTCGCCGCCGCCGAGGTCGCGCCCGGCGAGGTCCGCTTCATCGAGGCCCACGGCAGCGGTACGCCGCTCGGCGACGCCATCGAGGTCGCCGCGCTGCACGAGGTGTACGGCGGGGCCGCCCCCGCCGAGTCCTGCGCGCTCGGCTCGGTCAAGACCAACATCGGTCACCTCGACGCCGGAGCCGGCGTGGCCGGGCTGATCAAGACCGTGCTCGCCGTGCAGCACGGGGTGATCCCGCCGAACCTGCACTTCACCCGGCCGCACCCGGAGATCGACCTGGCCGGCGGCCCGTTCTACGTGCCGACCAAGGCGCGCGACTGGCCGCCGGGCCCGCGCCGGGTCGCCGGGGTCAGCTCGTTCGGCCTCGGCGGCACCAACGCGCACGTGGTGGTCGAGCAGCCCCCGCCGGTCGAGCCGGTCGAGGCGCCCGAGGGGGTCGCGTACCTGCTGCCGGTCTCGGCGCGTACCCCCGGGGCGTTGCGCGCGGCGCTCACCCGGCTGCGGGCCCACCTGGCCGGCGCGGCACCGGTGCTGTCCGAGGTGGCCGCCACCCTGGCGCTGGGCCGGCGGGCCTTCGACTGCCGGGCGGCGGTGGTCGCCACCGCCCCGGCCGGCGCGATCGCCGCGCTGGACGAGCTGCTGCACGCCGACACCCGGATCGCCGGCCCGGCCGGCCGGCTGCGAGACCTCGCCGCCGACTGGGTCGCCGGCCGCGACGTCGACTGGGCCGCGCTGCACCCCGACGAGGGCGTCCGCCGCACCGGACTGCCCGGCTACCCGTTCCAGCGCCGGCGGTACTGGATCGACCCCCCTCAGAAAGGCGCGCGGTGAACTGGTTCGTCTCGCCCGGAAGCCGACCCCAGGCGCCGGTGCAACTGTTCTGCCTGCCCTACGCCGGGGCCGGCGCGAGCGCCTTCCGGCGCTGGCAGGAGGGGATCGGACCGGACGTCGAGGTGCTCGCGGTGCAGCTGCCCGGCCGGGAGAACCGGATCAGCGAGGACCCCCGGTTCACCGTGCCCGACGTCGCCGCCGCCATCGCCGGTCGGGCCGATCGCCCGTACGCGATCTACGGCCACTCGATGGGCGGCCGGGTCGGCTTCGAGGTGGTCCGCGAGCTGCGCCGCACCGGCCGCCCGCTGCCGCTGCGGCTCTACGTCGGCGGCGCGCGGGCACCGCACGTCACCGCCCCCAGCCTCTTCGACGGGCTGTCCCGGGTGGACGACGACGAGCTGCTGCGCCGCCTCGGCGCCGGCGGCGGGCTCCCCGCCGAGCTGCTGGAACACCCCGAGCTGGTGCAGCTGCTGCTGCCGCTGCTGCGCGCCGACTTCGGCCGGGTGGACAGCTACCGGTACGTCCCCGGCGAGCCGCTGCCGGTGCCGCTCGTCGCGTTCAGCGGCCGGCACGACCGGGCGGTCAGCCGGGAGCAGAGCGCCGCGTGGGCCGCGCACACCGCCGCCGGGTTCACCCTGCACGAGATCGACGGCGGGCACTTCTTCCTCACCGACCGGCTGCCCGAGCTGCTCGCCGCGATCCGCGCCGACCTGGCCGGTGCTGTCGCCGCGCCGGCCGCCGCCGCTTCGGCCGCCGCCGGGTCCGGTACTGCCGCGTCCGGCGTTGCCGCAGGCGGCGCTGCCGGTGCGGAGGGTGCGGAGGGTGCCGGGTCGACCGGGGCGCACCGGGTGCCGCTGGGCGAGACCGGCTGGTCGGTGTGGCGGGACGCGGTCCTGCGCACCACCGGCTTCCCCGCCGACGGGCTGACCATGTTCGCCGCGCCGTCGGCCGCCGCGGCCGCCGACGAGCTGATCGCCACCGGCACCGGCGAGGAACGCTTCGACAAGGAGTTCGCGGAGGCCACCTCGGCCGCCGCCCGGCGGCTCGCCGAGCTGGCCGCCGACCCGCTGCTGCGCGAGGCGGTCACCTGGCAGAACCGGGGCGCCCTGGTCATCCTCGACGCGCTGGTCGCCGGCGGCCCCGAGCCGCGGCGCAACAACAAGCACCGGGACCGGGAACGGGCCCTGCTGAAGTACTGGCAGCGCTACTGCGGCAAGAACGAGACCGTGGGCTTCTTCGGCCCCGGCTGCTGGGTGACCGTGGACCCGACGCGAGCCGAGATGGCCGACGTCCGTCCCGGGCCCGACCTGACCCGCCGCCGCTGGGTGCCGTTCGAGTCCTGGGCGCTGGCCGCGTACGCCGACCGGCTCGCCGGGGACCTGGCCGTCCGCCGGTGGTGGCCGCCGCTGCTCGCCCCGCACCTGAGCCTGCGCGGCCGGACCGTGCTGCGCCCCGGCCGCCCACCGGTCACCCTCACCCCGGTGGAGGCGGCCCTGCTCGCCGCCGCCGACGGCCGCCCCGCCCACCAGCTGGTCCGCGACCCGGCCGCCGGGCTGCGCCGCCCCGAAGACGGCTACGCGCTGCTCGACCGGCTGGTCGAGCGGGAGCTGATCAGCTGGGACGCCGCCCTGCCGGTCAGCCCGGACGCCGAACGGGTGCTGGCCGAGCGGATCGACGCGATCGGCGACGAGGCCGTACGGGCCGGCGCCCGGGCCGGGCTGGACCGGCTCGTCGCCGCCCGGGACGCGGTCGCCGCGGCCGCCGGTGAGCCGGGGCGGCTACGGGCCGCCCTGGACGCGCTCGACGCCACCTTCACCGGGCTGACCGGGCAGGCCGCGCGGCGCCGCGACGGCCAGATGTACGCCGGCCGGACCCTCTGCTACGAGGACACCAGCCGGGACCTCGACGTGATCTTCGGCCGGCCGCTGCTGGACGGGATCGCCGCCCCGCTCGACGTGCTGCTGCGCGCCGCCCGCTGGCTGGTCGGCGCGCTGGAGCAGGCGTACGCGGCGGTGTTCCGCGAGCTCTACGACGACCTGCGCGGCGGGCCGGGCGACGCCCCGGTGTCCCTGGCCGACCTGTGGTTCCTGGCCCAGGGGCTGTTCTGGGGCGACGGGGAGCGGCCGGTGGACCGGGTCGCCGCCGACTTCGCCGCCCGCTGGGCCGGGCTGTTCGGGCTGGACGCCCTGTCCGCCGACACCACCGAGGTGAGGGTCGCGGTCGCCGACCTGGTCGACCGGGTCGACGCCGCCTTCCCGCCGCCCGGCCCCTCGGACTGGCCGCTGGCCCGGCTGCACAGCCCCGACCTGCAGATCTGCGCCACCGACAGCGCCGCGCTGGCCCGTGGCGACTACACCGTGGTGCTCGGCGAGCTGCACGCCGCCTGGGCGTCCTTCGACACCGCACCGCTGGTCACCGGCCATCCGGACGCCGAGCGGCTGCGCGCGGCGCTCGCCGCCGACGTCGGCGGGCGGCGGCTGCGACTGCTCTACCCGGCCGACTGGCCCCGCCGGACCAGCCGGGTCGCCGAGGCCCTCGCCGCGCCGACCGACCGGCAGTTGGCGTTCGGCGCGGCGCCCGGCGCCGACCGGGCGCGGGTGCTGCCCACGGTGGACCTCACCGTCACCGCCGACGGCGACCGGCTGGTGGCCACCGGCCCCGACGGGCAGCGCTGGTCGCTGACCGAGGTCTTCGCCGAGCTGCTCAGCGCGCACGCGGTGGACGGGTTCAAGCTGGTCGCCGCAGCCCCGTACACGCCCCGGATCACCATCGACCGGCTGGTGGTGGCCCGGCGCACCTGGCGCACCACCGTCGGGGAGAGCGGGCTGGGGCCGGCCACCGGGGAACGCGACCGGTTCCTCGCCGTCCGCCGCTGGCGCGCCCGCCTCGGCCTGCCCGAACAGGTCTACGTCAAGCTCGGCAGCGAGACGAAGCCCTGCTTCGTGGACCTGGCCAGTCCCGGGTACGCCAACATGCTCTGCGCAATGGTCCGCTCGGCGGCCATGACCCACGGCGACGGCGTACCGCTGGTGGTGGGCGAGATGCTGCCCGGCCCCGACGACGCCTGGGTGCCCGACGCCGCCGGCCGCCGGTACCTCAGCGAGCTGCGACTGCACATCGTCGACACCACCGGGGAGCCTCGCCGATGAGCCACCGCATCCCCCTCGGCGACACCGGCTGGTCGGTCTGGCGCGACCTGGTGCTGCGTACCGCCGGCTTCCCCGCCGCCGGCCTGGACCGCTTCGCGGCGCCCGACGCGGCCGCCGCCGCCGACGCGCTGCTCGCCGGGGAGGTCGCCCCGGAGGTCGTCGACAAGGCGCTGCGCGAGGCGTTCGCCGACTCCTCGGCGGTGGCCGGTGACCTGGCCGCCGACCCGCTGCTGCGCGAGGCGGTCACCTGGCAGAACCCGGACATGCTGATCGCGCTGGACGGGCTGCTGCGCACCGACCCGGCGGTACGCAACGTGCGTCGCCGCAAGCGTGAGCTGAGCATGCTGCGCTACTGGCAGCGCTACTGCGGCAAGGCCGAGACAATCGGCTTCTTCGGCCCGGTCTGCTGGGGCACCTTCGACCCGGACGAGCCGCGTACCCGGCTGACGCCCGGACCCGGGCTGGTCACCCGCCGGCACGTCGGGTTCGAGGCCTGGGCACTGATCGCGTACGCCGACCGGCTCGCCGACGACCTGGCGGTCCGCCGCTGGTGGGCCCCGGCGCTGCAACCGCACCTGAGTGTCCAGGGCCGGCAGCTGCGCTGGCCGCTGCACCCGCCGATCCCGCTGTCCGCGGTGGAGGCCCGGCTGCTGGCGTCCTGCGACGGGCGCACCGCCGCCGTCGAGCTGGCCGAGCGGGCCCGCGCCGACGGCGATGTCCGCACCGTCGACGACGGGTACCTGCTGCTGGACCGGTTCGTCGAACGCGGCCAGCTGACCTGGGACGCGAACCTGCCGAACAGCCCGGACGCGGAACGGGTGCTGGCCGAGCGGATCGCGGCGATCGGCGAGGAGGCCGTGCGGGCGGCGGTGGCCGCCGACTTCGACCGGCTCCGCGCCGCCCGGGACGCGGTCGCGGCCGCCGCCGGCGACCCGGACCGGCTGGGCGCCGCGCTGGCCGCGCTCAACAACGGGTTCACCGCGGTCACCGGCCGCCCCGCCACCCGGCAGAGCGGCCAGATGTACGCCGGGCGCACCGTCTGCTACGAGGAGACCGCCCGCGACCTCGACGTCACCGTCGGCGCCACCGTGCTGGACGCGCTGGCCGCCCCGCTCGCCGTGGTCCTCCAGGCGGCCCGCTGGCTCACCGCCGAGATCGGCGCCGGCTGCGAGGAGATCCTCGCCGACCTGCACGACGAGCTCGCCGCCGACGGTCCGGTACGGCTGGCCGACATCTGGTCGCTGGCCCAGGGGATGCTGATCGCCCCGGACGGCCCCGTCGCCCGCGCCGGGGCCGGCTTCACCGACCGGTGGGCCCAGCTGTTCGGGCTGCGGCACCTGCCGGCCCGCACCGTGGAGCTGCGGCTGCGCGCCGAGGACCTGGCCGGCCCGGTCCGCGCGCTCTTCCCCGCCGAGCGGCCCGGCTGGCCGTCCGCCCGGATCCACAACCCCGACCTCCAGGTCAGCGCCGTCTCCGCCGAGGCGATCGACCGGGGCGAGTTCCTGCTCGTCCTCGGCGAGCTGCACCCGGCCACCGTCGCCTACGACAGCGCGGTGCTCACCCCGTTCCACCCCGACCCGGCGGCGCTGCGGGCGGCGCTCGACGCCGACCTGGGACCGGCCCGGCTCCGGGTGCTCTACCCGGCGAGCTGGCCCCGGCTGACCACCCGCACCACGTACGCCCTCACCGGCCCCGCGGACCGCCAGCTCGGCATCGACACCGCCCGCGGCGGCGACGTCGACCGGCTGGTCCCGGCCACCGCCGTCACCGTGGTCCGCGACGGCGACGCGCTGACCGCGGTCTTCCCCGACGGGTCCCGCTGGCCGGTGATGGAGATCTTCGCCAACCTGCTCGGCTCGCTGCTGGTGGACACCTTCAAGCTGCTCGACCCGGCCCCGCACACGCCCCGGATCACCATCGACCGGCTGGTGGTGGCCCGGCGCACCTGGCGGACCACCGTGGCCGACAGCGGGCTGGCCGGGCACGGCGACGAGACCGCGCGCTACCTCGCGGCGCGCCGCTTCCGGACGGCCCTCGGCCTGCCCGAACGGGTGTTCGTCAAGGTCGGCACCGAGGTCAAGCCCTGCTACGTCGACCTGACCGGCCCGCTGTACGCCCAGTCGCTGTGCGCCATGGCCGACGCCGCCGCGAAGACCGGCTCCGACGTGGCGGTGGTGGTCACCGAGCTGCTGCCCACGCCGGCGGACGCCTGGGTGCCGGACGCCGCCGGGCGCGGACACGTCAGCGAGCTGCGCCTGCAGATCACCGATCCAGCCACCTACCGGGGAGAGCACGGGTGACCGACATCCTGTCCATCAGCGCCGTCGCCGGGCCGCAGCTGCCCTGGCCGGACGGGACGCTGGCCGACCTGATCGCCGCCCGGGCCGCGCGCTGCCCCGACGCGGTCGCGGTCCGCCAGTGGGACGACCGGCTCACCTACCGGGAACTCATCGGCCGGGCGGCCGGGGTGGCCGCCGCGCTGCGGGCCCACGGCGTGGGCCGGCAGACCCGGGTCGGGGTCTGCGGCCGGCGCCGGCCCCGGCTGGTCGTGGACGTGCTCGGGGTGCTCCTGGCCGGTGGCTGCTACGTGCCGCTGGAGCCGGACGGCCCCCGCGAGCGGCAACGCGAGATCGTCGCCGACGCCGGGGTGTCGCTGCTGGTGGGTGACGCGGCGGCCGAGCTGGCCGACCTGCCGGGCGTCGAGGTGGTCGAGTCGGCCGGCCCGGCCCCGCTGGCGCCCTGCCCGGCCCGGTCCGGCGACCCGGCGTACGTGCTGTTCACCTCCGGCTCCACCGGCCGCCCGAAGGGGGTGCTGACCACTCACCGCAACGTGGTCGAGTTCGTCACCGGGTGCGCCACGGTCAGCGGCGCCGACGCCGGGGTGCGCAGCCTCGGCATCGCCTCGCTCGGCTTCGACGCGGCCACCATGGACCTCTTCCTGCCGTTGCTGCTGGGCGGGGCGGTGCAACTGCTCGGCGCCGAGGACCGCGCCGACCCGGCCCGGCTCGCCCGGTTCATCGCCGCGCACGAGGTGAACTGGGGCTTCATCACCCCGACCGTGCTGTCCATGCTGGACCCGGCCGACGTGCCGGGCTGGCGTACCGTGCTCTGCGGCGGCGAGGCGGTCCCCGCCGAGCTGGCCGCCCGCTGGGCGCCGGGGCGGCGTTTCCTCAACGGCTACGGCCCCACCGAGACCACCGTGCTCGCGGTCACCGGCGAGCTGAGCGGCGCCGAGAGCGATCCGGTGCCGATCGGCCTGCCGCTGCCCAACCACCGGGCATACGTCGTCGACGCCGAGCTGCGGGCGGTGCCGCCGGGGGAGACCGGCGAGCTGCTGATCGGTGGCCCCGGACTGGCCGACGGCTACCTCGACCGGCCGGGGCTGACCGCCGACCGGTTCGTCCCCGACCCGTTCTCCGGGCTGCCCGGCGAGCGGCTGTACCGCACCGGTGACCTGGTCCGCCAGGCGGCCGACGGGCGGATCGTCTACCTCGGACGCACCGACCGGCAGGTGAAGATCCGGGGCCAGCGCATCGAGCTGGGCGAGGTCGAGGCGGTGCTGGCCGAGGCCCCCGGCGTCGACCGGGTCGCCGTCGAGGCGGTGCCCGGGCCGGCCGGTACCGAGCTGGTCGCGGTCCTCACCCCGGCCGGCGCACCCGGCGACGACACGGTCCGGGCGTACGCCCGGGCGCGGCTGACCGCCGCGATGCTGCCGGCCCGGCTGCTGCGCCGCGACGACCTGCCGGTCAGCCCCGTCACCGGCAAGCTGGACCGGCCGGCGTTGCGCGCCCTGGCCGTGGCCGCGCTGACCGCCGGACCCACCGCCGAGGAGCCGGCCGGTGCGGCCGACCCGGTGACGGGGACGGTGACCCGGATCTGGGCCCGGCTGCTCGGTGCGACTCCCGGCCCGGACACCGACTTCCTCGCCGCCGGCGGCAACTCGATCGCCGCGATGCGCCTGGTCGCCGCGCTCCGCGCCGAGCTGGGCCGGCACGTCGAGATCCGGGACGTGCTCGCCGGACGCACCCTCGGCGGCCTGGTCGCCCGGCTGCGTGCCGCCGACCCGGCCGACATCGAGCCGCTGACCACCGGCAACCCGCCCACCCTGTCCCCACCGCAGCGCCGGCTCTGGTTCGTCGACCAGCTCGCCCCCTCCAGCGCCCCGTACAACATCGCCGTCGCGCACCGGCTGCGCGGCCCGCTGGACATCGCCGCCCTCGGTGCGGCGCTGCGGGCCGTCGCCGAGCGGCACGACGTGCTGCGCTGGCGGATCCCGCAGACCGCCGGGGTGCCGTACGCGGTCTGCGCGGAACCCACCGACGTGGCCGTGCCGGTGGTCGACCTGACCGGCAGCGCCGACGCCGAGGGGGAGCTGGCCGGGATGCTCGCCGCCGGCGCCGCGCACGCCTTCGACCTGGCCACCGGGCCGCCCTGGCAGGTGACCGTCTACCGGCTCGGCACCGACGCGCACGTGCTGGCGATGACGATGCACCACGCGGTCTTCGACGGCTGGTCCGAGGCGGTCCTCTACGACGACCTCGCCGCCGCGTACACCCAGGCCGTCACCGGGGCGACCCCGACGTTGCCGCCGCCGGCCGCCACGTACGCCGACTACGCGGTCTGGCGGGCCGGGCGTGACGCCCGCCGGGGCGCGGCGGACCTCACCTGGTGGGCCGAGCACCTGCGCGGCGTGCCCACCGTGCTGGAGCTGCCCCGCGACCGGCCCCGCCCGGCGGTGCAGACCTACGCCGGCGCCGAGGCCGCGGTGCGCCTTCCGGAGCCCGCCGACCGCGCGGTCCGCGCCCTGGCCGCCCGGCGCGGCACCACGGTCGCCGCGGTGCTGCTCGCCGGCTTCGGCGAGCTGCTGCGCCGGCTCACCGGCGGCGACGACCACGTGGTCGGGGCGATCGTCGCCGACCGCCGGCTGGCCGCCTTCGACGACGTGGTGGGCTTCTTCATCGACACCGTGCCGGTGCGGCTGCGTACCGGCGGGGCCACCTTCGCCGAGCTGGTCGACCGGTGCGCCGCCGAGCTGCACGAGGTCACCGCCCACCCGGGCGCGCCGTTGGAACGCCTCGTCGAGGCCCTCGGCGTCGGCCGGGACACCTCCCGCGCGCCGCTGGTGCAGGTGCTGTTCAACGTGCTCAACTTCGACCCGCCCCGGCTGGCGCTGACCGGGCTGACCGCCGTGCCGGTACCGGTGCCCAAGCCCGGCTCGCCCTTCGACATCACCGTCTACGTGGTGGAGTCCGACGGCCGCTTCGGCGTCGAGGTGGTCCACAACCCGGACCTGTTCGACACCGACCGGATCGACGCGCTCCTGACCGACCTGGCCGAGCTGGTCGGCGCGCTCGCCGCCGACCCGCACGCGCCGGCCGACGCGGTCGCCGCCGCGCTGCCCCGGCCCACCGTGCGCACGCCGCAGCTCGGCGCGATGACCGTGGCGGCCGCCGAGGCGCCCCGCACCCCGATGCCGGCCGGCCCGGGCGGGCTGACCGACACCGAGGAGCTGATCGCCGGCATCTGGCGGGAGGTGCTCGACACCGACCGGGTCGGGGTCAGCGACAACTTCTTCGACATCGGCGGGCACTCCCTCGCCCTGGCCGCGGTGCACGCCCGGCTCACCGCCGCCACCGGCCGCTCGATCACCATGCTCGACCTGTTCCGCCACCCCACCGTCCGGGCGCTCGCCGCCAGCCTCGACGGCGCCGCCGACCGGCCGGAACTCGCCCGCGCCGCGCTGCGGGCCGCCGCCCGCCGCAGCCGCACCCGCCGCAACCCACCCCGCCGCCCCGGCGGCACCGCGCAATGAAGGACACGCAGATGGACAACCCGATGGCATCCGACCTCCCCGCCGACGACGGCATCGAGCCGATCGCGATCGTCGGGCTCGCCGCCCGGCTGCCCGGCGCGGCCGACGTCCGCCAGTTCTGGCGCAACCTGGTCGACGGCGTCGAGTCGGTCACCGAGCTGAGCCGGGAGGAGCAGCTGGCGCGGGGCGCCACGGTGGAGGAGGTCGACGACCCGGGGTGGGTCAACCGGGCGCCGCTGGTCGACGGGTACGACGAGTTCGACGCCGGGCTGTTCGGGATGACCGCCCGGGAGGCGGAGATCACCGACCCGCAGCACCGGCTGTTCCTGGAGAGCTGCTACACCGCGTTGCAGGACGCCGGCTACGACCCGGCCCGCTACGACGGCGCGGTCGGCGTGTACGCCGGCACCGGCGGCAACACCTACCTGCACCGGTACGTCATCCGCAACAAGCGCGTCGGCGGCAGCCCGCACGGGGCGGTCTCCATCGCCACCGGCAACTCGCCGAACTACGTGGCCACCAACGTGTCGTACCGGCTGGACCTGCGCGGGCCGAGCCTGACCGTGCACACCGCCTGCTCCACCTCGCTGGTCGCGTTCCACCTGGCCTGCGAGGCGTTGCGCAACGGCGAGTGCGACATGGCGCTCGCCGGCGGGGTCAACATCGAGCTGCCGCACGTCGGCTACCTGGGCATGGAGGGCTTCACCTCGCCGGACGGGCGGTGCCGGCCGTTCGACGCCGCCGCCAACGGCACGGTCTGGGGCAGCGGCGTCGGCGTCACCCTGCTCAAGCGCCTCTCCGACGCGATCGCCGACGGCGACGCCATCCGGGCCGTGGTGCTCGGCAACGCCGTCAACAACGACGGCGCCGGCAAGGTCGGCTTCACCGCTCCCAGCATCGACGGGCAGATGGAGGCGATCGCCCAGGCCGTCGGGATGGCCGGGATCGACCCGCGCAGCATCAGCTACGTCGAGGCGCACGGCACCGGCACCGCGATGGGCGACCCGATCGAGGTCGCCGCCCTCTCCGCCGTCTACACCCGGGACACCGACGACCGGGGCTGGTGCGGCATCGGCTCGGTGAAGTCCAACATCGGCCACCTCAGCCAGCCCTCCGGGATCGTCAGCGTGATCAAGACGGTGCTCGCGATGGAGCACGGACTGATCCCGCCGAGCATCAACTTCGAGCAGCCGAACCCGGCGATCGACTTCGCCGACACCCCGTTCTACGTGGCGAACACGTTGACCAAGTGGGACACCGACGGCGGGCCGCGCCGGGCCGGGGTCAGCTCCTTCGGCATCGGCGGCACGAACGCCCACGTGGTGCTCCAGGAGGCGCCGGCGGCGTACCGGGCCGACCGGGCGGTCCGCCCGGCGCAGCTGCTGCACGTGTCGGCGAAGACCGCCACCGCCCTGGACACCGCCGTGCTGCGCCTCGCCGAGCACCTGGAGGGCGGCACCGACGGCGGGCCGCAGCTGCTCGCCGACGTGGCGCACACCCTGCGGGTGGGCCGGCAGGAGTACCCGCACCGGGTCGCCGTGGTCGCCGCCGACCTGCCGGACGCGGTGACCGCGCTGCGCACCGCGCGCCGCCGCCAGTCCGGCGTCGTCGACGGCCCCGCGCCCCGCGTGGGCCTGCTGTTCTCCGGGCAGGGCTCCCAGTACGCCGGGATGGGCGCGCAGCTCTACGCCGAGGAGCCCGCCTTCGCCGCCATCGTGGACGAGTGCGCCGAGCTGCTCCGCCCCGAGCTGGGGCTGGACGTCCGCGACCTGATCCTCGGCCGCGACCCGGAGGCGGGGGAGAAGCTCACCGAGACCCGCTACACCCAGCCGGCCCTCTTCGTCGTCGAGTACGCCCTCGCCACCGTCTGGCTGCGGGCCGGGGCGCGCCCGGCCGCGATGATCGGTCACTCGATCGGCGAGTACGTCGCCGCCACCGTCGCCGGGGTGCTGAGCCTGCCGGACGCGCTGCGGGTGGTCGCCGCGCGGGGCCGGCTGATGCAGTCCCTGCCGGCCGGCTCGATGCTCGCCGTGGCGCTGGACGAGTCGGTGGTCGCGCAGCGCCTGCCCGAGGGGCTGGCCATCGCCACCGTCAACGGCCCGGGCACCTGCGTGGTGGCCGGCGAGAGCGACAAGGTCGCCGCGTTCGCCGAGACGATCAAGGGCAGGAGCAAGGCGCTGCGCACCTCCCACGCCTTCCACTCGCCGATGATGGAACCGATCCTGGCCGAGTTCACCGCCCTGATGGCGGGGTTGCCGCTGCGCCCGCCGGCGATCCCGTTCCTGTCCAACGTCACCGGCAGCTGGATCACCGCCGAGCAGGCCACCGACCCGGCGTACTGGGCCGCGCACCTGCGCCGGCCGGTGCGCTTCGGCGACTGCGTGGCCACGCTGCTCGCCGAGGGCACCTGGGCGTTGCTGGAGTGCGGCCCCGGCCGGCAGCTGGCCAACCTGGCCCGGATGCAGGTCGCGAAGGCCGGCCCGGCCCAGCGGGCGCTGACCCCGCTGGGCAGCCTGCCCGGCCCCGGTGAGCGCAGCGGCGATCTGGCCACCCTGCTCACCAGCGCCGGCGCGCTCTGGTGCGCCGGCGTCGGGGTGCGGCTCGACGCCGATCCGGCCGCCCGCCGGGTGCCGCTGCCCACGTATCCGTTCGAACGCCGCCGCTACTGGGTGGACCCGGACCCGGTGGACCAGGCGCCCGCCGCGCCGGAGCAGCGCGGGCCGCGCCCGCTGCCGGAGTGGTTCGCCGTGCCGGTCTGGCGGCAGGCCGCCGCCGAGCCGCGGACCGCGCCGCTGGGCCGCTGCCTGGTCCTGGCCGACGGTCCGCGCGGCGACGCGCTGGTCGCGGCGCTGCGAGCCGCGGGTGTCACGCCCACCGTGGTACGCGCCGGCGAGCGCTTCGCGGCGGTCGACGGCGGGTACCGGCTGCGGCCGGGCGCCCGCGAGGACCACGACGCCCTGGTGGCGGCGCTCGCCGCCGACCCGCCGGAGCGGCTGGTGCACGCCTTCGCCCTCGACGGCGCCCCGGCCGGCACCGACGTCGCCGCCGCCTGGGCCGCCCAGGACCGGGGCTTCTTCAGCGCGCTGCACCTGGTGCAGGCGCTCGCCGGGGCCGGGCTGACCACCGACGAGCGCGCCCGCACCCTCGACCTGGTCACCGCCGGCATCGGGGACGTGACCGGCACCGACCTCATCCGCCCCGAGCACGCCACCCTGGCCGGACTGGCCCGGGTGCTCCCGGCCGAGCTGCCCGGGCTGGCCGTCCGGCTGCTGGACGCCGACCCGGCCTCGTCCGACGTGGACGCGCTCGTCGCCGAGCTGCGCCGGCCGGTCGACCCGGCCCGCGCCGAGCTGGCGCTGCGCGGCCCGCGCCGCTGGGTGACCGGCTACGAGCAGGTCACCGTCGACGCCGAGGGCGAGCCGGGCGCGCTGCGCGAGGGCGGCCGGTACGTGATCACCGGCGGTCTGGGCGGCATCGGCGTCACCCTGGCCGAGGACTTCGCCCGGCGGGCCCGGGCGAAGCTGGTGCTGCTGGCCCGTTCCGGCCTGCCGCCGCGCGAGCGGTGGGACGACCACCTGGCCGTGCACGGCGGCGCAGACCGGGCGGGCCGGGCGATCGCGGCGATCCGCCGGATGGAGGCGGCCGGCGCGTCGGTGCTGGTGCTCGCCGCCGACGTCACCGACCCGGCCGACCTGCGCCGGGTCCGGGCGGCCGCCGAGGCCGAGTTCGGCGGGATCGACGGCATCGTGCACGCCGCCGGCCTGCCCGGCGGTGGCATGGCCGAGGTCAAGGAGCGCGCCGAGGCGGAGCGGGTGCTCGCGCCGAAGCTCGCCGGCACCCTCGCCCTGGCCGAGGTCTTCGGCGACCTGCCGCTGGACTTCGTGGTGCTCTGTTCCTCGATCACCGCGGTGGTCGGCGGCTTCGGCCAGGTCGACTACTGCGCGGCGAACAGCTTCCTCGACGCGTACGCCCGGGCCGGCGCGGGCTTCCGGGCGCCGGTGCTGTCGCAAGACTGGGGTGGCTGGGCCGAGGTGGGCATGGCCGTGGAGACCGACGCGCCGGCCGGCTTCCGGGCCGCCGGACGGGACACCGTCACCCACCCGGTGGACCACCCGGTGCTGACCACGGCGGTGACCGGCCCGGACGGCGTGGTCCTGCACGGCCTGGTCTCCGCCGACACGCACTGGCTGCTGGACGAGCACCGCATCGGTGGCGTGCCGGTGGTGCCCGGCACCGCCCACCTGGAGTCGGTCCGGGCGGCGGTGGCCGCCGGGCTGCCCACCCCGGTCGGGGACGCGGCGGTGGAGCTGCGCGACGTGGTCTTCCTGGAGCCGTTCTCGGTGCCCGACGGCACGGTCGCGCAGTACCGGGTCGAGCTGACCCCCACCGAGGACGGCGTGGACTTCGCGGTACGCAGCCTCGCCGCCGGGCAGCTGCGCACCCACGTCCGCGGCGCGGCCGGCTGGACCGACGAGCCGGCCCCGCCCGCGCGGGTGCCGGCGGTGACCGGCCGGCGGGTGGACGACGACGCCTCGTTCGGCCGGGGGCGCACCAGCATGCTGACCTTCGGGCCGCGCTGGGCCGCGCTGGCCG
The DNA here is from genome assembly GCF_900091515.1 of Micromonospora purpureochromogenes. Classification (NCBI taxonomy): domain Bacteria; kingdom Bacillati; phylum Actinomycetota; class Actinomycetes; order Micromonosporales; family Micromonosporaceae; genus Micromonospora; species Micromonospora purpureochromogenes. The sequence goes on along the minus strand of NZ_LT607410.1, from coordinate 4,274,476 downwards.
AGCACCACCTGGGCGAGGGGGAGGAGCTGGCCCGGATCACCGCGCCCGACGCGGCGGTCGGCGACCTGCCCTCGTGGGGGCTGCACCCGGCGCTGCTGGACGTGGCCACCGCGTTCGGCCGGGGCCAGGGCAGCGGCACCTACCTGCCGCTGTCGTACGGGCGGATCGTGGTGCGCGGCGCCCTGCCGGCGCAGTTCCACAGCCACCTGCGGCACCGCGACAGCGCCACCGACGAGGTCGTCGCCGCCGATCTGTCCCTGCGGGACGCCGACGGCCGGGAGCTGGTCGCGATCAGCGACTTCGTGCTGCGCCGGGTCGACCAGGGCGCGGTGACCGGCGGGCTGGCCACGGCGGGCGCACCGGTGCAGGCGCCCGCCCCGGAGCCGGGGGTGCCGACCGAGGACATCCGGCCGGTCGACGGGGCCGAGGCGTTCCGCCGCAGTCTCACCGCCGGTCTCGGCGCGCAGGTGGTGATCGCCACCCGGACCGTCGACGACATCCGCGGCCGCGCCTCCCGGGTCACCACCGGGAGCCTGGAGACCGCCGACGAGCCGGCCCCCGCCGTCCCGGCCGGCGGCGGCGCCGGCTCCGCCGCGCCGCGTACCGAGCTGGAGATCACCGTCGCCCAGGTCTGGCGGGACGGGCTGGGGGTGGCCGAGGTGGGCGTGGACGACGACTTCTTCGCCCTCGGCGGCAACTCCCTGGTCGCGGTCCAGCTGATCGCCGCGATGCGCAAGGCGACGGGGGTACGGCTGCCGATGCGCAGTCTCTTCGAGACCCCGACCGTCGCCGGCCTGGCGGCCCGGATCGAGGAGCTGCGCGCCACCGTCGCGCCCACCGACGACACCGCCCCGGCCACCATCCCCGCCATCCCGCGGCTGCCCCGCGACTGAGCGTCGAGAAACAGGAGTGACAGAGCAATGAGCGACACGATCGCCACGCTGCCGGTGGTCGTCGAGAACGACGGCACACCACTGACCGAGCTCGTCGACCGGCGGCGGACGGAGCTGCGCGCCGCCCTCGCCGTACACGGCGGGCTGCTGTTCCGCGGCTTCGACGTCGGCGGGGTGGACGGCTTCGACCGGGTGGTCCGGGCGTTCTCCGGCGAGCCGCTGACCTACACCGAGCGGTCCTCACCCCGGCACGCCATCAAGGGCCGGGTCTACACCTCGACCGACTACCCGCCGGACGAGGAAATCTTCCTGCACAACGAGAACTCGTACCAGGCGCGCTGGCCGTTGACGCTGTTCTTCTACTGCATCAGCCCGCCGGACACCCTCGGCGCCACCCCGCTCGCCGACGTCCGCCGGGTGTACGCCGAGATCGACCCGGCGGTGCGCGAGGAGTTCGTCCGGCGGCGCTGGATGCTGGTGCGCAACTTCCACGCCGACTTCGGCACCCGCTGGCAGGACGTGTTCGGCACCGACGACCGGGCCGAGGTCGAGGCGTACGGGGCGGCGAACCGGATCCGGCTGGAGTGGGTCGGCGTGGACGGGCTGCGCACCCGGGCGGTGCGCGACGCGGTGCACCACCGGCCCGGCTCGGACACCCCGCGCTGGTTCAACCACGCCACCTTCTTCCACGTGAGCACCCTCCCGAAGGACTACCAGGAGGGGCTGCTGGACATGTTCGGCGCCGACGGGCTGCCGGCGAACACCTACTACGGCGACGGCGGCGAGATCCCCGCCGACGTCATGGACCACCTGCGGGCCGCGTACCGGGCCGCCAGCGTCCGCTTCGACTACCGGCGCGACGACGTGCTGGTGGTCGACAACATGACCGCCGCGCACGGGCGGGAGCCCTTCACCGGGGCCCGCCGGATCGCCGTGGCGATGGCCGAACCGCACACCCCCGAGAGCGCTGGAGAGCACTGATGGCCGAATCCCGATTCCTGGTCGTCCGCAACGACGAGGAGCAGTACTCGATCTGGCCGGCCGACCGTGAGCTGCCCGCCGGGTGGCACGACGCCGGCTTCGCCGGCACCCGCGAGGAGTGCCTGTCCCACGTGGACGCCGTCTGGACCGACATGCGTCCCCGCTCCGTGCGGGAGGTGCCGTCATGACGCGGGAGTGGACCTTCCCGGCCTCCTTCGCCCAGGAGCGGGTGTGGATGGCCAACCAGTTGGACACCGCCTCGCCGGTCTACAACATCTCCACCCCGTGGCGGTTCCCGGCCGGCATCGACGCCGACACCGCCGGCGAGGTCGTCGGCCGGGTCGTCGCCCGGCACGAGGCGCTCCGCACCCACCTGCGGATGGACGACGGCGCCCTGGTGCAGGTGGTACGGGAGCACGAGCCGGTCCGGCTGCCCGCCGACGACCTGCGCGACCTGCCCGAGGCCGAGCGGGCCGCCCGGTACGCCGCCCTGCGGACCGAGCTGGCCCGCACCCCGATCCCGCTGGACGCCCCGCCGCTGTGGCGGGCCCGGCTGGTCCGCCTCGACGACGCCTGGACGCTGCTGTTCGTGGTGCACCACGCCGTCTTCGACAGCCACTCGGCGGTGCTGCTGGTGGCCGAACTGGCCGCGTTCAGCGAGGCCGCGCTGACCGGCGCGCCCGCCGCCGTGCCCGAGCTGCCCATCCAGTACGCCGACTTCGCGGTCTGGCAGCGCGACCAGCTCACCGGCGCGGAGCTGGACCGCCAGCTCGCCTTCTGGACCGGCCAGCTCGCCGGGGCGCCGCCGGTCACCGGCCTGCCGCTGGACCGCCCCCGCCCGGCCCAGCTCGGCTTCGCCGGCGACGAGGTGCGTTTCGCCCTGCCCGACGGGCTGCTCGACCGGGTCGGCCGGCTCGCCGCCGGGTCGGCGGCCACCCCGTACATGGTGCTGCTGGCCGGGTTCGCCGCCCTGCTGTCGCGGATCTCCGGCGACACCGACGTGGTGGTCGGCGTCTCCACCGCCGGCCGGGACACCGCCGAGCTGACCCCGCTGATCGGCATGTTCGTCAACCCGGTGGCGCTGCGCTGCGACGTCGGCGGCGATCCCAGCTTCACCGAGCTGCTCGGCCGGGTCCGCGCCGGCCTGGTGGACGCGATGGAGCACGGCCAGACCCCGTTCCAGCGGATCGTCGAGGCGGTCGCCCCGCAGCGCGACCCGTCCGTGCAGCCGATCTTCCAGACGGCGCTGAACTTCATCCCCGATTCCGGGCTGGACCCGGTGGAGCTGGGCACCACCAAGGACGACCTCGCCTTCGACGTCACCACCGGCGAGAGCCGCCTGGTCTACCGCACCGACCTGTTCGACCGGGCCACCGCCGAGGCGGTGGTCGCGCGGTACGTGCGGCTGCTCACCGCCGCCGTCGCCGACCCGGGGCAGCCGGTCTCCGCGCTGCCGCTGTTCGTCGACGCCGAGCGGGACCTCGTCCTGCGGGCCTGGAACGGCGACGACGCCACCCCGGCGTTCCGCTCGGTCATCGAGCGGGTGCAGCGGCAGGCCGCTGCCACTCCGGACGCCGTCGCCCTGGTCTGCGAGGGCGTCTCGCTCACGTACGCCGAGCTGAACACCGCCGCCAACCGGCTCGCCCGGGTGCTGGTGGCCCGGGGCGCCGCCCCGGAGGCCCGGGTGGCGCTCGCCCTGCCCCGCTCGCCCGAGCTGCTGGTCGCCGTCCTCGCCGTGCTCAAGTCCGGCGCCGCGTACGTCCCGGTGGACACCGGCTACCCGGCCGGCCGGATCGCGTACCTGCTCGCCGACGCGGAGCCGACGCTGGTGCTGGCCCTGCCGGAGACCGCCGCGCTGGTGCCCGCCGGCGCGGTGGTGCTGGACGGGGAGGTCGGCGCCGACCAGGCCGACGGCGACCTGACCGACGCCGACCGGGCCGCCCCGCTGCGCCCCGAGCACCCGGCGTACGTGCTCTACACCTCCGGCTCCACCGGCCGTCCGAAGGGCGTGGTGGTGGAGCACCGAGCCGTGGCCGCGTACCTGGCCTGGGCCCGGGACGCCTACCCGGGGCTGGCCGGCACCGCGCTGCTGCCCTCGCCGGTCTCGTTCGACCTCACCGTGACCGGCCTGCTCGGCCCGCTCACCGCCGGCGGCACCGTCCGGCTGGCCGGGATCGACTCGCCGCACGCCCGGGTCGGCGGCCGGCCGAGCTTCCTCAAGGTCACCCCGAGCCACCTGCCGCTGCTCGACGCCGCGCTGTCGCCGACCACCGACCTGGTGATCGGCGGTGAGGCGCTCACCGGCGAGCAGCTGGCGGGCTGGCGGGCCGCGCACCCGGACGTGGCGGTCGTCAACGAGTACGGCCCGACCGAGGCGACCGTCGGCTGCGTCGCCGCCCGGGTCGCGCCCGGTCGACCGCTGGCTGCCGGACCGGTCCCGATCGGTCGGCCCACCGCCGGGGCGCGGGTCTACCTGCTCGACGCCGCGCTCCAGCCGGTGCCGCCGGGCGTGGTCGGCGAGCTGTACGTCGCCGGGGACCAGCTGGCCCGGGGCTACCTGCACCGGCCCGGCCTGACCGCCGAACGCTTCCTGCCCTGCCCGTACGGCCGGCCCGGCCAGCGGATGTACCGCACCGGCGACCTGGCCCGCTGGCGCACCGACGGCACGCTGGACTACCTGGGCCGCCGCGACGACCAGGTCAAGGTGCGCGGCATGCGGATCGAGCTGGGCGAGATCGAGTCGGCCATGCTGGCCCACCCGCAGGTCCGCGAGGCCGCGGTGGCGGTGCGCACCGACTCGGGGGAGCCGGCCCTGGTCGGCTACCTGGTCGGCGCGGCCGACGAGGCCGCCCTCGCCGCCGAGCTGGCCCGCGACCTACCGGCCCACCTGGTGCCGGCCGCGTTCGTCCGGCTCGACGCGCTGCCGCTGACCCCGAACGGCAAGCTGGACCGGGCCGCGCTGCCCGCGCCGCCGGCCACCGTGGCGGCCGACGGCTACGTCCCGCCGCGCACCGACGCCGAGACCCTGGTGGCCGAGGTGTACGCCGAGATCCTCCAGGTGGAGAAGGTCGGCGCGCTGGACGACTTCTTCGTCCTCGGCGGCAACTCGCTGCGCGGCATGCGGGCGATGGCCCGGATCCGCGCCGAGGTGGACGTCGACCTGCCGATGCGGGCGCTGTTCAGCAGCCCCGTGGTCGCCGACCTGGCCGCCCAGATCGAGCAGCGGATCGCCGCCGAGCTGGACGAGCTCTCCGAGACCGAGGTCGCCGCGTTGCTGGCGGCGGAGAAGGACACCCCCGCATGACGGACCTGAAGGATCCCGCCCGGGAGGCCGCCCGGGCGGCGCTGATCGCCCAGCGGCTGCGCCGGCGGCAGGCCTCGCCGACCGCCCGGATCACGCCCCGCCCGGAGGGCGCCGAGGTGCCGCTGTCGTACGCCCAGGAGCGGGTCTGGTTCATGGACCAGCTCGCTCCGGGCGAGGCGGCCTACCACATCGCGGTGCCGCTGCGGGTGCGCGGCCCGCTGGACGTCACGGCGCTGCGCGCCGCCCTGGCCGGGCTGACCGCCCGGCACGAGTCGCTGCGTACCCGCTTCCCGGCCGACGCCGACGGTCGCCCCACCGTCGTCGTCGCCGACTCCGTCGAGGTGCCGCTGACCATCGTGGACGCCCCCGACGAGCGGGCCGCGCAGGCGCTGGTGGACGCGGCCGCGGCCGAGCCGTTCGACCTGGCGGCCGGGCCGCTGCTGCGCGCCCTGCTGATCCGGCTCGCTGCCAACGATAATCCGGCCTCCGCGTCGCAAGACGGCACTCCGGACCGGATGAACGCCGCCGACGACCACGTGCTCTTCCTCGGCCAGCACCACATCGTCGGCGACGGCTGGTCGGTGGACGTGCTGCTGCGCGATCTGATCACCCGCTACCGGGGCGGCGAGCCGCCCGCCCTGCCGGTGCAGTACGGCGACTTCGCCCACTGGGAGGCCCGGGAGCTGGACGGGCCGCGGGCCCGTGGGCACCTGGACTGGTGGAAGCGCCGGCTGGCCGGCATCACCCCGCTGGAACTGCCGCTGGACCGGCCCCGCCCGGCCACCCAGACCTACCGGGGCGACTTCGTCGAGTTCCAGGTCGACCGGGCGGTCACCGACGGGCTCGCCGCGCTCACCCGCGGATCGGGCGGGACCCTGTTCATGACCCTGCTCGCGGCGTACCAGGTGCTGTTGTCCCGGCACGCCGGGCAGGACGACTTCGCCGTCGGCGCCTCGGTCGCCGGCCGGTCCGCCCCGGAACTGGAGGACGTCGTCGGCATGTTCATCAACATGCTGCCGATGCGCGCCGAGCTGGCCGGCGATCCGACCTTCAGCGAGCTGCTGGAGCGCACCCGGCGGGCCGTGCTCGACGGCTTCGAGCACGCCGAGGTGCCGTTCGCGAAGGTGGTGCACGAGTTGGGGCTGCCCCGCGACGTCAGCCGGTCGCCGGTGTTCCAGGCCATGTTCGTCCTGCAGAACTACGAGATGGGCCGCTTCTCCGGCGTCTCCGACGCCGACCAGGTGAGCTTCCGCTGGACCCCGATGGAGCTGCGGGCCACCCGGTTCGACTTCGAGCTGCACGCCGTCGAGGTGCCCGACGGCATCTGGGGCAAGCTGGTCTTCAACACCGACCTGTTCACCCGCGACACCGTCGAGCGGATGGCGCGGCGCTGGACCACCCTGCTGGCCGCGATCGTCGCCGCCCCGGACACCCCGGTCGCCGCCCTGGACCTGCTCCCGCCCGCCGAGCGGGCGCTGCTGGCGGGCTGGAACGACACCGCCGCCGACTTCCCGGCCAGCCAGACGCTGCACGGGCCGATCGAGGAACGCGCCGCCCGCACCCCGGACGCCGTCGCGGTCACCATCGAGGGCAGGTCGACCACGTACGCCGAGCTGAACGCCGCGGCCAACCGGGTCGCGCACCGGCTGCGCGCCGCCGGCGTCGGCCCGGAGACCCTGGTCGGCGTCTGCGCGGAGCGGTCGGTGGAGCTGGTCACCGGCCTGCTCGGGGTGCTCAAGGCCGGCGGCGCGTACCTGCCGCTGGACCCGGAGTACCCGGCGGACCGGCTGGCCTTCATGGTCGACGACGCCGCCGCGCCGGTGGTGCTCGTGCAGGAGCACCTGCGCGACGCGCTGCCGAGCACCGGCGCCACCGTGCTGGCCCTGGACGACCCCGGGATCTGGGCCGACCAGCCCGCCGACGACCCGGCGCCGGCGGCGGGCCCGGCGCACCTGGCGTACGTCATCTACACCTCCGGCTCGACCGGCCGGCCCAAGGGCGTGCCGAACACCCACCGGGGCATCGTCAACCGGTTGGACTGGATGCAGCGGACCTACCGGCTCGGTCCCGACGACGCGGTGCTGCAGAAGACCCCGGCCAGCTTCGACGTCTCGGTCTGGGAGTTCTTCTGGCCGCTTCGTGAGGGGGCCCGGTTGGTGCTGGCGAAGCCCGGCGGGCACAAGGACGCCGGCTACCTGCGCGACCTGCTGGTCGCCGAGCGGGTCACCACCGCCCACTTCGTCCCGTCGATGCTCACCGTCTTCCTCGCCGAGTCCGGCGTCGAGGCGGCGACGGCGCTGCGCCGGGTGATCTGCTCGGGCGAGGAGTTGCCGCCGGCCACGGCGGTCGACTTCAGCGTCCGGCTGCCCGGGTGCGAGCTGCACAACCTGTACGGCCCGACCGAGGCGGCCATCGACGTCAGCGCCTGGCACTGCGACCCGGCGCTGCTGCCGGGCCTGACCACCGTCCCGATCGGCGCCCCGATCGCCAACCTGCGGCTGCACGTGCTGGATCCGCACGGCAACCCCTGCCCGGTCGGGGTGGCCGGCGAGTTGCACATCGGCGGCGTGGGGCTGGCCCGCGGCTACCACCGCCGGCCCGCGCTCACCGCCGAGCGGTTCGTGCCGGACTCGTTCTCCGGTGAGCCCGGCGCCCGGCTCTACCGCACCGGCGACCTGGCCCGTTGGGTGAGCGTCCCGGCCGGCGGGGTGATCGAGTTCCTGGGCCGGATCGACCACCAGGTGAAGCTGCGCGGCCTGCGGATCGAGCTGGGCGAGATTGAGAGCGCGCTGCGCGAGCAGCCGGCGGTGACCGAGGCGGCGGTGATCGTCCGCGAGGACACCCCCGGCGACAAGCGGCTCACCGCCTACCTGGTCGGCGCGGCCGAGCACGCCGCGCTGAAGGCGGCGCTGAAACAGACCCTGCCGGAGTACATGGTGCCGGCCGCGTTCGTCACCCTGGACGGCCTGCCGCTGACGCCCAACGGCAAGCTGGATCGGAGGGCGCTGCCCGCGCCGGTGCTCACCCGCGAGGCGTCGGTCGCCCTGGTGGAGCCGCGCGACGACACCGAGCGGCTGCTCGCCGGCATCTGGTCGGAGGTGCTCGGCGTGGCCACGCTCGGCATCGACGACGACTTCTTCGACCTGGGCGGGCACTCCATGCTCGCCACCCAGGTGGTGGCGAGGATCCGCAAGGCAGAGCACGGCGGGCGCGCCGTCGGGGTGATGGACCTGTTCCAGCAGCGGACGATCCGTGAGCTGGCCGCGTTCATGTCCGGCGGCGGGGACGGCGCGGACGGGCCGCGCCGGCTGCTCTACGAGCTGACCGGGCCGATCCCGGCGGCGCAGCGGGTGCTCAGCTACGTCTGCGTCCCGTACGGCGGCGGCAGCGCGATCGTCTACCAGCCGCTGGCGGACGCGCTGCCCGCCGGCCATGCCCTGTGGTCGCTGGCCATCCCCGGCCACGACGTCGGGCTCAGCGAGGACGGCCTGCCGTTCGAGGAGCTGACCAGCCGGGTCGCCGACGAGATCCTGGACCGCGTCGAAGGGCCGATCGCCCTCTACGGTCACTGCGGCGTGGGCAGCGCGATCGTCGCCGAGGTGGCCCGCAAGGTGGAGGCCGCCGGCCGGGACCTGGAAGCGGTCTACATCGGCGCGATGTTCCCGTTCGCCCGCCCCCGGGGCGCCTTCGCCGCCCTGCGCAACCGGCTCGAACAGTTGCGCAGCAACCGGCACTACGCCAGCTGGCTCAAGTCGATGGGGGTGGACACCGACGAGCTGGACCCGGAGCAGGCCGACCGGATCATCAGCAACATGCGGGCCGACTCGCGGGCCTCCGAGGAGTACTTCACCGGCCTGCTCGACCGGGGCGCGACGAAGCTGCGCGCGCCGATCATCTCGGTGGTCGGCTCGGAGGACCCGGTGACCGACTACCACGCCGAGCGGTACGCCGAGTGGCAGTTCCTCAGCGACACCCTGGGCCTGGTGGTGCTCGACCAGGCCGGGCACTTCTTCCTCAAGTACCGCGCCGAGGAGCTGGCGGAGATCGTCACCCGGGTCCACCCGGCGGCGGCCGCCGGGGACGTCGCCGCCCTCACCCCGCAGGCGCGGGGTGCCGACGCCGGCTGGGCGGTCGCCGCCCACCAGCGCGCGGGCCGGTCGGGCCGGCCCGAGCAGACCGCGGTGAAGCCCTCCATGGCCCGGTTCGTCGCGGTCACCGCCGGGCAGCTGGTCTCCACCACCGGCTCCGCGCTGACCGCGTTCGCGCTGCCGATCTGGCTGTTCACCCGGACCGGATCGGTGGCCGACCTGGGTCTGCTCTGGGCGCTGGCGCTGATCTGCGGCGTGCTGATGCTGCCGGTGGCCGGCGCCGTCACCGACCGGGTCAGCCGCCGCCGGATCATGATGGTCGCCAGCTGCACCGCCGGGTCGATCCAGCTGGTGCTCGCCGCGCTGCTCTGGACCGACAACCTGGTCCTCTGGCACATCTACGCCCTGGTCGCGTTGAGCCAGGTCGCGGGTTCGTTCCAGCGGATCGCGTTCCAGTCGGCGGTGCCGCAGCTGGTGCCGAAGCGCTACCTCGGGCACGCGATGGGCATCACCCAGCTCTCCAGCGGCTTCGCGATGCTGCTGATGCCCGTCTTCGCCGCCGGCCTGCTCGCCGCCATCGAACTCAAGGGCATCCTGCTCATCGACGTGGCGAGCTACCTGGTGGCGGTGCTGACCCTGGCCGTGGTGCGCTTCCCCGACCTGCTCGGCTGGCGGCCCCGGGAGCGGCTGCTGGTGGCGATCGCCAACGGGCTGCGCTACTCCTGGCAGCACCGTGGCTTCCGGCTGATGCTGGGCTACTTCGCCCTGGGCAACATCTTCCTGGCCCCGGCGCTGGTGCTCACCACGCCGCTGGTGCTCTCGTTCGGCACCGCCACGCAGGTGGCGCAGGTGGCCCTGGCCGAGGCCTGCGGCGCGGTGGCCGGCGGCGTGCTGATGTCGCTGTGGGGCGGGCCCCGGCGCCGGCGGATGGTCGGCGTGCTGGTCGGCAACCTCGGCACCGCCGTCGGCTGCGTGCTGGTCGGCCTGGACGCCTCGGTGACGATGGTCTGCGTCGGCATCTTCTGGCTGGCCATGGCGATGACCACCGCGCAGTCGATCTACGCGACCATCGTGCAGGTCAAGGTGCCGCAGCGCTTCCACGGCCGGGTGTTCAGCCTCAACCAGACCATCTCCTGGTCGACCCTGCCGATCGGCTTCGCGCTGCTCGCCCCGGCGGCGACCGGCCTCTTCGAGCCGATGCTCGCCCCGGGCGGGTCGCTGGCCGGGTCGGTGGGCGCGGTGATCGGCACCGGGCCGGGCCGGGGCATCGGCTTCGCGTACGTCTGCTTCGGGCTGGCCCTGGTCCTGATCACCCTGGGCGGGTTCGCGATCCGGATGCTGCGCCGCTTCGACGTCGAGGTGCCGGACTCGCTGCCGGACGACCTGATCGGCGCGCAGGAGCGGCAGCGGCGGCTCGCGGAGCGGGCGGCGGCGCAGGAACGGGAGCCCGTCGCGGCGTGACCCGGCGTGGGGCCCTCCCCCGAGGAGGCCGCCACGCCGGGCGGGCCCGTCCCGGCCGGGTCAGGACTCCTCGGGCGGGTCCGCCAGGTCCGTCGCCGCCGGCTCCTGCGGCTCGGCCACCCAGGCGGAGAAGACCGGCACCCCGTGCCACGGCCCACCATCGCGGTCGGTGGCCACCGCGACGACCGCGTACGGGTGGCCGAAGCGCAGCTCCGCGGTGCGGGCGACGCCCTCCGGGGCGAGGCTGGCCAGCGCGAAGGCGGCGGTCACGGCAGCCGCCTCGAAGCCGTACCGACCGTAGCGGGCCATCGCCGCCTGCCGCGCCTCCAGCCGCGGGGCGGGCTCGCCGAGCAGCCCGCCCAGCGTGCGGACCACCGCGGGGAAGCCCAGCGCCGGGGCGGTCAGGTCGTGCTCGTCCCGCGCCGACCAGCAGGGCAGCACCGCCGTGTGCCGCTCCTCCCGACCGTCCGGGGCGCGGGTGTGCACCCGCTTCTCCCGCACCGTCCACGCCGGACCGTCGCCGAGCGGCAGGGTGAACAGCGAGCGGCGGCCGGCCGGGGCCGCCTCGTCGACCGCCGTGGCGGCCACCTCGTACGCGGCGGCGAGCACGTCGGCCGCGGGGGTCGAGGGGTCGGCGGCGACCGACACCACCACCAGGCCTGCCCCGTCGCGCTCGACGGCGGGCGCGGCGTGCACGGCGACGTCTCCGGCCGGTCCGGTCGCGGCGATCCAGGCCCGGTGGCCGCGCGCGGGAGTGCGGAGCACCCGGTCGAGCCGTCCCGCCCAGGCGCTGGCGCGGCCGAGCTGCCCGGCCGGGGCGAGGTCGAACGGGTCGGCCCAGGAGATCCGGGTGGCCAGGGCGCTGGCCAGCGCCAGCAGCACCTCCGGCGACCGGGTCAGCGGGAACCGGTCGATCAGCCCGAGGGTGTGCTCGCGGGCCCAGGCGTCCAGCCCCGGCTGGTCGGGCAGTGGCCCGGTCGCGGTGGTACGCGGCAGCGCGGCCCGCCACTCGGCCAGCCGTTCGGTGTCGTGGCCGCCCTGCTGCCAGACGGCGGTGGCCGACGGCACCAGCGGGTGTGGCCGGTCCACCAGGGCCCCGGCCAGCTCCGCCGCGGTGGGCGCGCTCACGCCCAGGACGTCCTCCAGCTCGTCCCGGTCCGCACCGGTCGCGGCCGGCGCGGACAGCGCCAGCAGCAGCCAGGCGCCGAGCGGTGAGGCGACGTGGTGCCGGTCGCCGGCGCCGGCGTGCAGCCGGGCGGCGTAGCGGGCCAGCGGGGTGTGCAGGGTCGTCGTCATGCCCCTACTGTGCCCATCCCTGGCCCGATCGGCACCCCGGCTCAGGACCAGAGCTCGAACGGCTCGTCGATCTCCTCACCGGCGAGGAACCGGGGGAGCAGCGCGGGCAGCCGCCCCGGGTAGAAGCGTTCCGCGCTGCCGACCACCTCGTCGACCGTCCACCAGCGGAACCCGAAGTAGTCCTCCACCTCGTAGTCCAGCCGCTCGGCGCCGTCGACGTCCGGCCCGGCGGCGTCGAGCCGTACCGTCATCACCACCTCGTCCTGCAGGTGCCGGCGCTGCCGGTGGATGAAGCTGGCCCGCCGCCGCCAGGTCGGCGGGCCGAGTCGGGCGGCGGTGACCACGAAGCCGGTCTCCTCGCGCAGCTCCCGCACCGCGGTCTCGGCGTACGTCTCGCCGGGGTCCATCCCGCCGCCCGGCAGCTCCCACCAGGTGCCGAGGCGGGGATGGTCCGGGTCGCGGGTGTGGAAGAGCAGGACCCGGTCCTGCGCGTCGCGCACCACCAGCCGCACGGCGGTGCGTTCGACGACCGGCAGGTCTTGCGGCAGTTCGATCATGTCTCTCCTTCGGGCGGGCGACCGGTGACAGGATGGCGGCCGCCGAGGGCATCCTCGCCCAGGACCCGGCTGTTCAGCTCGGCGTCGCGCCGATCGTGGCGGCCGGTCCGGCCGGCAGGGGATAGGGGCGCTCGTCGGGCAGCAGCCCCGCCGCGGCCCGGTCGTCGCCGGCGTCGAGCAGCGCCCGGATCTCCCGGGCCGTCGCGGTGACGTCGGTCAGCGCGACCACCCACTCGTCGACGTACCGGTCAGCGGCGGCGCGGGCGAGCCCGAGCTGAAGCGACCGGTACGCCAGCGGGGCCAGCCCCCAGGCGGCCCGGTCGGCGTGCCGGGCGGGGTCGGGAGAGCTGGGGCAGGCCCGGCCGAGCGCCCACTCGAAGCCGGCGCGGGGTCAGCTCGACCGCCAGCACCCGTTCCTGGCCCGGCTTGGTGGCCCAGCCGCAGCGGTACATCATCCACCGGAACGAGGGCTTGATCCAGGTCATCCGGCCGCGCCGGAACGGCGGGCAGAACCGGCCGGCGGCCAGCGCCGCCGCCGCGATCTCCGGCGGGTACGCCTGGTAGACGGTGAGCGTCGTCTCGGTGAAGCGGGCCCGGATCTGCCGCTGGGAACCTGCACGCTCCGATCCTCGCCACCCGCCCAGGCTCCGGTCGAGTGGATTACCCCGCCCGCCGGCCGGGCGCTGTGGCGGCGGTGCGGTTAGGCTGCCGCCCGTGGCAGGTCTGTTGAGGAACGTCGTCGCCCGGCTCGGTCGGGTGACCGGAGGCGCGGCCGCGCCGCCCCGCGCCGCCGGCCGGATCCCGGCCCAGGTGGCCCGTCGCCGCCAGGTCGGCGCGTTGCAGCGCCGGGAGCTGACGTACGCCCCGGAGCTGGACGGCCGGGCCGACCCTGGTGAGATCGTCTGGACCTGGGTGCCGTACGAGGACGACCCCCGGCAGGGCAAGGACCGCCCGGTGCTGGTGGTCGGCCGGCACAGCCGCACACTGTTCGGATTGATGCTCTCCAGCCAGAGCGAGCGCGACGGTCAGCGGCACTGGCTGGCGCTAGGCCCGGGGGAATGGGACCGTGACCAGCGCCCGAGCTGGGTCCGCCTGGACCGGGTGCTGACCATGCGTGAGGACAGCATCCGGCGCGAGGGCGCGGTGCTGGACCGGGGTCGCTTCGACCGGATCGGCCAGGCCCTGCGCGCCCGCTACGGCTGGCGCTGACGAGGTCGCACGGCCGAGCCGATTTTGCGCGTTGGTCCTTGACAGGGCACCCCCGACGAGTACATTCAACTTATCGGTTTATCAAACAGGTGGTTGATTACAGTGACCTCACCAGATCAGGTCGGCGCCGTCTTCGCCGCCCTCGCGGATCCGACCCGCCGGGCCATCCTGGCCCGCCTGGCCGCCGGCGAGGCGACGGTCAACGAGGTGGCCGCGCCGTTCCCGATCTCGATGCAGGCGATCTCCAAGCACCTGAACGTGCTGGAGGCGGCGGGGCTGATCGTGCGCACCCGCGAGGCGCAGTGGCGGCGGTGCCGGATCGAGCCGGCGGCGTTGCGCGTCCTCGCCGAGTGGGTCGACCAGTACCGCCGGCTCTGGGACGACCGGTACGACACGTTGGACGGTTACCTGCGAGAGCTGAAGGAGAACGACCATGAACCCGACCGGTGACCTGACCGTCGCGCTGCCCACCGACCGCGAGGTGGTGCTCACCCGGGTCCTCGACGCGCCCCGCGACATGGTCTGGGCGGCGCACACCGACCCCGCGCACCTGGCGCGGTGGTGGGGCCGGGGCAACCCGCTCGACGTCGAGATCGACTTCCGGGTGGGCGGCCGGTACCGGTTCGTCGAGCACGCCCCGGACGGCAACTCCTACGCCTTCCGCGGCGAGTTCCTCGAGATCGCGGCACCCGAGCGGATCGTGCAGACCTTCGAGTTCGAGGGCGCGGCCGGTCACGTGGCGGTGGAGACGCTCGTCTTCACCGAGCAGGACGGCCGCACGCTGGTCACCGGCACCACCCGCTTCGACACCGCCGCCGAGCGGGACGCGATGGTCGGCTCGGGCATGGAGGAGGGCGCGCGGCAGTCGTACCGGGCGCTGGAGGAGTACCTCGCCACCCTGGTCTGAGCGGCCCCGACGACGCCGGGCCGGGTGCTCAGCACTCGGCCAGGCGCGGGGTGTCCAGGAGCTGCCGGGGGGACCGGCGGGCCGTCACGCCCTTCGCCCGGTACATCGCGGCGTCGGCGGCGCAGAGGGCCTCGGCGAGCTGGGTCGGGCCGCTGACCGGCGCCAGGCCGACCGAGGCGGTGACCCGTACGCTGCGCCCGCCCACCGGGATCGGCGCGGCCATCGCCGCACAGAGCCGGCGGGTGGCGTGGTCGATCCAGCGCCGGTCGACCGACGGGGTGCTGAGCAGGCCGGCGAACTCGTCACCGCCGAGCCGGGCGACCAGGTTGTCGCCGGCGAAGGCGGTGAGCCGCTGCGCGACGCTGACCAGCACCTGGTCCCCGGCCGCATGCCCGTAGCGGTCGTTGACCTGCTTGAAGTCGTTGAGGTCGAGCACCACGGCGATCAGCGGCCGCCCGCCGGCGTCGGTGAGCAGCGCGGCGGCGATCCGGTAGAAGGCGCGCCGGTTGGGCAGGCCGGTCAGCGGGTCGTGGCTGGCGGCGTGCCGCTCGGCGGCCAGCTCTGCCTGCAGGTACTCGATCTCCGCCTCCGCCCGCAGCGCCCGGCGGCGCAGCTGCCACACCGAGACGAGCGCACCCGCCGCGGAGATGCCGGACGCGACGCTCAGCGGATCCGGCACGAGACCTCCCTCGCGGCGTCGGCGGACGGCCCGGGACGCCGGCCGGCGTGCGGTGCCCAGCCGTCGTTCTCCCCAGGAGCCTGCCCGGGTTTGGGGGTAACCGAAAGTGAACGGTCGGGTACCGAACACGTGGGTTATCATGCTCGCTGTCCAATGCAGATGCAATAGCAGATGCACGTGCAGCACGGCATGATCCGGCGTCGCCGTCCTCCCCGCCGCGACACCCTCCACCTGCGACAGCGGACGGCTCATCACCGCACAGAAAGACCCCTCATGCAGCAGCCCGAGAACGGCGTACCCGTCACCCAGCTCCCCGAGCTGCGGTGGCAGAAGAGTCGGCGGAGCAACCCCAGCGGCAACTGCGTCGAGCTGGCCGAACTCCCCGGCAGGACGGGCATCGCGGTCCGCAACTCCCGGCATCCCGAGGGTCCGGCGCTGATCTACACAGTGGACGAGATCGCCGCGTTCGTCCTCGGCGCCCGCGACGGGGACTTCGACAACCTGATCGATCGATAGTCGGTCCCGCCGGCGGGACCATCTCGGCCGCGCGGAGGAGTTCATCACCCACCGTCCATGGCATGCTTACACGTCGGCCGGGGGTGGGGCGCCCGGCCGGCGCAAGGCGAGCAGGTGGAGGGCGATGTGGCGATGGCGACCGCGGAAGGGGGTCCGGCGAGCGGGCCCACCGTGCTGCGCATGCTGCTCGGCGCCCAGCTGCGCCGCCTGCGCGAGGCCAGCGGCGTCACCCGCGAGGGCGCCGGCTGGGAGATCAGGGCCTCCGAATCCAAGATCAGCCGGATGGAGCTGGGTCGGGTCGGCTTCAAGGAACGCGACGTCGCCGACCTGCTCACCCTCTACGGGGTCAGCGCCGCCGACGAGCGGGAGGCGCTGCTCAGGCTCGCTCGCGACGCCAACAGCCCGGGCTGGTGGCACCGGTACGGCGACGTGCTGCCCGGCTGGTTCCAGGCGTACCTCGGCCTGGAGGCCGCCGCCTCGCTGATCCGCACCTACGAGGTGCAGTTCGTCCCCGGCCTGTTGCAGACCGCCGCGTACGCCCGCGCCGTCGTCCTGCTCGGCCACCGGCACGCCCCGGCCGAGGAGGTCGACCGGCGGGTGGAGCTGCGGCTGCGTCGGCAGGAGCTGTTGCGCCGCGCCGCCCCGCCACAGGTGTGGGCGGTGGTCGACGAGGCCGCCCTGCGCCGCCCGATCGGCGGGCAGGCGGTGATGCGCGGCCAACTGGACGCCCTGATCGAGGCCACCCGGTCGCCGCACGTGCGGCTGCAGGTGATCCCGTTCGCCGCGGGCGGGCACGCCGCCGCCGGCGGGGCGTTCACCATCCTGCGGTTCGGCGACGACGACCTGCCCGACATCGTCTACATCGAGCAGCTCACCAGCGCCATCTACCTCGACAAGCGCGACGACCTGGACTACTACGCGGTGGCCATGGAGCGGCTCTGCGTCGAGGCGGCGCCGCCCGAGCGAACGCCGGAGATCCTGGCCCGGCTCCGCGACGAGCTCTACCCGGAGTGACCGTCGCCCGGGGCGACGCGGCCTCCGGGGATGCCTCTACCATGGTCCGCGACCGGCGACAGTGGACGGACGCCATCGCGCGCGATGGCGCAGAGTCATGGAGGCGACTGTGACCACCGAGGCCCCGGGAACCACCACGGGCTCCGCCCACCCGAGCGACCGGATCGACACCTCGGTGGCGCACCCCGCCCGGCGCTACAACTACTGGCTCGGCGGCAAGGACAACTTCCAGGCCGACCGGGAATCCGGTGACGCCATTTCGGCCCGCTTCCCGACCATCCGCACCAGCGCCCTGGAGAACCGACGCTTCCTCCAGCGGGCGGTGCGCCACCTCACCCGCGAGGCCGGGATCCGGCAGTTCCTCGACATCGGCACGGGCATCCCGACCGTCGACAACACCCACGAGGTCGCCCAGCGGCTCGCGCCGGAGTCCCGGGTGATCTACGTCGACAACGACCCGATCGTGCTGGCCCACGCCCGGGCGCTGCTGAGCAGCTCGCCCGAGGGCGCCACCGCCTACATCGACGCCGACCTGCGCGACCCGGAGCAGATCCTGGACCACCCGGACCTGCTGCGCACCATCGACCTGTCCCAGCCGGTGGGGTTGATGCTGGTGGCGATCCTGCACTTCGTCCCGGACGCCGACGACCCGTACACGGTGGTGCGCCGCCTGCTGGCGGCGCTGCCGCCCGGCAGCTACCTCGCCGCGTCGCACGCCACCCACGAATACCTCCCCCCGGACGTCGCCGGGGAGGCCAGGGCGGCGGCCCGGGGCGGCGGCCCGCACGGGGTGATCAACCTGCGCACCCTCGACGAGTTCACCGGCTTCTTCGAGCGGCTGGAGCTCGTCGAGCCCGGCCTCTGCTCGGTGGCCGAGTGGCGGGCCGAGGGCGAGCCGCAGCCGCGCCCCACGGTCGCGGAGGTCAGCATGTACGGCGGGCTCGCCCGCAAGCCCTGAGCCCGGTTCCCCGAGGAACGGCGTCGGCTGCGGCCGCCGCCGTTCGTCGTGTGGTGTCCGTTCTCCTTGACGGTCCCGAGCCGGTCCGGCTAGTCTCTGAATCGATCCAGACTGAATCGATCCAGAAGGGGGCTCGGGTGCGACCGACACTCCAGGACGTGGCCACGGCGGTCGGTGTGTCCCGCAGCACCGTCTCCAACGCGTACTGCCGCCCCGACCAGCTCTCGGCGGCCCTGCGTACCCGGATCCTCGACACCGCCCGGCAGCTCGGCTACCCAGGCCCGAACCCGACGGCCCGCTCGCTGCGGCGGGGCTTCGCCGGCGCGATCGGCGTCCTGTTCACCTCGCAGCTGTCGTACGCCTTCACCGACCCGTTCGCCGTCCGGTTCCTGGCCGGTGTCGCCGAGGCGGCCGAACGGCACGGCACCAGCCTGCTGCTGGTGCCGCTGCCCACCGGGGCGACGCAGGCCAGGGCGGCCGTGGAGAACGCGGCGGTCGACGGGTTCTGCGTCTACTGCGCCGCCGACGAGGACTGGGCCCTGGACGTGATCCGCGGTCGCGGGCTGCCCTTCGTCACCACCGCGCCCCCCGCCGACCGGTACGTCGGCATCGACGAGCGGGCCGCCGCCCGGTCCGTCGCCGACCACCTCGTCGGCCTGGGGCACCGCCGGGTGGCGCTGCTCGCCGACACCGTGCTGCCCGAGGCGCCACCGGGGCCGCTACGGCTCGCCGGTGCCGACGCCGCACCGCACCCGACCACCCGGGGTCGGCTGGCCGGGTTCGCCGACGCCCTCGCCGCGGTCGGCGTCGACTGGCCCGACATCACGCTGCTCAACGCCACCGGCAACAGCCGCGCCGCCGGGGCCGAGGCGGTGGCCGTCCTCTTCGCCGGCGACGATCCGCCGACGGCCGTGCTGGCCGCCTCCGACGTGCTCGCGCTCGGCGCGCTGGACGCGCTCGGGGAGCGGGCCGCCACGGTCTCGGTCACCGGCTTCGACGACGTCGCCGAAGCGGCCGCGGCCGGCCTCACCACCGTCCGGCAACCGGCCGAGGAGAAGGGCCGGATCGCCGCCGAACTGCTGCTCGACCCACCGGCGGACGACGCCGCCGGGCAGCTCCTGCTCCCCACCGAGCTGGTCGTCCGCACCTCCACCCGTCCCGCACCGAGGAGTTGACCATGGAACAGCCGACCGGCTTCACCCTCGCCATCGACGCGGTCACCCGCCACGTCAACTCGGCCCGCCCGGACGCGCCGGTACGCCCCGAGCGGGCCCGCCGCCACCGCCTCGCGCCCGTCCGGCTCGCCGCCGCGCACGCACTGCGTCGGCTCGCCGACCTCACGGAGCCGGCGCCCGCGCCCGCCCCGACCTGCCGCGCCTGACCGCCGGGGTGGCCGAGGCCACCCGGTAAGCACCCGGTAGGGTGCTTTTTCGGCCCAGACGGCGCCCAACCGGGCACCACGGTTGGTGCCCGACCGGGCGGGCCGGGCAGACTGGAGCATCATGTCGTCGCTCACGCCCGCCACGCGCCTGCACGATCGGTACGTCCTGCGCGCGCCCATCGGCCTCGGCGGAATGTCCGAGGTGTGGCGCGCCGACGACGAGGTGCTGCACCGCCCCGTCGCGGTGAAGGCCCTCGCCGCGCAGCTCGCCGCCGACCCGCAGCTGCGGGCCGTCATCCAGCGCGAGGCGCGGGCCGCCGCCCGCCTCACCCACCCGCACGTCACCCAGGTCTACGACTACGGCGAGGCGACCCTGCCCGGCGGCGTGGTCGTGCCGTACCTGGTGATGGAGCTGGTCGAGGGGCGCAGCCTCGCCGACCGGCTCGCCGCCGGCCCGCTGGCCTGGCCGGACGCGGTCCGGGTCGCCGGTCAGGTGGCGGCCGCGCTCGCCGCCGCGCACCGGATCGGCGTGGTGCACCGCGACGTCAAGCCGGCCAACGTCATGCTCACCGAGACCGGCGCCAAGGTCCTCGACTTCGGCATCGCCGCCCTCGCCGGGCCCCGGCACCCGCTCGCCGGTCAGACCGGCGAGCTGATGATGGGCACCCCCGCCTACTTCGCGCCGGAACGGCTGACGCCCGGCCCGCCGGATCCGGCCAGCGACGTGTACGCCCTCGGCGCGCTGCTCTACCGCACCCTCACCGGCCGGGCCCCGCTGCCGGTGCAGACCTGGGAGGACGCCCTGGAGGCGCACGCGCGGCACACCCCGGTGCCGCCGCTGCGAATCCCGGGGCTGCCCGCCGACATCGCCGAGCTCACCATGGCCTGCCTGGCCGTCGACCCGGCCCGCCGGCCCACCGCCGCGCAGCTGGCCGCCCGGCTGAGCGCGGGCCGACCGGCCGAGCCGCCCACCGCGTTGCTGCCGACGGTGCCGACGGCCCCGCCCGCGCAACCCACCCTCGTCGACCGGGCCGCGGCGGCGCCCCGGCCGCCCGTCACCCGTCCCGCGCCCCCGGTCGCCGTTCCGCCACGCCGCCCGAACCGGGCGCTGGGCGTCCTGGTCGCGGCCGGCGTCGCGCTGCTGCTCGGCCTGGTCGGCGTGCTCGTCCTCGACGACGGGCCGGACCGGCGTACCCCGGCCGCGCCGATCACCGCCGCGCCGGTGGATGAGGAGCCCAGCATCGAGCCGACCCCGTCGGCGGAGCCGTCCACCGCCCCGCCGTCGCGGGACGAACGACCCGCGCCACGCACGGCGGGGCAGCTCGCCGACGAGTTCGCGGCCCTGCTCGACCGGGCGGAGGCGGCCGGCGACATCGACCCGAGGACCGCCGACGAGCTGCGCGACAAGCTCACGGAGCTGGAGGAGGGCAAGCCCAAGGACCGGCTCAAGCGGCTGCGGGAGCTGGCCGGCCGGCTCGCCGAGGCGGTCCAGAGGGACCGCATCGACGACGGCACCGCGTCCGAGCTGCGCGACCTGCTGGCCGCCTGGCCGCGCTCGCGGAGCAACGGCTGACCCGGCTCAGACCACCTCGACCGGGTCGCCGACCTCGACCCGACCCGCCCGCACCACCACCGCATACGCCCCGACGCACGGCTGCGACCCGAGCGCCGGCAGCGGCACCACCCGGTTGAGTCGGGCGGCCGCCCGCAACGCGTCCGGGTCGGGCGGCAGCGGTCCGTGCGCCAGGGTGGGCACGGCGCAGCGCGGGGTGGGCGCCACCACCCGCAGCACCAGCTCGGCGCCGACGCGCAGCTCCCGACCCACCCAGCCGTTCTCCACGAAGGCCGGGCCCGCGTCGACGACCAGGTTCGGCCGGTACCGCACCGGGTCGACCGGCCCGAGCGCGGCCAGGGTGGCCGTGGCGACCAGGTGCACCGGCGCGAAGTCGACCAGGCTGCCCGGTGGCGCCGCCCCACCCAGCCGGCTCTGCGTCGTCGGCGTCACCGCCGTCACCCCGGCCGACAGCACCGCGTCCGGGTCGGCCCGTTCCAGCACGGCGTCCTCCGGCACCGCCGCGGTCAGCCGTACCGCCCGGCCGAGCAGCCCGGAGAGGACGCCGGCCGCTCGCTCGTCCGCCGTGCTCAGCACCGTGCCGTCGGGGAGGGTGAGGCGTACCGGATCGGGGGTGCCGCCGGCCGCGCGGACGGTGAGCAGGCCCCGCCACAGCCGTGGCTGCTTGGCGCTGGCCACCCGCCCGGTGGCCCGGTCCACGAGGGCGAGCCGGCGGTCCCCGGCCACGCCCCGCTCGTCGACCGTCGCGGCGGTCAGTAGCTCACCGAGCATCGACTTCACCGGGTAGCGCCAGAGCTGCCCGAGGCCGCCGGTCACCCGTGGGCCGTCCGTACCCGGGCCGCGGCCTGCGCGACCCGCCGCGGGTCGAGCGGCCCGGTCCGCGTGCGCAGGCTGGCCGCCGAATCCAGCAGCCGGATCGGCCCGGTCTCCGCCAGGAACGCCGTCAGCAGGTCGCCGGCAGGCGCGGCGACCGGCGAGGTGGGGTCGGTGGCCACCTCCGCGACGATCAGCGCGGTCATCGCCAGGTCCAGCTCCGGCCGGCCCTCGCGGGCACTGCCCCAGTCGATGACCACCGGCCCGTCGGCGGTGACCATGACATTCTGCGGATGCAGATCCAGGTGCAGGACCCGGGCGGCCGGGTCGGGAGAGAGCCGCGCGCGCAGGGCGTGCAGCCGGTGGTGCAGGGTGGCCAGGATCCGGGCGCCGGACCGGATGTCGGTGGCGCCGGTGACGAGCGCCTCGGCCAGCGTCGGCCCGGCCAGCCGGGTCATCTCCAGGTCGGGTCCGTCGGCCCGGAACACCTCCGGCACCGGGTAGCCCTGCCCGCGCAGGTACGTCATCAGCTCCGCCTCCGCGCGGACGTCGCCACCGTCGCGATTGCGGCGGATCACCCGGTCCGCGCCGAGGGCGTACACGTCGGCGCACCGGCCGGAGGCGAGCGGCGTGGCGGCGAACACCGGCCCACGGTAACCCGCGGCCCCGCCCGCGGCCCCCGCCGGTCCGGCCGCCGCCGGCGCCGTCGAGAGTCGATCGTGGTCAGTGGAGGGTGGCGCGGGCGACCTCGCCGGGCGCGGTGCCGGCGCGGACCACCGGCGCACCGTCGGGCCGCCACACCCCGGAGCCGCCGGCCGTGCGCGGGTAGTGGCTCCCGGACGGTCCGGCGAAGCTGGCGGTGGCCACCCACACGCCGTGCTCGGCGGCGACCCGGCGGGCCCGGGTGTCCGGCACCGACGCGTCCGCGGGCGCCTCCAGCACCCCGGCCAGGTACGCGTCGACGCCGAGCGCCACGGTCCGCGCCGCGTGCTCCACCACCCCGGTGTCCTTGCAGACGGCCAGGCCCAGCCGCCAGCCGTCCACCTCGACCACCGCCGGCTCCCGGCCCGCGACGAACCGCGCGGCCTCCGCCCCACCCAGGAACATCTTCCGGTACGCCACCCGCGCGCCGCCCCCGGCCACGGCCAGCACCCCGATGTACGCCGCACCGGCATCGTCGGCGACCGGTGCCCCGGCCAGCGCCAGCGTGCCCGTCGCCAGGCACGCCGCGACCAGCGGTGCCAGCCGGGGGTCGGCCGGGTCGAGCGGGGCAGCGTCCAGCTCGTACCCGGTCAGGGAAAGCTCCGGGAAGAGCACCACCCGGGCGTCGGCGGCGCGGACCAGCGCGGCGTGCGCCGCCACGTTGGCGGCGACGTCGTACGGGACGCAGTGGGGCTGGGCCACCGCGAGGGTGAGCGGCGTACGCACGGGTCGGCTCCCTTGCTGGATCTCCCTCGACGCGGGCACCGGACGTGGTCGATGCGCGCCCCGGCTCGTAACTTTGGTCCATGATCCCTGGCTCCCTGGCGCTCCACCCCCGCGCGGTCGTGTCCACCTCCGAACCGTCCAATGAAGGGCCGGTCGGCTACGTCACCGGACTGGTGGAGCGGCTCGGCGGCCCGGGCGCCGGGCTGGCCGTGGCGCTGGAGAACCTCTTCCCGCCGATCCCGAGCGAGGTCATCCTTCCACTGGCCGGCTTCGCCGCCGCGCAGGGCAAAATGAGCCTCGTCGGGGCGATCCTGTGGACCACGCTCGGCTCGGTGGTCGGCGCGTGGGTGCTGTACCTGATCGGTGCCGCCCTGGGCCGCGACCGGATGCGCGCCATCGCGGCCCGGCTGCCGCTGGTCAAGCTCAGTGACGTCGACCGGACCGAGGCGTGGTTCCTCAAGCACGGCGTCAAGGCGGTGTTCTTCGGGCGGATGATCCCCATCTTCCGCAGCCTCATCTCCGTGCCGGCCGGGGTGGAACGGATGCCGGTCCGCACCTTCCTGCTGTACACCACGCTGGGCAGTCTGATCTGGAACACCATCTTCGTGCTGGCCGGCTACCTACTGGGCGAGAACTGGCACGTGGTCGAGTCGTACGTCGGGTCGTTCCAGAAGCTGGTCATCGCCGCCTGCGTGGCCGCCGCGGCCTGGTTCGTCGGCACCCGCGTACGCCGTGCCCGCCGGGCCCGCGCCTCCGCCGTCGCGTCCCCCGACCCGTTCGACCCGGCGCCGCCCGCCGGGCCGGTGCAGGTCGGTGAGGTGGGCGGTCACCCGGGCACCGTCTACCGCGCCTCCTCCTGGCGGCGCGACGCCTGACCCTGGTTGTCCTGCGTTTCGGACCCCAAGGTCCGCCCTAGCACTGCAACGGCACTTCGGCGTGTCGTGAGAGGCTGAGCCCGGAGAGGCCGGGGCACTGTCCCGGTGCCAGCCGCTGACCGAGGTGTGGCTTCGCCATGCTGCGATCACGCCACAGGCCGAAGCCCTTGACTGCACGGCCTTGGCCTTGAGGCGCCTGCGCGAAACCCGTTGGCGGACCACGGCGACCACTGCTACTTTGCTGGCGGCCGTGCGAGAGATCGAGGAGGTGGTAGCCGTGAACGCAGTATCGACATGGGTGCTTCCCTCCGGAGCCACGGTCGGGCGATAGGTCGTCCGGGAGCGCCGTTCACGAGCACTCCCGAAAGGCACGACCATGCGATTCACTTCCGAACAGCGCCTCGACGACGGCGTCCTCGAACGCGAATTCACCCTCGGCGAGATCCCCGGCATCCTGTGGACGCCCGGATCCGCATCCGCACCGGCCCCGCTGATCCTGCTCGGCCACCCCGGCGGACTGCACAAGATGTACCCCCGACTGGTTGCCCGGGCCCGGCACTCCGCGGCGGAGGGCTTCGCCGCGGCCACCATCGAGCTCCCCTGGAGCGGTGACCGGCCCCGTTCCGCCGCCGCCGAGGAGGCCCGCGCCGACCTGCGCCGGGCGCTGGAGGCCGGCGAGCCGGTCGACGACGAGATCGTCGACCGGCTCGTCCTCCCGCTGGTCGAAAAGGCGGTCCCGGAATGGCGGGCCGCCCTGGACGCCCTCCTTTCGCTGCCCGAGATCGGCGGCCCGGTCGGGTACGCGGGAGGGGTGATCGCCATCGGCATCCGGCTGGCGGTGGTCGAGCCGCGCATCTCGGCCGCTCTTCTGTTCGCCGGGAGTTTCGTGCCCCGCACCCTGTTCGAGGAGGCCCGGCAGGTCACCATTCCGTTGCAGGTCCTGTTGCAGTGGGACGACGAAGGAAACGACCGGCAGATGGCCCTGGATCTGTTCGACGCCTTCGGCACCAAGGAGAAGACGCTGCACGCCAATATGGGCGGGCACACCGGCGTCCCGCAGTTCGAGGGGGACGACGGGAACCGGTTCTTCGCCCGGCACCTGAAGTGAGGCCGGGCCGTCAGGCCGGCAGCAGACGATAGGAGCTGTCGGCGAGGATGCCGCTCATCGAGGACAGGTCTTGGCCTTCCTCGATGGCGGTGCGGGCTGTGTTGCCGATTCCGCCATCTTGGTCCGAACAACCCACCTGCTCAGGGACCGGACTTGGTACTGCAGTTGACAATACTGGCGGCCCTCACGGCGGAGCCGGCGAAGGCCGGGAGGGGACGACAGGCGGCCTGCATGATCCAGGGGCCCATGCGTGGATTGTCCGATCCAGTCCGGCCGCGCCCGACCTGGCTGGCCGGCCAGGCGCACAGGCACCGACTGTCCGATTTCCGGGCCGGCTGGGTGCCGTCCGATGCCCGGGTCTGGGCCGGTCAGTGGCGGGTCGTCCCGTGGCCGGCGGCACGCTGGCGGTGGAATGGTGGCCGGGCCGGGGTCGTTACATCACCTGGACGATCGCAGCAGCACCCGCTGGCCTGGCCCCGATACATGAGCCGCCTGGGATGCGGGCCCCCGGAATGATGGTGGGCCGCCGGTCGTTACACATGGACCCGGCGCCGTGAGCCCCCGCTCGCGAAGCCTGCCGGGGCGAAGACTTTCCCCTTTGATCTTTTGAGCGCCGTCGTGGTGCTTGCGCCCGCCCGACCCCCATCGAGCCTGGGCGCCAACCCCCGAATGGAGCCACTCTGATGAACACCACCATTCTGCGTAAGAGCGTGCTCGGTATCGCTGGTCTGGCCTTCGCCGGTGGCGTCTTCGCCGGCCCGGCCACCGAGGCCCACGCCGCCCCGGCCATGGACGCCAAGGCCGTCGCCGTGGTGCAGGCCGACAAGGTCGACAAGGGCACGCTGATCCCGCACGGTGTGCAGGGCAAGCAGTCGCGCATCGACGTGGGCGCCGAGCAGACCGCCAACGTGAAGGCGATCATCGCCGCGACGAAGAAGTCGGGCATGGACGAGCGGGCCGCCGTCGTCGCCATCGCGACCAGCCTGCAGGAGTCGAAGCTGGAGAACCTGGGTCACCTGGGTGAGCGCAACGACTACGACTCGCAGGGCCTGTTCCAGCAGCGCCCGTCCAGCGGTTGGGGCACGGTCGAGCAGATCACCGACCCCGAATACAGCACCATGGCGTTCCTGAAGGGCCTCAAGCAGGTCGACGGGTGGCAGGACATGCCGCTGACCAAGGCAGCCCAGACCGTGCAGGTCTCGGCCTACCCGGACCACTACGCCCAGTGGGAGCAGCAGGCCGCCGACCTGGTCGCCAAGCACTGGAACAACTGACCCACCTGAACACACGATCGCTGGCCGGCACCCCCGAGCGGGGTGACGGCCAGCGGCATATCCAGACGGCGCGGTCGGCGACGGCGGTCGGTGCGCACCCGCAGCCCACCCGAAGAACGAACGCCAAGCACCCGGCCCCCAGAAAGAGCAAGCTCCCATCCCCGACCGGTGATCCGTTCCGACCCGGGTTACGTACTGCCCGGCGGGGACCGTGAAAGGGGAGCACCATGGCGGAGCCGGACCGGGACGACCGTCCGACGACAGAGGTCACGGGCGAGGGCCAGGAGCCGGTCGTCGCGGTGACCGGCGAGCCGCCGCCGGACCGTCCGTCCTGGCCGCGCGGCGCCCGCCTGCTGACCGCCGCCGCCATCGTGGTGCTGGCGCTCGGCTCGCTCGCGGTGACCGTCACCCTGGCCAACCCGGACCGGCTCGGCGTGGCGTTCTCCGCTGGACGGGGTGCCGCGCCGTCGGTCACCGTCGCCGCCGAGCCCGGCGGCGCGGGGGCGGCCGAGGCCGCACAGGCGGCGGAGGCGGCGCAGGCGGCGGAGGCGGCGCAGGCGGCGGAGGCGGCGCAGGCGGCGGAGGCGGCGCAGGCGGCCGCCGAGGAGAGCCTGACCGCGCCGGTGGCCGGCCGCCGCCGGGCGACGTTCGAACTGGCCGACGGGGTGAGCGCGTTCCGGCTGCGGACCGCGGAACTGGGCGACGAGTTCTACCGGATCAGCAGCCCCGGTGACTCCGGGGTGGTGCCGCGGCCCGAGGTGCTGGGGGACCGCGTGCGGTTGCGCCTGGCCGCCAGCGGTCGATCCGGGGCGGGCTCGGTCGACGTGGTGCTCAACTCGCGGCTGGTGTGGCGGCTCCGCCTGGTGGGCGGGGTCAGCGCCCACCAGCTCGATCTGGGGGAGGCCCGGCTGGCCGGGGTGGACCTGGTCGGCGGGGCGGCGCGCATCGACCTGAGCCTGCCGCCCACCGTCGGCACCCTGACGGTGCGGATGACCGGCGGCGTCAGCCAGTTCACGATCCGGGCGCCGGGCGCACCGCCGGTCCGGGTCCGCGCCGCCTCCGGCGCCGGCGGCGTCACCGTGTACGACGATCGGCACGACAGCCTCGCCGTCGGCGAGTTGATCAGCTCGCCGAACTGGCCCCGCTCGGTCGACCGGATCTACGTCGACCTGGTGGGTGGCGCCAACCGGGTCACCATCGCCGCCGAGTAGGGGGCGCGGCACACCTGAAGCGGCAGTGCTGCCCGGCCGAGAGCGCCGAAGCCCCCGCGATGCCGGGCCACCGCGCGGCCGGGCGAGCCGGGACCATGGCAAGGCGGCAGCCACAGCGGTGCAGTGGACCACTGGAACCGGGCCACCGTCGGTGCGCGAGTCCACCGTCGGCATAGAGTCGGGCGGTGGACCGTACCGAATCGTTGCCGGCACAGACCCGACCGCCCGGCGTGGCCCCGGTCGATCCGGGCAGCGTGCTGCTGCCCGGCCACGACGTGCCGCTGGGGCGGTACACGACCGTGCGGCGGCTGCTGCCGCAGCGCCAGCGCCGGCTGGTCGGCGCGTGGTGCTTCGTCGACCACTTCGGCCCGGACGACGTCGCCGAGCGGCCCGGGATGGAGGTGCCGCCGCACCCGCACACCGGCCTGCAGACGGTCACCTGGCTGCTGGAGGGCGAGATCGTGCACCGGGACAGCCTCGGCAGCGTCCAGCCGATCCGTCCCGGCCAGCTCAACGTGATGACCTCGGGGCACGGCATCGCCCACTCCGAGCGGTCGCCCGCCACGCACCCGCCGGTGATGCACGGCGTGCAGCTGTGGGTGGCGCTGCCGGACCCGGCGCGGGCCGGCGCCGCCGACTTCGCCCACCACGCCGAGCTGCCCCGCTGGCGCGACGGCGAGCTCGACCTCACCCTGCTCGTCGGCGAGCTGCGCGGCGAACGTTCGCCGGCCGTGGTGCACACCCCGCTGATCGGCGTCGAGATCGAGGCCCGCGACGCGGCGACGGCGACGCTGCCACTGCGACCCGATTTCGAGTACGGACTGTTGGCGATGTCCGGCGCGGCGCAGGTCGACGGCCTGGACCTCGCTCCCGGCGCGCTGCTCTATCTGGGTGCCGGCCGGGACCGGCTGGACCTGCGGGCCGCCGCGGGTAGCCGGCTGATGCTGCTCGGCGGTGAGCCCTTCGACGAGCCCCTGGTCATGTGGTGGAACTTTGTCGGCCGGTCGCACGAGGAGGTGGCCGTCGCCCGGGAGGACTGGATGGCCGGCCGGCGGTTCGGGGTCGTCGCCGACGACGCCGCCCCGCCGCTGCCCGCCCCCGAGATGCCGACCACCCGCCTCAAGGCGCGCGACCGGCGCGGCGACGTACGGGGCTGACCGGCAGGCGTGTCCCCCGTCGTGGCGGGTAGTCGCGGGGCATGACCCGCAGTGTGATGACCGAGGACAGGAAGCGGCTGGTACGTCGGCTCGCCGGCGCCGGCCGGGGCTTCGCCGAGCAGTACGGCTTCCGGGTGACCAACAACCCGTCGAGCCTGTTCCAGCTGCTCTGCCTGGCGGTGCTGCTGGCCCGCCGGGGTGACTTCCGGCGCGCCCTGGACAGCGCCCACGCCCTGCCCGCCAACGGCTGGGACAGCGCCGCCCGGCTGGCCCGCTCGCTGCACGCCGACCGGACCCGCGTGTTGCGCGAGGCCGGCCAGCGCGGTGACGTCGACGAGTTGGCCAATCTCCTGGGCGATCTGGCCCGTACCGTCGTCGAGCGGTACCGGGGCGACCTGCGCCGGCTGCGCGCGTCGGCCGGGCACGACCCGGGCCGGGAGCGGGCGCTGCTCACCGAACTGCCCGGAGTGGACGACCCGGTCGCCGACCTGTTCCTGCGCGAGACCCAGGCATTGTGGCGGGAGGTCGCGCCGGTGGCGGACAAGCGGGCGTTGACGGCTGCCCGCCGGCTGGGGCTGGGGCGCTCCGCCGACGACCTGGCCGAGCTGGCCGGCAGCGGCGAGTCGGAGCGGTTGGCCTGGCTGGTCGGCGCGCTGGCCCGGGTCGACCTGGAGCAGCGGTACGCCGAGGTGACCCGCTGAGCCCCGGGTGCCGTGGCCCACAGTCTTGCCAAAATCAGCCGTACGGGTGATGTCGTATCGTATGATGATCGTGGCAGCGATGCCCGCCCGGTTCGGGCGAACATCCACCGCTTGGCGGTACGCGACCCGGTTCGGGCGTGGACCCGCCAGGGACAGGTACGCGTGGCGCCCCAGGTCGCGGTTCGTGACCCGGGGCGCCCGCCTGTTCCCCTCGCCCGGCCCCTGCTGAAGTCATCGGGCCAACGCGGCCAGCAGGTTCACCGTCGCGGCGATGATGATCGCGCCGAACAGATACGACAGCAGCGCGTGCCCCAGCACCGTCCGGCGCATCTCGTGGCTGGTCAGACTGGTGTCGGAGACCTGGAACGTGGCCCCGATGGTGAACGCCAGGTACGCGAAGTCGAGGTAGCAGGGCTTGCCGGGCTGGTTGAAGTCCACCCCGCCGTCCGGGCCGGTGTAGTAGATCCGCGCGTACCGGGCGGTGTAGACGGTGTGCACCACGCACCAGGACAGCAGCACGCTCGCCATGGCCAGCGCGCCCGAGGCGTCCCGGTGCACGCCCGGGTGCGCGGTCCGCGCGCTGGTCAGCACCAGCGCGACCGCCAGCAGACTGGCCAGGCAGGCGATCAGCAGCAGGACGTCCCGGACGGCCCGGTTGGGATCCTCGTACACGGCCAGCGCCGCGGTGCGCCCAGCGTCCAGCGGCCAGAGCGTCCGCCAGACGAGCAGCAGCCAGCACAACGCCGCGGCGTCCCAGCCGACCAGCGGAGACAGGGTGGGGGAGACCAGCGCGGCGAACAGCCCGCCGGCGCACAACCCGACCACGCCCATCACGGTGAGCTGGAGGGCCGCCGGGGTGTGCCCGTGCGGCATCCGACGGATCACGGGTGGGACCTCGGCGGCCCGGTGGCTGCCCGCACCGCGCGCCGGCGGTTCAGATCCGGCGCAGGTGCTGCGAGACGCGCGTGTGTGGCTCCCGGGCCTGTGCGGCCCGCTGCGACGGGCTCAGCTCCGGTGCGGCGTCGATGGCGGCGGAACGGGCCACCTCGTTGCCGTTGGCGTAGTCCACCGGCGGCAGCGCGCGCAACGCCTTGAGCACCTCGGGCGGGGCGCCCTCCCGTTCCGCCTCGCGCACCACGTCGTCCTTCTCCGCCGGGTAGTCCAGGCTGGACAGGTACTGCAGGACGTCGGTGTAACTCGCCATGGCGTGAGCTCCCTCGCCGCCTCGATCCGGTCACGACCGGCGGCGGTTACCCGTCCGACCCCGGGTCACGCGCCGACCCGCCAGGAAATCGAGGCCGTTTCCGACGCCGCGGGCCGGGTACGCGACCCGTCCGACGCCGAAGGGAGCGCGCCCCGATGAACTACGACACCTTCGTCGACCAGGTCGCCCGGCGGACCCGGACCGGGTCCGAGCGGGCCGTGCGGCTGACCCACGCGACGCTGGAGACCCTCGCCGAGCGGCTGACCGGCGGGGAGGTGCTCGACCTGGCCAGCCAGTTGCCCGCGCCGTTGCAGCTGGTCATCAAGCCCAGCCCGAGCATCGAGGCGGCCCAGCGGTTCGGCGCCGCCGAGTTCGTCGCCCGGGTCGCGCACCGGGCCGAGATCGACGAGACCGCCGCCCGGGAGGCCGTCCGGGCGGTCTTCACCACCCTGCGGGAGGCGCTCAGCGGCGGCGAGTTCGACGACGTGGTGACCCAGCTGCCGCGCGACTACCGGCAGATGGTGGAGCCGGCGCTCACCCCCGGCGCGAGCGTGCTGCGCCGCGCCTGAGCCGGGAAACGGGACGGCTCAGGCCACCGCCCCGGCGGCCCGCAGGGCGGCGATCCGCTCGGCGTCGAAGCCGACCTCGGCCAGCAGCTCGTCGGTGTGCTCACCCGGTCGGGGCGGGGGCCGGCGGACGGAGGTCGGGGTCGCGGAGAACCGGGGCGCCGGTGCCGGCTGGGTGACCCCGGCGTGTTCCACGAACGTGCCCCGCGCCCGCAGGTGCGGGTGCTCCGGCGCCTCGCGCCAGTCCAGCACCGGCGCCGCGCAGGCGTCCGAGCCGGCCAGCAGCTCGGACCACTCGTCGCGGGTACGGGTGCGGAACAGCCGCGCCCACGCCTCGCGCAGCGCCGGCCAGTTGGCCGGGTCGTGCCGGTCGAGGGCCTCGTCGCCGGCAAGCGGGAAGCCGGTGAGCCGGACCAGCTCGTCGTAGAAGCGGGGCTCCAGCGCCCCGACGGCGAGGTGCCGCCCGTCGGCGCACTCGTACGTGTCGTAGAACGGCGCGCCGCCGTCGAGCAGGTTGACCCCGCGCGGGTCCTGCCACATGCCGAGCTGGCGCAGCGCGTGGACCTGGGTGCTGAGCACCGACACGCCGTCCACGATGGCGGCGTCGACCACCTGGCCGGGGGCGCCGGCCCGGACGGCGTAGAGGGCGGCGACGACGCCGAGGGCCAGCATCATCCCGCCGCCACCGAAGTCGCCGAGCAGGTTCATCGGCGGCACCGGGCGCTCCCCGGCCCGGCCGATGCCGTGCAACGCCCCGGTCAGCGCCAGGTAGTCGATGTCGTGGCCGGCGGTGTGCGCGTACGGGCCGTCCTGGCCCCAGCCGGTCATCCGGCCGTACACCAGGCGGGGGTTGACCGCCAGGCACTCCCGCGGGCCGAGGCCCAGGCGTTCGGTCACCCCCGGCCGGTACCCCTCGATCAGGGCGTCCGCGCCGCGCACCAGGGCCAGCACCACCTCGCGCCCGGCGTCGGACTTCAGGTCCACCGCGACCGAGCGGCGGTTGCGGTTGAGCAGGTCCTCCGGGGGGCTGAGCAGGTCGGCCGGGGTGGTGCGGTCGACCCGGACCACGTCGGCGCCGAGGTCGGCGAGCATCATCGCGGTGAACGGGCCGGGGCCGATGCCGGCCAGCTCGACCACGCGTACGCCGGTGAGGGGGCCGACCGGGGCGATGCGGGCGTCGTCGGTCATCGCGTCACCATAGGCCCACCGCGGTCGGCGTCCCACCCCGGAACCCGCCGACCGGGCGGTATCCAGCGGTTGACCAGGGCAACCAGGGCCGGACGGACTTGGCGTACCCAGTGCGCCCGGCCTAACCTTGACCCACGAGGGGAGTACTTCCCACGAACCATTCCGGTCAGTACGGCGGCCCGGGCCGCCTCGGGTGGTTGCCCGGGAAAGCGCGGGTGAAGGAGACCTCGAACATGGCACCGTGTTCGAGGAGGCCCCATGACCGGATCGTCGTACCTGTCCGCCGCCGAGTTGTCGTCGGTGGGCTCGCCCACCCTCTGGGCGGTCACCATCGTCGGCGTGCTGGTCCTGCTGGTGCTGGACTTCCTGGTCACCCGGCGCCCGCACGAGGTGTCCATGCGAGAGGCGCTGGGCTGGTCGGCGTTCTACATCGCGCTGCCGCTGGCGTTCGGCGCCTGGATCTGGTCGCGGTTCGGCTCCCAGCAGGGCGTGGAGTACCTCACCGGTTACCTGGTCGAGAAGTCGCTCTCGGTCGACAACCTCTTCGTCTTCATGCTGCTGCTGGCCGCCTTCGCCGTGCCAGCGGTGCTCGCCCAGCGGGTGCTGCTCTACGGCATCGCCGGCGCGCTGGTGCTGCGGGCGGTCTTCATCGCCCTCGGCGCCGCCGCCCTGCAGACCCTCGACTTCGCCTTCCTGCTCTTCGGCCTCATCCTGATCGTCACCGCGATCAAGCTGCTGCGCGACGCCCTCTCCGGGCACGAGCAGGAGGTCGACATCAACAAGATGCGGTCGGTCCGGCTGCTGCGCAAGGTGATGCCGGTGGTCGACGACTACCACGGCACCCGGATGACCATCCGCCAGCAGGGCCGCCGGGCGCTCACCCCGTTCGCCCTGGTCGTGGTCGCGGTGCTGGCCACCGACATCGTCTTCGCCGTCGACTCGGTGCCGGCCGTCTACGGCATCACCGAGGACCCGTACCTGGTCTTCGCCACCAACGCCTTCGCCCTGCTCGGCCTGCGCGCGCTCTACTTCGTCCTGCACGCCGCGCTGAGCCGGCTGGTGCACCTCAGCTACGGCCTGGCGATCATCCTCGCCTTCATCGGCGTCAAGCTCGGCCTGCACTGGGCGCACGGCATCTGGTCCGGCGTACCGGAGATCCCGACGCTGGCCTCCCTCGGCGTGATCATCGGCGTGCTGATCGTCGTCACCGTCACCAGCCTGCGCGCCACCCGCGACCAGGTCTCCGGCGAGCCGGAGGTCGTCCCCGAACGGCGCTGACGCGGCGGGGGTACGGCCGAACGCCCCCGCCGGGGGCGCCGCCGGTGGTACGACTGACGGGTGGGAATCGTGACACCGGGCTTTCAGGGCCGGCGCCGCTCGAGCGGGCCGGCCCTGCCGCCCGGGCAGTACCTGACGGAGGACTTCCCGGTGCTGTCGGCGGGCCCGACGCCGCGGGTGCCGTTGGACACCTGGGAGTTCGTGCTCACCACCGAGACCGGCGCCGAGTTCCGCTGGACCTGGGACGAGATGGCCGGGCTGCCGCAGGACACGCCGACCGTCGACATCCACTGCGTCACCCACTGGTCCAAGCTCGGCACCAGCTGGCAGGGCGTCTCGCTGGACACCCTGCTCGACGGCGTCGACACCACCGCCCGGTACGCGCTGGCCCACTCCTACGGCGGCTACACCACCAACCTGCCCCTGGACGACCTGCGCGGCGGGCGGGCCTGGGTGGTGCACACGTACGAGGGCGGGCCGCTGCCGGCCGAGCACGGCGGCCCGGCCCGGCTGCTCGTGCCGCACCTGTATCTCTGGAAGTCGGCGAAGTGGGTGCGCGGCATCCGCCTGCTGGTCGACGACCAACCCGGCTTCTGGGAGACCGCCGGGTACCACGACTACGGCGACCCGTGGCGCGAGCAGCGCTACGCCGGCGATTGAGCGCGCCGCTGACCTGGCGGGTGGCCCGCCTGGTGGAGCGCCGGGTCGAGACGCCGTCCGCGCACACCCTGGTACTTGAGGCGCCGGGCTGGCCCGCGCACGTGGCCGGGCAGCACGTCGACATCCGGCTGACCGCCGAGGACGGCTACCAGGCGGCCCGGTCGTACTCGCTGGCGGCGCCGGCCGACGGCGACCGGATCGCGCTGACCG
Source organism: Micromonospora purpureochromogenes (assembly GCF_900091515.1). Lineage (NCBI taxonomy): Bacteria > Bacillati > Actinomycetota > Actinomycetes > Micromonosporales > Micromonosporaceae > Micromonospora > Micromonospora purpureochromogenes. Next base: position 4,239,986 of record NZ_LT607410.1, on the reverse strand, counting down.
TGCAGCGGGTGGACGACGGCGAGGTGTCGCCGTATCTGCTCGACACCTACGCAGAGGGCGACCCGATCGAGGTGCGCGGCCCGCTCGGCGGCTACTTCGTCTGGCGCCCCGACGAGACCGCGCCGGTGCTGCTGGTCGGCGGGGGCTCCGGGGTGGTGCCGCTGATGGCCATGGTCCGGGCCCGGCGCGCCGCCGGCAGCCGGACGCCGTTCCGGCTGATCTACTCCGTCCGCACCCCGGCCGACGTCATCTACGCCGACGAGCTGCGCACCCGGGCCCGCGACGACCAGGGCCTGGACGTGGCGTACGTCTACACCCGGGAGGCGCCCGACGGGTGGCGGGGCGCGCCGCACCGGATCGGCCTGGTCGACGTGAACACCCACGGTTGGCCGCCCGACCTCGAACCGCTCTGCTACGTCTGCGGGCCCACCGGCTTCGTGGAGACCGTGGCGGACCTGCTGGTCGGGCTGGGTCACCAGAGCCGACGGGTACGCACCGAACGGTTCGGCCCCACCGCGTGAAGCCCGAGGAGGCCCGATGACCGACATGTCCTATGTGGACGGGAACATGCTCGACGGTCCGCTGCGCGAGTTGTTCGCCGTCGACCTGAGCCCGGCGACCTCACGCTGCCAGTCGTGCGGGTCGCTCGGCCCGCTGGCCGGGCTGCACGTCTTCTCCCACGCTCCCGGGCTGGTCGGCCGCTGCCCGGTCTGCTCCGAGGTGATCCTACGGCTGGTCCGGGCACCCGACCGGGCCTGGCTGGACCTGCGCGGCGCCACCTTCCTGGAGGTGCCGTTGCCGGCCGAGCCCACCTACCACCGCCCGGGCTGAGTTCGAGGGGGGCACGGTCGGTCGAGACCGGGACCGGGCCGCCGTGCATCGGCAGCCGGGCCCCGATCGGTCAGCCGGCGGCGGCCAGCCGGCGCCAGACGGCGACGGTGAGCACGGTCAGCGCCCCGGCCGCCATCCAGAAGGGTGCGGTGATCGCCCCGGTGGCCTGGGCGAGCAGCCCACCGAGCGCCGTGCCGACGGCCGCCCCGCCCAGGTCGGCCAGCGCGTAGCCGCTGTTGACCCGGCCGCGCAGCCGGTCCGGGACCAGCCGCTGGCGCAGCGACACCACCAGCACGCCCCAGATCATGGCGTGTCCGCCCCAGACCGCGAGTGCCGCGCCGGCGATCCAGGGTTGCCGGGTGGTGGCGAGCACGAGCTGGAGCCCGACCTCGACCAGCAGCCCCACCCGCAGCAGGGCGGGGGCGCCGAACCGGGTCTTCAGTCGGCCGGCCAGGGCGGTGCCGGCCAGCCCGCCGACGGCGGACGCGGTCAGCAGGACGCCGTAACCGACGTCGCCCAGCCCGAGCCGCTGCCGGGCGTAGAGCACGAACGCGGCGAACGCGGCGCAGAACGCCACGTTCATCACGGCGATGCAGACCGCGAGGGACCGCAGCACCGGCACCGACCAGAGCGCGCGCAGCCCGGCGGCGACGTCGGCGCGCAGCGAGTGCCGCGCCCCGCCGTCGGGCGTCGGCCCGGCCGGTGGTGTCGGCCGCCAGCGCAGCAGGGCCACCAGCAGCGCGGCCAGGCCGAAGCTCGCGGCGTCGACCGCGAACGGCAGCGCCGCACCGAGGCCGAACAGGTACGCCCCGAGCGGCTTCGCGGCGAACTGGTTGCCCAGCACGAAGGTGGCGAAGAGCCGGCCGTTGGCGCGTTCCAGTTGTTCCGCCGGCACCAGCGCCGGCAGCAGCGCCCCGGAGGCGGTGTCGGCCAGGGTCTCGCCGACCCCGGTCAGGAAGAAGGCCAGGCAGATCAGCGGGACGGTGGCCGCCCCGGCGAGGACCGCGACGGCCAGCGCGGCGAGTACCGCGCCCCGGGCCAGATTGACCGCGACGACCAGCCGGCGCCGGTCGAAGCGGTCCACCAGCGCCCCGCTGACCAGGGCGAAGAGCAACCAGGGCAGCTGCGGGGCGACCGCCGCCGCGGCGACCGCCGCCGGGTCGTCGCTGATCGAGGCGACCAGGAGGGGACCGGCGATCATGGTCACCCCGTCGCCGAGGTTGGCGACGGCGCTGGCGGTCCAGAGTCGGGCGAAGTCCGGGCCGAGCCGGGGTGAGCTGACGGCGGTCATCGGGACCGCCCGGGCAGGTGGCGACGTGCGGGCACGCGGAGGCGCCCGCACGGGAACTGCGGAAACACGAGGACTCCCTCGGAAGCGATGTGGTGGCGTGGTCACGCCAGGACGAAGGACCCGCGCGAACGGCGGGTCACTCATCGCTTCGCGACGGGCGAGGCGGGGTGCCGGACCCCGGGACGGACCGGAGGTCAGGCGAGCCGGGTCGCCCGCGACGAAGCGGAGGCCAGCATCGTGCCGAGGGCAGCCGTACCCATGATCAGCCTCCGATCGTCGGTGGTCCGGCCCACCCTACGGCCGGTACGTCCCGCTCGCGACCCCGGATTCCGGTTGGACACGGCCCGCCGTCGGAACCAGAGTGGTCGTCCGTGAGATACCTGCGCAGCGCCGGTCCGGTCGGCATCCGACGCCCGCGTCCCGCCGACGAGGCCGAGTTCGTCGCCGCCGCCCGCCGCAGCCGCGAGCTGCACCACCCCTGGCTGACCGCCCCCGACACCGCGGAGAAGTTCGCCGCGTACCTGGCCAAGGCGCGCCGCCGTGACCAGCAGAGCTTCCTCATCTGCGACCAGCCCGGCGGCGCGATCGCCGGCTACGTCAACATCAGCGGCATCATCATGGGGCCGCTGCGCGGCGGCTTCATGGGCTACGCCGCGTTTCTGCCGTACAGCGGCACCGGGCACGCCTCGGCCGGCATCGGGCTGGTGCTGGCGCACGCCTTCGACACGTTGGGCCTGCACCGGGTCGAGGCGAACATCCAGCCGGGCAACGAGCCGTCCCGGCGGGTGGCCCGCAAGCTGGGCTTCCGGCTGGAGGGCTTCTCGCCGGACTACCTCTTCATCGACGGGGCGTGGCGCGACCACGAGCGCTGGGCGGTCACCGCCCCGGCCTGACCGGTGCCCGCCCTGGTGACGGGCACCGGTGAGCCGCGCTCAGATCCGCGAGGTGAAGGCGACCAGCACGGCGTGCGGGGTCGGCACCCCGGCGTTGTCGAAGCAGATCACGTCCACCGGCGCGTCCGGCACGTACGACCAGGGCTGGGTCAGGTGGCAGTAGTGCGAGCCGACGCCCTGCGCGGTCACCTGCGCGTGCGTCTCCTTCTGCCCGAGCTGCTTGAAGGTGACCAGGTAGCGGCCTGCCGGCGCGAGCGGGACGATGGTGTTGGCGCCGACGCCGAGGACGGAGTTGTCGTTGGTCGGGCCACCGGCGGCGCCGGCCAGGTGCCCGAAGTACTTCGGCGGGGCGAGCGACCCGAGCACCGACCGGCCCCGGTGGTACGACAGCGCGAAGTCGGTGTTCACCGGCGCGCCCGCCTGGTCGAAGCAGAACACGTACACCACCACGTCGGTGCCGGCGGGCGCCCACCGGTAGACCTTGCACCGGCGTGGCCCGGCGTTCGGCTGGATCGCGGTGACCTGCACGTTGCCGGCGAGCACCCCAGCCAGCCCGACGCCCGGCAGCTTCACCGACCACTGCCCGACCCCGAACGGGGCCAGCGAGACCCCCGCGCCGGTGGAGTTGTACGACTGCACCACGCCGCTCACCCCGCCCTGCAGGTACGCGTGCGCGGTGCCGGCCGGCAGTACCCCGGAGCTGGTCGTCCAGAGGACGGTGAACGGGCTGTCGTCACGCGTGCCGCCCGGCTTGTGGCACTGCACGTCGACGATCTCGTCGGTGCCGGACTGGTACCAGCGCACCACCTCGCAGTAGTGCCCGGTCCGGTTCACCGGCGTCACGTGCGGCACGCCCCGGGACCCGGTGCCGACCTGCGGGAAACGCACCAGGAAGCGGCCGGGCGCGAGTTTGGCGCCCTGCGCCCACGAGGCGGGGAAGGCGCTCTTCCAGCTGCCCCACTGGCGGGTGGTGTCCAGGGTGGTCCAGGCGGGCACGGTCGGGTCCCCGACGTACGCGAAGCCCCACCGGTCCGCGGTCGCCGCGGCGGCGGGCGCGGGTGCTGCGAGCCCCACGGCCGCCGACAGGGCGGCCAGCGCGACGGCGACGGCACGGCGAAATCTCATCTGCTCCTCCGATCGATGGTGGTCGAACGAGGACCAGGGTGGGCGGCGCGGTCGCGCGGCGCAGTCGGATCGTGAACGCAGCGTCACCGGTGTCGGGAGGTTGCCACCGCGGCGACGCGACGCACAACGGGGCCGGCGCGCCCAACGCCGGCCCCGCGCGGTGCGACGGAGCGGTCAGCTCCCCGGCCGGGGGAACGCCACCGGGCTGCGGTGGCCGTCCCGGTCGACGGCCCGTACGCCGAAGAAGACGTTGTCCTTGGACAGGTCCACGGTCACCTCGGTGACGTCGCCGACCGGGATCACCCGCTGCCACTCGGCGGCGGTGGTCTCCCGCCACACCACCTCGTACCCGGCCAGGTCCGGCTCGTCGCCGCGCTGCCAGCGCAGGGTGGTGTCGTTGGTGAGGTTGGTCGTCACGACGGTGGCGCCCTTCGGGGTGCCGGGCGCCTGGGCGAGCGACCAGAGCACCGCGCCGTTGACCAGGGCGACCCGGGTGATGTAGTCGAAGTCGCAGAACTCCGGCAGGTCGCCGTACTGCACCCCGTCGACCAGCCGGACGTCCTGGTGCTGGTGGGCGAAGTCCTCGTTGGGCTCGGTGAACCGGCCGGCCGGCCAGCCCTCGCGCAGGAACGAGATGTGGTCGCTGCCGCGCAGGTAGCGGTCCCGTCGGTAGATCACCCGCACCCGCATCCCGGTGGCGCCGTTCTCGGCGACGTCGCTGACGAACCGGGCGAGCTGGCGCGACGGGGAGTCGTTCTCCCCGCCGACCGACTGCCGGGTGCTCGCCTCCGCCGGAGTCTCCGCGGTCGGTACCCCTTCGGCGAAGAGCCGGACGGCGCGCGGGTCGCGGGTGCCGTCGTCGGCCGTGCTGGACCCGATGATGTCGTTGCTGAACATCCCCTGCACGTCGACGCCGGCGGCCTTGAGCTGCTTCGCCAGGTACGCCGAGCCGTACAGGCCCTGCTCCTCGCCGGCGACGGCGGCCAGGATGATGGTCGCCTCGCTGCGCCGGGTGGCCAGCACCCGGGCCAGCTCCATCAGCACCGCCACGCCGGAGGCGTCGTCGTCCGCGCCCGGGGCGTCGCTGACCGCGTCCATCACGTCGGTCGCGCGGGAGTCGTAGTGACCGGTGATCACGTAGACCCGGTTGGGGCTGAGGTCGCCGCGCAGGGTGGCCACCACGTTGGTGATCCGGGTGGCGACCGGGATGCGCGACGCCGGCTCCTGCACGTAGGACTGCAGTTCCACGGTCATCCGGCCACCGGAGGCGGCCGCGTACCCGGAGAGCTGCTCGAAGATCCAGTCCCGGGCGGCCCCGATGCCCCGGACCGGGTCGTCCTGACGGGAGAGGGTGTGCCGGGTGCCGAAGGCGGCGAGCCGGCGGACGGTGGCCTCGATCCGGTCGCGGTCCACCTCCCGCAGCAGGGCGCGCAGCTCACGGTCCGGGGTCTGGGGTCGGGCCGGGTGGCCGGGCCCGGCGGGCCCGGCGGCCTGCGCCGCGGTCGGCCCGGTGGTCAGCGGTACGGCGACGGTGGCGGCGGTCGCGACGGCGGAGGCGGACAGGAAGGTGCGGCGGGTGGACCTCGTGGGTCCCTCGCCGGTGCTCTCGTTTGCTCCCATTACGGCATCCTCGCCACCGGTGGGGGAGCTGTCCATATCTATCGTCGTGGATCATTCGGATTCACCCGGTGCGGGTGATGCCGGCCGACCGCCGGCGTTCCTACCGTGGGTGCCATGGCTGCCGCGCGACCCACCCCGGCCGACCCCACCCCCGGTGTGCGCACCGCGGCCCGGGAGGCCGGCAACCAGCGGGCCATGCCGCCCGAGCTCGGCCCCGGCTCGCTCGCGGTGCTCAGCGGGCCCACCTTCATGTACTCCGACCAGAGCGGTGACGTGCCGCCGGGCAGCATCGGCGGCCTGGTCCACCTGGACACCCGACTGGTCAGCGGCTGGGTGCTCACCGTCAACGGCGCCCGGCTGCTGGTGCTGCGCGCCGAGACCATCGACCACTACTCGGCGCAGTACGTGCTGACCAACCCCGACGTGCCCGGCCTGCCCCCGGACAGCCTGGGCATCCGGCGGCTGCGCTACGTCGGCGACGGCTTCCACGAGCGGGTGGAGCTGTTCTCCTTCCGGCCGGAACCGGTCCGGGTCGAGCTGCGGCTGGCGGTCGCCGCGGACTTCGCCGACCTGTTCGAGGTGAAGTCCATCGGGCAGGACCGCTCCGCGCGCATCACCCGCGCCCACCAGCCCGGCGAGCTGTGTTTCTCCTACGCCGGAGACGGGTTCGGCGCGCAGACCCGGGTCCGGTGCTCGGTGCCCGCCGACCGGCTCGAGGGCGACGAGCTGATGTGGGACTTCACGCTGGAGCCGCGCGAGGGCTGGCAGGTCGACCTGCACGTGCCCCTGCCGCCGGGGCTCGGCGTGGTGGAGCCGGTCCGGGGCGACATCGCCGACGTCATCCACCGGCGGGCGGATGACCCGCTGCGCCGATGGACGGTCGAGCGGGCGGTGCTGACCAGCGACAACCAGGCGTTGGAACGGACCGCCCGGCGCTCCCGGGACGACGTGACGGCGCTCCGACTCGACCTCGAGGTCAAGGGGCAGCGGATCATGCTGCCCGGCGCCGGGCTGCCCTGGTTCCTCGCCGTCTTCGGCCGGGACACCCTGATCACCGCGTACCAGACCCTGGTCGCCGGCCCGGCCCTGGCCAAGGGGGCGCTGCTCGGTCTGGCCCGGCTTCAGGGGAACGAGTGTGACGACTTCACCGACGAGGAGCCTGGCAAGATCCTGCACGAGGTGCGTAGCGGGGAGCTGACCCGGACCGGGGTGAAGCCGTACGGCCCGTACTACGGCACCGCCGACGCCACGCAGCTCTGGTTGGTCCTGCTCTCGGAGTACTGGCGGTGGACGGGCGACGACGAGACCGTCCGGCAGTTGCGCGACAACGCGCTGGCCGCACTGCGCTGGATCGACGAGTACGGCGACCGGGACGGCGACGGCTACGTCGAGTACGCCACCCGCTCACCGGAGGGGCTGGGCAACCAGTGCTGGCGGGACTCGCCGGACGGGGTCTGCTTCGCCGACGGCCGCATCCCCGTGCTGCCGCTGGCCACCTGTGACCTGCAGGGCTACACGTACGACGCCAAGGTGCGGCTGGCGGAGCTGGCCGACGGGCCGTTGGCCGACCGGGGCCTGGCCCGTCGGCTGCGCGCCGAGGCCGCGGCCCTGTACGAGCGGTTCAACCGCGACTTCTGGATCCCGGAGCGGGGCGGCTACTACGCGGTGGGCCTGGACGGCGACAAGAACCGGGTCGACTCCAAGACCTCGAACATGGGTCACCTGTTGTGGAGCGGCATCGTCCCACCCGATCGCGCCGAGGCGGTGGTCCGCCAGCTGATGTCCGACGACATGTTCTCCGGCTGGGGCATCCGTACCCTGTCCCGGGAGGAGCGGCTGTACAACGCGCTCGGGTACCACCTCGGCACGGTCTGGCCGCACGACAACTCCCTGGCCGCCCTCGGCCTGGTCCGCTACGGCTACCGCGCGGAGGCCAACCGGATCTGCCTGGCCCTCATCGATGCCGCCGAGCAGTTCGGCTACCGGCTGCCCGAGGCGATGAGCGGGTTCGACCGCGAGCGCCTGCTCTTCGCCGTGCCGTACCCGACCGCGTGCAGCCCGCAGGCGTGGGCGGCCGGCGCCCCGCTGGCGCTGGTCCGGGCGATGTTGGACCTCCAGCCCGTGGGCGGGCGGCTGTCGATCAACCCGGACCTCCCCCCGGAGATCGGACGGATCGCCAGCGAGCGGATCCGCGCCTTCGGCCAGTGCTGGGACGTCGAGGCGGTGGGGCGCAGCGGGTACGTGCGGCTCAGCGACGGCTGACCGACCCCGTTGCCGCCGCGCCGGTCGCGGCACCGGCCGCGCTGCCGCCGCGCCGGCCGCGGCCCCGGCCGCGCTGCCGCGCAGGTCGCGGCCCGGCCGGCACGTTTGTCGGGCGGGTCGACGGGAACGGGAGCGGGCATGACGAAACCTCGTGTGGTGATCGTGGGGGCCGGGTTCGCCGGTTACCACGCGGCGAAGACGCTGAGCCGGGTAGCGCGCGACCGGGCCGAGATCGTGCTGCTCAACTCCACCGACTACTTCCTCTACCTGCCGCTACTGCCCGAGGTGGCGGCCGGGGTCGTGGAGCCGAGGCGGATCTCGGTGCCGCTCACCGGCACCCTGCGCGGCGTGCGGGTCGTCGTCGGCGAGGCCGACCGGGTCGACCTGCAGAACCGCTGGGTCGGCTTCACCCAGCCCGAGGGCGACCAGGGCAAGATCGCGTACGACCGGCTGGTGCTCGCCGTGGGCAGTGTCAACAAGCTGCTGCCGATCCCTGGGGTGACCGAGTACGCGCACGGCTTCCGCGGCCTGCCCGAGGCCGTCTACCTGCACGACCACGTGATCCGCCAGATCGAGCTGGCCGAGCAGGCCGAGGACCCGGCCGAACAGCGGGCCCGGTCGACGTTCGTGGTGGTCGGCGCCGGCTACACCGGCACGGAGGTGGCCGCCCACGGGCAGCTCTTCACCGACGCGCTGCGCCGGCAGCGGCCCCGGCTCACCGTCCGGCCCCGCTGGATGCTGCTCGACGTGGCGCCCCGGGTGCTGCCCGAGCTGGACAAGCGGATGTCCGACACCGCCGACCGGGTGCTGCGCCGGCGCGGCGTCGACGTGCGGATGGGTACGTCGGTCGCCGAGGCCACCGCCGACGGGGTGAAGCTCACCGACGGCGAGTACGTCCCGACCTGCACGCTGGTCTGGTGCGTCGGGGTACGCCCCGACCCGTTCGTCGCCGAGCTGGGGCTGCGCACCGAGCGGGGCCGGCTCGTGGTCGACGAGTACCTCAACGTCCCCGGGTTCCCCGAGGTGTACGCCTGCGGCGACGCCGCCGCCGTGCCGGACCTGACCCGGCCGGGGCAGATCTGCGCGATGACCGCGCAGCACGCCCAGCGGCAGGGCAAGCTCGCCGCCCAGAACATCGCCGCCTCGTACGGCCACGGCAGGCGCAAGCCGTACAAGCACTACGACCTCGGCTGGGTGGTCGACCTGGGTGGCAAGGACGCCGCGGCCAACCCGCTGAAGGTGTCCCTGTCCGGGCTGCCGGCCAAGGCGGTCACCCGCGGCTACCACCTGCTGGCGATGCCCGGCAACCGGACCCGGGTCGGGGCGGACTGGGTGCTCGACGCCGCGCTGCCCCGCTCGGCCACCCAGCTCGGGCTGGTGCCGGCGCACGCCGTACCGCTGGAGAGTTCGTCGCCCGAGGTGCCGGTCCACCGATGATGACCCGCCCGCGCCCGGCCGACCTCAGCGGTCGGCCGGGACGCGCGGATCAGGTGACCCCGAGGGTGGCATCGGTGGCCGGGCGGGCCCCACCGACGAACGCGTCGAGGTCCGGTCCGTGCAGCACCCCGCCGGGTACCGGGTCGGCGGCCACCCGGGTGGCGAGCCGCCGCACCGGCAGCCGGCCAGGGCGGTGCGCGGCGGCCAGCACCACGTTGCCGTACCGGCGGCCGCGTAGCATCCGTCGGTCGGCGACCAGGCAGACGTCGGCGAAGACCGCGCGCAGGGTGGCCACCTGCACCCGGGTGAAGACCAGTGGCGGCAGATCCGTGACGTTGACCAGGTAGACGCCGTCGGGACGCGGGTGGCCGCCACGTACCGGGGCAGGGTCAGCGCGCCGCCGCCCAGGTGCAGGACGGTACGGGGCAGCCCCGCCGGCGCGGCCAGGTCGACCAGGGCCGCCATCCGCCGGACGTACTCGAAGTGCAGGTGACGGGGGTCGGCGACGTCCACGTACGACTGGGCGACGCCCCCGGCGAGCAGGGTGCGTCCGCTCCGGCGCGCCGGGTCGACGACCAGCTCCAGCCGGTCGCCCGCCTCGCTGTCCATGTGTTGCACGCTAGCTGTGGTGCCCCGGTGGTCCATGATCGGGCAGGTTTTCCGTCACTCGCGACGGCGGGTCCTGTCGGTTCCGGCTCATGGACGTCGCGCGTCCCGGTACCGGGCGGGCGGTGCCGGGCCGGCGGGCGCATCGCCCACCGGCCCGCCCTTCGGACGGCTCAGCTCGCCATGCCTGCGCCAACCTCCTCGATCGCGTCGTCGACCTGGTGGGCCAGGTCCACGTCGGCGGCGGTCACCGCGTCGGCGTTACGGCTGCGAACGGTCAGCACCGCGCTGTCGGAGTCGGGGCGACCGATCTGCGGTCCACGGCCGGTGTCCACCCGGAGCAGGTCGAGCCGGTCGAGCACCCGGTCCAGGTTGCCCGCGGGCAGCTCGATCGTCCGCACCAGCGACTGGCGGTCACTGGACCAGTAGGGCAGGTCGGCCAGGGCGTCCCGCAGCTCCGCCTCGGTCAGCGGTGCCGCGGCGCTGCGCGGGCCGACCAGGCCGCCGCCGGGTTCCGTCGGCGTGAGCAGGTCACGCAGCCCGTCCGGCACGTCCAGCGACTCGATCAGGTCGCCATCGTGGTCGGCCAGCGCGGCCAGGGTCGCCTCCGCCTGGTAGCGGGCCTGCTCCGGGGTGAGCCGACTGATCCGACCCACCTCCGCGAGGAAGCCCGGCAGGTCCTGGTGCCGTTCGATGCCGTCGACCGGCACCACGTCGTGCAACTTCACCGGGACGGCCTGGAGCAGCCGTTGCCGCTCGCCCTCGTCCAGCGCCCAGGCCAGCGTCAGCACCGTGGCCTCGGCAGCCACCTTCGCGGTGGCGAAGTCGACCCCGGCCCGCCGGCCGACGTCGTCGACCAGCTCGCGGTAGCCCATCGGCTGCACGCGGCTGTCCTGCCCCGAGTCCGGCAGGGGCCGGGTCGCGGTGGCCACCGCCGCCGGCGGCGGCGCCGGCCCGCCCCGGGTGCTGTCCGGCTTGTGCCGGCCGGCCGGCGGGGGACCGGACCGTCGACCCCGGTCCAGGCTGGTGATCTGCTTCGACGCGCTCAGGCTGGTGCCGGTCTCGCTCGGCTGTCGACCCTGCCGGCGCGCGTCGCGGGCCAGGGCCCGGCGGCGCTGGTTGTCGCCCTCCATCTGCTTGCGCATGTGGCACCTCGCTCCTGATCGGGGTTCGCCTCGTCCGCCGTCGCGTTCCCACCGCCCGGCGGAAGGTAACGGGCCGAACCCGGTCGGTGGGTTCACTCGCCGGGGGTGAGGGACGCTCACCCGCCCCGGCCGCATGATCGCAGCGGACCGGAGGTCTTCCGAGGAACGCGGAAGGGAAGGTCGTCATGAAGAGGATCGTCGAGATCGTCCCCGCCCGACCCGGCTGGTACTCCCGGTGGCAGGTCGGCCCGGAGGCCACCCGGTGCTACCCGGTGAGCCTGTGGGCACTGGTCGAGGAGACCGACGGTTCCGGCCGCGAAGTGGTGGGCATGGACTGCGCCGGCCAGTGGCCCGGATCGGACGTCAACGAGGTCGGTGGGGACTTCGTCCGGTACCTGTTCCAGACGCCCGATTCCGGTCTCCCGGAGGACGTCGAACCACCGTCGCCGACCGACCTGCGCGAGGACGCGCCGCGCCTGCAACCGGTGGTGGCCACCTAGACCATCCTCCCGGCCCCCGACCCCTGGTCCCCGGGTCGGGGGCCACCCCGACCCGGGGCGGCTCCCTCAGCCGGCCTCGCGCACCTCGTCGCCGACGGCGCGCGGGTGCTCCACCGCCAGCAGCTCGGCGAGCCCGGTGCGGTCCAGCAGTTGCTGAAGGTGCGGGTTGACGCCGGTCAGCCGGACCGGCCCGCCGCCGCGGCCGATCACCACGAAGGCGCTGAGCCCGGAGGAGTCGCAGAGGGCGACGCCGGCGACGTCGATCAGCAGCTCCCGGTGGCCGTCGGCGCGGGCCTGGGCGGCCGCGGCGATCAGCTCCGGCGCACTGTCGAAGTCGAGGTCACCGGTCAGCCGTAGCCGGGCGCCCCCGGCGTCGAGCCGGGTCACCTCGATGAACAACAGCTGACTGGGCATGCACCCATGTTCCCAGCTTCCCGCGATCGGGAAACGCCCGGGTCTCAGGCGGAGACGGCCCGGCCGGGCGGATCCGCCGCGGCGGGCCCGGTCCGGGCGGTGGGCAGCGGCCGGGCCAGCAGGCCGGTGACGCCGGTCATGTCGAGGATGGTGTCCAGAAAACGCGGGGTGGAGCGCAGCCGGACGGCCGTGCCGACCTGCTGCCCCTCACGCCACGCGTGGACGATCACGGACAGCCCGGTGCTGTCGATGCAGACCAGGCCGGCGAAGTCCAGCACGAGGACCGGGGGACGCTCGACGAGGACCCGGTCGACCTCGACGCGCAACGGCCCCGACGTGGTGAAGGCGAGGTCGCCGCCGACCGAGATCACGGGAGCCGCCGGGTCGGAGTGGTCGACGGCCATACTCAGCGGGGTGGCCTCGGGTTTACTCCCGTGCGGCACGCGATCACGCCTTTCCGCAAGAGCTGCCGGTCGGGCTGGTGCTTTTCGCGGGCTCGTAACAACACCCGTCCGGCCCCGCCCGGCGGTGCGGATCGAGGTCCCGCACGGCCGTGGGGTGGCGGTACCGGTGCACCGGCGTAGGGTGGGGCGCAGAGATTGGAACATACCCGCCGTTTCCGCTGGACCGTGGGTGTCGACACGAGGAGTGAGGCTCAGCCGGTGACTGCTGCCGACGTCAGGGGCTCGGACCCGGGCGACGGACGGATCTCCACGCCGAGTGCAAGGGGTCCGGCGCGGCCGTCCGATGTCGCGGGCCGACCCGGGTCGGCGCTGCCGCCGCTCTCGCCCGACCGTGGTCACCCCGAGCCGGACTGGTCGGAGGTGATCGAGCACTTCCGCGAGGGTCTGATCGTCTGCGACGCCGACGGCATGGTGCGGCATCTCAGTCCCGTCGCCGAGCGCCTGCTGCCCGAGGTGGTTCCCGGCCGGCCGCTGGCCGCCGCCGGGGTGGCCGCGCTCGCCACCGGCGACGCCGGCGAGTTCGGCCACCGCGGCCGCCGGCTGCGGGTCCGCCAGGTGCCGCTCTCCGGGGCCCGCAGCTGTCACTACGTCGAGGACGTGACCGACAGCGTCAGCCGTGCCGACGCCCTGCTCGCCGAGCGGGCCCGCTCCGCGTTCCTGGCGGTCGTCGGCGAGAAGCTCGGCAATCCGTTGCATCCCGACCGGGCCGCCGCCGCCGTGGTGCGGCTGACCGTGCCCACCCTGGCCGAGGTCGCCGTCCTGGTGCTCGCGCCCCGGGCCGGCCGGGCCCGCTGGTGGCGGGCGACGCGGGGCGAGGACGAGTCGGCAACCGTGGACAGCGGCATGTTGTCCGCCACCGCCCTGCCGACGGCGATCGCCGAAGGGCTCTGCGGCGCCGAGCCGCACGCGGTCGACTGGCTGGTCGACCAGGCGGTGGAGGCCGGCTGGCTGCCGGGGCTGGAGGCCCGCGAGGTCGCCGCCCGGGTGGTCCCACTGCCGGGCCGGGACGCGCCGGCCGGCGTGCTGCTGGTGGCCCGCCGCGCCACCCGCTGGTACGACGAGGACGACCTCGAGCTGGTCCGCGCCTTCGCCGCCCGGGCCGGTGCCGCGCTGACCACGGCGGTGCTCTACCGCGATCAGGCCGAGGTGGCCGACACGCTGCAGGCCAGCCTGTTGCCGGTGGAGCCGGTGACCGTCGCCGGGGTGCAGTGGGGCACGGCGTACCGGCCGGCGCAGGCGAGCCTGCGCATCGGCGGTGACTTCTACGGCTCGCACCGGCTCCCCGACGGCGGCTCGGTGTTCTTCCTCGGCGACGTCTCCGGCAAGGGCGTGGAGGCGGCGGTCTTCACCGGCCAGCTGCGCCAGTGCCTGCAGGCGCTGCACCGGGTCGAGTCGCACCCCGGCCGGTTGCTGAAGCTGCTCAACGACGCGCTGCTGGAGACCACCCAGGCGCACGGCCAGGGTCGGTTCGCCACCATGGTGCTCGGCGTTGTCCGCCCGCACCGCGACGGTGGCCTCACCCTGACCATGGCCGGTGGCGGCCACCTGCCGCCGCTGGTGTTGCGCGCCTGCGGTGAGGTCGAGACGGTGCCGCTGAGCGGCATGCTGATCGGCGTGGTGCCGGACCCGCGCATCGGCGAGGTGACCGTCCGGCTCGCCCCGGGCGAGACCTGCCTGCTCTACAGCGACGGGGTGACCGAGGCGCGCGGCGGCCGGCGCGGCGACGAGCAGTTCGGCCAGGACCGGCTGGTGAATGCGGTGACCGGCTGCCACCGGGTGCCGGCGCCGGCGCTGGCCGAGCGGGTCGAGCAGGTGACCTGCGACTGGCTGGCCCAGGGCGACCACGACGACATCGCCGTGCTGGCGCTGCGCGCCACCGGCCCCGGCGGGCGCCCGCCCCGGCACCTGCACGCCGTACCCGAGGTGGGCCGGCCCGGCGAGGAGAGGGAGACCCCTTCGTGACCGCCCCCACCACCCAGGCCGATCCGGCGCAGGCGTACCACGAGTTCCTGGACGCGCTGGAGGAGGCGGACGAGTACGGCGCCATCGACGTGGCCGTCCGGCTGCTCGACGCCGGGGTGCCGGCCGAGCGGGTGCTGCTCGACCTGGTCGCGCCCGCCCAGTCCGAGGTGGGGGAGCGGTGGGCGCGCAACGAGTGGAGCGTCGCCCAGGAGCACGCGGCGACCCACATCAGCGAGCGGGTGGTGGCCGCCGTGGCGGCGCACGCCAACCCGCGCCCGACCCGGGGGCGGGTGGTGGTGGCCTGCATGGACGGCGAGTGGCACGCCCTGCCGCCCCGGCTGGTGGCGGAGGTGCTGCGGCTGCGCGGCTGGCAGGTGACCTTCCTCGGGGCGAGCGTGCCCGCCGCGCACCTGGTGTCGTACCTGCACCGGCACGACGCGCACGCGGTCGCCCTGGCCTGCGCGCTGCCGATGCGGCTGCCGTACGCGCACCGGATGATCGAGGCCTGCCGCCGGTCGGACGTACCGGTGGTGGTGGGCGGGCGCGGCTTCGGCGACGACGGCCGCTGGGCCCGTACCCTCGGCGTCGCCTGGGCGCCGGACGCGCCGAGCGCGGCCGACCTGGTCGCCGACGAGCGGGCGCTGCGCCGGGTCCGCCCGGCCGAGCTGCCGCACCTCGCCGACGACGAGTACGCCAGCCTGGTGAAGCGGCGCGGCGAGCTGATCGACTCCGCGCTGGCCGATCTACGTGAGCGGGTGCCGTCGGTCCGCGACTACACCCCGGCCCAGCTCGACTCCACGGTCAGCGACCTCGGGTACATCGTGGATTTCCTGGCCGCGGCGCTGTACGTCGACGACAGCTCGCTCTTCACCGACTTCGTCGGCTGGCTGGTGGAGATCCTGACCAGCCGTGGGGTGCCGGCCGCCGCGGTCGGGCTGACCCTCGGCCACTACCACCGGCAGCTGCGCGACTTTCCCCGGGCGGCCCGGTTCCTGGCGCTGGGTGAGACGGTCCTCGCCGCGCCCGGTGACCCCGCCCGACGCTGATCGCGGCGGTGCCGCCGCCTCCGGACGCACTGCGTATACTTGCTCCACTGCAAGGGTCGGCCTGCGGTGCGAGCGAGAGGGACGACGTTGACGTTCACCGTCACCCACGGCCCGCGGGTTGGTGGTGGTGTGTGCCTCCGGCTCGTCGGTGAGCTGGACATGAGCACCGTCGGTCAGCTCAACGAGACGATCGACCGACTGGCCGCCGACGGCGCCCGGCAACTGCTGCTCGACCTCGCGGAGCTGACCTTCTGCGACTCCAGCGGCATCGCCGCGTTCGTCCGGGGGGACAATCGGGCCGCCGCCGAGGGCGGGTGGCTGCGGCTGACCGGGGCCACCGGCCGGGTGGACCGGGTACTCCAGGTCACCGGGCTCGCGGATGTGTTGGCGTACCAACCGGAGATGGCGGACCCGGCGTCGCAGGACGCCCGCCTGATCGGCTAGATTTCCCCGCCAGCGGGTGACCGTGCGGTCCCCATCGCCCGAGATGAGACAGGTACACCATGGGCCAAGGCGCCGCGAACCCCGTCCGCATCCTCGTCGTCGACGACGACCCGGGTGACGTGCTGATGATCGAGGAGGCCCTGGAGGACTCCGAGATCGACAAGGTCATCGACGTGGTCAGCGACGGCCAGGAGGCGATGGAGTTCCTCCGCCGCGAGGGTCGGCACACCGAGGCCCGCCGCCCGGACGTGATCCTGCTCGACCTGAACATGCCCCGGATGGACGGCCGGCAGGTGCTCGGCGAGGTCAAGCAGGACGAGGACCTGCGGACCATCCCGATCGTGGTGCTCACCACCTCGAACGCGGACACCGACATCGTCGGCAGCTACACGCTGCAGGCCAACGCGTACGTGACCAAGCCGATCGACCTGGACGACTTCAACGACGTGGTCCGCCGCATCGACGAGTTCTTCGGTCGGGTGGTCGTGCTCCCCAAGCGTTCCTGACCCGCCCGGCGGCCCCGCCCCGGGCCGGCGCTCAGTTGCTGAACATTTTTCCCGAACATCCTCGGCGCCGATCGGCAGCCGCGAGGATCGAACCTGGGGGAAAGACGTACCAGCTGCCTGGGGGGCGACAGTATGAGGTTCTCCGTCGTTGAGACCGGCTACGACCAGCGGCAGGTCGATTCCTGCCTCGATGAGCTGGGAGTCCGGTTGACCCGGCTCGTGGCGCGGGCGGAGGTCGCCGCCGGCGCGGGTCGGGAGTGGGACCAGATCCGGCAGGAGGCGACTCTGCTGCGCGGCCTGGTCGACCGCCAGGGTTCGCCGACGGACGACGCCGCGGCGGCGGCCCGCCGCGCCGCCTCGGCGGTCGAGCGGGAGGCCGCCGAGATCCTGGCACAGGCCCGCGGTGAGCTTGACGCCGCGCGCGAGGAGGCCCGTCAGCTGCGCGAGCGGGTGTACGCCGAGGCGGTGCAGGCCCGCCGCGAGTTCGAGGCGGCGCTGCACGAGCGGCGGCGCCGGGAGGCCCGGGTGGACCAGTTCCTCGCCGGGGTCGCCGCCGACGCGGTGCCGGCCGACACGCCCACCGCCGCCGCGTCCACGGGCGGTGTCCCGGCGACCCGGGCCGCCGCCGGCGCGCCCGAGGTGTCGGCGCAGCGGCCGGAGCCGGGCACCCGGGTGGCCTGAGCGCGCCGATTCGGCTCAGGTCAGCGCCGCCACCACCGTGGTCGCCCGCTGCTCGTGCGGGGCGTACGCGTCGGGGAACGCCGAGACCTGCACGGCCTGGGCCGCGGCGGTCACGCTCATCTCCTGCCAGCCGGGCACCTCGGCCAGCGCCGTGTAGAACGCCCGGGCCGCGTACGCGGGACGCATCAGCTCGGCCACCGTGCCCCATCCGCTGCTCGGGCGCTGCTGGAACAGCCCGACCGAGTCGTGGTCGGAGCCGCTGCCCTGGTGCGGATAGTCGTACGACTCGGGCAGCACGTCGCTGGCCAGGTTGTAGAGGTTGCTCTCCTGCATCGCGGTGGCGATGGCGACGACCAGGCCGCGCCGGGGCACCTTCAGCTGCACGCCGACGTCCACGATCACCTTGGCGTTGTCCATCTGCGCCTGGGTGAGGCCGGCGACCGGCCGGGGCCGCCGCGGCTTGACCGGCTTCTTCGGCTTCGGCGTGGGCTGGCGGGTGACCGACGGGCTGGGGCTGGCCGCGGGGATCGGCGTGACCGGGACGGCGACGGGCGAGGCGCCCCGGTCCAGCGATCGGGAGGCGCGGTCGGCGGCCTCGGCCCGGTCCGCCAGCACCTCGCTGACCGGGGTCCCGCGCGGGCCGGGGTCGTGCGCGCCGGCGAACGCCACCAGCCCGAGGCAGCAGGTCACGCCCCCGGCCAGGGCCACCCGGGCCGGGGTGGAGGCCAGTACGGCCCGCGCCCCGCGTCGGGGTGGCTCCGGAGCGCGGTGGCGGCCGATCCGCCGTTCGCCCGATGCGGCATCGACCGTACGGGTATGCGGTCGGATCTCGGGCGACGGCTGCTGGGGGGAGTGATCGGCAAGCACCCGCCGAGGCTAGAGAGCCCACGACCGCTTGCCATCGGGGTCATTGGTGGCATGCGCCACAATTTGCGATGATCCGACCGGGCATTACCGGCGGCCGGTCAGGAACCCCTCCGACCTCACCAGTCGTACTTATCATTGATGTCGGAAACAACCGGAGGAATCCGGCGCGACGCGATCGCGTGGGCGCGGATGACGGCCCTCCTCCGTTCGGGCGACGGCCGCCGGCCGTACCGCCGACCGGTCGGCCCACCGGACGGCGGAAGCCCAGGTCACCGGCGGTCGAGGTGTTGTCGCCGCCGTCCTGGGGGCGGCTCGCTACGATTCGGACGGTGACCGACAGCATGATCGACGAGCCCGTCCGCGGTGCCGAGGACCGCCCCGGTGACCGGCGCGGATTCGTCCTGGTGCTGCTCGCCGTGCTGCTGGCGGCGGTGCTGGCCGGCCACCGCGCGGTCCCGAACGTGCGCGGCCTGGGCAGCCTGCTCGACAGCGCGACGCCGCTGCTCGGCCTCGGCGTACCGGTGCTGGCCCTGGCCGCGCTGCTGCGCCGCTCCCGGCGGGCGCTGGTGGCCGTCGCGCTCCCGGCGGCCGTCTGGGCGCTGATGTACGCGGGCGTCTGGCTGCCCCCGGCCGCCGGCAGCGGTCCGGCCGGCATCCGGGTGGCCAGCCAGAACCTGCGCGCCGGCAATCCCGACCCCGCCGGCACGGTCGCCCCGCTCGCCGAGGCCGGCGTCGACCTCGTCGCGCTCCAGGAGGTCGACGACGCCGGACGGCTCGCCGCTGACCTGCGGCAGCGCTACCCGCACCACGCGTCGGTCTCCACCGTCGCGCTGTGGAGCCGCTACCCCATCCGGGACTCCGCCGGAGTGGACACCGGGCTGGGCTGGACCCGCGCGCTGCGGGCCGTCGTCGCCACCCCGCGGGGCGACCTCACGGTCTACGTGGTGCACCTCGGATCGGCCCGGGCCGGCGACACCGCCACCCGGGACGAGACCGTCCGCATCCTGGCCGAGGCGGTGCGCTCCGACCGCGCCGACCGGCTGCTGGTGCTCGGGGACCTGAACACCGCCAGCACCGACCGGGTCTTCACCCCGCTGACCCGCCTGCTCCGCGACGCCCAGGCCGACGCCGGCCGGGGCTTCGGTTTCACCTGGCCCTCGTCGGTGCCGGTCACCCGGCCCGACCACGTGCTGTACCGCGGCCTCACGCCCACCACGGCCGACGTGCTGCGCACGCCCGACTCCGATCACCGGGCGGTGACCGCCGGCTTCCGCTGGTGACTCAGCGCCGCCCGTCGGCGGGCGTCACGGTCAACCGGTGCCGGCTGGCGTCGCCGCTGGAGAAGGGCCAGATCCGGTCGGCGTACTCGACCAGGTCGGCCAGCTGCTCGCGGGTCAGGCCCACCGACGAGATGGAGGCGTGCACGTCCGCCCGGTAGCGGCCGTCGTCGTCGCGGCCCAGCTTCGCCTCGGCGGTCACCTGCACGGTGTGCGCCTCGTCGGTGATCTCGCCGGCCGCCTCCACCGCCGCGTGGTGCAGGCAGGACGCGAACGCGGCGGCCAGCAGCTGCTCCGGCGTCAGGCCGGTGCAGTGCGGCGCGAGCGGGGACGCCAGCGCCGTGGACCAGCCGCCGTCGTCGGTGCGTACGTGGCCGCCCGAGGCGGTCGCGGTGGCCTCGTTCAGCCAGGAACTGGGATCCGGCATCGCGTTCCTCCCGTCAGTCACCGGCCCGGGTTCCCGGACTCGATCGGGTGAAACGCCGGTCAGGCCGGTCCGGTGCGGGACCAGTCGTCGAGGGGGACCGCCTCGGTCGCCTCCGTCGCGGCCCGCTCGGTCCACTCGGAGACCGGGGCGGAACGGGGCCGGGGCACCGACGACAGCATCGGCACGTACACCCGGGCGTCCACCACCTCGGCCAGCAGCAGCGCGGCCATCAGGCTGGTCGGCCGGCGGCACGGGTCGTCGGCGAGGCACTGGCGGCACAGCTCGGCCACCTCCGGCGGCAGCCCCTCGATCGGGGGCAGCGGCTCGGCCGCCACCCGTCGGCGGGCACCGACCAGCTGGGTGGCGGTCGTCCCCGCCGCGTACGGCAGACGGCCGGTGAGGCAGTAGTAGAGGAGCACGCCGAGGGCGTACATGTCGGCCGCCGGGGTCGCCGGCTGCCGGTCGAACTGCTCCGGGGCCAGGTACGCCGGGGTGCCCACCACGATGCCGTCCGGGCTGTGGTCGGGCGAGCCGGCCGGCGTGGCGATGCCGAAGTCGAGGACCTTCACCCCGGACGGGGTGAGCATGACGTTGGCCGGCTTCACGTCCCGGTGCACGATGCCGTGCATGTGCGCGGCGGCCAGCGCGGCCGCCACCTCCGCGCAGACCCGGACCGCGATCCGCCAGTCCAGTGGCCCGGCGCGCAGGTGCGCGGCGAGCGTCTCGCCCGGCCAGTTCCATCACGATGTACGGCGCCTCGCGGCCGGGCAGCGTGGTCGAGGTGCCGAAGTCGTGCACGCTCGCCACGTTGGGGTGCACCAGCCGGGCGGCGTTGCGCGCCTCGGCGCGGATCCGCTCGACCGAGGTCTCTTCGCCCTGCTGCTCGGGGGACATCAGCTTCACCGCGACCGGCCGGTCCAGCACCAGGTCGTGTGCGCGCCACACCTCGGACATGCCGCCCAGGCCGATGCGCTGTGCGAGCTGGTACCGCCCGGCCAGCGTCCTCATCGACCCGCTCCTGCCTGTTTCGTGCCGCGTGCCCGGTGTGGCTGCGCCCTTCCGGAGCCGGTACCCGCGCTCCCAGCAGGGCAAACCCGTGGGCGGGTCGGCCCGGAGCGGGCTCGGGGCCACCGCCGGTGCGGTAGCTTGCCAGCCAGGGGGTCCGGCGTCCGGCGTACCGGCCGCGACGCTTGCTCGGCACCGACCCGGTGCGCCGGCGGACGGAGGGGACGCGGATGGGCGAGGTGACCGTGCGCTTCGTCGGCGGGCCGGCCCACGACGTGGTCCGGGAGGTGCCCGCCGATCCGGGCGGCGAGCCGCCGGAGCGCTGGATCATGCGGCACCCCGACGCCGACCCGCCGCCGGGTGGGGGCGGACCGGACCACCTCTACGCGCGCGACCGGCCCGACGGCAGCGGGGTCTGGACGATGCGGTTCGTGCGCACCTATCCGATCGGGGCGAGCGAGTGACCGGTCACCGGCGCGCCGGGAGGTCGCCGACCACCGGTGCGCGGGGCGTGGGCCAGACCGCGACGCCCTGACCCGCCAACCAGGCCGGCCCGGCGGATCCCCGCACCAGCGCGGCGATCGCGAGCATCGCCGCCCGGGTCGCGTCCGGCGCGGCGACGGTCACCGCCCGCCACGGCGAGGCCGGCGGGCCGCCGGTCCGCGGGTCGAGCACCCCGCCGCCGTCGGGCCGCCACCCGTCGGCGGTGACCAGCGCACCGCCGGTCAGCCGCAGCACCCGGCCCTCGGCCGCTGCCGGCCAGCCGCCGGCCGGGGCGGGGCCCGCCACGGCGGTCCGGGTGCCGAGCCCCACCAGCGCCCCGGCGCCGGTCCGCGCGGCGATCCGCTCCGCCACGCGCTGCACCAGGTACGCGGTGGCGGTGCCGTCCAGGGCCAGCGGCAGCGTGGCCGGTACGGCCAGCAGGTCGCCGCGCAGTCGCACCGCTCGCCAGTTCCCCGGCGGCTCGACCGGGCCCACCGACGCCCCGCAGACCGGCCACCGGCCCCGGCCGTAGGCACAGCGCAGCCGGGCCGCCCCGACGGTCGGGTCCACGTCGCCCCCGGTGGCCTCGGCGGCGCCGAGCGCCACCGCGACCAGGTCCCGCAGCAGCGGTCCGACCGGCACCGGCCGGCCCGCCGCCCGGTGCGCCCGGGCCAGTTCGTCCTCGGCGCGGCGCAGCCCGGCCAGCGACCGGACCAGCGTGCGCCGCGCCTGGGGCAGCGCGGCCCGGTCGGTCACGGCGACCCGCGCCGTCCGCCCCCGGTACGCCCAGCGGACCTCCTCGACAGCCATGGCCCGAGCCTGCGGCCGGAGCCTGGACCCGACGTGGGTCGGGCCTGTGCCCGGGCTGTGCGGGCCGACCGGCGCTGCGTTTCGCCCGGCGTCGCCCGGCCCGGTACGGTCGAGCCGACCCGCGCACAGCCCGCGCACAGGATGCGCACAGGGCAGCGCCAGGCGCGGCGCCCACGATGGGGGCATGGTGATGGACGGGCAGGCAGCGCAGCAGCGGATCGAACTCCGTCGACCCGACGGCGAGCCGGTCCGGGTCCTGGTGGTCGACGACGAGCCGACCCTGACCGACCTGTTGTCGATGGCCCTGCGCTACGAGGGCTGGCAGGTGCGCAGCGCCGGCAACGGGATGGCCGCGCTCAGCACGGCGCGGCAGTTCCAGCCGGACGCCGTGGTCCTCGACGTGATGCTGCCCGACCTGGACGGCTTCCAGGTGCTGCGCCGGCTGCGCGAGCAGACCCCGACCGTGCCGGTGCTCTTCCTGACCGCCCGCGACGCGGTGGAGGAGCGGATCGCCGGGCTGACCGTCGGCGGCGACGACTACGTCACCAAGCCGTTCAGCCTGGAGGAGGTCATCGCCCGGCTGCGCGCGCTGCTGCGCCGCTCCGGCTTCGCCGTGGCCGCCCGCGAGGACGCCGTGCTCACCGTCGGCGACCTCAGCCTCGACGAGGACAGCCACGAGGTGCGCCGGGGCGGCGAGCTGATCACCCTCACCGCCACCGAGTTCGAGCTGCTGCGCTACCTGATGCGCAACCCGCGGCGGGTGCTGAGCAAGGCGCAGATCCTGGACCGGGTCTGGAACTACGACTTCGGCGGGCAGGCCAACGTCGTGGAGCTGTACATCTCGTACCTGCGGAAGAAGATCGACGCCGGTCGGGCGCCGATGATCCACACGCTGCGCGGCGCGGGGTATGTCCTCAAGCCCGCGGAGTGACCCCGGCGGCCGACTGCGCTCCTGGCTGGCCGGGCGGTCCCTGCGGACCCGCCTGGTCGCCGCGGTGGTGGCGCTGCTCGCCCTGGTCAGCATCGCCATCGGCGGCCTGACCACGGTGGCGCTGCGGCACTTCCTGATCGTCCAGGTCGACAACCAGCTCACCGCCGACGACCGCCGGCAGCAGGAGCTCCCGCCCTGGTTCCGCCAGTTCGCCGAGCGGCAGCGGGCGGACGACCAGCGGGCGCCCGAGCCGCCGCCCGGCTTCCCACCCGACTCGATCGCGGTGAAGGTCGTCGACGGTGGTGTCGCGTCCGCGCGGATCCGCAGCAGCTCCGGGCCGACGGAGGCCCTGCCGGCCGCCGACGTGTCGGCGCTGACCCGGATCCCGACCGACGGGCGGCCGCGCAGCGTCGACCTGGGCGGGCGGGGCGACTACCGGGCGGTGGCCCGGCAGGCGCCCGACGGTGACGTGCTGGTCTTCGCCCTTCCACTGGCCGGCGTGCAGGAGACCGTCTGGTGGATGATCGCCGCCCAGGGGGGCGTCGCCGCCGCCGGCCTGCTGGTCGCCGGCGCCCTGGGCGCGCTGATCGTGCGGGCCACGCTGCGCCCGCTGAACCGGGTCGCCGCCACCGCCGCCCGGGTCACCGAGCTGCCGCTGGACCGCGGCGAGGTGGCCCTGTCGGTGCGGGTGCCCGAGGGCGACACCGACCCGCGGACCGAGGTCGGGCAGGTGGGGGCGGCGCTGAACCGGATGCTGGGGCACGTCGCGGCCGCGCTCGCCGCGCGGCAGGCCAGCGAGACCCGGGTACGCCAGTTCGTCGCCGACGCCAGCCACGAGCTGCGGACGCCGCTGGCCGCGATCCGCGGCTACGCCGAGGTGGCCCGGCGCGGGCGGGACCGGGTGCCGCCGGACGTGGCGCACGCGCTGCGCCGGGTGGAGTCGGCCAGCACCCGGATGACCAGCCTCGTCGACGACCTGCTGCTGCTGGCCCGGCTGGACTCCGGCCGGCCGCTGGCGGCGGAGCCGGTCGACCTGACCGCGCTGATCGTCGACGCGGTCAGCGACGCGCACGTCGCCGGACCTGAGCACCGCTGGCAGCTCGACCTGCCCGACGAGGTGCTCGACGTGCCGGGCGACGCCGTCCGGCTGCACCAGGTGGTGGCGAACCTGCTGGCCAACGCCCGGGTGCACACCCCGCCGGGCACCACGGTGACCACCCGGCTGACCCGCACCCCCGGCGGCGTGCAGATCAGCGTCGCCGACGACGGGCCGGGCATCCCACCCGAGTTGCAGGGCGAGGTCTTCGAACGGTTCGCCCGCGGCGACAGCTCCCGGTCCCGGGAGCACGGCAGCACCGGCCTCGGCCTGGCGATCGTGGCGGCGGTGGTGGAGGCGCACCACGGGTCCGTCGAGGTCGAGAGCCGGCCGGGTCACACCGTCTTCCGGGTGCTGCTGCCGGCTTGCACAGCCGACGCATAGCCCGGTCACGGTGCCGGTCCAACCGGCCTCGCCAGGCTTGCCGGCATGGACAAGACCGAGAGCCTGCTGACCGCGCCGGCGGTGACCGCACCGCCGGCACCACCCGCGCCGGAACCCGTACCCGTGGCGGCGGAGCCCCGGCCGCCGCGGCCGGATCCGGGCTGGACGCGACCGGCCCTGGCGGTGCTGCTGCTCGCCACCGGCGTGCTCTACCTGTGGGGCCTCGGCGCCTCCGGCTGGGCGAACTCGTTCTACTCGGCGGCGGCGCAGGCCGGCGCGGAGAGCTGGAAGGCGTTCTTCTACGGCTCCTCTGACGCGGCCAACTCGATCACGGTGGACAAGACCCCGGCGTCGCTGTGGTTGATGGCGCTGTCGGTGCGCATCTTCGGCCTGAGCAGCTGGTCCATCCTGGTGCCGCAGGCGCTGCTCGGCGTCGCCACGGTCGGCGCGCTGTACGCCACCGTCCGCCGCTGGTACGGCCCGGTGGCCGGCCTGCTCGCCGGCGCGGTCCTCGCGCTCACCCCGGTCGCCACCCTGATGTTCCGGTTCAACAATCCCGACGCCCTGCTCGTGCTGCTGCTGGTCCTCGCCGGGTACGCGACGGTGCGGGCGGTCGAGACGGCCGGCACCCGGTGGATCGTTCTGGCCGGCGCGCTGGTCGGCCTGGGCTTCCTCACCAAGATGCTCCAGGCGTTCCTGGTGGTCCCGGTCTTCGCCGGGGTCTACCTGCTGGCCGCGCCGACCGGCCTGGGGCGGCGGATCCGCCAGCTGCTGCTGGCCGGGCTCGGCCTGGTCGTCGCCGCCGGCTCGTGGGTGGCCGTCGTCGAGCTGGTGCCGACCAGCGCCCGCCCCTACATCGGCGGCTCGCAGGGCAACAGCATCCTGGAGCTGACCCTCGGCTACAACGGCCTGGGCCGGATCACCGGCAACGAGGAGGGCAGCGTCGGCGGTGGCCGGGCCGGCGGCGGTGGCCCGTTCTCCGGTCAGACCGGCTGGCTGCGGATGTTCGACACCGAGGTCGGCGGCCAGATCTCCTGGCTGCTCCCGGCCGCGCTGATCCTGCTGGTCGCCGGCCTGGCGCTGGCCGGCCGGGCGCCGCGCACCGACCGGCGCCGCGCCGGCCTGCTGCTCTGGGGCGGCTGGCTGCTGGTCACCGGGCTGATCTTCAGCTTCATGTCCGGCATCTTCCACGCGTACTACACCGTCGCCCTCGCCCCGGCGGTCGGCGCCGTGGTCGGCGCCGGCGCCGTGCTGCTCTGGCGGGAGCGCGACGCCACGCCCGGACCGGTCGGGGCGCACGAGCCGGGCGTACCGACGGAGCCGGTTCCCGGCGCGGCGACGCCCGGGACGCGGGCGGGCCGACGCGGCCTGCTCGCCACCGTGACGCTGGCGGCGGCCCTCGCCGTCACCGCCTGCTGGTCCTGGCGGCTGCTCGGCCGCAGCCCGGACTGGTACCCCTGGCTGCGCACGGTGGTGCTGGTCGGCGGGCTCGCCGCGGCGGTGCTGGTGGTGCTGGCGGGCCGGCTGCCCCGGCGGGTCGTGCCGGTGGTGCTCGTGCTCGGCGCGGCCACCGCGCTCGCCGGGCCGGCCGGGTACGCCCTGCAGACCGCGGCTACCCCGCACACCGGCTCGATCCCGAGCGCCGGCCCGGCGGTGCAGGGCGGCTTCGGCCCGGGACGGGGCGGCTTCCCCGGTGCCCGGATGCCGGCCGGCGCACAGTTCCCCGGCTTCCCAGGCGGGCCGAACGGCCAGTTGCCGGGCGGCCAGCTCCCCGGCGCCCCGGGCGGCAACCAGATCGGCCAGAACGGCGGCACGGGCCAGTTCCCGGGCCTGCCCGGCGGCACCGGCCTGCCCACCGGCGTCCCCGGCGGGCTGCCGGGCCAGGCCGCCGGCGGTGACGGCCGGGCGCAGGGCGGTGGCGCGATGGGCGGGCTGCTCGACTCCCGCGCGCCGAGCGCCGAGCTGAAGGCGCTGCTGGAGCGCGACGCCGAGGACTACACCTGGGTGGCGGCCACCATCGGCTCGAACAACGCCTCCGGCTACCAACTCGCCACCGGGCGGCCGGTGATGGCGATCGGCGGTTTCAACGGCAGCGACCCGTCCCCGACGCTGGCGCAGTTCCAGGCGTACGTGGCCGACGGGCGGATCCACTGGTTCGTCGGCGGCGGCGGCTTCCGGGCCAACGGGGGCAGCTCCGCCGCGCAGGAGATCGCCGCCTGGGTCGCCGAGACCTTCGAATCGCAGACCGTCGACGGGGTCACCGTCCACGACCTCAGCAGCGGGCAGGAGGGATGAGGATGACGTACGCCGCCGGCTCCCGGCCGGCCGTCGAGACCCGGGCCGCGGTGCTGGACGTGGTGGTCCCGGTCCACAACGAGGAGGCCGACCTGGGTCCGTGCGTACGGCGGCTGCACGCGCACCTGAGGGCGCACTTCCCGTACCCGTTCCGGATCACCGTGGCGGACAACGCCAGCGTCGACGCGACCCTGGCCGTCGCCGAGGCGCTGGCCGCGGAGCTGCCCGAGGTGCGGGTGCGGTACCTGGCCGCCAAGGGCCGCGGCCGGGCGCTGCGGGCCACCTGGTCGGCCTCGGACGCCCCGGTGCTGGCCTACCTGGACGTGGACCTCTCCACCGACCTGGCGGCGCTGCTGCCGCTGGTCGCGCCGCTCATCTCCGGCCACTCCGACCTGGCCATCGGCACCCGGCTGGCGCGCACCTCCCGGGTGGTGCGCGGCGCCAAGCGGGAGGTGATCTCCCGGGCGTACAACCTGCTGCTGCGAGGGGCGCTCGCGGCGCGGTTCTCCGACGCGCAGTGCGGCTTCAAGGCGATCCGCGCCGACGTGGCCCGGGAGCTGCTGCCGCTGGTGCAGGACACCGGCTGGTTCTTCGACACCGAGCTGCTGGTGCTCGCCCAGCGGGCCGGGCTGCGCGTCCACGAGGTGCCGGTGGACTGGGTGGACGACCCGGACAGCCGGGTGGACATCGTCGCCACCGCCCTCGCCGACCTACGCGGCATCGGCCGGCTGGGCCGGGCGCTGCTGACCGGGGCGCTTCCGGTCGGGCGGCTGCGCGAGCAGTTCGGCCGGGCGCCGCTGACCGCCCCGCCGGCCCAGGTGCCGGTCGGGCTGCCGCGGCAGCTGGCCCGGTTCGCCGCCGTCGGGGTGGCCAGCACGCTGGCGTACCTGCTGCTCTTCGTGGCGTGCCGGGGGGTGCTGGGCGCGCAGTGGGCCAACCTGCTGGCGCTGCTGGTGACGGCGGTGGCCAACACCGCCGCGAACCGGCGGCTCACCTTCGGCATCACCGGGCGTCGGCACGCCGGCCGGCACCATCTGCAGGGGCTGCTCGCCTTCGGCCTCGGCCTGGCGCTGACCAGCGGATCCCTCGCGGCCCTGCACGCGGCCACCGCGCCCTCGCGGCCGGTCGAGCTGGCGGTGCTGGTGGCGGCCAACCTGGCAGCGACCGCCCTGCGTTTCCTGCTGCTGCGCCTGGCCATGCACCACCGCCGGCCCGCGCCCGGTATCAGGGGCTGAGGGCGGCGGCGAGGACCTCGACGAGGCGGCGCGCGTGCCGCCCGTCGGGGTCCCCGTCGGCGTCGAGGTCCGCGACGCTCATCCCGAGCAGGCGTCCGGAGCGCACCAGCGGCGTGATCAGCGCCAGCAGGTCGGCCCAGTCCAGCCCGTCGGGCTCGGGGTACGTCACGGCCGGCAGCACCCGCGGGTCGAGCACGTCGACGTCCAGGTGCAGCCAGGCCGGCCCGGCGCCCTCGGCGGCCAGCTCGCGGCCGACCGCCCCGGCGCCTCGTCGCCGCAGCTCCGCCGCCGGCAGCTGGGGGATCCGCGGGTCCACCCGGTCGGCCTCGCGGCGGGCCTCCTCGTCGCCCGGCGGGCGGTGGCCGACCAGCCGGACCAGCTCCGCCGCCACCAGCGGCGCCGCGGTGTCGAAGAGGTCCGGGCCGTGGCCGGTGAGGATGGACAGCTCCATGTCCGCGCCCTCCCCGGTGGCCGAGCCGATCCCGTCCTGGAAGTCCGGGTGACCGTCCAGGAACCACAGCCCGCTGCCGCGCGGCAGGGCGAGGAAGACACCGAGCAGGATGGTGCAGTCCCCGCCCACGACCAGCGGATGCCGCCCGGCGGCGCGGACCGCCGCCACCTGTGCGGCGATCGCCCGACTGGCCCGGCGGACCTGCTCCGCCCCGATCAGCCCGGTCGCCGGGTCCCGCGTGGCGTCGTGGATCCGGGCGTCGACCGTTCCGCCGTCGTCGGCGTCCAGCGCGGCCAGCAGGCCGGCGGCCCGCAGCGCGCCCGGGCCGCGCTCCTCACCCCGGCTCCGGCCGGAGGAGTCCAGCGCCGCGTCCAGCACCGTCCATCGCACAGGCGCAGGTTAGCCCCGACGTGGCAGGCTGGGCGCGATGTACCGGGAACGTCGGGCGGCCCTGCGGGGCGCCGTGCTGTGGGCCGCCGTCAGCGAGGGCGCGGCCACCCGGGTGCTGCCGGACGGCTGTCTCGACCTGCTCTGGTCCAGCCGGTCCGGGCTGCTGGTCGCCGGGCCGGACCGCACCGCCCACCTGAGCGTCGCGGCGCCGGGGGAGCGATGGCTGGGGCTGCGGCTGCCGCCGGGCACCGGTCCCGCGGTCTTCGGCGTCCCCGCCGACGAGCTGCGGGACCGTCGGGTGCCGCTCGACGCGCTCTGGGGCCGCGCCGCGGCCGAGGTCGCCGAGCGGCTGGGGGACCGGCCGACCGGGGCCGCGCTGGAGGCGGTCGCCGCCGCCCGGCTGGCCGCCGCCGGCGGTCCCGACCCGCTCGGCGTCCGGGTGGCCGCCCTGCTCGCCGGCGGCGCCACCGTCACCGCGGCCGCCGCCGAGGTCGGCCTCGGCCCGCGCGTTCTGCACCGGCGCAGCCAGACCCTCTTCGGGTACGGCCCGAAGACCCTCGCCCGCATCCTGCGGATGCGCCGCGCCCTCGCGTTGGCCCGCGCCGGCGTCGGGCTGGCCGAGGTGGCCGCGCGCGGCGGGTACGCCGACCAGGCGCACCTCACCCGCGATGTGCGGGAGCTGGCCGGCGTCCCCCCGACGACCCTGCTGAGAAGCTGACCCGCCGGCGGTCGTCCGGCCCGTGCGCGGCGCTGACGTGGCGGCGAGCGCCGTCGCTCGGGGACTGGTCCCCGGCAGGAACCGCGCCTCGCTCGGTGCCGGGACCGGTCGCTCGGCGGCCGGGACGGTCAGCCGGGCAGCGGGGCGTACAGGTCGACGCCGTTGCCGTCCGGGTCGTGCAGCACCGCGTACCGCTGGCCCCAGAAGGCGTCCCAGGGCGGCAGCTCGCCGTGGAAGCCGGCGCCGGTCAGCTCCGCCCAGTAGCGGTCCACCTCGGCCGGGTCGGCGCAGCGGAAGGCGAGGCTGACCCGGGGGCTGCCGGTCGGCGGCGTCCACCCCGGGTGGAAGGTGCGGACCATCGTCGCCGCGTCCCAAGCCAGCCGCAGGCCCCCGGGGAGGGTGACCTCCACGTGGTCCTCCGCGTCGGCCTCGGGCGGGACGGCCAGTCCCAGCCGCCGGTAGAAGTCGAGACTGCGGGCCATGTCGGCGACCACCACGCCGACCACATCCAGGTGAAGTGCCATGGCGACACGCTAGGCCGGCAGCGGGGTCGAGGTCTTGAACGGAACGGACTGGCGTCGCAGTGGTCGGTGTGGGCCGCACGACCGCCTCCGGCGGCGTACCGTGACCAAGGAACAAGTCCGGCCTTATGGGTGGAAAAGCCGCATCTCGGCGTGCCCGCAGCGCCGGCCCACACGAGGGCGAGGGAAGGGAGCGGTCGGTGATTCACCTGGCCTACCTGGACGCGGGGTCCGGCAGCCTGATCGTGCAGGCGGTGGTCGGCGGGGTCGCGGGCGCGGCCGTCGCCGCCAAGCTCTACTGGCGCCGGCTGGTCGACCGGTTCCGCCGGCAGCCCACCGACCGCGGCTGAGCAGGGTCCACCCCCGATGACGGTCCCCGACACCGGGATCCGGGTCGAGCCCGGCTCCTTCCGCGACCCGGCCAACCGGGTCTTCCACGCCGGCGACGAGGTGCTGCGCGGGCTCGGCCCCGACGGCGCCCGGGACTGGCGGGCGCTCTCCGGCAGCGCCTTCTTCGCCGAGCTGCTCGCCGAGGGCAAGATCTGCGGCACCGAGCCGGTCGACGCGACCCGGTTACCGGGCTGGACGGCGGTGCTGCGGCACGAGCGGATCCCGTTCGTCTCCCACCCGTACGAGTGGTCGTTCGCGATGCTGCGTGATGCGGCGCTGCTGCACCTGGAGATCCTGCGCCGGGCGCTGTCCGCCGGCTTCACCACCAAGGACGGCTCGGCCTACAACCTGCAGTGGCGCGGCGCCAGCCCGGTCTTCATCGACGTGGGCTCCTTCGCGCCGCTCGCCGAGGGCGAGCCGTGGGCCGGCTACCGGCAGTTCTGCCAGACCCTGCTCTACCCGCTGCTGCTCCAGGCCCACCTGGGCCTGGACTTCCAGCCCTGGTTGCGGGCCCGCGTCGACGGTATCGAGCCGGACCAGATGCGCCGGCTGTTCCGGGGTGCCCGCCGGCTGCTGCCCGGCGTGCCGACCCACGTGCACCTGCACGGCGCGATGCAGGGCCGCAACGCCCGCGCCAGCACCACCGACGTCCGGGCCCAGCTCAAGGCCGCCGGCTACTCCCGCGACCTGGCCCTGGCGACCGTACGCGGCATCGACCGGCTGATCCGCCGCCTGGACCGGCGTGACGAGGGCAGCCACTGGGTCGACTACCAGCGCACCTGTGGCTACACGGTGCGGGACCGGGAGGAGAAGGAGCGCTTCGTCGAGGCGGCGGTGGCCGCCGCCCCGCCCGGGCTGGTGCTCGACCTCGGCGCCAACGACGGCCGGTACGCCCGGATCGCCGCCCGGCACGCCGCGCAGGTGGTCGCCGTCGAGCAGGACCCGGCCGTGGCGGACGCCCTCTACCGGGCGCTGCGCGCCGAGGGCGAACACCGGATCTTGCCGCTTTTGATGGACCTGGCCGACCCCTCGCCCGGCGGCGGCTGGCGGGGCGTGGAGCGGGCCAGCTTCGGCGACCGGGCCCGGGCCGACGTGGTGCTCGCCCTGGCCGTCGCGCACCACCTGGCCATCGGCCGCAACGTGCCGCTGCCCGAGGTGCTCGACCAGCTCGTCGCGTACGCCCGGCCCGGCGGCCGGCTGGTGGTCGAGTTCGTCCACCCCGAGGACCCGATGGCCCGCCGGCTGCTGGCCAACAAGCCGGACGGGCTCTTCCCCGACTACCGGCGTGACGAGTTCGAGCGGCTGCTGGCGGCGCGCTGCCGGATCGAGCGGCAGCGGGAACTGCCCTGCGGCACCCGCACGCTCTACCAGGCGGTGGCGGGTGGCTGACCCGGTCCTCGCGCCGCCGGCCGACCGGCGTGACCCCGGTCCGCCACCCGCGTCCACCCCGGCCACCGTCGGCCGGTGGCGTGCCGAGCTGGGCCGGCTGCTGGAGGTGGTGGCCCTGCTCGGCCTGGTGGTCACCCAGCCCCTGCTCGACGTGCTCGGGCGCAGCCCCGACTTCTTCCTGTTCCACCGCGCCACCCCGCGCGACGTGCTGCTGCTGGTGGCGCTGATCGCGGTGCTGCCCACGCTCGCCGTCGCCCTGCTCGGGCTGACCACCGGGCTGGCCGGCGGGCGGGTCCGGCGGGGCGCGCACCTCGCGGTCGTCGGGCTGCTGCTGGCCGCGCTCGCGGTGCAGGTGGGCCGGCACGGCACGCCGCTGCGGGGCGTACCGCTGCTGCTCGCGGCCGTGCTGCTCGGCGGCGCCGGGGCGGCGGCGTACGGCCGGTGGGGCGGGCTGGGGCGGCTGCTGCGGGTCGCCGCCATCGGGCCGCCGGTCTTCGTCGCGCTCTTCCTCTTCGCCTCGCCCGCCTCGGCGGTCGTGCTGCCCCGGGCCCACGGCGGTGCGGCGGGGGTGGCTGGGCCGGGGGAGCACCCGCCGGTGGTCATGATCGTCCTCGACGAGCTGCCGCTGGTCTCCCTGCTCGGCCCGGACGGCAGAATCGACGCCGCGACCTACCCGCACTTCGCCGAGCTGGCCGCCGGGTCGACCTGGTACCGCAACGCCACCGGGGTCAGCGGCTGGACGCCGTACGCGCTGCCGGCGATGCTCACCGGTCGCTACCCGGCGCAACCGCTCGCCCCGCACTACTCGCAGTACCCGGACAACCTGTTCACCGCCCTCGGCGGCCTGTACGACGTCCGCGCGCAGGAGAGCATCACCCGGCTCTGCCCGCCCAGCCGCTGCGACCAGCCGATCAACCCGGAGCAGGGGCTCGGCGTGCTGGTCCGGGAGAGCGGCAAGCTGCTGCGGCAGGTCGCCGCGCCGGTGGACAGCCGGATCGACCCGGAGGAGTCGTACCGGGAGCGGACCCGCGCCGAGGCCGGCGTGGACGCCGCCGAGCCGGTCCCGGCCGACCCGAGGTTCCGCTTCGACAGCCTGGACGACAACCAGCCGGCCCGGTTCACCAGCTTCCTGGCCGACCTGCGCCCGTCGTCCCGGCCCACGCTGCACTTCCTGCACCTGCTGATGCCCCACGCGCCCTGGACGTTCCTACCCTCCGGGGCGCGCTACGCCGCCCCCGAGGACCTGCCCAACGACGGCGCCGGCTGGGTCGAGCTGGCCCGGGCCCGGCACCTGGCCCAGCTGCGCTACACCGACCGGCTGGTCGGCGAGACCCTGCGCACGCTGCGCGCCGCCGGCCTGTGGGACAAGGCGCTGATCCTGCTCACCGCCGACCACGGGGTGAGCTTCACCCGCGACTGGCAGGGGCGGGGGCTGGACGCGATCGACCACGCGGCCGGCGAGGTGGCCTGGGTGCCGATGTTCGTCCGGACCCCCGGGCAGCGGGCCGGCCGGGTCGACGACCGCAACTGGGAGCACGTCGACCTGCTGCCCACCATCGCCGACGAGGCGCACGTCCGGATCCCCTGGCGGGTCGACGGGCGCTCCGTGCGCCAGGGGTCGCGGCAGAGCGCCGAGAAGCACTTCTACGACCGGCCGGGCCAGCCGCTGACCCTGCGCGGCGGGGTGCCGAACCGGCCGCCGGACCCGGCGCCGCACCCGCTGCTCGGCACCCTGGTCGGCGACCGGCCGACCGGCGGGACGGCCACCGTGGCGAACCGGGCGGCGTTCGACCACGTCGACCCGGCCGCCGGCGAGCTGCCGGCGCTGGTCTGGGGGACCGTGCCCCGGGAGGTGCCCGACGGCACGCTGCTCGCGGTGGCGGTCAACGGCCGCGTCGGCGCGGTCGTGCCGGTGGTGCCCCGCGACAAGGGGGGACGCCGCTTCGCCGCCCTGCTCCCCGACGACCACCTGTACCGCGCCGGCACCAACCGGCTCGACCTCTACCGGGTCGGCGCCGACGGCGACCTGCGCCGGCTCACCCTGTCGTAGAACCTTCGTCCCCGGCGTCCGTCATCGTCGGGGTCACCCGCGCTCACCAGGGTTTCCCAGCCGTCGGGCCGGGAATCGGGTGACGCATACCTCACCACCGAACCACGGCGGGCGGTACCTCGGGGACCGTGATTACGGTAAAAGCGAAGGCAATTCAACGAAGATTCGCCGGCGAAGCGAGGAACCAATGACGGAAGTCAAGCTCGATCACCCCGGTGGGCAGCTTTCGATGCCGGTGCAGGCCGCGGTCGAAGGCCCCGCGGGCATCGGGGTGGGCAAGCTGCTGAAGGAAACCGGGATGACCACCTACGATCCCGGTTTCGTCAACACCGCGTCCTGTTCGTCCGCGATCACCTACATCGACGGCGACGCCGGCATCCTGCGCTACCGCGGGTACCCGATCGAGCAGCTGGCCGAGAAGTCCTCCTTCCTGGAGGTCTCCTACCTGCTGATCTACGGTGAGCTGCCCACCCAGCAGCAGCTCACCGAGTTCAGCGACCGGATCCGGCGGCACTCGCTGCTGCACGAGGAGATGCGTCGGTTCTTCGACGGCTTCCCGCGCGACGCGCACCCGATGGCCGTGCTCTCCTCGGCCGTCAGCGCGATCTCGACCTTCTACCAGGACAGCCTGGACCCGTTCGACGCCGAGCACGTGGAGATGTCCACGATCCGGCTGATGGCGAAGGTCCCCACCATCGCCTCGTACGCCTACAAGAAGTCCATCGGCCAGCCGCTGCTGTACCCGGACAACTCGCTCGGCTACGTGGAGAACTTCCTGCGGATGACCTTCGGCGTGCCGGCGGAGCCGTACGAGGTCGACCCGGTGGTGGCCCGCGTGCTGGACATGCTCTTCGTGCTGCACGCCGACCACGAGCAGAACTGCTCGACCTCCACGGTGCGGCTGGTCGGCTCCAGCAACGCCAACCTCTTCGCCTCGGTCTCGGCCGGCGTCAACGCCCTGTTCGGCCCGCTGCACGGCGGCGCCAACCAGGCCGTGCTGGAGATGCTGGAGAAGATCAACGCCGACGGCGGTGACGTCCGCTCCTTCGTCCGCAAGGTCAAGGACAAGCAGGACGGCGTGAAGCTGATGGGCTTCGGCCACCGGGTCTACAAGAACTACGACCCGCGCGCCGCCATCGTGAAGAAGGCCGCTCAGGACGTGCTGGGCCGGATGGCCAAGCCGGACCCGATGCTGGACATCGCGATGCAGTTGGAGGAGATCGCCCTCGCCGACGACTTCTTCGTCACCCGCAAGCTCTACCCGAACGTGGACTTCTACACCGGCCTGATCTACAAGGCCATGGGCTTCCCGACCAAGATGTTCACGGTGCTCTTCGCGCTGGGCCGGCTGCCCGGCTGGATCGCCCAGTGGCGCGAGATGATCAACGACCCGGAGACCAAGATCGGCCGGCCGCGGCAGATCTACACCGGCTCCCCGGAGCGGGACTACACCGCGATCGCCGAGCGCTGAACCACCCGTACCACGAAGGCCGCCGACCCCCTGCGGGTCGGCGGCCTTCGCCGTGCGCGGGTTCCGTCGTGGCCGGGGCACGACGAGGGCCGACGGCCCGGTCCGGGTACGGCTCAGCGCAGGCCGGCGGCGACCAGCAGGTTCCCCTCCGGGGTCGGCGCGGACACCCGACCCAGCGTCATCCGCAGCTCGGCGCGCTCGGTGGTGAACGCCGCGTCCCCGGCGATCGCGGTGGCGTACGCGGTCGCGGTCCGGTGCGCGATCGCCGACCAGCCGTACTGCTCCTGGACCATGGCGCGGGCCCGGCGGGCGAGCAGTTGGGCCCGCTCGCGGTCCGACAGCAGGGCGTCGACGGCCTCGATGAGCCCGTCCGGGTCCTGCGGGGCGAAGGTCATCCCGGTGACGCCCGGCTCCACGATCTCGGCGAGCCCGCCGGTACGGGCGACCGCGAGGGGCGCGCCGGCCGCGGCGCCCTCCAGGGCCACCATGCCGAACGGCTCGTAGATGCTCGGCACCGCGAAGCAGTCCGAGGCGGCCATGACGGCCGGCAGGTCGGTGCCGCCGAGGAAGCCCGGCATGCTCACCGCGCCGCCCAGCCCGAGCCGGTGCACCTCGGCCTCCAGCGCGGCCTTGTACGGGCCGTCGCCGACGATCACCGCGCGCAGCCCGGGGTGCCGCTCGCGCAGCCGGGGCAGCCCGGCGAGCAGGTGCTGCACGCCCTTCTCGTAGACCAGCCGGCCGGCGAAGGTGATCAGCGGGCCGTCCCCGGCGAACCGGGCCCGGGCCGAGGCGACCGCGGCCACCGGCACCCGCCAGCGGTGCGGCTCGACGCCGTTGGGCACCACGTCCACCCGGCCGGTGGGCACGCCGAACAGCACGCCGACCTCGTCGCGCATGTACCCCGAGCAGACGATGACCCGGCCGGACTCGCTGGCCAGCCAGTGCTCGACGCCGTGGATGGTGCGGTTCATCTCCTCCGGCAGCCAGCCCTGGTGCCGGCCGGCCTCGGTGGCGTGGATGGTGCTGACCAGCGGGACGTCCAGGTGTTCGCGCAGGGTCATCGCGGTGTGCGCGACGAGCCAGTCGTGGGCGTGGATGACGTCGTACGAGCCGGACTCGGTGGCGCGCAGCGCGGCCCGGGTCAGGGTGTGGTTGAAGGCCATCGTCCAGGCCAGCAGGGAGCCGGTGGCCAGCGGGAAGGTCACCGGGTCCTCGGCGGCGCGGACGATCCGCACGCCGTCGGCGTACTCCTCCAGCGGCGCGCCCTCGGCGTGCCGGGTGACGACGGTGACCTCGTGCCCGGCGGCGGCCAGGGCCACCGACAGCGCGTGCACGTGCCGGCCCAGGCCACCGACCAGCACCGGCGGGTACTCCCAGGAGAGCATCAGGATGCGGCGGGTGTGCGGGGCCACCCCGGCGCCGGCGCCCTGCGTCGGGATCTGCGGGCGGTAGGTGGGGGAGGGCCGGCAGGTCCGGTCCGGTGCGGTCACGGGCTGCTCGCCGACCCGCGGGGTGGTCACATCAATCTCCGTCCATGCACGAAGGGTCGCGCCGGCAACGGT
Source organism: Micromonospora purpureochromogenes (assembly GCF_900091515.1). Taxonomy (NCBI): domain Bacteria; kingdom Bacillati; phylum Actinomycetota; class Actinomycetes; order Micromonosporales; family Micromonosporaceae; genus Micromonospora; species Micromonospora purpureochromogenes. The sequence continues at coordinate 4,203,007 of NZ_LT607410.1, read as the reverse complement.
GGCGGCGGAAAGAAGGCGGTGGGGTGGCCGAGGGCCGAGCGAAGGCGCCCGCGCGGGCGCGTCCGCATCAAGCAAAGGGCATGACGAGGTCCCGCGCATCTCGAAAAGGCCTATCGTGACGGAGGACACCCAAAGGTCTGTCTCGGCATCAGGTGGGTGGATATGGGGTGCCCGCCGAACGGGTGGATTGGCCGGCGGCGACGTGGGGCATTAGCGGCGTGCGCACCCGGTGGCCCGCCTGCCCGGTGCGCTCATGATCATGGGCCGAAGGAGCGACATGCAGGTCTGGCCGGGCGAGCGTTACCCCCTCGGGGCGACCTACGACGGGATGGGCACCAACTTCGCGATCTTCTCCGAGGTCGCCGAGAAGGTCGAGCTCTGCCTCTTCGACGAGTGGGACACCGGCGCCGAGCGGCGGGTGGAGCTGCGCGAGGTGGACGCGTACGTCTGGCACGCGTACCTGCCCGGCGTGGAGCCGGGCCAGCGGTACGGCTACCGGGTGCACGGCCCGTACGACCCGGCCGACGGGGCGCGCTGCAACCCGCACAAGCTGCTGCTCGACCCGTACGCCAAGGCGGTCGACGGGGAGGTCTCCTGGGACCCGGCGGTCTACGACTACGAACTGGGCGACCCGGACCGGATGTCGACCACCGACTCGGCGCCCTTCATGCCCAAGTCGGTGGTGGTGAACCCGTACTTCGACTGGGGCAACGACCGGCCGCCGCGCACCCCGTACCACCACTCGGTGATCTACGAGGCGCACGTGCGCGGGCTGACCATGCGCCACCCCGGCATCCCGGACGAGCTGCGCGGCACGTACGCGGCGATCGCCTCGCCCGTCATGATCGACTACTTCAAGCGGCTCGGCATCACCGCCGTCGAGCTGATGCCGGTGCACGAGTTCGTGCACGACCACCGCCTGGTCGACCTCGGGCTGCGCAACTACTGGGGCTACAACACCATCGGCTTCTTCGCCCCGCACCACGGATACTCCGCGCTCGGCCGGCTCGGCCAGCAGGTCCAGGAGTTCCGGGGCATGGTCAAGGCGCTGCACGCCGCCGGCATCGAGGTCATCCTCGACGTGGTCTACAACCACACCGCCGAGGGCAACCACCTCGGCCCGACGCTGAGCTTCAAGGGCGTCGACAACGCCAGCTACTACCGGCTCTCGGAAGAGGACCGCCGGTACTTCGTGGACTACACCGGCACCGGCAACAGCCTCAACGTGCGCAGCCCGCACTCGCTCCAGCTGATCATGGATTCGCTGCGCTACTGGGTGACCGAGATGCACGTCGACGGCTTCCGCTTCGACCTCGCCGCCACCCTGGCCCGCGAGTTCTACGAGGTCGACCGCCTCTCCACCTTCTTCGAGGTGGTCCAGCAGGACCCGGTGGTCAGCCAGGTCAAGCTGATCGCCGAGCCGTGGGACGTCGGCCCCGGCGGCTACCAGGTCGGCAACTTCCCGCCGCAGTGGACCGAGTGGAACGGCAAGTACCGGGACACGGTGCGGGACTTCTGGCGCGGTGAGCCGGCCACCCTCGCCGAGTTCGCCTCCCGCATCTCCGGCTCCGCCGACCTCTACCAGGACGACGGGCGCCGGCCCTTCCACAGCATCAACTTCGTCACCTGCCACGACGGGTTCACCCTCAACGACCTGGTCTCCTACAACGACAAGCACAACGAGGCCAACGGCGAGGAGAACCGCGACGGCGAGAGCCACAACCGGTCCTGGAACTGCGGCGCCGAGGGGGAGACCGACGACCCGGCGGTGCTGGCCCTGCGTGCCCGGCAGCGGCGCAACTTCCTCGCCACCCTGGTCCTCTCCCAGGGCGTGCCGATGATCGGCCACGGCGACGAGCTGGGCCGCACCCAGCGCGGCAACAACAACGCCTACTGCCAGGACAGCGAACTCGCCTGGCTCGACTGGGAGCACGCCGACGACGAGCTGCTGGCCTTCGTGCAGCGGCTCACCGACTTCCGGGGCCGGCACCAGGTGTTCCGCCGCCGGCGGTTCTTCACCGGCCTGCCGGTCGGCGGCCGCGCCGCCGGCTCGGGCCTGCCCGACCTGGCCTGGTACACCCCGGACGGCCGGGAGATGACCGGCGAGGACTGGGGCAACGACTTCGGCCGCTCGGTGGCGCTCTTCGTCAACGGCGACGGCATCCCCGAGCGCGGCCAGTACGGCCAGCGCCACCAGGACAGCTCCTTCCTGCTCTGCTTCAACGCCCACGACGCCCCGCTGGACTTCACGCTGCCGGGGGAGGAGTTCGGGCAGCGGTGGGAACTGGTGATCAGCACCGCGGAACCGGAACCGGAGAAGACCACGATCGTCGAGGCGGGCGGCGCGATCTGCGTGCCGGACCGCTCCCTGGTGGTCCTGGAGAGGACGGTCTGACCATGCCCGACACCCCTCGACCCGACCCGACGGCGGCACCGGCGACGCGGGTGGGGTCGACCTACCGCGTCCAGGTGCGGCCCGGCTTCGACCTTGACGCCACCGCCGGCCTGGCCGGCTACCTCGCCGACCTCGGCGTCACCCACCTCTACAGCGCGCCCCTGCTGACCGCCACCCCCGGCTCCGCGCACGGCTACGACGTGGTCGACCACCGGGCGGTCAACCCGGAACTCGGCGGTGAGGCCGGCCGGCGGCGGCTGGTCCGGGCGCTGCGCGCGGCCGGGCTCGGCCTGGTCGTCGACATCGTGCCCAACCACGCCGGGGTGGCCCAGCCGGCGGCCAATCCGGCCTGGTGGGACGTGCTGCGCCGGGGCCGGTCCTCGGCGTACGCCGACTGGTTCGACATCGACTGGGACCGGGGCCGGCTGCTGCTGCCGGTGCTCGCCGACAGCCCCGACGCCCTCGACGACCTCAAGGTCGTCGACGGGGAACTGCGCTACCACGAGCACCGCTTCCCGATCGCCGACGGCACCGGCGCGGGCGGTCCGCGCGAGGTGCACGACCGGCAGCACTACGAGCTGGTCTCCTGGCGGCGTGGCGACAGCGAGCTGACGTACCGGCGGTTCTTCGCCGTCTCGGACCTGGCCGGGCTGCGGGTGGAGGACCCGACGGTCTTCGACGCCACCCACGCCGAGGTGCTGCGGTGGGCGGCGGCCGGGGAGCTGGACGGCATCCGGGTCGACCACCCGGACGGCCTGCGCGACCCCGCCGGCTACCTGGCCCGGCTGCGCGCCGCCGCTCCAGACGCGTGGCTGGTGGTGGAGAAGATCCTGGAGTACGGCGAGGAGCTGCCCGACTGGCCCGTCGACGGGACCACCGGCTACGACGCCCTCGCGGCGGTCTGCGGGCTCTTCGTCGACCCGCGCGCCGAGGGCGACTTCACCGCCCTGGACGCCCGGTTGAACGGCCGGCACACCTCCTGGCAGGACCTGACCCACGACACCAAGCTGGCCGCCGCCACCCGGCTGCTCGCCGCCGAGCTGACCCGGCTGGCCGCCCTCACCCCGGAACTGGACCCACTGGCCACCCGGGAAGCCCTCGCCGAGCTGGCCGCCTGCTTCTCGGTCTACCGCGGCTACCCGCCCGCGGGCGCCCGGCACCTGGCCGTGGCCCGCGCGGAGGCGGGCCGCCGCCGACGCGACCTGAACGCCACCCTGGACGCGGTCACCGCGCACCTGCGCGACCCGGAGCACGAGCTGGCGAAGCGGTTCCCGCAGCTGTCCGGCGCGGTGATGGCCAAGGGGGTGGAGGACACCGCCTACTACCGGTGGAGCCGGTTCGTCGCGCTCAACGAGGTCGGCGGCTCACCGGCGCACTTCGGCGTGCCGCCGGCGGAGTTCCACCGCGCCGCCGCCGCCCGGCAGGTCCGCTGGCCGGCCGGCATGACCACGCTCTCCACCCACGACACCAAGCGCGGCGAGGACGTCCGGGCCCGGCTCGCCGTCCTGTCCGAGCTGCCGGACCGCTGGGCCGAGCGGGTGCAGGACTGGATGTCCCGCGCCCCGCTGGCCGACCCGGCCTTCGCCCACCTGCTCTGGCAGACCGCCGTCGGCGCCTGGCCCGTCGAGCGCGAGCGGCTGCACGCGTACGTGGAGAAGGCCGCCCGGGAGGCGTCGGTCTCCACCAGCTGGGCCGACCCCGACCTCGCCTTCGAGCGCGAGCTGCACGCCCTGGTCGACCGGATGTACGACGACCCGGAGCTGCGCGCCGAGATCAGCGCCTGCGCCGACGAGATCACCCCGGCCGGCTGGTCCAACTCCCTCGGGCAGAAGCTGGTGCAGCTCGCCATGCCCGGCGTGCCGGACACCTACCAGGGCACCGAGCTGTGGGAGAACAGCCTGGTCGACCCGGACAACCGCCGCCCGGTCGACTTCGCCGTACGCCGGGACCTGCTGGCCCGGCTCGACGGCGGCCTGCGGCCGGCGGTCGCCGCCGACGGCGCGGCGAAGCTGCTGGTGGTTTCCCGGACCCTGCGGCTGCGCCGCGACCACCCGGAGCTGTTCACGACCTACCGGCCGGTCGTCGCGCACGGGCCGACGGGTGCGCACGCGGTCGCCTTCGACCGGGGCGGCGCGGTCGCGGTGGTCACCCGTCTTCCGTTGGGGCTGGCCCGCTCGGGCGGCTGGCGGGGGACCACCCTTTCGATTTCCGGAAACAGTGTTACGGACGTGTTCACCGGTCGGGTCTACAGTGGGTCTGAGCTGCTCCTGGATGATCTGCTGAGCACCTATCCCGTCGCCCTGCTGGCTCCCACCGACTCCGTGGAGGCTGCCGCATGACCGAGTTCACGGTGTGGGCTCCCGAGGCCGCTCGGGTCCGGCTGCGCCTGCCCGGCGTGGCCGACCACGACATGCGCGCCGGCCCCGACGGCTGGTGGCGCTTCGAGGTCCCCGACGCCGGGCCGGGCACGGACTACGCGTTCCTGCTCGACGACGACGAGCGGGCCCTGCCCGACCCCCGCTCGGCCTGGCAGCCCGACGGCGTGCACGGGCCCAGCCGGCTCTACGACCACACCGCCTTCCGCTGGACCGACCAGGACTGGACCGGCCGGCAGCTACCGGGCACCGTGCTGTACGAGCTGCACGTGGGCACCTTCACCCCCGAGGGCACCTTCGACGCGGCGATCGGCCGGCTGGACCACCTGGTCGACCTCGGCGTCGACATGATCGAGCTGCTGCCCGTCAACGCCTTCAACGGCGAGTACAACTGGGGCTACGACGGGGTCTGCTGGTACGCCCCGCACCAGCCCTACGGCGGCCCGGACGGGCTGAAACGGCTGGTCGACGCCGCCCACGCCAAGGGGCTGGGGGTGATCCTCGACGTCGTCTACAACCATTTCGGGCCCTCCGGGGCCTACGCGCCGATGTTCGCGCCGTACCTCACCGAGCAGAGCAACACCTGGGGTCGCACCGTCAACCTGGACGGCCCGCACTCCGACGGGGTGCGCCGCTACATCGTCGACAGCGTGCTGATGTGGCTGCGTGACTACCACGTCGACGGGCTGCGGCTGGACGCCGTGCACGCCATGCCCGACTCCCGCGCCAACCACTTCCTCGAGCAGGTGGCCACCGAGGTGGAGGCGCTCTCGACCCACCTGGGCCGGCCGCTGTCGCTGATCGCCGAGTCCGACCTCAACGACCCGAAGTTGATCACGCCACGCGAGGCCGGCGGCTTCGGCCTGCACGCCCAGTGGAACGACGACGCCCACCACGCCCTGCACACCCTGCTCACCGGGGAGCGGCAGGGCTACTACGGCGACTTCGGCTCGCTGGAGTGCCTGACCGACGTGCTGACCGGCGCGTTCTTCCACGCCGGCACCTGGTCCAGCTTCCGCAACCGCAGCCACGGGCGGCCGGTGGACCGGCAGCGCACCCCGGGGCACCGCTTCGTGGCGTACCTGCAGAACCACGACCAGATCGGCAACCGGGCCACCGGCGACCGGATCTCCGCCAGCCTCTCCCCGGCGCTGCTGCGGGTCGGCGCGGTGCTGCTGATGACCGCGCCGTTCACCCCGATGCTGTTCATGGGCGAGGAGTGGGCGGCCAGCACCCCCTGGCAGTTCTTCACCAGCCACCCCGAGCCGGAGCTGGCCACCGCCGTGGCCACCGGCCGCCGGCGCGAGTTCGCCGCGCACGGCTGGCCCCCGGGCGACGTGCCCGACCCGCAGGACCCGCAGACCTTCCTGCGCTCCCGGCTCGACTGGGCCGAGCTGGACAAGCCCGAGCACCGGGAGATGTACGAGTTCCACCGCCGGCTGATCGCGCTGCGCAAGAGCCGGCCCGACCTGTCCGACCCCCGGCTGGACCGGGTCGAGGTACGCCACGGCGACCGCTTCCTGCTGATGCGCCGGGGCGAGCACCTGGTGGTGGCGAACCTCGCCGGGAAGGCGCAGCGGATCAACCTGCCGGGGGTGGTGCGCACCGTGCTGCTGGCGACCGGTACCGGGGTCACGGTGATGCGGGACGGGATCGAGCTGCCGGCGGAGACGGCGGCGATCGTGGCGCTCTGAAGTCGGCGACCTCGGAGCGTACGCGGACCGCGGTGGGGACGACGACGTGTCTGGCTTTAGCTCAGGCATGACGGATCGAGGGCGACGGCCTCGCGTTCGCGGGCGGTCCCCCCCCCCCCCCCCCCGGGGGGGGGGGGGGGGGGGGGGGGGCCGGACGGCTTCCGCCGCGACCGCCGCTGACCGCCGCCTCCCGGACGCGGAGACGCACGCGGCCGACGTGACATCGCCTGTCACGTCGGCCGCGCGCTCGCCGGGCTCGGTCAGGGCCGCCGCCGGGTCAGCACCTCGATGCGCCCGGCCAGACCTCGTAGCCACCCCAGTAGAGGTTTGCCTTCTCCTCGAAACTCTGGTGATTTTTCGCGTAATCCAACACGAAGGTCCACCAATAGTCATACCCCGACCACTGAACCGAGTGGATCTGCTCGTGCCAGAGGAGGTCCGGGCCCCTGCTGTTCGCGATCGCCGCTCCGTACCTCTGCCGCAGGATCAACCGCTGCCGGACCTCGCACACCAACTCCTCCTCCAGCCGCTCCGGGCCGCCTCTCGCGTAGAAGAAGAAATCCCCCACCGTCACCGGATTGACCTGGCCGACGTACATGATCGGCGTCATACCGAAGCAGATGGTCTGGAACCAGTCCCCTTGGCATGAAGTGCTGTGGGCCAGAGCGAACAGGCCGGCCCAATCGTTGCTGCCGTTATCCTGATTCCCTCGCCGCCGGACGCCACTGTTGTACGGCACCGCCCGATAGGGGATGGCCTCCACCGTGGAACTCGACGACACCTCACCGGAAATGTTCACCGCCGAGACCTTGAACTCGTAGGCTTTCAGCTCGCGCAGGAAATCGTAAATGTTCACCGTGGTTTCGGCGATCGGGCTCCGGTACTTCGACCAACTGGTCTGCCCATCGCTGAGGTTGCGGTAATAGACCTGGAAAAATGTGTCGAGCCTCGAGTTCCCGCCGTCCCCCCAGGTGAACGTGACCCGGTTGACGCCACCCCAGGCCAACAGCCCGCCAGGTGCCTTCGGCAACGGGGGCATCGGGCGGGCGCTCACCGTGTTCGAGAACCCGCTCGAACCCGTGATGTTCGACGCCAGGACCTTCCACTCGTACGTGTGCCCGTTGATCAGCAGGCCGCCGTTGAAGGTGCAGCAGCTCACGCCAAGTGGCAACTTCTGCCAGGACTGCCCCGTCGTCACGTCCCGCTGGTAGATCCAGTAGGAGACGTTCGACGGCGTGCTGGCCGCCCACTTCAGGGTGACGCCGTTGCTCTTCGGGGTGGCGGTGAGACTTGAGGGGGCCGATGGCAGGGGCGGCATGGGACGCCCGCTGACGGTGTTCGAGAATCCGCTCGACCCCGTCATGTTGGTCGCCGCGACCTTCCACTCGTACGTGTGCCCGTTGGTCAGCAAGCCCCCGTTGAACGTGCAGCAGCCCACCCCGTACGGCAGCTTGCGCCAGGACTGCCCGGCCGTCACGTCCCGCTGGTAGATGTCGTACGAGACGTTCGGGCTCGGGCTGGCCGTCCAGGTCAGCCGGACCGTTCCGTCACCCACCGTCCGGGCCAGGTTCGAGGGGCTGCCCGGCAGTGGCGGCATCGGGCGGCCACTGACCACGTTCGAGGCGGCGCTGGAACCGTGGACGTTGGTGGCGACCACCTTCCACTCGTAGATGTGCCCGTTGGTCAGCAGCGAGCCGTTGAACGCGCAGCAGGTCGTCACCGGGTACGGCAGCTTCTGCCAGGACTGCCCGGCCGTCACGTCCCGCTGGTAGACGTCGTACGAGACGCCGGAGGTAGTGCTCGCCGTCCAGGTCAGGCGCACCGTGGCGTTGCCCACGTCCGCGCTCAGGTTGGTGGGTGGAGCGGGAAGCCCACCCAGGGCGGTGACGCGTACGGCGGCCGACGCGGCTCCTTCCCCGCCCTGGTTGGCCGCGCTCACCTTGAACTCGTATTGGTGGCCGTTGGCCAGGAGGCCGGCGCTGAACGCGCTGTCGGTCAGCGAGAACGGCAGCTTCTGAAAGGACGTCTGGCCCGCGGTCACGTCGCGCTGGTAGATCCAATAGTCGATGTTGGGACCGACCGGATCCCAGTCCAGATCCACGCTGCCGTCACCAGCCGCCCGCGCGCGCAGGTTCTGCGGGGCCGGCGGCGGCGAGTAGTTGCTGGTCGCCTGGACGATGTCGCTCGCCGGGCCGTCGGTGCCGTTGTTGGCAACGACCTTGTAGGCGTACATGTGGCCGTGCACCAGGAACGAGTCCGTCATGGTGCAGCAGGTCGTCACCGGCAGCGGAAGTTTGGTGAAGCTACCGCCGGCGGTGACGTCCCGCCGGTAGACGTCATACCAGTAGTTGCCCGTCGGCCCGGTCCACTGCAGCCGGATCGAGCCGTTGGACTGTGGCGTCGCCGTCAGGCCGGTCACCTTGGCCGGCGTCGGCGCCCGCGGGGTGACCTGGATGGCGGCGGACGCCGGGCCCTCGCCACCCTGGTTGCTCGCGGCCACCTTGAACTCGTAGGTCTCGTTGTTGGTGAGGAACTCCGGCGTCATGGTGCAGCACTCGGTGATCGGTAGGGGAAGTTCGGTGAACTCCGACTCCCCGGTCGTGACGTTGCGTTGGTAGACGTGGTAGAAGACGTTGTCGCTCGGCGCGTCCCAGACGAGGGTGGCCTTCCCATCTCCCGCGGTTGCCCGGAGGTTCGTCGGGGCAGCCGGCGGCGCCATCGTCGACGTGGCCTGAACCACGCCGCTGGCCGGCCCCTCGCCTCCCCGGTTGGTGGCGCTGACCTTCCACTCGTAGGTGTGCCCGTGGTCCAGGAAGTTGGCGGTCATCGCGGTGCCGTCGACGGGGAGGGGCAACTGCGTGAAGTCCGCCTCGCCGGCCGTCACGTCCCGCTGGTAGATCATGTACCACAGCTGAGGGGCCGGCGCCGTCCACGCGAGGGCAACGCTGCCGTCGCTGCGGGGAGTGGCGGTCAGACCGGTCGGCGCGGGCGGGAGCGCGTACCGCGCGGTCGCCGTGGCGGTCGCCGACCGGGGTGACTCGCCACCACCGTTCCTGGTGACCAGGGCGAACTCGTACAGGTGACCGTGTTCGAGGTTCTCCCGCCGGACCTGGGTGTCGGTGCCGCCGGGTCGGAGGGCGAGGTTGAACTCACTGTCACCCGCGGTGAGATCACGCTCGAGCAGGTCGTAGCCCCAGGCGTCAGGCACCTGATCCCACGAGACGGTGATGCTGCCGGCATCGTCGGCGACCGCCGTAACGGATGCCGGGGCCGGCGGCGGCGCGATCCGGGGCACCGCGGTCACCGTGGTCGACGGCGTGCCCTCGCCTGCCGTGTTGACGGCGCTGACCCGGAATTCGTAGGTGTGCCCGGAGTACAGGAAGCCGATCTTCGCGGACGTCCCGGTGGCGACCGCGCTCTCCCGGCTGAAGTGCGTTTGGCCGGCGGTCACGTCCCGCCGGTGCAACCGGTAGCCGGTGGCGCCGGCGACCGCCTGCCACGTGAGTGTGACGTCGCCCTTGTCGTCCGGGGTCGCGGTGACCGCCTGCGGAACTCCGGGGAGCGTCGCCGGGTCGGGGACCGGCCGAGGCCAGGCGAGCTCGATGAACCGGGGACGGTACAGCCGGGCGTCGCTGAGGTTGTCGGCGTTGTTGAGGCTGTTGACGTTGTACGAGAACAGCAGCTTGCCGCTGGTGGCGAGCTCGGGATGGACACGGGCGTCGTAGACGATCTTCGGAGTGCCCGGTTCGGCCTCGGGCGCGTCGAACAGGGGCGTCGGCCCGGTGAACGGACCAGTCGGTGAGTCGGCGGTGTAGGTCACGAACTGCGGGTTGAAGACCAGGTTGTTGTCCTGGGTGAGCAGGACGTACTTGTCCCCCGACCGGAAGACGCCATAGGCCGTGCCGACGCCGCTGAGCAGCCGCGCGGCCGAGGATTCCGTGGTCGACCAGGCGGTGCCCGTCCAGTACTGCCACGCGCCACCGAAGCCTCCTTCGGGTGCGCGGGCGACGTGTCCGAAGCGCATGCCGCCATCACCGGACGACGTGCCGTAGATGTAGGTGTATCCGCCGTCCTCCAGGATCGCCGAGCCCCAGCCGATCGAGTCACCGACGGGCAGGTCCACGACGGATGAGACTGTGAGTCCCGGCAGGGCGAAGGTCACCAGTGAGGTTCCCTTGAGGATGAAGTCGAGGTTGTCCTCGCTCCCACCGCGCTGCATGCGGTTGTAGAGCACCTTGAGGGCACCGCCCTCGACGATGCCGTCCGCCGCCCAGAAGTACTGGTCGGTCTGGGTCGGAATGACCAGGGCGGACGGTGCCGATGCAGAGCCACCGTGGCGGGTGGACACCAGGCTCGTGTTCTCCTGCACGACGAGGGTGTTGTTCACCATCGGCGTGCCGGCCGGACGGGTGCCGTCCGCGTTGACCGTGCCCAGGTACGTGTCCGAGAAGAGCCACGCGACCCGCCCGTCGGGTAGGGCCACGGAGGCAGTGTTGTCACCTCCCGTCCAGTGGCCGCCCTGATCGCCGTACGTCTGGAACATCGTGTTGAGCGCCGTCGCCGACATTCCACCGGCCGGTACCGCGGCCGCGGGCGTGGGGGCAAGAGCGAGGGTGAGTGCGAGAGCCACGGACAGCCCGCCGGCGAGCCGCCGCAGCGACCTGGCCGGTCTGGAAGATGCGCGCATCAAGCGACCTCTCGAAAGAGAGCAGAGGAATGGGGGGATGAACTACGGATCGATGATCACCGGTGGGGCGGGACATTATCAGCGGCGGCCTCACTCGGCTGCCCCGAAAGCCAACGGCTTTTCGTCCTCGGGCGAGCTGCGTCGGGGGCACGCCGCTTCGTGGTCGACGGCCGCGACCATGGCCTGCACGGGACGGACGTCCCCTTGTGCCTGGGGGTGCGGATTCGGCGGCGACAACGGGTCAGCGCGGTAGGGATCTTGGGGGTACCGTCTGCTCGATCGCGGCTCGCCGGGGAAGCCGTGGACGAGGAGGTACGCGCTATGAGACAGCTCCGCGCAGGTGTGCTCGCGGCAGCCCTGGTTGCTGCCGCGATCGTCCTGCCCGCGCCTCTTCGGCCAGCTCACGCCGCGGCTTCCCTGGTGTCGGATCCGGCGGCGCTGGTCAATCCGATGGTCGGGACCCGGGCCGCGCCGGGGCAGGAGGGCAACGCGGGCAATACGTCGCCGGGGCCGAGCATGCCATTCGGGATGCTGCAGTGGGCGCCGGACACGGCGCCGAGAGTGCCTGGTGGCGGCTACGACCACGCCGCAACCGCCATCTCTGGCTTCGGCGTGAACAGGATGAGCGGGGCAGGGTGTTTCGCCTACGGCAACCTTCCGTTCCTGCCCGTCACCGGTTCGCTTCCGAGCGACAAGGACAACGCCACGGTCGGCTTCTCGCACACTGGCGAGTCAGCATCGGTGGGCTACTACTCGGTGAACCTGGCCAACAGCGTGCGCGCCGAGCTGACCACGTCCGTCCGATCGGCACTGGGCCGATTCACCTTCCCATCCGGCCCGGCAGCCTCCTTGTTGGTGAAGGCGAGTGCGGGTGCCGGCGCGTCGAACGCGACCGCGACGGTCGTGAGCTCGACGGAGATCACCGGTTCAGTGACCGACGGGAGGTTCTGTACCAAGGACAACGACTACACGATGTACTTCGCCGTCAGCTTCGACCGCGCGTTCACGAGCAGTCAGAAGTGGGCGCCCCGACCCTTCGTCACCGGCGACGGCGGCATCGCCCTGACGTTCCCGACCGGCTCCGTCGTGCAGGCGAAGGTCGGCATCTCCTTCATCAGTGTCGCCAACGCACGGGCAAACCGCGACACCCTGACCAGCTGGGACGTCGCCACGGTCCGCACGGCGGCGCGGACCGCCTGGAACCAGCTGCTGGGCCGGGTGAAGATCGGTGGCGGCACCGCCGACGAGCAGAAGATTTTCTACACCGCGATGTACCACTCGCTACTGCACCCCAACGTGTTCAGCGACGCGAACCGGCAGTACCGGGGCTTCGACGGGCAGGTCCGCACCCTGCCGACCGGGCAGGACGACCAGTACGCCAACTTCTCGGGGTGGGACGTCTACCGGTCCCAGATTCAGCTCATGACGATGCTCGCGCCCGACCGTGCCAGCGACCTGGTCCGATCAATGCTCAACGACTACGAGCAGAGTGGACGGCTGCCGAAGTGGTCGGTCGCCAACGACGAGTCGTACATGATGGTGGGCGACCCCGCGGTTCCGACCATCGCCTCGGCGTTCGCCTTCGGGGCACGCGACTTCGACACCGGCAAAGCACTCGCTGCGATGGTCGCGCAGTCCGCGCGGCCCGGCAACGCTCGTCCGGGCACCGTCTATCTCGACAACCTCGGCTACCTGCCCGACGACGGCGGATACGGCTGCTGCAACCACAACGGGACTACCGCCACATCGCTGGAGTACCACAGCGCTGACTTCGCACTCGCCTCGTTCGCGCGTCAGCTCGGTGACACCGCGACACACGCCCGGTTCGCGTCACGGGCGCAAGGCTGGCAACACCTTCTGAACCCCGCGAGCGGGTTCATCCAGCCTCGCCGACAGTCGGGTGAGTGGCGTCCCGGGTTCGACCCCACCGACAACTCCTACGACGACTGGGCCGAGGGCAACTCCTGGCGGTACACCCTCATGGTTCCGTTCAATGTGCACGGCCTCGCCGCCGCCAAGGGCGGTGACGCGGCGATGAACCAGTACCTCGACACTCACTTCGTCACCCTGAATGACGCCCTCGGCTCCGAGGCCTGGATGGGCAACGAGGCGAGCTTCGGCGCTCCGTGGCTGTACGCGTACACCGGCCAGCCCCACAAGACGCAGCAGGTGGTACGTCGGGTGCAGACCGAGCTCTTCCGCAACACCCCCGACGGCCTACCCGGCAACGACGATCTCGGTTCGATGTCATCGTGGTACGTCTGGGCGGCACTGGGTATGTACCCGGCAGTGCCGGGCACCGCTGACCTCGTCCTGGGCAGCCCGCTGTTTCCGCAGACCGTTGTGACGCTGCCCAACGGCGCGACCCTCACGATCAACGCGCCCGCCGCGCAGGCGTCGGTGCCGTTCATCCAATCGATGCAGTACAACGGCTCAAGCTGGGACAAGGCCTACCTGCCGCCGACGGCTTTGACCGCAGGGGGGACGATCGACCTGGTCCTGGCCACCACGCCGAACATGGCCTGGGCGGCAGGAGCAGATGGGGCTCCGCCCTCCTACGGCACGAACGCCGTGGCCGCGGCGGACAACGCCGGCAGCAGCACCGACAGCTCGCTTGGCCAGAGCAACTACGACCAGTGGACGTCAAGCTATTCGGCTGAGGCGCTCGCCGCCGCCGGCATCGTTCCGGGAAGCCGGCTGACCGCAAACGGCATCACCTACACCTGGCCCAACGCTCGACCCGGCCAGTCGGACAACGTGATCGCCCAAGGCCAACGCCTGACCGTGCACAGCCCGCCCGGGGCCACCACGATCGGGGTGCTCGGCAGCGCCGAGGGCCACGTCGACGGCGCCGCCGGCACCGCAACGATTCACTTCGCCGACGGATCGACCCAACAGGTAACCCTCGCCTTCAGCGACTGGACCCTGGCCGGCGGCCAAGGCAGCATCCGGCCCGACAACACCGTCGTCGCGACGATGCCATACCGCAACCAGGCCCTCGCCGGCGGCAAGGAAAACATCACCACGTATCTCTACTCGGCGTCCTTCACCGTCGATCCGGCAAAGGCCGTGGTCGGGATGACCCTGCCGACGAGTGTCTCGGGGGGCCGGCTACACGTGTTCGACATCGGCTTCGGGGGCCACCGTGACAACGCGGGCATCAGTGACGACGCCTACCCCGGCGGCGCCGATGTCGACGGCGCCAGCTACAGCTACTCCCGTCAGGCCCTCGCAGCCGCCGGGCTGCGCGCCGGCTCCACCGTCACCCACAACGGCGTGACCTACACCTGGCCGAACCTCGCTGCCGGCGACCGCGACAACTACCGCGCGGACGGCCAACAGATCAACGTGACGCCAGTGGCCGGGGCAACCAAGATCGGACTCCTTGGGGCCTCCACCGGGTGGATGGACGGAGCAGCTGGCCTCGCCGAAATCAACTACACCGACGGCACCACACAACAAGTCACGCTCGGCTTCAGCGACTGGACCCTTGTCGGAGGCAGCGGCTCTGTCGGTCACGGCAACACGGTCGCCGCCCAGATCCCCTACCGCAACAGCGCCCGACACGGCCGGCAGTCGATCACGACGTACGTCTTCGCCAGCACCTTCCCCCTCATGGCCGGCAAGACGGTGAAATCGGTGACGCTGCCCAGCAACACCCTGGGGCAGCAGCACGTCTTCGCAATCGGCACCGGATGAGAGGCCTTCACCCGGTGGAGACATCACTCCCGGCGGCGTGATCCAAGGCGGCGCCGACTAGGGTGAACAGCTGCATGTTGTGCCGCTCCACCGCCCGGTCCAGCCGCACGGACTGCAAACAGCGATGCCTGGCTGGGGTGTAGGCGTCAGCGATGGGATGCCCGCTCATCGCCCGTGGCAAGATCTGCTGCGTGCAGATCGGGATGCTCGGGTCGTTCGAGGTTCGCACGGACGACGGGGCCTTCGCCGACGTGCCGGGCGCGCGGCTGCGCGGGCTGTTGATCGCTCTCGCGCTGGAACCTGGTCGGGTGGTGCCGAAGGCGACGCTGGTCGACTGGATCTGGGGTGAACATCCGCCCGCCGACGCGACGAACGCCCTGCACCGCCTGGTGTCCCGGCTGCGTAAGGCGCTGCCGGATGGGTCGGTCGAGGGGCAGCCGGACGGCTACCGGTTGACGGTGGAACCCGACGCCGTCGACGCCGTGCGGTTCGAACGCCTCGTCGCCGCCGGCCACGTCCGCGATGACGACCACCCACGGCGGGTACGACTGCTGCGCGAGGCCCTCGCCCTGTGGCGCGGTGCGGCCATGCAGGACGTCGGTCTGCAGGGCAGTGCCGCGTTCGACGCGGCGGTCACCCGGCTCGAGGGGCTGCGCCTGAGGGCCTTGGAGGATCGGTTCGACGCGGAGGTCGACCTCGGCCACGGTGCGGAGCTGGTCACCGAACTGACCGACCTGGTGGCCGCGCATCCGGTGCGGGAACGGCTCGTCGCCGCGCTGATGCGTGCCCTCGTGGCGGCCGGTCGCGGCAGCGAGGCGCTGCTCGTGTACCAGCGCACACGAGAAGTCCTGGCCGACGCGCTGGGCGTCGACCCCGCACCGGAGCTGTCCGCGTTGCACGTCGCGCTGCTGCGGGGCGAGTTGGGACGGCGGGAGGAGAGCCGGAAGACCAACCTGCGTGCCGAGCTGACCAGCTTCGTCGGCAGGGACGCTGATGTCGCCGCGGTCCGCGAACTCGTCGCCGACCATCGGCTCACCACCCTGATCGGGCCGGGCGGATCGGGGAAGACCAGGCTGGCCACGGAAACCGCGCGCACGCTGCTCGGCGACCTGCCGGACGGGGTCTGGTTGGTGGAGCTCGCCGCCATCGGCGCCGACGGTGACGTGGCGCAGTCGACGCTCGCCGGGCTCGGCCTGCGGGATGCGCTGCTCGGCGAGGCACCGAACGTGGAGCCGACGGACCGGCTCATCGCCGCGATCCGCGAGCGCGAGGCGCTGCTGATTCTGGACAACTGCGAGCACGTGATCGGGTCGGCGGCGACGTTCGCCCATCGGGTGCTCGGGGAGTGCCGGCGGCTGCGGATCATGGCGACGAGCCGGGAACCGCTCGGCATCACCGGTGAGGCGCTGTGGCTGGTCGAGCCACTGGCCCTGCCGGAGGGGGACGCCGGCCCCGGCGAGATCGGGTCCGCGCCGGCCGTCCGGTTGCTGCGGGACCGGGCGGGCGCGGTGCGCAGGGATCTGGTGGTCGACGCCCACACGTTGTCGACGATGCTGCGCGTCTGCCGGGCGCTGGACGGGATGCCGCTGGCGATCGAACTGGCCGCGGCCAGGTTGCGCACCATGTCCATCGACCAGCTCGCCCACCGGCTCGACGACCGGTTCCGCCTGCTGACCGGCGGTAGCCGTACCGCGTTGCCACGGCACCGGACGCTGCGCGCGGTGGTCGACTGGAGCTGGGAGTTGCTCACCGACGCCGAACGGAGGGTCCTGCGCCGGCTCTCGGTGTTCTCGGGTGGGGCGAGCCTGGAAGCGGCCGAGCGGGTCTGCGCCGGCGACGCGGTCGAACAGGACCAGGTGCTCGAGCTGCTCACCGCGCTGGCCGAGAAATCGCTGCTGCTCACCGAGGGCGAGGGCGCACCGCGCTACCGGATGCTCGGCACGATCAAGGAGTACGCCCAGCAGCGTCTCGCCGAGGCGGGGGAATCGGACCTGGCGCGCCATGCGCATCTCGCCCACTTCACCCAACTCGCCGAGACCGCGGAGCCGCATCTGCGCCGCGCCGAGCAGCTGGAATGGCTCGCCACGCTCGAGGCCGAGCACGACAACATCGGTTCGGCGATGCGTGGTGCGCTCGCGGCCGGCGAGGCGCACGCGGCGATGCGGCTCGCGGCGGGCGCCGGCTGGTACTGGTGGCTCGGCGGGCACAAGGCCGAAGGCTTCGAGCTGATCATCGCGGCCACCAAGACTCCCGGCGAGGTGACCGATGAGATCCGGGCCACCGTGTATGCGCTCGTTGTGCTGTTCGCGAGCTCCGGGCGGGGCGACGAACACCACGCCGCGGAGTGGATCCACAAGGCATACCGGTTCAGCCAGCGCAGTCGGTCCCGCAACCCGCTGCTGGGGTTGGTCGTCCCGCTGGAACGCATGTTGCAGGCGCCGGACGCGTTCCTGTCCGCATGGGAACCATTGCTGGACGACGAGGACCCCTGGGTACGCGCACTTGCCCGGTTCCACCTCGGCAAGATGCGGATCATGCTCGGCCAGGGCGGGCGGGATGCGGATGGGTATCTCGAGATGGCGCTCGCCGAGTTTCGGGCACTCGGCGAAAGGTATGGGATCTCGATCGCCCTGAGCGAGCTGGCGGAGCGCATCGCCACGCGCGGCGAGTTCGCCGGTGCGTGCGCGCACTACGAACAGGCGATCGCGGTCGTCACCGAGGTCGGTGCCATCGAGGACGTCATCCGCCTGCGGTCGCGACAGGCGCAGCTGTACTGGCTGCTGGGCGATGAGGACGCCAGCGCGGCTGCGATAGCCGAGGCGCAACAGTGCGCGGAACGGGTCACCTGGCCGGATGCCCTGGCCGAGCTGGCCCTGCTGAAGGCGGAACTCGCCCGCTGGCGCGGCAACGCCGAGGAGGCGTACCAGCAACTCGGTGTCGCGACAACCATGCTGGGCAACGACGCGGAGCAGGCAAACGTTCGCGCGGTGACCCACGACCTGCTCGGCTACCTTGCCGACGATCTCAGCGAGGCCCGTACGCACCACGCGGCGGCCTGCCGGGCGGCCTCCGAGGCGGGGCACGCACCCTTGATCGCGCAGGTCCTCGTCGGGGTCGCGGACCTGGCACTGCGTAGCGAAGAGTACGAGCAGGCCACGCGGCTGCTCGCGGCGAGCACCGGCGTGCGCGGACTGCCGCATCGTTCCCACCCGGATGTGGCCCGGATCGAGCAGGCCGCGCGGAGCCGCCTCGGCGACACACGGTTCGCCGAGGCGGCTCGGGAAGGCACGCAGACGAGCTGGTCTCAGTTGGTCACGGTCACGCTCGCCTCCTGAACGTGGCAGGCCCCGTCAGCTTGCTACGCGTTGGATGGTGATGTCGCCGTGCCGCGTGCGGGCGTGGACCGTGACCTTGTCGTCGGACGTGCCAGGGTTTTCCTGCGGCGGTACGGAGTTGCGCACCGACCCGCGCTTGCTGTTGGCGTCCACCGTGACAGCGGTGCCCTCGCTGATGCCGACCTCGATGTTCCCTGAGTGGTTCGACAGCTCTGCCCGACCGCGGGTCAACCGGCCGATCCGAATGGCGCCGTCGCCTGTCCTGGCGGTGACGCTGCCGTCGGCGCGGTCGATGTCGAAACCGCCGCTGCCACTGGTGAGGTCGAGGTCGGCCGATGCGTGGCCGATCCAGATCTGCCCGCCCGAGTTCGAGAGCTTGACGGTGTCCTCGACCTCGCTGATCCGCAGTGTGAACGTGCTGCCGTCGATGGTGGCGCGCGCGGCGATGTGGCCGATCGTGACCTCACCGGCCGCGATGTTCGCCTGCAGCGCGTTGATGCGATCGAGCTGGACCCGACCCGCTGCCATGTGCAGCTCGCACTCTCCCAGTGAGCCGTCGGCGTGCACATCCGAGTGCGCCAGGTACGCGACCAGGCTGGAGCCGGCGGGCAGGTCGATCGTGATGGCGACCGAACCGTTCTTGTCCCCGGAGGCGGTCGTCTTGACCGACAGTTGATCGCCGGTGAAGTCGACCTTGGTCTTGTCGGCCACCTTGACGTCCGACCGGCTCGCCTTGTCGATGGGTTCGACCAGCACCAGGGTGTCGGTCCGGTCGCTCGCGGTGACCCGTACCTGAGCACCGGCGACAACAACGGTGGCGACGATGGGTCCTGGCGTGGTGAATGTAGGCATGATGCCGCTCCTCTTGTCTGGTAAGTGATCTGCTGGTGGGCGGCTCAGCCGCCCAGCCTGTGCGTCGGTCCGTACGCCCGGCGCGCGCTCGTCGCGGCGAGCGCGCGCCGGGTCAGTTCGTCGCTGGCGGCTTCGGGGTCAGCCCGATCCGGGTCCTCGCAGGGCCATCGCCCGCGAGGTCACGCGCGCTTCGCGAAGGTGGAACGCGCCCACAGGTAGCCGACGAGAGCGATGCCGACGCACCAGGCGATGGCGGTGATCGCGTCGCTGGAGGACGGTGCGCCGTTGAGCAACCCGCGCATGGTTTCGATGATCGGCGTGAAGGGCTGGTACTCCGCGAACTGCCGCAGGCCCGGCCCCATCTTCTCCGCCGGCACGATCGCGCTGCTGAAGAACGGCAGCATGACCAGCGGCACGGAGGCCAGACCCGCCGTCTCCGGAGACTTCGCCGCCAGTCCCAGGGCGACCGTGAGCCAGCCGGCCGCGAAACTGAGCAGCACGACGATGCCGACCACGCCGAGCCAGTCGACGGGGCTCGCCGACGGGCTGAATCCCAGCAGGAAGGCCACCCCGATGAGTGCCCCGATGGCGAGCAGATTGGTCAGCAGACTGGCGACGACGTGACCGGCCAACACCGCACCACGGGAGACGTCCATGACCTTGAACCGGTTGATGATGCCCTTCGTCATGTCGGAGTTGACCGACGTCGCGGTGGCTCCCAGCCCGTAACAGACGGCCAACAGCATCAGTCCCGGCGTCGCGTAGTCGATGTAGTCGACACCGACGTTGAAAGCGTCGCCGAACATGTACACGAACATCAGCATGATCACGATCGGCATCAGGATCGCGTTGAACACCGAGGTGGGATTCCGGGCGATGTGCTTGAAGTTGCGACGCAACATGACCATCGAGTGGGACTTGGTGCTCATTTCGCGACCACCTCCGTGGTGTGGGTACGGCCCGTCAGGGCGAGAAAGACGTCATCGAGGTCCGGTGTGTGGACGGAGAGCTCTTCGGCGCTGATCGAGTACTCGTCGAGCCTGTCCAGCAGGGCCCGCAGCGACCTCGTCCCACCGTCGCCGGGAACCCGCAGGGCCAGTGCCTCGTCGTCCCGGGTGGCGTCGGTGAGGACCCGCGCGGCCGCGTCGAGTTCGACGACGTCGGTGAACCGGAGCCGGACATGACTGCCGGGGACCTGGCGTTTGAGGTCGTCGGGAGTGCCCTGGGCAACCAGGCGGCCCTGGTTGAGTACCGCGATCCGGTCGGCGAGCTGATCGGCTTCCTCGAGGTACTGGGTGGTGAGGAAAATGGTGACGCCGTCGGCCACCAGCTCGCGGACGATCTCCCACATCGTGCGGCGGCTGCGCGGATCCAGTCCGGTCGTCGGCTCGTCCAGGAAGATGATCCGTGGCTTGCCGACCAGCGTCATCGCCAGATCCAGCTTCCGGCGCATACCCCCGGAATAGGTCGACACCGGTTTCTGCGCCGACTCCACCAGATCGAACCGCTCCAGCAACTCCGTGACAACCCGCCGGCCCTCGCCGGAGCCCATCCGCTTCAGATCCGCCATCAACTGCAGGTTCTCCTGGCCCGTCAGCAGCTCATCCACTGCCGCGAACTGACCGGTGACCCCGACCACCGCGCGCACCGCCTTGGTCTCGGTCGCGATGTCATGCCCGGCAACCCGTGCCGTCCCGCCGTCGGCCTTCATCAACGTGGTCAGCACGTTCACCGTCGTCGTCTTACCCGCCCCGTTCGGACCGAGCAGGGAGAAGACGGTGCCCGCACGAACATCCAGATCGATGCCATCGAGTACGAGCTTGTCCCCGAAAGCCTTTCGTAGCCCTGAAACCTCAATCGCTGAACTTGTCATGCGACCACGATCGGCGGCCGGCCTGTCACCTGCCTGACACGCCTCTGACACGACCACTGACACCCGCCCACGCCGTGCTCCGCCGGCACTGCCGTGAGAACCGCTGGCGCGGACCGGTGCGGTCAGTGGACCGGACCGAACAGCTGGGTGGCGTATACCAGGGTCCGGAATGCTGCCTGGTGGGGCCGGGTGAGCTGGTCCGGGGGAGGTCCACCCGGGGCGATGGCGGGCCAGTGTTCGCTGAGCCAGTCCTGCTCGACCTGGTGGAGGCGGTCGAACCGCGACCGCAGGGTGGCGACCAGTCGTGGGATCCGCTCGGCGGGCGAGCCGTTCAGGTGACGGGCCAGGTAGGCGATGGTCAGGAGAGCCTGGAACTGCTTGAGACCCGGCGTGATCTCGCGAGGTTGGACTGCCGGTGGCGGTCGGTCGAGTTGCCGTCGCAGCTTCGTGTATACCTCAGACCAGGCGCGGTCATCGCCCACACAAGCCAGCCCGATGATGGCGTAGTCCGCGACCGCAGCGGGAACACCCGTCAAATGCGCGGCCAGCACATCGGATGCCTCAGCGCCCGCACGCTTGGCGAGGGCGAGCAGCGCGGCGCAGCGCAGGTCGACCGAACGCTGCGGTACGGCGAGCAGATTCCGCAGCGCGGGGATGCCTCCGTCGCCTTGAGCGTCACCCAACGCCGCGACCACCATCACCTTGTCGAAGCCGTGCAGCGACCTCAGCATCCCGATCAGCCTCGCCTCGCCCGGCGGGCCCTCCATGACGGCGTCCTTGACCGTTGTCTTCAATGATCGGCTGGCCACCCTCAGCACGATGACCGACTCAGTCGCTGATCGTCCAGCACTCTGCCCGATCGACCGTGTACCCGGCCAAGACGCACGGCCGGCGGCCGGACCGAGATCACCTCGGCCCCGCCGCCGTCAACCGAATGCGTCCGCCAGGGTAGGGGCGCGGTCAGGCGCCGACGTAGGCGGCGAGGTGCTCGCCGGTGAGGGTGGAGCGGGCGGCGACGAGGTCGGCGGGGGTGCCCTCGTAGACGACCCGGCCGCCGTCGTGGCCGGCGCCCGGGCCGAGGTCGATGATCCAGTCGGCGTGCGCCATGACGGCTTGGTGGTGCTCGATGACGATGACCGACTTGCCGGAGTCGACGAGCCGGTCGAGCAGGCCGAGCAGGTGCTCGACGTCGGCGAGGTGCAGGCCGCTGGTCGGCTCGTCCAGGACGTATACGCCGCCCTTCTCGGCCATGCGGGTGGCCAGCTTGAGCCGCTGCCGCTCGCCGCCGGAGAGCGTGGTGAGCGGCTGGCCGAGGCTGAGGTAGCCCAGACCGACGTCGGCGAGCCGCTGCAGGATCGCGTGGGCCGCGGGGATCCGCGCCTCGCCGGCGCCGAAGAACTCCTCGGCCTCGGTCACCGACATCGCGAGCACCTCGCTGATGTCGCGGCCGCCGAGGTGGTATTCCAGCACCGACGCCTGGAACCGCTTCCCCTCGCACTGCTCGCACACGGTGGCGACCCCGGCCATCATCGCCAGGTCGGTGTAGATGACGCCGGCGCCGTTGCAGGTGGGGCAGGCGCCCTCGGAGTTGGGGCTGAACAGCGCCGGCTTCACGCCGTTGGCCTTTGCGAACGCCTTGCGGATCGGCTCGAGCAGTCCGGTGTACGTCGCCGGGTTGCTCCGCCGGGACCCGCGGATCGCGGTCTGGTCGACCGACACCACACCGTCCCGCCCGGACACCGAGCCGTGGATCAGGGAGCTCTTGCCGGAGCCGGCGACGCCGGTCACCACGGTGAGCACCCCGAGCGGGATGTCGACGTCGACGTTCTGGAGGTTGTGGGTGGCGGCGCCGCGGATCTCCAGGGTGCCGGTGGGCATGCGGAGCGTCTCCTTGAGGGCGGCCCGGTCGTCGAAATGGCCGCCCGTGATGGTGTCGCTGGCCCGCAGCCCCTCGACGGTGCCCTCGAAGCAGACGGTGCCGCCCGCAGTACCGGCGCCGGGGCCGAGGTCGACGACGTGGTCGGCGATCGCGATCGTCTCCGGCTTGTGCTCCACGACCAGCACCGTGTTGCCCTTGTCCCGCAGCCGCCGCAGCAGGTCGTTCATCTTCTGGATGTCGTGCGGGTGCAGCCCGACGGTGGGCTCGTCGAAGACGTAGGTGACGTCGGTGAGCGAGGAGCCGAGGTGGCGGATCATCTTGGTGCGCTGCGCCTCGCCGCCCGACAGCGTGCCCGAGGGCCGGTCGAGCGAGAGGTAGCCCAGCCCGATCTCCACGAACGAGTCCAGGAGGTGTCGCAGCCCGGCGAGTAGCGGGGCCACCGACGGCTCGTCGAGTCCGCGGACCCAGTCGGCCAGGTCGCTGATCTGCATCGCGCAGACGTCGGCGATGTTCTTCCCCTTGATCTTTGACGACCGGGCCTCTTTGCTGAGCCGGGTGCCGTCGCACTCGGGGCAGGTCGTGAACGTCACCGCCCGCTCCACGAAGGCGCGGATGTGCGGCTGCAGCGCGTCCACGTCCTTGGACAGGAACGACTTCTGGATCTTCGGGATCAGCCCCTCGTACGTCAGGTTGATCCCTTCGACCTTGATCTTGGTCGGCTCCTTGTAGAGCAGGTCGTGCAGTTCCCGCTTGGTGTACTTGCGGATCGGCTTGTCCGGGTCGAAGAAGCCGCAGCCGCGGAAGATGCGGCCGAACCAGCCGTCCATGCTGTAGCCGGGGATGGTGAGCCCGCCCTCGTTGAGCGACCGGTTGTCGTCGTAGAGCGCGGACAGGTCGAAGTCGGTGACCGAGCCCATGCCCTCGCAGCGCGGGCACATGCCGCCGGTGATGGCGAAGCTGCGCCGCTCCTTGACGGTCTTCCCGCCGCGCTCGAGGGTGACCGCCCCCGCACCGCTGATCGAGGCGACGTTGAAGGAGAACGCCTGGGGCGATCCGATGTGCGGCTGGCCGAGCCGGCTGAAGACGATCCGCAGCATCGCGTTGGCGTCGGTGGCGGTGCCGACCGTGGACCGGACGTTGGCGCCCATCCGCTCCTGGTCGACGATGATCGCGGTCGTCAGCCCGTCGAGGACGTCGACCTCGGGCCGCGCCAGCGTCGGCATGAAGCCCTGCACGAAGGCGCTGTAGGTCTCGTTGATCATCCGCTGCGACTCCGCGGCGATCGTGCCGAACACCAGCGAGCTCTTGCCCGAGCCGGAGACCCCGGTGAACACCGTCAGCCGGCGCTTCGGGATCTCGATGCTGACGTCCTTGAGGTTGTTCTCGCGCGCGCCCTGCACGCGGATCAGATCGTGGCTGTCGGCGACGTGCGGCGCCGGCGACTGCGTGTCCGTCCTCGTGGCCATGCTCATCGTGTCTCCATCTGTGTGGCGGGCCGCTTGGTGGGCTCCCTCGGCGTCGCGCTCGGCGCAGGAACCACGGTAGCCATGCCGCTGCGGCCTGGGGAGCCTCGGTGGCCTCGGCCACCCTGGGCGCCGCCCGGCCGAGGCGTCGGAGCAGTCAGCGGCCGTCGCGCGTCGGCTCGTGGTCGGGCACGGTCGCGCCGACGGCCGGACGGCTCAGCGCAGCTCGTTGATCCGGATCAGGGTGCCGGTGGAATCGCGCAAGGCCAGGGCGGCGTCCGCGTCGGTGTGCGGGACAACGGCGTTGGGCATGCCGATGTTCATGGCGGTCACGCTAGTTGCGGCTACGTGGCCCGTGCTTCTCGATTCCTGATCGGTCTGGTGACCTGTTTCGAGAGGCACGGCGGCATCTCCGCCGTCTCGTGAGCCTGCTCGGCCCGATAGGTGCTCGGCGGCATCCCGACCAGCTCGGTGAAGCGGGTGCTGAAGGTGCCCAGCGACGAGCAGCCGACCGCGAAGCAGACCTCGGTGACGCTGAGGTCGCCACGACGCAGCAGCGCCATGGCGCGCTCGATGCGCCGCGTCATCAGATAGGAGTACGGCGACTCGCCGTAGGCCTGCCGGAACTGGCGGCTGAGGTGCCCGGCGGACATGTTCGCGCCGCGGGCGAGCGCCTCGACGTCCAGCGGCTGCGCGTACTCCCGGTCGATCCGGTCGCGGACCCGGCGCAGCCGGGCGAGGTCACTCAGGCGCTGCGCGTCGGCGGATCTGCTGGTCACCCGGCAGATCGTGCCACATCCGACGGGGCCTGGAGCAGTGCCGACGGCCGTGCGGTGCGGGACAACGCCCGTGGTCCGTTCCTCGTTCGCGCCGCCCGGGGTGCGTCCGGGTTTCATGCTGATTCGGGGTTCGTGGGGCGATTGGTGGGCATAGCGTCAGGCGTGGCGGCTTCCGGCCGCCGGGCCGTCCCCGTGGGCGGTCACGGCCGAGCGACGGTGGTGCGGACGTGGACAGGACCGAATCGACGGTGCTGGACGACTTGGAAGGCAAGGGCCGGGGCACCGGGCTGCCCCGGCTGCTGGGCGTGGTCAGTCTCGCCCTCGGCGCGGGCGGCCTGCTCGCCCCGCGCGCGGTGGCCCGGCTGACCGGGGTGGACGACTCCCCGCAGGCTGCGGGCGTCATCCCGGCGGTGGCCGCCCGGGAACTGGGGCACGCCGCCGGGCTGCTCACCGGACGCCGCCCCGGCGGCTGGGCCTGGACCCGGGTGGCCGGGGACGCGGCTGACCTGACCCTGCTCGGCCGGGCGCTGGCCGACCGGTGCGGCGAGCGGCGTCGACGGGTCGCCGTGACCACCGCCGTCGTCGCCGGCATCGCCGTCGTCGACCTGCTCGCCGCCGTCCGCGCCGTCCGCGCCCGCCGGGCCAGGGAACGGCTGATCCTCATGGAGGTCGGCGTCACCGTCAACCGGCCGGCGTCGGAGGCGTACCGGTTCTGGCGGGACCTGGAGAACCTGCCCCGCTTCATGGCCCACCTGGAGGCCGTCCGCGCCGACGACCTGCGCCGCTCGCACTGGACCGCACGGGGCCCCGCCGGCCGGCTGGTCGGCTGGGACGCGGAGATCGTCGAGGACCGCCCGGACGAGCTGATCGCCTGGCGGTCGCTGCCCGGCGCCCAGGTGCCCAACGCCGGCCGGGTCCGCTTCGTGCCGGCCCCCGGCGACCGGGGCACCGAGGTCCGGGTGGAGCTGGGGTACGCCCCGCCCGCCGGGCGGGTCGGCCGGGCGGTGGCGAAGCTCTTCGGCGAGGAGCCGGAGCAGCAGATCCGCGACGACCTGCGCCGGTTCAAGCAGGTGCTGGAGACCGGTGAGGTGGTCCGCTCCGACGCCAGCCCGCAGGGGATCACCCTGCACCAGCAGCTCAAACAACGTCCCGCCCAGCCGCTGCCCGCCCGCTGAACGCCACCGGGAAGGAAACACGATGAGAGCCACCACCTGGACGGGCAAGGACAGCGTCAAGGTCGTCGACGTGCCCGATCCGCGCATCATGAACGCCCGGGACGCCATCGTGAAGATCAGCTCGACCGCGATCTGCGGCTCCGACCTGCACCTTTACCACGGCTACATCCCGGCCATGCGCAAGGGCGACATCCTCGGCCACGAGTTCATGGGCGAGGTGGTCGAGGTCGGCCCGGAGGTCGACAACCTCGCCGTCGGCGACCGGGTGGTGGTGCCGTTCCCCATCGCCTGCGGCAACTGCGCCTCCTGCCAGCAGGGCCGCTACTCGGTCTGCGAGAACTCCAACCCCAACGCCGGCATCGCCGAGAAGATCATGGGCCACTCGCCGGCTGGCATCTTCGGCTACAGCCACCTGCTCGGCGGGTACGCCGGCGGCCAGGCCGAGTACGCCCGGGTGCCGTTCGCCGACGTCGGCCCGATCAAAATCCCCGACGAGGTGCCCGACGACCAGGCGCTGATGCTCGCCGACATCTTTCCGACCGCCTACATGGGGGCCGAGATGTGCGACATCGCCCCCGGCGACGTGGTCGCGGTCTGGGGTGCCGGGCCGGTCGGCCTGCTCGCCGCCGCCAGCGCCCGGCTGCTCGGCGCGGAGCGGGTCATCGTCATCGACCGGTACCCGTACCGGCTGCGGCTCGCCGCCGAGCGGGCCGGCGCGGAGACGATCAACTACGAGCAGCTCGACGTGCTGGACGAGCTGAACCGGCTCACCGCCGGCCGGGGTCCGGACGCCTGCATCGACGCGGTCGGGCTGGAGGGGCACCACGGCAACGCCGCGATGTACGCCTACGACCGGGTGAAGCAGGCCGGCCGGCTGGAGACCGAGCGGCCCTTCGCTTTGCGCGAGGCGATCCTGTCCTGCCGCAGCGGGGGAGTGGTCTCGGTGATCGGGGCGTACGGCGGGTTCGTGGACAAGTTCCCGATGGGCGCGTTCATGAACCGCTCGCTGATCATGCGGACCGGGCAGTGCCACGTGCAGCGCTACACCCGGCCGCTGCTGGAGCGGATCGTGAAGGGCGAGATCGACCCGAGCTTCGTCATCAGCCACCGAATGCCGCTGAAGGACGCCGCCAAGGGCTACAAGATCTTCCAGAAGAAGCAGGACGACTGCACCAAGGTGGTGCTCAAGGTCTGACGGCGCGGGCCGCGCGACGATCCGTCACCCTGGCTGATCCGCTCAGGGCAGCGGCCACTCGTGCACCGGGCGGTTGCTGTGCATCAGGTCCACGTAGTGGCGCACCACCTCGCACAGCGCCGCCGGCCGGTCCAGGTGGTCGGCGGACTCCAGCCGGTGCAGGGTCTCCACCTGCCAGGTCGCCCCGTTGCGCCCGGTCAGGCAGCGCTGCTCGATGATGCTGAGCAGCCGGTCGCGCTCGGCCGGCTCCAGCCCCCACCGGTCCAGCCCGTGGTACGCCAGCGGCAGCAGCCGCCGCAGCACCAGCTCGGTCACCGGCAGGTAGCCCAGGCCGGGCCAGTAGACCTGCGCGTCGATGCCGTGCCGGGCGCAGTTGGTGAAGTTCTCCTCCGCGGCGCTGAACGACATCTGCGACCACAGCGGACGGTCGGACTCCGCCAGGGCCCGGACCAGCCCGAAGTAGAACGCGCCGTTGGCGACCGTGTCCAGCACCGTCGGCCCGGCCGGCAGCACCCGGTTCTCCACCCGCAGGTGCGGGCGGCCCTTGAGCACGTCGTAGACCGGCCGGTTCCACCGGTAGACGGTGCCGTTGTGCAGCCGCAGCTCGGCCAGCTTCGGCACCCCGCCGGCGGCCAGCGCCTCGGCCGGGTCCTCCGGGTCGCAGACCGGCAGCAGCGCGGGGAAGTAGCGGACGTTCTCCTCGAACAGGTCGAACACGCTGGTGATCCAGCGTTCACCGAACCAGACGCGGGGGCGTACCCCCTGGGCCTTGATCTCCTCGGAGCGGGTGTCGGTGGCCTGCTGGAAGAGCGGGATGCGGGTCTCCCGCCACAGCTCCCGGCCGAAGAACAGCGGCGAGTTCGCGCCGAGCGCCACCTGGATGCCGGCGACCGCCTGGGCGGCGTTCCAGTAGTCGGCGAACTGTGCCGGGCTGACCTGGAGGTGGAACTGGGTGCTGGTGCAGGCCGCCTCCGGGGTGATGGTGTCCGCGGTGGTCGCCAACCGCTCCACCCCGTTGATCGAGATCCGCAGGTCCTCGCCCCGGGCGGCGAAGATCTGCTCGTTGAGCAGCTCGTAGCGCGGGTTCTGCGACAGCGTCGCGGCGGTGAGGTGCTCCGGGCGCAGGGTGGGCAGGATGCCGATCATCACCATGTGCGCGCCGACCGTGCGCGCCTTCTGCTCCGCCGCGTTCAGGCTGGCCCGGACGTGCTCCTCGAACTCGGCGGTGCCGGTGCCGGCGAGCCGGCGGGGCGCCACGTTGATCTCGACGTTGAACTGCCCCAGCTCGGTCTGGAAGCTGGGGTCGGCGACGGCGGCCAGCACGTCGGCGTTGCGCATCGCCGGCATCGACTCCTCGTCGACCAGGTTCAGCTCGATCTCCAGCCCGGTCATCGGCCGCTCCACGTCGAACCGCGACTCGCGCAACATCTCGGCGAAGACGTCCAGGCAGCGGCGTACCTTCTCGCGGTAGCGGGCCCGGTCCTCTCGGCTGAAGGTCCGCGCGCCGACGTCTTCGCCCATTGGTCACCACCCTGTCACCCTTGGTTCCCCCAACCTCGCACGTTCCGGCGCGGGCGGGGAAGACCCGAAGGACTCTTACCTACCCATTCGCGGCCTGCGTGATCCCCGTCCCTGCGCTGCCGTTCCGCCCCGGGTCGAGCGACCCGGCTGGTTAACATGGCGCGATGCGTGAGAAGACGACCCGGCTGTTCGTGGCAGCGGCGATCGCCGAGGCGTGCTCCTGGCTGGCCCTGCTGGTCGGCATGGCCGTCAAGTACGGCCCGCCGGCCAACGAGATCGGCGTCAAGATCTTCGGGCCGATCCACGGCGGACTCTTCGTCGCCTACGGGCTGCTGGTGCTGGTGATGGCCCGGACCCACCGGTGGAGCCTGCCGGTCACCGCCGTCGCCCTGGTCAGCGCCGTGCCGCCGTTCGCCACGCTGTTCTTCGAGCGCTGGGCCCGGCGGCGGGGCATGCTCCGCACCATCCCCGAGCCGGCCCGTCCGCTCACCCCGGTCGGCTAACCGCCCCCGGCCGTCAGGAACGCCCCCAGCACGGCGGCGAGCTGCTCCGGCGCCTCCTCGGCCAGGTGGTGCCCGGAGTCGACGGCCGCCACCCGCAGGTCCGGGGCCCACTCGCGCCAGATCGCGGCCGGTTCGCCGTACAGCTCCGCCAGGTCGTCGCGGGTGGAGAAGCAGAACAGCACCGGGCAGCCGATCCGCCGCCCGGCGGCCCGGTCGGCCTCGTCGGCCGCCCGGTCCGGCCCGAGGCCGGCCCGGTAGTCCTCGCACATCGCGTGCACCGTCGCCGGGTCGTGGATGGCCCGGTGGTAGTCGGCGTACGCCTCCGCACCCATCTCGTCAGGGGAGCCGCCGTACCAGGCGTCGGGGTCGGCGTTGATCACCCGCTCGGCCGGCTTGTCCGACTGGGCCAGGAAGAACCAGTGCCATCACCGGGCGGCGAAGCGGGCGTCGCACCGGGCCAGCGCCTCGCCGATCGGCACCCCGTCGAGGACGCCGAGCCGGCTCACCCGGCCCGGGTGGTCCAGCGCCGTACGCATCGCCACGTAGCAGCCCCGGTCGTGGCCGACGACCGCCGCCCGGTCGTGGCCGAGGGCGTCCAGCAGGCCGACCACGTCGGCCGCCATCGCCCGCTTCGCGTACCCGGCGTGGTCGGGACCGGCCGGCGGCTTCGACGAGCCACCGTAGCCGCGCAGGTCCGGGCAGATCACGGTGAACCGCTCGGCGAGCAGCGGCGCCACCCGGTGCCAGGTGGCGTGGGTACGCGGGTGCCCGTGCAGCAGCACCACCGGCGGACCGGACCCGCCGTGCCGTACCCGCAGCCGGACGGGGCCGACGTCGATCTGTTCCAGGGCGAATCCGGCAAACATGGCATCCCCGGTGCCCGGTGCGGCGGGCGGGGAAACTCCTCAGCCGGTGACCACCGAGCAGGCCGCCACGCCGGCGAGCAGCAGCGCGCCGAGCAGCGCCTGGAGCAGCAACGGCGGCCCCAGGTGCGACCAGACGGTCGCGGTGCGCGGGGTGAGCAGCTGCCCGGTGGTGACGTTGACGATCCGCTCCACCCGGGGCGGCAGGTCCGGGTCGGGCTGCCGGCGCAGGGTCAGCTGCACGTGGTCGGCCGGGTGCAGCGCGCTCTGCGGCAGGTGGCCGTGCAGCTCCACCTCGTAGAGCAGGCCTGCGGCGTCGCGCACCCGCAGCGGGGTGACCAGGAACTCCGGGCCCTTCTTGAGGTCTTTCCAGCCGCGCCGCGAGCCGCCGCCCCCGCCACCGGTGGCGAGCAGGCTGCGCACCAGCAGCATCAGCAGCCCCACCACGCTCGCCGCGGTCAGCACCGCGACCAGCACCGGCTGGCCGACCCGCACCTCGCGGGGATATCCCTCCAGCAACCGGACGACCCGCCCGGTGAGGATCCGCTGCGTCGGATGCACGACGCGGAGCCGGAGATCGCTGTCCATGGCCACCACCGAGAGTCCGGATACGTGCACTGATGGTAGCGGTCCCCCCGGTCGAACGACGTGAATGAACCCCGGTCACGCGGTCGTGCCGGCGAGGTGACATCCCCGGCGGCGCGGGTAAGCGTGCGGCCGAGCTGGAAAGGGGTCTCGAGCATGCAGCTGTCCTTCCTGCGCCCGCTCTACGACCGTCCCGGGCCGTGGTGCTCGGTCTACCTGGACGCCTCCAGGGACACCCACGACGCCCACCCCCAGGTGGACCTCCGCTGGCGGGACCTCAAGGGGCGCCTGCTGGAGCAGGGGGCCGACGCGGTGACCGTCGAGGCGATCGGGCAGGTGGTGCGCGGACACGATCCGATGCCCGGGGACTACGGCGTGGCGATCTTCGCCGCCGGTGGGCGGGTGGTGCTCACCGAGTACCTCAGCGCGCCACCGTTCAAGAACCTGGCCGTCTGGTCCGCCCTGCCGCACACCATGCCGCTGGTCGCCCAGCGGGGCGAGCAGATCGCGTGGGTCCGGGTGCTGGCCGACCGGACCGGCGCCGAGGCGATCGCGATCAGCGCCGGTGGGGTGCCCCGCCGGGCCCAGGTCGCCGGCCGGGAGAGCGGCCAGTTGCGCCGGGTCCAGCCGGGCGGCTGGTCGCAGTCGCGCTACCAGCGCTCCTCCGTGGAGGCCTGGCACCACAACGCCGGCGACGCCGTCGCGGCCACCGTCCAGCTGGCCGAGCAGGTCGGCGCCGAGGTGGTGGTGGTGGCCGGGGACGTCCGGGCCACCGGCATGATCGCCGCGCAGCTGCCGGAACGCTGGCAGGACGTGATGGTGCGTACCGACGCGGGCGCGCGCGCCGGCGGTGCCGACCCGCAGCTGATGGACGACATCACCGTGCAGGCCATCGCCGAGGTCGCCGAGCAGCACATCAACGCCGCCCTCGACCGCTTCGGCATGCAGGAGGACGTGGGTGCCGGGCTGGAGGCCGTGGTGGCCGCCCTGCAGCGCAACCAGGTCGACACCATGCTCATCGTCGACGACCCGTCGGCGACCGGTCAGCTCTGGATCGGTCCGGAGCCGACCGACATCGCCATGGAGCCGGGGCACCTCGCCGCGGTGCGCGACCCGCAGCAGGTCCGCGCGGACGCGGCCCTGGTCCGCGCCCTGGTCGGCACCGACGCCGAGCTGGCCGTCCTCGGCCGGGACGAGGCACCCGACCTGACCGACGGCATCGGCGCGGTGCTGCGCTACGTGGACGCCGGCACCCCCGGGCGCGGCAATGGCTGACCGGACGGTCGCGGACCTGGTGGTGGACCGGCTGCGGGCCTGGCGGGTGCCGCGCGCCTTCGGCTACCCGGGCGAGGCCATCGCCCCGCTGGTCGAGGCGCTGGACGCCGCCGGGGGTGACCCGGAGTTCGTGCCGGCCCGCCACGAGGAAACCGCCTCGTTCATGGCCACCGGGCATGCCAAGTTCACCGGTGGGATCGGCGTCTGCCTGGCCACCCAGGGCCCCAGCGCGGTGCACCTGCTCAACGGCCTGTACGACGCCAAGCTGGACAGCAAGCCGGTGGTGGCGATCGTCGGGGAGGACGTCACCGGTCCGCTGGGCGGCGCGCACGAGGAGATCGGGCTGAGCCGGCTCTTCGGCGACGTGTGCAACCAGTTCGTCCGGTACGGCCGCGCCCCGGGGCAGGTGGTGGTCCTGCTGGACCAGGCGTTCCGGACCGCCGCGGCCACCCGCAGCCCCACCTGCGTGGTGCTGCCCCGGGAGCTGCAGGAGACCGCCGTACCCGATCTCCAGCCGCAGGCGGCCGGGGTGCTGACCGCGACGCCGGGAGAGCCGCTGGCCCGGGTGCTGCCGCACGACGCGGACCTGGACGCCGCCGCGTCGCTGCTCACCGTCGGGCAGCGGGTGGCGATCCTGGTCGGTCAGGGCGCCCGGGGCGCGGAGGACGAGGTCGTGGCCCTGGCCGACCGGCTCGGCGCCGGGGTGGCCACCTCGCTGCTGGGCAAGCCGGTGCTCGACGAGCGGCTGCCGTTCCACACCGGGGTGCTCGGCGAGGCCGGCACCACGGCCGCCGCGCAGCTGATGGGCGGCGCCGACACGCTGCTGCTGGTCGGCACGAACGACCCGTGGACCGACTACTTCCCGATGGCCGGGCAGACCCGGACCGTTCAGATCGACATCGACGGGCGGCGGATCGGCACCCGCTACCCGGTGGACGTGCCGCTGGTCGGCGACGCCGCCGAGACGCTGCGCGCGCTGCTCACCCGGGTGCACGACCAGCCGAACCGGCAGTGGCGCGCCACCGTCGAGGGCTCGGTGGACCGCTGGCGGCAGGAATCGATCGCCCGGGCCGGGGCGCCAGCCCAGCCGGTCAACCCCCAGCTGGTGCTGCACGAACTCTCCCACCGGCTGCCCCGGCGCGGCTCGGTGGCCGTCGACGTGGGCTCGGTCATCTACTGGTACGCCCGCCACCTGGAGCTACCGCCCGGGGTGAACGCGCAGCTCTGCGGCACGCTCGGCTCGATGGGCTGCGCGCTGCCGTACGCGCTTGCCGCCAAGCTCGCCCATCCCGACCAGCCGGTGCTCGCGTTGCTCGGCGACGGCGCCATGCAGCTCAACGGCCTCGCCGAGCTGATCACCGTGGCGCACCGCTGGCACGAGTGGGCGGATCCGCGGTTGGTGGTGCTGGTGCTCAACAACCGCGACCAGTCCGGCATGGGCGGCGGCCGGCAGGTCACCGACCCCACCCACCGCCGCCCGGACGTGCCGTACGCGGGCTGGGCCCGGCTGCTCGGGCTGCACGGGGTTCGGGTCGACCGGCCGGACCTGGTCGGGGCGGCCTGGGACGAGGCGCTCGCCGCGGACCGGCCGTGCGTGCTGGAGGCGGTCGTGGACCCGGAGGTGCCGCTGCGCCCGCCGGAGCCGGCGCTGGCCGACCTGCGGGGGGTCTTCGCCGACGGAGACGCCGCCCGCCGGGTGCGCGAACGGATGCTCGCCACCCGGATGACCGTGGAGGCGGAGGACCTCGTTTAGGGCAACCGGGGCAGGGCATCAGGAGACCCCCAGCCGTTACCGGGAGGTTCCATGTCCGACTCCGTCGACCGCCGCTACGGCCCCGCGCCGCTGCCGCAGCCCCGGGGCACGGTCTCCACCGCCGTCATCGAGGCGCTGGTCCGGCCGCCGCACGAGCTGCCGGCCGGGCTGGGCGCGGAGTTCGACCCGGCGGACCCGGTGGTCGACGAGGACCTCCAGCTCACCCTCTTCCTCTGCTACGAGCTGCACTACCGGGGCTGGCAGGGGGTGGACGAGGACTGGGAGTGGCAGCCGTCGCTGCTGGCGCTGCGGTCGGCCGCCGAGCGGCCCTTCGAGGCGACGCTGCGCCGGCTGGTCGGCCCGCTGCCGGCGGTGCTGCCCGGCGGGGTGCCGCGCGCGCTGGCCGACCTGGTGGCCGCCGACGACGGCCCGTCGCTGGCCGCCGCGCTGCAGCGCCGGGCGACGCTGGCCCAGTTCCGCGAGTTCGTCGCCCACCGGTCGATCTACCACCTGCGGGAGGCCGACCCGCACAGCTGGGGGCTGCCCCGGCTGGCCGGTCCGGCCAAGGCCGCGCTCGTGGAGATCCAGATGGACGAGTACGGCAACGGCCGGCTGGACCGGATGCACGCCGAGCTGTTCCGCCGCACCCTGGGCCGGCTCGACCTGGACACCGGGTACGCGGCGTACCTGGACCGGGTGCCCGCGGTCACGCTGGCCACCAACAACCTGATCTCGCTGTTCGGCCTGCACCGGCGGCTGCGCGGCGCGCTGCTCGGTCACCTCGCCGCCTTCGAGATGACGTCCTCGCTGCCCAACCGCCGGTACGGCAACGGCCTGCGCCGCCTCGGGCTGGACGACACGGCCACCCGCTTCTACGACGAGCACGTCGAGGCCGACGCGGTGCACGAGCAGATCGCCGCACACGATCTCTGCGGCGGGCTGGTCCGCACCGAGCCCGGCCTCGCCGCCGACGTGCTGTTCGGTGCGGCGGCCGCCCTGGCGGTGGACCGGCTCTTCGCCGGCCACCTGCTGGACAGCTGGGCGGCCGGCGGCTCGTCGCTGCGGGCCGTCGCCGAACCCTCCCGGCTCGCCGTGGCCGCCTGAGCCGTCCCGGCGGCACGCCGCGCAGCCGTCCCGGCGGCAGGCCGCGCCGGTTGCACCGTTGAGCGGGCGGTGCCCTCCCGGCGGCGGGTCAGCACTCCCGGTCGGTGCCCGCGCGGAAGTTGATCGCCTTGTGCGTGCCGTCGCAGAACGGCTTCAGCGCCGACTTGCCGCACCGGCACAGCGCCACCGTGCCCCGCCGGGCGTCGATGCTGCGTCCGTCCGGGGTGACCAGCGCGAAGTCTCCCCGGACCAGCAGCGGTCCGTCCTCGTAGGGGGTGATGGTGGCCGCCGCGTCGGCGGCGGGGTGCTCGGCGCTCATGGGACCGGATGTGCCCCTGCCGGCCCGGCCGAAACCCCCTGGCATGGCCGGACGCCGGTGGGCGGCGACTCACCCGAGCGCCCCGGACCGGCGTACCGCCGCCCAGCCGAGCATTGCCCCCAATGCCCGTTTAGACCCCATCCGGACGGGAAGCCGGGCCGCGTGGTGAGCGAACGAGGCAAGGTGGGGCCGGTGCCCAAGGTGCAGAAGGGGCTGACGGCGGACGGCGCCGGCATGGCCGGCGACCGGGTCGTCGCCGTGGGCAGCACGGCCCGGGTGCTGGTGGCGGCCACCGCCCGGGCCCTGCGCGGCGACGACTGCGGCGACCTCGGCCAGTCGACGCCGCTGTCCCGGTTCACCGCGGCGCCCGAACCGGTCCGCCGGGCCGCCGCCGCGCGGGCCGCCAGTCGGGTCGCGCTCACCCCGGACCAGACGGCCGAGGTCGACGCCGAGCGGGTCGCCCGGTGGATCGTCGACCAGTACCCCCGCCGCCGGTACCCCGGGGTGGTGCTGGGCTCCCCGCACGCCTCGGCGATGCACCTGGCGGTCGCCCTGGGCGTACCGTGGCTGCCCGCCGCCTTCGAGATGAGCGCGCACTGGACCCGTGGCGCGGTGGACCGGCCGCGCGCGGCCCTGGACCACGGCGCGGCGCTCGCCGCCCGGGTGCTGGCCGGCAACCCCGAGCTGCACCTGCGGCAGGTGCACTGCCCGGCCAGCCGGGGCGCGCTGGCCGGGTCCACGGTGTCGCTGGTGGCCCGCTGGCAGGCCCTGCCCCAGGCGTACGCCCGCTTCCTGGCCGACCGGCTGGAGCCCGCCGCGTCGCTGCTGGTGGTCCGGGACGCGCGCACCTGGCCGGTCAGCGACGAGGGGCAGGGGCACAGCTTCCAGCTCGGCTGCCCGGGCAGCGGCCTGGAGCCGGTGGACTTCCACCCCGACTCGCACGCGCTGCGCCAGGTGCTCCGATCGGCCGGCGGCGACGGCGGGCACTGGGAGCCGCCGGAGGTCTCCGCCGCCGGCGAGCACGCCGAGCACGGGGTGGAACCCGGCTTCGTCGACGGAGCGCGGCGCTGGGGGGGGCGCCACGGCCACGGGCTGCACGAGGTGCGCGTCCCGCAGCCCACGGCCCTGAGCGCCGCCGTCGCCGACCTGTACCGGCGCTGGCTGCGGCGGGCCGGCAAGACCGGCGACCGGCTGGTGGTCGAGTGCGGCCGGCTGCTCGACCCGTGGCAGGTGGTGCGGGCGGGGCTGGTGCCGTACTGGTGCGAGAACGCCACCCGGCGCAGCGTCGACGGGGTGGAGTTGTGGCTGGCCGGCAGCGAGCCGTTCAGCTCGGTGGACGTGCTGCCCGAGTCGCCGGGGATGCGCTCGCCCGCCCTCGCCGGGCTGCCCCAGTGGCTCGCGGTGGCCGCGTTCGGCCGCCGCCGCCGGGCGCTCGACCGCACCGCCGCCCGGGGCTACCCGGTCGCCTCGGTGCCCACCCGCCGGGCCACCGAGGTGCTCCGCAACCAGCCGTACGACCTGCCGGTTCCGCCGCCGCTCGGGGTGGCCGAGGCCCTCGCCGCGCTGCGGGAGGACGGTGCTCCGATGGGCCTCGCCGTCTCCTGAATCCGGCGGGAAATCGGACGCCCGGCGGTTTCCCGTCGACCCGCCGGACCGAGCTGCCGAAACATCCTCGCGAACCCGGGGTCGCGTGATTGAGTACCTACGGAGCGGGAACACCGCTCGCTGCGACGGACCGAGCACGCCGCGTAGCGTGCTGTCGTCGCTCTCGCGCGTCCGGTGACACCGGCGCGGCACGTGACCCAACTTCCGGCCCGGTGCGTGGCCCGACCACGCGCACGACCGGCTCCCATCCGGGCGGGGGACCTTCCTGAGGGAGGCGCGGATGTTAGGACAGACCACCACAACCACCACCACAACCACACCACCGCCGACGGAACGCGGCCTGGAGGACCTGGACGCGGCCGCGCTGGCGTACGCGGCGCGGATCGCGGGCCTGCCACCCGAGCGTCGGCAGGAGGCCCGGGACGACCTCGTCCGGTTCGCCCTGCCCTTCGCCGGCCGGCTGGCCCGCCGCTACCGGGGGCGCGGCGAGCCGCTGGAGGACCTGGAGCAGGTGGCCCGCCTCGGCCTGGTCAACGCCGTCGACCGGTACGACCCCGAGCGGGGTTCGTTCACCGCCTACGCGGCGATCACCATCGTCGGCGAGATCAAACGGCACTTCCGGGACCGCACCTGGGGGGTGCACGTACCCCGCCGGCTGCGCGACCTGATCCTGGAGGTCGGGCAGGCCACCGCGGCGCTGACCAGCGAGCTGTCCCGGGCGCCGAGCGTGGCGGAGCTGGCCCAGCGGCTGGAGACCCCGGAGGAGGAGATCCTCGCCGCGCTGGAGTCGGCCGCCGGCTACAGCCCGGCCTCGCTGAACGCGCCGGTGGGCGGGGAGAGCTCGGCCGAGTTCGGCGACCTGGTCGGCGAGTCCGACAACGCGCTGGAGTCCGTCGACGACCGGGTGACGGTCAGCGGACTGCTGCACCGGCTGCCCTGGCGGGAACGGCGCATCCTGGCCATGCGGTTCTACGGCAACCAGACCCAGGCGGAGATCGCCGCCCGGTTCGGCATCTCCCAGATGCACGTCTCCCGGCTGCTGTCCCGGGCGCTGACCTGGCTGCGCCAGGCGATGCTCGCCGACGCGCCGCCGCCCTGGCAGAACGGCGCCGCCGAGTGCGAGACCGGCCGGAACCGGATCGCGCTCAAACGCACCGGCGACCGGGTGGTGGTCGAGGTCGGCGGCGAGATCGACCGGGACGGCGCCGACCAGCTGCGCCGGGTGATGCTGGAGGCGGTCACCGGCCAGCCCCGCGAGGTGGTGGTCGACCTGGACGGCGCCGGCGGGGTCGACGCCGGCGGGATCGCCGCCCTGATGGCCGGCCGCGACGCGGCGGCGCGCACCGGCGTCCCGCTGCGGCTGACCCGGGTCCAGCCCGCGGTACGCCGGTCGCTCACCGCCGCCGGCCTGCCCGCCACCGCCGACGCCTGATCATCGCCGCCCGACCCCGGCACGGTTCCCTCGTGCCGGGGTTGGCGGCTGCCCGCTTCCCGCGACAGTTGTCGCCGCATCGGCCGGCCGCGGCGCGAGGGCGCCACGGGGGCGACACGGTGCGGCCGCCACCACCTAATCGCGGTGATGGCGGCCACGTGCCCGTCGGCGCGGCGAGCGCCCGGTCAGTGCTCCTCGGGGTCGCCCTTGGTGTGCGGATGCCGCCAGCGCTCGTCCGGCTCCGGGCGTTCCTGGGAGCCGAGCGGGTTGCCCTCCGGCTCGTTGGTCTGCTCGAAGCTGGGCCGGCGCACCACCTCGGGCTCCGGTACCTCGACCGGCCTGGCCCCGGACTGCGGGGCGGGCTGGTACTCCACCGCCTCCCGCGCGCCGTGCGCGCCCTCGGCCGCCGGCGACTCCGGGACGTGCCGCTCGTGGTGCAGCTCCTCGCGGAACTCCTGGGGCGGGCGGGTGGTGCGCTGCGGCAGGTCCCGGCCCAGGTCGGCGACGTGCGGGCCGTACTTGGCGTCGAACGCCGGGCGCTCGGAGCGGATCCGGGGCATCCGGTCGAAGTTGCGCAGCGGGGGCGGGCAGGTCGTCGCCCACTCCAGGGAGTTGCCGAAGCCCCACGGGTCGTCCACGTTCACCATGGCCCCGTACCGCCAGGACTTCCAGACGTTGTAGATGAAGAACAACGTGGACGCGCCGAGGATGAACGAGCCGATGCTGGAGACCGTGTTCAGCGTGGTGAAGCCGTCCTCCGCCAGGTAGTCGGCGTACCGGCGGGGCATACCCTCGTTGCCCAGCCAGTGCTGGACCAGGAACGTCATGTGGAAGCCCAGGAACATCGTCCAGAAGTGGATCTTGCCGAGCCGCTCGTCGAGCAGCCGGCCGGTCATCTTCGGGAACCAGAAGTAGATCCCGCCGAAGAACGCGAAGACCACCGTGCCGAAGAGGACGTAGTGGAAGTGGGCGACCACGAAGTAGGTGTCGGTCACGTGGAAGTCCAGCGGTGGACTGGCCAGTTGTACGCCGGTGAGGCCGCCGAGCAGGAAGGTGACCAGGAAGCCGACGGCGAAGAGCATCGGCGTCTCGAAGGTGATCTGGCCCTTCCACAGGGTGCCGATCCAGTTGAAGAACTTGACCCCGGTGGGCACCGAGATCAGGAAGCTCAGCACGCTGAAGAACGGCAGCAGCACCTGCCCGGTGCCGAACATGTGGTGCGCCCAGACGGTCATCGACAGCACGGTGATCGCGATGGTGGCGAGCACCAGACCGGTGTAGCCGAAGATCGGCTTGCGGGAGAAGACCGGAACGATCTCTGAGATGATCCCGAAGAACGGGATCGCGATGATGTAGACCTCGGGATGGCCGAAGAACCAGAACAGATGCTGCCACAGCATCGGCCCGCCGGTGGTCGAGTCGAAGACGTGCGAGTCCAGGATCCGGTCAGAGGCCAGCGCGAGCAGCGCGGCCGCCAGCAGCGGGAAGACGAACAGCACCAGGACGCTGGTGAGCAGAATGTTCCAGGTGAAGATCGGCATCCGGAACATGGTCATCCCGGGCGCGCGCAGCGTGAGGATGGTGGTGACCAGATTGACGGCGGTGAGGATGGTGCCCAGACCGCCGATGACCAGCCCGACCACCACCATGTTCGCCCCGACGCCGGGGGAGTGCTCCAGCGTGCTCAACGGCGGGTAGGCGGTCCATCCGAAGTCGGCCGACCCGCTTGGCGTGGCGAAGCTGCCGTACAGCATCAGGCCGCCGAACAGGAACAGCCAGTAGCCGAACGCGTTCAGTCGGGGAAACGCGACGTCCGGGGCGCCGATCTGGATCGGGACGATGTAGTTGGCCATTCCCAGAGCCGCGGGTGTGGCGAAGAGCAGCAGCATTGCCAGCCCGTGCGTGGTGAAGAGTTGATTGTACTGCTCGGACGAGAGGAGCTGCAGCCCTGGCCGGGCCAGTTCGCCTCTGATCAGCATCGCCTCGATCCCGGCGACCAAAAAGAAGAAGAAGGCGGTGACCAGGTACATCAGGCCGATCTGCTTGTGGTCGGTGGTGCCGAGCAGCTTGATCAGGTGGTTGCCCGGCAGCGCCGTGCGGACCGGGCCGGGGAAGCCGCCGAACCGGGCCGGCGCCAGGATCGCCGGCCCCCGGTCTCGTGCCGGCTCCGTGGTTACCCGTCTGGGCATGGCTTCTCACCCCGTCATGACGACAGAAAGGACGAGCGCGACTACCCGTCCCTCCGCCATGTAACCAGGCGAGAGCGGTAATTTCGGTCAATTCGCCTGGACGAGTGCCCAGACCACCTTGCCGTCGACCAGCGGCGAACTGCCCCAGCGCTGCGCCATCTCCCGAACCAGCAGCAGGCCGCGGCCGCCCTCGGCGCGCAGCCCGGGACTCGCCGCGTGGGCGGCCGTCCGGCTGCCGTCGGTCACCGCCACGTGCAGGTACGGCCGGCGCAGGGTCAGCGTCACCTGCATCGGCGTGTGCGCGTGCCGCACCACGTTGCCGACCAGCTCGCTGAGCACCAGCGAGGCCGGGCCGACCAGCTCCGGCGCGTTCCACCGGCCGCAGGCCTCGCCGACCAGCTCCCGGGCGCGCCGGCAGGCGCTCGCCACCGGCTCCAGCCGGGCCCGCAGCCGCGGCGTGGCGACCTGGCCGGCCAGCCGGGTCGCCTCGGCGCAGTCCCGGTGCACCGGCACCACCCGGCAGGTGGTGGACGCGGCGAGCCAGGCGGCCGCCTCCGACGGGGGAGCGCAGACCAGCAGCGGCACGGCCGGCCACCCGTCGGCCTGGCGGGCCGTGGCGGCGAACACGGACAGCGCGAGCCGGTCGGCGACGGTGACGTCCTCCAGGTCCACCACCAGCGCGTCCGGCTGGGCGGAGAGGCAGCGGTCCAGCACGGTGTGCACCGACCGCATCGTGCCGAGGTCGAGCTCGCCGTGCAGGTGGACGACGGTCACGGGTGACTCGTCGCGCACCTCGCAGGTGATCCGGCTCGCCATCGGCCCCTCGATTCCGCTCGCATGCCCAGATCCAGCCAGGTACCCGGGGGTTCTCCGGGTGAAACCGGACCGACCGGATACGGTGGCCGGGTCAGTGGCGATCCCCGTCACGGCGGGCGAGCACGCCGAGCGCCAGCATTCCCACGCCGAGCGCGAGGTGCAGGACGTCGTCGGCGGGGTTGACCGGGATGACGTTCGCCGCGCTGCGATGGTCGACGGCCAGCCCGTAGAGCCACAGCACCAGGTAGACCGCCCCGCCGCCGACCAGATAGGCGCGCGCGAGCCCGACGGTGCGCGACAGGGCCAGCCCGGCCACGCCGAAGGCCAGGTGCAGCAGGTTGTGCAGCACCGACACCTGGAACAACCCGAGCAGCAGGGCACCGGACTGATGCCCGGCCAGCCGCAGGTCGGCGTAGTCGCTGGTCACCCCGGGCACGAACCCCAGGGCCCCGATCAGGAGGAACACGGTGCCGACCGTGGCGGCGGCCCGGCGTACCGGCGCGCGGCCGTCCGCCGGGTTGCGCCGGGCCCGGGAGTGGGCCATCGGACCGGCCATCGCGCGCTCCCTCCGTCGCGGCGTGGCGTTCCCGCCTCCCGGTGAGACAAACGGGCCCGGACCGCGCCGGTCCGGGCCCGTGAGAGCAGGGGGTACGCCTCAGGCGACCTGCAACTGCCGGGCCCGGGCGCCCTGGCGGACCCGCTCGTACAGCTCGACGTAGCGCTGCGCCATCAGCGCCGGGGTGAACCGGGTCGCGGCCTCCCGCCGGCACTCGTCCGCGTCGAGCAGGCTGGCCGCCAGCAGCAGGTCGCCGAGCTCGTCCTCGTCGGTGGTGAGCAGGCCGGTGCGTCCGTGCTCGATCAGCTCGGGCAGGCAGCCGCGGGCGGTCGCCACGACCGGGGTGCCCAGCGCGAGGGACTCCACCACGGCCGTGCCGCCCGGTTCCTCCCAGCGCAGCGGAAACAGCGAGGCCTTCGCCCCGGCCAGCAGGTCGTCGCGCTCCTGACCGGCCACCGTGCCGACCCAGCGGACCAGCTCGCCGTCGACGTGCGGGGCCACCTCGTCGTAGAAGAAGCGCACGTCGGGGTTCTGCCGGGCCTCGTCCCCGGCGGCGGCCAGGTCCTCCGGCCGGTGGTACGGCCCGACCGGCCCGGCGAGCACCAGCGGCACCCCGACCCGCTGGGCCAGCCGGGCGCCCACGTCCTGCCCCTTGCCCGGGTTGATCCGCCCCAGGATGATCGCGTAGTCGCCCTTCTCCGGGCGCGGCGCGCGGTCCGCGCCCACGGCCAGCGGGGTGGACAGGTGCACGTGCCCCACCGAGTGCTCCCGCAGCGCCCGGGGAGCGCGGGCCAGCTGGGAGGCGGAGACGCCGTTGACCCGGACCCGGTCACCGGCGTCCAGGTTGCCGTAGAGCTCGGGGTGCTTGGCCAGGTCCCAGTGCAGGGTGTGCAGCACGGGCGGGCCGTCCGGCCCCATCGCGGCCAGGGTGGCCAACCCGACCGCCTCCACGTGGTCGTGCACCAGGTCGATGTCGTCGCGGTGGTGCAGCTGCCGGATCACCCCGTTGAGGTGGGCCTGGGAGACGCCGCACACCTGGTTGTAGGGGCGTTGCAGGGCGTGGAACTGCCCGTCGGGAAAGACCGAGAACTTCTCGTCCACCGGCAGGGTGCTGCTCTCCACCGAGGCCAGCACCACCCGTACGCCCAGGCGCCGCAGCTCCGGCACCAGGGTGGCGATGACGTTCTCGATCCCGCCGTAGCCGGGAGGCGGCACCGACAACCACGGGCCGGCGTTCATCAGGACGGTGAGGCTCATCGCGCTGTGGTCCTTCCCTCGGCGGCGAGCCGGTCGGCCCTCCGCTCTCCGCCCCCGGCCGGCTCGTGCCGGCCGTCGGGTACCCGTCGCGGCGACCCGCCGCTCACGCCGCCACCCGCCGGCGCGGCACCCGGTGCCGCAGCTCGGCCAGCGGCGGGCGCTCGGCCACCGAGACGTCGCTGACCACGATCTCCCGGTCCAGGTTGGGCAGCGCCTCCGAGCCGCCCCGGCGGAACTGGGTCAGCATGGTGGCTGGCATGGTGCCGGGGCTGGCCCAGCCGCGGCGCTGCAACCGTGACCAGGCGGTGTGCATGATCTGCGCGGACATCCGGCCCAGCGCCGCGGTGTCCTGGTGGCGGTGCTTGCGC
Source organism: Micromonospora purpureochromogenes (assembly GCF_900091515.1). Classification (NCBI taxonomy): domain Bacteria; kingdom Bacillati; phylum Actinomycetota; class Actinomycetes; order Micromonosporales; family Micromonosporaceae; genus Micromonospora; species Micromonospora purpureochromogenes. The sequence continues at coordinate 4,159,460 of NZ_LT607410.1, read as the reverse complement.
TCGCCGAGATCGACCTGGGCGAGGGCGTCGAGGCCGACCAGCTCCAGCAGGTCGATCAGCATCGCCGTCTCGACCCCGTAGCCGGAGACGAACGGCACCTGCTCCAGCACCTCCCGGCGTCCGGCGTACTCGCCGGCGAGGGGCTGCACGAAACCGGCCAGCTCCGGCCAGAAGAGGTTGAGCAGGGGGCGGGCCATCAGCTCCGTCACCCGCCCGCCACCGTCGGCCTCCACGCTGCTGGCGCCGACCAGCGGCCGGTGGTAGAAGCCCTTCACGAAGTCCACCGACGGATCGGTCAGCAACGGTCCGATCAGTCCGGTCACGAAGTGCGGACGGAACTCGCGCAGGTCGGCGTCGATGAAGGCGACCACGTCGCCCTCGGCGGCGGCCAGGCCGGCCCAGAGCGCGTCGCCCTTGCCGGTCAGTCGGGGCAGCCCCCGGGTCATCGCGTCCTGGCTGACCACCTCCGCGCCCGCGGCCCGGGCCACCTGCGCGGTCCGGTCGGTGGACCGGGAGTCCACCACGATCAGCTCGTCGACCAGGGCGACCCGGTCCATCAGGTGTTCGCGGATCGTCGACACGATCGCGCCGACGGTGACCTCCTCGTTGCGCGCGGGCAGCACCACACTGACCCGGGTGTCACCCTTGGCCCGCATCAGCCGCCGCGTCGGCCAGTCGTCGGCCGAAGTCGTCCGGTAAGTCGCCCATGCCTCCACCACTGGTGAGACGATCGAATCTGTATCCCGCACTGGCACACCCCCAGATCGTGGCGGAAAACGCGGAGTTGGTTTTCCCATCTCCGGCCGCGCGCTAACCGGATCATGCTTAACAGCTTGATCACGGACCGTGCACCAGCCGGTTCCCGGCAGATGAACGGTTCGTTGCCGAACGCCCGGGGTTTCGCGTTCGGGCGGTGCGGGGAGTGCTGTTCCCGCGAGTCGGAGAACAGCGTCGAGAGGGTCGGTGGAATGCGCAGGTGCCGGGTGGGACTGGTAGGGGCCGGTGGGGTGGCACAACGCCACGCCCGCGTGTTGAGCGGTTTCGAGGACGTGGAGCTGCTCGGGGTGCACGACGTGTCCCGGGACGCGGCCGCGGAGCTGGCCGGCGCGTACGGCGGCCGGAGCTTCGTCGACGTGGACGAACTGCTCGCCGCCGGACCGGACGCGGTGTACGTCTGCGTGCCGCCGTTCGCGCACGGGCCGGTGGAGGAGGAAATCATCGCCGCCGGCGTCCCGATGTTCGTGGAGAAGCCCGTCGCGGTCGACCTGGACACCGCCGAACGGATCGCCGCCCTGGTGCAGGAGAAGCAGCTGCTCACCGCCGTCGGGCACCACTGGCGCTACCTGCACGTGGTGGAGCAGGCCCGCGAGCTGCTGGCCGACACCCCGGTGCGGATGGTCAACGGTTCCTGGCTGGACAAGGTCCCCCCGGTGGCCTGGTGGGCCGTGCGGGACCGCTCCGGCGGCCCGGTCGTCGAGCAGGCCGCGCACGTGCTGGACCTGGTGCGGTCGCTGGTCGGCGAGGTGGTCGAGGTGACCGCGTACGGCGACGGCAACCCGCCGCCGGTCGAGGGCGCCGACATCGACTCGGTGACCGCGGCCGCGCTGCGCTTCGCCAACGGGGCGGTGGGCACCCTCGCCGCGGCCTGCGTGCTGACCTGGAAGCACCGGGCGGGGCTGGAGATCCTCGCCGACGGCCTGGCGCTGTCGCTGGCCGAGGACGGCCTGGTGATCCGCGACGCCGACGGGGAACGCCGGATCGAATCCGACCCGGACGGTGCCCGGATCGCCGTCGACCGGGCCTTCATCGACGCGGTGACCGGCGTCGGCGACGACGTCCGGGTGCCGTACGCCGAGGCGATGCGGACCCAGCGGCTGGCCCTCGCGGTCGCCGAGTCGGCCCGTACCGGGCGCGCCGTGACCCTGCCGACCGGCCCGGCGTCCCGGCCGCTGGCCACCACGGCGGTGAGTGTCGATGCGTGACAAGGTCGTGGTGGTCAGCGGCCCCGGCGCGGTCGAACTGGCCGAACAGGACGCCGCGGAGCTACGCGAGGGCACCTTCCGGGTGGAGACCCTCTACAGCGGCATCTCCGCCGGCACCGAACTGAGCTTCGTCAAGGGCACCAACCCGTACCTCAACGTCACCTGGAACCCTGACCTCTGTCTGTTCCAGCCCGGTGCGGCGAGCACCCCGTACCCGGTCAACCGGCTCGGCTACATGCAGGTCGGCCGGGTGGTGGAGAGCCGCACCCCGGCCGTCGCCGTCGGCACGGTGGGCGCCATGACCTACGGCCACCGCACCGGCTACGTCGCCGACCCGGTCGCCGAGCGGTTCGTCCCGCTCCCCGACGACCTCGATCCGCTGCTCGGCATCTACGTCGCGCACATGGGCCCGATCTGCGCCAACGGCCTGCTGCACGCCGCCGCCGACCTGTGCGGCACCGACGTGCGCTCGCTCGGCGACGGGGTGCGCGGCCGGCGGGTCGCGGTGGTCGGCAGCGGCGTCGTCGCCCTGCTCACCGCCCTCTTCGCCAAGCGGCACGGCGCCGCCTCCGTGGTGGTGCTGGACCCGACGCCACAGCGCCGCCAGGTCGCCGAGGCGCTCGGCCTGGAGACGCTCGACCCGGAGGCCGACGACCCGGCGGTGGTGCTCAAGACCCGGTGGAACCACGCCGCCGGGGACCGGGGCGCCGACGTGGTGTTCCAGTGTCGCGGCCAGGCCTGGGCGCTGCACCTGGCGCTGCGCCTGCTGCGTCCGCAGGGCACCGTGATCGACCTGGCCTTCTACCAGGACGGCGCGGACGCCGTCCGGCTCGGCGAGGAGTTCCACCACAACGGGCTGTCGCTGCGCTGCGCCCAGATCGGGCGGGTGCCGCGCGGCCTGACGCCGACCTGGGACCGGGAACGGCTCTCCGCCGAGACGATCGAGCTGCTGCGGCAGTACGGCGACGTGATCCGCAAGCACCTCGTCTCGGCGGTGGTGCCGATGGAGGAGGCGCCCGCCCTGCTGACCGACCTGGCCGAGCGTCGCCGGCAGGAACTCCAGGTGGTGCTGACCGGCTGAGTCGGGCACCCGGCACCCGGCACCCGGCTGGGCGCGGGCGGCTACGGTCGGGCCCATGACCACCGTCGCCGCCCGCCGACCCGCCGGCCTGGCCGCCCTGCTGCCGTACCTGCGCGCCCACCGCGGCACCCTCGCCGTGGTGGGCGCGTTGTCGTTGGCCGGCGCGGGCGCCGCGCTGGCGCAGCCGCTGCTCACCCGCCAGGTGCTCGACCGGATGGCGGCGGCCCGCCCGGTCGCCGGCCTCGTCGCGGCGCTGGTGGCCCTGGTGGTGGCCGGCGCCGCCCTCGGCGGCCTGCGCGACTTCCTACTGCAACGCACCGCCGAGGGCGTCGTGCTGGGCACCCGGCGCCGGCTCGCCGGGCACCTGCTGCGGCTGCCCATCGTCGAGTACGACCGGCGCCGCACCGGCGACCTGCTCTCCCGGGTGGGCTCGGACACCACCCTGCTGCGGGCCGTGGTCACCTCCGGGCTCTTCGAGACGGTCACCGGCGCGGTGATGGTGGTCGGGGCGGCCGGCGCGATGGCGCTGCTCGACCCGGTGCTGTTCGGGGTGACCCTGCTGGGGTTGGCCGCCGGCGTCGGTTTCGCGCTCACCGTGGCCCGCCGGGTGCGCGGGCTGTCCCGCGCCGCCCAGGAGCGCGTCGGGGAGATGACCTCCGCCGTCGAGCGGGCCATCTCCGCCGCCCGGACCATCCGCGCCGCCCGGGCCGAGCACCGCGAGGCCGAGGCCGTCGGCTCCAGCGCCGCCCAGGCGTACGCGGCGGGGCTGCGGGTGGCCCGGGTGCAGGCGGTGGTCGGCCCGGTCAGCACGGTCACCATCCAGGGCGCGTTCCTGCTGGTCCTCGGCGTGGGCGGGGCCCGGGTGGCGGCCGGGGCGATCACCGTGGGCGACCTGGTGGCCTTCGTGATGTTCCTGTTCTTCCTGGTCCTGCCGCTGGGCCAGGCGGTGCACGCGTACACCCAGTTGCAGACCGGGCTGGGCGCGTTGCAGCGGATCGAGGAGGTGCTGGCCGTACCCGCGGAGGACGCCGGGGACGGCGCGGACCAGGCGGCGACCCCGCCCGCCGGCCGGCCGGCGGCGATCGAGTTCGACCGGGTGGGGTTCGGCTACCCGGACGGTGCCCCGGTGCTGCACGAGGTGAGCTTCACCGTGCCGGCCGGCAGCCGCACCGCCCTGGTCGGCCCCTCCGGGGCCGGCAAGTCGACCCTGCTCGCGCTCGTGGAGCGCTTCTACGAGCTCGACTCCGGGTCGCTGCGGCTCGACGGGGTCGACGTGCGCCGGCTGCCCCGCGACGCTCTGCGGGCCCGGCTCGGCTACGTCGAGCAGGAGGCCCCGGTGCTGGCCGGCACGCTGCGGCAGAACCTGCTGATCGGCGCCCCGGACGCGACCGACGCCGCGCTGCTCGCCGTCCTCGACGAGGTCAACCTCGGCCACCTCGCCGAGCGCACCGACGCCGGGTTGGACGTGCAGGTGGGGGAGGGCGGGGTGCTGCTCTCCGGCGGCGAGCGCCAGCGCCTGGCGATCGCCCGGGCGCTGCTCGCCGGCCCGCCGGTGCTGCTGCTGGACGAGCCGACCAGCAACCTCGACGCGCGCAACGAGGCGGCGCTGCGCCGGGCCATCGACGCGGTGGCGGTGCGGCGCACCCTGCTGATCGTCGCGCACCGGCTCGCCACCGTCGTCGACGCCGACCAGATCGTGGTGCTCGACGGCGGCCGGGTGGTCGCGGTCGGCACCCACGACGAATTGACCGTCACCAGTCCGCTCTACCGCGAGCTGGCCGCCCACCAGCTGCTGGTGAGCTGACCCGACCCGCCGCCCCTGACCTGCCCGGACGTGCCGGGACGGGGACACCCGGGACGCCCCGGACGAGCCGGGCAGCGCCGGCCCGGCCGGTTCGCGTACCGTTGCCGCTCATGGGTGTGTCGCAACGGTTGAAGAGCAGGTTCCGGCGGTTCCTCCAGCGCCCGGGGACGACGGTCGACCTGGCCCCGCTGGAGAAGTTGCTGCCGCAGATCGCCGCGCGCGAGGACGAGCTGTCCGCCCTCGACGACGCCGAGCTGACCGAGGCCGCCGGCACCGCCACCGAGTACGCCGAGATCTGCGCGATCGGCCGCGAGGCCGCCCGCCGCGGGCTGGACCAGCGGCCGTACGACGTGCAGCTGCTCGGAGCGATGGCGCTGCTGTCGGGCAAGGTCGCCGAGATGGCCACCGGTGAGGGCAAGACGCTCACCGCCACCATCGCCGCGTACGGGCACGTCCGGCTGGGCAACGGGCCGGTGCACGTGCTCACCGTCAACGACTACCTGGCCCGCCGCGACGCCGAGTGGATGGCGCCGGTCTACCGGCTGCTCGGGCTGAGCGTGGGCTGGGTCAACGAGGCCTCCACCCCCGAGGAGCGGCGCGCCGCGTACGCCTGCGACGTAACCTACGTCGCGGTCAGCGAGGCCGGTTTCGACTTCCTCCGCGACCAGCTCGTCACCGACCTCGCCGACCGGGTCCAGCCGCCGCTGAAGACCGCGATCGTGGACGAGGCCGACTCCATCCTGATCGACGAGGCCCGGGTGCCGATGGTGCTCGCCGGCGCGGTCGCCGGCGAGCAGGACCCGGCGCACGCCGCCGCGGCGCTGGTGCGCGGCCTGCGCAAGGGCAAGCACTACACCGTCGCCGAGGACGGCCGCAGCGTGGCGTTCACCGCCGCCGGCCTGGCCACCGTCGAGGCCAAGCTCGGCGGCATCGACCTGTACGACACCGAGCACGTCGGGCAGCTCTCGGCGGTCAACGTGGCGCTGCACGCGCACGCCCTGCTGCACCGTGACGTGGACTACATCGTCCGGGACGGCTCGGTCGAGCTGATCGACGAGATGCGCGGCCGGGTGGCCCAGCGCCGCCGCTGGCCGGACGGCCTGCAGGCGGCGGTCGAGGCCAAGGAGGGCCTGGACGCCACGGCCGAGGGCGAGGTGCTGGGCACCGTCGCCGTGCAGGCGTACGTCGCGCTCTACCCGACCGTCTGCGGGATGACTGCCACCGCCGTGCTCGTCGGCGACCAGCTGCGCGAGTTCTTCGGCCTCGAGGTGGCGGTGATCCCGCCGAACACCCCCTGCGTGCGGGAGGACGAGCCGGACCGCATCTACGCCACCCGGGCGGAGAAGGAGGAGGCGCTGATCGACGAGATCACGCGCTGCCACCGCGCCGGCCGGCCGGTGCTGGTCGGCACCCTGGACGTCAAGGAGTCCGAGGGGCTGGCCGCCGGCCTGCACGCCGCCGGGGTGCCCTGCGTCGTGCTGAACGCGAAGAACGACGACGAGGAGGCGGCGATCATCGCCGAGGCGGGCGCGTACGGCGCGGTCACCGTCTCCACCCAGATGGCCGGCCGGGGCGTGGACATCCGCCTCGGCGGCAGCGACCAGAGCGACCGGGACCGGGTGGCCGAGCTGGGCGGCCTGTACGTGATCGGCAGCGGCCGGCACGACAGCCGCCGGGTCGACGACCAGCTGCGCGGCCGGGCCGGCCGGCAGGGCGACCCGGGTGGTTCGGTCTTCTTCGTCAGCCTGGAGGACGACCTGGTGGTCCGGCACGCCGGCGACATCGTGCCGGCCTCGCCGCGGATGAACGCCGACGGCCTGGTCACCGACGAGCAGGTGGACTACGCCGTGGAGCACGCCCAGCGGGTGGCCGAGGGCGTCAACCACGAGATCCACCGCAACACCTGGCGGTACAGCGTGGTGATCGAGCAGCAGCGCAAGGCGCTGGCGGAGCGCCGCGAGCGGCTGCTCACCAGCGACGTGGCCGCGCTGATGCTGCTCGACCGGGTGCCGGACAAGGCCGGCGAGATGGACGAGGACCTGCTCGCCCGGGTGGCCCGGTCGATCGCCCTCTACCACCTCGACCGGCTCTGGGCCGAGCACCTGGCCGAGCTCTCCGAGGTCCGCGAGGGCGTGCACCTGCGGGCGCTGGGCCGCCTCGACCCGCTGGACGAGTTCCACCGGTCGGCGGTGCCGGCGTTCAACAACCTCGTCCCCGAGATCGAGACCCGCACCATCGCCACCTTCACCGAGACCGAGTTCGACGCCGACTGGGAGCCGGACGCCGCCAAGCTGGTGCGGCCGACCGCCACCTGGACGTACCTGGTCCACGACAACCCGTTCGGCTCTGAGCTGGACCGGCTGATCGCCTCGATCGGCCGGCGGCTCTCCGCCGCGCGCTGAGCGGTCACCGGGGTCCCTTCCGGCGCGGGTCCACGCCGGGAGGTCCCCTTTACGCGGTTTCGATCCTGGTTTGCGAGGGTAGAAGCCCGGGGCTCATGAGTCAGGGGAGATCACACGATGGGACAGGCAATGGGGCCGGACGACGGGGTCGGTCGGCGCGCGGGGGCCGTGCGCCGGTGAACCTGGACATGCGGGAGCCGATGATCGACACCCTCGGCGTGCTGGAGACCGCCGGCCTGCTGCGCGAGCTGACCGCCGGCCTGATCGCGGCCGACAACTTCGACGAGGCGCTGGCCCGGCTGGTGCGGATCGCCCGGGACGCCGTACCGGACGTGACCTGGTGCGGCTTCACCGCGCTGCGCGCCGGGGAGCCCGCCGGGGTGGCCGCCTCCGACCCCGGCCTGGCGGAGCTGGACGACCTGCGGCACGGCCCGGAGTCGCCGGCGATGAGCGCCATCGGCCGCCGGGAGATGACCTTCGCCCCGGACCTCGCCGTCGAGGAGCGCTGGCCGGGCTGGACGGCCCGGGCGCGGGGCCTCGGGGTGCGCGGGGTGATCTCCGCGCCGGTCGACGTCGACGAGCAGGCGATCGGAGTGATCAACCTCTACACCGACTCCGCCGGCACCTTCACCACCCGGCACCAGCTCACCGCGATGCTGCTCGCCGAGCACGCCGGCCTGCTGCTGGCGGCGGTGCGCGACCGGGTCAAGCAGGCCGAGCGCGCCGGTGAGCTGGACGAATCGCTGCTGGGGGAGGGCGTCGTGGGCCAGGCGGTCGGGGTGATCATGACCCAGCGCGGGTGCCCCGCGCCGGAGGCCCTCGACGTGCTGCGCAACGCCGCCTCCTCGCTGGACATCCCGCTGCGCGAGGTGGCCGAGCGGCTGGTCGCGACGGTGTCGCGTCCCCGGGAGGGTTGAGCGCGTCGTTTCGCCGGACTGGTGGCCGGGTAGCACCCTGGTTTCGTGAGCTGACACGAAACCTGGGGGAGGAACCGATGGAGAGCCGGCTGCGGGTGCAGGGGCATCCGATCCAACCGATGCTGGTGACGTTCCCGTTCGGGCTCTTCGTCAGCGCGGTCCTCTTCGACCTCGCCGACGTGGCCGGCGGGCCGGCCTTCCTCGGCGAGGTCGGCTACTGGACGGCGGTCGCCGCCCTGGTCGCCGCCGCGCTCGCGGGGGTGGCCGGCATGGTCGACCTGTGGGACGTCCGGGCCGGCCGGACCCGCCGCACCATGGTCACCTTCAACCTGGTCAACGCCGGCATGGCCGCGCTGTTCCTGCTGGCCTGCCTGATCCGGGCCGACGCGCCGCAGCGCGGCGCCACCGCGGTCCTGGTGATCACCGAGCTGGTCGGCCTGGCCGTCGGTGCGGTCGGGGTCCGGTTGGGCGCCCGCCTGATGCGCCAGTTCGACGCGGGCCGCCGTGAGCCGGGCGGCTTCGACGCCCTGGCGGGCGTGCCCGCCGCCGCCACCGTGGAGATCATCCGCCCCCGCGCCTGATCCCGCCGCCCGCGCCGGGCCACCGGCCCAGGTCGGCGACGGGGCGGTGTCCCCCCGGGGCGGCGGGGCGACTCCCCGACCTGGAGTCGACGCGGCCGGCGGAATCCGGTTGTCGGCCAGCCCTCGGGTCCGGCAGGGTGGCCGGATGGCAGAGCGGGCCTTCGCCGAACTGGTCGCCGAGGCGGCGGCCGCGCCCGTGCACGGTTGGGACTTCTCCTGGCTCGACGGCCGGGCCACCGAGGAACGCCCGCCGTGGGGCTACGCCCGGTTGGTGGCGGCCCGGCTGGCGGCGGTCTCCGCCGCCCTGGACGTCGACACCGGCGGGGGAGAGGTGCTGGCCGAGGCGCCCGCCCCGCCACCGCTGCTAGTCGCCACCGAGGCCTGGCCGCCGAACGTGGCGGTCGCCCGGCGTACGCTGCGCCGGGTCGGCGCCACCGTCGTCCAGGTCGGCCCCGCGTCCGGACTGCCGTTTCGGGACGCCTCCTTCGACCTCGTCACCAGCCGGCACCCGGTCGCCACCGGCTGGGCCGAGATCGCCCGGGTGCTGCGCCCCGGCGCGGCGTACCTGTCCCAGCAGATCGGCCCGGGCACGATGCGGGAGCTGAGCGAGGCGATCCTCGGCCCGCTGCCGCCGGCGACCAGCCGGCAGCCGGAGCGGGCCGTGGCCGCCGCCCGGGCCGCGGGCCTGTCCGTGGTCCGCCTCGAACAGGCCACCCTGCGGGCGGTCTTTCACGACGTCGGCGCGGTGGTCTGGTTCCTGCGCAAGGTCGTCTGGACGGCGCCGAGCTTCGACGTGGACCGGCACCGGCCGCAGCTCGCCGCGCTGGACCGGCGGATCCGCGCGGAGGGGGCCTTCGTCGCCCACGCCCGCCGGTTCCTGATCGAGGCGGTCCGGCCGGCCTGACCGGCGTCAGTGGGCGCGGGCGTGGTGGGCGGCGAGCACGTCCGCGCCGAAGTCGCCGGCCGGGCGGCGCAGCACCGTGTGCGCGTGGTTGCCGTCCTCGGTGGTGTTGTCGTACTCGATCAACAGGTCGTCACCCTGCACCCGGTAGTAGTGCCGCCCACCCGGCCGGGTCGACCCGGCCCAGGCGAAGTGCAGCTCGCCGCCGGCGAGCCGGTCCGCCTCGCGGACCGCCAGCTCGCCGGGGAGCCGGTCCAGGTAGAGCGCCACCAGCTGGTCGAGCAGGGCGCGGCCGGTGACGCCGAGCCGGTCGCCGGGCACGCCCAGCGGGGTGAGTGGCCCGTCGACCGCCGGTCGGGTGGCGCTCACGATGTCCGCCGGGGCCTCGTCGGCGATGATCGCGGCGGCCCGCCCGGCCGGCCCGATCGCTTCCAGCAACTCCCGGCCGAGGTCCTCCTCGATGCCGAGCGGGCGGGAGACGGGCCGTCCGGCGTGCCGGACGGTGGCCGGGTTGGCGCCGAGGAAGAGCGGGGCGGGAGAGACCTCGTCGTCGACCACCGTCATGCTCACCGACAGGTGGTGCCCCTCGAACCGCCACGCCCAGCGGTCGTCGCGGGCCGGGTCGCCGTAGAGCGCCACCCAGTAGTCGCCGCTGTGCCGGCCGCGCCGCCACTCCTCGGCCCGGTCCAGCACCTCCTCCAGCGCCACCACCGTCATCGCCTGGGCGTACGCGGGTGGGCTCAGCGCGGTGGCCAGCAGCCGGTGCGCCGCCTTGCGCCCGGCGCGGTCCAGGTCGGCCAGGCACACCCCCGGGCGGGGCCGGGGCCGGTACTCCAGCCACCGCCGGCCCTCGTCGTCGAAGGCGTGCCCGGCGGCGGCGCGGGCCGGCTCGTCGAGCGTGGCCAGCAGCGCGCCGGCCGCCGTGCGCATCCGCTCCGGTACGGGATCGTCCATGGTGTCGCCTCAGCGGGAGGTGAGCAGGGCCGCCACCGTCGCCGGGTGGGCGTGGTAGGCGGCGAGGATGAGCAGGGTGTCGCCCCTGTCGTTGGTCATGTTCACCGGCGGGCCGGCCTCGACGTGGCCGCTGAGCTCCTCGGTCTGACCGGCGCGGGCCAGGTCGAACATCCGATGGGCGAAGGCCAGCGTCTCGGCGTCCAGGTCGTCGGTCACCCGTCCAGGCTAGTCGGCCGCCGCGCCCGGCGGACTGGTAGCTTGCCTGCCCACGACGGGAGGGCCATGGACGACGTGTACGTCGGCAACGCGGGTGTGGAGGGTGCCACCAACGCCGGTTGGCTGCTCGGGCACTTCATGCCCGCCGGCGATCCCCGGCACAGCGCCGAGGTCGAGGTGAAGTGGGGCGTGCACCCGCCGGGGGAGGCCCGCTCGCGGTGGGCCACCCGGGAGCGGCGGATCGCGCTGCTGGTTCTGGTCAGCGGCCGGTTCCGGGTGGAGTTCCCGGACCGGACGGTGGTGCTGGGCACGCCGGGCGACTACGTGGTGTGGGGCCGCGGGGTGGACCACTGCTGGTACGCCGAGCAGGCGTCGGTGGTGCTGACCGTGCGTTGGCCCTCGGTGCCGGGCTACCGGGTGGACCCGCCGGTCTCGCGCTGATCCCCGGTGGATCCGGTCCCCGTCCCAGCATCCGGTATTACCTACTAAACCTATAGGCTTTGCCTCCTATAGTGGTGGCCGGACGCATCACCACGGGAGACCGCCATGACCGACCCGCACACCGACCTGCTCGCCGTCGCCGCCTCGTACGCCGACCCGGCCGGCTGGCCGGTGCCGCTGCGCTTCGACCCGGTCGAGCGCTGGTACGCCCGGCTCGCCGGCACCGACACGCACGAGGTCTGGGCGTTGAGCTGGCTCCCCGGCCAGGGCACCGACCTGCACGACCACGGCGGCTCCTCGGGCGCCTTCCTGGTCGTCGCCGGTGAACTCACCGAGGAGACGGTGTCCGGTGCCCGGCTGCGCCGGCATCGCCTCGCCGCCGGGACCGGGCGACGGTTCGGCCCGCGGCACGTGCACGTGGTGACCAACCGCGCCCACCAGCCCGCGGTCAGCGTCCACGTCTACCGGCCCGCGCTGCGCCGGATGACCCGCTACCGGCTCGACGCCGGCCGGCTGCGGGTCGCCGACGTGGCCGAGGCCGGCGTCGCCTGGTGACCCCCACCGCCCCCACACCCACCCGCCGGCTCGTTCCTGGAAGGACCGCGAGGATGCCGCAGCAGCACCACCCGAGTACCGACAGCCCGCCGGTGCCACCACCGGGATCCCGGGGCATCGACGAGATCCTCGCCGCCGCCCGCGCCCGGCTGCGCCGGCTCGACCCCGAGGCGGCGCACCTGGCGTACCGTGCCGGGGCCCTGCTGGTCGACATCCGGCCGGCCGCCCAGCGGGCCGCGCACGGCACCGTGCCGGGCGCGCTGGCCATCGAGCGCAACGTGTTGGAGTGGCGGCTCGACCCGCGCTGCCCGGCCCGGCTGCCCCACGCGGTCGGCTACGACCTGCCGGTCGTCGTGATCTGTCAGGAGGGCTACACGTCCTCACTGGCCGCCGCCGCGTTGCAGGACCTCGGCCTGCACCGGGCCACCGACGTGGTCGGCGGCTTCGTCGCCTGGCGCATCGCCGGCCTGCCCGCGCTCGGCCCGACCCCGCCGGCCGGCTCCCCGGCCACCGCGCCCCCGGTGACCGCCGGCCGGGCGCCGCGCTGACCGCCACGCTCCACCGGGCGTGGCGGACGACCCGTCATCTCAGGAGGCACCGATGTCCGTCGTCGCCATCACCTCGCGCCCGCACCCGCCGGGCCGCTCCGACCGGCCCGGGCCGCCCCGGCCCCGGCCCGCCCCGACGCTGACCATCACCCTGGACCTGGCCGCCGCGCCGCTGACGCCCCGGCTGGCCCGCCTGGTCGACCTGCTCGGCGAGCTGGCCGAGGCGGGGGAGGGCGTGGTCCGGCTGGCCGAACCGGTGCCGGTACGGGCGGTCCCGGCCGTGCCCGCGCCGGCCCCCGCCGACCAGCACCCCGACACGCTGCGGATCCTGGCCGGCTCCCGGGTGGTCCGGCAGGGCGACCGGGAGATCCCGCTCACCCGGATCGAGTTCGACCTGCTGCTCTTCCTCGCCGAGCACCCGCACCGGGTCTTCACCCGGCTTCAGCTGCTGGGCAGCGTCTGGGGCTACGAGCACGCCGTGGCCCGTACCGTGGACGTGCACGTGCGCCGGCTGCGCGCCAAGCTCGGCGCGGACACCCCGCTGGTGACCACCGTGTACGGCGTCGGCTACCGGCTGGCCGACGAGACCCGGGTCCGGGTCGACCGGTTCCGCTGACCGGTCGCCGGCGCGGCGCGCCCCGGGGACCGTCCGCGCTGGTGCGTCGGGCCGGACCGGCCAATGTGAACCGGAGCGGGTACCCCCCGTATCCGGCCGCCCCGGCGACTCTGCTGTAATCATCTGGCTCGTACGCAGAGCGAGGGTTCGGCTGCGATGTGTTCGTCAATTGTCACATTCATGCAACGTAGCCGCCCCTTGACCCTCGCTCAGGGGCCGGGAAGCATCGATGAAGCGGCGTCCCGGGCCGTGGGTTTACCCGGACCAGCCAAGGAGGACCATGTCGGTCAGCCCCGCCTCGTCGCGCGCCGGATGGCATACGTCCCAACCTGCGGTTCCCGGTCGTCCCCCCGGCGGCCAGCGCCGACCGGCGAACACGGCCGCACCCGTGCTCACCGTGACCCTGTCCATCCCGTTGGCGTGTGAGGAGTCGTTGACCCCGCCGGCCCGCCGGCTGCTGGAGGCAGCCCGCGAGATGTTGGAACGCGGTGAGGGCACCATCACCACCAACGGTGTCCCCGCCGAGCGGTGGCCCGAGCCGCTGCCCGGCGGCCGGTCCCCGGCCCGGTCGCTCGCGCCGACCATCCCGGCGCTGCACATCCTGGCCTCCTCCCGGTCCGTGCTGCGCGACGGCGAGCCGCTGCCGCTGACCCGGCTGGAGTTCGACCTGCTGCTGCACCTGGTCGCCCACCCGCGCCGGGTCTTCACCCGGTTGCAGCTGCTCAACGCGGTCTGGGGTTACGAGCACGCCGGGGTCCGCACCGTCGACGTGCACGTGCGCCGGCTGCGCGGCAAGGTCGGCGTGGACGTCCCCCTGGTGACCACCGTCTACGGGGTCGGCTACCGGCTCGCCGACGACGCCCGGGTCACCATCGACCGCACCGGCTGACCGCCCGAGCCACCCTCGCCCGCACCGGCTGACCGCCCGGGGCAGCACTGACCGCACCGGCTGAGCGGCCGGGGCATCATCGACCGCACCGGCCGACCGGCCGGGGCACCATGGTCGGATGCGCGTCCGACCCATCTCGCCCGAGCGGCTCGTCGCCGAGCTGACCGAGCGGCTCCTCGCCGCCGCCCCCGAGCCGGGCCTCCCGGCCGTGACCGGTGCGGGCCCCGACGCTGCGGCCGACCGGCCCGGCCGACTGCGGGTCGCCCTCGACGGCCCGCCGGCCGCCGCACCGCAGCGCCTCGCCGAGGCGCTGGTCGACCCGCTGCGCGCGCTCGGCCGCCCGGTGCTGCACGTGCGCGCCGAGGATTTCCTGCGGCCCGCCTCGATCCGCTTCGAGCAGGGCCGGACCAACCCGGACGCGTACTACGAGAGCTGGACCGACGAGGCCGGGCTGCGCCGCGAGGTGCTCGACCCGGCCGGCCCGGGCGGCTCCGGGCAGGTGCTGCCCTCCCTCTGGGACCCGGCGACCGACCGGGCCAGCCGGGCGGCGTACGTCCCGCTGCCGCCCGGCGCGGTGCTGCTGGTCAGCGGGGCGCTGCTGCTCGGCGGCGGGCTGCCCTTCGACGTCGCGGTGCACCTGGCGCTCTCGCCGGCCGCCCTGGCCCGGCGTACCGACCCGGAGCTGCGCTGGACCCTGCCCGCCTTCGCCCGGTACGCCGACGAGGTCGACCCGACCTCCTTCGCCGACGTGGTGGTCCGGGCCGACGACCCGCGGCACCCGGCCCTCGTCGAGCCGGACGAACCGGTCGACCGAGGCCGGAAAAACTCGTCGGTTTGATCCACTGCGGAGGTGGGTATTCGCCCGGCTCACAGAGCACGGGTGATCTCGCCCGTGCGGACCGTATCCGGGCGACCGGCCCGGCCGGGCCGGAGCCCCACGAAAGGCAGGCAGCGATGCTCGTCCACGACACCGTCGGAACGGGCCGATCCCAGGCGGAGATCGACCAGATCCGACTCTCCCTGCAGGCCCGCTACGACGAGCTGTCCGCGGAGTACGAGCAGGCCGTCGCGCAGAGCCAGGTGCTGCGGCTGGTGGAGGTCGGTGACACCGCCGGCGACGACCAGGCCGACAGCGGCACCAAGACCGCCGAACGGGACACCGCGCAGTCGTTGCTGCGCACGATCCTCGATCGTCGCGCCCAGTTCGAGCACGCGCTGACCCGCCTGGAAGAGGGCACCTACGGCTTCTGCGAGGGCTGCTCGGCGCCGATCCCGGTCGAGCGCCTGGAGATCTTCCCGTCGGCCACCTCCTGTGTGGCCTGCAAGCAGACGCGGGAGCGGCGGGCCGCCTGAGCGGCGTGCGTCGCGGTTGCCGGTCAGCTCCGGGCGCGGTGAACTCCTTGCATGGGTGACATCAAGGTGGGCACCGCGTCCTGGACCGACCGGACCCTGCTGGAGTCCGGGTGGTACCCGCAGACCGCGGACACCCCGGAGAAGCGCCTCGCGTACTACGCCCGGCGCTTTCCGCTGGTCGAGGTGGACGCCACCTACTACTCGCCGCCGGCCGAACGGACCGCCCAGCTGTGGGCCGAGCGCACCCCGGCGGGGTTCACCTTCAACGTCAAGGCGTTCAGCCTGCTGACCGGGCACCCGACGAAGGTGTCCGCGCTCTACAAGGACCTGCGCCCGGAGACGGAGAAGAAGAACCTCTACCCGGACGACCTGCCCGCGCAGGCGTACGAGGAGGTCTGGACCCGGTTCCTGTCCGCGCTGGACCCGCTGGTGGCGGCCGGCAAGCTCGGCGCGGTGCTGTTCCAGTTCCCGCCCTGGTTCACCATCAAGCGGGAGAACAAGGAGTACCTGCTGGAGGTGGAGCGGCGCTGCCGCCCGCTGCGGCCGGTCTTCGAGTTCCGGCACGCCTCCTGGTTCGACGGCGCCAACGCCGACGAGACCGTGGCCTTCCTGCGCAAGCACCGGCTGCCGTACGTCTGCGTGGACATGCCGCAGGGGCACCGCTCGTCCGTACCCCCGGTGCTGGCCGCCACCGCGGACCTCGCGGTGGTGCGCTTCCACGGGCACAGCGACAAGTGGACCAGCAAGGACATCCACGAGAAGTTCGGCTACCACTACTCCGACCGGGAGTTGCGGGACTGGGCGCCGAAGCTGCGCGAGCTGGCCGACTCGGCCGGGCAGACCCACGTGCTGATGAACAATTGTTACCGCGATTTTGCCCAGACCAACGCCGCCACCCTGGCCGGGTTCCTCGACGCCGGCTGACGCGGTCGCCGGAGTTCACCCGGTCGGGGTGACGCCGGGTCACCCGTTGGCCGCGCAGCATGGTGGTGTCTGCGGTCCGTCGACCGACGGAACGTGAGGCCGACAGCGACGGAGGTGTCCCATGGCGGTTCGGGTCGTGACGGACAGGCGACGCGGCGGGGTGCTGCACGTGGTCGGTACGGCCGACGGCAACGCCCGCGCGCGACCCGGGCGGTTCCGGCCGACCCGGCTCTGGCGGGGGCCGAGCGGGCCGCCGCGCCGCGCTGACGACCGACGGTGGGAAGACGACGCACGGGGGTGGACAGATGGCTGAGCAGCTGAAATCGGCGTTCGAGTCCTCTTTGGAGAAGACGAACCTGATGCTCAAGGACATCGAACAGGCATACGGTTGGCCGAAGGAGCAACGCAACCAGTCCTACTGCGCGCTGCGCACCGTTCTGCACCTGCTGCGCGACCGGATGCCGGTGCAGGAGAGCGTGGAGTTCGCCGCGCAGTTGCCGGTGCTGGTCCGCGGGATCTACTTCGACGGCTGGAAGCCGATGGACGTGCCGATCAAGCTCAATCGGGACGACTTTCTTCTCGAGGTCCGGCGGCACTTTCCGTACGACGTCGAGGGCGGCACCGAGCGCGTGGTGCAGGTGGTGCTGGACGCCCTGAGCCGGCACGTGACCCAGGGCCAGTGGGACGACGTGAAGGACACCATGCCCAGTGACCTGCAACGGATGATGCCGTGACCCATGGCCCGTCCCGCCCCTCCGGCGGGGCGGGCCGCCGCGTGCTCCGGGCCCGGGCACCTCAGGCCGTCCGGCTGACCGGGCGCCCCGCCCGGCGGGCCAGCCCGGCGAACGCGACGGCGTCGACCACCGCCGCCCCGCCCGGGTCGTTGTTGAAGTAGACGTACGCCGGCTCGGCGTCGTCGAAGGTCTCGGCGAGGCGGCGTACCCAGGAGGCGAGCGCGGCCCGGCCGTAGCGCGGCCACGGCTGCGCGCGGCCCTCGTGCAGCCGCAGGTAGCCGAAGTCCGTGGTGCGCCACAGCGGCGTCACCGGCCGGCCCCGCCGGTCCGCCCAGACCAGCGCGGCCCGCCGGCGTTCCAGCACCTGCCGCACCGGCGCCGTCCACCAGGACGGGTGCCGGGGTTCCACGGCCACCCGCACCTCGGCCGGGAAGAGGCGCAGGGTGGCGTCCAGCGCCGCCGGATCGGCGGGCAGGTTCGGCGGGAGCTGCACCAGCACCGGCCCGAGCCGGTCGCCGAGCGCGGTGGCCCGGCCCAGGAACCGGGCGACCGGCTCGGCCGGGTCGCGCAGCCGCTTGATGTGGGTCAGGTAGCGGCTCATCTTCACCGCCACGCAGAAGTCCTCCGGGGTACGCGCCCGCCAGGCGGCGAAGGTCTCCCGTTCGGGCAGCCGGTAGAAGGCGTTGTTCACCTCGACGGTGGCGAACCGGGTGGTGAAGTGCTCCAGCCAGAGCCGCTGCGGCAGCTTCGGCGGGTAGAAGCGCTCCCGCCAGTCGCGGTACTGCCATCCCGAGGTGCCGACCAGGATCATCGCTGCCGCCTAGTGCAGGCCCAGCGGGAAGACCTCGAACGCGGCGCCGTAGCGGACCCCGAGCCGGGTGCCGACCGGGCGGCTGATGCTCTCCAGGAACTCCGCCGGGTCGAACCCGCCGTCGCCGAGCCCCCGCAGGTAGGCGTCGTGCGCGCGCAGCGAGGCCAGCCCGGCGGCGAAGGTGGCGGTGACGTCCACCCCGTGCCGGGACAGCGGCGAGGCCGCGGCCCACACCTCCCGGACCCGGTTCCACGGCCCCACACCGCCGGTCAGCTGCTCCGGAAAGATCCACCGGTTGCCGGCGTCGCGGGCCGCGTCGAGCACGGCCCGCCCGGTCGCGATGTGGTCGGCCTGGTTGAGCGCGTACGCCCCGTCCCAGGTGTCGCGGAAGTTGTTGGTGATCACCACGTCGGGGCGGTGCCGCCGGATCACCTCGGCGATCGCCCGGCGCAGCGGCACGCCGTACTCCAGCCCGTCGGGCCGGCCGAGGAACTCCACCGTGCTCACCCCGACCACGGCGGCCGAGGCGCGCTGTTCCTCCTCGCGCACCACCCGGGCCCGCTCCGGGGTCGTCCCGTCGATGCCGGCCTCGCCGCTGGTGACCAGGCAGTAGACGATCTCCTTGCCCTGCCCGGTCCACCGGGCGACGGCGGCGGCCGCGCCGAACTCCAGGTCGTCGGGGTGGGCCACCACGGCCAGGGCCCGCTGCCAGTCCTCGGCCAGCGGCGTCAGCGGTGCGGGCTGCGGCTGCCCCATGGTGACCTCCCTGCCGGACGGGCCGTCCCCCCATCCTGGCACCGCCGTCGCCGCCGCGCCCGGTTCGCGGCGCGCCGGTGCGCCCCGGCGGGGCCGGGCGAACTGTCCCGCCCGCCGGGTCCCGCCGTCTACGGTGTGGTTAGAGAAGATCGCGCGTGGGGTACCACCCGCTGCACGACGGACCCCGCCTGCGGCGGGGCGGCACACCCGAGGGAGCACCCATGGCACTCAACGACGACGACATGCAGACCACCAGCGGCGGCGGCCTCGAAGGCCCGGCCGACGGTGGCGCGACTCCCGGTCACCAGGACGGCGGCGCCGACGGCGGCGCGGACCGTGGTGCGGAGCGCGGCGCCGACCAGGGCGCCGACCAGGGTGCCGAGGGTCCGGCCGACGGTGGCGCCACCCCCGGCCAGCAGGACGGTGGCGCCGACGGTGGTGCCGAGGGTCCGGCCGACGGCGGTGCGACCCCGGGCCAGCAGGACGGCGGCGCCGACGGCGGCGCGCGCTGACGACGTCATGACGATCATCGACCCGCCGGGCGGCCACGGCCGCCCGGCGGTTCCGTCCGCCGCCGCGGCCCTGGCGCGCTGCGCCAGCGTGGAGCCGGCGAAGTTCGCCGCCGCCCACTGGGGACGGGCCCCGCTGCTCTCCCGCGCCGACGAGCTGCCCAACCCGGACGGCTTCACCGACCTGCTCAGCCCCGCCGACGCCGACGAGCTGCTCAGCCGCCGGGGTCTGCGTACCCCGTTCCTGCGGGTGGCCAGGGACGGCCAGCTCGTGCCGGCGGCGCGCTACACCGGCGGCGGCGGCGCCGGCGCCGAGATCACCGACCAGGTCCTCGACGAGAAGGTGCTGGAGCTGTACGCCTCCGGCGCCACGCTGGTGCTCCAGGGACTGCACCGCACCTGGCCCGCCCTGGTCGACTTCGCGCGCGACCTCGGCACCGCGCTGTCCCAGCCGTTGCAGGTCAACGCCTATCTGACCCCGGCCGGCAGCCAGGGCTTCGCCACCCACTACGACACCCACGACGTCTTCGTGCTCCAGGTCGACGGCCGCAAGCACTGGCGCATCCACCCGCCGGTGCTGCCCGACCCGCTGGAGCAGCAACCCTGGGGCGGGCGGGCCGACGAGGTCGCCGCCACCGCCGACGGGCCCGCCGCGCTGGACGTGGTGCTCGCCCCCGGCGACGCGCTCTACCTGCCGCGCGGCTGGCTGCACAGCGCCCGGGCGCAGGAGTCCAGCTCGCTGCACCTGACCGTCGGCATCCGCGCGCTGACCCGGTACGCCATGGTCGAGGAACTGCTCACCCTGGCCGCCGAGGATCCCCGGCTGCGCGCCGGGCTGCCCTTCGGCACCGACGTCGCCGACCCCGACGCCGTCGAGCCCGAGCTGACCGAGACCGTCGAGGCGCTGCGGGACTGGCTGCTGCGGGTCGACCCGGCGGCGGTCGCCGCCCGGCTGCGGCAGCGCGCCTGGCCCGCCGCCCGGCCGGCCCCGATCCGGCCCCTCGCCCAGGCCGCCGCGCTCGCCGCGCTCGACGCCGACAGCCGGATCGCCCCGCGGGCCGGGCTGCGCTGGCAGCTCACCGCCACCGACGACCACCGGGTGGCGCTGCGGCTGCCCGACCGGACTCTCACCCTGCCCGGCACCTGCGAGCCGGCGGTGCGCACCCTGCTCACCGGCACCGTCACCCGGGTGGGCGACCTGCCCGGCCTGGACGACGACGCCGACCGGCTGGTGCTGGCCCGCCGGCTGCTGCGCGAGGCCGTCGCGGTCCCCGCCTGAGCCTCGACCCGTCCACCGAGCCGACCGGGCGGCCCGCCGCCCGGTCCCGCCTCAACCCGGCCGGACCGCCGGGTTCAGCGGGTCAGCACCAGCAGGGCCACCGTGGTCGCCACCCCGGCGACCAGCACGATCGCCATCGGCCGCGGCCCCAGCAGGGCGTGCCGCCGGTCGGCCAGCCGCTTCGCCGGCGCCAGGCCGGCCAGCGGTCCGAGCAGCGTCACGACCAGGGCCAGCACCGGCATCCCCACCGCCAGGTCACCGCCGTAGCGGTGGCCGAGCGCGCGGGCGCCCGCCCCGAGGCCGTACGCGACCAGCGCTCCCGCCGCCCCGCAGAGCGCCAGCAGCGGGTTCACCGACCCGGGCAGCTCACCCGGCTGCCCGGCCCGGTCCAGCAGCTCCCGCACCCCGCGCAGCGACGACACCGGGTCACCGGCCGCGTCCCGGGCCGGCCCCGGCGCCGGGCCGAGCCGCCGCCCGCCCAGTCCCAGCCGGCCCCGCAGCTCCGCCCAGAGGTGCCCGACCTCGGCGTCGACCCGCTCCACCATGGACCGGGCCTCGGCGACCTCGGCCTCGGCCCGGCGCAGCTGCGCGGTCGCCTCGGCCACCACCCGTTCGGCGGCGGTGCACTGCTTGTCGTGCCAGGCCTGCGCCTCGGCCCGCTGGGCCCGGACCCGGCCGGTCAGCTCGGCCAGGCGGCGGACGTGCGCGGCGTACGTGTCACTGGCGACCGGTTCGTTCATCGCGACGGACCATAAGGGATGATCACCTGTCCGGTGCGGTGCACCGCCCGGTCGAAGAAGAGCCCGCGCCACGGGCGGGGGTACCAGTCCGGGCCGCCGGTGCCCGGGTAGAGCGAGGAACCCAGCTCCGCGCCCTGCACGTCGAGGGCCACCCAGGCCCCGATCTGGTCGGTGCGGGCGGCCGGCCCACCGAGGTCCACCCGCATCCGGGCGATCCCGCGCCACCAGGCCAGCACGTGGGTACGCCGTTCCGGCCCGTCGTGCAGGATCCGGCGCAGCTGCTCCAGCCCGCTGCGCCCGCCGGCCGGCGCGGCCAGCCGCCCGGCCGCCGCGTCGACGGCGAACAGCAGCAGGTAGTGCGGGGTGCTCGGGGTGCCCGGCCGACTCAGCGCCTCGGCCGTCTCGGCCATCAGCTCCGGCACCGTCTCCTCGTCGTACCAGGCCGCGTCGTCGGCCAGGTCCTCGTAGAGGGCGCGGGCGGCCGGGTCGGCGTCCGGGTCGAGGCAGGCGATGGAGAACCGGGCGGTACCCGGCCGGTGCTGGCGGGCCAGCGACCGGGCGGCGGCGTCGAGGACCGCGCACGCCTCGTCCACCCGGGTACCCAGCACCGCCAGGTTGCGCCCGGGGGCGCGGGGCAGCCGCAGCGACGCCGAGCGGGCCTGCACGTCGATGATCTCGCCGAGCAGGGCGACCGGCCCCCGGGGCGGCGGGGTGTCGCCCTGCGGGGTCAGCGCGCGGTAGTCGGGCGCGTCGACCAGCCGGGGGACGGCGTCGCCGTCGAAGAGCCGCGCCGGCGCGGCGTCCTGCGGCCGCATCCGCCACAGCCGGTGCTGCAGTTCGCTCCAGGTCTCCCAGTCGCTGGCCGACGGGATCCGAGCCACCTGGTTGCCCTCGGTCATCCCGGACTCGGCGTTGACCACCGCGTGGTGCCGGGGCAGCGCCTGTGCCGCGTCGTTGCGCTCGGCCAGGATGCGCAGCGCCTTGGGCAGCGCGATCCGCAGGGTGAACTGCGCGACCAGCGCGGGCCGCCCCCACAGCGCCTCGATGCCCCGCACGTCCTGCGAGGCGAGCACCAGGTGGATGCCCTGCGACCGGCCCCGCCGGGCCAGGTCCTCCAGCAGGTCGGCGGCCTCCCGGGCCACCACGTCCCGGCCGGCCAGCAGCGCCTGGAACTCGTCGACCACCGCCACGATCCGCGGCCAGTGCCCGGTCGGGTCCACCGCCCGCAGCTCGGCCAGCTTGGTGACCTCGTGTTTCTTGGCGGCGTCGGCCCGGCGGCGCAGCTCCTCGGCGAGGAACCGCAGCAGGGCCAGGCCGAACTCCCGGTCGGTGTTGACGTTGATCCCGACCAGCCGCATGTGCGGCAACCAGCTCGGGTCGCGCCGGCCCTGGGCGAACCGGGCGAAGGACACCCCCTCCTTGAAGTCGAGCAGATAGAACTCCAGCTCGGCGGGGGAGTAGCGAGCGGCGAGCGCGCCGATCCAGGCGAAGATCAGGTTGGTCTTGCCGGTGCCGGAGGGGCCGCCGATCAGTGCGTGCGGCGGGTAGTCGCCCAGGGTCAGCAGGACCGGTCGCCCGTGCGGGCCCTCGCCGATCGGCGCGCTCAGCCCGTGCGCCGAGTCCTCCTTCCACATCTGCTCCGGCGGGGGCAGCAGGTCGGTGAAGGGCGTCGGGGGCGGGCCGGCGTTGACCCGGGAGGCGATCTCCCGGCAGGTCTCGGTGACCAGCGTGGCGGGCGGCGGCGGGTCGAGGCGTACCGGCAGGCCGGGCGGGGCGCCGACGCGGGCGTCGCCCGGCTCGGCGACGATCCGGGTGACCGTCGGGTCCTCCGGCAGCGGGATGCCCCGCACCACCAGGTGCACCCCGCACGCCGCCCCGGCGCGGACCACCCGGTCCAGCTGGCCGCGTTCGTGCCGGGACAGCTCGTCCCCGCCGAGCAGCACCGCCACCCGCCACGGCTCCGGTCGGCGGCCGGTCGCCGCGGCCAGTTCGCGCAGCGAGGCGTACTCGCCGGCCAGCACCGTCTCGTTGATCCGGCGGATCTGCTCCACCAGGTCGTCGAGCAGCCGGCCGAGCCCGCCCGGACCGACGAAGGTGAGCAGCCCGGCGGTGCCCAGCGGGGCGAAGCCGGCCAGCCCGCCGCCCAGGTGCTCCGGGTCGTAGCCGTACAGCCGCACCGCGCCCGGGTCGGCCCGGCCGACCCCGCGCAGCAGCAGCGCGCCGACCACCGCGTCCGCGCCGTCCCGGTCGCCGCCGGAGAGGTGCACGTGGCCGGCGTCCAGCAGCGGGACCAGCGCCGGGACCGGTTCCGCGCCGGCGATGCGCAGCGTGCCGACGCGTACCGGACCGACCGGCTGCCCGCGCCCGGCCGGCGCCGCCCGCCAGTCCGTCCACGACGCGGACGCCGCGCCCGGCGCCTCCCGCAGCGCGGCGGCGGCGGCCCGGCGGGCCAGCTCGGCGATTCGCGCCGCGTGCCGGTCGTCGATCTCGGCCAGTCGGCGGTCGCGTTCCGCGCCGACCCGCTGCGGCACCGCCGCGGCGGCCCGCCGCACCCGGACCAGCCGTTCGCGGGCGGCGGTCAGCTCCGTCTCGGCGCCGGCCAACCGGGTACGCGTCGCGCCGAGGGCCTCGGAGAGCATCCCCCGTACCCGCGTGACCAGTTGGCTGCGCAGGTCAGCCACGGTGCCCACCGTCGGGCCGGCGCCCGGCGACCGGCGCGGCGGCGGCCGGTGCCCGGCGGGCGTCGGGCTCGTCGCGGGGCAGGTCCCGACCGAGCCGGGCCAGCAGCACGCCGGTCACCACCCCGGCGGTGACCGCCGGGTCCGCGGCGTGCGGCTGCTCGCCGACGCGGGGCGGGGGCATCCGGCAGACCCGGGTGAGCAGGGTGTCCAGCACCGGCGGCGGCAGCCCGGGGAGCAGGTCGCGGACCCGGCCGTCCAGCTCGCGCCGCAGCCGGCCCAGGTCGTCGGCGCGGGGCGGGTGCCCGAGCAGTTCCCCGGCCAGGTCGCGCAGCAGCGGCGGGGCCACCGCGGCCAGCCCGAGGCCGACGTCGGCGTGTGCCGTGCGCAGCTCCCGGTGCAGCCGGTCCCGGTCGCCGGAGCGGACCCCGGTGACCACCCGGCGCAGCAGCTCCCGGGAGTCGGCGATCCGCTCGTCCGGCTCGTCCGGCGGGCCCTCCCGGCCTCCGGTCAGCTCCGCCACCCGCACCGACCACCACCGCTTGACGGTCGGGTCGGCCGGCGGCTGCGGTGCCGGTCCGGCCGGCGGTACGGCGTCCGCGCGGGGCGCGTCGTGCTTCGGCTCCCGGCGGCCCGGCGCGGCCGGGGGCGCGCCGTCGGGGGCCAGCCCGATCGCGGCCAGGTACGCCGACAGCTGCTCCTGGGCCACCCGCAGCGCGTGCCCGGCGGCCTCGGCGTGCTCGGTGGCCGCAGCGAGCTCCGGTACCCCCATCGGGTTGGCCGACTCCTGCCGGACCCAGCGCAGCCGCTCGGTGGCCTGCCCGAACTTTTCCAGCGCCTGGGCCAGCGGCGCCAGCGGCAGCTCCTCGGCGGCGGCGCGCACCTGCGCCCCCACGTCCTCGATGATGGACACGGCCGCCGGCTCAGAGCGTCGAGACGTAGAGCTGCGCCTGCTCGACCGCGACGAGGGTCGCGGCGAGGCACTCCTCCAGCTCCTGGCCGGCCTGGGTCAGCGAGGCCTGCGCGCTCTCCACCGTCTCGTGCCCGCTGCCCTCCAGCGCCCCGGCCAGGGTCTGCTGCGCCTCGGAGAGCTTCTCACCGGCCGCCTGCACGGCTGTCTGCCCGTCACCGATCTGTTGGAGGGCGACCTCGATGGCTGCCTTCAGCTCGGCGACGCTCGCCACGGTGACCTCCTGGGGGCGGGGAGAGGTCCATTACAACGTATACCCGCCGGGTAGAGAACATCCGCCCTGTCGGTGTTCCCGCCCCGGTGTCCGGTTACCCCCGTGACGTGCGGGAAAGCGTTCACCGCCGGTGCGCCCGGTCCCGCCAGGGGATGCGCCGGTCCTGTCGGCGGGACCGCTCCGGCCCGCCGCCCGCGGACCGGAAACCGGCCGGTCAGCCGCTCGGGTGGGTGTGCTCGCGCAGCCAGCGCGGGCCGTGCAGCTCCGCGCCGAGGGCCGCCACCCGGTCGCGCAGCTCCCGGTCGGAGGTGACCACCAACCGGCGCCGGTCCGGTGCGTCGCGCACCAGCGCCACGATGGCGTCGTCGCCGGAACCGGGCGCCGGCACCGTGTGCACCCCGGCCACCCCGGGCACCTCCCGCGCCGCGCCCTCCACCACCAGCACCACCTCCACCGGCGGCGGCAGCTCCGGCGGCAGCCCCCGGTCGGCCAGCGGCGCCAGGGCGTCGCGCAACCGGACCGCCGCCCCGGCCCGGTCCCGCCACCAGCCGTCCGGGCGGGAACCGACCACGTTGGCACCGTCGACGATCAGCAGCGGGCGGGAGTCCATGCCCCCAGCCTGCCATCCCCTGGCGTTTGTCGCGCCGGCCGCCGGGTAGCCACCGGCGACCGTGCCGCGCCCGCGGTGTCGCTCCCGGCGACCGTGCCGCGCCCCGACTGCGGAGGACAGAGATGATGGGACCCGGTGACTACGGCTCCGACCCCTGGGACGAGTTCCTGGCCCGGTACTTCGGCCGGGGTGAGGGCGGACGCCGACCGGCCCACCGGGTCGACATCACCCGGCTGATGACCGCCGACGCCCGGGAGATGCTGGCCGACGCGGCCCGGCGGGCCGCCCAGAAACACAGCAACGACCTGGACACCGACCACCTGCTCTGGGCGGCGCTGCAACGCGAGCCGCTGCGCGACCTGGTACGCCGGGCCGGCGCCGACCCGGACGCCCTGGTCAACGCCCTCGGCGGGCGGGGCGACGGCGCGCCCGGGGGCGAGGTGCCGCCGAACCTGTCGCTCACCCCCGCCGCCAAGCGGGCGCTGCTCGACGCCCACCAGCTGTCCCGGGCGATGGGGGCGAACTACATCGGCCCCGAGCACATCCTGATGGCGCTGCCGCTCAACCCGGAGTCGCCCGCCGGCCGGATGCTGGCCGCCGGCCGGATCCAGCCCGAGTCGTTGCAGGCGGCCAGCGCGGAACGCGGACCGATGGGCGGGCCGAGGCCCGACCGGGGCACCCCGACCCTCGACCAGTACGGGCAGGACCTCACTGAGCTGGCCCGGATGGACCAGATCGACCCGGTGATCGGGCGGGCCGACGAGATCGAGCAGGCCGTGGAGATCCTGTCCCGGCGGACCAAGAACAACCCGGTGCTGATCGGTGAGGCCGGCGTCGGCAAGACCGCGATCGTGGAGGGGCTGGCCGAGCGGATCTGCGACGGCGACGTGCCGCAGACCCTGCTCGGCAAGCGGGTGGTGCAGCTCGACCTCGCCGGCCTGGTCGCCGGCACCCGCTACCGCGGCGACTTCGAGGAACGGCTGAAGAAGGTCATCGACGAGATCCGGGCGCACCGGGACGAGCTGATCATCTTCCTGGACGAGATCCACACCCTGGTCGGCGCGGGCGGCGCCGGCAGCGAGGGCGGCATGGACGCGTCCAACATGCTCAAGCCGGCGTTGGCCCGCGGCGAGCTGCGGGTGATCGGCGCGACCACGCTGGACGAGTACCGCAAGAGCATCGAGAAGGACGCCGCGCTGGCCCGCCGCTTCCAGCCGGTCCTGGTGCCCGAACCCAGCGTCGAGGACACCGTCGCCATCCTGCGCGGCCTGCGCGACCGGTACGAGGCGCACCACCAGGTCCGCTTCACCGACGAGGCGCTGGTCGCGGCCGCCGAACTCTCCGACCGGTACGTCACCGACCGCTTCCTGCCGGACAAGGCGATCGACCTGATCGACCAGGCCGGCGCGCGGGTACGGCTGCGCACCCGCACCCCCGCCGCCGACGTGCGCGAGCTGGAGCAGCAGCTCGACGAGGTGCGCCGGGACAAGGAACAGGCGGTCGCCGACGAGCAGTACGAGCGGGCCTCCGCGCTGCGCGACCGGCTCGCCGAGATCGAGGCGCAGATCCGCCGCGCCCAGGGCGACGAAGGCACCAACGGCGTCCCCTCGGTCGGCCCGCAGGAGATCGCCGAGGTGGTCTCCCGCGCCACCGGCATCCCGGTCAGCCAGCTCACCGAGGAGGAGCGGGACCGGCTGCTGCGGCTGGAGGGGCAGCTGCACGAGAAGGTCGTCGGCCAGGACGACGCGGTCACCGCGGTGGCCGAGGCGGTGCGCCGATCGCGTACCGGGCTGGCCGACCCGAACCGGCCGATGGGCAGCTTCCTCTTCCTCGGCCCGACCGGCGTCGGCAAGACCGAGCTGGCCCGGGCGCTGGCGGAGGCGCTCTTCGGCGAGGCCGACCGGATGGTGCGGGTCGACATGAGCGAGTTCCAGGAGCGGCACACCGTCGCCCGGCTGGTCGGGGCGCCCCCCGGCTACGTCGGGTACGAGGAGGCCGGCCAGCTCACCGAGGCGGTGCGCCGCCGCCCGTACGCGGTGGTGCTGCTCGACGAGATCGAGAAGGCGCACCCGGACGTCTTCAACATCCTGCTCCAGGTGCTCGACGACGGCCGGCTCACCGACAGCCAGGGCCGGACGGTGAACTTCAAGAACACCGTCCTGATCATGACGAGCAACCTGGGCTCGGAGTTGATCACCGGCACCACCCGCGCGGTGGGCTTCGGCCTCGGCGAGCCTGGCGGCACCCAGGAGAGCGACGAGCTGCGCGAGCGGCTGATGCGCCGCCTCCAGGAGAACTTCCGCCCGGAGTTCCTCAACCGGATCGACGAGACGATCATCTTCCGCCGGCTGGAGGCCCAGCAGCTGCGGCAGATCACCGAGCTGCTGCTGAAGGAGACCCGCCGCCGGCTGCACGCCCAGGACGTCCAGGTCGAGTTCACCACCGCCGGCGTCGACTGGCTCGCCGAGCACGGCTACCAGCCGGAGTTCGGCGCCCGGCCACTGCGCCGAGTGATCCAGCGGGAGGTCGACAACCGGCTGTCCCGGATGCTGCTGGAGAACCAGCTCGCGCCGGGCCAGAAGATCACCGTCGACGCGCGGGACGGACAGCTCACCTTCGACGTGGCCGCGGGAGAGCGGGGCTACACCCCGGCCTCGACGTCCCACCCGCGATGACCCGGAGGGCGGAGATGACCGAACCCGAGGAGAGCGACGAGGAGACCGACCGCACCGAACCGATCCTCGCGCCGCCGACGGCGAACCCGGCCCGGGTGCAGGTGCCGCCGGAGGGCCTGAAGCAGGAGACCGACGACGGGAACCCGGCGCCGTCCGGGCCACCGGAAGAGGAGGCGTGATGGTACGCGAGCAGCGACTCGACCCCGAGGTCGAGGTGATCTGGGACGACTTCCACGCCGAGGTGAACGTCCCCTCCGAACAGCTGCGGCAGTGGCTGTTGACCCGCGGCTCGGGGGAGGAGTCGTTCGGTCCGAACCCGAACATGGACCTGCCCGAGCCGGGCCGGCAGATCCTGCGGGTGCTCAGCAAGCGCAAGGTGGACCTGACCCCGGAGGACATCGAGGTGATGCGGGAGGCGATCGACCGGATCCGGGCGCTGACCGCGGAGAAGCCGCCCGGCGGCAACGCCGACAACGAGTGGCGGCACTCCCTGCTCGACCTGGGCCACGACGTCCTGGTCGAACGCTGACCCGCACGGGCGGCGGCACCCGGGACGATCTCCCCGGTGCCGCCGCCCGTCGTCGTCGGCTCGCGCTACGGCTCGGTGCCGAGGCTGGGCAGCTCCAGGCCGGCGGCGGTGGCGGCGGCCTGCCGCTCGGCCCGGGTCTGCTCCTCCCGGGTGAGCAGGTTGGCGTACTCGGTGATGTCGGCCGGGTCGGGCACGTCCGGCAGCCGACGCAGGAACGCCTCGAGGTCCCGGACGGCGGCGGAGTGCGCGGCGGCCGCCTCACGCAGCAGTTCCCGCTCGTCGAGGTCGGGGTAGCGATCGGTCATGGGGTCCAGGTACCCGCCGTCAGGCGATTCGCACCCCGCGGGCCGGCCGGGCCCCGAACTCCGGGTGGCGCAGCAGCCAGGCCAGGTAGTCGGGGTGCGGCGCCAGCGAGTCGGTGTACGCCGCCACCGCCGTCTCCAGCACCGCCTCGGCGACCCGGCCGGCGGGCGACTCGGGGTGCCAGCCGAGCAGCAGCCGCCAGCGCAGCGGCACGCCGGCCAGCCGGCGGGTGACCAGACCGTCGACCGGGCGGAAGGTGGCCTGGCACAGCGCCACCGCCTCGCCGGCGTCGACCAGGTCCACGCAGCCGCGCACGTCGGTCTCGTACACCTTGCGGGGGGTGAAGCCGGCCCGGGCGCAGGCGGCGGCGAAGCAGTCGCCGAAGCAGCCGTCGCCCGGCGCGGCCACCCACTGTTCGCGGCGCAGCTCGGCCAGGTCGATCTCCTCCCGGCCGGCCATCGGGTGGCTGGTCGGCAGCAGCACCAGCACCGGGTCGACCGCGACCTCCCGCCAGCAGAGCCCGAACTCCGGGGACGGCGTGGCGTCGCCGCAGACCCCGGTGAGCGCGAAGTCGAGCCGCCCACCGGCCACCAGCCCGGCCAGTTCCCCGGCCGACCAGGAGGCGTACGTGGTGATCTGCGCCTGCGGCTGCTCGGCGACCAGCCGGTGCACCAGCCGGCCGAGGATCGGGCTGTTCACCCCGCCGAAGCGGTACCGGCCCAGGCTGTCGTCCGCCCCGGCCAGCCGGGCCGCCTCGTCCTGGAGCCCCTTCATCGCCGGCAGCAGCACCCGGGCCCGGGCCAGCACCAGCTCGCCCAGCGCGGTGGGCCGGGCGCCGCGCCGGTCGCGTTCGAACAGCGGGCCGCCGAGGGTGCGCTCGATGCGCTGGAGCTGCGCGGTCAGGGCCGGCTGGGCCAGGCCCAGGGTGGAGGCGGCCTTGGTCACGCTCCCCGTCTCGGCGATCGCGCAGACGACCCGCAGGTGTCGCAGCTCCAGATTCATAACGTGACGGTAGGACCACCGCACGGGCCGGCGGAAGGGCCTGGGCGGATCGGCGTCGGACGATGGATCAGTCGCCCGCGTCCCGCTTCAGGTCGGCCAGGTACGTCCGCCGCCCGGTGACCGCGTCGCGCACCTTGTCCACCACGCCCAGCGCCGGCTCGACCACCCGGTTCCACGGCGGGGTGGCCGGCGTACCCGGGTGCGGGCGGGTGGGGGCCGCCTCCTCGGCGATCTCCCACCGGTTGCCCAGCCGGATCAGCTCCGCGTCGGTGGCCACCTCACGCAGCGGGGTGATCAGCGCCGACACCGCCTCGACGTGCCGGCGGACCCGCGCGGCGACGTCCGCCAGCGCCGGGTCGTCCGGCCCGGCGAGCACCTTGAGCGCGCCCAGCAGCGCCGCGTCGGCCGCCAGTTCCCGGTCCACCCGCTCGGCGCTCTCGGGCAGCGCCGCCCGCGCGGCGGGCAGCAGGTACTGCTCCTCGGCGGAGAGGTGCCGCGAGATCGCCGCGGTCAGCACCTCGGCCACCTCCCGGCGCCGCTCGGGGCTCAGCCGCTGGTCGGTCACCTGGTCGGCCAGGCCGAGCAGTTGCCGGTGCTCGGTGTCGGCGATGTCGGCCATGCTGCGCCCGCCGGGCCGGTAGGCGTCGTCGGCGGTGGGCGGCAGGGGCGGCAGCGGGACGGTCATGGGGCCCTCCTCGACGGGCGGCCGGAGCCTGGGGACGGCCGGCGCGACGGGCGGTGCGGGGTCGCCGACGCGGTACCCGTACCGCAAGATCGTGAAACGGGCACGGCCCGGGAGTGCCGCGCGGACCCCGACGCGCGCGAGCGCCGGCCGGGCCGCCGCGACAGCCCGCCCGACTGGTAGAAAGAGCCGATGACGAGCGACCCCGCCTCCGCCCGACCCGACCCCACCGACGAGGTCGTGGAACTCTGCCGCGACCTGCTGCGCATCGACACCACCAACACCGGTGACAACGCCACCAGCGCGGGGGAGCGGCTGGCCGCCGAGTACGTCGCGGAGAAGCTGGCCGAGGTCGGCGTCGAGTCGCAGATCCACGAGTCGGCGCCCGGGCGGGCCAACCTGGTCGCCCGGATCCCCGGCACCGATCCGGGCCGGGACGCCCTGCTGGTGCACGGCCACCTGGACGTGGTGCCCGCGGACGCCGACGAGTGGTCGGTGCACCCGTTCTCCGGGGAGATCCGCGACGGCTACCTGTGGGGCCGGGGCGCGATCGACATGAAGGACTTCGACGCGATGGTGCTGGCCGTGGTGCGGGACTGGCAGCGCACCGGCGTCCGCCCGCCGCGCGACATCGTGCTGGCCTACACCGCCGACGAGGAGGCGGGCAGCGACTACGGCGCGCACTTCCTGGTACAGCGGCACCGGGAGCTCTTCGACGGCTGCACCGAGGCGATCGGCGAGGTCGGCGGCTTCTCCTACGCCATCGACGACGCGTCCCGGCTCTACCTGATCGAGACGGCGGAGAAGGGGCTGGACTGGCTGCGGCTGCACGCCAAGGGCCGCCCCGGGCACGGGTCGTTCATCCACGACGACAACGCGGTCACCGCGCTCGCCGAGGCGGTCGCCCGGATCGGGCGGCACCGCTTCCCGGTCACCGTCACCCCGACCGTGCGGGCCTTCCTCGAGGAGGTCTCCGACGTGCTCGGCGTCGAGCTGGACCCGGACGACCCGGAGGCGGCGATCGCCAAGCTCGGCCCGATCGCCAACATCATCGGGGCGACGATCCGCAGCACCGCCAACCCGACCCGGCTCGCCGCGGGCTACAAGGACAACGTCATCCCCGGCCGGGCCACCGCCACCATCGACTGCCGCAGCCTGCCGGGGCAGTCGGAGATGCTGGAGCGCCAGCTGCGCGAGCTGGTCGGACCGGACATCGACATCGAATACATCCAGCGCCAGCCGGCCCTGGAGACCACCTTCGACGGTGACCTGGTCGAGGCGATGTCGGCGGCGCTGCGCGCGGAGGACCCGGGCGCCCGCCCGGTGCCGTACATGCTCTCCGGCGGCACCGACGCCAAGGCGTTCTCCCAGCTCGGCATCCGCTGCTTCGGGTTCGCGCCGCTGCGCCTGCCGGCGGATCTCAACTTCTCCGCCCTGTTCCACGGCATCGACGAGCGGGTACCGGTGGACGGACTACAGTTCGGCGTGCGGGTCCTCGACCGGTTCCTGCGCACCTGCTGACCGGGTCCGTCGCCGGACCGCATCCTCCCCATCGCGAAGGGACTCCCTCATGACCGACCAGCACGGTGAGCTGGACGCTGCTCTGGAGCGCGTGATCGACGCCGCCCGGGCCCACCTGACGGCCGTGCGCGCCGCCCAGGGCCGGATCGACGACGACGGCGTCTGGCAGGCGTACGTGGCGTTGAACAACGCCTCGTACGCCTACGACGAGCAGCTGCTCGACGCGTTCGGCGAGGTCACGCCGTGGGACGTCGAGTCGATCGACCCCGACGAGGCCGACGAGCGGTTCGGCGGCGCCGAGGGTGTCGAGGCCAGCGACCCGCACCCGGCGGTGATCTCGGTGCGGCAGCGCCGCGACTACCGGGTGCCGAGCGTGTCCGCGCTGATCCGGATCGCCGAGGCGGCCCGCCGCGAGGGCACCCCGGAGGAGGACGAGCCGGCGCCCGTCGAGGGGGTCGGCGAGGCGGTGCTGGAGCTGCTGCAGAGCGGGGACGGCTCGCTGAGCGCGCTGGACGTGCCGGAGCTGGAACCGCTCGACGGCGTGGTGATGGTCAGCGAGGTGGGCACCCCGGTCGACCTGGAGTCCTTCGACGACGACGACCCGGTGGGCCCGTTCCAGCCGGCCGCCGACGACCGTCTCGTCGGGCGGCTCGACGAGCACCCGTTCCTCGACGAGGACGACCACGACCACGCCGGACACCACCACTAGGCCACGACGCGCCCGGGGCCCGACCGAGCGGTCCGGCCCCGGGCGCGTGGGCCCCCGACCCGGGTACGCCGGGCGGCGTGCCCGCCGTCAGTAGGACAGACCCGGCTGCGGCTGGTTGACCCGCCGACGGCGCAGCACGACCTGCCGCGTGCCGTCCCGGAACAGCCGCACCCGGGCCAACTCCCAACCGGAGAACTCCGCCTGGATCGCCAACTGCGCCGCGGCGGTCAACCGGTCGACGTTCGGCGGCAGCCGCAGCGGCGCGTATTCGTAGTCCATGGACCTATGCTGCCCAGCCCGCAGGCCGTCCGCCACCCCCTCCCGCGTGACCCGCGCCGCGTGTCGGCCACCCCCGGCGCCGCCACCGCCCGGCCCGGCACCGCTCGCCCGGTTTCCACGGGTATGCGTGCGGCGTCCCTCGGGGCACCCGGCCGCGCCGCCACGCCCCTATGGTGCGCTCGTGACGACCGTCCGGCTGGAACCGATGACCGAGGCGCAATACGCCCGCTACCGCGAGCGGGCGGAGGCCGACTACGCCGACAGCATCGCCGCCAGTGGTCTCCTGCCCCCGCCCGAGGCGCGGGACAAGGCGCGCCGGGACTACGTCCGACTGCTCCCCGACGGCCTGCGCACCGAGGGCCACCGGCTGTGGACCGCCTACGCCGGTGACGACGAGATCGGCGTGCTCTGGCTGCACCTCGAGCGACGCTCGGACGGCCTGCACGCCTTCGGCTACGACTTCGAGGTCCGCGCGGACCTGCGTCGGCGCGGCCACGGCCGGGCGATGGCGCGGGCGGCGGAGCAGCTCTGCCGGGAGCTCGGCGTGGTGTCGATCGGGCTGAACGTGTTCGGCCACAACTTGGGCGCCCGCGCCCTGTACGAGCAGCTGGGCTACGAGGTCACCTCCGTGCAGATGGCCAAGCGGTTGTGACGGGCACCGCCGCGTCGGCCGCGGCCGGTCGGTACCGACGGGGTCTCCCCCCGCCGCGCCCCGCCGTACCATGCGCCGGTGCCGCTCACCATGATCGTGACCCGACCACGCCGTCGCCGCGTCGCTCCGCTGTTCCCGCGAGTCGTCGCCGCGCTGGTCGTCCCGCTGCTCCTCGCCGGCTGCGGCCTCGTCGTCCGGCCCCGCCCCGCCGCCGCGCTGCGGTTCGAGTTCGCCGCCACCACCGGGGACGGGTACATGAACCAGGTACTCACGATCGTCAACGACGGCAACCGGGTGCTCGCGCCGACGCTGGAGTTCACCGCGCTGGACGCCGCCGGGCGCACGCTGCCCAGCGTGCGGGTCGCCTCGGTCTTCGGCAGCGACCGGGGGCGGCTGGTCGTCCCGCCGGGCGCCAGCATCGACGTGCTGACCTTCACCGGTGCCGGAGCCCGGGCGGCCGCGGACGTGACCGTCTCGGTGCGCACCGCGGAGCCGGTGGACGCCCCGGCCGTGAACGTCGAGCCGGTGGTGACCCCGGTGGACGACGACGGCCGCGTGCTCGACCGCAGCAGCCGGTTCACGGGGGTGTCCCTGCGCAACGACGACAGCGAACAGATGAGCGTCCGGCTCGTGTACATCATCTGGACCGACCCGCCCGCCGACGAGCGGCAGCAGGCCGAGCGGGTGGTGCCGGTCGGCGACCTGATCGTCCTACCGCCCAAGCACACCACCCTGGTGCCGGTGACCGGGGAGGCGCGGGCCGCCGTGGCGGATGCGGCGGGCCGTGTCCCGACCAGCATCAAGGCGTACCTGTCCCGTTAGCCCCTCCGGTCCGGCCGCCGCTCGCCGCGTGGACCGGCCGGCTGCTGCCCGGCAGCGGTGCGGATATCACGCCGACGAGGCGGCGCGGTTGTGCGCGCCGAGGGCGAGCCGTGACCCCTGCTCGGCCGACCACGGCCGGGAGCACCGCCGGTCGGGGTGCCGACGGTGGGGTCACCGGCCGGTCGGGTGCCGACGACGCGACCAACGCGAGCGTCCGGCAGGCGACCGCGCCGATCCGGCGGGTCCGAGGTGCGGCGGGGACGCCGGTCAGCGGCCGGTGCTGCCGGGTTCCTCGACGGTGACCGGGGCGAGCGGCCCCCGCGGATCGGTCAGGTCGTTCGCGGCGAGCAGCGCGGCCAGCGCCGGGGCGGTCAGCGTCAGGCCGTGGGCGGCGCCCGGGTCGACGGCGAGGCCCCAGCCCGGGTCCGGCCAGTCCGCCAGCAGGTCGGCGGCGGACAGCGCGACGAACGGCACCCCGACCCCGGCGAAGGCGGTCAGCGCGTCCGCCGAGGTGAAGACCGGCAGCAGCGGCGCGCGGTCGGCCCCGAGGACGACCGTCCACGGAAAGTCCCGGTCGGGCGACGGCTCGCCGGCCAGCGGTACGCAGACCGGGCCGGCGGCGAGCACCCCCAGGTAGCGGGGCAGGTCGTGGGCGGCCGCCGCCCGCGCGAGCAGCTCGGCCGGCGCCGGCTCGGACGGGCGCGACCCGCCGCCGTCCGCGACCGCGCTCCCGGGCACGGCGCCGTCGACGGTCACCGCGTCTGCCCCCACCTGCGCGGGGACGCCGGCCTCGACCGGCGCGGGGACGCCGGCCTCGACCGGCACGGGGACACCGGCCTCGACCGGCACGGGGACACCGACGCTGGCCGGCACGGGGACACCGACACCGGCCGGTGCGGGCGCGCCGACACCGGACCCGGCTGCGCCGGTCACCTCGACGCCGGTCGCCGTCGGCGGCTCCGCCCCGCCGTCGGGCGGGAGCACCCGGCAGGAGAGCACGGCCGGGTCGGCGGTCAGCGCGACGGCGGCGGTCCGGGCGGCGAAGCCGCTCCACCAGTGCAGGCCCTCGGCGGTACGCGGGGTGGCGTACCACCAGTCGCTGTCGTCGCCGGGCCGCCAGCCCAGCTCGGCCAGCCGCTGCCCCTCGTACCCGGGGCAGTGGCCCTCGACGGTGTCGCGGCGCACGGACAGCCGGAGCCGGCGCGACCCGGCGCTGAGTTCCACGTCGGTGTCCCGGTCGCAGGCGACGAGCGTGCGGTGCAGCCGGGCCACGATCTCCGGCCAGCCGGTCGCGGTCACGCCGGCGGCCTCGGCAGCCGGGCGTCCAGGGTGCCGAGTCGGGCGACGGCCTCCTCCAGGCGGCCCAACGCCGCGAAGTCGCCCGGCTTGCCGAACAGCTCGGTCAGGCCCGCCCCGAGCGTCGCGTCGAGACCCTCGGTGCGCTCGTCGAGCTGGGCGGTCGCCGCCGCCCGGGCCCGCCGGTACGCCGCCAGCACCATCGCCGCCAGGTCGGTGGTGCCGGACCGCAGCGCCGCCGGCTCGAAGGTCAGGTCGGTGAGCCCGCCGGTGGCGTCCACGGTGGCCGACACCAGGCCCGTGTCGTCGGTGGCGGTGCCGTCGACGTCGTCGAGGCCGGCGTGCAGGCCGGCGAAGCGGCGTTCGATCTCGGCGAGCCGGCCGGCGAGCGCGTCCAGACCGGACAGCGGATCAGTCATGCGGACTTCCTCCCCCTTGGTTCCTCCTCGGGCCGGGGTGGCGGCCGGAGGCCGGGGAATCGTATCTTCGACCCGCGTCGGATGTGGGGGAGGAACGGCGATGGCAGCTGACATCGAAGTGGACGTGACGGCCGTGAAACGGCTGGAGGCGGCCGCCACCGGAGTGGCCAACGCGCTGGGCGCGCTGGAGAGCCGGGTGGTGGCCGCGGGTGACCTGCCCGACGGCGCCTTCGGACACCTGCCGTTCGCCAGCGACATGCTGCGCGCCAAGTACGCCGAGCAGGTCGCCGACGGCACGACGCTGTTCCGGGCCGGTCAGGACGCGTTCACCCGCGTCGGGGCGGCGCTGGGATCCACCGCCGAGTCGTACGAGCGCAACGAGCAGGACATCGACTCCGGTTTCCGGACGCTGCGCGAGGGGATGGGCCGGTGAGCGGGCCCGCCGGCAGCGCCGTCCAGCTCTGGAACGGCATCGACAACGCGCTGTCCGGTGTGGAGGACGTGGTCGACAGCGTCTGCCGGACCCTGGCCTGGCCACTCATCCAGCTGGTCGACATGGTCGACGGCGAGCCGGAGGCGCTGCGCGCCCGGGCCGGTGACTGGGACGCCCTCGCCGCCCAGTTGCGCGAGCTGGCGCTGAGCCACCGCGGCGTCCGCGAGGCCGAGCAGCCGGGCTGGCGGTCGCCGGCGGGTGAGGCGTACGGCAAGCGCCTCGCCGAGGTCGAGCAGCAGCTGTTGGACGTGGCGGGGCAGTTCACCGCCACCGCCGAGTACCTGCGCGGGGTCGCCGAGGCCCTGCAGATCGTGCACGAGGTGCTGGTCGACCTTTGCGTCGAGTTCGTCAACTGGATGCTGGTCACCCTGGTGACCGCCCTGCTCATGGCGCCGTTCACCGCCGGGGCGTCCTGGGCGGCCGGCATGGCGGTCACCGTGACCCGCGGCATGATCGTGCTCACCCGGTCGCTGAAGATCATCCGTCCGCTCGCCACCCACCTGCAGAAGGTCATCCGGCTGCTCCAGCGGGTCATGCTCTACCTGCGCAAGCTGCGCAACCACCTGGACAAGCTGGTGGACAAGCAGAAGGCGCTGCGGATGGGGCAGAAGGCGATCGACAAGCGGCGCGCCGCCGGCAAGGCCGACAAGTGGTTCCACAAGATCACCGACCCGGCGAAGGGCACCTTCAAGCTCGGCAAGTCCGGGTCGCCGTTCGACATGGGGACGCTGGAGCGGGCCGGCGCCCTACGCGCGCACGGCCTGGCCGACGGCGGTCGGATGATCGCCCGGAACTGGGCCACCAACCTGCCCTGGAACGTGCCGAACTCGGTCGTGCACGGAGCGGTGTGGGGCGGCACCGCCCTGGTCAGTGGCCTGTCGGTGCCCGGCTCCGACCTGGTCCAGGACGAGATCGGCGACGTGGTGCAGGGCGGCGCCGACTGGATCGACCAGAATGTCTTCGGGCAGCCACCCGCCGAGCAGCAGCCGGCGGGTCGCTGACCGGCGACGGAGGAGGTACGGCGTGACGGGTGCGTGGGGACGGCTCGGGCG
Source organism: Micromonospora purpureochromogenes (assembly GCF_900091515.1). Classification (NCBI taxonomy): domain Bacteria; kingdom Bacillati; phylum Actinomycetota; class Actinomycetes; order Micromonosporales; family Micromonosporaceae; genus Micromonospora; species Micromonospora purpureochromogenes. The sequence goes on along the minus strand of NZ_LT607410.1, from coordinate 4,121,561 downwards.
GCTCGGCGACGCGGTGCGCGACGGCGCGCGGGTGGCGCGCGACCGGGCCCGCGCGCTGCGCGACGAGTTCCGCACCTCCGACGAGCCGGAGCGGGCCCTGGTCGCCCCCCTGGTGACCGGGCAGGAGCTGCGCTACGTCGGCCTGGCGCCGGTGCGGGCGCACGAGACGCACCGGGCCGGCAGCCAGTTCGTCGACCACGTCGGCACCGAGGTCGCCGAGGCGCTCGACCCCCGGGCGCTGTTCGGGCTGCTGAACATCGTCAACCCGGTGGTCTGGGTGGAGGCGGTGCTGACCCCGGTCCGGATCGTCGCCGGGGTGCTGCTGCTGCCCGGGAAGGCGGCCGCGCTCGCGGCGGGGCTGCCCGAGGCGGCCGGTCGGGACGTGGACGTCGAGCCCACCCCGGCGGTCCCGCAGCCCCGGCCGGTGCTGCCGCTCACCGCCGAGCAGGAGGCCTTCCGGGCGCTGTTCCGGCTCAGCCGCCACCGCCCGCTCGCCGACCAGCTCGTCGAGATCGCCTACCGCCGCCGGTACGTCTTCAGCGGCGACCTGGCCACCCTCGCCGGCAGCCTGCTGCTGTTCCTGGAGCGCTACACCGGCACCCCGCTCGCGGTCACCGACACCCACCTGCACCTGCTGCGGATGGGCCGCCGCCCGAACGAGGGCCGGCCGGACCGGCGCGAGCCCCGGCTGCTGTGGAGCGTCGAGCGGCGACGGATCACCCGGATCGACTGCGACCACGGGTCCGCGCGGCTGATGCAGTTCCCGGCGACCCTGCACTTCGACGACGGCTCGTGGATCCGGATCGTCAACCCGGCCACCCGCGACGACCAGGCCCGCTTCCTGGCTGCCGTCCGGGAGATTCCCGGCGACCGCCCCACCCTCGACTGATCCGCCCGCCGGTGCCCCCGGCCGCAGCCTCAGCCGTCGCGTTCCGGGTAGCCCACCGGCACCGCCGAGACGTCGTCCAGCGCCGTGGTGATCTCCGCCGGCAGGGTCATCCGCTCCACCTGGAGCGCGCCGAGGAGCTGCCCGATCGTACGGGCGCCCAGGATCGGCGCGGTGACGCCCGGCCGGTCCCGGATCCAGGCCAGCGCCACCTCCATCGGCGACACGCCCAGCCCGCCGGCGGCGGTGGCCACCGCCTCCACGATGCTGGAGCAGCGCGGCTCCAGGTAGCTGGCGACGAACCGTTCGAAGTGCGGCGAGGCGGCCCGCGAGTCGGCCGGCCGGCCGTGCCGGTACTTGCCGGTGAGCACCCCACGGCCCAGCGGGGACCAGGGCAGCACACCCAGCCCGAGCGCGCCGCAGGCCGGCAGCACCTCCCGTTCGACGCCCCGCTCCAGCAGCGAGTACTCCACCTGCGCGGCGATCACCGGGGCGCGCCCCGGCCAGGCCGCCTGCCATGCGGCGGCGCGGGCGGTCTGCCAGCCGGAGAAGTTCGACACGCCGACATAGCGGACGCGGCCGCTGGCCACCGCGTGGTCCAGCGCCGCCAGGGTCTCCTCCAGCGGCGTGTCCGGGTCGTACCCGTGGACCTGCCACAGGTCGACGTAGTCGGTCGCCAGGCGGCGCAGCGAGGCGTCCAGGGTGCGCAGCAGATGCCCGCGCGAGCCGTCCCGGCGCCGGCCGCTGCCCGGCCGCAGCCCCGCCTTGGTGGCGATGAGCAGCTCGTCGCGGGGGACCAGGGCGCCCAGCAGCGAGCCGAGCACCGACTCGGCGTCACCGTCGCCGAAGACGTCCGCCGTGTCGACGAAGTTGCCGCCCGCGTCGAGGTAACTCTTCAGCTGGGCGGCCGCGTCGTCGGCGTCGGTGTCCCGGCCCCACGTCATGGTGCCGAGCGCGAGCCGGGAAACCGCCAGCCCGCTTCGGCCGAGCGGTCGCTGTTGCATGGGTGAACCTTATTTCGAACCTGGCGTCACGGATATCCTCGCTCCCGTCATCTCTGCCGGCCACGTCGCCGATCCGACCGTGGCCGGGCCCCGCGCTGGTCGCCGGGCAACCCGGCGGGGCCCGGGTGAGCCGGTGATCGGGTCCACCGGCGGCATTGCGTACCCTGGTGCGACCTGTGGTGCGGATGGGGGAGGATCCAGTGCGACTCGGGCTCAGCCTCGGATACCAGACGGCGTGGAGCACGCCCGCCGACCACCTGGCACTTGCCCAGGAGGCGGACCGGCTCGGTTACTCGGTGGTGTGGGCGGCGGAGGCCTACGGCTCCGACTCGCCCAGCATGCTGGCCTGGATGGCCGGCCAGACCCAGCGGATCGACGTGGGCAGCGCGGTGATGCAGATCCCCGCCCGGACCCCGGCCATGACCGCGATGACCGCGGCCACCATCGACGCGCTCTCCGGCGGCCGGTTCCGGCTCGGCCTGGGCGTCTCGGGGCCGCAGGTCTCGGAGGGCTGGCACGGTGTGCGGTTCGCCAAGCCGCTGGCCCGCACCCGCGAGTACGTCGACATCGTGAAGCTCGCGGTGGCCCGCAAGGAGGTGGCCTACGACGGCGAGCACTACACGCTGCCGCTGCCCGACGGCCCCGGCAAGGCGCTGCGGCTGGGCTTCCACCCGCCCCGCGAGCACATCCCGATCTACCTGGCCGCCGTCGGCCCGAAGAACCTGGAGCTGGCCGGCGAGATCGCCGACGGCTGGCTGGCCGTCTTCTACGCCCCGGAGTTCGCCGAGGAGCAGCTCGCCTCGGTGCGCGCCGGCCGGGCGAAGGCCGGCAAGGAACTGGCCGGCTTCGACGTGGTCCCCTCGGTGCCGGTGGTGGTCGGCGACGACATCGCCACCTGTGCCGAGCTGGTCCGCTGGTACGCCGCGCTCTACGTCGGCGGGATGGGCAGCCGCCAGCAGAACTTCTACAACCAGCTCGCCACCCGGATGGGCTACGGCGACGCCGCCCGTGAGGTGCAGGACCTCTACCTGGCCAAGCGCCAGCGCGACGCGGCCGCCGCGGTGCCGATGGAGTTCATCGACCGCACCTCGCTGCTCGGCCCGAAGGAGCGCATCGCCGAGCGGCTGCGCGAGTACGCGGCGGCGGGCGTGACCACCCTCTCGGTGACCCTCTTCGTCGCCGACCGGGACAGCGGCGTGCAGACCCTGCGTACCGTCGCCGAGGCGCTGGAGCTGTCCGGGGTCGGCGAGTGACCTGGGTCGAAGCCATCGTCCTGGGCATCGTCCAGGGACTCACCGAGTTCCTGCCGGTCAGCTCGTCCGGACACCTGCGGATCACCTCCGCGATCTTCTTCGACCGGGACGCCGGCGCCTCCTTCACCGCGGTGACCCAGCTGGGCACCGAGGCGGCGGTGCTGATCTACTTCGCCAAGGACATCTGGCGGATCACCCGCACCTGGCTGTTGGGCCTGCGGGACCGCTCGGTGCGCGCCAGCCTCGACTACCGGATGGGTTGGTACGTGATCGTCGGCTCGATCCCGATCGGGCTGTTCGGCTTCCTGTTCAAGGACCAGATCCGTACCGCCGGCCGCAACCTGTGGGTGGTCGCCACCACCCTGATCGTGTTCGCCTTCGTGCTGGCCTTCGCCGAGTACTGGGGGCGGCAGACCCGCACCCTGGAGAACTTCCGGCTGCGCGACGGCGTGGTGATGGGCTTCGCCCAGGCGATGGCGCTGATCCCCGGGGTGTCCCGCTCCGGCGGCACGCTCACCGCCGGACTGCTGCTCAACCTCACCCGGGAGGCGGCGGCGCGGTACTCGTTCCTGCTGGCCATCCCCGCGGTGGTGATGTCCGGGATCTTCAGCGTCGGTGACGTGTTCGAGCCGGCCGCGCCGGGCACCTCGGTGCCGAGCGGGGCGCAGATGGTGGTGGCCACCGCGATCGCCTTCGCCATCGGCTACGCCGCGATCGCCTGGCTGCTGCGCTACGTGGCCCACCACACCCTGTACGTCTTCGTGCTCTACCGGGTGGCGCTCGGCACGTTGGTGCTGTCGCTGCTGCTGACCGGCACCATCAACGCCACCTGACCGCCCGACCGATCGACGGCCCCCGCCACCGCCCTCCCCGGGCACTGGCGGGGGCCGTTCGCTGTCCGGGCTCGGCGGTTCTCCGGATACGCCACTGGCCAGCGCCCCGGGATGGGGTGCCGGCCAGCGGTCTTGCTGTCGTGCTGCCGTTCGGTGGTGCGGGTTGTCAGCTGTTCCAGTGCTTGGCGACGAGGTCGGCGGCCTGCTGCTTTCACTGCGCGTAGGCATCCCACACGGCCAATCGGGGGAACGGCCTCAGCGGGTGTAAGGACCTCGTCCGCGCTTGCAGGAAAACCAAGGGGGAAAGTCTTCGGGTTCGGCGACTTCACGGGCGGGGCCTCGTGGCGCCGGATCTGTATAACGACCGCCGGCCGGGCATCATTCCGGGCCGGGCCCACCCATCGTGTGGGTGCTGGTGCGGTCGTTCGGGGATGTGTAACAAAGCCGGGCCGGCCCCGATTCCGCCGCCGGGATGCCCCCGGTCACACCCCAGACCCGCCAGACCGGGCCGGACAGTGCCCGGGCGGGACATCGACCTCACCCACGCATATCGGACAGGCCACCCACACGTGACGGGACCCCAGTCGGGCACTTAAACCCCTGACAATCGCTGTCACGGCCGTTGGGGCCGGTCAGGCCGCCGGCGACCAGCGAGCGAGGAACACGCGGCTCTCGGCTCCAAGCTGTTACTTACGTCATCTTGCTTCAATCTCGAACCCCATAATATGGTTTCCATATCGTACGGGAAACGGAAAGATGCTCGAGTCAATGCCGGTGCGCCGAGGGGGCATCCTCACGATCTTGATTACCGGGCGACGGGCTACGTCGGCCGGGAAGGTCGTCAAGCAACTGCTTCGGGCCGCCCACCGACACCGTGGAACTGGTCCTCCGTCCCGCGCACTCACCCAGGCCGAACGGGCCGCCGAGCACGCCGCAAGTTTCCACAACTGACAGGAGCAAATTCATGAGGCTAACGATCTTCGCAGCCACCGGCGGCATCGGCCGGCACCTGCTCGAACAGGCCGTCGCCGCGGGCCACGACGTCACCGCGGTCGTACGCAACCCCAAGAGCCTGCCCCGGCAGGCCGGACAGGTGCGCGTCATCACCGCCGATCTGACAGCGGCGGACCCGGCGGTGCTCGCGTCCGCGGTTGACGCAGCCGACGCGGTCCTGTCAGGACTCGGACCGCGCAACCCGAGGACCGAGGCGGGCATCGCCTCGCAGGGCACGCGGGCCATCGTGGCCGCGATGCAAGCCACCCACGTACGACGCATCGTCGTGGTCAGCGCCGCACCGGTCGGCACGGTGCCCTCGCCCGGCCGGCCGAACCCGCCGAAACATGATCCGGGAGACGGGTTCTTCATGCGGCACCTGGGCGCCCCGTTTGCGGGAGCCATGTTCCGCGCGCACTACACCGACCTCGCGCTGATGGAGGACATCCTTCGCGACAGCGGGCTGGACTGGACCATCTCCCGACCGCCGAAACTGACCGACAAGCCCCTGACCGGCGTCTACCGGACGGCGTACGGCCAAAACATCCGAGGTGGTTTCTCTGTCTCGCGCGCCGACGTCGCGCACCACATGCTCCGCGTGCTCGGCCAACCAGAAACGATCAAGCACGTCATCGGCATAGCCCACTAGAGAAGAGAAACCATGGCCGACAGCGTGCTTGCTACCACCGTCCGTTTCGTGAGCCTACTCTTCGGGGGTCTTTCGCAGGGTTTCTCATCACTGTCCTCGTGATCGAGTCAACCCTGCCGAACTCCGATTCCCAGGTCTACACCCAGGTTCGTCACGTGGAGCTCGTCCATCTGGACGGCCTCGCCACCGCCACCCTCGTTCCGACGCTGATAGCCACGGCGGTCCTGGCCTTTCTCGCTGCCCGTATGAGGGGACGCGCGTTCTGGCTGACACTGACAGCGCTCGTGCTACTGGTGACCGTCCTCGCCACGTCGCTCGTAGTCAACGTTCCGATCAATCACGACCAGCTCACGTGGAACGTGCAGGCACCTCCGACGGACTGGGCGAGCGTGCGGGATCGCTGGCAGATCGCCCACGCCTTCCGAACCGGCGCCGCCCTGCTCGCGTTCGGATGCCTGGCAGTGGCGGCGCTGGGACGGGTCCGATCCAGGAACAGCCGGCCGCCGGGGCGTGGGTGTGGCACCGACACTGCCACTGGGCGCGCATCGTCACCCGATGCACGCCGCCGCTGACCTGTCGCTGCCCGGGACAGCTCGGCTGGTCGCGGAGTTCCTTGACCGCCTCGACCTGCACGACGTCACCCTCGTGGGCAATGACACCGGCGGGGCGCTCGTCCAACTGCTCATCTGCGACGGCGCCGCACGCGTGCGACGCGTTGTGCTCGTGTCCTGCGAGGCGTTCGACAACTTTCCACCAGGGCTGACCGGCAGGACGCTCATGTTTGCCGGCAAGCTCTGGCCCTGGGCGTTCGGGGTGTTCATGCAGCAGATGCGGCCCCGGCCGCTTCGGCGACTCCCGATAGCGTTCGGATGGCTCACCATGCGGGGAGACGCTGCCACCATCCGACGGCTCAAGCCGGTCATGACCAGTCCTGAGATTCGCCGCGACGCGGTGCGAGCACTGCGAACAGCATTCGCCGACACGCACCTGATGCTGAAGGCGGCCGAATACCTGCCGACCTTCAACCGTCCTGCCCTAGTCGTCTGGGCACGCGGCGACCGTGTAATGCCACCTGAGCACGGCCGGCGCCTCGCCGACCTCCTGCCCCAAGGACGACTGGTCGAGGTGGACGACAGCTATACGCTCATCCCTTTGGACCAACCCGCGAGGCTCGCCCGGATCATTCAAGACTTCACCATCGAGATGCGTCCGTGAAAGAAGCGATGCGACCCTCAACACGCGAAGACCTCGCCCGGGCCCCGCCGCAGGAGGAGAAATCCGCCAGCCCGGGTACGGGGCGGTACCCTGTGCCGGGCGAGGTGGTGCCCCGCCCCGCGCGACGTGTACCCCGCCTCCTGTGTTCAACAGCCAGTACAATACGGGGACCGGAAGATACGACTTCGAGGCAAGGCCAGATGACTCCCGCGACACCGGATGGTGCCCCCGCCAAGCGACGTCGGCGGCGACTGGCCACCGAGATCAAGGAGTTACTGCGCGAGCTGAGCATCCAGCTGTCCCTGCTCAACCACCAGGTCGGCGCCCACGTCGACCTCAGGCAGGTCGACCTCGCGTGCCTCGATCTGATCAACCGTCACGGCCCGCTCAGCCCGAGCGCCGTCGCCCGACGTGCCGGGCTGCACCCCGCCACCATGACCGGCATCCTCGACAGGCTCGAACGCGGCGGCTGGATCACCCGTGAGCGCGACTCGACCGACCGCCGCGCAGTCGCTCTCCGCGCCCTGCGCGACCGCAACGCTGAGCTGTTCGGCCTCTACTCAGGAATGAACGGCTCGATGGACCAGATCTTCGCCGAATACGAGGAAAACCAACTCGAACTACTCGCCGACTTCCTGCGCCGCACAACCGACGCCGGGCGGGCCGCCACCGACGATCTTGCCGGCGACTGAGGGCGAGGTGTGCCGGCGTCCCCCTCGCCCGACGGCGGAAACCCCACTCAGCTGCTCCCGCTGATCGCCAAGGTCCCGCCAGTGCGCGGCAGTCGCGGACGCCCGCGCAAGCGGCCCGGCGAGACCCAGCGGCGGGCCGAGTGGTGAGCCTGCACTTCTTCAACCCGGCGCGTCGCCGGCGGTGCCGTGCGGGCTGCAACCGGACATTCGGGCGGTACCGGCCTCGCGCCCGAGTACCGAGGTCAGGTTGAGGCGTGGACCGACTCGTGTGGCCGGGTGCGGCGTGGCCGGCGGTGGCGCGAAGGGAGGCCCTAGGGTGGTCAGCGTGGCGACCCTTCTGCTTCTGCGACACGGCCGGACGACGGCGAACGCCGACGGCGGGCTGGCCGGCCGCCAACCGGTCGAGCTGGACGACACGGGCCGGGCCCAGGCCACCGCGGTCGGCGAGCGGCTGCGCGCCCTGCCCCTGGCCACCGTGGTGACCAGCCCGCTGATCCGCTGCCGGCAGACCCTGGAGCTGGCGTTGCCGCAGGTGCAGCCGGTGGTCGAGGAGGGCCTGATCGAGTGCGGCTACGGCGCCTGGGAGGGGCAGCCGCTGAAGAAGCTGGCCAAGGAGCCGCTCTGGCCGGTGGTGCAGCAGCACCCGAGCGCGGTGGTCTTTCCCGAGGGCGAGTCGATGGCGGCGATGGCGGCGCGGGCGGTCGCCGCGGTGCGCACCTGGGACGCCGCGGTCACCGCCGAGCACGGGCCGGAGGCGGTCTGGCTGGCGTGCAGCCACGGCGATGTGATCAAGGCCATCGTGGCGGACGCGCTCGGCGTACACCTGGATCTGTTCCAGCGCATCGTCGCGGACCCGGCGTCGGTCACCGCGATCCGCTACACGCCGCTGCGGCCCTTCCTGGTCCGGCTCAACGACACCGGCGGTGACCTCGCCGGGCTGGTGCCGCCGCCGCGCAAGCGGCGCCGGCGGGCGACCCGGCCCACCGACTCGGACGCCGCGGTCGGCGGCGGCGCGGGGGCGGCCGGGTGACCGGACCCCGCCACGCCCGGCGCGGCGCGAGCGGCCGGCGGCGTTTCGCCCTCGGCTGAACCACCCTCGGTGCGGTGCGCGACGCCTCCGTGTGCCGGATAGGGTCGTGGGTATGACCCACCAGGTGCACGCTTTCGAGCCGCCGGAGCGGTTCGTCGCCGGGACCGTCGGGCCGCCGGGGGAGCGTACGTTCTTCCTCCAGGCGCGCGGCGGTGGCCGGCTGGTCAGCGTCGCGCTGGAGAAGGTGCAGGTCTCCCTGCTCGCCGAGAAGCTGGAGGAGCTGCTCGCCGAGGCCCAGCGCCGGTTCGGCGTCGACCTGCCCGAGGCCGCGCCCACCCTCGTCGGCGACAACGACCCGCTGGACACCCCGGTCGACGAGGAGTTCCGGGTCGGCACCCTCGGCCTGGCCTTCGACGTCGACAGCGCGACCGTGGTGATCGAGGCGATCGCCGCCGGCGAGGCGGAGGTCGAGGTCGAGCTGGGCGACGAGGAGGACGACGACGAGGACGACGTCGAGGAGCCGGACGAGGACCTCGACCGGCTCCGGGTGCGGCTGACCCCCGAGGCGACCCGGGAGTTCATCGAGCGGGCCCGCCGGGTGGTCAACGCCGGCCGCCCGCCCTGCCCGCTCTGCGGCCAGCCGCTCGACCCCGCCGGGCATCTCTGCCCGCGGCACAACGGTTACCACCGGTGACCTCGTCGGAGTTGCAGCCCCGCCAGGACGGCAGCGCGGCGCTCCGGCTGCTGCGCGACGGTGAGCTCGCCCTGGAGGGGCGGCTGGTCGACGCCTCCAACACCACCCTGCGCGGGATCCTGACCCTGGGCGGGCGGACGGCCCGCTGCGTCTACAAGCCGGTGCGCGGTGAGCGGCCGCTCTGGGACTTCCCCGACGGCACCCTGGCCGGCCGGGAGGTCGCCGCCTACCTGGTCTCCCGGGCCACCGGCTGGGACCTGGTGCCGCCGACCGTGCTCCGCGACGGCCCGTTCGGCCCCGGTTCCTGCCAGCTTTGGATCGACGAGCCGGACGACGCCGAGCCGCTGGTCGGCTTCGTACCCGCCGAGGCGGTGCCGCCGCGCTGGTTCCCGGTCGCCGCGGCCCGCGACGACGACGGCGCCGCGTACGCCCTGGCGCACGCCGACGACCCGCGGCTGGCCCGGCTGGCGGTGCTCGACGCGGTGCTGAACAACGCCGACCGCAAGGGCGGCCACGTGCTGGTGGGCGCGGACGACCGCCTCTACGGGGTCGACCACGGCGTCTGCTTCCACGTCGAGGAGAAGCTGCGCACGGTGCTCTGGGGTTGGGCCGGCCGGCAACTCCCGCCGGACGCGGTGGAGATGCTCGACGTCCTGGCCGGTCGGGTCGCCGGTGAGCTGGGCGAGGAGCTGTCCGCCCACCTGACGATCGGGGAGATCGCCGAGCTGGCGGCGCGGACCGACCGGCTGCGCGAGGCCGGGCGCTACCCGCAGCCCCCGCAGGACTGGCCGGCGATGCCCTGGCCCCCCATGTGAGTCGCTGTCACGTTGATCACCCGTGGGGGTGCCTGCCCCCCACCTGACGGCTCGTTAGGCTGATGGTCATGGAGTCTTGGGCGGGACACGAGGTGCCACGGCTGCCGGGCGGCGGCGGGCCACTGGGCTTGTACGACTCGGCGCGGCGCGGCGTCCACCCCAGCCGCCCCGACGGCGCGGCCACCATGTACGTCTGCGGCATCACCCCGTACGACGCCACCCACCTCGGCCACGCCGCCACCATGGTCACGTTCGACCTGGTGCAGCGGATGTGGCGCGACGCGGGGCTGGATGTCCGGTACGTGCAGAACGTCACCGACATCGACGACCCGCTGCTGGAGCGCGCGGCGCGCGACGGCGAGGACTGGAAGGTCCTGGCCATGCGGGAGACCGCGCTGTTCCGGGAGGACATGGAGGCGCTGCGGATCATCCCGCCGGCGCACTACGTCGGCGCGGTGGAGTCGATCCCGGACATCGCCGAGAAGGTTCTCGTCCTGCTCAAGGACGGCGCCGCGTACCGGCTCGAGGACGGCACCGGCGACATCTACTTCGACGTCAACGCCGCGCCGGAGTTCGGCTACGAGTCGAACCTGACCCGCGAGCAGATGCTGGAGATCTTCCCGGAGCGCGGCGGCGACCCCGACCGGGCCGGCAAGCGCGACCCGCTCGACCCGCTGCTGTGGCGCGGCGCCCGCGAGGGCGAGCCGTCCTGGCCCGGCGGTGAGCTGGGCGCCGGCCGCCCCGGCTGGCACATCGAGTGCGCGGTGATCGCGCTGAACCTGCTCGGCGACCGGATCGACGTGCAGGGCGGCGGCAACGACCTGCTCTTCCCGCACCACGAGTGCTCCGCCGCGCACGCCGAGCGGCTCACCGGCGAGGCGCCCTTCGCGGCCCACTACGTGCACGCCGGCATGATCGGCCTGGACGGCGAAAAGATGTCGAAGTCCCGGGGCAACCTGGTCTTCGTCTCCCGGCTGCGCGCCGACAAGGTCGACTCGATGGCGGTGCGGCTGGGCCTGATGTCCGGGCACTACCGGGCCGACCGCGCCTGGACCGACGACCTGCTCACCACCGCGCAGGCGCGCCTGGACCGCTGGCGGCGGGCCGCCGCCGCGGCCGCCGGGCCGTCCGGGGCGGATTTCCTGGCCGGGGTACGCGCCCGCCTCGCCGACGACCTCGACACCCCCGGCGCCCTGGCGCTGGCCGACGACTGGGCCGACCGCGCCCTGGCCGGTGCCGGCGACGACCCGCAGGGGCCGGCCCTCTTCGCGGACACCGTCGACGCCCTGCTCGGCATCCGCCTCTGAGCTGGCCGGGCGCCGGCCGCCCGGGCTCGCAGCTCCATGATCCAGTCGCATTCACCGACACCGCCGACGGCGTGTCGTCTGGGTGAATGCGACTGGATCATCAGCTCACCACTGCTGAACCGGCCCCGCCATGCTCACCGTCAGCCGAGTACCAGGCCGGGGTCCGGGTCCTGGTCCGGGGCGGGGGCGGGGATCTTGTACTCCTCGGTGAGGGTGGTCATCGGGCCGGGCCAGGTGGCCTGGGCGACCTCGATCGGCTTGCGCTTCTCGTCGTAGGCGACGTGCAGCAGGTGCAGCACCGGGGTGTCCGGCCGGATCTGCAGGGTCTCGGCCTCTTCCCGGCTGGGCTGGCGGGCGCTGATCGTGTCGGTGGCCGAGACGTACCGGCGGCCGGTGGCCTCCTCGGCCTCCTGGTAGAGCGGGCGGCCGAACGCCTCGGCCCGCTCCAGCGAGGTGCCCGCGGTGTCGGCCGGGAGGAACCAGGAGGCGCCCACCTCCACCGGCGAGTCCTCGGCGCGTACCAGGTGCCGGCGGCAGAGCAGCTCGGTGCCGTCGGGCACCCCGAACGCGTCGGCGACCTCCGGCGGGGCGGGGGAGCGGCCCACGGAGACCAACTGCTGCCGGTACCGCGCGGCCAGGTCGGTGTGGTAGCCGCGGAAGCCGCCGTAGCGGCCTCGGGAGAGCCGGTTGAGCCGGCGCCGGGTGCCCCGCACGTACGTACCCGAGCCGGGCCTGGTGATCAGGATGCCCTCGACCCGCAGCTGGTCGACGGCGCGCTGCACGGTCTGCTTCGCCACGCCGAACATCTCGGCGATGGCCGGGATCGACGGCAGCCGCTCGCCCGGCGCCCAGTCGCCGCGGCGCACCTGGGTCTTGAGCTGCGCGGCGATCTGCCGGTGCGGGAACTCGGCTGCCCCCGGGTTGATCTGCACACCCGCCTCCTCATACCACTAGGTTCCTAGGATGCCCTAGAGGACGTGACCGCCGCCACCCCCGACACGCACGCAGATCGGCCCCGGACGCGAACGTCCGGGGCCGATGCGACGAGGATGGGGCTGTTACCAGGAACCGGCCGTGGGGCCGGCGGAACCACCCCGGCGGCGCAGGTACTTCTCGAATTCCTGGGCGATCTCGTCCCCGGTCAACGGGGTGATGCCGGCGTCGCCGACCCGCTCCTCCAGCTCGCGGACGTACTCACCGAGCTCGGCGTCCTGCTCGGCGGCGCCGCGCACCCGCTGCTCCCACTCGGCGGCTTCCTCGGCCAGGTCGGTCATCGGCACCGGCAGGTCGAGCACGTCCTCGACCCGGTGCAGCAGCGCCAGGGTGGCCTTCGGGCAGGGCGGGTTGTTGGCGTAGTGCGGCACGTGCACCCAGAACGACACCGCGTCGACCTCGGCCCGGGTGCAGGCGTCCTGCAACACCCCGACGATGCCGGTCGGCCCGTCGTAGCGGGTGGGGGTGAGCTGGTAGCGCTGGGCGGCCTCGGCGTCGGAGGCGCTGCCGCTGATCGGCAGGGGACGGGTGTACGGCACGTCGGCCAGCAACGCGCCGAGCAGCACCACCCGCTCGACCTCCAGGCTGTGGCAGATCTCCAGCACCTGCTCACAGAAGGTGCGCCAGCGCATGCTGGGCTCGATGCCACGGATCAGCACCACGTCCCGTTCGGTGCCCTCGGGGCTCGCCACCATGAACTTCGTGGTGGGCCACTCGACCCGCCGGGTCTCACCCTCGGCCATCGTGATGGTCGGACGGCTGACCTGGAAGTCGTAGAAGTCCTCCGGGTCCAGCTCGGTGACCGGGCGGGCCTGCCAGACCTGCTCCAGGTGTTCCAGGGCGGCGGTGGAGGCGTCCGCGGCGTCGTTCCAGCCCTCGAAGGCGGCGATCGCCACCGGGGACCGCAGCACCGGCAGCCCGTCGAACTCGGTCACGCCGTCACCCCACCCTGCTCGTCTCCGACGGCGCCGGGCGCCGACCCGGTTCTCCGCCCGCCGTGCACGGTGGCGTCCCTGATGTCCTTCACGTCCGCCAGCCTACGTGGCGGCGCCAGGTGCGGCCCGTCGGCCGCGCCGGTCCGCCGCGCCGGCGGACCGGCGAAAGGGTACGAAAGGGATGCGCGTTCCCGCTGGCAGAATGTGGGACCGGCTACGGCTGCTGACCGACGGGCGCATCGTCGCATTAACCTGAACCCGTGCGGACTTCGTTGCTGGATGTGCTGGCCGACCGGATCCTCGTCGCCGACGGGGCGATGGGGACGATGTTGCAGGCTGCCGACCTGACCCTCGACGACTTCGAGGGGCTGGAGGGGTGCAACGAGATCCTCAACGTCACCCGCCCGGACGTGGTGCGCGGCGTGCACGAGGCGTACCTGGCCGCCGGGGCCGACTGCGTGGAGACCAACACCTTCGGCGCCAACCTCGCCAACCTCGGCGAGTACGACATCCCGGAGCGGATCCGGGAGCTCTCCGCGGCCGGCGCCCGCCTCGCCCGGGAGGCCGCCGACGCGTACGCCACTCCGGAGCGGCCCCGGTTCGTGCTCGGCTCGATCGGGCCGGGCACCAAGCTGCCCACCCTCGGGCACACCGCGTACGCGACGCTGCGCGACGCGTACCAGGAGAACGCCGCCGGGCTGATCGAGGGCGGCTCGGACGCGCTGATCGTGGAGACCTGCCAGGACCTGCTCCAGGTCAAGGCCGCGGTGGTCGGCTGCCACCGGGCGATGGCCGAGCTGGGTCGGAAGGTGCCGATCATCTGTCACGTGGCGGTGGAGACCACCGGCACCATGCTGGTGGGCAGCGAGATCGGGGCGGCGCTGGCGGCCATCGAGCCGCTGGGCGTGGACCTGATCGGGCTGAACTGCTCGACCGGCCCGGCCGAGATGGGCGAGCACCTGCGCTACCTGTCCCAGCACTCCCGGATCCCGCTGTCGGTGATGCCGAACGCCGGCCTGCCGGTGCTGACGGCGGACGGGGCGTACTTCCCGCTGACCCCGGTGGAGCTGGCCGACGCGCTGGAGCGGTTCGTCGCCGAGTACGGCGTGGCGCTGGTCGGTGGCTGCTGCGGCACCACGCCGGAGCACATCCGGGTGTTGGCCGAGCGGCTGCACGGCGCGACCCCGACGCCGCGCGAGCCGCGGCACGAGGCCGGCGTCTCCTCGATCTACCACCCGGTGCCGTTCGCCCAGGACGCCTCGGTGCTGATGGTGGGGGAGCGGACCAACGCCAACGGCTCGAAGGCGTTCCGCGAGGCGATGCTCGCCGCCGACTGGCAGGCGTGTGTGGAGATCGCCCGCAGCCAGGCCCGGGACGGCTCGCACCTGCTCGACCTCTGCGTCGACTACGTCGGCCGGGACGGCACGCAGGACATGCGCGAGCTGGCCGGGCGCTTCGCGACCGCCTCCACCCTGCCGATCATGCTGGACTCCACCGAGCCGGCGGTGATCGAGGCGGGGCTGGAGATGCTCGGCGGCCGGTGCGTGGTCAACTCGGTGAACTTCGAGGACGGCGACGGGCCGGAGTCCCGCTACGCCCGGGTGATGCCGATCGTCAGGGAGCACGGCGCCGCCGTGGTGGCGCTGCTGATCGACGAGGAGGGGCAGGCGCGGACCGCCGAGTGGAAGGTCCGGATCGCGGCCCGCCTGATCGAGGACCTCACCGGACGGTGGGGGCTGGACCGCTCCGACATCCTCATCGACGCGCTGACCTTCCCGATCGCCACCGGGCAGGAGGAGACCCGGCGCGACGGCATCGAGACGATCGAGGCGATCCGGGAGATCGCCCGCCGCTACCCCGGCGTCAACTTCACCCTCGGCATCTCCAACGTCTCGTTCGGGCTCAACCCGGCGGCCCGGCAGGTGCTCAACTCGGTGTTCCTGCACGAGTGCCAGCAGGCGGGCCTGACCAGCGCCATCGTGCACTCCAGCAAGATCCTGCCGGTCAGCCGGATCCCGGACGAGCAGCGGGAGGTGGCGCTGGACCTGATCTACGACCGGCGCCGCGAGGGGTACGACCCGGTGCAGCGGTTCATCGAGGCCTTCGAGGGCGTGGACGCGGCGTCGGCGCGGGCGGGGCGGGCCGAGGAGCTGGCCGCGCTACCGCTGGACGAGCGGCTCAAGCGGCGGATCGTCGACGGCGAGCGCAACGGCCTGGAGGCCGACCTGGACGCGGCGATGGCCGGCGGCCGGTCACCGCTGTCGATCATCAACGACCTGCTGCTCGACGGCATGAAGGTCGTCGGCGAGCTGTTCGGCTCGGGACAGATGCAGCTGCCGTTCGTGTTGCAGTCCGCCGAGGTGATGAAGACGGCGGTGGCCTACCTGGAGCCGCACATGGAGACGGCCGAGGACGGCGGCAAGGGCCGCATCGTGCTCGCCACCGTCCGCGGCGACGTGCACGACATCGGCAAGAATCTGGTCGACATCATCCTGTCCAACAACGGCTACGAGGTCGTCAACATCGGCATCAAGCAGCCGATCAACGCGATCCTGGACGCAGCCGAGCAGCACCGCGCCGACGCGATCGGGATGTCCGGCCTGCTGGTCAAGAGCACCGTCATCATGAAGGAGAACCTGGCCGAGATGGCCTCCCGCGGGGTCGCCGAACGCTGGCCGGTGCTGCTCGGCGGGGCGGCGCTCACCCGCGCGTACGTGGAGGACGACCTGCGGTCGATGTTCCCCGGCCAGGTGCACTACGCCCGCGACGCCTTCGAGGGGCTGTCCCTGATGGACCGGGTGATGACCGCCAAGCGCGGTGGCGCGCCGGTCGTCGACCCGGAGCGGGAGGCCGCCCTGGCGGCCCGGCGGGCCCGCCGGGAGCGGCAGCGCACGATGGTCACCGAGGCGCTGCCCGAGCTGCACGACGCCTCGGTCCGCTCCGACGTGGCCACCGGCGTGGAGGTGCCCACCCCGCCGTTCTTCGGCACCCGGGTGGTCAAGGGGGTGCCGCTGGCCGACTACGCGGCGCTGCTCGACGAGCGGGCCACCTTCCTCGGGCAGTGGGGGCTGCGCGGCGCCCGGGGCGGTCAGGGCCCGTCGTACGAGGAGCTGGTGGAGACCGAGGGCCGGCCCCGGCTGCGCTACTGGCTGGACCGGCTGATCGCCGACAAGGTCCTCGAGGCGGCCGTGGTGTACGGCTACTTCCCCGCGTACGCCGAGGGCAACGACCTGGTGGTGCTCGACGAGAACGGCAGCGTCGAGCGGGCCCGGTTCTCCTTCCCCCGGCAGCGGCAGGAGCGCCGGCTCTGCCTGGCCGACTTCTTCCGCCCCAAGGGCGACCAGCTGGACGTGGTGGCGTTGCAGCTGGTCACCGTGGGGCAGCCGATCAGCGAGTACACCGCGAAGATGTTCGCCGCCAACGAGTACCGCGACTACCTGGAGGTGCACGGGCTCTCCGTGCACCTCACCGAGGCGCTCGCCGAGTACTGGCACCGGCGGGTGCGCGCGGAGCTGACCCTGCCCGGTGGCCGTACCGTCGCCGTCGACGACCCGGCGGACCTGGCCGGCCTGCTGCGCAACGACTACCGGGGCTGCCGGTACGCGTTCGGCTACCCGGCCTGCCCCGACCTGGAGGACCGGGCGAAGATCGTGGAGCTGCTGGGCGCGGAGCGGATCGGGGTGCAGCTGTCGGAGGAGTTCCAGCTGGTGCCGGAGCAGGCGACGGACGCGATCGTGGTGCACCACCCGGAGGCGAACTACTTCAACGCCAAGTAGCTGCTTCTGGCACACTGCGATGTGTCACGCGGGTCGTGAGGTCGGACATGTCGGCAACCTGAGTGTCGGGTCTCAGGATGTCCGTGACAGATCAGTCTCGGGACATGTGACACTTCCGGCTAGTTAATCTTTCGCTGACGGGACCTTGCCGCCGCCCACGGCGCGGAAGCCGAGGCGAGAGACAGGCGACCGACGTAGTCTTAGCCATCGAGCGCGTGTTGGCGCCACTCCTGACTGGGTGGGTCGAACTCCAGACCGTTCTCGTCCAGGGCGTTGTAGACCGTCAGCTGTCCCTCGGTGAAGGTGAAGGCGACACCGACACTGCCGGCTGCCATCGTGCCGCCGATCCACTCCAGTAGTTCGGCGTGGTCGAGCTGCTGCCCGTGAAGCGCAGCCAGCTCTGGTAGGGGATCGGCACGCCAGGCAAGCGAGAAGCCATCGGAGGTTGGCCAGACAATCGGCTGAGCAGGGTCGATGCTGCTGAAGGTGACAGAGAGATCGTCGGTCTTCTGGTGGTTGATTTCGACCTGATCGTCGTCGAACGCGAGGACCACTGGACAGTCGGGGAACCACTCGTCAGCGTCGAGGTCCCAGACCAGCCAGACGTGATGCAGGGTCTGACCGCCTAGGGCAGCCAAGCGGCGACCGTGTGCCGCGGCGACCGCACTACGGGCTTGCACCCACTGCGGCTGGTAGCCGGAGATACCGAAGTCGAACACGGGGTGATTGTGCCCGCCGGAGCCTGTGTCCGGCACCTGCCTTTGCACTGCCCCTCAGGCGGCTGTTGCTCCGGCCCGCCAGCGCGTCGGTGATAGCCCGCCGGCGGCGCGACATACGACGAAGCCCCGGGCCGCCAAGGGTGATGCAGATCCGGGCTTGGTGTTGATCGGGACGGAGAAGGGCAGTGCCTCCTGCGGGGTCCTCGGGCACTCCGCGATGGCTAGGAGGCGTACCGGGGGAGAGCCGGCGCGGGTCGAGTGGGTGACGAACCGGGTGACGACCGCGACGGACGGCGTCCGGCGGAGGGGGAGCGACGACTGCTTCCTACACGGGGCATCCAGTCGGAAGCGAGCTCGCGTGTACGGCGGCTGCGGCGAGCAGCACAAGCGCGGGAACAATACTGATTGCCCAGCCGGCCAACACAGCGAGCCAGCCCTGTCTGTTGGCTCGGAGAACGATCCACAGCAGCGGTCCGGTCAACAGCACATCGACCGTGACGGCCGTTGTCAATGTCCCGACTCGCCCGTCGTGGGGGTCGCATCCCTCCATGTTCAACAGGACGATGGCCGCGAAAACCATCCCGGCGACTGTGTGGACCAGCATGCCGGTGACCAGGCCGGACAACAATGTGCCCAACTGACGAGGATGGCGGCTGGCGAAGCCCACAAGGCCCCCTCTCAAGCAGGGTCGCGAGTTGTGATCCTAGATCTCCGACGCCACCAACGGTGCTAGCCGCATGGTTCAAGATCATGCCGTCTCCAGGCCGTCCATGGGGAGCCGACAGTGACCATCGTTGACCATCCATGACAGGTAGAGCCGCAAGTCAGCGCCGCACTCGTCCGGTTTGATCGACTGTGCCCCCGGCCTAGATCAATACAACGCCAAGCGACGCCACCGCCCTGTTTGAGCTGCGCAAAAATCCTCCGGCTACCTACCCGGGCCGTCGCCGGGCCGTTGCGGTTGGAGGCCCTGCGAGACGCCGGCGGCTGGCGGCTGTGGACGGCCGATCTGTTCGCCGTGGTGCGTGTCCATGTCCGGCCAGACGCCTGCCGTTGAAGGCTGCTACCCGACCGATTGCGAACAAGGGGTCTGTCGGAGTCGGTGGGCGGTGGGTACTCGCTTCGGCAAGATGGCGTGTGTTGCGCGGCGAGCACCCACCTCGCGGCCATCAACGCGTGGCTGTGCTCGACTTGGAGGCAGACCCTAGGTGCTTGGCGTCGAATTCCTGGCTTGCTGCCCAACTTGCGAGCAGTGTGAACTTGTCGGCGGACTCGGAGCCTTCATCGACGCTGTAGGTGCCGATGGACAGGCCCGTTTCGCCAGGCATCTCGAACACGTCGAAGGTGATCTCGATCTCGCCGACCTCGGGGTGGCGGTAGACCTTCCGGCCGGTGCGGTGCTCGTGCACATCCTGGCGGGCCCAGTCTTTCCGGAACTGCGGGCTGCGGGTTGATAGTTCCCCGATGAGTGCGGTGAGGTCGCTGTTGAGGGGGTCTCGTCCGGCTTCGAGTCGCAGCATCGCGGCGGTCATTCGACGGGCCAGGGGCCAGTCGATGTAGTAGTCCTTGGCGCGGGGGTCGAGGAAGATGAATCTGGCCATGTTCGGCCTCTCGGCCTCGAAGTGCGGGGAGAACAACGCGCGGCCCATGAGGTTTGAGGCGATGAGGTCTTGTTGCGCGTTGTACACGACGGCCGGGACGGCCAAATTGTCCAGGACACGCTGCACCGATGCGCGCAACGAGCGCTTTGCCGCCTTCCCGCTGCGTGTCGCCGACGCCACCGCGGCGGTGCGGGCCAGGTCGAAGAGGTGCTCTCGCTCGACGTCGTTCAGCTGCAACGCCCGCGCGATCGCATTCAGCACGCTCTCGGAAGCGCCACGGATATTGCCACGCTCGAGACGGGTGTAGTAGTCGAGGCTGACCCCGGCGAGCATTGCCACCTCTTCGCGTCGCAAGCCCGGCACGCGTCGGTCCCCGCCGTAGTCGGGAAGGCCCGCTTGCTTGGGCGTCACCTGCGCGCGCCGGGAGACCAGGAACTTCCGGACCTCGTCCTTCGTACTCATCGCCTCCACGGTAGCCACGTGTCGAAGTCACTGGGGAGTCCCGTCGGACCCCCCCCACGGCCTCAACCGGCGCACGTGGGGCTGACTCAAAGGCCGACGATCCAGCCGCCGAGACGACGAGGGCGTGTCCGATGGTGAACGCCGGGATCGGAAGGGCGACCACAGCGCGGCTTGGGCGTCCAGGTGGTCGTGAGGGTTGCTGCCGGATTCGAGACAAGGCATCGCCCGCCCCGCTATGGCGATGCGGGGCGGGCGGAAGTGGGCGACGGATGGCGTCAGACGGTGAGGAGCACCTTGATGGCGCGCCGCTCGTCCATGGCCGTGTAGCCCTCCGCAGCCTGGTCGAGCGGCAGGGTGAGGTCGAAGACCTTGCCGGGGTCGATCTTGCGGTCCCAGATCATTTGGATCAGGTCGGGCAGGAACCGGCGCACCGGGGCGGGCCCGCCGTGCAGATGAATTTCGGCGAAGAACAGCTCCAGGCCGGGCAGCTCGACCTCGTGGGCGACGCCGACGAAGCCGAGGTGCCCGCCGGGGCGGGTGGACCGGAGGGCCTGCGTCATCGACTCCTGCGTACCGACCGCCTCGATCACGCTGTGCGCACCCAGTCCGTTCGTGAGCTCCTTGATCTTCGCCACGCCCTCGTCGGCACGCTCTTCCACGATGTCGGTCGCGCCGTAGAACCGAGCCAGCTCCTGCCGCTCAGGGTGGCGGGACATCGCGATGATCCGCTCCGCGCCCAGCTGCTTGGCAGCGAGAACGGCCATCAAGCCAACCGCGCCGTCACCGACGACCGCGACCGTCTTGCCAGGGCCGGCCTCAGCGGCGACGGCACCGAACCAGCCGGTGCCGAGCACGTCGGACGCGGCCAGCAGCGACGGGATCAGCTCCGGGTCCGGCTGCGCGGGCGTGGGAACCAGGGTGCCATCCGCCAGCGGGATTCGAGCCTTCTCGGACTGGGTGCCGATCGTCGACACGAACGTGCCGTGCACGCACTTGGACTGGTAGCCGGACTGGCAGATGTCGCACGTGTTGTCGGAGATGACGAACGACCCGACGACGAAGTCGCCGACCTTGAGGTTCTTCACCTCGGAACCGATCTCCTCGACGACCCCCACGTATTCGTGACCCATAACCTGATGGTCGACGGCCTCGATACCCCGGTACGGCCACAGATCGGACCCGCAGATACAGCTGGCGGTCACCCGGATGATCGAGTCCGTGGGCTCGATGATCTTCGGGTCCTCACGCTCCTCGACGCGGACGTCGCCGGGGGCGTACATGATCACTCCACGCATGGGGTGTTTCTCCTTGCTCTGGACGTAGCGCGGTGGAGCCGCGTCTTGAAGGCCGCAGCACTCGCGTTCCTGACCCATGGAACTCCTGCCGACGGCCCACTGGGAGGGCGCAACAGGACCCCTCAGGCGTCTTCCTGCGCTGCCCCGCCCGCTCGCGGCTCAGCTACTGAGTCTGCCACCGGCTGGACTCCCGCCGGACCGCCTCTGTGAGATCACGCCACGTGCCCGCCGAGGATTCATCATCCGGCCGACACGTTCGATCGGCCGGCCACGCCGAGGTGCAGACTCACACGCCCTGTTCGGCATCAACTTCTGCCAGAGTTCGGGCTTCCCGGAGACCATCGAGATCGGATCTCTCGACCTTTGGAGCGTCAGCTAGGGTAGTAGCGCCTCGCGGTCAGTCATTGCGGATAGTTCGAAGAGTGTCACATAGAAGAGGTGTATCCCGCCCGGTATTGTCCCACGGTCTGGGTCACCCTCGTCCTCTGCGAGAACTTCCGCCTCGTCAGCCAGTTGCGAGCAAATTGTGGGCGGCCACCCGGTCCCACATCCCCGATCAGCAGCCCCCGGCCGCCCGGCCGGGCCGTTTTCCGTCGAATCAGCTCTCGCTGGCCAGTCACCCGGCGGTGATACGCCGATGCGGGTCGAAGACGCATTCCTCGTCCGCGACCCGCATGGCCTTTCTCTCACACTTCCAGATGCTCCGCGCGATGCCCGCTCGTCGCTTGTGTCACCGCGATTGTCGCGCTGCTCGCTGGCACTGTTGCCTCGGCCGGAGCGGGAACGATCAGTAATCTTCCCAGCAGGTCATGTAGCCGTAGCCCCACCCGTGGGTGGGAACCCAGATCTTGATCCAACCGTTGGCGTAGCTGACTCCGCAGGCGGTGTACCGGTCGCCCAAAGTGTAGTATCCGAGCAAGCACTCCTTTATGTTCCCCAGTGGCGCCCACTGAAGAACTGTCGACGTTATCGACGGACTCACGCGAATGGGATTGTTGGTGGCCAGTGAGCGAACCGTGCCCTCAGGGCAGTTTCGCGTAAAAGTCGCAGTGGCGGTGGCCGAGGCGATGCCCGTGCTGGCCGAGACACGGTCGATGGCGGTCCGGTCGGGACTGGCCGAGGCGGCGCCTCCTGGAGCGGCGACCACTAGTCCAAGTACGGTCATCATTGCGAGCACGGCCCTGGTCAGTTTCGTTCTCACGCTTTACCCCCGCTTTCGAGCACTTTGAACTGGCGTTGGAGTCGCCAGCAGGCATAGACCTGACTCGAATTAGATCACGGGTCCGACGGGACCTGTCAAGATCCGGCGGCTTGTTGAGGACGCAATAGATGGCGTTGACTGCCCCTGCCGGGGCGCTTGCCCGAGAGGGTCCCGACCGGCAGCAGAGAGGGGTGCCTCCGGCGGAGTCTCGGGCACTGCGGGATGGCTAGTACTCCAGCAAGCCGAAGACCGGCCTCGGTCTCGACCAGCACCAGCACCGCCGCTGGAAAGCCTGGCACCGCTGGACCACCCTGGTCATCGCCGCCCACGCGTTCCTCGCCGCCGGAACAGCCGTCACCACCAGCAGCCCGGACGGCCCGATCGCGATCGCTGTCAACGAACTACGCCGGCTCTTCCACGCCCTGCTCATCGACCCGGCACGGCGGGCCGCCGACATCATCGCCTGGTCCCTCTTCCGACGCAGGCATCAAGCCGCCGCCAAGACCAGCCATGACCCGGCAAGCCTTCACGGAACCTGAAACGGATCTCCTACCCGAGTACTTGGGCGGCTGGTCTCCAGGATGCCTGGCGGATGGGCATGTCGGCCAGCCAGACGTCGGCCAGGTCGCTGAGGGGGACGTCGAGGGCCTGGCTGAGGCAGACCACAGTGCCGAACGCCGGTGCGGGTAGGCGGCCCGCCTCGATCTTGCGCAGCGTCTCGGGGGAGATGCCGGCTGCCAGGGCCACCTCGACGAGGCTGCGGCCGGCCCGCGCGGCCCGGAGAGCGGCTCCGAGGCGCTGGCCCGCTGCGATCTGTTCGGCGGTGAGTGGTTGGCGAACCATGCCAGCAGGATATCCCTCCGGAGCATCGCCGACCTTGCGTGGTATAAAAATACCGGATCCGGAGGGGGAGGCTGTCGTGATCGAGCTCAAGTCCGCCGAGGAGATCGGCCAGATGGCGGTGACCGGTCAGTTCGTCGGCGAGCTGCTCGCCGAGCTGAGCGGTGTCGCCGCAGTCGGCGTCAACCTGATGGACCTCGAACACCACGCCCGCCGCCGGATCAAGGAACGCGGCGCCAAATCCTGCTACTGGGACTACGCCCCTTCGTTCGGCCGCGGCCCGTTCCGCAACGTCCTGTGCCTGTCGGTCAACGACGCGGTGCTGCACGGCCTGCCGCACGACTATGTGCTGCGGGACGGTGACCTGCTCAGCGTCGACATGGCGGCCGGCATCGACGGCTGGGTCGCCGACTCCGCGCTCTCCGTCATCGTCGGCACCCCCGACCCGGCCGACCTGAAGCTGATCGAGGCCACCGAGGTCGCACTGGAGGCCGGCATCACCGCCGCCCAGCCCGGCGGCCGCCTCGGCGACATCTCCGCTGCGATCGGCGAGGTCGCCCACTCCTACGGCTACGGCGTCAACGCCGAGTTCGGCGGCCACGGCATCGGCCGCACCATGCACGAGGCCCCGCACGTCTCCAACAACGGCCGCGCCCGCCGCGGCATGAAACTCCACCCCGGCCTCACCATCGCCATCGAGCCCTGGTTCTGCCGCTCCACCGACAAAATCACGTTCGACAACGACGGCTGGACGATCCGCTCCGCCGACGGCTCCCGCACCGCCCACTCCGAACACACAGTCGCCATCACGGCTTCCGGCCCCCAGGTCCTGACCCGCCGCCCCACTCACGGCGCCACCTCGGCGGACCCCACCAAAAAGCCCGCCACAGCCTCCTGACCCACTGCCCGCCTTCGGCGTAAGGCGTTCCGGGATGGGGCCTGCCGCAGCTTCCTGAGCAAGTCCCAGTAGCACGTCGCAGCCCACCGCACGGGCATGCGTGCCGTTCGGCTGGCCCCTTCAGGGGCCAACTGTTGAGGCCGGTCGTCGCGCGGCCGTCTGCTTCCCTGTCGGCCGGCATCTCGGCCGCCCACTTCGAGCAGGCTCACCCTTTCCGCCAGCCTCTCACCATTCGATCTTTCGCATCTCGCGAGAAGCGTGCCTCGATCGGTCCATCAACTCGCCGAACAGCTCAGACCATCGCTGAGCGTCCACTCAGTAGGCGGCAGCCACCGCCGCCACCGACTCAGGCAGCGGAACATCCCAGGCCTTGCCACCCCTCGGCGGCGCGAAGAGCAGGCGCTACTTCGGATCGTCGGTCTGCCAGGGGCGGAGGAACTGCTCGGGCCGCAGGTTCCATGCTTCGAGGGCCGCGACGAGTTGGGCCTCGCCGATGACGGTGGTGGCTTGCACGAGGATCACGCCGATGTCGTAGTCGAAGCCGGTGATCTGGTCGGCGTCATAGTCCCAGTGCTCCAACTTGAACGTGCGATCACGGTCGGATCGGGTCCAGCCCTGCCGTCGGGCGTCGGCGTCGGCGGCGGCCGTGATGGGTCGAACGTCGACGAACGCTCGCCGGCCCGGCCTGGAGGCGGGTACCTCGGCCACCAGACGCCGGCCGAGGCGCAGCGGGGTTGGGCCACTGCGGCCGGTTGCCACCCATGGTCATCCTGCGACCTGCTCGTCGGCGGGGCGCTCGACGAGGTGACTGCCGACGAACGGGGCAACACGTCGCTGCCCGTCCTCGGCGACTACGGTCAACACCGGCGTGCCTTCCCGACCGGCGCGCCAACGTCGGCCATGCTCGAGACCTACACGAGTCGATCACCGGAAGGTACGCCCCTTCCAGGCCGATCCACAGGTCCTGAGCATTGCTCGGCCACGATGGTGGACTGACACCGCCATCGGGTCGGCTGCTGAAGTTCGCACTTGTCGGGTCTCCGGACCTGCGTGACAGCTCCGGCTAGACGATCTTGTCTTTGCTGCTCGGGCCCGTACCGTCTCCGCCCATGGGCAGCAGCTATCAGACGGTCCTCGCCACGGGCAATCTCGTCGACGTCCGTGCGGCGGTTTCTGTGTCGCAGCAGGTGGCCGTGATCATCCCGGTCGCCGAAAGTCGGTGGGCGGTGGTGCCGTTGCAGGAGGACGGCATCTACGCCGAGGCCGAGAATTTGGCGGAGCTGCTGAGCCTCGCCCAGGGCAGCGTGGCTGCCTCGTTCGACGTGTTCGACTCCGATGTCATGGTGGCCAAGCTGTTCCGCGATGGTCGTAGCTGCCACGAGTACCTGTCTGATCAGGCTTATCTCGTAGAGACATGGGACGACGACGACAACGAGATCCTGTTCGACCTACTCGGCCGGCCGTACCCGCCGGGCGTGAGCCCGTCCTCGGGCGCCTATGGTGCCGACCCGGCTGTATTCGCGGCGCTCGGTGTCGTGCCGATCGACGAGACGGAGCTAGGCGTCGCGCTCAGCCGGTCGGGACTCAGGGCAGAGGAGCAGCATCATGCGATCCTGCATGCGCTGAATCTCAACTGCGGTCCGCTGACGATGTCTTTCAAGGAGGCTGAGGCATCGGGTTTAGGCGTCTAGGCCTCATCTCCACCAACACTCGGCGGCGCTGTCAGTCAGGTTCGTACGTCTCGCGGCCAGGATCGGTCTCGGCCAGCTCGACCGACTTGGCCGGCGGGAAGCGCTCCGGCAGCTGCCCGAACCTGCGTCGGCGCAGGCCGTCGTACTCCTCGTCTGTCGGGTCATCCGCCGCACGCCTGCCGCCGTACGACTCCTCGAGGTAGTCGAGCCCCATTCCGAAGTAGTAGCGGTGCTGTTCGACGAGTTCGATGTCGAGCAGCATTGGGTTCAGCTTTCCGCTGTGGTCCTGCGCGGCTCGGAGGGCCTGGTCGATGCCCTTGCTGGCGGCTTCGATCGTGTTGAGCGCATCGAGGATGTCCCTGTCGCCCACTACTGACCACCTTCGGTCGTGTCGGTCAGGCGGACGGTACGGAAGTGGTCCCAGGCCAAGGTCTCTTCTCTGCGGAGATTGTTCAGGTGCACCAGGTCGAGCGGGGCACTGATTCGCTGGAAGACAGGCTTCACCGCGGCTTCGAGACGAGATCGGGCATCGAGCCAGACTTCAAGTGCCTGCGCCACCGGGTCCGCGTCCTGACCCATCACTTGCGTAGTACCGCTCGCGCTCGGCGCGCCTTGGCGACGGAAGCAGTCGATGATCCGGCGCTGAACTTCTTTCCATGAGTGTTGCCTTGCCACGTCGAGGCCCCTTCACGGGTCTGGCTGACTGCACTGTGCTACGCCGCCGAAGCAAACGCCACCTGGAAATGACCGGCTGCCGGCCTGGTCCGACCACTGATCGGCGGCAGATCTCCGTCAACTGATATGCGACAGGTCCCAGTCGTCCAGGTGGCAACTGGCCGCAATGCCCTGTCATAGCCGATGAGTGTCCGGGATCCGAGTCCTCACGTCTGTTGAGAAAGCATCTGCCATCCGCGCTCCTGCCAGGGCTCGTCCCGGCGCCGGAGTGCCCGGCACGATCTTCGGCCGTGGACTGTGCGAGCTTGGCGTCATCCGCGCTCATCCAGCCGTTGCGGCACGACTGTTCGTACTCGTCCCAGTCCTGGATCTCGACACTCGCATCCCGTTCGTGGAGCACTGGGTCCAGTTCGAGATCGATATACCGCCAGCCTGCTTCGGTACGCTCCGGCGGGAGGCACACGTCGATCTCAAGCCGCCGATCAGCAGGATCGCCGACCCACCACGCCGCCCACGGACGGCCCGCCGCGAGCAACACCACGACGGGTACCGGAAGAGCGCCACTGTCATGCGGAGCACCCCATGGTGAACCGGCCGGGCCCCGCAGCCACGTCCCGTCACGGTCCTGAAGGACCTGCTGGAGATCAAACCAAAAGACGCCTCCGGGGCGTTTGATCTTGCACAGACGTACGCTTCCGCTGTTCTGAACCACGCCCACGGGAGCACGCTAGGGGCAAACGGAGTACGCCGCGACCCGGCGAACCCATGCGGCGTTGGCATCTGCCGCGTCCCGTCGACGGCAGAGCCGAGCGCAGGTCCGGGGCGATTCGGCCCGATTAAGGCCGGTACGCCGAGGGCCTTCCGCATCGCTACGCCAAGTGACGTCGGAAATGCGCGGGCCCGGCCCAGGATCGGATGATCCTGGGCCGGACCGGATTCGTCTGCCGGTCAGTTGAAGGCGGCGGCGAACATGCCGGGCTCGTAGGAACCCCCCTGCTGGTGCACGATCACGGCGAGCCGGTTGGCCGCGTTGATCAGGGCGACCAGGGAGACCAGCGCGGCGATCTGGTCGTCGTCGTAGTGCTTGCGTACCTGTGCCCAGGTCTCGTCGGACACGCCGTGGTGGGCGTCGGCGAGCCGGGTGCCCTCCTCGGCGAGCGCCAGAGCGGCCTGCTCGGCCTCGGTGAAAACGGTGGACTCGCGCCAGGCGGCGACCAGGTTGAGCCGAACCGAGCTTTCCCCGGCGGCCGCGGCCTCCTTGGTGTGCATGTCGATGCACCAACCGCAGCCGTTGATCTGGCTGGCGCGCAGCGACACCAGCTCCTGCGTGGACTTCGGCAGCGGCGACTGATGGATCACCATGCTCGCGTTGGCGAACCGCTTGAAGAACTTGACGGCGATCTCGTTGTCGAGCATGTTGAATCGAGCGTCCATGATTTCGCCCTTCCTCGTGGTGTGGCACTGGACGAACACGAGATGCCGGCGATCAGATCCCTGTGACAGCGTGATGACGTGACCCCCGCCACAACGAGGTCTCGGTGTCACACAACTGCCGGGCCCGGCATCTGATGGGTGACACAGTCGCGAGCGAACAGGAGTCACCCATGGTCGGCACGCCGCAGACCGCACCCGACGATCGTGGCAGGGGCAGCGGCCGCGACGACCGCCCGGACCTCGCCACCGAGGCGTTCCTCGCCCACCGCAACCTGCTCTTCACCGTCGCGTACGAGATGCTCGGCTCGGCCGCCGATGCGGAGGACGTGCTGCAGGAGACCTGGTTGCGGTGGGCGGGCGTCGATCTCGGCGCGGTGCGGGATCAGCGTGCCTACCTGGTCCGGATCACCACCCGCCAGGCACTCGCCCGGCTGCGTACGCTCGGCCGCCGCAGGGAGTCCTACGTCGGTCCCTGGCTGCCCGAGCCGCTGCTCACCACGCCCGACGTGGCCGAGGACGTCGAGTTGGCCGACAGCGTCTCGATGGCGATGCTGCTGGTGCTGGAGACGCTCACGCCGACCGAGCGGGCGGTGTTCGTGCTGCGCGAGGTGTTCGATGTCGGGTACGACGAGATCGCCGAAGCCGTCGACAAGAGCCAGGCCGCCGTCCGCCAGATCGCGCACCGGGCACGGGCCCACGTTGCGGCGCGCCGGCCGCGCGGGGTCGTTTCCGCGGCCGAGACCCGAGACGCGCTCGAGGCGTTCCGGCGGGCGGCCGAAACGGGCGATCTGCAGAGCCTGCTCGACATCCTCGCACCGGATGTCGTCCTCCTGGGTGACGGTGGCGGAGTCAAGCAGGCCGTCCCGCGTCCCATCGTGGGGGCCGACAAGGTAGCGCGCCTGCTGGTTGCCGGGCTGGGCAGGATTGCCGACACCGCGTCGCTGCGGCCGGCACAGGTCAACGGCTACCCGGCGCTGATTTTCTGGCAGGCCGGCGAGATCGACACCGTCGTGGCGGTGCGCATCGACGACGGGCTCATCACCGGGCTCTACGCCGTGCGCAATCCCGAGAAGCTCTCGCACATGGGGCGGGAGACCGCCCTGCGCCGCTGAGGCGTGCGGTGAGCGGCATGACAGTACGTCGCCGATGGGCTCGTGGGATTCTGTGCCGTGGACTCGTTGACCTTGCACACGGCGGCACGTCGGTGGTTGATGGAGCGATACGACGAGCTGACGCGCAAGTACGCAGCGCTGCCAAACCAGGGCGGCGTCAAGGACGGGTTCCGCTACCAGCCCGAAGCGTGGCGGCTCTTTCCTCGTTACCACGTGGTCGAGGCGATCCTGGTGGAGATCGAGCGGCTGGATCCGGATCTGCTGCCGGAGCTGGCCGGTCTGGTCGATGCCCTGGTCGCGGCGGCCGACGGGGCCCACTCGCCGCTCACCCAGCCGGCCGGTAACGAGGTGGAGGCCGAAGCGATGGCCGCTGAACGTCGGCTCTTCCGATCGACGGTGAACGGCTGGCTGGCGGGCGGCGACCTTCGAGTGGAACCGCTGGCCTACCGGCGGGTGTTGACGCCGGCCGAGGCGGCCGCACGGCAGGACCAGCTGCGGCGGTGGTGGGGGCTGGTGGACAGGTGCTGGTATCCGCTACTGGCCGAGCCGATCCCGCCGGACGTCCTGGTGCTGGCCGAGGCGGCGATGTGGGACGAGCAGGGCATCGCTCACGTACGCCGCGAGTTGCGCGAGATGGGCGGGCGGCGGGTGATGGAACTGCGCGAGGACGGCACCGACTACCTCGTTGACGTGGACATTGTCGCGCCCCGCTATGCCGGCGTCGAGGGTGTATGGAGCGACGACACACTGAGCTGGATCGCATACGCCTCGCACGAGGGAACCGTCACGTTCGGCGGCCACCTTGCCGTCGCCCTGCACACGACGTGGGCCGACCTCGACCGATGGCGCTCGTCACCGGACTGACACGCCAAGCGGCTACCTGTTGACTGGTGCTACGACCGCAGCCAGGCCAGGCTTGGTCGAGGTGACCGGCGGAGTCGCTCTCATCGCGGCTGCCCACCGCAGGTTGGTGTGGCTCTCATCTGGCGTGCGCCCCGCCGGTCACCGCGGCGGTGAGAGGCTCAAGAGGGGACTGCCCGGCTCAAGGTAGCGCTGCCCTCCCGTCCACGAACACCGTCGGATCGAGGGAGGACACGATGGCCCAGGTCATCATCGGCGTGGACCCGCACAAGCGTTCCGCCACCATCGAAATCATCAACACCCGGGAGAAGGCCCTCGGGCAGGGCCGCTTCGGCACCGACCGCGACGGCTACCAGGCCATGCTGAGCGCCGGCCGCAAGCACAAGGACCGCCGGTGGGCGGTCGAGGGCTGCAACGGCATCGGCCGGCACGTCGCTCAACGCCTGGTCGCCGACGGCGAGACCGTCGTGGACGTTCCCGCGAAGCTGTCCGCCCGGGCCCGCGTGTTCGCCACCGGCCAGGGCCGCAAGACCGACCCGGTCGACGCCCGCAGCGTCGCTGTGGTCGCCCTGCGCACCGAAGGCCTGCGGCAGGTCGTCACCGACGACACCACAGTCGCGTTACGGCTGCTCGTCGACCGCCGTGACCAGCTCGGCCGGGCCCGCACCGACGTGGTCTCCCGGCTGCACCACCTGCTACTCGAACTGGTGCCGGCGGCGCGAAAAAGGACCTGTCCGCCCAGCAGGCCCGCGCCCTGCTGGGCACCGTGCGCCCGCGCGACGTGGTCGGCAAGACCCGCCGCCGGCTGGCCTCCGAACTGATCGGCGAACTCGTCGTCATCGACAAGAAGATCACAACCGCGAAACAGGAACTCACCGACCTGGTCAACAACACCGGAAGCCGGCTGATGGACCTGACCGGCATCGGCCCTTCCGGCGCCGCCCGCCTGATCGGCGACATCGCAGACATCGCCCGGTTTCCCAGCCGCGCCCACTTCGCCTCGTGGAACGGCACCGCACCGATCGACGCCTCGTCCGGCGACCAGAACCGCCACCGCCTCTCCAGAGCCGGGAACAGGCGCATCAACCGCGCGCTGCACATCATGGCCATCGTCCAGCTACGCCGTGACACCGAAGGCCGCCGCTACTACCGGCGCAGACTGGCCGCGGGCAAAACCCCGATGGAGGCCCTACGGGCACTCAAGCGGCGCCTGTCCGACATCGTCTACCGGCAGATGACAGCCGACGCGAAGCTGGTCAGGACGGGTCCGGGAGGACACGCGGGGGCGACTCTGCAATCCAGCGCGGCCGACCTGAACCCCGAGATCGACACTTCGGAAAAGTCACTTCCCGGACCCGCCACACCCCAGCCTAGAACATCCCTCTTGATCATCACTTGACACAGAGGGGTGCCAGAAGCGGACGTACGGTCAGCGACCTCAACGGCGCGCTGTAAGGGGCGCGAGGACGAGGACGGCAACGCCAAGTGCGGTGGCGCCGACAGCCCACCACCAGAAGAACCCCGAAAAGACCGAGGCGATCAGGAGCCCCATGCCGAGGCCGGCCAGCACGCCGAGTCCGAACAAGGCCCGTGGGGGCAGCGCGAGGTACGGCAGGCGCCGTACCACGAGCACTTCCAGCCAGGTGCCGCCCAACGCCAGCAGTGCCGCGCCGACCCCGTCTACGGCGGACAGTCCGTGACCTTCGCTGATCGGCACGAGGACTCGGCCCTCGTCACCGGCGGGGACGAAGAGGATGAGCGTGCCGGCGACGATGAGCAGAGCAGTGATTGCTATCTGGGCGCGTGGCGCACCCCCGATATCGTGAGACATCGCTTCAGTCTTGGTCCTCCGGCAGTCTCTCGGCAGGAGCCGAATCGCCGAACATCGAAAGGCCGACGGTAGCGCCGTATCGTGATTCCGCCTTCCTCGCCCGACCCGGCGCGATCCGTCGGCACCCACCAGCGGCAGCTGAGGACGGCCTGCCTGCCCCTGCTCGCGGGTACCGACTATCTAGGTCCCGCAGCCGCAGGCCGAGTTCGACGTGACGCCCGCCCACCCACGTCCGCGGCGGACTTCACGAAGACACCCTGACGCGCCCTCGGGCCTTGCGGGTCGGCAGGATGACGCCGTGACCTCACCTGCTGTCTCGTACCGCAGCCTGGACCTGTTGGCCGACGCTGGACGCTGGCATGACCTGCTGAATTTCGCTGCCACAGTCGATGGGGCGCCATTGGACGAGCGGCGGGAGGTGGCCCACGTCGTGGCACTGGAAGCGCCGGCCGGGATCGCCGCTGCCGCTGCGGAACTGTTCCCCGACGACGACAAGGGTTACCCGGGGCCGCTGTGGGAGGTGGTAGCGCAGCACCGTACGTGGCGAGAACTATCCCCACATCTGACCAACCCGCGTACGCGGCACCTGGCGGCCCAAACTCGCGTGCTGCACGGCGAGGACCTCCGCGCCGCCATCGACCTGGACTCACAACTGCTCGGTGCCCCGCTGTGCCTTCACCAGTGGGAAGCTGCCACCTGGTACAGCACATTGGACATTCCCGAGTACGACCGGACCGGCATGTCGGGCTGCACCATATGGGCCTATCCGAACCACCTGGCCGACCCGATGCCGCTGCCCACGACCACCGTACGGCCGGCACAGAATGACGCGGTGCCGATCCTGGACGGTTTGTCATCGGCCGCCCAGGCATACGCGTTCCACGGCACTGCGTGGGAGGCAGCCTCGATGGTCGCCACTGACCAGGCCACGATGCCTAGGGGCCAACGGTGGCAGGGCCGGCGGGGCCACGAGGGATCCCAGGTGCTCTTTGCCGATGTCTACCCCAGCTTGGTGCACCTGGCCGCCGGTGAACGGGCCTACCAGCGGCGAACCGGACAGGCGCTGGGACGGGCAGCTCTCTGGAAGGCACTCGCCGCAATGGCTGGGTTGACTCCTCCCGCAGATCCGGAGATCGTCACAGCGTTTGTCGAACGCCTGCACTGCGTTGCCTGGCAGGAGCCCGACGACGAGATCTGGTACCTGCACCTCGCGATGGAAGACCCAGAGCAGGGCATCGCTTGGGTCCTCACCGGCAACGACTTCGATTGATCAGACAACCGCCGTCTGTCAACGCCTCACACCAGTGCACGCCCGACAGACCGAGTCTTCCGTAGCACTGTCGTTGGCACGACCGGTCGCCGGCTCGGTCCGGTTGTGGTGACACTGCGTAGGGCGCGGTCGGCGGCAGATCCGGATGCCTGGATCAGAGTCCGAACCAGGCTCGGCAGCTGTCCAAGCCGTCGACCGTGACGGCTGGCTGCTTGTGCTGGCGCCACCGCTGCAGGGTCAGACGCAGGCGGTCGGAGACGACGGCCTCACCGTCGCGCGCATCGACGGAAATCCCGCCGTGCCCGTAGCCGAGTTTGCGCGATACGCCCTGGGAGGAGTGGTTGTCCTGGAACACCTCGGTCAGTGCGGCGGTGGCGCCGAGATGATCGAAAGCGAGGGTGAGCAGTCCGGCTCCCGCTTCCGTTCCATAGTCTCTGCCCTGATGATCGACGCCGAGCCAGGCCGAGGTCGTCACCTGTCTGACCACCGGGAAGTCTCGTGCGCGAAAGCGTGACCTTGCCGATCGGCTGGCCCGCCCGGAAGACGCCCATCCCGAGCCGCCACGCTGCCACGTCCCAGGAGGCGAGCTGGTCCCAGTGTTCCTGCAGGACGAACCGCGCCCGGTCGGCATGGCTGCCGTCGGTCCACGGGGTCAGGAACGGCCGCTCGCCGGGGCGATGCACGCCCTGGTTTGCGAGATCGGCTAGCGCAGCCAGTTCCTCCTCGCCTGGCAGGCGCGGCTGCAGGTGCGGTGTGACGATGGTGAGACCGGACAGCGGCCACAGATCGGCGAGCATGTCCCGCATCCTGTCGGTCAAGATTCGCCCGGGCAAGCGAGATACATCGACGCCCTGGCCTCGGCAGAAGTGGATGACCAGCCCGTAAGTGGCGGGAGGTCGCGCCCTCAGCTGCCGACGTCGGCAGGAGTTGCGCCGTAGCATCCACGCGAACGCCGGACGCCTGCCGGCGTCAGGGTCGGTCTTCCGGGCGACATGGCGGGCGTTCGCCCTCATCCGGGGCCGCAGACCCGTCCGCGCGCTGCCGTCTGACGAACTCCACCGCCGCGACTCCCAGCAGGACGATGGTGGTGCCGAAGCCCAGGACCAGGTTCGACAGGTGCGGGGCGGCCGGCGCGATGCCGACGGCGGCGAGCACGCCGACCACGTGCGAGAGCGGGATGCGTCCGAGGACCTCGTGGTCGAGGGTGGCCCGCCGACCAGGAACAGCGCGGCGCCGCCCAGGATGAGCGCGGTCAGAGTGTCGTCCGGCCGCTGCGTGGGATGTTCGATGATCCGCATGAATCCGGCGGCGACGCCGACCACGCCCACCACCATGAGCCAGTGGACGTACGGGTTGGTCTGGACGAGCCGCTCCCGGTGCGGGGACCGCTCGATGGCGGTACTCAGCCGGGCGCCGGCTCCCCGGGCGTAGCTCCACCACAGCAGGACCGCCGCGACGAACGCGGTGGCGAACGCGGTGATCCGGCCGGCGCCGAACGGCATGTCGCTCAGGGTGAGGACGGTGACCAGGATGAGCTCGCCCAGGGTGAGGACGTAGATCTGCTGGTACCGCTCGGCCAGGTGCTCCGGCACCACGTCGTACCTGGGCAGGGGCGGTCGGCCGGGGATCGGGAACCGCAGGCCGACAGGGCAGGTTCGGTGCTCCCGCGCGGCTTCACACCGCCCCGCTCAACGCCAGTCGACGCGACGTGGGGCGACCGGCGATTGTCGAACTGCGTACGCGAGGCCCGCAGGGCGCAGCGACCCCGGGCGGCCGCGCCACGACGACGCGCCGTTGCTCAGCGGATCGATGTGACCGCCGGCCTCACCGCCGGTCGCGGTTCACGCCCGCGCCGCGGTGGTCAAAAGTTGGTACGTCGCTTCGTCGAAGGCGACCAGGCGGACGCGCTCGACCTGGGTCGGCGTGGCCCTGATGGTCGAGAGCGCGATCGTCGCCGCCTGCTCGGGCGGGAACCCGTACACGCCGGTGGCGATGGCGGGGAAGGCGACGCTGCGGGCGCCGATCTCGTCGGCGACGGCGAGGCTGCGCCGGTAGCACGAGGCCAGGATCTCGGCCTCGCCGTGGCCGCCGCCCTCCCACACCGGGCCGACGGTGTGGATGACGTGGCGCACCGGTGGGTCGAGGTCGAACGCCGGTGTGGCGACGGCGTCGCCGGCCTCGCAGGGCGCCAGCGCGGCACCCGCCCGGGCCAGTCGCGGTCCGGCCGCGCGGTGGATCGCCCCGTCCACACCGCCGCCACCCAGCAGCGACTCGTTGGCCGCGGTGACGATGGCGTCGACGTCCTCGTCGGTGATGTCACCGAGCACCACTTCGATCGCGGGCATGCCCCATCATGTCACCGCGGTACGCCGCAGGTGGTCCGAGCGGCTCGGGAGGCACAAGAGCAGGTGCCGCCGACGTCCCGGGCGACGTCGTCCAGCTCAGACCCGCCGGATGTCCAACGCTCGCAACGGTGCCGTCCAGGTCTGCCAGTAGGCGCGCACCGGGCACGACACCTCCAGCGCCACCGTCTCCTCGTCACCCACCCGGACGGTCAGCGCCTCGCTGCGCGTCCAGTCCAGACTCGCCTGGACGACGTGCTGACCGCTCTCCACGCTCACGCTCGCCGACCGGCCCGGGCGTAGCCCGGCAACCTGGCGTCCGTCCACCGTCACCCGGATCCGCCGAAGCAGGGCGGAGTCGTGCGGCGGTCGGCTGAGGATCAGGGTCGCCATCGGATCTCCCCGCTCACCCGGACGGGTATCCGTCAGGATCGCACAGCGCTCAGTCGGCGGGCTTCTCCCAGACCGAGACGTGCTGGCGACTTTCGCTCGTGAACGGTGCCCGGTTCCACCCGTCCCAGCGGTCCCGCAGTCGCAGCCCGGCGAGCTGGGCCATCAGGTCGAGTTCCGCCGGCCACACGTACCGGAAGGGGATCGACCGGTACTCCCCGCGACCGTCGACGATGCGGACGTAGTTGGAGCTGGTCGCCTGGGTGGCGACGTCGTAGATGTCGTACGCCCATTCGGTCGGGGAGACGTGGAAGGGCACCACGTTCTGGCCGGGCGGGAGCCGGCGCAGCTCGGGGACCAGGACCTCGATCACGAAGCGGCCACCGGGGGCCAGGTGCGCGGCGGCGTTGCGGAAGCAGGCCACCTGGGCCTCCTGGGTGGTCAGGTTCATGATCGTGTTGAAGACCAGGTACGCCACCGAGAACGTCCCGTCCACCCGGGTGGTGGCGAAATCGCCGATCGTCACGCCGATCGCGTCGCCGCCGGGCTTGGCGCGCAGCCGGTCGACCATCGCCCGGGACAGGTCGACGCCGTGCACCGGCACACCGCGGGCGGCCAGCGGCAGCGCGACGCGTCCGGTCCCGACGCCCAGTTCCAGGGCCCGGCCGGCGCCGGCGAGTTCGGCCAGCACGTCGACCGTGGCCGCCACGACGGCGGGATCGGACATCTCGCTGGTCCGGTCGTCGTAGGTCGCCGCCACCGCTTCGCCGAAGTAGCCGTCCGCATCCCGCATCGCCGGACCGTACCGCCGGATCCGGCGGCAGCGCCCGTGATTTACCGGCCGTCCAGGGCCGTGCCGCTCACCAGAATGTCGGGCGTGCCAGGCATCATCCTGGACGTCGCGCACGAGCAGATTCCACGGAGAGGGACGTCGCATGGCTGAGGTGCTGTTGTTCCACCACGCGCAGGGGCTGACACCGGGGGTCCGCGACTTCGCCGACCGGCTGAGGGCAGCCGGGCACACGGTGCACACCCCGGATCTCTACGACGGCAAGACCTTCGACACCCTGGGGGAGGGCCTCGACTACGGCCGGACGGTCGGATTCGACGTTATCCTGGAGCGCGGCCGGCTCACGGCCGAGGGGCTGCCCGACGGTCTGGTGTACGCCGGGTTCTCGCTCGGGGTCATGCCGGCCCAGTTGCTGGCCCAGACCCGACCGGGCGCGAAGGGCGCCCTGCTCTTCCACAGCTGCATCCCGACGTCCGAGTTCGGCGGGGAGTGGCCGGCCGGCGTGCCGGTCCAGGTGCACGGGATGGACGCCGACGAGTTCTTCGTCGACGAGGGTGACCTCGACGCGGCCCGCGCCCTCGTCGCGGCGGCCCCGGACGCCGAACTGTTCCTGTACCCCGGCCCGCAGCACCTGTTCGCCGACAGCAGCCTGCCCTCCCACCACGAGCCGGCGGCCACGCTGCTCACCGAGCGGGTGCTGGGCTTCCTCGACCGCATCGGCTAGCTGCGCGGCGGCCCGCGTCACCGGCGGGACAGCGCCTTCGTGCCGCCCTGGTCACCGGGGCCGCGAGATGCTGCCGTCCTCGCCCTCCGGTGGCAGCGAGCCCGGCAGCCCGAACCCGGCGAAGTGCTCGGCCCCCAGGAACGAGGTGATCCCGGCGATCCGGCCGTGCCCCAGCGTCAGCACGTTGATCGACCAGGCCAGGTAGTGGCCGGTGTCCTGCGTGCGCAGGTACGAGGCCACCGCCGGCTGCCCGTTCGCGCCGGTCGTCCGGTGCCGCCAGCTCCCGCACCGGGTCATCGGCAGCTCGCGGGCGAAGTCGGTGACCGCCGCCAGCCCCCGGTACCACTGCGGCAGCGGCGGCATCGACCAGGTGACGTCCTCGGTCAGCAGCGCGACCAGCGCCTCGGTGTCGCCGTTCTCCAGGGCGGTCGCGTAGCCGGTGACGATCTCCCGCAGCCGGGTGTCGTCGACGCGACGCAGGGTCCGCTGCTGGCTGACCGGCGGCACCCGGTCGGCCACCAGCCGTCGGGCGCGCGCCAGCGCGGAGTTCACCGAGGCGACCGAGGTGCGCATCATGGTGGCGATCTCGGCGGCGGAGAAGCCGAGCACCTCGAAGAGCAGCAGCGCCGCCCGCTGGTTGCCCGGCAGGTGCTGCAGGGCCGCGACGAAGGCCAGCTCGACGGCCTCGCGCTGTTCGTAGCGTACGTCGGGGGCGGCCGGACCGTCGGCGAGCCCGGCGTCGGGGTAGGGGCCCAGCCAGGCGACGTGGCCCGCCGGGGCGCTGTCCAGCACCGCCCGCTCGCTGGCCGGGCCGAGGTCGACCGGGAGCGCTCGGCGGGCGCGCCCGGCCACCGCGTCCAGGCAGGTGCGGGTGGCCACCGTGTACAGCCAGGAGCGCAGCGAGCTGCGCCCCTCGAAGCGCGGCAACCCGCGCCACGCCCGCAGCAGCGCCTCTTGAAGGGCGTCGTCGGCGTCGTGGGCGGAGCCGAGCATCCGGTAGCAGTGCGCGTGCAGCTCGCGACGCAGTGGCGCCACCAGGTCGGCGAACGCGGCCTGGTCGCCCTCGCGCGCCCGGTCCAGCCCGGCGTCGCGGGCGTCGTCGGCGACGCGCGGAGAAACAGCCCTCACGAGCGATGATTCTGCCGTACGACGGAAGTCTCCACTCCGAACGCGCACGCCACGACCCGGGAGGACCCGATGAGCAGCACATCCACCGCACCTGTCACCACCGCGACCCTGGCGGTCCCCGACGGGCGACTGCACTACGAGGTACGCGGACAGGGGCCGCTGGTGGCGCTGGTCGCCGCCCCGATGGACGCCGGGGCGTTCGCGCCGCTGGCCGATTTGCTGGCCGTCGACCACACGGTGCTCACCACCGACCCGCGGGGCATCAACCGCAGTCTGTTGCACGATCCGCACCAGGACTCGACCCCACAGCTGCGCGCCGACGACGTCGCCCGGCTGATCGCCCACCTCGACGCCGGCCCGGCCGCCGTGCTCGGCTCCAGCGGCGGCGCGGTGACCGTCCTCGCCCTCGCCCAGGCCCACCCGGAGCGGGCGCACACCGTCATC
Source organism: Micromonospora purpureochromogenes (assembly GCF_900091515.1). Lineage (NCBI taxonomy): Bacteria > Bacillati > Actinomycetota > Actinomycetes > Micromonosporales > Micromonosporaceae > Micromonospora > Micromonospora purpureochromogenes. Next base: position 4,082,778 of record NZ_LT607410.1, on the reverse strand, counting down.
GCGCACGAGCCGCCGCTGATCGGCCTGCTCGACGACCGCGAGGACCGCTTCGCCCGGGAGGACGCCATGATCGCCACGTACCTGGCCGGGGACCGGCTGGGCGCCGGGCGGCAGTTCCTCGCCAACGCGAACATCGAGCTGCCCGAGCCCGTGGTCCAGGGCATGTTCGGCGGCGAACCCGCCCCGCAGGCCGCCGCCGACGAGCACTTCCAGTACGTCCACATGATCCGGGGGACCACCCGGTTCCAGCCCGACGTTGCCGCGCTGCGGGAGGGCCCGACCCGGGTCGTCGTGGGCCTGGGCGAGGAGTCGACCGGCCAGGTCTGCGACCTCACCTCCCGGGCGCTGGCCGAGGCGCTCGGCGCCGCGCCGGCGATGTTCCCCGGTGGCCACATCGGCTTCGTGGAGGACCCGAAGCGGTTTGCCGCCCGGCTGCGGGAGGTCCTCGCCGAGGGCTGACGGCGGCTACGGTCGGCGGGTGGAACGCATCGAGGTCGACCTGCACGACCGTGGCAACGCCGCCGTGCTGCGCCTGCCCCCGCGCCGTTTCCCCGGCGTGCTGATCCAGGGCGACAGCCTGTCGGTGCTGCGCGAGGACGTCGAGCTGGTCCGGGCGGCGTTGCGCGCCGGCGACCTGGTGACGGCCCGGGAGTGGGCCGACCACCTCGGCGCCGAACTGGACGCGCTGCTCGGCCACTACGTCGCCGTGCTCGACCGGGACGGGATCACCCTGCCGTTCGTGCGGCCCCCACCGCCACCCGGCCCGACCGCCGGCCCGGCCCCGGACTGGGCCGGCGACGGCGGGTGACGCCCGGCCCCGTGGACTACCGTGCGCGGTATATGGACGACTGTTGGACCCATGAGGCCTCGGTGCTGACCGGCCGGCCCCAGCTCGACGGCGTGCGGATGCTCTGGTGCCAGGAGTTCTACGACGGGCCGCTCGACGGCCTGGCCGAGTGGCGCGGCGGCGAGCACTGGTACGTCGCGGTCGGGCCGGTGTGGGCGGAACGGCCCCGCCGGTACGCGCTGCACCAGCTCACGCCCGCGCAGGCGGCCGCGGCGTGGCAGCGGCACCACCTGCTCGACGGGTACCAGCGCGCGGCGCAGGCGGGCGCGGACGTCGCCGAGCAGTGGGACCGGGCCTGGGCGGAACGTCCCGATCATCGGGGCGCGCCGATCCTCGGCTGGTTCACCGACTGACCGCTCGGCGGCCTCATCCGTCCAGGCGCTCGGCGGCCGCGGCCCGCACCTCGGCCGTCTCGATCGGGTCGTCGCGCAGGTACCGCAACCGTTCGCGGGCCGGGCCGTCGAGCGCCACCCGCCGGGCGGACAGCAGCCGCACGTCCGCCTCGCAGTCCCACAGGCCTTCGGCGAAGCGCCGTTGCACCCCGGCCGGGTCCAGCGCCGCGTGCGCCCGCAGGTAGGCGGCACGTTCGTAGGAGTGCGGGCTGAACCAGAGCCGACGCAGCCTGGGCAGGACCTCCCGTGCCTGCGCCCCGCCGATCCGGGCCAGCCCCTCGACGAGCTGGTCGTAGCCGCACCGGTCGTCGTGCGTGTCCAACCAGTCCAGGCCGGACAGCAGCGCCGGGACGTCGCCGGCGTCCCCGTGGGCGGCGAGCAGTCGCAGGGCCGGCCAGGTCAGCGGGTGGGCGTCGGCGCGTACCCACGCGCGGGCGGCCGGCAGGGCCGGCGGGCCGACGGCGAGCAGCGGCCGGCTCAGGGGACCGGCCAGCCCGGCGGCGGCCAACTCCTCCGCCATGTCGAGCAGGGCCGGTTCGGGTGGGCGGAAGCCCAGTTCGCGCAGGACCATCCGCCACTGGGCGGAGCGGTCCCGGTCGCGCAGTATCTCCAGCAGCACCGCCGACGGCTCATCCCGCCCCGGGCGGTGCGGCCGCCGCGGTCCGTCGTCGCGCACCGCGTCGGCGATGCGCGGGTCGCGTTCCGCCCAGGCCCGCCAGGGCAGGCACCGCCGCCACTCGCGGGCCTGTTCCAGCGCGTCCGGCCGGCGCATCACCGCCGGGTACAGGTCGTCCCACCACGCCCCGGGCCACGTGCGCGCCACCTGCGTGAGTGCCTCGTTCCATCGGGGCCCCTCCCGGACGTACCGGCGCACCCCCTCGACCGCCTCCTCGGCGCCGGCCCGGCCCAGCACGTCGAGGACCTCCAGGGTCGCGGTGAAGGCGTTGTCGTCGTCGTGCTCCCCGTCGGGCGAGTCGTACCAGTCGCGCAGGATCGGCTCCAGCGGCAGTGCGAGGTCCCGCACCAGGCGGGCCAGGTAGACGGCGCGCTCGTCCACCACCCACCAGAACCGCCGGTCGCGGCGCAGGCAGTCGCGTACCAGGTCGGGGGCTGCCGGGTCCACCATGGCGCGGTGCGCGCCACGGCCCAACCCCCGCTGCAACGCCCCGGCGAGGGTTCTGGACGGGGCGTAGTACCAGCCGTGCTCGTCGCCGTCGCTCATCGGGCGACAGTGTGCCGCCTGCGTACGGTGGCGACATCCGGATTACCCGGCCGGGACCAACGCCCCTGCCCGCATCGGTCGGCGGCGCGCAGACTCGACGGTGGGACCGCAGGAGGTGGACGTGCGTCGCGTGATGGAGCTGCTGTACGAGGCCAAGCGCCGGCTGTACCCCGGCGACCGCCCCAACCGGCTGGCCCGGCTGATGAACCGGCTGGACGCCGCCCAGTTCGCCACCGGGGTGCTCGCCCCGCGCCGCGCGGTCACCCTGGAGGTACCTGGGCGGCGCACCGGCCAAAGTATCGCCGTGCCGGTGGTGGTGGCCGACCTCGACGGTGACCGCTACCTGGTCTCCATGCTCGGTGAGAACGCCAACTGGGTACGCAACGTGCGGGCGGCCGGCGGCCGGGCGGTGCTGCACCACGGCGGGCGCGAGCAGGTGCTGCTGCGGGAGGTCGACGTCGCCCGGCGTGCCCCGATCCTGCGCCGCTACCTACACCTCGCCCCCGGCGCCCGGCCGCACCTGCCGGTCGACCGGCGCGCCCCGCTGGCGGAGTTCGAGGCGGTCGCCGCCCGGTACCCGGTGTTCCTGGTGCAACCCGCGCCGCGACCCTGACCGGTCTCGATCAGGTCGACTCGTGCGTCGGATCGCGCCGTTGCTTGACGGCGTCGCCGGCCTCGGCGTCGCTGTGCCCGAGGCGGTCGGCGACCCGACGGAACCGGGAGCGGACCGAGTTGGTCGCCGTCGAGCGGGGCGCCGGGAGTCGCCGGATCCTGACCACGCTGCCCCACGCCACCAGGGTGCTGGTGCCCGGCCGGCAGTGGTGAGACCAGCTCAGCCGGCGTCGGCCAGGCGGGCGGCGCGGGCGTAAAGGTAGCGCTGCTGCGGCAGGTTCATCGACCGCCGCGCCGCCTCCTCGTACGCCGCGCGCGCCGCGCCGAGGTCGCCCGTGCGTTCCAGCAGGTGCGCGCGGGCGGCGGGCAGCCGCGGGTCGGCGGCGAGCCGGGGGTCGGCCGCCAGCCCGGCGAGCAGGTCGAGCCCGGCGGAGGCGCCCTGGGCCATGGCTACCGCGACCGCGTGGTTCAGCGCCACCACCGGGTTGTCGGACAGGCCGGTGAGCACCGTGTAGAGCGCCTCGATCTGCGGCCAGTCGGTCTCCTCGGCGCTCGTCGCCTCGTCGTGCAGCGCCGCGATCGCCGCCTGCACCTGGTACGGCCCGACGTCGCCGCGCGGCAGCACCGCGCTGACCAGCGCGAGGCCCTCGGCGATCTGGTCGGTGCGCCACCGGCTGCGGTCCTGCTCGGCCATCGGAACCAGCTCGCCGTTCGGCCCGACCCGGGCCGGCCCCCGGGCGTCGGTGAGCAGCATCAACGCCAGCAGCCCGGTCACCTCGTCGTCCTCGGGGAGCAGCCGGTGCAGCATCCGGGTGAGCCGGATCGCCTCGGTGGACAGGTCCACCCGGCGCAGCAGCGGCCCGGCGGTGCTGGCGTACCCCTCGTTGAAGATCAGATAGAGCACGTGCCGGACGGTGGCCAGGCGGGCCGCCCGGTCCGGGCCGGTGGGCAGGCCGAACGGCACGCCGCTGTCCCGGATGCGCTGCTTGGCGCGGGTGATCCGGCGGGCCATCGTGCCCTCCGGGACCAGGAACGCCCGGGCCACCTCGGCGGTGCTCAGGCCGCCGACGGCCCGCAGGGTCAGCGCGATCTGCGCGGCCGGGGGCAGCTCCGGGTGGCAGCAGAGGAAGAGCAGCACCAGGCTGTCGTCCTCCGGGGTCCGGCGGTCCGCCGGGGGAGCGAGCCACTGCTCGGGCGGCAACCGCCGGGCGACGTCGTCCTCGCGCCGCCGCCGGGCCTGCTCGCTGCGGAGCAGGTCGGTCAGGCGCCGCGCCGCGACGGTGATCAGCCAGGCGCGCGGGTCATCGGGTACGCCGTCGACGGGCCACCGGGTCGCGGCCGCCAGCAGCGCCTCCTGGGTGGCGTCCTCGGCGGTGTCGAAGTGCCCGTAGCGGCGCACCACCGCACCGAGGACCTGCGGCGTCAGGCGGCGCAGCAGGTCCTCGACGGCGTCGGCGGTCATCAGCCGTTGAGGTCCTCGATGCCCTCGGCGACCGGCCGCACGTCCACGTACTCGCCCTCGGCGTCCGGGTTGACGAACCGCGCGGCGATCCGGGTGGCCCGGTCGAAGCTGTCACACTCCACGATCGTGAAGCCGGCCAGCACCTCCTGCGTCTCCGGGTAGGGGCCGTCGGTCACCACGGGCGCACCCTCGCGCACCCGGACCCGCCGGGCGTGCACCGGGGCGGTCAGCCCCCGGCCGTCGACCAGCTCGCCCGACTCCGCGATCTCCTTGTGCACCGCCTCCATGTGGGCGTGCATCGCCGCTACCTGCTCCGGCGACATCGGCGGCGGGTTGTCGCCGGGGCGGCCCGCCATCGCGTCGTAGTCGCGCTGCGAGCCGTACAGCATGATCATGTACTTCATGATGTCGCTCCTCTCGGCCGCGGGTGGGCCGTCACCGGCAACGTCGGAGCCGGCCGGCCGAGCCGGACAGCGAGGCGGTCAGGGCCGCGCGGTGATGTGGGCGACGAACGCGTGCCAGGCGTGGGGAGCGAAAGCGAGAGTCGGTCCGGTGGAGTCCTTGGAGTCGCGCACGGCGACCACGCCGGGGAGGTTGTCGGCAACCTCGATACAGTTGCCGCCGCTGGTACCGCTACGGGTGGACTTTCTCCACCGTGCACCAGTTAGGTCCATTGATTCGCTACTTCCTTGATCAGGTCCAGTGACTGCCGCCGCGACAGTGCCTCGTTGCGTACGCTCTCCCACCGCTGGAAGAGCGTATCCAGGTCGGACGGCCGATCTACGACATCGCCGCCCAGTTGGCTCTCCAGGTGGCCGACCCAGCTCGTCGGCCAGGTGTGCCAACGACAGCGGGCCGGACAGGCCCGCGTGAAGGCCGACCTCCGGCGGAATGACGTGAATGCTGATGTTAGGTCGCTCGGCGCAGGCTACAAGCTTCAACATCTGCTCACCCATCAGTTTCTCGCACCCGTCCCCGACGCGTCGGACAGCCGCCTCGTCAACGACCACGACGAGTTGAGGCGGTGACTCCCCGCCCAGGATCGCCTGCCGCTCGATGCGCGCGGCCACCCGGCGTTCGACCTCGTCGTCGCTGAGGCGTGGATCCAGCCGCAGTACGGCGCGGGCGTACGCCTCGGTCTGCAGAAGACCCGGGATCAGGTTCGGCTCGAAGTACCGGAGCTGCGTCGCCCCGCGCTCGGCGTCGAGCCACGGCAGGAACCACGACGGTGCACCGAGCTTGGACACCAGGCGCTCGAACAAGCCGCCGCTGGTCAGCGCGCGATCGGCTCCCTTGATGAAGTCCATAGTCAGGGCGCGAGTGCCGCCTTCAACGGCGCTGACATGTGACGCGCTGAAACCCGCAGCTCGGCCGAATGCCTCCTGTGTCAAGCCGGCGGCCCCACGGGCCCGGCGGATCTCGCCCACGATGAAGGCGGCGAGCGGACTCGGAACATCTGCCATTCAGGGTGCCCCAAACTGGTGATCAACTAATCATGCCGCCACAGGTCTGATGGTCGTTCCGCCAGCTCAGCCCGGACCTGCGAGACGCCTTCCGAGCGTAGTGCCCTCCACAGCAGAGTGTCACCAGCGCTACCGCTGGCGTAGTCGGAGCCGTCAGCGGAACTTGTTTGGGGCCGCCTCGACGATCAAGCGGGGCCGCCCCCGATATCCCGAGGAGGCCCCCTGTGCTGTTCCGTTTCCGGCGCCGCAAGCCCGCGACCCCGATCCCGCCTTCGTGCCTGGTGCCGGGCATCGTGCGAGCCAGGCGGGCGAAGCCGTCGAGCGTCTTGTTCGCGACCGCGGACCAGACCCGGGTGGGCAACCAGACCCCGGCAAGCCGCTGGCGGGCGAACGGAGGCCGCTGGTGACCGTCGGCGACGTGATCACGGTCCCCGAGAATTTCTACCGCTTCGGCAGGAGGCCGCTCGTCATGCATGTCAGCGAGGTGCTCGACCGGCGCGAGGTCGATGGCGCGCTCTGGGTCGAGCTGGTTGGCCGCGACGTACGGCCGGACGGCTCTGTCGATCTGCGGGAGCGTTTCGCGCTCGTCCGGCTGGACCGGACAGTGGTGGTGGCCAGGTGAGCCGCGCGTCTCGACCGCACCTGCCGATGCGCCCCCTGTGGCGGTGTCGGGCCTGCGGCGCGGAGTGGCCCTGCCAGCCGGCGCGGCTGGCGCTGCTGGTCGAGTACCGCGAGGACCGCACCGCGCTGCTGATCTATCTGAGCACCCTGATGGCCGAGGCCGGCGCGCAGCTCTCCCAGCTCAACGGGCACGCGGTGCCGGAGAACCTCACCGAGCGCTTCCTGACCTGGGCCCGGGCCCGTTAGTCGGCACAGGTCGGCTCACGACACCGGAGGCGAGCAGCGCGGCGGTGGGCAGGGCGAGCAGCCCGTCGGCATCCCGGTAGCGGGCGGACAGTTGCAGGTAGCGGCGCCGCAGCGCCTCGCGGGTCGCCGGCGGCTGCCGCTGCAACAGCAGCCCCGGAATGCCGAGGCCGCTGGCCGGGCCGGTCCACCACTCGTCCGGGTCGGCCCGGTGCGTCCAGGTCAGCGTCCGGCACTGCACGTCGTCCAGCCCCGTCCGGGCGAGCAGACCCGTCAGCCCCTCCTCGGTGCGCGGGAAGTCCCGCTCCGCCGCCACCCTCGGCAGCTCACCACCGTTCACGTCGGCGAACACCTCACCCCAGAGTCGTTGCAGGGGCGGCTGCGGCGAGGGCCAGACGGTGACGGCGATCCGGCCACCGGGGCGTACCGTGCGGCGCAGCCCGGCCACCGCGGCGGCCGGGTCGCCGACGTGGTTGAGCACGAAGTTCGCCACGGCGGCGTCCACTGCGCCGGTGGTCACCGGCAGGTGCGGCAGCGCGGCGCGGACCAGCCGGGCGTCGGGCACCCACCGGCGGGCGCGGGCCAGCATCGACGGCTCGGCGTCCACCGCGACCACCGTCGCGCCGCGCCCGGCCGCCAGCGCCGCGACCGTGCCGGTTCCGGTGCCCACGTCGAGCACCCGCATGCCGGCCCCGGCGCCCGCCGCGTCCAGCAGCGCCTCTGCCGGGTACGCGCAGAGCCGGGCGAAAGTGCGCTCGTACACCGCCGCCCGTCCCGGTCCAGCGTGCCCGCTCGTGATCGTCGAAGCTGGTCCCCGTCATCGGTGCGCAGCCTAGCGATCCGGGTCTACCGTGGATCCATGACGACGACCTGGGGGATCCTCGGGGTGTTGGGCGCAGTCCTGGCGGCGGCGGTCGGTTGGGTCGCCTGGCGGGACCGGGAGCGGACCGCCTCCGCGGAGAACCGGATGGCCGGGCAGGCTGCGCTTGCGGAGCAGCAGCGATACGAAGCAGGCCGGCACGCCACCCAGGGCCACGTCACCCATCACGGCCACAATTCCGGAGGATCCTTATGACGGTGTGGGTGATCCTCGGGGTGGCCGGCGCGGTCGTGGCGGCGGCGGTCGGCTGGGTCGCCTGGCGCGACCGGGAGCGGACGGCCTCGGCGGAGGACCCGGGCGCCCGGCGGGCGGCGGTGGTGGAGCAGCAGCGCTACGAGCAGAACCGGCACGCCTCGCAGAGCGACGTCATCCGTCGAGGCGACGGACGCTCCTGATGATCGTTATCATCCGCCGGTGACGAGATGGACCCGTCGGGTGCCGTGGCTGCTGGCCGCCGTTCCGATCCTGGTGCTGCTGGCCGCCTGCGGCGGCGTCGCCTGGCTGGTCGGCGAGGAGGTCGCCGCCGATCGGGCCTGTCCCGACCAGTTCGCGGCGGACAAGGCCAGGATCCGCACCGAGCGCGGGTTCCCCGCCGAGCAGGTGCCCGGCCTCGGTGACTTCCTCGACGTGCACTGGCAGGTCGACACCGAAGCGAACCCATGCTCCCGGGCGCCCGGGCCCACGGACTGGATGTACCAGGGAGTGGTGCGGCTGCGCCCGGCCGACGCGCGGGCGCTGGCCGCCGCGTACCCCTGGAAGGCGGCGGGCACGGAGCCGACGGTCTGGCCCGGCTTGTCCCCGTACGTGCCGGCGGGCGTGCGGTGGCGGCACAGCGCGGCCTACGACGAGGGTGCTGCCGGCAGCCGGCACCTCCAGCTGCACCTGGACCCGGACAGGGCGGTGGCGCTGTTTCACCTCCGGGACAGCTGAGCCGGCCGTCCGCCCGTGGTCCCGGCGGCCGTCGCCCGGCATGATCAATCCACGGCCGGGGTACACCGACCGCATCGGCCGCGACGCCTGGGAGGGCAACAGTGACGGCACGCTCGGGATCGCAGTCGCGCGGCTCGCTCGCCGCGGCGGTGGTGGCGCTGGTGGTGGCGGCCGGTTGCGCCGTCGGCGGGGTGGGGGAGAGCGGCCCGCAGGAGCCGCGCGAACCGGCGCCGGGCCAGTCCCGGCAGGCCTCCTCGCCGGGCGCGGAGACCACCCGGGCCGACGGCACCACCAGCGTCGAGGAGTTCAAGACCGACATCGGCGACGCGGTGAACATCGCCGAGGACTACTGGGGCGCCCAGTTCAAAGCCTCCGGCCAGCAGTTCCGCCCGATCCGCCGGATCGTGCCCTACCAGCGCGAGGGGGAGGTCGCCTGCGGCGGCCAGGCGCTGCCGCGCAACAACGCCGTCTACTGCTCCCAGGGTGACTTCATCGCCTACGACGTCAACTGGTCGGTGGCCGCGTTCCGCCAGGTCGGCGACGCGTTCGTGTTCTACCTGCTCGGCCACGAGTACGCCCACGGCATCCAGGTACGCCTCGGCATCCGCTACAACTTCACCATCCAGCAGGAGTTGCAGGCCGACTGCATGGCCGGGGCGTACCTGGGTGACTCGGTCCGCTCGGGCGTGCTGAAGCTGGACACGGGCGACCTCGACGAGTTCCGCGAGGGGCTGCTCGCCGTCGGTGACGACCCCGACCAGCCCTGGTTCGCGGAGGGCTCCCACGGCACGGCCGAGCAGCGCACCGACTCGTTCTTCCGCGGCTACGAGAACTCCCTCGACGCCTGCGACCTCGGCTGAGCGGGATCGCCCAGGTCACCTTCCGGCGGGGAGGGCGGCGGGCCGTCCGGGCCGGGCTGAGAGGATCGCCCCGACACACCCCAGCCGGAGGAGGCCCCCGCTGAGCAGCCCACACCCCGCCGCCGTGCTCTTCGACATGGACGGCACCCTGGTCGACAGCGAGAAGCTGTGGGACGTCGCGCTGCGCGAGTTGGCGGCCGAGTACGGCGGCTCGCTCTCCGACTCCGCGCGGCGCGCGGTGATCGGCACGAGCATGGCGGAGTCGATGCGGATCGTGCACGACGACCTCGGCCAACCGGAGCGGGACCCGCAGGCCAGCATCGACTGGATCAACGCCCGGATCCTGGAGCTGTTCCGCACCGGGCTGCGCTGGCGGCCCGGCGCGCTGGCCCTGCTGCGGGCGGTACGCGCCGCCGGTATCCCCACCGCGCTGGTCACCTCCAGCGGGCGACCGCTGGTCGAGGTGGCCCTGGACACCCTCGGGCGGGACAGCTTCGACGCGGTGGTCTGCGGCGACGAGGTGGACCTGGCCAAGCCGCACCCGGAGCCGTACCTGACGGCGGCGCGGCTGCTGGACGTGCCGATCGGCCGGTGCGTGGCCATCGAGGACTCGCCGACCGGGGTGGCCAGCGCGCTCGCCGCCGGCGCGGCGGTGCTGGCGGTCCCCGCGGAGGTGCCGATCGCGCCGATCGACGGCGTACACCAGGTGGAGAGCCTGACCGCGGCGGACCTGGAGCTGCTGGCCGCGCTGCTCGGCGAGCCGCCGGCCTGAACCACGCGCGAAGGGGCCCCGCCGGTCGGCGGGGCCCCTTCGTCGCGGCGTGCCTCGGGTCAGTCGTGCGCGATGGCGCCCAGCACGTTGATCCGCGCGGCGCGCACCGCGGGCAGCACCGCGGCGATCACCCCGATGATCGCGGCCAGCCCGAGGAAGATCCCCATCTGGCCCCAGGGCAGGATCAGGTCGGTGATGCCCTCGTCCTTGAGCGCCTCGACCACCGCCGCGCCGAGGCCGGTGCCGACCACCACGCCGAGCAGCGCGCCGAAGACCGAGATCACCACCGCCTCCACGGTGATCATCCGCATGGTCTGCGCCCGGCGCAGCCCGATCGCCCGCAGCAGGCCCAGCTCGCGGGTCCGCTCCAGCACCGACAGGGCCAGGGTGTTGATGATGCCCAGCACCGCGATCACGATGGCCAGCGCCAGCAGGATCTGGATCATCCGCAGCGGGGTGTCCAGCTGGCTGGTCTGCTGCTCGATGAAGGCGGCCCGGTCGGCCACCGACACCTCGGGGCTGTCGGCGAGCAGCGTCTCGACCTGCGGCTGCACGTCGGCGACCCGGGTGCCGGGGGCGAGCTGCAGGAAGCCCTGGATCGGCTGCGGGATGGCGAAGTCCTTCGCCGCCTGCGGCGGCAGCACCACCGGGTTGGTCAGCTGCGAGCTCTCGTAGATGCCGCTGACCGTGTACGTGCGGGCCTCGCCCCGGGACAGCTGGACGCTGACCTTCGAGCCGACCGACACGTTGCGGGACGTCGCGGTGTCGGAGCTGAACAGCATCTGATCGGGCGCCAGCCGGCTGATGTCACCGGCGGTGGCCTTCGCCCCGAAGATCCGCTCCAGCGACGCGACGTTGCTCGACGCCGCCACCCAGGTGCGCTCGCCGTTGACCACCGCCATGTCGCCGTACTCGCCGTCGACCATCTGGACGCCCGGGATTGCGGCCGCCTTCTCCAGCACCGCCGGGTCGAAGCTCGGCGGGCGGGGACCGCCCTGCACCCCGGCGATCACCAGCTCGGCCTTGATCTGGTCCTCGGCCAGCGCGCTGATGCTGCCCTTGGCCGAGTCCAGGATCACCGTCACGCCGGTGACCAGCGCGATGCCGACCATCAGCGCCGCCGCGGTGATCGCGGTGCGGCGCGGGTTGCGGCCGGAGTTGAGCCGGCCCAGCTTGCCCGGCACCGACCAGGCGAACAGCGCCCCGAGCAGGGACACCACCGGCCGGCTGATCAGCGGGGTCAGCAGCGCCACCCCGATGAAGGCGAACAGCACGCCGCCGAGGATGGTGGCCAGGGTGTTGTCCCCGGCGTTGCCGCTGAGCCCCAGGAAGAGCAGCGTGCCGCCGATCGCGGTGACGATCGCGCCGGCCACCGTCACCTTGGTCAGCGGGCGGTCCGGGGTGGCCACGTCCTGCATCGCCGCGATCGGCGGGATCCGCGACGCCCGCAGCGCCGGCAGCAGCGCCGCCACCACGGTGATCACCAGACCCACCGAGAACGCGCCGATCACCGCGGCCGCCGGCACGCCGATGCCGGCCAGCGCCAGCCCGCCCGCCAGCTTGCCGAACAGGTACGCCAGCAGCGCGCCGACGCCGATGCCGGCGCCCAGGCCGAGCACGGAGGCGATCAGGCCCACCGCCACGGCCTCCAGCACCACCGAGCCGATGATCTGCCGGCCGCTGGCCCCGATGGCCCGCATCAGGGCCAGCTCCCGGGTGCGCTGCGCCACGATGATCGAGAAGGTGTTGAGGATGAGGAAGGTGCCGACCAGCAGCGCCACCGCGGCGAAGCCGAGCAGGATCTTGTTGAAGAAGGAGAGCCCCTCCTTCAGCCCCGCCGAGGCGTCGGCGGAGAGCTGCTCGCCCGTCTTGACCTCGTAGTCGCCGCCGACCGCCGCAGCGATGTCGTCGCGCAGCGCGGCCTCGCCGACCCCGTCGGCGGCCTTAACACTGATGTTGGTGAACACGTCCGGCTCGCCGAGCATCAGCCGCTGCGCCACCGGGGTGGTGAAGGCGATCTCGTTGGCCCCGCCGAGGGAGTCCCGGTCACCGCTGTAACCGAAGACGCCCACCACGGTGAACTCCTTCTTCGGCTCCAGGGTCAGCACGCCGACCCGGTCGCCGACCGTCACCTTCGCGGCCTGCGCCAGCGCCCCGTTGATCACGATCTCGTCGTCGGCTCGCGGCTCGCGGCCCTCGCGCAGCTTGACCAGGTCGCTCTCGCCCACCCAGTTCTCGCCGAGCTGCGGCGGACCGAACGAGGTGACCACCTTGCCGTTGCTGCCGATCAGGCGGGCGCCGTCCGCGGCGACGATCCCGGTGGCCTCGGCCACCCCGCCGACCGTGCGGACCTTCTCCAGCGTCGCGGCCGGCATCGCCGCGGGCACCTGCTCACCCTCGGTCTCGCTGAGGGCGATCTTCGGCTTGGCGGAGACGTTGACGTCGACACCCTCGTACGCGTCGGCGAAGACCGCGTCGAACGAGCGGCCGAGCGTGTCGGTCAGCACGAACGCGCCGGAGACGAACATGACGCCCAGCACCACGGCCAGGCCGGAGAGGATGAGGCGCACCTTGCGCGCCAGCAGGCTCTTCCAGGTTGCGCGGAACATCAGCGCGCCACCTCGGCCGACGTGTCGAGCTTCTTCATGGTGTCCAGCACGGTGTCGGCGGTCGGCTCGATCAGCTCGGAGACGACCTGCCCGTCGGCCAGGAAGATCACCCGGTCGGCGTACGCGGCGGCGGTCGGGTCGTGGGTGACCATCACGATGGTCTGGCCGTGCTGGCGTACCGAGTTGCGCAGGAAGTTGAGCACCTCCGCGCCGGAGCGGGAGTCGAGGTTGCCGGTCGGCTCGTCGGCGAAGATCACCTCGGGTCGGGCGACCAGCGCCCGGGCGCACGCCACCCGCTGCTGCTGACCGCCGGAGAGCTGCGCCGGGCGGTGCCCCAGCCGGTCCCGCAGGCCGACCGTGTCGATCACGGTGTCGTACCAGGCCTGCTCGGGCTTGCGGCCGGCGATGGAGAGCGGCAGCACGATGTTCTCCTGGGCGGTCAGCGTCGGCAGCAGGTTGAACTGCTGGAAGATGAAACCGACCTTGTCCCGCCGCAGCTTCGTCAGGCCGGCGTCGCCGAGCCCGGTCACCGTCGTGTCGCCGATGTGCATCGTGCCCTTGGTGACCGAGTCCAGCCCGGCCAGGCAGTGCATCAGCGTCGACTTGCCCGAACCCGACGGGCCCATGATCGCCGTGAACCGGCCGCGCTCGAACTCGGCGCTCACCCCCCGCAGCGCGGCGACCTGCGCCTCGCCGCTGCCGTACACCTTCCACACGTCGCTGGCCCGGGCCGCGGCCTGCGCCTGCCGGCCTACCGTCGCGGTCACGTCATCTACCTCTTCCGTCTGCTTGCGGTGTCCCCGCCGCCCCCGCTGGTCGGTGGGGCTGCTCCCATCCTCCGTGCCCTGCCCGCCGGATCCGTCCGACCAGGGGCGGACGCGGCGCGGATTTCCCGCTGCGGGTCGGCCCGGAGCCCGGCTCAGGGTTGCCCCTGAGCCGGCGACCGGTCGAACGTGTTTCCACCCGCCGGGACGGCGGCGGAACCGACGCTAGGACCTGACGTCACGTCATGGTCAACCGCGCCGCGCCGTCTTTTGTGACGGTAGGTGACCACGGCAACCGGGCCGTCGCCCCACCGACGGCTCCTCGGGTACGCCCCGTGACGTAGCCGCCGGCCACCGCCCAGGTGTGGCCGGCCATCGCGAGCGAAGCCGACGTCGGCAGCGGTGTTCGTGGTGGGGCGGGGCAGCCGCGGAGCGGGCATGCCGGCTCGTTGTGCGGTCCGACCGGCTGCACGTCCGGGTGCCAGCGCGCAGCGGTCAGCGCCGCTCCGGGCGGGCGCGTCCCAGGGCGCCGGCCCGGCCCCACCGGCCGGGAATGCCGAGCAGTTCGATCCGGCCCATGCCCGGGGGCACGGCCGGCCTGGTCACCAGGTGGTTCCCCCGCGGCTCCATGCCGAGCATGGTGCGCAGCAACAACAGGGGGGTGCCCGTGGACCACGCCTGCGGACTGCACGCCGTGGGGTACAGCACGGGATACCGGGTCAGCGTCCGGTCGTATCCGCCGAAGGCCTCCGGCAGTCTGCCCTCGAAGAACTCGGCGCCGTCGATGATCCCCTCGGCGATGCGGCCCGCTTCCTGGCTGAAGCCGTAGCGGCGTAGCCCCCAGGCGATCAGGGAGTTGTCGAAGGGCCAGACGGTGCCGACGTGGTACCCGAGCGGGTTGTAGCGGCCCTCCCCCTCGGCCAGGGTGCGTACTCCCCAGCCGGAGAAGAGGCGGGGGCCGAGCAGGTGTGCGGCGATCCTGGCCGCCCGGGACTCCTCGACGATGCCGCTCCACAACAGGTGGCCGATGTTGGAGGAGAGGGCGTCGACCTGGTGGCCGTCGCCGTCGAGGGCGAGGGCGTAGTACTCGCCGTCGGTGACCCAGAAGTCGCGGTTGAAGCGCTGCTTGAGCTCGGCCGCTTCGCGTTCGAGCCGGTCGGCGTAGTCGGGGTCGTTCCAGAACTGTCGGGCCAGCCGGGCGCCGCGGATCTTGGCGTCGTAGGCGTAGCCCTGCAGCTCACAGGTAGCGCGGGGCAGACCGGCCAGCCTCCCGTCACGGAAGGAGATCGAGTCCCAGGAGTCCTTCCAGCACTGATTCTCCAACCCGTTCTTCTCGTTGCGGCGCCGGTACCAGACGTAGCCGTCGCCCATGATGTCGCCGTACTCGTCGATCCAGTGCAGCGCGGCTCTCGCGGAGCGCTCGAGCATCCGCACGGTGGCGGCGTCTCCGGTCCACCGCTCGTACTCGTCGAGCAGGATCACGTACAGCGGCGTGGAGTCGGCGCTGCCGAAGTACGGCGAGTGGGGCTGCTCCTCGAAGCCGATCGTCTCCCCGTACCGCAGTTCGTGCAGTATCTTCCCCGGCTCCTCCTCGCGGAAGTTGTCGAGGACGACGCTCTGCAACAGCGCCAGCAGGCGCAGCGTCGTGACCGCCAGTTCCGGCACGAACGGCAGCGCCTGCAGGCTGGTGAAGATGCTGTCCCGGCCGAAGATCGCCATGAACCACGGCAGGCCGGCGGCGGGCAGGGCATGTCCGCCGCCGGTCAGCGGCATGAAGCGCAGCGCGGCGAGATCGGCCAGGCTGCGCCGGTAGGTCATCGCCAACGCGGGGGAGTCGCAGGTAAGACGGGGGGCCTCCGCGAGCCAACGGTCCAGGTCCTGCCGCATCTGCCCGCGGGCCCGACCGGGCGAGCCCTGCAGAGTCTCCCGAAGATCACGTCCGTCCACGCCCAGGGTCTGCACGTGGATGTCGGTGACCCACTCGCCGTGCGGTTCGAGCCGGACGTCGTACGTCAACCCCCGCTCGTCGATGTGCGCCGGCTCCGTGGAGGAAACCAACGTCTCCCGGTGGAACGCCTCCCGCCGATAGCCGAGCCGCAGGCACCCGTCCTCGATCCGGGCGTAGTGCCCGCCCTTCTTGTTGCGCACGTCCTTGATCTCGAAAAGGTCGGCGAAGTCGCTCTCGATGTCGATCCGGATTCGCAGATCGACGGGCCCGGGTTCGTGGTTGATCACGGTCAGCCGCTCGTTGAAGCTCTCGCCGATCGAGCGCTCACGAATGGCCGACACGCTGATGTCCACCAGCGGGGTCAGGACGGTCGGGACGACGAAGAATCGGCTCTCGAAGTAGTCGACCTCCTCAACGGTGAGCGCGTTGACCCGTTCACCGTTGATGGAGAGGATCCATTTCGACAGGAACCGGGTGTCGAACGAGAAGAAACCGGTCGGGATGGCCGGCGACGCGTCGATGTCGCCGGTCTCCTCACTGACCACGAACGTGTTGCCGTCCAGTAGTCGAACGAGTCCGTCGCTCATGCCGGTCCGCTCTCCCGGCGGGCGAACTCCCGTGGGTGGTGCGCGCCGGGTGGCCCCGGCATCACCCGCTGGAGGAAACGGCCAAGCCGCACGTCACCCTCGGCCCTGAGTTCGTTACGCACCCACGCCGCGTAGACGTGCGACCTGCCGGTGACGATCCGGTCGAAGGCCGCTCTGCTGCCCGTGAACACGCAGTCGGCTCCGCTCTCCTCCCGCGAGACGTGGACATCGCCGCGTCTGATCACCACCAACCAGTGGTCGACCTCGTGGTCGTGTTCGAGGTCGAACCGGATGCTGCCGACGGCCTCCTCGAGGAGGGGTTCGTGGCCCCGCCGGCCGAGCGCGTCGAAAAAGTTGGCGGTGGGATTCGACATGAGTCTCCTCCGGTAGGTCCCCGAGCCCGGACGAGCAGCCACCCTCACGATGACCGGTGGCGGCGTACCGCCGCATCACCCGCACCGGGTGAAATCTCCGTGTCCTGCGTGAGTGGCCCGTCGATCTCATCCGTTCCGGGTGAGGTCAGGGCACCGCAATCTGAGCGATCCTGAATCCTGGTCGCGATTCTTCTGCCCGGGGGTGGTGGTGCCATGTCGGAGACGACCCGGAGATTCTTCGACGCGCTCGAACGACACGGCCACGAACGCGTGCTGAAGAAGACGAACGGCACCATCCGGTTCGACCTGGAAGACGACCAGGCGGTCGACCACTGGTTCGTGGAGATCCGCGGCGGTGCCGTCCGCGTGTCACAACGGGACGCCGACGCCGACGCCGTCATCCGTGCCGACAGTGCCTTCTTCGACCGCATGGTCCGTGGCGAGGCCAAACCGCTGCCGGCGTGGCTGAGGAACGAGATAACGAGCGAGGGAAAGTTTCGGTTCATCGTCCTGTTGGAGCGGCTCTTCGCACCTCCCCCCGGGGCGCGACATCCGCGGGACGTCGTCCGTGACCGTGGGCGGCGCGGATGAAGACGGACCTGATCAGGATCCTCGACGGCAACATCTTCGTGCTGAGCGACGGCTGTGGCGACCTGGAGGCGAAGCCCACTGCGCCGTCCGGGTTCTACTCGTTCGACACCCGGTTCCTGTCCCTCTGGCGGCTGACCCTCAACGGTGAACGGCTGAGCCCGCTCGCCCGGGACGACCCGTCCTACTTCGAGGTGCGTTTCTTCCTGGTGCCCGGCGCACCCACCCACTACGTCGACGCGAAGGTGTCGGTGATCCGGGAGCGGTCGGTGGCCGGTAGCTTCGAGGAGCAGTTGACGGTGCTCAACCACTCCGGCGAACCGGCCGAGATCACCGTCCACGTGGAGGCGGACTCCGACTTCGTGCCGCTGATCGTGGCGGCCCAGGGGCGTACGCCGAAGGGTCGGCTGTACCGGCGCGTCGAGAACGGCCGGCTGCATCTCGGCTACCAGCGCGACGCGTTCCGCCGGGAGACGGTCATCTCCTCCACCGAGCCGGCGCAGGTCGACGAACGGGGGCTGACGTACCAGACTCGCATCGAACCGCACGGCCAGTGGAGCACGACGCTGCACGTCCGAGGCCTGGTGCTGCGCCCGGACGGTGAGGACGTCCGGGAGCATGTTTATCCCGGCCGCCGCAGGCGGGACAGGTCCCGGCTCGAGTGGAACCTCCAACAGTGGCTCGGCGCGGCTCCGCAGCTGATCTGCGCCTGGGAGCCACTGGAGCGGACGTACCGGCGGACCATGGTCGATCTCGCCGCGCTGGGGTACTCGCCGCTGACGCTACCGGCCGAGACGCTGCCTGCGGCGGGGCTTCCGTGGAGCGCTACCATCGCCGGCCGGGAAGCCATCTTCACCAGCCTGCAGGCGTTGCCGTTCGCACCGGGCCTCGCCCTTGCCACCCTGCACATGCTCGGCATCGACCAGGGCGCGGTGCTCGACGACTTCCGGGACGAGGAGCCTGGCAAGATCCTGAGGGAGTTCCGCTACGGGGAACTGGTCGCGTTCGAGGAACGCCCGCAGGCCCCCTACTACGGTGCCGCCGATACCACCCCGCTCTACGTGACCCTGCTCGACGAGTACGAGCGGTGGACCGGAGACGCCGATACGGTACGCGAGTTCGAGGACGAGGCGCGGGCGGCCCTGCACTGGATCGACGAGTACGGCGACATCATGGGCGACGGCTACGTCTGGTACCAGCGGCGCAACGAACGAACCGGGCTGGAGAACCAGTGCTGGAAGGAATCCCCCAACGCGATCTCGTTCCGTGACGGGAGGCTGGCCGGTCTGCCCCGCGCTACCTGTGAGCTGCAGGGCTACGCCTACGACGCCAAGATCCGCGGCGCCCGGCTGGCCCGACAGTTCTGGAACGACCCCGACTACGCCGACCGGCTCGAACGCGAAGCGGCCGAGCTCAAGCAGCGCTTCAACCGCGACTTCTGGGTCACCGACGGCGAGTACTACGCCCTCGCCCTCGACGGCGACGGCCACCAGGTCGACGCCCTCTCCTCCAACATCGGCCACCTGTTGTGGAGCGGCATCGTCGAGGAGTCCCGGGCGGCCAGGATCGCCGCACACCTGCTCGGCCCCCGCCTCTTCTCCGGCTGGGGAGTACGCACCCTGGCCGAGGGGGAGGGCCGCTACAACCCGCTCGGGTACCACGTCGGCACCGTCTGGCCGTCCGACAACTCCCTGATCGCCTGGGGGCTGCGCCGGTACGGCTTCACCTGCGAGGCGGGCCGCATCGCCGAGGGGATCATCGACGCGTCGCACCACTTCCAGGGCAGGCTGCCGGAGGCCTTCGGCGGCTTCGACCGCGAGTTGACCCGGGGCCCCGTCCCGTACCCGACGGCCAACAGTCCGCAGTCCGAAGCGACCGGAGCACCCCTGCTGCTGGTGCGCACTCTGCTCGGTCTCGAGCCGTGCGGGGATGATCTGGTGGTCGGGCCGGCGTTGCCCGAGCGGTTCGGCCGCATCGAACTGCTCGACATCCCGGGGCGGTGGGGCCGGGTCGACGCCATCGGCAGCGTGGATCGGCGCGGCGAGGAGACGGACCGGCAGACCAGCCTGGCCACGTCGCCGCGCGAAGCCTGACGAGCGATCACCGTCGCGGGCGGACCAGCCCCGTCTCGTACGCCAGCACCACCGCCTGCACCCGGTCGCGCAGCCCCAGCTTGGTCAGCACGTGCCCGACGTGGGTCTTGATGGTGGTCTCGCTGACCGACAGCGCCGCGGCGATCTCGGCGTTGGAAAGCCCGCGGGCCACCTGCACCAGCACCTCCCGCTCCCGTTCGGTGAGCGACTTGAGCGCCTTCGGCGGGGTGGCCGCCGGATCGGGCAGCACGTCGGCGAAGCGGTCCAGCAGCCGCTTGAGAATGCGCGGCGCGACCACCGCCTCCCCGGCGGCGACCGTGCGGATCGCGGTCACCAGCTCCTCCGCCGGTACGTCCTTGGCCAGGAAGCCGCTCGCCCCGGCGCGCAGCGCCCCCACCACGTACTCGTCCAGGTCGAACGTGGTGAGGATGAGCACCCGCACCGGCAGCCGGGCGTCGACGATGGCCCGGGTGGCCGCCACCCCGTCCATCCGGGGCATCCGGATGTCCATCAGCACCACGTCCGGCAGCAGCCGCCGGGACAGCTCCACCGCCTCCTGGCCGTCCCCGGCCTCGGCCACGATGTCCAGATCCTCCTCGGTGCCCAGCACCATCCGGAAGCCGGTACGCAGCAGCGGCTGGTCGTCGGCGAGCAGGATCCGCACCGGCCGTGCCGCCGCCGTACCGTCGCTCATGAGCTCTCCCTGTCCTGCTGTTGGTGCGGTCGGTCGCCCGTGCGGTGGTGGCCCGGCCGCCCGCGTCGGTGCCGGGCCGGCGTGGCCCGGCCGGCGGCGCCCGCCCGGTGCTCCCGGGTCATGCCGCGGCCCCGACCGACTCCACCGGGATCCGCGCCGACACCCGGAAGCCGCCGCCCGGCCGGGGACCGGTCCGCAGGGTCCCACCGTAGAGGCCGACCCGCTCCCGCATGCCGACCAGGCCGTGCCCGATCCGGTCGGGTCCCGGTCCCGGCCCGCGCCCGGTGTCGGTGACCTCCACCGTCAGCCAGCCATCGGCGACGGTGAGCCGCACCTGCGCGGTGGCCTCCCCGGCGTGCTTGAGCGCGTTGGTCAACGCCTCCTGCACGATCCGGTAGACGGTCAGTGACACACCCTCCTCCACCGGCCCGGGCGTGCCCTCGACGTGCAGGGTCACCGGCAGGCCCGCCTCCCGTACCTGCTCGACCAACGCCTCGATCCCCGCCAGGCCGGGCTGTGGGGTCAGGTCCGCCGCCGGCTCCGCGTCCGTGCGCAGCACGTCCAGCAGGCGGCGCATCTCCCGCAAGGTGACCCGGCTGGTGTCCTCGATGGTGGCAATCGCCTCGTCGGCGGCGTCCGGGTCGCGGCGCAGCACCCGACGCGCCCCGGTGGCCAGCACCCCCATCACGCTCACGTGGTGGGCGACCACGTCGTGCAGCTCCCGGGCGATCCGGCGCCGCTCGTCGGCGACCGCCTGCTCGGCCAGGGAACGCTGGTTCTCCTCGGCCACCCGGGCCCGCTCCCGCAGCGCCCGCACCGACGTGCGCCGCGCCTGCACCGCCCGCCCCACCGCGTACGACAACAGGGCGATGAGCAGGTTGTTGAGCAGCAGGTAGCCCGGGCCCACCGCCAGCACCCCTTCCGGCGGGGCGACCAGGTTGGTCACCCCCACCGGCACCCAGAGCAGCACCGCGGCCAGCGCCGCCTGCCGCGCCGGCCGGTGCGCGGCCATCGTGTACGTCAGGACCATGAACGCCAGGCCCTGCGTGCCGGGGGCGAGCTTGAGCAGCACCGGCAGCATCAGGGTGGCCACGGCCAGGCTCACCGCCGTCCACGGGGCGACCCGGCGCAGCGCCACCGGGGCGGCCGCGAGCAGGCTCCACGCCAGCGCGCCCGGCATCCGCCCGGGCCAGAACTCCGGCGGGGTGAGCAGCAGGAAGGCGATCTCCAGCAGCACCAGGGCGGCGGCGAAGAGCGCGTCACCGGCGAGCGGTCGGCGCTGCCACCATCGCGCGGGTCCGTCGGTCATACCGCGACGCTAGTGCGGTGTCCACTAAACGTGTTCACCGGGTTTCCGATGCACCGTTGTGGATCCTCGCCGTTTGGGCGAGCGACTCCCCACCTGGTGGTGAGGCGGGCCTCCGCGGGCCAACTGATCCTCTCGCCGCCTGTGGTGGGCGGCGGGGATCACGCCGGGACTGGCTGGCACCGGGAAGGTGTCGGCCGGCTCGACGGTGCTTGACCACCTCGGGTAGCGCGACGGCTGCTGTGGGGGTGGTGGGTCCGCCGCCCGGGGTGCGGGTGGCGATGATGGCTGCCGCGATCAGGTCGCGGTGCCCGGAGAACTTGCAGTGCGGGCAGGTCAGGGTCCGGCCACGGGGTTTCGGCACCCGCCGCAGACAGGCGGGGCAGGTGGAGGAGGTGCCGCGCTCGTTGACCGTGTCGACGGTGATGCCCGCCTGGACAGCTTTGTCGGTGAGGACCTGCATCAGGCGGCCGATCTGCCACTGCCGCAGCCGCAGGTTGTGCCGCCGCCCCGCGTCGATGTCGAGGACCCCTCGCGGGTCACCCACCCTGAGCACACCGACCCGCTGCTCTACCGCCCACGAGACCACCGTGCGGGCGGCTTCGTGCTGGGCCTGCCGGACCCTGCGCCGATGCCGACCCTCCCCCAACCGCGCCCGCCGCCGGTATTTCCGCCACCGCCGTGACCCTTGCTGGCCCGGCTTCGGTGCCCTGCGGGCCACGGCGCGGCGGCGGGTCTTGGTGTCGGCGAGGTGCATGCGGTGCTCCGCGCGGATCGCCCGCCCCGACACCAACAGCCCCTCACCAGCGGGGCCGGCCACCGCATACGGGTGAATGATCCCCACATCCACCCCCGCCACCCGGTCCGGGTCCGGCCCCTGGCCCGCCGGATAGGTTGCCACCGGAACCTCGGCGGTCACGTCGAGGAACAGCCGGCCGCCCTCGCACAGCAGGGTGACCGAGCGGACCTGCTCGACCGGGTAGGGCACCTCCCGCGCCAGCCTGACCCACAACGGCGACGTGCCCCTGGCCGTGGGGAGGCGGACCCGACGGCCGTCGAGGGTGAACGTGCCGTGATACCAGCGCACCGGCATCAACGCCCGCCGACGACGCGGAAACCGCACCGACAGGTCACCGTCCTGGCGGGCTTTCGCCGCCGCGAACCACGCATCGGAGAACCGCCGCAACACCGACCGGGCACCCGTGCTGTCCAACTCGCCGAACGTGCCCGGCCCCGGCCCGGACAACTCCCGACACAACTGCTGATAACCAGCCAGCGGCGCATCCTGGCGACGGCGTCGCCACGCGTTGACCTCCAGGACACACGCCCACACGTCACCGGCCGAGCGCAGCAATCCGAAACACCGCCGCCGCTGCCCAGCCGTCACCCGCAGAGCTACACGAGCCGTGCGATACACGACCCGAGGCCCGTTGGGATCCCGACGACGAGGCACAACCACACCCAACCCAACGGGTACGACAAATTCCGGCAGCGACCAATCCGACGAACGTAAGTGGACACCGCGATAGCCGCCGCCCGGCGCGCCAGGCCATCGCGGGCGGTGAACCCGGCCTCCTCCTCAGGAGGAGACGACCTCCGCCACTGGGTCGGGCTGGCCGGCGGGGACGGGCGCAGCGAGCGGAGCACCGACGGCCGGGGACCGGCGGGCGGCCCGTCTGCGCCGGAGCGGGCGTCAGGCCGGGGGTCTACGCAGGTGGCGGCTGGGCCGCCCGCGCCCGCGCCGCCGGATCGCTCGGTGGCTCACTCGTCGGCGCCGGGGGCGGCCGGGCCGGAGCGGGCGTCGCGCAGCGGGTCGGCGGCCGCCGACCGGTCCGGGAACGGCGGCGGGGTGCCCCCGAAGGTCGGGCAGTGCGCCTGGTGGCTGCACCAGTCGCAGAGCCGGCTCGGCCGGGGCCGGAAATCCTGGCGCGCGGTGGCCTGCTCGATGGCCTGCCAGAGCGCCACCACCGTGCGCTCGAAGCGCAGCAGCTCCTCGGCGTCCGGTGAGTAGTCGCAGACCTCGGCGTCCTTGAGGTAGAGCAGGCGCAGCACCCGCGGCACCACCCCCCGGGTGCGCCACAGCACCAGCGCGTAGAACTTCAGCTGGAACAGCGCGCGGGCCTCGAACGCCTCCCGGGGCGCGCCGCCGGTCTTGTAGTCGACCACCCGCAGCGCGCCGTCCGGCGCGACGTCGAGGCGGTCGAGGTAGCCCCGGATGAGCAGCTGCTCGTCGACCACCGCCGAGATCAGGCTCTCCCGCTCGGCCGGCTCCAGCCGGCGCGGGTCCTCCACCGCGAAGTAGCCCTCCAGCAGCCCCGCCGCCGAGCGCAGGAACTCGGCGGTGCCCGCCTCGTCGCCCGGGTCGAACAGGCCGGCCAGCTCGGGCTGCTCGGTGACCAGCCGGTCCCACTGCGGGGCCACCAGGCCGCCTGCGGCGTCCGGGGTGCGCCCGCCGGCCGGCAGGTCGAACAGCCGCTCCAGCACCGCGTGCACCAGGGTGCCCCGGGCCTGCTCCACCGTCGGGCGCTCGGGCAGCCGGTCGATGCTGCGGAACCGGTAGAGCAGCGGACAGGTCTTGAAATCCGCCGCCCGCGACGGCGACAACGACGCCCGGATGGTGGCCGGCAGCGCCGCCGCCGGAGTGGCCTGCTCGTCGATCACCGGTTCCGCCGTCATGTCCCGAAGGTTAGGGCACCGGTGTGACAGGGCCGTGATCGGCGCACCGGAGCATGATCGGCACGGCGTAGCATCGGGGCGGTGAACCCCCGCACCCGAGCGCCACGCCGGTCCGGCCGGCGCACCGGCCTGACCGTGGGCCGGGTGTTCGGGGTGCCGCTGCACGTCAACGTGTCGATGCTGCTGCTGACCCTGCTGATCACCGTGACGTACGCCGAGTTCGCCCGCGACCGGCTCGACCTCGGCCCGCTGGGCGGTTACCTGATCGGCCTCGGCTTCGTCGTCTCGCTGCTCGGCTCGGTGCTGCTGCACGAACTCGGCCACGCGCTGACCGCCCGCCGGTACGGCATCGGTGTGCGCGGGATCACCCTGGAACTGCTCGGGGGCTACACCGAGATGGAGTCCGACGCCCCCACCCCCCGGGTCGACCTGCTGGTCTCCCTGGCCGGTCCGGCGGTCTCCGCCGTGCTCGGCGCCACCGCCGTCGGCGTCACCATGGCCCTGCCCCCGCACACCCTGGCCCACCAGCTCGCGCTGCAGGTGGCGCTGAGCAACGTGATCGTCGCGCTGTTCAACATCCTGCCCGGGCTGCCGCTGGACGGCGGCCGGGCGCTGCGCGCCGCCGTCTGGGCGCTCACCCGGGACCGGCACCGGGCCACCGAGATCGCCGGCTGGGTGGGGCGCGCCGTCGCGGTCGGCACGGCGGTGCTGGTCGTGCTGCTGACCGTGCAGCGGCTGCTGGTGCCGCTGGCCCTGCCGCTGATGCTGCTGGTCGCCGTCACCCTCTGGCGCGGCGCCGGCCAGTCGATCCGGTACGCCCGGATCAGCCGCCGGGTCCCGCTGATCGACCTGGCCCGGCTGGCCCGGCCGGTCTTCGGCGTGCCCACCGGCACGCCGCTGGCCGAGGCGCAGCGCCGGCACGCCGCGCAGGCGCCGGCCGGGGCGGCGGTCACCGTGGTCGACGGCGCCGGCCGGCCGGTCGCCCTGGTGGACCCTGCTGCGGCGGACGCCGTACCCCCGGAGCGCCGGCCCTGGGTGGCGGTGGACGCGGTGGCCCGGCCACTGGACCGGCTGCCCGCGCTGCCGGCCGGGGTGGCCGGCGACCGGGTGATGGAGACGGTGCAGCGCCACCCGGCCGCACAGTACGTGGTGACGGCAGGCGAAGATGTGGTCGGCGTTCTGCACATCGGGGATCTCGCCCAGGTCCTCGAACCCACACGGAAGATGAACAGGTGACCGCAGCACATCCCCCCGCCCTCCCGGCCGAGAACGGCACCCCGGCGCCCGTCGCCGTCCCGGACCTGCCCCCGGTGCACCGGGGGCCGTTCCGCCCCGGCGACGGGGTGCAGCTGACCGACCCGAAGGGGCGGATGCACACGGTCGTCCTGGAGCCCGGCAAGGCGT
This sequence comes from Micromonospora purpureochromogenes, assembly GCF_900091515.1. NCBI lineage: Bacteria > Bacillati > Actinomycetota > Actinomycetes > Micromonosporales > Micromonosporaceae > Micromonospora > Micromonospora purpureochromogenes. Next base: position 4,057,431 of record NZ_LT607410.1, on the reverse strand, counting down.
TCCACACCCACCGCGGCATCCTGGAGCACGACGCGCTGATCGGGCAGCCCGACGGCAGCGTGGTGACCACCTCCGGCGGCGGCACCGCGTTCCTCGCGCTGCGCCCGCTGCTGTCGGACTACGTGCTGTCGATGCCGCGTGGCGCGCAGGTGATCTACCCGAAGGACTCGGCGCAGATCGTCGCGATGGGCGACATCTTCCCCGGCGCGAAGGTGCTGGAGGCGGGCGCGGGCTCCGGGGCGCTCAGCTGCTCGCTGCTGCGCGCCGTCGGCACCGGCGGCGAGCTGCACTCGTACGAGATGCGCGACGACTTCGCCCAGATCGCCCGGCGCAACGTCGAGTCCTTCTTCGGCGCCCCGCACCCGGCGTGGCGGCTGCACGTCGGCGACGTCGCCGACTGCCCGGAGACCGGTTTCGACCGGATCATCCTGGACATGCTCACCCCGTGGGAGACCCTCGACATGGTCGAGCGGGCGCTGCTGCCCGGCGGGGTGTTCATCGGCTACGTCGCCACCACCCCGCAGCTGTCCGAGCTGGTGGAGGCGCTGCGCGAGCGCGGCGGCTGGACCGAGCCGCGGGCCTGGGAGTCGCTGGTACGCGACTGGCACGCCGAGGGGCTGGCGGTCCGCCCGGACCACCGGATGATCGCGCACACCGCGTTCCTGGTCTCCGCGCGTAAGCTCGCCCCGGGCGTCACCGCCCCGCCGCGGCGTCGCAAGCCCAGCAAGGGCGCCGAGGCGTACGCCGAGCGCAAGCAGGCGCTGCGCGAGGCGGCGGCGGCCCGGCAGGCGGCGGCCGCCCAGGCCGCCGGGGTGGAAGCCGCCGCGACGGGCGAGGCGGACGCGTCGTGACGGCGGGGCGGGGCGGCTGGGAGTGAGCGGGCGGATTCCGCCGGCCGGTGCGGGTCGGCGGCGCGACCTGGGGGAGAGGGCATGAGTCGGCCGGGCTTCGGCGGTGGTGGGGATCTGCCGGCGGTGTTCCCGGACTGGTCGCCCTACCAGGACCTCGAATCGGCGGCGCGGGCCTACCTTCGGGACCCGGACATCGCCCTGGAGGCGCTCGGTGGGGTGCTGCGCGGCGCGTCCGTGCTCGGCTTCACCCTGGAACGCTTCGTCAACGAGGTCAACGGGGTGTGGCAGGAGGTCGTCGTCTGCGACGGCAGCCGCCTGGTGCTCTGGCACGGCGAGGACGTGCCGCCGGGGGAGGGGCCGCCCGGGTCGATGACCTCGTCGCTGCGGGTGGTGCCGGTCTCCACCGTCACCGAGGTCGGCTGCCGGCGGCGGCTGACCCGCGCCGACAGCGGCGAGGTCCGGGTCGACAGCATCGACGTCTACCTGCTGCTGACCTCGCTGGACGAGGCGCCGCCCGGCGACGAGATGGTGGGGGCGCCCCGGCACGACGCGCTGCGCTTCGGCAAGACGCTCGACGACGGCGGCGCCGGCCAGATCGCCCGGCTGGAGGAGTTCGCCCGGCTGGTCGCCTCCGTGGTGGGCCGCCCGGTGCTCTGAGGGCCCGACCGACGCACGCGGGGCCGCGGACGACATCGTCGTCCGCGGCCCCGCGACGTCTGTGCCCGCTCGGGCGGGTCAGTCCTCCTCGGCCTCCGGGCCGGCCACCTCGACGCCGTCGCTGCCGCGCACGACGTGGATGCACTCGCCCGGGCACTCCTTCGCCGAGTCGATCACCTCCAGGCGCAGGTGCTCCGGCACGTCCACCCGGCTGCCCGCGGCCAGCCGCAGCTCACCGTCGGGGCCCTTGACGTACGCCAGGCCGTCGACGTCGAACTCGAAGACCTCCGGCGCGTACTGCACGCAGAGCCCGTCGCCCGTGCAGAGATCCTGGTCCACCCAGACCTGAAGCTGGTCCGTCACGACCTCCGCCACGATGCACCCCCCATGTTCTCCCGTCCCACGCCCCGACGGTACCCGAACGCCCGTACCCGACCCGGAGGCGACCCTTGGCGATCAAGGTTCGGTGACGAGGGTGTTGCGTAGGACCGAATCGCGCTCATAGCGGCTAGTGTTAGGGCAGAACGTTCAAGCCCCCCGGGGAGGTGGGACGTGGCACGCAGCGACGACGCGGACTCGCGCGCCGCACGGTGGGAAAAGGAAGCCCACGATCTCTCCACGCAGGTCGCGTTCCTGCAAGAGGAACTCGCTCTGGTGCGGCGCAAGTTGACCGAAAGCCCCCGACACGTCCGGCAGCTCGAAGAGCGGCTGGCGGCCACCCAGGCACAGTTGGCGCGGCTGACCGAGAACAACGACCGGCTCGTGAGCACCCTCAAGGAGGCTCGCGCGCAGATCGTGACGCTCAAGGAGGAGATCGACCGGCTGGCGCAGCCACCGAGTGGCTACGGCGTCTTCCTCGCGCGGCACGACGACGGCACGGTGGACATCTTCACCGGCGGACGCAAGCTCCGGGTCGCCGTCTCGCCCTCGCTGGACGCCGCCGAGCTGCGGCGTGGCCAGGAGGTGCTGCTCAACGACGCGCTCAACATCGTCGACGCCTTCGGCTACGAGCGGGTCGGCGAGGTGGTGATGCTCAAGGAGATCCTCGCGGGTCCGGACGGCAGCACCGGCGACCGCGCGCTGGTGGTCTCGCACTCCGACGAGGAGCGCATCGTGCACCTCGCGGAGACCCTGATCGGCTCGCCGATCCGGGCCGGCGACTCGCTCATGATCGAACCCCGCTCGGCGTACGCGTACGAGCGGATCCCGAAGAGCGAGGTCGAGGAGCTCGTCCTGGAGGAGGTGCCCGACGTCGACTACGGCGACATCGGTGGCCTCCAGTCGCAGATCGAGCAGATCCGCGACGCGGTGGAGCTGCCCTTCCTGCACGCCGAGCTGTTCCGCGAGCACCAGCTCCGGCCGCCGAAGGGCATCCTGCTCTACGGGCCGCCCGGCTGCGGCAAGACGCTGATCGCCAAGGCGGTGGCCAACTCGCTGGCCAAGAAGATCGCCGAGCGCCGGGGTGAGGAGAAGCACACCAGCTTCTTCCTCAACATCAAGGGCCCCGAGCTGCTCAACAAGTACGTCGGCGAGACCGAGCGGCACATCCGGCTGATCTTCCAGCGGGCCCGGGAGAAGGCCGGCGAGGGCACCCCCGTCATCGTCTTCTTCGACGAGATGGACTCCGTCTTCCGCACCCGCGGCTCCGGCGTCTCCTCCGACGTCGAGAACACGATCGTCCCGCAGCTGCTCAGCGAGATCGACGGTGTGGAGGGGCTGGAGAACGTCATCGTGATCGGCGCCTCCAACCGGGAGGACATGATCGACCCGGCCATCCTGCGCCCCGGCCGGCTCGACGTGAAGATCAAGATTGAGCGTCCGGACGCCGAGGCGGCCAAGGACATCTTCTCCAAGTACATCCTCTCCGGGCTGCCCCTGCACCCGGACGACCTCGCCGAGCACGGCGGTGACCCGCAGGCCACCGTGGCGGCGATGATCGACGCGGTCGTGCTCCGGATGTACTCCGAGACCGAGGAGAACCGCTTCCTCGAGGTGACCTACGCCAACGGCGACAAGGAAGTCCTCTACTTCAAGGACTTCAACTCCGGCGCCATGATCCAGAACATCGTCGACCGCGGCAAGAAGATGGCGATCAAGGAGTTCCTCACCTCCGGGCGCAAGGGTCTGCGCCTGCAGCACCTGCTCGACGCCTGCGTCGACGAGTTCCGCGAGAACGAGGACCTGCCCAACACCACCAACCCGGACGACTGGGCCCGGATCTCCGGCAAGAAGGGCGAGCGGATCGTCTACATCCGCACGCTCGTCTCCGGCGGCAAGGGCGCCGAGGCCGGCCGGTCCATCGAGACCGCCAGCAACACCGGCCAGTACCTCTGACCGGACGACGACGAAGCCCCGCGGCGCCCGCGCCGCGGGGCTTCCTCGCATGTCACGACACGTTCACCTGGGCGCTGCGTCCCCAGGGGGTCAAATGCCGGACTCGTCGGTAGACTTCGCACACCGCCGTCGACCGTCCGAGGAGCTTCGTGTCGTCCGAGCTCACCGTCCTCGAGCCGCCCACCACGGCGGTCGAGGACGCGCACCCGCCCGCCCCGACCCGGCGCCCCTGGCGACGGGGTCCGGTCGTGCTCGCGGCGCTCATGGCGGCCTGGGGCGTACCCGCCGCCACGCACGCCCTGCACGGCGGCTGGCTGCTGCCGCCGCTCGTGCTGCTCGCCACCGCCAGCGTGCTGCGCGGCGGCCGTACCCTGCTCGACCGGCTGGTGCTCGCGCTCGCCCTGCTGCTCGGCGCGGCCACCGCCGGCGGACTGCTCTTCGCCGTCTGGCCCTGGGGCATGCGGCCCGTGCCGCTGACCGGCGTCGCCCTCACCGTGGTCGTCCTCGCCGCCGCCGCGCTGCGCCGACGCCCCCGCCTGCCGCGCCCCGGCCGGGTCGACCTGTTCCCCGTCGCCGGCACCGCCGCGATGCTCACGTACCTCTCCGCGCCCTGGCAGCGCGCCACCGACCTCGCCGACCAGCTGAGCATCCTCGCCCGCGGCGAGGACAACTGGCGACACCTGGCCCTCTTCGACGTCGTCGGCCGCCTCGGCGGCTACGCCTTCGTCGACCCCGCCGCCGCCAAGGACCAGATCCTCTCCCAACTGCTCTACTACCCGCAGGGCTGGCACCTGGTCACCGCCATGCTCGACGGCTTCCTCACCCCCGTCGGCGCCGCGCCCCGCGGCGCGGCCGCCGTCGACCACTACGCCGGCTGGCTCATGGCCAGCTTCGGACTCCTCGTGCTGGTGCTGCTCTGGGCCGCGCACCGCATCGCCGGACCCGTCCACCCGCTGCACCGCATCGTGCTCACCGTCGTCGTCGGCGCCCTGATCCTCGGCACCCAACTGCCCCGCCTGCTCGTCTCCGGCTACCCGACCGAGATCCTCGGGCTGGCCCTCACCGTGCTGCTCGCCGCGCTGGTCGGCCGGCCGCTCGCCAACACCCGCGAACAGGTCGTCCTGCTCGCCGCGCTGCTCGTCGCCATCGGCTTCACCTACTACCTGTTCCTCCCGCCCGCCGCCGCGCTGGTGCTCTGCTGGGTGCTCGGCCACCGGCGGGAGGCGCTGCGCCGCTGGCCCACCGTGCTCGCCGTCGGCCTCCTCACCGCCCCCCTCGCCCTGGTCGCCCCGCTGCTCGGCGTGCTGCGCGCCAAGCAGACCGAGGCGCTGGCCGTCAACGGCGGCATCGAGGCCCGCACCGAAGCCTGGCGCGCACTCATCTGGCTCGGCGGCATCATCGGGGTGGCCCTGCTCGTCCAGGTCCGCCGCGCCGACCCCACCTGGCGGCGCTGGCTGCTCGTCGCCGCCATCGGCGTCGCCCTGCCGCTGGGCATCGCGCAGTACAACACCACCTCCGGCGTCGAGCCCGGCTACTACTTCATCAAGTCCACCCACCTGGCCACGGCGCTGCTCGTCGTCGGCGCCGCCGCCGTGATCCGGCTGCTGCCCGTACCCCGGCCCGGCCGGTCGCCGCGCGGCATCGCGACCACCGTCGCCGGCGTCCTCACCGGAGTCGTCGTCATGGCCGTCGCCGTGACGCTCTGCGGCGTCACCGGATGGCACCCGAGCCTGCTCATCGCCAACGAGCGGACCTGGACGCAGCGGTGGGTGCACCAGGACCTGCACCTGCCGTCCAAAGAGGCGTGGGTCTGCGCCGCCGCCGCGCAGCGGTACCCCGACCTGCCCGACACCACCACCATCGTCCTCGACCGCGGCCCCTACCGGGGCTACGTCGAGACCCTCTGCGTCGACGCGCTGCACGGCACCACCGCGCGCACCGAACCCGGCGTATACAACCTGGACTTCCTCGAACCCGAACGCACCGACCAGATCGTCCGGCGGGTCTCCGGGCCGATCCGCTTCATCACCGCCGACCCCCGCGCCGAACGCCGGGTCCAGCGGCTGATCAGGAAGGACCCGTCGCTGCGCCACCGGATCAGCTTCGTGCCCCTCACTGTTCCCGAGTGCGACGTGCTCCCCTCCGAGCCGCCCCCCGTGCCCGGCGCCCCGCCCGCGACACCCGAGCCGCCTGTGCCGGCGTGCCCCCCTACGCCCTGAGGCGGACTACGCTCGACGTGACGGGGGACCGGGTCGGGCGAGCGAAGCGGGTAGGTCGATGAGCGTTAGACGGATCATGGGCACCGAGGTCGAGTACGGAATCTCCGTGCCCGGCCAGGCCGGAGCCAACCCGATGGTCACCTCCTCCCAGGTGGTCAACGCCTACGGAGCGCGCCCCGAGCTCAACCGCGGCGGCCGGGCCCGGTGGGACTACGAGGAGGAGTCGCCACTGCGCGACGCCCGCGGCTTCACCTACTCCGGAGCCGCGTACGACCCCGCCGAGGCGCTCGCCGACGAGGACCTCGGCCTGGCCAACGTGATACTCACCAACGGCGCGCGGCTCTACGTCGACCACGCCCACCCCGAGTACTCCACCCCAGAGGTGACCAACCCGCTGGACCTGGTGCGCTGGGACAAGGCGGGGGAGCGGGTGATGGCCGAGGCCGCCCGCCGCGCCGCCACCATCCCCGGCACCCACCCGATCCACCTCTACAAGAACAACACCGACAACAAGGGCGCCAGCTACGGCGCGCACGAGAACTACCTCATGCGCCGGCAGACCCCGTTCGCCGACATCGTGGCGTACCTGACGCCGTTCTTCGTCACCCGGCAGATCGTCTGCGGCGCCGGCCGGGTCGGCATCGGCCAGGACGGCGGCCAGAGCGGTTTCCAGATCTCCCAGCGGGCCGACTTCTTCGAGGTCGAGGTCGGCCTGGAGACCACCCTCAAGCGGCCCATCATCAACACCCGGGACGAGCCGCACGCCGACGCCGACAAGTACCGGCGGCTGCACGTCATCATCGGCGACGCCAACCTCTCGGAGATCTCCACCTACCTCAAGCTCGGCACCACCGCGCTGATCCTCACCATGATCGAGGAGAAGGCGCTCGGCGCCGACCTGGGCATCGCCGACCCGGTCAGCGAACTGCGCGCGGTCAGTCACGACCCGTCGCTGAAGCACCTGATGCGGATGCGCGACGGCCGCCGGCTGACCGCCCTCGACGTCCAGTGGGCCTACCTGGAGCGGGTCCGGTCCTTTGTCGACGACCGGTACGGCGACGACGTCGACGAGCAGACCACGGACGTGCTGGACCGGTGGGAGAGCGTGCTGGACCGGCTCGGCCGCGACGCGTTCCTCTGCGCCGACGAGCTGGACTGGGTGGCCAAGCTGCGGCTGCTGGAGGGCTACCGGGAGCGGGAGAAGCTCGGCTGGGGCTCGCACAAGCTCCAGCTGGTCGACCTGCAGTACTCCGACGTGCGCCCGGAGAAGGGCCTCTACCACCGGCTGGTGTCCCGCGGGTCGATGAAGACGCTGCTCGACGACGAGCAGACCCGCACCGCCATGGTCCAGCCGCCGGAGGACACCCGCGCCTACTTCCGGGGCCGCTGCCTGGCCCAGTACGCCTCCGAGGTGGTCGCCGCCAGCTGGGACTCGGTGATCTTCGACGTCGGCCGGGAGTCGCTGGTCCGGGTGCCGATGATGGAGCCGGAACGGGGCACCCGCGCGCACGTCGGCGCGCTCTTCGACCGGTGCGCGAGCGCCAAGGACCTGCTGGAGACGCTCACCGGCGGCTGACCGGCCGCCGACGTACGCCCGTCGGGTGCCGCGAGCCGGCGCGCGGCGGGCTTTTCGTCGCTCAGGCGAGGTAAGTTCATCGCAGACGATCGTGGAGGAGGCAGCCATGGCCACTCGTGACAGCGGCGGGCAGTCGCAGTCGGGCAAGGCCCGTCAGGGCGAGGAGATCGAGGACGTCACCACCGAGGCGAACCCGGAGGTCGCCGAGCGGCACGCCGAGATCACCGAGGACGTCGACGACCTGCTCGACGAGATCGACTCCGTCCTGGAGGAGAACGCAGAAGAGTTCGTTAGGGGTTATGTGCAGAAAGGGGGTCAGTGAGGCATATGTTCGATTTGCGCTCGGGCAAGGTGCGCCCGCAGTGCAAGCCGGCACTTCCCCTCACTGAGTTCCACCGCGACCGCCGACGGGTGGACGCGCTGGCCTTCTACTGCAAGGCCTGCGCGACCGCCCGGTCGGAGGAGAGCCGCCGTAGGCGCGGCATCGCCCCGCAGAAGAGGTCTCCGGTGCCGGTCGCCGAGGGTCTCAAGGAGACCCGGCAACGGCTCCACGGCGGTAGTCGCGAGTACCACCTGCGCCGCCGCTACGGCGTGGGGCAGAAGGAGTTCGACGAGCTCCTGGCCGAACAGGGCGGTGTCTGCGCGATCTGTGGCGGCGCCGACCCGCAACACCTGGACCACGATCATCGCACCGGATGGGTGCGCGGGATACTCTGCTTCAACTGCAACGGTGGTCTTGGCCAGTTCCGTGACAGTCCCACGAGGCTGGCCAGGGCGATCACGTACCTGAGAGGAACCACGTGGCAGCGGGCTTTGATCCATCCGGGCGTCTACCAGATGTGTTCACCAACGCGGGGACGTCCTCCTTCACCTCGTTCCTGAGCAGGGTGGCCCCCGAGATGCTGCCCGGCCGACGGCCGCTGCCGCCGGGCATGGCCGCCGACCTGGCGCCGCACGCGACGACCATCGTGGCCATCTCGGCCGCCGGTGGCGTGGTGATGGCCGGCGACCGGCGGGCCACCATGGGCAACCTGATCGCCCAGCGCGACATCGAAAAGGTGCACCCGGCCGACGCGTACTCGCTGGTGGGCATCGCGGGCACGGCCGGCATCGGCATCGAGCTGATGCGACTGTTCCAGGTGGAGCTGGAGCACTACGAGAAGATCGAGGGCGCGATGCTCTCGCTCGACGGCAAGGCCAACCGGCTCGCCTCGATGATCCGCGGCAACCTCGGCGCGGCCATGCAGGGGCTCGCGGTCGTGCCGCTCTTCGCCGGCTTCGACCTGGCCGCGAAGGACCCGGCGACGGCCGGGCGGATCTTCAGCTTCGACGTCACCGGCGGTCCCTACGGGGAGACCGGCTACGACGCGATCGGCTCGGGCTCGCTCTTCGCCAAGTCCGCCCTGAAGAAGCGCTTCCGCGCCGGGATCTCCGTGAACGACGCGGTCCGGCTGGCCGTCGAGGCGCTCTACGACGCCGCGGACGACGACACCGCCACCGGCGGCCCGGACCTGACCCGGCGGATCTACCCGGTGGTGATGACGGCGACGGCCGATGGCACCCACCGGCTCACCGACGCCGAGACGGCGGCGATCGCCGAGGCGGTCGTGGCCGCGCGGATGGAGAACCCGGGCGGCTGAGGCCCGCTTCCCACCTCACAGTCAGCAGTCGTCAGCACAGCGCCCGAAGGAGAACCGCCGCCGTGGCCATGCAGTTCTACGCCTCGCCCGAGCAGATCATGCGCGACCGCTCCGAGCTGGCCCGTAAGGGCGTCGCCCGGGGTCGCAGCGCGGTGGTCCTGAGCTATGAGGGCGGGGTGCTCTTCGTCGCGGAGAACCTCTCCAGCGCCCTGCACAAGGTCAGCGAGATCTACGACCGGATCGGCTTCGCCGCGGTCGGCCGTTACAACGAGTTCGAGAACCTGCGCCGGGCCGGCGTGCGGATGGCCGACCTGAACGGCCTGAGCTACGACCGGCGCGACGTCACCGGCCGGGCGCTGGCGAACGCGTTCGCGCAGACGCTGGGCTCGATCTTCACCGAGCAGTCCAAGCCGTTCGAGGTGGAGATCTGCGTGGCGCAGGTGGGTGCCACCGCCGAGGACGACGAGCTGTACCGGATCACCTACGACGGTTCGGTCAACGATGAGCCGGGCCGGATGGCCATGGGCGGTCAGGCCGAGGCGATCACCGGGGTGTTGAAGGCGCAGCACCGGCCGGAGATGTCGTTGAGCGAGGCGGTGCGGGTGGCCGTGCAGGCGCTGAGCAGCGTCGGCGGTGAGGGTGGGGCCGCCCGGACGATCGCCGCCAACCAGCTGGAGGTGGCGGTCCTGGACCGGCGCCGGGTGGGGCGTACCTTCCGGCGGGTCACCGGGGCGGCGTTGACCGCGCTGCTCGACGGGGACGCGGCGGGTGACGCCGCGCCGGCCGGCGGCCGGGCGAAGACGCCGACCGTGCCGACGGAGGAGGCGCACAAGCCGAGCACGTCGGCCGCCTCGGCGGACCTGGAGGGTCAGCCGGAGCAGACGCCGGAGGCGTAGCGGTACCTGGTTCGCGGGGGTCGGGGCTTTCCCCGGCCCCCGCGGCCTGTCCGGGTCCGCGCGAGCCCCCGGGCCGCTCCCACGCCCGGCCCAGGATCCAGGCGCTTTCCCGAAAAGAGTGGCTATTCCACGCGGAATAGCCACTCTTTCCGTGAAAGTGCAGCGCCACGAGACGCCCGAGGTGGCCGTGGAGGCCGGTGTCGGCCGACGGCGGCGGGACGCGCCTCCAGGCGTCTCCGGAGGTGTCCGAGGAACGGATGCGGCGACGGCCGGCCGGCTGCCGGACGGCCGTGCACCTTCGAAACGGTCAGCGCTTGCGCAGCAGCGGCTTGGCCAGGGCCCAGTAGCCGGCGGCGATGGCGTTGAAGACGCCCATGCCGGGGGGCGAGTCGACGTTCGACGGGGCGACCCGGGCGGTCATCAGCTCGGCGATGACCCCGTCGGGCACGATCCGCTCGTTCTGGAGCTGCCGGCGGCGCGACTTCAGCCAGGCCCGGTTGGTCCAGAGCCAGCCCCAGCCGCGGAACTTCTGGTTGACCCAGCCGCCGGCGAGCGCGGCGGCCAGCATGGCCGCCTCGGTGAGCAGCAGGACCGGGGCGAGCACCACCAGCGTCCGGGTCTCGTACGCGGTGAGCAGCGTGACCAGCCGGTTGCGCTCGACCAGGTAGAGCTTGAGGGCGTTGCGGGAGAACTCGTAGTGGTGCCGCACGACGGCGTCCGGGACGTACTCCAGCCGGAGCCCGCGCTGCCAGAGGCGCAGGCTGAGCTCGGTGTCCTCGTGGTAGGCGAAGTACTCGGCGGCGAAGCCGTCCAGCTCCCGCCACAGCTCCCGGTTGATGACGAAGCAGCAGCCGCTGAGCGACGGCACGGTGGTGCGGACGGCGTGCGCGCTGGCCGGCTCGCCGTTGCCGCCGGCCCAGGACAGCCCGGTGAAGTGCAGCGGGTTGCCGGAGGTGTTGATCAGCTCAGGGTTGTCGGCGAGGCGGATGGAGGCCATGGCGGCGCCCACGCCCGGCTCGCCGGCCACGGCGACGACCTTGGCCAGGGCGTCGGGGGCGACGACGGCGTCGCTGTTGACGAAGGCCAGCCACTCGCCGGTGGCCTCGGCGGCGCCGACCCGGCAGCCGCCGGAGTAGCCGGTGTTCTCCTCGGGGCGGATCACCCGGACGCCGGGGAAGCCCTTGACGACGTCGATGCCGTCGCCGGTGCAGCCGTTGTCGACCACGATCAGGTCGATGTCGACGTCGGTGCTGTCCAGCACGGCCCGGGCGGCGTCGACCAGGTACGGCTCGGCGCCGTAGGCCAGCATCACCGCGGTCACCTGCGGGCGGGTCATCGGATGCCTCCGGATACTCCGGTCGCCACGGCGTCGTCGAGGGACCGGGTCGGGGTGGGGGTGGGGCGGGACTGGCGGCGCAGCAGCAGCGCCATGGCGGCGGCCACCACGACGGAGCCGACGGTGTAGGCCAGCTCGACGCGGAGCGCCACCGACGCCGGGGTGAGGGTCACGGCGACCAGGGCGGCCACGCCGACGGTCCAGGCGAGGGCCTGGGCGCGGTGCCGGTCGAGGGCGAGCAGCGCCTGGCCGAGGACCATCGCCCACAGGTAGGCCAGGGTGGCCACGGCCAGCCAGGCGAAGTCCCCGTGGCCGAGCACGTCGGCGGCGTCGAACAGGGTGCCCACCAGCCAGGGGCCGAGGGCGATCGCGCCGAGCGCGCCGAGGACGCCGAGCGCGGTGACGATGCCGAGCGCCCGGCGCAGCAGGCTGTGGAAGCCGCGCAGGTCGCCGGTGGTGGCGGAGGTGGCCAGGCCGGGCAGCAGCGACGCCTGCAGGGAGGCGAAGACGAACAGTGGGATGCGTACCAGCACCAGCGCGGAGAGCAGCGCTCCGGCGGTGGCGACGTCCGACGGGTCGAGCAGCCGTACGTTGATCACGCCGATGTTCACCACGACCTGGGAGAGCAGGCTGGAGACGGTGAGCAGGCCGAGGCCGCGCAGCAGCGCGCCCCAGGCGACCGGTACGCCGCCGCCGGCGGCACGCAGCACCGGCGGCAGGGTGAGCAGTACGCCGGCCAGCGGGGCGATCACCAGCACCAGCCCGTACCACAGGGGTGAGGTGACGCCGGTGAGCCCGAGCACGGCGACCATGGCGATCCGCAGTCCGCCGTCGACGCCGAGCTGGGTGCCGTACCAGGGGAAGAGTTGCAGGCCGGAGAGGACGCCGCGGGTGGTGTAGGCGACGGCCATGGCGACGAGCGCGCCGATCAGCACGGTGACCATGGCGGCGTCGCCGGCGAAGAGCCGGTCGGTGAGCGGCCCGTGCGCGGCGAGGATCACCACGATCATCGCGGCGAGCACCCCGGCGGCGAGGACGGCGCCCCGGGCCAGTACGGGACCGGGCGGCAGTCCCTGGCTGCGGCGGGCGGCGACGACCCGGGCGACCTCCTGCTCGACGGGCATGAACACGCCGATGCCGAGGGTGAAGACGATCGACCAGAGCACCGACAGGGAGGAGTAGTCGGCCTCGGTGAGGCTGTGCCCGGCCACCGCGAGGTGGACGTAGGAGGCCAGCCCGAGCAGGGCCAGCCCGGCACCCACGGCGAGGGTGCCGGGCGGGACGAGGTGGAGCAGCCGCCGGATCACCGGCGGATGAGCGCCAGCGTGAGTACCGCGAACGCGCGACCGAGGTAGATCATCGCCTTGGCGGGGGAGTGGCTGGGCGTGCCCGCCATCCGCTTGCGCATGGCGACCGGCACCTGCCGGATCTTGTAGCCGCGACGGGCGGTGTGCACCAGCGTCTCGACGGTGTCGCCGAGGTACTCGGCCGGGTACCAGCCGGCGAACATCTCGATGACCCGCCGGTTGGCGGCGCGGAAGCCGGAGGTGGTGTCGGTGAGCTTGGTCTTGGCGACCTTGGAGAGCACGGCGGAGAGCATGACCATGGCCCAGCGGCGGGGGCCGCGGACGGTGTAGTCGCCCTCGCCGGCGAACCGGGCGCCGATCACCAGGTCGGTGTCGTCGAGCAGGTCGACGAGCTTAGGCACGTAGCGCGGGTCGTGCTGGCCGTCGGCGTCGATCTGGATGGCGACGTCGTAGTCGTTGTCTCGGGCGTACCGGTAGCCGAGCCGCATGGCCCCGCCGACGCCGAGGTTGTACGGCAGCTTGGCGACCCGCGCGCCGGCGGCGGCGGCCACCGCGGCGGTGCGGTCGGTGGAGCCGTCGTCGACCACCAGCACGTCGACGCCGGGCAGCTCGCCGCGGACCTCGCCGACGACGTCGGCGATCGAGCCGGACTCGTTGAGCGCGGGGATGATGATCAGAACGCGCTTGCCGTTAACCATCGTGGGACACCAGTTCGTCTCGGGCTGATTCGGTGCGGGCCGCGCGGTCGGCGTCGACCTCGGCGCGGAGCAGGGCGAAGTCTTCGGCCAGGGTGCGGGTCTCCTCCTCCAGGGCGCTGACCTCCCAGCTGAGGTGCACGCACACCAGCAGCAGGAAGACGATGCCGAGGAAGAGCACGAGGCTGACGCCGGAGACCACCCCGAAGAAGCCGGCCACGTTGTCGAGCAGGCGGGGGAACAGCGACAGCGGAATGATGATCAGAAGTACGGCCAGCCAGAGCATGCCGTACTTCTCGCGGAGCTGCCGACGGCGCAGCAGCTCGACGATGGTGACCAGCAGGAGCAGGCCGGTCAGACCGGTGACCAGGGTGAGCTTCATGCGACCTTCCACGGGGCGGGTGGAGTGGGGGAGTCGAAGGCGTCGGACAGCGTGTCACGCCAGTCCGGCAGCGGCGGAAGACCTGCGGCCGCCCAGCGGTCGTGCCCTAGCACACTGTACGCCGGTCGGGCGGCCGGACGCGGAAACCGGTCGCTGGTGGTGGGTCTGACCCGCTCCGGGTCGAGCCCGGCGAGGGTGAAGGTGGCGCGGGCCAGGCCGCACCAGGTGGTCCGGCCGGAGCAGGTGCCGTGGTAGATCCCGGCCGGAGCGCGGCCGGCCAGCGCCGCGTCGGCCAGCGCCACCAACTGGGTGGCCAGCGCGTACGACCAGGTGGGCTGGCCCTGCTGGTCGTCGACCACGTCGAGCTGCTCGCGCTGCTCGGCGAGGCGGAGCATGGTGGCCACGAAGTTCGGCCCGTGCGCCCCGTAGAGCCACGCGGTACGCACGACGTAGCCGGTTTCCGGGAGGAATCGGGCAACGGCCCGCTCCCCGGCCAGCTTGCTGCGGCCGTACGCGTTGACCGGGTCGGTGGGCGCGTCCTCGGCGTACGGCTGGGTGGCGTCGCCGGGGAAGACGTAGTCGGTGGAGACGTGCAGCAGCCGCGCGCCGGTGGCGGCGCAGGCCCGCGCGAGGTGCGCGACCGCGTCGCCGTTGACGGCGGTGGCGGCCGCCTCGTTCTGCTCCGCGCCGTCGACGTCGGTCCACGCGGCGGTGTTGAACACCACGTCGTGGCCGGCGACGGCGGCGTGGACGGCCTCGGCGTCGGTGATGTCCAGCTCGGCGCGGGTGGCGGCGGTCACCTTCAGGTCCGGCCGGGTCGACAGCACGGCCAGCAGGTCCCGGCCGAGCATCCCGCCCGCGCCGGTGACGAGCACCCGGCTCATGCGCTCTTGGCCGCCTTCAGCGGCTCCCACCAGGCGCGGTTGTCCCGGTACCACTGCACCGTCTCGGCCAGGCCGCGGTCCAGGTCGATGCTCGGGGCGTACCCCAGCTCGGCGCTGATCTTGCTGATGTCCAGCGAGTAGCGGCGGTCGTGGCCCTTGCGGTCGGCGACCGGGACCACCCGGTCCCAGTCGGCGCCGCACGCCTCGAGCAGCCGGCCGGTGAGCTCCTTGTTGCTCAGCTCGGTGCCGCCGCCGATGTTGTAGACCTCGCCGGCGCGGCCCTTCTGCTGCACCAGGGCGATGCCCCGGCAGTGGTCGTGCACGTGCAGCCAGTCGCGGACGTTGCCGCCGTCGCCGTAGAGCGGGACGGTGCCGCCGTCGAGCAGGTTGGTCACGAACAGCGGGATGACCTTCTCCGGGAACTGGTACGGCCCGTAGTTGTTGGAGCAGCGGGTGACCACCACGTCCATGCCGTGGGTGCGGTGGTAGGCCAGCGCGAGCAGGTCCGAGCCGGCCTTGGAGGCCGAGTACGGGGAGTTCGGGGCCAGCGGCCAGGTCTCCGTCCAGGAGCCCTCGTCGATGGAGCCGTAAACCTCGTCCGTGGAGACGTGCACGAAGCGGCCGGTGCCGTGCCGCAGCGCGGCGTCCAGCAGCGTCTGGGTGCCCAGCATGTTGGTGGTGACGAACGGCGCGGCGCCGGCGATCGAGCGGTCGACGTGCGATTCGGCGGCGAAGTGCACGATCACGTCGTGATCGGCGACGACCTGGTCGACCAGGGCCGGGTCGCAGATGTCGCCCTGCACGAAGCGCAGCCGGGCGTTCTCGCGCACCGGCGCGAGGTTGTTCAGGTTGCCGGAGTAGGTCAACTTGTCCAGCACCGTCACCGCGGTGGGCTCCACGGCGGGCACCCCGGCAGCGTCGCCGCCGGGCACGCCCAGCAGCATCCGTACGTACTCCGACCCGATGAATCCGGCTCCGCCGGTGACGAGAATCCTCACGGGTCCGGAAGTGTACGCGAATCCTCGCGGACCCCGGGGGACGGCGACCCCGCTGTCCGGTTCGCGCCGGTGCAGGTAGTCTCCCCGGGTGCGTGGAATCCTTCTCGCTGGTGGCACCGGGTCCCGGCTCTGGCCGATCACCCGGGCGGTCTCCAAGCAGCTGATGCCGATCTTCGACAAGCCGATGGTGTACTACCCGCTGTCGACCCTGGTGATGTCCGGGGTGCGGGAGATCCTGGTGATCACGACGCCGGAGGACCAGTCCCAGTTCGAGCGGCTGCTCGGTGACGGCAGCCAGTGGGGCCTGCGGCTGGAGTACGTCACCCAGGCCCGCCCGGAGGGTATCGCGCAAGCGTTCGTGCTCGGCGCGGACTTCATCGGCGACGAGTCGGTGGCGCTGATCCTGGGCGACAACATCTTCCACGGCGCGGGCCTGGGCCGGCAGCTCGCCGCGCACGGCGACCCGGTCGGCGGGCGGGTGTTCGCGTACCCGGTGGCCAACCCGGAGGCGTACGGCGTGGTCGACTTCGACGACGAGGGCAAGGTGCTGTCGATCGAGGAGAAGCCGGAGAAGCCGAAGTCCCGGTACGCGGTGCCGGGCCTGTACTTCTACGACAACCGGGTGGTGGGCATCGCCCGCGACCTCAAGCCCAGCGCCCGGGGCGAGCTGGAGATCACCGCGGTCAACGAGGCGTACCGGGAGGCCGGGGAGCTGTCGGTGACCGTGCTGGACCGGGGCACCGCCTGGCTGGACACCGGCACCTTCGCCTCGATGATGCAGGCCGGCGAGTTCGTCCGGGTGATCGAGGAGCGCCAGGGCATGAAGATCGGCTGCGTCGAGGAGGTGGCCTGGCGGGCCGGCCTGATCGACGACGACCAACTGCGCGCGCTGGCCGAGCCGCTGACCAAGAGCGGTTACGGCGACTACCTGCTCGGCCTGCTGGCCGAGAAGCACGGAGAGGCGGTTCCCCGGTGAGCGCGAGGAGTGAGCCGGTTCTGCGAGCCCCGCAGTCGCGAACGAAGGTGGCCCGGTGAGCGCGAGGAGTGAGCCGGTTCTGCGAGCCCCGCAGTCGCGAACGAAGGTGGCACAGTCGTGAAGATCCGGCAGCTGGGCATCGAGGGGGCCTGGGAGATCAGCCCGCAGCAGCACGGCGACCCGCGCGGGCTGTTCATGGAGTGGTACCGCTTCGACCGTCTCGCCGAGGCGGTCGGGCATCCGCTGCGACTGGCCCAGGCCAACCTGTCGGTCTCCGCGCGCGGCGTGGTGCGCGGCATCCACTTCGCCGACGTGCCGCCGGGCCAGGCCAAATACGTCACCTGCGTGCGCGGCGCGGTGCTGGACGTGATCGTGGACCTGCGGGTCGGCTCGCCGACGTTCGGCCGGTGGGAGGGCGTCCGGCTCGACGACGTCGACCGGCGCGCGGTCTACCTCAGCGAGGGGCTGGGGCACGGCTTCTGCGCGCTGACCGACGATGCGACGCTGAGCTACCTCTGCTCGACCACCTACAACCCGACCGGCGAGCACGCCGTGCACCCGCTCGACGCCGACCTGGCCATCGAGTGGCCGGCCGAGGCCCCGCAGCTCTCCGCCCGGGACGCCGCCGCGCCGACGCTGGCGCAGGCCCGCGAGTCCGGCCTGCTGCCGGAGTACGAGGCCTGCCGGGCCTTCACGGCGAGCCTGCGGCCGGACGGAATGTCGTACTCGGACGGTATGTGATCGACCGGAGAGCACGACCTGTGCGGTGACAGTGACGAACGGGGCCTCCGGGCGGCTAATGTCACAGCATGGAGCGGCGAATCTTCGGCCTTGAGACCGAGTACGGCGTCACCTGTACCTACCGCGGGCAGCGTCGGCTGTCCCCTGACGAGGTCGCCCGGTACCTCTTCCGCCGCGTCGTGTCGTGGGGCCGGTCCAGCAACGTGTTCCTGCGCAACGGTGCCCGGCTCTACCTGGACGTCGGCTCACACCCGGAGTACGCCACCCCGGAGTGCGACTCGGTGGTGGACCTGGTGGCCCACGACCGGGCCGGCGAGCGGATCCTGGAGGGGCTGCTCGTCGACGCCGAGAAGCGGCTGCACGACGAGGGCATCGCCGGTGAGATCTACCTGTTCAAGAACAACACCGACTCGGCCGGCAACTCGTACGGCTGCCACGAGAACTACCTGGTCTCCCGGCACGGGGAGTTCGGCCGGCTGGCCGACGTGCTCATCCCGTTCCTGGTCACCCGCCAGCTGATCTGCGGCGCCGGCAAGGTGCTGCAGACCCCGCGTGGGGCGGTGTACTGCCTGTCGCAGCGGGCGGAGCACATCTGGGAGGGCGTCTCCTCGGCGACCACCCGCAGCCGTCCGATCATCAACACCCGCGACGAGCCGCACGCGGACGCTGAGCGGTACCGCCGGCTGCACGTGATCGTCGGTGACTCGAACATGAACGAGGTCACCACGCTGCTCAAGGTCGGCAGCGCCGACATCGTGCTGCGGATGATCGAGGCCGGGGTGGTGATGCGCGACCTGACGTTGGAGAACCCGATCCGCGCGATCCGGGAGGTGTCGCACGACATCACCGGCCGGCGCAAGGTGCGGCTGGCCTCCGGCAAGGAGGTCAGCGCGCTGGAGATCCAGCATGAGTACCTGGCCAAGGCGACCGAGTTCGTCGAGCGCCGGGGCGGCGACCAGACCGCCAAGCGGGTGGTCGAGCTGTGGGGCCGGGTGCTCGGCGCGGTGGAGAGCGGCGACCTCGACCCGGTGGCCCGCGAGATCGACTGGGTGACCAAGCTGCGGCTGATCGAGCGTTACCAGCGCAAGCACGATCTGCCGCTGTCGCACCCCCGGGTGGCCCAGATGGACCTGGCCTACCACGACCTGCGTCGTGGCCGGGGCCTCTACGGGCTGCTGGAGCGGCGCGGGCAGGTCGACCGGGTGGCCACCGACCCGGAGATCTTCGAGGCGAAGGAGACCCCGCCGCAGACCACCCGGGCCCGGCTGCGCGGCGAGTTCATCCGGCACGCCCAGGAGAAGCGGCGCGACTTCACCGTCGACTGGGTGCACCTGAAGCTCAACGACCAGGCGCAGCGCACCGTGCTCTGCAAGGACCCGTTCCGGGCGTACGACGAGCGGGTGGAACGCCTGATCGCCAGCATGTGAGGACGTCGGCGGCCGGTGCCCGGCACCGGCCGCCGACGCACCGGTACGCTGGCGTCGCGATGAACACTTCCTCACCCTCCGACCGCGATCGCGGCACCGAGAAGCTGAACTGGGTCGAACGGCGCCGGGAGAAGATCCGCGCCGAGATCGAGCGCAACCGCCGCGGCGAGTACACCGTGCCGACCTGGGTGCTCGCGGTCGCGCTGGTCGCCATCGTCGGTGGCTGGCTGGCACTGATCTTCCTCGTCGGCTGATCCCGCGCGCCGCGGTTTGGCGGCGAGTCGGGGTGACCGCCGGCCAGGACACCGCGACCCACCGTAAACGGTGGAACGGGCCGCCGCGCTGAGCCGGGGCGGTCAGGCCGCCAGGCGGGCCGCGTGCCGGCCGGCGGCGGCCGCCGCCAGGAAGTAGGCGTGGTCGGCGTCCAGGCCCCGGCCCATGGTGGACAGCGTGACCGGCAGGGCGCGCAGCGCCGCGTCCAGGCCGGCGGTGGGCACCCGGACCAGGGTGTGCCGCCCCGCGAGGGGGGCCAGCGCCGCGTCCACCTCCGCGGCCAGCGCCGGGTCCAGGCCGTCGGGCACGACGAGGTCCGCCGGGGCCAGGGCGACCCGGCCGTACGCGGTGAGGCTGTGGTGGGAGACGCCGCGGTGCCGGGGGCGCGGGTCGGCGTCGGAGATCCGCAGTGAACCGACCGGCCGACCGCCGAGGGTGGCGACGGCGTTGACCGCCTCGCCGACGGCGACCCCGGAGAAGCCCCAGGTGGTCCCGGTGCCCAGGTTGCCCGGGCCCTGGGCGACGATCGCCACGTCGGCGCGGAGCACGTGCCGGGCGGCCAGCAGGCCGCTGTGCAGGGTGGTCGCCTCCAGGTCGCCGCCGAACGCCTGCCCGACGCTGACCGTGCCCACCAACTCGCCGCGCAGCCCGTCCAAGGTGCGGGAGAACCAGGCCGGCAGGGCGCCGCCGTCGGTGAGCAGGTACGCCACCCGGGCGTCGGGGGCCTCGGCGCGTACGCCGGCCAGGATCGCCGGCAGCGCCGAGTGCAGGTCGGCGGCGACCACGGGCAGCCCGTCGAGGCTCTCCGCCCGGGCCAGCAGCTCGTGGTGCTCCGACGCCTCCTCGTCCACCCCGAGCATGATCGCCTGCAACGGGGTGTAGCGGGCCTTGACCAGGTGGCCGGCGTCGCGGGTGTCGCCGGCCTGCGCCGGGTCCGGCGGGAGCCGGTCGGGCAGCGCCACGACCAGGGCGTAGCCGCCGGTGCCCAGCCCCATCAGCAGGGCGCCGGCGTTGAGCAGCACCCGGTCGCCGGGCGCCGGGTCGCCGACCAGGGCGGGGTACGCCAGGGCGCGCAGGCCGCCGCCGTCGGGCAGGTCGACGTCGAGTTCCACCGCGCCGGCCCACCGCCGTCGTACCGCCGCCACCGTTCCCGACCGCCATCGCACCATGCCCGGCACGCTATCCGCGCCGCGCGGCTCGGCCGCGCCCGGGTCAGGGCGTGCCGGGCTCGACGGGCCGCTGGTCGGCCGGGTCCTGGGTACGCCGGGCGAGTCGCCCGTCGGCGCCGGGCATCGACCGGGTCGGGTCGAGGAAGACGTAGCCGATCTCCGGGTAGCGGGCGGTGAGCCGGCGCTCGGCTTCGTCGGCGGCGGCCTCGATGTCGGCGCCGGTGGCCTGATCGTGGAAGTCGACCTTGGCGGCCACCAGGATGTCCTCCGGGCCGAGCTGCATGGTCATCAGGGTGTCGACCCGGTCCACGGTCGGCAGACCGGCGATTTCCTGCTCTATCTCGCGGTGCAGGCGCTCCGGCACCGCGCGCCCGACCAGCAGCGACAGGTTGCTCCTGGCGAGGATGACGGCGACCACCAGCAGCAGCAGGCCGATGGCGATCGAGGCGAGGCCGTCCCACAGTTCGTCGCCGGTGAGGTGGGACAGGCCCAGCCCGACCGCGGCGAGGAGCAGGCCGACGAGGGCGGCGCTGTCCTCCAGGAACACCGCCTTGACGGTGGTGTCGGCGGTCAGCCGCAGGAACCGGCGCGGGGAGGTCCGCCAGCGGCGCGACTCCTTGCGCACCTGGCGCACCGCCCGGGCCAGCGAGATCGACTCGATGGCGAAGGAGACCGCCAGCACGACGTAGGAGACGAGGTAGTCGCCGCTGTGCCGGTGCACCAGGATGGTGGTCACGCCGTGGGTGATGGCGAAGCCCGCCCCGGCGACGAAGGTGAACAGCGCGGCGAGGAACGCCCAGACGTAGCTCTCCTTGCCGTACCCGAAGGGGTGCCGGGTGTCGGCGGGCCGGGCGCCCCGGCGCAGCGCCAGGTAGAGCAGCACCTCGGTGGTGGTGTCGGCGACCGAGTGGGCGGCCTCGGAGAGCATCGCGGCGGAGCCGGAGATCAGCCCGGCGACCAGCTTGGCCACCGCGATGGCGAGGTTCGCCGCGCCCGCCACCACGACGGTGCCGACGCTCTCGTTCTTGGCTTCGCCTTCCGACATGCGCCTCACCCTAAGACCGCCGGGCCGCCACCGCCGGGCGACGGCGGCAGGTGTGCCGCGCGCCGCGCCCGCGTGGGTGCACGGGTGCGGCCTGCGGGCTGCTAGCGTTCACACGTGTCGCGGAGCCGTACCGAACGCCTGGTCAACCTGGTGATCTGTCTCCTCTCCACGCGACGGTTCCTGACCGCCGCGCAGATCGCCGCGACCGTGCCCGGTTACGAGCATGATCCGGACGACGCCAAGGAGCACGAGGCGTTCCAGCGCAAGTTCGAGCGGGACAAGGCCGAGCTGCGTGAGCTGGGGGTGCCGCTGGAGACCGGCACGGCCAGCGTCTTCGACGCCGAGCCCGGCTACCGGATCGCCCACCGGGAGTACGCGCTGCCGGAGATCCCCCTGGAACCGGACGAGGCCGCCGCGGTGGGCATCGCCGCGCGGCTCTGGCAGCACGCGGGCCTGGCCGCCGCCGCCTCCTCCGGGCTGGCGAAGCTGCGCGCCGCCGGTGTCGACGTGGACCCGCAGGCCACCCTGGGCCTGGAGCCGATGGTCACGGTCGACCCGGCGTTCGCGCCGCTGACCGCCGCCGCGCGGGACCGGCGCGAGGTCGGCTTCGACTACCGGGTGCCCGACCGGGACGCGCCGACCCGCCGCCGGTTGCAGCCGTGGGGCGTGGTCTGCTGGCGCGGCCGCTGGTACGTGGTCGGCCACGACCTGGACCGGGACGCCACCCGCTGCTTCCGGCTCTCCCGGGTGGTGGGCGCGGTCCGGGTGACCGGCGAGCCGGGCGGGTACGAACCGCCCGCCGGGGTCGACCTGATCAGCCACGTGGCCCGCTGGTCCGGGCCGGTCGAGCGCACCGGCCGGGCCACCGTGCTGGCCGCCCCGGGCCGCGCCGCCGGCCTGCGCCGCTGGGCCGTGCAGACCCTGCCGGGTCCCGACGGCGACCGGCTGGTCCTGCCGTACGCCGACCCCGAGTCCCTCGCCGGCCACCTCGTCGGGTACGGCCCGGACGTGCGGGTGCTGGAACCGCCGGAGGTGCGCGACGCGGTGATCCAACGGCTCAAGGAGATCGCCGTCCGGCAGGACGACCTGGCCGTGGCCGGAGGCCCCCGGTGACCCGGCCGGCCGCCCGGGGCGGCTCCCGCACCTCCGCCGACCGGCTGGCCAGGCTGCTCAACCTGGTGCCCTACCTGCTCGCCCGCCCCGGCATCGAGATCGCCGAGGCGGCCGGCGACCTGGGCGTCACCGAGCGGCAGCTGCGCGAGGACCTGGAGCTGCTCTGGGTCTGCGGACTGCCGGGCTACGGCCCGGGTGACCTGATCGACATGGCCTTCGACGGCGACCGGGTCACCATCACCTATGACGCCGGCATCGACCGGCCGCTGCGATTGACCCCGGACGAGGCGCTGGCTCTGGTGGTGGCGCTGCGGATGCTCGCGGAGACGCCCGGGGTGGCCAACCGGGAGGCCGTGGAGCGGGCCCTGGCGAAGATCGAGAACGCGGCCGGCGACCTGGTCGGCGCCCCGGTGGCGGTACGGCTGCCCGGGGACACCCGGCAGGTCGAGGCGCTGCGGTCGGCGGTCGAGGGCGGCCGGGCGCTGCGGATCACCTACTACACGGCGGCGCGGGACGAGACCAGCGAGCGCACCATCGACCCGCTGCGGATGCTGATGGTCGGCGGCCGGGCGTACGTGGAGGCG
The DNA here is from genome assembly GCF_900091515.1 of Micromonospora purpureochromogenes. NCBI lineage: Bacteria > Bacillati > Actinomycetota > Actinomycetes > Micromonosporales > Micromonosporaceae > Micromonospora > Micromonospora purpureochromogenes. Next base: position 4,034,328 of record NZ_LT607410.1, on the reverse strand, counting down.
TGGTGCCGCCGGGCCGAGGCGGTCCGGCTCTTCCGGGCCGACCGGATCGACGCCGTCGCCGAGCTGGACGAGCCGGCGGTGGTGCCGCCGCAGGCGCGTCCGCACGACCTCACCGACGGGGTGTTCCGCCCCTCGCCGGACCTGCCGCTGATCACCCTGCGGATCGGTCGGGGCGAGCGGTGGATCACCGAGTACTACCCCTGCGAGCGGGTGGAGGCCGGCGACGGCGACCAGTGGCTGGTCTCGCTGCGGGTGACCGACCTGGGCTGGGCCCGCCGGTTCGTGCTCGGGCTGGGGCCGGACGTCACCGTGGTCGCCCCGGCCGAGCTCGCCGATCAGGTACGGGCGCAGGCGCTCGCCGCGCTGGAGGCGTACGGGACGCTGGTGGGCGACGGCGCACCGTCGGCCGACCCGGCGGTGGGGGCCGTCACCCAGTAGGCTGACCGCCGTGGTGAAGTGGATCGTTCTCGCGGTGGTGCTGTTCGCGCTCGTCGTGCTGGCCCTGGCGGTCCGGCCGGTGCTGGCGCGGCTGCCCCGGCTGCGTCGGGCGGCGGTGGCGCTGCAGCGCCGCCAGGCCGACGCGGACGTGCTGCGCGAGGCCGCCGAGGCGCTCTCCGAGCGGGCCGAGACGCTCCAGCGGCAGGTCGAGACGACCCAGCAGCGGGTGGAGCTGATCAAGGCCAAGCGGGGGAAGTGATCGACCCCGGTCGGTGAACTGCGCGTCGGCTGCGCGATCCGGCTTCCTTTTGCGCACGGATGGACGTCGTCAGGTGGTTGACGGGACACGCGAGGGTGGTCAAGACTTCACCGGCCGGACGCGTCACCAGCGGCCCGGCGGGTGGCAACGGCTCTCGACGCACGTACGATGGGCTGCGACACACCCTTCGACACAGAGCGACTGGAGCTTCCCATGGGTGCCCTCAAGCCGTGGCACATCGCCGTACTCGTGGTCGTGCTGATCCTGCTCTTCGGCGCGAAGCGGCTCCCCGACGCGGCCCGCTCGCTGGGCCGCTCGCTGCGGATCATCAAGGCGGAGACCAAGAGCCTGCAGGACGACGACCGCGACCTGGCCGAGAAGGCCGACGCGCAGGCCGGCTACCAGCCGCTGCCGCCGCACGCGGGTCAGCAGCCGTACGCGCAGCAGCAGTACGCCCCGCAGCAGGCCCCGCAGCAGCCGGTCGCCCCGCCGGTCGACCCGGTGCAGCGCGTCCGCGACAACTGACCGAAGGGCCCGAGCACCGTGGCCTTCGCGCTCCGCAAGCGCGGCCCGAACGAGTTCCAACGGGCCGCCGACGGCTCCATGACGCTCATGGAGCACATCCGTGAGTTACGCAACCGTCTCTTCCGCGCCTCACTGGCGATCATGGTCGGCTTCGGCTTCGGCATCTGGCTCTCCGGTCCGGTGCTGCACCTGTTGCAGCAGCCGTACTGCGACCTGCCGAAGGCGCGCCTGGTCAACGGGTCGTGCAACTTTGTCCAGCTCGGTCCGGCCGACCTGTTCCTGCTCCAGCTGAAGGTCGGCCTCTGGGTGGGTCTGATCATCGCCGCACCGGTCTGGCTCTACCAGCTCTGGGCGTTCATCGCGCCGGGCCTGCACCGGCACGAACGGCGGTACGCGTACTTCTTCACCGCCCTGGCGGCGCCGCTGTTCGCCGCCGGCGCCGTGCTGGCGTTCTTCGTTACCGCCAAGGGGTTGGAGTTCCTGCTCAACGTCTCCGGCGGCGGCGACATCACCACCACGCTCGACATCACCCGGTACATCTCGTTCGTCACCAACCTGATCCTGCTGTTCGGGGTGGCGTTCGAGTTCCCGTTGATCGTGCTGATGCTCAACTTCGTCGGCCTGGCCAGCGCGCGGAAGCTGCTGAGCTGGTGGCGGGTGGCGGTCTTCGTGTTCTTCGCCTTCTCGGCGGTGGTCACGCCGACCCCCGACCCGTTCGGCATGACCGCACTGGCGATCTGCCTCTGCGCGCTCTACTTCGCCGCGGTCGGGGTGGCCTTCATCAACGACAAGCGGCGGGGCCGGGGCAAGGAGATCTACTCCGACCTCAGCGACGACGAGGTGTCGCCGCTGGAGCTGGACACCGAGCCGGTCGAGGCGTCGGCGCGGGTCGACTTCTCCGGGCCGGTCGACGCGCCGGCGCCGGTCGCGGCGCCCGCCCCGATCGACCGCCGCTTCGACGACATGACCTGACGGCGTCCGCGCCCCGGGTTGTCCACGACGCCGCCTCCGCCTGACGGGGGCGGCGCCGCCGTTTCCTCCCGCTGAACGGCGAGAGGCGGCGGGATGTCCGGGAGCGGTGCCGGGCCGACCCAAGCGTGGGCCGGGTCCCGTGGGGGACCCGGCCGGCGGGAACGTCCTGGTCGGGGCTAGCTCGAGTAGCCGCGTGCGGCGATCCAGTCGGCGAGCTTGTCGTCGGTCATCCAGTAGCTCTTCGTCGGGTCGTACGGGTCGGCGATCTTCATGGTTTCACCGCCGTCGCGGTAACCGACGACGCTCAGATAATGCCCACCCTCGTACGAGTACCGGTGGCCCTCGGTGTCGACGGCGGTGCCCATGATGTTGGCTACCACGCCACGGTTGGCGTCGACCGCCTCCACCACGTTGTTGCGCAGCTCAGCTTCCTGCTGCGGGTCGGCCTCGGCGCCCTGGATCTCGGTCGTCTCGTAGCCGCCGGCGGTCATGTCGTTGAGCACGCGAGTGGTGGCGTCCACCGAGTCGGTGCCGTCCGCCGTGGTGCCCAGCTTGTCGGCGACCTCGCGTTGGCTCACGACCTTGCCCTGGGTGGACAGGGCGATCCGGGTTGCGGCGGGCGCGCAGTAGTAGGAGTTCGGCTGGCGCTGATAGTCGTAGTGGAGCACCCGCTGCCCGTCCTCCGGCGGAGGCGCCGGCGGGGGCGCGGGCGGCGGCGGAGGCTGGTCGGCGGAGGCCGGCACGCTCTGCACCTGTGTCGGTTGCGACGGTGTCATCGGATCGGCGGACGCCTGGGCGGCGATCGCCGAACCAGTGAAGGCGCCGCTGGCCAGCACGGCAACGGACAGCACGCTCTTACGGAACACCGAATTCATCGTGATACTCCCCTCGACTGGTCTTACCGGCCGTCGCCCGCCGCTTACCCGGGCCCGGTTCACGGAAACGCGCGAGACTACCCGAGTAGCGGGGGTTCCGGTCGGCTTTGCGCAATCACGCGCGGAAATCCCGCAGGAGGAGTAGAAGGGCCCCGGGGCGCGCGAAGGCTGGTGCGGAAGGTGGCGCTGGGACCGGGTGCGACGGGAGGGATCTCGGAGCCGGTCACCCGACGCGGGGCCGGCGCCCATGCTCAGGATTCCTGGGCCGCATATGCCACGCCGCGTGGATTGCCGTCCGAGGCCCAATTGGCGGCATGCGGTTGCCGGTGGGAGGCGTCATCGAGGGGGCGTCGCACTGATGCCCGGTGGCGGGGGACAGGGCCTTCCGGCCGCCCACCGCCTCGTGGTGGCTCCCGCACGGCCTGCCGGCGCAGTCAGGTCGGGTGCGTGAGCCACGGTGCCGCAGGGCGTGTCTGGCCCCGACCGCGCCGGGGTTGAGGATCGCGGCGTCTGACCGACGGTGCAGCCGTCAGTTCACGCTGAGCTTCAGCGCCGGCCGGGCGGTGAGCGAGTGGCCCTCCAGGAAGGCCAGGTCGACAGCCACGCCAGTGAACGTCACCGGGACCGGCGAGGTGGTGGCGATCCCCGGGGGGAGCGGCAGCTCCGGGCTCAGCGTGATCGTTACGCCGGGGAGACGTCCGACGAATCGGGTGGCGTAGACGGCGACCTCGCCGCTGAGCGTCAGCTGATCGGTGGCGACCCGCACGGTGCGGCCGGCCGAGCCGGGTGCGCGGAGTCGGGCGTCGTCGGTCGTCACCCGATCCATGCTGAACTTCAAGGCCCGCAGGGTGCCGCCGGCGGTGGGCAGCTCGACGATTCCCTCGATCCGCAACCCCGTCATGGTCATGGCGGAGCCGGTCAGCTGGACCGGGCTCTTCGCCACCAGCGGCTGGCCGGGCTCGGCGGGGATCCTCGGCAAGGTCTTCCCGGCCCCTGGGGCGGCCGGGGTCGGCTCGGGGCGGGCGCAGTCGAGAGCCAGGACGATCGGCCCGGAGCCGGCGGCCAGCAGGGTCGTGAGCGGTGGCGGGCCGGATGCGGCCGCGCGCTCCGGCTGCCGCCTGGCACCCTCCGCGTCGTCCTGGCCCCGGTAGAACGGGCCGAGGCCGCTGAGGGCGAGGACGTTCGCCTTCGCGTACCCGCTCGGGCTGATCGCGGACGAACCGGCCAGCCCGTCCGGCGCCGGTTCGGTCGGGCAGGTGGGCCCGTCCCGGGCCGGGACGGGTACGGTCGACGCCCGCGCCAGGCCGGGCGCGGCGAGCGTCACGGTGGCGGAGATCCCGAGCAGCCCCAGCAGCGCCGCGAAGAACCGTAGGCTGCGCTGTGGGGGCACCGGCTGCTCGGGCTTCGTCCGCTCGGCCGGCCAGAGCCTCGGGGCCGCAGCGGACTCCTGGTACGCGCCGGGCGACGGCCGGGTGAGGTGCAGCCCCAGGCTGTCCCGGCCGGACATCAGTTCGTCGACGAGGGCCGGCTGCCCGTGCTGGGGGCAGCGTCGGGGGCCGTCCGGTCAGCTCCCGTACCGGCCGTGGGCTGGTCCGGCCCCGGCCCGTTCTCCGGCGTCCCGGGTCGTGCCGTCCGGTCGCCCGTGGTCTCGTCGGGCCCGCTCGCGTCGTCGGCTGTCTCGTCCCGTACCCCTGGCTCGCCGGCCGGCTCGCTGGCCGCCGCGGCGCTCGGCGGGGTGTTCGGCGTCCAGGCGAAACCGAGGGCGCTGCCGACCAGGCCGAGCAGCAGGCCGACGAAGAAGCCGCCGAGGTTCACTCCGATCAGCGAGAAGAGCGCGGTCACGGCGGCGACCACGGCGTAGAGGACCCGGTGCGGGGGCTTGAACCACATCAGCAGCCCACAGGTCACCAGGATGGTGGGGATCAGCCAGGACAGGAAGCCGGTCGTCCCCGTCTGGAGAGTGAGGCCGGCGAGCGACATCTGGGTGGTGCCGAAGATCTGCAGACCTGCCAGGGCGGTGAACAGGCCGCCCCAGAACGGTCGGGTCCGTCGCCAGCGGCGGAAGCCGCGCCGGTCGCGGAGCCGCTCCGGCCGGGCGTTCCGCGGTTCGCCGTTGTCCACCCATGCCTCCTGCCGAGTGAGGGGTCGAGCACAGCCTCCGCCACACGGACAGCGGGGCGGAGGTCAGCTCAGAAGCACTCCTTGGCGGCCGCGCCCGTTTTGACCTTCAGCTTCAATCCGGTGAGGTTGAACGTCCGGGCCTCGGTGGAGCGGGCCACCTGGCGGAGGTTCGTGATCGTGACGGTGTCGGCCTGCTGGCCGAACGTCCCCCGGGGACCCTTCGCGTTGGGGGGGCCGCCCTCGAGGGTCGACGCGTCCCGGTTGATCTGGATGTTCGTGAACCGGGCGTCACCCTCGAGCTCTTCGGCGTCGATCAGCAGGTCGCTGGCGGTGGCGGGCCGGCCACCGCCCCCGGCGTTGAGGGTGATCACGGCGGGCACGCCGGGCGCCTTCACCGACTGGCAGAGGTCGAAGAGCTGCGCCCTGCGGATACCGGTGGTCGCCACCGGGTGCCTCGTCCCGTCGACCTCCTGGGCGACGCCGCCGTACTGGACGAAGCCCTCACCGCGCAGCTCCGAGGCGGAGACCTTGAACGTCTGCCCGGAGACGGCGAACGAGGCGGCCATGGCGCCGTTGGCCATGCCGAACACGATCACGCCGGCGACCGCGGTCGCCGGGATCGCCAGGGCGGCGAAGCGCCGCCAACGGGTACGTCCCGGGATGTCGGACCTCTCCTGCACGGTTCCTCCTCAGGGTGGATGTCGTGCCGGTGGTCGGACGAGCGCCAACGAGGGCTCGTGGCCAGCTGGGCGATGACGGCGGCCAAGATGGGCCATTCCCTGCGCGTACGCCAGCAGGCACCGCCACCCCGACGCTAACACGCTGTAGACAGCCGGGTGCGGATTCGTCACCTAGCGTCAGGCGCTCTGGGTGGGCTCGGCGTAGCCGCGTTCGTTCGCCGCACTGCCGGTTACCACCTTCGACACCCTCGTCCCAGCGGCCACGACTTCTCGCGATGCCCTGCGGGGTCACCCGAACGAGAACCATGATGCCGGTGTCGGCTGCCTTTCCACGTCGGCGCGTCGACGACTGTGCCCGCGTGTGCAACCGAATGTGCCAGCCCAACGGCGGGAGCCGTCCCTTCGGAACGGACAGCAGGGCGAAGGCCTCACGCGATCCGAGCAGATTCCTGGTCCGAGGCCGCGGCATCAATCCCGGGAGGTTGTTGTATGTACGCACGGAAGCGGCGCTCCTACCTGTCCGCGCTGGTGCTGACGCTCGTTTTTCCGGCTCTGTCGTCAGCGGTCACCGGAGCGAACACGGCTGCGGCGCGTGCCGACTCGTGCGCGAATCCCACCACCGGCCGGGAAGCCGACGCCGTGGGTCGGAAGTTCATGGTGGCGGCGGCCAATCCCTTCGCGGTCCAGGCCGGTTGCAAAATCATCGCCAAGGGCGGTTCGGCCGCGGATGCGGCCGTGGCCGTGCAGGCGGTCCTGGCCGTCGTGGAGCCACACGCCTCCGGGCTGACCGGCGGCACGCTGATCAACTACTGGGATCCCGACAAACACACGGTGCGGTATTTCGACGGCATGTCCCGAGCGCCGAAGAACGTGCCGCAGAACCTGATGACTCCCACCGACCAGGAGCGTAAGGCGCTCGGTGTCGACCGGTTCCCGTACGCGGCGTCGGCGACGGCCCGGGCGTTCGCTGTCCCGGGCACGCTGCGGGTGCTCTCGGACGTCCACGACGTGTACGGGGACCTCCCCTGGGACGAGCTCTTCGACGACGCCATCAACCTGGCCGCGAACGGCTTCCCCATGCCGGAAGCCCTGAGCAGTGGGCTCGACGAGCGCAATAACGGGCGCAAGCGCTGCAACTACCCCGACCTGCGCCCCCGTTACTGCAACGGCGACAAGGCCAAGAAGCCGGGTACGACGATTCGCAACCCGGAGATCGCGCAGGTGTTGCGGGAGGTTCGGGACGGCGGGGCGGACGCCTTCTACGACCCGAAGGGGAAGATCGCCCCGGCGATCGTGCAGCACGCGGCGAAGGGGCCGTTCAAGTTGAAGGGAAACACCGCCGGACCGGTCGTGATCCCCAGTCTCATGACCGCCGAGGACTTCGCCGAATACGCGCCCATCGAACGCAAACCGATGTGCCGGAAGGTGTTGGGCGTGCTGGTGTGCACCTCGGCGCCGCCCGCGTTCGGGGGAGTGTCCGTACTGGAGATGCTGGGCCTGCTCGACCGCGGCCAGGTGGGCAGGAGCGAGCCGGACTCGGCCGATCGGATGCACCTCTTCGTCGAGGCCAGCCGGCTGGCGAACTTCGATCGCCGGGCGTACATCGGGGACCCGGCCTACCACAAGGTGCCGGCGGCCGGTCTGCTGGACAACAAGTATCTCGACCAGCGCTTCTCCCTCTATTCTTCGGACCGCGCGATCGACCCGGTCAAACCGGGAGAGCCGCCGGAGCGGATCCCTCCGGGGCCGACCGGGGACGTCCCGAGCACCATCGACGTCGGCGACCCGACCAGCAACGTGAGCATCGTGGACAGCGACGGCGACGCCGTGTCCATGACGACCACCATCAACACGCACTTCGGGGCGCACCTCGAGGCGCGGGGGATGATCCTCAACAACGCGATGAACAACTTCACCGACACGTCGTCGGTCTCACCCGGCAAGCCGGTGAACGTCATGGAGTCGAAGAAGCGTCCCACGGCGTCGATGTCGCCGACCATCGTCCTGGATGAACAGGGACGGAAGCTGAAGCTGGTGGTGGGCGCCGCCGGCGGCTCGCACATCCCGGACTACGTGACCCAGGCGCTGGTGGGTGTGATCGTCGACGGCATGGGGCCGGCCGAGGCCATCGACCAGGGGCATTTCAGCGGGCAGGACATCACGCGAAAGTGCGGAAAGTCGGTCGGGGCGCCTTCCGAGCTCGAAGCGGGCCGGCGAGTCAGCGCGATCATGGCCGAACTCGTGGTCCGCGAGCACCCGTGTCCCCGGCTCATCGCACTGGACAGCGGTCTCACCGCGATCGAGGTACGCGGCGACGAGCTGCTCGGGGCGGCGGACAAGCGCCGCGACGGCAGCGCGATCGGGCGCTGACGTACCAGTTCACCTCCGCGGTGTGAGGCGGCCTCACCCCGTCGGCCGCCACGTGGTGCCACCGCTCGACGCGGCCGCGACGCGGACTCGACGCCCGCCGAGTTCATCCCGGTCGGGTGAAGTCTCCTCACCCTGCCGAGTTCGATGATCGACATGACGCGCACGTTCCGATGTCGCCGAGAGCGAAGGGTCGCCATGAAGAGCAGGAACGGAGGCGAACAGCCCGCCCCCGACCGGGGCCGCGATCAGCAGCCCTTCCGCGGGCGCGCGTCCGTGCCGTCGGTGCCCTCCGACCCGCCCCAGGAGCAGGCGGTCCCGTGGCGGCGACGGGCGCTGGACCAGCAGCTCCCGACTGCCGGCTTTCCCGCCGGTTCCGGCAAGCCGTCGATGCTGTACCTCTGGGCGATCATGTGTTTGGCGGCCGCCATCGTGCTCGGGTTCGCCATCAACAACCAACGGGGCGTCCCCCCGGCCGTGGTCGACTCGCAGCGGGACAACGTGTCGAAGGTCGCCTCCAGCATGCGGCTGACCATCAACCACTACGTGGAGGACCTCGACCAGCGCATCGCGGCTCGGCCACCGACGACGCCCGACCCGGAGTTCGTCAAGCAGGTGGTGGGCAACGGCACGGAGTGGACCGGGGCCGCGATCGTGGAGACCGCGTCGCGGCGCCCGTTGGCCACCGCCGGCAGCGGCGTACCGATGGAGCTGCTGCCACCGGCGCTGCCCGCCAAGGACACGTTCCCGATCACCACTCCGGACGGGCCGGCGCTGGTCCGCAGCGTCGCGCTGGACGGCACCCGGACCCTGCTGGCGACCCAACCGCTCGACGTGGACGAACTCCGCCTCAACCCCAACGCCCGGCAGGGCATCTTCGTCATCACACCGGACGGCAAGAGCACCCTGATGCAGGGGGTCAGTGCCGTACCCGACGTCCACCTGCCGGTGGTCTTCCAGGGGCTGGCGCAGTCCCGATCCACCGAGGGCCACCCGATCCGGGTGACGGAGTGGCTGAACAAGCAACTGGTCGTCTCCTCCGCTCCGGTGGGGGAGACCGGGGCGACGGTGGCGACCCTCATCGTCGCCGAGGAAACGGGCGGCACCTCCACCGTGCACGGCTTCCTGCTCGGCCTGACCCTGCTGGCGATGGCGGTGCCCAGCTTCCTGCTGATGCGGCTGGCGCTGGTCAGGCCCGTCCGGTCGCTGCTGGAGCGGGCCAAGGCGGACGCCTGTGGTGAGGTCCCCAGCAAGCGGCACCCGTTGCGCGTCGCGGAGGCCCACCGCATCGCCCGGGCGCTGTCGCTCACGTCCGACGATCCATCGTCCGGTACCGCCGGCCGGAAGCGCTGGCGGTGGCGGTGGCGACCGACCGTGAACCAGGGCATGGCCCTGGCCACCGTCGTGGCGCTGCTCTGGCCGGCGGCGGCGGCGGCCTACACGTTGAGCTCACCTGAGCCGCCGATCCCCGGCCAACTCGTCCGGGACGAGGAGAGCAGGGCCGAGGCGGCGAGCAACGTGATGGGCAAGGCGCTGAACAACGGCCTGCAGACGGTGACCCGCATCTCCCAGGCGTCGGAGGCGACGCCCGACCCGGCTCAACTGGCCCCGCAGCTGAAGCAGGAACTGGCCGACAAACACCGCTTCCGCAGCCTCTACCTGATGGACCCGAACGGATCGGTCGTCAGTGCCGCGGGACGGGAGCCGCTTCGCAAGGAGCCGCTGCGCGGTGAGACCGGCATCGAACTGGACGGCGAAACCGCACGCGTGCCGCTGGTGTACGCCTTCCGGGTCGCTCCCAACGGCGTCGCGACCGTCGGCGAGTTCGACATCGACTACCTGCTGGAGATGATCCGGGCGGTGGACGGGCAGGTACGGGTCGTCGACGAGGACCTGCGCACCGTCTTCGACTCCAACGGCTTCCGCGCCTTCCAGCAGTTGGAGGGCACCGCCCGGGTTGCCGCCTCCGAGGCGCTGAAGGGCGGCACTGTGGGTATGGCGAAGACGCCGGACGGCAGGCCGGCGCTGATCGCCGCCGCCGGCCTGAACAAGCCGAACACCGTGGCTCCGCTGAAGTGGTCGCTGGTGGTGGAGCAGGACCTGGCCGGGCTGCGGCTGCCGCAGAGCGACGGACGGCGGTGGACGCTGCTCGTGGCCGGTGCCACGACGGGCGTGGTGCTGCTGAGCCAGACGTGGCAGTACTTCGTCTTCGCGCGGCCGCTGCGCCGCCTCGCCGTGCAGGCCGACCGGATCAGCGAGGGGGACGTGGAGGAGCCGATCTCGCCGCAACGCCACGACGACATCGGGGCGCTGGCGATGTGCCTGGAGGTCTGCCGCCAGGTCCGGCACACCGGCTCCAGCCGGCTGGGCGGTGCGAGCCGGCTGCGCGGCACCGAGGAGGACCGCACCGTCGTGCTGCCCGAGGTCCCGCCGCAACCCGAAGCCGGTCGGGCCACTGTCTGGCTGAGCGAGAGTGCCGACACCCGCGCCGACGACCGAGACGAAAGGAGTTGACGTGGTATACCTCTACGTCGTTTTCGTCCTCTGCTGTGTGGCGCTGTTCGGCGCGGGGATGGTCGAGCAGCGTAACCACTACCGGAACCTGAACATGATTCCGGACCGGGTGCTGGTCAACGGCATCCGGGGCAAGAGCTCGATCACCCGGCTCTGTGCCGGCGGGTTGCGCGGCGGTGGGCAGGTGGTGGTGGCCAAGACCACCGGCACGGCGGCCCGGTTCATCTTCCCGGACGCCAGCGAGGAGCCGGTGCACCGCAAGTTCGGCATCGCCAACGTGGTCGAGCAGATCGGCATCGTGCGGCGGGCCGCCGTCTACCATCCGGACGCTCTGGTCATGGAGTGCATGGCGGTGATGCCGGCGCTGCAGGAGGTCAACCAGAGCAAGCTGATCCGGTCGAACATCGGGGTGCTGTGCAACGTCCGCGAGGACCACCTCGCCGAGATGGGGCCCACCCTGGACGATGTCGCCCGGTCGCTGAGCCGGTCGATGCCGGTGGGCGGCACCTGCATCACCGCCGAGCGGGAACGGCTCGCGATCCTGCAGGAGGAGGCCGACCGGCGGGACTGCCGCCTGATCGCGGTCGACCCGGAATCGGTCAGCGACCACGAGATGAACGGCTTCGGCTGGATCACCTTCAAGGAGAACGTCGCGATCGCGCTGGCCGTCGCCGGGGAACTGGGCGTCGACCGGCAGAGCGCGCTGCGGGGCATGTGGGAGGCGCCGCCCGACCCGGGTGTGCTCTCCGTGGCCCGGGTGATGCACGGCGACAAGCGGTTCCGGTTCGCGAACATCTTCGCCGCCAACGACCCCGAGTCGACCTTCATGAACATCCAGCAACTGGAGGACCAGCAGCTCATCACCCGCCCGCTGACGATGGTGATCAATTGCCGGCCGGACCGGATCGAGCGCAACGGGCAGATGGGCGAGCTGAGCGGCCGGGTGAGACCGGAGACCATCGTCCTGATCGGAGAGGTCACCAAGAGCGCCCGGACCACCGTGCCCGCGGACCTTCAGGACCGGGTGATCGACCTCGGCGGCAAACCGGATCCGGACAGCCTGCTGCAGGGCGTGACCGCAGCGACCCCGGACGACTCCTCGATCGTCGCCGTCGGGAACATCCATGGGCAGGGTGAGGTGCTGGTCCACCAGCTGGCGACACTGCCGGGCTGGACCTGCGAGGACGGCTCTCCCTCCGCCTCCACCCTTCGTACCTCGACCGGAGAAGGGAGCCACTGATGACGTTCGGCGGAGAACTCAGCGCCCAGCTGGCCACGGCGAGCCTCGGCATCGGGCTGGTGTTCGCCCTGCTGTGTTACCTGACCACCAACCTCTCGCCCGGCGGCATGATCACCCCGGGCTGGATCGCGTTGACCCTCATCGAGGACCAGCTCCAGGCGGTGATCGTGGTCGGGGTCACCATCGTCACCTACCTCATCGCCCGGCTGATGCACCGGGTGATCATCCTGTACGGGAAGCGGCTGTTCGCCGCGATCGTGCTGGTCAGCGTGCTGTTGCAGCTGTCCATGTTCCTGCTCGTCCAGCGCGACCTGCCACTGCTGTTCGCCCACCAGACGCTGGGCTTCGTGATTCCCGGGCTGATCGCCTACCAGCTCGTGCGCCAGCCGCCGAGGGCGACGATCCTGGCGACCCTCATCGTGACGGCGATCACGTTCGGCATCACGTACAGCGGCGTCGTCGCGGGTTTCGTGCCGGTGACCTGACCCTTCCGTCCGACTCGCACCCGTCATCGAAAGGAGAAGCAGGAATGAGCTATCGCAGGTATCTCCGCAGGCCGGCCGTGTCGAGCATCCTCGGGCTCGTCCTGCTGATCACCGCGAGCATGCTCACCTACCTGGTGGCCCGGCCGTCGGCTGGGGACGAACCCGAGCTGACCCTGGGCCTGGCGAAGGCGACCGAGGGCCAGGCGGCCGGCGCGTCGGGTTACCACTACCAGCGGTCGTCCGAACCGGATCGTACGGAGATCATCGACTCGTCGGGGGAGCCGGTCGCGATCATGACCGACGGCGCGCGGACCGCACACATCTACGGTCCGTCCCGGACGTTCGAGGAGCCGCGCTTCACGGACGCGAAGATCGAGACCGACATGTGGGTCCGGCTCGCGCCGCAGCCGTGGCGGGCCGGCGCCGAACAGGAGCAGTGGTTCGTCGACTGGTTCGCCGCCGCCCGCCGGGACCGCTCGCCGGACGTGCTGTCGATCGCCTTCGAGTACGTCGACGGGGCACCGGTGAAGCGGGACAACCAGGGGCAGCAGTATTCCGGCGACGCCTCGTTCGGACCGCCGGACCCGGCGGATCCCGACGGCCGTCAGGAGCGCTCCGACTTCTACGACTACCTGGGTCTGCCCTGGTCGTTCCTGGACGGCAAGGCGGCAATCCCCGAGCCGCAGCGCAAGCTGGCCCTGGACTGCTCCGGCTACCTGCGAATGGTCTACGGTCACCGGCTCGGCTATCCGCTGCGCGGTACCAACACCCCGGGCGAGGGCCTGCCGCGCCGGGCGTACGCCATGGCGGAGGTGGGCCCGGGTGTCCAGCTGATGCCCAATTCGGGCCAGCGGGCCCGCGGGATCGACAAGTTGCTCCCCGGTGACCTGGTCTTCTTCAACGCCCAGCCGGTGCCAAGCCGGCAGATCGACCACTCCGGCATCTACCTCGGCATCGACGACGGCGGGCACCACCGGTTCATCTCCAGCCGGTCCCAGACCGACGGTCCCACCATGGGTGACCTCTCCGGCGCGCCCCTGCTGGACGGGGTCGGCTACTGGCCGGACCGGTGGCTGACCGCCCGCCGGCTCTGATCGACCCCGCCGGGAGCCGCCGCCGGCCAGGGGCTCAGAGCACCTGGGACAGGAAGCGGCGCAGCCGGGGGTGCTCCGGCGCCTCGAAGATCGCGGCCGGCTCGCCGGCCTCCAGCACCACCCCGTGGTCCATGAAGGCGACGGTGTCGGCGACCTCGCGGGCGAAGCCCATCTCGTGGGTGACCACCACCATGGTCATGCCGTCGGCGGAAAGATCGGCCATCACGGCGAGGACGCCCTTGACCAGCTCCGGGTCGAGCGCCGAGGTGGCCTCGTCGAAGAGCATCACCTGCGGTTGCAGCGCCAGCGCCCGGGCGATGGCCACCCGCTGCTGCTGCCCGCCGGACAGGTGCGCCGGGCGGGAGTCCGCCTTGCCGCCCAGCCCGACCAGCTCCAGCTGGGCGCGGGCGACCGCGGTGGCCTCGTCCTCGGAGAGCTTCCTGATCCGGCGCAGCGCCAGGGTGATGTTGCGCAGCACGCTCATGTGCGGGAAGAGGTTGAACTGCTGGAAGACCATGCCGACCCGCTGGCGCAGCGCGTCCGGGTCGTCGCGCAGCACGCTGCGCCCGTCGAGCAGCACGTCGCCCCGGTCCGGTTCGATCAGCCGGTTGATGGTGCGCAGCAGGGTGGACTTGCCCGAGCCGGAGGGGCCGATCACGCAGGCGGTGCCGCCGCGCCCGACGTGCAGGCCGGCGCCGCGCAGCACCCGGTTGGCGCCGAAGGCGAGGTGGACGTCCCGGACGGCGAGGCTGACCGAGGTGGTGGTGGTGGCGGTCATCGGTGGTCCTTCCCGGTCGGGGTCTGCGGGGGCAGGGCGGTCTCGCCGGCCAGGGCCAGCCCGCCGTCGTCGTCGGGGTCGACGGTCACCGACCGTCCCTGGCGCAGCCGCCGGTCGATCCAGTTGACCGCGTGGGTCAGCGGCACGGTCAACGCCAGGTAGAACAGGCCGGCCAGCAGTAGCGCCGACTCGTTGCCGGTGGTGGCGGCGTAGTCCTGGCCGATCCGGAACAGTTCCCGCTGGCTGGCCACCAGCCCGAGGAAGTAGACCAGGCTGGAGTCCTTGATCAGCGCGATCAGCTGGTTGACCCAGGCCGGCAGGACCCGGCGTACCCCCTGCGGGATGATCACCAGCCGCATCGCCTCGCCCCAGGAGAAGCCGAGCGCCCGCGCCCCCTCCAGCTGGGCGGCCTCGACGCTCTGGATGCCGGAGCGAAAGATCTCGCCGATGTACGCGCCGGCGATCAGCGACAGCGCCAGGATGCCCAACGGGTACGGGTTGGGCCCCCAGACCTCCATGCCGAGCGGCGCCAGGCCGACACCGATGAGCAGGATGGTCGCCGCGGCCGGCAGGCCGCGGAAGACGTCCGTGTAGACCCGCGCCGGCCACCGCAACCATCGGGTACGCGAGATGCCCGCGATCGCCAGCAGCATGCCGAGGATCGAGCCGAGCAGGGCGGCGGAGATCGCCAGGATCAGCGTGTTGGGCAGCCCGACCGTGAGCATCTCGGGCAGCGCCTCGCGCATCGAGTCCCGGTCGAAGAAGGTCTCCCAGAGGGTGCTCAAGGTGTCCATCGGTCTCGTCCCCGTCCGCCCCGCTCGCTCGTCATCCGTACCGTCAGGAGGTGGTCGACGCCGACGCCGCCGGCACCGCGACGGCCCCGCTGCCGGGCTTGAAGTCGGCCGGGATCGGCCGGCCCGGGTAGTACTGCGCCTGGAGCCGGGTCCAGGTGCCGTCGGCGATGACCTCGTCGAGTCCCTTGTTCAGCGCCTCGCGCAGCTTGTCGTTGCCCTTGGCGAACGCGTACGCGGTGGGGGCGGGGCTGAGCTGCTTGGCCGCCACGGTGATCTTGCCGCTGCTGTCCGCCGCCGACTTCTCGCCGATCTCGGCGGGGGCGATCCAGGCGTCGGCGGTGCCGGCCTTGAGCTGGTTGATCGCGCCGTTGTAGTCGGGCACCCGGACCGGGTCGAGGTTCCGGCCGGTGGCGTAGTCGTCCTGCACCGTGCCCTGCACGACGACGACCCGCTTGCCGGCGAGCTGGTCGAAGCTGGTGATCGGGGAACCGGCGGGCACGTCGAGGCCGAAGTAGCCGAAGTCGTAGCCGTTGCCGAAGTCGACGGTCTTCTTGCGCGCCTCGGTGATGGTGATCGAGGAGCTGCCGATGTCGAACTTGCGGTTGTTGACCTGGGACAGCAGCGCGGAGAAGTCGGTCCCGACGAACTCCACCTTCAGGCCGACCTTCGCCGCGGCCGCGGTGAGCAGGTCGTTGTCGAAGCCGGTGAACGTGCCGTCCTTCAGGTACACGTTCGGCGGCGCGTCGGTCAGCGTGCCGGCGCGCAGCACGCCCGGCTGGAGCAGGCCGTACGGGTTGTCGGCGGCCTCGGACGAGTCGTCGCCGCAGGCGGTCAGCGCGGTGGCGGCGAGGACGGCGGCGGCGCCGAGCGCGGCCACCTTGGACAGAGCGGGAAGAAATCGCACAGGTGTCTCCGGGTTGATCGGTCGGCGGGCACACGGGCGCGCCGGGAGACGGCGTGCCGGACGGGCAAACCGCTGGAGGTGGTACGAGGAAAGGGGGTCGTCGACTACGCGGTCGGGCGGCGACAGCCGTCGCTGCAGACCCGCATCAGGTCGACGTGTCGCCGCTTGACCAGCAGCAGGCGGGCAGCCGGCGCGTCGGACGGGGCCGCGGGCACGGCACCGCCGACGGGCGGGGCGAAAAGTTGAGCAGACATGGTTCTCCTGGTCGGTGCTGACCTGGCAACCAGGCCACGCTTGCACCGGTGCCACACCGGTGCCTGGTCTTCACCCGGAGCACCCCACCGTGGAGGAGGGTTGCCGGCCAGCGAGCCGGGGCTTGACGCTGGCGCTCATGACCTGCGAGAAGGCTAGCAGCAGGGCCCGGCCGACCGTCCAGCCGTTATGACGGCCCTCACGTCCGCCCCTTACCGCCGGCCGCCTCACCAGGCACCGGGTCGTCGGCAGGGCGGTGCGCCATTGTCGACGACGCCGCGGGCCACCGCGGCGGAATTGGCCGGCGCGGACCCCGCCGACCGGTGCCAGGGTGGGGGAGCCCGACCGCCACCGGCCCCCGAGGAGGCGCTGCGATGACCGATCCGCTGCGGGACGCCGACGGGAACGAGGCGCTGCGCCGGGTGTACGAGGCGGCCGGGCCGTACCTGTCGTCGTTGGCGGACCGGCCGGTGCACGACCCGGACAGCCAGGCGCTGCTCGGCCAGCTCTGGCACCCGGCCGACGGCGGCGCGTTGCCCGAGCGGGGCGAGGGCGCGGCCGCCGCGCTGGACCGGTTGCTGCGGGTCGGGACGGCCGCGGCCACCCACTCGGCGGGCCCCCGCTTCTTCCACTTCATCATCGGCGGGACGACCCCGGCCGCCCTCGCCGCCGACTGGACCGCGGCCCTGCTCGACCAGAACGCCGCCTTCCGCGCCTCCTCGCGGCTCGCCAGCGAGGTCGAGACGATCGCGCTGACCTGGCTGCGGGAGCTGTTCGGGCTGCCCGCCACGCACGGCGGTGCGCTGGTCACCAGCGCCACCTTCGCCAACGTCACCGGGCTCGCCGCCGCCACCCACTGGTGGGGCGAGCGGCACGGCGTCGACGTCGCCGCGGACGGGCTGGCCGGGCTGCCCCGGATGCCGGTGCTCTCCGGCGGCTACCTGCACCCCAGCGACCGCAAGGCGCTGCAACTGCTCGGGCACGGCCGCAACACCGTCGAGATCCACGCCCGTGACGGCGCCGGCCGGGTCGACCTCGTCGCGCTCGACCGGCGGCTCGCCGAGCTGGCCGCCCCGGCGGTGGTGATCGCCAGCGCCGGGGAGGTGGACACGGGTGACTTCGACCCGCTGGCCGACCTCGCTGACCTCGCCGAACGGCACGGCGCCTGGCTGCACGTCGACGGCGCGTTCGGGATCTTCGCCGCGCTCTCCCCGCGCACCGCCGGGCTGGTCGCCGGCATGGAACGGGCCGACTCGATCGCCGGCGACGGGCACAAGTGGCTCAACGTGCCGTACGAGAGGCTTCGCCTTCCTCAAGGACCCGTCCCGGCTGCCGGTCGCGTTCGGCATGCCCGGCGCGGCGTACCTGCCGGGGGAGGGCAGCGCCCTGCCGACACCGGGCGAGGGCGCGGACTACGCCCTGCTCGGCCCGGACTCCTCCCGCCGGGCCCGGTCCCTGCCGATCTGGGCGACCCTCGCCGCGTACGGGCGGGAGGGCCACCGGTCCATGGTGGAACGGCACCTCGACCTGGCCCAGCGCCTGGCGCGCCGGGTCGACGAGACACCCGAGCTGGAACGCCTCGCCGAGGTGCCGCTCTGCATCGTCTGCTTCCGGGCCCGCCCGGCGGGCGTAGGTGAAACGGCGCTCGACGAGGTGAACCGGCGGCTCGGCGCGGCCCTGCTCGCCGACGGCCGGGTGTACGCCGGCACCACCGTCCACGACGGACGGGTGGCGCTGCGCCCGGCGATCGTCAACTGGCGGACCACCGAGGCCGACATCGACCTGCTGGTCGACGTGGTCCGCGAACTCACCGCGAAGGTGGTCGCCGAACTCGGTTGAGGCGGGGTGCATCCACCGGCCGGAATCGGGGCGAAGCAATGGTCGTGACGACAGTCACGGATCTGGTCGCACCGACGAAGGGTTCGCCGATGAAGATCGCACGACTCGCCGCCCGCGTGGCCGTGGGCACCATGGCCACCGTGCTGGCCACCGCCGCCGTGGCGGTACCCGCCCAGGCCTCCGGCAAGCAGCCCGGCACCCGCAGCCTGGCCGAGGTGTTCACCCGGGACACCGGCGGCTTCGACCGCGACCCCCGGGACTTCGACGTGCTCACCGCGGCGGTGCTGGCCGTCCTCGAGGCCAAGCCGAACTCCCCGGTGAAGGTGCTCGCCGACGGCACCGTCGCGCTGACCGCGTTCGTCCCCACCGACGCCGCGTTCCGGGAGCTCGTCCGGGACCTCACCCACGCCCACCGGCTCCCCAGCGAGCAGGCCGCCTTCACCGCCGTCGCCGGGCTCGGCATCGACACCGTCGAGAACGTGCTGCTCTACCACGTGGTGCCGGGCGCGACCATCGACCGGCGTGCGGCCCTCAAGGCCGACGGCGCGGAGCTGACCACCGCGCTGGGCACCACCGTCGAGGTGGACGTGCTGCGCTGGCGGCACTTCCGCCAGGTGCGCCTGGTCGACGCCGACCCCAGCGACCGCGACGCGCAGGTGGTCGCGTACGACATCAACAGGGGCAACCGGCAGATCGCGCACGCCGTCGACCGGGTGCTGCGCCCGATCGACCTGCACTGACCCGGCAGATCGCGCACGCCGTCGACCGGGTGCTGCGCCCGCTCGACCTGCCCTGACCCCGGCACTGACGCCACGGCGCCCGGCTCCTGCCGGGCGCCGTGGGCGTGCAGGCGCGCCATGCCCGGCCCGCCGGCAGGCCGACACCCACCGCCGCCGGCGGCGACGTGCTCCGGCTCAACCCGGTGCTGCCCGACGGGGACCGACCAGCTCGACTCCGCCCCACTGGGTCGTCCCGATCTTCCAGATGTCAGCGTTTGCCGGCCTGGCGGACCACTCGCTGCGCCAGGTGATCCAGGGCGGCGAACTGCACCTCGGTCAGCGGGTCGGTGTTGTTGCCGCCCGTGCCGTGGGAGACCCCGTAGGGGTTTCCGTCGGCGAACTTCAACGGGTCGGTGTACCCGGGCGGCACGATGATGCCGCCGAAGTGATAAATGCTGTTGTAGAGAGCCAGCAACGTCGCCTCCTGGCCGCCGTGGGGCGTCTGCGCGGCTGTGAAGCCCGCGTACACCTTGTCGGCCAGCAGGCCCTGCACCCACTGTGGACCAAGGGTGTCCAGGAACTGTTTGAGTTGGCTGGAGACGTTGCCGTAGCGGACCGGGGTGCCCAACAGAACGGCATCAGCCCAGACGACGTCATCCGCGGTGGCCTTCGGCTCGTCCTTGGTCCGGTCGAAGTGTTGGCTCCATGCCGCGTTGGAGGCGATGGCCTCGGCGGGGGCGAGCTCGGGACACTGCCGAAGGCGGACTTCAGCCCCGGCCTTCTGCCCGGCCTCGGCCAGGCGCTCGGCCATCGCATGGACGGTACCGGTAGCCGAGTAGTAGATGACGGACAGCTTGACGCTGGTCATGGCAGCTTCTCCTGGCTGGTGTGGCTGCCCCGGGGGCAACTGGTTCGATCCGCAGCGAGCCCCAGCTTATGCGTATTTCACGGCATTTAGCGCCTGTTTTCACCGCATCGGCCGTGAGTGGGCCGATGGTGGTGAACCGGATCTGCTGGTCCACGAGGCGAGGCGTGATGGTGACCGGATGCTTCCCGCCAGCGGCCAGCGGGTGGGGCAAAACCCGCCGGGTGATGTGGAAGAAACCGGCGAGGTTGATCCCGGTGACCCGTACCCCGGCCTGCGGTACCCGATTACGAGGTTGGCCCCGATGCCTCGGGACGCACCGGTGATCACAGGACCCGATTCACGAACGACGAAGCGGCCACATCCCCCGCGATGTCCGACATGGTCAAAGCACTCAGTAGCGGCGAGCCGAACGGGCACGATTGACGGATGAAGGCCCGGACCACCCTCGGCCGAGGTCATGCCAGAACGAGGAGCCCCATGACCAGCAATCCGATGGACGAGGTGCTCGGCCGGTGGAAGGCAGCATTTGACGACCATGATGTCGAGGCCATGGCCGACCTGTTCCACCCGGATGCCCTCTTCCTCGGCTTCGGCCCCGAGGTGCTCGTCGGCCGGCAGATGGTACGTGCCTACTACGGCGCCGTACCCGACGATCGCAGCGCGGACGTGACCGTGTTGCACACCTACTCGATCGGCCAGGGGGCGGCTGGTGGTTTCGCCCACGTCGTTTTCCGCGATCCCACAGGCTGGGAAGCCCCGGTGTACCTGTCCCTGGCCCTCGAGCTCAGCGCGGGTTCCTGGCGGATCCGTCAATACCACGTGTGCAGGATCGGCCCACCACGCTGAAAACCGGAGGCGGGGCTGTCTCGCCAACGGTGTTTCCGGCGATCTTGGTTAGTAGGTTCAAGCGGCCGGGAAGCGGTCGCTGACGGTGGTGGCGAAGGCAGCGTAGGACCGGGTCATCGCCAGGAACGAGCCCGGTCACAACGACCCCGAGGAGCGCGCGACAACCGGCGTCACCGCTTAGCGCAGGCCGGGCCGAGGTGGTGCCTCCTCCGGCGAGGTGGGAGGGGGGACCATCGGCACCGGGTCGGTGTCGACCAGAGCCGGGTTGCCAGCGAAGGCGTTCGTGCCCGAGGGAGCGTGCCGCGCCATGCCGAGGCCGCACGATTGTGTCGACACGGCGGGCACGGCGACTTCAATTGCCGGCGGCGTGCGTTCAGGAAACCGCCTCGATGATGCGCAGGTCGCGTTCGGCTCCGTCGTCGAGCACCCGGAGCGCCTGCTGGTAGGCGGGGCTGTTGTAGGCCGCGACCGCGGCGTCGACACTGTCGAACTCGATCAGCGTGGTGCGCTCCATGATTCCGGACTCGAACGCTCGAGCCGGAAGTCCGCGCGCCAGGAACCTGCCACCCGCGGCGCGCATGGCCGGCCCGGCCAGCTCAACGTAGGCGACTAGCTTCTTCTCGTCTTTGATCGACCGAAAGGTGTTGATCCAGTATGCCTTCGCCATCTTCTCTGTCTCCTGCTCGAGTACGGGGCAAGTAGAATCTCGGCCTTACCTGGCATGTAACACCGGGTGGGATCTGCTGCCTTCCCGGTTGCAGGTGACCGAACCGTAGGTTCGGTTGTGGGACGGAGGCGGTGGTGGTGATACAGGATTTCGTCGAGCAGCTACCGCCCGGGTTCACCGACACCTTTCAAAGCCGCTTCGTCGAGGTCAACGACATCGCCCTGCATGCCGTCATCGGCGGGAGCGGTCCGGTCCTGCTGCTTCTGCCCGGCACCGTTCGTCCTACAGTCCCCATAACCGCCGTCGGGTACCGGTGGTCGTCGTCCTTCTCTTCTTCGTCCTTCTTGTCACCCCGGTTGGGTAGCACCAGGGTGGCCGGGTGGAGGCCGGCGAGAGTGGCCAGCGCCGGCACAGCTGGGTTACCTCGGGCAATCAATCCACGCGGGTTGAGTGGCACCTGGGCCGATCGGGCGGGCCGGAGACGATCCTGCCCCGCCCTGCCGACAGCCTGCGCGAGGTCTTGCGGCAACGCGGCCAGGTCGCCACAGAGGTCGAGAGGATGCTTGATGCGCACCCTCTGCCCCGGTCCTGACCTCGATGCCCGGCATCGGCGTCAGGACCGCCGCCAGGATCCTGCTCGAAGTCGGCGACGGCACCGCCTTCCCGACGCCGGGCCACCTGGCCGCCTACGCCGGACTCGCCCCGTCGCCCGACGATCCGGCAGCAGCATCCGCGGTGAACACCCACCTCGAGGCGGCAACAAGAACCTCAAACGGGCGCTCCTCCTCGCCGCGTTCGCCGTCCTCGCCGATCCCACCGGCAGGGCCTACTACGACCGAAAAAGAGCCGAAGGCAACCGCCACAACGCCGCCCTCATCTGCCTCGCCCGCCGCCGCTGCGACGTCCTCTACGCCATGCTCCGCGACAAGATCCCCTACCAGCCTCCCCCAGCGGCGCCGATTGCCGCTTGACGAACCCCATAGGGACCCCCCCCGCGCTACGAACCCGCCCGTGAGTCGGGCGGCTGCGCGGCATCCCGGCATCGAGGCGAGGCCATGGGCAGTACCGACGCCGAGCACCGAGATGCCCGTCCGGTGCAGGAGGACAAGCCGTAGCACGCCACGGTGGCCGCGGATGAGGCCTCAGTGCGCCGGCGCCGGATCGGTCGAGCGGGCCGGCGGGCCGAACAGCGGCAGCAGCCGGTCCGCGTCGAGGTAGGTGGTGATGCCCCGCACCCGGTCCCCGGCCAGATCCAGGATGACCAGCCCGAAGGGCCGGTGGACGCCGTCGGGCGCCGGCCGGGTCTGCCAGTACGCCGGCGCGCCGTTCGCCGCGGTGGGCACCAGCCGCGCGCCCGCGCACGAGGCCGCCGGATCGGACAGCGCCTGCGCAATGCTGTCCCGGCCGTGCAGCCACCAGCGAAACGGCGGCATCGACATGGTGGCGTCGGCGTGCAGCAGCGCCACCAGGGCCGGTACGTCGTGGCGTTCGAACGCGGTGCAGTACCGGGTCAGCAGCTCGCGTTGCGCCGCGTCGACGGGCCGGACCGGCTCCCCGGGGCCGGGGGCGACGGTGCGCAGGGTGGACCGGGCCCGCTGGAGGGCGCTGTTCACCGACGCGACGCTGGCCTCCAGCAGGTGCGCCACCTCGTCGGCCCGCCAGCAGAGCACGTCGCGCAGAATCAGCACGGCCCGCTGTCGGGGCGGCAGGTGTTGCAGGGCGGCCACGAACGCCAGCCGGATGCTCTCCCGCCGCAGCGCCTGCTCCGCCGGGTCGCCGTATCCGGGTAGCACCCGGTCGTCCGGGACCGGCTGGACCCACACGTGCTCCGGCGCGGGTGCCCCGAGGGCCGCACCGGCCTCGGCGGCCGGGCCGAGGTCCATCGCCCGGGCCCGCCGTTGCGCGCCGCGCAGCATGTCCAGGCAGACGTTCGTCGCGATCCGGTAGGCCCAGGTCCGCAGCGACCCGCGGGCCGGGTCGTAGCGGTCGGCGGCCCGCCAGACCCGGGTCAACGTCTCCTGCACCGCGTCCTCGGCCTCGAAACCGGAGCCGAGCATCCGGTAGCAGAAGCCGGTCAGCTCGGTGCGCAGCAGCTCGACCGGGACGTCCTCGGCGACCGCTTCCTCCCGCACCCGGCGACCATACGCCCACCGACCGATGAGTTTCGCGGGTCCGGCCCGTATCAGGTGCGAGGGCCCCGGCGAAGGGGTCCCGCACTGGACGGGAGGAATCCGGATGACCGACGACGAACTCCGCGCCGCGGTGGTGGCGGAACGGGCGGAACTGGTCGACCTGCTGGCGGCGCTGCCCGCCGACCGGTGGGACGCGCCGACGCTGTGCGACGGGTGGCGGGTGCGGGAGGTCGTCGCGCACACCACGATGCCGTTCCGGACCTCGCTCGGGCGGACCCTGGTGGAGCTGGTCAGGGCGCGCGGGAACGTCAACCGGATGGCCGACCGCACCGCCCGCCGCGACGCCGCCGCGCTGTCGCCCGCGCAGTTGCTCGCGGCGCTTCGGGACAACATCGACCACCGGTGGACGCCACCGGGCGGGGGCGTGCGCGGGGCGCTCTCCCACGACGTCATCCACGGCCTGGACATCACCGTCGGCCTCGGGCTGGACCGCCACGTCCCACCGGACCGGGTCGCCTTGGTGCTGACCGGGATGTCCCCGCGCAACGTGGCGTTCTTCGGCACCGACCTGACCGGCGTCCAGCTCCGGGCGACCGACCTCGACTGGTGCCACGGCGAGGGCACACCCCTGCGCGGGCTCGCCCAGGATCTGCTGCTGGTGGTCTGCGGGCGCCGGCTCCCGTCCGGCCGGCTCGACGGCCCGGCGGCGGCCCGGTTCAGTCGGCGGGACCCGTAGCGGGCAGCGCTGCCGGGCCCCGGACGTCGGTGCGTCCGGGGCGGGGCGGTATCCCGTCGCCACCCCGTCCGGCCGTGGTCGACAATGGTGCAGTGGACGATCGGGCGCTGGTGCGGCTGAGCAAGCGGATGTCACTGGCACTGCGCCACCAGCCCGGGAAGTTCGGCCTAGCCCCGGACCGGGCCGGCTGGGTCACCGTGGCCGACCTGCTCGCCGCCCTGCGGATCGACCGCGCCGACCTCGATGCGGTCGTGGCCGGCAACGACAAGCAGCGCTTCGCCGTCGAGCGGGGCGCCGACGGGGTGGACCGGATCCGGGCCAGCCAGGGGCACTCCATCCCGGTCGACCTCCAGCTGGAGCCCACCGCGCCGCCGGAGCGCCTCTACCACGGCACCGGCGCGGCCGCGCTCGACTCGATCCGGGCCACCGGCCTGCACCGGGGCGGGCGGCACCACGTACACCTCTCGCCGGACGTGGCGACGGCCCGGCGGGTCGGCGCCCGCCGCAGCGGCGCGGTGGTGGTCCTCACCGTCGACGCGTCGGCGATGGCCCGCGACGGGCACGTCTTCTACCGCAGCGCGAACGGGGTGTGGCTGACCGACGCGGTGCCGCCGGCCTACCTGGTCGCGTGACGCGCGTTCCGGGCGCGATCGGCCGCGACGCCCGCCGCGCCGGACTACCCTCGGATGACGACCGGAGGGAGCGGCATGAGCGGTCAGACCAGCCCCGGCACGATGCCCGCCGCGTTCTTCGGCCACGGCAACCCGATGAACGCCCTGGCGGTCAACCGGTACACCTCGGCGTGGCGGGCGTTCGGGCGGGCGGTGCCGCGCCCGCGGGCGATCCTGGTGATCTCGGCGCACTGGTACATCGGCGCGACCGCCGTCACCGCGATGCCCCGGCCACGCACGATCCACGACTTCTACGGCTTCCCTCCGCAGCTGTTCGACGTCGAGTACCCGGCGCCGGGTCTGCCCGAGCTGGCCGAGGAGGTCAGCGACCTGGTGCATCCCACCTGGGTGGGCGCCGACGTGGACTCGTGGGGCATCGACCACGGCACCTGGTCGGTGCTGACCCACGCCTTCCCGGCGGCGGACATCCCGGTGGTGCAGCTGAGCATCAACGCCTTCAAGGGGCTGGACTACCACCTGGGGCTGGGCGCCCAGCTCGCGCCGCTGCGCGAGCGCGGGGTGCTCATCGTGGCCAGCGGCAACGTGGTGCACAACCTCGGCGGGGTGGATCCGCAGCTGGTCGACCAGGGCTTCGACTGGGCGCGGCGCTTCGACGACGCGGCCCGCGAGGTGATGCGGAACGAGCCCACCGAGGCGGCCCGGCTGGACGCCCACCGCGACTTCGGGTCGGCGGTGCCGACGCCGGACCACTTCATCCCGCTGCTCTACCTCGCCGGCATCGCCGGTGCGACCCGAACCCGGCCCGAGGTGCTGGTGGACGGGTACGCGTACGGGTCGCTGTCGATGACCGCGTACACCCTGGGGTTGGCCTGCCGGGGTGGCGACCAGCCGGCGGGCGCACCGTCGCTGCCGGCCGACGTCCCGGCCGACTCGGCGAACATCTGACCCCCGGCCGGCGTCAGCCCCGCGCCGGGTCCCCGGCGGGCGCGGACTGCGCCGGGGCGCGCACGCCGTCGACGAACAGCGCGACGAGCTGATGACCGACCTCGGTGAAGGTCAGCGGCCCGTCCGGGTGGAACCAGGTGTGGATGTTGCCCAGGGCGCTGAGGAACGTGTGGGTCACCACGGTGGCGGAGACGTCGGCGCGGACCACGCCGGCCAACTGGGCCTCGCGCACGAGGTCACGGAACAGGTCGTGGTAGCGCCGGCGCTCCCGGCGGGTGGCCTCGGCGTGCTCGTCGTCGAGCAGGTGCGCCGAGCGGGCCCAGACGGTCAGCTCGGCCAGGTGTTCGGCGGTGTGCTCGACCACGTCGAGGGCCGCGGCGCGCAGCCGTTCCCGGACCGGCCCGTCGCCGGCCGCGATCTCGGCCAGCCGCCGGGTCTGCTCCGCGAGCAGTTCCCGGTAGATGCTGGTCAGCAGCTCGGATTTCGACCCGAACCAGTGGTACAGCGCCCCCTTGGTCACCTCCGCCGCCGCCACGATCTCCTGGACGCTCGTCGCCTCGTAGCCGCGCCGGGCGAACAGCTCGGTGGCGGCCGCGACGATGCTCTGCCGGGCCGACCCGCGCGGCGCCCGCCGGCGCTCGGGGGTGACGGCGGGCTCGGTCGCCACGGTCACCGCGACTCCAGCTGGCGGCGGATCTCCCGGCGGGCCACGTCGCGCACGTGCACCTCGTCGGGGCCGTCGGCGATGCGCAGGGTACGGGCGCCCGCGTACATCGACGCGAGCGGGAAGTCGTCGGAGACGCCGGCCCCGCCGTGCACCTGGATGGCCCGGTCGAGCACCTCCAGCGCGACGCGGGGCGCGATCACCTTGATCGCGGCGATCTCGGTGCGGGCGGCCTTGGCGCCGTACCGGTCGATCATCCAGGCCGCCTTGAGGGTGAGCAGCCGCGCCTGCTCGATCGCCATCCGCGACTCGGCGATCTGCTGCTGCACCACACCCTGGCGGGCCAGCTCCTGACCGAAGGCGACCCGGGTGGTGGCGCGGCGCACCAGCAGGCTCAGCGCCCGCTCGGCCAGGCCGATGGCGCGCATGCAGTGGTGGATGCGGCCCGGGCCGAGCCGGGCCTGGGCGAGGGCGAAACCGCCGCCCTCCTCGCCGAGCAGGTGCGACGCCGGCACCCGGACGTCGGTGAAGACGACCTCGCCGTGGCCGTGCTGGTCGTGGTAGCCGAAGACGGGCAGCGAGCGCACCACCTCGACGCCGGGGGTGTCCACCGGGACCAGGATCATCGACTGCTGCCGGTGGGTGTCGGCCGACGGGTCGGTCTTGCCCATCACGATCATGACGGCGCAGCGCGGGTCGGCGATGCCGGTGGTCCACCACTTGCGGCCGTTGATGACGTACGAGTCGCCGTCGCGCTCGATGCGGGTGCGGACGTTGGTGGCGTCGCTCGAGGCCACGTCCGGTTCGGTCATCGCGAAGGCCGACCGGATCTCGCCGTCGAGCAGCGGGCGCAGCCAGCGCTCCTGCTGCTCCTCGGTGCCGAACATGTGCAGGATCTCCATGTTGCCGGTGTCCGGGGCGGCGCAGTTGACGGCCTCCGGGGCGAGCTCGATGGAGCGGCCGGTCAGCTCCGCGAGCGGGGCGTACTCGAGGTTGGTCAGCCCGGAGACGTCCGGCAGGAACAGGTTCCACAGCCCCCGGCGGCGCGCCTCGGCCTTGAGTTCCTCGACGACCGCGGGCAGGTGGTGGCGGCGGCCGGCCTCGGTGAGCTCGGCGCGCTGGGCCGCGTAGACCGGCTCGGCGGGGTAGACGTGGTCGTCCATGAACTCCTGGAGCCGCTTGAGGTACTCGGCGGACCGTGCACTCGGTTCGAATTCCATGGCTGTCTCCCCATTGACGGGTGTGTCGGCGGCTCGCTACCGTCGCCGGACGCCGAACATACCGGCTGGTCGGTATGGGCGTCCAGAGCACCGTGACCGTGAGGAGCCCCAGGGTGAGCGTGATGGACCGGTTCCGCCTCGACGGGAAGGTCGCCGTCGTCACCGGCGCCTCCTCCGGCCTGGGGGTGTCGTTCGCCCGGGCGCTCGCCGAGGCCGGCGCCGACGTCGTGCTCGGCGCCCGCCGCGTCGAGCGCCTGCCGGAGACGGGCGCGCTGGTCGAGGCGGCCGGCCGGCGGTACGCGGCCCGCGCCACCGACGTCAGCCGGCCCGAGGACTGCCAGGCGCTGGTCGACACCGCCATCGAGCACTTCGGTCGGGTGGACGTGCTGGTCAACAATGCCGGGGTCGGCACCGCGGTGCCCGCCACCCGGGAGACCCCGGAGCAGTTCCGCTCGGTGGTCGACGTCAACCTGATGGGCAGCTACTGGATGGCCCAGGCGTTCGCCCGGGCGGCGACCGGCGGCGGCGCCATCGTCAACATCTCCAGCGTCATCGGCCTCCGCCCGGGCGGCATCCCGCAGGCCGCGTACGCCGCCAGCAAGGCCGGCGTCATCGGCCTGACCCGCGACCTGGCGGCACAGTGGACCGGCCGCAAGGGCATCCGGGTCAACTGCATCGCCCCCGGCTTCTTCGCCTCGGAGATGAGCGACCAGCTGGAGCCGGGCACCTTCGAGATGGTCAAGGCGCTCGCCCCGGCCGGGCGGCTCGGCGAGCACGAGGAGCTCGCCGCCACGCTGATCTGGCTGGCCAGTGACGCCTCGTCGTACGTGACCGGAGTGACCGTGCCGGTCGACGGCGGCCTCGTCATGCCTTGACGCCCGAGGGCGGAGGGCGTAGACCGGCTGTCACGTTGCTCGATGTCCCAGCGACTCGCCGTACAGGAGGAGCACCGATGAGCTTCAACCTCGCGACCATCCTCCGGGAGCCCCGCCGGGCGCATCCCGACAAGCCGCTCTGCCACCTCGACCAGCTGAGCTTCAGCTACCGACAGGTGGACGAGATCTCCGGGCGGGTCGCCACCGCCCTGCTCGGGCTGGGCCTGCGCCGGGGCGACAAGGTGGCGGTGCAGCTGCCGAACGTGCCGCAGTTCCTCTTCGCCTACTTCGCCGTCCTCAAGGCGGGCCTGGTCATGGTGCCGCTGAATCCGCTGCTGCGCGCCGGTGAGGTCGCGTACCACCTGGCGGACTCCGACACCAAGGTCTTCATCACCTTCGAGTTGTTCGCGCAGGAGGCGGCCAAGGGGGCCGCCGAGGTCGAGGGCGTGACGACGTACGTGGTCAACCTGCCGGGCAGCGACCGGCGGCCCGACGGCACCCGGCACTTCGACGAGCTGTACGCGGCCGAGGACACCGGCGAGATCGCGCCGACGAACGCCGACGACACGGCCGTGCTGCTCTACACCAGCGGCACCACCGGCCGGCCCAAGGGCGCCGAGCTGACCCACTTCCAGCTCTACATGAACTGCACCGTCGGCGGCGACCTGTTCGGCTTCCGCGACGACGACATCGGCCTGGCCGTCCTGCCGCTGTTCCACGTCTTCGGCCTCTCCAGCGTGCTCAACGTGGCCGTTCGCTACGGCGGCACCATCGTGCTCGTGCCGCGCTTCGAGGTGGGGCCGGTGGTCGACGCCATCGAGCGGCACCGGTGCACCATCTTCTCCGGCGTACCCACCATGTATTTCGCCCTGTTGCAGGCCGACCTCACCGGTCGGGACCTCTCCTCGCTGCGGGTCGGCGTCTCCGGTGGGGCGGCGATCCCCGGCGAGGTGATCCGGTCCTTCGAGGAGCGGTTCCCGGGCGTGGTGATCCTGGAGGGGTACGGGCTGTCGGAGACGGCCAGCACGACGACGTTCAACATCAGCGCCGAGCAGCGCAAGGTGCTCTCCATCGGCAAGCCGATCTGGGGGGTGGAGACCCGCATCGTCGACGACGCCGACCGGCCGCTGCCGCCCGGGCCCGAGCACGTCGGCGAGATCGTGGTCCGCGGCCACAACGTGATGAAGGGCTACTACAAGAACCCCGAGGCGACCGCGGAGGCGTTCCGTGGCGGCTGGTTCCACACCGGAGACCTGGCGTACGCCGACGCCGACGGCTACCTGTTCATCGTCGACCGCAAGAAGGACAT
Organism: Micromonospora purpureochromogenes; assembly: GCF_900091515.1. NCBI lineage: Bacteria > Bacillati > Actinomycetota > Actinomycetes > Micromonosporales > Micromonosporaceae > Micromonospora > Micromonospora purpureochromogenes. The sequence goes on along the minus strand of NZ_LT607410.1, from coordinate 4,004,578 downwards.
GATCATCCGGGGTGGGTACAACGTCTATCCCCGGGAGGTCGAGGAGGTCCTGTACGCCCACCCGGCGGTCGTCGAGGCCGCGGTGCTCGGCCGCCCCGACGCCAAGTTGGGGGAGGAGGTCGTGGCGGTGCTCAGCGTCACGCCGGACGCCGAGGTGACGCCCGACGACCTGGTGGCGTACTGCCGGGAGCGGCTCGCCGCGTACAAGTACCCGCGGCAGGTCCGCATCGTGGCCGAACTGCCCAAGGGCCCGACCGGCAAGCTGCTCAAGCGGGAACTGAAGAAAGAAATGCTGGAAACCCCTGCACAGCAAGTGCAATAGCCGCTGCGATCCGGGTCGGGAGCGACCCGGGCCGACCGCCATTGTCCTGGTGAGACGCGTCCACATCACAGCGTCGTAACAAGTCATTGACGGTCTCCGCTCGAAAAGTACACTCCCGGTGTAATAACTATCCCTTGATGCTTCGCCCGAGTCGCACCGCGCTTTCCCCCGTCGCCGCGTCCCGTAAGAGGTGAAGATGAGCCCACCACCCACCGACACCGCCGCCGCCGCCGGCACCGACCTGGTCCTGCGCGACGTCGGCGTCCGGTTCGGCGGCCTGGTCGCGCTGGACGGCGTCTCCCTGCGGGTGCCGCCCGGCCGGATCGTCGGCGTCATCGGGCCGAACGGCGCCGGGAAGACCACCCTGTTCAACGTGGTCTGCGGCTTCGTCCCGCCGACCAGCGGCTCGCTCACCCTCGACGGCCGGCCGTTCCGGCCGCGTCCGCACCGACTCACCCGCCTCGGCATCGCCCGCACGTTGCAGGGCGTCGGCCTCTTCCCCGGCCTCACCGTCGTCGAGAACGTCATGGCCGGCGCCAGCCACGCCGCCCGGGCCGGCTTCACCAGCGCCCTGTTCGGCCTGCCCCGCAGCGACCGCGACGAACGGCGGCTGCGCGAGGCGGCCCTCGACCTGCTCACCGAGCTGGGCGTCGCGCGGCACGCCGCCGCCGCGCCCGACACCCTGCCGTACGCGGTGCGCAAGCGGGTCGCCCTCGCCCGCGCCCTGATCGCCCGACCCCGCCTGCTGCTGCTCGACGAGCCGGCCGGCGGACTCGGCGCCGAGGACATCGGCGAGCTGGCCGAGCTGATCACCGCGCTGCCCGGCCGGGCCGACGCCGCCTGCTCCATCATGCTCGTCGAGCACCACATGGACCTGGTCATGTCGGTCTGCCACGAGATCGTGGTGCTGGACTTCGGCAAGGTCATCGCCGCCGGCACCCCGGAGCAGGTCCGCGACGACCCGCTGGTGACCGAGGCGTACCTCGGCGCCGACGTCCCGGCCGGCGCCACCGGCACCGCCGCCGGTCGGGTGGTCGCGCCGTGAGCGCCATCCTGACGGTCGACGGGCTCAGCTCCGGCTACGGCCCGGTGCCGGTGCTGCGCGAGGTCACCTTCGAGGTGCCGACCGGGACCATCGCCGCCGTCCTGGGCGCCAACGGCGCCGGCAAGACCACCCTGCTGCGTACCCTGTCCGGCCTGCTGCGTCCCACCGCCGGCCAGGTCCGGTTCGACGGCGCGGACCTGCGCGGCGTCCGCGTCGAGGCGCTGGTGCGCCGCGGCCTGGCGCATGTGCCGGAGGGCCGCGGCATCGTCGCCGAGCTGACCGTCGAGGAGAACCTGCGCCTCGGCGGGCTGTGGCGCCGCGACCGCGCCGACGCCCGGCGCGCCCAGGACGAGGTGTACGAGCTGTTCGAGCCGCTGGCCCGGCGGCGACGGCACGCCGGACACCAGCTCTCCGGCGGGGAGCGGCAGATGCTCGCCCTCGGCCGGGCGCTGATCGCCCGGCCCCGGCTGCTGCTGCTCGACGAGCCGTCGCTCGGCCTGGCGCCCCGGGTCACCGCGCAGATCATGGCGCTGCTGCGTCGGCTGTGCGACGACACCGGGCTGACCGTCCTGCTCGTTGAGCAGAACGTGCGCAGTGCCCTCTCCGTCGCCGACCAGGGCGTCGTCATGTCCCTGGGCCGCGTCGTCATGGCCACCCCGGCGGCCCAGCTGCGCGAGGACGAGACGCTACGTCACGCGTACCTCGGGTTCTGACCACCCACCAGTAGGAAGGATCCGCGCTTGGACCGGTTCTTGTTCCTCACCTTCGACGGACTGTCCACCGGCGCCGTCTACGCGGCGTTCGCCCTCGCCCTGGTCCTCATCTGGCGGGCCGCCCGGCTGGTCAACTTCGCGCAGGGCGCGATGGCGGTGGCCACGGCCTACGTCGGCTACGCGGTCGCCTCCGCCACCGGTTCGTACTGGCTGGGCCTCGGCGCGGCCGTCCTCGCCGGCCTGGCGTTGGGTGCGCTCGTCGAGCGGGTGCTGATGCGCTTCGTCGGCCACGCCAACCCGCTCAACGACGTCATCGTCGCCCTCGGCCTGGTGCTGCTGATCCAGGCGGTGCTCGGCATGGTCTTCGGCAACGAGTACCGGCCGGCGGCCGCGCCGTTCGACACCGACGCCCTGTCGATCGGCGGGATCGCCGCGCTCTCCCCGTACGACCTGTGGGTCCTCGGCGCCGTCCTGGTGGTCGTGGTGCTGCTCGCGCTGCTGTTCACCCGTACGCCGATCGGCCTGCGGATGCGGGCCTCCGCCTTCGCGCCCGAGGTGTCCCGGCTGCTCGGGGTGAACGTCAACCGGATGCTCACGATCGGCTGGGCGCTCGCCGCCGCGGTCGGCGCCCTCGCCGGCATGCTGGTCATCCCCACCGGGCTGGGGCTGCACCCGCACGCGATGGACCTGGTCTTCGTCGTCGCGTTCACCGCCGCCGTCGTCGGCGGCCTGGACAGCCCGGCCGGGGCGGTGGTCGGCGGCCTGCTGGTCGGCCTGATCCTGTCCTACGTCACCGGCTACCTCGGCCCGGACACCACGCCGCTGGCCGTCCTCGTCCTGCTGCTGGCGGTCCTGCTGGTCCGCCCCGGCGGGCTCTTCTCCAGCGCGAGAGCGAGGCACGTGTGACCACCACCCAGCCCGACGTGTCCACGGCCGAACCGCCACCCGGCCGGCCGTCACCGCTGCGCCGGCTGCTGCCCGGCCCGCCGGACGCCACGAAGGCGGGCGGCTCGACGCTGCTGCGCCACCTGGTCCCGGTCGTGCTCGCCGGCATCCTCGTCGTGCTGCTGACCAACCAGTTGCCGCCGTACCAGAACCTGCAGGTGGCCCGGGTCTGCGCGTTCCTCTGCGTCACCGCCGGCTACACCGTCCTGGTCGGGCTCAACGGCCAGCTCTCGCTCGGGCACGGCGCGCTGATGGCGACCGGCGCGTACACCGTCGCCCTGGTCCAGCGGGCCTTCGAGGCGCGCGCGGTGCAGGGCCGGTGGATCCTGCCGCTGTCCCTGCTGGCCGCGGTCGCGGTGACCGCGGCGGCCGGGCTGGTCATCGGGCTGGCCGCCGCCCGGCTGCGCGGGCCGTACCTGGCCGGCGTGACCCTCACCGTCGCCACCCTGGTCCCGGCGATCACCACGATCTTCACCGGCGTCTTCAACGGCGAGCAGGGGCTGCGCTTCCCGGCGGAGACGCCACCGGCGTTCCTCGGCGCGTACTTCCAGCCGGAGCGGTGGCTGGCCTGGATCGCGCTGCTCGCCGCGCTCACCACGATGCTGCTGATGGCGAACCTGGTGCGCAGCCGGTTCGGCCGGTCGCTGCGCGCCGTCCGCGACGACGAGGTGGCCGCCCGGCTCGCCGGCATCCACCTCGCCCGAAACCAGGTGCTGGCCTTCGTGGTGAGCGCCGCCTGCGCCGGCCTGGGCGGGGGCGTGTACGCGGTGCTGACCGCCACCGTGGCCCCCGGCAAGTTCGCCCTCGACCTGTCGCTGTTCCTGCTGATGGCCATCGTGATCGGTGGGCTGGGCAGCCTCGCCGGGGCGGTCTGGGGAGCCGTCCTGCTGGTGGCCCTGCAGGACCTGCCGAGCCTCGTCACCGACACCTTCACGCTGCCGGCGGGCCTCGCCCAGCGGCTGGAGGGCAACCTGGCCCTCGCCGTGTTCGGTCTGATCCTCATCGTCGTCATGCTCGCGGCCCCGGGCGGCCTCCAGGGCGCCGCCCGCACGCTCACCGCACGCCTCCGGCCGGGCCGCCGGACCCCGCACCCCTGACTCACCCGGTTCCACCCCACCCCGTTTCGCACCTGCACCGGAATGGAGAACCATGCATCTCACCACACGCCGCGTACTCGCGGCCGCTGCCGGCCTCGCGCTCCTGGTCGGCGCGTCGGCCTGCGCCAACGACGAGCAGCAGGCGGCCGAGAACGTCCCGGGCGTCACCGACACCGAGGTCGTGATCGGCACCCACCAGCCACTCACCGGCCCCGCCGCGGCCGGTTACTCGAAGATCTCCGCCGCCACCAAGGCGTACTTCGAGCACGTCAACAGCAAGGGCGGTGTCAACGGCCGGAAGATCGTCTACAAGGTGATGGACGACGGCTACAACCCGGCGAACACCGACAACGTCGTGCGAAAGCTCGTCCTCGACGACAAGGTCTTCGCGCTCCTCGGCGGCCTCGGCACCCCCACCCACACCAACGTGCTGGAGTTCGTCAAGACGCAGAAGGTGCCCGACCTCTTCGTCTCCTCCGGCAGCCGCAACTGGAACCAGCCCGAGAAGTACCCGACCACCTTCGGCTGGCAGCCTGACTACACCGTCGAGGGCAAGATCCTCGCCACCTTCGTCAAGCAGCAGTTCCCCGGCCAGAAGGTGTGCCACTTCGGGCAGAACGACGACTTCGGTCGTGACTCGCTCGCCGGGGTGGAGAAGATCCTCGGGCCGGTGGTCGCCAAGCAGACCTACACCCCCACCAACCCGCAGGTCGGCCCGGCGATCGGCGCGCTGAAGGCGGCCGGCTGCCAGGTGGTGATCTCGGCGAGCATCCCCGGCTTCACCGCGCTGGCCATGGGCCAGGCCGCCGGGCAGGGGTTCCGGGCGCAGTGGGTGGTGTCCAACGTGGGCGCCGACTACACCACGCTCTCCGGCCAGCTCGGCGACAAGAAGGTGATTCTCGAGGGGATGATCGCCGACAACTACCTGCCGATGGCGAACGACCCGAGCAACCCGTGGATCCAGGCGTACACCAAGATCCACCAGCAGTACAACGCCGCCAACCCGATCGACGGCAACGCCGTCTACGGCTACTCGATGGCGTACACCTTCGTGCAGGCGCTGCTCGCCGCCGGCAAGGACCTGACCCGCGAGAAGCTGGTCGAGGCCGTGCAGAAGGGCGGCTTCACCGGGCCCGGCCTCACCCCGTTCCGCTACAGCAAGGACGTCCACGCGGGTTACAGCGGGGTCCGGATGAACAAGGTGCAGAACGGCGTGCAGGCGTACTTCGGCCCGACCTACACCACCGACGACGGTGACGGCGCCGTCACCGAGGCGACCGGTGCGCCGGCCGCGCCGCCGGCGGAGGCGATCCCGACGAGCTGATCCGCGACCGCCGCAGCGCGGTGCCCCGAACCGGGCCGCCACCCGACGGTGGCGGCCCGGTCCTGTTCAGTGCTTTCTGCCGTCCAACAGGCCGCACGCAGGGTGCGCATTGTCGCCCCCGACACGGCAACGGACCGGCCCAGGGAAGGCCGTCCGATCCCCGTTTGGCGCATGTCGATACACTGCCGGTGCAGTTTTCTTGGGCACCGCACCGGACGGGGGACCATCACATGATCGACGTGGACGCCGACGGGCCGGCACGGGTGGACGGGCGGTCGGCGCGCGCCGAGCGTACCCGCACCGCCATCGTCGACGCGCACCTCGCGCTGATCGACGAGGGGGACCTCCGGCCCACCGGGGAGCGCATCGCCGAACGCGCGGGAGTGTCGCTGCGTACCTTGTGGACCAACTTCAAGGACATGGAGACCCTGTTCGCCGCGACCGGCCGGCGGGTCAGCGAGCGGCAGGAGTCGATGGTCCGGCCGATCTCGCCGGAGCTGCCGCTGACTCGGCGGATCGGGGAGTTCAGCACCCAGCGCGCCCGGATGCTGGAGGTGCTGGCGCCCACGGCCCGCGCCTCCGCGCTGCGCGAGCCCTTCTCGCCGCAGCTGCGCCGCAACCGGGAGGGCAACATCGCCCGGGTACGCGACGAGATCGAGACCATCTTCGGCCCGGAGCTGGCGCACGCCGGGCCGGGACGCGAGCAGCTGCTCGACGCGCTGACCGTGGCGAGCACCTGGTCGGCCTGGTGCATGATGCGCGACGCGATGGGCCTGGACGTCGAGGCGGCGCGGGCCACCCTGACCCGGATCCTGGGCGCCCTGCTCGTCGACGCCATCGCCGCCGGGCTGCGGTAGCCCGCCCGGTCGGCCGCCGCTTCCCCACGCCGGTCCCGGCGGAACCGCTGTCCACGGTGCCGCCGGGACCGCTGGTGGTTCGCGGTGCAACCCGTCCGTCAGCCGCGTGCCGGGACCGCCTCGCTCGACCCGGCCAGCCGTTGGTGGGCGCGGATCAGCTCGGCGTAGCGCAGCCCGCTGGCCTTGACCGTGCGCCGCTGGGTGGCGTAGTCGACGTGCACCAGACCGAAGCGCTTGTCGTAGCCGTACGCCCACTCGAAGTTGTCCAGCAGGGACCAGACGAAGTAGCCGTCCAGCGGCACGCCGCGCTCGCGCGCCGCCGCGCAGGCCGCCAGGTGCCCCTCCAGGTACGCGGTCCGCTCCGGGTCCTCGACCGTGCCCTCGGGGGTGACCCGGTCGGGCCAGGCGGCGCCGCTCTCGGTGACCATGATCCGGGCCGGGGCGTACTCCTCGGTGACCGCGACCAGCAGGTCCTCCAGCCCGGCCGGGTACGCCTCCCAGCCCATCCCGGTCTGCGTCGCGCCGGGCACCGGCACCTGCCGGGCGTACGGCGGCGGCCCGTCCGGGTCGTCGGCCACCACCTGCCGGAAGTAGTAGTTGACGCCGAGGAAGTCGCTCGGCGTGGCGATCACGGCGAGGTCGTCGCCGCGGACCGGCGGCTCGACGCCGTACGTGGCGACCATGTCCGCCGGGTAGCCCCGGCCGTGCAGCGGATCCAGCCACCACCGGTTGACGTGGCCGTCCATCCGCCGCGTCGCGGCCACGTCCGCCGGCCGGTCGCTCGCCGGTTCGCACGGGCTGAGGTTGAGCACCGGGCCGATCGACGCCGGCCGGGCGGCGTGGGCCCGGACGGCCTGGGTGGCCAGCCCGTGTCCGAGCAGCACGTGATGGGCGGTGCGCACCGCCCGCGTCAGGTCCCGCTCGCCGGGCGCCATCCGCCCCTCCAGGTGCCCGATCCACGCGACGCAGAGCGGCTCGTTGACGGTGCACCAGTCGGTGACCCGGTCGCCGAGGCGGGCGGCGACGACGGCCGCGTAGTCGGCGAAGGCTTCGGCGGTGGAGCGCTCCGGCCAGCCGCCCCGGTCCTGCAACGCCTGCGGCAGATCCCAGTGGTAGAGCGTCACGACGGGCTGGATGCCGGCGGCCAGCACGGCGTCCACCAGCCGGTCGTAGAAGTCCAGGCCCGCCGGGTTCACCCGGCCGACGCCGTCTGGCCGCACCCGGGGCCAGGCCACCGAGAGCCGGTACGCCCCGACCCCGAGCTGCCGCATCAGCGCGACGTCCTGCGGCCACCGGTGGTAGTGGTCGCAGGCCACCGCCCCGGTGTCGCCGTTGTCGACCGCCCCCGGCACCTCGCAGAAGGTGTCCCAGATGGACGGGGCGCGGCCGTCGGCGCGTACGGCGCCCTCGATCTGGTACGCCGAGGTGGCGACGCCCCAGCGGAAGTCGGGCGGCAGCTTGGACAGGTCGGGCACGGGCGGCTTCTCCTCGCGAGGTTCGGTGGACATGGCCTTACTTGACCGCGCCGGCGGTGAGGCCGGCGACGAAGTAGCGCTGCAACGCCAGGAAGCCGGCGACGACCGGCACGCTGACCACCAGCGAGGCGGCCATCACCTGGTTCCAGTAGACGTTGAACTGGGTGGAGTAGCCCTGCAGGCCGACGGCCAGGGTGCGGCTGTTCTCGTCGGTCATCACCGAGGCGAAGAGCACCTCGCCCCACGCGGTCATGAAGGCGTACACGGTGACCGCGACGATGCCCGGCACCGCCGCCGGCAGGATCACCCGGAACAGGGTGCGCAGCGGGCCGGCCCCGTCGACCTGCGCCGCCTCGTCGAGTTCGCGGGGGATCGAGTCGAAGTACCCGACCAGCATCCAGATCGAGAACGGCAGCGAGAAGGTCAGGTAGGTGATGACCAGGCCGGTGCGGCTGGCGTACAGCGCGATGCCGGTGGCGTTGCCGAGGTTGACGTAGATCAGGAACAGCGGCAGCAGGAAGAGGATGCCGGGGAACATCTGGGTGGAGAGCACGGTCACCGAGAACAGGCTCCGGCCGCGGAACCGGTAGCGGCTGACCGCGAACGCGGCGAAGATCGCCACGGACACCGACAGCACCGCCGCCACGCTGGAGACGACCAGGCTGTTGACCAGGTAGCGGCCCAGCGGGACGGTCGACCACATGTCCACGAACGCCTGCGCGGTGGGGCGTCGGGGCCACCAGGTGAAGGCGTTCTGCACGTCCTGCAGCGGCTTGACCGCGCTGCTGACCATCGCGTACAGCGGCACCAGCACGAAGACCGCGAGCAGGGTCAGCACCACCCGGCGGCTCCAGCGCTCGGCGGCGGTCTCACGCATCGTTCCTCCGGCGGTTGGTGATCAGCAGGTACCCGGCGGTGACCGCGAGCAGGAGCAGCAGCAGCGCCACCGACATCGCCGACCCGGAGCCGAAGTCCCAGGTCTTGAACGAGCTGCGGTAGATGTGGATGGAGATCAGGTCCGCCTGGTCCGGCGCCGAGCCGCCGAAGAGGACGTACGGGGTGTTGAAATCGTTGAACGTCCACAGGAAGAGCACCAGCAGCAGCACCAGGTTGACCGGGCGCAGCATCGGCAGGGTCACCGAGCGCAGCCGGCGCCAGAAGCCGGCCCCGTCCACGGCGGCGGCCTCGTACAGGTCGGCGGGGATGTTCTGCAGGCCTGCCATCACACACAGGAAAGCGAACGGCCAGGTCCGCCAGATCGACACCACCAGCAGCGCCACGAAGCTGTTCCCGCCGATCAGCCAGAACGGCCTGTCGCCGAGCAGGTGCAGCTGGTCGACCAGGACGTGGTTGACCAGGCCGTTGTCGCGCTGGAAGAGGAAGCTCCAGGTGATCACCGCGGTGTAGACCGGCAGCGCGTACGGGGTGAGGAACAGGGCGCGCAGCAGGCCGCGCCCCCGGAACGGGCGTTGCAGCAGTACGGCCGCGGTGGTGCCGAGCACCCAGGAGAGCCCGACCGAGATGATCGTGTAGACGACGGTCACCCAGAACGAGTGCAGCAGCTCGGCCCCGGCGGCGGAGTCGACGTCGAGCACGACCCGGTAGTTGTCCAGCCCGACGAAGGGCGCGGTCGACCAGTCGCGGATGTGGAACTGGGTCAGCTCGAGCAGGCTCATCCACGCGCCGACGGTCATCGGCACCACGTGGACCGCCAGTTCCAGCACGACGGCCGGGGCGAGCAGCAGGTACGGCAGGAGCGTACGGCGGGAGCGCCGGCGGCGGGGCGCGGTGCCGGCGGCGTCGGCCGGCCGGTCGGGCGGCGCGACGGCCCGGGGGGTGGTGCGGGTTGCCATCGAGGTCCTCTCGCTCAGGTGGTCGTGGGAGGGTCGGCGATCCCTCCCACGACCACCGGTCCGGCGGGTCAGCGCAGCTGCTGCTGGGCCCGGGTGAGCTTCTGCCGGATGCTGTCCTCGGTGACCGGCCGGCCGCTCGCGGCGTCGGCGAACAGTTCCTTGATGGCGGTGCCGACCAGCGTCTCGAAGGTGCTCTCGTTGGGCACCTGGGGCAGCGGCGCCGCCGTGGTGGCCAGCACCTCCTGGAGCACCTTCTGCTCGGGCGCGGCGAACGCGGCGTCACCGGCGACGGTCTTGACCGCCGGCAGCGAGCCGTACGTTCTGTTCAGCGCCACCTGCTCCGCGTCGCTGGTCATGAACTTGACGAACTCCAGCGCGCCGTCCTTGTTCTTCGTGTGCTTGAACACGGCGATGTTGATCCCGGCGACCATGCTGTTGACCTTCTTGCCGCCGGCCGGCGGGGTGGCCGGGAAGGGCACCGGGGCGATTCCGTACGCGTCGGGGGCCATGTTCTGCGACTTCAGGTTCGAGCCGGCCGCCTGCCAGAGCAGCATGGCCGCCTTGCCGTTGGCGAAGTCGGAGACGGCCTGGTTCTGCGCGTACTCGGCGTTGCTCGGGTTGACCACCTTGTCGGCGGCCATCAGGTCGACGTAGCGCTTCACCGCGGCGACGTTCTGCGGGGTGTCGAAGGTCGGCTTGCCGGACGCGTCGAACCACTCGCCGCCGTACTGCTGGCTGAAGGTGAAGGCGTGGTGCGCGTTCTCCGACGGGTTGGCGCCCTCCACGGCCAGGCCCCACCTGCCGTTGCCGGTGAGCTTGCGGCCGTACTCGGCGACCTGCTCCCAGGTGGTCGGCGGGCTGGTGATGCCGGCGTCGGCGAACGCCTTCTTGTTGTAGTAGAGGGCGTAGGTCAGGCTGTAGAGCGGCACGGCCGCCGGCGGCTTGCCGGGCGCGCCGGCGGCGGCGAGCGCGGCGGGGACGAACCGGTCCTTGCCGCCGACCTTGCCGAGGGTCGCGTCGTCGAACTCGACCATCGCGCCGGTCGCCTGCATCGACGCCGACCAGGTGTTGCCGATGTTGACCACGTCCGGGCCCTGCCCGGAGGCGGCGGCGGCGAGCAGCCGGTTGAGCAGGTCGGACCAGGGCACGACCTCAACCGTGACCTTGATGCCGGTCTGCTTCTCGAACTTGTCCAGCTCCGGCTGGAGGATCTGCTTGTCGGCCTCCAGGCTGGGGCCCTGGTTGCTGGCCCAGTAGGTGAGGGTCTTGCCGGACGCGCTGCCTGCCTCGTCCGAGTCGCCGCAGGCGGTGAGCGAGGCGGCGGCCAGCACGGCCACGGCGATCATCCCGAGGTGTCGTCTCGACACGGTGTGCCCTTCTGGTTGCAGTGGTGGGGGACCGGTGGGCAGCTGTCGCGGGGCGGAGGTGACGCGCGGCCGACCGGGCGGTGGGGCGGGGAGCGAACGGGGGACGTCGATCCCGACGGGTTACATCACGCCTTAATTAATGTCGTCATTAAAGTGGTTGTCGGAAGGGCCGTCAAGCATGGGGACGTACAGTCGCCCGGGCGGGCCGAGGAGGATGCGAGGTGGCGAGTGGAGCTGGTGCGAGCGACGAACCGGGGGCTCCGGCTGCGCAACCGGTCCACCCTGCTGACGAAGGTCTTCCTCGACGGTCCACTGACCCGGCAGGACCTGGTGCGCAGCAGCGGGCTGAGCCAGCCCGCGGTGAGCAACGTCGTCGGTGACCTGATCGACGAGGGGCTGGTCGTCGAGGCGGGCGCCGCCTCCTCGGACGGAGGGCGGCCGAGCATGATGCTCCGGGTCGCGCCGGGATTCGCCGCCGTGATCGGCGTCGACGTGGGGGAGACCCGGGTCCGGGTCGAGCTGTTCGACCTGGCGATGACGCTGCTGGCCAGCAGCGAGTACCCGCTGGACCCGGCCCGCACCGAGCCCGCCGCGGTGGCCGGCCACGTGCTGGCCGGCATCGACGCGGTGACCGCCCGGGCGGGCGTCGCGGCGGCCGACGTGCTCGGCGTCGGCATCGGCGTCTCCGGGGTGGTCGAGCAGGGCGCCCAGGCGGTGGTGCACGCCCAGGCGCTCGGGTGGGACCGGGTCCCGCTGCAACGGCTGATCGCCGACGGGACCGACCTGCCGCTGCACCTCGACAACGGGGCCAAGACCCTCGGCCAGGCGGAGATGTGGTTCGGCGCCGGCCGGGGTGCCCGGCACGCCGTGTTCGCGCTGGTCGGCTCCGGCGTCGGCGCGGCCGTGGTGACCAACGGGATCACCTACCGGGGGGCGTCCAGCAGCGCCGGCGAGTGGGGGCACACCACCCTGGTGTACGGCGGCCGGGCCTGTCGCTGCGGCGCCCGGGGCTGCCTGGAGGCGTACGTCGGCGCCGAGGCGATCATCGACCGCTACCGGGAGGCCCGCCGGGGCCGGCCGGTCCCCGGCGACGACGAGGAGTCCCAGCTCGCCGCCCTGGTCGACGCGGCGGCCACCTCGGCCACCGCCCGGCGGGTGCTCGACGAGACCGCCGGCTACCTGGGGGCCGGGGTGGCCAACCTGATCAACCTGTTCAACCCGGAGCGGGTGGTGCTCGGCGGCTGGGCCGCCGTGGCCCTCGGCGACCTGCTCCCGGCCATCCGGGCGGCCGCCGGCCGGCAGGCGCTGCGCCAGCCGTACGAGCAGGCGTCGATCCAGCTCGGCCGGCTGGGGGTGGACGCGGTGGCGTTGGGCGCGGCGACCCTGCCGATCGCCCGGCTGCTCGCCTCCGGCGGCGTACGGGACTGACCGTCACCGGGCCCGCTGGAGAGCGCGGCCGACCTCGGTGGCGACCGGCCGTCGCGGAACAGCCCGGACCGGTCCTGGTCGCCGGCGGGCAGCCCGAACCAGGTAGCGCCGCAGCTCGCGCCGGCTCGCGCCGGCTCGCGCCGGCTCGCGGACGGTCAGCCAACCTCCTCGGCCAGCACCCGTCGGCCCGGCTCCGGCAGCCGGTCGAAGGGATCCTCGTCGGCCAGGTGGTCGCGCAGGGTCCGGTGGATGAAGGCGTACCCGCCGAAGACGCGCTGCATGATGACCCGGTCGTCGGCGTAGGAGAGGAACTCGACCAGGTTCGACGGCAGCAGGCCGGACCGGGCGATGCCGAAGCTGACGGCCCGGTGGCGCAGCCAGGCGCGGCCCGGTCCCGCCGTCAGCATCAGGGCGACGGTCATCGGCAGGGCGGCGACGACGGCGAACCAGGGGCCGTGCAGCGCGAAGGTGACCGCCAGCAACGCCGCGACGAGGCCGAGGAGGATCATCATCAGCCGGGTGAAGCGGTGCAGCGAGGCGCGCAGGGCATGGCCGGGCGACGCCGGCGGCTTGGCGAAGTCGGGCACGCTGCCACCGCTGAGCCCTCCACCCGTGCCGAGGGTCAGCGCGATCAGCGCGGCGGCCGGCCAGGTGGACGAGAGCGCCACCGGGACGCCGACGAACACCACGCCGAAGGCCGACCAGAACAGGAAGCCGGTGGCCGCGGACCGCGCCGAGGTGGTCCACTCGGAGGCCGCGTAGGCGGTGCTCTCCTCCCGCCCGATGAAGGGCACGAACAGGCGGTTGAGCCGGGGCACCTGGAGCAGCACCCCGAAGGTGAGCCCGATGCCGAGGCCGAAGAACGCGGCGGCGCCGGCCGCGGTGACGACCGCGCCCCGTACCCCGCCGATCAGGGCGCCGAAGGGCACCGTGGCGGCGGCCCCGCTCAGGGCGGCGAGACCACCGCCGACCAGCCCCGTGCTGGTGTGGTCCCAACCGAGTCGCCGGGCCAGCCGGGCGGCCAGGCCCCGCGCCGGCGGGAGCGTCCACTCGGTACGCCGGCCCGGCAGCCAGGCCGGCGTGAGCCAGTCCGGGTAGAACACCGTCTGGCTCCGGCGGCGCATGAGCCGCGCGAGCCAGATCAGCGCGCAGCGCGCCTCGCGGGGCGGGAAGCTCGTGCCGTCCACCTCCGGCCGGCCGCGCAGGCTGCGCCGGCGGGTCAGCATCCGCTGCACGAAGAGTCGGTAGAGCACCTCGCGGTGCGCGTCGCTGTCCCCGCCGGCCGGAAGCAGGTCGGGGGTGGCGCCGCGGTAGGCGATCGTGGCCACGCCGAGCATCAGTGGCGTGGTCAGCAGCTCGCGCAGCGTCTCGTCCCGGTCCAGGGCGTGCCGGAGGGTGTCCAGGTCGGGGCCGGCGGAGCGCAGCGCCCGGTCGATCTGGCCGCGGCTCAGCGGCCGCACCACGAGTGCGGTGTCGAAGGCGAGGCGGTGCAGCCGCTCGTAGTCCTGCGACCGGCAGGTCACCACCATGCCGGTGGCCGCGAAGCTCGCCGCCCTGGCGAACGAGTTGATCGCCTCCAGGCAGGCGTCCTGGTAGTCGCCGTCGACCTCGTCGAGGCCGTCGAGAAGCAGGATCATCCGCCCGTCGTCCAGTGACTGCCGCACCTCGGCGGGAGCGACACCGTAGCGTTCACCGATCTCGGCGCTCGCCCACGAGCAGAAGTGCGGGTGGTTGGTGCGCCACCGGGACAGCAGCAGCACCACCGGCACCGGGCTGTCCTCGTCGTCCCGCGCCCGACGCAGGAGTTCCTCGGTGAGCTGCAGCAGATGGGTGGTCTTGCCCGACCCCGGTCGGCCGATCAGCAGGACCCTGCGGCCGGCGTCGTAGACGTCGACGAGGCGGGTCCCGTCGGGCAGCGGCTCGGGCTCGCCCAGTCGTTGCAGGGCGGCCTGCGTCGGTCCCTCGTACGCCTCCACCGCGTCGGGCTGGGCGTCGAGTGCCACGTCCAGGCGTACCGCCTGTTGCAGCGAGCGGTGCAGCGCGTCGCGTACCCACCACTGGTACACGCGCTGCAGGACACGTCTTCTCGTGGTGATGCCCGCCTCCCCGGTCCGGGTGGCCTCGGCGGTCGGGTGCGGCCGTCCCGCCCTCACCGCCCACCATGCCACGAGCCAGGCCACGACGGCGAAACCGACCAGGGTGAGGACGACACTCAGCCGTTCCCGCCCGCCCAGCCCCGGCCGCAGCCAGACGAACGTGGCCAGCCCGGAGGTCAGGATGACGGCGCCGACGGCGAGGATCCAGCGCTGCCGGGTCGTCATCGGTCCGGCGGCGGCCGGCGGGTCCGGCGGCAACGGCGGTGCGGACGCCCGGTCGGCTCTCCGGTCGAGCCACGCGGACACGGCGCTGACCACGGTCACCGCCGCCACGATCGAGGCCATCACGGTGAAGTTGTCCGTCCACCCGTGCGCCTGCGGGAACTCGGCGGTGGCGACGTTCACGGCGATCGCGACGGCGGACGAGTTGGCCGCGTTGAGCACGGAGAAGAGGAGCAGTGGCGGCGATCCGGAGCGACGGTGCGGCCACATGCTGTCATCATCGCGGTGACCGGCCGTGTCCGCCAGATCGCCGTAGGCCATAGTGGACGGGCGGTGGGGCGACGCCCGCTGCCCGTTCCGCCACCGCCTGCTGCCCGTTCCGCCCGGCACGTGGTCGCCGTGGCGCCCGGGTTGCGACAGCGGGGCCACGTCGCCAGGGGCTCCCGGTGCGACATCGCCGGCTCCGTGAACTCCTGGACGAGGTCACCGCTGGTCCGCCGAGCGGGACGACGGGGATCCGGGGCGGCCTCGGGGGCCGCCCCGGATCATCGACGCGCCCGGGACGGTGCCGCGGCTCACCCGGTCATCTCGGGACCCACTCCCGCGCCCGGTTCTGCTCGGGTCGAGCCGGTCGCCCGGTCGGCCAGCGGGTGACGTTGGCGCCCCGTCGCTCCGGCTGGGACGCCGGACGCCACATCGGGTGCACCAGCATCCCGTTCAGCAGGGGGAAGCTGTCGCGCTCCAGGTACCCGTGCCGACCGTGCAGGGCGCGGTGGCCCTCGCTGAAGGTCTCCGCGTACGTCGGCAGGCCGAGCGTGTCCATCCACCGCTGACTACCGGCGAGGACGGCGTCGGCCCGCGCCGCGCGGTGCGGGCCGGGCGGCACCGCCAGGATCGCCAGGTGGTGGTGCGCCTGGGCGGGGCGGTGCGCGGTGAGGGCCTGGTCGAGGAGGAGGAACCGTTCGTGGTCCGCGCCGCAGGCCAGCGCGAGCCGTTCCTCGTAGCGGGCGGGCGGCGGGATGGGCCGGTAGCGGTGGAACCAGACGGTGGCGGCCGCGCCGGCGCGCAGCAGGAACACGTCGCCGACCAGCAGCGCGTGTTCGGTCCAGATCCGGGCCACGTCGGCCAGCACGACCGGCCTGCGATGCTCGTCGGGGACCAGCCAGGCACCGAGCACGGTGGTGGCGAGACTGGCGGTGACAAGGTCGACGGTCCGGCCGACGTCGCACCAGCGGGCGCGGGCGACGGGCATGGGATAGCTCATGGTGTGACTCCTGATCAAGATCATGATCGGGGTACGGCAGGCGTGGTCGACCGGCCGGTGGCCCGGTGACACCAGGCGCCGGTGTGGTCGGCGACGCGGGGCCCGCGCAGGGCCGTCAGTCCGGCGGACGCCGGAGCGGTGGGAGACAGGGACGCGCGGCCGACGGCGACGGCGGGAACTCCGGTGGCGACGGCCGTCGCGGTCGGACCCGATCCGAGGCGACGGCGGCGGCGCCACGACGAGGTGGACCCCCACGTCGCGTCGGCGGACGCCGTCAGGCGGGTCTGCTCCCCGGCCGGGGACAGCGGGACGGCAGCGGAGCGGGACCGTCCGGCCGGCAGAGCCGCAGCCCGGTGGCGGGCGAGGTCCAGGCGACGGTCGAGGCGTCGCCGGCGGGCTGGTGGACACCGCCGCCGGACACCACGCCGCCGGTGTCGGTGGCGGGTGCGCCGCGGTGCGGGATCACGTCGGGTCGGAGCGGATCGGCGCCGGCTCCCGCCGGGGACCACGCGACCGTCCTCGTCTGTGCCGGGTCGGCCAGGGCCGCCCCGGTCCGGGGTTGGCCGGTGGGCGGCATCGCGGCGGATGGTGCCGGCGGGGCGGTCCTGGCGGGTGGTCGCCCGGCCGTGCCGGTCACCCCGGGCGCCTGCTCGGCCGTGCCGCCCGCCCCCCGCTCGGCCGGCGGGGCGACCTCGCCCGGGCGCAGCGCCCCCAGCACCGGCTCCAGCGCCCCCAGCACCGGCTCGAGCGGCCCCAGCACCGGCTCCAGCGGCCGCAGCACCGGCTCGAGCGGTTGGAGCACGGGCTCCAGCGACTGGAGCACCGGCTCCAGCGGCCTGAGGACCGGGTGGAGGCTGCGCAGCAGCGGGTCGACCACGGGGGCCAGGGCGCCGACGATAGGACCGGCCACCGGGTCGACCACCGGGGGCAGGGCGCCGACGATGGGACCGGCCACCGGGTCGACCACCGGGGGCAGGGCGCCGAGGACGGGGCCGGCGACCGGGTCGAGTACGGCGGGCAGAGTGCCTACGACGGGGGTGGCCACCCGGTCGACGGCGGTGACCGGCGGTGTCGCCACCCGGTCCCGCGGCGGCCGGCTCGTGCGCGCGGCCACGGTCTCCGGCGTCCTCGGGCGCGACGGGACGGCTCGGGTAGGTCGGTCGGCGGGCGGCGCTGTCCGGCGTCTCGGTGCCGGCGTCGCCTCGCGGGTGTCGGTTGTCGGGGACGACCCGGCCCGGGACGGCGTCGTGCCGCCCGTGTCGCCGCCGTCGTCGACGGACCCGGGCGGGCGCGGGGGATCCAGGGTGTCGGCCGCGACCGAGGGCGGGATCGCCACCGGGGGGAGGGTGACCTGGAGCAGGTCGGTCACGCCTCCGACGACCGTATCCACCGTGACGACGGGTAGCGCGTCGGCTGCGCGCGCGGACCGGTCGTCGCCCGCCTCGTAGCCGATCCAGGCGCAGGCGGCGGCGCCGAGCACGAGCCCGAAGCGCAGCGCGAGAGGCACCAGCCGCCCGCTCCGCACGCTCATCGCCGCACCCCCGACCTCAGCCGTCCCCGAGGGCCGGCACCGCGGACTCTACCGAAAGCGCCGGTGCGGTGACAGAGAGCGCGCGGCGCGGCGTGGAGGTTTCTGTGCCGCTGGTCAGGCCGGCACCTCCCGGACGCTGGGCAGCGGCGGCCGACGGGCGTCCATCCGGGAGTTGGGCGACAGGGCGCCGGTGGCCGGCCTCGGCGGGACGCGGTCGCCGGTGGCGGCCGGCCCGGCCCACGGCGCGTCGCCGGGGACCGGACCCTCGTCCACTCCGAACAGGTGCGCCGTCGCGGTGAGGTGCAGCAGCCGGGAGACGCAGCGGGGCGGTCGTCGGAGCGCCAGGCCGCCCGCCGCCTCCCTGAGCAGGCGGTCCGCCTCGATGAGGGCGCGTACCGCGTGCAGGTCGACGAAGCGGACCCCGGAGAGATCCAGAACGACCCGGGGGGCGGGGTGGCGGGCGAGCCCCGCCACGAGGTCGACGAGCAGGTGCGCGTTGCTCATGTCCACCTCACCGTGGACCGACACCACCGTCAGCGGTCCCTCGTGCTCACAGTGGAGTGACATCACCGGCGGCCCCGGGGGGACGTCGCCGTCCGCACCCCGGCTTCGGTCGTACGGCAGTTCCGTGGACATCGCGCCCCCTTGCGGGATTGATCGGACTTCACGGCACCGCGGTTCGGTGCCGGTCCTGGGCGCGTGTCTCGACCCGGCTCCGACGCTACCCCTGCCGGCCGATTTCCACACGTCATGGCGGGCGACGACCTTCCGGCGCCTCCGCCGACTCGGGCGACGGGACGTCGGCGCGGCGGGTAGGGTGCGAGGTGCCACGCCGCCCCGGTGCGAGGCCGCCACCCCGGCCCCGGGCACGCGGCCGCCGCGCGCGGTCCTGGGGACGGTCCGACCGAAGACCGACGCGGCGCACGCCCGCCGCACCCGTGGGGTACGCCCCGTCGTGAAGGGCCCGTTCCATGGCACAGACTCCGCTGTCCCCGCAGGACGCCCTGGCCGAGCTCGGTCGGATCCGGCTCGACGAGGCCGGCGTCGACGAGGTGCTGCGCTCCGTCGCCGGGCTGGCCCGGCGCAGCATCCCCGGCGCCGCCGAGGTCTCCGTGACGCTGTTGCGGGGCACCACCGCGCAGAGTGTGGCGACCACGGGCCAGCTCGCCCTCGAACTCGACGAGTTCCAGTACGAGCAGGGCCGGGGCCCGTGCCTGGACGCCTCGGTCAGCGGCGACGCGCTCTCCGTGCCGGACACCGCCGAGGAGGACCGGTGGCCGGACTGGGCCGGCCGGGCCCGGGACGCCGGTGTCGGCAGCTCGCTGTCGATCGGGCTGCCCATCCAGGAGGCCGTGGTGGGCACCCTCAACGTCTACGGGCTGGCGACGCGCGCCTTCGACCGGGACGCGCAGGAGCTGGCGAAGACCTTCGCCGCGTACGCCGCCGTGGCCCTGGCCAACGCCCACCTGTACGAGGACGCCGCGACGCTGGCCGAGCAGATGCGCGCGGCGATGCAGAGCCGGGCGGTCATCGAGCAGGCCAAGGGCATCATCATGGGCGAACGGCGGTGCTCGGCGGACGAGGCGTTCGCGATCCTGTCAAAGCTGTCCCAGGACACCAACCGCAAGGTACGCGACGTCGCCGCGGCGCTCGTGACGCGGGCCGAGGGGACACCCGGCTGAGTGGTGACTCAGCCCTCCGGGCGGGTCGACTGCCGGGGCGCCGCGCCACCGGCGGTGACCTGACGCACCAATGACTCGGCCACGTCACGCACCTTGCGGTTGGAGTTCTGCGACACCTTGGCCAGGATCGCGAACGCCTCGTCCGCCGAGCACCGCCGCTGCCCCATGATGATCCCCTTCGCCTGCTCGATGACCGCCCGGCTGTGCATCGCCGACTGCATCTGCTGGGCGAGGTTCGCGGTGCTGTCATAAAGGTGGGCGTTGGCCAGGGCGACCGCGGCGTGGTCGGCGAAGGTCTGCGCGGCCTCCGCCACCTCGTCGAACGCGCCGGGCCGGGTGCCGTAGACGTTCAACGCTCCGACCACCGCCTCCTGGATTGGTAGGCCGATCGACATCGAGCTGCCCGCGCCGGCCTCGCTCGCCCGCCGCGCCCACTCCGGCCACCGGCTCTCCGTCGCCATGTCCGTCACGATCATCACCGTGCCGGTCGTCGCCGCGTCCAGGCACGGGCCCCGACCCTGCTCGTACTGCCACTCGTCGAGGCGCAGCGCCAGGTCGCCGGTGTAGGCGGCGGTGGTGGCCTCGGTGCCGTGCACCAGCGTCACCGACACCTCGGCGGCCCCCGGGATGCCGTCCCGGGCGACCTGGGCGATCCGGGTCAGGATGGCGTCCAGGCCCGTCTCGTCGTGGCGGATCGTGCCCAGCTGGATGAAGGCCTCGGTCAGGTCGAGGGGGGACTGCGGCATGGCGTCTGACGTCCTTGCGAACCGGCGCAATCGTTCCGGCGGAGCCGGGGCAGCGCATGATGGGAACGGCCCACTCCCGTCGGCCGCGGATGCGGCTCCGCGGGGGCGGACCGGGGACCAGCGCCGCTGCTTGACGCTCGCTCGCGACGCCTGGCGGGGCGTCGGCTGCGGTGGTCCACTCTACCGTCCCCTCCGGTCGCGGCGACCCCGGACCGTCCGGGCGTCGCCCGCCGGGCCGGCCGCCCGGAGGCGCCCGCCGGGCGCGATCCTGTGGGCGGCGGGACCTCGTTCGGCCACGCGATGGCCCGGCACCGGCTGCGGGCGGTCACCCCCCGACAGCTGAGCGCGCGGTCCGTCCCGCCCGGTCAGGCCAGCCGGATGCTGTTCCCCTCCACCGAGACGGCCGCCTCCGGCAGCGGCTGACCGGCCGGTCCGCCGCGCACCGAGCCGTCGGCGATGTCGAAGACGCTGTTGTGGCACGCGCAGACGATGGTGCGGTCGCGGACGGCGGTGACGGTGCAGCCCTGGTGGGTGCACCTGGCCGAGAACGCCTTGATGGTGCCCTCGGTGGGCTGGGTGACCACCACCCCCTGGGCGGCGAAGATCCTCCCGCCGCCGACGGGGATGTCCGCCACCGTGGCCAGCGGCTTGGCCGCTCCGCCCGCCGCGCCGGTCGCCTCGCTGGCCGGGGCTGCGGCCTCGCCGTACGTCTGGCAGCCGGTCAGCAGGGCGGTGACGCCCGCCGCGCCGGCACCGGCCAGCATCGCCCGCCGGGACGGGCAGCCGGGATCGGGGTCGTCGACCATGTCCTCGCCTTCCTCTCGTACCTCAGGTGCCGACGCCGACCGTGGTGAAGTACCACAGCGACGAGGTCAGCCAGATGCCAATCAGGACGGTGAAGACCACCCCGCCGGCCACCGGCAGCACCCAGCCGGCCAGGCCCGGCCGGGGCAGGGCGAGCATCTTGGTGGTGAAGGCGCCGAAGAACAGGCAGCCGAGCAGCGAGTGCAGCAGGGTGCGCGGGTCGTGGTCGGCGAAGCCGAGCGCGTAGAGGCAGTGCACCGCCACCGGCACGGTCAGCAGGAACGCCATCCGGCCCGACCAGCGGTGCGCGGTGCCCGCCCAGGACGGGGAGAGGCCGCCCAGCCGGCCCCACATCGCCAGCGCCGAGAGCAACTGGAGGACGGCGAAGAACGCCGCGCCGCTGCCCAGCCACACCTTCACCGCCTGCGGGCTGGAGAAGCCGGCCAGGTTGACGGCGATGCCGGTCGGGGTGTGGAGCCGACCGTAGACGCCGGCGGCCACCGCGACGGCCGCGCCCGCCAGCACCGGAACGAGCAGCGACGCCCGGGGCGCACCGAGCGTGCCGGGCCGGTCCGGTGCGGGAGGCGGGTCGAACCGTACGTGCACGACCGGCGTGGTGTCGTCGGCGGAGTCCGCGTCGACGCCGTGCCGGGGGCCGACCCTCACTCCGCCGTCTCCGGGACGCCGGCCACCGGCTCGGCGGTGACGGTGCTGCCGTCGACGATCGTGGTGCCGAACGCCGGGTCGAGCGGGGGGGCCGGCGCCGGGGAGCCGTCGCGGGTGAGCACGCCGATCTGGGAGCCGTCCGGCAGCATGATCCAACCGCCGTCGACGCCGGTCCTGCGCGTCTGCGCGGTGGCCCGGTAGAGCACGGGCGCGGGTGTGGCGCCGGCCTTGGCGGTGAACGTCCACCGCTGGTCGCCGACGACCAGTTCGCCGGCGAGGTCGCCGTCGCCGATCGTGGCGGTGAGGGTGGCGCCCTTCTTGCCGGTCAGCTTCAGCCGGCCGTCCGCGGCGGTGCCCCGCAGCCAGATCTCCAGCCGGCGGCCGTCGCAGACGTACGCCACGGCCGTGCCCTTGGTGGCCGTGATGGCGACGGTGGCGCCGCCGTCGAGCCGGCCGGTCCAGTTCGCGGTGACCGGCGCGGCCGGGGCGGTGGTGGGAGCGCCGGGGCGGCCGCGCTGCTCGGACGGCTGCGCGGGCGGTTGCCCGGTCGGGTCGGCCGGTGGTGTCGATGGCGCGGCGGGCGGGGCCGTGGCGCTGGCCGAGGGGGTGGCGGCGGCCGTCGGCTGGACCGTACGCGGCGCCGCCTGGGCGCTCATCGCGAACAGCACGGCGGCCGTCCCGGCCCCGGTCAGCAGGGTCAGCAACGGGGTGATGCGCTTCATGAGCAGCTCCCTTCACCCGGTCGTACGGTGCCGGGGCGCCGGTCGTTCAATCCGCGCGCCGATCCGCCCCGGCAATTTCGTCGGCACGGCCGGGAGCAGCCGCGGCGGCGCCGGGCTTGCGGACCGGGGAAGGTGGGGCGGCGTTCAGGCCGGCCGGCGGGTGCTCTGCCGGACGATCAGCGGGGTGGCCAGCTCGATGCGGTGGCTGTCCAGCTCCTCGCCGGCGATCAGCGCGAGCAGCATCCGGGTCGCCATCCCGGCCATCTCGGTCAGCGGCTGGCGGACGGTGGTCAGCGGCGGGGCCGACCAGCGGGCGGCGTCCAGGTCGTCGAAGCCGACGATGCTCACGTCGTCGGGGACCCGAGCGCCGCGCTCGTAGAGCGCCTCGTAGGCGCCGAGGGCCATCTGATCGGCGCAGGCGAAGACGGCGGTGGGTGGGCGGGAGAGGTCGAGCAGGGCGTTCATCTCGCGGTACCCGGACGGCGCGTTGAAGTCGCCGTGCCGGACGTAGCCGGCGGGGATCTTGCGGCCCGCCGCGTTCATCGCGGCCCGGTAGCCGTCGACGCGGGCCCGGCTGCACGGCACGGTGGGCTGGCCGCCGATCACGGCGATCCGGTCGTGGCCGAGGCCGAGCAGGTGCTCCGTGGCCGCGACGCCACCGGCCCAGTTCGTCGCGCCGACGGACGGGATGCCCGCGCCGGGCTGCCCGGCCGGGTCGATGATGACCACCGGGATGCCCAGCTCGTCGAGTTGGCTCTGCTGGCTCAGGGAGAGGTCGGAGAGCACCAGCAGCACCCCGTCGCACCGGCGGGCGGAGAGCTGCTCGATCCAGCGCCGGTCGGGGCGGGTGCGGTGCCGGCCGTGCACGGCGGAGACCACCACCCCCATGCCGGCCCGGTAGGCCAGTTCCTCGACGCCGTCGAGGATCTGCATCGCCCAGGGGCTGCCGAGGTCGCGGAAGACCAGGTCGATGAGGCCAGCGCCGCCGGAGGAGGTGGCCCGCCGGGCCGTGTAGCCGCGCCGATCGAGCAGGTCCTGCACCTTCTGGCGGGTGGTGGGCGCGACGTCCGGCCGGCCGTTGAGCACCTTCGAGACGGTGGGCACGGACACGCCGGCGGCGGCCGCGATCTCCGACAGGGTCGCCCGCGTCTCCGGCATGCCACTCTCCTCGGCGATCGATGTGCCCTGCCCTCGATCGTATCCCGAAAGTTTCGAAACCTGCGCACCGGCGTGTCCGATCCGTTAGCTTCCGCTGCCGTTCCATCGACAGCGACCCCTTGACCCGATCTCGCGGCGCTGCCTAGTCTGCCTCGAAATCGAAACTTTCCCGAAACTTATCGAGGCATCCGGTCGGGCGCGGCCGGGTCGTGGAGAGGACGGTGGTCGGCCATGCGTCGGCGCGATTTCCTGGGTGGTACGGCCGCAGCCCTGCTCAGCACCAGCGCGCTGGGCTCGCTCGCCGCGTGCGGCAACTCCGGGCCGGGCGGAGGTGACCAGCTTCAGCTCTGGGCTCTGCAGGACGCCGAATACCAGAAGGTGGTCAAGCCCGCCATCGACGCCTACAACTCCGGTGCCGAGAACAAGATCCAGTTCACCACGTACGTCAACGACGCCTACAAGCAGAAGCTCCAGGTGGCGATGGGGTCGCCGCAGGCGCCGGACGTCTTCTTCAACTGGGGCGGCGGCAACCTCGCCCAGTTCGTCAAGGCCGGCCAGGTGGTCGACCTGACCGACCGGACGGCCGACCTGTCCGCCGCGTTCCTGCCGAGCGTGCTGTCGGTGGGGCAGGTCGACGGCCGGCAGTACGCCCTGCCGATGAACGGGATCCAGCCGGTGATCCTCTACTACCACAAGGGCGTCTTCGCCGCCGCCGGGCTCGAGCCGCCGAAGACGTACGACCAGCTGCTGGCAGTCGTCGACGCGCTGAAGGCCAAGGGGGTCACCCCGATCGCGCTGCCCGGCTCGCAGGGCTGGACCGAACTGATGTACCTGGAGTACCTGTTGGACCGGGTGGGCGGGCCCGACAAGTTCGCCGCGATCGCCGCCGGCACGGCCGGCGCCTGGTCGGACCCGGCGGTGGTGCGGGCCGCCACGATGTGCCAGGAGCTGGCGAAGCGGGGCGCGTTCGGCGCGAACTTCGCCTCGATCAACTACGACAACTCCGGCGCCTCCAAGCTCTTCGCCACCGGCAAGGCCGCCATGTTCCTCATGGGCAGCTGGGAGTACTCCACCCAGCTGACCAACAACCCGGCCTTCGTCAAGGACGGCAAGCTGGGCTGGCTGCCCTTCCCGACGGTCGCCGACGGCGCCGGCGACCCGACGGCGGTGGTCGGCAACCCGAGCAACTACTACTCGGTGTCGGCCAGCTCCAAGCACCCCGACACGGCGGTCGACTTCCTGAAGCGGACCCTGACCTCCGAGTCGTACGTACAGGGGCTGATCACCGCCGGGCAGGTACCGGCGGTCAAGGGCGTGGAGACCAAGCTGGCCGGCACCCCGGGCGCCGAGTTCACCACCTTCACCTACCAGCTGGTGTCCGGCGCGTCGTCGTTCACCCAGTCCTGGGACCAGGCGCTGCCGCCCTCGGTCGGCAGCGAGCTGCTGACCAACCTGCAGAAGCTCTTCCTCTCCCAGCTCACCGCGGCCGAGTTCGTCGCCGCGATGGGGAAGGCGCGGTGACCGCGGCCGTGCCGGCCCTCGGCCGGGCCCCGGCGGACCGGCGCCGGCACGGCCGGCCGCGGGCGCTCTGGGCGGTCCCCGCCGGGCTGTTCTTCACCGCCTTCGGGCTGGCGCCGATCCTGGTCGTGGCCTACCTCAGCCTGACCCGCTGGAACGGGCTCGGCGACCCGGTGTGGACGGGCCTGGACAACTGGCGGGCGCTGCGCCACGACGCCGACCTGACCCACGGCATCTGGACCACACTGCTGCTGACGGCGCTGTGCTGGGTGGTGCAGACGCCGCTGGCGTTGCTGCTGGGCGTCTGGGCGGCGGCGCCGCAGCGCAACCGGGCGATCCTCTCGGCGGCCTTCTTCCTGCCCCTGCTGCTCTCCACCGCCGCGATCGCGCTGGCCTGGCTGTCCCTGCTGGACCCCAATTTCGGCGCCGCGGCGACGCTGGGGCCCTGGCTGGGCGCGCCCGACGGCAACCTGATCGGCGACCCGGACCGCGCGCTGTACGTGGTCGCCCTCGTCATCGCCTGGCAGTTCGTCCCGTTCCACACGCTGATCTACCAGGCCGCCGTCCGGCAGATCCCCGCGACCCTCTACGAGGCCGCGGCCATCGACGGCGCCGACCGGGTACGCCAGTTCCGGTCGATCACCCTGCCGCTGCTGCGCCACACGATCGTCGCCTCCTCGGTGCTGATGATCGTCGGGTCGCTCACCTACTTCGAGACGATCCTGCTGCTCACCGGTGGTGGGCCGGGCACCGAGACCCGGGTGCTGCCGCTGCACATGTACATCAAGGGCTTCGTCGGCTTCGACATGGGTTACGCCAGCACGCTGTCGGTGCTGCTGGTGGCCGTCGGCACCGTGCTGTCGGTGCTGATCGTCCGCGCCACCGGCTACCACCGGATGGCCAGCGACCGGGAGGGCCTGTGAGACACCCGCAGTCCGTGCGGCCGGCGCCGCCGCCGACGCGCGGCACGCCCGCGCCCGCCACGACGGGGGTACGCGCCGATCTGCCGCCCGCCCCGGGCCGGGCGCGGGCCCGCGGGCCGGTGAACCTGCCGGCCGGTGTCGGGGCGACCCTGTGGCTGCTCGTGGTGGTGCTGCCGCTCTACTACATCCTGGTCACCAGCCTGCGCACCCCCGACGGCTATCTCAACGACGGCGCGCTGGCCCTGCCCGGGACGCTGACCCTCGACAACTACGGCCGGGTGCTGGGGCAGGGCTTCGCCCGGCTGCTGCTCAACAGCGCGGTGGTGACGGCCGCGACGATCGTGCTGGTGCTCGCGCTCGCGCTGCCCGCGGCGTACGCGATCGTGCGCGGCACGAGTCGGACCGTGCGGGTCGGGTTCTCGCTCTTCCTGCTCGGCCTGGCCATCCCCGCCCAGGCCGTGGTCGTCCCGATCTACCTGATCATCACTCGGCTCCAGCTGTACGACTCGCTGCCGGCGATCATCCTGCCCACCGTGGCGTTCTCCCTGCCCATGTCGGTCGTCGTGCTCACCAGCACGCTGCGCGACATCCCCGACGAGCTGTACGAGGCGATGACCGTCGACGGGGCGGGCTCGGCGCGCACCTTCACCCGGCTCGTCGTGCCGCTGGCCCGGCCCGGCCTGGTCAGCATCGGCATCTTCAGCGGGTTGGGCGCCTGGAACGGCTTCCTCTTCCCCCTCGTCCTCACCCAGAGCCGCGAGCAGCGGGTGCTGCCGCTCGGGTTGTGGAACTTCCAGAACCAGTTCGGCACCGATGTGCCCGGCCTGATGGCGCTGGTGGTGTTCTCCGCCCTGCCGGTGCTCACCCTCTACCTGTTCGGCCGGCGTCACCTGCTCGGCGGCCTCACCGCCGGCTTCGGCAAGTGACCCGCCCCCCACGAGGAGACCTCCCCATGACCAGCGGGGTAACCACGCCCACCACCACCCGTGTGATCCACAACCCGGTGCTGCCGGGCTTCCACCCCGACCCGTCCATCCTGCGGGTGGGGGAGGACTACTACCTGGCCACCTCGACGTTCGAGTGGTACCCCGGGGTGCGGCTGCACCACTCCCGGGACCTGGTCCACTGGCGGCCGCTCGGCGGCCTCCTCACCGAGCGCCGCCTGCTCGACCTCACCGGCGTCGGCGACTCGTGCGGCGTCTGGGCGCCCTGCCTGTCGTACGCGCACGGGCGGTTCCACCTCGTCTACACCGACGTGGCCAGCTTCGCCGGCGGCTACTGGGATCCGCAGAACTACGTGGTCACCGCACCCGACGTCACCGGCCCCTGGTCGGACCCGGTGCCCGTGCACGCGCACGGCTTCGACCCGTCGCTCTTCCACGACGACGACGGCAGCACCTGGCTGCTGGCCATGCGCGCGGACTGGCGCCCCGGGCGGGACTCGTTCGGCGGCATCGAGATCCAGCGGTACGACCCGCTGGCCGGGCGGCTCGTCGGCCCGCCCCGGCTGATCTTCGAGGGCACCACCGCCGGGGTCACCGAGGGACCGCACCTCTACCGCCGCGACGGCTGGTACTACCTGCTCACGGCCGAGGGCGGCACCAGCTGGGAGCACCAGGCGACGGTGGCCCGCTCGCGGTCGCTCTTCGGTCCGTACCGGCCGGACCCGGACGGACCGCTGATCAGCTCGCACGGCCGGCCCGAGCTGCGGTTGCAGAAGGCCGGCCACGGCAGCCTGGTCGAGACCGGCGACGGCCGGTGGTACCTGGCCCACCTCACCGGCCGCCCCTACACCCCGCTGGGCAACTGCGTGCTGGGCCGGGAGACCGCCCTGCAACCGGTCGAGTGGACCGCCGACGGGTGGCCCCGGGTGCGCGGGGGCGTACCCGCTGACGTGGTGGCCGCCCCCGACCTGCCGCCGGCGCCGTGGCCGGCGGAGCCGGCGACCGATGACTTCGACGCCCCCACCCTCGGGCCGGCCTGGTCCACCCTGCGCCGCCCGGCGACCCCGGACTGGGTCGACCTCGCCGTCCGTCCCTCCCACCTGCGGATCGTCGGCGGCCAGTCACCGGTCGGGCGGCACCGGCCCAGCCTGGTCGCCCGCCGGGTAACCGACCCGCGCTGCGCCCTGTCCACCGTGCTGGAGTTCCGGCCGGAGACCTTCCGCCAGCTGGCCGGGATCACCGGCTACTACAACAGCCGCAACTGGCACTACGCCTACGTCAGCCTGGACGACGCGGGAGAGCCGGTGCTGGCGGTGCTCAGCTGCGACTCCGGCCGGCGCGCGGCGTACCCGGAGGCGACCGTGCGGCTGGGGCGGCGCGCGCGGCTCGGACTGCGGGTGGTCTTCGACGGGCCGGCCCTGCGGTTCTCCTACGACCTCGGCGACGGGTGGCGGCCCCTGTCGCCCGTGCTCGACGCCACCATCCTCTCCGACGAGCACGCGGCCCGCGCGGTGGACGGTGAGCCGACGGGTTGGGGCTTCACCGGGGCGTTCGCCGGCCTCTGGGTGCAGGACATCGGCGCCGACGGCGGGTACGCCGACTTCGACTCGGCCACCTGGCACATCGGCGCGGCCGTCGACTGACCCGAGGGACGCCCGCCACCGGGACACCCGGTCGGCGCGCCGGGTGCGGGCCGGCCCGCCGGCCCGGCGGTGCCTCAGCCGACGGGCACGGTGGCGGTGACGGTGGCCTGGTCGACGTCGCTGGTCCGGACGGTGAACCGCAGCGTCCACTCGCCGCGGACCGGGAAGGTGACCTCCGCACTGGCGTGGTGCGGTTCCGGCGTGTCGACCGGCACCCGGACCGGTTCCACGCCGGCCGCCGGCAGGGCCAGACTGACCGTCCACTCCACGACCGGCAGCGCCTGGCCCTGCGGCGTGTAGACGTAGGCGTGCAGGGAGTTCGGCGTCCCGACCCGCACCGGGTAGACGTCGAACTGCAAGGTGTACAGGCCGCTGGTCAGCGTCTGGGCGACCCCCACCCGGCTGGCCCGGGCGGCCTCGGTGCCGGCCGTGCGGCCCGGCGGCGTCTGCACCAGCACGGCGCCGAGAGCCAGCACCACCGCGGTGGCGGCCAGCTCGACCCCCGCCGCCCGGCTGACCCGGCCCGGCCGGCCCGCCGCCAGCCCCCGGCGCACCAGGCGTCGCTGCCCGGCGGCGACCGCCAGCACCACGGCGAGCAGAGCGGCCTTGCCGCACAGCAGCCGCCCGTACGTCGTGTCGAGCAGCGCGGTGGGCCGGCCGAGCTCGACCGCGGCCTGGGCGACGCCGCTGGCGACCAGCCAGCACACCGCGACGGTGGCCAGCCGGGACCAGGCGGGCAGGACGCGGGCGCGCACCCGCTCGTGCAGGCCGGGCAGCAGGAACGCCACCAGGGTGAGCAGCCCGCCCGACCAGACCGCCATCGCGGCCAGGTGCACCACGCCGACGGCGACACTGACCGGCGGCAGCGGCGCGGCCACCGGGTGCCCGGCCAACGGCCAGGTGGTCAGCGCGGCGACGCCGACCACCGCCAGCGCGGCCCGCCGCCCCCGACCCGACCGGCCGGCCACGACGGCGGGCAGCAGCGCCGCGGCCACGCCGACCAGGGCCAGCCGGGCGCCCAACACCGGGCCGACGGCGCTGGCGCCCACCGCCCGTAGGTCGGCCGGGGACAGCTCACCGACCGGCGCTCCCACCATGTCGGCGGCCTGTGCCACCCACTGCCCGGCGGTGGCCACCACGACCAGGCCGAGGCCCGCCCCGGCGGCGACCTGGGCCGGGCGGCGGGAGCGCCGGCGCGGCCACATCCCGACGGCCAGCAGCACCGGACCGACGGCCAGCACCAGCCCCAGGTAGCCGACGTACCGGGCGGCCGGCGCCAGCGCACCGCTGGGCCGGGTCCGACCGTCGGGCGGCGGGGGAGTCGCCGACGGGGCGCCGGCGGAGTAGGTGAAGCTGCCCGCCACCGGATGGCTGTCGGCCGAGATCACCCGGTAGCTGACCAGGTAGGTGCCGAGCGGCCGCTCGGGCACCCGGACCGGGATGCGCAGGGTACCGCCGCGCACCACCGGCTCACCCGTGTGGACCTTCCGCCCGTCCGGGCCGAGGACCTGCACCCGCCCCGCGACGGGGGACACCGGCTCGCCGAAGGTCACCACCACCTCCCGCGGCGGGGAACCGATCACCGCGTCGCGTACCGGGCTGGTGGCGACCAGCGCGGCGTGGGCGGCGGCGGGGACGGGCGGCGCCAGCGGTACGGACAGCAGGGCGAGCAGCAGCCCCAGCAGCGCGGCGGTTCGGGTACGCACGACCAGTGGTTCGGATCGGACAGCCGTACGGTTCAACGCGGACGGGTCTCGGACCACCCGTGGTCACCGGCCGGGCGGCTCAACCGGTGCCGGAGGGCGAGTTGCAGGGCGAGCCGGGCGTCGGGATCGTCCAGCGCCGGGCCGAACAGCTCACGCAGCCGGCGCATCCGGTACCGCACGGTCTGCGGGTGGGTGTGCAGCTCCTCGGCGACGGCGACCACCTGCCCCTGCCGGCGCAGCCAGCTGTGCAGCGTCTCGGCCAGCGCCTGCCGGGCGGCGGGCCGCACGCCGTCCAACGCGGCCAGCCCGACGGCGGCCAGCCGGTCGGCGAGGCCCGGCTCCCACGCCATCAGCAGGGTCAGCAGGTGCTCGTCGCAACCGAGCGGCCCCGCCGGGAGCACGCCGTCGTGTTGCAGGGCCAGCGCGCGTCGGGAGAGCCGGTACGACAGCCGGGCCCGGCCCAGCTCGACGGTCGGCCCGAACGCCGCCCGCCGGCCGGTCAGCGCCTGCCGGGCGCGGGCCAGCCGCCCGGGCGTGCCCGGGTCGGGCAGGACGAGCCGTACCGCGTCGTCGATGACGGTGGCGATCGCGCCCCCGCCGATGGACCGCGCCAGGTGCTCGGCGTCGGTGCCGTCGACGCTGACCACGGCGACGCTGCGGGGCGGCGGCCAGCGGGCCGCGTCGGCCGCCGCGTGCAGCGCGCTCTCGGCCGGGGTCTCGGGCTGCACCAGCAGGGTGATCAGCCGGCGTCGGGTGGTCGCCCAGTCCTGCGCGGCGTCGCGCTGCTCGTCGAGGAACCCCTCCGCCGCCGCGCCGGCGAGGGCGTCGGCGAAGCCGAAGAGCGCACCGGCGATGACGTACAGGTCGCCCGGCGCCGGGCCGGCCGGGCCGGCGTTCTCCACCAGGAAGGCCCAGATGTCCCGGGCGCCGAGGGTGAGGACGGTGCGCAGCGCGTCCACCCGGTGGCCCTCCCGGTACTCGGTGCGGCCGAGGGCGTGGAACACCGCCCGGGTGGCGGCGAGGTCGCGGCCCGGGTCGGCGACCGCCTCGACGAAGGCGTCGACGGCGGTCTCGACGCCGAGGGTGAGGCCCTGCCCCTGTCCGCCGGTCAGCGACCGGCCCTGCGCCCGCATGGCCGCGCGGACGGTCGCGAGGATCCGCTCGTGCAGGGGCGCCCGCAGCCCGCGGAGGTGCCCGCCGACCGTCGGCGGGAGGGCGGCGAGCCCCGGCTCGATGTCGATGAGCGCGTCGGACACGCTTCCGCCCCTCACTTTGTCATCCGGGTTACAAAACCTACCCCGGATCTTGCGCGTCGACCGCCACCATTTTGGCAATCTGGTACGTAGCGTCGGTGGCATGGATACGGATGTCATCGTGATCGGCGCCGGGCTGGCCGGCCTGGTCGCCGCCGCCGAGGCCGCCGACGCGGGTCGGCGGGTGCTGCTGCTCGACCAGGAGCCCGCGCAGAACCTCGGCGGGCAGGCGTTCTGGTCGTTCGGCGGCCTCTTCCTGGTGGACTCGCCCGAGCAGCGGCGGATGGGTATCCGCGACTCGGTCGAGCTGGCCTGGCAGGACTGGACGGGCAGCGCGGCCTTCGACCGGCCCGAGGACCACTGGCCGCGCCGGTGGGCCGAGGCGTACGTGCACTTCGCGGCCGGGGAGAAGCGGGCCTGGCTGCGGGGGATGGGCCACCGGCTCTTCCCGGTGGTCAGCTGGGCCGAGCGGGGCGGGGGAGCGGCCGACGGCCACGGCAACTCCGTACCCCGGTTCCACGTCACCTGGGGCACCGGCCCGGGGCTGGTCGAGCCGTTCGCCCGGCGGGTCCAGGACGCCGTCGCGCGCGGCCGGGTACGGCTGCTGTTCCGGCACCGGGTCGACGAGCTGGTCACCGCCGGCGGCGTGGTCACCGGGGTACGCGGGACGGTGCTCGAACCTGACGACGCCCCGCGCGGCCGCAGCACCTCCCGGGTGGCCGTCGGCGACTTCGCGTACGGCGCGCAGGCCGTGATCATCACCTCGGGCGGCATCGGCGGCAACCACGACCTGGTCCGGCGGGCCTGGCCGGCGCGGCTCGGCACGCCGCCGACCCGGATGGTCGCCGGGGTGCCCGCCCACGTCGACGGCCGGATGCTGGCCATCACCGAGGCCGCCGGCGGGCAGGTGATCAACCCGGACCGGATGTGGCACTACACCGAGGGCCTGCGCAACTGGGACCCGGTCTGGCCGGACCACGGCATCCGGATCCTGCCCGGCCCGTCGTCGCTGTGGCTCGACGCGACCGGCCGGCGCCTGCCCGCGCCGCTGTTCCCCGGCTTCGACACCCTCGCCACCCTGCGGCACCTGCGGAGCACGGGCCACGACTACAGCTGGTTCCTGCTCACTCAGAAAATCATCGAGAAGGAGTTCGCGCTGTCGGGCTCCGAGCAGAACCCGGACCTGACCAACCGCAGCGTCCGGCAGGTCCTGCACCGGGTCCGTCCCGGCGCGCCCGGCCCGGTCGAGGCGTTCAAGCGCCACGGCGCCGACTTCGTGGTCGCCGACACCCTGGAGGAACTGGTCGACGGGATGAACGCGTTGGCGGCCCAGACCGGCGGCCCGCAGCTGGACGTCACGCCGCTGCGCCGGCTGGTCGAGGCGCGCGACCGCGACATCGCGCACCCGTTCGGCAAGGACGCCCAGCTGCACGCCGTCCGGGGCGCCCGCCGGTACCGGGGCGACCGGCTGATCCGGGTCGCCACGCCGCACCGCCTGCTCGACCCGGCGGCGGGTCCGCTGATCGCCGTCCAGCTGCACGTGCTGACCCGCAAGACCCTCGGCGGGCTGCACACCGACCTCTCCGGCCGGGTGCTGCGCCCGGACGGCGAGCCGCTCGGCGGGGTGTACGCCGCCGGCGAGGTCGCCGGGTTCGGTGGCGGCGGCATGCACGGCTACAACTCCCTGGAGGGCACCTTCCTCGGTGGTTGCCTCTTCTCCGGGCGGACGGCCGGGCGGGCCGCCGCGGCGGCCGTCGCCTAGAGAGTCACGCCGGTCGCGGGGCGGCCCGCCCCGCGACCGCTCGGGCGGCGCCCGCCCCGGTCGGGACGGGCGCCGCCCGGTGTCGCTCGATCAGCTGGTGGGGAAGTTGTCCGGGGTACGGATCCGATTGCGCATGAAGACGCCGGACTCGGTGAGCACGCCGGTGCCGGCGTACGTGCCGCCGTAGCAGGTGCCCGGCCTGAAGGCGGCGCTGGCCTCGTCGGCGTCGGAGTACGTCCAGTTGGCGTAGCTGATCTTCAGCCGGTCCAGCAGGTCCAGCCAGGTGGTGCTGCTGCCCGCGTCGACGGCCCCGCCGCCGGTGTAGGTGACCGTGCCGAACTCGGTGACGAACAGCGGCAGCCGGGCGGCGGCCCGCTCGACCTCGGCCCGGTAGTTGTCCTTGTGCGACGCGGCGTAGAAGTGGAACGCGTACATCACGTTGCTGGCGTTCACCGGGTTGTTGATCACCTCGGTGGAGTTGCCGCCCTCCGACACGCCCAGCGAGGACCAGCCCCGGGTGCCGACGACGACGATCGCGTCCGGGTCGTTGGCCCGGATCACCGGGATGACCTGCTCGGCGTAGTTCTTGATGGTCTGCCAGCTGACCCCGTTGGGCTCGTTGGCGATCTCGTAGATGACGTTGGTGCGGTTGGCGTTGCGGGCCGCGACGGCGGCGAAGAAGGTCTTGGCCCGGTCCAGGTTGTACATCGGGTCGCCGGGGGTCAGCGTGTGGAAGTCGATCAGCGCGTACAGGCCCCGCTCACCGGCCTCGTCGACCAGGGTGTTGACCCGGTCGGTGAAGCCGCTCGGGTTGGTCTCGTAGCCGCCCTCCTGCACGTACATCGAGATCCGCAGCAGGTCGGCGTGCCAGTCGGTGGCGAGCGCGTCGAGGGACGCGTCGTCGTAGCACTGGGCGAACCACTGCAGGCCGTGGGTGCTCATGCCGCGTAGCTGGATCGGCCGGCCGTACTGGTTGCACAGGTTCACCCCGCAGACCCGGAGCTGACCGTTGATTGCCACCGGCGTCTGCCCGGTGGGCAGTGGCGTGGTCGGCGGTGGCGTGGTCGGGGGTGGCGTGGTCGGCGGTGTGGTGGTCGGCGGCGGGGTGGCGGGGGTCGTCGCGCCGATGCAGGTCGTGCCGTTGAGGGTGAACGACGTGGGCGCCGGGTTGCTGCCCGTCCAGGTGCCGTTGAAGCCGATGGTGGTGGACGCCCCGCCGGCCAGGGAGCCGTTCCAGCTCAGGCTCTGCGCGGTGACGGACTGGCCGCTCTGCTGGTACGTCGCCGACCAGCCCTGCCCCACCCGCTGCCCGGCGTCCGGGAAGCTGAAGCCGAGGGTCCAGCCGTTGACCGCGTCCCCGAGGTTCTTGATCGTGATGTTGGCGGTGAACCCGCCGGTCCAGGAGGTGGTGGTGTAGGTGACGGCGCAGCCGGGTGCCGCCATCGCGTTGGCGACCGGCAGGAACGCCGACGCGCCGATGGTCAGGGCGGCCGCGGCACCGGCGGCGAGCAGGTGCCGCCGCGTCGGGCGGGGGATCTTCTGCATGGGACCGTCTCAATCTGTGCGGGGGTCGGGTGCGAGGTGGTGTGCCCGGGCCGGCCGTGGACCGGATGGATGTGGTGCCCACACATCACCCACCCGTCCGGGCGGTGCCCGGTGTCGCCTCGATGCCCGGACGAGGCTCGGGAGCGCTCCCATGACAGCCTAGAGGCGTCCGCAACGTCGTCGCAACATGTCGATGCGTCGAAGTGTCCGGCGCGGGTCCGGCCGCCCGACCGCCGGGTGCGGGCGCGAGCCGGCCCCGCCCCGGTGAGCGGGGGCGGGGCCGGGGGAGCGGATCTCAGCGGCCCTGCAGGGACCGGACGTTGTCGCCGAAGGTCCAGCCCTTGGCGCCGTCCCAGTTCAGCGACCAGGTCATCAGCCCCTTCAGCCCGCCCCGGTAGGCGTTCCACGCCTGCGCCACCGACGACGGCGGCAGGTGTCCGCCGCCGGCACCGGGCTGCGCCGGTAGGCCGGGGACCTGCTTGTCGTACGGGACGCGGATGGTGGTGCCCTGGACGACCAGTCCGGTGTGGAGGCAGTCGGTCTGCGCGGTGAAGCCCTGCACCGTGCCCGCCGGGTAGGAGTCGCCGGAGCAGCCGTACATGCTGCCGTTGTAGTACTGCATGTTCAGCCACCAGAGCCGGCCGTTGTCGGCGTACCGCTTCACGATCGGCAGGTACGCGCCCCAGATGGAGCCGTAGGTGACGCTGCCGCCGGTGACGTACGCGGTCTCCGGGGCCATGGTGAGGCCGAAGCCGGCCGGCATCTGGGCCAGCACCCCGTCGATGATCCGGATCAGGTTCGCCTGGGAGGGGGAGAGCCGGTTGATGTCGCCGCTGCCGGTCAGGCCGGTCTCGATGTCGATGTCGATGCCGTCGAAGTTGTACTTTTTCAGGATCGGCACCACCGTGGCGACGAACCGGTCGGCGACCGCCGTCGAGCTGAGGTCGATGCCGGCGGTGGCGCCGCCGATCGAGAGCAGGATGGTCAGGCCGGCCGCCTTCGCCTGGCACATCTCGGCGGGGGTGGGCACCTTGACGGTGGCGTCCATGCCGTCCTCCCAGAGCACGGTGCCGTCGGCGCGGATCACCGGGAAGGCGGCGTTGACCACGTTGTAGCCGTGTCCGGTGATCCGCGGGTCGGTGATCGGGATCCAGCCCAGCGGCGGGTGGACGCCGTTGGCGGCGCCGTCCCAGTTCTCCCAGTAGCCCTGCAGCACCTTGCCCGCCGGTCGGGGCTTGACCGCGCAGGTCGGCGTGCCGGGCGGCGGGGTGGTTGGCGTCGCGGTCGGCGTCGGGGTCGGGGTGGGCGACGAGGTGCGGGTGGGCGACGGCGTGGGTGCGGGCGTGCCGCCGCCGTCGCAGGCGCCGAGGTCCCGCCACAGCGACGGCGTGGCGGCCGGGTTCCAGCCGGCGCCCGGCGGTGGCGTGTGGGTCATCAGGGCCTCGTAGCGCCGGCCCGCGTAGCTGACCTGGCTGCCCGCCGGGTAGGTGGTGCCCTCGGCCCAGGCGGGCGCGGTGCAGGCGAGGGCCGCGACGTCGGTGATGGCCGCGGCGAGCCCCTGCGTCGTCGGCAGGGCGGCGGCGACTGTGGCCAGCGCCACGCCGGCGGCCAGGGCGGTGAGTGCGGGTCGGAGTCGCATGACATACCTCCTCGTCGATGCGCGGGAGGCTATCAGTTAACTTTGTTAAATGTAAATGCCGCGATGCGTCGGCCTGTCAGGCGCGGCTGCGGACGAAGGTCTCCTCGCCCCACGACCCGTCGTCGGCCGCCAGCCGGATCACCAGCCGGTCGCCGGCGCAGCGGTACGAGCCCGCCGAGTCCGCCATCACCGAGCTGATGTCCAGCTCCCGGCCGTCGACCCGCAGCAGGTTCACGTCGCCCGCGGTCACCCCGTCGCGCTGCCGGTACCGCCCCACCCCGGCGGTCCACCGGTTGCGTGCCCCGCCGGACGTTGCGCACGGTGTGCCCGTTGAGGGAACCCTCGGCCACGGTCAGGTCGAACAGGTCCGTCG
The DNA here is from genome assembly GCF_900091515.1 of Micromonospora purpureochromogenes. NCBI lineage: Bacteria > Bacillati > Actinomycetota > Actinomycetes > Micromonosporales > Micromonosporaceae > Micromonospora > Micromonospora purpureochromogenes. The sequence goes on along the minus strand of NZ_LT607410.1, from coordinate 3,967,955 downwards.
CGGTGCCGTCCACCCGGTACGCGCTGGCGAAGCCGGTCTCCGGGCCGCTGACCAGGTCCACGCTCGCGTCCTGTCGCAGCCCGGCCAGCGTGCCCAGCGGCGAGTCGGCGGCGACCGGGACGTGGTAGCGGCCGGCGGTGAGCCGCCACACCCCGACCAGGCAGCCGTCCTGTCCGGTCACCGCCGCGCGCCCCGACCCGCGGTGCGCGCCGGCGACCGCCCCGGACGCGCCGAGCAGCACCACGACGGCGGCCCCGGCCAGCAGCCAGCGCCGGTGCCGGGCGCGCGCCGCCACGGCGAGCGCCGCCGTCACCGCGGCACCGAGCGCCGCGGCGAGCGCCGCGAAGACCGGTGCGACGAGAAGGGCGTGACTGACCGACCGGACGACGAGAACCTGCTCGGGAGGCCGGACACAGTCGAGGTCGGCGGCGGTGCCGAGGCAGGGCAGCGCCGCCGTCACGGCCACCAGCACCGGCGCCAACAGCAGCCCCGCCGTGCCGGCGGCGAGCAGGGCGTGCCAGACCGACAGCCGTCGGCCGGCCACGGCCGCGACCGCCACGGTCATCTCCACCAGCGTCACGGGCAGCAGGGTGTGACCCTCGACCAGGCCCCGCAGCGCCGCCGGCCCGAGGTCCGGGTCCCGGACCGCGACCGCGACGCCGGTCGCCACCGCCGGCAGCGCCGCCGCGCCGACGACCCCCGCGACCAGGCCGAGCCGGACCGCCCGCCGGGTGGCGTGCCGGTTCGCCAGGACCGGGTACAGCGCGGCGGCGAGCGGCAGCGCGAGCAGGTACGGCGCCTGGTCGGCCAGCACGCGGACGTACCAGCCGAGGGTGTCCAGCAGGGTGAGCGCGGTGACATGGTCGGGGTGGCCCTCCCGCGCCGCGAGCACCCGCGGCATGCTCACCTCCGAGTCCGCCGACCACGCGTCCAGGATCAGGAACGACGCCACGAAGGCGGCGGCCAGCACGGTCGTGGCCACGGCGGCGCCGGCCCACGCCAGGCGGGTGCGGGTCGCGTCGCCCACCGCGACCCGGCGCAGGTGCGCGCGAGCGCCGAGGGCGACCCAGCGGCCGAGCAGGACGCCACCGGCGACCCCGAGCACGGCCCAGGTCAGCTCGACCCACCAGGCCGGCCGGTCGCTGGCGTACCCGGCGGACCAGGCCAGCCGGCGGCCGACGAGCAGCCCGGCGGCGAGCGCCGCGCCGAACAGGCCACCCCGGGACGCCGTGCCGCCGCCGTGCCGCGCCCACCACGCCGACCGCCACAGCGCGCCGGTGGTGACCAGGGCCAGCGGCGCGCCGAGCAGCAGGCCGACGAGGAACGCGCCGCCGGTGAGGGGATCGGGGCCGCCCAGGGTGCGCGGCAGTTGCGACATCAGGTCCAGCAGCGGCGGTGCGGCGATCCCGGCCGCCAGGCCGGCCCCCAGCGCCTCGATCGGGCGGGCGGCGACCCGGCGCGCCGGGCGGGCCAGCTCGTCGGCGCGGGCCCCGGCCAGCGGCTGGAACCGGAACACGGCGGCGAGGCGGGACCAGCGTCCGGCGCGGGTGCGGTCGGCCGCGAGCATCGCCCGGGCGGTCGCCGCGTCCACCCCGGTCAGCCGGGCGTCGGCGGCGAACTCCCGGGCCCGCAGCACCGACCAGGCCGACACCTGCACCACCAGCGCGAACACCGCCAACCGCCAGGCGTCGCCGAGCAGGTGCGCGGCCGGTACGGCGCCGGCGTAGTTGACCGCGACGGGGGCAAGCACACCCAGCGGGAAGGCCCATGCCAACGCGATCGTCAGCCGGGTCAGGTCCACGTCCGCGTTGCGCAGGTGGGCGAGTTCGTGCAGGACGACCGTCCGGAACACCCCGGGCGCCGTCCGGTGGGCGTGCACGAGCCCCAGGTCGAGCCGGACGTACCGGACTCCGACCGTGCCGAAGGTGTTGCCGCTGACCCGTGCCGACCTCGACACCACGAACGTCGGCGGCCGACGCAGCCCCACCTCGCGGACCAGGGCGGCCAGGTCCGCCCGCAACGCCTCGGTGCCCGGCACCCGGTCCAGCCGGCGCAGGTCGCGCCACCGGCGTTCGCACCACGGCGCGGCCAGGTAGATCGCCGCCGTCACGGCCGTCAGCACCGCCAGCCCGACGAGCATCTGACGCACCACGTCGGCGTGCAGGGTGCCGAGGCACCGCTGCACCGCTGCGGCCGACTCCTCGTTGACCGTGCCGGCGCGCACGTCGACCGGCGGCGGAAACCGGCGCAGCCCGCCGACGCACTCGGCCCGTTCCCGGGTGAGCGCGGCGTCGATGAGCACCGTCTGCCAGCCGAACATGCTCGTCCCGACGACCGCGGTCACCACGGCGACGAAGCGGCCCAGGGCCGGCGAGGGCAGCGGCGGGGTCAGCGCGGCGTGGCCGGCGCGGTACGACGTCGCCTCACGCACCGTCGGCGTTCCCGCCGTCCACCCCGAACCGCGCGACGAACGCGTCCCGCACCGCGGCGCGCAGCAGCGCCACCTGGTCGTCGGTGAGCGCCCAGCGCGGGTCGCGGGCGGCGGCGGTGACCGCCTCCTCGATGCGCAGCACCTGCCCGGGGCGCAGCCGCACCGCCGGCAGCGCCGGCGCCTCGGCGCCCGAGCGACGGACCCGCCACCGCCGGCCGAGCCGGCGCAGGCCGCCGCGCACCGCGTCGGTGGCCTGGCCCTGCGCCGCGTCACGCAGCGCGGTGAGCGCGACGCCGGTCAGCACCATGACGTACGGCAGCAGCGGCTCGACGTTCTCGTGGAACCCGCCTCCGCCGGCCTCGCCGCCGCTCACCCGCACCAGGTCACGAGGGTCGTCGCGCCAGCGGTCGGGGTCACGCCGGTACGCCGGTTGCAGGAACACCATCAGCGGCTCCTCGTCGGGGGCCACCGCCCGGATCGCCAGCCGGACGAGGTCCTCCTCCGTCCCGCCGCCCGAGACCTGCCTGGTCGGGTTCATGGTGATCGTGCCTCCCGGCCTGTCGGGTCGCCGCGCGCTCCGCGGTCACGTTAGAAGCCGCCCCCGAAGACCGCGATCAGCAATCAGACAGTCACCATCCGTCACCTCCCCACCTCCGGCGCACCCGCCGTCCCCGCAGTGATCAAGAAGTTTGCGTCGGAATCGGCCCCGGACCTGACGCAAACTTCTTGATCACCGAGGCGGGCGGCGGGCCACCACCGGGGGTGGGGTCAGCGGCCGCCGGAGCGGCGGCGGCGGGACCGCTCGTAGTCCTGGAAGCGGGCCTTGGCGATCACCGACCGGTCGGCGTCGCGCAGCACCAGACCCTCCGACCGGCCGGGTACGCCGTCGAGCGCCACCAGCGTGTGCGGCAGGTGGTCGGTCAGGAACGCGTACGTCTTGTCCAGGTCGCGGGGCAGCTCGGCGGCGTCCACCGTGGCCGGTCGGGGAACCGTCGCCAGCCCGTACGCCTCGGCCCGGGTGAGCAGTTCCCGCTCGTCGAGCCAGCGCTGGCCGCCGCCGTCGCGCCAGCCGGCGAGCTGTTCCGGCGACCGGGCCAGCAGGTCGGCGTACCCGTCGAACTCGGCGATGTCGAAGAGCCGGTGGCCGACCCGGCGGCTGTCGGTGTAGTGCTTCGACGCGCCGGTCACCTTGCCGCCGTACACCTCCAGGTAGTAAACGGTGAACCGGTCGGCGGGGGCGTCCGCGCACAGCCGCTCGGCCAGCCCGCGCAGCGCCTCGACGATGCCCAACGCCGGGTTGGCGATCAGGTCGCCCCGGGCGTGCAGCAGTTCCTCGCGGCTGCCGATCAGGTACCGCCCGTCCGGGGTGAGGATGATCCGGCTGTTCGTGCCGTCTACCTTCTCGGTCAGGGTCACCGGCCCGGTGAACTCGACGACCTCCTCGCGCAGCCCGCCGTCCCGGGGTCGAGCGCGTGGTACGTCGGGATCGACGGGTACTTGGTCATCGAGTTGACCGCGCGCAGGTCGGCGCTGCGGATGTCGAAACTCGGCACTGGCGTTCCTCCCCGTGACGCCGCCGACGCCCGGCGGCGGGCCGCAGCGTATCGAAGGCCGTTCCGCCGGCGCCCACCCTTTTCCGCCCGCCGGGCGCCTGCCGACCGCGCCGGCGCCGCGCGGGGTACGGGGTGAGGCCCGCCACCCCGGCCCCGCACCGTCTGGGCCGTGCCCCCGGTGCCGGTCTACCGTCGTCCCGGGCTCGTCGCCGCCCGCCCGGAGCGGCTGCCTGCCCCGATCACTGTCGATCCCCCGAAGGACGGTCACATGCGCGCCACCGTGATCCACGGCCCGAACGACATCCGCGTCGAGGAGGTCCCCGACGCCGCCGTTCGCCACCGGACCGACGCGGTCGTCCGGGTGGTCACCGCCTGCATCTGCGGCAGCGACCTGTGGGCGTACCGGGGGGTGGCCAGCCGCCAGCCGGGGCAGCGCATCGGTCACGAGTTCCTGGGCGTGGTGGAGGCCACCGGCGCCGAGGTGACCTCGGTGCGCGTCGGTGACCTGGTGGTCGCCCCGTTCGTCTGGTCCGACGGGGTCTGCGACTTCTGCCGCGAGGGCCTGCACACCTCCTGCCCGCACGGCGGGTTCTGGGGCGAGCCGGGCTCGGACGGGGGGCAGGGCGAGGCCGTCCGCGTCCCGTACGCCGACGGCACCCTGGTGAAGCTCCCCGCCGAGGCCGCCGGCGACGAGCGGCTGCTCACCGCGCTGCTGGCACTGTCGGACGTGATGTCCACCGGCCACCACGCGGCGCTCGCCGCCCGGGTCCGCCCCGGCGCCACCGTCGCGGTCGTCGGCGACGGCGCGGTGGGGCTCTGCGGGGTGCTGGCCGCCCGGCGGCTCGGTGCCGAGCAGATCATCGCGCTGGGCCGGCACACCGCCCGCACCGACATCGCCCGGGCGTTCGGCGCCACCGACGTGGTCGCCGAGCGGGGCGACGCGGCGGTCGCCGCCGTCCGGGAACTCACCAAGGGCCAGGGCGCGCACGCCGTGCTGGAGGCCGTCGGCACCGAGGAGTCGATGCGTACGGCTATCTCGATCGCCCGCGACGGTGGCGCGGTCGGCTACGTCGGGGTGCCGCACGGGGGCAGCGCCGGCGTGGACATCGGCCAGATGTTCGGCCGCAACGTCGCCCTGGGCGGCGGGGTCGCCCCGGCCCGCGCCTACCTCCCGGAGCTGCTCGCCGACGTGCTCGACGGCACCATCGACCCGTCGCCGGTCTTCGACCGGACCGTCACCCTCGACGGGGTGCCCGACGGCTACCGGGCGATGGACGAGCGCACCGCGCTGAAGGTCCGCATCACCTTCTGAGCGCCACCACCGACGGTGACGACGCCGCCCCTGGTGGGCGGCGTCCGCCGTACCGTACGGTGCTCGCCGTGACCGCAGACGATCACTTTCCGACCGGCCCCGTGGCCGTGCTCGCCAACCCCACCGCGGGCCGGGGCCGGCACCGTGACCTGCTGCCCGCCCTGCTGGAGCGGCTGGCCACCGCCGGCCGCCCGGTCGAGCTGCTGACCGCGGGTACCCCGGCCGAGGCGGAGGCGGCGTGCCACGCCGCGGTCGCCGGCGGCGCGGGCGCGCTGATCGCCGTCGGTGGCGACGGCACCGTCCACCGGGCGTTGCAGGCGGTCGCCGGTACCGCGGTGCCGTTCGGCCCGGTCCCGGCCGGTACCGGCAACGACTTCGCGGCCGACAGCGGCTTCCCGGCCGACCCGCTGGGCGCGGTCGAGGTGATCGTCGCCGCGCTGCGCGAGGGGCGCACCCGGCCGGTCGACCTGGCCCGGATGACCGGGACGGACGGCGGCGACCGCTGGTACGGGGCGGTGCTCGCCGCCGGCTTCGACGCGATCGTCAACGAGCGGGCCAACCGGATGCGCTGGCCGCGCGGCCCCCGCCGCTACAACCTGGCGATCCTGATCGAGCTGGCCCGGCTGCGCCCGCGCCGCTACACGCTGCGCCTGGACGGCGACGTGCACGAGCTGGACGCGGTGCTGGTGGCGGTCGGCAACGGCGCCAGCTACGGCGGCGGGATGCGGATCTGCCCGGACGCCGACCCCACCGACGGGCTGCTGGACGTGGTGGTCGGCGGGCGGTTCGACCGGCGCACCCTGATGCGGGTCAAGCCGCGCATCTACCAGGGCACCCACGTGACGCACCCGCTGGTGCGCAGCTACCGGGCCCGCACGGTGGAGCTGGCCGCCGAGGGCATCACCACGTACGCCGACGGGGAACGCTCCCTCGACCTGCCGGTGCGGATCACCGCCGTGCCGGCGGCGGTGCGGTTGCTGCGCTGAGCTGGATGTCCGTGCCGGTGCCCACCGGGCCGGCCGGCGCGGCGGCCGGGCCCTCCGGTCGGTCGGCGGTGCGCGGCGTGCCGGCCCGCACGGCTCCGATGCTGGCGGCGACGACCAGGGCGATGGCGAGCACCTCCATCAGGTGCAGGTCCTGCCCGAGGACCAGCCAACCGGCGAGCGCGGCGAGCGCCGGGCCGAGGCTCATCAGCACCGCGAAGGTCGAGGTGGCCAGCCGGCGCAGCGCCAGCAGTTCGAGGGTGTAGGGCAGCACCGAGGCGAGCAGCGCCAGCCCGGCGCCGAGCGCCAGCACGGCCGGGTGCCACAGCCGCGTCCCGCCGTCGGCCAGCCCGAACGGCAGGGTGAGCAGGGCCGCGACCGTCATGGCCAGGGCCAGCCCGTCGGCCCGGGGGAACCGGCCGCCGACCCGGGCCGAGCAGACGATGTACGCCGCCCAGAGCGCCCCCGCGCCCAGCGCCAGGCCGGCGCCGACCGGGTTCAGCCGGTCGAACCCGCCCTGGCCGAGCAGCGCCACCCCGGCCAGCGCCAGGCCGGCCCAGCACCACGCGGTCCACCGGTGGGCGGTCAGCACCGACAGGGTGAGCGGCCCGAGCACCTCCAGGGTCACCGCCGGCCCCAGCGGGATCCGCTCGATGGCCTGGTAGAAAACCGAGTTCATGCCGGCCAGGGCGAGCCCGAACAGGACCACCGACGCCCAGTCGCCCCGGCCGTAGCCCCGCAGCCGGGGCCGGCACACCAGCAGCATGAGCAGCGCGCCGATGGTCAGCCGCAGCGTGACCGTGCCGGCCACCCCGGCCCGGGGGAAGAGCAGCGCGGCGACCGCCGAGCCGAAGTGCACCGACAGTGCGCCGCCGAGCACCAGCCCGACCGCCCCCACCTGGCCGGTTCCCCAGCGTCGCAGGATGCGGGCGGGCGTCGACGGGCGGGCCTGGGAGTCCATTCCCGCGACGCTAGTGCGCCCACCCGGTGAGCCCGCAGCCGGTGGCCCATGGCGTGCACACCCACACGCCGGCGGTGGCGCTCGCCGGTCCGCTGGCTCTTCATCTCGCTTTCCTGGCGGTTTCCCGCGCCCTCAAACACCGCCACGCCTCGGTTCTGGAGTGGATCATGCTCGCCGGTGCGGCGCCGCCGTCTCGCCGGAATGGCGGTCTACCGCCGCTGCGAACACCGCCAGACCGCCGGAACGGAGTGGATCATCCCCGCCGGCCGCGCCGCCGTCCCCGCCGGGACGGCGGTTCACCGCCGCCGCGAGCACCGCCAGGCCGCCGGACGGATCAGGCTGGCCGGTCGGCGCCGGCCAGCCGGTCCAGCCACTCGGCGAGCAGCGCCCGCTCGGCCGGGGTGAGGTCGCCGGCCAGTTGCGGCAGCGCCGCCCGCAGCGCGACGGCGTGGCGGACCGGCCGGTCGGGTGGGCGGACGGCGCGGGCGGCGGGGCTGTCGGCGCAGGTCGCCGTGACGACCGCCTCCCGAGTGGCGACCGACAGGCCCGGATCGCCGCCCTGGATCAGGGTGAGGGTGACGCCGCAGCTGGCCGCGTGGACCATCTCGGCCGCCCGGTCCACGTCGACGCGCAGCCGCCCCGACTCGGCCACCCGCACGACGAGCTGGCGGAAGATGTCGGCGGCCACCCGGGCGGCGGTGGGGCGCGCACCGGGGCGCGGATCGCCGTACATCAGGGTGTGGAAGGCCGGGTTGGCCACGCCGAACCCGACGTGCATGTCCCAGCCCCGGCGCAGGTCGTCCACCGGGTCGTCGGCCGGCTCGCGGGCGGCCTGCGCGTGCAGGTGCGCGGCGAAGCCGTAGCTGGCGGCGGCGTCGAGCAGGCCGCGCAGGTCGCCGAACTGGCGGTAGATGGTGGGGGCCTGCACCCCGGCGGCGCGGCTCACCGCGCGGGTGGAGACCGCCGCCCGACCGCCCTCGGCGAGCAGCGCGGCGGCGGCCCGCACGATCCGGTCCCGGGCCGACGTCTCGGTCACGATAGCGACGATAACCTCTCGGCGTTAGCGGCCGATGCTAACGTGATTATCAAGACCCTGTTAGCGCTGATATATCGCCGCAGGTCAGTCGCGCAGCGCCAGGTCGAGCACGGCGCCGAGGCCGTTCTCCCGGCCCGGATCGGCGCAGGGCAGCACCAGCACCGAGCAGCCGGCGTTGACCGCGCCGGCGTCGGCCGGGGTGTCGCCCACCATCAGCGTCCGCTCCGGGTCCACGCCCAGCATCCCGCAGGCGCGCAGGAAGATCCCCGGGTCCGGCTTGCAGCGCCCCACCTCGTACGACAGGGCGTACGCGTCGATCAGCCCGTCGAGACCCCAGGCGGCGAAGAGCGGCCGGAGGTCGAAGCCGATGTTGCTCACCACCGCCACCTTCACCCCCGCCTTGTGCAGCGCGCCCAGGGTGGCCTCGACGCCCGGATAGGGCACCCAGCCCTCCGGGACCAGCAGCCGCTCGTAGAGCGCCTCGGCGAAGCCCTCGATGCCGGCGTCCACCGTCTCGGCCAGCCCGGTGTAGGCCCCCCGGTGCGCGTACGGGTAGAGGTCCCGGTCGGCCCAGAGCTCGGCCAGCCGCGGCGGCACCCGCGCCGGCATCGGCCCGCCCGCCCGACCCGCGGTCAGCAGCCGGTCGGCCAGCGCGGTGGCCCGCATCCGCTCCAGCGTCACCCCGCAGGCGGCAGCCGCCTGGAGTACCCACTCGCGGGGCTCCTCCACCTGGGCCAGGGTGCCGTGGAAGTCGAACAGGACCGCCTCCACGGCGCGGCGGGGCGGACCCGGGCGGACGGCGTCGTCGGCGCCGCTCGGGACATGGGGCGGTTGGGCATGATCCGGCACGTCGTGCACCCTACCGACCCCCGCCGACCACCCCACCGGACGGCCTTGCCAGGTAGCCGTGCGGAGTACGCACTAATCTTGAGGACATGTCGAGCCCCGCAGAGCGGTACGCCGCGGCGCGCCGCCGGGCCGCGCAGGCCTCTCAGTTCCCGGCGCTGGACGAGTTCGCCCTCGATCTGGGGTTCGATCTCGACGACTTCCAGCGCGAGGCGTGCCAGGCCCTGGAACGGGGAAGCGGCGTACTCGTCTGCGCTCCGACCGGCGCCGGCAAGACCGTGGTCGGCGAGTTCGCCGTACACCTGGCCCTGCGGGGGACGCCCGCGCGGCCGCCGGCGGCCGACGGCGGCGAGCAGCCGCCCGCCCGGCGCAAGTGCTTCTACACCACGCCGATCAAGGCGCTGTCCAACCAGAAGTACCACGACCTCGTCGACCGGTACGGCGCGGAGCAGGTCGGCCTGCTCACCGGCGACAACGCGATCAACGGCGACGCCCCCGTGGTGGTGATGACCACCGAGGTGCTGCGCAACATGCTCTACGCCGGCTCGGCCACCCTGGAAGGCCTGGCCTACGTGGTGATGGACGAGGTGCACTACCTCGCCGACCGGTTCCGCGGCGGGGTCTGGGAAGAGGTGATCATCCACCTGCCCGCCTCGGTCACCCTGGTCTCGCTGTCGGCCACCGTCTCCAACGCCGAGGAGTTCGCCGACTGGCTGGTCACCGTGCGCGGCGAGACCGCGGTGGTGGTCAGCGAGCACCGGCCGGTGCCGCTGTGGCAGCACATGCTGGTCGGCAAGCGGATGTTCGACCTGTTCCACGACGCGGACGCGGCCCGCAAGCACGACGTGCACCCGGAGCTGCTGCGCTACACCCGCGACACGGTGCGCCGCCTGGAGCTGGGCGAGGGGCGCAGCGCCGGCCCCGGGGCCGGCCGGCGCGGTCCCCGCTGGCGCGGTCCGATGCGGCCGGACATCGTCGACCGGCTCGACCGCGAAGGGCTGCTCCCGGCGATCCTGTTCATCTTCAGCCGCGCCGGCTGCGCCGCCGCCGTGCAGCAGTGCCTCGCCGCCGGGCTGCGCCTCACCTCGCCCGAGGAGCGCGCCGAGATCCGCCGGGTGGTCGAGTCCCGGGTCACCGCCATCCCCGGCGAGGACCTGACGGTGCTGGGCTACTGGGAGTGGCTGGACGGGCTGGAGCGCGGCCTGGCCGCGCACCACGCCGGCATGCTGCCGGTGTTCAAGGAGGTCGTCGAGGAGCTGTTCGTCCGCGGCCTGGTCAAGGCGGTCTTCGCCACCGAGACCCTCGCGCTGGGCATCAACATGCCGGCCCGCTGCGTGGTGCTGGAACGGCTGGTCAAGTTCAACGGCGAGGCGCACGTCGACCTGACGCCGGGGGAGTACACGCAGCTCACCGGCCGGGCCGGCCGGCGCGGCATCGACGTCGAGGGGCACGCCGTCGTGGTGTGGTCCCCGGAGACCGACCCGCGGCACGTCGCCGGTCTCGCCTCCACCCGGACGTACCCGCTGCGCTCCAGCTTCCGGCCGTCGTACAACATGGCGGTCAACCTGGTCGGCACGGTGGGCGCGGAGCCCGCCCGGGCGCTGCTGGAGTCGTCGTTCGCGCAGTTCCAGGCGGACCGGTCGGTGGTCGGCCTGGCCCGGCAGGTGCAGCGCAACACCGAGACCATCGAGGCGTACGGCGTGGAGGCCGCCTGCCACCACGGCGACTTCGACGAGTACTTCGCGCTGCGGGTGGCGATCGCCGACCGCGAGCGGGCCATCGCCCGGCAGGGGCAGACCCAGCGCAAGGCGGCGGCGGTCGCCTCCCTGGAGCGGCTGCGGGTCGGCGACGTGATCCGGGTGCCGGCGGGCCGGCGGGCCGGGCTCGCCGTCGTCCTCGACCCGGCCACCGGCGGCTTCGGCGAGCCGCGCCCGCTGGTGCTCACCCAGGACCGCTGGGCCGGCCGGGTCAGCCCCGGCGACTTCACCACCCCGGCGGAGGTGCTCGCCCGCATCCGGGTGCCCAAGAACTTCAACCACCGCTCCCCGGGCGCCCGGCGCGACCTCGCCGCCGAGGTCAGCGGCACCGGCCTGGACCGGCACGGCGGTCGCCGCGGCGGCCGCTCCCGGCAGGCCGCCGGCGAGGACCACCGGCTCAGCCAGCTCCGCACCGAGCTGCGTAACCACCCCTGCCACGGCTGCCCGGACCGGGAGGAGCACGCCCGCTGGGCGGAGCGGAGCCGCCGGCTGGAGAAGGACACCGAGGAGCTGCGCCAGCGGGTGGCCGGCCGGACCGGCTCGCTGGCCCGCACGTTCGACCGGATCGTCGCGCTGCTCACCGCCCGGGGCTACCTCTCCGCCGACGGCGGGGTGACCGACGCCGGCCGGATGCTCGGCCGGATCTGGACCGAGGCCGACCTGCTGGTCGCCGAGTGCCTGCGTCGGGGCGTCTGGGACGGGCTCTCCCCGGCCGAGCTGGCCGCCGCCGTCTCGGTGGTCGTCTTCGAGGCCCGCCGCGACGTCGACGAGCGGGCCGGACTGCCCCGCGGCCCGGTCGCCGACGCGGTCGACGAGACGCTCAAGCTGTGGGGGGAGATCGAGGCCGACGAGGCCGGCCGGGGTCTCACCGTCACCCGTGAGCCGGACCTCGGCTTCGCCTGGCCGATCTACCGCTGGGCCCGGGGCGAGGCCCTGGCCAAGGTGCTGGCCAGCGGGCACGAGATCGACGGGGAGATGCCCGCCGGCGACTTCGTGCGCTGGTCCCGGCAGGTCGTCGACCTGCTCGGTCAGCTCGCCGACTCCGGTGGCGCCTCGGCCGACCTGCGGTCCACCGCGCGGCAGGCGATCGCCGCGGTCAACCGCGGCGTGCTGGCATACCACTTCTCCACCTGAGAACCCGCGGCGTCCGTCGCCCGTCCGGGCCCGCCCCGCCGGCCGCCCCGGCGGTGGTCAGGGCCGGTCGGCGAGGGCGTCGACCAGTCGCCGGCAGGAGCCGGCCAGGTTCCACCGCTGCGCCAGCTCCAGCAGCCGTTCCGGCTGCGCGGGCGCCGTCGGCAACGCGGTGGGCAGCGCCGGCAGCGGTACGTCCCGGGCCACCTCCACCACCTTCGGCGCGACGGCCAGGTAGCCCCGGGCCGCGTCCAGCTTGGTGCGCAGCCCCGGCGCGAAGCCGGAACCGGGCTCGTCCAGCGCGGCGAGGATGCCGGCGAGGCCGCCGTACCGCTCGATCAGCCGGGCGGCCGTCTTCTCACCCACCCCGGGCACGCCGGGCAGCCCGTCGCTCGGGTCGCCGCGCAGCGCGGCGAAGTCGGCGTACCGGTCGGCGGGCACCCCGTAGCGGGCGCGGACCGCCGCGTCGTCGCAGTCGTCCAGCTTGGCCACGCCCCGCCCGATGTAGAGCAGCCGCACCCCGCGCCCGTCGTCGACGAGCTGGAACAGGTCGCGGTCGCCGGAGACCACCTCCACCGGCGCGTCCTGGGTCACCGACAGCGTGCCGAGCACGTCGTCGGCCTCGTAGCCGGTCGCGCCGACCGCGGTGATGCCGATCGCCTCCAGCACCTCCAGGATCATCGGCACCTGCGGGGAGAGGGTGTCCGGCACCACCTCGCCGCCCTGCGGCGCCACCCGGTGCGCCTTGTACGACGGCAGCAGCTCCACCCGCCAGGCCGGCCGCCAGTCGTGGTCCAGTGCGCAGACCATCCGGTCGGGGCGGCGGGTGCGCACCAGTTGGGCGAGCATGTCGAGGAAGCCGCGGACGGCGTTGACCGGCTGGCCGTCCTCGGTCTTCGCGACCGACTCGGGAATGCCGAAGTAGGCCCGGAAGTAGAGACTCGGCGCGTCGATCAGCAGGATCGGGGGTCGCTGTGCCACGCCCGACAGCCTGTCACAGCCCTACGACGGGGTGGGGACCTGGCGTGCCGCGCCGGCCTGGTCGGCTCCGGTCCGGGCCCGCGCCGTCCCGCCGTGGCTCACCGCTCGTCGTCGTGGCGGTAGAGCGTCTCGCGACGGGCCACGTACTGCAGGGCGTAGCTGGCCAGCAGCAGCACGATCGCCAGCACCACCTCGACGCCGGCGAGGACGCCGTCGGCGACGGTCAGGCCGAGCCCGAGCAGCGCCAGCCCGAGCACGGCGAGGATGCCGGCCGCGAGCATCCGGCGACGCCGTGCCGCTGCGCGCTCCTGCGTCACCGTCCCCACCTTCCCATCCGTCACCTCCGGTCCAGGTTATCGGCGGCGACCGGCAGGCGGGCCGGTAATCCGGTGGCGGCCCGGGCCCGCACCGGCAGACTGCCGGCATGGCGTTCGTACCCGGCCTGACGCTCTGCCGCAGGTTCCACGATGAGATCCTCGCGCCGCTGCTGGCGCGGCGCTGTCCCGGGTTGGCCTATGCCGCCGGCCTGCTCGACGGCGGCTCGGAACTGCTCGGGCTGGACACGCCCCGCTCCACCGACCACGACTGGGGTCCGCGGGCCCAACTCTTCGTCGCCGACGCCGCAGACGTCGCGCCGGTCCGAGCCGCGCTGGACGTCGGCCTGCCGGCGCAGTTCCTGGGCTGGCCGACCCGGTTCGTCGGCGGTCCCGGCACCCGCCTGGGGGTGGTGGACGCGGCCGGTGACCGACACGGGGTCGGCGTGGACGAACTCGGCGGCTGGCTACGGGGCCGGCTCGGTTTCGACCCGGCCGCCGGGATCACCACGGAGGACTGGCTGTCGCTGCCGAGCCAGCGACTGGCCGAGCTGACCGGCGGGGCGGTCTTCCATGACGGGCTCGGCGGGGCGCTGCGCGCTGCCCGGGCCCGGCTGGCCTGGTACCCGGACGACGTGTGGCGCCACGTTCTGAGCGCCGCCTGGACCCGGATCGGCCAGTGCGAGCACCTGGCCGGGCGGTGCGCCGAGGTCGGCGACGAGCTGGGCAGCCGAATGGTCACCGCCGGGTTGGCCCGCGACCTGATGCGCCTCGGGCTGCTGCTGCACCGCCGCTGGCCCCCGTACGACAAGTGGCTCGGCACCGTCTTCGCCCAGCTGCCGCAGGCGCCGCCGGTGGTGGCCGCGTTGACCGACGCCCTCGGGCCGGCCGGCTGGACGGCGCGGGAGGCCGGGCTCGGCCGGGCCCTGGAGACCCTCGCGGACTGGACGAACGGCATGGGCCTCGCCGCGCCGGTCGACCCCCGGGTGCGGCCCTTCCACGGCCGGCCGTTCCTGGTGCTGGACGCCGGCCGGTTCGCCACCGCGTTGCGCGCCGCGATCGGTGACCCGGCGCTGCGCGGGCGTCCGCCGGTCGGCGCCGTCGACCAGTACGTCGACAACGTGGACGTGCTCACCCACCCGGAGCGGGTCCGCCGGCTCGCGGCGGCCCTGCCGCTGCGCTGACCCCCCCCGTCACCGAGCGCCGAGGACCTCCCGGCGATCGACGCCGTCCACCCGCAGGTCGGTGAAGTCCCGCAGCCGGCGTACGGGCGAGCGGAGCAGGGCCAGCGGCGCGCACACCGCGGCGGCGGCGAAGACGAACAGGGTGCCCCGCGCGCCGACGACACCGGCGAGAGCGCCGGCGACCAGCCCGCCGACGGGGATCGCGCCCCAGGAGACGAAGCGGACGGTGGCCATCACCCGGGAGAGCAGCTCGGGCGGGCTGGCCGTCTGCCGGTAGGTGCGGGTGGTCACGCTGAGCACCACCACGCTGCCGGCGAAGACCACGTTGCCGACGGCGAACGCCAGGTACGCCGGCCAGCCGACCCCGAGCGGGACGACGAACGCGCCGGCGACGGAGACCACGCAGGCGACCAGGACCGACCGGGCGGTGCCCCACCGGCCGGTGATCCAGGGGGTCAGCGCGGCGCCCACCAGCGACCCGACGCCCTCCACGGCGAGCAGCACGCCGACCAGCACGGCCGGGGCGTGCAGCTCGCGGACGAGGTAGAGCGGGTAGACCGCGAGCTGCGCCCCGCAGACGAAGTTCACCGCGGTGGCGGTCCACATGGTCGGGCCCATCACCGGGTGGCGGGTCACGTACCGCCAGCCCTCGCCGATCATCTGGCGGATCGGGGGCCACCGGTCGGGTGCGTCCGCGCGGCGGGCCGGCAGCGAGCGCAGCAGCGCCGCGGAGACGAGGTAGCTGGCCGCGTCGACCAGCACCGTCGGCACCGCGCCGAGGGCCTGCACCGCGAGCCCGCCCAGCGCGGGACCGCTGAGCTGGGTGGCGGCGTGCGTGGCCGAGGTCAGGCTGTTGCGGGCGTGCAGCTGCTCGCGGCCGACGATGGCCGGCAGGAAGGTGGAGTTGGCGACGTCGAAGAGCACGTTGGCGAAGCTGACCACCAGCGCCACCACGACCAGTTGGGCGACGGTCAGCCATCCCCACCACCAGGCCAGCGGGATGGACGCCACCGCGACGGCGCGGGCCAGGTCGGCGCCGACCTGCGCGCCGCGCAGCGGCAACCGCTGCACGATGACCCCGGCGGGCAGCCCGATCACCAGCCAGGCCACGTAGCCGGCGGCGGCGACCAGGCCCATCTCGAAGGCGGTCGCGTCCAGCACGGTCAGCGCGGTCAGCGGCAGCGCCACCCCGCCGACCGCCGACCCGACCAGGCTGGTCGTGCCGGCGGCCCACCAGCGCCAGAACACTCCGGCTCCCTGCTCGACGGTCATGACCGTCAACCCCCGTCCCCGAGCCAGTGAGTTCCAATCTGGAACGGACTATAGTCGACGGCGGACCGAGCGAGGGGGTGGGTGGGATGAGGCGGACGGACCTCGCCGACGCCGACTGCGGCATCGCCCAGGCCCTCGGCGTGCTGGGCGACTGGTGGACGTTCCTGATCGTGCGCGACGTCGCCGGCGGCACCACCCGCTTCGACGCGCTCCAGCGCGAGCTGGGGGTCAGCCGCCGGGCGCTGACCGAACGACTCGCCGCGCTGGTCGAGCACGGGGTGCTGCGCCGGGAGGCGTACTCGGACCACCCGCCGCGCCACGACTACCTGCTCACCCCGAAGGGGGAGGGACTGCTGCCGGTGCTGGTCGCCCTGCAGGACTGGGGCAGCCGGCACGTGATGGGCGACGGGGCCCTCACCGCGACCGCACGCGCCGACTCCGCCGAGGCCCGCCGGGTGCGCCAGCTCGTCGGCCGCCGGCTGCCGGCGGTCACGCTGCCCCGGCACGACGGCGGCGACGAGCCGGCGGCCGTGCCGGGCCGCTGGACGGTGCTCTACCTCTTCCCCGGCGCGTTCGCCCCTGGCGACCAGGGACTTCCGCCGGGCTGGGGGGACATCCCCGGTGCCGTCGGGTGCACGCTGGAGGCCCGCACGTACGCCGACCGGCACGAGCTCATCCGGGCCGCCGGCGCCGAGGTGCGGGGCGTGAGCACCCAGCGCCCGGACCAGTTGCGGGCCTTCGCCGGGTACGCCCGGCTGCCGTACCCGCTCCTGTCCGACCAGGACGGGCGGCTCGCGGCGGGGCTGCTGCTGCCGACGTTCCGGGCCGGCGGGGTGGACCGGTTCAAGCGGCTCACCCTGCTGGTCGACCCCGATGCCGTGGTCCGCGCGGTGCAGTTCCCGGTGACCGACCCGGCCGGCTCGGTGGCGGAGATGGTGGAGCTGGTCCATCAGTCGTGCGGGCGCCCGTCGCCGCACTGACCCGGGTACGCCCGAGCGCACCCGCCCAGCTCCGTCCCCGCCACCCCGGCCCAGCTCACCCCGGTTCGCTCTCCCATGCGGGCCGCTCGCCCAATGGGCATACTTGCGCGGTTGATGTTGTCGCCGGGACGGCTCCGCCCGTGCCCGGCGGCTCGGCGATGGGGGCGAGTGGTGGTCGAACAGACGGTGCCGCGGCGACGCGAGACGGCGGGCAGCGCCGGCGGGCCGATGGCCGATCCGGGCCTGCGGCAGCTGCTGGCGGGCCTGACGGCGGTGCGGGACGGCGACTTCGGCACCCGGCTGCCCGAGGACGCCGACGGGCTGCTCGGCGAGATCGCCACCGTCTTCAACGGCATGGTGGACCAGTTGTCGCTGTTCACCTCCGAGGTGACCCGGGTGGCCCGGGAGGTCGGCACCGAGGGCCAGCTCGGCGGTCAGGCCGAGGTGCCCGGCGTCTCCGGCACCTGGAAGGACCTCACCGACTCGGTCAACGCGATGGCCGGCAACCTCACCGACCAGGTCCGCGACATCGCCGAGGTGGCCACCGCCGTGGCGCGGGGCGACCTGTCGCAGAAGATCACGGTCGACGTGCGCGGCGAGATCCTCGAACTGAAGATCACCATCAACACGATGGTGGACCAGCTGTCGTCGTTCGCCGACGAGGTGACCCGGGTCGCCCGGGAGGTGGGCAGCGAGGGCCGCCTCGGCGGCCAGGCCGAGGTGCCCGGTGTCGCCGGCACCTGGCGCGACCTCACCGACTCGGTGAACTTCATGGCCGGCAACCTGACCAGCCAGGTCCGCAACATCGCCCAGGTCACCACCGCCGTGGCCCGGGGCGATCTGTCGCAGAAGATCACCGTCGACGCCCGCGGCGAGATCCTGGAGCTGAAGAGCACCATCAACACGATGGTGGACCAGCTGTCGTCGTTCGCCGACGAGGTCACCCGGGTCGCCCGGGAGGTCGGCACCGACGGGCGCCTCGGCGGCCAGGCCCAGGTCAGTGGCGTCGCCGGCACCTGGCGCGACCTCACCGACTCGGTCAACTCGATGGCCGGCAACCTCACCGACCAGGTGCGCAGCATCGCCCAGGTGGCCACGGCGGTGGCCCGGGGCGACCTGTCGCAGAAGATCACCGTCACCGCGCACGGCGAGATCCTGGAGCTGAAGAGCACCATCAACACGATGGTGGACCAACTGTCGTCCTTCGCCGACGAGGTCACCCGGGTCGCCCGCGAGGTGGGCACCGAGGGCCGCCTCGGCGGCCAGGCCGACGTGAAGGGCGTCTCCGGCACCTGGAAGGACCTCACCGAGTCGGTCAACGTCATGGCCGACAACCTCACCGCGCAGGTGCGCAGCATCGCGGAGGTCACCACCGCGGTCGCCAAGGGTGACCTGACGCAGAAGATCCGGGTCGACGCGCGTGGGGAGATCCTGGCGCTGAAGGAGACCATCAACACGATGGTCGACCAGCTCTCCGCGTTCGCCGACGAGGTGACCCGGGTGGCGCGCGAGGTGGGCACCGAGGGGCGGCTCGGCGGTCAGGCCCGGGTCTCCAACGTGGGCGGCACCTGGAAGGACCTGACCGACAACGTCAACGAGATGGCCAACAACCTCACCAACCAGGTGCGCTCGATCGCGCTGGTCGCCACCGCCGTCGCCCAGGGCGACCTGAGCCGGCAGATCACCGTCGAGGCCAAGGGTGAGGTCGCCGTCCTGGCCCAGACCATCAACACGATGGTCGGCACGCTGAGCGCCTTCGCCGACGAGGTGACCCGGGTGGCGCGCGAGGTGGGCACCGAGGGACGCCTCGGCGGTCAGGCCCGGGTGCCGAACGTCGCGGGCACCTGGAAGGACCTCACCGACAACGTCAACTCGATGGCGAACAACCTCACCGGCCAGGTCCGCAACATCGCCCAGGTCACCACGGCGGTGGCGCAGGGCGACCTGACCAAGAAGATCGACGTCGACGCCCGCGGCGAGATCCTGGAACTGAAGACCACCATCAACACGATGGTCGACCAGCTCTCCAGCTTCGCCGCCGAGGTCACCCGGGTGGCCCGGGAGGTGGGCAGCGAGGGCCGCCTCGGCGGTCAGGCCGAGGTCGAGGGCGTCTCCGGCACCTGGAAGCGGCTCACCGAGAACGTCAACGAGCTGGCCGGCAACCTGACCCGCCAGGTGCGGGCGATCGCCGAGGTGACCAGCGCCGTCGCCACCGGCGACCTGACCCGGTCCATCACGGTGGACGCCCCGGGCGAGGTCGGCGAGCTGAAGGACAACATCAACTCGATGGTGGAGTCGCTGCGCGAGACCACCCGCACCAACCAGGAACAGGACTGGCTCAAGACCAACCTAGCCCGCATCTCGGGGCTCATGCAGGGCCACCGCGACCTCGAGGTGGTCGCCGGTCTGGTGATGAACGAGCTGGCGCCCCTGGTCTCCGCGCAGCTCGGCACGTTCCTGCTGGTCGACGACCTCGCCGAGGGCAGGGCGCTGCGGGTCGTCGGCGGCTACGGGCACGACGCCACCCGGCGCCGCTACGCCCTCGGCGACTCCCTCGTCGGCCAGGTGGCGGTGAGCAAGCGGGCCATCGTGGTCGACGCGGTGCCGGCCGACTACGTGACCGTCTCGTCCAGCCTGGGGGCCGCCGCCCCGCTGCACCTGGTGGTGCTGCCGGTGCTCTTCGAGGACCAGGTGCTCGGCGTTATCGAGCTGGCCAGCATGAGCCGGTTCACCGACACCCAGCGCGACTTCCTCGACCAGCTCACCGAGACCATCGGGGTGAACGTCAACACCATCGTCGCCAATGCCCGTACCGACATCCTCCTCACCGAGTCCCAGCGCCTCGCGGCCGAGCTGCGGACCCGGTCGGAGGAGCTGCAGGCCCGCTCCGAGGAGCTGCAGCGCTCCAACGCCGAGCTGGAGGACAAGGCGGCGCTGCTGGCCCGGCAGAACCACGACATCGAGACGAAGAACTCCGAGATCGAGCAGGCCCGCCAGGAGCTGGAGGCGCGCGCCCAGCAGCTCGCGCTCGCCTCGAAGTACAAGTCCGAGTTCCTGGCCAACATGAGCCACGAGCTGCGGACCCCGCTGAACTCGCTGCTGATCCTGGCCCAGCTGCTCGCGCAGAACCCGAACCGCAACCTGACCAGCAAGCAGGTCGAGTACGCCACCGTCATCCACTCCGCCGGCACCGACCTGTTGCAGCTCATCAACGACATCCTCGACCTGTCGAAGGTCGAGGCCGGCAAGATGGACATCAACCCGGAGACCTTCGACCTGTCGGTCCTGCGCGACTACGTCGACGCCACCTTCCGCCCGCTGACCACGCCACGCGGGCTGGAGCTGGACATCGTCACCGGCCCGGACGTGCCCACCACCCTGCACACCGACGAGCAGCGGCTGCGCCAGGTGCTGCGCAACCTGGTCTCCAACGCGGTCAAGTTCACCAAGCAGGGCAGCGTGCAGCTGCGCATCGAGCGGGCCCGGCCGGACGAGCTGCCCGGCGGCGTCGAGCCGGCGGAGACCGTCATCGCGTTCCGGGTCATCGACACCGGCATCGGCATCGCCGAGCAGCACCTGACCGCCATCTTCGACGCCTTCCAGCAGGCCGACGGCACCACCAGCCGCCGGTACGGGGGCACCGGCCTCGGCCTGTCCATCAGCCGCGAGATCGCCCACCTGCTGGGCGGCCGGATCACCGCGCAGAGCGTCCTGGGCCAGGGCAGCACCTTCACCCTCTACCTGCCCGCCACCGTCGTCGGGCCGTACGGCGTCGAGGCCGCCGGCCCGGTCGGCGGTCACCTGACCGCCCCGGCCGAGCCGGACACCTACCGGCGTGCCGAGCAGCGGCGCCTGCTGGTGCTCGAGGAACACGACAAGGGACTGCTCACCATGCTGGCCCAGGGCGTCGCGGCGGGGCCGGCGGAGCACGCGGTCGACGTGTCCACGGCGGTGGACACGGCCTCGGCGATCGAGGCGCTCACCGCGCACCGGTACCACCTGCTGGTGCTGCACCTGGACATGTCCGTCGAGGGCGGGACGGCCCTGCTCAAGGCGCTCGACGACCACCCGGACCTGCACCGCCTGCCGGTGCTGGCCTACCTCGGGCAGCCGTTGACCGCCGGCCAGGAGACGCTGCTCCAGGCCATCGGCAAGGACCGGCCGGTGGAGGTGCTGCGCAGCCTGGACGACCTGCGCGAGCGAATCGCCCTGCACCTGTCGGCGGAGAGCCCCGAGCGGGTCGTGCCGCTCACGTCCCCCACCGCCGACCCCGCACTGGCCGGGGACGCGTTCGCCGCGGCGCTGACCGGGCGCAAGGTCCTGGTCGTCGACGACGACGCCCGCAACGTCTTCGCGCTGACCAACATCCTGGAACTGCACGGCATCGACGTCGTCTACGCCGAGAACGGCCGCAAGGGCATCGAGACGCTGATGCGCCACGACGACATCGACCTGGTGCTGATGGACGTGATGATGCCGGAGATGGACGGGTACGCCGCCACGGCGGCGATCCGGGCCATGCCCCGCTACGCCGAGCTGCCGATCATCGCCGTCACCGCCAAGGCGATGCACGGCGACCGGGAGAAGAGCATCTCCTCGGGCGCCAGCGACTACGTCACCAAGCCGGTCGACGCAGACGACCTGCTGCGCTGCATCCAGCGCTGGCTCAGCAGCTGACGCCGCCGTCCGCCTCCCGGGACCCCGTGCCCCGGGAGGCGGACGTTTCCCCGACGCTCCCGTCCGGCCCCGCCACCGGCCCTAGCATCGGATCCAGTCGGCGGGACGGACGGGTGGTGGCGCCGTGCGGTTCTCAACGCGCGGCCCGGCGGCCCGGATGGCGCGGGACCATCCGGCCACCACCTTCGAGATCTTCTTCGACCTCGTCTTCGTCTTCGCGCTCACCCGGATCATCGCGTTCATGGGGCAGCCGCCGTCCCCGCAGTCCATGGCGCGGGGGCTGCTCCTGCTGGTGCTGCTCTGGTTCTCCTGGTCGTCGTACGCGTGGTTGGGCAACCAGACACCGGCGGACGTCGGCGTGGTCCGCGCGGGTGTCCTGGCCGCCATGGCCGCGCTCTTCGTCGCCGCCCTGGTCATGCCGCAGGCCTGGTCGTCCGGTCCGGGCCTCGACGGTCCGCTGCTGCTGGCGCTGGCCTACGTGCTGCTGCGGGTGGTGCACCTGGCGCTCTACTACTGGTCGGCGGCGGCGACGCCGGGCCTGCGGGCCCGGATCCGGATCTTCGCGGCGGTCAGCGCCGTGGGCTGGCTGCCGCTCGTGCTCGGCGCGCTGCTCGGCGGTACGGCAGAGTCGGTGCTCTGGGTGCTGGCCTTCGCGGTGGAGGTCGGCGGGCAGCGGCTCGCCCATCTTCTCCGCGGCGGCTGGCCGCTGCGCAACCCGCACCACTTCGCCGAACGGCACGGGCTGGTCCTGATCATCGCGCTGGGCGAGTCGCTGGTCGCCGCCGGTGTCGGCGCCGGATCGGCGGTGACCCGGCCGCCGGTGCTCGGCGCGGCGCTGGTCGGGCTCTCGGTGACCGTCTGCCTGTGGTGGCTCTACTTCGACCACGTCGCGCCCGCCGCCGAGCGGAGCCTCGACCTGTCGACGGGGGACCGCCGGGACCGGATCGCCAGCGACGCCTACAGCCTCTCCCACCTGCTGCTGGTCATCGGTGTCATCTACGTCGCGCTCGGCGTCGAGCAGGTGCTGATGCTCGTCGCCGGCGGGCACGGCGCGCCGCCGGCCGCCGGGTCGATGAGCTGGCCCGGCGTCACCGCCCTGTACGGCGGGACGGCCTTGTTCCTGGTCGGGCGGCTACTCTTCCGGCGGTTCTCGGCGCACCAGGTGCGCCGGGCCCAGGTGGCCCTCGTCGGCGTCATCCTGGCGCTGCTGCCGCTCGGTCGGGCCCTGCCCGCGGTGGCGGCGCTCGGCCTGCTCGCCGTGGTCCTCCTGGTCGCCGCCGTGCAGGAGCGGCGACGGCAACGCGCCCGGCCCGGGTCGGGTGACGCCGAACCGGCGACCGACTCCCTGGAGCGCCCAAACGACCGTTAAGCTGACGGGGTGGGAACCGCCGAGCTGTATCCGCCCGACCGGCTGGCCGCCGCGCGCCGCGCCACCGCCGCCGCCGGCCTGGACGCGCTGCTGCTCACCCCCGGTTCCGACCTGCGCTACCTGACCGGCTACGACGCGCACGCGGGGGAGCGGCTGACCTGCCTGGTGCTGCCCGCCGAGGGCGAACCGACCCTGATCGTCCCCACCCTGGAACGTCCGGCCGCCGAGGCGTCCCCGGCGCCGGACACCGGCGTGCGCATCGTCGACCACGCCGACGGCACCGACCCGTACCCGCTGGTCACGGCCGCCCTCGGCGGACCGGTCGCGGCGGTCGGCCTGGCCGACCGGATGTGGGCCGAGCAGGTCCTCGCGCTGCGCGCTGCGCTGCCGGGGGCGACCCAGCGGCTGGCCGGGGAGGTGCTGCGCGAGTTGCGGGTGCGCAAGTCGTCCGCCGAGATCGCCGCCTTGGCGGAGGCCGGCGCCGCGATCGACGCGGTGCACGCGCGGATGGGCGAGTGGCTGCGGCCGGGGCGGACCGAGGCCGAGGTCGCCACCGACATCGCCGCGGCGATCCGCGCCACCGGCCACGCGACCGTGGACTTCGTCATCGTCGCCGCCGGCCCGAACGGCGCCAGCCCGCACCACGGCACCTCCGACCGCCGGATCCAGGCCGGCGAACCCGTCGTCGTCGACATCGGCGGCACCATGCCCTCGGGTTACTGCTCCGACTCGACCCGCACCTACCTCGCCGGCGGGCGCGCCCCGGCCGAGTTCACCGACTACTACCAGGTGCTGCACGCCGCGCAGCGCGCGGCCGTGGCCGCGGTCCGGCCCGGCGTGACCGCCGAGGCGGTCGACGCGGCCGCCCGCGAGCCGATCACCGCCGCCGGGTACGGCGACGCCTTCCTGCACCGCACCGGCCACGGCATCGGCCTGGACGGGCACGAGGAGCCGTACGTCGTCGCCGGCAACTCCCGGCCGTTGGAGCCCGGCATGGCGTTCTCCATCGAACCCGGCATCTACCTCGCGGGCCGACACGGCGCCCGCATCGAGGACATCGTCGTCTGCACAACGGACGGCGTGCACCGGCTCAACACCACCCCCACGGAGCTCATCGCGCTATGACTGTCGACCGGATCCTCCCCACCGACGAGGCCCACGACCTGCTCGACCTCGCCACCGAACTCGCCGACCGCGAGCTGGCCCCCCGGGCCGCCGGGTTCGAGGAGCGCGCCGAGTTCCCCCGGGAGGTGCTGCGCACCCTGGGCCGGGCCGGCCTGCTCGGCCTGCCCTACCCCGAGGAGTACGGCGGCGCCGCCCAGCCGTACGAGGTCTACCTCCAGGTGCTGGAGATCCTGGCCAGCCGCTGGCTCGCCGTGGCCGAGGCGGTCAGCGTGCACACCCTGTCCTGCTACCCGGTGGCCCAGTTCGGCACCGACGCCCAGCGCAAGCTGCTGCCCGACATGATCGGCGGGGAGCTGCTGGGGGCCTACTGCCTCTCCGAGCCGCAGGGTGGCTCGGACGCGGCGGCGATGACCACGAAGGCCGTCCGGGACGGTGACTCGTACGTCGTCTCCGGCACCAAGGCGTGGATCACGCACGCCCGGGTCGCGGACTTCTACAACATCTTCTGCCGCACCGGCGGCCCCGGCCCGAAGGGCATCTCCTGCCTGTTGGCCGAGAAGAACACCCCGGGCCTGCACCCGCAGGCCGCCGAACGGACCATGGGCCTGCACGCCTCCCCGGTCGCGCAGATCGCCTTCGACGACGCCCGGGTGCCCGCCGACCGGCTGATCGGCGGCGAGGGCATGGGCTTCACCATCGCCATGTCGGCCCTGGACTCCGGCCGGCTCGGCATCGCCGCCTGCGCGGTCGGGCTGGCCCAGGCCGCCCTCGACTACGCGGTCGGCTACGCGAAACAACGGCGGCAGTTCGGCCAGGCGATCATCGACTTCCAGGGGCTCGGCTTCAACCTCGCCGACCTGGCCACGCAGATCTCCGCCGCCCGAGCGCTGACGCTCTCCGCCGCCCGGCTGCGCGACGCCGGCCGGCCGTACTCGATCGAGGCGGCGAAGGCGAAGCTCTTCGCCACCGACGTGGCGATGCGGGTGACCACCGACGCGGTGCAGGTGCTCGGCGGCGCCGGATACGTGGCCGACCACCCGGTGGAGCGGTACATGCGGGAGGCCAAGGTGCTCCAGATCGTCGAGGGCACCAACCAGATCCAGCGGCTGGTGATCTCCCGGGCCCTCGCAAAGGGCTAGCCTGTGCCGGTGACCTTCCCCCGGATCACCGTCGACCCCGAGGTGATGGGCGGCGCGCCCTGCGTGCGGCAGTCCCGGATCCCGGTGGCCACCCTGCTGGCGATGATGGCGGAAGGGATGTCCGTCACCGACATCCTCACCGACCTGCCCTTCCTCGACGAGGAGGACCTGGCCGAGGTGCTGAACTACGCGGCCGATGCGGTGCGCGACCGGACGGCCCGCCCAGCGTGACCGCGGCCGGCCGGTCGTCGCACCCCGGGCTCGGACCCGGTAGGTTGCACGCCGTGGAGGAGATCGACCGCGCCATCGTCGCGGCACTGACCGTTGACGGTCGGCTGTCGTACACGGATCTGGCGGAGAAGGTGGGGCTGTCGGTCTCCGCGGTGCATCAGCGGGTCCGCCGGCTGGAGCAGCGCGGGGTGATCAACGGCTACGCCGCCCGGGTCTCGTTCGAGGCGCTGGACCTGCCGCTGACCGCGTTCGTGGCGATCCGCCCGTTCGACCCGTCGCAGCCGGACGACGCGCCGGAGCGGCTGGCTCACCTGCCCGAGATCGACTCCTGCTACTCGGTGGCGGGGGAGGACTTCTACCTGCTGCTGGTGCGGGTGGCCGGCCCGGCCGACCTGGAGCGGGTGCTTCAGGAGATCCGCACGGCGGCCAACGTCACCACCCGCACGACCGTGGTGCTCTCCACCCCGTACGAGGGGCGGCCGCCGAAGATCGACCTCGACCCGCGGACCCGGGTGCGGCCCCGCACCAACGGCGAGGCCGGCTGAGCGGGCCGGCCGGCTCCCGTTCCCTCAGCTCCCGTTCCAGCGCAGAATGACGGGGCGCCCGTGCTCGTGCCCGAGCACGCTGATCGTGGCGGTGTCCAGCCGGAGCTTCCCGCCGCCGGACGGGGGCAGCCCGATCCAGCGCGCGCCCACCACGCGCAGGTTGTGCGCGTGTCCGACCAGGGCGACGCTGCCGTGGTCGAGCAGGGGAGTGACCCGGGCGAGCAACCGGTCGACCCGCTCGCCGACCTGCTCCGGTGTCTCCCCTCCGGGACACCCGTCGGTCCAGATGTTCCAGCGCGAATCGTCCTTCTGGATGTCCACGGTGGTCCGGCCCTCGTACTCGCCGTAGTTCCACTCGGCCAGGTCGTCGTCCACCTCGTCCACCGTGAGGCCGGCGAGCTGCGCGGTGGCCCGGGCGCGCTGGCGAGGACTGGACAACACCCGGGCGAACCGTCGGCCGACCAGCACCGCGCCGAGGGCGCGGGCCTGCCGCTCGCCGTCGGGCGTCAGGGCCAGGTCGGTGTACGAGGTGTGTTGGCGGCTGGCGCTCCAGGTGGTCTCGCCGTGCCGGACCAGGAGGATCTCGCTCATGCCCCCAGTCAACCAGTACCGGACGCCGTCGGCCGGACAGTGACGAGCCACCCATTGTCCTAGGACGCCTCAGCGGGTGTGGCGCGGTGACCACGCCAGCGCGGTCACCGCGCCAGCCGCCGCCCGGCGGGATGAGGTCTCCAGGGCAAACCCCTCAGACCAGTATCCTAGGATGCCTTACGCGACGCGCTCCTGGTCACGGCCCAACAGAGCCGCAACCAGGAGCGCACGGTTTCGGGTCTTGGGGACCGGGGACGCACCGGGGAAGCGGGGCGGAGCGCCTCGCACACCGCCGGAGCAGCAGGAGGCGAGATGAGCTTCACGGACAAGGCGAAGAACAAGGCCCAGCAGCTCGCCGGCGTCGCGAAGGAACGGATCGGCGACGTCACCGACAACGAGCCGTTGCGGGGTGAGGGCGCCACCGACCAGAGCACCGCCCGGGCCCGGCGGACGGGCGGGGACCCCCGGGACGCCGGTCGCCGGGCGCGCGACACGTTCCGCTGACCCAGGCACCTGACGAGCGGTCCCCGGCTACCGCCGGGGACCGCTCGATTAGCGTTGCGGGCGTGACGGTCGCCCGGTCCCTTCTGCTGTTCGCCCTGGCGGCGCTCGCCGAGATCGGCGGAGCCTGGCTGGTCTGGCAGGGCTGGCGCGAGCACCGGGGCCTGTGGTGGATCGCGGCCGGGGTGATCGCGCTGGGCTGCTACGGCTTCGTGGCCACCTTCCAGCCGGATCCACACTTCGGCCGGATCCTGGCCGCGTACGGCGGCGTGTTCGTGGCCGGGTCACTGGCGTGGGGGATGGTCGTGGACGGTTTCCGGCCGGACCGCTGGGACCTGGCCGGTGCGGCGATCTGCCTGGTCGGCGTCGCGGTGATCATGTACGCCCCGCGCGCCTGACGCCGGTGACCGCCGGGATGTCGTGGCGGCGGCGGTCGGCCACCAGCATCACGGTGAGCAGGGCGGTCACCACGGCCAGGTGCAGCGAGCCGTTCACCGTGGCGCCGACCGGGAGGGTGAGAAGGATCAGGGCGGCGACGGCGAGGCGATCTCCGCGCCGGCCGGTGCCGAAGGTGCGACGCGCGTCGGCCATGCCGGCGAGGAAGAGCGCCGGGCCGCCGGAGAGGGCGAGCGCGGCCGGCCAGCCGGAGGGCTCGTCGGGGTGGGCGACGACGGCGTGCAGCCCGGTGGCGGTGAGGACCACGCCGAGCAGCAGCACGAAGTGCCCGAAGACGTAGGTGTGGGCGGTGAGCCGGGTGCGGGTGGCGGGTGCGGCGTCGGCGAGCGCGTGTTCGGTCCGCGGGGTGTCGGTGAAGTAGGTCCACCAGAGGGCGGCGGGCAGGGCGAGGGCCAGCACGACGGCGCCGACGGTGCCGGGGCCGAGGTGGTCGGGGGGTACGCCCATGCCGATGGCGATGACGGTTTCGCCCAGGGCCACGATGAGCAGTAGGCCGTGCCGTTCGACGAAGTAGGCGGCGTTGACCTGGAAGCTCGCCGCCACACCGATCCAGGAGTGGCGGGGGGTCAGGTAGGGCAGGACGCTCTGGGTGAGCACGGCCGCGATCCAGAGGGCGGGTACGGCGGGGCCGGTGAGCAGGCCGGCGGCGATGACCAGCGCGGCGGCGCCGAGGTTGTAGGGGGCGAGTCGGCGGACCCCGGCGCGGGCGGTGCTGCGGGCGAACAGGGTGAGGTGGACGAGGACGACGACCAGGTAGCCGACCCCGAAGAGCAGGCCGCTGCCGGTGAGGGCGTCGGGCAGGGCGACGGCGGTGATCAGGAAGCCGGCCATGCCGGCGAAGAGCAGAAGTTTGCGGCCGGGTCGGCGGGGCGGCACGTGGTTGGTGAGCCAGACGTAGCCGGTGTAGAGGTACCAGAGCAGCCCGAAGATCAGGACGGTGCGGCCCAGGCCGGTCCAGTGCAGGTCGGCTTCGAGGAGCCGGGCGAGTTGGGTGATGGTGAGGACGAAGACGACGTCGAAGAAGAGTTCGACGGGGGTGACCCGGTCGGCGGTGTCGGGGCGCTCGGCTGGTGAGGGCCACATGTCGTGACGCTAGCGTCGGCGGGGCGGGCCGGGAGGAAAGTCGTCACCCCCGCCGGCCGGTGGGCCGCGCGGGGGTGACGGGGGTGGTGCGGGTCAGTCGTCGCGGTGGGCGGCCCACCACTGCTGGCCGGCCTCGGGCAGCGTGTCGATCGGGTCGTAGTAGGCGTAGCGCTTGTTGAGCGCCTCCAGGTCGGCGGACTCGATGGAGGTGCGGTAGTTCTTGGTCCAGTACGAGATGCCGCGTTCGCGGTCGTACTCGGTGAGCATGTGCACCCAGCGCTTGCCGACGAAGGGGACGTCGCAGACGATCCGCGGGGTGGCGTAGCCGGGCAGGTAGCCCATGATGTCGTGCTGGAGCTGCTGGGCGTGCCAGACGGGGACCCGCCAGTGCTCGGCGTTGGGGATCATGTCGCACATGTAGAAGTAGTACGGCAGGATGCCCGCCTCGCCCTGCAGGGCGAAGCAGAGGTCGAGCAGGTCGGGGGCGGTGGCGTTGACGCCGCGCATGAGCACGCCCTGGTTGCGTACGTCGCGGACGCCGACGTCGAGGGCGGTCTGGGCGGCCTTGGCGACCAGCGGGGTGATCGACTGGGCGTGGTTGACGTGGGTGTGGATGGCCAGGTTGACGCCGCGTCGGGCGGCGGTGCGGGCGACCCGCTCCAGGCCCTCGACGACGTCGTGCTGGAGCCAGTGCTGCGGCAGGCCCATCAGGGCCTTGGTGGCGAGCCGGATGTCGCGGACGGTCTCCAGTTCCAGCAGCCGCATCAGGTACGACTCGAGGTTGCGCCACGGCACGTTGGCCACGTCACCGCCGGAGACCACGACGTCGCGGACGCCGGGGTGGGCCTTGAGGTAGGCGATGTGGGCGTCGTAGCGGTCGACGGGCTTGAGGGTGAGCTTGAGCTTGTCGACGGCGGGGGTGGAGTTGCCGACCAGGTCCATCCGGGTGCAGTGCCCGCAGTACTGCGGGCAGGTGGAGAGCAGCTCGGCGAGGACCTTGGTGGGGTAGCGGTGGGTGAGGCCCTCGGCGACCCACATGTCGTGCTCGTGCAGCGAGTCGCGGCTGGCGTACGGGTGTGACGGCCAGTCGGTGCGCCGGTCGGAGGCGACGGGGATCATGTAGCGCCGCACGGGGTCGGCGTGGAACGCCTCGGTGGTCATCGGGGCGAACGGGACCATGGTGTTGAGCATCTGCGGCGTCACCAGCATGGACATGGTGGCCAGGGCGCTCTGGTCGGCGGCGAGGTCGTCGTAGAAGGTCTCGTCGACTCCGTCGCCGAGGACCGTGCGCAGCTGCTTGATGTTCTTGACGCAGTTGACGCGCTGCCACTGGGCGTTCTCCCACTGGTCGCGGGTGACGTGGCGCCAGCCGGGGAAGCGGGTCCAGTCGGGTTCGACCAGGGGGCTGCGGCGGTATTCGTACGGCTGCCCGGCGGTCGGCGTCGCGACCGGGGCGTGACGGGGTTGAGGGATGGTCTCAACCGGTTGGGTCTGGGTCACGGCCCCTCCTCGGTGCGTAGTGGTGCAGATGATCAGCGGCCCGTAGGCTACTGGAAAATATCCGGTGAAGATATTAGTCTGCCGGAAGTTTTCCCGCGATGCGAGCCCAGGCCGGGGCTTCACGCGGCTGACAGGGGAGGTCGGCGTGACGTCACCGGTGGGTCTGCACCGCGTTGTGGAACCGGCGGGGGTGCTGCCGCAGGCGGCGTGGCGGCTGGACGCCGACCCGCGGATCGCGCCGAACGAGGTGCGGATCCGGGTCGAGCGGCTGAACCTGGACGCGGCGAGCTTCCGGCAGTTGTCGGAGAAGCACGGCGGCGACGGGGAGAAGGTCCGCGCCGAGGTGCTGGAGATCATCGCCACCCGGGGCAAGATGCAGAACCCGGTGACCGGGTCGGGCGGCATGCTGATCGGCACCGTGGAGGAGGTCGGCCGGCGTTCGCCGCTGGAGCTGACGGCCGGTGACCGGGTGGCGACGCTGGTGTCGCTGACCCTGACCCCGCTGACCGTCCTCGACGGGCTGGCCCGCTGGGACGGGCGCAGCGAGCAGGTGCCGTGCGACGGGTACGCGATCCTGTTCGCCCGGTCGATCGCGGCGGTGCTGCCGGCGGACCTGCACCCGGAGTTGTCCCTGGCGGTGCTCGACGTGTGCGGGGCGCCGGCGCTGACCGGGCGGGTCGTCGCGGAGCACGTGGCGCGCAGGCAGCGCGAGAACGACCCGACGCCGGTGCGCGTCGCGGTGATCGGTGGGGCCGGTAAGAGCGGGTCGCTGTCGCTGGCGGCGGCGCGGCGGGCGGGCGCGGGTCGTACGGTCGGGGTGGTGCCGGTGGCGGCTGAGCGCGACGCGCTGACCGACGCCGGGCTGGCCTCGGTGGTCGCGTTGGCCGACGCCCGGGATCCGGTGGCGTTGTCGACGGTGGTGACGTCGGCGCTGGGGGTGCCGGCGGACGTGACGGTGGTCTGCGTGGACGTGCCGGGTTGCGAGCACGGGGCGGTGCTGGCCACGGCGGACGGCGGCACGGTGATCTTCTTTTCGATGGCGACGAGCTTCGCGGCGGCGGCGTTGGGCGCGGAGGGCCTGGCGGCTGATGTGACGATGCTGGTGGGCAACGGGTACGTGCCGGGTCACGCGGAGCTGGCGCTGGGTCTGCTGCGGTCGGAGCCGGGGGTCCGCGCTCTGTTCGAGTCCCGGCTGGCGGCAGACTGAGTGTCATGACGAACCCCTCGACTCTGTACCGCGGCGGCGTGCTGCACTGTCCGGCCGATCCGCGCGCGACGGCCCTGCTGGTGACCGACGGCCGGATCGTTTGGTTGGGCGCGGACCGGGACGCGCCGGTCGCCGACCGGGTGGTGGAGCTGGACGGTGCGCTGGTGACGCCGGCGTTCGTGGACGCGCACGTGCACGCCACGGACACGGGGTTGGCGTTGTCGGGGTTGGACCTGTCCGGGGTGCGGTCGGCGGCGGGGCTGCTGGCGGCGGTGGCGGCGTTCGCGGCGGGGTTGCCGGCGGACGCGGTGGTGCTGGGGCACGGGTGGGACGAGTCGAACTGGCCGGTGCCGCAGTTGCCGGACGCGGCGGCGCTGGACCGGGCGGCCGGGGGTCGGCGGGTGTACCTGTCGCAGGCGTCGATCCATTCGGCGTTGGTCTCGGCGGCGCTGTTGGCGGCGTGTCCGCAGGCGGCGCAGGCCGCCGGGTACGACGCGTCGGGGTGGTTGCGTCGGGACGCGCACCACGTGGTGCGGGCGGCGGCGTTCGCGTCGGTGACGCGTCCGCAGCGGGTGGCGGCGCAGCGGGCGGCGTTGGCGCACGCGGCGTCGCTGGGCATCGCGGCGGTGCATGAGTGCGGTGGTCCGGAGATCTCCGACGAGGAGGACTTCACGGGTCTGCTGGCGGTGTCGGGCGACGGCGTGCCGGAGGTGTACGGCTACTGGGGTGAGCTGCTGGGTGCGGCGCGGGCCCGGGAGTTGGGCGCGGTCGGGGCCGGTGGTGACCTGTTCGCCGACGGGGCGTTGGGCTCGCGGACGGCGCACGTGTCGTCGGCGTACCTGGACGGTGACGCGGGTTCGTGCGGGCACGGGTACGTCTCCGCGGACGAGGTGCGTGACCACCTGCTGGACTGTGCGGCGCACGGGATGCAGGGCGGGTTCCACGCGATCGGGGACGCGGCGATCTCGACGGTGTTGCAGGGGTTCGCGGCGGCGGCGGAGAAGCTGGGCACGGACCGGGTGCGGGCGGCGCGGCACCGGGTGGAGCACGCGGAGATCATGAACAAGCGGCTGATCGCCGGGTTCGTGGAGTACGGGATCGTGGCGAGCATGCAGCCGGCGTTCGACCGGTTGTGGGGTGGCGCGGGTCGGATGTACGAGTCGCGGTTGGGTTTGGACCGGTCGTTGGAGTCGAACCCGATGGGGGCGATGCACGCGGTCGGGGTGGCGTTGGCGTTCGGGTCGGATTCGCCGGTGACGCCGCTGGACCCGTGGGGTTCGGTGCGGGCGGCGGCGGCGCACCACAACCCGGTGCAGCGGATGAGTGCGCGGGCGGCGTTCGCGGCGCACACCCGGGGCGGTTGGCGGGCGGTGCACCTGGACAACGAGGGTGTGCTGGCGTTGGGGGCGCCGGCGACGTTCGCGGTGTGGTCGACGCCGGCGGGGGTGGAGCGGGGTCTGCCGGTGTTGCAGGCCGAGGACCCGGAGCTGCGGGGTCCGCAGGATCCGACGCCGTTGCCGGTGTGCCGGCGCACGGTGCTGCGCGGTGAGGTCATCTATGAGGAAGGGTCTGCGTGAGCGAGCGAAGCATCGAGGCAGCACGGGCGCGGGTCGCGCCGGCGGCGAGTGGGGCCGGGGTGACGGCGTGACGGGCAAGCTCGACCTGGATCCGGTGCTGGTGGCGCGGGCGCGGGAGTTGGCGCGCCGGGCCGGGCAGCCGGTGGTGGATCTGGCGCGTAGCCACACGACGGTGTCGGTGGAGCGGGCGGTGTTGCGGCTGGCCGGGGTGACCGGCGCGGACCCGGACGGCATTCCGTGGGTGAACCGGCTGGTCGACGCGGTGGTGGCCGACGTCGGGTTGGGGCACGGGGTGGCGGTGCCGGTGTTCGACGCGCTGGCCCGGGAGCAGATCAGCGACGTGACGTTGCTGGCGCAGAAGGCGGCGGCCGGGTCGGTGCGCTTCACACAGCCGGCCGGAAAGGCGGCCACCGCCGCCCGGAAGGCGGCCCGCAAGGCGGTCGGGGCGGGGATCCGGTCGATCGACCGGCGGCGCGCGGAGCGGGACCGGCTGGTGAAGCGGTACGGGGATCCGGCGCAGCGGCCGTGGATCTACCTGATCGTGGCGACCGGTGACATCTACGAGGACATCCCGCAGGCGCAGGCCGCGGCGCGGGCCGGCGCGGACGTCATCGCGGTGATCCGGTCGACGGGGCAGTCGCTGTTGGACTACGTGCCGGAGGGGGCGACCCGGGAGGGTTTCGCCGGCACGTACGCCACGCAGGAGAACTTCCGGTTGATGCGGGCGGCGTTGGACGAGACGTCGAAGGAGCTGGGCCGGTACGTGCGGCTGACGAACTACGCGTCGGGTCTGTGCATGCCGGAGATGGCGGCCCTGGCCGGCCTGGAGCGGCTGGACATGATGCTCAACGACTCGATGTACGGGATCCTGTTCCGTGACATCAACCCGATCCGCACGTTCGTGGACCAGCGGTTCTCCCGGCAGGTGCACGCCCGGGCGGGGATCATCATCAACACCGGTGAGGACAACTACCTGACCACTGCCGACGCGGTGGACGAGGCGCACACGGTGACGGTGTCGCAGCTGCTCAACGAGTTCTTCGCGCACGAGGCGGGGTTGGCCGACTGGCAGTTGGGGCTGGGGCACGCGTTCGAGATCAACCCGGATCTGCCGGAGTCGTTCCGCCTGGAGTTGGCGCACGCGCTGCTGGCGCGGGAGTTGTTCCCGGACGCGCCGTTGAAGTGGATGCCGCCGACGAAGCACATGACCGGGGACGTGTTCCGCGGGAATCTGCTCGACGGGTTCTTCAACCTGGTGGGTGCCATGACCGGGCAGGGCATCCTGCTGGTGGGGATGATGACCGAGGCGGTGGTGACGCCGTGGCTGTCGGACCGGGACATCGCCCTGCAGAACGTGCGCTACGTGCTGGGCGCGGCCGGTGGGCTGCACGAGGACTTCGTGCCGGCGCCGGGCGGGTTCATCCAGCAGCGCGCCAACCGGGTGCTGGGTGAGGCGCTGGATCTGCTGGAGCGCATCGGTGACCAGTCGCTGTTGACGGCGATCGCCGAGGGCACGTTCGGGATCATGAAGCGGCCCGCGGACCGGGGCAAGGGCCTGGCCGGGGTGGCCGCCCACGACGCCGACTACTACAACCCGGCCACCGAGATCCTGGAAGGGGAGCGCCCGTGACGGCCCCGGCGGAGAAGAAGATCGTCCGGCCGTACGGGGACACCACCGGTGACGGCATGGTGCAGGTGTCGTTCACCTTGCCGGTGCCGCACGACAAGCGGGCCGAGGGCGCGGCGATCCAGCTGGCCAACAAGATGGGCATCGACCCGGCGATGCTGGTGCACGCCAAGCCGATGAGCGACGGGTTCACCTTCTTCGTGGTGTACGGGCGGGTGAACCATCTGGTGGACCTTTCCGCGGTGCAGGTGGTGGAGCGGGACTTCCCGCTGCTGAGCGCCAAGGAGGTCAACGCGGTGGTGAAGCAGCGGTTGCGGCGCAAGCTGTCGGTGGTGGGGGCGTGCATCGGCACGGACGCGCACACCGTGGGCATCGACGCGATCCTCAACGTCAAGGGCATCGCGGGGGAGAAGGGCCTGGAGTACTACCGGGAGCTGAAGGTCACCAACCTCGGCGCGCAGGTCAGCGTGCCGGAGCTGGTGGAGGCGGCCCGGGTGGAGAAGGCCGACGCGGTGCTGGTGTCGCAGGTGGTGACGCAGCGCGACGCGCACCTGCACAACACGCGGGAGATGTCGGCGGCGTTCCGGGAGGCGATGCCGGCGGGGAAGCGGCCGCTGCTGATCGTGGGCGGGCCGCGGTTCGACGAGACGATGACCGGCGAGTTGGGCGTGGACCGGATCTTCACCCGGGGCACCACCCCGGGTGAGGTGGCCAGCTACCTGGTGCACGCGCTGATCACGAACAAGAAGGCAGGGGCATGAGTGATTCCCGGGTCGGGCTGACCGTCACCCACCGGCGGTATGTGCCGTACTCGCACGCCCACTACGCGGGGAACCTGGTCGACGGGGCGTACGCGCTGGGGTTGTTCGGGGACGTGGCGACGGAGGTGTGCATCCGCACCGACGGCGACGAGGGGTTGTTCGCGTCGTACTCGGATGTGCAGTTCCGCGGCGCCATGCGGGCGGGGGACGTGTTGGAGGTGACCGCGACGGTGACCCGGGTGGGCACCCGCAGCCGCACGATCGACTTCGAGGCGCGGGTGGTGTGCCGGGGTCGTCCGGACCGGTCGGAGTCGGCGGCGGAGGTGCTGGACACGCCGATCGTGGCGGTCACCGCGACCGGCACCGTGGTCGTCCCGCCGCCGGCGTGACCCTCGCCGTCTGCGCGGACGTCGGGTCCACGTACACGAAGGTCGCGGTGGTGGACCTCGACGGCGCCGCGCTGGTCGCGGCGGCGTCGGCGCCGACCACGGTCGGCACGGACGTGCTGCACGGCCTGGACGCCGCGGTCGGCGCGGCCACCGCCGGCCTGGGCGTGCGGGACGTGCCGTGGTACGTGTGCTCGTCGGCCGGTGGTGGGCTGCGCCTGGCGGTGGTGGGCTACGAGCCGCTGGTCACCGCGCAGGCGGGCCGCCGGGTGGGGTTGTCGGCGGGCGCGAACGTGGTGCACGTGGCCGCGGGCCGGCTCGGCGCGGCGGAGTTGGCGGCGTTGCGGGCGGCCCGCCCGGACGTGGTGCTGCTGGTCGGTGGCACCGACGGTGGGGACGCCGACACGTTGACGCACAACGCGACCCGGTTGGCGAAGGCCCGCTGGCGGGTGCCGGTGGTGCTGGCCGGCAACGTCGCGGTCCGCGACGAGCTGTCCGCGCTGCTGGCCGGGGCGGGGGTGCCGGTGACGGCGGCGGACAACGTGCTGCCGCGCATCGGGGTGCTGGCCCCGGCGTCGGCGCGGGCGGCGATCCGGCAGGTGTTCCTGCGGCACGTCATCGGCGGCAAGCGGCTGTCGCGGGGGACCCGGTTCGCGCGGCTGGTACGCGCGGCCACCCCGGACGCGGTGCTGACCGGCGTGGAGGTGCTCGCCGACACCCTGGGCGGGGACCTGGCGGTGGTGGACGTCGGTGGGGCCACCACCGACGTGTACTCGGTGCTCACCCCGGACGAGCGGGCCGACGGGCCGGGCCGGGAGGTCGCCGGGACGCTGTGGCGGGCCCGCACCGTCGAGGGGGACCTGGGGATGCGGTGGAGCGCCCCGGGGGTGGTCCGCGCCGCCGCCGAGGAACGCCTGCTCGTGGTGGGGGAGCAGGACGATCTGGAGCGGGCGGCGACGGTGCGGGCCGCCGACCCGGGGTTCCTGGCCGAATCCGGTGCGGAGCGGGCCGTCGACCGGCGGATCGCGGCGCTGGCCGCGACGGTGGCGCTGCGCCGGCACGCCCGGGGCGCGGCCACCGGGGAACGCGCCGGCCGGGACCTGCGGGACGTGCGGCTGATGGTGGGTTCCGGTGGTGTGCTGCGGCATGCGCCCGCCGACCACGCCGCCGGGGTTCTCGCCGCGGTGCTGGCCGACCACGCCGGCGGGTGGCCGCTGCCCCGGGAGGCGCGCGCGGTGGTCGATGTGGACTACGTGCTGGCCGCCGGCGGGCTGCTCGCCGACGACCATCCGCAGGCGGCGCGGGCGTTGCTGCGCCGGCATCTCGGCACGGATTGAGACGCGCCGACGCGACACGCCGTGTCGCAACACACGACTGGCCGGGGGTGGGTTGACAGCGGCGGGGGTCCAAGCCGTACCGTCTTTGAGTCCTACTACGGGAAGCGGCTGTTGTTCGCTTCGTCCCTTCGTCCGCTGGCCGAGCGACACGGTGCAACTCGTCGCGGCGGCCAGGTCCAGCGGGCGGGGGTCGGCGGGGCGGCGCGAACCGGCCGCGGTTACCGGTGTACGGGCAGGGTGAGAGGCACGGCCAGTAGACAACGGCCCGGCGGGGGCAGCCAGTCCGCGTCCGGTCGGTCCGAAGGTCGGCGCACCTTACTCTCGCCCCACCGGCCGGGGAGGGCCTGGGAGCATCGGGGCGCGGCGTATGCCGCGCCCCGATTTCTGTTCCCGCCCGCCCGTTCAGATGTCCCGGGCGTAGGACTCCAGCAGGTCGGCCAGCCGGCGGGGCTGGCTCAACGCCAGCAGGTGCCCGCCGGGCAGCTCGTCGGGGCGCGCGCCGAGGCGCTCGACGGCCAGGCGGCGCTGGAAGTCCGCCGGGAAGAACCGGTCGTCGCGGCCGGTCACCACCCGGGTCGGCAGGTCCGGCCAGCGGCGCAGCGGGTTCGGCCGGACGAACACCGCCTCCGCCTCCTCGCCGCCCCCGCCGGCGAGCAGCCGGGCGGTCACCTCGGCGGGCACGTCGTGGAAGAAGTCCACCGCCAGGTCGACGCCGGCGTGCGGGTCACGGCCCTGGGCGGCGGCGTACGCGGCGCGGGCCGGGCCGTGGCCGGTGGCCGCCCACCAGTCACCGGCCGTCTCACCCGGCGCCGGCACCATCGGGTTGACCAGCACCAGCAGCCGCACCGCCGGATGGTCGGCGACCAGCGGGGCGGTGAACGCGCCCAGTGACTGCGCCACCAGCACCACCCGCGGGTGCGCGTCGACGGCGGCGCGGACCACGGCCGCGTACTCGGGCAGCGCGGCGTGCGGGTCGGCGGCGGGCAGCGCCACGGCCACCGCCTCCCGGCCCCGCCGGCGCAGCTCGTCGACCAGCGGCTGCCAGTAGTCGGCGCTGCCGCCGGCGCCGGGTATCAGCACGTACGTCACGGTCGGGGGTGCTGTCATGCCGGTCACCCTGCCAGCCGGGTACGACACGACCCTGCCCGGCCGGCGGCACCGGCCACCGCCGGCCGGGTAGCCTTCGGCGCGTGATCGTGGTGAGGTGCCGGTGACGACGCTCGACCGGGATGAGACCCGGGCCGCCGAGGTGGTCGGCCGCGCGGACGCCCCGCGCGCGCTGCCGCTGCGGCTGGCCGTGCCCGCCGCCGTGCTCGCCGGCCTGGCGATGCTGCTGGCGTTCCCGCCGTACGGGGTGTGGCCGCTGGCCCCGGTGGGGGTGGCGCTGCTCGGCGCGGCGGCGCACCGGCGGCGGCTGCGTGCCGGCGCCGGCCTGGGCTTCCTGACCGGGGTGGCGCTGTTCGCGCCGATGCTGGAGTGGACCAACCTGCACACCGGCTACCTGCCGTGGGTGCTGCTGTCGCTGCTGCAGGCCGGCTACCTGGCGCTGCTCGGCGTCGCCACCGCGTGGGTGTCGCCGCTGGTGGACCGGCGCCGCTGGGCGTGGCCGGTGGTGACCGGGCTGCTCTGGGTGGCGCAGGAGGCGCTGCGCGACCGCACCCCGTTCGGCGGGTTCCCGTGGGGGCGGCTGGCGTTCAGCCAGGACACGTCGCCGCTGCTGCGGCTGGCCTGGCTCGGTGGCGCGCCGCTGGTGACGTTCGCCGTGGCGCTGACCGGTGGGCTGCTGCTCGCCGCCGGGTGGCGGCGCTGGCCGGGCGGTGACCGGCGCGGCTGGGCGCCGGTGGCGCTGCTGGTGGCGTCGGCCCTCGCGCTCACCGGCGGGGCGCTGCTGGTGCCCACCGGCGCGGCCGGCACCGGCCGGACCGTCACCGTCGCGGTCGTGCAGGGCAACGTGCCCCGCCTCGGGTTGGACTTCAACGCGCAACGGCAGGCGGTGCTCAACAACCACGTCGACGCCACCCTGGAACTGGCCGCCGGGGTCGCCGCCGGCACGCGGCCGCGCCCCGACCTGGTGGTGTGGCCGGAGAACTCCTCCGACATCGACCCGCTGCGCAACGCCGTCGCCGGGGAGCGGATCTCCCAGGCCGCCGACGCGATCGGCGCGCCGATCCTGGTCGGCGCGGTGCTGCTCGGCCCCGACCGGGGGCAGGTGCGCAACGCGGGGATCCTGTGGCGCCCGGGCACCGGGGCGGACCTGTCGCAGCTGTACACCAAACGGCACCCCGTCCCGTTCGCCGAGTACGTGCCGCTGCGCACGCTCGCCCGGATGGTCAGCAAGCAGGTCGACCTCGTCCGCAACGACTTCGTGCCCGGTGAGCG
Source organism: Micromonospora purpureochromogenes (assembly GCF_900091515.1). Taxonomy (NCBI): domain Bacteria; kingdom Bacillati; phylum Actinomycetota; class Actinomycetes; order Micromonosporales; family Micromonosporaceae; genus Micromonospora; species Micromonospora purpureochromogenes. Next base: position 3,928,723 of record NZ_LT607410.1, on the reverse strand, counting down.
GCCCGGCGTGGTCCGGTCCGGGCCGGCGGTGCTCGGCGACGTGATCTGCTTCGAGGTCGCCTACGACGGCCTGGTGCGCGACACCGTCGACGGTGGGGCGCAGCTGCTGGTGGTGCAGACCAACAACGCCACCTTCGACGTCGCCGAGGCCCGCCAGCAGCTGGCGATGGTGCGGCTGCGGGCCGTCGAGCACGGCCGGGGCGCGTTGATGGCCTCCACGGTCGGGGTGTCCGGGTTCGTGGCCCCCGACGGGCGGGTAAGCGGCGCCACCGGGTTCAACACCCGCGCGGTGGTGCTGCGTCAGATGGCGCTCGCCGACGGGCGTACCCCGGCCACCCGGGCGGGTGTGTGGCCGGAGCTGGCCCTGGCCGGGCTCGCGGTGGCGGTCCTGGTGGCCGCCGGCGGGCTGCGCCGCGCACGCCGCCGGGAGGTCGACGCCGGCCGCTGAGGCCGGGGCGGATGCGCGAAAGGGGTGCGGTGAGCGAGCCAGTGCCGGTGGGCCACCCCGGGGTGGGGCGCGTGCTGGTGGTGATCCCCACCTACAACGAGGCGGAGAACCTCCCCGACGTCGTCGCCCGGGTCCGCGCCGCCGCGCCGGCGGTGGACATCCTCGTCGCCGACGACAACAGCCCCGACGGCACCGGCGTCATCGCCGAGGCGATGGCGGCCACCGACCCGCACGTCGACGTGCTGCACCGCCCCGCCAAGGAGGGCCTCGGGGCGGCGTACCTGGCCGGGTTCGCCTGGGCGCGCCGGCGCGGCTACGACGCGGTGGTGGAGATGGACGCCGACGGCTCGCACGCCCCGGAGGACCTGCCCGCGCTGCTGGCCGCCGCCCGCGACGCCGACGTGGTCATCGGCTCCCGGTGGACCCGCGGGGCGCGGGTGCTGAACTGGCCGCTGCGGCGGCTGCTGCTGTCGCGCTGCGGCAACCTGTACGCGCGACTGGCGCTGGGCATGCCGGTCTCCGACGCCACCGGCGGCTACCGGGTGTACCGGTCGACGGCGCTGACGGCGATGCAGTTGGAGTCGGTCTGCTCGCAGGGCTACTCGTTCCAGGTGGAGCTGTCGCGGCTGGCGCACCGGGCGGGGGTGCGGATCGTGGAGGTGCCGATCACGTTCGTCGAACGGGAGCGCGGCGCGAGCAAGATGAGCCCGCTGATCGTGGCGGAGGCGCTGTGGCGGATCACCACGTGGGGGCTGCGGGACCGGCGGGCGGGGGCGTGGTCCGGCCGGCGGGTCGCGGGCCGGTGGCCGTGACGCGCGGGCGTGTCATGCTGGAGGGGCGGGGTTTCCGCCCCGTGTCCGGTTCACGGCGGCGTCGTCGACCGGGCGCCGCGCGACGCGGATGAGGTGAGATGCGCCGATACCTGAGGTTCGTGCCACCGGCCCTGCTGCTGGCGGTGGTGCTGGAGCTGGCGGTCTTCGTCGGGGTGGGCCGGGTGATCGGGTTCGGCTCGGCGGTGCTGCTGGTGTTCGCGGCGTCGCTGCTGGGGCTGGTGCTGCTGCGCCGGGAGGGGATGCGCGCCTGGCGCGGGTTCCGCTCGTCGGTGGAGGCCCGGCAGCCGCCGGGCCGGCAGGTCACCGACGGGCTGGTGGGGCTGCTGGGGGCGCTGCTGCTGGCCACCCCGGGTCTGGTCAGCGGCGTGGTGGGCCTGTTGCTGCTGGTGCCGCCGGTGCGCCGGCTGGCCCGCGCCGGGGTGCAACGTGCCGCCGAGCGCCGGGTGTCGTCGATGGTCGCCGGTGACCTGTTCGGGCCGCGCACCGTGCGGGTGCGCCGCGGCGCCAGCCGGCCCGCGCCGGAGCCCACGGTCGACGGGCAGGTCGTCGAGCCGCCGCAGGTCGTCGACGGGGGTCGGGCCATCGAGGGTGAGATCGTCGAGCCGCGTCGCCCCTGACCGCAGACACACGACGGCGCCCCCGGGAAGTTCTCCCGGGGGCGCCGTCGTCGTCAGGTGGGGCGCTCAGGCGCGGCCGCGGCGGGTACGAATCTCCTGCAGCCGCTCGGCGAGGATGTCCTCCAGCTCGGCGATGGAGCGCCGCTCCAGCAGCATGTCCCAGTGGGTACGCGGCGGCTTGGCCTTCTTCTGCTCCGGCTCGGTGCCGTCGACCAGCCGCGCGACGCTGCCGTCGAACTTGCACTCCCAGGTCGTGGGGACCTCGGCGTCGACGGCGAACGGCACCTCGAACTGGTGACCCTTGGCGCACAGGTACTCGCGGGTCTGACGCGGCGCGAGCTCCGTGTTGCGGTCGGATTCGTAGCTGACCGCGCCCAGCCGGCTACCGCGCAGCATACGCTCGCCCATGATCGACTTCCCCTCGTTCGTGGTGCTGGTCTTCTCGTGTAACGGCCCGTCGCCCCCGCGGCATTCCCGCCCGGCTGGGTGATCCGGCCGGTGGCCCCTGCAAGGGTAACCGGCCACGGGCGGGACCCGGCGGGGTCGTCCCCGGCCGGGTCGAATCGGTGGAGTGTTTCGGCGCTCACCGGGGATGTTAGCCGCCCCAGGTTGCCGGAGGTGACGATGACCAGTGACACGCCGGTCGACGCCCGACCGCCGGGCGGGAAGACGTTCTTCGGTCATCCCCGCGCGCTGTCGACGCTGTTCCTCACCGAGATGTGGGAGCGGTTCAGCTTCTACGGCATGCGCGCGATCCTGGTGCTCTACCTGACCGCGGCGGTCGCCGAGGACGGCCTGGGCATGCGGGAGTCCACCGCCAACGCGGTCTACGGCACCTACAACGCCATGGTCTACCTGATGGCGCTGCCCGGCGGCTGGGTCGCCGACCGGCTGATCGGGGCCCGCCGCAGCGTGCTGTGGGGCGGCGTGGTCATCGCCGTCGGGCACTACGTGATGGCGATCCCCGCCCGGTGGAGCGTGTTCGCCGGGATGACCCTGATCGTGCTCGGCACCGGGCTGCTCAAACCCAACATCTCGACCATGGTCGGTGGGCTCTACGACCGCGACTCGCCGCGCCGCGACGCCGGCTTCTCCATCTTCTACATGGGCATCAACCTGGGCGCGTTCATCGCCCCGCTGGTCACCGGCTTCCTCGGCGAGAAGATCAACTGGCACCTGGGGTTCGGGGCCGCCGCGATCGGCATGACCTTCGGGGTGCTGCAGTACGTCCTGGGCCGGCGCAACCTCGGCGACGCCGGCGAGCGCCCCGCCGACCCGCTGCTGGGCGCCGACCGGCGCCGCGCGCTGACCCGCGTCGGCGTCGGCGTGCTGGTGCTGCTGCTGGTGCTCGCCGCGCTCGCCGTGGCCGACCTGTTCACCGTCAACACCGTGGTCAACACCCTCACCGTCGCCACCGTGCTGATCACCATCGGCTACTTCGCGCGGATCATCACCGACCGGGAGATCAGCAACACCGAACGCAGCCGGATGAAGGCGTACCTGTGGCTGTTCGTCTTCGCCGCCGCCTTCTGGCTGATCTACGACCAGGCCGGGTCGGTGCTGAACATCTTCGCCGCCGACCGGACCGACCGGGACGTGCTCGGCTTCACCTTCCCCGCCTCCTGGCTGCAGTCGGTCAACCCGATCCTGATCATCATCGGGGCGCCGCTGTTCGCCTGGCTCTGGCTGCGCCTGGGCCACCGGGTGTCCACGCCGGTGAAGTTCGCCGTCGGCCTGGTTCTCAACGGCCTGTCGTTCGTGCTGATGGCCGCCGCCGCGCAGGCCGCCGTCGGCGGGGACCTGGTCTCCCCGTGGTGGCTGGTCGCCGTGTACGCCATCCAGGTCGCCGGCGAGCTGTCGCTGAGCCCGGTGGGCCTGTCCGCCACCACCAAGCTCGCCCCGGTCAAGTACGCCAGCCAGATGATGGGCCTGTGGTTCCTCGCCACCGCCGTCGGCGACGCCATCGGCGGGCAGGTGGCCCGGCTCTCCGAGACCTGGCCCGAGCCGACCTACTTCCTCACCTTCGGCCTGGCCTCGGTCCTGCTCGGCCTCGGCGCGGTGATGTTCACCCGGCACATCTCCCGGCTGATGGCCGGCATCCACTGACCCCGTCCCGGCCGCACCCGGGGCGCGGGCCGTGCCGCGCGGCGCCGCACCCGGCGCGCGCGGGGCCGTCCCGTGCGGCGCGGTGGGGATACGATCCGCGCCATGGCCCGCACCACGATCCACCCCGGCGCCTGCCCGCTGGACTGCCCGGACACCTGCACCTGGCAGCTCACCGTCACCGACGGCAGGGCGGTGGCGCTGCGCGGCGACCGGGACCACCCGTTCACCCGGGGCGCGCTGTGCGGCAAGGTCAACCGCTACCTCGACGCGGTCAACGGCCCCGACCGGCTCACCCGGCCGCTGGTGCGGGTCGGGCCCAAGGGCGTCGGGTCGGTGTCGTACCGGCCGGCGAGCTGGGACGAGGCACTGGACCGGGTGGCGGCCGGGCTGCGCGCCACCATCGACGCCGACGGGCCGCAGGCGATCCTGCCGTACTACTTCGCCGGCACGATGGGCCTGGTGCAGGGCTGGACGATGGGGCCCCGGCTCTTCGCCCACCTGGGCGCGTCGCGGCTGCGCACCACGATCTGCACCGCCGCCGCCCGCGCCGCCCTCCAGTCGATCTACGGCGGGTCGGTCGGCTTCGAACCGGAGTCGATCGTGGACGCCCGGCTGATCGTGCTGTGGGGCGCGAACCTGCTCTCGACGAACCTGCACCACTGGCCGTTCGTACAGGAGGCGCAGCGGCGCGGCGCGTACGTGGTGACGATCGATCCGCTGCGCACCGACACCGCCGCGCGCAGCGACGAGCACGTCGCGCCGCTGCCCGGCACCGACGCCGCCCTCGCGCTGGGGCTGATGCGCCACATCCGCGACCTCGGTGGCGTCGACCGGGAGTGGCGGGACGCGCACACCACCGGCGGGGAACGGCTCGACGCCCGCCTCGACGAGTGGCCGGTGGAACGCGCCGCCGCCGAGTGCGGTCTCGACGTCGAGGTGCTGCGCCGGCTCGGCGCGCGGATCGCCGGCACCCGGCCCACCGCCATCCGGGTCGGGCTGGGCCTGCAACGGCACGCCGGCGCCGGCCAGGCCGTCCGGGCCATCGCGGCGATCCCGCTGCTGACCGGGGACTTCCGCTACCCGGGCGGCGGGGCGCTGGTCACCACCTCCGGGCACCACCGGATCGACCCCGACCGGGTGGCCCGCCCGGCCGACCTGCCCACCCCGCCGGCCCGCTCGATCAACATGAGCCGGCTCGCCGCCGCGCTGACCGGCGAGGCCGACCCGCCGGTCACCTCGCTGGTGGTGTTCGACGCCAACCCGGCCGCCACCGTCCCCGACCAGAACCGGCTGCGCGCCGGGTTGGGCCGGGCCGACCTGTTCACCGTGGTGCTGGAACAGCGCTGGACGGACACCTGCGACTGGGCCGACGTGGTGCTGCCGGCCACCATGCAGCCCGAACACCTCGACCTGCACACCTCCTACGGGCACCACTACGCGACGCTGAACCTGCCGGCGAGCACCCCGCCGGGGGAGGCGCTGCCGAACACGGAGATCTTCCGCCGCATCGCCGCGGCCCTCGGCCTGACCCATCCCCGGCTGCGCGACACCGACGAGGACCTGGCCCGGCAGTTGCTCGACGGCGCCGGGGTCAGCTTCGAGGAGCTGCGCGAGCACACCTACGCGCGGGCCACCGGCGTCGACGTCGGCGCCGCCCCCTACGCCAAGGGCGGCTTTCCCACCCGCGACGGGCGGGCCCGGTTGTACGACCCGCAGCTCACCGGGCAGGGCGTCGACCCGCTGATCGGCTACACCCCGCCGGTGGAGGCCGCCGACCCGCAGCTGGCGCGGCGGTTCCCGCTGGCGCTGATCTCACCGGCCGGCCGGTTCCTGATGAACTCCACCTTCGCCTCGCTGCCCTGGCACCTGGACCGCACCGGCCCGCCCCGCATCCACCTGCACCCCGTCGACGCGGCCGCCCGGGGCCTGGCCGACGGCGACGCGGCGCGGGTGCACAACGACCGGGGCGGGTTCCTGGCCACCGTCGCGGTGGACGAGGCCACCCGGCCGGGGCTGGCGTTCACCTACAAGGCGTACTGGGCGCGGCTGAGCCCCGGCGGCAGCACCGTCAACGCGGTCACCGCCGTACGCGACACCGACCTGGGTGGCGGGCCGACGTTCCATGACACCAGGGTGCAGGTCGAGGGCGTGCCGGCCGAGGCGCCCGGTCAGCCCGCCTGAGGCGGCGCGCCGAGCCGGGCCAGCGCGGCAGCCAGGTCACTGACCTGGTCGGCGAGCTGCGCCGCCCGCCGCTGGGCGGCGTCCCGGTCGGCCTCGGCGGCGCGCAGCCGTACCTCGATCTCGGTCAGCCGGGCCTGCGCGGCGTCGCCGCCGCGGCGGGCCTCGGCCAGCTCGGTCGTCAGCGCGTCGCGCTGCGCGGCGGCCCCGGCGGCCTCCTCACGGGCGCGGGCCGACACCGCGGCGGCCTCCTCGCGGGCGGCGTCGGCCGCCGCCCGCGCGGCGTCCCGGTCGCCGGCCGCGGCGGCGGCCTCCGCGTGCGCCCGCCGGGCCTGCTCGGCGTGCCGGTCGGCCTCGGTACGCGCCCGCGCGGCCTCGGCCGCGGCCCGCTCGGCCTGCCGCACCGCCTCCGCGGCGGCGGTGGTGGCCCGCTGGGCGTCGGCGCGGGCGGCGTCGCGCTCGACGGTCAGGTCGGCGGCGCGCTGCCGGTCGGTGTCCCGCTCGGCGCGCAGGCCGCGCAGCTCGTGGCGGGCGGCGTCGCGGTCCCGTTCGGCCTGGGCGCGCAGCGCCTCGGCGGCGCTGGCCTCGCGGCGGGCGACGTCCCGGTCCGCCTCGGCGCGCTCGGCGCGGTCCCGCGCGGCGGCGGCCCGCGCGTCGGCCTGCTCGGCGCGGGCCAGGGCGGCGTCACGGTCCGCGGCGGCGGCCCGCGCCTCCTGCCGGGCGCGGGTGGCCTCGGCGGCGGCGGTCTCGGCGTCGGTGCGGGCCTCGTCGCGCTCGGTGTGCGCCCGGGCGATGTCGGCGGCGGTCTCGGCGCGCAGCTGGGCGAGCTGGCGTTCCACCCCGGCGGGGGAGAGCTCGGCGTGCAGCGCCTCGGTCAGCGTCTCGACGATCTGGTCGAGCCGCTCCACCGCCTCCCAGGTGCGGGCCACCTGCCCCGGCAGGCCGGGGGCGTTGCGGTGCCGCATCCGCACGTTGCGTGAGGCCCGCTGGCAGGCGCCGTCGTTGTCCCGGCAGTAGCGGAACGGCCGGCCGGCGCCGACGCGCTGTGGCACGTCCCGTCCACAGTGGGCGCAGGGGCGGGTGTCGGTGGGGGCGGGCTGGGCGTCCATCGAGGCGGAAGTCTAGTGCCGGCGCCGGGACGGTCAGTCCCCGGCGCGGGCGGTGCGGTCCAGGGTGTAGCGGCGTTGCAGCAGCAGCGCCGCGAGCATCGCGGCGGCGGGCAGCAGCCCGAAGCCCCAGCGGATCGCGTCCAGCGCCGCGTCGGGCTGGGTGACGCGCTGCCCGGCGGCGGAGGCGACGAACCCGCCGGCGGCCAGGCAGAGCGCGTACGCCCAGGGGCCCAGCGCCGCGCCGGTGGCCTCGGTGGCCGTCCACACCCCGGTGTAGGTGCCGGCGGCGCCGGTGCCGGCGCGGATCACGTCGGGCACCATCGAGAACGGCAGCAGCTGCATGCCGGCGAAGGCCACCCCGAGCACCGCCACCGCGGCCACCAGGACCGGCAGCCCCGCCGGCCGGCCCACCGCCAGCACCAGCGAGCCGGCGGCGAACGCGCCCTGGGCGCCCAGCAGCGCCCGCTGCTTGCCGACCCGGCGGGCCACCGCCAGCCAGCCGGGGGTGACCAGCAGCGCCGGGGCGACGAACGCGGCCACCAGCACCGTGGTCAGGCCCGGGCGGCCCAGCTCGTACTCGGCGTAGTAGGGCACCCCGGCCAGCACCAGGTGGGTGGTGGTGGACATGGCCAGGTAGGCGGCGACCAGCCAGCGGAACTGCCGGTCGCGCAGGGCGGCGGCGAGCGCCCGCCAGCCGCCGGCGTGCGGGGCGGCGCCCGCGGCGGCGGCCCGGCGCAGCCGGGCGATGCCGGCGACGCCGACCAGCATGGCGGCCAGCATCCCGACGGCGAGCAGCACGCCCATCCGCTGGTAGCCGCCCCGGGTGGCGGCGTCCCCGCCGGTCAGCAGCGGGGCCAGCAGACCGGAGACGAGGATGCCGAGGGTCAGCACCACCATCCGGAAGGCCATCAGCCGGGTCCGCTCGTGGTAGCCGATCCGCAGGTCGGCGGGGGTGGCCAGGTAGGGGACCTGGTAGGCGGCGAAGAGCAGGTTGCCGGCGACGAAGAACACCGCCACCCAGGCGGCGGCGGGCGCGCCGGTCAGCCCGCCGGGCACCGCGAAGAGCGCCGCGAAGGCCACCGGCAGGGCGCAGCCGAGCAGCAACAGCCGCCGCCGGTCACCGCGGCGGGCCTGTTCGACGTCGCAGCGGTGCCCGACCCACGGGTGCAGCAGCACGTCGGCGACCTTGGGCAGCAGCAGCGCCAACCCGGCCAGCCAGGGGGCGACGGCCAGCACGTCGGTGAGGAAGTAGAGCAGCAGCAGGCCGGGCACGGTGACCCAGATGCCCATGCCGAGCGAGCCGGCGGCGAAGCCGAGCAGCGGACCGCGGGGCAGGGCCGCCGCGTCCGCGCTGGTCGGCTGCTGGTCGAGCCCGGTCATGCCGCGTCTCCTCCCGGCCAATCCAACGGATGCTGGATTGTAGGGGCACAATGGCCGGCATGACCATGCCCCGACGCCGCCCGGGCCGTCCCCGCCGTGAGGAGACCCGGCAGACCCGTGAGGTGGTGCTCGCCGCGGCGACCGAGCTGTTCGCCCGGCGCGGCTTCGACGCCGTCGGGTTGCGGGAGGTCGCCGCCGCCGCCGGCGTCGACGTGGCCACGGTCTCCCACCACACGGGTACGAAGGCGCAGCTCTACGACGCCTGCTTCGGGCGGGTGTTCGCCGCCGAGCGGGGGGCCCTGGAGGAGGCGACGGCACGGGCCCGGACGGCTCTCGAGGCGGGGCCGGGTGAGGCGCTGCGGGCGCTGCACGAACTGGTCGACGTGTTCGTGGACTTCCTGGAGGACCGGCCGGAGACCACCGCGCTGTGGCTGCGCCGCTGGTTGGAGCCGCAGCGCCACGCCGAGCTGGACGAGCGGTACGCGGCGCCGCTGTACCGGCTGGTCGCCGAGCTGCTCACCGCCGCCGCGGCGACCGGCGCGCTGGCCGAGCCCACCCCGCACGTCACCGTGCGCAGCCTGGTCTGGGCGGTGCACGGGCACGTGGTGGCCCTGGCCGCCGGCGGCGGATCGCAGGCCCGCGAGCGCCGCGAGTTCCGCGCCTTCGTGCACCGCTTCCTCGACGGCCTGTACGGCTCTTGACGCGCGGCCCCACCCGCGCCCATTATCCGACAGTCGTTGGATTTGGCGCGGGAGGGGAGGCGGGGATGGGCGCACCACCGTCCGTGGCGGTGATCGGGGCGGGCGCGGCCGGGCTGGCCACCCTCAAGGCCCTCGCCGACGCCGGCGTGCCCGCAGTCTGCTTCGAGGCCGGCGACCGGGTCGGCGGGCTGTGGGTCTACGGGTCGCCCGGCTCGCCGGCGTACCGGACGCTGCACCTGAACACCAGCAGGCGGCGGACCGAGTTCGCCGACCACCCGATGCCGGCGCACTGGCCCGACTACCCCGACCACACCCGGGTCGCCGGCTGGCTCGCCGACTACGCCGACCGGTTCGGCCTGCACGAGTCGGTACGGCTGCGGCACACCGTCGACCGGGTCGTCCCGCAGGCCGGCGACCGGTGGACCGTGCACGCCGACGGATCCGACGGGCCGGTCAGCGTCAGCGTCGCCGCCGTGGTCGTCGCCAACGGGCACAACCGGGTGCCGAAGTCACCGGTCCCGCCGCCCCCGGGCACCTGCACCGCCCGGCAGCTGCACAGCCACGGCTACCGTGGGCCCGAACAGCTCGCCGGCCGGCGGGTGCTGGTCGTCGGCGGCGGCAACTCCGCGATGGACATCGCCGTCGACGCCTCGTACGCCGGCGCGCGCACCCTGCTGTCGCTGCGCCGCGGCGTGTGGGTGGTGCCCAAGCACCTGCTGGGCCGCCCGTCGGACACCCTCAACGGGGCGCTGGCCCGCCGGCTGCCGTGGCGGCTGCGCCAACGGATCAGCCAGACCATGCTCACCGCCACCGTCGGACCCCCGACCCGCTACGGCCTGCCCGCCCCCGCCCACGGCTTCCTCCAGGACCACCCCACCCTCTCCGACGGGCTGCTGTCCCGCCTCACCCACGGTGAGATCGAGGTGCGGCCCGGCATCGCCGGCTTCGACGGTGACCGGGTCACCTTCACCGACGGCCGCGCCGACGAGGTCGACCTGGTGATCTGGTGCACCGGCTACCGGGTGGACCTGCCGTTCCTGGACCCGGCGCTGCTCGGCGACCGGCCGGACGCCCTGCCGCTGTACCGGCACGTCTTCCACCCCGACGTGCCCGGCCTGGCCTTCGTCGGGCTGATGCAGTCCACCGGGGCGGCGTTCCCGCTCGTCGAGGCGCAGGCCCGGCTGGTCGCCGCCCAGCTCGCCGGCACGTACGCGCTGCCCGACCCGGCCCGGCAGCACGCCGACATCCGGGCGGAGCTGCGCGCGGCGATTGACCGCTGGGGCGACCGCCGCCCGGCGATGCGCGTCGACTTCGACGCCTACCTCGCCCAGCTCGCCCGGGAACTCGACGAGGGCGTCCGCCGGGCTGCCGCCACCACCCGGGTGCCGGCGTGAGCGGGCTGGTCGGCCGCCGGGCGGTGGTCACCGGCGCGCACGGCACCTTCGGCCGGCAGCTCTGCGCCGCGCTGCACGCCGCCGGGGCGCGGGTCGTCGGCGTCGACCGCTATCCGGGCGTCGCCGCCGGCGTGCCCGTGCTCGGCTGCGACCTGACCGACCCGGGCGCCGTCCCGCCCGCCGTACGCGCCGCCGTCGACCGCCTCGGCGGGCTGGACCTGCTGGTCAACAACGCCGGCGTCGGTGGTCCCGCCCCGGCGGAGCTGCCTCCCGACGAGATCGTCCGCCAGCAGTTGGAGGTGAACCTGCTCGCCGCCTGGCGGACCACCGCCGCCGCGCTGCCCGACCTGGTCGCCGCCCGCGGCCGGGTGATCTTCGTGGCCAGCCGGATGGCGGTGCTGCCGCTGCCTCTCGCCGCCGCGTACGGGGTGAGCAAGCGAGCGCTGGTCGCCTACGCCGACGCGCTGCGCCACGAGGTCGGCACCCACGTCGGGGTCAGCGTCGTCTACCCGAGCATGGTCGCCTCACCGATCCACGACAGCACCGCCGAGGCCGGTCTGTCGCTTGGCGGGGTGTCCCGGATGGAACCCGTCGAGGGAGTGGTGGCGGCGATCCTGCGGGCGGCCACCGCCCGCCGGGCGCCCCGGGACGTGGCCACCACCGCCCGGGGCCGGCTGGAGATGGCCCTCGCCCGGCACGCGCCCGCGCTGGCCGACCGGATGGTGCGCCGTACCGTCGCGGGCCGGATCGCCGCCGGTGACCTCGACGGGGCGCCGCTGGCCGCCGGGATGGTCCGCCGGCACCGCGACGCCACCGGCTAGCGTGTGCCGGTGCCCGTCCCCGCGTACGTGACCCGGCTGCGCGCCCACATCGGCCACGGCCTGCTCCTGCTGCCCGGGGTCAGCGGCGTGGTGCGCGACGACGCCGGGCGGGTGCTGCTGGCCCGGCGGGGCGACAACAGCCGCTGGTTGGTGCCGGCCGGGATCGTGGACCCGGGTGAGCAGCCGGCCGACGCCGTGGTGCGGGAGGTCTTCGAGGAGACCGGCGTGCGGGTCCGGGTCGAGCGGGTCGGTGGCGTCGCCACCCACCCGGTGGTCTACCCCAACGGCGACGTCTGCGAGTACCTCAACGTGTGGTTCCGCTGCGCGCCGGTGGGTGGCGAGCCGCGCGCCGACGGCGACGAGTCGACCGAGGTGGGCTGGTTCGCCCCGGACGACCTGCCGGAGCTGGACGAGTGGGCGCGGCTGCGCATCGACACCACGCTGCGCGAGGACGCCCCGACCTGGCATGCACGGCCCGGCGAGCGGCACCCGGCGCTGCGCCGACCCGACGCTCTCTGCGGCCCGGTGCCAACCGTTCGGCCGGGACGGGTCAGCCGGTGGCGACGGCGGCCCGGGAACGGTCCGCGGCGATGCGCACCGCGAGGCCGGCCAGCACGGTGCCCATCACGTACCGCTGCGCCCGCGCCCAACCCGGCCGGCGGACCAGGAACGCCGACACCGAACCGGCGGTCAGCACGATCAGCGCGTTGACCGTCAGCGCGATCACGATCTGGGTCAGCCCGAGCAGCAGGCTCTGCACCGCCACGTGGCCGCGCGCCGGATCGACGAACTGCGGCAGCAGCGACACGTACAGGATGGCGATCTTCGGGTTGAGCAGGTTGGTGACCAGGCCCATGGTGAACAGTCGGCGTGGCCGGTCCGGCGGCAGCGGCGTCGGGGTGAACGCCGATTGCCCGCCCGGGCGAAGCGTCCGCCAGGCCAGCCACAGCAGGTACGCCGCGCCGGCCAGCTTCACCGCCGTGTACAGCGGCGGCACCAGCACGAAGACCGTGGCGATGCCGGCCACCGCGGCGGCCAGGTAGACCAGGAAACCGACCGCCACCCCGAGCAAGGAGACCAACCCGGCGCGGCGGCCCTGGGTCACCGACCGGGACACCAGGTAGACCATGTTCGGCCCGGGCGTCAGCACCAGGCCGAGCGCCACCAGACCCATTCCCACCAGCGCGCCCACCGTCACCATCGCCGCACCGCCCCTCCCCGTGCCGGCCCCGACCCTACGCCGGGAACCACTGCGCCGTACGCACCGCAGCTTTGCGCCGGCCCGTTCAGCGGTGACACTGCTGTGATGTCCGTCGTCCTGCGGGTGCCCGCCACCGCGTCCACCGCCGCCGAGCTCGTCCTGCGCCCGTGGCGCGACGACGACGTCGAGGCGCTGCGGGAGATCTACCGCGATCCGGAACTGCGGGCGCGCACCCGGCGCCCGGTGCGCACCGTCGCCGACGCCCGCCGCTGGGTGGCCCGGCACCGGCAGGGCTGGGCGGCCGGCCGCCGCTTCTGCTTCGCCGTCTGCGAGACGGACCCGGTCGACGGCGGGCAGCGGCTCGTCGCCTGCGTGGTCCTCAAGGACGTCACGCCGGGACGGCCGGACGCCGAGGTGGGCTACTGGACGGCCGCGGCGGCCCGGGGCCGCGGGGTGGCACCGCGCGCGGTGGACGCGGTGAGCCGCTGGGCGTTCACCCGCTTCGCCGCGACCGGACTGACCCGGCTGGAGCTGCTGCACGAGGTCGACAACCCGGCGTCCTGCCGGGTGGCGGAGAAGAGCGGGTACGCGTTCGTGGAGGTGTTGCCCGCCCGGCCGCCGTACCCGGGCGACGGGCACCGCCACGTGCGCCTTCGGGACTGACCTCACCCGCCCAGCAGGAACAGCACTCCCGCGACGACCAGGCCGACCTCGACCAGCAGCACGAAGACCCGGTCGTCGAGCCGGGCCACGACCCGCCGCCCGACGGCCGCGCCGAGCAGGGTGGCCGGGGTCAACGCCGCACCGAGCAGCAGCACCTGCCGGTCCAGCAGGCCGCCGGCGGCGTACCCGGCGGTCTTGGCCAGGTGCAGGGTCAGCGCGCCGGCCGCCTCGGTGCCGACGTACCCGGCGCGGGTCAGCCCGTACGCCAGGAAGAACGGCGCGGTCAGCGGCCCGACGGAGCCCAGCAGCGCCGAGCCCAGGCCGGACGCGGCGCCGACCACGGTGAACGTCCGCTGCCGGGGGCGCCCCGGCCGGGGCCCGCGCCGCCGCCAGGCCACCGCCGCCAGCAGGAACACCCCCAGCAGCCGCTTGAGTGCGGCAAGCGGGGCGTGCGCCAGCAGCAACGCCCCGGCCAGGGCGAACGGCACCGCACCGGCGGCGAACCGGCCCACCAGCGGCGGGCACAGCTCCCGGCGGTTGAGCCATACCCGGGCGCCGTTGCTGGACAGCTGCGCCAGGGTGAGCACCGGCACCGCGACCCGCAGCCCGAACAGGGCGGTGAAGACCGGCAGCAGCAGCACGCCGCCGCCGAAACCGGTCACCGCCGACAGCAGCGCCAGGGCGAAGGCGGCCGCCGAGGCGACCAGCAGGGTCTCGACCGGGCTCACGCCGGCGGCGTGGGGGGCGGGCCGAGCAGCCGCAGCAGCAGCCGCGGCTCCCCGGGCCAGGCGGCGAGCAGCACCTCACGCGGCACCTGCCGGCCCGCGTAGCGCAGTGCGAGGGCGACCACCACGATGTCGTCCAGCGGGCCGATCACCGGCAGGAACTCCGGGATCAGGTCGATCGGGCTGGCCAGCCAGAGGCCCGCCAGCACGATGGCGATCTTCGCCTTGCGGGGGACCCGGGGGTCGGCGCGCAGCCGTCGTACCGTGGTCAGGCAGTCGGGAATGAACGCGGCCAGGTCGCGCAGGATGCCCGGCGGCAGCCGCCGGGCCAGCAGCACCAGCAGCGCCCAGCTGGCCAGCAGGCAGGCCACCGCCACGCCGAGCCCGATCAGCCACTCCCGCACGCTGCCTCCTCCGACCCGCGTCGACCCTGCCGGGAATCTACGCCCCGGCCGCCGCCACCGCCCGCCGGCGGGAATGCCCGGCCGCGCCGGGACGCTGAACCTCGGCGGTACGGCGGATACCTTGGTCCGGGGAGGTGGGCGACGTGAGCAACGCGTGGGAAGCGGCGGTCGAGGCGCAGATCCGCACCGCCGTGGAGCGCGGCGACTTCGACAACCTGCCCGGCATGGGCAAGCCGATCCCGGGCCGCGGCGCCCCCTACGACGAGTCATGGTGGATCAAGAGTTTCCTGGAGCGGGAGGCGCTGCCCAGCGATCTGCTGCTGCCGACGCCGCTGCAGCTGCGCCGGCGGGTCGAACAGGTCCCCGACGAGGTTCGTGACCTGCCCACCGAGGAGTCCGTCCGGGCGTACGTGGCGGTGCTGAACTCCGAGATCGTCGCCTGGCTGCGTACCCCGACCGGCCCGCGCGTCGTGGTCCGGCCGGTCAACGTCGACGAGACGGTACGACGCTGGCGGGCCGACCGGGAACAGCGGTCGGCGGCTGTCGTGGCCGCTGCCACCGAGCCGGCGACCACTGCCGGCCGGCGGGCCCGCCGCCGCTGGCGTTTTCCGTGGCAGCGCTCGCGCTGACCTGATCGTCGTCGCGGGCGCCCACCACCCCCGAGCCGGTGGCCGCTCGCGACGACGATCAGGCCCCCGCCGTGGACTGCGGGCGGGCGGCAGCAGCAGTGCGGGCAGCGCTGCGAGCTGGATGAAGCCCACCCACCAGAACGTCGCGGCGCCGCCGCCGCCCGGACGACCGGGTCGAGGCTCGCCCCCGCGCCCCCGGCGAGCTGCCGCTGAACGACCACCGCGACCACCGCGAGCACCGCGCCGCCGAGCTGACGGTCGCCATCGTGCCGACGTTGCCAGAACCTTCGCAGCGCACCGCAGAGAGGCGTGGCGGTTTATTGGATAACCAGTAACGACAATCCAGTAATTTGCTCGGGCATAACGGGCAAAGAGGCGATGCATCATAATGTCTGTTCTGTTGTTTTCCTACTTTGAGGTAGGGATTAGCTTCGTGGAGGTAGCGCAGGGCCGCGGTGAGGGTCTCGGGCGAGTCCCTGAAGTGGCCCAGGGCCGAGTTGCATCCTGTGCACAGGAGCCCTCGTACGCGCTTGGATGAGCGGCAGTGGTCGACGACCAGCCGCACGGCAGCGGCGGTCGCCTTGCGTCTGGCCCGGGTGACGCCGTCCCCGACGAGAGGCGGCGCATCGTCACGTCCTACATATCCGGCTCCCAGGCTATGAGCAGCTCGAAGAGACGTCGGTCGCCGTCGAGCTTCAGGGAGTCCACCGGAATACGCCCGTAAAAGGCCAGGACCAGCTCACTGGCCGTGCCTCGGAGGGAGGCGTCGGCCGCGTCCGGGTCCTCGCCGGCAGCGGGGCTGTCTCGTGAACGGTGTTTCCGGCGATCTTGGTTAGTAGGCTTCAGCGGCGGGGAAGCGGTCGCTGAAGGTGATGGCGAAGGCGTTCAGCGCGGGTTTCCAGCGCATCGTCCATCGGGTTCTGCCTGCTCTGGTGGGGGCCAGGGATCGGGTCACCAGGTACAGACACTTCAACGCGGCCTGCTCGTTGGGGAAGTGGCCGCGGGCTTTGACCGCCCGCCGGTAGCGGGCGTTGAGCGACTCGATCGCGTTGGTGGAGCAGATGACGGTGCGGATTTCCAGGTCGTAGTCGAGGAACGGGATGAACTCGGCCCAGGCGTTGTCCCACAGCCGGATCACCGCCGGATACCGCCCGCCCCACTTGTCGGCGAGGTCGTCGAAGGCTGCCGGGGCCGCAGCCGCGTTGACGGCGGTGTAGATCGGCTTGATGTCGCGCTTGAGTTCGTCCCAGTACCGGCGTGAGGTGAGCCGGAACGTGTTGCGGATCAGGTGGATGATGCAGGTCTGCACGACGGTCTGGGGCCAGACGTTCGTGACGACCTCTGGCAGGCCTTTGAGGCCGTCGCAGACGAGGAAGAACACGTCCTTGACGCCGCGGTTGCGCAGGTCGGTCAGCACGCTCATCCAGAACTTCGCGCCCTCGCCACCGGCGCCGGCCCACAGGCCGAGGATGTCCTTGTCTCCGTCGAGGGTGACGCCGATCGCGGCGTAGAACGGCCGGTTGGCGACCTGCCCGTCTCGCACCTTGACCACGATGGCGTCGATGAACACCGCCGCGTAGATCTCGTCCAGGGGCCGGTGCGACCAGTCGGTCGCTGTCCGGTTGCCGAAGCACAGTGATAGAAAGCCGGGGTGCACAAAATTCTGACGTTCTCTGATCATCTGCGGCTGATCAACGAACGGTCGACCGCCTTCCGCGCCGCGGTCGCCGCGGCACCCAGCCTCGACCTGCAGGTGCCGACCCATCCCGAGCGGACGCTGTTCGACCTCGTGCAACACGTCGGCATGGGCCGCCGCAAATCAGCCGCCATCGTCGCCGCAGGGCCCGCAGACGCTCCCCCAGACAAGTCGGCCTGGGAGGACGGCATGGGTGCGCCTCGGGAACGCGAGGCCCTCCTGGCCTGGTGGACCGAGTCCATCGAACAACTAACGAGCACGCTGCGCGAAGCCGGCCCGGACCGCGGTTGCTGGACGTGGTGGGATGACTCGCCGTCACCACAAACCTCCGGTGCATGGGCGCGGCGCCAGGTTCCCGAGATCGCAGTGCACACCTACGACGCCCAGCTCACCGTGGGTGCCCCGCAGCCGCTACCAGACGAGGTCGCCCTCGACGGATTCGACGACTGCCAGTTCACCCTCTGCGCAACGACGGTCGCCTGGCCACACGAACCCGCCGTCGTCGAATACCACGCCACCGAGGGCCGCTCCTGGCGCCTCCGGCTGTCCAGCGACGGCGCACGGGCCGCCCGCCTCGGCGCGCCCGCCGCCGGCGAGGACCCGGACCCGGTCGACGCAGCCGCCCGCGGCACGGCCAGTGACCTGGTCCTGATGTTCTACGGCCGCATACCGCTGGATTCCCTGAAGCTGGAAGGCGACCGCCGCATCTTCGACCAGCTCATCGCTTGGGACCCGTCCGTGTGACAATCGACGACACTCCACCTCCTGCGCCCCGAGGCCAAGGCCGCAGCAAAGTCACAGGCATCCGGCCCGGGTGGCTACGCTCGTGAACAACGCGGACGTACTCATCCTGCACGGATCGCCGGCTCAGGAAAGTCCACCCTGTCGGGCGCCATAGCAGAACTGCTGCGTGAGTCCGGTTTGGCGAACGCGGTGATCGACCTCGATGGCCTCAACATGGTCTACCCGCACCCCGACCGGTCTTTCGCGTGCAACAATCTCAGGGCTATCTGGCCCAATTATGCGGCTATTGCGGGCCTGCGGCTCGTCATTCCCAGTGTTATCGCGGACGAGGACGAACGGGTGCAGCTTCGCGCTGCCGTGCCGGGCTCACGGTTCGTCATCTGCGAGCTGACCGCACCTGAGACGGTTGAAGGAACGGGTCACTGCCCGGGAACCGAACGAGTACTGGCGCAGCCGGCTGCGCAACTTCGTCGATCTCTATCAGCAGCGGAGCGATCTTGCGAGGATCCGAGACTTTCAGGTGTCGACCCACGCAAGGCCTGTTACGGAGGCAGCTCGCGAAGTCATCGAAAAGGTCGGGTGGCAGCTTCGGCCTGAAGCCGAGCGCCTACATATCTAACGCACAGTCACTGATCTGATCTCCTGCGGCAGGCCGGGGTGGGGCCAAATCGGGCCGTCACACCACCGCACGCCTCACCACGACGGGGCCACCGCAGACCGTCCGCGCGGGGCCACCGCAGGCCGTCAGAATCACGGAGGTCTTTGATGCGCGGGATTCGCACGCAGGCATGTCCGTACGGGCGAAGGCCGGCACATTCAAGTGAGCCGCCGCACGCTGGGCCGGCCCGCCGACCGCGACGGCCGGCGGGCCGGATGGTACGGGCCGCCCCACGGCGCAGGTCATCGCGCCGTGGGGTGGCACCTCCTGCCCGCTCGGGTGACAGCGGTGGGGCGGCGACGACAAGGAAGGTGAAGTCCTCGCGGGCCTTGGCGTCGATGGGCAGGGGCAGGCGGATGCGCCCGGAGTCGACCATGCCTCGCACGGCGGGACGGCTCAGGCCGAACCCGGCGGTGAGCAGCTTCTCGACCCGGATGGGTGCCGGGAGCTCGAACCTGATGATGACCTCGAGTGGCGCGGCATCCTCGCGCTGGAGGTCGTAGAACGGTATGTCGGTGTCCAGCTGCCAGGTGCCGGTCCAGTCGAGCTGGTAGGCGGCCTTGTGGGCGAGCGTCGCGTCCATGGTCAGCTGTCGCACTATGGCCGGATCGTTGTTCTCGAACCTCAGTAGCCGCTCGTGGTCCAGCGCCCGCACGTTGATGCGCTCGTGGACGGGGATTTTCGACGTGCGGCCGCACAGGTCGCAGCAGATCAGCAGCCACACGTCGAGCAGCTTGTGGTTCGCGTTGACCCGGATCTTGCCGGTGGGACGGTGCCGCGTGGACCTGCATGACACGCAGGTTTTGACGATGGTGGGCAGTCCGAGCTCGCTGACCACCCACAGCGCTTTGCGGTCGATGCCGGGTCCGCGACCGTGGGCCGGCACGCGGATATGGCGGGAACTATTCATGGCTTCGGCGATTCCAAGGTCTAGGCAGGAGGCGCCCGGCAGCGCGATGGCGCGCCGGGGGGTGCCTCCCGGATCCAGTGGCGGGCAGCCGGAGTCTCGGCGGGGAGCACGCCGGCTGGCGCGACGTCGCAGATCACGTCGCGTGAAAGAAGCCCGCACCGGTCACCCGGTGCGGGCTTCGAGGGGCACGGCGGACCGAGACGGGGAGGTGACTCGAACCCGCCTTCATCGCGCACGTGCGCCACTGGTCACTGATCCATGCGCGTCAGCATGGTCAACCCGTGGGCCGCCGGGCAACGGATTTTCCGCGTGGCCCCGCCGCCGGGGGTGGGGAAATCCGCTGTCGGTTGTCGGAGGGGGGGTGGTACAAAGCCGCGGTGGAAAAGACTCTGGAGTTCGCTGACCTGTTGCGGCTGATGGACGAACGATCGACCGCTTTCCGGGCGGCGGTCGCCGCGGCACCCAGCCTCGACGTGCGGGTGCCGACCTGCCCCGAGTGGACGTTGTTCGACCTGGTGCAGCACCTGGGCGAGGGGCGCCGCAAGTGGGCCGCCATCGTGGCCGCGGGGCCCGCCGACGCTCCTCCGGCGATGTCCGCCCCGGTGGCGCCCCGGGAGCGCGAGGCCCTGCTGGCCTGGTTCGCCGCGTCGACGGGGGAGCTGCTGGACGCGCTGCGGGAGGCCGGCCCGGATCGTGGTTGCTGGACCTGGTGGGGTGATTCGCAGTCGCCGCAGACGACTGGTGCCGTCGCCCGGCACCAGCTCCAGCAGGTCGCCGTGCACACCTACGACGCCCAGGTCGCCGTGGGCGCCCCGCAGCCGCTGCCGGACGAGGTGGCCCTCGACGGTGTCGACGAGTTCCTGACCACCTGCGTCGCGACGACGGCCGCGTGGCCGCACAAGCCCGCGGTCATCGACTACCACGCCACCGAGGGCCGTTCCTGGCGGCTCTGGTTCTCCGCCGACGGCGCCCGGACCGCCCGCCTCCCCACGCCGGTCGCCGGCGAGGGCCCGGAGGTGGCCTATGTCTCCGCCCGGGGCACGGCCAATGAGCTGGTCATGTTCTGCTACGGCCGCATTCCGATGGACTCGCTGCGGCTCGACGGCGACCGGCGCGTCTTCGAGCAGCTGATCGCCTGGGAGCCGGAGGAATAGGACGCGACGACGGACCCACCGCCCTGCGCCGACCTCGGCCTCAGCGCACGGCGGTGGGTCCGCGGCCCGTCACTCGTAGCGGTATTTCAGCGAGTCCGCCTCCACCTGTTCGATGTCGGCGATCGTCAGCGCCGGCATCCGCAGCTGGGCCAGCGTCACCTCGGCCGAGGTCGGCTGGGCGTCCGCCGGCAGCCACTGCTCCGGCTTCCAGGCCCCGCCGCGCAGCAGCGCCTTGGGGCAGTGCGGGTAGACCTCCTCGATGCCCAGCACCAGCGCACTGGCCGGTGGCTTGCCCACGGCGGTCAGCTACGACAGCAACGTATATGTGAGATCCCCAGAGCAAGATCGTTCTCAGCGCTAACCGCTGTACCGCTCTTCCTCAACCCCGAACAGGAACTCCTCGACACCGTCGAGTGCCACCTCGTCCGGCAGCGGCTGCGGGGCGCCCAGAGTGACCTGAGCGTCGTAGGTGTGCACCGCGATCTCCTGGAGCTGGTGTCGGGCGACGGCACCGCAGGTCTGCGGCGACTGCGACGTACCCCACCACGTCCAGCAACCGTGATCCGGGCCGGCCTCCCGCAGTGCGTCCAGTAGCTGCTGCGTCGACGCGGCCGACCAGGCCAGCAGGGCCTCGCGCTCCCGAGGCGCAGCCGGGCCCTCCGATGCGGACTTGGCCGACGCGGTTGGCCCTGCGGCGATGGTGGCGGCCCAGGAGCGGCGCCCCTCGCCCAGGTGCTGCACCAGATCGAACAGCGTCCACTCGGGGCAGGTCGGCACCTGCACGTCGAGGCTGGGCGCGGAGGTGACCGCGGCGCGGAAGGCGGTCGACCGTTCGTCGATCAGCCGCAGCAGCTCGGGGAACTCCAGAGTCTTTTCCACTCCGGCTGTCTATCACCGTGCTCCGACAGCCGGACAGCGAGTTTCACAGCCGACGCAAGCGCGCGGCACGGGCCGCGCGCCCTCGGATGACGCGGTGTCCTCATTGAGCGGGCATGTCAGACCGAACCAGACAGGACATGTTCCAGGTACGCCACGAGCCGGGCCAATGCTTGCTTCCCTGCGGTGGCAGACTGCACCGATGATCGACGAGGTCGGTGACGAGGACGCCCTGGACCGCAGCGATTTCGTTCCGGCCGAGGGCGGTGAGTGGCGGGGGCTGTTGTTCGAGAACCCGACGCTGGGACTGGCACCGCAGCTGACCTGGAGCTTTCACTTCCCCTTCCAGCCGGTGTCGCGCGATCACGGGAGCAGTCCACTCACCCTGGACCTCGAGTGGCTGCCGATCCAGGCGGACGGGTGGCGCAGCATGGCAGGCCGGAGGGCCAGCAGCTCACGATTCGCCGAGCCGGGCGAGGCCAGCGTCTACTACTTCGCGCACCACCGCTATGACGCGATCCACGTGCAGATACTGGAGCAGCGCGACCTGGCCATCCGGGTCCGGGCGAACGTGTCCGGTGACCTGGACAGCCTGGGAGTCGAATCGGTCGCCGCAGACGCCTGGCTGCACTTTGCCGGCATCACCGTGTCGCTGAGCGACACGGTGACCGCCGACGCGGCCCTCGCTCGGCTCAGTGAATTCAGCGACATCACCGGGCTGGCGCATGCCGCCGCTCCCAACGGGATCCACTTCCGGTTTGCTCCCTCCGGCCCGGTGGGATAGGTGCGGCGGTGCGCAACGCGGAGTTCACCGATCCCCGCCTCGTCGCGGTCTACGACGTCGAGTGCCCGTGGGGCCCCGACGACGACTTCTTCCGCACCGAGGTCGGCGCCGAGCCGGCCGCCCGGGTGCTGGACTTCGGCTGCGGTACCGGCCGGCTGGCGCTCGCCCTGGCCGCCGCCGGGCACACCGTCACCGGCGTCGACCCGGCCCGCGCCTCACTGGACGCGGCCCGCGCCAAGCCCGGCGCGGACCGGGTCACCTGGCTCGAGGGTGGCGCGGAGGTGCTGCCCGGTGGGGCGTACGACGCGGCGTTGATGACCAGCCACGTGGCGCAGTTCGTGGTGGACGACGACGAGTGGCGGCAGGTCCTCGCCGCGCTGCGTCGGGCGCTGCGTACGGGTGGTCGGCTGCTCTTCGACTCCCGGGATCCGGCAGACCGGCGCTGGGAGCGGTGGAACCCGGTCGACTCGCGGCGGTCCGTCCACCTGCCGGACGGTTCCGTCGTGGTCACCTGGACCGAGGTGACCGACGCCCGGGACGGCGTCGTGCGATTCACCCGGCACTTCGGCTTCGCCGACGGCGAGCTGCGCGGCGACGCGGTGCTGCGGTTCCGTACCGAGGGGGAGTTGCGGGACTCGCTCGCCCAGGCGGGATTCAGGGTGCAGCGCATTCACGGTGGCTGGCAGGGAGAACCGGTGGGTGCGGGGGACGACGGCGAGTTCGTGGTGGTGGCGACGGCGGTCTGACGCTCCGCTCAGCCGGCGTGGCGTACCTCCTGGTCCCAGATCTGGTCCCACGGGCGCCGCAGGCCCTGACAGAGCCAGATCGGGCCGCCGTTCTCGTCGTTCTCCACGTCGACACGCTGGTCGACCCGACCGGCGAGGGTGACCTGCCGGAACCAGCCGCGCAGCTGGTCGGGGCGGTCCCAGCCGACCGCGATCACCACGTCGGCGTCGGCGGGCGGCCGGCCGAATTCGGCCATGCTGTTGTGCCCGGAGTAGGCGCGGGGCAGGTCGCGTGCGGGGCCGTAGCGGGCGACGGCGCCGGCCTCGCCGTAGTTGCCGGTCAGGATCACCGCGCGCTGCCGCTGCTCGGGCGGCAGCCCACGGTGCACGGCGGCGAGCGAGTCGGCGAACGCCGGCCAGCCGATGGTCTCCCCGGCGTCGTAGTTGACCTCGACGACGAAGCCGGGCAGCCGGTCGGCGGGCAGCGTGGGCAGCAGCAGCACCGCGCTCCCGGTGACCGCGACGACAGCGGCGGCGGCCAGCAGGACCCGACGCGGCACGGTACGCGCCCAGTCGGCGGTGACGACCGCGCCGGCGGCGGTGAGCACCAGCAGCAGGGGCGCGTCGTAGTAGCCCTTGCCGCCGGCCACCAGCACGATGCCGAACACCACCAGCCAGGCCCAACCCAACGCCCGGTAGGCCCGCCACCGAGGGTGGCGCAGCAGGGCGAACAGTCCGGCGACCCAGATCGGCACCGCCATCGGGCTGATGATGAGCAGTTGCAGCACGACGGCGTCGAGGCGGCCGCTGTAGGAGCTGTCCCCGTCGGCGATCGACGAGGCGACCGCGAGCTGCGGGAAGTCGTGCGCGGCCTGCCAGGCGAGGTTCGGCGCGGCGAGCAACGCGGCCAGCGCCACGCCGGCGAGCACCCACCGGTCGCGCAGCAGCCGGCGCGGCCCGGCGATCGCCACCCCGGCGAGCAGGCCCACGCCCAGCAGCGCGGGCAGCAGCTTGTTGAGCATCCCGGCGCCGAGTACCGCGCCGAGGCCGAGCGCCCAGCGCGGGTCGCCGCGCAGCACCCGGACCGCGCAGTACGCCGCGGCCAGCCAGACCAGCAGGTCCACGGTGGTGGTGCTGAGCAGGTGCCCGGCGGCGAGGACGACCCCGGCCACCGCGGCGGTGCCCGCGGCGAGGAGCTGCCCGCCGCGTCCGGCGCCGAACTGGCGGGCCAGCGCCGCCACCAGCAGCACCGCGGCCCCGGCGATCAGCGCCGACGGGGTGCGCAGCACGACGAGGTTGCCCGGGGCGAGGGTGTCCATCGCCCGGGCCAGGGCCGGGACGAGCGGCCCCTGGTCGACGTAGCCCCAGTCCAGGTGCCGGCCGCAGAGCAGGAAGTACAGCTCGTCGCGGTGGTAGCCGTACCGGTGGGCGAGCGCCAGCAGCACGACGGTGACCGCGCCGGCGGCCAGCCACGGCCCGTTCGTGCGGGGTCCGGGTGGCGGCGGCCCGGCGGGAGCTGCCGAGTCCGGGCGGTCGGTGACGGGAACGGCCACGCTCCCATGGTGACCGCTCGGGTGCGTACCCCGATGTCCCGTTCCGGTCACGGTTCGGCACCGTCGAATCCATTTGGCGTCGCGGCGGGGCTGCGGTTAGCTTTGCCCCGATGCTGATCAGAGAGTTCACCGACGCCGACTGGCCGCAGGTGTGGTCGATCGTGCGGGAGGTCGTCGCCGCCGCCGACACCTTCGTCTACGACCCGAAGCTGACCGAGGAGTCGGCACGCGCCATGTGGGTGGAGGCGCCGCCGGGGGTGACCGTGGTCGCCCTGGACGGTGATCGGGTCCTCGGCACGGCGAAGATCGGCCCGAACAAGCCCGGGCCCGGCGCGCACGTCGCCACGGCCAGTTTCATGGTCTCCGCCGACGCGCGGGGCCGGGGCGTCGGCCGGGCGATGGTCGAGTACGCCCTGGACTGGGCCCGCCGGCAGGGGTACGCGGCGATGCAGTTCAACGCGGTTGCCGAGTCCAACACGTGGGCGGTGGAGCTGTACCGGCGGCTCGGGTTCACGGTGATCGGCACCGTGCCGGAGGCGTTCGCGCTGCCCGACGGCAAGCGGGTCGGCCTGCACATCATGCACCGCTTCCTCTGAGCCCTGCGGGGGACGCCGAGCGCCCCGCCGGGGACCACCCGCGCGGGCGCGGCGGTGCCAGGATGGGCCGATGAGCGATGAGCCGATCGACCTGGCGGTGGCCTTGGCCGGTTTCGACCAGCTGTGGAGCCCGCGGATCGTCACCCGGGTCAACGAGTACGACGTACGGATCGCGAAGGTGGCCGGGGAGCACGTCTGGCACGTCCACGACCACACCGACGAGTTCTTCCTGGTCCTCGACGGCGAGCTGCACATCGCGCTGCGCGACAGCGACGGCGACGGCGAGCGGACGGTGGTGCTGCCGCGCGGCGCGGTGTACGTGGTGCCACGCGGGACCCCGCACCGGCCGTCCTCGGCGGACGGGGCGTCCATCCTGATGTTCGAGCCCTCCGGCACGCCCAGTGTCGGGGACCGGCACGACGAGATCCCCGAGCACGTGGACGCCACCACCGGCCACGTGCTCTGACCGGTCAGCCCACCGCCGCCCCGGCCCGCTCCGGCGCCGGGGCGGCGGGCCAGGCCAGCCGCCGTACGCCCGGCACGGCGGCGGTGCCGGCGCAGGCGAGCGCGACCAGCAGCGCCGCCCCGGCCAGTGGCGCGGACGCGCCCCAGGCTCCGGCGGCGAGCGGGGCGACCGCGTAGCCGATCGGCATCGCGCCCAGCGACATCAGCCAGTCGTACGAGGTGACCCGGGCGAGCACCTCGGGCGCGAACTGCCCCTGCACCACGGTCTCCCAGACCGGGTTGAGGAAGCCCAGCGCGGTCAGCGCGAGGCAGTACGCGGCGATCACCGCCGGGGCGGGCGCCGCGGCGGCCAGCAACGCCAGCGGGACCGCGTACGTGGCCAGGGCGAGGTTGCCGACCAGGACGGGCCGGCGGGGCCGGAACCGGGCGGCCGCCAGGGATCCGGCCAGCATGCCGACGGCCCCGCCCTGGAGCATGAGCACCCACACGCCCTCGCCGCCGAGGCGGTCGACGGCGACCGCGGGGCCGAGGGTCATCAGCACGGCCGCGGCGCCGTTCCACACGCCGTGCCCGACCAGGCTGGTCCAGTACCAGTCGCGGGCGCGCACCTCCCGCCAGCCGCGCACCAGGTCGGTGCCGAGGGAGCGGCGCGGCACCGGCACGTGCCGGACCCGGATGGCGGCCAGCAGCAGGGCGCTGACGGCGAAGGAGATCCCGTCGAGGATGAACGCCCAGCCGGGGCCGGCGGCCCAGATCAGCAGCCCGGCCAGGGCGGGGCCGGCGAGCCGGCTGGCGTTGGCGGTCACCCCCAGCAGGGCGTTGGCGCGTTGCCGCCCGTCGGCCTCGACGGTGCCGGCGACCAGCGGGGCGGCGGTGGGGATGGCGAAGGCGGAGGCGGCGCCGCCGACCGCGGCGGCCACCGCGACGTGGGTCAGCGAGGGGGTGTCGGCGAGCAGTTGCACCCCGACCACCAGTTGCGCGGCGCAGCGCACCAGGTCGGTGGTCACGGCGACCCGTTGGGCGTGGAACCGGTCGGCCACCACGCCCCCCAGGGGCAGCAGGAGCAGCCGGGGGACCATGGCGCAGGCCAGCACCAGGGCCAGCGAGCCGGTGGAGCCGGTGGCGCGGAGCACCGCCAGGGCGAGGGCGACCGGTACGACCGCGTCGCCCAGGCCGGAGACGGTGCGGCCGAGGAACAGCAGCCGGAAGGAGCGTACGCGGAGTGGATGTGTCACCCCGCCAAGCTATTTCGACACCGAACATTTCGTCAACGAATATTTAGCTGTCGACGTACAGTGGCGACATGACCGCACGCGACCGCACCGATCGGCACATCGAGCGCTGGCTGCCCGTGCTGCCGGAACTCGACCCCGACGTCGAGGGGGCGGTCACCCGGATGTCCGGCTTCACCCGGCACCTGCGCACGGTCAAGGACCGCTCCCTGGCCGAGCTCGGCCTGCCCGCCCACGAGTACGACACCCTGCACGCCCTCGCCGGGCGGCGCGGCCGGGCGACCCCCGGCGAGCTGGCCGACGACATGGCGATGGCGCCCGCCTCGGTGACCGCCCGGGTCGACGCCCTGCAGCGACGCGGCTTCGTGCGGCGCATCCCCTCGACGGTGGACCGGCGCCGGGTCGACGTGGAGCTGACCGAGGCCGGGCGCGCGGCCTGGCACGCGGCGATAGAGGTGATCGGCCAGGAGGAGCACCGGCTGCTCGGCGTGCTCACCCCGGACGAGCGCCGACTCCTGGCCGACCTGCTGCGGCGGGTCTCGCTGCACGCGGAACGCACCACGGCCTGAGCCGGCCGGGAAAACGCCTGGCGTCGCCGGTGAGCCGGCTGGCAGGGTGGCCGGCATGACGGCCCAGGCTCTGGCGGGCGCCCTCGCCGACCACGTACGGCGACAGGTCTTCGCGGCGATCGTGCTCGGCGCCGCCGACGCGACGGCGGTGGCGGACCGCACCGGCCTGCCGACCCGGCAGGTGCTCACCGCGCTGCGGCGCCTGGTCGACGCCGGGGTGATCGTCGACGCGGGCGCTGACCTGCGGGTCGACGCCGACCGGTTCCGCGAGGCCGCGCGGACACCGGCACCGGACGCCGCCGCGGACGAACCGACGGACCGGGTGCTGCGCAGCTTCCTGCGCGACGGGGTGGTGGTGCGGCTGCCGGCGCAGCGCGGCCGGCGGCGGGTGCTGCTGGCCCACGTCGTGGCCGCGTTCGAGCCGGGCGTGCGCTACCCGGAACCGGCGGTCGACGAGATCCTGCGGCGCTGGTGCGACGGCGGCGGCTCGGACCACGTGACCCTGCGTCGCCACCTGGTGGACGAGCAGTTGCTCGCCCGTGAGCAGGGGATCTACTGGCGCATCGGGCCGTGACCGTCCGGGGCGCAAACCATCTGGTGCCGGACGGTGTTGTTAGCCTCGGGGCATGACCTCCCGCTCGCTCGATGGCTCACCCGACCTGATGTTCCTGCTCTCCTGGGCGAGTCACGCGCTGATGGCGGAGCACGCTGCCGGCCTGGCCCGGCTGGGCATCTCCCCGCGCGCGCACTGCGTGCTGCTCAAGGCGCGGCCCGGCGGACTGACCCAGCGGCAGATCGGCGAGCTGTGCGGGATCGACAAGACCACCATGGTGGTGACCCTGGACCAGTTGGAGGGCGCGGGCCTGGCCCGACGCCTGCCCTCGCCGAGCGACCGGCGGGCGCGGCTGGTCGAGGTGACCCCGGAGGGGGAGAAGGTCCTGGACGAGGCGCAGGAGATCGCCGGCCGGATCCAGCGGGACGTGCTGGCCACCCTGCCCGAGGCCGACCGCGCCGTGTTCCTGCGCTCGATCAGCGCCCTGGCCGGCGGCCGGCTGGCCGGCGGCGGAGCCTGCGGCGTGCACCCCGCCTGCTAGTCCCGAGCAGGATAGTTCCGAACAAAACTATCTGGTACGGTCGCACCTGTCTGGTTCCCTGACCGAGGAGCACGCATGACCGCGACCGCGCATCCCACCGCCACGACCTCGTCCCTGCGCCGCCGCGCACTCGGTGTGGCCGTCACCGTCCTGACCTGCGTCGTGCTCTGGACCGTGGGCGCCGTCGCCGGCGTCGACTACACCGTCGTAAATCCCGGGCAGCCGGCGTTCGTCGTCGGCGTCGTGCCGGTCATCGTCTTTTCCCTCGGCTCGGCGCTGGTGGGCTGGGCCGGACTGGTCCTGCTGGAGCGCTTCGCCGGCCGGCGGGCCACCGTTGTCTGGATCGCGCTCGCGGTGCTGATCGCCCTGCTCTCCCTCGTCCCCGTCGTCGCCACCGAGGCCACCACCGGCGCCAAGGTGATGCTGGGGACGATGCACCTGGCCGTCGCCGCGGTGCTGATCGCCTTCCTGCCACGGCGCGCCCGCTGACGACCGACGGCTGACGGCGGCGTCCCCGATGCGGGGGCGCCGCCGCCGCGTCCCCGGCCGGGCCGGTCCCGTCGTCAGCGGAATTGCGTTGACCCGGGCGCGAGGATCGACGGGTGCGCACCACTGACCCGAGCACCTGGACGCTGATGCCGGCCCGGCCCGCCGACCCCGACGCGGCGGCTCTGCTTCGGCGCTACTTCGAGGAGATCGTCCGCCGCTACCACCGCCGGGACCTCCGGCCCGGCGAGGTCGAGGCGGCGGTGGCCGAATCTCCCAGCGACGACCTCGTCCCGCCGACCGGGCTGCTGCTGGTGGCGTACCGCGACGGCCGACCCGCCGGCTGTGCCGGGCTGCGGCTGCGGCCGGGCTGGGCGGAACTGACCCGGGTCTTCGTCCACCCCGCCCACCGGGGCCACGGCGGCGGCGCCGCGCTGCTGGCCGGCGCCGAGCGGCACGCCCGCGCGCTCGGGGCCGACCGGATCCGGCTGGACACCCGCGCCGACCTGGTCGAGGCCCGCGCCCTGTACGCCCGGCACGGCTATCTCGAGATCCCCGCCTACAACGACGACGTGTACGCCGAGCACTGGTTCGAGAAGGTCCTCTGTGAGTTGACGCCGGGCGCGCGGCGCGCTAGATAGAGAAGAGGAAGTTGAGTCGTACGGACTCAACTACGGCACCTTCGGCCAGGAGAACCGAGGAGGCACGACCATGCTGATGCGTACCGACCCGTTCCGTGAGATCGACCGGCTCGCCGAGCAGCTGTTCGGCACCACCAGCCGCCCCGCCGTCATGCACCTGGACGCCTACCGCGACGGCGACCACTTCTACGCCGCGTTCGACCTGCCCGGCGTCGACCCCGACAGCATCGACTGCACCGTCGAGCGCAACGTGCTGACCGTCCGCGCCGAGCGGCGCCGCCCCACCGGCGACAACGTCGAGCTGGTCGCCGCCGAACGTCCGATGGGCACCTTCACCCGGCAGCTGTTCCTCGGCGACACCCTCGACGCCGACCGCCTCGAGGCCGGGTACGACAACGGCGTGCTGACGCTGCGCATCCCGATCGCGGAGCGCGCCAAGCCGCGCCGGGTCACCGTCACCGCCGGCAGCAGCGGCAACGGGCACAAGCAGCTCACCTCGTGACGGTGGGATCGCCGGTGGACGTGGGCGGCGCGTCCGCCGGCCCCGGATAGATGGCGGCCATCGCGTGGGCGGTGGCCGCCATCAGCTCCCGCAACTCCGCCGGGGCGAGCACCTCCACCTGCGCACCCAGCTTCAGCAGCTCGGTGTGCCCGTGCCGCACCGACTCGATCGGCACCGTCGTGTGCAGCCAGCCGTGCGCGTCCGGCGCTTCGGCCGCCGCCCGGGCCGCCCGGCTCATCGCCGGCGGGAAGACGTACGCCATGAACTCCAGCGCCGCCGCCGTGACCCGCACCCGGGCCTCGTCGCGGTAGACGCCGCGCTCGTAGCGGTCGGTCCACTCGCGCCAGAAGGCGACCAGGTCGAAGTCGGCGGGCCGGTCGAACCGCTCGTCGCGCACGGTCAGCGCCAGGACGGCCGCGACCCGGTAGGTGCGGACCTGCTCCCCGGCCCGGGCCACCAGGTACCAGCGGCCGGCCTTGAGCACCACGCCCAGCGGCGCCAGCACCCGACTGACCTCGCGGGGGCGCTTCCACCGCTGGTAGCGGAGATCGACCAGGCGCTCCTCCCAGATCGCCTCGGCCAGCGCGGTCAGGTGCGGGGTGGGTTCCGGGTCCCGGAACCAGCCGGGCGCGTCCAGGTGGAACCGCTGCCGGATCCGGTCGCCCTGCTCGGCCAGGTCCGGCGGCAGGGCGGCGCGCAGCTTCAACTCGGCCGCGGTGAGGACCGCGCCGAGGCCGAGTTCCGCGGCCGGCCCGGGGACCCCGGCCAGGAACAGCGCCGCCGCCTCGTCCGAGGTCATCCCGGTCAGCCGGGTGCGGTAGCCGCCGAGCAGCCGGTAACCGCCGGCCGGGCCCCGGTCGGCGTACACCGGGACGCCGGAGGCGCCGAGCGCCTCGACGTCGCGGTAGACGGTACGCACCGAGACCTCCAGCGCCTCGGCGAGTTCCTGGGCGGTCATCCGCCCCCGGGTCTGCAGGAGCAGCAGCAGGGAGACCAGCCGGCTGGCGCGCACCCGACGACGGTAGCGCGCGCCACGGATCCGCTCGGGCGCGCCTCGTGGTCATTGGCCGCCGAGGCTGAGAGCCTTTTTCACATGCTGCGTTCTGACGTCCCGGTCCTGCCCCGCGCCTCGGCCCGGCCCGCCCTGCCGACCGGGCCGGTCGACTTCACCGAGGCGTGGCTGCGCAACCGGCGGCTGTCGGAGCACACCCGCACCGCGTACCGGCGGGACATCGCCGGCTGGCTGGCCTGGTGCGCCGCCCGTCAGCTGGACCCGCTGCACGCCAACTTCCTCGACGTCAACGCCTACGGCCGCGACCTGGAGGCCACCCTCGGCGCGCGGACCGGCCGGCCGCTGACCCCGGCGACCGTGGCCCGCAAGCTCTCCGCGCTCTCCAGCTGGTACGACTTCCTGGTCAAGCTGCGGGCGGTGGAGGCGAACCCGGTCTCCGGCGCCGACCGGCCGCGCGTCGACCGGGACCACTCGGCCACCGTCGGGCTCACCCCCGAGGAGGTGGACGCGTTGCTGGCCGCCGCCGACACCGACACCGGCCCGACCGCCGCCCGCAACCGGGCCGCCATCGCCCTGCTCGCCGACCTCGGGCTGCGGGTGGGGGAGCTGGTCTCGCTGAACCTCGACGACCTGGGCGCCGAGCGGGGGCACCGCAGCGTGCGGTTCGTCGGCAAGGGCGGCAAGCCACGCCGTCGGGCGCTGACCCCCGGCACCGCGTACGCCGTCGACGCGTACCTGGCCGACCGGGCGGCCGCGCAGGGGGTGGGCGTGGAGCAGCTCACCGGCCCGTTGCTGGCCACCGCCACCGGCGGTCGACTCGACCGGCACTCGGTGTTCCGGCTGGTCCGCCGGCTCGCCCTGGCCGCCGGCATTCCGGCGGCGGCGAAGCTGTCGCCGCACTCGCTGCGGCACGCCTTCGCCACCACCGCCCGCTCCGAGGGCGTGCCGCTGGAGGACGTGCAGGACGCCATGGGTCACGCCGACCCGCGCACCACCCGCCGCTACGACCGGGACCGGCACAACCTCGACCGGGACCCGGCGTACGCGATCTGGGCGGCGCGGGCCCGCCGCCGCGGCTGACCCGCGCCGCGCCAGGCGGAGGACCCACCCTCGCTCCCGGCCGGGCCGGGGGCGACGGCCGTCAGCCGCGCGGGCGGGGGCAGATGCAGAACGGCTGGCCCACCGGGTCGAGCAGCACCACCCAGCGCCCGTCGCCGGGCTGGAACTCGGGCTTCGTCGCACCGGCCGCCACGAACTCCTTCTCCGCGACGGTCAGGTCGTCGACGTACAGGTCGAGGTGGTAGCGCTTGGCGGCGGCCTCGTCGGGCCAGCGCGGCGGCTGGTAGCCGTCGACCCGGCCGAACCCGATCGAGACGCCGTCGGGCCTGCTGATCATGGCGTAGTCGGCTTCGCTGTGGGTGATCTCCCAGCCGAGGACGCGGTGGTAGAAGTCGGCGTGCGCGGCCGGGGCGGAGCTGTCCAGGTTGACCATGGCGAGGTCGGCGGTGACTGTCATGACCGCAACCCTGCCGCAGGTACCTGACATCTTCTGGCAGGTTCAGTCGGCGTGCCGGCGGCGGCGCTGGTTGGCGTGCTTGCGGACGGCGAAGTCGTACGCGTCGGCGAGCAGTTCGGAGACCAGGTCCCGGGTCGCCGGGCCGGGGTCGACCACGCACACCCAGTGCTGCGGGGCGTAGACCGGGTGCGGCAGCAGCGTGTCGGCGCGGGTGTGATCCACGGCGGCCGGCGGCGTCGGGAACAACGACAGGTACCGCGCCCGGGTCAGCCCGATGTTGAGCCGCCACGCCCCTGGCCGGTCCAACGCCGAGGCGGTGTCGTAGCGGTCGCCGGTCACGATCGTGGCGAACGGCAGCCACCGGTCGGCGGGCAGGTCACCGAGCGGGTCGTAGACGAGATACGTGTCGCCGCCGCCGTCAACGGCGGTGACCCCCTCGTACGAGTCGCAGATGTGTTGCTTCATGTCACCGGCGTCCATGACTTTAATTTTTTCATTGAAGCTCCTTGTGAAAGTTGAGCCGGACTTCGCGCGCGAAGACCGGCTCAACCCTCAACTGGGGCGGTAACCCCTCAACAGAGCACCACCACCGCGACCGCGCCGGGGTCGGCGGCGACGTCGGTGAGCGCGCCGCGCAGCGGGGGCGATGTTCCTGCGCGGACCGGACGGTGCGCATACGGTCGCAGGTGATGGGCGGTGAGCAGGCGTGGACCCGACCGGCCCGGCCCCGCCGGCCGGTACGCACCGGTCTGCTGCTGGGTGGCCTGACGATGGCGCTGTGCCTGGTCGGCGTGGCCGGGCTGGGCGCCTGGAACGCGCAGGTGGTGCTGCAGGCCGGCGGCCCGGTGCGGGAGACCGCCGACGGGTTCTTCCGGGAGCTGTCCGCCGGCGAGGTCGACCGGGCGTACGACCGGCTCTGCGACCAGGCGCGCAGCCGGTGGAGCGAGGTCGGCTTCACCGGCTGGGTGAAGACCCCGCCGGTGGTCAGCGGCTACGAGATCCTGGACGTGTCGGTGCGTACCAAGGCGGGCCGCCCGATCGGTGAGGTGACCGTCCGCGTCACCCGCGAGGGTGGGGCCGCCGAGGAACGCCGGCTGCCGGTGGTGAAGGAAGACGGCGAGTGGCGGGTCTGCGGGGACCCGTTCTAGGAGCGGGGGCCGAGGTCGCCGGAGCGGTAGTGCCGCCGGCAGAGCACCTGGTAGCGCACGTCGGCGGTGTCCGCGGTGTCGCCGATGACGACCTGCGCGCCCTCGCGGACCACCCGCCCGTCGACCACCCGGGCGTTGAGCAGCCCCTCCCGGCCGCACCAGCAGAGCACCTCGATCTGGATCCGGGCCACCTCGTCGGCCAGCTCGAACAGCCGCTGCGCGGCGGGGAAGAGGCAGGACCGGAAGTCGGTGGCCAGGCCGAAGGCGTACACGTCGACGTCGTAGCCGTCGACCAGTTCGGCCATCTGCTCGACGTGCTCGACGTTGTAGAAGGACGCCTCGTCGCAGATCAGGTAGTCGACGCGTACCCCCTCGGCCCAGGTGTCGCGGACCAGCGCGCGCAGGTCGAGGGAGTCGGTGACCTCGACGGCGGAGTGGGCCAGGCCGATGCGGCTGGTGACCTGCGGGCCCAGCGACCGGTCGATGCGGGTGGTGACCAGGCCGCGGCGGCCCTGCCGGGCGTGGTTGTAGTTCATCTGCAACGCCATGGTGGACTTGCCGCAGTCCATCGGCCCCCAGAAGAACTTCAGCGCGGCGGCGTGCAACGGCCGCCCGTCGACACCGCGGGCGGCGGCACAGCCGATGCCGTTCTCGTCCGGGCCCGGCAGCGGTCGGGCCAGGCAGGTGGGGGCGGCAGCGGCGTCGTCGGTCACGTCGGGGCAGCCTAGTCCATCGAGGCGCCCCGATCGGTTCGGCTCAGAGCACCTTCGGTGGGGTGTTGCCGGCCGCGAGGATGGCCCGGCGGATCGGCACGGCGGCCAGCAGCGCGAAGCCCAGCACGAAGAAGATCAGCAGTGAGACCAGGCCCACCCGGTAGGAGGCGGTGAGCTGGAACACCAGCCCGAAGGCGAGCGGCCCGAGCCAGCTGGTGCCCTTGTCGCTGATCTCGTAGAAGCCGTAGTACTCGCCCTCCTTGCCGGTGGGGATCAGCTGGCTGAACAGCGACCGGCTCAGCGCCTGGCTGCCGCCGAGGACCAGGCCGATCGCCCCGCCCAGCGCCATGAACGGCAGCGGCGCCTCGGCGGGCAGCCGGAACGCGGCGATGATCACGCCGGTCCACAGCACCAGGGACAGCAGCACCGTCTTCCACGCGCCGATGCGCCGGGCCAGCGCGCCCAGGGCGAGCGCCCCGCCGAAGGCGAGGAACTGCACCAGCAGGATCGTCACGATCAGGGTGCTCTGCTCCAGCTTCAGCTCCTCGGTGCCGTACTGGCTGGCGAGGGTGATCACGGTCTGGATGCCGTCGTTGTAGACCAGGAACGCGAGCAGGAAGAACAGCGTCAGCGGGTACGCCTTGACCTCGCGCAGGGTGCGGCCGAGCTGGCGGAAGCCGTCGGTGAGCACGTTGCCGCCGCCGGCCAGCGCCGCGGCGGTGGGGTGTTCGCGCAGCCAGCGCAGCGGCACCAGGGTGAACACCGCCCACCACACGCCGGCGGACACGATGGACCAGCGGGCCAGGTCCAGGGTGCGCTGCGGGTTGCCCTCCTCGCTGAGCACGGTCACCGCGACCAGGTTCAGCGCGAGCAGCAGCCCGCCGCCGAGGTAGCCGATGGCCCAGCCCCGGCTGGAGATGGCATCGCGTTCGTCGGGGCCGCCGAGCTGCGGCAGGAACGAGTTGTAGACGACCACCGCCGCGCCGAAGGCGATGTTGGCGACGAGGAACAGCGCGCCGCCGAGCAGGTACCGCTCGCCGGTGACGAAGGCCATCGCGATGGTGGCCCCCGCGCCGGTGAACGCCGCGCCGGCGAGCAGCCGCTTCTTGTGCGTCGACCGGTCGGCGATCGCCCCGATGACCGGCAGCACGAAGACGGTGAGGAACACCGACAGCGAGATCAGGTACGGGTAGTAGGAGCCGGCAGCGACGCGGATGCCCAGCGGGTGCACGTATCCGTCGCAGCTGTCCGCGCCGAGTTCGCAGCCGGCCGCCAGCTCGGTGACGGTGGTGAGGAACGGGCCGAGGAAGACCGTGATGACGGTGGTCTGGAACGCCGAGTTGGCCCAGTCGTAGAGGTACCAGCCGCGGCGTTCCCGGCGGGTGCTCGCCGGCGGTGGGTCCTGCACCGCGGGGGTGACGGTCTCGGCCATGGGGTTCCTCGGTGTTCAGGCGGCCCAGTGGCCGCGGCTGCGGTAGACGTCGCGCAGCACGCCGACGTGATCGGTCATGATGCCATCCACCCCAAGATCAAGTAAGTCGTGCATCTCGGCAGGTTCGTCGATCGTCCAGACGTGCACCTGCAACCCCAACCGGTGGCAGTAGGCGAGGAACCGCCGGTCCACCACCGGCACCCGCCCGTAGCGCGGCGGCACCTGCGCGGCCACCACCGACGGCGGCAGCCGCAGCCGCCAGCCGTGCAGCGACGCCACCCGCAGCCGGGCCACCCCGCGCATGCCGAGGCCGGTCGCGACCCGACCCTCGGTCAGGGCCCGCAGCCGGATCAGCCGGGCGTCGCTGAACGACGCCAGCAGCACCCGGCCGGCCGCGCCCGCCCGGGTCACCGTCTCGACCGTCGGCGTGACCCCGCCGTCGGCCTTCACGTCGATGTTGAACCGCACCCGCGGCCACGCGGCCAGCACCTGGTCGAGCCGGGGTACGACC
The DNA here is from genome assembly GCF_900091515.1 of Micromonospora purpureochromogenes. Lineage (NCBI taxonomy): Bacteria > Bacillati > Actinomycetota > Actinomycetes > Micromonosporales > Micromonosporaceae > Micromonospora > Micromonospora purpureochromogenes. Next base: position 3,892,497 of record NZ_LT607410.1, on the reverse strand, counting down.
GCCGCCCCGCCGACGCGTACCGACGCCAGGTCCGCCCAGCGCAGGTCGGCGATGCGTCCCCGCTCACCGGTGACCCGCTGAAGGGTGGCGTCGTGGAAGACCACGGCCACCCCGTCGGCGGTGCCGTGCACGTCGGTCTCGACGTACCGGTAACCGAGGCCGACCGCCCGGGCGAACGCCTCGACGGTGTTCTCGTCGCCCTCGGCGGCCCCGCCGCGGTGGGCGAAGGCCAGCGGCGCGGGCGCGTCGAGGTAGCCGGATCGGGTCAGCACGCAGCGCAGTATGCCTCGCCCCGGTGGCCCGCGGGTGACCGGCCGGCGGGCACCCCGTGTCGCCGGTCCGGCCACCCGGTACGGTGCCCTGCGACGTCGCGGCGCGCCCGCCGCGACCGGCGTGAGGCGGGGGAGACGCGTGCGGCCCAGCATCCTGTTCGTCACCGACCTGGCCTACCCGGCGCAGGGCCGTCGCTACGGCGACGAGGACGTCTTCCTGACCTCCCGGCTGCGCGAGGACTTCGACCTGGCGCTGTGCCATCCGCGCGACGCGGCCGCCCTGATGGACCGCTTCGACGCGGTCGTGGTCCGCAACAGCGGCCCGGTCCTGGCCTACCGGGAGGCGTACCAGGCGTTCCGCGCCGCCGCGCTGGCCGGGGGCGTGCGGGTGTACAACCCGCTGACCGGCCGGGGCGACATGGCGGGCAAGCGGTACCTGGTGGAGCTGACCGCCGCCGGCGAGCCGGTGATCCCGACCGTCGACCGGCTCGCCGACGTCGACCGGCTGCCGCCGACCGACGAGTACGTGGTCAAGCCGATCGCCGGCGCCGACTCCGTCGGGCTGCGGTTCGTCGCGGGCGACCGGCTCGCCGAGGCGGTCGACGGGCAGTCGCTGATCCAGCCGCGGGTGCCCTTCCGGTACGAGGTGTCCTTCTACTTCGTCGACGACGCCTTCCAGTACGCCCTGCACGGCCCGGACCCGCGGCGGCGCTGGGCGCTGGCGCCGTACGCGCCCACCGGGGCGGACCTGGACTTCGCGCGCCGCTTCGTGCGCTGGAACACCCTGGCCCACGGCGTGCAGCGGGTGGACGCCTGCCGCACCGTCGACGGGGCGCTGCTGCTGGTGGAGCTGGAGGACCTCAACCCGTACCTGTCGCTGGACCTGGTCGCCGCCGAGGTGCGGGACGAGTTCGTGGCGGCGCTGAGCACCTCCCTGCGTCGCTTCCTGGCCGGCGGCTAGGTCGGGTCAGCGCAGCCAGCCGGAGGTCAGGTCGGTGACCGCCGTCCCGGCGAGGTCGGCCAGTTTCACCCGGACGAACTCCCGCGCCGTCGTCGAGGTCTGCGTGCGCGGCGACGGGGTCGGGCCGGTGACGGCCGCGACGACGATGGTGGCGGCGTCCGCCGGGGACTGCGCCGCCGCGAAGGCCCCGGCGCTGCGGTCGAGGTACGCGCGCAGCGCCGGCCCGTACACCCCGGCCCGCTCGATCGCGCGGTCCCGGTCGACGCCGACGTTGGCGACGAACTCGCTTGCCACCGCCCCCGGCTCGATCACGGCGACGGTCACCCCGACGCCCGCCGCGACCGGCGCGAGGGACTCCATGAACCCCTCCACCGCGAACTTCGCCGCGCAGTACGCCTCGTTGAACGGCTGACCGACCACCCCACCGACGCTGGTGACGGTGACCAGCCGGCCCCGACAGGCCCGCAGGTGCGGCAGCGCGGCCCGGCTGACGTGCAGCACCCCGAAGAAGTTGACCTCCATGACGGCCCGTACGTCGTCGACGGTCTCCTGTTCCAGGGTGCCGACGTGCCCGGCGCCGGCGTTGTTGACCACCGCGTCGAGTCGCCCGTACGCGGCCACGGTCTCCGCCACGGCGGCGGCCGCCGCGTCGGCGTCGGTGACGTCGAGCGGGCGTACGTCGATCAGGTCGGCGACCCCGGCGGCGTCGGCGGCTTCGCGCAGCCGGTCGGCGCGACCCGGGTCGCGCATGGTTGCCACCGTGCGCCAGCCGGCGCGCGCGCAGCCCAGCGCGATCTCCAGCCCGATCCCGGTGGAGGTGCCGGTGACCAGCACCGTCTGCTCGCTCATGCCCTGCCTGCCTTCCCTCGCCGTTGCCTACCGGGCAGACTCTCACCGTTGGAGTGCGCTCGAAGGCAAATCCACCCGGCCCGCGCCGACTCCACCGGGCGCGCCGGCCGAGTCGGGCGAGTTGGCGGTGGGGTCAGCCCGGCGGGCGGCGGCGGTGGGCGCGGCTGGTGTCGACGGGGCGGCCCGGGTCGACGTGCCGGGGCCGGTCCGGCTCGTCGCGGCGCAGCGGCACCAGGGTGTCGGTGATCGCGTCGATGATCCGGTCGGTGCCCTGCCGGGCGGCGCCGGGCGCGCCGTGGGTCAGGTCCTGCAGGTCGAGCGGGTCGCCGAAGCGCACCCGGATCACCGGTCGGCGCAGCAGCGAGCGGGCGATGCCGGGCAGCATGTCCTGAGGTGTCCGGTAGGGCAGCACCTCGTGCGAGCCCCACTGGGCGACGGGGATGATCGGGGCGCCGCAGGCCAGGGCGAGCCGGGCGGCGCCGGTCTTGCCGCGCTCCGGCCACAGCCCCGGGTCCAGGCCGATGCGGCCCTCCGGGTAGACCAGCACCACCGAGCCGCGCGCCACGGCCGCGGCGGCGTCGTCGAGGGCCCGGTGCACGCCGGCGGTGCCCCGGTCGACGCGCAGGTGCCCGGCGTGGCGCATCAGGGCCCCGATCACCGGGGCGCGGAAGAGCCCGCCGGTGGCCATGATCCGGGGGGCGACGCCCCGGACCTGGCAGGCCGCGGCGAGGACGATCGGGTCGAACGGGCTGATGTGGTTGGCGGCCAGGATCAGCGGCCCGCGGCGCAGCTCGGCCGGCACGTCGCCGCTGACCTCCAGTCGGGCCAGCAGGGCGACGATGAGGCGGGCGAAGACCTGCGCGGCGCGCCAGAACCGTGGCGGCCGCCAGGGGGCGGTCGGGGTGTCCATCAGTGCTGGATGGTCGCACGCCGGTGGGTGATGGTGGGCACCGATCCCGGGCCCTGCGGCAGAGGTGATCAGGGTCATTGGTCCCGGGGCGGGTCGGGACCCCCGACCCTGCCGCAATCTCTACGACGGGCAGTAGTATTTACTACGTCTCGTAGTATGAACAGCTGGGGGTTACTGGTGGACGCGTTGGACGTCGCCCGCTGGCAGTTCGGTGTCACCACCGTCTACCACTTCCTATTCGTGCCGCTGACCATCGGCCTGTCGGTCCTGGTGGCCATCCTGCAGACCCTGTGGCACCGCACCGGCAACGAGCGCTACCTCAAGCTCACCAAGTTCTACGGCAAACTCTTCCTGATCAACTTCGCGATGGGCGTGGTCACCGGCATCGTGCAGGAGTTCCAGTTCGGCATGAACTGGAGCGACTACTCCCGCTTCGTCGGCGACATCTTCGGCGCCCCCCTCGCGATCGAGGCGCTGGTCGCGTTCTTCCTGGAGTCGACCTTCATCGGCCTGTGGATCTTCGGCTGGGACCGGCTGCCCAAGCGGGCGCACCTGGCCAGCATCTGGGCCGCCGCGATCGGCACCAACCTCAGCGCCTACTTCATCCTCGCCGCGAACTCGTTCATGCAGAACCCGGTCGGCTACCGGATCAACCCCGACACCGGCCGCGCCGAACTCACCGACTTCGTCGCCGTGCTCACCAACAAGGTCGCGCTGATCACCTTCCCGCACACCCTGGCCGGCTCGTTCCTGGTCGCCGGCTCGCTGGTGGTCACCGTCGGGCTGTGGCACGTGATGCGCAACCGCGGCGGCGCCGACACCGGGGCGTACCGGTTCGCCACGAAGTTCGGCTCGTGGGTGGTGCTCGTCTCCGCCGCCCTGGTCGTGATCACCGGCGACATCCAGGGCAAGATCATGACGCAGGTGCAGCCGATGAAGATGGCCGCCGCCGAGGGCCTCTACACCACCGAGAGCCCCGCCTCCTTCTCGGTGCTCACCGTCGGCAGCCTTGACGGCAGCCGCGAGCTGTTCGCCATCAAGATCCCGTACCTGCTGTCGTACCTGGGTACCGGCGACCCCAACGGCACCGTGCACGGCATCAACGACCTGCAGGCCCAGTACGCCAGCCAGTACGGCGCCGGCAGCTACGCCCCGATCATCCCGGTCACCTACTGGAGCTTCCGCTTCATGATCGCCTTCGGGATGGCCGCCGCCGCGATCGCCCTGCTGGTGCTCTGGTCCCAGCGCAAGGGCCGTACCCCCACCAGCCGCTGGCTGCTGCGCGCCGGCCTGGTCATGCCGGTGCTGCCGCTGCTCGCCAACTCCTTCGGCTGGATCTTCACCGAGATGGGCCGCCAGCCCTGGATCGTCTTCGGCGAGATGCTCACCCGCGACGGCGTGTCCCGCAGCGTCTCGCTGACCGAGGTGCTCACCTCGTTCACCGCCTTCACCCTGATCTACGCCACCCTCGCCGTCATCGAGTTCAAGCTGCTCGTCCGCTACGCCCGCGCCGGCGTACCCGACCTCACCCCCGATCCCGCGATCGACGACAGCCACGACGACGCCGAGCGCCCGCTCGCCTTCGCCTACTGACCCGGAGCCCACCGTGGAACTGACGACCGTCTGGTTTCTCCTCGTCGCCGTGCTCTTCACCGGCTACTTCATCCTCGAAGGCTTCGACTTCGGCGTCGGCATGCTGCTGCCCGTCCTCGGCCGCGACGACCGGGAACGCCGCGTCCTGATCAACACCATCGGCCCGGTCTGGGACGGCAACGAGGTCTGGCTGATCACCGCCGGCGGCGCCATGTTCGCCGCCTTCCCCGAGTGGTACGCCACCCTCTTCTCCGGCTTCTACCTGCCGCTGCTGCTGATCCTGCTCGCCCTGATCGCCCGGGGCGTGGCCTTCGAGTACCGGCACAAGCGCTCCGAGGCGTCCTGGAAGCGCCGCTGGGACACGGCGATCTTCGTCGGCTCGGTCGTACCGGCGGTGCTGTGGGGCGTCGCCTTCGCCAACATCCTGCGCGGCGTGCCACTGGACGCCGACCACGAATACGTCGGCGGCCTGGTCGACCTGCTGCACCCGTACGCGCTGCTCGGCGGGGTGACCACCGCGGCGCTGTTCCTCACCCACGGCGCGGTGTTCCTCGCCCTGAAGACCACCGGCGAGATCCGGGAGCGGGCCGGCGCGCTCGCCGTGCGCCTGGGCGTGGGCACCGCGGTGGTCGCGGTGGCGTTCCTGACCTGGACGCTGAGCATCCGCTCCAGCACCGCCGCCGTCGTGTTCGCCGTCGGCGCGGCCCTGGCCCTGCTCGGCGCGCTCGCCGCCGCCCAGGCACGCCGGGAGGGCTGGGCGTTCACCGGCACCGCCGTGGCGATCGGCCTGGCCGTGGCGACCCTGTTCGCGGCGCTGTTCCCGAACGTGCTGCCCTCCACCCTGGACGCCGCCGGCACGCTCACCGCCACCAACGCCGCCTCCACCCCCTACACCCTCAAGATCATGACCTGGGTGGCGGTGATCTTCACCCCGATCGTGCTGGCCTACCAGGGTTGGACGTACTGGGTGTTCCGCAAGCGAATCGGGGTAGTGAACATCCCGCAGCACTGAAAACCTGCGGGGGCGCGGGACGCGGGGCCGGGGCGAGGGGGTCGCACCGGCCCCGCGGGCTGTTCCCCGCCGGAAAATCCGCCCGCCCTCAAGATCCGCGCCGCTATGGTGGCCCGATGGCCAGCCCCCCGCACGTGCGTGAGCTCACCGTCGACGACCTCACCGACGCGTGGCACCTCGGTCGGCGCGCCTTCGGCTCCGACCCCCAACCCACGCCGCACGCCACCGTCGCGGTGCCCGGCCTGACCCGCTACGGCGCCTTCGACGACACCGGCCGGCTCCTCGGCAAGGCCGTCGACCTGCACCACGAGCAGTGGTGGTCCGGGCGGGCCGTGCCGGCCGCCGACGTCGCCGGGGTCGCCGTCGCCCCCGAGGCCCGCGGCCGTGGCTTGGCCCGCGCCCTGCTCACCGGCCTGCTGCGCGGCGCCCACGACCGCGGCGCCGCCGTCAGCGCCCTGTTCCCCACCGTCACCGCCCCCTACCGCGCCTGCGGCTGGGACGTCGCCGGAGTGATGCGCACCGTCGATGTGCCCACGGTGGCGCTGCCCCGACACCGCCCGGCCCCGCACCTGAGCGTCCGGGCGGGCGGGCCCGCCGACATGCCGGCCGTCGTCGCCCTCTACGAACGCCTCGCCCGGGACCGGCGCGGGCTGCTCACCCGCCGCGGTGACCTCTTCGACCCGCACACCACCGCCGACACGCTGCCCTTCGACGGGCTCACCCTCGTCGAGGACGACGGGCGGCTCGTCGGCTACGCCAGCTGGGACCGCGGCCGCGGCTACGGCGACGACGCCGTGCTCACCGTCCACGACGTCCTGGCCACCACCGCCGACGCCGCCCGGGAACTCGTCGGCGTCCTCGCCAGCTGGCACAGCGTCACCCCCACCCTGCGGCTGCGCCTGCTCGACGGCGACGCCGTCAGCGCCCACCTGCCGCTGGAAGCCGTCCGTGAACACGAACAGGAACCGTGGATGCACCGGCCCGTCGACGTCACCCGCGCCGTCGCCGCCCGCGGCTGGCCCACCCACACCCGCGGGACCGTCGAGTTCACCCTCACCGACGAGCTCGCCGAGTGGAACACCGGCACCTGGCGGCTGACGGTCGCCGACGGCGCCGCCCAACTCACCCGCGTCACCGCCGACGTCGACCTGCACCTGTCCGTACGCGGCTTCGCCCTGCTCTACAACGGCGCCAGCAGCGCCGCATCCGTCGCCGACGCCGGCCTGCTGCACGCCACCGGCACCGACCCGCGCGCCCTGGACCTGCTGGCCGCCGGGGGAGCGGCGCACCTGCTCGACTACTTCTGAGCCCGACGGGCGGCCCGGCCGGGCCGCCCGCTGGTGGTGGCCCGGCCGCCGTGGTCGGTGTCAGTGCGCGTGGTGGTAGGCGTGCACGACCGCGTGGCCCTTGCCGCGCGAGATCAGCCACCGGTTGACCGGTGTGGTCAGCGCCACACCCTCGCCGACGTGGGCCAGGATGCGGCGCGTACCGGCACCGGTCAGCGCGCCTCGCGCAACTCCGCCAGCCGCGCCTCGATCTCCGCGAGCTCCGCGCGCAGCTTCTCCGCCTGCTGCTCCGCCTCGGCCCGCTCCGCGGCCATGATCTGCTCCACCGCCTCGTGCACCCCCGGCACGTCGACCAGCGCCACCATCCTCAACGCCTCCGCCGGCTTCACCACGTACGGCTTCGCCAGCGCCTTGGCGCCCTGCTGCGCCGCCACCGTCCACTCACCGTCGGCGTACGCCAGGGTCACCGTCAGACCCGCCGGGCCCTTCGGCTTCGCCGCCTTCACCGCCCGCCGGGCCGGCTTCGCCTCCACCTGCTGCTCCACCTTCGACTCCTCCCGACGCGGCGCCGGCACCCGGTCCAACACGAACTCCGGCTCCGCCGGCGCGGCCGGCGGCTGCTCCACCTGCGGCTCCGGCTTCGCCTCGGCCACCTTGCGCCCCGTGCCCCGGGGCGCCACCGCCACGTCGGCGGGGGAGAAGGGCAACTCGTCGCGGCCGAAGCGCACCACCACGAACTCCTCGGAACCCTCGGGGTCGGTCAGCTCGACCACCTGGCCCACCTGCCCGGCGATCTGCCCCGCCGACGCCGTGAACACCACCTTGGGCTTCCGCCCGGCGGCCAACGCCTCCCGGATGCCGTGCACCTCGTCCTCGGACAAACCCTGGCCCGCCATCACAGCCCTCTTCCGTACATGTGTTTGACAGCTGCCTTGATACCAGCCGGCCCCGACAACCGGAAGATCAACCCCCCAGCGCCCGCAACGCCCCGTCCGCGTGCTCGTTCATCCCCAACTCGTTGTGGATCACCGCGAGCACCCGCCGGTCCGCGCCGATCACGAACGTCATCCGGCGCATGCTCAACGGCCCCAACGGCAACCGCCGCCGCACCCCGAACTGCTGCGCCACCACACCGTCGACATCCGACAGCAACGGATAGTCGAACCCGTGCCGCCGGGCGAACTCCGCCTGCTTCTGCACCGGGTCCCGGCTGATGCCCACCCGCTGCGCGCCCACCGCCGCGAACTCCGCCGCCAGATCCCGGAAGTGGCAGCTCTCCGCCGTGCAGCCCCGCGTCATCGCCGCCGGGTAGAAGAACAACACCACCGGCCCCGCCGTCAGCAGCTCAGACAGCCGCCGCGGCGTACCCGTCTGGTCCGGCAGCTCGAAATCCTCCACCAGGTCACCGACACCCACACCCACCGCGCACCTCCACCAATCGACCGACGACGCGCGGTGAGCCTAAGCGATCAGCCCCACACCCCGGCCACCTCGGCGGCAACCGCCTCGGCCTGCGCGAACCCCGCCCGCGCCGCGGCCGCCCGCCGCGCCGGATCCAGCACGTTACGGCCGATCGCCGCCCGCGCCGCCCGGTCCGGTGACACCACCGCCACCCGCGCCCCCGACCGCAACGCCGCCACCTGCGCCGACAACCGCGGCATCGGCCCGAACCCCGACGTCGCCGGCGCCAGCACCACCACCCGCTCCGCGCCCGCCGCCAGATCCGCGTTCACCACCGAGCGCACCCCACCGTCGACGTACTTGCGGTCCCCGATCGTCACCGGCGGCCACACCCCCGGCACCGCGCAACTGGCCCCCACCGCGTCCACCAACGACACCCCACTGGCCGCGTCGAACACCACGAACTCACCCGAGGCCGCCTCCACCGCCGTCACCAGCAACCGCCGGGCCGGCCACCTGTGCGCCGGCAACCGGGCCTCGATCACCGCCCGCCGCGACGCCTCCGACGGGGTACGCGCCGCCACCGCCATCGCCCCCACCCGGGCCCGGGCCCGCACCGCGTCCCGGGTACGACCACCGGCCCACACCAGCCGCGCCACCGCCGGCCACCCGAACCGCGCCGCCACCTCACCCGTCGGCGGCGCCAACTGCGCCTCGTACGACTCACGCACCGGCCGCCCCGAACACAACTGCGCGCCCACCACCGACCCGGCCGACGTCCCCACCACCAGGTCCGCGTCCGCCAGCACCACCCCCCGCTGCGCCAACCCCGCCAACAGCCCCCACTCCCAGGCCACCCCGGTCACCCCGCCACCACCCAGCACCAACGCCCGCGTCATCTGTGACCACCCTCTCCGTGACCGGCCCGTGCCCGAAACGGTAGCGTCGCCACCACACGGGGACAGGGGAGCGGTCCATTGAATCCGGTCACGGTCATCACCGGCGGCAGCCGCGGCATCGGCGCCGCCGTCGCCCGCCGCCTCGCCCACGACGGCCACCACATCGCCATCGGCTACCGACGCGACCACGACGCCGCCGCCGCGGTGCTGGCCGACATCCGCGCCCTCGGCCGCCAGGCCGTCGCCGTACCCGCCGACACCACCGACCCCGACCAGGTCACCCGGCTCTTCGACGCCGCCGCCGACCTCGGCCCACTCACCGGCCTGGTCAACAACGCCGGCGTCACCAGCCCCATCGGCGCCTTCACCGACCTGCGCCCCGACGACCTGCGCCACGTCGTCGACGTCAACCTCATCGGCTACGTCCTCTGCGCCCAGCAGGCCGCCCGCCGCCTCGACGCCGGCGGCGCCATCGTCAACATCTCCTCCGCCGCCGCCACCCTCGGCAGCCCCGGGGAGTACATCCACTACGCCGCGGTCAAGGCCGCCACCGACACCCTCACCATCGGCCTGGCCAAGGAACTCGCCCCGCACGGCATCCGGGTCAACGCCGTCGCCCCCGGCCTGATCCGCACCGACATCCACGCCCTGTCCGGCATGCCGGACCGGCCCGACCGCAACGCCGGCCGGGTACCGATGGGCCGACCCGGCGAACCCGACGAGGTCGCCGGCGCCGTCGCCTGGCTCCTCGGCCCCGACGCCTCCTACACCACCGGCGCGGTGCTGCGGGTCGCCGGCGGCATGTGAGCCGAGCCCCGCAGCGACACCCCGAGGCCCACCCTGCTCCTGTCCAACGGCACCGTCCCGGTCGACCAGGCCGACGTCACGACGGTGCCGCACGGCGGCAGCGGGGGCCGTCCGGCTGTCACCTGTGGCCGGGCGATCAGGCGAACTGTGGCGCGGGAGACTCGTGGGCCGGTTCGAGCGAGAGGTACGCCGACAGCGCGCGGAGGAAGTCGGGCGCGTCGAAGATCTCGCCGGCGGAGGCGACGCCGCTCGTCCTCGTCCGACCGCCGAGAATGCGGTGCACCGCTTCCACCGCCAGCGGTGCGCTGATGGCGTAGATGTCCCGGCCGCTGGCGACGACGCGTCGTTGCGTGTCGCCGGAGCGCACGATGACGTCGACGGTGAACGTCTGCGCCGACCGGCCCAGCTCGTCGACCGCGGTCGGTGCGGGTGTGCCCGGAGTGGCCAGGTCCCTGGCTGCGTCGGTGGTCATGTACGTGCGCACCTCGGGGATGGACAGGTGGCGGGGGACGGTGACCACGTCGGCCATCGTGAACTCGCCGAGGACGCTCCGGCGGCCCATCGGAGCGGGGAAGTCCCACTCCAGGGTCGGCAGGTCGCGCTCGGCGACGTAGTACTCCAGCCGGCCACCGGTGTAGCGGACCCGTCGGCCATCGCGCCGTTCCCGCGAGACGGTGCCGGAGGCGAGGGTCCCGGCCGTGGGGTGCCAACTGCTCAATCCGTACGCGACGTGCGCCTCGTCGGCCGCCGTCCAATCGCCCATCGCGGTCGTGACCAGCAGATCGCCGAGTCCGCCGAAGAAGGCCATCGCCGGGACCACCGCGACGCCCGCGGTCCGGGCCCGGTCGGTGAAGTGCGTGAACGTGTCGAGGTTCGCCTCGATCTCGGCCGCCACATCCACGTACGGGACCCCGGCGCGCAGAGCGGCCTCGATCACGGGGGGCGCGGTCGAGGCGAACGGGCCGGCGCAGTTGACGACCGCGGCCGCACCCGTCAATGCCTGGTCGAGCGAGGCCGGGTCGTCGACCGACGCCACCCGGTAGTCAAGCCCCGGATGCGCCGCCGCCAGCGCCTGGAGCTTGCCCGCGTCGCGACCGAGGAGAAGCGGGACGAACCCGCGATCGCGCAACTCCGTCACCACGAACCGCCCGGTGTGTCCGTACGCACCGAACACCGCCACGGTCTGACTCGTACCCATTTGCAGTTCCCCCTCGGAAGATCGACCAGATAGATCCTCCAGCAGCGGCCAGCCCCGCAGTAGTGTCTGGAACGCCATGCCCCGTACAATTTCGGACATGGCCACTGTCGCGCTCGCCGCCACCGACGCGATGCTGCACTTCGAACTCGCCATGGCCTGCGAGGTGTTCGTCCGCGACCCCTCCGGCCTGGCAGACCCGTGGTACGACCTCGTGGTCTGCGGCCCGGGCCCGGTCCGGATCGGCCGATTCCGAATCGAACCCGACGACGGGCTGGACCGACTCGCCCGCGCCGACACCGTGATCATCCCGGCCGTGGAAGACATCGACGCCGACGTGCCACCCGACCTGCTCGACGCCGTCCGCGCGGCCCACGCGGCGGGCGCTCGGATGGTCTCGCTGTGCACCGGTGCGTTCGTGCTGGCCGCCGCCGGGGTGCTGGACGGGCTGCGCGCGACCACACACTGGGCCCACACCGAGGCGCTGGCCGCCCGCTATCCCCGGGTGCAGGTCGACCCGGACGTGCTCTACGTCGACAACGGCAACGTGCTCGCCTCGGCCGGCAAAGCCGCCGCGATCGACCTGTGCCTGCACCTGATCCGCCGCGACCACGGCTCGACGGTCGCCAACGCCGTCGCCCGCCGCCTGGTCGTGCCGCCGCATCGCGCCGGCGGCCAGGCCCAGTTCGTCACCACCCCGGTGCCCGCCCGCGACGACCATCCCCTTGCCAACCTGTTCCCCTGGGCGATGGAACGGCTGAACCGTCCGCTGACCGTGAACGACCTGGCTCGCCAGGCGAACATGAGCTCGCGCAACCTGGCCCGCCACTTCAGGTCGGCGACCGGCACCACCCCGCTGCAGTGGCTGTCGACGCAGCGGATCCGCCGAGCCCAGGAGTTGCTGGAGAACACCGACAACAGCATCGACGCCATCGCCGAGGCGGCTGGCATGGGAACCGCCACGACGCTGCGCCGACACTTCCACCGCACCGTCGGGGTACCGCCGGACGCTTACCGTCGCACCTTCCGCAGCGCCGGGCCCTCATCAAGATCGTGATCACTATCCGGTCGGCGGCCTGACAGGGGGAGCGGTGCTCTCCTGCGCATCGATCCGTGTGGGAGCGGTGAGAACCCCGTGCGTGGGCGGTGACGACTCCGCGCTGCCAGTCGTCGCGTCGTGCCCAGATCGTCACGGGGCCGGTGGCGCGACCATCGGCGGGTCGCACCACATCGGCGGTGTCTCGGCGATCGCCGCGGCGCTGTCGCTGGCGCTGAGCTCCGCCAACGTCCAGCGGTCGCTCTCGGCGGCGTACGGCGCCGGGCAGTTGCCCAGGTACACCTGGTCGTAGGCTAGGTAGACGCCGCGCGTTCCGTCGCCGGTGCGTAGCCAGTCGAGCAGGGTGTTGTACTGCCGCAGGGCGTCGTCGACGCTCCAGGCCCGCTCGCTGTCCGACCGCTGCGGGCCGCCGAGACGGCGTTTGCGGGGGCGCGCGCTCATGGACCGACGGTACCGATGCCGGCCGACACTCCACCACCGGCGCCTGAGCGCGGCCTCGACGAGCAGGTCGCCAATCGCACCGTCGCAGCCTTTGCCGTTAACCCACGGGTGTAGTTCCAACAGAGGCGTTGATGCAGGTCACGACGGGGTACCAACCGGCGGTGGCTGCACGGTGCACGGGTTGCCCGGCCAGTAGGGCCCGCACGAGCCGGGGACAACAGATCACCTACCCTGGCCGCCACTTTGGTTGCCTGCGGCACAGTTCCCCGTTTCGCCCTACTTTCTGTTCCAGACCGCATTCTGATCGGTGCTCGGGTCCTTCATGGTGAGGTTCTTGCCGTCGGCGCTCAGCGTGCCGTCCACCGAGTACTTGGTGATGCCGCAGTCGAACTCGAACCGGTACGCCCGTTTGCCCTGACTCTTGGTGGCGCCGGTGCATGATTTGCCCACACTGGCCGACAGTGAACCGTCGTCGCGCACGGTCATCGTCCGCGAACCATTCTCCGCCATGACCCAGGTGCCCGCGAGTGACGGTCCGTCGCCACCTCCGCAGCCAGTCGCGAGCAGCGCGACGCCGAACGCCAATCCGGCCAGTCTCCAGCGAGTACGCACGTCTACCCCTGACCGGGCCGGGGCGGTCGTCCGGCCGGACGGCCGCCCCACGCCCGAGGAAGCCTCGCAGCGTTCTTCAGGCGGCGCTCGGCGCCGGAACACTCCGCCTGGTCGTGAGCGAGAAGGCGCGTGCCAGCAGCCCAGCGAGCCCTCGCGGATGGAAGACGGTCACCACAAGCACGGCACAGGCAAGCAGTCCAGGCAGCACGCCGAGGGTGCGCAGCGCGACCGTGGCGACGGCGGCCGTACCGAGTCCGAGGCTGAAGGGGACGACCAGCAGCAGTGCGCCCGCCCGCGCCCGGGCGAGCCCGTCGCCGGCCCACCACCCCGCTTGCAGCCACAGCATCGTCGGGATCAGGACCACGCCCATCCCGTACAGGGTGAGCGCCACCGGGCTGGTGAGGAACCCGAGCGGATCGAACTCGCCCGCCCGCCATGCTGCCGTGGTGGGCGCGAAGAACCGCCGGTACCCGGTGCCGTCCCAGCCGTACGCCAGCACAAAGAACATCGCGAAGTAGCCCAACGGCATCTGCAGCCACGAGAGGTACCGGTGCCCGCTACGCCACAGGTGCCGGGCCACGCAGTACCCGACGATCCCCTGGGTCACGTTGGTCATCGCGAAGGTGGCGACCAACCAGGCTGGCAGGTCGGCGGTCGTCGGCGCGGCGTGCATGGTCTCCCAGCCGGTGAACTGCCACACCAGCCACAGCCCGCTCGGGGCGAAAACACACGACAGGAACAGCACTGTCGTGGTGAACCGGCGGTCGGACAACAGCGGGCGGACCGGTTCGGCGACGGCCGCGCGGGCGGCGGCCGTGCCGAACCCCGCGCCGATCGCGTACGACCAGAAGACGTCTACCTGGACCATGCCGCTCCTCCTAGGCTCTCCCTAACGGGCGATTCCGTCGAACATCAGCGCGACGACGGCACGAATCCACCGGTCACGCAGCCGCTGCGGATCATCGGTATGCGTAACCTGGGCGGCACCCTCGAAGATCATGCCGTTGATCACTCGCGCGGTCGTGTCCACGTCCAGGTCGGGGCGCAGGAATCCCTTGGCCACCCCGTTCCGGAGGTACGACGCGGTGTACTCGGCAAACATCTCGTGGGCGGCGCGCAAGCGCTCCCGCAGTTCGTCGTCGACGGCGCCGAGGTCGTAGAAGACCAGCCGGCCGAGTGCCCGGTCGGCGACGAACAGCTCGTACAGCCGGTGGCCGAGGCGCTCCACCTGTGCCCGGTACTCGGCCAGGGACTCCGTGGCCGTTGCGTCCTCCGCCATGACCACCGCAGCGATTCGCTCGAGCGCCCGGTTCAGCACCGCAGCGGCGACGTCGCGCTTGTTCTCGAAGTACCGGTACACGGTACCGTGCGCGATGCCCAACTCCCCGGCGACGTCGGCGATGCCGGCGGCGGCGTAGCCCTTGCGGGCAAAGATCGAGTGGGCCGCGTCGAGGATGGACTCCCGGCGGTTAGGGTCAGCGGTACGGGCCATAAATGAATGACACGTCATTCCCTTAACCCGCGCAACCCCCTGCGATGGTGCGTGGCAACGGATGTCGCGGGGTTGACCTGGGTCGATGGATGCGAGAAGCCGCCACGGCTGACGCCATCCGCCAAAAGTCCCACCCAAGCCCGAGCGCGGCATCATCCATGTGCTCTCCAACGCGCCGGACGGCCCGCTCAACCCTGTCCCTGTGCCGGGCAGGATGAGCGGGCCGGATCCGGCTCAGGCGAAGTCGAACACGAGCGGGAAGGCGAGGACGACTGTCCAGGCCCCGACGGCATACAGGATCACGTAACGGGTCTGCCAGTGTTCCAGGCGGGCGAAGGGCAGGCGGCCACGCACGAACCCGAGGAACAGCCATGCCGACCACGCCAGGTTGGTGAGCAGGATGACGTTCTCACCCAGTGGCAGAGCAGGTTTCGTCGGCGGCAATGACGGTCTGGCCAGGCCGGCGGCTGGGGCGCTGCGGCCAGGAACCAGCCGTCGCCAGTCGTGGGATGGGCCAGCGCGGCGGTGACGTCGCGGTGCACAGCGCGAGTCCCGCGGGCGAGCAGGGCGAATGCCTGAGGGAAGGTCGTGTGCACGGAGTTGTCCAGCGCGGCGGATAGGCGAGCGATGGCGGCCGGCCACTCGGTGATGGTGTCCGGGATGTGTAGCGGGCTGGGCTGATCGAGCAGCCGAACGGTGCGGACGATCTCGGGGGTGGCGGTGCACAGCGGCACGGGTCGACCCAGCACCCGGGCGGCCTCGGACGCGAACACAGAGCCCGCGTACTCCGGCGCGTCCGGCCGGCGCGCCGCCGGCCCAGCAACGGCGGCGGCGGTATGGCGGCGACCGGCGCGCGGGTCGACAACAGGCGGCGCAGAAACCCGGGCAGCGGGAGCGGCGCCGGTCCTGCGCCGGTTCAGTCTGCTCGGGCATACGCCACAGTTCCAGGTGGGGGTAGGGCCCGTCTGAGCTGGGGTCAAGCAGCACAGCGCTGCTGCGTAGGGCCTCAGCGCCGGCGCGGCCGAGCGCAGAGCATCCTGACCATCGACGTGAAGGGGTTGAACGACAGTGTCCGTTACGGAGCGTAGTAGGGGGCAAGTGCCGAGCAGCCGACGGGTTAGTACCGGGGGGGGGGCTCAAGTTAGTGAGAAGAGTTAGGAGATGGCTCAACTTATCGAGAATGGCTCAGGATGGTTGAGAAGGAACAGTGGAGGCAGCTCGAGCCGACGCCTGGCCAGGTCACTGCAGCTGTGTGTGCTGATTCGATAATGTACATTATGTCAAGTAGACGCGGTGGAGGCCTCCTCTGGG
This sequence comes from Micromonospora purpureochromogenes, assembly GCF_900091515.1. Taxonomy (NCBI): domain Bacteria; kingdom Bacillati; phylum Actinomycetota; class Actinomycetes; order Micromonosporales; family Micromonosporaceae; genus Micromonospora; species Micromonospora purpureochromogenes. The sequence goes on along the minus strand of NZ_LT607410.1, from coordinate 3,876,399 downwards.
AGGGGTGGTCGGCGCTGTCGTCGGCTGCGGCGAGCCGTGATCGGGTAGCAATTTCCGACTGCCACGTCGGCGTGTCGCCTCGGAAACTGCTACCCGATCACGGGAGACGGCAAAGGTAAGCCGGCGCGGAGAACCGCGGCACGTGTCCACTCGTCCACCAATGATGGTCGCGTTGGGCACGACATCATCGGCACTGCTGCAAGTGCAGCGCGGCGGCGAGCCGGACCGCGTCCCCGAGTTTGGCCCTGCCTCCGGCTGGGACGCCACCTCGCGTCCATGGTCAATGGCGGCGCCGCTGGCGCCTCAGTCCGCCGCCCCTGCCCGAACTTGCTCGCCCGGACACCGCCACTCGAGAGCGATCCGGAGCAAATTCCCCCGGCCGCGGCGCTCCCCCTCTTCCCGCCTCTGGCCCCAAACCCGAGAAACCTGCATAATATGCCTTATGCATCATAAACAGGACGAATCGGTAGGGCGGCTGATCGAGGAGTTCCTGACGGCGCGGGCCACCCGCAAGCCCTCCCCCCACACGCTCGAGGCGTACCGGCGGGACCTGCGGGCGGTCGCCGCCCTGGTCGGCGAGGACACCACTCCCCTCCCCCTCGACCAGGTGATGATCTCGGACCTCTCCCCCCGGGTCATGCGTGCCGCGTTCGCCCGGTTCGCCGCTCCCCGGGCGGCGTCCTCGGTGCACCGTGCCTGGTCCAGTTGGAACAGCTTCTTCACGTTCCTGGTGGCCGAGGGGGTGGTGGCGGGCAATCCGATGCCGGCGGTGGGCCGGCCACGCGCTCCGCTCCCCCAGCCCAAGCCGTTGCGGGGCGAGGACACCCCGGAGGAGTTGCTCGCCTCGGTCGCCCGGGACGACGGCCGGCAGCGGGACCCGTGGCCGGAGCGGGACGTGGCGGTGCTGGCCCTGGCGCTCTGCGCCGGGCTGCGCCTGTCGGAGCTGCTGGCGCTGCGGGTGTCGTCGCTGAGCGGCCGGGCCGGCGAGCGGCGGGTGGACGTGGCCGGCAAGGGCGGCCGGCCGCGGGTGGTGCCGGTGGAGCCGGAGCTGGACGAAGTGCTGGCGGCCTACCTGGACAGTCGGGTGCGACGGTTCGGGTCGCGCAGCGTACGGCCGGATTCGCCGTTGCTGGTGGACCGGCGGGGTGAGCCGTTGCGTCGGGGTGGGCTGCAGTATCTGGTGGACTCCTGCTACCGGCGGGCGGGCATCGGTGACCGGGTGCCGCGGGGGGCGCGGCTGCACGCGTTGCGGCACACGTTCGCGACGCGGTTGGCCGAGGACGGGGCGAGCGCGGCGGAGATCATGCGGTTGCTGGGGCACGCGTCGTTGGCATCGTCGCAGACGTACATCGAGGTGACGGCGGGTCAGCAGCGGGCGGCGGTGCGGTCGAACCGCACCAACCGCGCGTTGGCGGGGCTGGTGCGGCTGTCGTTCGATCCCGCGGGTTGACCGGGGCGTCGGGTCACAGGCCGGTGCAGGGGGTGTCGTCGATCGTGCAGCCCTCGGGTGCCTTGGTGCGCGGGTCCGGGTTGCGGACGTCGAAGGTGATGGTCTGCGACTGTCCGGCCGGGACGGGTGCGCCGGTGAAGGTGACGGCCTGACCGTCCTGCTGCCAGTTGGCTCCCTGGGCGTTGGTGACGGTGCCGCCCTCGGCGAGGGTGACGACGAGGGTCCAGCTCTTCGCCGCCGGGCCGTCCGGGTTGTCGAGCACCACCTGGCCGGTGTAGCCGAGGATCCGGGTGGCGGTGGTCTCGTAGCGGGCGGTCATGGTGGCGGCGCTCGGGGCGGCGGAGGTGGGTGTGCGCGACGGGGTGGCGGTGGGGGTCCGGCTGGGGCGCGGGGTGCTGCGAGCGGCGTTGGGTGTGGGCGGGGAGCTGCGGGTGGCCCGGGACGCGACACTGTCGCTGGTGGCGCCAGCGGTGGGTGGTGGGGGCAGCGGGGCCGGTGCGGCGCTCTGGTCCGCGTCGCCGGGTAGCAGGGCCCAGAGGGCCGCGCCGGTGGCGAGGGTCGCGGCGGTCAGCGCCCCGACGATCGCCAGCCGGCGTCGGCGGTCGGACGGTGCGGGTACGCGGCCGGACAGGGCGATGGTGGGCAGCTCGGTGGTCGGCGGGCCCTCGCCGCGGCGCAGGTCGACCTGCTGGAAGGCGAGCCAGTCGAGGATGGCGGGGAGCCGTCCGGTCAGGGTCTGCTGGTAGTACCGCTCGCGGTGGTCGCGGTCCTCGGCGGGCCAGCTGCCGTGTTCCATGCTTTCCTGCACCGACAGTCGGCAGCCGTCGGCGGTGCGGGTGATGGTGCAGGTGAGCCGGGTGCGGCGGTCGCCTTCCCGGCACTGCAGGACGAGCAGCTCGGGTGCCCGCTGTTCGGTCACCTCGGCGTCGACGGCGGCGTGGAAGCCGGGCAGCCCCGCGGTGTGCAGCAGCAGCCGGTGCGGTGCCGGCGTGACCGTCTCGGTCTCGGTGAACCAGCGGCTGAGCAGTTGCGGATTGGTCAGTGCCTGCCAGACCCGGTCGCTGGGGTGCGACAGGTCGACCTGGGCGTCGATCTCGATCACGGCGAGACTGTACGGCTTGTGGCGGGTGGCCGCTGGGCGGCGGGTGCTGGTCCTGACAGGACGGGCGGTGGCGGGCGGGCGCGGGGCTGGCCTGGCTGGGCGGTGGCGGCTGCGATCCGGGCCGGCGGTGTGGCAGGCTGAGGGTGGACGCGACTGGCGGCACGGGGATGGGTGAACCATCGGGGAGCTCGTCGCGGGGGTCGACCGCCTGGGCCTCCGCGGACGAGGTGAGCCATGTCTGTTTCCGCTTCCCCGACGACTACGACGGCCCGGCTGCTGCCTGGTAAGCCGGTGGCGGAGAAGATCCTGACCGAGGTCGCCGAGCAGGTGGCGGTGTTGCGCGCGGCGGGGGTGACGCCGGCGTTGGCGACGGTGCTGGTGGGTGACGACGACGCGAGCGCCGGCTACATCCGGATCAAGCAGCGTCAGGCGGCGGAGTTGGGTTTCGCGTCGCCGCACGTGCACCTGCCGGCGTCGGCCTCGCAGCAGGATCTGCACCGGGTGCTGGCGGATTTCAACGCCGACTCGGGGGTGCACGGGGTGCTGGTGCAGCATCCGATCCCCGGTCATCTGGACTACGACCGGGCGTTGGACGTCCTGGACCCGGACAAGGACGTCGACGGCATGCACCCGGTGAACATGGGCCGGTTGGCGTTGGGTCTGCCGGGGCCGTTGCCGTGTACGCCGGCGGGGATCGAGGCGTTGCTGGCGTACCACGGGGTGCCGGTGGCCGGTCGTGAGGTGGTGATCCTGGGTCGGGGGGCGACGTTGGGGCGGCCGTTGGCGATGCTGTTGGCGCAGAAGCGGCCGACGGCGAACGCGGCGGTGACGGTGGTGCACACCGGGGTGGCGGACTGGCCGCGGTACACCCGGCGGGCGGAGATCCTGGTGGCGGCGGCGGGGGTGCCGGGGATCGTGCGGCCGGAGCACGTGCGCCCGGGCGCGGTGGTTGTCGGTGGTGGGGTGCGGTACGAGGGGCGGCGGTTGCTGCCGGACGTGGACGAGTCGTGTGCCGAGGTGGCGGGGGCGATCACGCCGCGGGTCGGCGGGGTGGGTCCGACGACGGTGGCGATGTTGTTCCGCAACGCGGTGCGGGCGGCGCAGCGGGCCGTCGGGCAGGGCTGATCCTGCGGCGGCGGCGGGCCGGGGTCGGGTCGCCGCCGGGTCAGCCGAGGTCGACGACGAGGGGCCGGTGGTCGGAGATCGTCGACAGCGGTGTGTCGACGGCGGTGACCGGGGGCAGCCGGTCCAGGCCGTGCCGGTCGGCGAGGATGTGGTCGAGCTGCACGCGGGGCGCGGCGGCCGGGTAGGTGGGGCGGCGGCCCAGCGGCCGCCAGCCGCTGAGCAGTCGGGCGGCGCCGGTGGGCAGGTTGAGGTCGCCGAGCAGGATCCGGGGGGCGGGCAGGGTGCGCAGCGCGCGTACGACGCGGCGCAGTTGGTGGGCGTTCCAGCCGGGGACGAACGACAGGTGGGTGGCGGCGACGGTGAGTGGCCCGTGCGGGGTGTCGAGGATCGCGGCGAGCACGACGCGGGGTTCGTCGCGCAGCAGGGTGAGGCCGCCGCCGGGACCGGGGACGTAGATCGGGGACCGTACCGGGGCGGGGCGCAGCCGGGTGACCTGCCAGGAGCGGACGGGGTGTCGGCTGACCAGGCCGACGCCGTAGCAGGGTTCGCCGTGGCCGTCGTCGTCGTGGCGCAGGGGGCGGAACTGTTCGCCGGGGGTGCCGACGACGGCGGCGGCGAAGCGGTGTTCGGGGGCGTCGAGGGCGCGGGCGGCGATGGCGGTGAGGTCGAGGTTGCCGCTGCGGGACTGGTCCCGGTCGACCTCCTGCAGGGCGAGGATGTCGGCGTCGAGGGTCTGTACCGCGGCGGTGAGCCGGTCGGGGTCGACCAGGCCGTCGGTCAGGGAGCGGCCGTGCAGCAGGTTGAACGTCGCCAGGCGCACTCCTGCACCCTACGTCGCCGTGGCACAGTTGCCCGATGGTCAAGGCGTTGCTCTGTTCGGTGCTGGTGTTCGTGGCGGTGGCCTCGGCGGGGCTGTGGCTGCGTCGTCGGCGTGGTCGGTGAGGGGGGCGCCGGTCGGTGAGGTCGGCCACAGGGTGGCGCGGCGGGTCGGGGCGGGTGGGCAGAATGGCCGGCCGTGGATCCCCTGTCGCTGACCACCCTGCTCGCCGCGGCCGCGATGGCCGGTTGGGTCGACGCGGTGGTCGGTGGTGGTGGTCTGTTGCTGCTGCCGGCGCTGCTGGTGGCCGCGCCGGGGGTGCCGGTGGCGACGGCGTTGGGCACGAACAAGCTGGCCGCGATCTTCGGTACGTCGACGGCGGCGGTGACGTACGCCCGGCGCACGAAGATCGACTGGATGGTGGCGGGGCCGTCGGCGGGGCTGGCGGTGTGCTGCGCGGGTGTCGGGGCGGCGCTGGCGGGGGTGGTGCCGGCGGGGGCGTACCGGCCGGTGGTGCTGGCGGTGCTGGTGTCGGTGGCGTTGTTCGTGGTGTTCCGTCCCCGGTTGGGGGTGGTGGCGGTGCCGGCGCGGCGGACCCGGCTGCGGGTGGTCGCGGCGGTGGCGGTGGCCGGGGTGGGCATCGCCCTGTACGACGGTCTGATCGGCCCGGGTACGGGCACGTTCCTGGTGGTGGCGTTCACGGCGCTGGTGGGCGCGGACTTCGTGCACGGTTCGGCGATGGCGAAGATCATCAACGCGGGCACGAACCTGGGCGCGCTGGTGGTGTTCGCGGCCACCGGTCACGTGTGGTGGCTGCTGGGGGCGGCGATGGCGGTGTGCAACGTCGCCGGGGCGGTGGTGGGGGCGCGGATGGCGTTGCGCCGGGGCGCCGGGTTCGTGCGGATCGTGCTGCTGGTGGTGGTGTTTGCGCTGGTGGCGAAGCTCGGCTACGACCAGTGGCGGGCGAGTTGGGCGCCGTGACGGGAGGTGGCTGACCCGATGTCGGTACGTGCCGAACACGACCGCGACGCCCTGGCGGCGCTGCTGCGCCGCGATCCGGTGCTGCACGCCTACCAGCTGGGCGACCTGGACGACTTCTTCTGGCCGTACACGTCGTGGTTCCGTCGTGGCGACCAGGTGGCGCTGCTCTACCACGGGGTGACACCGCCGGTGCTGCTCGCCTTCGCCGGGCCCGACGGCCTGCCGGAGCTGGCGGCGCTGCTGGCCGACCTGGCGCCGATGCTGCCCGCCCGCCTGTACGCGCACCTGTCCCCCGGCCTGGCGGAGGTGCTGGGCGGCTGGTTCGCCTTCGATCCGGCCGGGGCGCACCTGCGGATGGCGCTGACCGACCCGGCCCGGCTGGCCACGGTCACCCCCGCGGGTGAGGTGCTCGGGGAGGCCGACCTGCCGGCCCTGCGCGCGCTCTACACGGTGGCGTATCCGGGCAACTGGTTCGATCCGCGGATGCTCGCCACCGGCCAGTACGTGGGGATCCGGCAGGCGGGTGAGCTGGTGGCGGTGGCGGGGGTGCACGTCTGGTCGCCCACCTACCGGGTGGCCGCGCTGGGCAACGTCACCACCCATCCCCGGGTACGCGGGCAGGGCCTGGCCGCCGCCGTGGTGGCCGCGCTGTGCGGGCGGCTGCGCGCCCACGTCGACCACGTCACCCTGAACGTCAAGGCCGACAACGTCGCCGCCGTGCGGCTCTACCGACGGCTCGGCTTCAGCCGGGTCGCCGACTACGGCGAGTACATGCTGACCGCGGTGACCGACAGCATGTCCAGCCGCCACGCTGGGTCAGCAACCCGACCCTGAGCTGGACCTGTGTCGGACGGGCGGGTGCCCTTCGGGCCCCTAGCGTCTCCTGGCAGAGGCCGCGTCGTGACGCGGCGGAGCCAAAGGAGCACAGATGGCAGTGACATCAGTACGGGGTCGAAGTCGGTTGGCGGTCCTCACCGCCGCCGTGGCGGCCCTGGTGACCGCCGCGGGCGCGCCGGCGCTCGCGGCGCCGGGCGTCGACCCGGCCGTCGTGGACCGCGACGCCGACCCGGGCACGAGCATCGACATCGCCAAGGTGGTCGCCACCCCGCCGATCCCGCCGAAGCCGGATGTGGTCCTGCTGGTCGACACGACCGGCAGCATGGGCACCGTCATCGGTGACGTGCAGGCCAACCTGCAGCAGGTCATCAACAACGTGCGGTCGGTGCAGCCGAGCGCGCAGTTCGCGGTGGCCTCCTATCGGGACGAGAGCGACGGCGCGGAGCTGTTCCAGGTCCGGCAGAACCTCACCGACGACGCGACCGCGCTGCAGAACGCGGTCAACGGGCTGTCGGCCGGCGGCGGCGGGGACACCCCCGAGGCGTGGGTGAACGGGCTGTTCCAGGTTTCCGACGGCGGGATCGCCTACCGCTCCGGTAGCAGCCGGATCGTGGTGCTCGTCGGCGACGCCCCCAGCCACGACCCGAGCGCCGGGCACACCCTGGCGCAGGCCACCGCGGCCCTGCAGGCCGACGAGGCGAAGGTGCTGGCGGTCAGCGTCAGTGGCGGCGGTGGTGGCCTGGACGTCACCGGGCAGGCCAGCGCGGTGGTCGCCGCGACCGGCGGCCAGCTGGTCGGCAGTGCCCCCGAGACCGTCACCGATGCCATCCTCAGCGGGCTGCGGGACCTCGACGTCACCGTCACCCCGACGGTGACGTCCTGCGACCCGGGGCTGACCGTCACCTTCGACGCGGCCTCGCGTACCCAGCAGAGCGGCACGAACGTGCCGTTCGCCGAGACCATCGCGGTGGCCGGGGACGCCCCGCAGGGCGCCACCCTGCACTGCACGGTGGACTTCCTGCTCAACGGGCTCTCCGGTGGGCCGGCGTTCGTCGAGCAGATCAGCGTCACGGTCAACGACGTCACCCCGCCGGTGGTGGTCGTGGACGACCGGACCGTCGAGGCGACCAGCCCCGCCGGCGCGGTCATCACCTACCCGGCCTCGGCGACCGACAACGTCGACGGGCCGCTCACGCCGACCTGCGTGCCGCCGTCGGGCAGCACCTTCCCGCTCGGCGCCACCACGGTGACCTGCACCGCCACCGACGCGGCCGGCAACACCGGCAGCGACACCGCGACGATGCGGGTGGTCGACACCACCGCGCCGGCCACGGCGTGCGTGCCGACGAACAACCCGAGCGGGGACAACACCCCCGGCTCGTACAACCCGGACGGGTTCTACCAGCTCACCTCGACCGACATCGTCGACACGGCGGTGGACGTCTACATCGGTGACAGCGCCGACCCGACGGTCAAGTTCGGTCCGTTCCCCGCCGGCACCAAGATCAAGCTGGTGCAGGCGCCGGGTGCCCAGTCCAAGGTCAAGGACGGCACCGGCGACATCGAGTACAAGGTGACGCTGCGCGGCGACGCGGTGATCACCGGCGTGGACAACGTCGGCAACAGCTCCACGGCGATCTGCCTCGTGGCCCCGCCGCCGAAGTGACCCGCGGCTGATCGGGTGCGGGGGCGGCCGTCGGCCGCCCCCGCGTCGTCAGCGGTGCCGGCTGGGCGAGTCGAACCGGCCGGCGCGGATCTCCCGCAGCGCCCGGCGCCGGACGTCGCCGGACAGGGTGTCGACGTAGAGGCGTCCGCGCAGGTGGTCGGTCTCGTGCTGCAACGCGCGGGCCAGGAAGCCGCTGCCGGAGATGGTCAGCGGCTCGCCATGCCGGTCGAAGCCGTGCACGGTGGCGTGCATCGCCCGCCGGGTCGGGAAGTACAGCCCGGGGATGGACAGGCAGCCCTCGTCGTCGTCCTGCGTCTCGTCGGACAGCTCGATGCGCGGGTTGATCATGTGTCCGCGGTGGCCGTCGGCGTCGTAGACGAACACCTGGGCGCTCACGCCGATCTGCGGCGCGGCCACGCCGGCCCGGCCGGGCGCGCCCAGCAGGGTGTCCATCAGGTCGTCGACCAGGTGCTGCAACTCGGCGTCGAAGCTGGTCACCGGCTCGCAGGCGGTGCGCAGGACGGGATCACCGATGATCCTGATGGGGCGTACGGTCATGCCGGAAAGGCTATCCGTGCGTCACGGCCGGCGGTGGCGCACCCCGGTCAGCGCTCGCCGACCAGGACGGCGACGCCGTCGAGGATGCGCGCCAGGCCGAACTCGAAGGCCCGGACGGGGTCGCCAGCCGCCTGGTACTCCTGCCCGGCGGCGGTGCCCACCCGGGCGGCGGTGGGGAACCGCTGCGGGTCCATCACCTTCTCCAGGTACGGCGCGTGCGCCCGCCACCACTGCTCGTCGGTCATGCCGGTGCGCTGCGCCGCCTGGGCGGCCTCCACCGCGCCGCGCACCGCGCCGTGGACGTACCCGTCGACGAGGGTGACCACGGCGTCCATCTCCAGGTCGGTCAGTCCGATGCCCTCGACCGCGCGCAGTTCGTACTCGTACTTGGCGGTGACGTTGGGGCCCAGGGGTGGGCGGGTGGTGGCGACCTGCAGCAGCCAGGGGTGGCGCAGGTAGAGCGCCCAGTTCTCCCGGGCGATCTGCTCCAGCCGGCCGCGCCAGCCGCCGGGGACCTCGGCGGGGCGGGCGGTCTCGCCGTAGACGGTGTCGAGCATGACGTCGAGCAGTTCGCCCTTGCCGGGCACGTGGGTGTAGAGCGACATGGTGCCGACGCCCAGGCGTTCGGCGACCCGGCGCATGGACAGCGCGGCCAGTCCCTCGGTGTCGGCCACCTCGATGGCGGCCCGCACGATCCGGTCCACGCTCAGGTCGCCGCCCCGGCGGCTGGCCTTCTCGCTGGTGCGCCAGAGCAGGGCGAGGCTGCGCGCGGGGTCCCCGGTGCCGCTGTACTCGACGCTCATGCCGCCACCCTACCGACCCCCGTACCGTATGGTGTACGGTACGGCGCACGGCAACGGGGAGAGGGGCGTGCCCATGCGACGCGACGAACCGGCCATCGAGGTCGAAGGACTCCGCAAACGCTACGGCGACACCGAGGCCCTCGCCGGGGTCGACCTAGACGTGGCCGGCGGCACGGTCTGCGCGGTCCTCGGGCCCAACGGCGCCGGCAAGACCACCCTGGTGCGGATCCTGACCACCCTGCTGCGCCCCGACGCCGGCACCGCCCGGGTGGCCGGCCACGACGTGCGCCGGCACGCCGACCGGGTCCGCGCCCACATCGGGCTGGTCGGCCAGCAGACCGCCGTCGACGAGGTGCTCGGCGGCCGGCAGAACCTGGTGCTCTTCGGCCGGCTGCACCACCTCTCCCCCGCCCGGGCCCGCGCCCGCGCCGACGAGCTGCTGGCCCGCTTCGGCCTCGCCGACGCCGGTCACAAGCCGGTCGGGGCGTACTCCGGGGGGATGCGCCGCCGGCTGGACCTGGCCGCCGCGCTGATCCTCGACCCGCCCGTGCTGTTCCTCGACGAACCCACCACCGGCCTCGACCCGCGCGCCCGCGGCGACGTCCGCGACGCCGTCCGCGGGCTCGTCGCCGCCGGCACCACCGTCCTGCTCACCACCCAGTACCTGGAGGAGGCCGACCAGTTGGCCGACACGATCAGGGTCGTCGACCACGGCCGCATCATCGCCGCCGGCAGCCCCGACGAACTCAAGTCCGACCTCGGTGGCGACCGGGTCGACGTGGTGCTGCACCATTCCGGCGAGCTGGCCCGCGCCGCCGAGGTCATCGGCGCGGCCGCCGCCACCGCACCGCGCGTCGCCCCGGACGAGCTGCGGGTCAGCGTCACCACCACCGACCGGGTGGGCACCCTCGCGGCCGTGCTGCGCGCCCTGGCCGACGCACGGCTGGAGGCCGCCGACGTGGCCGTGCGCCGACCCACCCTCGACGAGGTGTTCCTGCACCTCACCGCCGATCGGGACGAGGTGAGCGCGTGAGCACGCCGACCCTGGCGCTGCGGCGGGCCCGCTGGGCGGTCACCGACGCGGCCACCCTGACCGGGCGGGCCCTGGCCCACTGGACGCGGCAACCCGCCCCGGTGATCGTCGCCCTGCTCTTCCCCGTGCTGCTGGTGCTGATGTTCGGCTACCTGCTCGGCGGGGCGATGGCGGTGCCCGGCGGCGGGGACTACAAGGAGTTCCTGCTGCCCGGCATGTTCGCCATGACCATGCTCTTCGGGGTGGAGAGCACCTACACGGCGGTGGCCACCGATGCCGCCCGCGGCGTCACCGACCGGTTCCGCTCACTGCCGATGGCCCGCTCGGCGGTGGTCACCGGGCGGGCCGTCGCCGACCTGCTGCACGCCGTCGTCGCGCTGGCCGTCATGCTCGGCTGTGGCGCGCTGGTCGGCTGGCAGTGGCACCTCGGCGCCGGCCGGGCCGTCGCCGCCGTCGGACTCCTGCTGCTGCTGCGCGCCGCGATGATCGTCCTCGGCATCCACCTGGCGCTGCTGCTGCGCGCACCGGAGTCGGTGGCGGTACTGCAGATCCTGGTCTGGCCGCTGGGCTTCGCCTCCAACGTCTTCGTCGCCCCGGACACCATGCCCGGCTGGCTGGCCGCCGTCGCCCGGTGGAACCCGCTGTCGGCCACCGCGGCGGCCTGCCGGGAGCTGTTCGGCAACCCCGGCTGGGGCGGCGAGTCCTTCGCCGCGCAGCACGCCGTCGCCCTGGCGGCCGCCTGGCCGCTGCTGCTGATCGCCGTCTGCGCACCGCTGGCCGTGCACCGCTACCGGAACCTGAGCAGATGAGCGCCGTCGTGACCGGGACCGACCGCCCCGACCCTGGGTACGCCGGACGGCCCGGTGGCGGTCAGCCTGCCGTTCCTGCCGCGGACCCCGGCGTGGTCGTGGACCCGCTGCCGCGACGGATCGCGCTCGCCGCCGCCCGCGAGGTCGAGGGGCCGTGCGGGACGCTGTAGAGCTGATGACGCCAACGGATCAGCTGGTCGGGACATCGGCGTGAGTCGCTTACGTCATCAGCTCTACAGCGTGCGGAATGCCTCCTCGGACGGCGACAGCAGCCCTGTCTGTGCGCGCGAGCCGAGTGAGGTCAGCCGGTGGCGAGCAGGGCGCGTACCGGGGCGGCCTTGGCCGCCGCCTCGGCGACCTCGGCGTCCGGGTCGCTGTCCCAGGTGATGCCCCCGCCGGCCCAGACGTGCAGCCGGTCGGCGTCGGCGGCCACGGTGCGGATGGTCAGGCCCAGGTCGAGGCGGCCCGGGCCGACCCAGCCGAGCGCCCCCATGCTGGCGCCGCGCCCGACGGGTTCCAGGGCGGCGATCCGGGCCAGGGCGGCGAGCTTCGGGGCGCCGGTGACCGACCCGCCGGGGCAGGTCGCGCGCAGCAGGTCGGCCAGGCCCAGCCCGTCGGCCACCGCCGCGGACACGGTCGACTCGGCCTGCCACAGGTCGCACCAGCGGCGCACCGCGAACAGCTCGTCCACCCGTACCGAGCCGGTGCGCGCCACCCGGGCCAGGTCGTTGCGTTCCAGGTCGACGATCATCACGTGCTCGGCGCGTTCCTTGGCCGAGGCGAGCAGGTCGCGGCGCCCGGCGGCGGTGGCCGGGCGGGTGCCCTTGATCGGTCGGGTGATCACCCGGCCGTCGGTCACCTCGACCAGGGTCTCCGGGGAGGCGCAGCCGATCGCCCAGCCGTCGCCGTGCAGGGTGCCGCCGTAGCGGGCGCCGGGCAGTGCGCCGAGCCGGGACAGCGCCGGTCGCGGGTCGCCGAGGTAGCGGGCGGCGGCGTGCCCGACGACGTTGACCTGGTACACGTCGCCGCGGGCGATGGCGGCGCGGACCGCGGTGACGGCGCCGGCGTGCTGCCGGGGGGTCCAGCTCTCCCGCCAGTCGCCCAGCCACCAGCCGGGACCGGGCCGTGCCGCGCGTGGCGGTGTGGCCGGGGACGGGTGGTGACCGTAAACGACCACGGCGAGCTCCGGCAGGGCCGGCGCCGGGGTGGCCGCGCCGGGTGCAGCGCCGATCATGCGGGCGCCGGCGGCGGCGGAGACGTACAGGGCGGCGCCGCAGACGCCGGTCGGCTGGTGGGTGGCGGGCCGGGCCAGGTCGGTCAGGTCGAGCCCGTGCGCGGCGAGGAACTGCTCGGCCAGCGTGGCCGGGTCGCCGCCGTCGGCGGGGCGCCACTCGTACCGGGCGCGCTCCACGAGCAGGCCGCGGCACGACGGCGGCGCGCCGGGTACGTCGATCAGCGGTAGTGGGAGCGTTTCCACACCGGTCGGCCCATTCTTCCTCATCCGTTCAGTGGATTTCCGGCGAACATGACGGATGCCTGCTCGATTCCGCGCGCTCCACCTTGGTACTGTGCGTCACTGGTCATGTGAACCATGACACAGTGCCCCCACAGTCCGGAGAACCCGATGTGCCAGCACCAACCCACCTGCCCCTCCGCTGAGGCGACCGACCGCGAAGCCGCCCGCGTCATCGCCTGCTTCCGTGAGCAGGGCTGGAGCCTGCTCTGCAACGGTGTCATCGTCTTCGAGGACACCGGCGAACTGCTCCCCGACGGCAGCACCATCGCCCCGCACCGCGGGCCCGCCCGCCACGCTCTCGTCGCCTGATTCGACCACGCTCCGTCACAGGAGCAGGTCAACGGCACCAGGCTAGTCCCCCGGCCCGGGACCGCCCTCCCCAGGACCCACCGGCCGGGGCGGCACGACGTCCGCCCCGGCGCAGCGTACGGGTCACTCCTCGAAGGCCTCCGGCGACGGGCACGAGCAGACCAGGTTCCGGTCGCCGTACGCCCCGTCGATCCGCCGCACCGGCGGCCAGTACTTGCCCGCCCGGTCCACCCCGGCCGGGTACGCCCCCACCGACCGCGGGTACGGGTGCGGCCACGAGTCCCCGGCGACCATCGCCGCGGTGTGCGGGGCGTTGGCGAGCGGGTTGTCCCCCGCCGGCCACTCCCCGGCGCCCACGTTGTCGATCTCCGCGCGGATGGCGATCATCGCGTCGCAGAACCGGTCCAGCTCGGCCAGGTCCTCGCTCTCGGTCGGCTCCACCATCAGCGTCCCCGCCACCGGGAACGACATCGTCGGGGCGTGGAAGCCGTAGTCGATCAGCCGCTTGGCCACGTCGTCCACACTCACCCCGGTCGACTTCGTCAGCGGCCGCAGGTCCAGGATGCACTCGTGCGCCACCAGGCCCTTGTTGCCGGCGTACAGCACCGGGAAGTGGTTGCGCAGCCGCGCCGCCACGTAGTTCGCCGCCAGCACCGCCACCCCGGTCGCCCGGGTCAGCCCCTCGGCGCCCATCATCCGCAGGTACGCCCACGGGATCGGCAGGATCCCCGCCGAGCCGTACTTCGCGGCCGAGATCGCCGGCCGGCTGTCGACGTGCGCGCCCAGCGGGTCGCCCGGCAGGAACGGCGCCAGGTGCGCCCGCACCGCCACCGGACCCACGCCGGGGCCACCGCCGCCGTGCGGGATGCAGAACGTCTTGTGCAGGTTCAGGTGCGAGACGTCCGCCCCGAACTTGCCGGGCTTGGCGAACCCGACCAGGGCGTTGAGGTTCGCCCCGTCGACGTACACCTGGCCGCCGGCGTCGTGCACCTTCGCGCACAGCGACGCGATGCCCGTCTCGTACACGCCGTGCGTCGACGGGTACGTCACCATGATCGCCGCCAGGGCGTCCCGGTGCTTGTCGATCTTCGCGTCGAGGTCGACCAGGTCGACGTTGCCGTCCGCGTCGCAGGCCACCACGACCACCCGCATCCCGGCCATCACCGCGCTCGCCGCGTTGGTGCCGTGCGCCGACGACGGGATCAGGCACACGTCCCGGTGCCCCTCGCCCCGCGAGGCGTGGTAGGACCGGATGGCCAGCAGCCCCGCCAGCTCACCCTGCGAGCCGGCGTTGGGCTGCACGCTGACCGCGTCGTAGCCGGTCACCTCCGCCAGCCACGACTCCAGCTGGCCGATCATTTCCCGGTAGCCGGCGGTCTGCGCGTCCGGCGCGAACGGGTGCACGTGCGCGAACTCCGGCCAGGTGATCGCCTCCATCTCGGTGGTGGCGTTCAGCTTCATCGTGCACGAGCCCAGCGGGATCATGCCCCGGTCCAGGGCGTAGTCGAAGTCCGACAGCCGCCGCAGGTAGCGCAACATCGCCGTCTCGGAGTGGTGGGTGCGGAACACCGGGTGGGTGAGGAAGTCACCGGTGCGGGCCAGGCCCGACGGCAGCGCCGCGTCGACGTCACCGCCGACCCCGGCCACGCCGAACGCCGCCCACACCGCGGCCAGATGCTCGGCGGTGGTGGTCTCGTCGCAGGAGATCCCCACCCGGTCGGCGTCGACCAGCCGCAGGTTGACCCGCCGCTCGGCGGCCGCCGCGACCACCTCGGCCGCCCGGCCCGGCACGGTCGCGGTGACGGTGTCGAAGAACGCGACGTCTTCGACCGGCACCCCGCCGGCACGCAGCCCGGCCGCGAGCCGCGCCGCCATGTCATGGGTACGCCGGGCGATCTCCCGCAGCCCGTCCGGGCCGTGGTACACGGCGTACATGCCGGCCATCACCGCCAGCAGCACCTGCGCGGTGCAGATGTTGCTGGTCGCCTTCTCCCGCCGGATGTGCTGCTCGCGGGTCTGCAACGCCAGCCGGTACGCCGGGTTGCCGTCCGCGTCGCGGGACACGCCGACCAGCCGGCCCGGCAGCATCCGCTCCAGACCCGAGCGGACGGCCAGGTAGCCGGCGTGCGGCCCGCCGAAGCCCATCGGCACCCCGAACCGCTGGGTGGTGCCCGCGGCGATGTCCACGCCGATCTCCCCCGGCGGGCGCAGCAGCGTCAACGCCAGCAGGTCCGCCGCGACGGTGACCAGCGCCCCCACCGCGTGCGCCGCCGCCACCAGGTCGGCGTGGTCCCGGACCGCGCCGGACGCGCCCGGGTACTGCAGGTGCAGGCCGAAGAACTCCCCCGGCAGCTCGTCGCGCTCGACGTCGAGCACGCGCACCTCGATGCCCAGCGGCTCGGCGCGGCTGGTGATCACCGCGATGGTCTGCGGCAGGGTGTCGGCGTCGACGACGTACACCGGGCTCTTGCTCTTCGACGCGCGGCGGGCGAGGGTCATCGCCTCGGCCGCGGCGGTGCCCTCGTCGAGCATCGAGGCGTTCGCGGTGGCCAGCCCGGTCAGGTCGGTGACCATGGTCTGGAAGTTCAGCAGCGCCTCCAGCCGGCCCTGGCTGATCTCCGGCTGGTACGGCGTGTACGCCGTGTACCAGGCCGGGTCCTCCAGCACGTTGCGGCGGATCACGGCGGGGGTGTGGGTGCCGTGGTAGCCCAGGCCGATCATCGACACCGCGACGGTGTTGCGGGCGGCCAGGGCGCGCAGCTCGGCGATCGCCTCCCGCTCGCTGGCCGGGTCGGGCAGGTCCAGGGTGCCGTGCCAGCGGATCACCTCGGGGATCGCCGCGTCCATCAGCTCGTCGATCGAGCCGTAGCCGACGGCCTCCAACATCCGGCGCTCGTCACCCGGATCGGGGCCGATGTGCCGGTCGGCGAACTTCTCTACGGTCATTGCGCGGCGCTCCTGCGGGGGCGAGGTCGACAGGTCGGCCTCCCCCTGAGTCGCACCCGAGGGCGCTCCACAGTGCCTGCCCCCGCGGTCCTTTTGCCTGAGAGGTTCCGGGGAGGATATGCCCCTTCGGCGCCGCCCAAGCGCTGTTTGGGCGGTCTCTCCCGCGTGGGTGGTACCGGCATGGTCAACGCTACCAGCGCCGGTGTTTCCGGCAGATGTCGTACCCTCCGCCGCGTCACCGACCGTCCCGCGCGGTCGGCCGGCCGCGGGTCAGAGCGTGGCGGGGGCCGGCACCGCCGGCAGCGCGCCGGCCGCCGGCACCCGCGCCGACACGGCGCCGCAGACCCGGTCGGCCAGCGCGGGCAGCAGCCGCCCCAGCGGCGCGTCGACGGTCAGCGCCGCGTACCCGTCGCCGCGGGTCGGGCCCTGGTTGGCGATCACCACCGGGATGCCCAGCTTCGCCGCCCGCAGCACGAACCGCCGCCCCGACATCACCGTCAACGACGAGCCGAGCACCAGCAGCAGCCGCGCCGCGCCCACCATCGCGAAGCAGTGCGACACCCGCGGCGCCGGGACCGTCTCCCCGAAGAACACCACGTCCGGTTTCAGCATCCCGGTGCCGCAGAACGTGCAGTCGACCGTGCGGAACCCGGCCACCTGCTCGTCGGCGAGCTCCACGTCACCGTCGGGGTTGACCGTCCCGACCGCCGCGTCGAACCCCGGGTTCGCCTCCCGCAGCCGGCGGTCCAACTCCTCCCGCGAGGTGCGGTTGCCGCAGTCCAGGCACACCACCTCGTCGAGGCGGCCGTGCAGCTCCACCACCTGCGGGCTGCCCGCCGCCGTGTGCAGCCCGTCGACGTTCTGGGTGATCACCCCGTCGACCAGCCCGGCGTCCTGCAACCGGGCCACCGCCCGGTGCCCGTCGTTCGGCGCCGCCCGGGCGATCATCCGCCACCCCAGGTGGCTGCGCGCCCAGTACCGCCGCCGCGCCAGCGGGTCCCGGGTAAACGTCTGATAGGTCATCGGGCTGTGCCGGCGGGCCGCGCCGCTGGGCCCCCGGTAGTCGGGGATGCCGGACTCGGTGGACAGCCCCGCCCCGCTCAGCACCACGACACCACCACCGGCGACCAGGCCGGCCAGCGCGTCGATCGTCTCCGTCACCCGTCCATGCTGCCTCAACGCCACCCCGGGCGGCGAGCGTAAGCCGGTGACCCTCGTCGCCGGCGGCTAGGTTGGCAGGTATGCACGTCGTCATCGCCGGAGGCCACGGCAAGATCGCTCTGCTGCTGGAACGGGAACTGGCCGGCCGGGGCGACCGCGCCGTCGGGCTGATCCGCAACCCCGACCACGCCGCCGCGCTGCGGGCCGTCGGCGCTCACCCCGTCCTGGCGGACCTGGAACACGCCGGCGTCGACGAGATCGCCGGGCACCTCACCGGCGCCGACGCCGTGGTCTTCGCCGCCGGCGCCGGCCCCGGCAGCGGCGCCGCCCGCAAGGACACCGTCGACCGGGCCGCCGCCGTCCTGCTCGCCGACGCCGCCCAGGCCGCCGGCGTACGTCGCTACCTGCTCGTCTCCTCCATGGGCGTGGAGGAGACGCCGGCACCCGGCACCGACGAGGTGTGGGCGGCGTACCTGCGCGCGAAGAAGGCCGCCGAGGACGACCTGACCCGCCGCGACCTGGACTGGACGGTGCTGCGACCCGGCCGGCTCACCGACGACGCGCCCACCGGCCGCATCCACCTCGACCGGCGCGTCCCGCGCGGCGCGGTCACCCGCACCGACGTGGCCCGGGTCCTCGTCGCGCTGCTCTACCACCCGAGCAGCGCCGGCCGGATCCTCGAACTCGTCGACGGGGAAACCCCGATCGGCGAGGCCGTCGCCGCAGCCGGGGCGCCGCACCACCCTGCGTGACCGGCATCGGGGAATCTCGACCCGGGCCGGCCGCGCGGCTGATCAGTCGAGGCAGAACTCGTTGCCCTCGGGATCTGCCATCACCAGGTGACCGGCGCCGAGCGGGGGCGCCGGCTCGTGGCGGCTGAGCCGGGTGGCGCCGTGGCCGGCGAGCCGCTCGGCCTCCGCCTCCAGAGCCGCCATCCGCGCGTCGCCCTCGAGCCCGGGGGCGGCCCGCACATCGAGGTGCACGCGGTTCTTGGCCTGCTTGCCCTCCGGCACCCGCTGGAAGAACAGCCGCGGCCCGGACCCCTCCGGGTCGATGACCGCCGAGGCGTCGTTGCGCCGCTCGGGCGGCACGCCCATCGCCTCCAGCGCCTGCTCCCACGACTGGAAACCCCCGGGCGGGTCCTGCAACCGGTAGCCGAGGGCCTCGGCCCAGAAGGCCGCCAACCCGGCCGGGTCGGCGCAGTCGAAAGTGATCTGAACGTCGCGGGCCATCTCAGCTCGCCTCCCGTCGGGTCTGCCGATCAGTGTGCAGGTAGAGGTCGCGGAGCAGGCACACCTCGGCCAGGTGGTGGATCAGCTCGCGGTTGATGTGCAGCACCAATGCTGCCAGCGGATACTCGGCGTACGGTCCCTCCGCCTCCCCGCACGGGCGGGCCAGGCCGGTGTCGCCGAGGGACTCCACCCCGGCCAGCCACGTGGCGTACTCCGTGTCGAGCTGGGCCAGCGCCGCGGCCGCGGTCGGGGCGTACTCGAACGACTGGTAGTCGGTGGGCGCGCGACCGAAGTGCGCGGCGTTGCGCACCGCGAGCACGCCGACGATGACGTGCCCGAGCCGCCAGGCGATCGTCGTGAACGGCGGCGGGTCGGGCTCCGGCATCGCGAAGTCGATCCTCATCGCGCCGGACCCGGCCCGCACCGGTGCGGCGCCGGTGCCGGGCGGGCGCACGCTCCAGCCGCCGGCTGCCGGCTCCCAGAAGTACTCGTCGTCGGTGAGCCCGTCGAGGCGCTCGCGCAGCCGGCTGGTCCAGTGCCCGGCGAGCTGGTCCCGGAGCAGGGAGTTCCAGTTCTGGTCGGTCATGGGCCCAGCCTCCCGCAGATAGCGGACAGGATCGTTCCGCGATTCGTGCGACGATGGGCGGGTGAGCGTCGAGGCGACGACCGAGCGGGTGCTGCGGTTGCTGGCGCTGCTGCAGCGGCGGCCGTCCTGGACCGCCGCCGAACTCGCCACCGAGCTGAAGGTCACCGACCGCTCGGTGCGCCGCGACGTGGAGCGACTGCGCGCCCTCGGCTACCCCGTACACGCCACGGCGGGCGTCGGCGGCGGCTACCAGCTCGGCGCGGGCACCCGGCTGCCGCCGCTGCTCCTCGACGACGAGGAGGCGATCGCGACGGCGGTCTCCCTGCGGATGGCGTCGGGCGGCACGGTCGCCGGGGCGGGTGAGGCGGCACTGCGGGCGCTCGCGAAGCTCGACCAGGTGATGCCGGCCCGGCTGCGCGCCGAGGTGCGGGCGGTGCACGGCGCCACCGAGACCCTCGTCGGCCCCGGCGTGCAGATCGACGCGGAGCTGCTGGTGACGCTCGCGCGGGCCTGTCGCGACGCCGTGCGGGTGCGGTTCCGCTACGCCGGGCGCGACGGCGGGGAACGCGAGCGCACGGTCGAGCCGGTGCGGATGGTCACCACCGGCCGCCGCTGGTACCTGATGGCCCGTGACGTCGACCGCGACGACTGGCGCACCTTCCGGCTCGATCGGATGCACGAGCTGGCGGCGACGACCTGGCGCTTCCGGGCGAGGGGGCATCCGGACCCGGTCGCCTACGTGCAGCGGTCCGTGACCGAGGCGCCGTACCGGTATCTCGCCCGGGTACGGGTGCACGCCCGACCCGACCGGGTGCGGGAGCTGGTGCCACCCCAGGTGGGTCGCGTCGAGGACGACCGCGACGGGTGGTGCGTGCTCGTCGTCGGCGGGGACAACCTCGACTGGCTCGCCGCGCAGGTGGCCCGGCTGGGCTTCGAGGCGGAGGTGCTGGAGCCACCGGAGCTGCGCGAGGCCGCCGCCCGGCTCGCTCGCCGCCTCGCGGCGATGGCCGGGACCGGCTGACCGACTCCGGTCAGTCCTGCGCGACAGCTAGCCGCCGAGAACGGCGCGCAACTGGGCGCTCGCCCCGCCGGCCGCCGCCGCGTCGGCCCGCAGCTGCTCCGACTGCGCCGACAGGTGCGCCTGCCACCGGTCCAACTGCTGCTGCGCCGCCGCCACCGCCGCCAGCGCCGCCGCGTGCCGCTCCTCCAACTCGTGCAACCGGCGCTGCACCTCCGGCGACAGCACACCCGCCGGCCCGACCGGCCCGACCGGCCCCGACGTGCTCAGGTCACCGGCGCGCCGGTGCGCCTCGGCGAGGATCTCGTCGGCCTGCCGGCGCGCGTCGGCGATGATCTCCGCCCCCTCGGCGCTGGCCTCACCGATCGTGCGGTTCGCCTCGTCCTGCGCCCGCATCGCCAGCTCCACCGCCATCGGATCCGGCCCCTGCGGGGCGGTGCTCGGCAAGGTGCCGTGCCGCAGCATCTCCACCTGGCTGAGCAGCCCGTGGTTCTCCCGCCGCTGCCGCTCCAACTCGTTGACCAGCAACGCGATCCGGTCGTCCGCCGTACGGATCACCACGGCGACCTCGTCGGCCGACAACCAGTGACTGCCCCGGAACCGCCGCGCCTCCAACATGGACAACTGGCGGGCCAGCTCTCCCTGGTCAGGCATGCCGGGCAGGGCGAGGCGGTCGGAGTGGTCGATGCTCATCGGGCACCTGTCCAGCTGAAGTCGCGCGGGGCGGCGTCATCGGCCTCGGCGAGGGGCGGGTAGAGGGAGTGATCGTAACTCTCGGTCAGGATCTGCTCGGGCTGGACACCCGAGCGGGCCAGAATCGTGATCGTGTCCCGGGTCATCTCCGGGCTCCCACAGACCAGCACCTCCGTGTCGGTCCACGGCCCCAACCGCACCGCCGTGTCGGCGGCCTTGCCGATCGCCCCCTGCCACCCCCACCCGATCTCCACCGTCGGCACGTACCGCAACCAGGTCGAGCCGCCGTTCTGCCACGCCGCCGCCGGGGGCATCGACGCCAACTGCGCCAACGCCTTGTCGTCGTACAGGTCGTCCGGGGTGCGACCCCCCACCACCAGCGTCGTGCGCCGGCCCTTGCCCTGCTGCAACGCCTCCGCCACCGCGCGCAGCGGCGCCAGACCGGTGCCCCCCGCGATCAGCAGCAACGGCAGGTGCGGCGAGCGGTCGTACGACGACAACGCCGTACCCGTGGGATGCCCCAGCAGCAGCCGGTCCCCCGTGCGCAGCTTGCGCACCAGGTGGGTGGAGAACCGACCGGCGGCCCGTACGTGGAACTCGATCGTCCCGTCCGCCCGCGGCGCGTTCGCCGGCGACAGGTACCGCCAGGTCCGCAACTGCGGCACCTGCACCGGCAGCGACTGCCCCGGCAGGTAGGTGCACAAATAGTTCGGACGGACCGTGAACACCGCAATGTCGGAGCGGCGCCGCTCCGCGCCCAGCACCTCCGCCTCCCAGTACGGCGGGGACGTCCGCTCCGCCTCCGCCGCCCCGGCGAGCATCAACTTCGCCACCAGCTCGTACGCCGCCGCCCACTCCGCCTGCAACGCCGGCGTCCAGTGCGGCCCGAGGAACCGCTCCAACGTCGCCAGCAGCGCCTGACCCACCCAGATGTAGTGCCGCTCCCCCAGCACCACCGGGTTGCCCCGCTGGTCCTGGCCGTGGAACCGCCGGTGATCCGCGCCCAGGCGCTGCGCGAACGCGGTCAACGCCGTCGGGTCGTCCAGGTTGGTGATGATGTGGCCCAGCGCCTTGAGGAGCTTGTCCTCCTGGTACTGCATGTTGGTGGGGAACATCGGCCGCGCCTCCGGCGCCACCACGAACAGCGTCGCGTAGAAGTACTTCGCCGCCTCCACACCGGCGGCCGAGAACTGCGTCCAACTCTGGCGCAGCGCCACGTTGTCCATGTCGGTCAGTCCTCCTGCGCGCGGGCCGTGTCGTGACGCTCCCGCAGCGTCGTCTTCACCACGCCACTGGGGTCGTACACCCGGTCCGTCGGCCAGATGTTCGGGTTCGGCACCGCCGTGTCGTAGTAGCGGTGATGCACCGCGTGCAACGCCGCCCACCCGACACTGCCGTTGAGCCACGACCAGTCACCGTGCACCGGCCGCCCCGCCCGCTCCTCCTGCGCGCAGAACTTCATGAACAGCTCCGACTCGGTGTGCGGGTCCGACACCCGCACCCCCGCCAGCCTGAACGAGTGCAGCACCGCCTGGTTGATCACCAACACCGCGTGCTCCCGCCACAGGGTGTCCTCCCGGCTGGTGTCCAACCCCAACCCGGCCGCCACCACCCGCAGCTGGTCGTAGCGTTCCCCGTCGCCCATGTTGCGGGTGCCGATCTCGTCACCCAGGTAGTGGCCGTTGAACGGGGCGCAGCTGTAGTCCACCCCGCCGATGCGCAGCCGCATGTTGCTGATCACCGGCAGGGCGTGCCACCGCAGCATCAGATCCGCGAACCACGGATGCTCCGGATGCGACAGCGCGACCTCCCGCACCAGCTCCCGGGGCACGCCCACCAGCGTCGGCTGTTCCTGCGCCGTCTCGATCACCCACGGCAGCAGGTCGAAGCGGCCCGGCGCCGGCGGTGGCTGCCAACCCAACCGCCGCGCCGCCTCCGTCATCCCCACCTGCGCCGGGTCGCCCAACACCGAACCGTCGTCCCGACGGTGCCCGCAGTAGCGGATCAACTGGTCGTTCCAGATCCGCGCCCGCGGCCCCACCCCCGGCAGGTCCGGCGCGAACACCGTCACCACCGACTGGATCCGGCCGCCGTTGTCCCCCGCCGCCAGGTGCGCCGCCAACTCCTGCGCGATCCCCGCCACCGACGTCACGTGCCGCCGGTCGCGGACCTTCAACCCCGCCCACCGGATCCGCCCCACACAGCGCACCGACTGCCGCCACGCCACCTTCGCCCCGTACACCAGCTCGTCGCGGGTGTGCCGGTACGACCCGGTCAACGTGATCTCCTCGCGGACCTCCGCCAACCGCGCCGCCAGCCCCGGCAGCCGCCGCTCACCGTGGTACAGCTCCAGGAACTCCGCCGCCTCCGCGGCGACGTCCTCCGCGCGCTCCACGGCGGCACCGGCGCCCACCGGCGCCCGCTGCGCCGGCGTCCCGGTGACCGGACAGGAGGGTGCGGCATGGTCGGCGACAGCACTGCCGGCCCGTACGGAGCGGACGCCGACATGGTGGTCAGTGTGCACTTCGGCTCGTTTCCCCGTCCTCTGGCAGGCCACGACGCGACTCTCGCGCCGCCCCCCACACATCAGCTCGGCACCACCCACCGGCCATCACTCACAGTGACGGCCCGGTGCTCTTGGTGATTGCCCTGGACAGGATTCCTGGGAACACCACAACTGTCAACAACACGACTTCAGGGCGCGAGTGTGCACATCGGACAGTCGCCGCGGCCCGGCCTTACCGGCCAACGAAAGCGACACACCGACACCGGACGATGAGGATCGATGCGCCGTGCCGCAGGCGCGCAGCGGCGATCCGCCGCGCGCCGGCACCGGCCGCGACGCCACCTGACGAGGACAGACTCAGCCCGCGCGACGACGCGCCCGACGCGCCGCCAACTCGTCGCCCACCACATCCGACGCCGGCTCGGCGGGCTCCCCGCCACCAGACGTCGCCGGCTCCGCCGGCAGGTGCGACAACGACCCCTGAATCTCCTTGAACGCGCCACCGATCGCGATGCCGAACACGCCCTGGCCGCCCTGCAACAGGTCGACCACCTCCTCCGGCGACCGGCACTCGTACACGGTCGTGCCGTCCGAGATCAGGGTGATCCCCGCCAGGTCCTCCACGCCGCGCGACCGCAACGCCTCGATCGCCTTGCGGATGTTCTGCAGGGACACGCCGGCGTCCAGCAACCGCTTCACGACCTTCAACACCACCAGGTCGCGGAACGAGTACAACCGCTGCGTCCCCGACCCCGACGCGTCGCGCACACTCGGCACCACCAGCGCCGTCCGCGCCCAGTAGTCCAACTGCCGGTAGCTGATCCCCACCGCGTGGCAGGCCGTCACACCCCGGTAACCAACCGAACCGTCACCGTCCGTGCCCACCGGCGACGACACCACACCCGGCTCGCCCCGCTCCACACCTGGCTCAGGATCCCGCGGCTCGTGCATCCCGACAACCTCCCCGTCAGTGCGGTGACACGTCGTTTCCGGGACGTGCACCCCTCGACACGGCAACCCTATCGCCGGGCGCAGGGGTTACCGCGGAGGAACGGTCGCGACACGCCGCGCAGCGACACGACGCACCACCACACACACCCGGGGCGTCACCCACAGTGACGCCCCGACAGAAGATGGCCGAGCCTCGACCCTCAGCCGGCGAAATCCTCCGGACGCACCTGCTCCAGGAACTCGCGGAACTTCTCCACCTCGTCCTCCTGCTCGTCGGGAATCACGATCCCCGCCTCGCTGAGGACCTGCTCGGCACAACGAATCGGAGCACCCACCCGCAACGCCAACGCGATCGAATCGCTCGGCCGGGCCGACACCCGCACGCCGTCCCCGATCAGCAGATCGGCGTAGAAGACGTTCTCCTTCAACTCGGTGATCTCCACCGCCCGCAACGGCGCCTTCAACGCCGCCAGCACATCCCGCAACAGATCATGCGTCAACGGCCGGGCCGGCTTGACCCCCTGCTGCTCGTAAGCGATCGCCGTCGCCTCCACCGCACCGATCCAGATCGGCAGGTAGCGGTCCCCCTCGACCTCCCTGAGCAGGACGATCGGCTGGTTGCTGGGCAGCTCCACCCGAACTCCGACCACGCTCAGCTCGCGCACCGCCGCCTCCGTGTCGTTGTCACCTACGCCCGCACCGCGCCCTTCCCTGCACGGTACACGGACCGCGACACGGTCGTCCCATGCGCACCAGCACCACGCCCCGCGCCAGAAAAGGGTTACCCCGGCAAGCCTACGACACGCTTCCCGGGGCAGATCTTTCCGCACGACGCCTCGACGACCAGCTCACCGACCCAACGTCGAGCGCAACCCCACCCGCACCAACGCGGCGTGCAACTGCTGCGACAACGCCATCAACTCCCGCGCCGTCTCCGCCGCCCGCGCCCGCGCCGCCGGATCACTCTGCCGCGCCAACGGCGCCACCAACTGAGCGAACAGACCGACCTCACGATCCGCCGCCGACCGGTACGCCCGCAGATGCCGCGGCTCCAACCCGTACGCCGCCAGACCCGCCACCGCCCGCGCGATGATCAACGCATCCGCGTCGTACCAGCCCGGCGGATCCGACACCAGCACACCGAGGCGCTCCAACTCCGCCAACGTCGACTCGTCGACCCCGCTGTGCGCCACCAGATCCGCCCGCCCGAGCCGCACCTGCGACGACTCGGGCTCCTCCACCGCACGGCCCGGCACCTCACCACCCGGACCCACCGCCACCAACGTCGGCCGCTGCCGACCCGGGCCGTCACCACCGGTGTCCCACTCGGCCAACTGGTCACGGATCACCCGCAACGGCAGATACTGATCCCGCTGCGCGGTCAACACGAACCGCAGCCGGGCCACGTCGTCCCAGCTGTACTTCCGGTAACCCGCCGCCGTCCGCTGCGGCTCCACCAGACCCTCGGCCTCGAGGAACCGCAACTTCGAGATGGTGACGTCCGGGAACTCCACCCGCAACTGCCCCAGCACCTCGCCGATGCTCATCAGCGGATGCGCACGGGCCGCACCGGGCGGCGAGGAAGCCGCAGGATCGTTCACCCCCGGCCGGCCTCCTCCTCCGGGCGCGGACCGGCGATGAACACCACCCGGAACTTACCGATCTGCACCTCGTCACCATTGCTCAACGTGGCCGCCTCGACCCGCTCCCGGTTCACGTACGTGCCGTTGAGGCTGCCCACGTCCCGCACCGTGAACGTGCCACCGTCACGGTGGAACTCCGCGTGCCGCCGCGACACCGTCACGTCGTCGAGGAAGATGTCACTGTCGGGGTGCCGGCCACTCGTGGTCACGTCATGGTCCAGCAGGAACCGGGCACCCGCGTTCGGGCCACGACGAACCACCAGCAGCGCCATTCCCGGCGGCAACGAGCCGGACATCCGGCTCGGCACCACATCGGTGTCCGGACCCTCCAGCACTTCGTCCAACGAACCGAGATTGAGCGTCGAAGTGACGTCGAGCGGGGGGAACTCGTCGCCTGGGCGCGTCATGGGACCACCTCACGGATCTGTTCGGTCAGCGTCGGGGTAATGGCGGGTCTGGCCGCCGGGCAGTCGCACACCCGGCGGCTGGCTCCCCGTGCCCGGGAAGGCAATTACACAACGCTCAACTATTGGGGTTCTCGGTCGACTGGGCGAGCCTAGCCAGCGCCGAAATGCAGGGCAACCGGACGCGCGGAAACTCCCCGCGCCCGGACAGGGCACACTCAGCTCTCGGTCAGCTCGCGGTACGCACCGGCGGTCAGCAAGCCGTCCAACGCCGACGGATCATCCGGCGTGATCTCCAACAGCCAACCCGCACCGTACGGGTCCGTGTTGATCACCTCGGGGGTGTCGCCCAGCGCCTCGTTCCGCGCCGCCACCGTCCCGCTCACCGGGGCGTAGATCTCCGACACGCTCTTGGTCGACTCGATCTCACCCAGCGGCTCACCGGCCGCCACCACCGCACCCTCGTCGGGCAACTGGACGAACACGATGTCACCCAACGCGTCCTGCGCGAAGTGGGTGATGCCGACGCGGAGCGTGCCGCCGTCGGCGCCGACCACCCACTCGTGCTCGGCGGTGTAACGCAGATCCTCAGGAATCACCAGACGCGTCCTTCATCCATCGGTGCGCCGGAGGTGATCCGACGCGGCCGCGCCGGTCAGGAGACCGGACGGGCGTGTTCCAGCTTCATCGGCGCGTGCAGTGCCGAAACCTCGGCAACCCCACGCTCATCAACGTTCACGGTACCGCCGTCACCCGCGACCGATGCGGCCACCCCGCCCGGAATCTTCAACGCCGTCTCCATCGTCTTCGGATCACCGATCACCGTGATCGTGAACGGACCCGACAACGACCGCCCGTCCACCACCAACGAGCCGCCCGACCCGTCCAGGAAGTACGTCGAGGCGATGATCCGCACCGGCGACCCGCCGGCGCCGGAGATCTGCATCGCCTCCGCGCCCGCGCCCCGCAACTCCTGCACCGCGTCCAGGATCCGGTCCGCCCGGATCGGCTTGCCCGCACCCGGCCGGAACTCCACACTCAGCCCCGGACCCCGCGCCGGCAACGTCCCCGCCAGGATCCCCAGCTCGTCCGCCCGCCGCCGCGCCTCGTCCAACGCCGCCTGCCGACCCTGCTCACCCGAACGCAACTGCCGCCGGCTCTCCTCCAGCGCCTCGATGTCCTGCTGCAGCCGCTTCTCCCGGGAATCCAGATCCGAGAAGATCCGGACCAGGTCCTCCTGCCGGGTCGCCGCCAGCGTCGGATCCGTCGACGTCGTCTTGAACTGGACCACCAGGGTGAACCCGAGCAACGCCAGCAACACCGCGATCATCACGCCCGCGGAGGTCCACCGGCGACCCGCCGGCACCGGGGCCACCCGCTCCGCGTCGACGCGCTCCGGGTCGGCCGCGGCCGGTTCCGGGTCCACCTCGGCGGGCGCCGGTGCGGCCTCGATCCGCTGTGTCTCGGCCTCCTCCGCCGGCGGCGACGCCGGCGGCTCCGGCCGCGCCGGCTCCTGCGCCGGCGGCACCAGCGGACTCAACTCGTCCGGATCCGGGGCGTCCGGCCGGGGATCCGGCTCACCCGCCGGCCCCGACGGCCGGCGCGGCTCCGCCGGCTGAGGCCATCCCGTGCCGGTGTCCCGCTGCTCGTCGCTCATCGCCACAAACCTACGCCCGGAACAGGTGACGACGGATCGCCGCCACGTTGCCGAAGATCCGCACCCCGAGCACGACCACCACACCGGTGGAGAGCTGACCACCCACCCCCAGCTGGTCACCCAGGTACACGATCAGACCCGCCACCAGCACGTTCGAAATGAACGACACCACGAACTGCTTGTCGTCGAAGATCCGGTCCAGCTTCGCCCGCACCCCACCGAACACCGCGTCCAGCGCCGCCACCACCGCGATCGGCAGATACGGCTGCAACGCGGCGGGCACGGTCGGGTCCAGGTAGATCCCGAGAACCACACCGGCGAGCAGCGCCAGCACCGCGATCATCGGACACCTCCGGAGGGGCGGGGGGACGTACCCGAACCGGACGGCCCGGGACTCGACGAACGGTCGCCCGAACCCGACGGCGACGGGCTCGGACTGACCGAAGGCTGGGCGTAGCGTAGCCGCGGCTCCGGCGCGGCCGGCAGGGTGAGGTCCTCCGCGTCCCGGACCTGGAACGACAGGCCGGTCTCCTTCGCCACCCGGCGCATCAGATACGCCGCCCGGCTCTCCTCGAACTTGTCGCGCATCGACCCCGGCCCGATCGCCGTCACCTCGTACGGGCTCGTCACCGGGCGGAAATCCACCAGGATCGCCGCACCCGCCGAGCGGATCGTCGACGTCGCCGTCAACCGCTGACCGTTGATCGCCACCGCCTCCGCCCCGGACGCCCACAGGTCGTTGGCCACCTTCTGCAGGTCCGTGTAGATAACGCGGGGCGGACCGGCGTCCGAGGCGCCGGAGACCGCGTCGTCGTCCTTCGGCTCCGCGTCGGCCAGCCGGACCACCACCCCGTCGCCCCGTACCCGACCCAGACCGGTCCCCGCCTCCAGGTTGCGCAACCGGGCCGCCTGCGAACCGCTCAGCGCGGCGTCGCGCTGCCGACCCACCTCCTCGCGCAGCCGGTCCGCGCGGGCGGTCATCTCGTCGGTCTCGCTCTCCCGCTGCTTGATCTGCGCGATCAGCCCGGCCCGGGCCTGACTACGGCTCGGCTCGTCCGCCATCGTCTCCCGGTAGGCCACCGCGAACAGGAAACCGACCACCGCGATCACCACGACGCTCACCGCGCGCGTGGAGGCGCCCCGCCACCCCGCCGGCGGTGGCGACTCCCGGCGCCGGGCGGCCGCGTCGGCGTAGCCCGGATCCAACGGATTGCGGAACAGCTCGGTCAGGAAGTCGGGGGTGAACGCCCGGGTGGTACGCCCACCGGAGTCCGGCGGCGCGCTCATGCCGCCGCTCCCCCGGAGCGGGTCCGCACGGACCGGACCAGCCGGGCCGCCTGCACCACGTACATGGCGCCGGCCACCCAGTAGAGCACCAGGCCCCACCAGGCCAGGCCCCAGCCGATCGCCCCGGCGGCGGTGGCCACCGACTCCGACGCGGTGCCCAGCAGCAGGATCGGGAAGGCGGCCAGCAGCAGGAAGGTGGCCGTCTTACCCACGTAGTGCACCGGCGGCGGGCCGTACCCGTGCCGGCGCAGCACCGCCAGCGAACCGAGCAGCAGCAGCTCCCGGGCCAGCAGCGCGGCCGTGAACTGCCACGGCACCACCTCGCGGGCGGTGAAGGCGAGCAGCGTCGCGAGGATGTAGAGCCGGTCGGCGAACGGGTCGAGCAGCTCGCCGAGGCGGCTGACCTGGCCGAGGCGCCGGGCGATCCACCCGTCGACCCAGTCGGTGGTGCCGCCGACGGCCAGCACCACAATCGCCGCCACGTCCGCCTTCACCACCAGGAACAGGTAGAGGAAGAGCGGGACGCCGAGCAGCCGGACGAAGCTGATCAGGTTCGGCAGGGTCAACACCCGGTCGCCGACCGCGGTGCCGTCCGTGCTCTGCGGGTGCTCTGCCCGAGCCGGCCGACGCGACACCGAACCTCCTCCGCAGCACGGACCGGACGCCTGCTGGGCGCCTCGGCGGGACGTGCGCGCTGACGGGCCGGCCAGCGCCGGCGCCTCGGCGGCCCCGGCTGGGGCCTCCCCTGATGCCGTCCCGACGTGGTGATCGCGGGCCGGCGAGTTGCCACTATATCGGGCTCACGTATCGGCCCTCGGGGCCGCGCTTCCGTCGTTTCCCGGTTGTTCGGTGTGCGGTGCGTCACCACGTGTAAGGCATCCTAGGACACTAGTGGAGTGGGGGCCGGCTCCGTGCCTGGGTGAAGAGGTCAGGCGGTGCGCGCGGCGGTGGCGTCCGGCTGCGCCGCCGCACCGGCCTCCACGGCCTGCGCGAAGGCCAGCAACGACAGCAGCAGGTCGTGCTGCGCCCGCGCCGGCATCCGGTCGAGGATCGCCTGCACGGCCTGGTGGCGCCGCTCCTTCAGCTCGCGGAGCAGGGTCTGGGCCGCGGCGGTGGGGACCAGCCGGACCTCCCGCCGGTCGCGCGGGTCGGCCACCCGGCGCAGCAGGCCGGTGGCCTCCAGTCGGTCGCAGAGCCGGCTGGCCGAGGAGGGTACGACGTCGAGCAGCTCCGCCAGCCGGTTCACGTTGGTGTCCGGCCGCGCGCTGATCAGGGCGAGCACCCGCAACTGCGTCGGCGGGACGGTGACGTGGTGCCGCGAGGTGGCGGAGTCGAGCACACCGATCAGCGCCTCGGCGGCAGCATCGATCGCCGCGGCGAGATTCGGAGGTCGCTCCACCCGGTGCCCCCTGCGATTGTTCCGCTCGTACCCGGCTGCCGGCCTGCTACCGATCGCCCCGATCGCTGACACCGACCCAGTCCAGACAGACGACGACGGCGTCGTCGCGCAGGTCCGCTTCGGCGTGGTAAGCGAACAGTTCGCGCATCACGGTACCAACCGCCTCGGTCGCCGGCTGCAACCGCGTGGAGCGCATCGAACGCGCCATCGCCCGTTCCCCGTACGCCTCCTGGCCGCCCGGCTGCGCGTCGTAGACGCCGTCGCTGACCACGAAGAGGCGGTCCCCCGGCTCCAGGTCGAACTCCTGCACGTCGTAGCGCGTCTCGGCGAACATGCCCAGCGGGAGCTGGCGGTCCAGCTCGATCGGCGTCACCGTGGCGCCACGGACCCGCAGCAGGTGCGGCGAACCCGCGTCCACCGCGCGTACCCGCCCGGTGACGGTGTCGACGGTGAGCAGCAACGTCGCCACGTGCCGCCGGCCGCGGTGCTGGTAGTGGATGGTGTCCGAGGCCAGCTCGGCCTGCTCCACCAGCCCGCCGCCGGAGCGCCGGGCGTTGCGCATCGCGTTGACGGTCAACGTGGTCAGCAGGGCGGCGGACATGCCCGTGCCGGTCCCGTTGAGCACGGTGACGGTGAGCCGGTCCGAGTCGACGGACCAGTCGAAGTGGTCCCCGCCCACGCCGTACGCCGGCTCCAACTGGCCGGCCAGCAGGAACGCGTGGTGCCGCACGCTGCGTCCGGGCAGCAGGTCCCACTGCATCTCGGCGGCCATGCTGAGCCGTTCCCGGCGGCGGGCCCGGCGGTACCGGTCGGTCTCCCGGTCGGCCGCGCGCAGCGCGATGGCCAGCTCGTCGGCGACCTCGCCGATCGACGCCACCGTCTGCGCGTCCGCCGGCCCGGTCAGCTCGACCAGCAGCACCCCGAGCCGCTCCCCCCAGGCGGTCAGCGGCACCCAGACGCGGCAGTGCCCGTCGTCCCGGGCGTCCAGCACCGGCTGCTGGCTGCTGAAGCAGCGCTGCGCGACCCCCTGGCAGGCGAGAAAGCCGGCGTCCGGCAGGTCGGGGTCGAGGACCGGCCAGAGCCCGGTGATCCGGTAGTCGGCCAGGAACACGTCGGTGCGCGAGGCGGCGAGCCGCGACCGGACGACCCGGTCCGCGGCCTCCACCAGCTGGTCCGGCGGGGCGGCGCGCAGCGCGCGGGACACCGCTGCGGGCACGTCCGGCATGTTCGTCCTCCAGATATTCTTGCTGTAGGGCAAGCATCATACGGACGCGCGGCCGGATGCCGCACCGGCCGGTCAGTCGGTGGGCTTGCCGGCCAGCCCGCCGAGGAACGCGTCCGGCACCGCGGCCGGCTCGCCCCGCGGCCGCCACCGGGCCACCGGCACGATGCCCTCGGCCGTCGGCACCCACCGCCCCAGCAGCGGGGCGAACGACGCCGGCGTCCGCATCCGGAACTGCGGCCCCATCATCGCCAGCGCCTGCGGATGCCCGGCCAGCTCCTCGCTGTCGAAGTCGAACGCCAGGAAGCTGCCCGGCGCCACCGCGTCGTAGACCTCCTCGAGGGTCCGGGCCAGCGTCTCGTCGTCCAGGAAGGCGGCCAGGCCGAGGAAGACCACGCCGACCGGTCTCCTCCCCCAGCCGGGCACGAAGCGGTGCAGCTGGGCCGGGTCGACGGTGCCGATGTCGGTGGCGTCGCCGTAGCCGTAGCCGGCGCGGTCGCTGCCGGCCAGGATGCGCTGCCCGAGGCGGATGGTGACCGGGTCGACGTCGGTGTAGAGCACGGTGGCGGAGGTGGCCACCTCGTGCACGTTGCCCCGGGTGGGCAGGCCGGCCCCGAGGACGAGGAAGCCGTCGACCCCGGCCTCGGCGACGGCCCCGACCGCCCGGCCGAGGAAGTCCCGCAGGTCCCGGAAGATCGCCGCGCACGGCCCGTACGCCTCCTCGAAGGCACGGCCCGCCGCCACGTCCACCGGGAAGTGGTGCTCACCGCCCAACCAGAAGTCGATCATGCGGGCGGTGCTCGGCTGCTCCGGCTCGGCCATCGACGGCGCTCCCTTCCGACGGGTGGGCGACAGCGTAGCGAGGCGACCGCCCTCGCGGTATCGCCCCGGCGACAGTCGCCGGGCCGCGATACTGGCCGCGGGCAGGAGGTGCGCGGCGGTGAACTCGGCGAACGGCGCGGCGGTGGTGGTGGGCGTGGACGGCTCGGAGCCGGCGCTGCGCGCCGTCCGGCTCGCCGCGGCGGAGGCGGCCCGCCGGCACCGGCCACTGCGGGTGGTGCACGGGTTCATCTGGCCGCTGCTGCGGGTGCCCGTAGGCCCGCTCGCCGACGCCCCGCCCGGTGGCGGCCTGCGCCACCAGGCGGAGGAACTCGTCGCGCGGGCGGTCGCCGAGGCGGAGGCGACCGTACCGGGGATCCGGGTGACCGGCGAGATCATCGACGGCGAGGCGTCGGCGGTGCTGCTCGGCGAGACACCCACCGCCGCCCTGGTCGTGCTCGGTGACCGCGGGCTGGGCGGCTTCGGCGCGCTGATCCTCGGCTCGGTGGCGGTGCAGGTCGCCACGTACGCGCAGTGCCCGGTGCTGGTGGTGCGCGGCGAGGAACACGGTGGCGGCCCGGTGGTGGTCGGGGTGGACGGCTCCCCGGCGGCGCGGGAGGCCGTGGAGTTCGCCGCCGAGCAGGCCGACATCCGGGGCGCCGCGCTGCACGCCGTGCACGCCTACCGCCACCCGGCCTCCGGCGGCCCCGGCGACATGCAGCCGCTGGTCTACGACGAGTCCGAACTGCGCGCCGAGGAGGACCGGGTGCTCGTCGAGGCCCTCGCCGGCATCGGCGAGCGGTACCCGGACCTGCCGATCATCCGCGAGGTGGTGCGGGAACGGGCGGTCGCCGCGCTCACCGCCGCGTCCCGCCGGGCACTGCTGGTGGTGGTCGGCGGCCGGGGACGCGGCCAACTGGCCGGGCTGCTGCTCGGCTCGGTGAGCCACGGGGTGCTGCACCACAGCGCCTGCCCGGTGGTCGTGGTGCGTACCCCGGACTGAGCGGTTGACCCGCCGGCAGACGGGTAGACGGCGCGGGTACGGCACGCGGTGACAGCGACCGAGGAGGCGGCGATGCCAGGACCACGGCCGGGAAGCAACGCGTACGACAAGGCACGCGCGCGCCTGCGCGACCTGATCGAGCAGTCGGGGCGGGCGGCGGACCAGGAAGCCAACCAGGTCGCCAACCGGATCCTGCAGGAGGATCGCGGCCAACGGGGCGTGGTCCGGGGGGAACGGACGTTCGGCCCGAAGGGTGAGCGCGAACCCGGCGATCCGAAGTGAGGGTTTCGGGTGTGGTCGACGGGGCGATCGCCGGCGCGGTCGGCAGCGCCGCGTTGAACGTGGTCAGCTACCTGGACGTAGCGGTCCGGGCCCGACCGACGAGCAGCACCCCGGAGGAGACCGTCGGACGGCTCGCCGGTCTCGCGCATGTGGACCTGGGCCCCGAGGACCGGGCGGCCAACCGCCGCTCGGGCCTCGGGGCCGTCCTCGGCTACGCCCTGGGTATCGGGGCCGGCGCCGTGTTCGGGGTGCTCGCCGGCACCCGCCGGATGCCGCTGCCGGTGGCGACCGCGCTGCTCGGCGGCGCGGTGATGGCCACCACGGGCGGCTCGTTGGCCGTCCTGCGGATCAGCGACCCGCGCACCTGGCGCCGGTCCGACTGGGTCGCCGACCTCGTGCCGCACCTGGCGTACGGAATGGCGGCCGCAGCCACCTTGAACCGGCTGCGGCCGCCCTCCCTGCGGTGCGGTTAGCCCCGGTCGTCGGTGTCGTCCTCGGCGATCGGCTCACCGGCCGGGCCGTACGGCGACACCTGCCCCTTCGGCACCGGCCGCCCCACGTCCGCGTTGGACGTGCCCTTGTTCAGCGGATGCCCGCTCGCGTGCGTGGCGGTCTTCCGACTGTCCGTACTGGTCGCGCCCTTGGCGTTGCGGCGGAACTCCATCTGCTGCGGGTTCACCACGGGTCTCTCCTTCCGACGGGGTGCACGGCCGACAGGTCGCGCACCCCGTCGGCTTACCCGCCGCCGTGGCGCACATTCGACCGGCGGCGGCCCGGCTGATCCGCGCCAGGGCGGGTACTGCACGGTGATGGGGGACGACCGACGGGTGGCCCGGGCCCTGCTGGACCGACAGGGACGCACCTACGCCGAGGAGGCCGGCATCCGGCTGACCGACCGGCCGGGGCCGCTGTACCAACTGCTGGTGCTGGCCACATTGCTGAGCACCCGGATCCGGGCGGGGGTGGCGCTCGCCGCCGCGCGGGAACTCTTCGCCGCCGGCTGGCGCACCCCGCAGGCGATGGAGGCGGCGAGCTGGCAGGAGCGGGTCGACGCGCTGGGGCGCGGGCACTACCGCCGTTACGACGAGCGGACCGCCACGATGCTCGGCACCGGCGCCCGGCTCTGCCTGGACCGCTGGCACGGTGACCTGCGCCGGCTGCACCGGGAGGCCGACGGGCAGCCAACCGCGCTGCGCCGGCTGCTCACCGAGTTCCCCGGCATCGGTCCGACCGGCGCGGACATCTTCCTGCGGGAGGCGCAGGAGGTCTGGCCGGACGTGCGCCCGTACGCCGACCGGCGGACCCTGACCGGGGCGCAGCGGCTCGGGCTGCCGGCGAACCCGCGCGGGCTGGCCGGCCTGGTCGGCGAGGGGGACTTCGGCCGACTCGCCTCGGCGCTGGTCCGGGTGGCCCTCGGCGAGGAGTCCGCGGGCGAGGTCAACCGGACGGCGGCGGCGCGTTGAGCCTCACTTGACCGGCTTGTCCCCCGGCTTGGTCAGGTTCCACACCAGCAGCGCGGCGGCCAGGGCCAGCAGGACCACCCCGCCGGAGATCCCGCCGCCCTCCTCGGCGCTGCGCCCGGTGGCGCCGAAGTAGATCACCGCCAGTCCGGCGAGCACCGCCAGGAACGTCCGCATTCCTCGGTCCTTCACGTTCCGCACGGTACGACGGGTTCCGCCCCGGTACGGCGGTTTTCGTGGCCGGTAACCCGTCCGGGTCACTCCGCCCGGCCGCCGGCCGCCGGGCCGCGCAGCCGGACCTGCCGGACCGCCCGGTCGGCCACCTCGACCACCTCGACGGTGAGTCCGGGCAGCCGCACCGACTCCCCCGGCCGCTCGGGCAGCCGGCCCAGCCCGGCCAGGACCAGCCCGGCGACGGTGGTGTAGTCGCGCGGCAGCGGGAAGGCCAGCCGCACCCCCACGTCGGCCAGGTCGTGCAGCGGGAAGTCACCGGGGAGCAGCAGCGCCCCGTCCGCCTCCCGCAGCACCCCGGAGACGTCCCGGTCGGTCTCGTCGTACAGCTCGCCGACCACCTCCTCCAGCAGGTCCTCCATGGTGATCAGGCCGTCGATCCCGCCGTACTCGTCGACCACCAGGGCGAGCTGTTCGTGGCGTTGCCGCAGCTGGCGCATGGCGTCGGCGACCGGCAGCGTGCCGGGCAGCAGCACCGGTCGGCGGGCCCGCTGGCCGGCCGTGTCGCCGTGGCCGTCGACCAGGTCGCGGATGTGCACCATGCCCCGGACGTCGTCGAGCCCACCCGGCCCCACCACCGGGGCGCGGGAGCGCCCGGTCGCGGCCATCCGGCGCATCGCCTCCGCGGCCGACAGCGAGGCGGGCAGCACCGTCACGTCCCGTCGGGGGACCAGGATCTCCCGCAGGGTACGGCCGGCGATGTCGAACGCCCCGGACAGGATCTCCCGCTGCTGCGCCGACAGCCCGCGCTGGCTGACCAGCATCTCCCGCAGCTCCTCCTCGGTCACCTCCTGGCGCCGCGCCCGCGGGTCCCCGCCGGCGAGCCGGACCAGCAGGTCGGTGGCGCGGCTGAGCAGCCAGACCGCCGGCCGGGACAGCCGGGCCAGCACGTCCAGCGGGGGCGCGCTGAGCAACGCCCACCGCTCCGCCCACTGCATCGCCAGCCGTTTCGGGGCCAGCTCCCCGACGACCAGGGTGACGAAGGTCAGCACCACGGTCACCAGCACCACGGCCACCGGCCGGGCCGCGCCGCCGAGGAAGCCGAGCGGGCCGATCAGCGGCTGGGCCAGCGAGACGGCGGCGGCCGCCGAGGCGAGGAACCCGGCGAGGGTGATGCCGAGCTGGATGGTGGCCAGGTAGCGGTTCGGTTCCCGGGCCAGCCGGGCCAGCCGCGCCCCGGCCCGACCGGAGCGCCCGAGCCGGCGCAGCTGGGCCTCCCGCAGCGTCACCAGCGCCATCTCGCTGCCGGACAGGGCGGCGTTGACCAGCACCAGCACCGCCACCAGTGCGAGCTGCCCGAGCATGCCACCCCCTCCACCTGGCCCCTACTCAACCGCAGCGGTGCCGCCGGGGAGGCCGGGTCAGTCGTTTTCCAGGTCGTCGAGGGAGATGGCGTGGGTCATCAGCCAGCGGGCCAGCGCCGACATGCCGAACAGCCACAGCGGGGCGGACTCGGTGGTGCCGTTGGTGGCGAAGATCGCGAACCGCAGGTCCGGCGCCCGGTACGCCTCGATCCGCCAGCGGTGGTTCTTGTCCCGCCAGACCGCCGATGGGTCCATGGCGTCACGGTAGGCGACCCGGCGCCCGCCCCGGTGCGGCTTCGGGCCAGCCCGCAGCCTGAGATTGCGGAGGTCAGGACGGGCGGCCGACCACCTCGCGGGCGTCGTCGGGCAGCCGGCGGGTGGCGCCGCGCCGGTCCAGCAGTTCCAGCAGCGGCACGGCGACCCGGCGGGTGGTGTCCAACGCCTGCCGGGCGGCGCTGAGCGTGAACGGCTGCGGCAGCCCGGCCAGCACCCGGACCGCGTCGTCGACCGCGCCGGGCAGCAGCACCACGTTCTCCGCCAGCCGCAGCAGCGCCCCGGCGCGCACGGCAGCGCCGATCTCCCGGGGGCCCAGGCCGAGGGTGGCCAGGCGGTCCGCCTCGGGGGCGCGGAACGGGTGGTCGGCGTACTCGGCGCGGACCCGCTGCACGGCCCGGGCCACCGGTGCGGGCAGCGCGTCGACCTCGGCGGCGGTGACCCGGCCGGCGCGCAGCGTCAGCGGCGGGCGGACCAGGGCCTCGACCAGCGCGCGGTCGGGCAGGTTGAGACGCCGGCGCAGCACCTCCACCGGGACGCCCGGGTCGAGGGGGTGCTCGCGCGCGTACCGTTTGGTCTCCTCGGCCAGCCGGGTGGCCAGCCGCCGCCAGTGCTCGGGGTCGGCGAGCCAGTCGCCGGCGACCGGGGCGACGGTGGCCCGCACCCCCATCCGGGTCAGCTCCCCGGCGCGGACCAGGGCCCGGCGGCGCAGCTCCCCGGCGAGGTCGGGCCGCCCGTCGAGGTCGGCGAGGACGGCGGCCCGGGCCGCGGCGGCGCCGCGCCGGCGCAGGGGCGGTGGCGCCACGTCCAGCACCGTCACCCCGCCGCTGACGTGGTGCCGTCCGGGGTCGCGCAGCAGCGCCCGGTCACCGACGAGCAACGGCAGCGGCCGGGCCAGCCGCAGCCGGACGGTGTCGTGCCCGAGCGGGCGGACCCGGGCCGGCACGGCCGCCGAGCCCACGTGCAGGGTGAGGG
This sequence comes from Micromonospora purpureochromogenes, assembly GCF_900091515.1. Lineage (NCBI taxonomy): Bacteria > Bacillati > Actinomycetota > Actinomycetes > Micromonosporales > Micromonosporaceae > Micromonospora > Micromonospora purpureochromogenes. Next base: position 3,838,341 of record NZ_LT607410.1, on the reverse strand, counting down.
TGGCGGGCAGGTCGCCGGCCGGGTCGCCGGCCAGCCGGACGTCGAGCAGGTCGGTGAGCCGGAACCGGCCGGCGGTGAGCAGCGCGTCACCCCGGCCCAACCGGTCCTTCGGCACGCCTCGCAGGTTGACCGCGACCCGGGCCACCGCGGCCACCCGGTCGTGGGCGGCGCCGAGGGAGTGCAGGCCGCGTACCCGGACCGGCTCGCCGGTGGTGGCCAGCTCCAGCTGGTCGCCGACCAGCAGCCGGCCGCCGCCGAGGGTGCCGGTCACCACGGTGCCGCTGCCCCGGATGGTGAAGGACCGGTCCACCCAGAGCCGCACCGGCACGTCCGGCGCGGCTGCCGGCAGGCGGGCGACCAGCCGGTCCAGGGCGGCGCGCAGCTCGGGCAGGCCCGCGCCGGTGACCGCGCTGACCGGTACCGCCTCCACCGCGCCGAGGCTGGTGGCGGCGAGCTCGGCCCGGGCCCGGGCCAGCGCGGGCCCCGGGTCGGCCAGGTCCGCGCGGGTCACCGCCAGCAGCCCGTACGGCACCCCGAGCGCGTGCAGCGCGGCCAGGTGCTCGGCGGACTGCGGCATCCAGCCCTCGTCGGCGGCGACGACCACCAGCGCGGCCGGGACGGGCCCGACGCCGGCGAGCATGTTCGGCACGAAGCGCTCGTGGCCGGGAACGTCGACGAAGGCGATGGTGCCGCCGGCGGGCAGCGTGGTCCAGGCGAAGCCGAGGTCGATGGTCATGCCCCGGCGGCGTTCCTCGGCCCACCGGTCGGGTTCCATCCCGGTCAACGCCCGGACCAGCGTCGACTTGCCGTGGTCGACGTGGCCGGCGGTGGCGACGACGTACATGTCAGCCGGCCGCCGGGACCCGCAGCACCGCGGCGCGCAGGGTGTCGTCGGCGGCCGCGGGGACGCAGCGCAGGTCCAGCAGGAGGCGGCCACGCAGCACCCGGCCGAGCACCGGCGGCGCGCCGAGGCGCAGCGGCCCGGCGTACGCCTCGGGCAGGCTCAGCGCCCACGAGTCCAGCACGACGCCGGGTGCGCCGCCACCGCCGACCACGGCGCTGCTCGGCACCACCTCGGCCTTGCAGCCGTCGGCGCCGAGCGCGTCACGCAGTCGTTCGGCACGCTCCCGCAGCGCGGCGGGGTCGGCGTGCAGGGCGGACCGGGTGGGGGTGTCCGGGCCGTGCAGGGTGGCCGCCAGGGCGGCCAGGGTGAGCTTGTCGACCCGCAGCGCACGGGCGAGGGGGTGCCGACGCAGCCGCTCGACCAGCGCGGCGTCGCCGAGCAGCAGCCCGGCCTGCGGCCCGCCGAGGAGCTTGTCGCCGCTGGCGGTGACCAGCGCCGCGCCGGCCCGTAGGGTGCCGGCGGCGTCCGGCTCGTCGGGCAGCAGCGGGTCCGGCGCGAGCAGCCCGGAGCCGATGTCGGCCACCACCGGCACACCGAGGGTGGCCAACGCGCGGACCGGCACGGCCGAGGTGAAGCCGGTGACCAGGAAGTTCGACGGGTGCACCTTCAGCACGAAGCCGGTCGCCGGGCCGATCGCCGCCGCGTAGTCGGCCAGGGCGGTGCGGTTGGTGGTGCCGACCTCCCGCAGCCGGGCGCCGGTGCTCTCCAGCAGGTCGGGCAGGCGGAACCCGTCGCCGATCTCCACCAGTTCGCCCCGGCTCACCACGATCTCGGCGCCGGCGGCCAGGGCGGTGGCGGCGAGGACCAGCGCGGCGGCGCCGTTGTTCACCACATGCACGGCCGCCGCGTCCGGCACCGCCGCGGCGAGCGCGTCGAGGGCGTCGCGTCCCCGCCGGGCGCGCCGTCCGGTGCGCAGGTCCAGCTCCACGTCCGTGTGCCCGGCGGCGGCGGCGACCGCCTCGACGGCGGCGGCCGACAGCGGCGCCCGGCCGAGGTTCGTGTGCAGCACGACGCCGGTGGCGTTGAGCACCGCGCGCGGCGCCGGCGCGGGCAGCGCGGCGAGGACGTCGTCGGGTACCTGTTCGGGGGTGATGTCGCCGCGGCGGGCGCGCTCCTGGGCGCGGCCCACGGCGGCCTTGACCCGCTCGCGGCCGAGGGTGGCGACCGCCGCGGCCAGGCGCGGGTCGGCGAGCAGGGTGTCGGTGCGCGGCACCCGCCGCCGTGGGTCGGCCGGCGCCTCGCCCATGCGCGTCATCTCTCTCGAGCGGTTTGGCGGAGACGGACGGGAATCGAACCCGCCTGACCCGGGTCCCGGGCCACACCGGTTTTGAAGACCGGGAGGGGCACCAGCCTCCTGAACGCCTCCGCCCAGGAGTCAACCACAGCCCTCGGCCCGCCGCGCGGCGAGCCTCAGCCTTCGCCGGCCTCGCGGCGGCGCACCCGCTCCCGCTGCGGCACGACCGTGTACTTCGGATCGCGGGCCGAGGCGACGCCGCCGTGGAAGATGCCGAACCGGGTGGCCACCGACGCGGCGAGCAGCGCCCCGCCGGAGAGCGCGGAGATCACCCGGCTGCGCCGGCCGACCAGCGCCCCGGCCACCCCGGCGGCGGTCAGCGCCCGCCCGGCGCGCAGCAACCGGCCGGCCCGGCCCGTCCGGTACGGCTCGCTGAGCAGCCCGAGCCGGGTCTCCACCGAGTGCGAACCGAGCAGCTCCAGCGCCGCGCCGGCCACGGCCATCCGCCGCGCCGGGCCGGCCTGCGCGCACGGGGCGGCGATCAGCCCCACGCCGGCGCCGCTGGCCAGCGCGCTCCCCGCGAAGATGGTCGGCAGTTCCGGGTACGCCTCGTGCCAGGACGGCACCGCCGTCCCGGCCAGCAGTACCCCGGTGTACGTGGCCAGGGCGGGCGCGGTGGCGGCGGCGGCCAGCCCGGCGGCCTGCCCGACCGGGGGCAGCACCCGGCGGGCCAGCCCGAGCACGCCGCGCTCGGGGAGCCAGGGCGCCGCCTCGGCGATGGCCGCAACGCCGGCGGCCGGCCCGAAGGCGCTCAGGATCCAGGTGCCCACCGACATCGGCGAGGTCGGCTTCGCGACCCGCAGCATGTGGTGGAAGCGGGACGGCCGCCCCAGGTCGTGGATCAGGAAGTACGCGCTGGCGGTGACCGCGCCCAGCGCGGTGACCCGGCCGGCGCGGCGCAAGGCGGGGCGGCCGGTGAGCTGCCCGCCGGCGGCCAGCAGCGAGGAGCCGGCGGCCAGGCCCCCGGTGAACAGGTACGCGGCGATGTCCCACCGCCACACCGGCGCCTTGAGGATCGGTCGGCCGTAGTACGAGGTGAACTCGGCCTCCGGCACGCGCAGTTCCTCGCCGCCGCGCCCCGCTCGTCTGCGGCGAGCGCGGCGATCGACCGGCGCGACGTCGCGGGGCGGGTGCGGGGCGAGGTGCACCTCGGCGGCTCCCGAGTCGGTACGGGCCGCACCGACGCCGGTACCGCGCGCACGGCCTTCGCGGTCGATGGCCCGGGCCCCGTTCACGGCGCCCCGGTCCGCCTCCGTCGTCCGCGCGGCGTCCACGGTGGCCTGGTCGGGCCCTGTTGCCCGGGCGTCCATGGCGGCCCGGTCAGGCCCTGTCGCTCGGCGGGCGTCCACGGTGGCCTGGTCGGGCGCGGGGGCGGGTCCGGACGTCATGGCGCCCGCACCGACCCGCCGCTGGTCGTCGCCCGGACCGCCGGGTTCTCCGGCGGAGGGCTCCGACGGCTCGGGGCCGGCGGGCCCCACGCCGACTTTCGGCCCGTGGCCGCCCCGGTGGCCGGGGCCGCCGAGGCGGCCCGGTCCCTGCGTCTCCAGCCGGTCGCGGAAGCGACGGAACAGCGAGCCGACGGGCGCGCGGTCCGGACTCACGACGAACCCCCGACGAACGCGGCGACCACGGCCGCCGTCATGGCCAGCGCGGCCAACCCGGCCCGCTTCCACATCTTCGGCAGGTCGCGGGTGGTCACCACCGGGTCCGGCGGCAGGCCGTACACCTCGGGCTCGTCGAGCAGCAGGAAGAACGCGCCGTCACCGCCGACGCCGTCGGTGGGGTCGTTGCCGTAGAGCCGCGCCTCCGGCACGCCCCGCTCGTGGAGCTGGGCCACCCGCCGCGCCGCCCGCTCCCGCAGCTCGTCCAGCGGGCCGAACTGGATCGACTCGGTGGGGCAGGCCTGCGCACAGGCGGGCGTCATGCCCGCGCCCAGGCGGTCGTAGCAGAGGGTGCACTTCCACGCCCGGCCGTCGCCCTTACGCTGGTCGATCACCCCGTACGGGCAGGCCGAGATGCAGTAGCCGCAGCCGTTGCAGATGTCCTCCTGGACCACCACCGTGCCGAACTCGGTGCGGAACAGCGAGCCGGTCGGGCAGACGTCCAGGCAGGCGGCATGGGTGCAGTGCTTGCAGACGTCCGACATCATCAGCCAGCGGAAGTCGGTGCGCTCCTCGACGCCGGTGGACCGGCCGGGCGGCTGCGAACCGGGCATGCCGAGGAACTGGCCGCCCGTACCGGTGCCGTTGCCGCCATCGGTGGCCGGTGCGGCGGCGCCGGCCACGGCCATCCGGGCGGCGGCGGAGGCCGAGCCCGGCGGCACACCCGGGTCGGTGCCGGTCGGGTTGCCGGTGCCGGCGGCCACGGCCGCCGAGGACGCGCTGACCGACCCGTCGGTCGGGGTGCCGGCGAACGGCGGGGTGCGGTGCCCGGCCGGGACGGGCTGCTCGATGAAGGCCACGTGCCGCCAGGAGTTGGCGGTCAGCGCGCCGGTGTTGTCGTACGACATGCCGAGCAGGTCGAACCCGGAGTCCGGTACCCCGTTCCACTCCTTGCAGGCCACCTCGCACGCCTTGCAGCCGATGCAGACGCTGGTGTCGGTGAAGAAACCCACCCGCGGGCCGGCGTCGACCCAGCCGGCGTCCGGGGCGGGGTCGAGGGGGCCGTAGAGGCTGTTGGCGTCAGGCATCGTCGACATCCTCCCCCTCGCCTGGCGGCGGCGCAGGGGGGCGTACCCCGTCGGTCACCGTGGGCGCCGACCGTCCCGGCACGATCCCGGCCCGCCGCTGGTAGTCGGCGACCAGGTCCCGCAGGGCCGGCCCGGTCGGCCGCCGCCCGGGCCGCACGGCGCAGGTGCCGACCTTGCTCTCCTGGATCAGTACGTTCGGGTCCAGGGTGATGCCGAACAGGTCGTTGGCCGAGTCGCCGGTCACCAGGCCCTCGAAGCCGAAGTGGTACGGCAGCCAGATCTGGTGGATCACCCGGCCGTCCACCCGCAGCGGGGTGAGCCGGTCGGTGACCAGCACCTTCGCCTCGATCACCGCCCGGCCGCTGACCAGGTGCGCCCAGCCCAGGTGGGTCACCCCGGTCTCGGCGGCCAGCTCCGGCGACACCTCGACGAACATCTCCGGCTGCAACTCGGCCAGCGGCCGCACCGTCCGGCTCATCGCGCCGGCCGTGTGGTGCTCGGTCAGCCGGCTCACCGTGAACACGTACGGGAAGACCTGGCTGTGCTCCTCGGGCGGGCTCGGGTTCACCGAGTTCACCGGGTGGTCGTAGACCTTCCGGATCGGGTTGGCCTGCTGACCGTAGAGCGGGTTGCGCAGCGGCGACTCGGCCGGCTCGAAGTGCGTCGGCAGCGGGCCGTCGAGCACCCCGCTCGGCGCGTACAGCCAGCCCTTGCCGTCGGGCTGCATGACGAACGGGTCGTCACCGGCGATCCCCGCCGGCCCCGACGCGCCCTCCGGCGGCCGGTACGTCGGCGGTTTGGTCTTCTCGAAGTCCGGTACGTCGTAGCCGGTCCACTCCCCGGCGTCCGGGTCCCACCAGACGTAGCGCTTGCGCTCGCTCCACGGGCGGCCCTGCGGGTCGGCCGAGGCGCGGTTGTAGAGCGTTCGGCGGTTCGCCGGCCAGGCCCACCCCCACTCGGCGGCCACCCAGTCCTGCTCGTGCCGGGACTTGCGCCGGGCGGCCTGGTTGACCCCGTCGGCGTAGACGCCGGTGTAGATCCAGCAGCCGATGGCGGTGGACCCGTCGTCCCTGGCCTCGGCGAACGCGGACAGCGGGCGCCCGGTCGCCACGTCGTACCCGTTGATCTCGCGCAGCACCGCCTCGGCGCTGGGCTCCGCGTGCGGACCGTGCGTGGGATAGTCCCAGGCCAGGTCGAGCAGCGCCCGGTCCCGCGGCTGGTCCGAGTCGGCCAGCTTCTCCCGCAGCCGACAACCCAGGTGGTAGAAGAACCACAGCTCGGAGCGGGCGTCGCCCGGCGGGTCGAGCGCCTTCTCCCGCCACTGCAACAGTCGCTGCGTCTGGGTGAAGGTGCCCTCCTTCTCCACGTGCGAGGCGGCGGGCAGGAAGAACACCTCGGTGCGGCACTCCTGCGGCACGATCTCGCCGGTGGCGACCTCCGGGCCGTTCTTCCAGAAGGTCGCGCTCTCGATCATGAACAGGTCGCGGACGACCAGCCAGTCGAGGTTGGCCATGCCCAGGCGCTGGGCGCGACCGTGCGCGGAGCCGACCGCCGGGTTCTGGCCGAGCAGGAAGTAGCCCTTGACCTTGCCGTCGATCATGTTCAGCACCTGCTGGTAGGTGCCGTGGTCGCCGGTCATCCGGGGCAGGTACCCGTAGCAGAAGTCGTTCTCCGGCGTCGCCGCCTCACCCCAGTACGCCTTGAGCAGGCTCGCCCCGAAGGCGCGCGCGTTGCCCCAGAAACCCTTCTGCCCGGGGTGCCGGATGCTGTCCACCCACTGGTCGAAGGTCGGGTGGTCGGCGTGATGCGGCATCGGCAGGTAGCCGGGAAGCAGGTTGAACAGCGTCGGGATGTCGGTGGACCCCTGGATGCTGGCGTGCCCACGCAGCGCCAGGATCCCGCCGCCAGGCCGACCCATGTTGCCCAGCAGGAGCTGGATGATCGCGCCGGTGCGGATGTACTGCACGCCGACGCTGTGCTGGGTCCAGCCCACCGAGTAGATGAGCACCCCGGTGCGCTCCCGCCCGGAGTTCTCCGTCCAGGCGCGGGCCAGCTCCAGGAACCTCTCCTGCGGGATGCCGCAGACCCGCTCCACCATCTCGGGCGTGTAGCGGGCGAAGTGCCGCTTGAGGATCTGGTAGACGCAGCGCGGGTGCTGCAACGTCTCGTCCCGCGGCACCTGACCGGCGACCTGCGCGCCGTGCGACTCGTGTCGCAGCCCGGCCGCGCTGTCCCGCTCCTTGGCGGTGTGCCCGCTGCCGGAGGTACCCTCGTGGCCCTCGTACTGCCAGCTGTCCTGCACGTAGCTGCTGGTCTCCGGATCGAATCCGGAGAAGAAGCCGTCACCGTCCTCGGCGTCGACGTACCGCTCGCTGACGATGGTGGCGGCGTTCGTGTACGCCAGCACGTACTCCCGGAAGTCCAGCTCGTTCTCCAGGATGTAGCGCACCACCCCGCCGAGCAGCGCGATGTCGGTGCCCGCGCGGATCGGCAGGTACGTGTCGGCCACGGCGCTGGTCCGGGTGAACCGGGGATCGACGTGGAACACCTTGGCGCCGCGTCGCTTGGCCTCCATCACCCACTGGAAGCCCACCGGGTGGGCCTCGGCCATGTTCGAGCCCTGGATGACGATGACGTCAGCGTTGGCGACGTCCTGCTGGAAGTCCGTCGCGCCACCGCGACCGAAGCTGGTCCCCAGACCGGGGACGGTGGCGGAGTGTCAAATACGCGCCTGGTTCTCGATCTGGAGCGCCCCCATCGCCGTGAACAACTTCTTGATGAGGTAGTTCTCCTCGTTGTCCAGCGTCGCCCCGCCCAGGCTGGAGATGCCCAGCGTCCGGTTGAGCGGCCGGCCCTCGCTGTCGACGTCCTCCCAGGTCTCCTCGCGGGCGGCGAGGATCCGGTCGGCGATCATGTCGAGCGCGGTGTCGAGCTCCAGGTCCTCCCACTCGGTGGCGTACGGCCGGCGGTAGCGGACCGTGGTCTGCCGCAGCGGGCTGGTCACCAGGCTCTTGCTGGCCGAACCCTTCGGGCAGAGCCGGCCGCGGGAGATCGGGCTGTCCGGGTCGCCCTCGATCTGGGTGACCCGACCGTCGGTGACGAACACCCGCTGCCCGCAGCCCACGGCGCAGTACGGGCAGACCGAGCGGGCCATGCTGTCCGCCGTCTCGGTGCGCGCGGTCAGCTCGGCGGACCGGCCGGACTGCGCGGCGGCACCCCGACCCAGCGGGTCGGTGCCGGTGAGCTGCCGGTAGACCGGCCAACCCTCGATGAAGGTACGCAGACCCATGCTCCCGCACCCCCTCCCCGACGCCGTCGACCCTCTGAAGATAGGACAGCGCGGCGGCGCCCGCGAGCGGAGCGGAGGGATCGCTTTCCGCCGGTACAGACAGCGCCGCCCCCGGCCCTGGTGGGTCGGGGGCGGCGCTGGGGTGTCGGTGTGCAGGTCGCCTCTCGGCGAGTGGCACGACGCGGCTCCAGCCGAACGGTATTCCGCGAAGGCAATTTAGGTGAGGCCCGGGGACACTGGACACACCGACACCTGACTCAACAGGCTACCCGCTCCGGGTCTTCCATCTGCCTTCGTGACGCGTGCCACTGGGTCCGTGGGTTGCGGTGGTGGGGTGTGGCCCGCCGTGCCCGGCTCCGGGCGGTCAGGCTTGATCCCTGCGCCGGGCACGGCGGGCCACACCCCCGTCGTGCGCGCCCTCCGCCCGGCCCTCGCCGCCCCGCACCCTCCACCCCTACCGCGCCGCGCCGCGCCTACCGGCATGGGTTGATCATGAGGTTGGCAGCGGAGTGAATCTCCCCCACCGCCGCCAACCTCATGATCAACGGGGTGGTCGGGGTCCGGTCCGGGGGATCTTGGACAGTTGCCGTTCCGACGGAACGGTAAGTGTCCAAGATTCGCTCGGACCGGGTGGGTTCCCGGGCGGATACGCCGCTGGCCGGCACCCCGCTCGGGGGTGCCGGCCAGCGTGAGTGTTCAGGTGGGTCAGTTGTTCCAGTGCTTGGCGACGAGGTCGGCGGCCTGCTGCTCCCACTGGGCGTAGTGGTCGGGGTAGGCCGAGACCTGCACGGTCTGGGCTGCCTTGGTCAGCGGCATGTCCTGCCAGCCGTCGACCTGCTTGAGGCCCTTGAGGAACGCCATCGTGCTGTATTCGGGGTCGGTGATCTGCTCGACCGTGCCCCAACCCGAGGACGGGCGCTGCTGGAACAGGCCCTGCGAGTCGAAGTCGTTGCGCTCACCCAGGTGACCCAGGTTCTCCAACTTCGACTCCTGCAGGCTGGTCGCGATGGCCACGACGGCGGCCCGCTCATCCATGCCCGACTTCTTCGTCGCCGCGATGATCGCCTTCACATTCTTCGTCTGCTCGGCGCCCACATCGATGCGCGACTGCTTGCCCTGCACACCGTGCGGGATCAACTTGCCCTCATCCACACCCGGCTTGTCGGCCTGCACCACGGCGACGGCCTTGGCGTCCACCGGGTTGGCGTGGGCCTCGGTGACCGGGCCGGCGAAGACGCCACCGGCGAAGGCCAGACCAGCAATACCCAGCACGCTCTTACGCAGAATGGTGGTGTTCATGGGGGAAGCTCCTTCAGGGGGTTGACGCCGCCGGTCGACCGGGGGATCGACATGACAGGCGGCGTAAGCACCACGAGCAGGCGCTCACACACAAAGGGGGAAAAGTCTCTGCCCGGCAGGCTTCACGAGCGGGGGGCTCGCGGCGCCGGGTCCATGTGTAACGACCGGCGGCCCACCATCATTCCGGGGGCCCGCATCCCGGGCGGCCCAGGTGATCGGGCCAGGCCAGCGGGGGGTGCTGCTGCGATCGTCCAAGTGATGTAACGACCCCGGGCCGGCCACCATTCCACCGCCACAGTGCCCCCGGTCACCGGACGACCCACCACTCGCGCGCCCAGATCCGGACAAATGGGCACGCCCAGCCGAGCTTGTAACCGGATATCCAGCACGGCGAGGCCGATCCGCAGCGGGACACCCCAGGCGCCTCGATCCGAGGCTGGAACCGGACAGCCCGCCACGGCGAACGACCGGAACCGGACTTCCACGCCTTTCCGCCCTCAGTTCGCAGCGGTGCCGCCAGTAGGCGCGAGCGCGGACCTTGGTCGCGCACTGACCGAACACCGACCGGGCGGCCGGCCTGAGGCGGTCGAGGCCGGCCTGTCTCGCCGGATGATCGGGGCCGGAAACGGGCGTGAGCGGCCGGCGCGGGGTGGTGGGAGCGGGGACGCGAGACAGGGGAAATGGGCGGAGAGCGGAATGCGGGCGACCGGGTCGGCTGCGCGGAGCGCAGTCGGCGTTACCCTGACACCATGCAGGCCGTCGTCAGCACCGCGCCCCACCTGGCCCGCCCGGGCCGTCCGGCGGTGGTGGCGCGCACCCTGGCGGAGCTGGCCGGCCCCACCCGTGGGTTGGTGGAGCTGCCGGTGCGGTTGATGTGGAACGCCGACCGGACGTTCGACCTGGGCGACCCGGACCAGCTGCTCTGGATGTACGAGAACGTGCTGCGGGAGACCACCCGCGCCGAGGACCTGCGGCACCTGATCAACGGCCGGACGTTGCGGCGGGTGTGGCGGCGGCTGAACCTGCCCCGGGGCGTCCGGCAGGCGTGGGAGAGCCGGCACCGGGGTCTGCGTACCGCGTGAGCGGCCCCCACCTGCACGAGTTCTACCGGGAGGTCGCCCGGGTGGCGCTCACCGCGGCCGGCCCGCACCGGTTCGTGCTCGGCGGCGGGGTGGCCTGGGCCGCGCACGGGCTGGTCACCCGCCCCACCGAGGACGTCGACCTGTTCGCCGACGTGGAGGGCGCGGCCGCGGCCGCCGCCGCGGAGGTGCGGGCGGCGCTGGAGCGCGCCGGGTTCGAGGTGGCCGACGCCGACCCGGACAGCGACCTGGGCGGGCTGTTCGACGGCTTCGACCGCGACATGAAGGACTTCGTGGTCACCCGCGGCCCGAGGCGGATCCGGCTGAGCCTCGCCCGGCTCGACCGGTACCGCTCCCCCGTGGTGATGGACTTCGGCCCGGTGATGGACGTCCGCGACCTGGTGGCGAACAAGACCGCCGCGCTGGTGAACCGGCGCGAGGTCCGCGACTACATCGACGTGTCGGCGGCGCTGGACCACTACCCGGTGGCCGAGCTGCTGGCGCTGGCCCGGCAGGTCGACCCGGCGCTGGACGACGACGACGTCCGGGAGGCGGGCCGCTACCTGGACCGGGTGCCGGACCAACGGTTCACCCGCTACGGCCTGGACGCGCCGCGCATCGCCGAGGTCCGTCGCCGGCTGGCCGCCTGGCCCCGCTGACCGCCGCGACGGCCAGCGGGGCGCGCCGTGCTCACTTGGTGAAGCGGCCGCCGGTCACGCCGAGGATCTCGCCCGTGACGTAGCTGGACTCCTGCGAGGCGAAGAAGACGTACGCGGGGGCGAGCTCCGCCGGCTGGCCGGGTCGTCCCATCGGGGTGTCCGTGCCGAACTGCTTGACCTTCTCCTGCGGCATGGTGGCCGGGATGAGCGGCGTCCAGATCGGGCCGGGGGCCACCGCGTTGACCCGGATGCCCTTCTCGGCGAGCTGCGCCGCGAGCCCCTTGGTGAAGTTCGCGATCCCCGCCTTGGTGGTGGCGTAGTCGAGCAGCTGCGGTGACGGGTCGAAGGCCTGGATCGACGTGGTGTTGATGATCGTGGCGCCGTCGTCCAGGTGCGGGATCGCCTCCTGGCACAGCCAGAACATGGCGTACAGGTTGGTCTTGAGGACCCGGTCGAACTGCGCGGTGCTGATGCCGGCGATGCCGTCGTCCTGGGACATCTGGTAGGCGGCGTTGTTCACCAGGATGTCGAGGCCGCCCAGGTCGGCCAGGGTCCGCTTGACCAGCTCCCGGCAGTGGCCCTCGTCGGTGAGGTCGGTACGCACCGCCACGCCCCGGCGGCCGGCCTCCTCGACCAGCCGCACCGTCTCCCGGGCGTCGGCGTCCTCCTCCTCGCCCAGGTAGGAGATGAGGATGTCGGCGCCCTCCCGGGCGAAGGCGATCGCCACCGCGCGGCCGATGCCGGAGTCACCGCCGGTGATCAGGGCCCGCTTGCCGCTCAGCCGGTCGCTGCCCCGGTACGACTCCTCGCCGTGGTCGGGCTTCGGGCCCATCTCGCGGGTCGAGCCGGGCGCGGACTGCTGCTGGGCGGGCTGGCCCTGCTGCTGGCCGTACTGCTCGGTGGGGTCCTGCTGGCTGTACTGGTCCTCGCTCACCGGTGCTCCTCGGGGTAGTTCGTCCGGCCTTCTGCTCGTCTGCCCTACCCGGCGGACCGGGCCGGAAACGAGGGCGACCGCCGCCGGGATGACCTCGGTGTTACGCCACGGTGGCCGGCGGCGCTGGTGGGGTGGAACACCTCGGGCCGCTGTGGCGGTAGTGACAGCGGCTCGTTATGGTGCGCAAGGGCGCCCACGAGGCGCCTCACCCCCATTGGAAGGCACCGCATGACCTCCTCCTCCGGCGCCTCGCGGCGCCAGGTGCTGGCCGTCGCCGCCGCCGCGGCGACCGCCCCCCTGATCGCCGGCGCCCCCGCCCGGGCCGCCGAAGCGACGGGACCGCAGACCTGGGACCTGACCGTGCTCGGCACGTCGGACACGCACGGCAACGTCTACAACTGGGATTACTACAAGGACGCCGAGTACGACGACAGCAAGCACAACGACGTCGGCGTCGCCAAGCTGGCCACCCTGGTCAACCAGATCCGCGCCGAGCGCAAGGGCAAGGCGACCCTGGTCCTCGACGCCGGCGACACCATCCAGGGCACGCCGCTGGCCACGTACTACGCCAAGCAGGAGCCGATCACCACCAGCGGTGAGACGCACCCGATGGCGAACGCCATGAACATCCTGAAGTACGACGCCGTCACGCTGGGCAACCACGAGTTCAACTACGGCCTGCCGCTGCTGGCCACCTGGATCTCGCAGCTGGGCTTCCCGGCGCTCGCCGCCAACGCGGTCAACGCGGCCACCGGCAAGCCGGCCTACCTGCCGTACGTGATCAAGAAGGTCCGCCTCGGCGGCTGGGACTCCCCGACCATCAACGTCGGCATCCTCGGCCTCACCAACCCGGGCGTGGCCATCTGGGACAAGGGCAACGTCGAGGGCAAGCTGGTCTTCCCGGGCATGGTGGAGACCGCCGCCAAGTGGGTGCCGATCATGCGTGAGCGCGGCGCCGACCTGGTCATCATCTCGGCGCACGGCGGCGACAGCGGCACCTCCAGCTACGGCCCGGAGCTGCCGAACGAGAACCCGGTCGCGCTGATCGCCCAGCAGGTCCCCGGCATCGACGCGATCCTCTTCGGTCACGCCCACGCCGAGGTGGTGGAGAAGTTCGTCACCAACACGGCCACCGGCGCGCAGGTGCTCACCGCCGAGCCGTCCAAGTGGGGCCAGCGGCTGACCCGGATGGACTTCACCGTCCAGAAGGTACGCGGCACCTGGAAGGTCCTCACCAAGCGCGCCACCATGCTGAACACCAACACGGTGGTCGAGGACCCGGCGGTGCTCGCGGCCGTGCGCGGCCAGCACGGCAAGACCGTCGACTACGTCAACACTGTCGTCGCCCGGTCCTCCGAGGAGCTGTCGGCCGCCGAGTCGCGCTACAAGGACACCCCGATCCTGGACTTCATCAACCACGTCCAGACCGAGGTCGTCACCGCGGCGCTGGCCGGCACGTCGTACGCGTCGCTGCCGGTGCTGTCGATCGCCGCCCCGTTCAGCCGCACCGCGGTCTTCCCGCAGGGCGACGTGCGGATCCGCGACGTGGCCGGCCTCTACGTCTTCGACAACACCCTCGAGGCCGTGGTGCTCACCGGCGCCGAGGTGAAGGCGTACCTGGAGTACTCGGCGAAGTACTTCGTCACCCTGCCGGTGGGCGCGGCCGTCGACCCGGCCACCATCAGCGACCCGGCCGTGCCGGACTACAACTACGACGTGATCTCGGGCGTCGACTACGACATCGACATCAGCAAGCCGGTCGGCCAGCGGATCACCCGCCTGGTGCTGGCGGGCACCGACACCCCGGTCGCCGACACCGCGCAGTTCGTCATCGCGGTGAACAACTACCGGCGCAGCGGCGGCGGCAACTTCCCCGGCATCGTCAAGACCCAGGTCTACAACGAGCAGCAGGAGATCCGCCAGCTGCTGATCGACTGGGCGCAGGCGAAGGGGACCATCGACCCGGCCGACTTCTACGTCCCGAACTGGAAGCTGGTGCGCGAGGGCGTGCCGGTCTTCTGAGCCGTACCACCGACACACGCCGACGGGCTGCGGGGATCGACACCCGCGGCCCGTTCGTGTCTGCCCCGCTGGTCGTGGTCAGCCGCCCGGCCCGAGCCGGAGGTGCCACTCGTCGTCGTTGGTCGACTCGGGCCGGTCGCGCCGCGGATCGGTCTCGGTGAGCTCCACCCGCTCGTCGGGGCGGACCGCCGGCGGCAGCTCACCGAAGCGCACGTGGCGGAGGAAGGCGTACTCCTCGTCGTCGAACGAGGTGGGCTCCGGATCGGTCATGCCCGCATTGTGCCGCCGCCGGTCCAGCACCGCCGTCGCATCAACGACGCCCGCGCGGGTAAGCGCGCCGCGACCTGGCGTCGGCGACGAGGTGGGGACGACATGCGCGCGGTACGGATGACCGCTCCCGGGGTGCTCGAACAGGTGGCGGTGCCCACCCCCGTGCCGGGGCCGGGCGAGGTGCTGCTCGCCGTCGGCGCCGTCGGCGCCTGCCACTCCGACCTGCACGTCCTCGACGCGCCCGCCGGGTTCTTCCCCACCCCGATCACCCTGGGCCACGAGATCGCCGGCACGGTGGAGACGCCCGGCGCGGGCGTCACCGGCTGGTCGCCCGGGGACCGGGCGGCGGTCTACGGGATCATCGGCTGCGGCGGCTGCCGGGCCTGCCTGCGCGGGCGGGAGAACCAGTGCCGCCGGGTGCCTCCCGGTGGCATCGGGCTCAGCCGGGACGGCGGGCTGGCCGAGTACGTGCTGGTGCCCGCCTCCCGCCTGCTGCCCGTGGGCGAGCTGGACCTGATCCAGGCCGCGCCGCTGACCGACGCCGGGCTGACTCCGTACCACGCCGTCGAACTGGCCCGCCCGGCGCTGCGACCGGGCACCTGCTGCGTGGTGATCGGCGTCGGCGGCCTCGGCCACCTGGCGGTGCAGATCCTGGCGGCCACCACCGCGGTACACATCATCGCGGTGGACACTGACGTGGCCGCGCTGGACCTGGCCACCCGGATGGGGGCGCACCACGTGGTGCGGGCCGACCCGGAGGCGGTCGACCGGATCCGGGAGATCGTCGGGCCCTCGCCGGACGGCGCCGACGTGGTGATCGACTGTGTCGGTGTCGACGCCACCCTGACCACCGCCCGCACGGTCGTGGCCACCGGCGGCCGGCTGCTGCTGGTCGGCCTCGGCGGCGGCACCCTGCCGGTGCGGCCCGTCGTCGACGCACCGCCCACCCTGCCGCTGGAGGTCGGCGTCGACATCCCGTTCTGGGGCACCCGCGCCGAACTCCAGGAAGTGATCGCCCTGGGTCAGCTCGGGCTGATCAGCGCCGAGGTACAGACGTTCCCGCTGGATCGGGCGCCGGAGGTGTACGACCTGCTGCGCCGGGGTGAGATCCAGGGCCGGGCGGTGGTTGTTCCGTGACCGAGGGGTGTCAGCCGGATCGGGTGGTCATGGGCTGGGCGGGGGCCGACGGCGTGCGCTGCCGTACCGGCGGGAGGCGGTCCAGCAGGGCCAGCCCGGCCCGGACGGGAGCCCGCATCAGCGTCTGGTCGAAGCTGGCCCGGCCCTGGCAGAACCGGACGAACATCCCCCAGCCGGCCGGCGTCGCCAGCAGGGCGTGGAAGACGTCGGGCCGGCGTTCGAACACCTCCAGCAGCCGGTGCCCGGCCCGCATCGACGGGACCAGCTGCTCGGTCACGTCCCGCTCGTAGCCGGCCAGGTCACCGGCGGCGACCGCCGCGCCGGCGAGCGCCCCGGAGCGCAGCGCGTAGCTGATCCCCTCCCGGCTCCACGGCTCCAGCAGGCCGGCCGCGTCGCCGGCGACCAGCACCCGGCCGTGCCGCAGCGGTGACCCCTCCGCCCGGCAGCGGGTCAGGTGCCCGGAGTCGTGCTCGGCCGCCACCCCGGACAGCCCGAGCCGGTCGACGAAGCGGCGCAGGTACTCGCGGGTCCGCTCCCCCTCGCCGCGAGCGGCGATCACCCCGACCGTCAGGCTCGACCCCTTGGGGAAGACCCAGGCGTACGAGCCGGGCACCGCTCCCCAGTCGAGCAGCAGCCGGCCGCGCCAGCGCCGCTGCTCCGCCGGCGGCACCGGCAGCTCCCGCTCCAGACCCAGGTCCACCTGGCGGAAACGGACACCCACGTGCCGGGAGGTGACGCCCGAGGAACCGTCCGCCCCGACCACCGTCCGGGCGTGCACGCTCCGACCGTCGGCCAGCCGTACGCGTACCCCGTCGGGGTCCTGGTCGATGCCGCGCACCGCGACGCCCTCGCGCAGCTCGGCCCCGGCGGCGACCGCGGCCGCGCGCAGCCGGTCGTCGAACTCGTCCCGGCGGACCATGGCCACCAGCGGGGTGCGGTTGCGGCGGGTGAAGGCGCGTCGCCCGTCCCGGGTGAAGGTCACCCGGTCGACCCGGTCGTGCGCGGGCACCTCGATGCGGCCGGCGACAGCCGTCAGCGAGGTGCCGATCAGGCCGCCGCCACACGTCTTGTACCGCGGGTGCACGGCCCGGTCCAGCACCAGCGTGCGCACCCCCGCGCCGGCCGCGGCGTGGGCGGCGGAGAGCCCGGCGGGGCCGGCGCCGACGACGACGAGATCCCAGGTGATCACGGGCTCCACCCTAGGGCACCCCGGCGCGGCCGGCCGCTCACGACCGACCGATCGGGTGGGCATTGTCGGTCATTCGGCGGGTAAGCCGCGGTACCCAGACCGCCCGTGCGACGGGCGGGTCACGGCAAGGAGGTCACCATGCAGCAGGTACGTCTGTCGGAGGCCGAGGTACGGGTGTACGACGCGGTCGCCACGCTGGAGGCGCGCGGCCAGGTCCCGTACCCCGACTCGATCGCTCAGGAGGCGGGGATGGCGGAGGAGGAGGTGCACGGGCCGTTGCACCTGCTCACCGAGAAGGACCTGCTGCACCGGGAGGACTCCCCGATGGCCGGTCTGGACTTCGGCCCACGGTGGTGCGCCCGCCAGATGGCGTGACCGGTTTGCCCGACGGGGCGCCGGGTAGCGGTCGGTCATGGATGATCGACGGGCCGCCGTGACGGACGCGGGTGACCGACGCCGCTGGCAGGCCCTCGGCGTCGGGCTGGTCGCGGCGTTCATGACGCTGCTGGACGTCAGCATCGTCAACGTGGCCGTCCCGTCGATGGACCGGGCGCTGCATGCGAGCCCGAGCGACCTGCAGTGGGTGCTCTCCGGGTACGCGCTGACGTTCGGCCTGATCCTGGTGCCCGCCGGCCGGTTCGGCGACGCTCGCGGGCGACGCACCGCCTTCGTGGTGGGCGTCGCCCTCTTCACGCTCACCAGCGCCCTCGCCGGCCTGGCCACCTCACCCGCGTGGCTGGTCACCACCCGGCTGCTCCAGGGCGCCGCCGCCGGGGTGGTCAACCCCCAGGTGACCGGCCTGATCCAGCAGCTGTTCCAAGGCGCCGAACGGGGTCGGGCGTTCGGTCTGCTCGGCGCGACCATCGGCATCTCCACCGCGGTCGGCCCGCTGCTCGGCGGGCTGCTCATCCAGCTCGGCGGCGAGGAGCACGGCTGGCGTTGGGTGTTCTTCGTCAACGTGCCGGTGGGCATCCTCGCGATGGTGCTCGGCTGGCGGCTACTGCCCGCCCGACCGGCCGGGCAGCCCGACCGGCACCGCCTCGACCCGGTCGGCGTCCTGCTGCTCGGCGTCGGCGTACTGCTCGTGCTGCTGCCGCTGGTGCAACGCGAGCAGTGGGAGAGCCCATGGAAGTGGGCGCTCGTCCCGGCCGGCCTGGCGGTCCTGGTCGGCTTCGGCCTCTGGGAGCGCCGGTACGCCCGCCACCGGACACCCCTGTTCGACCTGCGGCTGTTCCGGCTGCGCTCGTACACCCTCGGCGCGTTGATCGCGCTGGTCTACTTCGGCGGGTTCACCGCCATCTTCTTCATCTTCACGCTCTACCTGCAGAACGGCCTCGGCTACAGCCCGCTGATCGCCGGCCTGGCGATCACGCCGTTCGCCCTCGGCTCCGCACTCGCGTCGACGCTCGGCGGCCGGATCGTCAACCGCTTCGGCCGCCCGCTGGTCGGCATCGGGCTGGCCGTCGTGGTGATCGGCCTCGGCACGGTGGTGCTCGTGCTGCGCGGCTCGCCGCAGCACTCCGTACCGCTGCTGACCGCGGTGCCGCTGCTGGTGGCCGGGCTGGGCAGCGGGCTGGTCATCACGCCGAACCAGACCCTCACCCTCTCCCAGGTGCCGGTGCCGCAGGCGGGCAGCGCGGCCGGAATGCTCCAGACCGGCCAGCGGATCGGCTCGGCGGCCGGGATCGCGGCGGTCGGGGCGCTGTTCTTCTCCTCGCTCGCGAGCACGGGTGGGGACTGGGCAGCGGCGTTCCGGCACTCGTTGTTGCTGGCGGTGGGGGTGGTCGTGCTGGCGTTGGTCGCGGCGGGGGTGGACATCTGGGTGGGGCATCGGCGGGGGTGACTCCGCTGGTTGATTTGGCTCCGCCGGCTGGTCGGTGGGTTTCGGTGCCGCCGGCTGGTCGGTGGTGGGTGTGGCCCGCCGTGCCCGGCTCCGGGCGGTCAGGCTTGATCCCTGCGCCGGGCACGGCGGGCCACACCCCCCGTCGTGGGCGGGCGCCGCGCGGCCCTCACCGCCCCGCACTCCCCACACCCCTGGACCTTTCGCCGTCGCCTACCGCGCCGCGCCCCGCCGACCGGGATGCGTTGATCATGAGGTTGGCAGCGGTGAAGGAGATCCACTCCGCTGCCAGCCTCATGATCAACACGTCGGGTCGGGTCTGGTCCGGGCGATCTTGGACAGTTGCCGTTCCGTCGGAACGGCAACTGTCCAAGATTCCCAGGGTGGATACGCCGCTGGCCGGCACCCCGTGCGGGGGTGCCGGCCAGCGTGTCGTTCACGTGTCAGTTGTTCCAGTGCTTGGCGACCAGGTCGGCGGCCTGCTGCTCCCACTGGGCGTAGTGGTCCGGGTAGGCCGACACCTGCACGGTCTGCGCGGCCTCGGTCAGCGGCATGTCCTTCCACCCGTCGACCTGCTTGAGACCCTTCAGGAACGCCATCGTCGAGTACTCGGGGTCGGTGATCTGCTCGACCGTGCCCCACCCGCTGGACGGGCGCTGCTGGAACAGGCCCTGCGAGTCGAAGTCGTTGCGCTCACCCAGGTGACCCAGGTTCTCCAACTTCGACTCCTGCAGGCTGGTCGCGATGGCCACGACGGCGGCCCGCTCATCCATGCCCGACTTCTTCGTCGCCGCGATGATCGCCTTCACATTCTTCGTCTGCTCGGCGCCCACATCGATACGCGACTGCTTGCCCTGCACACCGTGCGGGATCAACTTGCCCTCATCCACACCCGGCTTGTCGGCCTGCACCACGGCAACCGACTTGGCGTCGACCGGGTTGGCGTGGGCCTCGGTGACCGGGCCGGCGAAAACGCCACCGGCGAAAGCCAGACCAGCAATACCCAGCACGCTCTTACGCAGAATGGTGGTGTTCATCAGAAGTGGCTCCATTCGGGGGTTGGCACCCAGGCTCGATGGGGGTCGAGCGGGCGCAAGCACCACGACGGCGCTCAAAGATCAGGGGAAAGTCTCTGCCCGGCAGGCTTCGCGAGTGAGGGGCTCACGGCGCCGGGTCCATGTGTAACGACCGGCGGCCCACCATCATTCCGGGGGCCCGCATCCCGGGCGGCTCATGTATCGGGGCCAGGCCAGCGGGGGTGCTGCTGCGATCGTCCAGGTGATGTAACGACCCGGGGCCCGTCATCATTCCGGGCCGGGCACCCCCGGGCGACCCACGTGATCGGGTCCGGCCAGCGGGGTGCTGCTGCGGTCGTGCAGGTGATGTAACGACACCGGCCCGGCCACCATTCCGCCGCCAGGGCATCCGACTTCCGGAGCGATCTGCGCGAAACCGGACGGCAAGCGGCCCGGATATCGGACACGCGGGACGGCGAGGATCGGCCACCGTACGACCTGGACACGGCGCGACGCGGACACTCCGGCGCAGACCTCAGCGTCAGGCCCGGATCCGTCGCGGCGCTGAACGAGCCGCCGCCGCACGATCCGGACAGACCGCCCGGCCCGAACGTTCGGGGCCACACACCGCCCCAGCGGACGGGCCGGGCACAGCCGTCGCGACCACCCGGAGTCCGGGCGGAGCGCACAGGCAATCCCGACCGCCACATCCGGGCGGCCGCACCCCTCCCGCCGAGGAGCGGAACACCAGGGCCTGCGCGGGAGACAACGGTGACGTCTCGCGGGTCGGCGGCGGGAGGCGGCGGTCGGCGGAGAACACCACCAGGCAGCGGATGTGTCCGTGCCAACGGGCAAGCGGACGAGTCTCGGCCAATTGGTCCACAAAGGATGCCGTTAACAAAGTGATCGTTGGACGGGAAAGCGAAACACAATGGAAGGACTGGCGAACAGTCACCGCAGGGGGCAGCGGAATCGCGGTAGGTACCGGTAAACACATAGACCATGACCAACACCCTCGACCGCCGCACCCTCCTGCGTATGGCCGGCGCATCCGCCGGCACGGCCGTCCTCGCCGGCGCCACCCTTGCCGGCGCCGGTGCCGCCCACGCCGCCGGTGGCGCCTTCCTGCACGGCGTCGCCTCGGGCGATCCGCTGCCGGACGGCATCCTGCTCTGGACCCGGATCACCCCGACCCCCGACGCGACACCCGGCTCCGGTGTGGGCCCCGATGTGGAGGTGAGCTGGCAGGTCGCCACCGACCCCGACTTCGTCACGGTGACCGTGCAGGGCCAGCTGACGACCGGTCCCGCCCGCGACCACACGGTCAAGGTGGCGGTCTCCGGTCTGGCGCCGGCGACGACGTACTGGTACCGGTTCGGGTACGCCGGCGGATGGTCGCCGACGGGCCGGACCATGACCGCCCCGCCCACCGACGCGGCCATCGACCGGTTGCGGATGGGCGTGGTGTCCTGCGCGAACTGGGAGGCCGGCTACTTCGCGGCGTACCGGCGGCTGGCCGACCGGGGCGACCTGAACCTGGTGGTGCACCTCGGCGACTACCTGTACGAGTACGGCACCGGCCAGTTCGACGCGGCGGGCACGGTGGTGCGCAAGGTCGAGCCGGCGCACGAGGTGCTGACCCTGGCGGACTACCGGATCCGGCACGGGCTCTACAAGTCCGACCCGGACCTGGTGGCGCTGCACGCCGCGCTGCCCTGGGTGATCACCTGGGACGACCACGAGGTGGCCAACGACGCCTGGTCGGGCGGGGCGGAGAACCACACCCCGTCCACGGAGGGCGCCTGGGCGGACCGGGTGGCCGCCGCGCGGCGCGCGTACCAGGAGTGGATGCCGGTACGGATGGGCGAGGACGGCGCGATCTACCGGCGGTTCCGGTACGGGCAGCTCGCCGAACTGTCCATGCTGGACCTGCGGACGTACCGCTCGCAGCAGGCCTCCGGCACGGCGGTGGACGACCCGCGGCGCACCATCACCGGCGCCGCCCAGATGACCTGGCTCAAGGCCGGCCTGGCCGCGTCGACGGCGCGCTGGAAGCTGGTCGGCAACCCGGTGATGATGGCGCGGGTCGACGTCGGCTCGCTGCCGGCGTGGCTACTCGGGCCGCTCGGCACGCTGCTCGGCATCCCGCAGAACGGCGCGGTGCTCAACGCCGACCAGTGGGACGGCTACAACGCCGACCGCAACGAACTGGTCGACCACCTGCGGGCGACCGGGACCCGCGACGTCGTCTTCCTCACCGGTGACATCCACACCTCGTGGGCGAACGAGGTGACCACGAAGTCGACGGGGTTGTCCAACCCGGCCGCCGCGGAGTTCGTGGTGCCGTCGGTGACCAGCGACAACGTCAACGACTTCCTCAAGCTGCCGGCCGGCAATCCGCTGAGCGCCCTCGGCGCCGGGCTGATCCGGTCGACGAATCCGCACGTCAAGTGGACGGAGCTGGACGGGCACGGGTACGGCGTGCTGGAGGTGACGCCGCAGCACTGCCGGATGGACTGGTACCACCTGGCCGACCGGACCCGGGCCGGCAGCGCGAGCCGGTGGGTGGCCGGGTTCTCGGTGGGCGCGGGATCGGCGAAGCTGCGCCGGGAGACCGCCCCGACGCTCTGAGCCCGGGTACGCCCGCGAACGACGACCGGCCGGCCCCCGTGACGGGGACCGGCCGGTCGTGCTGCTCGTTCAGGAGGTCACCAGAGCTGCTGGACGATGTCCGCAGCCTGCTCCTCCCACTGGGCGTACGCGTACGGGAAGGCCGAGTACTGGACGGTCTGCGCCGCGGTGGTCAGCGGCAGGTCCTCCCAGCCGTGCACGTTCTTCAGTGCCTCGAAGAACGCCCGCGACGAGTACTCGGGGTCGGTGATCTCCTCCGGCGTGCCCCAACCCGACGACGGGCGCTGCTGGAACAGCCCCTGCGAGTCGTGGTCGTTGTACGCGCCGAGGTGCCCCAGGTTGTAGAGCTTCGACTCCTGCAGCGAGGTGGCGACGCCGATCACCGCGCCGCGCTCCCCCACGCCGGTCTTCTTGGCCGTCTTCACGATGGCCTTGGCGTTGGCGAGCTGTTCGTCGTCCAGCGGGATGCGGGACTGCGCGCCCTCCACGCCATGCGGGATGAGCTTGTCCTTGCCCGGCTTGCCGCTCGGGACCTTGCCGGTCGCGCTGCCGGTGGTCAGGCCCGACTCGACCGTGGCGCCCTGCCGGCTCTTGCCGGTGGCGAGGTCGATGGCGGCCACGGCCCCGGCGTGCGGTCCGCTGGTGACGGGGGCGGCCACAGCGGCGGGTCCGAACGCCAGGCCACCGAGACAGGCGACGCTGGCGACCTTCAGTGCGGTGGTGCGGTTCTTCGCGATGGCGGGGAGCCATCGAGTGAAGTCGGCCTTCACGATGGTTGCCCTTTCGTCGTGTCGACGCGCTCGCTCACTGAGCGCCCCTCGGGGGAACTACCTGGCCCGCCGGGGTTTGCCTGCCGGCGGTACGGGGGACACAACCAGGTTCACCTGTCGGGCATTCCGGAAATGCCGGGGCCCGCGGGGGCTGCGGCGCGGGTCACTCCGAGGATCGGACGGCCCGCGCCGAACGGGACGCCAGGCGCGGGGCAGGATGGCGCGCGCGTCGAACCGGACGTCAGGCGCGGGGTGCGCCGAACCAGACGAGGACGTGCCAGAGCTGCTTGAGGTGCTGGAGGGTGTCGGCCGTCGGCCCCCGGTCCGCCCAGCGCTGCGGCTCGCGGACCACCGAGGCCGCCGCCCGGCCGATCAGCGCGGCGTCCACCGGCGCCCCCGGCGTACCGAACTCGGCGTGCACCCGGGCGGCCAGCACCGGGATGGCCGGTCCGCGGAAGTCCGGGTCGACGTCCTCGACCGGCAGCGCGAAGCCGGTGTGGAAGAGCAGCTCGATGCGGCACCGGTGGGCGATCCGGGTCAGTACGCGCCCGGTGTCCGTGTCCCGGAACGAGGGGTCGACGACGATGGCCTCGACGTCCCGGGCCAGTTCGATGCCGCCGTGGACCTGCGCCTCGACGTAGTCGTCCAGGGCGCGCCCGGCGGACCCGGGCGCCCACGCCTGCCGCTCCCGCCGGCGCAGCAGCGTCGCGACGAGGCGCGCGGTGTCCATGCCGGCGACGCCCAGGCTGACACCGGTGCCGGCGGTCGCCTCCAGCAGGGCGGCCAGCACCGGCTCGGCGACATCGACCGTGCCGAAGTCCTTCGGCCCGAGGTGGCTGTCGCCGAAGCAGAACGTGGTCCGGGCCAGCACCTCGGGGCGCAGCCGCAGGTGACAGGAGCCGAAGCGGGGGCAGGCGCCGTCGGGGTGGTCGAGCAGGTTCAACCCGCCGTAGACCGGTCGCTCGGCGGGGCGTACGCCCGGAGCCTGGTACGCACCGCCGAACATCGCCTCCTCCCAGCGGTCGCGGTCCCCGCCCGGGTACGCGGTGAGCCCGCCGTTGGAGATGCCGGTGACGAACTGGCTGCGGTAGCTCCCCTCCTCGGCGAGCGCCTCGGCCACGGTGCGACCACCGGCGATCAGCCGGTCGGGATGGAAGTTGACGGTCAGCCCTCCCCCGGCGGTGATCGCGGCGATCAGCTGCTCGGGGTGGTGGCCGGCGCCGGACCCGGCGAGGTGCCGCGCGATGGTGGCCAGCGCGGTCGAGCGGTCCCGCAGCGCGACGGCGCGGACGTGGCGCAGCGCGGCGGACTGCGCCGAGGTCAGGGCGACGGGGCGGGTGGCGGCCGGCATGGTCAGCAGTATCGGCGGCGACCCGCGACCCGTCGACCGGCTTCGGGGCGGCGTCAGCGCTCGCGATCGGTGTCGAAGCCGTCGAGGGTGGCGCGCTGGTCGAGGTCCCGCAGCTCCTGGAAGAGGGTGAGCTGCAACCCGGCCGGCGCGTCGATTCGCGAGTTGAGCGAGTGCCAGGGCGTCACGGTGGGCGGGGCGATCTCGGTCGCGCCGGCGGCCACCAGCCGGACGGTGGCGGCCGACGCGTCGTCCACCTCGAACGCCACCCGGATCTTCGGCGCCACCTGCCGGCCCACCTCGACCTCGTCGATCATGCGCTTCTGGGCCGGGTTGGCGATCTCGAGGGTGGCCCGGCCGGCGTCGAGGATCACCACGCGGGCGTCGCCGGCACCGGAGAACGCGGCCTGCTCCGGCAGGCCCAGGGCGTCGCGGAAGAAGGCGACCGCGGCCTCGTAGTCCTCGGCCTCCACCACCAGGCGCAGCTGTCGTACGGACGGCGGTCGGTCGTCGGTGCTCACCCGGTCGATCCTAGAACCGCGGCTTCGGTTGGCGGCAGGGGCGACCGCAATCCGTGGACGGTCCACCTCGGACGGACCGGGAGGTTCGGTGGCAGCGTCCACGGGGGGCGGACCGATGGGCCACCGGGCGTCCGTGGGCGTTGGGTGGGGCCGGGGCGCGGGCTAGAGTGGGGGCGCGCGGCGACCGGAAGGCGATGAGGGTGACTGCAAGCGCGGTGGTCGACCAGCTGCACCTGGGTGACCACGTCTGCTGGGTGGACGACGACGAGACCGGCAGCCTGCACGCCGCCGGCCGCTTCGTCGCCAGCGGTCTCCGCCTCGGTCACAAGGTCGTCTGGTTCACCGACGGGGTCTCACCGGCCGCCGTCCGGGCCCACCTCGACGGTGCGGGCGTGCCCACGGAGGCCGCGCTGGCCGGCGGCCAGCTGCGGATCGCGCCGGCGGTGGAGGGCTACGCCGCCGAGGGTCCGTTCACCCCGGACGAGATGATCGGCAACCTCACCACCGAGATCCTCCGGGCCCGTCGCGAGGACCGGGCGGGGGTACGCGTCGTCGGCGACATGGGCTGGGCGATCCGCCAGGGCGTCTCCGTCGCCGACCTGGTCCGGTACGAGGCCGAGGTCAACCGGCTCTTCCTCGACGGCGAGGCCGCCGCGATGTGCCTGTACGACCGGCGGCTCTTCCCCGCCGAGTACCTGCTGCCGACCACCGCCGCCCACCCCGCCACCGTGGGACGCAACGCCGGCCGGGCCTGGGCGCCGATGCTGCGGGCGTACCGGACGCGGGAACCGCACGGCCTGCGCCTCGTGGGCGAGGTCGATCAGAGCAACCGGGGGGCCTTCGCCGCCATGCTCGAGCACCTCACCGGTCCGGGCACCAACCAGCGGACGGCGGTGCTCGACGTCTCCGAGCTGCGCTTCGCCGACGTCGGCGCCGCGAGCGCGCTGGCCCGCGTCCGCCGCAACGCCCCCTCGGAGGTACGCCTGGTCGGCTGCCGCCCGGCGTTGACGCGGCTGCTCGACCTCGTCGACGGCACCGACCCGGGGCCACCGGCGTGACGGCCGCGGTGGCGACCGGGCCGATACCGGGGGCACTGCACCACGAGGGAGCGTTCTACCGGGACGCCCCGGACTTGCTGGCGCTGACGGTGCCGTTCGTCCGGGACGGTCTGACCCGCGGAGAACCGGTGCTGGTGGCCGCCCCGGAGGACCGGCTGGCGCTGATCCGGGCCGCCGTCGGCGCGGACGACGACCGGGTCCGCTACGTCGACCTGACCGTGCAGGGGCGGAACCCGGGGCGGATCATCCCGTGGGTGTTGCAGGCCTTCGTCGACCGGCACCCCGACCGTCGCGTGCGGATCGTCGGCGAGCCGGTGTGAGCGGAGCGTACCGAGCTGGAACAGCCGGCCTGCGCGCAGCACGACGCCTTGATCAACGTGGTGTTCGCCGAGCGGGACGTCGCGATCCTCTGCCCGTACGACGTGTCCCGGCTCGCCCCCGCGGTGCTCGCGGACGCTCACCGCACCCACCCGGTGCTGGTCGACGGGGCCGGCCGGCGGCCCAGCCCCACCTTCGCACCGGAGCAGGTCGTCGCCGGGCACAACAAGCCGTTGCCGGTCCCGGCCGAACCGGTCGCCGTGCTGCGCTACGACCTCGACACGCTGGCCGACGTGCGCCGCTTCGTCGCCGGGCACGCGCAGGCCGCCGACCTGCACCCGGACCGGGCGGCCGACCTGCAGATCGCGGTGACCGAGCTGGCCACCAACAGCATCGCCCACGCCGGTGGCGGCGGTGCGCTCCAGGTGTGGCGCACCGGTGAACACCTGGTGTGCGAGATCCACGACGGCGGCTGGCTGACCGATCCGCTCGCCGGCCGGCTGGCGCCCCGGCCCGACGGCATCGGCGGGCGTGGCCTGGTCATCGTGCAGGCCCTCTGCGATCTGGTGCTGGTGCACACGGCCCCGGCCGGCACCAGCGTACGGCTGCACCTGCGCCTGGTGGGCGCGTGAGCGGGGCGTACGAGCTGCGGCCGGTCGGGCGGGTGGAGTCCCCGCTGACCGAGGCGGATCTCGCGCCGAAGCAGGGGGACGAGGGCGCGCCGGAGGCGTGGCTGGTCTTCTCCCCCACCCTCGGCGCGGGCCTGCGCGACCTGCGGCCGGGCGCGGAGGTGCTGGTGCTGACCTGGCTGGACCGGGCCCGGCGGGACGTCCTCACGGTGCATCCGCGGGGCGACCGCAGCCGGCCGGAGACCGGGGTGTTCAACACCCGCTCCCCGCACCGGCCCAACCCGATCGGGCTGCACCGGGTGCGGGTGCTGGCGGTCGACGGCCTGCGGGTCCGGGTCGCCGACCTGGAGGCCCTGGACGGCACGCCGGTGCTGGACGTCAAACCGGTGCTGGCGGGGCCCGGGGAACGCTGAGCCGACCCCCGGCGTCGGTCAGTGCCCCCGGGCCAGCCAGTCCGGAAGGTGCGGGGCCTCCGCGCCGATGGTGGTGTCGTCGCCGTGCCCGCTGTGCACCACGGTCTCCGGCGGCAGGGTGAGCAACCGGTCGCGGATCGACGCGACGATGGTGCCGAAGTCGCTGTACGAGCGGCCGGTGGCGCCCGGGCCGCCGGCGAACAGGGTGTCGCCGGTGAAGACCACGCCGAGGTCGGGCGTGGAAGCTGCACGCCCCGGGACTGTGGCCGGGAGTGTGCAGGACCCGCAGGGTGGTGCCGGCGACGTCGATGACCTGCCCGTCGGCGAGTGTGCCGTCGGGCGGCAGGTCGGGGTGGACCAGGTCCCACAGCACCCGGTCGGCGGGGTGCAGCAGCACCGGCGCTCCGGTGGCCTTCGCGAGCTCGGGAGCGACCCGTACGTGGTCGTCGTGGGCGTGGGTGGCCAGGACGGCGACGACCCGGCGACCGGCGACCGCGCGCCGGATGGCGTCCACGTCGTGCGGGGCGTCGATCACCACGCACTCGGTGTCGTCACCGACCACCCAGACGTTGTTGTCCACGTCGAAGGTCTGGCCGTCGAGGGAGAAGGTGCCGGAGGTGACGGCGTGGTCGACGCGGGCGGTCACGGGAACACCACCACCGAGCGCAGCACGTCGCCGTGGTGCATCCGGCGGAACGCCTCCTCGACCTGGTCCAGGGCGATCTCCTCGGTGACGAAGGCGTCCAGGTCGAGGCGGCCCTGCAGGTAGAGCTCGGTGAGCAGGGGGAAGTCCCGGCTGGGCAGGCAGTCGCCGTACCAGCTGGACTTGAGGGCGCCGCCCCGGCCGAAGACGTCCAGCAGGGGCAGCTCGACGGTCATCTCCGGGGTGGGCACCCCGACCAGCACCACTGTGCCGGCCAGGTCGCGGGCGTAGAACGCCTGCTTCCAGGTCTCGGGGCGGCCGACCGCGTCGATCACCACGTCGGCGCCGAACCCGCCGGTGGCGGCGCGGATCGCCTCGACCGGGTCGTCCGCGGAGGCGTTGACGGTGTGGGTGGCGCCGAACCGGCGCGCCCACTCGAGCTTGCGGGCGTCGGTGTCCACCGCGATGATCGTGGTCGCGCCGGCGAGGGCCGCGCCGGCCACCGCGGCGTCACCGACCCCGCCACAACCGATCACGGCGACCGAGTCGCCCCGGGTGACCTGGCCGGTGTTCATCGCCGCGCCGAGCCCGGCCATCACTCCGCAGCCGAGCAGCCCGACGGCGGCCGGCCGGGCGGCGGGGTCGACCTTGGTGCACTGCCCGGCGTGGACCAGCGTCTTCTCGGCGAAGGCGCCGATGCCCAGCGCCGGGGCGAGTTCGGTGCCGTCGGTGAGGGTCATCTTCTGGGCGGCGTTGTGGGTGTTGAAGCAGTACCAGGGCCGCCCACGCCGGCAGGCCCGGCACACGCCGCAGACCGCCCGCCAGTTGAGCACCACGAAGTCGCCCGGCGCGACGCCGGTGACCCCCTCCCCCACCTGCTCGACCACGCCGGCCGCCTCGTGGCCGAGCAGGAACGGGTACTCGTCGTTGATCCCACCCTCCCGGTAGTGCAGGTCGGTGTGGCAGACCCCGCAGGAGCGCACCTTCACCACCGCCTCGCCGGGCCCCGGGTCGGGCACCACGATGGTGGTGACCTCGACCGGCGCGCCGTTGCGCCGCGACACGACTCCCCGGACTTCCTGGCTCACGGTGTCCTCCCGGCTGCGCGCACGATCATGCCTCCCGCGAACCTACCGCCGCCCCACCTCGGGGACACAGCCCCGCGCGGCGGGTTATCGCGGCCGATGCGGGGTAGGCGGGGGCACGAATCTCCGCGGGACGGGAGTGCACATGAAGCTCACGCATGCGCCGTTGCGGCTCATCATCGGCGCGTTCTTCCTCAATTCGGGGCTCAGCAAGCGGACGCTGGAGGGTGAGGCCGCCGAACAGCTGCACGGCATGGCCGCCGGGGCGGTCCCCCAGCTACGGCAGATCGACGCGGCCCGCTTCGCCCGGCTGCTGTCCACCAGCGAGATCGCGCTGGGCGCGGCCCTGCTCACCCCGTTCGTGCCGTCCCTGCTGGGCGGGCTGGGGCTGACCGCGTTCGGGGCCGGGCTGGTGCAGCTCTACGTGCGTACGCCCGGCCTGCGTGAGCCGGGCAGCCTCAGACCCACCCAGGCGGGCATCGGCCTCGCCAAGGACTCGTGGCTGGTCGGCGTCGGGCTCACCCTCGTCCTGGACTCGCTCACCCACCGCCGGTTGGTCCGCTGACCGCCGCGCGCGGTCAGCGGCCGGCCACGCTCCCGACGGGTACGACCTCGGCGGCCCGTTCGGCGGCGTACCGGCGGCGGGCGGCGTTGCGGTAGCGCAGTACCTGGACCGCGCCGAGCGCCCAGAGCAGGTACTGCACGGCGAAGGCCCAGCGGTAGGCGTCCAGCGTCGGGGGCGCCGGTCCGGCCGGGCCGGCCAGGTCCAGGACGACGCCGACCGCGAGGATCAGCACGATCGAGGCGACGAACCCGCCGACGTTGACGATGCCGGTGGCGCTGCCGATCCGGTGCACCGGGTTGAAGGTGCGCGCGTAGTCGAACCCGATCACCGAACCGGGGCCGTTCACCGCCAGGACCAGCACCAGGACCACCAGCAGCCAGTGCGGCGCGCGACCCGGCCAGGCCAACACCACGGCCCAGACCGCGGCGGTCGCGGCGGTGATGGCGAAGACCACGACCGAGCGGCGGAACGGGTGCCGCGCGCACAGGTGCGCGACGACCGGGCCGCTGAGCAGCGTCGCCACGGTCATCAGGGTGAGCAGCCCGGCCGCCGCGGTGGGTGACAGGCCCTGCCCCTGCACCAGGAACGGGTAGCCCCAGAGCAGGGCGAAGACCGCCCCGGAGAACTGGGTGACGAAGTGGGTCCACAGGCCCAGCCGGGTGCCCGGCTGCGCCCAGGCGGCGGCGAGCTGCCGGCGTACGGCGGCGAGGTCGGGGGCGAGGGCGCCGGCGTGTTCGCGCTGCGGGGTGTCCCGGACGCCGGCGGCCACCATCAGCAGCACCGTCGCGCCGAGCGCGGCGGCGGTGAGGAAGGCCGGGGTCCAGCCGGCGTGGTGCAGCAGCGCCACCAGCGGCACCGCGCCGAGGATCGCCCCGAGCTGGCCGAGGGTGCCGGTGAGCTGCACCATCAGCGGGTTGCGCCGGCCGGGGAACCAGAACGCGACGATCCGCAGCACGCTGATGAAGGTCATCGCGTCGCCGAGGCCGACCAGCACCCGGGCGGCCACGGCCAGGCGTACGTCGGTGGCGAAGGCGAAGCAGAGCTGCCCGGCGACCATCAGCGCGCCACCGACGAGCAGCAGCCGGCGGGAGCCGTAGCGGTCGAGCAGCACCCCGACCGGCACCTGCATGGCCGCGTACACGGCCAGCTGTGCCACCGAGAAGGTGGCCAGGGCGGCGGCGTTGATGTCGAACCGGTGCGCGGCGTCGACCCCGGTCACCCCGAGTGAGCTGCGGTGGAACACGGCCGCCACGTACGCGCAGAGCGCGACCGCCCAGACCAGCGCGGCGGACCGGCGCGGGATGGCCGGGGCGGCGCTCACCGCAGGGACCGGAAGACGGTGGCGGCGCTGTCGATGTGCGCGCCGACGGCGTCGAGCCAGGCGTGCGGGTCGTCGCCGTCGAGGGCGGCGAGCTGGCCGGCGTGCTCGGTGAGCGCCACCCGGGCCCAGCCGGGCGAGAGCCGGAAGCTGGCCTCCCCCATCCGCAGCTGGCGGTCGCGCAGCCGGTGGTACAGCTCGGCGAGGATCTCGTTGCCGGCCGCCTCGACCACGCTGGCGTGGAAGGCCCGGTCGGCCTCCATCAGCGCGCGCAGGTCACCGGCGGCGTGGGCCGCGCGCATCCGGTCGAGCCGGTCGGCGAGCACCGGCCGCAGGGCGTGCCGCTGCGGCCAGACCCGCTCGGCGGCGTGCAGCTCGACCAGCCGCCGGGCCTCGACGACGTCGGTGATCTCGCGGGCGGAGACCGGCCGGACCAGCGCGCCGCGCTTGGGATAGAGCGCCACCAGGCCCTCGGCCTCGAGCCGGAGCAGCGCCTCGCGGACCGGGGTGCGGGACACCCCGGCCGCCTCGGCGATCTCGCCCTCGCTGATCAGCGACCCGCCCGGATGGACCTGCTCCAGGATGGCCCGCTTGAGGTGGCGGTAAGCCCGTTCCGCGGCCGACGGCACGGCGGCGCGCGCCGGCGCGCTGGGATGCGTCATGTATCTATGATGCGTCCCTGCTCGGTGGGGTCGCTGTGGCGGGAGGGTCGTTGGTGGGACGCGCCACACCCCGCCGGGCCGGCCGGATCAGGCGGTGCCGCCACCGGCCCGGTCGAACGCGATCAGGCCGTCGTCGCCGAGGCGGAACCGGGTCTGGTACGGCGCGCCGAGGCGGTCGGCCAGCTCGGCGAGCCAGCGGGCCTCGTCGGGCGACGCCGGCTCCAACCGCATCCGGCGGACCCGCACCGGCACCAGGCGCAGCCCGGCCAGGCCGTCCGCGTCGAACGTGGGCAGGTACAGCGTCCGCAGTTCCGGACGGAACGACTCCTGCCCACCGATCCCCTCGTAGTCGTCGATCAGGTCACCGCAGCCGTACAGGATCAGCCCACCCCGGTACGCCTCGATCGGTCGCGGGTGGTGCGAGGAGTGGCCGTGCACCAGGTGCGCCCCGGCCGCCACCAGCCGGCGGGCGAAGCTCACCTGCTCCGCCGGCACCTGGTAACCCCAGTTCGATCCCCAGTGCACGGAGACCACCACCAGGTCACCCGGCCCGGCCTCGCCGGCCACCCGCTCGGCGAGCGCGTCGGCGGACGCCTCGGTCGTCTCCGGCAGGTACGCCACCCCCGGTCGCCCCTCGGCCGCCGCCCACTGTGGCGGGACCCCGGCGGACGGGGCGCCCACCGACCAGAGCAGCAGCAGGCGGCCGCCCCCCAGGTCGATCCGGGCCGGCCGCCAGGCCTCCGCCGCGTCCCGGCCCGCGCCCGCCGGCGTGATGCCGACCCGGCACAGCCCGTCGAGGGTGTCGGTGAGCCCGTCCGGGCCGAAGTCGAGCACGTGGTTGTTGGCCAGTGCGCAGATGTCCAGCCGGGCGGCGCTGAGACAGGCCAGGTTGTCCGGGTGCATCCGGTAGTGGATCTCCTTGCCGGCGGCGAACTCGCCGCGGCCGGTCACCGAGGTCTCCAGGTTGACGATCCGCACGTCCGGTCGCAGCTCGTCGAGCAGCCGCAACGCCTCCCCCCACGGCCAGTCCGACGGGACCGGGCGCGGGATGGGCCCGGACGCCCGCTCGGCCAGCTCCACGTACCCGCGGGCGTCGCCCATCATCGGCTCCCGCAGCTCGGGCGGTCCCGGTCGGGGCAGGATCTGGTCGACGCCGCGACCCGTCATCACGTCGCCGCTGAGAAACAGGGTCACCTGGTCGCCGGGCATGACGCCAGCTTCCCCGTACCGGCGGCGTCGTACCCCGACCATGGTGGGAATTGCACCCACGATTGCGTGAGTCACCCGGATCGGGGGTACCAGGGCCGCCATGACGGCGGACGTGACGGTGGTGGTGGCCACCCGGAACCGGCGCGAGCAGCTGCTCGACGTGCTGCGCCGGCACTCCGGGCCGGTGATCGTGGTGGACAACAACTCCGACGACGGCACCCCGGAGGCGGTCGCGGCGGCCTTCCCCGAGGTACGGGTGGTGCCGCTCGGCGCCAACCTGGGCGCCGGCGCCGCCCGCAACGCCGGGGTGGCGCTGGCCCGTACCCCGTTCGTCGCCTTCGCCGACGACGACTCCTACTGGGCGCCGGGGGCGCTGGAGCGGGCGGTGGAGATCCTGCGGGCGCACCCGCGTACCGGGCTGCTGACCGCCCAGGTGCGGGTCGGCGCGCAGCGTCGGCTCGACCCGGTCTCCGCCGAGATGGCGCGGGCGCCGCTGGGCACCCCGGCGGGCGCGCCGGGTCCGGCGGTGCTGGGCTTCCTGGCCTGCGCGGTGGTGCTGCGCCGCGCCGCGTTCACCCAGGTCGGCGGGTTCGCCGACCGGCTGGGGACGTACGGCGAGGAGGCGCTGCTGGCGATGGACCTGGCCGCCGCCGGCTGGCACCTGGCGTACGTGGACGAACTGGTCGTCCACCACCTGCCGCTGCCGGCCGGTCGGGACCGGCGGGCCCGGCACCGGCAGGAGGCGCGCAACCGGGTGCTGACCGCGGCGCTGCGCCGGCCGCCAGGGGTGGTCGCCGGGGTGGTCCGCCAGACCTGGCGGGACCCGGAGCGCCGGGCCGGCCTGCTCGACGCGGCACGACAGATCGGCTGGGTGCTGCGGGAGCGCCGGCGGTTGCCGGCCGCCGTCGAGGCGGACCTGGCGGTCCTGGAAGGCGCCGCCGGACCGCGGGTGCCCGCCCAGGGCACACCGGTGCCGCGCGCAGTGCCGGCGTCGGCCGGCACGGAGGTGGGGTAGCTCCCGCTCGGGCCGGCGCCGGTCGCGGTCAGCCGGCCTCGGTCACCGCCTGCCGCTGCGGGTGGCGGTCCGGGCCGCCGGGACGGAACCGGAGATGCCGGGCTGGGCGGCCTCGTCGGCGAGGTCGCCGGCCTCGGCCGCGGCCCAGAAGTCGACCAGCAGCCGGTGGAACTCCTCGGCCCGCTCGATCTGCGGCATGTGCCCGCAGTCTTCGAACAGGTGGGTCCGGGCCCGGGGCAGCCGGGCCCGCGCGGCGTCGAGGTGCCCGGCGGGGAGGATGAGATCCCGGTCGCCCCAGACGATCAGGGTCGGCACGTCGAGCCGGGAGACCTCGGTCAGCAGCTCCTCGCGCCACTGCGGGCGGACGCCCCGGACGGTGCCGAGGTCACGGCACGTCTCCAGCATCACCCGGGCGGTGTACGGCTGACGGGCCACCTCCAGGGCGTACGCGATCCGCTCCTCGGTGGCGAACGACGCGTCGTGGAAGAGGGCGCGCTCGACGCGGCGGGCGAAGGACCGGTTGGGGCGCAGCAGCAGCCGGCCGAACGGACGCAGGGCGAGCACCCGCAGTGCGGCGGTGACCTCCTGGCCGAACCCGGCACTGTTGATCAGCACGAGGCTGGCCACCCGGGCCGGCTCGGTCACCGCGAAGCGCATCGCGACGGCCCCGCCGAGCGAGTTGCCGACCAGATGCGCCGGCTGGTCGACGCCGACCACGTCGAGGTAGTCCCCGACGAAGCGGCCCAGCGCCGGCAGGGTGCACGGCTCGGCCATCGGCAGCGACCCGCCGTACCCGGGCAGGTCGACGCTGTGCACCCGGAAGCCGCGGGCGAGCAGCTCGTGCTGCTCGGTGAAGTCGCGCAGGGTGCGCCCGATGCCGTGCAGCAGCACCACCGGCGGGCCGTCGCCGTCGACCCGGTGGCGCACCCGGCGTCCGTTCACCGTGACGTGCCGGGGGCGCGGATCGGTCGTGGCGGTCATGCCCGCTCCCCCGTGGACAGCTCCGGCGTGGTCGCCGTGGGCGTTCGGCCGGCCTGGCGCGCCGGATCGCCGGCGCCCCGGTTGAGCCCGGCCACCAGCACCCGGTGGTACGACGCGGGGGCGACCCGGGCCAGCAGGTCGGGCAGCTTCGCCGACCAGCCGATCAGCACCCGGCCGCGCCGCCGCTCGACGCCGCGGAGGATCACCTCGGCGGCCTTCGCGGGTGGAATGGAGAGCAGTTTCTCGAACTGCCGCAGCCCGGCCTCGTACTCCTCGGGCGCCACGCCGCTGCCGATCCGGGCGTTGCGGGCGATCCGGGTGGCGATGCCGCCGGGGTGCACCGAGGTCACCCCGATGCCGTCGTCGGCCAGCTCGTGGCGCAGCGCCTCGGTGAAGCCGCGCACCGCGAACTTGCTGGCCGAGTAGGCGGCCTGGCCGGCGGGGGCGATCAGTCCGAAGAGGCTGGAGACGTTGACCAGGTGGGCGCCGGGCTCGGCCTTGAGCGCCGGCAGCAGGGCGTGGGTCAGCCGCACCACCGCCCGGAAGTTGATGTCGACCACCCAGTTGAACTCGTCGAGGGTGACCTGGTCGAACCGTCCGCCGAGGGCGACCCCGGCGTTGTTGACCAGCAGCCGGATCCGGGGGTGCCGGGCCCGGATCTCCTCGGCGACCCGGTCGGTGGCGGCCGGGTCGGCCAGGTCGACCAGGTGCGTGTCGACCTGCCGGTCGGGGTGCGCGGCGCGGATCGCCGCCGCCACGGTGTCGAGCCGGTCGGCGTCCCGGTCGAGCAGCACCAGGTCGGTGCCGCGCCGGGCCAGCCCGTGGGCGAGCGCCTCACCGATCCCGCTGGCGGCGCCGGTGACCACGGCGGTTCCGGCGGGGAAGACGAACCTTCGCACGGCGTTCTCCTTCTGCGGTGCGGGTGGTGGAGCCCGGGTCAGGCGACCGGGGCGTCGGCGGTACGGGCGCCGGCGGCGGCCGGCGTGGCGAGGGAGAACCGGATGCCCTCGTCGACCAGCCGCCCGCGCTTCATCAGCAGCACGTCGCGGGCGTAGTTCTGGTGCAGCCGCCAGGGGGCTCGGGCACCCTGCTTCGGCAGCGCGTCGACGCTGCGCAGCACGTACCCGGACTTCAGGTCGATCAGCGGCACCAGCTCGCCGGAGCCCGGCGCGACCGGGGTGACGACCTGCTGACCGGTGGCGTCGAGGTGGCGCAGCAGCCGGCAGACGTAGGTGGCGACCAGGTCGGCCTTCAGGGTCCAGGAGGCGTTGGTGTAGCCGATCGTCATCGCGAAGTTCGGCACGTCGGAGAGCATCATCCCCTTGTACGCGACGGTCTGCGCGAGGTCGACGTCGACGCCGTCCACGGCGAGGGTCATCCCGCCGAGGGCGAGCAGGTTCAGCCCGGTGGCGGTGACGACGATGTCGGCGGGCAGCTCCTCGCCGGAGCCGAGCCGGACGCCGCCCTCGGTGAAGGTGTCCACGGTGTCGGTGACCACGGACGCCCGACCGGCCCGTACCGCGTGGAACAGGTCACCGTCGGGAACCACGCAGAGCCGCTGGTCCCAGGGGTCGTAGCGGGGCGAGAAGTGCCGGTCGACGTCGTAACCGGCCGGCAGGCGCCCCTTGGCGGCCCGCAGCAGCAACGACCTGACCAGCTTGGGAGCGCGCCGGCTGAGTTGGAAGTTGACCGTGCCGAGCAGCACGTTCTTCCAGCGCACCACCGGGTACGCGGTCTTCGCCGGCAGCCAGCGCCGCAGCGCGTCGGCGACCACGTCGCGCGACGGCAGCGAGATGACGTACGTGGGTGAGCGCTGGAGCATGGTGACGTGGGCGGCGCGTTCGGCCATCGCGGGGACCAGGGTCACCGCCGTGGCGCCGCTGCCGATCACCACCACCCGCTTGCCGGTGTGGTCGAGGTCCTCGGGCCAGTGCTGCGGGTGCACCAGCTCCCCGGTGAACCGCTCCGCCCCGGGGAACTCGGGCGTGTAGCCGGCGTCGTAGCGGTAGTAGCCGGAGCAGGCGAAGAGGAAGGCGCAGGTGAGGACGACGTCCTCGCCGGTGTCGTCGCGGTGCGCGTGGACGGTCCACCGGGCGGTGGCGCTGTCCCACTCGGCGCGCAGGACCCGGTGGCGGAAGCGGATGTGCTCGTCGACGCCGTACTCGCGGGCGGTCTCGCGCACGTAGCGGCGGATGGCGTCGCCGTCGGCGATGGCCTTCGGGTCGGTCCACGGCTTGAAGGAGTAGCCGAGGGTGAACATGTCCGAATCGGAGCGGATGCCCGGGTAGCGGAACAGGTCCCAGGTGCCGCCGATCGCGTCGCGGGCCTCGAGCACCGCGTATGTCTTGTCCGGACAGTTGCGCCGCAGATGGCAGGCCGCGCCGACGCCGGACAGGCCGGCTCCGACGATGAGCACGTCGACGTGGTCGGAGGCCATGGCAACTCCCTGGCTGAGGCGGTGGACGGACACTATCCACCACCGTCGACGCCCGTCAACACTCTGTCGAGAACAATCGACACCCTGTCGAGCGCGTGTAACATCGGCGTTCATGACGACCGTCCGTACCTCCACCGGCGCCGCAGCGGGGCGCGGACGGCGGGCCGGCCGGTCCGCGGGCGACGATCGCGAGCTGGCCATCCTGGCCACCGCCGAGCGGCTGCTGGAGCAGCGCGCGTTCGGCGAGATCTCCATCGACGACCTGGCCCGGGGCGCGGGCATCTCCCGGCCGACGTTCTACTTCTACTTCCCCTCCAAGGACGCGGTGCTGCTGACCCTGCTGGACCGGGTCACCGAGGAGGCCGACACCGCCGCCGGGGACGTGCTGGTCCACCTCGCCGAGGACCCCCGGGCCCGGTGGCGGGAGCTGATCAGCCGGTTCCACGCCACCTTCGGCGGCCACCGGGCCGTGGTGCTGGCCTGTGCCGAGGTGCGCGGCACCAACGCCGAGGTGCGCCGGCTCTGGGCCCGGGTGCTGGAGCGCTGGGTGCAGGCGGTGGAGGCCGCCATCGAGGCGGAACGCCGCCGCGGCGCCGCCCCACCGGGCCTGCCCGCACGGGACCTGGCGATCGCGCTGAACTCGATGAACGAGCGGGTCTGGTACGCGACCTTCGCCGGCGACGGGCCGGCCGTGGCCGAGCGGGACGTGGTGGACGTGCTGCTCGACGTCTGGCTGACGGGCATCTACCGCACCACCGATCCGCGCTGAGGGCGGGGCGGCCCTGCCGCCACGCCCCCCGACCCCTCAGCCGGCCCGGGTGAAGTCCATGATCCAGTTGGTCTCCCAGGTCGTCCCGTCGTCGATGGAAAATGCCTGTTCCCACCGGCAGGAGGTGGCGGTGATCCCGGACCAGACGAACCGGCACCGGATCGGGCGACCCTCGTCGCTGTCGTCGGCGTAGAAGGTGCCCACCTGATCGGTGAACCCTCCGACGACCGGGGGCAGTTCCAGCTGGCCGCGCTGGCTGTGCATCCAGTAGATCGACCACTGCGCGGAGACCGGGTCGAAGATCCGCACGGTGGCACCGGAGAAGCCCCTGGTCGGGCAGGTCATCTCGTCGAAGCTGCCCGCGCCGGCGAAGAACCGGTGGGCGAGCATGGTGCCGGGGAACTCGTCCCAGTCGTCGCTGCCGACGTGCCGCCGGGTGAGGCGACGGTTGGCGACGTCCCACCGGCCGGCCAGGAAGTCGAAGTCCCCGCTCACCGGCCCACCGGTCCTTCCGCCCGGCTGTCGGTCAGGTACCCGGCCAGGTCCGGCAGGTCCGGGGCCAGCACGTGGCGCACCCAGGCGGCCCGCTCGTGCTCGAGCACGCCGAGTTCCCAGACGCAGCCGACCCCGGGCCGGTCCAGCGGCACGAAGTGCGCCGGGTCGTCGTCCGGGCAGCGCAGCGCCGGCTGCCCGGCCACCGCGATCCGGCACTCCACCACGTTGTCCCAGAACCAGGTGTACGCCAGCAGGTAGGCGCCGGTGTCCGCGCCCCGGTGCAGCACCACCCAACCCGCCGGCGGGGTGCCGCCGTCGGGCGGAGGCAGCAGGCGGGGCAGAAAGGCGTACGCGCCGCGCTCCACCTCCGGCGTGAGGCGCGGCTCCGGCTGGTCGATGTGGTAGCGCTTGAGCTGCCGCCCGGCGACCGTGACCGGTCCCGGCGTCCGCAGCTCCTTGTCTCGGAAAACCATGCCGGGACGGTAGACCCGATCTGCTGACAACTACTGTCAGCGGAATGCGCGCCAGTCGCCTGCTCTCGGTCCTGCTCCTGCTCCAGACGCACGGCCGGATGACCGCCGCGGCACTCGCCGAACGGTTGGAGGTCTCCACCCGCACCATCTACCGGGACGTCGAGTCGCTGCACGCCGCCGGCATTCCGCTCTACGGCGAGGCCGGGCACGCCGGCGGTTACCGACTGCTCGACGGCTACCGCACCCGGCTGACCGGGCTGACCACCGAGGAGGCCGAGCGGCTCTTCCTCGCCGGGCTGCCCGGCCCGGCCGCCGAACTCGGCTACGGCGCCGTGGTCGCCGCGCTGCAACTGAAGCTGGACGCCGCGCTGCCGGCGGCGCTGCGGGACCGGGCCGAGGCGCTCCGCCAGCGATTCCACCTGGACACCCCGAGCTGGTACTCCGACGGCGACGCCTCGCCGTACCTGGCGTCCACGGCGGACGCGGTTTGGCGGCAGCACCGGCTGCGCGTGCGCTATCGCAGCTGGCGCGGCGAGCGGACGACGGTGCTGGCGCCGTACGGGCTGGTGCTCAAGGGCGGTCGGTGGTACGTGGTCGCCGACGGGGGAAACGGTCCAGCCAGCTACCGGGTCAACCAGATCCTCGACCTGACCGCCCTGCCGGAGACCTTCGAGCGGCCGGCCGGCTTCGACCTGCCGACCTGGTGGCGGACCCACGTCATGGAGTTCCGTGCCCGCCTGCACCGCGACGAGGCGTTGATCCGGCTCTCCCCCGCCGGCCGGGAGCGACTCCGGGACATCGGCAGTGCGGTGGTGGTCGCGAGGGCCGAGGCGGGCGCGGGCGCCCCCGACGCCGACGGATGGGTCACCACCGTGGTGCCGATCGAGTCGCTGACCCACGCCCACGGCGACCTGCTGCGGCTCGGCGCCCAGGTGGAGGTCCTCGCCCCGACCGAGCTGCGCGACCTGCTGGCGGAGACGGCGGCCGGGCTCGCCGCCCTCTACCGGACCGCGACCGCCCCGTCATCGGGGCCCTGCTCGCCGGAAGTGGCCTCGACGCCGGGCCAGCGACCACGTCCCTGAGGTCACGCGGGACCCGGACGGCCGCGGAGCACCCCCCCGATGGCGGCGACGCCCTCGTCGATCTCGCTCGCGGTGTTCGCCGCGTAGCCGAGGACCAGTCCGGGCGGATGCGGGCGCTGCGCGTGCCAGGACAGCGGCTGGGTCTTCACCCCCCGGCGCAGCGTGGCGGCGGCGAGTTCCGCGTCGGGCAGGTCGCCGGCGAAGGTGACGGTCAGGTGCAGCCCGGCCGCCGCCCCGTGCCGGCGCTGCTGGACACCCTGACCGCGGAGCTGGCCGCCGGCTGCCAGGTCGAGACACCGGGTGCGGTGCTGACGGGGGCCGCGCCGGCCGTCGACGTACCCGGCTGAGGTTCCCCGTCGCACCGGGGCCGCCCGCTCCCCACGGCGACATCGGTCAGCGGAGCGCCGCGGGGAGCGGACCGCGGCCCGGACCGGGACGGCGCGCCACCGGACGGCGGAGCCGGGCGCGGCGCCGGGCCCGGGTCAGGCCGTCTCGCCGGGCGCGAGGTAGCGGTAGCCGTCGCCGAGCGTCTCGGCGAACCAGCCGTTCACGCTGGCCATGCCCCGCTCGTTGACCTGAGCGTCGTGGATCGGGTGGGTGCGCGCCGCACCGACCGCACGGGCGAACCCGATCGCCTCGGTCAGCTTCAGCCAGGACGCCTGGGCCGGCACCAGCAGCGTCCGCACCGGCTGCCCGGGCAGGTGCAGGGCGTCACCCGGGTGGTAGACCTCGTCGTCCACGACGTACCCGAGGTTGGCGCAGTCGGGCTGGCCGTCGTGGATGGTGGCGTGCCGGCCACCCACCGCGGTGACCGCGAAGCCGGCGGCGGTGAACCGCTGCCCGGCCCGTACCCGCTGGACCGGCAGCGTGGGCAGGGCGGGCAGCTCGGCGCCCTCGGGCACGAAGACCGGTACGCCGAGGCCGGCCAGCGGCAGCACGTCGATGTGGTCGGTGTGTTCGTGGGTGACCAGGACCGCGTCCGCGCCCACGAGAGCAGCGGGCTCGCTCCAGGTGCCGGGGTCGACGACGAGCACGCGACCGTCGCGTTCCAGCCGCACGCAGGCGTGGGTGTACTTCGTGATCAGCATCGGACGCACGCTACCGCGGCCCTCCTCGACGTCGCTGTCCGTGCCGCCAGCAGCACAGATTGATGTATTGACATCAAAAGGCAACCGGTCAGTAACATCTGTCACACATCGGAGTACCGAGACCCCCGTCGACCGACGTCCGACCACCAGTTGGGCGTCGGTCCGCGCACACCCCCCTTCCCGCGCGGGCATCCGAGAGAGACAGACGACCATGAGGACGTACATCAGCAGGTGGCTGTTCGCGGTCGGCGTGGCGGTCGCCACCGTCGCCGTCGCACCCACCCCCGCACAGGCCGCCGCCTACACCGCGTCGAGCAATCCGATCCTGTTCGTGCACGGCTGGAACAGCAGTGCCAGCACCTGGAACACCATGATCAGCCGGTTCCAGGCCGACGGCTGGCCGTCGAGCCGGCTGCGCGCCTTCTCCTACAACACCAGCCAGTCCAACGCCACCACCGCGCAGCAGGTCGGCCAGGAGGTCGACAAGCTGCTCGCCAGCACCGGCGCGACGAAGGTGGACATCGTCACCCACTCGATGGGCGGGCTCTCCTCCCGCTACTACCTGAAGAACCTCGACGGCGGGGGCAAGGTGGACCGCTGGGTCTCCCTCGGCGGCCCCAACCACGGCACCAGCTCCGCCAACGCCTGCTACAGCACCGCCTGCCTGGAGATGCGGATCGGCTCGACGTTCCTGGCCAACCTCAACTCGGCCGACGAGACCCCCGGCGTCCCGACGTACGGCACCTGGCGGTCGAACTGCGACGGCGTGATCAACCCCGTGGACAGCACGGTGCTCTCCGGGGCGAGCAACACGCTGGCGGGCTGCGTGGCCCACACCAGCCTGCAGAGCGACGCCACCATCTACGGCCAGGTGCGCGACTTCGTCAACCGATGACGCCGGTGGGGCCGGCGGTGCGCGGAGACCCCTCCGCAAGCCGGCGGCCCCTCGGGGTCAGCCTCGGGTCGGCCCGCCGTCGTCGTCCATGATCTCGTGGAACTCGGCCGGCGTGATCTCCCCCTCGCGCGACCGCCGGGCGTTGGCGGCGAACGTGCCGATCGCCGCGCCCCGCGCGGACTCCGGCGTCGCCGGAGCTTCGTCGGGCTCGCCGTGCAAGCGGCGCAGCGCGTCGGCCAGCCGGGCGTCGGCGGCCGGCCCGGTGCCCCAGTCGCGGGCCAGCTCGATGGTGCGGCCGAGGGTGTCGGCACCGGGCCGCTCGGCGGCGAGAACGGCCCGCATCATGCGGTGGAACGTGACGGCCAGGGCGTCCGCATCATCGGCGATCATGCGAGCAACGTAGCGTCCCGGTGCGACAGTTCCGGCCGCCGGACAGCCGTGGCGGGGGCATGATCGGGGGCATGGACCGAGGGCACCGCGCCGTCCCGCACACCGCCGACGTGCGGATCGAGGCGTGGGCGCCGGACCGGGAAGGCTGCCTGGCCGAGGCGGTCGCCGCGCTGGTGCAGACCTTCGTCGACACCACCGGCGCCCACCCGGACGGCGAGACGACGGTCGAGCTGCCGGCCGACCGGGACGAGGACCTGCTGGTGGGGATCCTCGACGAGGTGATCTTCCGGTTGGAGACCGAGGGCACGGTGCCGCTGGCCACCGAGGTGCGGCCGAGCGCCGACGGCCTGCGAGTGCGATGGCACACCGTCGGCACCGACGCGGTGGAGCTGGTCGGCGCGGTGCCGAAGGCGGTCTCGCTGCACGAGCTGCGGTTCGCCGGCACCGACTCCGGCTGGCAGTGCGCGGTGACCGTGGACGTCTGACCGGCTCAGCCCTTCACCACGCCGATCGGCACCAGCCGGGCCACCTTCCGGCACAGGCCGGCCCCCTCGGCCGCCGCCACCACGGCGGTGACGTCCTTGTAGGCGGCCGGCATCTCCTCGGCCAGCCCGCGCCGGCTGGCGCCCCGCACCGCGATGTCCTGCGCCTCCAGCTCCCGGCGCGGGTCGTGCCCGCGGACCGCCTTGGTGGCCTGCTTGCGGCTCTGCATCCGGCCAGCGCCGTGGCAGGTTGACGCCCAAG
The DNA here is from genome assembly GCF_900091515.1 of Micromonospora purpureochromogenes. Taxonomy (NCBI): domain Bacteria; kingdom Bacillati; phylum Actinomycetota; class Actinomycetes; order Micromonosporales; family Micromonosporaceae; genus Micromonospora; species Micromonospora purpureochromogenes. Next base: position 3,795,181 of record NZ_LT607410.1, on the reverse strand, counting down.
CCGGCGAGCCGGCCACGCCGGTGAGCACGTACGAGCCGGTGCCCATCGAGCCGGGGATGAGGACCGGCTGCCCGGCCGGGCGCAGGTCGTCGGGCAGCTCGGGGTGTCCCGGCGGGAGGGCCCGGGTGGCGCCCTTGCGGTGCACGCAGAGCGGGCGGGGCTTCCCGTCCACCTCGTGCGTCTCGATCTTGGCGAGGTTGTGCGAGATGTCGTACACCAGGTCGAGGTCGCAGCCGGTGACCCGGGCGAAGACCTGCCGGGCGGCGTGGGCGAGCAGCTGCCGGTTGGCCCGGGCGTAGTTGGCCGCGGCGGCCATCGCCCCCAGGTAGGCCCGGCCCTCGTGGGACGAGACCGGCGCGCAGGCCAGCTGCCGGTCGGGCACGTGGATGCCGTGCCCGGGCATCACCTTCTCCATCTCCCGGACGTAGTCCGTGCAGATCTGGTGGCCCAGCCCGCGCGAGCCGGAGTGGATCATGACGCAGACCTGGCCGGCGCGCAGCCCGAAGGCCCCCGCCACGGCCTCGTCGTAGACCTCCTCCACCGCCTGCACCTCGAGGAAGTGGTTGCCGGAGCCGAGGCTGCCCACCTGGCGGGCGCCGCGCTCCACCGCCCGCTCGCTCACCTGGGCCGGGTTCGCGTCGCCCACCGCGCCGTAGTCCTCGCAGCGGTCCAGGTCCCGTTGGACGCCGAAGCCGCGCTCGACGGCGTACCGGGAGCCGCCGCGGAGCACGGCGTCGAGCTCGGCCCGGTCGGTCAGGTGCCACACGGCGCCCTTGCCCATGCCGCGCGGGGTGGACTCGCTCAGGCCGTCCATCACGGCCTCCAGCCGCGGGCGCAGCGCGGCCCGGTCCAGGTCGGCGGTGAGCAGCCGTACCCCGCAGGAGATGTCGAAGCCGACCCCTCCGGGCGAGACCACTCCCCCGTCCTCGACGGCGGTGGCGGCGACCCCGCCGATCGGGAAGCCGTAGCCCCAGTGCACGTCCGGCATGGCGTAAGAGGCGCCGACGATGCCGGGCAGGGTGGCCACGTTCGCCACCTGCTCCAGCGACTTGTCCGCCCCGGCGTCCGGGAGCAGAGCCCGGGACGCGAACACCACTCCCGGCACCCGCATCGGATCGTGCCGGTCGATGCGGAACCGGTACGGCGACTCCTCGACCAGGTCCATTCCGCCCGGCTACCCCGGCCCGGACCGGCTACACCCCTCCGGTTCCCCCTCGCCCGATCCGGGTAGTGCTGGCAGCATGCCCCAGCGATACGAGAACTACCCGAAGGTCGCCATCGTCACCGGCGCGGACTCCGGCATCGGCAAGGCCTGCGCCGTCGCCCTCGCCGAGGCCGGCTTCGACATCGGCATCACCTGGCACCGCGACCGCGCGGGCGCGCAGCGCACCGCCGGAGAGGTCGGCGCCCTGGGCCGCCGCTGCGAGATCGCCGAGCTGGACCTGACCAGGCTGCCGGAGGCCGCCACCGTCGTGGACGAGCTGGCCGACCGGCTCGACGGGATCGGCGTGCTGGTGAACAACGCCGGCACCGGGGCGTCCGCCCCGTTCGTCGACACCGGCTGGGAGCAGTGGCGCGAGGTGCTCGCGGTGGACCTGGACGGCCCGTTCCTCTGCTCACAGCGGGCGGCCCGGCGGATGCGCGCCGCCGGGCGGGGCGGCCGGATCATCAACATCACCAGCGTGCACGAGCACGCGCCCCGGGTCGGGTCGGCCGCGTACTGCGCGGCGAAGGGCGGGCTGGGCCTGCTCACCCGCGTGATGGCGCAGGAGCTGGCCGCCGACGGGATCACCGTCAACGCCGTGGCCCCGGGCGAGATCTCCACCCCGATGACCGGCCAGGAGGACGTGGACCCGTTCACCGAGGACCGTCCGGGCGTACCGGTGGGCCGGCCCGGCGATGCGCGGGAGGTCGCCGCGGTGGTGGCGCTGCTCGCCTCCCCCGCCGCGGCGTACGTGACCGGCGCGTCCTGGCCGGTGGACGGCGGCATGCTGCTGATGGGCCCGCAGGCCGGCTCGCACCTGCGCTCGGACGACTGGCGCTCGGTCTGAGTCATCCCTGCGTCCGGGGGCGGCCGGCCGGGGCGGACGACGCCGGGCGGCCGCGTGGGCGGGTGGCCGGCAACAGCGCGGCAACTCATGCGTCGGGCCGGAGACCATGTCGCGGCGGGCGGGCGCCCTCCCGGCGCGCGCCAGGGCAGGTTGTCACACCTGATGCCCTCCGGAGGGCGGGCGGTGTAACAAATCGTGACGCTTCGCGTTCACACCGTCCACCTAGGGTTCTCGACGGCCCGGCCACACCGCGGACGGGCCGTCCACCGGCCCCGAGACCCGGGGTCCCGCAACCGGAAGGACGTCACGATGCCCTTCGCCCGACGCGCCGCCGCCACGGCGGCCGCCCTCGCCGTCGCCGTGCTGACCGCCCAGGCGGCCCTGCTCCCCCAGGCCGCGCAGGCCGCACCCCGATCCGGCCCGGAGACCCCGTCGGTGCTGCTGCTCGACATCGACCGGCCGGGCACCGCCGAGGACCGCTCGGCCGTGCTGGTCTGCGGACCGACCGGCGGCACCCACCCCGACGCGGCCGCCGCCTGCCGCACTCTGGCCCGCGTCGACGGCGACCTGTCCGCGCTGTCGGCGGACCCGGGCCCCTGCACCTTCGAGTACGCGCCGGTCACGGTCCACGCCTGGGGGTTCTGGCAGGACCGGCCGGTGGCCTGGTCGAAGTCGTACGAGAACCGGTGCCTGCTGCTGCGCGGCACCGGCGCCCTGTTCGCCTTCTGACCGGATCGGCGCGGCGCCCGTCCCTGGGGAACGGGCGTCGCGCCTCCCGGGTCAGGACACGCGCGAGATGGACCGGCGGCTGATGAAGGCGAGTTGGAAGGCGAAGGCGGCCAGCGCGACCACCACCCCGACGCCGACGGCCACCGCCGACCCGGCGCCGAGCAGCCCGACGAGCAGCGTCACGCCGAGCCCTACCAGCAGGGCGTTGACCGCCCCGACCATGGCCGCCGTGGTGAGCATCAGCTGGAACCACCCGGGCCGGGCGCCAACCTCCCGCCAGGCGGCGCGGGCGATGTCCTCGTCCGACACCGCGTCGGCGAAGAAGTCGTGGCCGGTGGAGACGTTGCGGTGGTAGTAGGCCCGGATCCGCTGGATCCGTTGCAGGTCCAGCGAGTTCTCCACCATGTTCTGCACCAGCCGGGCGAACGTCAGCAGCCCGGTCACCACCAGCGTCGGCAGCACCGCCCCGAGGTACGGCGTGACGAGCCGCTCGCTGCTGGAGACGAAGCCGAGACCGATCAGCGACGCCGACAGCAGCGACAGGAACACCGTCGCCCGCCCCACCGACTCGGTGACGGTGGCGCCGCGGGAGGTCTGGAGCACGAAGTGCTCGGTGGTCAACGCGGTGAGCAGTGCCTGCTCCCGCTCGCCCTCGTCCATGCCCCGACCCCCGGCCGTCCTGGATAGGCCCACCATACGAAAGCGGGCCGCCCGGTCGGCGTCGAATCCGCGGACCCTCCCCCGGGCGGCCCGGGCACCCCGCTGGCGGACAATGAGGTACGCCGACCCGGGCGACCCGGGCGGCAGACCAACCAACCAGTGGGAGACCGGTCAGCGTGTCCGAAACACCCCGAGGCGGCACCGAGCTGCGCGCCGACTGCGCCCGTTGCGTCGGGTTGTGCTGCGTCGCCCCGGCCTTCGCCGCCTCGGCGGACTTCGCGCTGGACAAGCCCGCCGGCCAGCCCTGCCCGAACCTGGGCGCCGACTCGCGCTGCGGCATCCACCCGCAACTGCGCGAGCGGGGCTTCCCCGGCTGCACCGTGTTCGACTGCTTCGGCGCCGGCCAGCACGTCACCCAGGTGACCTTCGGCGGGCGGGACTGGCGGGACGACCCCGCGACGGCGTCGGCCATGTTCGCCACCTTCGCCGTGGTGCGCCCGCTGCACGAGCTGCTCTGGTATCTCACCGAGGCGCTGGCGCTGACCCCGGCGGGGACGCTGCACGACGAGCTACGGGCGGCCGTGGACGAGACCCGAGGCCGCACCGCCGGCGGCGCCGACGCGCTGCGCGACGTGGACGTCGACGCGTACCGGGGGCGGATGAACCCGCTGCTGGTGCGGGCCAGCGAGCTGGCCCGGGCCGGCCACGACGGCGTCGACCGGCGGGGCGCGGCGCTGCTCGGCGTCGACCTGCGCGGGGCGGACCTGGTGGGGGCGAACCTGCGCGGCGCGTGCCTGATCGGCACGGACCTGCGGGGTGTGCGGCTGCGGCTGGCCGACCTCACGGGCGCGGACCTGCGCGGCGCCGACCTGCGCGGCGCGGACCTGTCCGGCGCGTTGTTCCTGCACCAGTCGCAGCTCGACGCGGCCCGCGGCGACCGGCGCACCGTGCTGCCGCCCGCGCTGCGCCACCCGCCGCACTGGTCGGGGCTCGGCATCACCCCGGTCGGCCGTCCCCGCCCCGGCGGGACCCACGCCGCGGCCCGCCCGACCGCCCGGCACAAGCGCGATCCCCGCCGCTGACCGGCGTGTTTGCCGGCCGGCCAGACGGGCAGGTAGGGCGGTATGACGGATGAACAGCGTTCCGACCGGGCCGACTCCGACGAACCGGACGGCACCCCCGCGTACGAGGCGTCGCTGCGCCCGCCGGGCGACTCGCTGCGCAGCACGCACGACACCGGCGACGACTTCGCGGACCTGCCCGCCGAGGAGCACCTCTCGGCTCGGGAGACCAGCCGCGCCGGCTACGACGTGGACGCGGTATCCGGCACGGCCGACCCCTCCCAGGAGGAGGCGGTCAATCCCCCCACCGAGCGGTGACCGCGCCCCGATGCGGATCGGGCCCGGCCGGCGGCGTCCGACCGGGCCCGACGACGTAGCGGGACGGCGCGAGCGGCCCGCGCGGATCATCGAGCTCTTCCCGCCGACCTGACCGCCGTGCACGGCTCGGTACGCGGCTACGCCCGCGACGTCGACGACGCCCTGGTCACCGCCCTGCGCGAGCGCCTGCTGGAGCGCTGAGCGGCGCCGCCGCCCGCGCCTCGGTCATCCCCTTGTTGGCCAGCGCGTCCGCCCGCTCGTTCTCCGGGTGGCCGTTGTGCCCCTTGACCCACAGCCAGGTCACCTCGTGCCGGGCGCAGGCCGCCTCCAGCCGCTGCCACAGATCGGCGTTCTTGACCGGCTGCTTGGCCGCCGTCAGCCAGCCGTTGCGCTTCCACGACGCCAGCCACCCGGTGATGCCGTTGCGCACGTAGGTGCTGTCGGTGTGCAGCCGCACGGTGACCGGTCGGGTCAGGCTCTCCAGCGCCCGGATGGCCGCGGTCAGCTCCATCCGGTTGTTGGTGGTCGGCGTCGCCTCGCCGCCGCACAGCTCCCGCTCGTGGCTGCCGTAGCGCAGCAGCGCGCCCCAGCCGCCCGGGCCGGGGTTGCCGCTGCACGCCCCGTCGGTCCAGATCTCCACGACCCTGCCGTCCGCCGCCTCCACCATGGCGCCGAACCTACCGGTGCCGCCCACCGCCGCTGGGCGCGGGCGTCCCGGCGCGCCGCACCACCGGGGGCTCTCTCACCGCGCGGAGGTAGCCGCGCTGCTCGGCGAGGTCGACGGGCTACGCCCGCTGACGGTGTGTCGAAAGGGCCGGCCGCCGTCCGTCTGGGAGGTGAGGGGCCGGCGTCGGGCCGGCCGTGACCCGCGAGGACCGGCATGAGACGCGTCGTCGTGACCAACAACGTCAGCCTGGACGGCGTGATGCAGGCGCCCGGACGCCCGGACGAGGACACCCGCGACGGCTTCGACCGGGGCGGCTGGGCGGTGCCGTACACGGACCCGGTGCTGGGCGAGAAGATGGGCCGGGGCATGGCGTCCACCGGCGCGCTGCTGCTCGGTCGCCGCACGTACCAGGACTTCGCCGGCTTCTGGCCGCACCAGACCGACAACCCGTTCACCCCGGTGCTCGACCGGCTCACCAAGTACGTCGCCTCCACCACCCTGACCGCGCCGCTGCCGGGGGCGAACTCGGTGCTGCTCGACGGGGACGCCGTCGCGGCGGTCGCCGAGCTGCGGCGGCAGGACGGCCCGGACATCGCCGTGCTCGGCAGCGGCGAGCTGGTGCGGTCGCTGGCCCCGCACGGGCTGATCGACGCGTACGTGCTGATCATCCACCCGCTGGTGCTCGGCACCGGGCGGCGGCTGTTCCCCGACGGCGGGCACCCGGCCCGGCTGACGCTGGTCGAGAGCGTCACCACCACGACGGGGGTGGTCGTGGCGACCTACGAGCCGGCCTGACCCGCCCGGTCCGGGCCCGCGCCGAGGGACGCGGGGGCCGGGCCGGGGCGCAGCCGGGCGCGCAGCCGGCCGACGGCGTCACCGACCACGGCCGAGGTCATCGGCAGCAGCGGACTGGACCGCATCACCGCCAGGTCCTCCGCCGGGGTGGTGGCGCCGTCGAGGAAACGCAGCACCCGCTGCGCCGGATTGCGGTCGAAGAGCCGGTCGAAGAACTCCGGGCCGCCGACCGCCCCACGGTCCAGCGCCCGCAACGCGACGGCGTCCATCCACAGGTGTCGACGGGGGTACGCCAGCCGGGGCACCGGGGCCCGGCCGGCGGCCAGCGCCCGGGCCACGTCGTCGGCCTGCCGGTGCATGGCGGAGAAGGTGAACCCGGTCGACGGCCGGGTGGCCCCGCCGGCGGTGCCCAGCCGCACCACCCTCGGCGACGGCCGGCCCTCGAACGGGGCGTCGGTCATCGGGATCACCCCGTCCTCCACCTCCCGCACGGTCAGCGCGGTCAGGTCCAGGCCGAGCAGGTCGGCGTAGCCGCGCAGCGCGGTGTCGTAGCCGGCGTCGGTCAGCCGTCGCGGGGAGAACTCGGTGTACTCGACCAGGGCGTACCGGTCGCTGACCGGCAGCAGGTAGCCGAAGGAGACACCCCGCGCCGGCTGCGGGGTGCGGAAGTCCATCAGCACCGCCCGGTCCGGGTCGAACACCGGCCCGGCCGACTCCAGCCACCAGCCCCGGAAGTGCTGCAACCAGCTCGTCCGCCCCGCCCGCCGGGGCGGCCGGGGGCGGGAGTCCAGCACCCACCGGGCCCGCAGCAGCGCCGTGCCGTCGGCGTCCCGGACGGTCACCGACCCACCGTCGTCGTCGAGGGCGCCGACCGCCGCGTCGACCCGGGTGGCGCCGAGGCGCCGCTCCGCCTCGGCGGCCCGCTCGTAGACCGGGGCGGAGCGCAGCATCGCGTACCGCAGCGGGGCGAGGTCGAGCCGGCGCCGCCCGGCCGGCGTGGTCACCTCCACCTGCCGCCAGCTCGCGCTGAGCATCGGCTCCAGGTCGGTGCCGGGCGTACCCCAGAACGCCCAGGTGCGGTCCTGGCCGCGCTTGCGCACCCGGTCGACCACGGCGATCCGCAGCTCACGCAGGTCGTGCCGGTCCAGCGCGGCGAGGAGCAGGGAACCGGCGCCGCCACCGCCGACGACGGCCAGGTCGACGTTGTCCACCCGACCACGCTGTCACACCCCCCGGCCCCCGCCGGGCGGAGCCCCCACGGCGCGCCGCCCGCCCGGTACGGTGCCACGGCATGAGCAGCACGCCCGCCAACGCCCTCACCGCCAACTGGGCCGCCCTGATCGACGACCGGCAGACCGTCCTGTCCGGCGCCGGCGCGTACCCGCTGCTGGCCCTGCTCGCCCGGCACGCGGCCGGTCCGGCCCGCGACGAGCTGTCCGCCGTCGCCCCCGACGCCACCCCCTACGACCTGGCCGCCTCCCCCACCACCCGGTTGGCGCTGGGCTTCTGGGCCCGACGCGAGCTGCGACTGAACCCGGCCTGGCTGCGCGCGGTCCCCGCGTCGATGCGGGGTGAGCTGACCGGCGACCGGGCCGTGGACCAGCCCGTGCTGGACCGCTGGGCGTCCACCCACACCGACGGGCAGATCCCGAAGATGCCGATCACGGTCACCCCGGACACGGCGCTGGTGCTGGCCAGCGCCCTGTCGGTGCTGACCGGCTGGGCGGCGCCCTTCCAGGAGGGCTGGTGCGAGCCCCGGCAGGGTCCCTGGCAGGGTCGGCGGCTGGTCGGTCTGCACCGGTACGGCGGCGACCCCCGGGCGCTGCGGGTGGCCGACACCCCGGCCGGACCGGTGAGTCTGCTGACCGTCGCCGGTGCGGCAGACGTCGACGTGGTGCTGGCCCTCGGCGCCCCCGGGCGCCCGGCCGGCGCCGTGCTGCCGGCCGCGATCCGCGCCCTCGCCGGCGGGCCGACGCTGCCCGACACCGCCGGGCCCGGCGTCACCGAGGAGACCGTCGAGGCGTTCGACGACCGGCCGCAACTGGCCGTGCACACCGTCGCGTTCCGCGTCGACGCCGACCACGACCTGCTCGACCGCGCCGAGCTGTACGGACTCGCCGCCGCCACCCGCCGCGACGCGGACAACTTCCCCGGCATCGCCCCGCTGCTCTACGTCTCCCAGGCCCGGCAGACCGTCACGGCCGAGTTCAGCGCCACCGGCTTCCGCGCCGCCGCGGTCACCGCCGTCGCCATCGCACCCGGCTCCGCGCCACCCCGGCACCGCGCACGGGCGCGACGGGTCAGCTTCGACGTCGACCGCCCGTTCGGCTTCCTGGCCGTGCACCGCCCCACCGGTCTGGTCCTCGTCGCCGGCTGGGTGACCGAGCCGACTCCCCGCTGACCGGGCGGCACACCGGTCCGGGCCGGCGCGTAGGTTCGTACCGGCACCACCTGGAACGACCAGGGCACGGACGGGAAACCGAGGGGACACCATGGCCAACACGCCGGCACCACTGCGGGTCGGACTGCTCGGATACGGGCTGGCGGGCCAGGTGTTCCACGCCCCGCTGGTCGCCGCGACCCCCGGGCTGCGGCTGGACGCCGTCGTCACCGGCAACCCGCAGCGGCAGGAGCAGGCCCGCAAGGACCACCCGGACGCCCGCGTCCTCGACGACGCGGACCGGCTGTGGGAGTCCGCGGACAGCCTCGACCTGGTCGTGGTGGCGACGCCGAACCGCACGCACGTGCCGATGGCCCGGGCCGCCGTCACGGCCGGGCTGGCCGTCGTGGTGGACAAGCCGCTGGCCGCCACCGCGGCGGAGGGTCGCGCCCTCATCGACGAGGCCGACCGGCGCGGCGTGCCGCTGACGGTGTTCCAGAACCGCCGCTGGGACGGCGACTTCCTGACCGCCCGCCGGCTGATCGCCGAGGGTGAGCTGGGCCAGGTCCTCCGCTTCGAGTCCCGCTTCGAGCGGTGGCGGCCGGCCATCAAGGAGGGCTGGCGGGAGAGCGCGGCCCCCGGCGAGGCCGGCGGCGCCCTCTACGACCTCGGCGCCCACCTCGTCGACCAGGCGGTGCAGCTGTTCGGGCCGGTGCGCAGCGTGTACGCCGAGGTGGACCGGCGGCGGCCCGAGGCGCAGGTCGACGACGACGCCTTCGTGGCGCTCACCCACGCCGGCGGCGTCCACTCCCACCTCTGGATGAGCGCCGTGACCGCGCAGCTCGGGCCGCGAATGCGCGTCCTCGGCGACCGCGCCGGCTGGACCAGTTACGGCCTGGACGTGCAGGAGGAGGCGCTGCGCGCCGGGGCCCGCCCGGACGCGCCGGGCTGGGGCGAGGTCCCCGCCGAGCGGTACGGCCGGCTCGGTGTCGACGGCGACCTCCGCCCGGTGCCCACCGACCCGGGCCGCTACCAGGACTTCTACGCCCAGGTGGCGGCGGCGCTGCGGGCCGGCACCCCGATGCCGGTCGACCCGCGCGACGCCGTCGCCACGGTGGAGCTGATCGAGCTGGCGCACCGCTCCGCGCAGCGGGGCGAGGTGCTGCCCGTCCCGGCCCGCTGACCGCTCAACCGATCCGGACGACCGGCTGCCGGTCGTCCGGGTCGGCGTACGCGGCGGCGACCGTGGCCCGGTCGAACACCCGCCAGGTGGCCGCGGACACCGGCACCGCCACCACGAACCCCACCCAGTACGGCGCGGTCAGTCCGAACGTCGTGGCGATCACGCCGCCCAGCAGGGCACCCGCGCAGTTGCCGCCGGCGGCGATGAACAGCGTCGTGCCGCCGACCCGCCCCTGCAACGCCGCCGGGGTCAGCCGCTGGCGCAGCGAGTTCGAGACCATGTTCCACAGCGCGCCGTGCACCCCGAAGGCGAACAGCGCCCCGCCGATCAGCCAGGCGCTCGTCGACGCCGCCAGGGCCAGGTGCAGGCCCGCCTCGACCAGCAGCCCGACCCGGATGGTCCAGGTGGCGCCGATCGCCGCGACCAGCCGGTCGCCGACCACCGCGCCGAGCAGCCCGCCCACCGCTATGCAGGTGAACAGCAGCCCTTGACGTTCTCCCCGTCCTAAGGGACGGGGGTTCCCTCCGCGTTGCGCGTGGAACAGCGCGCAACGCGCGGGCGGATTCCTGCTTCTCGGCGCGGTGCCGGCATGGGTGCCGGTCTTACCTGCGCTCCACAGGCGTTTAGGCTCTCGGCGCGTCCCGCCGCGAGCACGTTGATGGCCGCGTTGACGTCCCGGTCGTGGACCGCACCGCATGGGCAGGTCCACGATCGGATGTTCAGCGGTTTGGGTCCGTCGAGCCGGCTGCACACCGAGCACGTCTGCGAGGTGGGCGCGAACCGGTGGATCTTTGCGAAGGTGCGCCCGTACCGGGCGGCCTTGTACTGCAGCATCGCGGTGAAGCCGGCCCAGCCGGCGTCGTGCACCGACTTCGCCAGGCGGGTCCGGGCAAGGCCGGTAACACACAGGTCCTCGACGTACACCGCTTGGTTGTCGCGGATGATCTGCATCGAGAGCTTGTGCTGCCAGTCTCGCCGGGTGTCAGCCACCCGGGCGTGCGCCTTCGCCACCTTGACGACGGCCTTCTTGCGGTTGTTGCTGCCCCGCTGCTTGCGGGACAGGTCCTGCTGGAGTCGACGCAGCTTGCGGGCGACTCGGCGCAGGAATCGCGGCGCCGCCACCTTCGTGCCGTCGGACAGGACCGCGAAGTGGGTCAGACCCAGGTCGATGCCCACCTCGGCGTCGGCCGGCGGCAGCGCCTCGTCGGCCGCCTGGACGACGAACGAGGCGAAGTACCGGCCCGCTGCGTCCATGACGACCGTCACCGAACTCGGCGCAGCGGGCAACGCCCGCGACCACCGCACCGCCAGATCACCGATCTTCGGCAGCCGCAGCCGACCGTTGTCCAGCACCTTGAATCGGGCGTTGGCGGTGAACCGGATGGCCTGCCGGTTGTCCTTGCGCGACCGGAACCGCGGCGGGGCCACCTTGCGACCCTTCCGCTTCCCGGACAGGGATGCGAAGAAGTTGCGGTACGCGAGGTGCAGATCGGCGAGGGCCTGCTGCAACACCACCGCCGACACCTCGCCCAACCACGCCCGCTGCGGCGTCGTCTTCGCCTCGGTAATCACCCGCTTGGACAGGTCCCCGTCGGAGATGTAGGGCAGGCCCTGCTCCCGGGCTTCCTGTCGTGCGCGCAGCGCGTCGTTGAACACCACCCGCGCGCACCCGAACGCCCGCGCCAACGCTTCCCGCTGACCCGACGTCGGATAGACGCGATAGTTGTACCGAAGCTGCACACCGGACAGTCTCGCAGCGGCCTATGACAGAGAATGCAACGTCCGCACCGGCACGCACTGCCTTTCCGCCTGCACGCCCACTTGGACTTCGCGACAAAGTTCCGGCACCGCGTATGTGGCGACCGGCACCTGGCGCGGCTGGAGGAAATCATGCAGTCGCTCCGCCATCACGGCGAGGCAGACCAGCCCCGCGGGCGGCGACGAATCCCCGTTGAGCGGCGCCGGTGGGATGTGCGACGGTTCGCCGGTGACCGACTACCGCACCCTCAACCGGGCCAACTGGGACGAGCGCGCCCCCGCCCACGCCGCGTCGCCGGACTACGCGGTGGAGCGCTTCGCCACCGACCCGGCGTACCTGAGCGAGGTGGTCCGCTTCGACCTGCCCCGCCTCGGCGACGTGACCGGCCTGCGCGGCGTGCACCTGCAGTGCCACATCGGCACCGACACCGTCTCGCTGCACCGGCTCGGGGCGCGGATGACCGGGCTGGACTTCTCCGGCGCCTCGCTGGCCCAGGCCCGGGCCCTGGCCGAGCGGGCCGGCGCCGCCGTCGACTTCGTCGAGGCCGACGTCTACGACGCCCCCGAGGTGCTCGGCGTGGGCGGCTTCGACCTGGTCTACACCGGCGTCGGCGCGCTGTGCTGGCTGCCCGACATCCGCCGCTGGGCGGGCGTGGTCGCCGCGCTGCTACGCCCCGGCGGCCGGCTCTTCCTGCGCGAGGGCCACCCGATGCTGTGGGCGCTGGACGAGACCCACCCGGACGGGCTGCTGGTGGTGGAGCACCCGTACTTCGAGCGGCCGGAACCGCTGGTCTGGGAGGAGCCCGGCACCTACGTCAGCACCGACACCACGTTCCGGCACAACACCACCCACGAGTGGAACCACGGCCTCGGCGAGGTGGTCACCGCCCTGCTCGACGCCGGCCTCGACCTCACCATGCTCCAGGAGCACGACAGCGCGCCCTGGGACGCGCTGCCCGGCCGGCAGGTCAAGGACGCCGACGGCGAGTGGCGGCTGGCCGAGCGGCCGTGGCGGCTGGCGCAGACGTACACGCTCCAGGCGCGCAAGCGGTGATTCGCCCCGCATCGGGGTCGGTCGGCGACCGGCTCTGAGGACCCAGGACGGGCATGGGACGATCCACCATGCCCGTCACGAACCCCTGGCTCGCCGGCCCCGCCCCCGCCGCCCGCCTGGACCCGGAACGCCTCGGCGAGCGGATCCTCAACCTGCTGTCGTCGCAGAACATGTGCGTGCTCGCCACCGCCGGCCCGGACGGCCCGCTGGCCACCCCGGTCCGCTACTTCCACCTCGACTTCGCGGTCATGTTCACCGCCGCGGCCACCTCGCCGAAGATGCGCAACATCGCGGCCGACCCACGGGTGTCGGTCGGGGTGTTCGCACCGCTCGTCGGGCAGGCCAGCAGCCGCGGCGCGCAACTGTTCGGCCGGGCCCGGGTGCTGCACGAGGGCGACGCCGACTTCGACCACTGGTGGCCGGCGGTGCGCTGGCAGTCCGACCACGCGGAGCGGGGACGGTCGTTGGACGAGCCACCGAGCGGACCGCTGGTCGTCATCGAGGCCGAACGGATCGTCTACACGGAACACTGGCTGCGCCGCGACGGGTACGCGCCGCGCCAGTTCTGGCGACGCGCACCTCGGTAGCTCCCGCAACGCCGGGCCGTGCGGCTCGACCCGCCATCTCCCTCCGGCGCACTGTCGGGTATCCGGCTGCGCCACAACCCGTAGGGCATCCTAGGAGGCTAGCTGGATGCTGGGTCCCGGTCGAGGCTGACGGAATGGACAGATGCCGGGACCTCGGCAGCCACCCTCGCCGGCATGGAAATCCACACCGGAGTGTCACCCGATGGGAAGCTCGAGTCTCGTCCACCAGGTACGTCCGCACCCCCCCGCAGCGGCCGGTGGCAGGCGCTGCCCGAGCGAGCCACTGGCCGCCCCTTGGTGCCGCCGGGCCCGACCGCGCACACCGTCCGCCCTCGAACTCGGCCGCGCCGAACCTCCCGCCCCCTCGACCACAGTGGAGCAACATGAGCCTGGACGCCCGCAACAGGGCCGCGCCCGTCGGAAACACCTTGACCCCGTCGTGACCCGACGGCCGGGTGTACTTTCCGAGAATCAGTGGCCTCAGCGCCCGGAATGGCCACTCTTTCTCTGAAACTGCGCGCATCTGAGGTGGGGGTGGGGGGTTAGGAGGCGCAGGACTGCTTCCCGCGCCGCGCCGGCCGCCCGCCGAGAGACCGGCCGATCCGGACAGCTCTTCCCACAAGGGGACGGGCCAGCGCGGAAGCGCGGTTCTCGCCGCAAGGGGACGACTGGCGCGAGCAGGTACGACCGGCCGGGCGTTGTGGGCGGTCCTGTGCGGGCATATCCGCACCTCCCCGGCGCGAGGGAAAACTCGTGACGGCAACGAAGATTTCTCATTTACGTCGGGCGCGACGCCCAACCCTCCTAGTGTTGGCCACACCGGTGCTTGTTACGGAGTTGGCCACCCGAACGACGTCCCACGCAGACAGCGGACGAAAAGTGAGGGAAGACGCGTATGAAGGCACAGTCAGTTCTCGTATCGACGGCGCTCGGCGTGGGACTCGGCACGCTTCTGCTCCCGGCCGCCGCGCTCGCGCAGACCGTCGTGTCACCGGCCACCACACCGGTCGGCGGGACGGTCGTACTCACCGCCACCAGCTGCAACCCGAGGGCGGGCGACGCGATCTTCCGTGTCACCGGCCCGAACCGGGACCAGAACGTCCGCTCGACCACCGCCGCGGCCGGCGGCGGGCTGAGCGCGGAACTCTTCACCGCCGGCTTCACCCTCGGCACCTACACGGTGACCACCACGTGCGGTGACGGCAGCTCCGGCGGCAGCGCCACCTTCACCGTCACCCCGATCGGCGCGGCGCCGGCCGGTGGTGGCGGCGGTGACGGCACCACCGGCCTGCTGGCCGCGGGCGGCGCGCTCGCCGGAGCCGCCGCGATCGGGGCGACCGTCATGGTCCGCCGCCGACGCCGAGCGGCCGCGCCCGTCGCCTGACCCGTACCTCACACCATCCCTAGGACGGGGTGCCCGCACCGGCGCGACCGGGACGGGCACCCCGACCGCATCGCCGTGTCGCGGGAGGTGAGGCGATGGCCCTCGGCAGGTGGTTCACGCGTACCCGGGCGTCGGTGGCGGCGGTGACGGTGGCCGGCGCCGCCGGACTCAGCCTGATCACGGTGGGCCTCACCGCGTCGCCGGCGGGGCCGCCGCAGCCCGGGGCGGGCGCGCGCGGCGCCGACCGCAGCGGATCCCCCGGGCCGGTGCTGCCCCGCTCGGAACCGGTCCGCATCGACATCCCGGCCATCGGCGTCCACGCCGACCTGGTGTCCGTCGCCGGCGACCCGAACGGCACCCTGGAGGTGCCGCCGCTGGACCGCCCGACCGTCGCCGGCTGGTACCGGCCGGGCGTCAGCCCCGGCGAGGCCGGCAACGCCGTGATCGTCGGCCACGTCGACACCCGCGACGGTCCGGCGGTCTTCTTCAAACTGGGGCGGCTGCGGCCCGGCGACACCGTACGGGTCACCCGCGCCGACGGCCGGGCCGTGACGTTCGCGGTGGACGGCGTCGGCGCGTACCCGAAGCGGAGCTTTCCCACCGCGCTGGTCTACGGTCCGGGCGGGCCGGGCGCGGGGCTGCGCCTGGTGACCTGCGGCGGACGCTTCGACGAGCGCTCCCGCGACTACTCCGACAACATCGTCGTGCGGGCCACCGCCGTGGCCTGACCCACCACCACCGGCGGGAGCGGCGCCGTACTACGGTGGGCCCCCGGATCGAGGGCGGCGGAGGTGGACGGTGGCGGCACGGCTCATTCCGCGACTGGGGTCGTTGGTCGACCGGGTGCTCGGCCGCCAGGCCGAGGCCTCCGCGCCGGCCCCGCGGCGGTCCAATCCGGACGCCGTGGTCGACTGCGCGGTGTACGTCAACGGCCGCCGGGAAACCGGCCGCCCGCACTACGCCGACGCGTACGCCCGCTCCCGCCGCGGCCGCAACGCCTTCGTCTGGTTGGGGCTGCACGACCCGGGCGCGGCGGTGATGGCGGCGGTGGGGCGCACCTTCGGCCTCGACGAACTCGTCGTGGAGCAGGCGCTCGCCGACGGGCACCGGCCCACCGTGCAGCGGCACGACGGGGTGACCCTGCTGGTGCTGCGCACCGCCAGCTACGTCGAGCACGCCGAGCTGACCGCCACCTCCGAGGTGATCGACACCGGGGACGTGATGGTCTTCCTGGGCGACCGGTTCGTCATCACCGTCCGGCACGGCGCCTCCGGCGCCCTGACCCCGGTCCGGCACGACATCGAGAGCCGCCCGGCGGTGCTGGCCGAGGGACCGTGGGCGGTGGCGTACGCGGTCGCCGCCCGGATGGTCGACCTGTACCTGGAGGTCGCCGCCCACCTGGAGAAGGACCTGGAACGCGTCGAGGAGAGCGTCTTCGCCCCCGACCGGGGCGCCGACATCCAGCACATCTACCAGCTCAAGCGGGAGGTGGTGGAGTTCAAGCGGGCGGTGCTGCCGTTGCAGGAGCCGGTGCGCGCGCTGGTCGCCGACCGGGCCGGCGAGCCGCCCCCGGGGCTGCGCCGCTGGTTCCTCGACGTCGAGAGCCGGCTGAGCCGCGCGGTCGAGCGGGTCGCCGCGTACGACGAGCTGCTCAACTCGGTGCTCCAGTCCCGGCTCGCGCAGCTCGCCGTCGACCAGAACAACGACATGCGCAAGATCGCCGCGTGGGCCGCGATCGCCGCCACCCAGACCGCCGTGGCCGGCGTGTACGGCATGAACTTCACGCACATGCCGGAGCTGACCTGGCGGTACGGCTACGCCGGCGCCCTGCTGCTGATGGCGACCGCCGCGGTGGTCCTGCACCGGCTCTTCCGCCGCTCCGGCTGGCTCTGAGCCCGTCCGCCCGATCCGGCGCGGACGGAACGAGCCGGATCGGGGCCGGCTCACGGGCCCGATCAGGGGCCGGATCAGGGGCCGGCTCACGGCTCGGCGAGCGCGGCCAGCTCCCGGTCCAGCAGCTCGGCGAGCCGGGCGACGCGGCCCGGGTCGTTGTCGGCGGTGATGCCCCGGCTGGGCATCTCGACGGTCATCAGCAGGTACAGGTGCAGCCGGTAGAGCCCGAGCCGGCGGCGCACGCCCGCCTCGTCGAGCGGCACCGGGCCGCCAGCCGCCTGGTAGCCGCGCAGGAACGCGTCGTCCGGCTCGTCCTCGGCCCGGCGGAAGATCAGCGGTGAAACCAGGTCCAGCAACGGATCGCCGTAGAGGTGCCGCTCGCCGTCGACCAGACCGTTGAGCCGCGGCATCCCGTCCGGCCCGGCGACGGCCAGCACGTTGCCGGCCCAGCCGTCGAAGTGCAGCAGCGCCGGACGGCGGACCGCGTCGAGGGCAGCGGCGTGCCGGTGGACCAGTTCCCGCATCCGTCCCGCCGGCACGGGCAGCGGCACCGCCCAGTCGGTGGCGTCGGCGAGCAGATCGTCCACCATGGCGGTGAAGGCCTCCCGCCAGGTCGCCCCGGCGGCCCGGCCGCCGTCGTAGCCGTACCGGTCGCCGTCGACCCGGTGCAGCGCGGCGAGCGCCGCCCCGAGCCCGGCGCGGACCGCGTCGACCGGCGCGCCGTCGACCGTGAGCTGGTGCAGGGTACGCCCGGCGAGCAGGCCGGTCAGCAGCCAGTCGCCGAGGACGGGGTCGCTGCCGTGGTGCAGCAGCGGCGGGACGGGCACCTCCGGGGCCCGCGCGGCGACGAGCCGCAGGTAGCGCGCCTCGGCGGCGACCATCCCCCGCTCGTAGCGCAGCAGCGGTACCTCGGGCGGCGGGCCGACCTTCAGCACCACGCCGCGGCCGTCGTCGAGGGTGGCCGACCAGACCGCGGCGAAACCGCCCCCGGTCAGCGGCGCGCAGCCGGTCACCGTGACGTCGGGGCCGAGAGAGGCCGCGACGTACCGGCGGACCTGGTCGGGGTCGAGGAGGCGCTGGGTGGGGCTGCTCATCCGGCGCTCCCGCCGTCGTCGGCGGCCGGGAGCGGGACCACGCCGTGGGCGGGTCGCCGGCGGTCGCGGAAACGGTCGGTGCGGCTCACCTGCGCACCGTATCGGGGCGGTCGCGGGCACGTCGCCCCGTACCGGCCGCGCCCGACGGACGGCGGCGGCACCGCCGCCCATAGGCTGTTCGACGTGATGTGGCAGCGGTACGTCGCGATCGGCGACAGCACGACCGAAGGGCTCGACGACCCGGACGGCACCGGCGGCTACCGGGGCTGGGCGGACCGGTTCGCCGAGGCGGTGGCCCGGGAGCAGGGCGGCCTGGAGTACGCCAACCTGGCGGTCCGGGGGCGGACCACCGCCCGCATCCTCGCCGAGCAACTGCCGGTGGCTCTCGACCTGGCGCCGGACCTCTGCACGGTGGTGGCCGGCGTGAACGACGTGCTGCGTCCCTCGTTCGACGCGCGGCGGATCGCCGCGGACGTGGCGACGATGCAGCGGGCGCTGGTCGGCCAGGGCGCCACCGTGCTGACCTTCACGCTGCCCGATCCGGTGCCGGTGATGCCGCTGGCCCGCCCGCTGCGCGGCCGGGTGGTCATGCTCAACGCGGCGCTGCGGCGGGTCACCGCCGAGACCGGGGCCACCCTGCTGGACTTCGCCGCGCACCCGGTCGCCTCCGACCCCCGGCTGTGGAGCGAGGACCGGCTGCACGCCAACAGCGCCGGCCACGAGCGGATCGCCGCGGCGCTCGCGTACACCGCCGGCCTGCCCGGGTACGACGACTCGTGGACCCGACCCCTGGCGGTCGCGCCCCGGCGACGGGGGCACGAGGTGCTCCGCGCCGAGCTGGCCTGGACCCGGCGGCACCTGCTGCCGTGGCTGGCCCGGCACCTGCGCGGCCGCTCCTCGGGCGACGACCGGGTGGCGAAGCGCCCGGTGCCGCTGCCGGTCGAGCTGACCTGAGCGGACAGTCGGGGCGGCCGGGGGCGGCCCGCGCCGGCATGATGTGCCGGTGGACCGTACCGAACGGGCGGCGCTCGCCGCCGAGACCGACCGGCTCGTCGCCGAGGGCCGGTACGGGCCGGTGCCGACCGCCACCCTGCACCTGCCCGACGAACCGCTGCCCGAGCCCGGCCCGGCGGGGCCGTCCACGGTGGAGGTGACCGACGAGACGAGCCTCGCCGCCACCCGCCGGCTCGCCGGCACCGCCGACGGCCGGGTCGCCTGCCTCAACTTCGCCTCCGCGAAGAAGCCCGGTGGTGGGTACGCCACCGGCGCGCACGCCCAGGAGGAGAGCCTGGCCCGGTCCTCCGCCCTGGCCGCCAGCCTGCGGACGGCACCGGAGTTCTACGCGTACCACCGGGCCCGGCCGGACCCGGTCTACTCCGACCGGGTCATCCACTCCCCCGACGTTCCGGTGTTCCGGGACGACTCGGGGCGGCTGATCCCCCCGTACCGGGTGGCCTTCCTGACTGCGGCGGCGCCGAACGCCGGGGCGCTGCGCGAGCCGGTCGACCTGCCCGGGCTGCTGCGACGCCGCGCCGGCCGGGTGCTCGGGGTGGCGCTGGCGCACGGACACCGGCGGCTGGTGCTCGGCGCCTGGGGCTGCGGGGTGTTCCGCAACGACCCGCGCCAGGTGGCCGCCGCCTTCGCCGACCTGCTCGGGCCCGGCCGCCCGTACGCGGGCCGGTTCGACCTGGTGGTGTTCGCGGTGCCGGATCCGACGAACCGGGGGCCCTTCGCCGCGGCGTTCGGCTGACCGGTCAGCGGTCGATCGGCGGCCGGGTCCGGGCCCGCTTCAGTTCGAAGAACCCGTCGGTGCCGGCGACCAGCACCACCCCGTCCCAGAGCCGGCCGGCGTCCTCGCCACGCGGGATAGGCGCGACCACCGGCCCGAAGAATGCGGTGCGCCGGCCGGCGTCGTCGGTGACGTGGATGGTCGGGGTGCCGAGGTCCTCGCCGACCGGTTCCAGGCCGGCGTGGTGGCTGGCCAGCAGCGTCTCGTCGTACGCGGTGGAGTCGGCCGCGTCGGCCAGCTCGACGGGCAGCCCCACCTCGGCCAGCGCCGCCCGGTAGAGGTCGGGCCCGATCGGCGCCCGGTCGTGGTGGATCCGGTTGCCCAGCGCGGTGTAGAGGTCCCGCAGCACCTCCGGGCCGGCCTTCATCTCCGCCGCCACCGCCACCCGCACCGGGCCCAGGCCGGGCTTCAACCACTCCCGGTACCACTCCTCCAACCCCTCGCGGCCCTCGTTGAGCACGCTGAGGCTCATCACGTGGAAGCGCACCTCGACCGCGCGGACCCGTTCCACCTCCAGCAGCCAGCGGGAGGCGTTCCAGGCCCAGGGGCAGCGCGGGTCGAACCACATGTCGGCCGTCGTCATCGTCGTTCCGGTCCTTCCAGGAATGTCGTTGGCCCTTAATCCTGGTCGGTGGGGTGGACCACCGTGAGGGCCGATTTCCGGGTGATCTGCTGGGCCAATCAGCGACCGGCACGCCGAATGCCGCCGACCGGCTACGGCAACACGGCCGAATGAGCGCGGGGTGTCGGTCGCAGCCGGAGTGCCCGAGCTGAGGTTGTCACCCGGTCGTCCGCTCGGGTGCCGGATGTCCGGTTCGAGCTCGGGTGGGTCGCTGCCGGGATGTCCGGTCTGGGCGGCGGCGTCGGCTGGTCGGGGCCGGTCG
This sequence comes from Micromonospora purpureochromogenes, assembly GCF_900091515.1. Classification (NCBI taxonomy): domain Bacteria; kingdom Bacillati; phylum Actinomycetota; class Actinomycetes; order Micromonosporales; family Micromonosporaceae; genus Micromonospora; species Micromonospora purpureochromogenes. The sequence goes on along the minus strand of NZ_LT607410.1, from coordinate 3,774,894 downwards.
GGGGGTGGAATGGCCGGCGGGGCGGGGTCGTTGTACATGGGCAGACCGCGGTGGCCCCGGCCCGGACGGTGAACCGGAGGGTCAGGCCCGGCGGAATGCCGGCCCACCCCGGTTGGTTACATCCCCCGGCACCATGGCCCCACCCCGGGCCTGTGGAATGCGCAGCCCGCCGGGCTGGTTACATCCCCCCGGACACCCGAGCAGAGCCCCTTGTGCGGCCGCCGGGATCCCCCTTCTTTGACTTCCTCGCAACGCGCCCTGCCGTCCCCCGGCGGTGTGCGTGTGTCCCCCGATCGAAAGGTGCACCCTCATGCGTACCGATCTGATCCGCAAGACCGCCCTGACCTTCGCTGGTGTTGCCGCCACCGCCGGTGGGATCGCCGGCCCGGCCCTCGCCGCGCACGCCGCCCCCACCCAGGCCACCACCACCGTGCAGACCGACCGCAAGTCGCAGCACGGTGAGCGGGAGCTCAACGTGCGCTACCAGGCCCAGCCGAACTTCTACTACTGCGGCCCCGCCGCCACCCGCAACGCCCTCTCCGTACAGGGCAAGGACATCGACGTCGACGCCATGGCCAAGGAGATGGGCACCACCGAAGACGGCACCAACAGCATCAACGACATCACCCCGGTACTGAACAAGGAAACCGGCAAGAAGAACGCCTACCGCTCGGTGGAGATCCGCGACAGCAAGGCCGACCGCAAGCAGACCGACAAGCTGCGCACCGACATCGTCCGCACCATCGACGACGGCCGCGCCGTGGTCGCCAACATCGCCGGCACCACCACCGACACCGACGGCACCACCCACTCCTTCGAAGGCGGGCACTACATCAGCGTCATCGGCTACCGCGACGGCGGCAACACCGTCACCATCGCCGACTCCGCCAACCCCGAGCAGGCCTCCTACCGGATCACCGTCGACAACCTCGCCGACTGGATCGCCACCCGCGGCTACTCCGCCGCCTCCTGACCCACCGACGACAAGGGCCGGCCCCACCCGGGGCCGGCCCTTTCGTCGTCCGCGAAACGGTGCTCCGGCAGCCGTCGACTGCGTGCAACGACTGCCGCTCTGCGCGCCCGACCGGTGCGGCAGGATGGGTGCCGTGGCGAAACGTGGGGCCCGCCGGAGCGCGGCCGACGACCAGGACCGGCCGTGCCCGTGTGGGTCCGGCCTGCCGTACGCCGACTGCTGCGGCCCGGTGCACCGCGGCCAGGGCACGGCCGGGACGGCCGAGGCGCTGATGCGCTCCCGGTTCAGTGCCTTCGCCGTCGGTGACGCCGGGTACCTGCTGCGCAGCTGGCACTCCTCCACCCGGCCGGCCCGGCTGCGGCTGGACCCGGGCGAGCAGTGGACCCGCCTGGAGATCGTCGACACCGACCGGGGCGGCCTGTTCGACAGCACCGGCACCGTCGAGTTCCGCGCCCACTACCGCGGGGCCGGCCGGCCGGGGACGCTGCACGAGCGCAGCCGCTTCGTCCGGGAGAACGGTGGCTGGGTCTACCTCGACGCCCTGCCCGACTGAGCCGGCGCCACCTGCTCGCCCCGCCGTGGCCCGGCGGGTTAACCTGGCGTCGGCGCCGTCCCGCGCCTCACCTCCTTACCGGTGCTCACGCCACCGGCGTCGCGGAGGCAAAGGAGACCTCGAGTCTTCGGGGCGCCGTGCCACATGCCCAGGCAACGGCGGGTCGACAGGAGCGTGAGTCCCCACGACCGCGCCGTCGACAGGGAGCATGTGATGACGCGCCAGAAATCCTTCAAGTCCCGGGTCCGCACCCGGATGGACAAGACCGGCGAAAGCTACACGGCGGCCCGCCGGCACCTGCTGACCGGCGCCGTCGCGGCTGAACCGCCGACCGCGGCACCCGCCGAATCCACTCCCCCGGCCCCCGGATCGGGGGCCGCACAGGCCGACCGGATCTCCGACGCGTTGCTCCGTGAGCGCACCGGCCGTGGCTGGGACGAGTGGTTCGCCCTGCTGGACGAGTGGGGCGCGGTGCAGCGTACGCACACCGAGACGGCTCGCTGGCTGGTGACCGCCCACGAGGTGCCGGGCTGGTGGGCGCAGACCGTCACCGTCGGGTACGAGCAGGCGCGTGGCCTGCGCGCCCCCGGGCAGCGGCGCGGCGGCGGCTGGGAGGCGGGCGGCAGCCGTACGGTCGCCGTGCCGGTGGACCGGCTGTTCGAGGCGTTCAGCGACGACGGGCTGCGCCGGCGGTGGCTGCCCGACGTGGCGATCCGGGTACGCACGGCCACCCGGCCGAAGACCTTCCGCGCCGACTGGGAGGGCGGCCCGACCCGGATCGTGGTCGGCTTCGCGCCCAAGGGCGACACGAAGGCCACCGTGGCCGTGGTACACGAGAAGCTCACCGACGCCGAGCAGGCAGCGGCGCTCAAGGCGTACTGGCGGGAACGGCTGGCCGCGCTCAAGCAGTTGCTGGAGTCCGGCGAGGCGGGGCGCTGAGCAGCACGACCTCCGTGCACCTGCCGGGCTGACCGCCGGCCCGGTGGCGGTCGTCCACGTCACCGGGCCGGCCCGGTCAGCCGAAGGCCACCCGTTCCAGCCAGAAGTCGAGCAGCTTCGCGTCCCCGAGCACCTCGACGCCCGCTGTGTCGACGGAGAGCCGGCCGTAGACCAGCAGCAGCAGGTTGGTCAGCGGCCCGCGTACGGCCACGGCGGCCTTCTCGTGCGCCCGCCGCCAGGCGATCAGGTCGCCGGTGAGGTCCACCACCCACTCGGCGCCCAGCTCGGCCGGCGTGTCGGTGGCGTGCAGGTGCAGCGTCCGGCCCGGGCCGAGCAGCTCCCGGCGGTGCGGGTGGAAGTCGAACATCTGCGGCAGCGCGCCCAGCTCCATCCACTCGTCGAGGGCGTCGACGGCGACCTCCGGCGGGACCGCCACGTCGACGCCGAGAGCGAGCGCCGCGTCGGCCCGGTGCACGAGTGTCTCGTGGGCGAACCGGCGCGCGAAGAACGCCGGGCTGCTCGGCCCGAGCGGGGTCCACACCCGCGCCGCCGGGCCGGCGTCGCCCAGCACCCCGGCCAGCTCGGCGGCGCCCTCGACCAGCCACGGCCCGACCACCGCCGGGTCCTCGTCGGCGTACGGCGACAGGTCACGGAAGTGGGTGTCCGACGGTGGCGTGGCCGGGTGCGGACGATCTCCGCGGCCCACCGCTGCCCGCCACCGAGGTGCCGCACCAGCTGGCCCACGTTCCACCCGGGGCAGGACGGGACGGCGACGGTCAGGTCCGCGCCGTCGAGATGCGACCGGAGCAGGTCGCTCTGCTGCACGATCTCAGCGCACCAACGGTCGTAGCTCACACCGGTCATCCGGCCACGCTAACCGCCGGCACCGACACGAGCCGCCCGCCGGGCCGTGCACCCCGCCCGCTTTCCCGCCTGGCCGAAGGCACCCGCCAGGCGGGCGACCCCGCCTCCTTTCCCGCCTGGCCCAAGCCACCCGCCGGACGGTGGGCACCGCCCGCTTTCCCGACGGCCGAAGGCGCCCGCGAACCACCGGGGCGGCTGAGGTGCAGGCGAATTCACGTCGGCCCGCTGCTGCGGCCGGCCACCGGCTCCCGCGGAGCACCGCCACGGCGACCGTCGCGGGAGGCCAGCAGCACGACGGCCACCAGCAGGTACGGCACGGCCGCCACCACGAACGCGGCCCGGTTGCCGCCCACCGCGGCGACCAGGGCGTACCCGCCGTAGACGGCGATGATGGTCAGGTCGGTGGCCATGCCGGCGACCGAGGTGACGGTGGCCCGTCCCGGCCCGGTGATGCGCGCCTGGAGCCGGGCGTCGGCCAGCACCGTGGCCAGTTGGAACGCACAGAACGCGACACCGACCAGCACGAACCCCGCCGGGTGGCGCAGTCCCGCCCCGGCGGCGAGCGCGACGGCGGCCACGGTCAGCAGCGCGGCGTAGCCCCGGGTGCCCAGCCGTTCGGCGGGCGCCGCGAGCAGGCCACCCACGGTCACCCCGGCGGAGACGAGCAGGAGCAGCAGCGGCACGGTCGGCTCGGCGACGCCGGTGTCCCGGGCCAGCAGCGGCGTGTACTCCTCGAGGGCGCCCCACACGGCGGCCACCGCCGGGACCAGCAGCAGCGCCCCGCGTACCCGTGGGTCGGCCCGGGCCTCGGCGAGGCCGGCCCGCAGGGTCGCCGCCCAGCCCAGGTCGTCACCTTCCTCCGCCGGTTCCGACGCGGCCGCCGGGTCCGGACGGTGTTCGGGGAAGCGGGTGGCGACGGCGGCGGCGAGCAGGGTGGCCAGCACGCTGGCCGCGCCGACGGCCGGGTAGCCGCCGACGGCGAGCACCGGGCCGGCCAGGACGATCGAGGCGAGCACGCCGAGCACCGCCGCGGTGCGCGCCCGGCCCATGGTGCGGGCGTAGCGGCCGGCGGCGCCGAGGCGGTCGAGTTCGGTGAAGACCAGCGCCTCCAGGGTGCCGGAGCCGAGCGCGCCGCCGGCTCCCCAGAGGACGAAGCCGAGGGCGAACGCCGGGTAGGACGGGGCCAGCACCCACAGGGCGTAGCCGGCGCCGGCGAGCAGCGGCGCGAGGCAGAGCAGCAGCCGGCGGGAGACCGCGTCGGCCCAGGCGCCGGAGGGCACCTCGAGCAGGATGCTGGTCGCCGACCAGACGACGAAGAGCGAGGAGATCTGGCCGATCGACAGGCCGGTGTCGCTGAACAGCAGCGCGTACACCGGGTAGAACAGGACGAGGTCCTGGAGGAACGCGTACCCGTAGAGGGTGGCCGCCAGGCGGCGGACGCCGGGCGGTGCTGCGGTGGTGACGATCATGAGGGCCTTTCCACGGGACCGGACGGACGCGGGACGAGCGGCGTCCGGGGTGGTCCGCGGTTGCGGCCCTCAGTTACGGATCAACATCGCCAGGTCATGGGCCGATGCTAGCGGCCGTCGGCGGGCCTGGCGATCCCGTTTCGCGGTGGGGCGGACACGGACCGGGGTGGGACCCTGCGGGTCCCACCCCGGTCGGTGGTCGTGCGGTCAGCGGCGCGTCGGGCCGCCGTCGACCGGCGGGATGGTCATGGTGGCCTCGCTGTCGGCCGGCGCCGGCTCGTCGTGGGTGGCCGTCGCCTGCCGGGGCGGGGTGACCTGGGTGGCCGGCCGGGTGGCCTCCGACCCGCGGTACGGGCCGACCGGCTGGGTCAGGTCCGACTCGTCGTAGCGGGACACCACCTGGGTCCGGTCCGCGTCGTCGTCCCGGGGCACCACCTGGGTCCGGTCCGCGTCGGCGTCCCGGGGCACCGGCTGGGTCTGCTCCGACTCGCCGTACGGGGTGACCGGCGTGGCGACGTGAGCCTGCACGTCCCGCTTGCCGGCCTGGTACGCCCGGGCGTGCGTGGCGATGAGCCGCGACTCCTCCTCCGCGCGGCTGAGCCAGGACTCCCAGCGGCTCTGCATCGGCCGGACCAGTCCACCGCCGACCCCGACGACCAGGATGCCGCCGACGGTGGCGAGAACGGCGATCAGGACCGGGGTGGTGACGGCGGTGGCGACACCGATCTGGTTGAGCGCGGCGATGATGCCCAGGCCGAGGATGAAGACCGAGGCGATGTTGGCCAGCACCCGGCCGTAGGACAGGCCGCCGAGGGCGCTGCTGATGATGTCCTTGACGGCGTTGGCGATGGCCGCGGCGACCACCACGATGACGATCGCGACGAAAGCGCGCGGCAGCCAGGCGATGACGCCGGCGATCAGGTCGGAGATCGGGTTCGGGCCCCAGATGCCGAAGGCCAGTTGCAGGGTGACCAGCAGGATCCCGTAGTAGGCGAGCTTGGCGACGATGTCGCTGGCGTCGTACCTGGACCGGGCGAGCGCGGTCTTGATGCCACCCCGCTCGACGGCCCTGTCGAAGTGCACCCGCTCCAGGACCTTGTCCACGATCTTCAGTGCGGCCTTGGCGATCAGCCAGCCCACCACGAGGATCGCCACGAAGGCGACCGCCTTGGGCAGGAAGAGCATCACCGCGCGGAGGGCGTCACCCACCGCGTCGCCGAAGTTGTCTTTCATAGCTGCCCTCCACACGGAACGTCAGGTCGTCGGCCCCGACCTACCCGAACCCGCCCGTGCGGAAACTCTCACGCACCGCCGCAGGCGTAGCTCACCTCCGTGCGGGCCTGGTGCGGCGACGGGGAGACGATGTTGACGGTGGCCGTCTCGGTGGTGCCGCCGACCCCGTTGAACGCCCATTTCAACGAGAGCGTGACGGTGCGCTGGCCCCAGCCGACCCGCTCGCTGAGCAGGGCACCGGGCGGGGAGCCGGAGCGCAGCCACTGGTACTCGATCACGCCGCTGCGGCCGTTCGTCAGCACGGTGGCGACCACGTCGACGGTGACGTCGCACCGGTCCCCGGCCGGCTGCGGCACCGCCACGGTCACCTCGCCGATCTCCAACGGGTCGAGCCGCTGCCACAGGTAGAAGCCGACGACGGCGACCAGCACCACGGTGAGCAGGCCGGAGAGCACCGCCACCACCCGCCGCCAGAGGGGCCGTCGGCGGCGCGGCGGGGACGCCGACGGCCAGGCCGGCGCGGCGGCCGGCGTCGTGGGCACGCCGGGCCCGAACCGCACCTCACCGCCGGCCCCGGTCGGTCCGGCCGGCGAGGGTACGCCCCGACCCGTGGCCAGCGTGGCCGCGCTGGCCGGGGCGGTGCTGGCGTACGTCGCCTCGGTCGCGCCGAGCCGCACGGTCGAGTCGAGCGCGCCGGCATCGACCAACGGCCCGGTCGCGCCGAGGTGCGCGGTCCGGCCGGCGGCGCCGAGGTGCACGGTGGCATCCGGGGCGCCGAGGCGCGTGGTCTGGTCAGCGGCGCCGAGGTGCACGGTGGCGTCCGGGACGCCGAGGTGCACTGTCCGGTCGGCGGCTCCCAGGTGGACGGTCTGGTCCACGGCGCCGGGCAGGGCCGCCTGGTCTCCGGCTCCCAGGTGCACGGTCCGGTCCACCGATCCGAGCTGGACCGTCTCGTCGGCGGCCCCGAGCTGCACCGTCCGGTCCAGGCTCACCGTCCGGTCCAGGCTCACGGTCCCGTCCAGGTTCACGGTGCCGTCCAGGTCGACGGTCCGGTCGGCCGGGCCGGGACGCCCGGTCGCGGCCAGGTGGACGGTGGGCTCGTCGTCGCCGGGCGGCGTCGCGCCCCGCTCCCCCGGCCTGGTCATCGGAGGTCACCTTTCGTCGGGAACTGTCGCACCGGCCGGCTCCTAGCCGGGGGTGCAGTACGAGGAGAGCGACACGTACACCGGCCCGGCCGGGTCAGCGGCGTTGCCGGCGACGTCGACGGCGACCACCTGGATCGGGATGCGGGTGCTGGACTTGGGCGCCGGCAGGTCACCGAGGGTGCCCCGATAGACGCCCCGCCCGACGTGGGTCATGCCGATGGCGCGGGTGACGCCGCCGAGGGTGTAGCGGAAGCTCACCCGCAGGTCCTCGGCGCTGGTCCGGTCGTCGCTGGCGGTCGCGGTGACCGTGCTCGACCGGTTGCCGTAGGGACAGGTTCCGGGTTCGAGGAGGGTGGGGCTGGCGTCGAGCTTTCCGACGACGGGTGCCGTGCCGTCCGGTGGCGGCGGCGGGCTGGTCGACGCGCTGGGCGTCGGGCTCGCGCTGCGGGACCGGGTGGGCGTCGCGGTGGCCGACCGGGTCGGCGACGCCGTGGCGGTGGCCGACACCGAGGCCGTCGGGGTGGGGCTGGGCGAGACGGCGTCGATGGCGGGCGCGGCGGCCAACGGGCTGGGGCCGAGCGAGGTGAGTGCGGAGGCGCGCGGCGCGGCGGGGCCGTCGGCGAGGGTCAGCGCCGGCGCGTGCCGGGCGGCGTAGCTCAGGCCGGCGCCGCCGAGCAGCAGGGCGGCGACGAGGCCGGCACCGAGCAGCACGGCACGGCCGGTCCCGCGCCGGGCGGCCGGAGCCGTCTCGCCGAACGTGGTGCTGGCCAGGCTGGTGGCGCCGGCGGTGCCGTCGGGGAAGGGGAAGAGCGCGGCGAGCAGCGCGGCCCGGCGGGCCAGCCCGGCCAGGCCCCGCTCCTCCCAGTCCGCGCCGTAGGCGTCCGCGGCGCTGCGTTCGAGCTCGGCGAGGAAGACCTCCGCCGGCTGCGGCCGGTCGGCGGGCTGCTTGGCCATGCCGTGGCGGAGCAGGTCGTGCACGGGCGGCGGGGCCGCTTCGGTGGGGATCGGTGCCTGGGCGTGCTGGGTCCGCAGGGTGATCAGGTCCCGCCCGTCGTACGGGGGGCGGCCGGTGAGGCACTCGTAGAAGGTGGCGGTGGCGGCGTAGATGTCACAGGCCGGGCTGGCCGGCGCGCCGGTCCACTGTTCCGGGGCCATGTAGCGGGGGGTGCCGCTGACCGAGCCGCCGCCGTCCCGGCCGACCGGTACGGCGATGCCGAAGTCGGCCAGTTTGCTCTGCCCGTCGATGCCGACCAGCACGTTCTCGGGCTTGTAGTCGCGGTGCACGACGCCCCGGGCGTGCGCGGCGGCCAGCCCGGCGAGGGAGCCCTTGAGCACGCAGAGGGCCGCCTCGGGCTCGGTGGGGCCGTGGGCACGCAGCATCTGCCGCAGGGACACCCCGTTGACCAGCTCCATCACGATGGCGGCGCCGTGCGGGGACTCGACGTACTCGTAGAGCCGGGAGATGTGCGGGTCGTCCACCTCGACGAGCAGTTGGGCCTCGTCGCGGAACGCGGTGCGGGTCGGGTCGTCGTCCACCGCCCTGGTCAGGTACTTGATGGCGACGGGGGTGCCGCTGGCGTCGTGGGTGGCCAGCAGGACGCGGCCGGACGCGCCGGCGCCGAGCTGCCGTACCGGCGTGTAGCCGGACAGCTGCCAGTCGGCGGCCTCGCCGGCCTTCGGGGAGCGGTCAGGGGTCAGGGCCACGCTGATCATTCTCGTCGCGGGAGGCGTCCGGTCCATCGGCGCAACGGTTGCTCCACCGCGTCCGGACGTCCGTGATGATGGATGGGTTTCGGTCAGAGGACTTGACGCGGGCCGTTCAGCGGTGGCCTTCCCGGCGGTGGCCGTCGCCGGGGACGCTCGGCACCGCCTCCGGCGCGTCGATCTGCTCCCCGGCGCCATGGGCCAGCTTGTCGAAGAACCGGAGCAGTTCCACCGGGAACGGCATGACCAGGGTGCTGTTCTTCTCGGCCGCCACGTCCACCACGGTCTGCAACAGTCGCAGCTGGTAGGCGCCCGGCGTGTCGGCCATCGCCCGGGAGGCGTCGGCGAGCCGGCGGGACGCCTGGAACTCGCCGTCGGCGGCGATCACCCGGGCCCGGCGTTCGCGTTCCGCCTCGGCCTGCCGCGACATGGACCGCTTCATCCCCTCGGGCAGGGAGACGTCCTTGACCTCGACCCGTTCGATGAGGAGCCCCCACGGCTTCTCGGTCGGCGCGTCGATGACCGCCTTCAACTCGGCGTTGATCCGGTCCCGGTCCCGCAGCAGGGTGTCGAGGTCGGCCTTGCCGATCACCGACCGCAGCGCGGTCTGGGCCACCTGGAGCACCGCCGATGGGTAGTCCCGCACGTTGACCAGCACCTTCACCGGGTCGACCACCCGGTAGTAGACGACCGCGTCGACCGTGAGGGTGACGTTGTCCCGGGTGATGACGCCCTGCGCGGGCACCCCGATCACCGTGGTCTGCATGCTGACCCGGACCATCCGGTCGGCGACCGGGATGATCAGGTGGAGACCGGGCTGCCGGATGCGGTCCAGCACCCGGCCGAAGCGGAAGACGACACCGCGCTGGTACTGCTGCACCATTCGTACGCTGAGCGCGAGCAGCAGCACGACGAGCGCGATGACGATGACCAGAGCGACGAACCCGGCGGCGGCTCCCATGACCCCTCGTTCCCGGAGGCGCCCGCCTCCGGCGCCGCGCATACCCGATTCGGCGGGCGGCAGTCCTGCGCCGCGACGGTCGACCACCGGCGGGCCGCACCCGCCCGGTGGCGGGTGCGGCCCGGTCGATGTGGAGTACCCCGAGCCCGCCCTCGTCGTCGTGGATCTGCACGTGGTGGTGACCTGTGCGCCGTGCGCCGTGCCCGGTGCCCGGGTGCGGGGCTGCCTGGTGATCCGGGGAGTCGAACCCCCGCGCTGCCCTCCGCGCGCCAGAAGGGGTGACCGGCTTGCAGCCGGCCGGGTGTGCACGCCTCCGCGACGACTACCTGCTCCACATCGTCCGGCCTAGTCGCGCAGGTCGGCCTCCCAGTTGGTGCGCTGGATCAGCACGTCCAGCTCGCGCAGCTCCCGCGCCAGGCCGTCGGCGCGGCCACGCAGGTCGCCCACCGGCAGCGCGGCGAGCATCTTCAGCTCCGAGCGGAGCTGGCGTACCGCGTGGCCGCGCCCGCTGCCGGCGGCGGCGTCGGCAGCGGTGGTGACGGCGGCGTGCCGCATCCGGAGTACGTCCCGGCGCGCCAGCGCGTCGGTCAGGGTGCCCACCCCGGGCACCTCGACAACGGCGTTGGTGCGGTTGATCCGGCGGATCAGCGTCTCCAGCCGGCCGAGCACCTCGTCCAGTTCGTCGAGGAGCGCCCCGGCGTCCTCGGCGGGCGTCTCACCCTCCTGGAACCGGGCGTTGGCCGTGATCCGGCCGCGCAGCTGCTCGACCCGGCGGGTCGCGTCGGCGCGGTCCGCCAGCGCCTCACCGAGCTTCACGTCGTACCTCCCCGTCGACCGGACCAGCAGGATAGATGATCTAGCCAGCCTCCGCGGACCGGTTTTCCGGCGGTGGGCGAACGATCCCCGGCCGGGCCGCCGACGGCCGACCGATTGGCGGAACGGGCGCTGGGCTGCGGGGACGGGCACTAGCGTGAGGGCGAAGGGGAGCTACAGGCTGGTGGCCGTCGAGCGACCGCCAGGACATCTGGGAGTTGATGTCGAGGTGGCCAAATTCCTGTTGAAGTCGACCTACTCCGCCGCGGGGCTCAAGGGGCTGGTCGACGACGGTGGCACCAAGCGCGCCGAGGTGGTCCAGAAGATGATCGAGGAGGCTGGCGGGCGGATGGAGTCGATGCACTTCGCCTTCGCCGAGGACGACACCTACGTGTTGTGTGAGCTGCCGGACCACAAGACGGTGGCCGGCCTGGCGATCGCCATCGGCGCGACGGGCGGCCTGAGCGTCCAGATCACCCCGGTGCTGACGCCCGCCGAGGTCGACGAGGTGACCCGGATGAAGACCACGTACACGCCCCCCGGTCAGTGAGCGGCACATGAGCTAGTCCGCGGACCGCTTCTCCGGTGGTACCAGGTCGGGCGCGACATCGTCGATCCGCTGCCGCATCGACCGGCGGCCCAGCGCGGCCAGCGCCTCGTCGACGAGCCGGCTCAGCGGGTACGACAGCTCGGCCTCGAACCGGCGGGCGGCGGCCGTGGTGGCGGCCGATTCGGCGTTCAGCACGGGCAGCAGCGACTCGGCCCTCGGGGTGAGGTGGACGATGCGCTGCCGGGCGTCTTCGCCGGGGCTGAGCGTGACCAGGCCCGCCTTCGCCAGCTGCGCGACGGTCTGGCTGGCGGCGGAGTGGGTCACCCCGGTCGCCTCGGCCAGCGCGCGGATCGACGCGGGGCCGCCCGCCGCCAACGCCCGGATCACGGGGGTGAACCGCGGCCGGAACCCGGGCAGCCCGAGGTCGGCATAGACGGCGGCGACCTCGCCGTCGAGCAGGTCGAGCAGATGGCGCAGCCGGGTGCCGAGGAGTTCCGGGCCGGGTGGGCGGTCGGGCATGTGGGCTAATGTAACAGCGCTGTTGCATCTAGTCCCTGGGGAGGGCCCACGCATGGACGAGCGCTATCCGCCGATCGAGCCGTACGACCACGGCATGCTCGACGTCGGCGACGGCAACGCCGTGTACTGGGAGGTCTGCGGCAATCCCGACGGCAGGCCCGCGCTCGTCGTGCACGGCGGACCGGGCTCGGGGTGCGGCACCGCCGTCCGCCGGTTCTTCGACCCGGCGCGGTACCGGATCGTGCTGTTCGACCAGCGCGGGTGCGGCCGCAGCACCCCGCACGCCAGCGACCCGGCCACCGACCTGCGGCACAACACCACCCACCACCTGGTCGCCGACATGGAACGCCTGCGCGAGCACCTGGGCGTGCGGCGCTGGCTGCTGTACGGCGGGTCGTGGGGTTCGACCCTCATCCTGGCGTACGCGCAGCGGCACCCCGAGCGGGTGTCCGAGATCGTCATCAGCGCGGTCACCAGCACCCGCCGCTCGGAGATCGACTGGCTCTACCGGGGCGTCGGCCGGTTCTTCCCGCAGCAGTGGGACCGCTTCCTGGCCGGCGCGCCCGGCACGCCACGCGACGGCGACGTCGTCGGCGCGTACGCCCGGCTGGTGGCCGACCCGGACCCGGCGGTACGCGAGCGCGCCACCGTCGACTGGTGCGCCTGGGAGGATGCGGTCGTCTCCGGAGAGACGGCCGTGACCAACCCGTACAGCGACCGCCCCTCGGCGGCCCGGACGGCCATGGTCCGGATCTGCTCGCACTACTTCGCCCACGGCGCCTGGCTGGAGGAGGGCGTCCTGCTGCGCGACGCGCACCGGCTCGCCGGCATTCCCGGGGTGCTGATCCACGGCCGGCTCGATCTGGGCAGCCCGCTGGACACCGCCTGGCAGCTGCACCGGGCCTGGCCGGACTCCGAGCTGATCGTCGTCGAGCAGGCGGGGCACTTCGGCACCGACGAGACCCGGGGCCACGTCGTGCGTACCCTCGACCGCTTCGCCGCGGCCGGCTGACGCCGCGGCGCCACCCGCCGACGGCCTCCGGCCGGCGGGCCACCTCGGGCCCGCGGCGCGCCGCACCGGTCGGGCGGCCCACCGCAACGCCACGTCCGATCACCGCCAGCGATCGGCGCCGCCCGCGCGCAGAGTCGGGTACGGCCGGGTGGACCGCACCGGCCGTGGGCGTTCGCGAAGGGCAGGACCATGCACGTCGTACCCGATCTGAAGGTGCTCTACTTCGGTACTCCGGTGGTGTTGATCAGCTCCCGGAACCCGGACGGGAGCGCCAACCTCGCGCCGATGTCGTCGGCGTGGTGGCTGGGCCGGTCGGCCATGCTCGGCCTGGGCGACAGCGCCCAGACGACGGCCAACCTGCGGCGCGAGGGCGAGTGCGTGCTGAACCTGCCGTCCTCGGCGATGGTCGACGCGGTGGACCGGATCGCGCTGACCACCGGCCGGCCGACCGTGCCGGAGCACAAGGCCGCCCAGGGCTACCGGTACGAGCCGGACAAGTTCGCCCTCGCCGGGCTGACCCGCCAGCCGTCGGACCTGGTCTCGCCGCCCCGGGTGGCGCAGTGCCCGATCCAGTTGGAGTGCCGGGTGGTCGCCTCGTACCCGTTCGGCGGGACGCCGTCGCACGCCACCGCCTTCCAGGTGGAGGTGCTGCGCGCGCACGTCGAGCAGGACCTGGTCATCCCGGGCACGTCGTACGTGGACCCGCTGGGCTGGGATCCGCTGATCATGAAGTTCTGCGAGTTCTTCGGCGGTGGGCGCAACGTGCACCCGTCCCGGCTGGCCGAGGGCTGGCGGATGCCGCACGGGCGCCGGGCAGTGGCCCCGACGTCCTGACCTCGCGTCGTGACGCGCTCCGGCCCGACGAACGGGCCTGGAGCCCGATGCCGGTCCGACCCCACCGCCGACCCTCCGGCACCCTCCTCGGCCTGCTCGGCGTCGGGTCGATCCTGTGTTGCCTGCCGGTCGCCCTCGGCGTGTCGATCCGGCTCGCCTCGCACGAGGTCGCCCGGCGGATCGGCGTCGTCCCGATGCTGGTGCTGATCTTCGCGGCGCTCTGGGCCGGTGGGGTGGCGTACCGGCGGTGGCGGGCGTGGACGCGCCACCGGGTGCTGCGCTGGGGTGCGGGGGCCGGCTGGCCGCCGGTGCTCGGGCGGACGGTCTGGCCGGCGCGGACCGGGTCGAGGGCAGGGGCCACTGCGCGATCCTGCGACTGCTGCGCCCCTACCCCACCACCGCCGTGCAGCGCCGCCGGACGATCGCCGCGGCCCGGGCGGGCGAGGACGAGTTCGCCCGCCGGTACCGGATCCTCCCGCGCGACATGGACCTCGCCGACCGGCTCGTCGCCCCGGAGCTGCACGCCGCGCACGTGACCGGGCTGGTGCCACCCTGGACGGTGATCGGCGACGAGCTGTACACCGTGGTCACCGACCGCCGTCCACTGACGCCGAGGCGGGTGGCGAAGCGGGTCGACGAACTACTGCGGATCGCCGACCTGCTGGGCCCGGGCGAGCGCGCCTGACGCCGCAGGCGCGGCCGTCCGGGCACATCGGATCGACGCGCGCCTCTAGCGCCCGGGCCGGTCATGGCAATATCCTCCACTTCACGCGCGCACCTTGGAGTTCTCTTTCATCGCTGCCCTGGGCCGCCACCGGCCCGCCGAGGAGATGCCATGCACTTCGACCACCCTGAACTCGACCGTCGTACCCTGCTGCGGGCCGGCCTGGGCGCGGCGGCCGTCGCGGTCGTCGGGTCCGAACTGGCCTTTCCGGCCGCCGCGCAGGCCGATCCCGGCGCGGACCTCGACTGGATCTACAGCTGCGACGAGTGGGGCGCCCGCCCGCCGGCCGATCCGCTGGTGATCAGCGCGATCCCCACCAACAAGATCATCGTGCACCACATGGCGTTCCCCAACGTCACGGACTACTCCGAGGCGCAGGCGATCAAGCTGGCCCGGGACTGCCAGAACCTGCACATGGACGTCAACCACTGGTCCGACACCGGCCAGCACTTCACCATCAGCCGCGGCGGCTACGTGATGGAGGGGCGGCACGGCAGCCTGGAGCGGCTCCAGGCCGGCGACCGGCAGATGGTCTCGGCGCACTGCCCCGGCGAGAACGGCCGGGCGATCGGCATCGAGAACGAGGGCACCTACGTCACCGACACTCCGCCGGACGAGCTGCTCGACTCGCTGGTGAAGCTCTGCACCACCATCTGCCGCCAGTACGGCCTGCACGCCCACGACATCTTCGGCCACTGGGACTTCCGCACCACCCTCTGCCCGGGCGCGACGTTCTACCGGCTCTTCCCCGACGTGCGCCGCCGGGTGTTCAGGAAGCTCGGCACCGACCTCGCCGACGTGCCGGCCCGCCGCTGGCCCGACCTGTGGCGCTTCGTCGGCTCGCCGTCCGTCCGGGTCGCGCAGTACCTGTTGGCGTACCGCGGCTACGCCGTCACGCCGAACAGCGCCTTCGACGCCGCCACCGTGGCGGCCGTGCAGGACTGGCAGGCCCGCAACGGCATCCCGGTCGACATCGACGCCACCATCACCGGCCCCACCTGGGAGACCCTGGCGCCGGAGCTGGAGAAGGACGCGACCGGCCTGCCGGTCCAGGCGGTGCAGTTCATCCTCAACTGGAAGGGCTACGCCGACGTCGCCGTCACCGGCGAGTACGACCACGCGACGAAGCTGGCCGTCCAGGACATCCAGCAGCTGCACGGGCTGCCGGACAGCGGGAAGGTCAGCACCAGCACGTGGTGCGCGCTGGTCGGCGGGGTGGTGCGCCAGTCGTTCCGCCAGGAGTGAGGACGCGACGGGGCCCGGTGGAGCGGTCGGCGAGACGCCTCACCGGTCCCCGTCGGCGGGCCCGGTGACGACGGCCGGCCGCGTCCGCCCTGACTCCCGCCGAGTTCGATCCGCCACTCTTGCGCAGGCCGGGCGCCGGAGCCCTCACAGTCCGCTCGGCGTGCCGCCGTCAGTGCCGAAGGCGGCGTCCGACGCCAGGCCCTGGCTTCCCCCGGCGCCCTGGCCGCGCAGGGTTCCCCGACCGGTCCGCCGCCGCTCGCGCGAAATCTGGCGGGTCGCCCGGCGAGCCTCGCGGAGCGCCTGCTCGCGGCCGCTCGCTCGCGCCCGCCGCCGGCCCCGGCGCAGCAGACCACCGACAACCGCCACCGACAGCAGCACCACCACGGCCGTCCCGGCCCACCACAGGGTCACCCCCGCACGGTACGACGCAGGGTCGCCGCCGGTCATCCTCCGTCAGCACCGCCCGCCCGCCGGACCGGACAGTCCGCGTACCCGGATTCATCCGGCGGCGACGGCAGGCCGCCCTAGTCTTGCTCGGTGACCGCCGCCGCCCTGCACCGCGCTCTCACCGACCCCGGCCCACCACCGCTGCGGGCCCTGCCCGCCCCGGTCGCCGAACTCCTGTCCACCCTCGACGCGCCGCCGCGGCTCGCCGCGCACCTGCGCGCCGTGCACGATGTCGCCTGGCACCTGACCGCCGCCCTGGCAGACTGGTCCCCCCTGCTCGAGTTCGACCGGGCAGCCGTCCTCTTCGGCGCGGCCACCCACGACATCGGCAAGGTGGTCCACCCCGAGGAACTCCGCGGGCCCGGGTCGGCCCACGAGCCCGCCGGTCGGGAACTGCTGCTGCGCCACGGTGTCGACGCCGCGCTGGCCCGGTTCGCCGCGACCCACGCCGGCTGGCGGGGCGGCGCGGTCGACCTCGACGACCTGCTGGTCAGCCTCGCCGACAAGGTCTGGAAGGGCAAGCGGGTGGCCGAGCTGGAACAGCTGGTGGTCAACCGGCTGGCCCGGGCCACCGGCAGTGAGCCGTGGCAGGCTTTCATGGACCTCGACGACATCCTGACCGGCCTCGCCGCCGACGCGGACCGACGGCTCGCCTTCCAGGCAGATCACCCGGTGTAGGTAGGGGCCCCCGCGTCCAGGCCGGTCAGTATCCCGATCGGCGTGTACGGCGCCATCGCACCCCGGACGGGTGGGACGATGCGCTGGTCACCAAGTCACGGAGGGGTGCCATGGCTACCCAGCTCAACCCGTACCTCAACTTCGCCGGCAACGCCCGCGAGGCGATGGAGTTCTACAAGCAGGTTTTCGGTGGGGACCTGTCGCTGACCACGTTCCGCGAGTTCGGCACCGAGGACCCGGCGATCGCCGACCAGATCATGCACGGCCTGCTCCGGACGGCCCACGGCCACGTGCTGATGGCCTCCGACATGCCACCCGGCATGGAGATCCGACGCGGCAACGCCAACACGGTCAGCCTCAGCGGCGACGACGCCGACGAGCTGCGCCGCTGGTGGGAGCAGCTCTCCTCCGGCGGCGTGGTGAGCGTGCCCCTGGAGAAGCAGATGTGGGGCGACGAGTTCGGTCAGTGCGAGGACCGGTTCGGCACCCCGTGGATGGTCAACATCACGCAGGCGCAGGCCTGACCCGCAGCGCCGGGCCGAGGTAGCCCGCCCGCGGGCTGTTTGGGCGGCGGCGGGACCGGGGAGTGTGGCGGGCATGAAGTGGGCCAGTCGAGCCGTACCCGTCGTCGCCGCCGCTCTCGCGGGCCTCGCCGCACGCGACGTCCTGCAGCGCGACCACGCGCTGCTGCGCAACTTCCCGGTCGTCGGCCGGGCGCGCTACCTGCTGGAGTCGATCGGGCCGGAGCTGCGGCAGTACATCGTCGCCGGCAACAACGAGGAGCGGCCGTTCACCCGCGACCAGCGGCGCTGGATCTACGCCTCGGCAAAGCAGGAGAACAACTACTTCGGCTTCGGCACGGACAACGACATCGAGTACACCCCCGGCTATCCGATCATCAAGCACCGCACCTTCGGGCGGGCCGTGCCGCCGTCGTCGCCGACGGCCGGGCACGACGTGCGGCTGCCGGCGGCGAAGGTGCTCGGCGGGGCGCGGGGGCGGGCCCGGTCGTTCCGCCCGGAGTCGGTCGTCAACATCTCCGGGATGAGCTTCGGCTCGCTCTCCGGCAACGCGGTCACCGCGCTGAACAAGGGCGCGGCCCTGGCCGGTTGCCTGCAGAACACCGGCGAGGGTGGGCTGTCGCCGTACCACCGCAACGGCGGCGACCTGGTGTTCCAGATCGGCACGGCGTACTTCGGCTGCCGCGACGAGCGCGGCCGGTTCAGCCTCGACCGGCTCAGGGACCTGGTGGCCGGCGCCCCCGTCCGGGCGTTGGAGGTCAAGCTCAGCCAGGGCGCCAAGCCCAGCCTGGGCGGGCTGCTGCCCGGGGCGAAGGTGTCCGCCGAGATCGCCGCGACCCGGGGCATCCCGCAGGGGCGGGACTGCGTCAGCCCGTCCCGGCACGCCGAGTTCTCCGACTGTGACAGCCTGCTGGACTGGGTGGAGCTGCTCGCCGCCGAGACCGGCCTGCCGGTGGGCATCAAGTCCGCCGTCGGTGACCTCGGCTTCTGGAAGGAGCTGACCACGCTGATGCGCGACACCGGGCGCGGCGTGGACTTCGTGACCGTGGACGGCGGCGAGGGCGGCACCGGCGCCGCGCCGCTGATCTTCACCGACTCGGTGTCGCTGCCGTTCCAGCAGGGCTTCGCCCGCGTCTACCGCACCTTCGCCGAGAAGGACCTGCACGAGCAGACGGTCTTCGTCGGGGCCGGCAAGCTGGGCCTGCCGGACAACGCCGTCGTCGCGTTCGCGCTCGGCTGCGACATGGTCAACGTCGGCCGGGAGGCGATGCTGGCGATCGGCTGCATCCAGGCGCAGAAGTGCCACACCGACACCTGCCCGACCGGCGTCGCCACCCAGAACCCGTGGCTCGCCCGGGGCCTGGACCCCACCCTTAAGTCGGTCCGGGTCGCCAACTACCTGCGTACGCTGCGGCGGGACCTGGTGAAGGTGGCCGAGGCGTGCGGTGTCGAGCACCCCGGCCTGATCGACACCGACGCGGTGGAGATCCTGGACGGCCGGACCTCCTCCACCCCGCTGCGCGAGGTGTACGGCTACCGGCCCGAATGGGGGCGGCCCTCGGCGGCCGACCGGGCGGAGATCGTCGCGCTGATGACCGGGGAGGCACCGCAGGGTGGCAGCGCCCCGCCCTCGGCGACCGCGATGGGCTGACCGCTCACTCCTCGATCGCGCCGCCCACCGCCCGCAGGTGCTCGCGGAA
Organism: Micromonospora purpureochromogenes; assembly: GCF_900091515.1. Lineage (NCBI taxonomy): Bacteria > Bacillati > Actinomycetota > Actinomycetes > Micromonosporales > Micromonosporaceae > Micromonospora > Micromonospora purpureochromogenes. The sequence goes on along the minus strand of NZ_LT607410.1, from coordinate 3,756,010 downwards.
GGTCAGCGACGGGTCCTGCGCCCGCCGGGCCAGGTACGCGCCGAAGCCCACCTGCGCGCGCAACGGCACGCCGGCGCGGATCAGGTCGGCCTGCCGCCGCTCGGTGTCCCGGATCGACTCGGCCAGGTCGAACAGCTCCGAGGCCCGCTCGGCCGGCACGAACAGCACCCCGTCGTCGTCGCCGAGGACGACGTCGTCGGCGTCCACCGTCCACTGCCCGACCTCGGCGGACGCCAGCGCCGCCGGCGGCCGGGCGTCGAGGCGCTGCGGGCCGGTGGGGATCGCGCCGAGGCTGAACACCGGCAGCCCGACCGCGCGGATGTCGGCGCTGTCCCGGTGCAGGCCCCAGAGCACCACGCCGGCCAGGCCCGCGGCCTGCGCCTCCAGCACCACCAGGTCGCCGACGCAGCTCTCGTCGGTGCGCCCGCCGTTGTCGACGACGAGCACGTCGCCGGGCGACGCCCGGTCGATCGCCTCGAGGAACATGTCCACGCTGCCGACGTGCCGGGCGGGCGTCACCCGGCCGGCGAGCCGCGCGCCGGGCAGGACGGGTCGCACGGCGGCCGGCGCGCAGCGTACCGGCACCCCGGCGCGCAGGCAGGCGTCGGCGACGTGGGCGGTGGTCAGCGCCGTGAACCGCCGGCGCAGGTCTGGGGCATCGACGTCCATTCCCCGACCGTAGTGCGCCCGGCCCGGCCCGGTGGCCGGCCACTTCCGTACTCGTGGCCTGCTCCCGGCGACCCGGGGGTCAGCGGCGGAAGGTCCGGTCGAGCAGGTCGAACAGGGCGGCCCAGTGCCGCTCGGTGGCCCGCTCGTCGTACGCCGGGGTGTCAGCCATGGTGTAGCCGTGGTGCGCGCCGGGGTAGACCTCGGAGCGGTGGCGGACGCCCGCCGCTTCCAGGGCCTTCTCCAGTGTCTCGATCTGCTCCGCGGTCATCGACTGGTCGTTGTCGGCGTGCCCGAAGTACAGCTCGCCGGTGACCGCGTCGACGGCCAGGTGCGGGCTGTCGGTCGCGTCGGTGACGATCCGGCCCCCGTGGAAACTGGCCGCGGCGGCGAGCCGGTCCGGGTGCGCCTCGATCGCGCGCAGCGCGTTCGTGCCCCCCATGCAGTAGCCGGTGACGGCGGCCGGGCCGGGCGTCACGCCCGGCTGGGCGGCCAGGAAGTCGAGGTAGGCGGCGGTGTCCCGGGCCACCACGTCCGGGGTCAACGCCGTGATCAGCGGCATCAGCCGGCCGAAGAGCGCGCCGCGCTGCTCCGGGTCGCCGAGGCCGGTCAGGTCGACCAGGGGTGCCCGGCCGGCGCGGTGGAACAGGTTCGGCACCAGCACCACGTACCCCTCGGCGGCGATCCGCTGCGCCATCTCGGCCAGCCGGGGCCGCAGCCCGAACGCGTCCATGAAGAGCAGGACCGGCGGGAACGGCCCGTCCCCGTCCGGCCGGACCAGGTACGCGTCGGCGCCGCCGCCGCTGGTCGGAACGTCCACGGTCGTCGTCCGCACGGGCAGCCGGTTCGTCGTCACGTCCCGACGCTACCCAAGGTGGCGCGTCGCGTGACGAAATGGGGTGGCCCGTCCCGCCCGACTCCGGCAGGATCCGGACCGATGCTGATCAGACGTGAGACCCCCGCCGACATCGCCGCCATTCGCGCCGTGCACACCGCCGCGTTCGCCTCGGCGGACGCCCCGGACGCCGTACCCGTCGAGGCCCCGCTGGTCGACGCGCTGCGCGCCGACGACGGTTGGCTGCCCGCCCTCTCGCTGGTCGCCACCGACACCGACGGGCAGGTCGTCGGGCACGTCGTCTGCACCCGGGGCACGGTGGCCGGCGCGCCGGTGGCGCTCGGCCTGGGCCCGCTCGGGGTGCTGCCCGCCTGGCAGCGCCGGGGGGTGGGGTCGGCGCTGATGCACGCGGTGCTCGGCGCGGCCGACGCGCTGGACGAGCCGCTGGTCGTGCTGCTCGGGCACCCGGAGTACTACCCGCGGTTCGGGTTCCGGCCGGCGGTCGACCTGGGCGTGACACCGCCCGGCCCGTGGGGTCCGCGGTACTTCATGGCCCGGCCGATGAGCGCCTGGCGACCCGACATCCAGGGCCCCTTCGCGTACCCGAAGCCCTTCGCCGACCTTTAGCGGCCTTCCCGCCCGCCCGCTGCTCAGGCATGCTGGGGTGATGGGAGAGGTGCTACCGATGCCCAGCTTCGGTGACCTGTTCACCGACACGCGGGGCGACGAGCGGACGATGCGGGTCAGCTACCACCCGGAACGCGGTGCCGTGGTGCTCTCACTGTGGAGCGGGCCCGTCTGCCGAGGCTCCTTCCGACTGGCCGCCGACGACCTGGGGCGGCTGCGGGCCCTGCTCACCGCCATCGACGCGGACGCCGCGCGCCCGGCCGACGGGTCGAGCGGCGCGACGGCCACCGCCGGGGGCGAGATCGCGGCGGAGGCCACGGAGGTCATCCAGACCGGCGACGTCTCGGGTACGGCTCACCGGGCGGCGCTGCCGATCCTGCCCGCACCGCGGGTCGCCTAGCCCGGGGACAGGGGCGGTGTCCTCGACGTGCGGTGACTAGCATCCCCGAAATGTCGATCACGCCCAGGACCGTCCGGCTGCTCATGCCGGTGGCGGCGGCGCTCTTCCTCGGCGTGGCCCTGGCCATCCGCGCCGTCGACGACGGCGCGTTGCGGCAGTACTCCGGCACCGCCCTGTACGCCTCGATGGTGTGGGCGGGGGTGTTGTTCCTCTGGCCGCGGCTGGCGCCGGCGCCGGTCGGGGTGATCGCGGTGCTGTTCTGCTGGGTGGTGGAATGCGCGCAGCTGACCGGGGTCCCGGCGGAGTTGTCGGCGCGGAGTCTGGTCGCGCGGCTGGCGCTCGGAGTCCAGTTCGATCCGGTCGATCTGCTCTGGTACCCGGTCGGGGTGATCCCGCTGGCGGCACTGCACCGACTGGTGGCCGGTGGCCTGCCGGTCACGTCTCGCGGGCAGCGGCGGCGGGAGCGCTCCGCTCAAGCCGGTGGCAGGTCTGACTGATCGCCTGCCGGGACCGCGCATCGGATCGCGGGGCAGGTTCGTCGTCGTCCAGCGCCGTCGCGCGGCGACGCCTCAGCCGGTGAGCCAGGCTCGGATGTCGTCGCCGTGCTCGTCGAGGCCGGGCGGCGGCAGGTCGTAGCGCGGCGGGGTTTCGGAGAAGGCGATCGGGTGTCGGACGCCGGGCACGCCGCCGGCCGCCACCACCGGGTCGAGCCCGAGCTCCTGGGCCAGCGCCACCCCGCCGTCGACGGTGGTGATCGGGGCGCACGGCACGCCGGCGGCGGTGAGGTCGCGGAACCACTCGTCCCGGGTCCGCCGGGCCAACCGCGCCACCAGGATCGGGCGCAGGGCGTCCCGGTGCACGGTGCGGTCCTGGTTGCGCCCGAACCGGGGGTCGTCAGCCAGCTCGGGCACGCCGAGCACCTGGCACAGCCGGCGGAACTGGCCGTCGTTCCCGGCGATGACGACGAGGTCGCCGTCGGCGGTGGGCAACGGCTCGTACGGGAACAGGCTCGGGTGGGCGTTGCCCATCCGGTACGGCGCCGCGCCGCCCGCGACGTACCCGCTGGTGTGGTTGACCAGACCGGACAGCGCCGAGGAGAGCAGGTTGACCTCGACGTGCTGGCCGACGCCGGTGCGGTCCCGGTGGTGCAGGGCGGCGAGGATGCCGACCGCCGCGTGCAGGCCGGCGATCACGTCGAACACGGCGACGCCGGCCTTGTACGGCGGACCGTCGGCGTCGCCGGTGAGGCTCATCAGGCCCGACGCCGCCTGGACCATCAGGTCGTAGCCGGGCAGGTGCGCTCCGCCGTGCGGGCCGAAGCCGCTGACGGAGGCGTAGACGATCCGGTCGTTGCCGGCCGCCACGCTGTCGTAGTCGAGGCCGAAGCGGCGCAGGCCGCCGGGGCGGAAGTTCTCGATCATGACGTCCGCGCGGCGGGCGAGTTCCCGGGCGACGGCCAGGTCGTCGGGGTCGGCGAGGTCGAGCGCGATCGAGCGCTTGTTGCGGTTCACGCCGAGGTAGTAGGTGGAGACACCCTCGCGCGCCGGCGGCGTCCAGGCCCGGGTGTCGTCCCCGCCAGGCCCCTCCACCTTGATCACGTCGGCGCCGAGGTCGGCCAGGAGCATCGTCGCGTACGGCCCGGCGAGGATGCGCGAGAAGTCCGCGACGAGGACGCCGGCGAGCGGTCCGGTCCGCTGCTCCCCCATCGCCACTCCCCTTCCCCGCCGTGGCTGCCGGTCCACGGCCTCGGTGCGCATCGGTGCCGCCCCACCGGTTGGAGGACACGATGGCACACCGGGAGTCCGTGCCGGCAGCCGAGCAGGACCAAGCGCAGTACGTCCACCTCAAGCCGCTCGGGTTGCGCGACGTCTTCGCCGGCGGACTGCTGGAACGCATCCCGGCCGCCTGGCCACCGGTACGTCCACCCGCGCCGACCGCCCCCGTGTCGCCGCCTTCGGCCTGACCCGGAAGCCGGTGCTGAGCGGCGTGGACGGCTGCGTCGGTGACAGCGTCGGGCGCGGGGCTGGTCTGGAGCGGCGGCGGCCGTCGGGGGGCCACGCCGACCCGGCAGCGTCAGGAGAGGGCGCGGGCCAGTTCGGTGCGGGAGCGGATGCCGAGCCGGTGGAAGATGTTGCGCAGGTGGTGGTCGACGGTGCGGGTGGAGAGGAACATCCGCGCCGCGATCTCCCGGTTCGTGGCGCCCTCGGCGACCAGTTGGGCGATCCGCAGTTGCTGTCCGGTGAGCAGTCGGGCCGCCGACCGGTCCGGCGCGCCGACCGACTCCCCGGCCGCCCGCAGTTCGGCGGCCGCCTGCTCCGCCCAGGTGGTCGCCCCGATCAGGGTGAACGCCTCCCGGGCGTCGTGCAGGTGTTCCCGCGCGTCCCGGGGTCGCCGGCTGCGCCGCAGCTCGCGGCCGAGCAGCAGCTCGGTGCGGGCCCGCTCGAACGCGTCGGCGTCGGCCGGGTGCAGCCGCACCGCGGCCCGGAACTCCCGCTCGGCCTCGGCGCTGCCCCGGGGCGCGAGCAGGGCGTGGCAGCGCGCGGAGAGGGCTCGGCGCGACGGGCTCGCCGTGCTGCTGGCCCACCGGTCGAAGACGGCGAGCGCGGCGCCGGCCGCCGCCCGGTCTCCGCCGGCGGCGGCCGCCTCGACCAGGTACGGGGTGGCCATCACCTGGACGAGCACCTGCCCCCGGCCGGTGCCGGGTCGGGCCAGGGCGGTCAGCCGCCCCGCGGCGGCGGCGTGCCGACCGGCGGCCAGATCGAGCACGGCCAGCGCCCACTGGGCGAAGGCGCGCGGCCGGCTGTGTCCGCCCGGGTTCTCGCCGATCTCGCGGACCCGGCGCAGGCTGGTGTCCCGGTCGGCGCGAACCGCGGCGAGCACCGCCAGCATGCCCAGGTGCACCCCGGCCCAGTTGTCCTGACCGGTGTCGCGGGCGATCCGCAGTCCCTCCCGCGAGGTGTCCGCCGCGGCGTCGTGCCGACCCAGCCAGTACTCGGCGGCCGCCCGCAGCTCCAGTGCGCGCGGCAGGGCGGACAGTTCCCCACGGTCGTGCGCCAGCTCGACGGCGCGCTCGGCGAGCCGGTGCGCCGCGCCGTCCACGGCCACCAGCAGGCCGGCCGCCGCCGCGCAGGTCAGCGCCGCCGGGGTGAGCGCTGGTCCGGCCAGGTGTCCACCGAGGACCACCGCGCGGCGCAGCGCCGGCCCGGCCCGCTCGTGATCGCCGCGCAGCGTCGCCGCCACCCCGGCGAGGTAGGCGCTCAGCAGCTCCGTCGCGGGCGGGTCCCCGGGGCGGCGCAGCGGCTCCGCCCGCCGGGCCACCTCGGCGTAGCGGTACTGGTCGCCGGAGAAGCAGACCGCCTCGCCGGCGCGGACCAGCGCGCCGAGGGCCAGCGCGCGGTCGGTGCCCGCCAGCGTGTCCGCGGCGGCCAGCAGCGCGGTCAGCGCGGACCGGGCGCGGCCGGCGCGCAGGTCCACTTCCCCGCGCAGCAGTGCGGCCCGCCCGGTCACGGTCGGCCCGGCGGCGGGAAGGTTTCCCAGCAGCAGGCGGGCGCGCTGGGACCGGCCGGCCGACCAGGCGTACCGAGCGGCGGCCACCAGCCGGGCGGCGGCGCGGGCCGGGTCGTCGGTGAGTTCGGCGGCGCGTTGCAGGGCCGCCGAGGCGGCGTCCCCGCCGACCCTGTCGTCGGCCGCGGCCTGCTCCAGCTCCGCGGCCAGGCCAGGGTCGTGGCCCTCCGCGGCGGCGGCGAGGTGCACGGCCCGGCGCAGCCGCTGACCGGGACCGTCGAGCGCCCCGGCGAGCAGCAGGTGCGCGGCGCGCCGCTCGGCCAGTGGCTCGGCGCCGCGCACCATGGCGCGGGCCAGGGGTTGCGGGAAGGTGACCCGGCCCGGTTCGACGCGGAGCAGGCCGGCGAGTTCGGCCGGGGCGAGCGCCTCGACGGTCGTGCCGGCGGCCCGCGCCGCCCGGAGCAGGGTGCCCGGCTCGCCCTCCTCGTCGAGCGCGGCGAGCAGCAGGACGCGCCGGGTCTCGGCCGGCAGCGGCTCCAGGCGGCTCCGGTAGCCGCGGCCCAGCCCGCCGTCGGTCGGCGGCGCCGCGGGCGCCGGCTCCTCGCCCCGGCACTGGCCGGGGGTGAGCACGGCGGCGAGGTCGACCAGGGCCTGCGGGTTGCCCCCGGCGACCGCGCCGAGCGCCGCCGCCACCGGCGGGGCCACCGGTTGTCCGGTCAGCCGGTCGGCGAGCAGCGCGGCACTGGCGCGGTCGTCCAGCGGGCGGAGCCGGTGACCGGGTATCCCCCCGACGACGGCGTCCGTGGCCGTGGTGAGCAGCACGGCCACCCGGAGGTGGTGCAGGCGTCGGGCGACGAACGCCAACACCTCCGCGGTCGGCTGGTCGCCCCGGTCGACGTCGTCCATCGTGCACAGTACGGGGCGGTCCCGGGCGGCGGCGGCGAGCAGCCCGAGCACGGCCATGGAGAGGGCCAGCCGCCGGTGGGCCGGGCAGCCCGCGCCGGCCAGCGCGCGCCGCAGCACCCGGCGTTGCTGCTCGGGGAGCGTGCGGGCCTGGTCCAGCACAGGCTCCAGCAGCCGTTGCAGTCCCGCGTACGGCAGCGCGGCCTCCTCGGCGAGCCCGACGCCGGCCAGGACGGTGCACCCGTCGGCGTGCCGGTGGGCGTGATCGACCAGTGCGGTCCGCCCGGAGCCGGGCTCGCCCTGCAGGAGCAGCGCTCCCCCGCCGCCGGGCAGGTCGGTCAGCAGCCGCCGGATCGCGGCGCACTCGTCGTCGCGGCCCCGCAGCACGGTTAGTTGCACTGTTGATGCAGTAACCATGCATCGAGTGTCACTTATCGGAAACCTGTTGGAAAGAGTTGACTGGTGCGCGCCGTCCGCTGGGCGGCGTCGTTCCCTTGGCCGGCAGGGAGGCGACCGTCGCGAAATCACGGCGGGCGGAGGCCCGCCCAGCGGCCGGGGCGAGTGAGGCGCACCTCCCGCCGGAATACCGGCGGATGTCGGCACTGCGAGTGCGGCTTTTGAGGTCTGCCGTCCACCGTCGAGCCGCTCCGCGGCACCGGGACGGCTGCCGGCCGGCGGGGAAGGTGGCCGTGTCGGCCCTGGGCGGGCAGGTCGGCCCGGGCCGGACACGGCGGGGCGGCCGCCGATCGGCGGCCGCCCCGGAGCGCGTCAGGCGCTCGGGCAGGTGTTGCGGTACTCCTCGATCGCCAGGCCGCTCGGTCCCGGGCAGAGGAACTGCTCGTAGCGGGTGTCGTTGTCGACGAACCGCTTCAACCAGGCCACCATCTGCCGGGCGGTGGGGGTGTTCACCGTCTGCGGGAAGAAGTGGCTAGCCCCGTTGAGCTCCAGGTAGGCCTTCTCCGACGAGGCCGGGATGCTGCTGTAGAACGGCTCCGAGTGCGACGAGACCGGCGCGACGGTGTCGCTCTCGCCGCCGACGATCAGCGTCGGCACCCGGACGTCGGACCAGGTCTTGTCCAGGTTCCACGGTGCGAGCGGCACGGCGGCCTGCAGCGACGGCCGGGAGACGGCGGCCTCCAGGCTGCCCCCGCCGCCCATCGAGTGGCCGGCGACGGCCAGCCGGGTGCCGTCGATCCGGCTCCGCACCGAACTGCGCTCCACCAGGTAGTCGAGCGCGGCGAGCAGTTGCCGGCCGCGGCTGTCCGGCTGGTCGAGGCGGCTGTTGGTCTCGATGCCGATCACCACGAAGCCGTGCGAGGCGATCCGCGGACCGAGCCAGCTGATGCTGGACCAGGCGGCGGTGTAGCCGGGCGAGATGGCGATGGCACCGAAAGTGCCCTCGCTGGTGCTGGTCGGGTAGTAGATGACTCCCCCACCGAAGCCGGTCACGCTGAGCGAGGAGACGCTCTGCGACGCGGTGGCGAAGGGACCGCGGCTGGCCTCCAGGAGGGCGACGGTCGGGGCGGGACCGCGCTCGTACGGGTTGTCGGCGGCCTGCGCAGCCGGCGCTGCGGCCAGGCCGCCCACGGCGGCCAGGACGGCCGCCACGGCCAGACCGGCGGCGCGGACGGCGGAACGGGGACGGGTGGTGGTTGGTGATGACACGTCGGGCACTCCCTGCAGTCGGGGCATATCGACGTGGATCAGTGTTCGGTGGAGCAGGTGGCCCCCGCATCGGTGAAATCACCAGTCCCCCGAGCGGCGGACACCCTCCGGCCGGCACACCCGGGGCAGCTCGCGCCCGGGCTGGCGGGCGGGCCGGCGACCCGGTTGGAGAGACGGCCGGTCCCGCCGGCGAGCCGGTCGGCCTAAGCGAGGAGCGGGACGCGGTCAGCGCTCCTCGGCGTGGTGGGAGTGGACCGCCGGCTGGCCGGTGTAGTTGGGGCCCGCGCGGTCGTCGGCGCCGAGGAGACGGTACGGGAGGCGGACCTCGCCGCGGCCGGTGCGGCTGATCCGGCGGCGGCGGGAGTCGTAGCCGAAGCCGGCGTCACGCAGCAGCGCGGTGAGGCGTCGCCCGGCGGGGCGCCCGTCGGCGAGCCGGATGCTGGACAGGTCCAAATCGGCCACGAACCGGCCCTCGGGCGTCAGCCAGTCGGCGGCGCTGGCCAGGACGGCGAGCTTGTCCCCGACGTAGTGCAGTCCGTGCAGGCAGGTGATCAGGTCGAACGGCCGGTCCGGTGCCCAGGTGGCGACGGAGGCGCAGACCAGTCGCAGGTTCGCCGGCGGTGTCGGCGCCGGGCCGAAGGCGTCCACCAGGTCGACCCCGACGAGAGTGGTGCGCTCGGTCAACCCGACCCGGCGCAGCTCCCCGGCCGCCTGGATCAGCGCCCGGCCCGTACCGCAGCAGAGGTCCAGCCAGCCGGCGGTGGCGGCGCCGGTGAGCCGGTCGGTGAGCACGTCGACGGGGTTGAAGCCCAGCTCCCTGGCGTAGCTGTTGACCCCGGCCAGCTGCCGTTCGCGGTTCATCGCGTTGTTGGCCACCACGGCAGACCGTTCCAGCGCCGCGGTGCCCAGCAGTGCGACACCCGGCCGGCGACCGACCGTCACGCGGTCATCCTCGGCTGGTCGGACCCCACCGGCGACCGGCGGGGATCGGCGGGCGGCGGCGGGAGTTCGCGGTCGTGCAGGCGGCTCAGCAGGGCCAGCGAGGTGATCGCGCCGACCAGCGCCAGGAACATGTCCCACTGGGTGTCCCAGACGTCGCCCTGGGTGGCGAGGAAGTCGTCCGCCGCCGAACCCGCCACCACCGCCGACCACCACTCGAACATCTCGAACACGGCGCTGAAGGCCAGGCAGGCGCAGACCACCAGCGGCGCGAGCCACCGGCTGCCCCGCAACGGCGAACGGCGGACCAGGATCTCGCGGATCAGGATGGCCGGCACGAAGCCCTGCGCGAAGTGGCCGAGCCGGTCGTACGGGTTGCGGGACAGGTCGAACAGGTCCCGCACCCAGTTGCCCACCGGGGTACGCGCGTAGGTGTGGTGACCGCCGACGATCAGGACGATCGCGTGCGCCGCGAGCAGGCAGCACAGCAGTGTGGTCAGTGGGAAGCGGCGCCAGGTGAGCAGCAGCACCGGGATCCCGACGATCACCCACACCGTCTCCAGCAGCCAGGTCAGCCGGTCGTACGGCCGGATGCCGGAGACGACCAGCGCGACCAGGACGACGCCCAGCAGCGCCGGCGGGAGGAGGACACGTGCTCGGGACACCGGCGACCGCCTGTTCGTGGCTGGCCGGGCCGGCCGGTCGCCGCCCGGGACGCCGACGATAGCAGCGGCCCGGCCGATCCGATCGGCCCCGAACCGCTCCCCGCCCGCACCTCCAACGGCCGGCCCGGGGCGCCGCTCGGTCGGCGGGGTGATGGCCAGCTCGGCGGCCACCGAGGTGACCACCACCCCGCGATCATCACCAGGTACCGCTCGGTTTCACGGCCGCGGCCTCACCGCCGGTCGTCGGCCGCCGGCTGGTGCCGGTGCGGCCGGTTGCGGACGACGGCGAGCGCCAGGACGGCGGCGGCGAGGAAGACGACGCCGTTGACCCGCAGCCCGGCCTGCACGCCGGCGTTCAGGGACTCGGCGAGCGCCTGCCGCACCGGCCCGGGCGTCGTCGCGGTGTCGCCGGTGCCGGCGCGCACGGCCGTTTGCACGGCCGTCCGCGTGGATTCGGGTACGCCGTGGGCGGCGAGCCGGCCCGGCAGGTCGGCGATCAGCGTGGTGCTCAGCAGGGTACCCAGCAGCGACGCGCCCATCACGGCGCCGAACTGGCGCGCGGTGTTGACCGCCGCGGCGGCCATGCTCGCCTGCGCGGGCGCGACGCTGGCCAGCGCCGCCGCGGTGGCCGGCGCGGCGACCAGGCCGCAGGCGGCGCCGAAGAGCGCGAGCAGCGGCCAGCTCTGGCTGAACGGGGTGCCCGGCGTGTGGGTGGACAGGCCCAGGCTGGCCAGGCCGCCGAGCAGCAGGCCGAGGGTGAGCGGCGCCTTGAAGCCGGTGCGGCGGATCGCCTGACCGGCGGCGAAGGCGGTGACCGCGTAGAGGCCGAACACCACGAGCATCCGCCAGCCGGTGTCGAGCGGGCTGAGCGCCTGGGCGCGCTCGTGGAAGAGCACCAGCAGGATCGACACGCCGGTGAAGCCGAACAGCGACACGGCGGCGACGAGCATGACGGCGCTGAAGGACGGCGACCGGAAGAGCCGGACGTCCAGCATCGGCGCGGCGGTACGCAGCTCGACCACGACGAAGGCGACGAGCGCGGCGCCGGCGGTGAGCCACGCGGCCGCCACCGTCGGGCTGGTGTAGCCGTTACGACCGCCCTCGATCAGCGCGTAGACGGCGGCGGCGACGGCGAGCGTGCCCAGCAGCAGGCCGGGCAGGTCGACCCGGCTGGTGGGCTGGCGCGACTCGGCCACCCAGCGGGTGGTGACGGCGAGGGTGACCAGGCCGAGCACCACGGTGGACAGGAAGACGCCGTGCCAGTGGACGTGCGCCAGCAGCGCCCCGGCGATGAGCGGGCCCACCGACAGCCCGACGCCGGACGCCGCCGCCCAGGCGGTGATGACCTCGGTACGGCGGTGCGGGTCGGTGAACGTCACGCCGAGGATCGCCAGGCTGTTCGACAGGATCAGCGCCCCGCCCGCACCGGCCACGAGCTGTCCCGCGACGACCCAGCCGGGGGCGGTGGCCAGGGCGAGCAGGCCGGCTCCGGCCATCATGGCGCCGACGCCGACACTGAACATCCGCTTGCGGCCGTACCGGCTGCCGAGCGTGGCGGCGGAGAGTATGAGGCCGGCCAGCATGAGGGTGTAGGCGCTGGGGATCCAGACCAGGCTGGTCGGGTCGATCCGCAGGTCCCGCTGGATCGTGGTCAGCGCGGAGACGGTCGCGGTGAGGTGCAGGAACGTGACCATCGCACCCAGGCACATGGCGACGAGGGTCGCCGCGTGCGAGCCGCGGACGGTCGTCCGCCCGGTGGGCGCGGGGGCGGCCGGGGTGGGCGGGGTGGGCGCCCGCCAACCCGTCGTGGCGGTCTGCTGTTCGGGCACAGCTACTCCTTGCAGAGGTGATGGGGTCGGCCGGACGGTGCCCGCCGGCGCGGGGTGGAGGGCGGTGTCCGGCTACGGCAGCTGCGGGTAGAGGGCCGCCACCCCGCCGGAGAGCCGGGCGAGCACGTCGCGGCTGACGCCGTCGGCGACGATCTCGTACGCGTCCGCGGCCAGTTGGTCGACGGCGTACGCCGCCACGTCGGCCGGGTCGGCCTTCGGGGCGGTGACCGCCCGGGTCATGTCGGTGTCCATGAACCCCACGTGCAGGCCTGCGACGCGGATCTTCGCCGGGGCGAGCGTGAGGCGCAGCGAGTTGGTCAGGCCCCATTCGGCGGCCTTCGCCGCGACGTAGGCGCCGTCGGTGGGCAGGGCGAACCAGGACAGCGCGGACAACACGTTGAGGATCGTGCCGCCGCCGTTGCGCTCGATGACGGGGGCGAAGGCCCGCACCACCGAGAGGGTGCCGAGGTAGTGCGTCTCCATCTCCAGGCGGATCTGGTCCAGGTCCCCGGTGAGCAGGTCGGCGCCGGTCGACGAGCCGGCGTTGTTCACCAGCAGGGTGACGTCGCCGGCGGTCGCCGCGGCCGCTGCCACGGACGCGGGGTCGGTGATGTCCAGTGCCAGCGGCCGGGCGCCCGGGAGGTCGATCAGGGCCGGGTTGCGGGCCGCGGCGTACACGGTGGCGCCCCGGGCGAGCAGCTCGCGGGCGAGGGCGCGGCCGAAGCCCCGGTTGGCGCCGGTGACCAGTGCGGTAGTGGCCGAGATGTCCATGACGATCCTGTCTGTGAGGTTCACTGCGCGAGTCTGGCTTCACTTGGGAAAAGTCAGCTCACCCAGTGAAGCACTCTGACTAGCGTCAACGCAAGTCAGCCCGTACGCTGGGGCCATGCAGGATCTGCGGGACGATCGGGAAGCGTGGTCAATGACGAACTGCTCGATCGCGCGGGCCATGGACATCGTGGGCAGCAGGTCGGCGATGCTGATCATGCGGGACGCGCTGCTCGGCACGCGCCGTTTCGACGACTTTGTCCGCCGGGTGGGCATCGGCGAGCCGGCGATGGCCGCCCGCCTACGGGAACTGGTCGGCGCCGGCCTGCTGGAACGGACGCCCTACCGCGAGCAGGGGCAGCGCACCCGGTACGAGTACCAGCTCACCCGCAAGGGGCGCGAGCTGCTGCCGGTGATCACCGCGCTCCGTCAGTGGGGGGACAGCTGGGCAGCCGACGAGACCGGCCCGCCGGTGCTGGCCACCCACCGCGACTGCGGCTGCCGGGTCCGCGCCGTGCTCCGCTGCGAGCAGGGTCACGAGGTCGACCACAGCGACATCGCCCTCCTCGCCGGGCCGGGCCTGATCGCCCGGGACTAGACCGGCGCGGCGGGTGCGCCCCGTAGCCGGGTGCGACCCGGGTCAGCCCTGGTCGTCGGTGAGGCGACGCTCGATGGTCACCGTCGTGCCGGAGGCGCTCGACATCAGCCGCACGTCGCCGAAGGCGTTCATCAGGGTGGCGCCGCGGCCGCGGTCCATCGCCGACCGCCGGTCCCGCCAGGTGCCGAAGTCGCGGACGGTGAGCCGGGCCGCGCCGGCGTTGACCTGGAGCCGGACCCGCACCTCGGGTCGGGTCGGCTGCTGCGCGTGCTCGACGGCGTTGTTGAACGCCTCGGACGCGGCCACCAGGAGGTCCTGCACGACGTCGGGGTGCACCTGCAGCGCCTCCAGCGAGGTCCGCACGTCCCGCCGCATCACCGAGGCGGAGGCGGCCGCCGAGGGGTAGCTCCAGTCGGTGTCCACCACGGACGCCGTCCGGTGGCCGTTCGGCACCCGCACGGTGGTCGGCGCTCCGGCGGGGGCGGCGGCCCGCCGGGGGCCCGCAACCGGCTGGCCGGGGGCGGCCGGGGCCACGTCGGACAAGGCCGCGTCCATCGTCCGGGCCGCCGCGGGCGCAGGATCCGCGGCCGCCCCGGCGGAGCCGGCTTCGACGGTACGGGCCGACGGCGCAAGGTCCGGAGCCGGCGGGACGGAGCTGCCCTCGGCGGTACCGGTCGACGACCGCACAGAGTCCGGGGCCGTCCCGGCGGAGGCCGCCTCGACCGGGCCGGTGGCCGGCGGAGCTGGACTCGGGGCGGCACCGGCGGGACGGGTCGACCGCGGCGGCTCCGGACGATCGTCCTCGGCATCCGGTGTCGGCAGGCGCCGTCGCGCACCCTCGAGGGTGGCCCGTACCCGGGCGACGAGGTCGGCCGCGGTGAAGGGCTTGACCACGTAGTCGTCGGCGCCGAGGTCGAGGCCCTCGACGGCGGCGTCCGCGCCGGCGCGGGCGGAGAGCACCACCACCGGCAGCGCCCGGGTGTCCGGCTGTCCCCGCAGGGTGCGCACCAGGGCGAAGCCGTCGACCTCCGGCATCATCACGTCGGTCAGCAACAGGTCCGGCGGGTCCCGCCGGATCGCGTCGAGCGCCTGCCGACCGTTGCCGACCACGTCCACCCGCCAGCCCTGCGCGGTCAGCAACCGGGCCAGGTACGCGCGCATGTCGGCGTTGTCGTCGGCCACCAGGATCCGCACCCGCCGCCCGTCGTCGGGCAGCGTCCCGGCCGACCCCTCCTCGCCCGGCTCGGGCCGGACGGGGTCGACCAGCCAACCGCTCGCCTCCTGCACCACGGCGCGCGTGGTGTCACCGAGGTCGCTCGCCGGCACCGTGTCGTCCGTGCCGCGGTGCAGCGCCGACCAGGGCAGTGCGACGGTGAAGGTGCTGCCGCGCCTGACCTGGCTGTCCACCCGGACGTCGCCGCCCTCGAGCCGGGCCAGCTCGCCCACCAGGGCCAGCCCGATGCCGGTGCCCTCGTGGCTGCGGGAGCGGGCCCCGTCCACCCGGTGGAAGCGCTCGAAGAGCCGGGGCATCTCCTCCTCGGCGATGCCGATGCCGGTGTCGGCGACGGTCAGCCGCAGCTCCGTGGGGTGGGCGTGCAGCCCGACGCTGATCCGCCCCACGAACGTGTGCTTCAGCGCGTTGGACAGCAGGTTGGTGACGATGCGCTCCCAGTTGGCCGGGTCGAGCGCCACCGGCCGGGGCAGCGGCGGGCAGTCCACCTCCAGGCGCAGCCCGGCGCGCTCCACCGCCGAGCGGAACACGCCGGCCAACTCGGCGGTCAGCTTCGGCAGGTCCACCTGCCGCGCCCGGCTGCGGGCGCGCCCGGCCTCCAGGCTGGAGAAGGTCAGCAGGCTGTTGACGAGGGTGAGCAGCCGGGTGGCGTTGCGCCGGGCGGTGTCCACCCGGTCCCGCTGTTCCGGTGGCAGCGGGTGCCGCTCGTCGGCGAGGGCGTCGGTCAGCGGGCCGAGCATCAGCGTCAGCGGCGTACGGAACTCGTGGCTGACGTTGGTGAAGAAGCTGGTCTTGACGCGGTCGAGCTCGGCCAGGGCCTCGGCCCGACGACGTTCCTCCTCGTACGCCCGGGCGTTGCGCACCGCGACGGCCACCTGCTGCGCCAGCAGGTGGACGAACGACCGGTACGCCTCGTCCAGGGCGCGGCTGGGGCTCACCCCGGCCAGCAGCACCCCGAGGGGCTGGTCGGCCTCCGCGGAGGGCAACGGCAGCGCCACGGCGCTGGCCGCCGGCTCGTCGAACGCCCCGGCCGGCAACGTCATCCGCTCGGCGACCCCGTGGACCTCGGTGGTCGCTCCCCCGCCGGCGGCCCACAGTCCCCAGGCCGGGTCGCCGTCGACCACGACGTCGGGCAGCACCGCCGCCACCGGGCCGTCACCGGTACAGGCCACCCGGCGCAGCGCCGCACCCTCCCGGAGGTAGATCGCGGCGAACGGCACGTCCAGCCGGTGCCCGCCGATCGCCTCGACCAGCCGGGCGCAGGTGCTGTCGACGTCCACCGTGCGCCCGTCGCCGCGCACCGAGAGGTCCCGCAGCAGTCCCAGCCGCCGTTCCCCGACCACCTGCTCGGTGACCTCGCTGCACACGGTGAACACGCCGACGGTACGGCCGTCGTCGTCGCGGGCCGGGGCGTGGGAGACGCTGAAGTAGGCCTCCTCCCGGTAGCCGGACCGGTCGAGGAGCAGTTGGAGGGCGGGCACCCAGCTGGCCACGCCGGTCGCCATCGCGTCGTGGATCAGCGGCGCGAGCACGTCCCAGCCCTCGGCCAGGGTGGTCCGGACGTCGTCCCCGAGCGCCCCCGGATGCTTGTCGCCGATCAGGGCCGAGTACGCGTCGTTGTACAGCTGGGTGAACTGTCCGCCCCAGAGCAGCAGCATCGGGTACCGGGAGGACAGGACGATCCGCACGGCGGCGCGCAGGCTCTGCGGCCAGGACTGGACGGGGCCGAGCGGGGTGGCGGCCCAGTCGAGCCGGGCCATCAACCGTCCGGTGGCGCTGCCGCCGCCGAACAGCTCCTCGGTGGGGCTGGTCACGTTCGAATACACCTCATCGCCGTGCCCGTACCCCGTCGCCGGGCCCGCCGAACCTCGGTGCCCGGGACGAGGGTCGCGCGCCCGGTCGGAGCGCGGCGCCCGAGGTGGGGCGGCGCGCCGCCCGGCCGGTCGCCGCCGACCGCCAACCGCCCCGCTCCGGCACCCGCGCCCCCTCGATCGCCCGACCCTGATGCCACCGCGCGAGCAGGGAAAACGACCCCCCAGGCCGGAGTAAAGCCCCAGGTTACCGCCGCCCCGGGTCCCCGGCGAGCGGCCGGCCGGGTGCCGCGACGGCGGCCTGGGGACGCGGGCGCGCTTCGGGGACCGAGTGACGAAAGCCACTTCCTCGGGGTGATCGACTTCCTCGGCGTGATCGACCGACGGCACCTGCCGGCGGACGATGAACGAGCCGGCGATGGACTACTACGCCGTGGTGCTGGGCGATCCCGAGGGCAACGAGTTCTGCGTCGTCTGACGGGTGTCGCGGCGGGCGGGTCGCCGGCTGGCCACCGTCGCGGCCCATCCGCCTGGCGGGGCGGGCGCCGCGGGTCAGGGCCGGCGGAGTTGGCGGAAGGTGATGGAATACCGCAGCTCCGGGACCGGCGGAATGCTGTGCTGCCACGTCGACCGGGCGGCACCGGCCAGCACGTACGCCGAGCGGGGCGCCAACTCCACCTCGTACACCCGGCGCTGTCCCGCGGTGTCCCGCCGCAGGCGCAACAGGCAGGCGGCGCCCAGCGACACACCGGCCACGGTCGGGCCGAACGCGGGAGCGTCCCGGTGCCAGCCGATCACCGCACCGGGCGGATAGCGGGTGACCAGCGCCTGCGCGAAGCTGGCCGGCGCCACGCCGGCGAGGTCGGCGCAGCGCCGGCGGACCTCGTGCAGCTCCACCGGCAGCGCCTCGGCCTCGGTGAGCTGGAACGATCCGTAGTCGTAGTCGACACCGAAGTGCCGGACGGTGCGCCGGGCGACCTGGCCGTGCATCCGGATCTCGCGGTAGTTCATCGCCCCGAGCACCGTCAGCAGCAAACGTTCCTCGTCGGGGCTGACCAGCTCAGGCTGGTACGTGAGCCCCGCCGGTCGCTCCTGGACGCCGCGCATCCGTCCCATCAGATCGACGGTAGCGGTGGCGGCGACGCGGTGGCGGGCCATGACCGATCCCGCTTGCCGGGGGACGCCGCGTACCCGGTGCGCGGGAAGCGGTCGCTTCGCCGGCGAGAGCCGGCGGAGCCCACGGATCAGCCCGCCCGGCCGCGTCCGGGGGATGCGGCGGGAGCCAAATCGTGTTGCCGGGCCCGACGGGCCGCCACTAGCTTGGGCGTGCGCTTCCCGGTGCGGGGGTGACGGCTACTTCTCTGACAATTGGCCCGTCGCCAAGGGTGATCTCGGGCGGCGCGCACGCCGCATGCCGGTGCGCAGACAGCGGATACTTCTCATCCATGGGTCGGGGGTTCGAATCCCCTCCGGCGTTGCCGCCGGTAGCTCAGTCGGCAGAGCAATGGCCTTCCGCCGTCGACCCT
Source organism: Micromonospora purpureochromogenes (assembly GCF_900091515.1). Lineage (NCBI taxonomy): Bacteria > Bacillati > Actinomycetota > Actinomycetes > Micromonosporales > Micromonosporaceae > Micromonospora > Micromonospora purpureochromogenes. Next base: position 3,738,043 of record NZ_LT607410.1, on the reverse strand, counting down.
CGATCTCGGCATGCGGCATGACCGTACCCCCGGTCCATGATCACGAGATGGCAAATCCCGTTGTCCGCCGCCGCGGCCGCCGCTACGGTCGGCAGGCACTTCCCGGTGCGCAGGTGACGGTTACATCTCAAGGGGCCCCGGCCCCGGTGAAGGTCCGTCCGTCACCGGCTCCGATCTCGGGAGGCGCGACCACACGCGTACCCGGTGCGCAGGCGACGGTTACTTCCCGGATCCGCGGGTTGGAGGTTCGAGTCCTCCGTCACCTCCGGGTGGCTGGCTCAATCGGACAGAGCAGCGGACACAGTCCGTCGCCGACCTCTGGTCTCGGGTACGCGTCGTGGTGGCGTCCTCCTGCTCGACTTCCACGGGGGACGCGATGGCCAAGTTCAACCTCAAGCTGCGCCGGAACCGGCACGAGGACGACTACGAGTACGTCACCGCCGAGGGCGCGCCCGGTTTCCTGCGCGGGCCGCGCGCCGAACTGTTCCTGCTGGGCGTGTCGAACATGGTCGGCGAGGACACCTTCTACGAGGGCGGGGCCGACCGGGACGCCCGGTTCCGTGAACTGGTCGCCGCCGTCGCCGTCGCCGACCGGGACTGGTTCGCGCGTTTCGTGCCGTGGCTGCGTACCGGGGCGATGCTGCGCTCGGCGTCCATCGTGGCCGCCCTGGACGGCGCCCGGGCACAGGTCGCCGCGGGCATCCCGGGTTCCCGGGCGATCGTGGACGCCGCGTTGCAGCGCGCGGACGAGCCGGGTGAGGCGCTGGCGTACTGGCTCGGCCGGCACGGCCGGTCGCTGCCGAAGCCGGTCAAGCGCGGCATCGCCGACGCGGCGGTGCGGCTGTACCACGAGCGGAGCCTGCTCAAGTACGACTCCGAGGGCAGCGCCGTGCGCTTCGGTGACGTCATCGACCTGACCCACCCGACAGCGAAGGACGAGCGGCAGGGCGACCTGTTCCGGCACGCGCTGGACCGGCGGCACCGGCGGGACAACCCGCTGCCCGCGTCGTTGACGGTGCTGGCGGCCCGGGCCGAGCTGATGGCGATGCCGGTGCAGCGGCGTGCCGAGGTCACCGACCCGGCCGTGCTGGGCGCGGCCGGGATGACCTGGGAGGCGCTCGCCGGCTGGCGGCAGAGCGCGATGGACGCCGCGGCCTGGGAGGCGATCATCCCCACCATGGGTTACCTGGCGCTGCTGCGCAACCTGCGCAACTTCGACCAGGCCGGGGTCAGCGACGCGGTGGCCGAGACGGTGGCGGCGCGGCTGTCCGACCCGGGCGAGGTGGCCAGGTCGCGCGTGCTGCCGATGCGGTTCCTGTCGGCGTACAACGCGGCGCCGAGCCTGCGGTGGGCGTACCCGTTGGAGAAGGCGTTGCAGCACGCGCTGGCGAACGTGCCCGCGCTGGCCGGCCGGACCCTGATCCTGATCGACACCTCCGGGTCGATGACCAGCCCGTTCAGCAAGGACGGCTCGCTGCGCTGCTGGGACGCGGCGACCGTCTTCGGCCTGGCGCTGGCCGCCCGCGCGCAGGACGCGACGGTGGTGTCCTTCTCCGACCACAGCCAGGTGTTCCCCGCCGTGGCGGGCGAGTCGGTGCTGGCGGCGGTGCGCCGGTTCAAGGACGGCGGCTGGTTCTACGGCTGCGGCACGGAGACCGCGAAGGCGGTGCGGAAGCACTACGACCGGCACGACCGGGTGGTGATCCTCACCGACGAGCAGGCGCACTGGCACCGCTCGGCGGACGTCACGGCCGCGGTGCCCGCGCCGGTCCCGGTGTACACCTGGAACCTGGCCGGCTACCGGGTCGGGCACGCGCCGACGTACGGGAACCGGCAGACGTTCGGCGGTCTGTCCGACGCCGCGTTCGCGATGATCCCGCTCGTCGAGGCGGGGTCCCGGGAGCAGTGGCCGTTCTGATCCACCCCGTCGGGCCGGCCGGCGCGGCAGGCGGACCGGACGCGGGCGGCGCCACCCGCGTCCGGTCCGCCGGGCAGGTCAGCCCCAGGCCTGCGGGGCGGGCTGGCGGGTGGTGGCGTTGAGCCGGTTGAACAGGTTGCTGGTGGCGATCCAGAGCACGATCCCGGCGAGTTCCCGCTCGCCGAAGTGCCGGGCCGCCTCCTGCCAGACGTCGTCGGGTACGGCGTCGGCCCGGTCGGCCAGCCGGGTGGCGGCCTCCGCGAGCGCGAGCGCGGCCCGCTCGGCGTCGGTGAAGTACGGGGTCTCCCGCCACGCGGCCAGCGCGAACAGCCGCTCCTCGGTCTCACCGGCCTTGCGGGCGGTCCGGGCGCCGGAGTCGACACAGGCGCTGCACCCGTTGATCTGGCTGACCCGCAGGTGCACCAACTCCAGCGTGCCGTCGGGCACCCCGGCGGAGTGCGCGGCCTTGTAGAGCTGGTTGATCCCCTTGACGGCGTCCGGCAGCACGGCGGCGGGGTTGGTCATGCGCGGCTCGTTGATCATGTGATCCGTCCCGTCCTGTTAGGCTGCCCGGCGTGCGCCGCGAGGCGGCGTCCCGGTTCGTCACAGGGATGTCGGCGGCGGGCCCGGCGGCGTGACAGATGTGGCGGCGGTCACGGTCATCCCCGGCGGCGGACGGGTGGAGAGAGCATGCGCGACACGGACCTGCTGGCCCGACGCTTCGAGGAGAACCGGTCGCGGTTGGGAGCGGTGGCCCAACGGATGCTCGGCTCGGACGCCGAGGCAGAGGACGCCGTTCAGGACACCTGGCTGCGACTGAGCCGGGCGGACGTCGACGCCATCGACAACCTGCCCGGCTGGTTGACGACCACTGTCGGCCGGGTCTGCCTGGACCGGCTGCGGGCGCGGGCCGTCCGACCCGAACAGCCGTGGGACACCGCCGGGCCGGAGCCCGCCGGGGCGGGCGGCGGCGACCCGGCCGAGTCGGTCGACCCGGAGCGGGAGGCCGTGCTGACCGAGTCGGTCGGCCGGGCGTTGCTGGTGGTCCTGGACACCCTCGCGCCGACCGAACGGTTCGTCTTCGTGCTGCACGACATGTTCGCCGTCTCCTTCGACGAGATCGCCGCCGTGGTCGACCGCAGCCCCGCCGCCGTGCGGCAGATCGCCAGCCGGGCCCGTCGCCGGGTGCAGCGGGACTCCGCCGCCCCCGAGACGGACCGGACCCGCCAGCGGCAGGTGGTCGAGGCGTTCCTCGCCGCCTCCCGGGAGGGGCGGTTCGACGATCTGGTCAGCCTCCTCGACCCGCACGTGGTGATGCACGCCGATCCGGTCGCCGCCACCATGGGCTCGACCCCCGAGGCGCGCGGCTCGGCGGTCATCGCCGGCTTCTTCAACGGCCGGGCACAGGGGGCCACGCCCGCGTACGTCGACGGGGCGCCGGGAGCGCTGGTGGTGGTCGACGGGCAGGTCCGGCTCGCGCTCAGCTTCATCGTCACCGACCGGATCATCGGCATCGAGGTGGTGGCCGACCCGACGCAGCTGGCCGCGCTGGACCTCGTTCCCGGGGCGGCGGAGTCCCGCTGACCGCGACGATCGACCCCGCCGCCACCGGCTCAGGCAGGGCTGGGCCACCCCGAGGTGGCGGCGGCGTTCGGCCCGCCCCTGTCCCCTCGGCGGCCGCACCGCCGGGCCTGGGGGTGCCGGCCGGATCAGTCCCGGCGGTCCTCGTCGCCCGGCCCGACCACCTGACGCTGCTCCAGGGCGTCCGCGGCGGTGGCGTCCTCCGGCAGCGACGTCGACGGCAGCGCGTGCTCCCCGGGCACTGAGGCGCCCTGCTCGGCCAGGTCGGCCTCGGTGGCGTCCGGTTGCGGTTCCGGCGGCTCGTCGGGCTGCCCCTCGTCGAGCAGCGGCTGGCGCTGCTCGACCGCGTCGGCCTCCGGCGGCACGTCCAGCGGTCCATCGGTCATGCCGACGCTCCTCTCCCCCGCCGGCCCCGCACGGGGCCGGCCTCGTGACGGCGGGTCAGTCCGGCAACAGCCGCCGGAGGACACCCTTTCCGGTGGCCCCCATCCGGTAGGACTGCACGAGGTACGAGCCGCAGACGATGTTCGCGCCGGCCAGCGCCGGCACGGCGAACTGCGCCAGGCGCTGGCGCCGCTGCCACGTCGCGATCTCGGCCGGCGTCCCCGCGGCCGGCACCGTGGCGTCGTGCACCTCGAGGTGGTCGCCCCGCTGGTGCGCCGCCTCGGCCAGCTGACCGATCCGGTTGCCGCAGTAGGCCGCGTAGGCGGTGGCCACGGCACCGGCGACGGTGATCCCCGCCTTCAGCGCCCCCACCGTGCCGAATCCCTTCTGCAGGGCGATGCGGCGTCCGCCGACCTGGGTCAACCGCAGCCCGGCGAGCATGGTCGCGCCGATGCCGAGCCACTGCACCGGGCTGAACCGGTTCCAGGCGGACTCGGCGACCCGGATCCGGTCGATGCCCTGCTGCAGGTCGCTGCCGGACTTGTTGACGCCGGCCACGCCCATGACGGTGCCGCCGAACCACAGCGCGGAGCCGACGTCGTGGACGGCCTGCGCGACGGCGTGGTTGTCGGTCGCGGTCATCTGCATCCCGCACTCCTCCGCTCAGCGGGCCCGTTGCCCTTCGTCCCGATTGAAGCACTTTCGCGGGGGTCGCCAGGTGGTGTTCCCCGACCCACCTACCTCCGGGACAACTCGCCCTGCGCGGGGCTGCCGCCGATCGGTCAGCGCCCGGCCAGGCGGCGGGCCAGCGTGCGGCGCAGCTCGTCGATGCCGGCGCCGGTCAGCGCGGACACCGGCACCGCGTCCGGGTACGCGCGGCACAGCGCGTCGACCCACTCCGGCGGCGCAATGTCGATCTTGTTGAGCACCAGCAGTTCCGGCACCTGGCCCGCGCCGATCTCGTGCAGCACGCCGTGCACCGTGGTGATCTGGCCGAACGCGTCCGGCGCGGACGCGTCCACCACGTGCATCGCCAGGTCGCTGCGGGTGACCTCGTCCAACGTCGAGCGGAACGCGTCGACCAGTTGGTGCGGCAGGTGCCGGACGAATCCCACGGTGTCGGTGACGGTGTAGGTCAGCTCGCCGGTGCTGATCCGCCTTACGGTCGGGTCGAGGGTGGCGAAGAGGACGTCCTGCACCTGGGCGTCCGCGCCGGTGAGGCGGTTGAGCAGGGCGGACTTCCCGGCGTTGGTGTACCCGGTGATCGACACCGAGGAGATCTGGTTGCGGGCCCGCCGGCCCCGGGTGCGTTCCCGCCGCCGGGCCAGCTCGCCGGCGTTGCGCCGCAGCCGGGTGGCCCGCTGGCGCAACGTCCGACGCTGGGTCTCCAGCCGCATCTCACCCGGTCCCCGCACACCGATGCCGGCGCCGCCGGCGACCCGGCCACCACCGACGCGGGACATCGACCGGCCGTCGCCGCGCAGCCGGGGCAACTGGTACGCGATCTGCGCCAGCTCCACCTGCACCCGCCCCTCGCTGGTGCGGGCGTGCTCGGCGAAGATGTCCAGGATCAGCGCGGTGCGGTCCACCACCCGCACCCCGACCCGTTCCTCCAGGTTCCGCACCTGGCCCGGGCTCAGCTCACCGTCGGCGATGACCAGCTCGGCCCCGGCGCGTTCGGTGGCGGCGGCCAGCTCGTCGACCTTGCCCGAGCCCAGGAAGGTGGCCGGATCCGGCTTCGGGCGGTGCTGCACCACCGCGTCGGCGACGTTGAGGCCGTCGGTGTCGGCGAGCCGTCGCAGCTCCTCCAGGGACACCTCACTGCCGGGGCCGTTGCCGCCCGCGCCGTCGTCCTCGCGCACCGCGACCAGCACCGCCGTCGGCCGCTGCCGGGCGGTCTCGGCTCCCGCACCGAGCAACCAGGTACCCGCCATCGTCCACCTCACCTCGCCTCGCCTCTCCCCGGACTTACGGCCTACCCTGGCCACCGCCGACCATGCCGCCGACGCCGCGTCCACGCCGGCCGTCCTGGCGCACCCGGGTCCGACCCACCCCAGGCAGGACACCCGGTCACAGGTATTCGGCGGAAAGTCCGCCCGGCGCGGCGCGGGTGGCCCGTACCGGCCGCCAGGTTCTCGTCGGTCGGCATGGTGGCAGGCGGAACGGGAAGGCCACGGTCGCCAGCAGGACGCACAGGGTCCCGAGGTACGAGCACGAGCACCCGCACCGGAGGGCAGAGCGATGAGCGAGACGACGGAGAAGGCGATCCTGGCCGGCGGCTGCTTCTGGGGGATGCAGGATCTCATCCGGAAACGCCCGGGCGTGCTCGCCACCAGGGTCGGATACACCGGCGGGGACGTGCCGAACGCCACGTACTACAACCACGGCACCCATGCCGAGGCGATCGAGATCGTCTACGACCCCGAGAAGCTGTCCTACCGGGATCTTCTCGAGTTCTTCTTCCAGGTCCACGACCCGACCACGAAGAATCGTCAGGGCGGCGACGTGGGAGTCAGCTACCGGTCGGCGATCTTCTACACCGACGAGCAGCAGCGGCAGGTCGCGGAGGACACGATCGCCGACGTAGACGCCTCCGGCCTGTGGCCGGGCAAGGTGGTCACCGAGGTCACCCCCGCCGGCCCGTTCTGGGAGGCCGAGCCCGAACACCAGGACTACCTGGAGCGCAATCCCGGCGGTTACACCTGTCACTTCGTCCGGCCGGACTGGAAGCTCCCCCGTCGAGGCGAGAAGGCCACGTAGTGGCCGGCCTTGCTGGCGCGGCTGGCAGGCGAACGACGGGCGCGGCCACCAGCGGCGCCGGTCGGCGGGTGCGACCGGCCCGACATCGCAGCGTCAGCGCGTTGGCCGCGGCTCGGCGGGCGGGTCCGGGCGCAGCGAGGAGAGCAGCAGGTCGGCGAAGTGCGCGCCGACCTGCTCGGCGGTGAGCCGGCCGCCGGTGCGGAACCACGCGCCGAGGTGGTGCACCGCGCCGAAGAAGTAGTCGACGGCCAGGTCGGCCGGGACGTCGGCGCGAAAGGTCCCGGCGCGCTGGCCCTCCTCCACCAGCTCGCGGAAGCGTTCGTGGTACTCCCGGCGGGCCGCCCGCACCGCGCGCCGGCGGTCGGCCGAGAGCAGGTGCATCGACTGGAGGAAGACCGTGGCATCGTCCAGGTTGGCGATCGCGGTGACCACCACGTCGGCGGCGGCCGCCCGCAGCCGCAGTGCCACCGGCTGGTCGCGGGCCATGATGGCCTCCAGGCGCTCGCGCTGCATGCGCAGCAGCCGCTGGTAGATCTCCTGGAGCAGGTCGTCCTTGGCGGCGAAGTAGTGGTACATCGCGCCCTTGGTGACCCCGGCGGCCTCGACGATCTCCTGGACCGAGGTCTTCTCGAAGCCCTTCTCCGCGAACAGCCTGGTGGCGACCGCCAGCAGCCGCTGCGGCAGCCCCTCCCCGTCGCCCGTCCGACCCACCGCTGCTCCCGCCCTTCCCGGCCGCCCGCCGGCCCGGTGCGCCAGCGTACGCAAGGCGCCGCCGATCAGGCCGGCTGGACGCGCACCGGGATGCCGTTGAGCACGACGTTTCCGGAGAGCGGATCGACAGCCGTCTCGTCGGTGAGCACGTTGGCGTTGACGCCGGCGTGGGCGCGGGCCACCGCCTGCCGGGTGCCGGGCACGTCGTGGCCCCAGCCGTGCGGCAGGCTGACCACGCCCGGCATGGTGTCGGGGGTGACCTCCACGGCCACGACGAGCGAGCCGACCCGCGAGGTGACGCGGGCCTCCTCCCCCGCGGCCAGCCCGAGCTTCGCCGCGTCCTCCGGGTGCACCTGCAGGGTGCAGCGGTCCCGGCCCTTCACCAGCGCCGGCACGTTGTGCATCCAGCTGTTGTTGGACCGCAGGTGCCGGCGCCCGACCAGGACGAAGCCCTCCGGAGGCGCGTCGCGGGCGTCGCGCAGCCGGGCCACGTCGGCGGCGATCGGCGGCGGGCAGAGCTCGACGGTGCCGCTCGGGGTGCGCAGCACCTCCGGCAGCCGCGGTCGCAGCGCCCCGAGGTCGACGCCGTGCGGGTGCGCGAGCAGCCGGGTCAGCGACAGCCCGTCCGGTCGCTGTCCGAACCGGTCGCCGTACGCGCCGAGCCGCAGCCGCGCGTCGAGCAGGCGTTCGGCCGGCCGGTCCCCGGCGACCAGCGCCCGCAGCTCGTCCGCCGGCCGGTCCAGTGCCTCGGCGGCGTCGGCGAGCACCTGGCCGAGCAGCTGTTCGTGCAGCCCCGCCGGGTCGGCGTCGGCGCCCTGCCCGGCCGCGATCAGCGTGAGCCGGGCCAGGATGTCGCACTCGTCGAGGCTGTCGGGCGCCATCGGCAGGACCGGCGGCGAGTAGCTCGCGACGTTGCGCACGGCCAGGGTGAGGAACGCGAAGTCGTAGTGGCCGGCGCGGGCGGAGTCGGGTGGCGGCAGCACCACGTCCGCGTGCCGGGTGGTCTCGTTCAGGTACGGGTCGACGCTGACCATGAAGTCGAGCGAGGCGAGCGCGCGGTCCAGCCGATCGCTGTTGGCGGTGGAGAGCACCGGGTTACCGGCGACGGTGATCAACGCCCGGATCCGGCCCTCCCCCGGCGTCTCGATCTCGTCGGCGAGGGTGGCGACCGGCAGTTCGCCCTTGACCTCGGGCAGGCCCCGCACCCGGCTGGCCCAGCGCCCGGTGCGGAACCCCTTGCCGGGGCCGGCGGCCCGGGTTCGCTGGTGGGCGGCGAGCGGGAACATCGCCCCGCCGGGCCGGTCGAGGTTGCCGGTCAGCACGTTGACCACGTCGACCAGCCAGCTGGTCAGCGTGCCGAACGCGACCGTGCAGGTGCCGACGCGTCCGTAGACGGCGGCGGTGGGGGCGGCCGCCAGTTCCCGGGCGAGGCGCCGGATGCGCGGCGCGGGCACCGCACACCGGTCGGCCACCCGCTCGGGCGCGAACGCGGCGGCCAGTTCCCGGACGTCGGCCAGGCCGGTGACGTGGTCCGCCAGCCGGCCGAGCCGGACCAGGTTCTCGTCGAAGAGCGTGTGCACCAGGGCGAAGAGCAGCAGCGCGTCGGTGCCGGGCCGGATGGGCAGGTGCTCGTCGGCGGCGGCCGCGGTGCGGGTGCGCCGGGGGTCGACGACCAGGAACCGGCCGCCGCGTGCCTGCAACGCCCGCAGCCGGCCCGGGAAGTCGGGCGCGGTGCAGAGGCTGCCGTTGGACTCCCAGGGGTTGGCGCCGAGCAGCACCAGCAGGTCGGTGCGGTCGAGATCGGGTACCGGGATGACGTTGGGGTCGCCGTACAGGTAGCCGGAGGAGACGTGCTTGGGCATCTGGTCGACGGTGCTGGCGGTGAAGACGTTGCGGGTGCCGAGCGCCCGCAGCAGGGGGCCGGCGTAGAGCCCGCCGGCCATCGTGTGCACGGTGGGGTTGCCGAGGTAGGCGGCGATCGCGTCGCGGCCGCCGGCCCGGGCGGCGGTCAGGCCGGCCTCGACGGCGGCGAACGCCTCGTCCCAGCCCACCTCGCGCAGCGTGCCGTCGACCCGCAGCAGCGGTCGGCGCAGGCGGTCCGGGTCGGCGAGGAGCTGCGGGAACGCGGCTCCCTTGGGGCAGACGAAGCCGTGGCTGAAGACGTGCTCGCGGTCGCCCCGGGCGTGCGTCACCCGGTCGTCGGCGATGGTCAGGGTCAGCCCGCAGGTCGCCTCGCAGAGCGGACAGGTGCGGTACGCGGTGCGCGTCGCGGTCGTTCCCGGCATCGCGGGCCCCCTCCGATGGAATACCGACTGGTCGGTATGGTGGCACGTGACCGGACGGCTGTCATCCCCCGTGACCGGCCAGCGCGGGGCGCAGCGGGACGGGCACGCACAGTGCCGCGGCCGGCCGAATTCGGGCACTCGGACGCTGGCCTGGGCAGATGCGCCGATTCGGGTATTGACTGTGATTGAACCCACATCATTGAATGTCGAAGTGGCAGGGCCTGTCCGCGCAGCGGCCTCGACACGTACCACCGGCATGGCCACCCCGGCCGTTCGTGCTGCTGCCTCGCCAGGAGCCGTCGTCAGGGTGCGGTGGGCGGAGTGAACGAGCGCCGGCGAAGGATGCTGCTCACCGCGGCGTTGCACGTCGTATCGCACGGCATCGCCGTCCTCTACTGCCTGATGACGATCGGCGAACCGAACCGGCCCCTGATGCTCACCGCCTACAGCTGCGGGATGGCGTCCGGCGCCGTCGGCATCTGGGCGGCGCGGACGGTGACCACGAAGGCCGCGGGCTACCGGGTCTCGTTCACCATCCTGCTGGTCACCATCGCCATGGCGGCGCTCGGCGCGTACTGGGACGGCGGGGCCGCCTCACCGGCCGCCCTGGGGTTCGTGACCACCACGGTGTTCGTGGCCAGCTACACACCGCACCTGCGGCTGATGATGGCGCTGGAGGCGCTCCTGCTCGCGTCGTACCTCGCCGTCGCCGCCCTCGGGCAACCGGCACGGCCCGGCCACGTCTTCCTCTACATGGCGGGCATGCTGGTCCTGATCTCGGTCTGCTCCACCCAGACCCGGAAGCTGGCGCGGCAGCGGTCCCAGCTGCGCGCCCTGGCGGCGCTGGACCCGTTGACCGGCGCCCTGAACCGGCGCGGCCTGGCGGAGTTCACCCAGCACCTGTTCCGCCGGTGCGGTCGCGCCGGTCCGGCCATGCTCTGCCTGGATCTCGACGACTTCAAGAGCGTCAACGACCGCCTCGGGCACGCCGCCGGCGACGACCTGCTGAAGCGGACGGTGGCGGCGACGCGGGAGGTGCTGCGCCCCGAGGACGCCGTCGCCCGGGTCGGCGGTGACGAGTTCGTGGTCGTCCTCAGCGACGCCGACGAGGCGACGGTACGGACGGTGGCGGCCCGGATCGAGGCGGCGGTACGCCGGCACACCGGCGTCAGCATCGGCTCGGCCACGGCCCCGCACGACGGCGACACGTTGGAGACCCTGCTGCACGTGGCCGACCGGCGCCTCTACCGGGTGAAGCAGCAGCGCCGCGGCGGCGACCGGCCGCTCGACGGCCACGGACTGCTGTCCACCGACACCGTCGGCGCGTGACGCCGCCGGCGGGCCAACGCCGGGCCGGCTGACCGGGCGGGCTCGGGCGGGTCCGGGCACACAATAGGCAACCTTCTTGACAGATTTGTTAACCATCGACAAACTTCAGTGTGAGAGCGCTCTCTCGCCCGCCGCCCTCGCCGTACCCCGGGAGGACCCGCATGTCTCCACACCCGCGCGTGCTCGGCTCGTTCGCCGCCGCCCTCCTGCTCGTCGGCGCGGCGCCGGCCCCGGGCGCCGCCGGCCCGCCGGCCACCACCGCCCCCACCCACCGCGCCGCCCCGGCGGACCTCCCACCCGGACTGGTCGAGGCGATGCGCCGCGACCTGGGTCTCACCGCCGCACAGCTGGGCGACCGCCTGCGCACCGAGGCCGCCGCACCGGCGGTCGAGCGGCGCCTACGCGCGAAGCTCGGCCCCGCCTTCGCCGGCGCGTGGCTGTCCACCGACGGCACACGCCTCACCGTGGCCGTCACCGATCCCGCGCTGGCCCCGGTGGTCCGCGCCGAGGGCGCCGACGTCACCGTCGCCGGCCGCAGCGAGAGCAGGCTCGACGCGGTCAAACGGGCGCTGGACCGGCGACGCGCCCGGGCCGACTCCCGGGACATCCACGGCTGGCACGTCGACGTGGTCAGCAACAGCGTCGTCGTGACGGCCCGACCCGGCGCCATCGCCGCGGCCACCGCCTACGTCCGGGCCAGCGGCGTTCCCGCCGATGCCGTCCGGGTGGTCACCTCCCCGGCCGCCCCGCGCCCGCTCTACGACATCCGCGGCGGCGACCAGTACGTGATCAACGGCAACACCCTGTGCTCGGTCGGCTTCGCGGTCGTCGGCGGGTTCGTCACGGCCGGCCACTGTGGACGTGCCGGCAGCCCGACCCTCGGCTTCAACAACGTCTCGCAGGGCACGTTCGCCGGCTCGTCGTTCCCCGGCGACGACTACGCCTGGGTGCGCACCAACAGTTCCTGGACACCGCAGCCGTGGGTGAACAGCTACTCCGGCGGCAACGTGACCGTGGCCGGATCGCAGGACGCGGCCATCGGCAGCTCGGTCTGCCGCTCCGGGCGCACCACCGGCTGGCGCTGCGGCACCATCCTCGGTCGCAACGAGACCGTCGTCTACCCGCAGGGCGCCGTGTCGGGGCTGAGCCGCAGCAACGCCTGCGCCGAGGGCGGCGACTCGGGCGGCGCGTGGATCTCGGGCAACCAGGCCCAGGGGGTGACCTCCGGCGGCTCCGGCAACTGCTCCTCCGGCGGCACGACCTGGTTCCAGCCGGTGAACGAGATCCTCGGGGTCTACGGGCTGTCGCTCGTCACCACCGGCGGCGGGGAGCGGATCGTCAGCAACTGGAACAACCGGTGCATCGACGTGCCGAACTCCAACTTCTCCGACGGCGTACCCCTGCAGACCTGGACCTGCAACGGCACCAGCGCCCAGGCCTGGGCCTTCACCGGCGGGACGCTGCGGACCCAGAACAACAAGTGCATGGACGTGGCCTGGGGCTCCACCGCCAACGGCGCCACCATCCAGATCGCCAACTGCAGCGGCAACCCCGCCCAGCAGTTCGTCCTCTCCGCCGCCGGCGACCTGGTCAACCCCCAGGCCAACAAGTGCGTCGACATCACCGACTGGAACAACTCCGACGGCGCCCGCCTCCAACTGTGGGACTGCGCGGGCACCGCCAACCAGAAGTGGCGTCGCGGCTGACCCCACCGCTCTCCCCGGCGCGGCGGACACCCCGACACCCCACCGATCCCGCCGCCGCGCCGGTCGCTTCTCCCCCGGCGAACCCACCACCGGTTCGCGCCCGTCCCGCAGGAGGTCCCATGTTCCCCATCCGCAACCGCCGCCGGCCACCCGCGCTCGCCCTCGCCGGCGCCGCGCTCGTCGCCGCCACGGTGGCCCTCGCCGTACCGGTCGACTCCCGCCCCGCCGAGGCGGCGATCGGCGGCATCACCTGGCAGGACGAATTCAACGCGGCGGCCGGCACCCCGGTCGACCAGAGCCGGTGGCGCTTCGACATCGGCGGCAACGGCTGGGGCAACAACGAACGGCAGTACTACACCAACAGCACGAGCAACGCGGTGCACGACGGTCAGGGCAACCTGGTCATCACCGCACGCCGGGAGAACCCGGCCAACTACCAGTGCCACTACGGCCGGTGCGAGTACACCTCGGCCCGGCTGCTCACCGCCGCCACCTTCACCCAGGCGTACGGCCGCTTCGAGGCCCGCATCAAGATCCCTCGGGGGCAGGGCATCTGGCCGGCGTTCTGGATGCTCGGCAACGACATGGGCAGCGTCGGCTGGCCGAACGCCGGCGAGATCGACGTCATGGAGAACATCGGCCGGGAGCCGAACACCGTCTACGGCACCATCCACGGCCCGGGCTACTCCGGCGCGGGCGGGATCACCGGCAGCCGGACCATCGCCGCACCGCTCGCCGACGCCTTCCACACCTACCGGGTGGACTGGGAGCCGAACTCCATCGTCTGGTACCTCGACGGCGTCGAGTACCACCGCGTCGACCCCGCCCGGCTCGGCGGCAACCGCTGGGTGTTCGACCACCCGTTCTTCATGATCCTGAACGTGGCGGTCGGCGGCAACTGGCCGGGCTACCCGGACGCGTCGACCCAGTTCCCGCAGCAGATGCTGGTGGACTACGTCCGGGCCTCCGGCTACACCTCCGGCGGCGGCGAGCCGGCGCCGGGGACCACCCGGATCCGGGGCGCGGCGAGCGGCCGGTGCATCGACATCCCCGGCGCGAACCCGGTCGACGGGGCGAAGTTGCAGATCTGGGACTGCAACACCACCGCCGCGCAGGCGTGGACCTTCGCCGCCGACGGCACCCTGCGCGCCATGGGCAAGTGCATGGACCCGGCCTGGGCCGGCACGGCCAACGGCACCGAGGTCAACCTGGTGAGCTGCAACGGCAACCCGGCCCAACGCTTCAACCTCACCGCCGCGGGTGACCTGGTCAACCTCAGCGCCAACCGCTGCGTCGACGTACGCGACCGGGTCACCGCCAACGGCGGCCGGCTCCAACTGTGGGACTGCACCGGCGCTGCCAACCAGAAGTGGTCCCGCGCCTAGACCCGTCCCGCCTCCATCCCCGCCCTTCGTCGGCCGGCCGCGACCCGGGTCGACGAGATGGTGCCCGTCCCCACCATCGAAGGAGTTTCCCGTGACCAACAGAGGCTCGTGCCGGGCACGGCTCGCCGCCGCCATCGGCGCGCTGGCGGCGCTCGTGCTCGCCGTACCCGTCACCCTCACCGCCACCCAGACCCGGGCGCTCGCCGTCGGCCCCGACCTGCTCCCCGTCGCCGTCGCCAACAACACCGGCCGCAGCGAGGCGGTCTACCTCTACATCCTGGGCACCGACATCCGCCCCGGCGGCGGCCTCGGCTACGTCAACGCCGCCGGTGCGTTCACCCGCTGGCCGGCCGGCGGCATCCCGCCGACGCCGGCGCCGGACGTGTCGATCGCCGGCCCGCCCAACGGCGGCAGCGTCACCGTCCGGTTCCCGCGCTTCATCTCCGGGCGCATGTACTTCTCGTTCGGCCGCAAGCTCGACTTCCGCCTCACCCCGGACGGGGTGGTCCAGCCCGCGCCGTGGGCCGCCGGCGACCCGAACCGGGACGTCCTGTTCGACTGGTCCGAGTTCACCTACAACGACGCCGGCCTGTGGTTGAACAGCTCGCAGGTGGACCAGTTCGCCGTGCCGCACGCCGTCTCCGTCACCAGCGGCAGCGGCGTCACCACGAAGACCGGCGAGCTGCTGAACGACGGCCGGAACAACGTCATCAACGCCGTCAAGGCGCAGCCGGCCTTCGCCCGGTCGGTCGTCACCCGCGCGGACGGCACCGTGCTGCGCGTCCTCGCGCCGGGCAAGGCCATGGACGCCGGCCTGATGGACGCCGCCTACCTCGACTCGTACCTCAACTCGGCGTGGAACGCCTACACCAGCCGTACCCTCACCGTCGTGCCGCGCACCAACGAGCCGAACCGCCGGTTCTTCGGCCGCACCGTCGGCAGCACCATGGTCTTCACCGACTCGTCCGGCGCCCAGGTGGCGACGGTCGCCAGGCCGACCACCGGCAACGTGTGGGGCTGCGACGGCGTCTTCAACGCCCCGAACACCCCGCCGTTCATCGAGCCGGAGATCAAACGCACCCTCTGCACCGCACTGAACCGCGGCACCCTCGGCCAGTTCGACACCGAGCCCCGGCTCGACGCCGCCAGCTTCTACAAGAACAGCGCCCCGAACCACTACTCCCGGATCATCCACGCCAACATGGCCGACGGTAAGGCGTACGGCTTCGCCTACGACGACGTCGGCGGCTTCGAATCGCTGGTGCACAGCGGCGATCCCCGTTCGGCCGCCATCACCCTGACGCCGTTCGGCGCCGGCGGCCCGACCGGACCGCCGCCGACCACCCCGCCGGCCACCGGCGACCTGGTGGTCAGCAACTGGCACCAGAAGTGCGTCGACGTGCCCAACTGGAACTTCGCCGACGGCCAGCGGCTCATCGTCTGGGACTGCCACGGCGGCACGAACCAGCGCTGGGAGTTCGTCAACGGCACCCTGCGCACGCAGAACAACAAGTGCATGGACGTCGCCTGGGGTTCCACCGCCAACGGCGCCGCCATCCAGATCGCGACCTGCTCCGGCAACCCCGCACAGCAGTTCGTGCTCACCGCGGCGGGTGACCTGGTCAACCCGCAGGCGAACAAGTGCGTGGACATCGCCGGCTGGAACCCCAACAACGACGCGCTGCTCCAGCTCTGGGAGTGCACCGGCGGCGCGAACCAGAAGTGGCACCGCGGCTGACGGCGGCCTCCCGCGATCCGGCGGCGGCCGACCCCTGGCCGCCGCCTCCGCGCGACCGCCCGACGTCGACCGCCCCGGCCGGTCCGCTCCGATGTGGGCCCCGGTCAGAGGGACTTCGCGACGTCCACCAGCTGGTCGAGCGCCGCGCCCCAGCCCTCGGCGAAGCCCATGTCCTCGTGCTGCTTGCGGGCCGAGGCGTCGGCGTGGATCGCCGTGGCGGTGTACCTCGTACCGGCGCCGTCCGGCGCGATGCGGACCACCGCGGTGAACGGGAAGCCGTCCTCGGCGACCTGCGGGCGGAACCCCGGGCCCAGGGCGGAGGTGAACACCAGCGTCGAGCCCTCCTCGACCACCAGGATGCAGCCGTCGCTGGGGAACTCCTCACCCTCCGGCGAGCGCATGACGGTGTGGAACCGGCCGCCGGGCTGCAGGTCGATCTCACAGGACGAGGTCGACCAGGGCTTCGGGGCGAACCACCGCACGATCAGCTCGGGCGTGGTCCAGGCCTTCCAGACCAGTTCCGGGGCGACGTCGACGGTGCGCTCCAGGACGAGGTCGAGCTCCGGGTTCGTGGTGTAGGCGGTCATGTCTGCTGCTCCTTCAGGTCGTAGAGAAGCGAATCGAGTTGATCGAGGCGGCGGGTCCAGAGCGCACGCTGCGCGGCGAGCCAGTTGTCGGCCCCCTCCAGCGACCGGGGCGCCAGGCGGTAGGTCCGCACCCGTCCCTTCTTCTCCGAGGTCACCAGGCCCGAGCGCTCGAGAACACTCAGGTGCTGGGTGAACGACGGCAGTGCCATCTCGAACGGACGCGCGAGGTCGCTGGTCGTGGCGGGGCCCCGGCCCAGGAGTTCGACGACGCGCCGGCGGGTGGGGTCCGACAACGCGTGGAACACGTCGTCCAGCGACGCGTCGACCGCGTCGCCACCATCGCCGGAATGCTTAGCCATCCACCTAAGTATGCGGGTTGACGAGGGCCAGGTCCAGACCTGGGTGGAAGTCGGACGCTGATCGCCGCACCGGCATCGACCGGTCCCACGGGCATCGGTCACCTAGCTGCCGCCGGGCGGGCAGAGCGGTCGTACCACCTGCTCCCGGCCTGGACACCACGTAGCGTCGATCGGGTGGAGGTGCTGCTGCGCGGCGGGCCGGGTGACGGTCAGGTCGTCCCCGGCGGCGGGGAGACCGTCCGGTGGCAGGCCTGCCTGTACGAGATCACCTCCGAGCGGGCCCACCGGAGCGGGCGTGACCTGCGGGTGTACCGCCACCGGGTCGACTGCTGCGAACCGTACGGCCGGGGCGCCGAGGACAGGTGCGAGTAGCGATCGAGTGAAGTGGCCGGCTGCCAATTCGGCCCCCGGCCGGTCCTCGGCTGGCACAGTGGGTTGGTGGGAAACCGGTGGCGCGGGCGACTGGGGCCGGCCGTCGGGATCGCGCCGGGCGCCCGGGTGGACCGGTTCGAGGTCTTCTTCGACCTGGTCTTCGTCTTCTCCTTCTTCATCATCACCCGGGCCACCGCCGCCAACATCACCGGTCGGCAACTGCTGCACGCCATGCTCGTGCTGGCCGTGCTGTGGTGGTGCTGGGTGGTGCACAGCGTGGTGGCCACCCGGGTCCGGTTGGGCGAAGGCTTCGTCCCGGTGCTGATGGTCGCCGGGATGGCGGCGGTGTTCTGCTTCGCGTTGTCGCTGCCGCAGGCGTTCGGCGACCCGAAACAGACGGCCGCCGGGCCGATGGTGGTGGCGATCAGTTACGTGGTGATCCGCGGGCTGCACCTGCTGCTGTACTGGCACGTCGCCAAGGAGCGGCCGGGCGAGCGGCGACTGCTGTTGAAGTACTCCCCGGAGCTGGTGGCCAGCACCCTGCTGCTGCTGGGCGCCGCGCTGATCCCGCCGCAGATCGAGGACGCGGGCCGGGCCGGGCTGGTCCGGGATGGGCTGTGGGTCAGCGTCGTCCTGTTGCAGTACAGCGCCGGACTGGTCGCCGGCGCGTGGGGCTGGATGGTCACCTCCGCCGAACACTGGACCGAGCGCTACGACCTCATCCTGATCATCGCGCTGGGCGAGTCGATCATCTCCGTCGGCGTCGGCGGCAACCTGCTCGGCCAGCCGGTCACCTGGCCGGCGATCACCGCGGCCGTGCTGGGCATCGTCTTCACCGCCGCCCTGTGGTGGGCGCACTACGACGTGGTCGCACCGGCCGCCCGGATCGCGCAGCACGTCGCGCAGGGGCACGCCCGGGTGTCGATGGCCCGCGACGCGTACGCCTACCTGCACCTGGTGATGATCGCCGGGGTGATCCTGTTCGCCCTGGGTGCCGAGGAGATCGTGCGGCAGATCGCCGACCCGTCGGTCAGCCTCGCCGAGCCGGCGCACGGCCCCGGCGTACCGCTGCTGTTCGGCGGGGTGATCTGCTACCTGTGCGCGGACATGCTGTTCCAGCTGCGCACCCTGCGCACCCTGTCCTGGAGCCGGGTCGGCACCGTGCTCGTGCTCGCCGCCGCCATCCCGGTCGCGACCCACCTGCCGGGACTGGCCGCCTTCGCCCTGCTGACCGCGATCTGCATGGCGTTGGTGGCCGTCGAGGTGGTGGTGATGGCCGACTCCCGGCGAGCCCTGCGGCAGGCGGCCCTCGACGAGCGGACGACCTACGAGAAGCACGAGGCCGCCTGGCGCGCCCGCTGGCACGAACAGGCCGCCGACGAGCCACCGGCCTAGCGGGTGCGTCGCGGTCGGCGACCCCGCCGGCGGCGTGCGCGACGAGGCGCCAGGTGGCGGCGACCACGCCGGTGTTGCCGACGACGGTGTCTGCACACCCGCTGGCCTGGCATGATCCAGCCATGCCGGTCAACCGTCGCACGCTGCTCGGACTCGGGCTCTCCGCCGCCACGGCGGCGCTGGCCGGCTGCCGGGCGGCACCGCCCGCGGGCCGCGCCGGCTCGTGGCAGACGCCGAGTGCGCCGGCCCCGGGCCAGGGCGCCGCCGCGGTCACCGGGTCGGTCGTCCGCACCTCCCCGGTCAGCCGGCGGCTGACCACCGTGCTCACCGGCTACCTGAAGCCGACCAGCCAGAACCCCGCCCACCCGATGTACGCCGGGGCGGTCGCGCTCGCGCTCAACGGCGGGCAGCCGTACGCCGAGGCGGCCGTCGGCGAGGCCCTGCGCTTCGGTGCCGGGCCGGTCCTCCTGCCCGCCGGCGAGCGGGTCCGGATGCGCACCGACTCCATCTTCGACCTCGCCTCGATCACCAAGGTCTACACGTCCCTCCTCGCCCTGCGGCAGGTTGACAAGGGCCGACTCGACCTCGACGCGCCGGTGGTGAGCTACCTGCCGGAGTTCACCGGCGCCGGCAAGTCGGCCGTCACGGTGGCGATGCTGCTCGCACACACCAGCGGGCTCCCCGTGGGTGCCACGGTGACCGGCTACGCCACGCTGACCGAGAAGTGGCAGGCCGTCCTGGCCACCCAGCTGGTCAGCGGGGCGATCCCGGGCCGGGTGTTCCGCTATTCGAGCGTGGGGCTGATGGTCGTGGGCAGGCTGGTGGAGAAGGTGACCGGCCAACGGCTCGACCAGGCGCTGAAGACCGAGCTGACCGACCCGCTCGGCCTGCGCTGGACCGGCTTCAACCCGAACACCTGGCTCAGCGCCACCGACCGGGCCACCCGGCTGGTCGCCACCGACGCCCGCTGCTCGCGGGGACTGCTCCGGGGCGTGGTGCACGACGACGTGGCCAACCACCTGGGCGGCATCGCCGGGCACGCCGGCATCTTCAGCACCGCCCAGGAGGTCGCCGTCATCGGCCAGTTGCTGCTCGACGGCGGCACCTACGGCGGACAGCGGATCCTGGCCGAGGGCACCGTCCGCCGGATGCTGACCAACGCCAACGCCGGGCTGCCCGCCGTCGACCCGGACCGCCCGAACCGGACCGCCGACCACGGGCTCGGCGTGGTGCTGCACCAGCCGTGGTTCATGGGTCGGCTCAGCGCCCCCACCACCTTCGGGCACACCGGCTTCACCGGCACGTCGCTGCTGGTGAGCCCCGCCCGCCGGACCGTCTTCGTGCTCCTCACCAACCGGGCCCACCCGAACTGGAGCTGGGCCGACCCCGATCCGGTGCGGGTCGCGACCGCCAACGTCCTGGCCCGCCTGCCCGTCCTGTCGGCCACCGGCACCAGATGACGACGGCGCGCCGGTCCCGTCCCGCCTCGCCGAGCGACGAGCGCCGCGGTCACGCGGGCAGGGTGACCGGCGGGCCGAACCGGACCGGCACACCGGGCGAATAGAGCACGCTGGCTGGCGGTCCCGCCGGCGGCGGCAACCCGGCGGCGGCGACCAGTTCGTCGTCCAGGCTCAGCAGCTCGGCCCGGTGCAGCGGCCAGCGGGGATGCCAGTTCGGCAGGTGCAGCGTGCGCCCGTACGCGCGGGTGTGCAGGCCCCAGCGGGCGGTGACGAAGTGCTCCAGCGGGGTCGGCTCGGCGATCGGCTCCCCCACCCGTACCTCCATCCGGCTCGACGCTCCGACCGGGCCGGGCCAGCGCCGCCGGCACCGGTAGGTGTACCGGTCACCGTCGCGGTCCAGCCGCATCGCCGACCACAGGTACGGCAGTCGCAGGGTCGCCCGGGCGACCAGCACCGGCACCAGCCGGGACGCGTCGAGCGAACGGAACACCACGGCCCGCCGGCCGGTGTGGTCGACCGAGTAGAGCCGGACGTTGGTCTCCCAGAAACTGCCGAAGTACGGCACCCCCGGCCCGGTGCCGAGGCCCAGCCCCACCATCCGGAAACCGATCAGGCCGACGTAGCTGAGCCCGTCGAGCGTGTCCGGACGGGTGCCGGCGGGCAGCAGGGGCGCGACCAGCTCCGGCGCGACCGCCCAGTGCAGGAAGGTGAGATGCTCCCAGCGCTGCCCCAGGATCGCCCGCCGGAACCGCTGCTCGGGGGCGCAGTCGACCGGCTCGATGTCCACCCACCCATCCTGCCCCGTCGGCGGCCGGCGGTGGGCTCCCCCGCCCGGCCGGGGATCACCTGACTCTTGTCGATTGCCGGCGTTTCCCGGCCCGGTCCGGGCTACGGTCTTCCGGTGAGGGCTCGTACCCGCGCGGTGGAGGCACTCAAGGCTGATCCGGCCATGTCGTCGCTGCGCCGGTCGCTGGAGTCCTACTACGGCGATCCGGCGCGCGAGGCGGCGATGGACGCGTTCTACGCCCGCTTCGTCCGGCCCGGCGACGTGGTCTTCGACATCGGGGCCCACGTGGGCGACCGGACCGGCAGTTTCCGCCGCCTCGGGGCGCGCGTAGTGGCCGTGGAGCCGCAACGCCTGTGCGTGCGCGCCATCCGGCACCTCTATGCCGGCGAGAACGACATCGTCGTCGTCGAGGCGGCCTGCGGGGCGCACGAGGGCAGCGTCCGCCTGCACGTCAACTCCCGCAATCCCACGGTGACCACGGCGTCCGCGCACTTCCTCCAGGCGGCGCACGGTGCCGGCGGCTGGGAGGACGAGGTGTGGGACGCCACGGTCGAGGTGGCCACCACGACGCTGGACTCCCTGATCAGCCGCCACGGCACGCCGACCTTCGTCAAGATCGATGTGGAGGGCTTCGAGGAGGCGGTGCTGGCGGGGCTGAGCCGCCCGCTGCCCGCGCTCTCCTTCGAGTTCACCACGATCGAGCGGGCCGTGGCCCGGCGCTGCGTCGCCCGCCTCACCGCGCTCGGCTTCGAGGCGTTCAACATCGCGTTCGGCGACGACATGGCCCTGGCGTTCGGGGAGTGGATGTCGGCGACGGAGCTGGCGGAGCGTCTCCGGTCGCTGCCCCACGAGGTCAACTCCGGGGACGTCTACTGCGTGGCACCGACCACGAGGTAGCGCCCGCGCGCCGCCTCCTCCCAGGGAGGAGACCGGGCTCCGACCGCCGGCCGCATCCGGGACCCGACGTCGGGCGCGGTCGGGAGGCGGGCTCACGAGCATCTACCGGCATGACCACCAGGTGCGCCGGGCCACCCGGTACGAGCTCCGATCCGACCGATCGGGGGCAGTGTCGTCCCGGCCCCCGTGCCGGCCGCGTCAGGCCCCTGACGGTTGGCCGGCGCTCCCCGGCACGCTCGGGGAGGCCGGGGCGCGATCCGGCCCGGCCGGCAACGGCAGGGTCGCGGACGGCGGGGCGGACGGAGCGCCGACCGGCTGCCGGGGGCGCGTGACGGGCCCGCCGTCCGGGTGGGGCTTCCCGCCGCGCGGCACGGCGGTGGGGGCCGGCGGCACCTGCCGTGGCGGGCCCCCCGTCGGGGTGTGCGGCCGGCCGTCCGGGGCCCCTCCGGCCGGCTTCTTCGGCCGGCCCGCTGGTGCCGGTGCGGTCGGTGTCGGCCGGGCCGGGGTGTGCGACGCCGCCGGATCGTCCGGTGGAGGCACCGGGACGGAGGACGTGGCGGGGTCCGTGTCGGGCGGCACCGGCACGGTGGCGGTTCCGTCCGGGTCGGACGGCACCGGCACGGTGGCGGTGCCGATGTCCGCGTCGGGCGGCGCCGGGGCCGTCGCGGCGGGGGACGGCAGCAGGCGGCGGAGCTCGTCGATGTCGCCCCGCAGCCGGACGACGGTCTCGTCGTCACCGAGGCTGCCCAGCAGGACCGCGGCCCGCTCCAGGTGGTGGCGGGCGTCGGCGTACCGGCGGTCGGCGAGGTCCTGCCGGGCCTCGTCCAGGATCCGGCCGATTTCCCGTTCGGTGACCAGCGACTCGGCCCGGTCGGCGTAGACCAGCTCGGTGACCGGCCAGAACAGGCCGCCCGGTTCGGCCCGGGCCGCGCCCAGCCACAGGCCCCCGACGACGGTGAGCAGGCTGAGCGCCGCACCGGCGAACGCCGTCCGCCGACGTCCCCCGGGCCGCGCCGGAGCAGCGAGCCCGGCGGTTGCCGCGGGCCGGAGCCGGCGGGCCGGGGGTGCCGCGGTCGGCGGAGCCGCCGGCGAGCCCGTCCCCTGCCCGGACTGCTTCCGCTCCAGCCTGGATTCCACCTGCTCCGACCGAGCCACCAGCTCGGTGCGCCAGTCGGCGAGCAGGGCGGTCACCGGGTCGTCGGCGGGGTGGTCGGGGGGTGGCGGCTCGCCGCGGTTGAGCGCGTCGAACAGTCGGTCGTCCCGCAGGACCGGGTCGGTCGGCGGGGGTTCGTCGGCGGTCACGGGATCATCCGGGCGAGGGTGTCGCCGGCGAGGACGCGCAGCCGGGTCAGCGCGCGATGCTGCGCCAGCCGTACCGCGCCTCCGGTCATACCGAGCACCGTACCGACCTCCTCGGCGGTCATCCCGACCCCCAGCCGCAGCACCAGGATCTCCCGGTGCGTCGCCGGCAGTTGCGCCAGCAGAGCACTGAGCCTGGCGCCCAGGTCAGCCGTGACAGCACGTAGTTCCGGGCCGGGGCGGGGGTCCGGCGCGTCCGGGACGGCCGCGACGCTGTCCGTACGGTCGCGGCTCGCGGCCCGACACGCGTCCGCGACCTTGCGGGCGGCGATGCCGTAGACGAAGGCGAGGAAGGGACGACCCTGATCGGTGAAGCGCGGCAGGGCGCGCAACACGGCGAGGCAGACCTCCTGGGCGACGTCCTCGGCGGTGGCGCCACCGGCGCCGACGTGCCCCAGCCGGGCCAGGCTGTAGCGCACGACGATCGGCCTGATTCCTCTGAGGACCTCCGCGACGGCGGCCGGGTCACCGGCGGCGGCGCGACGTACGGCATCGGGTGACGGTGTGTCCATCGCGGTCGCGGGCCCTTCTCCGTGCAGCTGGATCGACGGTAGCGGTCCGCCGTCCCGCCGCCAACACGACGGTGATGAAACACCGCACCGGCATCGAGCGATAACCCGGCAGGAGTACGAGCGCTCCGCCCACCTGGCCGCCGAAGGCCAGGTCCGACGTTGTGCCCCATTTTATACTGATTTATATATTTCTAATAACGGATGCCTCGGCCCTCTGGTTCGGGCGCGGCCGGCTGCGGCAACCTCGGCATGGGCCAACCGCCCCTACCGCACGTGGAGAGGAACCCCCATGCGCAAGACACTGGGCGTCGCGATGCTGACCGGCATCGTCGTCGCCGCCTCGGCGACCGGCGCCACCGCCGCCCCCCGCGCCGAGGCGGACAGCGGCTACATCGTCGTCCTCCGCGCCGACGCCAACTCGTCGTCGGTCGCCGCCGAGCAGGCCAGGGCCAACGGCGCCACCGTCGGCCACGTCTACGAGCACGCCCTGCGCGGCTACTCCGCCCGGATGAGCGCGACCGCCGCCGCCCGCATCGCCCGTGATTCGCAGGTGCTCTTCGTCCAGCCCGACGGGGTGGTGACGGCCACCGCCCAGACCACGCCGACCGGCATCAACCGGGCCGACGCCGAGCTGAGCCCGACCGCGAAGATCAACGGCGCGGACGAGCGGGTCGACGTCGACGTGGCGGTCATCGACACCGGCATCGACCTCACCCACCCCGACCTGAACGTCTACACCGCCGGCGCCAAGAACTGCTCCACCGGCACCAGCGCGAACGACGGCAACGGCCACGGCTCGCACGTCGCCGGCACGATCGGCGCGCTCGACAACAGCATCGGCGCGGTCGGCATCGCCCCCGGCGCCCGCGTCTGGCCGGTACGGGTGCTCAACAACGCCGGCAGCGGCACGTTCTCGGCCATCATCTGCGGCATCGACTACGTGACCGCGCACGCCGGCGAGATCGAGGTCGCCAACATGAGCCTCGGCGGCTCCGGCACCGACAGCGCCTGCGGCAGCAACAAGGACGCCATGCACGAGGCGATCTGCAAGTCCGTCGCCTCCGGCGTGACGTACGTCGTCGCGGCCGGCAACGAGACCGACAACGCCGCCAACCACGTGCCCGCCGCATACGACGAGGTCATCACCGTCAGCGCCCTCGCCGACTTCAACGGGCTCCCCGGTGGCGGCGCGGCGGCCACCTGTCGCAGCGACGTCGACGACACCATCGCCGACTTCTCCAACTTCGGCGCGGACGTCGACCTGATGGCCCCGGGTGTCTGCATCTACTCCACCTGGAAGGGCGGCAGCTACAACACCATCTCCGGCACCTCGATGGCCAGCCCGCACGTCGCCGGTGGCGCGGCCCTCTACAAGGCGACCCACCCCACCGCCACCCCGAGCGCCGTGAAGTCCGCCCTCCAGTCGGCCGGTACCACCAACTACAGCTGGCCGGCGGGCGACCCGGACGGCATCCAGGAGAAGCTGCTCAACGTCGCCACCTTCTGACCGACACCCGAGCGCCCCGGCCCGGATCCGGGCCGGGGCGCTCGCGGTGCGCCGCCGCCATCCGCTGCCGGTGCTCGCCCTGACCACCGTCGGGCGGTCACCTCAGGACAGGCCGCCCGCGCCGGCCCAGGTCGACCCCCCGGTCGGTTCGGTCGCACCCCGGGTACGCGGGCCGGCAGCCGTTCCCGGGTTCCATGATCCGTCTCCTCCCCTGGGAGGAGACCCGGCTCCGACCGCCGGCCGCAACCGGGGCCCGAGGTCGGGCGCGATCCGAGGACCGGGTCACGAGCATCTACAGGTATGACTACCGCATTGCGCCGGGCGGCACACTGGCACCGCCCCATGATGGTCTTCGTCGCCGGAATGGCGGTGCTCGCCGTCGTCGCCGCGATCGGCATCGTCGCCGATCCCCGCATCCTCACCGGCGTCCCGATCTGGCTCAAGCCGTTCAAGTTCGCCGTGTCGTTCGTGCTGTACGGCACCACCCTCGCCTGGATGCTCTCCCTGCTGCCGCGACGCAGCCGCACCGCGGAGCGGGCGGGCACGGTCGTCGTCGCGATGTCGCTGGCCGAGATGGCGGTGATCGTGGCGCAGGTGCTGCGCGGCACGACCAGCCACTACAACGAGACGACACCGCTGAACGCCGCGCTGTGGCAGGTGATGGGCGCGTCGATCATGGTGCTCTTCGTCGCGCACCTCGTCATCGGCATCGTGGTCCTGCGGCAGCCGATGGCGGACCGGGTCGCCAGGTACGCGGTCGGGTGGGGGCTCGGCCTGTCCCTGCTCGGCATGCTGGCGGCGATCCCGATGGTGGTGCCCGGCCAGGAGGTGGCCGAGGGGATCGGCGGGGCGCACAGCGTGGGCGTGCCGGACGGTGGCCGCGGGCTCCCGCTGGTCGGCTGGAGCACCACCGGCGGGGACCTGCGGATCGGGCACTTCGTGGGGCTGCACGCCCTGCAGGCGCTGCCGATCATGGCGATCCTGCTGAGCCGGTTCCTCGGGACGTGGCTGGACGAGCGCAGCCAGGTGCGGCTGGTGATCGTCGCGGGCGCCGCCTACGGCGTACTCACGATGCTGTTGACCTGGCAGGCACTGCGCGGGCAGCCGTTGCTGCGGCCGGACGCCCTCACGCTGGCCGCCGCCGCGGCCCTGGTGACCGCGACCGCGACCGCCGCCGCGCTGGTCCTCGTCCGCCGACCCCGCCCGGAACTGGCGCTGGCCGCATGACCGCGACACTGTTCACCCTGACCTTCGCGCTGGCCGCGCCGTTCTGGGCGCTGATGCTGCTGCTGCCGCGCTGGTCCGGGACCGCCCGGATCATCTCCTCCCCGCTGATCGTGCTGCCGGTCCTGGTGAGCTACGCGCTGCTGGTGCTCCCGGCGCTCGCCGACGTGCTGCCCGCCGTCACGGCGCCGACCCTGCAGGGGGTGCGCGACCTGCTCGGCCGCACCGACGGCGCGGCGGCGGCCTGGGCGCACATGGTCGGGTTCGACCTGTTCGTCGGCCGGTGGGCCTGGCTGGACGGTCGGGAACGGGGGGTGCCGGCGCTGGTGATGGCTCCGGTGCTGGTGCTGACGATCCTGCTCGGGCCGCTCGGGCTGGCCGCCTACCTCGCCGTCCGGGCGAGGTGGGCCCGGCCGGCGGTCGTTCCGGCCCGCGAGCCGCAGCGCCTAGGCTGATCCGGTGGGGTGGGTGGGACGGCTCTTCGACGCGCGCGACACGCTCGCGCGGATGCTGCTGCTCGACCTCAGCGGCGTCGGCTACCTGGTCTTCGGCACCCACGCCGGACGCTCACCGACGACCACCCAGTGGATCCTCGCGCTGGTCGCGTTCGCCGTCGCGCTGGTGTGCCACCGCCGGACGCTGGTCAACCTGGTGGCGCAGGCCGCGCTGCTGGCGGTCGCCATCCAGCTCGTCGACGACACCACGATCAACCAGGTCGGTGCCAGCTGGGCCCTGCTGGAGCTGGCCATGTGGGCGGACCGGCCGCGGATCATCTGGCTGGCCGCCGGGCTGCTGGCCGCGGTCGACCTGACCGACTCGATCGGCGAGGAGTTCCGGCGGTTCCTCTCCGGCGTCTTCGGGCTGACCGTGGAGGTCGGCGTACCGCTGCTGCTCGGCCTGGTCATCCGCACCACCCAGGAGCTCGGCCGGCAGGCCGAGGAGCGGGCGGCGGCCGAGCAGCGCCGGCGCGAGTCGGAGAGCCGTGCCACCCGCGCGGACGAACGCAGCGCCATCGCCCGCGAACTGCACGACGTGGTCGCGCATCACGTGGCGTCGATGGTGCTGCGGGTGGGCGTGGCCCGGCACGTGCTGACGGAGCTGGATCCGCGGGTGGGCGAGGTCTTCGACGACGTGCACGGCACGGGGACCGCCGCCCTGGCGGACCTGCGCCGGCTGGTCGCGGTCCTGCGCGACCCCGACGGGGTACGCGGGGACGCGGCACTGACCGCGATCGAGCCGGCGGCGCTTCCGGCGGCGCTCGGTGCGGCGGTCGACCGGGCCCGGCAGGCCGGTGTCACCGTGGAGGCCGACATCGACCCGGCGGTCGGTTCGCTCGACGCCGTCCGGGGCCTGGCGGTGTTGCGGCTGACCCAGGAGGCACTGACCAACGTGGCCAAACACGTCGGCACGTCCGCGCGGGCGCGCCTGGCGGTGTCCGTGGTCGACGCGGCCGTGCACTGGGAGGTCTGCGACGACGGGCGCGGCCGGGTGCCGGCGGCGGTACCGCCCGGCGGTGGCCACGGCATCACCGGCATGCGCGAGCGCGTCGAGGTCCTCGGCGGCCGGCTGGACGTCGGCCCGACCGGCGCGGGTTGGCGGGTACGCACCGTGCTCCCGGCCGCCGCGTCGACCGCTTCCCCTCTCCCGCCCGCCGGCGCGCCGGTCCCCCGCGCCGGCTCGGCCGCACCCCACGAGACGGAGCTCGCATGATCCGCGTCCTGCTGGTCGACGACCAGCACCTCATCCGCGCGGGCCTGCGCATGCTCTGCGACGCCCAGCCCGACATCGAGGTCGTCGGCGAGGCCGACAACGGTCGCGACGCGATCTCCCTCGCCGCGCGGCTGGTCCCCGACGTCGTCGTGATGGACCTGCGCATGCCCGGCGTCGACGGGATCACCGCGACCAGCCGGATCCTGGCCGACCGCCCCGCCACCCGCGTGCTGGTGCTGACCACCTTCGGCGACGACGACCACCTCTATCCGGCCCTGACCGCCGGCGCCTGCGGGTTCCTGCTCAAGGACGCACCCCCCGCCGACCTGCTCGACGGCGTCCGCCGCGCCGCCGTGGGCGACAGCCCGTTCAGCCAGGAGGTGCTGCAGCGCCTGGTCCAGCGCGCGGTGCACGCCCGCCCCGAGCCGCCGCAGCCGGCCCAGGGGCTGACCGCGCGCGAGCAGGACGTGCTGAACCTGGTCGCCGAGGGGCTGTCCAACACGGAGATCGCCGCTCGGCTGCACATCGGGGTCACCACGGTGAAGACCCACATCACCAGCCTGATGACCAAGACCAACAGCCCCAACCGGGTACGCCTGGCCCTGTTCGCCCGGGGCGGCTGAACGACGCCCGCGCAGGCCGGAAGCGCGCGCGGGACGACGATCGGCAAGACTGCGGCCCACCCGGGCCTGGCTGCCTGGTGACCTCTTCGGGGCCGCCGAAGAGGTCACCACGCAAGACCCGCTGACCCGCCGGAGGCCGCTCAGGCTGCCATGGCCGCCGCCGGCACCACGTCGGGCGTGCCCAGCCGGACGGCGTCGGCCCCCGCGTCGTCGGGCTGCTCGTGCGCGGCCCGCTCGGCCCGGACGCGCGCGACGTAGTGCGCCACCTCCCGGTCGACCCGCTCGTCGTCCCAGCCAAGGACCGGCGCCATCAGTGTCGCCGCAGGCCGAGCGGCCTGCAGGCCCCGGTCGAAGGTCTCGATCGAGATGTGGGTGCGCCGGGTGAGCACATCCTCCAGGTGCAGCGCCCCCTCGGCGGACGCCGCGTAGACGACCTCCACCCGCAGGTAGTCCTCCGCGCCGTCGAGCGGCTCACCGAGCGTGGGATCCTCCCGCAGCAGCGCCAGAACCTCGTCGACGGCGGCGCCGTAGCGCCGGAGCAGGTGCTCCACGCGCTCGGTGTGCATGCCGAACTGCTGCGCCAGCCGGCGCCGCTGGTTCCACCGGGCGACGTAACCCTCGGCGCCGAGCAGCGGCACCCGGTCGGTGCAGGAGGCGGGTACCGCCGCGTCGAAGCCGCGCACCGCCTCGTCGACCGCGTCGCGCGCCATCACCCGGTACGTCGTGTACTTGCCGCCGGCCACCACCACGAGCCCGGGCGCCGGGCTGACCACGGTGTGCTCCCGCGACAGCTTGGCGGTCGCCTCGGACTCCCCGGACAACAGCGGGCGCAGGCCGGCGTACACGCCCTCGACGTCGTCGCGGGTCAGCGGGGTGGCCAGCACCGCGTTGACGTGCTCCAACAGGTAGTCGATGTCCCGGCTGGTCGCCGCCGGATGCGCCTTGTCCAGGTCCCAGTCAGTGTCGGTGGTGCCGATCAGCCAGTGCCGGCCCCACGGGATCACGAACAGGACGCTGGACTCGGTACGCAGGATCAGGCCGGTGCTGGACCGGATCCGGTCCCGCGGGACCACCAGGTGGATGCCCTTGGAGGCGCGCACCTGGAACCGGCCCCGCTCGCCGACGAGGGCCTGGGTGTCGTCGGTCCACACCCCGGTGGCGTTGATGACCTGCCGGGCACGCACCTCGAACACCCGGTCGGTCTCCACATCGTGCACCCGCGCGCCGGTGACCCGGGCGCCCTCGCGCAGCAGACCCACGACGCGAGCCCGCGACAGCGGGTGCGCTCCGTGCGCGGCGGCGGTGCGGACGAGGCAGGTCACCAGCCGGGCGTCGTCGACCTGCGCGTCGTGGTATTGCAGGGCGCCGACCAGCGCCTCCGGCCGCAGCGACGGGCAGGCGCGCAGCGCCCCGCGGCGGCTCAGGTGCCGGTGGGCCGGCACGCCGCGCGCATGGCTGCCGGAGAGGCTCATCGCGTCGTAGAGCAGCACGCCGGCGCCGGCGTACAGGCGTTCCCAGCCCCGGTGGCGCAGCGGGTAGAGGAACGGCACCGCGCGGACCAGGTGCGGGGCGAGCCGCTGCAGGAGCAGACCCCGCTCGCGCAGGGCCTCGCGGACCAGCCCGAAGTCCAGCATCTCCAGGTACCGCAGGCCACCGTGGATGAGCTTGCTGGACCGGCTCGACGTGCCGCTGGCCCAGTCCCGGGCCTCGATGAGCCCGACCGAGAGGCCGCGGGTGACGGCGTCGAGAGCGCAGCCGGCGCCGGTGACGCCGCCGCCGATCACCAGGACGTCCAGTTCCTGGCCGCTGTCGAGGGCGGCCAGGGACCGCTCACGGGCGGCCGGTGACAGTGTCGCGGAGTGCATCCGTCTTCTCTCTCCTGGAGGGGTGGGGGCGGCCGGCGACGGGCGCCGGCCGCCCGGATCCTTGCGGGGGTGGGGCGGGCGTCAGTCGACGTCGACCCAGTCGAGGGTGCGCTGGACCGCCTTCTTCCACCGGCCGTAGCCGTTCTCGCGCTGCTCCGGCGACCAGGTCGGCTGCCAACGCCGGCTCTCGTTCCAGTTCTCGCGCAGCTCGTCGGTGTTCTTCCAGAACCCGACGGCCAGGCCGGCGGCGTACGCCGCACCGAGCGCGGTGGTCTCGGCGACCACCGGGCGGCTGACCGGCACGCCGAGGATGTCCGCCTGCATCTGCATGCACAGGTCGTTGACGGTGACGCCGCCGTCGACCTTGAGGCACTCCAGGTGCACCCCGGAGTCCTGCTCCATGGCCTCGGCCACGTCGCGGCTCTGGTAGCAGATGGACTCGAGGGTGGCCCGGGCGATGTGGGCGTCGGTGTTGAACCGGGAGAGGCCGACGATCGCGCCGCGGGCGTCGGAGCGCCAGTACGGGGCGAACAGGCCGGAGAACGCGGGCACGAAGTACACCCCGCCGTTGTCCTCCACCTGGCGGGCCAGGATCTCGCTCTGTCCGGCGTTACTGATGATCTTGAGCTGGTCGCGCAGCCACTGCACGGCCGAGCCGGTGACCGCGATCGAGCCTTCCAGCGCATACACCGGGGACTCGTCACCGAACTGGTAGCAGACCGTGGTGAGGAGTCCGGCCTTCGACCGCACGATCTCCGTGCCGGTGTTGAGCAGCATGAAGTTGCCCGTGCCGTAGGTGTTCTTCGCCTCGCCGGGGGCGAAGCAGACCTGCCCGACCGTGGCGGCCTGCTGGTCGCCCAGGTCACCGGTGAGCGGGACCGCGCCGGCGAACGGGCCGTTGATCGTGCAGCTGCCGTACGAGCGCGGGTCGGACGACGGCCGGATCTCCGGCAGCATGGCCCGGGGGATGTCGAAGAACGACAGCAGCTCGTCGTCCCAGTCCAGCGTCTCCAGGTTCATCAGCATCGTGCGGCTGGCGTTGGTGGGGTCGGTGACGTGCACCCCGCCCTCCGTGCCGCCGGTGAGGTTCCACAGCAACCAGGTGTCGGTGTTGCCGAAGATGGCCTCGCCGCGCTCGGCGGCCTCCCGGACCCCGTCGACGTTCTCGAGGATCCACTGGATCTTGCCGCCCGAGAAGTACGTCGCCGGCGGAAGGCCGGCCTTGCGCCGGATGACGTCGCCCTTGCCCTCGCGTTCCAGGGCCGAGGCGATCCGGTCGGTACGGGTGTCCTGCCACACGATGGCGTTGTAGTAGGGCCGGCCGGTCCGGCGGTTCCACACGACCGTGGTCTCGCGCTGGTTGGTGATGCCGAGCGCGGCCAGGTCGGAGGCGGTCAGGCCGCGCTCGTTCATCGCGGTCTGGATGACCGTCTGGGTCCGCTCCCAGATCTCGAGCGGGTTGTGCTCCACCCAGCCGGCCCGCGGCAGGATCTGCTGGTGCTCGAGCTGGTGGCGGCCGACCTCGTTGCCGCCGTGATCGAAGATCATGAATCGGGTGCTGGTGGTGCCCTGGTCTACCGCGCCGACGAAGTCAGCCATTCGGGGGTCTCCTTCTGTTTCCTTGCGGGGATGCGGGTGGCGAGGTCAGACGCGGGCGAGCTCGCCCTCGGCCGGGGCGTTCTCGGTGGCCAGGGCGCCCGGCTCCAGCTCGTCCTCGCTGGGCAGGAAGCGGCCGATGATCAGCTCGTAGAGGCCGGCGCCGATGACGCCGCCGACGAGCGGCCCGACGATGGGCACCCAGAAGTACGGATATCCGCTGGTGTCCTGGAAGGCCGTTTCGTAACCGGTCAGGAACGAGGCGAGGCGGGGGCCGAAGTCGCGGGCGGGGTTGATGGCGTAGCCGGCGTTGACGGCGAAGGCCATGCCGATCGCCACCACGATCAGGCCGACGATCAGCGGGGCGAGGTTGCCGGCGGGCAGCGAGTTTCGCGCGTCGGTGACCGCCAGGACGAGGAACAGCAGGATGGCCGTGCCGATGATCTGGTCGCGCAGCGCGCCCCACTCGGTCACACCGGCGCCCGGCAGGGTGGAGAAGACGCCCTGGCTCTTGCTGGTCAGGCCCGGGTCGAACCGGGACAGCACCTCGCTGTAGTTCCAGCGGATGATCAGGGCCGCGACGAACGCGCCGGCGGTCTGGGCCAGCGCGTACGGCATCACCTTGCGCCAGGAGAAGCCCTTGAAGACGGCCAGGGCGAGGGTGACCGCGGGGTTGAGGTGCGCGCCGCTGATCCGGCCCGCCACGTACACGCCGAGCGTGACGCCGAGGCCCCAGGCCCAGGCGATGCTGTCGAACTCTCCGGTCCCCGCCGCGGCCACCTGGGCGACCACGCCCACGCCGAACAGGATGAGGATCGCGGTGCCGGCGAACTCGGCGGCCAACTCGCCGACGAGGCCGGGGACTTTCAACCGTTGCGCCATGGGTGCCTCCAGAGGTGGTGGGGGGTGACGGCCCTCTTCGTTGGGGGAAGCGGAGGGCCGGTCGGTAACGCTGCGGCGTCGGGCGTCACCGTGCCGTGAACCGTAGGAAACACTCGAGGCCGGGTCAACGAACCCCGGTCGACAATGTCGAACACTGTTGCGGCGGCCGGAATGCCGTTAGCATTCCGCCCCATGCCGGGTCAGGTGCAGTCCATCGCGCGGGCCGCGGCGATCCTCCGCCTGCTCGCCAGCAGCTCCGGCCGGCTCGGCATCGGGGAGATCGCCCGGTCCCTCGACCTGCCCAAAGGCACCGCGCACGGCATCGTCCGCACCCTGCAGGACGTCGGCTTCGTGGAGCAGGACAAGACCTCCGGCAAGTACCAGCTCGGGGCGGCACTGCTGCACCTGGGCACCAGCTACCTCGACGTCAACGAACTGCGCTCACGCTCGATCAACTGGGCCGACCCGCTGGCTGCGCGCAGCGGCGAGGCCGTCCGCATCGGCACCCTGCTGGACGGCAAGGTGCTGGTGGTCCACCACGTCTTCCGACCCGACGACACCCTCCAGACCCTCGACGTCGGGTCCCTGCTGCCCCCGCACGCCACCGCGCTCGGCAAGGTCCTGCTCGCCTACGACGTCGGCGCCGCCAACACCGTCGTGCAGGGCGAACCCGAGCCGTACACCCGGCGCACCGTGGTCACCGCCCGGGCCCTCAGCCAGGCCCTGACCAAGATCCGGGACAACGGCTGGGGCGCCGAGATCGAGGAGATGACCCTCGGCGAGGCCGGTATCGCCGCACCCATCCGCGGCTACGGCGGCCTCGTCGTGGGCGCGATCGGGCTCTCCGGCCCGGTCGACCGCGTCTGCGACGGGCAGGGCCATCCCCGCCCGGCGCTCGTCGCGTACGTCCGCGACGCCGCCCGCGCGGTGTCCCGGGATCTCGGCGCCGCCCGCTGGTGATCCGTCCACCTGCTCCCCGCCAGGCCAGAGAGGACGAGGAATGACTGACAGCTACGTCGTCTCCATCGACCAGGGCACCACCTCGACCCGCTGCATCGTGTTCGACCGCCGGGGCAACCTCGTCTCGGTGGCGCAGCGGGAGCACCAGCAGCACTTCCCCCGGCCCGGCTGGGTGGAACACGACGCGCTGGAGATCTGGCGCAACGTCGGCAAGGTGGTACCGAGGGCCCTCGCCGAGGCCGGCATCGTCGCCGGCCAGGTCGCCGCGATCGGCATCGCCAACCAGCGGGAGAGCACGGTGGTGTGGGACCGGCGCACCGGCGTCCCGGTAGCGCCGGCGATCATCTGGCAGGACACCCGTACCGACGCGCTGGTGGAGACGCTGGCCCAGGCGCCCGGCGCCGAGGACGTCCGGCAGCGCTGCGGGCTGCCGCTGACCACGTACTTCTCCGGCCCGAAGCTGCGCTGGCTGCTCGACCACACGCCCGGACTGTACGAGCGCGCCGAACGCGGCGAGGTGCTCTTCGGGACGATGGAGAGCTGGTTGATCTGGAACCTCACCGGCGGCCCCGACGGCGGTCTGCACCTGACCGACGTGACCAACGCCAGCCGGACCATGCTGATGGACCTGCGCACGCTCGCCTGGCACCCGGACCTGCTGGCCTTCTTCGACATCCCGGCCGCCATGCTGCCCGAGATCCGCTCCTCGTCCGAGGTGTACGGCACCGCGACCGCCGTCCTGCCCGGCGTGCGGATCGCGGCGGCGCTCGGCGACCAGCAGGCCGCCCTGTTCGGCCAGACCTGTTTCGCGCCGGGCGACGCCAAGTGCACCTACGGCACGGGCAGCTTCCTGCTGCTCAACACCGGCACGGAGCCGGTGCACTCCAGCCACGGGCTGCTCACCACCGTCGGCTACCAGATCGGCGGTCAGCCGGCGGTCTACGCCCTCGAAGGCTCCATCGCGATCACCGGCTCCCTGGTGCAGTGGTTCCGCGACCGGCTGGAGCTGATCAGTACCGCGCCGGAGATCGAGACCCTCGCCCGCACCGTGGACGACAACGGGGGCTGCTACATCGTGCCGGCCTTCTCCGGGCTGTTCGCGCCGCACTGGCGCAGCGAGGCGCGCGGGCTCATCGTCGGGCTCACGTCGTACATCACCAAGGGGCACCTGGCCCGCGCGGTGCTGGAGGCCACCGGCTGGCAGACCCGCGAGGTGGTCGACGCGATGAACGCCGACTCCGGCCTGGCGCTGACGGCGCTGCGGGTGGACGGCGGGATGACCGCCAACAACCTGCTGATGCAGTTCGTCGCCGACGTGCTCGCGGTGCCGGTGGTGCGCCCGATGGTCGCCGAGACGGTCTCCCTCGGCGCCGCGTACGCCGCCGGACTGGCGGTCGGCTACTGGCCCGACCTGGAGGGACTGCGCAGCAACTGGCACCTCGCCTCCCGGTGGGTGCCCCAGATGGACGACGCCGTCCGGGCCGAGGAGCGGGAAAACTGGCAGCGCGCGGTCGAGCGCACCTTCGACTGGATCAGGCCCGGGGCCCGAGCCGGCAACGGATGACTCGTCACGGCGCAGATCTGCACCCGGGGCCCGATCGCCGGGCTGCGTGCCTCGTTGCTCACCAGTACGTGTTGAGCTCCCGGATCAGGTCCCAGGTCGCTCCACCCTCGGGCTTCTGGTAGAAGTCCACCGCGACGTAGTTGGGCTTGCGCCGCGCCGATGGGCCACAGATGTGCCGCACCCGGTCCGACAGCTTCGCGCCGTTGTCGGCGGTGGCCGCCCACTCGGTCGGGATGTTGCGGTAGTGGTTCATCACGTGCAACCGCCGGAATCCCGGTTCCTCCTTCGGCAGCGGGACCTCGTCCCACCGGCTGTAGCAGTCCAGCGCGCCGCCACCCTCCAGGGACCAGTAGTTCTCGGCGGTCCAGTCCCGGTCATACATCACACCGAAGCCGGCCCGCCCCGGGCGCTGGGAGAAGATGAGCAGTCGGCGGTTGCTCGACACCAGGTCGGACAGGCGCGGCCAGCCGTGGTCGCGGACGCCGGACCGGTCCGGATGAAGGAGCAGGCCCGGCAGGCCGGGCACCCGCTCGACGGCTGAGCGCAGCTCGTCCACGCTGGTGTAGTCCTCGAGGAAGACGGTGACCACCGCGTCCCGGTTGCCGTCGAGGAAGCCCACCACATCCCGCAGTCCGTCGCTCAGCGTCCGCTCGTTGCCCCAGCACGTCCCGTGGCACATCCGCACGTCGCCGCGGTAGGCGTGCACGTCCAGTTGCAGCCCACGGATGCCGTGGTTGAGCTGGTCGCGCAGCCGGTACGACTGGTTCGGGAAGCGCCCCCAGAACCCCTCGTCGGTGTTGGCCATCGCGTTGTGCGCCACGAGGAAGCTCAGCTGGTCCAGGCGGGGGTCGGCGGGCATCGCGCGGGGCGGCACCGCCAGGTCGGTGAGGTACCACTGCGCGCCGGCCTCACCATTGGCGCTCACCACCAGTTCCCGCCCGTTCGTCGGCGTCTCGTTCCACACGTGCAGGTGCAGATCTCCGGCCGGGTTCGTGATCCGGTAGCGCTCGCCGCCCAGCGCCTGGAAGGCCCAGTCGGTCAGCCCGTCGGCGCAGTGGCGCAGGACGACCCGAGCCAGGTCGCCGTCGTGCTCCCGGCCGAGGCAGAACGCCGGGTCGGTGACGGCTTCGATCTGGTGATGGCTGCCGGCCCGGCGCAGGCGCCAATGCTGGGCACCGGAGCCGTTGTACGTCCACTCCTGGATCTTCCGGCCGTCCCGCATCTCGCCGCCGTCGACGTCGACCATGCGCCCGTTCGGCACGCTCTGGATCGTCAACGGCCCGGCGATGTGCGGGGCGTCCGACGCCGCCGAGGCCACCCCGGGCACCCCGTTCAGCCCGACGGCGCCGACGACTCCCACCAGCAGACCAGCCAGTGCCCTGCGCATGCGTCCTCCACCCGGCCAGCCACCGCACCCCTGGCACCGGTGGGCGGCGTGAGACATCGAGGCATCGGAGCATATCCATGTAGAAGGTCACCCGAAAGATGGAGCTCGGATGTCGGCTCCGGCCGATCGCCTCGCTGTGCCCGGAACCGCCAGGCGGGATCAAGAGCCGACGGCGGGACCCTGCCCCGCGGCACCCCGGTCCACGTGGGCACCGTGAGGTGGCCCACCTCTGTCCTTAGAGGACTTTTGTGGCCACATTTGATGGCTACCGTTCACCCGTCCGGTCCTGGGACACGGAGGGAACAACACATGCGGAAGCCGACGGCCCTGGTGGCCATCGTCCTGGCAGGAATCGCGGTCGCCGTGACCGGCACTCCGGCGGCGGCCGCACCCGGGCGCCCCGCGGGCAGGGTCTGTACCGACGTCCGCCTCGGCGCGGCGCTGCCGGCCCCTCCGGACGGACTGATCACGCAGCAGTCGATCACCGTGGACGAGAACTGCGTCGTGCGGTCCGGCGCGGTCCGGTTCCTTCCCGTGCCGTCGTCGCGGGGGAGGAACGGCGACCGTCGGCTGCGGGTGTGGTCGGAGATGTACGACTGCTGCGGCATCCTGATGAACGCCCTCTACGCCAGGCACGATTGGCGCACGGCCGACGGCCGGATCAGCCAGGTGGACACCGGGGTGGACACCGACTGGAACCGCGAGCCGTGGGGTGGTGGCTGGCACCTGGCGCAGTCGTCGCAGGCCGACGGCTGCGATCGGCCGTGCTCCATGGCACGCCTGGAGCAGCACGCCGAGTTCGGTTACCGGGGTGTCTTCGACGTGACCGGCACGTGGTACCACAACAACCACGACCTGGGCGTGACGCTGACCGGTGACGGCACCGCCGCGTGCGAACTGCGCGTCACGGCCCGGCACTGGTTCGTCGGGTGGACCTGGATCCGCGGCTGCGGCTGACCCCTGCCCCGCCCCGCTCCCCTCCCGGACGTGCGGCTCGACCGAATCGAGCACCGGAAACGCTCGTGGCTTCACCCGATGGTCCAGGGTGCCCTCGGGCAGAACTGTCGCCGTAGGCCGGTCGGTTGGATCCGGACCGGCAGGTCAGGCAGCGAGGCCCCGCTCCGGGTCGCTTCACCACCGACCGCGGGCGGGGCCTTTCGTCGGTGCCGCTGCGGTGACCCGCGCGGCGCCGCCCGGTGGGCTACCGGGTGGTCGCGCAGCTGCCGTCGGAGTCCGTGTTGCCGCCGAGGTCGACAATGCGCGCCCGGACGGCCCGGCAGTTGCCGGGACCACTCCGGCTGGTGTTTCCGCTGATCACGGAACCCTTCAGCTCCACCGCGCCGGGTCCGGACCGGTCCTCGGTGCTCCCCGGCAGGTAGGCCAGGGTGATGTTGATACCACCCCCGCCGTCCTCGGCGTAGTTCTCGGCCACCTCGGAGTCGACCACGGTGACGGTACGTACGCCACGGACGTCAATGCCACCGCCCAGCCCGGCCAGTTCCCCCGGACGGGTCGGATCGTGCGGATTGCTGACCCTGTTGCGGGTGATCGTCGACCGCTCGACCAGACCGACCGAGTCGAACCGCAGCCCGCCGGCCTCACCCGCCTCGTTGTCGTCGACCAGGCTGTCGCGCAGGGTGAACGACGTGAACGGGATGCTCTGGACCGCGCCGCCGAAGCGGGCGCTGTTACCGGTGAGCCGGACCCGCTCCATCGTGAGGTCGGAGGCGTTCAGCGCGGCGCCCCCGCCGTAGTAGTGGTAAACCGAGGCGACCGGGGCCGACACGCCGCCGGTGATGGTGACGTCCGAGATGGTGGCCGGTCGCAGGACGGTGAAGACCCGGTCGAGCCGACCGCCGTCGATCACCGTACGGTCCCGGCCGGCGCCCACGATGGTCGTCGGCTTGAAGATTTTCAGGTTGCCGTGCGCGGTGTCGGCGAGGGTGTAGTCGGTGAGGGCGCGGCCGGCCAGCGGCGGGATGCGCAGGGTGTACCGCCCGGCGGGGACCACGATGG
The DNA here is from genome assembly GCF_900091515.1 of Micromonospora purpureochromogenes. Taxonomy (NCBI): domain Bacteria; kingdom Bacillati; phylum Actinomycetota; class Actinomycetes; order Micromonosporales; family Micromonosporaceae; genus Micromonospora; species Micromonospora purpureochromogenes. Next base: position 3,699,184 of record NZ_LT607410.1, on the reverse strand, counting down.
TCGAGTTCGACTGTGCGTTGGCCTCCATCACCGCAGCGCGCAGCGTGCAGGCGCCGTCGGCGGTGCGGCACCGCCCGTCCCCGGGCGCCCGATCGGGAGCGTCGGAGGTGCTGTCCACTTCGAACGTTCCCGGCGGCGGGGTTACCGCACTGCCCCGAGCGGGGGCACCGGGGACGGCGACGACGGTCAACGACAGGGTCAGCGCGCCCGCGGCCAACCGCGGCGCATTCATCAGGTTCTTCATGTGCACATAGCTACCGCCGGGTAAGCCCGCTAAACGAGCGAAGACGCCCAAAGGGTGTGAAGCATCCCATCCGGCTGGTTAACCACCGGTTCATCACCGTCCCCTAGTGCGGTGCCCACTGACGTTCACCGGGTGTCCGGTGGCTGTTGTGGATCCTCGCCGGGTGGGCGAGCGACGCGTTGACCTCCACGACACACGCGCACACGTCACCGGCGCAGCGCATCAGTCGGAGCACCGCTGTCAACCGGTGGACGGGTCAGCGGGTGGCGTCCGGGTGCCCGGGCATGCTGGAGCCGCCGGCGCTGCCGCCGGACGAGCCACCGGCGACGCCCGATCCGTCGTCCTCGGTGACCAGGTCGGGGCGTACGTCGGTGTCGTCCGGGGCCGGGACCTCGGTGTCCGCTTCCACCTGGACGAGGCGGGCCTGGCCGGCCTCGTCCTCGGCGTGCTCCGGATCGACCGGCTGCTTTCCTTGCCGCACGTGGTACCCCACGGCCGTCTCCCGTCGGTGGCGGATCTGTCCGGCGACGGCTTCCCGCCGCCGTCGGGCCGAAACCTCACCCGCCCGGCCGCTGCCCGGTCGAGGTGCGGCAGCGGTGCCGCTGCTGCTGGTGCCGCTCGCCGCCGCCCAGTGGCGCCGCCCCCGGTGACCCGGCCGCCACCCCCCAACCCACCACAGGCCCGCCCCGCCGAGCGCCGGGCGCGCCCGGGTGCGCTTTCAGAGAAAGAGTGGCCTTGGAAGCCGGAATAGCCACTCTTTCTCCGAAAAGGGCCCTGGGAAGCGGCGGGTGTACGGGCGGTGGGAGCGGGTAGCCAGGCCCGCGCGACTCCGGCTGGCCGGGGTCGCGACCGCGGATCAGGGGGGTAGGTGGGACCGATGGCGCTGGCGCAGGCGTTGCCTGGTCGCCGCGTCCGATCCGGCCCGCGCCATCTGCTGCCGCGCGGCCGATGAGCCGGGTCCGGAACCTGCGCGTCCGCCCCGACCTGCTGTACGTGGCGAGCGGGTGGAGCACGCTGGTCACCGACGTGCGCGGCCGGATCACCGGCGCCGAGCCGCAGGGCTTCTTCGCGCGCAACACCCGGGTGCTCAGCGCCGAGCGGCTCACGGTGGACGGCCGGGAACCGGTCGCGTTCAGCACCGCGAACGTGCGGGGTCACGCGCAGCTGTCCTACGCCGAACTCGGCGACGGCGAGGCGCTGCCCTCGCAGGCGGTGTACCTGCTGACGGAACGCTTCGTCGGCGACGGGCTGCGCACCCGGCTGACCGTGGTCAGCTACGCCGCCCGGCCGCTCACCCTGCCGGTGCGGATCCACCTCGCCGCCGACTTCGCGGACACCAGCGAGGCCGAGGCGGGACGTCGCCGGCAGTTCGGCGACGTCGACCGGGCGTGGGACCCGGCGGAGCGAGAACTGCGCCTGACCTACCTGCGCGACGACCTGGACCGGGCGGTGGCGATCCGGGTACGCGCCGACGCCCCCGTCCGGTACGTCGACGGCGCGCTCGCCGTCGAGGTCACGGTGCCGCCGGGTGGCAGCAGCCGGGTGGAGCTGGCCGTCGAGCCGGTCTTCGACGGCGAGCGCCTGGTCGCGCCGCCGCCGACGTTCACCGGCCCCACCGACGCCGCCACGGCCGCCGGCGCCCGCCTCGCCCGCGAGTTCGCCCGGCTGAGCAGCAGCAACTTCGACGTCACGGCGGCCTGGCGGTGCGCGGTCGACGACCTGACCGTGCTGCCGCTCGGTGAACCGGCCGGGCCGACCGCGCCGATGGCCGGACTGCCGATCTACCAGGAGATCTTTGGCCGGGACACGATGACCGCGTCGTGGCAGGCGCTGCTGGCCGGGCCGACGATGCTGGCGGACAGCCTGCGGCTCAACGCCCAGCACGTCGGGCAGCGCGTCGACGACCGGCGCGACGAGGAGCCGGGCAAACCGCTGCACGAGGCGCGCCTCGGCCCGGTGTCGGTGCTCGGGCTCGACCCGTTCACCCACTACCACGGCGACTGGTCCACGGCGCCGGACTTCCTGGTCTTCCTCGGGCAGTACCTGGCCTGGACGGGAGACCTGGACACGGTGCGGGAACTCCTGCCGACGGCGCACCGCGCCCTGGGCTGGATCGACCGGTACGGCGACCTGGACCGGGACGGCTTCCTGGAGTACCACTGCCGCGCCCGGTCCGGCCTGAAGAACCAGGGGTGGAAGGACTCGGACACCGCCGTCGTCGACGAGCACGGGCAGGTGGTGTTGAACCCGATCGCGAGCAGCGAACTCCAGGCGTACTGGTACGCCGCGCTGCGGCACGCCGCCGTGGTGTTCGCCGCGACGGGCCGGCCCGCCCTCGGCGCGAAGCTGGTGGCCCGGGCCCGCGCGTTGCGCCGCCGCTTCCACCGGGCCTACTGGATGCCCGATCAGGGCTGCTACGCGATGGCGCTCGGCCCGGACGGGCGGCAGGTGCGGTCGGTCAACTCCAACGACGGGCACCTGCTGACCACCGGCATCGTCCCGACCCGGGTCGCCGGCCTGGTCGCCCGCCGGCTGCTGGCGCCCGACATGTTCAGCGGCTGGGGGGTGCGGACCCTGTCGGCGGCGCATCCGGCGTACAACCCGTTCAGCTACCACCGGGGCAGCGTGTGGCCGGTGGAGGCGGGCACCATCGGTCTCGGCCTGGCCCGGTACGGCTGCTGGGAGGAGCTGCACCGGCTGGCCGAGGGGATGTTCGCGGCGGCGGCGCTCTTCGACGAGCACCGCCTGCCCGAGGTGCTCAGCGGCCTGCCCCGCGACGACGCCCATCCCCATCCCGGCGTCTATCCCGACTCCTGCTCGCCCCAGGCGTGGTCCGCCAGTTCGGTGGTCGCGCTGGTCCAGGCGCTGCTGGCGCTGCGCCCGGCCGCACCGCTGCGGACGATCTTCGTGGACCCGCACCTGCCGGAGTGGCTGCCGGACCTGACGCTGGAGGGCGTGCAGGTGGGGCGGGCCACCGTCGACCTCACGGTGCGCCGCCGGCGCGGCGGGCGCACGTCGATCCGGGTACGGGGCGATCGGCTGGCGGTGGTCCGCCGCCCGACGGTGCAGGCGACGGCCGCCCGCCACCACCGCTGTTGACCGCCCGGTCCGCCGTCCCCGCCGGCGCGGGTCGCGACCACGCCCGGGTGAGCCCGGGCCGCCGGCACGAGGAGACGCCGGCTCAGATGGCCGTGGCCCGGGCGACCTTCCACTCGCCGTCGACCGGGACCAGGGTGAGCACCACGCGGTTCTGGTCGACCTTCTCCCCGGCCGTGTTCACGTTGCGCCGGTACTGGTTGAGGTACACCAGCAACTCGACCCGCTCGGCGGTCGCGGTCACCACGCCCGTCGAGGACACCTCGGCCGCCACGACCGCCTGCTGCGCGGTGGCGGTCTGCTTCAACGCCGCGGTGGTCTCCGCGTACTCCTGGGCGAACGGGCCGGTGGCGAAGGTGCGCCCGTTGGCCACGCTGTCGTCGAAGGACCGGTAGTCGTAGGAGAAGATCGCCTTGGCGGCGCCGGGCGCGGTGGCCAGCGCCTGCCGTACGGCGGTGTCCCGCCGCTCGGCGCGGTGGTCGCCCCACCAGGCGAGGCCGGTGACCGCGGCCGCCAGCGCGATCGCGACGCCCAGTGCCGGGACGAGCCGGAGCCGGGCGGGGCGCCACCGGCGGGCGCGCAGCCGCCGCGAAAATTCGACCAGGGTACGCACGGTTGCTCCCTCTCTCATCCGACGAACTGCAGGCGGGACACCAGCCACCGGCCGGAATCCTGGTCGCGCACCAGGTCCAGCTGGATGCGGTAGTGCGACAGCCGGCCCTGCGGGGCCTTGACGTTCTTGACGGTGGCGTCGACGGCCACCAGCACCACCGCGCGGCGGCGGTCCCCGGAGACGAGGCCGGCCCGCAGGACCGACCCGCGCGAGTCGACCCTGTTCTCCACCACCGCGGTACGCACCTGCGACTGGCCCCGGACGAACTCCTCCTTGAAGTCCCCGGTGGCCCCGGCCGTGATCCGTTGGGTGTCCCGGTCGACGCTGGTCGCGCTGACCGAGACGAAGTTGACGCTGGCCTGCTTCGCGGCGGCGAGGGCTTCCTGCCGGGCCTGGTCCGTCGCCTGGTGGACGTACCACCGGTGACCGGTGGTGCCGGCGGCGGCGAGCGTCGCGGCGAGCACGGCCACGAGCAGGCCGACCAGCAGCCGGCGTCCCGCCGGCGCGTCCCCGGCAGCCTTCGCGGCACCGGCGTCCCCGGCTCCCTGCGGCGGGCCGTCCACGCTCGCCGGGTCGTCCCCGGCGGCCGGGTCCTCGAACTCCGCCGGGTCGTCGACCTCGGCCGGGTCCTCAACCGGCTCCCGGTCGAGGCGTTCCAGCAGGTCCTCGATCGGCGCCACCGAGGCGGGCAGCTGCCGCGGGACGACCCGGCGCCGCGACGCCCGACCCGGCACCCCGGGCTTCGCCCCCTTGATCACTTTCAGCGTGTGGTCCCTCCGGGCCTGCATCGCCACCTCCTTCTTCGCGCCGGTCACGGGGTCACCCCGGCGAGCAGCAACTGCTTCCACGACTGGTCCCCGGCCATCCGGGACTGCCCGCCGGTCCCGCCGAACTGCAACGGTCGCCCGTCGGAGCCGAGCACCAGGCCGGTCGCCGGGTCGTACCCTCCCGGCTCGGCCGGTCCGGGCGCCGCGGGCGCCGGTTCCCGACCCCCGGGTCGGGGTGCGCTGGCGGCGCCGCGCACGCTGGCGCCGGCCGCCCGCTCCGCCGCGCTGCACCTCGTGCCGCCGCCCCGGTACACGCAGGACTTCGGGTCGTCGAGGTTGACGACCAGGCCGAGGTGGGCGGTGCCGTCGCCCGGGGTGACGGTGAAGCCGCCGGCGACGGCGATCGGGTAGACCACCAGCAGGTGCTCGATGCCGGGCAGCCGTCGGGCCGCGATGCCGTTGACGGTCACCAGGTTGCCGAGCAGGGTGCCGACCGCCGGTTCCAGACCGCGCAGCAGCGCGACCAGTTCTTCCCCGGCGGGCGGTCCGGCGGCCAGCAGCCGGCGCAGGTCCGGGTCGGCGGCGCGGACGGTGGCCGCCAACCGGGCCAGGCCGGCCGCCCAGCGGCGCAGCGCCTCGGCCGACTCCGCCTGGGTGGTGAGCACGGTCCGCCCGTCCTCGATCAGCGTGAGCGTCTCCGGCAGCCGGGCGCACGCCTCGGCGAGCAGCAGGTCCCCGGCGTCGAGGATCCGGGCCAGCGCCTGCTCGTTGCCCTCGAAGGCGGTGCCGAGCTCGGTGATCAGCACGGTGAGGTCGGCCGGGTCGAGGGAGCGGACCAGGGCGTCGAGGTTGGTCAGCAGCGTCTCCGGGGCGAGCGGGACACCCGTCCGGTTCGCCGGGATCACCGAGCCACCGGCGAGGTACGGCCCGGTGTCGCGCTCCGGGCGCAGGTCGACGTACTGCTCGCCGACGGCGGAGCGCTGGGCCACCACGGCCCGCAGGTCGCCGGGCACCCGGACGTCGCGGCGCAGCCGCAGGTCGGCGCGGACCCCGTCGCCGCGCAGGGCGACCGCGGTGACCCGGCCGATCGGCACCCCACGGTAGGTGACCGGGGCGTTCGGGAAGATGCCACCGGCGCGGGCAAGGTCCAGGTGGACCAGGTAGCTGCCGCCGAACAGCCGGTCACCCAGCCCGACGTACTTGATCCCCACGTAGCCGACACCGAGGACGCTCACCAGCACGAAGGCCAGGACCTGCAACTTCGCGGTACGTCCGATCATGGCCGCAGTCCCCCTCCGAGCAGGTCCGGCAGATCGCCGAGCTGTCCGGTCACCGCGCCGGTCACCGGCAGCACGCACGGCGCCGACAGGACGGTGCCGGCGGGCAGTTCGGTGCCGGCGGGGAAGGCCGTTCCCGGTGGCACCAGCCCCTTGGGCAGGACCAGTCCGCCGAGGGGCACCGTCGAGCCGGGCTCGAGCAGCACGCAGCCCTCGGGCAGCAGGCAGTCCTTCGGCGGTGTCCAGGTCGGCGGGAAGTCCTTCGGGTCGGGCAGGCACCGGGTGAGGGGCAGCTCGGGCAGCGGTCCCGTCCCGTCGCCGGGTCGCGGGACGGTGGTCGAGCCGCCGGCGCTGGGCCGCCCCGACGGGCGGGGCGCCGTCGGCGACCCGGCCCCCCGGGCCGGTGCCGGCGCGGCCGCGACCAGGTTCGCCAGGATCGAGGCCGCGTCCAGGTCCGCGGTGACGGAGAGGTTGACGAAGTCGCCGACGATCGCGCCGGTGACGTTCGGCGGGAACGGGTACGACAGCATGAAGTCCAGCGACTTCGGCAGGTCGTCGCCGGCGCGGACCAGCTGCTCCAGGATCGGTTGCAGCGCCCGGACGTCGGCCAGGGTGTCGTCGCGGCTGCGGTTGACCACCCGGGTGCCGACCTCACCGAGTTCGCCGAGGGCGGTCAGCGCCTCGGTCAGCTGGGCCCGCTGGCGGGCCAGCACGGTGATGCCGGGAGCGAGCGAATCCACCGCCTCGCCGAGCGTCTGCTTCTGGCGGGCGAGCCGGCCGCTGAGCCGGTCGAGGGCGTCGAGGGCGCGCACCAGGTCGGCCTTCTGCTTGTCCAGCCCGCCGATGAAGGTGTCGAGCTGACCCAGCGCGTCCCGGACGGCGGGTTCCCGCCCGTCGAGCGCGGCGCCGAGCTCCTGGTTGATGGTCCGCAGCTGCGCCAGTCCGCCACCGTTGAGCAGCAGCCCGAGGGCGGCGAGGACCTCCTCCACCTCGGCGCCGCGGGCGGTGCGGGACAGCGGGATGACGTCGCCGTCGACGAGTCGGGCGCCGGCCGGGGCGGTGGGTGGCGCCGCGAGGGTCACGTACTTCTCACCCAGCAGGCTGCTCTGCCGCACGGCGGCGGTGGCGTTGGCGGGCAGGCGCACGTCGGCGTCGACGCGCAGGGTGACCCGGGCGGTCCAGCCGGCGAGGGAGATCTTCTCGACGCTGCCGACGGTCACGTCGTCGACCTTGACGGCGGCCTGCGGCACCAGGTCCAGCACGTCGCTGAACTCGGCGGTGACGGCGTACCCCGCGCCCCTCGGCGCGCCGCCGGGCAGCGGCAGGTCGGCGAGGTCGGGCAGGCCGCACCCGGCCGGGAGGAGCGCCACCAGGACCGCCCCGGCCAGCGCGCGCAGCGTCCGGGCGGTCACGACAGGCCCCGCAGGATGCCGCCCAGGGTCGGGTCACTGGTGATGGTGGAGCCGCCCGGCGCCTGGTCGGGGATCGGCGCACCGGGGGAGCTGACGGGAGGTCCCGGTGAGGACCCGCCGATCTCCGGGGCGCCGGGCGGCAGCTTGAGCAGCTTGCGCAGCTGGTCGGTCATGGGCAGCCCGCGGGAGTGCAGGGTCTGCGCCAGGGCGAGGCACTTCGCGGGCACCTGGGGCGCGGGGAGCTGGTCGACCATCAGCGAGCAGGCGAAGCCCGCCGGGTCGTACGGGCCCAGCACGTTGTCGCGGGTGTCCAGGGTGCCGGAACGGGGGTTGTAGGCGAGGTTGAGGTTGCTCAGGGCGAGCGGGGCGACGTCGAGGATGTCGATGACCGCCTGCTGCTGGCGGACCAGCACCCCGGTGATCTCCGTCAGCGCGGTGACGTTCGAGGCCAACGCGCTCCGGTTCTGCTTCACGAACGCGGTGACGTCGTCCAGCGCGGTGGCGAGGTTGCGCAGCGCGGCGACCAGTTCGTCGCGGTCGCCGGCGAGCTGTTCGGCGACGTCGGCCAGCTGCCGGTTGAAGGCGCGCACCTGCTGGTCGCTGCGGGCCAGGGCGGTGGTGAAGCGTTGCAGGTTGGCCACCGAGCCGAACAGGTCCTGCCGGCCGTCGGCGAGGGTGGTCAGCGCCCGGGAGAGGCCGTCGAGCGTGTCTTTCAGCTGCTGGCCGTTGCCCTCCAGGTTGGCGCGGCCGGTGGCGACCAGGTCGGACAGCGCCCCGTCGCGGTTGGCGCCGGTCGGGCCGAGGGTGCGGTTGAAGTCGTCGAGCGCCTGGTAGATGTCGTCGATCTCCATCGGCGCGGCGGTCCGCTCCAGCGGGATCTCCGCGCCGTCGGTGAGCGCGGCGCCGCCGGCGTAGGCGGGAGTGAGCTGCACGTACCGGTCGCTGACCACGCTGGGCGGGACGATGAGCGCCTGCGCGTCGGCGGGTACGGAGATCTCCGGGTCGTAGCGCATGGTGACCTTGACCGCGCGGCCCTGCGGGGTCACCGCGACCACCTCGCCGACCCGTACGCCCAGCACCCGCACGTCCGATCCCGGGTACACCCCGACGGCTCCGGTGAACCAGGCGACCACCTGCCGTGGGGGTGTGCCGTCACGGAGGACGACCACGCCGGCGGCGACGGCGACCAGCAGGGCGGTGGCGACCGCGAGGGGGCGTCGCCAGCGTCGGATCAGGCCGGGCATCAGCGACCTCCCGTCGTCGGCACGTACGGCTGGAGCAGCCCGGAGACGTACGAGTCGAACCAGCGGCCGTTGCCGACCACGTTGGCGAACGCGGTGACGAACGGGCCCATCCGCTGGATGGTGCGTTCGAGGTCGTCCCGGTTGCGCTGCAGGATCGCGACCACCTCGCGCAGCTTCCGCAGCGCCGGGGCCAGCCGGGCGCGGTTGTCGGTGACCAGTCCGGAGAGCTGGGTGGCGAGGTCGTCGGTGCCGACGAGCAGCTTGTGGATGGCGTCGCGGCGCTTGCTCACCTCGCCCAGCAGCGCCTCGCCGTCGGCGACCAGCTTGCGGAACTCCTCGTCCCGGGTGGCCAGCACGGCGGTGACGTCGCGGGCCCGGGTGAGCAGCGCCCGCAGCTCGGCGTCGCGGTCGGCGACGGTACGGGAGAGCCGGGAGAGGCCGACCAGGGAGGCGTTGACGCTGCCGGGGGTCTCGGCGAAGGTCTGCGACAGGGTGGTGAACGCGGCGGCGAGCTGGTCGGTGTCGACCTTGTCCAGGGTGTCGGCGAGCCCGGTGACCGCCTGCACCACGTCGAACGGCGCGGCGGTGCGGGCCAGCGGGATCTGGCCGCCCTCGCGCAGCCGGCCCGGCCCGGCCGGGGACAGCGCCAGGTACTTCTGGCCGAGCACCGTCTTGATCCGGATGGTGGCGCCGGTGTCGGTGCCGAGGCGGACGCTGTCGTCGTCCACCCGGAACCGGACCCGGACGTAGGGCGCCGCGTCGCGGGCCAGTTCCACCGCGGTCACCTTGCCCACCCGCACGCCGGCCACCCGCACCTCGCTGCCGGTGGCCAGGCCGCTGGCGTCGTGGAAGGCGGCCTGGTACGCCCGTCCGGTCAGCGCGGCCAGTCGGTCGAGCTGGAAGGCGCCCAGCAGCGCGGCGACGACCAGGGTCAGCCCGACGGCGCCGACGACGACGGGGTTGCGTTCGCGGAACGGGGTCACTGGCTGCCTCCCGTGGCACAGCGGGCGGCCGGGGCGCTGAAGGTGGGCAGGTCGAGGGGCGCCCGGCCGGTCACCGCCACGTTGCCGTCGAAGTCGCAGAGGTAGAAGTTGAACCACGAGCCGGAGGACGCGACCCGGGTCAACTTCTCGTACCGCTCGGGCAGCCGCCCGAGGGTGCCGTCGATGACGGCGGCGTTGCGGTCGAGGTTGCCGGCGAGGTCGTCCAGGCCGCGGACGTCCGCGGCCAGCGGTGGCCGGACCTCCTCGATCAGCGAGGCCGTGGCGGTGGTGAGTTCGCCGAGGCTGACCAGCGACTCGCCGATGGCCTTGCGGTCGCCGGAGAGGCCGGAGACGAACTGCTGCAACTGGCTGATGCTCTGGTCGAGGTTGCGGTCGCGTTCGGCGAGCGTGGCCAGGACGCTGTTGAGGTTGGTGATCACCCGTCCGATGACGGCGTCCCGGTCGGCGAGGGTGTTGGTCAGCGACGCGGTGCGTTGCAGCAGGCTGCTCACCGTGCCGCCCTCGCCCTGCAGCACCTGGATGATCTCGTAGGCGAGCTTGTTGACGTCCTGGGGGTTCAGCGCGGTGAACAGCGGCCGGAAGCCGTTGAACAGCACGGTGAGGTCCAGCGCCGGCGTGGTCTGGCCGAGCGGGATGAGCCCGTCGGCGCGCAGTAGCCGCCCCTCCCCCGGCCCCTCGCTGAGCGCCACGTACCGCTGGCCGACCAGGTTGCGGTAGCGGATCTTGGCGCGGACGCTGGTGGCCACCGGCACGTCGGGGGTGACGGTGAAGGCCACCTCGGCGACGGTGTCGTCGACGACCCTGATGGTCCTGACCCGGCCGACCTTCACGCCGGCCACGCGGACGTCGTCGCCGGGGAGCAGCCCGGTGACGTCGGTGAACCGGGCGCGGTAGGTGACGCCGCCGGGTGGGAAGGCGCCGAGGGTCTGCGCGAGCAGGGCGGTCAGCGTCAGGGTCACCGCGGCGAAGACCAGCAGCTTCAGCAGGGGCGCGATCGTGCGGCCGCTCATCGGGCGTTCACCACCCCGCCGCGCAGCAGCGGTCCCCAGAGCAGGACCGCGATGTCGGGGACCTCCGCCGGCGGGGTGCCGGTGACGGCACCGACGAGCGGCTTGACCAGCGCGCGCTCCTCGGCGGTGGCGGCCCGGCCCATGGCCGGCGAGCCGATCCCGGGCAGGGCCCCGGGCATGCCGACGGTGAGGGGGGTACGCGGGCGGGCGCCTCGGTGGTCGTACCCGTCGTTGACGGCCACCTCGGGTGCCGGCTGCGCCGGTCGGGGCAGACCGTGGCACGCGGGGCCGTTCTGCGCGCCGTAGACCGGCTCGTCGCGTCCCCGCTCGAACTTGCCGCCGTCGCGGGTGACCTCCAGGGTGATGTGCATCCGCCCGCCGGCGAAGACCTCCTCGACGCGGGGTTGCAGGGCGACCAGTCCGCGCATCAGGCAGGGGTACTCGGGGGCGTAGGTGGCGAGCAGCTCCAGCACCGGTCGGCTCACCTCGCCGAGCGCGATGAGCTGGTCGCCGTGCCGGTCGAGGAAGCCCCGGGTGACCTCGGCGGTCGCGGTGGTCTCGGCGAGGAACGCCGCCAGTTGGTCGCGCTGGTCGACGACGGTGCGGGCGGTGACGGTCACGTCGCGCAGCAGGGCGAGCAGGTCGGGCAGCGCGACGTCGTAGCTGTCCAGCACGACGGCCAGCTTCCGGACGTCCTCCGCGATGGTCGGCATGGCCGGGTTGAGTTGCCGCAGGTAGGCGTCGAGCCGGGTGATGTTCGCGCCGAGCTGCTCGCCGCGCCCCTCCAGCGCGGTCGAGATGGCACCCAGCGTCACGGCGAGCTGCTCCGGCCGCACCGCCTGCAGCAGCGGCAGCGCCTGGTCCAGGACCCGTTCCAGCTCCACTGCCGTACGGCTGCGGTCCTGCTGGATGACGGCGCCGTCGCGGATCGGCGGCGCGGTCCCGCCGGTGGGCGGGACGAGTTCGACGTACCGCTCGCCGAAGAGGGTCTTCGGCAGCAGCCGCGCGCTGACGTCGGCGGGGATCAGCGGCGTGGTACGCGGGTCCAGCGCGAGCCGGATGGCCGCGCCGGCGCCGGTGCTGCCGACCGAGCGCACCTCGCCGACGACGACTCCGCGTACCTTGACGTCGGCGCCCTCGTTGAGCTGGAGCCCGGCCCGGTCGGCCCGCAGCGTGACCCAGGCGACCGGGGTGAACGCCTTGCGGTACTGCAGCACGGAGCCGGTCAGCGCCGCGGTCAGCACGGCGACGAAGACGATGCCGAGAATGCGATGTCTCATGCTCACCCCGCGATCCGGACGGTGGTGGTCGCACCCCAGATGGCCAGCGACAGGAAGAAGTCGACGATGTTGACCGCGACGATCGCGAGCCGGACGGCTCGCCCGACCGCGACTCCGACGGCGGCCGGTCCACCCTTCGCCGTGTAGCCGTAGTAGCAGTGCACCAGCACCACGATCACGCTGAAGACCAGCACCTTGCCGAAGGACCAGAGCACGTCGCCCGGGGGCAGGAACAGGTGGAAGTAGTAGTCGTAGGTGCCGGCGGACTGTCCGAAGTAGCCGACGGCGATGGTGCGGGTGGCGAGGTAGCTGGAAAGCAGGCCGATGACGTACAGCGGGATCACCGCGACGAAGCCGGCGATCATGCGGGTGGTGACCAGGAACGGCAGGGACGGCACACCCATCACCTCCAGGGCGTCCACCTCCTCGGAGATCCGCATGGCGCCGAGCTGGGCGGTGAATCCACAGCCGACGGTGGCCGACAGCGCCAGCGCCGCCACCAGCGGCGAGATCTCCCGGGTGTTGAAGTACGCCGAGACGAACCCGGTGAAGGCGCTGCTGCCGATCTGGTTGAGCGCCTGGTAGCCCTGGAGTCCGACCTCGGTGCCGGTGAAGAAGGTCAGGAAGCAGATGACGCCGACGGTGCCGCCGACCACGGCCAGCGCGCCGGAGCCGAAGCTGACCTCGGCCAGCAGCCGGAGCACCTCCCGCTTGTACCGGCGGACGGTCCGGGGTGCCCACGCCACGGCACGCAGGTAGAAGGCGAGCTGACCGCCCAGGTCGTCGAGGTACCGCAGCACCGCCATGTCAGCTCCCCTTCTGCGGTACGACCTGGAAGTACACGGCCGTGACGAGGAAGTTCAGCGCGAACAGCAGCATGAAGGTGATCACTACGCTCTGGTTGACCGCGTCGCCGACCCCCTTCGGCCCGCCCCGCGCGGTCATGCCCTTGTAGGAGGCGACGAGCGCGGCGGCGGCGCCGAAGAGCAGCGCCTTGACCTCGCCCACCAGCAGGTCCGGCAGTTGCCCGAGGGCCTGGAAGCTGGCCAGGTACGCGCCGGGCGTGCCGCCCTGCAGGACCACGTTGAACAGGTAGCCGCCGGTCACCCCGACCACGCTGACCAGGCCGTTGAGCAGGACGGCGACCAGCATCGAGGCGAGCACGCGCGGCACCACCAGGCGCTGGATCGGGTCGATGCCGAGCACCTGCATCGCGTCGAGTTCCTCGCGGATCTTGCGGGAGCCGAGGTCGGCGCAGATGGCCGAGCCGCCGGCGCCGGCGATGATCAGCGCGGTCACGATCGGGCCGGCCTCGCGGACCACCGCGAGCACCGACGCGGCCCCGGTGAACGACTGCGCGCCGAGCTGCCGGACCAGCGAGCCGAGCTGCAGGGCGATGACCGCGCCGAACGGGATGGAGACCAGCGCGGCCGGCAGGATGGAGACCGAGCTGATGAACCAGGCCTGCTGGACGAACTCGCGGACCTGCACCGGCCGGCGGCCCAGGCTGCGCAGGGTGTCCAGGCAGAACGCGAAGAATTCGCCGGTGGCGCGGACAGCGGTGACGGGGGCGCTCATCCGGTCACCTCCCGGTGGCGCCGCCGCTCGGCGGCGAGCTCCCGGCCCAGCTCGATGGTCGGCTGCGCGGCGTCCCGACGGCCCGCGAAGGAGCCGGGCGGCGGGGTGACGCCGTTGTCCCGGCACCACTGCCCCGGTGGCCGCTCGGCCTGCCGGGGCAGCCCGTCCGACGGGGGCAGCTGCAACGGGATGGGCGGCAGCGGGGGCAGTTCGATGCCAGCGTCCGCCTCGGCCTGCAACTCCTCGGCGTCCTTCTCCTCGGCCATCCCGATCGGGCCGACCCGCTGGGCGTTGAGGAACTGCCGGACCACCGGCTCGGTGCTGGACAGCAGCATCTCCCGCGGCCCGAACATGGCCAGGTGCCCGTGGTAGATCAGCCCGATGTTGTCCGGCACCGTACGCGCGGTGTTGATGTCGTGCGTGACGATCAGGAACGTCGCCCCGGTGCGCTGGTTGAGGTCGATGATGAGCTGGTTGAGGTACGCGGTGCGCACCGGGTCCAGCCCGGAGTCGGGCTCGTCGAACAGGACGATGCGGGGGTCGAGCACCAGCGCCCGGGCCAGCCCGGCCCGCTTGCGCATGCCGCCGGAGATCTCCCCGGGGAGCTTCTTCTCGGCGCCGACCAGGCCGACCATGTCGAGCTTCTCGTTGACCACGTCCCGGATCTGCGACTCGGACTTGCGGGTGTGCTCGCGCAGCGGGAAGGCGACGTTGTCGTAGATGGTCATCGAGCCGAACAGCGCGCCGTCCTGGAACAGCACGCCGAACAGCTTGCGCACCTCGTACAACGCGCGTTCGGAGAGCCGGGGCAGGTCCTTGCCCTCGATCCAGATCGAACCGGCGTCGGGCCGCAGCAGCCCGACCAGGGTCTTGAGGAACACCGACTTGCCGGTGCCGGACGGGCCCAGCAGCACGGAGATCTCGCCCGCCGGCAGGGTCAGGCTGATGTCCGACCAGACCGGCTGGCCCCCGAAGGACTTGGTCAGTCCCTGCACGGCCACTTCGACACCCATGCGCCCTCCCTCCGTCGACATCAGTGACATCGCGCCGGCCGGACGGAACGCAACACACTTCTTTCCGCGCGCCGGCAGCCACAGAGGGTGACCTATGCAAAGTGGCCCGCGGCTGGATAGCGTGCCGTTAACCCACCGGTAATGAAGGTGCCTCGCAATCCATGACCACAGCGATCGAGCCAGAGCTCGTCCGCCGGGCCGCCGATGGCGACCCGACGGCGGTGTCGGCCCTGCTCACCGACGTACGGCCGCGGCTCGTCCGCTACTGCCGGGCTCGGCTGGGCCGCGTCGGCGGGGCGTACACCACCGCCGACGACGTCGCGCAGGAGGTCTGCCTGGCGGTGCTGAAGGCCCTGCCCCGCTACCGGGAGCAGGGCAAGCCGTTCTCGGCCTTCGTCTTCGCCGTCGCCGCGAACAAGGTCGCCGACGCCCAGCGGGCGGCGGTACGCGACTCCGCCGTCACCATGACCGACACCCCGGTGGAGCACCCGGACGCGGCGCCGGGTCCGGAGCAGCAGGCCGTCGCCACCGACCTGGCCCGCCGGCTGTCGGTGCTGTTGCAGCGGCTGCCCGACGTCCAGCGGGAGATCATCACGCTCCGGGTCGCGGTCGGCCTGACCGCCGAGGAGGTGGGCATCATCCTCGGCATGTCGGCGGCGGCCGTCCGGGTGGCCCAGTCCCGGGCCCTCGCCCGGCTCCGTACCCTTGCGGGCAGCGGACTTGACGAGGTGGCGGCATGACTGGGCACGAGCCGGACAGCGGCGAGCAGCTGGACCTCGGCACGGTCAACCGCGACGACCTGCTCCTCGACGCGCTCGGGCGGGGTGAGGAGGGGACCGACGGCGACGACCTGGCGGCCCTGCTCGCCACCTGGCGGGCCGACGTCACCGCCGACGTCGACGAGACCGGGACGAGCAGCGGGCTTCCCGTGGTCGGGACGGACGCCGACCAGCGGGCCGGGACCGACCTCCCGACCGGGCCGGTCCGCGTCGGCGGGGCACGGTCGCGCCGGCCCCGGCCGTGGGCGCTGCGGCTGGCGGCCGCCGTGGCCGCCGTCCTCATGCTGGCGACGGGCCTGGGGGTGGGGAGCAGGAGCGCCGGCCCGGAGAGTCCGCTCTGGGCATTGACCAAGGTCCTGCATCCCGAGCAGGCGGCGGTGCGCACCGTCGAGGACACCATCGCCCGCGCCCGCGACGCCGTCGCCGCCGGCCGGCCCGACGAGGCCCGGCGACTGGTGGATCAGGCGCAACGGGAACTGGCCTCGGTCACCGACCCCGCCGACGCCACCCGGCTGCGCGCCGAGATCGACGCCGTCCTGCGCGACCTGGCCACACCGGCCTGCCCCACCTGGCCCCGGTGCGCGACGCCCGCGGCACCGACCGGGCCCACCTCGACGCCCCTCGGCCCGACGGCGGCCAACCCGCCGGGCACTCCGGCTCCCGCTCCCGCCACGACCGCCCCGACGCGGCCGCCGGCGCAGCCCGCGCCGGAGCCGACCGCCGGGTCGAACCTGCTGCCGCTGCCGCCGCTGCCCCGGCTTCCCCTGTCGCCCGCGCCGAGCCCCTCGCTGCTGCCGCCGCTGCCCGGTCTACCGCTGCCCACCGGGGGTCTGCTCGACTGACGCCGGGTGGGGCCGGACTCCGGGTGCGGTGGTTGTCGTCCGGGCGACAAGAACCGCACCCGAGGCCGACGGGGTCGCCGGGAGGACGGGCACCGCCGCCTGCGCCAGCAGACCGCCTGGCCGCCGGGCACGGCAGGGTGCCAGGCCGGTCAGGGTCCGTGGGGCAGGGGCTCGGCCAGCGCCCGGAGGTCCGCCGGCAGCTGCACCATGGCGTCCTCGAACTCCCGGTGTCCGACCACCCGGTGCAGGGTCTGCAGGACGGCCCGCACGCCGCGCTCGGCGACCCCGTGGTCCACCCCGGCGCGCTCGGCCACCCGACGCAGGAACTCGTCGTAGCCGAACGCCTCCGGATCCTCCGTGCCCTTGATCAGCAACGGGCTCAGCTCGTCGGCGACATGGCCGGCCAGGGCGCCGGCCTGGCCGCCACTGATCCGCTGCGTGAGGGTGCCCAGGGTGGCCTCGGTCAGGGACCGCGCCGTCTCCGGCGGTACGCCCGCCCGTGCGGCGACCTTGTCGACGAACTTCAGCTCGGCCATGTGACGTCCTTCCCGTGGCGAGGCAGCGTGGCTACCCGCGCCCACGGTCGGCAAACGCTCCGCCGCCGGCGCCCGGTGACCACACCCACGGGTGTTTTGCGGTCTTTCTGTCGTTTGCACCGAAGGTGTCTTGTTCCTGAGTGGCGGCGAAGCCGCGGTTCTCGACAGTCGAGAGGGGACATCCGGACGTCGCCCGGCGCGCCCTCCAGCCTCCCGCGGCTGCCCGTCCCAGGCCGCTCGCACCACCGCTGACCAGCGCTTATGTCGGATCCCATCAGTTTGGGGCGACCGGAAACGGGTGGTATGACTAGAGGTGTCGACCACCGATGGCGCTCGTCGTCACACCCCGGCCCAGCAGGGGGTGCCACCCGGGCAGCGTGGTCGTACGCAACCGGCAACCGCTTCCTCGGGGTACCCGCACCGACCTCAGGGAGTTGCCGTGCAGAGCATGCGGATCTGGCGCAACCGGCGACCGTTCGAGAACGCCGTGCTGGTCACCGCGCCCGTGTGCGGGCTCCTGCTGATCACCCTCAACGTGCGCCCACCCTCGGTGGAGATGGCGATGCCGCACCCGATCCGGATCGGCTGGGAACTGGGCCTCATCCTCGTCGGGCTGGGCGGCCTGCTCGGCCTGACCTGGCCGGGACGGATCTCCACCGCCCTCGGCATCGAACTGGCCTCGATGCTCCTGCTGGGCACCCTCGCCGGGATGTACTCCGTCGCCCTGCTGGTGATGTCCGGCCGGATGGCGGTCGCCGCGGCGTCGTTCATCACCGCGGTCGCGGTGGGTTCGTGGTGGCGCGCGACGGAGATCCTGCTCGACCTCCGCAGGCTGATCCGCAGCATCGACGTGGACACCGGCAACTGTCCCACCGGGGGCCGACGATGACGCCGCCGACCGATGCCACCACCGCCCCGCAGTGGGTGCAGGTCGTGCTGTCGGTGCTGGGCGTGCTCGGCGGCGCCAGCGGCCTGGCCGCCATCGCCGCCGTCGTGGCCCAACGCGGCAAGTTCAAGGCGGAGGCGGCGGACATGCTCACCGACGCGGCACTGACCCTCGTGCAACCGATGCGGGTGCGGGTGGCGGAGCTGGAGACGGAGGCACAGGCGGCCCGCGAGCAGCTGAGGACCGCCCGGGAACAGACGGAACGGGCGACGGCCACGCTCAGCGACCTGCACGCGATGCTCGACCGCTGGTACGCGCTCATCTTCGCCCCCGACGCCACGCTGCGGTCGATCCGCAGCGCCGTACGGGAGGACCGCCGCAGGCGCGGCGAACAGTGGGATCGGGGGCCCGACCCGACGCGCCGTCGACCCTGACGGCGAACACCGACGGCACCGGGCGGAGTCCAGAGTCGACCGGCGCCGCTGCCATCGATCCGGGGCCGGGTAGGCCGCGCTGATCCGGTGCCGTCAGCCCGGCTGCCGCCTCATCGCGGGTCGTCCTCGGCGGACGGGTGGGGCTCGGACGCCGCGGCATCGACGACCGGCGGGCCGGCGACGACGTCCAGGCACGCGGTCACGGTGGCGGTGACGCCGTCGACCCCTCGGGTGAGCAGCAGGCCCTCGCTCAGCCGGTGGGCCAGCCACAGGCCGCGTCCCCCGGCGACGTCGACGGGGGGCAGCCGCACGGGCAGACCTGAGGCGGTCGCTCCGTGGTCGCTGACCTCGCAGATCAGCACGTCGTCCTGGCGCCACAGGTCGAGGTGGCCGTGGCCGCCACCGTGGCGCACCGCGTTGGTGGCCAGTTCGTGCACGGCGAGAACGAAGTCGTAGCCCTCGTCGCCGACGAGTCCCGCGCCACTGACCGCCGCCCGCAACCGGTGCCGCAGGGCGGTCACGGTGGCGGCGGTGAAGTCCTCGGACATGAGCACGGACGCCGCGGTCGGCCGGGGGCCCACCAGCCCCGGGTCGAAGGCCCCGTCGTCGTTCATGCTCGCAGGTTACCCAGGGTGGAAATTTCCGCGACCGTTGCGAGAAGACAACTACCCGCGGTGATCCTCGTCCAGGAATTCGTCGATCATCGGGGCCAGCCAGTCGGCGCGGTGCGGGATGGTGGTGTGGGTGGTGCCGGGCAGGATGGCCAGGCGGCAGGCCGGCAGGCCGGTCAGGTCGCCGGCCACCGCCCCGCCGAGCAGCCGGAACATCCGCACGGCGTGCTCGGGCTGGACGATGTCCGAGTCGGCCAGCACGATCATCGTGGGCGCGGCCAGCGCCTGGATCTGCTCGGGCGTCCACTGCGGCAGGTTCGCGTCCAGGACCTTCATCTTGGTGACCAGGTTGGACCAGCCGGCCGGGTCGGGCGCGGTCCGCAGGTACTCCTCGTGGAACTCCGAGCCGTGCAGGTGTTCCGGTTGCAGGTCCTGGATGCCGTCCAACAGTCCCGGGTGCAGGCCGGCGTCGTCGAAGCTCACCGAGGCGAGCACCAGCCGCCCGACCCGGTCGGCGTGATCGGTGCCGAGGCGCAGCGCGACCGCCGCGCCCATGCTCCAGCCGAACAGGTCCGCCCGCTCGACACCGAGGCGGTCGAGCAGCTCGACCACGTCGGCGGCGAAGTTCTCCACGGTCAGCGGACGGTCGATGTCCGGGGTGCGACCGTGGGCCTGCAGCTCGATCGCGATCACCCGCCGGCTCTTGGCCAGCAGCGGCAGGATCCTGCCGAACGAGGTGCCGATGCCGGAGAGCGCGCCGTGGACCAGTACCAGCGGGCGGCCCTCGCCGATGCCGTGTTCTTCGTGGTGGATGTCCATACGCCCACGGTGGGGCACGGCGCTTACGGTCCGCTTCAGGTCGCCTTCCGCCTCGCTAGGATGGCGGCCGTGCAGTTCGGGGTGCTCGGGCCGCTCGCTGTCAGCACGGACGCCGGCGAGCCGGTCGTCGTACCCGGCACCAAGGTCCGGGTGCTGCTGGCCGACCTGCTGGCCCACCGCAACCAGGTGGTCTCGGCGGACCGCCTGATCGACGACCTGTGGGGTGCCGACGTCCCGGCCAATCCGGCCGGCGCCCTCCAGGTGCGGGTGTCCCAGCTGCGCAAGGCGCTCAACGACGCCGAGCCGGGCGCGCGCGAGCTGGTCGAGTCACGGCCGCCCGGTTACCTGCTGCGGACCGGGGCGGTGGACGCCGACCGGTTCGCGGAGCTGGCCACCGCCACCGACGTGGACCGGCTGACCGCCGCCCTCGCGCTGTGGCGCGGCGACGCGTACGCCGACGTGGCCGACGCCGAGTTCGCCCGCGCCGAGGCCACCCGCCTGGCCGAGCAGCGCCTCGTGGTGCACGAACGGCTCGCCGACGCCCGGCTGGCCCGCGGCGAGCACGACCTGGTCGCCGCCGACCTGGCCGAGCTGGTCGCCCGGCACCCGCTGCGCGAGGGGCTGCGGGCGTTGCAGATGCGCGCGCTCTACGCGGCCGGTCGCGCCTCCGAGGCCCTGGACAGCTACGCCGAGCTGCGCGACCGACTCGTCGACGAGCTGGGCCTCGACCCGGGGCCGGAGCTGGTCGCCCTGCACCGCAGGATCCTCGAACAGGACGCCGGCCTGAGCGCCCCGCCGAAAGCCGCGATCATCCGGAACAGCCTGCCGGCCCGACTCGACGGGCTGGTCGGACGGGCCGAGGCGCTGACCGAGCTGCGCGCCCTGCTCCCGCGGCAGCGGCTGGTCACGCTGACCGGGCCGGGCGGGGTCGGCAAAACCCGGCTGGCCACCGAGGCCGCCCGCGAGCTGGTCCTCCCGGACGGCGCCCACCTGGTGGAGCTGGCGCCGCTGCCGGTCGGCGACCCGCGCGTCGCCGACGAGGTGCTCGGGGCGTTGGACCTGCGCGAGGCGGCGGGCGCCAGCGTGTCCGCCGTCGACCGGCTGTCCGCAGTGCTCCGGCACCGGCAGCTGCTGCTCGTGCTGGACAACTGCGAGCACGTCATCGAGCCGGTCGCCGCGCTGGTCGCCCGGCTGCTGCGGGACGCGGCCGGCGTCACCGTGCTGGCCACCAGCCGGGAACCGCTCGGCCTCACCGGTGAGCTGCTCTGGGAGGTGCCGCCGCTGGCCGTACCCGAGCACGACCGCGACCTCGACGCGGTCCGGCGCTCGGCCGCGGCCCGGCTGTTCGCCGCCCGCGCCGCCGCGCAGCACCGCGGCTTCCACCTCGACGAGCGGACCGCGCCCGCGGTGGCGCAGCTCTGCCGCCGGCTGGACGGCCTGCCGCTGGCCCTCGAACTGGCCGCGACCCGGGTACGCGCGCTCGGCGTGCAGGGCGTGGTGGACCGGCTCGACGACCGGTTCAGGCTGCTCGCCACCGCGCAGCGGGACATGCCGCCACGGCAGCGCACGCTGACCGCGGTGATCGGCTGGAGCTGGGACCTGCTGGCCGAGGCCGACCGCCGGGTGCTGGCCCGGCTCGCGGTGTTCAGCGACGGCTGCACGCCCGACGCGGCCGAGCAGGTGTGCCGGACCGACCTCGACGCGCTGGCCCGGCTGGTGGACCGTTCGCTGGTGGTGGTGGACGACTCGGGCATTAGCCCCCGCTACCGGCTGTTGGAGTCGGTCGCCGCGTTCTGCCTGGAACGGCTGGCGGACGCCGACGACGTCCGGGCGCGGCACGCGGCGTACTACACCGACCTGGCCGAGCGCACCGACCCGGAGCTGCGCGGCGCCGACCAGCAGGAATGGCTGGCCCGGCTCGACGCCGAGACGGCGAACCTGCGCTCGGCGCTGGCCCACGGCGGCGGGCTGCGCATGGCGGTCGCGCTGAGCTGGTACTGGTTCCTGCGCGGCCGGCTCACCGAGGCGCGGCGGGCGCTGGCGATGCGGGGCGACCCGGCCGAGGAGGCGCGCGCCGCGCCGTGGCGGGCCGGGTTCGCGCTGTTGCAGGGCGAGCCGATCGCGCCGGGCGACCTGCGCGCCGCCCTGGCCGGCGACCCGGGCGGCCGGGCCGCATGGTTCGTCGCGAACGCGGTCATCGAGCGCAGTGACCTGCCCCTCGCGGCGGAGCTGCTGCCCGCCACCGTCGACGACCCCTGGACCGAGGCGGCGGTGCTCAGCTCGCGGGCCAAGCTCGCCCACGCCACCGGCGACCTGGCCACGCTGGAGCAGGCCGGTACCCGCAGTGCGGCGTTGTTCGCGCAGGTCGGCGACCGCTGGGGGCGGTTGCAGGCGACCGACTGGGTGGGCGGCCTGGCCGAGATGCGCGGCGAGCACGAGCGCGCCGCCGCCCTGCACCGGGAGGGGCTGCGCTGGGCCGAGGAGCTGTCGCTCTGGCCCGAGGTGGGCAGCAAGCTGTCCTGGCTGGCCTGGCTGGCGACGCAGACCCGCGACTACGCGCAGGGCCGGGAGCTGGCCGAGCGCGCGTACCAGCTGGCGGTGGAGCAGGACGCGCCGAACGCGATGATCTTCGCGGAGATCGGCCTCGGCCTGGCCGCCCGCCGCGAGGGCAAGCTCGACGTGGCCGTCACGCACCTGACGCGCCTCGCCGAGCAGGGCCGCCGCGAGACGCAGCCCGCGCTGTACCTGCCGATGGTCCTGGTCGAGCTGGGCTACGCGGCCGAGCAGAACGGCGACCAGGCCGCCGGGCTGGCCCTGCACGTCGAGGCGTTCGACGCCGCGCAGGCGATGGAGTCACCGCGCGACGCGGTCAACGCGCTGGAGGGGATGGCCTCGGCGGTGCGTTCGCCCGAGGTCGCGGCCCGCCTGCTGGGCGCCGCGGCCGCCGCGCGGGACGCCGCCCGGGCCCCGGCCGCGCCGGCGGAGCGCGACGAGACCGACCGGGTGACGGTACGACTCGTCGCCGCCCTCGGCCGGGAGCGCTTCGACGCGCTGGTCACCGAGGGCGGCAAGCTGGGCCCGGGCGAGGCCCGGGCCCAGCTGGAGAGCGCGTCCGTCAGCGGGCCGCCTTCGGCCGGTACGAGGCGATGATCACGCCGCTGCGCTGCACCTTCGTGTCGACCAGCTCGAACGACGCCTTGAAGTCCTTCAGCGGTGCGGTCACACTGTCGCCGCCCTCCAGCACCGGGTGGATCCAGAACCGGACCTCGTCCAGCAGACCGGCCGCGATCAGCTGGGTGGTGACCGAGCCGAAGCCGTACTGGAGGATGGCCTTGCCGTCCTGCGCCTTGAGCCGGGTCACCTCCTCGATCAGGTCGCCCTGCAGCACCTCGCTGTTCTTCCAGGTCGGGTCGGTCAGGGTGGTCGAGGCGACGTACTTCTTGACGTTGTTGAAGTAGGCGGCGCCGGTGCTCGGGTCGCTCTCGTCCCGGGTCGGCCACGCGGCGGACATGCCGTCGTAGGTGATCCGACCCATCAGCAGCGCGTCGGCCTCGTCGGTCTGCCCGGCGGCGAAGGCGGCGGCCTCCTCGTCGAAGTACGGCATGGTCCACATGGGGTTCTCGATGACGCCGTCGAGGGTGATGTAGGTCGAGTTGATGAGCTTGCGCATCGGGATCTCCTGGTTGTCGGTGGTGCTCTCCGGTGACACCCAGAACATTGCCGGACCCCGCTTACGATTCGCTTCAGGCGCCCTTACGCGCGCCGGACCACTTCCCCCGCCGGGGTGGGATTGCTTCGCGCCGAACCGGGTAGCCCGCCGGACAGTCCCGCCGAAGCGGAGGCACCCATGCCGATCACCCCGGAGACCGCCCGACCGCACGAGCAGCCGGAGGAGAACTCCCGGCACGGCCGCCTGAGCGTACGACCGGGTCCACCGGTCGCCGCCACGGACCGCACCGGCCTGGTGTCGTTCGACGCACCGGACGGTGAGCTGGTCGCCCAGGCCTACGTGCCGGCGCCGGCGGACGCCGGCCCGTACCGGCTGGCCCTGCTGCTGCACGGCGCCGGCGGGTCACCCCGGCAGGCCCTGGAACTGATGCTGCCGGTCGCCGACGACCAACGCCTGCTGCTCGTCGCGCCGCAGTCCGCCGCGGCGACCTGGGACATGATCGGTGTCGGCTTCGGCCCCGACGTACGGCGGATCGACCGGGTGCTCCAGGAGATCGTCGCCGGCTACCCGATCGCCGGCATGCTGATCGGCGGGTTCTCCGACGGCGCGTCGTACGCGCTGTCGATCGGCCTGATCAACGGCGACGTCTTCGACGCCGTCCTGGCCTTCTCCCCCGGCTTCGCCGCCCCGCTGCTCACCCACGGCACGCCGCGCGTCTTCGTCTCGCACGGCACCGCCGACCGGGTGCTGCCGATCGACCGGTGCAGCCGGAGCCTCGTGCCGCGCCTGCAGACCCTCGGCTACGACGTCACCTACGACGAGTTCGACGGTGGGCACGACGTACCCGAGGCCACCGTGCGCCGGGCGGTGGCCTGGCTGGAGCCCGCCGGCTGACCCGCGGGACCGGTCGCCACCCGCCCCCACCTGCGTCGCAGCCACGCCGGCGGCGGTCACCAGCGGCCGGGGCGCCGGCCGGTGTCCCCGCAGCCGGGCCGCCGGCTGCCGCGTCGGGCGCGACGGTCGCCGACAAGGTGACATCATGTGCGCGAACCGGCCGACTGCTCCGCGCGGGGAAGGATGAGCTGCCCTATGGCGCGCTTCGAGGCGACGACGTCCACCGAACCCGGGCGGGCGGTGGTGAGGCTCGCCGGTGAGTGTGACCTCGCCGCCCGGGAGGAGCTGACGGCCGCGCTGCTGACCGCCGTGGCCGACGCCCAGGTCGTGCTGGTCGACGCGGGGGCACTCGACTTCCTCGATTCCACCGGCATCCACGGCCTGGTCACCGCCCACCATGCGGCCCGCGCGGCCGGCGGCCGGCTGTACGTGGTCAACGCCCGCGGGCCCGTCGCGAACGTCCTGGCGATCACCGGCGTCGCCGACCTGCTGCGACCGCCCACCGACGACGGCGTGGACCCGCGGTGACGGCCCGACGGCCGCTGGAGGACGACGATGTCTGACCGTCCCGCCACCCCGTCCGGCGCCGTCGCCACCATGCCGTACGCGCACGCCGACGACCTGGTGCATGTCCGCGCGTTCGTCTGTTCCCGGGCCCTGGCCCGGGGGTTGCCGGCTACCCGGGTGGAGCTGCTCGCGCTGGCGGTCAGCGAACTGGCGACCAACACGTTGCAGCACACCCACGGGGGCGGTCTGGTACGGGTGTGGGCCGAGGCGGGCCAGCTCGTCTGCGACGTCGTCGACCAGGGCGGACCGCGCACGGTGGTCCGCGAGATGCCCACCGCCGAGGCGATCCGCGGTCGGGGGCTGGCGATCGTCGCCCGGATCTGCGACGAGGTCGCCGTCGAGCCGACCCCGGCCGGGACGGTGGTGCGGCTCCGGTTCCGCCTCTGAGGACGGGTCAGCGCAGCACGCGCACGGCCAGGGTGCAGGTGTCGTCCTCCGGGCTGGGCTGGTGCAGCACGTCGCGCAGCCGCGGCAGGGTCCGTGCGTCGGGGTCACGGGAGATGTCGGACAGCGTCCGCATCACCGGGCCGAGCAGGTCGACCGTGTCGCCGACCCGGCGTTCCACCAGCCCGTCGGTGTAGAAGAGCAGCAGGTCGTCGCCGCGCAGCCGGGGGGTGACGACCGGATAGGTCGAGTCGGCGTCGGCGCCCAGCAGCATGCCCGCGGGCCGGTCGAGTTCGGCGGTCGTCCCGCCGCGCGCCAGCAACGGGGGCAGGTGGCCCGCCTGCGCCCAGGACAGCGACCGGGTCGCCGGGTCGTAGACGGCGACCACCGCGGTCGCGGTGATCTTCAGCTGCCCGCAGAGCCGGTTCATGTGCCCGAGCAGCGCTCCGGGGTCCCGGATGCCGATCGACAGCCAGGCGACCAGCGCGAACCGCAGGTGCGCCATCCCGCTGGCCGCCTCCAGGCCGTGCCCGGCGACGTCACCGACGGCGAGCGCGACCAGCCCGTCGGGCAACGTCTGCGCGTGGTACCAGTCCCCGCCGACCTGCACGGCGCTCTCCGCCGGCAGGTAGCCGACCAGCACCTCGAGGCCGGCCAACGGGACCGGCTCGCGGGGCACCGGCTGGATCAGGTTCTGCAACTGCCGGGCCAGGCGGTGCTCCGCCAGCGCCGTCAGCTCCCGGGTGTGCAGCTGGTCGCTGAGCCGCTCGATGGCGGTACGCGAGGCCACCCGGGCCGTCACGTCCTGCACCACGGCGTAGATCTTCACCGGAGCGCCGTCGGCGTCCCGGGCGACGTCGGAGAGGATGCGCAGGTACTTCACCGACGAGCCCGCCCGGAAGCGCACCGTGACGTCCGACGCCGCACCGCTGTCCAACGTCTGCCAGGCGGCCTCCCGCAGCCCGTGGTCGTCGGGGACGATCGCCGCGGACTGCTCGGCCCGCGACAGCGGACCCAGCGCCGGATCACGCTCGAAGATCCGGTACATGCCGGGCGACCACTCGCTGCGGCCGGTGATCGGGTCGTACTCCGCCCAGCCGAGGCTGCCCAGCAGCTCGGTACGCTCCATCCGACGCTGGTGCTCGTCGAGCCGCTCCCACCACACCAGCAGGCCGCCCAGCACCCGCTGCACGCTGATGTCGAACAGCGAGTCGGCGACCACACCGGCCTGCTTGCCCTCGTACCGGAAGTCCGGCACCCGGGCCGGCACGCCGCTGGCCAGCACCCGGTGGTACGCCTGCCACAGCACGCCGCCGACCATGCCGGGATAGAGCGCGCTGAGCAGCCCGCCCACCCGCCCGGCTCCCCGGCCGTAGACGTCGCGGCCCTGTTCGCTGGTGGCGGCGACGCGGAAGTCGACGACCTCACCGTCCTGGGTCACCGGCAGCAGCCAGGTGCACCCGGACGGCATCGCCGCCAGCACCTGCCGCACCGCCGCCACGATCGGGTCGTCCACCGACCAGGTCACCACCTCGGCCTGCGTGGTCGGCACGCCCTCCTCTGCCATGCGAGCAGCGTAACGATCCCTCCCCTGGACAGCGGTCCCGGCGACCCCTGGCCGGCCGCCCTGGCCTGACCGACGCCGGCGACAGCCCGCGCGGCCCCGGTCGCCCGGCCGCGCGGGCCGCAGGATGTCGCCGTCCGCTGCGTCACCGGTTCGGGGCCGGAACCCGGTCGACGTGACCGACGGGTCCGGCCCGCAGTCCGGTCACGACGAGCACACCGGCCGGCGCCGCGCCGCCCGTGCCGCCGTCACTTGCGCCGCAGCTCCTCGAAGTCCACCACCTGGGCCTCCGGGGGCGCCTGCACGTCGTCGAAGGTGGCGCCGAAGTCGCTGAAGGTGAGCTGCCCCTCGGCGCCGTCCTTGCTCTGCAACGCGATCGGGTACGACTTCCCGGTGGTCGCGATGTAGATCGTCCCGCCCTTCGCCGAGGTGTCGACGAGTCCGATGGTCTGGACGCCGTCGATGTCCCGGGTTTCCCCCTTGGTCAGCGGGCCGTCGGGCTCGAGCATCTCGTCGACACTGGTCACGCCGAACAGGTCGGCGAAGTCCTTGTTGTCGGCCGGGACCTTGGCCCACTTGTCGCCCATCAGCTTGACGACGTTCCTCGCGGCCTCAGGGCTGTCGAGGTTCTGCTGCCAGAACGTCGCGTCGGGCCGGATGTACTCCTGGCCCCCGACCGCCAGCAGCTCCACGGTCGCGCCGTCCTGCGACACCTTGCCGCCCACGTCGGAGCCGGCCACCCGGAGGTCGAGGTCCATCTTGCCGTCGTCGGCCTTGATGCTGCCCTTGATCCGGTACGACTTCGCCTCCTTCATCGCGGTCGTCGCCCGCGCCAGGATCTCGTCCGGCGCGAGTGCCGAGACACCGTTGTCGGTGGGACCGGTCGACTCCGGTTCGCCGCCACCGTCGCCACCGTCGCCACAACCGGCCAGCAGGGCGGCCGCGGCCACCAGTGCTAGCACGCTTCGTCTTATCGTCACGGTCCTCATTGGTCTACCTCTCTCCCGCCACCCCCGTCGTGTGGCTGAACAGGCACCTACCCGCCATCGGTGAACGGCAATCCACCTGCGAGAACGCGCCAGGCACCGGTTCCTCGGCCCGCACCCGGGTGGGACCTGATCCGCTTCAGCGGGCGGCGGGAGCGGAACCGATGGCGACCACCCGCGCCCAGTCCGGCGGCGAGTCCGGCACGTAGTCGGGATCCTCCTCGTCCACCGGCCGGGCGCGGGGAAACAGTCCGACCACCGTCCGGCACGACGGCCGCGAGGTCGGCCAGGGCGTCTGCCCGTCGGTCAGCACCACGACGACGTCCGGTCGGGGCCGGCTCCGCAGGGCCCGGGCGAAACCGGTCCGCAGGTCCGTTCCGCCGCCGCCCACCAGCGGGATGTCCTCGGCGCGGCAGAGCTGATGCGCGACCCGGGCCGCCGCGTCGCACGGCAGCACGCTGACCAGGTCCCGCCGCCCGCCCACGGCCCGGGAGATCGCGGCGACCTCCAGCAGGGCGCTGCCCAGTTCGGCGTCACTGACCGACCCCGACGTGTCGATCACCACGCAGACCCGAGGGGGCGTGCGCCGCAGGCTCGGCAGGATGGCGCCGGGCACGCCGGCGGAGCGCCGCGACGGCCGCCCGTACGTGTAGTCCTCCCCGACCCCCGGGGCGGAGGCCGCCGAACGGACCGCCGCGCCCAGCAGTTCCCGCCACGGCTGCGGTGGATGGAACGCCTCCTCCGCCCACCGCCGCCAGCCCGCCGGCGTGGTCCCGGGCCGGGCGGCGATGCCTTCGGCCACCCGGAACCGCACCGCGTCCCGCTCCTGTGCGGTGAGCCCGTGCGCGCCGTCGGGTCCCAGGTCCCACCCGCGCGCCAGCCCGTCGGCCCCGCTGCCGCAGTCCAACCAGGCCAGGTCTCGGGTACGCGGCCCGAGCCGGAACTGGCGCAGGTAGTCCTCCATCAGCTCGCCCTCGGGCAGTCCCAGGTGCCCTGGATCGACGGCCCCGTCGGGCCGGGCCAGGCCGTCACCGAACACGTCGTCGTTGATCTCGAGGTCGGCGGCGATGTTCATCCGCAGCCGTTCCCCCGGCCCGGTCAGGCCCCGTTCGCGCGCCACCCGGTCGCCGCGCCCGGGGTGGTCGCGCAGCAGGTGCGAGACCTCGTGGACCCACACCCCGGCGAGTTCCTCGACCGGAGTCCGGTCCACGAACGCCGGTGCGACGTAGCACCGCCAGTGCGGGTCCACGGCCATCGTGTGGACCTGCCGCGACGGCACCACGTGCAGGGCGAACAGTGCCGTCGCCAGGTAGGGCCGGACCCGGGCGGCGTGCAGCCGGGCGGCGAAGAGCTTGTCCAGGTCCAGCATGCCGGTGCGGTCGGCGGTCACCGGCCGGCCCCCGCGGCGGCGGCCACCCGTGCCGCCGCCTCGTCGGCCCGCCGGGACAGCGACACCGCGCCGGCGAGCCGCTCGATCGACGCCGGAACGTCCCAGTCCTCGCGGCGCAGCGCGGCGAGGGTCGACGCGGGGACGACCACCAGGTCCGGTGCTCCCGTGTCGAGCGCCCGGACCAGCAGCGTCCACGCCGCGTCCCAGCGGGACTTCTCCGGACGCCGGCGGACCGCCTCCACCACGCCGTCCAGCACGGCCTGGCGCAGGTCACCCCGCTCGGGCAGGACGGCGCCGGCCGGATCGGCCAGCAGCACCTCCGGGTCCGGGAGGTCCATCCGGTCCATGCTGGCCAGCAGCTCCAGCCCCGGGCCGTCCCCGACGGCGCCCCGGACCAGCATCGACAGCACCTCACGAGAGGTGCCCGCCGCGGTCGCGAAGGCGATCAGGCGCAGCGTCATCTCCCAGCTCCGCGGCGACGGCCAGGGGCCGCCCCGGCGACCCTCGGTGGTGGGCAGCCGGTGCACGAGCGTCGGCCGGGCTGAGAGCAGCCCGCACACCGCGCGGCGGGCGAAGGCGACGGCCGCCGACAGCCGCCGCGGGTCGAGCCGGGGCAGGGCCGCCCGGGGCCAGGTCCCGCCGAGGCCGCGTACGACGACCTCGTGGTCGTGGGTCCACTGGAGATGGACGAATCGGTTGGCCAGCGGCGGGCTCAGCTCCCACCCGTCCGCGGCGGAGGAGCGCGGGTTCGCGGCGGCCACGATCCGTACGCCGGGCGGCAGCCGCAGGGCGCCGATGCGGCGTTCGAGCACCAGGCGGAGCAGGGCGGCCTGCACCGCCGGCGGCGCGGTGGACAGCTCGTCGAGGAAGAGCAGCCCCCGGCCGGCGCGGACCAGGCGCACGGCCCAGTCCGGCGGGGCCATCGGCACACCCTGCACGGCGGGGTCGTCGCCGACGACCGGCAGCCCGGAGAAGTCGGACGGCTCGTGGACGCTGGCGATCACCGTGGTCAGCGGCAGGTCCAGAGACGCGGCGAGCTGGGTCAGGGCCGCGGTCTTGCCGATCCCCGGCTCGCCCCAGAGCAGCACCGGCAGGTCGGCGGCGACGGCCAGGGTCAGGGCTTCCAACTGGGTGTCGGGGCGCGGTTCGGTGGTGGTGTCGCCCAGCAGGGCGAGCAGCTCGGCGGCGACCGCGAGCTGGGTGGCTTCGGTGGAGATGTCGGTCGACATGAGCATGTGTGATCACCTTGTGGGCTCGTGACGGGTGGGACAGCGCGGCGGGGTCGGGCCCGCCGGTCAGCGCGAGCTGCCGTGGCGCGGGCGGGAGCGGCGGTCACGGGTACGGCGACGGTCCGCATGCTCGGGGCCGGGCCCGCTTCCGGCCAGCCCCGCCCGGAACAGCCCGTACGTGACCCGCCGCGACGCGGCCGTCTCCAGTTCGTCGCGCAGCGCGCCGGCGCGCAGCAGCGCGTCGGGGCCGAGCAGCGCCTCGACGGCGGCCAGCGCGCCGGCGCTGTCGCCGTGGTCCAGCCGGGCCCGGACGTCGTCGAGGCATTCCGGGTGGCGGTGCGCCTCGTCGATCGCCCGCAGGCAGGCGAGCGGGGTGCCGGTCAGCGCGGCCAGCAGTTCCTCCCGGCGGACCTCGGCCGGGTCGTGGTCCAGCGCGACGAGCACCCCGTCGACCAGGCCGATCCGGTGCTGGGCGCCCCGGCACCGCACGAGCCGTGGCTGCCCGGCGCGCTGCGGGACCCAGGGCACGCCGGCCGCCCGATGCTCGGGTGCCAGCGCCGAGGCCACCAGCGGGTGCAGCCGGTCGACCTCGATCAGCCCGGCGCGGAGCAGTGCCAGGTCCGGCAGCACCCAGGTCGCGGCATCCGGGAGCACCGGCAGCTCCTCGGCCCGCCGGGCGACCACCGACGGCGACCGGAGGACGCCCCCGTCCGGATTCACCTGCAGGACGAGTCGACGGCGGCCGAGTCGTACGGCGACGGCACCGCCGGTCCGCCCCTCGGCGCGGAGCAGGATCTCGGCCTCGGCCGCCCACCTGTCCACCGCGCAGTTCAGCCCTGGCGGCGCCGCCGGCGACGGACCGGCGTCCAGTGCTGGGTGGCGGTCGGCAGGCAACCGGTCCGCCCCCGACCGCGTCCTCAGCTCGTCGGCCCGACGCGCGTCCCAGAGGTGACGGTGCAGGTCGAGACGGAACCGACGGTCGGGGTGTGGATGGGGGTGCCGGCCGTCCCGGTGGCCGTCCCAGAGCGCCAGGCTGAAGCGCTGACCGGCGTCCGCCCAGGCCGGTGGCGTGCGGGCCACCAGGTGCACGGCGTGGCCGTCGCGTCCGGCCGCGTCGTACCGGGCGAGCGCGATGGTCAGGCCGGGGCGCAGCAGCCCGTCAGGGGCGATCCTCGGCAGGTGCCAGCGCAACAGGTCGGGCGTCAACTCCCGGAGGTCGGCCCGGACCCGGGCCGCGAGTTCCCGGCCGTGGGTGCGGGCCACCGCGCGCAGGCTCGGGTCGACGTCGACGTGCGCGGCGGCGCACGCCCCGGCCCAGTCGCCGGCGCGGCGACGGACGGTCGCAGTCTCGATCATGGACGCCGGCACGGCGAACTCGCGCACGCGCCGCCAGAAGGAAAGGCGAGAATCCGCATCCGCGGCCGGGGGGTGCATCAGCACTCACCTTGCGCGGACGGGACCCCCAATCTGCCACGAGGGGTCATCATCGCGAGGGAGCATACCGCTCCGCACACCAGCTCTGCCAAGGGTTTCGCACCGGCTGCGAACGCCAGGCGCCCCGTTCGCCGCCACCCGGCCGGCGCCGCCGCCCGCGTCCGTCCGACTTTAATTGCGCTGTAATATTGACGCGCCCTGATGGGATTGGGAAGGATTCCTTACCGGGACGAGGGCGGTCCCGCACCGAGAGGGTGCGGGCGGCCGACTCCCGTAGGGAGGCACCACATGAGTTCATGCTGGCGCAGCCGCGTCGCACTCGTCGGAACCGTCGTCCTGGCCGCATCGCTGCTGCCGGCGTCGTCCGCTTCGGCCGCGAGCACCCAGACCGTCACCGTCGCCGCCGACCGGTTGGTCCAGACCGTCGGCGAGGGCGACCGGGCGGCGGTCACCGTCTCGGTGACCACGTCGGACGGACGCCCGTTGGCGGCCCCGACGACCGTCCGCTACACCACCGGCAGCGGCACCGCCACGGCCGGCGTCGACTACGCCCCGGTCGCCGGCGCACTGACCTTCCCGGCCGGCAGCCGGTCCGGCACCGCCCGGCCGATCACCGTCACCGTCCACGGCGACCGGACGGCGGAGACGGCCGAGACCATCCCACTGACGCTCACCACGGCCGCCACCGGCGCCACCGTCGGCGGTCAGCCGGTCCTGGTGGTCAACGCGCACGGCCTGCCGTATCTCGACCGGAGACTGCCGGTCGACCGGCGCGTCGCCGACCTGCTCGGCCGGATGACGGTCGAGGAGAAGATCGGCCAGATGACCCAGGCCGAGCGGGCCGCCGTCGCCGCCGATCCCAGCCTGGTCGCGCAGTGGCGGCTCGGTTCCGTGCTGTCCGGCGGGGGCTCGACGCCCGCCACCAACACCCCGGCCGCCTGGGTCGACATGGTCAACGAGTTCCAGGCCCAGGCGCTGAGCACCCGGCTGCAGATCCCGATGATCTACGGCATCGACGCCGTGCACGGGCACGGCAACGTGTACGGGGCCACCGTGTTCCCGCACAACGTCGGCCTCGGGGCCACCCGCGACCCCGCCCTGGTGGAGCGGATCGGGCATGCCACCGCGACCGAGGTGCGCGCGACCGGCATCCCGTGGAACTTCGCTCCGTGCGTGTGCGTCTCCCGCGACGAGCGGTGGGGGCGCAGCTACGAGAGCTTCGGCGAGGACCCGGCGCTGGTCATCCCGATGGAGAGCGTCATCGACGGCCTGCAGGGGCGTCGCGCCGGCCAGCTCGACGACGCCGACCGGGTGCTGGCCACCGCCAAGCACTACGCCGGCGACGGTGACACCGACTACGACGAGACCACCGCGGCCGCCAACGAGGGCAAGCCGTGGTGGGAGCAGCGGTACCCCATCGACCAGGGCGTGACGGTGACCGACCGCGCCCACTTCGCGAGGACCGACCTCTCGCCCTACGGTCCCGCCGTGTGGCGACACGACGTCGGCAGCGTGATGCCCTCCTTCTCCAGCGTGGACTGGACCGAGGACGGGCTCGGCAACCCGACCAAGATGCACGCCAACCGGGAGTTGCTCACCGACGTCCTGAAGGGCCGGATGGGCTTCGACGGGTTCCTGATCTCCGACTGGGAGGGCATCCACCAGATCCCCGACCCGGCTGAGCCGACCAACACCGGCCTGACCGCGTACAAGGTGCGGGTCGGCGTGAACGCCGGCACCGACATGTTCATGGAACCGAACAGCGCCCCGCAGTTCGAAGAGCTGCTCCTGGCCGAGGTGACCGCCGGTCGGGTCGGCCGGGCCCGCCTCGACGACGCCGTGCGGCGCATCCTGCGCAAGAAGTTCGAGCTCGGGCTCTTCGAGCAGCCGTACGCCTCGGCGGCGAACGTCGACCAGGTCGGCAGCGCGAAGCACCGGGCGATCGCCCGGGACGCGGTGGCGAAGTCGCAGGTGCTGCTGAAGAACGCCGGGCGGGCGCTGCCGCTGCGCCGCGACGCCAACCTGTACGTCGCCGGTCGCAACGCCGACGACATCGGCAACCAGGCCGGCGGCTGGACGATCACCTGGCAGGGCCAGTCGGGCGACCTCATCCCCGGCACCACGATCCTGGAGGGCATCCGGCAGGTGGCCCCGCAGGCCGAGGTCACCTACAGCGCGGACGCCTCGGCGCCCACCGCCGGCACCGACGTCGGCGTGGTGGTGGTCGGCGAGACGCCGTACGCCGAGGGGTACGGCGACGTCGGCGGCCCGGAGTGCGGCTGGTGCTCGACGCCCCAGCAGGAGGGGAAGTCGCTGCGCCTGCAGCCCGCCGACCAGGCCGTGATCGACAAGGTCTGCGCCGAGATCGAGACGTGCGTCGTCCTCGTGGTCTCCGGACGGCCGCAGGTCGTGACGGACCAGCTCGGCACGATCGACGCCCTGGTGGCGTCGTGGCTGCCCGGCAGCGAGGGCGCCGGTGTCGCCGACGTCCTCTTCGGCCGGCGGCCCTTCACCGGCCGGCTCCCGGTGACCTGGCCGCGCAGCGAGGCCCAGGTGCCGATCAACGTCGGCGACCGGGACTACCAGCCGCTGTACCCGTTCGGCTGGGGGCTGCGGACCGACCACGGCCGGTCCGGGCTGGCGGCCGTGGCCGACCAGCGGCCGGAGCTGCGCGCGGCGCTGGCGCCGGGCAACTGGAACGCCGACGGCTCACTCAGCAACGCGCCGGAGGTGCTGCGGCCGCTCGGCCGGCAGCTCGGCACGGGTCAGGGCTCCGCCGCGCGGAACGACGCGATCCTCGCGGTGGCCCGCGAGGCCGCCCAGTCCGCGGTCGTCCGGGGAAGCGCGCCGGCCGACTGGGCGACGCTGATCGCCGAGGCCGACCGCGCCCAGCTCGCCGACGATCCGGTCCGGGCATTCACGCTGTTGGCCCGCGTCGCCACCTGACCGGGCCGGCCGCGCCCGGTGACCGGCGCGACCCCGGGTGCCGCCCCACGCGGCACCCGGGGTTCGCCCCGCGGCCCAGGTGCCGCGCAGCGCTTCAGCGCGCGGGCGGGTGCGACGCGACTGCCCGGCCCTCGGGTCGGGCCTGCTTGGCCAGCCGCGCCCGCCGCCGGGTGCCGGTGATCCTGGTACGCCGCGGCCGGCGCAGCTCCCGGCGCAGCGGCGGACGGACCTCGGCCGCCCCGGCCAGCGCCGCCTGGCGCACCATCCGGTTGGCGTCGTCCGGATGGCACCCCGTCCCCCGCAGCAGGTCGCTGCCGGCGGTACGAAGATCGGTGACCAGGGCGTCCCCGTACGACCGCACCCCCTCCGCCCAGGCTCGGCCGGCGAGGTGGGCGCTTTCCCGGACCAGCTGCCGGGTCCGCTCGGGCTCCTGATCGGCCCGGCTCGCCCGGCGCAGCTCCGCGATGCCGTCACCCAGCCGACGAACCGCCCGGGGCAGGTGCGCCGGGACGGGTTCGCCGTACTGGAGGGCGGTCGCGCTCCAGCGGGCCAACGCCCGGCTCATCAGGATCAGGCGCTCCAGGTGTTCCGCGGTGCGGGCGTAACGGTGGAACCGCGCCCGGCGGTGCCAGCGGGCCGGCGCCAGCGTCACCACCTCCTCCGCCCCGCTGAGCGACTCGTTCAGCCGCCCGATGTCCGCGTCCAGCCCCCGCAGCCGGTCCAGCGCCCGGATGGCGGCGTCGGCGTCGCGGCGGGACAGGGCGTCCGCCACCGCGTGCAGCTGTTCGGTGACGGCGGCGAAGAGCGGCGCGGCCGCCCGGTCCAGCACCCGCAGCGGATTGATCGGCAGCAGCAGCGCCACCACCAGCAGGCCGACCGCGCCGCCGACCAGCGCGTCGAAGATGCGGGGCAGCTCGAGGCCCCGTTGCATCGGGGCGAGCGTCGCGATCAGGACGGCCGTACCGCCCGCCTGCCCGACCAGCGCCCCGCCCCGGCCGGCCACCAGCAACGCGCTGGCGATCGCCAGCGCGACCACCGCCCCGGTCTGCCAGGGCCCGGAGCCGAGCAGGAACCGCAGCCCGTCACCGATCATGATGCCGATGCCGACCCCGGCCAGCAGTTCGAAGGTACGGCGGGCCCGCTGCCCGATGGCGGTGGCGATGGTGCCGACCGCCGCGGCCGGGGCGAAGACGTGCGCACCCGGGCCGAGCAGGTGCTGGGCGATCAGGGCGGCGAGCGCCGCGGCCAGTCCGGCCTGCACCGCGATCACGACGGTCACCTCGAGCTGGCGCAGCCGTACCCGGCCGCCCGCGCCGCCGCGCCGGCGGGCCTCGGCCGCCGACCGGACGGTCCGCTCGGCGACCGCGTCGAGCGCTGAGCGCACGGGACCGTCGCCCGGACGACGATGGGCCATGGCGGCGCTTACCCGGCAGGCACCCGTCCAACCTCCCACCACCGCAGGCACCCGTGACGAGGGCGCGGGGCGTCCCGATCGGGCCGGTGTGGGCGGTGTCGCCGCTCGGGGGCGGGCCGGACCCCGTTCAGGCCGTGGCTTCACCGCTCAGGCGGGTACGGCGGGCCTTGGACCCGGCCTCGTACGCTTCCCTGGCGGCCCGCGTCCGCGCGGTGGTGGAGACGGCGGCGACCGGCACGTCCCACCAGGCGCCGCCGTCCGGGCCGGCTTCGAACGGGTCGGTCTCGACGTGGACGACCGTGGTGCGCTCCGCCGCCCGGGCGGTGGCCAGCGCGGCCCGCAGCTGCGCCGTGGTGGTCACCCGGATCAGGTCCGCGCCGAGGCTCGCCGCGTTCGCGCCCAGGTCGACCGGGAGCCGGCCGCCGGCCCGGTCGCGGTAGGCGGTGCCGAGCCGCTGCGCGCCGACGCTCTCCGAGAGTCGGCCGATCGAGGCGAACCCCTGGTTGTCCACCAGCACGACGACCAGCTTGACCCCTTCCGCCACCGCGGTGGCGAGCTCGCTGGGCAGCATGAGATAGGAGCCGTCACCGACCAGCACGAAGACCTCGCGGTCCGGCGCGGCCAGCCGGACGCCGATCCCGCCGGGGATCTCGTAGCCCATGCAGGAGTAGCCGTACTCGACGTGGTAGCTCTTCGGGTCGGCGCTGCGCCACAGCCGGTGCAGGTCGCCGGGCATGGACCCGGCGGCGCAGACCACCACGTCGCGCGGCCCGGCGGCGTCGTTGACCGCGCCGATCACGGCGGTCTGGGTGGGCGGCGCCTCGGGGTCGGCGTGCCGGGCCCGGTCCGCCACGGCCACCCACCGCTCGCTCAGCTCCGCCACGGACGCCCGGTACGCCGGCTCGGTGCCCCAGCCCGCGCACGCCGCGTCCAGCGCCGCCAGGCACTCCCGGGCGTCCCCGACGACCTGCACCCCGGAGAGCTTCGCGGCGTCGAAGCCGGTGACGTTGACGTTGACGAACCGGGCGTCCTCGCCGAAGAGGGTGCCGGAGGCGGTGGTGAAGTCGCTGTAGCGGGTGCCCACCCCGATCACCATGTCCGCGCCCGCCGCGATCTCGTTGGCGGCGGTCGTGCCGGTGACCCCGACCGCGCCGAGCGCGAGCGGGTGACCGTACGGCAGGGCACCGGTGCCGGCCTGCGTCTCGGCGACCGGCACCCCGTGCTCCTCGGCGAATCGGCGCAGCGCCGCGCACGCCCCGCTGTAGATCACCCCGCCGCCGGCCACCACCAGCGGCCGCCGCGCCGCGGTGACGGCCCCGGCGGCCCGGGCGACCGCGGCGGAGTCCGGGCGGGGACGCGGCACGTGCCAGACCCGTTCGGCGAACAGCTCCGCCGGCCAGTCGTACGCCTCCGCCTGCACGTCCTGGGGCAGCGCGAGGGTGACCGCGCCGGTCTCCACCGGATCGGTCAGCACCCGCATCGCGGCCAGCAGCGCCGCCGGCAACTGCTCCGGCCGGTTGATCCGGTCCCAGTAGCGGGAGACCGGCCGCAGCGCGTCGGTGACGCTGACCTCGTAGGACCGGGGGTCCTCCAGCTCCTGGAGCACCGGGTTGGCCACCCGGGTGGCGAAGATGTCGCCGGGCAGCAGCAGCACCGGCAGCCGGTTGACGGTGGCCCCGGCGGCGCCGGTGACCAGGTTCGTCGCGCCCGGGCCGATCGAGGTGGTGCAGGCCAGGGTGCTGAGCCGGTCGGTCATCCGGGCGTACGCGGCGGCGGTGTGCACCATGCCCTGCTCGGTGCGGCACAGGTGGTACGGCAGCTCCGCGCCCGCCGGCCCGGCCAGCGCCTCTCCGATCCCGGCGACGTTGCCGTGGCCGAAGATGCCGAAGCAGGCCGGGATCAGCCGCCGCCGCACGCCGTCGCGTTCGGACCACTGCCGGGCCAGGAACGTCACCAGCGCCTGCGCCACCGTCAGTCTGGGCATCACGCCTCCCGCGTCGTCGGGCCGGTCAGCGGCAGCCGCGGGTCGACCGGCTGGTCCGTCCAGCTGCCGCGGACCCAGTGGTGCCGGGGGTCGTCCACACAGGCCATGCTCCGGGTCGGGCCGGGCCCGGCCAGCACGTTGAGGTAGTAGAGGTGGTAGCCGGGGGCGGCCATCGAGGGCCCGTGGTAGCCGTACGGGACGAGCACCACGTCCCCGCCGCGCACCTCGGCCAGCACCTCGATCGGCCGCCGGGCGGTGCCGTAGACGCGCTGGTAGCCGACCGGGCCCCCGGGGTCGCCGGGCACGCCGCCGGCCACCTCGAAGTAGTAGATCTCCTCCAACTCCGCCTCGACCCGGCCGTCGTCGTGGGTCCGCTCCTCCTCGTGCTTGTGCGGCGGGTAGGACGACCAGTTGCCGCCGGGGGTGAGCACCTCCACGGCGACCAGTCGGTCGCAGTCGAAGGCCTCCGGGGAGCAGAAGTTGTTGATCTGGCGGCTGGCCGGGCCCGCGCCGCGCAGCTCGACCGGCACGTCCCGGGCCGCGCCGTAGCGGGGCGACAACCGGCGGGTGGCGCGCGCCGACGGCAGGGCGAACCGGCCCTCGCCCCGCACCGTCACCGTGGCGTCCCGCGGCAGGTACGCGAAGTCGGTGACCGCCGCGAACACCGAGGCGCGGCCCGCCAGGGCGAGGCTCAGCCCGTCGCAGTGCACCGTCGCGGCGCCGGCCAGCGGCAGGACCAGCATCTCCTCGTCGCCGGTGTCGAAGGTGACCGCGCCACCGGGGGGCAGGGTGAGCACCCGCAGACCGGCGTAGCGCCAGCCGGCCCGCTCGGGGGTGACCTCCAGCGCCCACGGCGCCCGGGCGCTCGTGCCCCAGGGCAGGTGCGCCTCGACGGCGCTCACGCCTGCTGCCCGGTGGGGAGCAGCGATCCGGCCAGGTCCACGGCGGCGGCCACGTCGTCGTCCGGCGGGTAGAGCAGCGCCCGGCCGACCACCAGGCCGCGCACCCCGGGCAGCCGCAACGCCCGCGCCCACCGCGCGTACACGACGTCCGGCGCCTCCACCGGGTCGCCGCCGAGCAGCAGGACCGGCAGGGTGGTCGCGGCGATCACCCGTTCCATCTCGTCGATCGCCGGCAGTTTCAACCAGGTGTACGCGGAGGTGGCGCCGAGGGCCTGGCCGACGCTGACGCCCTTGATGACCGCCTCGGGGCGCAGGTCGGCGTGCACCCGGCCGTCGGTGCGCGCCACCCAGAGCGGCTCGACGAGGGCCACCGTCCGGTGGGCGGCGAGGGCGGTGACCGCCCGGGCGCAGGCCTGCAGGGTCGGGGCGGTGCCCGGGTCGTCCGGGTCGATGCGGCAGAGCATCTTGCCGCCGTCGTAGCGCATCGCGGCGATGCTGTCGGCGTCGTACGCGGTGAACCGGTCGTCGAGTTCGAAGGTGGCGCCGGAGAGGCCGCCGCGGTTCATCGAGCCGATGGCCAGGCGGTCCTCCAGCGCGCCGAGCAGCAGCAGGTCCTCCAGGACGTCCGGGGTGCCGAGCACGCCGTCGACACCGGGCCGGGACAGCGCCAGGCGCAGCCGGTCGAGCAGGTCCGCGCGCCCGGCCATCGCCATCGGCCGGTCCCGTACGCCGAGGGCGCCGCGGGCAGGGTGGTCGGCGGCGATGATGAACAGCGGCCGGCCGTGATCGGGCCACGGTCGGCGGGTCCGGCGGGCGGCGGCCTCGGCGATCGCCTGTGGCCGGTGGGCGCGGGTGAGGGTCAGCGCGTCGTACTCGGTGCTCACCGGTCTTCTCCTCCCACGGCGGCGGTCGACGACGCCGGTTCCGACTCGACGGCACGGGCCAGCGCCGCGGTCTCGGCGTGCTCGGGCATGGCGGCGGAGCAGGCCAGGCGGGAGGCGACGATGGCGCCGGCGGCGTTGGCGAAGCGCAGCGTCCGCTCCAGCGGCCAGTCGCGCAGCAGGCCCAGACAGAGCGCGCCGCCGAACGCGTCGCCGGCGCCGAGCCCGTTGACCACCGTCACCGGCACCGGCGGCACCCGGACGGTCCCGGTGCGGGTGCGGGCCAGCACCCCGGCCGGTCCGAGCTTCACCACCGCCAGCCGGGGCCCGTGGTCGAGCAGCAGCCCGGCGGCCCGCTCGGGGTCGCGGGTGCCGACGGCGATCTCCACCTCGTCGAGGTTCCCGACGGCCACGGTGACCCGCGGCAGCGCCTCGGCGACCGCGGCGGTGGCCGCCGCCGGGTCGGACCAGAACATCGGCCGGTAGTCCAGGTCGAGCACCGTGTGCGGTCGCCCGTCGCGGGCGACCAGCGCGGCGGCGTGGGCGTCCCGGCTCGGCTGCTGGCACAGGCCGGTGCCGGTGAGCCAGAAGATCCGGGCCGCGGCGATCGCGTCGAGGTCGAGTTCCTCGGGGCGGATCTGCAGGTCGGGGGCGGTGGGGGTGCGGTAGAACCAGAGCGGGAAGTGGTCCGGCGGGAAGATCTCGCAGAACGTCACGGGGGTGGGCAGCCCGTCGACCGGGTGGACCTGGCTGTCGTCGACGCCGAAGTCGCGCAGCGCCCGGTGCACGTAGTCGCCGAACGCGTCGGCGCCGGTGCGGGTGATCACGCCGGCGCGCAGCCCCTGGCGGCTCGCGGCGACGGCCACGTTGGTGGGACTGCCACCGAGGAACTTGCCGAACGTCTCGACCTCGGCCAGCGGCGTGCCGATCTGCAACGGATAGATGTCCACCCCGACCCGGCCGATGGTGAGCACATCGAGCATGCGGCGTCCTTCCCCGGCCGGCGATGCCGTGCCCGCCGGCCCTGCCCCTGATTGGTAACAGCGCCCTACGAGTTCTGTCAATGTGTTGTCATGACATCCGCCCTCTGCGTTCGGTGACCGCTTCGGTACAGTGGCGCCCATCATCGTGCCCCGAGATCCCGCTCGTGCCCAGCGAGGAGGTGCCGTGACCGGACCCGAGATCGCGGTCGACCGGAGCAGCCCGGTCCCGCTCTACTTCCAGGTCGCGGAGCAGTTCGCCGCGGCGATCCAACGCGGCGACCTGGCGCCCGGCGACCGGCTGGACAGCGAGTTGCAGCTCGCCGACCGGCTCGGGTTGTCCCGCCCGACCGTGCGCCAGGCGATTCAGCACCTGGTCGACAAGGGACTGATCGTGCGCCGCCGTGGCGTGGGCACGCAGGTGGTGCGCGGCGAGGTGCGCCGGGCGGTGGAGCTGACCAGCCTCCACGACGACCTGCTGCGCGCCGGCCAGCAGCCGTCCACCTCGGTGCTCGAACTGGCCACCGTGGCCTGCCCGGCCGAGGTCGCCGCCGCGCTCGGCGTACCGGTCGGCAGCGAGGTGCAGCACCTGCGCCGGTTGCGGTTCTCCGACTCCGAGCCCCTCGCGGTGATGGAGAACTGGCTGCCGCCCGACCTGGTGCGGCTCAGCATGGACGCGTTGCAGGCCAAGGGCCTGTACGCGATCCTGCGCGCCGGCGGCATGCGGATCCGCGGCGCCCACCAGCGGATCGGCGCGCGGGCGGCGACCGCCGCCGAGGCGCAGATGCTCGGCGAGCGGCGCGGCGCGCCCCTGCTCACCATGACCCGCACCGCCTACGACGACCGGGGCCGGTACGTGGAACACGGCGCGCACCTCTACCGGGCCAGCCGCTACTCCCTCGAGGTGACCGTCGCCGAGCGGTGACGGTGGATGTTTCGCGCTCATTTCAGTGACAGGTATTTACGTCGTCAGGCTGTCATGACATTGTGGCCGCAAACACCGCCGGCGGCGGACGTGCGGCCGGCGGGCGACCCGCGAGTCTCTTCGAAGTCTCCTTGCGAAGGGAAGCAGCCCATGACATCCAAGCCGAGACGCGCAGCGGGCGTGCTCGCCGCGTTCACCACCCTTGCCCTGGGCCTCACGGCCTGCGGCGACTCGTCCGAGCCGGCCGGCAAGGACGCCAAGAACATCACCCTCACGATCTCCGCCAACTCCATCGTGGGCGGCAAGAACTCCGCCGGCGCGGAGTGGATCGAGAAGTGGGTCATCCCCCGGTTCGTCGAGGCGCAGAAGGCCAAGGGCGTCACCGCCAAGGTGACGTTCGTGCCCAGCGGCGTCGACGACGAGCAGTACAAGACCAAGCTGGCCCTGGACCTGCGCTCCAAGGGCGGCGCCGACGTCATCGCGGTGGACGGCATCTGGGTGGGCGAGTTCGTCCAGGCCGGCTACCTCAAGCCGCTGTCCGAGGTGGCCGGCGACCAGGCCGACTCCTGGGAGGGCTGGTCGCAGATCCCGGAGACCGTGCAGGGCCTCGGCAGCTTCGAGGACAAGCGCTACGGCATCCCGCTCGGCACCGACGGCCGGGTCCTCTACTACAACAAGAAGCTCTTCGTCCAGGCCGGCCTGCCCGCCGACTGGCAACCGAAGAGCTGGCAGGAGATCCTCGACGCCGGCGCCAAGCTCAAGGCGCTGCCCGGGGTGACCCCGATCCA
Organism: Micromonospora purpureochromogenes; assembly: GCF_900091515.1. Taxonomy (NCBI): domain Bacteria; kingdom Bacillati; phylum Actinomycetota; class Actinomycetes; order Micromonosporales; family Micromonosporaceae; genus Micromonospora; species Micromonospora purpureochromogenes. The sequence continues at coordinate 3,656,801 of NZ_LT607410.1, read as the reverse complement.
GATCAACGCCGGCACCGCGATGGGCGAGGCGACCTCCATGCAGGGCGCGCTGCCGCTGCTGGTCGGCGCCGGCGGCGAGATCTACAAGGACGGCAAGTGGGCCGGGGCCAGCCAGCCGGTCAAGGACATGCTCGACTTCTACACGAAGATCTACGGCGGCGGCCTGGGCGATCCCAAGCTGCAACAGGAGGCGAAGGGACGCGACAAGTCCTTCGCGGAGTTCGCCGCCGGCAAGATCGGCATCCTGGCCGAGGGCGACTACTTCTGGCGCAGCGTCATCAACCCGAGCACCGGAATCGCCAAGATGGCCGACCGGGACACCGCCGTCGGGTACGCGATGATCCCCGCCAAGCAGCCCGGCGCGGGCATCCGCGGGCAGGACTTCGTCAGCATGTCCGGCGGCGGCGTACGGGTGCTGAACCCGAACTCCAAGTTCCCGTCCCAGGCCTGGGAGCTGCTGTCGTTCATGCACTCGGCGGAGGCGGTCAAGGCCGAACTGGCCGGCGAGGCACGGATCACCGCGCGGATGGACGTCAACAAGGAGGTCCTCGCGGGCGACCCGATGCTGAGCTTCGTCACCGAGAAGGTGCTGCCGGTGACCGCGTACCGGCCGCCGCTGGCGGTGTACCCGCAGGTGTCGGTGGCGCTGCAGGAGGCGACGGCCGCCGCCGCGTCGGGCCGGAGCGCCGACGAGGCCGCCGGGGCGTACCAGAAGAAGCTCGAAGGGATCGTCGGTGGCGCAGGTAACGTCACCTCCTGACCAGGTGGTGGAGGGGAGGCGCCCGGAGACGGGCGCCTCCCCGGCCCCCGATGCCGCCGGCCTGGGCCCGGCCCGGGCCACCGGGTTCCTCGTGCCCAGCATGGTGCTGATCCTGCTCTTCCTCGTGGTGCCGGCCGCCTGGACGATCTACCTGGGCGTCACCAACTACCGGCTGACCGGCCTGGCCGCCGCCAACCCGGAGATCGTCGGCCTGGACAACTACACCCAGGCCCTGGGCGACGAACGGTTCCGCTCCTCGCTGGTGCTGACCCTGCAGTTCGTGCTCGGCTCGGCGGTCATCGGCCAGGCCGGGCTCGGCTTCGCCATCGCCTTCGCGCTGCGCGACCGGCGCGGCCCGCTGCGCCGGGTGGTCGAGGCGTTCGTCCTGCTCTCCTGGATCCTGCCCAGCTCGGTGGTGGCCTTCCTCTGGATCGCCCTGCTCGACCGGGACGGTGGCACCCTCAACACGCTGCTCGGCATCCCAGGCACGGCCTGGCTGCTCGACCACCCGATGCTGTCGATCATCGTGTTCAACACCTGGCGCGGCACCGCGTTCTCGATGATGCTCTACGCCGCCGCCCTGGAGAACGTGCCCCGCTCCCACCTGGAGACCGCCCGGCTGGCCGGCGCGTCCACCTGGCAACAACTGCGCGACGTGGTCTTCCCCCGCATCCGCGGGCACGTGCTGACCAATCTGCTGCTGATCAGCCTCTGGACGTTCAACGACTTCGCGCCGTTCCTCATCACCGCCGGCGGCCCCGAGCAGCGCTCGGAGATCCTGCCGGTCTACGTCTACAAGGTGGCGCTCTCCGGCGGTGAACTCGGCTTCGGCGCCGCGATCTCGTTCATCATGCTGCTGATCAACCTGGTCATCGCGCTGGTCTACCTGCGCATGCTGGGCCGGCGGAAGGAGCCGGCGTGAGCAGCGTGACCAGCACGGCGCCGACCACCGACCCGAAGGCCGGCACCAAAGCCGTCCGGCACCTGCTCGGCCGGGTCGCCCGCTACACGTTCCTCTGCGCCGTCCTCGGGTTCTTCGCGCTGCCGCTGCTCTGGCTGGCCACCGCCCCGTTCGACGACACTCCGACGATCACCGCGTCGCTGCCGCGGTTCACCCTGGACAACTTCCGCGCGCTGCTCGACAACCCGTACGCGCTCAGCTCGCTGCTCAACTCCGTCTACCTGGCCGCCGGCACCGCGGCGCTGGTGGTGACGTTCGGGGCGCTGGCCGCGTACGCGCTGAGCCGGGTCCGGGTGCCCGGCCGCGACGCGCTGCTCTACGGGCTGCTGCTGCTCTCGTCGATCGTCACCGGCACGGCCACCATGGTGCCGCTGTTCGAGTTGGCGTTCCGGCTCAACCTGATCGACTCCCGGCTCGGGGTCATCCTGATCCTCACCGGCGGGCTGCTGCCCGCGGCGATCTTCATCCTCAAGGACTTCATGGACGCCACCCCGACGTCCTACGAGGAGTCCGCCCGGGTCTTCGGCGCCAGCCCGTTGCAGATCATGCGGCACATCGTGGTGCCCCTGGTCCGCCCCGGCCTGGCCACCGTCGGGGTGTGGGCGGTCGCCAACGTCTGGGGCAACTTCCTGGTGCCGTTCCTGCTGCTGCGCGGGCCGGAGAAGGCCCCCGCCGCAGTGATCATGTACACCCTCTACACCGAGGGCGGCCAGGCCGACCTGCGGTTGCTCTCCACCTTCTCGCTGCTCTACTCGCTGCCGGTGGCGCTCATGTTCGTCTTCGTCAGCAGCCGGTACGGATTCCGCTTCCACGGAGGGATCAAGCGCTGATGTCCGCCATCGCCATGCGCGAACTGACCAAGGTCTACCCCAACGGGGTACGGGCCCTGGACGCCCTCGACCTGGAGATCGCCGACGGCGAGTTCTTCGCGCTGCTCGGGCCGTCCGGCTGCGGCAAGACCACCCTGCTGCGCACCATCGCCGGGCTGGAGGTCGCCTCCGGCGGCGACGTGCACATCGGCGAGCGCGCCGTGACCAACCTGCCGCCCGGCAAGCGGGACGTGGCGATGGTCTTCCAGGACTACGCGCTCTTCCCGCACATGACGGTGCAGGAGAACATCGCCTACCCGCTGCGGATCAAGAAGATGGACCGTCGCGGCCGCGCGGAGAAGGCGGCGGAGACCGCCGACGAGCTGGGCCTGTCCGCGCTGCTGCAACGCCGCCCGGGGCAGCTCTCCGGCGGGCAGCAGCAGCGGGTCGCGCTGGCCCGGGCGATGGCCTGCCACCCGCAGGTGTTCCTCCTCGACGAACCGCTGTCCAACCTCGACGCCCGGCTGCGGCTGGAAGCGCGCACCTTCCTCAAGCGGCTGCAACGCGAACTGGGCGTGACCACCGTCTTCGTCACCCACGACCAGGCCGAGGCGCTCGCCCTCGCCGACCGGATCGCGGTCATGGAGGGTGGCCGGATCCGGCAGGTCGGCACCCCGACCGAGGTGTTCCGCCGCCCCGCCAACACCTTCGTCGCCGGGTTCATCGGCTCCACCCCGATGAACCTCATCGACGCCGAGGCGCACGACGGCGAACTGGCCGTCGCCGGCACCCGGCTGCCGATGCCGGAGGACGTCCGGGACCGGGTCAGCGCCGGCGAGAAGCTCGTCTACGGGGTACGCCCCGAGTACCTGGACTACTCCGCCGAACCGGTGCCGGGGGCGCTGAGCGGGCAGGTGGTCGTGGTGGAGAACCTGGGCAGCTTCTCGCTGGTCTCCCTCGACGTGGCCGGCGGGGGCGTCGCCGGGGCCGCGGGGACCAGCGTCCAGGTCGTCGTGCCGGAGGGGCGCGAGCCCGAACCCGGCGACACCGGCTGGGTGGTGCCCCGGCCCGGCCGGTCGCTGCTCTACCGGGACGGCGAGCTGGTGAGCGGGGCGGCGGCGGCCGTGCCCGCGGCGCGTACCGGCGCGGAGCGGTGAGCCATGGCGGTGCACCGGGGCAGGTGGACGCTGGCGGACCGCGCCGAGAGCGTGCTGCGGGCCCTGCCGGTCACCGTGCCGCCGGCCACCGCCGCGCTCACCGTACGACTCGACTATCCCCGGCAGGCCGGGGTGCTCGACCTGGGCTGCCTCGGGCCGGCCGGCTTTCGGGGCTGGTCCGGCGGTGCCCGCGACGGCTACACCGTGGCCGCCGAGTGGGCCACCCCCGGCTACCTCCCCGGTGAGCTGGAACCCGGCGAATGGCAGGTGCTGCTCCGGTTGCACCGCATCCCACCGGAGGGCCTGAGCTACGAGGTCACCGCCACCACCAGCACCACCGCGGCGGACGCCCCGACGCCGCCGGCGGCGCCACCGCGCCCGGACCGCCCGCCGCGCCGCGCGCTGCCCGGGGTGGACGGCCGGCGCTGGATCGCCGGGGACCTGCACGCGCACACCGTGCACAGCGACGGCGCGGCCACCATCGACGAGCTGGCCGCCCTCGCCGCCGCCCGGGGGCTGGACTTCCTCGCCGTCACCGACCACAACACGGTCAGCCACCACCCGTGGCTGCCCGCCGCCTCGGCCCGGTACGGCCTCACCCTGCTGCCCGGGCAGGAGGTGACGACCGACCGGGGACACGCCAACGTGTTCGGCCCGGTCGGCTGGGTCGACTTCCGGCAGCCGCCCGACGAGTGGCTGGCCGGCGCGGAGCGGGCCGGCGGGCTGATGTCGGTCAACCACCCCCTCGGCGGTGACTGCGCCTGGCGGCAGCCGCTGACCACGCGTACCCGGCTGGCCGAGGTGTGGCACTCCGGCTGGTGGGACCGCACCTGGGGCGCCCCGCTGGCGTGGGCGCGGGCCTGGCGCCCGGACGTGGTGCCGGTCGGCGGCAGCGACTTCCACCGCCCCGGCGACGACGCGCCGCCCGGCTCCCCCACCACCTGGCTGCTGGTCGACGACGACCGGGAGCCGCAGGCCGCCCTGCTCGACGCGCTGGCCGCCGGTCGTACCGCCGTGTCCGCCGGCCCCGACGCGCCACTGCTGCTCCGCCTCGGCGACGAACTGCTCGCTCTCGACGCGGACGGCATGCTGCTCGGCTACCCCGACGGCAGCCACCGCGTCGTCCACGGCGACCGGTGCCGGCTCCCGGCCGGCCACGGCCTGCACGTCCTGGAATCGCACCGCATGGAGGTGATCGCACTGTGCAGCTGAGCGGACGCACCCGGGTGGCCGGCGCACCGGTCAACCACGGGATCTACCAGCACGACGACACGCTCCTCGACCCGGACGAGCTGCTGGCTGCCCTGTCCCGCGACGGGTACGACGGGGTGGACTCCGGGCCGATCGGCTACCTCGGCACCGGCGAGGCGCTGGCCGGCCGGCTCGCGGCGAACCGCATCGGGCTCGCCGGCGGCTGGGTCGACCTGCGCTACGCCGACCCGGTCGGCTTCAGCGCCGACCTGGTCCAGCTCGACGCGGCGCTCGACGCGTTCACCGCCGTACCGGCCGACGATCCCCGGTTCGCCCCCCGGCCCACGCTGGCCTGCCCCGGCAACCCGGGCCGGATGGCCCGGCCCGGCACCCCGCCCGACCTGACCTCGGTGCTGCCGGCCACCGCCTGGCCGGAGTTCGCCACCCGGGTGCAGCAGGCCGCCGACCGGTGCCGGGACCGGGGTCTTGAACCGGTGTTCCACTACCACCTCGGCACTGACGTGGAGACCGAGGCCGAGGCCGACCGGCTGCTCGAACTCACCGACATCGCGGTCTGCCTGGACACCGGGCACCTGCTGCTGGCCGGCGGCGACCCGGTCGCGGCGGTCCGCCGGTGGGCCGGCCGAATCGGGCAGGTGCACCTCAAGGACGCCGACCTGGCCGTCCACGAGCGGGTCCGGGCGGCCGGCGGTGGCCTCGCCGACGTGGTCGCCGCCGGTGGGTTCTGCGCCCTGGGCACCGGCGACGTCGACTTCGCCGGGGTGCTCGCCGGCCTCGACGCCATCGGCTACACCGGCTGGCTGGTGATCGAACAGGACGCGCCGGCGCACGCCCGGGACCTCGACCGGACGCTGGCCGACCAGCGCGCCAACCGGCGCTGGCTCGAGGAGGCGCTGCGATGACCGAACCGGCCAAGCGGATCCGGATCGCGGTCGCCGGGCTGGGCATCATCGCCCGTACGGTGCACCTGCCGCTGCTGCAACGCCGCAGCGACCTGTTCGAGATCGTCGCGCTCGGCGACCTCTCCCCCACCCGGGTGGCCGAGCTGGGCGGCCGGTACGGCGTCGAGCCGGGACGCCGGTACACCGACGCCGCCGCGATGCTGGCCGACGGCGGGTACGACGCGCTGCTGCTGGCGACCTCCGGCTCGCACGGTGAGCTGGCCGCGTCGGCGCTGCGCGCGGGCCTGCCGGTGCTCTGCGAGAAGCCGCTGGCCTACACCCTGGCGGAAGCGGCCCGGCTGACCGAGCTGAGCGGCGGCGCGCCGGCGCTGATGGTCGGCTACATGAAGCAGTACGACCCGGCGGTGGCCGAGGCCGCCCGGCTGCTCGACGAGTGGGGCGGAGCCGAGCGGGTCCACGCCGTGGAGGTGAGCGTGCTGCACGCCGGCGGCGACCGGCAGCTCGCCTTCGCCAACCTGCCGCCGGCCCCCGCCGACGTGCCGCCCGGCGAGGTGGCCCGGCTGCGCGCCGCCGACGCCGCACTGCTCGACGCCGCGGTCGGCGGCGACCCGGGCGCGCGCACCCTCTACCAGATCCTGATCAACAGCATCTCCCACGACCTGTCCCTGCTGCGGCTCTTCACCGGCGCGCCGGCCACCGTGGAGCACGTCGCGACCTGGCCGCTGGCGCCCGACGGGCCGGCGGAGCCGTCGGTGGAGATCAGTGGGCGGCTGCCGGGCGGGGCCCGCTACGGCATCCACTGGCTCAACCTGCCCGAGTACCCGGCCTACCGGGAGACGGTGACCCTGCACCACGCCCGGGGCTCGCTGGAACTGGTCTTTCCGTCGCCGTACCTGCTCAACGCGCCCACCACGTTGACCCTGGTGGAGGCGCACGGCGGCGGTGAGCGGCGGGCGGCGTTCCGGTCGGTGACCGAGGCGTTCGAGCAGGAGCTGGTCGCCTTCCACGCGATGGTCACCGCGGGCGCGCCGCCGTTGACCGGGATCGCCGAGGGCGCGACCGACGTACGGACCAGCCAACAGGTGGTACGCCGCTTCGGTGAGCTGACCGGGGCGGCGATCGGCGGAGAGGCGGCCAGCTCATGACCCGACCGACCGACATCATCGTCGTGCCGCACACCCACTGGGACCGGGAGTGGTACGAGCCGTTCCAGCGGTTCCGGCTACGGCTGGTGGCGTTGCTGGACGACGTGTTCGACCGGATGGAACGCGACGAGCGGCAGCGGTTCACCCTCGACGGGCAGCTCGCCGCGGTCGACGACTACCTGGAGGTGCGCCCGGAGCGGCGCGAGCAGGTGATCGCCCTGGTCCGCGCCGGACGGCTGGCGGTCGGGCCGTGGCAGATCCTGCTCGACGAGTTCCTCTGCTCCGGGGAGAACATCGTCCGCAACCTGGAGCGTGGGCTGACCCGCAGCGCCGAGCTGGGCGGCGCCATGCCGGTGGGCTACCTGCCCGACATGTTCGGCCACATCGCCCAGATGCCGCAGCTCCTGGCCGGGGCCGGGCTGGCCCACGCCTGCGTGTTCCGGGGCGTACCCGACCGGGTCCGCACCCACGCGTTCGCCTGGCAGGCGCCGGACGGCACCACGGTGCGCACCGAGTACCTGCCCGGCGGGTACGGCAACGCGGCCGGGCTGATGGACGACGCCGCCCTGGTCACCCGCCGGGCCACCGACCTGGCCGACCGGCTCGGCGGCTGGCGGCCCGAGGGTGCGGGCGGACCGACCCTGGCCATGTACGGCACCGACCACGCGGCGCCGGCCCCGGACGCCCCCGACCTGCTCGCCGCCGCCGACGTCGACGGCATCCGGTTCCGGCTCGGCACGCTCGCCGAGTACTTCGCCGCCCAGCCGACCACCGTGGACGGGCTGCCCACCGTACGCGGGGAGCTGCGCTCGCACGCCCGGGCGAACATCCTGCCCGGCGTGATTTCCGTGCGCGCCCACCTGAAGCAGGCGATGGGTCGCGCCGAGCGCCGGGTGGAGCGGTACGCCGAACCGCTCGCCGGGCTCTGGCACGACCCCTCCGTGCAGCGCTTCCTGGACATGGCGTGGACCCGGCTGATCGACGCGAGCTGCCACGACTCGGTGACCGGGTGCGGCTGCGACGAGACCGCCGAGCAGGTGGCCGCCCGGCTGGCCGAGGCCGACCAGCTCGGCCGGGCGGTCTGCGACCTGGTCGGGGCCCGGCTGGCCGCCGCCGTGCCGCGCGACGGGTACCTGGTGTTCAACCCGAGCCCGACCGCCCGGACCGCGCTGGTGCGCCTCGACGTCGAGGCGCCCGACGGCGCGGCGGTGGGGCTGGCCGGCGCGGACGGCACGACGGTGGCCGCGCAGGTCGTCGACCGGGCCCGGACGCTGCTCGCCGAGGACCTGGTGCCGGCCGTCGACCTGCCCGGGGTGCTCACCCGGGTGCACGGCCGGGAGCTCTACGGCCAGGAGGTCACCCGCTGGTCGGTGTCGCCGGCCGACGCCACCCTCACCTTCGAGGTGGCCCGGCACGGCGACCCCGCCTTCGACGTGGAGGACGTCCGCCTGGCGCTGGCCGACGCCGGCCGGCCGGACCACTGGCGGGTCCGCATCGTCGCCGCGCCCCGGCTGACCGTCGCCGCGCTGGTCGACGTGCCCGCGCTCGGCCACGCCGCGGTCCGGCCGGTGCCGCTGCCGGCCGGCGCGGCGCTCAACCCCGACGCGGTAACTCCGCTGCCGGCCGGCGCCGCCCCGGTGCCCGGCCCGGTCACCGTCGCCGGCCGGAGCCTGGACAACGGACTGCTGCGCGTCGACGTCGCCGAGGACGGCACGCTGCGGCTGTCCACCCCGGACGGCGTCACGGTGGACGGGGTGGGCCGGATCGTCGACGGCGGCGACGTGGGCGACAGCTACAACTACGCCCCGCCGGCCGCCGACGAGCTGGTCGACAAACCGCGCGCGGTACGCACGGTGGTGCGGCACGCGGGTCCGCTGGTGGCCGTCGTGGACGTGGTCCGCGAGTACCGCTGGCCGGTGGCGGCCGACGTGGACGCCGGCTCCCGGGCGGTGGACCGGGAGGCCGTCGTGGTCACCACCCGGGTCGAGCTGCGCTCCGGCGAGCGGTTCGCCCGGCTGCGGATCGAGTTCGACAACCGCTGCGACGACCACCGGGTGCGGCTGCACCTGCCGCTGCCGTCCCCGGCCCGCGCGTCGTACGCCGAGGGTCAGTTCGCGGTGGTGGAGCGCGGGCTGACCGCCGAGGGCGGCGGCGGTGAGGTGCCGCTGCCGACGTTCCCGGCGTCCGGGTTCGTGGCCGCCGGCGGGGCGGACGGCGCGCTGGCGGTGCTGCTGACCCAGCCCACCGAGTACGAGCTGACCGACTCCGGGCGCGAACTGGCCGTGACGGTGCTGCGGTCGATCGGGATGCTGTCGCGCAACCGGCACGCGCTGCGTGACGAGCCGGCCGGCCCGCAGCTGCCCACCCCGTCGGCACAGTGCCGGGGCGAGCGGACCGTCGAGCTGGCGGTGCTGCCGTTCCGGGGCGAGTGGCACGGGGCGGGGGTGACCGAGGCGGCCGAGGCGTACCGGCACGAGCCGCTGGCCTTCGCCGGCACGGCGCAGCCGTCCGTCGCCCTGCCGGCCCCGGCCACCGGACTGTCGGTGACCGGTCCGGGGGTGGCGCTCACCAGCGTGCGGGACCGGCAGGGCCGGGTCGAGGTGCGGGTGGTGGCCGAGGCCCCGACCGACACCGGGGCGGTCATCGGGGCCGACCGGGGTGTCCGGGGGGCGTGGCGGGCCGACCTGCTCGGCCGGCCGGGCGAGCGGCTGAGCGTCGACGCCGACGGCCTGGTCCGGCTGCCGTTGCGCGCCTGGGAGATCGCCACGGTGCAGCTCGACCTGGCCTGAGCGGCGGCCCCGACCCGGACGGGTGCCCCACCCGGGGCACCCGTCACCGCTCGCCCCGCCGCGCGGTCACCCGGCGGGCGACGGCCAGCAGGTACTCCTTGCGGTCGGTCGGGTCGTGGTCGGTGCGGGGGCGGGTGGGCGGCTCGCCGTGGACCGGCCGGTGGTGGTCGAAGGTCGACTCGAAGATCCCCTCACCGCGGGTCAGCGTGGGCAGCCGCTGCTGCACGGCGTGCACCCGCCGCGCCGGGACGTCGCCCTCGACCACGTACGACGAGCCCCGCGTCCGCGTCGCGTGGGGCACCGCGTCCAGCCTGGCCAGCACGGGCAGGACGGCGCTGAGCGCGTCGCCCGGGATCTCCAGCCGGAACCGGTGCATCGGCTCCTGGACCCGGGTGCCGGCGCCCCGCAGCGCCTCGATGAGCACCAGCGGGGTGAGGTTGCGGAAGTCCCCGGCGGTGCTGGACATGCTCTTGTCGAAGGTGCCGTGCGAATGGCTCTGCCGGGCCCAGTAGCCCGCGTGGGTCATCGTCACCTCGCAGTCGAGGACCTGCCAGCCGCGCAGTCCCTGGCGCAGCGCCGCCCGGACGGTCTCCTCGACGGCGGTGAAGAAGGCGGGCGGCATCGAGCCGAGTTCGACGCCGAGCCGGAAACGGAACCCGCTGCCGGTCGCCGTGGGTGCCACGCGCAGACCCACGGTGGCCAGGAACGGGTTGGGCGCCACCCCGATCAGCTCGACCGCCGCTCCGGTGCCGACCAGCCGTTCCACGTAGACCGTCGTCGTCTCCCGGAAGCCGACCGCCACGCCGTACTCCTCGGCGAGCGTCGCCTGGATGACCTCCTTCTGGACCTCGCCGTAGAGGGAGACGGTGATCTCCCGCCGGACCTCGTCCAGCCGAACGTTGATCAACGGGTCCTGCTCGGCGAGCTGGCTGAGCGCGGCGTGCAGGGCGCCCCGATCCGCCTCCCGCTCGGGGACGACGACGGTCTCGAGGGTGGGCAGGGCGAAGTGGCGGCCGCCGGTGGATCTGGTGCGCCGCGCCACCCCGACCGGGTCGCCGATCCGGACGTCGCCGAGGCCGCGCAGCAGCGCGATCCGGCCGGCGCCGACGGCCACGTCGCGGACGGTCGCGCCGCGGTCGAAGACCTCGATCCCGGTGACCGTGGCGAGGCGTCCCGCACCGACGGGCAGCCGGTCCCGCACCCGTACGGTGCCACCGAACAGCCGGACGTAGGCGATCCGCTCGCCCGAGGGGCCCCGCTGCACCTTGAACACGGTGCCGGAGGCCGGGCCGTCGGCGCCGTCCTCGGCCACCGGCAACAGCTCGGTGAGGCCGGCGATCAGGGGCGCCACGCCCGCGCCGGTGATCGCGGAGCCGGCGAACACCGGGTGGACCAGCGCCTGCCGGGTCTGCGCCGCGAGGGCCTGGCGCAGCCGCCGTCCGGTCAGTCGCCGCTCGTCCTCGACGTACTCGCTCAGCAGCGCGTCGTCGTGTGCGGTGAGCAGGTCGAGCAGCCGCCGGGTGAAGCCCGGGTCGGTGTCGGGGTGGGGTACGCAGCGGGCTGCCGGCGTACCCGCGCCGTGCACCGCGCCCGTCGCCACCACGGCGGGGGTGAGCCGGGCGGCGAGGTCGCGCAGCACCCGGTCGGGATCGGCACCGGCCCGGTCGATCTTGTTGATGAAGATCAGGGTCGGCAGGCGCAGCCGCTGGAGCGTGCGCATCAGCACCCGGGTCTGGGCCTGCACGCCCTCGACGGCGGAGACCACGAGCACCACACCGTCGAGCAGGTCGAGGACCCGTTCCACCTCGGCGATGAAGTCGGGGTGGCCGGGGGTGTCGATGAGGTTGACCGTGACGCCGTCGACGACGAAGGAGGCCACCGCGGATCGGATGGTGATGCCGCGTTGCCGTTCCAGGGCCATCGAGTCGGTCCGGGTGGTGCCGTCGTCCACGCTGCCCAGGTCGTCGATGACGCCGACGGCGTGCAGCAGGCGTTCGGTCAGGCTGGTCTTGCCGGCGTCAACATGCGCGAGGATGCCGATGTTCAAGGTCTTCACGAAGCGTCATGTCCTTCGGGTGAATGATCATTCCCAGGCGGTTGGACATGAACGCAGCGCGCATCGCTGATCCTCTACGGTCGGTTGCGGTGACCCACCCAGTCGACCAGCGCCTCCGCCGACCGGCAACCGAATAACACCGCCGACCCCGACCCCGGGCCGGCGCGGGCGGACCGCGGGCCAAATCTCTCCTTTCGGAGCTAAAGGTACGCATCGATCCCCGGCGCGTGTCCTGGCGCGGCGGGAGTGGTTGTACCCGACGTGACGGCACACTCACCCAGCACCATCCTGGCTCGGGCCGCGACGCCCCGATGGCGGGTCACCTGGGCGGTCCGCGAGAACGCGCGCCGGCGGCACGCGTTCGACAGCGCGACCGCGGCCTGGCACCGGCGCAACGACCACCTGGTCCGGCTGCGGATCGAGGCCGCCGGCTTCCACGGGTACGCGCACCCGCGGGACAGCCTGCCGATGGAGCTGGGCCGCGACGAGGTCGTCTACCGGGTGCTGCCGACCGCGGAGCTGGCCGAGGCCGGGGCGCGACACATCGTCGGACTGCCCGCGCCGGAGCTGACCGTCACCGCGCCGGGCACCCACCCGACCTGGCGCGGGCTGCCGACGGGCCTACGGGTCGTCGACGCGGGGATGGCCGTCGTCACCAACCACCGGGTCGTCTTCTCCGGCGGCGCGAGCTGCCGGGAGTGGACGTACGCGGACATGGTGGGGCCGGCGCACCACCCCGACGTCCCACTGACCCTGCTGCACACCGCCGACGGAAGTCCGCTCGCCGGGCTGCGCGTACCGGCCAACGCCACCGTGAACTTCCGCTTCTACCTCACCCTCGCCTTCGCCACCGCCACCGGGCAGCGAGCCGCCGTCGCCGCGCAGGTCGACGCCCTGCTGGCCGGGCACCGGCAGACGCGGCCGACGCCACCGGCACCGGCCGACCCAGCCCAGGCCCCGCTGACCGCGGTACGCCCCGACCGCCCGGCGGTCGCCGCCGCCGTCGTCACGCTGGCGTTCGCGACGCTGACCGCCGGCACGTCCCCGACCGAGCGGGCCGGCCCGACCTACCGGGCGGCTCTCGGGGCCAGCGGCACCGCCGGCACCGACGCGCCGGCCGCCGAGCGCGGCACCGCCCCGAGCACCCCCGCCACGCCCGAAGCCCCGGACAGCGGTCCGGCCCCCGCGCCGACCGGCCCGGCGACAACGATGCCCACCGACGCCGGCGCTCCCTGGCTGGTGGGACCGATGCCGCGCCGACCCGGGACGAGCGTGGCCGCCGCCGCAGCAGCAGGGGACGCGCCGACCGACCGAGTTCCCGGCCCCGCCCCGACCGCCGTGCCGGCCCCGAGCACGACACCGCCCTCGCCCACGACGCCGCCACCGACCACCGCTCCCAGCCCGACCACCGCGCCACCGACGCCCGCGGCCCCCATGCTCGACCTCTGCCTCGAACCCCTGCGGCTGCCGCTGGCGCGGCGGCTGCTCTGCCCACCGACCGGTCGCTGAGCGGGCGGGAACCGCGTCCGCGTCGCCCGTCGACCGGCATCCACCACCGGCCGGCAACGCCGGGCTACGGGGGCGCATCCGCCGCCAGGGGGACGACCTCCGCGCGCTCGCGGGCCGGGGCGACCGGCGCGGACGCCGGCCCTGATCGCCGGCTCAGCGCCCGCAGTCGCGTCGGCCTACAGTGTGCCCATGTGGGAGTCGTTCGCCGCGCCGGCGGTGGGCCTGATGGCCGCCATGGCAGCGGCCGTTCCGACGCCGCCGTCGTCGGTGGACGCCGCACCGGTGTTGACGTCGACCCCGTTCGGCGCCCTGCCCGGGCAACAGGTCACCCACACCGTCACGATCTCCGGCAGCGGCACCCTCACCACGGCGCGGATCACGTTCACCACGACGATCGACCTCGACGGTGTCACCGCCCGGGCCGAGCCGGGCCGGTGCGCGGCGTCCCCGCGTACCGTCGTCTGTGACCTCGGTGACCTGCGCCTGGGCCCCGCCGGGGCGGCGCCGCGGATCACGATCTCCGGGCGGGTCCGCCCGGGTGCGCCGTCGGGCACGGTGGTCCGCAACCGGGTCGGTGTCACCTCGGTGGAGACCACCGCGACGGGCGCCCGGACCACCAGCAACGCCTACCTGCTCCCGGGGTCGACGGCCGCGCCCACCGATCCGCCGCTGCGATCGACGGCCCTGGCGGCCGAGGTCCCGCCGCCCGGACGGTCGATGCGGGTGCCCGCCGTCGCGGCGGTGGTGGCCGGCGCGGTCGCGGCGGCGGCGCTGCTGGCCCGTCGGCGGCTGCGGCGGCGTCCGAATCCGCCGCCCGCCGATCCGCTGTAACGACCAGGCACCCGGATCCGATGTAGCAGGGGGACGGGACAGGGGCCGGCGGCAGGAGTACGGCATGGAGCAACGCTGGTGGAGGCGGGCCACGCTGGCGACCGTCGCCGGGGCCGCCACGCTGATGATGACGGCCCTCTGCCTGGAGGCCGGAGCGGCGCGCGCCGGGGCGCAGAGCGCGGCGCAGGGACCACTGCCCCTGCCGACCCTGCTGCCCCTGCCGAGCCCGTCGCTTTCCGTGTCGCTGCCGCCGATAGAACCGCCGAAGGTGACGCTGCCGCCCCTGAAGCCGCCCCCGGTCAGGCTGCCGACCCGCCCGCCGGCCACCGCGTCGCCCGGGCCGACGGCGCCGCCCGCGACCACCCCGCCGACCGGCGGCACGCCACCGCAGGCGGGCGTCCCGGGCCCGCCGGGCAGCGGCCGGTCCATGGTGGACCGGGGATCGGCCCCCGCGCTCATCGCCGAGGATCCCGGCGCCGACCTCTACCCGCAGCCGCCGGTGGACGCGGCCGGCACGCCACAGGCACGCCAGGTCGCCGCGCTCGGCGACGTCCAGCACCGGATCCAGTACCTGGAGAACACCCTCGCCCGGACCCGCGCCGACCTCGCCACGGTGCGGCGGGCACCGGATCCGGTGCTGCACCTGCTGACCACCCTGACCGGCGGGGAGGCGGACGCGGCCTCCCCGTTGACCGTGGCGGACTCCGCGGACGTCGTGGACACCCCCACCGGCCGCGCCGTCGCGCTCTCCGGCGCGATCACCGCCGGCCAGGGTGAACTCGTCCGCCGCCGGCAGGAGGAGACGCGGCTCCGGCAGGAAATCGACCGTCGGGTACGCGCCCTGCCCGCCGTGGCGGCGCCGGCCCGCACCGTCGCCACGGTGGGTCGCGGCCGGCTCGGCCGACCACTGGCGGGCCGACTCACCAGCCGGTTCGGCACCCGATTCGACCCGTACTACCGGGTCTGGCAGTTGCACCCCGGTGTGGATCTCGCCGCCCCGACCGGCACCCCAATCCTGGCGGCCGCCGACGGCCGCGTCTTGCGGGTCGGCTGGTACGGCGGCTACGGCAACTACACCTGCATAACGCACGGCAGGGCGGACGGGCAGCGACTGTCCACCTGCTACGGCCACCAGTCTCGACTGCTGGTGTCGCCCGGCCAGCGGGTCCGCGCCGGCCAGGTGATCGGACTGGTCGGGTCGACCGGCGCCTCCACCGGCCCGCACCTGCACTTCGAGGTACGTCTCGGCGGCCGTCCGGTCGACCCATTGCCCTGGCTCTGAGCCGGGCCCGTCCAACCGGTGGGACGGGCGCGATCACGCGTCGACCCGGCGTTCCCCATCCGGCCGGACCGGGCGGGTCGGCTCGAACTGCACGGCACGATGCACCAGGTGGCCTGCACCGGCTGCGGCGCGCGCACGCCCAGCGAGCAGACCCTGGCCCGGGTGGCGGCCGGCGACGGGGATCCCGGGCCGGTCGCCTCGCTGCGCTCGGCGGCCTGATGGGTCAGTGGCCGCGGTAGAGCGCCTCGATGTCGGCGGCGTAGCGCTCCTGGACCACCTCGCGTTTGACCTTCAGGGTGGGGGTGAGCTCCCCGTCGGCTTCGGTGAGGTCGCGGGGCAGGATCCGGAATTGCTTGACCTGTTCCGCCTTGGACACCGTCTGGTTGGCGTGGTCGACCGCGGTCTCGATCTCCTGGCGCAGCTCGGGGTCGTCCCGCAGGTCGGCCACGTCGGCGTCCGGGTGGCCGTGGGCGGCCCGCCACCGCTGCCACGCCGGTGGGTCGATGGTGACCAGGGCGGTCACGTACGGGCGGTCGTTGCCGACGAGCATGCACTGGCCGACCAGCGGGTGCGCGCGGACCTGCTCCTCGATCGGAGCGGGGGCGAGATTCTTCCCCGCCGCCGTCACGATGATCTCCTTGATCCGGCCGGTGATGCGCAGGTAGCCGTCGGGATCGAGGCTGCCGAGGTCACCGGTGCGCAACCAGCCGTCGTCAGTGAGGGTCGCCCGGGTGGCGTCGGGGTTGTTCCAGTAACCGGAGAAGACCATCTCGCCGCGGACGAGGACCTCCCCGCCCTCGGCGATGCGGATCTCCACGCCGGGCAGCGGGCGGCCGACGGTGCCGATCCGCATCGCCGAGGGCACGTTCGCCGTCACCGCCGGAGCCGTCTCGGTCAGCCCGTACCCCTCCAGGACGGTGATGCCGGCGCCGCGGAAGAAGTGCGCCAGCCGTTGTTCCAGCGGCGCGCCGCCGACCATCGCCAGCCGGCACCGTCCGCCGAGGGCGGCGCGCAACGTCCGGTACGCCAGCACGTCACACCCGGCCCGCGCCAGCCGCAGCAGGATGTTCGGACCTCGCTCGGTGTCCAGGGCGCGGCTGTATCGCACGGCGACGGCGTCCGCGATGGCGAACAGCCGTCGCCGGTGGCTGTCCTCGGCGCGCCGTTTGGCCCTGGCGTACATCTTCTCCAACACCCGCGGCACCGCGAGGATGAACGTCGGGCGGCACTTGCGCAGCTGCTCGAAGACCCTGCCCGGGTCGGCGCTGTGCACCATCGTGGCGCGGGTGCGCACCACACCCACCTGGACCAGTCGGGCGAACACGTGCGCCAGCGGCAGGAACAACACCGTCGACGCGCCCGGATGCAACAGCTCCGGCAGCACCGAGGTCGCGTTGGTGACGTCGCAGTAGATGTTGCGGTGGGTCAACGCGCAGCCCTTCGGCCGGCCGGTCGTGCCGCTGGTGTAGACGATCGTGGCCAGGTCCCCGCCCGACACCGCCCGCCGCCGCTCCTCGACCTGCCCGTCGTCGACGGTGCGGCCCTGCCCGGCAAGGGCGATCAGCCCACCGCCGTCGATCTGCCACGTCTGGCCCAGCGCCGGCAGGTCGTCGCGCATGCCGGCCAGCATCACGTCGTGCGCCGCGGTCTCCACCACACACCCCACCGCACCCGAGTCCGCCAGGATCCACCCCAACTGCTCGGCGCTGGAGGTCTCGTAGACGGGAACGGTGACCGCGCCGACGGACCAGAGGGCGTAGTCGACGAGGGTCCACTCGTAGCGGGTGCGGCTCATCAGAGCGACCCGGTCGCCGTGCCCGACACCGGCGGCGATGAACCCGCGCGCGAGGGTGAGCACGTCGTCGCGGAACTGCTCGCACGTCACCGGCAGCGCCCGGCCCTGCACGGACCGGCGCGCCGGCCACGACCGGGAAACCGGATCCGGACGGACGAACTGCACCACGTCGGGCACCTGTCGGGCGTTGTCCCACACCATCTCGGCCAGGTTGGGCACCGGTGCGCCGGTGACCACCGGCTCGACCGATACGTCCTGCACGACCACTCCTCCGCTCGCCGTACCGCCGTCCGGACGGCACCCGGTCATCATGACCTGACCAGCAGGTCAACCGGCCGTGAACGGGAGAACTTGCGCCCCGCCTGGACATGGGAAAACGGCGAACCGGGATTTGCTCATGCCGGACGGGCACACCTGGGTCAAAGCTCCGGAGCGGCAGCTGCATCGGCAGGGTGCTTCAGTCCGCGACTGTCGCCCCTCATAACGGTTGACGTAAAGAAAGGCGATCGCGCCGGAGCAGGATCGCCCAGATGCACGTTTCGCCCTCATGGCGTTGGACTATGCAGAGAGTGTCAGTGCCAATACATTCGTTCGCGTCAGTCAAGGGACGCGATCTGACGGATGCGTCGCCGGACGTCTCGTTACGTTTTCGTCGCCTGACCGTGGCGAAACCCCGACCCTCAGTCACGCTTCCGCGGGGACGGCCGCCCGGCAATCCAGGAAGCGGCGAGTGGGGGAAACGCCTTGGCGCACCGAGCCCGATCCCGCCGACCTGCCGGTAAGGTCGCCCTGCAGGTCTGGATTCCGGCTACTGATGTCGTCGTCAGGGAGGTTCAGCGGTACGACAAGCCCCTGGACATCGCGTGGACAGCCCGAGCCGATCAGGGTTGTGCGTCGAAACCGATCTGCCGAATAGGTGCACATAGCTTGGTAGGAAAAAGTCAGGGTGGGGGTGCATATGCTACGCGGTTGGCAGAGGGCCACCGGGGCTGACCGAGGTCTGAGCCCGTCCGACCGGCGGCACCGGGCACAACGCGGGCTGGTCAAGATTCGGCGGACCGGCCGGAGGGTAGTGGGTGCGGGTGCCTCCCACCGGTAACGACGACAGCGCTGCCCCCGTACCCGGATCGACCGGTGCCCGGCCGGCGCGGAAACGTCGGCGCAAGCGCCTCCTGATCGTCCTGGCCGTGCTCGCGCTGCTCGCCGGCTGCGGTCTCACCGCCGGGGCGTACTACGTCGACAGCGTGCCCACGCCCAGCGACCTGGAGTTGCCGGAGTCGACCACGGTCTACTTCGCCGACGGTCGCACGCCGATGGCGAAACTCGGCACGGAGAACCGCACGATCGTGCCGTACCCGGAGATGAACGACGCCGCCAAGCAGGCGATCGTGGCGACCGAGGACCGCACGTTCTGGACCAACGAGGGCATCGACTTCAGCGGGGTGCTGCGCGCCGCCTGGTCGAACGTCACCGGCGGCCAGCGCCAGGGCGCGTCGACGATCACCCAGCAGTACGCCCGGGTGGCCGCCGACCTCAAGGGCGTCTCCTACTCGCGCAAGCTCCGTGAGGCGGTGATCGCGTGGAAGCTCGACGACAAGTACAGCAAGGAGGAGATCCTCGGCTTCTACCTGAACACCGTGCCGTTCGGGCGGGGCTCGTACGGCATCGAGGCGGCCGCACAGGCGTACTTCGGCAAGACGGTGCGCCGTGACGCGCCGGCGGCGAACCAGCTGACCACGGCGGAGGCGATGGTGCTCTGCGCGATGGTGAAGCAGCCGGAGGCCGACCCGGACGACCCCGAGGGCCACCCCGGCTACGATCCGCAGCGCAGCCCGCTGGCGCGGCAGAACTCGATCGACCGGTGGAACTACATCCGCGACGGCATGGTGAAGCTGGGCTACCTGTCGGCGGACGAGGCGGCCAACCTGGCGTACCCGGACACGGTGAAGCCGCTCGATCCCGCCGCCGGCCGGTCCAACCTCGACCGGCCGACCGGCCTGGTGGTCAACCACGTGCTCAGCGAGCTGCGGCAGACCGAGCCGTTCCAGGGCAAGCCCGCCGACTACATCCGCAACGGCGGCTTCAAGATCGTCACCACCATCGACAAGCGGGTCCAGGACGCCGCCGACGCCGCCGCCGACCTCCGGCGCGACACCGCCCCCGAGGCGGTCCGCGGGCAGCCGAAGAACTGGCAGGCCGCGCTCGTGGCGGTGGAACCCGGCACCGGCCGGGTGCTCGGCTACCACGGCGGCAGCGACGGCTCCGGCGCCGACTACGCCGGCTGGTACCAGGACGAGAACGGCGAGGCCCGCGGCTTCGGCCAGCACCCGCCGGGGTCGTCGTTCAAGGTGTACGACCTGGCCACCGCCGTCCAGGAGAAGATCTCGGTGAAGCAGCACTTCGACTCGCCGGAGATCAAGGAGTTCCCCGCCTCCGGCCGGACCAAGGGCAGCCCCGCCGGCCCGATCCGCAACGCCGAGCGGGCACCGTGCCAGCCGGACTGCGCGCTGTGGGAGGCCACCGTCGCCTCGCTCAACGTCACCTACTTCGCACTCACCGAGCAGCTCGGCACCGCGAAGGTGATCGACATGGCCACCAAGGCCGGGGTCGACTCGATGTGGGCCAACGAGAAGGGCAACCCGCGGCCGAAGCGGATCGAACTGCGCGGCCACTCGGGTGAGGAGCTGGCGCCGCACTTCTCCACCGAGGTCGGCATCGGCCAGTACGGCATCACCGTGCAGGACCACGCCAACGGGATGGCGACCTTCGCCGCCGGCGGGAAGCGGGCCGACGCGCACTTCGTCCGCTCGGTCACCAAGGGCGACGAGAAGATCCTCGAAGAACAGCTGGTGCAGACCGACATCGGGCTCGACCGGGAGGCGATCAACCAGCTCGACTGGACGCTGAGCCGGGTGAAGGCCGCGAAGCTCGACAACGGCTGGGATTCCGCCGGCAAGACCGGCACCTGGCAGGCCGGGACGAGCACGACCCAGAACGTGCACACCTGGATGGTCGGCTACACGGGCGCGCTGGCCGCCGCGGTCTGGCTCGGCACCGTCGACGGCAAGCCGCTGAGGACCTCCGACGGCGGCTACGACGTCTACGGGTCCACCGGCCCCGGCCCGATCTGGCGGCAGTTCATGGAACAGGCCACGGCCGCACTCAAACTGGACCCGGACAAGTACCGGTTCCAGGAGCCGACGTTCCCGGACGACACCCCGTCGCCCACCGCCCCGGCGACGCCGAAACCGACCTCGGCGCAGCCGACGCCGACGGTGACCCGGCCGACCTGCGAACCGGGCACGTGCGTCACCGCGAGCCCGACCGGGAAGCCGACGCCGACGCCGACCGGATCGCCCAAGCCGAGCCCGTCGCGCAGCCCGAAGCCGTCGCGGAGCGCGGAGCCGTCGCTGACCCCGGCGGGGTGACGGCACCAGCCGCCGCCCGGCACAGCCCCCGACAGGCCGGGCGGCGGCGGACCCGACGGACATGCTGGGCTAACGCGGGTTGATCATCTGCCGGGCCAGGATCGCCGAGGCCGGCCGTGGCACCTACTCGGCTCCGGTGAGTTCGGCGAGGTCGACGGCGCTGATGAGTTCGGCGAGTGCGGGTTCGGCGTCGAGGTTGAGTGGTTGCAGTTCCCCGGTGCGGGGCCGCAGGTTCAGCAGCAGTTCACTGCTGGTGTCGGTGACGACGGTGGCGGCGTCGGCCGCGTCCCAGCGCACTCCTGCCAACGCCTTGCCGTCGATTTTGGCAGCAAGCAGGCACGACATCCGGGGCCGCCCGTAGCTGTCCGTGCCGTCGTGCCGGAGCACCGCGACCCGGGCAGAGCGGAGGCCGGGTGCAACGGCGAAGGCTTCCCGGATCGTGACGAGGACCTGCCCGCACGCGAACAGTTTGTAATAGGCGGCGCGATCGCGCTGGGGCAGCTTGCGCAGCGACAGGTTGCCGGCCTGGGTGGTGGTGGGCATGCGCTCGGGCACGACCTGATCGATGCTCGGCACCAGCACGGCGAGGGAGACCTCCCCGTCGGCGACGCCGACAGCGGCGCTTGGGGCCTCGTTGTCCTCGAACGCTTCCTCCAACGTTTCCAGGACCACCTCGGCGGCATTGGTGCACAGTTGGTGCCAGCGCTGGTCGAGGTACTGCTGCCAGGCGGCCTGCTGCTCGCAGCGGGTCGCCCACTGCCGTTGCACCTCGGCCTCTGCCCACCGCAAGGCCTGGTGCTTGGCCTGGGCCCGTCTGGCGCGTTCGAACAAGCCGATGCCGGCCAGGGCGTGCTGCTCGTAGTGCTGGTAGATGCTGGCGCGATCGGGGGCCGCCGGTTGCGGCGCGACCGGTCGGGTGGCGACGGGGAAGTCGACCCGGTGCAGGTCGAGGATGCGCAGGAATGCCTGCGCCAGGTGCCGCGCCTCCTCGGCCCGCTGTGCCTGCACCGCCTGCCGCTGCTGGATGGCCACCTGCCGCTGGTACGCCGCTGCCGACGGGCGGCGACCGGAACGGCTGCCGCCCCGACCACCACCCAGGGAGGTGTAGAAACCGACGGGTCCGACGGCGCTGGAGAACCCTGCGCCCCCGGCCCCGACGTGCACTCGGGCGGCGCGCGGACCCAGGCTGGTCCGGATGCCTCTCGACGAGGCGCGGATGCGCACGCCGGGCGCCAGCTTGATCGAGAAGCCCATACCTGACCGTAGACCCCGGCACCTCGACCGGCCGTCAACCTGTCATCCGAAGCCCGCTCCCCCAGGTGGGCACCTCTGACGCTCACCACCGGGCACGCCGAACCGCCGCTCTGCACCCCGCGGTGACGACTTCCACCGGACTTGATCTTTGGCGAACCTGCCTGGCCGGATGATCGTACGGTGAGGTGTCCTCAAAAGACCGATACGGGTGACCGACCGGCGGTGCTGCACATCGGCCCTGCTCAGCACACTCAGGGTGTGACGTACCAGCCTCCGCAGGACCCGTGGCACGAGCAGCCACCGCCTCCGCCGCCTCCCCCTGCTGTGCCACCGGCCGGTCACGACTGGAGAACGCCGCCGTATCCGACCGCTCAGTTTCCAGCGGCGGCCGGTGGCTGGAGTCAACAGCCACGGAAATCCAACAGCACCTTGAAGATCGTGGCGATCAGCGCCGTCACGCTCGTGCTGCTGTGCTGCGGAGGAGTCACCATCGCGGCGATCGTCTCTCCGCCGCCGCCCAGTTCACAGGGGGCGAAGGATCCGGCCGCTGAGTCCATCCCGACTGTCCAGGCCGCCGACGACCCCTCCCCGAGCGCGGCCGAGGCGGCACCGACGCAGGCCCCGAGTACGCCGGCAGCGACACCGACGGCCCCCGCGACACCGGTGGTGCAGACGCGCACTGTCACCGAGACGCAGAACGTGGGGTACCAGACCCGGACGGTCTACGACTCCTCGCTGGCGAAGGGCACCAGGAAGGTGACCACCCGTGGGGTCCCGGGCGTCAGGACCCTCACCTACCAGGTCACCCTCGCGGACGGCGTTCAGACGGCAAAGAAGCTGGTCAAGTCGGAGATCACGAAGGCGCCGGTCACGCAGGTCGTCAGGGTCGGCACCAAGGAGGCCCGGACGTGCGACCCGAACTACAGCGGCGCCTGCGTGCCCATCGCCAGTGATGTTGACTGTGCCGGTGGCAGCGGCAACGGTCCCGCGTACGTCGACGGACCGCTGCGGGTGGTCGGCCGGGACATCTACGACCTCGACCGCGACGGAGACGGCATCGCCTGCGACACCTGACGAGTCTGCTCGGCACCCGTCCTCGCCCGGCTTCGACACCGTCGCGCAGTCGACGCTTGCCAACGGAGCGGACGACGGTCCGACGGGAGATAGGGTCGTGGTTCATGCGGACGAAGCAGGAGCTGACCGCGGCCATCCGGCGCGACCGGAAGGCGGCGCTGGTCATCAACGCCGGCTCCCGCCGCGGCCGGGAACACTGCGAGCGGGCCCGGGCCAGGTTGGTCGCCGCCGGGTTCGACCTGCTCGGCACGTACCGGACCGACCGGCCCGGGCAGCTGGAGGAGAGCGTCGCCGCGGCCGCCGACCTGAAGCCGGACGTCCTGGTCGTGGGCGGCGGCGACGGTACGCTCAGCACCGCCGGGCGGCTGCTCGCCCACCGGGACATCGCGCTCGGCCTGCTGCCGCTGGGCACCACCAACAACTTCGCCCGCACCGTCGGCGTCCCGCTGGACCTCGACGACGCCATCGCGGTCCTCACCCAGGGCAAGGTCATCGACGTCGACCTCGGGGTCGCCGGCGAAAGGCGGTTCACCAACCACGTCGGCGTGGGCCTCTCCGCCGACATCATGCTCCGGACGCCGCCGCGCCTGAAGCGGGTCTCCGGTCGGCTCGCGTACCCGCTGACCGCCCTGGCGCTGCTGGGCCGGCACCGGCCGCTGCGCGCCACCGTCCGCGCCGGTGACACCACGCACGAACTCGTCACCCACCAGCTCTACGTGGCCAACGGCGGGTTCCACGCCGGCCGGCCGATCACCGCCGACGCCGACGCCGACGACCGGCTGCTGGTCGCGTACCCGGTCGGCGGGGCGACGCGGCGGGGGCTGATCCGCGCCACCGTCCGCAATGCCGCCACCGGCCACCGGCGGAGGCTGCGCGACGAGCCCTTCCTCGCGGTGGGCGAGCTGTGGCTGGAGACCGACCGGCCGGCGCGGGTGGAGGTGGACGGCGAGTTGTGCGGGACGACGCCGATCCGGGTCGGGGTGGACGCGAACGCGCTGCGGGTGATGGCGGCGGCCGACAGCCCGGACCGCTGACTTCGGCTCAGGCCCACTCGCCAGAGAACAAGGGAGCGACCGGACGCTCCCGCCGCCCGATCCGCAGATCCCCGAAGATGGTGCTCCGGGCCGCGCGCTCGACCTCCGCGTCCAGGTCGATCTCCAGCTCCGCGGACGCGTCGTGGGCGGCGCCGATGAGCACGAGTTCGGTCCCGGGGTGATCGAGGAAGCCGGGTGGGTCGAGCGGGGCGAAGCGACGACCGTGGAACGTCTTCTGCAGCGCAGCCGGCAACTTGACCTTCTGGGAGCCGCGGAGGCCGACCCCGGGCGGGGAGGGTGCCTGCGGGTTCTTCACCGTGACGATGTAGCTCGGCTCCGGCTCGATGCTCAACTCGTGCTGCGCCTCGCCGAGCCGCAGCGGAAGTTCGAGTTCGTACGCGAGATGGGTGTGGTCGTCGTGCCGGGCGATCACGTACGCGCCCTCCGCCACGGGTCGGGCCGGTTGCTGTTCCCGCTCGCCGCGGGTCCTCGTCCGGTACGTGCGCGCCTGCAGCGCCTCGTGCAGCTGCTCCGGCCGGTCCACCACCGCGTCGACGAACGCCCAGAAGCGGTCGTGCTCCTCGATGTCGGGCAGACGTTTACGCCCGACCACCAGCAGTCGCAGGTGCCGCCCCTGCCACGGGTGCATCACCACCAGCAGCCGCTGCACCTCGTCCAGGGAGTCGACGTGCTCCTCCTCGACGCGGGGGCGGTAGAGGAAGTAGATGTCGCCGTCCTCGAGCAGTTCCGCCATTCGCCCCGGGTACCCGAAACCACCGGTGAGGAACGGGCGAGTCGGCCCGGCAGCCGGATGTCCGCGAACCCGCCCTCGCCGTGGTCCGGCCTATCCCCCGGCCATCGCGCCGAGGATGATGAACGGTTCGTCGCCGGCGATCACCCGCTCCGGCAGTGGTGCGTCGGGCGAGTCGTTGGAGAGGTCCTCCTCGCAGGCGTAGAAGCGGACGAAAGCGCGGCGCTTGCCGCTGTGGCGGTCGCGGATGGTGCCGAGCAGCATGGGGTATCGCGCCTCGAGGGTGTCCAACACCAGGCGCTGGGTGACCCGGTCGGCACCCGGATCGGGCACCTCGAGACGTACCTCGCCGGTGACGTGAGCCAGGTTCTTCAGGTGGGCCGGGAGGACGACCCGGATCACGGCAGCACCTGGGCTTCCACGGAGAGCACGGCCGGCAGGTCCCGGACGATCGGCGACCAGCTGTCGCCTCCGTCCGCCGAGTGGTAGACCTGACCACCGGTGGTGCCGAAGTAGATCCCGCACGGGTCGAGCGTGTCGACCGCCATCGCGTCGCGGTACACGTTGACGTAGCAGTCGGACTGGGGCAGTCCCCTGGTCAACGGCTCCCAGTCGTTGCCACCGGTGCGGCTGCGGTAGACGCGCAGCCTGCCCTCCGGCGGGAAGTGCTCGGAGTCGCTCTTGATCGGCACGACGTAGATCGTCTCCGGCTCGTGCGCGTGCACCGCGATCGGGAACCCGAAGTCCGACGGCAGGTTTCCGCTGACCTCGCGCCAGTTCGCACCTGCGTCGTCGCTGCGCATGACGTCCCAGTGCTTCTGCATGAACAGGGTGTCCGGCCGGGTCGGGTGCTGGGTGATGTGGTGCACGCAGTGGCCGACCTCGGCGTCCTGGTCGGGGATCTCACCGGAACGCAGACCCTTGTTGATCGGCAGCCAACTGGCGCCGGCGTCGTCGCTGCGGAACGCGCCCGCCGCCGAGATGGCGACGTAGATCCGGTCCTTGTTCGCCGGGTCCAGGATGATCGTGTGCAGACACATGCCGCCGGCACCGGGCTGCCACGTCGGCCCGGTCGGGTGGGTACGAAGGGCGGTGAGCTCCTTCCACTTCAGACCGCCGTCGGTGGAGACGTAGAGGGCGGCGTCCTCCGCACCGGCGTACACGGTGTCGGGGTCGTGGCGGGACGGCTCGAGGTGCCAGATGCGCTTGAACTCCCACGGGCGCGGGGTGCCGTCGTACCACAGGTGCTCACCGACCTCGCCGGAGTAGGCGAAGTCGTTGCCGACCGGGTTCCAGGTCCTGCCGCCGTCGTCGGAGCGCTGGATCAGCTGCCCGAACCAGCCGCCGGACTGGGACGCGTAGAGCCGGTTCGGGTCGACCGGCGACCCGTTCAGGTGGTAGATCTCCCAGCCGCCGAAATGCGGTCCGTCGACCGTCCAGTCGCCGCGCCTGCCGTCCGACGTCAACGTGAACGCGCCCTTGCGCGTGCCCACCAGCACCCGTACGCCGCTCATATCCTCATCCTTCCCACTCGCTTCCCTTGGGTAGACCGTCCACCGAGCCGAGAATCATCGGTCTGAGTCAGTCGTACTCCCCGGCTACGACGAATCGACGGGTTCGGCCTGTCGGAGGGGCCGGCTAGCGTCGGGCACATGACTGGCCCTGGGGACCTCCCATCCGAGATCCTCCACCGGCTCCGGCCCGTCTGCCTCGGGCTGCCGGAGAGCTACGAGGAGCCGGCGTGGGTGGGCACGCGCTGGCGGATCCGCAAACGCACGTTCGCCCACGTGCTCACGGTCGACCCCGACCACCAGGCGGCCTACGCCCGGGCTGCCGCGACCGACCAGCCGATCTGTGTGCTGACGTTCCGGTCGCCCGGCGACGAGATCGCCGGGCTGATCGCCGGCGGCCACCCGTTCTTCAAGCCGGACTGGGGCGCCGACGTCGTGGGCATGGTGCTCGACGACGGGGTCGACTGGGACGAGGTCGCCGAACTGCTCACGGAGAGCTACTGCGTCCTGGCGCCGAAGCGGCTGGCCGCCCTGGTCGACCGGCCGATCGATCTCCGGTAGCCGAACTCCGGGCGTCCGACGCCCACGGGTCGCCAGCATCATCGATCACCGCCGTAGGCTCTCCATGTCTCGCCATGCCGTCGACAACGGTGCTGGGCATCACGCTAGCCTTCGGCGTAGCCGAGGTCCATGGTGTCGGCGTTGTCAGCCGGGGCGGTTCAAGGCACGCCTGTTGTTGCGCGCCCGCCCGTGCTCGGGGACGCGGTAACCGTCGTCGCCGAGCATCCGGCGCGCCGCGTCGAGTCCGGTCAGCGCCGCCCCGTAGGCGGTCACCTCCCGCTGGAAGTGCTCGACCTTGGCGTACCAGAACTTCAGCTCCGGGTTCATCCCCTTCGCGTTGATGTAGTTGACGATGTCTTCCTCGGGGGTGATGCCGTGGCGGGCGTAGCAGCGATCGAAGCGGGCCTTCGTCCGCTCGTACTTCTCGTTCATCGCGGTCAGGCTGGCTTCGGCCTCCAGCAGCCTGGCCTGCAGGTACTCCACGTAACCGCGAGGCACCGACAGGGCGGTGCGCGCCGGCCGGGGCACGGACACAGCGGGCATGGCGATCACCCGACCCGGCGGACGACACGTCCGCGCCTCGTGCGGGAACCGGCCAACGCGAACGGCCGCCAGCTCCGGGGGCCGGGGCTGGGCAGCCCCCCGGCCAGCGACTGCGATCGACGAGCGGATCCATTCTGGAACGACATGGTCGGCCGCCTTCCTTGGAACGCGATGATGGGGGTCATCTCCGCACCGCCGACGGGTCAGACGGCACCTCAGCGGCATCCGCCGAGGGCCGGGGTACCAGCCGGCGCGGATCGGCGCGTGAAACCGCTCGGGGCAGGTCGCCCCTGACCCGCTGCAATGCGGTGACGTCCTTCTACCCCCGCTCGCGGCCGACTATGCATACCCGTCACTTGATGTCGAAGACACACCACCTTGTGGCCAAGGATTGAATGATGGTTCAATCCTTGCGTGGCCTACCGGAGCACCGACCGCGTGCGGGCTCGGCTGAACGCTTCCCGGGAACGGATCATCGCCGCGGCCCTGGGAATCATGGCCGAGCACGGGTATGCCGGCTGCTCCGTCGCCGCCGTCGCCGAGCGGGCCGGCCTGGCGACGGGCAGCGTCTACCGCCACTTCCCGACCAAGGCCGACCTGTTCGCCGAGGTGTTCCGCACGGCCTCGCAGCGTGAGGTCGACGCGGTCGCGCGCGCCGCGGCGCTGGAGGCCACCGCCGCCGAGCAGATGTCCGCCGTCGTGGAGACGTTCGCCGGGCGCGCGCTGCAGTCCCCGCGGCTGGCGTACGCCCTGCTCGCCGAGCCGGTCGACCCGGCGGTCGACGCCCAGCGGCTCGTCTTCCGCCGGGCGTACGCCGAACTGATCGCCGGCCACGTCGCGGCCGGTGTGGCGAACGGTGAACTGCCCCCACAGAACCCCGACCTGACCGCGACCGCGCTGGTCGGCGCCCTGGCCGAAGCCATGGTCGGTCCGCTGGCCGCCGGGGTCGCCGGCCCGGACACCATCCCCGCCCTGACCGCCTTCATCCACCGCGCGCTGGGAGTATCGCCGTGACGACACACGAGGTCTTCAACCAGGTCCCACCGCTGGCTGGCTACGACGCGGCGGACGACCTGGCACTGCTCGACGGGCTCGAGCGGGAGGGCGCCGGCTGGGCCGCCGCCGAGCTGCACGAGCTCGGCCGGCTGGGCGGCAGCGAGCAGGCCATCGAGTACGGGCGGCTGGCCAACGAGCATCCGCCGACCCTGCGCACCCACGACCGCTACGGCGATCGGATCGACGAGGTCGAGTTCCACCCCGCCTGGCACGAGCTGATGCGCACCGCGGTCACGCACGGCCTGCACGCCGCGCCGTGGATGGACGACCGACCGGGCGCACACGTGGCCCGGGCGGCCAAGTTCTACACGTGGCGCCCCGACGCCGGCCACGGCTGCCCGATCTCGATGACCTACGCGGCCGTGCCGGCGCTGCGGCACAACCCGGAGCTGGCCGCGCAGTACGAGCCGCTGCTCACCGCCACGACGTACGACTTCGGGCTGCGCTCGCCGCTGGCCAAGCGAGGGCTGCTGGCGGGCATGTCGATGACGGAGAAGCAGGGCGGCTCGGACGTACGCGCCAACACCACCACCGCCCGCCCTGAGCCGGACGGCACGTACCGGCTCGTCGGGCACAAGTGGTTCACCTCCGCACCGATGTGCGACGTCTTCCTCACCCTCGCCCAGGCGCCGGGCGGGCTCACCTGCTTCCTGGTCCCCCGCGTCCTTCCCGACGGCATCCGCAACCCGATGCGGCTGATGCGGCTGAAGGACAAGCTCGGCAACCGGTCCAACGCCTCGGCGGAGGTCGAATACGAGCACGCGGTCGCCTGGCGCGTCGGCGACGAGGGCCGTGGCGTCCGCACGATCATCGACATGGTCAATCTGACCCGCCTCGACTGCGTGATCGGCGCGGCGGCCGGGATGCGCCAAGGCGTGATCACCGCCGCCCACCACGCCACCCACCGGCAGGCCTTCGGCCGGTACCTCATCGACCAGCCGCTGATGCGCAACGTGTTGGCGGACCTCGCGGTCGAGTCCGAGGCCGCCACCGTTCTCATGATGCGCCTCGCCGGAGCGACCGACCGATCCGCGCGCGGCGACGCCGGCGAGACCGCGTTCAAGCGGCTCGCCCTCGCCATCGGCAAGTACTGGGTCTGCAAGCGCTGGCCGGCACACGCCGCCGAGGCCCTCGAGTGCCTGGGCGGCAACGGCTACGTCGAGGAGTCGGGCATGCCGCGGCTGTTCCGCGAGTCGCCGCTGAACTCGATCTGGGAGGGCTCCGGCAACGTCGCCGCCCTGGACGTACTGCGCGCTCTCGTCAAGGAACACCAGGTCATGGAGGCGTTCCAGGCCGAGGTGAGCGCCGCTGCCGGCACCGACGCACGGCTCGACGCCGCGGTCCGCCAGGTGCAGGCCGACCTGTCGAATGTCGACGACCTCGAACTGCGGGCCCGGCGCGTCGTCGAGCGGCTCGCCCTGGTGCTGCAGGGCTCGCTGCTGGTGCGGCACGGCCACCCCGCCGTCGCCGACGCCTTCTGCGCGTCCCGGCTCGGCGGCGACCACGGCCAGGCGTACGGCACCCTGCCGACCGGCGTCGACTTCGCCGCGATCATCTCCCGCGCCACCCCGAAGGTGAGCTGACAGCGTCAGGTCGCCGGTCGGACGATGGCAAGGAACAGGGCCAGGGCGACGACCTGGATGCCGGCCACGGTGACGATCACGGCGGTGATCGAGTAGTCGTAGAGGGCGCCGGTGAGCAGCCCACCGACCAGGGTCGCCCCGCCCAACCCGGCGGCGAAGATGCCGTAGGCGGTGCCCCGGCGAGCGGCGGGGACGATGTCGGCGATGGTCGCCCGCATGGTGGATTCCTGGATGCCGAGTACGGCACCCCAGGCCAGCACCCCGGCGACCGCGGTCGCCGGGGTGGTGGTGAAGGCAGCCAGCGGGATCAGGGCGGTCAGCACGGGTACGGCGGCCAGCACCCGGACGCCGGCCCGGTCGTACAGCCACCCGGAGGCCAGCGCGGCGAGCGCGTCGACGCCCATCGCGGCGGCGTACACGACCGGGACCACCGCCACGGGTACGACGTGCCGGGTGGCGAGGTGGAAGCTGAGCACCCCGAAGGTGGCGTAGCCGGCCGTGGTCACCGCCGTGAACGCCAGATAGGCCCAGAACACCCGGGGCAGCCGGCCGCCCGGCGGAGCGGGCGCGGCGCCGGGTCGAGGCCCCGGTTCGAAGCGGCGCGGGTCGGGGACCCCGGCGCGAAGCCACAGCAGCAGGAGCATCGCCGCCACGGCGGGTACGGCCAGGGCCAGGAACGCGGGCCGGTAGTTGTGGGCGGTGGCGGCCAGTACGGCGGCGACCAGCAGCGGCCCCGCAACGCCGCCGGCCTGGTCGAGCGCCTCATGGACGGCGAAGCCCTTGCCGCGGCCGACTGCCGCAGCGGCGTGCGAGAGCATGACGTCCCTCGCCGGGCCGCGGATCGCCTTGCCGGCGCGCTCCGCGACGAACAGCGCCGCAGCCAGCCACAGCGCGGTGGTCAGCCCGAGAGCGGGCACGGCGACCATGGTCACGGCGTAGCCGACCAGGACGAGCGGCCAGTAGGCGCGGGTCCGGTCCGCGAGGGGTCCGGTGGCCAGCCGCCCGGCCAGGGCGGTCGCCTCGCCGGCGCCGGTGACCAGCCCGACGACGGTCGCGGATGCGCCGAAGGTGGCCAGATAGGGGCCGATGACCGACCGGGCGCCCTCGTACACCACGTCCGACAGCAGGCTGACCACACCGAAGGCGGTCACGAACCGCCACGGCGTCCACCTGGTGGTGAGCGCGGTGACTCTCACCCGTGCAGTCTGGCCCACCGGCAAGCTGGCCGGGCGTGGATCGCCCGACTACCGTTCGCCGGGGAGAACCGAGGAGCCGAGCCATGCAGGCAACCACAGTCGTCAACCTGAAGGGCCACCGCGACGACCCGGCGTACGCCGATGTGGTCTACGTCGGGCGCGCCATGTATCGCGGCGGCTGGCAACTCCCCCGCTCCCCGTTGTCCAGCCCGTACCGCCCCGGCCCGGACGGAACCCGGGACGAGGTCGTCGAGAAGTACCGCGCGTACCTGCTCGACAGCCCCGAACTCCTCGCCCTCCTCCCGGAACTGCGCGGGCGCAGGCTCGGCTGCTGGTGTGTGCCGGAGCGCTGTCACGCCGAGGTGATCGCGGAGCTCGCCGACTCGCCGCCGGCGTCGAGCCTCCCGTAGGAGCCCGGCGGAGCTGTCTAGCCATCATCTGGCTTCCATGATTGACAGAGAACCTAGATGCTGCCTTTGCTGGCGTCGAGGGCAGCCTGCTCCACTCGCTGGCGGTAGTCCAGCCACCATGGCTCGTCGGCGGGGGGCAGGTTGTCGTTCCTGGGCAGCAGCCCCGCCGCGCCGTCGATGAGTTCGCGCACGATGTCAGCGTGGCCGGCGTGCCGTTGTGTTTCCGCGATGACGTGGACCAGGACGTGGTGCAACGTGACCGCTGCATCTCCCCACCACGGCACGCGCCCGACATCATTCAGGGCAAGGGCTTCAATGGTGGCGTCGGCGTGGGCGCTCGCGCGACGGTACAGAGCGACGATCTCCTCGCGGGTCTCGTCCGCGGTCGCCCACATGTCGGCATTGGTCTCCGCTCCGTCGCCGACGTACGGCAGCTTCTGCTCGAACGGCCGGCCGAACACGACGCCGAAGTAGAGGATCTCGCAGACCGCCGAGTGTTTCACCAGACCGAGCAAGTTGGTGGCAGTCCGGGTCAGCGGGCGCCGAATATCGTATTCGCTGAGCCCGTCGAGCTTCCACAGCAGCGCGTCGCGGCCGCCCTTCAAGTAGTTCTGCAGGTCTGCCTTCACGGCGCCACTATGGCATTTGGTCGGGTGTCGGCGCTGCCCCGGATGATCCACAGAGATCATGATCCGCAGGACAGACCCTAGTCGACGTGGTCCGCACGGGGCACGGTGCGGAGATGGAGGAACTCCGTCACGCCGATCATGCCGACGAGCTGGCGGACCACCGGCGGCATGTCCCGGCGGGTGGGGTCGTGCACGAGGCGGGGACCGGTGAGGGGCACGCGCCGGCCGCGGATCTCCAGCTCACAGCCGCCGGCGGCCAGCACGTTCCTCGCCCAGTCGCTCACCCCGTAGGTCAGGGCGGCGACGTAACCGTCGGACGTCCGGAAGATGTTGATCGGCGTGCGGTACTCGCGACCGGAGCGGCGGCCGCGATGGATGATGACGCCGAAGCCGGGCAGCCACCCGGCCAGCGGACCGGTCACCCGGTTGGTGACGACCCGGTTGAACCGCGCCAACCGCTTGGGTAACACCATGGCCACCATGTTCCCCGAAGGGCGATCGAAGCGTCGGCCGACACGTCGATCGCTGCATCTGGTCTTGCTACCGGCCGACCGGTTGCTCAGCTGTTCTGTGGGAAGCCGAGGTTCACGCCGCCGTGGGACGGATCGAGCCACCTGCTGGTGACCACCTTGGCCCTGGTGAAGAAGTGCACGCCGTGCGGCCCGTACGCGTGCGAGTCACCGAACAGTGAGTCCTTCCAACCCCCGAACGAGTAGTACGCAACCGGAACTGGGATCGCCACGTTGACGCCGACCATGCCGACCTCGATCTCACTCTGGTACCGCCGCGCGGCGCCGCCGTCGTTGGTGAAGATGGCGGTGCCGTTCCCGTACGGGTTGGCGTTCACC
The DNA here is from genome assembly GCF_900091515.1 of Micromonospora purpureochromogenes. Taxonomy (NCBI): domain Bacteria; kingdom Bacillati; phylum Actinomycetota; class Actinomycetes; order Micromonosporales; family Micromonosporaceae; genus Micromonospora; species Micromonospora purpureochromogenes. The sequence goes on along the minus strand of NZ_LT607410.1, from coordinate 3,623,715 downwards.
ACGTCGACCGCCGCGTCGTAGCTGGGGACCCGTACCACCAAGAGCACCGGACCGAAGATCTCGTCCGTGTAGATGGACATGTCCACGTCGACGTGGTCGAAGAGGGTCGGCCCCAGCCAGAAGCCGGCGTCGTCACCGTCGATCGAATGACCGCGTCCGTCGACCACCAGCTTCGCGCCCGCGGACCGGCCGGCGTCCAGATATGACCGCACCCGGTCGCGGTGCGCCCCGGTGACCAACGGTCCCATCTCGCAGCCCGGGCGGCGACCGTCGCCGACATGCAGTTCGGCGATCCGGTCGCTGATCTTGCCGACCAGCTCATCGCCGACCGGATCCACCGCCACGACGACGGAGATCGCCATGCAGCGCTCACCGGCCGAGCCGAAACCGGCCGAGACGGCGGCGTCCGCGGCGAGGTCGAGGTCGGCGTCGGGCAGCACGACCATGTGGTTCTTCGCGCCGCCGAGCGCCTGCACCCGCTTGCCGTTACGCGTTCCGGTCTCGTAGACGTACCGGGCGATCGGCGTCGACCCGACGAACGAGACCGCCTTGACCTCCGGATGCTCGAGGATCCGGTCGACCGCCTCCTTGTCGCCGTGCACGACGTTGAACACGCCATCCGGTAGCCCGGCCTCGGCGAAGAGCTCCGCCAGGAAATTCGCCGCGGAGGGGTCCTTCTCGCTCGGCTTCAGCACCACGGTGTTGCCGCAGGCGATGGCGTTGGGTACGAACCACAGCGGCACCATCGCCGGGAAGTTGAACGGGGAGATCACCCCGACCACGCCGAGCGGCTGCTGGATCGAGTACACGTCCACCTTGGTCGAGGCGTTCTCGCTGAACCCGCCCTTGAGCAACTGCGGGATGCCGCAGGCGAACTCCACCGCCTCCAGCGCACGCTGTATCTCGCCCGCCGCGTCGGAGAGCACCTTGCCGTGCTCGGCGGTGATGATCGCGGCGAGGTCGGACTTCCGGGCGTTGAGCAGTTCGCGGAACGAGAACATCACGTTCGCGCGTTGGGCGAGGGAGGCGTTGCGCCACCGGGAGAAGGCTTCGCGGGCCGCGGTGACCGCCTCGTCGACGTCCGAGGCGCTGGCGAAATCGACCTGCCCGCCGACCTGACCCGTCGCGGGGTCGTACACGTCACCGGTTCGCTGGGCGATGCCGGTCCATGCCTTGCCGCCGATCCAGTGCGTGATCCTCATGCCGACACCGCCTCGACTGCCTCGGCGAGGATGCCCAGCGCCTCGTCGGCCTCGTCCTCGGTGAGCGTCATCGGCGGCGCCAGCCGGATCACGTTGCCGTGCAGGCCGCCCTTGCCGACCAGCAGTCCGCGACTGCGCGTCTCCTCCAACAGGGCGGTGGCGGCGGCGGGGTCGGGTTCGCCGGCCGGGCCGACGAGCTCGAGGGCGAGCATCAGACCCTTGCCGCGTACGTCGCCGACCACCGGATGCGTCGCGGCGACCGAGCGAAGGCCGTGGATCAGGCGGTTTCCCAGCTTCGCGGCGTTCGCCTGCAGGTCGTGGTCGAGGAGGTAGTCGAGGGTGGCGAGGGCTCCCGCGGTGGAGATCGGGTTGCCACCGAAGGTGGAGATCGAGTTGGCCCGCAGGCAGTCCATGAGTTCCGCTCGCGCGACGACACCGCCGATCGCCAGACCATTGCCGAGTCCTTTGGCGAAGGTCATCGCGTCCGGCACGACGTCGTGCGCCTGGATGCCCCAGAAGTGCTCACCGGTACGGCCCCAACCGGTCTGGACCTCGTCGGAGACGAGCAGGATGCCGTACTCGTCGAGCACCTTCTTGAACTCGCGGAACAGGCCGTCGGGCGGGGAGGCGAACCCGCCCACGCCCTGGATCGGCTCGACGATCATGCACGCCACGTCGCCGGCGGTCCCGGTCTCGATCACCTCGCGCAGGTCGGCGACGCACGCCTTGACGTAATCGGCGTCCGACAGGTCCTTGAAGGGGCTGCGGTACCGATAGCCACCGTGCACCCAGCTCACCCTGATCGGGCTGAGCTCGCTGGCCGACCAGCCGCGGATGCCGGTGATCGCGACGGTGGCGAACGCACGCCCGTGGTACGAGTTGCGCAGCGCGAGCACCTGCCCGCTGCGCCGGTACTGCGTGGCGAGCATCAACGCGGTCTCGTTGGCCTCCGTACCCGAGTTCGTGAAGAACACCTTCGCGTCCGGGATCCCGGACAGGTGCGCGATCTTCTCGGCGAGCTCGACCTGCGACTCGATCAGGTACAGCGTCGAGGAGTGCAGCACGCCGGTGTCGATCTGCGAGCGGACCGCGTCGCTGATCTCGGCCACGTCGTAGCCGACCGAGTTGGTGAGAATGCCGCCGAAGAAATCGAGGTACGTGCGGCCCTCGCGATCGGTCACCCGGCGACCGCGCGCGCTGGCGATCTCGATCGGCTCCTCGTAGTAGAGGGCCAGCCAATTCGGCAGCACGGACCGGTGTCGATGCAGCAACTCCCGATGCGCCATCGCGTCCTCCGTATCTCGTGACTCAGCCGAGTGTCCCGAGACTTCGGTGTTCGCCGCCACCGACAACCTGTACGGGTCGGCATAGATGGCACTACGTTGTGTGCATCCCCCGCACGGGAGGGCGCATGTACCCCACGGTCGCCGAAGCCATAGCGCTGCCCGTGATCCGGCGCGCCAGGCCCCGCGTCGTCGCCGGATCCGCCGGCTTGCCGGGGCCCGTCCGCTGGGTCCATGCGGCGGAGGTCGCCGACATCGCTCATCTGCTGCGCGGCGGCGAGCTCGTGCTGACCACCGGCATCGCGCTGCCGGACGAGGAAACGGCGCTGACGACGTACGTGGACGACCTGGCCGCGGTCGGCGCGGCGGGGCTCGTGGTGGAGCTGGTCCGGCGCTGGAGCGACCACGTGCCGGAGGCGCTGGTGGCGGCTGCGGAACGGCACCGGCTTCCGTTGATCACGCTGGCGCGGGAGACCCAGTTCGTGTCCGTCACGGAGGCGGTCGTGGCGTTGATCGTGGACGCGCAGCTCGCCGAGCTGCGGGCGGCTGAGCAGGTGCACGAGACGTTCACCGCGCTCACCGTCGCCGGGGCGGAGCCGGCCGAGGTGTTGCGCGAGGTCGCGAGAATCTCCGGGCTGCCGGTCGTGCTGGAGACGCTGGGGCACGACGTGCTCGCGTACGACGCGGCCGGGCAGGACCCGATCGAGCTGCTGACCGACTGGGGGCAGCGATCCCGGTCCGTGGCGGTGTCCCAACGGACCGCCTACGACGAGGAAGCCGGCTGGCTGATCACCGCGGTCGGCGCGCAGGGCGCCGACTGGGGACGACTGGTGCTGCTCTCGCCGGCCCCTCCCCCGCACCGGCACGTGGTGGTCGCGGAGCGGGCCGCGTCGGCGCTGGCGGTGCACCGGCTCATGGCGCGGGATCGGGAGAGCCTGGAGCGGCAGACGCACCGGATGTTGCTCGCGCAACTGCTCGGCCAGGCCCTGCCTCCTCCTGATCTGACCACCCGGGCGGCCGCGTTGGGCGTTGCGCTGGAGCGGCGGAAACTGGTCGGGGTGGCGATCCGGCCGGGGAGCATCACGCCGCGCGCCCCCGCACTGGCCACGCAGGAGGTGTTGCGAGACCTCGCGGAGGCCACCGCGTTGGCCGCGCGACGGGTGAGTGTGCCGGCGTTGGTGGGCGTCGTGGACGACACCAGCGTGCGCGCGTTGTTGTCGTTGCCGACGCAGGCGGATGTCGACGCGATCCTGCGGCGGTTGGCCAGAGAAGTCCACCGCTCGACGGCCAGTGCGGTGGTGGTGGCCGTCGGGACGACGGTGTCGCAGGTGTCGGACGTGCGGCGCAGTCTGGGGGAGGCTGCGCATGTCGCCGGTGCCGCGCTGCGCTCCCCCGGCACCCAGCTCTACCACCGCTTGGATGACGTGCGACTGCGCGGCCTGCTGCACCTGCTGCGCGAGGACGAGCGGGTCCGGGCGTTCGCGGACCGGGAGCTCGGGCCCCTGTTGGCCCGCGATGACAGCCAGGGCAGCCGACTGGTGGAGCTGCTGCGCTGCTTCTGCGAGCAGGGCGGGAACAAGTCGGCGGCGGCCGCCGTCGCGCACCTGTCGCGTACGGCCTACTACCAGCAGCTGTCGCGGATCGCGCAGGTGCTCGGGGTGTCGTTGGAGGACCCGGAGTCGATGTTGTCGTTGTACGTGGCGCTGCTGGTGCACGATCTCGACGACACGTGACGGGTCAAGGGTCCGGCAGGAGGCCCGAATCCATCCACCGTGGCGATTGACAGCTCCGTGCGGGTATGCCCGTGGACAGAGTGTGCCCCGATCATGGCAAGCGTGGACACTTTGCCGCTGCCCGTGGCGGGTCCGGGACACCCACCATTCCGATAAAGATCGTGCTGATCCGCCCCCACCCGCAGCACGCGCCGGTTGGCCGGCCGCTGTTGCGGCAGCGTGACAGGGAGGTGACCGATGGCCGTTGAACCCCTGCCCCCCGCCGAAACCACCGCGGCCGAGCCGGGCACACAGATCACCCATCCGGATGGCCGAGTCGAGTTGCGTGACTTCTCGACGATCGCCGACAGCCGTTACTTCAACGAGGAACTCGCCCCGGTTCCCATCGAGAAGCGCACCTGGACCACGTACAACTTCGCGGCGCTGTGGATCGGCATGGCGCACAACATCCCCACCTATCTGCTCGCCGCCGGGCTCATCCAGCTCGGCATGAACTGGGTGCAGGCCTTTCTCACGATCACGCTGGGCAATCTGCTCGTCCTGATCCCGATGCTGTTGAACAGCCATGCGGGCACGAAGTACGGCATCCCCTTCCCGGTCTTCGCCCGCGCGTTCTACGGAGTCCGCGGCGCGAACCTCCCGGCTCTGCTCCGCGCCCTCATCGCGTGCGGCTGGTTCGGCATCCAGACCTGGATCGGCGGCGAGGCGATCTACGCGATCGCCGGCAAGCTGCTGGGCTCCTGGTGGGTCGACGCGGCGACGGTGATGGACTACCCGTGGACACTGTGGGCCTCGTTCTTCCTGTTCTGGGCGATCGAGATGGCGATCATCTGGCGCGGCATGGACACCCTGCGGCGCTTCGAGAACTGGGCCGCACCGTTCGTCATCGTGGTCGCCGTCGCCCTGCTGATCTGGGTGCTGGTCGAGGCGGGCGGGCTCGGCCCGATCCTGTCCCAGCCGTCGAAGCTGGGCTGGGGCGCCGACTTCTGGAAGCTGTTCGCGCCGTCACTGATGGGGATGATCGCGTTCTGGGCGACGCTGTCGCTGAACATCCCCGACTTCACCCGGTTCGGCGGCAGTCAGCGGCAGCAGGCGTACGGGCAGATCCTCGGCCTGCCGACCACAATGTCGTTCTTCGCCATCCTGTCCATCCTGATCACCTCGGGCACGGCCGTGATCTACGGCGAGGCCATCTGGGACCCCATCCAACTGGCGGCGAAGTTCGAGAACCCGCTGGTCGTCGCGCTCGGCCTGTTCACCGTCGTGGTCGCCACGCTGTCGGTGAACGTCGCGGCGAACACGGTCAGCCCGGCGTACGACTTCTCCAACGCCGCGCCCCGACTGGTGAGTTTCCGGACCGGGGGCCTGATCACCGGCGTGCTCGGCATCCTGATCCAGCCGTGGCGCCTGGTGCAGGACCCCAACATCTACATCTTCGTCTGGCTCGGGTTCTACGGCGGCCTGCTCGGCGCGGTCGCCGGCGTACTCATCGCCGGGTACTGGGTCCGCTACCGCACCAGCCTCCAACTGCCGGCCCTCTACCGCCCCGAGGGCAGGTACTGGTTCTCCGGCGGGTGGAACTGGGCCGCCATCGTCGCCACCGTCGTCGGCGCGGTCCTCGCGGTGGGTGGCGCCTACTCCGCACCCGGCAAGGGGCCGTTCCCGTCCGACGGGCTCATCCCGTTCCTCAAGCCGCTCTACGACTACAGCTGGGTGGTCGGTCTGATCGGCGGGTTCCTCGTCTACCTGGCGCTGTCGATGCCGCGCACCGCGCACGCGAAGGGGGAAAAATGAGCACCATCATCCGAGCCGGGCTGGTGCAGCAGAAGTGGACCGGCGACAAGGAGTCGATGATCGCCAACGCGGTCGAGGCCATCCGCCGCGCCGCCTCGCAGGGCGCACAGGTGGTCTGCCTGCAGGAGTTGTTCTACGGCCCGTACTTCTGCCAGATCCAGGACGCGGACTACTACTCGTACACGGAAGCCATCCCGGACGGGCCGACGACCGCGCTGATGCGCGAGGTCGCCGAGCAGCACGGCGTGGTGCTGATCGTGCCGATGTACGAGCAGGAGCAGCCCGGTGTCTACTACAACACCGCCGCGGTGATCGACGCCGACGGCACCTACCTCGGCAAGCACCGGAAGAACCACATTCCGCAGGTGAAGGGGTTCTGGGAGAAGTTCTACTTCCGGCCGGGGAACCTCGGCTATCCGGTGTTCGACACAGCCGTGGGGCGCATCGGCGTCTACATCTGCTACGAGCGGCACTTCCCCGAGGGCTGGCGGGCGCTCGGCCTGGCCGGCGCGAAGATCGTTTTCAACCCGTCGGCGACCAGCCGCGGCCTGTCGGAGTACCTGTGGCGGCTGGAGCAGCCGGCGGCCGCGGTCGCCAACGAGTACTACGTCGGCGCGATCAACCGGGTCGGCGTGGAACCGTTGGGCGACAACGACTTCTACGGCCAGTCGTACTTCGTCGACCCGCGCGGGCAGCTGGTCGGCGACGCGGCGTCGGACACCGAGGACGAGGTCGTCGTCCGCGACCTGGACATGGACAAGCTGGCCGAGGTCCGTGACCTGTGGGCGTTCTACCGCGACCGCCGTCCCGACACGTACGAATCGCTGGTGACGCCGTGAGCATCGTCATCCGCAACGGAACGATCGTCAACGCCACCGGGGCGTACCCGGCGGACGTGCTGGTCGAGGGCGAGCGGATCGCGGCGCTCGCCGCGCCCGACTCGGGTCTGGCCGAGCAGTGGGCGGCTGGTGCCGAGCGGGTGATCGACGCCGCCGGGAAGTACGTGGTGCCGGGCGGCATCGACGGCCACACCCACATGGAGATGCCGTTCGGCGGCACGTTCTCGGCGGACAATTTCGAGACCGGGACGATCGCCGCAGCCTGGGGCGGCACGACGACCATCGTCGACTTCGCCGTACAGGGCAAGGGCACGTCCGTGCTGTCCGCGCTGGACAAGTGGCACAGCAAGGCCGACGGCAACTGCGCGATCGACTACGGGTTCCACATGATCGTCTCGGACGTCAACGACACGTCGCTGAAGGAGATGGAGGCCTGCATCGACGCGGGCGTCAACACGTTCAAGATGTTCATGGCCTATCCGGGGGTCTTCTACGCCACCGACGGGGAGATCCTGCGGGCGATGCAGAAGGCCCGGGACACCGGGTCGATGATCATGATGCACGCGGAGAACGGCATCGCCATCGACCAGCTCGTCGCGCAGGCGCTGGCCAACGGTCAGACGGACCCGGTGCAGCACGGCCTGACCCGGCCGCCCGAGCTGGAGGGCGAGGCCACCTCGCGGGCGATCGCGCTGGCCAAGGTCACCGGCGCGCCGCTGTACATCGTGCACCTGTCGGCCGCACACGCACTGGACGCGGTCACCCAGGCGCGTGACACCGGGCAGAACGTGTTCGCCGAGACCTGCCCGCAGTACCTGTTCCTGTCGCTGGAGGATCTGGCCAGGCCCGACTTCGAGGGCGCGAAGTACGTCGCCTCTCCCCCGCTGCGCCCGAAGGAGCACCAGGCGGAACTGTGGCGGGGCCTGCGCACCAACGACCTGTCGCTGGTGTCCACCGACCATTGCCCCTTCTGCTTCAAGGACCAGAAGGAGCTGGGCCGGGGAGACTTCTCCAAGATCCCGAACGGGATGCCCGGCGTCGAGCACCGGATGGACCTGCTCTATCAGGGCGTCGTGAGAGGCGAGATCACCCTGCCGCGCTGGGTGGAGATCAGCTCGACCACGCCCGCCAGGATGTTCGGCCTCTACCCGCGTAAGGGCGTCATCGCGCCGGGCGCCGACGCCGACATCACGGTGTACGACCCGACGGCCCAGCAGACCATATCGGCCCGCACGCACCACATGAACGTGGACTATTCCGCGTACGAGGGCATGGAGCTGACCGGACAGGTCTCCACCGTGCTGTCCCGTGGTCGAGTCGTGGTCGACGACAACGCCTTCCACGGCGCGGCCGGGCACGGCAGGTTCCTGAAGCGCGATCTCAGTCAGTACCTGGTGTCAACTACCCGCCTATGAATGGGCAGGCTTGCAGGTCATTCCCCCTACTGGATGCAGGGTGATGCCGCGTGCGGACGGTTGACTGCGCCCCAGCCCTCGACACCGCGCTGGGCGATGTTGAGGGCCGCGTTGTGATCGGCGTGGGCAACGACCCCGCACGACCGACAGTGGAAGATTTCCTGGTCCAGCCGGTTCCGCTTGTCGCGGTGCCCGCAGCTGTGGCAGGTCTGGGAGGTGTACCGCGGGTCGACCTGGAGCAGCGGTACACCTGCTCGGCGGGCCTTGTAGTCCAGGAAGCTGCCGAGCTGGTGGAACGACCACGAGTGCAGTGTGACCCGTTGGGGCTTGCGGAGCCGGACCCGTTCGCGGATCCCCGTCAGTTCTTCGACGGCGAGGCCGCGACCGGTGCGTACAGCCTCGGTCACGATGGTCTTGGCGATGCGGTGGTTGACGTTCGCGGCGTGCCGCGCTTCCTTCTTGTTGCGCCGGGCCAGCAGCCGCCGCGCCGACTTGGTGCCCTTCTCCTGCAACCGCTTGCGCAGCCGCAGCTGCCGCCGGCGGTAGCCCTTGAGCCGGTCGCCGGCGTAGCCGGTGCCGTCGGAGTCGTAGGCGATGTTGGCGATGCCCATGTCCACGCCGAGGAAGCCGCACGGGTCGATCAGTTCAGGTTCGGCCACCTCGACGGTGGCGTACAGGAACCACATGCCGTCCCGGAAGATCAGGTCCGACTCGCCGGTCTTGCTGGTGGCGATCGCCTTGAGCTGGTCGGCGGACCCGGTATAGGCGACGCCCTTGAGCCGGTCGTGCGTGCTCCAGATGGACACGGTCCGGGCATCGGCCTGCCAGGACAGCATCCGGGCGTCATAGGGCTGGGCCGCGTTCCAGCGGAACCCGATCGGGTTGGTCTCGACGTTGCGGCGCCGCTTCGAGCCGGGCTTGCCGTAGTTGCCAGCCCGCAGGTTCGCCTTCAATGTGGCGTAGGCGTCGGAGACCTTCTTGATCACGTGCTGGGCCGCCTGGGCACCCAGGGCGTAGTCAGCCCTGATCCCGGCGTAGACGTGCTTACGCAGGTCGTAGTTCCGGTACGTCCCGGCCTCCCGGGCCACGGCCGCCACGTCGGACGCCGCCGCATTGCACGCGCGCAGGGTCGCCTCCAACGCCGACGCCTGCCCGGGCGTCGGCAGCAGCTTCACCTGCACGACCAGCTTCACATGACCACCGTAGCGCTGGCCTATGTCACCCAGACGGACCCCAGATGCGGATGTTCGCCGAGGCCGCTCAGTCGTCCACAACCTGCATGCCCACTTGGTCCTCACCACGAAGTACCGGCGGGGCGCGCTCACCGACGGCGATCCTCACTCACTGCCAACAGATCATGGCCGACGTCTGCACCGACTTCCGCGCGGAGCTGCGCGAGTTCAACGACGAGGACGACCACGTCCACCTGCCCGTGCACTACCCGCCGGCCGTCGCACTGTCGAAACCGGTCAACAGCCTCAAAGGCGTATCGGCCCGACTGCGCCAGGAGCACGAACCGCACCTGCGCCGGGACCTGTGGGGCGCGGACCTGTGGTCCCCGTCGTACTTCGCCGGGTCCTGCGGCGGCACACCACTCGCCGTGGTCAAGGAGTACATCGAAACCAGAAACATCCCGGTCCGCAACAGCGTTCCTCCGGCCCTGAAGGACCGGGGCTCCCGCCTAAGCAACTGTTGAAAAGGAGAAGCGGTGGACTTCGGTGTCGTACTTCAGACCGACCCGCCAGCTCGCGACGTCGTGGCCGGCCTCACCGCCGCCGAGGACAACGGGTTCCGCTACGGGTGGACGTTCGACTCCTGCGTGCTGTGGCAGGAGCCGTTCGTCATCTACTCGCAGGTCCTCGCCGCCACCAAGCACCTGATCGTCGGGCCGATGGTGACCAACCCGAGCACCCGCGACTGGTCGGTCACCGCGTCGCTCTTCGCCACGCTCAACGACATGTTCGGCAACCGCACGGTGTGCGGGATCGGCCGCGGCGACTCGGCCCGGCGGGTCATCGGCCAGCCGCCGGCGAGCCTGGCCACGCTGAAGGAAGCGATGCACGTGATCAAAGAGCTAGCCGAAGGCAACGAGGTCGAGCACCACGGCACGCCGGTGCGCATCCCGTGGGTGCGGGACGGCCGGCTGGAGATCTGGATGGCCGCCTACGGCCCGAAAGCGCTGCGGCTGGTCGGCGAGCAGGCCGACGGCTTCATCCTGCAGACGGCCGATCCCGACATCGCCCGCTGGACGATCGGATCGGTACGCGACGCGGCCACCGCAGCAGGTCGAGATCCGGACTCGATCACGATGTGCGTGGCCGCGCCGGCCTACGTGGGCACGAACCTCGCGCACCAACGGGATCAGCTGCGCTGGTTCGGCGGCATGGTCGGCAACCACGTGGCCGACCTGGTCGCCCGCTACGGCGACTCCGGGGTCGTGCCGAAGGCACTCACCGACTACATCGAGGGCCGCGCGGGCTACGACTACGCACACCACGGCCGGGCCGGCAATCCGTCCACCGACTTCGTGCCCGATGAGATCGTCGACCGGTTCTGTCTCGTCGGCCCCGAGTCAGCCCATGTCGACCGGCTCCAGGAGCTCAAGGAGATCGGGGTGCACAACTTCGCCCTCTACCTCATGCACGACGACAAGGAGAAGACCCTCTCCTCGTACGGCAAGAACGTGATCACGCACGTCTGACGTGGTCTGCATCGGGCACGGTGTCGAGATAGAGGAAGTCGGTCACGCCGATCACCCCGACGAGCTGACGGACGACCGGCGGCATGTCCCGGCGGGTGGCGTCGGGCACGAGGCGGGGACGGGTGAGGGGCACTCGCCGGCCGCGGATCTCCAGCTCACAGCCGCCGGCCGCCAGTACGTTTCTCGCCCAGTCGGTGATCCCGTAGGTCAGCGCGGCGACGTAACCGTCGGACGTCCGGAAGATATTGATCGGAGTCCGGTACACCCGACCGGAGCGGCGGCCCCGGTGGATGATGACGCCGAAGCCGGGCAGCCGCCCGGCCAGCGGACCGGTCACGCGGTTGATGACGACCCGGTTGAACCGCGCCAAGCGTCTGGGTAACACCATGACCACCATGTTCGCCCAGGTGCGATCGACGCGTCGGCCGACACGTCGATCGCTGCAGCGGTTTCGATCGCCTGCGGCACAGCCGGCTACGAACCGCTTTGGGGTGAGGTCGGCGCTGCGTACCGCATTGCCCTGGGGAAATTGGCAGGATGGGGCCATGGCCACGGTCGCTGTGATCGGTCTGGGTGGGATGGGTAGCCGGATGGCGGGCCGGCTGCTCGATGCCGGCCATGACCTCGTTGTCTGGAACCGCACGCCGCAGCGGGCCAGCGATCTTGTAGCACGTGGCGCCGTCGCTGCCGACAGTCCGGCGGAGGCTGCCCACCGCGCCGACCTGGTCATCACCATGCTGTCCGATCCGGACGCGCTCCGAGAGGTGACCGAGGGCCCGCGCGGCATCCTCGCGGGTGCCACCGCGTCGACGACGCTCGTTGAGATGTCGACGGTCGGGCCGGCCGCCGTGCGACGGTTGGCAGCGATGCTGCCGGGTAGCGTTGGCCTGCTCGATGCGCCGGTGCTGGGCAGCGTCTCGGAGGCCGAGTCGGGCTCGCTGCGGATATTCGTCGGAGGGCCGCAGACGCTTGTCCAACGGTGGATGCCGGTGCTGGGCGCGCTTGGCTCGCCGATGCATGTCGGACCGCTCGGTGCCGGCGCGGCCGCCAAACTGGTCGCCAATTCGACCCTCTTCGGGGTGCTCGCGGTCCTCGGTGAGGCGCTCGCTCTCGCGGACGGGCTTGGTCTGCCGCGCGACGTCGCGTTCGAGATCTTGTCCGCGACTCCCGTCGGCGCGCAAGCGGATCGACGGCGGCCAGCGGTCGAGTCCGGTCAATTCCCGCTGCGGTTCGCGCTGTCACTCGCCCGGAAGGACGTCGATCTGGTCGTGTCGGCCGCCGAGTCGGCAGATGTCGAACTGCCGGTCGCGGCGGCCGCCCGGCAATGGGTCGTGGCAGCACAGAAAGCCGGCCTCGGCGACCGGGACTACTCGGCCGTGCTCGCGCACATCACCGACACTGCCCGGTCAGCCTGAGCCCCGGCCGGGCGGCAGGCCCGTCAGGTGGCCGTTGAACTCATTCCTACACCGCCAGCCCGGACGGAGACGCAACCTTCCCCGCCGGCGCGGGCTATGCCCGCACCCGTAGCTGTGCGGGTCGGAGGATCGCGTGTCTCGCTATCGAGGTGACGGCCGGTGTCAGCCCGCCCCCCGACACAGCCGCCGCGCCGGGTGGGCGGCCGCAGCAGCAGCGCGGCTTTGACAAACGCGTTAGCCATGGCTAACGTGTTCCTGGTGATCGACGCTTTGTCTGCCGCCGCTGAGCCCACCCGGCGACGGATCTTGCAGCTGCTCGCGTCACAGCCCCGCACGGTGAGCAGCATCGCGGCGGAGTTCACGGTCACCCGGTCGGCGATTTCCCAGCATCTGTTGTTGCTGGCGCAAGTCGGCCTGGTGGAGGCCGAGAAGGTCGGCCGGGAGCGCATCTATCGGGTCGTTCCCGAGGGGCTCCGTCAATTGCAGGCCGAGATCGACCGGTTCTGGACCGCCGAGCTCGATCTGTTGGTCGCCGACGCACACGCCCTGAAGTCGCAACGGATTGAGAGAGACCACTGATGTTCACCAAGACCGTCGTTCTTCCCGTCGACATCGACGAGGCGTTCGCCCTCATCACCGAGCCCGAGCGGCTGCGCCGCTGGCAGACCGTGTCGGCCCGGGTCGACCTGCGCGTCGGCGGTGACTACCGCTGGACGATCACCCCCGGCCACGTGGCGGCCGGCACCTTCCGAGAGGTCGAGCCCGGCAAGCGGGTCGTGTTCGGCTGGGGTTGGGAAGGCAACCCGGACCTCGCCCCCGACGCCTCAACCGTCACGATCACGGTCGAGGCGGTCGCCGGCGGCACCCAGGTCACCCTCACCCATGAGGGGCTGACCGACGAGCAGGCTGCGATGCACGCCGAGGGCTGGCACCACTACTTCGGCCGTCTCGAGAAGGCTGCCGTCGCCGGCGACGCCGGCCCGGACGAGTGGTCCGCAGCCCCCGAGCGACTCGATGAGCTGTCCGCCGCCGACGCCACCCTGGCCGTGCTCCAGACGGTCCTGCGCCAGCTGACTCCTGAGGACCGTCCCAAGCAGACCTCGTGCGCGGACTTCACCTGCCACGACCTCGCCGAGCACCTGTTCGGCTCCATGGTCGCCTTCGGCTCGATGGCCGGCGTCGAGGTCGTGAACCCTGAGACGGGTTCGCTGGAGAACCGGGTGGCCACCATGGCGGCGCAGGCCATCGAGGGATGGCGGGCCCGCGGCCTCGACGGCACCGTTCCCTTCCCCGGCGGCGGCGAGATGCCGGCCAGGTTCGCGGCGAGCATCATGCCGGTGGAATTCCTGCTACACGCATGGGACATGGCCCAAGGCAGCGGCAGGCCCCTGGTCGTCAGTGACGAGGTCGTGGCCTACGTCCACAAGCTCGCCGAGCAGCTCGTCCCCGGTGGCCGCGGTTCCTCATTCGCCGACGAGGTCACCCCGTCCACCGATGCCGACCCGATGGAGCGGCTGGCTGCCTTCGCCGGCCGTCGCCCCGTCGCTGCCTGACCGGAGCCGACGATGCAGATGCCCAAACCCACCGACTCTGACAAGCAGTTCTTCCGCTCCCTCATCCCGGAGGCGCCGGGGGTCGAGGTCAAACCGATGTTCGGCAGCCTTGGCGCGTTCGTGAACGGCAACATGTTCGCCGGGCTGTTCGGCTCGTCGGTCGGCGTGAAGCTCGCCGCCAACGACCTGGCCGAGTTGGCGAGGATCGAGGGTGCGGAACCGTTCGGCCCAGCCGAGCGGCCAATGGGTGGCTACCTGTCGCTGCCCTCATCGTTCACCGCCGAACAAGCGACCCTGTGGGTCAACAAGGCGAAGGCGTACGTCGCGACGCTGCCGCACAAGCAGAAGAAGAGCTAGCAGTCAGAACAGCCGGCAACGCCACGCCCCCGCGGCAGGAGTCGCTTCGTGTTTCCAAGGTCGCGCGGCTGAGCGCTTCGGCCCTCTCCGACGACACCCCGGCACGCCTTGCCACGACTGCTATGAACTCGGCGTAGTTCGCCTCGAAGCCTCTCCTTCGACGAGGTCGTCGTCCACCCGCGCCCCGCACGGTGAAACGGACCGCCGATCATCCCTGGGCCCCGGACCCTCCACCTCCCGCGGTTGCCCTCGGGTCAGCGGTGCAGGCGGCGGGAGCAGGGGCCGTCGTGGCCAGCGCGGAGGAGGAAGCGCTGACCGGCGTGGTGTCCAGGGCGGCGAACCACCCCGGACACCACCATGTGAGTCATGCCGTATGCAGCCAGCCGAGGGTCTTCATGGTGGCGAGGCTGGTCGCCTTGAGACCGGCGTCGGAAACGGTCCAGAGGACTCCGTCGACCACCAGCGACCGGCGGATCTGCGCCAGTTCCCCGGGACGCCCTGTGCCCAGCGTGTGGTCGACCGTGCCGACCTCGGTGAACCCGCCGTCGCCGACTCGCAGCGCCAGCGCCACGTTGCTCGGCAGCCGCGTGTCGTAGACGGTCAACGGGACCACGACCAAACGTTCGGCCGGCCAGTAGAGGAACGCGTGCGGGTCGAACTCCGCCTCGGAGTGCCCCTGCCTGACGTGATGCTGGGCGATCCGGGTCGGCCTGGCCGGATCGGCGACGTCGAAGAGCGAGAGCTGGGTGCCCTGGACCCGGCCGCGGTCGGACGCCTCCTGCCCGACACCGAGCAGCCGTCCGTCGCCGGCCGGGTGCAGGTACGCCGAATACCCGTTGATCTTCAGTTCGCCGCTCACCTTCGGCGCCTTCGGATCACGCAGGTCGACGGTGTAGAGCGGGTCGGTCTGCCGGAAGGTGACGACGTACCCGGTGCCGCCGACGAACCGGACCGCGTAGATCCGTTCCCCCTTGCCCAGTCCGGTGACCTTACCGACCTGGGTCAGCGCCGTGCCGTCGGCGCGCAGGACGGACACGCTGGACGTCGAGTTCGGCCTGTCGCCCCAGGTACGGCCACTGGTGGTGGCCACTCTGAGGTGCCCGTCCCACTCGGACATGGCGTACTGGTTGATGAGCCAGCCCGGTACGGACGCGGCGGCGACGTACCGCGGGGCACCGGCGCCCGAGATGTCGAACTGATAGATCTCGGTGGTCTCGTCCCTGGGATCGGGTGCGATGTTCCGCCCGGTCAGCATCGGCAGCACCCGCCAGCGCTGGTCGTTGGCGACGTACAGCCGGGGTCCGTTGCTGTAGACGGTGTCGCCGTCGGCGATCACGGTGACCGGGTCGCCGGCGCCGAGCGTGGCCGCACCGAGGTCGAAGCTGAGCACGGTCACCAGCGACGTGCCGGAGTAGGCGGCCGGCCGGCTCACCCGTTCGCAGCCGACCCGTCCGGCGCTGGTCCGCCCGCCGGCGGTGACCTCGTACCGGGGCAGCCAGTCGTCGGCGGTGGCGTTGTCGATGATCTCGCGGTTGGCGGTGGTGCGCTGCTCATCGGTGGCCCGTTCCCGGTACGGGAAGGTCAGCCGGGGCGCGGAGCGGACCACGACCCGGACCGTCGTGCCCACCTGTCGGGCGTCCACCAGACTGCCGTCGATCCGGTATTCGCCGATGATCCTCGGCGCGCCGGACAGGTCGACCATGATCAGCTGAGGGCCGACGATGCCGTCCGGCATCGGGGCGCCTCCCGGGACGGCGCGCGCACCTCCCTCGGGGACGGCCGGTTTCGCCATCCCGGCCCACCCGTCGCGGCGCAGCACCAGCGCCCGGTCACCGTGCAGCAGGAGGCCGTCTTCCCCGCCGAACCCATCGGCACCCGGTGCCAGGTCCAGCTCTCCGGTCAGCCGGCGGGTGGCCGGGTCGACCACGTACAGCTTGCCGTGGGACGCGGTGACGATCCGCTTGCCGTCGGTCTTAACCAGGTCCGGTTCATCGGCCCCGGCCTCGTGCGTGTTGGTGCCCGAGTAGCCCTTGGACGCCGCGTCCGCCGACCCCGCCGCGGCGGGCGCCGCAGCCTTCTCGGCGCGGCCGAAGGTACGCATGTCCCCGCTCGGCTCGAACCCCCAGGGCCCGACGTACGCCTTGGCAGCCGTCTTCAGCTGCCGCAGCGCCTCCGAGCAGGAGTCGAACGCGACGAGCTGGAACCCGCCGGCCGGCACTGGCCGGTCGCGTGGCGGCACGGGGACCGGCTCCGCCGTACAGCCGGTGACCAGCGCCAGTCCGGCGACCAGGGCCAGTCCCATGACGCGAGCGGGAGTCATGACTCGGGGGACGCCGGAGGCGGCCGTTGGATGGGAGGCGCTGCTACCCGTCATGCCCCCTACGACGTGGCTGCCCCGGGCTGGGTTCCCGGCCGCTTGGCACAGAGTCCGGTTGATCGCATTTGAAGGTAGATGTTGCCTTGCGTACATAGCACAACCCGCATGGCCACCCGGAGAGATGTGAAGCAGCATGTAGGCAAGGGTTTGGTGGGGTGGTTGACGTGGTCAGTACCGGTAAGACAATTCGGAATTTCAGCCATTTTCCCGCGAAAGCCCAGCGGTTGGCGGATGCGGCAGCCGAGGAGCGTGAGCAGCGGCTCGGGAAGATCACCAAGAAGCGCAGCAACAAGGCCGCGGAACTGTCGGCCGATGCCAGCGACCGGCTGCAGCGCCTGCTGGGCGACGACAACTGGACGGACCTGCGGCAGCTGATGCAGCAGGAACGGTTAACGTTTCGCGACCTGCTTCAGCCGCCGCAAGGGTTGCGGTCGCCTTACGACGAACTCAACAAAGCCAGGAAACACAAGGCTGACGCATTCCTGCGCAGTCGGGACATCAGGCGTGAGGCGATTGCCGCGATCGCGACCGACTACCACGAGGCGATCGCCGACGTCTTCACGGCCGACGAGAACGTCACGGCCGGGTTCCACCTCTCGGACAACCTCGACACATGGTTGAGGCTGTCTCCGTTCCACGAGCACGCGCTTCCCTGGGGAGTCTACGAACCCGACGACAGCGGGCCACACCGGTGGGAACTCTTCCGGCCGCCGTTCTTCGGGTTCAACTTCGGCTTCGTCCCGGTACACAACGACAACTTCGTCGTTGATCGCATTCATACGCTCAACCCGTCGGTCGGCGACGTCGGCATCTCGATCACAATGGACAACGGCGACGCCGGCGACTTCGACTACGCATCCGGCGACGGGTTCAGCTCGATAGCGTTCGCCTTCGTGCCGCCCACCACCGGTCTGGTCGAGGTCCTCATCGACGCCCAGTGCGTCGAGGCGACGCACCGCTTGGAAACAGAGGACGAATGGGGATGGTCGAACTCCCGCACCGGCCAGCGGAACTTCCTGATGCTCGACGTCCTGCATCCCCACGTGTCCGAGCCCTCATATGCCGAGATGTCGGTCCTCGACGAGGAGACCGACGATGACGAGAGCTTCCTGCAGGAGAAGTTGACCCGGGGTGCCCACTACTTCGCGCAGCTGTTCAGCGCGGGGCCGGTGCCGGCAGGTCAGTCCGTCGTCGTGTGCGCCGGGACGCGTTCGTTCGACAAGAGCGGCACGAACGACGTGTCCATTCACAGCACGTCCGACTTTCGGTGGTTCATCAGCTCGGTAGAGGTACGAGTCTCGCCGTAGGACACACCGGGACGCAGGTCGGCGGGTTCAGCGGGGTCTACTCAGCCGCTGCCAGGCGCGGCGCAGGTCCGCCTGCACCGGGTGGTGAGCCGCTTCCTCGACCACTCCGGCCGGCGGGTCCTCGCCCGGATCGCGCATTTCGGCACCGGGTACCGACAGCACGACGCCCCGCTCGTACAGGTCGGCGATCTGCTCCCGGTGGGCGAAGCGGTGGGACTGGTCCGGCCCTGGCGGCGCCACGATGACGCCGTGGAAGATGTCCTTCGGTTCGTCGGTCAGCACGTGCTCGACCACGCCGACGGGTGCCGAGTCGACGTCGTAGACCCGGGTGCCGACGGGGAGCGCGAGATACGAGACCTTCGCGCCGAGATCCTCCACGACGTTCACCGTACCCGCCGCCTGATCACCATGGGCCCGATCACGATGGCTGCTCCGGCCGTGACCAGGGCGGCCGGCGCGCCGATCGTCAGGCTCAGGCGGAGGCGGCGCGGCCCATCTCGGCGAGGATGCCGGTGCCCTGACCGAGCTCGATCAGATAGCCGTCCGGGTCGCGCAGGTAGCACCGGATCTCGACGCCATGATCCTTCGGCTCGGTCAGGAACTCCCCACCCCGGGACCGCCACTGCTCGTAGACGGCTCGGACATCGGTGACCCGGACGTTCATCGCGCTGCTGAGCGTGTTCGAATCCGGCGGCGCCTGTGCCTGCACACCCGGCTTGTCGTCGGTCGGACCACCCTCGTTGTTGATCACGATGTAGCTGTTGTGGAACCGCAGGATCGCCGGCTGGCGTTCCCGCACCACCGTCGCGCCCAGCACCCGCTGGTAGAACTCCCGGGAACGGTCCACATCCCGCACGATCAGCAGGTGCGTGAGCACCAGCCCACCCTCGGGCTGGAAGTAGTCGGGCGCCTCGCTCGCCATCACGCCTCCCCCGGGTCCGATCGGCAGGGCGTACCCGCGTGCGCCGCCGGCACACCCGCCAGCTCGGCCACAACCCGTCACCAGGACCGGTGTCGGCTGTTACGGTCGGGCCGTGCCCGCCGACGACATCCGGCATCGGGTCCGGGCGGCCAGGGTGGCCCGGCTGACCACCGTCGGAGCGGATGGCCGTCCCCACCTGGTGCCGGTGTGCTTCGTGCTGCTCGACGATGTCGTCTACCACGCGGTGGACGAGAAGCCCAAGCGCCACCGGCGGCTGCGCCGGCTGGAGAACATCCGGGCGACGGGGCAGGCCTGCCTGCTGGTCGACGAGTACGACGAGGACTGGTCGCGGCTGTGGTGGGTCCGGCTGGACGGGCACGGCCGGCTGGTGGAGGACCGCGCGGAGGAGGCGGCGGCCCGCGCGGCGCTGGCCGACAAGTACCCGCAGTACGTCCAGCGACCGCCGGCCGGGCCGGTGATCGCGGTAGCGGTGACCGGCTGGTCGGCGTGGTCCGCGACGGACGCGGCAGCCGACCCGGCCGGGTGAGCGCCGGTCGGGGATGTCAGCGGCTCGGAGCGAGGGCGTCGAGCACCTCGTCGGCCCGGCGCAGCGACGCCTGCGCGTCGGCGCGCGGTGAGCCGATCTCCGGATCGAAGTTGAGGTCGACGAACACTTCCGTGATGCCCGCTTCGGCAAGCCTGCCGAGATCTGACCGGATCTGCTCGAGGGTGCCGGTGAGCGGCTCGCGCTCGGGCGGGCCCGTCGGGCGTACCCGGACCGCGCCGCGGCAGACGAATCGCAGTGCGCGGGGATCGCGGCCGGCGTCCGCAGCGGCGGCCTTGACGGTCGCGACCGCCTCACCGATGCCCGTCAGGTCCGCCTGGCTGCCACTGACCCAGCCGTCGGCGAGCCGACCGGCCCGGCGCAGCGCGGCCGGCGCCTGGCCGCCGAGCAGAATCGGCGGGTGTGGCCGCTGCACGGGCTTCGGCTCCAGCCGCGTCGGCGGGACCTGGTAGAACTCGCCGCGATGCTCGGCGACGTCGTTCTGCCAGAGGGCGCGGAGAACGGCGAGGAACTCCTCGGCCCGCTGGCCCCGCCGATGCTTGCTCACCCCCGTCGCCTGGTACTCCTCGTCCGCCCAGCCGAGGCCGAGTCCCACGTCGAGCCGTCCGCCGGCGAGGATGTCGAGAGTCGCGGTCTGCTTGGCCAGCAGCACCGGAGAGATGAACGGCATGTTGAGCACCGCGACGCCGAGCCGGACCCGCGTGGTGTGGGCCGCCAGGAACGCCAGCGTGGTCAGCGGGTCCTGGACGCTGTGGTAGGTCTCGCTCCAGGCGAGGTCGGCGGGGACCAGGAGCCGCTGGAACGTCCAGAGCGAGTGGTATCCGAGCTGCTCGGCGCGGCGGGCGACGTGGATCATGTGCTCCGGGGTGGCCCACGAGCCGGAGACGGGCGGGGCGAATCCAACCTCCACCCGCGCACCGTACCCGGATCGGGTCGGGACGTGGCTCGGTTCAGCCCCCGATGCCGCGGTCCAACGGATGAAGCAGCCGCCGGACGTCCTTCGGCAGCTCGGATTCCAGGTTCTTGAGGTCTTCGGCGCTCACCGCCTCGCGCAGGGTCGTCAACACGGCGCGGGCGGCCTCGGCGCTCCGGTCGCCATCCGTTCCCGCGCGGACCCCTACCTCATTGAGGAACTCCACGAGGTCGAGCTGTTCGGCGAAGTCCACGTCCTTGTACAGGTACCCTCGCAACTCCTCGGGGAGTTGGGTGGCCAGGTGCCGCGCCTCGCCGCCACTGACCCGTTCCGCCAAGGTCGTCAGGGTGGCTCCGACGACGTTCGCCGCCTCCGCCGCCGGCATTTCGGCCCGCTTCCCCACCGCTTCGAGAAATTCGGCGTAGTTCACCCGTTCTCCTTCCGGACCAGTCGGCGTGCGTCGCGGCGTCGAGAATTCCCTTTCGTGCACTGTGCGTGCTACGAGCCGGGGCGCTGCCCGCCACCGGCACCCACCGGTTCGATCACCTGCCGGAACTCCTTCGGAAGCTGGGCCATCGCGTCCTCGAACTCGTCACGGGAAACAGCCTCACGGAGCGTGGTGAGGACCGCGCCGACCCCGGGACCGGCGAGCGCACGGTCGATGGCAGGGTGGTCCGCCACCCGCCGCACGAACTCTTCGAGCCCGAACGAGTTGGCATGTTCCTCCCGCCTGTGCGGTGGCGGTTGGCGCAGGTGATCGTCAAGCCCTTCGGGAAGCTGATAGGCAAGGTTGTCAGCCTGGCCGGCGCTGATCCGATTCGCCAATGTCTCCAACGTCGCGCTGGTCAGTGTCGCCGCCTGATCGGTCGACACCTTTGCCCGCGTGGCCACTGCGTTGATGAAATCCTGGTATTCCACCTGATTCCCCTCTCCGGCCTGATCGCCGTCGAACCGCCAGTTACGAGCCCCTGACCTCAATGGGGCGCGATCGCACACTTCACCTCTCGGGTGCCGAGCGAACTGGTACCTCGACAGCCTCCTGGGACGGGGGGTGACCCTGCCTCATCCCCATCGGGCGAATCACCAAGGCGCGCTAGGCGACATCCTCGACATTCCGATGGACCGGCACGGGCGGGGCGAGTTGTTGGCGAAGCTGCGCCAGAGCGGCTAGGAGGTCATCCGCGACGACATCATCAGCGTGCTCGACGGCAGAGGCTTCCGCAGCCGTCTGAGGCCAGCGGTGGGCTCGCAGCGAGGTGCCGGAAAAGCATCCAGGGCCAGGTCAGCGGCGCAGGCGGCGGGCGCAGGGGCCGTCGTGGTCGGCGCGGAGCAGACAGCGCCGGTCGCCGGGCATCGGTTCGGTCAGGCTGGTCTTCCCGGGCGTCAATACGCGCCAGGATCCCGGCGTTCAAGGTCTTCCCGGAGCGTCATGTCCTTCGGGTAGGTGGTCAGCGGTGAGAGTCCCGGTCCGGAGACGGTACGGAGCTGCTCCGCGAGCACCGGTACGACTGTTGACGTGCCCCAAAGCGGTCCGAGGGCGCATCGACGGAAACCGTCAGAACAATCTCGGGATGCGCCCTTCGTCAACCGTGGTGAGCTTGGCGGCTCCCTGTATCGGCAGGACGCCACCGGCCGCGAGGTCTGCGACGGAGATCAGCCGACCGGCGCAGATGCGATCCAGTAGGTCCGCCTGCCCCGGTTCGAGAGCCACGCAACCGCCGAGCACCGCGAGGATCTCCAGCAGCTCGTCGGTGAGGTCGCTGCTCCACCGGTTCAGCTCCTCGTCATCCAGCGGGGAGGAACGACGTCGGTGGCGTTGGTGTGCGCACCGGTAGTTGAACCAGTGCCGGATAATTCTCATCCCACCGACGCCGTACTCCCAGACTCGACGCTGGACGGGAGCGATGCGCCCGTTGCCGACCAGCAGCGTCTCGCTGTCCGCTTCCCAGGAGATGCTGTCGGGGAGGGCTCCCGGCTCGTCCGGTATCGCTGCCCGCACCTTTGGCGCCGCCTCATCGACGAAGTCACGGAACGAGGTCGGGTGCGCGCCCAAGCCGATCCGCCCGAAGGTGTGCAGCCACAACAACTCGCGACCGATCGACACTGCCGCGGCCCACCGGTCGGCATCCGCGGTCAGCGGCACCCGTACGCCGGGGTGCTGCAGTTCCTGCCGAAACCGCTCGGTGTAGCCGGGGTGGGCGGTGACTGCGGCGACGTAGGCCATCACATCGGTGGCCGCCACCTCGGTACCAAGCGTCTCGGCCAGCAGTGCGCACAGCCCTGGTGCGACGTTAGGTCGCTCTGTCGAGGTGTCGCAGTAGAGCGGGAAGACCCGCCCGCTGCGGCCGTTGTAGTGATGCAGGTCGGGTATCAGCTGGGTAAACGTGACACCCGGACCGCTGTCGATAGGCTGGCTGTTCTGTTCGGTCAGGTAGATCTGATGTGGCGACCGGACTGCCCACAGCGGTGGTCGTGGCATCACCATGAGCCGGCTGTCCGGCAGCACCCACTGCCGGTCGAAGGAGCGGTAGGCGACCCTCACGGCTGGCGGCGCCGGGCCCGTCTCCGCAGCGAGCGGCCCGGCCGGTGCCGGCATCCCGGGCAGCGGACGGACGACGCTGTCGAGCTTGCGGTCCCGGGACTCGGGCAGCATCCGCCGGCGGAGGCCCTCCCCCGCTTGGATGAACCTGCGCCAGCGGCGGCGGAGGGTATCGGCGTCCGGGGAGTAGATCCAGGTCCGTCCTGCCGTCACGCCGCGGGACGACTCCGGAAAGAGCTGCTTCAGTCCCGGGTAGCGATCCCAGTCCGTGTCGGAATCCGGCAGGAACGGTGCCCGCCATTCCGCGCGGCACCGCTGCCACCCCGGGTCGGCGAGGCACAGCTCCTGCAACCGCCGGAGCTTGTCTTCCCGCGCGCCGGCCAGGGCGACCGTCCTGACCGTCGCCGGAGTTGTCCGGTCGCCCTGGCCGTAGCGGGCGAAGACCGCGATGCAGAGCTGCCGCCCGACGTCCGGCCCGAAGAGGCGGGTGTGCTGCTGCGGCCGATTTCCCTCAGGGGACAGCTCGATGATCCACCCCTCGTCGCAGGTCCGCCGAAGGTACTCCCGCATGCCCTCGAAGGACTTGCCCTTGACGAAGCTGGACGGCGTCACGAAGGCCACGATCCCCTGCGGCTCCCCCGGGTGAGCCTCGAACGCCTTCCACAGCGCCCAGCGCCAGAAGCACCACGGCAGCCCGTAGAGGTCCGACTCGTAGCGGCCTCCGCCGGGCACCCGGAACTCGTCGAGCGAGGGCCGATCGGGACAGGTCCCCGGAAGGAGTGGACTCTTCCGCCGCTCTTCGATCCACGGTGCCCGACCCCGGGTGTTCTCCACGTGCGGTGGATTGCCCACCACGACCATGACCGGCACCTCACGCTTGATCCGATTCGCCTCAAGGCGAGAGCGGTCGATGACCCGGTATGCCGCCGCCCGCAGCCGGCCCTGCTGAGTATCGGGATCTTCCAACGCGTCGGTGAGGAACCGGTACTCGGACGGGGGAAGTTCGGTATGGAACTGCGCCTTCATCGCCTGGTGCAGCCGAAGTTCGGTGACTGCGTAGGGCGCGGCCTGGATCTCGAAGCCGACGAGACGCTGTTGGAAGAACTGCCGCAAACGTGGCCCCCGCGCGCCCGCACCCTGCTTGGCGTCGATCGTCGCGGAGACCGCTCGTAACACCTCGACGAGGAAGGTCCCGGTACCCATCGCGGGATCGACGACAGTGACATCGTGGGCGGCGAAGCCCCACGAACGATCGAACCGATCTCGCAGAATCTCGTCCACGAAGTCGACGACGGCACCCGCCACGGGCTGCGGGGTGTAGTAGGAACCGCTGCGCCGCCGCAGCGTGGGGTCGTAGGTGGACAGAAAGCGCTCGTACAAATCGGCGTGGATATCTCCGCGCCCGTTGTCGATGGTGCTCCAGTCGACACAACCGATAACCCGGGACAAGGTGTCGATCATCCGAAGCTCGTAGGCTGCGTCGTTGTCGGTCAGCACCGCCAGGGCCCGCCCCATGAGGGAGTGCTTCTTGCCGAGCAGTCGGGCGATCTCGTGCAGCGGGGTCTCGTCGAAGACGATCCCGTCGATGCGCGCGAGGAGCAGTGCGAAGGTGACGGTCTGGGCGTAGGCGTCCGCGAATCCGGCGTCGTCCAGATCGGGGAAGAGCAGGTCGCGCCAGTCAGCGGCGAGCAGCGACAAATCCTCGTGGGCCACATCGCGGGAGGGGTCCGCGAGGATCGCGCCAACCTCGTCGCGCAGCAGCCGACACAGCCCGGCGACGATCCGGATGAGCTGGGCCAGCGTTCGCGGCTGTTCGGGCTGCCACAGCAGAAAATCCTGGATGAGAGCTTCGAACTCCGGCCCGGTCGCCCGCAGCGGGCGCCGACCGCCGGAGAGGTCGCCGTCCAGGTGGACGACGGAGCCAGCCAGTTCGCCGTAGGTGTATCTCGCCCATGCAATGCCGTCGGAATAGAGGACGTTAGGCAGGGCCTTGAGCTTCTCCCACTGCAGGCGCTCACGCTTCGCAGGCCGGCGCCAGGTCGAGGGGACCCCATGCCCGGTGGCTTTCAGCTCGACGTATCCGACGCGGACCCCGGCGACGTCCACGGCGAAGTCGGGGCGCGCGCGAACCACGTTGAGCCGCACCTCGCCGTAGGGAACGGCGTCGACTCCCAGGTGCTGGCCCATGCGGCGAAGCAACTCTTCCAGAGGCCCGCGCAACTGATCCTCGGGATCACCGCCTCGACCGGTCTTCTCCGCGACTCGGGCACCGAAGGCAGCCACTGCCTGGGCGGTGGGATCCGGCACCAGGCGTAGCTGACGGACACCGGAGGGCGTATGACGGCGACGTGCGGGACTACCCATGAATCCCCCTGCAGCCATGGGCTGGCCCTTCAGGATTACCGACGCTTGACTTCGGACACATCCTGCAATCGATCGATAGCCATCCGTGACTTTGGCTCGTAGGATCGGTGCTGCCTATGTCCTGACCAGTAGTGGAAGCACGCACATCCGCGCCCGCAGGTATGTCGGGTTGGACCGGCTGTCAGCGGCGCAGTCGGCGGGAGCACGGGCCGTCGTGGTCGGCGCGGAGCAGACACCGCCGACCACCGGGCATCAGCAGGTCGCAGAAGACCCGATGACGGTGTCTCCCCCGGGTCGGCCTGCGGCAGCACCAGCAGCCACCTGCCAATCACTCGGGCCAGGCGCTGCGCGACGGGCAGGTCGGCGGCGACGAACGGCAGGTGAATGACGTACCGCTGGGTCATACGTCCGGGTTCCGGTCGGTACGGGTGCGGGCCTGGTCGGACTGCCACTGGCGCAGGGTTCCTTCATGACGGCGGCCGTCTGTACCGGCTGGCCCCGCCGGTGCGGCCCGAGTACGAGGAAATCGACGACGAGGTGCTGTGGCAGAAGGAGCGGGAGCTCTTATGCCTTCGCCCGACGAGCGGCGCGCAAGCCGGGCCGGTCACCACGGCTCGAGGTCCCAGAGCGGGCCGGCAGTGACGGCAGGTCGAAGCGCTCGAGGAGGGCCTGACGTCGCGCCCCGTCGGCGCGGAACCATCCCTGCCGCAACTCTTGGACCGTGGTGCCGAGAACATCGGCCAGCTCGCTGGGCTTCAGCGTGACAGCCTGCTTGTCGGAACGGTAGAAGCCCATCGCCGCCCGCTTGTTGGCTCGGCGCTCCAGGAATTTCACGACCTGGACCTTGCTGCGGCCATCGCCGATGAGCACGGCCATGTCGGGCTCCTCGAGACGCTCCACCGCGTCAAGGTCCTCACCCAGAATCACCGTGTCGTACCGACCGCCAGGCACCCGGTGGGCCCGGCGACCCTCTTCCGCCAGCTTCTCCTCCTCGTCGGCGAAACCGACGTATTCCCATGGACCCACCCAAATGTCAAAGGGCACGGTGGGCAAGAAGATCGGCTCAGGATTCCACAGGATGGCGTTGCGACCTGTCACGCGGACCGTCTCCGCCCAGGTGAACCACTCCTCAGAGACGGGTGTGGAGTTGTCGGCCAGCCGTCGTACGAATGCTCGGGCTTCTGCCACGATCCCGGGGTCGGTGGTCTGCATCGCGGCCTCGACCGTGTGGTCCTCGTGTGCTCGCCTCGACAGGTTCGCCGAGCCTACGTATGCAGTCCGCCCGACCACAAAAACCTTCGCGTGCAGCGTCTCGTGGACGTAGACGTGAACGCCCCGGTCGAACCAGTCACGCAACAGCGCGGCGGACGTCGCGCCGTTGGCCAGCGCGTTTCGGCTGCCGTTGACGACGATGAGGTCGCCCGTTGAGAGGGGCAGCAGGTCGAGTGCGCCATGCCCGGCGTACGCGACGGCGGCCTCGATCCGCCTGCCCTGCGCCTGCGCGCAGATGGTCTGGATCACCTGTTCCCGCAGAAACCGCACAAGGCATCATCTCGAGGCCACGTCCGGACGTCCACCCCGGACCGGCACCCGTGAGCGGCGCGTGCGATCGGGGCAGGCGCGTGGCCGGAGCAGCTGCCAGGCACTGACGGCCGCTCCGTTCTCGTCACCAATTGGAGCCTGATTCGTCGGTGGTCTCGACCGGCGCGGCGGGACGGACGTCACCGGTACTGGCGGTTCTGGGCGGCCAGTACTTGGGCCTTCACCTCGGCCGGAAGCTCGACGACCTCGACGTCGACGCCAAAGGCACGCAAGGCGGTGGCCGCCCACGACCGCGCGCTCGTGAAGTGGTGGGCCGCGGCCGGGTCGGACAGGCACAACACGAGGCGCGGCGGCGTCGGCAGAGTCGACGCGACGAACATCAGACGGAAGGCGTCTGCCAACACCTTGTGTTTCTGGGCGGACTTCGGCGGCCCTTGATGGGCCCAGGCCTCGACGAGCACGCTCAAGTTTTCGTCGGTCCCGTCGATCTCGACCCTCGATCCGTCCTCCAACGCGAATCTGCGAGGCTGGAGCGAACAGCCCAGCCGTTCCGCCAGCAGCGCGAGCATCACGCCTTCGGCGTGCCGTTGTGCCGCACTGTCGCCGGCGGCGGGTTCGAGGCGGACCTCCTGCGCGACGATCGGCACTGCGGGGACAGTGCCCTGCCGGAGTTCGTTGACGATTTTCCCGTAGGGGCCGACGAACCGGCGGACCCGTCGGCTCTGTTCGAGCCGGCGGCACGCCTGGTTGATGGTCTGACGCGGCTGCACATCGAGCCGTCGGGCCAACTCGTCGTCGTCCAGCGCGACCTTGGCCCGCAGCAACTCCTGCACGATCCGCTCGGCGATTGTCAGAACCGTCATGGTCGGCCTCCTCCCCATGGGAATGAGTTAGGGCAGTGTCGTCACGTCCCGAGGGCGTTCTCCGGGCTCGACGCCGTCCATCGTCGGTCCGCGGGCCGCAGGGGTGTGCCCCGCGAGTAGGTGGCGATGCCGGTCATCAGGTTCGACCAGACTTCCGCCCGCCAGGTCGCACCTGATCGCGTCACCAGCAGCAGACGTCGGCCGTTCCACCAGCCGTGCACCTCTGGCCCGTCCTCGGATGCCACGTGCGCGTCGGGGAAGTCGCGCAGAGCGTCCAAGGCGCCGATGACTGCCAGTCGGGTACTGCGTCCCAGGGTTACGCGAATCGTCGAGCCTTCGTCGAGGTACGCGCCGTGGAGCCGGTCCACGGCGTCGTGCAGGGCGGTGCGGCCAAGGATCCAGCGCAGCTCCGCGACGAAGTCGGTCCGTTCGAACAACCGGCCGAGGGTACGCCCGCCCAGGCCGACGGCGTACCGGCGGACTGTCTCGGCCGGTGCCGCCGAGAGCCACGTCGTCCGTGCTTGGTACGCGATCCGTAACTCTTCGAACCGGGTGCCGAGTTGGTGGTCCGGCTCATCGCGGAGGTCGATGCCGCGGCGCAGCGCGACGAGCCCGATGGTGGCCAGTGCGCTGTGCTCGCCATCAAGGCTCTCCTCCCGGTCAGCCACCCGGAGCTGGACCACCACCCAGTAGAGGATGGCGGACCATTCGGTCGCGTCCGGCCACAGTCCGCCGGCGGTGAGGGTCAGCACCAGACGGCTGGCGGCCAGCTTTGCTGGTAGGGGCCACTCCTCCGAGGCGTCGACCAGGCTGACGACGTCGCGGCGCAGCTGTTTGCGCTGGCGCTCCGTGAGCGCGTCCAGGACAGTGGCCACCGTCTCCGGGTGGGTCGGAGGGCTGTCCGGCCCGCTGCCCAAATGCCCCTTTCCGGTGGAGGACGGTTCGAGCTCGGGGTGGCGCGGACCGTCGAAGATGACGTCGTCATCGGGCGAGGCGGGCCGGCCAGCTTCCAATCCAAGGGCAAAACGCAGCAGGGCCGGCCCGACCGCCGTCTTGATCCGCCCTTCCACCTGCCGCCGCCGCGAGGTTCCGGGAGGTGCCGCGATACGGTCCGGGCGGACCGAGGCCAGGTGGGTGAGCGCCTCGAACAGCGCGGCCATGTGCGCCTGGTCGGCGACGACCAGGGGAAGCGAGGTGTGTTCCAGCGGAGATGGCCGGTCGATACGGGACAGCGCGGCCGTCACGTCTGTCACGACGACGTCGCGGATCTGGGCTCCCGCGTCCGTGACGACGTGTGCCGTCGCCAACCCATTGGCGATCACGGCCCAATCGGGGGTGACAGCTGCGGTGTAGCGGTGCAGCTTGCCATCACTGCGTTCATGGTCGAGTCGCAGATCCGCCACCGCCAGCCAGGAGGGGGCGAGGCCGTCGCCGGCGAGGACCGTCGCCTCCACGCGTTCGGCACCCACTCGGACACCGAGAACGCGCAGGGCAGTGCTTGTCGCGGCATGCGGGCCAGGTTCCCGTACGTGCAGATCGTCCGGCTGCGAGAGATCCACCGGCCGGTCCGGCACCGCGTCGATCAGCGATTCGTCGACCGTGGTCAGCAACCCGAGTTCACAGTTGCCGCCGGTGGCCATGGTGTCGATCAGCGCCGCCTTGCTGCAGTTGGCGCTGCCGGTCAGCGCCCAAGCGCGGTCCGCCGTCCGCCATTCCACGATCTTTCCGTGGTGGTAACGGCTGCTCTCCGGCGTGCTGACGGTGCCGCCGGGAGCCCGCTTCAGCACCTCGGCAAGGGAGTCGACGTCGCACTGCACGTCCCGGGTGAGCAGGAGGTGCAGCTGGTCCGCGGTGAACCGGTCGACCAGACGGCCCAGCGCCGCTGCGCCAGGGTCGAAGAAGGGAGCGGCGACCGCGAGCGACGTCACCGGTGAATCGGGGACGGGAAGCTGTTCGACGATCGGGCGTACCGCCGTCGTCACCAGCAGAGGCTGGCCCGGCTCCGCGTCGGCCGGACGGGTGGTGAGCAGGTCGGCGACCCGTTCGAGGCGTTCCTGCCCGAGGTCCTCCATCCAGACCGCCTCAGGCAGCCGGCGCAGCCAGTCGGCGAGGTCGTGGAAGAGCGCCGGTGCGGTGGGACCGTCGCCAGGCAGCAACGTCCAGACCTCCGCGTTGTGGTGCCAGCCCGAGGCGGTCGCGTTGCCCGAGCCGATGGCCACCACCGCGTCGACCTCGGAGGCGATCACGACGAGCTTCGGATGAAATGCTCCGCCTGCCTTGCAGACGACCGGCAGGGCCAGGTAGTCGGGCCGGCGCGGCCCCTGGGTGAGCTGATCGGCGTCGTACAGCACGGTGGTACGAGCCCGGACCGCCTGGGCCTCACGCAGACAGACGTCCTCGAAGAAGGACAGGTCACAGGTGTAGGTGAGGACGAGAACCTCTTCTGCGTCGGCAAGCGGGCGGCGGCGCAGCAGCGCGGGTGGAGCGGCGCCCCGAAGTTCGTCCCACTCGGTCACGACATCACCTCGGCGGCGTAACGGCCGGCGGCCCACGTCTCACCGTCGCGCGCTAGGACGCCCAGTTGCCGCATGACGCTGGTGAAGGTAGGCAACCGTAGTGAGACGGCACCGCTGCCCTCCCGTCCCTCCAGTCGCCACCGGTCCCCGACCCGACGCAGGCGAGTGGGAAGGCGCAGCCCGTACCGGGTCCACTGCATCTTCTGCCGGCTGACGGATTCGGCACGCTGGAACAGCATGGCCGCCAGGTCGGAGACGGCGTCGGCCAGGCGTCGGTCGGCGTCGCGGGCGAGCCAGGCGGCGACGTACGCCGGGCCGAGGTCGTCCGGTACCGAGCCGACGAAGGCGTCCCGGCTGACTGGGTCGAGGTGATCGAGCCGCCGGGCGCCGACGGCGAGGAGCCGCAACATGCCGAGCACGCTCCAGCGGTCCGCCTCCAGCCGCTCGCGGTACAGGTCGTGCTCGACCGGCAGCGGCGTACCGACAGCGTCCACGAGCAGCGGCAGATCGTCGACAAGCGCCTGGCGGACGGTGGCGTCCGGAAGGTCGCGTACGAATGCCGCGATCGCCTCCTCCAGCGTGCCGGTGTTCGTCAGTGGTGACACCAGGCGGGCCCAGATCAGCCGCCATGCCCACACGAACCAGTTCCGCAGCAGCCCACCCCGCCACAGGAGAGCGTGGGTGTACAGCTCGTCGTCGAGCAGGTCACGCATGCCTGGACGGAAACAGCACCACCGATCCATGAAGGTGTCGATGGACGGGCCCGCCTGCTGACCGGCCAATGCCCCGACCAGCAGTGAGGCGCTCAGCCGATGCGTCCGGGCATACCCCGAGCCGCCGCCGAAGTAGGCCCGTCGCACGCACTGGCCGTCCGGCGCGTCGCCGATGCCGCACACGCACAGATGGCGGAGAGCGCGGAGGTCCGCCGTCGAGAGGGTTGGCGCCCGCTCGGCCAGGTCCAGCACCTCGTCCAAGGCGGACAGCTGTTCGATGTCGGCAGCCGGGCCAGGGGTGGGGAGTGGCCGGCCGTCGGTGAGCCCGAGCACCGCCTCGATGCCCCCGTACGTCGGCAGATAGCCACCAGGCACCCCGCTGTAGGCCCCGGCGACCTGGCCGACATCGACATTGCCCAGCCGACCAACTTCCCGGCCGAGGGTGTTCACCCCGTGCACCCCGATCGAACCGGCTCGCACGCGGTGCTCCCCGCCTTCCCCGTCGTGGGCCACCGACACCGCGCCCAGCACGACCTCGGCCCGACGTACCAATCCGCGGAAATGTCGAAGGTCCTGCGCCTCGGTCCAGCCCCGCCGCTGCGCCTCGATCGCGAGTCGAGCGTGCAGGGCCAGATAGCGGGCGTGCGGTGTGGTGGTGATGACGCCGGGGATCAGCGCGGCAGCATGTCCACCGATCACTGTCTCCACGGCCAGGGGCTGCCGGCCGGTGTCGTCCGGGGTGTCGGGCCTGACGGTCCAGGCCGGACCGAGCGCCGCTGTCATCGGCTGCCACCCGCGTTCATCGGCCGGTCGACGAGATCCACCGCGCCACCGAACCAGACGAACCAGAAACTGACAGCGCAGTGACGGATAGCCGACAGCATAGGCGGCAGGCGGTCAGCGGCGCAGTCGGCGGGAGCAGGGGCCGTCGTGGTCGGCGCGGAGCAGGCAGCGCCGCCCACCGGGCATCGGCAGGTCGCAGAAGACCCGATGGCGTACGTTCTGGTGGTCCTCGGCGGAGACAGTGGTCTCCCCCGGATCGGTCTGCGGCAGCACCAGCAGCCACCGGCCGATCACCCGGGCCAGGCGCTGCGCGGCGGGCAGGTCGGCGGCGGCCACCGGCAGGTGGATGACGTACCGCTGGGTCATGCCTCGGATCCCCGATCGGCGCGGCCGCTCTGCTGGCGACGCAGCGCCTCCACGGCGGAGGCGGCTTCCCGCCGGCTCGCGGCCAGGGCCGCGTAGACGGCGGCCATGTCCACGGCGACCCGGTCGAGGAAGGCGTACACGTGGTCGGGCTCAAGGCCGCGGCGTCCGAGCCCGACCAGCTTGAAGCGGCGCTCGCGCACCTGCCACGGCAGCAGCGGGGTGTACGGCAAAGCGCCGTAGCTCGACCGTTGATTGCGGACGCTCATCTGCCTGCCTCTCGTGTCGGATGGAAGGGGTGGGGCCACTCGTCCTCCCCGCACGCGCGGACCCACCCCGCCCTGCCGCCGCAGCTTGCGATCAGCGGTACGGCACCAGGGCCTTGTAGTCATCGTGTGACAGTGCGCAGTGGAGGCGCAACGTTCCACAGCAGAATTCTTGGCCCAAGCATTGACTTCTTTTACTGCAACCGATATGAGTTACGTGGTCGCGTTACGCAGTGTTGCGGGATGGAATCAGGGAGTGCTCGGGTGACAGAGGATGTCGGATCGACCGTGCCCCGGCGGCAGCTCGGGCGGCTGCTGCGCCAGTTCCGCACCGAGGCCGGGGTGACCCTGGACGCCGCCGCCGAAGCGCTTGAGTACAGCCGGCAGAAGATCTGGCGCATCGAGAGCGGCCTGGGGCCGGTGCGGGTGCTCGACGTCAAGGCGATGTGCGAGCTGTACCACGTGTCGCCGGAGATGACCGAGGCGATGCGGGGGCTGGCGGCGGAGACGAAGTCGAAGGGGTGGTGGCACGCGTACGGGGACGCGGTGCCGAGCTGGTTCGAGCTGTACGTCGGGCTGGAAGCCGCCGCCGCCCACCTGCGCCGCTACGACGAGTCGCTGATCCCAGGGCTGCTGCAGACTCGGCAGTACGCGCTCGGGCTGTACTACCCGAGCAGTCGACTTAGCACTGAGGAACGGGAACGTGCCGTTGAGGTGCGCATGCAGCGTCAGGTCCTGCTGACTCGTCGCCTTCCGAAACCCCCACGGCTGGAGGCCGTTCTCTCGGAAGCGGTGCTCCGTCGACCGGTTGGCGAATCGGGTGTCATGACCGGACAGCTCAATCATCTGCTCCAAATCTCCGAGCTCCCGAACGTCTCGGTGCGGGTGGTGCCACTGGCGGCGGGGCCGCACCCCGGCGCGGTAGCCGGGTCCTTCGTCATCCTCGACTTTCCTGCCACCAAAGGCGGTCGAGCGGCGCCCGAGCCGTCCGTTGTCTACAGCGAGTCGCTCACAGGAGCGCTCTACCTGGACAAGCCGGACGAGCTGGCGGCCTACCAGAACACCTGGAAAGGTGTAGATGGACTCGCGTTAGGTGAGGCAGAATCGATGGACATGATCAAGCGCATCGTCGGGGAGACGCGACATGACTGACCTCAGTGGTGCCCGCTGGCGCAAGAGCACCCGCAGCGGCGACAACGGCGGCGACTGCGTCGAGGTCGCCGACAACCTCCCCGGCATCGTCGCCGTACGCGACTCCAAGGACAGAACAGGACCCGTACTCACCTTCACCCCGCAGGTGTGGGCGGGCTTTATCACGGGTGCCAAGCGCGGGGATGTCGCCGGTTGATGTTCTCCACCGACGTCGGCGCCAGGATCTGCACCGGGTGTGGTCTTCTTCCTCGCCATCGAGGCATCGAGCGACTTCGATGACGACAGGCAGCCGTCGCTCCTAACGGCCCGGACTTTTGCCCATATCGGCGGCATTAGCATAACTACCTGACTGATGAAATGACCTAGGCTGTCCCAACACGCACCCCTCGACCAACTCATCCGTTGAGCTAGGCCATGGGTAGACGAGTCCGGAATTTCCTGGAAGTACCCCTGCGCAGGTTGAAGCTATTAAGCAACGATCGTGGCGCTCTTTTCCTCGTAATTTCCAAGTCGGAGGGCGGTTCTAAGCTTGTGTCGACTGCCACCGTTAATGCCGTCGCCAGGGAGAGTAAGTCCGACAATAGAGACAACCAGAAACATAGAGCCAAAGGCTATGGTTCCGAAAATACCCAACCATCCCGCCAAGGACCGCCAGCCTAGGGCCGTAAGAAGAACAAACAGCACTGTTCCGCAAGCTGACGCTACGATAGGGACCAAGCGCCGAGCAAGTGACCCACTATTGCCCTTGGTCAGAAGCAAAAGGCAACAGGTGATAATCAACACGGCAGCAAGAATAGCCATTCCCTGCAGCACGGCTGAAGGCAACCATGGCCAGAACCCGAACAAGTTGAAGCTAAACCTTGCAAGGCCCAGAATCGCTGGCAGGATCAACAAGGCAACCAACGCTACAACACCAGGGACCATGAACACTTCTTCGTCAATCGGTTTGCGATTGACCTTCAACCACTGTTTCCTATCAACCTTGTGCCCGCCTGACCAGAAGAAAGCAGGAACGGCATACGCCATTACGCGAGGAGGCAACTTTCGGAATATTGTCCTGTACCTCGCCGGCACCTCGGCCTTTTCGAGAACCCGGGAGCATAGCTCGGCTGTGCCGGAAGGATCTGTATGTTCACTAACATACGAGAAGTCCCGGCTGCGGTAGGCCGTATCTAGATAGTGGGAAAGTCGCGTCCTGGTCAATCGAGAAACTGTAGCTGCTCTCGCGCGAGTAACAAGGTCATCGGCTCGGCGAACCACCTCGGCGTCACCGAAGGGAACGTAGCCGCGCTTAAAGGTTTCGGCAGCGCCAAACACCCCGATCGGCAGACCGATTCTCACATCAATAGTCCCCAGCTGTTCTGGAATACAGTCGTCGGAGGAGCTATCAATCAACCATCCTACTCTGCCAATTAGGGCACCAAGCGGCTCGCCCATTTGGTGGGCGAACGGCTTCCATATCCAGTCCAACCTCGGCTGGGTTAAGTCAAGTTGTGGCTCGGCAAGACGTAATTCCTCCTCTATATCAGGAGTAATGATAAGCGATGCCAGCCACCAGGCTGCGCGGCGAGCAGGACCGGATTCTTCCCAGATCAGGGTAGACAATGCGATAGCCGCAGACGGGGTCGCAACTTCACCGATATAGTCGATTGCTGCCGCCTGACCCTTTCGAACGGCCATCAGCAACTCAGGAACGGCGACTTCTCCCATCGCCCGTAGCGCTGACCTCGCCGCCTCGGACCGCTCGGCCAACTCGCCAAGTACGTGGATTGCCTCCGGCGTCCTGGCCGCGGCCAGCGCCTGCATCGCCAGCTTCGGCCGCGTTTGGAAGCCAGACCCGCTCGTCGCCATGGCGACCAACCGACGAAGTACGTCAGAACCTCTCGGACCTCTACTGCTCGCAACTGCCCCAAGGGCAACCACAGCACCCTCATCAATCCGAGCGCTGCTGAGGCTGGCTAGGAAGTGGCTGATGATACGTCCGGCAACCTCTTCGTCAACCCGCTTCGCTTCAGGGATGCACTCCAACGCCAACAGCTTGTCACTTGGCCTGCCACCAAAGATGCTTCCAATCAAGGTGCCGCAATCACGATTAACAGCGGCACACCACAGCTTGACGGTCTCCCGCCACCGACCCGGGTTATCTCGGTAAAGTGCCAGCAACTTATCTGGTTGATCCGCAAGCTCAATCGCCGATAGATATTCCTGAAATGTAAGGTGCGCAAATTTGTAAAGAAGGCTCCCTTCATCTATTTCAGCCATGATCTCACTACGCTTCACTATCTCATCAAACATTGGGGTTGAATGCTTGCTTGGCTCAAGATTAAGTTCGGGCAGAACAACAGCCATCAAACGAAGAACATCAAGCTCTGAAATCGTCTTTCCATCGGTTTCCGAGTCGCCCGCACCTTGAGTAAATAGGGCTAGCCTCCGTAGTACAATTGCCTTGTGGCCCGCCTTGTAGACAGCTACGTGCCCATGCCGACCCAGATCATGGTCACGCCGCAGGAGATGTTCGACTGCTTCTTTATAGAAGTCAGCACGCGAACGCAACAAGGATGGCCCAACGCCGGGATCCGCATCGAATAGCGACACCATAATCGCCAGCAACAAGGGGGTTCGAGCAAGCCGGAGGACTGCGCTGTTGCCGCGGAGCTCTGCCAACATTGTGGCGACGTTCCTTCTCCGAATCTCGGGGCTCACCCCTCTGGCCGTGTACCAACTTGATATGAAGCGCCGAATGGAGGCATCGTCGAACTCGGCAATCTTGATGTGATGCTCGAAGGCTGGGAGGAGGCTGCTGTCGTAGATTGCATCTCGACATGTGACTACAACCTGGCACTTGGCGTATGTTTCTGCGAGGTCCTTAATTCGACGACTGACGTCACTTCTGCGAGAGCTCGAAACCTCGTCCAGCCCGTCTAGGAGGAGACAGATCTTGCCTTCCTCCAGACTATTTCGAACCACATCCCGCCCATCTCGAATGCCGTTTCGCTCAACAGCATCGATGACGAGATCAAAGACAGTGGCACCATCTTCATTCATTCGATGCAATTCGACAAGAATAGGCACGCGGGTTCCTCCTCCTCCGTGTGCCCATCTGTGTATCGAGGCTTTTAGGAGCATAGACTTGCCAGCCCCGGCTCCTCCCAATACCACGCACCTGTCATGGCGTCTGATCTCATCGAAGATGTCTCTACGGTGCCCAGAATCTTCGAACTGAAGAGGCACATACACCTTGCCAACATCGACCGATTGACCGCGCAGAAAGCCGAGCGCATGTCTGCCGTAGTTGACGATCAAGTGTTTTCGGTACTTGTCTACCTGCCGCTTACTTAGTGACTTTCTCGCTCGGAAGATCCAGAGCGAAAAGCGTTTTCCGCCATCCTTAAGGCTTTCGCTTAGAAACAGCTTGGCAGCCCAAATCAGCACCATGATGAGCGCTATTCCGGCGCCGAACGGGAGAAGAGGGGTAAGACTAGGCATTTCACTCCCCGATGCGTCGAATTATTGAGGATAGCTGTCTCGCGTTAAGCGGTCTAGGTGGGTCAGCAGCGCCTCTATTTCGACGACGGGCGGATGCGTGCCATGCAGTCGGCGCATGTCGTGTAGGAGAGCTTTGAGCCCATTCCTCGAGCTAGCCACATCCCCGATGCTGGCGGCGAGCATGGCGATCTGCTGCCGTAGCGGAAACAGCTGTGGCGAGTCCGCCGGCATCACCTGTTGCTGCTCGGCGAGGAGTGCTCCGAGCTCGCTCAAGGCTTCGGTGGCCTCACCCAGCTCCGCCTGGCAGACCGCCGCCTGCTGCCGGCACTGCCAGATCAACTCATGATCCGGGACCGGCCGCTCGGCCAGGTCGGGGATGAGCCGCTGGAACTCCGGCAGCGCCTGCCGGAACGCGCCGGCGAGGACGTACAGGTTGGCCAGGTTGAGCCGCAGCTCCAGGACTCTCGGCTGCTTGGCGCCGTGTCCCCTCCTGAGCGGGCGAAGCGCCGTTTCGAGCAGTTCGGCGGCCTGAGTGAACCGCTCCTCCTCGGCGAGCTCCCAGGCACGCTCCTCGGCCTCGGTCAGCTTGTCGAGGGACAGCGACTCGACGACCTCCGGCGCCGAGCGTGGCCGGACGATGTCGACCCTGGTCGGTGCGGGCGGCGTGCGGGGCGGTAGCGGACCGAACGGGTAACGGTGGGGCATGGTCGGATCGACGGACTGACCGTCGGCGACCGTGACCGCCAGATCGCCGGCCAATCCGGGCGCAACCACGCCGAGCGGCGCCAGGAGTTCGTACACCTCGGCGGCGGACCCGGGCCGATCCTGCGGGTCCTTGGCGAGCAGCCGACCGACGAGCCGCACGAGCCCGTCCGGCACACCGGCGCGATGATCGGTGACCGACGGGATGGGGTCGTTCATGTGGCGGTGCAGCAGGCCGAGCGCGCTGTCCGCGCGGTACGGCGGCTCGCCGGTCAGCAGCTCGAACAGCACGCAGCCCAGCGCGTAGAGGTCGGCCCGCGGCCCGACGGCGCTGTTGAGCGCCTGCTCCGGGGCCATGTAGGTAGGCGTGCCGAGGGTGTGGCTGGTGGCGGTCAGCCGGGGCACGTCCGGGCCGAGTAATGCCGCCACCCCAAAATCGAGGACCTTGACCGATCCGGTCGGGGTGACCATCAGGTTCTGCGGTTTGAGGTCGCGGTGCACCAGGGAGGCGGCGTGCGCGACGGCGAGCACCGAGCAGATCTGCGCGCCGATGGCGGCTGCCCATGGCACGGCGAGCCGGCCGCGCTCGGCGATCAGGTCGGAGAGCAGCAGGCCCGGTACAAGCTGCATGACGATGTAGACGTCGTCACCGTGGTGGCCGACGTCGTGGACGCTGGGCACCCCGGGGTGGTCCAACCGGGCGGTGACCCGGGCTTCGCGCATGAACCGCTCGACCGCGTTGTCCCGCTCGTTCTCGGGGATGGTGAGCTTGCGGAGGAACTTGATCGCAACGGGTCGGTCAAGCTTCTCGTCGAAGCCGCCCCACACCTCCCCCATGCCGCCATGGCCGAGCGGGTACGTCAGTTCGTACCGGTCGGCCACGCGCTCCTGCGCCCGCATCCGCCTCCCCCTGTTTCCCGCAGCCGATTCCGTTGGTTCGAGCAGCTAGAACCGCTCACCGTACACTTCAGCCAACTCCCGATACGCCTCGCGAACCGCGTCGAGGGCGGCCGGGTCGTGAGCGGCGTTCTCCGCAGCCAAGGCCGCAAGCTCAAGGGCGGTCTGGATCCGGGACAGTTCCGCCTCGATCTGATCCCACAGCGCCCTCGCTTTCTCCCGCTGTTTGGCCAGCAAGTTCGCGGCATGACTGTTGGGCGAAGCGATCCGCCTCGGCTGGTGCTGCTGGCGAACGACTTGGGGACGAAGCTGCTGTCGACGACCGAGAACGTCAGCGGCCTCCCACAACACCTGGGCGAGCAACTGCCCTCCCTCGGCCGGGTCGATCACCTTCTGGACGGCGGGCAGGGCAACACCGGCTCGCTCGGCTAACCCCAGGAGGCCGAAGAATTCTTCGCGCTCCTCCACCTTTTCGAGCGTGTGGTGTAGTTCCGGAAACGCCGTCTGATCGGGTGCCACCACCTGGGCAAGCGGCGTGTTCGACACGGTCGCCGCCAAGCCCAAGCCCAGCACGAGCGCGGCCAGGATGAAGACCACCAAGAAGGGCGCCCCGTTGAGGGACAGCCCGAAGGCGCCGAGCACGACCAGCGTGGCGAGCACGATGATGCCAACCACATTGGGCGAGTTCTGGGGCACCGGTACGGCTCGCAGGGACGTGATACTTCCCCACTCATTCTTCACTGGCGCACCGGACACCTTGAGCGGGGCGAGCGCCGCGACTGTCCTCGTGGCGTCGGTAGCGATCCAGAGGTGGAAGGGGTGGTCGGACGGGGACAACCGTCCTCCTCTCGAATGTTCGGTTAGGCGATGCCCTTGCGGCGGCGGATCATCTGGTACGCCTGCCTGCGCGCAAACTGGTTGAGCTGCGAGCGCAGGCCCTCGTCGTCCAGGTAGCGCTGCATCAGCTTGCCGTTGTCGTCGTGCCGAGACAGGATCACGTCCTCGATGCGCTTGTCGCAGACCACACCGAAGTTGCTCTCGTCGTTGACCATGGCAGCGGCTTCCAGAGCGCCGTCCTCGACCAGGGCGACGATCTGCTGCTCGACCCAGACCTTGTCCGACTCGCCCAGCCCGATGCCGAACTTGTCGTTGAACGCGTCGATCAACTCCGATAGCGCGACCTTGTCCGGGTCGTGCTGCCGGCCCGCTCCCCCGCCGACGAACCCGGGCAGCATCTGCTCGCCCTCGGGCGTCAGGGACGCGTCGTGCTCGCCGGTCTTGCTCACCCGCAGGTGGGTCAGCTCGACCTCGCCGATGTCGACTGACGGGTCCTGGCGGCGGGGCAGCCGGTTGAGCAGCGCACGCCCGTACAGGTAGAGCCGTTCCAGGTCCTCGTCGTGGTAGGGCACGACCTGGCTCAGGAACGCGTACATGCGGGTGTAGTCGCGCAGCGCGGACCGGAAGGCGTCGGCGGCCTCCGCGTCGTCGGCGGCGAGGGCGTTGTAGCGGTCCACGGCCGGCTCGGTGAAGCGGTAGAGGGCGGCGTGTGCCCGCTGGAGGCCGGTGTCGCTGGTGGCCTTCCGCTCGGCGGCGAGCAGCGCCTCGGCGTACGCCTGCATCTCGGAGTCGACCAGCAGGGCGTAGCCCATGACCGCGTGCTGGGCCGTGTAGAGCAGGTTGGGGTCGGTGGGGGTGGTGGCGGCGGTTTCGAAGTACGGCTTGAACTGCTCGGCAATGTCGCCGGCCTCGTTGACGAAGTCGAGGACGAAGACGTCACCCTGGGCCTTGAGCGGGTGGGTGCGGTTGAGCCGGGACAGGGTCTGCACGGCGGCGACGCTCTTGAGCAGCTTGTCCACGTACATCGTGGTGAGCAGCGGCTGATCGAAGCCGGTCTGGTACTTCTCGGCGACGACCAGGATCCTGTACTCGGTGTCCTGCTTGGCCTTCGGCGTGCCGGCGTACTTGTCGTCGGCGGCGGTGTAAGCGAACCGCTCGGGTAGCTCACCCTCGCTGAACCCGTTGATCCGCGCCTCGGTGTGCTCGACGCCGTCGACCTCCAGGTCGCCCGAGAAGGCGACCAGGGAGTCGCAGCCGACGTAGCCCTGCATCTCGACGTACTTCTTGATGGCGGTGTGCAGGCGGACGGCGGCCTCGCGGGAGCCGGTGACCACCAGGGCCTTGGCCCGGCCGCCAAGGCGCGGTGCGGTGTGCTTGCGGAAGTGCTCGACAATGATCTCGGCCTTCTGCGCCTGCATAGTGGGGTGCAGGCTGGCGAAGCGGGCGAGCTGCGACCCGGCCTTCTTCGGGTCGACCTCCGGGTCGTCGGGGTTGGCGTTGGCCAGCTTCCAGTACGACTTGTAGGTCACGTAGTTGCGCAGCACGTCGAGGATGAAGCCCTCGTCGATTGCCTGACGCATCGAGTACGTGTGGAACGGCTGCGGGTTGCCGGTGACCGGATGCGGCGTGCCGAACAGTTCGAGGGTCTTCGGCTTGGGCGTGGCGGTGAACGCGAAGTACGACAGC
Source organism: Micromonospora purpureochromogenes (assembly GCF_900091515.1). NCBI lineage: Bacteria > Bacillati > Actinomycetota > Actinomycetes > Micromonosporales > Micromonosporaceae > Micromonospora > Micromonospora purpureochromogenes. The sequence goes on along the minus strand of NZ_LT607410.1, from coordinate 3,582,630 downwards.
GTCTCGTGCCGGCCGCGGGCCAGCGCCGAGGCGGTCAGCAGGTCACCCGACTCGTCCACGTCGTCGCTGCCGAGCTTGAGCAGCACCTTCTTCAGCGCGGCGGCCGAGTCGCCGGACTGCGACGAGTGCGCCTCGTCGACGATGACGGCGAACCGCTTGCCGCGCAGCCCCCGCACCTTGTCGAGGATGTACGGGAACTTCTGCATGGTGGTGATGACGACCTTGGCGGTCTCGCCCTGGAGGGCGGTGGCGAGTTGGGCGGAGTCCTTGTCGATCCGCTGCACCACACCGGGCACGTGCTCGAACTGGAAGACCGTGTCCTGCAACTGCCGGTCCAGCACCACCCGGTCGGTGATGATGATGACCTTGTCGAAGACCGGCTCGTTCGGGCGCAGCCCCTTGGTCAGTGCGTAGTGGCCGAGGGTGGGCGCGGTGTGGAGGCTGGAGAGCCGGTGCGCCAACCAGGCGATGGTGTTCGACTTGCCCGACCCGGCCGAGTGCATGACCAGGTAGTTGTGCCCGGAGCCATTGCGCGCGGCGTGATCGGCCAGATTCGTCACCGCGTGCCACTGGTGATAGCGCGGGAAGATCAGGCTGCCCGAGTCTTTGTCGGTGTGCAGGAACCGCCGGACCAGGTCCATCCAGGTGTCCGGATGCCAGATCTGCTCCCAGAGGTAGGAGCTGCGGTAGCCCTTTTCGCCGGCGGGCGGGTTGCCGGCACCGCCGGAGACGCCCGGCCCGTCCGAGCCGGTATTGAAAGGCAGGAACCGGGTCTTGTCACGGGCCAGCTTCGTCGTCACGAAGACGAGGTCGGGATCGACGGCGAAGTGCACGAGGGTACGCCTCGCGAAGAGCAGCTCCTTCGGGTCGCGGGTCTCGCGGTACTGCTTCTTGGCGTCCTCGACGGTCTGGCCGGTGAGCGGATTCTTCAGTTCGGCCGTGGCGAGGGGGATGCCGTTGACGAAGAGGACCAGGTCGAGGGTGTTGTTGTTCTGGGTCGAGTAAGCGAGCTGGCGGGTGACGGTGAGCCGGTTGGCGCGGTAGAGCCTGAGCCCATCATCGGTGATGGCGTGGGCGGGCTTGAAGTAGGCGAGGCGGATCAGCACGCCCTTGTCCTTGACGCCTCGGCGGAGGACGTCGAGGGGGCCACGCTCGTCGATCTGCCTGGCGAGGTACTGGGCGAAGTGCCGCTGCGCCTCGTTCGGGTTGTTGCCGTGGTAGGCCAACAGCTTCGCCCACTCGTCCGGCTGGGTCGCCCCGATAAATGCGAACAAGTCGGAGGTGTCCAACCCCAACTGTCGGTCATAGTTGCCCGCCGCCCCCCGCAGCCATCCCGAACGGAGCAGTTCGTCCTCCATCGCCGCCTCAAACGGCTGCTCGTGATGCACGGCGCTCATAGGTCGACCCCCCGCCCCGTCGTCAAGTCGATCTGACCCGACACAGCCGCCCTGATCAAGGCATGTCGTCGCTCGCGGAGAAGGCCGAGCTGTCGCCTTACCGCCGCTCCAAGATCTGCGGTAGCCCCGTGGTGCGCGGACACCTCGGACAGCATGAGCCGTTGGGCCGCTAAGGGAGCAGCCGGTATAGGCCATTCCTTAATCTCTTCGATCTTCAAATTGGCCATTGATTGGGAAGTTCCATGAGACGCAGCTGCACAGAGGTCGCGAATTCTGGTTCCCCGCGCAACCATCGCAAGAAAGCTCTTGTCAAGCCCTGAAGTTGTCCTGATCCGGAAGATCTTGTCGCAGAGCATTAGCTTCCGTCGAACCCGTCCGACCACTGCCGCCGCACCCACAAGCGCAGGGGTGTTGGCACGGGTCACGAGCAGGTCCCCCTCTCTGACTTCATAGCGGATAGCTGGCGCCATCTCGTTTGGAAGTTTTTTATTTTCCGATGGATGAAAGGCACCACGCTTCACGCTACTGACCTTCAACACGCCCCACTCGCCAACCTCCGCTGGCATGTTGTCACACTGAGGGCTTGATCCCTGCTCGACGCTGGCGATGTACCTTCTGAAGGGAGCAGCGCCGAAGGCGCCAAACAGCTCCTCGATCTTTGAGTCAAGAATCGCAAGATCCCGCTCATTCAACCTCAGGAGCATCTCCTGCTGCACCTTCGCTAAGCGGTCGATCCGCCCAACCTCACTCTCAAGGAAGTCGGCGATCCGCCGCTGATCCTCCAAGTCAGGGGCATGAACCAGATGGCTAGCTAGCACCTCGGAAGACAGTTCTTGAAAAGTACTACCCTGCCCGAGTGACTGGAGCTCTTTGGTCGCCGCCGACAGCTGATAGTAGAAGTAGCGGATGTCAACCGGGCTGGTCGCCACAAGGGCACGGCAACCCTGATTGAATGCCATCTCCCTCTGCGCGATCGCGATGTAGCCGATTGGTGCCCGCGTGGACAGGATTAGCGAGCCGGCCGGTACCACCCGCGATCCGGTACGTGCACCAAGCTGTGTGAGGGTGCGTTGAGTTTGGCTAATGGCACCTGCGGAAGCGCCGAGGTCAACTGGTGTTGCCCATGGCACCGACCCATTCCAGTTCGCCTGAGCCGGTGTCGGCGTGCCCCCATTAACGACTCGGAAGAGCCGCCGGAGTGGAACCACATGGTCTGAGGTCATTTGGTCACCACACCGAGAAGAGTCTGGATCTCTTCCTCTAACGCCTTGATGTCCGCGTCGATCGCGGCAAGTGGCCGCGGCGGTTGATAGACGTAGAAGTGGCGCGTGAAGGGGATTTCATACCCGACCTTGGTCTTGGTCTCATCAATCCAGGCATCCGGGACGTGCGGCAGCACCTCACGCTTGAGGTAATCGTGGATGTCCTCGCCCAGCGGTACATTCTCGTTGTCTCGTAGGTCAGCGTCCGGCAGCGGCTTGCCGTTCCGGTGAGTCTGCGCCTCCCCCTCCGGGTCGCTGACCGAGAACGCCTCCCACACCGCCTTCTCCACCGCCGCCGGCAGCTTGCCGAGCCCGTTCAGCTTCATTGCGAACTCAGCCCGAGTCGCAGACTTCAGCCCGATCAACGACTTCGCCACTGCCAGTAGCGTCTCCCGTTCGGGGTACTTGAGCACCGCCCGCGCCTCCGCGAGCAGCGCAACCGTCTCCTCGGTGACCTCGAAGCGCAGCCTCAGCGGTCGCTCAACGGTGATCCGCTGGTAGCCGAAGTCGGTGGTCTTGAAGACCTTCACCTTGGCCTGCTGCGGGTGATCCGGATCGTCCATGATGGACGCCGCGTCGACGTATGCACGGGTCAGCTCGGTGATGTGCTCGTCGGTGAGCATCTTGCGCTTGTCGCCGAGGCTCTTGCGCATCTTGGTCCAGTAGTCACGGCCGTCGAGCAGCACGACCTTGCGCCGGCGGGCCGGGTCCTTGCGGTTGGTGAGGATCCAGAAGTACGTGGAGATGCCGGTGTTGTAGAAGAGCTGGTCGGGCAGCGCGACGATGCCCTCCAAAAGGTCGTTCTCCAAGATCCAGCGGCGGATCTCCGACTCCCCCGACCCGGCGGCGCCGGTGAACAGCGGCGAGCCGTTGAAGACGATCGCCAGGCGGCTACCGCCGTCCTCGGGCCGCTTCATCTTGGAGATCATGTGCTGGAGGAAGAGCAGCGAGCCGTCGTTGATCCGGGGCAGCCCGGCGCCGAAGCGGCCGGCGTGGCCACGGGCGTGCTCGGCCTTGATGTAGTTCTCGACCTTCTTCCACTCCACGCCGAACGGCGGGTTGGCGAGCATGTAGTCGAAGCGCTCGTCCTCGTGGCCGTCCTGGCTGAACGAGTTGCCGTAGGCGATCTTCGTCGGATCGCCGCCCTTGAGCATCATGTCCGACCGGCAGATCGCGTACGTCTCGCCGTTGAGTTCCTGCCCGTACACCTCGACGGTGGCGTGCGGGTTGTGCTCCTGGATGTGGTCCTGGGCCTCGCTGAGCATGCCGCCGGTGCCGCACGCCGGGTCGTAGACCTTGCGAACGATGCCCGGGGTGACCAGATCGTCCTCGTCGGGGGCGAGCAGGAGGTTGACCATCAGCTTGATGACCTCGCGCGGGGTGAAGTGCTCACCGGCGGTCTCGTTGCTGATTTCGGAGAAGCGACGAATCAGCTCCTCAAAGACGTAGCCCATCTGGTGGTTGGAGACCACGTCTGGGTGCAGGTCGATGTCGGCAAACTTGGCGACCACCTGGTAGAGCAGCCCCGCCTCGGCGAGGCGGCTGATCTGGGTGTCGAAGCCGTACTTCTCCAGCACGTCGACGGCGCCGGGCGAGAAGCCGCCGATGTAGGCACGCAGGTTCAGCGCTACGTGGTCCTGGTCGCCGAGCAGCTTGCGAAAGGACATCTCGCTGGTGTTATAGAACGACAGCCCGGCGGTCTTGCGCAGCACCGGGTCCATGTTCTGGACGCCCAGGTCCTTGAGCTGCCTGTGCCGGGCGAGCACCGCGTCCTTCGTCGGCTCCAGCACGCAGTCGAGCCGGCGCAGCACGGTCAGCGGCAGGATCACGCGGCCGTACTCGGACTGCTTGTAGTCGCCGCGCAGGAGGTCGGCCACCGACCAGATGAAGTTCGCGAGCTCTTGGTGCTTGTTGCTCACCAGGTTCCTTTCGATAGCAAACAGACAAGGATTATGGCCGCTCGTCTGCATCGTTGTAGTCCCCCACCCGGCGCAGATGAGGGGCCTGATCCGTCAGCGGCGCACGGCGGCCCGTTCGTTACGCTCTTGGCCGCTTTCGGCTGGATCGCTGGTCGGGACGAAGCGCGCCGCGGGCGAGGCCATCGGCCGTGAGCTGGGCCAGCTCTGCGCCCAGCGACGCTGCCTGTCGGATTGCCGACTCGAAGGCGTCGAGGCGGCGGAACGCCTCACCGTGCACCCGCTGCTCGTCCAGCGACAGCCGCCGGACCTGCGCCCGCCGAATGTCGAACCGCAGCGTCCCCGACAGGCTCGACGCCTGTTTCTCGTTGGCCGACGTCCGCAACTGCCCCGCGAGGAACCACGGGTCCAGCGCCGCCGGATTGGGTCGCAGCAGGTAGAGGTTGCGCCCCAACAGCGACCCCTCGGCGGCGACCACCCGGGCGGTGAGCTGCCGGGCGATCATCGGCACCACCACATCCCCGACCGCCAGCGGGATCTCCTGGCCGTACCGGTCGTCGATCCGGCCCGACGGCTCGCTGCCCGCCAGCACGTCCTGAACGGTGAGCACCGGTGGTCCTTCGGGTGACGGCTCGGACGAGCCGGCCCGGACCGGCCCGATCAACTGGAGCGCACCGGCCCGTGCCAGCTCGCCCACCGTGAGGAACTGCCCGTCCGCCTCGTCCGGCGCGAGCGTGACCTGCGGCATCAAGGCCGACAGCTCGCCGACGACGGCGGCCAGCCGCTCCCTTGTGCGTACCAGATGCTCTCCCGACGCCTCGCCCACGACGGGTTGCCGCCGCGCCGGGGTGAGGTCGACCTCCTCGTCGAGCAGTTCGATGACCGGGACGGCTCGCGCAAACCCGGCCTCCTCGACCTCGGCGTCGGGGGCGGCGGCGAAGGCCCGCCACGCGGCCAGCACCCGCGGTGAGGTCTCGGCCAGCTCGCCGCCGGCGGCGTCGACCAGCAGCGCCCGCGCCGGTGGCGGCGCGTCGGCCGCGGCCCGCCGCAGCACCCACAGGTGCAGCGGTACGCCGTGCGGCGCGGCCACCCCCGGCGGAAGCGCGATCACCGCGCGGAGGTGGCCCCAACGCAGCAGCTCACTGCGGATCCGCTTGCCTGCCCGTCGGCTGGCCACCGTGGGCGGCATCAGCAGTACGGCGTGTCCGCCGACCCGCAGGCGGGCGAGGGCGTGCTGCGCCCAGGCCAGCTCCGGTTCAGTACGTGGCGTGGTGCCGACGATCCAGCGTGGATCGTGGCCGAGTTCCTCGTCGCCCCAGTTGGTGGCGCCGAACGGTGGATGGCAGACGACCGCGTCGAAGGCGCGCCCGGCGAAGGCGTCCGCCCGCAATGAGTCCCCGGCGACCACATCTCCCGGCACCTCCCGCAGGGCCAGCCATAGTCGGGCGAGCGTGGCGAGGTCCTCGTCGAGCTCCTGCCCGTACGCGGAGGTGCAGCCGGCGCGGACGGCGGCCCGCAGGATGGCGCCGGACCCGGCGGCGGGGTCGAGGACGGAGCCGCCGCCGACGTCAGCGAGCCCGACCATGAGGTCGGCCAGGTCGTCGGGGGTAGCGAACAGGCGGCCCGGGCCTGGCGCGGAGAACCGTTGCCACAACTCGTCGAACGCGCCCTGCGGGCCCAACTCGTCAGCCAGTGCGTCGACGTCGGGCAACAGGGGCGCCAGGTGCGGGTCGGTCCGGCGGGGACGACCACCGCGCTGGCGGGCCAGCAACAGGGCACCGACTGCGGCGAGGCCGGCCGCCGGGGATTCGCTGGCTGCCGCGAGGTGCCGCCAGAGCCGGTCGGCGGTGGCGAGCTCGGGGAGCTTGCCCTGGCCACGGAGCCACTTTTCGACCTGGATCAGGTCGAACTCGGGGCTCGCGGCGGTGCCGCCCACCGGGGCGGGGAAGTCGGCGTGCCGTTTGCGCCAGTTGCTGACCGCGGCCCGACCGACCCCGGCGAGCCGGGCGATCTCCGCTGCCGTGATGGTCGGGGTCTCCTGCACCTCCGAAGTGTGTCACACCTGTCAAGCATCATGCTTGTTGACACTGTTCACAGATGATGCTCTCATTGACGCCGCAACGTCACATCAGGAGGACAACGATGCGCAAGACCACCACTCTCGCCCTGCTCGCCACCGGCCTCATCGCGCTGGGCTGCGGCTCCGGTGCCACCGACGACGCCACCAGCAGCAAGGACGACGCCGGGAGCGCCAAGGGCGAAGACAAGCCGGCGAAGACCGCGAAGATCGGCCAGGCGGCCCGGGACGGGAAGTTTGAGTTCACGGTGAAGTCGTCGAAGTGCGGCGTCGCGAAGGTCGGCACCTCGATGATCGGCGACAAGGCCCAGGGCCAGTTCTGCCTGGTCACGATCAACGTCAAGAACATCGGCAAGGAGCCGCAGACCCTCGACGGCAGTAGCCAGAAGGCCTACGCGGCCGACGGCACCGAGTACTCGTCCGACACGGAGGCCGGCCTCTACGCCAACAAGGAGCAGAGCACCTTCTTCGAGGAGATCAACCCCGGCAACCAGGTGACCGGCGTGTTCGTCTTCGACATCCCGAAGAACGTGAAGCTCACCAAGCTCGAGCTCCACGACTCGATGTTCTCCGGCGGCATCGAGGTCGCCCTCAGCTGACCTCTCCTTCCGCACCGGGGCGGGCACCGATCCGCCCGCCCCGGCATGCCCGGCTGTTCACACCACCACCTGTTCACAGAGGAGTCCTGCCGTGACCGACCCGACTACCCCGATGCCGCCGGGCGAGCCCGCCGACCCGTCGCAGCCCCCGTTCCCGCCCGCTGCCGACCCGACGTCCACCACCCCTGCGGGGGCCATGCTGCTCGGCGCGCCTGTCCCGGCCACGCCTGGCCGGCGGTCCCACGTTCGGGCGTGGGCGGTGGGCGGTATCGCCCTGGTCATCGCCCTCTGCTGCGGCGGCGCCGTCGTCGGCGCCGTGCTCGACGACGAGAAGCAGCCGACGGCCAGCGCTTCCCCGAGCCCCAGTACGGCCGTTCCCACCACCGCCAGCGCCGCTCCCACCACCGTCGCTCCCACTGTGGCGGCCCCGACCACCACGGCTCCCACGCCGACCAAGACCACCACGCCGCCGAAGCCGAAGCCGCCGTCGTACAAAGCCCTGACCGAGCGGCAGTGGAAGCTGATCGCGAAGAACCCGGACGCGTACATGGGCAAGACCTACGTCGTCTACGGCCGGGTCACCCAGTTTGACGCGGCCACTGGCACCGACAGCTTCCGGGCAGACGTCGCGCACCGCCGAATGGCCGACGAGTACGAGTACGAGACCAACACCATCCTCAACGGGTCCGAGTCGGACCTCGACAACCTCGTAGAGGACGACATCTTCCGCGCCAACGTCACGGTGCTCGGCTCCTTCAGCTACGACACCCAGATCGGCGGCGAGACCACGGTTCCGATGCTCATGGTCAACTCCATCAAGGTCCTCTAGGACTCCTCCGAGACGTCAGGAGGCGTCGTGCGTCCCGATGAGTTCCTCCGCACCCTGGCCCTGCTCCCCCCTCCCCTGCACGACCGCGCCCTCACCCTGCGCGCCTTCACCCGCCCCACCCGCTGCGACGACTGCCAGCGCATCGGCGACGCCGTCCGCCTGGCGCTCACCGCCGCGCACTACGACGAGCTGACCTCCGCCGGCGAGCTGCTCGACACCGCCGAGCGGCTGGCCGCCGATCACGGCATCCACCGCCGGTCCGGCGACGACCAGCAGCGTGGCCGCGGCCGGGTGGTCCGCTGGGCGTCGGCGTCCGCGCCGCTGGTCGCCGCGACCGACGCCAGCTGGAAGGGCCGCGTCGGCGGCATCGGGTACGTCGTCAGCGACGGCCACTACGGCCTGCTCGGCCGGGGCACCGGCCGCCTCGACCCGACCGGCGCCTCCCGGGTGCTGATCAACGAGCTGCGCGCGGTGGACTACCTGCTGACCGGGTACGACGAGGCGCCGGTGGGCATGACGGTGCTGCTGGACTGCCTCGCCGCCCTGCGCTATCTGCACCGCTGGCAGGCCGGCGAGACCGGCGCGATGCCGGCCGGCTACAGCCTGCGGGAGCGCCGCTGGTCGGACCAGCCCACCCTGGTCCGGCTCGCCGAGCAGGTGGCCCGCCGCCCCGACCTGACGTTCGCGCACGTGAAGGGGCACAGCGGCCACGCCCTCAACGAGGCCGCCGACGGGCTGTCGCACATGGCGCGCCGCCGGCGGGAGGAGTCCTTCGATCTGCGTCCTCGGGCGCACGCCTTGGTCGACGCGTTCCTGCGCGACTGGCACGCGAACGCCACGCTCTGACCGCTCATCCACAGCGCCCGAAGCGGAGGCGGCCGACGTCGAGCCGCTGATTCGTTTGCGACATCAGCTCGACAGCGTCCGACGGCCCCCACCGCCTCCCGACTCCACTGCTCGCCCCAGCCGGGCCGACAGCGGCCTCCCCACTTCCACCGCTCACCCCGGGCGGGCCGACGACCCGTCGATCCGCGGACACCACGCGCCTGGAGACCACCATGACCTTCCCCGAACAGCCCACCGCGCCGCTGATCGAGCTGATCTTCGACCGGCTCGCCGCCGACAGCGACGTGCAGGCCGACACCGCCGAACTGGTCCTCGCCGCCCTCACCGGCGACGACGACCTGACCGCCGCCCTCGCCGGCAGCCCCACCCGGCTCGACCCGCACTCCCCCGCGCACGACGAGCCGTCGGAGCGGATCTGGCTGAAGTCGGTGACCGTCGCCGGGTTCCGCGGCGTCGGCCCGGAGCGCACTCTCGACATCGCGCCCGGGCCGGGCCTCACCCTGGTCGTCGGCCGCAACGGCTCCGGCAAGTCGAGCTTCGCCGAGGCCGTCGAGCTGGCCCTCACCGGCGACAGCGCCCGCTGGGCCGACAAGACCAGCGTGTGGCGTACCGGGTGGCGCAACCTGCACGCCCCGGACCCGTGCCGGATCGGCGTGGAGCTGCGGGTCGACGGCGTGGCCACGCCGACCCGCGTGGCGCGGGCCTGGCCCGCCGGCGGCGAGCTGGCCGACGCCGAGGTGACCGTGACCAGCGCGCGGGGGCGGCGCGACGGCCTCACCGAGCTGGGCCTGGCCCGACCGCTGGAGCTGTACCGGCCGTTCCTCACCGCCGCCGAGCTGGGCCGGCTCGCCGCCGGCACGCAGAGCCAGCTCTTCGACGCGCTCTTCGCCATCCTCGGCCTGGACGCGCTGACCGACGCCGACCAGCGTCTGATGCGCGCCGCCCGGCCGCACGACACGGCTGTCAAGGAGGTACGCGCACAGCGCGCCGCCTTGGCCGACCTGCTCGCCGGGGTGGCCGACGACCGGGCCCGACGGGCCGCCGTGCTGCTGCGCGGCCGGGGCGCGGTCGACCTGCCGACGTTGACGGCGATCCTCGACGAGCCGGACGTGGCGACCGCCGACGAGGCCGTGCTGCTGTGCCGGGAGCTCGCCGCCCTCGACCCGCCGCCGGCGGACGAGGTGACGCGGCTGGCCGGACAGCTGCGGGAGGCGGCGACCGAGACCCTCCGGTACGACGGCGGTCGGTCCCGGGCGGCGCTGCGCAGCGCGGAACTGCTGCGTCTCGCCCTCGAACACCACGAGGACCGGGGCGACGGGCCCTGTCCCGTCTGCGCCACCGGCGCCCTCGACGGTGGGTGGCGGGCCGCCGCCGCCGTGACCCTCACCGAGTTGCGGCAGCGCAGCGTCGCCGCCCAGACCGCGGCGACCCGGCTCACCGCGCTGCTGCGCCAAGCGCACCACCTGATCGACGACCTGACCGTGCCCGACGGCCCCGGCTCGCCGCCGCCGACCGGGCCGCCGGGAAGCGTCGGCACGGGGGTGCCGCGGCACGGGGTCGGCACGGAGGTCCTGACCGTGCACGACGGCCCCCGAGCGGACACGCTGACCGGGTTGCCGCTCAGGGGCATCGGCGCGGACGCGCCGCGCCAGCGGGCCGGCACGGAGATACTCCGCGAGAGCGCTGGCACGGCGGGGCCGCGCGACGGCGACGGAGCGGAGGCGCTGCTCGGGGCGCTGCGGGAGGCTGTGGCCGCGCTGCGGGGCGTACCCGGGGAACCGGCCGACCTGGCCGACCACCTGGCCGCGCGGTACCCGGCGGTGGTGGCGGCGGCGGACGCGGCCCGCGCGTACGCCGAAGGGTTCCTGCGGCAACGCGACACCGGGTGGCGGGCGGCGGCGGCCGAGTTGCGCGGGTGGGTCGCCGCCGTCGGCGGGCTGGCGGCGCGGGAGGCGACCCTGGTTCGGTTGAAGGCCGCGCGCGCCTGGTTGAAGGAGACCGGCGCGGCGGTCCGCGACGAGCGGATCGCGCCGTTCGCCGCGCACTCGCAGCGGATCTGGAAGCAGCTGCGGCAGGAGAGCAACATCGAGCTGGGCGCGATGACCCTGGCCGGGACGAACAACCGGCGGCGGGTGGTCTTCCCGGTGAGCGTGGACGGCGCCGACAACGGCACCGCGCTGGGCGTGATGAGTCAGGGTGAGATGCAGGCCCTCGGGCTGGCCACGTTCCTGCCGCGCAGCTGCGCCCCGGAGAGCCCGTTCCGGTTCATCGTCGTCGACGACCCGGTGCAGAGCATGGACCCGTCGAAGGTGGACGGGCTGGCCCGGGTACTCGCCGAGCTAGCCGAGGACCGGCAGGTCGTGGTCTTCACCCACGACACCCGGCTGCCCGACGCGGTGCGCCGGCTCGACCTGGGACGGGCGCGGATCGTGGAGGTGCAGCGCGCCGAGCGGTCCGTGGTGACCCTGCGGCCCGCCTCGGACCCGGTCACCCGTTACCTCGACGACGCGTGGGCCCTGGCCCGCAACGACGAGCTGCCCGCGGACGTCCGTGGGCCGGTGGTGGCGGAGCTGTGCCGGTCGGCGGTCGAGGCGGCCTGCCACCTGCGGGTGTGGCGGGTTCGGGTGACCCGTGGAGTGCCGCATGACGACATCGAGGCGGCCATCGTCGACGCCTCCCGCCGGCTGACCACGATCGTCGCGCTGGCCGTCTTCGACGACGCGGACCGCGGTGGCGACGTGCTCGGCTGGCTGGGACGCCACGGCGGCTGGGCGGTCGGCGCGTACCGGGCCTGCCGGGAGGGCGTGCACGGGGCGTACCTGGCGGATCTGCCCGGCCTGGTCACGGACGCCCGCGCCCTGGCGAAGGTGCTGGCGTGACCGCGCCGACGCCCCGCCGCTGCCTGGCGGCGGCCGACCAGCTCCTGCGCGGCGCCGGCCCACTCGGCGCGTCTGCGGTGACCGCCGGCTGGTGGCCGCGAGCCTGCGCCTGCCTGATCCGGCTCGCCCTCGAAGGCGGCATCGACGACTACTGGCGGCGGGTCCGGCCGGCCGTGGCGGCGTGCCGGCAGGGCCGGGCCAAGCAGCTGATGCTGCGCGGCCGGCTCGGGCCGGGCGCCGAGGTGGCCCGCCGGATCACCTACGCCTGGACGACGCTGTCGGCCGCCACCCACCACCACTGCTACGAGCTGGCCCCGACGGCGGCGGAGCTGCGCCGCCTGCACAGCGAGGTCGGCGCCCTGCTCCACCGACTCGACCAAGGACAGGAACCGCGACGATGACCTACCCTCAGCCCGGCCACGACCCGACCCGGCCCCTGCCACCGGTGTCGGCCGTCCCCGCGGGTCCCTATCCCCCGGCCCGGCCCTATCCGCCCGCGATGCAGTATCCGCCGGCGGTGCCGTATCCGACGCCGCTGCTGGTCGCGGCGCTGCCCACGTCCGGCAGCGCCACCGCCGCGATGGTGCTCGGCATCGTCGGTGTGCTCGGCGGATGGTGTGTGTTCGGCCTGCCCTGCCTGCTCGCCGTCATCCTCGGGCACATCGGGCTGCACGAGACCCGCGACGGTCGGAAGTCCGGGCGTGGCATGGCCGTCGCCGGGCTGGTGCTCGGCTACGTCTTCGTCGCCCCGGCGGTCGCGCTCACCGTCATGGTCTTCTTCGGCGGCGTGATCGGCGCGGCCACCCCGACCCCCACCTCCACTCCCTGAAGGGTGGCGGTCGCCGTGCCGCCACGGCGACCGCCACCGGAGGGTCAGTCGTCGGCCTGCCAGCGGTAGAACTCGTTCGCCACCGAGTCCTCCGGCCCACGCCACGTCTCCGGGTTGTACGGGCTGATGTACGGACTGAGCTCCGCCATGATCTTGGCGAAGACCGGCTGTTCGTGGTCCTGCCCCGCGGCCTCGGCGACCGCTGCGTCGGTGCGTTCCAACAGGTGCACGTAGACGTCGTCGATCGAGTACAGCCAGCGCCCGGTGACGCCCAGCTGGACCGGCAACGACCCGGCGTCGGACTCACCGAAGATGCGCGCGACGTCGGGCTCCGCGCCGGGCTTGATCCGTCCGATGATGACGGCCAGGTTCCGGCCGGCCGACTCCGGCGCCGCGTCCTCGTCCGGCACCCAGCTGTAGAACTCCTTGGCGACGGAGTCGGAGGGGTTCTTCCAGTATTTCGGGTACGGCGTCACGTACGGGGCGATGGCTTCGGCGATCTTCTGGAACGCCGGCAGCCCCCGGGTCTGGCCCGAGATCCTCGGGTCCTCCCTGCGTTCGATCACGTGGATGTAGAGGTCGTGGAAGGACAGCAGCCGTCGCCCGATCACGCCGAGGTCCTGCGGTCGGGTCGACTTGTCGTAGTAGCCGAAGACATCGCCGACGATGTCGTCACTGCCGGGGACCATGTGACAGACGATCACGTTTCGGAAGACCATTACCGCTCCTCGGGTGTGTGGACGGGTGATTGCGTGGACGGTGATCTCTGGAGGCCGATCGGGGGCGGCGATCCGGCGTCCCAGGCGGTGAACTCGACCGGAAGCTCCAGCAGGCCACGGAACGGCGACCCCGCCGGCAGCCGGCGCAGTTGGGAGGCCGGCACCCCGAGCCGCAGGTCCGGCAGCCGGCGCAGCAGCGCCTCGATGGCGATCTGTGCCTCCATCCGGGCCAGCGAGACCCCGAGGCAGTAGTGGACGCCGTGGCCGAAGCCGATGTGCGGGCCCCGCACCCGGCGCAGGTCCAGCCGGTCCGGGTCGACGAAGTGGGCCGGGTCGTGGTTCGCCGCGTTGATCACGACGCCGACGATCGACCCGCGCGGGATACAAACGCCCTGGTACTCGACGTCCTCGGTGGCGATCCGGGGACTGGCCACCGGCAGCGGGCCGTCGAACCTCAGCAGCTCCTCGATGGCCGAGGGCAGCAGTTCCGGCTTGGCGCGCAGCAGGTCGAGCTGGTCGGGATTGGTCAGCAGCGCCACGGTCGCGTTGCCGAGGAAGTCCGCGGTGGTCTGGTGCCCGGCGAACAGCAGCAGGAACGTGGTGGTGACCAGTTCGGATTCGGACAGCTGACCGTCGTGCTCGCAGACGTCGATCAGCGCACTGACCATGTCGTCGCCGGGGTGCGCGCGTTTGGCCTGGACCAGGTCGACGAGATAGTGGTGCAGCCGCAGCTGGGCCTCCTGCACGGCCGCCCGGTCCTCCGCGGGGCTACGGCCGGACGACCCGGACGTCCTGATCACCTGGGTCCAGTCGAGGACCCGCTCGTGGTCGGTCTCCGGGATGCCGAGCAGGTGGCTGATCACCATCATCGGCAGCGGGATCGCGAAGTCGTGCATCAGCTCGGCCTGACCCTGCGGGATGATCTTGTCGAGCAGGTTGTCGACGATCTCCGCCACCCGGGGCCGCAGGGCCTCGACCCGACGCGGGGCGAACGCCTGCGACACGATCCGGCGCAGCCTGGTGTGCTCGGGCGGGTCCGCGTTGAGCATGTTCTTGTTCAACGCCTCGGAGTTCGGCCCGAAGATCCGCAGGTACTCCTGGCCCGGGCCGTAGAGGTCCTTGGACAGCCGGGGGTCGATCAGCGCCGCCTTGGCGTCGTCGAACCGGGTGATCAGGTACGAGTCGAACCGCGGCGAGCTGATCGGGCACACCGGCTTCTCCGCCCGCAGCCGGGCGAAGGCGGGATAGGGATTGGCGGCGAACTCGGGGGTGTAGAGCTCCGACGCGGGTACGGCATCCTCGGTCATCGCGACTCCTCGGGCTCGCTGCGTACGCTGTGCAGAACCTGGTAGGTGTGCCGCTGCGCGGATTCGCGAAGCTCGCGGATCATCTGCAGCAGGCGGTCCCGGTGCTCGCTGCGGCCGAAGGCGTCCAGCCGTTCGCGGTCCGCCCAGTCGCTGATGATCAGGTAGCTGCGCGGGTCGTCGGCGTCGCGGACCAGGTCCTGCTTCAGGCAGCCGTCCAGCGCGCGGATCTGCTCCGCCGCCGAGCGCCACTCCGCCTCGAACCGTTCCTCGCAGCCCTCCCTGGTACGCATGGCGAGCACGGTGCGTACCGTCGTCATCGCGCGCCTCCGAAGGTCAGTTGCAGGTGCTTGCCGAGCGCGTCGGGGTCGATCGGCTGGCTGCGGAACCCGACGTGTCCGTCCGGGCGGATCAGGTAGAGGCCGCTGCCGTCGACGCCGTAGGTGGCGCGGAACCCGCCTTCGGCGTCGTGCACCACGGGCGGATCGAGCAGCGGCGGCACCGGGGCGTCCGGGCTGAGCAGCAGGTAGATGTCGACCTGGCCGGACGTCTGCCGCCGGACGTCGGCGGACAGCTTCCCCAGGGCTGTCGACACCGCCTGGTCGGCGGAGCGATCGGCGTAGAGCAGCAGGGTGTGCCGGGTACCGTGGGTCAGCTCGTGCAGGCGCAGCGGGTGCCCGACGCCCCGCCGGTGCAGGCCGCCGACGTCGGGAGCGCGATCGCCGGGCCCGGGGCCGGCGCGCAGGGCGTCGGGAGCGGACAGCGACTCGCCGACCAGCGGGCTGTCGGAGTAGCTGAGCAGCATGGACATCTCCTGGAGGAACTGCCGCTTGAGGTCGTCGCGGTCCAGCTCGTCGGTGAAGGCCAGCCGCACCGCCCGCCCGACGATCTCCTCGCCCTCCGGGCGTCGTTCGGTCTCGTAGCTGTCGAGCAGCCCGGGGGCGGCGATCCCGCGTACCGCCAGGGCCAGTTTCCACGCCAGGTTCCAGGCGTCCTGGATGCCGGTGTTCATGCCCTGGCCGCCCGCGGGCGGGTGCAGGTGGGCCGCGTCGCCGGCCACGAACACCCGGCCGTCGCCGTACCGGTCCACGATGCCGTGGCTGATCCGGAACACCGACGACCAGCGCAGGTTCGACGCGCGGGTGCCGGGCGGGGCCAGCCTGTCCAGCGCGACCTGGAGGTCGGCGAGGGTGGGTTCGGCCAGTTCCTCGCTGAATCCCGGCGGGGCGTCCTGCCCGCCGGTCTGCGCGAAGAACCGGGGCGGTGCCAGGGTGGCGATCCGGTACCGGGACTCGCCGCGCAGCGGCACGCAGACCAGCATCCCGTCCATCTGGCCGTCGGTCTCGTGCATGAACCGGAGCAGGTGGCCCTCCGGCATGTCCCAGTCCACGTCCACGTCGCAGAGCATGAACAGCTGCGGGAAGCGGCCCAGCCCGCCGGAGAACGTCAACCCGAGCAGCTCGCGGACCTTGCTGTGCGCGCCGTCGCAGCCGACGAGGTACTTGGCGCGTACCGTCTCCTCGCCGGCGGCGGTCGCGAGCGTGGCCAGCACGCCGTCGTCGTCCTGGGTGAACGCGACCAGCTCGGCGCCGCGCTGCGCGCGTACGCCGAGGGTGGCCAGCCGTTCGGTGAGGATGCGCTCGGTCTCGTACTGGGGCAGGCCGAGGTGCGCGTACGGCAGCTCGGGCAGCTCCCAGCTCATCTGGTGGGTCTGCACCCCGTTGACGAACACCATGTTGCCGGTCAGCCAGATTCCGGCGTCCATCGCGTCGCGCACGATGCCCTGGCTCTCCCAGATCTCCATCGTGCGGCAGTGCACGCCGATCGCCTTGTCGGCCTGCCCCGGCGCGGTGGCCCGCTTCTCGACCACCCGGCACTCGATGCCGCGCCGGGCCAGCTCGACGGCGGCGGTCAGCCCGGTGGGCCCCGCTCCGACGATGAGTACGTACGTTGTCGTGTGCACGTCGATCTCCTTGCCCGTACTCGGTTCTCGCCTGGTGTCGGGATGAGCCGCGCTGTGGAACAGGCGGCGCCGGAAGTCGAGGAGGAACGGCGCGATCGGGCCGGCCTCCTCCTGCGCGTGTGCGGGGTTGCCGATCCAGCGGAAGAACTCCGCTTCGCTGCGCCATTCGGCGAAGATGTGGTGGACGTCCGAGTCGGGCTCGCGCAGCAGGTCCTCGCGCAGGTACCCGGGCACTTCCGCCATCCGTGCCTTCACCTCGGCGTAGCCGCGGGTGAACTCGGCGAGCCGGGCGGCCGGCACGATGACCTCGACGTCCACGAAGATGCTCCGCCCCGACCGGCCGGGGTCGCGCATCACCCGGTAGCTGTCGGCCGAGGGCGGCTCGCGCAGCGGGCGGACGGCGGCGGAGAAACGCGCGGCGACCGGGCCGTTCTCGTAACCGCGCAGCGCCGACTCGTCCGTCCACTCGGTGATGACGACGAACGAGCGCGGGTCGGCGGCGTCGAGGAGCAGCCCCTGCACGAGGTTGCCGGGCAGCGCGCCGACCTGCCCGGCGACCGCTCGCCACGCGGCTGCCACGGCGTCCTCGCAGCCCGGCCGCGCGCGGATGCGGCACATGGTCCTGATCATGAAAGCTCCTTGGACGGCCGGCGCGGGACGGTGCGGCGGTGGCACTGTCTGGGACGGCGGGCGTCAGCCGTTGCCGGGCGGGAGTCGCGAGCGGTGAGCGTTCTGCGGATCATCACGAATTCCTTCCTGGGCCCGCGGCGGTGGTTCCTCGGCCGGTCCGCCGGCCTCACGGTCGGGACGACGGCCGGCGCGCGTCCTTTCTCGACCGGTCGCCCGGACCGAACGGCGGCACTCCCGGCTGGGCCGGGTGACAGGTCCCGGCCAGCGGCGCCCGGACCGCGACGCCGTCGTCCTGCGACCTTGCCGGACCTCGCGTCACCCCGCCGTCACCGGCGACCGGCGCCTGGTCCGGCCGCGTTGACGGGGCGGGGACGGGCCCGCGGAGCAGTGGCGCCCGCGCCTGCGAGTGGCCCGCCGTGGGCGCGGGCAGGAGATTTGCCGGGCCGGGATGGGCGCGCACGGTGGCGCGGTTGCCGGTCGGGCCGGGGACGAGTCGCGGGACACCGCGCGCCGGCGGGGCCGGGGCCTGCCTCGGCCGGTCGTGCGACGCGAGCACCTCGCTGATCAGCGCGCGCATCGCCGCGGACGGTTCCAGCTGCAACTCGCGCCGCAGCAGATCGCGGTAGACGAAGTAGGCGTGCAGCGCCTCGTACGCGTTGCCCTCCGCCAGGTGCGTCTGGACCACCAGCCGGTGCGGGGTCTCCCGCAACGGTTCGGCCGCCATCGCCTCGAGCGCGGCCTGCAACGCCTCCCCGTGCTCGCCGGCGCGCAGGTGGGCCCGGGCCATCTCGTCGAGCAGGTGCAGCCGCAACTGTCTGAGCCGTTCCCGCTCCAGCAGGACCCAGTCGTCGTACCAGCCGGGCAGCAGGTCGTGGCGTCCGGCCGCGAGGACCGCCGCCGCCGGCCGGGGATCGCCGCCCTGGCTCACCCTGGCGTCAGCCCGGGCCAGCTCGTCGACGTCCACGTCGACCATCGGGTGCAGCCGAACGGTGTCGCCGTCGGTGATCACCGGGCAGGACGGGTCCCGACGCAGCCGCCACAGCGCGGTCCGCAAGGAGGACAGGGCGCGCTCCTCCGGCACCTCCGGCCAGAGCGGGCCGGCCAGTTGGGCGCGGGTCGCGCCCGGGCGCAGGCCGATCAGCGCGATGGTGCGTTGCAGGCCGCGCGGCACCACCACCGGCCGCCTGCCGTGCAGCAGCCGGAAGCCACCGAGCAGCAGGAGGCGGACCGTCGGCTCGGCGTCGGACACCGGCTGTGGTGCGCTGCCCCCTGCCGTGGACAACCGTGTGTTCTTGTCACAGTTCACGATCGACTCCCTGCACCGGGGGGACCTTGGGCGGCGAAGGCCTTGTCGGAGCCGACCGACCGCCGGCTGGACCGGTGAAGGGGGCCTCGGGTGGCCCGTGGATCGCTCGCCTCAGCTGGAAGTCTGCGCAATCGGCGTCACCCCAGCGTCACCGCGCGCCAGAATCTGTGCGTCTCCTGTGACAGTCCGGTGACACGGCACCTGGGCCGGCACGCCGGCGGCCCGGCTGGTCATCAGCCGGGCCGCGAGGGGTCGTACGGTCAGCCGCCGGGACCGGCGGCGTCCGGTCAGCCGCCGAGGCTGGCGGCGGCCGAGGCGATGGACGACGAGAAGTAGCTCACCTGGGTGTACACGCCGGGGTAGTCGGGCCGGGCGCAGCCGTTGCCCCAGCTGACGATGCCGACCTGGATCCACGCGTTGCTGGCGTCGCGGCGGAACATCGGGCCGCCCGAGTCGCCCTGGCAGGTGTCCGTGCCGCCGCCGGCGTACCCGGCGCAGATCTCCTCGGCGAGGATGATCTGGCCGCCGTAGTTGGCGTCGCAGGTGGCGTCGCTCACGAACGGCACCGTCGCCTTGAGCAGGAAGCGCTGCTGGGAGCCGCCCTCTCGGGCCGCGCCCCAGCCGGCGATGGTGAACGTGCCGTTGTCGTAGGCGGTCGTCGTGGCGATCGGCATGGTGCTCAGCCCGGTGACCGGGGTGGCCAGCCGGATCAGCGCCCAGTCCTTGCCGTTGCCGTTGTAGCCGGGCGCGCGGTAGACGTAGTTCGACCGGACGGTGATCCGGCTGGACGACTGCAGGTCGACCACCCCGAGCGTCGCGGTGATGCTGGTGTTGGTGCCCGTGCGGCCCACGCAGTGCGCGGCCGTGAGCACCAGTCGCGGGCTGTACAGGGCCCCGCCGCAGCCCATCGAGAGTCGCACCATGAACGGGAACTCTCCCTGGGCGGCGCGGGTGCCGCCGACGACGTACGGGGTCGGCGTGGGGTCGGCCGCGGCGGCGGGCGCGGCGAGGGTGAGGCTGCCCGCGGTCACCGCGGTCAACGCGGCGGCCAGCAGGCCGGTGAGGGTGCGCCAACGAAGCATGTGGTCCTCCGCATTCCGACCGGCACGCCTCGTGAGGAGCGGAGCGCACCTGATTCAGGGTTGCGGACATCATATTGATGTGAGTCGATTGAGTGGCCCTATCCGCTGGGTCATCCCCCCGGCGGTATGGACGCCACGGCTCGGCGGAGTGAGCCCTGGCCGGGCTCGCCGGCCTGCTCCCACATCGACTTCATCTCGTCGAACGCCTGCTCCATGATCCGCACCATGGCGTCCCGGGCCCGTTCACCGTCCCGGCGCTGAATCGCCTGGGCGACGTCGGCGTGCAGTTGCAGCGCCTGCTCGTCCGGGTAGTGCGGCATCAGGTGGTAGTGGTGCCGGCCGGTGAGCACCTCGGCGACCAGTTCCTGGAGTTTCACGAACATTTCGTTGCCGGAGGCGACCAGCACCCGCCGATGGAACTCGATGTCCAGGCTGAGGAAGCGCTCCTCGTCGCCGGCCTTCCCGGCGGCCCACATCTTGGCGGCGAGCCCGACCAGGTCGCTCGCCTCGTCGTGGTCGACGCGGCCGGCGGCCAGCCACGCGGCGTGCGGCTCAACGGCGGTCCGCAGTTCGGTGATCGAGCGCATCTGCGCCATGCGGCCGGCCGAGGCGAGCCGCCAGCGGATCACCTGCGGATCGAAGACGTTCCACGCCTCGGCCGGTCGGATCATGACGCCGACCCGGCGCCGGGTCTCGACGAATCCCATGGACGAGAGCACCCGCAGGACCTCGCGGATCACCGAGCGGGACACGCCGTACCGCTCGACGAGGTCGTCGATGTTGAGGACGGACCCGCCGGCCACCTCGCCGCCGCAGATGGCGGTGCCGAGGTGGTCGAGAACGCGGGCGTGCAGCCCGGCCTCGGCAGGGGCGTGCTGGACGGGTGCGACCCCTGGGGAGGACTGATCCACGGTTCGGAGCATATCAGTTGGAGATCACCCCTTGAATAAGTCGGCTTTTTCGGCCTAGCATCCGGTCGTTAAGCGGACGTTACGACGATGTGGCGCTCCTCCCCCCGGGCGGCGGCCACGACAGAAGGAGAGATGGACGTGCGGCGTCGATCGATAATCGGAACTTCTCTGGCCGTGGTTGCCGCCATGGGCCTGAGCGCGTGCGGCGGTGGCGGTGAGGACAGCAGCGCTTCCAAGACGGTCCGGGTGACCCTGGCCAACCACGTGTGGACGGAGAACATCAAGAAGGCCCTGCCCGAGTTCGAGAAGCAGACGGGGCTCAAGGTCGAGCTCACCCAGCTCGGCGAGGACCAGCTCTCCGACCAGTACAACGTCAAGCTGAACGCCGGCTCCGGCGACATCGACGTGATGATGTACCGCCCCCTGCAGGAGGGGAAGCTGTTCGCCAAGAACAAGTACCTCGCCGACCTGTCCGACGAGGTCAAGTCCAACAAGGACTGGGACTACAGCGACTTCCAGGCCGGCCCGGTGCAGGCCACCTCGTACGAGGGCAAGGCGGTCGGGGTGCCGATCATCACCGAGCAGGAGGTCCTGTACTACCGCAAGGACCTGCTGGCCAAGGCCGGCCTGACCGCCCCGCCGAAGACGCTCGACGAGCTCAAGGCGGCGGCCACGAAGATCAAGGCGGCCGATCCGAACGTCGCCGGCTTCGTCGCCCGTACCGGCAAGTCGCCGGCGGTCACCCAGTTCTCCAGCTTCCTCTACAGCTTCGGCGGTGACTTCGTCGACAGCAGCGGCAAGGCCACCGTCAACACCGAGCAGGCCAAGCAGGCGTACGCGTACTACGGCGGGCTGATCAAGGACCAGGGCCCGGCCAACGTCAGCACCGACATGAGCTGGCCGGAGGCGATGGCCATCTTCACCCAGGGCAAGGCCGCCTTCTACACCGAGGCCAACTCGCTCTACAAGAACGCCACCGACCCGACCAAGTCGAAGGTCTCCGACACCGTCGGCTTCGCGCCGTTCCCGGCCGGCCCGGCCGGTTCGAAGCCCTACAACATCCCCTCCTGGGCGCTGGGCGTCAACGACGGCTCGAAGAACCAGAGCAACGCCTGGAAGTTCGTCGAGTGGGCGACCGGCAAGGAGCAGACGCTCGCGCAGCAGAAGGCCGGTGTGCCGAGCGCGCGTACCTCGGTCTGGGCCAACCCGGAGGGCACCGCGTCCTACCCGAAGGACCTCGTCGAGGCCATCGCCGCCAGCACCAAGGACGGCGTCGGTCACGACCGCCCGCTGGTCAACAAGGTCGCCCAGGCCCGGGAGATCGTCGGCCAGCCGATCGTCGACGCCATCGCCGGCAAGGACGCGGCGGCCGCGGCCGAGACCGCCAACACGGCGTTCCAGAAGTTCCTGGACGACGAGGCCAAGTAAGCCGAGCGCGGGGTGGCGGCGCCGTCCGGCTCCGCCACCCCACTCCCCCGTCCGGCCCGCCCACCCCGGAGATCTCATGGCAACAGTCACCACCCGCACCAGACCCCACGACGCCTCCGTCACACCCGACACGCCCGGCTGGGCCCGCTGGGCCAACGACCATCGCAAGTGGCTCTTCGCGGCGCCCGCCATGGTGTTCGTCGCCGCGCTGATCGTCTTCCCGCTGGCCTGGACCGGCTATCTGAGCCTGACCGACGCCGAGGGTTCGGTGCGGGCCGAGTCGGAGTTCGTGGGCTTCCAGAACTACGTCGAGGTGCTCTCGGACACCGACCGCTTCTGGCCCGCCGTCGGGCGGACCGCCGCGTTCACCGTCGTCGCGCTGCTGTTCGAGGTCGTGCTCGGCATGGCCGTCGCGCTACTGCTGTGGCGGCCGTTCCGGGGCCAGAAGTGGGTCCGGGTGGCCATCCTGATGCCGCTGGTCGCCACCCCGGTCGCGGTCGGCATGATGTGGCGGCTCATCTTCGACCCGAACATCGGTCTGGCCAACCAGGTGCTCGGCTGGGTAGGAATCGGACCCCAGCCGTGGCTCGCCGGCCAGCACTCGGCCCTACCCACGACGATCTTCATCGACGTCTGGCAGTGGACGCCGATGGTCGTGCTGATCCTGCTCGCCGGCCTGAGCTCGCTCTCCGACGAGCCCCAGGAGGCGGCGCGCATCGACGGCGCCAGCAGCTGGCAGCGGTTCCGGCACGTCACCCTGCCGCTGGTGATGCCCACCGTGATCGTCGCGATCCTGCTGCGCGGCATCGACGCGCTGAAGACCTTCGACATCCTCTACGCCACCAAGGGCCGCGGCGGCGGCTCGTTCCACGAGGTCGAGACGCTCAACGTGTACGCCTACGGCCTGAGCTTCGACTACAACGAGTACGGCATCTCATCGACGGTCCTCATCATCTTCTTCTTGATCATCATCGGGTCGATGTGGGCCCTGACGTCCCGCAGGAAGGAGGCGCAGCGATGAAGGCTCGCTCCGCCTACCGGATCTTCCGCTTCGTGGCGCTCGCCGTCGTGGTGATCGCGCTGCTCGCACCGCTGTTCTGGATGATCGCCGCGTCGTTCAAGACCAACGTCGACATCTACGACACGGGCAAGGCGGTCGTCTTCTCGCCCACCGTGGACAACTACGCCAACGTCCTGAAGCAGGCGAACTACGTCCAGTTCATCGGCAACAGCCTCTGGGTGGCCTTCGCCGCCACCGCGCTCTCCCTGCTGCTCGGCGTGCCGGCGGCCTACTCGATGAGCCGGTTCAACATGCGCAAGTCGGCGCTGGTGGTGCTCATGGCACGGGTCATCCCCGGTGTCTCGCTGCTGGTGCCCTGGTACTACGTCTTCTCCAACCTGCAGATGGTCGGCGGGTTCGGCGTGCTGATCCTCAGCCACATGTTCGTGTCGCTGCCGCTGGTGGTCTACATCATGATGGGCTACTTCGACGGCCTCCCCCTCGAACTCGAGGAGGCGGCACTCGTGGACGGGCTGACCCACATCGGGGCGTTCCGCCGGATCACGCTGCCGCTCTCGGTGCCGGGCGTGGCGACGGCCGGCATCCTGTCCTTCATCTTCTCCTGGAACAACTTCATGTTCGCCCTGGTGCTCTCCGGCGCCGACACCAAGACCCTGCCCGTCGCGATCTTCGACTTCGTCGGCTACGCCAGCATCGACTGGGGCGGCCTGATGGCGGCGGCCACCGTCGTCACCCTGCCGATCATGCTGATCGCGCTGTTCGTGCAGAAGTACGTCGTCTCCGGGCTCACCGCCGGCGCGACGAAGGGCTGAGGACACCATGACGACAATCGCCCGAATCGAGACGTTCCTCGTCGCCCCCCGCTGGCTCTTCGTCCGCGTCGAGACCGAATCCGGGATCGTCGGCTGGGGCGAGGCAACCTGCGAGGGGCGCTCCGAAACCGTCCGGGCCGCCGTCGAGCAGCTCGGTGAACTCCTGATCGGCCGGGACGCGCTGCGGATCGAGGACCACTGGCAGGTCATGACCAAGGGCTCGTTCTACCGGGGCGGCCCGATCCTGGCCAGCGCCGTTTCCGGCCTCGACCAGGCGCTCTGGGACATCGCCGGCAAGCGGTACGGCGCACCGGTGCACCAACTGCTCGGCGGACCCGTCCGCGACCGGATCCGGGTCTACGGCTGGGTCGGCGGCGACGAGCCGAGCGAGGTCCGCGACCACATCGCCGCGCAGGTGGCGGCGGGCCTGACCGCCGTCAAGATGAACGCCTCCGGGCGGATGAGCCCGATCGCGTCGGTCGCCGAACTGGACGGGGTGGTCCAGCGGGTGGCCGCCGCCCGCGAGGTGCTCGGCGACGAGCGCGACGTCGCCGTCGACTTCCACGGCCGGTTCACCCTCGCCAACGCCCGCCGCGTCGCACCGCTGCTGGAGCCGTACCGGCCGCTGTTCCTCGAGGAGCCGGTCGTGCCGGAGAACTCCCACCTCATCGGCGACTTCGTCCGGTCCACCACCACCCCGGTGTCGACCGGCGAGCGGCTCTACAGCCGGCAGGAGTTCCTGCCCGTCCTCCAGGCCGGCATCGCGGTCGCCCAGCCGGACCTCTCGCACGCCGGCGGCATCACCGAGGTACGCAAGATCGCCGCGCTCGCCGAGGTCTACGACGTGCAGCTCGCCCCGCACTGCCCGCTCGGGCCGATCGCCCTGGCGGCCTGCCTGCAGGTCGGCTTCGCCACGCCCAACTTCCTGATCCAGGAACAGAGCATCGGCATCCACTACAACCTCGGCGCCGAGGTGCTCGACTACTGCCTGGACAAGACGCCGCTGACCTTCGTCGACGGGCACGTCGAGCGGCTCACCGCGCCGGGGCTGGGCATCGAGATCGACGAGCAGGCGGTACGCGCGGCCGACAAGCGCGGCCACGCCTGGCGCAGCCCGATGTGGCGGCACCGCGACGGCTCCTACGCGGAATGGTGACCATGACTCTCGACCTGACCACCGAACTCGCCGCGGCCCGCGTCCTGGCGGTCATCCGCGGCACCGACACCGCCGCCGCGGTCGCCACCGGCATCGCGCTGCTGGAAGAGGGCGTCCGCGTTCTCGAGGTGGCCCTCACGACGCCGGACGCGCCGCACGCCATCGCGGCCATCCGTTCGGCCGCGCCCGCCGGAGCGCTGGTCGGCGCGGGAACGGTGCTGACCGTCGGCGACGTCGCCGACGTGATCGCCGCCGGCGCGCAGTTCATCGTCACCCCGGCCGTCGTCGAGTCCATCCCCGAGGCGGTGCGCCGCGGACTACCGGTCGCCGCCGGGGCGCTCACCCCGACCGAGGCGTACACGGCCGTACGGATGGGGGCGTCGGCCGTGAAGCTCTTCCCGGCGGCCCTCGGCGGCCCGGCGTACCTGAAGGCGCTGCGCGACCCGTTCCCGGACATTGCGTTCGTCGCGGTCGGCGGGGTGGGCCTGGCCGAGATGCCCGCCTATCTGAGCGCCGGGGCGATCGCCGTCGGCGTCGGCGGCCCGCTGGTCGGGGACGCCGCATCCGGCGGTGACCTCGACGGGCTGCGCCACCGGGCGCGGGCCTATCTGGCGGCTGCGGCCCGCCCGCCGGCCTCATGACCGCGGTCGACCTGCTCACCTTCGGCGAGGCGCTGGTGTCGCTGCGGGCGCCCGGCCCGCTGGCCGCCGGGCGCGCGCTGACCATGCACCTGGCCGGGGCGGAGTCCAACGTCGCGATCGGTCTGGCCCGGCTCGGGCACCGGGTCGCCTGGGTGGGCCGGGTCAGCGACGACGAGCTGGGCGAGTACGTGCTGCGGCAGTTGCGCGCCGAGGGCGTCGGCGTGGACGACGTGACCAGGGATCCCGACCGGCCGGCCGGTCTGCTGTTCCTGGAACGGCGCACCGCCGACCTGACCCGGGTGCGGTACCACCGGGCGGGCTCGGCCGGATCGGCCCTGCGCGTGGCGGACCTGCGCCGGCCGATCGGCGACGGTGCCCGGGTGCTGCACCTGACCGGGATCACCCCGGCACTGTCCGACAGCGCCCGCGAGGCCACCCGGTGGGCGGCCGAGACCGGATCCCGGTCCGGGATGCTCGTCAGCCTCGACGTCAACCACCGCAGCCGGCTCTGGACGCGGGAAGCCGCCCGCGCCGTGCTGGCCCCGCTGGCCGCCCACGCGTCGGTCGTCATCGCCTCCGCCGACGAACTGGACCTCGTCGGCGAAGCGGGGTCGGACGAGTCCACGGCCGTGGCGGGCCTGCTGGCGCGCGGAGTGGAGACCGTGCTGGTCAAGCTGGGCGCCGACGGCGCCCGGGCGTACACCCGCGACGGCGTGCGGCAGGTCGCGGCGGTGCGCGTGACCGCGGTGGACACCGTCGGCGCGGGCGACGCGTTCACCGCCGGCTACCTCTCCGGGCACCTCGACGGACTGGACCTGGCCGGCCGCCTGCGCCGCGCGGTGACCCTCGGCGCCTTCGCCGTCGCCGGTCACGGCGACTGGGAGGGGCTGCCCCGCCGCGACGAACTGTCCCTTCTCGACGGCCACGAGCCCGGAAACACCCTTCGCTGAGCACCACCTGAGAAAGGCACCCCGTGAAGATTGTCGCAGCGGACGTCATCGTCACCAGCCCCGACCGCAACTTCGTCACCCTGAAGATCACCACAGCCGACGGGCTCACCGGCCTGGGCGACGGCACCCTCAACGGGCGCGAACTGGCGGTCGCCTCGTACCTGGCCGACCACGTCGTCCCGCTGCTGATCGGGCGGGACCCGCACCGCATCGAGGACACCTGGCAGTTCCTGTACCGCTCGGCGTACTGGCGGCGCGGACCGGTGACCATGGCGGCGATCGCGGCCGTCGACGTCGCGCTCTGGGACATCAAGGCGAAGGCCGCCGGAATGCCCCTCTACCAGTTGCTCGGCGGCGCGTCGCGGACCGGCGTCATGGCGTACGGGCACGCCTCCGGGCGGGACATCCCCGAGCTGTTCGACTCGATCCGCAACCACCTCGAACTCGGCTACCGGTCGATCCGGGTGCAGACCTCCGTACCGGGGATCAACGCCGTGTACGGGGTCGCCGCGCAGCCCAGCCCCGACGGCAAGCGGTACGACTACGAACCGGCGCAGCGCACCCCGCTGCCGGCCGAGGAGGACTGGGACACCCGGTCCTACCTGCGCCACCTCCCCGGCGTCTTCGAGGCGGTACGCAACGAGTTCGGCCCCGAACTGCCGCTGCTGCACGACGGCCATCACCGGATGACCCCGATCCAGGCCGCCCGGCTCGGCAAGGACCTCGAACCGTACGACCTGTTCTGGCTGGAGGACTGCACGCCGGCGGAGAACCAGGAGGCGCTGCGGCTGGTCCGCCAGCACACCGTCACGCCGCTGGCCATCGGCGAGGTCTTCAACACGGTCTGGGACTACCAGACGCTCATCCGGGAACAGCTCATCGACTACGTGCGGTCCGCCGTCACCCACACCGGGGGTATCACGGCCATGCGCAAGCTCCTCGACTTC
The DNA here is from genome assembly GCF_900091515.1 of Micromonospora purpureochromogenes. Taxonomy (NCBI): domain Bacteria; kingdom Bacillati; phylum Actinomycetota; class Actinomycetes; order Micromonosporales; family Micromonosporaceae; genus Micromonospora; species Micromonospora purpureochromogenes. The sequence continues at coordinate 3,555,126 of NZ_LT607410.1, read as the reverse complement.
GCCGCGCAGTACCAGATCAAGTCCGGTATCCACGGTCCGACGGACATCTCACCGGTCGGCATGGCGGCCGCGCTCCACCTCGACCTCGCCATCCACAACTTCGGCATCCAGGAGTACATGCAGCACGGGCCACTGACCAACGAGGTGTTCCGGCAGTCGTTCACCTTCGCCGACGGCTACCTCCACCCCGGGGAACAGCCGGGTCTCGGCGTGGAACTCGACGAGCAGGCCGCCGCACGGTTCCCGTACACGCCGGCCTACCTGCCGTTCAACCGGCTCAAGGACGGCACCGTCCATGACTGGTGACGGGCGTTCCACCCACGGCAACCCGCCCCCGACCCGGCACGTCGTCGTGATGGGCGTGTCCGGTGCCGGCAAGACGACGGTGGCCAGGGGGATCAGCGAGCTGACCGGGTTGACGTTCGCCGAGGCGGACGAGTTCCACTCCGAGGCCAACGTGGCGCGGATGCGCTCGGGCGTACCGCTGGACGACGCGGCCCGCTGGCCCTGGCTCCGCGACCTCGCCGCATGGATGGCCGCCCGCCACGCCGACGGAGTCTCGACGGTGCTGGCCTGCTCCGCGCTGAAGCGGTCCTACCGGGACCTGCTGCGGCAGGGGCCGCCGGACCTGGACTTCGTCCACCTGGACGGGCCGGCGCAGGTGATCCGGGACCGGATGTCCCGGCGTGCCGGGCACTACATGCCGGCGAGCCTGCTGGATTCCCAGACGGCGATCCTGGAGCCGCTGCGCCCGGACGAGTCGGGCGTGGTCCTCGACGTCTCGCTGGCTCCGGACGAGCTCGTCACGGCGGCGGTCGCCCGGCTCGGCCTCGCGAGCACCGGAGCACCTGTGCCGCAGCTCGGGTAGGTCGGTCCGGATACCGCACCAGATCAAGGCCGTTACCCGCGTCTACGCTGGTAACGGCCTTGATCGCGGAGTGCGCCGGGAACGGCTACCCGGACGCGCCCACCGCGGCGGGCAGGACGAGGACATCGTCCAGGTTCGCGTACATCACCCGGTGGCCGAACTGGATCTGCACGTACCGGTTCGCGCCGCGGACCACCGTCCGGTCGCCCGGCGCCGAGCCGTCGAAGGAGACGGCGCGGTAGTACTCGCCCGGCAGCACCCCACCGAGGGCGTACCGCTGGCCCGCCGCGAAGGTGTACTGCAACGGCGAGATCGGCTGGTACGGGATGGTGGACGGGTAGGCGGCCTGCTCGGGGTAGGCCCGCCCGTACACCGGGATGGTGGCCCGGCCCGGCCTCGGCGTGACGACGAAGCCCGACGCCCACTTCGCGGTCGGCGCCGAGGCCGGGTTGAGGAACCAGGCCTTCTGGCCGAGGTACCAGATCGCGGTCCAGTCGCCCTGGACGTCGGCGAGGGCGTACGTCTGGCCGGCCGAGGCGCGGGCGCCGTGGTCGGAGATGTACATGGTGTCCGGCGTGCCGTTCGGCCGCAGGCCCCGGTCGTTGACCAGCGGCGCGTCGAGGCTGGGGGCGGTACGCAGGATGACCGGGGACGAGCCGCGCAGCGGGCAGGGCACGGCCGGCGGCACCGGCTTCGGCACGCCCGGCGGCTGCTGGTTGCAGCCGAGGAAGGCCGGCTGGTTGGTGGCGTAGTCCGGGTCGATGGTGACCAGGCCGGTCTGCGGGGTGCCGGTTGCCTGGAACGGCGCCTTCATCAGCTCGAAGTAGTGCGACCAGTCCCAGTAGGGGCCCGGGTCCCAGTGCATCCCGGCCACGTTACCGGCGGTGGTGCCGGGGACGTTGTCGTGGCCGAGGATGTGCTGGCGGTCCAGCGGGATCTGGAACCGCAGCGCCAGGTGCCGGACCAGCTTGGCCGAGGTCCGGTACATCGCCTCGGTGTACCAGGTGCCGTGGCCGGCGAAGCCCTCGTGTTCGATGCCGATGGACTTGGCGTTGACGTACCAGTTGCCCGCGTGCCAGCCGACGTTCTCGGCCTTGATGTGCTGGGCGACGTAGCCGTCCACCGACCGCAGCGTGTAGTGCCAGCCCAGGTAGGTCTTCGTCTGGACCAGCTTCACGCTCGGGCCGAAGTAGCCCTCGGTGTCGTGGATGACGATGTACTCGATCTTCTGCTGGGCCGGCCGGTCACCGAGGTCGTGGTTGCCGTAGTCGCCCGGGTTCGGGCCGTACTTCTCGTAGGGGGCGGGGATCCAGTCGCAGGCGAGGCGGACCGGGCACTCCAGGCCGTCCGGCCGCTCGGCGCGGCGCAGCCCGAGCCGGTGCAGCCCGGACTCGTCCGGCGTCACCGCCCGGGCGGCCAGGGTCACCCGGTGGCCGTCGTCGGTCGTCCGGCTCGCGCCTAGGCCGAGCTGGTCGTACACCTCGTCGGCGAAGGCCGCCGCCGCGTCCTCGGTGTCCGCGCCGGAGTACCGGGCCACCGCGCCGTACCAGGCCGCCGGGTCGCTGCCGGCACCGTCGGGCCCGCCGAGCTCCTGCTGGTACGACGCCAGCAGCGCCGCGCCACCACGGATGTTGGCGGCGGCGTCGGTGCGCAGCGCCTCCTGGGATACGCCGGTGAGGGCGGCCGCCGCGTCGAGCGTCTGCAGGGACGCCTGCGGCAGGGTGTCCCCGCTGGGCGCGGCCCCCAGTGCCGGGTCGACGGCCAGCGGGCGGGACTCGTCGCCCCGGGGGTCCTCGTTCTCGTCGACGTGGCCGCTGGCGGGGGTGGACGCGACCTGCGCGGCGTCGGTCAGGTGCATCGGCCCGTAGCCGCCGCTGGTGCTCGGCTGCCCGGCATGGGTGTCCCAACGGGACTCCAGGTACGACACGGCGAGCAGCACGCTCTCCGGCACGCCGTACTCCCCGGCCGCGGCGGCGTACTGCTGCTGCCGGTCGTCGGCCGCGGCGGTCCCCGCGGGGAGCGGATCGGCGGCGACCGGCCCGGTGGTGAGCAGGGCGGTGGCTGCGGCGACGGCGGCAGCCAGCAGGACACGTCTGCGTGGCACGGCGATGGGGCGCATCGAACCTCCAGGTGGGAAGGGGGCCACTGCACGCACACCCTCGCCCCGGGCAACGGCCGCTGTCAATAGCCTTCTTAGTAATCACCACCCATGAAAAATTCCTTCAATCGGTCGGCCGGGTGCTGCCCTCAACGGCGATTCGCCTCGAGCGCCAGCAGGCCCTGCGCCTGCACGACGCTGACCGACAGAGTCTTGTAGCCGACATCGTCGAAGAGCACCGTCATCCGGTCCTTCTCGTACCCGAGGACCATGCCTGATCCCCACGTGGAGTGCCGCACGGTGCTGTGCAATGGATACGGCCCGTCGTCCGGAAGCACCTCGGAGGTGCCGCCGTGGCAGTTGTCGCAGTGCCCGCACGGACGGCTCAACTGCTCTCCGAAGTAGCCCAGCAGCGACTGCATCCGGCAGCCCCGGCTCTCGGCGAAGCGGCGCATCATGTCGGTGCGGGAACGCTGCCCGGCCTGATAGCGGGCGTACTCGGCCAGCGCCTCCCGAGCCGCCTGATCGGGCAGGGGCGCGTACGGAGCAACCGTGAGCTCGCCCCGGGGCCCCGTCGCCACCGCACCCACCTGCTCGAGCAGACTCAGGTGACCGGCGACCTTGCGCTGGCCCAGGCCGGTGGTCTTTGCCAGCGCGGTGCGCGTCGACGGGCCGTTGTGCAGGACGGCGGCGACCGTTCGCAGCTCTTCCAGTTCAGGCGCGCCGCCGTGAAAGAAACGTTGCAGGGCGACGTCCTCGGCTCGGTAGAGCAGCAACGCCCGGGCCGGTTCACCGTCGCGCCCTGCCCGGCCGATCTCCTGCAGATAGCTGTCCGGCGAGTCGGGCAGCGCCACATGTGCCACCCAGCGGATGTTCGGCTTGTCGATGCCCATGCCGAACGCCGACGTCGCGACCATGATCGGCACCCGGTCGGCGAGGAAGTCCTCGTGACGGCGGTGGCGCAGCCCGGCCGCCATGCCGCCGTGGTAGGCCTGCGCGGGAAAACCCGCGTCGGACAGCCGTTCGGCGAGGTCCTCGGCGGCCCGCCGGGTCGGCACGTAGACGATGCCGGGCCGGTCAGCCTCCTTGAGCAGGGTGAGCAACCTGCGCCAGCGGTAGTCCTCACTGGGGCAGTGCATTGCTGCCACCACAAGGTTCGGACGGTCCAATCCGGACAGCACCAGCCGCGGCTTGCGCATGCCGAGCCGCACCGTGATGTCGTCGCGCACCGGCGGCGATGCCGTGGCCGTCAGCGCCACGACCGGTGGGCGGCCCAGGTCGCGAATGAGGTGGCCGAGAGCCAGGTAGTCAGGGCGGAAGTCGTGGCCCCAGGACGAGATGCAGTGCGCCTCGTCAACCGCCACCAGGGCCGGACGCAGCGCGCGGACCTCGGCCAGCCGCTGCGGCGAACTGAGCTGCTCCGGCGTGATGAACAGGAACCTCGCGGCACCCGAGCGCAGCTCCGCCAGCGCTGCCGCCTGCTTGCTCGGGCTCTCCGCGGAGCTGATCCGAACCGCCCGCAACGCCGGATCACCCCGCTCGTTGAGGTTGCCGATCTGGTCCTGCTGAAGTGCCAGCAGCGGTGAGATCACCACCGTGGGGCCGCGCAGCAGCGTGGCGGGAACCTGGTACACCGCAGACTTCCCGCCCCCGGTGGGCAGTACCACCAGCGCGTCACGGCCCGCCAGCAGGGCGCGCATCGCGCGCAGCTGCGTAGCCCGCAGCTTCTGCCAGCCGAAGTGTCGACGGGCGGCGCGGCGTAGCCGCAGAGAGCGAAAGATAGTCATCATCGCCGGGCATGCTAACCAACCGCCCGGACGGAACTGACCGCCCGTGCGCCGAGTATCCGCGCCGCCCGGCACAGGACCTGATTGACCAGCCTGGTCCGCGGCTCGCCGAACTGGGCCCGATGTCGGTCTGTAGCGCGGTCGCCCGGTCGCGCTCGGCTGGTTCGGCCTGGGATCGCGGCACCCGTCGTCGCGTCAGGATCAGCGGCGGTTGTACCGGTACATCGTCAGGGTGCCGAAGACCACGACGAACCCGGCGCTCCACAGCAGCGTCCACAGCACGCTCGACGCGTTGAAAGACCCCGACATCGCCGCCCGCACCGAGGCCACCAGCTGCGTGACCGGGTTGACCTTGACGAACGCCTGGAGCCAGCCGGGCATCGTGGCCGGCTCGACGAAGACGTTGCTCAGGAACGTCAGCGGGAACAGCACCATCATGCTGACTCCCATCACGGACTTCTCGCTGCGCAGGATCAGGCCGAAGAACGTCCACACCCAGGAGAACGCGAACGAGAAGACCACCAGCAGGCCGATCCCGGCCAGCACCCCGAGCAACCCGCCGCCGGGCCGGAACCCCAGCGCCAGCCCCACACCGAGGATGACCAGGGCCGCCAGGACGTAGCGCAGCACGTCGCCGAAGATCATGCCGACCAGCGCCGCCGGCCGCCAGACGGGCAGCGTACGGAAGCGGTCGAAGACACCCTTCTCGATGTCGGTGTTGAGGCCGACGCCGGTGTACATGGTGATCATCACGACGCTGGTCACCATGATCCCGGGCAGGAAGAACTGCAGGTAGTCCCGCGGGCTGTCGGCGAGGGCGCCGCCGAACAGGTAGGTGAACATCAGCACCATGATGATCGGGAACGCCGTCACGTCGAACAACTGCTCCGGCACGTGCTTGATCTTCAACATGGCGCGCCAGCCGAACGTGAGCGACGCCGACAGCGCCGTCGGCCGGGGCGGTCGCGCGCCCGGCGCGAGCACGGTTCCCAGCGCCTCGGCGGACGGTACGTAGACGGCCGGGGCGCGCCCGGTCGTGGTGGTGGCGGTCTCGCTCATCGGGCTGCCTCCAACTCGTTGTCCTGCTCGTCCACCGTGGCGGCGGGATGGTCCGTCAGGGCCAGGAAGACCTCGTCCAGGCTCGGCTGGCCGACCGAGAAGTCGTCCACGACGATGCCGGCGCCGGCCAGGTCAGCGAGCGCGCGGGCCGCGTGCCGGGTCGCGTCGAGGTCGCTGCCGCCCCCACCGACCCGGGCCGTCAGCGCGACCGGGTCGGCGTCGAGCTGCACCGGCACGCCCAGCGCCGCCCGCAGCACCCGCTCGGCCTCGGGCCGCTGCCCCGGGTCGCGCAGCCGCAGGTGGACGGTGCCGGAGCCGACCGACGACTTGAGCTCACCCGGGGTGCCCTCCGCGATCACCCGGCCGTGGTCGATCACCGCGATCCGGCCGGCGAGATGGTCCGCCTCGTCCAGGTACTGGGTGGTCAGCAGCACCGTCGTGCCGTGCGCCACGACGGCCCGGATGATCTCCCAGACCTGGTTGCGGCTGCGGGGGTCCAGCCCGGTCGTCGGCTCGTCCAGGAACAGCAGGTCGGGAGTGTTCAGGATGCTCGCCGCGATGTCGATGCGCCGCCGCATGCCGCCGGAGTACTTCTTCACCTGGCGGTCGCCCGCCTCGGTCAGGCCGAACGCGGCGAGCATGCTCTCGGCACGGTCGCGGGCCGCCGGCTTCTTCAGGCCCAGCAGGCGGCCGAGCAGCACGAGGTTCTCCGTGCCGGTCAGATCCTCGTCCACCGAGGCGTACTGGCCGGTCAGGCTGACCCGGGCGCGGACCGCGTCGGCGTCGGCGACCACGTCGTGACCGAAGACCCTCGCCGTGCCGCCGTCGGGACGCAGCAGCGTCGCCAGCACCCGTACCGCCGTGGTCTTGCCGGCACCGTTCGGGCCGAGCAGGCCGTAGACCGTACCGGCGGGGACCTGCAGATCGATGCCGTTGAGCGCCCGGGTCTCCCCGAACGCTTTGGTCAGGCCCTCAGCCTCGACGGCCGGGCCGGTGGTGCGTCTACTCATGATCTCAACCCTTCTCTCCCCCATTCCGGACAGCGCCTGTGGTCGCACCGCGCGGACCTGACCAGCGGGGCCGCCCGCCGGGGACGCTGTGCGGCACCGGCACCGCGTTGAAGACCTGCGGAACCAGCCGACGGCGTGCAGGCAGATTGAACGGCAGCCGTACGACACGAAATCGACCGCCGTGGCCGGCCACTCCGTCATACGCCTGGTGGGTCGCTGTTTCAACGAGGCCGGGAGGGTGTGGTGGTACTCGGGAGATCAGCCGGAAACCGTCGGGGCCGCATCCCCGGGTGGTGTCGCGAGGGTGCGCACCCACTCGGCGAGGGCGCTCTGGCCGGTGAGGTGGTCGAGGCCGACGATGGCGGCGCCGCGCAGCGAACCCTCGTCCCCGTGTGCGGCGTCCACGACGGACGGTGGGCGAGCGCGGTGCAGGGCCATCAGACCGTCGGTGTAGGCGGTGTCGAAGGCGTCGGCGGCGGCGTGCCGCAGGGCGGGGCCGAGTCCGCCGAGCGTGATCAGGTCGGGGTCGTGGATGTTGGCCAGACCCGCGATGCCGCTGCCGAGGGAGGCCGCGACGGCCCGGACCGCCTGCCGGGCGCGTGGGTCCACAACGGAACGGTCGAGGACCTGCCCGGCGTAGCGCCGCGGGTCGGCGGGTGGAGGTTCGCCGAGGTGGCGGGCCAGGCCACGGCCGTCGACGTCGAGGTCCCAGCAACCGCGGGCGCCACACGGGCAGCATTGTTCCCGGTCGCCGAAGGGCAGGTGGCCGTACTCGCCGGCGGCGCCGTGCGCGCCCGTCACCGGCACCCCGGCGATGGTGAGCGTGCCGCCGATGCCGACCCCCACGATCAGGTGCAGGGCGGTGCCGGCCGCGACGGCGGCGCCGGTGCGGGCCTCGGCGACGCCGGCGAGGGTGGCGTCGTTGCCGAGCAGCAGCGGCAGGTCCGTGCCGGCGGTGATGGTGGTGAGGTCGACTGAGCGCCAGCCGAGGGTGGCGGCCTGTACGAGGTGGCCGTCATGGATGGTGCCGGCGACCGCCAGCGATACCGCCCGAAGGCGCGCGCCGTACCGCTTCCGGGTCGCCTCGACGCTGTGCCGTACGGCGGCCAGCACGGTGGCCGGCTCACGGGTGCGGTGGGAATGCTGCCGCACCTCGTGCACCTGCCCGTCGACGGTCGCGACGGCGTGTCGCCAGTCCTCCTGCCGCAGGTCGACGGCGAGTACCACCGGCCCGTCGGGATGCGGGCGCAGGACGGTCGTGGGCCGGCCCCGCCCGCGCGCCGGCGCGGGTGTCTCGGTAAGCAGGCGCAGCTCCCGCAGCCGGGCGGTGATCTCGGCGGCGAAACCGCTGGTCAGCTGCAACTCGGCGGCCATGGCGGCACGGGTGATGCCGGGACGCCGGTGCAGCGTGGCCAGCACCTGCGACGCGGTGAGCCAGCGCGCCGCCTCGGCGCGGTGCCGGGAAGGGCTTGCCATGAGCGGGCCTCACCACCTTATCCTCGCCGTGCGAGTATTTTACGGGAGGTGGCCATGGACGTGTCGTCGGTCGGTGCGGTGCTGTTGGACATGGACGGCACTCTGGTGGACTCCGACGCCGCGGTGGAGGGGGCGTGGCGGGTGTGGGCGGCAGAGTACGGCGTCGACCCGGAGGCGGTGCTGGCGATCGCGCACGGCAGTCCTGCCGACCGCACGGTGCGGCGACTGCTGCCGGGCCTGGACGACGCCGCGGTGGCCGCGGCAGCGGACTGGCAGCTGGCGTTGCAGTACGACGACCTGTCCGACGTGACCGCCACCCGTGGTGCGCCGGCGCTGCTGGCGACGCTGGCACGGCTCGGGCTGCCGTGGGCGGTGGTGACCAGCGCCGACAGCCGGCTGGCGAAGGCCCGGCTCGGCGCGGCGGGGATCGACGCGCCGGTGCTGGTCACGGTCGAGGATGTCACGGTGGGAAAGCCGGACCCGCAGGGCTACCTGCGCGCCGCCGAGCTGCTCGACGTGCCGCCGGCGCGGTGCCTGGTCGTGGAGGATGCCGAGGTCGGCCTGCGGGCCGGGCGGGCCGCCGGCGCGATGACCGCCGCACTGAAGGGGTTGGACGGCGACCTTCGCCTCGATGACCTGGGCCAGTTGGCGGAGCTGCTGGCCGGAGCGCGGCCGCGTCCGTAGTGGCGTGGCGGGTGGGGCGGGCGCCGCTCGGACGGCTGCGCCGGGCCTTCGAGCGCGCACCGGCGTCGCCGCCGCGTCACGAGGGAAGCCAGCGGTCCAGGTAGGCCGTCAACCCCGCCAGGTCCGTGCCGCCCGACCGGTAGCCGACATGGCCGTCGGGGCGGACCAGGTACGCAGCGCTGGCGCCGGGGGCCAGGCCGAGCCGGCGCAGCGCGCGGGCCCGGGGGACTGCTCCCCCCGTGCTGTCGGTTTCGGTCAGCCGGTGCAGGGTGAGCCGGCCGGGGTACCGCTGCGCCAGTCCGGCCGTCTCGCCCGTCGACCAGGCGGCCGGTGGGCCGCAGAGCAGCAGGTGCCACCGGGGCGCCGCGGTGAGCCGGTGGAGCGTGCCACCGTCGGCGCCGGAAAGCGGCGCGTCGGGGAGCCGGTCCCCCGCCCGGGGGCCCTTGCGCGGCGGGCGCGGGCCGTCGGTCGACAGCGGGCTCCGCCGGTAGCCGATGGCAAGCTGCGACACCGTGCGGAAGGCGGTGGCCCGCACGAACCGGGGGGCGAGCACCGCCGGGATCAACGCGGGGGCGAGGCGGCCGCGGACGAAGCGGACGACCGGGTTGGTGGAGGTGGCCGCGGTGAAGGCCCGGTCGGTGAAGCGCAGCACCATCCGGCCGACCGGCGCCCGCTCGGCGTGGTAGGTGTCCAGCAGGCTCGGATCGGCGCCGCCGCGCAGCGCGTGGGCGAGTTTCCACCCGAGGTTGACCGCGTCCTGGATGCCGGTGTTCATGCCCTGCGCGCCGGCCGGGCTGTGGATGTGCGCCGCGTCGCCGGCCAGGAACACCCGTCCGGCGCGGTAGCGGGTGGCGGCGCGATGGTGCAACCGGAAGTTGGTCATCCAGACCGGGTCGTGCAGCCGCACCGTCGCGCCGGTGTAGGTGTCGGCGAGCGCCTGCACCTCGTCGAGGGTGACCGGCGACTCGGGCGGGGGCGCGTCGGCGGGTGGGCGCATCACCAGCAGCCGCCAGCTGGCCGGGTGCCGCAGCGGGAAGAGGAACAACGGCCCCTGTCCGGAAAGGAACGCGTGCGCCGCGCCGTCGGCGACGCCGTCGGCCTCCAGGTCGGCCAGGACGAACGTCTGCGGGTACGCGCCGCCCTCGAATCCGATCCCGGCGAGGTGGCGCACGGTGCTGTGCGCGCCGTCGCAGCCCACCACGTACCGGGCCGACACCGGTTCCTCGCGACCGTCGGCGTGCCGCAGGGTCGCCGCCACGCCGTCCCCGGTCTGGTCCATCCCCACCAGCTCGACGCCCCGCTCGACGCCGAGCCCGGCCGCCGCCAGGTGCTCGCCCAGAATGCGTTCGGTCTCCGCCTGGGACAGGAACAGCAGATGGGGGTACGCCGTGTCCGCCAGGCCCAGGTCGAACAGCGGCACCGCCCGCACCCCGCCGTGAGCGTGCAGGCAGAGCCGGACCGTGGGGTTGCCGCCGGCCAGCAACTCGTCCGTCACGCCCAGGCCGGCGAGGACCTCCAGGGTGCGCGGTTGAATCGCCAACGCCCGCGACTCGTGGGCCCGGTCGACCGCGCGGTCGACCAGGCGGACCGGCACGCCGAAGGCGGCCAGCTGCGCCGCCATGGCCAGCCCGGTGGGCCCCGCCCCGACCACGAGCACGTCGACGGCGGTCACGGGAGGACGACCCGTCGGCCCCGGAGCCCGATCACGTACGAATCCAGACTGGCCACGTCTCGCTCCGATCTCGGGCGCGTCGGCGCCGGTCGGGAACATCACTTCACAGAATAAAAACTTGCAGGCTCCGCAAGTTTCCTCGTAGCGTCGCCGGAGTGACCGTAACCGAACAGGCCGCCACCGGGCGTCGCGACCGCAAGAAGCGGCTGACGCGGGCGGCGTTGACCGCCGCCGCGCTGCGGCTGGTCGCCGAACGCGGCCTGGAGCACGTGACGGTGGAGGAGATCAGCGAGGCGGCGGACGTCTCCTCACGTACCTTCTTCAACTACTTCACCTGCAAGGACGACGCGCTCATCGCCGACCTGGCGGTCGACCGCGACCGCGTCGTGGCCGGGCTGCTCGCCGCCGCGCCGCAGGTGCCGGCGCTGCGGGCCGTCCGACTCGCCCTCGACGAGGCGATCGACACGATGGAGTCCGAGCGGGAGCTGTGGCGGCTGCGCCTGGCGGTCATCGCCCAGAATCCCGCGCTGCTGCCCCGCCTGATGGCCGGCAACATCGAGACCGAGCGGGCCATGATCCAGGCGATCGCCGCGCGCCTCGGTGTCGATTCCGACCACGGCCACCCGGCGCTGGTCACCGCGGTGGCCGGCGCCGCCTTCCGCACCGCGATGCTGCGCTGGGCCGCCGACACCGACGGCCGGCCACTGCGCGACTTCGTGGACGAGGCGTTCGCCGCGGTCGTCGCCGGCCTGCCGGATCCGTCGCCCGCCTCCTGACCCACCAGTCCCCCGCCCCGGCGCGTCCGTTCCGGGGCCAGCCAATCCGGATCCACCCCGAAAGGGAGCATCAATGACCACAACCGCCCCGCCCGCCGACGTGTCCGAGGTCGTCGGCACGCGCATGTCGCGTCGGGAGGTTCTCCAGGCCCTCTCCGGCCTGATGGTGGGCATGTTCGTGTCCATCCTCGCCTCCACGGTGGTGGCGAACGCGCTGCCGCGGATCATCGCCGATCTGCAGGGCAGCCAGACCGTCTACACCTGGATCGTCACCAGCGAACTGCTCGCCATGACGGCGACCGTGCCGCTGTGGGGCAAGATGGCCGACCTGTACAGCAAGAAGCTGCTGATCCAGCTCTCGCTGGGGCTGTTCGTGGTGGGTTCGCTGATCGCGGGCTTCACGCCGAACGTGGAGGTGCTGCTGGTCAGCCGGGTCGTGCAGGGCATCGGTGCGGGCGGCATGACCGCGCTGGCCACGATCGTCATGGCGGCGATGATCCCGCCGCGCGAACTGGGCCGCTACGCCGGCATCTTCGGCGCGGTCTTCGGTGTCGGCACCATCGCCGGTCCGCTGATCGGCGGCCTGCTCGTCGACACGTCGTGGCTGGGCTGGCGCTGGTGCTTCCTGATCGGGGTGCCGTTCACCATCCTGTCCATCGTCCTGCTGCAGCGCACCCTGCACCTGCCGGTCGTCCGCCGCACGGTGAAGATCGACTGGCTGGGCGCGGTGCTGATCACCTCGGGCGTCTCCACGCTGCTGATCTGGTCGTCGCTGGCGGGCAACAAGTTCGCCTGGGCCTCGGGCTGGACGGCCGCGATGGTCACCGGCGGTGTGGTCCTGCTGGCGCTGGCGGTGCTCGTCGAGTCGCGGGCGGCGGAGCCGATCGTCCCGCTGGACATCTTCCGCAACCGCACGGTCTCGCTGGCCACCGTCGCCAGCGTGCTGGTCGGTGTCGCGATGTTCGGCGGCACCGTCTTCCTGTCCCAGTACTTCCAGATCTCGCTGGGCAAGTCGCCGACCGTCGCGGGCCTGATGAGCCTCCCGATGATCTTCGGTCTGCTCGTCTCGTCGACGATCGCCGGCCAGCTCATCACGAAGTTCGGCCGGTGGAAGGCCTACCTGGTGGCCGGCGCCGCGGTGATGACCGTCGGGATGCTGCTCCTGAGCACCATCGACGCCCGCACCAGCGTCGTCGTCCTGTCGATCTACATGGCGGTGCTGGGCATCGGCGTCGGCATGCTCATGCAGAACCTCGTGCTCGCCGCGCAGAACGACGTGCCGGCCCACGAGCTCGGCGCGGCCACCTCCGCGCTGACCTTCTTCCGGAGCATGGGCGGGGCCATCGGGGTCAGCGCGCTCGGCGCCGTCCTGGCTAACCGGGTGACCTCGCTGATGACCGAGAAGCTCGGCCCGGCCGCGGCGACCGGCGGCGGCTCCGCGGAGGTGCCCGACCTGTCCACCCTGCCCGAGCCGGTGCTGCGCATCGTGCAGGACGTGTACGGCATCGCCACCGCCGACCTGTTCCTGATCGGCGCGCCGATCGCGCTGCTCGCGCTGGTCGTCGTGCTGTTCATCAAGGAAAAGCCGCTGCACACCCTCAGCGGCGACGAACGACGCGCCCAGGAGGAGGCGGCCGCGCAGGTGCCGGTGCACTGAGCGGTACCACGGTGACGGGGGCGGGCCGGTCGGCCCGCCCCCGTTCCATGTCCGTCGGCGGTCCGGCCGCCCACCGGCGCCGGTCGGCCTCCCCACTGGTCACGCGGTATTCGCGAGTTCAAACTCCGCCGTTGTCACGACTTCGGGGTGGGAAACTCACCGCCGATCGATGACTCATCGCACTTCGCACGCCTCTCGGCCGTCCGCAGGATGGACCTCAACCGATCAGGCGGCGGAGGCAGGCGACATGGATGAACGGTACGACTCGTACTGCGCGGTCGATCCGCTCTTCTACGACTCGTTGGCCAGTGCGAGCACCGTGGTCGCCGGCTACGCGACGGACCGCCCGGTGCCGGCCGGCTGGGAGTGCGAGGTCAAGGACGACTGGTTGATCCACGGTCCGGTCGACGGCTCGCTCCCCCGGCAGGGTTGGAAGATCCACGTGTCGGCCCGGCTGGACAACGCCGAACGGGTGCTGACCCGGGTGATGGACTACTGCCAGCCACGCGGCATCCCGTTCAAGCACCTGCGCGGGCCGCGGATGCTGCTCATGCGCAACAGCAAGTACGCCCGCCGTGCCGGCAGCGGCAAGTTCATCACCGTCTACCCGCGCGACGACGCCGAGCTGGAGCTGACCGCCAAGGAACTCGCGGCGCTGCTCGACGGCGAGCAGGGGCCGTACATCCTCAGCGACCTGCGCTACGGCGACGGGCCGGTCTACCTGCGCTACGGCGGCTTCGCCGCCCGGTACTGCCTCTCCCCAGACGGGCAGGTGGTGCCGGCCATCGAGGACGCGAGCGGCAGCCTGGTGCCGGACCGCCGTGACCCGGTCTTCCACGTCCCGGAGTGGGTCACCCTGCCCGACTTCCTCGCCCCGCACCTGGCCGCCCGCAACGCGGCGAGCACCACCGAGCTGCCGTACCGGATCGAGAAGGTGATCCACTTCTCCAACGGCGGCGGCCTGTACGAGGCCCGGGACACCCGCACCGGGGACCGGGTGGTGTTGAAGGAGGCCCGACCGTACGCGGGACTGGACGCCACCGGCGCGGACGCGGTGACCCGGCTGCGGCGGGAGGCCGAGGTGCTGCGGCAGCTCGCGGACGTGCCGCACCTGGTGCGGGTGGACGACGAGTTCAGCTTCGGCGGGCACGAGTTCCTGGCCCTGGCGTTCGTCGAGGGCCGCCCGCTCAACCAGCTGGTGGTGGAGCGCTACCCGCTGGTCCACCTCGACGCCGACCGCGCCGCGTACACCCGCTGGGCGTTGGACGTGCACCGGCAGGTGACCGAGGCGGTGGACGCCATCCACGCCCACGGGATCGTCTACGGCGACCTGCACATGTTCAACATCCTGGTCGGCGACGACGGGACCGCCACGCTGGTCGACTTCGAGGTCGCCGCGCCCGCCGACGCGGCGGGCCGGCCGGCGCTGCGCAACCAGGCCTTCGCCGCCCCGCGCGACCGCACCGGCCTGGACGTCGACCGGTACGCCCTGGCCTGCCTGCGGCTGGCGCTGTTCCTGCCGCTGACGGCGATGCTGCGGCTCGCCCCGGAGAAGGCGGCGCACCTGGCCGACGTGGTGGCCGAGAACTTCCCCGTGCCCCGCGACCTGCTCGACGAGACCGTCGCCGTGATCGTCGGCGGCCGGGCCGAGGCGCCGGACGGTCACGCCGGGGCACCGGACGAACGGGCCGCGGCGCCGGCGGGCACCAGCGGTGCCGTCCGGATCGACCCGGACGACTGGCCGGGACTGCGCGACCGCCTCGCCGGCGCGATCGCCGCCAGCGCCACCCCGCACCGCGACGACCGGCTCTTTCCCGGCGACATCCGGCAGTTCACCGGCAGCGACGGCGGGCTGAACCTCGCCCACGGCGCGGCCGGGGTGCTGTGGGCGTTGCGCGCGAGCGGCGCGTCCACCGAGCGGGAACACGAGCGGTGGCTGATCGACCGGGTACGCGAACCCGCCTCCGGCAGCCGGCTCGGCTTCTACGACGGGCTGCACGGCATCGCGTACGTGCTGGACCGGCTCGGGCACCGCGACGAGGCGCTGCGGTTGCTCGACCTCTGCCTGGACCAGCCGTGGACGGAGCTGGGCAACGACCTGATGGGCGGCCTCTCCGGCGTCGCGCTGAACCTGACCCACTTCGCCGGACTCACCGGCGAGCGGCGGTACGCCGACGCGGCTCGGCAGGCGGTCGACCTGGTCGTCGAGCGGCTCGGCGACGTCGACTCGGTCGCCGAGGTCAGCGGTGGCCGGCACCCGTACGCGGGACTGACCCGGGGCGGGGCCGGGGTGGCGCTGATGCTGCTGCGCAGGTACGAGGTCGACCGCGACCCGGTGCTGCTCGACCACGCCGCCACCGCGCTGCGCCAGGACCTGCGCCGGTGCGTGCAGCGCGACGCCGGCCACCTGGAGGTCAACGAGGGTTGGCGGACCATGCCGTACCTCGCCGAGGGCAGCGTCGGCATCGGACTGGTGCTCGACCAGTACCTGCGCCACCGCCCGGACCAGCAGTTCGAGACCGCGGCGGCGGCGATCCGGCGCTGCGCCGACTTCCCGTTCTACGCCCAGTCCGGCCTCTTCGCCGGGCGGGCGGGGATCGTCACCTACCTGGCCGGGCGGGGTGAGTACGACGCGGCGCGGCAGCAGGCCCGGCTGTTGAGCTGGCACGCCCTGCCGTACCGGGGGCTGACCGCCTTCCCCGGTGACCAGCTGCTGCGGCTCTCCATGGACCTGGCCACCGGCACCGCCGGCGTGCTCACCGCCCTCGCGGCGACCCGACCGGCGGAGGCGACCCGGCTGCCGTTCCTGACGCCGCTGCCGGACGCGAGGCCGCCGTCGGAGGCGGGGCCGCGGCCGGACCTGAGGCCGCTGCCGACCGCGACGCCGGCGGGATCGGCCGGCTGACCGGCCCACGAAGCTCCCCGGGTCACCCCGGGGCCGACGGACCCTACTCATGTGGAAGGAGGTGCAACGACATGGCTCTGCTCGACCTCCAGGGGATGGAACTGCCGGCCGCCGAGCGCACCGGTGGCGGCAGCCAGGCCAGCCTGCTGCTCTGCGGCGACAGCTCGCTGAGCATCACCACCTGCAAGTGAAGTGGCGGTCGTCGACCCGATGACCACCCGACCAAGCCCAGATCCGCATCACGAGAGAAAGAGGAACCGACATGGCTCTGCTCGACCTCCAGGGAATGGAACTGCCGGCCGCCGAGCGCACCGGTGGCGGCAGCCAGGCCAGCCTGCTGCTCTGCGGCGACAGCTCGCTGAGCATCACCACCTGCCACTGACGATCAGTTCGCCTGGCCCCGGGCCGGCTCACGCCGGTCCGGGGCCGCGGCGTGAGAGAGGTGTGATGACCCCGGCCGACCGGCTCCTGCTGCGTACCGTCGGGTCCGCCGGCTGGTGGACCCCGGTGCTGGCCGTGGTCGCCGTGGTCGGCGTGGCCGCCGAGCTGGCACTGCCCGCGACCCTCGGCCGCGCGGTCGACGCCGCCGTCGGTACGGCGCCGGGCGCCTCGTCCGGTCACTGGCTCGCCGCGGTGGTCGGGCTGATCGCCGTGCTGGTCACCACCGGCGCGGTACGGGACTACGGCACGGGCGCGGCCACCGCCCGTTCGGTGGCCGGGCTGCGGCACGCGCTGGCCCGACACATCTTCGCCCTCGATCCGCGGATCGCCGCCCGCCGTCCGGTGGGCGACCTGGTGGGCCGGCTGGTGGGCCAGGTGGCCGACGCCGGGCAGGCCGCCCCGACCGTCGTGCTGGCCGGCACGGTGCTGCTGCCGCCGCTGGGCAGTCTGGTGGCGCTCACCCTGATCGACCCGTGGCTGGGCCTCACCTTCGTGGTGGGGCTCCTGCTGCTCGGCGTGCTGCTGCGCAGCTTCGTCGCCGACGCCTCGGCCGCGGTCGCCGGCTACCAGCAGGCGCAGGGGGAACTCGCCGGCCGGATGGTGGAGGCGCTCGCCGGGGCGCGGACCATCGCCGCCGCCGGCACCGCCGACCTGGAGGTCGCGCGGGTGCTGACGCCGGTCGCCGCGCTGCGCGCGCACGGCGCGCGGACCTGGACCGTGCTGGCGGGCGCGGCGACCCGCGGCGCGGTGGTCAACCCGTTGCTGCAACTGGCCGTCGTCGCCGTCGGCGGGCTGTCGCTGGCCGCCGGGCGGATGACCCCCGGCGAGCTGCTGGCCGCCCTGCAGTACGCGGCGCTCGGCGCCGGCCTGGGCACCGTGGTCGGCGCCCTGAACAAGGCGGTCCGGGTACGGGCCGGCTGCCGGCGCGCGGCCGACGTGCTCGGTGACCCGGTCCGCCGGTACGGCACCCGGAGGCTGCCTCCCGGACCGGGCGAGCTGGAGCTGCGGGAGGTGAGCGTGCGGGGCGACGACGGGCGTCTGCTGCTCGACCGGGTCGACCTGCGGATCCCCGGCGGGACGCTGCTCGTCGTCGTCGGGCCGTCCGGGGCGGGCAAGTCGCTGCTCGCCGCCGTCGCCGGACGACTGCGGGACCCGGACTCCGGCGAGGTACGCCTGGACGGCGTGCCGCTGACCGAGCTGGCCCCGGCGGCGCTGCACGCGGCGGTGGGCTACGGGTTCGAGCGGCCGGTGCTGGTCGGTGACACGGTCGGCGAGGCGGTCGGGTGCGGCGCCGACCCGGTGCCGGTGAGCAGGGCGGCGGCCATCCACGACTTCGTCGAGCGACTGCCCGAACGCTGGCGCACGCCGCTGGCCGAGGTCGCCATGTCGGGCGGCGAACGGCAGCGGCTCGGGCTGGCCCGCGCGCTGCGCGCCGGACGGCTGCTGGTCCTCGACGACGCCACGTCCAGCCTGGACACCGTCACCGAGTACCGGGTGACCCGGACGCTGACCGGGCCGGGCGACCGGCGTACCCGGATCGTGGTCAGCCACCGGGTCGGCATGGCCGCGCGGGCGGACCTGGTGGCCTGGGTGGACGGTGGGCGGGTCCGCGCGGTCGGCCCGCACCGGGTGCTCTGGGACGACCCCGACTACCGGGCGGTGTTCCGGGCGTGAGCGCGGTCGGCGAGGTGACCCGGGCCGCGCTGCGGGCGCGCCGCGCCGAGCTGTGCCGGTTGGCGGGCTGGTCGGTGGCCGAGGCGTTGCCGGCGGGGCTGGCCGGGCTGCTCACCGCGCGGGCCGTCGACGACGGCTTCCTGGCCGGGCGCCCGGCGACCGGGCTGCTCTGGTTGGGCCTGCTCGCGGCCGCCGTGCTCGTCGGCGCGGTGGGCACCAACCGGGCGTACGCGCTGCTCGGAGACGTGGTGGAGCCGTTCCGCGACGATCTGCTGCGCCGGGTGGTCGTCGGCGCGCTGGCCGGCGCGACGGGTGGTCGCGGCGACGACGCGGCGGTGGCCCGGCTGACCCACCAGGTCGAGATGGTGCGGGACACCTACGCCGGCCTGTTGATGGTGGTGCGCGGCTTCCTGTTCGCCGCCGGCGCCGCCGTCGTCGGCCTGTTCTCCCTGGCCGCGCCGGTCGCGTTGCTGGTGACCGTGCCGGTGCTGGCCGGCCTGGGGCTGTTCGCGGCGGCCCTGCCGGCGATGATCGCCCGGCAGCGGCAGTACGTGCTGGCCGACGAGCGGCTGGGCCGGGTCGCGGTCACCGCCGTCGCCGGTCATCGCGACGTCACAGTCAGCGGCGCGCGGGACCGGACCACCCGCTGGGTCGGCGGGTACGTCGACGACCAGGCGCGGGTGGAGCGACGGTTGGCCACCATGGCCGCCACCCGGGGCTTGACCCTGGCCGTGGGCGGCTGGGTGCCGGTGCCGGTGGTGCTCCTGGCCATCCCGTGGCTGGTCCGGCAGGGGCTCGGGCCGGGCGCGGTGCTCGGCGCCCTGGTCTACGTCGTGCGTGGCGTGCAACCCGCCCTGCACACCCTCGTCCAGGGGGTGGCCGCCGGCGGGCTGCGCTTCGCCGTCACCCTCGACCGGCTGCTGCGCGCGGACGTCCCGGTGCGCCCCCCGGCGCCAGCCACCGCCCGGGTCCCGCGGCAGACCGCGCCGGCGCTGTCCCTGCGCGGGGTGACCTTCCGGTACGGCCCGCACGCCGACCCGGTGCTCGACGGACTCGACCTCGACGTGCCGGCCGGGGACCACCTGGTGATCGTGGGCGCGAGCGGGATCGGCAAGTCCACCCTGGCCGGGCTGATGGCCGGGGTGCTGTCGCCGCAGGCCGGCACGGTGCGCGTCGGCGGGCTGCCGGTGGCCGGCGCCACGCCGGCGGAGCTGGCCGGCCGGCGCGTCCTGATCCCGCAGGAGGCGTACGTCTTCACCGGCACGGTGCGGGAGAACCTGACGTACCTGCGGCCCGACCTGCCGGACCCGGCGATCACCCGGGCGGCGACCCGGCTCGGGCTGACCGGGTTGGTGGACCGGCTCGGCGGCTACGACGCGACGCTGCGCCCGGCGGACCTCTCCGCCGGGGAACGTCAGCAGCTGGCGCTGCTGCGCGCCTGGCTCTCCCCCGCGCCCCTGATGATCCTCGACGAGGCGACCTGCCACCTGGACCCGGCGACCGAGGCGCGGCTGGAGGAGGCCTTCGCCGACCGGCCCGGCACGCTGGTGGTCATCGCGCACCGGGTCAGCTCGGCGCTGCGCGCCCGCCGGGTGCTGCTGCTCGACGGGCGGGTCGCGCTGCTCGACAGCCACCGGGGCCTGCTGGACCGCTCGGCCGCGTACCGGGAACTGGTCGGCTACGGGGAGGCGGACCTGCTCAGATCCAGCCCGACTCCCGGGCGATCCGCACCGCTTCCAGCCGGGTACGCGCCCCGGTCTTCGCCATGATCCGCGACAGGTGGTTGCGGACCGTCCCGGCGGACAGCACCAGGCGCTCCGCGATGTCCCGTACCGGGTGGCCCTCGGCCGCCACGTCGAGCACCTCCCGCTCACGCGGGGTCAGCGGGCTGTCGACGACCGCCAGCGCCGCGACCACCAGGTCGGGGTCGAGCACCACCTGGCCGTCGGCGAGCTGCCGGACGCCCTCGACGATCCGCCCGGGGGCCACGTCGTGGCTGAGGAAGCCGATCCGTCGGCTGTGTTCGGCGAGCACGGGACCGAGCCGGGCGGCACGGCGCTGCTGGACCAGGACCAGCAGCCGCCCGGGCGGGCCGCCGTCCGGACCGCTGGCGGGCCGGTCGGACGCCAGGTCGCAGAGCTGGTCCGCCGTGACCAGGTCGCCGTCCACGACGGCGACGTCGGGACGCTCGGCTCGCAGGGCGGATCGCAGCTCGTCCGGCGTGTCCGCCTCGCCGACGACGTCGATGTCGTCCTCGGCGTCGAGCAGTCGGGCGAGCGCGCCGCGGACGAGTGCGCCCTTGAGCGCGAGCAGGGTGCGGACCATGCAGACTCCCCGTCATCAACCCCCGTTGCTGACGTGCCGTGCGCGAACGATGACGCACGGTCAGGAATCCTATTGAAATCACCTCTGGCGCGACACCCCGGTCCGCGTGTCGTCAGATCCAGCCGGCATCCTGGGCGCGCTGGATCGCGTCCCACCGGCTCCGCCCGCCCGTCTTGCGCAACAGGGTCGACACGTGGTTCCGGACGGTGCCCGGGGCCAGGTGGAGCCGGGCGGCGATCTCCTTCGTGCGCAGCCCCCGGGCGGCGGCGGCAGCGACCTCCCGTTCCCGCTCGCTGAGCGGGTTCACCGCCGCGTCGAGCGCGGCCAGCGCGGTCAACGAATCGATCATCAACTGCCCGTCGGCGATCGCGCGGAGGTGGTCGATCAACTCCTCCGGCGGCACGTCCTTGGCGATGACCCCGCGCACCCGGGCACCGAGCGCCCGCCGAAGCACCCGCGCGGTGCGCCGGGAGGTCAGCACGACCACCGCGCATTCCGGCGACCGGGCGTGCAGGCGTCCGGTCAGGGCCGAGGCGTCCCGCACCGCGTCGAGGTCGACCAGGGCCAGGTCGGGCCGCGCGGCCGCGACCGCCTCCGCGACGCCCTCGGCCGGATCGCACTGACCGGCCACCTCGAAACCGGGTGTGGCGGCCAGGACCGCGGCCACGGCGGTACGCAGCAGCCCCGGCTCCCCGACCACCACGACCCGGACCGTCGGCCGCCCCTCGACGTCCGCCGGCCGGGTCGACCCGGGCGCTGTCTCGTCCAGTACGTCGTCCACCGGGTCACTGTGCCCCCGGGCCCGCCCAGCCATGCGTCCTTGACGGATCGCGGCGGACTGACGTTCGCCCCAGGCGATTGAAGCGGCACCCGCGCCTACGTGCCGATCCGACCCGGTTGGAGCCGGGTGGCCGCCGGCCCGGTGAGTTGCCAGAACTCCTTCGGCAGTTGGGCGACGAAGTCCCCGTACTCCTTCTCGCTGACCGCCGCGCGCAGCGTGTCCAGCACGGCACGCGCACCGTCGGTCGCCGCCTGGAGATCCACCGCGGCCCGTGCCTGGATCCGCTCGAAGAATTCGGCGAGCCCGAACGGTATGGGGTTGTCGTGGGGTGCGGACACGTAGACCCGCAGCTCCTCGGGAAGCTGCGAGGCGAGGTCCCGGGCCTGACCGCCACTGATCCGTTCCGCCAACGCCTCCAGCGTGGCACGGGTGACGGGCTCGGCCTGCGACGGCAACACCCCAGGTCGTGACGCCACCGCCTGGATGAACTCCGCGTGGTTCACCTCGGACCCCCTCTCGTACCGGACCGTGCGGGTACCCGCGAGCGGATGGCTGAAACGGGGTCGGTCCCCCACGGAGGCCGCGTGGCAGCGCCGCGATGCGGGCCGGGAAGCGCCCTCAAACCGAGGCGCGCGCCGCCGCGACGATGGCGCTGACCCCGATCCCCGCCTGGTCCATCAGCTCGGTCGGCGTCCCGGAGGTGGGCAGCCCGCGTACCGCCAGGTGGGTCAGCCGGATCGGCTCGGCGAGGTCGGCCAGCGATTCGAGGACGGCCGACCCCAGGCCGCCCTCGGGGTAGTGGTCCTCGACGACCACCAGCCGGCCGCCGGTGTCCCGGACGGCGGCGAGCAGCCGCTCCCGGTCCAGCGGCTTGACCGAGTAGAGGTCGATGACCCGGGCGTTGATCCCGGCGGCGGCCAGCTCGTCGGCGGCGGCCAGGCAGTTGTGCACGGTCACCCCGGCCCCGATCAGCGCGACCCGGTCGTCGTCGCCGCCGCGGAGCAGCTTGCTGCCACCCACCGGGAAGGGTTCGTCGTTGTCGTAGAGCACGGGGTGCCCGCCTCGGGTGGTGCGCAGGTAGTTGACGCCCTTGCGGTCGACCATCTGGGCGACGAGAGCGGCGCAGGAGACGGCGTCGCTGGGATAGAGCACCGTGGACCCCTGGACGGCGCGCATGGCGGCCAGGTCCTCCAGCCCCATCTGGGAGGGACCGTCCGCCCCGATCTCCACGCCCGCGTGGGACCCGGACAGGGCGATGTCGGCCCGGGAGACGCCGGCCATCCGGACGAAGTCGTAGGCGCGGGAGAGGAACGCCGCGAACGTCGAGGCGAAGGGCCGGTACCCGCGCACCTGCAACCCGACCGCCGCCGCGACCATCTGCTGCTCGGAGATGAACATCTCGAAGTAGCGGTCGGGGTAGGCGTCGGTGAACCTGTCGGCCCGGGTGGAGTCGCTGACCTCACCGTCGAGAACGACCACGTCCGGCCGGACGCCGATCGCGCGCAGCGCGTCCCCGTACGCGTTGCGGGTGGCGACCTTCGCGCCCCGGTCGTACCGCGGCAACTGGAGCAGCTGACCGGTGCGGGCGCCGGTGGGCGGGGCGGGCTCGGGCTGCGGCCCGGTGACGCGGATCTGGCGTACCCCGCCCAGAGCGTCGATGGCCCGCTCGGCGAGATCGGGTTTCAGCGGCTTGCCGTGCCAGTCCGGCTTGTTCTCGATCTCGGGTACGCCCTTGCCCTTGACCGTGCGGGCGAGCACGACGGTGGGACCGGTCGCCTGCCGGGCCCGGCCGAGCGCCTCGTCGATCGCGGCCAGGTCGTGACCGTCGACGACGATCGCCTGGCAGCCGAACGCCTCGACCCGCCGCCGGTAGGTGTCCAGATCCCACTCCAGCTCGGTCGGCCCCCGCTGCCCCAGCCGGTTGACGTCGACCAGCACGGTGAGGTTGCGCAGCCCGTAGTGGCCGGCCTTGTCCAGCGCCTCCCAGACGGAGCCCTCGGCGGTCTCGCTGTCGCCGCAGAGCACCCACACGTGGTACGGCAGCTGATCGAGATACTGGCCGGCCAGCGCGATACCGACGCCGACCGGCAGTCCCTGACCGAGCGAACCGGTGGCGACGTCGACCCAGGGCAACGCCGGGGTGGGATGCCCCTGCAGACGCGACCCGAACTGGCGGTAGGTGTCGACCAGCTCCTGGTCGCTGATCGCACCCACCGCCTTGAAGACCGCGTACAGCAGCGGCGAGGCGTGGCCCTTGGAGAAGATCAGGTGGTCGTTGGCGCGATTGCGCGGCTCCGCCCAGTCGTAGCGCACGTGTCGCGAGATCAGCACCGCCAGCAGGTCGGCGGCGGAGAGGCTCGACGTCGGATGCCCGGACGCGGCTTTGGTGCTGCACCGGATCGCGTCCACCCGCAGCTGGGCCGCGAGCTCACCCAGCTGGTTGAGCTGCTCCTCGCCGAGAGTGCGCTCTGCTTCCATCGTCACCGCTGTCGCCTCCAGCGATCGGCTGCTTCGGCCAGCCCTCGACGCCGGGCCGTCCGGCCGATCGGCCGGGCCGCTCGCCGCTGACCGGCTCCGCACCTACGGTAGCCAGGAAACCTGGTCGCCATCCGGTAACCACCGATATGCGGGCCCCAGTCCCGAAGCTCACCTCGCGACCGGGCAGCGGGGTGTCCGCGCGCGCCCCGCCGTTTGCCGTGGTGGTGCACGGGTAGATGCCGCCATCGGCCAAGAGGAAGGCTCCGAACGTGGACAGCAACGACTTCATCGGCATGGTGGCGAAGCGGGCGAACACGTCATCGGCGCGAGCGACCGCCCTCACTCGGGCCACGCTGCGGACCTTGGCGGAACGGATAGACGGGGGCGAGGCCCGTGACCTCGCCACCCAGCTTCCCGAGGACCTGAAGGCGTACGCGTTCGCCTCCAGCGAGACCGGCGAGCGGTTCGGCCTCGACGTCTTCGTGCAACGGGTCAGCGGACGCGCCGAGGTGGAGCCGGCGCTGGCCGAGATCGGCATGCGGGCGGTGTTCGACGCCCTCCGCGAGACCATCCCACCCGGCGACTACGACGACGTCGTATCCCAGCTCCCGGCGGAACTCGGGCAGGTCGCCGACCCGGTGGCACCCTTCGACGGGCGGCGCAGTCGCGGTTAGGTGTGCCCTCCGGCACCCACCCGCGGCACCGTCGGTGACGCGGCGGCTCAGCCGTCCAGCCGGCGGACCATGTTCATGATGGTCTCCACGTGCGCGCCCCCTTGATCGGATAGTTGGTCGCGCCGAGGTAGCCCCACCAGTCCCAACAGATGCTGGCGCCGAAGTGCTGGTATTGACGATCTCTCCGCCCTGAAAGACGGAGATTCCCTCCACGCTGCGCGTGGAACACGCGGCGTCCGGGCAGATTCCTGCTTCCTCGCGCGGTGCCGGCACGGATGCCGGTCTTACCTGCGCTCCACAGGCGTTTAGGCTCTCGGCGCGTCCCGCCGCGAGCACGTTGATGGCCGCGTTGACGTCCCGGTCGTGGGTGCTGCCGCACGGGCAGTCCCACGCTCGGACGTCGAGCGCCATCTTGTCGTTGATCCGGCCGCAGTCCGAGCACATCCGGGTGGACGGGAAGAACCGATCCACCCGGGCGAAGGTACGCCCGTACCGGGCGGCCTTGTACTCCAACATGGCTGTGAACGACGCCCAACCGGCGTCGTGCACGGACTTGGCCAGCCGGGTCCGGCCGAGACCGACGACGCACAGGTCCTCGACGTACACCGCTTGATTGTCGCGGATGATCGCCGTGGACAGCTTGTGCTGCCAGTCCCGCCGGGTGTCGGCCACCCGCGCGTGGGCGCGGGCGACCTTGACGACGGCCTTCTTGCGGTTCTGGCTGCCCCGCTGCTTGCGGGACAGGTCTTGCTGCAACCGGCGCAGCTTGCGGGCCGCGCGGCGTAGGAACTTCGGCGCGGCGACCTTCGTGCCGTCGGAGAGGACCGCGAAGTGGGTCAGCCCCAGGTCGATACCCACCTCGGCCCCGGCCGGCGGCAGCGTCTCGTCCTGCCTGGTTTGCACGACGAACGACGCGAAGTGCCGGCCCGCCGCATCCTTGATGATCGTCACACTCGACGGTGCGGAGGGCAGCGTCCGCGACCAGCGGACCTCCAGGTCGCCGATCTTCGGCAACCTGAGTCGGCCGTTGTCGAGGACCCTGAACCGGGCATTGGCGGTGAAGCGGATGGCCTGCCGGTTGTCCTTGCGGGAACGGAACCGTGGCGGCGCGACCTTGCGGCCCTTGCGCTTGCCCGAGATCCAGGCGAAGAAGTTGCGGTACGCCACGTTCAGATCCGCGAGGGCCTGTTGCAGGACAACCGAGGACACCTCGGAAAGCCACGCCCGCTCCGGGGTCGCCTTGGCTGCGGTGACCCGCTTGGACAGCTCGGCGTCCGACAGGTATGGCTCGCCGTTCTCCCGTGCCGTCTGCCGTGCGCGCAGCCCGTCGTTGAACACCACCCGCGCGCACCCGAACGCCCGAGCCAGCGAAGCCTGCTGACTCGGCGTCGGGTAGACGCGGTAGTTGTAACGAAGCCGCACGTACAAAACGTACCACATGTACTATCGCCGGATGGACAATACACCCCAGGTCGCGGTGAGCGACGCCCGCAAGGAAATCGGCAAGCTGATCGACGCGGCCCACTACGCCGGGCAGCACACCATCCTGGCGAAGAACGACGAACCACGCGCCGTTCTCGTGCCGTACCGGTGGTACATCGAACAGCAGAACCGCCCGGCTTAAGGCACTGCTCGGGCCATGGCGGCCCTCCCAGCGCGGGCCCTCACCCCCGCCTGAAAGGCGGAGCACTGGCCCGCATCCCGGTAGCGGACCAGGTCGTCGGTAACCGACTTCTTCACGGTGTTGTCGTTGGTGCCGTGGAAGACGTACACGGGATCGCCGGAGAGGTTGCTCACCGGGTCGACCCAGCCATCGGACGCCCAGGTCCGGGTGTACGTCTCGAGGGCGGACAGGTTGGTCGGGTACTGGTTGTCGCCGCAGCCGTAGAGCGCCTGCGCAACGTTGTTCTGCGCGCAGTAGTACGGCCCGGCGGCGAAGATCGCCGCGCCTCGGATCCGGGACGAGTAGGCGACGTGCAGTTGGGTGGCCATGTAGCCACCGGAGGAGACGCCGGCGACATAGACGCCGGAGACGTTGTAGGCCCGCAGCGACCCGGAGACCGGGGTTTTGGTGGCCGGGGTGGCGGCCTGGGCGGGGACGGCGGTGGTCAGGATCAGCAGCAGGACGGCGGCGGGGACGGTGGTGGTGGCCTTCAGCGGTGTCTTCACGACGCTCTCCTCGTCCGGGAGCGCCGGCGGTGGTGTCGGCGTGCGCAGACGCCAACGTGACATAGACCTCACTGGATATGAGCGGGGCCGACATGTCGGGCGGTGCCGAGGTGTGGCCCTTCACCTGTCTTCGGCCGCCGATGCCGAGCACCCGCCGTTGGCACGGTGGCGCCGGGTCAGTGATCCGGTGGGCGCGCCTGCGCTGTCCGTCAGCGCAGGAACGCGGCCAGGGTCCGCACGAACGACTCCGGGTCGTCGAGCCAGGGGTAGTGCCCACCGCCCGGTTGCACGGCCAGTCGGCCCTGCGGGAACAGGCCGGCGTACTCGGCGGCGCGCTTCGGGGGGAGCGCCACGTCGTACTCGCCGGTGAGGAGGAGGACCGGCGCCTCGAGGCGGGTCAGGGCGGACCTGGTGGCATCCGGATCGGGCCCGCCGGCGGCGTAGTACCCGGCCGCCGCGTCCGGGTTCCTGTCGCTCTCCTCCCGGGCCACCCGGGCCTGCCGGGCGGCATCCCACCGGCCATGGGTGAACGGGGTGATCGCCGCCCAGTCCTCGGCGGTGGGCGCACCCGACCAGATCCGCTCGAACGCCGCGAACGCCTCCGGGAACCAGGGTTCCCCGCGGCGCAGCTCGGCGACCTCACGGCGATCCAGGTCGGCGATCTCCAGACCGACGGGACGAGGGCTCGGGTTGACCAGCGCGAGACGGGCCACCCGGTCCGGGTGGCGGGCGGCGTACAGCACCGCGAGGCTGCCGCCGGCCGAGTGCCCGAGCAGGTCGATCCGGTCCCGGCCCAGGTGCACGCTCAGCGCTTCGACGTCGTCGACCAGCCGGTCGTACCGGTAGGTCGCCGGGTCCGCCGGCACGGCCGACTCCCCGGTGCCTCGCAGATCGAGGCGGATCAGCGACCGGTGCGCGGACAGTCCACCCAGGTCACCGAGGTACGCCGAGGCCAGCATCGGACCGCCGGGCAGGCAGATCAGCGGATCGCCCGCGCCGACCCGGTGGTACGCCAGCCGGGTGCCGTCAGCGGTGTCGAATGTGGTCATTCGGAGATCATATCCGCGGGGACTCCTGTCCAACAGCGACAGAATCCGGGGTGGATATACCAATCAGGGCCACCCCTGGATAGGGGTGGCCCTGATTGAATGGTTGTCCGGCGGTGTCCTACTCTCCCACACCCTCCCGAGTGCAGTACCATCGGCGCTGGAGGGCTTAGCTTCCGGGTTCGGAATGTTACCGGGCGTTTCCCCTCCGCCATGACCGCCGTAACTCTATCGACATGTCAAACAACTCGACCAGCTTCTGCTGGGTGTTGTTCGTTTGTCGGGAGTTGCACAGTGGACGCGTAGCAGCTTTGTAGTCAAGTCCTCGGCCTATTAGTACCGGTCAACTGAACCCGTTACCGGGCTTACATTTCCGGCCTATCAACCCAGTCGTCTAGCTGGGGGCCTTACCCCACCAAAGGTGGGTGGGATACCTCATCTTGAAGCGAGCTTCCCGCTTAGATGCTTTCAGCGGTTATCCCTTCCGAACGTAGCTAACCAGCCGTGCCCCTGGCGGGACAACTGGCACACCAGAGGTTCGTCCGTCCCGGTCCTCTCGTACTAGGGACAGCCCTTCTCAAGTATCCTACGCGCACGGCGGATAGGGACCGAACTGTCTCACGACGTTCTAAACCCAGCTCGCGTACCGCTTTAATGGGCGAACAGCCCAACCCTTGGGACCTGCTACAGCCCCAGGATGCGACGAGCCGACATCGAGGTGCCAAACCATCCCGTCGATATGGACTCTTGGGGAAGATCAGCCTGTTATCCCCGGGGTACCTTTTATCCGTTGAGCGACACCGCTTCCACTCGCAAGTGCCGGATCACTAGTCCCGACTTTCGTCCCTGCTCGACCTGTCAGTCTCACAGTCAAGCTCCCTTGTGTACTTGCACTCAACACCTGATTGCCAACCAGGCTGAGGGAACCTTTGGGCGCCTCCGTTACCCTTTAGGAGGCAACCGCCCCAGTTAAACTACCCACCAGACACTGTCCCTGAACCGGATAACGGTCCGAAGTTAGATACCCAAATCAACCAGAGTGGTATTTCAAGATTGCCTCCACCCATACTGGCGTATGGACTTCACCGGCTCCCACCTATCCTACACAAGCTAATTCGGATACCAATGTCAAGCTATAGTAAAGGTCCCGGGGTCTTTCCGTCCTGCCGCGCGTAACGAGCATCTTTACTCGTAATGCAATTTCGCCGGGCCTGTGGTTGAGACAGTGGGGAAGTCGTTACGCCATTCGTGCAGGTCGGAACTTACCCGACAAGGAATTTCGCTACCTTAGGATGGTTATAGTTACCACCGCCGTTTACTGGCGCTTAAGTTCTCCGCTTCGCCCCGAAGAGCTAACAGGTCCCCTTAACGTTCCAGCACCGGGCAGGCGTCAGTCCATATACATCGAATTACTTCTTCGCATGGACCTGTGTTTTTAGTAAACAGTCGCTTCCCCCTGCTCTCTGCGGCCATACAACGCTCCACCCGCGTGGGGCTTCACGTCTCCGGCCCCCCTTCTCCCTAAGTTACGGGGGCAATTTGCCGAGTTCCTTAACCACAGTTCGCCCGATCGCCTCGGTATTCTCTACCTGACCACCTGTGTCGGTTTGGGGTACGGGCCGCTAAGAACTCGCTAGAGGCTTTTCTCGGCAGCATAGGATCACTGACTTCACCTGAATCGGCTCGGCATCACGTCTCAGCCTTCATGCACCACGGATTTGCCTATGGTGCGGCCTACACGCTTACCCCGGCACAACCACCGGCCGGGCTCAGCTACCTTCCTGCGTCACCCCATCGCTTGACTACTACCCACCAGGTTCCCACGCTCCCTCGGATCAGTCCGAAGACCTCACCAAGTTCGGGTGGTTAGCACAGCGAGGTTCGTCAGGGTCGCTCTTTCGCGGGTACGGGAATATCAACCCGTTGTCCATCGACTACGCCTCTCGGCCTCGCCTTAGGTCCCGACTCACCCAGGGCGGATTAGCCTGGCCCTGGAACCCTTGGTCATCCGGCGGAAGGGTTTCTCACCCTTCTTTCGCTACTCATGCCTGCATTCTCACTCGTGCCGCGTCCACAACTGGGTCACCCCGCTGCTTCACCCGCGGCACGACGCTCCCCTACCCATCCACACACCTGCACAAGGAATCAAGTCCAAGCGAGGTTGAAATGTGAATGCCACAGCTTCGGCGGTGTGCTTGAGCCCCGCTACATTGTCGGCGCGGAACCACTTGACCAGTGAGCTATTACGCACTCTTTAAAGGGTGGCTGCTTCTAAGCCAACCTCCTGGTTGTCTATGCGACCCCACATCCTTTTCCACTTAGCACACGCTTAGGGGCCTTAGCTGGTGATCTGGGCTGTTTCCCTCTCGACTACGAAGCTTATCCCCCGCAGTCTCACTGCCGCGCTCTCACTTACCGGCATTCGGAGTTTGGCTGATTTCGGTAAGCTTGTGGGCCCCCTAGACCATCCAGTGCTCTACCTCCGGCAAGAAACACGCGACGCTGCACCTAAATGCATTTCGGGGAGAACCAGCTATCACGGAGTTTGATTGGCCTTTCACCCCTAACCACAGGTCATCCCCCAACTTTTCAACGTTGGTGGGTTCGGCCCTCCACGCGGTCTTACCCGCGCTTCAGCCTGCCCATGGCTAGATCACTCCGCTTCGGGTCTAGAGCATGCGACTGAATCGCCCTATTCAGACTCGCTTTCGCTACGGCTCCCCCACACGGGTTAACCTCGCCACATGCCACTAACTCGCAGGCTCATTCTTCAAAAGGCACGCCGTCACCCCGTAAGGCTCCGACGGATTGTAGGCGAACGGTTTCAGGTACTATTTCACTCCCCTCCCGGGGTACTTTTCACCATTCCCTCACGGTACTCGTCCGCTATCGGTCACCAGGAAGTATTTAGGCTTACCAGGTGGCCCTGGCAGATTCACGGCAGATTTCAGGGGTCCGCCGCTACTCGGGAACACCCACAGAAGGTCAGCAACTTTCACCTACCGGACTTTCACCGTCTACGGTCAGCCATTCCAGACTGTTCGACTAGCCACTGACTTTGTAACTCCTCGAACAAGTGTCAGCTTGTTCAGTAGGGTCCCACAACCCCGACCACGCAACCCCTGACAGGTATCACACGCAGCCGGTTTAGCCTCAATCCGCTTTCGCTCGCCACTACTCACGGAATCACTAATTTGTTTTCTCTTCCTACGGGTACTGAGATGTTTCACTTCCCCGCGTTCCCTCCATACACCCTATGTGTTCAGGTGCAGGTGACACCACATGACTGGTGCCGGGTTTCCCCATTCGGACACCCTGGGATCACAGCTTGGTTGACAGCTCCCCCAGGCCTATCGCGGCCTCCCACGTCCTTCATCGGCTCCTGGTGCCAAGGCATTCACCGTTCGCCCTTGACAACTTGACCACAAAGATGCTCGCGTCCACTGTGCAATTCTCAACAAACGACCAACCCACAACCAGATCCGCCCCACACCAAACCCGACGATCCGCCGGCGGTATGCGAGGCCAGGTCATGCCTGGCAACCATCCCCACCACTCACGGCGGGGGTCATGGTTCTGAAAGACAACCATCGGTTGTTCTTTCAGGACCCAACAGGGTGCTCTGCGTTCCTCCCCAGCCGCACCAGGACACCGTTCCCACCACCCCGAGGGGCAGCTGTACTAGATGATCCCGGCCGTTGCCGAGCACGAACTCGCCAGTGTCTCCGCCATTGAGCACCCCGCCACCACATTCGGATGGCGCGGGCTCCTTACACCCTTTCGGGTGAAGGTGCTCCTTAGAAAGGAGGTGATCCAGCCGCACCTTCCGGTACGGCTACCTTGTTACGACTTCGTCCCAATCGCCAGCCCCACCTTCGACGGCTCCCTCCCACAAGGGGTTGGGCCACCGGCTTCGGGTGTTGCCGACTTTCGTGACGTGACGGGCGGTGTGTACAAGGCCCGGGAACGTATTCACCGCAGCGTTGCTGATCTGCGATTACTAGCGACTCCGACTTCACGGGGTCGAGTTGCAGACCCCGATCCGAACTGAGACCGGCTTTTTGGGATTCGCTCCACCTCACGGTATCGCAGCCCATTGTACCGGCCATTGTAGCATGCGTGAAGCCCTGGACATAAGGGGCATGATGACTTGACGTCATCCCCACCTTCCTCCGAGTTGACCCCGGCAGTCTTCGATGAGTCCCCGCCATAACGCGCTGGCAACATCGAACGAGGGTTGCGCTCGTTGCGGGACTTAACCCAACATCTCACGACACGAGCTGACGACAGCCATGCACCACCTGTGACCGCCCCCGAAGGACCTCACATCTCTGCGAGTTTTGCGGCCATGTCAAACCCAGGTAAGGTTCTTCGCGTTGCATCGAATTAATCCGCATGCTCCGCCGCTTGTGCGGGCCCCCGTCAATTCCTTTGAGTTTTAGCCTTGCGGCCGTACTCCCCAGGCGGGGCGCTTAATGCGTTAGCTGCGGCACAGGGAACCGGAGAGGCCCCCCACACCTAGCGCCCAACGTTTACAGCGTGGACTACCAGGGTATCTAATCCTGTTCGCTCCCCACGCTTTCGCTCCTCAGCGTCAGTATCGGCCCAGAGACCCGCCTTCGCCACCGGTGTTCCTCCTGATATCTGCGCATTTCACCGCTACACCAGGAATTCCAGTCTCCCCTACCGAACTCTAGCCTGCCCGTATCGACCGCAGGCTTGGGGTTGAGCCCCAAGTTTTCACGGTCGACGCGACAAGCCGCCTACGAGCTCTTTACGCCCAATAAATCCGGACAACGCTCGCGCCCTACGTCTTACCGCGGCTGCTGGCACGTAGTTGGCCGGCGCTTCTTCTGCAGGTACCGTCACTTACGCTTCGTCCCTGCTGAAAGAGGTTTACAACCCGAAGGCCGTCATCCCTCACGCGGCGTCGCTGCATCAGGCTTCCGCCCATTGTGCAATATTCCCCACTGCTGCCTCCCGTAGGAGTCTGGGCCGTGTCTCAGTCCCAGTGTGG
Source organism: Micromonospora purpureochromogenes (assembly GCF_900091515.1). Classification (NCBI taxonomy): domain Bacteria; kingdom Bacillati; phylum Actinomycetota; class Actinomycetes; order Micromonosporales; family Micromonosporaceae; genus Micromonospora; species Micromonospora purpureochromogenes. The sequence continues at coordinate 3,522,529 of NZ_LT607410.1, read as the reverse complement.
CCGGTCGCCCTCTCAGGCCGGCTACCCGTCGTCGCCTTGGTAGGCCATCACCCCACCAACAAGCTGATAGGCCGCGAGCCCATCCCAGGCCGAAAAACTTTCCACCACCAACCATGCGGTCAGCAGTCGTATTCGGTATTAGCCCCGGTTTCCCGGGGTTATCCCAAAGCCTAGGGCAGGTTGCTCACGTGTTACTCACCCGTTCGCCGCTCGAGTACCCCGAAGGGCCTTTCCGCTCGACTTGCATGTGTTAAGCACGCCGCCAGCGTTCGTCCTGAGCCAGGATCAAACTCTCCAACAAAAACTTGTCGAAAAACTGTCCTGACAACAAAAGTGTTGCCAAAGGAATCCCAACCAACAGCACTCCCGAAGAAGAACTGCCAGTCCGGGGTATAAATCATAATTGGCACTGGCTTTTCAAGCACCCTGTTGAGTTCTCAAAGAACAACCACACACCGCCCGGAAACCCCCCGAAGAGGACCCCCGACCCGGGGCATTTTAGCTCTGTCGCGACCGGCACTTTCCGCGCCGGGCACTTTTACCACGTTACCCGCTGATATCCGCCGCGTCAAACCGCTCTGTCGCGATCCACACCACTTCCACCACAATTACGGGCACCACAAATCCACCGGCTCTCACCGCTGTCCTCATGGCTTCCGACAGGCCGGCCGCTGCGGTCTCCCGCACGCTCGCCCGGTTCCCTACCGGCGATGAACCATACCCGGTCGGTTCCGCCTCACCAAATCCGCCTCGCAGCGTCTTCGGGGCACCGCCCGGTCCCGGGTTCCGAGGGGTACAACCCCCAGAACCGGAAGCTCATTCCCGCGCTCCGGCCTACCAGGTCTTTCGCCTGTTTCGTCCGTTCCGCGCTGGCAGAGAGAAAGTTACGCGGACCGCGAGTTGATCGTCAAATCGGCGGCGTGCGTCCCCCGTCACATCGGGGCCGTCAACCGTTTCCGCTGCTCTCCCGATCCCCCGGCGGGCCGGTCTTCCCAGAAACCAAGCCCTGCCCTTGCGACCTGGCTACGGCTCAGTCCAGGCCGAGGCCGCGCCGGCCGGTGGAGTTGAGGCTCTCGGCTCGGAAGCGGTCGGGCCAGCCGCGCTCGTAGTGCTCCTCGGGAAAGTCGGCGGGGCTGGACCCGGAGTGGAAGGCCTCCCGGACGTTGGCCGCGTAGCGCTCGTTGCGCGGGCACCAGGGCGCGGCGGGGATGTACATGACGTTGCCCCAGCCCTGCTGGTTCTGCACCGGCGCCACGCTGTGGATCATGTCGCAGTGCCACCAGACGGAGTCGCCGGCCCGGACATCGGGGATGCCGACGAGGGCGCGCACCAGCAGCGGGTGCCAGGTCTGGTTGGCGGGGAAGACCTGGTTGACCGTCACCCCGCACATGTCGTCCTCGGGCACGTCGGCCAGCAGCGGCCGGAGCATCAGGTACGCCATGGCCCCGGGGATCGGCACGGTGTGCAGCACCCCCTGGTCGTGGTCCATGTCGGACAGCGCGGTCCAGCCCTGGAAGGTGCGGAAGGCGGAGCACATGGTGGTGCCCGGGTACTGCGGTCCGGCGGTGCGGTAGGCGGCGTCCCAGGGGTCGTACTGCTCGACGGTGCCGTCGAAGAGGTGGCGGAAGGTCTGCTGGTACGCCTCGGTCATCCAGAGGTCGAGGGTGCCGGGGTCGAGGTGGGTGCCGAGCCCCGGGGAGTCCGCGCCCGGCGGCCGGCGGCGGATCCGGTCGGGGTAGAGCGAGTCCCGGCCCGGGTCGAACCACCGCACGCCCTCGGACTCGTGCTTCCACTGGCTGTTGAGGAACGCCTGCACCCGGGCCATCCGGTCGCTCTGGCGGGCCTGCATCTGTGCGGGCGACCAGTAGATCGGGTAGATCTCGGGCTTGGAACCGACGCTGCCGAAGAAGTCGTCGCCGGGGCCGCGGTAGGCGTCGAAGAAGCCGTTGCCCGCCACGTAGTCGACGATGTCGCGGTCCCAGCCGAGGGCCTGCTCCCGGTCGAAGTGTCCGCGCACGACGAGGCAGCCGCGCCGGCGCACCGCCCGCAGGGTTTCGGCCGGCACCGTGCCGGCCTCGATGTCGGCGTACTCGATGACCGGCCAGACCGGCTCGCCGCGCTCGCGCGCCGCGACGATGTCGTCGACCTCCGCCCGGATCCGCCGCTCGATGACGGCGAACACCTCCTCGACCGTTCGGCCGGAGGCCTCGATGCGGGCGCGCAGCGCCGCCTTGATCTCCCGGATCGCGCCGGGCAGATCGGTCGGGGTCGACTCCCAGTGCGGCAGCGGCGGGAGCGGGGCGGTGGTGCGGGCGGGGTGGGCGGTCACGGCAGGACTCCTTCTAGTTAAGGCTCCTTCTTTGAAAAGACTGTAGGTGGCCGGACGCTTTCTAGGCAAGACTCCTGACTAGAATCCTGGCGTGACCGCCGCCAAGCCCTCGCTGGAGCTGCTCCGCTCGCTGACCGACGAGCACGTGCTCCGCGAGCTGATGCAGGCCAGGCGCCTGACCCGGGCCGACCTGGCGACCCGCAGCGGCCTGTCCAAGCCGACGGTGGGCGAGAGCGTGCGCCGGCTGACCGAGGCGGGACTGGTCGTGGACACGGGCGAGCGGACCCCCGGCGGACGCGGCCGGGGGCGGGTCGGCTCGTACTACGCGCTCGCTGACACGGTCGGCACCGTCCTGGTGATCGGCATCGCGCCCGACGGGGTGGTCGCCGAGTGCGTCGACGCCTACGGAGACACCCTGGCCCGGACGCACCACGAGATCAGCCGCCCGGCCCGGCCCGAGCAGGTCACGGCCGCGCTGCGCACCGCCGCCACGCAGGCCCAGCGGAGCACGGGACGGGCCACCCGACTGGCGGTCGTCAGCGCCGCCGACCCGGTGCAGCGCACCACCGGCCGGCTGATCCGGCTGCCCGACGCGCCGTTCCTGCTCGGCGAACTGGATCCGGTCGAGGTGCTCGCGCCCCAGGTCCAGGGGCCGGTCGTCGTCGACAACGACGTCAACTGGGCGGCACAGGCCGAGCGCGACACCGATCCGAGGAGCCTGACCGACTTCGCGTACCTCTTCCTCGGCGAGGGACTGGGCTGCGCGGTGGTCAGCGACGGCCAGGTACGCCGAGGGCACGCCGGCCTCGCCGGCGAGATCGCGCACCTGATCACCGTCGGCCCGGACGGTCGGGCGACCCGGTTCATCGAGGTCTTCGGTGACCTGGGGCTGCGCCGGCCCGGCAGCACGGCGATCGACGTCGACCGGCTCCGCGAGCTGGCCGACGCGTCCTCGGCCACCCGCGAGGCGCTCGGAGCGGCGGTGAGCGGGGTCCTCGCCGCCACCGTCGCGCTCACCGACCCGCAGCTGGTCGTCCTGGGCGGGCCGTGGGGCCCGGCGCTCCTCGACACCGTCACCGCCGCCTTCGGTCGCCTGCCCCGGCACGTCGAGCTCCGTGCGGCCCGACTGACCCGGGAACCGTCCCTGACCGGCGCGCGCACCGACGCCCTCGCCCGCCTCCGCTCGGCCATCGTCGCGGCCCCTCGGCGCACACCCGCCTGACCCGACCGCCGAACCAGGACCCACCCAGGGACGAGCACCGTCGCCGACCGGACGACGGTCCGACCGAGGCACCGCGCCGCCGGCGCGGGAGCCACCCGCACCGGAGGCCGTGACCACGCGGAGGCCACCGGCGGAACAGGGAACCCTCACCGCGTCCCGATCACCGGGGCGGCCCTATTGTCCTGGGCCGGACGACGGTAGCGTTGCGCCACATCATGGCCCGTGGGCGTCCATCCGCGTGGCGTTCACACAGTACGGAGGGTGCGGCATGTCCAACGGCGAGGAGCCGTTCGCGCTGCGTGACGACGCGGCCGGACGGCCGCATTTCGAAACCGCCCTGCGCGGGTACGAAAAGCGGCAGGTGGACCGGTACGTCGAGCAGATCGACGGTCAGCTCGCGACGCTGACGACCGAGCGGGACCAGGCGGCGAGCCAGGTGCACGGCCTCACCACGCACATCCAGCGCCTGCAGGCGGAGCTGACCGAGCTGCGGCAGCGCCCCGCCCAGGTGGACCGGGCGTCCTTCCGCGACCTGGGCCCGATGGTGGACCAGATCCTGGCGCTGGCCGAGAAGCAGGCCGGGGTGATCACCGAGGCGGCGACGCAGCGGGCGACCAGCCTGCAGACCGAGGCCGAGAAGGTGCTGACCGAGGCACGGGAGCGGACCGTCCAGTCGCTGCGGGACCTCGACGAGGAACTGTCCGCGCGCCGGGCCGAGCAGGACAAGGTGTACGAGGAGCGCCGGTCGGCGGCCGAGCGGGAGCTGGCTGAGATCCACGAGCGGGCCGAGAAGCTGCGGGCGGAGGGTGAGGCCGCGCACGAGCGCGCCCAGCAGGAGGCGAAGCGGATCAGCGAGCAGACCGCCAAGCAGATCACCCAGACGCGTACGGCGGCGGAGGCGCTGACCAAGGCGGCCCGTACCCAGATCCAGCAGGAGATCCAGGCGGCGCGGTCGCAGAGTCAGCAGGAGCTGGACCAGTGGCAGGCCGCCGCCGAGAAGGAGATCGCCGAGCGGCGGGCCGCCGCCGAGCAGGAGCTGGCCGAGTACCGGGCGGCGGCCGAGCAGGAGCTGACCAACCAGCACAGCGCCGCGGAGCAGCAGATGCAGGCGCTGATCGCCGAGGCGCAGCAGTACGCCACCGAGGTCCGTCAGCGCGTCGACGAGCAGATGGCCGGGCAGCAGGAGCAGCTCACGGCGGTGCAGGAGGAGATCGCGGAGCGGCAGCAGGCGCTGGCACAGGTGAGCGAGGAGTTGGAGACCGCCCGGCAGCAGCTCGCCGAGATCCAGCAGGAGGGCGACACCACCGAGCGGGACCTGGTGCAGACGCAGCGCCGGCTGGAGGAGACCCGCCGCAGCCTGGTCGCCGAGACCCGGCGGCTGGAGGAGGCGCGGCAGGCGGCCGAGTCGGTCGAGCGGCACGCCAAGGACGTCCGGGCGCGGGTGCAGCGGGAGGCCAAGCGGGTGGCGAACCTGGCGGCCGCCGCGGTGATGGCGGCCGCGGCCGGTGGCGGGGAGACCGCCGAGTACCCGATGCTGGCCGTCCGCCCCGGCCGGGAGCGGCCGGCGGACGCGACGCCGGAGGAGCCGGAGACCGAGCAGCCCGCCGCCGAATCGCCGGTGGCGGTGCGGCCGGCGGCCGAGCGGCCGGCCCCCGAGCCGTACGTGCCGCCGGCGGCGCACCGGCCCGAGGTGGTTCCGAGCAGCTGAGCAGCGGCGGAGTGGCCGCGGGCGGTGCCGGCAGCAGAAGCACCGCCGGCGGCCGCCCCGGTCAGGGCAGGACGACGTTCTTGCCCCGGGCGTGGCCGCCGCGCAGGTGCCGGATCGCGTCGGCCGCCTCGGCCAGCGGCCAGCTCCGGTCGAGGACGGGCCGGAGCCGGCCGGCGTCGACCAGCGCGGTGAGGGCGTCGAGGTTCTCGCTGCTCTCCTTGGCCACCAGGGGGATCAGCCGCTGGCCGACCAGCGGGGAGAGCAGCAGCGCGCGCAGCTGCCGGTCGAAGCCCTGCAGCAGCCGGCCGGTGGCGGCCTCGCCGCCGACGAGGACCAGCGTGCCGGTCGGGGTGAGGGCGCGGCGCAGGTGGGTCAGGGTGCGGTTGCCGGCGGTGTCGACGATGACGTCGTATCGCACGCCCCGGTCGGTGATGTCCTCACGGGTGTGGTCGATGACGTCGGTCGCGCCGAGGGACGTCACGAGGTCGGGTTTGGTGGGTCCGCAGACGCCGGTGACCTGGGCGCCGGCCGCCGTGGCGAGTTGGACGGCGTACGAGCCGACGCCGCCGCCGGCGCCGATGACGAGCACCCGCTGGTCGGGGCGGACCGTCGCGGCGTCCCGGACGGCGGTGAGCGCCGTCTGACCGGAGACCGGGATGGCGGCGGCCTCGGCGAAGGTGAGCGCGGCGGGCTTGCGGGCGAGCTTGTGCTGCGGCGCGAGGGCGTACTCGGCGTAGCTGCCGGCGCCGGTGCCGTAGACCTCGTCGCCGGGGGCGAAGCGGGTGACGTGGCGGCCGACGGCCTCGACGACGCCGGCGAGGTCCATGCCGGGGACGCGGTGACGGGGGCGGCGCAGCCCGTAGCCGAGGCGGACCGGGTACGGCAGGCCGGTCATCAGGTGCCAGACGCCGGGGTCGACGCCGGCGGCGCGGACCCGGACGAGCACGTCGTCGTCGCCGACCCGGGGCGGGTCGATGTCCCGCAGCTCCCACCCGTCTGTCGAGCCGTAGCGGTCCTGGACGATGGCTTTCACGAGCCCTCCCGGGGGTACTGGAACACGTCGGTGACGGGGACGTCGAACACGGCGGCGATCTGGAAGGCCATCTCCAGCGACGGCGAGTAGCGGCCCTGTTCGATGGCGATGACGGTCTGCCGGGTCACGCCGACGCGGCGGGCCAGTTCGGCCTGCGTCATGTCGCCGTGCGCGGCGCGCAGGGCGCGGATGGAGTTGGTGATCCGGGTCGGTTTCACCACGACTGGAAGCCCCGGCGGTAGGCGACGATCTTGGCCGTGGAGCCGACCACGGCGGAGAGCACGAAGCACAGGTAGATGACGTTGGCGATCCAGAAGTGGTCCCAGCGGGCCAGGGCCATGCCGAGCGCGGCGACCGCGCCGACCACGACGAACGACTGGCCGATGCGCTCGCCGGTGCGGTGGATCTCCCGGTCGCGCTGGTCGGACTGGTTGGCGCCCTCGGGCGAGACGGTCGAGATGACGATGTGCGCGACGATCGACGCCGCGATCGCGCCGGCGATCGTCCAGAGCAGGGCGCCGGCGTACGGCACGTCGGCCAGCGGGCGGCCGTCGGCGCGGCCGAGGACGACGGCGGCGTACGTGGCGTAGCCGACGACCGCGACCACGGCCATCATCCAGGCGCGTTTCTCTTCGAACGCCACGGGCCCTCCCGGGTGTAAAGAATTCTTGACACCCGGACGGTATGCCCTGGCGGGCGGGCATGTCAAGAATTCTTTACACGGCGGGACGGGGCGCACACGCAGACAAGGCGGGCCCGTGAGGACCCGCCTTGCCTTTGTTGAGCGACTACCAGAGGACTTGAACCCCTGGACCACATCCGCAATCCGCAACCGTGCTGAATGGCAGTCACCGAAAGCGTAGGGCGGCGCGGAAGCCGGCGCAGTCACCCATGTGACAGCTCAGCTCACGTTGCCCGCGTTGCGCGCTCCGCCCTCGACCCGGATCAGGCCGTCCATCGACACGTTGTCGGTCACCGACCAGAGGCGCTTCGCCGGGGCGCCCGACCAGAGCGGGTTGACCATGATGCCGGGGTTGCAGTTCTGCACCAGGTTGTCCCGCACGGCCAGGATCGGCCCCCCGGCCGCGAACGCCCAGATCCCCAGGCCGGTGCCGCCGGAGACGGAGATCCGGTTGTCCGAGACGAAGACGTTGCGCATGCTGCCGATCTTGATGCCGCGGATCGTGCCCTCCCCCCGCCACCAGGCCTTGACCAGGTGGATGTCGTTGCCGGTCACCCGGATCGTCCGGCCCTGGATGGGCGGACCGGGGTGGTACGACACCCCGATGTGGACGCCCTCGGCCACCTGGTCGAAGCGGCAGTCGGAGACCTCCACGTCACCGACGGCCGTGCCGCCGCCGATCACCACCCCGCAGGCCCCGATCGACGCCTCGGCCGCGGCCGCCAGTTCCTTGCGGTACCCGGCGGCGTACCGGTCGCCGAACGCCGGCTCCAGCAGGATCCGGTCGGCGACCGAGCGCAGGTGCTTGGCCGCCGCCGACGGCGTCTGCACCGGGCGCGACGGCGGCGACGCGGCCAGCGCCGCCTCCCAGGCGCCCTGGGCCAGGGCGGAGTCGAAGCGCAGGCTGGCCCCGGGCGCCGGCAGGGCGACGTCCCGCCGGTCCCGGGCGATGTCGTCGGCCCTGCGCACGTTGACGCCCTCACCGACCAGGTAGTCCCGCAGCGCCTTGCGACCCTCGTCGGTGTCGAAGATCCGTCCGGCGGCGTCGCCGAGGCGGCCCTTGAGCGAGCTGAGCTGCCGCTTGTAGCTGGGCAGCCGGCTCGGGTCCGCGGCGGCCAGGTCCGCCAGCCGGTGCAGGTACGCCCCGGCGCTCTGGTCCGAGCGCAGGTCCTCCGGCGTCGGCGGGTTCAGGGCGGCCAGGGTCTTCCACTCGCTCTCCGGGACCGTCGAGTTCATCCGTACGCCCCACTGTCCGACCCGGACCACGGTGTTGAAGTCGCCGCGTTCCAGCCGGTCCGCCCGGTCCAGCGCCAGCCGGCCGACCAGCTGGGTGGCCAGTTCGCCGCGGAACTTCTCGTCCTTGACCAGCTCCTGGAGGGTCAGCGCGAGCGGCCGGGGCGGGGTGCTGAACCGGCACCGGGTGACGACGGCGTGGTCCGGGTTGACCAGGAGCACCCCCTGCTGGCCGTGACCGATCAGGAAGTCCGAGTCGAGCACCCGCACCCGGCCGGGCGGGGTGCCCTGGTCGTTGCGCACGGTCAGGCAGGTGCTGCGCGGCGCGGCGCCGGCGACCCCGGCCAGCCGGACGTGCTCGACGGTCACCTCCGTGCAGTTGATCGCGCTGACCGGACCGAGCCGTCCGGAACTGTCGGCCGGGCCGGGGGTCTCCACGAACAGGTGCGACAGCGACACCGAGCCGCAGTTGGCGAAGAGCAGCGCGTACTCGTGGCCCTGCACCTGGATCCGGCTCGCCGGCCCGCTGCCGAGCAGCCGGATGTTCGCCCGGTTGCTGAAGGTCACCGGCGTGTTGCTGGTGTAGAGCCCGGGCGCGAAGCAGATCAGCGCGTCCCCGGCGGGCAGGGTGTTCAACGCCTGCACCCAGTCGATGCCCGGCCGCAGGGTCAGCGTCGCCCAGCCGCCCGTGCTGGCCGCGGCGAGCTGGTTGATGGCGGCCTGCACGGTGGTCGCCCCGGCCAGCGACGGCCGCCCGGTCGGGTCGTACGACACCCGGTCGGCGCGGGAGAGGCCTGCGGTGAAGGTGAGCGGCAGGTGGGCCGGCTGCATCGCCTCGTCCAGGAGCTGGGCGGTGACCTCCTGGGTGGCGGTGCCCGAGTCGAGCTGCCAGGCACAGCGGGCCCGACCGTCCGTACCGGTCTCCACGGTGACCGTGCTCGCGGTGGTCGCGCCGGCGGTCAGCTTCCCCTGGCCGATGGTGACGGTGAACCGCACCCGCGCCTTCGCCACCGGTTGCCCGCCCGTGGACACGCCCGCCGCCAGGTCGTGGCCGAGCGGCACCAGCGTCGCCGGGCTGTTCGGCACCGGCACGGCCTCCTGGCCGTCCCCGCCGAGCAGGCTCAGGGTCAGTTGACCGATGAGCGGGGCGAAGACCGGGCGGCAGTCGCGCAGCACGCTCCACTGGCTGCCGTCGTACCCGAGGACGCCCAGCCGGCCGTGGGCCCGGCGCGGGCCGTGCGGGGTCTGCGGCACCGGCGTCGTGCCGGTCCTCGGCCACTCGACGTCGTGCACCGCCGAGCGGGCGGGGAAGGACCACCAGTCCCCCGTCCGGTAGCTGCCCGCCGCGCCGAACCGGATCTTGATGCCGAGTTCCAGGTCCAGCTCGGCGCCGCCGGCGGGGACGGTGCCCCGGCCGTCCCAGCGGCGCACCCGCGGCCGCCGGGGGAAGTCGGCGCGGTTCAGGCTGCCGGTGGCGGTGGCCGGGCGGATCACGATCCGGTCGCCCTCCACCCGGTCGACCTGCACCAGGGTGCCCGGCGTCGCGTTCTGCTCCCGGGTGTCGTCGGTCAGCTCCACCCAGGACCCGTTGGCGAAGCCCGCGCTGCCGTCGCGGCCGGGCACCTTCACCGTCAGCACGTCGACGTCGATGCTCTCCCAGGTCGCCACCGTGGAGCCGTTGTCCCGGGACCACACGTAGGTCGCCGCGCCGGGAGCGCCGCCGGCGAGGATCTCCACCCGGTAGCACTGGTTGTCCAGGCCGGTGTACGGGGAACCGGTCGGGATGACGCAGTCGCCGCCCGGAGCGCCGGTCGGATCGGCGCGGACCGCGAGGGTGCCGGTCGAGGCGGCGGTCAGCTCCGCCCAGCCGGGCGGGGTGTCGGCGCAGCCCACCGGGGTGTTCGGCGGGCCCGCCTGCACCAGCCGGACCTGCCAGACGGTGCGCAGCCGGGTGGCGGTGTCCGGGCCACCCAGGGCCACCTCGCGCAGGCCGGCGTCCTCGATGGCGGTGACGTGCTGCGACCAGGCCTGGAGCCAGGCCACGTAGACCCCGGCGGGGACGGCGGCGCCGGCGGCCAGCCAGGCGCCGTCGAGCTTGCGCACGAACGGGCCGGCGGCCGGCAGGTCGGGCTGGGCGAAGACGGAGACCTGCGCGTCGTTCTCGCAGAGCACCCCGTCGAGGTAGTAGCGGCCGGCCGACAGCTTCAGGTCGCCGCCGCCCCCGGTCAGCGCGAACGCCCCGTTGGTCAGCGGCGCCCCGGCCGGGCCGACCAGGTCGGTCAGCGCGGTCGTCCGCAGGTGCGCCTGGATGTCCTGCTGCTCGTTCCAGTCCGCGTCCAGGTCCACCCGGCCCTGCTGTTTGCGCACGCTCGTCGCGTGCCGCCGCTGGTCGAACGTCGAGCGGCTGATGTCGCCCTTCATGGTCTGGTTCCTCCGGTCGGCAGCACGGGCAAGGGAGATGCCACCCGCCCCAGCGGCAGGTACTCCCGCAGGGCGAGGGCCAGGTTGTTGAGGCGTTGCGGGGTGAGCGCGCGTCGGAACGCGCCCATCTCGGCACCGGACTCCGCGCCGGTGCGCAGCTCGGCGGCGGCGGTCTCGGCGAGCCGGCCGTACGTCGCGTCCCCGTACCGGGTGCTGGCGAAGGCCGGCCCGACGCGGGTGGCCACGTCCGGGTCGCCGGGGTGCGCCTGCACGGCCAGGTCCGGCTGGCAGCGGTAGCGGCGCGGGGTGACCGAACCGGGCCGCAGGTAGCTGAACCGCACGTACCCCTGCTGCCGGCGGGCCACCGTGACCACGCCGTCGAGCAGGCAGTCCGTGGCGGTCAGCACCCGCGCGCCGGTCGCGCCGAGCACGGTCACGCCGGCCAGCTCGACCTCCGCGTCCGCGGCGCCGATCCCGCCGTGCACCAGGGTGTCGGTGACGGTGAGCGGACCGTCGCCGACGGCCAGCGACCCGGTGACGCACCGGTGCAGCGCCACCTCGACCCGCTCGTTGCCGGCCGCCACGGTCAGCCCGGTCGCGCCGGGCCCGACGGTGCAGTGCCGCAGCTCAAGCCGTCCCAGCCCCGGGCCGCCGGCGGACGGCGCGACCACCGCCACCGGGCCGGCCACCAGCAGGCCGTCGACGACCAGCTCGCCGGGGCGGTCCCCCGCGCCGGCGCCGGTGACCGACAGGCCGCCCAGCAGGCAGGGTCGTACGCCGACCGGGTCCAGGTCGGTCTGCCGGCGGGGCCGGTCCGGCGGCCGGGGCCACCGGGCGGCCAGCAGGGTGAGCCGGCTGCCCTGCCCGATGCGCACCGCGACCGTCTCGGCGTAGCGGTGGCTGTCCAGCAGCACGATTCGGCCGGCGGTGCCGGGATGGGCCGCCTGCCAGTCGTGCCAGGCGGTGACCGCCTCGCCGAGCGAGGCGACCACCTCGCCCGCGCGGGGCGGCTCCGTCGCGCTCACCCCGAGCTGCCAGTCCACCGGGCCGTCGGCCGCACCGAGGTCACCCCGGCGGGGGTACGGGCCGGCGCCGACGTCGGCGCTGAACGCGTACCACCAGGAGAGCGCCAGGCGGTGCACCGGCCGCCCGGCGGCGACGGTGACCCGGCCGAGCACCGGGTCGACCCGGACCAGGCTGCCGGTGGGCAGCTCCCACCCGGTCAGGTCGCAGATCCGCAGGTGTTCCAGGGGTACGGCGCGCAACTCGTCCGCCGCGGTCGGCTGGATCCACACCACGAAGGAGGGGTCGTCCTCGCGGAACCAGCGCAGCTCCTCCGGGGCGGGCGGCGCGGCGGAGGCCAGCGCGGCCAGCTCGTCGCGCAGCGGCCGGCGGCGCAACGGGCCCGGCACGTTCGCCTCGTCGGCGCGGTGGTCGATGTCCGGCTCGGTCACGGTCGGCCCGGTCAGCTGCCGGCCCATCCCGACCGGCTCGATCCACCACCGGCCGTCCGGCGGGTCGGCCGCCGGGGCGGCGGTGGCCCGGTCCAGCCGGTACGACGGCAGTGGCCACACGTACATGCCGATGTTGGGGATGTTCGGCCGGCCCTGGCCGGCGCCCATCGCCCGCACGTCGACCGTGCGGCAGACCGGTTCGAACGGCCCGCCGACCAGTTCCAGCGGCCCGGCGTCCCGGATCGCCGCGGTGGCCGGCGCGGTCTTCGGGTGGTTGACGTGCTGGGTGATCACCAGCCGCTCGAAGAACTCGACGGCGGCGGTGCTCCAGCCGGTATTCGCCCGGGTCAGCTCCTCCAGCGCGGCGGCGGTGCCCTTGCGGCGCCGGAACCGGATGGTGTCGGCCACCCGGGCCCGGTCGGAGAAGGCGGCCGCGTCGGGCAGCGGGTGCAGCCGGCCCGTGCCCACCAGCTCGCCCAGGTAGGGCACCACCCACTCGGCGCAGGTCTCCACGAACCAGTCGTCGGAGAGCTGGTCGACGTCGGCGCCGAGCAGGGCGGCCTGCTCGGCCATCACCTCGACCAGGGCGCGCAGCACGCCCCCGGCGGCCTCGTCCTCGCTGCGCAGCGCGGCGGGCAGCAGCCCCCAGATCTCCTCGGCCCTCACGATGCCTCCAGCAGGGTGACGTCGCCGGCGTCCGCGGTGAGCAGGTCGGCGGGGAGCAGCAGGTCGCCGGCGCGGCGGGCCGGCGCGGCCACGATCACGTCCGCCAGGCCCGGGGGCAGCTCCGCGTCGTGCAGGAGTTCCAGCACCACGCCGGCCACCCCGGACACCCGGTGCAGCAGGGCCTGCACCTCGCTGGCGCGTACCGGTTGGGCGTAGTCCCGGGCGTCGAAGGAGAGGCCGGCGACCAGGGCCGCGCGGGCCGCGGCGGCGACCGCGACGAAGCGGTGCCCGGGGGCGACCAGCAGCCGGGCGGTCACCGCGACCCGGCGCCGGCGGTGGCCGAGGATCCGGACCGGCACGGCGGGTTGCCGGGCGGCGTCCAGCGCGCGGAGCAGGTCCGTGCGCAGTTGCGCGCCGTCCGGGATCGCGGCGCCGTCCGGCCCGGCGACGGTGAGCAGGACGATCTGCCGCTCGCCGTCCCAGACCAGGTCGGCGCGGGCCTTCCCGACGCCGGCGAAGGCCCGCGCGAAGTCGGCGTGGTCGTCGAGGGAGACGACCCGGCCGAGGGTACGCACCGCCAGCGGCGCGTTGCGCCGCGCCCGGTCCACGTTCTCCGGGTCGTCGGCGCCGGCCGCCGGGACCGGGTTGGTGACCTCCATCAGGCCCAGCGGGCGGGACAGCGGGATGGTCAGCCGTCCCGCCGCCAGGTCGGCCGACCGGCCGATGCCGGACCGGTAGGTGGCCACCACGTTGTCCTGCCCGGTGGGCAGCCGGGCGCCGGTGCGGCCGTCGCCGAAGGTGACGGTGACGGTGCCGTCGTCGGCCCGGCGGACGGTGTAGACCCGGGCGGTGGGAGCCTGGCCGAGCAGCGCGGGGACCTCCTGCCAGCGGACCCCGTCCACCCAGACGGCCAGGGTGGTGCGCGCCCCGCTGGCGGTGGCGGCGGGTACGTGGGTCAGAGGCGCGTGCCGGAGGGTGAACCGCTGAAACGCCTGCCGGGCGTCGCCGCCGCCGAGCACCTCGGCCCGGCTCTCGCCGTGCGTCGCCTTCGCCACGTTGCCGAGCAGCCGGACGCTGTCCCGCCGGTAGGCGTGGGCGATGGTGCTGTCGAGGTCCACGGTGGACGAACCGCGGACCCGGAGCACGGTGACCACCTCGGAGACCGCCGCGCCGGTCGGGTCGACGCCGGTGAGCACCAGCCGGCGGCCGGGTTCCAGGCCGGGCGTCGGGCGGGCCAGCTCCAGGGTGGCCACCTTCGCCAGCGGGGCGGTCTCCGGTCGCGGGGCCACGGCGAGTTGCCGGCTGTCGCCGAGCACAGTGGTGCTCCGCCGGGAGAACGTGTTCGAGTCGCCGCCCGTGACGGTGATCCGGGTGCTCCGGGCGGCAATGCCGAAGTCCGCCACCGGCACCTCGGCCACCGCGCTCACCCAGCGCACCTGCGCCGCCCCGGCGGTCTCCAGCACCACCCAGGAGCCGGCCAGGATCGCCGGGTACGACTGGTCCAGGTGCAGGTCGCGGTCCGCGGCGGCGAGCGGGGCGTCCGCCCAGCTGTCCTTGCAGGCGGCGTACGCGCCGGGCAGCACCTGGTTGCTGGTGCCCGGGTTCAGCTCGCCGACCCGCAGCGCCACCGGCAGCGCCGACCACGGCTGGGCGTTGAAGCCGAACAGGGCGGCCCGCTGCGCGAGCAGGTGCACCTGCACCCCGGTGACCCGGGGCCGCAGCTCGACCGGGAGGACCTGCGCGGCCAGCGGCGCGTCCAGCGTCACCACCGTGTACGCGGGCACCACCTGCCGGCCGTCCCCGCCGGCCTGCGGCGCGGGCAGCACGGCCGTGGCGGCCCGGACCCGCCGCACGTCGAACCAGTCGGGGCCGAGCACCAGCAGCACGCTGCCGGCCGGCAGGACGGTGTCGGCGCCGGCCAGCGTCAGCGTCTCGTCGCCCGGGCGGGGCGGCCGGGGCTCGGTGACCCGCAGCCCCACCGCGTTGAGCTCCGGCCGGGCGACCAGCGGCTCGACGGTCTCGAACACCTGCGGCAGCTCGCCGGGGCCGGGCACGCTCTGCGCCTGGCTGCCCGCCGGGATCGGCACCCCGTCCGGCGCGCCGGGGGTGGCGGTGACGGTGAACGACAACCAGGTCGTCGCGGCGACACCGGGCCGCAGCTCGTACCCGATGGCCCGGGCCAGCATCAGCACCGAGCCGCGCTCGCCGGCGGTGCCGAGGAAGCCCTCGTTGGCGATCCGCTCCTGATAGAAGGCGAGCACGTCCAGGGTGGTCGCCCAGGCGTGCAGCAGGGCCACGGCCGGGTCGTCGACCTCGCGGGTGGTCAGCCCGGCCAGCTCGGGGCGGGCGCCGAGCCGGGCGAGCATGTCGGCGGCGAAGTCCGCCTGCCGGCCCAGCCGGTAGTTCACGCTGCCCCGGCCGGGCGGGTTGGGCCCACGGCCCGCTCGTGTCGTCACAGTCCACCCACCAGGTCGAGGTGCAGGATGCCGTGCTCGGGCACGCTGGGATCGTTGTCGAGGCGGATCACCTCGGTGTCGCCCGCGCGGAGCACCCGCGCGGTCAGCTCGCCGCCGGGCGCCACCCCGACCGGGTGCAGCTCGGTGACCCGTACGTCGGTGACGCCCGGGACGGTGACGGCCGCGGCGAGCAGCTGGCTGAGGTAGAGCGGCGTGCCGAAGCTGAACCGGTCCGGGTGGAAGAAGCCCCGGCTCCCGTCGGGCAGGTCCCGGTCCGAGAAGAGGTCCAGCAGGGCCCGCCGCACGTCGGAGCGGAACGCCCCGGGCGTGACGCACACCCACAGCCGCAGCTCGACCGGCAGGTCGACCGGGTCGCGCAGTTGCAGGTCGTACCCGGCCACCCGGAACCGGTCCAGCCGCCCGGCGAGCCGGCGGGCCAGCCCGGGCTCGCCGGCCAGCCGCTGCCCGCCGCGCAGGTCGAGGGTGAAGAACACCGTCCACCAGGAACCGGTCCAGCGGATCCGGGCGGTGGCGTTGTCCACCTCCGGCAGGCGCAGCGCCGCGGCCACCCAGTCGGCGGTGGTCACCGCCCGTTCCTGGGTTCCGAAGGCGACCGGGGCGTGCTGGCGGGCGTGCTCGGTGTCCTCCGGGTCGGTGCCCCCGACGGCGGGCAGCGGGTTGGTCACGGCCAGCACGCCGGAGCGGTCCGTGACCAGGGTGGTCAGGGCGTCGTGGCCGAGGTTGCCGGCCGCGCCGCCGCCGCGCCACCAGGTCACCTCGAACACCGTGCCGGCCGGTGGGCGGCGACCGGACACGTCGTCGCCGAAGCGCAGGACGACCCGGCCGTCGCCCTCGCGTTCGGGCACGAACCCCTGGTCGAACCGGTCGGCGTTGAGCAGGTCCCGGCGGGGCCGCCAACTGCCCTCGGTGGTCTCCAGCCGGATCAGCGGCAGCGCGGCGCGCGGGTCCTGGGTCAGCGCCTGACTGGCCGGGGTGTCGGCCGGGAACGGGGTGGCCGCGGCCACCGGCTCGGCGGTCAGCAGCGGTCGCCAGCGGGTCTCCTCGGCGGGCGGGAGCTGGCCGCGTACTCCGATGGCGTGCTGGGCGGCCACCACGTTGGCCCGGGCGACCGCGCAGGTGACCAGGTGGTCGGTGCCGGAGCCGGCCACCGGTGCGGTCACGGTCAGCGGGAAGGCCAGCCGGTCGGCGGCGCTCCAGCCGACCTCCAGCACGTTCACCCGCGCCACCGGGTCGGTGCCGGGGCGTACCGAGGTCAGCCGGACCACCTGCCGCCGCGTCGGGTCGGCGTCCGCCCGGCGCCCGGTTGCCGGCGAGACCACCTCCTCCAGCAGCAGCAGGTCGCCGGGGGCCAGGCCGGTGGCCGGCTGGTCGAGCAGGGTCGCCCCGACCGCGCCGGCGGGCAGGCAGCAGTCCCGGCCGCCCCAGACGTGCAGGGCGATCTCGTTGCGGCTGGCCCGCGGGGTGAGGGCGGTCAGCGTCTCGAACCCGGTGGCGCCGCCGGCCAGCAGCGCCACCGCGTCGGCCGCCGGCACCGCCGGGGTGGCCCGGTCGGCGGCCAGCACCGGGGTGCCCGCCGGGATGCCCTGGGTCTCGGCGTCCGAACCGGCGGTGACCCGCACGCTGAGCCAGGCGCGGGCGGCGCAGCCGTCGTGCACGGCGTAGTCGAGCAGCCGGGCGTGCCGCCGGACCGAGATCCGGCTGCGGGCGGTGCCCAGGTACGCCTCGGTGCCGGCGGCGTCCTGCCGGTAGGAGAGCCGGTCGGCGACGTGCGCCAGCGCCTCCACCACGGTGATCAGCGGGTCGGCCGGGTTGCGTTCCGCCCAGCCGGGCAGGGCCGCCACCCGGTCCAGCATCAGCCGCCGGAACCCCGCGTAGTCCTTGGCGAGGTAGTCGGCCGGCGCGCCGGCCGGGCGGGGCGCCGGCCCGGCCGGGGCCGCCGGGGCCGGGTCCAGGTCGCTCGGGCAGTTCGCCTTGAAGGAGAACGTCGCCTCCGCCAGCACCGGGTCGAAGCCGGCCGGCACCCGGTCGTCCACCGCCGAGCGCACCAGCCGCAGCGTGTACGGGGAGAAGTCGCCGGCCCGGTCCACCCGGACGGTCAGCTCCGCGCCGGCGGCGGAGACGCTGAGCACCCGTACGCCGGTGATCCGCACCCCGCCCTCGACGACCACATTGCCGGCGGCCGGCGCGGCGCCGGTGGGCACCCCGTCGGGCTGGCCCGGCAGCGGGTGCAGGAACCCCACCCGCAGCAGCTTCTGGTCGGCCGCGTCCACCTCGACCCAGTCGATGCCGTTGAACCCGCTGCCCGGCCGGGCCACCTCGGCCCGGCGCTCGTCGTCGGTGCACCGCACGGTCATCTGCTCCCCCTCACGATGGCGACCTCGGCCGGCCGGCCGGTGGCGCGCAGCCGGTAGCCGACGTGCACCCGGACCGTGGCCTCCGCCAGGTCGACCCGGACGTCGTCGACCTCGATCAGCTCGCCGAGCCAGCGCTGCAACGCGCTGCGCGCCTGCAACTCGGCCGCGCCGACCACCGCCTCGTCGACCGGGGCGAAGAGCAGCTGGCCCAGGCCGGCGCCGAAGTCCGGCCGGTTCACCCGCTCGCCGGGCGAGGTGAACAGCACCGCCTCGACCAGATCCGCGACGTGCCGCTGCGGGCTCGCCAGCCCGGAGCGGCCCCGGTTGTCGGGACGCCAGGGAAAGGCCGGGTAGGTCACGACGCCACCGCCCTGATCTGGAAGCCGGCCACCGTCGGTGGCCCCTGCGGGATGCCCTCGGCGCTCACGCCCAGCCCGACGCTGACGGCGAGCATCGCCGGCTGGCCGTTGACCAGCACCCGCGCCGCCGGGGTGGTCCACTGGATCCGGACGCAGGGCTGGGGTTTGGTGCCCGCGCCGACCGGCACCTGGAACGGGCAGCCGGTCACCGGATAGGCGTCGGCGGCGGTCACCACCGGCAGGCCGCCCACCAGCACCCGGGAGTTGCCGGTCTGCGGGGTGACCGGCCCGGCGTGCGGGCAGGAGAGCACGGCGCCGACGTGCAGCAGCGGGCCGGGCATCAGGTCACCGTCAGCGCGGTCTGGTTGACGGCCACGGTCGGCCCGACCAGGGTGATCGAGGCGCCCTTGCCGTTGGAGATGACGATTCCGGTGTCGTTGATCGAGATCATCGCCCCGGTGAGCGTCTTGAGCAGGATGCCGCCCGCCGGGCCCGGGGCGTCGGAGACCATCACCGTGGCCTGCCCGGGGGTCTGCAGCACGATCGGCGGGGTGGGTGGCGGGGCGGCCGACACCAGGGCGGG
Organism: Micromonospora purpureochromogenes; assembly: GCF_900091515.1. Classification (NCBI taxonomy): domain Bacteria; kingdom Bacillati; phylum Actinomycetota; class Actinomycetes; order Micromonosporales; family Micromonosporaceae; genus Micromonospora; species Micromonospora purpureochromogenes. Next base: position 3,504,008 of record NZ_LT607410.1, on the reverse strand, counting down.
GATCTCCGCCTTCGAGCCGTACCAGCAGCCGGTCCAGATCGGGTGGTCGGAGTCGCCCTGCTCGAACTCCACCCAGACCCCGGTGCCGGGCAGCGGCACCGCGTACATGCCGGACTGGATGCCGGCCAGCGGGAAGCAGGGCATCGCCCAGGTGGACGGCGGCAGCGTGACGTCGGGAACGGTCACCTGGATCCGGCCCTGCTGCAACGGGTCGACGTGGTTGACCACCGTGCCGCGATACTTGCCGTAGTACCTGGTCATGCGTCGACCCTTCCCGAGGTGGAGATCTGGGCGTTGCGGCTGAGGTTGAACCGCTGCTTGACCTCGCCGGCCTTGACCGTGGTGGTCACGCTCTTCACCACGTACTCGCCGTCGTAGGCGCGTCCGGCGCCGCGCACCCCGACCAGCCGGCGGCACCGCAGCAGGCGGCCGTAGCGCAGCACGTCCAGCGAGCCCGAGCCGGTGATCACGTTCGCCGACTGGGCGGCGCGGGCCAGGCCCCGGGCGAGGGTCTGCACCACGTCCATCCGGGCGGTGGCGTCGTCGGTGCGGCTCGGGTCCGACCGGCCGATGTTCATCCGCCGGTACGACAGCGGGATCGGGATCTTGCGGCCCAGCGGCGGATTCAGCGGGCTGACGTCCGGCACCGGCAGCGGGATCGGCACCCGGACCTGCTCCGGGAACGCGGTGAGCAGGTAGACGGTCTTCTGCACCCCGTCGAACGAGAAGGACAGCGACTCCACGTTGGAGAAGGCGTCGGCGTTGACGGTCAGTGCCGGCTGCGCCTGCCCGGCCCGGACCTCCGGCCCCCAGTACGCGGTGTTCATCCCGGGCGTGGGACCCGGCTCCACGTAGAAGGTGTAGCCGACCTCGTCGGCCAGCTGCGACACGTACGCGAAGGTGGTGCCGCGCACGGCCGGGACCCGCTGGATCGGGTTCGGGGCGAACACCAGCACGCTGGGCACCAGCATCGGCACCACGCCGTACGCGGCGAACGGCGCCAGCAGGGTGAGCACCCGCGCCTCGGCGGGCATCGGCATGGGCAGGCCCGACAGGTCGATCAGGTCCATCATCTGGCTCACGTCGACCCCGGTCAGGGTCAGCGTCGACGCGCCGGCCTCGTTGCTGCGGGCCACGTCGTGGCGGGTCACCACGCCGTCGGAGAGCACCTGCGGGCGGCCGTCCAGGTGCAGGACCAGCAGCACCCGGGTCGGCGGGTCGAGGCTGCCGTCGGCGAGCATCCGCTCCACCAGCGAGCCCCGGCCGAGGGCGAACCGCAGCTGGAAGCCGGAGCGCTGGCCGGCGTTCTGGGTGACCTGCGCCTCCTGCAACGCCTCGATGAGCTCGTACGGGGCGGGCCGGAAGGTCAGCGGCCCGAACAGCAGTTGCAGCCGCACTCCCCTAGGCATCGCCGGCTCCGGGGAACCCCTCGGGCAGCGCGACCCGGACCACCCGGCCCGGCTGCTCCAGCTCCGCCGTGTCGAACGCGCCGTTGGCGTCGCAGAGCTGCCAGAACGCGGTCGGGTCGCCAACCGTACGGGCGGCCAGCAGGTCGACCCGGTCACCGTCGGCCACCTGCTCCCAGCCGGCGGTGGCGAGCCGGTCGGCGGGCGGCACGAACCGGCGGCGCAGGTGCACGACCTCCTGCCCGGTGTCCGGGTCCACGGTCACCGCGGTGCCCACGGTGGCGTACCGGCTCTCCGGCGCGATCGTGCCCGCCCCCGGTACGCCGGCGGTGCTACCGCCGGTCGCGGCGAGCAGCGTCTCGGCGACCCGGCTGCGGGCGGCGACCAGGGCCGGGTCGGTCTCGGGTGGCAGCGGCGCGGTCACGGCAGCCGGTCGATTCCGAGGTCGGTCAGCCGGCCGCCGCGCGCCCGGCCGGCGAGCTGTTCGAGTTGCTGGTGGGCGGCCATGGCGAGGCCACCGGCCCGGCCGGCGGTGCCGACGTCGTTGACCGTCAGCACCCGCAGGCCCAGCCGGATCTTCGCGCGGATGGGGTTCAGCATCGGGTCGAACGCCTCCTCGGTGATGGTCAGCTCGGTGATCCGTACCGGCCAGAGCCGGCGCCGCCCGAAGGCCAGCAGCACCAGCGGCGCCGGTGGCGGCACCACCTCCAGGGTTCCGGCGGCCAGCAGCGCCGCGGCGTCCTGCACGGCGGTGAGGCTGGGATAGGCCAGCGACTCCAGGGCGGCCAGCTGCGCGGTCAGGCCGAGTTCCACCGCGTCGGCGCTGGACCGCGGTTCGGCGAGCTGGTCGGCGGCGTCCAGCTCGGCCTCCAGGGTGAGCGTCTGCACCGGCGGTCCGGTGATCCGCAGCGCCTCGCCCTTCGCGCCGCCCTCGGCGCCGCCGGTCTTGAGCTGGAAGCCCCGGGTCAGCGCGTCCGGGTTGTACTGCAGGGTGATCACCCGCCGGGTCCGGCCGCTGTCCGGGTCGAGGACCACCAGGCCGGCGCGGAGCAGGCGGGGGCTGAGCGGACTGGTCACGGGGTGCCTCCTGTCGAGGGCCGGCGCCAGCGGATCCGCTCCGCGACGGCCCGGGTGATCCGGCCCTGCAACTGCCGGGGGTTGAGCCCGTCGAAGGTCAGCGAGGCGTTGGTCAGGTCGGTGACCCGGATCTGGCCGGTCTGCAGGCCCAGGCCGGTGAAGAGCAGGTTGACCCGCGCCACGGTCGCGCTGCTCAGGGAGATGGGCCGCAGCGCCCCCGGCTGGTCGCTGCCGTCGGCCGCCCGGCTGATCCCGCCGCCGATCCGCAGGCCGAGCAGGGCGTCGGGGGCCAGGACGATCTCGTTGGCGCCGCCGAGCGGGAGAATGATCTCCCGCGGGTTGTTGACCGACAGGTCGGCGTCGATGTTGCGGATCGCCAGCCGTCCGGGCGGCGACGGTTGGTCGCTGCGGACGTCGGCGATGGTGTGCAGCAGTTCGTCCCGGGACTCCGGGGTGGGCCGCAGCAGCCGGTTCAACCGGATCAGGTGCTCTTCCCGGGCCGGCCGGACCTCGCCGGTGGGCAGCCGCCAGCGCAGCAGGTCGATGTTGGTCGGCTCCTGCGCGCCCGCGGCCTCCGGCGCGAAATTCGGCATGACCACCCGGTAGACCAGCTCGTCACCCTCGACGATGAAATTCCCCGGTGTCCACCACGGCAGCGCGCCCGTCATCCGCCGGTAGTCCAACGCCCCGTCGTGGAAGGCCAGCCGGGCCTCCCAGGTCCGCTCGCCCCAGACGAATCCGGAGTGCACCAGGTCGAAGTCCAGCCGGCCGTTGAGGCTGTCGAGGACCTCGCTCAGGTTGTACGTGTTCAGGATGCGCAGCAGTCCGTCCCAGGCCGCCGCCATCTCACGGCGGCGCTGCAGGCTGGTGGTCGGGGCGGGGGTCGGGCTCGGCCCGCCGCCCAGCAGCATGCCGAGGTCGAGCGCGAAGGTCGCGTCGCGGATGTCCAGCGAGGGCAGCTCGCCCGCGCCGGAGGTGATCTCGTGGGTGAGGTCGCCGAGCAGCCCGCGCTGCACGAAGACGTACAACCCGATGCCGTGGTCGACGAAGGTCAGGCCGCTGATCTCGCCGCCGGTGGCGGTGACGGTGGCGGGCGGGGACCCGGCGCTCGGGCCGAGGCCGGCCCCGCCCTGCTCGTAGCCGATGGCGGTGAACCGCAGCCCGTACTCCGGCCGGCCGGCGGGCGCGCCGAGCAGGCGCAGCTCCCGCCGGGCGTCGGCGGTGACCTGGGCCCGGATCGCGGTGAGGGTGGGCTGGCGCAGGTTGAGCCGCAGGCCGCCGTGGTCCAGGAAGTCCACGGTCAGCCCCGCCGCGCCGAAGTCGGCGGTGCCGCCGGAGAGGAAGGTGCCGATGTCGAAGCCGACCCGGGGTGCGCTGATCGCGCCCAGGTCCAGCCCGCCCATGATTCGCATGCCCTGCGCGGTGTGGGTCGCCTCGACCAGGAAGCCGTCCAGTGGCGGGGTGGGGCGCAGCCGCAGCTCGCCCAGGACCATCTCCCGGTCGGCGGCCAGCCGGATGGTGGTGCCGTCGCCGAGGTCGACCAGCAGCCCGCTGGCCCGGGTCTGCCCGACCACCAGCTCGCGCAGCAGCAGCCGGCGGAACCGCCCGCCGGGCGTGCCCGGCGGGTGCAGGTCGATCCGGGCCCGCGCCCGGATGTCGAGCAACGTGATGGCGCCCTCGCCCGGCCGGATACGCAGGCCCAGGGACTGGCCCTGCCAGTTGAGCGCGTCCACCGACACGGTCGCCAGCCGCAGCCCCGGGCCGCCGTTGGCGCCGATGTCGATCCCGTCCGGTCGGATGCTGACCAGTCCGGTGTCCAGGCCCTCGAAGTGGACCTGCTGGGTGTGCTCGCCGGGGGTCGGGCCGGTGCCCAGGTGCCCGGCCGCGCCGGTGACCCGGGCCTCGACGTGGCCGCCCCGGCCGAAGGCCAGGGTGATCTGGGCGGCCGACAGCGCGGCGTCGACCCGCAGCGCCGCGTCGACCCGCCCGGCGATCTCCAGCCGGGTGGCGCCGGTGGTGATCCGGCCGGCGACCAGCCCCGCCGCCCGCGACCAGCGCAGGCCGCGCACGTTCACGTCGAGGACCTCCAGCGGCGGCAGGTCCGGCTGCCCGGCCGGGGTGGGCACCGGGCGGCCCAGGCCGATGTCCAGCACGCCGCTGCGGTAGCGCAGGTCCCGGCTGGTGATCCGGTCGATGTGCAGGCGCTCGACGAGCAGTTCGGCGTCGCCGGGCGGCCGGACCTGCCCGTCGGGACCGGTCCGCTCCGGGGCGCTGTCCCAGCGGCCGGTGACGGTGAGACCGTCCAGCACGGTGGGGCCGTGGGAGACGATCCGGCCGTCGCCGGCCCGCCAGTCGATTCCGGACAGTTCGATGCGGGACGGGCCGATGTCCTCGAACCGCAGCCCGCCGGCCTGCTCGGTGACGATCCGGCCGCCCAGCCCGGCCCGGCGGACGGTGACCGAGCCGTCGGGGGTGCGCAGGGTGGTGTCGGCGAGGGTGACCCCGCTGAGGGTGATCTGCTGGCTGTCCGTGGGGTCGCTGAGGATCCGGCCGGTGGCCGGGTCCACCCGGTGCGCGCCGGCCCGGATCAGGTCCACCGTGACGGCGGCGGCGGCCGGGCCGACGGGCTGGCCGCCGACCGTGCCGGTGATGGTGGTCGGGCCGCCCTGCAGCGCCCGGGACAGCACACTGAACCGGAGCTGGTCGAGCTGGCCGATGCTCAGCCGGCCCGAGTAGGTCATCTCCTCGCCGGAGAGGTCCAGCTCCAGGTCCTGCACCCGGACGCCGACCAGCGCGCCGGAGACGACCTCCACCGAGTAGCCGGGCGCCGGGTCGGTGACGTCCATGCCGATCCGGTCGGCGTCGATCCGGTCGATCACCATGGTGCGGATCAGCGCGCCCCGGACCTGTCGGCCGGTGGCGGCGGGCGCGGTGCGGACCAGCACGTCGAGGCTCATCCGGCCGATCCGGGTGCTGCCCCGGGAGTAGAGGCTGCGGGTGGCCGACCGCATGGTGACCCCGGTCAGCTCGGTGCGTTCCACGACCAGGTCGGGCAGGCGCAGGTCGTCGCCCTGCGGCACCACCCGGCCGTGGATCGCCTCGCCGGGGCTGCCGTCGGCGCGGGCGGGCGCGGTGAAGGCGATCCGCCCGGCCGTCGTACCCGGGCCGGACAGCCCGGTGACGGTGAGGTCGCCGACGCCGAAGCCCACGGCGGCCCGCCCGGTGGGCAGGCCGGCCTCGGCGGCCGGGCCGCTCAGCTCGGCGGGGAGCAGGCCGCCGCCGGCGACGTCCAGGTCGGCGCGGGCCCGCAACCGGTGAGCCTCGATCCGCTCCACGATGGTCGCGCCGCTGCGGACGTCGGTGGCCGTCACCTCGGCCAGCCGGATCTCGGCGCCCAGGGTGGCCGGGTCCAGGGCCGCGCTCAACCCGCTGACGGTCAACCCGCCGACCGACAGGCCGAAGTACCGCCGGGCCCGTTCCCGCAGCTCCTGGAACTCGCGTTCCTCGGCCGCGCTGCGGTGACCCGGGACGTACCGGCCCGCGGCGTCCACCGGCTCGGCGGGGCGGGCCGCCAGCACGCGCAGCCGGTCGAGGTCGGTCAGCCAGCGGGTGAGCTCGGCGCGGCGGGCCGCCCACTGCGGTTCGTCGGGCAGCGCGCCGAGCTGGGCGGCGACCTGCTCCCGGGTGGGCAGCTCGGCGGCGGTGACCCGGAGCGCGGGCTGCCCGTCCGCGCCGGGCAGCAGTCGTACGCCGGCGGCGGTGACCGACGCGGTGCTGCCCCGGGCGAGGGTGGCGGCGTCCGGGGCGGTGCGGTCCCGGCGGAACCGGGCGATCAGCTCGTCGTCGGGCAGGTACTCGCCCGACCGGGAGGGCACCGAACCCTCGGCGTGGATGGGGTCGATCTCCAGACCGGCGGCCTCGACCCGGCCGGTCAGCCCGGTCACCCGGATCCCGCCGATGTCCAGGGTGCCGCCCGCCGTCTGGCGGAGCTGGTCGGAGAGCGCGACCAGGCGACGCCGTTCGGGCTCGGTCAGCGACTCGGCGTTCCAGCGGTGTCGGGCCTCCAGCCGGTGCAGCTCCCGCTCCAGCGGCTCCAGCTCGGTCAGCTGCCTGGTCACCCGGCTCAGCCGGTCCTGCAACGCGGCTCGCTCGGCGACCGTCGCCCGGCCGAGCCGTTCCCGCAGCGAGTCCTGCTCGGCGCGCAACCGGGCCGGCAGGCTGTTGCCCAACCCGATCAGGGTCCGGCCGACCTCGATCCGGCCGACCTGCTGCATCCCGGCGAAGGAGAGCCCCTCGGCGGTGGCGTTGGCGAAGCTGACCCGCAGCGAGTGCAGCATGGCGACGGCGTCGGTGGCTCGCTCCCCCACCGTGCGCGGCGGGCGCATCACCCCGTCGGTGAGCAGGCCGATGGTGGCGTTGGCCAGCGGCGTGAAGATCTCCCCGGCGCTCAGCGAGGCGAACTGGCGGGCCAGGAAGGGCGCCCCGGCCGTGTACGGGGCGAGCAGCGCGTCGCTGATCTTCGACAGGAACGGCAGGCCGCCGTAGAACGAGATCACGTTGTGCAGCAGGTGGATCAGCGGGTCGATCAGCGGGATACCGATCCAGCCCCGTCGGCTGGGCTCGGTGACGTCCTCCCGACCGGTCGCCCCGGCCCGGAAGGCCAGGCTGGACAGGCCGAAACGGGTCAGCCCGAGGATCCCGCCCGGCAGCGAGTCGCTGGCGTAGACCACGTCGGAGACGCTGAGCCCGGTCATCCCGGCCTGCGCGCCGACCGGCCGCTCGTAGCCCCGGTCGGAGAAGGAGGCCACGATGTCCAGGCCGGTGAGGACGACCCGGCCGGTACGCAGGGAGCTGCCGGTGAACGTCCGGTTGAACCCGTCGAGCTCCAGCCGGGGCAGCCGGACGCGGAGGATGCCCTGCCGGGCGTCGACCGACGCGGACAGCCGGTTGGTGTGCGCGCGGTCGGTGTCGCTGAGCCGGGCACCGCCGAGGTCGCCGCTGATCCACTGCGCGTCGTGCAGGTCGAACTCGCGGAGGGTGACCTCCTGGGTGAACATGCTCAACCCGGTCCGGCTGAGGAAGAGCAGCTTCAGCCCGACCGCGACCAGCCGGGCCAGGTCACCGACCACGGTGGGCGCGTCGTCGGTGCGCAGCGTCTCGGGCTCGAACGAGGGCCGCAGCCGGGCGTGGTAGAGCCGCAGCTGGTCGACCAGCTCGCGCAGGCCGGGGACCTGGTCGGCCCGGACGTCGCGGGAGCGCAGGAACACCCAGCGGCGGTCGTCGAGGGCGTACAGCTGGACGATCATCGAGCGCAGCTCGGTGGCCCGGTCCGCCCGCCACAGCCGGTCGTCGCGCAGCCGGTCGCGGAGCTGGTCGCGGGCCTCGATCCGGCGCGGGCCGGAGATCGCGGTGACCGCCAGGGAGGCCCGCATCTGCGGGGTCATCGCCGAGCGCATCCGGGCCCACCGGTCCGGGTCCTCGGCCTCCAGCCGGGCCTGGTCGGCCACCGGCAGGTTCCGCACCAGCTGGAAGGCGAGCCACGCCTCGCGCGGGTTGACCGCCCAGTCGGTCAGGCCCAGGGCGAGCAGCTGGCGGGCCTGCCGTTCCAGGTGGGCGGGGTCGCGCAGGGCCAGCAGGTCCAGCACCTCGGTCCGCCACATCTCGTGGGTGAGGTGGGCGTCGGGCAGCGCGTCGAGGATCCGGTCCAGGTCACGCAGCGCGTCGAGCCGGTGGACGGCGGTGCGCAGCGTCTCCCGGCCCCGGGCGGCCGCCCCGCCGGTCACCGCGCCGGTCGGTTGGTCGAGGCCGATCAGCCGGCGGACCAGCGCGACCGCCCGCGTCCCGTCCAGCCCGGCCTGCACCTCCCGGTGAATCTCCTCGACGACCCGACCGGCGTCGACCTGCCCGGCGCTGCGGCGGGCCGGGTCGAGCGGTTCGGCGAGGCTGCCCACCCCGGTGTACCGGCCGCCGAGGATGTCCTCGGCCGGGATGTTCTCCTCCAGCCGGGCGAACCACCGGCCCTGCTCCAGCCGCCGCCACCGGTCCTGCGCGGCCAGCGGCAGGCTGCGCACCAGCAGGTACGCGAAGCGGGCCTCGTGGTCGCGGATCGCCCAGTCGAAGACCCCGTACGACAGCAGCCCCTCGATCCGGGTCAGATTCTGGTGCTCCTCCCGGGCCGCCAGGACGACGAGCAGCCGGGGGCCGAGGGTCGCGCCGATCCGCTTCTCCTCCCACGGCAGGTCGTCGAGGAGCATGTCGAGCCGGCCGGCCTCGTCGAGCCGGCGTACCACGTGGCGCAGCCGCGCACCGGGTTCCGGCGGCCCGGCGGTGGCCGTACCCGCGCCGGCCGCGCCGCCGCTCGGCGCGGTGGCGGCCGTGCCACCGGCGGTGGACGGCGCGGTGGCGAGCGCGGCGAGCAGGTCGAGCGCCGCGGGGGCCCGGTGCTCGCCGATCAGCCGCTCGGCCCGCCGCGACACCGTCCGCAGGTCGGCGTCCCCGTCCAGCCGCCGGCTCTCGTCGTCGACCCCGCCGAGCGCGGTGAGCTGCGCCCGCAGCGCGGCGGCGTCGGTGCCGCGCGGCGTCCGCTCGGCCACCAGAGCGTGGAAGAAGGCCTTGCGGTCGCCGTTGAGCAGTTCCCGCAGGACGCTGTCGCGCAGCGCGCGCACCACGTTCAGCGCGGTGCGCCGCTCGACCGGGCCGAGCCCCTCGGTGCTCAGCCCGTGCACGTTGCCGGCTTCGAGGACCCGCAGCAGGTAGGGCGTCTGGCCGCCGAGCGCGGCGAGGGCGGCGCCCGGGTAGAGCCGGTGGTGGTCGTCGTCGAGGTTGCGGGCCAGGTCTGTGCGGCGGTTCGCGGGCAGGCTGTGCACCAGGTTGCGGGCGACCAGGAAGGGCATCGTGTCCAGCACCCGCAGGCAGCCCCGCACGTCGTCGCCGGAGACCCACAACCCGTCGAGCAGGTCGATCAGCCGGGCCCGTTCCGCGCGGTAGCGCCGGTCGACGGTCTCGCTGAGCTGCGACTCCAACAGCCCGGTCTCGGTCTCGCTCGCCGCCGCCGTGGTGGCCGGGGGCGACGGGGCGGTGCCGACGGCGCCGGTGTCGGCGGCGACCGCGCCGGTGGGCAGCCGCGCCGCCGGCGCCCAGAGCGGCCGGCCGGCCGCGGCCGCCTCGGCGAGCTGCCGGGCCTCGGCCTCCGGGTCGGTCCGGTTCGGGTACGCCCCGGGCGCCGCGCTCGCCTGCGCCAGGTGCCCGAGTTCGTGGGCCAGCAGGGCCCGCCCGGTGGCCCGTTGCGGGTCGAAGCCGGGGGCCAGGTAGAGCGCGCCGTCGGCGAAGAGGCCCCGGACGCCGTGGTTGCCGGCCCGGCGCCCGGCGTCGCCGAGGTGCACCCGCACCGCGTCCGGCCGCAGGCCCAGTGCGGGAGCCCACCGGCCGACCATGTCACTGGTCAGCGCGGCCAGCGCCGCGTCCCGCGCCGGGGCGTCGTCCCGGTCCGGGGCCGGCGCGGCGTGGACCGCCGCCTCGCGCTCGGTCATCGGCCCGGCTCCGGATATCCGGGGCGGCCGAGCCCGGCCCAGATCGCCTCGGCCAGGGCGGCCGGCAGGTCGGCGTCGGAGCGGGCGCGCAGCGGCCCGGGCGCGGGGGCGGTCCTCGGCAGGCCCCGGTCGGTGAGCAGCCTGGTCAGCGCCGCAGTCACGGCGGCCGTGAGCGCGGCCGGGTCGGGCACCTCGACCCCGGTGAGGACCAGCTCGCGGACGTGCACCTCGATGTTCATGTCCACAGTCCCGGGTCCGCGGGCCGGTCGTGCTTGGCGTACTCGGCGGCGACCGCGTCGAGGACGTGTCGCATCCCGACCGGGGCCCCGTCGCCGGACGCGACCAGCGCGGCGCGCAGGGCGATGGTGTGGATGTCCCCGCCGGTGAGGTCCAGCTCGGCGAGCCGGGCCAGGTCGAGGCCGTCGGTGGCCAACCCGGCCGGGAAGGCTTGCCGCCACAGGTCGGCCCGCTCGGCCTGGCCGGGGTGTCCGAACGGGACCACCACCCGCAACCGGCGCAGGAACGCCGGGTCGATCGCGGTGCGCATGTTGGTGGTCAGCACCGCCACGCCCCGGTACTGCTCCATCCGTTGCAGCAGGTACGACACCTCGATGTTGGCGTACCGGTCGTGGCTGTCCTTCACCTCCGAGCGCCGCCCGAACAGCGCGTCGGCCTCGTCGAAGAGCAGCACGGTGCCGCCGCGTTCGGCGGCGTCGAAGATCCGGCGCAGCTGCTTCTCGGTCTCCCCGATCCACTTGCTCACCACGGTGGCCAGGTCGATGCGGTGCAGGTCCAGGCCGAGCGCGCCGGCCACCACCTCGGCGGCGAGGGTCTTGCCGGTGCCGCTCGGCCCGGCGAACAGCGCGGTGACGCCCAGCCCCCGGGCGGTGCGCTGCCCGAAACCCCGCTCGGCGAGCAGCACCCGGCCGGCGGCGGCGGCGGTGAGCTGGCGCAGCTGCTCGCGCGCCGGCGCGGGCAGCACCAGGTCGTCCCAGCCGGCCCGGACGGGAATCCGCTCGGCGAGACCGTCGAGGTCCCGGCGTACCCCGGCGCGGACCAGGTCGCGGGCGGCGGTGACCGGATCGGCGCCGGGCCGCCCGGCGGTGGCGAGGATGTCGCTGTGCGCCAGGTCGAACTCGCGGGCCAGTGCGGCGGCCGGCCCGCCGGCGCGGCCGGGCAGCACCCGCCGCCACAGCTCCCGCTGCTCGTCGCGGGTCGGCCGGTCCACGACCGGCCCGACGCCGACCCCGTGCAGCGGCACGGCCCGTGGGGTGGAGACCAGGACGTCACCGATGATCCGGGCCAGCAGGTACTCCACGGTGGTCAGCAGCTCGGGCGGCTCGTCACCGGCCAGCTCGACCACCAGGACCGGGTCGGCCAGTACCACCTCCCGGTTCCACAACCGGGCGAAGGCGTCCCGGTCGGTGACGGCGCGGGGCAGGTCGGCGGCGGACACCCGGTGACCGGTCCGCCGCACCGTGGCGACGGCCAGCGCGACCACGTCGGTCCGGTCGGCCCGGTCCGGCCCGCAGATCCGCAGCGCGCGGCGGCCGGCCTGCCACGCCTCGGCCAGCTGGGTGGCGGCCCGTCGCCGGCTCGCCGGCAGGGTGGCCGGTGGGGCCGGCAGGTCCGTCAGGTAGGGCCGGAGCCGCTCGTCGAGGTGGCCGACGCCGCGCACCTCGTGCAGAATCCGCTCGTCGGGGCGGACCGGGGCGTGCGGCAGCGGCCCGTCACCCAGCTCGACCAGTCGGGCGGCGCGCAGCGGCCGGTCGGCGGCCAGCGCGTCCCAGTGCGGGCCGGGCAGGGTGTCCAGGCACCACGCGAAGCTGGGCGGGCGGTCCAGCAGGCCGAGCTCCCCTGCGACGGCGGCGACCAGGACGTCGCGTTCGAATCCGCTGAGCCCGAAGCCGGCGGCGATCCGGTCCAGCGCAGGGCAGCCGGCGGACGGCGGGTCCGCCGGTTCGCCCTTGAGCAGCAGCCGGATCCGGTCCACCTCGGCGGGCAGCCCGTCGTCGGCGGTGGCGGCGACCGGCGGGGCGGGCCAGCGGGCGGCGGGGCGCGGGGCGGGCATCACAGCACCACCGACGGTCCGGTGTACCGGCCGGCGGGGTCGGCGGTCAGCGGGCTGTCCACCCCGTCCACCCGCAGCCGGGCCAGGTACGTGCCGGCGGGCAGGTCGCGGAAGCCGAAGCGGATCCGGTCGGTGCTGTCGGCGCCCGGCGCGACGCCGTTGCCGGTCGGTCCGGGCAGCACGGTGCCGGTGCCGCCGGTCAGCGCGAGGGTCACCTGCTGGGTCGCGCCGACGGGTGGGTCGACGGTGACGGTGACCGCGCCGGTGCGCAGCGGCACCCCGTCGACGGTGCGGGTGGAGTCGACCACCACGTCGGCGGGCGCGACGGTGATCAGCGGACGGTAGGTGACCGGCACCGCGTCCGAGCTGAGCGCCGGCCGGGGGCTGGGCGGGTCGCCGAGGTCGACGGCGTGGGTGACGACCAGTCCGGAGATCCCGGCCGGCACCGGCCGGTCGAAGGCGGCCAGCGGCACCCGCAGCTCCCCGGCGGTGGCGGACGCCGGGCTGGCGCTGGCCGCGCCGATCCGGATCCGGGTGTCCCGGCCGGTCAGGTTGCGGCCGGTGACCACCAGGGTCGCCCCGGCGGTGACCGGGGTGCCGGTCGGGCCGTCCGCCCGCACCTGGTCGACCTCGGGCCCGGCGACGTCGACGGTGCCGGCGGTGACCGCGCGCACCGGCAGCGGTTCCCGCGCGCCGCGCACCGGGTCGATCAGCACCACCGAGACGTCGAAGAAGACGCTGGTCCGGTACGGCGCGCTGAACGCCGACCAGAGCCGGAAGGTCTCCTCCCCGCCCGGACTGTTGGTGGTGGCGATCCGCAGCTGCTCGAACTGCTCGGCGAGGCGGGAGTCGGCGACCGGCGCGGGCAGGGTCGCATCCGGCGGGTCGGGCGCGAGGGACCGGCGGATCGCCGTGCGGGTGAGCACCGGCGTCTCGTGCAGCATCGCCAGCAGGTGCCCGAGCAGGATCTCGCTGGTCAGCGGATCGTGGCCGTAGACGCTCGCGACGTAGTGCAGGTCCACGCCGAGCGGCGGAGCGGCCACGTCGTCGCCGGCCGCGTCGCGCGGCGGCGGGCCGAGGTTGGCCCAGGACGGGTTGCGGGTGACCCGGTTCAGGAACAGGTTGACCTGGTTGCCCTCCTGGTTGCCCACGGTCACCCGGTCGGGCGGGCCGGCGGACACGGTGACCCCACCCACGGCCGAGGAGGCGCCGGTGGCGCGCAGGTAGGCCATCAGCTGGCCGCGCAGCACCGCGGTGACCGCGGCGAGGGCGTACGCGGTGCTCATCGTGGCCCTCCCGGGTCGCGCAGGTAGGCCTCCAGCTCGGGGGCCGGCCCCGGCTCGGCGGCGGGCGGCGGGGTGGCGGGCGGGACCGGCGGGCCGGCGGCGGCGACCGGGCGGTGGCCGGGGGCGAGCCGGACGTCGATCCGGCCGATGTGGACGTGCACGGTGGGCCGTTCCGGTGCCCGGACGGCGGCCCGGGTCACCGGTGCGACGCGCCCCGGCGGAGCGGGCGGCCCGGGCCGTACCACGGCCGCCGTGACCGGGGGCGGTGCCGGCTGCGGCGGCGGGCCCGGCGCGGCGGGCGGGGGCGGCGGCTCGATCGGCCCGGCCGGCGGGGGCCCGGTCACCACCCGGTCGAGGGTGACCTCCCGCAGCACCCGGGTCGTCTCCTCCCGGGTGACCGGCTGGGGCGCGGCCGGACGCGGCAGGGCCGCCTCGCGCGGCGCGGCGGCGGGAACGGCCGGCACGGCCGCCGGAACCGGCTCGACCGTCGGCGCGGTGGCCGCCGCCGGCCGCCCGACCGGCGGCGCCGGCGCCGGTGCGGCGGCGGGCGGCGGGGTGCCGGGCGGCGCCGGCGGCACGGCCGGCGGACGGGTCGCGGGGCGCGGTGGGACCGGGGCGTCCCGCTCGATGTCGTACGCCTCGAACCCGCCGCCCGCCTCGGGCTGCTCGGGTTCGAACCGGCCGAGGATGCGCGGCTGGAGCCGGTGCGCGCTGCCCACTGCCAGGGCGGCCAGCGCGGCCAGGTAGCCGGTCATGGCACCTGCTCCAGGTACGCGGCCCGGCGGTGCGGGCCCAGGCCGAGCACCTCCGCCTCCGACCAGCCGTACGCGCGGGCCAGCCGGTGCACCTCGCCGAGCAGCCGGCGGACCCGGGCGTCGGCGGCCTGCCACGCCCAGGCGGGCAGGTCCAGCAGGGCCTCGGTTCCGGCGCCGCAGGCCGGGCAGGTCAGCGCCACGGCGACCACCCCGAGCGGGTCCCGCTCGGCCATCGCGGCCGACACGGCGGGCAGCAGCTCGGCCGGCTCGGCCACCGGCGGCTCGGCGGCGACCAGACAGCTCTGGAGCAGCCGGCGCTCGGCGGCCGCCCGGTCACCCGCGCGCGCCGCCTCGGCCAGGTCGGCCGGGGTGGGCAGGCGCAGCGTCAGCCGGTGACCCCGCCAGTCCAGGGTGAACGTACCGGTCGGCGGTTCCGGCGCGGCGGCCAGCAGCTCGGCCACGGTGAAGCCCACCTCGAGGCATTCCGGGCAGGCCGGACAGTCCATGACGGTCTCCACCCGCCCACCGGTCCAGTCCCCCGCGGTCCGCAGCAGAAGGGCCGCCACCGCACCGACCGGCAGCCGCTCGGCGTCGGGGCGGCCGAGCAGCACCAGCGGACGGTGTGCCGCCGGCCGGTCGAGCGCGTGGTCCCAGGCGGAGACCAGCTCCGCCTCGGTCAGCCGACCTCCGGTCACGACCCGAGCCGGGGCTCGGCCGGTTCGGCGACCGCCTCGTCGCGCTCCCAGCCCTCGTTCTCCAGCTTGATGTGCTCGATCGCCACCGCGTTGGCGTTGGCGTCCAGCTCCGGCAGTGCCTGGTACTCCGACACCCAGCACCGGAACAGCCGGTACGACTGGGCGACCTGGCCGGCCTCGTTGAGCAGCTCGATGGTGATGTCCCGGCGGAAGTCGGCCAGCGACACCTCGGAACCGAGCCCGGCGTGCAGTGCCCAGATCTTCCCGGCCCACGCGGCGAACTCCGCGTCGTGGGTCAGCCCCCGCTCCAGCGTCACCGCCTCGAACTCGCTGCGCCCGGGCGACTTGCGGCTGGTGGACGGGTCACCGCCGTCGCGGTGCTTGACCACCTCGGTGGTCCGCTTCAACGCGCTTACCTTGCTCACCCCGGCCACGTACCTGCCGTCCCACTTGACCCGGAACTTGAAGTTCTTGTACGGGTCGAACCGGGTCGGGTTGACGGCGAACTGCACCATGACTCACACCTCTCAGGACGGGTTCTGGCCGGCGAGCTGCTGGATCCGGATGATCACGAACTCGGCGGGTTTGAGCGGGGCGAACCCGACGACCACGTTCACCACGCCGCGGTCCCGGTCGTCGCTGGTGGTCGTCTCCGCGTCGCAGCGCACCAGGTACGCCTCGCGCGGGGTCCGCCCGGCGAACGCGCCCTTGCGGAACAGGTCCTGCATGAACGACGTCAGGTTGAGCCGCAGCTGCGACCAGAGCGGCTCGTCGTTCGGCTCGAAGACGGCCCACTGGGTGCCCCGGAACACGCTCTCCTCGATGTAGAGCGCCAGCCGCCGGACCGGGGTGTACTTCCACTGGCTGGCCAGCACGTCCGCGCCGGCCGTCGTCCGGGCGCCCCAGTTGACCGTGCCGACCACCGGGAAGGTGCGCAGGCAGTTGAGCCCGAGCGGGTTGAGCACGCCGTTCTCGGCGTCGGTCAGCGGGTACACCAGGGTGGTCACGCCGCGCAGCTGCGCCTCGGTGCCGGCCGGGGCCTTCCACACGCCCCGCTCGGCGTCCTGGCGGGCGTACAGGCCGGCGAGGGTGCCGCCGGGCGCCACGGTGCGCGGCTGGAAACCGTCGGAGGGGTCGGGGATACGCAGCCGGGGGAAGTGCGCGACCGCGTTCGGCCCTTGACCCCGAGCTGGTTGATCCAGTCCAGGGCGCGGTCCGGGTCGTCCACCCCGGGCGGCGGGTCGACCAGCAGCATCGCCCGGCGCCGCTCGCACAGCTCGTACGCCGCCGACCAGATCGCCTCCGGGTCCACTCCACTGTCGACGGTGCTCGGGTCGCCGTGCCGGGCCCGGGTGGCGTCGGGGATGCAGAGCAGGTTGAACAGGTCGGTCTTGAGCAGGGCGTAGAGGCCCGAGTAGGCGGCCTCGGAACCGACCAGCGCGCCGGTGCCGGGCAGCGTGCTGCCGTCGGCCCCGGTGACCAGGTCACCCTGGCCGAGCCGCTTCGCACCGACCGGCGTGTAGCGACCCACGTTGGCCGTCGCCCCGCCCAGGCCGAGCAGGGCGGCGCCGTCGGCGACGTCGCCGGAGGCGGTCACCCCGGCGACGGTGAAGGCGGCGTCCACGGCGGCCGGGGCCACCAGCGGGTCGACGTCGCCGAGGAGGCGTACCCCGCCGGCGGCGGTGGGCACGACCCGGACCCGCAGGCCGGCGGCGCCGTCGGCGGCGCCGAGCGCGGCGTTGACCTTGCGCTGCACCAGGGCGGCCACCCCGGCGGGCGAGGACGGCAGCCGCTCGCCCTTCTCCAGCACCGTCACCGTCACCGCCGCCACGGCGGGCACCGTCTTCGTGGCGTCGGCCGGGTCCGGCTTGGTGGGCCGGTCGGGCTGGACGGTGAGCCGGTAGTTCTTCCCGGCGTCCACGGTGGGGGTGCCGATCGCGGCCCCGACGGTGCCGCTGGGGACCGGCCGGCCGGCGCCGCTCGCGCCGGGGCGGGCCCGGACCAGGGACGAGCCGCGGTCGGGATCGTTGAGCAGGGTGACGGCGTAGGCGGCGCTGGTCGGGTCGGCGGAGAGGCCGGTGAACCGCTCGGTGACACCGGTGGACCCGTCGCGCACGCTGAGGTTGAAGATTTTCGGATCGGCGGCGCCGTCGTGGTCGACGTCGACCAGCAGGTTGCTGCCCCACTGGCCGGTGCTGGCGGCGTCCAGCACGAGCGCCGACTTCGGGCCGGTGCCGACCTTGTCCAGCAGCGTCACCGACGCCGCGCGGGCGTCGCTCTTCGGCACCCGGACGACCAGGGCGGCCGAGCCGCCGTTGCGGAAGAACTGCTGCACGGCCAGGCTCAGCTCGGAATCCCGGTCCACCCCGCCGAAGCGGCGCTCGAACTCGCCGAAGCTGTCCACCCGGACGGCGCGGTTCTCCGGCCCGGTACGGACGTATCCCACGAACGCGGTCACGCCGGTCGCCACACCGATCACGGGACGGACCCCGCTCGGGACTTCCTCGATGTAGACGCCGGGGTAGCTCGGAGTCACGGGCATGACTACCTCGTCTCGGGAGTGCGGGGTGGGCTGGTCACACCCTCCGTCCCCGGGCCGGGCCGCTCTAGCGCGGAACCGACTGCGCCGAGACGCGTACCCGACACAGGGTGTCGGTCCGGTCACTCCATGCCGACCACACCGGTCGGCGTCGGACGCCGATCGTCGCGCTCCCCGGCACCGCCGGGGGATGCGCCGGCGTCGCGCTACCCGCGGTCATGGTTCCCCCGCCGGGTCAGCTCCCGGCGGCGATCTCCGCCAGCACCCGCCGCTGGAACGCCCGGGCCTCGGCGCCGCTGGGCGGGACGCCACCGGCGCGCGCGGCGACACAGCGCGTGATCAGCTCGCCCTCGTAGCCGGCGTCGGCCAGCCGGCTGCCGGCGGCGACCTTCGACAGCCACACCCCGTCCCGGGCCTTGACCAACGATCGGCAGGCGCCGAGCACCGCGTCCTCGGCGCCCGGGGCGGGCACGTCGTCGGCGGGGGTGGGCAGGGCGAGCCACCAACGCAGCGCCTCGACGAGCAGCCGGCGCAGATCGGCCGGGGCCAGGGCGGCGAAGACGTCGGCGGCGGGCGGGCCGAGCAGGGCGTACCCGTGCTCATGCAGGATGTCGCGGTCCAGGCCGTACCAGAAGCGGCCGTCGGCGGCGGGCCGCTCGGCCGGGTCCCAGGTGGCACGGAACGGCATCTGCGCCCCGGTGTTCAGCTCGACCTCGAACCCGGGTTCGGGGGTGCCGGAGCCGGCGACCGCGCGGGTGTAGGCGACCAGTTCCAGGCCGCGCGCCGGGCAGGGCAGCGCCTCGTGCCGCAGCCGGGCCACCAGGTCGCGCTTCGGTCGGGCATCCAGCGGCTCGGCGACGACCAGCGCCACGTCGACGTCGCTGCGGCCCGGCTGGTACGCCCCCATGCCCACCGAGCCGGCCGCGTACGCCCCCACGAGGTCCTCGTCGAGGACGTCGCGGGCCGCGTCGACCAGGTCGTCGAGATAGCGCCGTACGGTCGGGTCCATGGCCGCCATCCTGCCTCGGCCCGGTCGACGGGCCGCAGGCCACCCCGACGGGCACGACGGGACGCTCAGGTCGGGTCCGCGCCCCGACCGCTCCCGTCCCGGATGATCGCCTCGCCCTTGACCAGCCACGCGACGCCGAAGGCGAGCACCGCGACCGTCTCGCACCAGAAGACCGGCTTGACCGCATCCTGCACCGAGTCCGGGAGCACGGTGCTGACCGGCGCCAGCGCCACAGCCGCCACGATGATCACGCCGCAGACCCGGTAGACGCGGTTGCGGAGCACCTTCTCCGGAGTGACCGGGACGACGGCCGGGTCGGTCCGGGTGAACAGGAACAGGCAGAAGCCGGCCAGCAGCAGGAACAGGGCTGCGGCGCAGACCTGGTGCACCCGTCCGACCAGGATGTCGGTCGCGCTGACCGGGTCGTCCCGGGCGCCCGAGGCGGTCGGGAACAGCGCGACCGCGACCGCCAGCGCGCCGCCGACGCTGCTCAGCACGTCGTCGAGGGGCCGGTACCGGTAGCAGACGAGGAAGACGCCGATGGCGCACATGCTGCCGACGAAGACGTCCCGCACCCCCGTGTGGTACGCCCCGCTGATCGATTCGAGCAGCGTGAGGCGCCCGGCGAAGAGGGCGTTTCCGAGGGTCAGCACGAACGGCATCGCGATACCGACCACGCCGATACCCCGGCGCAGGCGGCGGACGGTGACAATGTCCTGTGACGGGCCCATCGCCCCTCCCCGGGGTCGTGCCGGTTCGCCCCTCAACTGTCCGTCTCGGGGCAGCAGACCGTCAACGCCCCCGGCACCACCCTGACCTTCAGCCGGGTCGTCTCGCCCCGCGCGCCGCCGTCCAGCTCGTACGTCTTCGGCACCGCGAGGCGGACCTTCACCTTGCGACCCCGGGTGATCCGGACGAACGGCGAGTCCTCGGAGCGCCCGGCCGCCATCCGGCCGAGGGTGCGCGCCCAGTCGATCGCGCCGCTGGCGGTGGAGACACCGATTTCCAGGGCGCCGTCGTCGGGGCGGGCGTCGTCGAAGGCCGGCACTCCCCCGGTGATCGTGCCGACGTTGCCGAAGAGCACGCAGCTCGCCTCGCCGTCGAACCAGTCGGACCCGTCGACCCGGATCCGGGTGCGCACCAGCTCGCCCCGCACGTGGCGCAGGCCGGTCCACAGGTACGCGGCCCGGCCGAGTCGGCCCTTGAGGGTGCGGTCGGCCTCGCGGATCAGGTCTCCGTCGAAGCCGGCGCCGGCCATCACGGCGAAGTGCTCGCCGTTGAGCCGGCCCAGGTCCAGCCGGCGGCGGTGGCCGTGCAGGCCGACGCGGACCGCCTCGGCGAGGTCGGTGGGAATGCCGAGGTTGGCGGCGAAGAGGTTGGCGGTGCCGGCGGGCAGGATCGCCATGGCGGCGTCCGATCCGGCGAGGGCGTCGGCGCAGCGCTGCACCATGCCGTCGCCGCCCCAGACGAAGACCAGCTCGGCGCCCTTCTTCAGCGCCTTTCGGGCCTTCTTGGGCGCCTTGCGGCTCTTGGGCACCTCGTACCAGAGCAGGTCCTCGACCCCGGCGGCGACGAGGATGGCGCGCAGCTCGTCGAGGCCGCCGCCGAGGGTCTTCCTCCGGTGGGCGACGACCGCCACCGTGCCCACGTTCGCGCTGGTCGCGGGACGCTCGTCGGTCGCCGTGCTGCTCGTGCTCATGACCGGACGTGATACCCAGGCGGCCGGACTCCCACGCGTCGCGCCACGAGCCGGTGACCGAGGGCCGCGACGCGGCGGTGTTGGCCGCCCGGTAACGCCGCGTTCACAGTTTCGACGCCGGCCGGCGGAACCTGCTGCCGGCCGGCGAATCATGGCTGGCGCGGCCGCAACACCTGGGACACACTTGAGGCCCGACACCCAGGGACGGGGGCATGGACGGCTCCATACAGGACGATGCGGCCGCGGCCTTCGTGCGGGAGCTCACGCACTGGCGACACCAACGCCGACTGTCCAAGAAGGAACTGGCGGAGCGGACCGGCTTCGACCCCTCGTACGTCAGCCACATCGAGAACGGCCGGCACCAGCCGACCGAGGAGTTCGCCCGCCGCGTCGAACTGGTGCTCGACAGCGGCAACCGCATCTGGCAGCGGTACGTCGAGTTCGCCGGCACGCGCGGCGACGGCCGGCTGCCCGCCCTGGGCCCCACCGCCGTGCCGCCACCCGCCGGGCCGCACCTGGTGATCGACGACGAGCAGGCCAACCTCTCCCTCGTCGACGGCTGGTACGAGTGCCGGTTCCGGCGCGTCCTGCACAGCGTCGGCACCGAGCCGATCACCCGGCACACCGTGCAGATCGACATCGACCGGTTCCCCGACGACCCGGCCCGCTCCACGGACTTCCACAGCCGCCACCCGCTCACCCTGGACGAGGTCGACTTCACCGCCACCATCGGGGCCGACCGACCCGAACCGATGCGCTGGCGGGTGACCCGCAGCCGGGACGCCTTCCTGAAGATTGCCCTGATGTTCGACACCGGCGGCGCGCCCGTGCCGCTCTACCCCGGGCAGCGCACCGTGCTCGCCTACGCCTACCGGGTGCCGGCGTGGAAGTTCGGCGACTGGTTGCAGCGCGACATCCGGCTGCCCACCCGGCGCCTCGCCATCCGGCTGGACCTGCCCGCCGCCGCCCGTCCCACGGTCTGGGGCAGCGAGACGTCGTTCACCGCCGAGACGACCGCGGACGTGGTCCCGCGCCGCCAGGAACGCGAGGGCGTCGTCGCGTACGAGTGGCAGGTGCCCCGGCCCCGGCTGCGCGCCCAGTACCGGCTGCACTGGCGCTACGGCGACCCGAGCGCCGCCGGCGCCGACCCGGACGCGGCCGGCGGGTGCGCCGCCCACGCCCGGCCGCAGGCGTGCGGCGCGGGCCGCCCGGGTGCCGACCGGTGACCCGTCGGGCACCCGTACCGGCCGGTCAGGGCGTCGACGGAAGTTTCAGGAGAAGGGACCGGACGGGTGTCGTTTCCGACAGATCCGGCCCCTTGTCGATGCTCTCCGTAGCGACGCGACCGGCCCGACCGTTAGGCTCGACTGCTGAGTGAGGTTGTCGCAGCCGGATCAGCGGCCTCACCCACCGGGTTACGCACGTTGGCTGAACGCAGCACCGGAAGGCAGGCTGGAGTGACCCGAGATGGCGAGCCAGGGGCCGAATTCGCCCACCGCGCGGACAACAAGCGCGTGGCGTACGAGGTCACCGGCGCGCCCGACGGGTTTCCGGTCTTCCTGCTCCACGGTACCCCCGGCAGCCGCCGTGGCCCGAAGCCGCGCGGCATCGTTCTCTACCGGCTCGGCGTCCGGCTCATCGCGTACGACCGTCCCGGGTACGGCGACTCCGACCGGCGGGAGGGCCGCGACGTCGCCGACGCCGCCCGCGACGTCGAGGCGATCGCCGACCAACTCGGGCTGGCGCACTTCGCCGTCGCCGGCCGCTCCGGCGGCGGCCCGCACGCGCTGGCCTGCGCCGCCGACGGCGCGTTACGCGGCCGGGTGACCCGGGTCGCGGCGCTGGTCAGCTTCGCCCCGGCCGACACCACGCAGCTGGACTGGTTCGCCGGGATGAACAGCGACAACGTGCGCGGCTTCGGCGGCGACGGCAACCGCGACACCGCCTCGGTGATCGAGCAGATCCGGCGCCGCGCCGCCCGGGCGGTCGAGGATCCGCGGTTCCTGCTGGAGGAGCTGATGGTGGAGATGAGCGCGGCGGACCGGCGGGCGGTCAACGACGCGGCGCTGCGCCGGCTCATCACCGACACCTACGAGGAGGCGCTGCGCGCCGGCCCGTACGGGTGGATCGACGACGTGCTGGCGCTGCGGCGGAGCTGGAAGTTCGACCTCGGGGCGATCGACACCGCGGTGACGCCGGTACGGCTGTGGCACGGCGCGGAGGACACCTTCGCCCCGGCCAGCCACGCACGGTGGCTGGCCGGTCAGATTCCGGGCGCCGAGGTGGAGGTCCAGCCCGGCGCGGCGCACTTCGACGCCGTCGAGGAGCTGCCGCGCATGCTGCGCTGGCTCACCGACGTCGGCGCGCCGGTGGGCCGGGACGTGCTGATCGGCAGCCGACCCGATCAGTAGGGGTGCGGGTCGACGACCCGGCGCACCAGCCGGCCGTCGCGCAGCACCACCACGCTCGGATGCCGCTGACCGATCCGGTCGGCCAGCCGGTCGGCGATCCGGGTCCGGCCGATGCTCACCAGCCCGCCCGAGGCCATCTGGTGGACGACCTCCAGGTTGCCCAGGCCGCGCAGGGTGTCGGGGTGTTCGGGGCCGAGCACCTCGACCATCCGCTCCACGACGGTCCGCAGTCGCGCCCGGCCCTCCTCCAGCTCACCGGAGTAGATGTCGAAGACCGCCGCGTTGTTCGCCGCCGCCATCGCGAACGGATGCCGCTCCTCCAGCGCCGCGCGCAGCGCCTCGGCGGCGGACTCGGCGAGCGTCCGGGCCGTGGCGTGCTCCCCCGCGTCCCAGGTCGCCACCGCGAGATTGTTGCGGCAGACCAGCGCGTACGGGTGCTCGGCGCCGAACACCTGGGCGAACATCTGCCCGACCTCGGCCAGCTCGGCCCGGGCCCGGGCGCCCTGCCCCTGGAGCATCATGTTCGCCGTACGGCTCAACCAGCTGAACAGGGTGTCCGGGCTGGTCGGGCCGAAGCTGGTGCGCAGCCGCTCGTAGGCGACGTCGAGCAGCTCGGCCGCCTCGTCGATCTCCCCGGTGCTGCGCAGCGACACGGCGAGGTTGGCCTGGGCGACGAGCGCGTCGCGGGAGTGCTCGCCGAAGAGCCGGCGGTAGCCCTCCACCACGCCCCGCAGCAGCGACACCGACCGCTCGTACTCGCCGACCTCGCGCAGGTCCCGGGCCAGGTTGCTGGCGGAGAAGAGGGTCCGCGGGTGCTCGGCGCCCAGCACCAGCCGCAGCCGGCGGTAGGTGCTCTCGTCCAGCTCCCGCGACCGGGCGAACTGGCCCATCAGCTGGTAGGAGGCGGCCAGGTTGTTGGCGGCGACCAGGGTGCGGCGGTTGTCCTCGCCGAACACCTCCACCGAGGCGGAGTAGGTGCGCAGGTCCCGCTCCAGCGCCTCCCGGTAGCGGCCGAGGGCGCGCAGGTCGCCGGCGTAGCTGCCGGCCGTCATCAGCGTGTACGGGTGGCTGGCGCCGATCAGCTCCTCCTGCTGGCGCAGGGTGTCCTCGTCGAGCTGCCGGGCCTCCTCGAACCGGCCCAGGCCGCGCAGCAGGTTTGCCCAGTTGAACCGCAGGTGCAGCAGTTGCACCCGCAGCGCCCGGTGCGGCGGCGAGTCCGGTGACAGCTCCTCCAGCCGCGTCGACCAGGTCTTGTCGGCCTGCCGCGCGTACTGCTCGCCCTGCTCGTAGCCGCCGTTGAGGTAGATGTACCGGATCCGGTCGATCACCAGCTGGCGGACGTTGTCGTCCTGGCAGGAGACGGCGTCGGAGCCGTCCAGGTGCGGCCAGAGGATGCGGAACCGGTCCTGCACGGCCGGGTCCTCCACCTCGCCCGACGGGCGCGACCCGGCGAGGATCCGGTGCACGTCGTGCTTGATCTCGTTCAGCTCGGTGTCGGACATCCGCACCCGCAGCGCGGCCTGGAGCAGGCGGTGCACCTGCACCCGCTGGGCGTGCAGGTCCACCTTGATCAACGCGAGCCGGTTGATCCGCTGCACCAGGGCCGCCGCGATGTCCCGCTCGGACACCCGGTCGGCGACCCGGGCCGCCACCACCGGGTCGTGCGGCGCGATGACCCGGGCCACCTGGTCGCCGTAGAGCAGGTCCAGGGAGATCTCCGGCGCCAGCACCGAGGAGAGCTGCAGCAGCCGGTACGCGCCGGCGGACTGCTCCTTGAGCCGCTGCAGGGAGTGGCCCCACACGTCGGTCTCCGGGCCGGTGCGTTCCAGCCCGGCCAGGTAGTCGCCCACCGGAGTGCCGGTGTCGGCCAGCCAGGCGCCGGCCATCGCGACCAGGATCGGGATGTTCTCCACCGCCTCGGCGACCTGCTCGGCCTCGGCGACGCTCATCAGCTGCTCGCCGATGCGGGCGCGCAGGTGCGACACGCTCTCCGTCCGCTGGAACGCCTCCACGTCCACCGCCCGGGCCAGGTCCCCCCAGTCCGGGTTGCGGGTGGTGACCAGGACGTGCCCGTTGCCCTGCGGCAGGAAGTCCTTGACGTGCTCGTACTGGTCGGCGTTGTCGAACACCAGCAGCCACCGGGGTGGCTGGCCGCCGTCCTCGTGGCGCTCGGCGCGGCTGAGCCACTGCCGCACGGCCCGGGTCTTCTCCGGAATGGTCGGCAGCTCCGGCAGGCCGAGTTCGCGGCCGAGGTCGGACACCTGCACGTCGACGAACTGCGGCGGGTCCGCGTCGATCCACCAGACGATGTCGTACGCGCCGCGGAAGCGGTGCGCGTACTCGATGGCCAGCTGGGTCTTGCCGATGCCGGCGCCGCCGAGCAGCGCCACCGGGGTGCGCTCGGTGCCGCCGGCCTTCAGCTCCTCGCGCAGTCGGCGCAGCAGCTGCTCGCGGCCGGTGAAGCGGACGTTGCGGCCGGGCGGGTTGAACACCTCCGCCCCGACGGCCGGGAAGCGGGCGCCCGGCAGGCTCCGCCCGGCGTCGCCGGTGGGCCGCCCGACGAGCTTGAGCAGTTGCTCGGTGGCGGCCTCGACGCCGCGGTTGTGCACCGAGGTCCAGCTGCCGACGGGGACGTCCGGGGCGGGCGGGGTGTCGTCGAGGTGCACGGCCAGGGTGGTGCCACCGCGCCCGACGACGTCCGGGCCGAGCCGGTCCCGCGCCGCGACGTACGCCCGGGAGACCAGCCGCAGCTCGCGGGAGGCGGTGTCGGCCTTCACCGGCGCCACCGCGCCCGGCGCGACGGTCAGCACCCGCAGGTCCGCGCCGGTGAGCACCGCCTGCACCCACTCCGCCCAGGCCTGGTCCTCGGCGGCGTGCCGCAGCACGATCAGCTCGTCGGGGACGGCCGGCTTGCGCTCGAAACGCTGGACGGTCTGCCGGCGCAGCGCCTCGTCGAGCCGGGGCAGCGAGCCGATCCGGCCGTTGGTGATGTGGCTGGTCAACGTCTCGTACGCGGACAGCAGGGTGGTCCGGCCGCCCGGCTCGTCACCGAAGGTCGCCAGCGTCTCCTCGTAGGCGTAGTACGCCCGGTAGGGCACCTCGACGGTCAGCCAGTACTCCTGGCGTTCGGCGTCGGTCATGCCGCTGGGCAGGCCGGCGAAGCGCTGCATCGCCAGTGTCCGGCCGGCGTCCCGCTTGCCCTTCTCCCCGTCGTCGACCCGCATCGGCACCGGCAGCACCCGCCGCGCGCGGCGTCCCTCGTAGCCCCGGACCCGGCGGGCGACCGCCGAGGCGCCGTCGATGCCCTGGTCGCTGAGGGTGAAACAGTCCACCAGCACGTCCGGCAGGTGGATGGTGCAGATCTCGGCGACGTCGCTGATGCCGGTGCGGCTGTCGATCAGCGTGTAGTCGTAGTGCCGCTTCATGTCCTCGCGCAGCGCGTCGAAGAACTGCGCGCCGCCGAGGCGGTTGTAGAAGTTGTCCCAGTTCAGGCCGGTGACGCTGGTGGCGTAGTCGGGGTTGTGCCGGCCGGCGAGCAGCAGGTCGAGGCTGCCGCCGCCGGGGAACTCCCAGTTCACCGAGAAGGCGTACTTGTGCACCCGGGCGAACTGGCGGTGCCAGTCACCGGGGCGGGCGGCGGCGTCGGACTCGGCGCGCCGCCGGGCGTTCTCCCACTCGTACTCCAGGATCAGGTCCATCACCCCGCCGGTGGAGGCGACCTGCTCGGGGTCGAGGAACGGCGCGTAGAACCGGTGCAGGCCGGGGGATTCCAGGTCCCAGTCGGCGACGAGCACGCGCTGCCCGTTCGCGGCCAGGATCCAGGCCGTGTTGGCCAGCGCCATCGTGCGGCCGGTGCCACCCTTGTATGAGTAGAAGGTGACGACCTGGCCATCGCGCGGTCCCGTCATCGGTCTTCCTTCCCTCGTCCTACGTCTGATGCGCCGGCCGGACGCAGGCTCGGCCGGGGCACGGCCGGGCCGTCGGGTGGATCGACCGGACCGTGTCGGAGGAACTGCTTACGGGCCTCGATCACCAGCTGCGGCGCGCAGCGCTCGAACTCCGCGATGTCCCGCACCGGCAGCACCTGCGGAAAGCGGGCGTCCTGCAACGTACCGGCGATCGCCTCGGGCGTCGTCTCGCCACGCTCACCCTCGGCGGCGATGACCAGCGGCACCGCCCAGCGGGGCAGCCCGTCGACGGCGTCGCGCGCGGCCTCGGCGCCGATGGCCGCGTCCACCAGTACGACGGTGGGGCACAGCGGAGCCTGGGCGCGGGCGTCGGCGAAGGCGACCACCCGGGTGGACAGGCCCAGCCGCTCAGCGGTGGCCGCGACGTAGTCGGCGACGGCCAGCTCGTGCTGGTCGCCGTACG
The DNA here is from genome assembly GCF_900091515.1 of Micromonospora purpureochromogenes. Classification (NCBI taxonomy): domain Bacteria; kingdom Bacillati; phylum Actinomycetota; class Actinomycetes; order Micromonosporales; family Micromonosporaceae; genus Micromonospora; species Micromonospora purpureochromogenes. Next base: position 3,477,160 of record NZ_LT607410.1, on the reverse strand, counting down.
GCCGCCAGCGCGGGTCGTGCGGGGTGAGCGTGGTGACCACCAGGGCGGTCTCCCCGCTGTCGGTCACCGGGTTGCTGGTCACGGTCACGGCGCGGGACGGGGCGAGCGGCTCGCTCTCGGCCACCGTGATGATCCGTTCGGCGAGCACGGACAGGATGCTCTCGTACTGCCGGCGGTAGGCGCTGAGCTTGCACAGCGCCCGCAACCCGTTCTCGGCGTAGTCGGCGCGTTCGACGCCGTCGCCGACCAGCGCCAGCGCCTGCGCCGTCTCGGGCCGCTCCTCCCAGGGCGACAGGGGCAGCCAGAGCACCGGCAGGATGTGCCGCGCGGCCCGGCCGGGCGCCAGCCGGCTGAGCCGGCTGCGGAACGAGTCCCGCTCGCCGACCGCCCAGGCGTTGCTGAAGTACTTGGGCGAGTAGAGCGGCACGAAGACGTGGGCGACGCTGAGCGCGTCGGTGAGCGTCTGCTTGAGGTCGGCGCCGGGGCTGACCAGCCCGTCGAAGAACCCCACGTCCAGCTCGCCGGTGCGGCGGGCGCCGCGTCGCACGGCGGTGCCGAGGTCCTGGAAGAACCGGTTGACCCAGAAGTCGGTGTCGGGGCGGGCCGACGCGGACAGCGGCACCGAGTGCGCGTAGCTGAGGAAGAAGTACGTCTGCCGGCCCGGCGGCGCGCCGGACGAGGAAGCGTCAGACCAGGTCATGCCCGACCTCCTCGAACGTCGCGCGGAGCTGTTGCATGTCGGCGGGGACCTGGGCCTGCACCCAGTGCGTGTGGTACGCCTTGGCGACCCGTTGCGCCAGGCGCCACACCACCGCGTCGTAGGCGTCCTTGCCGTTCTTGCCGAGGCTGAGCAGGCCGTAGATGCCCTCGTCGTGGTACTGCGGGGCGATGTCCGAGGGTAACCGGGTGGGGGTGAACATCTGCCGCTGCGACACGACCGGCGGCACCTGCTGCCGCTCCACCACCGACCAGTTGACCGGGATGATCGGGGTCTCCCCCGCTGTGGCCGCCGCCCCCGGGCGCAGGGTGAAGCGGCGGCGGGCGAAGGCGTCCCACTCGCGGGCGCACCAGGCGCTGTTGAGGTACTGCGGCGAGATCAGCGGGATGAAGACCTGGCTGTGACCGGCGGCGAAGGCCAGGTCCTCCGTCCAGAGCTGCCCGCCGTCGATCATCCGGTCCATGAAGCCGGCCGGGCGCCCCGGCGGCAGGCCGAGCAGCTCGACCACGTGGTCGGAGAGGTCCACGAAGAGCTGGAACACCTTGCTGTTGGTGTCCCGCGGGGGCGCGGCCACCCGGTTCTTCGTCCGGGCGTAGCTGAGGAAGAACACCGGCGCCCCTGGGTCGACCCGGAACTCTTCCTCGGTCACCTGCCGCTCCCGCCCGACGTGGGACACCCTGAACCGTCCACAGTATCGGCGTACGCAATACCGGGTGCCCCCGTCATCCGCGCCGGGGCCGATCGGTGCCCGGAGCAGTGACCGCGGCGGCATCGGGGGTCACGACCAGCTGTCCAGTGTGTCGCGCATCCGGTGCGCGAACCGCTCGCCGGTGGCGGTCAGCGCACCCAGGCCGAGCAGCGCGACGAGGGCGCCGTCGGTCCAGTCCCGGTAGCGGCGGAAGGCGGTCGCCGCCGCGCCGCCGGGCCGGCGGCGCCACACGTCGGCGACGGCCAGGTGGGCGTACGTGCCGTGCAGGACGCCCTCCACCGGTCGCGGGTCGGCCCGCCAGGGCACGGTCAGCCGGCGCCGGTCGTGCCGGTCGAACAGGTCGCACACGTCCAGCACCGCGTGCATCTTGAGGTGCTGCACCTCGTGCACCAGCAGCACCGCGAGCGCCCCGTCGTCCTCGACCGGCGCCACGGCGACCGCGCCGAAGGCGGCCCCGGCGGCGGCGCTTCGCTGCATCCCGCCCTCGTCGGCCTCCAGCGGCACCACCGCGCGCAGCAGCGTCCGCAGGCCCGGGGCGTACCCGCCGGCCTCGACGTCGACGCGGCGCAGCGCCCGGGTCAGCTGCCGGGTCCATCCGTCGGCGGTGGCCGCCGGCAGCCGGGCCGCGACCGGCACCGCGAAACAGTCCCGGTACGGGTCGGTGTCCTCCAACAGGACGTGGTGCCCGTCGGCGACCGCCGCCCGCACCGGCCGCCAGCCGTCCGGAAGGTCCGGCCGGCCGGGCCGCACGGTGATCCGGCGCCCGCCGGCCCGCGCGGTGAACCCCCCGTCGTGGATGGACAGGAACACCGCCTCCTCGTCGGCGTCGACGGCGAGCGCGCCGAGCGTGGGCAGGCTCAGCGCCCCGTCGCGGGCCGGCACGGTGAGCTCGGCGTCGGCTCCGGCACGGATCGCGGCGGCGGCCGCCACGCACGCCAGGTACGCCAGGTCGGCGGTCGCGTCGTCGCGGCACCGCTGCGCCCAGCGACGGACGAACGGGTGCTCGAGCACGGCGCGGACGGCCTCGGGGGCGGTGCGGTCGAGGTCGACCAGCAGCTGCCAGCCGGCCGCGGCCCGCTCGTCGTGCGCCGCGCGGGGACTGAGGTCGACCAGTAGCGCGCGGACCAGCCCGAGGTGGACCGAGGCGAGGTGGCGGGCCGACTCCACGGTGCCGTAGCCGGTGCCGAGGTCGTCGAGCACCGTAGGGCTCAGCGCGTCGGTGGGCTGCCGCTGGGCGGGTACGTCGGCGGGCGTCATCGCGTGGATCAGTTCCTTGAGGTCTGCGCAGTAGGCCGAGGGGTTGTCGAAGCCGGTGTCGGGGCGGTACCGGTGGGCGAAGAGCCCGCCGCCGCACTGCCGCACGACCTCGCACTCCCGGCAGGTGGCGCAGAGGCCGGCGAGGCCGGTCTGCCGGATGGCGATCATGGGGTGGGCGGCGGCGTCGTCGACCCGGTGGCGGAAGATGTCCAGCCCGGTGGCCGGGGCGCCGTCGTAGGCCGACTTGAGGGAGTCGACCTGCTCGAAGGTCCCGTCCGTCTCGATGACCACCAGGTCGGCGAAGCCCAGCCCGACCGCCTCGGTCCGGGTGGTCCCGCCGGAGGCGGTGGAGAGCAGGGATTCCAGCAGCCGGATCGGCACCGGCCGCCCGTCGGCCAGCCACCGCCGGTGGATCGCCAGCAGCCAGTCGGCGTACGGGGTGGGCACCCCCTCGGGGCGCGCCGGCGGGCGCTCCCAGTTGGCGTGCGGAAGCAGGAAGTCGATCTGCGGCGGCTCCTGGGCCAGCAGCGCCTCGTAGACCGCGACCGGGTCGTTGGCCAGGTCGATGGTGCACAGGATGCCCGCGTAGCTGGACCGGTATTCGGGGCGGCGCAGCAGCGCCAGCCCGCGCAGCACGGCGGCGTGGCTGCTCTGGCCGCTGGCGTAGCGGCGGTGCAGGTCGTTGGCCGCCAGATCGCCGTCGAGCGAGATGCCGACCTTCACGTCGTACGCGACCAGCACGTCGCAGATGCGCGGCGTGAGCAGCACGCCGTTGGACTGCATCCGCAGGTCGAGCCGCGCCACCGGGTCGATCCGGCGGCGCAGCTCGGCGGCGGCGGCGGCCAGGCCGCCCGCGCCGGCCAGCAGCGGCTCACCGCCGTGCAGCACGACGCGGACGGTGTCGAGCCCGTGCGCCGCGGCGTGTTCGGCGATCCGGCGCGCCGCCCGCTCCAGTGTGGACGCCGCCATCACATGCGGCTGGTGGCGCCAGGACTGGTCGGGATGCTGGTAGACGTAGCAGTGGTCGCAGGCGAGGTCGCAGCGGCTGGTCAGCTTGAGCACGTACTGACTCAGCGGGCTGACCCGCCCGGGCGGCTTCTTGCCCGGCCCGCCAGCGTCAGATCGAAGAGCCGAAGCCTGCGACATCGACGCCGGTCGGGCGGTCGACCCTGCGGTCGTGGACACGGGCGACGGCGCTCGCCCGGGAGAGGGAGATCTGGCCGAGCGGTGTGTGCCGCAGGTCGTCCAGTGGCGGCGGGCTCGGGGTCGGGGTCGGGTCGGGACGGACTGCGATGCGATCCACGTCGGTTCCCCCATATGCGGTTGATGGTCGGTCGACATCCACGGTCGACGACACCATCGAAGATAATATATTGCACTCGCTGTGATGTCACTGCTGCGCTGCGCCATCTTCTTCAATCATCTTCGCCATCCAGCCCTCGTTGGAGAGCGAGATGATCCGCTCGGCCTCGGCGACGAACGCGTCGTCGTCGGTCCAGCCGTGCCCGGTCTCGCGGGTCACGCAGAGCCGGGTCAGCTGGTCGGCCGTCCGGGCGAACTCGATCTGCTGGGCCTCGTACTGCTCCGCGGCCCCGTAGCCGACCAGGGCGGTCGTCACGGTCGCCGCGACCCCGAGCCACGCGGTCAGGCCCAGCCCGTCGCCGAGCACCCCGACGGTCGCGGCGAGCAGGGCGCTGGCCACGGTCACCGCCGTCGCGGCCCACCGGACGCGCGCGGCCAGCCGGGCCATCCGCCGCGCCATCGGCGTGTAGTAGCCCGTCACCTGCCCCCGCACCCGGGCGGTGAGATAGCTCGGCACGTCGTGGATGTCGGGCAGCGGCCGGGCGACCGGCGCGCGGCCGACGGTCCGCCCGACCAGGTCACCCGAGTCGTCCAGCAGGGTGTCGGCGCGCCGCAGCAGCACCCGGTCGCGGTCGGCGCCGGCGAACGGCGCCACCCCGGCCAGGTAGCGGTGGACGTCGGCCTTCAACGCCTCGGAGACCGACCGCAGCCGGGTCCACGCGTGGACCGTGTCCCGCGAGGTCCACCTCGCCGCCACCGGCACCAGCAGCAGCGCGGCGGCGGCGAGGATGGCCAGCGCGCGGCTGGCCGTCCGGTGCGACTCGCCGAGCTGGGTGGCGAGGGAGCCGGCGACGGCGGCGCCGATGGTGAGGCCGGCGACCGTACGCCGTGCGCGCACGACGCGCCGTTTCTCGGCCGCCGCGGCATGCGACCAGACGCTCTGCCGCTGCCAGACCATCGTGACCGCCGACGACGCATCGAAGTTCGCCACGCCCGCATGGTAGGTCAGCCGCGCCCACGGCCCCGGGACACCGGGCGGCGGACGGGTCTAAGCAGTTGTCCTGAAGTTCTGCACGTAACCATTGGCGGCCGGGGTGGGTTCCAGGAGTCACACCACCCAGAAGCAGTACATGCGATGCCCACGCGCCACCGCGTGCTGTGCAACGGCCGCCAGCGCCCGCAAGGCGCCCACGTAGTAGTCGTAACCGTAGTAGCCGTGAGACATTTTTCGCAGCGTGGACAGGTCTGCGGCGGCCAGCGCCTGGATGAACGTGTCGGTCACCGCCATGATGCCGCACAGGTCGACACCCGCATCCTCGTCGAACTCGGTGACAATCTTGGCGTAGCACCGGGGATCCGCCGTGATCACTTGGGCGCTCCGGCCGGTGAGCAGACTTTCCAGATCAGCAAGGTCGTCCAGCCGGACGTCCTCGGTCAGCCCGATTTCCTCGGTGGGGAAGGTGGGCGGTGGCCATGCCCCCAGCGCGAAGGCCGCCGCGGCGGCCTCGTCATCCTCGGCCGTAAAGTATGCGTATTGCAGTCCCATATGCCCAGTCCTCAGCGGGGCTGCCGGAAGTAATGTCCGTAACTCGCCCGAGTTGATGTTGCTGCCGACGTCAAGGCCCCGTCGGGGTTTGGATTCGGCTACCACACAGGACCAGACCACGACGAGGCCACGATCAGTATGCGCCCCGCGCACGGGTACGCCACCGCACCCTCGACCAGAACCTCATCACCACCGCACCCTGGACCTCACCCTGGCTACCCGAGGGTTACGGACAAGACTTCTGGCCAGGCGCTTCAGGGTGTGGCTCCTGGATCTTGTCGGGGTACGCCCAGGCTCTTGAGAGTCTCGCTGGCGCGCTTCAGATGTTCGCGGGTGGCGCGGTCGAAGGCGCCGGTCGGCAAGGACCAAGGGCGGTCCTGAGGCTCGCCGAGCCGGCGCAACGCCGGTGGTATCACGTCCAGCCAGCCAGACAGACCACGTCGTGTCATCCGTTGTCGATACAGTGACCGTCCGGCCTCGGTGGGCCAGTAGAGATCGGCTTCGGCGTCGGCGCCGATCAGACCGGCGGCGACCAGGCGGGGCACGGCTCGGGTGAACTCGGCCTCGGTCAGGATGGCGTGGTTTGTCGCGTCGGCCTTCGTGATGATCTGGGTCAGTGTGCAGCCGTCGTCAGGGCCGGTCCCCTGGATGGAGGAGAAGACCCAGGCGTCGGCGGTCGTCCATTGGGCGGCCACAGCCGCCAGGATAGAAGCGCAGCGACGGCCACGTCGTCGAGCAGCCGGACCAGTTGACCTACCGGTGCTCACGCCACCATCCACTCAGGACGAGGTGATGGCGGACCCTCAATCACACATCCGAAAGACACGCTCTAGCCGCGGGTCAGCCGCTCGAGGTGCTCCGCCTCCCCGGGCGACGGCTCGCTCGGTCCGCTCAGCCGCAGCCGCCACCGGGTCGTCCCGCCGTCGGGGCCGCGCAGCTCGCCGCGCGCCAGGGCACGGTCGATGTCCTGCCGCACCCGCTCCTCCAGGTGCGGTTCGGTCGCGAAGAGGATGTGCAGGCGTACCTCGTCACCGGACCGCTCGGCCCGGGTGTGGTGGGGGGCCACCGGACAGGGCGGCTCGTGTTCCCAGTGGCCGCACAGGGCCGTGGTGATGGCCGCCCCGGGCGCGCCCGGATCGGCGTCCGGCGCCATGTCGAGAACCGCCTGGTGAGCGAACCCCTGCCGCATGGCCACATTGTGCCCCTGCCGGGTGCCGGCTGCCCGTTGGTCGGGCCAGGTCAGGTGGCCCTCTGGTGATCCAGCCACCATGACGGACAGGGCGAACATGACGGATTGCCGCCGCTCTGCACCTGTGCACGCAACATGCACCTAGCGGCAAAACGCGCGAGTCAGGCAGCGGCCGTCCCGCGTCCCCGACAGAGATCACCTGTTCAGACCGCGACGGGTGGACCCCCGTTCACCTGACCGAAACAACCGGATGAACGCCACCACCATCGGTTGCCCGAGTCAACCCATTGATATCAATGGTTGCGCGTGTGATCGTGCCTCCAGCACGTCGCCAACCCCCGGCGACGCGCGACGGCCGGTCGTCACTCCGGGCACGCCGGCAGCTCCGGAGACCGCCGTCGCACCTGCTTTCGCTCGACCGGCGCGCCACCCCACCGGGCAACGGACGCGCCGACCCAGAACAGGAGCGCCCCTTTGAAGATCTCACCTCGCCTCGTCGCGCTCTCCGGCGCGGCAGCGGCCGGCCTGCTCGCCGCGGGAACCGCGGCGGCCGTCCAGGCCGCACCCCCGAGCCCGGCCCCGGCACCCGCCGAGGCCCGCGCGCTCGCCGCCAGCGCGGCCAGCTCGCTGGTGGCCAGCCGGCCGCAGTACCTGCACGCCGGCGCCAACGACGGGTTCGTCCAGAAGCCGGTCATCTCCTCCGCGGGCACCCAGTACGTGCCGTACGAGCGCACCTACAAGGGCCTGCCGGTGGAGGGCGGCGACTTCGTCCTGGCCACGAACTCCGCCGGCCAGGTCACCTACGCCTCGGTGGCCCAGCAACGGCCGCTCGGCGAGATCGCCACGACCCCGAAGCTCACCGCCGCGACGGCGGAGAAGACGGCCCGCGCCCAGCTGCGCACGGTCGCCGGGGTCGAGGGCACCACCCTCGTCGTCTACAACCTCGCCGACACGCCCACGCTGGCCTGGCAGACCACCCTCGCCGGCACCTCGGCCGAGGGCCCGAGCCGGCTGACCGTGGACGTGGACACCGCCACCGGAAAGGTGCTGCGGACCCGGGAACGGGTCATGGACGGCACCGGCACCGGTTACTACAACGGGCCGAGCCCGCTGGCGCTCAACACCACCCTGTCCGGGAGCACGTACTCGCTCAAGGACCCGAACGTCACCAACCAGAGCTGCCAGGACGCGGCCACCAACACCACGTTCTCCGGCTCGGACGACGCGTGGGGCAACGGCAGCGGAACGAGCAAGGAAACCGGCTGCGTCGACGCGCTCTTCGCCGCGCAGACCCAGCACAAGATGCTCTCCCAGTGGCTGGGCCGCAACGGCGCCAACGGCACCGGCGGCGCCTGGCCGATCCGGGTCGGCCTCAACGACCAGAACGCCTACTACGACGGGACCCAGGTCCAGATCGGCAAGAACACCGCCGGTCAGTGGATCAGCTCGATCGACGTGGTCGCCCACGAGATCGGCCACGGCATCGACGACAAGACGCCGGGCGGCATCTCCGGCGGCAACACCCAGGAGTTCGTCGCCGACACCTTCGGCGCCGCCACCGAGTGGTTCGCCAACGAGCCCTCCACCTACGACGCCCCGGACTTCCTGGTCGGCGAGAAGATCAACCTGGTCGGCAACGGCCCGATCCGCAACATGTACAACCCGTCTGCGGTGGGTGACGCCAACTGCTACTCCAGCAGCATTCCCACCCAGGAGGTGCACGCCGCGGCCGGCCCCGGCAACCACTGGTTCTACCTGCTGGCCATGGGCAGCAACCCGACTAACGGCCAACCGACCAGCCCGACCTGCAACGGCAGCACCGTGACCGGCCTCGGCATCCAGAAGGCCATCAAGATCATGTACAACGCGATGCTGCTCAAGACGTCGTCCTCGTCGTACCTGAAGTACCGCACCTGGACGCTGCAGGCCGCCAAGAACCTCTACCCGGGCAGCTGCGCCGAGTTCGACACGGTCAAGGCCGCCTGGAACGCCGTCAGCGTCCCGGCCCAGACCGCCGACCCGACGTGCAGCACCAGCCCGACGCCGACCCCGACCACCACGACCACCCCGCCGTCGGGCACCTGCTCCGGCCAGAAGCTGGCCAACCCCGGCTTCGAGTCCGGCGCCGTCAGCTGGACCGCGTCCTCGGGCGTGATCACCAACTCGACCAGCCAGGCCGCGCACGGCGGTTCCTACAAGGCCTGGATGGACGGGTACGGCTCCACCCACACCGACACCCTGTCGCAGTCGGTGAGCATCCCGGCCGGGTGCCGCGCCACCCTCAGCTTCTGGCTGCACATCGACACGGCCGAGTCGGGCACCACCGCGTACGACAGGCTGACCGTCAAGGCCGGCGGCACCACCCTGGCGACGTACTCCAACGTCAACGCCGCGGCCGGCTACGTGCAGAAGACCTTCGACGTCTCCTCGCTCGCCGGCACCACCGCGACCATCTCGTTCAGCGGGGTGGAGGACAGCTCGCTGCAGACGTCCTTCGTGGTGGACGACACCGCGCTCACCCTGAGCTGATCCGACCCGTACCACCGGCGGTCGGTCGTCGCGTTCCGCGGCGGCCGACCGCCGTCGTCGCGCCGGCGCCCGCCGGACCCACCGCCGCACCCGCAGATGCGGCCGTCCGCCCGCCATCACCCTCGGGTACGCGAGGCACGTCACCGCTTCCGCCACGCAGACGCGAGCCGCTAGGGTGACCCGGTGACCGTGTTCCGGATCAGCGAGGCCGCCGAGCTGTTGGGCGTCAGCACCGACACCGTGCGGCGCTGGGTGGACGCCGGACGCCTGCCGGCGACCCGGGACGAGCACGGCCACCGGCTGGTCGACGGCGTCGAGCTGGCCGGCTTCGTCCGGGCCCAGGCCGCCGAGCCGGACGGGCGCGCCGAGTTCTCCTCGGCCCGCAACCGGCTGCGCGGGATCGTCACCGCCGTCGTCCGGGACACGGTGATGGCGCAGGTCGACATCCAGGCCGGCCCGTTCCGGGTGGTCTCGCTGATGAGCCGGGAGGCGGTCGACGAGCTGGGCCTGACGGTCGGCTCGGTCGCGGTCGCCGTGATCAAATCCACCACGGTCGTGGTCGAACGGGCCGCGCCGCTGCGCGGGAGGAACAGCTGGTGACGAGGGTCCGCGCCGCGCTGGCCGTCCTGCCGATGGTGGCCTCGCTCGGCCTCGCCGGCTGCGGCGGCGACGCCGACGACGGCGGCCCGACCGGGGTCACCGGCGCCGTGACCGTCTTCGCCGCCGCGTCGCTGACCGAGTCCTTCACCACGCTGGGCCGCCAGTTCGAGGACGCGCACCCGGGTGTGCGGGTCATTTTCAACTTCGCCGGCAGCTCGGCCCTGGCCACCCACCTCACCCAGGGCGCCCCGGCGGACGTGTTCGCCTCGGCCGCTCCTAAGAACATGGCCACCGTCACCGACGCGGGCGCCACCGTCGGCTCCCCCACCGTCTTCGCCCGCAACCGGCTCGTCATCGCCGTGCCGAAGGGCAACCCCGCCGGGGTCGCCGGGTTGGCCGACCTGACCAGGCCCGGCGCCAAGGTGGCGCTCTGCGCCGAGCAGGTGCCCTGCGGCGCGGCCGCCGCCGAGGTGCTCGGCGCGGCGGGCGTGCAGCTGACACCGGTGACGCTGGAGCAGGACGTCAAGGGCGCGCTGTCCAAGGTGACGCTCGGCGAGGTCGACGCCGCGCTGGTCTACCGCACCGACGTCCGGTCCGCCGCCGCGAAGGTCGACGGCGTGGAGTTCCCCGAGTCCGCCGGCGCCGTCAACGACTACCCGGTGGTGGTGCTGAAGCACGCGCCGAACCCGACCGCCGCCCGCGCCTTCGTTGACCACATCCGCTCCGATCAGGGCCGCGCCGTGCTCACCGACGCCGGCTTCCAGCCGCCCACCGGGTCGTGACCGCCGCACCGGGGGCCGCCGCGCCGCGTACCCGCCGGCGGCCCGGCCGGCGGGTGCCGGTCGCGCTGCTCGTACCGGCCGGGCTGGGGCTGCTCTTCCTGGTGCTGCCGCTGGTCGGGCTGCTGGCGCGTACCCCGTGGGCGACGCTGCCGCAGCGGCTGACCGCGCCGGGCGTGCTCACCGCGCTACGGCTGTCGGTGCAGTGCGCCACCCTGGCCACCCTGCTCTGCCTGGCCTGCGGCGTCCCCCTGGCCTGGCTGCTGGCGCGGCTGGAGTTCCCCGGCCGTCGGGTGGTGCGGGCCCTGGTCACCGTGCCGCTGGTGCTGCCCCCGGTCGTCGGCGGCGTGGCGTTGCTGCTGGTGTTCGGCCGCAACGGGCTGCTCGGGCGGTGGCTGGACGCTGCCTTCGGCCTCACCCTGCCGTTCACCACCACCGGCGTGGTGCTCGCCGAGGCGTTCGTGGCGATGCCGTTCCTGATCATCGCCGTCGAGGGCGCGCTGCGCGGCGCGGACAGCCGCTACGAGGAGGCGGCGGCCACCCTCGGCGCGGGCCGGTGGACCACCTTCACCCACGTCACCCTGCCGCTGATCGCTCCCGGCGTCGCCGCCGGCGCGGTGCTCTGCTGGGCCCGGGCGCTGGGCGAGTTCGGGGCGACGATCACCTTCGCCGGCAACTATCCGGGCCGCACCCAGACCATGCCGCTCGCCGTCTACCTGGCCCTGGAGACCGACCTGGACGCGGCGATCGTGCTCAGCCTGATCCTGCTCACCGTCTCGGTGGCGATCCTCGCCGGCCTGCGTGACCGCTGGATCACCAGCCCGTGAGCGCCCCGCTGCTGGACGGCCACCTGGTCGTCGACCGGGACGCCTTCCGACTCGACGTCCGGCTGAGCGTGAGCGCCGGCGAGGTGGTCGCGCTGCTCGGCCCGAACGGCGCCGGCAAGACCACCGCCCTGCGGGCCCTCGCCGGGCTCCAGCCGCTCACCGCCGGCCACGTCCTGCTCGACGGCGTCGACCTGGACCGGCCCGACCGGGCCCGGTGGATCCCGCCGGAGCGGCGCCAGGTCGGCGTGGTGTTCCAGGACTACCTGCTCTTCCCGCACCTGAGCGCGCTGGACAACGTCGCGTTCGGCCCCCGCCGGCAGGGCCTCGACCGGCGGGCCGCCCGCGAGCAGGCGGCCGGCTGGCTGGACCGGGTCGGGCTGTCCGGGCACACCCGGAGCCGGCCGCGGCAGCTCTCCGGTGGGCAGGCCCAGCGGGTCGCCCTGGCCCGCGCGCTCGCCGTACGCCCGCGGTTGCTCCTGCTCGACGAGCCGCTGGCGGCGCTGGACGCCCGGACCCGCCTGGACACCCGGGCCCACCTGCACCGGCACCTGGCCGACCACGACGGCGCGACGCTGCTGGTCACCCACGACCCGCTGGACGCGCTCGCCCTGGCCGACCGGTTGGTCATCGTCGAGGACGGTCGGGTGGTGCAGGAGGGGGACGCCGCCACCGTCACCGCCCGGCCGCGCACCGACTACGTCGCCCGCCTCGTCGGGCTGAACCTCTACCGGGGCCACGCCGACGGGCACCGGGTACGCCTCGGCGACGGCTTCGCCCTGGCCACCGCCGACCGGCTGGACGGCGACGCCTTCGTGGTCTTCCGGCCCGCCGCCGTGGCCCTGCACCCGCGGCAGCCCGACGGCAGCCCCCGCAACACCTGGCCGGCCACCGTCGCCGGCGTGCAGCGGCACGGGGACAACCTGCGGGTGCAACTCGCCGGCCCGGTCCCGGCCGCCGCCGACGTCACCCCGGCCGCCGCCGCCCAGCTGCGACTGGAGCCCGGGCAGCGGGTGTGGGCGGCGGTCAAGGCGAGCGAGACCCGGGCGTACCCGGCCGGGCCGGCGTAGTCCGCGGCGCGGGGTGGAAAACCGGCTCATCTGGCCGGTCGTTCGCCGGGCCGGGGCCGGCGGGCAGCTAGAGTGATCACCGGTGTGCCGGGAAGTCTGGTCGGCGTGTGATGGACCACGTCCCGACCAGCCCCCAGGAGTCGTCCGTGCGAGCCCGAGATCTCGCGGTGCCCTTCCCCACCATCACCGTCGACACTCCCGCGCTGGAGGCGGCCCGCCTGCTGGCCAGTCACAACCTGCCCGGGCTCATCGTGGTCGACGGCGCCGGGTGCCCCGTCACGGTGCTGCCGGGCACCCAGGTGCTCCGCCTGGTGATCCCGGGTTACTGCCGGGAGGATCCGACCCTGGCCCGGATGATCGACGAACCGTCTGCGGACCTGTTCCTACGGGGAGTCGAGGGTCGGACGGTGGCCGACCTGCTCCCCCGCGAGCAGCCGGAGCCACCGGTGGTCGATCCGCGAGCGACCGTCCTGGAGATCGCCGCGGTGATGGCGCAGAAGCGCAGTCCGCTCGTCGCGGTCGCCGCCCGCGGCGAGCAGATGATCGGCGGGATCACCCTCGACGCACTGCTCGACCGGATGCTGGGCACGCCGTGACCGGGGTGGCCTGGGCGGCGGTGGCCGTCTTCACCGTCGCGTACGTCCTGATCGCCACCGAGAAGATCCACCGGATCGCCGCCGCGCTCGGCGGGGCGGCGGTGATGTTCCTGATCGGGGCCACCGACACCGAGCACGCGTTCTTCTCGGAAGAGTCCGGCATCGACTGGAACGTCATCTTCCTGCTGGTCGGAATGATGCTCATCGTCGCGGTGCTCAAACGCACCGGCGCGTTCGAGTACGTCGCGGTGTGGGCGTCCAAACGCGCCCGCGGCCGACCGTTCCGGGTGATGGTGCTCCTGGTCCTGATCACCGCCGTGGCCTCGGCGGCGCTGGACAACGTCACCACCGTCCTGCTCATCGCCCCAGTGACCTTCCTGGTCTGCGAACGCCTCGCCGTGCCGGCGGCGCCGTTCCTGATCGCCGAGGCGATGGCCTCCAACATCGGCGGCACCGCCACCCTCGTCGGCGACCCGCCGAACATCATCATCGCCAGCCGGGGTGGCCTGAGCTACAACGACTTCCTGATCCACCTCGCCCCGTTCATCGCGCTGCTGCTGGTCGTCTTCCTCGGCCTGTGCCGGGTGCTGTTCCGGCGCGCGTTCCGCTACGACCCGCAACGCGCCGCGCAGATCGCCGCCCTGCACGAGAGCGACGCGATCCGCGACCGACGGCTGCTCGTCCTCGGGCTGGCCGTGCTCGGCGCGGTGACCGCCGCGTTCGTCCTGCACACCACCCTGCACCTGGAACCGGCCGTGGTCGCGCTGCTCGGCGGGCTGCTGCTGCTCGCGCTGTCCCGCCTGAACGCCGGGGAAGTCAGCCGGGACGTCGAGTGGCCCACCCTGGTCTTCTTCGGCGGCCTGTTCGTCATGGTCGGCGGGCTGGTCAACACCGGTGTGGTGGAGCAGATCTCGCGCGCCGCGATCGACGCCACCGCCGACCGCCTGCTGCCCGCAACGATGGTGCTGCTCTGGGGCTCGGCCGTCCTGTCGGCGATCGTGGACAACATCCCCTACGTCGCCACCATGAGCCCGGTCGTCGCCGACCTGGTCAACGCCCAGGGCGACACCGACCAGTCCCGGGTGCTCTGGTGGGCCCTCGCCCTCGGCGCCGACCTGGGCGGCAACGCCACCGCCGTCGGCGCGTCGGCCAACGTCGTCGTGCTCGGCCTCGCAGAGCGCGCCGGGCAGCGGATCACCTTCTGGCAGTTCACCCGCTACGGCCTGGTGGTCACCCTGGTCACCGTCGGGTTCGCGGTGCCCTACCTCTGGCTGCGCTACTTCGCGTTCGCCTGATCTCCGGTCGGGTCGGCGGGCCGGTCCGCGGCCGGTCCGTCGCCCGCCACCGGCCCACGGTGCGGCACCGCGGCGGCGGAGTCGTCGCGCCGGCCGAAAGCCGTCACCGATCGCCGCACCCGGCGCAGCGTACCGTGCCAGGCCGGGACCTCCCGGGCCTCGTCGAAGGCCCGGGCGATCACTACGTCGGTCGAGGAGTGCGCGAGAATGGAGATGACAATCGTCAGCGCGACCAGGTGGAACACCTCGTCCCCGGCGGCGATGCCGGACTCCAGCACCAACAGCCCGTAGACGACCGAGGCGAACCCCTTCGGCCCGAACCACATCGCGGCAGCCTGCTCCCGCAGGCTCAGCCCGGAGCGCAGGAACGAGATCCACAGCGCGATCGGGCGGGCCACCACGATCGCCAGGACGGCGAACACCCAGCCGGTCCAGGAGATCTCCCCGAGGAACTCGACCGAGATCAGCGCCCCGAAGACCAGCAGTGCGGCCAACTTGAGCAGCTCGGCGACGTTCTCCCCGAAGTGCTCGAACGCCGCGCGCTCCCGCGGCCCGAACGTGGCGACGGTGATCCCGGCGGCGAACGCGGCCAGGAACAGATTGCCGTGGGTGGCCTTGCCCAACGCCAGCACCAGCAGACCGATGGCCACCCCGTTCAGCGGGGCGTACGCGGTCGAGGCGGCGAACCAGCGGGTCCGCTCCAGCGCGATCGCCACCAGCGGCACCAGCACGCCGATCAGCAGTCCGATCGCCAGCTCGGTGCCCAGGTCCGCCAAATGCAGGTCGTCCGAGCCGGCGGCCACGGCGAGCAGGACCACCACGAACGGCAGCGCCAGGCCGTCGTTGACCCCGGACTCGACGTTGAGCAGGTGCCGCAGCCGGGCCGGGACCTTGTCGTTGCCGACCAGCGCGGCGGCGAAGACCGGGTCGGTCGGGGCGAGGATCGCCCCGACCAGCAGCGCCTCCGGCCAGTCCAACCCGGCCACGAAGTGCGCCAGCACGGCGGTGACCAGCAGCGTCAGCGGCAGGCCCCAGCCGAGCGCGCGACCCGGCAGCCGCCACGCGGCGCGCAGGTCGGCCCAGCCGACCCGCATGCCGTCGGTGAACAGCACCGCGAACAGCGCAAGCTCCGCCAACTGCGCGACGATCGGCGAGTCGGCCCGCAGGTGCAGCACGCCGGTGGTGTCCTCGCCGAGGACGAACCCGGCGAGGAGGAACAGCGCCGCCGTGGAGAGGATGGTGCGGTGGGCCAGCGCCGACACGAGCACGGCGGCCAGCAGGACAGCGGCGAAGGAGAGCAGCAGCACGGGTCGACCTCCGGGAGGGCGCGGTTCGGTACGGTGCCGACCAGACTTCCCGGCGCTCCACGGATCCCGGTGATCATAACCGCCTGCCACCAGCGGATGGAGCGGGCGGCCACGCCGGTGACCGCCCGCAGCGGGTTCCGGCGGCTCAGCGCCGAGGGGCGTCGCTCTGCGACTCGAAGACGTCCGGGATGCCGTCCCGATCACGGTCGACGGTCTCCAGCTCGTGCACCCGCCGGTACAGGCGGGTCCGGGCGCGGAGGATGAACGTCGCGAGCAGCGCCGCGAGCAGGGATCCGGCGAGCACGGCGACCTTCACATGACCGTCCCGTTCGCTGCCGAGGCCGAAGGCCAGCTCGCCGATGAGCAGGGACACGGTGAAGCCGATCCCGCCGAGCAGCGCCAGGCCGAGCACGTCGAGCCAGTTGAGGCCCTCGTCGAGGTCGGCCCGGGTGAACCGGGAGACCAGCCAGGTGGCGGCCATGATGCCGACCGGCTTGCCGACCACCAGGCCGAGGACGATGCCCAGCGCCACCCGGTCGGTCAGGGCGGTGGCCAGGCCGGCGACACCACCGATGGTGACGCCGGCGGAGAGGAACGCGAAGACCGGCACCGCCACCCCGGCGGAGATCGGCCGGAACCGGTGCTCGAAATGCTCGGCCAGCCCAGGCCCCGCATCCGGTCCACCGGCGGCCTCGCTACGGATCACCGGAACCGTGAAGGCCAAGAGGACTCCCGCCACCGTGGCGTGTACGCCGGACTCGTGCATCAGCGTCCAGGTCACCGCGGCGAGGGGCAGCAGCAGCCACCAGGACCGGACGCGGCGCTGCACCAGCAGCCCGAACACCGCGAGCGGCACCAGGGCGCCCAGCAGCGGCCCGACCGACAGGTCGGCGGTGTAGAAGACCGCGATGATGACGATCGCCAGCAGGTCGTCGACGACAGCCAGGGTGAGCAGAAAGGTGCGCAGCGCGGAGGGCAAGAGCCGGCCCACCACCGCGAGCACCGCCAGCGCGAAGGCGATGTCGGTCGCGGTCGGGATGGCCCAGCCCTTCGCCGCGCCCTCGCCTGCGCCGGCGGCGATGAGGTAGTAGATGGCGGCGGGCACGATCACCCCACCGACGGCCGCCGCGACCGGCACCGCGGCGCGACGCGGATCACGCAGGTCGCCGGCGACGAACTCCCGCTTGAGTTCCAGCCCGGCGACGAAGAAGAAGATCGCCAGCAGGCCGTCGGCGGCCCAGGTGGCCAGGCTGAGATCGAGGTGCAGGGACGCCGGACCGACTCGGAAGTCCCGTACCGATTGGTAGCTGTCCGCCCAGGGCGAGTTCGACCAGACGAGTGCCAGCAACGCCCCGATGAGCAGGAGTGCCCCGCCCACGGTCTCCTTGCGGAGAATGGCGGAGATGCGGCTGGTCTCGCCCCACGAGCGTCGGGCGAACAGGCTGGCACGGCGCCGGGTGGCGTCGGTCACGGAAACTCCTCGTCGGCAGGGGTCGCGTCATCCATCGCCGACCAGACTTCCCGGCACACCAGGACCAACCCTATCCCCGCGCCCCGGCCGCGGCCCCGACGACCGGCGACGCGGACGCGCCGGCGGGCCGGTCCACGTGCGCCCGGTACCCCGTCGCCGGCGGCTCGAATCCGCGCCGACCATGCCGTGGACGCGGCGACGCCCGGCCGGTCGTCCGGCCGGGCGTCGTCACGGTGCCCGCTGGGTCAGAGGCTGAGCTTCTGACCGGGGAAGATCAGCCCCGGGTCGGCGCCGACCACGCGCTTGTTGCGCTCGTACAGCGCCTGCCAGCCACCGGCCAGGTCCCGGGCGTCGGCGATCTGCGACAGGGTGTCGCCCGGCCGCACCACGTACACGTCGCCGGTCGCGGCCGGCGCGCTGCGCCGCTGGCTGCGGGTGCTGTGCTGCTCCCGCGAGGACCGCTCGGTGGAGGTGGCCTTCGACGAGCCGGAGCGCCGCTGCGACTTCTGCGACTTCTCCGAGGTGGTGGAGTAGCTCTTGGTGGAGCCGCCCTTCCGGCCGCAGGTCGGCCAGGCTCCGATGCCCTGACCGTCGAGCACCTTCTCGGCGATCGCGATCTGCTCGCCGCGGCTGGCCAGGTCGGCGCGGGAGGCGTACTTCTTGCCGCCGTAGCCGGACCACGTGCTCTGCGAGAACTGCAGGCCGCCGTAGTAGCCGTTGCCGGTGTTGATGTGCCAGTTGCCGCCGGACTCGCACTGGGCGATGGCGTCCCAGTTGACGCTGGCGGCGCTCGCCGGCGACGCCGGCGCCAGGACGGCGGCGACCCCGGTGACCGCACCGACGGCGAGCGTGCCGACGGCGATGCGGCGCGAGCTGACCCGTCGGGGACGGGCCGTGTGTTCAGTTGCCATGTGGATTCCTCCACGCCGACGAGGTGAGCTGTCGGGTTCGGGCCGAGGAGCCCGGCCGCCGATGGGCGGCTTCACCCCGAGGTGACGTGCACCGAGGAACGTGTGGGTCCCCCGCTCCATGCCCGCTGACAAGGTCCCACCGGCCGGCGGCATGGATTAGGCGTTACCGGCCGTGGTGTCCGCGATCGCGAACACGAACGACGTTAGGAACTGTTTGGGCCGGTTGCCCACTTCTTGTGAAGTTCTTCACCCGGGTGAGCGACGGCTTCGGCCTTCGAGTTGCGGGTCGGGTGGCGGTGGTCTAAAAGGGCCGGTCGGGAACCCGTCACGACTGGGCCGAAAGCCTCGCCCCGAGCGGCGGATCAGGTGCCGCCGCCTCCCCGTCTTCGCTGGTCAGGCGGCCTCGATCGGCGGCCCGCGCCGCCGGACGGTCAGCGTTGCCGCTGATTGGCGACGCATATCTGGGCAGCCCGGCCGCCGACTTGGACGGTAGGGAGCAGAGCGCGGCTGCGACGCCGACGCGTCGGGCCCGCCGACCGCCGGATGCGGGTCGCCGGCGCCCTGGCCGTCACGGTCCGCCCCGGGCCGGGGCGGCCGGCCATCCGCGAGGGGAAGGACCTTCATGGACACCGTCAGCATCGACACCGACTACCTCGTCGCCACTCTGGACGAGGACGACGACCCGGAGAGCCTGGCCGGCGACGAGGTCGACTTCGACCTGGCCGCCGCGCTGGAAGAGGAGGAGTGAGATGGGCGTGCACCTGGCGCCCGCGCTGCGGGTGCTGCGCGAGGAGATAGACACCCGCTGGCCGCAGCGGGACCGCAAGTCCGAAGGCTGGTTGGGCGACGCCAGTCACCAGACGCGCCGCTCGGACCACAATCCGGACAACGACGATCAATCGGTCAACGCGGTGGACGTGGACGTCGACGGGATCGACCCGCTGCTGGTCGTCCGGCAGGCCGTCAGCCATCCGTCCACCCAGTACGTCATCTACGACCGGAAGATCTGGAGCCGTACCCGCAGCTTCCGGCCGGCCCGGTACACGGGGCCGAATCCGCACGACAAGCACCTGCACGTCAGCGTCAGCCACCAGCGGAGCCTGGAGGACAGCCGCCACCCGTGGGGCATCGCCACCGCCACGACGGCGCGGCTGGGCGACCGGGTGCTGCGCGCCGGCTGCCGGGGCGGCGACGTCCGGGAGTTGCAGGCCGTCGCCAACCGCCTCGGGGCCCGGCTGACGGCCGACGGGGTGTTCGGGCAGGCCGTGACCGCCTGGGTACGGTCGTTCCAGACCACCCGGAAGCTCACCGCCGACGGGGTGGTCGGCCCGCGTACCGTGGCCGCCCTGCGCGCGGCCGTCAAGCCGGCCCCGTCGGTGCCCAGCGGCCGGCCGGCGACGCCGGTGTCCGGGGGCAGACCGGGCTCGCGGACGCTGCGGCGCGGCAGCACGGGCGGCGACGTGGCCTTCGTCCAGCGGTTCGTCGGCGCGAAGCGGTGCGGCCCGGCGAGCGGCGCCTTCGACGCGAAGACCGAGGCCGGGGTGCGCTGGTACCAGGGCATGCGGGGGCTGACCGTGGACGGGGTGGTCGGCGCGGCCACCTGGGCGGCGATGGGCGTGCGGGTCGGTTCCTGAGCGGGCGGCCCCGGCCCGGTGCTCCCCCACCGGGCCGGGGCCGTCGTCGCGTCAGAGGGTGCGGGCCAGCCGGTCGGCGAGGACCCGGGCGAACCGGGCCGGGTCGGCCAGGTCGCCGCCCTCGGCGAGCAGCGCCATGCCGTACAGCAGCTCGGCGGTCTCGGTGAGGGCGCCGGAGTCGCCGCCGCGCTCGTGCGCCGCGCGCAGGCCGGTGACCAGCGGGTGGGTCGGGTTGAGTTCGAGGATGCGCTTGACCGTCGGCACCTCCTGCCCCATCGCGCGGTACATCTTCTCCAGCGTGGGCGTGATGTCGTGCGCGTCGCCGACGATGCAGGCCGGCGAGGTGGTCAGGCGGGAGGAGAGGCGCACCTCCTTGACGCTGTCGGCCAGCGCGCCGCCGAGGAAGGCGAGCAGGGCCGCGTACTCCTTGATCTGCCGCTCCCGTTCCGTCCCGGCCTCCTCGCGCTCCTGCTCGGTGTCCAGGTCCACCTGGCCCTTGGCGATCGAGCGCAGCGGCCGGCCGTCGAACTGCGCGACCCGCTCCACCCACACCTCGTCGACCGGGTCGGTGAGCAGCAGCACCTCGTAGCCCTTGGCGCGGAAGGCCTCCATGTGCGGCGAGTTCTCCAGCATGGCCCGGGTCTCGCCGGTGGCGTAGTAGATCTCCTCCTGGCCGTCCTTCATCCGCTCGACGTACTCGCGCAGGGTGGTGGGCTCGGTGGCGTCGTGGGTGGAGGCCACCGAGACGATGTCGAGGATCGCCTGCTGGTTGTCCGGGTCCTCCAGCAGCCCCTCCTTGACCACCCGGCCGAACTCGGACCAGAAGGTCCGGTACCGGTCGGCGTGCTCGGTGCGCATCTCCTTGACGGTGGCGAGCACCTTGCGGACCAGCCGGCGGCGCACGATCTGGATCTGCCGGTCCTGCTGGAGGATCTCCCGGGAGATGTTCAGCGACAGGTCGTGCGCGTCCACCACGCCCTTGACGAAGCGCAGGTAGTTGGGCATGAGCGCGGCGCAGTCGTCCATCACGAACACCCGCTTGACGTACAGCTGCACCCCGCGCCGGCCGTCGGCCATGAACAGGTCGAACGGGGCGTGCGTGGGGATGAAGAGCAGCGCCTCGTACTCGAAGACGCCCTCACCCCGCATGTGGATGGTCTCCAGCGGGTCGGCCCAGTCGTGGCTGACGTGCCGGTAGAAGTCGCGGTACTCCTCCTCGGCGACCTCGTCGCGCGGCCGGGCCCAGAGCGCCTTCATCGAGTTGATGGTGACCGGCTCGGCGTCGGGCGTGACGAGCCGGATCGGCCAGGCGATGAAGTCGGAGTACCGCTTGACGATCTCGCGGATCTTGCCGTGGTCGGTGTAGTCGGCGAGGTTGTCCTCGCTGTCGGCCGGCTTCAGCTGCACGGTGACCGAGGTGCCCTGCGGGGCGTCGTCGACCGTCTCCACGACGTAGGTGCCCTCGCCGGTGGACTCCCAGCGGGTGCCCTCGGCCTGGCCGGCCCGGCGGGTCAGCAGGGTGACGGTGTCGGCCACCATGAACGTCGAGTAGAAACCGACGCCGAACTGGCCGATCAGGTCCTGCGCGGCCGCCTCCCGGGACTCCCTCAGCTTGCGCAGCAGCTCCGCCGTGCCGGAGCGGGCGATGGTGCCGATCAGGGAGACGACGTCCTCGCGCGACATGCCGATGCCGTTGTCGCGCACGGTGAGGGTGCGGGCCGCCGGGTCGGTCTCGATCTCGATGTGCAGGTCGGAGGTGTCGACGTCGAGGTCGGCGTCGACCAGCGACTCCAGCCGCAGCTTGTCCAGCGCGTCGGACGCGTTGGAGACCAGCTCCCGCAGGAAGACATCCTTGTGCGAGTAGATCGAGTGCACCATCAACTGCAGCAGTTGACGCGTCTCGGCCTGGAACTCCAACGTCTCGGTCCGGCTGCTCACACCAACCTCCTCATCGGCTCGTTTCGGTCCCCGGGACAGGATCCGCGGGAGAAGGATACGAGCCGCCGTGGTCGCCCGGTCACCGCCGGTCGTCAGCCGGGCGGCGGGCCAGCAGGCACGCCTGCGGAGTGGATTCCCTCCGCCCGTCCCACTCCTGCGGCTCCCGGCACAGCCGGGCCTGCACGTCCAGCCCGGCGGCGTGCAGCAGCCGCGCCACCTGCTCGGGCCGGCGGCGGTGGAAGGTGAGCGAGACCGGGCGTCCCCACGCGTCCGTGCGGTGCACCGGCTCGTCGCCGACCTGGAAGGCCAGCAGCAGGTGCCCGCCGGGGGCGAGGACCCGGTGGAACTCGGCGAAGGCGTCCGGCAGCCGGTCGTCGGGCAGGTGGATGACCGAGTACCAGGCGACCAGGCCGGCGAGCGCGCCGTCGGCCAGGTCGAGCTCCAGCATGGACCCCTCGGTGAAGCGCAGGTCGGGGTGGTCCCGGCGGGCCTGTGCGAGCATGCCCGGCGACAGGTCCAGGCCGGCGGCGTCCAGACCGAGGTCGTGCAGGTGCCGGGTGATCCGGCCGGGTCCGCAGCCGACCTCCAGGACCGGCCCGCCCCCGTCGGCCAGCACCAGCTCGGCGAAGGCCGCCAGCATGGCCCGGTCGAGCGGCCGGGCGGCCAGCTCGTTGCGGATGAACTCGGTGTAGTCGGCGACCATGGTGTCGTACGAGGTGCGGGTGGCGGTGAGGAAGTCCGGTTCGGTCACGACCGCCGACCCTACCGGCGGGCGGGTGGAGGCAGGGTACGGCTGGATTGCCCGCCCGTACCCGCCCGCGCCGCGCCGACCCGGGCGGTGCCGGCGGGTATTCTGCACCGGTCCGCAGCCCACCCGCAGGAGGTCGTCGTGTCCAGGGACACGGAGCGCAAGCTCATCGCCTCCAACAAGAAGGCCCGGCACGACTACACCGTCCTGAAGACGTACGAGGCGGGGATCGTGCTGGCCGGCACCGAGGTGAAGTCGCTGCGGGAGGGGCGGGTGTCCCTGGTCGACGCCTTCGCCCAGGAACGCGACGGCGAGATCATGCTCTACGGCCTGCACATCGCCGAGTACGGCTACGGCACCTGGACCAACCACCAGCCCCGCCGGACCCGGAAGCTGCTGCTGCACCGGGTGGAGATCGCCCGGATCCTGGAGAAGCTCCGCGACGGGGGCGTGACGCTGGTGCCGCTGTCGATGTACTTCAGCAACGGCTGGGCCAAGGTCGAGCTGGGCCTGGCCCGCGGCCGCAAGTCGTACGACAAGCGGCAGGCGCTCGCCGAACGCGACGCCAACCGGGAGATCGCCCGCGAGCTGGGCCGCCGCCTCAAGGGCCGCCGCCCCGCCTGAGCCACCCGCAGGTTCCACCCCGGCGACGTTCCACAAGACTTCTTGTACATCGCATCTTGTACGTCTAGCCTGTCGGAATGTCCGAGGACGAGTCGATCCTGCACCTGACCGACCCGCGCGCCATGCGCGCGTTGGCCCACCCCACCCGCCTGCGGCTCCTCGGCGAGCTGCGGGTACGCGGCCCGCAGAGCGTCGGCATGCTCAGCGAGCTCGTCGACGAGGCCGTCGGGTCGGTCAGCTACCACCTCGGCAGGCTCGCCGAGCACGGCTTCATCCGGGAGGCCCCCGAGCACGCCCGCAACCGCCGGGAGCGGTGGTGGCGGGCGGCGCACGACCGCACCAACTGGGAACCGGTCGAGGTGCTGCACGACCCGGAGCGCAAGCTCGCCTCGGACCTGCTGCGCCGGGCGTCCTTCCAGCGCTACGTGGAGCGGTTCCAGGCCTACCTCGACAGCGAGGCCACCCTCGACCCGGCCTGGGTCCGGGGCACCACCAGCAGCGACCAGATCATGCACCTGACCCCGGACGAGCTGCTGGAGTTGCGCGCCGAGCTGGCGGAACTGGGCGCCCGCTGGCGCGCCCGCAGCGACCCCGACCGGCCCGGCGCCCGCACCGTCACGCTGATCTGGCAGGCCTACCGGGGGCCGCAGTGACCGCCGAGCCCCGCCGCTGGGGCCCGCTGCTCGGCCTGCTCGTCGGCCACACGGTCTCGCTCACCGGCAACATGCTCACCTACATCGCCCTGCCGCTCTACGTGCTGGCCGAGACCGGCTCACCGGCGGCGACCGGCCTGACCGGGGCGTTCGCCGCCGCGCCGGTGGTGCTCGGCGGCGCCCTCGGCGGCGTGGTGGTCGACCGGATCGGCTACCGCCGGGCCAGCGTCGTGGCCGACCTGGTGTCCTGCGCGACGGTCGCCGCCATCCCGCTGCTCGACGCGACCGTCGGCCTGCCGTTCTGGGCGCTGCTCGCGCTGGTCTTCGCCAGTGGGCTGCTCGACACGCCGGGGCAGACCGCCCGGTCCGCGCTGCTGCCCGAGGCGGCGACCGCCGCCCGGGTGCCGATCGAACGGGCGATCGGCTGGTTCGAGGCCACCGAACGCGGCGCCCGACTGCTCGGCGCGCCCGTGGCCGGGCTGCTGGTCGCGGCCATCGGCGCGCTGCCGGTGCTGGCCGTGGACGCCGCCACCTTCGCCGTCTCCGCGCTGGTGGTGGCGCTGCTGGTGCCCCGCGCCATGCGCCCGGCCGAGCCGGCGCCGGAGGAGCCCGGCGGGTACTGGCGGAACTTCGCCGCCGGGGTGCGGTTCCTGGTCCGGGAGCCGCTGCTGCGCGCGATGGTGCTGCTGGTGCTGATCACCAACTGCTTCGACGCGACGAAGAGCAGTGTCCTGCTGCCGGTGGTGGCGGACCGCGAGCTCGGCGGGGCCACCGCGTTCGGCGTGCTGGTCGGCGCGATGGGCGGCGGCGCGCTGGTCGGCTCGCTGCTGTTCAGCGCCGTCGGCCACCGGCTGCCCCGCCGCGCCACCTTCGTCACCACCTTCGCGGTCGCCGGCGGGCCAACCTTCTGGGCCCTGGCCGCCGCGCCGCCGCTGCCGGTGCTGGTCGCGATCTTCGCGGTCTCCGGTCTCGCCGCGGGTGCGATCAACCCGCTGATCGGCGCGGTCGAGCTGGAGCGGATACCCACGCACATGCGGGCCCGGGTCTACGGGGTGGTGGGGGCCGGCTGCTGGGCCGCCATGCCGCTCGGCGCTCTCGGCGCCGGACTGGCCACCGACCGGTTCGGCCCCACCGCCACCCTGGTCACGATCGGCACCGCCTACGTCCTGGTCGTGCTCACCCCGCTGCTGGGCGGCCCGTGGCGCCGGATGGGCCGGCCGGCGACCGTGGCCGAGCGGCCCGCCGACCTGGCCGGCACGCCCGGCTGAGCTCCCCGGCGTGCCAGCGGGGGCCGTGGACGCGGTCAGGGGGCCCGCACGGGCGCGGTCAGTCGGCCAGCGCGGCGCTGATCGCGCGGACCTGCTCCGGCGCGACGGACGTCCAGAACCGGCCGTCGTGACAGCCCGTGGAGATCCGTACCAGCTCCGGGTCGGGCAGCCGGTCCCGCCAGGCGCGCACCGCCGGGGTGAACGGGTCGGCCGCGCCGATCGCCACCCGCAGCGGCAGCCCGGCGAACTCCCGCGCCCGGGCCAGGACGTCGTAACGGTCCCACTCCCCCGCCGAGTCGTACGCCCCGGGGTTGACCGTCCGGGCGTCGGCGTAGGAGTGGAAGATCGCCGGGGAGGTGGCGACGACGGCCCGGAACAGCTCGGGGCGGGTCAGCGCGCAGAGCAGCGCGCCGTAGCCGCCCATCGACCAGCCAGCCACCGCCACCCGGTCGGTGTGCAGCCCACGGGTCGCCAGCAGGGGCAGAAACTCCCCGGTCAGCATCGTCAACGGGTCGTCGTCCGGGTGTGGGTGCCAGTACCCGTCACCGCCGTCCACGGCGGCCAGCACGAACGGGGCGGCGCCGGCCCGGACCGCCCCGGCGATGAACGCGGGATAGTCGCCGTTGCGCACCGCGGCCGCGGCGTCGCTGGCGTACCCGTGCAGGGCGAGGCAGACCGGCAACCGCGCGCCCGGCGCGTACCCCGGCGGGTAGGACAACGCGAAGGCGACCTCCCGGCGGCGCGCCGGCGAGCGGAAGGTGCCGCTCACGGACGGCCCCGGCGTGGCCCGCAGCTCCTGCGCCGGGTCGTCGGCCGCGCACCGGCCGAGGACCTGGTTCAGCACGGACCTGCCGGGCAGCACCGCCGCGTCGACCAGGACCGCTCCGCCGGCGCAGGTCGCGGCGGCGCCGAATGCGGCGCCGAGCCAGGTGAGCGCGCGGCGTCGGGTGATCGGCATCGGGTCACGGTAGACGGCGTCGCCCGGGCGTGGGGACCCACGCGCGGCGGCCGCGATGCGCCCGGCCCGCCGCTGCGGCTTAGACTCCGGACATGAGGCGGAGAGCTTGACCAGCGAATCAGTGCGTTCCGTGCCGCCCGGACACGTCTGCTGGACCTTCGACGACACGACGGTCTTCGACGCCCGGGCGCAGCGGTTCCTCCTCGCCGGCCTCGACGCCGGCGAACGGGTCCGCTACGTCACCGCCGAGCCGGGGGACGTCGCCGTGGCCCGGTGGCAGGGCGTCCCGCGCCTGCGCGAGGCGCTGCGCGGTGGGGCGGCGGAGGTGGTGTCGGTGCGCGACACCTACGGCGAGCGGCATGTCGTCGACCCGGCCGCCCAGGTCGCCACCTACGCCGCGTTGACCGACGCGGCCCTGGCCGACGGTCATGCCGGCCTGCGGGTGGCCGCCGACGCGACGACGCTCGTGGTCACCGCGGAGCAGCGCGCCGCCTTCACCCGCTACGAACACCTGGTCGACCGCTTCATGCGGGTCCGGCCGATGTCCGCCGCCTGCGGATACGATCGGCGGGTGCTGGACGGCCGGGCGATCGAGGAGCTGGCCTGCCTGCACCCGGCGGCCGACCCGGGGACCACCCTGTTCCACCTGTACGCCGGGCACGACGAGCTGGTCCTCGCCGGTGAGCTGGACCCCTCCAACCACGAGGTCTTCGACAGCGCGCTCGCCCGGGCGCACGTCGACGACCCCACCGGCGAGCTGGTGGTCCGCGCCGACGAGCTGCGCTTCATCGACCACCGGAACCTGATCCACCTGCACCGGCACGCCGCCCGCCGCGGCGGCACCGTGGTCCTGCACACCCCGCTGACCTCCGCCGCCCGGCTGGTCGAGCTGCTGGGGCTGTCCCGCGTCCGGGTCGCGGTGGCGGCGCGATGAGGACCGGCGCGGCCGCCCGGCACCGCGGCTACTTCCACGAGGCTCTCTGCTACGGCTCGGACGAGGATCTGCTCGCCGTCGTGGTGCCCTTCCTCACCGGCGGGGTCGCCGCCGGTGAGCCGACACTGGTCGCCCTCGGTGAGCGCACCACCGCGCTGGTACGCGCGGCGCTCGGCCCGGACTCCGGGGTGTCGTACCTCGATGGCGGCGACGTGTACGGGCGACCGACCGCGGCGATCAGGTCGTACCGCCAACTGCTGGCCGACCACGTCGCCGCGGGAGCGGGGCAGATCCGCATCATCGGCGAGCTGCCCGCGTTCGGCCCGACCTGGGACTGGTGGGCCCGCTACGAGTCGGCGATCAACCACGCGTACGACGACTTCCCGCTGTGGGGCATGTGCGTGTACGACACCCGCACCACCCCGCCCGCGATGCTGGCGGACGTGGTCCGCACCCACCCGCGCACGGCCATGCCCGACGGGCGGCACGTGCCGAACGAGGGCTACACCCCGCCGGAGGCGTACCTGCGGGAGAACCGGCCGATCGTGCCCGACCCGTTGCAGGCGGGCGCTCCGGCCGTCGAGCTGCACGACCCGACACCGGCGCGGGCCCGCGAGGCGGTGCACGAGGCCGGTCGCGGCCGGCTGAAGGTCGACGACGTCGACGACCTGGCCGTGGCGGTGAGCGAGGTGGTGACCAACGCGCTGCGACACGGGCGGCCACCGGTGCGGTTCCGGCTCTGGGTGGGCGAGGACCGGATCGTGGTGAGCGTCGACGACCGCGGTGCCGGGCCGAGCGACCCGTACGCCGGTCTGCTGCCCGCGGGGGGCGCGGCGCCGGGCGGGCTCGGGCTGTGGATCACCCATCAGTCGTGCAATTACGTCGTGATGCACCGCGGCGCGGACGCCTTCACGCTGCGCCTGACCGCCGGCAACCCGCACGTCACGCCCTGACGGCGGCGGCCGGCCCGGCGGGGGCCGGTCAGTCGCGGAGCAGGTCGGCGTGGACGGCGCGCAGCCGGTCGAGGGCGCGGTCGGTGCCTGGTGGGACGCGCTGGTCCAGCTCGGCCCAGAGCTCGGCGAGGGCGGCGGTGACCGCGCGCAGCTCGGCGGCGTGCCGGCGGGCGCCCTGGCGGTGCGCCTCCTCCAGGCGGCGGGCCCAGCCGGCGGTGACGGCGGCGAGGCGCTCACCGTCGGCCCGGGCCTGGGCGGCGGTGCGGGCCGCGGCGGCGGGCACGATCGCGGCGACCGGGCGGGGGTCGCCGTCGCGGGTGACCAGGGTGACGGTGTCGGTCAGCTCGGCCATGGCGATCAGCTGGGTCAGCCGGGTGCGCAGCTCGCGCAGCGGCAGGGAACGGGGTCGACCACTGTGGTGGGTCAGCGCGGGGGCAGCCATGCCGTCATGCTCAGCCGGGGGTACGACATTTATCGTCGTGACGCTCCGGCCGGTCGTTCGGGCACGTGCCGTGGGGGGCGGGGCGGGCGGCGGCCCGCCCCGCCCCCGGTCGGTCAGCTCGCCTGCAGGGTCACGTCGTCGATGACGAAGCTGGTCTGCAGCGACGAGTCCTCGGTTCCGGTGAACTTGAGGGTGACGGTCTGGCCGGCGTACGCGTCCACGTTGAACGAGCGCAGCACGTAGCCGCTGGCGGCGTTGAGGTTGGAGTACGTCGCCAGGGTGGCGGTGCCCACCTGCACGGTCAGCCTGTCGTACGCGGTGCCGGTGGTGGTTTCGGCGGTGTCGATATGCAGGTAGAAGGCGAGGGTGTACGTCGAGCACCCGGCCGGCACGGTCACCGACTGCGACAGCGTGTCGGTGTGGGTGCTGCCGTAGCCGTCGAGCCACGCCTTGTACGACCCGGTGCGGGCCGGCTGGCTGGCCGAGTTGGTGATCACGCCCGAGGTGGCGGTCCACGGGGTGGTGCCGGACTCGAAGCCACCGTTGCCGATCACCTGGCCACCGGTGCAGCCGCCGGTGCCGGTCACGGTGAGGCTGTAGGTGGCGGTGCGGGTGACCGACCCGGTGCCGGTGACCGTGATGGTGAAGGTGCCGGTGGTGGCGGTCGACGAGGCGCTGACGGTCATCGTGGCGGAGCCGCCGGAGGTGACCGACGAGGGGCTGAACGACACGGTCACGCCGCTGGGCGCGCCGGTGGCGGAGAGCGCCACCGGCTGCGGGCTGCCGCTGGTGGTGACGGTGCTGACGGTGGCGGTGGTGGACGCGCCCCGGGCCACGCTGCCGGAGGTCGGGCTCACCGACACCGAGAAGTTGTTCGTCGGGGTGCCGGTGCCGACCGCGAGCTGCCAGATGGCGTACGCGACGCCGTCGGCGCTGCGGTTGAGCACGGTCGCGCTGATGTTGCTGGCGGTGTCGCAGGAGCGGTGGTAGCAGGGGTCGTACGCGGCGTTGGCGGTGCCGCCCCACTTGGTCGCCTGGGCGCTGGTCTTGCGGGCGCTGGCGCCGGCGGCGTACCCGGAGGTGGGGATGCCGCCCTGCTGGAACGAGTAGTCGTCGGAGCGGCCCTGTCCCTCGACGTTCTCCTCCGGCTGCAGGCCCAGCGAGTCCCAGTACGCCTTGAGCGGCGCGGCGGTGGTGGAGGTGAGCCGGTTGATGAAGTAGCCGCCGTTGGGCGAGCCGACCATGTCGAAGTTGTAGTAGCCCTTGATGTAGCCGCGCTGGGTGGCGTTGAGCGAGTTGACGTAGAACTCCGAGCCGTTGAGGCCCTGCTCCTCGTCGGTCCACCAGGCGAAGCGGACCCGCTTGGTCATCGACGGGTTCTGCTGGGCCAGCACCAGCGCGTTCTCCAGCAGAGTGGCCGAGCCGGAGCCGTTGTCGTTGATGCCCGGGCCGGCGGAGACGCTGTCCAGGTGCGCGCCGAACATGACGACCTGGTCGATGGGGCCCTGCGGCCACTCGGCGATCAGGTTGTTCGACGGGTACGTGCAGGAGGAGCAGTACTGCTCGCTGACCGTGTAGCCGGCGGCCTGGAGCCGGGTCTTGAGGTAGTTGACCGACGCGGTGTAGCCGGCCGAGCCGGCCCGCCGGGTGCCGCCGTTGCTGGTGGCGATGCTGTTGAGCTGGGTCAGGTGGGCCTGGATGTTGGTCACCGAGATGTCCGGCGCCGCGAGGGCGGCGAGCGGGGCGGCGGCCGGCGGGGTCGCGGTGGCCGGTTGCGCGGCCAGCGTCATCGTCACGGCGGCGAACACGGCGAGGGCGAGGCCCTTCGTCGGCGTGGCACGTCTCATGCGAACTCCTCGTGGGGGTCGACGGGCGTGGCCGGATCCCTGGCGGGGGTCAGGTCGGGGTGGACGGGATCTCGCGGCCCGGGGGTGAGGTCGCGGCGGTCACGCCGGGGAATGAAACACTGACATGTATCAATCTCCCGGTCAACCGGCCGAACGGTGTCACAATCCCGGCCCGTCGACCGGGCCCGCCCGTCTCCGCGCCAGGAAAGGCGCGGCCACCTGCGGTGACGCCACCGCCGACGGAGTGGCGACCCCGCGTACACACCGCGCGTATACTCGGTGTGTATAGTCGCCGGCATGTCCATCGGTCAGACCTTCCTCGGCCTGCTGGAGCAGACTCCCCGGCACGGCTACGACATCAAACGCCGCTACGACGAGCGCTTCGGCCACGCCCGCCCGCTGGCCTACGGCCAGGTCTACGCGACCCTGTCCCGGCTGCTGCGCAGCGGCCTGGTCCAGGTGGAGGCGGTCGAGCCCGGCGAGGGTCCCGATCGCAAGCGGTACGCGATCACCGAGGCCGGTGTCACCGACGTCCAGCGTTGGCTGGCCACGCCGGAGAAGCCCGAGCCCTACCTGCAGAGCACCCTCTACACCAAGGTGGTGCTGGCGCTGCTGACCGACCGCGGCGCCGCCGACCTGCTCGACGTGCAGCGCGCCGAGCACCTGCGGCTGATGCGGGAGCTCACCCGCCGCAAGCGCGACGGCGACCTCGCCGAGCAGCTGATCTGCGACCACGCCCTGTTCCACCTGGAGGCGGACCTGCGCTGGCTGGAGCTCACCGCCGCCCGCCTCGACGAGCTGGCCGCGGAGGTGCGCAAGTGAACCCCACCCCGCTGCTGGCTGCCGAGGACCTGCACCGTCGCTTCGGCGCCACCGTGGCGCTGGCCGGTGCGTCGCTGCGCGTCGACCCCGGCGAGGTGGTGGCCGTGATGGGCTCCTCCGGCTCCGGCAAGTCGACCCTGCTGCACTGCCTCGCCGGCATCGTCCGCCCGGACGCGGGTCGGGTCCGCTACGACGGGCGGGACCTGGCCGAGCTGTCCGACGCCGAGCGCAGCGCCCTGCGCCGGGAGAGCTTCGGGTTCGTGTTCCAGTTCGGCCAGCTGGTGCCCGAGCTGACCTGCCTGGAGAACGTGGCGCTGCCGCTGCGGCTGGCCCGGGTCGGCCGCCGGGAGGCCGAGCGCCGGGCGCTGGACTGGCTCACCCGGGTCGAGGTGGCCGAGGTGGCGGGCAAGCGGCCCGCCGAGGTCTCCGGTGGCCAGGGGCAGCGGGTCGCGGTGGCCCGGGCGCTGGTCGGCCGGCCCCGGGTGGTCTTCGCCGACGAGCCGACCGGCGCGCTGGACTCGCTCAACGGCGAACGGGTGATGCGGCTGCTCACCGAGGCCGCCCGGGAGACCGGCGCGGCCGTGGTGCTGGTGACCCACGAGGCGCGGGTGGCCGCGTACTCCGATCGGGAAATCGTGGTGCGCGACGGCCGCACCCGCGATCTCGAGGCGGTCGCGTGAGCACGGCGCGACGCTTCCGGGGCGCGGCGGCCGACCTGGCGATGGGCGCCCGGATGGCGGTCGGCGGCGGCCGCGACGGGTGGACCCGGGCGGTGCTCACCGCGCTCGGCGTCGGCATCGGCGTGGCGCTGCTGCTGCTCGCCGCGTCGGTGCCCGGCGCGCTGGACGCCCGCCAGGCGCGCGGCGACGCCCGCGACGACCTGCGGATGGGCCAGGAGCTGGCGCCGGCGGCGAACACGCTGCTGGTGTCCATGGTGGAGACCGAGTTCCGCGGCCGGCCGGTGCGCGGCCGGCTGGTGCGTCCGGAGGGACCCGACGCCCCCGTCCCGCCGGGGTTGACCCGGCTGCCCGCGCCCGGTGAGGCGGTGGTCTCCCCCGCCCTGCGGGACGTGCTCGACTCCCCCGACGGTGCGCTCTTCGCGCCCCGCCTGGGCGGGGCCCGGATCACCGGCACCATCGCCGACGACGGTCTGGCCGGCCCCGGCGAGTTCGCCTTCTACGCCGGCGACGACGAGCTGAGCACCGAGCGGGGCGCCACCCGGCTGGACCGCTTCGGCGGCGGGCTGCCCGGGGAGGGCTTCGGGCCGGTGCTGATGCTGCTCGTCGCCGTCATCTTCGTGGTGCTCCTGCTGCCCATCGCGGTCTTCCTCGGCGCCGCGGTGCGCTTCGGCGGCGAGCGCCGCGACCGCCGCCTGGCCGCGCTGCGCCTGGTCGGCGCCGACGCGGTGATGATCCGGCGGATCGCCGCCGGCGAGGCCGCCGCCGGCGCGCTGCTCGGGGTCGCCGTCGGGGGCGCGCTGTTCGCCCTCGGCCGCCAGCTCGTTCCGCTGGTCACCCTCTTCGACCTCAGCGTGTACGCCGCGGACGTCCGCCCGCCCCTGCCGCTGGTGGCGGTCGTCGCCGTCACCGTGCCGGCGCTGGCCGTGCTGGTGTCCATGGTGGCGCTGCACGCGGTCGTGGTGGAGCCGCTCGGGGTGACCCGGCGCGGTGTGCCGGCGCGCCGTCGGCTCTGGTGGCGGCTGCTGCTGCCCGTCGTCGGACTCGCCCTGCTGTACCCGCTCACCGGCATCCGGGACGACGGCTCCGCCGCCACCCGCTACCAGGTGGCGGCCGGCGCCGTGCTGCTGCTCGTCGGCACGGTCACCCTACTGCCCTGGGCGACGGAGCTGCTGGTCCGCCGGCTGCGGGGCGGGCCGGTCGGCTGGCAGCTCGCGGTGCGGCGGATGCAGCTGGACAGCGCCACCTCCGCCCGGCTGGTCAACGGCATCGCCGTGGCGGTGGCCGGCACCATCGGGCTGCAGATGCTCTTCGCCGGGGTGGCGCGGGAGTTCACCACCGCGACCGGACAGGACACCTCCCGGGCGCAGGTGCAGGTGCAGCTGCCGGCCGGCCCGAACACCGCCGCGGCGGTCCACCAGCTCGTCACCGCCGCCGGGGTCACCGGCGCGACCAGCACCCTGACCACGATTGCCAACGCCGGCGACGTGCTGCACTTGCGGGTCGGCGACTGCATCGCGCTGGCCGAGTTCGCCCGGCTCGACCGCTGCGCCGACGGCGACGTCTTCCTGGTCCAGGCGCCGGAGGCGGCCGCCGTCGCGCCCGGCGCGACGCTGACCGTCGACGGGTTGGCGCGGTGGCGCGTGCCGGCCGACGCCCGCCGCGTCCCGTCCCGACCCGATCCGGCCGGATGGGAGCAGCGGGATGTGCTGATCACCCCGGCCGCGCTGGGCGGGGCGACGCTGGGCGAGCTGCGCGGCGAGGTGTTCCTGCGGCTCGACCCGGACGCGCCGGACGCGGTGGAGCACGTCCGCAACGCCGCCGCGACGATCGACCCCACCCTCGGGGTCACCACGCTCACCGAGGTCAGGGAGAACGACCGGTTCGCCGACGTCCGGCGCGGCCTCTACATCGGCGTGGTGGTCACCCTGCTGCTGATCGCCGCGAGCATGCTCGTCGGCACCCTGGAACAGCTACGGGAACGCCGCCGGCTGCTGGCCATGCTGGTCGCCGTCGGCACCCGCCGTACCACCCTGGGCTGGTCGGTGCTCTGGCAGACCGCGGTGCCCGTGCTGGTCGGGCTGGCGCTCGCGGTGGTCTTCGGGCTCGGCCTCGGCGCCGTGCTGCTGCGCATGGTGCAGGCCCCGGTGACGGTGGCGTGGCCCGTCGTCGGGCTCTCCGTCGCGCTCGGCGCGCTGACCGTGCTGCTGGTCGCCGGGCTGAGCCTGCCCATGCTGTTCCGGCTGACCCGGCCGGACGGGCTGCGTACCGAGTGACCGCCTCCCCCGGGGCCGCACCACGTCGCGCGGGCGGCCCCGGGCAGGATGGGGCCATGCGCCTGGTCTCCCTGCTGCCCTCCGCGACCGAGATCGTCTATGCCCTCGGCCTCGGCGGGGACCTGGTCGGGGTGACCTTCGAATGCGAGGTGCCGGCCGCCGACCGGGCCGGCAAGACCGTGGTCGTCGGCGGCACCGACACCCGGGGCATGACCCCGGGCGAGATCGACGCGCACGTCCGGGCCCAACTCGCCGCCGGCGCCGACCTCTACACCCTGCACGCCGACGCGCTCGCCGGGCTGGACCCCGAGCTGATCCTCACCCAGGACCTGTGCCGGGTCTGCGCCCTGCCCTCCGGGCACGTCGCCGACGCCCTGGACCACCTCGGCTGCCGCGCCGACGTGCTCTCGCTCGACCCGTACACCCTGGACGAGGTGCTGGCGAGCATCCTCGCGGTGGGCGACGCCGCCGGCGTACCGGAGCGGGCGCGGGCGCTGGTGGACGGTCTGCGCGACCGGCTCGCGGCGGTCGCGGCGGCGGTCGGCGACCGGCCCCGGCCCCGGGTGGCGGTGGTGGAGTGGACCGACCCGCCGTTCACCGCCGGGCACTGGATCCCCGACCTGGTACGCGCCGCCGGCGGGGAGCCGGTGGCCACCCGCCCCGGCGCCCGCTCGGTGCAGGTGCCCTGGGCCGAGCTGCGTGCCGCGGCACCGCAGGTCGTGCTGGTCACGCCCTGCGGTTTCCGCCTCGACGGCGCTGTCGGCCAGGCCGAGGCGGTGGCGGAGCACTTCCCGGGCACGCCGGTCTGGGCGGTCGACGCCGACGGACTGGTCGTCCGCCCCGGCCCGCGTCTGGTCGACGGCGTCGAGGCGATCGCCGCCGTCCTGCACCCGGACGCGGTGCCCGCCCCGCCCGCCGGCGCGGTGGCCCGGGTGGCCTGACGGCCCGACCGGCGCGACCGGGTGTTCCGGCGGGGGTAGCGGCGGGGCCCTCAAGATCAGGTCGCAGATTCCGAGTCTCAGGACGGCGTGTCGTCTCGGGAAATGCGACTGGATCATGGGGATCGGGCGCCCCGCCCGGGCCGGCCGTTGAGGACTGTTACTGCGCTGTTACGCCACGGTGGGACGGCTGTGGCGGATCGCGCCGACCGTCGTACTCACCGGCCGATCGGGCCGGACGTAACGGCAGGGAGGACACCATGCGATCCACGAGGACACTGGGGGCGGTGGCGGCGGTCATGCTCGCCGTCGTGCTCACCGCCGCCACGGCGGCCACCGCGGGGGCGCGGCCCACGACCACCGGCGCGCAGGTCGCGCCCCGGGCGCTCACCGGCGCGCCGTACTGCGGGATCACCTGGGGCAGCGCGGAGAGGACGACCGGCCCGCTCAGCGGCGCCCCGCTCACCCAGGTGCGTACCGGTCGGCACGACTGCTACGACCGGGTGGTGTTCGAGTTCGCCGGCCCGGTGAGCGGCTACTCGGTCGCCTACGGCGAGACCTGGACCGAGGGCGAGGGGCTGGCACTGTCGCCGTACACCGCCGGGGACGCGCTGCTGCGGGTGTCTTTGCGGGCACCGGCGTACGACGACCAGCACGTCGCCACCGTGCCGTACCGGGTCGGCGAGCACGCCGCGAACGTGCTGCGCTACTCGACGCTGCGGGACGTCGTCTTCGGCGGCAGCTTCGAGGGCTACACCACCTTCGCCGTCGGGGTGCGGGCCCGGCTGCCGTTCCGCGTGTTCGTGCTCGCCGGCCCCGGCACGCACAGCCGGATCGTGCTCGACGTCGCGCACCAGTGGCAGGAATGACCAGCCGTCGGGGCGGGGGTCCGGCGTCGACCGGCCCCCCGTCACCGGCCGTTGCGGCAGGACCGTCCGATGACCTCCCGGGGCTACCCTGAGGACGTCATGGACGGCCGCGTGCTGCTTGTCGAGGACGATGCCTCCATCAGGGAGGTCACCGCCCTCGGTCTGCGGCGGGCCGGCTTCCGGGTCAGCACGGCGGTCGACGGCCGCGCCGCGCTGGCCGCCTGGCGGGCCCAGCCGGTCGACCTGGTGGTCCTGGACGTGATGCTGCCCGGCCTCGACGGGCTGGAGGTGTGCCGGGAGATCCGGCGCACCAGTTCGGTGCCGATCCTGATGCTCACCGCCCGCACCGACACCATCGACGTGGTCGTCGGGCTGGAGTGCGGCGCGGACGACTACCTGCGCAAGCCGTTCGACCTGCCGGAGCTCGTCGCGCGGGTACGCGCCGGGCTACGCCGGGCCAGCGCCGTCGTCGAGGAGAGCGTCCTGACGGTCGGCGGGCTGGAGATCGACCCGAACCGGTTCGTCGTCCGCAAGGCCGGCCGGGAGCTGACCCTGACCGCCACCGAGTTCCGACTGCTGCTGGAGCTGGCCCGCCGGCCCGGCCAGGTGTTCACCCGCGAGCTGCTGCTGGACCGGGTGTGGAACCACTCCCACCTCGGCGACTCCCGACTGGTCGACGTGGCGGTGCAGCGGCTGCGCGCCAAGGTGGAGGACGATCCCGCCGAGCCCCGGCTGGTCCGCACGGTGCGCGGGGTCGGCTACAAGCTCGCCACGGCATGACGGGAGGATGGCGCGATGGCCACGGGCGCCGTACCGCCGGGTCGGCTCCGCCGCCGGTTGACGGTGGCGTTCGTACTGGTCGCCGGGGTCTCCGCCGGGGTGCTCGCCGGCGGGTCGTACCTGATGCTGCGCCAGGCCCGGCTGGACGGCTCGGTGCAGCGGGCGGCGGCCGACGCCCGCTACCAGCTCGTCCTGGCCGGGCAGTTCGTGCCGCTGACCGACACCCGGCGCGCTGAGCTGCTGACCAGCTTCGAGGGCAGCGGCCGGCACGTGCTGCTGGTCGCCGATGACACCCGCGCCTCCCACCCCTCGTACGCCCCCACCCCCGGCCCGCGGCTGCGGGCCGCCGTCACCGACGGGCAACTCGGCTACGAGCGGCTGGACGGCGCCGGCGGACGGCACCTGCTGGTGGTCGGCGGACGGATCCCGGGCTCGACCGCCGAGCTGTACGCCGTCACCGACGAGAGCGACCTGGTCGGCGGGCTGGACCAGCTGCGCACCGCGCTGGCGGTCGGCTGGCTGGCGGTGGTGGCGCTCGCCGCGGGCGTCGGGCACTCCCTGGCCCGGCGCACCCTCGAACCGGTTGGCCGGGCCAGCCGGGCCGCCCGGGCCGTGGCGGAAGGGCTGCTGGCGACCCGGCTGCCGGTGCGCGGCCGGGACGAGTTCAGCGACTGGGCCGCCGCGTTCAACGACATGGCGCAGGCGCTCCAGACGAAGATCGACGACCTGTCCCGGGCCGAGGCCCGGGAGCGGCGGTTCACCGCCGACGTCGCGCACGAACTGCGTACCCCGGTCACCGCCCTGGTGGCGGCGGCCTCGCTGCTGGCCGACCGGCTCGACACGCTGCCCGACGACTCCCGCCGCGCCGCCGAGCTGCTGGTAGCCGACGTGGTACGGCTGCGCACGCTGGTCGAGGAGCTGATGGAGATCTCCCGGCTGGACGCCGGCCGGGAGGCGGTCAGCCTGGCGTCGGTGCCCGCCCTCGCCCCGCTGCGCGGCCTGGTCGCGGCGCACGGCTGGGCCGGCCGGGTCGTCGTCGCCGGCGACGAGGCCGTCCTGCGCACCGACCCACGCCGGCTGGAACGGGTGCTGGTCAACCTGGTCGGCAACGCCGTCACGCACGGCCAGGGCGAGGTCCGTGCGAGCGTCACCCGCGCCGGCCCGCTGCTCGTGTACGAGGTGAGCGACCAGGGGCCGGGGATCGCCGCCGAGCACCTGCCGCACGTGTTCGACCGCTTCTACAAGGCCGACCCGGCGCGCTCCGGTCGGGGCAGCGGGCTCGGCCTGGCCATCGCCCGGGAGAACGCCCGGCTGCTCGGCGGCCGGCTCACCGTACGCAGCACCCCCGGCGTCGGCACCACGTTCCAGCTGGCGCTGCCGCTGACCCCGCCCGACACCGACCCGGGAGGAGAACCGTGAACCGGCTGCCCGCCCTGCTCACCGCGCTCGCGCTGCTGCTCGCCGGCTGCGCCGACGCCCGCTCGGGCACCCTCGGACCGGCCCCCCGCGCCGCCGCGCCCAGCACCGCCGGCGCCCCGGTGACCGCCCCCACCGCCCCGCCGGGCACCCCCACCGCCGGCACCCCCGGCCCCACCGCCACCCGGTCGACCGCGCCGGTGACACCGCCCCGGACCGGGACGCCGTCGCCGGCCGGCACGGGCAGCGTGACCGTGCAGCTCTGGTTCGCCCGCGCCGGGGTGGTGGTGCCGACCCGGCGTACCCGACCCACCACCGTCGCCACCTCGCGGCTGGCGCTGGCGGAACTGGCCGCCGGGCCCACGTCCGCCGAGGCCGCCACCGGCCTGGCCACCCTGGTCCCCGCCGGCGTCGAGATGGTCCGGATAGCCGAGGGCACCGCCACCGTCGCCCCGCCCCCGTCCTTCGCCGACACCGACGCCCCGACGCTGCGACTGCGGCGGGCGCAGGTGGTCTGGACGCTCACCCAGTTTCCCACCGTGCGCCGGGTGGCCTTCGCCGGTAGCGGCGTCGTGCTGGCCCGCACCGACCTCGCCGACCTGCTGGCGCCGATCGTGGTCACCGAGCCGGCCATCGGCCAGCGGGTCACCGGGCCGGTCACCGTCGCCGGCACCGCCGACGTGTACGAGGCGACCGTCTCGATCCGGATCCTCGACGGCAGCGGCCGGGTGGTCGGCACCGGCTTCACCACCGCCACCTGCGGCAGCGGCTGCCGCGGCGACTACCGCGGCGGGGTCGCCTACCGGTTGGCGTCCGCCGGCCCCGGCACCGTCGAGGTGTACGAGGTGTCGCCCCGCGACGGCTCCCGGACCCACGTGGTGGCCGTGCCGGTCCTGCTGGCCGCCACCGCCTGACTGACCGGCACTGCGGATGAGTCGCCGGACCCGGGGTCGAACCGGGCGGGCCACCGTTATGAGCAGCGGCTGGGCCCACGCCCTCCGGCGAGGACCACAGTGGATGGCATCCGTGGAGACTGAGGCGGGAATCAAACCCACGTGTACGTATTTGCGGATCGCCCCATGTCCACTCGGGCACCCGGTCTGCCGCAGCACCGACCGAGCGCGCAACATCGCCGTCTGGCCTCCGGACGGCGGGTGTCCTTACCCTGCTCGCAGAACTGGCAGGTGCCGGCCCACAAGGGCGGTGCTCTGGCCGCTGGGCTACGCCGGCAAGACGCAACTACTGGCTACACCCGAAACTCCTCGTACCTCTCGCCCATGTTGGCCGTGCTGCGCCGTCCAATCACTTCATACGGCAGCACATACATCGAGCCGTCGCCAAGGACGACGAAGAAGTAGTCGATCTCGTCGGGTTCGTATGGTGCCGACCGGAAGTAACCGGTGGATGTCCGTCCCGGCTGCTGGTTGTCGTAGACAGTCCGGGTGAACTTCACGGTACGGCTCGTTGTCGTCGACGACTTCACCTGGATCCGATCGAGGCCGTTCGGCGAGTCGACGATGAGGTCGTAGATCGCAGGCTCTACCGGCAGCGAAACGACGTAGCCCCGCTCCGAGAACCAAGCGATTGCCTTACCTTCGTCTACGTCTGCAACGTCGGCTTCCGCGGCACCGCCGGATCAGGCAGCAGACGGGCCACCCCGCCCAGACACTCGTGCACGGCGATCTCCTGATGGTGGTGTGTGATCCGCTGCGGGACCCGGAGGCGGAGATGCGGGCAGCGGCCGAGGCGGTAGGAGCAGTACTGTTTGGGGATCAGCCGCTTCCGGCCACGCGACCCGAACGGCCATGGGTGGTCAGGTGGACCGCGTGGGAACTGGGGTAGACGTCGGATTGACGTGCTGTCGGCCTTCTGCACGCTCGCCATTTGCGGGCGCTTGAGCTGGATCTGCTCCGCACACGGCAGCAGCACGGCTCAAACGTCGGCCTGACGCTAGACGCGCCGAAGCACACAGACGACCTTGCCCAGGATGACCGCGTGTTCGGCGGAGATCACCTCGTAGAGCGGATTTCGCGGGACGAGCTCGACGCGACCGTCGCGGGTCCGGTAGGCCTTGACCGTCGCCTCGCCCTCGATCATCGCGGCGACGATGTCGCCGTTCTCGGCGACCGCCTGCCGGCGCACGACGACAACGTCTCCGTCGCAGATCGCCGCCTCGATCATGGATTCGCCCTTAACTAGCAGAGCGAACAGTGTGCCGTGCCCGACTAGGTTGCGAGGCAGCCTCAGCTCGTCCTCCACGTGTTCCTCTGCGAGGATAGGGGCGCCGGCAGCGATAGTGCCAAGCACGGGAACTTTGACGCCTGGCTCGTCCGCTCCGTTCGATGCCGGGCCAACCTGCGCCCTACGGATGTCGACCGCCCTGGATGCGTTCGCCTCTCGACGCAGGAGGCCGCGCCGTTCCAGCATGTTCAGGTGGTGCGCCACGGACGAGGGGGAGCCAAGCCCGACCGCTGCACCGATCTCGCGAACGGTGGGTGGGTAGCCGTGCGGCTGGATCCAATCGCGGATAACAGTCAGGATGC
Organism: Micromonospora purpureochromogenes; assembly: GCF_900091515.1. Taxonomy (NCBI): domain Bacteria; kingdom Bacillati; phylum Actinomycetota; class Actinomycetes; order Micromonosporales; family Micromonosporaceae; genus Micromonospora; species Micromonospora purpureochromogenes. Next base: position 3,436,737 of record NZ_LT607410.1, on the reverse strand, counting down.
GCTGCTGCTTGGCGCTGATGTGGGGCGGCTCGACCTCGGCACCATTGGAGGTTGTCATTCACGCACCATACAACGGGCTTTGGTACGTGTGTACTAACACGCTGACTGCTCCTCGTCGACGTCCTCGCCGCTAATTTGGTGGCTCGCGAAGGTGGCGGTGCGGAGTCGGGTCTCACTGACGGTGTCTAGCAGCCGGGCCAGCACGTCCGGGCACAAGCGCGGCCAGATGACGGACCCGGTCGTGTTTGCCGGATTCCAGGACAACACGGCGAAATCTCGTGTCCCGTACGTCCCCCTCGGCCGCGTCATGCGAAGAGAACGACGCGGCATCTTGCGCTGATGTGTCACCAGAGTCAGCTCGTGGCCGGCCTCGCTGAGCGCCCGTGCGACCGCACGGCCGAGGAATCCGGGCGCCCCCGTGATGAGAATACGCAAGTGACCCGCCTCAGCCTCGGCGTCTGGTGCCGTCGTCGTGGAGCCGGCCGGCCCGCCGGCGCCGGCGCCGCGCCAGGACGATCCAGAACAGCGGCAGGAGCACGGCGAACATGACGGCCATGCGGCGTACGTCGGTCGCGTCGGTGCCTTCGTCGAAGTCGTCGAACCAGAAGGCGGACAGTCCGAGGGAGATGACCATGGTGGTGATGAACGCGCCGGTCACCGCCCGGTACCAGACCCTGTTCTGCCAGGCGGGGACGAGTTCGGAGCTCTTGATCGGATCTTGCAGTCGCGGGGCGGGGTCGGCCGCGGCCGGCGTGGTCCGGTCCGCCGCCGGCCATGAGCCTGGGTGCCCGTCCGGTCTGGGGGCGAGGAATCCCGGCTTGATCACGGCGAAGATCATCGCCGTGATCAGCAGGATGGCGGTGAGGACGCCGAGGACAGCCGCGGGGTCGGACGTCGTGTCGACGAAGGCTTCGGCGAGGAGCCCGACCGCGGCGGTGAGGAAAGCGGCTCCGGCGGGCAGCATGAGGTAGCCGAACCTGCTGTCGCCGAGTTCGGGTGCGCGGCCATGACGGAACCGCCAGGCTTTCCACAAGCCCGCGCACCCGAGCAGCGTCAGCGCCGCCGCGATCAGTACATCGGTCAACGCCTGTCACCTTCGCTAGTCGAACGGGTTGAGTGAGTTCCCTCGGTGTGCGGCGAAGAGGAGTCTCAACATGGAGGGACGAGGCGCGTCAATCGTTGCCTTTCGGTGCGGCGGGTGATGGCGCGTTCTCGGAATGCCTGACGGTCACGCCGAGGGAAAGTCGATCCTTACCGACGGTGTTTACGAGGATTTCGTAAAGGTCGGGGCGGAGGATTAGATCGGCTCCGTGGACGGCTGGTTCGAGTGGACTGTATCTGCCATCGTGGATGAGGAAACCGCGCCATTGCCGCCCGACAATTGCTGCGCCGCTGTCGTCGACAAGGACGTGACGTAATGCTGGGGTTTCGGGGCGGAGCCCGAGAAGGGCGACAACTTCGATCCGGGGGACGAGCGTGAAACGTTGGAGTCCAACTCCACGGTCATGCGCTGGGGCGCCCGGTTGGCCCTCGTAGTCGACGAGTGCGGCGAGGGGTCCCCGGGTGGAGCTGAGGGCGATGCGGGCACGTTCGGCGTCGAGGCCTGGTGCGAGGTCGTCGCAGCAGATGGCCCACGGGTCCGGTGCGGCGCGGGAGAGTGGCATGCTGTTGACGGGTGGTGGACCGTCGCACGCCTCGAGTCCGGTTGCGACGAGTATTTGCCGGGCTGCGATGTCGGGGTGGCGGTTGGCCAGTGTTGCTTGCCGCTCGAACATCCCGAGCTGGACCCATCCTTTGTACGGCTCCTCGCTTACGCGCGCCGGCCCGCCGTCTGCACAAGTGAGTTGCCGGACATCCGCGAGGGCGACCGCGCCGGCGGGAGGCCACTCAGCGTCGTCATCGACCCACGGGATGGGTGTCAGCGACCAGTCGAGCACACTGGCTCGAGTTGGGGGCCGTGGAACCCTTGATGCCTCGCTGCGCAGCGCCCATCGCGCGTTCGGTGCCAAGCGTTGCGCGAGAGTCTGTTCGAATCGTCGGGGGTCTGATAGAACTCCTTCTAGCGCTCGTGCGGTCCGGATGCCGGCAGCACCCATCTGCAGCTCGTTCTCAACGACTTCTTCGTCCGCGAGATACGCGTCCGGCATCCGTCTGGCCCACGATGATCGCAGATGGTCGATCTGTTCGCCGAAGCGTTTCCCGATGTCGTCAACCTGCCCGACAAGCCGGTCGACGATTGCTTCACGCAATCCCGGGGGCTCGTTCGCATCCTCAAGGCGGTCATCGAGAAACAGAGTCACGAACCCTTCAGCCCGTTCCTCCGGTGTCGCCGACGTCATTCGCGCTTCCTCATGAGGTCGTGGAAGGCAGCTCGTACCTTCGGGGCGGGTTCGGTCGCCGTCGGGTACGGAACCGGACGGCCGTGTGCGTCCAGGATCCGGCCCGCGAGCACGCGCACTGACAACCAATCCGTTCCAGCCAGCTGCGTCAACTCTGACGCCATCTCATCAGTCAGATCGCCAATCGGCAGGCAGGTGCGTACGACGTCCAACAGCCATGTGGTTCGGCCTGCGTCCAAGCCAGCTCGCAGTACATGGACGAGTGCTGCCTGCCCGATCCTCGGGCGGCACGTCACCACGAGTGCGGTGGCGAGGAGCGTCTGCCGCAGGTCCGCGCGCACCGGCTGAGAGATCGTCGCCAACGCAAGCGTCGCCAACGCGACATCCAATGCATCCTGCGAGTCAGGAGCCACGGTCGGCCGGTACGTGTGACCGGCCCGTTCCGCGATCCCCGGGAGCCGATGTTGGATGACCGGGAATGCAGCCTCCCAACACTCGACCGCCGTACCACCCGGCGCGCCGGTCGGCGTCGAAGCGAACGCTGCAACCACAGCCTGCGTTACCCCGTACGTGCGCTGCGCATCTGAATCAACCGTCTCGGTGACCGCCGACGCCAGCGTCCGCTCCGCGGTAACCGAATCCAGCTCTTGTGCTGTGGTCCACAGGTTTACACGTTCCCGTCCGGCGAACGCGCGCCACCCGCCCCCGCCGCGGATACGGATGTAAGCGAGCGTGAGACAGTGGCTGGCGACCGTCCTCAACGCGTCGCTGGTGCCGTCGCAGCGGGCGGCGAGGCCCTCGCCAAGACCAGCGAACACCTCGTTATCGGAAAATCGGGACACCTCACGGGCGACGTCTTCAACTAGCCCGATACCCGCCTCTGCACCATAGGTCAGGGTCGCTTCGATGATGCGCCATCCGATGGCGTTCGTGACCGCGTCAAGGTCCCACCTGGGAGCCGCGTCGTCCCGATACCGCTGGTTGTCGAACTCTCGTGCCGCGAGTATCGCACCCGCCCGGCCTTCGAGGACGATGGGACGCTGGTCGCTCACGAGCCGCTTCTGCAACTCCAGCCGGTCAGGCTTCGGGTTGGAGTCCCATGCGCTGTTCCGCTTCTGCTCCGGGCGCGGCGTCCGGGCCGGGAAAGCTGCGCCACCCAATCGGACGACTGCGTCGACAAGCTCCGGTGTCACCGCGGACTTGGGCTGGTCGCTGGAGTAAAGCATCGGCTGGTCGTCGTAGGTCGCCGCGACGTTGTTCGCGACGATGGCGAGCATCACGTCCGTCTGCGGGCTCCTGCCGAGCTCATTCGCGAGCCGGGTGAGGAGCTCAAGGTCCGTGGTCGGGCGACGCCAGCCCGTCCCGACGGCGAGTCGCAGGGCCGCCAGGACGATGGGATCCGCGGTCATGACCTGGGTTTCGAGTAGGTGCGTGTGTGCGGTGTACGCGCGCACGTCCTCGAACCCAAGCATGGCGAGGAGGGTGTCCGCGCCGTCGATGCCCGCAGCGATCGGATCAATGGTTGCGGCCTCCTCCCACCACCGGGTCACGAAGCCTGAGGTGCCGCGGCCATTGGTGTGCTGCCGCACCAGGTAGACGAGATCGACGAGCTTCTCCAGGCATGCGCGTGCGGCGTCGATGTCGACGTCGGCGATGTCGTGGATGCTGTCGATGATTTCCAAGATGGTGGGGTCTTTGTGTCCGCCGTAGCTTGCAAGGAGCAGGCAGGCGCGGCGCCAACATTCGTCGGCTTCATCCTTCGCGCCGGCGATGACGCAGATGCGGGCGGTTGCGAGTTCGAAGTTGGCGGTGACGCTGTACTGGGTGTTGGTGTCACGGCGTCGGTCCCGGATGACCTTGATCAGGGCGTGGATGGCGTCGACGCCGATGTGGTCGGAGACGCGAGACAGGATCTTGAGGAGGTCATTGGTTGTAAGGGGCCCGCTCTCGGGTAGTCCGAAGTTGGTCGTGGTGGTGGTGCCGTCGCCGATGGCGATGAGGTGGGTGAGCACCGGGCCGAGGTCGCTGGGTTGGACGACGATGAGGGAGTTCTCGACGACCTTGTGAACGAGTGAGTGAATGGAATACAGGTCGCACGCCCTCGGGTCCCCGGTGAACGGGTGTGCTTCAGCCGCGAGGTCAGCGAGCGCGACTAGGACGGCCGTGGAGGCTGCTTCGGCCCTGGTGACATCGGCGGCGACGTCGTCTGCGACGCCGATGGTAGCCACCGCGTACCGCAGCCAGGCGCGATAGAAGCCGACGCCCGCGAGCTGGCTGGCGTACTTGAGCGGGATGGACCGGTCGAGGGCGTGGGCGAGCGTGAGGAGCGAAAGCCACCGTTGAATGTCGCCGTAGTTGGCGGAACGACCGTCGAGGACGGCGTCGGTGGCGGCCTGGATGTCCGCTTCAAGGTCGTTGGTTCCCAGCCCTTCGAGAACGTCACCGGCGGGGATGCCGTGGTTCAGGTACCCGACGATGTCGAGTACCGGCGCAAGCGTCCACGCCTGCCGGGCGAAGTCGGCCTGATCGGGTAGGCCGGGTGTCTCGGCTGCGGCGAGGTCGGCGAGTCTCAGGTATACCCGGGCCGCCTTGTTGGGGTCGGTCATCGCGGCGGCAACGTCCGGCATGGACCCTGCCGGGAGACCGGCGGTGAACACGTCGACGAGCTCTTCGAGGGACGCGTCGTGGTCGAGTTCGAGGTTCTCGGCAACCTGTTCGGCCAGGTTCGGCGGGATGTCACCACGCTGATTGCGGAGGCGCAGCGCACCGAGCTGGATGGCGAGGTGGAGGGTGCCGTCGCGGTCGGAGCTGTAGGTGGAGCGTTCGCGTTTCGACTCGGACTCTCGGACGTCGATGTACGCCTTCCAGGGGGCCGCAGCCCCGGCTCGGTCCACGGACTCACAGAGGCGGAGCCCCCACCGTGACGGGAATGTGGGCCGTCCTTCGTACATGAGTCGCTCGGCTACGAAGTCGGCACCGACGATGGCCACCACGACGTCCGAGTACTCGACGATCGAGTCGGTCAGCGACTCGGTCTCGTAGGTGTCAATTGACTTGCGGGTCTCGACGCAGGTGATCAGCGTTGGCCAGTCGAGTCGTGCTTCGCTTTCACGGGCAACGATCCCGACGACCCGCTGAAGCGCCTCCGGCGGTTGGAACGCGCGGATGCCTTCGGCGACGAAGCCCGGCTGGATGAGCTCCTTCAGTTCGTCGTACCGGTCCAGGTGCGCGAGGAGTTCGGGAAGGTGCCGGAACGCCCGCGCGTCGGTGAAGAAACCGCGAGCCGCGAGCCACGCGGCCGCGCTTTCACGGATGGAGGCGACCCACTCGTCGTCCTTGCCGCGCAGGATGTGCCGGCTAAAGCTTTCGTGATGGATGCGCAGGCCACCGAGGCCGGGTTGCGAGTTCAGCACGGGTGCAAGCGTCTTGAGAGCGGGCGCTAAAAACGGCTTCATCACCGGGGGAAGCAGTTCGCCGAGCTCGTTCGCGGACAGCGCGAAGTCGCACAGCGCGAGGGTACCGATGGCGAACAACTGGTCGGCGGTCATCGCGCCAAGCAGGTACTCGTAGTATGCACCGACGTCAGTGGCCGTGTCGGGGACACGCGTCAGCCGGTGAATGATGTCGCTGACCGTGCCCGGTGCTACGTCGTCGTCGAGCGGCGAGGTGTGGGTCGCGTACCGACACAGGTAGGTGGCGTATAGCGCGTTGCCGCCGGAGCGGTCGTGGACCAGGTCGACGATGGTGTGTTCGTCGTCGTCATCGAGCGGCTCGGTCCCCCCGGGTTCGGTGAGCAGCCCGTGCTTGGTCGCGAGAGTGCGGATCTCCTCCCACGACATGCGGGGCATCGGGACGGGGTCGCCGGCACCGGGTGCTGCATTGGCGAGGTGGGAACCGGGTTGGCTGGCGATGAGCATGCATACGCCGGGCGGCAGGTCGATGGCGGCAAGCTGGTCAACCAATAGGCGTGAGGGGTCCGTCTGCTGGCTGGTACGCCGGCCCAGGACCCGGTCGACGTGGTCGAGACCATCGACGATGAGAAGTACGCTCTGCCGGGGGAGCGTCTCGCGGCATGCCTGGACTGCGACGGTGAGCGCTTCCGGGGTAGCGGCGAACCTGGGCCGCAGGTCTGTGGTGGCTTCAGGCACGATCTGTTCGAGCTGCCGCAGAAGGCTTCCGATGACAACGTCGGTGAGGACGCGCTCCTCCCGGTTGATATCGGTGGCACCGAGCCAGCAGTGGTGTCGGGCAACAATCCAACCTTCGTCGCGGTAGGTGTCTGCGAGTTGTTCGCACAGCCAGGATTTGCCGACACCGGGTTCGCCGGTAACGACGACGCGGCCGCCGGCGGGGGCGACGGCGTCGACATGCTTGCGCACGTCGGCGGTAGCGCCGGCCCGGGGCACGACGACGGCCGTTTCGATGGGGTGTCCTTCGGTGACGGCACCGAAGTCGGTGGTGAGCCCGACTTGGGGCAGAACGCGTTCCCGCGCGACGTTCCCGTCGAGTGCGCGGGCGCCAGTGGCTGCGTGTGCCAAGGCGAGCGCCGCGTATTCGGGTAGAATGTTGGTGTTGGGCGTGCGGCCAGCGCCGAGCTCCTCGATAACGCGACGTAGGAGCGCGCGCTCAGCGGGACCGGGCGCGGAGAAGTCGAGCGTCGAAGCCGGGGCGCTGGTGTCGATCGTGAGGTACTCGCACGCCGTGCGGATCTGCACTTCAGTGAGCCCGGTAAGACGCGTTTTCCAGGGTTCAGTTTTCTGGAGGGCCGTCGGGTCGAACTTGAACCTGCGGGTGGCGACGCCCGGCAGCGGGTCACCAGGGTCGTCTGCCGCGTCAACGGGTTTTAGCACGGCGGCGAGGTCCTGATCCGGGTTGCCGTCGCGGACGATGACCCGGTACGTAGTGCCGGGATGCTGGTCCAGGTCGGACAGGAGAGCGCCGTACAGCAAGTCGAGCCGGAGACTCCTCCCGTCTCCGGAGAAGCTGTCCTTCGAGAGCTCGCGGTCCAGAGTCGTGTGCTTGATCTGGAAACGGACTCGCCGACCGGTCCTGTAGCCGATAGTCAGGTCGTCGAACCGGTCGCCCGTGAACCCCTTGGTGTCGACCGTGATGCTTTCGGCGGTGCCTAGCATGAGGTCGACGAGGGCGATGCCAGTGATGAGGTCCTGGTATGCATAGCCGTAGTGCGTCGCTCTCAGGTTCATGCGCGTCCTCAAACTGGTCCCAATCAGGCAAGTCGGGTCCGGAGGAGAGGCCCCGTTGCGCTCGGGTGACTCGATGATGGCACGCGGGACCGACAGAGTTGTGTTCCACCAAGGGCGGCGCGGTCACGCTGACCACACCGTTGGGCCGCCAACGCAGCCGTCACCTCGTGTCGAAACTTGTGCAGGTCGACGGCGGAGGGCGGCAGGCGCAGGACGTATCCGTCGCAAACGGCGCACAGCAGTCGGCCCGGCGGCAAGGATCCGAGGCGACATCAACATCCGCTCACCCGGTTGGGCGCCACGGAGCGAGCTCGCTTGCGCAACACCTGTTGTGATCGCTAGAGTTCAAGAAAATAGCCACTGAGCTGCCGGAACTTCGGTGGAAAGTCCACCTCGGACTGGCCGGAACCCCCAGAGAACGACCGATCCAGAGTCGGCTGTGCTGCCGATTGCACCAGCTCGCAAGGGTTCCGCTCCACCGCCGGCGGATACGGACCGTGCCCCGACCAGGATTCGAACCTGGGCTCTCCGGTGTCGTAGACCGGCGCGCTCTCCGCTGCGCCACCGGGGCGTACGACCGGCGCCTCCCCCCAGGGGCGCCGGCCGGCCTAACCCTTCACGCAGACCACCTGCTTGAGGTGCGCCACCACCTCGACCAGGTCGTCCTGCTGCGCCATCACCTTGGTGATGTCCTTGTACGCGCCGGGGATCTCGTCGACCACCCCGGCGTCCTTGCGGCACTCCACCCCGGCGGTCTGCCGGACCAGGTCGGCGGTGCTGTACGTCCGCTTCGCCTGCCCCCGCGACATCCGCCGCCCGGCGCCGTGCGACGCCGAGCAGTACGCGTCCGGGTTCCCCTTGCCGCGCACGATGTACGAGCCGGTGCCCATCGACCCCGGGATGATGCCCAGGTCCCCCCGACCGGCCCGGATCGCGCCCTTGCGGGTGACCAGCACGTCCACCCCGTCGTAGCTCTCCTCCGCCACGTAGTTGTGGTGGCAGCTGATCGGCTCGCCGTAGGCGACCTGCGGGAACTGCTCCCGGACCACGCCGCAGAGCAGCGCCAGCATGACCGCGCGGTTGCGCCGCGCGTACTCCTGTGCCCACCAGAGGTCCCGGCGGTAGGCGTCCATCTCCGGCGTGCCGGCGAGGAGCACCGCCAGGTCGCGGTCGGGCAGGTCGGTGTTGTGCGGCAGCTTCCGCGCCACCCCGATGTGCCGCTCGGCGAGTTCCTTGCCGATGTTGCGGGACCCGGAGTGCAGCATCAGCCAGACCTGGCCGGCGTCCGGCCCGCCCTGCTCGACGCAGACCTCGATGAAGTGGTTACCCCCACCAAGGGTGCCCATCTGGTGCTGGGCCCGGCTCTCCAGCTGCGCCACCCGGCGGTCCAGCTCGCCGAACCGCTTCCAGAAGGCGTCCCAGCCGGCCTGCTCCAGGCCCCGGATCCGGCGCGGGTCGACCGGGTCGGTCCGCTTGGCGAAGCCGACCGGGACGGCCGCCTCGATCGCCGCGCGCAGCGGCGCCAGGTTGTCCGGCAGGTCGGCCGCGGTGAGCGAGGTACGCACCGCGGACATCCCGCAGCCGATGTCCACGCCGACGGCCGCGGGCGAGACGGCCTGCCGCATGGCGATGACGGAGCCGACGGTGGCGCCCTTGCCGAAGTGCACGTCGGGCATGACCGCGACGCCCTGCACCCAGGGCAGCGCGCCGATGTTGCGCAGCTGCTGCGCGGCCTGCGGCTCGATGCCGTACGGGTCGGTCCAGACCCGTACCGGCGCCCGGGTGCCCGGCAGCGGGGTGAATGCCATCGTCTTCTCCTGGTGTCGTGGGTGCCGCCCCGGGTGGGGCGGCGGAAAGGCTCGTGGACCGCCCGGGAATCGAACCCGGCGGGAGTGGCTTGCAAGGCCTCTCTGCGCCCCAGCGCGCAGCCCGTGGGATGGGAGTGTTCCGAGCGGCTGGCCGGATTCGAACCGGCGATCTTCGCCATGGCGAGGCGACGCGCTACCACTGCGCTACAACCGCGTGTCGTCACTACGTAGGCCGTACGGGGCTCGAACCCGTAACCGCCCGGCCGAGAACCGGGTGAGCTGCCAGCTTGCTCCAACGGCCCGTGCGGGTTGCTGGTCGCACCCCGTGTCGTACCCCCGGCCGACGCGCTCGCGGCGCCGGCCGGGTTCGTACTCATGCCATCCACTGTGGAGTTGAGAAGAAGCGACGTCGCCGGCGGTGCCGGGACATGAGGCAGGGGTGACAGGATTCGAACCTGCAACCGTCGGGTTTGGAATCCGGTGCTCTTCCGGGTTGAGCTACACCCCTCGGACCGGTGCCGGGTGACGAAAAAGCCGCCCGTTCCCCGGTGGGGTGGGCGGCTGCGCTGTCGCGCTGGCGCTATCCGCGCCGCCACCCTCGTCGCCAGCCACACCGGCCCTGGAGCAGGCCCCGGGCTGGTTCGCCCGCGGGCAGCATGGCACCGCCGCGCGGCATGGACCGCGTGGTCTCGGTGCTGGTCTGCTGCTGCACGGCGGGCTCCCCGGAGTGATCGGTGTGACGTTGCGGCATTGACGGTAGGCGAGGCCTCCCGGGGCCCGCAACGGATATTCCGAGAATTGTTGGGCAGCCGCCGAAGGATTGCGTCGCTACCGTCGCAGCGCGATGCGGGGAAGGAGACGGCGATGGGGCTGGCGGAGCAGGTGGCGCAACGTTTTCGGGAGGTAAACGGGGACCATCCGATGACGGCGGCCGACGACGCGTACGTCGACGCGCAGTTCGTGGTCCTCGAGGAGCTCTGCGCGGCGCACGGGCGCGACGTCGACGCCGTACGCCGGCTGATGCTGGACCGGCGGTTGCCGCTGCCGGGCTACCTGCGCTCGGACGGCGCGCAGCTGGTGCCGGCGGACCTGTTCTGGCTGGCCGACCGGGCGGGCGGGCCGGCGGCCTTGCGGGCCTGGTTCACCGCGCACTGGGCTGACCCGGCGGAGGGCGCGGCGGAGTGGGACGTCTACCTCAGCGGCCGGTACGTGTGCCTGCGGTCGGTGACGCCGGAGACGATCCGGCGCAAGGACGAGCTGACCGTGGCGATCCGCGCGGCGGTGGACCGGCCGGAGCCCGGCGCGGGGTGGGCGCGACGGTTGCACGCGCTGGTGGACGAGTTGGACGGGCTGGAGCCGGCCTTCACCGGCTACGACCGGCTGCGCTTCGGCGGCCCGACCTCCCGGGACAGCTACGTCGACGCGGTGCGGGCGCGCTTTCCCCGGCCTGCGGCCGGCGGGCGCGCACCCGGCCCGGCCGGCTCAGCGGGGTGATCGCAGGACCTCGTCGCGGACGAGCTGGACCAGGCCGGGCTTCACGGCGGTGGTGGCCACCCCCATCGCCCGGCGCGGGAAGCGCCGCTCGTCCAACTCGCGCAGCATGGCGGCGGCGAGGTCGGCCCGGGCGGTGAAGACGCCGTCGGCGCTGCCGTCGGCGACGAGATGGTCGGTGACGGTGGGATGTTCGAAGAGGCCGGACGGGCGGACGACGGTCCAGTCCAGGTCGCTGGCCCGGACCACCTCCTCCATCCGCCGCATGTCCTGGTGCACCTGCCGGACCAGCACCCGGTTGACGTACGGGTCGAGGACGTGGTTGAAGAAGAACGCGTTGCTGGGTCGCCAGCCGGGGTCGAGCACGCTGGAGCTGACCACCATCAGCCGCGGTACGCCGTGGCGTCGCATCGCGGTGACGACGGCGGTGGCCGCCGCCGAGTAGGTGGTGACCGGTTTCCGGCTGGGCGTGACGCCTAGCGCGGAGAGCACGGCGTCGGCGCCGGCGACCGCCGGTTCGATCGCGGCGGGGTCGGTGGCGTCGGCGGCCACCACGGTGAGGTGGTCGTGCCGGGGCAGTCCCCGGGGGCGGCGGCTCACCGCCGTGACGTGATGGCCGGCGGCGAGGGCCCGGCCGGTGAGCTGCCGACCGGTGGGTCCGCTGGCGCCGATGACGACGATGCGCATGTGTCCACTCCTCCTCCGCGACCCGGTCGGTCCGGGTCGCTCGGTACGCGTTGACACTGCGGGTCCCGAGCGGCATGTTCAACGGTGATGAATAAATCCCGAGGACGTCCCCGCGGCAATCCGCCGACCCGTGCGCGCGTCGCGGAGGCGGCGCGGACGCTGTTCCTGCAACGGGGCTACCAGGGCACCACGCTGCGGGCGGTGGCCGCCGCGGCCGGCGTCGACCAGGCCCTCGTCAGTTACCACTTCGGTTCCAAGCAGGGCCTCTTCGGCGAGGTGATGCGGGTGCACTGCGCGCAGTCCCGGGCGCTGGCCGAGGCGCTGCCGGGCGATCCGGCCGGGCTGGCCGACCGGCTGCTGCAGGCGGTGGTGACCCTGTGGGACGACGCCCCCGCCACGGGCGAGCCGGCGCCCGACGACCAGCTGCTCGGCCTGGTGCGCGAGTACCTGGACCGGGAGGTGCTGGTCCGGCTCGCTGAATTCCTCGGCGGTCCCGACGCGACCGAGCGCGCCACCGCGGCGGTCACCGTGATCGGCGGGCTGATCTACACGCGGTACCTCAATCCGCTCCCGGCCGCGTCCGGCCTGTCCGCCGCCGACGTCCGGCGGATCCTCGGTCCGGCACTGCGCGCGGCGCTGGCGCCCCGGCACCGGCCCGGCCGTCTCCGGCCGCCCGTGCACGGCGGGACGGGGCACCCGCTCAGCCGGGACTCCCGTTCCCTGCCGGTGGGGTGAGCACGGTCATGATCGCTTCGCGAGCATCTCAAGGTAGTGCGGGTTGGTCATCACGCCCAGCACGTTGCCGAACGGGTCCACCACGGACGCCGTGACGAACCCGGCACCGCGCTCCCGGATCGGGTCGTGCTCGCGGGCGCCGGCCGCCAGCAACCGGGCCACGGTGGCCGGCAGGTCGTCGACGTGCCAGTAGACGACCGCCCCGCCCGGGCCGGTCGTCGCGCCGGGCGGGGCGTACCGGCTGTCGATCAGGCCGAGTTCGTGCTGGTGGTCGCCGAGGCGGAACTCGTAGTACGCGGGCCGCCCGTCGGCGCCGGCCCGCTCGAAGTACGGCTCGACGCCGAGCAGGTCGGCGTACCAGGTCTTCGCGGCCGGCAGGTCGTCGGCCCAGAAGTTGACGGTGGCGATGCCTCGCAACATGGGAGTTCCTCTCCTCGATCGGTTCCTCGCCAGGCACCCGCCGTTGGTTCCGCCCCGGAACGGGTAACCGGCCCGGATGCAGCCGGACAGCGTGGACGTCGACGAGCCGCTGGCGGTGGACGTACCCCCGGCTCCGCACGACGCGAGCGGCGAGCAGGTGCCGACCCGCGACCTGGCCGGGCTGGCCCCGCCACCCCGACCGGCGCGGCGGTGGACGCCCCGGCGGGTGGTGGCCACCCCCGCGGCGGTGGACCATCCGCACGGGCGGCGGATCGTCGGGCGGGTCGAGGCGCTGGGCATCGAGGTCGAGCGGTTGCGGGCGAATCGGCTGACCGGCGTGCGCGGGGAGACCGAGCGGGAGACGTACGCCCGGGCGAAGTCGACCATGGCGATCGTGGTGAGCCCGCCGTCGCGCCGCCGGCTGCAACCGATCGCGCCCAGCGCGGACTGGCGGGTCGACCTGGCGGAGGGCTGCCCGGCACACTGCCAGTACTGCTACCTGGCCGGGTCGCTCTCCGGCCCGCCGGTGACCCGGGTGTACGCCGACCTCGACCAGATCCTCGACGGCCTCGCCGAGTACGCCGGGCGGGGCACGGTGACCAGCCGGGACACCCGGCGCGCCGAGGAGGGCACCACCTTCGAGGCGTCCTGCTACACCGATCCGCTGGCCCTGGAGCACCTGACCGGGAGCTGGCGGCGGGCGGTGGAGCACTTCGCCGGCTGGGACGCCCCGGTGCAGCTGCGCTGGACCACCAAGTACGACGACGTGGCGACCTTCGTCGGGCTGGCGCACGCGGGGCGTACGCGGGTGCGGTTCAGCGTGAACTGCCTGCCGGTGAGCACCCGCTTCGAGGGCGGTACGAGCCCGGTGCCGGCCCGGCTGGCCGCGCTGCGTCGGCTCGCGCTCGACGGCTACCCGGTGGGGCTGACCATCGCGCCGATCATCGCGCTGCCGGACTGGCGGACCCACTACGGCGAGCTGCTGGGCATGGTCGCCGCCGCGGTGGACCGGGTGCCGGGGCTGGACCTGACCGCGGAACTGATCACGCACCGGTTCACCCCGGCCAGCCGGGAGGTGCTGCTCGGCTGGTACCCGCGCACCCGGCTGGAGATGGACGAGGCGCGGCGCAGCCGCAAGCACGGGAAGTTCGGGGCGGTGAAGTTCGTCTACCCGCGCGACACGATGACCGAGCTGCGCTCCTGGTTCACCGCCGAGCTGGCCGCCCGGGTGCCGTCCTGCCGGATCCTCTACTGGACCTGACGGCTCCCGAGCGACGGCAGCCGGCTCAGCGGACGATCTTGAACTGGAACCTCGGCGTGTTGAGGGTGCCCATCAGCCGCAGCCAGACCGGCAGCAGCATCTCGACGCCCCGGGCGCCGGTGATGTCGCCGAGATCGATGATGTCGGCGTGCCCGAAGCTCTCCAGCAGCTCGGTCACGGTCCGCTTGGCGTCCGCGTCGTTGCCGGCGACGAAGACGCTGTGCTCACCGCCGGCGAGCGCCTTCGCGTCGACCATCAGCTCGGCGGTGAGGGTGTTGAGCGCCTTGACCACCTTCAGCTCCGGGTACGCGGCCTGGATCCGCTCGCCGAGGGAGTCGGTGTCGGAGACGAACAGGCTGGGCGGGAAGCCCCGGGAGAAGTCGAGCGGGTTGGCGATGTCGAGCAGCACCTTGCCGGCCAGCTGTTCCGCGCCGGCGGCGGCGAGCGCGTCCAGCGACACCGCGCCGGAGGTGGCATTGACGAGCAGCTCGGCGTCGGCGACCGCCTCGGCGAAGGTGGTCAGGCCGACCTGCGGGTGGGCCTGCGCCCACCGGGAGTAGGGCGGGTTGCCCATGCCGTCCGGGTCGGTGCGGGCGAGGGTGGCAGCGACGTCCCGGGTGCCGACCTTCACCTCGTGGCCGAGCTGCGCCAGCCGTCCCGCCAGGGCCTGCCCCACCATGCCGGTGCCCAGTACCGCGATCTTCATCGTGCGCTCCTGTCGTCGTCGTAAAGCCGGGCCGCCCGGCCGATGAGGAAGCTAACAGACAGGTCTGTCTACCCGCAAGAGGCCTCCGGAGAAGGGGCAGCACCGCCACCGCGCCGACCCGGTGGACAGACCAGTCGGTATGCTGTTGACCAGCAGCGACGGAGGTGGTGACGATGGCGGCGATCGGCCCGACGGCGGGGGCGCGGCAGGGCGCGCGCGACCGCATCCTGGACACCGCCTTCCGGCTCTTCTACGCCCACGGCCCGCGCGGCGTCGGGGTGGACACGGTGATCGCCGAGTCCGGGGTGGCCAAGGCGACCCTCTACAAGCACTTCCCCCGCAAGGACGACCTCGTCCTGGCGTACCTCGACAAGGTGGACCAGGCCTGGTTCGGCGCGTTGCGCGCCGCCGCCCGGGAAGCCGGCGACGATCCCCGCGACCAGCTCGTCGGGATGTTCGACGCGCTGAGCTCGGCGTACCGGCGGGAGGGATACCACGGCTGCGCGTTCATCAACACCGCCGCGGAGAGCCAGCCCGGCAGCGACGTGCACGCCCGCACGGTGGAGCACAAGGCCGTGGTCCGGGCCTGGGTCACCGACCTGGCCCGCCGGGCCGGCGCCGCCCACCCCGACCGACTGGCCCGGCAGCTGACCCTGCTGCTCGACGGCGGGCTGGCCGCCGGGATCCTCGACGCCGACCCCGCCGCGCCGGCGGCGGCCCGGGCCGCCGCCGAGGCCGTCGTCGCGGCCGCCTGCCCGCCGCGTCGGGCCGGCTGAGCCGGCCGACCGCGCGTCGCCGACCGCCACCCAGCCGACGGCCCCGGCACGCCGGGCGGCGGCGGTGGAATGACGGCGGCGGCGCGTAGCATCCACGCCCATGGCGCGGATCCGCTGTGACTTCTTCTCCGAGGCGCTGGGCATGGGGACGTCGATGACGGTGCTCCTGCCGGAGCGCACCTCGACGCAGATCGGCATGGCCGGCGCCGCCCCGGCCGGCGATCCGCCGGTGCTCTACCTCCTGCACGGCCTGACCGACGACGACACCGTCTGGACCCGGCGCACCGCGATCGAGCGGTACGTCGCGCCGCTGGGCCTGGCCGTGGTCATGCCCCAGGCCGGGCGGAGCTTCTACGCCGACGAGGCACACGGCAACCGCTACTGGACGTTCCTCACCGAGGAACTGCCGCAGGTGTGCCGGTCGTTCTTCCGGCTCTCGGATCGCCGGGAGGACACCTTCGTCGCCGGCCTGTCGATGGGCGGGTACGGCGCGGTGAAGTGGGCGCTACGCCGACCGGACCGGATCGCCGCCGCCGCCAGCCTCTCCGGGGCGCTGAACGTGGCCCACCGGCGGGACCACCCGACCCGGCCGGTCGATCCGGCCGTGTGGCACACCGTCTGGGGTGACCGGGACGTGCCGGGCGACGACGACGACACGGTGGCGCTGCTCGGCCGGGCCGGCGCCGACCTGCCGGCGCTCTACGTCGCCTGCGGCACCGAGGACTTCCTCCACGAGGACAACGTGCGCTTCGTCGAGGCGGCACGGGCCCGGGACGTCCCGGTCACCGTGGAGTTCTCCCCCGGCGACCACGACTGGGCGTACTGGGACGACAAGATCCGCGACGTGCTCGCCTGGCTGCCGCTGCCCGGCGCGGGACCGAGCGGTGCCGAGGCCCCGCCGGCGGGCAGCGCCCGGCACTGAGCCGGGGACGCCGCACCGGCGACGGCGGGGCGGCAGGCGGTCACGCCCCGACGGAGCCGTCGATGCCCTCCCGGAGGAAATCGGCGTGGCCGTTGTGCCGGGCGTACTCGTGGATCATGTGCAGCATCACCAGCCGCAGCGAGACGTCCTCACCCCACCGTGCCTGGTGGCCGGTGACGTCGAGGGACTCGGCCGCGCGCTCGATGCGGCGGGCGTGCTCCACCTCCCGCTGCCACACCTCGAACGCGTCCGCGCCGGTCGAGCCGGTCGGGTCGTACGCCTCCTGGAAGTCGCCGGTCTCCGACCAGATCAGCGGCACGTCCTCGGCGTCGATCACCCGCCGGAACCAGGTCCGCTCCACTTCGGCCATGTGCCGCAGCAGGCCGAGCAGGGTCAACGTCGAGGGCGGCATGGACCGACGCCGCAGTTCCTCGTCGGACAGCCCCTGACACTTCATCACCAGGGTCGCCCGGTGGAAGTCGAGGAACGCGCGCAGCGTCTCCCGCTCCCCGGCGCGCAGCGGCGGGCCGATCCGTTCCATCTCCACAACGGCTCCTCAAACTCGGTCGACCCGACGGCGTTGACCGGCCCGTCGAGGGTTGGCAGGGGTCGGCGGGAAGCCTAGTCTCGGCTGATCGATCCGCCCTCGAAGGGATCATGAGATGCCTCCCCACCTCACCCGATCCGCGCTGGTCGCCTCGGCGGTCACCGCGGCGCTGGTCGCCGGCGGCACGACCGCCTCGGCCGCCGGCGACCCCTACGACCACACCGCCACCGCGACGGTCTTCGCACCCAACCCCGTGCAGCAGCTCGGCGACCAGTCGCTGACCGACCAGAAGGACGCCGACTACGCCGCGCTGGCCGGGGCGTACCGGTCGGTGACGCTGACCAACCTGGACTCCTCCGGCACCCTCACCGGCCGGTACGTGACGGTCAAGAGCAAGACCGGCACGCCCGCCCGAGCGGTGGCCGGCGGCTACCCGGCCTGGCACCGCGACGCCGACCAGTTCGAGCAGGTGATGGGCTACCACTGGGTGAACACCGCCCAGGCGTACCTGCAGTCGCTGGGCTTCGGCAGCACGCTGCGCCCGGTCAACCAGCGGCAGATCGAGCTGCGCATCGACCAGTTCGGCGGCGACAACTCGTTCTTCCGCGAGGACAAGGCGAACATCACGCTGGGCAAGGGCGGGGTCGACGACGCCGAGGACGCCGAGGTGATCGTCCACGAGTACGGCCACTCGGTCCAGGACGGGCAGGTGCCGGGCTTCGGCACTACGCTGGAGTCCGGCTCGATCGGCGAGGGCTTCTCCGACTACCTGGCCGTGGTGGTGACCAGCTGGGCCACCGGCACCCCGACCCGCACCCCGGAGGCCTGCGTGGCCGACTGGGACGCGGTCTCCTACACCCGTACCGCGCCGCACTGCCTGCGCCGGCTCGACGAGGCGAAGGTCTACCCGGGCGACGTGCAGGGCGAGGTGCACGCCGACGGCGAGATCTGGTCCGCGGCGCTGTGGGACACCCGCGCCGCCCTCGGGGACCGCCGCGCCACCACCGCCATCGTGGAGGCGCAGTTCGACTTCGCCGTCGACACCACGTTCCGGGACGCGGCGCTGGCCACCGTCGCCGCCGCCGGGCGCCTGTACGGCGCCTCCGCCGCCGCGGCGACCCGCGCGGCCTTCGAGGCCCGCGGCATCCTCTGAGCCGACCGGCCGGGGCGCCCGTCGAGGGTGCCCCGGCCCGGGCTCAGCGCGGCCGCAGCGACGACACCGCCACCGGGAAGTCGAAGTACCTGTCCGGGTACGGCTCGTCGGCGTACCGGTAGTGCCACCACTCCCGGTCGTAGTTGACGAACCCGGCCCGCTCCATCAGCCGGCGCAGCAGCTGCCGGTTCTGCCGCGGCGTGCCGGTGATCCGCGGGTCGTCGGTGTGGGCCCGGGGGTCGAAGCAGTCGAAGCCGGTGCCCATGTCGACGCCGCCGTCGGCGAAGCGTTGGCCGGCCGGCGCGGTGCAGGCGACCAGCGGCTGCCCAGGGTGGTACGTGGCCCCGGGCGACGCCGGCACCGGCTCCAGGGTCAGGTCGAGGGTGCTGCCGCTGCTGTGCGAGGTGGGCGCGCCGATGTAGCCGTCGTCGAAGAGCTTCGACTTGGCGACGTGGGGATAGAACTCGGCCTTCGTCTTGTCATCGGCGGGGTCCTTCGCCCAGCGGACGAAGTCGTCGGCCGCCCGCTGGGGTCGGTAGCAGTCGTACACCCGCAGGCTGCGGCCCTGGGCGCGGGCGGCGGCCTGCACCCGGCGCAGCGCCTCGGCCGCTTTGCGGGTGAGCAGGCAGAGCGGTTCCGGGTAGCCGTCGACCGGCCGGCCCACGAAGTTGTGCGCGGTGGCGTACCGGATGTCCACCGTGATGCTCGGGTCGACCTCGGAGAGCACCACGAAGTCGGCCGGGGCGGGCGAGCCGCTCGGTGACGGCGTGACCGCGCTGGGCCGCGGTGCCGGGCCGGGAGGCCGCTGGCAGCCGGCGACCGCCGCCACCGCCAGCAGCAGGGCCAGCGCCCGGGCGACCCGCCGCGCGCCGGACGGCGGCACCGCGCCGGGCCGCTCCCGGCACGCGGGTGTCACCGCGCGGGTGCGGGCCCGGGCGGGGGTCACGCCCGACGCCCCGCGGCCGCCCGCCGGCGACGCCGCCCGGCCAGCGCGCCGGCGACCGTCGCCCCGAGCAGCAGCAGCGCCGCCCCCGCGAGCGGCCCGGGCCGCGCCCACCGGTGTCCGAGCGGGTCCACCCGCGCCGGTCCGCCCGCCGCGGCGAGCGGCGGCCGGGTGCCGGTGGCGCTGGGCGGCGGCGGGGCCAGCTCACCGGGGCGTACCAGCCGGCCGACGGCGGCGGCGCGGGGCAGCGAGAAGCCCCAGTCCAGCAGCGCGGCGCCCTGCTCCCAGCCGCGCCGGTCGGTCACCTCCGCGCCGAGCAGGGTCACCACCAGCCGCCGCCCGTTGCGCTCCGCGGCGCCGACATAGGTGTGCCGGGCCAGGTCGGTGTAGCCGGTCTTGCCGCCGAGCGCGCCCGGATAGCGGTAGAGCAGCTGGTTGTCGTTCTGAATCTGGAACGCCTTCTCCCGCAGCGCCGGCTGCGCGGGCACGACCGCCTCGCGGGTGGCGTCGTAGCGGCGGAAGTTGGCGTCGGCGAAGCAGGCCCGGGCGATCAGGGCCAGGTCGTAGGCGCTGGTGAGCTGGCCCGGCCCGTCCAGCCCGGACGGGGTCACCGCGTGGGTCTGCAACGCGCCCAGGCGGTGGGCCTCCGCGTTCATCGCCCGGATGCCGCCGGCCTGTCCGTCGGGGCCGCCGCCGAGCCGGGCGAGCGCGTTGGCGGCCTCGTTGCCCGACTTCAGCAGCAGCCCCAGCCAGATCGTCTCGATCCGGTAGCGACCGCCCTCGACCAGCCCCACCGCGGAGCTGCCCGGTTCGACGTCGAGGTCCCCGGCGGTGACGGTGACGACCTGCCGGGGGTCGAGTCGGGGCAGCATGGTGGCGGCGAGCAGCAGCTTCTGCACGCTCGCCGGGGTGGCGTACTCGTGGGGGCCGCAGCCGCCGAGCACGGCGCCGCTGTCCAGGTCCGCGACCAGCCAGGAGGTCGCCGGCACGGCCGGCGGTGCGGGCGACCCGGCGGGCGTCGCCAGACCCGGGGTGGCCAGGGCGGCCCCGCCGACGGCCCGCCGCGCCGGGTCCGCCCGGGGTGGCGCCGGCCGGGGCGGCCGGGACACCGACGGTACGGGCGGGCACGGGCCGGTCGTGACGGCCCCGCTCCCGGTGGTGGCGGGAGCGGTGCGGGCGGGGGCGGCGACGGCCGGGGTGCCGGCCGGCGACAGCAGGACGGCGGCGACGGCGGCGACGATCCGACTGGTGACTCTCACTCTGTCGCACCGTAGTGCGGCGCGGCGGTCCGCTCCCCCCTTCCGCGCAATCACCGCCGGCGGGCGGGGCCGGGCCGCTAGGATCCCGGCCCCGCCGCGTCCGGGTCAGTGCCGCCGGGCGACCTTGCAGATCTCCACCGGTTGGGCGGGCGCGCCGTCGACCGGCGCCGGGTCCTCCTCGGTGGGCGCGATCCCGCCGGCGGCGATCCGGTCGAGCGTGGCGAGACCGGCCGCGTCGACCGAACCGAAGACCGTGTAGTTGGGGCGCAGCGCCGAGTCGGCCTGCACCAGGAAGAACTGGCTGCCGTTGGTGTCCGGCCCGGCGTTGGCCATGGCGAGGGTGCCGCGCGCGTAGAGCCGGCGGACGCCGGTCGGGTCGGTCGGCGCCGGCGGCAGGTCGGTGGGCAGTTCGTCGGCGTACCGGTAGCCGGGACCGCCCTCGCCGGTGCCGGACGGGTCACCGCACTGGAGCACCTTGAGCGTCGGGTACGCGGTCAGCCGGTGGCAGGGCGTGCGGTCGTAGAACCCGTGCCGGGCCAGGTGCAGGAAGCTCTGCACGGTGCACGGGGCCTGCTCCGGGTCCAGGGTCAGCCCGATCGGGCCCTGGTTGGTGCGCAGGGTGACCCGCACGGTGCCCCGGTCCGGCGTGCGCCGGGGGTCCGGGGGCAACGGCACCGGCCGGGCCGCGGGCTCGTCGGGCGTCTCGGTGTACGCGCACGGCCCGTTGGTCGTCCGCGGCGGCGCGGACGCGGCGGTGCCCGGCGCGGCGACCGCGGCGGTGCCGCCGGCGACGACCAGCGTGGCCGAGACCAGCGTCACGCCGGCGAGGCGGCGCAGCGTCGGGGCCACGGACAGCCGCGGCGGGGTGGCGGGCGGTCGGGGTTCGCTCGACACGTGGGGTCCTCCCTGGACTCGTGGTACCAGAAAGACCGGAGTCTATGGAGGTGCCGGCCGGTTGTCGACGCCGGTCAATCCCATTGGACCGCGCGCCGCCGGGGCCGGCGACGGCGTCGCCCGACCGCCAGCAGGGCGGCGAGCAGCCCGACCAGCCCGGCCGAGCCGCCGACCACCGCCCCGCCGAGCCACTCCGGGGCGCCACCGGACGACCGGCCGGCGGCCACCGCCGCCCCGGCGTCCGGGGCCGCCGCCGGGTTCGGCCCGGCGCCGTCCCCGGTGACCTCCCCCGGCTGCACCAGCCGGCCCACCGAGGAGTCCGGTGGCAGCGAGAAGCCCCAGTCCAGCAGCCGGGCGCCCTGCTCCCAGGCCCGTACCGGCCGTCGTTCGGCGTTGAGCAGGGTGACCACCAGCCGCCGGCCGTTCCGCTCGGCCGCGCCGACATAGGTGTGCCGGGCCAGGTCGGTGAAGCCGGTCTTGCCGCCGAGCGCACCCGGGTAGTCGTAGATCAGCGGGTTCTCGTTCTGGATCTGGAAGCCGCGCTTGCGCAGGGCGGGCTGGGCGGGGATCTGGGCGCGCTCGGTCAGCGCGTACCGCCGGAAGGTGGGGTTGGCGAAGCAGACCCGGGCGATCAGCGCGAGGTCGTAGGCGCTGGTGAACTGGCCGGGCCCGTCCAGGCCGGAGGGGGTCACCGCGTGGGTCTGCAACGCGCCGAGCCGGCGCGCCTCGGCGTTCATCTCCCGCACCCCGGCCTCCGCGCTGCCGGCGCCGAGCCGGGCCAGCAGGTTCGCCGCCTCGTTGCCGGACTGGAGCAGCAGCCCGAGCCAGACCGTCTCCACCGGGTACCGGCCGCCCACCAGCAGGCCGACGGCGGAGCTGCCGGGCTCGATGTCCAGGTCCTCGCGGGTCACCGTGGCCACCTGCTTCGGGTCCAGCTTCGGCAGCATGGTGGCGGCCAGCAGCAGCTTCTGCACGCTCGCCGGGGTGGCGTACTCGTGCGGGCCGCAGCCGCCGAGCACCTCGCCGCTGTCCAGGTCCGCGACCAGCCAGGAGGTCGCGGTGACCGGCGGCGGCGCGGGCGTGCCGGGCGGCACGACCAGGCCGGGGGTGGCCAGCGCCTCCCCGCCCACCGCGCGTTGCGCGGGCACCGGTTCCGGTGGGGTCGGGCGGGGCGGGCGGGTCACCGCCGGCGTCGGCAGCTTCGGGCAGGGCGCGGTCACGCCGGGAGCCAGCGCCGTCGGCGGCGCGGCGTCCGCCGGGACGACGGTCCCGGTGCTGAGGAGTACGGCGACGGTGGCGGCGGCCAGGACCCGGGCTCTCATGGTCAGGCACCATACCGAGGCCGGCCGGACGACCCCGCG
The DNA here is from genome assembly GCF_900091515.1 of Micromonospora purpureochromogenes. Classification (NCBI taxonomy): domain Bacteria; kingdom Bacillati; phylum Actinomycetota; class Actinomycetes; order Micromonosporales; family Micromonosporaceae; genus Micromonospora; species Micromonospora purpureochromogenes. Next base: position 3,414,231 of record NZ_LT607410.1, on the reverse strand, counting down.
CGCCTCACCCCGGCGGCCCGGAGCCGGCGAGCCCGACCTCGGCGAGGTAGTCGTACAGGGTGGCCGAGGCGCGCAGCCGCCGCAGGCTGCGCCGGTGCAGGTCCTGCTCGCGCCGGGCCAGCTCGGCGTGCACCCGTTGGGGCCGGCCGCTGGTGCGCATCTCGTCGAGGACCGCCGTCACGATCTCGAAGGGATAGCCGCCCCGGCGCAGCAGCGCGACGACCTGCGCGGCGCGCAGCTCCGCCGCGTCGTACAGCCGGTAGCTCGTGCCCGGTTCGCGCGCCGGCCGCAGCAACCCCCGCTCCTCCCACAGCCGAAGCAGGGAGGTGCGGACGCCGACCAGGTCCGCGACCTCGCCGATCCGGGCGCCGCGCCGGGGCGCGGGCACCACGACCGGCGGGCTGACCACCACCGTCTCGAAGGCACCGAGGACCCGGCGGATCTCGGTCCGCTCGCGGTCCAGTTCGGCGTGGCCGGCGTCCAGCGCCGTCAGCGCCGCCGCCAGGTCGCCCCGGTGGACCGCGACCATCACCTCCCGGGTACGTGCCCAGCCGTGCCCCTCGGCCATCCGGCGCAGCACGGCGAGCGCGCGCACGTGCCCGACGGTGAGCACCCGGTAGCCGCTCGGGGTGCGCTCGGCCGGCGGCAGGACCCCCTCGTCGAGATAGTTGCGCACCTGCTGGGTGGAGATCCCGGCGGTGGCCGCGACATCGACCACCCGCAACCGCCCGTCCTTCACCGGGTCACCCTATCGCCTGCCACGTCGTTTGAGACTTTCCGTCCCACATCGCGCGGTGCTGCTCGGCGGATTCGCGCCGAAGCTTACATAGGAACATCAATGAGACGATCGAACCCATGGAGCAGCCAGCGCGGAGCGCCGCCGACAGCCACGGCGTCATCGAGGTACGAGGTGCCCGGGAGAACAACCTCACCGGGGTCTCGGTCGACATCCCCAAGCGCCGACTCACCGTCTTCACCGGAGTCTCCGGATCCGGGAAGTCGTCCCTGGTCTTCGGCACCATCGCCGCCGAGTCGCAACGCCTGATCAACGAGACGTACAGCGCCTTCCTGCAGAGCTTCATGCCGAGCCTGAGCCGGCCGGACGTGGACACGCTGCGCAACCTGAGCGCGGCGATCGTCGTCGACCAGGAGCGGATGGGCGTCAACTCCCGCTCGACCGTAGGCACCGCGACCGACGCGTACGCGATGCTGCGGATCGTGTTCAGCCGGCTCGGGCAGCCGCACGTCGGGCCGGCCGGCGCGTTCAGCTTCAACCTCGCCGAGGGGATGTGCCCCACCTGCGAGGGGCTGGGCCGGGTCTCCGACCTCGACGTGCACGCGATGGTCGACGTGGAGCGCTCGCTCAACGACGGGGCGATCCTGGTGCCGAACTTCGCCGTCGACTCCTGGTACTGGCAGACCATCGTCGGCTCCGGCCTGTTCGACCCCGACGCCAAACTGCAGGACTACACCCCGCAGCAGTGGCAGGACTTCCTGCACAAGCCGGCCACGAAGATCAAGGTGGGCAGCAACAACTGGACGTACGAGGGGCTGGCGGTGAAGGTGCGCCGGATCTACCTGGCCAAGGACCGCGAGTCGATGCAGCCGCACGTACGGGCGTTCGTGGACCGGGCGGTCACCCTCACCACCTGCGCCGACTGCGGCGGCACCCGGCTCAACCCGGCGGCACTCTCCTCGCGGATCGCCGGGCGCAATATCGCCGAGTGCTCCGCCATGCAGATCAGCGACCTGGCCGAGTTCGTCCGCGCCGTGGACGACCCGTCGGTGGCTCCGCTGGTGGCGACCCTGCGCGAGACCCTGGACTCGCTGGTGGAGATCGGCCTCGGCTACCTCAGCCTCGACCGGGAGTCGGCGACCCTCTCCGGGGGCGAGGCGCAGCGGGTCAAGATGGTCCGGCACCTGGGCTCCAGCCTCTCCGACGTGACGTACGTCTTCGACGAACCGACCGTCGGGCTGCACCCGCACGACATCGCCCGGATGAACGACCTGCTGCTTCGCCTGCGCGACAAGGGCAACACGGTGCTGGTCGTGGAGCACAAGCCGGAGACCATCGCGATCGCCGACCACGTCGTCGACCTCGGGCCCGGCGCCGGCTCGGCCGGCGGCCGCATCTGCTACACCGGGGACGTCGCCGGCCTGCGCCGCTCCGACACCCTCACCGGGCGCCACCTCGACCACCGGGTCACCCTGCGCGACCCGGTACGCCGTCCGACCGGGCAACTGCCGATCCGCGGCGCCGACCTGCACAACCTGCGCGACGTCGACGTCGACCTCCCGCTCGGGGTGCTCACCGTGGTCACCGGGGTCGCCGGCTCGGGCAAGAGCTCACTGATCCACGGCTCGCTGCCGCGCCGCGGCGGGGTGGTCGTGGTGGACCAGTCCCCCATCCGCGGTTCCCGACGCAGCAACCCGGCCACCTACACCGGGCTGCTCGACCCGATCCGCACCGCCTTCGCCAAGGCCAACGGGGTCAAGGTGGCCCTGTTCAGCGCCAACTCCGCGGGCGCCTGCCCGACCTGCAAGGGCATCGGGCTGGTCTACACCGACCTGGCGATGATGGCCGGCGTGGCCTCGGTGTGCGAGAGCTGCGAGGGGCGCCGCTACACCGACGAGGTGCTGACGTACACGCTGCGCGGGAAGAACATCAGCGAGGTCCTCGCGATGTCGGTCACCGGGGCCCGGGAGTTCTTCCCCGGCGGCCAGGCCCGCGCCGTGCTGGACCGGCTGGCCGACGTCGGCCTGGGCTATCTCAGCCTCGGCCAGCCGCTGACCACCCTCTCCGGGGGCGAGCGGCAACGGTTGAAGCTGGCCATCCGGATGGCCGAGAAGTCGAACACCTACGTGCTGGACGAGCCCACCACCGGCCTGCACCTGGCCGACGTCGACCAGCTGCTGGCCCTGCTGGACCGGCTCGTCGACGACGGCAACACGGTGATCGTCATCGAGCACCACCAGGCGGTGATGGCGCACGCCGACTGGATCATCGACCTCGGCCCCGGGGCCGGGCACGACGGCGGCCGGATCGTGTTCACCGGCACCCCCGCGGAGCTGGTCGCGCAGGGCGACACCCGCACCGCTCGCCACCTGCGCGAGTACGTCTCCCGGTAGCCGGTCAGCGCTGGTCCACGACCGGCGCCGGCCGGGCGGCCCGCGCGGCCGCCCGGTCGGCCGCCGGCAACCAGGTCGCCCCGGCGATCAGGGTACGGGCCTGGGTGGGCGTGAACAGGTACGTCCGCTCGCCGCCGCACACCCCGTCGGACTCGCCCGGCGCCTTGATCCACAGCAACGCGGCCAGCCCCGGCCGGCCCGTCACCGGTCCGGGCGCCTCGCCGAGGGCCTGCCGTCGCGGGTTGCACCACTCGTCGTCGCGACCGGGCTCGTCCGGTGGCGGGCCGGCGCCGTTGCGGGAGGTGTCGATGACGAACTCCCGACCGCCGACCAGGTCGGACAGCTCCCGCCCCCAGCGGTAGCTGTCCGCCGTGCTCTGCCGGTTCGACACGTTCACCGCGAAGCCCTCGGCGTAGGTGATCCCGGCGGCGAGCAGCCGCTCCGCGGTCTCACCCGTGGAGCGCCACTTCGAGTGCCCCGCGTCGAGGTAGACGGCGTGTCCGGCGGCGGCCAGCCGCCTGGTGGCCTCGGTGAGCAGCGCGCCGCGGGTGGCGTCGAAGCAGTCCGCGGCGATCCCGTCGGGCTCCATCACCACCACCGACCGGGTACGCCCCAGCGCCGCGATCAGCTTGCCGATGTAGTCCTGGTACGCCTTCGCGTCCGGGGCCCCCTCGCGGAAGTTGGCGCACCCCCGGTTGGGGATCCAGTACGCCACCACCACCGGCAGCTCGTCACGTTGCCGGGCCCGGGCGGCCAGCGCCGCGACCGGCGCCACGTCGCGGGGGTCGTTGACCCAGCGGGCCTGTGGCCGGTCGGTGATCGGGGTGAGCCAGTCCGCCCCGTGGGCGGCCTGCCAACGGGCCGCCGCGGTGTTCCGGTCGACGTACAGGGTGGCGCCCCGGAACGGCTGCTTGGGCAGCGCGTACGTCAGCGTGGGCGGGTCGGGGCGCAGCGTGGTGTCGGGCCGGTGGGCGCAGGCCGCGGCCAGGACGGCGACCAGCGCCAGGACGAGGGTCGGGGTGAGCCGACGGCGGCGGGTCACGACAGCTCCCAGTGCTCGCTGACCCGGAACACGCGTACCCGGTCGTCGCCGGTGCCGAAGCTGGCCACCGGTACGGCGTGCTTGCGGGCCTCCATCAGGGTCGGGTACTTCTCGGCCGCGTCGCCGGTGCGGTAGTACCAGTCCGGCACCACCAGGTAGTCGATCCGCGTGATGCCGCGCTGCACCGCGGGGTCGGTGTCCAGCTTGTAGACGATCACCGGCCGGGGGTCGAAGCCGTAGTGGTGCACCAGGTCCGTCCAGATCGCGTCGTGCACGACCACGGTCTTGTCGCGTGGCACGTTGCGGGCCACCCACTTCGTGGCCGAGCGCAGCGGCTGCTCCTCGGTGACGGTCATCATCCGGCGCAGCTCCGGCGCCCAGGAGACGGCCGCCACGCCGGCCAGCCCGAGCACCAGCAGGGCGGCCAGGGTGACGCGGAAGCCGTACCCGAAGCCCTGCGGCGCCCGCCGGCGCAGCCACCCGGTCGGCACCAGGCCCGGTGTGCCGGCCAGGGCGGCGAGCACCCCGGCCACCAGCAGGGCGCTCCACGGCAGCAGGTTGATCACGTGCATGAACGGCACGTAGCCGCCGCGGACCAGCACCAGCCAGCCGATGGCCAGGGCGAGAGCCGCCGGGCGCAGCCGGCGCACCAGCAGGGCCAGCGGGAGCGCGGCCAGTCCGAGCAGCGGCAGCGAGTGGTCGTACTGGAGCCAGTTCTGCACCTGCTGGGAGGTGGCGCTGCCCGCCTCCAGCACCGAGCCGCTGGACTCCCGGCCGTCGAGCTGCCACATGGCGGTGCCGAGCAGGCTGTTGTGGCCCGGCCCCTCGAACAGCTCGCCCTTGAACAAGGCGAACAGCGGGTACATCGCCATCAGCAGGAACCCGGCGAAGCCGGCGGTGACCAGCACCTGCGCCCGGTTGCGCCGGTCCACGTTCTGCAGCATCGCCCAGCCGAACGCGGGCAGCAGCAGCAGGCTGGTCTCCTTGGTCAGCGCGGCCATCGCGAAGGCCAGCCCGGCGCCGATACCGGCGGCGATGCTCCGCCGGGGCGAGTACGCCAGCACGAACGCCAGCAGCAGCCACGGGGTGACCAGGTTGTCGAGGAACGTCCACCGGCCGTAGACCACGGCCAGCGGGGAGAGACCGAAGAGCAGCACGGCCACCGACGCGGCGATCCGGCCGAAGCCGAGCCGCCGGCCGAGCACGTAGAGGAGCCCGGCGCTGACCAGCCGGGCGATCAGCATGCACTCGTTGCCGAAGGCGATCGCCGAGTCGTACCGGTCGAACCCGTTGGTCAGCGCCGCCCACGCGGCGATCTGGATCCAGCCGGCCGGGGCGTGGTCGTAGAAGTACGAGTAGGGGGACAGCTCCCCCTGGTACCGCAGCGCCCACGCCTGTGACAGGTAGGTACCGGGGTCGTCGACGTACCCGGGAAAGCGGGACATGCCGACGGCGTGCACCGTCCCGAGCAGCGCGAGCAGCGGGACCAGCAGGGCCATGCTGCGACCGTGCCGGGCCGCCCACACCTGCAGGCCGACGCGGGCCCGCCGGTGCGGCGGCAACGCCCGGTCGATGTCGGCGACGTCGCGCAGGTCGAGGGTGGTGGCCTCGAGCGTCCTGGTCACGCGCCCACCCCCGCCGTCGCCGGGACCCGGCCGCCGTCGCCCGCGGGCTCCGCGCCCAGGTGCGCGCCGCTGTGCGCGGTCTTCACCCAGTTGGTACGCCCCGAGACGTGCCGCAGCAGCGCCCACACCCCGGCCACCGAGAGGACCACCTGGTACGGGTAGCCGCCGAGGACCACCCCGAGGTGGTCGCGCAGCCGCACCTTCTGCCCGAAGGTGCGCCCGAACTGGTGCAGCATCAGCACGTCCAGGGCGATGGTGAGCAGGCTGACGCCGAGCGGGACGCTGGCCAGCAACGCCACCACGATCGGCGACTTGTGGGTCAGCGCCAGGGCCAGCGCGACCGGCGCGAAGACCACCGAGAAGGCCTGGAAGAACTGGAAGCCGAGCACGTAGACGGCGAGGATCCGCTGCCACAGCCGGGGCAGGGCCAGCCACTCCCGCTCGGCGAAGACCTGGATGAAGCCCTGCATCCAGCGCACCCGCTGGCGGACCAGGCCGCGCAGCGTGTCCGGCGTCTCCTCCCGGGTGACCATGTCGTCGATGTAGACGACGTCGACGTGGTAGCCCAGCACCGAGGCCACCATGCCGATCTTGCAGTCCTCGGTGAGGCAGTCCTCGTCCCAGTACGCCCCGTACCGCTTGCGCAGCGCCTCCAGGAACTCCCGCCGGAAGAAGACGGTGTTGCCGCCCAACGGCATGACCTTCGTCGCGGCCTGCAACTTCAACCGGGACTGGAACCACTTGTAGTACTCCAGCACGTTGGCCGCCCGCCACCAGCCGGAGCTGTTCGCCCGCCACCAGCGGCGCAGCCGGGGCAGCCGCCCCGCCGGCAGCGGCAGGGTGCGCGGGTCGGCGCTGAAGTTCATCAGCTGCACCCCGCACTGCACGATCCCGGCGCCGGTGCGGCGGAACCGGTAGTCGACCATCCGCAACAGTCCGGGATGGAACAGGTCCTCGGCATCGGCGATGCCGATCCACTCGTACCGCACGCCGAGCCGGGTCAGCTCGCGCACCGCGGCGTTGAGCCCGATCGGCTTGTTGTGCACGTCGGTGTCCTCCGGGTACGGCGCCACCAGCACCCGCCCCGGGTACCGGGCGGCGGTGGCGTGCGCGATCGCCGCGGTGCCCGGATCGTCGGGGTGATCGATGATCGGCACCACCCAGTAGTCCGGGTGGTCCAGGTTGGCCAGCCGTTCCAGGGTGTGCCCGGCGACGGCCTCCTCGTGCCGCATCGGCACCAGGATCACGCCGGGCAGCCGGGGATCGTCGGGCTGGCCGTACCGGTCGGGGTCGTTGTGCTCGGGCAGCCACCACTTGTACAGCTGGAAGGCGAGGGTGGTGACCGCGACCACCAGCATGAACAGCGAGACGACGAGCACGAAGACGTCGAGGAAGAGGACGGCCGGGACGCAGAGCACGGCCAGCGCCCCGGCCAGCCGTGCGAGTCGCCACGCGGTCGACAGCGGACGGCGGTGCGCGCCCCGGTAGCCGGGGCGGGTAGCCGGTGCGGCCATCGGGTTACCTGCCTTGTGGGAGAACGACCAGAAATGGTCGGAGCAGTAGTTGACGACCGTGCCCGCGGCCAGCAGGCCCCAGTACGCGGCGGTCGTGCCGGTGACCGGCGCGATGAACGGGAAGGCGACCAGGCTGAGCAGGGCGCTGGCGCCCCGTGCCGTCTGGAACCGCCACCACCGGCGGGTCCGTCCGGCGGGCCGGCCGAGAGTCCGCCGCCGCCAGGTGAGCCGGTCGTGTGCGACGAAGCTGAGCTGCAAGGTGAGCACGAGTTGCACGGCGTTGGCGACCGCGGGATCCACCCCACGCCCGATCAGCAGGTGCAGCACGATGTGGCCGACGACCGCCACGGCGGCGCCGATGGTCAGGAAGAGCCAAGGCTCACGCCGACGGGCCAGTCCGATGACGGTACGCACAGTGTCCTCTCAGTACGCCGGCGCACCGGTTCGGCGGGCCGGGGGGAGGGTCCGGGGCCACGCTGCCACGGCGGCGGGACGGGCCCGCCCGCACCGGCCGGGCGTCAACGCCGCGACACGGTGCGACCCGGTGGGAGGTCGGTCCCCAACGGGTCAGGGCCGCTCTCCTACCCGTGTTGGGCTGGGCGAACCATCGGCATGAAAAGGACCACAGGCGGGGGCTGGAGGCGTAACGACGGCAGCGCTCCCGGCGCTGATCGCGGATCGAGTGGCTCGGTCGGTTGGCCCGGTCGGGCCACCGGACCAAGCCGGGGGTCGGGCCCGGCGCCAGCACCCGCACGGCCCGCCACGTGCGCGGGTACGTCTCCCGGTAGCGCTGCGGCCGTACGGCTCAGCCGGTGGTCGCCGGCTCCTCGGCGCCGGCGCGGTCCCGCCACCGCTGCACGACCAGCACCACCGGGCCGACCATCAGCATGGACAGCGCGGCGGTCACCAGGAAGACGTCCAGGAAGAGCGTCGCCAGCACGCTGAGCACGGCCAGCGAGAGGGCGACCCGTCCGAGGTGGCCGGGGGTGGGCAGCGGGCGGCGGTGCGTACCGCGGTAGTGGGGGTCGGCTGCGGCCATGGTGGTACCTGCCTTGCGTGGAGAGCGACCGGGGACGGCGACCGCCGCCGGCCGCCGGCCCGGTGCCGCGCCGACCGGCGGCGCGGCTGATCATCGTGGCCGGGGTGATACCCGCCCTGAGCTGCGGGAACCGCTGAGGTAACCAGTACCACAGCCGGTGCACCGCCCACCGGGTCACGCGCCGACGTCACCCGATCCGGCGCAGCCAGCGCCGCTGCCAGGGCGTCTCCACCGCCCGCGGGTGGTACCGCTCGCGTACCCAGCCCACCGCCCGGTCCGGCGGGAGGCCGTCCAGAATCGCCAGGGCGGCCAGTGCCGTCCCGGTCCGGCCGACACCGCCCCGACACGCCACCTCGACCCGTGCGCCGTCGTGCGCCCGGCGCAGGGCCTCGGCCAGCGCGTCGAGGGCGTCGGCGCGGTCGAGCGGCAACCAGAAGTCGGGCCACCGGATCCGCCGGTGTGGCCAGACCGGCGCCGGGCCCGGAGCCAGGAGCAGGGCGAAGTCGGCGGGCGAGGCGGGATCGCCGACGCGGCGACCGCGCACGGTCGCGCCGCTGGGCAGTACGACCACCCCGGTCGTCTCGGACCAGTCCACCCGGTGATTCTGCCGCTCGAGGCGTAGGAAACAGCGCCGCCCCCGGCCCTGGTGGGTCGGGGGCGGCGCTGGGGTGTCGGTGTGCAGGTCGCCTCTCGGCGAGTGGCACGACGCGGCTCCAGCCGAACGGTATTCCGCGAAGGCAATTTAGGTGAGGCCCGGGGACACTGGACACACCGACACCTGACTCAACAGGCTACCCGCTCCGGGTCTTCCTTCTGCCTTCGTGACGCGTGCCACTGGTTGTTCCGGTCCGTGGGTTGTGGCCCGCCGTGCCCGGCTCCGGGCGGTCAGGCTTGATCCCTACGCCGGTCACGGCGGGCCACACCCCCGTCCTGAGCGAGCGCCGCGCGGCCCCCACCGCCCCGAACCCACCCACCCTTCTCCTCGTTGATCATGAGGTTGGCGGCGGCGTTGATCTCCTCCACCGCTGCCAACCTCATGATCAACGGGGTGGTTTCCGGGCGGACATGCCGCTGGCCGGCACCCCGCTCGGGGGTGCCGGTCAGCGTTGATCGTTCGGGTGGGTCAGTTGTTCCAGTGCTTGGCGACCAGGTCGGCGGCCTGCTGCTCCCACTGGGCGTAGTGGTCCGGGTAGGCCGACACCTGCACGGTCTGCGCGGCCTCGGTCAGCGGCATGTCCTGCCACCCGTCGACCTGCTTGAGACCCTTCAGGAACGCCGTCGTGCTGTATTCGGGGTCGGTGATCTGCTCGACCGTGCCCCAACCGCTGGACGGGCGCTGCTGGAACAGGCCCTGCGAGTCGAAGTCGTTGCGCTCACCCAGGTGACCCAGGTTCTCCAGCTTCGACTCCTGCAGCGACGTGGCGATCGCCACGACGGCGGCCCGCTCGTCCATGCCCGACTTCTTCGTCGCCGCGATGATCGCCTTCACATTCTTCGTCTGCTCGGCGCCCACGTCGATGCGCGACTGCTTGCCCTGCACACCGTGCGGGATCAGCTTGCCCTCATCCACACCCGGCTTGTCGGCCTGCACCACGGCGACCGCCTTGGCGTCCACCGGGTTGGCGTGGGCCTCGGTGACCGGGCCGGCGAAGACGCCACCGGCGAAGGCCAGACCAGCAATACCGAGAACGCTCTTACGCAGAATGGTGGTGTTCATCAGAAGTGGCTCCATTCGGGGGTTGGCACCCAGGCTCGATGGGGGTCGAGCGGGCGCAAGCACCACGACGGCGCTCAAAGATCAAGGGGAAAGTCTTCGCCCCGGCAGGCATCGCGAACGGGGGGCTCACGGCGCCGGGTCCATCTGTAACGACCGGCGGCCCGCCATCATTCCGGGGGCCCGGCATCCCGGGCGGCCCAAGCGTTCGGGTCCGGCCAGCGGGGTGCTGCTGCGATCGTCCAGGTGATGTAACGACCCCGGCCCGGCCACCATTCCACCGCCACAGTGCCCTCGATCACCGGACGACCCACCACTGGCGCGCCCAGACCGGACATCCGGGCACGTCCAGCGGACCGGTAACCGGACATCCGGCATGGCGAGGCCGACTCCGGAGCGCGACACCCGACACGCCGATCTGCGCCGGAACCGGACATCCCGACCCGGCGACCAACCGAACCGGAACCGGACAGTCCGCGGGCGGCCACGTCCCCGCGACACACCGCAGATCGCGCAGGCAACGGGTGGACGACGGCCTGGGCGGGGCGGGCGGGCTCGCGTACCCGGGCAGGGGTGGCCGGGCGCCGCGGGCCGCGCGGGACGGACGGGGTCAGGAGGTGCGGGCGCGGACCTTGGCCGCGCACTCGGCGACCACCGACCGGGCGTCCAGCCCGAGGCTCTCGATGGCGACCAGCGCGGTGAAGACCACGTCGGCGAGTTCGGCGGCGACGTCCTCGCGGGTGTGGGTGACCCCCTTGCGCGGATTCTGGCCGAGCACGCCGATCCAGGCGCCGGCCGCCTCGCCGGCCTCCTCGGTGAGCTTGAGGATGCGGCAGGTCAGCTCCGCCTGCCCGGTGCCGTTGGCGGCGTCCAGCCAGCCCCGCGAGGCCCGTACGGCGTTCCAGATCGACTCGTCCATCGGATCAGTGAACCGGACAGGGGTGACGATCCGTATCCCGGGACGGTCGGCGGATGACGCCGGCCCGGTGGTGGCGACGAGGCCGCCAACTGGACCGGAAGGGACGTGCGGTGTGATGCCGGAGGCCGTCGAGTCGGTGTTCGCCAGTGTGGTCAGCCGGAACCCGGGCGAACCGGAGTTCCACCAGGCGGTACGGGAGGTGCTGGAGAGCATCGGCCCCGCCCTGGCCCGTCACCCCGAGTACGCGCGGGCGCGGATCATCGAGCGGATCTGCGAGCCGGAGCGGCAGGTCATCTTCCGGGTGCCGTGGGAGGACGACCACGGCCGGGTCCGGGTCAACCGGGGCTTCCGGGTGGAGTTCAACAGCGCGCTCGGCCCGTTCAAGGGCGGCCTGCGCTTTCACCCGTCGGTCTACCTGGGAATCGTCAAGTTCCTCGGCTTCGAGCAGATCTTCAAGAACGCGCTGACCGGCCTGCCGATCGGCGGCGGCAAGGGCGGCGCGGACTTCGACCCGAAGGGCCGCTCGGACCGCGAGGTGATGCGCTTCTGCCAGAGCTTCATGACCGAGCTGTACCGGCACATCGGCGAGCAGACCGACGTGCCCGCCGGAGACATCGGGGTGGGCAGCCGGGAGATCGGCTACCTGTTCGGGCAGTACAAGCGGATCACCAACCGGTACGAGTCGGGGGTGCTGACCGGCAAGGGCCTGTCGTACGGGGGTGCGCAGGTGCGCACCGAGGCGACCGGGTACGGCGCGGTGTTCTTCGCCGAGGAGATGCTCGCGCAGACCGGGGACAGCCTGGACGGCAAGCGGGTGGTCGTCTCCGGCTCGGGCAACGTGGCGACGTACGCGATCGAGAAGGTGCACCAGCTCGGCGGGACGGTGGTGGCCTGCTCCGACTCGGACGGCTACGTACTGGACGAGAAGGGCATCGACCTGGAGCTGTTGCGGGAGTTGAAGGAGCAGCGCCGGGTCCGGCTGGACGACTACGTACGGCACGTGCCGCACGCGGTGGCGGTCGCCGGCCGTACCGTCTGGGAGGTGCCCTGCGACCTGGCCCTGCCCTGCGCGACGCAGAACGAGATCGGCGGCGCGGAGGCCGCGGCGCTGCTCGCCGGCGGCTGCGTGGCGGTGGTCGAGGGGGCGAACATGCCGACCACCCCGGAGGCGGTGCGGATCCTCGGCCGGGCCGGGGTGAGGTTCGCGCCGGGCAAGGCGGCCAACGCCGGCGGCGTGGCGGTGAGCGCGTTGGAGATGCAGCAGAACGCCAGCCGGGACTCGTGGACGTTCGCCCAGTCGGAGCAGCGGTTGCGGGAGACCATGCGGGACATCCATGCCCGCTGCTGGGCCACCGCGGAGGAGTACGGCCTGCCCGGCGACTACGTGGCCGGCGCCAACATCAACGGCTTCCGCCGGGTCGCCGAGGCGATGCTCGCACACGGCCTGGTCTGAGCCGGGTCGCCCCTGACCGGGCGGTCAGTCGGTGTCGGCTGACCGTTCGGTCAGGAGGGCATTGACAGCGCTCGACGGCGGGGCCTAGCTTCAGGACGCTACCGGCCGGTAGGCACCGTCCCGCCTGGCCGCCCGCGCACTCGGGCGGCACCGTCCCCGGGGGAGCATCGATGCTGTCCTCATCCACCCGACTCGTCCGCCGCCTGCTCGCCGCCGGCGCCACCCTCGCCCTGACCGTCGGGCTGGCCGGCGCGGCGCCCGCCGCCGCCGATCCCGGCGACGACGGCTCGCAGCCGCTGCCCGGCTACACCATCAGCAATCCGCCGCTCGCGCCGCTCGACGTGCGGGGCACCCCGTCGACCGTCCGGCAGGGCGTGCACCGGCACGCCGGCTACATCATCGAGATCCCGCCGGCGTGGAACGGCGAGCTGGTGATGTGGGCGCACGGCTACCGGGGCCAGACCACCGTGCTCTCCCCGGAGACCCCCAACTACGGCCTGCGGCAACGCCTGCTGGACCAGGGGTACGCCTGGGCGGCGTCGTCGTACACCACCAACGGCTTCGACATCCGCTCCGGTGTGGTCAGCACCCGGGAGCTGGCCGACCTCTTCGCCGGCACCGTGCGGCGCCCACACCGGACGTACCTGACCGGGGTGTCGATGGGCGGCTACATCATCGGCCGCTCCCTGGAGCAGTACCCCGGCTACTACGACGGGGCGCTGCCGATGTGCGGCGTCCTGGGCGACCACCAGTTGCTCGACTTCTTCCTCGACTACAACCTGGTCGCCCAGGCCCTCGCCGGGGTGCCCGCCTACCCCACGCCGGCGGACTACCTGACCAACGCGGTGCCGCGGATCCAGGTGGCGCTCGGCCTCGCCGGGCTCACCCCGACCGGGCCGGACACCACCAACGAGCGTGGCAAGCAGTTCCGGGAGATCGTCATCAACCGTTCCGGCGGCCCGCGTCCGGGCGCTGACCGGGCCTTCGCGGTCTGGAAGGACTTCCTCTTCGGAATCAGCACCACCAACGGCGGCGACTCCCCCGCCCAGCGGCCGGGGCAGCTCGCCACCAACCTGCTCACCCGCTACACCCCGAACACGCCGGTGGACGTCAACGCCGCCGTCCAGCGGGTCGCGCCGGAGAACGTCCGGCAGCGGCTCTCCCCCACGCTGACCGAGGTGCCGCGGATCGCCGGGCGGCCCACCGCCCCGGTGCTCAGCCTGCACGACCTGGGTGACCTGTTCGTGCCGTTCTCGATGGAGCAGGCGTACGCCCGGGACGCGGCGTGGCACGGCCGCAGCCGGCTGGTCGTACAGCGGGCCATCCGGGCCAGCCAGCACTGCGAGTTCACCCCGACCGAGGCCGGCGCCGCCTGGGAAGACCTGGTGTCCTGGGTACGCACCGGTACCCGCCCCGGCGGTGACGCGGTCGCCGACCCGAAGACGGTCGCGGCGGCGGACTTCGGCTGCCGGTTCAGCGACCGGGCCGCGTACGTCGCCGGCGTGGGCACCCGTCGCCTCTACTCCGCGTGCCCCTGACCGGACCCGGACACGCCGCTGGCCGGCACCCCGCTCGGGGGTGCCGGCCAGCGTGTCGTTCAGGTGCGGTCAGCTGTTCCAGTGCTCGGCGACCAGGTCGGCAGCCTGCCGCTCCCACTGCGCGTAGTGGTCCGGGTAGGCCGAGACCTGCACGGTCTGGGCGGCCCCGGTCAGCGGCATGTCCTGCCAGCCGTCGACCTGCTTGAGGCCCTTGAGGAACGCCATGGTGCTGTACTCCGGGTCGGTGATCTGCTCAACGGTGCCCCAACCCGAGGACGGGCGCTGCTGGAACAGGCCCTGCGAGTCGTGGTCGTTGCGCTCACCCAGGTGACCCAGGTTCTCCAGCTTCGACTCCTGCAGGCTGGTCGCGATGGCGACCACGGCGGCCCGCTCGTCCATGCCCGACTTCTTCGTCGCGGCGATGATCGCCTTGACGTTGTCGGTCTGCTCGTCGCCCAGGTCGATGCGGGACTGGTTGCCCTGCACACCGTGCGGGATCAGCTTGCTCTTGTCGACCTTGTCGGCCTGCACTGCGACGGCGGCGGCCCGGGTGTCGATCGTGTCGGTGGTGCCGTGGTTCAGCGGACCGGCGGCAAGACCACCGGCGACGGCCAGACCAGCGATACCGAGAACGCTCTTACGCATCATCGTGTTCATGGGGTAGCTCCTTCGGGGGTTGGCGCCACGACTCGACGGGGGTCGAGCACGCGCGCAGGCACCACGACAGGGCGCTCAAAAGATCACAGGGGAAAAGTCTCTGCCCGGCAGGTCATCGCGAGCGGGGGCTCGTGGCGCCGGGACCATGTGTAACGACCGGCTGCCCGCCATCATTCCGGGGGCCCGCATCCCGCGCCGGCCACATCATCTGGCCAGGCCAGCGGGGTTGCTGCTGTGGTCGTACGGAGGATGTAACGACACCGGCCCCGCCACCATTCCGTCGCCGGGGTGCCGCCGGTCACGGGACAGCGCGCACGGTCACCCCGGATACCGGACACCGGCTATGAACGGATCCGGACACCAGGCGCGACGCCGGACATCACGGTCCGCGACGACGAGGCCGCAGGCGACGCCCACGCGTCCCGAACGCGCCCGGTAAGGGACAGGCCGGCTTACCTCTCGTGCCGCCCGTGACCGGCCAGGTCCGTGGCGATGTTCCGCGGTCCGCCTGTCGTCGGGGACACCGGGGGAAGCTCGGCCACGTCGGCGTCCACCGTTGCGGCCGACTGCAGGTCGTCGGGCGGTTGCGGCGGCGAGATCCAGGTGACCAGCACCACCGAGATGATCATAAGAAGGAACCACGACGCGAGCTTGGTCGCCGACACCGGGTGCCAACCGCCCAACTGGCTGGGGTACAGCCAGGCATGCGACCAGGTGGCGATGTTCTCCGCGAGCCAGATGAAGACGGCGACGAGGAAGAAGGCCAGCAGGAGCGGCATGCGCCACCGGAACCGGAAGATGCGGAACTGCATGACACAGCGCCCGAACACCAGGGCGACGACGGCGACGAGCAGCCATCGCACGTCCCGGACGTAGTGGTTGGTGAAGAAGTTGGCATAGATCGCGGCGGCCACGGCAGCCGTCACCCAGCGCCTCGGATAGCGCACGAAACGCAGGTCGAACAGCCGGTTGACCCGGACCATGTAGGAGCCGACCGCGGCATACATGAACCCGCTGAACAGCGGCACCGCTCCGAGCCGCAGGACCCCGTCGGGCGCGTAGGACCACGAGCCGATGTGCGTCTTGAACAGCTCCATCGCCGTGCCGACGAGGTGGAACAGCACCACCACCCGCAGTTCGCGCAGGGTTTCCAGGCGTCCGGCCACCATCGCGATCTGGATGACGACCGCGGCCAGGGTCAGGAAGTCGTTGCGGGCGAACGGGGCGTCCTCCGGGTACCACAGATGCGCCGCGAAGATGACCGCCAGCATCGCCCCACCGAACACGCACGCCCAGGCCTGTTTGAGCCCGAAGACCGCGAACTCGGTCAGCCAGCCGGCCGGTCCGCGCCGGGGCAGCCGGGCCAGGATCGCGCGGAAGCGGGCATCGATCGCACGCTCCGCCGCGGTCAGAGCGGCCGGTCCGGAAGGGGTACGCATCGCCGCGACGCTATCGTGCCGGCGCAGCTCGGCCGGCAGCGGCGGGGTGGGAGCGGAGGATTCCCGCCTGGCGCGGTCAGCCGGCGCCACGGAGAACCCGGTGGAGAAGGCGCCCATCCCGCCACTACGGTGCGGGGATGCCGCTGCACCCGGACCCCGGAGCATCCCCCGGACACCTGCTGAGCACCGACGACGGCACGCCGCTGGCCCGGCTGCGGCTGCGCGACGACGACGGTGAACGCGTGGCCGGGGAGGTGACACCGCTGCCGGGAGCGGACGTGCGGGTGCTCGCCGCCCAGCTGCGTCGGGACCTCGCCGGCGCGCGACTGGAGACGCCGGACGACGCCCTGGCCGGCGCGCTGGTCGCCGGCGGCCTGACGCTGAGCAGGGCCGCCACGGACATGCGGCACGACCTGACCGAGGTACCGGAGCCGGTGCCGCTGCCCGGCGGCTGGTCCTGGGCATCCGCCGGGTGGGACGACGACCTGGCCGAGGGGCTGGCGGCGGCGTACGGGCCGGACCACCCGGACGGGCGGTGGCAACCGAGCGACACCGCCGAGGTGCGCGGGATGTTCGAGCGGGCCGAGCCGGTCGCGCCGCTGCTCCCGGCCTCGGCGCGGGTGGTCGGTCCGGACGGGCGCAGCGCCGGTCACGTCCTCGCCGCCGGGCCGGTGCCGTGGACCGAGGACGTCTGCGCCTGGATCCTCAACCTCGGGGTGGCGCCGGCGGCGCAGCGGCGGGGGCTGGGGCGGGCGCTGCTCGGCCACGCGTTGCGCGGGGCGCGCGCGGCGGGGCTGCCCCGGGTGGGCTTGTCGGTGGCCGACGGCAACCCGGCCCGCCGGATGTACGACGAGGCCGGCTTCCGCCAGGTGGCCCGGGTGCTCACGGTGCCACTGCCGGCCGACGACGGGGCGCCGGACGCCCGGCCCTGACCGAGCGCACCGGCAGGTGGTCGGGAGCGCCGGAACACGTGCGGGCGCCCGCCGGAATCCTCCGGCGGGCGCCCGTCCTCACTGTTCCGGGCCCTGCCCGGCGTACGGGATCAGCGTGTCGACCCCATGCCGAAGCGGTTGCGCCGGCGCCACACCAGGCTGCCCAGCATCAGGACCGCCCCCGCGCCGACGAGACCGCCGCCGACCTTGAGCGGGGTGCCCATGCTGTCACCGGTGACGGGGAGATTCCCCCCGCCGTGCCTCTTCTTCGGCAGCACCGTGACGGTCACGCTGGCCGTCCGGCCGGACTCCCGGCCGGTCGCGGTGAAGGTGAGCTGGCCGACCTCGGTCGGCCGGTAGTGCTTGATGAATCGGCCCGCCGCGTTGGTGTGCGCGGTGAAGTGCCGCGGGGCCGGCTGCGGGTAGGCGACCGCCGCCATCGCGACGGTGCTGCCGTCGCTGCGGCGCGCCGGCTGACCCGGGACGGAGGCGGCGAGGGGTGCCACGGTCACGTCGATGTCGACAATCTCGTTGGGCCCGAAGCCGGTGCCGGTGAGCACGATGACCTCGCCGACGACAACCGTCGTCGGGCTCGCCGTCAGGGCCGGCGGCTGAGGCGGGTAGTCCGGGGCCGGCTGCGGCTGCGCCGCCCCCGCCGCCGTCGGCGCCAGCACGACGGCCAGGCCGGCCGTGAGCGCCATGATGATGCGGGATAGCCGCATGGTGGTCTCCTCCTACTGGTTGCAGCTTGGTGCGGATACAACTTGGGTGGTCCATGGGGTGGCTGTGGGGGTGAGCCAGAGCTCGGGCGTACCGGCCGTGTTCCTGCCGGTCAGCAGGTCGACGTCGAGGGTCCGGGTGGCCCCGGGCGGGACCTCGACGTTCGCCACGCCCACCTGCCGGCGCCGCTCGGTGCCGCTGCCCAGGGCAGCGTCCGCCCCGTCGATCCGGGCGCCCATCACGGCGCCCCCGGCGGGGCTGAAGATGTACACCAACGTGCGGATGGTGTACGGGTCGCCGGCCTTCCCGGCGCCGAGCACCGACCTGTTCAGGCCGGACGTCGGCGCCGAGGAACGCAGGCTGAAGCGCAGGCGCAGCTGACGGCGTCCCTCGCCCTGGCACTCACCGACGGTCAGTTGCGCCGTCGGCTTCAGGTAGTAGCCGAGCTTCGCGCCGCTGCCGTCGTTGAGGAACACCCCCACGCTGGGCACCGTCTCGCGCTCGGGCAGGATCCCGCTCACCCGGCCTTCGCCGAAGATGCGCTGTTCCCCTGACCGGGCACTCCAGAACAATATCCTTCTTTCCGCTATAGAGCGGTCAAAAGCGGACAAAACAGCCTTTGGGTTGACTTTCGCGGCCAGAAACGCGTCGAAGACGGCGGCTGCTGCTGCCGCGTAGTACGCGTCCTGCTCCTTCAGGCCCATGCTCCGGTAGGTGTCCGAGAGCAACGTGCGCACGACCGTGTCGGCGGCGAGCTTCGGCCCGCCCGGCACGGCGACCGGGCCGGTCGCGGTGAGCAGATACGACAGCGCCACCGGATCGACCGCCAGCACACCGTCCACGGTGGTGCCGGTACGGAGCCGGACCATCTCCCGGTAGAGCTTCGCCGCGGTCGGGAAGTGCGGGGTCAGGTTGACGTCCGCCGGATAGATCGCGGGCAGGTCGGTGTAGAGCCGGCGCATCTCGGCCGGGAGCGTGGCGACGGGCGGATCGAACCGCCGCAGGTCCACCGCACTGCCCTGGGTCACGATCTCGACCCGGCCGTTGTCGGCGCGGATCACCGCGTACGCCCCGAGCATCCCGCCGGTGGCGCGCAGCTCCGCCGGGTTCTGCGAGACCAGCAGGTAGGTGCGGCGCCCGTCGGCCCCGAGCAGCGCCGGGAGCACCTTCGCCCCCTGGTCGGCCGCTCCGGTCAGGCCGGCCAGCCGGTCGATCTCCGCCCGCAGGTCGGTCAGCGCCGTGCGTACCTGTCCGACCAGGTCGGTGGTCGGCACCGCGTCGAGCCGGGTACGGGTCTCCCGCACCGCGGCGTTCACGTCGGCCAACTCGGTCGAGACGGCCCGCAGCCGCGCCACGTCCAGCCGCCCCTCCGTCGGCACCAGGGTGGCGAGGTCGGTACGCACCAGCGTGGGGAACGCGCGCCGGGCGAGGTCGTCGATGGCGATCGCGATCTGGCGTACCGCTCCCAGGTCGTCACCGGCGTACGGGGAGCGCTGCCCCAGCCACCAGCCCGGGTCGCCGGTGGCGTCCCGGGCCGCCCCGGCCTGCTCCTGGAGCGCGGCGAGGGTGCGCTGGGCCCGCGCGGCGTCCCCGCCGACGATCTGGGCGCTCAACTCCCGGGCGAGACCGGCGGCGTTGAGCAGGTGGGCCCGCGCCTGCCAGCCTCGGAAGGCGACCCATCCGGAGCCGGCCAGGAGCAGGGACCCGACCACGAGTCCGACGAGCAGCGCCCGCCGGATGCGTGCCCTGGTCCGTCGCCGCAGGCGCCTGCGGCCGCGACGCGACACACCGCTCTCGGTCACACCGGTCTCCACTCAGAAACGGACACTAATGACGATTCATCGTTTTCTAGCATGAACAACGAGGCAGACCTGCGGTTTTCGCCGCTTTGCCGCCCTAAAAAGTGTTCTGCGAGGTTCGTTCGAGTGCTCAGCGGCCGCGGCGGGCCAGGGCCACCTGGTTGAGCAGGTCCTCGACCCGGTCCACACCCGCCCGCAGCGACATTTCCCGCAGGTACGTCTCGCGCCCCCGCCGCCCCATCTCCGAGCGCGCGGCGGCCGGGATGGTCGAGGCGAGCCAGAACCGGTCGGCCAGCGTGGCCCAGTCCTCGGGCGGGCAGGACAACCCGGCCCGGGCCCGCTCCACCAGCTCCGCGGTGTCCCCGCCGGCCGAGGCGATCACCGGTGCGGCGCAGGCCAACGCGGCCTGCAACTTGCCGGGCACCGTGCCGCGCAGCTCGGGCAGGTCGCGGAGCATGACCAGCTGGTAGTCGGCGGCCGCGTACAGCTCGGGCATGTCCAGCGGCGAACGGCGCTCCACGAAGCGGACGTTCTCCGCCCGCAGTTCGGCGGCGAGCCCCCGCACCCGCCGCTCCTCCGCGCCCGAGCCCACCAGCACCAGGTCCATCCGGCCGTCCAGCGCCGCCGCCGCGCGCACCGCCGTCTCCAGCCCCTGCCGTACCCCGATCGTGCCGGCGTGCATCACCACGCACCGGCCGTCGCGTCGGACGATTCCCTGCGCGGCGCGGCTGGGCCGGACCGGCTGGAAGATCCGCTCGTCGGTCCAGTTGAGCACCACCCGCACCCGGTCCGGGTCGACGCCGTCGGCGAGCACCAGGTCCCGCATGGACGGCGCGGTGACCGCCAGGGCGTCCGCCTCGCGCAGCACCCGGCGCATGGTGGTGGCGAGCCGTCCCGGCCCGCGCTGCCGCTGCGCGCCGTCGGCGGCCACCTCCTCCTCCGGCCAGAGGTCCTGCACGTGCAGCACCGTGGGCACCCGGCCGAGCATCCGCAGCAGCGCGGCGGTGGCGAACGTCGTCGCGGGCAGCTGGAAGACGTAGAGCACGTCCACGTCGGCCAGGTAGCGGCGCCCGACCATCGCCACGCTGCCCGCGAAGGAGAGGTGACTGGCCATCCGGGCGCCGGTGGAGCCGTCCCCGCCGGCGTAGCGGGGCACCCGTCGTACGGTCAGCCGCTCGCTGCGGGTCAGGTGCCGCCAGCGCTGCCGCCAGCCCGGATAGACGTGCCCGCCGGGATAGTCCGGGAAGCCGGTCAGCACCCGCACCTCGTGCCCCCGGGCGGCCAGTTCCTCGGCAAGGCTGCCCGGGATGAAGGCCGGCTCGGGCGGGAAGTGGTACGACAGGATGCCGACCCTCATCAGCGGGTCCCCCTCGGCGGTGAACTCGGCGGGGCGGCCGACCCGCTGCCGGAGCGGGTCGACACGCCGTGGCGCGCCGTGCTGCCGGCCGCCGCCCGCGCCCGGGGACGGCGGCAACCAGCCGCCCCCGGCGCGGAAGATCCCGGTGCTTTCAACGGCGGTCGGCCGGCCGTACGACCAGCGGTGACGCTCATCGGCGCAGCCGGGTGAGTTCCTGCGTGCGATCGGTGACCCCGTCGAACCCGTTCGACTCGCCGTGGCGGGCCGCCGGCGCCCGGTCCGCGGGAACCTTCGTCTTGCCGGTGGTGGCGATCCGGTACGCCTCGTACTGGTAGGCGTCGGCCTTGGCCACCTTGGTCATGTTCAGCACGCAACCGAGCAGGCGCACCGAGACCGAGTGCAGCGACCGCGCCGCTGCGGCGACCTGGGTCCGCGAGGTACGCCCCTGCTGGGTGACCAGCAGCGCACCGTCGGCCTGCACCGCCACGACCACGCCGTCGGTGACGGCCAGCAGCGGCGCGGTGTCGATGATCACGATGTCCGCCGACTCGCGCAGCGCGAGCAGCAGGTCCGCCATCGCCTTGGAGCCGAGCAGCTCGCTCGGGTTCGGCGGCGCCGACCCGCTCGGGAGCACCAGCAGGGACTTGTCACCCCAGCGCTGCACCACGTCACCGACCTGGACGTCGCCGACCAGCACGTCGGTCAGGCCGACACCGCCGTCGAGGCCCAGGTAGTCGGCGACCTTCGGCCGGCGCAGGTCGGCGTCGACCAGGAGCACCCGCCAGCCCGCCTCGGCCAGCGCGATGGCCAGGTTGCAGGAGAGGGTCGTCTTGCCCTCGCCCTGCAGCGCGCTGGTGACCGCGATGACCCGGGCGGGCTCGTGCACATCCACGAACCGCAGGTTGGTCCGCAGCTTGCGGACCGCCTCGGCCCGCGCGGAGGTCGCCGCGTCGCCGACGATCAGCGGCGCCGCCTTCGCGCCGGCCTCGAACGGGATCTCGCCCAGCAGCGGGCTGCCGGTGACCCGTTGCAGCCCGGCGGCGTCGCGCATCCGGACGTCGAGCAGCCCGCGCAGCACGGCCAGCGCGGCGCCGAGCAGCAGACCGACCAGGCCGCCGACGATCAGGTTGCGGGTGGGCTGCGGCGTGACCGGGCTCGAACTCACCCGGGGACCACTGACCACCTCGATCTTGATGGGAGCGGCCCGCCCCTCGGCCGGCGTCTCGACCTTCTGCACCAGCTCCACGAACTTCGCCGCGAGCGTCTCGGTCACCTTCATCGCCCGGGTCTGATCCGTGTCGGTGACGGTGGCGCGCAGCAGCACGGTGCCGGTCTCGGTAGAGGTGCTGAGGCGGCGCTGCACGTCGTCGGCGGTGAGGCCGACCTGCGTCTCGGCCACCACGCTCTGCGCGAGGCGGTCGCTGCGCAGCAGGTCCGCGTAGGACTTCACCCGTTGCTGGAGGAAGAGCCCGCCCTGGTAGGCGTCGGTGACGCCCTGGCTCGGCATGGTCACGAAGAAGGTCACGGAGGCCACGTACCGGGGCGGCGTGCGAACGGTGATGAGGGCGGCCGAGCCGACCGCCACCATCAGCGTGACCAGGACGATCCACCAGTGTCGGCGGATCAGGCGCAGGCAGGTGCGTACGTCCATCACGCTCTCCGTTCCGCCGGGACAACTAGCCGGTGAAACTGCACGAAATCCCCCAATACTTCCCAAACGGCATGACAGGATCTATTCGCCGCAAGCAAGCCGTGACGCGACCAAACGAATGTATGCCATCGAACATCCCCAGAGCCCTGAATCCTCGCAATCAGGCAACAAACGCAGAGGACACCAATGGACGATGCAGCCTCCCCGGCCGGCACGAACATCCCGCGACGTGACTGGGTCACCCGACGTGCGAAGACCCTGTCTCTGCTAACGCTCGACACGGGCGCATGGTGCGCCGGATTTCTGGTCGCCGCCTGGGCCAGGTACGAATTCGGCCTCACGCCCCGGCAGTGCGCCCTCGCGCTGGCCGCCGCCGGCGTGTGTGCGGTCGTCCACGCCGCCATCGAGCAGGTGCGCTCCACCGCCCGTGGCCGCCACCCGATCGGCAGCATCGGCGAGGCGCGTGACCTGGCCCTGACCACCCTGCTCGCCGCCGCCGTGATGCTGGCCGCCCTGGCGACGCTCACCGAACGGCCGGTGCCCGCCAGCGTCCCGGTGACCGGCGGGGCGGTGGCTCTGCTGGTGATGGCCGGCGGGCGGGCCGGCTACCGGTGGCGGCGCGACCGCGACGACCGCCCGGTCCGGGGCGCGGAGCGGGCCCTGATCTACGGCGTCGACGCCGCGAGCGAACGCCTCGTACGGGTGCTGGTCGGCGACCCGGGCGGCAGCTACCTGCCGGTCGGCCTGCTCGACGACGACCCCGAGCGGCAGGGGCTGCGCCTGGAGGGACTCCGGGTGCTGGGCGGCCGTGAACAGATCGAGCAGGCGGTACACCGCACCGGGGCCACCACGGTCATCTTCTCGATCGACGGCTCGGACGCGGAGCTGATGCGCGACGTACGGCGGCGCACCTTGCAGGCCGGCGCCGCCTTCAAGGTGCTCCCCCCGGTCCGGGAGCTGCTCGACCGGCCGGTGCGGGCCACCGACGTACGGGACCTGCAACTCACCGACCTGCTGGGCCGGGCGCAGCGGGTGGCCGAGCTGATGATCGAGCGCAACGGCCTGGCCGGCCGGCGGGTGCTGGTCACCGGGGCGGGCGGTTCGATCGGCTCGGAGCTGTGCCGGCAGATCGCCCGCTGCGAGCCGGGCGAGCTGATGATGCTGGACCGGGACGAGTCGGCCCTGCACGCCCTGCAGATGTCGCTGCACGGCCGGGCGCTGCTGGACGGGCCGGAGCTCATCCTCGCCGACATCCGCGACGCCGACGGCATCGCGCGGATCGTCGCCGACCGGCAGCCGGACATCGTCTTCCACGCCGCCGCCCTCAAGCACCTGACGCTGCTGCAACGGCACCCGGGGGAGGCGGTCAAGACCAACGTCCGCGGCACCCTGAACGTGCTGGAGGCGTGCCGGGACGTGAGCGAGTTCGTCAACATCTCCACCGACAAGGCGGCCAACCCGGTCAGCGTGCTCGGCTACTCGAAGCGGATCACCGAGCGGCTGACCGCCCACTACGCCGAGCAGGTCGGCGGGGCGTTCCTCAGCGTGCGCTTCGGCAACGTGCTCAGCAGCCGCGGCTCGGTGCTGACCGCGTTCCAGGCGCAGGTCGAGGCGGGGTTGCCGATCACGGTGACCCATCCCGAGGTGACCCGCTACTTCATGACCGTGCAGGAGGCGGTGCACCTGGTGCTCCAGGCGGCGACCATCGGGCGCGGCGGGGAGGCGCTGGTGCTCGACATGGGCGAGCCGGTGCGCATCGCCGACGTGGCGCGCCGGCTCGCCGCCGAGGCGGACCGGCCGACGGAGATCGTCTTCACCGGGCTGCGCCCCGGCGAGAAGCTGCACGAGGACCTGTTCGGCGTCGACGAGGTCGACAGCCGGCCGCTGCACCCGCTCATCTCGCACGTGCGGGTGCCCTCGCTGCGCCCAGAGGACGTCCGCGGGCTCGACCCGTACGCCGACGCGGACGAGCTGATCAAGTGGATGGCGGCGTACTGCGAGGACCTGCCCGTGCGGTCCGCGATGCTGCCCTCACCCCGCTGACCAGGACGCCGCGGCGGCGGAGCCCGGTGGGGCCCGCCGCCGCGGCGGCGTCAGGATGTACGCCGCGATCAGCGTCGCTCGCGGGCCCGCTCCCCGTCCTCGCCCTCGGTCTCCTCCAGCGCGTCGGCGAACGGCTCGGTCAGGTCGTCGCCCGGCACGGCGACCGCCTCGGCGCGGTCCTGCTCGTCGACCCGGCCACCCGGCGGCGGCTCGGGAGCGGTGGCGCCACCGGCGAAGCCGTACTCGTTGGGCTCGTCATGCCTGCTCATGGGGTTATCCTCCCGCTATGTTCGCTTTGCGTCCTGCCGCTCACGGTAGGCCGTGATCGCCTTACCCGCAGCGCGGCGGCGATAGTCGGTGCCGGGGCGGGCGGGCCGGCGGCGAGCCCGGCCCAGAGGAGCTGGCGCAGCAGGATGACCGCCGCGGCGGTCGCCAGCGCCATCCAGCCGCTCTCCGCTGCGAGCCGGAGCAGACTGGCGGCGACGAGCAGGTCCAGCAGCACCCGCAGCGCAGTACGCCAGGACCGGGCGGTGAGCAGGACGACCGCCCCGGCGCCCAGCGCGAGGGCGGTCGCCACGCTGGCGAGCGCCTCCCTCACGTCGTCCTCCCCTGGTCCGCCCCGGTTTCGCCGACCTGCCGCTGTTCCTGGGCGATCTCCCGGCGCAGGAAGTAGTTCAGCGCCGTCCGGATGGTCGCGATGGCCGCCAGCTGCCCGATCTGGTCGAACGTCGGGGACACGGCGGTACGCAGGATGTCCGCGGCGAGCTGGAACTCCAGACCGAGCGCGAGGAACCGGCCGAGGGAGAGCCGGATCGGGGTGAAGACGGCGGCGGTGCGGTGTCGCAGTCCCTCGACCACGATCCGCAGCGCCGCCCAGAGCGCACCGACGAAGATCACCACCGCCCCGACGATCTCCACCACGGTCACCGCGATGCGGTCGCCTTGGCGCAGGATCTCGTCCAGGTCCACCCGGGGGCGTTACCCGCCCCCGGCGGCGCTAGGCCGTGTCTCCCGGATCTTCGCCGGCCTGCGACGGACCCAGGCGGCGATCCGGGAGACACGGCCCAGTCTGTGCCGGGTCAGAGCTGGTCGACCGCCTCCAGGATCAGCCAGAGACCGCAGATGGCGAAGAGCACGGCGGCGCCGTACCGGATGGCCTTCTCCGGCAGGTGCCGGCCCAGCATCCGGCCCACCAGGATGGCCAGCGCGTCGGCGGCCACCATGCCCAGCGTCGAGCCGAGCCAGGTGCCGAACCAGCCGTACTTGGTGGCCAGCGTGATGGTGGCGAGCATCGTCTTGTCGCCCAGCTCGGCCAGGAAGAACGCGACACCGACCGCGATGACGGCCGACTTGCCGGTCTTCTCCGCCTTGCGCTTCTCCTCCTCGGTGAGCTTGTCCCCGCGCAGCGTCCAGACGCCGAAGGCGAGGAACGCCAGGCCGGCGATCAGCGAGATCCAGCCGGTGGGCAGGGCCGCGTTGAGCCCGTAGCCGATGGCCACCGAGGCCAGGTGGACGATCGCGGTGGCGACGGTGATGCCGATCAGCACCGGGACCGGCTTGAAGCGGGTGGCGAAGGTCAACGCCATCAGCTGGGACTTGTCCCCCAGCTCGGCGACGAAGATGACGCCGAAGCTGATCACCAGCGCGGCAAGAAAACCGTCCATGAGAACCTTCCCGATCATGCCGGGAGGAGGTACAGGGGCGCCCTCGACCCGGCTGCTACAGCCTGAGTCGAAGGTCTCGCCCGCCCCACCGGGGTGGGGCCGCGTGGCCGGATGCGAAACGCACCAGTGTGTCGACCACGACATTGGGGGCTACTCCCCTTCGCGCCCTCACCCTAGCCGATCACGCCGGCCGCCCGCCCCGACGGGTGCCGCAGGTCACCGCGCGCCGGGCCGTCGAGGTCGCCCCGCGGGCC
Source organism: Micromonospora purpureochromogenes (assembly GCF_900091515.1). Lineage (NCBI taxonomy): Bacteria > Bacillati > Actinomycetota > Actinomycetes > Micromonosporales > Micromonosporaceae > Micromonospora > Micromonospora purpureochromogenes. Next base: position 3,387,742 of record NZ_LT607410.1, on the reverse strand, counting down.
GCCGGTCAGTCGGCCCGGGCCAGGTTCACCCCGAACAGGCCGTCCGGGTCGGTCCAGAACTGGCGTACGGTGAAGCCGGCCGCCGCCAGCTCCCGGGCGATCCCCTCCGGCCGGAACTTCGCCGACACCTCCGTGCGCAGCTCCTCGCCCGCGGCGAAGTCGACCGTCAGGTCCAGCACCCGGACCCGCATCGCCCGGTCGGCCCGCAGCCGCATCTCGATCCACTCCCGGTCCGGGTCCCAGCGCGCCACGTGGGTGAACGCCGCCGGGTCGAAGTCCGCGCCCAGCTCCCGGTTGACCACCCGCAGCACGTTGCGGTTGAACTCGGCGGTGACCCCGGCCGCGTCGTCGTACGCCGGGACGATCACCGCCGGGTCCTTGACCAGGTCGGTGCCGATGAGCAGCCAGTCGCCCGCCTCCAACGTCGCGCGCATCGCGGACAGGAACGCGGCCCGTTCGACCGGCAGCAGGTTGCCGATGGTGCCGCCGAGGAAGACCACCAGCCGCCGCCCACCGGTGGGCAGCCGGTCGAGCTGGCGGGTGAAGTCGCCGACGATGCCGCGTACCCGCAGACCCGGGTAGTCGGTGGCGATCTGCTCGGTGGACTGGCGCAGCGCGCTGACCGACACGTCCAGCGGCACGAAGGTGCCGAGCCCGCCCCGGCGGGTGAAGGCGTCCAACAGCAGCCGGGTCTTCTCCGACGAACCCGAGCCCAGCTCGATCAGCGTCTTCGCGCCGGTCAGCTCGGCGATGTCGGCGGCCCGCTCGGCCAGCACGGCCCGCTCCGCCCGGGTCGGGTAGTACTCGGGCAGCCGGGTGATCTCCTCGAACAGCTCGCTGCCCCGGGCGTCGTAGAACCACTTCGGTGGCAGCCACTTCTCCTCGGCGGTCAGCCCGGCCCGTACGTCCTCCCGCAGGCTGCGCCCCAGGTCCTGGTCCTCGAGGTAGATCTCCAACGGCTCCGCGCTCATGAGGTGTCCCTTCTCCTTCGGCGAACGTCCCTGTCTCCACCCGCGACCCTGCTGCGGCGTCACCCTCCCGCCAGGGCGCGCACGCGCACCGAGGTCGAGGTCGCCACCACCAGGTGCCGGTCCGGCAACGACCGCCAGCCCGGGTCGTCGTCGTGCGGCTCGGAGGCCAGCAGCACCGAGTCCGGCGTCGCGAGGACGGACATCGCGTGCCCCGCCGCGGTGGCCACCATCGTCCGGCCGTCGGTGAGCAGCAGGTTCAGCCGTGACCCGGGCGCGGCCTCCGTCACCTCCGCGACCGTCTCCGCGACCGCCTCCGCCGGGTCAGCGCCGGCCCGCAACCGGTGCCGGACCAGCGCCCAGAGCAGGGCGGAGTCGGTCGGGGCGTCGAGGGTGAGCAGGTCACGGACGGGCAGGGTGTCGGCGAGCGGCACCAGCGCGTCGGGCCAGCCCCGCACGACACCGTTGTGGCTGAACAGCCACCGGCCCTCGGCGAACGGCGCGGCGGCGGACTCCTGCACGGGCATGCCGACGGTGCCGGAGCGGACGGCGGCCAGCACCGCGCCGGCGAGGGTCACCCCGGCCAGCGCCGGCAGCGTCACGTCGCTCCAGATGGGCTGGGCCCGCCGGTAGCGCACCGGATCGCCCTCGCCGGGGTACCACCCGACGCCGAAGCCGTCGGCGTTGACGGTCCCGCCGCCGCGCATGTCCCGGGGTGCCCAGGACTGCCGGACCAGCGAGTCCGGCGGGTCGTACAGCAGGGCGCGCAGGCTCAGCGGGGGCCCGAGGTAGCCCAGGTGCCGGCACATCAGGCGGGGCCGCCGATCACCCGTGCGCCTCCTCGGGCCGGGCGTCGCGGGCGCAGCGGAAGCCGCTGAAGATCTGCCGCCGGATCGGGTAGTCCCAGTTGCGGAACGTGCCCCGGCAGGCCGCCCGGTCGGTGCCGAACGAGCCGCCGCGCAGCACCCGGTAGTCGTCGCCGAAGAACACCTCGGAATACTCCCGGTAGGGGAAGGCCGTGAACCCGGGGTGGCCCCGGAAGGTGCTCGACGTCCACTCCCAGACGTCGCCGATCAGCTGGTGCACGCCCAGCGGCGAGGCGCCCGCCGGGTAGGCGCCCACCGGCGCCGGCCACAGGTGCCGCTGCCCCAGGTTGGCGTGCTCGCCGGTCGGGTCCTCGTCGCCCCACGGGTACCGGCGGGAGCGGCCGGTGCCCGGGTCCCAGCGGGCCGCCTTCTCCCACTCCGCCTCGGTGGGCAGCCGCCGTCCCGCCCAGGCCGCGAAGGCCTCCGCCTCGTACCAGCACACGTGCACCACCGGCTCGTCGTCGCGGACCGGTGACCACCGCCCGAACCGCCGGTACGCCCAGCCGTCGCCGTCGCGCCGCCAGTGCATCGGCGCGGTCAGTCCCGCCTCGGTGCGGTGCCGCCAGCCCGGCCCGCTCCACCAGCGCGGGTCGTCGTACCCGCCGGCGGCGATGAACTCGCGGTACCGACCGTTGGTGACCGGCGCGGCGTCGATGACGTACGCGGGCAGCTCGACGGTGTGCGCGGGGCGCTCGTTGTCCAGCGCCCACGGGTCGGTGGAGGTGCCCATGGTGAACGGGCCCGCCGGCACCAGCACCTCGTCTTCGACCCGCGCCCGGGGCTCGGGCGGCGAGGGCGCGTCCAGGACCGCGGGCCCGGCGCGCAGCTGGTGGGTGGCGAGCATCGTCTCGTCGTGCTGCTGCTCGTGCTGCACGATCATCCCGAAGGCGAAGCCCTCCGCGACCAGCGGACGGTCGCTGAACCGGATGCCGTCCAGCAGGTCGAACACCTTGTCCCGGACCGTCGACACGTAGGCGCGCGCCTCGGCGGGAGGCAGCAGCGGCAGCGACGGACGGTCCTTGCGGGGCTGCTTGAACGCGTCGTACAGGTCGTCGATGTCGTGGCGGACCGGCTCGCGCCCGCCGACGTCGCGCACCAGCCAGAGCTCCTCCTGGTTGCCCACGTGAGCGAGGTCCCAGACCAGCGGGGACATCAGCGGGGAGTGCTGGCGGGTCAGGTCGTCGTCGTCCACCGCCTCGGTGAGCAGGGCGGTACGGGCCCGGGACCGCTCCAGCTCCGCCACGATCCGGCTGCGCAGCACCTCCGCCTGCGTGTCCGGCTGTTCGGTGGTGGTCATCGGTGCCCCCTCTCCGCGGCGGCCCGTCGCCGCCGGATTCCTCGGCTCGTCTCGTCGTGGGTGCCCGGCGGCAGGTCCAGCCGGTGCAGCGCCTCCAGCGCCAGGTCGAGCAGGGCGGTGGCCGCCGCGGCCAGCGGCGGGTCGGCCAGGCCGTACCGGGCGGCGGCGTGCCAGCGGTCGGCCACCGGCGCGGCGATCGCGCGGGCGGACCGCGCGGTGTCGGCGCGGTCGAGCAGCGCGGTCAGCACGGCGAGCGGGAGGATCCAGCCCGGACCGGGCTGGGCGTCCAGGTAGCGCACCTCCAGGTAGCCCCGCGGGCGGACCGGCGGGAACAGCGTGCTGACGTGGTATTCGAGGTCGTCCGTGGTCGGCGGGCGGGGCAGCGCCCCGTCGATCCAGTCGGCGAAGGTGATCCCCGGTGGCGGGGTCCAGTCCGGGCCGTCGTGGCGCACGCAGAGCAGGGGCGCGGCCAGCGCGTACTCCGTCCAGGCGGCGACCGGATCCTCGTCGGGCCGCCGTGGCGACCAGACCGGCCGGGTGCGGGCCGGGTCGATACCCAGCCAGGCGGCCATCCGCGCGGACGCCCAGCCGGTCCGCCGGCCGGCGTGCCGGTCGGCGGTGGCGAACGCGGCGACCAGCGGCGGCCCGACCATGTGCACGGTGGCCCAGCGGGCGGCCAGCTCGGCCGGTTCGCCCGCGTCCAGGCAGACCTGAAGGCCGGCGGTGCTGTACATCATGGTCCGCCCGGCGGGGCCCCGGCGATCGAAGACGCAGCGCATCGCGCGGTAGCGGGAGGTCTCGACCACCGGCTGCGGGGCCCGCCACGGGTCGATGCCGCTGCGGCCGAGCACCAGCCCGGCGCGCTCCAGCAGCGCTCTCAGCTCGGCCACGTCGGCCTCGGTGGCCAGGATCAGCGCGGCGACCGACGGTCGGGGCGCGGTGGACACCTCCACCTGCCCGCCGGGCTCCACGGTCACGCTGCTGCCGTGCCGGAGCGGCTGGGCGGGGCTGGTGTCGTCCAGGGTGACGGGGCTGTGCCGCCCCAGCGCCGCCCGCAGCCGCTCCCGGTCAACCGGTCGAGCGGGGTCGGCGGCGTCGTGCACGGTCCATTCCAGTTCGACGCCCGTGTAGACCGGTGGCCCGGTCTTGAAGCAGATCCGGCCCAGGTGGGCCGCCGCGGCGGCCTTCTCGCCGAGCACGGTCGTCCGGTGGAGCTCCGGGGACGTCACCACGAGATGGTCTCCTCCCGACCGGGGATCCGGCGGCACTGCCGGCGCGGGCGGCATCGACCGTGATCGGCCGGCCGCCGCGTCTCACCATCTTCTGTCTAGCAGATGGAATCCGTGGCCCCGGGCGGGAAGAAATTTCTGTGAAACCTTTTCGACTAATTATTCCGACTTGGGCGGGCGTCCGGGGTGGGCACGGCCGGGGCCGCGGGTGAGCGGGACGGCTTCGCCGTCGGCGATTCGTCCGCCTCCGGGGCCTGCTCCGGAAGCAGCTCCCGGCAGTACGCCTCGACCTTGCCCGCACCGCCGGCAGCGGCCACCAGATCGGCGAACGTGGGGCTGCGCAGCGCCTTCTCGCGCTGCGCAGCCGGCTTCGCCAGGTACGCCCGGCACTGCCCCGCCAGCCTCCCCTCAGAGGCCGGCTTGCCGGAGGCGCCGGGCTCCGGGGATGCGGCGGAGGGGCCGGCACCGGGTGCGCCGGTCGTCGGCCCGCCACCGGACGAGGACGGCGCCGCCGGATCGGAACCGGATCCGCCCGGCACGGAGGTAGGCGGCCGGGGCGCCGGGGCCGGCTCGTCGCCGCGGTCGAGGGTGACCGCGGCGAAGGCGGCGCCGGCCGTGGCGGTGGCGGCGATGCCGGCGACCCAGGCGACCACGCCCGTGGTCACCCGTCGCCGGCGCCGGGACGGCGGCGCGGGCGCCGGAGCGGACGCGCCCGCCGCGCGGGCGGCCCGGAACGCGGCCAGCGCGGCCTCCTCGCCGGCCAGCTCACCCGGGCGGGCCGGGGCGGCCGCGGCGGAGAGCAGTCGGGCCAGCGGCTCGTCACCGGCGGGCGGCATGTCGGCGGACCGGGCGGCGTCGAGCAGCCGCTCGGCCTCGGCCCGGTCGGCGGGCCGCTCGACGCCGTCGGAGCGGCGGAAGTTCATCCAGTTTCCCCTCACGTCATCCGTCCGCCGGCTCGGCGTGGGACGTGCTCGGCGTCTGCCGGCCCCGCCGCGGGTGGGGCGGGCCGGTCCGCTCGTCGCCACCGGACGGTTGGGGCAGGTCCTGACGTTCCAGCAGCGCGGCGAGCCGGCGCAGGCCGCGGTGCGCGGCGGTACGGACGGCACCCGGGCGACGCCCGAGCACCCGACCGGCGGTCTCGGCGTCCAGCCCGATCACCGCCCGCAGCAGCACGGCCTCGGCCTCCCGGGGCGGCAGCGTCGCGATCAGGGCCAGCGCGGCCTCCGTACCGATGGTCTCGCCGGCCCGTTCGGCCGTGTCGGCGTCCCCGGCCAGTTCGCTCAACGCCTGCACCGGCACCGGCAGCGAGGGACGGCGACGCTGGCGGCGCAGGTGGTCCATCGCCCGGTTCCGGGCGATGGTCACCGTCCAGGCCCGGAACTCCCCGCCGGTGAAGCTGGGCAGGTCGCGGGAGATCTGCAACCAGGTCTCCGAGGCGACGTCCTCGGCGTCGGCGCCGACGAGAGCGGTGAGATACCGCAACAGGCCCGGCTGGAGGCTGCGGTACAGGAAGCGGAAGGCCTCCTCGTCGCCGGCCTGCGCCGCGGCCACCGCCTCGCTCAGCTCACCGGTCATGCGTCCGCCGCCCCCGCCGTGACCGGCAGGCCGAGCGTGACGCACCTCCGGTGCGGCAGCCGAACCCCCTCGCGCACCAACAGCCCCCCGCTGACCCCATCGCACCCTGCCGAGCGGCCGGGCGGCATGTCTGACACACGCCGCGACAATACGGCGGTCGGCCGAATGCCGCACCGGCGCCATGGGCTGGCCCGAGTCGCGCTAACGGTAGGAGTCGATGGACAGGTGGACAAGTCGCCGCCTGGTGGGAAAACAGTGAGAAATATCTAGCTGAACTACCGGCGAGTCCGCGTGACGGAAATCGGCGGCGCGACGCCCCGGGGCAGGTCACAGCGGTGTGGGCGTCCCCGGTGGGGCGTTACGTCCGGCTTGCCGCCGCCACCTGCGGCCATTGTGACAGTAAGTCCGGGTTCCGTCACCCCCCGTTCGCCGGGCCGTCGTGGCGCTGGTACCGGCGCCGCCCCGGTGCCGAACCCGACCGGGATATCGCCGTGAGTTCTTTTCCGCTCCTCTGGGTACGGTATTCGGGTGTTGTCATCGGAGGTCGTGCTCAGCGGTCGCTACCGCCTGGACGAACGTGTCGCCACGGGCGGCATGGGCGACGTCTGGCGGGCCACGGACCTGGTTCTGGGCCGCCAGGTCGCGGTGAAGGTGCTGCTGCCGGCGCTGGTCTCCGACCCCGACTTCATCGCCCGGTTCCGCGCCGAGGCGCGGATCATGGCCGCCCTGCGCCACCCGGGCATCGTGCAGGTCTTCGACTGCGGCGAAGACCGCCTCGACGACGGCGGGCGCGCCGACTACCTGGTCATGGAGTTCGTCGAGGGCGAGCCGCTGTCCCGGCGGATCGAGGCCGCCGGCCACCTGGACGTCGCCGAGACGATGTCGATCGTCGCGCAGGCCGCCCAGGCGCTGCACGCCGCGCACGCCGGCGGGATCGTGCACCGCGACGTGAAGCCCAGCAACCTGCTGGTGCAGGAGGACGGCACGGTGGTGCTGGTCGACTTCGGCGTCGCCCGCTCCACCAACGTCACCAGCATCACCAGCACCAACGCGGTGCCGGGGACGGCGCTCTACATGGCGCCGGAGCAGGCGTCCGGCCGTCCCGTCTCCGCCGCCACCGACATCTACGCGCTCGGCGCGGTCACGTACTGCTGCCTCACCGGCGAGCCGCCGTTCACCGGCGACAACCCGCTCCAGGTCGCGGTGCGGCACCTGGACGACGAGCCGGCGGCGCTGCCGGAGGAGATCCCGGCGCCGGTGCAGGCGCTGGTGTCGCGGGCCCTGGCCAAGGACCCGGCCGACCGGTTCGCCACCGGGGCCGAGATGGCCGCCGCGGCCCGGGCCGCGCTGAGCGACGGCGCGGCGACGACCGCGTTCGTCCCCCCGGCGCTGCGCGGCGCGGCGGGCCCTGCGACCACCACCCAGAGCGACGTGCCGGTGCTCCCGACGGCCGCCACGTGGCGCCGGCGCGGGCCCGCGGTCGGCGCGGCTCACTGGTCGGCGCGCTCGCGGCGGTGCTGGTGGCGCTCACCGCGCTGGGCGCGGCGCTCGGCGCGGCCAAGGAGACCGGCGACGGGGCGACCAACATCAAGAGCACCTCGCCGGCGGTGGTACCGACCTACGAGGGGGAACCGTCGGCGAGCCCTGAGGAGACCGGCGTGGACCAGCCGAGCCGGCCGAACCGCCCCTGGAACCCGGGCAACCGGCCCTCGGCCACCGTCACGGTGACGCCGTCGCCGGGGCCGAGCGGGTCGGCCGAGCCGCAGCCGACCTCGGCGCCGACGACCACGCCGGCGAACCCGCCGACCACCACCACCGCGCCGGGCGACCCGCCGACCACCACCACCGCGCCGGCCGACCCGCCGACCACCACCACCGCGCCGCCGGACGAGGACCCGCCGCCGGCCGGCACCTGACCGGATCCGACACCGCCGCTGCCATTAGCCGCAAAATCGGACTTTAGACCTCATACAAGCCTTAAGCTCCCGGGCAGGAGTCACTTACTGCCACGGGAGCGAACGTGCGCGTTGAGAAGCTGGTCGTCATCGGTCAGGGGTACGTCGGTCTGCCACTGGCGATGCGTGCCGTCGAGGCGGGGCTGGACGTGGTCGGCCTCGACGTCGACGCCGACCGGGTCAAGCGGCTCGCCACCGGCGAGTCGTTCGTCGAGGACATCACCGCCGAACGGCTCGGCCGGGCGCTGGGCAGCGGCCGCTACCGGCCGAGCACGGAGTACACCGACGCCGAGGGCTTCGACATCTGCGTGATCACCGTCCCGACCCCGCTGCGTGACGGCGCTCCCGACCTCAGCTACGTCGAGCAGGCCGGCCACGGCATCGGCCGGTACGTCCGGGCCGGCTGCACGGTGGTCCTGGAGTCGACCACCTACCCCGGGACCACCGAGGACGTGCTCCGGCCGCTGCTGGAGTCGGCCAGCGGCCTGCGCAGCCCCGGCGACTTCCACCTCGGCTACAGCCCGGAGCGGATCGACCCGGGCAACCGCACCTGGCGGCTGGAGAACACCCCGAAGGTGGTCTCCGGCGTCGACGGCGCCTCGCTGCGCCGGGTCGACGACTTCTACCGGCGGCTGGTGGAGCGGACCGTGCCGGTGGACTCGACCCGGGTCGCCGAGCTGACCAAGCTGATCGAGAACACCTTCCGGCAGGTCAACATCGCCCTCATCAACGAGCTGGCGATCGCCTCACATCACCTGGGGGTCGACGTCTGGCAGGCGATCGACGCCGCCTCCACCAAGCCGTTCGGCTTCATGCCGTTCCGGCCCGGTCCGGGGGTGGGCGGGCACTGCCTGCCGATCGACCCGTGCTACCTGTCCTGGCAGGTGAAGCGGACGATGGGCCGGCAGTTCCGGTTCATCGAGCTGGCCGACGACATCAACCACCAGATGCCCGAGCACGTGGCCCAGCGGGTGACGGCCGGGCTGAACCGGGTGGGCCGCTCGGTGAACGGGGCCCGGCTGCTGCTGCTGGGCCTGGCGTACAAGAAGAACACCGGCGACATGCGCGACTCCCCCGCGGTGGAGGTGGCCCGGCGGCTCAACGACCTCGGCGCCGACGTGCGCGCGGTCGAGCCGTACGCCGAGCCGCAGCACATCCCCGGCGGGGTGACCGTGGTCGACCTGACCGAGCGGGAGGTCGCCGAGGCCGACGCGGTGGTCGTGGTGACCGACCACGACAGCTTCGACTACGACCTGGTGACCCGCCACGCCCGGTACGTCTTCGACACCCGCGACCGTTGTCGGGGCGCGGTGGTGGAGCGGCTCTGACCCGTACGGTGGTGGCCGGTCCCGCCCGGGACCGGCCACCGCCGGGTCACTCCGCGCCGAGTGCCTCGACCACCGGCCGGCCCAACGCCCGGCGGGCCGGCAGCACGGAGGCGAGCAGGGCGGCCAGCACCGCCACCGCGAGCATCAGCCCGAGCCGCCCCCAGGGCAGCACCAAAGTGAACTCCCCGCCGATCCTCGCCACGAAGGCCATCGCCCCGGCGCTGACCCCGGTGCCCAGCGCCATCCCGAGCACCGCCCCGACCAGCGCCATCAGCACCGCCTCGACCGCCAGCATGGCCCGCATCCGGCCCCGGGTGAGGCCGACCGCCCGCAGCACGGCGTTCTCCCGGGTCCGCTCCACCACCGAGAGGCTCAGCGTGTTCGCCACGCCGACCAGGGCGATCACCACGGCCAGGCCGAGCAGCGCGGTGACGAAGGCCAGCAGCATGTCGACCGTGCCGGTGAGCATCTTCTTGTAGGCGGCCTGGTCCATCAGGTTGACCGTCGGGTACCGCGCGACGACGGTCTCGACCGCCGCCCGGGCCTGCTCGGCGGGGACTCCGTCCGCGGGATCCACCTCGGCGAGGAAGCCGCGCCGGGTCGGGAAGAGCCGGGCGAAGTCGGCGTCGACCATGTCGACCACATGTCCCTCGGCCACCCCGGGGTCCGCCTGGGCGGCCTCTTCGGCGGTCACCACCGCGGCCACCCGGAAGGACCGGCCGGCGAGGGTCACCGGGGTGCCGACGGTCCAGCCGCGCGCCTCGGCGAGCTGCCGGTGCACCAGCACCGCGCCCGGGCCCAGCTCGCCGTCGTCGCCGGCCACCGTGCCGGTCAGGGTACGGCCGACCAGCGCCGGATGCGCGGCGCGGATCTCCACCCCGTCGACGACCCGGGTGCGCCGCTCGTGCACCACTCCCAGCTCCGGCCGGGCGGCCAGCTCGTCGGCGAGTGCCGCCGGCAGGTCGCTGCCGACGCCGGTGACCAGGTAGTCGACGCCGATCTGGGCGTCCACGGCGCGTTCGATGCCGACCTTCACGCTGCCGGCGCCGACCACGAACGCCGACACCAGACCGATCCCGATCACCAGCGCGGTGGCGGTCGCCGAGACCCGGCGCGGATTGCGGACGGCGTTGGCCACGGCCAGCCCGGCGGTGGCGCCGAGGAGCAGCCGGGCGGGCGCGCCGAAGAGCCGGACCAGGGCGGGCACCAGCACCGGGCCGTAGAGCACGATGCCGAAGAAGGTCAGCATCCCGCCGAGGGCGACCAGCGCGATCTGGCCCACGGTGGCGGCCACCGCCAGCGCGGCGACCCCGGCGGCGAAGACCAGCGCGCCGATCGTCAGCCGGACCCGGCCGGCGCGGCGGGTCACCTGCACGGCGGCGTCGGTCAGTGCGGCCACCGGGGCGACCCGGGTGCCCTGCCAGGCGGGTACGCAGGCGGCGGCCACGGTGATCGCGGTGCCCAGTGCCACGCAGAGCAGCACCGTCGACCGGGTCAGCATGACCTCGCCGGTCAGCGGCAGGTCCAGCGTGGACAGCCCCGCCGCCAGGCCGGCGGCCAGGCCGGCGCCGGCCAGCACCCCCAGCGCCGAGGCGCTCAGCCCGAGCACCGCCGACTCCAGCAGGGTGGCCCGGAAGACCTGCCCCCGGGTGGCGCCGACCAGCCGGAGCAGGGCGGTACGCCGGGTCCGCTGGGCGAGCACGATGGCGAAGGTGTTGGCGATGACGAACCCGGCCACCACCACCGCGACCCCGGCGAAGGTCAGCAGGATCATGCCGAACTGCTCCAGGTCGCGGACCGCGTCGTCCACCGCGTCGTCGAGGATCTGCTGACGGGACTTCACGGTCGCGCCGGTGGTGGTCACCCCGGCCAGCCGCTCGGCCACCGCCTCGCGGGACGTGCCCGGGGCGACGGTCACCATGATCCGGCCGTACCCCCGCTCCCCGGTCACCGCCAGGGCGTCGGCGCCGACCAGGCCGATGAAGGGTCCGCCGACGTCGCGGGCGGTGCCGGCCACGTCGACGGCGCCGACCAGGGTGTACGCCCGGGCGGCCCCGGTGGACCCGCCCACCTGGACCGGCACGCCGAGGGTGAAGCCCTCCTCGCGCACCGTGGACGCGTCGAGGACGACCTCGCCGGGACGGTCCGGCAACCGGCCGGCGGTCAGGTCGTACGAGCGCAGGGCCGGGTCGGTGGGGATCGCGGCGAGCACCCCGTAGCCGAGCACCGGGCGGCCGTCGGAGCCGACCACCCCGCCGGAACCGGTCAGCTCCCCCTCGGCGGCGGCCACCCCGTCGACCGCGCGCACCCGGTCGACCAGGGCGGGCGGGAGGGGGTCGGTCCCGGCGTACACGCCGAGGTCGGTGTGCCGGTCGAAGGTGCCGGCCCGCTCGTACGCGCCGGCCCGCATGCCGTCGGTGAGCATCAGGGTGCCGGCGACGAAGCCCACGCCGAGCACGATCGCCAGGGAGGAGAGCAGCAGCCGCAGCGCGTCGGCACGCAACGAGCGCAGGGTCAACCGGATCATCGCGGTCACCGCCCCCGCGCCGGGGCGACCGGGTCGAGGCCGGCGAGCGCGTCCAGGATCCGCTCGGCGGTGGGCGCGGCCAGCTCACGGACCAGCCGGCCGTCGGAGAGGAAGACCACCCGGTCGGCGTACGCGGCGGCCACCGGATCGTGGGTCACCATCACCACGGTCTGCCCGAGGGTGTCGACGGCCTCCCGGAGCAGTCCCAGCACCTCGGCGCCGGAGCGGGAGTCCAGGTTGCCGGTCGGCTCGTCGGCGAAGACCACCCAGGGGCGGGTGACCAGCGCCCGGGCGACGGCCACCCGCTGCTGCTGCCCGCCGGAGAGCTCGGCCGGCCGGTGCCCGAGCCGGTCGGCCAGGCCGACGGCCGCCACCACCTGCCGCAGCCAGGCCGGATCCGCCCGCCGGCCCGCGATGGCCAGCGGCAGGAGGATGTTCTCCTCGGCGGTCAACGCCGGCAGCAGGTTGAACTTCTGGAAGACGAAGCCGATCCGGTCCCGGCGCAGCAGGGTGAGCCGCTTGTCGTCGAGGCGGGCGGTCTCGGTGTCGCCGAGCCGGACGGTGCCCGCCGTCGGACTGTCGAGGCCGGCCAGGCAGTGCATCAGCGTCGACTTGCCCGAGCCGGACGGGCCCATGATGGCGGTGAACCGGCCGGCGGCGAAGTCGACGTCGACGCCGTCGAGGGCGACCACGCGGGCGGCGCCGCGCCCGTACTCCTTGCGCAGGCCGCGGGCGGTGACCGCGACACCGGTACGGGCCGGGACGGGTGGGGCGAGGGACATGCGGAGGGCTCCCCGTGCAGTCGGTGACCAGGACGTCTCCGACGCTATGGAGCGCCGCCCGCGGTGGCGTCCGCCCGCGCGGTCAAGGTCGGTACGCCCCAGGTCGCCCCCGACCGGGCGGACCCGTACGACCCAGGTCGTAGCGCCGGTCAGCCTCCCGGCGTGACCAGCCCGCTCTCGTAGGCCAGCACCACCGCCTGCACCCGGTCGCGGAGCTGGAGCTTGGCCAGGATCCGCCCGACGTGGGTCTTCACGGTCGCCTCGGCGACGTGCACCCGGCCGGCGATCTCGGCGTTGGAGAGCCCCTGCGCGACGAGCAGCAGGATCTCCCGCTCCCGGTCGGTGAGCTGGGCCAGCCGGGGGTCCTCGGTGGGCCCCGGTCCGAACCGGTCGGCGAACCGGTCCAGCAGCCGGCGGGTGATCGACGGCGCGACCACCGAGTCACCGGCGGCGACCACCCGGATCGCGGCGAGCAGCTCCTCCGGGGGCACGTTCTTGAGCAGGAAGCCGCTCGCCCCGGCGCGCAGCGCGGCGAACGCGTCGGCCTCGGTGTCGAAGGTGGTGAGCACCAGCACCCGGGGCGGGCCGGCCGGGCGGTCCCGGCAGATCCGACGGGTCGCCTCCACCCCGTCCATGGTGGGCATCCGGACGTCCATCACCACCACGTCCGCCTCGGTGCGGGCGAGCAGCCGCAGCGCGTCCGCGCCGTCGATGGCCTCGCCGACCACCTCCAGGTCCGGCTGCGAGTCCAGCACCATCCGGAACCCGGCGCGCACCAGCGCCTGGTCGTCCACGATCACCACGCGGACTGTCATGCCACCACCTCCGTCCCGGGGGCCGACGGTAGCGGCAGCCGCGCCTCGACCCGCCAGCCCCCGGCCAGCCGGGGACCGGCGACGAGGCTGCCGTCGTACACGCTGACCCGCTCGCGCATGCCGACCAGGCCGTGCCCGCCGGACGGCGCGGGACCGACCGGCGGGCGGCCGTGCCCGTCGTCGACCACCCGGACCACGACGGCGTCCGGGACGTGCTCCAGGGTGACCGTGACGCTCGCGCCGACCCCGGCGTGCTTGAGCGCGTTGGTCAGCGCCTCCTGCACCACCCGGTAGACGGTGAGGTCCAGGCCCGGGGGCAGCGCGGCCGGTTCGCCGGTGACGGTGTGTCGCACCCGCAGCCCGGCGTCGCGGAACCGGTCCAGCAGCGCGGGCAGTTCGGCGACCGCCGGCCGCCGGTGCTCCGGGTCGGCGGCGACGGCGGCGTCGTCCGAGGCCTCCGCCGTGGCGGGCGGCTCCGCCGGGCCGGGCTCCCGCAGGACGTCCACCAGCCGGCGCATCTCCTCCAGCGCCTGCCGGCCGGTGTCCGCGACCACCTTGACCGCGGCGCGGGCGGTCTCCGGGTCCTGGTCGAGCAGGTACCGGGCCCCGTCGGCCTGGACGATCATCACGGCCATGCTGTGCGCCACCACGTCGTGCAGTTCCCGGGCGATCCGGGCCCGCTCCCCCGCCACCGCGGCGCGGGCCTCGGCCTCCCGCTCGCGCTCCAGGGTGGCGGCGCGTTCCTCGAGGCTGAGCACGTAGAGGCGGCGGGTGCGCACGTTCAGGGCGGCGAGCCACACCCCGCCGGTGACCAGCGCGAAGTAGATGGCGGTGGCCCACCAGGCGGCGTTGCCGACGGTCTGCGAGGCGGCCAGCAGCACGCCGATCGCCGCGACGATCCCGGCCAGCACGCCGTCACGCAACCGCTCGGCGTACTTGACGACGCTGTAGAGGGCGATCAGCACGCCGATGTCGTAGGCCAGCGGCCCCCACCCGGCGATCACCTGCACCATCGCGAGCGCGGCCACCACGGCCGCCACCGCCGACGGGTGGACCCGGCGCCACAGCAGGGCGATCGCCATGGCGCAACCGACCAGCGTGGCGGGCACGCCGCCCGGCTGGCTGACCACGGCGGCCACGGCGAGCAGCGCCACCACGCCGGAGACGAGGACGTCGAAGGCGAGTGAGCGCAGCGGCCGGCCGAAGGCGGTGCGGTTCACGGTCACCGAGCGTACGGGGCGGGTCGCCGCCGCCGCCCGGCGCCGGCCGGCGGTTGGATCTCCCCGACGGTTCGCCTGACCTGGGGGCTACCGCGGGCGAGGTGCCACCCGCACGTCCTGCGCGTCCTGTGCCGAGAACCATGCCTCGAGTTCGGCACCGTCGAGCGGCCGGGTCGCGGCCTGGTCGACGAGGACCGGGCCGACGATCGTCCCCTTCGCACCCTCGAGCCTGCAGCCGAACATCTTCGCACCGCTGAGCACCGCAGACATGTTCCCCCCGCCCAAGGTGCACCAGCGCAGGCTGGAGAACGCGAGGTCGGCGTCCCGCAGATCGGTCTTGTAGAGCTTCGCCGAATTGAGGATCGCGTGGCTGAGATCGGCTCCCGCCAGAACGGCTTCGTCGAACTGCACGGAAAACAGCCGCGCCCTGGAGAATCGCGCGTTCCGCGCCGAGCAGCCGACCATTTCGGCCTTGGCCAGGTCGGAGAAGGAGAGGTCGGCGCCGTCGAGTTCGGCGTTGTTGAGGTTCGCGTCGCCGAGGTTGGCGTCCTCGATCCGGACACCGACCAGGCAGGAATTGCCCAGGTAGGCGCCCGCCAGGTCGAGATTGCTCAGGTCCGCCCCACGGAAATCGAGATGGTCGCCCGCCAGGTACGACGTGGTGTCCGCGGCAGCGGCGCCGAGCCACTCCTCGATCGCCGCTCTGGCGTCGGGACTGTCCGGCCAGCGGATCACGTCAGCGACGCTCCGCCTGTATCTGCTCACTTGTCGAACACCACCTCGCCGTCGCCCTTCCTTCCGCCGGCGGGGGCTCCCGACCGACCGCCTCAGACCAACTCCCGCAGCCGGTCGATCTCGACCGACTGCTCGGTGGCCACCGAGTTGGCGAACTCGTTGAGCTGCTGGTCGGCGCCGACGGAGAGCAGGTCGGTGGCCATCGTGACCGCGCCCTGGTGGTGCGCGGTCATCATCTGCACGAAGAGCCGGTCGAACTCCGCCCCCCGGGCGTCGGCCAGGCGGCGGATCGCCTCGGGCGACTGCATGCCGCGCATGGTGCCGTGGTCGTGGCCGGGCACCTCGGCCGGCAGGCCGCGGGCGCTGAGCCAGCCGCGCATCATGCCGATCTCCGGCCCCTGCGCGCCCCGGATCCGGTCGGCCACCGCCCGGACCTTCGCGCTCGCGGCCCGGTCCTCGGCGAGTTCCGCCATCTCCAGCGCCTGCTGGTGGTGCGGGATCATCATCCGCACGAACCAGACGTCGAGGGAGTTGTAGCGCGGCGGCGCGGTGTCGCGGACCTCCCCGGCCGGGCGGGCGACGGCCGACTCGCCGGGACGGCCGGGGACGATGACGGCGGGGCCGTCGGCCGGCGCCGGGGTGGCGGCGGCGGTCGATCCGGCGGTCGCCGGGGCGGGGCGGTCGGTGGGCCGCAGCGCGAGCCCGAGCGCCACCAGCACCACGGCCGCGACTGTGACGACGAGCAGGGTCCGTCCACGTCGGGCGGTCATGCGACTCCCCCTCCGGTCGAGGTCGCAGCGATGGTATCCATTGACGACCACCCTTTCATGTGACGTAGATCACATCGATGACCATCGCCGGAAGGTAAGGTGTCCACAATCATCAACCCCTGTCGAAGGGCCCTGCCGATGATCAGATTTTCCCTCCCCCGACGACGCCGGCTGAGAATCGTGAGCCTGGCCGCGGCCGGCCTCCTGGTGGCGAGCGTGGCCACCGCCCCGGCCGGCAACGCCGCCGTGACGCCCGACGCGGAGGCGGTCGCCACGGCCACCACCGCACAGACCGCCACGGCCACCACCGCCGGCCTCGGCGTGGACGAGATCTCCAGCAGCCCCAACCTGCGTCAGATCGCCAACCTGCCGAAGCAGGCGCCGTTCGACACCCTGGCCTCGCTCGGGACGGACATGGCCTTCCAGGGCCGGTACGCCTTCGTCGGCAACTACAACGGGTTCGTCATCTACGACATCGGCCAGCCCAGCGCCCCGAAGATCGTGTCGCAGGTGCTCTGCCCCGGGTCACAGAACGACATCTCCATCTACGGCGACCTGCTCTTCCTCTCCACCGACTCCTCCCGCACCGACGACTCCTGCGCGAGCACCGCGCAGTCGGCCTCGGTCAAGGAGTCCTGGGAGGGCATCAAGGTCTTCGACATCAGCGACAAGGCCAACCCGCGCTACGTCAAGGCCGTCGAGACCGCCTGCGGCTCGCACACCCACACCCTGGTCCCCGCCAAGGACCGCCGCTCGGTCTACCTGTACGTCTCGTCGTACAGCCCGCGGGCCGAGTTCCCGGACTGCCAGCCGCCGCACGACTCCATCTCCATCGTCAAGGTCCCGGTGAAGGACCCGACCGCCGCCGCCGTGGTGGCCACCCCGAACCTCTTCCCGGACGGCGGGTACGGAGGCATCCCGGGGCAGACCTCGGCGACCAGCGGCTGCCACGACATCACCGCGTACCCGGCGAAGGACCTGGCGGCCGGCGCCTGCATGGGTGACGGCATCCTGATGGACATCTCCGACCGCGAGGCGCCCCGGGTGATCAACCGGGTGCGCGACACGGTGAACTTCGCCTTCTGGCACTCGGCGACGTTCAACAACACCGGCACCAAGGTCGTCTTCACCGACGAGCTGGGCGGCGGCGGCGCGGCCACCTGCAACGAGGTCGTCGGGCCGAACCGTGGCGCGGACGCCATCTACGACATCACCGGTCGCGGTGACGCCCGGACGATGGTCTTCCGCAGCTACTACAAGATCCCGCGGGTCAACGCGGACACCGAGAACTGCGTGGCGCACAACGGCTCGCTGATCCCGGTGCTCGGCCGCGACATCATGGTCCAGGCCTGGTATCAGGGCGGCGTCTCGGTCTGGGACTTCACCGACTCGGCCGAGCCGAAGGAGATCGGGTTCTGGGAGCGGGGCCCGCTGTCGGACACCCAACTCGTGACGGGTGGCGCCTGGTCGACGTACTACTACAACGGGCGCATCTACTCCAGTGACATCCAGAAGGGTCTGGACGTGCTGGAGCTGAACGACTGGCGGACCTGGACGGCCGACCTGGTCCGGTTCCGCGAGCTGAACGTGCAGACCCAGGCCGGCTACCTGAGCTGGTAGGGCCACGTCGGAAGGGCCCGGTCCCCGTCGGGGGCCGGGCCCTTGCGGGTACGCCGGGGGTCAGTCCATCGGCAGCCGGTAGCGCCGCTCCTTGCCGGTCGCGGTGACCAGGCGCACCTCGCCGCTGCGCAGCCCGTACGTCACCGACCAGCGGGTGTGGCCCTGCCGTACCTGGTCGAGGATCCGCAGCGCCGCCGGGGCGTCCACTCGGGCGCCGGCGCTCTCCAGCGCGGCCGCGATGGCCCCGTAGCGGCGGTCGGCGCGGCGCTCCTTCTCGGACACCCCGACCACGGGCACGTTGGTCAGCGCCTGCCAGCGGCCCTCGCCGAACTGGACCCGCATCGCCCCGTCCACGAACTCCACCACGGCCGAGCGGCCGGTCGCGTCGGCGAGCAGGTAGTGCAGCGGCGGCCCGCCGTCGAAGTCCAGGTTGTACCGGCCGAAGACGGCCACCGCCTCGTCCACCGTGGCGGCGGAGTCGAGCACCAGCCGCAGGATGCGCACCGAGCCGACCGTGGGGCGGCCGGGCACCGGCGTGACCTTCGCGTGGTCGTCGGCGGCCAGGCCGACCGCGAGCCCGCGCTCGTTCATCCCGTCGAAGGGCAGCAGCGGCGCGTCCAGCAGCCGCCGGTCGCCGGTCGGGTCCGCGCCGATCCCGAGGTACGACAGGTCCACCAGGGACACCGAGGCGTAGCCGTCCGGCGGGTCGGTACGCAGCACCATCGCCGGGTTGGCCGCCCAGTCGAAGTTGCGGGCGAACAGCGGCCGGGCCGGGTCGCCGCTGGCGGCGAAGAGCGAGCAGCCGAACGGGCTCGCCTCCGGCTCCGCGTCGGTGCCGACCGTCGCGTCGTACCGGCCGACGTAGGTCATCTCGTACAACGGCAGTTTGTCGACCCGGCGCAGGCTGGCCAGGGTGCGCCCGACCTCGTCGGCGTCCTGCCGGGACGCGGCCGGCACCTTGTCGCCGGCCGGCGACGGCGGCGTGTCGTCGGTGCCGGCGCAGCCGGTGGTGGCGAGCAGCAGGGCGAGCCCGGCGCCCAGGAGAGTCCTCCGCATATCTCCGGAACGCTATGGGAGGGGCCAGAGGTTGTCCACCGGCCGCGGGCGACACCGGTTTTCCGTTTCGGGCATTCGGGTACCTGGATCCGGACGGACGAGAGGAGAGCGCCCATGAAGCGCAACGAATACCACGTGGTGCCGAACGCCGGCTCCTGGAAGGTCGAGCAGGGCAGCCGGAGCCTCGGCTCGTACGACACCAAGCACCGCGCGGTCGAGGAGGGCCGCAAGGTGGCGCACGCCAACGAGCCCAGCCAGCTCGTCGTGCACACCGCGGACGGGAAGATCGAGACCGAGTACACGTACCAGAACGACCCGTTCCCGCCCGCCGGCTGACCGGCGCTCCCCCTCCGGCGGTCTGCCGGGACCACCTGGTCACAGGCGGTTCCGGCAGGCCGCCGTTGATTTGTGTGGCGGTCATGGGGCCGCCGGTCACGCCTCAGCCGACGGGGATCCGGGCCAGCTGCGCGGCGATCGTCGCCTCGGTGAGTTCCGGCCGGCCCCCGGGCCGGCCCACGGTGGCTCCCGCCGCGGCCACCGCGCGCCGGGCGATCTGCTCGCGCGGCTCGCCCCGCAGCAGTCCGGCGGTGAGCGCGGCGACGAAGGCGTCCCCGGCGCCCGTGGTGTCCACCGTCGGGGTGTCGCTCAGCGGCACGAAGAGGTCGCCGTCGGGCCAGGCGAAGGCGTTGCCCACCCCGTCCACCTCCACGGCGATCAGGGACGGCCCACGCCCGAGCAGTTCCCGGGCGGCGCGCAGGCCGCCGGCCGCATCCGCCGGCGCGGTGCCGGTGAGCAGCCGCGTCTCGCGGGCGTCGGCGCGCAGCACGTCGGCGAGAACCAGCAGCTCGGCGGCCCCGGCCCGGTCCTTCGGCGCCCCATCGAGCACCACCAGGCGGCCCGCCCGGCGGGCGCAGCGGGCCGCGGCCAGCGCCGCGGGCAGGGGTTGCTGGAGCTGCACCATCACCGCCCGGGCGGCCCGCAGCAACGGCGCGGCGGCGAGCACGTCCTCGGCGGTGAGCAGGGTGCCCGGCGGCAGGTCCTCGACATAGTGCCAGCGGCCCTTCGCGTCGACCAGATCGACGATCAGGCCGGTCGCGGTGCCCGGTCGGCGACGCACCGCCCGCACGTCGACGCCGTCGGCACGGGCCAGGGCCAGCAGCGAATCCCCGACCTCGTCGTCACCGACGACGCCCAGCAGTCCGACGTCGACACCGAGCTGGGCCAGGCCGACGGCCTGGTTGGCCCCCTTGCCGCCGAGCAGCTCCCGCCGGCGCCGCACCGGGGCCGTTCCGGAGGCGGCCGGGACCTCGTCGACCAGCAGGACGAGGTCCCGGGCCACCTGACCCACCACCATCACGTCCGGTTCCGCCATGCCGGCCGTACTACCCGCCCGCGCCGCCGGCATGTCCGTCACTCCCGGCGTACCCCGTCATCCTCCGCCCGGGCCGGTCGGCGGGCGGCCGGGACTCAGCCCACCGACGCCTCGCGGGTGGGACGCGGCCCGACCAGCCGGCGGACCAGCGGGGCGGCGTTCCACTTCGCCGCCCCGACCAGGTCCCGGGCGTGCTCCAGCACGGTGTAGTCGGGTCGGGCCAGCCCGTCGGCGATGGCCCGGTCCAGGTCGTTGCCACAGCGGGTGAGCACGCTGTCGAAGTCGCGGCGGACCGGCTCCAGCAGGTCGTAGCCGAACCGGCGGTGCAGCCGGGAGAAGAACGGCTTGTAGAGCCGGGCCCGCTCGTGCAGACCCGAGGAGTACGACATCGGGTTCTTCGGCCGCCGCCGGATGTAGTCGGGCAGGATGTCGGCGAACGCCCGCCGGACGATCCACTTCTCCTGCCCGTCGCGCATCTTGAGCGCCAGCGGCAACCGCATCGCCAGCTCCACCACGCTGAGGTCGAGGAAGGGCACCCGGGCCTCCACCCCGTGGCCCATGCTGGCCCGGTCGACCCGCTGCAACTCCGTACGGCAGAGGTTGCGGATCTTGTGGAGGAAGAGCCGGCGGGCCCGGTCGGGGCCGGCCTGGTGGTACATCGGGTAGCCGCCGAACAGCTCGTCGGAGCCGTCGCCGGTGAGCACCACCTTGATCCCCAGCTCGCGCAGTCGCCGGAAGATCGGCACGGAGACCACCGCGTTGATGATGTCGCCGTACTCGGTCAGCTCGGAGATCCGGATCGCCTGCCGGACGTCGACCAGCCGGATGTCGCGCGGGCGCAGCTGGACCACCTCGTGCGGCACGCCGAGGTCGGCGGCGAGCCGCCGCGCGTACGCGACGTCGGGGCTGTCCGGCACCCCGACGGTCACCGCCACGCAGTCCGGATGCAGCTCGCGGACGTGCAGCAGCGCCAGCGAGCTGTCCAGGCCGCCGGAGAGCACCACCCCGACGGTGAGGTCGGTGTCCACCCGCATCCGGATGCTGTCGCTGATCGCGGCCCGGACGAGCAGGGCGGCCTCGTCCGGGTCGTCCACCTCGGGCAGTCCCTCGCCGAGGGCGAGCAGGTCGAGGTACGCCGCCAGCTCCACCCGCCCGTCCGGGTCGGCCCAACCGTGGTGCCCGGGCGGCACCTCGTCGACCGGGGCGCGCAGCCCGACCAGGGCCTTGACCTCCGAGGCGACGTGCAGGCAGCCGGGCGTGCGGGCCCAGTAGAGCGGCTTGACCCCGAGCGGGTCCCGGGCCAGATAGACCCGGCCGGAGGCGCGTTCGGCGACGGCGAAGGCCCACTCCCCGCGCAGCCGGTGCACCGCTTGCTCGCCCCAGCGCAGGAACGCGGCGAGCACCACCTCGGTGTCGCTCGCGGTGCGGAACGGGTGCCCGGCCCGGGTCAGCTCGGCGCGCAGCTCGTGGTGGTTGAAGACCTCGCCGTTGTAGCAGAGGACGTACCGGCCGTCGGCGGAGGTGAACGGCTGCACGGCCCGGTCCCGGTCGACGATCCGCAGCCGCCGTACGCCGGCGAGCAGGCCGGCCTCCTGCCGGGTCTCGGTGACCTCGCCCCGGGGGGTGAGGACGGCGAGCATCCGGCGGAAGATCGCCGGGTCGGCCTCGGGGCCGGCGCTGAGCGCGATGCCGCACATCCGCCTCAGGCCCCCATCTCCGCCTCGTAGGCCGAGCGCAGCCGGGCGCGGGCGCCCGGTGCCAGGCACACGTGCCAGGCCTGCCCCTCGTCGACCACGTTGATCTCACCGGCGGCCTGCCGGGCGAGCAGGATCTCGGCCAGGGTGTCCCGGACGCCGAAGCGCGCGAACCAGGCCATCTCCACGTCCACCGCCCAGCCGAGGCAGTGCCCGCTGGGCACCATCGCGGCGTACCCGAGACGGCGCAGCTGGTACTGGTGCTCGGCGCTGCGCACCAGGCTGGTCACCCAGAGCGGCGGGGTGGCCGGCGGGGTGGCCCGGGCCAGCTCGCGGGCCAGGTCGTTGAGGAGCGCCACCACCTCCCGCCGGGTGCGCCGGAACTTCACCCCGGCGGTGCGCGGGGTGGCGTCCGGGCGGAGCTTGCGGCGCACCGCCCGTACGCCCCGGCCCAGCACGGTGGCCGGCTGCTCCTGGTAACGGAAGGCGAGCAGCCCGCGCCGGCGCAGCCACTCCAGGTCGACCAGGTCCGGATGGGTGTCGACCTGGTCGTCGGTGAGGAAGGTGGTGGTGTCCCGCCACCACATCACGTCGATGCGGGAGAGCAGGTAGATCCGGACCAGCGCGGTGAGGTCGGTCGCCGAGGTCCGCTCGTTGGGCTGGTAGCGGGCCATCTCCAGCAGCAGCGTCTCGCGGGCGCCGATGAACCCCTGCGGGGTCGCGTCGAGCACCGCGGCGATCGCCGGCTCCCGCAACCGCTGGTCGAGCAGCACCTGGCGGGCCGCGCTGGACGTCGCGTCGGCGAGCGCCCCCACCTCCACCAGCAGCTCCGCCACGGCGTCGCGGTACGCGTCGAGGTCAGGCGGGGCGGTCGGCACCGCGCGGGCCCGGCCCGGCGTGGGCGACCGGCGCGCCGGGGCGGGCGAGGAGACGGACGGGCCGGGCTGGGGGCCGGAACTTCGGCTGGGCACGCGCATGGTCGGGTCCTCTCCCGGTACGACACGGTGCGGATGAACCTGAAACACACCGTAAGCACCCGGAACAGGGAAAGTCCGAGCAATCCTCCCATCCACCCCTAAGGGCGACGACCGGTCGCTGTCATCCGCTGCACGTCCGCGTACGACGGCAGCGCCGGATCCGGCTCCACCGTCCCCGTCCGGACGGCGTCGGCGGTGCGGACAATGGCGGCCAGCGCCGCCCGGAACAGCAGCGAGCCGGTGCTGACCCGGGCCACCCCGAGGCGGCCGAGCGCCGCCGGTGCCGGTCCACCGGGCTGGGCCAGGACGTTCAGCGGTGCGTCGACCGCGTCGGCCAGCCGCCGGACGACGTCCGGGTCGGCGACCCCCGGAACGAAGACGCCGTCCGCTCCGGCCCGCCGGTACGCCCGCACCCGCGGCAGCGCCTGCTCCAGTGGGTCGGGCCGGCCGAGCCACCAGGCGTCGGTGCGGGCGTTGACGAAGAGCCCGGGCACCCGGGCCCGGACCGCCTCGATCTTCGCCACCATCAGGGCGGGATCGGCGAGGCGGCCGTCGGGCCGCCCGTCCTCCAGGTTGATCCCGACCACGCCGAGGGCCGCCAGCTCGGCGGCGTACCCGGCGACGGCCGACGGGTCGTCGCTGAAGCCGGCCTCGACGTCCACGGTCACCAGCACCGGCAGCCGGACCAGCAGCTCGGCGAGGCGAAGGGTCTCCTCGGCGGTGGCCGCCAGCCCGTCCGGCCGGCCGGCGGCCGCGGCCACGCCGAGGCTGGTGGTGCCCACCGCCGGGTGGCCGGCGGCGGCCAGGGCGGCGCCGGAGGCGTGATCCCAGGCGTTGGGCAGCACCAGCGGCCGACCGGGGCGGTGCAGGGCGCGGAAGGCGGCGTGGCGGTCGCTCATCGGAGCACCGCCGGTCGGGTGCGCGCCGGTCCGAGTTCCGGTCGGGTCGCCGTGCCGGGGCGTTGGCGCAGCACGTTCACCACCCCGGCGGCCAGGGCCAGCGCGTGCTGTTCACCCGGGCAGCCGTGCGGCCCGGCGCCGAAGGTCAGCACCGACCGACCCGGCGCGAACCGGTCCGGCGCGGTGACCACCGCCGGGTCCCGGTTCGCCGCGTCGAAGCGCAGCACCAGCTCCGCGCCGGGCGGGACCGGCTGCCCGCCCACCCGGGCCGGGCGGACGGCGATCCGGCGGGTGGCGCGTACCGGTGGGTCGAGGCGCAGCACCTCGGCCAGCAGCGCCGCGGTGGGCACGGACGGGGGCACCGCCGGGGCGTACCGGGCGGCGGTGTCGATCAGCGCGGCGGTGGCGGCGCAGGCCTGCACCAGCAGCCCGATCCGGTTGGCCAGCGTCTCGGGCGGCCCCGCCGGGGACATCGCCACCAGCGCCGCCACCGCGCGGTCCGCGCGGCGCACCGCGGCCGGCCCCGCACCGGGCTGGTAGGCGGCGGCCACGACGGTCACCGCCGGCACCGCCGCCGGATCGGCCAGGCCGAGCCGCGCCGCCAGCACCCGCAGCGGTACGCCCCGAGCCAGCCGCGCCGCCCCGGCGAGCGGGTCGCGGTCGAGTTCCTCGGCGGTCAGCCGGGCGGCGTCGCGCCGCAGCCCGTCCGGCGCGCAGTCGGCGAGCGCGGCGACGGCGGCGGCCCGCCGGGCGGGATGCCGGTCCGGCCCGCTGAACCGGGCGACGGTGCCGCGCAGCCAGGCGAGGGTGTCGGGCGGTCCCGACGCCGCCTCGGGCACCCGGAAGTCCGGATCGGTGAGCACCGCGCAGACGTCGGCGTGGCGGGTCACCGACCAGACGCCGCCGTCGAGGGTCGGCGGGCCGCAGGCCGGGGTGTCGGGGCCGGGCGGGATCAGGGGCGTCGGGTCGCTCATCCGCCCGACGCTAGGGGCGGATCGCTTCGGCACCGACCGAACTCTGCCGGGCCGATGCCGGCCTCGGCGGCACTCTCGGGCCGGTGATGTCGGCCTCGGCCGGGTCAGGCGCGTCGGGGCTGCCCCGGTTCGGGCGGGACGACCGCCCGGGTCGGGCCGGCTCCGCTGGTCAGGCGCGCCGCCGCCAGCGGGACGACCGCCCGGGTCGGGCCGGCTCCGCTGGTCAGGCGCGCCGCCGCCAGCGGGACGACCGCCCGGGTCGGGCCGGCTCCGCTGGTCAGCGCGCCGCCGCCGGCGGGACGACCGCGCGGGTCGGGCCGGCTGGGCCGGTCAGGCGCGTCCGCCGCCGCCACCGTCGCGGCGGGGCGGCACCAGCTCGCCGGCGTCGATCCCCAGCACCTGGTGCAGCGCCGCCACGCCGGCCGGGGTGACCCGCACGCTGCGCCCGGTGCCGCGCGTCGTCCAGCCCAGCTCGGCGAAGCGGCGGCACAGCGCGGCGCCGAGCGCGCCGGCCAGGTGGGGACGGCGCTCCGTCCAGTCCAGGCAGTCCCGCACCAGGGGCCGCCGGCCGCCGCGCAGCGGCGCGACGCCGAGGTCGGCCAGCCAGTCCCGGCCGGCCGGGGTCACCGCGAGACCGTCCGCGCCGTCGAGCAGACCGCGGGTCAGCAGGGCGTCGCGCAGCCGGACGCCGAGCCGCCCGGCGAGGTGGTCGTAGCAGGTCCGGGCGTGGGCGAGGGCGGCGTCGGCGGTGGCCACGCGCAGCGATCCGGCCGGGCGGGGCGCCGGCGACGCGTGCCCGGCCAGGTCCTCGATCAGCTGCGCCACCGCCGGGTCCGCCAGCCGCAGGTAGCGGTGCCGTCCCTGGCGCTCCTCCACCAGCAGGCCGCCCCGGACCAGTCGGGTGAGGTGTTCGCTGGCGGTGGAGGGGGCCACCCCGGCAGCGCGCGCCAGCTCGCCGGCCGTCCACGCCCGCCCGTCGAGCAGGGCCAGGCAGATGCCGGCCCGGGTGTCGTCGGCGAGCAGGGCGGCCAGGTCGGCGAGGCGGCGGCCGTCGGTGGGCGCAGCGGTCATCCGCCAAGGGTGCCACGGCGACCCTTCGGTGGGCACCGACCAGTGCCGACACCTTTACAACGTTGTATTCATCGTTGTAGAACTGGACGGAATGACACACCGACCCCATTCACCCCAACCGAGGCAGGTCTGATGGGTCAACTCCGCCGCGGCGGCGCGCTCGCCGCCGTACTCGGTCTGCTCCTGGCGGCGGTCGCCTCCGCGCCCGCCACCGCCGGAGCCGACACCCCCGACCGCTACCGCAACCCGGTCTCCGCCGGGTTCGCCGACACCTTCGCCGACCCCGTCGTCGTCCGCGGCGACGACGGCTTCTGGTACGCCTACGGCACCACCGACCCGCTGCGCGAGGGCGAGAAGCGGTTCCACCGGGTGCCCACCGCCCGCTCCGCCGACCTGGTCGACTGGACCTACCTCGGCGACGCCTTCGGCCCCGACCAACGCCCGCCCTACGCCACGGCCGACGCCGGCTTCTGGGCCCCCGACGTGCGCCGGGTCGGCGACCGGTGGGTCATGTACGTGACCGTCACCGACACCACCGTCTCCCCCGACGGCGGCGACTTCGCCATCGGCGCGGCGACCGCCCCCACCCCGACCGGCCCGTGGACCTTCGCCGACCAGCCGGTGGTGGCGCCGCGTCCCGGCGGCGGCGGTGGCTGGCTCTGGACCATCGACCCGTCGGAGTTCACCGACGTCGACGGGAAGCACTACCTCTACTACGGCAGCTACTACGGCGGCATCTCGGTCACCGAGCTCTCCGCCGACGGGCTGCGCGCGGTCGGCGCGCCCACCCTGGTCGCCATCGACAACAAGTTCGAGGGCAGCTACGTGCTGCGCCACGACGGCTGGTACTACCTCTTCGCCTCCACCGCCAACTGCTGCGCCGGCCCGGCCACCGGCTACTCGGTCCAGGTGGGCCGCGCGACCAGCCCACGCGGGCCGTTCGTCGACCGCGACGGCATCCCGCTGACCGCCTCCCGGGCCGGCGGCACGCCGGTGCTCACCCAGAACGGCAACCGCTGGATCGGCACCGGGCACAACGGGTTCCTCACCGACCTGTCCGGGCAGGACTGGATCGTCTACCACGCCATCGACCGGGCCGACCCGTACCTGGACGAGCCGTTCGGCATCAACGAGCGGCCGATGCTGATCGACCGCCTCGACTGGATCGACGGCTGGCCGCGGGTCAACGCCGGCGCCGGCCCGTCCGACGGCGACCGCCGGGCGCCGGTGACCACCGCCCGGCTCGACGCCCGCTTCGACTCCCCGGCGCTGGGCGGCTGGACCGGCAGCGGCGCGTGGCACGTCGCTGACGGCCACCTCACCGGCACCGGCGCGCTGACCAGCCGCACGGTGACCGGCGGCGACCTGCGCGCGGAGGCCGACCTGCGGCTCACCGGCGCGGCGGCGGCCGGACTGACCGTCGGCCGGGTCGAGGTACGCCTCGACGCCGCCGCCGGCCGGCTCGTCGCCCGGGAGGCGGGCGGCGCGACGGCAAGTGCGCCCCTGCCCGCCGCTCTCGACCCCGCCGACCGGCACAACCTCGCCGTCGAGGTGCGCGGCCGGCAGCTCGTCGCCGAGCTGAGCCCGGCCCGGCTCGGTGACCAGCTCGCCGTGGTGTCGCTGCGGCTGACCCGGCCGACGGTCGGCCGGCTCACCATCATTGCGACCGGCGGCGCGGCGGAGTTCGACAACGTCAGCGTCGCCCGGCTGCACCGACCCGCCCCACGGGCGGTGCCGGAGCCCCGCGTCGGCGAGGTGCTGCCGGCGTACTCCGACGAGTTCGCCGACGGCCTCGACCCGGCGTGGCGCTGGGTCCGCGAGGATCCGGCGGCGACCGTCTCCGGTGGCGCGCTGCGCTGGCCGGTGCAGGCGGCGGACCTCACCGGCACCGGCAACACCGCCGGGGTGCTGCTGCGCGACGCGCCGACCGGCGACTACGTGGTCGAGACGAAGGTGACCCTCGACCTGGGCGAGGAGACGGTCCGCAACTACCAGCAGGCCGGCCTGGTCGCGTACGTCGACGACGACCGGTTCGCCCGGCTGGCCCAGGTGGCGATCTGGAACACCCGCCAGGTCGAGTACGGCTACGAGCTGCCCTTCGCCGGCCAGCCCGTCTACGGCGGGAACATCGTCGGCACCCCGGCCACCACCACCTGGCTGCGGCTGGCCCACCGGGTCGACCCGGCCACCGGCGAGCACGAGTTCCGGGCCGGCTCCAGCCGGGACGGGACGAGCTGGACGTGGGGCGGGGTGTGGACGTTCCCGGCGGACGCGACTCCACGGATCGGCCTGGTCGCACACGGCGGCGCGCAGCCGCCGGTGACGGCGGTCTTCGACTACGTCCGCTTCCACGGATGAGTCCCCGGCGGGTGCGCGCCGACGTGGCGCCGCACCCGCCGGGCCGGCCCTGCCCGGGCGCGCTTCGAGCCGAATTCGAGTCCGGTCTGGAATCCTGCATCGCGCCACAGCCGGTTCCGACTCGGCTAGAACGGAAGATGTCCACCGGCTCCGTGGGCCGGCCATCCGCGCCCGCGGCCGGCGTCGACCGGTGCCGTGACCGGAGCGCGCCGACGCACCCGACACGGCGGCCGCGACGACTCGACATCCAGGACTCTCGAGGTGACCATGACGCAGAACTCCACCGGCACGATCCGGACCGCACCGACGCCCGACGAGGAACTCGTCGCGCTCCGGCGTGAGCTCCGGGCCCTCACCGACCACCGCGAGATCTCCGAGCTGGTGGCCCGGCTCGGCAGGTGGCTGGACGGCCGCTGCCTCGGCGACGCGGACGCGCTGTTCACGCCGGAAGCGGTCGCCGTGACGCCGGGTGGCACCGACGAGGGCCGTACCAGCCTGGTCGAGCAGGCGCGGCAGCACCACGCCCACTACCACCGACTCCAGCACTCGATGGCGCACCTGCTCGTCGAGCAGGACGGCGACCGGGCGTCGGGGCAGGCGAACCTGACCGCCGTCTTCGTCGAGAACGACCCGCCCGCCGTCCGGGTCCTCGCCGGCGACTACCGCTTCCGCTTCGTCCGCACCGCCGACGGCTGGCGGTTCTCCCGCCTCGAGATCCGACCCACGTGGATGTCGACCGCATCGCAGGTCGTGCTCATCCCCCAGCCCGCCGGGGCCTGACCGGTCAGGCCACCCGGGCGATGGCACGTACGGCGCCGTCGCCCGGGCGGCACGGCCGCCCCACCCGGGCCGAGCGCGCCGGGCGACCGGCACGTCGCCGGTTCAGAAGAGCTGGTCGTGCTCGACCTTGCGGGAGCGCAGCAGCAGACCGCCGTCCTCGCCGCGCACGATCACGTCCCGGACGACGCAGCTCGGCGCGATGTCCGGCTTACCACCCGGGCGCGTCGTGATCACCAGCGCGTAGCAGGTCGAGCGGATGCTCCCGTCGTCCTGCGGTTCCAGGTCGATCATGTTGAACCAGTGCCGGCGCTGCACCGGGTCGTTCTCGAACTGCTTGTGGAACTCGTGCAGGTCGGCGGCGATGCCGGCCCGGGTCCGGGCGGGTTCGCGTCCGGGCGTGTGACCGAACTCCGCGTCCTCGGTGAACGTCTCGGCGTAGGCCTCCAACTTGCGTTCGTCGAGCTGGCGCATCTGCCGCGCGTAGAACTGCTGGACCTCCGTGTACAGCTCGGTGAACGAGGTGGACATCGGCATGGGTGACCTCCGGGATGGCTGGCCTGGACGGGGGCACCGGACGGCGGGCCCCGGCGGCACCACGATGACCGTCCGGACTCGAATCCGGCTCGAAGGCCGGGCGCGCGGCCCGGCCCTCGACGCCCGGCTCTCCAGGCACCCTCGACCGGTGTTCGAGGACGGACGGTGATCCTCGGCGTCGTCACAGTCAGCCGTGCGGTGAAGGGGAGCCAATGTCGGAGCAGAGCCAGCGGGTGGCGATCGTGTCCGGGGCCACCAGCGGAATCGGGCTGGCGGTCGCCCGGTCGATCGCTCGCAGCGGGGCACGGGTCTACATCTGTTCCCGCCGCGAGTCGGCGGTCGCGGACACCGTCAAGAGCCTCCAGTCGGAGGGGCTCGACGTCGACGGCCGTAGCTGCGACGTGCGGTCCTCGGCGGACGTCGCGCGGTTCGTGGGCGCGGCGGTGGAGCGGTACGGGCCGATCGACATCCTGGTCAACAACGCCGGACGCCCGGGCGGCGGCGCCACCGCCGAGATCGACGACGAACTCTGGTTCGACGTCATCAACACCAACCTCAACAGCGTGTTCCTGATGACCAAGCAGGTCCTCACCGCCGGCGGCATGTTGGCGCGCGGCTGGGGTCGCGTCATCAACATCGCCTCCACCGGCGGCAAGCAGGGTGTGGTCCACGCCGCCCCCTACTCGGCCTCCAAGCACGGCGTGGTGGGTTTCAGCAAGGCCCTCGGCCTGGAGCTGGCGAAGACCGGCATCACCGTCAACGCGGTGTGCCCCGGTTTCGTGGAGACCCCCATGGCCGAACGGGTGCGGGAGCACTACGCGGACATCTGGGGCGTAGACGAGGCCGAGACCCACGCCCGGATCACCGGACGGGTCCCGATCGGCCGCTACGTCGAGGTGGAGGAGGTCGCCGCGATGGTGTCGTACCTGATGGGGGACGGCGCCGCCGCGGTGACCGCGCAGGCGATGAACGTCTGCGGTGGGCTCGGCAACTACTGATGGGTCACGGGACACCGGCCCGGCCGGAGCCGGGTCGAGCAGCCGGAGCCGGCACGGTTTCGAGGAGAGGCACCGTCATGACGAGTGACAACACCCGGGCGCCGCACCGGGCGCCGGAGGAGACGCCCGATGACCACGACCCCCGGGCGATGCGGGACATGCAGGCCGCGCTGGAACTGGTCCGCAGCAGCACACTGGAACTGCTGACCGGTTTCGGCCGTACCCCGAGCGCCCTGCGCGTACGGGCCGGCGGCGTGACGGTCGAGGCCGAATGGCCGGTGGAATCGACGACCGCCCCCGCCGGCACCGACGCGCCCGTGGCGGTGGCGGTGGCGGCTGCCCGTGGCTCCACACCCGTCGCCGTCGAGCCGGACGGCCACCAGGTCCGCTCACCGGCGGTCGGGATCCTGTTCCACGCGCCGTCACCCGGCGCCCCGCCGTTCGTCTCGGTGGGCGACACGGTGACCCCGGGCCAGCAGCTGGCGATCGTGGAGGTGATGAAGCTGATGATTCCGGTCGAGTCCACGGTGCACGGCACGGTCAGCGCCGTGCTGCACGACAACGGCGAGCCGGTGGAGTACGACGACCCGCTCTTCCTCATCAACGTCACCGAGGGCTCCTGACCGGCCCGGCCCGCCCGGTCGTCGCCATCGCTGACGACCGGGCGGGCCGGATGGTCACCGGGAGGCCAGTCCGGCCAGCCGGCTGTCCTCCCCCTGCAGGACGGTCAGTTGCAGGCGTTGCACCTGGACGGTCGGCTCGACCCCGAGCTCACGGGCGAGGATGCCGCGCAGGTTCTGATATGCCTGCAACGCCTCCGCCCGGCGGCCCGACTCGTAGAGCACTTCGATCAACTGAGCGTGGAAGGACTCGTTGAGCGGATGGGCGGCGACGAGGGCACGCAGTTCCGCCACGAGCTCCAGGTGGCGGCCGAGCCGGCGCTCCGCGGTGATCCGCAGGTGGGTCGCCTGGAGTCGGACCTCGTCGAGGTGCGCGATGTGCGCGGCCAGCACCTCCCCGACCGCCAGACCGGCGAACGCCGGGCCCCGCCAGAGGTCGAGTGCCGTGCGGAGTTCACGCAGTGCTGCCTCCGGCTCGTCGTCGACCAACAATTCACGCGCCCGCTGCACGAGTCGTTCGAAGACGTTAACGTCCACGTCATGCGCCGCGATCCGCATGGCATAACCGGGCGCCCTGGTCGACACCAGGTCCTGACCGAGCGGTGACAACTCACGCGCCAACATCCGCCGGCCGTGGTAGATGTACGTCTGAAGGGTGGTGACCGCGCTGCGCGGCGGCTTCTCGCCCCACAATTCCCTAATGAGGGTGTCGACCGCCACCGCATCGGGACACCGGGCGATCAGCAACGCCAGCACCTGTCCGGTTTTCGACGGGCTCACATCGATTGGCCTGTCGTCATCCGTGATGATTTCCAGTGGGCCCAGAACGTTGAACCTCATACGTACTCCCCCGTCGCTCACGGTGATTCTGCCGCCGGTCTCGATAGACCGGAAGGACAGCCGGAAAGCGGTCTGATCCTCACCGCTCCGACCCCGATGAGAAGTCGGGACGCGCGGCCGATCCCCTTGTCACGGCCATGGCCACCCCCTCGGACCAGCAAAGTGGAGGGCCCTCCACTTCCCGCTACTGGGCGCCAGTTTACACATGCTCGCCACTCCTCAGCGCCATCTGTTTCGCGGTCGCCGAGGGTCCGGCTGGGACCATTTCCGCAGGAAGAGGCGCGATTTCTGGGCCACGGGCGGGGTGATTGCCCAACTGTGACGAACCGCACTGTCACATCGATGTCTGTATCCATCAGATATCGCGTCCCGACATACGTAAAGAAGGGGAAGATTCGGACACCGGAATTCCTTTCATCGTCAGCTATTCAGCAGATCAACGAAGTGGTGACGGAAAATCAACAGCACTCCCCCATTCGGGTGATCACATCGGACCTTCCGACGCTGTTTCGGAATTGACGTCGCGAATACCGTATTGATTGCGGCTCAGTGTTCCGACAGCACCCGAAGTACACGGGACCGGGCGAGCATCCACGGGGGTGGAATTCGGCACCCGCTCTCGGCCCGATCCGGGCCGACGGGCCTCACGTGCGCCGAAATCACGCGCGAACTCCGCGTCTCTTCCCGAACGGTCCGCCCGTGGCGATCTCCGGTCCCGCCGGACACGTCCGCGCACCCGAGAATGCGAATGGGAAGGAACGGCATGGCACACATCAGCAGGAGAAGCCTGCTCAGCGGCACCGCCGCGGTCGCGGGTACCGCCGTGGCGGGCATGGCCGCGGGAGCACCCGCGCAGGCCGCCACGACCACCACGACGCCCGCGCTGACCGTCACCCCGGGCGACCCGCGCTATCCCGATCTCGTCGTCGGCAACAACCAGCGGTGGGTCGCGACGCCCGACGCCGTACGGCTGGTCACCTCGTCGGCCCAGGTGCTGCAGGCGGTGCAGGAGGCGGTCGACGCCGGCAAGCGGGTCTCCGTGCGCAGTGGCGGGCACTGCTACGCGGACTTCGTCTACCACTCCGCCAGCAAGGTCGTCATCGACATGTCGGCGATGAACCGGATCTCCTACGACCAGAACCGCCAGGCCTTCGCGGTGGAGCCGGGGGCCCTGCTCATCGCCGTGTACGAGACGCTGCAGAAGGGCTGGAACGTCACCCTGCCCGCCGGCGTCTGCCCGACCGTGGGCATCGGCGGACACGCCACCGGCGGCGGCTACGGACTGCTCTCCCGCAGCCACGGCGTCGTCGCCGACCACATCGAGGCGGTCGAGATGGTCGTCGTCGACGCGAACCGCGTCGCCCGGCTCGTGGTCGCCTCCCGCGCCTCCACCGACCCGAACCGGGACCTGTGGTGGGCGTGCGCGGGCGGCGGGGGTGGCAACTTCGGCATCATCACCCGCTACTGGTTCCGCTCGCCGAACGCCTCCGGCACCATCCCCGGTCAGCAGTTGCCCCGTCCGCCACGCGAGGTGCTCGTCAGCAACGTGCCGGTGCCCTGGGTGGCCCTCGACCAGGCCAGGTTCACCACCCTCGTGCGCAACTTCGGTACCTGGTACGCGCAGAACGCCGGCGTCGACTCCCCGTACACGGCGCTGTCCGGGGTGGCGTTCATCCCGCACCGGTCCGCCGGGGGCATGGGACTGCTGACCCAGATCGACGCGGCCGTGCCCGACGCCGAGAAGCTGCTCGCCGACTACCTCGCCGCCGTCACCCGGGACACCGGTATCACCGCCCCGTACCCGCCCCGGCGGCTGCGGTGGCTGGCGGCCACCCGGCTCATCGGCACCAGCAACCCGGCCACCATGTTGGACCCGACGATGCGCAGCGCGGTGAAGTCGGCGTACCTGCGCCGCAGCTTCACCGACACCCAGATCGCGGCCCTCTGGCGGAACCTCACCCGCCAGGACTACGCGAACCCCAACGCGACCCTCCAGCTCACCGGGGTCGCCGGCGGCAAGGTCAACAAGGTGCCCACCACCGCCACCGCGTACCCGCATCGCAACTCGGCGTTCCTGGCCCTCTACGAGAACTTCTGGATCAACCCGGCGGAGGACGCCCAGCACGTGGGCTGGCTCCGCGACATCTACGGCCAGACGTTCGCCGCCACCGGCGGTTACCCGGTGCCGAACGACCAGACCGACGGCTGCTACATCAACTCGCCGGACATGGACATCCGCGACCCCGAGATCAACCGCTCCGGCGTACCGTGGTCGGCCCTGTACTACAAGGAGAACTACCCCCGGTTGCAGCAGGTGAAGGCCCGCTGGGATCCGACGAACTTCTTCCGGCACTCGCAGTCGATCACGCTGCCCTGACGCGATCGGCGCCGGCCCCCGAGAGGGGCCGGCGCCGAGAGCCGCGCCACGAGACGGCGGCGCCGGACCTGAATCCGGCGCCGCCGTTACCGTCGGTCCATCAGCTGGTCGACAAGGGCCGTGGTGTGCGTGGCGGTCCGGAACCGGGGATCGTCGAGCACCTGACGCAGGAAGTCCACCGTGGTGTGCAGGCGGGGCCCGGAGATGCGGAACTCGGCCAGGGACCGCAGCATGCGCGCGATGGCCTCGTCGCGGCGGGGTGCCCAGACCACCAGCTTGGCCAGGAGCGAGTCGTAGTTCGGCGGCACCTCGTAGCCGGCGTGCACATGGGAGTCGACCCGGACGAACGGGCCGCCGGGTGGCACGAACTCCGTCACCAGGCCGGGCGCCGGGGCGAAGTCCCGCGCCGGGTCCTCCGCGTTGATCCGGCACTCGATCGCCACCCCACGGGGCCGGATGTCGTCCTGCGTGAACGCGAGCGGCTCACCCGCGGCGATCTTGATCTGCTCCCGCACCAGGTCGATGCCGGTCTCCATCTCCGTCACCGGGTGCTCCACCTGGATCCGGCAGTTGACCTCCATGAAGTAGTAACTGCCGCCCGGGTCGACCAGGAACTCGAAGGTGCCGGCGCCGACGTAGCCGGCCGCGAGCGCGCCGTCGACGGCGGACCGTCCCATCCGCTCGGTGAGGTCGACGGGCAGCTCCGGCGCCGGCGTCTCCTCCACCAGTTTCTGGTGGCGTCGCTGCACGGTGCAGTCCCGCTCCCCCAGGTGCACGGCGCGACCGTACCGGTCGCAGAGCACCTGGATCTCCACGTGCCGGGCATCGCGGAGGTACTTCTCGACATACACCCGGCCGTCGCCGAAGAGCATCTGGGCCGTGGCCTGGGTCCTGCGGTACTCGTCGAGGAAGCTGTCCCGGTCGTGGACGACCTGCATGCCGCGGCCGCCACCGCCCGCGGCGGCCTTGACGATGACGGGGAATCCGATCGTCGCCGCCAGTTCCTCGGCCGCCTCGGGGCTCAGCGGGTGGACGCTGCCCGGCAGCAGCGGCAGGCCGGCGCGGGTCATCAGGGCCCGGGCCGAGGTCTTGTCGCCCAGCTCCGCCATCACGGAGGCGGGCGGACCGATCAGGGTGACGCCGAGCGATTCGCACGCGTCGGCGAAGTCCGGTGACTCGGAGAGGAACCCGTACCCGGGATGGATGGCGTCGGCGCCCGACTGCTCGGCGGCCTGGAGCACGGCGGCCGCGTTCAGGTAGCTGCGGGTGGGCGGCGCCGGACCGATCTGCACCGCCTGGTCGGCGACCTGGACGACGGCCGAGTCACGGTCCCGGGTGGAGTGCACGGCGACCGTCGGGATCCCGAGCTCCCGGCAGCAACGGGCGATCCGCAGGGCGATCTCGCCCCGGTTGGCGATCAGGATCTTCTTGAACATGCTCAGTGCACCTCTCCGCTGATCGTCAACAGCTCCGCCTCAACGGTCACGGCCGAGCCGAACTGGCGGAAGCGGGCCCGCCGGTCGGCGCCGAGCTGGTCGGGGGCGAGCGCGCCCAGCTCGTGCAGGCTCGCCCGCAGGGCCGCGCCGAGCAGCTCGGCCGCACGCAGCGGGTCGGCCCCCGTGCCGCCCTCCGGCTCCACCAGTACGCCGTCGACCACACCGAGGCGCAGCAGCTCCCGGGCGTCCAGCCCGAGCGCCGCGGCGGCACGCGGGGCCGCGGCCGGGTCCTTCCAGACGATCGCGGCGCAGCCCTCCGGGCTGATCACCGAATAGACGCTGCTCGAGAACATCAGCACCCGGTTGGCCACCGCGAGGCCGAGCGCGCCACCGCTGCCCCCCTCCCCGATGATCACCGTCACCACCGGCACCGACAGGAAGGCCATCAGGCGCAGGTTCTCGGCGATCGCCACCGCCTGGCCCTGCTCCTCGGCGTCCGCTCCCGGGTAGGCGCCGGGGGTGTCCACGAGCGTGACGATCGGCAGGTCCAGCTTCTCGGCCAGACGCATCAGCCGGGCCGCCTTCCGGTAGCCGGCCGGCACCGGCATGCCGAAGTTGCGGCGCATCAGCTCGGCCGGGTCGTGCCCCTTCTGCTGGCCGAGCACCAGCACCGGCCGGCCGTCCAGCCACGCGGTTCCACCCACCACCGCCGGACAGTCGCCGGAGATCCGGTCCCCGTGCAGCTCCTTGAAGTCGGTGAAGGCGAGGGACAGGTAGTCCAGCGTCGTCGGCCGGGTGAGGTCCCGCGCCTGGGAGACGTGCCGCCACGGGTCCGGCTCGGGCAGCGCACGGTGGTCACGGACGACCGGGTCCGCCGGCGCGGGGCCTGCGGAGCGTACGCCGGTGAAGGTGGACGCGCGCAGCAGCCGGCCCAGTTCCTGGCGCAGTCGCCCGCGCTCGACGATCATGTCGATCATCCCGCGGGCCAGCAGGAACTCGGCCGTCTGGAACCCTTCGGGCAGGACCTGGCGGATGGTCTGCTCGATGACCCGGCGACCGGCGAAGCCCAGCCGGGCCCCCGGCTCGGCGACGATCACGTCGGTGAGCGTCGCGAAGGAGGCCGCCACCCCGCCGTACGTCGGGTCGGTGATCACCGAGACGGTCAGCACGCCGGCGCGGTCCAGGGCGCCCAGCGCGGCGCTGGTCTTGGCCATCTGCATGAGCGACAGCGCCCCCTCCTGCATCCGCGCGCCGCCCGAGGCCGTCACGATGATCAGCGGCGTGTGCTCGGCCAGCGCCGTCTCGGCGGCGATGGTGATCAGCTCGCCGACGGCGCTGCCGAGGCTGCCGCCGAGGAAGCGGAAGTCCATCACCGCCATGATCGCCGGGACACCCTCCACCGTGGCCCGGGCGCAGAGCACCGCCTCGTTCAGTCCGGTGCGGGCGCGGGCGTCGGCGAGCCGGTCGGCGTAGGGCACCCGGTCGACGAAGCGCAGCGGGTCATTGCTGGTCACCGTGACCGCCAGCGGCTCGTAGCGCCCCTCGTCGGCCAGCATCCCGAGCCGCTGCTCGGCGGTGAGTGGCAGGTGCAGGCCGCACTCGGGGCAGACCCGGTGGTTGCGGATCAGGCGCTTGCCGTAGACCGGGGTGCGGCAACCCCGGCACAGCAGCCAGTCGGTGTCGGTGGAAACAGCTGTGGAGCGGGACATCGGGTTCTCCTCGCGACGGAAGCCGGTCGGCGGGCGCAGGGCTCAGATCTTGAACACCTGGTCCGCGTAGGCGCTGGCGGCGGGCGGGAACTGCAGCGCCACGTGACTGCTGGCGGTGTTGACGTCACGCCAGGCGCGCTGCATCGGGCTGCTGTTCGCGTGCCCGGACGTGCCGGCCGCCCGGAACAGCCGGTTGACCGCCTCGACGAGCAGGTCCATGGCGAGCGAGCAGTCCCGCAGGTTGCGGCTGGTCTCCAGCGGGGTGATGCCGGCGCCCTGGTCGGCGGCGGCCGCCGCCCGTTCCAGCAGCAGTTCCGCGGCGTCGATCTCGCCGGCGGTCCGGGCGAGGGTGACGTCCTGCTCGGTTCGCCGGGGCGGCACCGGGCCGGACCCGGCGGCGGAGCGGATCTTCTCGGCGACGTGGCCGGTCCAGGCCCGTTCCATCCCGCGCGCCGCGCCGAGCACGGGGGCGACGAACGACAGCCCGTTGACCGCCGGCAACGGCACCACGTGACAGGGCTCGGTGGAGGCGGCCGCGGCGCCGGTGAACAGGTGCGCGCGGTCGAAGGACCTGGCGTCCGGGACGAGGACGTCCCGCACGACGACGGTGTTGCTCCCGGTCGCGGCCATCCCCACGTTGAACCAGGTGTCGGTGATCTCGTAGGCGGCGCGCGGCACGGCGAACACCCGGGCCGCCGGCGGGCCGTCGGAGGGGATCTCGCCGCAGAGCAGGGCCCAGTCCGCGAAGCCCACGGCACTGATGTAGGCCCACCGCCCGGAGAGCCGCCAGCCACCGGAGACCGGCTCGGCACGGCCGGTCGGGCTCAGCGACCCCACCACCACCGTGTCGGGACCGTCCGCCCACACCTCCGCCTGGCCCTCGGCCGGGAGCAGCCCCGCCATCCGGCCCAGGTTCGCCACCAGGGAGGCGCACCAGGCCGTCGCCGTGCAGGCCTCCCCGATCCGGGCGACGGCGCAGGTCAGGTCGGTGAAGGTGCCGGCGTTGCCGCCGTGCCGGGTGGGCGCGAAGTGACGCGCGAACCCGGCGTCGATCAGGGCGCGCACGACGTCCGGGTCGAGCCGGCGGTCGGCCTCGGACGCGGCGGCGCAGCGCGCCGCCACCGCGGCGAGGTCCGCCACCGCGGTGGGCGTGAGACGGGTGGCCGGTGAACTCTGCTCGCGCATGGTGGATGCCTCCTCGGTCCGGACGGGACATCCGACGGCACCGTCGGCGGGGGCGGTTGGTCCCGCCGCCGTGCCGTGTCCCGCTCCGGACCATCGCCGGGGTCGGTCGAAGACGACTCGACCCCGGCTGGAGCACCGACTACAGGCCCAGGCCCAGCAGGTCGTCCAGGCCGGCCTTGATCGCGTCGACCGCGAACCCGCGCTCCCGCCGCTGGAAGGTCAGGAACGTGGCGGAGAGGGGGGCCAGCAGCGCCGCGGCCACGAAGTGGGCGTCCACCCCCGGCCGGGCGAGGCCGAGCAGCATCACCAGGTGGGTGTGGTAGATGGTGTACGGGCCACTGGTGAACCGGGCCGTCGGCGAGCTGGTCTCGGCGGCGACCAGCAGTTCCCGCTGTGCCTCGACCCGGTCGACGAGCGCGTGCAGGAACGCGCGGACGCGTTCGGCGGCCGGGCCGCCGGGACCCAGCGGCGGCGGGCCCTGCATGAAGGCGGACTGGAACTGCCGCTCCTCCTCGTCCAGCAGGGCGAAGATCAGCCCGGCCCGGTCACCGAACCTGCGGTAGACCGTGCCCACGCCCACCCCGGCCACCCGGGCCACCTCGTCGAGCGACAGGGCGGTGATGCCGGCCCGGGACACGATCCCCGCCGCCGCCGCCAGGATCTTGCGCCGGTTCCGCGCGGCGTCGGCGCGCTCGACCGGTCGACCGGCGATCGGCAGGCTGAGCGCCACGGGCGTTCGCTCGGCCGGAGGCTGTTCGGCCACCGTTGGCCCCTCCCTCGGTCGGCGCCGGCCGGTGCCACCCGGGGCGCGGGTTGCTCCATTGTGCCGGTGCTGCGGGAAAACCACCCGCAGGACCCGACCACCGCCGATCGGACGACGCCCGATCGGGCGAGGGAGGGGGACGGCAGGACGAGGGTCGTTGCACGCACGCGCCATGACGGTTACTCTCGGCACAAACGGAGGGGGTTCCGCTTAGCTTCGCGTGCTCCCCGCCGTCCTCTCCCCTCGCGTCGACAGCGGAAGGACGCCCATGACCACGAAGGTCGCCGTCATCTACTACTCCTCCACCGGCAACGTGCACGCCCTCGCGCAGGCCGTCGCCGAGGGCGCCGCCAAGGCCGGTGCGGAGGTACGCCTCCGTCGGGTCCCCGAGCTGGCCCCGGACGCCGCGATCGACAGCAACCCGGCGTGGCGGGCACACCTCACCGCCACCGCCGACGTCGAGGTCGCCACCCACGACGACCTGCGCTGGGCGGACGCCTACGCCTTCGGCACCCCGACCCGTT
The DNA here is from genome assembly GCF_900091515.1 of Micromonospora purpureochromogenes. Taxonomy (NCBI): domain Bacteria; kingdom Bacillati; phylum Actinomycetota; class Actinomycetes; order Micromonosporales; family Micromonosporaceae; genus Micromonospora; species Micromonospora purpureochromogenes. The sequence continues at coordinate 3,347,888 of NZ_LT607410.1, read as the reverse complement.
ACGGCAACGTCTCCGCCCAGCTCAAGCAGTTCCTGGACGGCACCGGTCAGCTCTGGGCCGCCGGTGAGCTGTCCGGGAAGGCCGCGACGGCCTTCACCAGCGCGGGCAACATGCAGGGCGGCAACGAGTCGACCCTGCTCGCGCTCTACAACACGATGTACCACTGGGGTTGCCTGATCGTCCCGCCCGGCTACACCGACCCGAGCGTCTACGCCGCCCACGGCAACCCGTACGGCACGGGCCACGCCGGCGGCAGCGGCCTGCCGGGCGAGCAGGTGCTCGCCGCCGCCAACTACCAGGGGTACCGGCTGGCCACGGTCGGCGCCCGGCTGCTCGGCTCCGCCGTCTGACCCACGCCGCCCGCACGTCGCACGGTTCACCGTCGACGGAAACCCCCGGCACGAGGGAGCACCCCATGACAGACGTGGCACCGGCCCGGTCCATCGCGGAGGTTCCGCCTGGCCGCCTCTTCCACGACGAGTTCCACGACGGATTCCGCACCAGCGGGCCGGACGCGCGGTGGTCGCCCACCACCGCCGGCCCGCACGTCGCCGACGACGGCACGGTGCACACCTCGACCGAGGGGCTGCGGGTGGTCTCCGGGGGGCCCGAGGGGCGCCCGGTCTTCACCCGCACCGTCGCTCAGGACACCACGCAGGGCGCGGTCCCCGGCGTCCTCGACCACGTCAAGTGGCTCGTCTACACGACCCACCGGACGGCGGACGGCACCCCGGGCTTCGACGTACCGGCCGGACAGGTCCTCACCGGCACGGCCGTGGTGTCCGGACGCACCCACGGCACCACCGGACACCCCTTCGGTGACCAGGTCACCGACCCGGAGGACGATCTCCGGCTCGCCTCGACGGGGATCAACGCCGTCGATCCGGAGACGTACGTCATCTTCGACTTCCTGCTGACCAACCGGCGGGTGTACGCCTTCTACGAACGCCTCCCGTTCGCCCGCGCCGCGCTGGGCCGCTACGCGGCGTTCTCGTACGGCGTGCCGGTGGCCGACCGGTCACCGGAGGACGAGCACGAACTCGCCCTCTCGTACGACCGGGACGCCGGCGTCGTCCGCTGGCTCCTCGACGGGCGGGAGGTGTTCCGGGTCGACCGGATCGGTCACCACCTGCCCGGCCGGGAGCACCTGATGCTCGACCACGGCGGCACGGAGGCCCTGGTCGTGCCCCGCCAGCTGAACTTCGGCATGGGGATGCTCACCCTGCTCGACGGCGCCCTGCCCGGGCACTCCCCCGTCGGCCTGGTCCGGCTGGTGGCTGATCCCGGCTTCTACGTCGATCCGGTGGCCGGGGAGCCGACTCCCCAGCGGTTCGTCGACGAGGCGAGCCGCCCGGGCAGTCGGCTCTTCGGTCAGGGGGCGGAGCTGTCGGTCCGTCGCTACACGGTGCAGCGCGGTCCGGCCCGATGACCGGGGCCGACACCGCCACGCGGCCCGCGACGCCGGTCCCGGTGGAGAGGTTGGCCGGCGTGTGGCACCTCGTCTCCTACTTCGACGTGGACGACGAGGGACGCCGGTCGCCGGGCCCGCTGGGCGCGGCGCCGGCCGGCGTCCTCGTCTACACCGCTGACGGGCACATGTCGGTCAGCATGATGCGCACCGACCGTCGCCCCGCCGGTCCCGCGTCCGCGGTGGCCGGGCGGGACGAGGCGTTCATGGGGTACGCCGGCAGCTGGCGGCTGGTGGGCGACGAGATCCGCCACACCGTCCTGGTCAGCGCCCACCCGCACATGGTCGGCACCGAACTCGTCCGCGAGGCGGCCCTGGAGGACGACCTGCTCGTCCTGCACGGCACGTCGCTGATCTCGGGACGCGCGCAGCGACGCGTACTCACCTGGCGGCGCGCCGCGCCGCCACACCCGCCCGCCCCGCCGGCGCGGGCGACAACCACCGGTGCCACCGGCACCTCGGAAGGAAGCCGATCGACATGAAGGCCCTCATCGCACAGTCCTACGGACCCGTCGACCAGCTCGTGGTCGCCGAACTCCCGAAGCCCGACCCCGCACCGGGCCAGATCCTGATCCGGTTGCAGGCGGCGGCGCTCAACCCGCTCGACGTCAAGCTCGCCACCGGCGCCATGAAGGAATTCATGCCGGTCCAGCACCCGTTCGTGCTCGGCCTGGACGCGGCCGGGACCGTCGAGGCGGTCGGCGACGGGGTGACCCGTTTCCGCCCCGGCGACGAGGTGATCGCCTTCACCCACCCGGTCGGCGGCGCCGTCGCGGAGTACGCGTTGGCGCTGGACGGGCCCGAGGTGGTGGCCCGACCGCAGGCGCTCAGCCCGGTCGCCGCCGCCGCGCTGCCGGTCGCCGCGATGACCGCGGCGAACATCCTCGAACTGGCCGATCCGGCACCGGATTCCACGATGCTCGTCGTCGGCGCCACCGGCGGGGTGGGTTCGTTCGTCGTGCAGCTCGCCGCGCGGGCCGGCGTCCGGGTGCTGGCCACCGCCCGGCCGGACGAGGTCGACTACGTCCGCGGCCTCGGCGCCGCGGAGGCGATCGACTACACCGCCGCGGACACGGTGGAGGAGACCCTCCGGGCGCAGCCCGGCGGGGTGGACGTCGTGGTCGACCTCATCAACGCCGGGCCGGGGCTCGCCGCCACGGCGGCGGCGGTCCGGCCGGGTGGGCGCCTGGTGTCGCCGGCCGGCGGCCCGCCCGCCTTCGAGCGGGACGTCACGGCCGTCTACGCGCACATCGAGGCGAGCGAGGGGCTGCTGCAGCGCCTCGTCGACCAGGCGGCCGACGGCGGGCTGGCGGTGGAGGTCGGCGCGACGTACCCGTTCACCGAGGCGCAGCAGGCGGTGGCCGACTTCGTCGGCAAGCACACCCGGGGCAAGGTCGTCGTCACCTTCTGAGCGACCACGCTCCCCACGCCGTCCACCGGCCCCACCCGGGCGCCGGTGGACGGCACTTCCGGAACCGACCCGAGAGGCGGTAGGACGTGTACGCCTTCGATCCCGAACTGACCGAGCCGGCCAGCCGGTTGCCGAGAGTCGACTACGCCGACCTCGGAACGGCGCGGGCGGCCGCCCGCGCCATCGCGGCCCACCAGCAGCCGTATCTGCCGGCGGCGCCGGTGCGGGTCACGGACACCCGGGCGCCCGGTCCACCGGACGCCCCCGACGTGCCCGTACGGCTCTACCGCCCCGCCGCCGCCGGGCCGGTCCCGGCGCTGCTCTACCTGCACTGGGGCGGCTTCGTCATCGGTGGCGTGGACGGCGTGCACCACACCTGCGTCCGGATCGCCGACCAGGTGGGGGCGCTCGTCGTCTCGATCGACTACCGGCTGGCCCCGGAACACCCCTTCCCGGCCGCGCTCGACGACTGTCACGCCGTACTGGAGTGGGTGGCCAAGGAGGCCACCGAGCTGGGTGTCGACGCCGACCGGATCGGCGTCGGCGGGGAGAGCGCCGGCGGCGGCCTCGCCGCCGCGCTCAGCCTGGCCGTACGTGACCGTGGCGGCCCGGCCCTGCGGCACCAGTGCCTGCTCTTCCCCGCCCTGGACGACCGGCTCGACACCGTGTCGGCGCGGGCCTTCACCGACACCCCGATGTGGGACCGGGCCAACGCCCTGGTGAGCTGGGGCAACTACCTGCGGGGGCGGGCCGGCGCCGCCGACGTGCCGGCGCTGGCCGCCCCCGCCCGCGCCACCGACCTGTCCGGACTTCCCCCGGCCTTCGTGGTGGCCTGCGAGTTCGACCCGCTGCGCGACGAGGCGATCGACTACGCGCACCGGCTCATCCAGGCAGGGGTCCGCACGGAGCTTCGCTACTACCCCGGCACCTTCCACGCCTCGATCGCGGTCGCCGAGGCGGCCGTCTCCCGGCGGATCCTCGCCGACCAGGTGGCCGCGCTTCGTGCGGGCCTGGCCGCCTGACCGCGACGCCCGGTCGATCGTCCTCGCTTCCACCCCCTCCCTCGGTCCCACCGGTCGCGCGCCGACCGGGGTTAGGAGCACATCCGTGACCACCGTGTCGAACGCCGGCGTCCAGACCGTCGGCGAGGAGCCGTACCGGATCGTCTGGGACGACTTCCGGGACGGGTTCCACTGCGCCGGGCCGGACGCCCGGTGGAGCCTCTACGGTTTCGGCCCGCACGTCGGCGACGACGCGGAGGTCACCACCTCCGCCGACGGCCTGCGGGCGGTCTCGTCCGGCGTGCACCCGAGCACCGGGGAGCCGGCCTTCGTCCGCACCCTCGGGCAGGAGGCGCAGCACGGGCCGGTGGTGCCCGGCGCGCTCGACCACGTCAAGTGGCTGGCCTACCCGCAGCACCTGGCCGGTACGGGCGTGCAGGGCTTCGACGCCGTACCGGGGCGGGTGCTGTCGTTCGAGACGTGGCTCTCGGGGCGCACCTACGGCACGGCCGGCCACCCCTTCGGGGACCAGGTCGCGGACCCCGACGACGACCTGCGGCTGGCCTCCGTCGCGATGCCGGTCCTCGACCACGAGACCGCGATGGTCTTCGACTTCTTCCTCACCAACAAGCGGGTGTACGTGTTCTACGAGCGCCTGCCGCACGCGCGCGGCCAGCTCGGCGACTACGCCGCCTTCCTGCACACCGTGCCGGTGGCCGACCGGACCGTCGACGACGAGCACCATGCGGTGATCTCCTACGACCGGGCGGCCGGCACGGTGCGTTGGTTCCTCGACGGGGAGGAGGTCTTCTCCGTGGACCGCATCGGCCATCCCCTACCGTCCCGCGAGCACCTGATGCTCGACCACGGCGGCGAGCCGACGATCGTCGCCCCCCGGCAGCTCGCCGGAGGGATGGGCATGTTCACCATCCTGGACGGCGCGCTGCCGGGCCACAGCGCCAGCGGGCTGGTCCAGCTCACCACCGCGGACGCCCACTACGTCGACCCGGTCGCCGGCGCGCCGCGTCCGCAGTCCTTCCTCGACGGAAGCAGCCTGCCCGGCAGCCGGCTGTTCGGCCAGGGCGCTGAACTGCGGCTGCGCCGCTACGTGATCTCCAGCCAGCCATCACGACCGTGACGGCCACCGGAACCGAAGGGAAGACCCTGATGCAGAGCAGGACGCTCGGCGAGCGCCTCGTCACCTCCGCGCTCGGCCTCGGCTGCATGGGCATGAGCGAGTTCTACGGCGGCCGCGACGACGCCGAGTCGGTCGCCACCATCCGCCGGGGCCTGGACCTCGGCGTGACCATGCTGGACACCTCCGACATGTACGGGCCGTTCACCAACGAGGAGCTGCTCGGGAAGGCCATCGCCGGGCGGCGGGACGAGGTGGTGGTGGCCACCAAGTTCGGGGTGGAACGCCGCCCGGACGACGGCTACTTCGGCCTGAACAGCCGCCCGGAGTACGTGCGGCGGGCCTGCGACGCGTCGCTGCGCCGGCTGGGGGTCGACCACATCGACCTGTACTACCAGCACCGGGTGGACCCGGCGGTGCCGGTCGAGGAGACCTGGGGGGCGCTGGCCGAGCTGGTGGCGGCGGGCAAGGTGGGGCACCTCGGAATCTCGGAGGCGCCGGCCGACGTGGTGCGCCGCGCCCACGCCGTGCACCCCGTCACCGCGGGCCAGTACGAGTACTCGCTGTTCAGCCGGGAGCCGGAGGCGGACCTGCTGCCGACGCTGCGGGAGTTGAACATCGGCCTGGTCGCGTACAGCCCGCTGGGCCGGGGGATGCTGACCGGGTCGATCGCGAGCCTCGACCAGCTCGAGCAGGACGACTACCGGCGCGGGACCCCGCGCTTCCAGGGCGACAATCTCGACCACAACCTCGCCCTGGTGGCCCGGGTGCGAAAGCTGGCCGCCGAGCGGGAGGTGACCCCGGGTCAGCTCGCGCTGGCCTGGGTGCTGGCGCAGGGGCCGGACGTCGTGCCGATCCCGGGCACCAAGCGCCGCCGGTACCTGGAGGAGAACGTCGCCGCCCTGGGCGTCCGGCTCTCCCTCGCCGACCTCGCCGCCATCGACGCGTCGACCCCGCCCGGCGCCGCCGCCGGCGAGCGTTACCCGTCCGGCCCGCCGGTCGGTCACCGCTGACCCCGCGGCGGCGGCCGATCCGGCCGCCGCCGCGTTGGGGCGGTCAGCGGATCAGGTACTCGGACGGGTCGAACCGGCGGGTGCGACGCCAGTAGTCCTGGGCCGGGAAGGGCCAGTTCTGGGCAGAGCGGCCCGCCCGGTTGATGAACCAGCTGCTCACCTTCGACCAGCCCCAGGCCCGCAGCGCGTTGGCCTCGTCGACCCAGGCGTTGTGCCGCTCGAAGACCTCCGGCCGGACCTCCACGGCGCGGTGTCCGGCGGCGAGCAGCTGACGGACCGCGTCGACCAGGTAGGTCACCCCGCACTCGGAGAAGTAGATGATGCTGCCGCCCTGCCCCGACAGGTTGGTGTTCGGCCCGTACAGGCTGAAGAGGTTGGGGAAGCCGGGCACGGTCAGACCGAGGTAGGCCCGGGCGTCGCCGTTCCACGTCTCGTGCAGGTCCCGACCGTCCCGGCCGGTGACCCGCATCGGGGCGAGGAACTGCGACGCCTGGAAGCCGGTGCCGTAGATGAGGACGTCGACGGGGTGCTCGGTGCCGTCCGCCGTGCGTACGCCGCGCGGCGTCAGCCGCTCGATCGGGTCGGTGACCAGGCGCACGTGGTCCTGCTTGAGCGTCGACAGCCAGGCGCCGTTGTCCCGCAGCACCCGCTTCGCGCCGACGGGGTAGCGGGGCATCACCCGGTCGCGCAGGTCCGGTCGGTCGGCGAGCTGACCCTCCAGGTACGTCGCCAGGGTGGCCCGCAACTCCTCGTTGACCGCGGAGATCGCCCGCTCGGTGGGCGGGTAGTCCGGGTCGACGACCCACCCCTCCAGCACCCCGTGCAACCCCGGCGCCAGCAGCCAGAACCGTTGCCAGGCGGCGTAGTACGGCAGGTGCTCGTAGAGCCAGCGGGCGCCTGCGGGCACCGCGTGGTGGTAGTGCGGCGTGGGCCGCAGCCACGGCGCGTTGCGCTGGAAGACGACCAGTTCCCGGGCCTGCTCGGCCACCTCGGGGATGAACTGGAAGGCGCTGGCGCCGGTGCCGATCACCGCGACCCGCTGGCCGGTGAGGTCGACCGAGTGGTCCCAGCGCGCGGAGTGGAAGGCCGGGCCGGTGAAGTCGGTCCGGCCCGGAAGGTCGGGCACGTTCGGCCGGTTCAGTTGCCCCACCGCGGTGACCAGCACCGCGCATTCGGTGGTCCGCGGGCCGTCGGGGGTGTCCAGCTGGAGCCGCCAGCGGCCGGTCGCCTCGTCCCACTCGGCGCCGCGCACCTCGGTGCCGAACCGGATGCGCTCATGCACCCCGGTCTGCTTCGCGAAGTCCCGGAAGTAGTCCAGCACCGCCTCGTGCGTGGCGAAGTGGTCCGTCCAGTCCAGCCGGGGCGCGAAGGAGTAGCTGTAGAGATGGCTCGGCACGTCGACCCGGCAGCCCGGGTAGTGGTTCTCGAACCAGGTGCCGCCGACGTCGCTGTTCTTCTCGTAGACGGTGACCGGCACCCCGACCTGGCTGAGCCGGTACGCGGCGAGCAGGCCGCTCATGCCGGCGCCGACGATGGCGACCTCGACGTCGTGCCCGGGTGCCAGCTCGTCGCCATGCCACTGCGGCGCCTTCGGGTCCTCCCCGGGCAGGACGACCTCCTGGGCGAGCAGCGGAAGCAGGTCGGTGGTGTCCCGGGCCATCGCCCAGCTGGTGATGTGCCGCAGGGCGGCCGGGTCGAGCGGCGGCACGGGGGCCCCGTCGCGCAGGCCGCGCAACGCCCCGAACGCCAGCTCCCGGGCGTGCGCCTGCTGCTCGGCGGAGAGCCCGCCCTGCGGCAGGAAGAGCCAGCCGTTGGGGCGCAGGTCGTCGCGGAGCACGGACAGGTCGCCGGTCAGGTGGGCCACGGTCATCAGCAGCGCGGGCGCCTCCCCGTCGAGCAGGTGGGCCCGCAACGTCTCGTCGTCGACGGTGACGGGTTTGATCGCCGAGGTGAACGTCATGGCAGGCGCCTTCCGGAAGAAAGTTCGGAGCGGATGAGGTCAGGGCCGGCTCGCCCCGTCGGCCGGATGGCCGGCGCCGGGCTGCGCCGGGTGGGGGCAGTCGCCGCCGCAGAGCGCGCGGAAGCCGCGGTCGAAGTAGACGACCGGCGACCCCTCGTCGGGCAGGACGACCCGCTGGACACCGCCGACCAGGATCACGTGGTCCCCGGCCACGTGGCGGCTGTCGATGACGCACTCGACGGCGGCGAGCGCCTCGCGCAGCACGGTCGCCCCGTCGTCGGTGCGGACGAAGCCGCCGGCGCCGAACTTGTCCGGGCTCTTGCTGGCGAACCGCTTGGCCAGGTCGACGTGGTGGGAACGCAGGAAGCTCACCGCGAAGTGGCGGCTGCGCTGGAAGACGGGGAACGAGTTGGCCGACCGGTCCAGGCAGACCAGCACCAGGGGCGGGTCGAGGGACACCGAGCAGAACGAGCTCGCGGTGAAGCCGTACGGGGTGCCGTCCTCATCGTGTGTGGTCACGATCGCCACGCCGGTCGGGAAGCGCGCCATCGCCTCCCGGTAGGCCGCCGGATCGACCGGGCGGACTCCGTTGTCGCTGATGGTGGAATCAGTTGAGCGCATCGGAATCTCCCGGTCGTCCGCAGAGTGGAGGGGTCAGGAGGCGGGCCGCGACACGAAGTCGGTCAGTGCGACGGTGATCTCCTGCCGGTTGGCCCGGTAGGACATGCAGTAGCTGGTCGGGTACCAGCCGGCCTCCTCCCAGGCCGCGGGGAGCTTGAGCGGCCGGCAGGACGGCTGCACCCGCCCGGCGGCGAGGTCCGCCAGCCAGGCCCTCGTGATCATCGGCTCGTAGAACGTGACGTCGCCGCCGTAGGCGCCGTACATGAAGGTGTGGGTGAACGGCTGGCCGTTGAACTCGGGGGCCGTGGGGTCACCGAGATGGTTGCCCATGCCCGGCACCACGGCGTCGATGTCGAGGTAGTCGGCGGGCAGGTAGCGGGCCGGCACCGGCAGCCGCGCCTCGGCGTAGTCCGCGCAGTCGACCAGGTTGCCGCCGCCGCACGGTCCGGTGCCGATGGCCGCCGTCTCCGCCCGGTCCTGGAGGTAGAAGTGCAGGTCGAAGTGGGGAGCGCCGTAGATCTGGGCCGGGGCGTGCCCGCGCGGGTCCCAGTTCAGCATGGCCCACCGGAACGGGCCGCCGACCACGTCCCGGAAGCGCTGCGGCAGGTCGAGCAGGTACTCGTGCTCGTGGACGCACTCGGTGGCAGGGTCGATCGTGCCGTCGCCGTCGACGTCGTGGCAGTGCGCGCCGTCGGTCGGCTCGGTCGGCAGGCCGCCGAGCGCCCGACGGTCGAGGACGAAGCCGAGGCTCGCCGGCCGGTCACCGGCGAGCTGGGAGTAGATCCGCACCGTCCCGTCGCCGAGCCGCTTCGTCGGGCCGTAGTCGGCGCACGGGCCGGGGTACGAGCGGGTGGCGCGGTAGAGCCGCTCGGCCGCGGCGGGCGGCAGCTTCACCGTCCGCTCCTTCTCCGGTCGCCCGAGGACCAGGCAGACGTCCAGCGGAGCGTCCCCCTTCGCGCCGGACCGCTGCGGGCCGGCGACGAACGCGACCGGCACGGTCCGCGGGTCCAGCGGTGGCGGGGCGACCGTCGTCCGGGACGACTCCCCGGTGGCGTGGCGGTGGGCGGCGCCGGCGGACGGCGCCGTGGGGGCGGCGGACGACCCGCCGTCGGGCAGTTGGGCGGCGAGGGTGAGCAGACCGGCGACGGCTGCGGCTGCCGCGAACACCCGGCGGGCGCGCGGTGCGGTTGTCATGGACACAGCGACCGTTCCTAACGTGAGGGGTGCGGGGTGGCGTGGGCGCCGGGTCAGGCCCGGCAGGTCGGCAACCGGCCGTCGTTGTAGGCGACCATCTCGCCGAAGATCGCGACGACGTCCAGCGGCCGGCCCGGCGGGCCACCGGCGATCTCGGCGTACGCGCGGTGCAGGTTGCCCACGATGCGCTCGCCGTCGAGCAGGTGCGCGAACGGCGCGAGGTCCGCCGACCGCGCGGCCGCCAACGGGGTGAGGCCCGCCGCGTGCGCCGTTGCGGCCAGGTCCCGAACCCAGCGCAGGTAGGCGATGTTGTCCTCGATGGCCTGCGGCCCCGTCACGGGCCCGTGTCCGCAGACCACGGTGCGCGGCTCCAGCTTCCGGAGCCGTTCGAGTGCGGTGAGCGCCCCGGAGACCGAGCCCATGAGGTTGAACGGGGCGGCCCCGGAGAGGACCACATCCCCGGCGAACAGGACGCGCTCGTCGGGCAGCCACACCACCACGTCGTTGGTGGTGTGCGCCGGCCCGACGTGGACCAGCTCGGCGCGCCGGTCACCGACGTGCACGGTGAGCCGGTCGGCGAACGTCACCGCGGGCAGGGTGACCCGCACGTCGCCCCAGTCGACGTCGGGCCAGAGGCCGGTCAGGGCGAGCCCGGTGTCGGCCATCTCGGTACGGGCCAGTTCGTGCGCGACGACGGTGGCACCCGGGCCGAAGACGTGGTTGCCGAAGTTGTGGTCGCCGTGATGGTGGGTGTTGACCACCAGGCGTCCGGGTCCCCCACCGATCCCGTCGACGGCCGCCCGGAGGCGCCGGGCGCGTCGCTCGGTGGCCAGGGTGTCGATCACCAGGACGCCGTCGGACCCGACCACGACGCCGGCGTTGCTGACGCACCAGCCGCCGGGCAGCTGGGTGTACGCGAAGACGCCGTCGGCCACCTCGGTAAGCGCGCCGTCCGCGTCACCTGTCGCCAGGGCGGCGACCACCGAGGGGACGCTCACCGGGACACACCCGCCCCGGTGTGCGGGGCCGGCTGCTCCCGCGCGTACCGGCCGGCGTGCTCGAGCGTGGCCCGGCTGTTGCGGCCGAGCACGTCCCGCAGGTGGCGGCGGGCGTCCGCCGGGGTGCTGCCGGCGCCGAGGACGGCGTCGACCGCCTCCGGGTCGACCGCCACGCTGTGTCGGGCGTGGACCTCCGCGCCGCCCGGACCGTCGGCGAACTCCCACGAGCCGGCGTGCCCGAGGAGCATTCCCGGCGGGACCACCTGCTTGTAGACGATCTGCCCGGGCAGGCAGAGCCGGATCGAGCGGGTGGTGTGCGACCGCCCCTCGGCGGTCACCGTGTCCATCTCCATGTCCTGCACGTCCGGCTGCGGTTCGCTCAGCGACACCCGGCCGACGTGCGGCAGCCGCTGCGGCCACAGGTCGCTGCGCCGCACGAAGGCGTACACGTCGGCCGCGCTGACTCCGGGCAGCACCACCCGGTCGGTGAAGGAGAAGACCAGGTCGTCCACCGGGTGCCCGAGTTCGGCGACGCGGGCCAGCGCGGCGAGTTCCCGGGCGCTGTTGGTGTCCAGCGCCTGGTTCATCCACGCCAGCTGCTCCTCGCCGCCGTCGACGGTGAACCGGTGGGTCAGCACCACCTCGGTCCGCCCGCCGCCCACCGGTCGGAACGTCCAGTCGCCGCCCATCGAGGTCAACGGGGCGTGGCTGCGCTCCTGCCGGAAGGCGACCCGCAGGCCGGCCGGATCGAGGTCGCGCCGGGACGCCCAGGTGTTCACCTGACCGTTGACCTGCGCCCAGAGCTCGAACCGTTCGGCACCCGAGGTGCGCTCCAGGTGCCGTACGTGCACGGTCGGCTCGAAGATCACGGGCCACCGGCGTACGTCGGCGACCAGCTCGTAGACCACCTCCGGGGGCGCGGCCACGACGCGGGTGTGGACGGTCTGGTGCGGCCGGGACGGGCTCATCGGCTCTCCGACGGCCGGGGTCATGACGTCCGGGCCGCGGCGCCGTTGACGAGGTCGACCAGCTCGCGGGGGTGCGCAGGTCGGCGATCCGCTCGTCGGGGATGCGCACCCCGTACTCCTGCTCGATCCGCGCGGCGGTCTCCATCAGTGCCAGCGAGTCGTACCCCAGCTCCTCGAATTCGACGCCGTCGATGTCGCCGTCGAAGGCCGCCGCGTCCGTCTCGCCGGCGCAGGCGACGAGGATGCGGCGCACGTCGTCGATGGTCATCGTGCTCATGGATGGCTCCTCTGTGGTCGGGGTGTGCGAAAGCGGGCCGATCATCCGGCGGCGCGGACGACGACGGCGGAGTTGAACCCCCACCGGCCCCGGGCGAGCACGAGGGCGGTGGAGACCGGGGCCGGTCGGGGCCGGTCCAGGACCAGGTCGAGGGCGTACCGCTCGGGCACCTGGGTGGTGCCGGTGGTGGGTGGGATCACCCCGTCGCGGATGGCGAGCAGGGCGGCGACCAGGTCGGTGGGGCCACCCCCGGCGTAGAGCCGGCCGAACATCGCCTTGGGCGCGGTCACCGGCACGCCGCGCGGGCCGAACAGGCCGCTGATCGCCTCGGCCTCCACCCGGTCCAGCTCGGGCACGCCCGCGGCGTCGGCGAACACCACGTCGACGGCATCCGGGCCGATCCCCGCGTCGGCGAGGGCCAGCTCGGCGGCCCGGCGCAGGGCGGGCGGGCGCGGCGACCCGGGGGGCGGGTCGAAGGTGGAGGCGTAGCCGGCGATCTCCCCGTACCGCTGCGGCACGCCGCGTTCGCGCGCCGCCGCGAGGTCCTCCAGCACCATGATCGCGCCGCCCTCACCGGGAACGTAGCCGGCGGCCCGCCCGTCGAAGGGCAGGTAGGCCCGGTCCGGGTCGGTGGCGGCGCTGACCCGGCCGCTGGACACCTGAGACGTCCAGCCCCACGGGTCGAGCGCCGAGTCCACCCCGCCGGTGACCACGAGCGAGGTGCCGCGGCGTACGGTCCGGCGCGCGTGCCCCACCGCGTCGAGGCCACCGGCCTGCTCGGCCACCAGGGCGCTGCTCGGGCCGCGCATCCTGTTGCGGATGGAAATCTGACCGGTGTTCACCGCGTAGAACCAGGCGAACGACTCGTAGACGCTGACCGCCTGCGGTCCCTGCGACCAGAGCTTGTGGAACTCACGGTGGGTGAACTCGAAGCCGCCGGAGGCGTTCGAGGTGACGACGCCCATGTCGTAGTCGGTCAGTGTGGCCGGGTCGACCTTCGCGTCGGCGATCGCCCAGTCGGCGGTGGCCAGGGCGAGCCGGGTGGAGACGTCGGTCTGCGGCAGCAGCCGGCTCGGCAGGTGCTCCTCCGGCCGGAAGTCGAGGATCTGCCCGGCCAGCGCAGCCGGGTACGCGGAGACGTCGAAGCGGGTGATCCGGCTGATCCCGTTCCGGCCGGCGAGGAGGTTGGTCCAGAACCGTTCGAGTCCCAGCCCGACCGGGGTCGCCACGCTCATGCCGGTGACCACCACCGGGCCCGTCATGACCGCGCCTCCGGCCGTCGCAGCACCATTGCGCTCTGGAAACCGCCGAAGCCGCTGCCGACCGTCAGCACGGCGTCGACGTCCTGCTCCCGCGCGACCAGCGGCACGTAGTCGAGGTCGCACTCCGGGTCGGACTCGCGCAGGTTGGCGGTGGGCGGTACGACACCGTGCTCGATCGCCAGGAGCGAGGCGGCGATCTCGACGGACCCGATGGCGCCGAGCGAGTGCCCGACCATCGACTTGATCGAGCTGACCGGCACCTCGTACGCGTGCTGGCCGAGGCTGCGCTTGTAGGCAGCCGTCTCGTGCCGGTCGTTCTGCCGGGTGCCCGAGCCGTGCGCGTTGACGTAGTCGATCGCCGTGGGGTCCAGCCGGGACTCGTCCAGCGCCACCCGGATCGCCTCGGCCATCTCCCGGCCGTCGGCCTTGAGCCCCGTCATGTGGTACGCGTTGCACCGGGTGGCGTACCCGGAGACCTCGGCGTAGACGTGCGCGCCGCGGCGGCGGGCGCTCGCGTACTCCTCGAGCACGAACATCGCCGCCCCCTCAGCGAGGACGAACCCGTTGCGGGAGCCGTCGAAGGGCCGGGACGCGTGCTCCGGGTCGTCGTTGCGGGAGGTGGTGGCCTTGATGGCGTCGAAGCAGGCCGCCACGATCGGCGTGACCGGCGCGTCCGAGGCGCCGGCCAGCATCACGTCGGCGCTGCCCTCCCGGATCAGCTGGACGGCGTGGCCCACCGAGTCCAGGCCGGAGGTGCAGCCGTTGGAGACCATCGCCACCGGCCCCTCGGCCGCCACCGTCCAGGCCACCTCCGCCGGCATGACGCTGGGAATCAGGTAGTCGAACATGTGCGGCGAGACGTAGTCGGCGTCGACCTCCCACCGCCGTCCGCTGTCGGAAAGCACCAGGTACTCCCGCTCCAGGCTGGTGGCCGCGGCGACCGCGCTGCCCAGGCTCACGCCGACCCGGTGCGGGTCCAGCGCGCCGAAGTCCAGGCCGCTGTCGGCGACCGCCTCCCGGGCGCAGACCACGGCGAACTGCGACGCCCGGTCCATCCGCCGGACCTCGCGGGGCGTCAGCCCCTCCCGGGCCGGGTCGAAGTCGGCCTCCCCGGCGACCTGGGACCGGTACGGCGACGGGTCGAAGAAGGAGATCCGCCGGGTCGCCGTCCGGCCCGCGGTCAACAGGTCCCAGAATTCCTTGGTGCCGTTGCCACCGGGGGCGCGTACGCCTATCCCGGTGATGACGACGCGCCGCGTCACCGGACACCGTCCGGACACGTGCAGGCCCTCGAACTCAACATCGCAGTACGTCCCTCACTGCCGGTCGACTACTACCGCGTCCGTGTTCAGCCGCGATGACGAGGGACAGCGTGCGGGGGCGTACTTGAGGCCGGCTTGAAGATCGATGGGGTCGGGGCGCCGGGCGGCGATGGCCCGGCGCCCCCACCCGGTCGGTCAGTCGAAGGACGGGCCGAGGTCGCGGCTGCGCTTGAGCTCGTAGAAGCCGGACGTGCCGGCGACGAGGAGCACCCCGTCCCAGAGGCGACCGGCCGCCTCGCCGCGCGGCGCCGGCGTGACCACCGGGCCGAAGAACGCCACGGTCTCCCCGGCCACCGGGCCCGGGGCGTGAATGACCGGGGTGCCGACGTCCGTGCCGACCGGCTTCATCCCCGCGTCGTGACTGGCCCGGACCGCGTCGTCGTGCGTGGTGCTCTCCGCCGCGGCGGCGAGGGCCGGGTCGAGGCCGGCGTCGGCCAGCGCCGCCCGGTTGAGCGCGTCGCCGAGCGGCTGCCCGCCCGGGTGGATCCGGGTGCCGAAGGCGGTGTAGAGGTCGCGGAGCACGCCCGGTCCGTGGGCCTGGGCGGCGGCGACGCAGATCCGCACCGGCCCCCAGGAGCGGCGGCGCAGTTCGAAGTACTCGTCGGGTCGGTCCCGGTACGGCTCGGGCACATCGTCGTTGCCCTCGTTGAGCACCGCGAGGCTCATCACGTTGAACCGGACGTCGACCGGGCGGACCCGCTCCACCTCCAGCAGCCAGCGGGAGGTCACCCACGCCCAGGGGCAGACCGGGTCGAACCACATGTCCACGGTTCCGCGGTCGTTCATGCTGATCCTTCCTGCACCGTCGCGGGCCCTTCAGCCCGTCCTGTCGTGATCCTCCCCCGCCGGGCCGATCGGGCCGGACCCTCGCGGACCGCACGCCGGGTGACGTCGATCACCACGCTCGGTCATCGGCGACGGGTCCAGACCAGCGGGAGCGCTGGGGCAACCACGGCCCGGCGTCAGCTTGCCGGAGAGCCCTTTCCCAGCGGGCTGACCGCCCGGGTGTCGCCGTCGTAGCTGCGGGCGGCCACGAACTCCCCCGCCGGCCGGTCGACGCCGGCCAGGGCCCGGGCCAGCCGCCGGTCGTGGTCACGAAAGCGCAGCGCGAGACTCAGGTGCGGGATCCACCGCCCCGGGGCGTGCCACGGGTGCTGCCCGTCGGCGCCGGCGAGCACGTCCCAGACCGCGGCGTGCAGGGCGGTCAGCTCGGGGCTGGGGCGCAGCAGCCAGACCAGCGGGGCGCTGCCGTCGAGCACCTCGATCCGGTCGAGGCGGACCGGCAGGGGCAGCGCGGCGTCGAAGAGGTCGGCGAGGCGTTCGGCGGCGCCGGGCGGGAACGCATCCACCGAGGCGATGGTCAGGTGCGGCCGGTTGGTGGGGTGGTGGTTGCGGGCCAGGCTGGGCAGTCCGGCGGCGGCCAGCCGGTCCCAGGCGGCGCGCACCGCCTGCTCCAGGGGCGGGGAGCAGAGCAGTTCGACGGTACGCACGCCGGCCAGGCTAGTGGGGTGTCCGCTGGCGTTGCCGGGCTGGTGGTTCGTGGGAACTGTCGTAGGGGTGGTGTTGGCTTCGATTCGTGCCTCGTCGTCGTGATCCGTCTGCGCCTCGGGTGGTGCATCGGACTGCGCGGGTGGGGTTGCGGGTGACGTCGGGGCAGCGGCGGCGGTGTTTCGGGTTGTTGCGCTCAGCTGCGGATGTGTGGGCGTGTGTGTTGGAGGTCAACGCGTGGCGCCGCCGCCGTCATGACGGGGCTCTGGTCGGTTATCAGGAGTTGTGTCGGGAGTTGGCGGCGTCGGGGCCGGGCACGTTCGGCGAGTTGGACTCGGCGGGTGCGCGGTCGGTGTTGCGCCGGTTCTCGGATGCGTGGTTCGCGGCGGCGAAACGCCGCAACGACGGTGATCTGTCGGCGCGGTCCCCGCGTCGCCGACGTGGGTTGATGCCGGTGCGCTGGTATCACGGCACGTTCACCATCGACGGGCGTCGGGTGCGGATCCCCACCGCCAGAGGCACAGCGCCGTTGTGGGTGCGGCTGGCCCGGGAGGTGCCGTATCCGGCCCAGCAGGTCCGGTCGATCACCCTGCTGTGCGACGGTAGCCGGCTGTTCCTGGAGGTGACCGCCGAGGTCCCGGTGACGACCTACCGGCCCGGTGAGGAACCGGATCCCGGCAGGGTGGCGGGGGTGGATCTGGGGATCATTCACCCGTACGCGGTGGCCGGCCCTGACGGGGACGGGCTGCTGGTGTCCGGACGGGCGATCCGCGCCGAGCATCGCATGCACCTGGCTGACACGAAAGCCCGCCGCCGGGCCGTGGCCGGCCGGGCGCCGAAGCCGGGCCAGCGGGGGTCGCGGCGGTGGCGGCAGTACCGTCGGCGGGCGCGGCGGGTGGAGGGCCGGCATCGGCGGCGGGTCCGCCAGGCCCAGCATGAAGCCGCCCGTACAGTGGTCTCCTGGGCCGCACGACAGCGGGTGGGCGTGCTGCACGTCGGTGACCCCCGTGGCGTGCTCGACCTGCCTGCGGGGCGGCGGCACAACCTGCGGCTGCGGCATTGGCAGATCGGCCGGCTGATCCAGGTCCTGACCGATAAGGCTGTCCTGGCCGGGATCACCGTGCGACTGGTCGACGAACGCGGCACCTCCTCCACCTGCCCCGCCTGCCAGAAGAGGGTGCCCAAACCCCGAGGACGGACCCTGTCCTGCCCACACTGCGCATTCTCCGGGCACCGCGACCTTGTCGCGGCCGCCAGCATCGCCACCCGCACCCCGGGTGGCGGAACCACCACCAGCGCAGCACCTGTGCTGCCGCAGGTGGTCACGCACCGTCGAGCCGGCCGACACCTTCCCGGTGCTGGCCGGTCCCGGCGTGACCCCCGCCGCCCACCGCACCACCGGCGGCGTGCGGGTCCAGTTGGCCCGCGGAGGCCCGCCCCACCACCCGGTGAGGAGTCGCTCGCCCCACGGCGAGGATCCACAACGCCAAACCGGAAACCCGGCAAACGTCAGTGGACACCGCACTAGTGGGCGTGTGGCGGCCGCCCCGGCGGGGAACCCGGCCGGGATGAGCGTGCTGACCGAGACCGACGAACGACACCTGCGCCGGGCCATCGCGCTGGCCGGCACGTCCCGGGCGGCCGGGGACGGCCCGTTCGGGTCGCTGCTGGTCGCCGCCGACGGGCGGGTGCTGGCCGAGGAGGTCAACACCGAGCGGACCGACAACGACATCACCGCGCACCCGGAGTTGAAGCTGGCCCGCTGGGCGGCCCGGCGGCTGGCCGCCGACGAGGCGGGCCGCGCCACCATGTACACCAGCTGCCAGCCGTGCGGGATGTGCGCCACCGCCATCGAACGCTCCGGGCTGGGCCGGGTGGTCTACGCGCTCAGCGCCGAGCAGCTGGCCGGGCTGCGACCGGCGGACGCGCCGCCGCCGGTGGCGTACGCCGGACCGGCGCTGTTCGACGAGGCGCGGGCGGCGGTGGAGCCGGCCTAGGGCCTACAGCCAGCCGGCCTCGCGGGCGATCCGCACCGCCTCGGCCCGGTCCGCCGCGCCGAGCTTCTGCACGCTCGCGGACAGGTGGTTGCGGACCGTCCCGGCGGCCAGCGCGGTACGCCGGGCGATCACCGCGACCGGGGCGCCGTACTCGGCCAGCCGCAGCGTCTCCAGCTCCCGTGGGGTCAGCGGGCAGGGCGGCAGGGTGAGCGCGTCGGCGGCCAGCGCCGGGTCGACGTACCGGGAGCCGGCGTGGACCCGGCGGATCACGTCGGCGAGTGCGCCGCCCGGGGCGCCCTTGGGCAGGAAGCCGCGGGCCCCGGCGGTGAGCGCCTGCCGCAGGTGGCCGGGGCGGCCGTGGCCGGTGAGGATCACCACCGCGCACGAGGGCAGGGCGCGGCCCAGTTCCGCCGCGAGTGCGATCCCGCCCGGCGCCGGCATCTCCAGGTCGACCACGGCGACGTCCGGCCGGTGCGCCCGCGCCGCGTCGAGCGCGCTGCGCCCGTCGGCGGCCTGCGCCACCACCTCGAGGTCGTCCTCCAGGCCGAGCAGGGCGGCGAGGGCCTGCCGGATCAGCTCCTCGTCGTCGGCGAGCAGGACCCGGATCACGCGCTCACCGGCACGGTCGCCCGGAGGGTGAAGACGCCGCCCACCCGGCCGGTATGCAGCCCGCCGCCGACCGCCGCCAGCCGCTCGCTCAGGCCGCGCAGCCCGTGGCTGTGCCGGTCCGGCCCGGCATCCGCGCCGACCCCGTCGTTGCGCACCGTCATCGTGGCCACGTCGCCCTCCCGGGTGATCTCGATCCGGCACCAACCGGCCCGGCTGTGCCGCAGCACGTTGGTGCCCGCCTCGCGCAGCACCGCGGCCAGCTCGGCGGCGGCGCCCGCCGGCAGGTCAGCCGGCGGCGGCACGACGTCGCACCGCACTCCGCAGGAGCGCAGCACCTCGGCCACCGCGGCGAGCTGCTCGGCGAGGTCGACTGCCCGGTAACCGTGCACCGCCGCGCGGACCCGGTGCAGCGCCGTGCCGGCGAGCCGCTGCACCTCGGCGGCCTCCCGGCCGGCCCGGCCGGCGTCGACCGGGGCGAGCCGGGCGGCCAGTTCGGCCTTGAGGGCGATGACCGTCAGGTCGTGCCCGAGCAGGTCGTGCACGTCCCGGGCGAAGCGCAGCCGCTCCTCGGCGGCGGCGAGCCGGGCCCGGGCCGCCTGCCCCTGCCGGGCCTCGACGAGCAGGTCCCAGAACCAGACCTGCACCCGGTTGACGGCGGCGGTCCCGCCACCGACCAGGCCGGTGACGAGCAGCGTGGTGCCGAGCGCGCCGCCGGTCCAGGCGGCCACGCCCAGCGCGACCGCCACGGTGGACGCGGCGGCGGCCAGCGCGGCGACCGGCCGCAGCAGCAGCGGCGTCATGCCGATCAGCGAGGCGCCGAGCCAGGACCAGGTCGGCCAGGCGCCGGCCGCCACCGGGCCGACCAGCGGCACGCTGAGCGCCGCGACGACGGCGAACGCGACCTCGGCCCGGCGGCGCCGCCGCTGGTGCAGCCAGGGGGTGACCGCCGCGTGCAGCACCGCGCCCTGAGCGAGGGCGAACGCGACCACGCCCACCGCGCCGCACGCCAGCCGGACCGGGTCGGGCTCGCGGGCCAGGCCGATCCCGGGCAGCAGCAGGCTGGTCCAGAGGCTGGTGGCCAGCGACCCGAGGGTCACGACGCGCGCCCGGCGCAGCCGCCGGTCCGTCACCGCCGCGCCGACCGTCATGTCCGCCGATCCTAGGGCGTGGCCGGCTCCGCCCACCCCTGCGGAACGTCACGGTCCGGCCGTGCGCCCCGCACGGGTTCTCCGTGACGGTTGCGCCTGTCGCCCGGGTGCCGGTCGACGGCAGGGTCGAGGCATGTCCGAGACGCTCGCCGTACCCTCGTCCCCGCCGACCCCCACGGACCGCCCCGGCCGCCGCCTGCTGCGGCACCTGGTCGAGATGACCGTCGCCATGGTGGTCGGGATGCTGCTGCTCGGTCCGCTCTGGCGCACGGCCGGCGCGGCGCTGGGCCTCGCCGGCACGCTGGCCCGGCCCGAGGTCGCCGCCCTGGTGATGGCGACCGACATGTCGATCGGGATGGCCGCGTGGATGTGGCACCGGGGCCACCCGACCCGCGCCACCGCGGAGATGGTCGCCGCCATGTACCTGCCGTTCCTGCTGCTCCTCGTGCCCTTCGCCGCCGGGCTGGTCGGCGGGGACGCGCTGCTGCTCGGCGGGCACCTGCTCATGGTCCCGGCGATGGTGCTGGTGGCGGTGCGGCACCGGCACGAGCACCCGGCGCCGGCGCCCCGGCACCCGGTGGTCGCCGCGCTGGCGCGCCGCTGGCCGACCTGGCTGGCGCTGCTGATGACGGTCGACAACTGGGTCTCCCCCACGGTCCCGCCCCCGGTGATGCTGCTCGTGCTGCCGGCCGGCTACCTGCTGATCGGCACCGCCCGCCGGCAGTGGCGCATCCCCGGCACGCTGCCGATGCAGTTGGCCGGCCTGGCCGGCTGGACCGCGCTGGCCGGGCTGGCGGCGGTCGCGGACGACGGCCCGGCGCGCTGGCTGGTCGCCGCCGGCTGGCTCGGGCACGCCGCCTGGGACATCGCGCACCACCGGGCCGGGCGGGTGGTGCCGCGCGGGTACGCCGAGTGGTGCGTCGTCCTCGACACCGTCGTCGGGATCACCGTGGTGCTGACCATCCTCTGAGTGGCCCGCACGACGGTTGTGCCGGTCGCCGGAGCGGACCGGGGCCGGTGATGAAAAGCTTTGCCCATGAGTTCCGCACCCGCACCGACCGACCCGACCAACCCTGACAGCACCGACGAGGCGACCGCCTTCGCGGATCTCGGGCTGCGCGCCGAACTGCTCGGCGCGCTCTCGGCCCTCGGCTACGAGGAGCCGACCCCGATCCAGCGGGAGGCGATCCCGCCGCTGCTGGCCGGTCAGGACCTGCTCGGTCAGGCGGCGACCGGCACGGGCAAGACGGCGGCGTTCGCGCTGCCGCTGCTGCAGCGGATGCCGGACGGGCGCGGCGGCGGCGACCCGGTGTCGCTGGTGCTGGTGCCCACCCGGGAGCTGGCGGTGCAGGTGTCGGAGGCGTTCCACCGCTACGGCAAGGACCTGGGCACCCGGGTGCTGCCGATCTACGGCGGCCAGCCGATCGGCCGGCAGTTGCGGGCGCTGGACGCCGGCGTGGACGTGGTGGTGGCCACCCCGGGCCGGGCCCTGGACCACATCGCCCGGGGCACCCTGCGCCTGGGTGAGCTGGCCACGGTGGTGCTGGACGAGGCGGACGAGATGCTCGACATGGGCTTCGCCGAGGACATCGAGGCGATCCTGGAGCACGCCCCGGCGCAGCGGCAGACGGTGCTCTTCTCGGCGACCATGCCGTCCCGGATCGACGGGATGGCCCGCCAGCACCTGACCGACCCGGTACGCATCCAGATCGGCCGGGAGCAGCCGGTCGCCGGCGAGGCGCCCCGGGTGCGGCAGAGCGCGTACATCGTCGCCCGGGGGCACAAGCCGGCCGCGCTGGGCCGGGTGCTCGACGTGGAGTCCCCCACCGCGGCGATCGTCTTCTGCCGCAGCCGGGAGGAGGTGGACCGGCTCACCGAGACGATGAACGGTCGCGGTTACCGGGCCGAGGCGCTGCACGGCGGGATGAGCCAGGAGCAGCGCGACCGGGTGATGGGCCGGCTGCGCGGGGGCACGGCGGACCTGCTGGTCGCCACGGACGTGGCCGCCCGGGGCCTGGACGTGGAGCAGCTCACCCACGTGGTCAACTACGACGTGCCGTCGGCGCCGGAGTCGTACGTGCACCGGATCGGCCGGGTGGGCCGGGCCGGGCGGGAGGGCGTGGCGATCACCCTCGCCGAGCCGCGCGAGCACCGGATGCTCAAGACCATCGAGCGGGTGACCGGTCAGCGGATCGAGATCGACAAGATCCCGACGGTGGCCGACCTGCGCACCCGCCGGCTGGAGCTGACCCAGGCCGCGCTGCGCGAGTCGCTGCTCGAGGACGACCTGGACCCGTTCCGGGTGATCGTCGAGACGCTCAGCGACGAGTTCGACCTGATGGAGGTCGCGCTGGCGGCGGTGAAGCTGGCCCACGAGGCGGCCGGCCCGACCAGCGAGGACGAGGAGGAGATCCCGCAGGTCGCGGTCCGGGCTCCGCGGGAGGGCCGGCCGGAGACCGGGGGCCGGGGTGAGCGGCGCGGCGGCGCCCGGCCGCGCACCGGCGGCACCACCCAGGTCTTCATCGGGCTGGGCCGGCGCGCGGGCGTCCGGCCGCAGGACCTGGTGGGGGCGATCACCGGGGAGACCGGACTGAACGGTCGGGACATCGGCTCGATCGAGATCGCGGACCGGTTCTCGCTGGTGGAGATCCCGGTCGGGGTCGCCGACGAGGTGATCGCGGGGCTGCGCGGCAGCACCATCAAGGGCCGCAAGGCCGCCGTACGGCGGGATCGTGACGGCGGCGAGGGCGGCGGCGAGCGCCGCTTCGACGGCGGTGACCGGCGCGAGCGCCGGGACTTCGGCGGCGAGCGCCGCCACGACCGGCACTGAGGTACGCCGAGGCCCCCGGTCGGTCGGACCGGGGGCCTCGTCGTGTTCCGCCGCCTCGGGCGGCGCCGGTCAGGCGGCGGCGAGCGCCGGGCCGGTGAGGGTGTCGGCGTCGGCCGGGCGCAGCGCCAGGGCGAGCACGTCGGCGACGTCGGCGAGGGTGTGCACGGTCAGCGCCTCGCGGACCTCGGTGGGCAGGTCGTCCAGGTCCGGCTCGTTGCGGGCCGGGATGATCACCTCGGTCAGGCCGGCCCGGTGGGCGGCGAGCAGCTTCTGCTTCACGCCGCCGATGGGCAGCACCCGGCCGGAGAGGGTCACCTCGCCGGTCATCCCGAACTCGGGCCGCACCGGCCGGCCGGTCACCAGGGACGCCAGCGCGGTGACCATGGTGATGCCGGCACTGGGGCCGTCCTTGGGCACCGCGCCCGCCGGCACGTGCAGGTGGATCCGCCGCCCGGCGAGGGCGTTCGGGTCCAGCCCGTACCGGCGCCCGTTGGAGCGCAGGTACGACCAGGCGATGTGCGCGGACTCCTTCATCACGTCGCCGAGCTGGCCGGTGAGGGTCAGCCCCGGCTCGCCCTCCATGCTGGTCGCCTCGATGAAGAGCACGTCCCCGCCGGCGCCGGTGACCGCCAGGCCGGTGGCCACGCCGGGCACCGCCGTACGCTCGGCCGACTCCGGGGTGAACTTGGGCCGGCCCAGGTAGCGGGCCAGGTTGCCGGTGTCCACCCGGACGGGCGCCGGGTCGCCTGCCAGCTCGACGGCGACCTTGCGCAGGATCTTCGCCAGGGCGCGTTCGAGCTGCCGGACGCCGGCCTCCCGGGTGTGCTCCCCCGCGATCCGGGCGAGGGCCTCGTCGGCCACGGTGATCTCGTCGGCGGTCAGGCCGGCCCGTTCCCGCTGCCGGGGCAGCAGGTGGTCCCGGGCGATGGCCACCTTCTCGTCCTCGGTGTAGCCGTCCAGGGTGACCAGCTCCATCCGGTCCAGCAGCGGGCCGGGGATGGTCTCCACCACGTTGGCGGTGGCCAGGAAGAGCACGTCGGACAGGTCGAGGTCGACCTCCAGGTAGTGGTCCCGGAAGGTGTGGTTCTGCGCCGGGTCGAGCACCTCCAGCAGCGCGGCGGCGGGGTCGCCCGCGTAGCCGGCGGCCAGCTTGTCGACCTCGTCGAGGAGCACGACCGGGTTCATCGAGCCGGCCTCCCGCAGCGCGCGGACGATCCGGCCGGGCAGCGCGCCGACGTAGGTGCGCCGGTGACCGCGGATCTCGGCCTCGTCGCGGACGCCGCCGAGCGACACCCGGACGAAGTTGCGCCCGAGCGCCCGGGCGATCGACTCGCCGAGGCTGGTCTTGCCGACTCCGGGCGGGCCGGCGAGGGCGAGGACCGCGCCGGAGCCGCGACCGCCGACCACGCCGAGGTTGCGCTCGGCCCGCCGGTTGCGCACCGCCAGGTACTCCAGGATGCGGTCCTTCACGTCGGCCAGGCCGGCGTGGTCGGCATCGAGGACGGCGCGGGCCGCGGCCAGGTCGGTGTTGTCCCGGGTACGCGTGGTCCACGGCATCTCCAGCACCGTGTCCAGCCAGGTACGGATCCAGCCCGCCTCCGGGGAGGCGTCACTGGCCCGCTCCAGCTTGCCGACCTCGCGCAGCGCCGCCTCGCGTACCTTCTCGGGCAGCTCGGCGGTCTCGACCCGGGCCCGGTAGTCGGCGGAGCCGTCGGGCTCGTCCTCGCCCAGCTCCTTGCGGATGGCGGCGAGCTGCTGGCGGAGCAGGAACTCCCGCTGGGACTTCTCCAGCCCCTCGCGGACGTCGCTGTTGATCCGCTCGGTGACCTCCTGCTCGGCGAGGTGGTCCTTGACCCAGCCGACGAGCAGTTCCAGCCGGGCGACGACGTCCGGCGCGGCGAGCAGTTCGGTCTTCTGCGCCAGGGTGAGCCAGGGCGCGTAGCCGGCCGCGTCGGCCAGCTCGGAGACGTCGGTCATCCGCTCCATGGCGTCGATGACCTGCCAGGCGCCGCGCTGCTGGAGGACCGAGGTCATCAGCGCGCGGTACTCGCGGGCGAGTTCCCGGGCCCGGCCGGCCGGGGCGGGTTCGTCGAGTCGGGTCGCCTCGACCCAGAGGGCGGCGCCGGGTCCGGGCACGCCGGAGCCGATCCGGGCCCGGGCGAGGCCGCGGATCACGGCGGCGGGCTCGCCGTCGGGCAGCCGACCCACCTTCTCGATGGTGGCGATCGTGCCGACGGAGCCGTACTCGCCGTCGATGCGGGGCACGGCGAGAAGCTGCTTGTCGCCGGTGGCGCGGGCCGCGTCGACCGCGGCCTGGGTGGTCGGGTCGAGGGTCACCGGGATGACCATGCCGGGCAGCAGGACGGCGTCGGTCAGGGGAAGTACCGGAAGAGTTGCCATCGAACACCTGCTATCGCGTTGAGTTGAGCGTGTCAGGCTCAAGTCACAAAGCGTTCCCCTTGTTCCTGGGTGTGACCCAGGCCACCCCGCCGGGCGGGGCGGGACGGAAGCAGGTCGCGGGGCCGCCCACCGGCGAGGGCGACGGCAACCGGGACGGCGAGGCCGGTCAGCGCCAGTGCGGCGACGGTCGGGGCGGGCAGGCCGGACAGTAGCGCGACGACGGTCAGGCCGAGGAGGACGACGAACTTGCGCCGGGCCGCGCGGACGGAGCGGGATGACACGGTGGCCTCCTTCGTACGGCTGGTCGGGGCGGGTCGGCGCCCGCCCCGACCGGGTCAGAGCAGGACGAGCAGGGCGGCGCCGACCGCCGCCGCGGGGATGGTGGTGATCACGGTGGCCAACGCGGCCGAGTGCCGGCGCAGCGCGGCGAGCGGGATCAGGGCGTCCCCGTCCTGGCTGATGGCGTTCGCCACCAGGGTCGGCAGCGGCAGCCCGCCGCTGACGTACAGGCCGGTGAAGACGATCTGGACGGCACACCCGGGGATCAGCCCGATGGCCGCGCCGACGAGCACGCCGAGCAGGCCGGTCAGCGCCAGTTGCGAGCCGTTGAACCCGGTGACGGTGGTGAACACCTGCCAGCCGAGGTACGCCACCGCCACCCAGACGGTGACGAAGGACGCCTCGTGCGCGCTGTGCCGCAACGTCTCGCGCAGCGACTGCGGGTACGCCGTCTCCAGGCTGTCGTCGGCCAGCCGCCCCCGCCCGGCGGCGAAGATCAGCACCGCCGCCAGCGTGCCGAGCACCCCCAGCGCCAGGTACGGGTCGACCCCGCCGAGCGCGCGGGTCAGCACGGTGGGGTCGACCAGCTGGAACACCACCGGCACCGACACCGCGAACGCCGGCGTGGTCAGCCCCCAGAACGCGGTGGCCGGGTCACGCCGGCGCAGCCCGTCGAGCAGCCCCGCCCGACCGGCCACCGTGCCGCGGGACCGCGGGCAGGCGGAGCCGCCGCCCGGGCCGACCGGCACCGCCGGCACCGGCTGCGCCGGAACCGCGTCGACCGGACCGGCCGGGGTCAAACCGACCGCGGCTGCCGGGGCCGAACCGACCGGCACCGTCGGGGCCGGACCGGCCAGGGCCGCCGGGGCGGCGCCGGTGGACGCGGCGGGCACGGCGTGGCCGACGCCGGCGGGGAGGGTGCCGCCGACCCGGGCGGCGCTGGTGGCCGGAGCCGGGACGGCCGCGACCACGGCCGGGATGTCGGGGCGGGCGCGCCGGTGGGCCGGGTCGATGCCGAGCGCGTCGACGACGTACCCGGTGACCAGCCCCACCGCGAAGAGCAACATGTGAATCTTGAGGGCGAAGAGCGGATTCCAGGCCAGCACCACCCAGGACGAGTCCCCCATGGTGGCGGCCAGCGCGGCCACCACCGTGCCGAAGGAGACCTTGCCCCGGGCGTAGAGCGGCATCAGCACGATCGCGCCGCCACAGCCGGGGCTGACCCCGAGCAGCGCGCCGACCAGCGGGCCGAGCCGGGGGCGGTGGGTCAGCCCGTCGGTGATCCGGTCCCCGTACCGCCAGCGCAGCCAGCCGAAGAGCGCCACCATGACGGCGACGTAGACACCCACCTGCATGAAGGCATCCGCCAACGGACGCACGACGAGTTCGATCACAGCGCACCTCCTGCGCGTACGGGTGCCGCCGGGCCGTCCACGCGGGGACGGCCCGGAGCGGCGACCTCAGGTGAGCTTGCTCTTGACCTTGGTGACCATGCCGCCGGCGACACCCGGGTTGGTGCCGTACAGGCGCGGGTCGCCGGGAGCCAGCACCGGCTCGGGGGCGTGGGCCCGCGGGCTGTGGTCGTAGCGGAACTCGCCCTTGCCGTCGGGCGTCGGCCCGGAGGCCCACCGCCCCTCGGCGGCATCGGTGCCCGGCGAGAAGTCCAGGTAGGTGTAGCTGAACTGCTCGGTGAACTCCTTGGAGTCGGGGAAGGCGTCCGGGACCGGCATCTCCTCCAGCCCGTCCTCCTTGAGCTGCTCGATCGCCGCCATCCACATGTTCTGGTGCATGGTGTCGCGGGCCAGCAGGAAGCGCAGCATCTGCTTGACGCCCGGGTCGTCGGTCATGTGGAACAGCCGGGAGACCTGGAGCCGGCCCTGCGCCTCGGCGGTGACGTTGAGCTGGAAGTCGGCCATCAGGTTGCCGCTGGCGGTGATGAAGGCCGCGTTCCACGGCACGCCGTTGCTGTCCGTCGGCAGGGCGCCGCCGCCGCCGTGGATGAAGTGCGCCGGGTTCGACCCGCCGTAGATCGCCCCGACCATCGGGTTGTCGTCGGCGGCCTCCTGCAACGACAGGGGTGCGTTCTCCAGCAGCCGCGTGATCATCGTGGCGATCATCTCGACGTGGCCCATCTCCTCGGTGCCCACGTCCAACAGCAGGTCCTTGTACTTGCCGGGCAGCCGGCAGTTCCAGCCCTGGTAGAGGTACTGGTTGGCGACCGTCATCTCGCCCCACTTGCCGCCCAGGATCTCCTGGAGCCGGCGGGCGAACGCGGCGTCGGGGCCGTCCGGCTTGGCCTCGAACTGCAGGTCCTTGATGTGGCTGAACATTCTTTTCCTCCTCGGTGCGATCGGGGTGACACCGAGCGGGGTTCCCGCCGCGCCGACCCGTCGGGGCCATCCGGCGGCCCTGGAGGGTCAACCCGGTTGGCGGCCGTCCCCGGGCAGCAGCACCTCCACCCCGACGCCGCGCGGACGCAGCCGGTGCGCCCGCACCGACCCGCCGTCGGCGGCGACCAGCTGGCGCGTGATCCACAGGCCGAGTCCGTGCATCCCACCGCCGGGTGTGGGCCGGCGCAGCGCCTCGGCCAGACCGTCGGTCGACCGGCCCTGGTCGGTGACGAGGATGCTCAGCCCGGCCGGGCGCACCGCGGCGTAGAGCCCGACCTCCCCGTCGGCCGGTCCGTGCCGCAGCGCGTTCTGCACCAGGTTCACCAGCACCTGGCGGGTCCGTCGCGCCGGCACGGGGCATCCGCCGGCCGGGCGGGTGACCCGGGTACGCAGCCGGTGCGGCGGGACGAGGGCGACCACCACGGGCACGAGGTCGGCCAGCGGCGCGATCCGGTCCGGGCGGGCGGCCGGGGTCAGCGCGCCACCACCGGCGGTGACCGCGCGCAGCAGTCCGTCCAGGTGGGCGGCCTGTTGGCGAGCCAGCTCGCTGATCGCCCGGCGTTCCTCGGCGGGCAGCCGCCCGGTGTCCTCCGCGAGCGCCCGGGTGAGCGAGGCCAGCGAGCTGACCGGGGTCCGCAGCTCGTGGCAGAGCACCCGCAGCATCAGCCCCGGGTCGGCGGGTTCGCCGAGGGATCCCCCGTGGTCGGGACCGGCGGGCCGCCACCGCCGCACCAGCTTCCTGTTTCCGTGTCGCGCGCGCACCCGCCCAACTCCCCTCTATCCACACAAATCCGCATGATCCCTACCCGTTCGGGAAGGAAACAGGCATGCTCGACGCCCCCATCCGGCTGGTCGTCGTGGACGACCATCCGCTCTTCGTCCGCGGCCTGGAACTGCTGCTGCCCGCCAGCACCGACGGACGCGCCCGGGTCGTCGACTCCACCGGCGACGCCTCCGCCGCCGCCTCGCTGGTCGGCCGCACCCAACCCGACCTCGCCCTGGTCGACCTGCACATGCCGCCACCCGGCGGGATCCGCGCGATCGCCGCCATCCGCCGCACCACCCCACGGGTACGGGTGGTGGCGATGTCCGGCGGGGACGACCCGGCGCCGGCGCTGGAGGCGCTGCGCGCCGGGGCGGAGGGCTTTCTGCCCAAGAGCAGCGAGCCGGAGGAACTGCTCCCGCCGATCCTGGCCGTCCTCGACGGCTGGGCGGTGCTGCCCGGTCCCCTGCTGCGTGGCCTGCTCCGGCCGGCCCGCAGCAGCTCGGTCGACCTGGACTCCGAGGAGCGGCGGCTGCTGCGGTCCATCGCGGCCGGTCGCAGCACGGTGGAGATCGCCGAGCAGTTGCACGTCTCGGAACGGACGGTGAAACGGATGACCGCCGCGCTGCTGCGCAAGCTGCGGGTGTCCAGCCGCGCGGAGGCCGCCGCGCTGGCCGGACACGCCGGACTGCTCACCGACTGACGGCGCCGGCCCATTGGCCGCTTGGATTTTCCACGATTGGCGCGACTCGTCAAATGAAAGCGACGCATATTGTTGCGGATTAGCCGGCCGATACGTCAAACTCTTGACCACACCCCGCCCGACACAGGGAGCAATGGCGATGGCAAGGAAAGTAATCACCGTTCTGAGCGACGACCTGGACGGCGGAAAGGCCGACCGGACCGTCGAGTTCAGCCTGGACGGGGTGGCGTACACCATCGACCTCTCCGACGAGAACGCGGGGGTGCTGCGCAAGGCGCTCGACCCGTACATCAGCGCTGGCAGGCGAATGGGGCGGGGCAACGTCGACGCCGGCCGCCCGGTCCGCCGCCCGGCTCGCGCCGCGGTCTCCGGAATGGACCGCGAGCAGAACCGGGCCATCCGGGAATGGGCCGCCAAGAACGGCTACGAGATTTCCGAGCGCGGCCGCATCCCGGTCAACGTCGTGGAGGCGTGGAAGAACCGCTGACCGGCGTCGCCGGGGGCATCACGATCCGCCGCGTAGGGGTCACGCTGAGAAATCAGCGTGACCCCTACGCTTTTCGCCGCGTTCACAATTTCCACCCGCTGGTGCGCCCCGGCCGGTGCGCACCGCCCGGTCACTCGCCGGTGACCCCGTCGAGCAACTGCCGGGCCACGTCGAGCTGACCCAGGTGCCGGGCGTACTCCTGCAGGAGGTGGAACAGGATCCGGCCCAGCGACGGCACGTCCGCGGCGGCGGGGAACCGGCCGCCGAGCGCCGCCCGCCGCGACAGCGGCACCCCGGCGACGATCCGGCGGGTGTGCGCCACCTCCGCCCGGTACGCCCGCCACACCTGCTCCGTCGACAGGGCGTCCACCCGCCACTCGGCGTCGTCCTCGCCCGGCGGGCACGGCGCGACCTGCTCCGCGGCGAAGCCCCACCGGATCCAGCGCCGCTCCACCCAGCCGAGGTGCCGCACCAGCCCGAGCGGCGCCCAGCCGAGCCCGTCGACGGGAGAGCGCAGCTGCTCCTCCGACAGGCCGGCGGTCTTGCGGGCCAGCGCCTCCCGGTACCAGTCGAGATAGCCGACCAGCAGCTCCCGGGGGTCGTCGACGTGGTTGCCCGGGCCGTCGAGCAGGACCGGGAAACGGGTGGCGGACATCCACCGACCCTACGGGCCGGCCGTGCCGCTCGCCACGGTCACGATCGACCGGTGGACCGGGGCCGCCGGCAACGTGGCCGCCGGCCCGGCCCGGCGACGCCGGTGCACCGCGCTACCCGCCAGCGGGTCGCGACGCTGGTCCGAAAACACGGCCGCGGGCCGCCCGGATCTCTCCGGACGGCCCGCGACGGTGTCGTACGACGGGTCAGTCGACTTCGATCCGCACCACGTCGAAGGCGGGGGTCTGGTTGGCCCGCTCCATCATCGGCACCCGGTGCGAGCCGTCACCGGCCCAGACCGCGCACTGCGCCGTGCCCGACTGCGGCAGGCCCGGGATCTGGATGGTCACCTCGTCGGCCTGGCCACCGCCCCGACCGTCCTCGGTGGCGACGAAGAACGCCGGCACGTCCTGCGGGTTCGACGGGGCCTCGTCGGTGCTCTGCAGCATCCGGCACGCGGTGTGGAAGTGACCGCGGGTCAGCCCCTGGTCGTTGAGGACCGAGCTCTCCAGGTAGTAGCCGCCCTGGCCGGCGGCGAGGAACCGGTCGCGGATCAGGTTCCGGGTCGAGACCCGCAGCGCGAACGCCTGATTGCGCTGCACCTGCTCCGGGAACTCGGTGATCAGCAGGGACGGGTTGTTGGCGGCCGCGCCGACCTCACCGAAGGCGGTGCTCACGCAGCGGTTGCCGTTCTGGAAACCG
This sequence comes from Micromonospora purpureochromogenes, assembly GCF_900091515.1. Lineage (NCBI taxonomy): Bacteria > Bacillati > Actinomycetota > Actinomycetes > Micromonosporales > Micromonosporaceae > Micromonospora > Micromonospora purpureochromogenes. The sequence goes on along the minus strand of NZ_LT607410.1, from coordinate 3,316,808 downwards.
TCGTGGGGCTGCAGCCTGCTGTTGGTGCAGTCCTTGGCCAGCACGCCGAGGTTGTTCCCGCCGTTGTTGTTTCCGCCGCCGTTCTGGCCACCATTCTGACCGCCGTTCTGGCCCCCGTTGGTCGGGGCGGCGGTCGGAGCACCGGTCTGACCGCCGTTCTGGCCACCATTGGCGCCGCCGTTGTTGTTGTTCGCGGCGACGGTGCATTTCGCGAGCTGATCCAGGCCCTGCGGGCGCGGCCCCACCCGGTCGATGGCGGTCGCGATCCGGTTCAACGTCGCGCGCCGCTTGTCCTCCAACGGACGCAGAATGGCGTTGTTGATGAACGTCTGCCCGTTGCGGCCCTCGGCGGCCAGCCGCCGGTCGGCCTCGGCGATCTGGGTCTGCAGCAGCGCGAGGTTCCGGTCGACCTCGGCCCGGGCGCGGTCCGGGACCCGGGGCAGCTTGTCGGCAACGTCCGGGCAGATCACGCCGGAGGCGACGGTGTTCACCGGCGCGTTGCCGTCCTTGACGGCCTGGCACTCGGCGACGGACATCTGGCCGTCGCCCCAGTGGTTGCGGACCCAGTGCCCGTTCTGCCACGTCTGAGTGGTACTGCCGCGTCCGCTCGGCGAGGTGGCGCCGGGACTCGGCGCCACGCAGGCGGACGAGACGTTGCGGGTCGTCGTCCGCCGATTCTCGTGGGCCGACGAGATCTGGGTCACCGCGGCGATAGCGCCGAAGACCGCGAGCGCGCCGACCGCCGCCAGCAGCCGCTTGCTCCGCGCGTTACCGGATGACCGGCGCGCCCCTGTGGACCTGCGCATCGAATTGCTCTCCTTCTCGATCCGGTACCTGACTCGTGACCCGTCGGGCGAACGGAATTCGGGGTGGGACGCCCGTCGGGATCACTGCGACGTTCCGGTCGCGCGTCGATGGCCGACGATGCCCTTTCCGCACCGTCCGCCGCGTCGGGTGGCGCGGCTGGGAAGAACTCTGTCCATTCCCGCTTAGGTACGGAGCGCCGCGGGCGATGGTTCAACGCGGATCGGGGAATTCGGAACGGGCTGGTGACGACCGTCCGATCGGGGGTTCGGAAAGACGCGGAGTCACCGCGCGGCGACGCTACGGTCGAAGGTCACTCGACGCAGAGGTGGTCGAAGGCGAAACCGCCGACCAGTTCGTCCCGGCGGGCGCGCAGCCCCCGGATCTCGCGCCGCAGCTCGGGCCGGTCCACCAGCGGCGGTTCGTCGGCCTCCAGCGCCCGCAGCCGGTCCCCCACCGCGACGGCGGCCAGGTCCTCGGCCAGCCGGGCGGCGTCCACCCCGCACCAGAAGCGGTGCTCGCGGACGGTCACCCGCTCGACCAGGCAGCGACCGGGCCGCACCTCGACCCAGCTCCACCCCTCGGCCGTCCCGTCCCGCCACCGCACGTGCAGCCCCCGCACGATGGGGTCGGCCAGCCGCCGGGACACGTACGCGTCGACGGCGGCGGCGCGGGTCAGCGCCCCGAGGTCGTTGACCGGGCCGGTGCGGCCGTCGGGCAGCCGACCGACGATGTCGCGGAAGGCCACCGCGCTGTCGTACCCGTCGCCGTCCTGGCCGGTGGACGGGCCGGCGTACGCGCGGGCGTCGATGACGTACCCGACGATCCGCGGGCCGTGGGCGGCGGGCCGCAACGTCGGCGACTCGACCCGCAGCACGGGCAGGTCGACCGCGGCGCAGACGGCGTCGCGCATCCGCTCGGCGCGCTGCCGGGCCGAGCCGGGCGGCGCCGGCGCGCCGAGCACGACGGCGAAGAGCGGCCGACCGGTGTCCGCGGCGCAGACCACGTGGTCGAACTCCTCGCGGGTCGCCGAACTCCACTGGTGCCCGGTGATGCCCTCCGGGCGCCGGTTCACCAGGTCGCCGAGCCGGCGACCGGCGTGCACCACCTGACCGGCCCGGACGGGCAGCGCGGCACCGTCGAGCGGCAGCGGCCGCAGCCGGGAACCGTCGTCGGTGGCGGTACGCGTCATGGTGGTGCCGGATCCTCACGTGGTCGGTCGACCGGCCGAGTCTAGGACCTCGATCCCGCTCGTCGCCTCGCCGGTGCGGTCGGATCCGGGTCCGGAGCCCCGTCAGGTGCGCGGACCGACCGGTTTCTCTAGGCTCGGCGGGTGCGGCACAGCGGACACACACCGGAAGTGTTGACCAAGCGGAGCCTCGTCACGGTCTCCCACGCCATCGAGCGGGCCGCGCTGGCCACCGCCGAGGACGGGCCGCTGGTGGTGATCGCGCTCTTCCAGCGGCTGCCGTACTTCGCCCGGGAGCGGGCCCGCTACGAGCGGATCGCCGCCGGGGCGGCGGTGACCGTGGTCGGCCTGGTCGGGGAGACGCCGCCGGGGCTGCCCGCCGGGGCGTACGGGGTGGCGCTCGCCGAGGCCGAGGAGCTGGCCCGGGAGTGGAGCGTGGTGGCGCTGACCCCGCGCTTCGGCGCGACCCTGGTGGCCCGGGACCGCCGCGAGGTCGAGGTGGCCGAGACGCTGGAGGCGGGGCGGCTCTTCGACGGTCGGTGGGGTTTCCGCCGGGACGAGGCGCTGCACGAGGTGCTGCGGCTGCGGTCGCAGCTCGCCGACCGGCTGCCGGCGGAGGCGCTGGCGGCGATCGACGAGGTGCTGGCCCGGGTCCGTGACCTGCCGGCTACCCCGGGCGAGAGCCGCGCCGAGGCGGCGATCCGGCTGATGGCCGGCCGGGTCGAACGGGCGTACCGGCCCGGGTCGCCGGGGCGCCCGGACGGGGAGCCGGCGGACGCCCCGGTCGCGCTGGTCGACGAGCCGGCGCTGCGCCGGTGGACCGGGCTGGCCGGGGTCACCGCCTCCGGCACCCTGCCGGTGGCGCTGATCGGGGTCCGGGTGGCCGAGCCGGCGGGCACCCCGGAACGCTTCGGGCGGCGCAGCGCCGCGCGCGAGGCGCAGGCGGTGATCGGGGCGCTGACCGGGCCGCTGCGCGCGATCGACCGGGCGGTACGCCTCACCCCCGACGAGTACCTGCTGATCCTGCCGTCGGTGACCGAGGAGGAGGCGCTGGCCGTCGCCGGCCGGGTGCACGCCGCGCTGGCCGGGCTGGCCCGCTCGTACCCGTTCGTCGCCTACGCGGTGCACGCCGCGGTCACCGTGACCGACCGGCGGCCGCTGCCGGTCACCGAGGTGCGGCACGCCGTCGAGTGGGCCGCCCGAGAGGGTGTCCCGGTGGCCACGGTGGCCCGGGAGGCGGCGCCGGTCGGCCGGGCCTGACGGCGCCGGGGTCGGCGCCGGCGGCTCAGGCGGCCCCCATCACCAGGCCCTCGATGGTGTGCTTCTGCCGGATCGGGGTCAGCCGTTCCACCACCGGGCACGGCAGGTGGGCGCGGGCCAGCTCGGGCAGCCCGTCCCGGTACTCCCGGGTGACGGCCATGTCGTGCCGCTCGGCGTTGCCGGCGCCCGGGGCGTCCACGCCGAGCACCAGCACCGGCCGGGCCAGCGTCGAGACGTTCGGGGTGCCCCGGTGCACGGTCAGCGCCGACCGGACCGAGATGTCGCCGCGCCGCGGGTACTTGCGCACCGCCCGCTGCGCATAGCGGGGATACCGCTCCTTCGGCGGGAACATCCCGTGGTCGAAGTCGGTGCCGTCGTCCCACTGGGTGCCGGGGGCGATCTCGAACGGGCCCATCTCCTCGACCGTGTCCACGGTGGTCAGGTTGAACGCGAGCGAGGTGAGCCGCCGTTGGCGTCGGGTCTCCTCGGGCATCGGGAAGTCCCGGTGCCAGGGCTGCATGACGGCCCCCGGGAACGGGATGTCGAAGCCGAGCTCGACGATCTCGTAGTCGGGGCCGAGCACCGCGCGGCAGACCGCGACCACCCAGGGGTGGGTGACCAGGTCGGCGAAGCCGCGCAGCTGCTCGGGGTGGATCTCGACGTACCAGCGGTTGGGGCCGCGGCCGACCGCGCCGTCCGGGCGGGAGCGGGCCTCCCGGAAGGCCGCGTCGATGTCCTCGCCGACCTGGTCGACCCAGTCGACGTCGAAGGCGCCGCGGCAGGCGGTGATGCCGTCGCGGTAGAGGTCGCCGAGCGCCTCCACCGGCGTCTCGTCCTGAGTGGTCTGGGTGGGCTGGGCGGTCATCGGTCCTCCTCGGGTGCCGGACCACCCGAGTATTACAACGTTGTAGAAGAGCGGCAAGGGGGCCGGCCCGACGGGACCGGCCACCGCGGGGACGATGGATCGGACCGGCGCGGTCCGCGCCGGGGAGGGAGGTACGCCGTGCGGGTGGTCTCGCTGGTGCCGTCGCTGACCGAGGCGGTGGCGGTGACCGTGCCGGAGGTGCTGGTCGGCGCGACCGACTGGTGCACGCACCCCGCCGGGCTCGACGTGGCGCGGGTGGGCGGCAGCAAGTACCCGGATCTGGACCGGGTGTTCGCCCTGCGCCCGGACCTGGTGCTGCTCAACGTGGAGGAGAACCGGCGTGCCGACGCCGACGCGCTGGTCGCGGCCGGGGTGCCGGTCCGGGTCACCTATCCGCGTACCGTGCCGCAGGCGCTGACCGAACTGGCCGACCTGCTCGCCGCGCTCGGCGTGACCGCCGAACCGGACTGGCTCACCGCCGCCCGCCGCGCCTGGGCCGCCCCGACCACGACGCCGGTGCCGCGCCGGGCCGTCATACCGGTGTGGCGCCGCCCCTGGGTGGTGCTCGGCGGCGACACCTTCGCCGGGGACGTGCTGCGCCGGCTCGGCGTGGCGAACCTGTACGCCGACGACGCCGAGCGGTACCCCCGCCCGGACCTCGACGCGTTGCGGGCCCGGGAACCCGACCTGGTCGTGCTCCCCGACGAGCCGTACGCGTTCACCGCCGCCGACGGCCCGGAGGCGTTCCCCGGCACGCCCTGCGCGCTGGTCTCCGGCCGCCACCTCACCTGGTACGGCCCGTCGCTGGCGGAGGCGCCCGGGCTGCTGGCCGCCCAGCTCGCCGACCCGGTGACCCACCCGCGCCTGGACCCGGGGGGCGGCCCCGGGTCCAGGCCACGGTTCAGGCGACCGGGGTGACCTGGTCCGGGGGCAGCTCGACCAGGACGGTGTCGTCCACGTCGTACCCGATGGTGTCGACCACCCGGACCACCCCGCTGACCTGCCCGGCGAGCCGGACCGCGAGGTCGGCGGCGCTGCGCCGGTCGAGCCGGCCGTCCAGGGTCACCTCACCGTCGCGGACCCGCACGGTGACCAGCCCGTCCCGCACCGCGAGCACCCGTCGCAGCACCTCCTGCACCACGTCCTCGCGGATCTCCGCGTCGCTGCGCAGGTGCACCCGGAGCAGGTCGCTGCGGGTCACGATGCCGACCAGCCGGCCGAGGTCGTCGAGGACGGGCAGCCGCTTGACGACCTCCCGGTCCATCAGCCGGGCCGCGGCCGGCAACGGCGACTCCGGGTACGTGGTGACCGCCGGCGCGGTCATCAGCTCCTTCGCCACCAGCGCGTCGGCCTTCTCCCGCGCCACCCGCCGGCGCCGGCCCTCGAAGACCCGCCGCTCGTCCGGGTTGCCCGCCCGCTCCACCTTGTGCAGCAGGTCGGCCTCGGACACCACGCCCAGCACCCGGCGGAACCCATCCACCACCGGCACCGCGCTGATCCCCCGTCGGATCAGCACGTCGACGATGTCGCGGTACGGGGTCTCCGCCCCGACCGTCGCGACCTCCCGGGTCATCACGTCGCCCACCTGCCACGTCCTCATCACGACCTCCTCGGCTGGTCTCCACCCGCACGGTATGGCCGTCCTGACCAGGCGGGTCAGAGGCGGTGGACCGGGCCCGGCGGGGGCCGAAGGTCCCGTCCCGGACGTCCCGTTCGGGGTCCAAGGTCCCGGTCCGGGACGGCCCGACCGGCCCTGCCGGCGACCGGCGCGCGGCGGTGCAATGAATGTGCCACCGGAAAGCGCGGTGCCAGGCAGAGAAGGGACGTGGACACCATGACCGCGACGATCGAGCGGAACACCACCGCCACCACCATCGCTCCGGCGGCCGAGACCCCCCGTGAGCGCGCCGCCCGGTTCGTCTGGGCCGGCACCCGGATCGCCCTCGGCTGGATCTTCCTCTGGGCGTTCCTGGACAAGGCCTTCGGCCTCGGCCACGAGACCGCGGCGAAGAACGCCTGGATCAACGGCGGCAGCCCGACCAAGGGTTTCCTCACCTTCGGCGCGACCGGCCCGTTCAAGGGCATCTACCAGGACATCGCCGGCGCGACCTGGGCCGACTGGCTGTTCATGGCCGGTCTCGCCGGGATCGGCGTGGCGCTGCTGCTCGGCATCGGGATGCGACTCGCCGCCACCACCGGCGCGCTGCTGATGGTGCTCATGTGGACCGCCGTTCTGCCTCCCGAGAACAACCTCTTCATGGACGACCACCTGATCTACGCCGCGGTGCTCGCCGGTCTGGCCCTGGTCGGCGCCGGCAACACCCTCGGCCTCGGTCGGGTCTGGGCGAACCTCCCCGTCGTCCGGAAGTACGGCTGGCTGAAGTGACCGCACCGACCCGCAGGGGGCGCCACCGACCGGTGGCGCCCCCTCCGGCGTGTCCGGGTCCGCGACGGCGCGCCCGGCGCGTCGTCGTCGGGACTGCCGGGGATCGGTCGGTCGCGATCCGGCAGGATCGGAACCGACCGGACGATCGAGCCAGAACGGCAGGAGATCAGCAGATGAACATGCCCCAGGCAGCCAAGCCCGAGATCGGCCCGATCGAGGGCGCGCCCCCGGCCGACCTCGTCATCGAGGACATCACCGTGGGCGACGGCCCGGAGGCCCGGCCCGGCCAGCTCGCCAACGTCCACTACGTCGGGGTGTCCCACTCCACCGGGCGCGAGTTCGACGCGTCCTGGAACCGGGGCGAGGCGTTCGAGTTCCCGCTCGGCGGCGGCCAGGTCATCGCCGGCTGGGACCAGGGCGTGGTGGGCATGAAGGTCGGCGGCCGTCGCCGGCTGACCATCCCGCCGCACCTGGGCTACGGCAGCCGTGGCGCCGGCGGCGTCATCAAGCCGAACGAGACGCTGGTCTTCGTCGTCGACCTGCTCGGCGTCCGCTGACCGGAGGCGGGGCCGTCGGCGCCGTGCCGGCGGCCCCGCGCCATCCGGTGCGGCGTCGGTGCCGTGGCTGCGGCGCCGCGCCATCGGGCGCGGGGTCGGTGCCGTGCCGGCGGCGAGGCGTCTCAGGCGCAGGCGACCAGCTCGCCGCGGGGGCGGGGCGGGGTGGGGTGGCTCTGCACGACGGAAACGACCCGGTGCAGGCCGGTGGCCCGGAGCACCCGGGCGACCACCGGATCCGGGTCGGCCAGCACGAGCTCGCCACCCCGGGCCCGCACCCGCAGGTGCGCGGCGACCAGCGCGCGGACCCCGGCGGCGGAGAGCAGCCGGACACCGGAGAGGTCGACCCGCAGCACCGGACGCGCCGGCGCGGCCCACAGCGCGGCGCGCAGCACACCGACCGAGGCGACGTCGACCTCGCCGACCACTCGCACCCCGACCACGTCGTCACCCACGCTGAGCTGCACGTGGAGCCGGTCACCCCGTTGTCCCATACGGACGAATCTAGCCCCGGCCACCGACATTTCCGCCGTCCGACAGACCGAATCCGGGTACGTCCAGGGTCGCCCCCGGGGTAGTCCCCCATCCGCCTCAGGGACGATGCGCCGCCGGCGCGACACGCCCGACGGGGGGACGGCACCGGCATCGGCGGGTGACAATGACCCGATGGTCGTCCCACGCCAGCGCCCCCGCCCGCCCCGCCTGATCCGACCCGTCCGCGAACCGGCCACCGTCCCGCCCCCGCTGGACGGGGTGTGGGCGGCCACCGACCGGCGGCTCGACACCGTCGAGCTGCTGCCCCTCCCGTCCGGCGCGCACGGGCCGGAGGACGTGCTGGTCGACCCGGACGGGCGGGTGGTCAGCGGCGACGAGGACGGCCGGCTCTGGTGGTGGTCCGCCGACGCGCCCGCCGGCACCGCGCCCCGGCTGCTCGCCGAGACCGGCGGGCGACCGCTCGGCATCGAGCTGGACCCGCGCGACGGCAGCCTGGTGGTCTGCGACGCGTACCGGGGGTTGCTGCGGGTCACCGCCGACGGCGCGGTGCGCGAGCTGACCGGCAGCGCGCCGCCGGTGCACCTGGCCGACAACGCCACGGTGGCACGCGACGGCACGGTCTACTTCACCGACAGCTCCGACCGCTACCCGCTCTCGCACTGGAAGCACGACCTGCTGGAACACCGCCCCAACGGGCGGGTGCTGGCGTACGACCCGCGCTCGGGGCGCACCGAGGTGGTGACCGACGGGCTCTACTTCCCCAACGGGATCGCGCTGACCCCGGACGAGTCCGCGCTGATGCTGGTGGAGACCAGCACCCACCGGCTGGTGCGGGTGGCCCTGCCCGACGGGGCGGTCACCGTGCTCACCGACCTGCCGGCGTACCCGGACAACCTCACGGCGGTCGGCGACGGGACGTACTGGATCGCGTTGCCCAGCCCCCGGTTGCCGGTCGTCGAACGGCTGCTGCCGCACCCCCGGCTGCGCCAGCTGGTGGCGCTGCTGCCCGACGCGGTACGACCGCAGCCGCAGAAGTACGGGCTGGTCGCCCTCGTCGACGGCGAGGGGACGGTGCTGCGCACCCTGCACGGCCCCGACGGCGCCTACTGGATGATCACCGGGGTCCGGCAGCACGGCGACCGGCTCTGGCTGGGCAGCCTGATCGGCGCCGGTATCGCCCGCGTCGACCTCACCTGACGTCCGCGTCACCGGCACCGACCGTCGCGGGCGCGCCGGCGCACACCGGGACTCGGGAACGCTACGAATCTGATGTCGTCGATGACTCACGGATGAGTCGTTGGCGACATCAGATCCGTAGCGTCTGTCGGGAGCCCTTCGAGGAGGCCATCGAAGCTGGCTGGTGCCCACCTCGACCGAGGAGCGGCCCCGAACCTGCCCGGGCCGACGCACGACCGGCCCGCCGCGCGGCGGGCCGGTCGTACCCCGGTCGTTCCTCCCCTGGTTTCAGCCGCCGCTGGCGGACGGCCCGGGTGCGGGCGACGATCCCCCGGCCACCGCCCCCGGGTGCCCCGGGCTCAGGGTGGGCGCCGGCTTCAGGCCGGGCGGCACGGGCAGCGCGCTGCCCTTGGCGAACTCGTCCCAGCTGACGTTCCAGGCGGTAAAGCCGTTGCCCTGGTCCAACTGCACCTCGGTGCTCTTGACGGTCACCAGGTCGCCGACCTTGGTGATGCCCATCAGCCACTCCGCCGCCGCCACCGACACGTTGGTGCAGCCGTGCGAGACGTTGATGTTGCCCTGGTCCCCCTCCGACCACGGCGCGGCGTGGATGAACTCGCCGCCCCAGGTGAGCCGCTGGGCGTCCTCGACGTCGACCACATAAGGGTCGGCCGAACCCCGGGTGTCGAACGTGGTGACGTCGTGCTTCTCCATGATCACCATCTTGCCGCTCGAGGTCGGGGTGCTCGACTTGCCGAGACTCACCGGGATCTTGCGGAGCAGCTTGCCCTCCTGGAAGACCGACATCTGCTTGGTGGCGTTGTCGATCTCGAGGGCCAGCTGCCGGCCGATCTTCGAGGTGGACCGGCGGTCCTCGTCACCGATGAACTCGTTGCCGATCGGAAGTCCCGCCAGTCCCGACCGCACGCTGATCTTCGTGCCGGGCTTCCAGAAATCCGGCGCCCGGTATTCGACCTGCTTGCCGTCCGCCATCCATGACCAGGTACCCGGCTGCGGCGGGTCGGTCTTCACGAACAATCGCCGTTGCACGGCCGCCCGGGCCTCTTTGGGAATTGGCGGATCGAATGCGACGGTCACCGGCATCGCGGTGCCGTACGTCTGATTCCCGGCGAAATACAACGTGCTCGTTATCGCCTGTCTGGTCGATTTGGGCGACGTGGTGAAGGTCGTCCGTCCGACGATGGTCCGCCCCTTCTTCCCGGTGGCGGTCACCTCCGCGGTGTAGGTCCGGCCGTTCTCCAGCGAGGTGCTCGGCACCCAGCTGGACCCGTCCTCGCGCGGCTCCCCCGCGACCTGCTTCCCCTTGTCGTCGGTGAGCTTGACGCCGGTGACCTTCCCGTGGCTCACGCTCGTCCCGACCTCCGCGCTGACCGGGATGTCCTTCGCCCGGTCGGCGGGGGTCAGCGTGACCGCGGGGTCCGCGACCCTGCCCGGCGCCGAGCCGGTGGCGTCCTTCCGGTCCGCCGTGCACCCACCGAGGATCAACGGTGTGGCTGCGATGGTCACCGCCAATAGCGTCAGTCGCCGCCTCACATCCATATTCGGCCCCCCGTTTCCATTTCCCTTGGCCACATTCTGTACGGCGCTTCTCGGGCCGTGGCGCACTTTCCCGAGAAATGCTCGGAAACGGCTGGGCTTTTGGACGCCGATGTGCTCGGCCGCGAATTCGCGACCCGGCCGTCCCGGAACAGGAGCCCTGGGTGGTCCGTGTCCCCGGCGTACCGACTCGGGCCGTTCAGTCCCAGTCCTCGTCGCCGTGGTTGCGGTCCCACCGGCCGCCGACCGGCGGGGTGTCCAACCGGGTGGCCGCCTCGGCGTTGCCGGCGAGGTCGTTGTCCTCGACCCGGCAGTCCACGCAGCTGCCCTGTTCGGTGATCCAGAGCCCGTGCGTCTGGGTACGGGGGGGCTTGCTGTCCCAGATCCGGTTGCCCCGAATGCTGGCCGAGCCGATGGGCGCATTGATCGTGATGCCGGCCCGCGTCACCGGCGCGTCCGGTAGCTCGTACGCGGTGCCCGGGTCCGGGGTGTCGCCACTCCACCCGGTCAACGAGTCGGGGCGGATCGGCGCAAGGGTGAGATCGGTGGAGGTATTCGCCGCCACCACGGCGATCCGGTGCCCGACCTTGACCACCTTTCCCCGGTGCGCGTCGTGCTGCCAGGTCGCCTGCCGGTCGATCACCATCTTCTCGCTGTACCGGACTGAGGGGCCGCCCCCAGAGGCGGCACCCGCGCACTGCCGTCCGTTGCCCCGGATCCGGTTGTTGACGAGCATCGCGTCGTCGATCGGCCGGTCGACCCGGATCGCGTCGACGCTGTTGCCGTAGAAGTCGTTGCTCTCGATGACGATTTCCCGCGCGGTCTCCGCCTCCTCGCCACCGAGGCTGCGCTGGTGGTAGCCGTAGCGACCGTTGCCGCTGATCCGGTTACCCCGGATGGTGTACGGCCCGGGGGTGTTGCCGATGCTGACCCCGTCGCGCACGTTGCCGTCGATCACGCAGTCGGTGAGGATGCCGCCCCGCCCCGCGGTGCCGGTGGTGCCCTTCGCCGAGACGTGGAAGCCCGCCTCCAAGTTGCCCGTCATCGTGCAGGCGGAGACGATCAGGCCGTTGGCGCCCCAGTCCGAGATGCCGAAGCGGTTGCTCTGGGCGTGGCAGCCGATGATCCGGATGCCACGCGGGCGCAGCTCCCCGGCCTCCTGCAGCTCCAGGAAGATGCCGTTGGTGGCGTTGGCGACCGCCGAGCAGTTGATCACGTTGAGCCGCTCGACGCTGCCCCACCCGCCGATCCCGATGCCGATCCCGGCGCCCCCCATCTCGGTGCCGGTGTCCAGCCGTCCGCAGCCGACCACCAACACCCCGTCGATCAGCGTGTCCTGGAGGAAGTCGCAGCCGAGGCCGGTGGCGGCCGTGTGGTGGATGTAGAGGTTGCGGAAGACGCCCCGCACGACGTACTGCAGCCCCAGACCCTTGGCCAGCGGGTTGTACTCGGCGGAGGCCACCCCGGAGCCGTCGATCTCGAAGTCGGCGAAGGTGCAGTACGCCAGGTGCCGTTCCCGGTCCGCGCCGTGCAGCTTCGCGGTGTAGAAGGCCAGCGGGGTGGGGTCCGCCCGGTTGCCGGCGTTGCTCAGCACGAAGCGGGTGGCGCCGGGACCGGCGCCGACCAGGGAGACTCCGGTGCGCCACACCGTGCCGGAATCCCGGATCGAGTAGACCCCGGGCGGGCAGTAGATCACCCGGGCCCGCCCGTCCGCGGCGAACGCGTCGCCGAGCCGGTCCACCAGCGCGGCGAACGCGGGCTGGTCGTTGGTCGTCCCGTCGCCCGTCAGGCCGTGCTCGCGCGCGTTGCACATCAGCGGCGCACCGGCGACCGGGTGCAGCCGCACGCCGCCAGCGGAGGGCATGCCCGGGTCCGTCATCTGATTTCTCCCCTCGGACCACCGGGCTCGCATTCCCGGTCCGCCAGGGGGGAAACAGGGCCGGAACGGCCCCGGCCCCGGACGACGGGCCGGGGCCGGGGCCGGGCGGTCAGACGTTCGCCACCAGCAGCGCCGGCTGCTCGACGCAGTCGGCGACGTGCCGCAGGAAGCCGCCCGCCACGCCACCGTCACAGACCCGGTGGTCGAAGGTGAGGCTGAGCTGGGTCACCTTGCGCACCGCGAGCTGCCCGTCGACCACCCAGGGCTTGTCCACGATCCGGCCCACCCCGAGCAGGGCCGCCTCCGGGTGGTTGATGATCGGCGTCGAGCCGTCCACCCCGAACACCCCGTAGTTGTTGAGGGTGAACGTGCCGCCGGTCAGCCGGGCCGGCGGCAGCGTGCCGGCCCGGGCCGCGGCGGTGGTCTCCACCAGCGCGGCGGCCAGCTCCCGGGTGGTGAGCCGCTGGGCGTCGCGCAGCACCGGGACGACCAGGCCCCGGTCGGTCTGCGCGGCGATGCCCAGGTGCACCCCGGCCGACTGGACGATCCGCTGCCCCTCGGTGTCGACGTGCGCGTTGAGCTGCGGGAACCGCCGCAGCCCGCTGAGGCAGATCCGGGCCAGCAGGGCCAGGATGCTCACCGGCGCGTCCGGGGTGGCGGCGTTGATGGCCGCCCGGGTCTCGAGCAGCCCGGTGGCGTCCACGTCCACCCAGATGGTCACCTCGGGAATCTCCCGCCGGCTGCGGGAGAGCTTGTCGGCGATCACCTTGCGGATGCCGGTGAGGGGGATGACCACGTCCTGCCCGTCGGCCGGGGCGAGCCCGACGTGCGCGGCGGGCTGTTCCGGCACCGCCGCGAGCCGGGTGGCCGGCGCGGCGGCGGCCGCCTCCACGTCGGCGCGGCGGATCACGCCGCCGGTGCCGGTGCCTCGGACCGAGGCGAGGTCCACCCCGCGTTCCCGGGCCAGCCGACGCACGATCGGCGAGATGACCAGCGCCGCCGTCGGCGCCCGGTCCGCGGGCGGTCCGGCCGGCGCGGCGTGCGCCGGCGGGTCGGTCCGCGCGGCGGTCGGGTCGCCGCTCGACGGGGCGGTGGGCTCGGGGGCCAGCGCCAACCGGGGGCGGCGCCGGCGCCGGCCGGCGCCGGCGTGCCCGGTGCCGTACCCGATCAGCACGTTGCCGGAGCCGGCCCGCTCCTCCTCGCGGTAGGTGGCGTGCCCAACCGGCTCGCCGCCGTCGCCGTCCAGCGGCGCGATGGTGATCAGGGGTTGGCCGACCGGGCGCACCTCACCCGCCGCGCCGTGCAGGGCGACCACCCGGCCGGCGTACGGGCAGGGCACGTCGACGACCGCCTTGGCGGTCTCCACCTCGACCACGCTCTGGTCCACCGTGACCACGTCGCCCACGGCGACCCGCCACTCCACGATCTCGGCCTCGCTCAGCCCCTCGCCCAGGTCAGGCAGGAGGAAGACCTGCGTCCGCTCCACCGTGGTCACGCCGCGCTCCCCTGCGGCAGCCAGCGCGGGTCGGGCTGGTCGTCCCACTGGAGGCGGGCCACCGTGTCCAGCACCCGGTCCACCGAGGGCAGGTGGGTGTGCTCCAGCATCGGCGCCGGGTACGGGATGTCCAGGCCGGACACCCGCAGCACCGGGGCGTGCAGGGCGTGGAAGCAGCGCTCCTGCACCCGGGCGGCGATCTCCGCGCCGACACCGGCGAAGCCCTGCGCCTCCTGGATCACCACGCACCGGCCGGTCCGGCGGACCGAGGCGGCGACCGTCTCGTCGTCGAACGGCACGATGGTGCGCACGTCGACGACCTCCAGGTCCCAGCCCTCCTCGCGGGCGGCCTCGGCGGCCTCCAGCGCGACCGGCACCGCCGGGCCGTACGCGACCAGGGTGGCGTCGGTGCCGGGCCGGCGCACGACCGCGCGGCCGAACGGCGCGGTGGTCGTGGGCAGCTCCGCCTCGGCGCTGGAGAAGTAGAGCTTCTTCGGCTCCATGAACACGACCGGGTCGGGGTCGTCGATCGCCTGGCGCAGCAGCGAGTACGCGTCCTCGACGGTGGCCGGGGTGACCACCTTCAGGCCCGGGGTGTGCGCGTAGTACGCCTCGGACGAGTCGCAGTGGTGCTCCACCCCGCCGATGCCGCCGGCGTAGGGCACCCGGATCACGATCGGCACGCTCAGCGCGCCGCGGGTACGGTTGCGCAGCTTCGCCACGTGCGAGGCGATCTGCTCGAAGGCCGGGTACGCGAACGCGTCGAACTGCATCTCCACCACCGGGCGCAGCCCGGACATGGCCAGCCCGACGGCGAAACCGACGATGCCGGCCTCGGCCAGCGGGGTGTCGAAGCAGCGCTTGTCGCCGAAGCGGGCCTGGAGCCCGTCGGTGATCCGGAAGACGCCGCCGAGCTGCCCGACGTCCTCGCCGAAGACGACCACCCGGTCGTCGTCGAGCATCGCGTCGGCGAGCGCGGCGTTGAGCGCCTTCGCCATGGTCATGGTGGCCATCAGGCGTCCCCCTCCTCGTCGCGGGCGGCGGCCAGCTCGGCGCGGACCTGCTCGCGCTGCTCGACCAGCTGCGGGGTCGGCTCGGCGTAGACGTGGTCGAAGAGGCTGAGCGGGTCGACCGTGGGCTGGGCGTTCATCCGGTCGCGCAGGTCGGCGGCGTACGCCTCGGCCTCCTCGGCGATCGCGGCCACCGCCGCGTCGTCGAGCGCGCCCCGGTTGCGCAGGTACGTCTCCAGCCGGGCCACCGGGTCGCGGTCGCGCCAGGCCTCGACCTCGTCGGCGTCGCGGTACCGGGTGGCGTCGTCGGCGTTGGTGTGCGGCTCCATCCGGTAGGTGTGCGCCTCGACCAGGAACGGCCCGTGACCGGCCCGGGCGTGCGCCACCGCGCGGGTGAGCACCGCCAGCACCGCCACCGGGTCGTTGCCGTCGACCTGCTCGCTGGGCACCCCGTAGCCGACGCCCTTGTAGGCCAGGCTCGGCGCGGCGGTCTGCCGGGACAGCGGCACGCTGATCGCGTACTTGTTGTTCTGCACGAAGTAGACGACCGGGGCCTTGAACACGGCGGCGAAGTTGACCCCCTCGTGGAAGTCGCCCTCGCTGGTGGCGCCGTCGCCGATGAAGGCCAGCGCCACCGTGTCCCGGCCCTGGTACGACTCGCCGTAGGCGAGCCCGGCTGCGTGCACGCACTGGGTCGCCAGCGGAGTGCACTGCGGCGCGGTGTGCACCTGCGTCGGGTCGTACCCGCAGTGCCAGTCGCCGCGCAGCAGGGTGAGCACCTCGACCGGGTCGATGCCCCGGCTGACCAGCGCCATCGACTCGCGGTAGGTGGGGAAGACCCAGTCGGTGTCGCGCACGGCGAGGGTCGCCCCGACCTGGCAGGCCTCCTGGCCGCGCGAGGACGGGTAGACGGCGAGCCGGCCCTGCTTGGTCAGGGCGGTGGCCTGGGTGTCGAAGCGACGACCGACCACCATCCGGCGGTACATCTCGCGCAGCGCCTCGACGGGCGGCTCGGCGTAGTCGGCGCGGGACGGCAGCGGCGTGCCGTCCGGGTCGAGCAGTCGGACCGGCTCGGCCTGCGGGAGCAGGCCGGCGGACTTCTCGGGCGCGGCCGGGGTGGCCGGCCGGCGGGTGCGCGGGGATGCCCTGCGGACCGCCTGGGGTGTGGTCGTCACGGCGGGGACCTCCTGGACGTGTGGTGGCCTTATGCTCCTGCTGTCGGATGATTGACTCAAGATGCGCGGTGAACGTGGGATGAATGGCATCCCGAGGAGGCTGATGTGAGCCAGGAGACCTCCCCGGAGGCGGGCCTGCCCGGTGGAACGGGACGTTCGGCCGGTCCGCTGGACGAGGTGGACCGCCGCATCCTCGACGAGCTGGTCCGCGACGGCCGGCTCTCCATCCGTACGCTGGCCGAACGCGTGCACGTCTCGCGCACCAACGCGTACGCGCGGGTGGAGCGGCTGGTGCGCGAGGGGGTGATCACCGGGTTCCGGGCGCAGGTGGCGCCCGAGCCGGCCGGCCTGGGCACCTCGGCGTACATCGCCCTGACCATCCAGCAGAACACCTGGCGGGAGGTGTCGGCGGAGCTGGCCCGGGTGCGCTACGTCGAGCACGTGGCGCTGCTCAGCGGCGAACACGACGTCCTCGCCCTGGTCCGCGCGCCCGACAACGCCACCCTGCGCGACGTGGTGCTGGAGCGGGTGCAGGGCATCGCCGGGGTGCTGTCCACCCGCAGCTGGCTGGTCTTCGAGGAGTTCACCGGCGCGCAAAACCCCTGGCAGTGATCCCTCAGCGCCCCTGGCGGTGACCCGTCAGCGCTCCGGCGGGGCCGCCAGCCCCTCCCGGTCGGCCAGCTCCAGCAGCGGCTGCAGCGAGAAGCGCCGCTCGTCCAGGCCGGCGTGCGGGTCGCCGCGCCCGGCGAACCGGGCCGGCATGCTCACCACGTCGAAGTCCTCGGGCCGGGCGTCGTCCAGCTCCGACCAGTCCAGCGGCGCGGAGACCAGCGCCGCCGGCGTCGGCCGGATCGAGTACGCCGAGGTCATGGTGTGGTCGCGGGCCATCTGGTTGTAGTCGACGAAGACCGGCCGGTCCCGCTGCTCGCGCCACCAGGTGGTGGTGACCAGGTCGGGGCGGCGGCGCTGCATCTGGAGGCCCAGCGCCAACACCGCGCGCCGGCACTCGCCGAAACTCCACCTCGGCTCGATCGACAGGTAGACGTGCAGGCCCCGCCCGCCGGTGGTCTTCGGGTAACCCACCAGCCCCAGCTCGTCGAGGAAGGCACGGACCTCGTGCGCCACCGGCACCACCTGGTCGAAGCCGACGCCCGGCATCGGGTCGAGGTCGATGCGGAGCTGGTCGGGGCGTTCCACGTCCGCCGCCGAGACCGGCCAGGGGTGGAACCGCAGCGTCCCCAGGTTCGCCGCCCAGATGACCACGGCCAGCTCGCTCGGCGCGACCTCGTCGGCCGTCCGCCCGCTGGGAAAGGTGATGTGGGCGGTGCGGACCCAGTCGGGCGCGCCGGCCGGCAGCCGCTTCTGGTAGAAGGCGTCGCCGCGGTTGTCCTGCCGGGTGCCGATCTTCGCGCCCTCGAAGACACCGCGCGGCCAGCGTTCCAGCATGGTCGGCCGGTCCCGCAGCGCGCGCAGGATGCCGTCGCCGACGGCGATGAAGTAGCGCACCACGTCCAGCTTGGTCAGGCCTCGCTCCGGGAAGTAGGGCTTGTCCGGGCTGGAGACCCGGACCACCCGCTCCCCGACCCGGATCTCCTCCGCCGCCGTCGCCACGCTCACACCGTAACGGCAGCGGCCGACTCCCGCGCCCGGCTCACCGGCACCGCCCGGTGGAAGGAGACCCGCCGAGAGGCCGGCGGTGCCGGGTGGCGGGGCCGCGGCCTAGGCTGCGGCCATGGCGACGTACTTCGACGTGCACCCGGACAACCCGCAACCACGGACGATCAGCCGGGTGGTGGACGTCGTCCGCGGCAACGGACTGATCGCCTACCCGACGGACTCGTGCTTCGCCCTCGGCTGTCAGCTGGGCAACCGGGAGGGCATCGACCGCATCCGGGACATCCGCCAGCTCGACAGCCGGCACCACTTCACCCTGGTCTGCCGGGACTTCGCGCAGCTCGGCCAGTTCGTCCAGATCAACAACGCCCTGTTCCGGTCGTTGAAGGCGGCGACCCCGGGCAGCTACACGTTCATCCTGCCGGCGACGAAGGAGGTGCCGCGCCGGCTGCTGCACCCGAAGAAGAAGACCGTGGGGGTCCGCATCCCCGATCACGTCGTGACGCAGGCGTTGCTGGCCGAGCTGGGCGAGCCGCTGGTGTCGAGCACCCTGCTGATGCCGGGCGACACCGAACCGATGACGCAGGGCTGGGAGATCAAGGAGCGGCTCGACCACGTGGTCGACGCGGTGATCGACTCCGGTGAGTGCGGCACCCTGCCCACCACGGTGATCGACTTCTCGGAGGGCGAAGCGGAGATCCTCCGTCGCGGCGCCGGCGACCCCTCCCGCTTCGATTGACGTTCTCTCCGACCTAATCGGCGGAGATTCCCTCAACGCTGCACCTGGAACACGCAGCGTCCGGGTGGATTACCGCTTCGCCGCGCGGTGCCACCATCGCTGGTGGTCTGACCCGCGCTCCACGGTCGTTTTTGTTGTCCGCCCGTCCGGCGGCCAACACGTTCATCGCCGCGTTGAGGTCCCGGTCATGGATCGCCCCACAGGGGCAGGTCCACGACCGGACGCTAAGCGACAGTTTGTCGTTCATGCGCCCACACCGCGAGCACATCCGGGTTGACGGGAAGAACCGGTCCACTCGGGCGAAGGTCCGGCCGTATCGGGCGGCCTTGTACTCCAACATCGCGGTGAAGCTGGCCCAACCGGCATCGTGCACCGACTTGGCGAGCCGCGTGCGGCCGAGACCAGTGACGCACAGGTCCTCGACGTACACCGCTTGGTTGTCGCGGATGATCGCCGTGGACAGTTTGTGCTGCCAGTCCCCCCGAGTATCGGAAACCCGGGCATGAGCGCGAGCCACCCTCACGACGGCCTTCCTTCGATTCGCGCTGCCTCGCTGCTTCCTAGACAGGTCTTGCTGCAACCGCTTGAGCTTGCGCGCGGCCCGGCGCAGGAACTTCGGCGCCACCACCTTGGTGCCGTCGGACAGCACGGCGAAGTGGGTCAGGCCCAGGTCGATGCCGACCTCTGACTTGGCCGGTGGCAGGCTCTCGTCCTTGGTCGTGGCCACCACGAACGAGGCAAAGTACCGACCCGCCGCGTCCTTGATGATCGTCACGGAGGACGGAGCCGAGGGCAGCCGACGCGACCAGCGCACCCGGACGTGGCCGATCTTCGGCAGGCGTAGCCGGCCGTTGTCCAGCACGGCGAAGCAGGAGTTCCTGGTGAAGCGGATCGCCTGCCTGTTGTCCTTCCGGGAGCGGAATCGGGGCGGAGCAACGGCGCGGCCCTTACGCTTGCCGGTAATCGAGGCGAAGAAGTTGCGGTACGCCACATTCAGGTCCGCCAGGGCCTGCTGGAGAACGACCGACGACACCTGAGTTAGCCACGCACGTTCCGGGTTGCACTTAGCCTGGGTGATGACGCGCTTGGACAGTTCCCCGTCCGACACGTACGGCTCGCCGTTCTCGCGTGCCTGCTGTCGCACACGCAGCCCGTCGTTGAACACCACCCGGGCACACCCGAACGCCTGCGCCAACGACACCTGCTGCTCCGGAGTCGGATAGACGCGGTAGCGGTAACGAAGCTGCACACCGGACAGCCTGACACCGGCATACGACAGAATCCGAAATCCGCACCGACAGAGACAGCGTCTGCGTCTTCACCCTGTACGCCGACGTGCTCTTCGTGACGGACTCTCGGCGAGGGGGTCTGTGGTAATTGTTGGGAGCGCGGCGGGTGGCTCAGGGCGTCTCGTCGTCCAATGCCGCTAACGGCAGTCGCACCGCGACCGTGTCGCCGACACCCTGCGCCGAGTGCTCGGGGGGCGACCGATGGGTGCCCGGGGTGCGGGTGTGGAGACGACCGGCGCCCGGCGGTCCGTTGCGCCGAACCACCTCGCAGGTCACCTGATGGATCGGCGCGGGCGCGGTGCCGAACCGCCCCGGTCCCCAGCGCACCCAGATCGCGACGCGACCGGCCGCCGCCTCCGCCGCCAGCTTGTCCCAGGTACGACGCCGGTCCGTGTGGTCGACCTCGATGACCACGGGCGGCCCGTCCGGCCGGGCACACGCGACGTCGAGTACCGACTGCTGACGGGACAGCGGCGGCGGTAGGGGCAGCACGCTCGGCGCCCGGCGATAGACCCGCCAGCCCTGGTCACCCGCCCAGGCGACCACGGATTCGATGATCCGCGCCGTCACCGCGTCCGTGGTCAGGTCGACGAAGGTGAGCCGGGCGAGAGCGTCCCCGAGCGACGCCGCCAGCCGTTCGCCGTCCGCCACGCCGTCCATCAGCGCAGGGTAGCGGCTCGCCGGGCCTCCGCCGTGACCGGCGGCCCCAGCCGGGCGTCCCCGCCAGTCGCGGACCGCCGCGTCGGGCCGGTGGTGCCGGCGCCATGACCGTGTCCACCGCCAGGCTGCCTTAGCGGTCAGACGATCAGCAGGATGCCCGCCACGACGAGCGGAACGGAGACGAACAGAGCGATGCCGATGCCGGTGAGCACCCGCCCACCGCCGGCGTCCTCCCGCTCCGGCGCCAGCCCGAACGTCGACCGGGCGCCCAGCATGCCGATCCGGCTCAGGGTGAGGTCTCCGGTGACGGCCAGCAGGACGCCGACCACCACCAGCGCGATGCCCAGCCGGTGGCGGAAGTCCCCACCGCTGACGGCCACCCAGATCCCCACCCCGACCGCGGCGACCGCCACCGCGATCACGAAGAGCACCAGCGCCTCGCCCAGACCCTTGAGCACTGTCATCCGGCGTCACCCTTCCGGTGGTGGTCGACCGAAAGGCATCCTTCCCGGTCGATCGGCCCGCCGCTGCCCCGCAAGGCGGCGGCGGGCCGGTAGACAGCCGCCGTCAGGAGCGGTCCGGGAGCTGACGGTTGTCGGGCGGGGCGGCGCGGCCGGCCGACGGGGCGGCGGGAGCGGTGACCACGTCCGGCGCGACCGGGACCGACGGCAGGGTGGCGCGGCCGGTGACGGGCAGGGTCAGCGTGCTGCGCCCGAGGTCCACCGAAACGGTGGCGTCCCGGTCGTCGGTCTCGGTGAAGCCGGGGTCGCTCTGGGCGAGGACGAGACCGAGCACGTGGCCGGTCGGCAGCACCGCGTCGTACGCGTTGAGCTGCAGGGTGACCGTGTACCAGCGGTCCGGGCGCAGCGGGCTGGTGAACCGCAGGGACCGGTGGTGCGCCGCGTCGAGCCAGCCGCGGGTGAGGACGCCGTGGTCGGTGACCGCGGTGATCTCGGCCGTGTCCCGGTAGCAGGCGTCGTCGGCCGCGGTCGACTCCCCCCAGCACGACTCGGTGGCCAGCGTCCGGACCCCCTCCGAGCTGCGGTACTGGATCCGTTCCGCGGTGCCGTAGTCGACGAGTCGCGCGCTCAGCGCGGTGGTCGGCCGGTCGACCCTGATCCGCAGGCGCACCGACGGCGTCCCGGAGATCCGCAGCGGCGCGGTCAGCGCGCCGGAGAGGAACACCAGCCGTCCGGCGCGAGCGGTCGTCGGCTCGGTGACCACCTGCGGCTCGGTCAGCGACTCGTCGGTGTACGCCCGCACCACGCCCGGACGGGCGCCAGGACCGCCGAGCGTGCCGGTCGTGCCGTCGCCGGCACCCAGGGCCACCGGAACGTTGCGGGTACCCGGGGCCGGCCAGTCCCGCTGCTCGGTCCACACCCCGGGGACGGTCTCCAGGGTGGCCCTGGGCTCCCGCATGACCCCGTTGGGCAGGCCCTGCAGCCAGTAGTCGAACCAGCGGTGCAGGGTGGCCACCCACTCGGCCCGGCGGACGTCGAACGGATCCTCGTGCCCGGCCTGGTAGAGCCAGAGCTTGCGGGGCACCTGCCGGTCGGCGAGCGCGTCCCACCAGCGGGCGAACTGGCCGGTGGTGACGTTCAGGTCGTTGACGCCGTGCGCGACCAGCACGCTCGCCCGGACCTGGTCGGCCGAGCGGCGGTAGTCCCGCTCGGCCCAGTAGGCGTTGTAGTCGCCGGTGTCCTCCGCGCTGTCCGCGCGCAGCCGGGCGAGCATGGCGGCGCACGCTTCGGCGGGCCGACCGTTGACCACCTGGTGCAGGTAGGCGGGGTAGTCCGATGCCCGCAGCAGGCCCCGGTAACGCTGGTAGTCGTACCAGCTGGAGATCGCGGAGATCGGCACGATGGTCTCCAGGCCCCGGACGCCGGTGGCCGCCACGCCGTTGGCGACCGAGCCGTCCCACGACTTGCCGATCATGCCGACCCGGCCGGTGCTCCATGACGCGGTGACCGGCTCGCCGTCCAGCGTGAAGCCGCGCGCCCGGCCGTTCAGCCAGTCCACCACCGCCTTCGCCCCGGCCACCTCGGCCCGGCCGCCGACGTCCTCGCAACCGGTGGCGCGGGCGGTGCCGCTGAGGTCGACCGCGGCGAAGGCGTACCCGCGGGGGACGAACCAGTTGTCGTAGAAGAGCGGGGCCTTGGCGATCACGCCGTTCGCGTCGTACGTCTTGCGTTCGCTCTCGTTGCCCCGACCGCAGCAGTGGTAGTACGGCGAGGCGTCCATGATGACCGGCACCCGGACGCCGGCCTGCGCCGCCTCCCGGGGCCGGACCAGGTCGACCATGACCCGGTCCCGCACGCCGTCGCCGTCGGCGTCGGTCGGTGTCTCGACCTGGACGCTCTCCCGGACGGCGTCGGCGTAGGAGTAGACCGGCACCGTGCGGTCGCCGGCGATGTGCGGCGGAGCGGCCGACCGGCCGGGCGCGGCGTGGGTGGGGGCGGCGGGGGCGGCCGTGAGCAGCAGCGCCGTGAGGGTGGCGGCGGCCAGCGCCCGGGTCCGGGCAGGCGTCATCGTGATCCTTCCGACGGGTACGGCAGGTCAGGCCATTCCACCCCATCGATATGCCTGCTGCCTAGTGTCCAGTGTCGACCCGGTCACTTTCGGCGACGCCGGAGGGTTGACCATCGACATTCGTCTTCGTAACGTTCGGCGGGACCGTCGACCCTCCCTCCACCGGCGAAGGGACCTCCGTGGCACGACGACGTACTCTCTCCCTGATCCTGGCCGCGACGCTGCTCTCCGGCGGCACCGTGGCCCTCTCCCCCACCGGCGCCGGCGCCTCACCTCCGCGCCCCGAGGACGAGTACCGGCCGGTGCGCGGGCCCTCCGCCCCCGCCGAGTACCGGTACCTGCAGAAGACCGTGCGCGGCGAGACGCTGCCCCGGCACGCCTACGACACGGCGGCGAAGGCCGGGGCGCGGCTGCCCGCGGTCGGCGGACGCTGGACCTCGGTCGGGCCGACCAACATCGGCGGCCGGATCACCTCGCTCGCGCTGGACCCGCACCACCCCGACACCGTCTACGCGGCCGCGGCCAGCGGCGGGGTCTGGGTGAGCCGGGACGCCGGCAACCGCTTCGAGCCGGCGTGGCCGGACGGCTGGACCCAGGCGATGGGCGCGGTGGCGACCGGCCCGGACGGCACCCTGTACGCCGGCACCGGCGAGGTCAATCCCGGTGGTGGCAGCGTCACCTACGAGGGCACCGGCCTGTACGCCTCCCGCGACGGCGGCCGGAACTGGCGGTCGCTGGGCCTGCGTGACTCGGGCGCGATCGGCGCGATCACCGTCGACCCGGCCGACCCGAAGCGGATCTTCGTGGCCGCCGCCGGATCGCTGTACAACGGCGGCGGTGACCGGGGTGTCTACCGCTCCACCGACGGCGGTGCGACCTGGCAGCGGATCCTCGCCGGGGCCAACGAGTTCACCGGCGCGACCGAGGTGCTGATCGACCCGCGCGACGCCGACCGGCTCTACGCCGTGCTCTGGGACCACCGCCGCACCCCCGACCTGCGCACCTACGGCGGTGTCGGCTCAGGGGTCTACCGCTCCGTCGACGGCGGAGCGACCTGGGCCCGCCTGGCGGGTGGGCTGCCGGCCGCCGGGCCGGAGGTGGGCCGGATCGGCCTGGGCCAGTCCGTCTCGGACCCGGACCGGCTCTACGCGATCGTCAACTCCACCGCCGGCCCGTTCGCCGGCTTCTACGGCAGCAGCGACGGCGGCGACGCCTGGACCCGGCTGCCGGACACCCCGGAGCTGACGACCTCGCAGTCCACCTTCGGCTGGTGGTTCGGCAAGGTCTGGGTCGACCCGGACGAGCCGCAGCACGTACACGTCGCGGGCGTGCCGCTGCTGACCACCAAGGGCGGTGGGCGGACCTGGACGGCGGACAGCAGTTCCACCCACGTCGACCACCACGCGATGATCTGGGACCGGCGTCATCCGCAGCGGGTCTACCTCGGCAACGACGGTGGGACGTACCGCTCGGACGCCGACGGGGACGGCGGCTGGGTGAAGGCCACCCACGAGCCGTACACCCAGTTCTACAGTGTGGCGATCACGCCGCAGGACGTCAGCCGGATCTCCGGCGGCGCCCAGGACAACGGCTCGCTGCGCTCGTGGGGCGGCCCGGCCTTCAACGAGTACCTCGGCGGGGACGGCGAGGAGAACCTGATCAACCCGACCGACAAGGAGAACGTCTACGCCTGTTACCAGTACGGCAACTGCTTCTGGTCGACCGACGGCGGCGAGACGATGACGTACTTCGGCAACCGGGTCACCGCCGCCCGGCGCAACTGGTTCACCCCGGTGGTCTTCGACCCGCGCGACCCGGCGGTGATGTACTACGGCGCCAACGTGCTCAACCGGTCGACCGACGGCGGCCGGACCTGGACGGCGATCAGCGGCGATCTGACCGGCGGACCGGGGCGCGACCCGATCTACACCAACTACGGCACCATCACCACGGTCGCCCCGGCCGGGGACGGCCGGACCGTCTACGTCGGCACCGACGACGGGCGGGTCTGGGTGACCCGGGACCTGGGCGGCTCCTGGCAGCTGCTGCTCTCCGGGCAGCCGTGGGTCACCCGCGTCGTGGTCGACCCACGGCGGGCCGACCGGGTGTACGTGACGCTGTCCGCGTACCGGTCGGGCTCCCACCGGCCGTACGTGCTCGGCTCGCGCGACGGGGGCCGGCACTTCCACGACCTCAGCGGCACCCTGCCCGAGGCGCCGGTCAACGACCTGGCCATCGGCAGGGGGCTGACCCTCTACGTCGGCACCGACCAGGGCGTGTTCGTCAGCCCGACCGGCGGCGGGGTCTGGCTGCGCCAGGGCCGGGGCCTGCCGTTGGTCCCGGTCGACGACATCGAGTACGACGGCACCAACCACCGCCTGGTGGCGGGGACCTTCGGCCGGGGCATCTACGCCGTCCAGGTCCCCTGAGTGGCACGGCTGCCAGGGCCGGACGCGGCGAGCCTGCTGCGTCCGGCCCCGGCAGCGCGGGTGTCAGCGCCCTTCCTGCTGCAAGCGCTGCATGAGCATCTGCTTGGCCTGGTCACCCGCCTTGCGGTTGTTCTCCTGAATCTTGCTGAACCAGGTGACCAGTTCCGAATCGCCCCGCTGCTCCGCGTCCGAGATGTAGGTGTCCATCCGGTAGATGTTGTCCAGCGACATCTGCAGGACGTGGATCAGGTCGTAGTTCTTGTCCCGTACCGGGCTCTTCTGTTCCTTGACCGCGGTCGCCACGGCGTACCTCCCCTGTCTCGGCTTCCGAACGGGCCAGCGCTTACCCGGCCTCGGCCCGTTCACGCCCGGGGCGCGGGGTCGGGGCTGCCGGCCGAGCCGAACGGTTACCCGGCGGCCCCCTCGGGTACGGGTGGCCGCATGGCGGAACTGGCAGCCCTCTGGATCGTCCGGCACGGCGAGAGCACGGCGAACGTCGCCGCGACGGCCGCGGAGACGTCCGGCGCCGAGCTGATCGACCTGACCCACCGGGACGCGGACGTGCCGCTGTCGGACACCGGCGAGGAGCAGGCCCGGGCCACCGCCCGCTGGCTCGCCGGCCTGCCGGCCGAACGCCGCCCCGACGTGGCGGTGGTCTCGCCGTACCTGCGGGCGGTGCGCACGGCCGAGCTGGCGCTGGCCGGCACCGGCATCCCGGCCAGCCGGGACGAACGGCTGCGCGACCGGGAACTGGGCATCCTCGACGGCCTGACCGGGCACGGCGTGCAGCGCCGCTTCCCCGAGGAGGCCGCCCGCCGCCGCCGGCTCGGCAAGTTCTACTACCGCCCACCGGGCGGCGAGTCCTGGACCGACCTGGCGCTGCGGCTGCGGGCCCTGCTGGGCGACCTGCGTCGGGACCACGAGGGACAGCGGGTGCTGCTGTTCGGCCACGACGCGCTGGTCTTCATGCTCCGCTACCTGGTGGACGGGCTGACCGAGGCGGAGCTGATGGCGCTCACCCGGGAGCACGTGATCGCCAACTGTTCGGTGACCGGCTGGTCGGCCGACCCCGAGGGCCGCCTCGTCCTGGACACCTTCAACGACGTGACGCACCTGCGCCGGCAGGGCGCCCGACCGACCAGGGAGGACGAGGTCCATGCCGAACCGGTCTGAAACGCGGGTGATCACCCCGGCCCTGCTGCGCGACTGGGCGCTGCCGGTGCCCACCGGCGGCAAGGAGCACCGGGGCACCGTGCTGGTGGTCGGGGGTTCCCGCTTCACCCCCGGCGCGGTGCTGCTGGCCGGCGTGGCCGCGCTGCGCGCCGGCGCCGGGGTGCTCCAACTGGCCGCCGCCGAGTCGACGGCCGCCGCGCTGAGCATCCAGGTGCCGGAGGCGCTGGTGATCGGCCTGCCGGAGACGGGGGACGGGGCGGTCGCCGGCGATCCGGGCGACCGGCTCGGCGAGCTGGTCGGGCAGGCCGACGTGGTGGCGGTCGGTCCCGGCCTCAACGACATCGACGAGACCCGGGCGCTGCTGCGCCTGGTCCTGGACGCCGCCGCGCCGGAGACGCCGCTGGTGCTGGACGCGTACGCGCTCGGCGCGCTCAGCCACCAGCCGGACCTGCTGGTCGGCGCGGGCCGGCCGGTGGTGCTCACCCCGAACGTGACCGAGGCGCGACACCTGCTGGGCCGCGAGCCCGGCGCCGACCTGGACGCCGAGGCGCGCGAGCTGGCCCGCCGGTACGACGCGGTGGTCTCCCTCTACGGCCACATCGCCACCCCCGCTGGCGAGTGCTGGCGGGAGGAGAGCGGCGACGCCGGCCTCGGCACCTCGGGCAGCGGCGACGTCCGCTCCGGCCTGCTGGCCGGGCTGCTGTCCCGCGGGGCGACGCCGGCGCAGGGCGCCTGCTGGGCCGCCTGGGCGCACGCGGTCAGCGGCCAGCGGCTGGTTCCCCGGTTCGGGCGGATCGGCTTCCTCGCCCGGGAGCTGCTGGACGAGATACCGCACACCCTCGCCACCGTATGACGGACAGCGACCAACCGAACGGATGTGTGTAACGACACACCGCGCTCCTACGCTGTTGGTTCGGAAGCGGGCATCCCGCCCCCTTCCCGCCGGCCGCTCCCCACCAGGGGGCGCACCCGGCTGGAAACAGCCCCTGGGAGTCTGTGTGAAGAACCTCCGTCGCAAGACACTGGCTGCCGCGTCCGCCGTCACCCTCGGCGTCGGCCTCGCCGTCGCCGGCGGCCTGGCCCCGGCGGCGGCCACCGGGCCGGACACCACGTTCCTGGTCCTGGCCCCGCAGGGGGCCGCGACCGACAAGGCGGCGGCCCGCGTGGCTTCCGCCAACGGCACCGTGGTGGCCACGTACAACCAGATCGGCGTGCTCGTCGTCCGCTCGACCAACCCCGACTTCGTCACCGACGTGGCGGGCGCGGGCGTCGAGTCGGTCGCGTCCACCGCCGGCCTGGGCACCGCGCTCGAAGAGAGCGAGACCGTCGAGGTCTCCGCGGCCGAGGCGGCGAACATCACCGCCGACCCGACCAAGGAGCCCCTCTACGGTCAGCAGTGGGACATGCCGATGATCGGCCTCCCGCAGGCCCACGCCGTCAACGCCGGCAACTCCGGCGTGGTGGTGGGCGTGCTGGACAGCGGCATCTCCAGCAGCCACCCCGACCTGGCCACCCAGATCGCCAAGGACAAGAGCACGTCCTGCCTCGGCGGCACGGTGGACACGGCCGAGGCGGCCTGGAACCCGACCACCTCCGACCACGGCACCCACGTGGCCGGCACCATCGCCGCCGCCGTCAACGGCGTCGGCGTGGCGGGCATCGCGCCGGGCGTCAAGCTCGCCGCGGTGAAGGTGGTCAACGACGCCGGCTACATCTTCCCGGAGGCCGCGGTCTGCGGGTTCATCTGGGCCGCGGAGCACGGGTTCCAGCTGACCAACAACAGCTACTACATCGACCCGTGGGAGCTGAACTGCCGCAACGACGCACGCCAGCGTCCGGTGTGGCAGGCGGTCCAGCGGGCCATCCGTTACTCGGCGAACAAGGGCGTGCTGAACGTGGCGTCCGCGGGTAACTCGAACTACGACCTCGCGCACAAGCTCGACGACTTCGGCAGCCCGAACAACGGGACGCCGGAGGAGCGCGAGAACCTCACCAACGCCTGCCTCGACCTGCCGGCCGAGGCGCCGGGCGTGGTGACGGTCGGGGCGGTCGGCCCGACCGGGCAGAAGAGCTACTACTCCTCGTACGGCCAGGGTGTCATCGACGTGACGGCGCCGGGTGGCGACACCCGCTTCCGCACGCAGGGCGTCCGCTCCACGCTCACCGACGGGATTCTGTCGACCACCTTCAACACGGCGACGAAGACCAACGGCTACGGCTACAAGCAGGGCACCTCGATGTCCGGCCCGCACGCCGCCGGCGTCGCGGCGCTGGCCGCCTCGGCGCACCCGGGCATGAGCCCGGGCGAGCTGGCCTCGTTCCTGGAGACCACGTCGGTGGCACAGTCCTGCCCGGAGGGCGTCTACAACCCGGTGCCGCTGATCTCGAGCGGCCCGCACGCCTACGACGCGACCTGCTCCGGCGGCGAGCGCAACGGCTTCTACGGCGCCGGCATGGTCAACGCGTACAACGCGGTGAAGTAGCAGCAGCACGGCACGACAGTGGTGGGGCCCGGCGGAACACGCCGGGCCCCATCCGTTTTCGCAGCTCACCCTCGGGGTACCGGGGCAGACGTCAGTCGAACCAAGGAGGTCTGCCGGTGTCCACCGATGCCATCGTCCTGCTCAAAGAGGACCACAAGGAGATGCGCCGCCTCTTCAAGGAGTTCCAGAAGGCCGAGGAGGGCCTGGCCAGCAAGCGCCAGCAACTGGTGAACCAGATCCTCGAAGCCCTGACGGTGCACACCTATCTGGAGAACGAGGTGATGTACCCGGAGGTCCGCAAGCTCCTGCCCGACCTGGAGGACGACATCCTCGAGTCGTACGAGGAGCACCACGTGGCCGACCTGCTCTGCGCGGAGCTGGCCGCGATGGACGCCTCCGACGAGCGCTTTGTCGCCAAGACCACGGTGCTGATCGAGAACGTCGAGCACCACGTCGAGGAGGAGGAGCAGGAGTGGTTCCCGAAGGTGCGCGAGGCCCTCGGCCGCAACCAGCTCCAGGAGATCGGTGAGCGGATGATCGCGATGCGCAAGGACGCGCCGCGTACCCCCACCGCCCCCAAGGCCATCAAGAAGGCCGTCGACGCGGTCACGGCCTGAGCGCTTTCCCGCACGGGGCCTGGCCGTCGGCCGGGCCCCGGCGCGCGTCACCAGGCGGTCGGCGGCACCCCGTCCGGCGCCGGCAGGATCCGCCGCACCTGCCCCGGGGGTACGCCCCGACGCCGCCACTCCCGCGGGTAGCCCACCGAGACCTCCTCGAAGCGGACCCCGTCGTGCCAGGTGGTCCGGGGGATGTGCAGGTGCCCGTAGACCACGGCGGCGGCGTCGAAGCGGCGGTGCCAGTCGGCGGTGACCTCGGTGCCGCACCACTGGGCGAAGATCGGGTAGCGCAGCACCCGGGTCGGTTCCCGCACCAGCGGCCAGTGGTTGACCAGCACGGTCGGCAGGGCCGGATCCCGCTCGGCGAGGCGGCGGGCGGTCTCGGCGACCCGGGCCGCGCACCACTCGTGGCGGCTCGGGTACGGGTCGGGGTGCAGCAGGAACTCGTCGGTGCAGACGATTCCCGTCCGGTACGCCTCGGCCAGGGCGGCCTCGCGGGTGTCGAAGCCCGCCGGCCGCCAGCTGTAGTCGTAGAGCAGGAACAGCGGCGCCACCAGCACCGGCCCGCCCGGCCCCCGCCACACCGGGTACGGGTCCTCCGGGGTGAGCACGCC
The DNA here is from genome assembly GCF_900091515.1 of Micromonospora purpureochromogenes. Taxonomy (NCBI): domain Bacteria; kingdom Bacillati; phylum Actinomycetota; class Actinomycetes; order Micromonosporales; family Micromonosporaceae; genus Micromonospora; species Micromonospora purpureochromogenes. The sequence continues at coordinate 3,286,816 of NZ_LT607410.1, read as the reverse complement.
CAGCTCCCGGCACCGTCGCACCAGGTGCTGGTAGCGGGCCACGCCCCGCAGGGTGACCGGGTCGCCCTGCGGGGTCCACAGCTCGTGATTGCCGGGCGCCCACACCACCGTGTCGAACCGCTCGGCCAGCAGACCCAACGCCCACTCGACGTCGGCGGCGGTGTCGCCCACGTCCCCGGCGACGATCAGCCAGTCGCGGGGCGAGGCCGGGCGCAACGCCTCGACCAGCGCCCGGTTCTCCGCGTACCCGACGTGCAGGTCGCTGATGGCGACCAGGCTGCCGTCGGCGTCCTCGGCTGGCATCCGCCGATCGTACGCAGACCGCGCCGCGGGCGTGGGGGCCGCGCGGCGGCGGCGCGTCAGTCCGCCGAGCCCGGCTCGGCCATCTTCCGGTGCTGCTCGGACTTGAGCCGGTCCGGGGTGAACCGGGCCGCGGCCGCCTGCACCTTGTTCTTCAGCGAGCCGGCGACGACCTTCTCCTCCCCCTTCATCATCGCCTCGAAGCCCTGTGCGGCGACCGTGGCCGGGTCGTCCTTGCTGCCGGCGCCGACCCGGGTGTCCGTCATGTCGGCGCGTTCGAAGAACTTCGTGTCGGTCGGGCCGGGCATCAGCGAGGTGACGGTGACTCCGGTGTCCTTCAACTCGTTGCGCAGCGCCTCGGCGAAGGACTGCACGAACGACTTCGAGGCGTTGTAGACCGCCTGGAACGCCCCCGGCATGGTCGAGGCGATCGACGAGGTGAACAACACCCGACCGGTGCCCCGCTCGACCATCGCCGGCAGCAGCCGCTTGGTCAGGTGCACCGTCGAGGTGACGTTGACGTCGATGATGTTCAACTCGTCGCGCAGGTCGGTGTCGCCGACGAACGCCCCGCCGGCGCCGCGCCCGGCGTTGACCGCCAGGGCGTCGACCGGCCGCCCGGTCGCGTCGACCGCCTCGGCCAGCGCCGCCACCCCGTCGAAGGTGGCCAGGTCCACCCGGACCGGCTGGACCTGGGCGCGTCCGTCGCGGCGCAGGTGCTCCGCCGCCTCCCCGATGCCCGGGTCCTCGGCGGCGATCACCACGTCGTACCCGTGGGCGACGAACTGTCCGGCCAGTTCGTACCCGATGCCACTGGAGGCCCCGGTGACCACGGCCAGCGGCCGTCCGGTGGTCGGTGCGCTCATTGCCTGTCTCCTCTCGTCCGCGGACCGCGCGTGCCGGCACGGCCCCACCCGCTGCTGTGCCCACCACCGGCCCGCCCAACCACTCCGGCGAGGTCGGGCGGGCCCCGCCGGGGCGACCCGGTAGGATCGGCGCGGGCCGTGACTGGCGCGTGGGGATGGAGCACCATCGGGAAGCGGTCCCGTCATGAGGACGCACGCCGAGCGCCTGGGCCTTCCGCACGTCTGTAGGAGGTCGCATGTCGCTGAACGCCGAATCCACCGCATTCCGCAGCGCGCTCGAGGTGATCCGCGCCGTCGAGCCCCGGGTGGCCGACGCCATCGGCGCCGAGCTGGCCGACCAGCGCGAGTCGCTGAAGCTCATCGCCAGCGAGAACTACGCCTCTCCGGCCACCCTGCTGGCCATGGGCAACTGGTTCAGCGACAAGTACGCCGAGGGCACCGTCGGCCGCCGCTTCTACGCGGGCTGCCAGAACGTGGACACCGTCGAGGCGCTCGCCGCCGAGCACGCCAAGGAGCTGTTCGGCGCCGCGCACGCGTACGTGCAGCCGCACTCCGGCATCGACGCCAACCTGGTGGCGTTCTGGGCGATCCTGGCCGACCGGGTGGAGTCCCCGGCGTTGAAGAAGGCCCAGGTACGCCAGGTCAACGACCTCACCGAGGCGGACTGGTTCGCGCTGCGCCGGGAGCTGGGCAACCAGCGGATGCTCGGCATGTCGCTGGACGCCGGCGGCCACCTCACCCACGGCTTCCGACCGAACATCTCCGGCAAGATGTTCGACCAGCGCAGCTACGGCACCGACCCGGCGACCGGCCTGATCGACTACGACCGGGTGGCCGAGGCGGCCCGCGAGTTCAAGCCGCTGATCCTGGTCGCCGGCTACTCGGCGTACCCGCGGAAGGTGAACTTCCGGATCATGCGGGAGATCGCCGACTCGGTCGGCGCCACCTTCATGGTGGACATGGCGCACTTCGCCGGCCTGGTCGCGGGCAAGGTCTTCACCGGCGACTTCGACCCGGTGCCGCACGCGCACATCGTCACCACCACCACCCACAAGTCGCTGCGCGGTCCGCGCGGCGGCATGGTGCTCTGCGGCCCGGAGCTGGCCGACCAGGTGGACCGGGGCTGCCCGATGGTGCTCGGCGGTCCGCTGCCGCACGTGATGGCGGCCAAGGCCGTCGCCCTGGCCGAGGCCCGCCGCCCCGACTTCGCCGACTACGCCCAGCGCATCGTCGACAACGCCCAGGCGCTCGCCGAGGGCCTGGTGCGCCGGGGTACGAAGCTGGTCACCGGCGGCACCGACAACCACCTGGTGCTGCTCGACGTCTCCGGCTACGGCCTGACCGGCCGGCAGGCCGAGCAGGCGCTGCTGGACTCCGGCATCGTCACCAACCGCAACGCGGTCCCGCAGGACCCGAACGGCGCCTGGTACACCTCGGGCATCCGGATCGGCACCCCGGCGCTGACCACCCGGGGCCTCGGCGTCGCCGAGATGGATCAGACCGCCGAGCTGATCCACACCGTACTCAGCCAGACGCAGGCCGGCAGCAACGCGGACGGCACCCCGTCGAAGGCCAAGTACGTCCTCGACCCGGCGCTGGCCGACAAGATCAGCAAGCAGGCCAGCGAGCTGCTCACCGGCTTCCCCCTCTACCCCGCGGTCGACCTGGGCTGACCCCACCCGCACCCCCGACGCCCCGCCCGGCCCCGCCCGGCGGGGCGTCGCCGTCCCTCCCCCTTTTCGCCGGCCGGCCCAGGCCCCGTGATCAAGAAGTTTCGGTCACGGGAACGCGCTCTCCCCGACGCAAACCTCTTGATCACCGAGGTCGTCGGGCGGGATGGGCGCGGGCCGGGGTGGGTCAGGGGGTGTGGTGGGCGCGGTTGCGGAGGGCGCGGAGGCGGTGCAGGACGTCGGTGCCGCCCCGGCCGAAGTGGTCGTGCAGGGCCCGGTACTCGGCGTACAGCTCGTCGTAGGCGGCGGCGCGGGCCCGGTCCGGGTGGAACGTCTCGCGGTGCGGCGCACCCATCGCCGCCGACGCGGTCGACACGTCCGGGTACGCCCCGCCGGCCACCGCCGCGTGGATGGCCGCGCCCAGCGCCGCCGGCTGCGCCGCGTCCAGCACGTGCAGCGGCCGGCCCAGCACGTCGGCGTAGATCCGCAGCAGCAGCCGGTTGGCGGTGAGGCCACCGGCGGCGGTCAGCTCGCGCACCGGCACCCCGGCGGCGGTGAACGCCTCCACCACGGTCCGCGCCCCGAACGCGGTCGCCTCCAGCAGCGCCCGCCAGATCTCCTCCGGCCGGGTGGCCAGGGTCAGGCCGACCAGCACCCCGCTCAGCTCGTGGTCCATCAGCACCGAGCGGTTGCCGCTGTGCCAGTCCAGCGCGAGCAGCCCGTGCCCGCCCACCGGCTGCTCGGCGGCGAGCGAGTCCAGCAGCTCGTACGGGCTGACGCCGCGCCGCCGCGCCTGTTCGGCGTACGACGCGGGCAGCGCCCGGTTGACGTACCAGGCGAAGATGTCGCCCACCCCGCTCTGCCCGGCCTCGTACCCCCAGCTGCCGGCGCTCACCCCGCCGTCGACCACCCCGCACACGCCGGGCACCTCGTGGCAGTCGTCCGCGTTCATGATCAGGCAGGTGGAGGTGCCCAGCACGGCGAGCATCCGCCCGGGCGCGACGCAGCGGGCGGCCGCCGCGGTGACGTGCGCGTCGATGGCGCCGACCGCCACCGGGGTTCCCTCCGGCAGGCCGGTCCAGCCGGCCGCCTCGGCGGTGAGCGTCCCCGCCCGGGCACCCAGCGCTGCCAGCGGCCCGTCGACCTTGGCCAGCAGCCCGGGCAGCGCCGGGTGCAGCGCGGCGAGGAACTGCGGGGACGGCTCGCGGCCGTCCTGGCGCAGCCCCTTGAAGCCGGCGGCGGAGACGTTGCGGGTCTCCCGTCCGCAGAGCCGCCACACGATCCAGTCGGCCGCCTCGATCCAGCGTTGCGCGGCGTCGAAGACCTCCGGGTCGGCCTCCAGCAGCTCCAGCGCCTTGGCCAGCTGCCACTCGGCCGAGACCCGGCCGCCGTAGCGGCCCAGCCAGGGCTCGCCGCGTTCCCGGGCGATGGCGTTGATCCGGTCGGCCTGGGGTTGGGCGGCGTGGTGCTTCCACAGCTTGGGCCAGGCGTGCGGCCGGTCCCGCAGCCCGGGCAGCGTGCAGAGCGGGGTGCCGTCGGCGAGCGTCGGCAGCACCGTGCAGGAGGTGGCGTCCACGCCGACGCCGACCACGTCGCGCGGGTCGACCCCGGCGGCGGCCAGCGCGGCGGGCACCGCGATCCGCAACACCGCCAGGTGATCGGTCGGGTCCTGCAGGGCCCAGTCCGGGGGCAGCGGCGGGCCGTCGGGCAGCCGGTCGGTGAGCACCCCGTGCCGGTATGGGTGCACCGCGCTGCCCAGCTCGGCGCCGTCGTCGACAGCGACCACCACCGCCCGGCCGGACAGCGTGCCGAAGTCCACGCCGACGACGTACCGCTGCCGCACCATCGCCCTCCCGTCCCCGCCGGCGACCCGCCCGCGCCGGTAGGTAGGTCACGCTAGCAACAGCGCGGGATCAGGCGATCGGACGCTTCAGGTGGTAGCGGTGCACCTCGGTGCTGCCCTGCACGTTGTTCACGTCCTCGACGGCCGAGACCAGCTCCCAGCCCTCCCGGCCGGCCCGGTTGAGGTGCGCGATCGCGGTGTCGCCGTACGCCGTGATGTCGGTGCGTGACCCGTCCGGGGCGTACCAGACGAACGAGACGTGGAAATTGCGTCCCTGTCCCTGGTAGCGGCGGACCAGCAGGGCGTACTCCCAAGCGACCATGACGTCCATTATGGTCGCTACGGGCCGGCCACCGGAACCGCGACCGCCCCCTTGCGCCGCCGGTGTCAGCCGGCCACCGGGGATCCCGCCACCGCGGAGGAGCCGGCCGTCAGGTCGGCACGGGTGGGTGGATCGGCGCCCCGTCGGCCGCAGGTCCACGCGGCGACGCGAGCGGCCTGGCGGAGCACGGCGGTGAGGGCGTCCGGCCCGACGGCGCGCAGGGCCGGCCGCCGCACCGCGCCGAGCATCTCCCGGTCGTCCAGCGCCGCCAGCAGCCCGGCCGTGAACGCGTCGCCCGCCCCGACGGTGTCCACCACGGTCACCGGCAGCGCGGCCACCCGTACGGCACATCGACGGGTGGCCGCCCACGCCCCACCGTCTCCCTGGGTCACCACCACGAGGGACGCCCCCGCCGCCAGCCAGTCGTGTCCCGCCCGCTCGTACCGGCGGCCCGGGTAGAGCCAGGCCAGGTCCTCCAGGCTCACCTTGACGATGTCGCTCGCCGCCACCAGTTCCTCGACCCGCTGCCGGGCCGCCGCCGGGTCGCCCATCAGCGACGGCCGGCAGTTCGGGTCGTAGCTGATCGTCGCGTGGTACCGCCGGGCCCGCACCAGCGCCAGCACGTCGTCGGCGCCCGGGCGCAGCACGGTGGCGAGGGAGCCGGTGTGCAGGCAGACGTCGGCCGGGCCCGGACGCGCGGTGAGCGCGCCGTCGGGGAAGGACCGCCAGGCGATGTCGAAGTCGTACGCCGCCTGTCCGTCCGGGCCCACCCGGCTCCGGGCCACGCTGGTGCCCGGCAGGTCGACCACCGAGGCCGGATCCAGCCGTACGCCGCTGCCGCTCAGATGAGCGCGCAGCGTCCGCCCGTACGCGTCGTCGCCGAGCTGGGTCAGCAGGCTGGTGGGCTGACCGAGCCGGGCGAGCGCGACGGCGACGTTCGCGGGGCTGCCCCCGGGACGGGCCACCGTCTCCCCCGGCTCGTGCTCGATCAGGTCCACCAGAGCCTCGCCGACTACCGTGATCACGTCGTTCCTCTCCTGCCGGGGCATCCTGGCGCCCCGTCCACCGCTGCCACCGACTCAGCCCGCCGCCCGGCCCGGTGTCTCCTCGAGGGTGGTCGCACCGGTCATGATCGCCACCGCCTCGGGCATCGTGTGCGACCGTGGGGTCACCACGCCGGCGCAGCGGCCCAGCCGCTGGATGTGGATGCGGTCGGCGACCTCGAACACGTGCGGCATGTTGTGGCTGATCAGGATCACCGGCAGGCCCCGCGAGCGGACCTCCTCGATCATCCTGAGCACCTGGTTGGACTCCTTCACGCCGAGCGCCGCGGTCGGCTCGTCCAGCACGATCACCTTGCTGCCGAAGGCCGCGGCCCGGGCCACCGAGACCGCCTGCCGCTGGCCACCCGAGAGGGTCTCCACCGCCTGCGTCACGTTCTGCAGGGTGCCGATCCCGAGGTCGGTGAGGGCCTGGCTGGCCTCCCGCCGCATGCCCTTCTGGTCGAGCATCCGGAACACCGACCCCAGCACCCCGCGTCGCCGTTTCTCCCGGCCCAGGAAGAGGTTGCTCGCGATGTCCAGCGCCGGCGCCACGGCCAACGTCTGGTAGACAGTCTCGATACCGGCCTCGCGCGCGTCCTGCGGGCGCTTGAACTGCGCCGGCCTGCCCTCGAGGAAGAGCTCCCCGGAGTCGGGGGTCAACGCTCCGGTCAGGCACTTGATAAGCGTGGACTTGCCCGCGCCGTTGTCGCCGATGACGGCGAGCACCTCACCGGGGTACAGGTCGAGGTCCACCCCGTCGAGCCCGACGACCTTGCCGAACGTCTTGACCAGGCCCCGGGCCGAGAGCACCGGGGACCGCTGCGCGCTGTCCGGCGGACCCGACCGGTCGGCCGGGGTGTGCGTGGTGGTGGCGGTCATGACCTCACCTTCCTGATCCACTGGTCCACGGCCACGGCGAGGATCACCAGCAGGCCGACCGCCAGTACCCGGTACTGGTCGTCGACCCCGGCGAGGGAGAGGCCGCTGCGGAAGAACCCGACGATCAGCGCGCCGAGCAGGGTGCCGAGCACCGCACCCCGGCCGCCGAAGAGGCTGGTGCCGCCGATGACCACGGCCGTGATGCTCTCCAGGTTGGCGTCGGTGATGGCGTTCGGACTGGCCGCACCGGCACGTCCGATCAGGATCCAGGCGGTGATGCCGTAGATGGCGCCGGCGACGACGTAGACGCTGAGCAGGACCCGGTCGATCCGGATGCCGGCGAGCCGGGCGGCCTCCTTGTCGTCGCCGACGGCGTAGACGTGCCGGCCCCAGGCGGTCTTCGCCAGGGCGAAGCCGACCGCGAGGTAGAGGACGACGACCGCGACGACACCGGCGGTGATCCGGAATCGCCCCACCGGGAAGGACTCGCCGGTCCAGCTCAGCACCGCCGGCAGGTCGGTGGCCTGGACGCTCTGGCCGCCGGAGTAGAGCAGCCCGATGGCGGTGAAGACGCTGAGCGTGCCGAGCGTGACGATGAAGGGCGGCAGCTTCAACCGCGTCACCAGCGTCCCGTTGAGCGCTCCCGCGCCGGCGCCGACCGCGACGGCGAGGACGACGGCGAGGAGGCCGGGTAGCCCCTGACCCTCGGCCAGCTTGGCCGCGAGCATCATGGCCAGGATCGTGATGGCGCCGACCGACAGGTCGATGCCGGCGGTCAGGATGACCAGTGTCTGCCCGACGGCGAGCGCGCCGATGACCGCGACCTGCTGCAGGACGAGCGACAGCGAGTTCGGCGAGGCGAACCGCGGGTTGAGGGTCGAGAAGACGACGAACGAGATGACCAGCACGAGGAACGGGCTGATCGCGGGGTGCGCGTGCAGCAGGTGCTGGACGCGTTGCAGTGGCGACTGCCGGCGCAGGGCGAACTGCTGTGCGGCGGTGGTCGGTGGTGTCGTGGTGGTCACGGCGGGCTCCCTGCCGTTGTCGACGGTGGCGGACGGGCCGCCCGGCCGAAGGCCCGGGGTGGCGTTTCCCCGGGCTCCTCGGCCGTGGCGGTGGTGGCTCAGCCCCAGCAGCGCTGCGCGCCGTCGGTGCTGGTAATGCTCTCGACGCCGGTGGCCGCCTTGTCGGTGACCAGGGTGACGCCGGTGTCGAAGAAATCGAGGCCCGCGGAGGTCTTCGGCTTCTCCCCGTCGTTCGCGATCTTCTTGATCGCCTGCACGCCGAGCTCGGCCATCTTCAGCGGATACTGCTGGGAGGTGGCGCCGATGATCCCGTCCTTGATCTGGCGGACGCCGTCGCAGCCACCGTCGACGGAGACGACCAGCACGCCCTGGGTCCTGCCCGCCGCCTGGAGGGCCTTGTGGGCACCGACGGCGGCCGGCTCGTTGATGGTGTAGACCACGTTGATGTCCGGGTTCCTGGTCAGGCAGTTCTCCATCGCGGTGCGACCGCCGTCCTCGGCGCCGTTGGTCGGCTCGTTGCAGGCGATCGTGTAGGTGCCGCCCGAGTAGCTGCCCGTCTTCGCCTCGTCGCCGTTCTTCTTCCGGTCGGCGGTGGCGATGCCCATCCCGGTCAGGAAGCCCTGGTCGCGGTCGTAGTCGACCGAGACGACCTTGTCGTTGAAGAGGTCCAGCAGAGCGATGGTCGCGGGCTTGCCGGCGAGCTGGGCTGCCGTCCACTTGCCGATCAGCTCACCGGCCTTGAAGTTGTCGGTGGCGAACGTGATGTCCACGGTGTCCGCCGGGTCGGGCAGGGTGTCCAGCGCGATGACGTAGAGCCCGGCGTCGCGGGCCTTCTTGATGGCCGGGTTCACGCCAGGGCCGTTCGGGGTGATGAGGATGCCCGCGTCACCCCGGGCGATCGCGTCCTCGATGGCCTGCACCTGGCTGGCCTCGTCGCCGTCCTCCTTGCCGGCGGCCAGGGTCAGCTTCACGCCCTCCGCGTCGGCGGCCTTCTTCGCGCCCTGCTGCATGGTGACAAAGAACGGGTTGGTGGAGTTCTTGGTGATCAGCGAGACGGCGACGGTCTTGCTGCCCGAACCGCCGTCGCCCGAGCTGTCGCCGCATCCGGTGACGACCAGGCTGGTTGCTGCCGCGGCGGCGACCAGCAGGGCCGCGCGGCGGCGGACGATGCGCTGGAACATGTGTTCTCCCTCGATGACGCCCGGCGGAACCGGAGAGTCGATGACAACGATGTCAGCGCAGTTTCAAGTGAGCACCACAGGGATGTCAATGGGCACATGCCTGGTTTTTCCTAACCGAGGCGTAACTCCGGCGTAACCCTTGACATCGATGTCAGCCAGCCACACGATTTCGGCCACGGGCGAACCCCGGCACCGGCAGCGGGTGCCGGACGCTCTGGACGGACGGAGGACGGGATGAGGATTCGCCGATGGCTGGCCGTGGCCGCCGCGACTCTCGTGGCGCTGGTGCCGGGTGCCGCCGGGGCGTCGACCGCGACCAGGGACGAGCCGTACCGACCACAGGTCCATTTCAGCCCCGAGCGCAACTGGATGAACGACCCCAACGGGCTGGTGTGGTACGAGGGCGAGTGGCACCTCTTCTACCAGTACAACCCCGAGGGCGCGCAGTGGGGCAACATGTCCTGGGGCCACGCGGTCAGCCGAGACCTGCAGCACTGGGAGGAGCTGCCGGTCGCCATTGGGTACTCGGCGGACGAGCACATCTTCTCGGGCTCGGTCGTGGTGGACGAGCGCAACACGTCCGGCTTCGGCGCCCCGGGCGCCCCGGCGATGGTCGCCGTCTACACCAGCTGGTACCCGGCCACCGGCATCCAGGCCCAGTCGCTGGCCTACAGCACCGACCGCGGTCGCACGTGGACGAAGTACGCCGGCAATCCCGTGCTCGACCTCGGTTCCCGCGAGTTCCGCGACCCGAAGGTCTTCTGGGACACCAGATCCGGGCAGTGGACCATGGCGGTCGTGCTCGCCACCGAGCACAAGGTGAGCTTCTACGGCTCGTCCGACCTCCGCTCGTGGCGTCACCTGAGCGACTTCGGCCCGGCCAACGCGGTCGGCGGCGTGTGGGAGGTGCCGGACCTGTTCGAGCTGCCGGTCGACGGCGACCCGCAGCGCCGCAAGTGGGTCCTGGTGGTCAACCTCAACCCCGGCGCGGTGGCCGGCGGCTCGGGGGCGCAGTACTTCCTCGGCGACTGGGACGGCACCACGTTCACCGCGGAGACCGTGGTGGAGGGCGAGCCGGCGCCGCCGGCCGGAAAGGTCTTTGCCGACTTCGAGGGCGACTACGCGGGATGGACGGTCCAGAACGATCCGGCGTCGGGGCCCGGCCCGTTCGGGACCGGACCGTATCCCGGTACGGTGCCCGGCCAGCAGCAGGTCAGCGGCTTCCAGGGCCGGGCCCTCGTCAACAGCTTCCTCGGCTTCGACGCGCCCCGGGGTCGGATGGTCTCCCCTGACTTCAGCATCGAGCAGGACTACCTGAACCTGCTCGTCGGCGGCGGCGCCCACCCGCACCTGGCCGGCACCACCACCGACGCCGTGCCCGCCGGCGCCGAGCCGGTGCTCGACTTCGAACTGCCCGACGGGCAGACGTACGAGCAGGCCGGCTGGACCGCGACCGGCGGGCTGCGCGGCCGCGCGCCGGTGGTGGGTCCGACCCGCTCGGAGCGGGGCCACGTCGGCGAGAAGCTGCTCACCACCTTTTACGAGGCCGACTCCACGACCGGCACGCTGACGTCACCCGAGTTCACCATCGACCGCAACCACCTGGGCCTGCTCGTCGGCGCCGGTGGCCACCTGGACGCCGGCGCGGGCCGTACCGTGGTCGAGTTGCTGGTCGACGGCGAGGTGGTGCGCACCGGCACCGGGAACTTCTCCGGCTTCATGAACTGGCGTAGCTGGGACGTGACCGAGTTCCGGGGCCGCAGCGCCCGGTTGCGGATCGTCGACCAGCACACCGGGGGCTGGGGGCACCTGCTGGTCGACCACCTCGTCGCCACCGACGAGCCGGTGCTGCCCCGGTCGGTGGAGACCGCGGTCAACCTCGTCGTGGACGGCGAGGTGGTCCGGACCGCCACCGGCAGGGACAGCGAGCGCCTGGACTGGGTGAGCTGGGACGTACGCGACCTGGCCGGCCGGCGGGCCCATCTGGAGATCAACGACTTCAACTCCGGCGGCTGGGGACACATCCTCGTCGACCACGTCATGTTCGCCGACCGGCCGGCACCCGGCGAGCTGGAACGCTACGACTGGGTCGACTACGGCAAGGACTTCTACGCGGCGGTCTCGTACGACAACGTCCCCGGTGGCCGGCGCGTCGTGATCGGCTGGATGAACAACTGGCAGTACGCCGGCAGCATCCCCACCTCACCCTGGCGCGGCGCGATGGCCCTGCCCCGGGAGTTCGGGCTGAAGACCGTCGACGGCGAGGTGCGCCTCGTCCAGCAGCCGGCCGGGCGACCGACCGCCCTGCGCGGTGGCGGCGCCGCGTTCACGCTGCACGACGCCACCGTCCCGCCCGGGGTGCTCGACCTGCCTGCGGCGGCGGACGGCAGCGTGCTGGAGATCCAGGCGGAGTTCGAGCTCCGCGACGCGGACCGCTTCGGCCTCCAGGTCCGGGCCGGTGACCAGGAACGCACCCTGATCGGGTACGACGTCGGTGCCCGCCGCCTCTTCGTCGACCGGACGCACGCCGGCCTGGTGGACGTCGGTCCGCTCTTCCCCGGTGTGCACTCCGGCCCGCTGTCGGTCGACGGGAACCGGGTGCGGATGACGGCGTACGTGGACCGCTCCTCGGTGGAGGTGTTCGGCGGGGCGGGTGAGACCACCATCACCGACCAGGTCTTCCCGTCGCCCACCAGCGATCGGACCCGCCTCTTCGCCGAGGGCGGTGAGGTGCTCGTACGGTCGCTGACCGTCCGGCCGCTGCGGTCGGTATGGGGATAACCTGGGCTCGATCATGTTCGGTCGGGGCCACGGCGGACGTCGTGGCCCCGCCCGCGCCGCCGCACCCGTCCCGGTAGGAGCGCCCATGCACGTTGCCGCCTCCGCAACGACGAGCACCGGCAAGGCCCGACCGACGCTGCGGGACGTCGCCATGCTCGCCGGGGTCAGCCCGAAGACGGTCTCCCGGGTCGTCAACGGCGAGGCCGGCGTGTCGGCACCCAAGACCGCGGCGGTGCAGCGGGCGATCGCGCAACTGGACTACCGGCCCAACTTCACCGCGAGCAGCCTCCGCCGGTCCAGCGGTCGCAGCGCGGCGATCGCCGCCGTGCTGGAGGATCTGGCCAACCCGTTCTCGGCCGCCCTGCACCGGGCACTGGAGGACGCCGCCCGGGACCGGGGGGTCCTCATCTTCGCGGGCAGCGTCGACGAAGACCCGGAGCGGGAACGCGAACTCGTCCGCGCCTTCACCAGGCGGCAGGCGGACGCCCTGGTCGTCGTCCCGGCCAGTGACGACCAGCGGTACCTCGCCGGCGAGGTCGACACCGGCACCCCGGTGGTGTTCGTCGACCGGCCGCCGGTCGGTCTGCCGGTGGACGCTGTCCTCACCGACAACCACGAGGGCGCGGCGGCGGCGGTGCACCACCTGATCCGACACGGACACCGCGACATCGCCTACCTGGGCGACCTGCGGAGCATCCCGACGGCGCGTCAACGGTTCCAGGGCTACAAGGAAGCGCTCAGCGACCACGGCATCCGACCGTCGCCCGCGACCATGGTGCACGACCTGCACACCGAGCGGGCCTCGGAGGAGGCCGTGCACCGACTGCTGTCCGCCGGCTCACCGCCCACCGCGCTCTTCACCGCGCGGAACCTGGTCACCGTCGGGGCCATCCGGGCGCTGCAGCAGCTCGGCCGGCAGCACGAGGTCGCCCTGGTCGGCTTCGACGACTTCCCCCTCGCCGACCTCCTCCAGCCGGCCGTCACGGTCGTCGCGCAGGACCCGTCCGAGATGGGTCGGGTCGCCGCGTCACTGATCTTTCGGCGGCTCGACGGGGAACAGTGGCGGCCGACGACCCACCTGGTGGCGAGCCGGCTGATCCCCCGTGGCTCCGGCGAGCTCAGCGGACCGCATCGGAATTGACCAGCGCGCTCGGCGAGCCGGTGGTGGTCAATTCGTCGGCGACCAGCGCGGCGAGCCGGTCCAGGCCGAGGTCGATCTGGTCCGGGGTGACCGCGCTGACCGACAGGCGCAGCGCGTCGACGGGCGCGCCGTCGTCGTAGAAGTGCGCCATCGGGGTCCACAGCACGCCGTAGCGCTCCGCCGAGCGGCGCAGCAGCGCGTCATCGACCGGGAACGGCACCGTGACCACCGCGAAGAACCCGCCGGCCGGCGCGTTCCAGCGCACCGGCGAGGGGGCCGGGAACCGCCGGGCCAGACCGGCGAGCAGGTGGCGCAGGTTGCGGCCGTACGCCGCCCGTTGGCGCACGTTGGCGGTGACCAGCGAGCAGTCGTGTTCCAGCAGCGCCCCGCCGATGATCGCCTGGGCCAGCGGCGAGGTGTTCACGGTGACCATGCTCTTGATCTTGGCGAGCTGGTCGGCGAGGAGCCCGACGGTGCCGTCGCGGCCGGCGACCCGCTGGTCGGCGACCACGTACCCGACCCGCGCGCCGGGCAGCACCGTCTTGGCGAACGAGCCGAGGTAGACCACCCGACGCCGGGTGTCCAGCGCCTTGAGGGTGGGCAGCCGGCCCTGCTCGCCGGCCGGGAAGAGGCCGTACGGGTTGTCCTCGATCAGCAGCAGCTCATCCTCGGCGGCCAGGTCGAGCAGGCGCCGCCGATCCGCCAGGCTGACGCTGGCGCCGGAGGGGTTGGCGAAGTCCGGCATCACGTAGCAGGCCCGGGGCCGCAGTCCCTCGGCACGGGCCCGACGCACCTGGTCGCGCAGGTCGGCCAGGTCCACCCCGGCCGGGCCGCCCGCCACCGGCCGCACCGGCAGGTCCAGCAGGCGGGCCGCGCCGGTCAGCCCCACGTACGTCGGGGCCACCGCGAGCAGCACGTCCCGGGGCCCGGCGCGCAGCGCGCGCAGCACCAGGAACATCGCCTCCTGGCAGCCCACCGTGACGACGACCGCCTCGGGGTCGACGTGGACGCCCTCGTCGACGGCGAGGTTGCGGGCGACGAGCTGGTGGACGACGCCCTTGGTCCGGCCGTACTGGAACAAGGTGCGTCGCGCCTGCTCGGGACGCTGCCCGAGGTCCTCGACGAGGTGCCGGCGGAACCGGTCCAGCCAGCGGCGCGGCGCGTCGTCGTCGAAGAACTCCTCGCACGGGCGGCCGGCGGCCAGCGACACCGCGTCCGGCCAGTGCTGGGCCACCTCGTTGAGGAAGTTCATCGAGTTCAACGCCGGGTCGTCGACGGCCGGGTGCAACGAGGCGAGGTCCAGGTCCACCGGTTCGTCCACGGCTCAGCCTCCGATCAGGGTACGCAGGTCGCGGGCCGCCGCCGGGTCGGCGCAGCCGGCGAGGGTGAGCGCGTCGCGCAGTTCGGCGGCGAGCAGCGCCAGCGCCGTCTCCGCGCCGGCCCGCCCTCCGGCCGCCAGGGCCCAGAGCATCGGCCGGCCCAGCAGCACCCCGGTCGCGCCGAGGGCGAGCGCGCGCAGCACGTCGGTGCCGCTGCGGATGCCGCTGTCCAGCAGCACCTCGGCGCGGCCGGCGACGGCGGCGACCACCTCGGGCAGCACGGTGGCGGTGGCGGGAGCGCCGTCGAGCTGCCGGCCGCCGTGGTTGGAGACCACCACGGCGTCCGCGCCGACCTGCACCGCCCGCACCGCGTCGCGCGGGTCGAGGATGCCCTTGACCAGCAGGGGCAGCGGGGTACGGTCCCGCAGCCAGTCCAGGTCGGCCCAGGTCAGCGCGGGGGCGAAGACCGCGCCGGTGTGCGCGGCGATCGCCGACACCCCGGGCGTGCCGGTGTGGGCGAGGTCGTCCCGGCCGCCGGGCAGGTTCGCCGCGGTGACGTCCGGCGGCAACGCGAAGCCGTTGCGCACGTCCCGCCGCCGCCGGCCGAGCACCGGCACGTCGACGGTCACCATCAGCGCGGCGCAGCCGGCGGTGTGGGCCCGGTCCAGCAGGTCGGCGACCAGCGCCCGGTCGCGCAGCCAGTACAGCTGGAACCAGACCGGCCCGGCTCCGGCGGCGGTCACCTCCTCGATGGTGGTGCTGCTCAGCGTGCTGAGCACGTAGGGCACCCCGGCCGCGCCGGCGGCCGCCGCCAGCGCCGACTCGCCGTCGGGGTGCAGCAACCGCTGGTACGCCATCGGCGCGACCGCCACCGGCATCGCCTGCTCCCGGCCCAGCAGCGTCGCCGCCGTGCGGGGATCGTCCACCCCGGTGAGCATCCGGGGCAGCACGGCGACCCGGTCGAGGGCGGCCCGGTTGGCGGCGAGGGTGGTCTCGGCGCCACTGCCGCCGTCGACGTAGTCCCAGACACCCGGCGGCACCGCCGCCCGGGCCAGCTCGGCGAAGTCCCCCAGGCAGACCGGCGGCCCGTCGTCGGTGGGGCCGGCCGGAGCGGGCCGGGGCGTCGGCAGGTCGGAGCGCACCGGATCAGCCATCGGCCGGCCCACCCGGTCCCGTTCCGGCGGCAGCGACGTCACCGGCCGACTCGCCGGCGGCAGGCTCGCCGGCCGGCCACGGGCCGTCGGCCCAGCCGCCGGGCGCGAGTGCACCGGCGGCAGGCTCGCCGGCCGGCCGCGCGTCGCCGGGTGGTGATCCCGCGCCGCCCAGCGCGAAGCGGTCCCGCAGGAACGCGGCGGCCTCGTCCTGCGCCCGCCGGCCGGCGTCGAAGACGCCGGGCATCGCGAAGAACCCGTGGATCATCCCGGGATACCGGCTGAGCGTGACCGGCACGCCCGCCTCGCGCAGCCGCTCGGCGTACCGCTCCCCCTCCTCGCGCAGTGGGTCGTACTCGGCGGTGACGACCAGGGCCGACGGAAGGCCGGCGAGGTCGGCGGCGAGCAGCGGGGAGGCGAGCGGGTCCGCCGCGTCGGCCTCGTCGGGCAGGTAGTGCCGCCGGTACCAGTCGACGGAGTGCCGGTTGAACAGCAGCGGGTCCTCGTCACCGGCCGGGGCGCGGTCGGCCCGCTGGTCGGTGTTCGGATAGACCAGCAGTTGCCCGGCGAGCCGGGGGCCGGTGGCGCGGGCCAGCAGGGTCACCGCCGCCGCCAGGTTGCCGCCGGCGCTGTCGCCGCCGACGACGAGGTGGTCCGGGTCCGCCCCGAACTCCTCGGCGTGCCCGGCGATCCACGCCGTCGCGGCGTGGCAGTCGTGCACCGCGGCGGGAAACGGATGCTCGGGGGCGAGCCGGTAGCCGACCGTGACGACCTGGCCTGCGGAGGCGTTGGCGAGCCGGCGGCAGATGCCGTCGGCGGTGTCCACGCTGCCCAACGTCCAGCCGCCGCCGAAGAAGTACAGCAGGGTGGGCAGCGGGCCGTCACCGGCCGGCCGGTACACCCGTACCGGAAGGTCGCCGGCCGGGCCGGGAACGTGGGTGTCGCGTACCTCGTGGACCGGCTCGACGTCGCCGCCGCCGGCGCGGATCGCGGCGAGGTCGGCGGCGCGGGCCTCGGCGAGGGTCCGGGTGTAGAGCGGCGGCGTGCCGGCCGCGGCCCGCGCGGCCCGGTACGCCACCACCTGGGGGTCGAGGGGCATGCCGTCTCCTATCCGCCGGTCGAGACGAAGAGCTTGTCGATGCCGCGCAGGAAGAGGCTCCCACTGTAGGTCGGTGTCCGGGTGACCGTCAGCCGCGGGAAGCGGGCCAGCAGCCGGGGCAGGGCGAGCCGCCCCTCCAGCCGGGACACCGCGGTGCCGAGGCAGAAGTGCGGGCCGACGCCGAAGGCGAGCGAGGGCGGCCCGTCCCGGCGCGGGTCGAACCGGTCGGGATCGGGGAAGCGGGCCGGGTCGCGGTTGGCGCCGGCGATCATCAGCAGGACGTTCTCGTCCCGCCGGACCGGTACGCCGCCGAGTTCGGTGTCGTCCGGCGCGGCCCGGGCCAGGAAGTGCACCGGGCTCGCCAGCCGCAGCACCTCGTCCACGCAGCCCCGGGCGAGCGCGTCGTCACCGGGCAGCGCCGCGACGACGTCGGGCTGCGCGAGCAGCAGCGGCAGGCCGTTGCTGAACATGTAGACGGTGGTCACGAAGCTGGCGTTGAAGAGCACGATCAGGTTGCTGATCAGCTCCTCCTCGGTCAGCGGAACGTCGCCGGCGTCCACCGCCTCGACCAGCCCGCTGATCAGGTCCTCGCCGGGCCGCGCGCGGCGGTGCGCGATCAGGTCCCGGTAGTAGGCGCGCAGCTCCTCGGCGGCCTGGTTGGCCAGGGCGAGGCGCTGCGGGGTCTTCCCGGCCACGTCCAGGAACTCGTCGATCCAGTCGACCCGCTGCCGGTACCAGGCGAGGTCGGACTCGGGCAGGCCGATGAACTCGGCCATCACCAGCGCCGGCACCGGGTACGCGAAGTCGGCCACGAAGTCGGTCTCGGCGCCGTCGGCGCCCGCCTCCGCCATCCGGTCCAGCAGCGTGTCGACCACCCGGACGATCACCGGTTCGAGGGCGCCCAGCCGGCGCGGGGTGAAGGTCTTGGCGAAGACCGAGCGCATCCGGGTGTGGTCCGGCGGGTTGACGAACATCATCGAGGAGTTGAAGGTGCGCAGGATCTCCTGCTCCTGCCAGCCGGGCGGGGCCTGCTTGTACCACTGCGGGTCGCGCAGCACCTGGTCGACCAGGTCGTACCCGGTGGCGACCGCGGTGATCGTGCGGTGTTCGGCGCGGGCCGGCACGGTGCTGATCGGTCCGTGCCCGTGCAGCGCCGCGTACCACGGATAGGGGTTCTGCCGACCCTGCTCGCTGTAGAGGCCGGTCAGGATCTCGTCGACGTCCACGGTGGTGCTTCCTCCCAGGATGGACGGTGGGGCGGCGGGTCACCCCCGCCGCCCCACCGGTGTCACAGTCCGAGCAGTCGTAGTGGTACGGCGTCCGCCATCGCCTGGTTGCCGGCGTCGTTCGGGTGGATGTGGTCACCCGAGTCGTACGCGGGCAGCAGCCGGCTCGGCTGCGCCGGGTCGCGGAGCACCGCGTCGAAGTCGAGCACCCCGTCGAACTCGTGGGCGCCCGCGCCGCGCAGCCAGCTGTTGACCGCCTGCCGGGTGGCGTCCTTCTCGGGCGTCCACACCCCCGGGTTCCCGTGCCCCTCGTACGGGGTGAGGGTGGCCGCCAGGCTGCCCAGGCCGCGCGCCTTGACCTGCTGGTTGACCTGGCGCAGCGCGGCGATGATCTGCTCCGCGGAGTCGCCGGACATCCAGATGTCGTTGATGCCCAGGTGGGTGACGACGGTCTTCACCCCGGTCTGCGGGAAGACGTCCTCGTTGAGCCGGGCCAGGGCGTTCGGGCCCAGCTCGTTATAGCCGGGGAAGCCACCGGCGCCCGGCTCCGGGCCCTCGTGGTTGAGCCGGTTGCCGGCGAGGCTGAGGTTGAGCACCCCCGGGGTGCGCACCTCGGCCCGGGCGTCGACGAGCCGGTCGGCGAGCAGGTCGGGCCAGCGCTTGTTGGCGTTGACCGTGCTGCCGTTGCCGTCGCCGATGGAGTCGCCCAGGACGACGATCGAGCCCGGGGTGTGCCGGCGCTCGACGTCCAGCCCGGAGAGGAACATCCAGCAGCAGTTGGGCCGGATGGTGAAGCCGGCGCCGTCGGCCGCGGTGGTCAGGTCGGTGGCGCCGATGAAGTTGGTGACCTTGGACTGGCCGTGGAAGGTGACCGGTCCGGTGAGCACCGGGAAGTGCAGGGTGACGACCAGGTCCTCCTGCTCCTCGACGGCGAGGTCGAGCGGGTCGCTGAGCAGCTCGGCCCCCTTGTTGATGGTGGCCGAGGTCGCCCCGCCGAAGGTCAGCTCGCGCAGCGTGCCGGCGTCGATGTCGGACCGGTCGTCGGGGGTCGCGGTGTTCGGCCGGGCGACGGTCGCGTGGCCGACCTTGACGGCCTGGTCGCCGTAGAGGTTGGTCAGTCGTACGCGCAGCCGGTCACCGCCGACGCTGGTGTGCACGATCATCCGGATGCTCTGGTTGTTGAGACCGGTGTTGGTCAGGCCGACGGTGTTGCCGCGGGTGACCGCCGCGGCCCAGCTGCCCGCCCACTCGCCCTGCCCGTGCCGGGTGGTGTCGGTGTCGGACGGGCCGGCGCTGGCCACCACTGCCGGGGTGGCCACGACCAGCACGGTGGCCGCGGAAGCTATGACGTGCCATCTCTTCGGGGTCGACATGGAACCTCCATCGTTGGCAGCCCGGAGTCGGCGTCCATGATCGGCACCGCCCGGACGATGGTCCAGAAACCTAGCCGCTGGCGCTGACGGGCGTCAATCAACCCGATCGACCAGATCAAATGTCCGGGGAGAGCCGGCGGGCACCGTTCGGCTCTGTCCGGTCAGGACGTCCCGCCCCTAGGCTCCTATCCGGCGGCGGTGCGGTCGCCATGCCGCGCACCCCGTCGCGTCCCGGGCTCTGACCTGCCCGGATGCCATTGTCTGCCGGTCGCCGCGACGCGTCCCACCGGGCAGGTCGCGCCGGCCGCCACGCATCGACTGGGGGCTGTGCGATGACCGATCGACCGACCAGCTACGTGCACCAGGCGTTGGAGTTGTTCGCCGGTTTCGGCGACCGGGAGGCGCTGGTCGGCGACGGCCGGCGGCTCAGCTACACCGAGGTCACCGACGAGGTGCGCGGGCTGGCCGGAGCGCTCGCCGCGCACGGCGTACGGCCCGGCGCGGCGGTGCTGGTGATGCTCGGCAACGCGGTCGAGGGGCCGCTGCTCCAGCTCGCGCTGCACCTGTTGGGCTGCCGGACGATGTGGATCGCCCCGGTCACCTCGCGCCGGGAGATCGACGAGTTCGTCCGGCTGGCCCGTCCCGACGTCTTCGTGCACGACGCCCGGGCCACCGACGGCCTGGGCGTCCAGATCGCCGCCTCGCTGCCCGGGGTGCCGGTGCTGCGCCTCGGCGCCGAGCTCACCCCCGGCGGCCCGGTCGACCTGCCCGCCGCCCCGCCCGCGCCGGAGTCGTTCCTGCAGACCAGCGGCACCACCGGCACGCCCAAGCTGGTGCACCACCGGGAGAGCTTCTACCGGCAGATCCTCGCCCTGGCCGCCGACTTCCGGGCCGCCGGGTTCCCGCTGCTGCGGCACCTGTCGCACTCGCCGATGTGGCTGGCCAGCGGGCAGATCACCACGCTGTTCAACCTCTTCACCGGCGGCGTGCTCTTCCTGCGCCAGCAGTGGGACCCGGTGGCGTTCATCGGCACCGTGGAACAGGAGGCGATCAACTCCACCTTCGTCACCCCGCCGATGCTCTACCAGGTGCTCGACCACCCGGCCCTGGACGGCGCGGACTTCTCCGCCATGTTCATGTTCAACGTGGGCGCCGGGCCCGCCGCGCCGGCCCGGCTGCGGCAGGCGATCGCGCGCTTCGGCCCGGTCCTGCGCATCGTGTACGGCCTCAGCGAGGCCGTCGTGATCACCGCGCTGCCCGGCCTGGCCGAGGATCCGGCCCACCCGCAGCGGCTGTGCTCCTGCGGGAAGCCGTACGGGGACGTGGCGATCGAGATCCGCGACGCCGACGGGCGGGTGCTGCCCCCGGGCGCCGACGGCGAGGTGTGGGTGCGCACCAACCTGAGCTTCGCCGGGTACCACGGCCAGCCGGAGCTGACCGCCGAGACGCTGGTCGACGGCTGGGTCCGGACCCGCGACATCGGCCACCTCGACGACGAGGGCTACCTCTACCTGGTCGACCGGCTGCAGGACCGGATCCTCACCCGGCAGCGCAGCTGGCCGATCTACTCCCGCCCGATCGAGGACGTCCTCGCCGGCCACCCCGAGGTACGCGCCGCCGCGGTGATCGGCGTACCCGACCCGGTCGCCGGCGAGCTGCCCTACGCGTACGTGGTGCGCGCGCCGCGGGCCACGGCGACCGGCGACGAGCTGATCGCGCTGGTGACCGCCGAGCTGAGTGAGACCTGGGCACCCGGCGGGGTGGAGTTCCTCGACGCGCTGCCGCTCAACCGCTCGGCCAAGGTGGACAAGCTGGCCCTGCGGGCCCGGCACGCCGCCGCGCACCCACCGGCGCCGGAGGCCACCGGAGCGGGGATCGGCAGCCCGGCGTGAAGCCGCGGCGGGAGCTGACCGTCCTGGTCGCCGCCGACCTGATCTCCAACCTGGGCAGCCGGATCTCGGTGGTGGCGATCCCCTGGCTGGTGCTGGAGACCACCGGCAGCCCCACGAAGATGGGCCTCGTCGCGGCGGCGGAGACCTTGCCGTACATGCTCTCCAGCGCGCTGGCCACCCCCTGGGCCGACCGGTTCGGGGTGCGCCGTACCTCGATCGTCGCGGACGCCGCGAGCGCGGTGGCGATGGCGGTGGTGGCGCTGGCGCCCTGGCTGGGGTTCGGCGCGCTGGTCGCGCTGGTCGCCGTCGCCGGCGGGCTGCGCGGCATCGGCGACCGGGTCAAGCACGTGATGTTCCGCCCGGCCGCGCAGCGCGCCGGGGTGCCACTCATCCGGCTCACCTCCGCCTACGACGGGCTGGTGCGCGGGGTGACGCTGTTCGGCGCGGTGCTCGGCGGGCTGCTCATCGACTGGGTCGGGGTGACCCGGGCGATCTGGATCGACGCGGCGACCTTCGCGGTCTGCGCGCTGCTGATCGGTGTCCTCGTGCGGCCACCGGCGCCGGCGGAACCGGCGCCCCGGGAGAGCTACCTGCGGGCGCTGCGCGGCGGCTTCGGCTACCTGCGCACCGACCCGGTGCTGCTGACCATGCTGGTGGTCGTCTCCGCGCTGAACATGTTCGCCAACGCCAGCGTGGCGGTCTACATCCCGCTCTGGGTGGCCGAGGTGTTCGGCGACCCGGCCGGCTTCGGCCTGGTGCTGGGGGTCTTTTCCGGCGGCGCGCTGCTGGGCAACCTGCTCTTCACCGCCGCCGGGCCGCGGCTACCCCGCCAGCTGACCTTCGCGGTGGGCGCGGCGGCCAGCGGTACGCCCCGGCTGCTGGCGCTCGCGCTCAGCGACGAGCTGGTGGTGGTGCTCACCGTGACGTTCCTGTCCGGGATGGCGATCGCGACGGTGAACCCGCTGCTGGGCGCGGCGCTCTACGAGCGGGTGCCGGAGGCGTTGCAGACCCGGGTGATCGGCATCTCCGGCTCGCTGGCCTTCCTGGGGCTGCCCGTCGGCGCGCTGCTGGGCGGCTGGTCGGCGGCGGCGCTCGGGCTGATCCCGGCGCTGTTGGTGATGTCGGCGGCGTGCCTGGTGCTGACGGTGGCTCCGCTGCTGGTCGGCGGGCTCCGCCGGGGGGCCCGGGAGCCTCGGCCGGCGGTGCCGCGCGGAGCCGAATCCGGGGCGGGCGTGCCGACAAGGGAAGCCGCAGCGCCTCACGCTGAGTAGGCGTTACATCTACTATCCGACAGTTTAAATACAGCGATGGCCAATGTCGCCCGGCACTGAGACCTGTCGATACTGCGTGAGCCCTCGTCCCACGTGTGCCGCCGAAGGGGTCTCGACCATGTGGCATCCTCCCCTCCCCGGGTTCCGCCTCCACGCTCTGACGAGCCGATGGACCAGGCTGCTGGCCGTCCTCGCGGTGCTCGCCCTCGTCACCTCCGGACTGTCCGCCTCGGTGGCGCGCCCCAGACCGGACCGCACCAGCACCCAGTCGGCGACCACCCCTGGCCCGGCCTGCGGCGAGAGCGCCGACACCGCGGCGATGACCGACGTGGCGGCGACCCTGCCGGACTACCAGCAGGTGGTCGCGCCCGGGATCGCCACCACCGTCTCGTACGGCGGGGCGAAGCTGGCCATCGGGCCCAAGGCGGTCCGGCTGCCGACCGGGATCGGCGTCACCGTCCTGCCGCCGGGACTGACCCCGAAACTGGACAGCGGCATGACCAACGTGACCGGCAAGACGAAGGGGGGTGGCTACCGGTTCACCCCGCACCCGCAGCAGTTCGCCGCCTCGATCCAGGTCACGCTGCCGTACGACCCGGCGCTGCTCACCGACGAGTTCACCGCCCAGGACATCTACACGTACTTCTTCGACGACGTGCAGACCTGCTGGCAGGTCCTGGAGCGGGTGTCGGTGGACGAGGTCAACCACACCGTCACCTCGCTGACCGACCACTTCACCGACATGATCAACGCGACGGTGACGGTGCCGGAGCACCCGGAGGGCGTGCAGTTCAACCCCAACCAGATCAAGGGCATCCAGGCCGCCGACCCCGGATCCGGGATCAACCTGATCGCCCCGCCGTCGGCGAACAACCAGGGTGAGAACCACCTGGCGTACCCGATCCAGGTGCCGCCGGGCCGGCAGGGCCTGACCCCGCAGCTCGGCCTCTCCTACAGCTCCTCCTCCGGCAACGGCTGGACCGGCGTCGGCTGGGACCTCTCGGTGCCCAGCATCTCGGTGGACACCCGGTGGGGCGTGCCCCGGTACGCCGGCGCGACGGAGACCGAGACGTACCTGCTCAACGGCGAACAGCTCACCCCCGTGGCGCATCGGGGCGCGCCGGTGCCCCGCAGCGCCGAGAAGGTCTTCCACACCCGGGTCGAGGGCAGCTTCGCGCGGATCGTGCGGCACGGCACGAACCCGAAGAACTACACCTGGGAGGTCACCGACAAGAACGGCATCCACTGGCACTACGGGGCGGTGGCGGGTGCCGGCGGGCCGGCCACCGACGCCAGCCTGGCCGACGACGCGGGCAACGTCTTCCTCTGGTCGGTCCGCGAGGTCCGTGACCCGCGCGGCAACTTCATGCGCTACCACTACGCCAAGGTGGACGACACCGGCCTGGCCGGCGGCAGCGTGCCCGGTCGCAACCTCTACGTCGAGAAGATCACCTACACCGGCCAGGGCACCAGTGAGGGCCGGTACGCGGTGAGCTTCGACCGGGACCGCGAGCGGGGCGAGGCGCTGCGCGTCGACACCTCCATCGACGCCCGGGGCGGCTTCAAGCGGGTCACCGCGGACCTGCTCCGCGAGGTGCGGGTCACCCTCGACGACAGCCTGATCCGCCGCTACGAGTTCACCTACAAGCGGGGCGCGTTCGCCAAGACGCTGCTCGACGCGGTGATCCAGTACGACGCCGACGACCATGAGTTCAACCGGCACCGGTTCAGCTACCACGACGACATCCGCGACTCCGCCGGGCAGTACCAGGCGTTCCGGGCGCAGCCGTGGACCTCGCCCGGTGACGGGCTCAGCAGCGCCGCGTTGAACCTCACCCCGGAGCAGGCCGGCAACGCCAGCGCGCTGAACGCCAACACCAACACCAGCGGCGGCGGCCACCTGTACGTCGGCGTCGGCAGCTCGCCCAGCAAGTCCGGCTCGGTCGGCGTGAAGGTCGGCTTCAGCCACGGCAGCGACAAGGGGCTGCTGGCGCTGGTGGACGTCGACGGCGACTCGCTGCCCGACAAGGTCTTCCGCGACGGCGGGTCGGTGAAGTACCGCAAGAACCTCTCCGGCCCGACCGGCGAGGCGACGTTCGCCGCCCAGGCGCAGCCGCTGAACCTGCCGGGGATCATGGGCGAGTCCAGCAACACCCTGACCCTGGGCGTCGAGGGCTACCTGGGCGCGGCCGCCGCCCAGCTCGACTACGTCAACTCGTTCGCCACCACCGAGCAGTACTTCAACGACGTCAACGGCGACGGCATCCAGGACCTGGTCGACGGCGCCAGCGTGCTGTTCGGCCGGGTGGGCGCCAACGGTGTCCCGGTCTACGGGGTCAGCGGCGACACCCCCGTCCCGATCGGCCAGGGCGAGGTCGACGCGACCGGCCTGTTCGACTCGTTCAACGCCGACCGGGACCGGCTGACCGACTCGTTCCCGCTGCTGGACAGCGTCCGCCGGTGGGTGGCGCCGTACGACGGCACGGTCAAGGTCGAGGGCGCGGTGCAGCTGGCCCCCGGCACCGCCGCCGCGCGCGCTGAGTCGCGTACCGCCGACGGGGTCCGGGCGGCGGTGCAGAAGGAGGGCACCGAACTCTGGTCGGCGCGGATCGAGGCCGACGACGACGGCGCGAAGACGCCGACCGGCGTGGACGCGGTCACCGTGTCACGCGGCGACCGGCTCTACTTCCGGGTCGGCTCGGCCGCCGACGGCGGACTGGACGAGGTGACCTGGGACCCGAAGGTCAGCTACGTCGGGGTGGGCGACCCGCTGGACGTCAACGGGCTGGCGTCGTACCGGTTCCAGGCCTCGCGCGACTTCACCCTCGGCGGCCGGGCCGCCACGGTGAAGGTGCCGCTGACCGGCACCATGCACCTCTCCGGCGACCTGGTGAAGGCCGGCGCCACCTCCGACGACGTGACCGTGCTGATCACCCGCAACGGCACGCCGGTGCTGGAGCAGACGCTGGCCGCCGGCACCACCGGCAGCGTGCCGGTGAACCTCGACGTGGACGTCCAGCAGGGACAGACGCTGCAGTGGCGGATCCGGGTCGACTCCCCGGTCGACGTGGACAAGCTGACCTGGACGCCGCGGGCCTACTACACCGCCGCCCCGGGGGTCGACCGGCTCACCGACGCCAACGGCAAGCCCTTCATCGACGTGCACCCGCCGTACACCCTCGACCTGTACCCGGTCGACGGGCTGACCGCGCCGCAGCCTACGTACACCGTCACCAGCGGCGGGACGCTGAGCGTGGAGCCGACGGTGAGCTTCGCCTTCGGCGCCGAGCACCCCACCGCCCGGGTGGCGTTCACCGTCAAGCGCCGCGGCGAGCTGGTGGCCAAGCGGTACTTCCAGGTCACCAACGGGGTGCTGACTCCGCCCGGAGCGTTCGACATCACCGCCGACACCGGTGACGAGCTGTGGTTCGACTTCAGCACCACCGACCCGAAGCTGCGCGCGTTCCTCACCGGCCAGTCGGTCACCGTGGGCGGGTCGGGCGCGCCGAGCGCCTTCCACAGCGCCGCCGAGGAGGGGGCGTTCCCGCAGCCGTACCGGGGTTGGGGCGCGGTCGGCTACAACGGCAACAGGGACCGGGCCACCCAGCCGATCAACCAGGACGACCTGGTGGTCGACGAGCACTACGGCGACCAGCTGCCCGACAGCGTCGACCCGCAGGCGCAGAAGGACGACTTCGCCGCCGACCCCCGGGTCGACCCGCCGAAGGTCACCCCGTTCACCCCGTCGCCGCAGGACGGTCGGTGGGGCGCCGGTGAGCACTCCTGGATCGCCCGGAGCAGCGTCAGCAGCTCCCGGCTGGGCGTGGACTCGATCAACCTGCCCCGGCCGCAGGACTTCGCCGGGGCGACCGCGGTGCCCCGGCTGTCCCGGTCGCAGCAGGTGTCGCTGACCGGCAGCGTCGGCGGCGGCATCGGGTCGATCGGTGGCAGCCTGGCCACCGGCGACAGCACCGGGCAGGTCGACTTCCTCGACCTCAACGGCGACCAGTTCCCCGACGTGGTCGGGGCCGGCGCGGTGCAGTACACCGACCCGGACGGCGCGCTCGGCGACACCAAGGGCACGCTGCCCGACGGCGCGGTGCGGCGCAGCACCAACGTCTCCGGCAACGCCAGCGCCGGCAGCGCGGCCCGGACCATCTCCACCGGCCGCGGGTACGACAGCCCGCCCGGCACCTCCGCGGCCACCAGCGCCCAGTCCGGCAACGACATGCCGCCGCTGGGCGTGGGCGGCAGCTTCGGCGGCACCCGCTCCGACGGGGCGTTCGACCTGCTCGACGTCAACGGCGACAGCCTGCCCGACCGGGTGTACGAGAACGGCAAGGTCGCGCTCAACCTCGGGTACGCCTTCGCCGCCGCCGAGCAGTGGCGCAACCCCGCCGGCCTGAACAAGGGCAGCGGCACCAACGCCGGGCTGAACATCGGCTTCAACACCGACTTCTACGGCTTCGCCGGTGGCGCCTCGTTCAGCCAGGGCCGGTCCTCCTCCGCCGGGACGCTCGCCGACATGAACGGCGACGGACTGCTGGACCAGGTCCTCTCCGGCAGCCCGATCCGGGTCGGCTTCAACACCGGCAACGGGTTCGAGCCGCCGGTGCCGTTCCACGGCAGCCTCACCGACGTCAACGGCGACCGCAACGCCAAGCTGGGCGGCGGCGTCTACTTCACCTTCGGCATCTGCTTCACCGTGGTCTGCGTCGTGATCAACCCGGGCGCGGACATCGCCACCGGCGCCAGCCGTACCGAGCAGGCGCTGCGGGACATCAACGGTGACGGGTACGCCGACCACCTCTCCTCCACCCGGGACAACCAGCTCGTGGTGGCCGAGAACCGGACCGGCCGGACCAACCTGCTCGCCGCCGTCGACCGTCCGTTGGGCGGCCGGATGGAGTTCGACTACA
Source organism: Micromonospora purpureochromogenes (assembly GCF_900091515.1). Taxonomy (NCBI): domain Bacteria; kingdom Bacillati; phylum Actinomycetota; class Actinomycetes; order Micromonosporales; family Micromonosporaceae; genus Micromonospora; species Micromonospora purpureochromogenes. The sequence continues at coordinate 3,259,515 of NZ_LT607410.1, read as the reverse complement.
CCCGCGACGGCAACACCTACGGCCAGCCGCAGTCGCGCTGGGTGCTGACGAAGGTCTCGGTGGACGACGGCCGGCCCGGCGACGGCCAGGACGTGCAGCTGGTCACCTACGACTACGACGGCGGCGTCTACGACCGGCGGGAGCGGGAGTTCCGCGGCTACGGCACGGTGGTGGAGAAGCACCGCGACCACGCCAACGGCGACGCCGTGGGCCGCAGCGTCACCCGCACCTTCCGCACCGACAGCTTCTACACCAAGGGGCTGTTGGAGCAGGAGCTGACCGCCGACGGCGCCGGCAAGCCGTACCAGGAGACGGTGCAGACCTACACCACCCGCAACGTCTCGTCGCCGGGCTCCCCGGCCGACCTGGCCAGCACCACCGCGACGCTGTTCCCGCAGAACTCCCGCACCGACGTGAAGTACCACGAGGGCGCGGCCAGCCCGGGCAAGACCACCTACGTCACCCGGGAGTACGACGACGTCGGCAACCTGACCCGGCAGTTCGACGCCGCGGACGCGGGCGCCGCCGACGACCTCGACGCGCGGATCGTCTACACCTCGCAGGATCCGGCCTGCCAGGCGGCGTACCTGGTCGGCATGCCGAAGCAGATCGACGTGCGCGGCGACGGCACGCTGATGCGGCACCGCGAGTCGACGATCAGCTGCACCACCGGCGACCTTGCCCAGGTGCGGGTTTCCCTCGCCGACGGCACCACGGCCACCACCGACCTGGAGTACTTCGGCGACGGCAACCTCAAGTCGGTGACCGGCCCGGCCAACAAGACCGGCCAGCGCTACCGCCTGGACTACACCTACGACGACGTGGTCAACACCCACGTCGAGTCGATCAGCGACAGCTTCGGCTACCGGTCGACGGCCACCCACAACCTGAAGTTCGGCCTGGTGGAGACCACCACCGACTTCAACAACCAGCAGATCCGCAACACCTACGACGCGGTCGGGCGGCTCGACCAGGTCGCCGGGCCGTACGAGATCCCGGAGAACCGGTTCACCATCGACTTCGAGTACCACCCGGAGGCGGCGTACCCGTACGCGGTCACCCGGCACGTCGACCGCGAGGCCGGCGGCGTCCGCGACGACACCATCGACACGATCACCTTCGTCGACGGGCTGAACCGCACCACGCAGACCAAGAAGGACGCCGCCGTGCCGGCCACCCCGGACGGCGCGCCCCAGGACGTGATGGTGGTCTCCGGGCGGGTGGCGTACGACTTCCTGGGCCGGGCGGTGAAGAGCTGGTACCCGGTGACCGAGCCCAAGGGCGCCGGCAACCTCACCTTCAACCCGGCGTACGACCCGGTCACCCCGACCGAGGTGCGCTACGACGTGCTGGACCGGACCACCCGCACCACCTTCCCGGACGGCACCGCCACCACGATGGAGTACGGCTTCGGCCCGGACCGGGACGGGGTGACCCAGTTCGAGACGGTGGTCACCGACGCCAACGGCAAGTCCAAGCGCACCTACACCGACGCCCGGCAGATCACCACGGCGGTGAAGGAGTTCAACCCGGCCGGCGGCCAGCCGGTCATCTGGACCAGCTACCGCTACAACCCGATCGGTGAGCTGGTCGCCGCGACCGACGACAAGGGCAACGTCACCCGCTCGACGTACGACAACTTCGGCCGGCGCACGTCGCTGACCAGCCCCGACTCCGGCACCGTCACCTCCACCTTCGACCTGGCCAACAACCTGGTCCGCAAGGTCACCAGCAAGCTGGCGGCGGTGTCTAAGGCGATCGAGTACGACTACGACTACACCCGGCTCAAGGCGATCCGGTACCCGGTCTTCCCGGCGAACAACGTCAGCTACACCTACGGGGCTCCGGGCGCGCCGGAGAACGCGGCCAACCGGATCACCGACGTGGTCGACGGCGCCGGCAAGGTCAACCGCCGGTACGGCCCGCTCGGCGAGCTGGTCAAGGAGACCCGCACCACCCCGGCCCAGGGCAGCCACATCCAGAGCTTCACCACCGAGTACCGGTTCGACTCGTTCAACCGGATGCTCTCGATGACCTGGCCGGACCGGGAGAAGCTCTCCTACCACTACAACAGCGGCGGCCAGGTGGACTCGGCCCGGGGCGTCAAGGGCGAGTTCAGCTACGACTACCTGAAGCGGCTGGACTACGACAAGTTCGAGCAGCGGATCCTGCTGGACACCGGCAACGGCACCCGCACCCGCTACTCGTACAACGCCGAGGACCGGCGGCTGAGCAACATCCAGGCGAAGCTCTCCAACGGCTACGTCTTCCACAACCTGGACTACAGCTACGACAACGTCGGCAACATCATGTCGATCGCCAACGACACGGTCGCGCCCAGCGGCCCCGAGGTCGGCATGCAGGTCGGCGGCCCGAGCACGCAGAGCTACACCTATGACGACCTCTACCAGCTCACCCACGCGGAGGGCAGCTACCAGCCGCGTACCCCGCAGACCGACCGCTACCGGGTCGACCTGAAGTACGACAGCCTGCACAACCTCACCAGCAAGAGCCAGACCCACGAGCTGGTCAGCAACGGCAACACGATCGTCGAGGGCAAGCTCAGCTACAACTACGGGTACGCCTACGGCAGCGCGAAGCCGCACGCACCGACCAGCATCGGCATCTACACCTTCCAGTACGACGAGAACGGCAACCAGATCAGCCGGTCGCAGCAGCCCAAGCCGCGCCGGCAGATGATCTGGGACGAGGAGAACCGCCTCGCCTGCAGCCACGAGAACGTGCAGAGCCAGACGCTGCCGCAGACCCCGGCGTCCTGCGACAACGCCGGCGGCACCCCGAACAGCGCCCGCTACTACTACGACGACCAGGGCAGCCGGGTGGTCAAGGACGGGGCGCAGTTCCACATCTACCCGAACCAGAACTACTCCACCCGGGGCAACCAGGAGTTCAAGCACGTCTACATCGGCCAGGACAAGCTGATCACCAAGCTGGTCGAGCCGGACTTCCGCCGCGAGGACCGGCAGTACTACTCGCACAGCGACCACCTCGGGTCGACCGGGTTCGTCACCGACGACCAGGGCGGCATGGCCGAGCACCTGCAGTACTTCCCCGGTGGCGAGACCTGGGTCGCCGAGCACTCCTCGCAGCCGGTGCCGCACCAGTTCACCGGCAAGGAGTACGACCAGGAGACCAACCTCTACTACTACGGCGCCCGCTACTACGACCCGCGTACCCAGGTCTGGCAGACGCCCGACCCGGTGCTGGAGAACTACCTGGAGGGCACCCCGAACGGCGGCGTGTACGCGTCGATGAACCTGGCGCTCTACACGTACGCCTACAACAACCCGATACGCCTGGGTGATCCCGACGGCAGGTTCCCCTGGAACAGGGTGCTCGGCGGGGTGAAACTCGTCGGCGGTGTCGCCGAGGCCGCCGCGGGCGTGGCACTCGGGGCCGCGACGAGCTGGACGGGTGTGGGCGCGGTCGCCGGTGGCGCGGTGGCGGTGCACGGCGTGGACGTCGCCATCAGCGGCGCCCGGCAGTTGTTCAGCGGCGAGGAGACCAGCTCCTTCACCAGTTCGGGCCTCCAGGCGGCCGGGGTCAGCAAGTCCAATGCGGAGCTGATCGACGCGGGCATCTCGATCGTCGGCAGCGCCGGCGCGAGTATGGCCACCTCGGCGATCAAGGGAGCGGCCACTGCCGCGCCGAAGGTGGCGGCGGCCGCCGCGGACGACGTCGCGGCCCGCGCGGTGCCCAGCACCGCCGAGAAGGTGGTCGAGACGGCCGCAAAGATCCCCTGTGTCGGCAACAGCTTCGCCGCCGGCACCCGGGTGGTGATGGCCGACGGCAGCACCAAGCCGATCGAGGACGTCCGCACCGGCGACCTGGTCCTCGCCGAGGACCCGGAGACCGGTGAGCGCGGACCCCGCGAGGTCACCCACCTGATCATCGGCCAGGGCGTGAAGCACCTGGTCGACGTGGAGGTCAACGGCGAGGTCATCACCGCCACCGACAAGCACCCGTTCTGGGTGGCGGGGGCCGGGGCCTGGGTCGACGCTGGTGATCTCGCGCTCGGGGACGTCGTCCGGCTGGCCGACGGCCGCACCGCCATGGTGGACGGGATCGCGCCCTACACCCGGGTCGACCGGGTGCACAACTTGACCGTCGCGGGCATCCACACCTTCTACGTGGTCACCGGCGACGGCCGGGCGGCCGACGCGGTGCTCGTCCACAACTCGGGTCCGTGTTCGGTGAACGCGAAGGCCCTGGCGGGGAGCCTCACCGCGGCGAACGTGGTCCGCCCGGCGGAGACCGCCGCGCACCACATCGTGGCCAGCGGCGCCAAGGCAGCGGCACCGGCCCGGGCGCACCTGGCCAGCCTCGGGGTGGGCATCAACGAGGCGGCCAACGGCGCCTACCTGCCCCGGTTCGTCAGCTCGGCCAACCCGCTCGGCGCGGCCGTGCACTCCACCACCCACAGTCCGGCCTACTACGCCGAGGTCAACCGGTTGATCCTGCAGACGAAGACCGCGGCCGAGGCACGCAACGTGCTGGCGTACATCGGTAGGCAGTTGGCGGCGGGGCCGTGGCCGTAGGCCGACCCGCCGACGCCCGGGCCCGCGCCGGCGGGTCCGGGCGGGCAGGATGACGGCATGACCCGACGACTGCCGATCGAAGCCGCCGAGGCCGCCTTCCGCGACCTCGGCGGCTTCGCCGCGCCAGACTCCACCGTCCCGCCGCCGGCCCGGCTGCTGGACGCCGTGCGACGCTTCGCCGCCGTCGAGTTCGAGGTGTCGACCGAGCTGCCCGACCAGGACGGCCTGCTGTTCCAGTACGCGACGGTCGGCGCGACCGGCGACGCCGCGTTCGTCCTGAGCGTCGTGCGCCAGTTCGAGGTGGTCGACGCCGACGGCGACCACGAGGAGTACGTCCAGTTGCACGCCGAATACCGGTTCGGGCCGGACCCGGAGTGGACCGGGCACCACGAGGACTGGTGGTTTCGGGGCGGGCCGGAGCCGTTCGACGACTGGTTCGCCCGGATCTCGGCGCACCCGGTCTGGGGCCGTTTCACCCACTCGCCGCCGACCGGGTTCGAGATCTCGCAGGAGACCGTCTGAGCCCGCGTCCCCGGGCGGCCGACGGCCACCCGGGGACGCGGCGGGACGATCAGTCCAGGTCCTCGCAGACGTTGTGCGTCGTGCCGTGGACCATGGTGAGGGTCTTGTAGAACGTCGGGCTGAACTCCATCACGTACTGCCCGTCGATGAGCCAGAACCCGCGCGGCAGCGTGCCGCCGTCCTGCCGGAACCCGAAGAGCGCCGGGCCGTTGGCGTACCAGGTCTGCGACCCGTCCGGGTGGAACTCGATCAGGGCCATGCCGCTGGCGTCCACCTGGGTGCTCGCCCCGCTGTCGGTGTTGGTCACCTTGACGATCAGGTCCCCCGCGTACAGCTCACGGCGGGGCGAGCCGTCCGGGTTGGTGTCCAGCACCAGCTTGCGGACCTCGTCGCGCACGGGCTCGCTGCGGATGGCGAAGTCGCACCGGGCCCCGGCCGGCTGTTCGAAGGATCCCTGCGGAGCGGGCACCCAGCCCCCCGTACCCCCGGTGCTCTCGGCGGCCGCCGGGCTCGCCCCGCCCGCGACCACCGCAACCACGGCCGCCACCAGGGCGACACTCGTTCTCCTACCCATCTCTACTCCTCCATCGGCTCGTCAAACCGCCCCCACCCTCACCCCCTCCCCTCACCACCCCCTGACCACCACCCCTCCCCCACCCTGTTGATCATGAAGTTATCGCCCCACCCCCGGCGTGTCGTGGCAACAACTCCATGATCAACGGGCGATGGGGGTGTCGGGGTGACAACCGGGGTGGGCGGTCAGGGGGTCAGGACGGGTATGGAGTTTCTTCTGCTCGGGGCGTTCGAGGCGCGGCGGGACGGGGAGCCGGTCGAGTTGGGGTGCCGGCGGCAGGAGCGGTGCGTCCTCGCGGTGCTGCTGCTGGATGTCGGCCACCTGGTCAGTACCGACCGGCTCATCGACCTGGTGTGGAACGGCGACCCGCCGGCCTCGGCCCGGGGTGCCGTGCATACCTACATCGGACGGTTGCGGGCGTCGCTGGCCCCGTACCAGGTCCGGATCACCACCCGGGGCGACGGCTACCTGGTGGAGCCCGACGGGCACCGGGTCGACGCGGTGGAGTTCGTCCAACTGGTGGACCGGGCGGCCACCACCACCGACCCGGCCGACCGGGTCCGGCTGCTGGACCGGGCGCTGGCGCTGCGGCGGGGCCGGCTGCTCGCCGGCACGGCCGACGACATGCTGAGGGAACGGCTGGACGGGCCGCTGGAGGAGCGCCGGCTCACCGGCGTCGAGCTGCGCGCCGAGGCGCGGCTCGCGCTGGGGCAGCACGCCCGCGTGGTGACCGAGCTGACCCCGGTGGTCGGCCGGCACCCGACCCGGGAGCACCTGGTCGCCACCCTGATGACCGCGCTGTACCGGGGCGACCGGCAGGCCGACGCGCTGCGGCTGTACCGGCGCACCCGCCGCACCCTGGTGGACGACCTGGGGATCGAGCCGGGCGACCGGCTGCGGGAGGTGCACCGGCGGATCCTGCGCGCCGACCACCGCCTGGAGCGGACCGGCCGACCGGTGTACGAGGTGCGGGTCCGCGGCGAGTCCCTGCCGTGGAGCGTCGGCGGGCATCCGGCGCTGGAGTTCTGCAACACCTTCGCCGGCTGGGGCCACCAGCCGCCGATGCCGGGCGCGGAGTGGCTGCGCGGCTACCGCACCCTGGCGGTCTGGACCGGCCACGTGGGGCTGGCCGACGAGGTGACCGTGGGTCGCCTGCTCGACCTGGCCCGCCGGAATCCGGTCGGGGCGAACGCCGCCCTCGACGAGGCCCGCGCGCTGCGCGCCCGGCTGTACGCCTGCCTGACCGACCCCGAGGACCAGCGCACCTTCGACGCTGTCGCCCGGTACGCCGAGGAGGCCGCGAAGACGCTGGTCTTCCGACGCGACGCCGACGGTCGCGGCCGGTGGTGGCCGGACCTGAGCGCCGGGCTGCGACTGCCCGTGCACGCGGTCGCCTGGAGCGCCGCCGAGCTGCTGGCCGACCCGCGCCGGCTCACCGTGCGCGTGTGCCCCGACGAGCGGTGCGGGTGGCTGTTCCTCGACGAGAGCGGCCTGCGGCGGTGGTGCAGCCTCGCCACCTGCGGCCGGTCCGCCACGGACGCACCCTGCCAGGGCGCGCCGGCACCCTCTGGCAGGCTGGCCGGGTGGACGCAGACGAGGTGACGGCGCTGCTGACCGAGTTCGCCGCGCACGGGCTGCGGGCCTGGGTGGCCGGCGGCTGGGCGGTCGACGCGGTGGTCGGCCGGCAGACCCGACCGCACGGCGATCTCGACCTCGCCGTCGATGCGGCCCAGCAGGCGGAGGTCCTCGCCCTGCTGGACCGGCTCCGCTTCGTCATGACGGTCGACTGGTTGCCGGTCCGCGCCGAGCTGACCGCGCCGGACGGCCGGCGGGTCGACCTGCACCCGGTGGCGTTCCGGCCGGACGGCACCGGGGTCCAGGAGGGGCTGGACGGCGCCAGCTTCGGCTACGCCGCGGACGGCTTCACCGAGGGCGCCATCGACGGGCGACCGGTGCCCTGCCTGTCGGTGGCCCAGCAGTTGCGCTTCCGGGAGGGCTACCCGCCGCGCGCCGTCGACCAGCACGACATCGCCCTGCTCCGGGCCGCGGTCGGCTGAGTCAGCCCACCGCCCCCTGGCGCTCGTGGCCGGTGTCGAAGAACCGGGTCAGGTACTCGTCGGGCGGCAGGTGGCTGTCCCGCATCAGCGAGTAGACCTCCGCGCCGTGGCCCGGCTCGTCGAACAGGTGGAACGCCTGGGCGAGCCCCGAGTAGGTGAAGGAGATGCCGTCGGTGTGCTCGACGGCCTCCGCCTCGGCCAGGGCGATCGCCTCGTCCAGGCTGCCCGCCCGCCAGATCGTGATGCGCTCCTCGTAGACGATGGGCTCGCCGGCGTCGTTGTGGAACACGCAGCGGACCGCGTACCACTGCCCGTCGGCATCCTCGTCCACCGGGCCAGTCTGCCACCGCGCCGCGACACCCCCGGGCGGGAGTCAGAGGTACGCCCCGCCCTCCTCGGTGATGCGGGCGACCAGCAGACCGATCCGGGCGGGGCCGGGCAGCCAGGGGTCGCTGCCGCCCACCTCGGCGCGCAGGTGCTCATCCTCGACCCGCACGCCGCCGTTCCAGGCGGCCGGCCAGGTGGTGAACCGCCGCACCTCCACCAGACCGTCGGCGGTCAGGCTCACCAGCGCCCCGGCGAGCGTCGGCACGGCCTCCTCGACCGTCGGGGACCTCGCCCCGTTGGCGAGCCAGGCGTCGGCGATCTCGGGCAGGGGCGTGTCGCCGTCGGACTCGTGCAGTACGAAGTACTCCACCTGGGTCAGGCCGGCCCGCTCCCTCATGCGTCCATTTTCTCCTGTTCGCCACCGCACCCGCATTCGCCCCCGCCGCGGGCGGGATCGCGAGGCTTCTGCATTTTGCGATGCCGGCCGGGGTGAGCCGAGGACCGTGCCGGCGGCACCGTCGAAACCACTACCACGGCGGCGAGATGGGCATGCACCACCAGTTCACGAAGGCGACCGCCAAGCCCCGTAAATCCGCTCACTGCGCAGACTCTTCCTGTCGGCGGTCTCGTCGGGCACCGTGTCTGGTGCCGGCGATTTCGGGTCGTCGGCGCACCTGGTCCCCACCGGGCCACCGCCTCGTCCGCTCGACCCTGAGAGGTCCGGCATGAGTTCCGCGGGGCCCGGTGGTCCCAGGACACGTATGACTGGCGACAGGGCTGAGCGCCGTCGAGCGCCGATCAGTGAGCGACTGGCTTCCGTGTCCTGAGACCACTGGGTGCCCACCTGCTGCTGCAACAGCAAGGAGGACACCATGAGTGTCGAACACGACCCCTCGATGCGTCGACCAACCGCGGGCATCGACTGGGCCAGCACTGAACACGCCCTCGCGATCGTTGGCCCCGACGGTGTCGAGGTTCAACGGATGATCGTCGAACACACCGCTACGGGGCTGCGGAAGCTGCTGCGCTGCCTGCAGCAGACCGGGGTACTCGAGGTCGGTATCGAACGTCCCGACGGGCCCGTCGTCGAGGCCCTCCTCGAGGCAGGACTCACGGTCTTCGTGATCGCCCCGAACCAGATCAAGCACCTGCGCCGCCGCTACGGGGCAGCCGGCAACAAGGACGACCGCTTCGACGCCTACGTCCTGGCCGACACCGTCCGCACCGATCACCACCGCCTGCGTCCCCTCACCCCCGACTCTCCCGCGACACTCACGTTGCGGATGACCGTCCGCGCCCGCAAGGACCTCATCGCCGCCCGGGTCGCGATGGCCAATCAACTCCGAGCCCACCTCGAACACGTTCTCCCCGGCGTGATCGGGCTGTTCCGCGACATCGACTCCGCCATCACCCTGAGCTTCCTCACTCGGTTCCCGACTCAGGACAAGGTCGACTGGCTGTCGCCACGCAGACTGCAGAACTGGCTGCACGCCGTCTCCTACCCCAACCCGGCACGAGCCGGGCTGCTGCACGCCCATCTGCTCGCGGCTACCCGCGGAACCACCGGTCCTGAAGCCACCGCCCGGGCGCACGTCACCGCCGCGTTGGTGGCTGGGCTTACTACCCTGCGCGAGCAGATCAACGCGCTGGAGGAACAGATCGAGGTCCAGTTGCTCCAGCATCCCGACGCGGAGGTGTTCACGTCCCTGCCCCGGGCGGGAATCGTGCGAGCGGCCCGCCTTCTGGCTGAGATCGGTGACGCCCGCGGCCGCTTCCCGACACCGGAGGCACTCACCTGCCTGGCCGGCGCCGCACCCTCGACCAGGCAGTCCGGGAAAGTGAAAGTCGTCGGCTTCCGCTGGGCCGTCGACAAACAACTCCGTGCAGCGGTCATCGACTTCGCCGGCGACTCCCACCACGCCAACCCCTGGGCCGCCGACCTCTACCAACGAGCCCGAGCGCGGGGCCACGACCACCCCCACGCGACACGAATCCTCGCCCGCGCCTGGCTGCACGTGATCTGGCGCTGCTGGCAAGACTGCGTCCCCTACGACCCCATCCGCCACCGAGCTCTGCAGGCCGTCCTGGCGACCACCGCTTGACACAGGGCTACTCATGCCGGCGAGCGGGCACGTCACTCTCCCGCCCGCCGAGAAAACCCGTTGCGAGTCGCCGGCATCAGATGTCTGGTTGATCGGCCAATCATGGGAGGGAACATGACGCGCATGTCGCTGCCCACCCCCACGCTGCACACCACTCGCCTTAGACTGCGTCCCTTCGACGACGCGGATGCGAACGACCTCTTCGCGCTGCACAGCAGCGCCTACGTGTTGCGCTACTGGGACGCGCCGCCGTGGAGCGAACGGGTGCGCTCCGAGCGGTTCATCACGGCTTGCCGGCAGATGGCAGAGGGGGGCACCGGAGCGCGGCTGGCCGTGGATCGTGTCTCCGACGGGGTGTTCATCGGCTGGTGCAGCCTGAACCGGTGGAATCCGGACTACCGCAGTGCATCGCTGGGCTACTGCTTCGACGATGCAGCGTGGGGCCACGGCTACGCGACGGAGGCCGCCCGCGTTTTGCTGCGGTGGGCATTCGACACGCTGGACCTGAACCGCGTCCAGGCTGAGACCGATACACGCAACGTGGCATCTGCCCGCGTGCTGGAGAAGCTCGGGTTCGTGCGTGAAGGGACGTTGCGGGAAGACTGCGTCGTGAACGGCGAGGTCTCTGACTCGTGGGTCTACGGGCTGATCAGGCGGGAGTGGCGGCCGTCGTCCGAGCCGGCTCCCGCCCGCTGAGTCCTCGCTCGCTCGCGAGACGTCGCCCGGCATCCGGGTGCTTCGCTTCGCCGCGTCGAGGGGCCGGCACCGGGCGCTCTCTGCTGGCGCAGGCAGGTCGGTTACGTGTCGGCCATCGGTGCCAGGGCGAACAAGGGCGGCACCGGATCGGCTGCCTGGATCGCGGCAACGACCCGTGTCAGTTGCTGGTAGTCGCCCCCGGCCGCCCTCACGAGGGTGTAGGCATCGGCGTGGTTGCCGAGGTAACGCTCGGCGATGGCCCGCAGGAGAAACGCGACGCTGCACAGGTCCGGCGGGTCAACACCCGGCCGAATGTCGAGAAGCAGCGACCGCGCATGCTCCGGCCGCTGGTTGAGCAGGTGAGCCAGGCTCATAGCGACACGCGCGGACAACATGTGCGGCTGCACGTGGAAGGCGAGCTGGGCCAGTTCCGAGATCTCCAACACCTCTTGGTGTTCGACCGGCGATCCGTTCACCACTGCGGCGTACAGGTACCACAACCCGAACTGGACGGTAAGCACCTGCCCGATTGCGGCGGCGGCCATGGGATCGGTGCTGTCGGCGCGAGCCAGCGCCGCGAGCCGCTCGGCGTCGGCGATGAAGTCCGCCGACGACTGCGCGTGTCCCGTGCCCCAGCGCCGTTGGAAGGCAACGAGCGCGAGTCGCGGGTCGTTGCCGTCGCGAACCGGATCTCCGAGACGATCGTCGTCAACCTCCCCTCGGGCAATCGTCCGCAACGTCCTGCTTACCTCCTCCTGGTAGTAGCCCGCCCGTAGCGCGGCGCGGGTGGCTGTTGGCGCCAAGAGCCAGCGAAGCAGGTTGCGGCCGTCACTGCGGGGCGATATCCCGGGAATGAGATTGACCACCCCGAGCAGCGCCGCAAAAAGCGCTGCGCCGAGCAGTGCGAGGCGTGTCAACGCCGTACTCGTCAACGCCGTTGCGGTAACGAGCACCGTCGCAGTGCACAGGTTCGCCATCGGGCCACCGAGGTAGAACAGCACCATCCGCAGCGGCAACGCGGTCGCCGACGGCGCCGGCCGGACCCACACTTCGCTCCGCCACCCGGTAAAGGGTGCGATACGGACCGCGATGACCGGCAGACGCAGCAGCTTCGCCACGACGAGGTGCCCGCACTCGTGCAGGACGACATGCACCCACAACGACACGCAGGTGAAGCCAACGGCGGCGATCGCACCCGTCACGGACTCGGTGACGAGTAGCGCGAACGCCACCGCCTCGAACACCAAGAGGATGGACGCGGCGACCAGCCGTCGGCGAGGGGAGATCACCGGGAGATGGTACGGCCGGACAACTCGTGGCCCAGGTCCTTACCGTACGCGCGTCGCAGACCGCGACGCCGATCCACGTTCGCGATGCCCGCCCGGCTTCACCATCCTCTTCTGCCGCCGATCGCTTGTGCGGATCCATCCCGATGATCAACGAGCCCATACCGGCCTCCTCGCTTCGACCGGACAGCTGTCAGCGAGGAGGGCAGCGCTTCTTTGAGCTGTGTCAAGGCGCTTACCTACCTCGCAATGCTTCAAGTCCCTGACACGATCTACTGATCGTCGCGGGCGCCGGCATGGCAGAGCCGCCGCTGCGCCTGACCGCCGGGCCGACGCGATCGACGGCATCCGGGCCGCGCTCGAATCCCGGCCGGCCGAGTTGGAGAAGTCAGCCCAGCGCGGCCGCCTTGCGCAGCAGCACCGAGCGTTCGCGCTGGTTGGCGCACAGCCGGGCCGCCAGCTCCAGCTCGGCGCGCGCCTCCGGTCGCCGGCCGAGGCGGGCCAGCAGCTCTCCGCGTACGGTCGGAACCAAATGCGAACCGGGGAGCCGGTCCAAGGCGATCAGTTCGTCCACGATGGTCAGGGCTTGCGCCGGACCCGAGGCCATGGCCACGGCGACGGCCCGATTCAGCTCGACCACCGGCGAGGGCGCGACCCGGCCGAGCGCCTCGTAGAGCACCACGATCCGGTCCCAGTCGGTCGCCTCCACCGAGGGCGCCGACGCGTGGGCGGCGGCGATCGCGGCCTGCAGGCCGTAGGGGCCGAGGCCGCGAGTCGATGCCCTGGCCAGCGCGGCCAGCCCACGGCGGATCGCCGAGAAGTCCCACCGCCGCCGGTCCTGGTCCGCCAGCAGGACCGGTGAACCGTCCGGGCCGGTCCGGGCCGGGAAGCGCGCGGCCGTCAGCTCGCACAACGCCAGCAGGCCGTGCACCTCCGGCTCGTCCGGCTGCAGCGCGGCCAGCGTGCGGGCCAGCCGGATCGCCTCGTACGCGACGTCGGGGCGCAGCAGCCGGTCGCCCGACGTGGCCGTCGACCCCTCGGTGAAGATCACGTAGAGGACGCTGAGCACGGCGCCCAGCCGCTCCCGGCGCTCGCCGGCCGCCGGCAGCTCGAACGGCACCCCAGCCGCCGCGATCGTCTTCTTGCCCCGGGTGATGCGGGCCTGCACGGTCGGCACAGGCACGAGGAACGCGCGGGCGATCTCCTCGCTGGACAGGCCGCCGACCACGCGCAGGGTCAGCGCCACCCGGGCCTCGCGGGAGAGCACCGGGTGACAGCTGACGAACATCAGCGCCAGGACGTCGTCGTCGATCCTGTCGAGGTCGATCTCGTCGTCGACCGCCGGGCCGGCCGCCAGCAGGGCGTACCGGTCCTGCAGGGCGGTCCGGCGGCGGATCGCGTCGATCGCCCGCCGCCGGGCCGTGGCCATCAGCCAGCCGGCCGGATTGGCCGGAGCGGCAAGCGGCCACGACACCAGCGCCTCAGCCACCGCCTCCTGCGCCGCATCCTCGGCCAGCCCGAAATCGCCGGTGAACCGGGTCAGCGCGGCGACGATCCGCGCCGACTCGATCCGCCAGACGGCCTCGACGTCGGCCGTACCCATCAGATCTGGCCGCTGCTCTCGCGCAAGGCCCCTTCCTTGACGAACTTCGCGTTGTCCTGCGGGACCTCGTCCTCCCCGGGCACCCGCCGGATCTCGATCTTGGACCCGGGGACCGACGGGACCCGCTTGGCCCACTCGACCGCCTCCTGTTTCGAGGCGACATCGAGCAGGAAGAAGCCCCCGAACAATTCCTTGGTCTCTCCGTACGGCCCGTCCGTGACCACCGGCGCCTCGTCGCTGAAGTGCACCACGACGCCCTGGCCCGGATCGTCCAGGCCTTCGGCCGCGACGTAAACGCCGGCCTTGGCCGTCTCCTCGATGAACAGGCGGGTCGCGGCCATCATCTCGTCGATGTTGGCGATCATGGCCGTGTTCGTCTCATCGGTGCCCCGCATGATCAGCATGTACTGCGGCATCGCGTTCTCCTCATCCGGCGGGGCCGCCTCTCGGCCTCGCACCCCCACGTCGAACGAGCGGCCCACGGATCGACACGGCCCCGGAGAAACTCTCGCCGCGACGCAGCCGATCCCTCCGACCCGCGTTTCGCCCGTCGGACCGGCCCCTGAGCGATGGCTGACGCGGACGGCCTGCTGATCCGAAAGCTTATCGTCGCAGCTTTAGAGGCGGCGACGCTCACACGGAGCTGGGGAACGCATTCGGGACGCGCTCAGTGAGCCTTTTTCCGCTAGCTGGCTGAGCGGACCGGAAGAGGAGGCATCCGTCGCAGCCGATCCAGATGATGACAGGTTGCCCCGACTAGACTGCCGGATCCAGCAGGTAGTGGCGATGCCAACGGGGGCGGCGATGAGCACCGACGATCGGATCGAACGGGCCAGAGAAGCCTATGAGCGGGCAGTTTTCGGCGGCGATACCAGCGGGCTGGTCGACGCCGAACAGGGCCTGGACGCGGTCGAGGCCGATGCGGCGTTGGCGCGTGGGCTGATTCTGCATGCGCGGTTTCAGAGCGCGCCCGCCGACGCCGGTTCGTTGCCCGCCGAGGATCCCGCTGAACTGCCGTTGTTCGAGCGCGCGCTCACGTTGTACCGGGTACTGGGGGACACGGGCGGCGAGGCCGAGGCATTGTTCTGGATCGGTTGCCTCCACCAGTTCATCCGGCGTGACGACGAGACCGCGGTTCCGTACCTCGAGCAGTCCTGCCGACTGGCAGCGCAGACCGGCGACAAGCCGACCCGGTCCGAGGCGCTGCGGCACTTAGGCATCGCGGCGCACGCGGCTGGCCGGCTGGACGAGGCGCGCGAGCGGCTGGAGGAGTCGTCCCGGCTGCGCCGGGAGGTCGGGGCTCTGCCGGGCGTGGCCTCCAACATGATCGGGCTGGCCTACATCGCCGCCGCCCAGGACCGCCGTGCGGACGCGATCGCAACACTCGACGAGGCGCATGCCGTCGCACGCGCGCATGGTGCTCACGCCATCGTGCGGCACATCGAGCAGGCTAGAACGCACATCTGACGCGCGCGGCCACGGCAGAGGTTCCGTCACCCTGTCGCGGGCGCGCTGCCGCAATGCGGCGCCGAGACGCTGAGCGTCCGTTGCTGTGGAAGGGGCTGCTAGCGCCTTCAGCGCAGCAGGTACGCGCGCGGCGTGATGGGCGGACCGACGATCGCGCTGGCCAATCCCACCCGGGCGAGGCGGCCGTGGCCACCGCCTCTGAGAGTGCCAGGTCGCTGCGGCGGTCGTGGGGGCCCGGCACCCGCCGGAGGTACCCGGCACGCTCAGGCGGTCGAAGGATCTCAGCCCGCGGCGGACGACAAAAGCAAAGGCAAGAAGATCACTCCTTGCCACTTCTAACGTATAGCGCGCAGGGGGGCTTGCGGCAAGACCCGGGTCTTGCCGCAGAATCGGCGGCCGGACCAGCACCGACGAGCGCATGGGGGGCACGACGTGGGTGTGTTGTCGACGTACGGGGGACGCGGCGACCTCGAACCGCTGATGAGATCGGCGGTGCAGTTGCGGACGCTTGACGCGGAGGTGCGGGGGTGCGCGCCGCCCGACCAGCGGCAGCGGCTGGCCGACTCGTCAGAGGGAAGCCAACCAGACATGAGGACGTGCTTGACAAGAGGTTCGACACAGCTCGAGGCGCCGGTGACTCGATCGGCCGGTGCAGTTCAAGGGAGCACGGCTGCCTCGGAGGTATCGCAATGATCGAGCAGTACGTGTTGGATCTTCAAGAGGTTGACGAGACGCAGGTCGCGATCGTTGGCGGCAAGGCCGCGCACCTGGGCGGGCTGTCGCGGATCGAAGGCATCCGCGTACCGGCTGGGTTCTGCGTGACGACGGCCGCCTTCCGGCGGATCATGGCGGAAGCGCCGTCGATCGACGATCGGCTCGATCAGCTGACGCGCCTGAACCCGGATGACCGGGGGGCGATCCGCACGCTCAGCGCGGGGATCCGCCGGACCATCGAAGGGATCGCCATCCCGGGCGATCTGGCGGCGGCGATCACCCGCGCGCTCGCCCAGCTCGGCGAGCAAGCCGCCTACGCCGTGCGATCCAGCGCCACGGCAGAGGACATGCCGACGGCCTCCTTCGCGGGCCAGCAGGACACGTACCTGAACGTCGTGGGCCGGGCGGCGATCCTCCAGCACGTCAGCCGGTGCTGGGCGTCGCTATTCACCGAGCGGGCCGTGACCTACCGCCTGCGGAACGGCATCGACCACCGTACGGTCCACATGGCCGTGGTCGTGCAGCAGATGGTCTTCTCGGATGCGGCCGGCATCCTGTTCACGGCCGACCCCGTCACGGGCAACCGGAAGGTCGCCACCGTGGACGCCAGCTTCGGCCTCGGCGAGGCCCTGGTCGCCGGCCTGGTGAACCCGGACGTCTTCAAGGTGCGCGACGGCGAGGTCGTCGCCGAGGCGGTCGCCGCCAAACAGCGTGCCGTCCACGCCCTGCCGGCTGGCGGGACGCAGGAAGTGGCGATCGACCCGCAGCGGCAGGAGCAGCCGGCGCTGACGGGTGCGCAGGTCGTGCGGCTCGTGCAGCTCGGGCGGCGGATCGAAGCGCATTTCGGCCGCCCGCAGGACATCGAATGGTGCCTGGCCGACGATGACTTCCAGATCGTGCAGAGCCGGCCAATCACCACGCTGTTCCCCATCCCCGCGGCCCGCGACCGGGAGAACCACGTCTACGTCTCCGTCGGTCATCAGCAGATGATGACCGACCCCATGAAGCCACTGGGCGTCTCCGTGTGGCAGCTGACGGCCATGGCGCCGATGCACGAGGCCGGCGGGAGGCTGTTCGTCGACGTCACCCGGCGCCTGGCCTCGCCCGCGAGCCGAGCCGGCCTCCTGGAGATGGTGGGGAGGGGCGATCCGCTGATCAGGGACGCGCTGGAGACCGTCCTCGACTGCGGCGACTTCGTCCCGACGCTCCCGGAGGCTGGTCCCGGCGGACCGCCGGCCAGCGGTGCGTCCGCCCCGATCGAGACCGATCCGGCCATCGTCACCGAGCTGATCCAACGCAGCCAGGCCTCCATCGCGGCCCTGCGGCGCGAGATCCGGACGAAGACCGGACCGGCGCTGTTCGACTTCCTGCTGGAGGCCTTCCAGGAGCACAAGCGAGTCCTCGGTGATCCATTGAGCATGCAGGCGATCATGGCGGGGATGGAGGCCACCTGGTGGCTCAACGACCAGCTGCGGGAATGGCTGGGCGAGAAGAACGCGGCCGACACCCTCACGCTGTCCGCCCCCGGCAACGTCACGTCGGAGATGGGACTGGCGCTGCTCGACGTCGCGGACGTGATCCGCCCGCACCCGGAGGTGGTGGCGTTCCTGCAGGGCGTGGAGGACGACGGCTTCCTGGACGAGCTGCCGAAGCTCGCGGGCGGGACCGAAGCGCGCGACGCCATCGAGGCCTACCTCGACCGGTACGGCATGCGCTGCGTCGGCGAGATCGACATCACGAGACCGCGTTGGCGCGAACGCCCCACCACGCTCGTGCCCGTGATCCTCGACAACGTCAGGAACTTCGAGCCGGGCGCCGCCGAGCGGCGCTTCGAGCAAGGACGGCAGGAGGCGCAGAAGAAGGCGCAGGTGGTGCTCGAACGCCTGCGGGCACTGCCGGACGGGGAGCAGAAGGCCGACGAGACGAAGCGCATGATCGACCGGGTCCGGACCTTCATCGGCTACCGGGAGTACCCGAAGTACGGCATCGTCAGCCGCTACTTCGTCTACAAGCAGGCCCTGCTGGGAGAGGCCGAGCGCCTCGTGCAGGCCAACGTGCTCGCTGAGAAGGAGGACATCTTCTACCTCACGTTCCAGGAGCTCCACGACGTCGCGCGCTCGAGCCAGGTGGATGACCAGCTCATCCAGCAGCGCGAGGACGCGTTCCGGTCGTACCACGCGCTCACGCCGCCCCGGGTGCTGACATCGGATGGCGAGGCCATCGCCGGGGCGTACCGACGCGACGACGTGCCGACCGGCGCCCTGATCGGCCTACCCGTCTCCGCCGGGACCATCGAAGGGCGCGCCCGCGTCATCCTGGACATGGCCCAGGCTGATCTCGAACCGGGTGACATCCTCGTCACGCCCCACACGGACCCGAGCTGGACGCCCCTCTTCGTCGCCATCACAGGCCTGGTGACGGAGGTCGGAGGATTGATGACACACGGCGCAGTGATCGCGCGGGAGTACGGCCTGCCGGCTGTCGTCGGTGTGGTGGATGCCACCCGGCTGATTCCCGATGGGCAGCGGATCCGCGTGCACGGAAGCGACGGGTACGTCGAGATCCTGCCTTGACTGACCACTCACCGAGATGGCCCGTCTGCCTCCCAAGCACATAGTTTCCAAGCGGCACTGACCTGCTCGGCATCCGGAGCTGCCGCCCTGCGGGCGTTCAGTGCGGAAATGCGCGGGGGATGCGTGCGTTGAGCAGTTCGTCGCGGAACGCTTGGATGCGCGTGATGACCTGTCGCCTGCCGATGGTGTTTTCGATGCGGTCGAGGTACAGGCATCGGGCGGCGAGTTTGTCGAGGTCGACGGTGAAGTAGATCGCCATCAGCGGGTTGACGAACAGGTCGCCGCCGCCGGTGCGCCGGGTGAACCGGACGTCTCCGAACGCGCCGCTGGTGGCGGCGGCGATCTGTCCTTGGACGATGCTCGGCCGGTCCGGGGTGGCGGCCCGGGCGTCGGCGACGGCATCGCGGTACAGCGCCGCCTCCCGACTGGAACCGGGGATGGACAGGGCACCGAGGTAGCCGCCGTCGCGGTCGAGTGCGGCGAGGTTCTCCAGCACCTGGACGTGGTTGACGCCGTCGTAGGCGTCGATGCCGAAGCCGAGACTGGTCACCAGCTTGACCGGCACGTCCAGCGCGGCCACGGCGGCCAGGCTGGTGATGTCCTCCACCGGGGTACCGAGATCGCTTTCGTCGCCGCGCAGCAGGACATCGGTGCCGCCATCGACCAGCACCACCGCATCGATGTGGAGTTGCTCGACCAGGTACCGGTA
Source organism: Micromonospora purpureochromogenes (assembly GCF_900091515.1). Lineage (NCBI taxonomy): Bacteria > Bacillati > Actinomycetota > Actinomycetes > Micromonosporales > Micromonosporaceae > Micromonospora > Micromonospora purpureochromogenes. Next base: position 3,240,326 of record NZ_LT607410.1, on the reverse strand, counting down.
CGCCGCCCGTAACGGCTGGACACCCAGCGGCGGAAAGGCGTACACGGTCGACGGCAGCTCCTGAGCCGCCAGCCACCGGGCGAGCGTCCGTTCGGGGAAGTACCAGTCCGGGCTACCAGTGTCCGGCTGCACCGCCGCGACGTGCTCCGCTACCCACGCGTCCCGGTCGATCAGTTCGAGTTCAGAGAAGGACAGGCTGGCCAGGTGCACCTGTGCGCCGCCGCGAGACAGGGCGAACGCCAAGGGCAGGCCGGCGTACACGTCGAACCCCCCGCCCGCTCCGGCGATGAGGATGCTGCGCGCCGGAGCCAGCGCGGCAAACAGCGGCGGAACGGCCAACGAGAACGCACCGGGGTCGGCCGGCAACGCGGCAGGGTTCATCACCGCTCAATGATCAGCCACGCCCGTGGTGGCCTTGGCCCATCGGCGGTCGGGCGCGGTTCGCTGCACGGTCCCTTCGGCAGACCTCAGCTGAGCTGTTCGGCCAGTCCGACGATGATGTCCTCCGGGCCGCGGACGTAGCACAGACGATAGGCGTCCTCGTACTGCGCCAGCTCGCCGACGAGCTCGGCGCCGTGGGTACGCAGGCGGGCGACGACGTACTCGATGTCGTCGACGGCGAACATGATGCGACGAATGCCCAGCGTATTCGCTGGTGCATCCTTCGGCTCGGCGCTGATCGCCTTCGGCGTGTGGAACCTCGCCAGCTCGATGCGACCGTGGCCGTCCGGGGTGCGCAGCATAGCGACGTCCTGCCGGACGTCGTCGATCCCGATGACACGCTCCACCCAACGTCCCTCGATCGGCCCTTTGCCCTCCAGCTCCATGCCAAGTTCGACGAAGAATGCAATTACCGCGTCGAGGTCGTCGACAACGATGAGGACGTTGTCCATCCGCTGGATCGCCATGCTGGCCCCTTTCTGTACGACCACGGGTGGCCGGCTCCACTGCTGAGACGAAACCGCCAGGGCGTTCTCGACAGACTGTGCACCATCTTCTGCGGGGAAACCTCGTGAAGCGGCGCTGCCCCATCACGCGCCAGTCGTACCGCTGCGGTGCACCGTCATGGTCGCGTACCGGTCTTCCCTCGGTTGACGCGCGTTCCGGCGGCCGTACCTGGCCCCGACTTCGCGGGCTGTCGCGACGCGCCAATCCGAAAGGTTGTCCACTGCATGGTGCCAGGATGTAGGTATGGCATATGACGAGGATCTCGCGAACCGGGTGCGGGCCCTGATCGGACGTGAGCCCGGGATCGGCGAGAAGCGGATGTTCGGTGGCCTGGCGCTGATGCTCAACGGCAACATGGCTGTGGTCATCCGCGGCGCAGGCGGCTTGATGGTCCGGGTCAACCCAGCGCTGTCTGAGCAGCTGCTGACCGAACACGGCGCTCAACCGGCGCAAATGCGCGGTCGAACCATGCGCGGTTGGATCACGGTCGAGCCGTCGGCATGCGCGAAGGACGCCGACCTTCGCAGCTGGGTCAAGCAGGGCGTCACCTACACCCGGTGCCTGCCGGCGAAGTGACCGCCGGCAGGACAGGCCGACTCGGGTAGGCGAGCTCGTTTCCTGTCCTGGCTCCGTCCGCCCGGCTGACCCTCCGCACGGACCCGCCGGTGCCCGGGACGGGTCTCCGGCCGGGTGGTGCCGACGAGGGCAGGCCGTCGACATCAGGGGCCGGGGTCGTAGTCCACGTCGGAGCGGAAGTAGACGACACCGCTGGCCCGGTCCAGCCAGTACCAGGCCGACGCGTAGTCCGCCCCCGCGTCGAAGCGCGCGTCCAGTGCCGGCCCCGACCACCAGTCGGCGCGGGACGGCAGCCACGGCGAAAGCCGCGCGTCGGGCGCGACGGGATCCCCGGCGTCCGGTGCCGTCAGTCGGGTCAACGTGGCCACGTCAGCGAGCCGGGCGACGCCCTCGCGGGCCAGGCGCCGGGCACCGGGGCTGAGATCGCAGAACCCGCCGTCGACCCGCTGCACCCAGTGCACCTCCAGGATCGTGCCGAGCGGTGCCAACTCCCGGGCGACCGGCGCGACGTCGGTGTGCAGCGGCGCCGCGATCGCCGCCGCCCGCTCGGCGCAGCTCGCCCCCGAGAACGACGGGGCGAGTCCGACCGCGCAGAGCCCGACCAGGCAGACGGTCCAGAGCACGACCGGCCACCCGCCACGGGCCCACCGCCTCACCGACACGGCCGCCGGGGAATCGCCGACCGACAACACCTGATCATGGGAGGAGGCTACGCCCGGCGTTCCGGACCGGAGCCACCGTCGCCCGGCCGGTCCGCCAGCGCCACACCGACCGCCTCCTCGGGCGTGTCGACGTGGCGCGGGCCGAACACCGGCGCACCGGCAGCGTCCACCACCCGCCAGCCGCCGAGCACCACCACCGGCACCTCGCCCCGGCGCATCGCCAGCGCCACCTCGCTGAGGGTGCCCCAGGAGCCGCCCACCGCGATCACCGCGTCGGCGCTCCACACCAGGACGGCGTTGCGGGCCTGTCCCAGGTTGGTCAGCAGCGTCGCCCAGGCTTCGGCGACCGGGCCGGGGGCGGTGCCGTCGTCGGGGCGTACCGCGATGACCAGGCCGTTGTGGGCCCGGGCGCCGGCGGCGACCGCGGCCATCACCCCGCCGCCGCCTCCGCAGAGGACGGTCGCGCCGCGCGCGGCGAGCAGCTCCCCCACCCGGCGGGCGTGGGCCAGCTCGGCCGGGGTCGCCGACGCCGGGCCGCAGACCGCCACCTGCACCACCCGGCCTCACCTCCACGGCGAGGTTAGCGCCGGGCGCGACCACCCCGTCGGTACGCCACGGGAAAGGCGCACCGTGGACCGGCGCTCCGTCTGGGGGTGTTCCGTCCCGGCGACCCGGAGGAGGACCTGTCGAAGCGGGCCCGCCGGCGCCTGGAACGGCAGCGGCGCGACCCGGCCGGCCCACCGCAGCTGGGCAACCGGGCCCGCAGCCGACGCCGGAGGCGACGCCGCTCGGCGACGTGAGGTGGCTCCCCGGTGTGCACACCGGGGAGCCACCTTCGGCAGGGGTCAGAAGACGGCGACGCCGTACTTGCTCAGGGCCTCCCTGACCGGCTGGAAGAAGGTCTGGCCGCCGGTGCGGCAGTTGCCACTCCCGCCGGAGGTCAGGCCGAGCGCGGTGCTGCCGGCGTAGAGCGGGCCGCCGCTGTCACCCGGCTCGGCGCAGACGTTGGTGGCGATCATGCCGCGCACGGTGCCCTCGGCGTACCGGACGGTGGCGTTGAGGCCGGTGACCGTGCCGCTGTGGGTGCCGGTGGTGCTGCCGCGGCGGGTCACGGCCTGGCCGACGTACGCGTCACCGGCGGCGGTGATGTCCTGCGAGCCGACCGAGCCGTCGATGGCGATCGAGGTGTTGGTGTAGCGGACGATGCCGTAGTCGTTACCGGGGAAGCTGCTGCCGGTCCGGTCGCCGAGTTTGGTGCTCAGCGCCGAGTTGGCGTACCAGCTCGCCGACAGGTTGGTGCAGTGCCCGGCGGTGAGGAAGTAGTAGGTGCTGCCGCTGCGCACGTTGAAGCCGAGCGAGCAGCGGTAGCCGCCGCCGTAGATGGCGTCGCCGCCGGAGATCCGCATGCTCAGCGTCCCGGCCAGGTCGGTCGTGCGCGCGCTGCCGCCGGAGGCGGCCACGGCGGCCCCGATGCGGGCCCGGTCGGCGGCGCTGACCGTGCTGTCCACGCCGACCACGACCTGGTTGGTCACCGGGTCGACGTACGTCGCGGTGCCGGTCACGCCGAGGTCCACCCGGGACTGCGCGCGCTCCAGCGCGGCGGTGCTGCGGGTGACCAGGCGGGCCTGCCCGCCGGCGGCCCGGACCGTGGCGGCGGCCCGGGCGTCGGTCACGGCGACGACGGTACGCCCGGAGGCGTCGACGTAGGAACCGGCGGTGCGGTCGGCGCCGAGCGCGGCCGTGAGGGTGGCGGCCCGTTCGGCGGACAGGGGTGCGGGGGCGGCGTGCGCCGGTGCCGCGGCGACGGCGCCGCTGACCACGGCGGCGGTGACGGCGGACATCACACCACGTCGAGTGAGTCTCACGCGTTCCTCCCGGGGAGGGCTGGACGGCCCGATCGGCCGATCGATGAGTGCCCATGTTTCTCGCGACACCGGGCCGGATCCAGGCCCCCGGCGCGGTTGTTTCACCCCGGGCCGGACCGGACGTGGCCGCGTAACGCATCGACATCGATCGACGCTGGTGGAAGTGGGGCCACTGTCAGCTCACGGTCGTGCTCCCGACGCGGTGTCGACGCCCGGCGACCGGGTCGGCTAGCCTGCCGGCCATGCCATCGACGCTGACCGAAGCGACCGATCCGTACTGCCTGCGCGAGGGCGAGAGCGCCGCGCTGCTGGCCGGGCATCCGTGGCGCCGGTTCGTGGTGCTGGGCGACAGCGTCGCCGAGGGGATGTGCGAGCCGGTCGACGGGTATCCGCCGGTGCAGTGGGCGGACCGGATCGCCGCCGAGCTGCGCGCGGCCCGCCCCGGACTGGCGTACCTCAACCTGGGCCGGCGGGGGCTGCGGGCGCATGAGGTGCGCGCGGCGCAACTGGACGCGGCGCTGGCCTTCGACCCCGACCTGGCGCTGGTGGTCTGCGGCGGCAACGACGCGTTCCGCCCGGCCTTCGACCCGGCCGCGGTCGACGCCGAGCTGGCCGCGATGATCGGTGCGCTGCGGGCGGCCGGGGCGGACGTGGTCACCGTCGGCATGTTCGACGTCTCGCACAGCCCGGCCGTCCCGGAGCAGGTCCGGCCCGGACTCGGCCAGCGGATGCGACTGCTCTCCGCGCACACGGGGCGGCTGGCCGCGCGACTGGACACGGTGCACGTGCACCTCACCGACCACCCGGCCGGCGCGGACGCGTCGCTGTACAGCAGCGACGGCCGGCACGGCAGCGCCCGTAGCGACGCCATCGCGGCGGCGGAGACGGTACGCCGGCTCGGGGCCCACCTCGCCGCCCGACGCGCGCCCCGGCCGTGACCCGGGATCGTCTGCCGTCTCCCGACGCCGACCGCGACGGGAGACGACAGACGACCCTCGGCCGGGTCAGTCGGTGAGCAGGATGCCGGTCATCAGCACGCCCCGGGCGAGGTTGAGCACGCCCTCGCAGCCGGGGTAGCCGACCCGGGCCAGCGCGCCGGAGCCGGTGCGGCCGAACAGGTAGGGGGCGATGCTGTACGGCACCTTCGCGGTGACCACCTCGCCGGTCTCGATCTGCACGAAGTCCATCGCCACCCGGTCGGCCGGCATGTACCGCTGCAGGATGTTGCCGCCCCGTGCCACGGCGGCGCGGACCCCGTCGGCCCAGGCCGCCGCGCTCAGCTCCGGGCCGATCAGCACGTCGTGGCCGGCGGAGCCGTCGGCCGGCTTGGCCACCAGCTCGGCCTGCTCGGCCAGCGCCCGGTCCAGCTCGGCCTCGGTCAGCACCACCGTGTGCGGCACGTACCGGCGGATCAGGGCCTGGTCGTCGGCGGGGAGCTGGTCCAGGTCCTCGTAGAGCCAGGCAAAGTTGACCTTGTTGCCGAGCAGCCAGGCGGCGGCGCTGACGAACATCGGCAGGGTGCCGGCGGCGAGCGCCCCCGCCACCGCCTCCAGGCCCGCGCTCGGCGTGACCCGGTTGGGCACGAAGAGCCGGAACAGCGCGTCCACCGGCGCACCGTCCACCACCAGCCGCCGGTCGGCGTCCAGGGTGGCGGTGGCGACCGGGGCGATGACCAGGTCGATGCCGAAGCGCCGGCCCTGGTCCACCAGGGGCGAGAGGATCCGGATGAAGGTCTCCGGGTCGTCCAGCCCCGGGTACTCGGCGTCGAAGTCCATCAGCAGCGCCACCCGGGCCCCCTCGGCCAGGCCCAGTTCGTCGCGGATCGCCACGAACCGCTGGTCCAGCAGGGACGGTGCCGGCCGCGCCGGCACGCCGTCGAGCAGGCCACGCTCCCGGTAGAGCTGGGCGAACCGCTGGATCACCGTGTCGGCGTCGAAGCCGCCGCCGAGGCTGCTGTCGATGTTGTACTCGACGATCCGCGGTTCCCCGCCGGAGAGCAGCACGTCCGGCCGGTACGCGGCGAGCAGCGCCTCGGTCAGCGGCTCGTCCTCGTCGAGCAGCCGGGTCTCCCCCGCCGGTACGCCGAGCAGCCGCCGCAGCTCCCCCGCCGTACGGGCGCGTCGCCGGCAGGCGTCCAGGATGAGCTGGGCGATCCGGTCGCAGACCTCGTTCAGCTCGCGGAAGGAGTCGGCCGTCAGCACCGTCGGCCGGGCCAGCCGCCACTGCTTGTTGTACGTCGCCCGGCCGTGGAAGATCCGCTCCCACTCCTGCGCCCCGGCGGCGACCATCGCCCGGCGGGTAGCCTCCGGCAGGTCGGTCCACGCCCGGCCGGCCGCCGGCCACGGGTAGTTCACATCGATCATGATCCGTCCTTGGTCACGTGGTGGATGGCGGCGGTGAGGGCCGCCCGGCCGGGCTGTACGGCCCGGTCCAGCGCGGGCGCGAAGGGCAGCACCGCGCCGTCCGGGCGGGTGACCCGCCGGGGCGGGGCGGCCAGCGGCACCCGTTCCACGACACTGGCGATGATCTCCCCGGCGATGCCGCAGGACCGGTTGGAGTCGTCGAGCACCACCAGCCGCCCGGTCCGGGTCACCGAGTCGACCAGCCCGTCGAGGTCGAACGGGTAGAGCGTGCGCGGGTCGAAGACCTCGACCGACACCTGGTCGGCCAGCTCCCCGGCGACGGCGAGCGCGTCGTGCACCAGGTGCCCGACGGCGACCACGGTCACGTCGTCGCCGGCCCGGCGCACCACGCCCCGGCCCAACGGCACCGGGGCGAGGCTGGCGAAGTCGACGTCCTCGCGGACGTCCAGCGCGCCGGCCGGGGCGAAGACCACCACCGGGTCGTCGTGCCGGATCGCCGAGACCAGCAGCCCGTACGCGTCGGTCGGGGTGGCCGGCACCGCGGTGACGATCCCGACGTGGGCGAAGAGCGAGTACGGGTGGTCGGAGTGCTGCCCGGCCCAGCCCGTCCGGGAGCCGGAGCCGGGCACCAGGTAGGTGACCGGGGCGGCGCACTGCCCGCCGGTCATCAGCGGGAACTTGTGCGCGTGGTTGACGATCTGCTCGAAGACCAGGAAGAGCAGCGACGGGATCTGGAACTCCACCACCGGGCGCATCCCGGCCAGCGCCGCGCCGGTGGCGAAGCTGGTGAACGCCTGCTCGGACAGGGGCGTGTCCAGGACCCGCTCCGGCCCGAACCGCTTGAGCAGGCCGGCGGTGATGTTCGACGCGGCCACCCGGATGTCCTCGCCGAGCAGGAACACCGCCTCGTCGCGGGCCAGTTCGTCGGCGAGCGCCCTGGTCAGCGCCTTGCGGTAGGACAACCGTGGCATCAGCCGCCTCCCGTCCGGGCGGTCAGCCCGCTGGCGTACAGGTGGTCCAGCGCGCCGGCCGGGTCGGGCTCGGGACTGGCCAGGGCGAACGCGACGGCCGCGTCGAGCGTCGACTCGACCTCCGCGTCGACCGCCGCCCGGTCCGCCGGGACGAGCCGCGCGCCCTGGATGTGCACCGGATCCCGGGAGCGGCCCTCGGCCACCTCCTCCGGCGGGCGGTAGTCGAGGCGTACCGCGTGTTCGAAGGTGTGGTGGGCGTCGAAGCGGTAGGTGCGGGCCTCGACCAGCTCCGGGCCGCCGCCGGCGCGCATCCGCGCGACGGCGGCGGCCGCGGCGTCGCGTACCGTCTCCGGGTCCTGGCCGTCGACGACGGCGGCCGGCATGCCGAACGCCTCGGCCCGGCCCACGATGGTGCCGGCCACCGCGCCGGCGACCGGCATGGTGGTGGCGTAGCCGTTGTTCTCGCAGACGAAGAGCACCGGCACCCGCCAGAGCGCGGCCAGGTTGAACGCCTCCAGCAGCATCCCCTCGTTGACCGCGCCGTCGCCGAAGAAGGTCGCCCCCACCACGTCGTCGCCGCGCCGCCGGCGGGCCCAGACCGCGCCGGTGAGGATCGCCCCGGAGGCGCCGACGATGGCGTTGGCGCCGAGCACCCCGCGAGCGAAGTCGGCGGCGTGCATCGAGCCGCCCCGGCCCCGGTTCAGCCCGGTCTCCCGGCCCAGCAGCTCGGCCATCATCCGGGCCGGGTCGGCACCCTTCGCCAGCACGTGCCCGTGCCCGCGATGGGTGCCGGTGACCAGGTCGGAGTCGCGCAGCGCGGCGCACACCCCGGCGGCGATCCCCTCCTGACCGAGGTACGGGTGGATGCCGCCGACGATCGCCCCGGAGTGGACCAGCTCGACGGCCCGCTCCTCGAAGCGGCGGATCAGCCGTACCGTGCGGTAGAGCCGGACCGGGTCGGCGTCGGTCACCGGTCGCGCCCCTCCTTCACGGCGACGAGGATGTCGTCCCACAGCGCGGCCCGGGCGGTGAGCGCCAGGTTGACCGTGTCGGCGCACTCCTGCCACTTGACGTCGTCGTCGCCGCAGAGGTCGGCGAGCATCTGCATCGCCATCGGGGTGTGCTGCTCCCCGTCGACCTCGATGTGCCGCTCCAGGTAGTCGACGAACGTGTGCAGCCGGTTGCTGCGCTCGTTCACGGCGACGACCTGGGTGAACATGTCGGGGATCAGGTCCTCACGGCCGAAGGCGAAGGCGGCGGCCTGGCAGTGCACCGGGGTCGACTCGATGATCTTCCAGGTGGTGGCGGCGAACCGCGCCGACGGCGCCGGGACAGCCGCCTCGGTCAGCGCGGCGGTCACCGGGCGACCGGCCCGCAGCAGCCCGACCAGCGCGTCCACGGCGGTGGTGTCCGCGCCGGCCTCCCGCATGCCCCGCACGTAGAGCTCGAAGTGGCTGATGAAGGCCTCGCCGAGCTCGTCACTCTCCTCCACCATCACGATGTCGTTGATCAGACGGCGGCTGCCGGTCGGGCCGGTGGGGATCCACGGCACCGTGACGCAGGTGAGCTGCCGCTGCAACGACTTCAGCAGGGACATGAAGTCCCAGACCGCGAAGACGTGGTGCTCCATGAAGGTGACCAGCGCCTCGTGGGTGTCCAGGTTGGCGTAGAGCGGGTGCCTGACCACCACGTCGCGGCGGTCGGTCACCGCCTGCTCCAGCCGCTCGATGCCCGGATGGGTCCTACCCCAGTCGTACCGTGACATGTCAGCCTCCCTGCTGGGCGCGGTCGCGCCAGATGACCGGGCAGTATTCGGGGTCCGCGTAGTCGGGCCGCCCCTCGTGGGTGCGGCGGACCAGCACGTCGTGGTTGTACGCGGCGAGCGTGCCGTCGGAGAGCGGATACTCCCGCCACGCGTTGTCGCCGTCCTGCAGGTGCAGCGAGACCGCCTGGCGCGGGCGGCCGCTGACGTTGGCGCCGCTGCCGTGGTAGGTGCGGCAGTGGTGGAAGCTCAGGTGTCCCTTGGGGATCACCATCGGGATCTTGCGGATCTCCGCGCCGTTGTACGCGGCGTTCTCGGCCAGCATCTCCTCGAGCTGGTCGCGGTCCCGGTCGGCGAAGTGCCGCACGACGGTGTCGTCGGCGCCGATCTCCTGCCACCGGTGCGAGCCGTCGACCATGGTGATCGTGCCCATCTCCTCCCCGCAGTCGTGGAACGGGATGAAGGCGGTGAGCATCTTCTCCGACGACGAGGACGCCCAGTAGTGCTTGTCGAAGTGCCAGGGCACGATGTTGGACGGCTCGCCGGAGATCGGCGGCTTGTAGATCAGCGTGGACTGGAAGATGCGGATCTCGTCGGCCTGCGCCAGCCGGGCGGCGACCGCCCCGATCAGCGGCTTGCGCAGGATCGCCGCCAGCCCGTCGTGCTCATGGTGGACGTAGTCGTTGTGCCGCTGCACCGGACCCTTGGCCGGCTCCCAGTAGGCGAGCTTCGGCGGGCGCACCGGCAGGCGGCGGTCCCGCTCGCCGGCGTAGTAGCGGTCGGCGGCGGCGGTGAGCGCGTCCACCTCCTCGTCGGTGAGCAGCTTCTTCGACAGGTACCAGCCGTGTTCGGCGTAGCAGCGCACGTCCTCGTCGGACGGGAGCAGCGCCTCCTCCTCGGCGGTCAGCGTCGGATGGAACTCCGTGGTGGTCATGCCCCAACCCCTCGTGCCGTGCCGGCCACGACGGCGGGGGTTGCCCCCGCCGCGGCCAGCTCCCGTTCCTTGGCCTCGTAGAGCGCCTTGATGTTGCCGCTGCCGAAGGTGCGCGCCCCGCGCCGCTCGATCAGTTCGAGGAAGAGGGTGCGGCGCACGTGCATCGACTCGGTGAAGATCTGCAACAGCTGCCCGCCGTGGTCGGAGTCGACCAGGATGCTCAGGTCGCGCAGCCGGTCCAGCGGCGCGGCGATCGGGCCGACCCGCCGCTCCAGGTCGTCGTAGTAGGCCCCGGGGGTGCCGGCGAAGCGCACCCCCCGCTCGGCGAGCGCCCCGACGGCGGTGACGATGTCGTCGGTGCGCAGCCCGAGGTGCTGCACCCCGGCGCCGTGGTGCTCGGTGAGGAACGCGTCGATCTGGCCGGGGCGGTGGCCCGCGTCCGGTTCCAGCAGCACCAGGGTGACCCGCCCGGACGGGCTCTGCACCACCTTGGAGTTCATCGCCTGGCCGGCGACCTCGATGTGCTCCTCGAAGATCTGCGCGAAGCCGAAGACCCGCTCGTAGTGCGCGACGGTCTCGTCGAGCTGCCCCGGCGGCACACAGACCGCCAGGTGGTCGATCTCGGCGAGCAGCTTGTCGTCGTCGGTGACCGGCGGCGTCGTCTCCACCGCCCCGGGCAGGAACTCCGTCCGGTCGCCGCGCCGCTCCACCAGCCGGTGCAGCACGTCGCCGAAGCCGCCCACCTCGGCGGTCACCACCTCGGCGTCCGCGCCGGTCCAGGTCCGCGGCGCGCTCACCCCGGTCGCACCCCGGGCCACCAGCTCCGCGTACGCCCCGGCGGCGTCGCCGACCTCCAGCGCCACCACCGCGATCCCGTCGCCGTGCCGCTGCACGTACGTCGAGGCGGAATGCCCGGCGGTCAGCCCCGAGGTGAGCAGCATCCGGATGTCGCCCTGGCTGAGCAGCAGCGAGCGCTGCCCGGCCAGCCCGGTCTCCGGGCCTCCCTGGCCCCGCAGCTGGAAGCCGATCGCGGTGCCGAAGTAGAAGGCGGCCTGCCGCGCGTCCCCCACGTACAGTTCGATGTGGTCTATTCCACGGATGTCCATCTCCAGCCCTTCCCCATGTCCCCCCGTGAGTGCGGTCCGGGCGCGTACGGCCCGGGTGGTCACCTGTGCGGTCCGGCGGCCCGCGCCCCGGCGGTACGCCGCAGCAGCAGGCTGACGTTCTGGCCGCCGAAGCCGAACGAGTTGGTCAGCGCGAACTCCGTCCCGGTCGCCCGGGGCTCGACCCGGATGTGGTCCGCCGGGCAGGCCGGGTCCGGGTCGTCGAGGTGGTACGTCGGCGGCAGCAGCCCCGCGCCGAGGGCCAGCGCGCAGGCGGCCGCCTCCACCACGCCGGACGCGCCGAGCAGGTGCCCGGTGAGCGCCTTGGTGGAGCTGACCGGCACCCCGCCGACGCCGAAGACCGTCGCCAGCGCGGTGGTCTCGGCGATGTCGCCGAGCTTGGTGCCGGTGCCGTGCGCGTTGACGTAGCCGACGTCGCCCGCCGACACTCCCCCGCCGGCCAGCGCTCGCCGCATGCACTCGGCCGCGCCCGCGCCGTCGGGCCGGGGCGCGGTCGGGTGGTACGCGTCGGTGGTCGCGCCGTACCCGGCCACCTCGGCGTAGGCGGTGGCGCCGCGCGCCGCGGCGTGCTCGGCGCGTTCCAGCACCAGCAGCGCCGCCCCCTCGGCGAGGACGAAGCCGTTGCGCCGGGTGTCGAACGGTCGGCTGGCCCGGGTCGGGTCGTCCCAGCCGCGGGCCAGCGCCCGGGCGTTGCCGAAGGTGTCGGCGAAGGTCGGGAAGAGCGGCGCCTCGCTGGCCCCGCAGAGCACCACGTCGGCCTCCTCGGCCCGGATCAACCGGACCGCGTCGGCGACCGACTGTGCGCCGGAGGCGCACGCCGTGCCCACCGCGGAGCTGTAGCCGCGAATGCCGTGCGCGATGGCGATCCGCGCCGACGGCATGTTCGGCAGGATCCCGGTCAGCAGGTACGGGCTGACCGCCGCCCGCCCCCGGGCGGCCCGCGCCACCACCTGCGTCTCCAGCGTGGACATCCCGCCGACCCCGCCGACGATGACGCCGATCCGCGCCGGATCGACGTCCCGGCCGACCTCGATCCCGGCATCGGCGAGCGCGTCGGCGGCGGTGAGCAGCGCCAGCACCACGATCCGGTCGAGCACCTTGGTCTCCGGGCCGGAGGCGACCGTGCGCGGGTCGATCGGCGGCAGCAGCCCGGCGACCTCCAGCGACTCCCGGGCGGGGTGCCCCTCGGGTGGCCGGGCCAGCCCGGACTTCCCGGTGGTCAGCGCGTCGAAGGTGGCCGCCACGCCCCGCCCGACCGGGCTGAACAGCCCCATTCCGGTGATGACGGCGGTCATGACGCCGACTCGGTCAGGTAGCGCTCGCGCAGCGCCACCTTGCGTACCTTGCCGGTGACGGTGACCGGGATGTCGGCGGAGGCGACCGGCACCACCCGGCGTAGGGTCGCGCCGACGTCCGCCCCGAGCGCGGCGCGCACGGCCCCGGTGCGGTCGGTCCCCGGGTCGGCGCCGGCGGCCAGTTCCAGCAGCACGTCGGTGACGACGATGCCGTCGTCCTGCTTGACCATCACCACGGTGCAGTCGGTGACGTCGGGGCAGGCGGCCAGGATGCGCTCCTCCGACAGCGCGGTGAAGAAGCGCCGCCCGTCGGCCAGCTCCACCGAGTCGACGGCCCGGTCCAGGTGGTAGTAGCGGCCCTCGGCGTCGGCGTGGACGAGGTCGCCGGTGAGGTACCAGCCGCGTAGTCGGGACCGGTAGGTGGTCACCGAGTCGTTCCAGTAGCCGCGGAACAGCGACGGCGAGTCGATGCCCAGCCAGCCCACCTCGCCGGGCGGCAGTTCGTTGCCGTCGAGGTCGAGCACCGCCACCCTGGTGAACCGGTAGGGACGGCCGACGCAGCGGCCGTACCGGTCGGTGTCGGCGGTGTGGGTGAGGTGGAACATCGAGTGGCCCATCTCGCTGGAGCCGAGCCCGTCGATGAAGACCGAGCCGGGCACCCGCACCACGCCCTCGCGGGTGACGGTGTCGCGGGAACCGACCGCGACGAGACGCCGCACGTGCGGCTCGTGCGAGCAGTCCCCGGTGTTGAACCACAGCCGCACCGAGTCCAGGTCGTACCCGGACAGGTCGAAGCGGGCCAGCTCCGCCCAGGTGACGGAGAAGCCGAACACCCCGTCCGGGCGCCAGCGCTGGATCGCGTCGAGCACCCGCTCGCCGCCCTGCTCGGACAGGAGCAGCATCTCCGCCCGGTTGCCCAGCGCCTGGTTGACCATCAGCACGGTGGCGGTGTGCGGGGCGGGCAGCGCGTTGAGGATCCGGCTGGTGCCCTGCGCCTGCGGCATGGACAGCAGGTGCCGGGTGGCGGCGAAGAGGCTGGCGTGCGAGTGCAGCACCGCCTTCGGCACCCCGGTGGTGCCGGAGGTGTGGGTGATGACGATCGGGTCCTCGTCGTGGTGGCGGTAGTGCGGCGGCGCGTCGGCCGGGTCGCCCGCGCCGGCCTCGGCGGGCTGCCCGAGCAGCGGCGCGCCCAGGTCGTGTCCGGCGAGGGCCGCGGTGTGCGCGGCGTCGGCGAGCACCCCGGCGGCGCGCAGCCGGCGGATGTACTCGGCGGCGATCTCCGGGCGGAGTTTGCCGTTCATCAGCGCGGGGATCGCGCCGAGCCGGGTCAGCGCCAGGAAGCCGAGCACCATGTCGGCGGCGTCGGTGGCCCACACCGCGATCGGGTCGCGGGGCCGCACGCCGCGCCGGTGCAGCCAGGCCGCCCGGGCCGCGACCCGCTCGTCGAGCTGGCCCAGGGTGAGTGGCCGCTCGGCGGGGTGCCCGTCGACCGGGGTGTCGAAGGTCAACCCCGGTCCCGTCGGGTCGGCCCCGTGCGCCAGCACCCGGGCGAGCACGTTGCCGGCGCCCAGCGCGGTGTCGGCGGCGAGCGCCCCGCGCAGTCCCTTCGTCCTCATTGCCTCGTTCCTCCCCCCAGCAGCACCGCGACCGCCCCGGTGGGCGTGCCGTCCGGTGCCTCTTCGATTCCGACCAGCAACGCCTCGTCGGCGTCGCCGTCGTGCAGCAGCAGGTCCGCCTGGGCCAGGCCGTCCGCGCGCGGGTCACCGGTGGGGCTCAGGCACACCACCGGGCCATCCAGTCCCCAGCGCGCCGCGACGTGCCCGGCCACGCTGTTCGGCACCGACTGGAAGAAGAACAGCGGCCCGACCCGGCCACCGGCGGCGACCGTGGCCCGGACGTGCGCGGCGCTCGGCCGGTCACCGGCGGCGCTGACCAGCACCACCGCGCAGGTGGTGCCCGCCGGCGCCGGGCGCGCGCCGTACCGGCGGGTCAGGCAGCGGTCGGCCACCGCCGCCACCAGCGGCGCGAACGGCGAGTGCACGAACCCGGGCAGCGCCGGCGGCGGTCCGTCGCCGGGCTCCGGCCAGCGCGCCTCGGCCAGCACCGCCCTCACGGGGCCGCCACCAGCAGCGCGGTGTCGGCCCCGCCGAAGGCGGCGTTGAGGCTGAGCGCGTACGGGGTGCCGACCGGCCGGGGCGCGTCGATCACCACGTCCAGCGGGCAGGCCTCGTCGGGGCCCAGCCAGCCGGCGTTGACCGGCAGTTTCCCGTCCCGCAGCGCCTGCACGGTGACCACCAGTTCGAGCAGGCCGGAGGCCTCCAGCGCGTGCCCGTGCACCGACTTGGTGGAGCTGACCGGCACCCGGCCGGCGAGGTCGCCGAGCGCCAGCCGCAACGCGGCCGCCTCGGAGGCGTCGCTGAACCCGGTGCCGGTGGCGTTGGCGTTGACGTAGCCCACCGCCGCCGCGTCCAGCCCCGCCCGGCGCAGGGCCGCCTCCACCGCCCGCGCCAGTCCCCGCCCCTGCGGGTCCGGCTGGCACGGGTGGTACGCGTCGCCGGCCCGACCCCACCCGCACACCGTGGCGACCGGCGTGACGCCCCGGCGACGGGCCGCCCCGGCGGACTCCAGCACCACCGCGGCCACCCCGTCGCCGAGCAGCAGCCCCTGCCGGCCGGCGCTGAACGGGCGGACCGCCCCGTCGGCGGCGAGCGCCCGGCCGGCGTCGAAGAGCGCGAACTGGTCCGGTTCGACCAGGTAGCCGGCGGCGACCACCACCCGTGCGACGCCGCCCCGGCCGATCATCGTGGCCGCGTCCGCGACCGCCGTGCTCGCCGAGACGCAGGCGCTGGTGTAGACCCGGGCGGGCCCCCCGAGGCCGCACCGGCGGGCCAGGTGCCCGGCGAGCGCGGGCACCTCGACCTCGGCGCCGCTCGCGGCCCCAGCGTCGGGTCCGGTGAGCGGACGATCGTCGGCGAAGGCGACGGGCTGGGACAGCGGCCCGCCGTGGGTGGCCAGCAGCAGGGCCGACTCCGCCCGGATCGCCGCGTCCAGGCCGGCGGCCCGGCAGGCCGCGTCGATCGCGTCGGCCAGCTCGTCGGGCAGGGTCCCGACGTCGGGCAGGGTGGCCGCGACGGTCACCCGGCGGCCCGTGGTGTCGAAGCGACGTACCGGCCGGAACGCCGGCGTGCCGGCGAGCACCCCGGCGAGCTGCGCGTCGACGCCCCTGCCCAGGGCGCTGACGGCGTAGCTGCCGACGATCGGTACGGGCCCCCGCTCAACCATCTGCGGGGCTGGTCAGGGAGGTGCGGAACACCGCCAGGGCGTCGTCGACGGTGCGGATCCCGGCGAGCTGGTCGTCGGTGAGGTCCAGCCGCCGGTCGTAGCGCTGCTCGACGAGGTGCACGAGCCAGGCGAGTTCCATCGAGCCGACCCGGTGCGGCACCTGGTCGACGGGTTTCGCGGTCAGTTCGGCGAGCATGCTCACCAGGTCAGCTCGCCCCAGGTCGGGCTGACCGGACATCAGCGGTTGTCGCTGGTCGACCCGGCGACCCGGTCGGCGACCATGCGGGTGAACTCGCCGACCGTCATCAGGGCCAGCTTCTCCGACTCGTCGTCGGCGAACGTCAGGCCGTACCGGTCCTCGACGCGGACGGACAGGTCGGCCAGGGCCAGGGACTCCAGGTCGACCCCGGACGGGCCGAGGGTGGTCTCGTCGTCGATCCCCTCGACGTCGTAGTTCATGTCCTCGAGCTGCTCGATGACGAAGGTGCGGACCTCGTCTCGCATGGCTTTAACCTCTCTTCGTGGGCGAGCTACCGGTGTCCGGTCGGGACACCGTGCACGTGTGGGTGGACGCTGCCCCCGGCGGTCGGCCGGAGGTGGCGCGCCGGCTGCTGCGGCGGGCGGGGTGCGCGCTGCTCGGCCGGGCGGAACGGGAGGTCGGGGTGGGCCGCCGGCCCGACGGGCGGCCCTGGGTGCGGGCCGGCGCCGTGTCGCTGCCGGTCAGCGTCAGCCACGCCGAGGGCGTGGTGGTGGTCGCCGCCCGGCGGACCGGTCCGGTCGGGGTGGACGTCGAGCGGCGTCGTCCGCTGCCCGCCCTGGCGCTGGCTCACCGCTGGTACGCCCCGCCCGAGGCGGCCTGGCTGGGCGACCTGCCGGACGCCGCCCGGATCGAGGCGTTCCTGCTGCTCTGGACGGCCAAGGAGGCGGTCGGCAAGGCGCTGGGCCGGGGGCTGCGCGCCGGTGGCCTGCGCCGGCTGATGCCGGTGCCCGAGCACCCGCGCCAGCTGCTGCGCCCGCTGCCCGACCGGGCCGGCGTCCGGGTCGGCCACCCGGAATGCGGTGCCGGGCTGGTGTTGGCGGTCGCCGTCGGCGCGGCCGGGGCGGATCCGGTCGGCCGAGGCCAGGTCGAGGTGTCGGTGGTGTTCGAGTAGTGGGCCGGTGCCCGGGTGTTCGCCGAGCGGGCCGGTCACCGGGCCGCCGCCCGCAGCGTGCTGACCGAGCGGACCAGCTTGCCGGTGGTGGTCCGGGGCAACTGGTCGACCAGGTGCAGGGTGCGGGGGCGCTTGTAGCCGGCGAGCCGCTCGGCCAGCAGCTTGTCCAGCACCTCCTCCGACAGCGGACCGTCGGGTTGCACGTACGCGGTGATGCCGTCGTCGTACACGACCACGGCGGCGGCCACCTCGGGCAACCCGGTGAGGGTGGCCTCGACCTCGGTGAGGTCCACCTTCAGCCCGCCGACGGAGACCTGCGAGTCGAGCCGGCCCTTGACGGTGACCAGGCCGGTCGCCGGGTCGACGGTGCCGGCGTCGCGGGTGTGCAGCCAGCCGTCGGCCCAGCGGGTGGGGTCGCTGAGGCCCACGTACGGCGACGCCGGGCAGCTCACCCAGAGCTCGCCACCGGACTCGCGGACCTCGATGCCGGGGGCCGGCGCGATCGACGGGCGGTGCCATCCGTACAGGTCGGTGCCGATCACCCCGACCTCGGTCATCCCGTACATGTTGCCCAGCGGGACGCCGAAGCGGTCGGCGAACGCCTGCGCGGTGGCGGCCGGGACCAGCTCCCCGCCGGTGGTCATCCGCTTGAACTGCGGCAGCGGGCGGTCCGGTCGGGTGGAGGCGAGCAGTCCGATGTGGAAGGGCACGCCGAGCACGGTGGCCGGGGTGTCCTGGGCGGCGACGGCGGCCAGGATCGCGTCGCCGCCGAGCCGCTCCGGCGGGACCAGCTCCACACCGGCGTGCAGGCCGTAGAGCAGGCCGCCGACCAGGCCGAGCACGTGCACCATGGACGGCAGCAGGATGATCCGCTCCCCGGGCAGCGCCACCCCGTCGATCCGGGTGTAGCGGCGCACCTCGGCGACCAGGCCCGCCGCGGTGCGCCCGATCACCTTCGACGGTCCGGTGGAGCCGGAGCTGAGCTGGATCACCGCGTGGCCGCTGGTGGCCGGGGCGTCCGAGTGGGGCGTGACGCCCTCGGTGACGTCGACGAAGATCCGCAGCGCGCCGCCGCCGGTGCGCACCGGCGCGACGACCACCTGCGGGGTGAGCCGCTCCAGCGCCCGGTCCACCTCGTGGTCGGTGAGCCGGTGGTCGAGCAGCACCGCCTGGGCGCCGGTGCGCCAGGTGGCCAGCAGGTTCACCACGTACGCCAGCGACGGCGGCAGCCGCAGCGCGACGGCGCCGCCGGGGCGTAGTCCGGCCGCGGCGAGACGGGCCTGCGCCTCACCCACCAGGCGGCGCAGGGTGCCCCGGTCGACCGGCTCCGGTAGACGGAGACAAATGTCGGCCGAATTGCCTGTTAACAATATTTCGTCAACCCAACCCGGGTCTGTCGCCGCGGAATCTTCCGTCGGACGATTCATGGTCACTGCCGCCCACCGCCCAGCGTCAAATAGGGCCGAACCCGCCCATCAGGTGCGTCTTTCGGGGTGCTGTCGGAACCCTACGACAGGCCGGAAACCCATTGCTAGATGCAAATGGCTAGATCAGAAAGAGCGGCCGGCCGGATTGCCGACAATCGATCGGACAGGCAGGATCGGGCGCGTCCGCCGGGTCGGGACACCGCCGGTCCCCACAGGACGGTCACGAGCAGAACCGCCGGCACTGGTGATCACCAGGGGATGCGGTGACACGAGCAGCACATCGGGCTTGTCAGCGCTGGTCATGGCGCGGATGATGTGAGGCCACCACATGTACCCACGGGGGGAGGTGGTGGGGATGGTAGCCGCGGCGGCGCCTGTCGCACACCGCGCCATGGACGGCCGGCGGTTCCGGCTCAGTGGCCCACTCGACTTCAGCGCGCCGTTCACCTCGGTGGTCGAGCTGACCATCGCCGGCCGGCGCCACGAGTTCACGGCCGGCTCGGTCGGCCTGGCCGACGAACTGGCACCGGCGCTCGGCGTCGACGACTTCGACGAGAAGCTGACCTATCAGGGCGGCACCCTGCTGACGGCGCGCGCCCGGTCGTACGACCCGCAGATCCGGCTGACCGAGGACCGGCTGGTGGCGGCGTGGCGAGGGCGCCGGTACTGCTTCGTCACCCAGTTGTACGGCGCCTCGACGGCGCAACTGCTCGCGATGCTGCGGACCCTGCGGATCACGGAACACGACGACGGCGTCATCGTGCGCCCCGACACCAGGGCCGGCAGCCGGTTCGCGGCGCCGGCAACCGTGATCAAGCAGGTGCCCGGGCTCGGCCTGCTGGACATGGCGCCGCTCACCGCGGAGCGCACGCGACAGTTGCCGTCGTGGCGAGGGTTGCGGACCCAGGCGGGAGAACTCTTCCGGGACACGCTGTCGGACGGCCGGCCCTACTTCGTGCTCGCCGCCGCGGACACCTGGGTGACCGTGCTGCCACTGGCCGACACGGTGCTCGACCGGGTGCCGGACCAGGTGGACCGGCTACGCGTCCAGTCGGCCGAGTAGGTCGTCGTGTCCGCTCTGGTGGCCGGCGTCGCGGCGTACACCGTGCTGCTCACCCTGCTCCTCGCCTGCGGTGAGCACCTCTCGAAGCCGGCGGCGCTGTCGACAGCGCTGGCCGCCCACCGGGTGGTTCCCGCGCCGTCCACCGTCGCGGCGGCGGTCATCGCGGCCGAGGGCCTGCTCGGCGGGGCCGGAGTCGTCGCCCTGCTCCGCGACGACGGTGGCCGCCTGCTGGGCGTGGTCCTGGCCGGCAGCGCCGCACTGCTCGCCACGTACGCGGGTTACGGCTGGTACGTCCGGTCGACCGGGCGGGCCGTCCCCTGCGGGTGCTCGCGGGTCGAAGTGCCGATGACCGGCTGGGTGGTGGCGCGCGCGGCCACGCTCGCCGGCCTGGCTCTGCTCGGATCACTGCTGTCCGGCGCGGTCGTGCCGGCGGGGCGAGCCGGCACCGAACTCATCATCGTCCTGCTCGCCGCGGCGACGTTCACCGCGCTCCTGGCGCACCTGCCCGCCGCCATGCACGACCCGACCCCGGACCGCCCGGCGGCCGGGGTGACCCAAGGAGGCGTACCCGGATGAGCTTCCAGACGAGCGCGCTGATCCTGAGCTGGATCGCGATCCTGCTGCTGGCCCTCGTGGTGTCCGGCCTGGTACGTCAGGTGCACGCCCTGTCCACCGGCACCGTCGGCCGCCCCGGGTCCGTCGGCCTGCGGCCCGGCTCGCCGGCGCCCCGGTTCCGCGACCTGGCCCCGCCGTCCCCGGCCACCCTGGTCCTGCTCTTCCTAAATCCCGGCTGCGCGACCTGCGAGCACCTGCTCGACGCGGCCGCCGAACACATCCACCGGACCGACGTCGTGCTGCGGGTCCTCTACCGCGACACCGTCCCGGCACGAGCGGCGGACCTGCCGATGACCGTCCTCGGCGAGCAGGCGGACCTGTTCGACCGGTACGACGCGATCGCCACCCCGTTCGCGGTCGTGATCGACGCGACCGGCCGGATCCGACGGTCCGAGCCGGTCGGCTCCGGGCTGGCACTGCGCCACCTGCTCGACGACGTCGACAACCTGTCCGGCGACGACACCGTCCACTCGACTCGACGGGGAGGCACCCGGTGACCAGCCTCGACGCGGTGCCCGCGCTGCGGGGAACGGACCCGGGTACCGGCACCGCGTCCCGGCGGCGGCCGCCGGCGAGCCGGACCAGGAGTGGTCTGACCATGTCCTGGGCGCTGTCCCGCCGCACGCTGCTGCAGGCCGGCACCGCGCTGGGGATGGCCGCGCTGAGCATCTTCCCGGCGGCCCGCCGCGCCTACGCCGACGGATACACGATCTACGGCGGCTGCCCGACGTACGCCAGCGACCACAACTGCTCCCCCGGCTGCGGTCCGAGCACGATTTTCGCCGCCGCCTGCAACACCAGCGGGACGAACACGGGCTTCCACAAGAACGACGGCACCACCTGGATCCTGCGGCCGAACCAGTGCTACGCCGGCACGTACGACGGCTGGCTGTGGCGCTACCAGGGCGCGTGCGGCGCGTGCGCCTGCTCGGTGGAGCGCCGCTGCCACGACGGGTACCGGCAGACCAGCTCCGGCTGGGTGCGGTCGATCTGCCGCTGGAACACCGACTGCGGGTGCCTCACCTCGGTCAGCTGGCCCACCATCCGGCGTGGCCAGGCCGGCCCGAACGTCTACACGGTGCAACACCTGCTGACCGCGTGGCACTATCCCACCACCGTGGACGGCAGCTTCGGCAGCGGCACCGAGACCATGGTGAAGCAGTTCCAGTCGGCCAGGGGAATCCCGGCGACCGGCGTCGTCGACGCCCAGACCTGGTCCGTCCTCGTGGCCACCGTGTCGGCCAGCGGGATCACGGTGAGCCGGGAGGTCGACCCCCGGCCGCGGCTGCCCATCATCGGGGCCACCGTGCACTATCCGTACGCCGGACACGTCGTGCGTGGCGTGCAGCGGCAACTCAACAAGCACGCGTACGGGCTGGCTGTCGACGGGGTCTTCGGTTCGGGGACGGAATCCGCGGTACGGGACTTCCAGCGGCAGAGCGGGCTCGACGTCAACGGCGTCGTGGGACAGAGCACCTGGCGTACGCTCACCGGCGGCGCCGTATGACGGGTCAGTCGCCACCCGTACGACCCGTTCGGCGGCTGCGCCGCTGGGCCACCGACCCGCTCGTACCCGTCCTGCTGCTCACCGCCGGCGCGATGCTCGCCGCCGTCGCCGGGCACGTGCTCACCTGGGCGGTGGTCGGCGGGCTGGCCGGCTACACGCTCTCCGGCTCGGTTTGAACCCGCAACAGCGCGTACGCGCTAGCCTCGCCCGGGCGGCGAGATCGGCATCCCCAGGGGAAGCTCCTCACCCTGTTCGTCCTGGGGCTGCTCGCCGGTGGCCTGCTCAGCGGGGTGGTCCTCGGGACGCTCTCCGGGCTGTCGGCGCCGCTGCCGGTGTCCTGGCGGTACGCGGCCGTCGTGGCGGTGGCGCTGCTGGGAGTGCTCCGGGACGCCAAGGTGGTGAGCATCCCCCTGCCGCAGAACGCCCGTCAGGTGCCGCAGGACGTGCTGCGGCCCAGCCCGCGGCGCGGAGCGCTGCAATTCGGCTTCGAACTCGGCACCGGCGTGCGGACGTACCTGTCGGCCACCGCCCCGTACGTGCTCGCGGTCGCGGTCCTCCTCGCCGGTCAGCGCCTGCAGCTCGCCGCACTCGCCGGTGTCGGTTTCGGCGCGGGGCGCGCCGTCACCCCGCTCATCCGCCGCGCCTCCGGGGCGGTCGAGGGCTGGGACAGCGACCTGCCGGCACGACTTCGCACCATCACCGTCACCGGGTGCGCCGCGCTCGCCGCCGCCTTCGCCCTGCTCTTCCTGCCCCAGTTGTAGGCAACTGACCTTCACCGCTGAGCGTTGAGAAATCCGATGGCGGTGGCGGTCCACCAGCCGGCCTGCGAGGTCACCATGACCAGGGTCGCCGTCAACAGGACCCCGCGCGGTGGGGCGGTTCCGTTCAGTTCCGCCAACCGCTCCTGCACCTGCCGCGCGTAGAGACCATTGATCGCCACGGCCAGCACCGCGACCAGCTTGACCACGGTCCACGGTGCGGACGTGTCGGGGGCGAGAACCACACCGCTGGCCGTCAGTCCGCCCAGGCCGAGCCAGACCGGCGTGTGGACGCCGTACGCGACCTGCACGACGGTTGCCAGCTCCCGGCGTCCCAGCAGCCACATCAGCGCGAACCAGTCCAGCGTCAGCACCGCGCCGAAGCCCAGCACCATCGCGGCCAGGTGGGCGAAGAGCGCGACCTGCCGGACGCTCGCACTCGTGCGCAGGTGCGGGGCGACGAGGAACATCGCCGTCCAGACGACCAACAGCGCCAGCGCCAGGAGGTAGCACGTGGTCCGGCGCCAGGGCCGGGAGCGGCGCAACCGGGTGACGGGGGCGCTCCCATCCAGAGCTGACATGGCACTCTCCGCAGGTCGAAACCGTCGTACATCTGGATGTCACGATGTGCTGGATGGCCGCGGATGGGCGGGCCGTGCACGCGCCGGCCCGCCCACCCGACGTCCGTCGATCGCGCGGTCAGCCCTTCGCGATCCAGCCGGTCATGATGCCCATGACGTTCTCGTGGGGATGGTCGGCGACGTAGTGGGCCGCGACCTCCAGGACATCACCCCGGCGGATGGTCGTGATCGGAGAGCCGGCGCAGGGTGGGGCGCTGGAGATCTCCGGGTTGCCGTGGGGGTCGATGAACTCCGGTGAGCCACCTGAGACCACGGTGACCGCGCATATTCGTTGACCCGTGGTGACGTTGGTGGTCGTGATGGTCCTGCCGCCGTGGTGCAGGTGACCCTTCATGTAGACGATCCGACCGTTCACCGTCGACGTCCACCGTGCGGTTCGGGTGACGCTTCCGGCGGGGATGTCGAAGGTGGGGTTGAGGCAGCTGACCACGTCCAACCACATCGGGGTGACCGGCGTCAGTCGCCGCGCGGCCGCTCCGGTGACGTAGGTGTACTCGAGGGAGATGTAGACGCTCTTCTCCTCGTGGGCATGGTTCATCAGGTCGTACACCATGCTCCAGCGGTCGCCCGAGTCGATCCGCATGCCGTAGCCGGCGGGCAACGTCACCGGGGTCCGTTCGTTGCCCGTCGAGAACACGCGCTTCGGACCCAGTCCGCCGAGACGGCACACCAGGTCGGGCTCGCCGAGCTGGCCGATGACCGCGTGGTGCAGCATCGGACCGGTGTTGACGTTCGCGTTGCGGCCGTCCTCGTACACCAGGTTCGGCTTGATCGCCGTCACCATGCACTGCACGCACGGCTTGGCGATGTCGAGGGTCAGTCGGTTCCCGGTGCTGCCCATCTCGTCGTGGGTGTGGCCGGTGGCGGCGGGAAGGGTCCACGGGCCGTACCGGATGGTCCTCGTCTCGGTCGCGCCGACCTGCTGCTCGCGACTGTCCCCGGCGCTCGCTGCCGGGATGTCGACGACCGCGGTACCGGCGACGGCGACCGCGAGAGCCACTGTCAATGTCAGCCTACGCACAGACACCATGTCCTCCTCTGCTGGCTCCACCGAACGGCTCCATATACGGACATATATGGCTACTGACCGTTCGGTAACTGGCATCTGCCAGGATGACCACCACAACGATCGATGTCAATGGATGGCGAGGTGCCGACACGGCGGACGGAACCGTCGGGGCCCAGGACCCGACGTCATGCGGGACCAGGGTGACGAGAGGCGGGAGGCGCCGGGAGGCGAGGACGGCGAGCCTGAGGTCCTGCCCGCCTACCCCCGATCCTCGTCCACCGGCAGCCCGTGGTGGCGGGCGAGCGCCAGCAGGGCGACGCACAGCTGCGGTACGGGCAGCGGCGTCACCGGACCGTCGAACCAGCGCGCCATCGCGGTCCCGCCGACCACGCTCAGCATGAAACGGGCGAGTTCGTCGGCGATGGCCGGGCGGTCGGCGAGGCCGAAGACGTGGCCGAGCGAATCGGTGGCCCACTGCCGCAGGGCCAACCGGTACTGCCGCAGCTCCTCGATGGCCGCGGCGCCCATGCCCTCCTCGAGCATGCCGAGACCGAGCACCAGCCGTAGGTCGTGTGGATGATGCTCGAACGCGGCGCCGGCGCCGTCGAGGAACGCGGTGAGCCGCTCCCGCACCGTGTCGCCGGGCGGCCGGGTCCCCGGGAGCGAGCCGACGAGGTACTGGCGGGCACGGCGGAGCACGGCGAGGTAGATCCCGTCCTTGCTGCCGAAGTGCCAGTAGATCGAGCTGACCGGCGCCCCGGAGGCGGCGGAGATCTTCGAGATCGAGGTGCCGGCGTAGCCGAGCCGCGCCATCAGTGCCGTGGCGGCGTCGAGGATCGCGTCGCGGGAGGGCACCTGGGCGCCGTGGAGGGCGGCGTCCTGCATGGCCTCGAGCCTAGTGCCGTGGCCGTTCACCGGCCCGCTCCGCCGAGGGTCACCTGATCCGATCGGCGATCGACGGCACCGTCCTCAGTGCGCGCCGCCGAGGTTGAGCACCACGACACCGGCGATGACCAGGCCGACGCCGACCACCTTGGTCACGCTCAGCGGCTCGCCGAGGAAGACCGCGCCGATGGCCACGATCGCCGCGGTGCCGAGCCCGGACCACACCGCGTACGCCACCCCGACCGGGATGTCCCGCACCGCCAGG
Source organism: Micromonospora purpureochromogenes (assembly GCF_900091515.1). Taxonomy (NCBI): domain Bacteria; kingdom Bacillati; phylum Actinomycetota; class Actinomycetes; order Micromonosporales; family Micromonosporaceae; genus Micromonospora; species Micromonospora purpureochromogenes. The sequence goes on along the minus strand of NZ_LT607410.1, from coordinate 3,215,223 downwards.
GCGAGCAGCAGGAACGCCGCCAGGTACGACCCGGCGAGGCCGACCGTCGGCCAGAGCCGGGTGAATCCGTCGGTGGCCTTGAGCAGGCTGGTGCCGAACACCTCGGCGGAGATCGCGAGCAGCAGGAACAGGTACGCCATGCCCGCGATCCTCCGCCATGCCCGCCGGCGGCGGACCACCTCGGGGGTCCGGGCGTGGATGAGGGCCCGCTGAGGTCAGCCGGTGAACCGGACCCGACGGCGCCGGGCCAGGACGACCAGGGTCGCCCCCACGGTCAGCAGCAGGCCGGCACCGGCGAGGAGGCCGCCGGTCGGCGTGCCGGTCACCGGCAGCCCGCCGCCTTCGCCTACACCGCTGTCGCAGTCCGCCGGCTGCTTCCACGCGTACGGGCCCTTCTGGGTGCCCGGCGGGTCGAACTGGTCCGACCGCAGCACGACGGCCAGACCGGCGACGGCCCGGAACGACACCTCCACCTTGGTCTCCGGCTCCACGGTCCGCTGCTGTTCCCGGCCGTGGTTGGGGTCGAAGGTGACGACCAGGGTCGGGCCGTCAGCCGGGTTCGCCACCACGATCACCAGTTCGTCGCAGGTGGAGCGGCTGCGGATGTCGGCGGTGCCACAGCGGCCGGGACGGGCCCACGCGTAGGACGTCTGCGGTTCCGGCGTACCCACGGGGGCCACTATCAACCCGTAGTACCCCGCGGGGACCAGGATGTCCGCCACCGTCCGCCCCGGTCGCAGGGTGACGGTCCGGGAGAAGCCTGCGGGGATCGAGGAGATCGCCATGTCGACCGTCCGGCCGCCGGGCGGGTTGGCCAGGTCGACCAGCATGCTGCCGTCGCACCTGGACTCGAAGGCGGCCGTCGGCTCGGTGGGCTCCTGCCCGCACCTGCCGTCGAGATACTGGTAGCCGCTGTAGCCCGAGGGGTCGGTGTAGCCGTTGTCCCACTGCAGCCATACGATCAGCTGGGCCCCGGTGGCCGTGCCGGGCACCGTCTGGGTGCCGGTCAGGGTCTCGCCCACCGCGTGTGGGAAGTCGCCCTCGGGACTGGCGGCGATGCCGTCTAGGGTGCTGTCGGCGGGTTCCAGTTCGACCGAGACGAACCGGAACCGCTCGACGCCGGTCGGAGCGCTCCCGACGAGTACGGTCCACCGGACCTGGTAGGTGCCGTCGGCCGTGCAACTGGCCTCGTGATTGACGCTGATGTCAGCGGGATCGGCCCGGGCCGGGCAGACGAGGATCAGGGCTCCGGCGAGGCCGACCAGGGCCGCCCCGAGCGCGGTCAGTGATCGCCGCCACCAGGATCGATTCATGATCATGGGCACTCCTGCGTTGAGGTGAGCCGGCATGGGTTGGTCCGGCCGGCGCGGTGCCCTGGTGGTGGATGCGATGCGTACCGCCGCGTCAGTCGGGCAGGAGCGGCCGATGGCCGATCCACCCGGATCGATGGTAGCGATGATCGCTCACGGTGATGACTCCGCCGTCCTCCCGCCGGCCGGATGTCGCTCAATCGTGATGCGACCGGCGGCCCTGGTCGCTGGCCGGGTTCCAGCCCGATCCGGGCCCCTTACCCGCTACTCACCCGCCGCTCTCGGCGCCGGTGGCGCCCCGCGCAGCACCAGTGCGCTGTTGAACCCGTCGAAGCCGCGCGCGCCCACCAGGGCGACCCGGTTGCGCGGCTGCCGGGGCGTACGCAGGAAGTCCAGCTCGCAGCCGGGGGCCGGCTCCCGGGGCCCGGCCGACGCGGGCAGTTCGTCGTGCCGGAAGGCGAGCAGCGCGGTGGCCACGTCCAGCGCCGACCCGCCCTGGTGGGCGCGCCCGGTCAGCGGCTTCTGGGTGGTCACCGGCGGCGGCCGGTCGCCGAAGACGGCGCGCAGCGCCTCGGCCTCCCCGCGGTCGTAGCGGGGCACGCCCAGCGCGTCGGGCAGCACCACGTCCACCTCGTCGGCGGTGACGCCGGCCCGGTCCAGGGCCAGCCGCATCGCCCGGGCGTACTGGCCCGGGTCGCCGGCGGTGTCGGGGCCGGTGTGCGCGGCGTCGTGGGTGGCCGCCCACCCGCTGACCTCGCCGTAGATCCGGGCACCCCGGGCCAGCGCGTGACCCAGCTCCTCCACCACGAAGACCGCCCCGCCCTCGGCGGGCACGTAGCCGCCGGCCGAGCGGTCGAACGGCCGGTACGCCGCCTCCGGGTCGGCGACGTCGCTGAGCAGCCCGGAGCGGAGCTGGCAGGCCAGCGCGTACGGGCTCAGCGGGCACTCGGTCGCCCCGGCGATCACCACCGGGGTGCCCCGGCGCACGGTACGCACCGCGTGGGCGAGGCTGTCCAGGCCGCCGGCGGTCTCGGCGACCAGCACCCCGCACGGTCCCTTGAACTGGTGGTGGATGGAGAGCTGCCCGACGCTGGCGGCGTAGAACCAGGCGATCGACTGGTACGCCCCGACGGTGCGGGTCGAACCGCCCCAGAGCCGTTGCAGCTCCCGCTGCCCGAACAGGTTGCCGCCGGACGAGCTGGCCAGGGTGACCGCCCACGCGTACGGATCGGGGGCCCGCTCGGGCAGGCCGGCGTCGGCCAGCGCCAGCCGGGTGGCGGCGAAGCCGAGGTGGGTCCACCGGTCGGTCTGCACCAGCTGCCGGTTGTCGGCGTACGCCGCCGCGTCGAAGTCGGCGACCTCGCCGGCGACCCGGGTCGGGTAACTCGCCGGGTCGAACAGGGTGATGGGACCGGTGCGCCGGATGCCGTCGCGCACCGTGCGCCAGTGCGCGTCGACGCCGATCCCGCTGGGCGCCACCACCCCGATGCCGGTGACCACGGCCCGGGCGCTCACCCCGCCCGGGCCGGTCACGCCGCCACCGCCAGCCGTCGGAAGAGCATCGCGGACTGGAAGCCGCCGAAGCCGCTACCCACCGAGAGCGCCACGTCCACCGGCGTCTCCCGGGCCACGTTGGGCACGTAGTCCAGGTCGCACTCCGGGTCCCGGGTGGCCCAGTTGGCGGTGGGCGGCACCACGCCGTACTCGATCGCCAGGGCGCAGGCGGCCATCTCGATCGAGCCGATCGCGCCGAGCGAGTGCCCGACCATGCTCTTGATCGAGCTGACCGGCACCCGGTACGCGGCCTCGCCGAGCGCCCGCTTGAACGCCGCCGTCTCGTGCCGGTCGTTCTGCCGGGTGCCGGAGCCGTGCGCGCTGATGTAGGAGACGTCCGACGGGGACAGCCGCGCCTGCCGCAGCGTCTCGCTGATGGCCAGCCCCATCTCCACCCCGTCGGGCCGCAGCCCGGTCATGTGGAAGCCGTTGCTGCGGCTGGCGTACCCGGCCAGCTCGCAGTAGACGTGCGCGCCGCGCCGGCGGGCGTGTTCCCACTCCTCCAGCACCAGCACCGCGGCGCCCTCGGCGAGGACGAAGCCGTGCCGGTCAGCGTCGAACGGCCGGGAGGCGTGCGCCGGGTCGTCGTTGTCCGGGCTGGTCGCCTTGATCGCGTCGAACGAGGCGACGGTGACCGGGGAGATGGGCGAGTCGGCGGCCCCGGCGAGCACCACGTCGGCCTCGCCGTCGACGATCAGCTGGTGGGCGTACCCGATGGCGTCGATGCCGGAGGTGCAGCCGGTCGAGATGACCTGGGCGGGGCCGTGCAGCCCGTGCCGGCAGGCCACGTCGGAGGCCAGGCTGCTCGGCACCAGGGCCTGGTAGAGGTACGGCCCGCCGAGGGAGTGGTCGACCAGCCAGTGCCGGCCGGAGTCGCTGACCCGGACGTACTCCTGTTCCAGGGCCATGGTGCCGCCGACGGCGGTGCCGAGCACCACCCCGGTCACCTGCCGGTCGGCGTCGGTGAGGTCCAGGCCGCTGTCGGCCAGGGCCTCGGCGGAGCAGGCCAGGGCGAACTGCACGTACCGGTCGGCGCGCTGCCGCTCGGCGAGGGTGAGCCCGGCGGCGTCGGCGTCGAAGTCGCACTCGGCGGCGATCTGGGAGCGGAACGGCGACGGGTCGAAGAAGCTGATCCGCCGGGTCGCCGTCCGCCCCTCGGTGATGGTCTTCCAGAACCGGTCCCGGGTGGCGCCGCCCGGTGCGACCACCCCGACGCCGGTGACGACCGTGCGGCGCCCGGTCACGACGCGCCCCGCTGCTCGACCAGTTCGGTGTCGACGTGGCCTAGTTCCGGGCGGGGTGCCAGCGGGCCGAGGTGGAAGACCACCTCGGCGGGCTCGTCGCCGGTGTTGCGCAGCCGGTGGCGGACGTTGCGGGGCACGAACAGCGCCTCGCCGGCCGCCAGCTCCACCGGCTCGTCGTCCAGGTCGACGGTGATGGCACCCCGCGCGACGTACAGGAACTCCTCGCTGTAGGGGTGGTAGTGCTCGGCGATCCGCTCCCCTGGCGCGAGCGCCGCCACCCCCATGAAGCCCGACGTGCTGCCGACGGTCTTCGGGCCGAGCAGCACCCGCAGTTCCGCGCCGCGGCGCCGGTCGGCCGTCACGTCGCGGGCGGCGACCAGCCCGGTGGTGATCTCACTCATCGTCGCCTCCCGCGTACGCCCGCTCGATGCGCTCCTTGATGACGGCCAGCTGCACCCGGCTGTTGGCGTTGATCCGGGCGGTCATGCCGGCGTTGTCCACCGGCGCGGTGGGCTTCATCGCGAAGTCCTGCACCCAGGTCATCCGGACGCCCTCGGGTTCCTCGGTGTAGCGCCAGTGGATCCGCATGTACTCGAACGGCCCGGTCTCCACCCGGTGCGCCCGCACCTGCCGGCTGGCCGGGTCGGTGGTGCGTTCGCTGACCCAGCTCCAGGCGATTCCGTTCTCGTCGGGGTGCATGGTGAGCCGGAAGCGGACGGTGTCGCTCTCGCGGTGCAGGATCTCCACCGCGGCGTACTCGGTGAACAGGTCGGTCCAGTGCGCCACGTCGTTGGTGGTCTCCCAGACCAGCGGCAGGGGCGCGGCGATGACGATGCTGTTCTCGGTGTGCCCGGGTGGCTGGGCGCGGCGGGCGACCAGGTCGGCGACGGCCGGGATGCTGAGCTGCCCGGCCTGCTCGGGGATCTGCACCCGCCACCGGTCGGCCACCACGGCGGAGAGTTCCAGCAGGGCCAGCGAATCCATGCCGAGCTCCTCCAGGGAGGCGGCGGGGGCGCGGGCGGCCGCGTCGGCGTCCAGGCCGCAGTGCGCCACCAGGATGTCGGTGATCTCGGTGGTGAGCGGCTGGCCGTGGGTGACGGTCATCGGGGTCCTCCTCGGAAGCGGTCAGGACTGGTCGGTGGCCGGTGCCGCGGTGGCGGCGACCGGACGGGCGGTGGGGCGGGGACCGGGTACGGTCGCGCCGGGTCGGGCCGGGAGCGCGGCCCCGACGACGGCGGGGCGCGCGGCGGGGTGCGCCGGGGGTGGTGGCGCGGCCGGTGCCGCCGGTGCGCCGGCCTCGGGCGGCGATGCCGGTGGCGGGCCCGCCTCGGGCGCAACGGCGGCCGTGGGCGCCGGCGGGGTGGTCCCGGCCGGGTGCCGTTCGGCGAGCAGGCGGTCGACCAGGGAGGTGGTGTAGCGGCCCTTGCGGAAGGCGGGGTCGTCGAGCACCCGCCGGACGAACGGGATGGTGGTGCGCACCCCCGGCCCGGCGATGTCGAACTCCTCCAGGGCGCGTTCCAGCCGGTTCAACGCCAGCTCCCGGTCCGGCGCCCAGACCGCCACCTTGGCCAGCAACGAGTCGTAGTACGGCCCGACCAGGTAGCCGGGGTACCCGTGGGTGTCGACCCGGGTGAACGGGCCGCCGGGCGGCAGGAAGCGCTCCAGCCGGCCCGGGGTGGGGGCGAAGTCGCGGTCGGGGTCCTCGACGTTGACCCGGCACTCCACCGCCACCCCGTGCGGCCGGACGTCCTCCTGCCGCAGCCGCAACGGCAGCCCGGCGGCGATGTGCAGCTGCTCGTGGACCAGGTCGATGCCGGTGATCATCTCGGTGACCGGGTGTTCGACCTGGATCCGGCAGTTGATCTCCAGGAAGTGGAACGCCTCCTCGGCGTCCACCAGGAACTCCATCGTGCCGGCGCCGGTGAAGCCGACCTCTAGCGCGCCACGCAGGGCGGTCTCCGCGATGGTCTCCAGCGTCCGGGCGGACAGCGCCGGCGCGGGGGCCTCCTCCACCAGCTTCTGGTGCCGCCGCTGCACCGAGCAGTCCCGGGTGCCCAGGTGCACGCCGTTGCCGTGCCCGTCGCAGAGCAGCTGCACCTCGACGTGCCGGGCCTCGGTCAGGTAGCGCTCGACGTACACCCGGTCGTCGCCGAAGGCCGCCTGCGCCGCCGCGCGGGTCCGCGCGTACGCCCGGGGCAGCTCGGCCGGGCACCGGACCACGGTCATCCCCCGGCCGCCGCCGCCGGCCGCCGCCTTCACGATCACCGGGTAGCCCACCTCGGCGGCGACCTCGGCCGCCCGTTCGGCGGTCGGCACCGGGCTGACGCTGCCCGGCGGCAACGGCAGCCCCGCCCGGCTCATCAGCGCCCGGGCCGAGGACTTGTCCCCGAGCGCGGCCATCACCTGCGGCGGCGGGCCGATGAAGACCAGGCCGTTGTCGGCGCAGATCTCGGCGAAGTCGGCGTCCTCGGAGAGGAACCCGTAGCCGGGGTGCACGGCCTGCGCCCCGACCAGGCGGGCGGCCTCCACGATGGCGGCGGCGTTGAGATAGCTGCGCCGGCTCGCCGCCGGTCCGATCAGGACCGCCTCGTCGGCCAGCCGGACCGGGGCCGAGTCGGCGTCCGCGGTGGAGTAGACCACCGCCGTCCGCACGCCCAGTTCCCGGCAGGCGCGCAGCACCCGCAACGCGATCTCACCCCGGTTGGCGATGAGCACCTTCTCGAACATCCCCACCACCTCAGGCCGGGTCCAGCGCGACCAGCGGCTGGTCGTACTCCACCGGTCGACCGTCGTCGACCAGGACCTCGGTCACCCGGCCGGCCCGCTCGGCGGTCACCTCGTTCATCAGCTTCATCGCCTCGACGATGCCGACCACCTGCCCGGGCCGGACCAGGTCACCGACGGTGACGAAGGGCGCGGCACCCGGCTCGGGCGCCCGGTAGAAGGTGCCGACCATCGGCGAGCGCACCTCGATCCGGCCGGCCGGCGGCGCGGGCCGGGGCGACGGCGGGGCGACGGGGGCCACCGCCGGGGCGTCCGGGACGCGGCCGGTCTCCGTCGCGCCGACCCCCTGCCCCGCGGCGGCGTCGTGCCACTCCACCTCCAGCACCGTGTCGCCGCTGCGCAGCCGCACCCGACGTACCGGACCGGCGACCTCGGCGACGAGCTGCCGGGCGTGCCGGCGCAGGCCGGCCAGCACGGCGTCCACCTCGAGCGCCGCCTCCGCGCCGTCGGCGGCGGACGACCCGCCGGCCGGGACCGTCCCGGCGCTCACCGGGCACCCGCCCGGGCGCCGGCACGGGCCGCGCCGAAGCGCCGGAAGCGCTGACGACGGCGGCGCACCAGGGTGGCGGGCGGCACGTCGAGCAGCGGCAGCAGGTGCGCCAGCACCGCCTCCCGCAGCGCGCGGGCGGCCGCCTCCGGGTCGTGGTGCGCCGCCGGTACCGGCTCGGGGACGAGGTCGTCGACGACGCCGAGCCGGCACAGGTCGGGGCCGGTGAGCCGCAGCGCCCGGGCGGCCTGCGGAGCGGCCCCCCGGTCCGGCCAGAGGATGGCCGCGCAGCCCTCCGGGCTGATCACCGAGTAGACCGCGTGCTGGAGCATCAGCACCCGGTCGGCGACGGCCAGCGCGAGGGCTCCGCCGCTGCCCCCCTCACCGGTGATCACCGCGACCACCGGGGTGGGCAGCATGCTGAGGGAGAGGATGTTCTCCGCGATCGCCGCCGCCTGCCCCTGCTCCTCCGCACGCACGCCCGGGTCGGCCCCCGGGGTGTCCACCAGGGTGACCACCGGCAGGCCGAGGCGGGCGGCGAGCCGCATCAGCCGCAGCGCCTTGCGGTGCCCGGCCGGGCTGGCCATGCCGAAGTTGCGGGCCACCAGCTCGCCGGTGGTGTGGCCCTTCTGGTGGCCGATCACCATCAGGTGCCGGCCGTCGAGGCGGGCCAGGCCGCCGACCACCGCCGGGCAGTCCCCGGCCAGCCGGTCGCCGTGCAGCTCGACGAACCCCTCGAAGGCGGTGTCCAGGTAGTCCAGTGTGGTCGGCCGGCCGGGGTGCCGGGCCAGCCGTACCGTCTCCCAGGCGTCCGCCGGCGCCGCGTCGGCCGGGGGCGACCCGACGGCGGCCGGGCGCGCGGCGGGGGCGGGCTCCTGCCGGGGTACGGCGGGACGCGACGTCGGGCGGCGGCCGGCCCGGGCGGCGGCGAGCAGCGCCACCAGCCGCCCGCGCAGGGCGTGCCGGGGCACCACCATGTCCACCTGGCCGTGCCGCAGCAGGAAGGCCGCGGTCTGGAAGCCCTCCGGCAGCTCCCGGCCGGTGACCTGGCGGATGACCCGGGGACCGGCGAAGCCCATCCGCGCGCCGCTCTCGGCGAGCACCACGTCGGTGTTGGTGGCGAACGACGCCGCCACACCCCCGTACGTGGGGTCGGTGAGCACGCTGACGGTGAGCAGCCCGGCCTCGCGCAGCGCGGCGATCGCCTGGCTGACCGTGGCCATCTGCATCAGCGACAGCGCGCCCTCCTGCATCCGCGCCCCGCCCGAGGCGGTCACCAGGACCAGTGGGACCGCGTCCGCCAACGCCCGCTCCGCCGCCCGCGTGATCAGCTCACCGACGGCCGCGCCGAGGCTGCCGCCGAGGAACCGGAAATCCATCACGGCCAGCGCGCACGGGTGCCGGCCGATGGTCGCGGTGCCGCAGACCACCGCCTCGGCCAGCCCGGTGCCGGCCCGGGCCGCGCTGAGCCGGTGCGGGTACGACAGCACGTCGACGAAGTCGATCGGGTCCACCTCGGCCGCCCGGTCCGGCAGCGGGGTGAACGAGTCCGGGTCCACCAGCTGGCGCAACCGCTCGGGGGCGGCGAGCCGGGCGTGCTCCCCGCACTCCGGACAGACGTCGAGGTTGCGGCGCAGTCGCTTGCGGTACAGCAACGAGGCGCAGCCGGCGCAGCGGGACCACAGCTCCCCCTCGCGCGGGGCGGTGGCGGTCACGGCCGCCGCCCGACGGAGGCGTCCGCGTCGAAGCGGTAGAAGCAGTGGGCCATCGCGTCGCGGGGCTCCCGCCAGGTCGGCAGGTACGGCGAGATGTACGGGCGCAGCCGCGCGCTGACCCGTTCGAACTCCGGATGACCCCGGGCCGCGTCGACCGCGCCCGGCGTCGGTGACTCCGTCTCCAACAGGTGCACGTAGAGGTCGTGCAGCCGGTAGAGCGAACGGTGCCGGACACCGACCAGGCGCGGCAGCTCCGTCGCGTCGGACTCGGCGAAGATCTCGGCGACCTGCGCCTCGGCGCTGGGTACCACCTTCGCGACGATCAGCGAACGGTCCATGGATGGGCCTCCCCCCACGGCCGCCGGCGCGGTGTGGACCGCGCCGCGAGCCGGACGACTGCCGACACGATGCGCGCGGCGGCGTCACGCCGGCGTCACCGACCGGCCCCGACGGGCGCTGCCGCATCGTGACGGTGCGTTGACGCAACCTGTGCAACCGCTGTGCGACGCAAGGGCCGTGACCACGGCGTGCGCACAGTTCAGAAGGGGTTTCACAGTTGAGCGCGGCGAACGCCGGCCGGAACCTCGACATTGACCGAGAGTGACCACAATTGATAATCTTCGTCACGGTCAGCCCGGTGGCCGTGGCCACACCGCCACGGCGCAGCGACCCGACAGTGCGGTCACGGGTGCCGCACCGGGGACACACGAGGAGTCGGGACGCGCGTTCCGCAGGGGGTGCCGCCGTGGCCGCTGATTCGTCCATGCCGACGACCGGGCGCCCACCCGGCACGGACATCTCGCTGCACCTGCTCGGCGGCTTCCGGCTGCTGCACGGCGACACCCCGATCGTGGTCCCCCGCGGGCTGCAACGGGTCATCGCGCTGATCGCGCTGCGCCCGGGCGCCACCCGCAGCCACCTCGCGGGCCTGCTCTGGCCGGACGCGCCGGAGGACCGGGCGTTGTCGTCCCTGCGCACCGCCCTCTGGCGGCTGCGCCAGGACCCGTGCTGCCCCTTCACCACCGCCGGCGACACCGCACGACTGGACCCGGTCGTCCGGGTCGACGTCGACGCGCTGGTCGGCACGGCCGACCGGGTCCGCCACGGCGAGGACCCGTCCGCCGCGCTCGCCGCCGGCCGGCACGACCTGCTCCCCGGCTGGTACGACGACTGGGTCCTCGCCGACCGCGAGCGGCTGCGCCAGCTGCGCCTGCACATGCTGGAGGACCTGGCCGGCCACCACCTGGCGGCCGGCCGGCACGGGGAGGCGCTGCAGGCCGCGCTGGAGGCGATGTCCGCCGAGCCGCTGCGGGAGACGCCGCACCGGCTGGTGGTGCGCATCCACCTCGCCGAGGGCAACGCCTTCGAGGCGGTGCACGCCTTCTACGTCTACCGCGACCTGCTGCTGCGGGAGCTGCGGCTGGAACCCTCCGCGGCGATGACCGCGCTGCTCGACGACACCCTCGCGCCGATTCGCGACGCCACCCGGGAGCGACCCGACCCTCCCGGTCGACCGCCGGCCGCCCGGGTCGCGCCCCCGGGCGGCTGACCGCCGTCACCACCGGCGCGGCACGCGTGACGGTCAGGTGACAGCCGTCCCGGCAGGGTGGGCCGCACAGCAGTCCGTGGGCTCCGACCTCGACGGAGCGCCACCGGCGAGAGGGGTCCCATGAGCCGTCTACTGATCGTCAGCAGGATCCTCCCGGGCTCGGAGGGCCGGGTGGCGCAGATCTTCGCCGAATCCGACGCCACCGAACTGCCCGCCCTGACCGGCGTCCGGCACCGGTCCCTGTACTGCCTGCACGACCTGTGCGTCCACCTGATGGAGACGGCGGACGTGGACCCGGACGCGCTGGCCGGCGCCCGCAACCACCCGCTGTACCTCCAGGTCAACGAGCGACTCTCCGCGCACACCTCGCCGTACCTGCCGACCTGGCATTCCCCTCGGGACGCCATCGCCGGTTGCTTCTACCGCTGGGACGCCGCCGACGTCCCGGCGCCGCGCCCGGCCGGGTGAGCGGGCGGACGCCGAAGAGGACCGAGCCACCGGCCGGGTCGGACGACGGCACCTCGTCGCGGCCCGGCCGGGTCCGCCCGCTTTCCGTACCGTCGGTCATGCTGCCGCCACCCGCCGACACCGTGCATCCCACCTGCGTCGCGATGACCCATCCTCCCTGTCGTCCGCCATACGCGTGTGCGAAGCTGCCGGCGAGTTTTCTTCGTGACTTTCACCGACATATGCAAGAGGGAGGTTTGCCGTGCCGTCGACTTTCGGGCAGTGGCTGATCGTGATCCTGGCCCTGGTGCTGGGCGGAGCCGGGGGCTGGGTGGCCCGCGGCCGGCAGGCCGCGGCGACCGCCGAGCGGCCGGAGCCCATGGTGGAGGGTGACCCGGTCGTCGGGCTCTCCGAGGAGGAGAAGGCCGCCGCCACGGTGACCGCCACCGTCGACACCCCCCAGCCGGCGGCCACCGTCGACGTCGCGCCGGCGCCCGCCGCCGCGATCGACGCGCCCACCCCGCACGACCTCGACGCCCCGCCCGCCGCCGCGTCCCTGGCCGCCAGCCACACCCCGCTGACCGCCGATGACGACAGCGCCGCGTCGGACACCGTCGCCGGCCCGGTCGACGTGGCGGCCGAAGGCACCGACGTGCTCGACGTGGGCGAGGACCGGACCGACGTCGCCGCCGAGGCCGACGAGGAGCGGACGGTGGAGCCGGTCGGTGTCGCGCAAACTGCCCCCGACACCACCGCCACCGCGCACGAGGCCGACGCCGAGGCCGTCGCCCCCGCCGCACCGGTCGAGGCCGTCGCCCCGGCCGAGGTGGAGGCCGTCGCCCCGGCCGAGGTCGAGGCCGTCGCCCCGGCCGAGGTGGAGGCCGCGGAGCCGGCCAGCCCGGCGATCCCCGCTCCCCGCCGCGCACTGGATGACGAGGCGCCGGTCGCGTCCGACGAGCCGGCGACGGCCGCCGTGGACGTCGTGGCCACGCCGGACGTCGAGGCCCCGGACGACTTCCGTCGGATTCAGGGCGTCGGCCCGAAGATGGCCGCCGCGTTGCAGGCGGCGGGGATCCGCACCTACCGCCAGCTGGCCGAGCTGGACGAGCCGGCGCTGCGCGAGACCATCCGGGCCGCCGGGCTGCGTGCCGCGCCGAGCCTGGCGACCTGGCCGCAGCAGGCGAAGCTGCTGACCGGTGCCGGCACCGAGGCCGGTGCGGTGCTGCCGGAGCCGGCCGACCAGGCCTGAGCACCACGTGGGCCGGTGGCCGCGCCTCGGCGCGGACACCGGCCCACACCGTTTCCCCCGGACCGTCACCGACCCGGGGCGCGGCGCCAGCTCCCAGATCCCGGTGACCAGATCCCCCGCAACCCGGTCACCCGGTCCGGCGATCGCGGACCGGGTCTGCGCGTCGTACGTCCGAAGTGGCCCCCGCGCCCGTCGCTGTGCTCGCCGGCGACCGGACCGGAGGTGGCGTCGATCCGGTGCAGGCCGCGAGATCATCTCGTCGCCGAGGTGGAGGGTCCGGTTGTCCCAGCCGCCCGCCGCCACCGGGCGGACCGGCAGGTCGGCCCAGTGCGGGAACTGGCCCGCGACCAGGCGGCGCACCAGCGCGACGTCGATGCGCGGCAGCGGCGCCGCTCGCCCGGCGGGGGGCGGGGTGCGCGTCCATCCGGTCCAGGCTGGCCTGGCCGGCCCCGGCCGGGCAACCGGGATTCGCCGGGAAAGCGCCGAACCGGACACGTCGCCCGGCGGCCGTCGCTACGGTCGGTGAGGGGGCCGACGGCGGCCCGCCGCGCCGACGACCCGGTACGCAGGAGCAACACGTGCAGCCAGCCATGCCGGAGCCGCCCGCCCGGCAGGCCGGCGTGCCGTTGCGTGACCCCGAGGGTCCCCGCCGGGTGACCCTGCTGGAGCTCTTCTTCGACCTGGTCTACGTCGTCGCGCTCGCCCTCATCTCCAATGGCCTGGTCACGGACCTGACCTGGCAGCACGCCGGCCAGTCCCTGATCATCCTGATGGCGATCTGGTGGACCTGGGCGATCACCACGCTGGTCACCGACATGTACGACCCGCAGCGCCGGGAGATCAAGCTGCTGATCACGGCGGTGATGTTCGGCGCGCTGCTGATGACCACGGCAATCCCGCACGCCTTCACCGACCGGGGCATGGTATTCGCCGGCACCTACGTGGCGATCCACCTCGGCCGGGGCCTGTTCCTCATGCCCACGGTACGCGGACACCGGCCCACCCAGCGCCGGGCGGCACGGATCTTCATCTGGTTCGGCGTCTCCGCGGTCCCCTGGATCATCGGCGCCACGGTGAGCGGGCACGCCCGGGAGGCGTTCTGGGCGCTGGCCCTCGCCATCGACTACGGCGGCTTCCGGCTGGCGTACCCCGTGCCGGGGCTGGGGATGATCCCCGACCGGCAGCGCAACGTCACCGCCGAGCACCTGTCGGAGCGCTTCCAGCAGTTCTTCATCATCGCGCTCGGCGACGCCATCCTGGTCATCGGCACCATGTTCAGCCTCGAGCACTCGGAGGCGGAGAACATCGGCGCGTTCGCCATCGCCTTCGCCACCACCCTGCTGCTCTGGCGGATCTACGTGCACCGCTCGGGTGAGCTGCTGCCGCACGCGATCCAGGCGGCGAAGGCACCGAGCAGGTTCCTGCTGACCGCGCCGTACACCCACCTGGCGCTGGTGGCCGGGGTGGTGACCACGGCGGCCGGCTTCGAACTGGTGCTGCACGAGCCGCTGGGGCACACCCCGCCGTCGTGGGCGGCGGTCATCCTCGGCGGGCCGGCGCTCTTCCTGGTCGGCCGGTCCGCCTTCGAGTACGAGGTGTTCAGCCGGGTCTCGGCCTCGCGCACCGGTGGGTTGCTGGCGCTGCTGACGCTCGCCCCGGCGGTGCTCTTCCTGCCGCCGCTCTTCGCCGCCGCGGGCGCGATGGCGGTGCTCGCGGGTGTGGCCGTCGCGGACACCCTGCGCAGCCGGGGCAAGCCGCCGGAGACCCCTTCCCCGCCACACTGATCCGGCCGGTACGCCGGTGACCGTTCCGGATGTCGTTTATCCGCTCGTCGCCTCTGGGTACAGGTGCGTCACCTCGACCCACCACGACTCTGGAGGCACCCCATGCGCGGCACGTCGATTTTCGGAGTTCTCGTCGTCATCTGGTTGCTCATCGGCGCGATCGCCGCCGGGCAGCGCGGCTACTACAGCAACGACGACACCAACTGCGCCGAGGCCGGCACGATCCTGGTGACCATCGTGGCCGGGCCGCTGAACTACATCGGCGCCAACCCGAAGGTCGACTGCAAGCTGCCCGAGCCGTCCAAGTAGGTCCGCCGACGCCTGGCCCGCGCCCGCACCCCCGGGGCGCGGGCCGTTTCGTGTCCGCTCCCGATCACGTCCGTCACCGCCCCTACGGCATCCTAGGAGGCTGGGTCGAGGGGGGCGTTTGCCGGCGGACGGGTCGGGAAGGGCAGCGGCCCAGCGCCCGACGGGACGGAGACGCGGCATGCAGATCGGCTACAAGCTGGCCTCGGAGGGTTACGGCCCGCAGGAGATCATCCGCCAGGCGGTCCGCGCCGAGCAGGCCGGCTTCGACTTCGTGGAGATGAGCGACCACTTCCACCCCTGGCTCGACGTGCAGGGCCACTCGTCCTTCACCTGGAGCGTGCTGGGCGCGATCGCCGCGAAGACGAGCGGGCTGGGCCTGGCGACCGGGGTCACCTGCCCCACCCTGCGGTACCACCCGGCGATCATCGCGCAGGCCGCGGCGACCATGGCGCTGATCTCCGACGGCCGGTTCACCCTCGGCGTCGGCGCGGGGGAACGCCTCAACGAGCACGTGGTCGGGCAGGGCTTCCCGAGCGTGCGGGGGCGGCACGAGCGGCTGCGCGAGGCGCTGGAGATCATCCGCCTGCTCTGGCAGGGCGGCTACCAGTCGTACGAGGGCAGGTACCTCCAGCTGGAGGACGCCCGGGTCTTCGACCTGCCGGACACCCCGCCGGTGATCGCCGTGGCGGCCAGCGGCAGGTCCTCGGCCAGCATGGCGGCCGAGCTGGGCGACGGCCTGTTCGCCACCGAGCCGAAGTCGTCCATCGTCGAGCACTACCGGGCGGCCGGCGGCGCCGGACCCCGCTACGCCGAGGTGCCGCTCGCCTGGGCCGGCGACGAGGAACAGGCGGTGCGGGCCGCGTGGGAGACCAGCCGCTGGGCGATCACCGGGTGGAAGGTGATGAGCGAGCTGCCCAACCCGGTGAACTTCGACGCGGCGACCTCCTGGGTGGAGGACCACCACATCCGGCGCCAGTTCGCCGTCGGCCCGGATCCGCAGGTGCACGTGGCGGCGGTCAAGGCGTTCGTCGACGCCGGCTACGACCACATCGTCCTGCAGAACGCCGGCCCCGACCCGGACGGCTTCCTCGACTTCTTCGCCGGCGACCTGGCCGGGCGGCTGCGGTCACTGGGCTGAGCCGCGGCCCGGGCCCATGACCCGGGGGTGCGCTCAGCCGCCGACGTGGATGCCGGGCCGGCGCGACGGGTCCGGCTCACTCTTGCGGATGATCTCCCGGACCACCGGCGGCGTGTCGCCCCGACCGAGGATGAGGTAGCGCAGCAGGTGGGCGAGCGGGTTGCCCTCGGACCACTCGAAGTGTGCGTGCGGGCGTACGCCGGTGCCGTCGCGCAGGGCGAGCAGGATGGCGGCGATGGCGTTCGGGACGGCGGGGCTGCTGGCCCGCAGCACCCGGTAGCCGCCGACCTCCACGCCGTACACCCGTAGCACCTGGCTGAACTGGGAGGGGTCCACCACGTCGATCTCCAGGAAGAGCACGTCGGCCGCGCCGGGCACCGGGTTCATGCCGCGCTGCGCCCGCTCCTTGACCCGGTACTCCTTGAGCGCCCCGCTGTCGCGCTTGTTGGCGATCAGGTGCAGCCGGCCGTCGTGGGTCAGTGAGTCGGCGATGAACCGCCGGGCGGCCGGGTCGAACTCGATCCGCTCCGCCCGCAGCTCGGTGGTGCGGGACACCCGGGAGATCAGCGAGACGGCGATGATCCCGGCGATGAACAGGGCCGAGATGGCGAGGCCATCCGGCTTCTCGATCACGTTCTCGGTGAGGGCGTAGAGCAGGACGGCGGTGAGCAGGCCGAAGCCGGCCCCGGCGATCCGGTGGTGGGCCCGTACCGCCGCGATGGTCACCGCCACCGCGCCGGAGACCATCATCGCCAGGATCCCGGTGGCGTACGCGCCGGCCTGGGCGTTGACGTCCGCCCGGAAGGCGACCGTGATGGCGATGCTGATCAACGTGTAGACGATGACCACCGGCCGGACCGCCCGGCCCCACTCCGGCGCCATCCCGTACGACGGCAGGTAGCGCGGCACGATGTTGATCAGGCCGGCCATCGCCGAGGCGCCGGCGAACCAGAGGATCAGCACGCTGCTGATGTCGTAGACGGTGCCGAACCCCTCGCCGAGGTGTTCGTGGGCCAGCCAGGCCAGGGCCCGTCCGTTGGCGGCGCCGCCCGGCCGGAACTCCTCCGCCGGGATCAGCACCGTGGTGACGAACGTGGTGGCGATCAGGTACACCGACATGATCAGCGAGGCGGCGGTGAGCAGCTTGCGGGTGTTGTGGATCCGCGCCTCCAGGCGCTGCCCGGAGTCCGCCCCCGCCCCCTTCACCAGCGGCATCATGCTGACCCCGGTCTCGAAACCGGACAGGCCCAGCACCAGCAGCGGGAAGGCCAGCACCGCGGGCCCGAGCAGGTCGCCGAGACCGGTGCCGCCGGCGGTCAGCGCCTGCGTCCAGTCGCCCACCAGGGACGGGCTCGCGGCCACCTCGGCCAGCCCGGCCACGACGATCACCGCGTTGAGCCCGAGGAAGACCGCGACCAGCGGGATGGCCACGGTGACCGCCTCGCTGAACCCCAACAGGAACACCGCGCCCAGGACCAGCAGCAGCACCACGGTCACCACCACGGCGGCGGCCGTGCCGTCCGGGAAGGACGCCGGCAGGTACGGGTTCTCCAGCAGGTGGACCGTCGCGTCGGCGGCGGAGAGGGTGATCGTGATGATCCACGAGGTGGCGACGAAGCCGAGCAGCACCAGGACGAAGATCTTGCCGCGCCAGAACGGCAGCAGCCGTTCCAGCATCGCCACCGAGCCCTGCCCGTGCGGGCTCTCCCGGGCCACCCGCCGGTACATCGGCAGCATCCCGAACAGGGTCAGCGCCACGATCAGCAGGGTGGCCAGCGGGGAGAGCGCCCCGGCCGCCAGCGCCGCGATGCCGGGCAGGTACGACAGGGTGGAGAAGTAGTCGACGCCGGTCAGGCACATCACCTGCCACCAGGGGTGGCGCTTCTGCGTACCCTCCTCCGCCTCGGGGCCGACGGGCTGCACCTGGTGGGTGAAGAGCCAGCGCCGCAGCGGGTCGGCGACCGGGCGGGGGCGGGCGTGGCTCTCCACGCACTCCGGGACCGTCACCGACCCGGACCGGGTGCGCTCCCCCTGGAGCGGATCGCGGGCCGCCCGCGCCTCGGGCCCAAGAGCCGCCGGCGTGCCACGCCGCCCCCGGGTACGCCGTGGCGTCGCCCCGTCCCGCCCGTCCACCATGCCCGTCCCACTCTCTACGGTCCTGCACCGACCGTAGGCGGTACCCACGGCACCGCTCGGCGGAACCGGCAAGCCGGGAGATCATCGCGGGCGCCGACCGCGCGGCGCTCGCCTCAGCCGGGCGGCGTCCGCAGGGCGTCGCGCAGGGCCGCCGGGTCGGAGACGGTGACCGTAGCGCCGGGGTGGCGCGGCCACGGTCCCGGCGCCAGGGCCGCGACGGGCTCGGCGAACCGCACACACACCCCGGCGGCGGTGCTGCTGCCGAAGGTGACCCCGCCGTCGGCGAACGACAGGTGCGGCCCGATCGCCCGCCACCACCGGTACGGCCCGCCGAGCTCCGCCCCGGTGACGTTGGCCCGGGAGGTGCGCAGCCGCCACGGTCCGTACCGGATCTCGAGCGCCTCGTCGTCGACGAGCACCCAGGAGGTCTCCGGGCGGACGCCGAGCAGCGCCAGCGGGGCCCGGAAGGCGGGGTCGAAGCGGAACGCGGAGCGGTGCACGGTCATGACCCGCGCGTACCCGGTGCCGGCCGGCCGACACCCCGGCTCACTCCAGCGCGCGGGTCCAGTCCTCGACGTGCGCGTCCAGGTGCGCGGCGGTGGCCCGCCAGTAGGGGCCGTCGACGGTGAAGATCCGGGCCCAGGGCTGCACCCCGTCGCGGGCGCCGTCGCGCAGCAGCGCGTACATCGCCCGGGCCCGGCGGCCCAGGGTGGCGGCCAGCGCCGGGCGGTCCGCGCCGGCCAGGCCGTACCCGTCGACCAGGGCGCGCAGCCGGCGCGCGGACTCGGCGACCGGCCGGTCCGGCCGCATCCCCGCCATGGCCTGCGCGGCGTACGCCAACTCCCAGCGCCGGGTGCCGGGGCCGGCGCCGTCCCAGTCGATCAGCACCCAGCCGCGGTCGGCGCGGACCAGGTTCCAGGGCGCGGCGTCGTGGTGGCAGACGAGGTCGGTGCCGTCCGGGGCGATGGCCACCCGCCAGCCGGCCGGCTCCGGGGGCACGAACCCCGCCACCGCGTCGTGCAGGTCGGCCAGCAGGCGGCCGATCGACGCCAGCTCCGCCGGCGGGTACGTCCCGGCCTCCGGCCCGCACTCCCCCGGCACGTACTCCAGCACCTGGCGGCCCCGCGCGTCGCGGCCCAGCGGCCGGGGCGCGCCGGTGAAGCCCACCGCGTGCAGGTGTGCCAGCAGCGCGTCGACGCTGTCCGTCCACGGGCCGACCGGTCGGCGCACCGTGTCGCCGACCCGGACCACGCCGGTGGTGACGTTGCCGGGCAGGGGCTGTTCGGTCAGCGGCATCCGGCCATCCTGCCCGGCGGGGACGCGTCCCCGCGCCCCGGTTTCCCGGAGCGCGGGGACCCCCCGTCCCCGGCTACTGCAGGAACGCCCCCAGCGGCGACAGCAGTAGCCGGCCGAGTGCCGCGGCGTTGTCGTCCAGCCGCGTGCGCTCGCAGTCGCGGGCGTGCGGGTCGTGCCGGCACCGCCAGATCCTCTGGGCGTTGCGCCAGGCCACGTCCCGGGTGTATTCCACCAGTTCGCCCTGGTACCAGTCGTCGACGTCCCCGTTGAGCATGTCGATCAGCAGCTGCCACCGCTCCAGGTAGCCGCGCCGCAACGAGGGGATCTTGTCGGCGAAGATGTCGTTGATCTTGAGATAGTCGCGGTGCTGCTCGCTACCGTCGACCGGCTCGGACTCCAGGTGGTCGAAGGTCGTCACCAGAGCGAACGGCAGGTCGAAGTTGATGTGCGCGTTCACCCCCGCCGCCGCCGACGGCAGCGGCCGGGCGTCCGGGCCGCTCATCCGCTTGAACAGGCACGACCAGGCCTTCGGGGTGGTCGGGCTGGACTCCGACCACAGCCGCAGCGCGTCGAAGTAGCGGGTGGCGAACTCCACGTCGAGCCGGGACAGGAAGACCGGGTCGGCGAAGAAGTCGTCGTACAGCCCCTCCAGCACGCTGGTGGTGATGGTCAGGTACAGCTCGTTGAAGTCGGCCAACGGGCAGCTGCGCTCCAGCGGAGGCAGCCGCACCAGCAGGTCCTGGAGCTTGGTGAGGTGGTCCACCACCGCCGGCACGTCACCCGGATGGTCCGCCAGCAGCCCGACGATGTCGGCGTGGACCGGGCCCCAGACCGGTTCCGTCATGTCTCCTCCACAGTGGTCGGGGCACCCCCGTGCCGTCGGCGTCGCTGGACAGCCTTGCAGCGACACCGACGTACGGGATCAGTAGAACGACGTATTCGTCTCGGCTCGGTGTGCGTCAGTCGGCGCGGTTCCGCAGGTAAATCGCGCTGGCCTGGACCCGGGTGCGCACCTGGAGCTTGTCGAAGATGTGCGAGACGTGCACCCCGATGGTCCGCTCGCTGATGAACAACCGCTGGCCGATCTCCTTGTTGGTCAACCCCTCGGCCACCGCGGCGAGCACCTCGCGCTCCCGGGCGGTCAGCACCGCCAACTCGTCGCTGACCGGCTCGCTGCCGGTCGCCCCCGGGCCGCCGGCCGGCTGGACGCGCTCCTCCAGCTCCACCCGGGCCCGCCCGGCGAGGGTCTTGATCTCGCTGGTCAGCGGCACCGCGCCCAGCCCCTGCGCCATCTCGTACGCCCGGCGCAGCAGCTTGGCCGCGGTCGCGCTGCGGCTGCGTCGGGCGAACAGCGCCTCGGCCTGCCGCAGCCGCGAATACGCCGCCGGGTACGGGTGGTTGCGCCGGTCCCACTCGGCGGCCGACCGGGCCCACAGGTCGGGGTCGCCCCGCCCGTCGAGCCGACTCAGCTCGGCCGTGCAGAGCACCAGGAAGCCCTCCGCGCCCAGGCGTACCGGCCGGGCGGCGTGGGCGCTCTTGCGGGCCACCCGGTCGACCACCTCGCGCAGCCGCCGGACCACGGTCTCGTCGACCGGCACCGTCCGGCTGGCGTGCGCCTCCGCCTCGGCGCGCAGGCCGTGCCAGGCGAGGGTGGCCAGCAGCACCACGTCGTCCGAGCGGCTCTCGGTGAGGCCGCGCTGCACCGCCTGCCGGGCCACGTCGGGCCGGCCCTGCCACATCGCCAGCCCGGCCCGCAGGATCAGCATCGGCAGCACGTGCCGCGCCCCGCCACCGGCCAGCACCGTGGCCACCGCCTCCAGGTCGCGGTCGGAGGCCTCCACGTCGCCGTAGCCGACGGAGAGGCGGCACCGGGCCAGCAGCAGCTCGACGGCGTCCGCGCCGGACGGACGGTGCCGCAGCGCCGCCGCGACGACCTTCTCCGCCTCGGCCCACTGCCCCACCCGGAACAGCCCGTTGGTGGCGATGGCCAACAGCCGGGTCTCGTAGGTGCGGCCCAGGCCCAGCTCGGCGACCCGCTCGGCGCCCCGGCGGGCCACCACCACCCCCTCCTCGAGGATGTTCAGCGGCCCGGTCAACAGCTCCGCCAGGTGCAGGTACGCGCACGCCACGTCCTCGGGCCGGCCGGCCCGCTCGGCGATCTCCAGCGCCCGCCGCACCACGGCCAGGCCGGCGTCCGGGTCCTCCAGGAACGCCTCGCTGAAGCCGAGCGCCGAGCTGGCCAGCACCACCTCGGTGGTGCTGCCGTCGACCTCGGCCGCCAGCGCCAACGCCTCCCGGGCCCGGGCGCCGGCGTCGGCGTACCGGCCCAGGTGCAGCAGCAGCTCGGCGAGGTGGGCGGCGGCGGTGGCCCGTTCCCGGGAGGTGCAGTCGGCGGCCTCCAGCACGCGCTGGTACTCGGCCTCGGCGGGGGCGGAGCGCCCGGCGGCGGCGAGGTAGCGGGCCCGCCGGATGCGCAGCGCGCAGGACGGCTCGGCGTCGTCGCCACCGGCCAGCTCGGCCAGCAGGGAGAGCGCCCGGGCGTGCTCGCCGCACTGGTGGGCGGTCTCGGCCGCGTGCTCCAGCAGCGTTTCCCGGTCGACCTCCACCGGCGCCGCCTCCGTCGGCCCGGCGGGCGGGGTGTCGGCCAGCTGCAACGCCACCGACCAGTGCCGGTGCGCCTCGGCGAAACCGTGCAGCCGCTCGGCCTCGCGGGCCGCGGCCATCGCCGCCGGCAACGCCCGGCCGGGCTCGCCGGCCAACCGCCAGTGGTGCGCCAGCCGGGCCTGGTGCAGCTCCGCCGGCGCCCGGGTGAGCGCCTCGGCGTAGCGCCGGTGCAGGGCGGAGCGCTCGGCGGGCAGCAGCTCGTGGGCGAGCACCTCGGCGACCAGGCGGTGCCGGAGCCGGTAGCCGTCGTCGGCGCCGACCAGCAGCCGGTGCGCCACCGCGGCGCGGACCGCCTCGATCAGCTCCTGCTCGGGCAGGCCGAGCACCTCCGCCAGCAGCCAGTGCTCCACCGGCTCCACCCCGGCGGCCACGGCGTGCACCACCGCGTGCGCGTGCTGGGGCAGCGCGTCGACCCGGGACAGGAAGATCTCGCGCAGCGTGTCGGAGAGCCCGTCGCGGCCGTCGCGCAGGTCGCGCGCGAGTTCCTCGACCACGAAGGGGTTGCCGCCGCTGCGCTGCCAGACCTGCTCGGCGGCCTCCGGGGTCGGCGGCGCGCCGACGATCGCGGCGACCAGCCGGTCGGTGTCCGCGCGGTCCAGCGGGGCCAGGTCGACCACCCGGACCGAGCGCAGCCGGCGCAGCTCGGTGAGCACCCGGCGCAGCGGGTGGGCGCCCTGCAACGACTCGGCCCGCACCGCGGCGAGCACGGAGAGCTGCAGGTCGCCCAGGCCGGCGAGGAGGTAGAGCAGCAGCTGCCGGGTGCTCCGGTCGACCCACTGCAGGTCGTCGAGGACCAGCACCAGGGGACGGCCCTCGGCGATCAGGCTCAGCCCGCGGGACACCCGCTCCAGCAGCGCGCCGCCGTCGGCCGTCGCCGTCTCCTCGGCGAACGTCCGCAGCAGGCCGCGTACGGCCGACGAGGTCCGCGCCTGGGTGGCGGTCAGCTCGGCGTCGAAGCGGCGCAGCGCCTGGATCACCGGGTGCAGCGGCGAGGCGTCGCCGATGTCCAGGCAGGTGCCGGTCAGCACGACGGCTCCCGCGTCGCGCAGCCGTGCTCCGACCTCGTGCAGCAGCCGGGTCTTGCCCACCCCGCTCTCACCGCTGACGAAGACCGCCGCCGTCTGCCCGGGCCCGAGTTCGTCGAGCAGCGCGGAACGCAGCGCCGTCAGCTGGTCGGCACGGCCGACGAGCGGCGCATTGTCCACATCGCTGGCCATGTCCGCAGCCTAGTCACAGGTCCCCGCACCGTTCTACGGGCTAGATCCCGCTGTGGTACTCCTCGCGTCGACATTGCGACTAAAGGTTGCGACCGGCCGACATACGTCGTTCTGCAGATCCCCCGACGGCCCGGTGGTGACAGTGTCCGGATGTCGTAAGGCACCGCTGCTGGGGGGAAAGGTGGGTGCGATGCCACTGTCCACGGTCGCCACCGGTCGGGAGGACGTCACGTCACCCTGGCCGGTCCGGGAGGAACGGCGCGTGGTCAGCGTGCTGTTCGCCGACATCGTCGGTTCGACGGCGCTGACCGAACGGCTCGACCCGGAGGACGTCCGCGCGCTGCAACGCGCGTACTTCGACACCGTCGCCGGAGTGCTGCGGCACTGGCACGGCGTGGTCGAGAAGTACGTCGGCGACGCGGTGATGGCGCTGTTCGGCGCGCGCCGCTCCGACGGGCTCGACGCGTACCGGGCGGTCCGGGCCGCGCTGGAGATCCAGCGTGCCCTGGACCGGCGGCCCATGCCGGGGGGCGTGCGGCTGCGGGTCCGGGTCGGGGTGGCCACCGGCGAGGCGGTGGTCGACCTGGCCGCCGCCCGTGACGGCGGGCACGGCGCCGCGAGCGGCGCGGTCACCACGACCGCCGCCCGGTTGCAGGAGTACGCCCCGGCGGGCGGGGTGGTGGTGTGCGCCGCCACCCACCGGGCCACCGCCGACCTGGTCGACCAGCGCGCGCTCGCCCCGGTGGCGCTGGCCGGCAAGGCGCTGCCGGTCGACGCCTGGCGGGTCACCTCGCCGGCCCGGCCGCGCCGGCCCCGGCACGAGGGCCCGCTGGTGGGCCGGCGCCGGGAGCTGGCCACCGCCCAGGACCAGCTGGTCCGGGCCGCCCGCGAGCACCGGCCACGATGGGTGTCGCTGGTCGGGCCGGACGGCATCGGCCGCAGCCGGCTGCTGCACGAGCTGCGCCACGGGCTGCGGGAGGTCGACGGGGTGGCGGTCCGCTGGTGCGTGGCGCACTGCCCCCCGTACCCGCGGGGGGCGCTCGGGCCGGTCGCCGAGCTGGTGCGCGACCTGGCCGGGGTGCGCGACAGCGACCCGCCGGCGGTGGTCCACCGGCGGCTGACCGCCCTGGTCGACGGGCTGATCGCACCGGCCCGGGCCACCCCGACGGTCGCCGCGCTGGCGGCGCTGCTCGCCGCGCCGGAGGGCACGGCCCCGGCGACCGGTGGCCCGGCGGCCTGCCGCCAACTGCTGCTGGCGCTCGCCGCCCGGCAGCCGGTGGTGGTCGCGGTCGACGACCTGGACCGGGCCGGGCCGGAGCTGGACCGCTTCCTGCGGGCCCTCTTCGCGGCGGCCACCCTGCGCGGACTGCCGCTGGCCGTGGTCGCCACCCACCGGCCGCAGCTCGCCGACCCGCTGCCCGTGCCCGACGACCGCCGCTGCCGGGTGGCGCTGGCGCCGCTGGGCGCGGTCGACACCGGGCGGCTGCTGCGCCGGCTGCTCCGCCGCGCCGGCCGGCCGGCCGCGCTCGCCGGCCGCCTGCTGCCGCTGGTCGGCGGCGTGCCCGGGTACGCCGGCGCGTACGTCGCGGCGACCGGCGACGGGGAGCCCGGACTGCCGGAGGCGGTGCGCCGGATGGCCTCCGCCCGGCTGGACCTGCTCGACGACGCGCGGCGGGCGGTGCTGACGGCGGGCGCGGCGCTGGGCGTCGGCTTCACCGCGCCGGCCGTCGACCGGCTGCTCGGCTGGTCGCCCGGGCGGGCGGCGGCGCTGCTGCGCCGGCTCACCACCGCCGACGTCCTGCTCCGGTGTGACCGGCACGGCCGGTACGAGATCGTGGACCGGGCCCTGCGCCGGACCGCGTACGACCGGCTGCCCCGGGCCGTCCGCGCCGAGTTCGCCCGGCGGGCCGCGCAGTGGCGCGCGACGGCATCCGGACGGGTGACGTCCACCCGCTCGGGCACGCCCGCTCCCCGCCTGGCCACGCCCCGCCCGGCCGACGCCGAGTCGGCTCCCGCCCTCGCCGTCGAGCAGGTGTCCGCTCTCGCCGCCGAGCAGATGGCGGCCGTCGCCCCGGAGCCGGTTGCGGCCCTCGCCGCCTCGGCGGCAGCCTCGGACGGTGGGCGGGACCACCACGGCGCCGGAACGCGCCGCGACCTGATCGCACCCGACGTCCGGTCCACGGTGGACGGCGCGGGCCGGTGGTCGACGCCACCGTCGTCGGCCCGGAACCGGGTACCGGACGGGGGCACCCGGGCGGTCGACGGCCGCCGCCCCGACCTGGGGTGGGCTCCGCGCTCCGGCGGCGGCCACGAGGACCGCGTCGTGCCGATCCTCCCCCGGCTCGCGGCCGGGCCGCGTCGGCTCGGGCGAGCCTCCGACACCGTCGCGGGCCACGACCGGCACCTGCGCGGCGCTCCGGACGGGCGGGCGCACCGGCCGCCGTCGCCTCCCGCCCCCACCGGCCGGGGCAGCGCCGCCGCCGTGCTGGCACTGGTTCACGCGGCAGCGGAACGCGCCGACCGGACGCCGCCCCACGGTGGCCCGTCGGTGAGGCGGGTGGCCTGAACCGCCCCACCGGGCACGCGCCGTGGCGCGGTGGACGGCCGGAGTCAGTCGGCCGACGGACCGGCCAGCCCGGCGAGGAAGGTCAGTGCCCGCTCCCAGGTCTGCTCGGCGGCCCGCGGATCGTGGTCCGGCACGTCCGGGTCGGTGAAGAGGTGCCCGGCTCCCGGGTAGCGGAACACCTCCAGCCGCGCCCCCGCCCCGGTCATCGCCCGCTGCCACTCGGCGACCTCCTCCGGCGTCTCGTACTCGTCGGGGTCGGCGAGGTGCAGTTGCACCGGCAGGCCCGGGCGGACCGCAGCCGGGTCGGCGCCGGTGCCGTGCAGGAGCAGCAGCGCGGCGGCGTCGGGCCGCTCGGCCAGCAGCGCCCCGGCCACTCCCGCGCCCATCGACCAGCCGGCCAGCACCGTCTCGGGCGGCAACGGGGCCAGCGCGGCCCGACCCCGGCGCAGCACCTCGTCGCGGCCGATCTTGTCGAGCAGCGCGAAACCCGCCTCCACGGTGTCGGCCGGCGGCTCACCGTAGAGATCGGGGGTGACGACCCGGTGCCCGGCCGCGCGCAACCGGTCGGCTTGGGCCAGCACGGCCGGCCGGAGCCCGTACACGGAATGGAAGAGCACGATGTGTGTCATCGGGTCATCGTGCCGGAGACCGCCGACAGCGGCGGCGCGCCGCGCGGTCAGCCCCCGGTCCCGCGGGCCGGCGTCCGGCTGCGGCCCCGGAACTCGGCGACCACCTCGTCGCCCCGGGAGACGGTGACGTCGTAGATGCCGCTGCGGCCGTAGCGGGCCCGTTCGGTGGCCCGGGCGGTCAGCAGGTCGCCCTCGCGGACCGGGCGCAGGAAGCTGATCTCACCGCCGGCGGCGACCGTGGCCGGGCCGTGGCTGTTGCAGGCCAGCGCGAAGGCCGTGTCGGCGAGCAGGAAGACGAAGCCGCCGTGGCCGATGGCGTGTCCGTTGAGCGTGGTCGCGGTCACCCGCATCCGGGCCACCGCGGCGCCGTCGCCGGCGGAGACCAGCTCGATGCCCAGGGCGCGGGAGGCCACGTCCGCGTCGAACATGTCGTGCGCGGCGGTACGCCCCGCCGCGACCCGGCCGTTCTCCGCCATCTCAGCCCACCCGCCGCTGGTCGACGATCCGCCGCATCTTGCCCATCGAGCGCTCCACCCCGTCCGGCGCGATCACCTCCACCGCCACGCTGACCCCGATGGTGTTCTTCACCTGCTCGACCAGTGCGCGGCCGGCGCGAGCGGCCTCCTCGACGTCGACTCCCACACGGCGCTCCACCTTGACGGTCAGGGTGTCGAGCCGCCCCTCGCGGGCCAGCACGCACTGGAAGTGCGGCGACAGCGCGGGGGTACGCAGGATCAGCTCCTCGATCTGGGTCGGGAAGACGTTCACCCCGCGCACGATCATCATGTCGTCGGTCCGGCCGGTGATCTTCTCGATCCGGCGCATCGGCCGGGCGGTGCCGGGCAGCAGGCGGGTGAGGTCGCGGGTGCGGTAGCGGACCACCGGCATCGCCTCCTTCGTCAGCGAGGTGAGCACCAGCTCGCCCTGCTCGCCGTCGGGCAGCACCGCGCCGGTCACCGGGTCGATGATCTCCGGATAGAAGTGGTCCTCCCAGAGGTGCAGCCCGTCCTTGGTCTCCACGCACTCGGTGGCCACCCCCGGGCCCATCACCTCGGACAGGCCGTAGATGTCCACCGCGTGCAGGTCGAGGCGCTGCTCCATCTCCCGGCGCATGTCCTCGGTCCACGGCTCGGCGCCGAAGATGCCGACCCGCAGCGAGGTGGCGCGCGGGTCGACGCCCTGCCGCTCCATCTCGTCCACGATGGCCAGCATGTAGCTGGGGGTGACCATGATGACCTCGGGCTGGAAGTCGCGGATCAGCAGCACCTGCCGCTCGGTCATCCCCCCGGAGACCGGGATGACCGTGCAGCCCAGCTCCTCGGCGCCGTAGTGCGCGCCCAGGCCGCCGGTGAACAGGCCGTAGCCGTACGCCACGTGCACCCGGTCGCCGGGCCGCCCGCCGGAGGCGCGGATCGAACGGGCCATCAGCCGCGCCCAGGTACGCAGGTCCTCGCGGGTGTAGCCGACCACGGTGGGCCGGCCGGTGGTGCCGGAGGACGCGTGCAGCCGCGCCACCTGCTCGCGGGGCACCGCGAACATGCCGAACGGGTAGTTCTCCCGCAGCTCGGCCTTGCCGGTGAACGGGAACCGGGCCAGGTCGGCCAGCTCCCGGCAGTCGTCGGGGTGCACGCCGGCCGCCTCGAACGCCTGCCGGTAGTGCGGCACGTTGTCGTACGCGTGCCGCAGCGACCAGCGCAGCCGGTCGAGTTGCAACGCCCGCAGCTCGTCGACCCCCACCCGCTCGACGGGTTCCAGCTCCTCCGGCGCGGGGGTGCGGTCGTGCACGGTGCCTCCTGCGGTCGTCGACGACGACCGGGACCCACGCCGGCCGCCGTGCGTACCGTACGCCCGCCGGCCGACACCGCACCGCGCGGCGCCGCCTGACCCGCACGCGTACCCCGCCGAGGCCGCCCCCCGCGGCCCGGTGGGGTACGCGCTCAGACCGTCACGGGTTCTCCGGGTCGAGGTTCCGGTCGCGCAGCAACGCGTCGAGCTTGGCCTCGATGCGCTCGTCGGACTCGCGGGACTGCGACGAGCCCCAGTAGTAGAAGAGCGCCAGCCCGGCGGCCTGCCAGACCAGCTGAAGGAACTCCGACTGCCAGTTCTCCAGGGTGCTGGCGAAGAACTGGGGCAGGAACTCGCTCCAGGCGAAGGACTGCCCGTGCTGGCTGGCCTCGTTGCTCTCCACGGCCAGCTGGAAGAAGAACTGGCCGACCCAGGAGAGGAGGAAGAGCGCGCCGGTGACCAGCGCGAACGCGTACGCCTTCGGCCAACGTGGCTTGCGGAACGGTGGCCCGTCGGGCCGGCGCGCGGCGCCGGTGGACCCCTTCGCGGAGCGACCGTTCGACGCCCGCGTCCCGGTCGAGGTGCTGCCTGCCGCCATCACGAACCCCCTCTCGACGATATTTCTCGCGGTGGAATGTGCCCCGGCGGGCGCCGGCCAAAACGACGCAGCCGGCAACCGGTGGCGACCGCCAACCGAATCGACGCAATGGGGCGACTGCGCGGGTCGGCTCGTCAGTGCCGTGGAGTCGGACGGACGGTCAGCGGGCGGGTGCGGGCAGCCGGTGCGGCGCGGCCACCAGCGGCGCCAGCTCGGCCGGCGGCGCCGGATATGCTCGCGGGCGGGTCCGGTGGTGGGGCCCACCGTCCCGGCACCGACCGGGAGAACCGCGCACACCGCGCCGACGGTCCCTGCCAGTGACCCGCGTACTGGTGGGAGGAGAGGTGACCGGACCGGCACCGCGCCGGGTCGACCCCGACGTCGACCTGCACGTACCCGCCGACCGGGGCGAGCTGCCCGCGCACCCGGCGGCGGTGCTCGGCGCCATCGCGGCCGGCGGGGTGCTCGGCGCGCTGGCCCGGGCCGGCGTCCAGACCGCCCTGCCGCACCCCCCGGCCGGATTCCCGTGGGCCACCTTCGCCGTCAACGTCACCGGCTGCCTGCTCATCGGGGTGCTGATGGCCGTGATCGGCCGGCGTCGCGTCGCCCCGTTGACCCGCCCGTTCTTCGGCGTCGGCGTCCTCGGCGGCTTCACCACCTTCTCCGCGTACGTGGTGGACGTCCGGCTGGCCGTGGCGGCAGGCGCGGCCGGCACGGCGCTGACGTACCTCGCGGCCACCCTGCTGGGCGGGCTGCTGGCGGTCGCGGCCGGCGACACCGTCGCCAGCCGGCTGCTCGACCGGGCCGGAGACGGCCGGTGACCGTGCTGCTGATCGCGTTGGGGGCGGCGCTGGGCGCCCCGCTGCGCTACCTGACCGACCGGGCCGTGCAGGCCCGGCACGACTCACTCCTGCCCTGGGGCACGCTCACCGTCAACGTCGTCGGCTCGCTGCTGCTCGGGATGCTCGTCGCGGTGCCGGCCGGACCGGCCGTCACCGCCGCGCTGGGCACCGGCTTCTGCGGCGCGCTGACCACCTGGTCCACCTTCGGGTACGAGACGCTGCGGCTGACCCGCGACGGCAACCGGCTGGCCGCGCTGGCCAACGTGCTGCTCAGCGTGGTCGCCGGGCTGGCCGCGGCGAGCCTCGGCTACGCGCTGGCCCGGGCGGCGACCGGCTGATCCGTCGGCCTGCCGGGTGTCGCGCGCGACGGACCCGGCACCCGGTCCCGGCTCCGCGGCGCCCCCGTTCCCCTCTCGGCGCCGCGGCCGATGCCCGCGCCGAGCAGGTGGAGCGTGACGTGACGGGGGCCGCGACTGTTCACCAAGTGGTGCCGACGGGCAGAGCGGACAGCGACGAGACGGAGACGACGATGTCATCGGACACGCGCACCACTGCGGGAATCCTGCTGATCACCGTCGTCGCGGTCGCGTACGGCGGGCTGACCCTCCTCGTCCACCTGGCCCGAAACCGGCCCGGCTACCTGGACAATCCGGTCCGGCGGGGGCTGTGGACGGCCGGCCACGCGCACGCCGGCGTGCTGGTCATCCTCGTCCTGGTCGCCCTGCCGTACCTCGACCAGGCCGAGGCGTCGGACGGGATGCGCTCGCTGATCCGGACGCTGCTGGTCGCCGCGCCGATCCTCATGCCGCTGGGCTTCTTCCTCTCGGTACCCCGGCCCACCGACACCCGGCCGAACAAGCTCCTCTGGCTCACCGTCGCCGGTGGCGTGAGCCTGAGCCTCGGCGCCGTCCTGCTCGGTGTCGCCCTGCTCTGACCGGCTCCGAGCGCCCCGGTCACCGTGCTGCTCGGGCCGGCCGCCTGGGAGAACCCCGGCGGCTCAGCCCGCCGCGACCGCCGCGACCGGGGCGAGGGCCACCACCGGCCCGACCACGAAGACCGCCGGCGGCCGGACGCCCTCCCGGGCGGCCAGCTCGCCCACCTCGTCCAGCGTGGTCGGCAGGGCCCGCTGCCCGGGGTGCCCGGCGTCCTGCACCATCAGCACCGGGGTGTCCGCCGCGCGGCCCTGGGCCACCAGCGTCTCGGCGATCCGGCCGATGGTGTCGACCGCCATCAGCAGCACCAGCGTCCCCCGGGACCGGCCCAGCGCCGCCCACTCCACCAGCGACCCGGGATGCTCCGGCGGCAGGTGTCCGGAGACGACGGTGACGTCGTGCGCGACACCCCGGTGGGTGACCGGCACGCCGGCCAGGGCGGGCGCGGCGACGGCGCTGCTCACCCCGGGGACCAGCACCGTCTCGACCCCGGCGGCGGCGCAGGCCTGAACCTCCTCGTGGCCGCGCCCGAAGACGTACGGGTCGCCGCCCTTGAGCCGGACCACCCGCTTGCCGGCGCGGGCGTGGCGGATCAGGGTGTCGTTGATGGTGTCCTGCCCCATCGACGGTCCCCGGGGCACCTTCGCCGCGTCGACCACCAGCACGCCCGGGCGCAGCCCGGCGAGCAGGCCCTGCGGGGCGAGCCGGTCGGCCACCACCACGTCCGCGGCGTGCAGCATCGCCCTCCCCCGTACGGTGATCAGGTCGTCGGGGCCGGGGCCGCCGCCCACGATGGCCACCTGCCCCGGGCGCAGCGTGGGCTCGTGCCGCTGAGGATGGTGGTGGTCGTGGTGGTGGTGATGGTGGCCGCCCACCGGGTCGTCGGGGTGGTCGTGCGGGGTCTGCGGCCGGCCCACCTTGTCGGCGAAGCCCGGCATCAGCACCCGGTACGCGCAGGTGTCGCAGTTCATCCGGATGTCCCCGCGCAGCGCCTCGGCGTGCCGTTCCAGCACCAGGTCGGCCAGCGCGTCGCAGTCGCCGATCAGGTCGGCCACCCGCACGTCCAGGTCGGGGTGGGCGGCGGCGAACTCGGTCGACCGGGCGACGATCCGGTCCGGCAGCACCCCGGCGAAGAGGAAGTACGGGGCGACCACGATCCGCCGGGCGCCGAGCCGGCGCAGCCGCTCCAGCACCGCCGGCACGGACGGCTCGGCCAGGGAGACGAAACCGGGTTCGACCCCGGCGTAGCCGCGCCCCTCCCAGAGCAGCCGGGCCACCTTCGCCACCTCGGCGTTGGCGTCCGGGTCGGTGGAGCCCCGGCCGATCAGCGCCACCCAGGTGCCGGCCCGGTCGGCCCCGGCCAGGGCGGCGTCGATCCGCTCGGCCAGGGCGGTGAGCAGCAGCGGGTGCGGCCCGAGCGGCCGCCCGTAGCGGTAGGTCAGGCCGGGGTGGCGGGCCTGCTCGCGGGCCATCGCGGCGGGGATGTCGCCCTTGCCGTGCCCGGCGGCGGTGAGCACCAGCGGCAGCGCCACCAGCGACCGGTGCCCCCGGCCGGCCAGCGCGGCGACCGCGTCGGTCAGCGGCGGGCGGGACAGCTCGATGAAGCCGCCCTCGACGTCGCCGACGCTGCCGGCGGCGCGCCGGCGGACCCGGTCGACGAGCGCGGTGAACTGGTCGACCCCGGCCGCGCTGCGCGTGCCGTGCCCGACGATGACCAGCGCGCTCATGTCGCCTCCTCCTGGTACAGCAGGGCGTTGAGGGCGGCGGCGGCGACCGCCGAGCCGCCCTTCTCGCCGACGTTGGACACGGCGGGCAGGCCGCCGGCCCGCAGCGCCGCCTTGCTCTCGGCGGCGCCGACGAAGCCGACCGGCAGCCCGACCACCAGGGCGGGCGCCGCGTCGAGGGTGAGCAGTTCGGCCAACGCGGTCGGCGCGCAGCCGACCACCCAGACGGCGCCCGGCCCGACCCGGTCCAGGGCGATGCGCACCGCCGCCGCGGAGCGGGTCAGGCCGGTGTCGCGGGCAAGTTCGGCGGCGGCCGGCTCGGCGACCGGGCAGACGATGTCCCGACCGGCCCCGGTGATCCCGGCGGCGACCATCCAGACGTCGGCCACGATGGGCGCACCGGCGCGCAGCGCGGCCAGCCCGCCTTCCAGCGCCGCCTCGTCGCAGACCAGCTCGGTGACGTAGCCGAGGTCGGCGCTGGCGTGCACCACCCGCTCGGTGACCGCCCGGCTCAGCGGGGGCAGGTGGCTCAGGTCGACCCGCTCCCGCAGGATGCGGTACGACTCCCGCTCGATGGGGTGCACGACGCGGGTCACGGGTGGTCCCCGGCCGCGCCGCCGTAGCGCCGGTCGTGGCCGCGCAGCTTCCACAGCACCACCGCGCCGCCCCAGGCCAGCACGAAGAGCAGCACCACCGCGTAGCCGAGCTGTTCGAAGTGGTCGCCCAGCGCGGCGTACCCGGCCAGCGCGGTCACCCCGAGGTGGTCGACCAGCAGGCTGGCCAGGTAGACGCTGGCGACCAGGGCACCGACCAGCACGGTCATCGCGGTGGTGGCCAGGTTGTACCAGAGCCGCCGGGCCGGGTGCCGGTACGCCCACGAGTAGGCGCGGGCCATCAGCAGGCTGTCGGCGGTGTCCATGGCGGACATCCCGGCGGCGAAGAGCAGCGGCAGGGTGAGCAGGGCCAGCACCGGCAGGCCGCCGCCGGCGGCGGTGCTCGCCGACAGCGACAGCAGGGTGACCTCGCTGGCGGTCTCCAGGCCCAGGCCGAAGAGGAAGCCGATCGGGGCCATGTGCCAGGAGGAGCGCACCAGCGACCGGGCCCGCGAGCCGAGGATCCGGTGCACCAGGCCCCGGTTGAGCAGCAGCAGGTCCAGCTCGGACTCGTCCAGCGCGCCGGCCCGCAGCCGCCGCCACAGCTTTGCCAGCCCGGCCAGCACCGCCGCGTTGAGCACCGCCACCAGCAGCAGGAACGCGGTGGCGGTGGCCGCGGCGACCACCGCGCCGACCTGGCGGACCCCGGCCAGGCCGCCGTCGGTCATGGTGGCCGAGGCGAGCCCGATCACCAGGGAGAGCAGCAGCACCACCGCGCTGTGCCCGAGGGCGAAGAAGAACCCGACGCCGACGGCGCGGCGGCCGCGCAGCAGCATCAGCCGGGTGGTGTCGTCGATGGCGGCGATGTGGTCGGCGTCGAAGGCGTGCCGCACCCCGAGCGCGTACGCGAGGGTGCCCGCCCCGGCCAGCCCGCCGGCCGCCGCGGGCTGGTCGTTCCAGTACAGGTAGAGGCTCCATCCGGCGACGTGCAGGGCGGCGACGGCGAACACGATGCCGCCGAGGCGTACCCGCTCGGCGCGGCTCCACCGCCCGATGGGCGGGGCGGCGGTCGGGGTGGAAGTCATCGGTCTCCTCGTGGTTCGGCGGTGGCGCTGATGGCGTCCACCGGGCAGATCTCCAGGCACTCCAGGCAGCCGGTGCAGCGGTCGTCGCGGACGGTGAGGCCGCCGGGCGTCGGCCGGATGGCGTGCGTCGGGCAGGTGAGCAGGCAGGCGCCGCAGCCCTGGCAGGCGCCGATGGTCACCGCCGCCACCGGTACCCCCGGGGCGTGACCATCCGGCCGGCGACCAGCCGGGTTTGGGTGCTGCCGACGACCACCACGCCGTACATGTCGACCAGGGCCGGGTCGAAGGTGGCCAGGGTGGCCAGGTGGACCCGTTCGCCGGCGCGGCTGGCATTGCGCACCACCCCGACCGGGGTGTCCGGCGGGCGGTGCGCGGCGAACAGCTCCAGCGCCGCGCCGAGCTGCCAGTCCCGGGCCCGGCTGCGCGGGTTGTAGAGCAGCGCCACCAGGTCGGCCTCGGCGGCGGCGGTGATCCGCCGGACGATGACCTCCCACGGGGTGTGCAGGTCGGACAGGCTCAGGTAGACGTGGTCGTGCCCGAGCGGCGCGCCGAGCAGCGCCGCCGCGGCCAGCCCGGCGGTCACCCCGGGCACGCCGACCACGTCGACGCGGGCGTCGGCGTACTCCAGGGCGGGGCTGGCCATCGCGTACACCCCGGCGTCGCCGGAGCCGATCAGCGCGACCGCGTGACCGGCGGTGGCCTCGGCGACGGCGGCGCGGGCCCGCTCCTCCTCCGCGCCGAGCCCGCTGGCGAGCACCCGGGTGCCCGGCCGCAGCAGGTCGCGGACCTGCGCGACGTACTGGTCGAGGCCGACGACCACGGCGGCCCGGCGGAGCTCGGCCACCGCCCGCGGGGTGCGCAGGTCGGGCGCGCCGGGGCCGAGCCCGACGATCGCCAGCCGACCGCGCGGGGCGTGCCTGGCGACGGCGACCGTCGCCATCGCCGAGGCGGTCTTCGGCACCAGCAGGGTGGCGTCGCCGCGGCGCAGCGCCGCGGCCTCCGCGACGCTGGGCGTGCCGACGGCGGCGCGGACCACCTCGCTGGGGTGCGGCACGTCGACGGCGGCCAGCTCCGCCGCCGGCCAGGTCATCAGGGGTACGCCGAGCGCGCGGGCGGTGTCCACGATGCCCGCCTCGTCGGCCTTGAGGTCGACGCTGGCCAGGCAGCGCAGGCTGGCCTCGGCCAGCCCGGCCCCGGCGAGCGCGCGGCGCAGCAGCCCGGCCACCTCGGCGGCGGCCACGCCCCGGCTGGAGCCGATCCCGGCGACCAGGGACGGCGGGCGCAGCACGGCGGTCCGCCCGTCCAGCGGCACGACCCGGTCGGTGACCAGCAGCCGGTACCCGCCGTCCGGCGCGTCGGCGCGCACGTTGTCCGGCAGCGGCGGCAACGGCCAGGTGGCGTCGGCGTCGAGGCGGACCGGCTCGCCGTCGAGGATCGCCCGGGAGACGGCGGCCACCGCGCCCTCGACCGGCCAGCCGAGGGTGTCCAGGCCGGGCAGGCCGACCGCGTCGGTGGCGGTGGTGACCACCGGGCGGGCGTCGAGCAGCGCGGCCACCTCGGCAGCGAGGGCGTTGGCGCCGCCGGCGTGCCCGCCGAGCAGCGCGACGGCGTGCCGGGCGGCCTCATCGACGACCACCACGGCCGGGTCGGTGCGCTTGTCGCCGAGCAGCGGCGCGAGGATCCGGACCACCGCCCCGGTGGCGAGGAACGCCACCACCGCGTCGCACTGCGCCCAGGCCGTCCGCAGCGCGTCGGCGACCGTCTCCCCCGGGACCTCCCGGGCGTGCGGCCAGGCCTCGGCGAGGGTCCGGGCGTGCCGCCGCCCGGCGGCGGTGGCGGCGACGAGCCCGACGGTGGCGGGGCCGGTCGCCGGGCCGGCCGTCACACTCGTGTTGGCCGCAACGGTCGTGGCCCCGGCCGAGCCGGGCGCGGCGGCGGGGTCGGTCGGGGCGGTGTCGGGTGGTGCGGTCTGGTGCACGTGCGCTCCCCGCGAGGGTCCGGTGTGGTGGGTGGGTGGCGTGGTCACCGGCGCTCCCCGGTCAGCACGACCACCGGGTTGGTGGCGGCCAGGCGCAGGGAGCCGCCGGGCAGGTCGGCGAGGCGGGCGGCGGCGAGCTGGCTGCCCTCGACCGCGTAGCCGGCGGCGCGCAGCAGGTGCACGGCGGGGGCGACCCGGTCCAGCGCCGCGAGGGTGACCACCACCCGGTCCGGCCGGCGGGCGGCCACCGCGGTCAGCACGTCGGTGCCGCCGCCGCCGACGAAGACGGCGTCCGGGTCGGGCAGCCCGCGCAGCGCCTCGGGGGCGTGACCGGTCACCAGCCGGACGTCGACGCCGTGCCGGGCGGCGTTGGCCCGCACCGGCGCCTGCGGGTCGCGTTCCACCGCGATCACGGCCGCGCCGAGCAGGGCGCACTCGATGCCCACCGAGCCGCTGCCGGCGCCCACGTCCCAGATCAGCCGGCCGAGCCGGGGGCGCAGCCGGGCCACCGCGAGGGCGCGTACCTCCGCCTTGGTGATCATCGAGTCGCGGTGGGCGTACCCGGACTCGGGCAGCGCCCAGCCGCCGGGCGGCGCGGCGGCCGGCTGGTTGTCCGCCCGCATCGGGCCAGTCCCGCCGCCGGCGGCCCGATCCGAAGCGAGACTGAGCAGGACGTGCGGGTCGGCCCAGGGGCGGCTGGCGGCGTCCTCGGGGGTGGTCCAGGTGACTCGCTCGTCGGCCGTGCCGAGGTGCTCGGCCACCACCAGGCGGCGGGACCAGCCGACCAGGCCCGCCCCGAGCTCGGCCGCCCCGGCGCCGGGCGCGGTGAGCACCGCGACGGCGGGCAGTGCGCGGCAGGCGTTGAGCGCCGGCCGGGGGTCGCGCCCGTGCGCGGTGACCACCGCCGCGCCGTCCCAGGGCAGTCCGGCACGGGCGAACGCGGCGGCGACGCTGGAGACCGCGGGCAGCACCCGCAGCGGCAGCCCGGCCGCCCGCAGCCGCCGGACGATGCCGAAGAAGCCGGGATCGCCGCTGGCCAGCACGACGGCGTGCGCGCCGGCGGCGACGGCGGAGCGCAGCCGGTCCAGGGCGGGGGTGAGCGGCCCGAGGGTCACGGTCGGGCAGCCGGGCGGCACCGGCACGGCGGCGAGGTGCCGGGCCGCCCCGACCACCAGCTCGGCCGCGGCGAGCGCCTCGGCCAGCCCGGGGTGCGCCGGCCGACCGGCGGCGTCGATCCCCACCACGGTCACGGCCGCGCCGGCGGACAGGTCTTCGGTGAGCGGTATTCCGGTCAGGCATGAATATGACTGGGAGTCATCTCGGTCGCCGGTGGATTGCCGGGGCCGGCCACCACCCTGAGTGACCGGGTCACCGTTCCGCGACGGCGTGGCGGTCACGCCGCCCACCGGCCCGAAGAGGCGACGACCCGGGAGCCGGCGAAGTCGACCATGGCAACGTCGACGGTGACCGCCCGCTCGGCGAAGCGGAGCAGCACCTGGCGGACCCGCTGACAGAGCAGGTCCCCGGCGGGACCGAGCAGGCCGGCGGTCTCCCACAGCTCGTACGCGTGCCGCCCGGTGTTCGCCGCGGTGACCGCCGCGACCAGGTCGGCGTCGCCGCCGGCCTCGGCGGTGACCGCGCCGAGCAGTGAGAGGTCCACCTTGGAGCGGGTGTAGTGGGTCATCAGGATGCCGGCGGCGAGCTTGGCCAGCTTGCCGGCCATCCCGACGAAGACCACCCCGGTCATCCCGTCGCCGACGGCGGCGGTGACCGCGGCGCCGGTGAAGTCGCCGACCTCGACGAAGCACACCTCCGGCAGCTCCGGCAGCAGTTCCCGGGCGGCGCGCTCGGTCCGCCCGCCGGTGCAGAGCACCACGGTGGACTCGCCCTGGGCGGCCATCACGTGCACCGCCTGCACCACGCTGGCCCGCCACGAGGCGGTGGAGAAGGGCCGGACGATCCCGGTGGTGCCGAGGATCGAGATGCCGCCGAGGATGCCGAGCCGCCGATTGGTGGTCTTGCGGGCCATCACCTCACCGCCCGGCACGCTGATCACCACCCGGACGCCCACCTCGGTGAGGTCGACCACCTCGGCCACGGCCTGGCCGATCATCCGGCGCGGCGTCTCGTTGATCGCCGGGCCGCCGACGGCGAGGCCGAGCCCGGGCTTGGTGACGGTGCCGACGCCGAGGCCGCCGGCGAGGTCCAGGCCGGGCTCGGCGCGCCAACCGACGGTGGCGGTGAGGTGCGCGCCGTGGGTGACGTCCGGGTCGTCGCCGGCGTCCTTGACCACCACCGCCTCGGCGCGCGCCTCGGGGGCCGGGGTGAGGTCGCACCGGGCGACCGGGAAGCTGACCCGCTGGCCGCCGGGCAACCCGATCTCCACCTCCGGCTGCGGCACGCCGGTGACCAGGGCGGTCACCGCGGCCTTGGCCGCCGCCGTCGCGCAGGCGCCGGTGGTCCAGCCGGTACGCAGCGCGGTGGGCCGGACCTTCGCGGTACGCGGCAGGTCCGGCTCGCGCAGCGGCGGCTCGGCGTACGTCACCGGGGGCCGTCCCCCGACCCGGCGGCGCGGGCGCGGCGCAGCTCGGCGCGGGCGGCCGGCTCGGCCCGGCGGAAGGTGTGGAAGTGCCCGGGGTGGTAGAGGTGCGAGCGGGTGCCGGTGGCGGCGAGCGCGGGGCCGACCAGGAAGAGGGTGTGCTTCCAGAGCCGGTGCTCCTTGACGGTGGCCTCCAGGTCGGCCAGCGCGCAGCGCACCACCAGCTCGTCCGGCCAGGTCGCCTGGTACGCCACCACGACCGGGGTGTCCGGCGGGTAGCCGCCGGCGAGCAGCTCGGCCTGCGCCTGCCCGGAGCGGGCGGCGGAGAGGAACAGCGCCATCGTGGTGCCGTGCCGGGCGAAGTCGCGGACCCGCTCCCCCGGCGGCATCGGCGTCTTGCCGCCTTCGAGGCGGGTGAGGATCACCGACTGGGCCACTTCGGGGATGGTCAGCTCCCGGCCGACGATGGCCGCCACCGCGGTGAACGACGACACCCCGGGCACGATCTCCACCGCCAGGTCGAGCGCCCGGCACAGGTCGAGTTGTTCCTGCACCGCGCCCCAGAGCGCCGGGTCGCCGGAGTGGATCCGGGCCACCGTCAGCCCCTCGGCGGCGGCGCGGCGGTACAGCGGCAGCACCCCCTCGATCGGCAGCTGCGACGAGTCGACGATCTCGGCGTCGGCGCGGGCGTGGGCGAGGACGTCGGCGTGCACCAGGCTGGCCGCCCAGATCACCACGTCGGCGGCGCCGATCACCCGGGCGGCGCGCAGGGTGAGCAGGTCGGCCGCGCCGGGTCCGGCCCCGACGAACCAGACCTTTCCGGTGGTCGTCACAGTTTTCCTCCCCGGCGGTCCCGGCGCGCCGGGACCAGCAGTGTCGACAGGTACGGCAGGTCGTCGGCGGCGGCGTCGACCGGCCCGATCCGCTCCCCGGGCAGGCCGACCGACCGGCCGAGCACGGCGTCCGGCAACCGGTCGTGGCGGCGCAGTTCGTCGACCAGCTCGGGGTGCCGCCGCCAGCCCTTGTAGACGACGACGGTGCCCGGCCCGGCCAGCGCGTCGGAGACGAGCGCCAGCCCGGCGGTGGCCGGCAGCAGGGTGAGCGGTTCGCGGCCCTCGCAGAGCGGCACGCCGCTGCGGGCGGCCAGCTCCTGCATGGCGGTGACCCCGGGCACGGTGCGCACCTCGACGGCCGGCCGCAGCGCGCGGACGCTCTGCGCGAGGTAGCCGAAGGTGGAGTAGACGTTCGGGTCGCCGATGGTGGCGAAGGCGATCGAGGCGGCGCCGCCGTCGAGGGCGGCCACCACGGCCCGGGCGGCGGCGTCCCAGGCCCGCTCCCGGCGGGCGGTCACCCCGCCCCGGTCGTCCAGGGCGAACGGCAGCCGGCGCAGCCGGTCCGCGTCGACGTGCGCGAGCACGGTGGTCTCGGCCCGGCCCGGGGGCGCGTCGCCGTCCGCGGCCAGCCGGTCCATCACCGGTACGACCACCAGGTCGGCCTCGCGCAGCACCCGCACCGCCTTCAGGGTGAGCAGTTCCGGGTCGCCGGGGCCGACGCCCACCCCGGTCAGCGTCGGCGCGCTCACCGGGCGGCCGCCTCGACCAGGCGGCGGGCGGCCGACGGGTGCGCCGCCCAGTGGGTGTGCAGGTAGGAGGCGTGCACCCGGCCGTCGACGAAGCCGTGCCGGCCGCCGTCCCAGCGCCACGCCGCCCGGTCCCCGTGGCCGGGGTCGGTGGCGGTGCGGTGGAACTCGTGGCCGCGTACCGGCTCGCCGGCCCGGTGCGGTGGGGAGTCGGCGGCCGCGACGGCCTCCCGGTAGCCGAGGGTGAGCCTGCCGGTCATCCGGGCGGTGTGCGGCAGCCGCCCGCACATCGGCACCCCGTCGAGGGAGCGCCCGAGGTAGAGCAGGCCGGCGCACTCGGCGACGATCGGCCCGTCGAAGTCGGCCAGTTCGGCGCGGAGCGCGGAGTTGGCCGCGAGGGCCTCGACGTGCACCTCGGGGAAGCCGCCGCCGACGACGACGGCGCGGGCGCCGGCGGGCAGGGCCGGGTCGCGCAGCGGGTCGAAGCGGACCACGGTGGCGCCTGCCGCGGCGAGCAGTTCGGTGGTCTCGGCGTACGAGAAGGTGAAGGCCGGTCCGCCGGCCACCGCGACGACCGGCCGGTCCCGGCCGGCGGGGCCGCCGACGGCGCTGGCCGGGTCCCAGGCTCGGACGGTCAGCGGCGGGGCGGTCCGGGCGAGGGCGAGCACCGCGTCGAGGTCCACGGTGGACTCGACCAGGTCGGCGAGGGCGGCGACGACGGCGAGCGACTCGGGGGCCCGCTCGGCGACCGGCACCAGCCCGAGGTGCCGCGACGGGGCGGCCACCTCGGCGGCCCGGGTGACCGCCCCGAGCACCGGTACGCCCACCTCGGCGAGGGCGTCGCGCAGCAGGGTCTCGTGCCGGGGCGAGCCGACCCGGTTGAGCACCACCCCGCCGATGCGCACGCCGGGGTCGAAGGCGCGCATGCCGAGCACCAGCGCGGCGGCCGAACGGCCCTGCGCGGTGGTGTCGAGGACCAGCAGCACGGGCGCGTCGATCAGCCGGGCGACGTGCGCGGTGGAGGCGTACGACCCGCGGCCGACCGCGCCGTCGTGCAGCCCCATCACGCCCTCGACGATCGCCACGTCGGCGGGGGTGGGGACGCTCGCGCCGTGCCGCAGCAGCGGGGCGATCCGCTCCTCGCCGACCAGCCAGGGGTCGAGGTTGCGGCCGGGCCGGCCGGCGGCGAGGGCGTGGTAGCCGGGGTCGATGTAGTCGGGGCCGACCTTGTGCGGGCTGACGGTCAGCCCGCGCCGGCGCAGCGCGGCGAGCAGGCCGGTGGCCACGGTGGTCTTGCCGTGCCCGCTGGCCGGGGCGGCCACCACCAGCCGGGGCAGCGGCCACGGCGCGTCCGGGCTCACCATTCGATGCCCTTCTGACCCTTCTGGCCCGCGTCCATCGGGTGCTTGACCTTGGTCAGCTCGGCGACCAGGTCGGCGGCGGCGACCAGCCGCGGGTCGGCGTCCCGGCCGGTGATCACCACGTGCTGGAAGCCGGGACGGTTGGCGAGGGTGTCGACGACCTCGTCGACGTCGACCCAGCCCCACTTCATCGGGTAGGTGAACTCGTCGAGCACGTACAGGCCGTAGCGTTCGGCGGCCAGGTCGCGCTGGATCTGCCGCCAGCCCTCCAGGGCGTCGGCGGCGTGGTCGGCCTCGCCGCCGCGCTGGATCCAGGACCAGCCCTCGCCCATCTTGTGCCAGGCGACCGGGGCGCCCTGGCCGGTGCGCTCGTGCACCTCGCCGAGGGCGCGGAAGGCGTTCTCCTCGCCGACCCGCCACTTGGCGCTCTTGACGAACTGGAACACCCCGATGGGGAACCCGGCGGTCCAGGCGCGCAGCGCCAGCCCGAACGCGGCGGTGGACTTGCCCTTCATCTGTCCGGTGTGCACGACCAGCAGTGGGCGGTGGCGCCGCTGCCGGGTGGTCAGCCCGTCGGCGGGCACGGTGGACGGCTTGCCCTGCGGCATCAGGCGCTCCTTCTCGTCGTGGTGGCGGGTCCGGCCGCCGCGGTCGCGCAGGTGTGGTGGGTGCCGCCCCGGCAGCCGCAGGCCGGACCGCTGGCGAGCCGGCGGAGGGGGTCGGTGGCGACCGCGTCGAGAGGGTGGTGGTCCGCGCCGAGCTGGGCGGCGAGGCGGCGGCCGAGGCCGAGCCGGACCGGGCCGGACTCGCAGTCGACGACCACGCTGGGCGCGCCGGTGGCGGCGAGCACCGCCGCGGCCCGGGCGGCCCGGTCCAGCGGGCGGTCGCCGGCGGTGGCCCGCCCGTCGGTGACGACCAGCACCAGCGGGCGGCGCTTCGGGTCGCGCAGCCGCTCCACCCGCAGCAGCTCGGCG
The DNA here is from genome assembly GCF_900091515.1 of Micromonospora purpureochromogenes. NCBI lineage: Bacteria > Bacillati > Actinomycetota > Actinomycetes > Micromonosporales > Micromonosporaceae > Micromonospora > Micromonospora purpureochromogenes. The sequence continues at coordinate 3,173,155 of NZ_LT607410.1, read as the reverse complement.
GCGGCGAGCAGCCCCTCCGCCAGCGGGGTGCGCCCGCCGGTGGGCAGCTCGGCCAGCCGGGTGGAGGCGGCCAGCACCGAGGAGGTGGCGGGCAGCAGGGTTCGCGCGCCGGCGCCCCGGAAGGCGATCACGGCGACCTTGTCCCGGCGCTGGTAGGCGTCGGTGAGCAGGGCGAGCACCGCACCCTTGACGGCGGACATCCGCTGCCGGGCACCCATCGATCCGCTGGCGTCGACCACGAACAGCACGAGGTTGCCCTCGCGTCCCTCCCGGACCGCCTCGCGCAGGTCGTCGGGGCGCAGCAGCAGCGGGCCGCCGCGCCGGCCCCGGCCCGGCTGGTGCGGGGCGGCGGCCCGCAGCGTCGCCGGCAGGTGCAGCGCTCCGGGCCGGCCCGCCGGCACCCGCGCACCGGTGGTCCGGCCGCGCCCGGTCCGGGCGCGGGAGCGCCGTCCCGGCACGCCGTCGCCGATCCCGGGCGCGGTGAGCAGCCGGGCCCGCAACCCACCCCGGGGTACGGCCACCGGCTGCACCCCGGTCGCCGGGCGGCCCGCGGTCCGGCCGTCTCCCGTGTCGCCGCCGGGGCGCGCGCCGTGGCCGTCGTCCGGCGAGCCGCCGTCGGGACCGTCGCCGGGACCACTGTCGGCACGGTCCGGCCACCGGTCGTCGTCCGTCGGCCAGCCGGCATCGCTGCGGCCGGCCGGGTCGGGACGCCCGCTCCGTTCGCCGGAGCGTCCGTCGTCGCCGCTCTCGGTCGACCCGGGTTCGCCGCGGTCTGCCGGGCCCGCGTCGCCGGGACGGTGGTCGTCTGCGTGGCTGCCGGTCGGGTGGCCCCCCTCGCCCCCGCCCGGGCCGGGGCCGTCCGGACCGCCGTCGGGGCCGCCGCCCGGGCCGCCGCCGGGCGGGTCGTCGTCGGGGCCGGTGCCGCCGGGCGGGTCGTCGTCGGGGTGCTCCTCCTGGGCGCGCCGCAACGCCTCGTCCAGGCGCTTCTCGTCCAGGTCGGGGCTGTCGAACGGGTCGCGGCGGCGCCGGTGCGGCAACGCGAGCCGGGCGGCGACCCGGACGTCCTCGGCGCCCACCCGGTCCCGGCCCCGCCAGGCGGCGTGCGCGAGCGCGGTACGGGCGGTGACGATGTCGGCGCGCATCCCGTCCACGTCGAACGCGGCGCACACCTCGGCGATCTGGCGCAACGCGGCGTCGGGCAGCCGGACCCGGTCCAGCCGTCGCCGGGCGGCGGCGACCCGGCTGGCGACCTCGGCGTCGGCGTCGGCCCACCGGGCGGCGAACCCGGCCGGGTCGGCGTCGGCGGCGAGCCGGCGGCGGACCACCTCGACGCGGACGGCCGGATCGCGGCTGGCACCGACGGCGACGGTGAGCCCGAACCGGTCGAGCAGCTGCGGGCGCAGCTCCCCCTCCTCCGGGTTCATCGTGCCGACCAGCAGGAACCGGGCGGCGTGGCTGACCGAGACGCCTTCCCGCTCGACGTGGCAGCGGCCCATCGCGGCGGCGTCGAGCAGCAGGTCGACCAGGTGGTCGTGGAGCAGGTTCACCTCGTCGACGTAGAGCACGCCGCGGTGGGCGGCGGCGAGCAGGCCCGGCTCGAAGGCGCGTACCCCCTCGCCGAGGGCCTTCTCCAGGTCGAGCGAGCCGACCACCCGGTCCTCGGCGGCGCCGACCGGCAGCTCGACCAGGCGGGCCGGGCGGCGCTCGGCCGCCGGCTCGGCCGGGTGCGGCCCGTCCGGGCAGGCGGGGTCGGCGGCGGCCGGGTCACAGGCGAAACGGCAGCCGGCGACCCGGTCGACCGGGGGCAGCAGCGCCGCGAGGGCCCGCACGGCGGTGGACTTGGCGGTGCCCTTCTCGCCCCGCACCAGCACCCCGCCGATGGCCGGGGAAACGGCGTTGAGCAGCAGGGCCAGGCGCATGTCGTCCATGCCGAGCACCGCGCTGAACGGGTACGCGCTCACTGCGCCTCCTTCGATCGCGACTGGGGGGCTCGCAGAACCGGCTCACTCCTCGCGCTCACTGCGCCGCCTCCGATCGCGACTGCGGGGCTCGCAGAACCGGCTCACTCCTCGCGCTCACTGCCGGTCCTCCAGGTCGCCCTCGCTGGCCAGGTACGTCTCGCGGAGCCGGTCGAGGGTGGCCGGTTCGGGCGCGGCCCACAGGCCCCGGTCGGCGGCCTCCAGCAGCCGCTCGGTGATGCCGCGCAGCGCCCACGGGTTGGACTGCTCCAGGAACTCCCGGGTGGTCTCCTCGAAGACGTACGCGGCGGCCAGGTGCTCGTACATCCAGTCGTCGACCACGCCGGCGGTGGCGTCGTAGCCGAACAGGTAGTCCACGGTGGCGGCCAGCTCGAACGCGCCCTTGTAGCCGTGCCGGCGCATCGCGGCGATCCACTTCGGGTTGACCACCCGGGCGCGGAACACCCGCCGGGTCTCCTCGCCGAGGGTGCGGGTGCGTACGTCGTGCGGCATCGCCGAGTCGCCCACGTACGCGGCCGGCGCGGCGCCGGTGAGGTGGCGGACCATCGCCACCATCCCGCCGTGGTACTGGAAGTAGTCGTCGGAGTCCACGATGTCGTGCTCGCGGGTGTCCTGGTTCTTGACGGCGACGGCGATGCGGGCGAAGGAGCGTTCCATGTCGGCGCGCGCCTCCCGCCCGTCCAGGTCCCGGCCGTAGGCGTAGCCGCCCCAGACGGCGTACACCTCGGCGAGGTCGGCGTCGGTGCGCCAGTTCCGGGCGTCGATCAGCGGCAGCAGCCCCGCCCCGTACGCCCCCGGCTTCGAGCCGAAGATCCGGGCGGTGGCCCGCCGCTCGTCGCCGTGCTCGGCCAGGTCGGCGTGCACGTGGGCCCGGACGAAGTTCTCCCCGGCCGGCTCGTCCAGGGCGGCGACCCGGCGTACCGCGTCGTCGAGCAGTGCCACGACGTGCGGGAAGGCGTCGCGGAAGAAGCCGGAGATGCGGACGGTGACGTCCACCCGGGGGCGGCCCAGCTCCGCCAGCGGCACCACCTCGACGCCGGTGACCCGCCGGGACCGGTCGTCCCAGAGCGGCCGGCAGCCGAGCAGGGCCAGCACCTCGGCGATGTCGTCGCCCTGGGTACGCATGGCGCTGGTACCCCAGACGGTGAGCCCGACCGAGCGGGGGTACGCGCCGGTGTCGGCGAGGTGCCGGGCGAGCAGCGAGTCCGCCAGCGCCACCCCGACGTCCCAGGCGTTGCGGGACGGGATGGCCTTGGGGTCGACGGAGTAGAAGTTGCGGCCGGTGGGCAGCACGTTGACCAGGCCGCGGGTGGGTGAGCCGGAGGGGCCGGGCGGCACGAACCGGCCGTCGAGCGCGCCGAGCACCCGGTCGATCTCGTCGGTGGTCCGGGCCAGCCGGGGCACCACCTCGCGGGCGGCGAAGCGCAGCACGTCGGCGGCGTCGGCGATCGCCCGGCCGGTGACCTCCTCGACCACCGCGTCGACCTGGTCGGCGTCCCAGCCGAGGGTCTCCATGCCGACGACCAGCCGGCGGGCCAGGGCCTCGATGAGGTCGACGGCGTCGGCGGCGGTGGCGGCCGGCCCGTCCGCCGCCTCGGTCAGCGACTCCGGCACGGCGACCCGCCGTCCCGGCTCGGCGAGCAGCTCCTGCTCGTCCAGCCCGTACGCGGCGGCGAGCGCCTGGCGCAGCCCGGGCAGGGCGCGGGTGCCGCCCCAGACCTGGGGGGCGCGCAGCACGGCGAGGACGAGGTTGACCCGGGCGTCGCCGGTGGGCGCCTCGGCGAGGATGTGCAGCCCGTCGCGGATCTGGACGTCCTTGACCTCGCAGAGGTACCCGTCGAGGTGCAGCACGAAGTCGTCGAAGTCGTCGGCGGCCGGCATGTCCGCGGTGTGCAGGTCGTGGTGCAGCTCGGCGGCCCGGACGAGGTCCCAGATCTGCGCCCGCACGGTGGGCACCTTGGCCGGGTCGAGCGCCTGGACGGTGGCGTACTCGTCCAGGAGCTGTTCGAGTTTGGCCAGGTCGCCGTACGTCTCGGCGCGGGCCATCGGCGGGACGAGGTGGTCGACGACGACGGCGTGCGCCCGGCGCTTGGCCTGAGTGCCCTCGCCGGGGTCGTTGACGATGAACGGGTAGACCAGCGGCAGGTCGCCGAGGACGGCGTCGGGAGCGCAGTCGGCGGCGAGCCCGAGCCCCTTGCCGGGCAGCCATTCCAGCGTGCCGTGCTTGCCGAGGTGTACCACCGCGTCGGCGCCGAAGCCGCCGTCGGCCACCGGCGCGGCCAGCCAGCGGTACGCGGCCAGGTAGTGGTGGCTGGGCGGCAGGTCCGGGTCGTGGTAGATGGCGATCGGGTTCTCGCCGAAGCCGCGCGGCGGCTGGATCATCAGCACCACGTTGCCGAAGCGCAGCCCGGCCAGGACCAGGTCGCCGCCGTCGGCGTACAGCTCGCCGGGCGGCTCGCCCCAGTGGGTGCGCATCCGGTCTCGCAGCGCCGCCGGCACCCGGGCGAACCAGCGCCGGTACGTCTGCCCGGGTACCCGCGCCTCGGCGGCGGCGAGCTGCTCGGGGGTGAGCCACTCGACGTCGTGCCCACCGGCGGCGATCAGCGCGTGGATCAGCGCGTCCCCGTCGGTGGGGACCGGCCCGTCGCCGAGGTGGTAGCCGGCGTCGGCGAGGGCGGCGAACAGTCGTACCGCCGAGGCGGGGGTGTCCAGGCCGACCGCGTTGCCGACCCGCGAGTGCTTGGTCGGGTACGAGCTGAGCACGACCGCGAGGCGCTTGTCGGCGTTGGGCACGTGCCGCAGCCGGGCCTGGCGGACGGCGATGCCGGCCACCCGGGCGGCCCGCTCCGCGTCGGCGGCGTAGACCGAGAGCCCGTCGGCGTCGACGCGTTTGAACGAGAACGGCACGGTGACGATCCGCCCGTCGAACTCGGGGATGGCCACCTGCATCGCGGCGTCCAACGGGGACAGTCCGGCGTCGCTGCCGGCCCACTGCTCCCGGGTGCTGGTGAGGCAGAGCGCCTGCACGATGGGCACGTCGAGGGCGGCGAGCGCGCCGACGTCCCAGGCGTCGTCGTCGCCCCCGCCGGAGGCGTCCGCCGCGACGGCGCCGCCGGCGGCGAGGACCGTCACGACCAGGGCGTCGCAGCGGGCGAAGAGGGGCAGCGGCCCGTCGCCGGGGGTGAGCCCGCGCAGCGAGCCGCAGAAGATCGGCAGCGGGTCGCCGCCGGCCGCCTCGACCGCGTCGGCGAGCACGTCGACGAAGCCGGTGTTCCCGGCGAGGGCGTGCGCCCGGTAGAAGACGATCCCGACGGTGGGGCGGGTCGCCGTGGCCGCTCCGGCCGCCGTCGACACCGCCCGGTCGCCGTGCACCCCGTACGCCGGGGTCGGCGCGGGCGGGTCGAAGCCCTCGCCGGTGAGCAGCACCGTGTCGGAGAGGAACCGGGCCAGCTCGGCCAGGTTCGCCGGACCCCCCTCGACCAGGTAGGACAGCGCCTGGGTGGCCACCCCGGAGGCCACCGTGGAGGCGGCCATCAGCTCCGCGTCGGGCACCGCCTCGCCGCCGAGCACCACCGTCGGCATGCCCGAGGCGAGCACGGCGGCCAGCCCGTCCGGCCACGCCTGCCGGCCGCCGAGCAGGCGTACGACGGCGAGGTCGACGCCGTCGAGCAGCGCCGGCACGTCGTCGGCGGCGACCCGGGCGGGGTTGGCCAGCCGGTAGTCGGCGCCGCTGGCGCGGGCGGCGAGCAGGTCGGTGTCGGCGGTGGAGAGCAGCAGGATGCGCACGGACGGCTCCGGAGAGTGACGCCCGGACCGGCGCGGTGCCGGTCGGGCGAGGCGAGGGGATGGGCGCGGTTCAGCGGGTACGACGGGCCGCCCGGCGGGTCACCGGCGGTGGACCGGTGGGCGGCGCGGTGCGGCGGTCAGCGGTGAACGGCGGAACGCGGGGCGCGGGCGTCGGCCGGGGTGTCCGGGCCGACGGCCGGCGCGACAGCGCGGCCGGACAGGGGCGCGTCAGCGCGCCCGGAACGGGTACGACGGAGCTCGTCGGCGGTGGTGGGGACGCTGCGCGTCATCGGGGTCCTCCTCGGGTGTCCACGCCCTGGGGTCGCTCCGACGGCCGAAGTATCCTGGCTTCCGGATCAACGCTCTCCCCCGGCCTTCCAACCGCAGGAACACGGCCGTGACTCGCAAGGGGGGATCGCTCCCCGGTGACAGTGGCGGGACCGCGCCGGAATCGCACCGGCTTCCTTCACTGCCGTCAGGCCGCGAATGCTGCCACACCCCTCGGCGCCGGGTCAACGCCGCCCCCGCTCGCGCCGGACGGGCCGACCCATCGACGCCTGACGATCATGAGCGACCTTTCCCGCACTTCGGGCAATGTCCGACCTCGATGCCGCACCCGCTTTGCTCTGCTGCCCCGGAGGCACCACTGGGAGCGCTCCGCTGTCGCCGGGGCGGCAGCAGAGCAAAGGGGACGGTGCGGGCGGGTATCCGCCGGTCAGCGGCGCACCGGGGCCACCGGCCGGGGAGCCGGCGCCTACCATCGGCTCCGACGACCGAGAGTCGACCCCGATCGGGAAAGGACCACCGCCATCACCGGGACGACGTTCCACCACCTCGCCGGCCGGGTCTGGCGCTACCCGGGCGATCCTGACCCGGGCACCATCCAACCGAGCGTGGCGTTGATCACCGACGAGCGCGGCGGGGTGCTGGTCGACGCCGGGCACAGCCCGGGCCACGCCCGGGAGATCCGGGCCGCCCTGGCCGCGGCGGGGCTGCCGGAGCCGCGCTGGCTGGTCTACACCCACCACCACTGGGACCATGTGTGGGGCGCCTGCGCCTGGCCGGGTGTGGAGATCGTCGGCCACGTCGCCGGGGAGGCGCCGCTGCGCGCCGAGGCGGCCCGCCCGTGGAGTCACCGCTACCTGCGCGAGCAGGTCCGTGCCGAGCCGCGACTCGGCCCCAGCTTCCGGGCCCGCGCCCTGGCCGTGGACTCCTGGGACGACTTCGCGGTGCTGCCGCCCACCCGCACCTTCACCGACGAGCTGGAGCTGCCCACCGGCGTACGGCTGCGCCACGTCGGCGGCCGGCACGCCCCCGACTCGACCGTGGTGCTGGTGCCCGACTCGGCGGTGATGCTGCTCGGCGACTGCTTCTACCCGCCGCCGGTACACCTGCGCCAGGACGGGGACGGCCCCGACCTGGCGCTGGTGCGCCGGCTGCTCGACGACCGCTACCACTGGTACGTCTCCAGCCACGCCGACCCGATGACCCTCGACGAGGCGCGCGCCGCCGTCGAGGGGTGAGCGGTCAGCGCATCCGGCGTTCCGGGTGGGCCCGGTTCCAGACCCGCATCCGCTCCGGGTAGCCGGTCCGCGCCGCCTCGTAGAGCGGCACGGCGTGCCGGCCGGCCAGCTTCGCCGCCACCTGCGGCGAGCCGGTCCGGCGGCGGATCCACTCGCCGTCGTGGGCGATCGCCACCACCGTGGTGTCCGTGGCGGTGGTCTCCGGCTCCAGGTAGAACTCCACGCCCTGCCGGCTGATCACGAACTCCTCCAGCGCGGCCAGGTCCTCGCGGGTGGCCTCCCGGTCGAGCTTGGTCGGGGTGGGGACGGCGGCCCGGGACCGCCGGCTGAACCAGCCCATCTGCCCGCTCCTCTCCTCGGCGTCCCTCCAGTGGAGCACCGTCACCTGACAGTCGGCTGCGAGGCCGGTGAGCGCGAGCTGACCGGGCACGCTCAGTCGAGCGCGGCCAGTTCCTCGGCGGAGAGCCGCAGCGCCCCGGCCGCGATGTTCTGCGTCAGGTGCGCCTCGTCGCCGGTGCCGGGGATGGCCAGCACGTGCGGCCCCTGGTGCAGGGTCCAGGCGAGGCGTACCTGGTGCGGGGTGACGCCGTGCGCCCGCGCGATCTCGTGGACGGCGGCGGTGTGCTCGGCCGCCGCGCCCGCCTCCCGCCGGGCGCCGGCGAGAGCGAAGAACGGCACGTACGCCACCCCGCGCGCCCCGCACTCGCGCAGCAGCGCGTCCTGGTCGCCCCGGTTGTCGACGGCGTAGCTGTTCTGCACGCACACCACCGGGGCGATGGCCTGCGCCTCGTCGAGGTGGTCCAGGCGGACGTTGGACAGGCCGAGGTGCCGGATCAGCCCGGCGTCGCGCAGCTCGGCCAACGCGCCGAAGGACTCCGCCACCGAGTCCCGCCCGGGGCGCTTCACGATCCGCAGGTTCACCACGTCGAGGTGGTCGCGGCCCAGCCGGCGCAGGTTCTCCTCGACGTGGGCGCGCAGCCCGGCCGGCGTGGCCTCCTCGCGCAGGCCGGTCGCCGGGTCGTACCCGAAGCCGACCTTGGTGGTGATCACCAGCTCCTCCGGGTACGGGGCCAGCGCGGCGCGGATCAGCTCGGTGGCGTACCGGGCGGGGCCGGTGCCGACGTTCAGGGTGCCGCCCGGCGAGACGTAGAAGGCGGCGGTGTCGATGTGGTTCACGCCCAGCTCGACGGCACGGCGCAGCACCCACACCGCGCGGCCCGGGTCGGGGTCGACGGTGGTGCGCATCGAGCCGAACCCCATCCGGCGGACGACGCGGTCGCCCAGGGTCCAGCCGCCCGCGGCGGCGGCGGTGATCTCTTCGGTAGGCATCCGGCGACCTTAGCCAGCACGGCTGGGCTGCGCAGTCGGCCGCGCACCCGATACCGCGCGCGGCCGGCCGCTGTTAGGTTCTATGTGCTGGCGGGGTGCGCCGGCGGCCGGGTCACCGGCACCAGCGCCAGGGTGGGCAGCAGCAGCAGCGGCACCACGAGCAGCGCGTGCAGCGTCCCCACCCGGTCGCCGAGCAGGCCGAGCAGGGGCGGCCCGGCCAGGAACGACGTGTAGCCCAGCACCGCCACCACGCTGACCCGCGCCGGCGCCCGGTGCTCGTCGTCCGCGGCGGCGCTCATCCCCACCGGGAAGCCCAGCGAGGCGCCGAGTCCCCAGAGCGCCACCCCGGCGATCGCGACCGGCCCCGAGCCGGCCAGCACCGCCACCGCCGCGCCGAAGGCGGCGAGCAGGATGGTGGCGAACAGGACGGGCACCCGCCCCCAGCGGTCGAGGGCGACGGTGCCGGCGGTCCGCCCGATCGTCATGCCGGTGACGAAGACCCCGAAGACGGCGGCGCCGACGGCCTCGCTCGTGCCGTACCCGTCGACGAAGGCGACCGCGAGCCAGTCGTTCGCGCTGCCCTCGGCGAACGCCATCACCAGCACCAGCAGGCCGAGCAGCAGGGTGCGCGGCTCCCGCCAGGCGGCGAGCAGGCCACCGCGCCGGGTGGCGGCGGTGTCCGGCGCCGGCTGGGCGGGCAGGAAGGCCCGGGCGCCGAGGATCGTGCCGCCGAGCACCACCGCCGCCAGCACCGCCAGGTGCGCGCCGATCGGCACCCCGACGCGGGCGGCCACCGCGCCGATGCCGGCGCCGGCCACCGAGCCGAGGCTCCAGGCGGCGTGGAAGCGCGGCAGGATGGTGCGCCCCAGCCGCTTCTCGACGGCGGCGCCCTCGACGTTCATCGCCACGTCACAGGTGCCGGAGCCGTAGCCGAGGGCGAACAGGGCCACCGCCACGCCGGGCAGCGAGCCGGCCACCCCCGCGGCCACCCCGACGCCGGCCATCCCGACCGCCACCAGCACGGTCGACGCCACCACCGTGCGGGCCGCGCCGAGGCGCTGGGTGACCAGCCCGGCGGTGGTCAGGGCGAGCACCGCGCCCCCGGACATGGCCAGCAGCAGCAGGCCGAGCCGGCCGGCGCTGAGCCCGAGCGAGTCGCGGACCGCGGGGACCCGGGAGAACCAGGACGCCACGGCGAGGCCGTTGAGGGCGAAGACCACCGCGACGCCGGTGCGGGCGGCCAGCACCTGCCGGGGTACGGCGGGGCTCGGCGCGGTGACGAGTGGGCTCACGGCGGGCGGTCCTTCCGGTGGTACGGCGTCTCGCCGTCGATCACACACCGGTTTGGTCACGACCACAAGCCAGATGCGCTCCTTACCACATGCTGGTCAGAGCGCGGGCAGCCCGAGCGCCTCGTCGACCCGGGCCAGCACCGCCGCGTCGTCGTCGGCCCGTACGCCCCGCAGCAGGTCGATGGCGGTGGCTCGGACCTGCCCGACGATCATCGCCAGCGGCAGGGTCTGGCCGGGGGTGAAGAGCCGCCCGGCGCCGCGTACCGCGGCCAGGGCGGCGGCCTCGGCGCGGGCGGCGTGCCGGTCGCCGGCCTCCTCCGCGCCGTCGAGGTCGGCGGCGAGCGCCTCCCCCGCCGCCCGGACCGCCTCGGCCAGGTCCCGCAGGGCCGCGCCCAGTTCGGGCGGCACCGGGGTGGGCAGCCGGTTGAACGTCACGCCGGCCCGGGCGAGAACCCGCACGTTGCGGACCGCGTAGTCGAGCTGGCCGACCGTGGCGTCGACGGTGCGCAGCCGGCCGATGTGCCGCCGTCGCCGGACGTTGAGCCGGACCGCCTCCCCGGCGGCGAGCACCGCCGTGCGCAGCCGCTCGACCGTCGCGTCGAGCTGGCGGGCCCGGTCCAGCGCGGCCAGCGCGGCGGGCTCGTCCCGGGCGTCGAGGGCCGCGGCGACCTCGTCCAGCACCTCGGCCATCCCCTCGTAGGTGCGGCGGAACTCGGCGACCAGCGGCGCGAGCGGCCGTCGGACGTCGATCAGCTGGCTGGCCACCACCGCCACCCCGCCGCCGATGAGCGCGTCGACGAACCGGAACGGCACCAGCGACTCGGTCGGTGGCGAGACCACCACCAGGTAGAGCGCGGAGACCGCGGCCTGCACCACGGCGACCGTGCTCGCCCCGACCGCCACGGCGAGCGCGATGGTGAGCAGGATGACCGTGAACACCGTCCAGCTGGTGCGCGGCCCGAGCGCCTGCACCACCAGGTCGGCGACGAGGACGCCGGCGGCGACCCCGAGCAGCACCTCGACCGCCCGGCGGACCCGCTGGCCCCGGGCCTGGCCGAGCACGATCAGCGCGGCGGCGGGGGCGAAGAACGGCTGCGGGTGGCCGACCAGCCGGGTGGCCAGGATCCACGCCACCGTCGCGGCCAGGGTCGTCTCGACCACCGGCAGCCAGCCCTGCCGCAGCCGCCCGGCGGCTTCCCGGAACCAGCCCCACCGGACCATCGCCGCCTCCTCGCCCCGTTCGGGCCCCACCGTAGCCGGGCCGGCGGGTCATGGCCGCCAGGCCCCGGCCGCCTGACCCCGCGTACGCCCGGAAGTCGCGCGGCGGCCCGTCGACCGGTCCGGCCGGTGCGGCCGAGCACGCCGGTCGACCGATCGGCGGTGAGACGCTGAATTGTTCGCCGTAGTGCGGGCATACGCGGGCGTCTACGCTCGCCAGCGTGGATCTGCTGACCGGTCTGCTCGACGGCCCCCGCGCCCGGGGGGCGTTCCTGCTCCGCTCGCTGCTGGACCCGCCGTTCGCGCTGCGGATCGAGGATCGCGCGCCGCTGACCGTGGTGGCCGTGGTGCGCGGCACCACCTGGGTGGTGCCCGACGGCAGCGCAGCCGAGCTGCTGCACCCCGGGGACGTGGCGGTGCTGCGCGGCCCGGACGCGTACACCGTCGCCGACGACCCGGCCACCGCGCCGCAGGTGGTCATCCACCCCGGCCAGCGGTGCACCACCCTGCGCGGCGAGCCGTTGACCACCACCCCGGCGGCGGGGGTACGCACCTGGGGCACCGGCACGCCGGGCCGCACGGTGCTGCTGACCGGGACGTACCAGTTGCCGGGCGAGGTCAACCGGCGGCTGCTCGCCGCGCTGCCCGCGCTGCTGGTGGTCCGGGCCGACGAGTGGCGCAGCCCGCTGGTCGGGCTGCTCGCCGACGAGGTGGTGCGGGACTCCCCCGGCCAGGAGGCCGTCCTCGACCGGCTGCTCGACCTGCTGCTGATCGCCGTGCTGCGGACCTGGTTCGACCGGCCCGGCGCCACCCCCTCGTGGTACGCGGCGGCGGCCGACCCGGTGGTCGGACCGGCCCTGCGCCTGCTGCGCGACGATCCGGCGCGCCCCTGGACGGTGGCGGCGCTGGCCGCCGAGGTCGGGGTGTCCCGGGCCGCGCTGGCCCGCCGCTTCACCGAGCTGGTCGGTGAGCCGCCGATGGCCTACCTGACCGGCTGGCGGCTGAGCCTCGCGGCGGACCTGCTGCGCGAACCGGACGCCACCCTCGGCGCGGTCGCCCGCCGGGTGGGCTACGGCAGCCCGTTCGCGCTGAGCACCGCCTTCCGCCGGGTACGCGGCATCAGCCCCCGCGACCACCGCACCCGCACCCCGGTCGCCTGACCGGACTCACCGCCGGCCCTCGCTCCACTGGTCGGGACACCGGCGCGCCGGACGCGGCATCGCCGGCCGATTCTCGGCCGACCGTCAGGCGATCATGGCCTGCCCAGAGCCGGACACCCGGCCGGTGGGACAGGTCAGGAGCCGGTGAAGGCGCGGAGCAGGGCGCGGACGGCGGCGCGCAGGTCCTCGCGGCTCTCCGGGCTGCCGGGCGGCGGCGCGCTGAGCGCGCCGGCGCCGACGAGGCGGTCGAAGAGCAACCCGTCGACGAAGGCGACGAACTGGTCGCCCTGCCGCCGTGGGTCCGGCGCACCGGCCCCCGCCAGCAGCGCCCGGGCCTGCTCGCGCAGCACGGTGCCGTGCGCCAGGATCGGCCGCAACTCGGGTCGGTGCACGGCCTCCAGCAGGCAGGCGTAGCGGGCCAGGCTACGGTCCCGCCCGACGGTGAGCCAACGGTCCAGCACCTGCGCCGTGGCCACCGCGAGGTGGTCGAGGTCGGCCGGGGTGAGCCGCGGCGGCGGCCCGGGGGGTGGCGCGTCGGTGGGCAGCTCCCGGTCGGCCAGGTCGGCGCGGTCCAGGTCGGCCAGGCGGCGGACCACCGCCTCGATCAGCGCCTGCCGGGTCCGCAGGTACGCCGACGTGGTGCCGACCGGCACCCCGGCCCGGGCGTCGACGGCGCGGTGGGTCAACGCGCGCATCCCGCCCTCGGCGAGCAGCGCGATCGCCGCGTCGGCCAACGCCGCCACCCGCGCGGACCGACCGTTCATCCGGGCCTCCTCGTCGGTGTTCTACAGCTGTAGTATTAACTTCTACAGTTGTAGAAAGGCGGCCGGGATGGACGGACACGCGGTGGTGGTCGGCGGCGGGATCGGTGGCCTGGCCGCCGCCCTCGCCCTGCACCGGGCGGGCTGGCGGGTGACCGTGCTCGAACGCGCGCCGGAACTGGGCGAGGTGGGAGCCGGGCTGACCCTGATGTCCAACGCGCTGCGGGGACTGGACGCGCTCGGCGTCGGCGAGGCCGTCCGCGCGCACGGCCGGACCGAGGCCCCCGGCGGGCTGCGCACCCGGAGCGGACGCTGGCTGTCCCGGGTGGACGGCGCCGACCTGACCCGGCAGCTCGGCACCGCCGCGCTCGGCGTCCACCGGGGCAGGCTGCACGGCGTGCTGCGCGACGCCCTGCCGGCGGCCGCGCTGCGCACCGACGCCGAGGTGGTCGACGTGACGACCGGTCCGGACGGCGCCCGGGTGCAGCACCGCTGGCGCGGGGAGCCCGCCGAACTCGCCGCCGACCTGGTGGTGGGCGCCGACGGGCTGCGCTCGGCCGTCCGTTCCCGGCTCTGGCCGGAGCACCCCGGGCCCACGTACGTCGGGGCGACGGCGTGGCGGGCGGCGATCCGCTGGGACGGCTCGCTGCCGACCGCGGTGAGCTGGGGCCCGGGCGCCGAGTTCGGCATGGTCCCGCTCGGCGCCGACCAGGTCTACTGGTACGCCGCGGTGACCGCCCCACCCGGCGGGCGGGCCCCCGACGAGCTGGCCGCCGTGCGGGAGCGCTTCGGCGACTGGCACGACCCGGTTCCGGCGCTGCTCGCCGCCACCCGGCCCGAGCAGGTGCTGCGGCACGACCTGCACCACCTGGGCACCCCACTGCCGTCCTACGTGCGCGGCCGGGTGGCGCTGCTGGGCGACGCGGCGCACGCGATGACCCCGTACCTCGGTCAGGGCGCCTGCCAGGCGATCGAGGACGCGGTCACGCTCGGCGCGGCCTGCGCCGGCGGGCCGGCACACGTCGACGCCGCGCTCGCCCGCTACGACCGGGAGCGCCGCCCGCGCAGCCAGGCGGTGGCCCGGGCCTCGGCCCGCGCCGGCCGCTTCGGCCAGCAGCTGCGCCACCCGGCGGCGGTCACGCTCCGCGACACCCTGATCCGGCTCACCCCGTCCCGCGTCGCGCTGCGCCAGGCGGCCCGGTACGCCGACTGGCACCCGCCACGCGACTGAGCAGACCGGCCCCGGCCTCACCGGATTCGGCGGTCAGCAGCCGGCGGCGGCCAGGCCGGCGTACTCGGGCGAGGCCAGGAAGCGGGTCAGCACCTCGACGGTGCCGGGGGTGTACGGGCGGCCGTCGAGCACCTCGCCGGGCGGGACGAAGAGCATCGCCGCGCCCTCGCCGAGCACCACGTCCTCCTGCCGAGCCCGGGTGGCGGCCCAGAAGTAGTGCTTCACCCGGTCCAGCTCCGGCAGCTCCTGGCTGGCGAAGAGCCGCAGCTCGCCGTCGGGGCGCAGCCCGGTCTCCTCGTACAGCTCGCGGCTCGCGGTCGCCGCGGCCGTCTCCCCCGGCTCCCCGTGCCCGCCCGGCAACCCCCAGACGTCGGGATGGTTCGGGGCGTGTTCGTCGCGGAGCTGCAACAGCAGCCGGCCGGCCGGGTCGACGAGCAGCACGCAGGCGAGGAGACGCATCCGGTCGGCCTAGTCGCCGGGCCCGCCACAGCGGCCGGGCGCGGCGGGCGGCGCGGTCAGGGGCGGCCGCGCCACAGCGGACTGTCGACGTAGTGGTTGTCGTAGCGCTGTCCGCTGGCGGCGATCTCGGCCGGGTCGGCCTCGCCCCGGTACACCCGCTCGAGGAGCCGGTAGTAGTCGAACCGGTCGATGCCGGGGGTGAAGACCACCAGCACGTCGGCGGACTCGCCGCGGGCCGGGGCGAAGGCGTGCGGGGTGTGCGCGGGAACGAGCAGGAAGTCGCCGCGGCGCAGGGTGCGGATCTCGTCGGCGACCAGCACGTCCAGGACCCCGTCGAGGACGAAGAACGTCTCGGCGGCGCGGGTGTGCAGGTGCGGTGGGGCGCCGGGCGAGCCGGTGTGCAGGGTGGCCCGGTTGGCGGTGAGCGCGCCGCCGGTCTCGCCGGCGTCGCCGAGCAGGGTGATCAGGCTGGTCGGGCCGTCGGCGAGGACGGTGGCGTCGTCGGCACGGACATGCAGTGGTGCGTCGGTCATGGTGCTCGCCTTCTGATGGGGACGGTGGTCAGGACGGGGGCGCGACGAGGCGCTCACGGGTGTTCCGCGGGGTGTCCGGGTAGCGGTCGCCGACCGCCTTTCGCAGCTGCGCGAGGGTCTGCCCGGCCAGCTCCCGCCGCCAGGCCAGGTCGGCGCGGCGCATCGCCTGGGAGATCAGGCAGGCCTGCCGGTAGTCGACGTCGGCGCGACCTCCCGGCCCCTGGCGGAGGATCTGCGCGCAGCGGAAGGCCTCCTCCGCCCCCTCGATGGCGGTCACCACGTCGAGCAGGGTGATCTCCTCGGGGGCGCGGGCCAATCGGAACCCGCCGCGCGGGCCGGAGACGGACCGGAGAATCCCGGCCCGCACCAGGGCCTGCAACTGCTTGTTGAGGTACGCCGTGGGTAGCCCGTAGAAGGCGGCCAGGCGGGCGGCCGACACCGCACGCCCCGGCTCCAACCAGGTCATGTTGAGGCAGCTGTGCAGCGCCCACTCGACGCCCTCGGCCATCTTCATATTCTGGATACTATATATCCAGGATCTGCTCGGCAAGCGTTCCGCACTGCCGGGCGCCGATTCCGGCCCGCCGGTCGGCCCGTCGCCCGGCGGCGGCGGGTCGAGGAGCACCGTCCACCCTGGCCGAATTCCCTCACCGCCCTCCCCGAGGTGGAGAGCCGAAATTGCGTCCGGCCAACCCTTCAGACTATCGATCGCGCCCATTTATGGCGTCAGCCGAAAGGGAGAACGGGCCGGTAAGATCGGTGACACGGTTGTGACTGATCGCTGACTGCGGATAGTGAGTGCGATCACACACACTGCTGGCATGAATACGGGACTCGACCGCGGCAGGGCATTCCGCCTCGCGGTGTGTCTCGCCCTGGTGGCGATGCTCACCGGGTGCATGCAGCTCAACATCGGCCTGACCGTCAACGCCGACGACACGATCGACGGGCAACTGCTGCTGACCGCCGACAAACGGTTCCTGACCACCGACAACAGGACCGTCCAGGTCGGCTTCGCCGAACTCCGGCAGAACATCCCCACGTTGCCGAAGGGCGACGAGTGGGTCTACGAGAATGAAGGCTTCTACGGTTCCCTGATCACCTACCACCACACTCCGCTGAAGGATTTCACCAGCGAGAGCGTAAGACTGGTCCGGGAGGACGATCTCTACCGGTTCAGCCTCCCGCTCGATCCGAAGAAATACGGCGGGAAGGTGGCCGAACAGGATCCGTTGAACCAGGCGAGGTTCATGCAGTTGATGTCGTTCGAGATTTCCCTGACCTTTCCCGGTCGGGTGATCGACACGAACGGCACGCGCATCGGCCGCTCGGTCACCTGGAAGGTCGTCGCCAACCAGGAAAAGCCGCTCGAGCTGCGGGCGGTGGCCGAGGCGGCGCCGAAGCCTTCGCCGTCCGCCACGGCGGCCGCCTCCCCCGGCGGTGACGAAGGCGGGTCGTTCCCCTGGCTCCTGGTCCTCGGGTCCGTGGTCGTCCTGCTCGTGGTCGGCGCGGTCGTCGCCGTCCTGCTGCTGCGCCGACGGGGCCGGTCCGCCGCCGCTCCCGCCGCGACTCGGACGGGCGCGGCCGTCGCGCCGGCCGCCACGCCACCGGCGGAGCATCCGAGGCCGGTCTGACCCCGACAGGGCCGGACATCGCCACCACCCGGGCGGCCGGGCCGGGCACACCAACCCGGCCGTCGCACCTCACCATCACACCCCCTCCTCCCGGCACCATCCGAAGGGAGATCGCTATGAACGATCTCTACACCTGGGCCGCCCTCGGCAGCCTCACCGGCGCGAGCGCCGCCACCCTGCTGACCGCCAACGTCGTCGGCGGCCTGCTCGGACCCTCCGGCGACAAGGCCCGCAAGTGGATCGCGTTGGGCGTCGCCCTGGTGCTGTCCTACCTGACCGCGGCGTTCGCCACGGACGCCGGCGCCGAGAAATGGATCATCGCGTTCTTCAACGGGCTGATCATCTTCTCCGCCGCCCTCGGTATCAACCAGCTGCCGCCGGGCAACCGGCAGGCGACGCAGGCGTCGCCGAGCCGGGTCGCCCAGGGCGGCGCCGAGCCCCGCTACATCCGTTCCTGGGTCTGAGAGAGGTGAGCGTCATGGTCTTCGGAATCATCAGCGCCGCCGTCCACATCGTCCTCGGCGCCGCGTTCGGTGGGTGGGCCGGCGGCACCCTCGGTCTGCTGATCGGCGCGGTCGTCGGGCTGCTCGTCGGCGCCCCGTTCGGCTGGGCGGTCGCCTCGGCCGGGGTGTACGGCCCGGACGCCCGCGGCGTCTGGCTCTTCCTCGTGGACCACACCTGGAGCCTGCTGAACACCGCCGTCGGCGCGGTCTACCTCGCCGTGCACCTGATCTTCGGTCACCAGCTCGACCGGACCACCTCGCAGCACAGCTGCCGGGTCAACCTCGTGGAGGGCGTCTCCCCGCGGTACGCCACCACCATCGGCACGGTCTGCGCCGGCTCCAGCCCCGGCATCCAGCGGCACGAGGACGTGCACATCTTCCAGGGCCGGCTGCTCGGCCCGCTCTACATCCCGCTGGTGCTGCTCAACTACGTGCTCTTCACCATCGCCCCGGTCTGGTTGCTCTGGCACGACCACACCAACGCGCCGATCAACGCCTTCACCCGGTACTTCGAGATCGGCGTCTACCCGCACGTCTGGAACGAGGCCATCGCGTACCGGATCCAGGGGAGCCCGCCGCGATGACCGACGACGGGCGTGGACCGGTCGAGGCGGCCACCGCCGACCTGGCGGCGTGGCTGGCCACCGCCGCGGGCGAGGGCGTCCCGGTCGGCCCGCCCGCCGACGGCGGACCCGCCGACGGGCTGACGGTCTGGCCGCTGGAGCTGCGGCCCGGCCGGCAGACCCGCGGCACCGGCAACCGGGAGCCGTACCGCTTCACGGTCCGCTACCTGGTCAGCGCCGCCGGCCCGGCGGCGCTGCCCCGGCTGGACCGGGTGCTCGCCGCCGCGGTCGTCGACGGGGAGCCGGAGGTGCTGCTCGAGGCCGGCGACCCGCAGCTGTGGCGGGCGTTCGGTGTGCCGCCCCGGCCGGCGCTGCTGATCGACGTACCCGCGCAGGTGGCCCGGCCGCTGCCGGCCGCGCCGCCGGTGCTGCGCCCGCTGCGGCTGCGGCAACTGCCGATGCGCACCCTGGACGGCCGGGTGGTCGGCCCGCAGGAGCAGCCCCTCGCCGCGATGCGGGTCGAACTGGTCGGCACCTCCCAGGCCACGCAGACCGACCCGGCCGGCCGGTTCCGGCTCACCGGCGTGCCGGACGACCCCGAGCAGCCCGGCCCGGTCCGGCTGCGCCTGGTCGGCCGCGGCCACACCCTCACCGCCGACGTCGACCCCGCCGACACCGACCTCGTCATCGTCTGCGAACCCCCGGCCCGCTGACCCGGACCACCCCCGCGCACCAGGAGGACCGATGCCCAACTACTTCTCCCCCGGCATCTACGTCGAGGAGGTGCCGAGCGGGGCCCACCCGATCGGGCCGGTCGGCATGAGCACCGCCGCGTTCGTCGGCATCGCCCCGGACCGCGGCGCCCACGTGGACCGGGCGATGCCGGTGAACAGCTGGTCGGAGTTCCTGCGGCTCTACGCCGGCGGCGAACGCCCGGAGAGCACCCCGCTGGCCCGCGCCGTCTTCGGCTTCCTCGACAACGGCGGCACCCGGTGCTGGGTGGTCAACGTCGGCGAGGGCGGCCAGCTCACCGGCGGCGGCCAGCGCCGTACCGGCCTGCAACTGCTGGAGGCCGTCGACGAGGTGTCGATCCTCGCCGCGCCCGGCTTCCACGACCCGGTCTCGCACGAGGCCCTGCTGAGCATGGCCGAGCGGCTGCGCACCATGGTGGCGATCTGCGACCCGCCCCCCGGCATCGACGACATCTCGGCGCTGACCCGGGTCGCCACCCCCAGCTCCGCCCGCGCCCCCCGCGCCGCCGACGCCAAACCCGCCGAGGGTACGGCCAAGCCGGCCGACGACGACGACGGCGGCGGCGGCGGCGGCGGCGGCACCGTCGCGTACCGGCCCCGGCAGTCGGACTTCGGCACCTGCTACTTCCCCTGGCTGCGGGTGCGCGACCCGCTCAGCGGCGACCTGGTGCTCACCCCGCCGAGCGGGCACATGGCCGGCATCTGGGCCCGCACCGACGGGCTGCGCGGCGTGCACAAGGCCCCGGCCAACGAACCGGTACGCGGCGCCGTCGACCTGGAGTACCTGGTCACCCGCCCGGAGCACGACGTGCTCAACCCCAAGGGCGTCAACGTGATCCGCTACTTCGCCGGCGAGGGCATCCGGGTGTGGGGCGCCCGTACGCTCGCCGCCGAGGCCAGCGAGTGGCGCTACCTCAACGTGCGGCGGCTCTCCATCTCCATCGAGCAGGCCATCGCCAACGGCACCCGGTGGATGGTCTTCGAGCCGAACGACTTCTCGCTGTGGCGCTCCATCCGCCGCGACATCGGCGCCTTCCTCACCCGGGTCTGGCGCGACGGCGCCCTGCTCGGGCGTACGCCGGAGGAGGCGTTCTTCGTCAAGTGCGACGAGGAGACCAACCCGGCCGACGTGCGCGACGCCGGCATGGTGGTCGCCCACATCGGCATCGCGGTGGTCAAGCCCGCGGAGTTCGTGGTGTTCAAGCTCAGCCAGTGGGCCGGTGGCACCGAGACCGAGACGATCGGAGGCTGACATGACGACCCCCGCCACGCCGCAACCGGGCGCGCCGGTCGACCCGTACCGGGCCTACAACTTCAAGCTGCTCATCAACGGCATCACCAACGGGCACTTCACCGAGGTCAGCGGCCTGGAGGTGACGATCGCCCGGCGGGCGTACCGGGAGGCCGGCAACGACCGGATCCGGGCCGTGCCCGGCCAGGTCGACTACGCCCCGGTGACCCTGCACTTCGGGCTCACCTCCTCCCGCGAGCTGTGGGACTGGGTGCAGGCCGCGGCCCGGGGGACGGTGAACCGCCGCAACGTCTCGGTGGTGCTGCTCGACGCCGCCGGCACCAGCGAGGCGCTGCGCTGGAACATGATCAACGCGTGGCCGATGCGGTGGCGGGGCGCGCACCTGCACACCCTCTCCCAGGAGATCGCCATCGAGGCGCTCACCCTGGCGTACGAGGGCCTGGAGCTGGAGTCGGGCAGTGCCGCCGCCGCGCCCAGGACCGCGTAGCTGGCTGGCCCGGCGGCTGCGGGACGCCGCCGACGCCGTCGAGCGGGACCTCGCCCCGACCACCGGTGGCTCGCCGGACGGAACGCCGCCGGACCGGCCGCCGGCCCGGGTGAGGCCGGGGGTGCCGTCGGCCGAGGCGGCGCGGGACGTGCCGCGCCGGCCGGGCCAGCCGCCGGAGCACTGGCTGCGCCTGGTCGCCGCGCACGCCCCCGGCCTGCTACGCGGCCTGGACGTCGACCCGGACGCTCTGCCGGACGCCGGGTCGCCGGCGGGTGCGCGCGACCCACGGGGCGGGCCCGCCGACGGGGCGGGTGGCAACAGGCCGCCCGCCCGCTCGGGTCCGTCGGCGCTACCCCCGGGCAGGCCGGGTACGGCCGTGGGCTGGTGGCCGCGCAATCGCGACGGGGGTCCGGGCTCGTGGTCCCGTGACGCCGACGCCGCCGTGGGCGCGTGGCGGGGCGACCCCGATGGCGGCCCGTGGCCCGGCACGCCCGACGCAGCCGTGACCTCAGGGCACGCCGACCGCGACGGCACCATTGGCGCGCGGCCCGGCGACCCCGTTGGCACCGTCGGCTCGTGGCCCAGTGACCCCAGCGCGGGCGTGGGCTCGTGGGCCGGCGCCCCCGACACGGGCGTGGGCTCGTGGGCCGGCGACCCCGACACGGGCGTGGGCTCGTGGGCCGGCGACTCCGGCACCGGCGTGGGCTCGTGGGCGGCCGACTCCGGCGCGGGCACCCGTCCCGGGTCCGCGACTGAGGGCAACTGGCCGGATGGCGTCAACGGCACAGTCGGGCCGAGTTCTCCGGCCGCCGGCAGCTTCCCCGCCGTCCCCGACCCGAGTGGCAGGCCGGGAGCCACCGCGCCGGACTCCCGGCCGGGACCGCCGCCCGCGCATTCCTGGCCCGGCCGACCGGAACACCACCGGTCCCGACAGCCCGAGCGACGGGTCCGACAGCCGGCCGACGACGTCGACCGTTCGCCGGGGCGTGGCGCCGGCGCTCACCCGGGGCCGGCAGCCTGGCAGATTCGTCCGGCGATACCCGGCCCCGGATTCGGCGACCTCTCGCACACCGGGCCCGGCGACGGCGGCGCCCACCCGCACCGGGACGCGCTGCCGCTCGCCGGTTCCGGCGAACCCCGCGTCGGCCGGGTCGACCAGTCCGAGCAGGATCCGGCGACCGCCTCCGTCGAGGGGACGACAGCCGATGGCCGGGCGGGCACCGCCACCGACCCGGCGCACCGACGAGGCACGACCGGCGGAGATCACGTCGGCGCGCTCCGGTTCCCCGCCCCCTGGTCCCTGCCGACGGGAGCGCGGGCGGGCACCGACCACCCCGGACCGCCGGCCGGTCCCGGGGCGGGCCGGGCGCCCGGGGCGTACCCGGGCGACCTCGCCCGGACGGCCGAGTACCCCGGCGTCGCCGCACCGACCGGCTTCGACAGCGCATCCTGGTCCGCCGACCGGTGGCCGCCGGCGCGGCCCGGCAACGGGTGGCCCGACGCGTTCGCGCCCACCCCGGCACCCGACCCGTGGCCGGTCCTGCCGGACGGGCCGGCGGGCGGCGGCGCCGGGGGCGTACCCCCGACGGGAGCGACCACGACGGGGCCGGCGGGGCGGTGGGCCGGGGATCCGTGGCCGGCGCTGCCCGACGACCCGGTGTGGCGGCCGGCCACCGGCGACGGTGACGGCGAGCGGCTGCGCCGCCTCGACCACGAGCAGCGGGGGGCCTGATGGAACGGGTGGCCTTCCTGGTGGACTCCTCCGGCGTCCGGGTGGACTGCCTGCTCAACCCGGAGACGGTGCAGGTGACCCGGCTGGCCGGAGTACGCCCGCGCGGCGTCGGCGACGGGCAGCTCACCGGCGCCGGCCTCGCCGACGACCCGCTGGTCTTCACCGGCGGCGGCCGCACCGAGCTGGTGCTCGACCTGCTCTTCGACACCGACCTGGTGGACGCGCCGACCCGCCCGGAGGACGTGCGCGCCCTCACCCGTCCGCTGTGGATGCTGGCGGAGAACTCCGCCACCGCGCACGGCTGGCTGCGACCGCCGCTGGTCCGGCTGGTCTGGGGCAAGACCTGGAACATTCCCGGCGTCATCGTCGCGATCGCCGAACGGTTCGACGCGTTCACCCTCACCGGCTCGCCCCGCCGGTCCTGGCTGCGGCTGAAGCTGGTGCGGGTGGCGGAGTCCGCCGACGAGGCCCAGGAGGGCTTCGACGAGGAACTGGCCGCCGCCACCACCCCGGTGGCCGCACCCGGTTCGGCGGTGGTGGCGGCCGGGGACGGCTCCGCCGTGCCCGGTTACTCCGGGGTCCGCTTCGACCTGCTCGCCCACGACGCGCTCGGCTCGCCGCTGCGGTGGCGGCTGCTCGCCGAGCACAACCGGATCACCGATCCGCTGACCGTGCCGGCCGGCACCGCCCTCGCGGTGCCCCCGCTGACCGCCGCCGCGACCACCCCGACCACGCCGGGAGGTGCCCCGTGACCGCCTGGCCGACCGTGCTGCTCGACGGCGTACCGCTGGACGCCCGCCGGCTCCGGTCGGTGCGGGTCGCCGGGCGGCTGGACCAGCCGACCCAGTGCGAGATCGGCTACGCCGCCGGCCCCGGCGCCGCCGCGCTGGACCTCGGTCCCGGCCCGGCGGTGCCGACCGGCGCGAGGATCGACGTCCGACTGGACGACGCCGGCCTGTTCACCGGGGAGGTGACCTGCGTCGAGGTGGAGTACGCCGCCGACGGCACCGCCCTGGTCCGGCTGCGCGGTTACCAGCCGCTGCACCGGCTGCGCAAGCGGCAGCAGTTGCGGGTATTCGAGTCGGTGACCGCCGCCGACCTGGCCCGGGACCTCTGCGCCGAGGTGGGCCTCGACGTCGACGCCGAGGAGGACGGCCCGCGCCTCGAGCGGGTGCTCCAGCACCGGCACAGCGACCTCGACCTGCTGCTGGAGGTGGCCGGCCGGGCCGGGCTGCACCTCGCCGACGACGAGGACCGGCTGCGGCTGGTCACCCTGGACGGGCACGGCGAACCGGTCATCCTGACCCTCGGCCACACCCTGCACTCGCTGCGGATCGCGGCCAACCTGGACCGGGCCGCCGGGCAGAGCGCGGCGCTGGGCTGGCATCCGCAGCGCGCCGAGCCGATCAGCCAGCGGGCCGACGCGGCGCGCACCGGCCGGCGCATCCCGCTCGACCCCGACCCGGCCACCGTCGGCGCGGACGGGGTGCGCACCGCGGTGGACCAGCCCGGCCGCAGCGACGACGAGCTGGCCGCGATCGCCCAGGCCGGCCTGGACGCCCGGGTGGCCGCGCTGGTCACCGCCGAGGGGGTCGCCGAGGGCGACCCGGCGCTGCGGCCCGGCCGCCGCGTCGAACTGGCGGGCGTCGCCGACCCGGTCGCCGGGGTGTACGTGCTGACCGAGGTGGTGCACACCATCGACGCCAACGGCCACCTGACCCGGTTCAGCACCGCCCCGCCGCCGGCCCCGGCACCCGCCCCGGTCGCCGGCGCGGTGGTCACCCTCGGCACGGTCACCGACGTCGACGACCCGGACCGGCTCGGCCGGGTCCGGCTGACCCTCCCCGCCTACGGGGACCTGGACGCCGGCTGGCTGGCCGTGCTCTGCCCCGGCGCCGGGGCCGGCAAGGGGATCGTGGCGCTGCCCGACCCGGACGACACCGTGCTGGTGGCGCTGCCCGGGGGCGAACCGGCCGCCGGGATCGTCCTCGGCTCGCTCTTCGGCGCGGTCGAGCCGTACGACGCGGGCATCGCCGACGGGCGGTCCGGCCGGTGGTCGGTGCGTACCGGCAGCGGCCAGACGATCGTGGTGGACGACGCGGCGCGCAGCCTGAAGCTCGCCACCGACGCCGGCAGCTTCCTGGAGCTGACGCCGGAGCTGACCACCCTGCACGCCGCCACCGACCTGGTGCTCTCCGCGCCGGGCCGGGCGATGGTGGTACGCGCCCGCAGCGTCGATTTCCTGCACGCCGAGACGACCGAGGACGCGCCGACCGCGCGGGAGCGGGCCGCCGCGCTCGCCCGGCAGACCTCAGGAGGCCGCTGATGCGCTGGATCCACCTGCAATCCGTGATCACCTGCGACCACGACGGGCGGGTGACCAACCGGGCGTCGCAGCGCTGGGTGACCGTCACCGGCGTACCGGTGCTGGTCGACGACGACCCGCAGGGGCGGGACATCGTGGCCTGCCCGAACTACGGGCCGACGGTGAAGCCCTGCACGAAGACGCTGCCGGTGCGGGTCGGCTACAGCGACTGGCTGCGCGTCGACGGGCACCGGATCGTCCTGTCGCACCTGGACGGGTTCACCGACGGCACCCCGCCGGGCCTGGTCCACCACACCGTCCGCGACCCGCGGCAGAGCCTGGTGGAGGCGGACCGATGAGGGCCTTCCGCTTCGTGGGCGCCGGCTTCGACGCCGGCCGCACCGGTGGTCTGGCGTTGACCGCGGCCGGCGGGCTCGCGATGACCGAGGGCGACGAGACGGTACGCCAGGCGCTGTACCTGCTGCTCTCCACCACCCCGGGCGAGCGGCTGATGCGCCCCGGGTACGGCTCCCGGCTGCACCGGCTGGTCTTCGCGCCCAACGACGACACCACCGCCGGCCTGGCCATCCACTACGTCCGGCAGGCGATCCGGCGCTGGGAGCCGCGCGTCGAGGTGATCGACGTCGACGCCGGACCGGACCCGGACGACCCGTGGCGGCTGGTGATCCGGCTCGACTACCGGGTCCGGGCCAGCCTCTCCCCCGGCCAGCTGGTCTTCTCCGTCGACCTGCTCCCCGACGACGAGGAGACCGACGGGCCGGACCATGACCACGCCGAGAGGGACGAGACATGACGCTGCCCGTGCCGCACCTCGACGACCGCGCCTTCCTCGACCTCGTCGCCGAGGCCCGGGAGCGGATCCGGCAGTCCTGCCCGGCCTGGACGGACCTGTCCGCGCACGACCCGGGAATCGCCCTGGTGGAGGCGTTCGCGCACCTCACCGAGGTGATGATCTACCGGCTGAACCAGCTGCCGGAGAAGGCGTACGTGCAGTTCCTCAACCTGCTCGGGGTGGCCCGGCACGCGCCGTCGGCGGCCTGGGCGGACGTGCGGTTCACCCGTACCGGGGGCGAGCACGGCGCGGTGCGCATCCCCGCCGGCACCCGGGTCGCCGCGGCGCGCGGCGCCGACCCGAAACCGGTCGTCTTCGTCACCACCGAGCCGGCGACGCTGGCCGCCGGGCAGGCCGAGGCGACCGTGCGGATGCACCACTGCGAGCCGGTCGAGGCGGAACTGCTCGGCACCGGCACCGGGCAGCCGGGGCAGGCGCTGCGCGCCGCCCGGGCGCCGCTGGCCCGGACGGCGGAGCCGCTGGACCTGCTGCTCGGGGTGGAGGTGGCGCCGGGCTCGGTGGAGCTGGGCGCGGCCGCCCGGGAGCACGAGGGACGGACGTACGAGATCTGGCGCCCGGTGGACAGCTTCGCCGGGGTCGGCCCGCAGGCCAAGGTGTACCTGGTGGACCGCTGCTCCGGGGTGCTCACCTTCGCCCCCGCCCTGGACCTGCGCCCGTCCGGCGACGGGTCGGCCGGGGCGGCGGCGACCGGGGCGGCCGGCTCGGGACTGGTGACGGTGGCCGCGGTGCCGCCGGCCGGGGCGGGGATCCGGCTCTGGTACCGGGCCGGCGGCGGGCGCACCGGCAACGTCGCCGCCGGCACGCTGACCAGCCTGCGCGACCCGCTGCCCGGGGTACGGGCGGAGAACCCGGAGCCGGCCAGCGGCGGGCGGGACATGGAGACGCTGGACTCGGCGCTGGTTCGCGGGCCGTACGAGTTCTTCGCCCAGCAGCGGGCGGTGACCGCCCGGGACTTCGAGATCCTCGCCGCCGGCTCCGGGGCGGTGGCCCGGGCGCGGGCCTTCACCCGGGCCGCGGTCTACAGCTTCGCCCGGCCGGGCGAGGTCGAGGTGGTGCTGGTGCCGTACGTGCCGGACGAGGCGCGGCCCGGCGGCCGGCTGCCGGTGTCGGTGCTGCGCGAGCACGAGGTGGAGGAGGCACGCCGCCGGGTCGAGGCGGACCTGGACCGCCGCCGCGCCCTCGGCACGAGCTGCCGGGCCGGGTGGGCCCGCTACAAGGCGGTCTCCATCCGGGCCCGGGTGGTGGTGCGCCGGGAGGAGGACGCCGAGGCGGTGCGGCGGCGCATCCACGACCGGCTGCACCAGACGCTGAGCCCGCTGCCCACCACGCTGAACCCGGCCGGCTGGGCGTTCGGCGAGCCGCTGCGGGCCTCCAACGTGTACCGGATGCTGGAGCACGCCGAGCCGGGCGTGCGCTACGTGGAGTCGGTGCGCTTCGTGGTCGACGAGGCCCCCGACGCCGAGGTACGCACCCTCGCCGTCGACCAGTACCAGGCCCGCACCTGGTACGCGGGCCGCGGCGAGGTGTTGTTCCGCTCCACCAACGCCGGCGCCGGCTGGGAGCCGGCCGGCCGGTTCGAGGGCGAGACGGTGCTGCGGGTGTCCCCCGCCCCCGCCCCGGTACGCCCCGGCGTGACCGCCCGCCCCGGCTCGGTGGCGGCGGTGACCGTCCGGGCCGCCGGTGGCTCCCGGGTGCACCTGAGCACCGACCTCGGCGAGAACTGGTCGCTCCTGACCGACCTGGACTCCCGCATCTCCGACGTGGCCTGGATCGACCGGGACGGCGCGGGCGCGCTGCTGCTGGCCACCGACACCGGCCTGTACGAGGTCTCCCTGCTGCCCGGCTCGGTGCCGTTGCAGATCCTGGTCGACCCGGCCGACGCCGACCGCGGCTTCTACGCCGTGCGCGCCTTCGTCTCGGAGCGGGGCGCGCCCGGGGTGGCGGTCGCCGCGCAGGCCGGGTTCGGCGTCTACCTCTCCACCGCCGCCGGCCGCCCGGGCAGCTTCACCCACGTCGGGCTGGCCAACGTGGACAACCGGGTCCTCGCCGTGCAGTACGACGGCCCGGCCACCCTGCTCTGGTCGGGCGCCGGCGAGCCGGACCCGAAGAAACCCGGGCAGGGCTGCCACCGCACCCGGCTGTTCGAGTCGGACGTGAAGTGGCAGTCGGTGCAGGCCGGCTGGATCGGCGGCACCTGCCGCGACCTGGCCTTCGCCGGCACCCTCGCGCTGGCGGCCACCCAGAGCGGCGGGGTGGTGCGACTGGACACCCTCGCCGCGCAGCCGCAGTGGCAGCCGGTGATGGTCAACTGTGGGCTGCCGCTGCGGGACCGGACCCGGTTCGTACCGGTCGACGCGATCGCCGCCACCGGCGGCACCGACCGGCTGATCCTGGCCGGCGGCGAGCGCGGGGTGTACCGCAGCGGCGACGCCGTGGACTGGACGCCCAGCGCCAACCAGGCCACCGCCGACGTGGTGACCGTCCCGGACACCTGGCTGCTCTGCTCCGGCGAGCACGACATCGAGGTGGTGCGGCAGGATGCGCCGAGCGGCGATTGAGCGGCTGCTGCCCGCCGCGTACCAGCGGGCCGGCGTCCCCGGCAGCGTGCTGTTCGCGCTGCTGGAGGTGATGGAGGCGCTGCACGCCCCGGACGAGGCGGTGCTCGCCGACGTCGACGCGCTGTTCGCCCCGTACCGGGCGCCGGACGGGTTCGTCGGGTACCTGACCCGGTGGGTGGCGATGGACCACGTGCTCGCCTCGCCCCGCCCGGACGCGCCGCCGGCACTGCCGATGGGGCGGCTGCGGGACCTGGTGGCGCACGGCGCGCACCTGGCCCGCTGGCGGGGCACCCCGTACGGGATGCGGAGCGCCCTGGAGCTGGCCACCGGGGTGACCGGGTTCGTCCTGGACGAACCGGTCGACCGGCCCTTCCACCTGGTGGTCCGGGTGCCGCCGGCCGCCGCCGGCTCGCTCGCCCTGATCGGCCGGATCGTGGCGGCGGAGAAGCCGGCCGCGGTGACCGCCGAGGTCGTCCTGCTCGGCGACGCCGACCCCGCCGACCCGCCGGCCGACCCACCCACGGACCAGCCGGCCACCGGCTGGTCCGGACCTGCCGCCGACCCGGCTCCCGGGGCCGCCATCGGTCGGCATCCGGTCGACCCGGAGCCCGGCCACCCGGGCGACCCCGAACCGCCCGTCGACCCGCCGCCGCTGCCCACCGGCCCGGCGGTCGGCCGGGCCGCCGTCCCGCCCCCACGCACCCTTCCACCTCCGGGACCGTCCGCAGAGGAGCCGTCATGACCACCGAATGGGCCGTCGTCGCCGCCGCCGAGCAGTTCACCCTCGACACCGGCAACCACGGCGAACTCACCTTCACCGTCTCGAACCCCGGCGCCGCCCCGGACACGGTGGTCTTCGACGTCGCCCCCGGGGAGGGCAGCCAGCGGTCCTGGTTCACCGTCGCCGAGCCGCAGCGGGTGGTGCCGGGTCAGGGGTCGGTCTCCTTCCTGGTCCGCCTCGCCGTGCCGCCCGGCACCGCGCCCCGCCGCTACGACATGACCGGCTTCGCCTACTCGGCGAACACCGCGCCCGAGGAGAGTTCCCGCTCCAGCGGCCGGGTGACGTACGAGGTCCGCGCCGTCGCCCCGCCCCGCCGCGCCCCCTGGCCGTGGATCGCCGCGGCCGTGGCGCTGGTGCTGCTGGTCGGCGCGGTGGTCGGCTGGCTGGTGACCCGACCGGAGGACGCGCCCGCCCCGGGCGAGCCGCAGGTGGTCACCCTGGAGGCGGAGAGCCTGGTGGCGCAGGCGAAGGTGGAGTCGCCGACCGGCGCCGCGGCGAAGGTGGTGGTCCAGCCGAACTGCTGCGGGGTCACCTGGTCGCAGGACCGGCAGCTGTTCTTCCAGGGCCTGGCGGTCGGCGACCAGGTCACGGTGACCGTCGACCTGCCGAAGGCCGCCGTCTGGCGGTTCTCCGCCGCCCGCACCACCTCGTTCGACTACGCCAACACCATCTTCCAGATCGACGGCGTCCAGGTCGGCGGGACCTTCCTCGGCTTCACCCCGAAGGTGGTCCGTACCGACTTCGAGGACGTCGGCACGCTGCGGCTCGGCAAAGGGCCGCACCAGGTGACGCTGGTGGCGGTGAGCAAGACACAGGCCTTCGACCGGTACTTCGCCGGGATCGACCAGATCCGGTTCACCGAGGTCGGCGGGGCGGCGGCGGCCCGGCCATGAGCGGGCGACGCAAGCTGCTGCTGGTGGGGCTGGCCGTCCTGCTGGTGGTGCTCTTCGTGGTGGCCGTCGGCGCGGGCCGGGGCGACCGGGGCGGCCCGGACGACGACGGCGCCGTCCGCTGGCTGGGCCGGCTGGTCGGCGACAGCGCCACGATCGACCCGGCGACGGTGCGGGCCGGCTGCGACCGTACCGGGGACACCCTGACCGTGGTCGGCGCCTGCGTGCTGCGCGTCGCCGACCCGGACGGGCTGCGCACCCTGGTGCTGCGCAGCCCGGACCGGTTCCGGGTCACCGCGCCGGCGCCCCGCGACGCCGGCTTCACCGTGGACGACGAGGTGGAGCCGGGCGAGGACGGCACGGCCGTGGCGAAGGTCGCCGTCGACCGGGCCAGCGAGATCACCGTCGGCTGTGCGGGAGGTGTGGCGTGCGCGGTCACGATCGGATCCTGAGCCGCCGGGCGGCCTGGCCCGTACCCGCTCCCCGTCGCGGGGGCCCGATCCGCGAGGAGGCCCGTCGTGGGTGAGCTGCGCAAGCCGTTCCTGCTGCTGGCGCTGCTGGCCGTGGCGCTGGTGGTCGGGGTGGAGCTGGGCTCGTCGCTGCTCACCGGCGGCGGGGACGCGGGCGGCGCGCTGCGAGCCGGCGCGCAGGACCTGGGGGTGGACGTCGGCGAGGTGGGCCGGGTCGACGAGCCCGCCGGTCGGGGCACCGGCTATCTGGCGCTGGTCGACGTGGTGGCGCTCTGGACGACAGGGCTGTTCTGTCTGAGCCTGGTGGTGCCGGACCGGGTCCAGGGGCGGGTGCAGGGCGTGGCGACGCTGGTCTTCTCGATCGTGCTGATCCTGGTGTCGCTGCTGATGCTGGTGCTCGCCTTCGTGGAGCTGTCCATCATGGTCTCGCTCTTCCTGGCCGCGCCGTTCGGCACGCTGGCGTACCTGGCGCTGTGGGGTTTCTTCCCGGTCGGCGAGGCGAGCCTGCTGCTCGGCCTGGTGCTGCTGCTCAAGCTGGTCTGGGTGGTGCTGCTGCTGCTCGCCCAGCCCCGCTTCCTGCAGAACAAGGGGCTGGTGCTGCTGGCGCTGACCACGCTGCTCTGCACGGTGCTGCTGGAGTTCCTGCACAACCTGGTGCCGGTCGTCGTGGTGAGCATCCTCGACGACGTCGGCGCGCTGGTCTTCGCGGTGGTCGCGATCGTCTGGGGCCTGGTCCTCCTGATCGGCTCGATCCCCGCCATCGTCAAGGCCGTCCGGGTGACCGCCGCCCTGCCCACCCGCTGACCCGGCTCGCCCAGCCCCACCCACCCCCGCCCGCTCGCCACCAGCGGCCGACCGACCCCGACAGCGTCGGCGCGATCGTGGAGGGTTGTTGTCGTCCCTGCGACAACAACCCTCCACGATCCCGACTGCCGACCCTCGTGGCGGGGACGGGGGGTGGTGGTAGGTCGCGGCCACAGCACAGGCAAGGGCTTTCCTGACGCCGTGCGGTAACCTGTGCCCGACCACGGGGCGCGGGACCGAGGCGGGCAGGGGGTGGCCATTGGCGACGCTGGCCGACGTCGCCCGCCGCGCGGGCGTCTCTCCCGCCACCGCCTCCCGGGTCATCAACGGCAGCAGCAAGCCGGTCGCCGACGAGCTGCGCGAGCGCGTGCTGCGGGCCGTCGCCGACCTGCGGTACGTCCCGAACGCGCACGCCCAGCTGCTGGCCCGGCCGCAGCGCAGCGTGGTCGGCGTGGTGGTGCACGACGTCTCCGACCCGTACTTCGCCGAGGTGACCCGGGGCCTGCAACGGGTGGCCACCGACCGGGGCCGGCTGGTCATCATCTGCAACAGCTACCGCGACCCGGAGCGCGAGCTGGAGTACGTCGAGATGCTGCGGGGCCAGCAGGTCGCCGCCATCGTGCTGGCCGGCTCGGGCTACCACGACCCCGACTGCACCGCCCGGCTCACCGAGAAGCTGGCCGCGTACGAGGCGACCGGCGGCCGGGTGGCGGTGATCGGCCGGCACGAGCACCCCGGCGACGCGGTGATGCCGGCCAACTCCGACGGCGCGCGCCGGCTCGGCGCGGAGCTGCGCCGGCTGGGGCACCACCGGATCGGCGTGATCGCCGGTCCCCGGGAGCTCACCACCACCAGCGACCGCCTCGCCGGGGTGGCCGAGGGGCTCGGTGCCGCGCTGCCGCCGGAGCGGGTCCGGTACGCCGACTTCACCCGCGACGGCGGTGCCCGTGCGGCGGCCGAATTGCTGGCTGCGGCGCCGGGGCTGACCGCGCTGGCCGCGCTCAACGACTCGATGGCGGTGGGCGCACTGACCCTGCTGCGCGCCCGGGGCGTCCGGGTCCCCGAGGAGGTCTCCGTCGTCGGTTTCGACGACATGCCGGTGGCCGCCGACGTCACGCCCGCGCTGACCACCGTCCGGCTGCCCCTGGTGGAACTGGGCGCCCGCGCGATGACCCTGGCCCTGGAACCGGCCGTCGGCCGTCCCCGGGTCGAGGTGCTTCCCGCCGAACTCGTCCGCCGCGGCAGCCTCGGCCCGGCCCCCGCCTGACCGCCCTCGCTCGAACCGCAGCTCCGGCAGCGGGCTGGCGACCGACGTCATGCGCCGCTCCCTTCCTGGCGTGGGTTACGGGCGCGGCCGGGCGCACCGGTCCCCGCGCGTCGAGGTCCAGCTCCGCCCACTTTCGGGCGGGCAGGTCGAGCAGCCGGTCGACAGGTGCCGGGGCGCGTCGCGGGTGCCGTCGGCGACCAGCACCGGTGCCGGTCGGACCGCCGCCCGGCACCGCGGCCAGCTCGCCTCCGGATGGAGGTTCGGAACCACCGCCGGCTGGGGACAATGGGTGCCTCGGGCGACTGCACGGCTGCCCCGACCCGGCGACGAGGGAAGGAGGTGGCCGCGGGTGACGCACGGACGGGACACCGACGGGTACGACACCACGGCCCGCCTCTTTCCGGGCACCGACCCGACCAGCGCGGCGCACCGGGCCATTGACTGGTCCGCCACCCCGCTGGGCCCGGTCGAGTCCTGGCCGGCCGAACTGCGGGCCGCCGTGCGCACCGTGCTGCCGTCGAAGATCCCCATGCTGATCTGGTGGGGCCCGGAGCTGGTGCAGATCTTCAACGACCCCTACACCGGGATGGTCGGCGACAAGTTCCCGGCCGCGGTCGGGCAGCGGGGCGCGGAGTGCTGGGCCGAGGCGTGGGACACCCTCGGCCCGATGACCGAGCAGGTCCTCGCCGGCGGCGGCGCCACCTACGCGCAGGACCAGCTGCTCTTCCTCCAGCGCCACGGCTACCGCGAGGAGACCTACTGGACCTTCTCCTACAGCCCGATCCACCGCGCGGACGGCAGCGTCGCGGGGATCTTCGTGGCGACCAGCGACGTGACCGGTCGGCTGGTCGCCGACCGCCGCCTGGCCCTGCTGCGCACCCTGGGCGACCTCTCCATCGCCGAGGCGGACACCGCCGGCGACGCGGCCCGGGCGGCCGCCCGGATCCTCGCCGAGGGCCGCGCCGACCTGCCCCTCGGGCTGGTCTACCTGCGTGACGAGCAACTCCTCGACGACGAGCGCGGGGAGCGGCCGCCGGCCGGGCCGGCCGGCGACGAGCTGACCCTGGTGGCGTCGTTCGGCACCCCCACCGGGGACGACGGCGCCCCGGACGGGCTCGCCGCCCCCGGCCGGCTCGCCGAGGTGGCGCAGGTGATGCGTACCGGGCAGCCGGCCCGGATCACCGGCCTCGCCCGCCGGCGCGCCGCCGCCACCGTCGACGGCATGCCGGTGGACGACGCGGTGGCCCTGCCGCTGCTGGCCACCGGCCGCGCCCGGCCGGTCGGCGTGCTGGTGCTCGGCGTCACGCCGTACCGGGAGCTGGACGAGCCCTACCGGCACTTCCTGGACCTGGTCGCCAACCGGGTCTCCACCGCGCTGACCGACGTGCTGGCGTACGCGGCCCAGCGCCGCCGGGCCGCGGCGCTCGCCGAGCTGGACGCCGCGAAGACGGAGTTCTTCACCGACGTCAGCCACGAGCTGCGCACCCCGCTGACCCTGATCACCGGGCCGGTGCAGGAGAGCCTCGCCGATCAGCTCCAGCCGCTGCCGCCGGCCCAGCGGGAGCGGCTGGAGGTGGTCCGCCGCAACGCCGGCCGGCTGCGCAAACTCGTCAACGACATGCTCGACTTCGCCCGGATCGAGGCCGGCCGGCTGGAGGCGGAGCGGGCGGCCACCGACCTCGCCGCCCTGACCGCCGGCGTCGCCGAGTCCTTCGCGCACGCCATGCGCCAGGGCGGGCTGGACTACCGGGTCGACGTCCGGCCGCTGCCGCGCACCGCGTACGTGGACCGGGACATGTGGGAGAAGGTCGTCGTCAACCTGCTCTCCAACGCGCTGAAGTACACCCTCTCCGGCACCGTGCGGCTGCACCTGCACGGCGACGACGACCAGGTCACCCTGACGGTCAGCGACACCGGCGTCGGCGTCCCCGCCGACCAGCAGGAGCTGCTGTTCCGCCGGTTCCACCGGGTGCGGGGCAGCGGCGGCCGGTCCCACGAGGGCACCGGCATCGGCCTGGCGCTGGTGCAGGAGCTGGTCCGGCTGCACGGCGGCCACGTCGGGATGCGCTCGATGGAGGGCGAGGGCTCCACCTTCACCGTCCGGCTGCCGTACGGCCGACCGGCCGGCGCGGCGGAGGTCGCCCCGGCGCGGCCCGCGTACCCGCAGGACGCTCTGAGCTGGCCGGCCCCGACGCGCCCCGGCGAGGCGGAGGCGGCCGGGCCGGCCGGGCCGGCCCACCCGGCCGGCGCCCCGACGGTGCTGGTGGTGGAGGACAACGTCGACCTGCGGGCGTTCCTGGCCGGGCTGCTCGCGCCGCACTACCGGGTGGTGACGGCGGTGGACGGCCGGGACGGGCTGGCGCAGGCCCGCGCCCTGCTGCCGGACCTGGTCCTCACCGACATGATGATGCCGCGGCTGGACGGTTTCGGGCTGCTGCGTGAGCTGCGCGCGGACCGGCACACCGCCACCGTGCCGGTCATCGTGCTCTCCGCCCGGGCCGGCGAGGAGGCCGCCGTGGAGGGGCTGGGCGCCGGCGCCGACGACTACCTGGCCAAGCCCTTCTCCTCCGAGGAGCTGCTGGCCCGGGTGCGCGCCCACCTGGAGCTGGCCCGGCTGCGCAACCAGGAGGCGACCTGGCGCGCCGCGCTGGTCGATTCGTTGCAGGACGCGTTCGCGG
Source organism: Micromonospora purpureochromogenes (assembly GCF_900091515.1). Taxonomy (NCBI): domain Bacteria; kingdom Bacillati; phylum Actinomycetota; class Actinomycetes; order Micromonosporales; family Micromonosporaceae; genus Micromonospora; species Micromonospora purpureochromogenes. The sequence continues at coordinate 3,138,334 of NZ_LT607410.1, read as the reverse complement.
TGGTCGAGCCGGACGGCACCCTGGTGGAGGCGAACGACGCCTTCTGCCGGCTGATCGGCGTCGAGCGGCTGCGGCTGCCCTCGCCCCCGCCCTACGACTGGTGGCCGGACGGGGAGCTGGAGCCGGCCGAGCGGGACCGGCTCGCGGCGGCGCTGGACGAGGCGGCGCGCACCGGCCGGGGCCGGCTGACGCTGCCGCTGCGGCACGCCGACGGGCACCGGATCTGGGTGGCGGCGGTCTACAACTCGGTACGCGAGCCCCGCACCGACCGCCGGCTCTACGTCGCGACCCTGCGCGACGTGACGACGGAGGTCAACGTGGCCGCCCGCAGCGCCGCGCTGGCCGCCCTCTCCGGGCGCCTGGCCGGGGCCAGCGACATCACCGAGGTCCTCGACGCCGGCCTGTCGCACCTCGGCAACCTGGTGGGCGGTGCGCGCGGCATCGCGGTCACCCTCGACGGGGCCGGGGCGCCGGTGGTGGTCAGCTCGGGCGTCGACCTGAGCGACCGGGTGCGGCGGATCCTGGCGGAGCTGGACAACGACGGCGAGCCGGTGCTGACCCGGGACGACGCGGGCCGGGTGACCGGCCTGGGCACCCGGATCGAGCCCGGCGTGCCCGACGGCGGGATCTGGCTGGAGCTGGACCCGCCGCGGCCGCTGCCCGCGCTGGACCGGCCGCTGGTCCGGCAGCTCAGCGGCGCGCTGGCGCAGGCGCTGGTGCGGGCGCGCGCCTACGAGACGCAGCGGACGGTGGCCCTGGCCATGCAGCGGGCGATGCTCGGGCCGGTGGAACTGCCGGCCGGCTTCGCGGTCCGCTACGAGCCGGCGTTCCGGCCGCTGGAGGTCGGCGGCGACTGGTACGACGTGGTGCCGCTCCCCGGCGACCTGGTGGGCGTGGTGGTCGGTGACTGCGTCGGCCGGGGCCTGCCGGCCGCCACCGTGATGGGGCAGCTGCGCAACGCCTGCCGGGCGCTGCTGTTGCAGGCCAAGAGCCCGGCGGAGGTGCTGTCGGCGCTGGACGACTTCGCCCGGTTCGTGCCGGGCGGCGGAAACACCACGGTGTTCTGCGCGATCGTGGATCGCTCGCTGGGGGTGCTGCGCTACTCCTCGGCCGGTCACCCGCCCGCCGTCCTGATGCACGCCGACGGCAGCGCGGAGCTGCTGGACCGGGCCGGTTCGGTGCCGCTGGCCAGCGTCGCGGTGAGCGGGCGGCCGGAGGCGGGTGCGCGGTTGCCGGGCGAATCGACGTTGCTGCTCTACACCGACGGCCTGGTGGAGCGGCGGCGGGAGCTGATCGACGCGGGGATCGCCCGGGCGGTGGACATCCTCGCGGAGGGTCGGCAGCGGCCGGAGGCCGAGGTGGCCGACCGGCTGATCCGTGACCTGGTGCCGGACGTCCGCAACGACGACGTGGCGGTGCTGGTCTACCGGCACCGGGAGCCGGCGGTCTTCCACGCGACGCTCGCCGCCGACCCGGCGCAGCTCTCCGGAACCCGGGAGGCGTTGCGCGGCTGGCTGGCCGGGCTCGGGGTGGGTGCGCCGGACGTCGAGGCGGTGCTGATCACCGTCGGCGAGGCGTGCGCCAACGCCATCGAGCACGGCTACCGGTTCGCCACGGGCGCCACGGTGACGGTGCGGGGGCGGCTGCGGGCCGGGCGGCTGGAGGTCGAGGTGGCCGACAGCGGCGGGTGGCGGGAGGTCGGCGTGGACGGCGGGGAGCGGGGCCGGGGCCGGCTGATCATGGCTCGGCTGATGGACGAGGCGGTCATCGACGGCACGCCGCAGGGGACGGTCGTCCGGCTGGCCAAGCGGCTCTCCGGCGCCGCCTGAGGTCGCGTACCCGACGGCCGGGTCGGGCCGGTAGTGAAGATCGGCTATAAGTGGTGCATGGAGTTCCCGCCGTACCTCGCCACCATGCCGATGCACGCGATCACCGAGATCCACGGCGAACCCGGCCTGCTGGAACGGTTCCGGCTGGAGATCCGGGCGTTCGACCCGGCCGCGCGGGAGCGGCTCGGCGCCGCCCTCGACCTCGCCGCCGAACTGCACCGCGACGACCGGCGGGTGCGCGAGCCGTACCTCAACCACCTGCTGCGGGTGGCGATCCGGATGATGCACCACTACCAGGTGCGCGACGTGGACGTGATCGTCGCCGGCCTGCTGCACGACGCGGTGGAGGACCATCCGGGCGAGCTGGCCGGCACCGACGTCGCCGACCCGACGGCGGCGGCGCTGGCCACGCTGGCCGCGCGCTTCGGCCCGCGCGTCGCCCGGCTGGTCGGTGCGGTCACCAACCCGGAGTACGACCCCGACCGCGACCGCAACGCCCAGTACCGGGAGCACGTGGCGGCCAGCCTGGACCGGGAGCCCTGGGCGCGGGTGATCAAGGTGTCCGACTTCACCGACAACGGGGTGGGCGTGGTCTACACCATCGGGCCGAAGGTGGCCCGGTCGGCGGCGAAGTACCGGCCGCTGGTGCCCGTCTTCCGCGACCTGATCAGCCGGCCCGACACCCCGCTGTCGGCGCCGGTGAAGCGACACATCTTCGCCCAGCTGGACCTGGCCGAGGAGCGGTTCAGCGCGATCCTCGACCAGCCCAACTAGTAGTGCTTCGTTAGGAGCGGCGCAGGGCGCGGGTGGTGCCGGCGGCGATGGTGGTGACCAGGATCAGCCCGGCGGCGATCAACCCGTACGCCACCCACACCGTCTCCCCCGTCGGCGCGAAGGCCGACTCCTGGCGCAGGTCCACCAGCGGCAGCAGCAGGTCGATCGCGTAGACGGGTGCCCGGAACCGCACCGGGCTCGTCGGGTCCAGCGGCGTCGGCGGTACGGCCGTGAAGACCGCGGTGCCGACGACGACCAGCGCCACCAGCCACATCGCGGCCAGGGCGGGCCGGTACCCGTACCCGACGGTGACGTCCTGGAGCAGGCCCCAGAACCGGTTGACCGGGGACTGCCCCGATCGTCGGTGCCGCTGCCCCCGCAACAGCACCGTGCGCGCGGCGTCCTCCTCGCCGCGCCGCCGGTACGTCCCCGCCAACTGCTCGTACGCCTGCGGCGAGTAACCGTCCTCGTCGCGGCCGAGCCAGGCGAGGCGCTGCCGGACGTCGGCCCGGGAGTGGAGGCTCTCGTAGACCAGGCCGTCGAGCCGCAGCGCCGCCGGCCAGCTCTCGGGGCCGTCGCGCAGCACGCCCAGCCGGGCGTGCCGGAGGTCCACCCGCCCCTCGACCGGCCCGTCGGTGGCGAGGACCAGCTCGGTCGTCTGGAGCTGCCGGCAGTCCAGTGTGGGCGTGCGCAGGCGGGCGTGCTCGAAGCAGACCTGACTGCCGACCCGGGCGAAGGAGATGTTGATCCGGCCTTCGGCCGTAAAGCCGTCGCAGCAGCTCATCGTGCCGCCGACGGCGAGACCGACGGCGCCGAGGGCCCGCCCCTGCGGATTGGTCAGGGCGGCGCCGTGCAGCCGTACCGATCCCCGGATGTCGGCGTGGTGCAGCTGGACCTCCCCGGTGCAGCGCAGGCCGTCGCCCCGGACGTCGTGCCCGACCGAGAGCAGCCGGGCGTCGAGCGCCGGCGCGCCGGACAACCGCGCCCGGTCGAGGACGAGCGCACCGTCGATCCGGGCGGCCGCGAGTCGGACGCCGTCGGCGCACCGGGCGTCGGTCAGCCGCAGGTTGCCCTCCACCACCGCCTTGTCGGCCCAGATCCCGGCCAGCCGGGAACCGGCGAGGTCGATCTCCCGGGTGCGCGCGCCCACCAGCTCGAAGCGGTCGGTGAACACGCAGCGGCTCATCCGCACCGCGTACGGGATCTCCGCGTACGACAGGTCGAGGGTGCCGGTGATCTCCGCGCCCACCAGCGTCAGGGCGGCCAGCTCACCCGGCTCGGGCGGCACCGCCCCGAGCAGCAGGGCCCGGATGACCGCCGCGCGGACCACCCGGTCCTCGGCGTCGGTCAGGTCCACCAGCCCACGGCGCGAAAACGCCGTCCACAGTGCTCGCTCCGGGACGGTCAGCTCCAGGTCCACCCCGCCATGGTGCCCGCCGACCGCAACCGGCGCCGGCCCGGCCGGCGGGGGCGATGGCCTGTGCGCCCTGCGGGTGGCGGTGGCCCGGGCGCCCGGCGGGTGCGGTGGCCCGGGCGCCCGGCGGGTGCGGTGGTCCGGGCGCCGGCACCATCGGGTCAGGCCGTCGCGGCGGCGACGCGGCGGCGCAGCGCGGGCAGCCGCTCGCCGGTGGTGCGCAGGACGAGCCGGAACGGGTACCGGCCGTGCGACCACACGTCGTCGCAGACCTGGAGCAGGGTGGCGAACTGCGCGGGCGGCTCGTCGGCGAGGAGTTGCTCGGCGTCGTCGACCCGCAGGGCGAGCGGGCCGGCGTCGTCGGAGTCGAGCAGGCAGTCGGCCAGCGCGTCCCAGTTGCGCCCGAACCACTCGGGCAAATCGAGGGCCTGCGCGAGCAGCCCGAACAGGTCCGCGCGGCTGCGGGCGTCGGCGCCCGGCACGACGACGGTGCCGGCGGTCGGGTCGGCGATGGGGTCGGCGGTCAGCTCCAGCCACGGTGGCAGGTGGGGCGCGTCCATCCGGTCATCCTCCCCGCTCCGGTCGGGCCGGCCGGTCCCCGGCCCGACCGCCACCCCTCAGAGTCGGTAGAAGTTCGCGTAGTGGTCCGGCGAGAACCAGGTGACCCCGGTGCTCCGGTTGACCACGATCCGGTACGCGTCCCGCGAGGCCCCGTACGCCCGGGGGTAGACGTCGTACTCGTGGTAGGTGGCGTTGGCGGGGAGCTGGCCCTCCCGGTTGTAGAACTGGCCACCGGCGAAGTTGTAGAGCCCGCCGCTCCAGGTGTACCAGCCCCGGCTGGTCGGGAAGCCCTTGGCGGCCCAGCCGGACCGGGCGGTGCGCGCATCCGCGCAGCGGGTCATCGTGCACGAGCTGTAGACCGCGGCGGAGGCGGAGTCGGTGAGCGACGGGGTCACCACGGACGGGCCGACGAGCGCCGCGGCGACCATGGCGGTGAGCAGGGCGAACGTGCCGACCAGGCGGCGCAGGCGGCTGAGCGGGGCGGGCGGGGTGGCGAGGATGGTCATCGGGCCCTCCGGATCACGAGGCATCGATCGGTGTCGACCTCCAGTGTCCGGTCCGACCGGCCCGGACGAGAAGCCCCCGGCAGCCGAATTCGTCCACAACGGTCGGTGACCTCGCGGTGCCGATGGCGCCCCGCAGCTCGCCGCTGCCCGCGATCTTGAGGCCGGCCCGAGGGGTGGCACGATGTCCCTCATGGACTGGATGCCATTGCTGAGCACGGGAGCGGGCGCCCTCATCGCGCTCTCCGGCAGCTTCCTGGTCGACCTGCGGCGGGGACGGGACACCCGGGACCGGGACCGGGACCTCGACCGGTGGCGCACCTGCATCGACTTCGCGCTCGCCCTGGGCACCGCGCACAGCATGCTGCGCAACGCCGCCGCCGGTGACCGCGCCGCGACCACCCGGGCGATGAGCGAGTCCGGGGCTTACCAGGAACGGGAACGGCTGCTGATGTCCGGCACGCCGGAGCTGGTCGTGGCGGGCGAGGACGCGTTCCACCGACTGGTCGACATGCAACGGCTGATCCGCGCCGGCGAGGACCTGCGCACCGCCGAGGGGCACGAGGCGTACCACCGTTTCGCCGAAAAGCTGTGGACGTTCCGGATGGCGGTACGCCGGCACTTCGGGCACCGGGCGATCGATCCGGGGACGCTGGACCGCAAGGACTGGTCCGAGCGCAACGAGTGCGTGTACTGCGGGGCCGCCGCCTGACCCGCAACACGGGGTGTCCCATTCCGGTCATTGACAGTCGAACTTGCGCCTGGCAAGACTTGCCCTTCTCCGACAAGGACTGCTGATGCTGCAGCTCATGCTCTGCGGGGCACAGGACACCAAGCGCGTCCGCGATGAATTCGCCGCGGTCGTCAAGGGATTCGGCGCGGGGGTGTGGCACTACCTCTCCGGCGAGATTTTGTACCTGAACCATGCGAATGCGAGCTGGGAGACCAACTCGCGTGACACGGTCCGCAGCGCAGACCTGTGCGTGTTCGTGATCGTCGAGAGATACGGCTCGGTCACCTGGCAGACCGAGTTGCGTGAGGCGCTGTCCACCGGAAAGCCGCTCATCGTGCTCTGCCTGGACGAGACCTACGAGACGTACCGGACGTTGACCCGCAACGTCCCGCTCGCTGCGGTGGAGGACGAGGGACGCCGACGCCTGATCGAGACCATGCACGAGGTGGAGTCCGAGCGGCAGCTGACCATTGTCCCGTTCTCGTACGGAACCTTCGGCGACGTTCTGCGCCGGCAGTTGTCGACCCTGTTCAAGGTTGGCCTGCGTCATCTCGAGATGCGTAACGAGCGCATGGCGGCAGCGCGGATGGTCCACGAGCCCGCCCGACTCACCCGCTCCGAGCTGATGACGCTCGCGGAGGTCGCGGTCGACGAGACGGAAGACAAGATCCCCCGAAAGCACGCAATACGCGCCCTCGCCGCGCGTGGAGCCACCGATGAGCAACTGGTGCTGGATCTGCTGTCCAGCATGGAGCAGGGCGTCCAGCGGCTCACGATTGAGCTGCTGCCAAAGCTGTACACCACCCGACCGGCCGACTCCGACTTCCTCGCGCACTGCATCGCCGTGGCCAACCGCTCGTCAGACGTCGGAGTAACCCGGCGTCTCATTCCGGCGCTGCTCGAGATCGACCTCTCCGCCGCCGTGGAAGCGATGGTCACGCTGGACCTGGTGGAGTCCGGTGCCCGCCGCCGGATGTTCGAGACGCTGGAGACGTTCGAGCAGCGCCTGACCGATCCCAAGGTGGTCGAGGGAGTGCGCGCTCTGCTCGGCCGCTGCCTGACCGCCGAGTCCGAGGCGGACTGGAAGGCCCGCTGCCGGGCCTGGCATGAGCGACTGTCCTCGAAGCGGCAGCCGGATGGCAACGCGCCGGGGGACGATCCGGACCCGGACGAGGACAGCGGGCCGGACGACGACCGGGAACGCCCCTCGTCGTAGCTCGGCCTGTCCCCCTCCCCGAGCGGAGCCCACTTGCTGAAAGAGACGGCGGCCGGGGGGGTCTCAGGGTTCGCGCATCCAGGTCTTCGGATCGGTCACGAAGACACCCTTGCCCTGCTGTCGCCGGATGACCCGCAGGGCCTCCAGCCGGGCGTAGGCCATCTGCACGGTCCCGTGGCTCACCCCGTATTTGTCGCGCAGCTGGCTGATCGAGGGCAGCCTGTCCCCCGGGTTCAGCTTCTTGGTCCTGACGTCGGCGATCACATCGTCGGCGATGCGCCAGTAGTCCGGCACTTCTCGCATGGCACTCCTCGCGTGGCAACCCGATTCGATCACAACGCGACGCGCCCAACAAGCAGCGTTGACTCATCTGACTGTTCTAGCTATGTTGCTGGTGAGCCGCTTCTCGCGTGGCAACGGGTTCGGCTCATCCCCCTGGTCGGGGCGGGTGCGCGTGCCCGTCCCGACCCACCGGACCGCTGCGCTGTCGTACCGCTGATCGGAGCTGCGGCGGCGGGGCCGGCGGGCCGCGCGCGGCCGGCGTGCGCGCGGCCCGCCCTTCCAGACCCGCGAGAGGACGCCCGTGACCGAGCTGTATCCCGGCGGCGCCCCGGCCCGGCCGACGCCGCACGAGGTCCGCACCCACGCTTTCCGGCCGCGCCGCGACGGCGTCGACCCCGATCAGGTACGCCGGTTCCAGGCCGTGGTCGCCGACGAGCTGACCGACCTGCACCAGCGGGTACGCGAGCTGAGCCAGGAGAACGAGCGGCTCCGGCGGGCGTTGCGCGACTGGCGGACCCTGCACGCCCGGGAGTGCCGGCCACCGAACTCCGGCCTCTGGTGAACGAACGCCCCTCCCCCGGCGACCTGCTCGTCGTCGACGGCCGAGCCTCCGTGCAGTTCGGCGGGGACCGCGCCCTGCTGCTCCGGGTCGTCTCGGTCAGCTCGGAAGAGCCGTACCCGGGCTGGATCTGGCTGGCCGGGTACGTGCTGGACCGGCGGGGCCGGGCGACCGCCCGGCGCGAGGTGTACGTGCAGCTCGCCGGCCTCCGCCCCGCAGCTCAGCCGTCGCCGCCTTCGACCAGCGCTAGAGCCGCGACAGGATCTCCGCCTTCTTCGCGGCGAACTCCTCCTCGGTGAGGATGCCCGCGTCGCGCAGCTCACCGAGCTGGCGGAGCTGCGCGATGGGGTCGACCGGCGCAGGCGCCGCCGTCGGCGCCGGGGCGGCGGGCGCCGGCGTGCCGGGCAGGCCGGAGTAGTGCCGGGTGTTGGTCCGCTGCTGCTGAGCCAACCGCGCGGCGTGGGCGGTGTCGTTGATGACCGCCACCGCCTCGCGCGGCTGCGGGATGTCCTCCAGGACCACCAGCTCGACGCCGTTGGAACGCTGCACCTTGACCACCACGCTGCCGACGCCGCGGGCCTTCTGGGTGATGGACTGCCGCAGGTCCACGTCGATCACGTCGCCGATCGGCACCTGCTGCGCGTTGATCGAGAGGAATCCCCGCTCGAAGTACAACATGGTCTCGGTCAGCTTGTACCGGCCGCCGCCGATCCCGGTGAGCGGCTGCCCGACCGCGGCCCAGAGCACGCCGGGCTCCAGGGGGCCGGGCGCCTGCGGCGGGGGCGACACCGGCACCGTGCTCACCGGCACCGGGGTCATCGGCACCGTCGTCGCCGGCACCGGGGTCATCGGCTGCGGCTCCAGCAGCTCGGCCGGGCTCTGCGCCACGACGGCGCCGGCCGGTGCGCGCATGGCGGGCAGGTTCGCGGGGCCCTGCGCCACGGCGTCGTCGACGTAGAGCTGCCACCCCACGGGGGGCGGCGGCCACGTCGGATCCGGCTGCCAACCGGCCGGCGGCAGCCAGCCCTGGGGCGCCGGCGGCCAACCCGGAGGAGTATTGAATCGCAACGCCATGACGATGCCGCACCTCGTTGAATCGCTGGTCAGGACCGGTAGAGACTAGCCGGGCCGGCACCCGCGCAGCTCCGCCGAACGACTGATCATTTTCGGCGTCCGACATGCAGCCCCCACCGTGTCGCCCCAGGATTTCTCGCCCCCCACGGGGACGCCGGCACCCCTACGATGCGGGCCATGCCCCTCTCAGCCGCACCACGCCCCGCTACCGCCAACTGGACGCCGCCGCGACGGCCGGAGTGCTCCTGCCCCGAGCACGACGAGGACCTCGCCGGCCTGGTGCTGCCCTCCACCGAGCCCGGCGAGCCGCCGATGACGCTGCCGGATCTCGTCGCCGCGAACGCCCTCGGCGTCCTGCCCGCCGAGCCACGCGACCGCTGGTTGGAGGTGCACGACGAGTCGGACTCGGGGCCGGCGCGTCTCGGCCCCTTCCACTGGGGTCTGTGGCTCGGCGACGAGGCCCGGTCGTGCTACGACGACGACTCGGAGCGCTCACTGGACCAGGCGCTGCTGGACCGTCCCGGCATCGAGCGGGTCGAGTGGATGGAACGCGAGGAGTTCCTGGTCGGCGCCCCCACTATGTGCGCGAGCGGGCTGGTGGCCGCCATGGCGCGCACCCTGGCCGACCCCCGGGTACGCGCCGCCGGACCGCCGGCCGCCTAGGCCCGGCCGAGGCCGCCGGACCGCGTCGACGCCGCCGGGTCAGCGGGCGAGCGCCGCGTAGCGCCCGTCGCGGTCGATCAGCATGTCGTGGGTGCCGGACTCGACGATGCGCCCGTGGTCGACCACGGCGATCTGGTCGGCGTCGCGCACGGTGGAGAGCCGGTGCGCGATGGTGATCACGGTGCGACCCCGGGCGAGCTGGTCGAAGGCCCGCTGCACCGCCCGTTCGGTCTCGGTGTCGAGGGCGCTGGTGGCCTCGTCCAGCACCAGGATGCGCGGGTCGCGCAGCAGTGTCCGGGCGATCGCCAGGCGCTGCTTCTCTCCGCCGGAGAAGCGGTGCCCGCGGGAGCCGACCACGGTGTCGTACCCGTCGGGAAGGCCGGCGATGAGGTCGTGGATCTGCGCGGCGCGGGCCGCGTCCTCGATCTCGGCGTCGGTGGCGTCGGGCCGGGCGTACCGGAGGTTCTCCCGCACGGTGGTGTGCAGCAGGTAGGTCTCCTGGCTGACCACGCCCACCACGGCCGCGAGGTCGGTCAGCCGCAGGTCGCGCAGGTCGACGCCGTCGATGGTGATCCGGCCGTTGCCGGGGTCGTGCAGGCGGCTGACCAGGGCCGCCAGCGTGCTCTTGCCGGAGCCGGTCTCGCCGACGAGCGCCAGGCTGGTGCCGGCCGGCACGTCCAGGGTGATCCCGGCGACGGCGGCGGTGTCGCTGCCCGGGTAGCTGAAGGTGACGTCCTCGAGGCGCAGGTGGCCGCGGACCCGCGCCGGGTCGATCTCGACCGGCTGCGCCGGGTCGTCCACCTCCACCGGGAGGTCCAGGTACTCGAAGATCCGGGCGAAGAGCGCCAGCGACGCGGTCAGCGAGACGCCGACGTTGAGCAGCCCCATCAGGGGGCGGAACAGCCCGCCCTGCAGGGCGGTGAAGGCGACCAGGGTGCCGATGCTGAGGGTGCCGGCGGTGCCGGGCAGGCCGGCGCTGAGGTAGATCACCGCCGGGATGGCGGCGAAGATGACGGTCATCGTGGCCATCCGCCACCGTCCGGCCAGCTCGGAGCGAAGTTCGAGGTCGACCAGGCGGGCCGACGAGGTGGCGAACCGGTCGATCAGCGCGGCGCCGGCGCCGAGGGTCTTGCTGAGCTGCACGCCGCTGATCGACAGCCCCTCCTCGATGGTGACGTTGAGGTCGGCCAGTTCGCGCTGGCGCTGCGCGGTGATCTCGCGGCGCATCCGGGCCACCTTGCGGGTCAGCCAGATCGCCGGGGGCAGCACCAGGAGCGAGACCAGGGAGAGCCGCCAGGAGAGCGCCACCATGGCGACCGCGGTGGCCACCACCGTGGTCAGGTTCGCCGCGATCGAGGTGGCGGTGGAGGTGACGACGGTCTGCATACCGCCGATGTCGTTGGTGATGCGCGACTGCACCTCGCCGGTGCGGGTGCGGGTGAAGAACGCGATCGACTGGCGGTGCAGGTGGGTGAAGACGTCGGTGCGCAGCCGGTGCATCACCAGTTGGCCGACGCGGGTGGAGATCCAGGTCTGCACGACGCCGAGCACGGCGGTCACGGCCGCGACCGCGACCATGCCGACGACCAGCCAGACCAGCAGGGTCAGGTCGCGCTCGGGCAGCGCGCGGTCGATCACGGTACGCAGCAGGAACGGCGTGGCCATCGCCAGCACCGACGAGACCACGATGATCACGGTGATGGTGGCCAACTGCCAGCGGTACGCGGTGAAGAGCCGGCCGATGCGGCGCAGCGACACGTCGCGGGCCTGGGCCTTCTCGGCGGCGGAGACGGTGCGGGGGGCGCCGCCGCGGCCCTCCCGGTGGGTGGGGGTCGGGTCCAAGGAGTGCCTCTTCCTGTCGGGGTTATTGCTGAGGTTACCTCATCATGAGGGAACAACAGGAGTTTCTGCTACCGTATTCCCGTGGACGCCGACGAGCGCGAGGCGCACGAGGAGAGCCTGGCCGAGCTGTTCTGGGCGGTGGCCCGCCGGTTGCGCCACCAGTCCCGGCAGACCCTCGAACCGTGGGAGGTCAACCCCGGCCACGCCCGCGCCCTCGCCGTGCTCGGTCGACACGGGCCCATGCGGCTCAGCGCGCTCGCCGACCACCTGCACATCGCGCCCCGCTCCACCACCGAGGTCGTCGACGGCCTGGAGGAACGCGGGCTCGTCGCGCGCCACCCCGACCCGGCGGACCGGCGCGCGACCCTGGTCACGTTGACCGACGAGGGTACGCGGATCGGCGCGGCCATCCGCGCGGCCCGTACCGCCGAGGCGGACCGCTTCTTCGGTCACCTCTCCCTTGCCGACCAAGCGCATCTGACCCGCATCCTCCGCACCCTCCGCGACTGACCTCATCCGTTCGCGCTTCATCCGTTCGCGCTTCATCTGTCGGCGCGGCGGCTGGCGAGGATCGCCAGCACCTCGCGGCGTACCCCGTCGGTCTCGTGCACCAGGCGGCGGTGGGCGAAGCGCACCACGAGGATGCCGGCGGTGGCGAGCAGCACGTCCCGGCGCAGGTCGATCTCGCGTTGGCGCGGGTCAGCGTGGGTGCTCGCGCCGTCTAGTTCGAAGTCGACCCGTTCCCGCTCGGCCCAGACGTCCAGGTACATCGTCCGGCGACCGATGACGATCCGGGTCTGCCGGTGGAACGGCGGCATCCCGGGGCCGGTGAAGACGTGGTCGTGACCCCAGATCTCCAGCGGGCTCCGGCAGCCGGCATCGAGCTTTGCCAGCAGAGCCCGCAGCTCGGCGCGACCGGCGAGGCGCGGCACGCGGTCGAGGGCGGCGGCGATGCGCTGCGGTGTCGTGAGCCGGTCGTTGACGGCCTGGATCACCGGGGCGGGGCGGTCCACGGCGGGCAGCAGCGGCCACGCGTCGACCAGCGCCTGCTCCAATCGAACCACCGGCATTCCCGCCCGGCTCACCACCTGCGGCGGCCCCATCACGAACCCCTGGCGATGGTGCACCGCCAACTGTGATCGGGGGCGGACTCCGGAGCCGCGCGGCGCGTCGAGGTGCACCGGCTCGTCCGCGGGTTGGCGGCGCAGGCCCCACACGTCGAGGGCGGTGAGGCAGCTCAGGGCCGCCTGCCCGTCGGCATAGGCGAGGGCGGCACGCCTCCTCGGCTGCGGTTCGAGCCGCAGGAGGGGCGGAGCGTCGGGCGGGCAGCGAGCGCGGACTTCGTCGCCCCCCCCCCCGGCCTCGCCACGAGCCAGGTCTGCGTCGACGTAGACGCCGGGAAGCACGCGCAGGAGTCGACCGACGTGGCAGGCGTGCCACAGCACCCACTCGGGGACCACCTCGGTCACCACCCGCCGGGTCACCACTCCCTCGCCCCGCTCCAACAGAGCCAGCAACATCGGATGCACCCCGGCAGCTTGCGGCGCCCCCACCCCGCCCGCTCCCCCACCCCGCCTACCTGTGGACACCACACCCGCCTGTGGAGAACCCCCACCCCACCCGCTCATCTGCTACGGCGCACCCATGATCGGGTCGCAGAATCCGAGAGGTTCGTCGGCGTGTCGTCTCGGAAAGACGTACTGGATCACGGGAGCCCAGCGAGCTGGGCGCGGAGGTACGCGCGTTCGGGGGCGTTGGCGGTGTGGGCGATGGCGGACTCGTAGGCCGCGGCGGCCTCGTCCGATCGCCCGAGGCGGTGGAGGAGGTCGGCGCGGACGGCGTGGAAGACGTGGTACGTGTCGAGGTGCAGGTCGTCGACGAGGGCGAGCGCCACGGCGGGGCCGTGCACCTCGGCGACGGCCACCGCCCGGTTCAGCGCCACCACCGGGCCGGGGGCGAGCGCCTGGAGCTGGTCGTACAGCTGGAGGACCTGGCCCCAGTCGGTGGGGGCGTCGCTGTGCACGGCGTTGATCGCGGCCTGGAGCTGGTACGGGCCGGGGCGGTTGCGGCGTAGGCAGCGGCGGACCAGGGCCTGCCCCTCGGCGATCAGGGACTGGTCCCAGCGGGTGCGGTCCTGCTCGGCGAGCGGGACCAGCGCGCCCTCGGCGGTGACCCGGGCGGGGCGGCGGGCCTCGGTGAGCAGCATCAGCGCGAGCAGGCCCAGCGCCTCCGGCTCGTCGGGCATCAGATCGACCAGCAGCCGGCCCAGGCGCAGCGCCTCGGCGCAGAGTTCCGTGCGGACCAGCCGCTCCCCGGCGCTCGCCGTGTACCCCTCGTTGAAGATCAGGTAGACCACGGCGAGCACCGCCCGGAGCCGGTCGGGCAGGTCGGCGTCGCGCGGGACGCGGTACGGGATCCCGGCGTCGCGGATCTTGGCCTTGGCGCGGACCAGCCGCTGGGCCATGGTGGCCTCGGGGACCAGGAAGGCGCGGGCGATCTCGGCCGTGCTCAACCCGCCGAGCAGGCGCAGCGTGAGCGCCACCCGGGCGGCGGGACCGAGCGCCGGGTGGCAGCAGGTGAAGATCAGCCGGAGCCGGTCGTCGCGCACGGGTCCCTCCTCGGCCGGTGGCTCCTGGGCGTACAGCAGCGCGGCCTGGGCGTGCCGGTCCGCCCGCGAGGCCTCCCGCCGCAGCCGGTCGATGGCGCGGCGGCGGGCGGTGGTGATGATCCAGCCGGCCGGGCTGGGCGGCGGGCCGGTCTCCGGCCAGCGCCGTACCGCCTCGGTGAAGGCGTCCTGGACCGCCTCCTCGGCGAGGTCGATGTCGCCGAGGACGCGGACCAGCACGGCGACCGCCCGGCCGTACTCGGCGCGGAAGGCCGCCTCGACGTCGAGGGTCACCCCTCACCCTGGAAGGGGCGCACCTCGATCGGCAGCGTGGTGGCGAGGGCGTACCGGCGGCCCCAGTCGAGAGCGGCGTCGAGGTCGGCGGCGCGGATGATGGTGAACCCGCCCAGGTACTCCTTGCCCTCCACGAAGGGGCCGTCGGTGACCAGCACCTCGCCGTCCTTCGGGCGCAGCACGGTGGCGGTCTCCGGGGCGTGCAGCCCCTGCCCGAAGACCCACGAGCCGGTCGCCTCGAGCTCCTCGCGGATGGCGCCCAACTCCCGCATCACCCCGGCCAGGAACTCCGGGTCCGGCGTCCCGCCCTCGGGCTGGTACATGCTCAACAGGTACTGCTTCATGTCGTCCTCCTGGTGTGGATCGGCTTCCACTCTCCACACGAACGGCGGGCGGGCGGATCGACACTCCGGCGACGGATTTCCTCAGGCACGGTAGCCGGCGGTCAGGATCCGCTGCGCGGACATCGCGTACGCCCCGGGGTCGTCCGGGGTGGCGGCGCCGAGCCCGTCGACGTACCGGTTGTACATGCAAAGGCGGCGGCGATCAGGACCACGTCGTGGATCTCCCGATCGGTGGCACCGTGGGCGCGGGCGGCGTCGACCAGCTCGCCGGTGACGGCGCGCCCGTCCTCGCGGACGGTGTCGGCGAGGCGGAGCAGGGCGCGCAGCTTCTCCGGCACCGGGGCGGTGGACAGGTCGGCGAGGACCCGGTCGACGAGGTCGGGGCCGTCGTCGAGCTGGGCGCCGGCGGTGGCGGAGTGCGACGCGCGGCAGAAGTCGCACCCGTTGCGGCCCGAGACGTACGCGGCGATCAGCTCGCGTTCACCGCGGGTCAGGCTGCTCGGCCCGCGCAGCAGCACCTCGGCCAGGTCCATCAGCGGTCCGGCGGTCTCCGGCCGGTACCGCAGCAGGCCGACGATGCCGGGCTCGCGCCGTTCGTCCACGCCGAGGTCGATGTGCGCCATCCGGTCCCCCTTTCCGTTGGCCGCGCCCACCGGGCTCGGCAGCTGAACACTACATAGATAATCTTGACTTCTTCTATTGAAATTTATCTACGCTTCATGACCTAATACTGACAGTTCCTTTCGTCACTCCCGCCGCCCCCGCGGCGCCCCCCAGGGAGGAAAGATGAACCGTCTCCGCGCGGCCGCGGCCGCACTGCTGGCGACCGTCACGGTGGTCGCCGCCGTCGGCCTCGGCACCAGCCCCGCCAGCGCCGCCCCCGCCGGCCTGCCCGGCATGGACGTCTCCAGCCACCAGGGCAACGTGAACTGGTCGGCCGCCTGGAACAACGGCGCCCGATTCGCGTACGTCAAGGCCACCGAGGGCACCTACTACACCAACCCGTACTTCGCCCAGCAGTACAACGGCTCCTACAACGTCGGGATGATCCGGGGCTCGTACCACTTCGCCCGCCCGGACACCACCAGCGGCGCCACCCAGGCCAACTACTTCGTCGACCACGGCGGCGGCTGGTCCAAGGACGGCCGGACGCTGCCCGGCGCGCTCGACATCGAGTACAACCCGTACGGCGCGACCTGCTACGGCCTGAGCCAGAGCGCGATGCGCAGCTGGATCGCCTCGTTCGTCAACCAGTACTACGCGCGCACCGGCCGGTGGGCCACCATCTACACCACCACCGACTGGTGGACCACCTGCACCGGCAACACCTCGCAGTTCGCCGCCAACAATCCCCTGTGGATCGCCCGCTACGCCAGCACGGTGGGCACCCTGCCGGCGGGCTGGCCGACGTACTCCTTCTGGCAGTGGGCGTCCTCGGGCGTCTTCCCCGGCGACCAGAACGTCTGGAACGGCACCCTGGACCGACTCCGGGTGCTGGCCTGCAACGGACCCTGCTGACCCCACCGGCGGCGGGCCGCCCGGCCCGCCGCCGGCACCACCAACGAAGGAGGCCCCCATGTCCGTACCCGTGTCCCGCCGGGCCGCGCTGCGCGGCGCGGTCCTGCTCGGCGCCGCCGCCGGCGCTTCCGCCCTGACCCAGCTCGGCGGGGGCCGCGACGCGCGCGCCGTCGCCACCCGCATCGACCAGCCCGTGATCGCCAACTGCGCGACCTGGGGCGCCCGCCCCCCGTCGCAGCCGGTCAGCGTGGTGCAGAGCCGACCCAACAAGATCATCGTGCACCACACCGCGTTCCCGAACACCACCGACTACAGCCTGGCCAAGGCGTACGCGAACTCCCGCGACATCCAGAACCTGCACATGGACACCAACGGCTGGCTCGACTCGGGGCAGCACTTCACCAACAGTCGCGGCGGATACCTCACCGAGGGCCGGCACGGCAGCCTCTACGGGCTGCTGCACGGACAGACCATGGTGCAGGGCGCGCACTGCGTCGGGCAGAACAGCCAGGCGATCGGCATCGAGAACGACGGCATCTACCTCGACGTGCAGCCGCCGGCGGCGCTCTGGAACAGCCTGATCGTCTTCTGCGCCTTCACCTGCCAGCAGTACGGCATCGCGCCCAGCGAGATCTACGGGCACAAGGACTTCAACAACACCCAGTGCCCCGGCCTGCTGCACGGCCGGCTTCCCGAGCTGCGCGCCGCCGTCGCCGCGCGACTGGGGTGATTGCTTATATAAGCCTCGGCTGATAGAAAGCGTCCGTGCACGCCTTCGACGTCCTCGGCGACCCGGTGCGCCGCCGCATCCTGGAGCTGCTCGCCGAGGGCGAGCTCAGCGCCGGGGAGGTCTGCGCGGTGATCCAGCGGGAGTACGGCATCTCGCAGCCCGCGGTCTCGCAGCACCTCCGGGTGCTGCGGGACAACGGCTTCGCCACCGTCCGACCGCAGGGCGCCCGCCGTCTCTACGCCGTCGACCCGCGACCGCTGCGCGAGGTCGACGAGTGGCTGGCCGGCTTCCGCCGGTTCTGGGCCCCGGCCCTGGACGCCCTCGCCACCGAACTGGCGCGCGGCCGACGCGAACGGCGCCTGCACCCACCGCAGGACCCGACCGAGGAGAAACCCTGATGACCGACGTCACGCACCAGATCAGCGCCGTGCGGCGCACCGTGGGCAGCCGGAGCCTGGAAGCCGGCGAGGCCCGGGTGATGACGATCAGCCAGACGTACGACGCGCCCCTGGAGGACCTCTGGGACGCCTGCACCAACGCCGAACGCATCCCCCGCTGGTTCCTGCCGATCTCCGGCGAGCTGCGGCTGCACGGCCGCTACCAGTTCGAGGGCAACGCCGGCGGCACCATCCAACGCTGCGACCCGCCGAAGAGCTTCGCCGCCACCTGGGAGTACGGCGGCGAGGTCAGCTGGGTCGAGGTGCGGCTGACGCCGGAGGGCGACGGGCGTACCCGGTTCGAGCTGGAGCACGTCGCGCACGTCGACGACGAGCGCTGGACCGAGTTCGGCCCGGGCGCGGTCGGCGTCGGCTGGGACCTGGGTCTGCTCGGCCTCGCCTCGCACCTGGCCGCCGACGGCAGCGGGATCTCGCCCGAGCAGGCCGAAGCCTGGATGGGCTCCGAGGAGGGTCGACGGTTCGTCACCCTGAGCAGCGAGAGCTGGGGCGAGGCCAGCGTCGCCGCCGGCACCGACCCGGAGGCCGCGCGGGCCGCGACGGCCCGCACCACCGCCTTCTACACCGGCGCACCGGCCGCCTGACCACCAGACCTTTCCCGGGTACGCGGGCCAGGTCGGGAAGGGTGCCGGGCCGTGCGGGTACGCCCGGCCCGGCGCGCTCCCACGTCCCCGGCGCCCGCCGGACGAGCCGGTTTCGGCTGGCCGGGGGAAACCGGGAGGCGGACTGTCGGTGCCCGGGGCGACACTGTCGAGCATGCCGCCGCCCCGCAGTGCCGCCGACCTCGCCGCCCTCGTCCACAGCGGACAGCCGGTGAAATACCTCTGCTTCTGGGGGCACCGGCCCCGACGCGACGGCACTGTTGGCCAGGGCTGCCTGAGCCAGTGGTGGCCGGCGCCGTTCACGGTGGACGGCCGCCGCTTCACCACCGCCGAGCACTGGATGATGTGGCAGAAGGCGGCGCTCTTCGGCGACGAGGAGACCGGCGAGCGGATCCTCGCCGCCGGCCACCCGCACCGCGCCAAGGCGCTCGGGCGCCAGGTGCGCGGCTTCGACCAGGCGGTGTGGGAGGCCCGGCGGTACGACATCGTGGTCGCCGGCAGCGTCGCCAAGTTCGGCCAGCACGACGACCTGCGGGCGTACCTGCTGGGCACCGGGGAGCGGGTGCTGGTCGAGGCGAGCCCGGTGGACCGGGTGTGGGGCACCGGGCTGGCCGCCGACGACCCGCGCGCGGAGGACCCGGCCCGGTGGCGGGGGCTGAACCTGCTCGGCTTCGCGCTGATGCAGGCCCGGGAGACGCTCCGGGAGCAGGCCGGTCGGGAGGCGCAACGGTCGCCGGAGCGGCCACCGGGCCGGTAACGTGCGGCGACATGACCGGCTCTCCGTACGCGCACTGCTCCTTCTGCGGCGCCGCCTACCCGGCGGACGCCGGCTGGCCGCGGATCTGCGCGGCCTGCGGCGAGACGGTCTGGCGCAACCCACTGCCGGTCGCGGTGGCGCTGCTGCCGGTCCGCACCGACGCCGGCCTGGGCCTGGTGGTGGTCCGCCGGGACATCGAGCCGGCCCGCGGCCTGCTCGCGCTGCCGGGCGGCTTCATCGAGTACGGCGAGGAGTGGGCCGACGCGCTGGTCCGCGAGCTGCGCGAGGAGACCGGCCTGATCGGCGAGGCCGACCAGGCTCGGCTGTTCGCGGTGCACGGGGCACCGGCCGGCGGCACCATCATGATCTTCGGGGAGCTGCCCGAGCGGCCGGCCGACGGGTTGCCGCCGTCGGCGCCGACCGAGGAGGCGACCGAGTGGTTGGTCCTCACCGAGCCCGTCGAGCTGGCCTTCTCCACCCACACGCTGGCGATGGCCGACTTCTTCGCCCGGCAGGGCTGAGCACCCGCCGAGGCGACCGGGACACCGGCCGGACGGGCGGCCCGACGCCGAGTGGTGCCGCCGGCGGAGGATTCTTCTCGCCTACCGGCACGCGTCCTCGGCGCCGCCCGACCGGGTGATCCGGCGCGGAGGGTCGACCCTCCGCGCCGGATCACCGCTCAGCTCGCCGAGCAGGTGGGCGTGGCGGACGGTCCCACGCCGGTGCCCTGGAAGCCGAAGGTGGTGCTGGCGCCGGCGCCCAGCTGACCGTTTTGACTTCCTCCACCGCCATGAATGGCGGGGATTCCCTCCGCGCTGCGCGCGGAACGCGCAACGCCCAGGTGGGTTCCTGCTTCACCGCGATCAGCCGGAGCGTGCTCCGGTCTTACGTCCGCTCCACAGGCGTTTTCCGTCTCCGCATGCCCTGCGGCGACGTCTGGTGCGGCGGGCTCCAGCTTGGTTATCGCTGGAGCCCGCCCAGATTTTACCACGGTCAATGGCACGCTCGGGGCCTGGCGGCCCCTCCCCTGCGGGCCTTCACCCCCGCCCTCAAGGGCGGAGCCGCCGGGCGGCGGGGTCGACGGCGGGGGCGTGGTGGTCGGCGGCGTGGCGGTCGGCGGCGTGGTGGTCGGCGGCGTGGTGGTCGGCGGCGTGGTGGGGCCGCCGGAGTTGAGCGCGTCGAGCGTGGCGGTGTAGGCCGGCTTCTTGTTGCCGCTGCCGTCGAAGAGCAGCGGGTTGCCACTGGCCCGCCACGAGTCGGTGTCCCGGATGCCCCAGACGGTGATGCCGGTGCAGCGGCTCACCGCGAGGCAGGCCCGGACGACCCGGCCGTAGTTGTCGGCCTGGGCCGACCCGGACCCCTCGATGTCCAGCTCGGTGATCTGCACGTCCACGCCCAGGTTGGCGAAGCGCTGGAGGTTGGCCTGGTAATCGGCCGGCACCGGGGAGGCGCTGTTGAAGTGGGACTGGAAGCCGACGCAGTCGATCGGCACGCCCCGGGCCTTGAAGTCCTGCACCATCGCGTACACCGCGTTGCTCTTCGCGTTCTGCCCGTCGGTGTTGTAGTCGTTGTAGCAGAGCTTGGCGGTCGGGTCGGCCGCCCGGGCGGCGCGGAACGCCGCCTCGATCCAGTCGTTGCCGGTGCGCTGGAGGTTGGAGTCGCGCCGGGCGCCGGTGCCGCCGTCGGCGAACGCCTCGTTCACCACGTCCCAGGCGTAGATCTTGCCCCGGTAGTAGGTCGCCACCTGGGTGACGTGGTTGACCATCGCCGAGCGCAGGCCGGTGCCGCTGAGGTTCTGCGCCCAGCCGGGCTGCTGCGAGTGCCAGGCCAGCGCGTGCCCGCGTACGCGCATCCCGTTGGCTCGGGCGTGGTTGACGATGCGGTCGGCGTTGGCGTACGTGAACTGGCCCTGGGTGGGTTCGGTCGCGTCCCACTTCATCTCGTTCTCGGGCGTGACCATGGTGAACTCGCGGTTGAGGATCCCGACGTAGGTGGCGTCGGAGAGCTTGTTCGCGGCCACCGCCGCACCGAAGTAACGGCCGGTCTGGGCGGCGGACGCGCCCAGGGTGGTGGCGGCGCTGGCGCCGGGCGCCAGGGCGAGCGTCGTGCCGAGGGCGGCGACGCCCGCGGCGGCGGCCACGAGGGTCGCGCGGAGCCGGGCTCGGGTCGCCGGACGTCCGCGCGGGCGGGGACGTGGGTCATGGCAGATCAACCTTTCGACGGTGATGGGGGCGGGACGTCGCGCCTCGACCGTCGCCCGACGCGGTGACCGGCTCCGTCGCCCGACGTGACCGCCCGGAGGCCGCGCCGGGATCCGCCGTGCTGCGACTGTCACCGCAAGGGTCGAGGGGTCCCGTCCTGACGGTACCGAAAGCTTTCCGACACTTCAACGAAAATCAATGTCTTGCATGTCGGCTCATCGCACCCGGCGGGTCAGCGGAGGTGGCAACAAACCGGAGGCTTCGGGACGCCGAAACTTTCGGGGTGGACGGACCGACACCCGAGGGGAAGCAGCGCGAGGAGGCGGCCATCCCGGTCGGCCGGTCAGCCGGTCGACGAGCCCCCGGACTCCGTGCCGGCCGCTGCGAGGTAGCCGCTCGCCTGGAGTTGGAACAGCTCCCGGTAGAGCCCGTCGGCGGCCATCAGCTCCTCGTGGGTGCCCTGCTGCACCAGGCGGCCGTGGTCCAGCACGAAGATCCGGTCGGCGTGCCGGACGTTGGCCAGCCGGTGGGTGATCAGGACGACCGCCCGGTCGGGGCGGCGGCGCAGGTGCTTGAAGAGGGCGTGCTCGGCCCGCGCGTCGAGGGCGGCGGAGGGTTCGTCGCAGATCAGCAGCCGGGCGTCCCGGTAGAGGCCCCGGGCGGCGACCAGCCGCTGCCACTGGCCGCCGGAGAGGTCCTGGCCGTTCTTGAACTCCCGGTCGAGCAGCGTGTCGTAGCCGAACGGGAGATTGGCGATCATGTCGTGCGCGGCGGCGGCGCGGGCGGCGTCCTCCACGGTCGGGCCGGCCTGGTCGGCCCGGCGGTCGTGCCGGCCGATGCGAATGTTCTGCCCCGCGGTGAAGGGGAACCTCCAGTACTCCTGGGTCATCACCGCCACCTGGGCCGCGGTCTGCGCCGGGTCCAGCTCGGCGAGGTCGACACCGTCCCAGCGGATCGTCCCGCCGGTGGGGCGGTACAGCCCGGCGATCAGCTTGGCCAGGGTGGTCTTGCCGGAACCGTTCTCGCCGACCAGGGCGACCACCTCGCCCCGGCGGACGGTCAGGCTGACCTGGTCCACCGCCGAGGTGTCCGTGTCCGGGTAGCGAAGGCTGACCCGGTCGAGTGCGATGGTGTCGAACCCGGCCGCCGGGCGGCCCTCCCCCACCCCGAGCCGCCCCCGCGCCCGCTCGAGGAAGTCCCGGTAGTCCTGGTAGTAGAGGGCGTCCTCGTACAGGTTGTTGGTGGCGAAGACGGCGATGCCGAGGCTGGACCGGGCGGACTGCAGCGCCAGCAGGGCGGTCGCCGCGGCGGCCAGCGCGACCACGCCGGTGAGCAGCAGCCCGCCGAGCACGGCGTACACCCCGAAGGCGGCCACCCCGGCGGCGGACATGCCGAACGCCCGGGTGGCGCTCTGCGCCCGGACCAGGCGCAGCTCGGCCCGGGTCTCCACGGCCATCACGCGGCGGAACTCGGCCAGCAGGAAGTCGCGCATCTGGTAGGCCCGGACCTCGACGGCGGTGCGCCGGTTGGCCATCAGGTGCGCCAGCATCCACATCCGGCGGCGGCGGGTGATCCGGGCCAGCATGGCCAGGTACTGCCGGCGGGCCATCCGGACCGCGGTGACCGCCTCGGGCACCGCGGCGAGCAGCAGGCACGGCAGGAGCAGGGGCTGGATCACGGTCACCGCCGCGGCGGTGGCCAGCACGCCGACGACGCCGGTGATCAGGTTGACCGTGTGGTCGACGATGGACGCCGCCTCGGCCATCCCCCGGTCCCGGACCCGGTCCATCTCCTCGGCGAAGCCGGCGTCGTCGAAGGCGGCCAGCTCCACCGCCGTGGTGGCCTCGAAGAGCCGCAGCTCCACCGCGTAGTTGATCTGCGGCATCAGCCGGGCCTGGGCCCAGCCGGCGGTCACGGTGAGGACGCCCCGGGCCGTCACCGCCAGCGCGGCCAGCACCAGCGAGGGCAGCGCGGCGCGGACCCGGTCGGGTGTCGGGCCGCCGGCGAACAGCTCACGCAGCACGCCGGTGGTGGCGAGCAGCCCGAGGGTGGTCATCACCCCGGCCGCGAGGTTCAGGCCGATCGCCGCGAGGGTGTCCCGCCGGCTGGTGGCCCAGGCGAGCGTGACCGCCTCCCGGACCAGGTGGGGCAGCCGCCGGGCGACCGACCGGAAGCTGGTGTGCGCGAACTCGGTCGCCCGGTGCATCCAGTGGCCGTCCTCGAGCTCCGGCAGCTCCAGTTCGTCGGCGTCGTCGGACGGGCCGTCCTGTCGGGACGAGCGGCGTGGGCCGATCACCGTCGCCATGGGTCCTCCCGGGCCGAGGGACAGGGCAGGGGAAGAGCCTACTGTCGGCGACCGCACGGTGTCGTCCGCGTGACCGGCGTGTCGTACACGTGTCGCAACGGCGTGTCGCCGACCACGGTGCGGGACGGGTCTGCCGCGTCGCGTCGCGCCGACCCCGCCGGGGTGGCAGGCTGGAGCCGAGCCGGCGGCGGCGCGAGGAGCGCCACCGGCGTCCCGTCGTGAAGGAGAAGATCGCCCCGATGGCTGCGAGTGTGACCACCACCGACGAATGGCAGGCGCTGCGCAAGCACGCCGAGACGATGCGCGGCACCCACCTGCGGGAGCTGTTCGCCGCCGACCAGCGCCGGGGTGAGCGGCTCACCGGCGAGGTCGCCGACCTGCACGTCGACTACAGCAAGAACCTGGTCACCGACGAGACGCTGGAGCTGCTCACCGCGCTGGCCGAGCGGGCCCGGCTCAGCGACCGGATCTGCGCCATGTTCGCCGGGCGGCACATCAACTCCACCGAGGACCGGGCGGTGCTGCACACCGCGCTGCGGCTACCCCGCGACGCCACCCTGATCGCCGACGGCCAGGACGTGGTCGCCGACGTGCACCGGGTGCTGGACCGGATGGCGGCGTTCGCCGAGCGGGTCCGCTCCGGGCAGTGGCGGGGGCACACCGGCGAGCGGATCAGCACGGTGGTCAACATCGGCATCGGCGGGTCCGACCTCGGGCCGGTGATGGCGTACGAGGCGCTGAAGGCGTACCGGGACGGCGGGATCAGCTGTCGGTTCGTGTCCAACATCGACCCGACCGACATCCACGACAAGACCCACGACCTGGACCCGGCGACCACGCTGTTCGTGGTGGTGTCGAAGACGTTCTCCACCCAGGAGACCCTGGCCAACGCCAACCAGGCGAAGATGTGGCTGCTGTCCGGGCTGGACGCCGACGACGACGCGGCGATCGCGAAGCACTTCGTCGCGGTGAGCACCAACGAGCAGCGGGTCCGCGACTTCGGCATCGACCCGCAGAACATGTTCGGCTTCTGGGACTGGGTGGGCGGCCGGTACTCGCTGCCCTCGGCCGTCGGGCTGTCGGTGATGCTGGCGGTCGGGCCGGACCGGTTCCGCGAACTGCTGGCCGGCTACCACGCCGTGGACGAGCACTTCCGGACCACGCCGGTGCAGCGCAACATCCCGGCACTGCTGGGCCTGCTGAACGTCTGGTACACCAACTTCCTCGGCGCGCAGACCCACGCCGTGCTGCCGTACTCGCAGTACCTGCACCGGTTCCCGGCGTACCTGCAGCAGCTGACCATGGAGAGCAACGGCAAGTCGGTGACGCTGGACGGCACCGCGGTCGACCACGAGACCGGCGAGATCTTCTGGGGCGAGCCGGGCACCAACGGCCAGCACGCGTTCTACCAGCTGATCCACCAGGGCACGCTGCTGATCCCGGCGGACTTCATCGGGTTCAGCCAGCCCAACCACGACCTCGGCGACATGCACGACCTGTTCATGTCGAACTTCTTCGCGCAGACCGCCGCGCTGGCGTTCGGGCGGACGAAGGAGCAGGTCGAAGCGGAAGGCACCGCGGCCAAGGTGGTGCCGCACCGGGTGATGCCGGGCAACCACCCGACCACCTCGATCATCGCGCCGAAGCTGACCCCGGGCACTCTCGGCCAGCTGATCGCCCTCTACGAGCACATCGTCTTCACCGAGGGCGCGATCTGGGACATCAACCCGTTCGACCAGTGGGGCGTGGAGCTGGGCAAGGTGATGGCCAACCAGCTCGCGCCGAAGCTGACCGGCGGCGACCCGGACCTGTCCGACGTGGACTCCTCCACCGCCGCGCTGATTCGCCGCTACCGCCGGGAGCGCGGCCGGGACTGAACCCCACGGGACGGCGGCCGGGTCGACGACCCGGCCGCCGTCTTTTTTCGGGCACGCGACTGGTCCAACCAGTTGACGGGTTGATGTGCGCGGGGTCACACTGCTGCCGTGGCCTTCGTTCCCGTCCCCCGCAGCTCCGTCGCCGACCACGTCTTCGGCCAGCTCCGCGACGCCATCGTCAGCGGTCGCTACCGCCCCGACGACCCGCTGCCCGGCGAGCGCGAACTGGCCGCCGCGTTCGCGGTCAACCGGCACGCCGTCCGGGAGGCGCTGCGCCGGCTGCAACAGCTCGGCCTGCTCCGGGTCAGCCAGGGCGGCGCCACCCGGGTGCTCGACTGGCGGGTGCACGCCGGTCTCGACCTGGCGCTGTCCCTCGTGCAGTCCGGCGACCTGCTCCCCGTCGACACGCTGGTACGGGACATGCTGGAGATGCGCGCCTGCGTCGGCGTGGACGCCGCCCGGCTCTGCGCCGAGCGGGCCGATGCCGAACTGCGGGGCAGCGTCACCCGCGACGTCGAGGCGTACGCGGCGCTCGCCCCGGACCTGCACGCGATGGACAAGGCCAACATCCTGCTCTGGCGGCACATCATCGACGGCTCCGGCAACACGGCGTACCTGCTGTCCTTCAACAGCCTGGTCGCCGGGGCGGTGGCCGTCGGCGAGGTGCCGCCCGAGCGGCGCGCCGCCGAACTGCTGGACGTCACCGGCCACCGCCGGCTGGCCGAGGCGATCGCCGACGGGCGCGGCGACGACGCCGCCGCGCAGGCCCACGCCCTGCTCACCGCCCCGCTCACCACCCCCGCCACCCCACCAGGAAGGGAATGCCGAGCATGATCCCCGCCGTGCTCTACGCCGTACCCGCGTTCCTGCTGCTCGTCGTCGTGGAAGCGCTGTCGTACCGGTTCGCCCCCGACGACGACGAACGCGGCTACGAGCTGCGCGACACCACCACCAGCCTGACCATGGGCGTCGGGAGTGTGCTCATCGGCACTCCCTGGCGGCTGCTCACCGTCGGCCTCTACGTGGGGCTGTGGACCCTCGCCCCGGTGCAGCTCTCCCCCACCAGCATCTGGACCTGGGTGCTGGTCTTCTTCGCCGACGACCTGGCCTACTACTGGTTCCACCGCACGCATCACGAGGTGCGCCTGTTCTGGGCCAGCCACGTGGTGCACCACTCCAGCACGTACTACAACCTCTCCACGGCACTGCGGCAGAGCTGGACGACGCCGATGACCTCGCTGCCGTTCTGGCTGCCGCTCGCGCTGCTCGGCATCCCGCCGTGGATGATCTTCCTCCAGCAGTCGATCAACCTGCTGTACCAGTTCTTCCTGCACACCGAGCGGATCAACGTGCTGCCCCGGCCGATCGAGTGGGTCTTCAACACCCCGTCGCACCACCGGGTCCACCACGGCGCCAACAACGAGTACCTGGACCGCAACTACGGCGGCATCCTGATCGTCTGGGACCGGCTCTTCCGCAGCTTCGAGCCGGAACGCGCCGCCGTCCGCTACGGCCTGACCAAGAACATCAACACCTACAACCCGCTGCGGGTGGCCACCCACGAGTACGCGGCGATCTGGCGCGATGTTCGGGAAGACACCTCCTGGCGACATCGGCTCGGGCACCTCTTCGGCCGGCCCGGCTGGCAGCCCGCCCGATGAGGCGGCTCTGGCCCGGGCTGTACGCGGCGGTCGTCGCCGTCGAGCTGGCCGGCGTCGCGCTCGACGTACCCGCGCTGCAGTGGGCGGCGAAGCCGCTGCTCGCGCCGCTGCTGCTGGCCTGGCTGCTGCGCGTACGCCGGAAGTGGGACCTGGTGGCGGCCGGCCTGGTGTTCGCGACGGCGGGTGACGTGGCGCTGCTGCTGCCCGGCACCACCGCGTTCCTGGTCGGGATGGGGTGCTTCCTCGGCACCCAGCTCTGCCTCCTGACCGCCTTCCTGCGGCACCGGCGGGCGCCGCTGGCCGCGTTCGCCGGCTACCTGGCGGTCTGGGCGGGCGCGAACGCGCTGCTCTGGGGGCGGCTGGGCGACCTGCGGCTGCCGGTGCTCGGCTACAGCCTGGCGTTGAGCCTGATGGCCGCCGCCTCGGTGGGCGTGTCCCGCCGGGCGGCGGCCGGTGGGGCGCTCTTCCTCGTCTCCGACCTGCTGATCGGGCTCGGCGCGGCGGGGGTGGAGCCGACCGGGCGCCGGCTGGCGGTGATGGTCACCTACATCGTGGCGCTGGTCCTGCTCACCACCGCCTGGGCCCGCCGCGACGCCACCGAACGGCCGACCGTGGCGGACCGCCCCTCGCCCCCGGTGGGGGCGACGACCGAGGCGTGATCGACCCCGATTGCGGCGGGTCGCGGTGTCAAAGCGTTCCGACACCGCGACCCGCCGCATTGCGGGTACGGCCCGACCGGGTGGTCCGTCAGGGGTTCATCTCGTACGCGCCGGAGAGCGCCTCCACCTGGGACCAGACCCGGGCGGTGCGCTGCGGATCGGCGACCGGTCGACGGACCTGGGTCAGCGCCCACGCCGCCTGCGCGTCGGTGGTGGCCGCCTTGCCGTGCAGCTCGGTGGCGTGGCCGGAGAAGTCGCGGACCAGGATGTCGAAGATCTCGTCCAGCAGGTCGGCGTCCAGGCCGGTCAGCGCGGCCTGCTCCAGGATCAGCTGGCCGTAGACGACCAGCGCGAACAGTTGGCCGAGGGCCAGCAGGAAGTCCAGGTCGCGCTGCTGCTCCTCGCTCGGCGCGTGGGCGGCCAGCAGCGCGCAGAGCCCGTCGGCCTGCTCCCGGAACCGGGCCACGTTCGGCACGCCGGCGTGCGCGTCGTACGCGGCCCGCCAGTCGTGGAAGCGGATCGCGCCGAGCCCCCGGGCCGGGCCCTGCCGGAACAGGAACTCGTCGTCGGACGGGTCGTGCCGGGTCGGCACCGGCGGGAACTCGGCCGGCCGGAACAGGTAGTTGGCCATGAACTTCAGGATCAGGGCCAGGTTGACGTGCACGGTGCCTTCGAGCTTGGGCAGGCCCCGAATGTCGCGGGCCGCCTTGTCGAAGTAGGTGTCCGCCTCGAAGCCCTTGGCGGCGATGACGTCCCAGAGCAGGTCGACGACCTTCTCGCCCTCGGTGGTCACCTTCATCTTGGTCATCGGGTTGAACAGCAGGTAGCGGCGGTCGTCCGGGCCGGCCGAGCGGAAGTAGTCCACCGCCCGGTCGCTGAACAGCTTCATCGCCACCAGCCGGGCGTACGCGTCGGTCAGCTCCCGGCGCACGTGCGGGAAGTCGGTCACCCGCCGGCCGTAGAGCACCCGGTTGTGGGCGTGGGTGACCGCCTCGTACATCGCGTGCTCGCAGATGCCGATCGAGGCGGTGCAGAGGTTGAACTTGCCGACGTTGACGGTGTTGAGGGCGGCGTCGAAGGCGGCCTTCCCGGTGTGCAGGACGTCCTCGGCGCGCACCGGGTAGTCCTCCAGCCGGAACTCGCTGACGTACATCTGCGCGTTCACCACGTTGCGCACCAGGTGGTACGCGGGGTGCCGGCTGTCGGCGGCGAAGAAGACGTAGCCGTCGGGGCCGTCGACGTCGGCGCGGCGGCCGAAGACCGAGACCAGGCCGGCGACGTTGCCGTTGCCGATGTAGTACTTGCCGCCGGTGGCCCGGAAGCCGCCCTCGCCGTCCGGGGTGAGCAGCATGTCGGTGGAGTAGATGTCGGCGCCGTGGCTGCGCTCGGAGAGGCCGAAGGCCATCACGTGGCCGGCGTCGAGCAGGGTGGCGGCGCGGGCCCGGGCGGCGGCGTTGTCGCTCTGCCAGACCGGGCCGAGGCCCAGGACGGTGACCTGCCAGGTGTACCAGTAGCCGAGGCCGTAGAAGCCGAGCACCTCGCTGAGCGCGGCGTTGCGGGCGGTGTCCCAGCGCTTCGCCGGGTTGCCGGCACCGTCGGCGGCCGGGGTGCAGAACGCCGCGAAGAGACCGGACTTGGCGGCGAAGTCGAGGAAGTCGCCGTACCAGGTGTGATCGTTGTAGCTGTCGACCAGGACCTTCTTGCCGCGCTGCTCGAAGAAGTCGACGGTTGCGCGCAGCAGCCGGCGGGACTCGGAGTCGAGGTGGGCGGGGTCGTAGGTGCGCGGGTTGAGCAACGGGTCGGCCATGGGGGTCCTTTCCGGAAGGTGGGGTCAGCGGGCGAGGTCGCGCAGGGTGGCGAGGACGTCGTCGAGCCAGGCCAGCACCATCCGCTCGTACGCGATGCCGCCGCGCAGCACGACGTGCTGGAGTGCCGCGCGGGCGTCGCCGGGGTCGGGCGCCGGGAAGTCGCGGCGCTCGCCGGCCAGGTAACTGGCGAGGACCGCCTCGTGGTCGGCGCGGTAGCGCTCGACCTCGGCGACCAGGTCGGCGCGGCCGGCCCGGTCGGCGAAGGCGGCACCGCGGATCTTGACGGCCAGCTCGTGCCGGACCGCCTCGGGCTGCACGGGCGCGCGCAGCCAGTCGGCGAGCGCGCTCTGCCCGGCGGCCGTGGCCGACCAGCACCGTTTGTCGGGGCGGCCGTCCTGGCCGACCTCCTCGGCGGTGACCCAGCCGTCGCTCTCCATCCGCTTGAGCACCCGGTAGATCTGCTGGTGGGTGGCGGTCCAGAACCGGCCGATCGAGCGGTCGAAGCGGCGGGCCAGCTCGTAGCCGGAGGCCGGCTGCTCCAGCAGGGAGACCAGGATCGCGTGCTCGAGGGCCATACGGGCATCCTGCTATGCAACGAGTTGCATAGGCAAGGCCGCAGGGGCGTCGGTCACACGCACGACGACGCCGCGCCCCTCGCGGGAGCGCGGCGTCGTCGGATCAGGGTCAGCGTCGGGCGCCGGCGGGGCGGCGGGTCAGCGCCAGCCCGAGGGCGATCATGCCGACGCCGAGGAACAGGTGCAGCCAGTCGTCCGCGTTGTTGAGCGGGACGAAGTTGGCGCCGCTGTCGTGGTTGACGACCACGCCGTAGAGCCAGAGCACCAGGTAGATGGCGCCACCGGCGAGCAGGTACGCCCGCGAGCCGGAGACCGTACGCGCCAGGGCGAGCCCGGCGACACCGAACGCCAGGTGTACCAGGTTGTGCAGGATCGACACCTGGAAGAGCCCGAGCAGCTTCGCCTCCGACTCGTGGCCGGCGAACATCATCTCGCCGTAGTCCGTGGTGATGCCGGGGATGAAGCCCAGCACGCCGATCAGTAGGAAGACCACGCCGACCGCCTGTGCGGCGCGGCGAACGGGGGACGCGGCGGTCGCCGATGCCCCTCGACCGGGTCTGTTCACCATGTCAACCACCTCCGTCGAAGTCCGTGTGGTGCCGGATGCCCGGGACCACACCCCGCAAACCTCCGGAACCGGGCGGTTGTGTGCGGAGGCCGGCTCAGGCCGGTGGCAGGTGCTCGCGGAGCGCGGCGAACTCGGCCACGGTCAGCCAGGAGGGGTTCGCGCCCTGCGGCTGGCGGAGGACCTCCGCCCCGGCCAGCCGGGCGTCGGCGCGCAGCCGCTCCCGGGGCACCCGGTCGCCCGGGTCGAGCACCGTCAACTCCAGCGGCACCGACCAGGTCTCCCCCGGCGCCCCCGGCACGGCCGGCCCGGCCAGGCGCCCGACACCCCACACCCCGTACGCCAGCCGGCGTCGGCTGCCACTGGCCCAGAGGACCACCGGCTGACCCGCCCGCATCAGCTCGGTGCGGTAGCCGGGGCGGACGCACCAGCTCCGCACCCGGGGGTCGGCGGCGAAGCGGGACGCCAGGTCGACCGCGTCCGCGTTGCCCTTGACCACCCAGGCGCCGAGGCCTTCCGGGGTCACCCGTCGAGTCGTCATCCGGTGCTGGTGCCCGGGACCGGCGCAGGTCAATCAGTCAACGTGGCGTTGACCACTCCACGAGGGGTTTACCGGGCGTGGGAGGTGGAGACTTTCCCCCGGTACCGACAGAGGGGGAGACCGTGTCCGAGACCGACCGCCCAGAGCCGCGCGACCCGGGCACCGCGCCCGCCGGGGTGACAGATCCGCTCCTGTGGCGGCTCGCCGCCGGCGTGGCGGACGCGCACCAGCCGGACGAGACCGGACACTGCGACAACCTGCTCTGCGGCCACCAGGAGTGGCCGTGCGATGCCGCCCGCCAGGCGCAGCGGGCGCTGGCACTCTCCGGCGACGCTCCCGAGGAGGTCGCCGACCCGGTCCGCGACGACCAGCGCGAGGAGTCGCCGGGCGACCTGACGGCCCTGTCCCACCGCCGCTCCCGGACGGCCGCCGAGGCCGCCTGACGCTTCCCGGGCGGGTACCTGCGCACCTACTTACCGACCCGCCGTCACATCGGCCGGCTCCGCTGTGTCTACTGCTGTGAGACGCGACGAGGGGGCGACGTGACAGCGGTCGACGAGCACGAGTGGTTGACGCAGCGGTTCGAGGAGCACCGGACCCGGCTCCGGGCGGTGGCGTACCGGATGCTCGGCTCGGTGAGCGAGGCCGACGACGCCGTCCAGGACGCCTGGCTACGGGTCAGCCGGGCCGACACCGGTGCCGTGGAGAACATCGGCGGCTGGCTGACCACCGTGGTGGCCCGGGTCTGCCTGAACGCGCTCCGCTCCCGGGAGCGGCGCCGCGAGGAACCCCTCGACATGCGGCTGCCCGAGCCGGTGATCAGCCGCGAGCCCGGGGACGACCCCGAACACGCCGCGGTGCTGGCCGACTCGGTCGGGTTGGCGCTGCTGGTGGTGCTGGAGACCCTGACGCCGGCCGAGCGGCTCGCGTTCGTCCTGCACGACATGTTCGCCGTGCCGTTCGAGGAGATCGCCCCGATGGTCGAGCGGTCGCCGGCCGCGGCCCGGCAACTGGCCAGCCGCGCCCGGCGGCGGATACGCGGGCAGGCCCCCGTGCCCGACCCGGACCTCGCCCGGCAGCGGGAGGTCGTCGAGGCGTTCTTCGCCGCCGCCCGCGACGGCGATTTCGACGCGCTCGTCGCCGTGCTGCACCCCGACGTCGTGCTGCGCTCCGACGCCGGCCCGGGCAGCCGCCACACCGTCGTGCTCACCGGCGCGGAGACGGTCGCCGGGCAGGCGGTCACCTTCGGCCGGCTCTACCCGTTCATGCGGCCGGCGCTGGTCAACGGGGCCGCCGGCGCCGTGGTCGCGGCGCAGGGCCGGCCGATCTCGGTGATGGGCTTCACCGTCACCGACGGCCGGATCGTCGCCGTCGACGTGCTCTCCGACACCGACCGGCTACGCCGGCTCGACCTGGCCGACCTCGACGACTGACGGCATCCGGCCCAGCGGGGGCGCGGGACCTCGGTCGCCCCGCCGGGCGGCGATGTCGCCCGCACCGAGGGGTGCCGCCGCCCGGCCCCGCGGCACCCACCGCGGCCGCGGACAGCCAGGCCGGTCAGGCGTCCGCCTCCGCGCGCAGCTGCTCCTCGGAGGCGCCGCGCCGCCAGTAGCCGGCGAAGGTCACCCGCCGCCGGTCCAGGCCGCGGTCGGTGACCAGGTGCCGGCGGAGCGCCCGGACCGTCGAGGATTCGCCGGCGATCCATGCGTACGGGACGCCGGCCGGCAGCCGCGCGGCGCGCATCGCCTCGACCAGCAGGCCGCTGCCGGGCGGGGTGGTGCCGCGAACCAGCCAGCGCACCTCCGCGTTCGCCACGGAGGGCAGTTCGCGCACGTCGGCCGCGTCCGGCACCTCGATCCACGCCCGGACGGTGGCACCGGCGGGCAGCCAGGCCAGGATGCCGGCGGCGGCCGGCAGCGCCGTCTCGTCGGCGGCCAGCAGGACATGGTCGGTGCCGGGCGGGGGCCGGAAGCAGACGCTGCGGTTGTCCCGCTCGGCGGGTCCCAGCAGGACGATCCGGTCCCCCGGCCGGGCCCGGCCCGCCCACCGGGTGGCCGGGCCGCTCTCGCCGTGGTGGACGAATTCGACGTCCACCTCGGACGCCTCCGGCCGCTGCCCGCTGATGGTGTAGGAGCGCATCACCGCGCGGACGGCCGGGTCGGTGGCCCGCCAGCGCGCGTACCAGTCGTCCCCAGCGTCGAGCGGGACCACCGGCTCCGGCTGGCCCGGGTGGGGCAGGAAGAGCGAGACGCTCTGGTCCCGGCCGCCGCCGGCGAACGCGGCCAGCTCCTCGCCGGTCAGGGTGACCCGGATCAGCGAGGCGCCGATGCGCCGGGTGTGCCGGACCTGGGCCTGGTAGAAGCGGTAGCGCAGGGCGACGGGGGTCGCGGTCCCGGTCGTCACGGCGTCAGCCGACCCGCTTGGCCGACCGGATGGCGGTGGCGAGGTTCTCCAGCAGCGGCGCCGCGCCCGCGTACGAGAAGCGGGGCACCGCGTCCCACGGGGTGACCTGGTTGGCGCGGACGGCGGGCAGCTGCTGCCAGGTGGGCTTGGCCGCGAGGTCCTTGGGCTGCAACGCGGTGGACCGGTTGTCGAGCAGGATCAGGTCGGCGGGGAACTTGCCGGCGTTCTCCCAGCTCAGGCTCTCGAAGTAGTCTCCGGTGGCGAGCTTGTTCGGCACCACGATGTCGACGCCCAGCTCCGCGAAGTACATCAGGTCGGTGCTGACCTTCGGGTTGGAGACGTAGAACAGGTCGGGGCTGCCGGAGGCGGCGAGCACCCGGATGCCGGGGTTGGCCCTGACCGCCTGGCGGACCGACTCGGCGGCGGCCTCGAAGCGCGCCTTGGCGTCGGTGACCTTCTTCGCGCTCAGGTCGGCGCCGAGTGAGCGGGCGAGTTCCGCGTACCGCTCGATGGGCCGGGTCATCGGCACCCGGGCGGTGGTGACGGTGGCGCTGGGCGCCAGGGCGAGGATCTTGTCGCGGCTCTCGTCCGGCACGTACCAGAGGGCGCCGGGGTCGTACATGTGGGTGACCAGCAGTTCGGGGCGCAGCCCCGCGTACTTCTCGACGTTGAACTCGCCCCAGACGTTGCCGAGCACGGTGACCCGGTCGACGTCGAGGCCGCCGGCCTGTGGATCGGCCGAGCCGTCGCTGCTGGTGGTCTCGCCGAACACGCCGACGAGCTGCGAGTCGAGTCCGAAATCGACCAGCGCGGCGGCGACCCCGGTGAAGGCGACGAGCCGGGTCGGGGTGCTCGCCAGCTCGATCTTCTGGTTGCGGTCGTCCGTGAACGACCAGGGACCGGTCGAACCCTTCGCGCTGGTGGAGCCGGGCTTGTCGGCCTGGCCACAGCCGACGAGGAGGGTGGCGAGAGTGGCGCCGCCGGCGGCGAGCAGGCCGCGGCGGGAGAGTCCGCGGGCGGACGTGGAAGCAGGCATGATGACGTCTTTCGATCAGGACCGGACCGCGATGATCCGCGATGGCGAGGTTAGGTTAACCTAACCTAATCCGAAGTCAACCGGTGCCATGCCGTTTCCCCCCGGAGCCGACCCTGTCCGTCACCACGCTCGCCGCCGCCCCGGCGCCGGCGCCCCCCACCCGCCGGGTCGGCCCCGCCGCGGCGCTCGCCGCCGGGCTGCTGCTCCTGCTCGTCGTCGCGGTGCTGAGCATCGCCGTCGGCGCCCGGCCGCTCTCCCCCACCGAGGTCTGGCACGGCCTGGTCTCCGCCGCCTCCCCCGAACACGCGGTGGTGCACCGGATGCGCCTGCCCCGCACGCTGCTCGGCCTGGTCGCCGGTGCGGCGCTCGGGGTGGCCGGGGCGCTGATGCAGACCCTCACCCGCAATCCGCTGGCCGACCCGGGACTGCTCGGCATCAACGCCGGCGCGGCGGCCGCGGTCGCCTCCGCCACCGCCCTGCTCGGCGTCGGCACCACCGGCGGCTGGATCTGGTTCGCCCTGCTCGGCGCCGCCACCGTCACCGTCGGGGTGTACGCCGTCGGCGGCGGCCGGCGGGCCACCCCGGACCGCCTCGCGCTGGCCGGGGCGGCGCTCAACGCGGTGCTCTACTCCTACGTCAGCGCGGTCATGCTGCTGAACTCCGCCTCGCTGGACCGGCTGCGGTTCTGGACGGTCGGCTCGCTGGCCAACGCCGAGTTCGCCACCCTGCGTACCGTGGCGCCCTTCGTGCTGGCCGGCCTGCTGGTCGCCCTCGCCGGCGCGCGGTCGCTGAACGCGCTGGCCCTGGGCGACGACACCGCGCGGGCGCTCGGCGCCCGGCCGGCCCTGGTGCGCGGCGGCGCGATCGCGGCGGTCACGCTGCTCTGCGGCGCGGCCACCGCCGCCTGCGGGCCGATCGTCTTCGTCGGGCTGCTCGTGCCGCACCTGGTCCGCGTGCTGACCGGGCCGGACCTGCGCTGGCTGCTGCCCGCCTGCGCGCTGTACGCGCCCGTCCTGCTGCTCGGCGCCGACGTGCTGGGCCGGCTGCTGGGCCGCCCCGGCGAACTTCAGGTCGGCCTGGTCACCGCCGTGCTCGGCGGCCCGCTCTTCCTGCGTCTGGTGGCCCGGCGATGACCGTGCTGCGCACCCCCGGTGGCCGGTCGCTGCGCTGGCGTCCCCGATCGCTGGTCGTCGTCGCCACCGCGGCGTTGCTCGCCGTCGGCCTCGGCGTGCTCGCCGTCGGCGGCGGCGACTACCCGATGAGCCCGGCCGACGTGCTGCGCACCCTGACCGGGGGCGGCACCGCGGCCGAGGAGTTCATCGTCGGCGAGCTGCGCCTGCCCCGGCTGGTCACCGCGCTGGGCGTCGGGGCCGCCCTGGCGCTGTCCGGCGCGGTGGTCCAGACACTGCTGCGCAATCCGCTGGGCAGCCCCGACGTGCTCGGCATCACCCAGGGAGCGGCGACCGGCGGGCTGATCGTCGTGGTGCTCGGCGGCAGCAGCCTCGCGTTGTCCGGCGCGGCGCTGGCCGGCGGGCTCTGCACCGGCCTGCTCATCCGGGCCGTCGCCGGCGCCCGGGGCCTGGCCGGTCACCGGCTCGTGCTGGTCGGCATCGGCGTCACGGCGATCCTCACCGGCGTCAACGGCTGGCTGCTCACCCGGGCGCCCCTGATGGACGCCGCCCGGGCGGTGCTCTGGCTCACCGGCAGCCTGGACGGGCGCGGCTGGTCGCAGGCGGTGCCGCTGCTCGGCGTCCTCGCGGCGCTCACCCCGGTGGTGCTCGCCGGCGGCCTGGCAATGGCCATGGTGGAGCTGGGCGACGAGACCGCGACCGCGCTGGGCGTGCCGGTCACCCGGGTGCGGCAGGTGCTGCTCGGCGCGGCGGTGCTGCTCGCCTCCGTCGCGGCGGCCGCCGCCGGGCCGGTCTCCTTCGTGGCGCTCACCGCCCCGCACCTGGCCCGCCGGCTCACCCGCGCGCCCGGGCCGAACCTGGTGGCCTCGGCGCTCACCGGTGCGGTGCTGCTGGTCGGGGCGGACCTGGTGGCGCAGCGCACCCTCGCCGGCCAGCAGCTCCCGGTGGGCGTGGTGACCGGCGTGCTCGGCGGGACGTACCTGGTGTGGTTGCTCGCCGCGCGGCGGGCCGGACGGAATTGAAGGAGGTCACGTGTCGGGACACCCACGCCTGGACGGGGTCGGGCTGACCCTGGCGTACGAGCGGCGGATCGTCGCGGAGGGGCTGTCGGTGGCCGTACCGGACGGGTCGTTCACCGTGGTGATCGGGCCGAACGCCTGCGGCAAGTCGACGCTGCTGCGGGCCCTGGCCCGGACGCTGCGGCCACGCGCCGGGACGGTGCTGCTCGACGGGCGGGACATCCACGCGCTGCCGTCCCGGGCGGTGGCCCGTACCCTCGGCCTGCTGCCGCAGTCGTCGGTGGCGCCGGACGGCATCACGGTGGCCGACCTGGTCGCCCGCGGCCGCTACCCGCACCAGGGGCTGCTGCGGCAGTGGTCCCGAGAGGACGAACGGGTGGTCGCCGAGTCGATGGCCGCCACCGGCGTCGCCGAGCTGGCCGACCGCCCGGTCGACGAGCTCTCCGGCGGGCAGCGGCAGCGGGTCTGGATCGCCATGGCGCTGGCCCAGCAGACGCCGCTGCTGCTGCTCGACGAGCCGACCACCTGGCTGGACGTCGCCCACCAGATCGAGGTGCTGGACCTGTGCGCCCGGCTGCACGAGGAGCAGGGCCGGACGCTGGTGGCGGTGCTGCACGACCTGCACCACGCCGCCCGCTACGCCACCCACCTGATCGCTATGCGCGACGGCCGGGTGGTCGCCGAGGGCGACCCGCGCGAGGTGGTCACCGCCGAACTGGTCCAGGAGGTGTTCGGGCTGCCGTGCCGGATCGTCGAGGACCCGGAGACCGGCACGCCGCTGGTGGTGCCCGCCACCCGCCGTCCACGTTTGCCGGACGCTGCCTCGGGGGTAGTGCCGACGTCCTGACCGGACGCCAAGATCCGGCGTACGGCCGGTGGAGTCGCGATGGCGGGCATGGCCCGGAAGTGGGCGGGGTCCGCCGTCGGCCGGCTGCGGCAGGGCTGGCGGCCGGCGCTGGAGGCGGCCGCGGCGGCCACCGTCGCGTGGATCGTCGCGGCCCGGCTGATCGGCCACCCGGATCCGTTCTTCGCGCCGAGCGCCGCGCTGATCGTGCTCGGCGAGGCGCGCGGGAAGCGGCTGCGGCAGACCGTCGAGATGGTGCTCGGGGTGGCCGCCGGGGTGCTCGCCGCCGACCTGGCCGTGCAGTCGCTCGGCCCCGGCACCGGCACCGTCTTCCTCGTGCTGCTGCTGACCATCGGCCTCATGCTGACCATCGGAGCGAGCAGCAGGCTCACCGTCCAGGCCGCCGTCTCCGCGCTCTACCTGGTCGCGGTGGCCGCGCCGCAGGGCGGCGGGCTGGTGCCGTTCCGGTTCGTCGACGCGCTGATCGGCGGCGCGGTGGCGCTGGCCGCCAGCCAGCTCATGGTGGCCCGGGACCCGCTCGGCCCGCTCGTCGCCGAGGCCCGGCGCACCTACGGCGACCTGGCCGACCTGCTCGACCGGATCGACCGGGCCCTGGCCGGCGCCGACGAGAAGGCCGCCCGCGCGGCGCTGGACCGGGCCCGCGAGGTGGACGGCTGCGTGGACCGCTTCCGCGTCGCCGTGCAGGCCTGCAGCGAGTCGCTGCGGCTGCGGGTCCGCAAGCGCCGCCACCTCGACCAGGTCGCGGAGGTCGAGGCCACCTGCCACCAGCTCGACTACGCGGTACGCAACATCCGGGTGCTGGCCCGCAACGGCGTGACGCTGACCCGGCTCGGCACGCCGGCCCCACCGGAGCTGAGCGAGGCGATCCGGGCGCTCGGCGAGGCGGTGCGCGCCGCCGCCGACGCCCTCTCCACCGACCTCGGTGGACACTCCGACGCGGACCGGCACGCGGAACGCGCCGACCACGCCGCCCTGCAGGCGGTACGCCTCGCCGCCCGGATGCTCCGGGCCGACCCGCCGCTGCCACTGATCATGATCGTGGGCCAGATCCGGGCCACCGCCATCGACCTGCTGCGCGGGGTCGGGGTGGACGACGCGGCCGTGCTGGGACGGGTCGACGAGGCGCTCGGGCTGCCGAACACCTGAGCCCGCCGGTCGTATCCCGGTCGACGGCCGGCGGGTGTCGCGACGGGGTGCCGGGTGAGCGTGCCCGCCGCGCTCGCCGTCAGCTCGAGCCGGTGCCGGTCCAGCCTTCGCTGATCCACGGCGGCGCCCACCCCGTCACCGCCGCCGCTGCGGCGAGGACGGTCACGGTCGCTGTCCCCACGAGCGCACCCCGCCCGAGGTACCTGGACCTGGGCAGGCGGGTCAGCAACCAACCCGCGGCCACGGTCACCGGCAGGAGAAGACAGCTGGCCGCGCCGAAGTAGAAGGTCCACTCGCCGGGCGAATCCCTTCCGATCCACAGTGCATTCGCGGCGGCCGTGCCGAGCCAGGTGTGGGCGATGACCACCAGGCCGGCACTCGTGGCCGCCTGGGCGACCTCCGATCGCCTGCCCACGGTGCTCCCGTCTGTCGATCTCGTCCGGGTCGATCAGCTTATCCGGGCTGGTCCGCTCCGTTCGAAAATCCCTCCCGGCTCAGCGGGGCGACGGCGGGGCGGCCGCCCCGGCCTGCGGCTGCGGGCCGAAGGTGCGCAGGAACCGGTCCCGGAAGGTGTCCATCCGCCAGACCGGCGCGCTCGGGCCGGGCCGCAGCCCCTCGTCCCAGCCCCAGGCGGCCACCCGGGCCAGCACGGCGGGATCGTGGGCCACGATGGTGATCGGCACGTCCCGGCCGGCGTCCTCGCCGGTCACCACCGGCGCGGGCTGGTGGTCGCCGAGGAAGACCAGCACAAGGTTGTCGTCACCGTACGTTTCCACATAGGAAATAAGGCTGTTCAGCGAGTACTCGATGGAGCGCCGGTAGCCGGTGCGGACCTCGGTGGCGCTGCGCCCCACCACGTCCTTCGGGTTGACGGCCACCGAGGTCGGCCGGCGGTAGACGGACCCGTCGCCGACGTGGTCCCAGTCGAGCATCCGGGGGATCGCCGCCCAGGGTGAGTGGCTGGAGATCAGCGGGATCTCCGCCATGATCGGCGCGTGCCCGGGCGTGGCCCGTTCCCGCCGCTGGAAGGTGGCCAGCGTGTACTGGTCGGGCATGGGCGCGTAGTTGAACTTCGGGCCGCGGTAGTCGAGCCCGGCCGCGTCGTGGTAGCGGTCGAAACCGAAGAAGCTCTTCTCCGGCCAGGGCTGGGTGGCCGCCGGCATCACCCCCACCGTCTGCCAGCCGGCCCGCCGGAACGCGCCGTTGAGGGTGAGCCGGTCGCCGGCCAGCAGGCTGAGGTGACGTTGCTGGTTGTCCACCCAGAGCCCGGACAGCAGCGTGTCGTGCGCCAGCCAACTCCCCCCGCCGGCGGTGGGTGAGGTGAGAAAACCGCTGCGGGCGTGAAAGCCCCGCTCGGCGAGCCGGCGCGTACCGCCGTCGAGCACCTCGCCGACCTGCGGGGCGAACTCCGGGTCCTGCACCGCGTCCCGGCCGTAGCTCTCCACGAACGCGACGATCACGTCCTTGCCGCGCAGGGCGGTGAGCAACTCGTCGCCCGGGGCGTCGCGGAAGGCGTCGTCGGCGGCCTCGGCGGCGAAGGCCTCCCGGTCCCGCAGCCCGGCACCCAGCTGGCCGACATGCTGGCCGACCAGCCTGGACGTCCCCGAGTCGGCGACCGGCACGCCGATCGTCGCGCCGGCGACCCAGACCGCCGCGCACCCCGCCAGCACCCGGACCGCCCGGCGGTCGTGCCGGGACACCAGCCGGGCCAGCCGGAGCACCGACCGGGTGGTCAGCACCACCAAGGCGCCGACCGCGGCGACCAGCGCCACGATCGCGCCGACCGCGCCGGCCCGGCCGACGGAGTCGCGGACGAAGCCGTACGCGTCGTCCAGCAGCACCCAGTCGAGGACCAGGTCGAAGGGGCGGGCGAGGCTGGCGGACATGCCCATGTCGAGCAGCTTGACGACGGCGAGCAGCCCGAGCGCGACGCCGCACAGCACCGCCACCGCCCGCCGGGCCACGCCGCGCAGCACCAACAGCAGCGCGGCGGCGACCAGCCCCTCGACCGGGATGCGCAGAAACGCGGCGGGGCCGAGCTGGTCGAGCCGGTTCGGCGCGACCAGCACGGCGAAGACGAGCAGGCCGGCCGCCACGGTGGTCACCCGCGCCGCGACGGTACGCACCCGTCGTCCCCGTCCACCGGCGACGGCGTCGTCCGTCGTGGCGCCGGCCGGCTCCGACGCGATCGGAGCGTCGGGATCCTCCGCCCCGGCGGGAAGCTCGGGGGCCGGCGCGGACGCGGCGTCGACGGCCGCCGCCCCGACGGAGGGGCCGGCGGGCGGGTCGAGGGCCGCCCCGTCGGGGCGAGGCTCCGGCGTCGGGTCGGCCGGGCGGGCCGGTCCCTCCGCCGTGGCCCGACGGCGCAGGCGCGACAGCACTGACACTGCGATGTCCCTTCCCTGGGCTACCCCCGGCCGGCCGGCCGGGCGATCGGTGCGGCTCAGACGGGCTGGTGCGCGGCGAGCGGGCGCTCGGCGACGGTCTCCCGCACCGGCCGGGGAGCCGGCGTCGGACGGCGTACGGGGGCGATCCGGACCCGGCGATGCCACCAGAGCCAGCCGACGTCGTGGCCGAACGACTCGACCAGCACCGCCAGCGAGGCCGCCAGCACGACGGCGGTCGCCGGCGCGGGCAGCACCTCCGCCGTGGCGACCAGCAGCAGCACCCCCTGAGCCGCGGCCACCACCTTGCGCCAGTACCGCGGCGGCAGCGTCCCGCGCAGCCAGGGCAGCACCCAGCTCGCCGCGACGAAGGCGTACCGCATCGCGCCGATGGCGAGCACCCAGCCGCCGGTGGACGGCGCCACGTGGACGCTGAGCACCAGGATGAGGAAGGCGTCGACCTCCATGTCGAAACGGGCGCCGAGCGCGCTGGCGGTGCCGGTGCGCCGGGCCACCCAGCCGTCGACGGCGTCCAGGGCGAGCGCCACCGCGGCCATCGGCACCAGCACGGCCAGCGGCGCCGCCGCGTCGACGCCGTCCACCACCAGGGCGGTCACCCCGCCGACGAGCACCGCCCGGGTCAGCGTCACCCGGTCCGCCGGGCCCAACCGGTCCGCGCCGCGCCGGCGCAGGCCCCGGTCGAGCGCCCCGCAGAGCCCGATGCCGTACGCGACGCCGGCCAGCCAGCCGGCGACGTCGAGCCCGACGGTCGCGGCCAGCCCGGCGAGCAGGACGATCTGGGCGGTCAGGCCGATCACCGGACCGGTTCGAACCTTGGACACCCTGCCTCCGTGTTTATGATCGACGGCCTCGACAGGAAACACGGAGCGGATGGCCGTTCGGTTCGGTCCGGCGGCCAGATGAGGAGAACATCCGCGTGATCCGCGACGCCCGCGCCTTCTGGCTCCGCTCCCCCGGCGTGGGTGAGATCCGCCCGGTGACGCTACCGGAGCCGGGCCCCGACGAGGTCCTGGTACGCGCGCTGTACTCGGGGGTCAGCCGGGGCACCGAGACGCTGGTCTTCACCGGCGGCGTGCCGGCCGGCCAGTACGCGGCGATGCGCGCCCCGTTCCAGGAGGGCGACTTCCCCGCCCCGGTCAAGTACGGCTACCTCAGCGTCGGCGTGGTCGAGGCCGGTCCGGCGCGGCTGCGCGGGCGTACCGTCTTCTGCCTGCACCCGCACCAGAGCGCGTACGTCGTGCCGGCCTCGGCCGTGACGCCGGTGCCCGACGGCGTGCCGGCGGCCCGGGCGGTGCTGGCCGGCACGGTGGAGACGGCGGTGAACGCGCTCTGGGACGCCGCGCCCCTGGTCGGCGACCGGGTCAGCGTGGTGGGCGCCGGCATGGTGGGCTGCGCCGTCGCGGCGCTGCTGGCCCGCTTCCCCGGCGTACGCGTCGAGCTGGTGGACACCGACCCGGCGCGGGCGGCGGTGGCCGCGGCGCTGGGCGTCGGGTTCGCGTCGCCCGACGACGCGGCCGGCGGGCGGGACCTGGTGGTGCACGCCAGCGCGACCGGCCCCGGGTTGCAGCGGGCCATCGACCTGCTCGCGCCGGAGGGCACGGTGGTCGAGCTGAGCTGGTACGGCGACCGGCCGGTCGAACTGTCGCTGGGCGGGTCGTTCCACTCCGGCCGGTTGACCATCCGCAGCAGCCAGGTCGGCACGGTATCGCCGGCCCGGGCGGCCCG
The DNA here is from genome assembly GCF_900091515.1 of Micromonospora purpureochromogenes. NCBI lineage: Bacteria > Bacillati > Actinomycetota > Actinomycetes > Micromonosporales > Micromonosporaceae > Micromonospora > Micromonospora purpureochromogenes. The sequence goes on along the minus strand of NZ_LT607410.1, from coordinate 3,095,658 downwards.
GCGAAGCTACGCCGACCGGATGGCGCTGGCCCTGGAGCTGCTCGCCGACCCGGTCTTCGACGCGCTGCTCACCGGCCGGTCGCGCTTCGCGGACCTGCCCGACGTGCTCGACCGACTGGCCGCGGGGAGCCTCCCCGCGCTGTGCCACCTCATCACCTACGACGGGGAGTGACGCCGTGTTCAGCGTGACCGTACGGGACCACATGATGGTCGCCCACAGCTTCCGGGGCGAGGTCTTCGGGCCGGCGCAGCGGCTGCACGGGGCGACGTTCGTGGTGGACGCGACCTTCCGCCGCGCCGAGCTGGACGCGGACGGCATCGTGGTGGACATCGGCCGGGCCACCGAGGAGCTGCGGGCCGTCCTGGCTGAGCTGACCTACCGCAACCTCGACGACGAGCCGGCCTTCGCCGGGGTGAACACCACCACCGAGGTGCTGTGCCGCACGGTGGCGGACCGGCTGGCCGAGCGGGCGCACGCCGGTGGGCTCGGCCCGGGGGCCCGCGAGCTGGCCGGGATCACGGTGACGCTGCACGAGTCGCACATCGCCTGGGCCAGCTACGAGCGGTCGCTGTAGCCGGTGCCCGTGGTGCACGTCGTCCTCCCCGGCGACATCGACGACCCGGCCACCCCGAGCGGCGGCAACACGTACGACCGCCGGGTCTGCCGGGGCCTCGCCGAGCGGGGGTGGGCGGTGCGCGAGCACGGCGTACCCGGGCGGTGGCCGCGTCCCGACCCGCCGGCGCGGACCCGCCTGGCCGGGGTGCTCGCGACGCTGCCCGACGGCACGGTGGTGCTGCTGGACGGGCTGGTCGCCTCGGCCGTGCCGGAGGTGCTGGCCCCGCACGCCCGGCGGCTGCGGCTGGTGGTGCTGGTGCACATGCCGCTGGCGGACCAGACCGAGGCCGCCGCGCTGGCCTGCGCCGCCGCGGTGGTCACCACCAGCGAATGGACCCGCCGCCGCCTGCTCGACCGGTACCCGCTGCCCGCCGACCGGGTGCATGTGGCCACCCCCGGGGTGGACCCGGCACCACCGGCGACCGGCACGGGTGCCGGCACGGCGCTGCTCTGCGTCGCGGCGGTCACCGCGCACAAGGGACACGACGTGCTGGTCCGTGCCCTGGCCGAGGTCGCCGACCTGCCCTGGACGCTGGACTGCGTGGGCGCGCTCACCCGCGATCCCGGCTTCGTCGCCGGGCTGGGCCGGCTGGTGGCCGAGCGGGGGCTGGCCGGGCGGGTGCGGCTGGCCGGCCCGCGCACCGGAGCCGACCTCGACGCCGCGTACGCCGCCGCCGACCTGCTGGTGCTCGCCTCGCACGCCGAGACGTACGGGATGGTGGTCACCGAGGCCCTGGCCCGCGGCCTGCCGGTGCTCGCGACCGAGGTGGGCGGGGTGCCCGAGGCGCTGGGTGTGGCCCCGGACGGCGAACCACCCGGCCTGCTGGTGCCCGCCGACGACCCCGCCGCGCTCGCCGGCGCGCTGCGGCGCTGGCTCACCGGGGCGCCGCTGCGGCACCGGCTGCGGCGGGCGGCCCTGGCCCGCCGCGCAGGGCTCACCGGCTGGCCGGACACCGCCGCGGCGATCGCCCACGTCCTGAACGGAGTAAGGAATTGACCACGCACGTCACCGACCCCTTCGCCGACTGGCTCGCGCTGCGCGAGCCCGCCGACGCCGCCGCCCGCGCCGACGAGCTGGTGGACCGGGTCCGCGCCCGGCTGGCCGCCGGTCGGCCCCTGGTGGTGCACGACCTGGGCAGTGGCACCGGCTCCATGGCGCGCTGGCTGGCCCCCCGGCTGCCCGGCCCGCAGCACTGGGTTCTCTACGACCGGGACCCGGGGCTGCTCGACCGGGCCCTCGCCGCCCCACCGCGCGCCGCCGACGGCAGCCCGGTGCGCGTCGAGACGCGGCGCACCGACATCACCCGGCTGACCGCCGCCGACCTGGCCGGCGCCGACCTGGTCACCGCCTCGGCGCTGCTGGACATGCTGACCGCCGAGGAGATCGAGGCGATCGTGACGGCCTGCGTCGGGGCGGGCCGCCCGATCCTGTTCACGCTCTCCGTCGTCGGCCGGGTGCGGTTCGACCCGCCGGACGAGCTGGACGCGCAGGTCGCCGCCGCGTTCGACGCGCACCAGCGCCGGACCGTCGACGGCCGGCGGCTGCTCGGGCCGGACGCCGCCGCGGCCACCGTCGCCGCGTTCCGGCGGCACGGGGTTCCCGTGACCGTCCGGTCCAGCCCGTGGCGGCTGGGCGCCGGGCAGGGCGCGCTGATCGCCGAGTGGTTCACCGGCTGGTGCGACGCCGCCGTCGAGCAGCGCCCGGAGCTGGCCGCCCGGATCAGCGGGTACGCGCGCCGCCGGCTGGCCGAGGCGGCGGCGGGCCGGCTTACCGTCACGGTGGGCCACGACGACCTGCTCGCCGGGGTGGAATGAACCCGACGGCCGACCGGTACGTGGATCAGGGAGAGATCTTCGACAGGAGGCCCCCGCGTGCCACAGGCTGCCCACGACACCCCCGGCACCCCGGTCCGTCCGACGTGGGCCTGGATGAGCAACCTCGGCGGCGTCGCGCTGGTGGCGGCGCTGCTGTGGTGGCTGGGCACCGGCCCGGCGCTGGCCGCGCTGCGCCGCATCGACACTCCGGCGGTGGTCGCGGCGCTGCTGCTCGGCGCGCTCAGCACCGTCTGCTGCGCCTGGCGGTGGCGGCTGGTCGCCGGGGGGCTCGGCGTCCGGCTCCCGCTGGGCACCGCCGTGGCGGACTGCTACCGGGCGGTCTTCCTCAACGCCACCCTGCCCGGCGGGGTGCTCGGCGACGTGCACCGGGCGGTCCGCCACGGCCGGCAGGCCGGCGACCTGGGCCGGGCCGTACGGGCCGTGGTCTGGGAACGCAGCGCCGGTCAGGTCGTCCAGGTCACGCTCGCCGCGGCGCTGCTGCTGGCGCTGCCGTCACCGGTGCGGCCCTGGCTGCCGGCGGCCACCGCGCTGACCCTGGCGGTGGCCCTCGGCGTGGTGCTGCTGGCCCGGGCGCTGCCCCGCTCCGGCCCGTCCCGACGAGCCCGCGCGCTGCGCGCCGCCGCCGCCGACGTCCGCGCCGGCCTGCTGACCCGCCGGACCGGGCCGGGGGTGCTGCTCGCCTCGGCGGTCGCGGTCCTCGGCCACCTGGGCACCTTCCTGGTGGCGGCGCGGGTCGCCGGGGCCACCGCGCCGCTGGCGCAGCTGCTGCCGCTGACCCTGCTGGCGCTGCTGGCGATGGGGCTGCCGACGAACGTGGCCGGGTTCGGCCCGCGCGAGGGGGTGGCCGCCTGGGCGTTCGGGGCCGCCGGCCTGGGCGCCGCCCAGGGGGTGTCCACCGCGCTGGTGTACGGGGCGCTGGTGGTCGTCGCCGCCCTGCCCGGCGCCGCCGTGCTGCTGCTGGGCCGGCCTCCGGCCCGGTTCCCGTACCGGTCCACGCCTCGTACGGTGCGGTTCTGCCGCGGTACCCGCTGCCGGGTTGGCCGGCAGCGCCTGACGGAGGAGATACATGTACGGAGCACTTCCGGTCGCCACGGTCCGCACGCAGGTCACGGTCCCCCTCCGCCTGCCCGACGGGTACGCCACCACGGCCCGGGTCTTCACCTTCGACGGGCTGGTGGACGGGCGGGAGCACCTGGCGTTCGGGCTGGGCGACTGGGCGGGGGCGCTGCGGCGGCAGCCGGCCGGGCCGGCGCCGCTGGTCCGCCCGCACAGCGAGTGCCTGACCGGGGACGTCTTCGGCAGCCGGCGCTGCGACTGCGGTCCGCAGCTGCGCGAGGCGGTGGAGCGCATCGCCGACGCCGGCGGGTTCCTGCTCTACCTGCGGCAGGAGGGGCGCGGCATCGGCCTCTACCCGAAGCTGGACGCCTACGCGTTGCAGGACGCCGGCCTGGACACCTACGAGGCGAACGTGGCGCTCGGGCACGGCGAGGACGAACGCGACTACCGGGCGGCCGCGCAGATGCTGGCGGTGCTGGGGGTGCGGCGGCTGGCGCTGCTGAGCAACAACCCGGAGAAGGCCGAGCAGCTCGACGGGCTCGGCGTGGCGGTGACGGAGGTGGTCCCCACCGGGGTCTACCTCTCCCCCGCCAACGCCGACTACCTGGCGGCGAAGGCGAGCCGGGCGGCCACCCGCACCGCCGACTCGCCGTCGCTGACCTGAGATGGGCGCCGTGCCGGCGGACCGGCGGCCGTACGTGCTGCTGAGCTGCGCCACGTCGATCGACGGGTACATCGACGACGCCACCGGGCAGCGGCTGCTGCTGTCCAACGCCGACGACCTGGCCCGGGTCGACGCCGTCCGGGCCGGCTGCGACGCGATCCTGGTCGGCGCCGGCACCGTCCGCCGCGACGACCCGCGGCTGGTGATCCGCTCGGAGCGGCTGCGCCGGGCGCGGGTGGACCGCGGGCTGCCGCCGTCGCCGGTGAAGGTGACGCTGACCGGGCGGGGCGACCTCGACCCGAGCGCCCGGTTCTTCACCGTCGGCGACGCGGACCGGATCGTGTACTGCGCCTCGCCGGCGGTGGCGAAGACCAGCGAGGTGCTGGCCGGGCTGGCCACCGTGGTGGACGCCGGCGACCCGCTGGACCCGGCCCGGGCGCTGGCCGACCTGGCCGGGCGCGGGGTGGACCGGCTGATGGTGGAGGGCGGCGGGTCGGTGCACGCCCAGTTCCTCACCGCCGGGCTCGCCGACGAGCTGCACCTGGTGGTCGCCCCGTTCTTCGTCGGCGACCCCCGGGCGCCCCGCTTCGTCCGCGACGGCCCGTTCCCGTGGCACCCCGGCCGGCGGGCCCGGGTGGTCGAGGCCCGCCAGATCGGTGACGTGGTGCTGGTCCGGTACGCCCTGTCGGAACGCTGCCCGGACGCCTGACCCGGTGAACCGGCGGGCCCGTTCGTCCGTACCACCGGCCGACACGGAGAACCGGCCTACTACGATTCGTCGTAGGAGGTGGGGCGTGGTGGACGAGGGAGCGGCTGTGGTGGACGAGGGCGACGAGCAGGTGACCGCGTGGGCGCTGGCCGCCGGGCGGGGCGACCCGCTGGCGCTGGCCGCGTTCGTCCGGGCCACCCAGGGCCCGACCTGGCGGTTCCTGCACCACCTGCTGGCCGACGCGGAGACCGACGACCTGGTGCAGGAGACGTACCTGCGGGCGATGCGCGCGCTGCCCCGGTTCGCCGCCCGGTCCTCGGCGCGGACCTGGCTGTTCGGCATCGCCCGGCGGGTCGCCGCCGACCACCTCGGGTCCCGGCGCGCCCGCCCGCCGGCCACCACCATCGACGGGTACGACCCGCCGTCGGCGGGCCGGTTCGAGAACGTCGTGGTGCTGGACGCCCTGCTGCGGCAACTGCCCGCCGAGCGGCGCGAGGCCTTCGTCGCCACCCAGCTCCTCGGGCTCTCGTACGCCGAGGCGGCGCAGGTCTGCGACTGTCCCGTCGGCACCATCCGGTCGCGGGTGGCGCGGGCCCGGGCGGATCTCGTCGACGCCATGGCCGACCGCGCCACCCGGACGGACACCCGCGCCGGCTGACCCCGCCGCCGGCCCGGATCGTCCGTAAGGACATCGCAAGGTTTCCGCGCCCCGGCACCGGCCCGGCCCACGGCTACGCTGACCGGCACGAGGGGGAGGTACGCCGTGCCGCAACGGGTGCTGGTCGTCGACGACGACCGGACGGTCAGCGACGTGGTCTGCCGCTACCTGGAACACGCCGGCTACCAGGTGGACCACGTCGGGGACGGCGCCGCCGCGCTGGCCGCCGTCGCCGCGGCGCCGCCGCAGCTGGTGGTGCTCGACGTGATGCTGCCCGGGGTCGACGGGCTGGAGGTCTGCCGGCGGCTGCGCGAGCGGCCGGACGGCGTACCCATCGTGATGTTGACCGCGCGCGGCGACGAGGCCGACCGGATCCTCGGCCTGCAACTGGGCGCGGACGACTACCTGAGCAAGCCCTTCTCCCCCCGCGAGCTGGTGCTGCGGGTGCGGTCGGTGCTGCGCCGGGCCGGCGGCGAGCCGGCCGGCGCGGTAGCGGAGGTGCTCACCGACGGCGGCCTCACCGTCGAGACCGGCCCCCGGGTGGCCCGGCTGCACGGTCGGGAACTGGCCCTCACGCTGCGCGAGTTCGACCTGCTGGCCCACCTGATGCGGCACCCGGCACGGGCGTTCCGCCGGGCCGAGCTGCTCGAGCGGGTCTGGGGCTGGAGCTTCGGCGACCAGTCCACCGTCACCGTCCACGTGCGGCGGCTGCGGGAGAAGATCGAGGCCGACCCGGCCGACCCGCGCCGGATCGTCACGGTGTGGGGCGTCGGCTACCGGTACGAGCCGGTCGATGGCTGACCTGGCGCTGATCTTCGGGGCGGCACTCGCCGCGGCCTGCTGCGTCGGGCTGCTCGGCGCGGGGGCGCTGCGGCTGCTGCGCGGCCGGTCGATCACGGTGCACATCGCCGTCCTGCTGGCGATGACGGTGAGCGCGGTGGCGGCCGGCGTCGCGGTGATCGCCGAGGCGATGTTCCTCTCCCCGCACGACCTGGAGGTCGTGCTGATCACCGTCTCCGCCGCGGCGGTGGTCAGCCTCGCCGTCGGCTGGCTCTTCGGCCGGCGGCTCGCCGCGGCGGCGGTCTGGGCGGACCAGGCGCGGGAGCGGGAGCGGCGGATCGAGAAGGGCCGCCGCGACCTGGTCGCCTGGGTGTCGCACGACCTGCGCACGCCGCTGGCCGGGCTGCGCGCTATGGCCGAGGCGCTGGAGGACGGGGTGGTCGCCGACCCGGCGACCGTGCACGAGTACCACCGGCGGATCCGGGTCGAGACCGACCGGATGACCCGCCTCGTCGACGACCTGTTCGAACTGTCCCGGATCAACGCCGGGGCGTTGCGGCTGTCGCTGTCCGCCGTGCCGCTGGGTGACCTGGTCTCCGACGCCCTGGCCGGCACCGCGCCGCTGGCCGCAGCCCGCCGGATCCGGCTGGTCGCCGCCGAGTCGGGCTGGCCGACGGTGACCGCCAGCGAGCCGGAACTGGCCCGGGTGGTGGGGAACCTGCTGCTCAACGCGGTGCGCTACACCCCGGACGACGGCACCGTCCGGGTGGACGCGGGCCGCGACGGCGACGCCGCCTGGCTCGCCGTGGCGGACACCTGCGGCGGCATCCCCGAGGACGACCTGCCCCGGCTCTTCGACGTGGCCTTCCGGGGCGAGCGGGCCCGCACGCCCCGGCCGGGCAACGGCGGCACCGAGGGCTCCGGCGGGCTGGGCCTGGCGATCGTGCGCGGGCTGGTCGAGGCGCACGGCGGCCGGGTCGACGTGCGCAACGTCGCCGGCGGGTGCCGGTTCGTCGTCCGGCTGCCGCTGGCCGACGGCTGACCGCCCGTCCCGGCAGACGGTCAGCACGCCCACCCGCCCGGACCGGCGACGCGGGTCGCGGCCGGCTGGGCGGTGGCCGACCCCGGTTGCGGGCGTCGGCACGGCGGCCAGTGGCCGCACCGGTGGCCGACCCCGGTCACGGGCGTTGCGCACGGCGGCCAGTGGCCGCACCGGCGGCCGACCCAGGTCGCGGGCGTTCCGGCGCGGCCGGGCGGTCAGGGGCGGGTCAGCTCGGCGAACCAGCGGCGGCCGGCCCGGAACACCTCGCCGACCGCCAGCCCGGCCGCCGCCGCCGGGCCCGCCACCGCGGCGGTGTCCAGCCAGGCCCAGCGGAAGCTCGGCCCCCGGCGCCGGCCGGTCAGCACGTGGACCTGCCCCTGCCAGGCGCCGGACCCCGGCGGCTCCAGCTCCACCAGCACCGTGCCGCCCGGCCGCAGCAGCGCCCGGCACCGGCGCAGCAGCGCCGCCGGGTCGCCGCCGATGCCGATGTTCCCGTCCAGCAGCACCGCGTGCGCCCAGCGTCCCTCCGCCGGCAGCGGGCCGAACAGATCGGCCTGCACGGCCACCGCACCCCGGGCCCGGGTCAGCGCCACCGCCCGGGCCGACACGTCCACGCCGACGGTGGTCAGCCCGGACCGGGTCAGGGCCAGGGTCACCCGGCCCGGTCCGCAGCCCAGGTCCAGCGTGGGACCGGCGCAGCGGGCGAGCACCGCCGTGTCCGCCGGGTCGGCCGGGCGGTGCCACCGGTCCACCGGCAGCCGGCGGCGCAGCCCGTCGGCGGGCACCAGCCAGTGCGCATCCCCGCCCCGGTCGCGCAGGGCGGCGGCGAAGCCGTCCACGGCCGGCGCGGTCACGCCCGCACCACCATGGCCCGGCGTACCGCGGCGACCTGCCGGGCGAACCGACCACCCGGGACCGCGGCGGCCACCGCCCGGGCGTCCGACCAGTCGTCCACGTCCCGCAGCACCGGCAGCGGCACGGTACGCAGCCCCCGCTCGACCAGCGCCGACCAGGTCGACCGGCCGGTGTCCGGGGTCGACATCGGCACCGCGCGCAGCGCCACCGCCTGCCGGGGGTCGCGCAGCCCCAGCGCCCACCAGCCGCCGTCGGCGGCCCGGCCCAGCACCGCGTCGGCGTCGGCGTCGGCCAGCCGGCGTACGGCGGCGGCCAGCCGCGCCGGGGTCAGCTGCGGGGTGTCCATGCCGATCTGGAGCACCGGACGGCCCGGGAAGGCGTCGGCGACGTCGGCGTGAGCGTGCACCAGCCGGGCGGCGAAGTCCACGCCGCGCTGCGGCAGGACCGGCCAGCCGGCGACGGCGGCGGTCAGCGCGGCGGCGTCCACGGCGTCGGCGAGGCGGCCGGCCAAGGCCAGCACCGGCGTCACGCCGGGGGTCTCCCGGACGGCGTCCAGGGTGTCCCGCAGCGCGGCGGCGGCCACCCGGGCGGCCTGCACGCCGGTCGCGGGCGGGCAGAGCCGGGTCTTCACCGCGCCGGGCACGGGCGCCTTGGCGACCACCAGCAGCACGGTCACCGGGGGCCGTCCACGCTGCGCAGCACGGCGGCGAAGTCGCGGGTGGCGCGCAGGGTGCCGCGGACCGAGCCGGAGACCTTGGAGCGGGTGCCGACGGCACGGGGGGCGTAGGCGACGTCGAGTTCGTGGATGCGCCAGCCCGCCGCCGCGGCCCGGATCAGCAGCTCCAGCGGGTAGCCGAAGGCCCGGTCGGTGACGCCGAGAGCCAGCAGCGCCTCCCGCCGGGCCACCCGGATCGGGCTCAGGTCGCGCAACGGTACGCCCCGGTGCCGCAGCAGCGCGGCGACCAGCGCGGTACCGGCGCGGGCGTGCCAGGGCCACACCCCGACGCGGACCGGGCGGCGGCGGCCGACGGCCAGGTCGGCGATCCCCTCGGCGACCGGGGCGACCAGGGCGGGCAGTTCCTGCGGGGCGAAGGAGCCGTCGGCGTCCAGGACGCAGACCAGCTCCGTCTCGGCGGCCTCCATCCCGGCGTGCACGGCCGCGCCGTACCCCCGGCGGGGCTCGTGCACCACCCGGGCGCCGTACCGGGCGGCCACCTCGGGCGAGCCGTCCCGGGAGCCGTTGTCCACCACGATCGCCCGGTAGCCGGGCGGCAGCGCGGTCAGCACGCCGGGCAGGGCGGCGGCCTCGTCCAGGCACGGCAGCACCACGTCGATCTGTGTCGGCATACCGCCGACGCTAGGTCCGCCCGGGGCCGCCCGCGTCGCGTTCGGCCTTACGGAACGCTTACCGAGCTGGCATTTCTTACCGTCCGGTGACGTACCGGTGGTTCGGCTGACGAGCCGGCGCGCAGGTGCGTACCGTCCGGTCGACATGAGACCCGGTGCCACCCTCCCCCGCTCGCCCGCCGCCGACCGTGCCCCGGCCCGCGACCGGGGCGACCTCGTCGTGCTGGCGGTCGAGGCGGCGCTGCTGGCCGCCGCGGTGGCGGTCGGCGCGGTGCTGAACCACCGGGGGGTGGGCCTGCACGCCGACGCCGCGCCGCTCTACGCCACCTGGCGGCCGCACCTGGGCTGGGGCACGCCGGCGGCGCTGCTGGTCGCCGGCGTCGTGCTCGGCCCCGGGCTGCGCTGGGCGCGGACCGCCCGGTGGGGCCCGCTGCTCGGCGGCGGCTACCTGGCGGCGGTGGCGTGGACGCTGGCCCTGGCGCTGGTGGACGGCTGGTCGGCGGGGCTGACCCGGCGGCTCACCCCGCAGGCGGAGTACCTGCACGAGGTGCCCGGGGTGACCGACGTGCGGCGGATGCTGGCCGGCTTCACCGACCGGATCCTCGACTTCCAGCCGGACTCGTGGTCCACCCACACCGCCGGCCATCCGCCGGGCGCGCTGCTGTTCTTCGTCGGGCTGGACCGGGTCGGCCTGGGCGGCGGGACGGCGGCGGCGCTGGCCTGCGTCCTGGTCGGGGCGAGCGTCGTGGTGTCCGTACCGCTGGCGCTGCGGGCGCTGGGCGCCGGCGAGGCGGCCCGGGCGGTGCTGCCGTTCCTGGTGCTGCTGCCCGGGGCGGTCTGGGTGGGCGCCTCCGCCGACGGCGTCTTCACCGGCGTGGTCGCCGCCGGGCTGGCCCTGCTGGCGGTACGCGGACCCGCGACCGCGCTGGCCGGCGGGCTGCTGCTCGGCTTCGCGCTGCACCTGTCGTACGGCTTCGTGCTGGTCGGGCCGCTGGCTCTGGCGGTGCTGGCGCTGCGGCCCTCGGGTCGGCGCGGCGCGCTGGTGGCCGGGGCGGCCGGGGTGGCCGCGGTGGTGCTGGCTTTCACCCTCGCCGGCTTCCACTGGTGGCAGGGGTACGACCGGGTGGTCGAGCGCTACTACCAGGGCTGGGCGGCCGACCGCCCGTACGGATACTGGGTCTGGGCCAACCTGGCCGCCCTGCTGCTCTCGGCCGGGCCGGTGGTCGGGCCGGCGCTGCGCCGCACGCTGCTGGCGGCCCGCGCGGGCTGGCGCGGCACGGCGCGGTCCGGGGCCGGTGCGGCGGAGGCGCCCTCGCCCGCACCGGCGATCGGGGGCTTCGGCCGGCTGGTCGGCGGCCTCCTCACGCACCGCCGGCCGGTCGCGCCGGCGTCCCGGGTGCGGCTGCTCGGGCCGACCGTGCTGCTGCCGGCCGCCGCCGCGCTGGCGGTGGTCGGTGCCGACCTGTCCGGCATGAGCAAGGCCGAGGTGGAGCGGATCTGGCTGCCGTTCGCGGTCTGGCTGCTGGTCGCCGCCGCGCACCTGCCCGCGCCGGCCCGCCGCTGGTGGCTGGCCGGCCAGGCAATCACCGCCCTGGCCGTCAACCACCTCCTCTTCACCGTCTCCTGACCGCAAGCCCCCTCACCCAACGCCTCACCGCGCCACTCCCCCTGCCACGCCGCCCCGCCGCCGACCCCGGCCGCCCGACCGCCCGACCGCCCGCCCGACCGCCCGACCGACCGCCCGACCGGCCGACCGCCCGACCGCCCGACCGCCCGACCGCAGTTTCAGAGAAAGAGGGCCCATTCCGCCGTCCGAGGCGACTCTTTCAGAGAAAGTGCGCTTTCGGGGCGGGGCGCGGGCCGGTGGGGCTGGCGGGGTGCGGCGCCAGGGCTGGGGGTGGGTCAGGCTGCTACGGCGGCCGGGGCGCGGAGGGGGTCGGTGGCGAAGGCGGTCACCCCGTCGAGGAAGCCGACCCGGGCGGTGCAGCCGAGCAGCTCGCGCGCGCGGCCCGGGTCGGCGACCACGTGCCGTACGTCGGCGGCGCGGGCGCCGCCGACCACCACCGGGGCCGGCCCGCCCATCGCGGAGGCCAGCGCGGCGGCGAGGTCGCCGACGGTGTGCGGCTCGCCGGAACAGACGTTGAGCGGCACCAGGCCGTCCGGGGCGGGTGCGGTCAGCGCCAGCAGGTTCGCCCGCGCCACGTCGGTGACGTGCACGAAGTCGCGGCGCTGCCGGCCGTCCTCGTACACCCGGGGCGGCCGGCCGTCCGCCAGCGCCGAGCGGAAGATCGAGGCGACCCCGGCGTACGGGGTGTCGCGGGGCATCCGGGGACCGTAGACGTTGTGGTAGCGCAGCGCCCACACCCCGCCCCCGGTCTGCCGGGCCCAGGCGGCGGCCAGGTGCTCCTGCGCCAGCTTGCTGGCCGCGTACGTGCTGCGCGGCTCCAGCGGGGCGTCCTCGGGCACCAGCAGGGCGGCGAGGGTGTCGCCGCACTCCGGGCAGGTGGGGTCGTACCGGCCGGCGGCCAGGTCGGCGGCGCGGCGCGGGGCGGGCCGGACGACGCCGTGCCGGGCGCAGCCGTAGCGCCCCTCGCCGTAGACCACCATGGAGCTGGCCAGCACGAGCCGGGACACGCCGGCCCGGTGCATCGCGGCGAGCAGCACCGCCGTGCCGTAGTCGTTGTGGCTGGCGTAGTCGGGGGCGTCGGAGGGGTCCAGCCCGTGCCCGACCATCGCCGCCTGGTGGCACACCGCGTCCACCCCGGCCAGCAGGTCGTCGAGCAGCCCCGGGTCCCGCACGTCGCCGATCACCGGGTCGTGCCGGCGCGACCACTCCGGGAGCGCGCCGCCGTGCGCCTGCGGCAGCAACGCGTCCAGGCACACCACCTGATGCCCCTCGGCGACGAGCAGGTCCGCGACCTGCGATCCGATGAACCCGGCCGCGCCGGTGACCAGTACCCGCATTCCCGTCACGCTAGGTCAGCGCGGCGGCCCGGCGGGCCGGTTCGGGCCGGACGTCAGCACTCCGTAAGGACCGGCGGTAAGCCTTCGGTAATGCGGCAAACCGGGCCGGCGGGCGGAGTCGCCGTCTAGCGTCCTGCACGAGGGCCACCGCGCCCGAGCAGTCCCGCCCGCAGGAGGTCCCGTGCCCGCCGACCCGCCGCCACCGCCCGGCGACCCGACGCCCGGGCGCGCCGGGCCGGGCCGGGCGGCCGACCGGTCCGGGCCGCGAGCCCCCGCCGCCGGGACGTCCGCCGGCGCCACCGACACCCACGGGTACGCCTACCCGGCGCGACTGTGGCGGGCGCTGGACCGGCACCGCCCGCCCGGCGTCGACGCCACCGCCGACGCCTGGCGCAGCCCGGTACGCGGGCCGTGGTTGACCTCGGTGTTCGGGGCGGTCCTGCTCGCCGCCCTGCCGCTGGTGATCGTCACCGGGCTGCTGGACTGGATCGCCTACGGACCCCGGCTCGGCCAGGCGTTCCCCCGCGACGTGGGTTGGCTGCACCCGCCCGTCTTCGGCTGGCCCACCCGGCCGGCCTGGCTGTTCCGGCTCACCCAGGGCCTGCACGTGACGCTCGGCATCGTGCTGGTCCCGGTGGTGCTGGGCAAGCTCTGGTCGGTGGTGCCCAAGCTCTTCGACTGGCCGCCGGCCCGCTCGGTGGCCCAGGTGCTGGAACGGCTGTCGCTGCTGCTGCTGGTCGGCGGGATCCTCTTCGAGGCGGCCACCGGCCTGCTCAACATCCAGTACGCGTACCTGTTCGGGTTCGACTTCTACACCGCGCACTGGTACGGCGCCTGGGTCTTCACCGCCGCCCTGGTCACCCACGTGGCGATCAAGCTGCCCCGGATGGTCACGGCGCTGCGCGGGCCGGGCTTCGCGCGTACCCCGGTGGAGCGGACCGGGCCGGAGCCGGCGGATCCGGACGGCCTGGTGTCCCGGCGGCCCGGCCCGGCGACGATGAGCCGGCGCGGGGTGCTGGGCCTGGCCGGCGGCGGCGCGCTGCTGCTGGCCGCGTTGACCGTCGGGCAGAGCCTGGACGGGGTGCTGCGCCGCACCGCGCTGCTGCTGCCCCGGGGTCGGCAACCCGGCGACGGGCCGAACGGATTCCCGGTCAACCGCAGCGCCGCCGCGGCCGGCATCCAGCCCGCCGACACCGGGGCGGGCTGGCGGCTGATCGTGCGCGGCGGCGACCGCAGTGTCGAGCTGGACCGGGACCGCCTGCTCGCGATGGCGCAGCACACGGCGGACCTGCCGATCGCCTGCGTGGAGGGCTGGTCGACGGCGCAGACCTGGACCGGGGTGCGGCTGCGCGACCTCGCCGCGCTGGTCGGCGCGCCGGAGGCGGCCACGGCGTCGGTCCGGTCGCTGGAGCGGGCCGGCCTGTTCCGCCAGGCCCGGTTGCAGGCCAACCAGGTCCGCGACCCCGACTCCCTGCTCGCCCTGCGGGTCAACGGGGTCGACCTCTCCCCCGACCACGGCTATCCGGCGCGGATCATCGTGCCGGCGCTGCCGGGGGTGCACTGCACCAAGTGGGTCCGGGAGATCGCCTTCGAGGGGCGCGCCGATGGCTAGGTTCCGGCGGGCCTACGGCGCAGCGCCCTGGCACCTGCTGCTCCTGCTCGGCTGCTTCGCGGTGACCGGCTGGATCGTGCTGCGGCTGGCCGGGGAGGGGTCCGCGGTGCGGATGCTGCTCTGGTTCCTCGGCGCGGTGATCGCCCACGACCTGCTGCTGTTCCCGGTCTACGCGCTGGCCGACCGGGCGCTGCGCGCCGGAGCGGGCCGCCGGGGCGGCCCGTCGGCGCTGAACCACGTCCGGGTGCCCGCGCTCGCCGCCGGGCTGCTCCTGCTCGTCCACCTGCCCGGCGTCCTCGGCCTGGGCGACGGCACGTACACCGCGGCGACCGGCCTGACCCCCCGGCCGCTGCTGACCCGCTGGCTGGCGGTCAGCGGGGTGCTCTTCGCCGCCAGCGCGGCGCTGTACGCGCTGCGCCGGTGGCGACACCGCTGAGCCGGGGGGAAGCCGTCGGACGGCTGGCCGCCCGGCGTCACCTCTTGGGCGACAACGGGTTGTCCGTGCGGCTGCCGGCGGGGGTCATCACGTCCGGGGTCGGGGTCGGGGATTCGCCGCCGGAGCCCACCCAGTTCTCGGCACCGGCGCCCTTACGCCGCCGCAGCGCCGCGGCACCGGCCGCTCCCGCGGTGACGACGACCGCCGCCAGCGGCCACCAGTTCCGGCGGTGCATCCGCGCCGCCCGCCTCTTCTGCAACATGGTCATTCTCATGCGTCCATTGTCCAAATCCGTCGGGACGTCGGCGGCGAAATCGGCAGCTACACCCGTTCGGCTGGCGGGTGCCAGGTCGCGAGGACGGCCGGCAGCCGGATGGACGTGTACACCGGGCGGCGAGGGGTAACCGGCGTTCCCGTTCCTGCCCGAAGGGCGGGCCCCGACGAAGGGAGATCGCATGACGACGGGTAGGGAATCACCTCCTGTATCCGGCGACGGATCGCGCGGCGGCACGGCCGGACAGGTCCGGCAGGAGGCCGGCCGCTTCGGCCAGGAGACGGCGCAGGCCGGCGGACACGCCGCCCGACAGGCGATGGAACAGGGCCGGCAGGTCGCCTCGGAGGGCCGGCAGCAGGCGCGCAACCTGCTCAGCGAGGCCTCCGCGCAGGCCCGGACGCAGGCCGAGGAGCAGCAGCGGCGGGCCGCCGAGAGCCTGCGCACGCTGGGTACGCAACTGCGGTCCATGGCGGACTGCGCCGACCAGAGCGGCATGGCCGCCGACGTCGTCCGCCGGGGCGCGGACGCCGCCCAACAGGCCGCGGGCTGGCTGGACGAGCGCGAACCCGGCGCCCTGGTGCGCGAGGTACGCGACTACGCCAGCCGGCACCCCGGGACCTTCCTCGCCGGGGCCGCGATCGCCGGGCTGCTCGCCGGTCGGTTGGGCCGCGCCCTCACCGGCGGCCAGGACGGCCAGGGCGGTGGCGGTGAGGCCGGCAGGTTCGCCGGCGAGGGCCCGCCGGCGGCGGCCGAGACGCCGTTGAACGTGCCGGCGAGTCCGGGGATGACCGCGCCGGTCCGCCACGGTCCGACGGGCCATGAGGTGGGCCCATGAGCGCATCGCCCATGGGCGCGGGCGGGGGTCCGGACAAGACCCAGGCCTCCATCGGTGAGCTGCTCGCCGACGCCAGCCGCAACTTCTCCTACCTCCTGCGCAAGGAGGTCGAGCTCGCCAAGGCCGAATTGCGGGCGGAGGCACGCAGCTTCGGCATGGTGGCAGCCATGTTCGCCGCCGCGGCGATCGCGGCGCTGCTGACCCTGGTGTTCCTGTCCCACGCCCTGTGGTGGGCGCTGTCCAACGTCATGGACCAGGGCTGGGCCGCGTTGATCGTCGCCATCATCTGGGCGGTGATCGGCGCCGTGCTCGCCTCCCGGGCGCGCCGGCAGCTACGAACGGTGACCGCCCTGGGGCGTACCAGACAGACCGCGCAGGAGATTCCGGACGCGGTCAAAGGCCGCTGAAACCGAAGGGAGACGTCATGTCCACCGATCCGGACCGGATCCGGTACGACATCGAGGCAGCCAGAGCGGAGTTGAGCAGCGACGTCGACGCGTTGACCGACAGGGTCAACCCGCGTCGCATCGCGGCCGCGCCGGTGAACCGGGCCCGTGGCCGGCTCAGCCGCATGGTCGACGCGATCATGGGCAACGCCAGGCACGCGCGGGACGTGGCCAGCCAGCAGGCGTCCGGCGTGACGCAGCGGGCCTCGGCCACCACCAACCGGCTGTCCGACACCACGCAACACCTGACCGGTACGGCGCAGCACGGCGCCGCCACCGCCGGCGAGCGGGCGCGGGGCCTCACCCATGCCTCGCGGGAACGGGCCGAGGGCAATCCGCTCGCCGCGGGTCTCATCGCCTTCGGGGTGGGCGCGCTGGCCTCGTCGCTCCTGCGGCCCAGCCACAAGGAGCGGGAGCTGGCCGAGCGCGTCAAGCACCAGGCCATGGAACACTCGGACCAGCTCAAGCAGCAGGCCAGCGGCATGATGCACGGCGTGCAGGACAACCTGCGCGAACCCGTCCACCAGGCGACCGAGCAGGTCAGGTCCACCGCGGCCCAGGGCGTGGCCTCGGTCCGCGACACGGGCGTCGGGGAGGCGCAGCACATCCGCGAGGACGCGCGGGAGGCGCCACGCAGATGGTGAGGGCCGGTCGGCGGGGTCCACCCGGTGCTGGGAGTCAGTTCGCGGGTGGTCCCGGCCGACGCGGCCGGGTCAGGAAGCCTGCGGGGTGAGCAGGTAGTCGTCGGCGTCGGCGTTCCATTCCAGGTGGACCACGCCGCTGGTGGCGGCCGCCTTGCAGAACTGGAGGAAGCTGCGGTATCCGAGCTTCTTCTCGCTGAAGTCGGGCCGCGCCCGCCGGAGCTGGTTCTTCAGGCCGGACAGTGCCGCCGCGCCGTCGGCGCCGGCCAGGTCCTGGACCACGGCGCGCAGGAGCCCGAACGCCTCCTCCCGGTCGCCGTGTTCGGGCAGGGAGACCTCCGGGTCGCCCTTGGCCGGGCCCTCCGCCAGCTCGACCACGTTCTGCTTGGCGAGGTGGCGCAGGAGTTCGCCGAAGGTGCGGAACCCGTAGTCGGACTCGCTGAAGGTCGGGTCCTTGCGCAGCAGGGTGCGCTTCAACGTCGACGCGGTCACCTCGCCGCCGGAGCTGCCCTGGAGACCGGCCACCGTCTGGGCCACCAGCCCCGCGAGGGTGTCCACGTCGCGGACCGGTTCCTCGACCGCCGCCTGGGGCTCGGGTTCCTGCTCGACCTGTTCCTGCTCCACCTGCTGCGGACTGGGCACCCGTGCCGGACGGGCCCGCCGGGCCCGGGTCGGCGGGATGTCGACCCCCTCCAGCCGGTCGTAGTAGAGGAATTCGTCGCAGGCCGGCGGCAGCAGGGCGGAGGTGGACTTCTCCACCCCGACGCCGATCACCCGCTTGTTGAGCTCGCGGAGCTTGTGGACCAGCGGAGTGAAGTCGCTGTCGCCGGTGCAGATCACGAACGTCGAGATGTACTCGCGCTCGAAGGCCAACTCCACCGCGTCCACCGCCATCTTGATGTCGGCGGCGTTCTTGCGGGAGGCGCCCATGCGCTGAGGTATCTCGATGAGCTCGACGTGCGACCGGGTGAGCATCCGGCGGTCCTCGTCGAAGTACGACCAGTCCGCGTACGCCCGCCGCACGACCACCCGGCCCCGCTCGGCGAGGGCGTCGGCGATGGGGCGGAAGTCAAAGGCCATGCCGCCGCGGTGGTCGCGCGCCCCCAGCGCGAGGTTCTCGTAGTCGAGGAACAGGGCGATCCGGTCTTCGTGATCCACGCAGGTCAGCCTACGCCCGGGGCCGGCCCGGCACCGCCGACGTCGCCCGGCGCGCCCGGCGGGCCGCGCCGGCCATCCGCGCCGCCCTGGCGGCGGACAGGCACCCCGGCCGCGCCCCGCGGAGTCAGATCGAGGACAGCCGCCCGCTCAGCACTCCGCGAAGCGGAGATCATATGGCCTCTGAACTGGGGTTTCGTCCTTTACCCGTGGCTATCGTCGAGGTGTCGCGCAGCGTCGTGCAGTGACTGGCCGGGCCCGGCTGGTGCCGTGACCCCCGCGTGCGATCACCTGTAGCGCACCGCCTTGAACGACCACCTGCTGTGGGACCTGGAGACCGCGGAGCGGACCCGGATGGTCCACCCGGACCGGCCCGATCCTCACCCATCGGATCTCGCCGCACCCCCGGCCGATGATTCCACCGGCCCTCGCCAGTCCGCGCCGCCCCGCAGCACCTGGTCGGGCGGGCCGCAACGAGCCAGGCCCATCACCGGCCATCAGCCGCTCGTCCTGGGAATGGGACTCATCGGCGGTGGGATTGGCGGGCCGAATGTCCGAGAATCGTTCACAGCAGCACCGAGATCGGAGACCGATGCCCGATCCACATGAGCCGGTGAGTCCGTCGTGGCAGTGCCGCGACTGCGGGCGCGAATGGCCCTGCCCGAGCCGACGGCAGATCCTGCTCGACGAGTACCGGCAGCAGTCGACCAACCTGCGGGTGTACCTCGCGACCTGCCTGACCTCGGCCACCCAGGACCTCACGGCCAATCCCGCCGACCTGCGCGACCGGTTCCTCGGCTGGGTACCGCACCGGGTGTGGTCCTGACCGGACCCGCCCCGCGCGGTGGGCCGGCGGCGCCACGCGGGTGAGCGACGCCGGGGGACCGCCGGGCCGGGACGCGGAGCCCGGCCGGACCCGCGCGACCGGACGCCGCCGGACGGCGGTGAGTGCGGTGGCCAGCAGGCCGGCGGTCAGCCACCGGCCGGGGGCACGTCGTCTCGTGCTGTTTCCGGGCATGGCGGAGCTGCACCTTCTCTCGGGGGTGGTGGTGCCCGCCGGAGGGCGGGGGCTGCCCCGGCGGGGTGGAGCTGCCGGGCCGGCCGGGTCGCGGGGACGGCCGACCGGCCCGGAGACGGGCGCCGTCAGGCGGCGTGGACCTCGAACTCGGAGACCTGGCCGGCGGGCCAGGCGGTGTTGCCGGTGAAGGTCAACCTCAGGTGCCGCTGGGTGGTGGCGGGGAAGCTGATGGTGACCGTGTTGCCGGTCGCCGGGTTGAAGGTGTACCCGGCCGAGGGCTTCAGCGTGGTGAACGTCGCGCCGTCCGTCGAGCCGAGGACCGCGAGGGTCTGGGTACGGGTCTGCCAGGCCATCACCGGCGGCAGCCTCAGCACCACCCGGGACACCGAACGGGCGGCGCCCAGGTCGACGGTGAGCGACTGCGGAAAGGCGTTGTTGGCGCTCTCCCAGTAGGTGGCCGGGTTGCCGTCGACCGCGTTGCCGGCGCCGTACACGTCGGCGTGGCTGGTCTCGGTGACCGGCCGGCCCAGCGCCAGGTTCCCCGACGGCGGCGGGGTGGTGGTGGGCGGCGGCGTGGTCGTCGGCGGCGTGGTCGTGCCGCCGCCGTACACCTCGAACTCGGCGACCTGGCCCGCCGGCCACCCGGTGTTGCCGGCAAAGCTCAGCCGCAGGAAGCGCCGGCTGCCGGCCGGCAGGGTGATCGACACGGTGTTGCCGGTGGCCGGGTTGAACGTGTACCGGGCCGGCCCGACGACCGTCGAGTACGCCGCGCCGTCCGTCGAGCCGGCGATCGAGAGCGTCTGGGTGCGGGTCTCCCAGCCCGCGGGCAGTTTCAGCACGACCCGGTCGGTGTTCACCGCCGCGCCGAGGTCGACGGTCAGCGTCTGCGGGAAGGCGCCGTTGGCGCTCTCCCTGTCGGTTCTCACCGAGAAGTTCGGCACCTCAAGATTCTTTTCGGTATAAGTTCCAGCACTTCACCTGGCATTTCGGTCGCAACCTGAGCCGTGCTTTTGGCGCGAGGTGCGCACTACCTTCCACAGCCGCACGGTGTGGTCTTCGCTGCCGCGCCGGCGACGGCTCCTGCCAGGAGGTGGCGGTCAGCCTTGGCTCCCCGAAGGTGTGGCCCGCCGGCGCACCGCAGACCCCGGCCTTCGAGTGGTACCGGCCGGGCGAGGAGGAGCTCGAGCGCATCACCGCGGCCGCGGACGAGCTGGCCGACCGGATCGCAGCCGAGGGCACCGTGGAGCAGGTCCTCGCCGCCGCGGCCGCCGTTGAGCAGATGCGGTCCCAGGTGCCAGTGGTCTGCGGCGCGATTCCCTGCGAACTGGCGTGGACCCAGGATTTCGTCGATGCTGCCGCCTCCGACGAGGGTGCGGCGCTGGCCGGGCTGTTTATCGACCATGTGCTCACGCGGCGTCCGACGAGGCGGCCAAGGGCAACGAAATCCAACGGAAGGCTCTAGCCTTGCTGCCCATGCGTACCGAGCCTCTGAAGATCCCCACGCTCGCGGGACCTGTGGTGTTGGACATCAAGAACGACCTGACCGGCAGGCATGGGGTCACGGTGGGGAGCACCGAAGTCATCGGCTCCCGTCGCGGCCACTACAACTTGCCGACGACGGATGGTGGCTCGGTAGCGGCCCGGATACGCACCGGGGTATTCGACCCCTACCCGACCATCACCATCGCCGACGAGAAGTACCGCACCGGGCCGGCGATCCCGTTCACGCTTCAACTGCTGATGGTTCTCCCGTTCGGGCTCATTGCGCTTGGCTCACTGATCGGTGGCGCCATTGCCTGCCCCGCGCTTCTCGTCAACCGCGTGATCGTTCGTACTGACATGCCAACTGCGCTCAAAGCGCTGCTGATGCTCGCGGTTACCGCCGTTGCCGTCATGCTGTGGGCGGTCGTGGTCCGCGTGATCTTATAGCGTGCGCCGCTGCTCCTGGGACGAGCTGAGGCACGACGGCAGGTGCCCTTAGCCACCCGCACCGGTAGGCGGAGTTCGTAGTGCTACGGGGCGGCCCAGGCGACAGGCCGGTCGCCCAAGCCGCCGGACCAACCGCGGTCTGGCGCGCCTGCCTGTACGAACGCACCCAGGAGACAGCCCGGACTCGTCGACGCGACATGCCGGTATACGCCCACCGGCCGGACTGCTGCGAACCGCACGGGCGCGGCAAAAGACCGCTGCGAGTAGCGCGTCCTGCGACCGCGGATCGACCTACTGGTGCCGCCAACCGCCCTCGGCGTCTGGCCGCCACTTCCTGTCACGCCGGTGGGTCGGGTCGGCGCGATGGGGCCGACCGCCAGCGCGGCGGAGCAGGGCCAGTCGGCCTCGGACGCCAACGAGGCGGCCGTCTCGTGCGGCCTACGGCTGCGCCCAGGAGTTGGCGTTGGCGAGCAGCATCGGCGCGAGCAGATGGTCGGGGCGCGCATCGCGCGGCTCTGGAGGTAGATGGGTTGCGAGGGGCTGAACGTGAAGGGTGGTGACCAAGATTCTCCGGCAGCTCCCTGCCCGGGGGCGGCGGTCCGGGGTCGGGCCATGGGCGTGGCAGCCTGTGTGCGCACTGAAATGCTCAGCGGGACGATCTTCGGTGACACGGGGTGGGGCGACATTTCACTCCGCAGGTCGGCGGCCCGCCAACTGAAATCCTCGGCGAGAGCCGACACTCGGAGCAGCCCGCCCGGCCGGAGTCCTCGGCCCCCGCGGCGTCTCGTCCGCTGCGTCCGGACGGCGGTTCGGCGGTGGTGTCGCTCTGGCGGTACGAGGACGACCGGTGGGGCGTCGCCGTCGACGCGGACGCCGCACGTGCTGCCCGACCCGGCGGGCGACCTGTCCGACCGTCGGAGTGGCCGTCGGGTGACAGGTTGAACAACCCACAGCCCACGGACCATCTTCGCGATGGTCGTCGGGGGGTGACGGTGGCGCCCGTCCGGTGTTGGGCCGGACGGGCGCCATCACGGCTCACCGGGTCAGCCGGCGCCACCCCGAATCACGACGTCGTAGGCGACGTGCGAGAGCGAGAACGTGGCGTTGCCGTCGTACCGGGCGTGGTACGTGTACGTGCCGCCCACCGGGGGCGTGTCGGTGATGGTGAACGAGCCGTCGGCGGCGAGCGTCGCCGGGGCCAGGTCCAGGACCGTGGTGCCGTTGCGGTTGGTGACCACCCGCCACACCGCAACCGACCCGGCCGGGGTGGGGACGTCGCCGGCGGTGCTCAGCCGGCCGGTGAGGGTGAGCGACCTGCTGGCGTTCCCAGTGGTGGGACCGGTCAGGGTCAGCGAGGTGGCATGCGTCGCCACGTCGACCTTGGTGGTGGTCTTCGACCAGCGGACGGTCGGGCTGCCGTCCCAGATCGCGGTGTAGCTGACGCTGCCACCGACCGGCGGGGTGTCCGTGGCGGTGAAGGTGCCGTCCGCGGCGGTGCTGACGGTGCCGACGACCGCCGTGGTGCCGTCGGGCAGGGTGCGGCTGATCTCGATCGGCTGCTCGCCGGGGGCGGTGCCGTCGGGGAGGGTGAGCCGGCCGGTCAGGGGGAACGGGTCGAGCGCGGTCGCCGTGCCGGCCGGGGAGAGGGTCAGCGTGGACGCCTGCAGGGTGGCCCCCTCCACCCGCCACAGGTAGTACCGGTTGCGCTGCCGGTCCTCCTGCAGGGCGAAGAGGTCGTGGCCCATGACGGAGAGGCTGCCGGCGACCAGCGTGGCGTTGTTCGTGATGGTGGTCTGGTAGGTGCGGGTGGCGCTGGCCGAGTCGTACACGGCGGCGTAGGGGCCGTAGGTGTCGCCGTCGAAGGCGGCGGCGAGGTATGCGCCGTCCGCGCTGCGAACGACGGACCGCGGGGCGCCCGGGTACTCCGACCGGGAACCGTAGGTGCGGACCTTGGTCAGCGTGGTGGTGTCCCACACGTCCAGGCCAGAGCCGGGGAAGACGGTGATCGCCTGCGCGCCGTCCGGCGTGATGGTGAGGTCGTTCAGGTCCCACAGACCGTTGGCGGAGCCGTCGATGATGCCGCGTAGCGTCGCCGGTGTCGTGCTCACGTCGTACACCCGCAAGTTGCTAGGGCTGAGGCCGGACTCGCCGGTGGCGACCGTGGTGCCGGCTCCCGCGACCAGCGGCGCGCCGTACATCCGGTCGGCGACCTGGACCGGCGCGGATGCCGCGGCGGACAGGTCGAGGCTGAGGACGCCGCCGACGAAGCTGCCCTTCACGCCGTAGCCCACCCAGAGTCGGTCGCCGTCCAGCGACAGGTTGGTGGGGGACGGGTACGCGGACAGGTCGATCCGCCGGGTGACGGCGAGGGTGGCGGCGTCGATCTCGGCGATCTCGTTGGAGCCGGAGAGCGCCGCGTAGACCCGGCTGCCGTCGGGCGTGATCGCCAGGCCGGTCGGGCTGGCCAGGCCGGTGATGGTGCCGGTGAGCGTGCCACTGGCGTCGGCGACCACGATCCGGTCGGTCGTGGAGACGAAGACCCGCCCGCCGCCGGCTGCCGTGTCGACGAGCTGGGTGACGCCGGGAATGAGCGTGGCGGTGTCCCGGGCGGCGGCGGGTGCGGTGGTGGCGACGAGGCCGGCCGCTGCGGCCATCGTCGATGCCAGGACTGAGCCGATCACTGTGCGGAACCGCACGTGCGGTCTCCCTTCGGTGGTAACCCCGTGATCCCACGGCGTGCCGGCGGCGAGCCGGTGCCGGGTACGCGAACAAGATCGTCGCGTCATGGGATCAGGCGGTCATCCCGCAGGGATCGTTACAAAGACCGGAGGCGCTGGACCGGATCGAGCTCGACCAGCTCGTCGGGCAGGCTCGTGCGGCGGTGGAGGCGGGCCTGGTCGTCGAGGCGGTGCGGATGTTCGGACCGCAGCAGGTCGACGTGGCGACGGCGGGCCGGAACGAGGACTGGCTGCGGACCACCGGATGGAACCTGCCCGCCCGGTCCCTGGGGGAGCTGTGGCCGGTGCTGGGCGTGACACCCTCCGCCTCCGACGAGGAGCGGCGTCGGGAGCTGCGCCGATTCATGGCGCTACCCGTCTGGCGGGCGGCTCCCGCCGGGCTCCGTACGGAGGCGGCACGCTATCTGGGTGAGCAGGAGTGACCGATGGGGCGGCGCCCAGCTGCCGGCGGGCGTTGCGCTCTGCGGTACCTCCGTTCGGTTGCGCCGGCGAGGGGGGCCGGCGACGTGGCGGCGGGTCGGGACGGACCGGCCGTGGGGTGGCGCCGGCCGGTCGGGACGGACCGGCCGGCGCCGGGGCAGCTCAGGAGGCCGGCGCGGCGCCGGGTTCGGCCGGCCGTTCCCGGGTACCCGGCCGTTCCCGGGTACGCAGCCAGACGGCGGTGTCCGGCGGCAGCAGCTCGTCGTCCAGCGGCGCGCTGGCGAGCAGTCGTGCCTCGTGCGGGGGCAGCGGCACCGGGGTCGTGCCGAGGTTCACCAGGCAGGCGAAGGCGGGGCCGCGGGCGAAGGCGAGCACCCCGTCGGGAGCCGGCAGCCAGCGCAGCGTCCCGTCACCGGGGTCCGCCTCGGTACGCCGCACGCCGATCGCCGCCCGGTACAGCTCCAGCATCGAGTGCGGGTCGTCGGTCTGCGCCCGGACGGTCCGGTCCTTCCACTCCGCCGGCTGGGGCAGCCAGGGCGTCCGGGTCGCGCCGTCCGGGCTGAACCCGAACGGCGGTGCGTCGCCGGCCCAGGGCAGCGGGACCCGGCAGCCGTCCCGGCCGTGACCCGAGCGCTCCCACATCGGGTCCTGGCGCAGGGCGGGCGGAATGTCCTCGACCTCCCACAGGCCCAGTTCCTCGCCCTGGTAGACGTAGACCGCGCCGGGCAGGGCGAGGGTGAGCAGCGCCGCCGCCCGGGCCCGGAGGGTGCCCAGCTCCAGGTCGGTGGGGACGCCTTCGCGCTTGCCGGCGAAGCTGAACGTGGTGTCCGCCCGGCCGTAGCGGGTGACGTGGCGGGTCACGTCGTGGTTGGACAGCACCCAGGTGGCGGGTGCGCCGACCGGGGCGTGCGCGGCGAGCGTCTCGTCGACGCAGCGGCGCAGCGCGGTCGCGTCCCAGGCGCAGCCGAGGAAGTCGAAGTTGAACGCCGAGTGCAGCTCGTCCGGGCGCAGGTAGTGGGCGAACCGGTCCCGGTCCGGCAGCCACACCTCGCCGATCAGCGCCCGCTCCCCTGGGTAGGAGTCGGCGATCCGTCGCCAGGCGCGGTAGATCTCGTGCACCCCGTCGAGGTCGTGGAACGGGTGCGGCCGGCCCGCCAGGGCCTCGGGCAGCGTCCCGTCCTTGACCAGCAACCCCGCCGAGTCGATCCGGATGCCGTCCACCCCCCGGTCGAACCAGAACCGCAGGATGTCCTCGAACTCCGCCCGTACCCGGGGGTGGTCCCAGTTGAAGTCCGGCTGCTCGGCGGTGAACAGGTGCAGGTACCAGTCGCCGGGGGTGCCGTCCGGGTCGACGGTCCGGGTCCAGGTCTCGCCGCCGAACTCGCCGACCCAGTCGGTGGGCCGCTGGTCGCCGTCCGGGCCCCGGCCGGGGCGGAACCAGAACAGCTCCCGCTCGGGCGCGTCCGGACCGCCGGCGAGCGCCGCCTGGAACCAGGGGTGCGCGTCGGAGCAGTGGTTCGGCACCACGTCGACGATGATCCGGGTGCCGAGCGCGTGTGCCTCCGCGATCAGCGCCTCCGCTTCGGCCAGGGTGCCGAAGACCGGATCGATGTCGCGGTGGTCGGCCACGTCGTAGCCGGCGTCGGCCATCGGGGACGGGTACCAGGGGCTGAACCAGATCGCGTCGACGCCGAGCGCGGACAGGTGGCCCAGCCGGGACCGGATGCCGGCGAGGTCGCCGATGCCGTCGCCGTTGCCGTCGGCGAAGCTCCGCGGGTAGACCTGGTAGATCACGGCTCCACGCCACCACGGACCCTGGTCTGCTGTGGACACGAGCACCTGCTTTCTGCGTCGGTACGTCGGCGGGTTCGCCGGATTTGACTCTGGTTCGGCCGAGCGGCTGCCTGCCCGGCGTCGGCGCGGAGCTAGCCCTTGAGGCTGCCGGTGGTCAGTCCGGACATGATGTTTCGCTGGAAGATCAGGAAGACGACGACGGTCGGGATCGCGGCGATGACCGACGCGGCGATCACCACGTTCATCGGCGTACCACCCGAGAAGGCGTAGATGCCGACGCTGACCGTCCGGGTCTCGGGCGACGGCATCACCAGCTTCGGCCAGAGGAAGTCCTTCCAGACCGCCGTCACTGCGAAGATCGAGACCACGCCGAGGATGGGGCGCGACATCGGCAGGATGATCGACCACAGCGTGCGCAGCGGCGTCGCCCCGTCCACGAGGGCCGCCGCCATCAGCTCCTCCGGGATCGAGTCGAAGAACCGTTTCAGCAGGAAGATGTTGAACGCGTTCGCGACCGCGGGCAGCCAGATCGCGAATGGCGAATCGAGCAGGTTGAGGTGCAGGATCGGCAGGTCGATCACGGTCACGTACTGCGGGACGATGAGGACCATCGCCGGAATCATCAGCGTCGCCAGCATCAGGCCGAGGATCATGTTGCCGAACACGGGTCGAAGCTTCGACAGGGCGTACGCCGCGGC
Organism: Micromonospora purpureochromogenes; assembly: GCF_900091515.1. Taxonomy (NCBI): domain Bacteria; kingdom Bacillati; phylum Actinomycetota; class Actinomycetes; order Micromonosporales; family Micromonosporaceae; genus Micromonospora; species Micromonospora purpureochromogenes. Next base: position 3,069,135 of record NZ_LT607410.1, on the reverse strand, counting down.
GGTGTCGAGGACGAGTTGGAACAGCAGCGCGCCGATGGCGTAGTAGAAGGTGTTGAAGAGCAGCTTGGCGAGGTTCAGATTGGTCCACGCGTCGGCGTAGTTCTGCAGCTCGGGATCGGCCGGGAAGAGCGACGGCGGGGTCTGCGCGATCTCCTGACCGGATTTCAGCGCGCCGGTGACCATCCAGTAGAGCGGCCCGAGGAAGATCAGCGTGAAGCCCACCACGACGACGGCGAGCAGCGTCCAGTAGACGACCTTGCCGCGCCCCCGCCGGAGCTGGGCAGGAGAGATGAGGGTCCGGGTCCCGGAGTCCTGTGCCATTGCTCGCCCCGTCCTAGTCCTGTTTCGCGCTCAGCCGCAGGTAGGCGGCGGAGAAGCCGGCCAGCACCACGAGCATGATCACGCCGAGCGCCGCGGCGCCGTTGAGGTCGTTCTGGAAGAACCCGTGCTGGTAGATGAGGTACGCCACCGAGGTCGCGGAGTCCTCCGCGCCCGCGCCGTTGGCGAGGATCAGTGGTTCGATGAAGAGCTGCATCGTGGCGACGATCTGGAGCATCGCCAGGAGCGCGAGGATCAGCCGGGTCTGCGGGATCGTCACGTAAACGATCCGCCGCCAGATCCCGGCGCCGTCGAGCTCGGCGGCTTCGTAGAGTTCGCCGGGGATGTTCTGCAGCGCCGCCAGATAGATCAGCACCGCGCCGCCCATGTTCATCCAGGTCGAGGCGAGCACCATCGCCGGCATCGTCATGTCGGGTGACTGCATCCACTGCGACGTCGGCAGGTGCAGCGCCGTGAGGATCGCGTTGAAGAGTCCCGCCTCGCTGGGGTCGTACGCGTAGAACTTGAAGAGGAACAGCGCGGAGGCCGGCGGCAGCATCACCGGCAGGTAGACCAGGATCCGCAGGTACCCCTTGGCGTGGCGGAACTCGTTGAGCAGGATCGCCACGAAGAACGGCACCGCGTACCCGAGGACGAGCGCGAGCACCGTGAAGTAGAGGGTGTTCTTCCAGGCCGTCCAGAAGCTGGGGTCGTCGATGATGCGCGAGTAGTTGTCCCAGCCCACCCAGGTGGTCTCGCCGCGCCGGGTGCGCTGGAAGCTCATGACGATGCCGCGGATCATCGGGTACCAGGAGAAGACGGCGAAGCAGAGCACCGCGCCGATCAGGAAGGTGTGCCCGGTGAGGTTGTCCCGTACCTTGCGGCCGAGGCTCGTACGCCGCGGTCCGGCCGGGTACGGCGATGCGGGGCGACCCGCTCCCCGCGTGGTCCCCGGGACGGTGGTGATCGCCAAGGCAACTCCTGCGTGAGTCAGCGGCCGACGTGCGGCGCGGAGGGTGTGGGGGCCGGCGCGCCGGCCCCCACCCGATCGGATCAGCTCTCGGCGGCGAGCAGCTTGTTGACCTTGTCGTCGGCCGTCCTGAGCAGCGCGTCGATGTTCGCGTTCGGGTTCGTCAGCACCCCGGACATCACGGCGTCGAGCACCGCGTAGATCGCCTGCGCGTTGCGGGGCTCACCCTTGATCGGCACCGGGTTCGCCTCGAAGATCGCGAAGTTCGTGGTGTCGACGTTCGCGTTCGCCTTGCGCAGCTCGAGCTCCTGCTTCTGCGCCTCGCTGCCGTTCGCGAACAGCAGCGGCTGGGGCAGGCCCACCGGGTAGTTCTGCGGCTTGGCCCGGACGTAGTCGAACTGGCCCTTGCCCGGCGTCAGCTTCTGGTACGCGATCCACTTCAGGCCGGCCTTCACCTGCTCCGGGGAGAGGCCCTTCTTGAAGAAGTAGCCCTCGCCACCGCCGAGCGTCGCCTTCGCCGGGCCGTCCTGGCCGGGCAGCGGGCCCATCGCCCAGTCCTGGAACTTGCCCTGGAACTGGCTGACGATCGCCTGGGTGGCGTCCGGCGCGCCGATGAACATCCCGACCTTCCCGGCGCCGGCGTTGGTCAGCAGGTCGCCCCACTGGAGCAGTTGGCGGGCACCCATGCTGTTGTCGCCGTACCGCATGTCCTTGAGGTTCTGCAGAACCTGCTTGCCCATCGCGTTGTTGAAGTCGGCCTTCTTGCCGTCCGGGGTCAGCACCTGGCCGCCCTGCGCGTAGAGCAGCGAGGTGAAGTGCCAGCCTCCGGTGTTGCCGGCGCTGTACTCCGCGTACCCGGCGATGCCGTTGCCCAGCGCGGAGATCTTCCTGGCGGCGCCGCGGACCTCGCCCCAGGTCTTGGGCGGGTTGTTGACGTCGAGCCCCGCCTGCTGGAACAGGACCTTGTTGTAGACCAGGCCCATCGAGTAGTTCTTCACGGAGACGGCGTAGAGCTTGCCGCCGTCGGTGAAGACCTCCTTCAGCGCCGGGTCGACGCTGTCCCAGGTCGGGACCGTGTCCTTGGTCGCGTACCGGGTGATGTCCATCGCCTGACCGGAGTCGAGCACCTGCTGGAGATCGGTCATGTACCCGTAGAACACGTCGGTCACGGTGCCGCCGGCGAGGCGGGCGGTGAAGTCGGGCGGGTTGTTGCACTGCTCGCCGACGCTGACGCTCTTGATGACGATGTTCGGGTTCTGCCGCTGGAACTCGACGACATCGTCGTTCCAGTTCTTCAGCAGCTCCTTCTGGGAGCCGACCGGCTGGCAGTCGACGGTGATGGTGACCTTGCCACCGGCATCGCTCGTCGTGTCGTCGCTCTTCGTGGAGCACGCCGTGAGGCTGAGGCCCAGGCCGGCCACGAGCGCCAACGCCGCAGCCTTCCGGTACCGCGGTACGGACATCTGTCCATCCCTTCGAAAACGGGTGTCTTCAGGACGTCGCCGACCTGCGGTGATCGCACCGCGGCGCTGCCCTGCCAGTGATCTACATCGATCGGGTGACCTGACCCCGGTAGCCACGTCGGGGCCAGCTGTGAGTGGAGTCACTGTAGCGAGGCCGACTGATTCCAGCAAGGTTTCGATCGCGGCCTGAAAGGACACGACGTCCGGGTGGCAGATGTTGACAGAGGTTCGGGTGACGACCGGTTCGTGGGATGTTCGCAGCTGTGGAGCCCGTACCCGGTCCGTTCGCCTGCGCCGGAACCTTCCGGGGTCCGGGCCACCGCCGCACCCATGGCCCGACCCGTCCAACCTGGTCAGCGTGGCGGGTGGACAAAGTGGACCGACTGGATCGGGCCGGTGCTGCTCGGCACTGGTCCACGGCAACGACGAAGTGGCCGCCGACCGCGAGCAGCGGTCGACGGCCGGGAGCAGCGTTCGGGGCGCGGCAGTTCGTGGCCGGATCGTCGGTCAGTGGCCGCCGGGACGGTCAGCGGCGGGAACGGTGGCCGGCGGCCGACCGACGACCGGGGCGGAGCCGGCTCAGCGGCCGGGGGCGGGCGCGGTGGAGCCGCGTACCACCAGTTCGGGCTCGAACAGCAGCTCGTCGTGCAGCACGCCGGCCCCCTCGATCTGGGTGACCAGCAGGTCCACCGCGGCCTGGCCCATCGTCTCGATCGGCTGCCGCACCGTGGTCAGCGGCGGATCGGTGCAGGTCATGAACGCGGAGTCGTCGAAGCCCACCACCGACACGTCGGTCGGCACCGCCCGACCCAGCCGCCGGGCGGCCCGGATGGTGCCCAGGGCCAGCACGTCGCTGGCGCAGATGATGCCGGTCACGCCCCGCTCGACGAGCTTGGTCGCGGCGACCCGGGCGCCCTCCATCGAGAAGCTGGAGCGCTCGACGCACTCCCGGTCGTCGCCCCAGTTCGCGGCCTGGACCATCGCGTCCAGCTTGCGTCGGGACGGCACGTGCCCCTCCGGGCCGAGCACCAGGCCGATCCGCTCGTGTCCGAGCGAGCGCAGGTGCCCGTACGCCTGCTCGACCGCGACCGCGTCGTCGGTGGACACCCGGGGGAAGTCCAGCGCGTCGACGCCGGCGTTGACCAGCACCACCGGCAGCCCACGGTCGGTGAGCCGGCGGTAGTGCTCGTGCGAGGCGTCGGCCAGCGCGTACGAGCCACCGGCGAAGATGACGCCGGAGACCTGGTGGTCGAGGAGCATCTCGACGTAGTCCGCCTCGGACACACCGCCGATCGTCCGGGCGCAGAGCGCGGGGGTGTAACCCCGTTGGGCGAGCGATCCGGTCACCACCTCGGCCAGCGCCGGGAAGATCGGGTTCTGCAACTCCGGGAGCACCAGCCCGACCAGGCGGGCCCGCTCCCCCCGCAGCTTGGTCGGCCGCTCGTAGCCCAGCACGTCCAGGGCGGTGAGCACGGCGGTCCGGGTCGACTCGGAGACGCCGCCACGACCGTTGAGCACCCGGCTGACGGTGGCCTCGCTGACGCCGGCCTTCCTCGCCACCTCGGTCAGTCGCTTCGTCACGCCGCGATGATACGTCACCCACTCTGCAAGAAGTGAACTGCACGTTGACGTGTCACGTCAGAAGTCGACGACGCGGCAGCTTCATGCCTGGGCGCCGGGCAGGCCCGGCGCGAAGCCGCCCGGAGACAGGCAAGCGGGCTCTGCAATTACTGCACAAACACCTGCTTGAATATTGACAGGTTGTAGAAATAACATCACCACAACCAACTCGCCTCGCTTCTGACATCCACCGCGGCACGACGGGGGCTGCGCGCGGCGTCGATGACGGTCGTCGGGTCCTCGGGAGAACGGATCACGGGATGTCTCGAACCAGCACAGGACGGCCGGGCGGACCGGCGCGCCGGCGTACCGTCGGGGCGGCGGCCGTGGCGGCGGTCATGGCGGCCACGGTGACCGGTGGGGCCGGGGCGGCCCGGGCCGAGGCCGTCCCGGCCGCGCCCCCGGTGGTCACCCGGGCCGCTCTCGACCCGTCGCTCGTCGCGGGCCGGGGTGCCGACGTCGGTTTCCTGGAGCAGGAGGCGGAGCACGCCACCACGAACGGCACGCTGATCGGCCCGGGGCGCACGGCGTACACCCTGGCGTCGGAAGCCTCCGGTCGCCGGGCGGTGAGCCTGGCGCCCGGCCAGTTCGTCGAGTTCACGCTGCCGGCCGCGACCAACGCCATCACCGTGCGCTACAGCATCCCGGACGCGCCCACCGGCGGCGGCATCACCGCGCCGCTGGCGGTCTCGGTCGGTCGCCGACCCGCCCGGACCATGATGCTCACCTCGCAGTACGCCTGGCTCTACAACCAGTACCCGTTCTCCAACGACCCCACCGCCGGCCTGCTGCACCCGGACTGGTGGATCACCGAATGCTCCTGCGTCCCCGCGGCCACCACGCCCACCCCGACGATCACCAGGCCGTTCCGCCCGCATCACTTCTACGACGAGCAGCGGATGCTGCTCGGCCCGACGTACCCGGCGGGCAGCGTGCTGCGGCTCGCGGTCCCGGCGGGCAGCGTCGCGCCGTGGACGGTCATCGACCTGCTCGACTCGGAGCTGGTCGCCCCGCCGCGGGTCGTGCCGGTCGCGGCGAACGTGCTGGCGTTCGGCGCGGACCCGACCGGCCGCCGCGACTCGGCCGGCGCCTTCGACCGGGCGATCGCCTTCGCCCGGCGCACCAAACTGAAGGTCTACCTGCCGCCGGGGACCTACCGGGTGAACCGCCACGTCATCGTCGACGAGGTCACCATCGAGGGCGCCGGCAACTGGCACACGATCGTCAAGGGACGCGAGGTCGCGCTCGACACCCCGGCCCCGGACGGCTCGGTGCACACCGGGGTCGGCTTCTACGGCCGGCCCGCGTCGGCGGGCGGCAGCCGCAACGTCCACCTGTCCGGCTTCGCGATCGAGGGCGACGTCCGCGAGCGCATCGACACCGACCAGGTCAACGGCGTCGGTGGCGCGCTGAGCCACTCCAGCGTCGACGGCCTCTACCTGCACCACACCAAGGTGGGACTCTGGTTCGACGGGCCGATGACCGACCTGCGGGTCACGAACAACGTCATCGTCGACCAGATCGCCGACGGCCTGAACTTCCACACCGGCGTCACCAACTCCGTGGTGCGCAACAACTTCGTCCGCAACAGCGGCGACGACGGCCTCGCCATGTGGTCGGAGGAGACCGGCAACGCGGGCAACATCATCGACCGCAACACCGTGCAGTCGCCGGTCCTGGCCAACGGCATCGCCGTGTACGGCGGCACGGACAACACCGTCTCGCGCAACCTGGTCGCCGACCCGGTGCGCGAGGGCAGCGCGATCCAGGTCGGCTCCCGGTTCGGCGCCGAGCCGTTCACCGGGCACCTGTGGATCACGGAGAACACCACCGCCCGGGCCGGCACCTACGAGCTGAACTGGAACATCGGCCTCGGCGCCATCTGGTTCTACGCTCTGGACCGCAGCATCGACGCCGACATCCAGGTGGTCGGCGACCACTACCTGGACAACACCTACAACGCGGTCATGCTGGTCAGCGACTGGCCGGTGAAGGACCGGTACGCGATCACGAACGTGCACTTCCGCGACGTCCGGGTCGACGGCGCCGGGACGTCCGTGGTGAGCGCCCGCACGGCGGGCTCCGCCTCGTTCGCGAACGTCGACGCGCGCCACGTGGGTGTGGTCGGCGTCAACAACTGCGGCTCCTTCCACTTCACCCCCGCCGGATCCGAGTTCAGTCTGACCGACCTCGGCGGCAACGACGGCGGGTGGCTCGCCCCATGGCTGCTGCCCAACACGATCACCTGCGACGACCGGCCGCCGGTCGTGACGCCGCCCCCGCCGTCCACCTGGTGACCCGGCAGGCGCCGTGGCGGTCGTCCGCCACGGCGCCTGCCGGGCACGGTCGACCGACCCGGTCTACCGGAATCGGGGATCTTCGCCGTCGCGGTCGCCCTGGTGCTCGACGACGACGTCGACCGGACCGACGCGCAGGGTGCCGTCGTTCAGCGGCGTGCAGCGCACGCCGCCCCGACGGCGCAGGGCCCGCCAGGTGCCGGGGCCGACGGTGGCGTCCATCCAGGCGCACGGGTTCGCCGGCCGGTTGACCCGCAGGCTGACCGGGCCGTCCCCCGAGTCCAGCACCAGGACCGACCCGACCAGCTCGTCCACCGCGATGCCGGTGGTCAGGATGTTGCGCCGGACCTGCACAAGGTCCACGCCCGCCGGCAACGACTCCTGCGCGATCACCGTCACGCTGGCCTGGCGGTGCGCCGGTCGACCGAAGTACCGGTCCCCCACGATGCCCAGCTCGGCGCGGAGCCGGACCTCGGTCACCAGTTCGCCGGGCGGGGCAGGCAGCGGACCGTCCGCGGGCCGGCCCACGTACCGGTGCACCGGCGAGGCCAGCAGCTGGACGATGCGCGCCACAGCGATGACCCTACGGGTCCGGGACCGCCCACCGGGCGCGCTCGGCCGGGACTGCTTGCGCCCCTGGCGATTCCGCCCGGGGGCCGGGCGCAAAGCCGCCCCGGTGAGGCCGGCGGTGCGGAAACGCCGCTTTCCGCGTACCACTCTGGCTACGCTCGGTAGTTGACCGACGCCGGCGCGGGTCCTCGTCCGCGCCGCCGGACTGCGCTGAGAGGAATCACCATGGCCACTGCATCGAACGGCCCGCCGACCGTCGTCCTGGTCCACGGCGCCTTCGCGGACAGCTCGGGGTGGAACGGCGTGGTCGAGCGTCTGCAGGCCGCGGGCGTGACGGTGAAGGCCGTGCCGAACCCGCTGCGCGGCGTCAGCGAGGACGCCGCGTACGTCGCGAGCGCGCTGAAGCAGACCCCGGGCCCGGTGCTGGCGGTGGGCCACTCGTACGGCGGGGCGGTCATCACCAACGCCGCCTCCCAGGTCGACAACGTGGTCGGACTGGTCTACGTCGCCGCCTTCGCCCCGGACGAGGGCGAGACCCTGCTGGCGATCGAGGGCGACTCCAAGGACAGCGTGCTCACCTCCGCGCTGATGGAGGTGAAGTACCCGACCGCGCAGGGCACCGAGACGGAGTTCCTCATCGACCCGGTGAAGTTCCACGACGCGTTCGCCGCCGACGTGTCGAAGAAGGACGCCGCAGTCATGGCGGCCACCCAGCGGCCCGTCTCGGCGCTGGCGTTCGCTCAGCCCACCGGGACGCCGGCCTGGCGCAACCTGCCGTCGTGGGCCGCGATCCCGGCCAGCGACAGGGCCGCCGGCAGTGACGTCCTGCGGTCCATGGCGCAGCGCGCCGGGGCGACCATCACCGAGATCGAGGGCTCCCATGTCGTCATGGTCAGCCAGCCCCAGGCCGTCACGGACGTGATCATGCAGGCGCTCAACGGCGTCGAGAGCTGACCAGGCCCGCCGGCCCGTCGCTCCCAGGCCTCGGTGCGGTCCACCCAGCCCCTGGTGACCTTGTACTGACGCCGGCCGCGCCGGGGAAGCAGCCGAGCGGTGGATACCTCCGGGCGGGCGCGGCCGAGAGCATGACGGAGTGAACAGAGACCGTCACCTCGTGTTGCTGGCGACCGGGGTGCTCGTCGCCCTGCTCGCGATCACCTTCGGGGTGCTCCGCTGGGAGTCGGCGGACCGGGTCGCGACGGCGGTGTCGGCGTTGGCGGGCGTCGCCGGGGTCGGGGTGGCCGTCTGGGCGGCGCGCTCCGGCGGTCGGGCCCGCGCCCGGGCCGGCGCGACCGGCCGGGCCACGGCCGCCGCCGGCGGCTACGCCGCCTCGGGCGTCGACGCGCCCACCGGCGATGCCGCGTCACTGGAGGTCTCGCGGACCGGCGACGCCGAGGCCACCGGCGGTGGCCAGGCGATCAGCGGGATTCGCCGCCGGGACCGATGACCGGCGATCCGCGCGGCGGGCCGCGCCCGGCCGGTTACGCCGTCACCAACACCGGCGACGCGTGGGCCGGCGCGCCCGGCAGCGTCGCCGTCTCCGGGTACGTCGAGGGCGACGTGTTCGCCGGGCTGCCCGGGTACCGGCTGACCGCCCCACCCGGCGACGAGCCACCGGCGCACCGGGAGCTGCGGCTCGCCGAGCTGCTCGACGCGCGGCACCGGGCGGTGCCGTTCGTGGGTCGCGACGCCGAGCGGCGGTCGCTGCGTGAGTGGCTGGCCGCTCCCGCGGCCGCGCCGGACTTCGCGGCGCTGCTGATCCACGGGCCGGGCGGGCAGGGCAAGACCCGGCTCGCCGACCGGTTCGCGGCGGACGCCCGAGCGACGGACTGGGAGGTGCTGCGCGCCCACCGCGACCCCGGGCCGCCGGCGCCCGGCGGCCCGCCCGCCCGGGGCGGGCGCGGCGACGGGCTGCTGGTCATCGTGGACTACGCGGACCGGTGGCCCGCCGGTGAGCTGCGCCGGCTGTTCACCGATCCCCGGCTGCGCCGGGATTGGCCGGTGCGGGTGCTGGTGCTGGCCCGCACCCAGGGGTACTGGTGGCCGGCGCTGCGCCAGTGGCTCGGCACGATCGGCGTGCGGTCCGGTGAGAGCGCACTGGCACCGCTGGCGGTCGACCCGACCACCCGCGAGCGGCTCTTTAGGACGGCCGCCGCCCGCTTCGCCGAGTTCGTCCCCCACGCCCGGCTGGCCGCGGTGACCACGCCCGACCTGAGCGATCCGGCGTACGAGACGGCGCTGGCCGTCCAGCTGGCGGCGCTGGTCGCCGTCGACGCCGGCCGCGACGGCGGGCCGGTGCCCGCCACGCCGGTCGACCTGCACGGCTACCTGCTCGACCGGGAGATCGGACACTGGCAGCAGCTGCGCGAGGGCGGGGCGACGTCCAGCCCGCCCGACCAGCTTGCCCGCGTCGTCTTCACCGCGGCGCTGACCGGCGCGGTGCCGTACGAGGTGGGCCGGGAGATCCTCGCCGGTGCGGGGATCGGCGCGGAGCCGGTGGTCGAGAACCTGCTGGCCGACCACGGGACCTGCTATCCACCCCGGGAACCGGCGTACGTGCTGGCACCGTTGCAGCCCGACCGGCTCGGTGAGGCGTACCTGGCGCTCGCCGTACCCGGACATGCCTGGCCCGCCCACCCGCCGCGACCGTGGGCGAACCGGACGGCCCGCGCGCTGCTGCGGGCCGAGGGCATGTCACCCGCGACGGCGACTTTGGTCCGGGCGAACGCGCTGACGGTCCTGACCGAGGTGGCGACCGCCTGGCGGCATGTCGCGACCGCGGTGCTGCTGCCGGCGCTCCGGGCCGAGCCGCGGCTCGCCATCGCCGCCGGCGGCGCGGTGCTGGCCCGGATCGTCGACCTGCCCGACGCCGGCGTCGACCTGCTGGCCGCGATCGAGCCGGTGCTGCCGGACGGGCGGCACGTCGACTTCGACATCGTGGCCTGCGACATCACAGCCCGGCTGGTCGCCCACCGGCTGCCCGGCTGCGCCGATGACGTCGAGCGGACGCAACTGCACCTCGGGTACGGACGCCGGCTGGCCAACGTCGGCCGTCGCGAGGCGGCCCTGGACGAGCTGACCCGGGCGGTGACGGCCGGCGAGGCCGCCCTGCGCGCGGAGGCGTCCCCGGCCACCTCGGCCCTGCTGGCCCGGGCGTTGCACCTGCGGGGTCACCGGCTCGCCGCGCTGAACCGCTACCCGGAGGCGCTGGCCAGCGTCGAACGGGCGGTCGAGCTGCTGACCCCGCTCGCCGACGTTCCCGGCGCCGACGGCGAGGCCCACCGGCGGGCGCTGGCGGAGACGCTGGGGAACCTCGGGACCCGCCTGTCCAACGTCGGTCGGGACCCCGAGGCGGTCGTGGTGGCGCGGCTGGCCGTCGACCTCTTCGAGGCCGGTCCGCGATCGGTCGCCGCCGAGCTGGGCCTGGCCGGGGCGCTGACCAACCTCGCGGTGATCGAGGCACAGCTCGGCCTGGGCCGGGAGGCGCTGAAGACCGTCCGGCGCGCCGAGGGCATCTGGCGCCGGCTCAGCGACGACGAGCCGTCGGTCTACCTGCCGGAGCTGGCGCTGGCGCTGAACACGGTGGGGCTGCGCCACGCCGACCTGGGGCAGGTCGGGGCGGCGGTGGACGCCGCGGAGGCGTCGCTGTCGATCTACCGCGACCTCGTCCGGGTCAACGCGGTCGCCTTCGAACTCGACCTGGCCGCCGTGCTGGCGAACCTGAGCGGATACCTGTGGCAGTTGGGCCGCCGCACCGAGGCGCTGGGGGCCAACAGCCAGGCCGAGGAGGTGTTCGCGCGGTGGGGCGGGGCGAACCCCGAGGCGTTCTCGGCGCACCTGCGGCACGTCCGCGAGAACATCGCCCGGATGAACGCGCAGCGCGGCCCGGCGGACCTGCGCCGGTGGGAGCTGGGCGCACACTCCTTCGCGAGCTGAGCCACGACATTCCTCCGAATCTCGACTACTTTCGATTGAACGCGCCCCACTTCTGTTCAGGTCGAACGAAAGACGTTAATGTCTTGGGCACCCCACGGTGCTCCTCGAGGCGGCGGCGGAAGTAGCACCGAGCTCGTCCCGACGCTCGGAGGTCCCGTGTCACGCGTCCCGCAACGATGCCTGCTCGTCGCCGCCACCGCCCTGCTCACCGCGCTCGCCAGCGCCGTACCGTCGGCGGCCCTCGCCCATCCCGGTCACCCGCACCCCGCCGCCGAGCCGGCCGCGCCGCAGCCGGCGGTCGCGGCGGCGGCCGTCCCGCCGACCAGCGGATTCGAGAAGATCACCCTCGACAGTGGACTCACCATGGGTGAGCCGATCGAACTGGCCGTCCTGTCCGACGGCAAGGTGCTCTACATCAACCGGGGCACCAGCGCCGGCGGCGGGCAGGTCCGGCTCTTCAACCCGGCCACCCGGTCCACGACCGTCGCGCTCACCCTCGCCCTCGACGCCCGGTTCGAGGACGGCCTGATCGGCATCACCGCGCACCCGAACTTCGACACCAACCGCTGGGTCTACCTCTTCTACTCGCCCAAGGTCACCCCGCTGGTCAACCGGATCTCCCGGTTCACCTTCAACCCGGCCACCCTGGCGCTCGACCCGGCCAGCGAGGACGTGCTCATCCAGTGGCCCACCGAACGCGACCTCTGCTGCCACTCCGCCGGTTCGATGAGCTGGGACACCGGCGGCAGCCTCTACTTCGCCGTGGGCGACAACACCAACTCCGGCGGCGACTCCGCCGGGATGGCGCCGATCGACGAGCGGACGACCCGCAATCCGCAGTACGACGCCCAGCGCACGTCCGGCAACACCAACGACCTGCGCGGCAAGATCAACCGGATCCACCCGGAGAACGACGGCAGCTACACCATCCCGTCGGGCAACCTCTTCCCGGTCGGCACCGCGAAGACCCGGCCGGAGATCTACGTGATGGGGGTGCGCAACCCGTACCGGATCTGGGTCGACCGCACGGCGGGGAACACCCTCTACTGGGGCGAGGTCGGCCCGGACGCCGGCGCCGACCTGGCCAACCGGGGGCCGGCCGCCTACGACGAGTTCAACCGGGCCACCGGGCCCGGCAACTACGGCTGGCCCTACTGCGGCGGCCCGAACGTGGCGTACAACGACTGGGACTTCGCGGCGAACGCCCCGCGCGGCTGGTTCCCCTGCGGCGGCGCCACCGGGCCGGTCAACGACTCGCCCCGCAACACCGGGCTGACCCAGCTCCCGCCGACGAAGCCGGCGCTGGTGTGGGAGCAGCACGGCGGCAGCGACGACTGGCCGGCCCTGGACAACCCGGGCGGCTGCGGCTCGCCCAACCACGTCGAGGTCTACCACTACGACCCCAACCTGAACTCCCCGGTCAAGTGGCCGGCCTACTACGACAACAAGCTGCTGATCTCCGAGTACTGCCGCAACTGGATCAAGGAGGTCCAGTTCGCCGACGGCAACCCGGCCACCGGCGCGCCGACCGTGATCGAGCCGGTGCTCGCGGGTATGTCGTTCGTGCACCCGATCGACGCGGAGTTCGGCCCGGACGGCTCGCTGTACCTGCTGGAGTACGGCAGCGGCTGGTTCTCCGGCGCCGCCGACGCCGGACTCTACAAAATCAACTACGTCCAGGGTGGCCGGTCACCGGTGGCCAGGGCGACGGTGAACCAGGACAACGGTCTCGCGCCGCTGGCGGTGACCTTCTCCAGCGCCGGCAGCGCCGACCCCGACGGCGACCCCCTGACGTACGCCTGGGACTTCACCGACAACGGCAGCGTCGACTCGACGGCGGCCAACCCGTCGTTCACGTACCCGTCGAACGGCAGCTTCACCGCCCGGCTGACGGTCAGCGACGGCACCGGTCGCAGCGGCACCACCACCGTGCCGGTCGTCGTCGGCAACAACCGGCCGACGGTGACCCTGAGCGGGCTGCCGGCGGGCGGCCTCTTCGACTGGGGTCAGGACCTGACCGTCTCCGCCTCGGCCAGTGACCCGCAGGACGGCGCCCCGGCCTGCTCGGCGATCGTGGTCCGGGCCGCACTCGGGCACCAGGAGCACGCGCACGAGGAGGGGCAGGGCACCGGCTGCGCGGCCACCTTCAACACCGGTCCGGTGCACGCCGGCCCGGATTCGGTGCTCTTCTTCGTGCTGCGCGGCAGCTACACCGACCGGGGCGCGACCGGTTCCGTGCCGCTGACCGGGGAACGGGAGATCAGCCTCTACCCCAAGCAGTGGCAGGCCGAGCACCACGTCACGCTCAACGGCCCCAAGGTGATCGACCAGGCGGCGGCCCAGGGCGGCAAGCGGCTCGGTGACATCCAGAACGGGGAGAACGTCCGGCACCACGCGGTGAGCCTGAAGGGCATCACCGGGGTCAGGGCCCGGGTCTCCTCCGGGGGCGCCGGGGGCACGGTCTCCTTCCGGTACGACTCCCCCACCGGCGCCGAGGTCGCCCGGATCGCGGTGCCCAACACCGGCGGCTGGGACAACTACACCGAACTCAGCGCCACCGTGACCAGGCCGGACGACGGCACCCACGACCTGTACCTGGTGTTCACCGGCGGCAGCGGCGCGCTGCTCGACGTCGACAGCTACACCTTCACCGGCCCGGGCGTGGGCACCGGCGGCGCCCGGACCGGTGAGATCAAGGGGCTGGGCAAGTGCGTCGACATCAGCTCCAGCCAGACCGCCGACGGCACCCGGGTGCAGCTGTGGACGTGCAACGGCACCGGCGCCCAGCGGTGGACGCTGCCCGGCGACGGCACCGTCCGCGGGCTGGGCAAGTGCCTCGACGTCAAGAGCAGCGGCACCACGAACGGCACCCCGGTCCAGCTCTGGACCTGCAACGGCACCGGCGCGCAGCAGTGGGCGGCACAACCCGACGGCGGCTTGAAGAACCCGCAGTCGGGCCGCTGCCTCGACATCCCGGCCTCCAACACCACCGACGGCACCCCGTTGCAGATCCACGACTGCAACGGCACCGGCGCCCAGCGCTGGACCCTGCCCTGACCCGACCGGCACCGGGCCGGGGTGACCCGTCACCCCGGCCCACCGCCGGGGCCCGACCGCGCCCGGTCCGCCCGCTTCGCCGGCCGCACGGCGGCGTGAACCGGGCGGATCCGTCGGGGGGTCCGCGCTCATCGACTGCTGCCATCCGGGCGCCGTGGTGCGACGATGACATCGACGGCATGCTGGCCGAGCGGAGGACTGTCGTGGCAGACGGAAACGACCCGGCGGTGAACCGGACGCGTCGGGTGGGCCGGGGCGCCCTCCCGCACCTCCTGGCGATGGTGATCTTCGGGCTGCTGGCCTGGTCCGGGGGGAGCATGCTGCGCCAGGGGGTGGACGGGCTCGCCGTGCCCTCGCTGATGATCGGGGCCGCCGGAGCCGTCGGCGCCCTGCTGATGGTGGCGGGGCGTCCGTCCCGGCACGCCGACCCGAGCGGACCCGACCCCCACCAGCTCGTGCGGGTGGCGATGGTGCTGGTGGCCGTCACCGCCCTGGTGACCGGCACGGCCCTCGCCCCGGACGGGATGGACCGGGGCTTCGTCATCTCCGTGGACGCGGTCCTCGCCGGCGCGCTCGCCTCGTACGCCCTGCTGGCCGGCGAGCAGCGCCGTCCCGCCGGGCTGCCGGGCTGAGCGAGCCGCACCGGCGAAACCGCTCCCCCGCCGGCCCCCACGGCAGCGCCGACCGGCACGTACCGGGCGGAAACCGGACCAACCAGCGAGCCGGCCGCGTAGCGTGGGCGACACGAGCGGCAGCAGGAGGGTGACGTGACGGAGCCGGAGGAAGACCGGGAGAAGACCGGCAAGACCGACCGGGTGCTCTACTCCCCCGACGGGGATCCCCACCACACCTTGGCGCAGGCGCCCCAGCCCGACGAGCACCCTCCGGTGACCGTCACGCGCGACGACCGGACCGAGGTCATCGACGACGAACAGTGACCGGCTGCCGGCGTCGCCGGGCCGTCGGCACACCGGGTACCCGGCGCGCAGCCGGTTTCAGCCGATGGCGTCCGGGCATCAGGTGGCATGTCGACCGACATCGACGATCCGCCGTTGCCGCCGCACCTCCAGTTGGAGGTCACCTCGGCGTGCAACCTGCGGTGCGTCATGTGTCTGGTCCGGTACCGGCCCCCGGTCAACAAGCTCGCCGGGGCCATGCGGCCGGACCTGTTCCACCGGCTGCTGGCCGAGGTACCCGCGCTGAGCCGGATGACGCTGCAGGGACTGGGCGAGCCGCTGCTGTCGCCGTACCTGATGGAGATGGTGCGGGCGGCGGTCGCCCGCGGGATCACCGTCGGGTTCAACACCAACGCCACCCTGCTCACCCGTGGCCGCGCCGAGGAGCTGGTGGACAGCCGGGTCGACTGGCTGCACGTCTCCCTCGACGGGGCCGGCGCGGGCGTCTACGAGGCGGTCCGCGAGGGGGCGGACTTCGCCCGCGTCGTGGCGAACCTCGCCGGGCTGGTGCACGCCAAACGGGCCGCGGGCAGTGTCACCCCGTGGATCCGGGTGGTGTTCGTGGCGATGCGGGACAACGTCACCGAGCTGCCGGACCTGGTGCGCCTGCTGGCCCGCATCGGCGTGGACGAGCTGCACGTGCAGAACCTCTCGCACAACTTCTTTGACGCCGATCCCGCCGGCGGGTACGACGGCATCCGGCAGTTCACCGCGGACCAGGCACTGTGGACCGGGACGGACGCGGACCGCGCCGCGACCGCCTTCCACGAGGCGGGCGAGGCGGCGCGCGAGCACGGGGTGCGGCTGCGCCTGCCGCGCCCCGGCGCCCCGGTCGACGCCGGCCCACCCTCGGGCCGAGGCTGTTCCTGGCCCTGGGAGGCGGCCTACATCACCAGCACCGGCGTGGTGCAGCCGTGCTGCATGGTGATGGGCGACGACCGGATGTCCCTGGGCCGGTTGACCGAGCAGAGCTTCCCACAGATCTGGTACGGCGAGCGCTACCGCGAGTTCCGGCACCGCCTCCTCGGCGGCGAGCCGCCCGAGGTGTGCCGGGGCTGCTCGCTGTACCGGCGCGCCTTCTGACCCCGCCGGCCGCCGGCGGGTGCCGGCGGGACGTTCACCGGTCAGTCCGCGCGGTGCAGCGGACCCCACTCTTGCGACGCCTGCTCCGCCACGGCCCGGTGGGCCTGGCTGAGGGCCGCCTCGCTGACCCAGGCCAGCGGCCGCTGGCAGATCACCAGGGGTTCGTTGTCGGGTCCCCGGCCGATCTGCTCGCCCAACAGCACCCACGGGCGTACGCCGGGCCCACGCAGGTCCCGCAGGTGGCAGTAGTCGTACAGCCGGCGGGCGATCCACAGCCGCAGGGGCCGGTCGCCCCACCACGACTCCACGGCGAGCGGGTTGGCGGACAGGCCCGGCAGCTCCGTCCCGGTCAGCGCGTCCCGGCTGGACTGGCTGGCCTGCCGTTCGTCGGTCAGGTCCGCCTGCGGTCCCCGGGACCACCGCACGTACAGCGACTCGTCCGCGGCTTTCTGCACCAGGGTGACGAGCTGATCCAGGTCGTCGACGACCCACATGCCCGCTTCGTTGTGTGCCTCGCTCACCCCGTCCATGTGCCCTGCCGGACCCCTGGCCATTCCTCCTGATTCCGGGCCTTTTGGGGGCCGGGCCGGCTCGCCCACCCGTCTTCGGGCGGTCGGCACCTCCTCGCCTACGGCGACGGCACCGGCGATCGACGGCAGCCGGACGCATGCGCCCAGCCGGTGCGGGTAGGCACGGGCCGACGTGTCCGTGACGGCGACGCGGCACCCGCGGGAGCTGCGGGGGCGCCCGCCGGTGAGCCCGAGCGCCTGCCGGGTGGCAACGGGCCGGATCCGAGGCGGCGGGAGTGCGCGATGGGACGCTACGACGACGAGGTGACCGGGCTCGCGGCGCCGCTGACCGACGCGGGCGACCTGGACGTGCTGATGGACCGCGTCGGTGCCGCCCGGGTGGTGATGCTCGGCGAGGCGACCCACGGCACCCACGAGTTCTACACCTGGCGGGCCGCGATCACGCGCCGGCTCATCGAGGAGAAGGGCTTCTCGTTCGTCGCGGTGGAGGGCGACTGGCCCGACTGTGACCGGGTCGATCGCAGCGTACGGTGCCGCAGCGACGCGCCTGCGGATCCGCGCGCGGCCCTCGCGGCGTTCGAGCGGTGGCCGACCTGGATGTGGGCCAACGAGGAGGTCGTCGACTTCACCCGCTGGCTGCGGACCCACAACGCCCAGTTGGACGAGCCGGCACGGGTCGGCTTCCACGGCCTGGACGTGTACTCGCTGTGGGAGTCGCTGCACGAGATCCTCGTCTACCTGCGCGAGCACGACCCGGAACAGGTGCCGGCGGCGCTGGCCGCCTACCGCTGTTTCCAGCCGTACGACGAGGACCCCCAGCAGTACGCGCTGGCGACCCGGCTGGTGCCGAACAGCTGCGAGAACGAGGTCGTCGACCTGCTCGCCGCGCTGCACGAGCGGGCCGCCACCGACGGCGCGGGCCGCTTCGGGGCGTGGCAGAACGCCGAGGTGGTCGCCGGCGCCGAGCGCTACTACCGGGCGATGGTGCGCGGTGGCCGCGAGTCGTGGAACGTCCGTGACCGGCACATGGACGACACCCTCGACCGGCTGCTCACGCACTACGGACCGGGCGCGAAGGCGGTCGTCTGGGCACACAACACCCACGTGGGTGACGCCCGGGCCACCGACATGGTCGAGGCGGGTGAGGTCAACATCGGCCAGCTCGCCCGCGAGCGCCACGGCGTCGACCAGGTCGTCCTGGTCGGCTTCGCCACCCATCGGGGGACCGTGGTGGCCGGCGACGCCTGGGGGGCGCCGATGCGGGTGATGTCGATGCCGCCGGGCCGGCGGCACTCGCTGGAGGACGCGCTGCACGCCGCCGCGCCGCCGGAGGCGCTCTTCGTCTTTCCCCGGGACGGCCGTCCCGATCTGCTCACCGACGAACTCGACCATCGGGCGGTCGGGGTGGTCTACCACCCGGAACGGGAGAGCTGGGGCAACTACGTCTCCACCGTGCTCGGCGACCGCTACGACGCCCTCTGCTGGGTCGACCAGTCCCAGGCCGTCCGGCCGCTGCACATTCGGCCCGCCAGCCTCGCCGAGCCCGAGAGCTACCCCTCCGGCGTCTGACCACATCGGCCAGCGGTGCCCTACCTGACGGCGACGGTGATCTTGTCGAAGTCGGGTGCCGGCGAGTCCGGGTTGAACATCTTCAGCGTGTTGGACCCGGGTCGGAGCGGCACCGTCACGACCATGGTGCCGACGCTGCTCCACCCGCCCGTCCCCGGGAAGGTCAACGTGATCGGGGCCGCGCCGTTCACACTGATCTGCCCCACCCGGGGGGACTCGCCGTTGACGTACGCGATGGTCACGGTGGCCGACCCGCCGGTGCGGGCGGTCACGCCGTTGAACTGCAGCGTTCCCATGTCGCGCCCGATGTTGCCCACCTTCTTCCCGCCGGAGCAGCCGGGACAGTCGTAGATCCTGATGTTGTCCAGGCCGTTCTCCGTCGACTCGGCCTCGTAGGACCGCACCACCATCGGTGCCGCCGGGGCGGCGGGCGGGCGGGTGGCCGGCGGTCGGGTGGTCGGGGGTGCCGTCGACGGCGCGGCGGGTCGGGTCGCCACCGATCCGACGCGCACCTCCCGGCCGCCCTCGGCCGAGGTGGCCGTCGCCGGGTCCGGCGTCGGGAAGGCCGGATCAAGGTGGCTCGCCGGGCCGGTCGGACCGGGGCGATCCGCCGCCGGCGACCCCCCGAGACCCAGATCCACGTTCATCACCGCCAGCGTCAGCACGATGATCAGGTAGCCGACTCCCACCACCGCCAGCAGGCGGATCGGGCCGATCCGCCACATGCCGTCAGGACCGGATCCGTGACGTGGACTCACTCCCGAGGCTCCCCTCCACGCGCCGAGTGGTGCGCCCGGCGCGGCGACGACCCGGAGCCGGGTGTGACAGGTGCCACAGGATTGTAGGGGGCCGATCAACTTCTGGCCCGCCGCCAGGTGCCGTTACGCGGGCACCGTCCCGGTCCGCGGGCCGCCGCCGGGCCCGCCTACTCCTCGATCTGGGTACGCGGCAGCATGGTCGGCGACCAGCCGAAGTCGTACCGGGGGGCGGCTACCGCCTGG
Organism: Micromonospora purpureochromogenes; assembly: GCF_900091515.1. NCBI lineage: Bacteria > Bacillati > Actinomycetota > Actinomycetes > Micromonosporales > Micromonosporaceae > Micromonospora > Micromonospora purpureochromogenes. The sequence continues at coordinate 3,049,765 of NZ_LT607410.1, read as the reverse complement.
GCGAAGGCCTTGGCGGCGGCCGGAGAACTGACCACCCGCCAGTCCACCTCCTTGTTCGCCTCGAACCAGATCAGGCCGATGATGTCCCGGTGGCGGGGCAGCAACTGGAAGGTCTGCTTGATCCACTCGGCCTTGCGCCCGTTACCGTCGGAGGCGCCGGTCTCGGTGATGACCAACGGCTTGTGGGTGAAGGCGCGGATCTCCTTGATCGTGGGGTTGAAGATCGCGTCGAAGGACCGGTACGTCGAGAGCGCCCCGGGGCCGTAGTAACCGGAGAGTCCGATCCAGTCGACGTAGTCGTCGCCCGGGTAGAGCGTGGAGAGTTCCGGGGTGGAGTCGTCCCACCTGACGTTCGGGCTCCACGTCCAGATGACGTTCTTGACCCCGGCCGCCTCGAACACGTCGTGGACGTGCCGCCAGGCCTTCACGAAGTCGCCGGGCCGGTTGCCGTTGACCGTCTCGCACCACGGGTACCAGTCGCCGTTCATCTCGTGGGCGAACCGGATGGCCACCGGATAGTCGAGTGACTTGATGCCCTGGGCCCAGGACAGCAGGTACTTGTCGAAGCTCCCCCGGGCGATGCGGGACAGCCGGTAGTGGGGTTGGTCGGAGCGGATCTTGTCGATCTTGCGGGCGCTGAAGCCCTTCTTGCGGGCCGCCTGGTCCAGGCGGTAGTCCCACGGTTCCCACGCCAGCATCGGCAGCATGCCGCGGCTGCTGATCCGGTCGAAAAGCGTCCGGTCGAATGTGTCGGACGCCCACCCTGAGCTGAAGAGCATCACCTGCGGCTCGCGCTTCGCGGCCGCCGTGAACATGTCCACCGCGGTGAAGTCGTGCGGGCCCTCATGTGTCATGACACCGATGAACGCCTTGCCGGCCGGCGGGAAGAGTTCCGCAGCCGGTCGGGGGGGCGGGCTCGGTGCCGCCGCACCTGGCTCGGCCTTCGCAACCCGGCCGTCCTCCCGGCCCCCGGACGTGGTGGTCGGTGCGATGGCGAACGCGTAGGTCAGTAGCAGCGCGCCGATCAGCACCATCAGGACCCGCGGAACGGTCAACCTCATCGTTGCAGAACCCCCTCAGCCGCCACCCGCAACCTCGGCGGGTGGCGTTCCTCGCTGTCGGCGCGAGCGACCGGCTCGGCCATGTCGTCAACCGCCGGCAGGTCCTGGTCGGCAGCCTCGCCCCCGGGCGCTCCGCCGACGCCGCGGTGAAGTTCCTGACCCGGTACGGGTTCGTCAGTCTGTCCTGGCCGGGCGTGACGTGAGTGAATGGCCCGGCACCGGGTCACCCGTCCTGCCGGTGCGGGTGTCGACATCGACCGGGACGAGGCCGGGTACGGAACATCTAGTCCTCGAGTTTCCTGCGCAGGAGCATGTCTGGCGACCAGGTGACCTGGTAACGAGGGCCGGCGACCCCCTTGGCGAAGGCTTTTGTCACGGCCGGTGAGCTGACGATGCGCCAGTCCACCTCCCTCTCCTTGTTCACTTCGAACCAGATGACGCCGATGATGTCCTTGTAGCGGGGCAGCAGCCGGAATGCCCGCGTGATCCACTCGGCCTTGCGCCCGTAGGCGTCGGAGGCACCGGTCTCGGTGATGACCAGCGGTTTGCTGCTGAAGGCGCGGATCTCCTTGATGATCCTGTCGAAGATCACGTCGAAGGGCCGGTAGTCCGAGGTGAACACAGTGGTGTAGTAGCCGGAAATGCCCACCCAGTCGACGTAGGCATCGCCCGGGTAGAACGTGGAGAGTTTGGGGAGCGAATCGTCCCAGATGTTGTTCGGGCTCCACACCCACGTGACGTTGGTGGCCCCGGCAGCCCGGAACAGATCATGTACGTGGCGCCACGCCTTGACGTAGTCGCCCGGTCGGTTGCCGTTGACCAGCTCGCACCACGGGTACCAGTAGCCGTTCATCTCATGGGCGAACCGGATGGCCACCGGGTAGCCGAGTGACTTGATCCCTTCGGCCCAGGATCGCAGGTAGCTGTCGAAGTCCCCGCGCGCTATGTGGGACAACCGGTACTGGGTCTGCTCGTTCCGTAACCTGTCGACCTCGCGGGTCGGGAGCCCCTTCTTGATGGCCGCTTCGCCCAATCGGTAGTCCCACGGTTCCCAGCCCAGCATTGGCAGCATGCCGCGGTCTTTGATCCGGTCGAAGGGCGTCCGGTCGAATGCCTCGGATGCCCATCCGGAGCCGAAGAGCATGACCTGCGGCTGGCGCTTCGCGGCCGCCGTGAACATGTCCACCGCGGTGAAGTCGTGCGGGCCCTCCTGAGTCATGACACCGATGAACGTCTTACCGGCCGGAGGGAAGATTTTCCGGTCCGGTCCGAGCGACGAGCCTGGTTCGGCCGTCGCCACCGCGCTTGGTCCGGCCGCGGCAACCCGGTCGGACGGCGCCTCCTTTCGGCCCTCGGCCGTGGTCTTTGGCGCCATGGCGAAGGCGTAGGCCAGCAGCAGCGCGGCGATCAACACCGTCATGACCCGCGGGACGGTCAGCTTGGCCATGGCACACCCCCGTTCGCCGGCACCCGGGACTTCGGCGGTTGGCGCTCCTCATTGCCGGCGGGCGCGGCTTGCTCGGCCGTGTCGTCGTGCTGCTTTCCGCGGGCCGTGATGTTCGACAGGAGCGCGATCAGCGGCGGACCGAGACCTGTCAGGAGGGTCAGGATCGGCCAGACGTGGAGCATGGTGAAGCTGGTGTCCAGTACGAAACTCGCGCCGAGCAGGGCAGCGGCGAAAGCCGCCCAGCAGAAGTGCAGCCGGAAGGTGCCGAGCGACTCGGTGGTGCGCAGCTTCCCCTTGGCCGTCACCACGAACCCGAGCTTCCGCCGAAGCAGCGCACTGACACCGGCGGCCGCGTAGATGGGACCGGCGAACAGCGCCAGCGCCATCCCGACCAGGCCGATCTCCTCCCGTTCGTGGGGAGCGATGTTGAAGCGGCGGAGCCAGAGCCACAGCAGAAACCAGGTGCCCATGCTCGAACCCCACAGCACCGACCACACGGTGACGTCGAGTTGGGCCGCGCCCACACCGGTGAGCAGGTACATGGCCGTGGCGAGATTGCCCAGCAACAGGCTGACGGCGACGCTCGGGTAGTAGAACTGGAGCAGGCGGTACTGCCAGCGGCGCCGTCCACCGAGTTCGCGCGGTGCGCGCAGCTCGGGGCGGATGAGGATCTCGCAGATGCCGGCCGCCCACCGCTTCTGCTGGTTGAAGTAGTCCGCCCACGAGGTCGGGCCTTCCCCGATGGCCAGCACGTCCGGGGTGTAGACGCCCTTCCACCGGTTGCCGGTCTGCGGGTTGACGGCGGCGTGGACCCGGATGCTGGTGAGATGGTCCTCGATGATCGAGTCCTGGTAGCCCCCGATGCTCCGCCAGGCCGCCGGTCGGTAGAGGTGGCCGGTGCCGGTGAGCAGCGGCGCGTCCAGCCCGTTCCCGCCCCGCGCGATGAGCCCGTTGTAGAGGTACTGCTGCACCGACGCGCCGTGCGCGACCCAGTTCTGGTGCATGTTGCCGTAGACCTGGGGCGTCACCACGAAGGCGACGTCCGGGTCGCGGAAGTACCCGAGGGTCCGTTCGAGGAAGCCCGGCAACGGGACGTGGTCCGGGTCGACGTTGGCGACCACGTCGTAGCCGTGCTCGTGCTCCGCCCGCCAGGCGTTGTGATTGCCCGACTTCGTCCGGGCCCGGAACTCACCGCTCGGCTGGTTGTACTCCGGGCGGCCCTTACGGCTGAAGTGCCGCACGCCGAGCCGCGCGGACATCTCCTTCACGGCCGGGTCGTCCCCCTCGTCGAGGATCCAGACGTCGACCTGGCCGCAGTACACGATCTGTGTCATCCTCCGCAGGGTCCGCTCGGCGACGTCGATCGGCTCCTTGCTGGGCACGATGGTGGTGAGCAGGGCCACCCGCAGGCCGACCGGCGGATCGACCGGGACCGGATCCTTGGCGTGGTACGCGAACACCCAGATCACCACGTTCTGCGCGAGGCGGATCAGCTCGACGCCGACGACCACGCAGAAGCCGAGCCGGGCCGTCATCGTCTGCCAGTTCCCGATCCCGGTCACGCCCGGCCCCGGCACGTGCGCCGGGAGCAGCAGCCAGCCGATGAACAGCAGGCCGGCCGCGCTGTTGACGAGGACGAACAGCGTCAGGATCAGCCGTGACGCCGGCGACAAGGCATGGCGGAACTCGACCGCCGCCGCCGGGTGCCGTGGCGCGACCAACGGTCCGGCCGTCGTCCCGCACGCCGCGTAGGCGCGACGGGCTCTGACGTTGCGCTGTCGCCGGTCGGGGGGCTGCTCCGCCGAGGTCCGGGGCGGGGAGACGGCCGGAGCACCCGCGGTAGCCTGCCCCGCGACGTGAGACAGCCGGCTATCGCTGGCGATCCCCACGTTGCCCCCCAAGGATTCTGCCCGACACGAACTCGACCGGAGCTGATGCTATTCGGGCAATCAGCCCAAAGCGTGCGTGTTGCTCAAATACCCCAGGAGCCTTCTTCCGCCGGCCGTTCTCGTCCACCGGCGGGGGCCGGGCGAGCCCCGTGCGGCGTCTCGCCGCCGGCGGGCCCGGTCCACAGCTGAATGAACCTCGCGAGATCGCCGGTCGCCCGCTCGTGTCCCTCCAACGCCGGCCGGGCCAGCTGTGCCGGCGCACCGAGCACCGCGATCGCCACCAGGGCGAGCGCACACCACCGGGCACGCACCCGGGTAAGGGCGACCGCGCCGAGCGTCGCCCACGCCGGAAGCGTGAAGAGCAGCACCTCCGGCAGCCAGATCGGCGTCGCCTGCGCGACGAGCAGCAACCCCAGCGGCGGCACCACCGCCCACGCGGTGTAGACGGCGGCGGAGCGCCGCAACGGAAGGCTGAACAGGGCCAACACGAGCAGTACGATCCCCAGGGCGGTGACGCCGAACAGTTCCCGGGGGGCCGCGGCCAACACGTCCGGGGTGAGCTTCGATCCCCGCGCGATCGGCGCGCCGGGTTGCCCGCCGAACAGTCCCAGCGCGGCGGCCGTGGGTAGCGCACCCAACAGCGCCACCGTCGACCAGCGGCCGGCCACGCCGCGCCGGAAGGCGAACACGGTCCAGCCGTGCCCGGCCAGCAACAGCAGCGCGAGACCGTGGGAGAGGCCCAGCAGCAGCACCGAGGCGCCGTAGCCGGCGAAGCGTCCGAACGTCGGCCGGTCGACGGCCAGCACGAGCAGGAACGTGGCGAGCACGGCGGCGAACACCGTCAGCGCGTACGGCTGGACCTCCTGGGCGTACCGCGTCGACGTCGGCACCAGCGCGAAGATCACTCCGGCCAGCAGGCCGACCCGCGGCGTGAACAGTCGGGCCGCCAACAGCCCGACAAGAGCCGCCGCACCGATGATGGCCACCATCGACACCGCCCGCACCGCCGGGCCCGGCGCGCCGAGGACCTCCGCCCACCAGCGCATCAGTGCTGAACCGGCGATGGCCCATTCCGGGGCGTCCTCGGTGGGCGGGGCGGGCGCGCCGCTCCGGACGAGGCAGAGCGCGACCGTCAGCAGTGCCGGTACCAGCCAGGCGGCGACCCGCCACCGGACGGGGTCGGCCGCCGGCTGGGGGGCATGTCGTGGCCTTCGCCCCAGGGGTCCTCGACGTCGACCTCCGTCGACGTCAGCCGGGGCAGGACTATGGTGTCCGCGTCCTTCATCGTGTCTCACGCATTTCTGTCGGAACCGGCGGTGGAAGCCGCAGCAGGGGCGCCCCGAGGCGACGCCAGCCCAGCGGGTCCTCGGCGTGGGCAGCACGCGGCGCAGGACCGGCCGGAGTCCTGGATCGGGTAGGAATGTCACCTGGAGCATAGGGAACAAGGATGGACAGACATCCCGGATGCGTCAGAAGCACCGAATCGGGGACCAACCACCTACTTGGTGGCCGGGATGCTGATCGAGTCGCCGCTCGGTGAACCCTTCGCGGGCTCACCCGCAGGGCGCCGTGGTCCAACCGCCCGTGCCACGAAAGTCCGGGCTCACCGGTCGTTTCGCGGCGCCTGAGGAGTCTGGTGCGTATCGAGGTGCGCGCGCAGCGCCGCGGCGATCTCGCCCGCCGCGGCGAGCTGATCCGGCGTGAGAGCGTCGACGAAGAGTTCGCGGATGGCGCGCAGGTGCGGGACCGTGGAGCGCCGGAACGCGTCGGCTCCGGCCGGCGTGAGCAGGACCTCCGCCCCACCGCGATCCGTTGCGCACTCCTGGCGGCGGATGAGCCCGCGCCGCTCCATCCGCCCGAGATGGTGGGAGAGCCGGCTGCGCTCCCAGCCGATCTGGGCCGCGAGTTCGGAGGAGCGCAGCTGCCGCTCCTGTGCCTCGCTGAGGGCGAGCAGCACGGCGTAGTCCCCCGGGGAGAGGGAAGACTCGACCTGGAGGCGGGACGCGAGCTGAGACCTGAGTGCTTCCGCCGTCTCGATGTAGGCGCGCCAGGCCCGCAGTTCCGCCGCGCTCGGTAGCTGGCGTCCGGCCCGCCGGTCAGGTGTGGCTTTCGTCATCTCGCGCTCCTGGTTGACATGTCAATCCTGAGGCTAGCATGGTTGACGTGTCAATCGTCGAGGGCTTCCTGCGGCGAGATCGCCGCCGGGAAGCGAGCGTGAGGAGGAGACGATGACAGCTGAGGGCTTTGAACTGGGGCTCAACTCGTTCGGAGAGGTCGCCACCGACGGCGGCCGGGTCCTGAGCGACGCCGAGACGGTGCGGCTGCTGATTGACGAGGCACGGCTCGCGGAGTCGGTCGGCCTCGACGTGTTCAGCGTGGGCGAGCACTACCGGGAGGGCCACAACGACTCGGCGACGCCGGTGTTGCTCGCGGCGATCGCGACGGCGACCAATCGGATCCGCCTCGGGACCTCGGTGACCGTGCTCAGCACCAACGACCCGGTACGGCTCTACCACGAGTTCGCGACCCTGGACGCGGTGTCGAACGGCCGGGCCCAGCTGGTTCTCGGGCGGGCGTCAGCGACCGAGTCGTTTCCGCTGTTCGGCTACGACCTGGCGGACTACGAGCGCTTGTTCGAGGAGAAGCTCGACCTCTTCGTCCGACTTCAGCGGGACGAAAAGGTCACCTGGTCGGGCACCGTACGCAGTCCCCTGATCGAGCAGCGCCTGCATCCGCGGATGCGGGCCGGTGGCATCCCGACGTGGATCGGTGTCGGCGGGAGCCCGAACTCGGTGGTCCGCGCGGCCCGCTACGGACTCCCGCTCATGATGGCGATCATCGGCGGGCGCCCACAGCGGTTCGCCGGCAACGTCGACCTCTACCTCCGGGCGCTCGAACAGTTCGGGCATCCCGTGCAGCCGATCGGGCAGCACTCGCTCGGCCTCGTCGCGGACACCGACGAAGAGGCCGTGGAGACCTGGTGGCGGTACTGGCAGCCGGTCGTGGCGGCGCTTGCCGAGGAGCGCGGCTTCTACAAGCCGGACCGCAAACGCTACGAGGCCGAGCTCGACGGTGGCGCGCTCTTCGTCGGGTCACCCGAGACGGTCGCGCAGAAGATCGCCACCATGGCCCGTGACCTGCGGCTGAGCCGCTTCGACCTCAAATACGACGTCATGCACCTGCCTCGCGAGGCACGCGCGCGCACCATCGAGCTGCTGGGCAGTGAGGTCGCGCCGCGGGTCCGGGAGCTGCTGGCAAAGGAGCCCACCCATGTCTGATCTCGAGTTCGGCCTCGACACCTTCGGCGACGTGCCGGAGGACGACTCCGGCAAGCTCGTCTCCTACGCCGCGGCGATCCGCCAGGTCGTCGACGAGGCGGTGCTGGCCGACGAACTGGGGGTCGACGTCATCGCCCTCGGCGAGCACCACCGGCCGGAGTACTCGGTGTCCACGCCGGAGACCGTGCTGGCCGGGATCGCCACGCGCACCTCGCGGATCCGGCTCGCCTCCGGGGTCACCGTGCTGAGTTCGGACGACCCGGTCCGGGTGTTCCAGCGCTTCGCCACGGTGGACGCCCTGTCGCACGGTCGGGCCGAGGTCATCCTCGGGCGCGGCTCGTTCACCGAGTCCTTCCCGCTGTTCGGCTACGACCTGCGCGACTACGACGTGCTGTTCGAGGAGAAGATCGAGCTGTTCGTGAAGCTGCTGGACGAAAAGCCGGTCACCTGGAGTGGCACCAAGCGTGCTCCGCTCGAGCGCGCCGACGTCTTCCCGAAGACCGAATCGGGACGCCTGACCACCTGGGTGGGCGTCGGCGGCTCGCCGCAGTCGGTGGTGCGTACCGCCCGACACGGCCTACCGCTCATGCTCGCCATCATCGGCGGCGCTCCCGAGCGGTTCGCGCCCTACATCGACCTCTACCGCCGGGCCGCCGAGCAGTTGGGCACCACGGCGCACCCGGTCGGGATGCACTCCCCCGGCTTCATCGCCGACACCGACGAGGAGGCGAAGGAGCTGTACTGGCCGTACTACCGCGTCATGCGGGACCGAATCGGCGCGCTGCGCGGTTGGCCGCCGATCCGCCGCGCGGAGTTCGATGCCGAGGTGAAGGACGGTTCCCTCTACATCGGCTCCCCGGAGACCGTCGCCCGCCGGGTGGCCCGCGCCATCCGCAGTCTCGGCGTGGGCCGGTTCGACCTCATCTACACCGCCGGAGCCCAGCCGGTGAGCGCCCGGATGCGCGCGGTGGAGCTGTACGGCACCAAGGTGATTCCCATGGTCCGTGACATCCTGGCCAGTTGATCACGAACGCCCGATCGGAGAGCGGAAGGACGACATGAACGACAGCGCCCGGAGCGAGCCCCGGACCCTCGGCATCCTCGGTGCCGGCAAGGTGGGCACCGTGCTCGCTCGACTCGCCCTCGGCGCCGGCTACCGGGTGCGGGTCGCCGGCTCCGGCGACCCGGAGAAGATCGCCCTCACCATCGAGGTGCTCACGCCCGGAGCGGTGGCCACCACCGCGGTCGACGCCGTGGCCGGCGCCGACATCGTCATCCTCGCCCTTCCGCTGGGCAAGTACCGGAGCATCCCCGTCGAGGCGCTGCGCGGCAAGCTCGTCGTCGACGCGATGAACTACTGGTGGGAGATCGACGGCATCCGCGACGACCTCACCGACCCGCGCACCTCGTCGAGCGAGACCGTCCAGGCGTTCCTGGCCGGCTCCCGCGTCGTCAAGGCGTTCAACCACATGGGCTACCACGATCTCGAGGACGGGGCGCGGCCGAGCGGCACACCCGACCGCAAGGCCATCGCCATCGCCGGCGACGACCCCGGTGATCTCGATGTCGTCGCATCCCTGGTGGACCGGCTCGGCTTCGATCCGGTCGTCGCCGGCCCCCTGGCCGAGGGCGTGCGACTCGAACCGGGCAGCGAGTTGTTCGGCGCCAACGTGAGCGCCGACGAGGTGCGCACCATGCTCGACCGCTTCCCGGAGTCCGAGCGTGGGCGGACCGTCGCCCTGGCCCGGGCCAGGGCGAAGGCGGGGTGAGCCCGGCTTCACCACTCGACAGCGCGCACGGCCCGGGCCACGCTGGTCGCGCTGCCCGGGCCGTGCTGCGCGGTCCGGGTCAGCCGACCGGCGGGGTGTACGTGTCGCAGACCCGGCCACGCTCCGCCCGGGCCACCGTGGTGCCGACGCACAGCCGGAGCCGTGGCTTGAAACCGCCCCACAGCAGCTCGGAACGGGTCTGGGCGGTCGTCTTACCAGGAGTGCACAGCGCGGCGAAGGTCCGCCAGACGAGCTCGTCAGCCGGCCCGTTGGTGGCGATCTGGACCACGCCGCACCGCCCGGGGGCGTTGACGGCGAGCGTCCCGTTGACCGCCACCGGCGGTACCGGCCGCTCCGGGATGCTCATCATCATGTCGTAGCTGCCGTAGGCGCTGACCCCGGCGCTCTCCAGTGCGAAGTCGCTGTCGGCGGAGGCCGTGGCGGGTGACGCGCCGGCCGCGACTGCGATACCGGTGACGGCGACCGCACCGAGCATCCTGACACCGAGTGACGTCATTGTGCACTCCCTTTCGAAAGGGCCCACCGATCGGGCGGGCGAAATGGGCGGCATCCACCGTGGTCGCGCGCCAAGGGTGAATGGCACGACCACGAAGACGGGACGCCGGACGGCGCCGGCCGTTTGATGATTCGTCGGCGCCGGCCCCGATGAGATCGCATCACGGATACGCCGTCAAGGAGATCCGGGCGGGTTCCGGCGGCGCGGCGACCGGCGCGGCGGGTCCCTTTCGCTGTTCAGCGTCGGCGCCGCCGACGAAACGGCGCCGACGGATGTGTCATGCTTCACTTCGGCACCGCTCCGCACGATTTCACGATTGTCGCAGCGAATTCTTCTCGTCCACATATTCGCTGCCGGCGACGCTGGCCGCTGCCTCGCGATCACCGCCACCGCCCGCCGCGCAAGAATGGCCAGGGCGCGGCCACCGCCAAATTGCCGGTGGAGGAGCCGACCCGGGGAGTTCGGTTATGAATGTTTTCGTCATGCCGGCGAAATAATGGCGATCGTTACGCGACAACCCGCCCCGATCAGCCTCAGGCAGCTCCCGGAGCCAGTCCCCGCTTTCCGCAGGGGCGAAATGTTCTCGACCTCGACATGAATCGAGCTGGGTTACCCCGATCTGCGCGGGCTCGATGATTTCCGGGACCAGGCTCCACGCCGTGCCGGCCTGGCGGCCACACCGGATCACCGGCCCAAGGAATTGGCTATCCCCGCCGTGCCCGTACGCCGTATGCCTCGCCTCGGGGCAGCGGGCCGACGTCAGCGCGGCGGCCGGGGCGCAGCGCCGCGTGCCGCTGGCCGGGGCCGGCGCCGTCGCGGGCGGCGAGGGTGTCCGCGACCGCTCCGGTGACGAATCCGTAGATGGACTTGTGCAGGACGTCGACGACGAGTTCGCCGCGCGGCCAGGTCTGCGGTGGCGCCCCCACTCCGGTGGCGTTCTCCAGAATCTGATCGTTGGTCAACCGCACCACGGTGAACATCCCCGAGGCCCACGCACCCCGCAGACCGGCCTGCGCCATGATGCTGCGCACCACGCCGACGAGCGCGCCCTGGCCGTAGTGCATCGCGAGGTTGCGCCACCGTGGCTGGCGTGTCGGTGCCTCCGGCAGGCCGGTGAGCCGCGCCAGTACGCGGGCCGGCACATGGGAGTCGGGCCGCCCGGTCACCCGCTGCTCCAGCTTCTCCGCCGCGGTCATCACCGCCGCCCCCGCCAACCCGGCCACCAGCCCCTGCCACACCGCGCGCTTCACCATGGCGAACCCCTACCCGCCGGCCGCGCCCCCACACGGGAGATCGGGTAGCGAGCCGGGCTCGTACGACGCATCGAGCAGCGTTACCGGCTGTCAGACCACCGTGAGCAGCAGCTTGCCCGGGAAGGAGGTCTGCAGGCGACGGTGTGCCTCCGCCGCCTGCCCCAGCGGGAACTTCTGGGCGACGTGCACCTCGAACGGTCCCGCCTCGATGAGCTCGTTGAGGCGCTGCAACTGCCGGGGCCCGGTCTCGCCGTCGTACGCCTTGACCGTCACCCCGGGCCGCTCGCTCGGTTCGGGTTGCACCCCGTGGGGGTACCCGAGCACACCGCCGTCGCGCAGCGCCTCGCTGAGCTTCTCCAGCGTCTTCCCACCGGCCATCGCCAGCACGCCGTCCACGCCGTCGGGCGCCACCTCCCGGATCCGCCCGAGCACCTCGGCGAGGTCACCGTGACCGTCGACGGCCAGATCGGCACCGAGCCGGCTCACCAGCGCCACGCCCTCCGCCCCGGACGCCACGGCGACCACGTTGAGCCCCTGCCGCTTGGCCAGCTGCACGGCCAGGTGACCCTGTCCCCCGCTCGCCCCGAAGATCAGCAACCACGCGCCGGCGGACAGGCCCAGCACGTCCAGGCCCGTCAAGGCGGTCAGCGCGTCGGTCGGCATGGCGCCCGCGTGCTCCACCGGCAGGCCCGCCGGCAGCTTCGCGACGTACTCGGCCTTGGTCGCCGCGTACTCGGCGTAGAAGCCGCCCTTCGGCCGGGTGTAGCCGTACACGTAGATCACGTCGCCCACGGCGACGTTGGTCACCTGCCCGCCGACAGCGGCGACGCTGCCGGCGGCCTCGGCACCCGGGACGATCGGGAAGGCGCTTCCCTCGGGCACCAGTGCGCCCTCCCGGGTCATGGCGTCCCACACCCCGACGCCGGCGCTCCACACCTTGATCAGAACCTCGTCGCCGGCGATCTGCGGCACCGGCAGGATACGCGGGGTGATCACCTCCGGACCGCCGAACTCGTCGAAGGCCGCGGCCTGCATCTGCTCCGGCACGTCGCCGTCTGCCATCTGGAATCCTCTCCGCCCCGGTTGCCGTGCGGGCACCGCATCGTCGAAGGCAGCATGCCGGTGCACCCGTCGTCGGGGGTCCCCGCGCGAGCGCGGTTCACCCGGTCGGGCTACCGGCCGCGAGCCCACCGGGCCTGCCGTGGACCACCTCCGCGTTGCCGGCGCCCGGAACACCTCGGCCTACACCGGGTCCGGCGACCGATCGGCAGCAGTAAGATCGCTGCCACCCGGCGAAGACGCGTCCTCCCCCACCCGGAGCCCGCATGTCCGAGCAGCCCGCCGCCGACGTCACCCGCCCCCGCAGCTGCCGTCGGTTACGCGGTGCGGTCCTGCTCGGATTCCTTCGTCGGCGCGGGGCTGATCGTTCGTACCGAATTCTCCGCCCGGCCCTGGTCGTGGTGTGCCTGATCGCCGTGGCTGGGATGCCGGCCGGATCGTCGGTGGCCGGCGCCACCGGAGCCACCGCCCTGCGGGTGCTCCAGCTGAACCTCTGCAACAGCGGCCGGGCCGGCTGCTACACCGGCCGATCGGTGCCCGAGGCCGCGGCGGTGATCGGCGCCGAGGCACCCGACCTGGTCACCCTCAACGAGATCTGTCAGGACGACGTGGCCGTGCTGGAGCACGCGTTCGCGGCCGTCCACGGCGGCGGCACCGTCGTCTCCGCCTTCAAGGCTGCCGGTGACCGCCCTACCGGCGCCGTCACCCGGTGCCGCAACGGGCAGCCGTACGGCGTCGCGCTACCGGGGTGCGGGCCAGTGTTCCGCCCTTCAGGGCGGGGGTGAAGGCCCGCGCTGGGAGGGCCGCCAAGGCCCGAGCAGTGCCTTAGACCGGGCGGTTCTGCTGTTCGATGTACTGACGCACGGCACTCAGCGGTGCGTCGCCGAGGGAGCCGGCGAAGTACGAGCCCGACCAGAGCTTGTTGGCCCGGTAGTAGTGCCGCCGCAGGTCGGGGAACTCCTGCCGCATCCGCCGGCTGGACACGCCCTTGAGGCTGTTGACCAACTTCGCCAGGGCGACCTTGGGCGGGAAGTTGACGAGCAGGTGGACGTGGTTGTTCTCGCCGTTGAACTCGACCAGTTCGGTCTCGAAGTCGGCACACACCGTCCGCATGATCTCTTCCATGCGGGCGAGGTGCCGGTCGCCGAACACCTTGTGCCGGAACTTCGTCACGAAGACCAACTGAGCGTGCAGAGCGAACACGCAGTGCCTACCAGTGCGGATGCCTTCGAGTTCAGCCATAAACCAATGGTATTTTGCGCTCGTGCAGCTCCGTTACAACTACCGCGTGTATCCCACGCCGAGTCAGCAGGCTTCGCTGGCTCGGGCGTTCGGGTGCGCGCGGGTGGTGTTCAACGACGGGCTGCGCGCACGGCAGGAAGCCCGCGAGCAGGGTCTGCCGTACCTGTCGGACGCCGAGCTGTCCAAGCGGGTCACCGCGGCCAAGGGGACCCCGGAACGGGCATGGCTGGGCGAGGTCTCGTCGGTCGTGCTGCAACAGGCCCTCGCGGATCTGAACGTGGCGTACCGCAACTTCTTCGCCTCGATCACCGGCAAGCGCAAGGGCCGCAAGGTGGCACCGCCGCGGTTCCGCTCCCGCAAGGACAACCGGCAGGCGATCCGGTTCACCGTGAACGCCCGATTCAAGGTGCTGGACAACGGCCGGCTGCGCCTGCCGAAGATCGGCGACGTGGAGGTGCGCTGGTCGCGGGGTCTGCCGTCCGAGCCCAGCTCGGTCACGGTGATCCGGGATGCGGCGGGCCGGTACTTCGCCTCGTTCGTCGTGCAGACCGCAGACGAGCCGTTGTCGCCGGTGGAGTCGGAGGTCGGTATCGACCTGGGCCTGACCCACTTCGCGGTGCTCTCGGACGGCACGAAGGTGGCGGCCCCGAAGTTCCTGCGCTGCGCGGCCCGCAAGCTCAAGCGGTTGCAGCAAGACCTGTCCCGCAAGACCAAGGGATCGAACAACCGCAAGAAGGCCGTCGTGAAGGTCGCTCGGGCGCATGCCCAGGTGGCCGACACTCGGCGGGACTGGCAGCACAAGCTGTCCACGGCGATCATCCGCGACAATCAAGCGGTGTACGTCGAGGACCTGTGCGTCGTCGGTCTCGGCCGGACCCGGCTGGCCAAGTCCGTGCACGACGCCGGTTGGGCGTCGTTCACAGCCATGTTGGAGTACAAGGCCGCCCGGTACGGGCGTACCTTCGCCCGGGTGGATCGGTTCTTCCCGTCCACCCGGATGTGCTCGGACTGCGGCCGGATCAACGACAAGATGGCGCTCGACGTCCGAGCGTGGGACTGCCCGTGCGGCAGCACCCACGACCGGGACGTCAACGCGGCCATCAACGTGCTCGCGGCGGGACGCGCCGAGAGCCTAAACGCCTGTGGAGCGCAGGTAAGACCGGCATCCGTGCCGGCACCGCGCGAGGAAGCAGGAATCTGCCCGGACGCCGCGTGTTCCACGCGCAGCGTGGAGGGAACCTCCGTCCTTTAGGGCGAAGAGATCGTCAATGACCACCCTCACGATCGATCGACGACCGACGTCCCACCTGGGCCGCCACCGCGCCGCGTTGGACACCCGCCCGCGTTGCCCCGCCCCGGAGAGCACGGTGGACGCGGCACCGCGCGGGTCCGGCGGCCGTCAACGGTCGCCGACGAGCGCGTCCGGGGCCCGCATCCGCCACGCATCGGTCACCAGCTCCCGCAGGCGCTCGACATCGACCTTGTCCAGCCGCAGCATCACCAGCGGCCACCCCTCGTAGCCCGGTGTGGTGAAGAAGAGGTCGGGCTCGCCGAGGAGGAGAGCCTGCTTCTCGGCCTCGTCGCCGACGAACAGCACCGCGATGTCGGTCCGGATCACCCTTGGCTTCCCCGGCCTGCGCTCGGGGTAGGACCAGATGAACCCCTTGTCGGCGACCCGGAAGTCGAAGCCCTCGCTGTCGATCTCCACCACGTGCGGCAGGGCCAGGGCTGTCCGGCGGACATCATCGGCGTCAGCCATCGGGGTCCCTCCCGGGTCGGATCCTCACCGGGCCGAGGTTACGCCTCAGCACCGACATTGATCATTCGTGCGCGTGTCGTCTGCGTCGCGCGCATCGCGGCGGAGGCGCCCATCGGTCTTGCGACAATCAACGAACACGGACGCCGAACCCGGCGCGGTCCGCCGCTCGACCAAGAAGAGGTACGTATGCCACTTGACCATGACGCGTGGCCGACGCTGGAGGAGTTGCTGCGCGAGGAGGGCGAGTTGGAGCTGCCGGCTCTGTCGGAGTCGGACGCGTACGAGTTGGGGATGCGGGCGGTCGCCGCCGCGAGGGAGCGGGACCTGCCGATCTCGGTCGGTGTGTGGCGGACCGGGCGCCAGTTGTTCCACTGCGGCTTGCCCGGTTCGACGCTGGACAACGACGGGTGGCTGCGTCGCAAGGGGCGAGTGGTGATGCGGTTCGAGCACTCGTCGCTGTACATGGCACGGCTGTGCCAGGACAAGCAGGTGACCCTGGCGGAGAGATTCGGACTGCCGGCCGCGAAGTACGCGGCCGCCGGGGGCGCGCTGCCACTGCGCGTTCGCGGCACCGGCGTGGTGGGCTGGTTCGGCGTCTCCGGACTTCCGCAACTGGACGACCACCGCTTCGTCGTCGACGTGCTTCGCGGGACCTCGCGATAGTCGTACACCGGGGCGGTAAGTAGCCAGAGGGTGGGCACGGATCGGGGTTGACGGGCCGCGCCGGCGGCTCGTCAACCGCGCCGATCTTGTCGGGGGCGGCGGTTAGCGTGTGGTCACTGTCGCCGCGCCGGCCACGTCGGGCCGGTCGCTGACCCCTCGGAGGCCCCCATGTCGCAGGAGACGACCTACCTCGAACTGTCCGAAGTGGACGGTGCGCACAAGTTCTACGAGGTCGTCGTCGAGGACGCCACGCTGACCGTGCGCTACGGCCGGATCGGCGACCAGGGGCAGGTCAAGGCGAGCGCCTATCCGGACAACGCGCGGGCCCGGGCCGCCGCGGCGAAGAAGATCGGGGAGAAGGTCCGCAAGGGGTACGCCCCGGCGGTCCCCGGCGTCAGAAAGAAGCGCAGCGTCTCCCGGCGGCAGATCGTCAGCACCCGCTCCACCGCCCGCACCGCCCCGGTGCTGTGGCGCTACGACTCCGGTGCCCCCGCCTTCGGCATCTTCGTCGACGGGCAGCACTGCATGGTGGGCAACGAGCACGGCGTGATCACCACCCTCGGCCACGACGCCCAGGTGCGCAGCCAGGTGCGCCTCCCCGACGGGGTGAAGTGCATCGTCGCCGACGACGCCTGGATCTACGCCGGCTGCGACGACGGCAACGTCTACGACCTCTCCGGCAAGGTGCCCCGGGTGGCGTACGCGATCGCCCCGGAGATCGACATCTACTGGCTGGACATCCACGACGGCGTCCTGGGCGTCTCGGACGCCGACGGCGGGATCGCCGCCATCGACCACGAGGACGAGTTCCTCTGGCGCCGGCCCGGGCGGGGCCGCTCCGCCTGGATGGTGCGCTGCGACACCGACGCGCTGTACCACGGCCATTCCCAGGGGGTGACCGGCTTCGACTGGCGTACCGGCCGCGAGCTCTGGCACACCAGCACCGGCTCGGTGCTCTTCGGGTGGCAGGAGCGCGGCAGCGTCTTCGCCGGGACGAGCACCCGCGAGGTGGTGCGGCTGGCCAAGAACGGTCGGGTCGAACGCCGCTACCGGTGCGACGCCCCGGTCTTCTCCTGCGCGACCGCGGAGGGCGGCCGGTACGTCTTCGCCGGCGACAGCCAGTCCTCGATCTACTGCTTCGACGCGACGGGCACCCGACTGTGGAAGCTCGGCACCGGCTGTGGCTCGGCGTACTCCATGCAGTACCACGACGAGCGGCTCTATGTCGTCACCACCGGCGGCCATCTGGCCTGCATCGACGCCAGCGAGCCGGCGATCCGGGCGGCCCAGGTCGGCGACGTGCCGCAGGTGCTGGACGTCAAGGCGCCCCGGCAGGCGCCGCGGACCGTGGAGCCGACGGTGGTCGAGGTGACCAGCGACGCCGGCGCGGGCGTCGTCGTGCAGTGCCTGGACGATCGCGGGCGGCTGCGGGTCCAGGTGGTTTCCGACGGCTACCGGCGCGACTGGTCGGTGCAGTTCCCCAAGGGCATCCGCGAGCCGGGCGCCCGCTACCTGGTGACCGAGGTCCGCGAGTCCGGCCGAGGTGGGTTCTACCGGGCGTACGGCGACATCCGCCGGCTGCGCTGAGCAGGGCGCGTGGTCAGGTCTGTCGCGGTGACCACCCGGCGGCGACGAGGAGGGAGGCGTCGACGCCCTCGCCGTCGAAGAGCACCCCGTCCCGGTCCCCCGCGACGACCCGGTCGACGTACACGCCACGACCCTGGCCGGAGCCGTCGGTGCTGCTGCTCCACCGCAGGTGGGTCGCCTGGTCGGGCAGCGTCACCGAGACCTGCCACCAGACCCGGCCGCCGTAGCCGGTGACCGTGCCGTCGCTGGTCCAGTGTCGGTCCCCGTGCCGCAGCAGCATCCGCGCCGGAGCCCACGTCCCCCCTCCGTCGGTGGAGACCTCGAACCGCGCGCTGTCGTAGCGGGGCTCGGTGTCGTACCAGAGCAGGAAGCTCGCGGCGCCGCCTTGCGCGGCCCGGCGCAGCGGGGCGGTGAGGGTGACCGTCGCGAGGTCGCGCGGGTCGGCCCGCCAGGCCGCACGCGACCGGGGTCGCACCGGCATCGCCTCGGCGAGGTCGCGCGCGACCGCGCGCCGGGCGACGTTGTTGCTGCCCCAGCCGCGGTCGGGGTGCACCCGGTTGCTCAACAGGATGACGAACGAGTGGGAGAGCGGGTCGATGACGATGGACGTGCCGGTGAAGCCGGTGTGCCCGAACGCCACCGGGGAGGAGAGCCCCATCATGTACCAGTGCTTGTTGAGCTCGAAGCCGAGCCCGCGATCGCTCTCCGGGTAGGCCGCCTCCAGCGGCGCGTTGTAGTTGACCAGCATCGCGCGCACCGTGTCCGCCCGGAGGATCCGTCGCCCGCGGTACTCGCCCCCGTTGAGCAGTGACTGGCAGAGCAGCGACAGATCGGCCGCGGTGGAGAAGACCCCGGCGTGCCCGGCCACGCCCCCGAGCGACCAGGCGTTCTCGTCGTGCACCTCGCCCCAGACCAGGCCGCGCCCGGCGTACGGCTGGTACTCGGTGGCGGCGATCCGCGACCGCCGTTCCGGCCCCGGGTTGTAGCCGGTGTCGGTCATGCCCAGGGGCGCGGTGACGCCGTCGCGGACCAGGTCGGCCAGCGGCCGCCCGGTCACCCGTTCCACGAGTACGCCCAGCGCGATCAGGCCGAGGTCGGAGTAGACGTAGCGGGTGCCGGGCGGGGCCGCCAGCGGCGTGGCCAGCGCGGCGGCGAACCGCTCGGCCGGCGTCGGGTGACGGCTCCACAGTGGCGTGAAGGCGGGCAGACCCGAGGTGTGGGTCAGCAGCATCCGTACCGTGACCGCCTCCTTGCCGCCGGCCGCGAACTCCGGGACGTAGCGGGCGACCGGGGCGTCCAGGTCCACCCGCCCCCGCTCGACCTGCTGCATGGTGACGATCGTGGTGAACAGCTTCGACACCGACGCCAGGTCGAAGACGGTGTCGGGCCGCATCGGAATCTGCTGGTCGGCGGGAAGCTCCACCCCGACCAGCCCGGGCGGCGGTCCGACGGCGGCGTACCGCACCGCGGTGCCCACGGCGGCGTGCTGCACGACCACGCCGTCCTTGGCCGCCAGGACCACCGCGCCCGCGTACGCCGGGTACCCGGGGTGGTCCGGCGTCGGCTGGAGATAGGCCGCCAGGTCGGCGGGGAGGCGATCCACCTGCGCGGGGAGCAGACCGACCTCGCCGGCGCTGCCGGGCCGCAGCGTGTCCTGCCGGAAATGGATGTCGGCGGGGGTGACGACGGGCGGCCCGGACTCGTCCAGCAGCGGCGCGCCGGCCGCCCCGGTGGCCGGCGCGGTCGTGCCCAGGATGACCACGGCGAGGCCGAGTGCGAGTCGGCGGAGCGCGGGCGGGCGGCGGTGCAGCGGGCGGGACGACGTGGTCATGGCCGCACTCCTCAGTAGAGCAGGTAGGGCTTGCGCTGGTCGTCGAACGCGGTCAGCTCGTCGGCCCAGGCGCCGACGACGTCGTCCACGTCGGCCCCGGCGTCGATCTGGATACGCAGGCGGGGCGACCCGGTGAGCTTGTCGATCCAGTAGGGGCGGACGGCGTCCCAGGAGTCGCGCCGCCAGGCGAACGCGGGGTACCTGCGCGCCTCCACCAGCATCGCCACCGCGGTACGGATCGGGTCGTACACCGCCCGGTCGACGACCTTGACCTCGACGCCGGCGCAGAGCTTGTTCAACAGCGCCGGCTTCTGTCCGGCCGAGGTCGGTGCGAAGTACGCCTCGCGGAACTCGACCCCGGGCAGGTCCCGGGCGTTGAGGCGGTCACTCCAGTGGTGGTCGAAGTCGGTCGCCAGCCCGCCGATCAGCTCGAACGGGCGGCAGGTGCCCCGGCCTTCGGTGATCGACGCGACGCCCTCGAAGAGGCCGGTACCCGGGTAGACCAGCGCGGTGTCCGGGGTGGGCATGTTCGGACTGGGCATCACCCAGGGCACGTCGGTGTCGGCGGCGAGCCGGTCACGCTTCCAGTGCTCGCACCGCACCACGTGCAGGTCCACCGGTCGCCCGGCTTCGACGGGCAGGAACGTGCCGTTGAAGAACCGGGCCAGCTCCCCGACGGTCATTCCGTGCTGCTGGACGATCTCCTTGAGGCCGACCCCGGAGGTGTACGGCGCCGTCATCATCGGCCCGTAGGCCCGCCCGCCGATCGGGTTCGGTCGGTCCAGCACGACGTAGCGTTTGCCGACCCGGGCCGCGGCGACCATCGAGGTGTACATGGTCCAGATGTAGGTGTAGAAGCGGACCCCGACGTCCTGGATGTCGAAGACGATCGTGTCCACGCCCGCCTCGGTGAACATGCTCTCCCACCGGGCCTGCGAGGCGCCGTACGCGTCGTAGACGGGGATGCCGGTCCGCGCGTCGACGCCGGTGCCCTCGCTGCCTCCGGCCTGGGCCGAGCCGCGAAAGCCGTGCTCGGGGCCGAACGCCGCGGCCAGCTGGACCTGGCCCGAGCCGTGCATCAGGTCGACGAGGTGGCGGTAGGCGCCGTCGACGCCCGTCGGGTTCGAGACGACGCCGACCCGTTGGTCGGCGAGCACGGCGAAATCGGAGGCCACCAGTTGGTCCAGACCGGTGCGGACCCGGCGGACACCGGGGCTGCCCGCCGCGGGCGCCAGGGCCGCACCGACGCCGAGCGCCCCCGCGCCGGCGCCGAGCGCTCCAGCGCCGACCGCGCCGGCGAGGAAATTCCTACGCTGCATGGGTTGCCTCCTACCAGGTCAGGCCGTGGCCGTACGGGTAGAGCACGGTGCCCGCACCCTCGGCCGTGGGGATCGTGACGGGCAGCCGCCCCCGGGGGGACAGCTCGCCGTACAGCGCGCGGACGAGCGCGTCCATCGCCGCCCGGGTGTACGAGTAGGTCGCCAGATAGGTGGTCACGCCCGGCAGGTGGGCGATGTCGTAGGGATCCCGCACCGCCACCACGACGACGGGTTTTCCGGTGGCGAGCAGCGCCGCGACGAGGCGCTGCTGGGTGGCCCGCGGATCGGTGATGGTGGTGTCCCACGCCTTGTTGACCAGCACGACGGTGAGGTCGTGCTCGGCCGCCTGGGTGGCCGTCGCGGCGATCACCGCGTCGGACGGCAGCGTCGCCGGCCGGGCGGTGGCCCGGGCACCGCGGGCGGTGAACCCGTCGGCGACCGCCGCGACCGGAGCGAACGCCGCGCTGTTCCAGCCGGTGACCAGCACCGACCGATTGGTGCCGGCCAGCGGCAGCAGCCCGGCGTCGTTGCGCACCGCGGTGAGCGTCGGGTCGGTGACCTGGGCGACGGCGGCGAGGTGCCCGGGCGCCCCGACCGTCCGTACCGCCTCCTCGACGTCGACCAGCGGTGACCCGGCCAGTCCCTGCCGGTACTTCATGCCGAGGATGCGCCGCACCGACTCGTCGATCCGCCGCTCGGTCAGCTCGCCCGTGGCGACGGCGCGCAGCACCGCCTCCCGGGCCAGCGCGAGGTTCGGCGGCATCAGCAACTGGTCTGCGCCGGCCTTGAGCGCCAGCACGGGCACCCGCTCGTCGCCGTACTTCTGCCGCACGCCGGCCATGTTCAGGGCGTCCGTGACGATGACTCCCCGGAAGCCGAGTTCATCGCGCAGCACGCCGGTGAGGATCGTCGACGACAACGTCGCCGGGTCGCCGGACGGGTCGAGCGCGGGCACCACGATGTGCGCGGTCATGATCGATTCGACGCCCGCGCTGATCGCCCGCCGGAACGGCGGCGCGTCGATCCGGTCCCACTCGGCCCGGCTGTGGTTGATCACCGGCAGGCCGGTGTGGCTGTCGGTGGCCGTGTCGCCGTGGCCGGGGAAGTGCTTCGCCACCGCGGTCACGCCGGCGCCGTCCTGGAACCCGGCGACCTGCGCGGCGGTCAGCTCGCCCACCAGGGTGGGGTCGGCCCCGAAGGACCGTACTCCGATGACCGGGTTGCCGGGGTTGACGTTGACGTCGGCGATCGGCGCGTACGGCTGGTGGATGCCCACCGCGCGCAGCTCCCGCCCGGTGATGTCCGCCGCCGTGCGCGCGTCCTGGGGTGAGCGCCCGGCACCCAGCGCCATCGCGCCGGGGAATTGCGCGGCGGGAGCGGGCATGCGCAGCACCGTGCCCTGCTCCTGGTCGGTGGAGATGAGCAGGGGGACGCGCCCCTTGGTGCCGTCGCCCAGGGCGGCCCGCTGCAGTCCGTTGGAGAGGCCGGCGATCTGACGGGGACTGTCCAGGTTGTGGGACCAGGAGAAGTAGCAGACGCCGCCGAGGTGGAACTGGTCGATGACCTCGGCCGGAGTCTCGACGCCGAACGCGGCGCGGTTGGCGGCGCGGTCGGCGGCGCTGGGCTCGGTGGCGTCACTGCCGTAGACGTAGGTGGAGAAGAGCTGCCCGACCTTCTGCGCCAGGCTCATGTGCCGCAGCGTCGAGGTGACCCAACCCTGCTCCGCGGTGAGCGGGCCCGCGGGCTCGGCCGAGGCGTTGACGGGGGGCGGCGCGAGGGTGGTCACCAGGGTGGCCACCAGGACGGTCGCGGTGACGGATCGGGTCTTCATAGACGGCGACCTCTCAGTCCGGGTGGCTGAAACTTAGCTACATATCAATGACCAGTCAAGAAGGTTAGCTACAGAACGTCCCGGACTGGGTCGACCCGGCCGGCCCAGCCCGCCGGCAGACCGGTCGCTGCGGTAGCGGCGTGAGGTTTTCCGGGACTTCCTGCACATTGAGGGCGCATCGAGCAGACTGAGGCTGACATACCGTCCTGTCCGGATCGCGAGAATCGCTTGGAAGGGCGCGTCTTGCGCGCCCGGGAACCGGCTCGGCCCAATTCTCAAGGATGTCGCATGACCTCGTTGACGCCGCTG
This sequence comes from Micromonospora purpureochromogenes, assembly GCF_900091515.1. NCBI lineage: Bacteria > Bacillati > Actinomycetota > Actinomycetes > Micromonosporales > Micromonosporaceae > Micromonospora > Micromonospora purpureochromogenes. The sequence goes on along the minus strand of NZ_LT607410.1, from coordinate 3,026,951 downwards.
TCGGCAACAGTTGCGGAGCCGGAGGCGCTGTCCACGCTCCCGACACCGGCGCGTCCCCGCGTCGACCCGGCCGACGTCGTGGTACCCGACGGCTACCGCGTGGAGGTGGTGCTCGTCGGCCTGTCGATGCCGTGCGGGATGGGTTTCGCCGAGGACGGAACCCTCTACGTCCTGGAGGGCGGCAGCACCTGGCCCACTCGCCCCTACGTCCCGGCCCGGATCCTGCGACTGGACCCGGACGGCCACCTTGGCGTGGTCGCCGAGGAGGATCTGGGCGGGCCGCGGCACGTGGCGGTGCACGGCGACGCGCTGCTGGTCTCGTGCAAGGGCGGGCGACACGCCCGGATAGATCGCATAGACCTTGCCAGCGGGCGGACCGAGGCGCTGATCGATGGGCTGCCCAACGGCGGTTGGCACGAACCGGGCGGGCCGGTGTTCGGCCCCGACGGGCTGATGTACTTCGCCCAGGGCTCGGTGTCACAGCAGGGCGTGGTGCTGCCGCAGGGGTTCCAGGTCGACGTCGCCCGACACATCGGCGTGCACGACGTACCCGGCGAAGATGTCGTGCTGACCGGCAACAACGTGCAGACGTACGACCCGACCGCACCGTATCCGTACCTGGTGGAGACCGGGCCCTTCAAGCCGTTCGGCACACCGGCACGGCCCGGGGAGGTGGTGCGCGGCACGCTCAAGTGCAGTTCGGGCCTGTGGCGCGCCCAGCCCGACGGCAGCGAGATGGAGCTGGTGGCCTGGGGCCTCCGCAACCCGTACGGGATGGCCTTCGGCGAGGACGGCAACCTCTACGTCACCGACAACGACTTCGAGGAGACCGGGGACCGGGCGATCCGGGCCGACCCGGACCGCATCTGGCGCATCGACGCCGCTCGCACCCGGCACGGTTCGATCGACCGGCCCGCCTGGTACGGCTTCCCCGACATCTGCGGGGACGGCCTGCCCGCCTGGCACGAATCCCACCTGCCTCGGCGAGGACGACCGGCGGAGCCGCTGCTCAAGGACCCGCCGCCGTGGGCGGGGCCGGCCGTGTTCCTCGAAGAGCCGCACTCGGCGATGGCCGGTCTCGACGTCTCCCGCAGCGACGCGTTCGGTTACCGGGGGCGGCTGTTCGCCTGCGAGTGGGGAACGCTCGCCCCGCTGAACTCGCCGGACCCGACGGACCTGGAGCACGGATTCCGGGTGGTGGCGGTGGACCCGACCGACGGCACGTGCGAGGTGTTCATGCGCAACTCGCGGCCCGGACCGGCCTCCGCGCTGGGCACGGGTGGGCTGGAGCGTCCGGTGGACGCCAAGTTCGCGCCGGACGGCAGCCTGTACGTGCTCGACTTCGGCGTGTCCCGGGTCACGGAGGCGACGCAGATGTCCTACGGGCACACCGGCGTGCTGTGGCGTGTCGTGCGTGACGGGAGCCGGGGGTGAACCGCCCGCTGCTCCTGGAACTCGACCACGACACCGTCACCGCTCAGCTCGACCGCGTCGTACCGTGGCTGGTCACCACCCGCACGCTGCAATCCGCATACCGCAAGATCCTGGAGGACACCGCGGACGAGGTCGGCGAGCCGCACATCCGCGCCTGGCTGCACGAGATCGCCGCGCCGGCCCGACAGCACGAAGAAGCGGTGGCGGACCTGCGCCGCGCCTTCGGCCACCAATCGGCGACAGGGACGACGGCTGCCGCCCCGGCTGCCGCCACCGCCCTGAGTGCGCTGCGTGAGCTGACCGGCGAGGCGCAGGGCGTGGTCGCGGGCGCACGGGGACGGGCGTGGCGGCACCTGCGCCTGCTGCTGCTCAGCAACCTCGACGCGATCAGCGGCTTCGCGGTGGCCGAGCAACTGGCTCTGGCGCTGGGCAGACCGGCCGTTGTGGACATCACCTTTCCCATCGTGGCCGAGAAGACCCGGCACCAACTTCTGATCCGCGAGTGCTTTCTGGAGATGGCGTCGAACGCGATCCTGTACCGGCGCGACGTGTGAGCCAGCCTCGGCACTGGGGGTATCCCCTGCTGCTCACCGGCCTACCGGCCGCACTGCTGGCGGTCTTCGGCGCGGTGCAGGCGCTGGAAGCGCCACTGCTGACCGACCCGTCTCCCCTGCTCGGCAGGGCAGGGCCGGTAGCGGCCGCGACCAGCCTGGCCCTGCTGCTGGCCGACGTGGCACTCCCCGTGCCGTCCAGTCTGGTGATGGTCGCCAACGGCGCTCTGTTCGGTGTGCTTCCCGGAACGCTGCTGTCGCTGCTCGGCGGACTCGGGGCCACTCTCGTCGCCTTCGGCCTCGGCAGACGCAGCCGCGGCCTGCTCGCCCGCACCACCACGTCGGCGCAACGCGCACGGGCCGAACGGCTGCTCAACCGATACGGTCTGCTCGCCGTGCTGGTCACCCGCCCCGTACCGGTGCTGGCGGAGACCGTCGCCCTGCTCGCCGGCACCACCACGCTCGGGTGGTGGCGCGTCACGTTGGCGAGCGCCGCGGGGGTCCTGCCGGCCGCGCTGATCTACGCGGCTGCGGGCGCCACCGCACAGCGCGGGCTGTCCTGATGTCAGGCCGGTGCAGGCGGTTCGTCCAGCCCGTCATCGCTCACGGTCGTCTCGTGCGGAGATAGGCGAATCGACGACCGGGACCGCGCGCACCGCCGTACGGTCAGAGGCGTGGGTCCGTCGGCCGACTCCCGTCGGTCCGGTCAGCGTGGCCCACGGTCGACGTGTGTCTTCCGGGAGGACACGATCGGACGTGACCATGAAGTCGCACCGAGTCGCCGCCCCCTCGGCACCCACCCCCACCATCCTCACCCTGGGCGTGGAGGAGGAGTTCCTGCTCCTGGACCCGGCAACCGGGGAGAGCCTGCCCGTCGCGGACCGAGTGCTCCACACGCTGTCGGGGACCGCTCGGGAGCAGAGCCGGCACGAGTTCCGGCACAGCATGGTGGAGATGGTCACCCCCGTCTGCACCGACCTGGCACAGCTGCGCGAACACCTGGTCGCGCTGCGCGGTGCCGCCGCCGAGGCGGCGAAGGCAGCCGGGGCACGCCTCGTCGCGGTAGGGGCCACCCCGGTGTGCGAAGCGCACCGTTCGGTGCCGGACGAGCAGCGCTACCACGCCATGTCCCGCCGGTTCGGTCCGGTGGCCCACGACCCGGCGGTCTGCGGCTGCCATGTCCACGTCGGGGTGCCGGACCGGGAGCTGGCCGTGCAGGTGTGCAACCACCTGCGCCCGTGGCTGCCGGTGGTGCAGGCGCTCACCGCCAACTCCCCCCTGCACGACGGAAGGGACACCGGGCACGCCAGCTGGCGGTCCATGCAGCTGGAACGCTGGCCGAGCATCGGACCCACCCCGCACTTCGAGTCGGTCGCCGAATACGACGCCACGGTGCAGGAGTTGATCGCCGCAGGGATCATGCTCGACGCGGCGATGGTCTACTGGTACGCCCGCCCGTCGTCCGCGTACCCGACCGTGGAGGTCCGGGTCGGCGACGTCTGCCCCACCGTCGACGACACGGTGCTGGTCGCCGCGCTGGTCAGGGCGCTGGTCGCCACCATGGCCGACGACGTCCGCGCCGGGGTCCGCGCCACTCCGGTCCGGGACTGCCTGGTCGCCGCCGCGCACTGGCGAGCCGCTCACGACGGGGTCGACGGTGACCTCATCGACCTGCGCGGCGGCGGCGCCCGTCCCGCCTGGGACCTGATCGACGAGCTCCTCGTCACCGTCACGTCCGCGCTGACCCGGCACGGCGATCTGGACGCGGTGCTGCGCCAGCTCGACCGGATACGCCGGGACGGCACCGGCGCGACCCGACAGCGGCGGATCATGGCCCGCACCGACGGCGATGTCCGCGCCGTTCTGGATCACCTGACCGCCCAGACCACCGCCTGCTGATCGGCGGCCGGGGCCGACCTGAGCCGGGTGAGCGAGCGCGCCGGGCGTCAGTGGATGTCGTGGGTCTGGAGCCAGAGTTCCAGCAGGCCGAGCTGCCAGAGCTTGTTGCTGCCGGCCGCGGCCTGCGCCTGGGCCGGTTCGGCGAGCAGGTCGGCGACGTACCCGGGCCGGAACAGGCCGCGCTCGCGGGCGGCCGGCGCGGTCAACGCCTCCTCGACGAGGTGCCGCACCGGCCCGTCGACGTTGCGCAGGGCGGGCACCGGGAAGTAGCCCTTGGGCCGGTCGATCACCTCGGCGGGCAGCACCTCCCGGGCCACCTCCTTGAGCAACCCCTTGCCGCCCTGGGCCACCTTGTGCTCCGGCGGGCAGGCCGCGGCGAGGGCGACGAGGTCCTGGTCCAGGAACGGGGTGCGCACCTCCAGCCCCCACGCCATGCTCATGCTGTCCACCCGCTTCACCGGGTCGTCCGGCAGCATCAGGTGGGTGTCCAGGCGCAGCACCGCGTCCAGCGCGGTGTCCGCGCCGGGCGCGGCCAGGTGCGCGTCGAGCAGTTCGCGGCTGGCGTCGTGGCCGCACGCGTACGCCGGGTCGACCACCTGATCCAGTTCCGCGTGGTCACGGTCGAAGAACGCGGCGGCGAACGCCTCGGCGGCGCCGTCGCGGGGTACCCGGGTGAGGGGCTGGTGGTAGGCGTAGCCGGCGAAGACCTCGTCGGCGCCCTGTCCCGACTGGGCCACCTTGACCTGGCGGGCCACCTGCTCGGAGAGCAGGTGGAAGGCGACCACGTCGTGACTTCCCATCGGCTCGGTCATCGCCTCGATCGTCCGGCGGACCGCCGGCACCAGGTCGTCGTTGCCGAGTTGAATGCGCTGGTGGTCGGTGCCGAAGGCGGCGGCGACCAGGTCGGAGTAGTGGAACTCGTCGCCCACCTCGCCGCCGCGGCTGTCGAAGCCGATGCTGAACGTCTGGAGGTGGTGCTGCCCGGCCTCGGCCAACAGCGCCACGATCATGCTCGAGTCCAGGCCGCCGGAGAGCAGCACCCCGACCGGTACATCCGCCACCAGCCGCCGGCGCACCGCCGTGCGCAGCGCATCGCCGGTCGCGGCCTGCCAGTCCCGCGCGTTCATGCCGACGTGTGCCGGGTCCCGTTGGTAGTCGGGCCGCCAGTAGACGCGCTCGCGGCTGCACCCGTCGGACTCCACCACCCGCACCGTGGCCGGGGGGAGCTTGCGCACCCCGCGCAGGATGGTCCGGGGCGCCGGCACGATCGAATGCCAGGAGAGGTAGTGGTGCAGCGCCACCGGGTCGATGCCAGTGTCCACGTCACCGGCGGCCAGCAGCGCCGGCAGGGTGGAGGCGAACCGCAGCCGCCCGGACGACTCCGCCAGGTAGAGCGGCTTGATACCCAGCCGGTCCCGGGCCAGCACCAGCCGGCGCCGCCGCCGGTCCACGAGCACAGCGGCGAACATGCCGACCAGGTGGTCGACGAAACGTTCACCCCACTGCGCGTACGCCACGAGGATGACCTCGGTGTCACTGGTGGAGTGGAAGGTGTGCCCGGCCTCCCGCAGCTCGTCGCGCAGCTGCGGGTAGTTGTAGACGCAACCGTTGAAGACGAGCCCCAGCCCCAGGTCCTCGCGCACCATGGGCTGGCCGCCCGCCTCCGACAGGTCGATGACGGTCAGCCGACGGTGTCCCAGGGTGACCCAGCCGTCGTTCCACAACCCTTCGCCGTCGGGGCCCCGGGAGCGCATCGCCTCGGTCATCCGGGTCACCGCGCCGGCGTCGGGGGTCGCGCCGTCGAACCTCGCCTCACCGCTGATGCCGCACATCTCACCGGTGCCAGATCGCTCGACGTGCACGCAACACGACAACACTCCTGCCATCGTCGTCTGCCGGTCGATCGGCCGGCGGTACCGGAGCCGGCGACTACCCGATGCCCACCCCGGGAAACCCGACCGCCCACCTGGCGTTCTTCGGCGCGCGCCGCCGGCGACGGCGGCGGACGGGTGTACGACCGGCTTCCGGGGGTAGGGACATCTCCGGGTCAAGAAATGCGCCCTGAACCGCCGCTGCCGCACCGTCGCGTGGGCAAGCGGGTGATCCCCGGCGAAGGGCGGAGGCGCCATGTCGACAGATCCGGTCTTTCCCGAAGAACGAGGACCTGCCCGATCCTCGGCCGAAGGGCGACCAGGATTGCGTGACCCCATCATGTCGTTGTCGTTGAGCTGCGACGGCGCCACCAAGGTGATCACCGCCAGTGGCGAGATCGACATGAGCAACGCCCACCTGCTCGTGGAGCTGGTGCAGTTTCTCTGCCGTCCTCCGCTGCCCCCGATCGCGCTCGACCTGTCAACGGTGACCTACCTCGGGGCGCCGGGAGTGGCTGCCCTGCTGCAGGTGCGCGAGCTGGTCACCTCGGCCGGTGGGCGGCTGACCCTCCGTAAGGCCCCGCCCTTCGTGCTCCACGTCCTCGGTGTGACCGGCGGGCCACCGCAGCCCGATCTCGACATCGCCTCGGCCCGGGCCACGGTGACGGCACCTCCGGTCGTCACCCGCCTCCCGCTGGCCAACGGGCACGGCGGCAGCCGGCGGCCGGCGCCACGAGGCTCCTTCGACGGCACTGTCCCTGCCGACCAGCCGGCGCCTTCCGGCTGACCGAGACCTCCCCTCGACACCAGCGCCTGCTGGGCGATCCCGGATAGCACCCGACGGGCGCACCCCGACGCGAATGGAGAGCCATGTTCAACCCGCTGGACCACAAGGGGATCCCCCTGGAGAGCCAGATCCGCAACTGGCGTGAACTGAACGTCGAACCGATCGATCCCGAGGCGGTCGACCCCTACACCCGGTGCCGGATCATCACGATGAACGGCATCGAGGTCGAGGCGATCAACTTCCAGCACCAGTTCGCCCGCGTCTGCCCGGACCAGGAGGTCCGGCGGCAGCTCGCGTACGTGCGGTACGTGGAGAGCCAGCAGCAGCGGGTGGTGAACTGGCTGCTGCCGGGGGTGGCGAGCGTGCTGGAGACGACCCTCGGCTACGAACAGGTGGCTGTCGACCTGACGGCCTGGGTGGCCCGGCACGAACCGGACCCCTACCTGAAGCAGGCGTACGAGTTCGGGGTGCTGGAGGACTTCGACCACCTGTACCGCTACGCGAACCTCTACGAAATGGTCGAGCGGCGCAAGGCGGAGAAGATCGTCGACGGCCTCACCGAGGTCATGCCCGGCCGGCCGACCGTGCAGGAGCACCGGCACCCGTTCGACGAGGTCCGTACCCCGTACGACCGCAACTCGGTCGACCCGCGCTCCAAGCTGAACGCGTTGACGATCCTCTCGGCCGAGCAGCAGGTGATGTTCTACTACATGAACGTCGGCCCCCAGTACATGGAACCGATCGCGCGCCAGCTCTACCAGGAGATCAGCCTGATCGAGCAGGAGCACGTCACCCACTACGAGTCGCTGCTGGACCCGGGCGAGAGCTGGTGGGAGCGACTGCTGACCCACGAGTACAACGAGTGCTGGTTGTACTACTCCTTCCTGCAGCAGGAGAGCGACCCGCGGATCAAGGCGGTCTGGGAGCTGCACCTGCAGATGGAGCTGGCCCACCTGCAGCAGGCGGCCGACCTGTTGCGCCGGCACGACGGCCGCGAGCCGGAGGAGATCGTCGGCAGCGCCGGCCTGCCCGAGCCGCTCACCTTCGAACCGAACAAGGAGTATCTGCGTCACCTGCTGGCCACCCAGATCGACCTCACCAAACTCGGCGAGGGCTACGTCACGGAGGCACACGAGCGCTTCGAGTGGATGCAGCAGCAGCTGCACGGCGGTCAGCAGCCGCCCACCGAGCAGGTCATCGACATGCACCGCGAGCGCTTCGGCGACGAGTACCGCATCGAGACCGAGGGACCGCACCCGGTCGAGGGGCTGCGCGCCCGGGAAGGTAGCCATGCCTGACACCGATGCCCCGACCACGCCCGGGCCCGAGGAGGACGTGGTCGACCTGCTGCTCGCCCAGCACGCCCGCGTCGAGCAGCTCTTCCTGCTGGTCATCGGCGACACCGGCGACACCCGCCGGGAGGCGTTCGACGACCTGGTCCGGCTCCTCGCCGCGCACGAGACCGCCGAAGAGGAGGTGATCCATCCGCTGGCCCGGACCCTGCCCGGTGGTGGCGGCGGCGCGATGGTCGACGACCGGCTCGACGAGGAACGCCAGGCCAAGGAGACGCTGAAGACCTTGATCGCCAGCGGCGTCGACGCCGACGGCTTCGACACCGGCATCATCCTGCTCCGCGACGCGGTCCTCACCCACGCTCGCTACGAGGAGCGCTACGAGTTCCCCCGGCTCCGACAGCACGTGCCGGCCGACCGGCTGCGTACCCTCGCCGCCGCCGTCCGCGCCGCGGAGGCCGCCGCGCCGACCCGACCACACCCGAGCGCACAGTCGGCCAAGGGCAACCTGGCGGCCGGTCCCGCGCTGGCGGTCGTCGACCGGGTCCGCGACGCCCTCCGCAAGCCGTCCGTCGGCTGAAGCACCACGCGCGGAAGCAGTGCGCTGCCGGGGCACCGGCCGGTCGGCCGGGACGCGGCGGCGAGCATCGGGGGCCGGTCGGTCAGCGCTGGGCGACGGGAGCCGCGGGCGTCGGCGCGTCGACGGGGCGCGCACCCATCGACCGCAGTATCGACAGCACGGGGTCGAGCTTCTCGTACAGGACCAACAGGACGTCCCCCGGCCCGCTCATGGCCGTCGCCTTCGTGATCGCCTCGGCGACATCCGGCGCCTGCTCGCACCGGACGCCGGGATTCTCCCTCCTCATCTCCCGGCACATCAGCTCGGGGACTTCGCCTGCCGACCGGCCACGCAGGTCCGCGTCGGGATAGACCACCACGCGAGCGAACATTCGACCGATCACGCGCGCGGAGTCGGCGAGCAGCTGGTCGGAGCGGTCGCCCGGCAGGGTCACCGCGGCCACGCAACGGTCCGCGCCCCACAAGGTCTGTACCGTGCGGGCGACCGCCTCGATGGCTGCCGGATTGTGGGCGTAGTCGACGAAGACGTGCACGTCGTCGACGCGCAGCAGCGTCCCCCGCCCCGGATTGCGGTCGTACGGGCTGAAGGAACGCAACTGCGCCTCGACCACCTGCCTCGGCGTCCCCAGTTCTCTTGCCGCTGCCGAGGCGGCCAGAGCATTGGCGATCATGTGCCGGGCGGCGCCGTTGAAGGCTCCCGGCAGCTCCGCCGCCGGCAGCAGAGGCGTTCGACCTTGCCCGGCCATCTCCACCAACTGCCCGCCGGCGAGCGCATACGCCGTACCGCCGTCGGCGCAGTGCTGGCGGACCACTGGATTGTCGGGGTCCAGGCTGAACCACACGAGCCGCTTGCGCTCGGCGCGCACGCGGGGACGGGCGATCAGCTCACGCAGGTACGGATCATCGGCGTTGAGAACGAGGGTGCCGCCGTCACGTACCCGTTCCGCGATCAGTGCTTTGACATGCAGGACGTCCTCGACGGTGTCCAGCCCGTCCTGGCCGAGATGGTCGGCGGTGACGTTCGTGATCACCCCCACGTCGGTCCAGTCGTAGCCCAGCCCCTGGCGCAGGATGCCGCCCCTTGCCGTCTCCAGTACCGCGGCCTGCACGGTGGGGTCGCCGAGCACCGCCTGCGCGGAGCGCGGTCCGGTGGCGTCCGCTCGCTGGACCAGGCGCCCGTCCAGGTAGATGCCGTCGGTGCTGGTCAATCCGACCCGGAGCCCCGAGCCGGCCAGCAGGTGAGCGGTAATCCGTGCGGTGGTGGTCTTGCCGTTGGTACCGGTGACTGCGACGGTGGGAATCCGGCCGTCTCCTCCACCGGGGAACAAGGCGTCGACGATCGCCCCGCCGACGTATCGGGGTGTCCCGACTGACGGCGCCAGGTGCATGCGTAGACCGGGAGCGGCGTTCACCTCGATCAACGCCCCGTCGGCACCGCCGTCGAGCGGCGGAGGTGCCGCGATGTCGGGCAGGCGCAGGTCGATGCCGGCGATGTCGAGACCGACGATGGCGGCCGCCCGGCCACACAGCTGGGCCAGCTCCGGGTGCACGCGATCCGTCACGTCGATGCTGGTGCCTCCGGTGGAGAGGTTCGGCGTGTCACGCAGCCAGACGGTGCGACCGGCGGCCGGGACAGCGTCAGCGGCGAGCCCCTGCCGCCGGAGCAGCGCCGTGGCGTTGCCGTCCATGCGCAGCCGGGTCAGCACCTTCTCGTGGCCGTTGCCCCGACGGGGATCGGCATTCAGCCGTTCCACCAGCTCTTCCACGCTGTTGGTGCCGTCTCCGACCACGTGCCCGGGTATCCGTTCGGCCGCGGCCACGACCCGCCCGGCCACGACCAGCACCCGGTAGTCGCGGCCCTCGATGTACTGCTCCACCACCACGTCGCCCTCAGCCGCGAAGAAAGCCGCGGCCACCGCTTCGGCGGTGTCCAGGGCCAGGTGTACGTGCCGACCCTGCCGGCCGTTGACGGGCTTGACCGCGACCGGCCCTCCCAGGTCAGCGAACAGATCCAGGGCCTGTGGCAGCGTACGGGCCGGTCCCCCGGCCGGGACCGGGATACCGGCCCGGTGCAGCAACTGCCGGGTCAACTCCTTGTCACCGCAGATCTCCAGACCGATGGCGCTGGTCTGGTCGCTCATGGCCGCCCAGGCCAGCCTCCGACGGCACCCCTGACCGAGTTGCAGCAGGCTCAGCGCGTTCACCCGCTCCACCGGTATTCCCCGCCGACGGGCGGCATCGATGATGGAAGCCGTGCTCGGCCCCGGCGCCTCCTCCTCGAATTGGTCCCGCAGCGCGGTGAGCGCCCGCTCGTGCTCCGCCGGCCGCCCGGCCAGCACCTGCCGGACTGCCAGGATGGCGGCCTCCAGCAGTGCCCCCGGCAACGGGGAATCTGCCCGCTCGTCCTGCGGGCACTCGATGACGAGGTCGTAGAGACCGGCCGCACCGCCGGAAACCGTACGACCGAAGCTGACCGGCCGGCCGATCAGGTGGGACATCTCGATCGCGACGTGCTCGACGACGTGACCGAAGTAGGTGCCGCCATGGAGGCGGGTGACGAAGCCACCCGGCTCGCCCGCTGCGCAATGGTGCTCTGCCAGGCCGGGGAAGGCGTCGAGTATCCGGTCCGGGAAGCCGACGAAGTCGTTGCTCTCGCGCTCGGTCAGGTCACCGAGCGCGACCCGGACAACCTGCACCGGTCGGTCGAGGTAGACGTTGGGCCCCCGCAACCGGCGAACATCCAGCACCTTCACGGCGCACCACCGTCCCCGGTGCGGACGATGCACGGCTCCCTGTCGTTCAGTTCGAACGCGTAGCCGGCGGGCAGCACGTGCAGGCGGGCCCCGACGATCCCGATCGGGCCGTGCGGACCGGCGAGAACTTCGACGTGGCTGGCCGGCCCGGCATCGACCATGGTCACCGAGCCACTGCCGATCACCTCGAACCGCTCCCCCTCGACGACGAGCGCGGTGTCCTCGTCAATCCCCACGCCCAGCTCATGCGGGAAGTTCGCGACCGCGCTGAGCAGGCGGGTGAGCCGGCCCCGTTCGGCGAAGTGCATGTCGATGAGCAGGTGGGGCAGGAACTCCATGCCCGGCCCGGTGCGGACGCTGTCGCTGTTGACCCCGACGCCCTCGCCGCCCAGCACCATGGTGCTCGACATCATCGCCGCACCGGCACTCGTACCGGCGAGCACCAGGCCGTCCCTGACCCTGGCGTGCAGCAGCGAATCGACGCGGGTTCCCCCGAGCACGGCGGCGATCCTGAACTGGTCACCACCGGCGAAGAAGACTCCGGTAGCCGCCGTCAGCACCCCTCGCGCATGTGCCGAATTGGCCTGTACCCGGTCCTCCAGGCGCAGCGCACAGACGTGCTCCACACCGAGCGCGTCGAAGACCTGGAGGTACTCCGACTCCACGCGGCGCGGCTCACCACTGGCCGTGGTGATCACCACAATCCGCGCCCGCGGCCCTCCCGACAGGTTCACGAACCGCTCGAGGATGCCCGTGCCGTCCGAAGCCCTCCGCTCACCTCCGCCGATGACGACCATCCGGCGGCTCTCCACTCCAGCAGTTCTCCGGGGAACACCCTCCGCCATCGACCACCTCACCGAACCAACACGCGGGCGGCGCCCGGGAAACGGACGCACACATGCAGGCGCCGGGAGCGACAGACGGACCCGGCAGCTCCGAGCGTGCCGGCTTACCCCTCGCGGCCGTGCATAGTCTCGACTGCCGCCCCTGACCGAAGATTCGAGAAACCTCGGGGTGCGCGTCGGCATTGCGCCGGCCGGACGGGGCCAGGACCGGGTTGCGCCCGCCCCTCCCCTGCCGTGGGTGCGCGCAGGGGAGGAGCAGGTGCGGCAGTTCAGCGCCGACGGGCAGGCGATCTCAGCGGGCGGACCGCATCCAGTCCTGGTAGTGCGTGGGTGCCAGGTGTGCGTCCGGGCCCGCGATGAGCACGTCGCCGGTGACGGCCGCGAACATGCCGGCCCCGTCGTCCCTGACGACGTTCCGGTTGTCCTGCTGTGCGGCCAGGGTGACCCGGCCGAGGTCGTCGAGGGCGAAGACATCCGGACCGGCGACATTGCGGATGCCCTGCAGCGGCGTCCCGGTGGCGACGTCCACCACCGCGTCGACGACGTCCGCGGCGGCCATCGGCTGAATACGGGTGCCGGGCAGCCGAACGGTGGTGTCGTCGGAGGTCCAGGACAGGACCGCGTTGACGAATTCGAAGAACTGGGTGGCACGCATGATGGAGTACGGCGTGGGCCCCTGCCGGAGCAGGTCTTCCTGCAGGGTCTTGGCGCGGTAGTAGTCGAGCTGGGGCACCTGATCGACGCCGACGATCGAGAGGACCACCTGGTGCCGGACGCCGGCGCGCTCCCCGGCGGCCAGCAGGTTGGTCATGGAGGTACGGAAGAAGCCGAGCGAGGCCTCGTCGAAGGTCGGCGAGTTGGAAACGTTGACGACGACGTCGGCGCCCGCCAGCGCCTGGTCCAGGCCCTTCCCCGTGAGCAGGTCGACGCCGGTTGACGGCGACGCGGGGACGGCCTCGTGTCCCGCCGCGGTCAGCTTCTGGGCCACCTGCGAGCCAATCAGTCCGGTACCACCGATGACTGTGAGCTTCATGGCTCTCACCCTTCCACGCGCGCCGCGCGGGCACGCCAGATTTGTCGAGGACCAGCCTCGAACTCGGACAACTCTTGTCCGAGACAGTAGTCGGATAAACTTTGTCCGAGTCGAGCGGGGGGTCGGATGAAGCTGTCAGGTGGGGTCGAGTGGGCACTGCACTGCTGCGTGGTGCTGACCACGGCGACGGAGCCGGTGCCGGCGGCCCGGCTCGCGGAACTGCACGACGTCTCCGGCAGCTACCTGGCCAAACAGCTGCAGGCACTCTCCCGCGCCGGCCTCGTGACCTCCGTCCAGGGCAAGGCGGGCGGATATGTCCTGACCAGGTCACCCGAACTGATCACCATGCTCGACGTGGTCGCCGCCGTCGACGGCGCTCAGCCCGCGTTCGTGTGTACCGAGATCCGCCAGCGCGGCCCCCTGGCGACACCGCAGGAGGCCTGCACCCGGCCGTGCCCCATCGCCCGCGCGATGGCCGGCGCCGACGCCGCCTGGCGCGCCGCCCTCCAGGCGATTTCCATCGCAGACCTCGCCAGCAGTGTCGACGACGACTACGGCCCTGCCGCGCTCGCCGGCCTCGGCACCTGGCTCGCCGCGCGGCACGAGGGCGACACCGCGACCGGCGAGCAGAGTTGATCGCGGAGGGCGCCGGTCGGATCCAGCGTCCCGACCTGCACCCGACGCGGTTGACCCGGCCCGAAGACGATGATCGGCCGGTGGGCGAAGCCCTCGCTTCGCCCACCGGCCGACTCCCCCCTTGGGGGAACTCTCACGGCTGCCATCGGTCCTGTCGATGCAGGTTCGACGACGTCACCTACCGCCGCGGTCCGCAGCGCATGCCGCGGCACAGGCGGTCCTATTCGCTGGAGCGTGACCGCTGCTGCTCGCGGAACTGCTCGACCGGCAGGCCGCCCCGGCCCCAGTTCTCGGTGTCGACCTCGTCGATGACGACGAAGGTCGAGTCCAAGGGCTTGTTGAGGACGTCGCGCAGCAGTTCGCTCACGCCCTTGATCAGCGCCGCCTTCTCCTCGGCGGTAGCCGCCGACGCGCCAGGCGTGCTGCCCTCGCGGGTGATCTGGATGTTGACGATCGGCACTGGAGGCTCCTGTCTACGGGTTGCGGTGAGGGTGGTCAGCGTCCGGCGTTCTGGCCGCCGTCGACGTGCAGGATCTCGCCGGTGACGAAGGGCGCGGATTCGAGGTAGATGACGGCGTCGACCACGTCGCTGGTCTCGCCGATCCGGCCGACCGGGTGCAGGCCGGCAAGGGCGTCGTGGGTCTCGACCGGGTGCATCGGGGTCTTGATGATCCCGGGTGCGACAGCGTTGACCCGGACCCCACGACTGGCGTACTCGATGGCCAGGGACTTGGTCGCGGAGCTGAGGCCACCCTTGGTCAACGAGGCGAGCGCGGACGGGACGTGCGCGCTGGGCTGGTCCACCAGGCTGGTCGTGATGCTGACGATGTGACCGCCGCCGGCTGCCAGCAGGTGCGGCAGGACCCGCCGGGTGAGGTGGAAGAACCCGAAGAGGTTGACCTTGGTGACCTGGTCGAGATCCTCGTCGGTGTAGTCGGTGAACGGCTTGGCGACGAAGATGCCGGCGTTGTTGACCAGGCTGTCGATACGGCCGAACCGCTCCACGGCCGCGTCGACCACCCGCTGCGCGGTGTCGGGGTCGGCGATGTCGCCCCGGATGGTGACGACGTCCGAATCATGGGCATCGCCGATCGAGCGTGAGGTTGCCACGACGCCGTATCCGAGCTTGCGGTACGCGTCCACGAGGCCGGCGCCGATGCCCTGGGAGGCACCGGTGATCACGGCAACCTTCTGAACCTGACTGCTGCTCATGACGAACCACTTCCTGACTGGCCGAAGCCCTGGTAGGACGGCGGCTGACGGGGCCGGGAGCCGCGATCGCGGCAGCCGGATGACCACTAGACGACTGGTCGACTAAAAGCTAGCCGACCGGTCGTGTATCGTCAAAGCATGGGTAGGACCAGTGACGCACGGAACAAACTTCTCGACGCGGCCGCCACGCTGATCGAGCAGCGCGGCTACGCGGCGCTGGGCGTAGCCGAGATCTGCACGACCGCCGGCGTGCCGAAGGGCAGCTTCTACTACTTCTTCGAGTCCAAGCAGGCACTCGCCCTCACCGTCATCGACGAGCACTGGGCGAGCCAGCGCCGGCAGTGGGAGGAGTTGCTCGGCAGCGGACACGACCCGCTGCGCCGCCTGCGGGACCTGTTCGAGGCCACCGAGGAGGTGCAGCGCACCGGGCAGCAGCAGGTCGGGCTGGTCGCCGGCTGCCTGTTCGGCAACCTCGCCCTCGAACTCAGCAACCAGGCGGAAGAGATCCGCCGTCGGCTCCAGGAGATCTTCGAGGCCCAGATCGACCTCATCGAGCAGGTGGTCATCGAGGCGAAGAAGCAGGGCCAGGCCGGTCCGTCGGTCCAACCCCGGGAGGCCGCCCGGTCCATCGTCGCGCAGATCGAGGGGCGGGTCCTGCTCGCGAAGCTGCTCAACGATCCGGGGCAGCTGGAGACGCTGTGGCGCAACTGCCTGGACCTGCTCCAGGTGCCGGCGCACGCCCGGCCGACTGATTGAACGACCCGAGCCGTCGGAGAAGCTCCCCCGCACCCGCAGGTGTCCCCGTGCGGATGAGCATCGGGCGATACGGCTGCCGGCCCTGGCCCCGCCGAGGACGATCGAGCGTGCGCCAGGCGGCCCCTCACCGAGGGACCGTGGCGCGCCATAGCGGGCACCGTCGGTCAGTGCGGTTGGCGAGGCAGGGAGCCACACGTGTCGAAAACGCCGTATTCGGACCTGGCCGAGCGAGCGCGAGAGCTACCGACCGCCCCGGTGCCGCAAACCGCCCTGGGCCCCGAGGTCCCCAAGGCCGGGTACGTCCTGGAGGAGATCGCCGACGGAGTGTTTTGGCTCAGTGAGGGCATGTACCAGATGATGTTCGTGGTCACGGACGAAGGCGTCATCGCCGTCGACGCGCCACCCACCCTCGGCCACAACATTCTCCGCGCAATCGGCAGCGTGACCAGCCGATCCATAACCCAGGTCGTCTACAGCCACCAGCACTCCGACCACGTCGGAGCGATGTCGGTCTACCCCGAGGACGTGCCGCGCTACGCGCACCGCGTCACGGCGGAACGACTCGCGCTGCTCCGCGACCCCAACCGCCCGCTGCCGACACACGTCTTCGACGACACGGTGACCATCGAAGCGGGAAACCACAGCCTCCAGCTCGACTACAAGGGCCCCAACCACGCCGAGGGAAACATCTTCATCTACGCCCCGACGCAACGCGTGCTGATGCTCGTGGACGTGATCTTCCCCGGCTGGGTCCCGTTCTCCAACCTCGCCGTCTCCGCGAACATCCCCGGCTTCGTCAACGCTCCCGAACAGGCTCTCGAATACCCCTTCGACAAGCTCGTCGGCGGACACGTGACGCGGCCCGGCACCCCGGACGATGTCAGGATCCAGATCGAATACCTGAAAGACCTGCGCTCCACCACCGAGGCAGCGCTCTCCTCGGTCGACGTGCAGAAGATCCTGGCCCCGGTCGACGCCACCAACGCCTGGGCCATCTTCAAGGCCTACCTCGACGCCGTGGCCGCCCAGGCCGCCGATGAACTCGTTCCGCGGTGGAGCCAGCGTCTGGGTGGCGCCGACATATTCACCCTGCCGAACGCCTGGGCAATGGCCGAAGCCCTCCGGTTGGACTACGGCAGCATGGGCCCGTTCGGCATCGTGCCCTGACGCGACCACGGCAGCAGCAGGAGGTGTCGGTGTCGGCAACATCCGGGCGTCCCACGCCTGCGGATCCGATGGTCACCGGGACCACCCGTCGCGTGCCGAGCGGCGCTTGCCGTGACCTCCCGCCCGAGTTGGGACCGGACGCGATCGGCGTGTTGGAAGGGCGCACCTTCATGCTCTCCGACGCCGTGGGGAACGTGCCGGACGGGTCCATCGGCGGGCTCGTGCACGACGACACCCGCTTCGTGAGCAGGTGGGTGCTGACGATCGGCGACGCACCGCTGCTGGTGCTCTCCTCCGGCACCGTCGACCCGTACTCGGCGGCCTTCTTCCTGGCCAATTCGGAGCTACCCGGGCTGCCGGCCAACCGGGTCGGCCTGCGGCGGCAACGGTTCGTCGGCGACGGGCTCTACGAGCGCGTCGAGCTGCGCTACTTCGGCATCGAGCCGGCCCAGGTGCGGCTGCGGCTCGCGGTGGGAACCGATTTCGCGGACCTGTTCGAGATCAAGGAGTCCGGCCGGGACCGCAGCCCGCACATCGTCCGCCGGCACGCGCCGGACGGCTCGGCCCTCGAGTTCGCGTACCGCAACGGCGACTTTGCGGCGATGATGCGGATCGAAGCTGATCCGCCGGCCGACCAGGTGGACGGCGACGCGCTGGAATGGAACCTGCGGCTGGTCCGCGGACAGCAGTGGGGCTGCGAGCTGTGGGTACCGCTGCGCTGCGGCGAGGAGGACTACCGCCCCACGCCCCGCGAGTTCGGACAGGCCGTCGACCACGGCATGGAGGATCCGTCGACCCGGTGGGCGGCGAGCAAGCCGCACCTGCACGCCGACACCGACCTGGTGCGGGACGTCTACCACAAGTCCGCGGTGGATCTCGTGTCGATGCGGATCGAGAAGACCATCGCCGGGGAACCGGTCGTGCTGATCGCCGCCGGCCTGCCGTGGTTCCTGACCGTCTTCGGCCGGGACACCCTGATCACCGCCTACCAGACCATGATGTGCGGCCCCGACGTCGCCCGCGGCGCCCTGATCGTGCTGGCCGCCCACCAGGCCACCACGTTCGACGAGTTCACCGACCGGGAACCCGGCAAGATCTTCCACGAGTACCGGTCGGGCGAGCTGACCTTGCTCGGCCTCAAGCCCTACCGCCCCTACTACGGCGGCGCCGACACCACCGCGTTGTGGCTGATCCTGCTGTCGGAGTACTGGCGGTGGACCCGCGACGACGAGTTCGTCCGCCGGCTGCGCGGCAACGCCGACGCCGCCCTGGGCTGGATCGACCACCACGGCGACCGCGACGGCGACGGCTACGTCGAGTACGCCACCCGCTCCGAGCAGGGCCTGGGCAACCAGTGCTGGCGGGACTCCCCGGACGGCGTGCAGTACGCCGACGGAACCGTCCCGGTCCTGCCGATCGCCACCTGCGAGACGCAGGGCTACACCTACGACGCCAAGGTGCGCCTCGCGGAACTCGCCGACGGCCCCTGGCAGGACCCGGACCTGGCCCGCCGGCTGCGGGCGGAGGCCGACCGACTGCGTGAGCAGTTCGACCGGGACTACTGGATCCCGCGCCGCGGCGGCTACTACGCCGTCGGGCTGGACGGGGACAAGCGGCCCATCGACTCGATGACCTCCAACATGGGTCATCTGCTGTGGAGCGGCATCGTGCCGGAGGACCGCGCCGGGCACGTCGCCCGGCAGCTCATGTCCGACGAAATGTTCTCCGGCTGGGGTGTCCGCACCCTGTCCACCGTCGACACCGGCTACAACCCCATCGGCTACCACCTCGGCACCGTCTGGCCGCACGACAACTCCATCATCGCCGCCGGCCTCGCCCGCTACGGCTACCGGGACGAGGCGAACCGCATCGCCATGGGCATGCTGGAGGCCGCCCGCCACTCCGAGCACCGCCTGCCGGAGGCGTTCTCCGGCTACGACCGGTCCTTCGGCCGCCAACCCGTGCCCTACCCCACCGCCTGCAACCCGCAGGCCTGGGCCAGCGGTGCACCCCTGCTCCTACTGCGCACCATGCTCGGCCTGCAACCGCAGGCGGACACCCTCGTCGCCGACCCACATCTGCCCGACGAACTCGGCCGAATTCGCCTGCACGACGTGATGGCCGGGGGCCGGCGGTGGGACCTCGACGCCATCGGCCGCGACAGCACCCTCACGGAAGCGACGTGACGGCCGGGAGCGGAGGGGGCGGGCGGCGTGTCGGTCGCAGGAGGTAGCGGGCGGCGTCGTTTCTTCGGCACGGTCAGTCCCATGGATGAGGTGGGCTTCCTCGCAGCCCTGATCGCAGGGGAACCGTCCGGTACGCCGACGTCCGGCGGGCTCTGGGGCGCGGGTGAGCCGACGCCGGGTGCCCGGCGCGCCGCTGAAGACGTCACGAGAACTTCGAGAGCCGTCATCGGGCTCGCTTCGCGGCGCTCTCCGCCGCGAGGCTGAAGGCGTGGATCAGCGCGCTGGCGGCATGAGTAGCCCTGTGTCAAGCGGTGGTCGCCAGGACGGCCTGCAGAGCTCGGTGGCGGATGGGGTCGTAGGGGACGCAGTCTTGCCAGCAGCGCCAGATCACGTGCAGCCAGGCGCGGGCGAGGATTCGTGTCGCGTGGGGGTGGTCGTGGCCCCGCGCTCGGGCTCGTTGGTAGAGGTCGGCGGCCCAGGGGTTGGCGTGGTGGGAGTCGCCGGCGAAGTCGATGACCGCTGCACGGAGTTGTTTGTCGACGGCCCAGCGGAAGCCGACGACTTTCACTTTCCCGGACTGCCTGGTCGAGGGTGCGGCGCCGGCCAGGCAGGTGAGTGCCTCCGGTGTCGGGAAGCGGCCGCGGGCGTCACCGATCTCAGCCAGAAGGCGGGCCGCTCGCACGATTCCCGCCCGGGGCAGGGACGTGAACACCTCCGCGTCGGGATGCTGGAGCAACTGGACCTCGATCTGTTCCTCCAGCGCGTTGATCTGCTCGCGCAGGGTAGTAAGCCCAGCCACCAACGCGGCGGTGACGTGCGCCCGGGCGGTGGCTTCAGGACCGGTGGTTCCGCGGGTAGCCGCGAGCAGATGGGCGTGCAGCAGCCCGGCTCGTGCCGGGTTGGGGTAGGAGACGGCGTGCAGCCAGTTCTGCAGTCTGCGTGGCGACAGCCAGTCGACCTTGTCCTGAGTCGGGAACCGAGTGAGGAAGCTCAGGGTGATGGCGGAGTCGATGTCGCGGAACAGCCCGATCACGCCGGGGAGAACGTGTTCGAGGTGGGCTCGGAGTTGATTGGCCATCGCGACCCGGGCGGCGATGAGGTCCTTGCGGGCGCGGACGGTCATCCGCAACGTGAGTGTCGCGGGAGAGTCGGGGGTGAGGGGACGCAGGCGGTGGTGATCGGTGCGGACGGTGTCGGCCAGGACGTAGGCGTCGAAGCGGTCGTCCTTGTTGCCGGCTGCCCCGTAGCGGCGGCGCAGGTGCTTGATCTGGTTCGGGGCGATCACGAAGACCGTGAGTCCTGCCTCGAGGAGGGCCTCGACGACGGGCCCGTCGGGACGTTCGATACCGACCTCGAGTACCCCGGTCTGCTGCAGGCAGCGCAGCAGCTTCCGCAGCCCCGTAGCGGTGTGTTCGACGATCATCCGTTGAACCTCGACACCGTCGAGGCCAACGATCGCGAGGGCGTGTTCAGTGCTGGCCCAGTCGATGCCCGCGGTTGGTCGACGCATCGAGGGGTCGTGTTCGACACTCATGGTGTCCTCCTTGCTGTTGCAGCAGCAGGTGGGCACCCAGTGGTCTCAGGACACGGAAGCCAGTCGCTCACTGATCGGCGCTCGACGGCGCTCAGCCCTGTCGCCAGTCATACGTGTCCTGGGACCACCGGGCCCCGCGGAACTCATGCCGGACCTCTCAGGGTCGAGCGGACGAGGCGGTGGCCCGGTGGGGACCAGGTGCGCCGACGACCCGAAATCGCCGGCACCAGACACGGTGCCCGACGAGACCGCCGACAGGAAGAGTCTGCGCAGTGAGCGGGCCAGATGAGTGCCCATCGCAGCAGTGGAGCGTCGTGGATGGGGACGTAGGCAACGTCGGGGCGGGTGTAGTAGCGCTGCGCCTGCTCGCCGACGGGGAAGACGCCAAGCCCGGCCCCGACCATCGCCAGCAGCTCGTTCAGCGTCCGAGCGGATGCGCCGCGCGCGACAGGGCGACCCATCGGCGTCCGTCCGGGAGAGCGTTCGTCGGAGTAGGCGTCCGGGACGTCGGCGAAGCGCAGGACGGTCGTGTCCCCCAGGTCCTCGATGGAGACCGACGCGCGACGGGCGAACGGGTGCTGTGCGGGTACCGCGAGAATCCGGGCCTCCTCGAGGAGGACGGGGCCGGTCGTCAGGTCTTTGTCGAAGACGGGCAGTGACGCGAATGCGACGTCCACGGTACGGTCGCGCAACCAAGGCAACACGTCCGCGATCTGTGCCTCTCGGACCTGCACGGTGCAGTCGGGCAGCTGATGGCGGAGCACCTCGGCGGCGCTGAGCAGCAGCTGACCTCCCGCAGCGCCGACGAAGGCCACCCGTAGCGTCCCGGTGCCACCTCGGCCTGCCGCGACCGCCGCCTCGACAGCGGCGGTGATCTGCGCCCAGGGCGGCTGGATCTCCTCGTACAACCGGCGGCCCAACCCGGAAAGCTCCACCCGCCGGCTGGTGCGGTGAAACAGCGGCGCCGACCTGCCGCTCCAGCTTGCGGATCGTCTGGCTCACCCGAGCGGTGGACACCCGCAGCCGGGCCGCCGTCCGACCGAAGTGCAGCTCCTCCACCAGGACGAGGAGCGGACTACGGCGTCCCCCGCTCGTGGTGGCCATGGCTCGCCACAGCCGAGGCCCTCGGGGCCGCAGGCCTGCTGGCCGGTCTGGCTATGCCGATCATCGGCGTCATCGCGGCCACCGGCCTGGTGCTGTACTTCGCCGGCGCCGTCGTCACCGTCCTGCGGGCAAGGGCCTTCTCGCACGTTCCGTATCCGCTGCTGTACCTGGCGCCGAGCATCGCCGCGCTCACGCTGGGACTCACCGCCTGAACACGTCTGCCCACTCCGCGAGGTCGTTGGCTCTGGTGGGAAGTCCTGCCACGTCTCATGACAGCGCGGCGGCCCACCAGTGGTCAGACCAAGGCGCGCTACCTCCGGATCCGGACGACCTCCTGCGTCGAAGAATTTGAGCAGCACGCCCAAATCAGACTGGCACTCACCAGGGCGTCACCAACGTGGAACGACGTGCCGTCCACGTCAGCCACCACCAGGACTGCTGCCTGCTGCTGCTCGCCGGTACAGGTGACCACGACATGGTCGGAGCCTTGAGCGATACGGCTGCCGACCGCCTGGGTCACGGTGACGCCAAAAACGCCACTCTCCCCACCGTCGCAAGACGGAACGGAATAACGACATTTCGATTTGGCTGGATGGCACGGCGAAGCTGGCGCGCCTGCGGTCCACGGTGGAGCCCGCCCGAGCCGCCCGACGAAGGGCGACCGGGCTTCGCCGTCGCTCGGGTCGTCACGATTCCCCGACCTGTTTCGCACGGCGAGCCGGCACGCATGCCGACCGGTACACCCTGATGGCGACGGAGGGGCCGCGGCCAGCTACTTCGCGGTGCAGTCCGCGTTCATGAGCCTGACCGGCGGCTGATTCCGATCGACACGGTCAACGAGGCGTACGGCCAGGCCGTCTCGCTTCCGATACGTCATCGACAACTCGACGCCGCTCACGCCCGGCGCCTGACCGCCGATCTGCTCCGCCACTGACATGAACGACGCGGATGCGGGAAGAAGCGGTTTCCCCTGTGAGCGGACCAGGTCGAGGAGGACAGAGTGACATCTTGGGCCGGCAGGGAAAGGACCGGGCGGTGCGACGGCGGTCGGCGAACTGCCTACAGGTGCCCGGAGAGCCCGGCGACGCGCGTATGGACGGTTTCTCCCTGACTCGCCGGCTGATGGACGCTATCGCGCTTCAATCATCTTCGTCCGGCGCGACGTTTTTCTGACCCGGCTCTCCGATCGCACCACCCGCTCCCCGCCGGAACCCGGAAATGGCGATGGAGGGAAATCCGACGGTTGACGGGCGAACAGGCGGGGCGGGGCGGGAGGGGGTTTCGTGACGGGGAAGGCGCAGGCGGCCGGCGCGGTCGCCAGGCCCGTACGAACCCCCGCGTCGGCGTGGTGGGCCGATGCGATCGCCTCGGCCGCCGCGGTCAGCCTTCTGGTCGTTGTCGCGCTCTGGGTGCGGGGCGGCGGTGTGCAGGGTCTTCGTGGCTGGGCGGCGGGCCTGACGTCGCTCGGCCGGTTGACCGGACTTGTCGCGGCCGACCTGCTGCTCATCCAGGTGCTGCTGATGGCCCGCGTGCCGTGGATCGAGCGCACCTACGGACAGGACGTGCTCGCCCGTTGGCACCGCGTCGTCGGGTTCACGTCCTTCAATCTCCTGCTCGCGCACATCGTGCTTGTCACGGTCGGGTACGCCGCGACGGACGGGGCCTCCGTGACAGGCGAGGCGTGGACCCTCGTCACCACGTACCCGGGAATGCTGCTGGCGGCCGCCGGGGCGGCCGCCCTGACGATGGTCGTGCTCACCTCCCTGCGGGCCGCCCGGCGGCGGCTGCGCTACGAGGCGTGGCACCTGCTGCACCTGTACGCCTACCTCGGCGTCGGCCTGGCGCTGCCGCATCAGCTCTGGACCGGGGCCGACTTCACCAGTTCCCGGGCCGCGACGCTGTACTGGTGGACCGCGTACGCCGTGTGCGCCGGCGCGCTGGTCGCCTTCCGGCTCGGGCTGCCGGCCTGGCGGACGCTGCGGCACCGACTCACGGTCGCCGCCGTCGTCCCGGAGGCTCCCGGCGTGTACTCGATCTACATGCGTGGACGCGATCTGGACCGGTTGCCGGCACGCGCCGGGCAGTTCTTCCAGTGGCGTTTCCTGAGCGGCCCGGGTTGGAGTCGCGGCCATCCGTACTCGCTGTCCGCGGTACCGCGTGAGGACACGCTGCGGATCACGGTGCGATCCCGCGGCGAGGGCAGCGAGCAGGTATCAGAGTTACGGCCGGGTACGCGTGTGCTGATTGAGGGGCCGTACGGCCGGCTGACCGCCGCCCGGCGCACGGCTGCGCGGGTCACCATGATCGCGTCCGGTATCGGAATTACCCCGCTGCGGACGTTGTTGGAAGAGTTACCGTATGCGCCGGGCGAAGCCACGCTGCTGTACCGCGCGCGTTCGGCAGAAGACCTGGTGTTTCGCCAGGAACTGGAGCGCCTCGCGGCCGTCCGTGGCCTGCGCGTGGAATACCTGTTGGGGCCGCGCGGGCGGGCGGGTTCGTGGTTGCCGGCCGGGTTCGGCGACGACGCGAAAGCCTTGCGTGAGCTCGTCCCGGACATCGCGCAGCACGACGTGTTCGTCTGCGGACCGGACGAGTGGATGCAAACGGTCGTACGGGCGGCTCGGCAGGCAGGCGTGCCGGCGGAACGCATTCATCTTGAACGCTTCACCTGGTAAATGAGCCATCCATCCTCATTGCGCTCGCAATCGGAGGAGGACGACATGCGCAAGATCACGATGTGGTTCCTGACAACGATCGCCGTGGTGGTACTTCTCTTCAGCTACCGGACGTCGACCGGACCCGACAGCTCACTTTCGGCCGGAACCGGTGGCGGCGCCAGCGCGCCGGGCGTGGTGGCCGGCCCCGGTACGCCGGCGGACCCCGCGAGGTCACGGGGCAACATCGCGCGATCGGGCTCCACCACGGTCGCCGACGGCCCAGTCGTACAGACCAAGCGCGGGCGCGTCCAGGTGCAGGCACACATCAGCGGCGGCCGGATCACCGACATCACGCCGCTGGCGGTGCCGAACGTGAACAACCGCGACCGCGAGATCAACAAGCACGCGGTGCCGCAGCTGCGTGCGGAGGCGCTCGCCGCGCAGAGCGCCCAGATCGACGCGGTGTCCGGGGCGACGGCGACCAGTGAGGGCTACGCGAAGTCGCTCCAGGCCGCGCTGGACGCCGCTCAGTTCCAGGCCAAGCCGTGACCAGGCAGGCATTCGTCGAGCAGATCATGGGGCTGCCCGTCAGCGTGCACCTACGTGGCCCCGGTGCCGACTCTCCGGCGGCGGCGGACGCCGTCGCCGGGGCCTTCGCCGAACTGCGCGCGATGGACGCCGTCTTCAGCACGTACCGCCCGGACAGTCGGGTGAGCGCGCTGAACCGGGGAGAGCCGGTGGACGATCCGTTGGTCGAAGCGGTACTCGACCTGTGTGAGCAGGCGCGGCAGCGTACCGACGGCTACTTCAACGCGTACCTTCCCGAACCGGGCGGTGGCCCCCGCTTCGACCCGTCCGGCCTGGTCAAGGGCTGGGCCGTCGAGCGCGCCGCGGAGCACCTGGAGGGGTACGAGTTCTACCTGAACGCCGGTGGCGACATGACGGTACGCGGATCCTGGCGCGTGGGCGTCGAGGATCCGGCACAGCCGGATCAGCTCCTCACCGCCATCGAGGTCGTCGACGGGGCCGTCGCGACCTCGGGCAGTGCACAGCGCGGAGCGCACATCGTCGATCCGCACACCGGCGCATCCGCCCGGGGCCTGCGCTCGGTCACCGTCATCGGGCCGTCCCTCACCTGGGCGGACGTGTACGCCACCGCAGCGGCCGCGCAGGGGCCTCAGGCAGTGACATGGCTCGCCACGCTACCCGGGTACGAGGCCCTGCTCGTCGGCGACGACGGTGCCCTGCTGGCCACGCCCGGCTGGCCACTGCCCGCGTGACGCGGCGGGGAGCTCGGGCGACGCGCTTTCCGGCGGGCCGTGCCTGAATGACTCTCTGGGTGAACGGCCTTTCGCCAGCCTTCAGCTGAGCGCGGATGGTAGTTGCGCTCGCGCACGACCTTGTGCCGCGTGTTGTCCCGTTACGGGATCGTCAATCGGTGCGGGTGCGGAGGCTCCTCGCCAGGATGGGGATCATCACCGTCGCAGGGACGAGGTGTAGCCCGAGGAGGGCGCTGGTGGTGGCGGTGTTTGCCCCGGCCAGGAGGGGCGGGACCAACGAGATCGCGGTCAGCGACACTGCCGTCCACACGAATCGCTCGGCGGGGCGAGCGTTCCAACGAAGAAGAGCGACGGCAATGACGATGCCCGCGACCGAGAAGAAGCCGGTCACCACGGCGAACCCGGACAACGGGATCGTCTCGCCACCATCGGGGACCTCGAAGTCGACGCCAACGGCCTGGGCGAGCGCAGCGGCGAGGGTGGTGGCCACCATCGCTGCGAGCGTGGCAATGAAGCCGGTGCCGGCGAGCCCGCGGAGTCGGTGGGTGTGGCTGGTCTGGCCCGATGCCGGGCCTGCGACGACCCCGGTGTCGTTCATGCTGTTCATGTCATCCTCCATCATTCGGCAACTGGCGTAGGGGTGTGTTGACTGGCAAGGGACGGTCCTGGCCCTGGGGGTGACGATGCGCACCCTCGCCGTGCGACGGCCGGGGTTCCGCAGGGCGCGGACGCCGGTGCCGCGGAGCCAGAACCCGGCGTCGCGTCCGAGGACCCGCCCGGGCTCGCCGTCGCGCAGCTCCAGCTGCACCCGCCCGCGGGTGACGACGCCGAACGCGTCGCACCACTCGGCCGCGACCACCGCGACACGCGCGCCACCGCGCAGCGCGAGCGTCCACACCGGGACTACTCCGTGCCCTCCGCCGGCAGGCGCTCCGGCAGCCCGAGGCGCGGGAACTGGTCGTTGTGGAAGATGGTGATCTCGGTGATCGCCCCGCCGGTGACGCGCAGGACGTCGATCGTCAGCGGCAGGTACGCGCCCTCCCGCTCCCGCCACAGGTAGAAGGCGACGGCGGGCTGCCGATTCACGGAGGTGGGGACCGCGCGCAGGCCCTTCATGCCCTCGAAGCCGCTCTCGACCCAGTCGTTCACCACCGCGTCACGGCCGACGTACAGGCCCGGCGTGGGCGGCATCGAGCAGCGGACGTCGTCCCGCAGCATGCCAGCGAGCACGTCGATGTCCGTGGCCACGCTCGCGTCGGTGAAGCGGCGCACCAGCTCGCGCGTCCCGGCGTCCTCCTCGCCGCCGGTCCAGTCCTGCCGCTCTGCGGGCAGGTGCTCCCGCATGCCGGCGCGGGCCCGCTGCAGCGCGCTGTTCACGGAGTTGACGGAGTCCCCGAGGAGCTCCGCGACGTCCTTCGCCGGCCAGCCGAGCACGTCCCGCAGAATCAGCACGGCCCGCGGGCGCGGCGCGAGGTGCTGGACCGCGACCAGGTACGCCAGCTCGATCGTCTCCCGCGCGACGGCGACGGTCTCCGGCTCGTCCGCGTCGCCCGCGGGCAGCTCGTCGAGCAGCCGGTCCGGATAGGGCTGCAGCCACAGCACCTCACCGCCGGTCGCGGCCTCCGGGCGGCGCTTGGCGAGCAGGTCCAGGCAGGCGTTGGTGGCGATCCGGTACAGCCAGGCCCGGAACGTCGACCGCCCCTCGAAGGTCTCCCGCCGCCGCCAGGCACGGAGGAACGTCTCCTGCACGGTGTCCTCGGCGTCCTCGAACGACCCGAGCATCCGGTAGCAGTGCACGTGCAGCTCCCGCCGGTGCCGCTCCGCCAGCCCCGAGAACGCCGGCTCGTCGACCTCGCCCAGACCGCTCACGCCCAGCTCCTCCAGCCGCGTGTCCGCACTCATCACGTCATCCTTCCGTCTCGTCGTGTCGCGTCGTAGGTGTGACGGGTGCGGGCGCGACAACTCATCACTAGGGCGGTCGGCGGTGGTCCAGCCGCTGAATCGCCATGTCCCCGAGCATCTCTGGCTAGCTCGGTGTGGGCGGGCTCAGGTGGTGGTGAGGGCTGGCCGCGGGGACAGCGCGGTTGGAGCATCGCGTGGCACGATCCGCGGGACCTGCGAGCGGCACTCCCGGAAGGATCAGTGACTTGAGCGCGACAGTGCCCACGCTGGATACCCGGATCTATCGCCAGGCGTCCGGACTGTCCGACGGTAACCTGGCCCTCGCCACGTCTGCGCCGGATCGGGTGGACGAACAGACCTTTTTCGCGGGCTTCGTGCGTACGCCGCGGCTGGTCGCCGGTGGCCTGCTGGCGCTGGCCGACATCGCGGGTGCGGACTTCCGGCAGGCCCGTACCGACCTGGCCCGTGGCCGCGATCCGGTGGTCACCGGCGACAGCGAGCGGCTGCGGTTCGAGGCGCTGTCGACATGCGGTGGTCTGTACGGACGGCTGGACCTCACCGCCGCCGAACTCGATGGCGCGACCGTCGGCCGTGGCACCACCAACGTGGACATCAATCCTCCCCTGTACGAGTCGCTGACCAGGGTCGGCGGTGACGACCCGTTGCGCATGTCGGTGGGCGAGGAGGGGCTCGCCATGTCGACGCTCGACGGCAAGGTCGTCGAGAAGCGTGTGCCGCTGCCGACGCGTTGGCTGCGCGGGCTGGCCGAGGTGGCGGCGCACGCTCTGCCGATGGACCCGCGGCTGGAGATCCGCGCCGGACGTGCCGTCGCACTGCTGGCCGAGATGTCGGCGCGCACTGCCCGGCAGGCCCGCTGGCTGCTGCCGGCCGGATCCGGGTGGCGGTCCACCACACGGCCGGTTCCCGGCGCTGTCTGCGTGGCCGACGGATTCCGGCTGTCGGTGCTGCGGCCGCTCCTTCCCCTGGCGCAGACGTTGACCCTCTACGCACCGCCGGTCACCGGCGCACCCGCCCAGGTGAGCGGCTGGGTGCTGGACTTCGGCACGGCCCGGTTCACCCTGCTGCTCTCGACCGGCGTCAGCCAGGGCTTCGCCGGCGACGGTCAGCTGCTGGCCGACCTCGGGTCCGGGTCGGCTGTCGCCGACGCCGACGCACTGGATGCGCTCCTGGCCGTCGATCCGGTCATCGACCGCGCGTCGGTCGCCGCGCTGACCGGTTGGGACGCCGCCCGGGCCACGTCCGCCCTCGCCGCGCTGGCCACCGCGGGCCAGGTCGGGTATGACGTCGCGGAGGCGTCGTCGTTCCACCGCCCGCTGCCGTACCGAGCAGACCTGGTCGCCGCGCTGCACCCCAGGCTTGCCGCAGCCCGGATCCTGACGACGACGGGCGGCATGGTGGTGACCGCAGCCGGGATCGAGGTGACCTCCGGCGAGTCCACGTACCTCGTGCATCGACGCGGCGACGAACACGCCTGCACCTGCGCCTGGTGGGCCGAACATCAAGGCCGGCGGGGGCCGTGCAAGCACGTCGTGGCGGTTGTCATCGGGCAGACGGGACAGCAGGGTGAATGACGTCTGGCGCGACGTGTGCGCGCGGATCGACGACGCCGACTTCGACGCGCTCGCCGGCGTGCTCGCCGGTCTGGACGCCACCGGGCGGGCAGCGCTGCTGCCGATGCTGGAAGGGCACACCCCGACGCGTGCGGAGCCGGAGCCGGTCGTCCGCCCACCGGTGGAACCCGAGCCCGAGCCCGAACCGCCCACCAATGGCGTCTTCGCCTTCGCGTTCGTCCTGTCCAGGGACGACGACCCGCCGCCCCGCGACCTCGAAGGCCTCCGCGCGTACGCCGGTCGCCAGCGGCTGCGGGAGCGCGAGAGCCGGTGGGCCCGGGACAAGTGGCACCTCGAGCGGCAGGCGGCCCAGGCCGCCGACCGGCTGACCGAGCGCCGCCACGCCGCCCTTGCGATGGCCATCGTGGCGTGCGTGCCGACGGCCACCGAGGCGGTCAGACGCCTGCACCGCCCGTGGACCGCCGGCCCGTCGCTGCGCGTGGTGCCCGAGGTGGTGCCCGCCCTGCTCAGCGTGCGCGGTGCGGCCTGGGGCACCGCCCTGGCCCGCGGCATGGTGCGGCGTGCGGGATCCCGCAGCCGGATGACCCCGTGGCCGTTCACCGAAGCGCTCATGCGGGCCGTGGGCACCGAGCCACCGGACACGCCCGGTGCTGTCGCACGGTACGTGGAGACGTGGCGCCCATCGCTGGCCTCCTTCCTCGCCGCCGATCCATGGCTCGACCACGTACTGCCGTACCTCTTCGACGAGGACCGGGTGGCCGCCGTGTTCGTCACCGGCGTGGCCCGCCGGGACTGGCCGCAGGCGCTGATGGAGTTGGCGAGCAGCGGGCGCGTCGATCGCGAGGTGCTCATCGCGGGGTGCCTACGCCGCCTGCGCGCCGGCGGGCGCAAGGGACTGCTGCAGCCGTACCTCGACATGCTGAAGCAGCTGGCGCCGGGCACCGACGAGTTGGCCAGACACCGGCAGGAGCTGACCGGCCTGCTGACGGCACCGATGTCGACGGTCGCCGACTACGCGTACACGTCGCTGCAAACCCTGCACCGGACGTCCGAGCTGGACCGGGCCACCCTGGCCGAGATCACCCAGGGCATGCTGTCGCGCCAGGAGAAGAAGCTGGTCCGTGCGCATCTCGCTTGGCTGCGCACGCTTCCGCTGGAGCACCTCGTGGACGGACTGGTGGTCGGGCTGCACCATCCGGTGCCCGAGCTCGCCGAACGCACCGTCGACCTCATCGAGGCCCGGCTGCCCAAGCTGTCCGACGCATCTCGCGGACGGTTGGCCGCCGAGGTCCCCTCGCTCGACGGTGTCGCCGGGCAACGACTCGCCGCGCTGCTCGGCTCCGCGCCACCCGCCCCCGCATCCGTCCCCGCCCTCGTCGCAGAGCCGCCGGTCGAGATGCCGCCACCGCTGGACCTCGGCGCGGTCGCCGGCGAGCTGGCGATCCTGCTGCGTCGGGGCGACGACGACCCGATCCGGCACGAGCTGGTGCTCGACGGGCTGGTGCGCGCGGCCGGCGCCGACCGGGACGCCGCCGCTCGGGTGCTGGAGCCGTTGATCCCACAATGGCCCGGGCTCTGGCCGGGCCTGGTCGCCGCCGCCATCGGACGTGACGCGCCACCCCACCCCGCGTACCACTGGCAGTACCGCACGGAACAGCATCCGATGACGCTCTTCGTGACACGCCGTGTTGCCGAACTCACCGCGCGGCTGGTCACTGCCCCGCCGGTGGCGCTGCTGGCCACTCCGGCCACGGTCGCCGGACACGTCGACCCGGCCCGGGTTCTCGGCCTCCTGGTGGAGGCAGAACGCGACGGCTGGCAACCTGGCGAAGCCGACCTGGCGCAGGCCATCCTGCGCCTGCCTCGCGAGGTGGACCCCGCCGTCCGGGCGGCCGCCGCGCGCCTGGTCTCGCCGGCCGGCCGCCGGTTCGCCGGCTGGCTGGCCACTCCCGCCGAACCGCGAACCTGGGTCGAGGAGGTCAGGCACCATCCGTACGTCTCCGGCCGGCGGATTGCGATGCTGGACCCGGCCGGCCTTCCCGCCGAACTCGCCGATCCGCGCAGCGCGGCCGAACGGGTCAGGTCCGCCCGGAACGCACGAGACGTAGCCCTGTGGCCGATGGTCGCGCCGTCGCACCGCGAGGCGATGGCCGCGCACATCCAGCCGTTCGTCGCCTCCATCGTGGACCAGGGCAACCCCGGCACGGGTTTCCTCGCCGGGCTCGCAGCGGCCGACGGCCCGGCCGGTCCGGCGATGTCCCTGACGATGGCGTACGCGCTGGCCAACCACCGGCAGACCGCGCGACTGGCGGCAGGCGACGCGCTCATCGAACTCGCCACCCGCCCGGGCTGGGACAGCACGGGTGTCGGGGCGGAGGTCGGGGCCCTCGCGGCGGCGGACCGGATCGTGCTGCAGCGGATAGTCCAGCCCTTGGCCGAGGCGCTCAAGGCCGGCGCCCGCGATGCGGTCTGGCAGGTGACGTCCGCGGCGCTGCCGGTCCTCCTGCCCGCCGGAC
Source organism: Micromonospora purpureochromogenes (assembly GCF_900091515.1). NCBI lineage: Bacteria > Bacillati > Actinomycetota > Actinomycetes > Micromonosporales > Micromonosporaceae > Micromonospora > Micromonospora purpureochromogenes. Next base: position 2,995,365 of record NZ_LT607410.1, on the reverse strand, counting down.
CGCGCCCTGGCCTGGCCGACCTCGTCGACCTCGCCGCCAACGCCGCTCCTCGCGACGGCCACTCCGCCGACCTCCCGGGCCTGGCCGCGCTCGCCGCCAGGCCCGGCCGCAACCGCCTCACCGAGGCCGCCCGTCGGCTCGCGGCGTCCATGACGACCTGACCTCCTGCGGACCGCCGAAGCGGTCACCGATCACGTCAGGATCTCGTCAGGATGACGAGTTGCTGAGTTGCTCGGGTCATCGCGACATAGCGGTCCACAGCTCCTTCGATGCCGTCACCGAATCCCTCTGGATCGACGAGGACGACCAGGTCGAACTCGAGCCCCTTCGACAGTTCCGGGGTCAGCGACCGGACGCGGGACGTCGGCTGGAATGTGGGGTCGCCGATGACGCAGGCGATCCCGTCGGCGTGCGCCGCGAGCCAGGTGTCGAGGATCGAGTGCAGATCAGAAGCAGATCCGTGTACGACGGGGACGCCGCTGCTGCGGATGGAGGTCGGCACGTTGGCGTCCGGGAGCACGGACCGGATGACCGGCTCGGCTTCCGCCATGACCTCTTCCGGCGTCCGGTAGTTGATGCTCAGGGAGGCCAGGTTGATCCGGTCGAGCCCGATCCGCTCGAGCCGTTCCTGCCACGACTCCGTGAACCCGTGCCGAGCCTGGGCGCGGTCCCCGACGATGGTGAAGCTCCGGGACGGGCAGCGCAGCAGCAACATCTGCCACTCCGCGTCGGTCAGTTCCTGAGCCTCGTCCACGACGATGTGCGCGAACGGGCCGGCGAGCAGGTCCGGGTCGGTGCTGGGCAGTGCGGTCTCGTCGACCAGGGCATCCTGGAGATCCAGTTGGCGCAGGCTCGACAGCACACCTTCACCGTCGTCATAGGCATGGGCCTCGATCAGCTCGTCGACGACCGTAGCCATGCGGGCGCGTTCGGCGGCGACAATGGCCTCGTGCCGACGCTTACGCCCGGACGCCTCCGGATCGCCGAGCCGCTGCCGCGCCGCGTCCAGGAGCGGCAGGTCGGACACCGTCCAGGCCTGAGCGTCTGCGCGCTGCAGCTTCCGAATGTCATCCGGGCTGAGCCAGGGAGCGCACTTGCGCAGGTAGGCGGGCACCGACCACAGGTCTCCGACGAGGTCGGTCGCTTCGAGCAGCGGCCAGGCGCGGTTGAAGGTCATGAGCAGTTCCCTGTTCCGCGACAGCGACCTGCGGACCAGGTCATCCGGCTCATCGCCGTCGTACTTCGCCATCAGGATCGTCAGCAGTTCCGCCCAGATCTCGTCCCGCGCCTCGTTGTGCGGGGTACCGGGGTCTGGTGCGTCGAACGCCTCGGCCCAGTCGCCGGCGCTCAGCCAGATGTCGGACTCGTCGGTCGTGACTGTCATTCCCTTGGCCGGTGGCTCCTCGTAGAACCTGACGGCCGCCTCGATCGCCTTCACCAGGTCCGCGGACGACTTCAGCAGGGCCACCTCCGGGTCGGTCTCGATGGTTGCCGCGGCACCCTCGGGCACGAGGTCCCGCAGCGTGCAGGTCTGCACGTCCTCTTCGCCGAGGCTGGGGAGCACGTCGGCGACGTAGGCGAGGTAGGGCTGGTGCGGACCGACGAACAGCACGCCGCCCCGGCGGTGACCGAGGCGAGGGTCGGCGTAGCGGAGGTAGGCGGTGCGGTGCAGAGCGACGACGGTCTTCCCCGTACCCGGGCCGCCGTCGACGACGAGCGCGCCGCTCGATCCCGCGCGGATGATGGCGTCCTGGTCGGCCTGGATCGTGCCGAGCACGTCCCGCATCCGGGCCGACCGGCTGCTGCCCAGGCTGGCGATGAAGGCGGACTGGTCGTCGAGCGCGGCGTGCCCTTCCAACCCGTCCGCGGTGAACACCTCGTCCCAGTAGTCGCTGATCCGGCCACGGGTCCAGCGATACCTGCGGCGGCTCGCCAGACCCATCGGGTTGGCGTGGGTCGCCCCGAAGAACGGCTCGGCCGCCGGGGAACGCCAGTCGAGCAGCAGCCGGCGACCTTCGCTGTCCGTGAGGCCACGTCGTCCGACGTACACCGGCTCGGGGTCGTCCTCGCTGACCATGCGTCCGATGCACAGGTCCACACCGAAACGCCGCAGGGCACGCAGGCGAGCGGCCAGCCGGCGGACCTCCTGGTCCCGGTCCACCGCCTGCCGGCCTTTGCCACCGGGCGCCTTGCGCGCGGCATCGAGGCGGTCGGACAGGTCGGCGATCGACTGCTCCAGGCTTTCCGCGAGGGCCGCGAAGTGCTGCTCGTCGCGAGCGATCAGCGTCGGGTCGGCCTTGGGGGAAAGGTGCTCGGGAAGGTCGAAGGCGCTGGTGGTCAAGGGCTTCACGTCATCAGCTCCGATCTGAGGTCGCTTGCAGGGAGACGAGTGGCGGCTGCCCTGTGCGCGGATCGCCTCGGTGGCCACCCGGGCGACGTTTTTCGATGCGCGCTTGGGCGTACTGGCCCAAGCCCGCGTGTGCCGGTGGTGTGCCGGCGTCCAGGAACCCCACCACCAGGCGTTCCGCGCTACGCGGTGCAGTGCCGCCGCCGCTTCCCGCGCCGCTGCGTTCGTCGCCGGTGAGGGTGTTTCGCGACTCCCGTTTCCGTAGGTTTCTGGCCTCGGCCGGCAATTCTGCGGTACGACCGGGGTCTTGCCGCAAGGCCCCCGGTGCGGTATATGTTGAGAGTGGAAGGGAGTGCTTACTCCCCCTTTCCGTTGATCGTCCGCTGAACGGACAAACTCCCCGCGAAACGGCTGCACGCCGCGTACGGCGGTTCCTCCCCCTCTTCGGCAAGGCCGACCCGAATTCGTCGAGAGCGCCGCCATTCGCATGGGTTTCGGCGCCGCGCCGTACTGCGGGCGGTGTCACTGCGTTCCGCTCGGGTAGTCCGATCCATGGGGTGCGGACGGATCGCGGAGCACGGCTTCCTGGCCGATGGTCGCAGCGCGGTGCTGGTGGACCGCGCCGGGTCGGTGAACTGGTGGTGCCCTGCGCGGTTCGACTCTCCGTCGGTGTTCACCCGCCTGCTCGATGATGACGCCGGGCACTGGGTGATCCGTCCCGACGGTGAGTTCAGCTCTGACCGTGCCTATCTGACCGATACGCTCGTGCTTCGTACCGTTTTCACCACCGCGACCGGCAGCGTGGCGGTGACCGATGCACTGGCCCTGGAACCAGGGGCGCGGGGCCATGAGGTCGGTCTGCACTCGCCGAGGGTGCTGGCCCGGGTGGTGCGAGGGCTCTCCGGCGAGGTCCCGCTGCGATTGCACTACCGGCCACGGTTCGAGTACGGCCGGATGGTCCCCCACCTGGTGCGGCAGGACGACGCGTTGGTCGCCACTGCCGCGTCGGCCCGCCTGGATCTGCGCGCGGCCATCCCACTGAGGTGCGAGGTCGGGGAGGCGTTCGGGTCGTTCACCGTACGGGCCGGCGAGACGCGCCACTTCACGCTGGCGTACGCGCCGGCTTACGATGCCGGCCCGCCGGCGGTGCTCGATGCCGAACAGGTGATCGACAACGCCGTCGCAGGCTGGCGCTCCTGGATGGGCCTGCACGACTACCGTGGCCTCTACCGGGAGCAGGTGCGACTCAGCGCGCTGGTCGTGCAGGGGATGACCTACCGGCCCAGTGGTGCGGTGGTGGCAGCCCCGACGATGTCCCTGCCCGAGGAGTTGGGCGGCGAACGCAACTACGACTACCGCTATGCCTGGGTACGCGACTTCAGCTTCACTCTGGCGGCGCTCTGGCGCGTGGCCTGCACGGACGAGGTCAACCTGCGCGTCGGGTGGCTGGCCCGGTCGATGGGCATGAACGAGGGCATAGTGCCGATCATGTACGGGGTGGAGGGCGAACGGGACCTCACCGAACACCATCTCGAGCACTTGTCCGGCTTCGCCGGCAGCCGCCCGGTGCTGGTGGGCAACGACGCCTGGCGACAACGGCAGAACGACGTGCACGGTGAGGCACTCAACGCCGCCTGGCTGATGCGGGAACACCTCGATCCGATGCCGCCGGACGTCCGCCAACTGCTGCGCGCGATGACCGAGCGGGCCGCACGGGACTGGCACCTGCCGGACGCCGGGATGTGGGAGGCACGCGACGCCGAACGCCACTACGTGTCATCGAAGGTGGAGTGCTGGACGGCGTTGGACCGAGCCGTCCGCTTCGGGTCCCACCTGGGCTCCGAGGCGGACGTCGCCAGGTGGGCAGCGGCACGGGACGAGGTGCGACGAACCGTGCTGACCCGGGGCTGGAGCGACCGGGCGATGGCCTTCACCGCGGCCTTCGACACCGATGAGCTGGATGCGTCGGTACTGCTGATGCCGTTGGTCGGCTTCCTTCCCGCGGATGACCCGAGAATGCGTTCCACGATTCGGACCATCGAGGAAAGGTTGTCCCACGACGGCCTGCTGCGCCGCTGGGAGGGCGACCCCGCCGGCTTCGTGATCTGCTCCTTCTGGCTGGTGAGCTGTCTGGCGCTGGCGGGCGAGCGCGACCGGGCCGGGCAGCTTTTCGAGCGGCTCGCCGGCCGGGTCAACGACCTGGGCCTGTTCGCCGAGCAGATCGACCCGTACAGCGGGGAAGCCCTGGGCAACTTTCCCCAGGCGTTCTCGCACATCGGCCTCATCAACGGCGCCGGAGACCTCACCGACGTGGATGCCGGGCGCCACCACCTTCCGCCGGCACCAGAGTGGCTCATCCCCGCCGCTGAGCAGAGCGGTCGGGCGGCGAAGGTCGAGTGAGGTGAACGGACGGCGGGGCGGCCAGCCCAAGGGTTCTTGGGCTGGCCGCCGGCACCTGTCGAAGCGCATGATCCGAACCGGCGGATGCCGCCGGGTCAGTCGGTGGCGTTGGCCGCTTCGACGATGAGGTTGCTCACCACACCGGGGTGGCTGACCATCGCGACGTGCGAGGCGTCCACCTCGACAACCCCCGAGCGCCGGCCCGGTCGTACTCGAATCGCTCAAGCTCCGCCGGAATCGCCTTGTCGGCCGTGGCTCCGTCATGCCCCGCGCCGCGTAGCCGGCCCGCCGGTGCTGGCGAGCGGGTCCCTCGTCAGGTGAGGCAGGGGGCTTCCTGGCGACGCCCCTTATGCACCAATACTCCGGCTTTGCCGGGTCGCCCCCACGAGCATCGTTTTGGTCGGGCTTGCGCCGACCAAGGATGCCCCAGTCGGACAGAACTGGGACCACTGAGGGTTGTCGCATCGACAATCATCGATATTGATACGGGGACCGCAAGTGCACGCGCAGACTTCGGGGAATCGGCGAGCCGACGGGCATCGTCGGGCGGACGCATCCGGTAGCGAACAGGCTGGTCGGCACTACCGCCTCGGCGAGGACGTCCGGCGATCGGGACGACCGCCGCAGATCTGGACCGGGCAGCGGGCACGGACCGCGGCATGAGCGCTCCGGCTCGGCCAGCATTCGAGACGCTCGAAACCGAGATCCGGAATCTCTCGGGGGGCAACGTCCTCCGCGCCGGGCCCGGTGGACCGACCCTCGCACCCTTCCGGTACCTGCGCGCCACCCGGGCAGCCACCTTCGTGTCGGCCCTGCGCCGACGCGACCGGGTGGCCGTCGCCGGGCTGACCGCCGGCTGGGCCGTCTCCTTCGTGGCCTTCTGGTGGTGGTGGTGGCAACCCGCGCACCGCGTCGGCTGGGCGGGACTGGCCCTGAACAGTCTGCTGCTGCTGTATCTGACCGCGCTGCCCGCCTATTACCTCCTCGCCGTCTCGCGATTGCGGCAGGTCAATCCCGCGCTCGGGGTGCCACGGCTGCGGGTGGCCTTTGTGGTGACCCGCGCACCGTCAGAACCCTGGTCGCTCGCCCACCGCACCCTCACCGCCATGCTGGCCCAGCAGTTTCCCTACCCGTACGACGTCTGGCTATGCGACGAGGACCCGTCCGAGCAGGCCCTGCGATGGTGCGCCGCGAACGGCGTCGGGGTGTCCAGCCGACGTGGCGTCGCCGCCTACCACCGGGCCACCTGGCCGCGCCGTACCCGCTGCAAGGAAGGCAACCTCGCCTACTTCTACGACCACTGGGGCTACCGGGACTACGAGGTGGTCGCCCAACTCGACTGCGACCACGTGCCCCAACCGACCTATCTTGCCGCGATCACGCGACCGTTCGCCGATCCCGCCATCGGCTACGTCGCCGCACCGAGCGTCTGCGACGCCAACAGCGCGAACTCCTGGTCGGCGCGGGGACGGCTGCACCGCGAGGCGACCTACCACGGCCCGGTGCAGCTGGGCCACAACGGTGGCCTGGCTCCCCTGTGCATCGGCTCGCACTACGCCGTACGGACGGAGGCGCTGCGCGACATCGGCGGTCTCGGCCCCGAACTGGCCGAGGACTTCTCCACGACCTTCCTGCTCGCCTCCGCCGGCTGGCAGGGTGCCTTCGCCATCGACGCCGAGGCGCACGGCGACGGCCCGCTCACGGTCGCCGACATGCTGACCCAGGAGTTCCAGTGGTCGCGGAGCCTCACCACGCTGCGCTACGACCTCGCGCCGGATCACCTGCGGCGGATGGGCACCGCGGTGCGGTTGCGCTTCGCGTTCCAGCTGTCCTACTACCCGCTGCTGGCGATCGCGACCGTCGTCGGCCTCGCCCTGCCCCCGTTCGCCGCGGTCACCGGACTGCCCTGGGTCAACGTCAACTACGTGGAATTCCTGGCCCGCCTGGCTGCGGTATCGCTGTGGCTGCCCCTACTGACCTTGCTGCTCCGCCGGCGCGGGCTGTTGCGCCCCCGGTCCGTGCCAGTCCTGAGCTGGGAAGGCGTCCTATTCGCCCTGACCCGCTGGCCGTACGTCGTGTGGGGCGTCCTGGCCGCGACGCGGCTGAACGCGCGGCCCAAACAGGTCTCGTTCAAGGTCACCCCCAAGGCGCGCACCGGCCTGGAGCCACTCCCCACCCGACTCGTCCTGCCCTATGCGGTGATCACCGTGGTGCTGTCCGCGGCCGCCCTGCTCGGCGAGCGGTCGGCACACACTCCGGGGTACGTCTTCCTCTGCATTCTCGGCGCACTCTGCTACGCGGCGGCGGGCCTCGCCGTACCCGCCCTGCATGTGGTGGAGGCCGCCCGGGCCGCCGGGCTGCGCATGCGGTCAGCCGTCGCGACCGCCGCCGGACCCCTGCTCGTCGGCGTGCTGGCGCTCCTCCCGCTCGCGGCGGCCATCGCCGACTACTCCGGCCCCGCCGCGTTGCTCCATACCCGTTGACGCCCCGCTGCCCGGACCCACAGGAAGGGAACTCTCATGTCCGATCCGAAGACCGTCCTGGTGACCGGCGGCGCCGGCTTCATCGGGAGCCACACCTGCGTCGAGTTGCTCGAGCATGGCTACGAGGTGTGCGTTGTCGACAACTACTCCAACAGCTCACCAGCGGCACCGGCCCGGGTCGAGAAGGTGGCGGGCCGCCCCCTGCTGAGGGTCTACGAGGCCGACGTACGTGATCGTCAGGCGCTCTCGGCGATCTTTGCGGAGAACCCCATCGATGCGGTCATCCACTTCGCCGGGAGGAAGGCTGTCGGCGAATCGGTGTGGATCCCGGTCGACTACTACGACACGAACGTCGGTGGCACGACGAGCCTGCTGCGAAGCATGCGGGAAAACGGCGTGCACCGCCTGGTCTTCTCCTCATCGTGTTCCATCTACGGGGAGGCGGCCCGGATCCCGATCGACGAGCAGGCCCCGCCGCGGCCGACGAACCCGTACGCCAGATCGAAATGGATGTGCGAACAGATCATCGCCGACGCCTGCCGGCAGCATCCGGAGCTGGCGGCCTACTCGCTGCGATACTTCAACCCGGTCGGCGCACACCCCAGCGGGATGCTCGGCGAGGACCCCCGCGGCATCCCGCAGAACGTGATGCCCTATCTGATGCAGGTCGCCATCGGCAGGCTCGAACGGCTGAGCGTCTTCGGCCGCGACTACGCCACCGCGGACGGTACGGCGGTGCGCGACTACATCCATGTCATGGACGTCGCCCAGGCGCACCGCATCGCACTGGAGCGTCTCGACGAGGTGACCGGACTGGAGACCCTCAATCTCGGCACCGGCGTGGGGACGTCGGTCCTGGAGCTCGTCCGGGCGGTCAGCGCCACCTGCGGAAAGTCCCTACCGTACGAGATCGTCGAACGGCGGCAAGGTGATGTAGCCAGACTGGTCGCCGACCCTGGCGCGGCGGCCCGGAAGTGGGGCTGGCGCACGACCCGTAACCTCGCGGCGATGTGCCGGGACGCGTGGCGCTTCCAACTGCTGAATCCCGCCGGATTCGACGACGACCTGACGAGGCCGGCCGCCATCCCGACGGCGCGATCGCTCGATGCGGACGCGATGCCGAGATCACCTGCACCCGACCACCGTTGACCATCGCTCAACGGCGGCGATCACCGGCTTACGACCGCGCCTCAGGCAACGGTGGGACCGGCTGCCTTGGCGGCCCGCTCGATCTCCGCGCGTCTGGCTTCCCAGAAGGCCTCGTCGGGGTGCCGGTTGGCGTATCGGGCTGCTGTCCCTGTCCGGCCGTCGAGCTGTTCGCGCAGGATGTCGGCGTGTCCGGCGTGCCGGTTCGTCTCGGTGAGCAGGTGGACCAGGATGGCGAACAGCGTGACCTGTGGGCGCGGCCACCAGGGCACGTAGCCGGGCGAGTCGATGTCCAGGGCGATGATCGTCGCGTCTGAGTGCTCCCACACGCGACGGTAGCGGTCGATGACCTCCTCGCGCGTCTCGTGCTCGGTCGCCCACATGTCGCTGCCACGCGCCTCGGCGTCGTCCCAGCGGGCCAGGGGTTCGGGGAACGGCCGCCCGAAGACCTCGCCGAAGTACCTGGCCTCCCAGACCGACAGGTGCTTGACCAGGCCGAGAAGATTCGTGCCGGTCGCGGTCAGCGGGCGACGGATGTCGTACTCGCCGAGCCCGTCGAGCTTCCAGAGGATCGCCTCGCGAATCTCCCGCAGATCGCTGTGCAGCTGCGTCTTCGCGAAGTCATCGATCATGGGGCATGAGCCTGCCACGTGCTCCCGGCGACCTCAACCTGCGACCACCACGAGGAACCAGGCCTGACCGGCATTGTTTCGCGACCGGCCACCGCTCAGGCGGCGGGCTGGATGGCTCCGACGGTGCCGGCCCGGACGAGCGGCCGGTCGAGGAAGTCCACCGGTCCCGGATCGACATCGAAAAGCGCCCGGAGGTTGAGGGCGCGGCCCGCCAGCGGCGAATCGCGGCGCGGCGTGAGCGCTTCGGCCCGTTGGGCCGGCGAGCCGGAGCGGCTGGCCCTCCCGAAACGCGGGTCTGCGCTCGATCCGCTGGCCTTCCCCCCGAGCCGTTCCTGCCCGGTCGCCGCGCGCCAATCGTCCAGATTGGCGTAGGACGCGCCGGCCCACGAAACGGCCCAGGTCCCCGATTCGGTGAAGAAGTTGTTGCCCTGCAGCAGGACGTCGGCCCTCGAGAACTCATCGGCGATCACGAGGTTGGTCCCGCCCGAGACGATCAGGTTGTTGCGCAGGACGACGTTGGACAAGCCACCAAAGAACTTCTGCAAACGGATGGCCGCGGGGGCCCAGCCCTTCGCCTCCATCACCACGGTGTTGTGGTAGACCTCGGCGTTGTTGACCGACCCGGCCAGGTGGATACCCGCGTACTCCGGCAGCTTGCGGGCGTCGTTGAGGCTGATGTTGAAACGGACCACGTTGTCGGTGTGCGCGGCGTTGGCTTGGCCGCTGTAGAGCAGGTAGCCGGCGCCGTCGTTGTCGTACGACAGGTTGTACTGCAGGACCGACGAGGACACGTTCTGGTCCATGTCGAAGCCACCGCCGTCCTTCTGGCCGGCCGTGTGGTTGCGGAATGAGACGTTGCGCTCCATGACCACGGCGGTCGAATCCCAGGTCCAAATGCCGACCGGCCCTTCGGGCGCCGCAGCCGCCCACCCGTTGTCGTGCGCGCTGGACCGCTCGATGCGCCCACCTCGCACACTTCCGAGCGCGATTCCGCTGCCGGTGTTACTGAAGTGATTGCTCGGGTCTCCCGAGTTGTGGTGCGCCTCGACCTGCGACACGACGACGTCTTCGTGCGCATAGCGCGGCGCCGCGGCGTCGAAGCGAGGTCCGAAGCTGATCAGCCCGTTCTCCGTGTTGCCGTGCAGGTTGGCAGCACGGATCCGTACACCACGAAAGCCGGTGGATTTCGGGCCGGCGCCGATCTGGATGCCGTTCTTGAATCCGCTCACCTCGACCCCGGAGATGTCCACGTGGTCGAGTTGCCGGCCGTCGGTCAGGTCGGAGTAGAGCTCGATCCCGCCGGTGGTCCTGTTGTCCGCCCCGCCGCCGACGACCACCAGGTCGCGAATCTCGACGCCGGCCGTGTTGTGCACCCTGACCCCCGCGCCGCCGACGGCCTCGATCGTGGCACGGCCGGCGCCGTAGGTGCCGACGACGACCGGATTCGCCGCGTCACCCGCCTCGCCGGGCCCGAAGGTCAGGCTCCCACGAAAGCGCACACCGCCTTCGAGGAGAAGTTTGTCTCCCGGCTTGAAGGCGAAGGCGGCGGCCTTGTCCAGCGATCGCCATGCATTGGCGGGCGAGGAACCGTCGAGGGCATCGTCCCCGGTCGGGCTGAGATGGTACGTGTGGATCACGGGCGGAACGGCTCCCCGATTCGACCTGAGCTCGAGAACATGCGCAACCAGGGGGAGGGACACCGCCAGCGCCAGCACCAGCACCGCGACGATTCGCCGACGTGAACGCCGGGTGACTGGCCGGACTGCCAGATCCGCCTGCAGATCAACCTCGCCCTGTTGCCTATGTGTACCGGCTAGCAAGTACTCCTACCGCCCTTCCGCAACCCCCGTGCACACCTCCCCGAACATCCTATATCGGAACTTTAAGCCACTTTGCTACTTACCAGTTGCCATCCGCCCGGACTCCACGTGATGACGAGCCGGCGAGCTGTGATGCCCGGCCCAGAGGACCGAATCCAAGCGGACGAGCCCCGGTCGATCTTTGTGGATCGACCGGGGCTCGGCGGTTGGAGCCGGGTCAGGCGAGGTCGAACCGGTCGAGTTCCATGACCTTGGTCCAGGCTGCGACGAAGTCGCTCACGAACTTGTCGCGCGCGTCCTGGCTGGCGTAGACCTCCGCGAGGGCCCGGAGCTGGGAGTTGGAGCCGAAGATGAGGTCCACCGCGGTGGCGGTCCACTTCACCTCATCGGTGGCCAGGTCCCGGATCTCGTACACGTGCTCGTCCGACTTCGCCGCCTTCCACCGGGTGCCCGGGGAGAGCAGGTTGACGAAGAAGTCGTTGGTGAGCACGCCGGGCCGGTCGGTGAGGACGCCGTGCCGGGTGCCGCCGTGGCTGTTCCCGAGGGAGCGCAGGCCGCCGACGAGGACGGTCATCTCGGGCGCGGTCAGGTTGAGCATGTAGGCACGGTCGACGAGCAGCACCTCCGGCTGGGTCTTCTCGCCCGGCCGCAGGTAGTTGCGGAACCCGTCGGCACGCGGCTCGAGGACCCGGAAGGACTCGACGTCGGTCTGCTCCTGGCTGGCGTCGGTGCGGCCCGGGCGGAACGGCACGGTCACCTCGACGCCGGCGTCGCGCGCCGCCTTCTCGACCGCGGCCGAGCCGGCCAGCACGATCAGGTCCGCCAGCGAGATCTTCGCGCCGCCGGCGGAGTTGAACTCCCGCTGGATGCCCTCGAGGGTCGCCAGGACCGTCGCGAGCTGCTCGGGCTGGTTGACCTCCCAGCTGCGCTGCGGCTCGAGACGGAGCCGGGCGCCGTTGGCGCCACCGCGCTTGTCGGTGGACCGGTAGCTGGCGGCCGAGGCCCACGCGGTGGAGACCAGCTGGGCGGTCGTGAGGCCGGATTCCAGGACCTTCGCCTTGAGGGCCGCGACGTCGGCGTCACCCACGAGCTCGTGGTCGACGGCCGGCACCGGGTCCTGCCACAGCTGGGGCTCCGGGACCCACGGCCCGAGGAAGCGGCTGACCGGACCCATGTCCCGGTGCAGCAGCTTGTACCAGGCCTTGGCGAACGCCAGCGCGAACTCGTCGGGGTTCTCGAGGAAGCGGCGCGAGATCTTCTCGTACGTGGGGTCGAAGCGCAGCGCCAGGTCGGTCGTGAGCATCGTCGGCTTGTACTTCTTCGACGCGTCGTGGGCGTCCGGGATGATCTCCGGGGCGTCCTTGGCGACCCACTGCTTGGCACCGCCGGGGCTGGTGGTCAGCTCCCACTCGAAGCCGAAGAGGATCTCGAAGAAGCGGTTGCTCCACTGCGTCGGCACGTCGGTCCACGTCACCTCGAGACCGCTGGTGATCGTGTCCCCGCCCTTGCCGCTGCCGTAGGTGCTCAGCCAGCCGAGACCCTGCGCCTCCAGCGGGGCGCCCTCGGGCTCCGGGCCCACGTGGTCGTCGGCGACGCCGGCGCCGTGAGTCTTGCCGAACGTGTGGCCGCCGGCGATGAGAGCGACGGTTTCCTCGTCGTTCATCGCCATCCGACCGAAGGTCTCCCGGATGAAGTAGGCCGCCGCCCGCGGGTCCGCGTTGCCGTTGGGCCCCTCCGGGTTGACGTAGATGAGACCCATCTCGGTCGCGCCGACCTCGGGCGCCATCTCCGCCTCGCCGACGTAGCGCTCGTCGCCGAGCCAGGTGTCCTCCGGACCCCAGAAGATCTCCTCGGGCTCCCAGACGTCCTCCCGGCCGAAGCCGAAGCCGAAGGTCTTGAAGCCCATCGACTCCAGGGAGACGTTGCCGGCGAGTACGAGCAGGTCTGCCCACGAGAGCTTCTGGCCGTACTTCTGCTTGACCGGCCACAGCAGCCGGCGGGCCTTGTCGAGGTTGGCGTTGTCCGGCCAGCTGTTGAGCGGGGCGAACCGCTGACCACCGTCGCCGGCGCCGCCGCGACCGTCGTGGATGCGGTAGGTGCCTGCGGCGTGCCAGCTCATCCGGATCATCAGGCCGCCGTAGTGGCCGAAGTCGGCCGGCCACCAGTCCTGCGACGTGGTGAGGACCTGGATGATGTCCTGCTTCAGGGCCTCGACGTCGAGCTTGGCGACCTCCTTGGCGTAGCTGAAGTCCTCCCCCAGGGGGTTGCTCTTGGACGAACGGGCGTGCAGCACCGACAGGTCGAGCTGGTTGGGCCACCAGTCCCGGTTGGTACGCGGACGACCGCCGGTCTTCGGGGTCGGCGAGTCGATCGCCGGGTTCTCGCTCTCGCTGCCGTGCGCGGTCACGGAGTCGTGCGCGACCGGGCAGCCGGCCGCCTCCTTCTTGTCCACGCCCTGCGCGCTGGAGGGGGTGAAGTCCTGGGTGTCGCTCATCTACTTCCTTCCGAGCTGGCGGATCACTGGGAGGTGCGTTCGGTCGCACAGTCGGGACAGGTGCCCCAATACACAACCTCCGCCTCGTCGAGCACGAAACCGTGGTCGTCCGAGGCGGTGAGACAGGGAGCATGGCCGACGGCGCAGTCGACGTCGGCGATCGCGCCGCAGGAGCGGCACACGACATGGTGGTGGTTGTCCCCCACCCGCGACTCATACCGGGCGGTCGCACCGGCAGGCTGGATGCGCCGCACCAGACCGGCGTCGGTGAGCGCCCGGAGCACGTCGTAGACCGCCTGGTGGGAGACCGTGGGCTGATCCGCCCGGACCAGCGCGATCACCGTGTCGGTGTCGACGTGCGGATGGTCGCGCAGCGCGGCGAGCACCGCCAACCGGGGCCGGGTCACGCGCAACGAGACCGCCCGCAGCTGGGTCTCGAAGTCGGACGGCATGCGACGAACATAGCCCAGTTTTCTGGAACTAATCAAGTTTTTGCTTCATCCGGTGGCCGTTGTCTTCCGGGCGATTCCGGTCGTCGCCCGCCCCTCTGGTCGCCGTGCGACGACCCCCGTGGCGGCCTACCCGGCTCGGACCGATCCACCGGGCTTCCTGGGCCCCGCACCCGTCAGCTTCAACGACCGACAGCCCGTGAGCGCCCTCGTGGCACAGTGACGCGCGAATCCATCTCAGCGAATGGGGCAGCGGCAACTGGCGGGCCGGTCGGGCCACCAGGGGCGGTTCTGGGAGCTTGATCAACGGGGTATCCTGCCCTGCCGTCACACAGCAGGGCGAGGAAACCCGATGACGGCCGGCGGCACGTGTTCGGCTTCTCCCACCCCGCGCTTGTTGACGAACGGACTTTCGCATGATCGACCAACGTCCTGACGCCGATCCGCCCGCGTCCGGCCGGAGTGGGCCGCAGCGCTGGAAGGTTGTCGTCGCCATCGTGCTGCTCGTACTCACCCTGGGAGGGTGGGGTGCGTACCGGCTCAGCGATGGGCGGAACGAAGACCCGGGGGTGACCGCGTGCGGCGCTGCCGATGCCTTCGTACGAGCCGGACGCGGCGAGGAGGTGGCCGCTGACGATGTCACCCGGGTGGGCCGGCTGTTCGAGGACTCCCGGCACGAGGACCTCAAGGCGAAGGGCGTCCTGGTGGCCGGCCTGGTGCAACGCGTGCAGGATGGGCAGGCGGCGGGTTTCTCACCCGGAGCCGAGCTCTACCGGCGCCGGTTGAGTGAGGCCGTTCCCGAGCTCGTTGCCGCGTGCGCGAATCACGGCGTGACCGTCGAGGACTAGGCCCTGTGGTCGGCACGGCTACGCCGAGGCCGGTCTCTGGCTGGGCAGGCGCCTGAACTAGGTCCCGCGGTGTCGGATGGCCTCCCTGGGCCGTCGGACCGCGCGGTCACCCCCGCCCGGCCAGGGCGAGGACGTCCTCCGCCACGGGCAGCGCGGCCTCCCGGTGCGCCGGGACGAGCCCGATGCGGGTACGCCGGTCAAGCAGGTCGTCGACGGTGAGCGCGAGTTCGTGCCGGACGGCCCAGAGCAACTCGGCCCCGGTGACCGGGATGTCCGGCCCGATCGGCCGGCGGAGCCCGACCGGCGCCTCGGCGAGGACGGCGACCGCCTCGGTGCCGTAGCGCTGGACGAGCCGGCGGGGTGCCGGCACCCGGGCCAGCTGGGCGCGGCTCGCGGCGCCGGGGAGCGGGAGCCGCCGGGTACGGCAGGGGCCGGCGGTGAGCCGACGCGCACGTACCGCAGTGTCGACGGCGTCCTGCGCCATCCGGCGGTAGGTGGTGAGCTTGCCGCCGACCACGGTGATGATGCCGTCCGGGTCGTCGATGACCGCGTGCCGCCGGGAGATGTCGGCGGTCCGGGAGTCGCCGCCGGCCAGCAGCGGGCGGAGCCCGGCGTACGCGCCGAGGACGTCGGAGGGGCGCAGGGGCGCGTCGAGGACACTGTTGAGCACGTCGAGCAGGAACGCGACGTCGGCCTCGGTGGGTTCCGGCACGTCGGGAACGGGGCCGTCCACCGCCTCGTCGGTCAGGCCGGCGTAGACCAGGCCGTCGGTCTGGGGCAGGGCGAAGACGTACCGGGTGAACTCACCCGGCACCGGGATCGTCAGCCCCGTCCAGAGCCCGCCGAGGCGGGCGGCGGACAGGACGATGTGCGTACCCCGCGACGGGCGCAGCCGGACGTGCGGGGTGAGGTTGCTCGCCCACACACCGGTGGCGTTGACGACCGCGCGGGCGGAGACGTGCAGCCGGCTCCCGGTACGGGTGTCCTCGATGGTGGCGCCGTCCCGGTGCAGGTCGACGGCCCGGCACCGGGGCAGGATGCGGGCGGAGCGGGCCGCGGCCGCGCGGGCGAGGCCGACGACGAGGCGGGCGTCGTCGCAGAGCTGGCCGTCCCACGACAGCTGCGCCCCGCGCAGTCCGGCCCGGCGCAGCGCCGGTGCCATCGCGCCGGCCTCGGCCGGGCCGAGCCGGCGGGTGCCGGGAAGGGTACGGCGGGACGTCCCGGCGCAGGTACGCAGCAGGTCTCCGGCGCGCAGCCCCGCCGCCGCCGCGCGATCCTGCCACCCGGTGGTGAGACCGGTCGACGGGAGCAGCATCGGCAGCGGGCGCGTGAGGTGCGGGGCGGTACGGGTCAGCAGCAGGTGGCGTTCGGCCGCGCTCTCGTAGGCGACGCCGACCTCACCGTGGGCGAGGTAGCGCAGACCTCCGTGCACCAGCTTGGAACTCCATCGGGAGGTGCCGTGCGCCAGGTCGTGCGCGTCGACGGCGACCACGGACAGTCCACGGCTGGCGGCGTCGAGCGCCACGCCGGCACCGGTGACGCCCAGCCCGACCACGAGGACGTCGACGGCGGTGCCGGCGGCCAGCTCGTCCAGGTCACGGTCACGGCGGGCGCCGGTCAGCGATGCGTCCACCCGAACTCCTTGATTCTGAGTGACATTGAGTGTAACTCTGTCACACATGAATAAACGAGGGGAAGCGTCGCGCACCGGTTGGGCCCGCTGGGGAACGGCGGAGGCCGCGAGGGAGCTGCCCGACGGCGCGAGGAGACTGCTGGCGCACGTGCTCGACCTGGCGCCGCCACCGCCGGCCGTGCCGCTGGCCGAGGTCACCCTGCCGGACTGCGAACTCGACGACGCCGTCCTCGACGCGCTGCGGCGCGCGGTCGGCGACGAGCACGTGGTCACCACCGCGCCGGCTCGGGCGCGCCACGCGGCGGGCATGTCGACGCCCGACCTGCTGCGCGACCGGCTCGGCCGGCCGACCCTCGCCCCGCAGGCGGTGGTCCGACCGGCCGAGCACGCCGAGGTCGTGGCCGTACTCGACGCCTGCTCCGCGCACGGCGTCGCGGTCGTTCCCTTCGGCGGCGGCACCTCCGTCGTGGGTGGCCTGACGCCCGCCGCGGCCCGGCACGTGACCGTCGACCTCGGCCGGCTCGACCGCGTCGTCGCCGTCGACCCGGTGTCCCGGACCGCCACCCTGCAGGCGGGGCTGCCCGCCCCGCGGGCCGCGGAGCTGCTCGCCGCGCACGGGCTGACGCTCGGCCACGTCCCACAGTCCTACGAGTACGCGACCATCGGCGGATTCGCCGCCACCCGCTCCTCCGGCCAGGCGTCGGCCGGCTACGGCCGCTTCGACGACATGGTGACGGCACTGACGGTCGCCACGCCCCGCGGCACCCTCCGGATCGGTCGCGCGCCCGCCTCGGCCGCCGGCCCCGACCTGCGGCAGCTCTTCCTGGGCAGCGAGGGCACGCTCGGCATCATCACCGACGTCACCGTGCGGGTGCGTCCCCTGCCGGCGCAGTCCCACTACGAGGGCTGGCGGTTCGAGTCGTTCGCCGCCGGCCTGGACGCCGTACGCCGGTTGGCGCAGGACGGGCCCCGACCCACGGTGCTACGACTCTCCGACGAGATCGAGACCATGATCGGGGCCGCCGGCTCCGGCCGCTCCGACGGGGGGTGCCTGCTGATCGCCGGGTACGAGGGCGCCGACGTCCGGGCCACCGCCGAGGCGGCCGCCGACGTGCTGGCCGCACACGGCGGCGGGCCGCTGGGAGCGGAGGCGGGGCAGCAGTGGGCCCGGCACCGCTTCGACGCCCCGTACCTGCGCGACGCGCTGCTGGACGCCGGGGCGTTCGCCGAGACCCTGGAGACCGCGGCGTACTGGTCGACGTTGCCGCAGGTGCACGACCGCGTCCGGCAGGCCCTCCTCGACGCGCTACCGGACGGGGCGCTGGTGCTGGGCCACGTGTCCCACGTCTACGAAACCGGCGCCTCGCTGTACTTCACGGTGATCTGCTCCCCGGGTTCCGACCCGATCGGCCGCTGGCGTACCGCGAAGGCGGCCGCCGGCGACGCGATCGTCGCCGCGGGTGCCACCATCACCCACCACCACGGGGTGGGCGCCGACCACCGGACGTGGTACGCCACCGAGATCGGGGACGTCGCCGTGGACCTGCTCCGGGCGGTCAAGCGGCACCTGGATCCGGCCGGCACCCTCAACCCCGGCATCCTGGTGCCCTGAGGTGCGCGCCTTCGCGGTGATCCTCGGGCCGGCCGCGCGCCGGGGACTGTCCCGCCTGATGCCGGTGGCCCACCACCTGCGTGCCGCCGGCGCGCGGATCCGGGTGGAGTACACGCAAACTGTCGAGCAGGCCCGCCGGTGCGCCGCCGAGGCGGTCGACGCCGGTGAGGTCGTCGTCGCCGCCGGCGGCGACGGCACCATCCGACTGCTCGCCGGCGCCGTCGTCGACGCCGGCGGGCTGCTCGGCGTCATCCCCGCCGGGCGCGGCAACGACCTGGCCCGTCAACTGCTGCTACCGCACTCCCCCACCGAGGTCGCCGACCTGCTGCTGCACGGTCCGGTCCGGCAGCTGGACGTGCTCCGCGTAGCGGGGCAGACGATCATCGGAAGCGTCTACGCCGGCATCGACGCCGCCGCCAACGAACTGGCCAACCGGTCCCGCCTGCCCGCGTCGCTGGTGTATCCCACCACCGGGTTGCGCGCGCTGCTGCGCTGGCCCCGCACCCGGTACACGATCACCCTCGACGGCCGGACGGAGCAGGTGCACGCCTACACCGTCGTCGCCGCGAACTGCGGGTACTACGGGGGTGGACTCCACGTCGCCCCGGCGGCGCGGCCCGACGACGGGGCCCTGGAGGTGGTGGTGATCCGACACGCCAGTCGACTGCTGTTCCCGGTCGCCCTGTGGCGGATGCGTACCGGCTCGCACGTGCGGCTGCGGCAGGTCACCTCCTACCGCGGCAGCTCGGTCACCGTGCGCGCGGACCGTCCGGTCGCCGTGTACGGGGACGGGGATCCCGTCGCCCGGGCAGCGGAGGTGCACGTCGAGGTACGGACCGGGGCGCTCCGGATCATTGCCGGCTAGGGGCTTTGACGCAGGTCCTGGTCCGGACGCAGGTAGCCGTCGACCAGGCGGGCCAGCTCACGGTCGAACTCGGCGACCGGCACGCCGTCGGTGACCGTCCGGACGGAGAGCACGAAGGACTGCGTGGTCAGGAAGACCGCGCGGGCCATCAGTGCGGCGTCGCCTGGCCGGACCGAGCCGTCGGCCTGGCCGCCGGCCAACGCCGTCGCGAGGAACTGCAGCATCTCGTCCTGACCGCCGCCGCGCCGGTCCAGGAGGTACGGCAGCAGCACCTCCGGGTCGACATCCCGGATCTTGCACAGCAGCGGGTGCTCCCGCAGCAGCCGCGCCCCCGCTGCCACCCGCGCCACAAGGCGGGACCGCGCCGGCCCGTCCGGTTCGTCCTCCCCGGTGGCCACCAGCACCTGATGCCACTCCCGGCTCATCAGGTCCCCGATCAGTGACTGCACGTCGGGCCATCGCCGGTAGACGGTCATTCGCGAAACCCCGGCACGACGCGCGACGTCTGTCAATGTCGTACGGCGCACCCCGTAGGCCAGCACGCAGTCCCGGGCGGCGTCCAGCACCAGGTCCTCCACGCGGCATGTCTACCACGCCCGCACGGTGGACCGGTGCTCCCCGGGCGGGTCGCCTCACGTTCAGGCGCGGGCCTCCGGGGGCGGTAGTCGTTTGGTGTGCTCGCAACTGCCTCCAGCCGCCAGGCCCGCCGGCGGAGGTGTCGTCCCCCGCCCGGATGGCACTAATCTGCCGAGCATGCGCATGTTGCACCTCGGGCTGCGGGTCACCGACCTGGAGCGCTCGCTCGCCTTCTACACCGCGGTCGGGTACGCCAAGATCGGCGGTGTCCCCGAGACAGAGTTCGGCAGCCTGACCATGCTTCAGCTTCCCGACGATCCGTTCGTCAGCCTCGAGCTCGTGCACGATCCCGCGAGACCGGTTGAGGACACCGGCGCCGTCAACCACCTCGTCGTCCAAGTGGACGACCTCAGCGCCACGATCGCCGATCTGGCAATCAGGGGCGTCACGGCCGAGCCACCCACGGAACTGGGGCCCGGGATGCGGACGTCATGGCTCACCGATCCCGACGGCTACAGGATCGAGCTCGTGCAGTGGCCACCCGAGCATCCGCCCGGCATGACAGCGGCCGATTTCGCCTGACCGGTCTGGCCGAACCCGAATCGTGGCCGGCTTCATCCCGCTCGGCCCCCTGCCGTTGCACCTCGCGCCGCCCCCGCCACAAGACCGACCGGTCTCGATGGCGTTGTTGGGGTCGCAATCCGCTCGATCGTCTCGGCAGGTCCTGCAACGATGCCCGAGTGACTTCCTTCATCTCCCATACCAGCGTCGACTGTGCCGACGCGTATACCTTGTGCCGCTGGTGGCAGGCCGTCCTCGACTACGTCGAGAACCCCGATGATCCGAACGAGCCAGGACACGAGGAATGCATGATCTTCTCTCGGGACCGGACGCATCGGCTGCTCTTCATCGAGGTGCCAGAGTCAAAGCAGGTCAAGAACAGAATCCACTTCGATCTGCGTCCAGTCGAAGGCTCACGCGATGCCGAACTAGCCCGACTGATCGAGCTGGGTGCGGCCACGGTCGACGACCGACGCAACGCAGACGGAACCGGATGGGCGGTGCTCGCGGATCCCGAGGGTAACGAGTTCTGCATTCTCCGGAGTAACGCCGAGGTTGCTGCTGGGCCGACATGACACCGCCCCACGCCGCCGTACCGTCCTGTCGCTCCCGGCGCGCCCATCGGCACGACCGGACGTTGACCTGCTCAACGCTGTGACGCTGCGTGCGGCGCGGTCGGCGGCAGAAGCGGATGGGTCAGGACGAATCAGTGCAGGTGTCGGTCAATGGCTGGGAGGCGTTCGACGAGATCGGCAACGGCCGATTGGGAGCGGCCGGGTTCACCGAGGGCCAGCAGGCTGACCATGCCCTGGTCACCCGCCGCTGCCGCGAGAGGGATGCCGTCGAGCATGATCTGGATTCGCCGTGGAACGGCCCGCAGGATCTGCCGGGGGTGGAATCCGCCGTAGGTGGACGCGATCACGGTCAACCGTCGGGCCGCGGCCTGAGGACCGATGTCGCGCCATAGCGGCACGCAGTTCCAGGCTATGAACGCCAGCTCGAACAGCGGTGTCGAGGGCCCGGCCATGTCCCAGTCGAAGACGCCTACCAGCTCGTTGCCATCGAAGCAGACGTTGTAGGGCGCGACGTCGTTGTGGCCGATCAGCGTAGGAGAGGGCATCGGGAAGTACCGCCAAGGCCCGGGATGGGTGAAGCCTGCGACAGCAGCATGGAAGTCCCGGGTCCAGCCTACGACCGAGGTGACCTGCTCGTCGGTGAGCAGCTCGGTGTCGATGTCCACGACCCGGCCGGGAAGATAGGTCAGGCTCTCCCGACCCAGGTCGTCCAAGCCTAGGACCGTCGGGAGTGCGGCACCCGCGGCGCCAGGTAGTCCAGGAGGTCGTGCACGGCCGGGGTCCAGGGTCCGGTCGGCCGTCGTACGGTGTCGCCGACCAGCACCGCGCCGCCGACGTTGCCTCCCACCAGTCGCTGCTCGCCTTCCTGCGTCGCGTCACTCATACTTTTCCTCCCTTGTGGGTCAACCCGAGCCGGTGGTCCGGAAGCGGCACAGCGGCATGTGCGCGTTTCCCATGGGGGTTCCGCGACCGGCCTTTCCGAGCTGGCGTAATCGGCTTGTGCGGAGTGTCGAGGGCTGCTTCGCTGTTGCCCGTGACCGAACTTCAAACGCCGCGACTGTGCTTGCACGCCATCGACACAGCAGAGGGCGAACGCATCGTCGGGCGGCGCGCCGGAGCCGGGGATGCCTGGGCTGAGGATTTTCCTTTCGACGGCGACGTCATCGGCGTCAGGGCCTTTCTCACCGCTACGGCCGCCCACGGGGACCGGCGCCCTTTCGGGCACTACCGGATCACCCGGACCGCCGACGGGAAGGCCATCGGTGGGATCGGTTTCAAGGGTCAGCCGGACGACGGATGTGTCGAGGTCGGTTACGGCCTCGCCCCATCAGCTCGGGGTCACGGCTATGCAGCGGAGGCACTCGTCGCCCTGCTGAACGTCGCGGCCGATCACGGATTGTCCCGGGTTGTCGCCGACACCACCTTGGACAACGTCGCTTCCCAGCGGACCCTCGAACGTGCCGGGTTCCGCCACACAGGCACCAACGGTGACCTCCACCTGTACGAGGTACTCCTCGACGCCCCTTCGCGACCGGCTCAGACGCAGTAGCCCGGCCGCCCGTTTGGGGCAACCCGTAGCTCCCGCGTGATCGGTGGTCCTTCGGAACCGTCCATCGCTCATCGGCAAAGCCACGAGCGGCTGGCTATGTCCCGGAGGCCAGGTACGCGGCCAGGATGTAGTTGGGGTGCCGGTCGAGGTTCTTGCGGGCCCGGTCGTAGCGCGTGGTGGTTCGCAGTTCGGCGTGGCGGGCGGCGATCTGCACGTCGCGCAGGCTGACGCCGGCGTCGAGCATGGTTGTCACGAACGGGTGGCGCAGCATGTGGGGATGCACGCGATCAGCGGCAGCAGCGGTTCACTCGCTCGGTGTTCCACCGTTACCGCTGCCCAGCGCCTTGGCGACGCCGACTACGGTCAGCACCAGCCCGATGAGGCCTAGACCTCCGTAGCCCAACCAGACCAGCCCTGAAGTCCTGCTGTCGGAGTCGAAGGCCAGGCGCAGCAAGAACCCGAGACCGAAGAGGCTCAGCGTGGGTAGACCTGCCGCGAGCCACCGGTTTGGCGGTGGTTTCTCCGTCCAGATCTTCCGCCAGGGGATTCGCACAGGTCTCATCTTCTCTCCTGAAGCCGCCCTTGTCTTCTTGCTCCTGGCGTCCTGACGAAGACACGACGCTCCTCAAAGCGGCATCTGCGGGCGTTCACCGACCGGGTGTGAAGAGGTCCTCGCCGCTGATCACGAGGCATCCGAACATTTCGCCGCGGACAGCTCGTGGGTGTTCCGTGAGCGGGCTTACGAACACCGCAACACCGACCTCTCCGGCCCGGCACGCCTGCGCGATTTCGCGCGCTTTTCCGGGGCTAAGCAGTGTCCGTCGCGAGAACGGTTCGGTCATCTTGGCCGCACCACCGTCCGAGACACCCCGCCGCTGGACGTGCCGGCTCACTACCCGCCCACCATGTGCCTCCACCGAGGCCGCCAGCAGGTCGAGCTTCGCGCCGAACTCTTTATCCTTTGCCGGGAACAGGCCTACGAGCGCCACCTCGGCGCCCGCCAACACGGAGGTCGGATATCGCCGCACCGCACTCGACGACCTGGCCGTCCGGCTGCGCGCCGTTGCGGCCGATGGCAATCGTGTGCGGCAACTCGTGGAGCTCGCCAAGACCCGCGGCTTCGAGTTCGACGACTGAGCCGCCGGGATCGTCCGCTGCATCATGAGCACTCCTCTCCAGCTAGAGCTAGATGTCGAGGATCAGGGCACGGTGGTCGGAAACCTCCGGTTCGGTCAAGATCTCGAATCGCTCGACGGCGGCAACATCGGAGACGAGCAGGTAGCTCGCGTGTCGCGCCGGCTTAGGGTAGTGAGACGTCCGCGTGTCAGCCGCGCCGACCAGGTCGGTCAGGCCGATTTCGGCCAGAACGCCGAACGTCTCACTGTCGGGTAACAGGTTGAAGTCACCGCAGACCACCACCAGGACCTGCGGACTGCGTACCCGTTGCACGAATTCCGCAAGTCGCTCTGCCTGGCCGAGCCGCGCCGGGGTGTCAGCCTTGCCGACCGGATCGCGCAACCCGTGTACCTGCACCACCCACACCGACCGGCCGTCGGCGCGGTCAACGGTGCGCACGGCGAGTGCGATGCGTGGCCGGTCTGCGATCGTCCACTCGACATGGTCGACGAACTGGCCATGCACGAAGGCGGAGTCGACACCAATGACCGGCAGTTGCTCGGCGACGAAGGTCGCGAGACCGAATTCTTGCCGATGCCGGCCGCCCGTGTCGTCATGCACGGGTCCTGAGTCGCTGGCGAGAAAGATCGCCTGATGGTGCGGCAGCGCGATGCGGACATCGTCGAACAAATCAGCCCGCTGAGGCAGGGTGCGTTCACCGTCCTCGAAGCGGGTCCATCCGGTCAGACCAGGGCTCCGAGTCACTTCCTGCAGGCAGACGATGTCCGCCCCGCTGTCGGGCAGCCATTTGATGAGCTCGTCGGACAACGCGCCACCCCAGGCGTTCACGCTCGCGATCCGCAAAATGACACACCTGCCATCTCTGATTCGACGCCTACCCTGCGGTGAATCCTCGGTCGAGGGCGAGGGCCAGTCGGCGCTTCCACGTTTCGACGTCGCCGGGGATGCCCGGGTATTCGTCGGTGAAGTTGTCCCAGTCGACGTTCCACGCGAGCACTGATTCCGCAGTGAAGTCGTCGGCTTCGGCGCCCAGTTCTGGCCGGAGCAGGTCTCGTACGAGTCGTAGGCTCACTGTGGTCCGCTCGGCAAGCAGGACCGCGTCGTAGAGATCCTTGCCTTGGGGGTACATGTCTGTGGCGAGCCACAGGAGTTTCCAGGCCAGCGACAACTCCGCACTTGCTGCCTGCACGGGGCGGTCGACGCCGTCCAGCCGGATCGTGATGGGTGCAAGGGGAAGGTGTTCGTTGAAGACGAAATCGGCCTGCACTGATCCGATCAGCCCGCCGTCGGTGGTGAACGGGAGGACCAGCCGCCGTCCATCGGCGCGTTCGTACGTCCAGATATCGGTTGTCTCCACGCGGTCGGGATCGAGGCCGGCACCTGGCCGGTGGCGCAGGGCGGACAGGATGCCGGCGAGCATGGACTTCGCCTCGTCGCTGTGGATGCCCATCGAGAATGGCGTCACGACGAAGTCGACATCACCGGGCTCCCGCGCGGCGGCTCCGAACCACGCGGACATCGTGACGCTGCCGCGCAGGACCAGATGGTCCGCCCAGGGCGTGTCAGCGATGACGGTGACCAGGTGTCGCATCGCAGCACAACGGGCGGCGCGCCACCGTTGACCCGCACCGGGATCGGAGAACACCGGTTCGCCGGCGCGGTAGGCATTGCCGTACTGCTTCAGGGCGGGGTCGAACGCGGCCCGTTGCCGTACGCCGGGCTGGGCGGGCAGTGGCTGGTAGGTGTTGGGGTAGCCAGGGGTGCCGGCGGGCGCCGAGCGCATCTTCTCCTCCCTGGTCAGATGCCAAGCGCTCGGCCCGGACTGGGCCAGCCAGCCCGCGTCGAGCTCGATGCGGTCGTCGAACACAACGTACTCCTGCTCGATGGCGAGGATCTCCCAGCCGGAGTCCCGCAGGGCCGCAACGAGGTCGTCGAGTCGGGCCTTGGCAGAATCGCGCCCGACCCGATGGGACCGCTGAGTGACGAACCGCTCCTCTCGCCCCCCATCGCGCGCCCGCCGTGCATTGCGGGACAACCGGGCGCCGTGCCGCTCGACCACCTCGGTGGCCGCCACCAGCGTGGGAACCCCGGCGGGAAGCAGAAGTTTGACATGGTGCTCGAAGTACCGGCCGGCAGGTTGTACGTTCGCCTCCTCATCGGTGACCGGCACACCAGCACACCACGGCGCAGCCTCTATCTTGACCCGAACGACGCCCAGGCCGGCAGCCCGTAGCTGCCTGGTCCACTGCTCGGCAGCATCACGCTGCTGGTCCAAGGAGCCCGACCCCTTCAGGGTCAGCATCGGCTGAGACGCTGTCTGGCCCCGGTCCAGCAGCACATGGGTGTACTTCAGCCCGCGCTCCTCGGCAAAGTCCGCCAGCTGGCCGGCGTCCCGCTCGCAGGCGGTGATGTGGACCTCGAAGTCGCCCGTGACATCGTTCGTGAGATCCGCTTCGAACACGCCGACCACGGTACGGTGCCGCCCGCCGCGGCTGCGACCAGGATTGAGCTCAACACACCCCGACGTCCCATGCGAGGTCGCCGGCGGAGGCGACGTCCGGAGCGCGGCGATGTACGAGCTGTACGGCAACATCTTCCATCAGGGCAGCCGCTACGAGGCCAACGCATACGCGGTCCCGTTCCTGCTGGAGCTGGTGGCCGACCCCACCACGCCGGCCCGACACGAAGTCATTCACCTGCTTGCCAGCCTTGCTGTCGGTGACGGGCGCTACCACCTGGCGACCGGCTTTCCGGTCACCGACATGCGGAACGCTGTGGCCGAAGTCCCCGTGGAGACCTGGCAGCGTTGGTCGCAAACGATGAAGGACTGGTACGACGTCGTCAGCACAGGGCAGAGACAGCCCATCCCGCTCGCCAAGGTCGAGCGGCGCCTGATGGAGACCCGGCACGAGCTCGCCACGTACGACGCTGTGCGGGCAGGCATCCCGGTGCTGCTGAAATGCCTGGCTGACGCAGACGCCGAGGTGGTCGGCGAAGCGGTCCAGGCCTTGGCATGGTTCCCGGAGGAGATGACCTCCATCCGCCCCGGCCTCCTCGACATCGCCTCCGACGACCAGCAACCAGTGCGGACAGCGGGAGCCGCGTTAGTCGCCCTGGGACTGGTCGGCGGCGCGTGCACCCCGCCTGTGGCGGACCTGCTCGACAGGCAGCTTGCAGGCACAGATTCCCACCTCAGCTGGTCGGCTGCTCTGGCGTGGGCGCTCCTGGCAGGGAAAGGGGTGCCGGACTCTGCGGTAGCCGAGCTGCGCGCATGGGCGGTCATCCGTAGACGGAACACCGGGCGGACCAGCTGGGAAGTAGACCCCGCCGACCTGGCACTCGAAGTGCTCGACCGCGTCGCCGAGCCCGTGGCCGAGCAGGTGCGTGCGGACCTCGTCGCCGCGGTTCTGGCAGAGCAACCCAAATCGAACTGGCACAACCACTTCAACGTCGTGCTGGATTACGGATTTCCGCACATGGCATCGGACCACGGCCGCACCTTGGAGGAATTGACGGCGGCCCAGCGGGCAGTGGTCCTCTGGCTCACGAAGAATCCGCACGTGTTCGGCCGGCCGGGCCCTGAAGGCCCGCTCCGCCAGCACGGCCTGCCGACGACATATGAGGCGCTGCGCGCCTACGCTGACGCGGACGGGTAACAACACCAGGGCGTCTTCACCGGCGACACCACGCCGCGATCAACGCCGGCCGGATGCGCTCGGCGGCTGACGACAGCGGCGTGGTCCGGTGAGACCCACGCCCGGATGACGGGCGAGCGGCGGGGGTACGGGCGGACACGCGTTCGTACCCCCGTTCGTGCAACCGTCTGCCACCCGGCAGCGAAGGCTTGCCGGGAAGTCAGGCGTCGCGAGGCCGGGCCAGGTCAGCCGGCGGGATCGACGAGGACGCCGGGGTTGAGGATCCAGGATGGGTCGAGCGCGCTCTTGGTGGCGCGCATGGCGAGCGCGACCGGGTCCGGACGCTGTCGGTCGTACCACGGTCGGTGGTCGCGGCCGACGGCGTGGTGGTGGGTGATGGTGCCGCCGGCGGCGAGCAGCGCGTCGGAGACGGCATGCTTGATCTGGTCCCACTGGTCGACGGTGGCGCCCCAGCGGCCGGTGGCGTACACGCCGAAGTACGGGGCGGGGCCGTCCGGGTAGACATGGGTGAAGCGGCAGGTGACCACACCGGTCGCGGCGACGGCGCGGAGCGCGTCGCCGGTCGCGTCCAGCACGGCGGCGCGTAAGGCGGGGAATCGGTCCCAGGTGCAGGCGGTCTCGAAGGTCTCCACGATCATCGACCGGGCGGCGAGTGCGTCGCGCTGGTACGGCATCCGCAGGAACGCTGACCGCCAGGCGTCGGCGGCGGTGCGCTGCCGTGGGCCGGACGAGTCGTCGCCGCGGGGTGGCTCCGGCAGCGTTCCCCCGTGGTCGCGGCACAGCTCGACGGCGCGGTCCAGCCACGGTGTGACCGGATGGTCGGCGGACTCGAATCCCAGGACGAGCACGCCGCCGGTGGTGGCGGTACCTGCGTTGAGGAGCGCCTCGGCGGGGTCGAGCAGCCGGCAGTTGCTCGGGTGCAGCGCGGACTGGGCGATGGCCCGGGTGGCTTCGACCGCCCGGTCGTAGTCGGTGAAGTACACCGAGGCGCCGGCCCGCCAGCGCGGCCGGTCCTGCAGCCGCATCCATGCCTCGGTGATGACGCCGAGCACGCCCTCCGAGCCGAGGAACAGCCGGTCCGGGGACGGCCCGGCGCCGGAACCGGGCAGCCGGCGCGACTGGCTGGTGCCCGCCGGGGTGACCACCCGCAACGACTCCACCAGGTCGTCGATATGGGTCAGGACGGTGGCGTAGTGACCACCGGCGCGGGTGGCCAACCAGCCGCCCAGGGTGGAGAACTCGAACGACTGCGGGAAGTGCCGCAGCGTGAGGTCGTGCCGCCGAAGCTGGTCCTCCAGCGCCGGGCCGAACACGCCGGCCTGGATGCGGGCCGCCCGGCTGGTCGGGTCCACCTCCAGCACTCGGTCGAGGCGCCCGAGGTCGAGACTGACCGCCGCGGGATACGCGTCGTCCAGCCGCGGCTCCACGCCGCCGACCACTGACGAGCCGCCGCCGTAGGGGATCACCGCGATGTCCCGGCCCGCGCACCAGTCCAGCACGTCGACGACGTCCTGCTCGGTCGCCGGCCGGACCACCAGGTCAGGCGGGTCGTGAACCTCCCCGTGCAGGTTGCGGACGACGTCCCGGAACGCCTTGCCGTGGGTGTGCGCCGCCCGGTCGGCCGGGTCCGTCGAGCACAGCCCGGCGAGTGACGTCGGCGGATCGACCCGCGGCGGGCGCAGGTCGAGTTCGGCCACCGGCGGCGCGACGTGCTCGGTCAGGTCGACGTCGGGCAGCAGGGTACGCACCCGGTCGGCCAACGCCGTGGCCTCCGCGCCGGTCACCGCGTCCTCGACGTGCCCCCAGCCCCACCACGAACGGTGTTTCCCGGCCACGCGGCCTCCCCGCCGTCCACCATCGCCAGATCGACTCGCCGGTAACGTACTCGACGGCCGGCATCCCGTCGATGCCGTCGTGGTTGGCGTGACCTGCCTGCGCCGCGAAGCCGGGGTTCGTGCCCAGAGGTGGGGTGAAACGTGAACGCTTCGTCAGCGCAGAAGCGTACGTGGAGACGGCACGCTCCCTTTCACCAACGGTTGAGCGCGGCGGCCAACTGGGCAAGGGCGACATGGGCGGCGTCGAAGAGGGCCAGTTTCCGCGGGAAGTTGTGGATGAGTCCCTGGTATCGGGCCGCGGTGACGGGAACGCCGGCCGCCAGCAGCCTGGCCGCGTACCGCTCCCCCTCGGCGGACAGCAGGTCGAGTTCGGCGGTGATGACGACGGCGGGGGGCAGGCCGGTGAGGTCGGCCCGCAGTGGATCCAGATCCGGCTGGGTACGGTCCACGCCGGGTGGGGCGTACGCGTCCCAGAAGAACCGCATCTCCTCGCGGTCCAGGCCGTACTCGTCCAGCGCCGGATAGTCGGCTGCAGGGTCGATGACCGGGCAGATGAGCATCTGCCCCACAAGACGGGTCCCCGCGTCCCGGGCGCGCCGAGCGGTCACCGCCGCAAGGTGCCCTCCCGCGGAGTCACCGGCCACCGCTATCCGGCCCGGGTCGAGGCCGTGCCGAGCCGCCCCAGGCCCGCGCAGCCAGGTGAGCGCTCGCGCCATGTCGTCCACCGCAGCCGGGTAGGGACACTCGGGGGCGAGACGGTAGTCCACGGAGAGCACGGCCCAGCCGGACTCAGCCGCCAGGTGCCGGCACAGCCCGTCGTGGGTGTCCACGCTGCCCATCACCCAGCCCCCGCCGTGCGCATAAAGGACCACCGGCATCGCATCGTGATCGCCGTCGCGGTAAAGCCGGGCGGCCACGCCGCCGGCGTCGACGTTCACCACGGAGCGGATCGGCGGGGCGTCGCCCACCTCGGCCGGGGTCGCCTGGACCATGCTCAGCCGTGCCGCCGGCAGGGCCGCCCGGGTGAGCGGGACACGCTGCTGGACTTGCATCGCCGCCCGCGCCTGCGGGTGGAGCCGAGTGAAGTCCACCCGCTCATTATCGCCTGCTCGACGGAGGTGAACGTTGCCGAACCGGCGGTGACGGATCGGCGGAGAGGCGGCTACGGTGTGGACCGTGGATGAGCCTCTACCAGCACTGTCAGAGGACTGGGAGCGCTGCCTCGCGGTGGCCGCACACCCCGACGACATCGAGTACGGCGCGGCCTCAGCGATCGCCCGCTGGACCGCACAGGGCAAGCAGGTCACCTATTTGCTGGCCACCCGGGGCGAGGCAGGAATCGACGCCATGCACCCGGACCAGGCCGCGTCGTTGCGCGAGGAGGAGCAGCGCGCCGGGGCCCGGGAGGTCGGCGTGGACGTCGTGGAGTTCCTCGACCACCGCGACGGGGTCGTCGAGTACGGTCCAGACCTGCGCCGCGACATCGTGCGTGCGATCCGCCGGCACCGGCCCGACGTCATCGTCTCGGGCGCCTTCACCGTTCGTATGGTCGGCGGCATCACCAACCAAGCCGACCACCGGGCGGTGGGGCTGGCTACTCTGGACGCCGCCCGCGACGCGGGCAATCGGTGGATTTTCCCAGAACTGGTGGACGAGGGGCTGCCACCCTGGGGCGGCGTGCGCTACGTCTGCTTCGCTGGCGCTGAGCGCCCCACCCACGGCGTGGACGTCACCGGCGAGCCGTTGCAGCGGGGTATCGCCTCGCTGGCCGCGCACGCTGCGTACACCAAAGGCCTGGGCGTGGTCGGCCCCGAACCCGGGCCGTTCCTGACCTGGGCGGCCCGCCAGGGCGGACCGACGCTGGGCGTGGAGGCGGCGGTCCTGTTCGACGTGCACGCCCTTACCTTCGAAGGTCCCCCACCCTGGCTCTGAGCCTCACCGACGCCCATGATCCGCACTCCGGGCCGCGCCACAAAGGAAGGCCCTTCTCCGTAACCAAGTGCTCGACCTTGGCGCCGGAACCGGCAAGCCAACCGCCGGGCGCAAGCTCGAGCGCCCCCGCCAGCGACGGACCTGTCACCCATCAACTGGAACTGATCCGCCAGGCATCAACGAAGCACCATCGCCGACGGCAGTCAGACGGTCGGCCGGCCTCGGCGGCGCCTCCGCTCGATGTCTTCCTGGACCTCAGGATCCCAGCGGGAAGCATCCCAGTCCTCGGGCTGGGGCCGGCACTCGAGTCGTACCTGCAGAGCAACCGGCCGCCCGCGCCGTGGAGCCACGAAAGGGCTCACCCAGGCTGAGCTACGAAAGCAAGAATTTTCGGACGGCCATGTCGAGAACTGTTGACCGGCTCCGTCCCCGCAGTGAACGTGACCAAGATGGGTCGCACCAGCAAGAGGAGAACACGATGGCGAAGTACTTGCTGCTCAAGCACTACCGCGGCGCTCCGGCTCCGGTCAACGACGTGCCCATGGACCAGTGGACGCCGGAGGAGATCTCGGCGCACGTGCAGTACATGAACGACTTCGCGGCCCGGCTCGAGAAGACCGGCGAGTTCGTCGACGGTCAGGCGCTTGCCCCCGAGGGGACGTTCGTCCGGTACGACGGTGAGGGGCGCCCGCCGGTCACCGACGGCCCGTTCGCCGAGACCAAGGACCTCATCGCCGGCTGGATGGTGATCGACGTCGACAGCTACGAGCGCGCCCTCGAGCTGGCCGGGGAGCTGTCGGCCGCCCCCGGGGCGGGCGGCAAGCCGATCCACGAGTGGCTCGAGGTGCGCCCCTTCCTGACCGAGCCGCCGACCATCACGGAGTGACCGCTCAGATGAACGAGGCCCTGCTCCGGAGCCTCACGCCGAGCGTGCTCGGCATCCTCGTCCGCCGCGGAGCCGACTTCGCGGCGGCCGAGGACGCCGTGCAGGACGCGCTGATCGAGGCGCTCCGCGTCTGGCCGGCAGACCCGCCGCGGGACCCGAAGGGCTGGCTGGTCACCGCGGCCTGGCGCAAGTTCCTCGACACGACCCGGGCCGACGCCGCCCGCCGCCGGCGTGAGGACCTCGTCGACGAGGAGCCGGCGCCCGGGCCCGTGCCCGCGGTGGACGACACGCTCCAGCTCTACTTCCTGTGCGCCCACCCGTCGCTGACGCCGTCGTCCGCGGTCGCGCTCACGCTGCGCGCCGTCGGCGGGCTGACCACCCGGCAGATCGCCCAGGCGTACCTGGTGCCCGAGGCGACCATGGCGCAGCGCATCAGCCGGGCCAAGCGCACCGTCTCCGGCGTGCGGTTCGACCAGCCCGGCGACGTCGCCACCGTGCTGCGCGTCCTCTATTTGGTTTTCAACGAGGGCTACTCCGGCGACGTCGACCTCGCTGCCGAGGCCATCCGGCTCACCCGGCAGCTCGCGGCGGCGATCGACCACCCCGAGGTGGCGGGGCTGCTCGCCCTCATGCTGCTCCACCACGCCCGGCGCGCCACCCGGACCGCGCCCGACGGCAGCCTGGTGCCGCTCGCCGAGCAGGACCGCGGCCGATGGGACACCAGGTCGATCGCCGAGGGCGTCGAGATCCTGCAGGCGGCCCTCGCCCGCGACCGGCTGGGCGAGTTCCAGGCCCAGGCCGCCATCGCGGCACTCCACGCTGACGCGCCCACCGCCGAGGAGACTGACTGGGTGCAGATCGTCGAGTGGTACGACGAACTCCTCCGCCTGACCGACAGCCCGGTCGTCCGGCTCAACCGCGCAGTGGCTGTCGGCGAGGCCGACGGACCGCGCGCCGGGCTGGCGGCGCTCGCGGTGCTGGACGAATCACTGCCCCGCCACGCGGCGGTGGCGGCGTACCTCCACGAGCGCGACGGCGACCTGGCGACGGCGGCACGGCTGTACGCCGAGGCGGCCCTGAAGGCCCCCAACCTCGCCGAGCGCGATCACCTGATGCGCCAGGCCGCCCGGCTCAACGCCCGGCGGTGTGGCTGACGGTCGCGTCACAAAGCGCGGGACCGTACGGCGACCGTCTCGATCACCCGGGCGCCATGGCGGGTGATGGTTGCAGCGTTGGCGATGACCAGGCGTTAGAACGCGACCAACAGAAGCGTCAGTACCAGCAGGGAGCAGCCGATCTCGATCATTCCGACCTGGGCCGGACGCAACCGCCGATCCGGCAGGATCACCGCGCGGGCCAGCAGCAACACGAATGCCGGCACCAACAGCAGATCCAGCCAGGACGCCGCGACCAGTGCGGCTGCATGGAAGCCGATGGAGAGGCGCAGGTAGCCGGGGTGCCCGCGTTCCCGGATCATGGTCTTGACGTACAGAACGGTGCCGACGAGGTACAGCAGCAGGGCCAGGAAGGCGGGGGCCACGTCGACGAGGGGCGCCCCGGAGATGGTGGCCACGACGAAGACCAGTAGGCAGCTCTGCGCCACGGAGGCGAGGTCGTTGAGCAGGGCCCGCTCCCGGCGTCGCCAGGCGTATCCGGCGTTGACCGCCAGCAGCAGGGTGTAGACCGGGGCGTACCAGAGCACGGCCGGCCGGGCGATCAGCACGGCCGCCGCGAGTGGTGCCGTCACGAGGCCGTAGGCCAGCAGCTGGTCGGCGAACCGGCCCGGCCGGCGGGTCTTGACGGCCTGGAAGACGTGGTACGACAGCAGGTAGCCGGCCAGCCAGGCACCGAGCAGCGGCAGGTGCGGCCAGCGCGGGCCGACCAGCACGACCCCGACGGTGTACGGGAGCAGCAGCATCGCCCAGGCGCCGTGCTGCGGCGGCAGGAAACGGCGGATCCGGCGACGGGACCTGACCGGTCGCGGGGTCGTGACGGCGGTGGACATGGCGTCACCTCACCTCGAAGAGGCCACGGGCGCCGCGTTCGGCGTCGACCATGGCGTGGCTGACGAAGGGGTAGTGGCCGGGCTCGGGGAAGACCAGCTCGACGAAGCCACCGGCGGCCGGACCGAGCCCGAGCACCTGGGCCCCACCCGGATCGGCCGGCCGGTTCTCCCAGCGTCCCTCCCGGTAGACGGTGTCGAACTGGGTGCCGACGACGTGGAAGGAGCTGTCCCTGCTGGAGCCGGCGTCGAGCAGCCAGACGCGGACCCGTTCGCCGGCGCGGGCGGGTAGCGGCCGGTGGGCATACTGGGCGACGTAGCCGTTGAAGACGACGGCGTCGGGGCGCTCCGCCTGCATCTTGGCGAGGTCGCCGGGCTCGCCGTCCGGGCCGAGGTACAGCTCGGACTGCACGAGGACGTACTCGCGGTCGACCCGGGGCAGGTCGGGCGGGTCGACGGCGCACAGTCACCCTTTGTGCTCGTCGCGGCGATCCTGGCGGCTTACGCGCTCCTGTCGTTCCTGCTACTACGCGACGCGCCGGGTCGCGCACGTCCGGCCGGTTCGGCCTGGCAGCGCCTCGCCACGGTCGGCCGGCTGACCGTCACCTGGCAACTGTGCTTCCTGTACGCGGTGGGCTTCGGCGGATTCGTGGCTTTCAGCGTGTACCTGCCCGCCTACCTGCGCACCGCCTACGGGCTCAGCGCCGCCGACGGCGCGTTGCGCACCGCCGGGTTCGTGGTCCTCGCCGTGGCCGCCCGCCCGGTGGGCGGCTGGCTTTCCGACCGGCTGCACCCGGTGCCGGTGCTGGTGTGGTGCTTCGGCGGAGTCGCCGCCTTCGCGGTGGTCCAGGCCTTCCAGCCCACCCTGATGCCGCTGGCAACGGTCGCGCTGCTCGGGATGGCACTGCTGCTGGGCGCGGCCAGCGGCGCGGTGTTCGCCCTCGTCGGTAAGGTCGCCCCCGCCGACCAGGTGGGTGCGGTCACCGGCCTGGTGGGCGCCGCCGGCGGGCTCGGTGGATTCGTCCCACCGCTGGTGATGGGCTGGGTCTACGGGTCGCAGGGCTCCTACGCCATCGGGCTCATGCTGCTCTCCGACGTCGCGCTGGCCGCCGCCGTGTTCACCGCGGTGAAGATGGGCGGCCTCGCCAGGCGCGACGCTTGACACGGAGACCCGGCCAGCGGGTATGGCGAATATTCTGATCACCGCTCAGGTGTGATCCTCCGCGATCGAGTTGCCTCCGTCGACGATGATCAGCTGGCCTGTGACGTAGCTGGCGTCCGGGGCGGCCAGGAACGCGACCACGGCCGCGATCTCGTCCGGGGTACCGGATCTGCCGACCGGCGTTCGCCGACCGGCCGCCAGCTCGTGGTCGGTGGCGGAGCCGGTGGCGATCCATCCCGGTGCCACCGCGTTGACGGTGACACCCCGTGACGCCGTCTCGACCGCGAGGGCCCGGGTGAGGCCGAGCATCGCCGCCTTGGCCGCGTGGTATGCCGCGTCGTGCGGGTACGCCGACACGGGGCCGGAGGTGGAGGCGATGTTCACGACGCGCCCGTGCCTGGCGTCGCGCATCGCCGGGAGGGCGGCGCGAGTCACGTAGAAGGCGGTCGAGACGTTGCGCCGGAGTCCGCGCTCCCACTGCTCGTCGCTCATCTCCGTGGCGGGAACCAGGCTCTCCGAGCTGGTCAGCGACGTCATGCCGGCGTTGTTGACCAGTACCGTCACCGGGCCGTGCTCGGCGACCGCCGCCGCGACCAGGTCCGCGGCCTGGTCGGAATCGGTGAGGTCGGCGACATGGCCGGTGGCGGGGATTCCCAGGGCCGCCAGCTCGGCAGCCCGAAGGTGCACCCGCTCGGTGGTCGACGTCAGCGCCACGCGCGCACCCAGCAGGCCCAGGCGGCGCGCGCAGGCGAAGCCGATGCCGCTGCTGCTGCCGCTGCCGGTGATCAGGGCGACCTGTCCGGCCAGCGGACGCGAGGTGGTCACGCCAGCAGCTCCGCGACGGCGGCCGTGAACACCTCGGTGTGGTGGTCCACGTCAGCGGCAGTCGTCGCGGGCGACATCAGTGCCATGTTGTGGAACGGAGTGAGCAGCACGCCGCGGTTGGCGAGGTACAGGTGCAGATAGTCCTCCAGTTCGCCGTCCGATGCGCACGCCGATGAGGTCCCGTCGCGGGGGGCGGGTCGCGCGAACCGGTACTCCGCCCGGGCGCCGAGCTGGCTGATCGACCACGGCAGGTCATGGGCCTCGATGACCGTGGTGACCGCGTCGGTGAACCGGGTCGCGAGCGCCGTCATCCCCGCGAACGCGGAATCGGTGAGCACATGCTCGAGCGTGGCCCGCGTGGCGGCCACCGACAGCGCGTTTCCGGCCAGCGTCCCACCCACCCCGCCCATGTCGACCAGGTCGAGGTCGTCGCGGTCGAGGATCGTGGCGGCCAGCTCGGCGGAAAGGCCGTACGCGCCGACGGGTACCCCGCCGCCGATGGCCTTGCCGATGGTGACGATGTCCGGTGCGAGGCCCCAGGCACCCGTGCAGCCACCCGGGCCGGCCGAGAAGGTGTGCGTCTCGTCGTTGATCAACAGAGTGCCGTGCCGGCGGGTCAGGCTACGCACCGCATCGAGGTAGCCCGGCTCGGGCAGCACGATGCCGATGTTGGTCAGCGCCGGCTCCATGAGCACGGCGGCGACATCGCCGTGGGCGAGTTGCCGCGCGAGCCCGTCGACGTCGTTGAACTCCGCCACCCGACTGGTCAGCGTCACGTCGCACGGAGCGCCGACGTTGCCCGGCCGGCTGACTCCCTCGCCGTCCTCGCCGACGACGATGAGTGACTCGTCGACGCTGCCGTGATAGCAGAAGCTGTTGACCAGGATCTTCGGTCGACCCGTGACCGCGCGCGCCAGCCGGATCGCCCATCGGTTGGCGTCCGTGGCGGTCAGCGAGAAGCTCCACTTCGGCAGGCCGAACCGGCGGGTCAGCTCGGCGCCCACCCATTCGGCGTCCTCGGTCGGCATCATCGCCGTCGCGCCGCCGAGGGAGGCCAGCCGTCGCGTGACCGCCTCCGTCACCGCGGTCGGGCTGTGTCCCGCCATGGCTCCCGTGTCGCCCAGGCACAGGTCGACGTAATCGTGGCCGTCGAGGTCGACCACGTGGCTGCCGCGGGCGGACTCCAGGTACAGCGGGAAACCGGCGGCCTGCTTGTTCATCCAGGTCATCGGCACTCGACCGAACAGGTGCTCGGCCTTCGCGTACGCCGCGGCCGAACGTGGATTCCGTCGGACGTGGCTGTCGCGCTCGCGCTCCAGGAGAGTGGTGAGCCTGCGGCGGTCCATGGATCCTCCAGGAGACGAAGCGGGCCGCGTGATGGGCGACGGAGCCGGAATCTACTCGCCGCGATTTCCTCCCGTCAACGGCGATGACAGTGCCACTGACGAAGCCGTTACCACCATGACCACCTGCCGGACCCGGCGCGGGCCACGGTCGCGGCGGTGTGATCTGCTGGCATCAGCGCGACCACGAGGAGGGACAGATTCCGATGGCGAAGGAATCCGATGCCGGTCCCGGCGCCTCCACGGATGCGCTGTCGGGGCCTATACGCACGTCCGGGACGAGGAAGCGGGCAAGCCTTTCCCGGGAGGTCATCCTGGAGACGGCCATGCGCCTGGCCGACAGTGAGGGGGCGACCTTCCTGACGCTCAGCCGCCTCGGACGGGCCCTCGGCGCCGATCCCACCGCCCTCTACCGGCATTTCCGCAACAAGGACGAGCTCCTGCTCGCCATGGGTGACCACCTCATGGCCGAGGCGGTCGCCGGAATCGAGCCGGGCAGAAGCTGGGTGGACACGCTGCGCAGCGCCGCCTGGTCCATGCGGCGGGCCTACCTCGCGCGTCCTGCGCTCGGGGCCCAGTCGGCCGCCCGCTTCACCGGAGGTGACGCGGAGACGCAGCTCGTTCACACGATCACCGGCGAGCTGACGAAGGCGGGCATCGAGCCCGAAGAAGCCGCCCGTCACTGCCGTGCCTTCGCGGAGGTCGTCCTCGGGCACATCGGCATCACCGCGACACTGCTCAGCCTCTCCCCCGAGCAACAGGCGTTGGACGTCGCGATCGGGCGGCGTGTCTACGCCACCCCCGCGCAGCGCCCCGGGACGCTGCGGTCGGCCGGCACCCACGTGGCCACCGCCCTCGAGGACGAGAACGAGGTGTTCCGAACGCTCCTGGAGACCTACCTCGAAGGGCTCCGTTCCCGCGTCTCAGCAGCGCAGCACGACCGCTGAGAAGGTCGACCGGCGCCCTGACCAGCGAGGCGGCAGGGCGTCGCCTGCCGACGACGCCGAACCGGCCCGGACGGAAAACCAACGATCCGGCCACAGCCCTTGACTGCGGTATCCGTTGCGGTCCTATTCTCTCGCCAAAGAATCCGTAGTCGCTGGCGGCTTGGGTCCGCTGGATCCGTTGAAGAGTGGGAGCCTGTCGCCGTGTCGGAACCCGCGATCCGCCTGACCGGTCTGCGCAAGTCGTTCGACGCCGTGGAGGCCGTCGCCGGCATCGACCTGGAGATCGCCGACGGCGAGTTCTTCTCCATGCTGGGGCCGTCCGGCTCGGGCAAGACGACCGTGCTGCGGATGATCGCGGGATTCGAGCTGCCGACCGGCGGCACGATCACCCTGGCCGGCCGCGACGTCACCCGGCTCGCCCCGTTCGACCGGGACGTCAACACCGTCTTCCAGGACTACGCCCTCTTCCCGCACATGACCGTTCAGCAGAACGTCGAGTACGGCCTGCGGGTGCGCAAGGTCCCCCGCGCCGAACGCCGTGAGCGCGCGGCGGCCGTGCTGCGGACGGTCCGCCTCGAGGGGTACGGGGAGCGTCGGCCCAGCGCGCTGTCCGGCGGGCAGCGCCAGCGCGTCGCGCTGGCCCGCGCCCTGGTCAACCGCCCGGCCGTGCTGCTGCTCGACGAACCGTTCGGCGCACTGGACCTGAAGCTGCGCGAGGAGATGCAGGTCGAGTTGAAGGCGATCCAGCGCGAGGTCGGCATCACCTTCGTCTTCGTGACCCACGACCAGCAGGAGGCGCTGACGATGAGCGACCGGGTGGCGGTGTTCCACCAGGGCCGCATCGAGCAGGTCGATACGCCGGCCGAGGTGTACGAGCGCCCCCGGACCCCGTTCGTCGCCGGCTTCGTGGGCACGTCGAACCTGTTCGAGGGCGAGACGGCCCGGGCGGTGCTCGGCCGCGACGGCGTGTTCTCCGTACGCCCGGAGAAGATCCGACTCGGCGGTGCGCCCGCGTCCGCCGAGGAGATCAGCGCGGCGGGCCAGGTCGTCGAGGTGATCTACGCCGGAGCGGCCACCCGCTTCGTGGTCGACCTCGACGTCGGGGCCCGGGTGGTGGCGATGCAGCAGAACCAACAGACCTCCCCCACCGACGTGGCGGCCCTGCGCGGCAAGCCGATCCGGCTGAGCTGGCGGGCGGAACACGTCGTCGCGGTTCCCGTCACCCCCCGTTGAAGCACCCACCCGAGTCGAAGGAGAGCGCAGATGCGCACCACCCGAGTCTTCACCGCGGTCGCCGCGGCCGGCCTGCTCGCGCTGGCCGGATGCGGCGACGGCGGCGGCGCCACCAGCGGCTCCGGCCCCGGCGGCATCCAGCCGCCCAAGATCGACAAGCTCGCGTCGCTCGGCACCGGGGAGGGCCAGGTCAACGTCGTCGCCTGGGCCGGCTACGTCGAGAACGGCTCCACCGACCCGAAGGTCGACTGGGTCACCGGCTTCGAGAAGGAGACCGGCTGCAAGGTCAACGTGAAGGTCGCCGGCACCTCCGACGAGATGGTGACGCTGATGAAGACCGGCGACTACGACGTGGTCTCGGCCTCCGGCGACGCGTCCCTGCGGCTGATCTACGGCGGTGAGGTGGCCCCGGTCAACACCGACCTGGTGCCCAACTACAAGGACGTCTTCGACGGCCTCAAGCTCAAGCAGTGGAACTCCGTCGACGGGGTGGCGTACGGCATCCCGCACGGCCGCGGGGCCAACGTGCTCATGTACCGCACCGACAAGGTCACCCCGGCGCCGACCTCCTGGAGCGCGGTGTTCGACGCGAACTCCCCGTACAAGGGCACGGTGACGGCGTACGACTCGCCGATCTACATCGCCGACGCGGCGCTCTACCTGATGAAGCACCAGCCGGAACTGGGCATCAAGAACCCGTACGCGCTGGACGACAAGCAGTTCGCCGCCGCCGTGGACCTGCTGAAGAAGCAGAACCTGCTGATCGGTGAGTACTGGTCGGACTACACCAAGGAGGTCCAGGCCTTCAAGTCCGGCAACTCCGTCGTGGGCACCGCCTGGCAGGTCATCGTCAACCTCGCCAAGGCCGACGGCGCTCCCGTCGAGGCCGTCCTGCCGGAGGAGGGCGCGACCGGCTGGTCCGACACCTGGATGGTCGCCGCCAAGGCCAAGCACCCGAACTGCGGCTACCTCTGGATGAACCACATCATCGACCCCACGGCGAACGCCGCGGTGGCGGAGTGGTTCGGTGAGGCCCCGGCGAACAAGCTCGCCTGCGACAAGACGGCGGACAAGAACCACTGCGCCACGTTCCACGCCGCCGACGAGGCGTACTTCGACCAGGTCTGGTTCTGGAGCACTCCGGTGGCGCAGTGCCTCGACGGCCGCACGGACGTCACGTGCAAGGACTACGCGGCCTGGACCCAGGCCTGGACCACGATCAAGGGCTGAGACACGTGACAGCCCTCTCCACCGTGGACCGGCCCACGGGCGATGACACCATCTCCCGTGGGCCGGTCCGCCGGCTCTCGTCCTGGCTGCACCGCCACCGCGGCATCCGCCTCGCGGGGCTGCTCTCGGCGCCGCTGTTCTGGCTGCTCGTGGCGTACCTCGGCTCGCTGGCCGTGCTCTTCGTCTCGGCGTTCTGGACGGTCAACAGCTTCACCGGCGACCTGGTCCGCCAGCCCACGCTCGCGAACTTCCGCACCATCCTCACCGAAGAGGTCTATCGCACCGTCGCCCTGCGCAGCCTCGGCGTCGCCGCCGCGGTCACCGTCATCGACGTGCTCATCGCGCTGCCGATGGCGTTCTTCATGGCAAAGGTCGCCTCACCACGTAGCCGCCGGCTCCTGGTCATCGCGATCCTCACCCCGCTGTGGGCGAGCTACCTGGTCAAGGCGTACGCCTGGCGGGTGATGCTCGCCAACGGCGGCCCGGTGGACTGGCTCTTCGGCGGCCCCGGCAACGGGCCCGGCTACGGCCTGCCCGCGATCGTCCTGGTGCTGAGCTACCTGTGGCTGCCGTACATGATCCTGCCCATCTACGCGGGGCTGGAACGGCTGCCCGACTCGCTGCTGGAGGCGTCGGCGGACCTCGGTGGCCGGGCCGGGCGCACCTTCCGCTCGGTGGTGCTGCCGATGATCGTGCCGTCGGTCATCGCCGGCACGATCTTCACGTTCTCCCTGTCGCTGGGTGACTACATCACCGTGCAGATCGTGGGCGGCAAGACCCAGCTCATCGGCAACCTCGTGTACGCCAACATCGGCGCGGCGAACAACCTGCCGTTCTCGGCGGCGCTCGCCACGATCCCCGTACTCATCATGGTCGTCTATCTGTTCGCGGTGCGCCGGTCCGGCGCGTTGGAGGAGCTGTGACGCTGTCGCGCGGAGGGCGCTGGCTGCTGCGCGCCGCCATGGCGCTGGGCCTGGCCTTCGTCTACGTGCCGCTGGCCATCGTGCTGGTCAACTCGTTCAACTCCGACCGCACCTTCGCCTGGCCGCCGCCGCGCTGGACCACCGACTGGTGGGTACGGGCATGGGAGAACGCGGGCGCGCGCGAGGCGCTGTGGACCTCGGTGAAAGCCGGGTTGGGCGCCACCGCCGTCGCGCTGCTGCTCGGCAGCCTGGTCGCCTTCGCGGTACAGCGCTACCGGTTCTTCGGGCGCGACGCCGTGTCGCTGCTCGTGGTGCTGCCGATCGCGCTGCCCGGCATCGTCACCGGGATCGCGCTGGACACCGCCTTCCGCTCGCTGATCGAGCCGCTGGGAGTGGGCAAGGGGTTGTTCTCGGTGGTCGTCGGGCACGCGACGTTCTGCGTGGTGGTGGTCTTCAACAACGTGCTGGCCCGGCTGCGCCGGCTCGGCGGCAACCTGGAGGATGCGAGCGCGGACCTCGGCGCGGACACCTTCCAGACCTTCCGCTACGTCACGTTCCCGCTGCTGCGATCGGCGCTGTTCGCCGGCGGGCTGCTGGCCTTCGCGCTCTCCTTCGACGAGATCATCGTGACGACCTTCACGGCCGGCCCGGGCGTGCAGACCCTGCCCATCTGGATCTTCAACAATCTGTTCCGGCCGAACCAGGCGCCGGTCATCAACGTCGTCGCGGCCGTGCTGATCGTGCTCTCCATCGTGCCGATCTATCTTGCCCAACGTGTCTCCGACACCGCTGCCGGCGGTCGCCTCTGACCCGCCTACGCGGCCGGCGAGCATCCGTTGGGGATCCTTGGTCAGGGCCGTCCGGCCTCGGCCGACCGGGTGCTCGACCGACGCCGGGCGGTCTCCGAGGCCGGTCGCGGGTCAGCGTCGTCCCACCGGCGCTGCCGCGGTCGCGACGCTGATCGTTGCTCGGTGGCCTCTTCCCCGGCGCCGGGCGCCGCGACGGGTGGTGTGGTACGGCTCGCCGCAGTGTCTACCAGGTCCGGCAGGTTCCGCCCGGCCACCAGCGGTAGCTCTCGCGTGGCTGCCGCGATCGGCCCGGGCTGGCTCGCCGGGTCGGCGACCCGGGCGACACGTGCCCGTCCGGTGGCGGTTCGCGGCATCGGTGCCACGCTGCGGGTCGTCGCCCGCGGCGCGGTGTCGGCCGGCTCCGCGACGGAGCCTGGCGCGTCCGTGGTCGACGGTGCCTCCGGCTGGCTGGTGGCCGACCGGCCTGCTGCGTTGCGCGGCGTTCGGCGCGGTGCGGCTGCCGGCAGGAGCGGGGCGATTTCCGCGTGCAGCGCCGCCCAGTCGGAGGCGCGGGGCGGGTCAGGCTGATCCGTGGTCGAGGTGAGCTGGTCCGTGCTCTCGGACCGCTCCAGCTGCCGCTCGGTACGGTCCGGCGTCGCCGCCCGGGACCGCTCCGATCCCGGTCGCCCGGCACCGTCTCCCGCCTGCTCGGCGGCATTCGCCTGCGGAACGGCCTCCCCGGCCGACTCTGGCCGCGCTGAGCCGCCGGAGGCCCCGTCCGCCGCGGGGGCTACGGGGGCCGCGTCCGGCCCGGGGGCCGCATCCGTGAGCGGCTCGGGGGCGTCGGCGAGCAGCCGTTCCGGGGCGTCGGCGAGCAGCCGCGCGGCCGAGGCCAGTGCGACGGGGTCGGGTTGACCGGTCCGACGCCACCACCGGCGGCGGCCCGCCGGCAGGTTCCCGGCCAGCACGCGCGCGGGTGCCAGATCGGCGGCGATCAGCGCGGTGAGCCCGTCGTAGTCCGCCTGCTCGGCCAGGCGTCGGGCGATCTCGTCGAGGTCGTACACCGCCACGGCGATGTCCGCGGTGGTCGGGTCGAGTGCTCGGCTGATCTTGCGATGCAACACCTTGCTGAGCGCCGCCTGCCGCCGCTCGGCGCGAATCTGCGCGCGGGCCGCGTCGAGCGAGCCGTACAGCCCGAGGCCGGGGTCGGCCTTGGCCAGCGAGCGGGCCCGGCGGGTCAGCCACGGCTGTCGCAACCAGTGCCCGACCGGTTCGTACGCCGGCGTCGTGGGTGGCAGCTGCTGCCTGGCGCGCAACCGGTCCCGCCGCTGGTTCTCGGTGTTCATCAGCCACACCAGATAACCGAGCAGGGACATGCCCGCGTAGAAACCGCCTTCGAGGTGGTTGCTGTGCGCCAGCCAGTTGAAGGCGACCGCGGCGGCGGCGATACCGGCCGACAGCACGCGGGACAGGAGCGCCGGTTCGCCTAGTCGACGGCGTACGTCGGCGTTCGCCAGCACCACGACGCCGCCCAGCTCCAACGCCCCGACGGCGGGAAGAGCGACGTACCACGGCATGCCGAGCCGTTCCATCGCCCCGGACACCTGGCCGCCGAGCGCGATCAGCAGCACGACAACGTAGAACCCGGTGCGCAGCACGGCGACGTGCCGCACCGCCCTGGCCAGCTCCGCGTCCCACGCCTCAGGCGGGTCGGCGCCTGGCGCCCCGCCAATTGAGTTTCCGCCGGTCACCCGGGTCCGGTCCGGTTCCTGGAACACGCCGAGCAGGTTCCTCTCTCACTCCGGCCCCGGCCTGACCGGCGCCGCGGCCGCCCGACCCGGCGGTGCCGCCCGCCGAGTCGTACCAGAGCTGCGCTCCGGCTGCCGGCCGTCGTCCGCCGCATGCTACAAGGTTGCGGGTCGAATTGGAGATTTCAGATGCCACGCTGGGCGCATCGGGTCGCCCCTCCCGCGCCACACCGCGGGTCATCGGTGCTCACCGGCCGTGGCCGGCGCGGTCCCGAAAACACCCGATCGTGGCCGCCGCGCAGGTAGTTCTCGGCCGGTACAGCGCTAGTCGGCGCGGGGAAGCGTGATGGTGAATGTCGTCCCGACGCCGGCCTCACTCGCGACCGTGATGGTGCCCTGGTGATCGGTGACGATCTGCCGGGCGATGGCGAGGCCGAGGCCACTGCCCCCGGTACGGCGGCCCCGCGCGGCGTCGGCCCGCCAGAACCGGTCGAACACATGCGGCAGCGCGTCCGCCGCGATTCCCGAGCCGGTGTCGACGACCTGGACGATCGCCTGCGTGTCGGTGCGGCTCGCGACCAGCCGGACGCTGCCGCCGGCAGCGGTCGCCCGTAGTGCGTTGGTGACGAGATTGCCCACCACCTGGCGGAGCCGGTCGGGATCGGCGTGTACCGCAACCGGCTCGGCCGCCACGCTCAACGACACCCCGGTCAACTCCGCCCGGGCGTGGTGGGCGGTGCGGCAGGTCTCCAGGAGTTCGGCCAGATCCACCGTGACCCGGTGGTACGCCAGGCGGCCGGCCTCCGCCAGGGCCAGGTCCTGCAGGTCGTCGACGATGCGCTGCTGCAGCACCGCCTCTTCGAGCAGCGAGGCATAGAGCTCCTGATCCGGCGCGATCACCCCGTCGGAGAGCGCCTCGAGATAGCCGCGCAGGTTTGCCAGCGGGGTGCGCAGTTCATGTGCGACGTCGGCGACCATCCGGCGTTGCCGCTCCTCCCCGCGCTGCAGGGAGTCGGCCATCCGGTTGAACGACCGGGCCAACTCCGCCAACTCGTCGTTGCCCCGCACCGGAACCCGCCCGGTGAGGTCGCCCCGGCCGAGCCGCTGAGCGGCCGCGGTGAGCGTGTCGATGGGGCGCAGCACCCGCCGGCTCAGCAGCACGGTGCCGACGACCGCGACCGCCGCAACGCCCGCTGCCGCTGAGAGCAGTGGACCGGCGGTCAACACGGACGCCGGATCGCCGCGAGCACCGAGATAGACCCGGGCGGGTACCGGCGCGACGTCACCGATGTCGTTGGTGAAGGCCTGGGCCAGGCAGGAATCCAGTGCTCCCAC
Organism: Micromonospora purpureochromogenes; assembly: GCF_900091515.1. NCBI lineage: Bacteria > Bacillati > Actinomycetota > Actinomycetes > Micromonosporales > Micromonosporaceae > Micromonospora > Micromonospora purpureochromogenes. The sequence continues at coordinate 2,950,393 of NZ_LT607410.1, read as the reverse complement.
CGTCGAGGTGCCGCACACCTGCACCGAGGCAGCGTCTGCCAGGTGCCGGCCCGGCTCTGCCGCGACGTCGGCGCAGCCGTCGACGATCTCAGCGACACCAGGGCGGTCGCGCACGTCGGCCGTGCTCAGGTCGGCGTCGAACTGCGGAACCCCCGTGCTGGTGGGTGAAGCGACAACGGGGACGGATTCCCGTGTCAGGCAGGCCGCGAACAGCACGCCGGTGCGGTAGCCGGCGATCGCACTGGCCACACCCTTCTGCCGGCTCGCCGGCTCCGCCGACAGTGCGGCCAGATTCAGAACCGGCCGCGGATCGACGACCCCGACCATCGTGCCGAGCGGCCGGGCGGTGCGGTCCTCCTGGGTGTCCGTGTCCACGATCACCTGGCCCGTGTCGGCGACCAGGTGGATCCGCTGACCGGTCTGGGCCCGCAGGTCCCGCACCAGGTCGGGCACACCCTCCCAGGTGCCGTGCCGGCTGCCGTACGTCGTGAGTCGGCCGACGACCTCATCGAGTTGCGCCCGGTCGGTGGTGGCCGAGTCGTTGATCTGTTGCGAGGCCTGCCGCAGGGTCAGCCAGGCGGTCGCCGCGGTGGCGCTCACCGCGACGAGGATGACCAGCCAGAGCACCCGTAGCCGAAAACTCACCGGCTCGCTCCGGTGATGCCCTCGGGCGTCGGCGTCGCCGTCGGTTCCGGCTCCGGTTCGGCGAGCCGGTAGCCGCGGCCGTAGACGGTCTGCACGTACCGCGGCTCGGCAACGTCGTCCTCGATCTTGCGGCGGAGGTTCATCACGTGCGCGTCGACGGTGCGTTCGAGCACGAAACGATCGAATCCGAAGGCCCGGTCGATGATCTGCGCCCGGGTGAACGCCCGACCGGGCTCGCCGGCGAGCACCTCGAGGATGCCGAACTCCTTGGCCGTCAGGGCGACCGGCCGGCCGCCGACGCGTACCTCGAACCGGCCGGCGTCCACCTCGAGGTCGCCGACGCGCAGCACCGCCCGGTTGTCGGCGCTCACCACCCTGGCCCGGCGCAGCAGCGCCCGTACCCGGGCGGCCAGCTCCCGCGGGCTGTACGGCTTGGTGAGGTAGTCGTCGGCGCCGAGGTCCAGGCCCAGCAGCATGTCTTCCTCGGTGGTACGGGCGGTCAGCAGCAGGATCGGGATGTCCGATTCGGCGCGCAGGATCCGACACACGTCGAGGCCGTCGACGACCGGCATCATCACGTCGAGGACCACCAGGTCCGGCCGGCGGGCCCGGCACTGCTCCAGCGCGGCCCGCCCGTCGCCGACCAGCAGCACGCTGTGCCCCTCGCGTTCGAGGTAGACCCGTACCAGGTTGGCCTGCTTGGGGTCGTCCTCGGCGACCAGGATCCGCGCGCTCATGATTCCCCATTCTGCCTGGTGGTGGCGGGGGTCAAGTAAACCCGAATCTCGTGAAGAACTGATGTGGGCGGGCTTCCGAGGCGGCGAGCGGGATCTCCGCACAGCCTGACTACGGCTTCTTCAAGGGTTCTTCACCACCGGCTGCCTACCGTTCCCGGAGTGTCAGTCAGGAGCCGGACATGATCTTCGAACCAGCACACCCGGTCCGTCGCGACGAGCAACAGCGGCGGGCGGTCCGGCGGCGGATCCGGGAGACGCTCGCGGTGCGCCGGGCCGCCGCGGTCGGCGGGCACGGGGCCGCCGAACCGCCGGATGAGCCGCCCGTCGAGCCCGGGGCTGCCGGGTGACGCCGGGTACGCGCGGTCGGCGCGCGCCGACCGGTGTGATCAACGAGAGTGCCCCGCTGGCCGAGGCCGTGATCGATCTTGCGGCGATCGCGGACAACATCCGGACGATCAGGGCCATCGCACGTACCGGGCTGATGGCCGTGGTGAAGGCCGACGGCTTCGGGCACGGCGCGGTGCCGGTGGCGCGGGCCGCGTTGGGCGCCGGCGCCGACCGGCTGGGCGTGACCTCGGCGACGGAGGCGGTGGCACTGCGATCGGCGGGCATCGACGCGCCCGTCCTGAGCTGGCTGCACCGGCCGGACGAGGACTTCACCCGCCTGATCGCCGCGGACGTCGACATCGCGGTGTCGACCCTGACCCATCTGCGCGCGATCGCCGACGCGGCCACGGATCTCGGTGTGCCCGCCGCGGTCCAGCTCAAGGCGGACGTCGGTCTGTCCCGCAACGGTGCCAGCGGCGACGAATGGCCCGAGCTGGTCGCCTGGGCTCGCAAGCACGAGGCGGAGGGCAGCGTCCGGGTACGCGGGGTGTGGTCCCACCTGACGAACGCCGACGTGCCGGGCTGCCCGAGCATCGCGCGGCAGCTGTCAACGTTCCAGGAGGCGCTGCGGATCGCCCGGGATGCCGGGCTCGACCCTGAAGTGGTGCATCTGGCCAATTCGGCGGCGGCACTGGCCGCTCCGGAGACCCGGTTCAATCTCTGCCGGATCGGCCTGGCCATGTACGGCGTCGACCCGTTCGGCGCGACCGGACCCCGCCGCTACGGCCTGCGACCCGCCATGACCCTGCGGTCAAGGGTGATCAACCTGAAGCGCGTGCCCGCCGGTACCGGCGTCTCCTACGGCCCCGATCATGTGACCGATCGGCCGACCACGCTCGCCCTGCTGCCGCTGGGGTACGCCGACGGCCTGTCGCGCAGCGCCGAGGGCCGCGCGTCGGTCTGGCTCGCCGGTCGGCGCTGCCCGATCGTCGGCCGCATCGCCATGGATCAGTGCGTCGTCGATGTCGGCGACCTGCCGGTGGCGCTCGGCGATCCGGTGGTCGTCTTCGGTCCCGGTGCCGAGCGCGGCTCGCCCGACCGGGCCGAGCCGACGGCCGCCGAGTGGGCGCGGTGGGCCGGCACCAACCCGCACGAAGTCCTGACCGGAATCGGCGCGCGAGTGGCGCGCGTACACCTCCACGGGAAAGCGGCAACATCATGACTGTTCGTTTGGCGGTGCTCTTCGGCGGGCGCAGCGGGGAGCACGACGTCTCCCGGCGCTCGGCGGAGAGCATCCTGGCCCACCTCGACCCCGCCGCCTACCAGGTGACCGAGGTGCTGATCGAGCGGGACGGCCAATGGCGGGTGAACGGCGACCGGGCCACGTTCGCGCAGGCGCTGCGGACCCTCGGCGACCAGGACGTGGTGTTCCCGGCGCTGCACGGCCCGTACGGTGAGGACGGCACAGTCCAGTCGATGCTGGAGTGGCTCGGCGTCGCGTTTGTCGGAAACGGTGTCTTCGCCAGCGCCGCGGGGATGGACAAGCCGGTCACGAAGAAACTCCTCGCCGCCGACGGCCTGCGCGTGGCCGACGGGGTGACGCTGCGCCCCGACGAGGACCTGTCGTCGCGGGATCAGGAGCGGCTGGGGCTGCCCGTCTTCGTCAAACCGGCCCGGGCCGGCTCCAGCCTGGGAGTCTCCAAGGTCGAACAATGGGCGCAACTGCCCGCCGCCCTGCGGCTCGCGCGCGAGAGCGACGCGAAGGTTCTCGTCGAACGCGCCGTGCGCGGGCGCGAGATCGACGTCGGCGTCCTTCAGCACCCCGACGGTCGCGTCGAGGCCGGGCCGCCGCTGGAGATCCGGGTGGCGAACGCCGCCTTCTTCGACTACGACGCCAAGTACGACGGCGGTGCCGCCTTCCACATTCCGGCCCAGCTCGACCCCGGCACCACGCGACTACTGCAGGACCGGGCCGTGCAGGCGTTCCATGCCCTCGGCTGCAGTGGGCTGCTCCGCGTCGACTTCTTCCTCCCGGATCCGGACGCCGATCACGGCACAGGGTGGACCGGAGACCACCGGGAGCCGGTGATCAACGAGGTCAACACCTTCCCCGGATTCACCGCCGCCTCGCAGTACCCGCAGATCTGGCAGCGCGCCGGCGTCGGCTACTCCGCACTGCTCGACATCCTCATCCAGGGCGCACTGCACCGACACGACACCGCCTCCCGCTGCCCGAGTCCCTGCTGATGGCCGTCTACACCGCGGAACATCTCCGTAATCTCCGCATGGTCGTCACGGGCGGGGGAACGGGCGGGCACACCTACCCGGCGCTGACCACGATCCGTACGCTCCGCGACCGGCTGGCGGCAGCCGGCACCGCACCGGACGTCCGCTGGGTGGGCGTCGCCCACGGACTGGAGGCCAGCATCGCCCGGCAGGAGGGCATTCCCTTCACGGCGATCACCACCGGCAAACTGCGCCGCTCGCCGAACCTGCGGGAGTGGGGCCGCAACGTCGCCGACGCCTTCCGCGTGCCGCTCGGCATCTTCCAGGCCATCATGATCGTGGTGCGCACCCGGCCCGAGGTGGTCTTCTCCACCGGCGGATACGTCTCCGTCCCGATCGGGATCGCCGCCTGGATGACCCGCCGCCCGCTGGTCATGCACGAGCAGATCCTCACGCTCGGGCTGGCGAACCGGATCCTCGCCCGCCTCGCCGATCGAGTCCTGCTCAGTCACGGGTCCTCCATCGACCATCTGCCCGCCCGAGCGAGAACCCGCGCGGTGGTCACCGGCAACCCGGTCCGACCCGAGATCCTCACGGGCAACCCCGACCGGGCGCTCGCCGCGTACCACCTGGATCCGCGCCTGCCGCTGGTGTACGTCACCGGCGGCGCCCAGGGCGCCGTCCAGGTCAACAACCTGATCGCCGACATCCTCCCCGGACTCCTGCAGAAATGTCAGGTGCTGCACCAGTGCGGCGACTACTCCCTCGACCGGATGCGGCAGGTCGCGGCGGCCCTCCCGGAACACCTGCGCAGCAGGTACCGGGTCGTCGACTACGTCCACGGCGAGCTGCCCGACGTCCTGAGCGCCGCGGACATCGTCGTCGCGCGCAGCGGCGCCGGCACCGTCGCCGAACTCACCGCCCTGGGGAAGGCATGCGTCTTCATCCCGCTCATCCCCACCGGTGGCGACGAACAGCGGCGGACCGCACGGCACCTGGCCGAGGCCGGTGCCGCCCGCATGCTCGCCGGCCCCGACGCTTCCGCCAACCGCCTCTACGAGGAGATCATGGTGCTGCTCGACCACCCGCAACGACGCCAGGAGCTGGCCAACGCCGCCCGTCAACACGGCCGGCCGCATGCGGCCACGGCCGTGGCCAGCGCGATCATCGACGCCGCTGGGCGGTACCGGTCATGATCCTGCTGTCTGATCGGCGAATCTCGGCCATCCCGCTCGGCGACAACGGGGAGGCCCTGGTCGACGTACGTCAGGTCCCGGACCTTCGGGTGGACGACCGGCTGGCCGACGAGGCCGGCGCGTACGCGCACCTGCGCGAGGCGACGGTGCAGCGTCTGCTCGCCGCCCAGCGGACCCTGCCCGGAGGGCTGCGGCTGCTCGTCATCGAGGGGTACCGGCCGCTCAGCCTGCAGACGACCTACTTCGAGAGCTACCAGGATGAACTGCGCCGCAGGTACCCGGAGTGGGACTCGACGCGCCGGCACGTGGAGGCCAGCAAGTACATCTCGCCGCCCGAGGTGGCTCCGCACAGTACCGGCGGGACGGTCGACCTGACGCTCTGTACGGCCGATGGGCTCGAGCTGGACCTGGGCACGATCGTCAACGCCAGCCCGGTGGACAGCGCCAACGCCTGCTTCACCGGATCACCCGACATCCCCCCGCAGGCCCGCACCAACCGCGGCATCCTGGGCCAGGCGCTGTCGTCTGCCGGCATGGTCAACTACCCGACCGAATGGTGGCACTGGTCGTTCGGCGACCGCTACTGGGCGCTCAGCACCGGGGCCGCCCGGACCAGGTACGGGCCGGTGGATCTGCCGTGAAGCGGCTGTACGAGACCGATCCGCCGGTCAGTGAGAAGCAGTTCGTCGCGGCCCAGGCGATCGACACCGCACCGACTCGAGGACGGCACCCGACGACACTATTCCCTGGCCGGCCTGGTCTACTGCGGCGTCTGCGGCCGCATCACGGACTCGCAGTGGGCACCTGCACCGCAGGAAGGAGGTCGAGCAGGTCCTCGGACCCGTCGCCGGGTGGAGAATGAGGCGCTGAAATCGGAATCCGCAGTTAGCCCGTGCCGGGCCGGCTCGGGTTTACCCGAGCTGTAACCAGGGGTAGCGTCCGGGCCCCCACTCGGGAAACCCTGCCCGCCACGGTCCGTCCCGGTGCTCGCCGGGGAGCAGCACTCGACGCATCCGACCACCGTGGGTCGGGCTCCGGCGCTCCGCAGCGGTGACGGCTCCAGGCTCCCGGCCCGTTCACCGGGTGGCATGATGTCCGGCGTGTCCGCCCCCCGTGACCATCACAGCGCCGACGTGGCGCCGCCGACCAGCGTGTTGCCGGTGGTCCGGCCGACCGGCAGCCGCCACCGCGCCCTGGACGATGGACGCCGGCCGATGTGGCTGGCGGTCGCGGGAGCCACCGTCGCACTGCTGGTTGCCACGCTCGTGGTGGCCCTCACCGGCGATGAGGATTCCCACCCCGCGACGGGCCCCACCGCGGCGATCGGCACGTCCGCCCCCGCCGCGCCCACCGAACCCCTGGCCGACGAGGTCTCGCCCACGCCCGCCGACTCCCCGTCCCCGTCGTCGCCCGCCCCGCGGCGGGCAGCCGATCCGGCCGAACTCGCGGCGGGGCTGCGGGCCACCGTGGACGGGCTCGTCCAGCAACGGCAGCTCCGCCGCGGTGACGGCAACGAGCTGCGGAAGCGGTTGCAGGAGGTGGCGGAGAAGATCGCCGGCGGCGAGCCGGACAAGGCGCGGGAGAAACTGCGCGAGTTCGCCGAGAAGCTGGTCAACCTGCGCCGGGAGGACAAACTGACCGCGCGTGGATACGACGTGCTCGTCGCCGGGGCCACGCAGCTCGCCCAGGCGCTGCCCGCCCGCTGACGCCGCGCCGCCGGGGTGGCGGCCCGCCGGCCGGTGTTTTCCAGGGCGCCGGCCGGGGCATGGTTCCGTTCATGGACGCCGGGTCGCTGCTGGACGGTCGCTACCGGCTGCTGGACCGGCTGGGGGCCGGCGGCATGTCGGTGATCTGGCGTGCCCACGACGAGGTGCTCGGCCGGGACGTGGCGGTGAAGCTGCTCTCCCCGGAGTTGGCGGCCGACCCTCAGCTGCTGCACCGGATCCGCGCGGAGGCGCGCTCCGCCGCCCGGCTGCGCCACCCGAACATCGTCGAGGTGTACGACTACGGCGAGGACGCCGACGGCGACGGCCCGCCGGTGCCCTACGTGGTCATGGAGGTCGTCGAGGGCCGCTCCCTGGCCCAGCTGCTCACCGCCGGCCCGCTGCCCTGGCGGGTGGCGGTCCTGGTCTGCGCGCAGGTCGCCGCGGCGCTGGCCGCCGCCCACCGCCGCGGAATCGTGCACCGGGACATCAAACCCGGCAACGTGATGGTCGCCGGCGTTGGAGTCAAACTGGTGGACTTCGGCATCTCGGCCACCTCCGGCGACCCCGACGGGCTGAGCGAAGGGCTGCTGGGCACCCCGGCGTACCTGGCTCCCGAGCGGCTGGAACAGGGGGCCGTACGCCCCGCCGCCGACGTGTACGCCCTCGGGCTGCTGCTCTACCGAACCCTGGCCGGCCGACTGCCGTGGCAGGCGTCCACCACCACCCAGATGCTCACCGCCCACCGCTACCAGGAACCAGCCGCGCTGCCCGACCTCACCGACCTACCCGCGGAGATCGGTGACCTGTGCCGGCGGTGCCTGGCCAAGGACCCGGCCGACCGCCCACCGGCCACCGAAGCCGCCTCGGTCCTGGGCGCTGTCGCCGGCCTACCCCCAACCACACTCCTGGTCTCCGACCCCGCCGACGGCGTGGCCGGCACCGCCGAGCCCACGCCCACCCGTACCTGGCTGCCGTCCCTCGGCCCGGTCGCCACCGGCCTCGCCGCTTCCCCGGTCCTCGCGCGGTGGCGCCTGCTCCCCGCGCCGCCGCGAGCCGCCGTCGCCGGGGCCGCGGCCGTGACGCTGCTGGCCTCCGCAGCTGCTGCTGCTGTCGCCCTGTCCCACGGGTCATCCAGCGACGGCACCGCGGCCCAGGCCCGCACGCCGGCCGCCATCGTCGGCATCGGCCAACGCCCGCCAGAATGCAGCGTCCGATACGCCCTCAACCGTGCCGTCAACGGCCGATCCTCGACCAGGGTCAGCATCACCAACACCGGTGCCATACCGATCAACAACGCCCGGCTGGCCTTCAACCTCCACGACCAGCAGCGCCTCGTGCAGGGCTCGCCCGGCACGTGGCGGCAGAGCGGCGGCACTGTTCAGGCACGGATTGGTGACCTGCCGCCCCGCAGGACCGTCACCGCCGCCATCTCGGTCACCTACCGCGACGCCACCTCCCTACCCGACCAGTTCCAGCTGAACGACACACCCTGCCGCAGCACCCTCACCGTCGCCGGCCAGACCAGCCGGACCGCCCCCCGCTCCAAAGACAAGGAGGACGAGGAAGAGAAAAAGGCGGACAGAAAGGGCGAAGAAGATAAGAAGGGCGAAGAGGAGAAGGGCGGCGAGGACGACAAGGAAGGCGACAACTAGCGTCCGCTGGCAGGCTGGCCCTCCGGGCGGGCGTACGGGTTCACCCGGCCAGCTGCCACGTCCGCACCGCCGGCAGCGCTCCCGCTGAGATCATCCGCGCTGTCCTCGCCCACCGCGGCCCGGTGCGCTGGTGGAGGACATCGCCCTGATCGGGCCGACCGCGAAGATCAAGGACGAGCTGCAGAAGTGGCGCGAGACCGTGATCACCACTCTGCTGGTTTCCGGCGGCCCACGGCAGCTGCGCCAGATCGCCGAGCTGGTCGACTCACGACACGCGTCGACCTTGGAAGGCACCTCCCCTGCGCGGGACCCCCTTGCCGAGAACCAATCTTCCGAGGTCTTCTTCTCTCTCCATTGCCGGGGCCCGCGACGACTATGGTGTGATCATGGCTGGCGACGAGGTTGACGAGGCCGCCTCGGAAGCACTTTGCCCGACGCTGCGGAGCCAGCGCACCGGTGAGGAGTCATCCTTCGACCGCGGTCAGGGCTATGCACGGCCCTCCGGCGGCCGCCCGTACGCGGAGGTCGACCGGCGGTGAGGAGATCGGCACGGAACCTGATCGAACTGGTCATTGACCCCGGCACCTGGGTGTCGTGGGATGAGGCGGTTGCCGATCCGGCCCCGCTCGACGCCGACTACGCGGCTGCCCTGGCCGCCGCGCGCCGGACTACAGGCGTCGACGAGGCGGTCATCACCGGCGCGGGCCGGCTCGGCGGGCGGCAGGTCGCCGTCATCGCCGGCGAGTTCGCATTTCTCGGCGGCTCGATCGGCGTCGCGGCGGCCGAGCGGCTCACCCGGGCCGTCGAGCGGGCAACCGCCGAGCGGATTCCGTTGCTTGCCGCGCCCGCGAGCGGCGGCACCCGGATGCAGGAAGGCTCTATCGCGTTCCTGCAGATGGTGAAGATCAGCCAGGCGATCACCGCGCACAAGGCCGCGGGGCTGCCATACCTCGTCTATCTGCGGCATCCGACAACCGGCGGCGTGTACGCGTCGTGGGGGTCCCTCGGGCACCTGACGGTCGCCGAGCCGGGCGCGCTGATCGGCTTCCTCGGGCCGAAGGTGCACGAGGCGCTGACCGGCTCGCCGTTCCCGGCCGGCGTGCAGGTCGCCGAGAACCTCCACAAACACGGTCTGATCGACGCGGTCGTTGCGCCGGAGCAGGTGGCGCCGCTGGCCGACCGAGCGCTGGCCACTCTTAGCGCGCCGCGCCGTCTCCCCCGTCCGCCAGGCCCGGTGGAGGACCCGCCCGGGGAACGCACCGCCTGGGACGCCGTCCGGCGATCCCGCCGGGCAGACCGTCCCGGAATCCGCCGACTGCTGAGACACGCCGGCCGGGATGTCGTGCCGTTGCACGGCACGCAGAGCGGCGAAACCGGAGCCGGTGTGATCGTGGCGCTGGCCCGCTTCGGGGAAGCCCCCGCCGTGGTCGTCGGACACGACCGGCGCGACAGCCCGCCTGACCCCGCCGGCCTGCGGGCCGTCCGGCGGGGGTTCAAGCTCGCCGCAGAGTTGGGGCTGCCCGTCGTCACCGTTGTCGACACGCCGGGCGCCGCCCTGTCGCCACAGGCCGAGGAGGGTGGCCTGGCCGGAGAGATCGCCCAGTGCCTTGCCGATCTCGTCACCCTGCCGGTGCCGACCCTGTGCGTGTTGTTGGGTCAGGGCAGTGGCGGCGCCGCCTTGGCCCTGCTGCCGGCCGACCGTGTCATCGCCGCAGCGCACGGCTGGCTCTCGCCGCTGCCGCCGGAGGGCGCGTCGGCGATCCTCCATCGCACCGTCGAGCGGGCGCCGGAGGTCGCCGCCGCGCAGGGCATCCGCGCGCAGGACCTGCGGGCAAGGGGCATCGTGGACCGGATCGTGGCCGAGCGACCCGACGCCGCCGACGAGCCCGCGGCGTTCCTCGACCGGCTGGGGGCGGTACTGGCGCACGAGCTGGCCACCCTGCTCGACGTCGACCCGGCGGACCGCCTCCAGACCCGCCGGGTCCGTTACCGTCAACTCTGACCGCAAACTCTCGCCGAATGGAACCCGTTCAATTCAGCTGCCCGTCCGCCGGTCACCCGTCGGGCCGGGGGGGCCGACACTCGCTCATCCGGCCGCTGACACCGCCCGGGACAGGTAAACACAGTTCCCTGCCCGCAAACCGATGGTGACTCAGTCCTGGTTCAACCGGCCTACCGACGGTGTTGGTGCAACGATGAACGGCGTGCGACCTGTGAAATCTGCTCTGCCTGCTATCTCGCCGCTTGTGGGCGAGCCGATCAAGCGCGCTGATGCCGAGCGGCTCGCGCGAGTGCTGAAGGCATTTGCCGATCCGGCCCGGCTGCGACTGCTCAGTCTGATCCAGTCCGCTCCGGAGGGCGAGGCGTCCGTGAGTGACCTCACCGCGCCGCTTGGTCTCTCCCAGCCGACCGTGAGTCACCACCTTCGGATCCTCACCGAGGCCGGCCTGCTCGAGCGCGAAAAGCGCGGCGTCTGGGCGTACTACCGCCTGGTGCCGTCCGCGATCACGGCGATAGCCGACCTGTTGACGCCACCCCGCAAGCGGGCGACGAAAAGGGCCCGCTGAGCGGCACTGTCCAGGACCGCGCCATCGTAGCGGGCTTGGCCGGAGAGGAATTCCTCACGGACTCGCTCGACACCTGGCTGGCCTTCGCCTTCATCGGCCACCGCATCGAACAGGGCGTCACCGCGATGGCCGGTGCCCACCGCTGAACCAACCGCCCGCGCTCGCCACGGCGGCTCAGGCCATCATCACCGAGTGCGACGCCAAGCTGGAGCGCTGCCGCGCCGCCCTGGATGCTGGAGCGGGCCCCGCAGTGGTAACCGACTGGATCTTTCAGACCCAGGCCGAACGCGCTCGCGCTGAAGCCGATCTTCTCGCGCAGTCGGGCAACAGCCCGCGCCGGATGAGCCGAGCCGAGATCAAAGACCTGGTGCAGGCGCTTGGCGACATCACTACCGTGCTCCGCGACGCCGACCCGGCCGACAAGTCCGAGGTCCACCGGCAACTCGGCCTCGGGCTCACCTACCGCCCTGAAACGCAAAACGGTGCGCGCTGAAGTGGATCTCAGCGCACACCGTCAGATGTTGGAATCGACTCCGGTGGCGGCGCGGCTGAGCTGCCCATGATCGCCTCGAGTTCGGCGTGGCTGGAGATGCAAAGTTTCGGTAGACCCGAACGAGGTCGGCGTCGACGGTCTTGGGCGGATGAGCCGACGCGGGATGCGCCAAAGGCCGTGCGGTGCGTACAGTTCCGGGTCGGACTTGGGGCGGGCCGGGTAGATCCGGCGCGGGAACGGGATGAGACAGCGGCGGCATGACGGCGGACAACATTACGGAAAACGGTCAAGACGGCATTGACCGTGGCCGGCTGGAGACCTGTCTCAGCGTCTTTGAGGCCTTGGAGGACCTGCCTCCCGATCACCCCGACGTGGTGCGGGTGCAACGGGCCACCGCGAAGCTCTACAAGGTGATCAAGCAGCGGCGACGCGAGGAACGGCGGGATGCCATCGCGGCGGCCGACCGCGCGGTGACGGCGGCCACCGCCACCGGCGCCCCTGGCCGGATCGACGACGAGACCCAGGGCATCCCGCTCGCCTCCCCCACCGTCGGTACCACGGCCGGCTTCCTGCACAATCCGCGTGGCTGCTACGTCTGCAAGCAGCGCTACCGCGAGGTGGACGCCTTCTATCATCAGCTCTGCCCGCCCTGCGCGGCGCTCAACCGGGAGCGCCGGAACGTCCGCACGGATCTGACCGGCCGACGCGCGCTGCTCACCGGCGGCCGGGCGAAGATCGGCATGTACATCGCGCTGCGGCTGCTGCGCGACGGCGCGCACACCACGGTGACCACGCGGTTTCCGCACGACGCGGTTCGCCGATTCGCCGCGATGCCCGACAGCGCGGAGTGGCTGCACCGCCTGCGGATCGTCGGGATCGATCTGCGCGACCCCGCCCAGGTGATCGCCCTCGCTGACTCGGTCAGTGGCCAGGGACCCCTCGACATCCTGATCAACAACGCGGCGCAGACCGTCCGCCGCACGGCCGGGGCGTACGCGCAGCTCGTCGCCGCGGAGGCGGCGGCCCTGCCGGACGGCCCGCTGCCGGAGATGATCACGTTCGCCAAACCGGCCGGCCGGAGCGACCCGGCGGGCAGCCTGACCGCCCTGCCGCAGCCGGCGATCACCCCGCACGCGCTCACCGCGCTGGCGCTGACCAGCGGCTCCGCCTCGCCGGAACGGATCGCGGCAGCCACCGCCATCGACGCCGGCGGTCTGGTGCCGGACCTCGATCCCGTCAACAGCTGGGTGCAGCGGGTGCACGAGGTCAACCCGGTCGAACTGCTCGAAGTGCAGCTGTGCAACGTGACCGCGCCGTTCGTGCTGGTCAGTCGGCTGCGACCGGCGATGGCCGCAGCGACCGCCCGCCGCAAGTACGTGGTGAACGTGTCAGCGATGGAGGGCCAGTTCGCCCGCGGCTACAAGGGGCCGGGGCACCCGCACACCAACATGGCCAAGGCCGCGCTGAACATGCTGACCCGGACCAGCGCCCAGGAAATGCTGGCCGACGGCATCCTCATGACCAGCGTCGACACCGGCTGGATCACCGACGAGCGGCCCCACCCGACGAAGATGCGGCTGGCGGACGCCGGCTTCCACGCCCCGCTGGACCTGGTCGACGGCGCGGCCCGGGTCTACGACCCGATCGTCCGCGGCGAACAGGGCGAAGACCTGTACGGCTGCTTCCTGAAGGACTACGCGCCCTGCGCCTGGTGACCAGCCCGCCCACCCCCGCGGTCGGCCGCCGGGCTCAGGCCGACATGCCGTGACCTGGATCGAACGGACCTACCATCATCGCCGCCGGCAACGACGCCTCGGCAAGCTCACGCCTATTGAGTTGGAACAACAACCCGCACAAGCGGCCTGACCCACCAACCCCACGACTTCCTGTCGGTGGCTGTCGCCGAACCGGCGTGTACGACAGGAGGCCGCCTTCCGCCGTAGGCTGCCTCGCGCACGTGATGGACAGGAGGTCGAGGTGGGCGAGACGACGCCGAGCGAGGCGACGGTGGCCGAGGTGATGGCCGAGCTGGCCGCGCTCGAGGACCCGAAGACACGCGAGGTGAACGAAAAACATGGTGACGATCATGGTGTGCACCTCAGCAAGCTGCGCGCGCTCGCGAAGCGGCTGAAGACGCAGCAGGAACTCGCGTGCCAGCTCTGGAAGACGGATGACACCGCGGCGAGACTGCTGGCGATCCTGATCTGCCGCCCGAAGGCGTTCGAGCGTGACGAGTTGGACGTCATGTTGCGCGAGGCGCGCACATCCAAGGTGCACGACTGGCTCGTGAACTACGTGGTGAAGAGGAACCCGCACGCCGAAGAGCTGCGCCTGGCCTGGTCCGCCGATCCGGATCCAGTGGTCGCGAGTGCCGGCTGGGCGCTGACCACCGAACGCGTGGCGAAGAAGCCCGAGGGCCTCGACCTCGCAGGACTGCTCGACGTCATCGAGGCGGAGATGAAAGACGCCCCGGATCGCCTGCAGTGGGCGATGAACCACTGCCTGGCTCAGATCGGGATCGAGCACGCCGAGCACCGCGCCCGCGCAATCGACATCGGCGAGCGCCTGGAGGTGCTCAAGGACTACCCGACCTCCCCGGGCTGCACGTCTCCGTTCGCGCCCATCTGGATCACGGAGATGGTGCGCCGACAGCACGAGAAGTAGGAAGGTTCGCGCTCACACTCGTGCCGCTACTCCCTACTCTTCGAGTCACACCTGCGGCCGTTTCGCCCGGGCTTGAGGGCCTATGTCCTACCGTCAGGGTTGGGACATGAGGGGGTTGTCATGCGGGTCCGGGACGCGGTCGTCGTGATCACTGGAGCTTCGAGCGGGATCGGACGGGCCACCGCCCTGGCCTTCGCCGACAAGGGCGCGGCGGTGGTGCTTGCCGCGCGGCGCGAGGAGGCCCTGGCGGAGGTCGCCGCTGAGTGCGCGCAGCGCGGCGCTCGGGCGTTGGTCGTACCGACCGACGTCACGGATCCGGCCGCGGTGGAAGCGCTGGGCCGGCGGGCGGCGGAGCGGTTCGGCCGCATCGACGTGTGGGTCAACAACGCCGCGGTTACCGTCTTCGGCCCTTTCGAGGAGACGCCGCTGCAGGACATCCGGCGGGTGCTGGACGTGAACGTCATGGGATACGTGCACGGGGCACGCACCGCGCTGCCGTACCTGCGTGAGCAGGGCCAGGGCGTGTTGGTGAACGTCTCGTCCATCGTCGGGGTGGTGTCACAGCCATACACCCACGCGTACGTCATGGCCAAGTTCGCGATCCGGGCGCTGAGCGCCAGCCTTCGACAGGAGCTGCGGCTGACCGGGCCGCGCGGGGTGCACGTCTGCGCCGTCCTACCGGCGACCATCGACACCCCGCTGTTCCAGCACGGGGCCAACTACACCGGTCGCAAGGCGGTCGCGATGCCGCCGGTGTACGCGCCGGAGCGCGTTGCCCGTACCATCGTCAACCTGGTCCGCAGCCCACGACGAGAGGTCATCGTCGGGCCGGCAGGGCGGATGATGGTGATGCAATCGAGGCTGACGCCCGGGCTGATGGAACGCATGCTGGCCCGGCAGGTCGACAAGGCGCATCTGTCGCGCGACGAGCCGGCCCCGGCGACCTCCGGCAATGTTTTCTCACCCGCGCCGGGCCCCGGTTCGGTCGACGGCGGCTGGGGCGGTCGCCGGCGTACGGCGACGCGACGCCTGGTCACGGCCGCCCTCCTTACGACGGCCGCTGTGGCGGGTGCCCGCCGATGGCGGCGATGAGCAGCGGGAACCCTTCTCAGCTGACAGCGGCGGCCGGCACCCGGATGCATGCGGCAACACTCGGCCCGCCGGGGGCACCCGAGGTGGTGTGCGTGCGCTCGACATGCGCGGCCGGTCCGAGGCGCTCGCCGACTGGCTTGGTCGCCACGGGCCGCTCCGGGGCACCGTCGGTGGCCAACTCGCCCGGCTGC
This sequence comes from Micromonospora purpureochromogenes, assembly GCF_900091515.1. Taxonomy (NCBI): domain Bacteria; kingdom Bacillati; phylum Actinomycetota; class Actinomycetes; order Micromonosporales; family Micromonosporaceae; genus Micromonospora; species Micromonospora purpureochromogenes. Next base: position 2,934,897 of record NZ_LT607410.1, on the reverse strand, counting down.
CAAGTCGTGGTTGACCTCGCCTGGCACTCACCGCAGCTTCTGGGGCCAGTTGTCCTCGTCGGTCCCACCATGGACGGCCGGGCACGTTCTGCTGTGCGCCAGATCCTGCGACTGATCCGCGACGCCGAGGCGGCCGTAACCCACCCAGCCCAGTGGACCTGGGAAGGTTGTGCCACAGAGGCCACCGGTCGCTGACTGGGGAGGGGCATTTCTCGGCGTGACGGGTTTGGACTGGCCTAGGCTCGGAGGTGCCACACAAAGCATTCGAGGGAGACTCATGGCCACCGACGCTATCGATCTGCTCATCGAGGATCATCGCAAGATACGCGGGCTGTTCAAGGAATTCCAGCAGGCGGGCGCGGACGCGAACAGGAAGGGCCAGCTGGTCAAACAGATTCTCGAGGCTTTGACCATGCACACCTACATCGAGAACGAGTGCATGTACCCGGAAACCCGCCGGCTCCTGCCGGACCTCGACGAAGCGATACTGGAATCGTACGAAGAGCACCATGTCGCGGACGTTCTGGGCTTCGAACTCGCCATGATGAGCCCTGACGATGAGCACTTCGAAGCGAAGACCATGGTCCTCATCGAGGCCGTTACACACCACATCGAGGAAGAAGAAAAGGAGTGGTTCCCGAAGGTACGCGAGGGTGTCCCCGCTCAACAGTTGCAGAGCCTCGGCGCGCAACTGGCCGAACTGATGAAGAAGGCCCCCCGGAAGCCGACTGCACCCGCTGCGCTGAAGAAGGCCATGGACGCCGTGCGGGCCTGAGCTGACGCTTACCCGTGCTCCCTTCGCCCGAATGAGTGCTGGATGCTGCAGTTGTCTTGTACAGGTCTGCTTGCGCATGGCGGGTGCCCACCTCCAGCCGCGACAGCGTGCCTCACCACCTCATAGCTGTAACGGCGGGTGACAAACAGGCGCTGTCCCTAGGAGATGGTCCTGCTGCAACGCCATCTCTTCGGCCGGGCGGGACCGTTGTCCCAGACCTCCCTGTGGTCTCGTCCTGCCCTCCCCATGTTCCATCCGCAACTGCATCCCCTGACGTTGCCGGAGGCCCCGTGATCGTCGAATCGACCACCCGCACCCCACCGTCTCGCTGGCCGGTCAACAACAGCCGGCCGGCGCCTGCCTGGCGGAGCCAGCCAACCCGTCCCCGGCAGCAGCCACCCCAGCGGCCGAACAACTGGCTTCCGTATGTGGTGTTGGGCGTCACCGCCCTGGTGATCGGAAGCCTCGCCACGATCGTGGTCGTCCTGGCTCGATAGCCAACCCTGGCCCCAGCCGACAGCGCGCTGGACGCATCTGACGGCAGCCGCGTGGTCAGGCGAACAGACAACCCTGCCACTCGTCGAGCTGATGGTTCGCCTGCCCAGGTCGGTCCCGTTACTGCCCGGGCTGATCGGTCAGAACCTTGCAGTCGTTGCCCGCTGCCGCGAGTAGTGCGCCCGCGGTGTCGAGCCGGCCGACCGCGCGGTGGGTGGCGGCGAGGGTTTTCCACTGAAGCGGGTCAACGGTCAGCACCGCCGCGGCCGGGTGGTTGACCAGGAGGTCGAGCCGGTCGGTGTCGGTGACTGATCGGGCTGCCTCGGCCAGGCACATCACGGGTAGCCCGAAGAGGCACCCCTCGTCGGCGACCTTGGCGATCGCCTCGCCCACGGCGGTCGAGCCCTCGGTGAACGCGAGGATGGCGGATGTGTCGAGGATGAGCCGGATCGGCAGGTTCTTCAGGGCGGGGACGGGCTGGTTTGGGCGGTTGGGTGGGGTGGATGAACGGTCGCGGGGCCGACGCTGCCTTGGAGTGCGCCACATGGGGTAGGTCGTGCTGCCGTCCGGGAGAGTGAAGGGTTCGAGGGGGACGTAGCCGTGCCGTGCGTACAGGTCTCGGTCGGCGAGGGTTGTCACCTCTGTGTAGGTGGGCAGCAGCGCCTGGCCCATCCGAGCGTTGCTGGTGGCGAGCAGGGTGCTGGCACGCCGGACCCGGTACGGCTTTGGTGCGACGGTGAAGAACGCCAGGTGGTTGTGCGGGCCGCGGGGTCGGTGCGTGTGCAGAACGTCGTCGAGGTGCAGGAAGCGGTCCACGTATTCGCCGGAGGCGACGGCGAGCCGCTCGCCGTACGCGGTTGGCGGGGAGAGGGGACCGTAGCGGTGCAGCCACACGGCGACGGCGGAATTGTCCTGCAGGAGACAGGCCTCGCCGAACAGCAGAGCGTGTTCGGTCCAGACGCGGACGACGGCGCTGAGAATGTCCCGTCGGCGGTGTTCGTCGGGTACGAGCCATGCGCCGATCGCGCTGTCGGCGAAGGGGCCGACAACAAGATCGACGATGTGGGGGATGTCGTGCCAATGGGCGCGGCAGACGGGCAGCTTGTTGATCACACGGTTCTCCGGATAGCAGATGCGGCTGCTCAGCGATGGCGTTGTCGCCGGCTGCGCAGAGTTCTGGGACGTCATGACGTCCGGAAGCAGAGGCGGCTTCTTCTTCACGAACCGTGCCGATGAAGCCAGGAGCGGTACGGGCAGAAGCGGTTCGGCAGGGCCGTGTAGGCGGGACCGGACCCCACGGGGCAGCGTTGATGACGGTGCCTGTGGGGGGAATGGTGGTCGCGGCTGTCCCGCCCCGGGCGAGGGTGGCCGGGGTTGCTCAGGCGGGCCTGATGTCCGGTTGACCGGAGCGGCTCGCGAGCTTCTCGCATCCGATCACGTAACCGCCGGCAGGCTGCAGGGCCGGGGCCCAGGAGCGCGGCGAAGCGTCAGCCGGGATTCCTGTCCCGGCGGCAGCGGAGCCGTGGCCGGCGGCGTTGGCGGGAGCGCCCTGAGTCAACCCGAGGGTGTGGACCAGGTCGCCTGCCCACTGCACGTGACTCGTCCCGACCGCCTTCGGCGACCGCGGGTCAAGGCTTGCTGTCACGGACGTCCGCGCCGGCTCCGGGGCTGGCTGCTGGACCGCGACCATCGGCGGTACGGGCCGGACGATCGTGGTGGGCGTCGCGACCGGCGGCGCCTCATCCGTCGACGCCGGCGTGTCGACGGCGGGGCCGGCGGGAGGCGTCGACGGTGCGGCGGGTGAGCGGATGATCGGCTGGATCAGGTCGAGCACCGGCGCCAGAGCGGGCGGTAGAACGTCAACAATCGGCTCGGTCACTGCCCTGACGACAGTGCCGACCGGTTCCAGCAGGCCTGCCCCGGCGGACTCTTCCACGACTGGCGACGCCAGGCCCACTGGACGCGTCGCCGAGGTGCCTTTCTCGACGACCGTTTCGGCCTCGGCGGCTGCCGTCGGGTCCACCACCTGGCCTACTGCAATCTGCACACCCGCCGACCGCTCATCCGCCGGCATTCGCCCCGGTAGCGGTATCTCACTGCCGACGCGGTCTGAGCGGCTTTCCATCGGGGCGCCGGTGGGCGATGAGGGCGCACACTCCAGGGAGCCGCCGAGGAGGGTTCCGCCGGCGCTGAGCAGGTTGCCGAGGGTGCAGGACGCCGCGGGCCCGGCGGCCAGAGCAGCGTCATCCGCAACCGCCTCGTGAAAGCCCCAAAGAGCGACGACGCCTCCGATCAGGAGAGCGCCACGCAGCGTCCACCGAGCCAGCCGGCCTGGACACCGCAACAACAGGCACCTCCATGGAACGGCCTTCGTTCACCCAACGCCTGCGATTGTGCCGGAGTGACCGTCCCGGCACCCTCCGACACACCGCGGAGTCGACGCCACCGCCCAGGCGCCGAGGCGACGGTCGGTCGCGCGCGACGGCGCTGACAGATCCTGTCCTGCCTCCGCCAATGTGGCATGGCCGCACCCCGCCGCATCACGTGTGAGAGCGGTTGACCGAGCCAGCGGGCGCGACGTCTCTGATCAGCCCGCCCACGGATGAGCAGGACGAGCGCAAGCAGGCGCCGCGCGCCTGGCAGCCGAATACGTCATCACCCGCAGCCCGGACAACCCAACCGGCGCCGGCGGTCCGGACGCCGGCTGAGGCCGTTTGCCCTGGGAAGCTCCGGGAAGACGATGGGCGACAGTGGTGCGGAGCCGCCCGCGCCACCGCACGACGGGGAGGTCGAGATGGGTAACCGGGATCAGCTGCACGATCTTCGCCAGCAGGCGCACAACGCGGGCATCGAGGGCAACTCCAAGATGACCGAGGAGCAGTTGCGCAAGGCGCTGCACAAGGTCGGCAAGGGTGAGCAGCCCGAGATGGCCAAGCACGAGGCCAAGCGATGACACCGTGAGCAGGCCGGCGCCGGCGGGGTGCCGGTGCCGGCGTCATCGGCGTCAGCTGATGGTGGCCAGCAGGTTTCGGCAGGCTTGCTCACCGGCGCGACACGCGTCGGCGCAGATTCGGCAGTGCTCATGCTTGCCGGCATGCGCCGCGCACTCGTCACCACACGACTGGCACGCCGTGGCGCACGCCTCGAGCACGCCGCGGGTGATGTTCGCGTCGTAGCCGGTGTGCCGGGACAGCACGCGGGCTGTGGTCGCGCAGATGTCGGCGCAGTCCAGGTTCGTCCGTACGCACTTGGCCAGCTCGGCGACCATGTCCTCGCTCAGGCAGGCGTCCGCGCACGCGGTACAGGCCTGGGCGCAGTCGTTGAGCGCCTCGATCGCGGCAGCCAGCTTCGTGCGGTCCACATTGATCGGCTTTGGGTACGTCTCCAGCATCGGCATCGTGGTGCCCGGCATCAGGACTCCCGTCTCTCGCTTCCCTGCCGCCGTACCCGGTGACCGCCGAGCCATACCTCGTCGCGCCTGTTTACCTGGTGCCGACGTCAGCGGTTACCGCCCCCGCATGCCGCCGCCCGTGCTCAGCGCCGCCAGCTGGGTGCTGTGGCAGGTGATCTTCCTCGCCGTACCGTTCCTGCGCTTCGCCCGTGCCGCCACCCTGCTGCGCGCCCCCGCGCCACCGGCGTGGTGGCCGGCGTCCGCGGCTCCCGCTCGGCGGGCCGGCTGTTCACCGACCGGCTGGCCCGGCTCACCCGCTCGTATCCCGCCTTCGGTCAGGCCCTGCACGACGCCGCCCTCGCCACCATTACGAAGCGACCCCGGCCGCACTTCCACCGCCCCGGCGGTCTCGTTCAGACGGTCCTGGTCGATTTGCGCCGTTTCGGTGCCGGCACGTCCGAGCTGGTGATCAAGGCTCGGATTGAACAGCACCACGCGGGGGGATGCAGCGGTGCATGAGGGCCGCATCTGTAGCAGCCGGCGCAGCCATGGCGGTATTGACCGTGGCGGGGTGCAGTTCGGCGACCGCCCGCGGTGAGGCGGCGGCTGCCGTCGCCGTGCGGATGCTGACCGCCGTCACGGAGAAGGACGGGGCCGCCGCCTGCGCCGCGCTGGCACCCGACACCGCCGCCGAGCTCGAGCAGTCCGCCGCCAAGCCGTGCGCGGAGGCGATTCTCGACGAGAACCTGCCCCAACCCGGCTCGGTGTCGGCCAGCGACGTGTACGGCCAGTGGGCACAGGTCCGGCTCAGCGGCGACACCGTCTTCCTCGCCGTCTTCCCCGGCGGCTGGCGCGTGGTCGCCGCCGGCTGCACCGCTCGCGGCGACAGGCCCTACGACTGTGCGATCCAGGGAGGCTGAGCCATGCGATTCCAGTTCGTTCTGCTGCTGCTCGTGGTCGCCGCCGGTCTCGTCTACTTCTCCGCGCTGGGGGTGCTGCACCGGTGAAGAAGTTCCTGCGCGACAACTCCCTGGGCCTGGCCTTCGGTCTGCTGTTCCTCCTGGCGCTGATCGGTCAGGCGTTCGCCGGGCACGCCGACTTCAACCAGCAACAGCTCAGCGAAGGCCTGCAACCTGTCTCGTTCGGCCGGTACGTCACGTCGGCGAGCTTCGCCGTCGACGTCACCGAGAACTGGCAATCGGAGTACCTGCAGTTCTTCCTCTACATCTTCCTGACCGTCTGGCTCCTGCAGAAAGGCTCACCGGAGTCCAAGGAACTCCACAAGGCCGGCCGCGAATCCGACAAGGACCAGATGGTCGGCAGGTACGCCACCGACACGTCGCCGGCGTGGTCACGGGTCGGTGGACTGCGACAGGCGCTGTTCGCCCACTCATTGGGCCTGGTCATGGGCGCGATCTTCCTGCTGTCATGGCTGGCCCAGTCCATCAGCGGGGTCGCCGCGTACAACGAGGAGCAGCTCGCCAACCTCCAAGATCCGGTGTCCTGGAGCCGCTACCTGATCGAGCCCGACTTCTGGAACCGCACCCTGCAGAACTGGCAGTCGGAGCTACTGGCCGTGACGTCGATGGTGGTCCTGGCGATCTACCTGCGGCAGCGCGGATCGTCGCAGTCCAAGCCGGTCGGCGCCGCGCACGCCGCCACCGGAGTGGAAGGCTGAGCCTGGACGCCAGCCCATGTCGACGGCACGACGGCGATGACGGCGCGGTGTCCGCCTCTCGTGCCAAGGCACCAGCCTCGGGCGGCCCGGATGCTCCGTATCACCCAGTTCGGGTGAGGACTTCTCCTCCTGAAACTGTCTAGCGTCGGGGTCATGGCGCAGATTCGTCCGACGCCGGCGGATCCCCGCCCTGGGGAGTGTCGTGATCCTGAGCAGCGTGTCGCGGAGGCCCGGGCGATGCCTCCGGATCTCGGTGCCAATTCGGTGGCCCTGGTCAACGGGTCGACGTTCCTGCTGTCAGCGCCGAACGGTGATGTGCCGTCGGGCAGTATCGGCGGTCTGGTGCACCTGGACACCCGGCTGCTCAGTCGGTGGGTGCTGCGCATCAACGGGACGCCGCTGCTGGCGCTGCGTTCGGACACGGTGGACACGTATTCGGCCCAGTTCTTCGTCACCAATCCCCCGTTGCCCGGGGTCCGGGAGGACACCGTCGCCGCCCGCCGGCTGCGTTACCTGGGCGACGGCCTGCACGAACGCATCGAGATCACCTGCTACTGCCAGGAACCCCTCCGAATCGAGGTGCGCCTGGAGACCGGCACCGACTTCGCCGACATCATGGAGATCAAGTCGGTGGTGCTCGACCGCTCCGACCGCATCCGCCGCCAGCACGCCCCCGACGGGTCACGGCTGGTGTTCACCTATGAACATGAGGGATTCTCCTCGCAGACCGTCATCAGCGCGTCGCCAGCGCCGCAGCGCCTTGACGGTGATGACCTGGTGTGGGCTGTCGAGCTCGCTCCGCACAGCACCTGGAGCGTGGACCTGCACATCCCGTTGCCAGCTGGTACGGAGATGCCGAACCGGGTCAGCGGCGACATCTCCGACGTCTTCCATCACCGTGTCGAGGATCCGAGCGCCCGGTGGGAGGCGCAGGTGTCCCGGCTGTCGAGCGAGCAGCCGCTACTGGAGCGGGTGCTGGCCCGCAGCCGCGCGGACCTGGTGGCGATGCGCATGGAGATGGAGATCCACGGGGAATGGGTCAGCCTGCCCGCCGCCGGGCTGCCCTGGTTCCTCACGCTGTTCGGCCGGGACACTCTCATCACCGCCTACCAGTCATTGGCGTCCGGGCCGCGTCTGGCCAAGGGCGCCCTTCTCGCCCTGGCGAGGCTGCAGGGCACGCGCTGCGACGACTTCAGCGACGAGGAACCCGGCAAGATCCTGCACGAGGTGCGCAGCGGGGAGCTGACCCGCCGTGGTGTCAAACCCTACGACCCCTACTACGGGGCCGCGGACTCCACGCAGCTGTGGCTGATCCTGCTGTCGGAGTACTGGCGGTGGACCGGCGACGACGACCTGGTCAGGTCACTGCGGGACAACGCGATGGCCGCCTTGGCCTGGATCGACACCTACGGCGACCGCGACGGCGACGGCTACGTCGAGTACGCCACCCACTCCACCGAAGGCCTGGGCAACCAGTGCTGGCGCGACTCCTGGGACGGAATCCGCTTCGCCGACGGCGCAATGCCCGTGCTGCCCATCGCCACCTGCGAGATTCAGGGCTACACGTACGACGCGAAGCTGCGCCTGGCCGAACTCGCCGACGGGCCGCTGGCCGACCCCGGCCTCGCCCGCCGGCTGCGCGCGGCCGCCGCGGAGTTGCGCGCCCGTTTCGACCGTGACTTCTGGATCGACGAGCGTGGCGGCTTCTACGCCGTCGGACTCGACGGTGACAAGAACTGCATCGATTCGATGACCTCCAACATGGGACACCTGCTGTGGAGCGGCATCGTGCCACCGCAGCGTGTCGACACCGTCGCCCGGCAACTGCTCTCGCCGCAGATGTTCTCCGGTTGGGGCATACGAACGCTCTGCACTGACGACCGCCCCTACAACCCCATCGGCTACCACCTGGGCACCGTCTGGCCCCACGACACCTCACTGGCGGTGCTCGGGCTGTGCCGCTACGGTTTCCGCGACGAGGCCAACACCCTCGCCCTCGCACTGCTCGACGCCGCCGCGCAGTTCGACTACCGACTGCCGGAAGCTCTCGCCGGCTATCCGCGCCATCAGACGACCTTTGCCGTGCCCTACCCAACGGCCTGCAGCCCACAAGCCTGGGCCAGCGGCGCCCCACTCGTCCTCGCCCGCGCCATCCTCGGACTCGAACCCATCGACGGACGGATCACCCTCGATCCGCACATACCCGAGAGCATCGGGCGTATCACCGTCGCACGGCTGAATGCCTTCGGCCGCTTCTGGGACGTCGAGGCGACAGGCGGCAGGGGCGCCGTGCGCCCCTCCGACCGCTGAGCGGCTCACGCGCACTTCGTTGCAGCACCCGCGATGACAATTGGCCTGGTGCCGCCAACCCGGTGCCACCCCTGACGACTGGCGTTCATTTGAGGTGGCGGAGGCGTTCGACCGGCAGGTCGAGGAGGGCGACGAGAAGCGGCGCCCACCAACCGCTGACCGTCCTCATAGTGGGTCACCCGACCGGTCCGTCACCTCGGGTCCTGGTGCAGGAGGACGCTGGCCGTTCCGGTCAGCGATTGGCCCGGTTCGGTCGCCTCGACCAGCTGCCGGTAGGCCGATCCGGCCGGGACCTGGTCCCGGTCCATCAGCAGCCCGAGTGCCCGTTGGATGAGGTCACGGGTGTGCAACGCACCGGCGAGCCCGGCTAGCAGTTGCTCGCTGCCGACGTCCAACCGGGGCCGCACCTGGGTCCGCCCGGGGTGGTAGCAGGACTCGACGCGTTGGATCAGCAGGCGCATGCCGGCGGCGTCGCGGGAGTAGAGGTTCAAGGCGCCAACCGGGTTGCCGCTGCCGGCGAAGAGCGGGATGGACAGCGAGGCCCGGACGCCGTACCGCCAGGCCACGTCCCGGAAGCCGGGCCACACCACCGCGCCGGCGATGTCAGGTACGCCGACCGTCTCGCCGGTGTGCAGGGCGACCAGGCAGGGGCCGGCATCGTCGGCGTACTGGGCCAGATCGAGGGCGTTGGCCGCCTCGTCGCTGGCGGCGTCGGTCCGGTTCCCGTCGGCGGCGAGTACGGTGACCGAGGCGAAATCCACCGGGCCCACCACCTCCGCGGCCAGTCGGACGATGGCGCGCAGCTGCTCCGGCAGTGCCGGAGCGTCGTCGGGCAGGCCGGCGAGGACGAGCAGCGTTTCCGTCAGGTCGTGAGAGGGCTGGTCGGGCCGGGGCGAAGACATGCTCATCTCCCTGAGCAGCGTGGCCGGAAAGCGCGGCAACGGACCAGGGTGTCCGGGAGCGGTCGGCCCCAGCTGCGCCCCGATCCCCTGCCGGTGGTCAGGCCGCTCACACTCAAGCGCTCTCGACCGCCTTGGCGACGAGGGCAGCGGCCACGTCGCGGACCTTTCGGTTGGTGTCCTGAGAGATCTTCGACAGCAGCGTGAAGGCCTCCTCCGGCGAGCAGCGCCGCTCCCCCATGATGATCCCCTTGGCCTGCTCGATCACCGCCCGGCCCCGCATCGCCTCCTGCATCTGCTCCGCCAGGGTGGCCGCGCTGTCGTAGAGGTGGGCGTTGGCCAGCGCCACCGCCGCGTACGCCGCGAAGCCCTCCGCGACCGCGATCGCCGGCGGGTCGAAGGCGTGCGCCACATCCCCGTAGACGTTCAGCGCGCCCACCACCGACTCCTGGATCGGCAACCCGATCGACAACGAGCTCCCCACCCCGGCGGAGCGGGCCCTGGCCGCCCAGGCCGGCCAGCGCTGTTCGGCCGCCATGTCCGGCACAGAGATGCTGTCGCCGCTGGCGGAGGCGTCCAGGCAGGGGCCCCGGTGGAGCTCGTACTGCCACTCATCGAGGTCACGGGCGAGCTCGCCGGTCGATACCACGGTCTGGCTCGTCTGGCCCCTGACCAGGGTGACCGACACGTCCCTGGTCCCGGGAACGCTCCGGTTGGCCAGCTCGGCGATCCGGCGCAACATCTCGTCAAGGCTGGTCTCGTCGAGTCTGATCCGGCCGAGCTCGGCGAGGGCGTCGGCGGGATCCACGGTCGGCTGCAGCATCCAGATCAGTCCTTTTCAACCGGCACACACCGGCGGTCGCCCGGGCACGGTCCCGGGACCGACGGGTCATACCTCCTGCCCTACCCCACCGGCCGGCGACTCACACCCGCCCCTGCTCCCGGGCACCGACACGCTCACAAGCGCGTCAGGCGCGGGATGTCCTGGCTGCCCGGTCGACGAGGGCTTGGGCCACGTCGCGGACCTTGCGGTTGGAGTCCTGCGACACCTTCGCCAGGACCGCGAACGCCTCCGCCGGGGAGCACCGGCGCTCGGCCATGACGATGCCCTTGGCCTGCTCTATCACCGCGCGGTTCGCCATCGCCTCCTGCATCTGCCGGGCCAGGGTCGCGGTGCTGTCGTAGAGCTGCGCGTTGGCCAGGGCGACCGCGGCGTACGCGGCGAACGTCTCCAGCACCGACACCGAATCATCGTCGAAGGCGTGTGGCGTGCGCGCGTAGACGTTGAGCGCCCCGACGACCGCCTCCTGCACCGGCAGGCCGATCGACACCGAACTGCCCACCCCCGCCTTGCGGCCGCCTTCGCCCCAGTCGGGCCACCGGTCGTCGGCGGCGAGATCGGGTACGGACATGACATCACCGCTGGTGGCGGCATCCAGGCACGGGCCACGCCCCTGCGCGTACTGCCGCTCGTCCATGTCGCGGGCCAGGTCGTCGGTGAACGCCGCCGTGTGCGCTGTCCCACCGCGTACCAGCGTGACCGACGCCTCCACCGGTGTGGGCAGCACCCGTTTGGCCAGTTCCGCGACCCGCTGCAGGACATCGTCGAGACCGACCTCGCCGAGCTTGATACGGCCGAGTTCGGCGAAGGCGTCAGCGGGGTCCGTCGGCAGGGGGCGAGTCATGGCACCAAATCCTCATGACCGGCACGCCCAGCCCGGAACCGGAGCCGAGGAGAACGCGCGGATGGCAGCCCAAACCTGGCGGGCCGCTGCACGGAACCACCAGGGCGGAGCCGGGACCTACGCCACTTCCTTGACGCCGGTTCGCCGCACCCGATACCGCGGATGCGAACTACAGGGCCCCCAATGTACTCCTCCTGCCGCGGAAAGCGTTCCTGCAGAGCACCAGGATTCGGGACACGAACGACTAGGCGAGGATCTCCGGGGCGGGAGGTCCGAGGGCCAGTCCGGCGGGATGGCGGCTCGGGCGGGTGACGTGCGACAGGCGCGCGCTGGCGAACAACGCCGTCACCCCAGCAGGGGACCCGGTCTCATCAGGGTCGAAGCCAAGAGGACGGCCGCACAACTGACTGTTCAGTCAGCTGTTGCGTCGATCCGCACCGCGTATCGGAATGGTTCTCTACCATCGCGACAGGCCACCACAACATTCTAAAACGCTGCGCAATCACCCCCTGACGCTCGGTAACTCGACTGCCTTCACGACAAACTCCTGAACGTTGCTGACGAGGAGATACCCAGTGGATGTTTTCCGCGGCACCTCGATCATTCGCAACACCGTGAGCCAAACAGCCTGCACCATCAGTCGGGACCCCGACGCCCCACCGGCCCTCACCGAACACGCCGAGGCCCTCGGCGCGCTCCTCAACGACATGATCACCTGCGTCCTGACCGAGGACACCTGGCCAGGGCCCCTCGTGCTCGTGTCGCTGTGCAGAACACTGGACATCGACCGCGCGGGCCTCGACCTCCTGGCGCACCACACCCTCACAGCTCTGCTCGCGCAGCAGCCCGGCCCGGAAGCCCTCGTGCGCACAGCAGCCACCTTCGCCGCCGCGACCTGTCACCTACCTGTTGCAGACGATCCGCACCGTAAGCCGCCTCTGCCCGGACCAACGCGCCCAGCCACCGCTCCGGCCGAGAACCACCTACCCATGCCACCCACCTGGGCCTGCAGCGGCTGCGCTCACGAATGGCCCTGCGCGACGAAACAGAGCCAACTTCTCGCGGAATTCGGCGGAACCCGACCCGCACTCGGCATCTACCTGGGCTCCTGTTTCAGTGCAGCCCTGTTCGATTTACCTCGGGCCAACAAACAACACCTACGACAGCGCTTCCTCGGCTGGCTACCGCGAGAGACCTTCTAGGCGAGGCAGCAGGGCATCTTCGCCTTCCGCCCACTTGTCGTGCGCGCCATTCCTGACTCGTACGAATTCATTGGGAGGTGACCGAGCAGCGCCGGCACCGCCGTTTCGGCAGACGGGCATCACGTCGGGCGACCCGGTACGAGCCCTCCGCGCGGGTCACTCACGCAGGCGGTGACGGTACTTCCGGTGCGCGCCCAGCAAAGTGGCGGGCGTCAGCCACGGCGACACCGAGCAGCACCGCGGCGGCGGCGATGGAGGTGGTCAACGCGGCGGTGAACGCGAGAGGCACCGTGAGCACCACCAGGGTGATGATCCCGACGGTCACCGCCGAACCATTCAGCCTCGGTTGGCCGACTGGTAGGAGTGGTGGCTGAGAGTCGGCGGTCGCGAACCGCTGCACGAACCCTGGTGCCGATCGGTACCCGCGCCGCCGTCACCGAACGTGAACATTGGCGGAATCGGCGGTCCGGCTCTACGCTCGTCCCTGGGTCAAGCCGCGCGCCCACCTCATCCCCGACGGGAGGTTGGCACGCGATGGCTTTTTCATCAGCGACGGACACGCACCAGGCACCTGGCGACATACGTGTCGTCAACGCCACGGGCGAGATCGACCTCGAGACCGCTCCCGCGTTGAGTGCGGCGCTGACCGCAGCCGTCCAGCGTCATTCCTGGGTCTGCTGCGACCTGAGCGGCGTCACCTTCTGCTGTGCCGCCGGCGTGAGCGTCCTGCTCGAGGCCGCTCACGAGGCGGCCCGCGTCGGACACCGGTTCCACGTCCGCGGAGCCCACGGGGTGACCGCCCGGGTCCTGCACCTCACCGGCGCCGAGGGCTTCCTGTCCGACAAGGGAAGCGCGCGGCAGACCGGGCGGGAGGGAGCACGACCGGCCGACGGGTCAACGGCACCTCATCGCGGGAAGGGCCGAGACGCTGCGGCGAACAGCCCCACGCCTTGACCAGGGTATCGATCAGCCACAGTCCCCGACGGCCGACCGCCTCGAAGTCCGGGCGGGTGAGCACCGGTAGCACCGGGTTGGAGTCCGAAACCTCCACCCGCACCCGGCGCCGATCAGGAACGCGAGCGGATTTCCCAGTCAAGCAGTCGGGCGGGGCATCCCCGCATGCGGGTACCGGTGGCGGGGAGAGCGGCGGTGTCCTGACAGCCGGTTGGGCGAGCGTTTTGCGCTCCGGGCAGTGGGCATTGCACCACTCATGGTGGAGCAGCGCGGACCGTATCTGGACGACACCCTCGGGTTGATGCTCAACGGCTACGCCTGGCTACCCGCGTTGTGGCGCCGCGAGGGCGGGCCCGCCGTGCCGACTCGGGTGATGGGCCAGCGCGCGCTCGCGCTGCGCGGGCCCGACGCGGTGCGGTTCTTCTACGACGAGCGGCACGTGCGTCGGCACACGGCCATCCCGGAGCCGGTCCAGGGGACGTTGTTCGGCCACCGGGCCGTTCACACGCTCGACGGCGCGGAGCACCGCCACCGCAAGGCGATGTTCCTGTCCCTGCTCACCGACCCTCGCCGCGTCGCCGCGTTGGTCGACCAGGTAGCCGTGGCCTGGGACGAAGCGATCGCGACGAACAGCGAGGGGCGACAGATCGTGCTCTTCGACGAGGCGAGTCACGTGATCACCAAGGGCGTCTGCGGCTGGGCCGGGATTCCGCTGGACGACGCCGGCGTGGCGCCCGTGGCCCGCGATCTGACCGCCATGGTCGACGGCTTCGCCACCCTGGGCCCGCGGCACTGGCGGGCACGGCGGGCCCGCGGACGGCGGGAGGACTGGCTGGGCGCACTCGTCGACCAGGTCCGCACAGGTGCCGTCACCGCCCCTGCGGGTTCCGCGCTCGCAGCGGTCGCTGGATACCGACACCGCGACGGGCAACCCATGGACGCCGAGCTCGCCGCGGTGGAACTGCTCAACATCATCCGCCCCACTGTCGCGGTGTCCTGGTTCGTGGTGTTCACGGCACACGCCCTGCACCGCTGGCCCGAACACCGCGACCGCCTGCGCTCCGGCGACACCGGCTACGCGACGGCGTTCGCCCACGAGGTCCGCCGCTTCTACCCGTTCGCCCCGTTCGTCGCTGGCCGGGCGGTCACCGACCTGACCTGGCAGGGCCAGCACGTTCCCGCCGGGTCACTCGTCCTGCTCGACATCTACGGGCAGAACCACGACGCGGCGCTGTGGCCGGACCCGTACCGCTTCGACCCCCACCGATTCGTCGGGCGTTCTCCCGACCCGTACGAGTTGATTCCGCAGGGCGGGGCCGACCGGAGCACCGGGCACCGCTGTCCGGGTGAGGACGTCACCGTGGCCCTGCTGGCGGCCTTCGCCGGCTGGTTGGCGCAGCTGGACTACACGGTGCCCGAGCAGGACCTGACGATCTCGCTGCGCCGCATCCCGGCGCTGCCCCGCAGCCGGTTCGTGCTGACCGACGTGCGTCGGTCCGGCACCTCCCCGACCTCGGGCCGACACACCGCAGCCCGCCGAGCTCATTGAGCACCGGCCAGCGGAGCGCACGTGCATGGGCACACGTTCGCGGTCGCCGACACCGGCGTGCGGAAGGACACGTTGATCGTCGTGCCGAAGCAGACCGTGGCGGTGGAGTTCGACGCGACCAACCCGGGTCAGTGGATGATCCACTGCCACAACATCTACCACGCCGAGACCGGCATGATGATCAACTTGGCCTACCAGGAGTAACCGGCCTTGTAGGCGTACTGGGTGAGCCCGGACCAGGCGACGGCATCCGCGCCTCCAGGCGACCTCCGTCGCGCCGCTGTTCCTGTCATCGGCTGACCAGGTACCAGAGCGGCCCGGCGGCGAGACCTGCGGCGAGGCTGAGCGCGGCGGCCGACACCGCCACGCGCGCCGACCACGGGCGACGGCTCAGGTGTGACTCCACCACCAGCTCGTCGTCCGCCTGGCGGTAGGTGGGCGTGATCCAGCGCAGGTAGTAGAAGAGGCTGAGCACGCTGTTGCCGAATACGACGACGGCGAGCCAGGCGTATCCCCCGTCCCAGGCCGCGGTCGCGGTGGTGAGCTTGCCGACGAACACCGCGGCCGGCGGGGTGCCGACCAGCCCGAGCAACGCGACCAGCAGGGCCATGGCGAGCCAGGGCCGCTGTGCGGCCAGGCCGCGGTAGTCGGCGAGGTCGCGGTGCTCGGGCAGGGCGGCGCTGACCGCGAACGCGGCGACGTTGGTCGCGGTGTAGCCGGTGAGATACACGAGCAGCGACGGCAGGGCGAGGTCGCTGCGGCCGGCCGCCACGATCGGTACGAGCAGGAAGCCGACCTGGCTGACCGTCGACCAGCCGAGCAGCCGCCGGGGGTCGGACTGCCAGTACGCGGCGAGGTTGCCCAGCGTCATGCTCGCCACCGCGAGCGCCGCCACCAGCAGCGGCCACGACGACGGGGGAAGCACGGTGGCGAGACGGTAGACCGCGACCAGCGCGCCGATCTTGGGCACGGTGGTGAGGAACGTCGCGGCCGTGGCCGTGGCTGCCTGGGCCGCGTCGGGGACCCAGAAGTGGGCGGGCACCCCGCCGGCTTTGAACATCAGGCCAGCGATCACGGCGACCGCCGCGACGGTCACCGCCGCCTGCGGCGCGCCGGTGAGCCGGTCGGCGAGTTCGGCGTAGCCGGTGGTGCCGGTAATCCCGGACAGGATGGTCACCCCGAACAGGAGCAGAATGCCGAACAGGGCCCCCATCAGGTACGTCTTCATGGCCGCCTCCGCCCCTGCGCCGGTGTGCGCGAGACCGATCAGCGCGTACAGCGGGATGCTGGCGAGAAGGAACCCGACGGCGAGGGCGAGCAGGTCGTTCGCCCCCGCCAGCAGCGCGGCGCCCGCGGTGGAGAACAGCAGCAGGGCATACGTCTCGCTCTCCCGTGCGCTGCCGGAGATCTCGTCGGCGGCGATCGCGAGGATGAGCAGGGTGCCGGTCGCCGTCAGGATGCGGGCGATCCCGGTGGCCGTGTCGACGGCGAACGAGTCGTCGAAGGCGCTTGTCGCCGGCTCGCGCAGCTGGATCGCGGCCGCGACGATCGTGGCGACGAGCACGATCGCGGTGAAGATCCGGATGATCCACTGCCGGTGGCGGGGGACGAAGGAACCGCCGATCAGGGCGGCTAGTGCGCCACCGGCGAGCAGCATCTCGGGGAGGAGCAGCAGCGGCCGCATCATCTCCGTCTCCACCGGTCACCGCCCGAGCAGGCCGACGACGGCGTGCGCGGCGGGTTCGATGACATCCAGCAGCGGGCGCGGCAGGACTCCGATCAGCAGGGACAGCAGCAACAGCGGCCCGACAGACCACAGTTCGCGCGCGCGCAGGTCGGTGAATCCGGCCGAGCTGCCGGCGGTGTCGCCGGTGAAGACGCGCTGCAGCGCGCGGAGGAACAGCGCCGCCGTGATCAGGATGCCGAGGACCGCGATGGCGGTGACCGGAGCCGCGGCGACGCTACCGGTGAAGATCTGGAACTCGGCGATGAAGCCTGAGAAGGCGGGCAGGCCGAGGGAGGCGAACGCTCCCACGGCGAACAGCGCCGCGAAGGTTGGCGCGGGTGCGGCGAGCCCGCCGAAGTCGCGCATGTCGTAGCTGCCGGCGCGGTCTTGCAGGACGCCGGCGAGCAGGAACAGTGCGCTGGTGATCAGGCCGTGGCTGACCATCTGGGTGACCGCGCCGGCGACCGCCACGCTGCGGGCCTGGGTGGCGTCGGCGGCGACCAGGCCGGCGACGCCGACAGCGAGGACGATGTAGCCCATGTGGTTGACCGACGTGTAGGCGATCATGCGCTTGACGTTGGACTGGGCCAGCGCCACGAGCGCCCCGTAGATCACCGACACGACGCCGACGACGATCACCACCCAGGCCCACGCCCGCCACGCCTGCGGCAGCATCGGCATGGCGATGCGGACGAAGCCGTAGGTGCCCATCTTCAGCAGCACCCCGGCGAGGACCGCCGAGCCGACGGCCGGTGCGTCGGTGTGCGCGGGCGGGAGCCAGGTGTGGAAGGGCACGGTCGGCGTCTTCACCGCCAGGCCGAGCAGGATCGCCGCGAGCACCAGTCCACCAGCGACCGGCCGGCTTTGAAGCGGCGGCGTGGCGGCAAGGTCCGGCATGTCGAACGTGTGCGGGGTAGCGGCGACGTACAGGCCGATGAAGCCGACCAGCAGTGCCAGCGAGCCGAGGAAGGTGTAGAGAAAGAACTTCAGCGCCGAGTGGGCGCGATTGCCGTGGCCCCAGCCGGCGATGACGAAATACATGCCGACGATGGACAGGTCGAAGAAGACGAAGAACAGGATCAGGTCGGCGGCGACGAACAGGCCGAGGCTGACGCTCTGCAGGAACAGGAACAGTGCCGCGTGAGTGCGGGGGCGGTGCCGCTCACGTAACGCGTACACCGCGCAGGCCAGGTAGATCGCGGCGGTCATCGCCACCAGCGGCAGCGAGAACCCGTCGACGCCGATGTGGTAGCTGCTGTTCACGCCGGGAATCCAGGCCGCCTGCTCGGCGAAGGCCAACTGCCCGGGCGGCGGAGTGTCGTAGCGTGCCCACACGACGGTGATGAGTCCGAGGTCGGCGGCCGCCACGGCGACCCAGGTCCAGCGCGCCACGCTGTCGCCGAGACGCGGCACGGCGGCCAGGGCCACTGCGGCGATCAGCGGTAGGAAGACGATCAGGCTGAGCAATGGCTTATCCCCACACGACGAGGACGACGACGGCGACGAGGAGCACGACGACGGCTTGCAGGTAGTACTGGTGCAGCTGACCGGTCTGCGGCCGGCGGGCAAGCTGTCCCAGCCGGCGAGCTCCGGCGGCGACCCGTTCCACGGCGCGGTCGAGCCATCGGTCGTCGACGTGGCCGGCCCGTCCGGCCAGGCGCAGCGTCCCAGCCGAGACGAGCTCGACGCCGCGGTCGAGGACCTGGTCGTCGAAGCGGGCAAGCGCTGCGGCGCAGCGCAGGGTCGGGCGGACGACCAGCACCCGTGCGGTGGCTTCCAGTCCCAGCCACCGCAACGCCCACCGCGGCTCGGGGGCCGGCCGGCGGGCGACGAGCAGCAGGACGGCCAGGGCGAGCACGGCCGAGACCGCAAGCTCGACCGGGGAGGCGTGGAACTCCCCCGGCTGTCCGACGGCCCGGGCGAGCACGACGCCGACCGGCGGAAGGGCCAGCAGACCGGCACAGGCGGCGCCCACGGCGAGCACCACCAGCGGCGCCTGCTGCAGGACGGTGACCCGTCCGGCTTCCGCCTGGTCGCGGTCGACGTCGCCGCGCCGGCCGGACGATTCCCGCCAGAGGACGACGAGCAGCTTGCCCGCGTACGCGGCCGACAACGCCGACGCAGCCAGGCCGACCACGTACAGCCAGGGTGACTGTTCCAGGACCTGGGCAAGGATGGCGTCCTTGGTCGCCCACAGCGACAGCGGCGCGATCCCGGCCAGGGCCAGCGCCCCGGCGGTGGCGGACCAGCCGACCAGCCGCCACCGCCCGGCGATCCCTCGTAGGTCGGCGAGCCGCGTGGTGCCCACCGCGGTCAGCCACGCCCCGGCCGCCAGGAACAGCAGCGCCTTGGTGGCGGCGTGCGCGATCAGATGGGCGGCGCCGCCGGCTACTGTGCCGGCGCCGGCGGCCATCACCACGAACCCGAGCTGGGCGGCGGTGGAGGCGGCAAGGAGCTGCTTGATGTCCCGCTGGGCGACCGCCACCGCGCCGAGCAGCAGCGCTGTCAGACCGCCGGCCCACATGGTCACCGGGGCTGCCCAGCCGGTGGCGGCGAGCAGGGGCTGTACCCGCAGCAGCAGGTAGCCGCCCATGGCCACCATCGCCGCGGAGTGCAGGAGCGCGCTGACCGGGCTCGGGCCGGCCATCGCCCGGGAGAGCCAGAACGACAGTGGCAGTTGCGCGGCCTTGCCGAGCGCGGCGGCGAGGATCCCGGCGGCGATGACGTGCCGCCAACCGGGGCTGCTGTGTGGCAGGTCGGCCAGCGCCAGACCCGCGCCACCGGCCAGCGCGGCTCCCGCGGCGACGTACAGTCCCAGGTCGGCCGAGCGGGTGGTGACGAACGCGGTCAGCCCGGCCGACACGCGGTCCTCGTCCCGCCACCAGAACCCGATCAGCGCGTACGAGGCCGCGCCCATGATCTCCCACGCGAACAGCAACGTGGGCAGGGTCGCCGCGGTGACGGTGAGCGCGGCGGAGGCGGCGAACAGCAGCATCAGGCCGTGAAAGCGTGCCTGCGAGCGGCGAATCTCCCCTGCCGCGGCGGCCAGCACCAGCAGGGTCACCACGGCGAGCATGGGCGCGAGCAGCGCGGCGAGCCCGTCGACGGTGAGCGCGAAGTCGACGCCGGCCATGAACGGCACCGCCACGGCAGGCCGTGCCACGGCGACGATCACCGCCAGGACTACCGAGGCTGCGGCGACGGCCAGCGAGACCGGGGCGGCGGCCCGCTCCGCCCGCCGGCTCGCGACCAGCAGGACCCCCGCTGCCGTCGGGAGGGCAACCAGTAACCACAGGGCCGCCTGCGCGAGTGGGCTCATCGGGACAGGTCACCGGCCATGTCGGTCATGTCGCTACGACGGATCCGATGCAGCTGGGTGGCCACGGCGAAGCCCATCGCCATCTCGACGGTCATCGCGACGATGATGATCAGCAACAGCACCTGCCCGGACGGGTCCGGGGCGAGGAACCACCAGAAGCCGGCGGCGGCCAGGATCAGGCCGTTGAGCATCAACTCCAGCCCCATCATCACCATGACCACCACCTGCTGCGACAGCGCGCCGTAGAGGCCGACGCTGAACAGCGCCGCCGCCACGAGCAGCACGGTCTGCAGGGTCATCGGCCGACACCTCCTGGCTGCGGGTCGTCGGCCGGTCGCCGACGCAGGTCGTCGCCGAACCGGTCGTAGCGGGTCCGATGGGCTGCCAGCACGACGCCGGAGACGATGGTGACGGCCATGACCGCGCCGACGGCCGCCATGGTCAGCATCTTCGGGCCCATCAGCTCCTCCCCCAACGCCTCGGTGATGTCGACGGGCGGGGCGCCGCGTCGCGTGGGCCAGGGCACGAACAGCACACCGGCGGCGAGGAGCACGAACACACCGACGGACACCGCCAGGGCGTGGCGCTTGTCGTGGACCATGCTCATCGGCATCAGCGCCGGGTTCATGCCCATGAACATGACCATGAAGACGGCCATGACGGCCATCTCCATGACCATCATCAGGATCGTCACCACGCCTACGTAGTTCTGCCGCATCAGCAGCACCTGCAGGCCGACGGCGATGAACGACACGGCGAGGGCGTAGCTGGCCCGGGCCATCGAGTCGACGATGAACACGGCGGCGCCGGCGAGGACGGCGACGACCGCCAGGGCCCAGAACGCGACGTGGGTGATCACCTCAGCTCCTGCCTGCGGCGACGACCGCGACGATCAGGTCCTGCAGCAGCACCGCGGGTAGCAGCACCAGCCACCCGGCCTCCATGAACAGGTCCGGCCGCGCCGCGGGCAGGCGGCGGTGCAGCCACACGAACACGGCCAGCAGGGCGAGGGTCTTGACCAGCACCCACGCCCAGGCGGGCAGCAGCGGGCCGGCGCCGCCGCCGAGGAACATCGGCACCGCGAACGCGGCCCCGGCGGCGAGCAGCGCGTACCGGCCGCCCTGGAACAGCAGCCGGTCGACGCCGGACAGCTCGGTGGTCACGCCGCCGGCCAGGTCAGCGCCGAGGGCCGGGGAGAACGGTCCCCAGACAGCGATCGCCAGGACGCCCGTGCAGAACACGAGAAAGGCCACCGGCATCCAAACGACGAACCAGACGCCCTGCTGGGCGGCGGCGATCTCCCCGACGTTCAGGCTCGACGCACCGACCGCGGGCGCCACGAGCGCGAACATCAGCGGCAGCTCGTAGGCCAGCCCGTGGGCGAGGAACCGGTAACCGCCGATCACCGAATGCGCCGAGTTGGCGCCCCAGCCGGTCAGCCACACGAACGCCCACGCGAGGACGTCCATGGCGTTGAACCAGATGACCCCGACGTCGAGGTCGAACAGGGTCCACCGTCCCAGCGGCACCACCGTGATGATCATCAACGCCATCAGCAGCAGTCCGGCCCCTCCGATACGCCACAACAGGCTGTCCGCCGCGACCGTGGTCCGCCGCCGCTGCCGCATCAGCCGGGCCACCTCACCGAATGGCTGGCTCAGCCCTGATGAGCCGATGCCGGTTGGCCGCGCGGTCAGGAACCCGTCGAGAACGGCAGCGGCAACCGCCAGGAGCCCGAGCAGCCCGGCGGCGGCCAGCGCCCACCCGGCGGGGACCACGGTGACCGCGGGTTCAGACATGGTTCGCCTCCCGGTCCGCGGCGAGCGGGTCGAGGTCGAGACTGGCGACGATGAGTCGGGCGGTGGCGAGGTCCCACCCGCGTACCAGATCAGGGATCGCGTCGACGGGTACGCCGAGCGACGGGCCGGTGGGCTGCTGGCCGGCGATACTGTGCGCGGCTCGGTCGAGCATGGCGAGCAGCCGGTCACGGACGTCGCCCGTCATGGTGGCCGGTAGGCCGCGGTGGGCGAGATATTGCGCATCCAGCGGCCCGACCCGGCGCAGCGACCACCGCAACCACCACGACCGGCCGACCATGCGGCGGAGCCGGTGGAGTTCCGACCCGTCAGGGTCATCGGTGAAGAGCAGGGCGTCACGCATCCGCCGAGCACGGGAGGCGGCATCACCCCAGGCCGCGAGCCCCAGGAGGCTGGCAGCGTTGTCGCATCGTCGGGCGGCGAACCGGCGCAGCTCCTCCGGCGCGTACCGCCGCTCTGCGGCTGCAGTGGGGTCGTCGGCGGCGATCAGGCTGGTCTCCGCCTCGACGATGACGTCGCCTTGGAGGGTGCAACGCAGGACGAGGCCCGCCGGCCAGTACGCCAGGACCGGGCCAAGTCGCAGCTGCAGAAGATCCATCTCCAAGCCGTCGCGGTCCTCACCGCCGCTGGCGAGTGGGATGCCGCCGGGGGCCATGTCCATGCCACCGTGGCCCACGTGGCCGTGATCTCCATGCCCCCGGCCTCCGTCGTCGGCCGGCTCACCGCTGCCGGGTGGCGGCTCGTGGTGGCCGACGTGGCCGTGCGCGTCGTGCCTCGGCCCTCCGCGGTGCGTACCTTTCTGAGTCTCCGCGGAGTTGGCGTCCGTGCCGTGGTCGGCCTGCGGCTCATGGGCCGCCCCGCCCTGCTGTCCGCCGCCACAGCGGCGCTCCGAGGCGGGGTGGGCGGTGTCGTGCCCGGCGCGGCCGTGTGGAGCGTGCCGTTCCTGGGCGTGATGCTCACCCGGATCGACATGGCCGGTCCCGGCCTGATCGGGCGACCGGTCCCGGCTGTCGGCCCGCTGCCGGGTGAGGTCGAGCAGCTCTTCCTCCGCTGCGACGAGGGCGGGCAGGACTCCCTGCGGGGATTCGACCTCGATGCGAGCGCGCGGGCCGGGCATCTGCTCCCACAGCCGATGCAGCGGTTCCACCAGGTGCGGGGGCGGCGGGCCGCAGACGGCCAGGATGTCGGCGTCCCCCGGGGACAGAGCCAGCCGCCAGCCCCGGGCAAGGACGTGCCGCTCGACCGCGGCCCGGGTCACCCAGTGCCCCGGCACCTCGGCTACGAGGACATGCGCGTGCCGGGCGGCGACCCGACCTAACGCTTCGCTCAGACCCACCGCAGTGCGCCTTCCCGCCAGGCCCAGAGCACGGCCACGAAGACCCCGCCGAGGAAGACGAACATCTCGACGATCGCGGTGGCCCCGAGTCGGGTGACGACCACCGACCACGGGTACATGAACAGCATTTCCACGTCGAAGGCGAGAAAGAGCAGCGTGGCGAGGTACCACCGGACGTGGTAGCGCGACAGTGCGTGCTCCTCGGGCTGCCACCCGGACTGGAAGGGCAGGCTCCCCAGCGGCGAGGAAGCGATCGCCAGGGCCCGGTGGGCCAGGTACAGGCCGGCGACGATGAGCGCGGCCACCAACGCCATGCTCGCTGCCCCTGCGTACATTCCGCTCCTATCCGCGGTGCCGATTCCGAGCTGCCGGCCGAGCGCTCGGCCGCCCGGGCCCGCGCCCACGAGGTAGTAGCGGACGCCTGTCGTGCGGCGAACGCGTCCACAGGGTTGGAGCCCTCCCGAGCATGTCGGGTCAGCGTTTCGGGCGGAGGGAATTCACTCGCGCGACGGACTGGTCGATGCGGTCCTCGGTGAGGCGCCCGGTCCGGACGAGATCGATGATCGCGTCGACTGTCTCCTCGACCACTCGCGCGTTGTACACCTGCTGGTTGGCGAAGACGAGCAGGTCGAGGCCGGCCCGCGACGCCAGGGCGACCGCCTCGGCGGCGCCGTACCGTTCGGTGATCGCGACCGCCTGCATGTCGTCGCTGACCACCGGCCCACGCCAGCCGAGCCGGCCGCGCAGCAGGTCGGTCACGGTCGCGGTCGACAGCGAAGCCGGATACGCCGGGTCAAGCTGCTTGTTGAGCACATGGGCGGCCATGACCGAGTCGGCGAGGCCGGCCTGGATCAGCCGCTGGAACGGCTCCAGTTCGACCTCCCGCCAGGTGTCACTGACGTCGACGACCTCGAAATCGGTGTTTCCGGCGGCGCTACCTGATCCGGGAAAGTGCTTCAGGCTGGTTTTCACACCAGCCGCCCGGTGCGCCTGGATCTCCTCCGTGGCATTGTTGACCACCACGTCCGGATCGGCGGAGAAGCTGCGGCCGAGCTTGCCGATCGCTCTGCTGTCGGGGTTGATGTTCAGGTCGACGACCGGGGCGTAGTTCAGGTTGACCCCGATCCGCGTCAGACTCGCCACCAGTCCTCGCGCCCAGTCGCGGGTCGCCGACGGCGAGTTCTCCGCGCCGATCTCGGCCTCCGACTTCGTGGTCGGGAAGCCGTTGCTCGGCTTGAGGCGGGAGGTACGGCCGCCTTCCTGATCGATGGAGACGATGAGCGGGCCCGGTGAGGCATCCTTCAAACTCTTCACCAGTCGCGTTACCTGCTCGGGCGAGCGGATGTTACGCACCGACCTGGTCTCGAGGTCCTCGTCGAAAAGGATGACGCCGCCGAGACCGTCCCGCACCGCCTTGATGATCCAGTTCGGGGCTTGGGTGCCGCGAAAGCCGACCACGAGCAGGCTGGCGATCTTTCGCCGCAACGCGGCCTCACCCCCGCCCGATGTGCCGGACGGCCCCGGGCTGCTCGTTGGCCGTGGGGTCGAGGACGTGGCGCGGTGCGACTCGCAGCCGGTCACGGTTGCCACCGCAGCTGAGCCTATTCCGGCGAGCAGCAGCCGGCGGGGCAGGTGCACGCTGTCCACCCCCGGCACGCTACGGCCCCACCCTCACCCCATGCGCACTCACCGACGAGACGTCATCCGCTGGTGGGACGGCCTCTTGACTTCAGGTCGACCTGAAGTCGGAGGGTGGCGTCCATGACCGAAGACACGACCATCATGGATGCCACTGCCGGGCTGATCGCCCGACTCGACGCCGCGGAGACCGAGCCGGGCGCGGTGCGTCTGCGGCACCGCAGCTATGACCTGCTGGACCTCTCCCCCGGTGCCTCGGTCGTCGACGTGGGC
The DNA here is from genome assembly GCF_900091515.1 of Micromonospora purpureochromogenes. Lineage (NCBI taxonomy): Bacteria > Bacillati > Actinomycetota > Actinomycetes > Micromonosporales > Micromonosporaceae > Micromonospora > Micromonospora purpureochromogenes. The sequence continues at coordinate 2,909,850 of NZ_LT607410.1, read as the reverse complement.
TGTGGCACGGGACGCGCCGTGGCCGAACTCAACCAGCGCGGCGTCGCCGCGATCGGCGTCGACCCGGATGAGCTGATGATCGCCACGGCACGCCGCCGCTGGCAGGGAGCCGAGTTCCGGATGGGCACCGCCCAGTCTCTCCCGCTCTCCGACCATGCGGTGTCGGGCTACCGGGCGGACAAGGTGCTGCACGAGGTGGCGGACCCCGCGCCCGCACTGGCGGAGGCGCAGCGTGTGCTGAGCCCGGATGGCCGGATCGTGCTGATCGGACAGGACTGGGATGCCCTGGTCATCGACTCGTCCCATCCCGACCTCACCCGAACCATCCTGCGAAGCCAGGCCGACTCCCGCCCGAACCCTCAGGTGGACAGGGCCCATCGGAACAGCGCGCCGGCGGCGAGTGGGATCGCCACCACGTTGTATCCGGCGGCCCAGGCCAGATTCTGGATCATCTTCCGGTACGGCGCCCGGGACAACCGGATGACGCCGATGACGCCGCGCGGGTCTGACGAGGCCAGGATGACCCCGGCGGACTCGATCGCGACGTCGGTGCCAGCGCCGATGGCCAGGCCGACGTCGGCGCGGGCCAGGGCGGGTGCGTCGTTGACGCCGTCGCCGACCATCGCCACGATCAGCCCCCGGGCCTGCAGGTCGGCGACCGCCCTGTCCTTGTCCGCGGGCAGCACCTCGGCGAAGACCTCGTCGACCCCAGGCCGGAACCCCAGGTCCGCGGCGACCGCCTCGGCGACCGGGCGGGCATCCCCGGTGATCATCACGATCTTCTTCACGCCCTGCTCGCGCAGGCTGGAGATTGCTTCGCGGGCCTCCGGACGGACCTCGTCCTCCAACGCGAACGCGCCGACCGCGGCCGGTTGGCCGGACTGGGGCAGGCGGATCAGGTGCAGCACCGCCGCGCCGCGGCCCGACCATTCTCGCGCGGTGGTGGCCAGCTCCTCGGGAACGTGCGCGCCGAGTTCCCGCAGCAGGGCGGGGCCGCCCACGGCCCAGGTGGTGCCGTCGACGACCGCCTGGACCCCTCGACCGGTCAGGGATCGGAAGTTCCCGGCGACCGCCCGCAGCCCCCGGTCCTGCGCGACCCTGACCAGAGCCTTGGCGAGTGGGTGCTCGCTGTCGGCCTCGACCGCGCCGGCGATGCGCAGCACCTCGTCCTCGCTGGTGCCGCTGGCGGCGACCGTGGCGGTAACGGTGTGCGCACCCTTGGTCAAGGTGCCGGTCTTGTCGAACAGCACCGCATCGACGGTGCGCATCCGCTCCAAGGCGAGGCGGTCCCTGACCAGGATGCCGGCCTTCGCCGACACCGCGGTGGACAGCGCGATCACCAGCGGGATGGCCAACCCGAGGGCATGGGGGCAGGCGATGACCAGGACCGTCACCGTCCGGACCACGGACTGGTCCAGGTCACCCAGCGCCCACCAGGCTGCAAAGGTGACCAGCGCGGCGGCGGTGGCGACGTAGAACAGCATTGCCGCGAACCGGTCAGCCAGGACCTGCGCCCGGCCGCTGGAGGCCTGCGCCTGCGCCACGAGCCGGCCGATGCCGGCGAGCGCGGTGTCCTCCCCGACCGCGTCGACCCGGACCCGCAGCGCGGAGTCGGTCGCCACCGTGCCGGCCACGACCCGATCCCCGACGCTGCGAGGCACCGGGCGGGACTCCCCCGTGATCATGGACTCGTCCAGTTCGGCGGCCCCGTCGATGATTCGGCCGTCGGCCGGTACCCGGCCACCGGAGCGGACCAGGACCACGTCGCCGAACAGCAGCTCGGCCACCGGCACCCGGTGCACCGTGCCGTCGGCGTCGACCCGTTCGGCGTCGTCCGGCAGGAGCGCCGCCAGTGCGGCGAGGGCGCCCTGCGCCTGGCCGATGGCCTTCATCTCCTGCCAGTGACCCAGCAGCATGATCGTGACGAGGGCGGCCAGCTCCCACCAGAAGTCCAGGTCGAACGCGCCGAGGCTGGTGGCCATCGAGGCGACGTAGGCCACCGTGATCGCCATCGAGATCAGCAGCATCATCCCGGGAGTCCGGTCGCGGACCTCGCTGGCACCGCCGACCAGGAACGGCCAGCCTCCGTAGAAGAAGACCACCGAGCCGAGAACCGGGCCAACCCAGCTCATGCCCGGAAAGTCGAGGGTGTAGCCGAGCCAGTCCATCACCATGTGGCTGGTCACCACGATCGGAATCGTCAGCGCCAGACTCAGCCAGAACTTGCGCCGGAACTGCTCCGGGTCGTGCCCCGCGTGCTTGTCATGAGCCCCGTGCCCGCCAGCGGATCCATGCCCCGCGTGGTGGTGGTCGCCGTTGTGGCCACCCGCCGGCCCGGCAGCGCCTCGATGCCCGTCATGCGGGCCACCGCCGGGGTGCTCACCCACCTGTACCTGATGGCCGTGCTGCTGCGTCTCACCGGCCAGGGCCATGCCATCGGCGTCGGTTGCGTGTTCCTGTCTCATGCCGTCCACCTCCACCCGGCACCATATGCCCCCGGGGGGTATATGGCAACTGAGCTGATAAGAGTGCACCCGGCGATGGCCGCCGCCGCGACGACGAGAACCACCGCTTCTACACCGTTCATGACAGTCCTCCTGGGATCACGTCCCAAGGCTTCGATACGGGTACCGGGAGGGGGTAGGGACTTTCGGCCCGGGGCCGGGGGTCCTGGGCCCGTGTCCTCCGAGCCGGTCGGGGCAGCATCGTCAAGGTGGAAGCAATCGAGAGGAGACGGTGATGAGACGTCAACGTCTGCCGCTATACGCCATCGCCCTGGCGATCGTGGTCGTCGGGGCACTGGCGGTCGGTGTACCGGCCAAGTCGCTGGCCTTCGGCCTACTGGCGCTCGCGTGCCCGCTGATGATGCTGTTCATGCACGGCGGTCACGGCGGTCACGGGGGTCACGAGGGTCACCACCACCACCAGGGTCACGACCCGGGCGACAAGGGTCGGCCGTCCTCCCCTGGACGGCTCAGGTCTGAGGTGAGGTCCGGCCCGCGCCGGGTATCCGATTCGTTTACCCAGATCGCGGAAGGGGCGCCGAGGGTCCCATGTCGGGAAGGGGAACTGTCATGCACGGCAACGGCTGGGTCTGGCCCATGGGCGGGATGATGATGATCGGCTGGCTCTTCCTGGCTCTGCTTGTGATCGGGGCGGTGTTGCTCGCCACCAGCTATGGGCGCCGACCGGCACCGGACGTGCATGACTCCGCGCGCCGCATCCTGGCCGAACGCTATGCACGCGGCGAACTGGACACCGGGGAGTATCACCGGCGCCTGGACACGTTGCGCTGACCACGGCGGGGCCGTCCACTTGGGACGGTCCTCGTTCAGCTGCGGCGAGGAGGATGAGGGTGGACGTCCGGATGATCGCCAACATACTGCGGCTGCGGCGCACCCTGGGCTACCGCGAGCGGTGGACTCCTGAGCAGCTCCGTGAGCACCAGCAGCGAGAACTCGCGGCGTTGCGAATCTTCACCACCGAACGCTCGCCGTTCTACCGCCAGTTCCACCGGGGCCTGGCCGCGGCTCCGCTTGACGAGTTGCCGGTGCTGACCAAGGCCACCCTGATGGACCATTTCGACGAGATCTCCACCGACCCGGTGGTTCGCTTGGCCGATCTGCAGGCATACCTGGACGGGCTGCATGGCAACGAACGCTTCGCCGGCCGTTACTGGGTGTCGGCCACCTCCGGCAGCTCAGGGCGCAGGAGCATCATCCCGAGCGACGCGCGCGAATGGGCAATGACGATCGCGTCGTATGCCCGGGCCAACCAGTGGGCCGGTATCCGAGCCGGCTTGCTGCATCCGATGAGCATGGCTGTGGTCAGCTCCACCACCTCGTGGCACCAATCATCTCGGGTGGCCGCTACCGTCCGCAGCCCGTTCATCCGAAGCGAACGCCTCGACGCGGCGGCCCGGATACCCGACATCGTCGCCCAGCTCAACGAACTACGACCTGACGTTCTCGTCGCCTACGCGTCGATGATCCGCGCCTTGGCCGACGAGCAGATCCAAGGACGGCTACGCATCGCACCTCGTGCGGTGAACTCTTCCTCGGAGGTCCTCACCGCGGAGGCGCGCGCCATGGCCACCCATGCCTGGCACGTGTCGCCGTTCAACGTCTACGCCGCCACGGAGACCGGCGGGATCGCGGCCGAATGTCACCACCACCGGGGCATGCACCTGTTCGAAGACCTCGTCATCCCGGAGGTCGTCGACGACGCCTACCGGCCGGTACCGCCAGGACAGCCCGGTGACCGGCTGCTCGTCACCGTGTTGTCCAGCCGTACCATTCCGCTTATCCGCTATGAGATGACTGACCGGGTCACCCTCGCTACCGAACCCTGCCCGGACGGGCTGCCGTTCCGACTCCTGGCCTCGATCGAGGGCCGGACCGACGACGTCCTCGTGCTACCCGCTGCGGCCGGCGGCGGAATCCGCATCCACCCGGTCGCGTTCCACCGCGCGCTCGACTTGATCGACGCCGCCGGATGGCAGGTCCGCCAGGGTGAACGCGACATCACCGTGCTTGTCGCCTCCCCCGGGCTCGGCTTCAACCAGACCGCAACCGAAGAGGCGGTTCGCGCCGAACTCACCACGGCCGGCGCAAGGCCAGCCACCGTGTCGGTCACCGTCGTGGACACCATCCCGGCAGGTGCCGCCGGGAAACGTCCCCTGGTGGTGGTGCACCATCCCACGACGTCGCACCTCGCGTAGGTCCCTCGTTGGATGGGAGTCAGGGGCGTCGCGAGTCGGCCACTGCCTCCGACGGGATGTTCGATGAGGTGAGTGTGGTGGTCGACGGCGGCGACTCCGCCACACCCAGCGGCGGAGTGCGCTCGGGGCCGTCAGCGGCGTGGGCCGGCCCGTACGGACCGGCCCACGGTACTTCGATCACTGCTTGGCGCCGACCCGTTGCGGCTGGGCGCCGGATACGCGTCAGCCCTGGATGAGCGAGGCGCCGTGGTAGGTGAGCGACCCGATCTGCGCGTCACCCACCGGCCGCAGCAGCGGGGCGTACCAGACGTTGCTGGAGCCGTTGGCGACGACGCCGGGGCAGACCGCCGTGCCGGTCACCCCGGCGGAGATGGTGCCGCGAGCGTCGACCCGCCCGTCGGAGCGGTACGAGTACACCGGCCCGCCGCTGTCGCCCGGGGCGGCGGCGCAGGCCCCGGCGGTGACGTGGTTGGCCTGCGTCACGGGCCCGATCACGTAGCCGACGTTGATGAACTGGTTGACGACGCTGACCCGGATGCTGCAGTGCTCACCGCTCGAGGCGCCGCCGGTGCAGACATAGTTGCCGACGTAGTCCGATGCCGCCCCGCCGACCCCGATGCTGGTGGCAGCGTTGTACGGTCCGGTGTAGATCCGGCCGGCGGCCGCGACCCTGATCATCAGGGTGTCCCGCGGGTTGTTGTCGTTGATGATCGGCCCCATGGTGTTGGTGGGGCCACCACCGTCGTACGCGACCTGACCGTTCGACCCGCAGTGCCCGGCGCTGAGGATCTGGCGGGCGTCGTTCCAGTACACCCCGAAGCCGGTACTGCATCCACCACCGGCGTAGTACCGCGCACCACCCCAGTACGGGGCGAAGTCGTTCTGGCGATTCAGCAGCGTCGGGCGCGATGCGGTGCTCAGGCTGAGCGGCAGCCGCGCGGTACGCAGGACGTCCTGCTTACCCGCCACCGGCGCCTTGCCGGTGACGGTCACCGCGAGGCCGCTGCCGTCGACCTTGGCGGACACCGAGACCGCACGCGGGTCCGCAGCGAGCCGCTGCGCCTCGGCGACCATCTCGCGCTGGTGGAACCGGGCCGGCTTGAACCTGACCGGTACGGCGAGCCGCTTGGCCAGGTCACGGACGGATCCGGGCACCTGCCCCTTCCAGTAGACGGTGAGCTTGCGGTCTTCCGGCGCGGCGACCACGCCGGCGAAGCCGTCGCCGCGGGCGGCCATGATCTCGTCGGCGGCCGAGTTGAGCCGCTCCTGCACGGAGAACAGCTCACGCCAGGTGGAGAACCCGCCCGGCACGGCCTCGGCCGGCTGGGCCGACGGGGTGACCGGCTTGCCGTCGGCCACTGCCGGTGTTCCGATCGCGCCGGTGGCGACGATCGCGGCGGCCAACGCGAAAAGGGTACGGCGCATGATCGTGCCTCCGCGTCCGCCCGATCTCATTCGACTCATGGGGATTTACCTCCTGAAGTGAGAGCCGCCGGGGCAACAATTCCCCGGTCGGATTCAATTCTGGAGCGATGAATCCCATTCACAAGGCTCCTGCCACCAAGCGGACTCAGCCATTTACCGGAGCGGACCGCCGTGCGAGCATTGTCGGTTTCGCAGGCTCACCAAATGCAAACCCGGGCTCCTTTCAGGAAATGAATTCGCATCCGTCAGGTGAGCCACCTGGTCGCCGGCCATCGCCACTGACCAGGAAAGACGTTGATCTGACGGAACCGCGACCCGCCATGCGAGCGTGACTCCGTAACGCTGAAACCCTCAAGTAAGCGTCGCCGCACGATTCTCGCCTCTTCAATCGCATCCCAGGTATCCATCCGCTTATCGCAGAGCCGGCGCTCCAACTCTTGCAACGCCGCCTCGATCGACCCCGGGCAAAATGTCAAATGCCCGACCTTCCGCCATGCCCGTCCACGACGGAAAAAGGGTGATCCGGATGCTTGAGTTCGTGGTGTCCTGCGACTGCGACCCGGAGTGCACCGACCCGACGTGACCGTGCGGCTGCTTAAGAGATGTCTCCTAACCCCGGTGTCGGGTCCGCCTGGTCGCCGAGCGCGGTGGGGACGCCATCGCCGACGGCCGGCCGGGCCGGCAGTGAGCTCTAGACCTCGCCGATCGGGTGCTGCTGATGGGCCACTTACTGGCGCACCAACCTGACCATGCGGCAGATCGGGCCGCTGGCCGGGGTGTCGTACTCCGCGCGCATCGGGTCATCGACACCCTCGGACCGCTGCTCGCCCTCGCGCCGGCGCGCTGGCGGCCGGTCGACCAGAATGCAGGGCCAGTACAACCACGGCGACGCGCACTACCGCTGCCGCTTCCCCCAGGAATACACCCTCGTCAACCAGGTCGCGCACCCCCGCAACGTCTACCTGCGGGAGGACGCCCTCACCGACCCGCTCGACACCTGGCTGGCCTCCGCCTTCGCCCCGGACCGCATCGAACGAACGATCAGCATCGAGGTGCTGTTCAAGCCGATCGAGGCGCGTGTGGAGGGAGCGTCACGCAAGCGTCGGTTCTGGCCCTCGACGAGCGGCGGACCGCAGCAGGCCATTCGCGGTCACCTTATCCCGCTGGTCGGGCCGGGAGCCCCACTCGAGCGATGGTCGCGGGCAATGCTCGGGGCTACCTGACGGGGTTGACGGGGCGGACGTCGGTCAGGATGGTCGACGGTGGCGGCTCGTGCAGCCGCCGCCGTAGTTCGCCCGCGCGGCGGGAGTCGATCATAATGACGGCGGCGGTGACGGCGGTAAGGATGGTCAGCGCCCACAGTGGGGGCAGTCGGTTGGTCGCCGGCGCGAGGATCGCCACCAGCAGGATTCCGGTGGCCCGGACCCAGCGAATCTCGTGCTGGATGCGCCACCAGAATGCCTGGTTGGCGAGAAGATAGACGACCACTCCGGCGAAAAGGAGGGCGTACCCGAGCGGGTCGCGCGCCGGTCCTGACGGATCGCTGACCACGTCGAGGGTCCTTCGCAGGCCGAAGGCGAGCAGCATCAGCCCGATGATCATGGGTAGGTGCAGGTAGGTATAGGCGTCGCGGGCCAGCGCGACTCGCTGGTTGCGGGCACGGTCTCGCATGACGTGTTCTGCAACGATGGCGTCGGTGTCGAAATACGCCCACCAGAGGGTGGCCAGAAGGGCCATGCTGGTGGCGACGGCGACGATCACGGACCAGGAGATCGGGCGGCCAAAGACGGCCACTCCTGCCGAGATGACCGCCTCGCCCAGTGCGATGAGGATGATCAGGGCATACCGGTCGGTCCAGTGTTTGGCCGAAGTCACCTGCCAGAACCGCCGCACGACGAGGTAGCCCCCGGCGAGGTCGACAACGATGGCCGCCAGCCAGAGGCCCGCCACGAGCTGGCTCAGCCCTGCGGGGGCATGGGGCCGCGAGGATGCCAGCGCGGCGAACACCAGCAGGACGAGCGCGGCCACGTTCGGAACGCCCGCCCGCAACAGTTGGGCGCGTGGTATCCGGTCCCGAGAAAGGACCAGGAGTGCCGTCAGGTGCAGCATGCGTAGCGTGATGTAGCAGATCACGACGATCAGTGGGCCGGGCAAGCCGTCGGGTACGACGTCGAACGCCTGCGGGATGGCGATGCCGATCGTCAGGGTCAGTGCCACGACCAGCAGGGCGCTCAACCGCACAGGGATGGACTCGCTGCGAAGGACGTTCCCCACCTGGGTGTAGAGGGACCAGGCGACCCACAGCACGCTGAGCACAGCCAAGGCCTGGACGACCCCGACCCCCGTGGGGTGTCGGGTCATCAACACCGTCACCTGGATGAACGTGTAGACGACCACCAGATCGAGGAAGAGTTCCTTGGGTGTGACTCCGCTGGTGGCGGCCCGGACGGCCGCCTGCGCCGCCTGCCGATGCAGCACGTGATGCCGCCGGCGGAAGACGGTGAGATCAGCCAGGACCATGCTGGTGAGGATGGCGGCGAGCAGCCCGACCGCGCCCACCGCTGGCAGGCGGACCGCGATCGGAACCAAGGCGGTCACCAGGACAATCCCCAACAACGGGCTGCGACCCAGCAAGCGGATGGTGCGGCGCTCGAGGGCCACCTGGCCGAGCAGGTAAACGAGGACGCCTCCATAGAGGACGAGCGCGCTGAGCAGGTCCCACCGGTGCGCGGTGTCGGGCTCGACTGAACTCAACGCGCGTTTGAGCCCCAGCGCAGTGAGGACGAGACCGACGATCATCACGACGTGCAGGACGGTGTGCGCGTCCCGGCCGAGTCGTGACCTGGTGGCTGCCGGCCGCTGCTCCAGCGCCTGCTCGGCGGCGAATCCGGCAATGTCGAAGTAGCGCCACCAGAGCACTGCCACGACGACGAGGCTCAGGGCGGAGCCCGCGATGACGGACCAGGTGATCGGTGGGTCACCGATGAGGCCGCGGCTGGTGCCGATCGAGATGATCGTTTCGCCCAACGCGATGAGCATGACCAGCCGGTGCCGCTCGGCCCAGTGCGGCACGGAGACGATCCGCCAGGTGCCCGTGCCGAGCGCCCGCACGCCGATGAAGTCGACGGCGGTGGCGGCGAAGAACAGGGCCAGTTGGACGGAACCACCGTCGACGTCCGAGGGCAGGTGGCGAGGCAGCAGCGCACCGGACAGGAGCAGGATCGCGCCACCGGAGAACGGCAACCATGCGCGTAGAAGGGGTCTTCGGGTCCTGTCCGAAACGGTGTACGTCAAGATCAGTAGCGCGCTGGACTGGGCCAGCAGGAAGGCGACGACGAAGATCATCGGCCCGAACAAGCCACCCGGCCGATCCGTGAAGATCACCGGCGTGGCGATCCCGATCAACAGGATCGTCGCGGCCAGCCCGAAGATGAGCGGCCGCATGAATCCCCGGTCCAACCTGACGACGTTGCCGAGCAGGGTGTACGAGCTCCAGCACCGCCACAGCAACAGGACCACCAGCACACCCTGGAACAGGCCCTCGATCCGAAAGTTCTCCGCCATGAGGTCCGTCACGCTCAGGAATGCGTACACAAACACCAGGTCGAGGAACAGCTCCAACCGCGTCACCCCGACGCCCCCGACGGAAAGGTGAATACTCCCTAGAAATCGCAAACGACGCTCACCCGGATGCGGCGCCGGCCAACTCCTGGTCACCCCCCAACTTTGCCAATTCGACGGGCGCCGCAAGCCGGCTTCGGCCTGCCACCTGCGGTCCGGCCGGATCGCCGCCCGATCGAGGTCGACCGGCTCGTCAACGCCACCGGCCTGATCAGCCTCGCCGGCCGGCAACACCCCGTCGGCTACCACTTCGCCGGCAGGCGCGTCACCGTCCGACTCGACCGCTGTCGGCCGTTGCCGCACCGGACACGGTCACGCTGGAACCGTCCGCGAATCGGACCTCCAGGTCACCTGCATCGCTGACCTGAGCCCGCTCCACCGTCAGGCTGTTCAGGTCGAGCAACCTGACACATCCGCCGAAGCCGACAACGCCCCGCTCGTCCCCGAAGGCGACCGAACCTGCCACACGCTGTCGAGGTAAAGCCGAGCTTCACGCGACGGCGTGCTGCGACCCTCGGCAACGGTGATGAACGGCCGAGCCTGCCGCTCCCCGACCTCCACAACCACGCAGCCTGCAAGCTCATCCGGATCCACGTCTCGCTGGCAGCCGGCTGCCTGGTCTCGCATGGTGGTTGACACTACGGCCTCAGTTGATGCTTGCATGACCACGACAAGTCTGGCCGACTCAAGGTCTGCGGGGACGACCGTCACACCGCCTCGGCGGCGTGCCCGCTGGTGGCACCCCTCTGTGCGGCGAGGAGCGGTGTTCTAGGCTGGGGTTCGGCGGGTCCGGGAAGTGACTGTTCCGAAGTGTTGACCATGGGGATCGGGTCGACCGCGCTGGATTGAAGAGTCGCCCCCACGTGTCCTCCCGGGCCCGTCCTCGCTGCCGCGGTGTCCTTGATCATCTGCTTGTAGACGACGTCGGATAGGCGTCGTGGGGTCTGTTGCGTTGCTCGTGTCCAGGGGTCGAGGCAGGCTTGACGGGTGAAGCTATCGAGTCCTCGTCGTCCCTGGTCCCGCTCGGCGACCTCGTCGACAAGCACACGGGTGCGGGCGTCGTTGACGCGTACGCGCCGGTCGCAGCCGACGGCCAGGACGTAGCCGATCCCGCGCTGCTCGAGGTCATCGCGTAGGCCGGGGTCGGCGCCGTAGACCTCGTCGCCGGTCACCCAACCGACGGGGACACCGGCGTCGAGTGCGGCCGCGATCATCTGGCGGACCAGGGCCGGTTTCGCGGCGAACTCGACCTGGTCGGGGACGCTGGCGGCGGCGCGGCGATCGGGGCGGTCGCACCAGGTCGTCCTGGGTAGGTAGAGCCTGCGGTCGATCAGCGCCCGGCCTGCGGGTGATACGTAGGCCAAAAACACCCCCGACCTGGCTGTTTTCGACACGACCCGCGGTGCCCGTGTACTGCCGCTGCACCCCGGCCGAGCGTACGCCCTTCTTCAGGAATCCGGTCTCGTCGGTGACCAGCACCCTGTCGGGGTGGCCGAGTTGCTTGATCAGCCAGTCACGCACGTCATCGCGGACGGCGTCGGCGTCCCACGCCGCCGTACGCAACAACCGCTGCATCGCCTGCGGAATTGTGTGACCAGCCCGTTCCGCGAGGGACCAGCAGCTTTTGCGTTCCACGCCCGACAGCAGCCCTTCCACGAACTGCCCGGCGGTCCGGCGCGGCTCCGCCCGCACGAATCGGCCCGCGACACGCGTCACCGCCTCGTCCAGGATGACCCGCCACCCGGCCAGGCGAGTGCCAGACGGATCCACGGCGCTGTGACATATTGCCCACACCCAGGGGCCAGCGAATCCGACCGACAGCCGATACCTACAGTCGGGCCATGAGCACCGACAAAGGCGTGCGGGTCTGGCTCCGCCGGCGCGGAGCTGAGCAGATCGCGCATCCCGGGGGCAACCTGTACGCGCACCTATGTCGAGTCAGTGAACGACTCGCCGTGCTTGGCTGCAGCAGTGAAGTGCAAGCCGCGGGCCTAACCCACGCCGTCTACGGCACCGACGGGTTCGACCTCGCCCTGCTTGATCGGGCCGATCGTGCTGTGCTACGGGATCTCGTTGGTGCCGATGCCGAGGAGCTTGTCTATCTGTATGGCGCCTGCGACCGTAGACGCAGCTGGCGGGAGCTGGCAAAGACCGGCCAGGTGTTCGACCGCTTCGTACGTCAGGTGAGAACGCCGAATGCGGCTCAACTTCGGTCGCTCATGGACCTGAGCATCGTCAACGAACTGGACGTCATCGAGCACGATCCTGCGGTGGCGGACCGGCACGGTACCTACTTCCGGGAACTGTTCGCCTCTTGGGCCCCACTGGCCTCTGAGCAGGTCATCCGCGATGTGCAACGGGTCTTGCGGCCGTGACACCCGAACCATCGGCAGGGCCAGGTTCGATAGCACGCACCCCCGGTCGCGTACGCGTGCGAGCCGTCTACCCCGGCAGCTTTGATCCCTTCACTCCCGGGCATTTGAATGTGGTGAACCGGGCACGCGACCTCTTCGACGAAGTGGTCGTGCTCGTCGCGGTCAACAGCATCAAGCATCCGGGCACCGACGAAGAGGAGCGAGCGGCCGCTGTTCGGGCCATTCTGCCGGTCGAGTGGACCTCCGTCACCGTTGCGGCCTGGAGCGGGTTGACCTCCACCTACTGCCGTCGCCATGACGTAGGAGTGATCGTCCGCGGCGTGCGTAACACCACCGACCTTCGGACCGAGTACCAGCTCGCCGCGATGAACCAGTCGCTGGGTGTCCCCACGGTATTTCTGCCTGCGCAGCCCGAACTGGCCGTGGTGTCTTCGACTGCGGTGCGCACGCTGGGAAAGTCACTTCGTCCACGCAGCCGTAGCATGCCCGACATTGGCGAACCGCTCGTCGGACCGCCGCCCGGATAATTTTTGAGACTGCCGCGTCAAGATCAAGTGACGTTGGAGCACTAGGCAGACTGCGGTGCCGGCCGACGCCTTCCACCGGTTGCCAGACCCTAACGACCTGGATCAATAGGCCGAGGCCCCACGCTCCCCCACTTGTCGGCCACACGGTCCATCATGTCGGCCAAGCGGCCCACCCGTCGATCGCCCGACAGATTTCGGCGATCGGCCGTTGGCCCACGCTGCCGGGTCGGATGGAGCCCTGTCGCCCGGGTTGCAGCCTGCCGTCGTGCCCTGTCGGGGGTCGGTCGTAAGTTCTGCAGCCGTGAGCGCCCTTCAGACTTACCGCTACCTCCAGCCGTCCACGCTGCACCGGGGTGACCTGGCGCTGCAGACCAGCGGCGGGCCCGCGACCAACCCGCGGTTCTTCTCCGGTTTTCTGACGACTCCGCAGGCCGCGGCCGCCGGGCTGCTGGCGGTCGCCGAGGTCGCCCGGACCCGGTACCACCAGCCGGTCAGCCCGGCGAGCCTCGATCCCGTGGTCACCGGCAGCCGGGACCGGATGCGCTTCGAATCGTTCTCCGGCTGCTGCGGGGTGTACGCGCGGCTGGACGTCGTGCCGGCCGGGTTCGACGGCGACATCGTCGAGCACGGCACCACCAACGTCGACGTGAACGCGCCGCTGCGGGAGGCGCTGGCCCGGGTGGGCGGCATCGACCCGCTGCACCTGTCGGTGGGGCCGGACGACCTGACCGTGTCCACCCTCGACGGCCCGGTGGTGGAGAAGAAGGTGCCGCTGCCCGGGCGTTGGCTGCGGGGGCTCGCCGAGGTCCACCTGATCGCCGCGGCCATGGAACCGCGGGCGGAGATCCCGGCGGCGGAGGCGGCCGCCTTTCTGCGCCGGCTGCCGGCGGGCAACGACCGGTCGGTGCTCTGGGTGGTGCCGGCCGGGCGCTCACTGCGGCTGACCTCGCGCCCGGCGCCCGGCGCGGTGTGCCTGGCCGGCGCCGGACGGCTCGCCACGCTGCGTGGGCTGCTCCGGTACGCGAAGACCCTGCGGGTGTACGGGCCATCGGCGGCGGCCGGGTCGCCGCCGCTGCCGAGCGTGTGGGAGCTCGACACCGGCGCGCTGCGGCTGTCGCTGACCCTGTCGCCGGAGCCCTACCGGGGCTTCTCCGGCGAGGGCGGCGCGCTGACCGCGCTCGCCACGGACGACGTCGCCGACGACGCCGCGCTGGTCGCCGCGCTGCTGTCCTGGGACCCGACGATCGATGTCCACGCGCTGGCCGCCTCGGCGGGGATTTCGGCGGACCGGGTCCGGGCCGCGCTGGCCCAGCTGGGCACCGCCGGCCGGGTCGGCTTCGACGTGGCCGAGGCGGGCTACTTCCACCGGGTGCTGCCGTACGACGCCGGCCGGGCCGAGCGGGACAATCCCCGGCTGGTCGGGGCGCGGGCGCTGGTCGAGGCGGGCGCGGTCACGCTCGACGGCGAGGCGGCGACCGTACGCCACGGCGTCGAGGTCTATCGGGTCCGCCGCCGGACGGACGGCTCGTACACCTGCTCCTGCCCCTGGTGGGCGCGGCACCGCGGTCAGCGCGGGCCCTGCAAGCACGCGCTCGCCACGACGATGGTGGGCGCTCCGGTGGAGGTCGGGGCGTGACCGATCCGTTCGAGTTCCTGGTCCGGGGCGACATCGGCGCGGCCGTCGACGCGGTCACCGGCCTCGACGACCAGGGGCGGCGGTCGTTCGCCGACGGGCTGGTGGCCCACGTGCGCCGGCGGCGCGACAACTGGTGGTGGAACACCGAGGCGACGGCCCTGGCGGTGGCCGCGGTCGGGTGCCTGCCCACCGCCGCCACGGCGGCCGAGCTGCTCGGCCGGCGGAACGTGTCGCTGCGGGGCGCCGACGCCGGGCTGGTGGTCCAGGTCGCGCGGACGCGCGGGGTGCCCTGGCTGGCCGAGCTGGCATACCGGCTGGCGGACCGGCTCCGCCGGGACGACCCGATGGACGGCTGGGGATTCGTCGCCGAGATGCTCACCGCCGAGAAGGCGGCACCGCCCACCGGTGACCAGTTCGTGGAGGGTTGGCTCGCCCTGATGGCGTGGCCGCCGGAGTGGCAGCGACCGGTCCCGCTGGTGGACCGGCTCCGGGCGGACGTGTTCCTCGACGCCCTGGTGCCGCGCCTGTTCGAGGTGGACGGCGCCGGGACGCGGATGTCCTTCGACGAGTTCATGACCGACGAGAAGCTCGCCCTGCCGCGCGCGCTGGCGCGACTGGCCGGCGAGGGCCGCCTGGACCGGACGATGCTGCTCGACGGCTGCGTGAGCCGGCTGTTGCGCGGCGACCGGCCGGCCGCGTTACGCGCGTTCGTCACCCTGCACGCCCTGCTGGAGCCCACCGCCAGCGAGGTCGACCGGCATCGCGGAGACTACCTGCGCCTGCTCGCCGACGCCCCCGGGTCCGTGGCGTCGATGGCGCAGAAGACGCTGCGGGCTCTCGACGGCGTGGAGGTCGAGGGGCTGCTCGACGCGTCGCGGGCCGTCCTCGTCCGGCCCGACAAGGCGCTGGTCCGCGCCCAGCTCGGCTGGCTGGACCAGCTCGCCCGCCGGCACCCCGACCGGGCGGCGGAGATCGCCGAGGTCATCGCGACAGCGGTCGACCACCCGGCGGCGGACGTCCGCGACCGGGCCGGCACGCTGGCCGCCCGGCACGGGCACGTGGTCGCCCCGCGGGTCGTGGTCGGTGCGGTGGGCGACGACCTGCCGCCACCGGCCGGCCCGCTGCCCGCGCCCCCGGCCATCACCGACCCGGACGAGCTGGCGGAGGAGGCCGCCTCCCTGCTCGGCGGCCCCACGACGGCGTCCGGTCTGGAACGGGTCCTCGACGCAGTGGTCCGGCTCGCCGGTGGCGACCGGGCCCGGCTGAAAGACGCCCTGATTCCGGTGCTGCGGCGGCACCGCGCCGGCGCGGAGGAGCACCCGTGGGATCCGTGCTGCCTGTGCGGTCTCCTCGGCGGGGTGCTGCACGCGGCGGCCGACCCGGTCGAGGGGGGCGTACGGCGGGGACGGTGGGCCGCGATGCTGGCGGCGTTGCGTCGCCGCACGCCGGGCGGACCGTCCCTCGATCCACGGGTACCCCCGCCGCACCGGCTGCTGCGCGCCCGGCTGGCCGAGATCGGTGACCGCGTCGGCCCGCCCCAGCACCCCGGTCTGCTCGCGGCCCCGACCAGGGCAAGCGGTGCCATCGACCCGGAGGTGCTGTACGACCGCCTGACCCGGCTCGGCGAGCGCGGCGCGTGGGAGGTGGACCTGACGCAGGCCCTGCTGCGGCTGCCCGCGCGGGTCGACGAGCCCCTCGCGGCCAGGGCGGCGGCGCTCGGCACGCCCGCCGGTAACCGGCTCGCCGGATGGCTGCGCGCCGGCGGCCTGCCGACCCCGGACCAGCAGGTGGTCACGCTGCCCCGTAGCGAGCACCGACAGGGCCACTACTGGGGGTACGAGCACCTGCCCCGGCAGCGGACGCACGTGCTGGTCAGCCCGCCGGAGGGCGTCGACGACCCGTTCGGCCTGCTCACCGTGCCGGCCGGATCCGTGGACAGCTACGTCGGCGGCGCGGCCCTGCTCTGGCCGGCCGTGCTGCCCGGCTACCGGGGACTGGTCGCGGCGTACGCGCTGCCCGACATCGCCAGTGGCGCCGACCAGGACCTGTCCGGCGGCGCCGCGATCCTGCCGCTGCTCGCCGAGTGCGGCGGCGACGGCGGTCCCGCCGTCGACCTCGCCCTCGCGTACGGCCTGGGTGCCCGGCACGAGTCCGACCGGGTCGCCGCCGTTGACGCCCTGCTGATGCTGGCCGCCGCCGGCGACCTGGACGCCCCCACGGTCGGGGCCCACCTCGGCGCCCTCGCCGCCGTCGGTGACCTCACGCTGACCCGCACCCTGCAGCCGCTGCGCGACGCGGCCGCCGCCGGTGCCCCGCTCAGCACCTGGCGCCTGCTCGCCGCCGCGTTGCCCGCGCTGCTCGCGGCGCCGAAGGCCCCGCGCGGCACCCCGGACCTGTTGACCCTGGCGGCGGAGACGGCGGGCGCGGCCGGCGCCCGGATCGACGTGCCCGGGCTGGCCGAGGTCGCCGCGCGCGGCGGGTCGAGCCGGCTGGTCACCGAGGCCCGGCGCCTGGCCGCCGCGCTCGACCGGTGACCGGGATGCTGGTGGCGAGGCGTGGATGGAAGCCGGCTCACGACCTCCGGCCCTGTCCGGCGGGACCTCCGCGGCGCGGTGCTGCCGCTGTTCCTTCAAGAACAAGCAGGAGGACTGCGTGAAGGTCGTGCTGAAGCCGTAGCGGCGGCGGGCGGGACGGGGCGGGGTGCGGCCGGCGACCCCGCCCCTACCCCTGGCCCGGGACCGCCGGCGACGCCGCGCCAGCGCTGGGGACGAGCCCGGCCGTCAGGTCGGCGACGGTCAGCGGTGTCCGCCGAAATCCGCTACCGCGCCGCCCTCGACGCCGGAGCGGACCCCGCGGTGGTAATCAACTGGATCTCTCAGACCCAGGCCGAACGCGCTCGCGCTGAAGCCGATCTCTTCGCAGTCGGGAGACAGCCCGCGCCGGATGAGCCGAGCCGCGCCACTACCGTCATCGGCACCACACCAGAGCAACGAGACTGTCCTCCACCTCCCTGCTGCAGGCGGTCAACCGCGGGCGGCGGAGACGTCACCCCGGCGGGAGACCGGGGACTCCCTGGTGGAAGTCCCCGGCCGGGCAGGGATCAAAGCAGGCGCGACTCGATGGCGTCGATGATGCGCGGACGCAGCTCGGCGGCGCGGATGACGGCGTCCACCGAGCCGACCTCGACGGCGCGCTGGATGTTGTGCACGCGGTCGAACTCCGTGGCAACTTCGCCGAGCTTCTCCGCGCGCACCGAGGAGCGCAGCTCGTCGAGTTCCGCGGTCAACGCGGCGCGTGCGGTGCCGGCCGCGGCCGCAGCGCGGGCCTCCAGGTCCCGCACCCGGGGGTCGGCCGCCGTGCGGGCGTTGACGTCGGCGGAGAACACCACCGCGGCGGCGGGGGCGCCGCCGAGGACCGAGGCGTACGAGCCTTCCAGCGCGAGGACCGTCATGTTCGGGTTCAGCGCCTTCGAGAACACCACGAACGCGCCGCCGTGGTACCGCGAGATCACGCAGAAGACGATGGGCCCGCGGAAGTTCACGATCGCCCGGCCGATCTCGGCGCCGTACTCCAACTGCAGCTTGCGCATCGACTCCGGTGAGCCGTCGAAGCCCGACAGGTTCGCCAGCACCACCAGCGGCCGGTTGCCGCTGGCCGCGTTGATCGCCCGCGCCGCCTTCTTCGACGACCGCGGGAACAGCGTGCCCGCCGTGTAGGTGTCCGGGCCGTCGGTGGGCGGGAAGCCGCGCCGTGGCACGGCTCGTGACTCGATGCCGAGCAGGCACACCGGGATGCCGCCGAGGTGTACGTCCTGCACCACCGCAGTCTCCGCGTCGGCCATGCCCGCCCAGCGCTCCAGCACCGGGTGGTCCTGGTCGGAGAGCGCCCGCATCACGGTCCGGATGTCGAACGGCTTCTTGCGTTCCGGGTTGGCCTCCGCGGAGAAGATCTGGCCGACGGTGGTGAAGTCGCTGCCGGCCACGGCATGCGGGAAGTCGGAGATGTCACGATCGAGCGGGTCGGTGGTGGTCGCCCGACGCGGCGCCTCCTCGCCGGGCGCGACGTACGTGTGGTCGTAGTGCGACATCAGCACGTCCCGCGCGGCGGTCAGGTTCGGCGCCCAGTACTGCGCCTGCCCGTTCGGTCCCATCACCCGGTCGTAGCCGCCGATGCCGAAGTTGTCCTCGGCGGACACCCCACCGGAGAAGTCGAGCGACTGCTTGCCGGTGAGCACCATCGCCGATTCCGGCGTCATCACGAGGACGCCCCGGGTGTGCATGAGCATCGTCGCCTCGGCGTTCCAGTACGGCTGCGCGCCCACGTTGATGCCCGCGACGACGATGTTGATCTCACCGCCGGCCTGGGTGAACTCGACGATCCGCTTGAGCGCCGCGGCCACCCAGTCCATGTTCTCGGTGCCCGAGGTCATGGAGATCCGGGCCCCGGCGGACAGCGCCCACCACTCCAGCGGCAACCGCATCCGCTCCGCCAGGTTCAGCGCGGCGATCACGCGCCGGCACTCCGGCTCCGACAGGGCGCCCAGCGACTTCGTCGGGTCGCCGAGCAGCACGACCCGGGCGACACCCTGCGGATGCCGCGCGGTCGGCGTGGTGACCACCCCGGCGACGATGGCGGCGCTGTTGCGCCCCCTCGGCCGGTCCACCGGCACCAGCGCGTGGTGGTCGTCGAGGTCGTGCTCGACGAAGTCCCCGAGCAGGCCGGTCAGCTCGTACGGGTACACCGTGTTGCGGCTGCTCGCGCGCAGCACCTTCAGCCGGTACTCGTCGAGCGGCTCGACGGGCTCGACCGGCGGTTCGCCGACGGTCAGCTCGGCGCCGCCCGCGGCGTCGAAGAAGATCCGTACGGCAATCTTGGTCAGCTCGCCGGTCCGGCGGTCGCGCTGCCGCGCGATGAACAGGATCTCCTCCAGCCCGGCGCCCGCCGTCGTCGGGCGCACGCGCCCGGCGATCATCTCCATCTCCTCGCGGGTGAGTTCACTCGGCGGCCAGACGTAGACCACAATCCGGTTGGTGGTGAAGCGCGTCTTCGACGGTCGGCGCGACTGGGCGCGGCGGATCGAGTCGAGGCAGGCGGCGATGGCGTCCTCGGTGGTCGGCAGCGCGACCAGCCGACCGTCCTGCTCGCGCAGCTCGGTCAGGTCCCGCACCTGGGCGAACGCGACGAGGCGCTCGTCGGACGGGTTCTCCCGCGCCACGCACTGGAAGAGGTAGACCTCCTCGTCCGACGACGACAGCCGGGTCAGGTCGAACTTGTGCAACCGCTCCAGCTGCATCCGCTGCGCGATGTACGGGTGCAGGCCGCGGATCAGCCGGTCCTCGGTGATCCCCGTACCCGACGGGCGGAAGGTGAAGTGGTGGTGCATCACCGCGCCGCCGCGACCCGCGACGGTGGTGGTGAGCCGGCGGACCCGCGGCAGCGGGTGCGCGGTGATGACCTCCAGCAGCGCGGCAGCCATCGCGTCGAAGTCCTCCGGCTGGTCCTCCCAGCCGAGGTAGATGTCGGCGTCGACGGCGTCCTCGTCGCCGGCCAGCTCGGCGAGCCCGCGCAGCGCGCTGCCCAGCGCGTCGAAGCGCACCGCGGTGGAGACCACGCTGGAGTCCGCGCGCTCGGCGACCACGAACCGGCAGCCGGCGACCGCGCGGGCACGCACGCTGGTGAGCGCCTTGTTGCCGTAGTACCGCCGGGTCAGCACCTCCAGCATGACCGTGTTGTCGAGGTGGTCGCGCACGAGCCGCTGGCCGAGCAGCCGGACCAGCGGCTCGGTGCTGCGTACCATCTCGGCGATGCGCTCGGCGCGGTCCGGCGCGTCCGGGTGCGCGTCCAGCTGACGAAGGTGGCCCCGGACCTGGGCGTAAACGCGGGCGCGGTTGCGGCGCAGCAGCGGCTGGGCGAACCAGGCGAACACCACGCCGCGGGCGAGGTCGGCGACCACCGGGAAGCGGACCTGCGTCGCGGCCACCAGCCGCTCCAGCGCGAGGCCGGCGGGCTCGCGCAGCGTCTCGTCCGGCGGCGGCTCCCGCAGCCACGCGCGCAGCAGCGTCGCGACGACCGTGGCGTCGGCGGACGCCCGTTGCTGGGCGAGGAAGATCCGGAACACGGCGGCTTCGAGCTCGGCAGAGCGCTCCAGGTCGGTGACCCCGTAGTGCCCGAGCGCCTTGGCGAGCCTGGCCTGGAACGAACCGGGCAGGCCGGCCCGTTCGATGTCGAGGCTCTGCAGGTATGTGTGGAAGTACTCGCGGGCGCTGTAGACGTGGCCGTCGCCGTCCTCGCCCGTCGGCCGGTTGCGGCTCAGCTCGGTGAGGTCGGCGAACACGGTGACCAGGTCGAGCTCCTCGGCCAGGGGCCGGTGGCCGTCCTCGGTGGCCGCCCGCCGCGCGGTGAGGTAATCGTCGAGCACTCGACGGTCGTCGTGCGGGTCGACGTCGAAGCCGAGCAGTAGGCCGCGCAGGTCCTCCTGGCCGCGCCTGCTGCGCCGGTACGCCGGAACGTCCTGGGACGCGGCGGGCAGGTCCAGCTCGACGGGAACGGCGGCCGGGCCGCTCGCGGTCTCGGCGGCCCCGTCGGTGAGTGGCTCCAGCCGCAGCAGCGGCGCACCGGCCTCCACCTGGCTGCCCACGGCGACGGCGCACTCCTTCAGCCGCGCCCGGAACGGCGCCCGCAGCACCGTCTCCATCTTCATGGCTTCGAGCACCAGCACCGGCGCGCCCGCCTCGACCTCGTCGCCGGCCTGCAGTGGCGTGGCGACGACCAGCGCGGGCATGGGGGAACGGACGACGCCGCCCTCGTCGCGGCTGACCCGGTGCGTCACGCCGTCCACCTCGACCAGGTGGGTGGGCCCGTGGGTGCCGGTGAGCAGGCGGTACCGGGAGCCGTTGACGACGATGTGGCCGGTGTGCCGGTCGAAGCGGTCGAGCTCGACATCGGCGGTGCGTACGGCGGAGCCCGCTTCGATGCCGACGCGGAACCGGTGCGCGCCGACCCGCGCCACGCGCATGCGGTAGGTGACGCCGCGCAGTTTGAGGTCGAGCGGCCGGCCGCTGCGGTGCTGCACCTGCGGGCGCCCGCCGGACGCCGTCGACAGCAGCCGCTGCCGCTCGACGCGCTCCTCCTCCTCGTACGCCTCGATGGCGGCGGCGGCCAGCGCGACCGCGGAGTGCCGGTGCGCGACGAGCCTGCCCTCGCCTCGGACGCGGTCGATCCAGCCGGTGTCCGCGCTGGCGTCGATCACTTCGGGCTGGTCGAGCAGGTCGAGGACGAAGCTCTTGTTCGTCGCCCCACCCTCGATGATCACCGTGGTGTTCGCCATCGCCCGGCGCAGCTTGCCGAGCGCCTCGTGGCGGTCGCGGCCGTACGCGATGATCTTGGCGATCATCGAGTCGAAGTCGGCCGGGATGGTGTCACCCTCGCTGACGCCGGTGTCCACCCGGATCCCCGGGCCGGTGGGCAGGTCCAGCCGCGCGATACGACCCGGCGACGGCGCGAAGTCGCGGTCGGGGTCCTCGGCGTTCAGCCGGGCCTCGATGGCGTGCCCGCGCTCCGCCGGCGGCTCGCCGTCGAGTCGCCCACCGGAGGCGACGTGCAGCTGCGCCTTGACGAGATCGAACCCGGTGGTCAACTCGGTGATCGGGTGCTCGACCTGCAGGCGGGTGTTGACCTCGAGGAACGCGAACACCCCGTCGCCGGGGTGGTACAGGAACTCGACGGTCGCCGCGCCGCGGTAACCGACCGCCACGGCCAGCCGTTCGGCCGACGCCTTGAGCTCGGCTGCCTGCGCCGGGCTGAGCACCGGCGACGCCGACTCCTCGATGACCTTCTGGTTGC
Source organism: Micromonospora purpureochromogenes (assembly GCF_900091515.1). NCBI lineage: Bacteria > Bacillati > Actinomycetota > Actinomycetes > Micromonosporales > Micromonosporaceae > Micromonospora > Micromonospora purpureochromogenes. The sequence goes on along the minus strand of NZ_LT607410.1, from coordinate 2,887,704 downwards.
GTCGCTGCACCGAGCAGTCGCGGACACCGAGCGCCCACGCGGTGCCCTGCCCGTCGGCGATCACCTGGACCTCGACGTGCCGGGCCCCGGTGACCAGGCGCTCCAGGAACACGACGCCGCTGCCGAACGCCCGCGCCGCCTCCTGACTGGTGCGCTCGTACGCGTCGGCGAGCTCGTCCTCGTTCCTGATCACGCGGATGCCGCGCCCGCCACCGCCCGCGGTCGCCTTCAGCATCAGCGGGTAGCCGATCTCGGCCGCCGCCGCCCGGGCGGCATCCACAGTCCCGACGGCACCGCGGCTCCACGGCGCGACCGGCACACCGACCTCCTCGGCGATCAGCTTCGCGCCGATCTTGTCGCCGAGCTGGCGCATGGCCTCCGCGCTCGGCCCGACGAAGGTGACCCCGATCTTCTCGCACAGCTCCGCGAACGCCGGATCCTCGGCGACGAAACCCCAGCCGACCCACGCGGCGTCGGCCCCGGTCTCCGTCAGCGCGCGCTCCAGCGCCACCAGATTGAGGTACGGGCGGGCGGACGCCGGACCGAGATCGTAGGCGATGTCCGCCGCACGCACGAAGGTCGCGGTGCGGTCGACGTCGGTGTACAGGGCGACGGTCTCGATCGGGACGCCGGTCTCCGCAGCCAACTCTCGGACCGCGTGGATGAGCCGCATGGCAGCCTCACCACGGTTGACGATGGCGACACGGTTGAACACCCGATTGACCCCTTTTGGTAGACCCATGGCGTGCGCCGCGAGACGACGGCTCCCGGCAGTGGTTACCCTTCCGCCTGCCGGCCGGGAGCGCCATGGCGCTATCACCGAACCACCCACCCGTCATTTGTAGGAAACCACCAAAAGTTTTTGGTCCCCGCACCGCCGGTTCGGCCCCTCGACCACGACCCGACGGCAATCGCCCCGGCCGCCCGTCGCCGCCGACGCCGGCGGCAATTGGCGCAAGCAAGCCGGCGACGCCCCCTCGTCCCCGCCCCAGACGGCTCAAGGCCCGGCCGGCGCTCGCCTCCAACGAGGGCGTCGCCGGCCGGAAGTGCGCGGTCAGGAGTTGCAGGGCCTGCACCTCGGCGGCCCGGTCCGCTTCGATCTTCGTGGCGAGGGCCTTGGCCTCGGCGGTGGAGCCGTTGGCTCGCTGGCGCTACAGCTCCACGCCTCTGCCTCGCCGTCACCGACTACCGCTCGACGGCCGGCCCTGACACCAACCAACACCGCCACCCAGACAGAGCGAACTGACGGTGGCGCGCTGGACGACCAGACCGCTCCGGTCGTGCGCCGAATCTTCGACGAGTTTCTCGCCCGCGACGGACTCTTCACCATCGCCGAAGGCCTTACCGCCAACCACGTGCCCTGCCCCTCGGCGCACGACCGCGCCCGCAGTCCGCACCGCAGCGGCATCGCCTGGTCCAAGAGCGCCGTCCGCGTCATCCTCACCAACCCCCGGTACACGGGGTTTGGAACAAGCAACGTACGGACGAAGTACTCCTCGACGTCGATGACGTCGCCATGGGCCACACCGGCGCCATGCGGTGGAACCCCCGCGACAAGTGGGTGGTCTCCAAGGAAATCACCCACCCATCGCTCATCGACGACGCGACCTTCGAAGAAGCGCAGGCTCTCCTCAGCCGGCGTCGGCAAAGAACCGACGGCGAAAGAACCAGGCAGCGCACCCGCAACCCGTACGTCTTCCGCGGCCTGATCTACTGCGCCGCCTGCGAGCGCACGCGTACTACCGCTACCGCTTCCCCCAGGAATACGCCCTCGTCAACCGGGTCGCGCACCCCCGCAACGTCTACCTGCGGGAGGACGCCCTCACCGATCCGCTCGACACCTGGCTGGCCTCCGCCTTCGCCCCGGACCGCATCGAACGAACGATCAGCGCTGTGGCTAACGCCAAGGCAACTGATGATCTACCCGGCCTCGGCACCGCAGCATGGGTCGTGTCCGAGGGGCCACACGAACTATTGCCCCACCGCCGATGACGATCGCCAAGACCTTGAGGCTCACACAAGTCCAGGTGCTCCGGTGACCTGGGGCTGTCTCGCTAACGGGGACCTCGATGTTGCCAACACCTGCACACAGAGAGGGGCCTTAGAGGGCGTCTGATTCACGTAATTTGTGAGTGATGCGCTTTTAGGTGTCTCGCCAGGTTGGGGTGGTTTCATTGGTGAGTCGTCTGGCGAGGTTGTCGATCATGGCGATGCGGATCATGTTGGCGGAGTTCCCGGGCAGGGCTTCGTAGTCGCGGGCCAAGCGCCGGTGGAGCATGATCCAGCCCAGGGTTCGTTCGACGACCCAACGGCGTTTGACCACGGAGAACCCTTTGACGTGTGGGTCTTTGGCGACGACCTCGACGTCGATGCCGAGGGTGGCGCCGTGTTCGATGACCTTGTTCTTGAAGCCGGCGTCGACCCAGGTTTTGGTGAGGGCTGGGTGGGTGGCTTTGGCCTGTTCCAGCAGGTCGATACCGATGGTGTTGTCGCTGGCGCTGGCGGCGGTGACGATGACGGCGAGGAGCAGGCCGAGGGTGTCGGTGACGATGCCGCGTTTGCGTCCGACGATCTTCTTGCCGGCGTCGATGCCCTGCGTGGCGGCAGATGCGTTGGTGGAGGTCTTCACGCTCTGGGTGTCGATGACGCAGGCCGACGGTTGCGTGGTGCGTCCGGCCCTGGCGCGGGCCAGTGCGGTGAGGTCGTAGTTGAGCTGGGTGAAGATGCCGTCGCCGGTCCAGGCGGTGAAGTAGCCGTAGACGGTCTGCCAGGGCGGGAAGTCATGCGGCAGGTAGCGCCAGGCGATGCCGGTGCGGTTGACGTAGAGGATGGCGTTGAAGATTTCCCGCAGGTCGTGGGTGGCGATACGTCCGCCGACGCCGGCGTCGGTGCGGGCCTGGCGCCAGGCGGTCAGCCGTGGCGCGATCAGCGCCCAGCGGGCGTCGGACAGGTCAGAGGGGTAGGCGGGTCGCTCGGCCATGCCGTAGGTCTACTGTGGACGAGGCGCGGTGGATCGCACCTGGAGTCCGACGATACGAGAGCTTTCCTGAACCAGACACGTTCTGCGGAACGAAGCTGGCATATCGATGCGGCATCAGCCGGGGCAAATGGTGTCCATAGCCATGAGTCGACCGCGCTGCTAACCTCGGCATCGGCGGGCCGAATGCCGTCAATCACATGCAGACAAGATTAAAACGCCCACTTAAGGCGTGTTTCATACGCCGGTCAGAGCCACTCGGGTCGATGGGCAGGGTCGGCGCCGCCGGCGACAACGCCGCCAGGGAATCGTTCGTCGGCCTGCTGCAGAACAACGTCCTTGATCGCCGAACCTGAACACCCTGCCCCTGCGGAGGAGGCGACACATCCGGAGCCGCAGCCTCAGCGTGTCGGCCTGGCTCTTCCGCCGCGCGCCCCGCAGTCGGCCCAGCTGCAGGCCCGTGTGGAAGAGAAAGATCACCACGGTGGGCACCGCCAGGTCGCCGAAACCGATGGCCCAGGGCGGTCAGCTGCCACACCTGGCCGCCCGACTGGCGGACCATCACGACCTGGAAGCCCTGCCCTACCGGACGCACGCACGCACGCACGCACGCAATAGCATCGCTCCTGGCCGCGTCGGTGAGGTCAATGCTGGGTTGCTAGCTCCGCCAAATTCCTTGAGTCCGCATTGCTCGGCATCGGTGCATTACTCAGCCCATGGCGCTATGTCGTGCAGGTGGGCGATGCCGCATGCCCCACCGCCGGATGTGCTCTCATGTTGGAGACGGCAAATTTGGTCACCTTGCCCACCTGGTGACGGAGTTTGTCAAAATCCACCACCACCGACCTTGCATCGAGTGTCCTGAGCGAACGGAGACGGTTGTGCAACCGATGTGGCTCGTGATGCTTTCGTGGGCTCTGCTCCTTGTGGGGTTGGCCAGCACTGCCGTTGTCATTGTTGACCAATTTGGGCTGGGATACCGCCAGCCGGTCAAGGTTATGGAGATGGTCTGGCCGGCAACCGCCACCTACCTTGGCCCAGCAGCCGTCCTGGTCTACTGGAAGTGGGGCAGACCCCAATCTCCACGGTGGTTGGACCGGCACGGCAGCCCGCCCAGGTGGTCGCGACGTGGGCTTACGACAATCAAAGCTTGCCATTGTGCTACGCACTGCACTCTGGGTGTCATCATTGCTACGCCCATCACCTACGGCATTGGCTTCAAAATGTTCGGCAGCGAACTCTGGTCCGAATTCGTCGGCGACTTCTTGGGTGCAGTGGCGATAGCGTTATCGATCAGGTACCGCCAGCGTCCGTCCGCGCCGCGGCGCACGACATCACTTGCCGAGCCTTCGAGGTGCACGTGCTCGCCGTCGGAACCTGTGCCATCTTCGGTTCCATCTGTCATCGCTCTTGGTTGGCCTGCGCCGTGGTGCGGCCATCCCCGCCGTGCACCTCCCGCGGGTGAAGGTTCGGGAAAGAAGCACGGCCGAGACAGCCACGCCCCTAGCGTGAGCGCCGACGGCAGTAGCGTGCGGCGCACCGGCGACATATCGATACCCGGCGTGTCGTGAATCGAAACGGGGGTCGACTTTCGATGGTGAAGAAGTTCATCAAAGAGGCGGTGTCGCGCAGCGCGGAGTCGGATGACGATCGACGGAAGCTCGCGTCGATGACGGACCCGACGAACCCCGGCGCGCAATCGCCGGACGGCTCTGGGCCGAGTGACGCGACGGTCCTGAACTTCGCCCTCAACCTCGAATACCTCGAAGCCGAGTTCTACCTGCGCGCCACCACGGGGCAGGGACTGCCCGACGAGATGACCACCGGTACCGGCACCCGGGGTGAGGTGACCGGTGGGGGCATGGTCAACTTCAGCAACTCGGTAGTGCGCAAGTTCGCACGGGAGATCGCGTCGGACGAGCAGCAGCATGTGGCCTTCCTGCGGTCCGCCCTCGGGGAGCACGCCGTTTCCCGTCCGGCGATCTCTCTTGACACGAGCTTCACCGCAGCGGCCACCGCGGCCGGGCTCATCAAGTCGGGCGAAATATTCGACCCGTACGCCAACGATCTCAACTTCCTGTTCGCCGCGTTCCTGTTCGAGGACGTCGGCGTCTCCGCGTTCAAAGGAGCGGCACCGCTGCTGTCCAACAAGACGTACCTGGACGCTGCCGCGGGTATGCTCGCCACGGAGGCGTACCACGCCGGGATCGTCCGCCACGCGCTCTACAACGAAGGCATGATCGACGATGCCGTCTTCGCGGGCGTGCAGAAGCTCTCCGACGCCCGCAACAGTCTCGACGGACCGGTCGACGACGACCAGGGTATCGGCACCAGCGCCGAGGCGAACCTTATTCCTAACGACGCCAACGGCATCACCTACGGCCGCTCGGCCCAGTCGGTCCTGAATATCGTGTACCTCAACGCGAGCCCGGCGAACTCCGGCGGCTTCTATCCCTCCGGCCTCAACGGCGACATCACGATGAGCGGCGGGGCCCCCAGCTAGTCACCTGGCCATCGCCGCGGTCCCGGCGCGCACTGCGGCACGTGTTCCCAGGCCCGTACCGGACGGGCCCGTGCGCCCAGCACACGGCCAGCGCCAGACTCCACCTCAGCGGCACCGGATCGCCGCCGTCACCGCCGGGCAACGACCAGGATAGAAAGCACATGATGCACCTCGAACTCCACCCGATCCACCGACGGGTTCGACGCGCCGCAGGGCAGCTTCGGCACAGTGATCGAGATGGGTGTCGTCGACCCACCGCCGGTGGCACGCGCGGCGCTGCAGAACGGCGCCTCGGTGGCCGGCCTGCTGCCGACCACGAACACGCTGGTCGTTCGAGAGCAGACACCGTGGGATGGCAGCCCGTCGCCGATGACCCAGTTCGGGCCGCTGGACGAGGGGCTGCGACAGCCGTCGCCGGACTCCCGTACGCCGCAGTCGCTCGGGCTCGGGCCGTCGGTCCGGGTGAGGCATGGGCCCCGTAATCGGTGACGGCCGATCACCGGCCGTCACCGAGCCCGCCGCACCCGTCACCGAGCTGAGCGATCTGCAGCTGCTGCGCTCCCGCGGGCGGCTGCGCGGGGTGCTGGCGCTGCTCGGTCCGGCGTTCGTGGCAGCGGTTGCGTACATCGACCCCGGCAACTTCGCCACCAACTTCACCGCCGGCGCGAGGTTCGGGTACACGCTGGCCTGGGTGATCGTGGTGGCCAACCTCATGGCCATGCTGGTGCAGTACCTGTCGGCCAAGGCTGGCGTGGCGACCGGGCGTGACCTGCCGGAGCTGTGCCGCGAGCACCTGCCGCGCCCGGTCTCCCGGGGCCTGTGGGTCCAGGCAGAGGTGATCGCGATGGCGACCGACCTGGCCGAGTTCGTCGGCGCGGCGGTCGGGCTGAATCTGCTGTTCGGCGTACCGCTGTTCCCGGCCGGGCTGATCACCGCGGTCGTCGCGTTCGGGATCCTCGGCCTGGAGCAGCGCGGCTACCGGCGCTTCGAGCTTGCCATCGTCGGGCTGCTCTGCATCGTGGTTCTCGGTTTCCTCTATGACCTGGCCGTGGTCGGCGCCGACCCGGTCGGTGTCGCCGACGGGATGGTTCCCGGGCTCGCCGGCAACGACAGCCTGCTGCTCGTGGCGGGCATCATCGGCGCGACCGTGATGCCGCACGTGGTGTACCTGCACTCCGCCTTGACGAAGGCCCGGGTGGCCTGCCGGGATGACGCCGAGCGCCACGAGCTGCTGCGCTTCCAGCGGCTCGACGTGGTTGTCGGGCTCGGCGCGGCCGGTGTGATCAACCTGTCCATGCTGGTGATCGCGGCCTCGCTGTTCAACCGCACCGGCCATGCCGACGTCGACTCGATCGAGGCCGCCCACGCCGGGCTCGGCCACCTCGTCGGTGGCGGCGCGGCCCTCGCGTTCGCCGTGGCCCTGCTCGCCTCCGGACTGTCGTCGTCGAGCGTGGGCACCTACGCCGGGCAGGTCGTCATGCAGGGCTTCATCCGCCGGCGCATCCCGCTGTTCGTCCGGCGCGGGCTGACAATGCTCCCGGCACTGCTGGTGCTGGGGTTGGGCCTGCCGGCCACGGACAGCCTGGTCGTCTCGCAGGTGGTCCTGTCGTTCGGCATCCCCTTCGCTCTGGTCCCGTTGCTGTTGCTCACCCGCCGCGCGGACATCATGGGCTCGTTCGTCAACAGCCGGGCCACCACGGCGGCGGCAGGTGGCATCGCCGCAGTGATCATCGTATTGAACGTGTACCTGCTGTACGTCACGGTCCTCGGCTAGCCCCAGGGCCAGACCTTCGGCCAGCCCGCTCCCGGTCGGGGTCACAGCGCCGCCTCGGCCTGCTGTCCAACGATCACGAGATTTGGCAGGCGTCGAGGTGTACCTACGGCGTGGACCGGGTGCACCGGCAGCTACGCCGTGACGGCATCAGCGTGGACGGCGCGCGGGTCGAGCGGTTGATGGCGTCCCAGGGTTGGCAGGTGCGTTCCTGCGTCGCGGCTGGCGCGGCTGCCCGGGATGGCCGCCGTCCGTCATCCGCGGCGCCGTCCGCTGGGCGTGAGGGTGTTGATGTGCGCGATGGCCATGTCAAGGGCCCGGGCCAGCGGTCGGGCGGTCCGCCGGGTCTTGGCCAGGAGCAGGCCGCCCTGCAGGGCGGCGATGGGCGCCTCGGCGAGGGCCGCGGGATCCGCCTCGGACACCAGTTGCCCGTTGGCCCGCATCGCGGCCAGCCCATCGGCCAGCCGCGCCGCCCACCGCCGGAAGGAGGAATCGAGGACACCACGGGTGTTCTCGTTCCGGTCGGCCAACTCGTTGGCCAACGAACCGAGCGGGCACCCCCCGACCCGGCCAGCGGCCTCCTGGGTCGCGACGACCAGATCCCGCCAGCGCCGGAGACCCTCGATCGAGTCGAGGTCGTCCAGTTGGGCGCGCTGAGCCTCCAGAATGCGGCCGGTCTGTCGGTCGATCACCGCCCGCAGCAGGTCGTCCTTGTCGGCGAAGTAGTGGTAGAGCTGCGATTTGCTGACCGCCGCCTCGGCCATGACCTCGTCCAGGCTGGTTCCGGCGGCGCCCTGGCGGAAAACGAGGGTGGCTGTCACCTCGATGATCCGCTCCCGGGTCCGGGCACCGCGGGCGGTCAGCCCGGTGGACCTCGTCGCTGTCATGTCCGTCACGACGGCTTAACTGGACTTGTCGGTCCAGTTTTCGTGGCGTTGACTCAATGTGATCGTGAACCGGCTGACAAGGAGACGCAACATGGCTCGACTCGACAACGGCCAGACCTTTCCGACCCTCGAGGTGCCCCGTACCGGCGGGGGCACCCTCCGGCTACCCGATGAGTTCGCCGGGCATTACGGCGTCGTACTGATCTACCGGGGCTCCTGGTGCCCCTACTGCACCGCTCAGCTCGCGGCGTTCCAGCGCGCCACCGACACTCTCACTGCACTCGACGTCCGGGTCGCCGCGCTCTCCGTCGACGATGAACCCACCACCAGGGCGCTGGTCGACAAGCACCACCTCGCGTTCCCCGTCGGCCACAGCGCGGACGCCGAGCAGGTCGCCGCCCTGACCGGCGCGTACCTCAACGACGACCGCCGTCACCTGCAGTCGACCGGCTTCGTCCTCGGCCCGGACGGCTCCGTACTCAACGCCGTCTACTCCAGCGGGGCCATCGGCCGCCTCGTACCGGAGGATGTAGCCGGGCTGGTGCGCTTCCTGCGCTCCCGCGCCTGACCTCATGGCCCGGCCGCGCCGGCCATGCTGGGGTGCTCGCACAGACGCCCCATCAATGGCCGGGTACGCGGTGGACACCAGCCGCCGGAACCGCCACCCGTGGAAGCAGCGGGGTCGCCCTGCTCGCCTTCAGCGCCCGCCTCCCCACCGATTGCGTCTGACCTCAGCCGTCAGCCGCAATCGGGACTTGCCGTCAGATTGGTTGAGACGGGCCGGCGGCGGCACCGACCCGGCGGCCATGGGAGTGACCTTGACCACCGGCTGCCGCTGGTCGCCCGCCCGGCGTCTACCGTAGTCATCAAGCGATGACATCAGTTGATGACATGCGCGCCGGACGCGGGTCGCCGTACCCGGCGGTGAGGAGCAGGGCCAGCATGACGGTGGTACAGGAGAAGCCGCCCACGTATCAACGGCGCTCGACACGCGGTCTGGTCCCCACACTGATCTTCCTGGGCACCGTGGTCGCGGTGGTGAGCAGCCTCGGCGCGCCGCTCATCCCGAAGATCGCCGCGGCCGACGGCGTATCGGTGACCGACGCCCAGTGGTCTCTGACGATCACGCTACTGGTCGGGGCGATCGCGACGCCGATCATGGGCCGGCTCGGCGACGGTCCCGCACGGCGCACGGTGATGCTCGCAGGGCTCGTACTCGTCACGGCGGGTTGCGCGCTGGCCGCGCTGCCGACTGGGTTTGCCGCCCTGCTCGTCGGCCGGGGTTTGCAGGGCGCCGGTCTGGGCCTCACACCGCTGGCGATCGCGACGGCCCGCGACTCGCTGCCGCCGCAGCGCGCACGACCCACCATGGCCATGCTCTCCATCACCACGGTGGCCGGCGTCGGCCTCGGGTACCCGGTCACCGGACTGATCGCCGAGTACGGCGGGCTGCATCTGGCGTACTGGTTCGGGGCGGTGGTCAGTCTGGTCGCGCTGCTCACCGCGGGGTGGATCGTGCCGTCATCGCGTCACCTGCCCAGGGTCCGGCTCGACGTACCCGGTGCGGTTCTCCTCGGCGCCGGACTGGCGGCCCTGATCCTGTTCATCAGCGAGGGCGATGCCTGGGGTTGGTTCTCGCCGCGCTCGGTGGTGGCTATCGTCGTCGCGGTGGTGACGACGGCAACCTGGGCCGGGTACGAACTGCGCCACCAGCGGCCGCTGGTGGACCTGCGGCTGTTACGCCACCGCGGGGTACTGGCGGCGGACGTCGCCGCGGTGCTCGCCGGGCTCGGCATGTACCTGCTGATCTCCCTCGTGGTGCAGTTCGTGCAGACCCCTGTCGGTACGGCCGACGGGCTCGGCGGCTCAGTCGTCGTCGCGGGTCTCGTGCTGCTGCCGTTCTCCGCCGGCAGCTTCGCGGCTAGCCGGATCACGCCGGTAGTGGTCTCCCGCGGTGGCGAGCGGCTGCTGATCCCGGCCGCGTCCGCGCTCGCGCTCGCGGGCATGGTGCTGTTTGGGCTCCTCCGGCACACCATCGGGGAACTGGTGGTCGTGATGGCCGTGGTCGGGCTGGCGGTCGGTACGGTGTTCGCGGTCATGCCCGGCATGATCACTCGAGCCGTGCCGGCTCAGGCGACCGGCAGCGCGATGAGCTTCAACCAGGTGCTGCGCTACGTCGGCTACTCCACCGGCAGCGCGCTGAGCGCCGAGATGCTGGCCGTGCACACCCCGAGCTGGCAGCCGTACCCGTCCGCCTCCGGGTACACCGCCGCGGCCTTCCTCGGGGTGGCCCTGTGGCTGATGAGTCTGGCCGCCGGCGCACTGCTCCCGGCCTGGCACCAGCCAGCGGGCCGAGCGCGCCGGTGTCTCACAAACCGAGCGGCGAGGAGTCGGCATGAGTGACTCGCGCGGCGGCGCGGCCTCCCCGCGGCGGCGCCGGGACGCGGACGGTACCCGGGCCGCGCTACTGAAAGCCGGAGCCGAGCTGTTCGCCGAGCGGGGCTACGACCACGCCACCACCAGGGACATCGGGGAGCGGGCCGGAGTGGACGCCGCCATGATCGCCCGCTACTTCGGCGGCAAGGCGCAGTTGTACATCGCCGTGCTGCGCGAGGAGATGGGTGACGACGTCCCCGTGGACATCCTCGACCCGGCCCGCATGCGGCACCTCGTCGACCGTGCCGTCCGCCGTGGACCCAGCCCGATCTACCGGGTCGCGATCCGGCCACACGACGATCCGCGGGCGCAGGCCGCGTCGCGGGCGGAGCTGCACAGGCGGATCGTCGGCCCGCTGACTGCCAGGCTGGCTGCCGACGGGGTGGACCGGCCGCAGGAGAAGGCGGAGGTACTCACCGCTGCGTTCATCGGCGTGCTCACCGCCCGGGCCTCTGGCGCATTCGACCGGCTGCCGGACCTCAGCGCCGACGATCTGACCTCGCTGCTGCTGGAGCTGCTGCCACCGCAGCACTGACCCCTGCCTCCCCGTGGGTCCGCGATGGACGCCCCGAAGAAGGGCGGCCGTGGTTGATGCTCGCCGGAGGACGTGCCAGCGAGCCCATCATCGTGGTGAGCAGGACTCCGCCTGCCAGCCAGCCCGTGATCGCCGGAAGATGGACCCGGGCCGCGACGCCGATCGGCCGGCGCGGCTGCCAGATCGCCCGGAAGGTCCCCGCCCCGCTGCGCAGCAGGGCACTGCCGACGTCGCAGCGGGCGGCCAGCCGTACCGCCACGCCGCCCAGGGCTACGCCGGCACGCGCGAGAAGGGCGAGCACCCACCATCGTTGGTGCCCGAGGCGCGCACGGGCAGCGCCATGGGGCTGCTCGGCACCATGTCGGCCGTAGGCAGGGCACTGGGACCGTCGGTCGGCGGTGTCCTGGCCGAGGCCCTCGGCTGGCAGGCCGTCTTCCTCGCCGATCTACCACTGGAAGTAGGGGCCGGGGTAGGCCTTCACGAACTAGGTGAGCACAGGTCGAGTCACGGATCTCACCAGCGGGCGCGACCACGTGCGCGCCGGCGGGGCCACGCTCTCGCCGAATCCGCTGGTGGTCTCCCCCGCGGGCCCGGGCTGCGGACGCGTAGGGGCACGTCCGCAGCCCGCCGGCGTGATCCCGGCGTTACGTTTCGAGGATCTGTTGCGGCCGGCCATGATGTCGACGTCGGCGATGGCGCCGGTCATCCAGCTCGACTTGTCCGGCAGCAGGAACGACACCGCGTTCGTGATGTCCTTCGGGCGGCCGGGCGCTGGTTACGCCGGGTGCCCGCTCAGTCCGATGACGTCTTCAATACGAGTCGTCCGAACCTGCCACGCGGTTGACGCTGATCCACAAGGAGAGCGGGACCGCTCGCTGTCCCCGAGCCCTCAGGGACGAACGCGGATGATCGTCTTCCCGGTGATCCGCTTGGTCGGATTGAGAGCCGCGACGGCGTCGTCGAGGGTCGCGACGTTGCCGATGTTTGTCTGGAGTCGTCCGTCCCGCACCCGCCGGACGAGCTCACCGAGTTGAGCGCGATCGGGCAGGACGACGAAGTCGACCGCCAGGCCGTCGGCGGGCCGCGCCTCCGGCGGCCCGACGACGGACACCAGCGTTCCGCCGGCGCGAATCAGGCCTGCCGACCGCTTACCGATGTCGCCGCCGATGACATCGAACACGAGATCGACCCCGCCGACGTCTTCCAGGGCGTCGTTCTCCAGGTCGACGAACTCCTGCGCGCCGAAGCCGAGCGCCGCCTCACGGTCGGCAGTGCGCCCGGTGCCGATGACGTAGGCGCCGGCCTCGCGTGCGAGCTGCGTCACCATCGAACCGACTGCGCCGGCCGCGCCGTGTACGAGGACGCACTGCCCCGCCTGAAGGCGGCCGTGCTCGAACAGTCCCTGCCACGCGGTCAGTCCCGAGATCGGCAGGCTCGCGCCCACCGTGAAGTCGACGTCGCCGGGCAGCTGCGCGAGGTTGCGCGCCTCGACGGCCACATACTCGGCCAGGGTGCCGTCGCGGGTCCAGTCCGTGAGGCCGAACACCCGCTGTCCCACAGACAGGCCCGTCGTGCCGTACCCGAGAGCGCTAACCACCCCGGCCAGCTCGTGCCCAGGGATCGACGGCGTCCGGTCTCGGCCGAGGCGATCGGTCCAGGTCGAGGGCCACGACATCTCAGTCGGGACGAATCCCGACGCATGAACCTGAACGACGACGTCGTTCAGCGCCGGTACCGGCTCGGGCCGCTCCACCAGCGTCATCCCGGCCGTTCCCGCAGCCTGGTCCGTCACCACAATCGCCTTCATCCGGCGCCTCCCTGTATCCAGTCCTCGTTTGTACGGTCACGAGGTGCAAATGTCGTTTCACCAGCATTAGCGGCGCCGCCTCGGTCTCTACCACGTTGATCGGTAGCGGTTGTGGCGCGAGGGCGTCGAGGAACGAGCGCGAGAGCGAAGTCGTCGGTAAGGCGCCGCCGGGGTCGCGGCCCCCGCTGGCGCGATCCTGGCGTCACGTTTCGAGGGTCAGTTGCGGCCGGGCATGATGCCGCCGTCGACGTCGAGAGTGCGCCGGTCATCCAGCTGGTCTCGGCCCGTGATCACGACGGTGCCTCCCGCGGCGACGACCTGGTGGGCCGTGGCGAGGCCCATGCCGCTGCTGCCGCCAACGACCGCGACCTTTCGGCCCTCGCAACTCTCAGTCATGACAGTTGTCTCTCCCCACCGAATCGCGATTCATGTTCGCAGCACCGGCACCCGGTTCCCGGGCAGTGGCGCGACGTCCGCAGAACTCGGCGCCGGTGGGTAAGTCGGACAGTCGTCGCTATCGGAGGCACCCAGTCAGGCATCCTGAACCTAGCCGCAGTAGAACTGGTCCGTCAAGTCCACTCTTGGTTCAAGCGGGTGCTACCGTGGCGGCGGTTTATCCCAGGCCGCCTGCCGTAACGAGGGCACCCAACCAGCTGCTTGCGGGAATCTTACTGGACTCGTTAGTCCAGATACGGTGGGGCCGCGGGAATACCACCGGCCGTAGGGTATCTGTACATTCGGGCATCCAGGTGCGTTTCACCTCGTTACCCAGCTTCGCGCGCCGAAAGGCCGGGAAGGGAGAGCGGTGCCTCAGCAGACCCAGTACCACAAAGAACCAGGAAGCCGTTTCGCGGCTCGACCCGGAGCAGTACCGCGTGACCCAGCAGGACGCCACCGAGCGCCCGTTCGCCAACGCGACGACTCCGGCCACGGGACGAGCCCGGACTGAGGCCCTCTCGCTGCACGGGGACAGCCACCTCGGCCACGTCTTCAACGACGGCCCCCCGACAAGGGTGGACTGCGCTACTGCAGCAACTCCGCGTCGGTGCGGTTCAGCCACCTCGACGCCCTGGAGAACGCAGGGTATGGCGAATACCGCACCATGTTCACGAGTGACACCAACGACAAGTAAGGAGGCGTTGTGACCACCGAAAAGGCGATCCTCGCCGGCGGCTGCTTCTGGGGCATGGAGGAGCTGTTCCGCCAACAGCCCGGCGTCGTGTCCACGCGCGTCGGCTACAGCGGCGGCGACGTCCCGAACGCCACCTACCGCAACCACGGCACCCACGCGGAGTCCATCGAGGTCGTCTACGACACCGGGAAGACCGACTTCCGCGCGCTGCTCGAGTTCTTCTTCCAGATCCACGACCCCTCAACGAAAAACCGCCAGGGCAACGACATCGGCACCAGCTACCGCTCGGCGATCTTCTACACCAGCGACGAGCAGAAGCGGGTCGCCGAGGACACGATCGCCGACGTCGACGCCTCGGGCCTGTGGCCCGGCAAGGTCGTCACCGAGGTCACCTCCGCAGGCGACTTCTGGGAAGCTGAGCCCGAGCACCAGAACTACCTGAGGACCTACCCCGACGGTTACACCTGCCATTTCCCCCGCCCCGGGTGGAAGCTCCCGAAGCGGGCGACCGCCTGACACCTCCGGCGCGCGGACCCCCGGTCCGCGCGCCGGCCCGGGGCCGAGGTGGTCGCCTGGACGAGGAGCCAGCCGGATGGGTGCAGGCTCTCTCCGAGACCGGCGCCGAGCGCGACGCGGCATTCGATCGGCTGCACGGACTGCTGGCGCGCGTGGGTTGCGGGAGGTGCGCCGGGGTGCGACGGGCTCCCCGGTGCCCGGGCCCGCGCTGACGGACGTGTTGCTGCCACAGCGAGGACCAGATAGTCCCGGGAGACTCGCCCTATCGATGATCTCCCGGACGCAGCACCCCGCTCAATCAAGCTGGCGGCGCATGCGTTCGCCCTTCGCCATCACGCGAATGCGACATAACGCCGACTGGACTCCAAGGCCCCATCGCCCGTGGGTAATCTGGCGCGCCGCTGGATACACTTGACCGATGGGCGACGAGCAGGTGGCTGCGCCGTCGAGGCAGCGGAGGATCAGTCAACGGGGCATCGCGACGCGAGAGCGGATCCTCGAGGCGGCAAACCGGCTGATGTTCGTGCGGGGAGTGAACGCGACAACCCTTGACGACGTCCGCGAGGCAAGCCAGACGAGCAAGTCTCAGCTTTACCACCACTTCGCCGACAAGCAGGAGCTCGTGCGCGCGTTGGTCAAGTATCGAGGCGCGCTGGTGCTTCAGCGTGAGCGCGGCGGGCTCGAACGGCTGAGATCGTTCTCCGGGCTGGTCCGGTGGCGTAACGCGCTGGTCCAGGCCAACTCGCTGAACAACGGCAGATACGGGTGCGGCCTCGGGTCGATGGCTGTCGAGCTGTCCGATCAGGATGAGCAGGCTCGATCGATGCTGTTGGAAACGTTCGCGGCATGGGAAAAGCTGATCAGTGAGGGTCTGCACCGGATGCGGGACAGCGGTGCACTACGCCAGGACGCCGACCCGGAGAAGTTGGCCACGGGGTTGATGGCAGCTTTGCAAGGCGGCTACTTGCTGGCGAACGCCGCGCACAACGTCGCGCCCATGGAAGTTGCGCTGGACATGGCGCTGGAGCACATCAAATCGTTCCTCACGGAGCCGTCCGGCGAGCCGACCCGTTAACTGAGATCCGATGCCCCCACCGGGGCTCGTCGCGACCCATGCGCGACCCCTGCGCGGCGCGCGCACACCAGTGCCGCCGTGTCGGCGGCTGCCTGTTGGAGCAATGCTGCTCGACATCGCGGATTGATCTCCCCAGCTGATGCACCGAACTGCCGATCCCACCCCGATTGACCACGCCGTCTTCGATGAGCCATTTTCATCCTGCGTAGCGGTTTGCTTCGACGTGGTGCAAGACGAGGATGGCCTGCACGATTGCGGTGGCGCGGCGCGGGCAGCAGCGCAGCTTGGCCAGGATCTTCCAGGTCTTGAGCGTGGCAATGGCCCGTTCGCCGCGGGCTCGGATCCTCGCGTGCGCCCGGTTGACCGTCTTCTGCCGGCGCGACAGCTTCGGCCGGAAGCGGCGCCGCTTGAACGGCGTGCGCACGCTGCCCCGCGCGCCCTGGTAGCCCTTGTCGGCGAAGGTCATCACGTCCGCGCTGGTCAGCGCGTCGATGATGCCGTGGATGCGGGCGGCGGTGAGGTCGTGCGCCGAGCCCGGCAGTGCCGGTGAGGCCCAGACGAGCCGGCCGGCGGCATCGGCGATGACCTGCACGTTCACGCCATGGCGCTTGTGCTTGCCGGAGTAGTACGGCTTCTGGTCTGCCACGCGGTCGATCGGAATCAACGTGCCGTCCAGGATCGCGTACGCCAGTTGCCGGATACGCCGCATCGCCGTGGCCAGATCCTCGGCGACCGCTGCGAGCAGCACGATCGCTTCCTGTACGTAGCGCCAGGCGGTGGCGACGCCGACGGCGAACCCGGCGGCGAGCCGCGTGTAGGTGTCGCCGTTGCGCAGGTGGGCCAGGGCGAGCAGCGCCTGCCGGCCCGGATCGAGGCGCCGCCACCGGGATCGATGCTGGTTGCGGTGCTGGCGGATGAGGTCAGCGAGGTGGTTCAGGGTGCGGCTGGACAGCGAGATCGTGGAAGGGTAAGACAGCACGGGCGAGGCTCCCGGTCGGGGCATCGGATCTTGGTCGACTGCTGTCTTACCTGGAGCCTCGCCCTCATCGATCCCCGGGCTCGCCGCACCTGCCCTGAGCTGCAAGATCAGCTTGGAAAAGGCTCGATGAACGCTCCAACGCCCCAACGAGCTCGAC
This sequence comes from Micromonospora purpureochromogenes, assembly GCF_900091515.1. Classification (NCBI taxonomy): domain Bacteria; kingdom Bacillati; phylum Actinomycetota; class Actinomycetes; order Micromonosporales; family Micromonosporaceae; genus Micromonospora; species Micromonospora purpureochromogenes. Next base: position 2,870,929 of record NZ_LT607410.1, on the reverse strand, counting down.
TGGCCAGGCGCCGGCCGGGCCGGGGGCGCTGCGTCGGGAGCAACGCTTGCAGGCTCGGTGTTCAGCGAGCTCGGCGCTGGCCCCCGTCGGGTGAAAGTCGACGTTTCCCTCGCGAGGGCTTGGCGCGACACGGTGGCCGACAGTAGGTGCCGGTCGTCTTCACCGCGGCGAGGAAGCCGCCATCGAGTCGTTCCTCGCGTGGCTGGATCGCCTCGCACTGCCACTGCAAATCATTGAGCGTCGATGTTCCTCACGTTGTCCGGTTTGAGTCCGCGTGTCGCGGGAGGCGACGACGATCGCCACCCCGCTGCGTGAACGACGACAAACTCTAACCTCGAAGGACCAATAAGTCCACTCCGGCTGTGGCGTTGAGCGAGTTATGCTGGGGGCAGCTTGATCCCAACCACCTCTCAGTGCAGCTTGAACACCCGCGAGGTTGATGATCACGAGCGCCGCGCAGCTGCCGACACGTGAGATCAAGTGGACTATCTGGTCCACCACGGCTAGCCTGCTGAGGTACTCGGTCATGGGGTGAAGACGCCCGGCCGCAGCCCCCGCTCCGACTGCGGCCGGCTGCTGCTGGATCCGAGTATCTGGAACCTCACACCAGGATCTACAGGAAGGCACGGCTGATGGAAACCGATCGGGATCGTGTCGTCGCATCCGCCCGAGCTGTCCTTCCGGCCACTGAGCGCCGGCGCACGGGCATGACCACCGGCGGCTTCACGTTCGTCGCCGATGAACCACACCACGGCACACTCGGCGAAGGCCCGACGCCGACGGAGTACCTGTTGATGGCGCTCGCGTCGTGCACTGCTCAGACGCTCAGGCAGTACGTCGACTACAAGTACGACACCGCCGGTGACATCACCGTCGAGATCGACTACCACGAGCCCGAGCAGGAAGGCGCAGAGCGTTACCTGCAGCGCACGATCACGCTGAGCGAAGACCCTGACCCCGACGACTTGAAGGTGATGCATGAGATTGCCGAGAAGTCCCCGGTGACCCTGCTGATTCAGTTCGCATGGAGCGTGAGGACCGAGTTCGTCGGAACGCGCTGAAATCAGGCCGCATGCTGCTCGGTGATCACGGCCGAGCAGCAAACGGTTGTCGTCCCGCCCTCGGACGGCGACAGCGTCTCCGTCGACCGCGACAGCTTGAACGCGATGCGGTGCAGTCGGCGAAGTGACGGTGGAGCGTCCGCCGAGCAGGGCGGACTTGTCGGAGGTCGTGTCGTCGGGGATCGGCAGCCCGTGGCGCTGCAATGCCTGGTTCGACCCGTGCCCGGACGAGGTTGCGGTGATGACGGGGGCGTGCGCTTAGTTGCCCGACCCCGCGTCGGCCAAGGCGTCGGCACTGGTCCTGGCGGATGCCGGCTTCGAGGCCATCGGCACGTCGTCGGCGGCCCTGGCGGCCGCGCTCGGCCGCGTCGACGGATGCCACAGCATCACCCGCGACGAGCATCTCGACCACGCACAGCTGCTCGGCCGGCTCACGGGGTTGCCCGTCAACGGTGACTTCGAGGACGGCTACGGCGTCACCGCCGAGGACGTCGCCGCGACCGTGGACGGTGCCGTCGCACACGCGCTGGCCGGCATCGGGATCGAGGACACCACCGGGAATCCCAATGACCCGATCCGCGACTTCGACGACGCGGTGGGCCGGGTTCGCAGTGCGGTCGCCGCGGCGAAGCGACGCATCGTCGTCACCGCTCGCACCGACAACTTCATCCAGGGGCGGCCTGACCTCGATGACACCATCCGACGGCTGACGGCCTTCGCTGAGGTCGGCGCCGACGTGCTCTACGCGCCGTTCCCGCCCGAACTCGAGTCCCTGGTCGCGATCGTCACCGCCGTCGCGCCGACACCCGTGAACGTCCTCATCTCACCGGCGGACCAGGTGCTGACCGTCTCTGAACTGCAGAAGGCCGGGGTCAAGCGCATCAGCCTGGGCCCTGCTCTCTACACGCATGCGATGGGTGCTCTCGAACAGGCGGCCACGGCGCTCAAGGCCGGCGACATCGCCTCGGCCACGACAGGCATCAGCTTCGACCGGGTGGGCGAACTCCTCGCCCGCAAACCCTAGTCGTATCCGACTTCCGCTATCTACAGCCCCTCAGCAGCTGCTGAAGTTCCTGCGCTCGGCTCCCACGTCGACGAACCTCCAGCCGAACCACTTCTACGTCGTGTCCACCCAGGAGGGCAAGGAGCGGCTGGCGGCCAACCTCGGCGAGCGGTCAGCGTGGACATGGCCTTCAACATCCGCGCGACCGGACACACCACCACCGTGCTGCTCGCGCTCGGCTACCCCGACGAGGCGAAGCAGTACAAGACCCCGGTGTCGCGGTTCGAGCCCGAGCGTCGCTTCACCTTCGCCTGAGCGGCCCGGCCCGGGCGAACCGATCGTTAGAGGAGTTGATCAGCTATGGACGGACAGGAACTCCAGAAGGTCGCGAACGAGTACGCGACAGAGCTGCCGGACGTGACGTTCGAGCACCGTGTCGGCCCGAATTGGGAGCTGTACAAGGTGGGCGGCAAGCTCTTCATGCTCATGACCGACATGCCGGGACACCCCGTCGTGATCCTGAAGGCCGATCCGGACGAGGCCGTTGGGCTGCGCGAGCAGTACGCAGAGATCACGACCGGCTACCACATGGACAAGAAGCACTGGATCACGGCAGCAGGTGGGCCCAGCCTCGACGAGAACCTGGTGAAGGAACTCGTCACCGACTCCTACCGGCTCGTGGTCGACAAACTCCCGAAGTCCAGGCGGCCCGTGGATCCGAGCACGAACCCGGCCGCCTGAAACCCGAAACACGCCCAACAGAATCAACACAGGAGGAAGAACCATGATCGGACTCGGTGTTCGAGCCGCCAACGGCGCTCTGGAGATCCTCGATCTTCCGGACCCCCGCCAGCCTGACGCGGGCGAGCTCGTCCTGGAGGTCGTCGCGGCAGGGATCGGGCCGTGGGACGCCCTGCTTCACACCGGCGGATGGGACGTCGGCCTCGTTCCGCCCGCAGCTCTGGGCGTCGAAGCCGTCGGCCGCGTCACCGCGACCGGCCCGGACGAGACCGAATTCCGCACGGGAGACCTCGTGCTGGTCCACGAGGCGCCCCTGCCCGGCGGCAGCGGCACCTGGGCAAAGCGCGTCCTGGTCCGTTCCGCGCACGTCGCACGACTGCCCGAGAACCTGGCTCCGGAGATCGCGGCGGCACTCCCGGTCGCCGGGCTCACCGCCCAGCAGGCCCTCGACGAGCTCCAGGTCGACGCCACCACCCGCCTGCTCGTCGTCGGAGCGTCCGGCCCCACCGCGTCACTGGCCGTGCAACTCGCCCACCTCCGGGGCGCCGACATCGTCGCCGGTGCCGGGCCGGCCCACGCCGATCGGCTCCGCGCCCTCGGTGCCAGCGAGGTCATCGACAGCCACGCTGACGGTTGGGCGCAGAAGAGCGATCGCCGATTCGACGCCGTTCTCATCGCCGCGAAAGGCACCGCCGAGGACGCGGTCGGACTGCTCACCGACGGAGGCCGCCTCACCTCCATCACCTCGGACGCACCCGACCCGATTCGCGGAATCACCACCTCGGACCTCTACGTGCAGCCCGACGGACGTGCACTCGGCGAACTCGCGGCACTCGCCGCCTCCGGCGAACTGAGAATTGACGTCCAAACGACACCAATCAAGAACGGCGCCGCGATCGCGGACCAGGTCGCGCGGGGCCGCTCTGGTGGGGTCAAGTACGTCCTCGAGTTCTGACGTCCGCGGTAGAAGGAGGTTGTAGATCGTCCGAAGGGATGATCGGTTTGTCCGGCGTGGCGGAGCGGACCGATCTTGCTGAGGCCTTGCCGTTGGACCTCGCCGACGCAGTGGATACGCCACGCAGGGCTCGTCGCGGATCACAGCATCGATGTTTCATGTTGTCTGGATTTGAGGCCGCCCGAGTCGCGGGAGGCGACGACGTTGATGATGCACGAGGGCCGAGCGGTTCTGACCAGAAGCAGTAGATTGGACTATAAAGTCCAGGGAGGCTAGCCTGGAGAGGTACTCGGTCACGGGGTGACACGCCCGGCCGCAGGCCCCACTCAGACCGCGGCCCGGCTGCTGGCGGAGCCGCGTAGCTGGACCGTTACTACCAGGATTCACACAGAAGTCGCGGCTGATGGGAACTGATCGGGATCGTGTCGTCGCATCCGCCCGAGCTGTCCTCCCGGCCACTGAGCGCCGGCGCACGGACATGACCACCCGCGGCTTCACGTTCGTCGCCGATGAACCGCACAACGGAGCGCAATCGCGACATTGAAGTAAGACGGCGCCGCGAACCGACACCAAACAGTCGGACCATGACGCCGTTCGTTGTGCCCACCTACAGCGCACGTCGAACCGCACAGTTCAGCACAACAGAGAGGCGCAGATAGATGCTCAACACGGTACCAGTGACCAGCGTGGCCGGCCGGGGCGGAACGCTCCGGCTGACCTTCATATCTGCGGTGGTCTCCCTGGTGGCCGCGTTTGCCGCTGTGGGCTCGACGATCCCGCTGTTCAACATCTATCGGGCCGAGGACGGGTTCACCAACGCCGGCATCTCGATGACCGTCGTCGCGTACTCCACCGCCACTCTGACCACGCTGCTGGTGCTGGGGCGACTGTCCAATCATCTGGGCCGGCGGCCCACCTCGATCGCCAGCCTCGTCCTGCTCCTCTTGGGCTGTGTGCTGCTGTTGAACGTGCACGACATCGGCGTCCTGATCACCGGCCGGCTCCTGATGGGCCTTGGCGCCGGGCTGGCCAGTAGCAGCCTCACTGCGTACATCGTCGACGCCGCACCCGCCAGGCCGGCGTGGTTGGCCTCTGTCGCCTCCAGCCAGACAGTCATGCTTGGCCTCGCCGTCGGCGCCATCGCCTCCGGCGCCCTGGTTCAGTTCGGGCCGTGGCCACGCGACCTCGTCTTTCTGGTTGTCATCGGCCTTCTCCTCCTGTCTGTCGGTCTCATTGCCGTCAGCCCGGAGACCGTCACCCGGATGCCGGGTGCTTGGCGATCGCTGCGACCCCGGGTCCACGTGCCAGCCCGGGTCAGGCATCTGCTCCCCGTCGCGGCGGCGGTGTTCCTGGCCACCTGGGCGGCCGGGGCCTTCTACCAAGCGTTCGTGCCTGCGCTGGTCGAGGATCAGCTCCACACCAGCAGCCCGCTCGTCGTCGGACTGGTGTTCGCCGCCTACATGGGTCCCAGCGTTCTCGGCGCTCCCCTCGGCGGCCGGTTCACCACAACGGCAGCCCAACGTCTCGGCATGATCGCCTTCCTAGCCGGAATGATCGGCATCATCACGGCGATCGCCACCGGCACACTGGCGTTGTTCATCGCCGCAACGATCGTCGCCGGCGCCGCTCAAGGGATCGCCATCAGCGCCGCCACTCGCGGTCTGCTGCACGGAAGCACACCGGCCGACCGGGCATCGATCTTCAGCGTGATCTACCTGCTCTGCTACAGCAGCGCTACGATTCCGGCCCTTCTCGCCGGCCAACTTTCCCACGCCCTCTCGCTGCCGCAGATCGCGCTCGGCTACGGTGCACTTGCCCTCATCGCCACCCTGTTCACGTCGACTTCGCGTTGGGCGCGGGCGTCGCGATGACGGGCTTGACGGCATGGCAAGGTCCGTGCGAGCACGGCCGCCTTCGTGAAGGGCAGAGCCCGCGCAGTCGGCTCGATGGCGGCACAGCTCGCCCGTCAGGCCGGCGCATACGTCATCGGCACCGGACGCGCTGCCGACCGTCAAACGGCGCTCGACTTCGGCGCGCGGGAGTCGACAACTGAGTGAGATCGTCCAGCAGGTGCGGGACGGGCGGCTGCGGGCAAACATCGCCACCGTGGCGGCTCTCGATGATGCCGTCGCCGCTTTCAACCCGACCGAGCGCGTCAAGGGGAAGACGCTGGACGAGTACGACTGTCGCCGCGAGCCGGGACCGATCTGATGACCATCAACGAAGGGACACCCACATGACCGGCCCAGCCGAGCCGACCCGCTACGCCTCCGAGTACCCCGACGAGGCCGGACACCCCGAGGAGAAAGGCACAGCCAGTCAGGACCAGGCCGTCCTCATTGACGAGGTCCTCGATGATCCCCATGCCCGCGCATTCGACTTCGCCGTCGTCAACGACGAGAAAACCGGCATCTACGACGCCATCGTCGGCGACCGCGAGATCGCCGGGCTGACCTACAACGTCGCCGGCGACGACCGACTCGTGCTGCTGGCCGCCCTGGTGTACCCCGAGTTCCGCAAACAGGGCGTCGCCACCGAACTGATCCGACGCGTCCTAAACGACGTGCGCGCGCAAGGCAAGACGGTCACCATCCTGTGCCCGATCGTGCGCACCTTCATCGAGCACAACCCCGAGTACGCCGACCTCATCGACCCTGAGCACCCGGGAGTGACCAAGGGTTCACCCCGGTCCTGAACCACCCATCAGCTCCCCGACAGGAAGTGTGACGATGCCGATCAATCCCGAGGCCGAGGCGGTCTCCCGCGAAGAGAACAACGCGGCGATCATCGCCGCTTTGGACAAGTCAGGTCTCAGCGAGGTGGAGTCCAGCTGGGAGCTCGATGTCATCAACGACGCGGAGCACGGGCGATGGGTCGCCACCCTCGGCGCCGAAGCGATCGCCGAGCTCCCGTACCGGTTCGTGGGCGGCCGTGTCGTTCTGCTGACGACCTGGGTCGATCCCGCCTACCGCCACCATCGGGTAGCCACGGAACTCGTCTCTCGCGTCCTGAACGAGATCCGCGAGAGCGGGAAGAAGATCACGATCATCTGCCCGGTCGTGGGTGAGTTCATTGCCCGCAACCGGGAGTACACCGACCTCATCGACAAGATCCATCCCGGCTCCGGCGCGTACCCCAAGCACGAACCCGTGGGAGGCCGGGACGACGAGCAGCTCACCGCGTTCGAACGCGACCTCGGCTGAGCTACCCTCGCTGACTCCGCGCTCGCATCATGCCCCTCGACGCGGACCCCGAGTTCGTCCACGAGGATGTGTACCGGCCTCGCCACGAGGTTGGACCTGCGGGCGACGGTGCGGCCGCTCTTCTCCGGTGATGGCGACCCACGTTCCGCTCCACGCCGGATGGGTTCTGGCGCGCGACGCGCACCCTCGCCGGCCCCCCGCGACGCTGGACGTCCAGATGGGGGCGGGTGCGGAGCGTTCTCATCATCGGCTTCGGCGGGGGTAGGGCCGTAGCCGCGAAGATGGGCCGGTCCGCCGGCCAGTCCCTGGCAGGAGGTCGCTCTCGTCACGTGAGGTCTCCTTGACCAGCAGAACAGGCGACGGCCGGTACCGGAACATCCGCCCCGAGGCCGCCTGACACCGGCAGCCGACACTCAGTAACCCAACCAGTTTCAAGATCGGCAGGAAACATCCTAGGTTTCCGCCATCGCTCGAGCCTTACGAAGGAGAGACGGCCGTGAGCCAGACCGAGAGCATCGAGCCCGTCGAGGAGTGGGACGCGATCGAGGACGAGGGGGTCCTGGACGCCTCGGACACCCTGGACGACGATCGCGTCAGTGATCCCCTCGATACCGGCATCGTCGCCGCAGATCGCTGGACGGGCGCGAACCGCTTCGGCACCACCATCGCCGAGCAGCGGGCGGGCGAGTCCCTCGATCAACTGCTGGGTCAGGAGGAGCCGGACCTCGATCCGTACGCCGAGGTGGCCGACGACGAGGATGAGCTGACCCGGCGGGGGTACGAGCGGGACACGCGCGCGGGGCGCCTCGTCGCCTACGACGAGGGTCTGGGCGCGGACGAGGAGGCCGAGTCAGTGGCGTGGGACGCCGGAATCGACGCGGGTGCCGCGAGCGCCGAAGAAGCCGCGATCCACCTGGTCGACGACCCCAATGGCCCCGGCGATGGCCCGTTGCGATAAGTCGGGCCGTTCGCACAGCTCTAACTTGATCTAACCTCGTTCTACCGCTGCTTGACCGTGCCAGCGGACGCGTTGTTCGACCTGACGGACGCCGCGTTGTGCGTCGATGGGCCGGTCCGGTCGTTGGTGGAGTTGTCGCTGGTGGGTGAGCACCGTCGGGGTCAAGGGGCGTTGTATGACACCCTCGCCTGCGGGCGGCTGGACATCGGCCGGCTGCGCACCGCCCTCGCCGGGGTGCCGCTGCCGCGGGCGTGTGGGGCTCGAATACTCGGTTCGGCTGTCTGAAGTGCGGTTCTGAGCGAGTTCGAGCCCTGCGCTGCCGTCATGCCCGTGCCCATGAGCGCGCCGTTGCCGTACCTGCTGCTTCTCCAGATCCTGCCGGTCCACACAGTCGTAGGAACCCGTTACCAGCTCCGCGTACCGCGCAGCGAACCCATCGATCACGCTCACACCGTACGGCCCGCCCGGCGCTCTGGGCGCGGTCGGCGTCAGCGTGATCAGTCGGCGGAGGGCGGGACGCGGAACGAAGCGGGATTGACGGGACGGCTCTGCTTCGGCAGGCCGGCAACGACGAGGAGGTACGACTCGGTCACGAGACTGTCGACCAGCGCGGGCCCGACGTCCGCACCCGCCCGCACTGTGATCCAGTGCTTCTTGTTCATGTGGTAGCCGGGCGAGATGCTCGCGTGAGCTGCGCGGAGCGCCTCCGCGTCGCTTGGATCAGCTTTCAGGATCACGACAGGCTCGCCGGGCATGGACGTCTGCAGCATGAACACCTTGCCGCCGACTTTCCATACCTCCCAGTCGCCGGTGAACTGGTGTGTGTGCTCGGAGCCGGGAAGCTCGGCGGCGCGGGTCGCGGCTCGATCCTGCACTGCCTTATCAATCTGCATCTTGACCTCCTCGAAGTCCTCAGGGATCGATTGCCCCGGCCTCCGTCGAGGAGGTGCGGACGCCGGGCAACCGAGTCGCGGTGAACGGGGCCGGCATCGCGGTCCGATGTCCGCCCCGTCCGTCACATGTGCGTAAAGATCTTCTCCGCGTCGAACCGCGAGACCGGCTGGTGGGAGACCCGAGCCTCGTCGGGGTAGCCGAGCACCAGGAGCAGCGTGGTCGTGTAGTCGGTGTCGGTCAGGTCGAAGGCCGCGTCCACGGTCGCCCGGTCGAAGCCCTCCATCGGCGTCGCGTCCACCCCGAGGGATGCGGCGGCCATCATCGTGGCGCCGACGACAAGGTAGGTGTTCTTCTCAAGCCAGTGGAGCACGTTCCCGCCATAGTTCTTTGTCTGGATCTCCACGAAGTTGGAGGCGCCCGCCTCCCATCCCTTCTGGATCTCCGGGTCGGCGAAGCGCCCGTCGGCGCGCTCCTTCTCGAAGATCTCCTGCAGGTGCGTGTCGGGGATGTCCTTGCGCGTCGTGAAGACGATGGCGTGCGACGCGTTGCGCACCTTCTCCGCGTTGTCCGCGAAGCGGCCGACCAGTGCGTCCGCGAGCTTGTCCTTACCATCCTGCGTCTCCAGCACATGGAAACGGTTCGGCTGGATGTTGATCGTCGTCGGCGAGGTGCGCAGGTAACGCAGCAGCTGCTGGAACGTCTCCTCCGGGATCCTCTTGCTCGGGTCGAAGTAGCGGGTGAGGTGCTTCGTGATCAGCTTGTCGAGATTCAACATCGCGCTTTCCTTCGTTTGAACGGGGGGTGGAGAGGAAAGTCAGGCCGACTGGTGGTCGGCGCCGGGGACGTCGACGACGGCGTCGCTGACGTTGTTGAGGTAGTTCGTGAGCAGGGTGACGACCACGATGGTGACGATCGCCTGGATCTCCGGGTCGAGATATCCGACCTCGCGGATCGCTGCGAGGTCCTCGTCGCTGACCTGGCCACGCGTCTCGATCACGTGCTGCGCGAACTTCGCGACGGCGGCGCGCTTCGGGTCGCTGGACGTGCCCATGCGGGCGAGCTCGATCTCCTCCGCCGACATACCGCCGAGGTTCGACGAGATGAAACCGTGGAGTGCCTGGCAGTAGTGGCAGCCGTTCGACTGAGAGACCGCGAGGGCGATCGTGTGGCGCGTCTTCGCGTCCAGGAGCTTCGCGATGCTGCCCTGCAGGCCCATCACGATCTTGAGCACGGTCGGGTTCGCGGCGAGCGTGGTGAACATGCTGGGCGCGAAGCCGAACTGCTTCGCGATGGCGTCGAGCGCGCCCTGCGTCTTCGCGTCGATGTCGGCGCGCGCGGGAGCGGTCAGGCGAGACATGGGGATGAACCTCCGGGTGACTGTACTGGACCATTTCGTCCACTCGCTTGAGTGAACACCGTCGAAAGTGGGTTTCCAAGCCCAGTCTGTGTAACGTCGATTACATACAGGTGGACAGCGGGGCGGAGGCAGCCCGGAAGCTCACTCACCAGGGCCACACCACGCGCGAGCGGATACTGGCGCACACGGCCGTCGCATGAAATTTTGGACTATTCAGTCCAGTAGCCTGAGTGAACACCCGCAACGCGGCTCTTCGTGGGCGGCCGCATGGGGCCGCCCGCGAAGAGTTCCGCGTGGTGTGGCGTCAGCGGTGGCGGCAGAGCAGGAGACGGAGGGCGGTCGCCGCTTGGGCAGGGACGACGCCGTTGCCGAGGACGCGCAATGCGCCGGTGCGTGGGAGATCGAGCGTGGGGTCGGTTACCCATTTGGCGGGTAGGCCCATGAGCCACTCCACGAACGGCGGTGCGAGCACGGGCTTGCCGTGCTGGCCGGGTTGGGTGGGCGCGGGATCGGGCCGGCCGATCAGGAGCTCCCAGCGTGCGATCGCCGGTGCCTAGATCCCCCCATGTCGCCTCATCGGGTGTTCCCAGGCTGCCGGTGGTGAGGTGGGCGACGGTGGTGCGTAGGTCGGGCCCGCCGTCGCCGTTGTTCGCCCACTACGGCGTCGAACTCTGGGTCCCCGAGATCGGCGGCCCCATCGACCCCGACAACGAGGCCCACGAACTGGTCATGTCCGTTTTCGGCGGCATGAGCAAGGGCGAACGAAACCGGATCAAGCTCCGCGTCCGCACCGCCATGGCCGCCCAGACCCTCCTCGAGGGCCGCTACCTCGGCGGGCGCCCGCCCTACGGCTACACACTCCGCGACCTTGGCCCCCATCCCAACCCCGCCAAGGCTGCCGACGGCAAACGCCTCAAAGGTCTCACCCCGGACGAGCACGGCCCCGATCGTCCGGCGAATCTTCGCCGAGTTCCTCGCCGGTATCGGCATCTTCGCCATCGCCGAGGGACTCACCGCCAATCACGTGCCCTGCCCATCAGCACACGACCGGGCCCGCAATAGGCACCGCAGCGGCGTCGCCTGGTCCAAGAGCGCCGTCCGCGTCATCCTGACCAACCCCCGCTACACCGGCCGGCAGGTCTGGAACAAGCAACGCACCGACGAGGTGCTGCTCGACGTCGACGACGTGGCGATGGGCCACACCGGCGTCATGCGCTGGAACGCCCGCGACAAGTGGGTGGTCTCCAAAGACATCACGCACGAACCACTCATCGACGACGCGACCTTCGAGCAGGCCCAAGCGATCCTGCAATGGCGCGGACAGGGAACCGGCGGACAACACGTCCGGCAGCGCACCCGCAACCCGTACGTCTTCCGCGGCCTCATCTACTGCGCCGCCTGCGACCGACGCATGCAGGGCCAGTACAACCACGGCGACGCCTACTACCGCTGCCGCTTCCCCCAGGAGTACGCCCTCGCCAACCAGGTCCCACACCCCCGCAACGTGTACCTGCGCGAGGACGCCCTCACCGACCCGCTCGACACCTGGCTGGCCTCCGCCTTCGCGCCCCACCGCATCGAACAAACGATCACCGCGATGGCCGACGCCCAGCCCCTAGATCATCCGCCCGCAACCGGCACAGCAGCCCAGACGATCATCACCGAGTGCGACGCCAAGTTGGAGCGCTACCGCGCCGCCCTCGACGCTGGTGCCGACCCGGCGGTCGTCACCGGCTGGATCGCCCAGACACGGGCCGAACGCGCCCGCGCGGAAGCAGATCTGCACACGAACGCGGGCACCACCCTCGCGCCGGATGAGCCGAGCAGAGATCACGGCCCTGGTGAACGTGCTCGGCGACATCGCCACCGTGCTCCGCGACGCCGACCCCGCCGACAAGGCCGAGGTCTACCGGCAACTCGGACTCCGGCTCACTTATCACCCTGAGACGCAAACGGTGCGCGCTGAAGCTGATCTCAGCGCGCACCGTGGGGTTATGAGTCGTGTCCGAGGGGGGACTTGAACCCCCACGCCCTATACGGGCACTAGCACCTCAAGCTAGCGCGTCTGCCATTCCGCCACCCGGACCTGCTCGTCCAGCCTACCCTGTCGGCGTCGCCGGCTCTCCTGCCGGCCAGCCGCCCCTGGTGGGCCGCACGGGGCATTACTGTACACCGCCGAGATGGATCATGCACATCGCCGCCGGCCCGGTGCAATGTCGCGGCATCTGCCCAGGTCAGGGGCATGGGGCGGGCAGCATCGGCGGGGTGTGCCGTCGGGCGGGTAGCGTCCGGACACCGTCTACCGGCAGCATTGCTCACGTGTCCCAACCGTCCCCCCTCGTCGCCGCCCAGCAGCGGGCGCTCGCCCTCCGTTCCGCCGGTGATCTGCCCGCCGCCCGCCGGCTGCTGGCCGACACGATCGCCTCGGCCCGGCCCGCGTACGGCGAGGACCACCCGGAGGTGCTGGGCACCGCCCACCTGCTGGCGCGGATGCACCGCGAGGCCGATGACCCGACCGCCGCCCGTCGGGTGCTGGAGGAGGCGTACGCGGCGGGCGAGCGCCGGTGGACCGGCGCCGAGCCGCTGATGCTGGCCATCACCTTCGACCTGGGTTCGGTGGCCGAGGAGCTCGGCAATCGGCATGAGGCCCGCCGCAACTACACCCGGGTGGCCACCGCCGGGCCCGCCGTGCTCGGTGAACACCATCCCGCGGTACGGGCGGCCCGGCAGTACCTCGGCGGCGGGCCGCCGGCGACGCAGCCCGCGCCCGTCGCCCCGCCCTGGCCGGCCCCGCAGCCCGGTCCCGTTCGGCAGCCCGGGCCGGTTCCGCTCCAGCACCCCGGGCCGCCCGCCGTTCGGCAGGCCGGACCGCCGAGCACCGCGCCGAGCACGGGCGGCGCGTTCTCCGCACCCACGACCGGTATGCCACAGCAGAGGCCTGCCGTACCGCCGGTGCGGCAGCAACCCACGGCGCCGGTGCCGCCGCAGCGGCCCGTGCCGCCGGCACCCCAGGCGCCACCCCTGGCTCAACAGGTCTCTGCACCACCGCAGGCCCCACCCGCACGGCAGGTGCCGCCCTCGCCGGCGCCACCCGCGCCGGCGCCACCCGTCGCGGCCTCGCAGCTTCCGCCCGCGCCGCACCGCCAGGTCTCCGTGCCGCCGGCGCCCCAGGTGCCGGCGCCCCGGTCGGCCCCGCCCGCGCCGCATCCGCCCGCCCGGCCGACCCCGCAGCCGCCCGTGGTACCCGATCCACCCCGACCCGGGCCACCCGCGCACGTCGATGCCACCTTCCCCACCACGTCACCGTGGGCGCCGCCGCACCTGCGGGCACCGGCCGTGCCACCGAGCACGCCGCACCAGGCGACCGCGCCGGCAGATTCGCCGTCCGGACCCGACGCCACCTCGAGCCTGCCGCCGACGCCTGGGCCCGCCGCCACGCCGCCGGCTCCGCGCCCGGCGCCGGCTGCGGCGGTGCCACCGCCCCCGGTCCCTCAGCGGGCAGAGGTACCGCCTGGACCGGTGACCGCATCCGAGGTCATGCCACCTGCACCCCAGGTGCCGAGCAGGACGGTTCCGGCGCCGCCGGCCGACGCGGCGCCGGCGCCACTTCCGCCTCCGCCGCACCACCGGCCCGCCACGGGTACGCCGGTGACCACCGGAGGCACCATGCCGAGTCCGGTGACCACCGCAGGTACGCCGGGTCCGGTGACCACCGGCGCCACCGCGTCGCATGCTTCGCCGGTCACGCCGCCCGACAGGTCGGCCGAGCCGCCCGCCGCGGAGGTCCCGCAACCGGCGGTTCCAAAGGCGCACGGCTGGGACCGGCCGACCATCCAGGTCCAGCAGATAGATCCGCTCCTACGCGAGGAGGCTCAGCGCGAGGCGGCGACGCCGCGGGCGACGACCCGACCGACGAACGCCCCGGTCAGCACGCCGCCCGTCAGCGCCCCGCCGGTCAGCGCCGGCCCTGTCAGCGCAGGCCCGGGCACTACCGGCCCGGTCAGCGCGCCGCCTCACGCCGGGACATCCCAGCCCGTCAGCGCGCCGCCGGTGAGCGCACCACCGGCGCCCCGGGCGCCCACGACCGCCCGCCCGGTACCCGCACCGCCGGTCGTCAGCGCACCACCGGCCACCGCTTTCCCGGCCACCGCAAACCAGGTCAGCGCTCCCCCGGCCACCGCGCACCAGGTCAGCGCTCCCCCGGTCCCCGTGCGGCCGATCAGCGCGGCCGCCATCCCGCCGGTCAGCACGCCACCGTTCAGCGCCACCCCGCCGATCAGCGCACCACCCGCACCGGCCACGCCGCCGCCTGCACCGCCGGTCCCGCCGGTCCCGCCGGCACCCGTGCCGCCAATCAGCGCGCCGCCGGTCCCGGCACCCCCGCACCCGATCAACGCCCCGCGACCACCGCACCGTCCGGTTGCCCCGCCGACACACCACCTCAGCGCGCCCCCCGTGGCCAGCGCCCCGCCCGCACCCACCTACCCGGTCAGCACCCCGCCGGCACCGCATCACCCCGTGAGCACCCCGCCGGCCCACCAGGCGCACCGGCCGCCGATGCCGCCCGTGGCCAGCAGGCCGCCGGCACCACACCATCCAATGAGCGCCCCGCCGGTCAGTACGCCACCGTGGGGGCTGACCGCGCCCCCGTGGAGCAGCGCCGCGCCGCCGCAGCCGCTGACCACCTCCCCGGTCCGCGACGAGCGGGCGGACGACGACGCCAGCATCCAGGCCGACACGGACGGGCCGCTGGAACTCGTCGACGAGCCACTGGTCGCGTACGACATGCCGCCGCGCGTGGTGGCGGAGGAGACCGACGCCCCAATCGAGCAGCCGCGCCAGGAGACGACGTATCCGCCGGTGTACCAGCCACCGCCGGCGTACCCGGTCGAGGCGCCGCCGGAGCGGCGCGGGCGGGGTCGCGTGGTGCTGGCCGTCGTGGCGGGCGTCGTGGTGCTGGGGGTCGCGGGGGCGGTCGGCGCGGTGGCGCTGGACCGCGACGAGCCGGGCGTGCCGCCGGCGCCGACCGGGGGCACACCGGGGGCGGCGAAGGCGACCGGCGCGCCGCCCACCGGCCTGAAGCTCCGCGACGACGGGACGAGCGTCACGATCACCTGGTCCGACCCGGCGGGTGGCGGGGTGCCGTTCATGGTCGCCGGCGGGCGCGCCGGTAAGGCGCTCGGCGTGATGGCCACTGTCGACCCGGGACAGACGGCCTACACCGTGAACGGGCTCAGCTCCACGGTGGACTACTGCTTCACGGTGCTGGCGGTGTACTCCACGGACGCCTTTGCCACGTCGGGACAGGTCTGCACGGACCGGGAGCGGCGGACGCCGGCGGGCTGACCGTCCACGGCGGACACGCTGGGTGTCCATAGGGGGACCCAGCGGGTTCCCCGGTGCCGGCGCGGCCCATATGATGTCCCACGGCTCAGGGGAGGGTCGCCGGGGACACGGCGCGCCACCTGGACAGCCAGACGGGGAGGCAGCCGGACGTGGCCACCATCGACGACGCGGGGCGGAGCACCGTGACCGACACCGCCGCACCGCCACGCCGCTCCCGGATGCGCGGCGGGCTGGTCACCATCGGCATGGTGGGCGCGCTGCTGGCGGCGATGGGGCTGACGGTGCTCGGGCTGGGCGCCGCCGACAACGCGGTGGCCAACTACGACGCGAGCAGCTGGTTGTGGAGCGCGGCGCGCAGCGAGATGGCCCGGGTCAACGGCGTCACCGCGCGGGTCGACACCCGGATGGAGGTCCCCGGCGCGCGGCGGCACCCGATGCAGGTCACCCAGACCGATCGGCTGCTGATCCTGCGCGACCTGAACACCGGCCAGGTCAGCTCGCTGGACCTGGCCACCCTCCAGATCACCGCGACCACCCGGACCACCCCGGGCCTCGGGGTGAACGTCGTGCTGCACGAGGACGCGGCGTTCGTCGTGGACGCCGTGCAGGGCATCGTCCGGCAGCTGGATCCGCACCGGCTCACCCCGGTGGGTGAGCCGGTGCGGTACCCGCCGGGCATCACCGGCGGCGCGTTCGACGGCAAGGGCCGGCTCTGGATCGCGATCCCCAGCGAGGGGACCGTCTCGGCGGTCACCGCGGCGGAGCTGCCCTCCGCCCCGACCGACGGCGGCGGCCTCAGCCCGAAGCAGGTCGAGACCTACACGGTGGCGGAGCCGAGCCACGAGCTGGTGGTGTCCACGCTGGACGACGGCGTGGCGGTGCTGGACCGCACCTCGGCGTCGCTGGTCACTGTCCGCGCCGGCGAGACGGTGCGCACCCCGCTGGCCATGTCGTCCGCGGGCACGCTGCCGGCCCGGACCAGCGGCCCGGCCGTGCCGGTCACCGTGGGCGGCGAGCGGCGGGTGCACGTGGTGGCCGACGGCAGCGAGGTACGCCAGTTCACCGTGCCGGGCAGCGGTGACCGGCTCAACGCGGCGGTGGCCTGGGCCGGCCGGTTCTACTGCGCCGACGAGGCCAGTGGGACGGTCTACGCGTTCGACGGCGCCGGCCAGCTGGTCGACACCATCCGGGGCAAGGGGATGACCGGCCCGCTGGAGCTGGACGTGCGGGAGAACCGCCTGTTCATCAACGCGCCCGACTCGTCGACCGCCCGGGTGGTCGACGACAAGCACCAGGTGCGCGAGGTCAACAAGTACGCCAACGACGTGCTCGGCGGCGACCCGCCGCCGGTTCCCCCGCCGCCGCCTCCGCCGAAGAAGCCGAAGGTGGGCAAGCCGAGCGCGCCGCGCAGCGTCACCGCGTCCGCCGGCAACGCGCGGGCCCGGGTGAGCTGGAAGCCGGCGGCCGCGAACGGCGCCGAGATCACCAGGTACGTGGTGGAGGGCGGCGGCCAGAAGCACGAGGTGGGCGCCAACCAGCGGGCGGTGGAGATCACCGGCCTGACCAACGGCGAGTCCTACACGTTCGCGGTGCACGCGGTGAACGCCAAGGGCGACGGCCCGGCTCGGCGGAGCAACCCGGTCACGCCGACGGCAGCCGTGCCGGACCCGCCGGCCGGCGTGACCGCCGAGGCCCGGCCGGACGGCACCGTGCTGGTGAAGTGGCCGGCCGCGAACGGGCAGGGCAACACCATCGCCAGGTACGCGGTGACCGCGACCTCGGCCGGCACGAACGCCCCGGCCGGCGAGTCGGCGAAGACGGAGCTGGTGGTGCCGGCCGGTGAGCTGGAGTACGGCACCCAGTACGCCTTCACCGTGGTGTCCGTCAACGACAAGGGCGCCGGCTCGGCGGCCTCACCGGTGAGCAACACGGTGGTGCCGTTCGCCCCGCCGGGGCAGCCGGCCGAGTTGCGGGCCACCACGGTCGCCGACCAGCGGGGCACCGTCGCCGTGCAGTGGTCGCCGGCGCTCGACAACGGCCGCCTGGTGACGAAGTACCTGGTCGACGTCGGGGGCAGGGTCAGCGAGGTGACCGACACGCAGACCACGGTGCGCGGGCTGGACGACGGGCAGAGCGTGACGGTGAAGGTGAAGGCGGTCAACGAGGCCGGCCCCGGCCCGGAGGCCACCACCACCGCGCGGACGGTCGCGGCGCCCCGGGTGACGGTGACCGGCTCGTCGGCGACCGCCACCGCGGCCACCGTCACCTTCACCGTCGACGCGGGCGGCGGGCAGGCCACCTGCTCGTTGAGCACCGCCGGCGAGACGGCGAAGCCGGGTCCCTGTTCCAGCATCACGATGCCCGGCCTGACGCCGGGGACGGCGTACACGTTCACGGTCACGGCGAGCAACGCCGCCGGCAAGGGCACCGCGACCCGGGCGCAGACCACCGACCCGCTGTACGGCGTCGCCACCTGCAACAACGGCGCGTCCGGGCCGGAGGCGAGCTACTGCGACAACGACGTGGCCGGCCGCAACGGCAATGAGGTCTTCTCCGTGCCCCGGCAGGACAACAACAGGCAGGTCGGTTGGGCCAAGCCCGGCACCCGGCTCAAGGCGTACTGCAAGAAGTCGGGCGAAGAGGTCTACGCCTACATCTACAACCACAACAAGCGCAGCACGTGGTGGGTGCAGGTCGAGTACTCCGGGCGCAACTACATCCCGTGGGCGTGGCTCAATCTCGAGGGCGGCGACGACATCAACGTCCTGCCCACCTGCTGACGCCGTACCAGCCAGTCGAGGAGCACCACCACCGTGAACAGCCCCCAGGAACCGCTCACCCACCCGGAGGTGCAGGGCTTCGCCGCTCTCGCCGCCCGGCTGGCGGAGAACGTCAACGCGGTCGTGCTGGGCAAGCCGCAGGTGGTACGGCTGGCGCTGACCGCGCTGTTCGCGCAGGGGCACGTCCTCCTGGAGGACGTGCCCGGCGTCGGCAAGACCACCCTGGCCCGGGCGATCACCGCGACGGTCAAGGGTGAGTGGCGCCGCATCCAGTTCACCCCGGACCTGCTCCCCTCGGACGTCTCCGGGGTGACCATCTTCAACCAGGCCACCCGGGGCTTCGAGTTCCACCCGGGGCCGGTCTTCGCCAACATCGTCATCGCCGACGAGATCAACCGTGCCTCGCCGAAGACCCAGTCGGCGCTGCTGGAGGTGATGGAGGAGCGCACCGTCACCGTGGACGGCGTCCGGCATCCGGTGCCGCAGCCCTTCCTGGTGGTGGCCACGCAGAACCCGGTCGAGATGGACGGCACCTACCGGTTGCCGGAGGCGCAGCTGGACCGCTTCCTGGTGAAGCTGTCGGTCGGGTACCCGGACGAGGCGGTGGAGGTGGAGGTGTTGCGCGGCGCGACGGTCCGCTCCCCCGACTCGCTCAGCGCGGTCACGGACACCGCCACCGTCGGGGAGATGGTCCGGATGGCCCGCCGGGTGCACATCGCCGAGCCGCTCTACGCGTACGCGGTCCGGCTGGCCGCCGCGACCCGCAACCATCCGCAGGTACGGGTCGGGGTCAGCCCCCGGGGCGTGATCGCGTTGACCCGCGCGGCGTGCGCGTACGCGCTGATCGACGGCCGGGGCTGGATCATGCCGGAGGATTTGAAGACCCTCGCCGAGCCGGTCTTCGCGCACCGACTGCTGCTCACCCCGGACGCGCAGGTGCGCGGGGTGACCCCCGCCGAGGTGCTGCGCCAGGCGATCGCGTCGGTGCCGGTGCCGCTGCCGTCGGGCCAGCCGGCCCCGGCGCACGGCTGACGGCCGTACGCCGATGGGGATCACCGCCCGGGGCGTCGGGCTGCTCGTCGCCGCCGTGCTGCTGCTCGGCGTCGGCTTCCGCTTCGCGTACCCGGAGTTGGCGCTGCTCGGCGCGGCGGCCGCGGTGGCGGTCGGCTACGCCGTGGTGACCGCGGCCCGGCGGCCCCGCCTGGAGGTCTCCCGCAGCGCCGACCCGGACCGGGTGGCCCGGGGCGAGCCGGCCCACATGACGGTCATGGTGCGCAACGCCGGGCGGCTGCGGGCGGCGAACCTGCTGGCCGAGGACCGGTGCGGCGCGGCGACGGTGCCCGTGCCGGTGCTGCGGCTGCGTCCCGGGCGGGACACCACCGTCCGGTACGAGGTGCCGACGCGACGCCGGGGTGTGGTGCCGGTCGGTCCGCTGCGGGTGACCCGGCGCGACCCGCTGGGGCTGGTGGCGCTCTCCCGCCCGTACGGGGGCACGGTGCCGGTCTGGGTGCACCCGCGGATCCACCCGCTGACCGCGGTGCCCACCGGCGCGGGGCGCAGCCTCGACGGCCGGTCGGACAGCGTGCCGCACGGGTCGATCACCTTCGACTCGCTGCGCGAATACGTGGTCGGCGACGAGCTGCGTCGGGTGCACTGGCGCACCAGCGCCCGGGTCGGCGAGCTGATGGTGCGGGAGAACGTGGACACCAGCCTGCCCCGGATCGTGGTGCTGCTGGACAACCGGGCCGGCGCCCATCCGCAGCGGGTGGGCGGGGTGGCCGAGTCCTTCGAGTCCGCCTGCGAGGCGGCCGCCTCGGTGGTCACCGCCGCCGTCCGGGAGGACCTGCCGGTGGCGCTGCTGCTGGTGGCGCCCGGGGAGGACCGGGCCGGCGAGCCGCCGCTGGACCGGCTGGCCGCCGTGGAGCTGACCGACGGCGATGCCGACACGTTGCGCACCTCGGCGAGCCGGCTGCGGCAGGACCGGGCCGGCGACACGCTGGTCTTCCTCACCGGGCCGGGCGGCCGGGGTGACCTGGGGCAGGTGGGCGCGCTGCGCGGGGCGTACCCGTCGGTGGTGGTGGCGGTCCTCGGCGCGGACGGGCCGACGCCGGCCGCCGCGGCGGGCCTGGTGGTGCTGGACGTGGCCGACGGCGCCGGGTTCGCCGCCGAGTGGGACGGGGTCCGCCGGTGGTGACGACGCAGGCCCGCCCGGCCGCGCCCGGTCCGGCGGCGCCGCCGGGCGACGGTCGGGGCGCGACGGTACGGCGGGGGCTGCGGGCGGTGCCGGTGCCGGTGACGCTGGTCGTGCTGACCGCGCTGGCCGGCGTGGTGCTCGGTCGGGTGTACGCGGACGACCTGCTGACCCGGCTGATGCTCGGCGCGGCGGTCGGCTCGGTGCTGGTCAGCGTGGCTGCCCGGCGGTTGCCGTCATGGCTGGTGGCGCCGGTGTCGGTGGCCGCGATGGCGGGCTGGACGGCGTTCTCGCTGCACCTGGCCGCCCGGCACGCCGACCTGCCGGGCGGCTTCGGGCCGATCGTCGCCGACGCGGCCCGCAACGGCATCCCCCGGCTGCTCACCGCGATGATCCCGGTCGAGCCCGCGCCGGACACCGTGCTGGTGCCGCTGGTGGCGGCCTGGCTGGCCGGGCTGACCGGCGCGGAGGTGGCGCTGCGCGCCGGCCGGACCCTGCTCGGCTTCCTGCCGCCGGCGCTGCTCTACGCCGGCGCGCTCTACGTGGTGGGGCCGAACGCCGACCCGGCCACCTGGCCGTCGGTGGCCTTCGCCGGCGCGGTCGCGCTGGGGCTGGCCGCGTCCGACCGGCGGGGCGCGCCGGGGACGGCCGACCCGACGGCCGGGCTGGCCCCGGCGGTCCGGGCGGCCGTGCGGGCCCGGCTGATGGCGGGCACCGCGATCGGCCTCGCGGTGGTGGTGGGCCTGGCCGCCCTGCTCGGGCCGCTGCTGGCCGCCCGGGTCGACGACCGGCCGGTCGACCCGCGCCGGTACGTGGAGCCGCCGCGGGTGGAGTCGCTGGACGAGAACCCGCTGATTCGGATCTCCGGCTGGGCGCTCAACCCGGAGCAGAAGCTGCTGGACGTGACGACGCGGGCGCCGGCGGGGACCGAGAGCCGGATCCGGCTGGCGGTGCTCAGCGACTACGACGGGGTGACCTGGCGGGTCGGCGCGACCTACCGCAACGCGGGGCGGATCCTGCCCGCCACGGCACCCGGCGTCGGGCCGGTGGAGACCGTCCGGCAGGAGATCACCGTGGCCGACCTGACCGGACGGCTGCTGCCGGCGGTGGCCACTCCGCGCGAGGTCACCGGGGCGCGGGTGGCGTACGACCCGGCGACCGGGACGCTGATCCGCCCGGAGGGGCTGAGCCCGGGACTGCGGTACACGGTCACCTCGGCGCGGGAGCGGCCGGACGCGAACCTGCTCGCCACCGCCGACGTGCCGGCCGGAGCGGAGGTGGCGCGGGTGCTACGGGTCGCCGACGGGACGCCGGAGCCCCTGCGCAAGCTCGCCGGCCAGCTCGCCGAGGACAACGGCGCCCCGTACGCGCGGGCCGCCGCGATCGAGCAGTTCCTCGCCGAGCACTACCGGGTGGTGGCGGACGCGCCGAGCGGGCACGCGTACCCGAACTTGAACTTCTTCCTCTTCGGACCGCGCGGGGGCGGCGGGCAGCGCGGCACGTCGGAGCAGTTCGCGGCGGCGTTCGCGGTGCTGGGCCGGCTGACCGGTCTGCCGACCCGGGTGGTGGTGGGTTTCGAGTCGCGCGGCGACGGTCCGGTCCGGGCCGCGGACGCGTTCGCCTGGCCGGAGGTGCTCTTCTCGGGCGTCGGCTGGGTGCCGTTCGACCCGCTGCCCCGTCCGGACACCGAGCCCCGCCCGGTGGAGGAGGACTTCCGGCCGACGCCGGACGACCCGCCCCCGTCGGAGGTGCCCGAGCCAACCGTGGAGCCGACCGCGACGCCGCCGGCGGTGGCCGCCGCGGACCGTCCCGGAGGTGACCGGGGTCTGTCGACGCCGGTGCTGGTCGCCGTGGCGGTCGCCGGCCTGCTGCTGCTTCTCGGGGCGGCGCTGGCCACGCTGGCCGGGATGCGCCGGGCGCAGGCGCGGGCCCGCCGCGAACGGGGTGACCCCGGCGAGCGGATCGCCGGCGCCTGGCGGGAGGTCACCGACGCGCTGCGCCTGACGGGCCGGCCGGTCGGCGGCGACCTGGCGGCCACGGAGGTGGCCCGGCACGCCCGGCGGGCGCTGGCCGACGCCCGCGCCACCACGACCACCGACCGGACCACTCCCCCGACCGGCGACCCGACCGCTCCCCCGACCGGCGAGACCGACCACGCCGGGTACGGCCCGGCCGTCGCCACCGCACCGACCATGGTGGACGGACCGGACGTGGACGAGTTGGCCGTCCTGCTCAACCAGGTCGCCTTCGCACCCGGTAGCGCCACCCCGGCACACGCCGACCGCGCGTCGGCACTCGCCGAGCAGTACGTGGCGGCCCTGCGCGCCGCCCGCCCCCGCTGGCGCCGCCTGCTCTGGTCGGTCCACCCCGGCCCCCTCCGCTGGCGCCCCTGACCCCACCCAGCGCCCCCACCCACAAGGGCCAAGCCAAGCCAGGCCCGGCCCGGCCCGGCCGGGCCACGATGATCAAGAGGTTTGCGTCAGGAAACCGGCCCGCTGAGACGCAAATTCTTGATCACCGGGCCGAGCGGGCGGGAGCAACGGGAGGGGGTGGGAGGCGGGAGCGGTCAGGCGCGGAGGCGGCGGACGAGTTTGCGAAGGCCGGCCTGCCAGCCGTCGGGGTCCTGGGCGCGGCGCAGGGCGTACGCGGCGACCTCGGGGTGCGGCAGGATCAGGAAGCGGTCCTCGGCCAGCCCGGCGATGGCCGCGTCGGCCACCTGATCGGGGGTGAGCACCGCGCCGGAGGCCGCGATCACGCGGGCGCCGAGGTGGCCGGCGGCCAGCCCGTCGGCGAGCATCGGCGTGTCCACCCCCTGCGGGCAGAGCGCGCTGACCCGGACGCCCTGGTCGCGGTAGGTGATCGCCAACCACTCGGCGAACCCGACCGCCGCGTGCTTGGTGGCGGTGTACGGGGCGTCGCCCACCGCGGTCAGCACCCCGGCCGCCGAGCAGGTGTTCAGCAGGTAGCCCTCGCCCCGGGCCAGCATCGCCGGCAGCACCGCGCGGGCGGCGTACACGTGGGACAGCACGTTGACCCGCCAGGACCGGTCCCACTCCGCGTCGGCCGCGTCCACGCCCCCGCCGGTGGCCACGCCCGCGTTGGCGCAGAACAGGTCGATCCGGCCGTACCGTCGCTCGGTGTCGGCGACCAGCTCGCGGACCTGGTCCTCGTCGGTGACGTCCACGGCGACGGCCCGGGCGACCGGGCCGACGCTCTCGGCCACCGCGCCGGTGGCGGTGGCATCCAGGTCGGCCAGCACCAGCGCCGCCGCGCCCTCGGCGGCGAACCGGCGCGCCAGCGCCGACCCGATGCCGCCGGCCGCGCCGGTGATCACCGCAACCCGGTCGGTCAGGTTCACGCCCGCTCCTCCCCCGCCGGCCCGAGCCGGGCGATCAGGTCGCCCAGCGCCGCGGCGCCGGCGGACGTCAGCTCCGGGGTGGGCAGCAGCGCGAGCACCGGCACGTCCACCCCCGCCTCGGCGTAGCGGCGCACCTGCGCGCGGCACCGCTCGGGCGAACCGTGCAGCACCAGCGCGTCGACCACCTCGTCGGGCACCGCCGCCCCGGCGCCCCGCCGGTCCCCGGCGGCCCAGGCCGTCCACATCGGGCCTAATGCGCTCTCCCGGCCCAGCCAGCGGTGGAACTCGGCGTACGCCGGCACGGTCAGGTAGCTGGTGATCAGCCGCCGGCCGAGGGTGCGGGCGTAGCCGGCGTCCTCGGTGGGGCAGACGAAGATCCGGGCGACCACCTCGAAGCCGGGGCCGCGCCCGCCCAGCTCGGCGAGGGCCTTCGGCACGTCGTCGGCGGCGAGCCAGTTGAGGATCACCCCGTCGGCCTCCGCGGCGGCCAGCCGGAGCATCCCGGGGCGCAGCGCGGCCAGCAGCACCGGCGGCGGCACCGCCGGTGGGCGTTCGAGGGTGAACCGGCGTACGGCGAAGGTGTCGAACGCCCCGTCCACCGTCTCCCCGCGCAGCGCCGCCTGGAGGAAGCGCAGCACGTCCCGGGTACGCCGGAACGGCTCGGTGAACGGAATCGCGTTCCAGTCGTCGACGAGCACCGGCGAGGAGGCGCCGATGCCCAGCGCGAAGCGCCCCGGAGCGGCCTCGGCGAGCGCGGCGGCGCTCATCGCCAGCAGCCCGGGCCCTCGGGTGAAGACCGGAGCGATCGCGGTGCCGAGGCGCAGCCGCGGCTGCCAGGCGGCGGCGAGCGCGAGCGGGGTGAACGCGTCGGCGCCGTTGACCTCCGACGACCAGACGTCGGTGAACCCGGCCCGGTCGAGGGCCGCGTAGACCGCGGCGTGGTCGGCGAGCGGGACGCCGCCCAGCGGCACCGTCATGCCCCATCGGTTCGTCATCCGGTCGATCGTGCCCGCTCGCCCGGCCGCGGACAAGGGTCGGGGATCGTCGGGCGGCGCCCGCCCCGGTTCCGGGCCGGGCGGCGCCCGCCCCGGTCCCGGGCCCGAGCAGAGACGGACGAAAATGTCCCGCCGTCGGCCGGTCCTGCCGGGGCCGGGACCGGAGGCTCGGCAGGCTCCGCCGTCGGCCGGGCCGGCCAGCCCCGGTCGGTGGCGTCGGTCACCCCGGCCGGGGCCGCCGACCGCCGCCCGCACTCGGGGGCTCCCGGGTGCCCCACGGCGGCGCTAACCTTCACCGGTGACCTTCTCCCTCGTCGCCCGGTCCGCCGACGGCCGCCTGCACGGCGTCGCCGTGGCCAGCAGGTTCCTCGCCGCCGGCGCTCTGGTGCCGGGGGCCGAGGCCGAGGTGGGCGCGGTGGCCAGCCAGGCCCACGCCAACCTCTCCTACCGGCCGAGCGGGCTGGCGCTGCTGCGCGCGGGCGTCCCCGCCGCCGACGTGATCGCCCAACTGGTCGCCGCCGATCCGGGCCGGGACGACCGGCAGCTCGGTGTGGTCGGCGCCACCGGCCCCGGCGCCACCTGGACCGGGCCGCGCTGCGGCGGCTGGGCCGGTGGCCTGGCCGGTGACGGCTGGGCGGCCCAGGGCAACATCCTGGCCGGCCCGCAGGTCGTCGAGGCGGTGCGCGACGGCTGGCTGGCCGGGGAGGCGCTGCCGTTCCCGCAGCGCCTGCTCGCCGCCCTGCGCGCCGGTGAGCAGGCCGGGGGCGACCGGCGCGGTCGCCAGAGCGCGGCCCTGCTGGTGGTCGAGCGCGGCGGTGGGTACGCGGGCACCGGTGACAACCTGGTCGACCTGCGGGTGGACGACCACCTCGACCCGGTCGGGGAGCTGCACCGGCTGCTCGACATCCACACCATGCTCTTCGGGAAGCCCGACCCGGCCACCCTGCTGGAGCTGGCCGGCCCGCTCGCCGACGAGGTGGCCGGTCTGCTGGCCGCCGCCGGCCACCCGGTCGGCGGTGCCGGGCTGACGGCCGCCGTCCACCCGGTGGGCGCCGGGGCGCCCGCGACGGTCGCCGGGCCCGCGCTGGAGGAGGCGCTCGCTTCCTGGGCGGGCTGGGAGAACCTCGAGGAACGGCTGGTGTCGGGGCACATCGACCCGATCGTCCTGGCGCATCTGCGCCGCACGGTCGCCGCGGTCCCCGCGCCCCGGACCGGCGACTGACCCGAGCTACGGCGGACCGGCCGCCAGCACGGCGGGCGCGAGCCTGCTGCGCGGCCGGCGAACCCAAACGGCCGGCGGACGGTTACCGGCCACCGGCGACCCAAAGGGCGGCGGACGGTTTACCGGCCATCGGCGACCCAAAGGGCCGGCGGACGGTTACCGGCCACCGGCGACCCAAAGGGCCGGCGGACGGTTTACCGGCGTCGGGCCGAGCCGGGCACGTCAGCCGGCGAAGGAGAGCCAGCGGAAATCCGCCGTCGCGATCTCGGCGCGCTCGGCCTCGGTGAGCGGCAGCCGCCCGGTGGTCTTGCGGATCACGGTGAGCGGGTCCCAGCCCAGCCGCGCCGGGACGGGCCGGCCGCCGGTGAGCAGGTCGGCGACCACCCGGGCGGCGGTCGGGGTCAGCCACGGCCGCCGGTCCAGCGCCCGGGCCAGGTCGAGGCCGTGCACGCCGACCTCCACCACCCGGGTGACCAGGAAGTCGGACAGGGTCATCGCGTCGCCGTGCCGGGTGCGGACCACCCGGTCGGCGGGCTGCGCCGCGACGGCGGAGTCGGTGCCCCGCCAGGCGGCGGTGAAGGCCTCGGCCGTCGCCGCCACGTCGGCCGGTCGGCGGGCCTCCCGGCGGGCGCTGTCGACCCGCGCGGCGTCGACCTCCGGGGTGAACTTCGCCGCGCCGAAGTAGCCCGCGGCGTCCACCTCCGCCCGGGGCGGGGCCGGCGCGGCGAGCATGTCGACCAGACGGCCGGCGCCGGTGCTGACGTGGGCGACGAGGTCGCGGACGGCCCAGGGTGGGCAGGGGGTCGGGCGGTCCAGGTCCGCCTCGGTCAGGGTGCGCAGCACCCCGTCGAGCCGAACGCACTCGTCCCGGAACGCCGTCCGTACCGTCTCCACCGGGCCGATCCTCCCCCGCCGTCCTCGCGCTCGTACCCTGCCACGTCGGTTTCGGCCGGCCGGTCGCGGGTACGCGCCGGGCCGACGAGAGGGGGCGGGCGACAGATGGCCGGCATCATGCTGCGCAGCACCGCGTTCAACGACCACGACCAGTTGCCGGGGCGGTTCTCGCGAGACGGCGGGAACGCCTCACCGCCGTTGGAGTGGTCCGACGTACCGGAGTCCGCGACCGAGCTGCTGCTGCTGGTCGAGGACCCGGACGCCGGGCGGAGCCCGTTCCTGCACTGGCTGGTCACCGGGATCTCCCCGACCTCCGGCGGGGTCGGCGAGGGCATGGTCCCCGAGGGCGGCCGGGAGTGGCCCAACGGCTTCGGCACCACCGGGTGGGGTGGACCGCACCCGCCGCAGGGCGAAGAGGCGCACCGCTACTTCTTCCGGCTGTACGCCCTGGAACGCCCGGTCGACCTGGCCGACGCCCCGCAGGCCGCCGACGTGCACGCGGCACTGGCCGGCCGGGAGCTGGCCAGCGGCACCATGGTCGGGACGTACCGGCGCTGATCAGCCCTTGTAGCGGGGCACCAGGCGGTGCATCGGGAGCAGCACCAGCGCGGCCACCACGGCCATCGTGCCGGCGATGCCGGCGGCGCTGCCCGCGTACCCGATGAAGAGCGGACGGCGGCTCAGCTCGTCGACCGGCACCTGCTGCTGGTCGAGCAGCCAGGACAGGGCCAGCCCGCTGGCGACGACGGCCGCCAGGCCGCCCAGCCCCAGCAGGGCCGCGCCGACCCGGTGCGCCTCCTCGCCCCAGACCTGCGCCTGCTCCCGCTGGAAGGCCAGCAGGAGCAGCCCGGCCAGCGCGGCCCAGACGCCGACCACGAGGAACGCGGCCACGGCGTCGCTGGGCCGGTGCCAGCCGGCGGAGAGGGTGGCCACGCCGGCGCTGGCGGCGTACGCGACGCCGAGGAACGCCCCGAGCGGGCGCACCTTGGGCGGCAGCACCAGGACCAGCGCCAGCGCCACCGAGGCGGCGATGGTGGTGTGCCCGCTGGGCAGGCTGTTGCCGGCGGCGTCGCGTTCCGGGTCGATGCCCAGCGCCGGCCGGTCGAGGATGTGTTTGAGCAGTTGCGTGCTGACGTTCGCGCCGGCGATCAGCAGGGTGGCCGCGACGGCGAGCCCCTTGCGGCCACGGATCAGCGCGATGAAGCCGATCACCGCCGTGGCGGCGAGCAGCGACACCACCGACATCGCGTTGAGGATGCGGCTGACCGGCCCGTCGATGCGATCCTGGCCGATCTGGTTGCCGGTCAACGCGACCGTGTCCAGCCACTGGCCGGTCCCGGTGTGCACGGCGAAGCGCCACAGCACCACGAGAGCGGCCGCCTGGAGCAGAGCCAGTACGACCAACCAGACCGCGGTCCAACCCCTTGCCGTCGCGCGCACCCGCACACCGTAGCGGCATGTCCGGCAGGTCGCTCGGCGGGCCACCGGAGCGTCCCGGCTAGGTTGGGGCCGGACCACGGGAGGTGACGGTGGGCGGTACGGCGGAACGGGAGCCGGCGGTCGCGGAGCAGCCGGAGTCGCTGGCGGACCTGCTGGGCGGGCGGCGCGGTGCGGTGGACGCGACCCTGCCACCGGTGGCGTTCACCCTCGGCTGGCTGCTGACCGGACGGTCCATCGCCGGCGGGGTGGCGGCGGCCGTGCTGGCCGGCACGACGGTGGCCGGGTGGCGGCTGCGCCGGGGCGACCGGCCGAGGTCGGTGCTGGTCGGGCTGCTCGCCGTCTGCGTCGCCGCGTTGATCGCGCTCTACACCGGACGGGCGGCCGACTTCTTCCTGGTGCAGCTCTTCTCCAACGCGGCCAGCGCGCTGGTCTGGGTGGTCAGCATCGTGGTGCGCTGGCCGCTGCTGGGAGTGGTGGTCGGGGTGGCGCTGCGGCAGCGGGGCCGGTGGCGGCGGGACCGGGCGCTGCTGCGGGCGTACTCGCGGGGCAGCTGGGTCTGGGCGGCGACGTACGCGTTGCGGGTGGCGGTGTTCCTGCCGCTGTACCTCGGCGGTCAGGTGGTCGCGCTGACGGTGGCCCGGGCGGCGCTGACCTGGCCGCTGGTGGCGGCGGCGCTGACGGTGAGCTGGATGCTGATCCGGCGGTCGCTGCCGGCCGGCCACCCGGGGCTGCGGCACCCGGTCACCCCGGACGGCAGCTGAACCCGGGGAAAATTAAGGGAGAGGCCGCCACGGGGGGAGCGGCCTCTCCGAGAAACACGGTACTCCGTCGCGCGGCGTCGTGTGATCCCACGACGCCCTCTTTTTTCGCGGCTTTTCCCCGACGCACACGGCTGCGGGCGGTGGGGTGGGCCGACCGTCCGCTGCGTCGACCGGACGGTCGACCCACCCCCGGCCCGACCGTGGGAGTCAGGCCGCCCGCCGACCGGGCGGTCCGCTCCCCCGGGCCCGGTCGGCCCCCGGGTGGGTGGCGCCGCGCCACCCACCCGGGAAGGTCACCTCACCCGTTCGGGAACAGGTTGCCGTAGTCGGCGTACGCCATGGCCACGTCGGCCTGGGCCCAGAACCGGTGGTAGTTGAAGGTCGGCTCGGCGCCACCGTTGAGGTAGGCCTGCACCTTCGGCCAGTCGGGGTCGTTCTTGTAGAACGACCGGATGTCCAGGAAGCTCTTACCCGCGGCGATGGCGTCGCCGTTGGGCATCTTCCCGGTCCAGCCGGGCGGAACGTAGAGGCCCTGTCCGTCGGCGGCGGTGTAGACGTCGTCGAAGCGCCGGTAGTCGCCGCGCTTCTCGGTGGTGGAGACGCCCTTGGCGTCGCTGGCCGCGGAGAGGGCGTCCAGCAGCCCCTTGGCGGTGTTCTTCGCCGACACGTTGCCCGACTTCGCCGCGTACGCGATCAGGGTGCGGGCGTAGGCGGCGGCGACGCCGACGTCCTGGCCCTTCACCGTCACCTCGACGTGCAGGTTGGTGTTCGCCTGCGGGTTGGCCGGGTCCCAGTTGTCGGGCTGGCCGGTCCACTTCATGTCCGACGGGATCGACCAGTTGGTGCCCACCGTGGTGTTGGCGATCGCCCACGGCACCCACTTGTCCAGCAGCGCCTTGGCCCTGGCGTTGCCGGTCTGCAGGTACAGCTCGGCGATCCGCTGCATCGACCAGGCCTGCATGCCGAACCACTGGTTGGACGGCGGGTCGTTGTAGACCGGGTCGACGTCGTAGTACATGCCGTAGAAGGTGGCGGTGCCGGCCGGCGGCTGGGCGTAGCTGCCGTCCCAACTGTTGGTCGCGCCACCGGCGATGCCGCCCTCGGCGGACTGGAGCCAGGTGTAGAACTCCAACTGCCGGTCGAAGCTCTTCTGCCAGTCGGCGACCGCGGTCGGCGACTTGGGCTTCAGCTCCGGCACGTTGGTCAGCGCCCAGGCCGCGAGCGGGTTCTGGTAGCCGAAGTGGTTGTGGCTGGAGCCGATCCGCCAGGACCAGTTCTGGCTGGGGTCGTACGCGCCGCCCCAGGCGTAGTACCAGGACATCAGGTAGTGCGCCGAGTCCCGGCCACTGCCGGCCGGGCAGGTGCTGGCCCCGACGCAGTTGCCGATCTTCTTGAAGTACTTGTCGAACATGGCGTAGCGCAGGTAGTCACCCATCTTGGCGGCCTTCGCCACGGTGGCCGCCACGTCGGCCTCCCTGCCCTGGGCCTTGGCCCAGGTCAGCGCCCAGTACGCGGCCTGCACGGCGCGGGCGTCGGCGTCCGGGGCGTTGGTGTACTTCCACTGCTTCGCGGGGGCGCTGCCCTCCTTGACGAACAGGTCGAGGTAGCCGTACTGGCCGCCGTGGGCGAAGGTGTCGCAGGAGGGCTGCGGCACTGTCTCCCACACCGATTCCTGCGTGCCCCGCTGGAAGGTGTTGATGTACGCCGGCCGGGTGGTGCCGTCACCGCAGCGGCCGAAGCCGTAGGTGTTGTCGACGTCCAGCAGCCAGTGCATGCCGTAGATGTCACCGGTGCCGTAGGTGCTCTGCAGTTCCGAGCGGAGCGGGTCTTGGCCGACCGGAACGGAGGGCTGCAACTGCGACGGGTACTGGCTGGGCAGGTTGTACTCGGCGGCGTACTGGGCGGTGCCCGCCGCGCCGGCGGTGGGCTGGTCCGAATGATTCGGAATTATGTATTTTTCCATCACCGTCCAGGCGTTGTTGAACGGGGCCCAGTTCTGGGTGACCCGGCCGTACTGCGCCTCCAGCCAGAGCCAGAAGCTGAACGCCTCCGAGGTGGTCTCGTGGCCGTGGTCGGGCGCCTCGACGATCAGCGTCTCCACCGAGTGGTACGGCACGCCCTCCGGGCTGAAGTACCCGGAGTTCTTGATCTTGCCGTACTGGTCGAGGAACCGCTTGAGGTAGGCGTTGTCCCCGCCCGGGGTGTCGTTGTCGATCTCCGTGACGGCGATCGCCAGTGGCGCGAAGCCGCTGGCCGAAGCCGTGACGGTGGCGGTGCCGCCCAGGGTGTCCGCATCCTCGGCCGCGGCGACGGTGGCCGTCACCCCGGTGTTCCAGTTGGTCGGCGTCAGCGTGACCGTCGCCGGGGTGACGGTGACGTCGGTGTCGCCGGTGCGGGTGAGGGTCACCGGCACGTTGGCGCTGGGCGCCGCGCTCAGCTTCAGGTTGACCGTGCCGGTGCCGCCCTCGGTCACGCTGACCGCCGACGGGGTGGCCACCAGCACCGGACCGGAGGCGGGGTTGACGGTGAACGTCCTCTCCGCAACCGCGACGCCGTTGGCGTTGTCGTACGCCTTGGCCTGCACGGTGTAGCTGCCGGCCGGCAGGTCCTCCAGGGTGTAGCCGTACGGGGCGGTGGTGTCGGTGTTGACCAGCAGGCCGTTGCGGTAGAACTGGACCTTGGCGATCGTCCCGTCCGGGTCGCTGGCGGTGGCGGTGAGCGGCACGTCGGCCGGCGCCTCGAACGGCCCGGTCGGCAGCCCCAGCGACACCGTCGGCGGCTGGTTGGCCGGGGTGCCGTTGCAGGCGACCCCGTTGAGGGTGAAGGCGGTGGGCTTCGGGTTGCTGCCCGAGTACGCGCCGTTGAACCCGATGGTGGTCGACGCGCCGGTGCCGAGGCTGCCGTTCCACGACTCGTTGGTCGCGGTGACCTCGCTGCCGGTCTGGCTCCACTTCGCCGACCAGCCCTGGGTGACGCGCTGGGAGCTGTTCGGGAAGGAGAACTTGAGCGTCCAGCCGGTGAGCGCGTCGCCGAGGTTCTTGACGGTGACGTTGGCGGTGAAACCGGTGTTCCAGTCGTTGGTCGCGTAGACCACGTCGCAGGCGGGGGCGGCCTGCGCGGCGCCGGCCGGCAGGGTCACCCCGCCGATGGCCAGCGCGGTGGCGGCGACCATCGCCGTCCGGCGACGTCTTGCCCAGAGTCTCATGTGCGCGGTGTCTCCTCGGAGGAGGGCCGGAGCCTGACGGGGCCGCCGGCGAGGCGCCTCCACGCGAGCAGGAAACGCGGGGGGACGGAGGCGCCCGGGAAGGTGGTCGGTGGGGAACTGCGCCGGTCTGCCGCCCCTGGGGCGGCACCGGCGGCCGTTCCTCGGGCGCCGTCCGGAGATCCGGATGCCCTCGGCGACCCACGCTCACGCGAGCTGGCTCCGCTGCGTCGATTCGACAGTCTGCCATGGAAGCGCTCCCACGACAACACCGCAGGTAGGGCCCGATCGATGTTTCGATCTCGTTTTGGGGCTTTCACAAACCCGTGACGGGCGTTACAGTCGCTGCATCGCCGATGGGAGCGCTTCCATCGACGAACTGCAATTGTTTCGTCGACCGTGGTCGCCCGGCCGCGGTGCAAGCCAAGAGGCTGACGGCGGGCCAGCCCGGACACCGTCGTCAGCCGACACCCGCCAGTGACGGAGGGAGGTGGAACCAGAGCCACTCGCGTGGCCCGGCTCCCGCGCGACACGCACGGCGGACGCCAATTCGACTCGTGCGTGTGTGCATCAAGGTGGGGACGGGGGTTGCCCTCCCCGTCCCCACACTAAACCCCCGTAGTCGACGGGAAAAGAGGCCGACGGGACAGGCGCGTACGCCGCCCGGCCGGCCTCGCTCGCTATCTGCGCCCCGCCCGGCGCGTCGGACGACCGACGGCGCCCGTCACATCTCCACTTCCCCCATCCCGGCCGCCTCCGCGCGGCCCTCTAGGCTGGCGGTCCGCCCCCGAGGCGGCCGGAACGCCGCACGCCGGTGCTGGGAGCGCTCCCGGCCGTCGGGGTGGCCCGCACCCTGAGGAGAAAGACCGATGTCGATACTCACCCGACGGCGACTGCTCCACCGCGCCGCGCTCTCCGCCACCGCCGGCGCCGGGCTCTCCCCGGTCGGGGCCGCCGTGGCCGGCGCGGCCGCCGCCGTGACGGCCGGCTGCGACACCCCGCCGGACGGGGACCCGACCGCCACCCCCGGCGCGGGCACCCTGCGCTTCCCGCGCGACTTCGGCTGGGGCGCGGCCACCTCGGCCTACCAGATCGAGGGCGCCGCCAAGGAGGACGGGCGCGGCGAGTCGATCTGGGACACCTTCAGCCGTACCCCGGGGCGGACCCGCAACGGCGACACCGGCGACGTGGCAGCGGACCACTATCACCGCTGGTCCGAGGACCTGGACCTGATGCGCGACCTCGGCCTGCGCAGCTACCGCTTCTCCGTCTCCTGGCCCCGCATCCAGGCCGACGGCACCGGCCGACCCAACCAGCGCGGCCTCGACTTCTACCGCCGGCTCGTCGACGGCCTGCACGAGCGCGGCATCGCGCCCATGGTCACCCTCTTCCACTGGGACCTGCCCCAGTCGTTGCAGGACGCCGGCGGCTGGGAGAACCGGGACACCGCGTACCGCTTCGCCGACTACGCCGACGCCGTGTTCCGGGGCCTGGGCGACCAGGTGCCGGTGTGGCTGACCGTCAACGAGCCGAAGACCGTGGTGCAGAACGGCTACCTCTGGGGCCACCACGCCCCGGGCCGGCAGGATCCGGACGCCGCGTACCTGGTCGCCCACCACCTGCAGCTCGCGCACGGCCTGGCGGTACGCGCCCTGCGCGCCAACGGCTCCACCGCGCGGATCGGGCCGGCGTTCAACCTGCACCCCTGCTACCCGGCCGACGACACCCCGGCCGCGGCGGCCGCGACCCGGCTCTACGACGGGTACGAGAACCGGCTGTACCTGGACTCCGTCCTCACCGGTTCGTACCCGGCCGACGTGCTGGCCGACCTCGGCGAGGAGAGCCGGCTGGTCCGGGGCATCGCCGACGGCGACCTGGAGATCATCTCCAGCCCGGTCGACCTGCTGGCCGTGCAGTACTACACGCCGATCTACGTCACCGCCGACGGCGGCACCGTGCAGCGCTGGGCCACCTCCGAGGCGGAGTGGCAGCAGATCTACCCCGAGGGGATGTACGACATCCTGACCCGGGTCACCCGCGACTACGGCCCCGTCCCGATCACCGTCACCGAGAACGGGCTGCCCTGCCCGGACGTCCTGGGCGCCGACGGCACCGTCGACGACGCCGGCCGGATCGCCTTCCTGCGGGACCACTTCGCCGCCGCGCACCGCGCGATCGCCGCCGGCGTGCCGCTGGAGAGCTACCACGTCTGGTCGCTGCTGGACAACTTCGAGTGGGCCGAGGGCTACGACCAGCGCTGGGGACTGGTCTACGTGGACTACGCCACCCAGCGCCGCATCCCCAAGCGCAGCGCCCACTGGTACCAGCGGCTCATCAGCGACAACGGCCTCTGAGCCACCCGCCGGCCGGGACCGGCGCACCGGACCGCGTGGGGGCGGTCCGGTGGTCCGACCCGCCGGGGCGGGCGGGTCCGGCCGGGCGGGACCGCTCCCGCCACGGCGGGAGCGGACGTCGTCAGCGGGGCAGCGCCTGCTGCAACTCGGCGCGCAGCGCCGGGGTGAGCATCTCACCGGCCTGCTTGGCCAGCCGGGCCATCTCGTAGCCCACCACGCCGATGTCGGCGTCCGACGCGGCCAGCGTGGCGAGGATCGAGCCGTCGCGGATCTGCATCACCAGGAAGTAGCCGCGCCCCATCTCGACGACCGTCTGCTTGACGATGTCGCCGTCGAACATCTGGGCCGCTCCCGCGGTGATGCTCATCAGGCCGGAGGTCACTGCGGCGAGCTTGTCGGCGTGGTCGCGGGGCAGGTGCGCCGAGATCGCGACCAGCAGCCCGTCGGAGGAGACCACCACGGCGTGGGCCACCCCCGGCACCCGCTCCGCGAACGCGTTGACCAGCCAGCTGAGGTCCCGCGCCTCCTGGCTCAAGGTCGTCGTCACTGTCGTCCCCCTTCGCTGTGCCCACCCGACGGCGGCAAAATTATCTCCCGGGTCTCCTCGGCCTCGGCCCGGCGGACCCCGCTGTACAGCCGCGACAGCATCCCACCGACCGCCTCCGGGTCCGGGTCGTCCCGTGCGGGCGCAACCTCCGGACGGGCCGGCTCGGTGACCGCGGAGAGCTGAGCCATCGGCACCCGAACCGGGAGGCCCCGCTCGTTGGTGCCCCCGATGACAGGCGTCGCGGGCGGCGCGGGCGTCACATCACCCGCCGGCACCGCCGCGGACGATGCCGGCCCCTGGCGGGACCACCAGCCGCCACCGGCCGCCGGGCCGTCCGTGGCCGGCGACAGGACGTCCTCGGCGCGGACCGGCACCGGCCGCCCCTGGGCGGGCACCACCGGAGCCGGGTCGGGACGACGGCCGGCCACCGGCAGCTCCGTCGGCGCCGGCGCACCGGCCGGGCGTCGCGGCCCGCCGGGTCGGGTCGCGCCGGCGACCGCCGTGGTCAGCATCCGGGGTGAGACCGGCGCGTCCAGCTCCGCCGGGGGCGCGGCGGCCAGCAGCGCGGCGGGCAGGTCGATCCGGGCGACCAGGCCCTGGGCGCCACCGCTGAGGCGTACCCGGATGCCGTGCCGGGCGGCGAGGTGGCTGACCACGAACAGGCCCATCCGCTCCGAGGCGGCCACGTCGGCGGCCGGCGGGGAGGCCAGCAGGATGTTGGCCTGTTCCAGCGCCGCCGGGCTCATCCCCAACCCCTGGTCGACGATCTCCACCACCGCGCCGCCGCCCTCGACCCGGGCGCCCGCCCGCACCACAGTGTCGGGCCGGGAGAAGGCGGTGGCGTTCTCCAGCAGCTCGGCCAGCAGGTGCACCAGCTCGCCGACGGCGTGCCCGACCAGGTACAGGTCGGCCACCGACTCGCGGCGGACCCGCTGGTACTGCTCGATCTCGGCGCTGGCGGCCAGCAGCACCGCGCCGAGACCGACCGGGCGGTTCCACCGCCGGGTGGACTCCGTGCCGGCCAGCACCAGCAGGCTCTCGTCGTTACGGCGCATCCGGGCGGCCAGGTGGTCCAGCTTGAACAGGTTCTCCAGCTGGTCCGGGTCGGCCTCCTCCCGTTCCAGGTCGTCGAGCAGCTCCAGCTGCCGCTCCACCAGCACCTGGCTGCGTCGGGCCAGGTTGACGAACATCGCGTTGACGGTGCGCCGCGTCTCCGCCTGCTCCATCGCGACGCTGACCGCGCTGCGGTGCACTGCGACGAACGCCTCGGCCAGCTCGCCGATCTCGTCGGAGGAACGGACGACCGGGGGCGGCACGTCGATGGCGGGCACGCCGCCCTGCACCGAGCGGAGCCGGTCCAGCGCGTACGGCAGCTCGACCTGGGCGATCCGCAGCGCCTGCCCGCGCAGGCGCTGCAGGGAGTTGGCGATGGACCGGCCGATGAGCAGGGCGAGCAGCACGGCCAGCCCGAGCACCACCACGATGCCGCCGACCACCAGCAGGGTGGTGCGCAGCCGGTCGCCGCTGACCGTGTCGGCCCGGGTCACCGCGTCGTCCAGCACCCGCGCCTCCAGCTGGCGCAGCAGCTCCTGCCGCTGCTCGCTGGCGGCCCACCACTGCGGCGCGGGCAGTACCTCCGCGCCGGCACCGCCGGTGGGCAGGCTCTTCTCCTCCAGCTTCATCGCCGCGACGAACGCCGGATCGACCGAGGTCCGGTCGTAGAGCCGGACCTGATCGTTGGTGGCGGCGACCCGGAACGCGCCGAGCGCGGCCAGCTGCTGCGCCCGCAGGTCGGTGAGGGTCACCTGGTCGTCCAGGTCGTAGCGGCCGGCCCGGGCGGCGGCGTAGAGCTGCCCGCGGATCCGCGACGACAGCTCCTTGACCCGGGCGAGCTGCACGTACCGCAGCACGGCGTCGGTGAGCACGGGCTGCTGCTCCCCCGGCGAGGGCTCCGCCAGCAGGTTGAGCAGCGCCTCGATGGCCCGGTGGTAGTTGCTCAGGATGGTGTCGCTGTTGAGCACCGCCGGCGGCACCGCGGCCCGGATGTAGACCACCTGGTCGTACGCCTCCAGCGCCTCGCCGTACGCCACCCGCCAAGACGCGTCGGCGTCGGCCAGCGGCTGCGCGGCCCCGCGCAGCTCGCTGACGGCCTGGTCGGTGGCCGCCTGCAACGGCCGCAGCGCGCTGATCGCCGCCTCCCGGTCGGCCTCGCTCCCGGCCCGGCGCAGCTCGGCCAGCTCCCCGGCGGAGCGGTCCCGCTCCTGCTGGAGCCGGTCCACCACGGTGGTGATCTGCCGGCCGATGCCGACCTGCCGGGCGAAGTCGCTCAGCGCGGTGGTCTGCCCGACCAGCGCCGCGGTCTGCACGCCGGCCAGCACCAGGAAGGCCACCGACGGGATGACCAGCACGGTGGCGAGCTTGGTGCGCATCCGCCAGTCGCGCAGCCGGAACGGCGAGCGCCGCCGGTGCGGTACGACCCGGACGCCCCCCCGGCTCCGACCACCCTGCTCGCCCTGCCTCGGGTCGGGACCTGCGCCCACACCTGCCTCCTCGGTCCCCCGCCTCCCCCGCGTCAGGGAGCGGGGTCCATCCAACCAGGCCCGCGAGCTGTGTCAACGGGGCATGGCACAGCTCCGGTCAGGAAGCGGCGCCGGAGCGCTGCGGCGCGTGTCCCTCGTCGAGCGGGTCGGTCATCGCCAGCCGCCCCGCCTCGGGCACCCGGCCCAGCGCCACCAGCGCCGCGCCGATCGCCCCGATCTCCGGCTCGGCGCGGTGCCGCACCGGGCGGGGTGCCAGCGCCGTGGCGAACGCCGAGCGCCACCAGGCGGAGGCCGCCATCGCTCCCCCACCCAGCACCACCTCCATCGGCGTCTCGACGGTGGACTCCAGCACGGTCAGATCGTCGGCCACCATCCGGCACAGGCTGGCCATCAGTCCGGCCAGGATCTCCACGCCGGTGGTGGAGAAGCTGAGCCCGCGCAGCCCGCCGGAACCGGCCGGAGCGAAGCCGGGTGGCCGGTCGCCGCCCAGGCGGGGGTCGGCCGTCACCGCGCCGCCGTCCAGCGGCACGCGGGCCAGCGCGGCATGCAGCTCCCGGCTCTCGGGCAGCCGCAACTCCCGCTTCGCCCAGGTGTACAGGTTGCCCCCGCTGGAGTAGGCCGCCCCGGTCACCACGTACTCGTGGTCCACCCGGTAACGCCAGAGTTCCTCGGGCAGCGGCGGCAGCGGCTCACCGGCCGGCAGCCGATGCAGCAGCCGGACCGCCGCGGAGGTGCCCACGGTCACCGCCGCACGCCGCCCGTCCACGCAACCGGAGCCCACGTTGGAGGCGGCCCCGTCACCGACCGGGACGGACCAGGCGACGTCGGCCAGCTGCGGCCACCGACGGGCGTGCTCCGCGCGCAGTCGCCCGCTCCACCCCGTCGGCGCCAGCTCGGGCAGCTCGCCCGGGCGGACCCCGGCCAGCTCGCAGGCTTCGGCGTCCCAGGTCAGCGTGCGCAGGTCGAGCAGTCCGGTACCGGAGGCCATGGAGACCGACATCGGCGCGGTGTCGAGCAGCTGGCCGAGGACGTACTCGGCCAGGCCGGCGAACCGGGCGATCGGGGTGTCGCACCGCGCCCGGAGCCAGGGCAGCCGGAGCGGCCAGTAGCCCCGGTGCCACCACCCGCCGATCCGTCGGTGGTAGGCGTCGGGATCGGCCGGGCCGCCGTTGCCGGGGGGCGCCATGGCGCGGGTGTCCAGCCAGGTCAGGACCGGCCCGAGCGGCGCGCCCGCGGGGTCGAGCGGCAGCACCGAGTGCCACTGCGCCGAGACCGCGACCAGGTGCACGTCGCGCAGGTGCCCGGCGGCGGCGAGCTCGTCCAGGCACTCGACCAGGCAGGCCAGGTATTGCGCGGGGTCGAGGGTGCCCGAGCCCCGGTCGCCGATGTCCACGTGCACCTTGCGCCGCGCCAGCGCACCCGGCCGCGGCTCCGCGTCGGCGTCGAGCACGAGCCCGCGTACCGAGGAGGTGCCGAGGTCGAGAGCGAGAATGTTCATCGCCGGTCACGGTACCCGCCGACCGGCCCGGCGAAGCCTCGATCGGTGGCCAGGGCGCGGCCGTGTACCTCGGACGGCTTCCCCGCCGGGCGGGCGCCGCGTAGGGTGGTCGACATGCTCGCGCACCTGTCCTGCTGGTGGCCCGCCGACCCGGCGGCCACCTTCCGCGCGTAGCTTTCCCACGCGGCCGCCCGACGAGGCGGCCGCCGGTCTCTCCCCCGGCTCCCGGGCCGCCCCGACGGGCGGCGCCGACGGCCCCGGAGGAGACACCGATGAACCGCCCGCACGACCTGCTCGCCGCCCTCGCGCACGACGCCGACCCCGGCCCGTTCGCGCTCGTCCGTCGCGAGGGCGCCGCGCACCTCGACCTCTTCACGGGTACGGTCCGCACCGCCGACCGGCTCGTCGACCTGCCGCTGCCGGACGGGGCGGCCGGCCCCCGCACGCTGGCCCTGGTGCCGTACCGGCAGATCGCCGAGCGGGGCTTCGAGTGCGTCGACGACGGCACGCCGCTGGAATACCTGGAGATAGCCGGGCACGCGCCGATCGCCCTGGCCGACGCGCTCGCCGCGCTCCCGCAGGCCCCGGTGGTCACCACGGGCGCCGCCTTCGACGTCGCCGACGAGGAGTACGCCGGCACCGTCGAACGGGTGCTGACCGAGGAGATCGGCCGCGGCGAGGGCGCCAACTTCGTCATCCACCGCACGCTGCGGGCGACGGTGCAGGGATCGCCGCTGCGGGCGGGGCTGGCGGCGCTGCGCCGGCTGCTGCTCGCCGAGCGGGGCGCGTACTGGACGTTCCTGGTGTACACCGGGCACCGGATCCTGGTCGGCGCAAGCCCGGAGCGGCACGTCAGCGTCGACGACGGGCTGGTGATGATGAACCCGATCAGCGGCACCTTCCGGCACGCCGGCGCGACCCCGGACCGCGCCGCCCTGCTGCGCTTCCTCCGCGACCCCAAGGAGGTCGAGGAGCTGTACATGGTGCTCGACGAGGAGCTGAAGATGATGGCCACGGTCGCCGAGCACGGCGGCCAGGTGGTCGGGCCGTACCTGAAGGAGATGGCGCACCTCGCGCACACCGAGTACCTGCTCGCCGGACGCGGCTCGAAGGACGTCCGGGAGGTGCTGCGGGAGACGATGTTCGCCCCGACGGTCACCGGCAGTCCGATGGAGAACGCCTGCCGGGTGATCGCCCGGCACGAGCGCTCCGGACGGCGCTACTACTCCGGCGTGTTGGCCCTGCTGGGGCGCGACAGCCAGGGACGGCAGACGCTGGACGCGCCGATCCTGATCCGGACGGCGGAGATCTCCCCCGCCGGTGAGCTGCGGGTGCCGGTCGGGGCGACCCTGGTGCGGCACTCCACCGCCGCCGGCGAGGTCGCCGAGACGCACGCCAAGGCGGCCGGCGTGCTCGCCGCGCTGGGGCTGGCTCCGCAGGCGCCGGCCACCGACCCCACCCGGGCGGTACGCCTCGCCGACGACCCCGAGGTGCGGGCGGTGCTAGCCGCACGGAACACGCCACTGGCCCGGTTCTGGCTCGAGGAGCGGGTGCCCGGAACGACCAGGCTGGCCGGGCTGGCCGGCCGGCGGGCGCTGATCGTGGACGGTGAGGACACCTTCACCGGGATGCTCGCCCACCAGCTCGGCGCCCTGGGTCTCGACGTGGACGTGCGGCCGTGGCAACGGGCGGCCCCGCTCGACGGGTACGACCTGGTGGTGGTGGGGCCCGGGCCGGGCGACCCGGGCGCGATCACCGAGCCGAAGATGGCGGCGCTGCGGGCGCTGCTGGCCGACCGGCTCGCCGCCGGCCTGCCCACGCTGGCGGTCTGCCTCGGCCACCAGCTGCTCGCCGGCCTGCTGGGGTTGCCGCTGCACCGACGGGAGGCGCCGTACCAGGGACTGCAGCGCGACGTGCGGGTCTTCGGCACGTCCCGGCGGGTGGGCTTCTACTCCACCTTCACCGCCCTGGCCGACCGCGACCGGCTCGGCACCCGGTACGGGCCGGTGGAGGTGTCCCGTGACCCGGCCGACGGGGCGGTGCACGCGCTGCGCGGCCCCGGTTTCGCCGGGGTGCAGTTCCACCCGGAGTCGGTGCTCAGCCGGGACGGGCTGGCCGTCCTGGCGGACCTGCTCGGGCACCTGCTGGCCCGTCCGGCGCTGATCGCGCATGGACCGGCCGATCGCGGGTAGGGGTTGCGGCGACCGGTGGCCGGACGGGCCGAGAGCCCCCGCCCGGGCCACCGGTCGCCCAGTACGTCAGCCGGCGGCCAGGCCGCGCTTGACCGCGGCGCCGATGCGCACCGCCCGCTTGGCGGTCAGGGCGGTCGCGCCCAACGCCAGCTGGTCCGGGGCAGTCTCCCCGTTGTTGCTGGTGTGCGAGGCGCCGTACGGGTTGCCCGCGGCGAACTGGCTCGGGTCGGTGTAGCCGGGGGTCACCACGAGCCCGCCCCAGTGGTAGAAGATCGTGAACAGCGACAGCAGGGTGGACTCCTGCCCGCCGTGCGAGGTCGCGGTGGAGGTGAAGGCGCTGTAGACCTTGTCCACCAGGGCGCCCTGCGACCAGAGCGGGCCGGTGGTGTCGATGAACTGCTTGAGCTGGGCGGCGATCATGCCGTAGCGGGTGGGCGAGCCGAAGATGATCACGTCGGCCCAGGACAGATCGTCGAGCTGGGCCTCGGGGACGTCCTGCGTCTCCAGGTGGTGGGCCTGCCAGCCCGAGTTGGAGCGGATCGCCTCGTCGGGCGCCAGCTCGCGTACCTTGCGCAGGCGCACCT
Source organism: Micromonospora purpureochromogenes (assembly GCF_900091515.1). Taxonomy (NCBI): domain Bacteria; kingdom Bacillati; phylum Actinomycetota; class Actinomycetes; order Micromonosporales; family Micromonosporaceae; genus Micromonospora; species Micromonospora purpureochromogenes. Next base: position 2,828,853 of record NZ_LT607410.1, on the reverse strand, counting down.
CGGCGCCGGCCTCGCCGGCCGCCTCGCAGGCCGCCTGCGCCATCTGGTAGGTGATGCCGGTCGCGCTGTAGTAGACCACCGCTACCTTGACCTGGCCGTCCATCGGCACGTCCCTCCTCGGTTCGAATCAGCTCCCGCGACTACCCGTCCCGTGCCGGGTCAAACTGCAAGATCGAGCGATCGCGCGGAGCCTGCCCCGGTCGAGGCCGGCATCCCGGCACCCGGAATCGATGGACTGCCCGCGGCCGTGACGGGAAGAAGAGGCGGATGAGCATCGGAACGCGCCGGCCCTCGTGCCCGCCCTACCCGGGGTCCGACCGGCGATGAGCGACTACGGTCACCCGCTGCTCTTCGGATCGTTCACCACACCGGCGAGCGACGACCCGGCGGGCACCGTCGCTCTCGCCGTCCTGGCCGAGCAGGTCGGGCTGGACCTGGTCACCTTCCAGGACCATCCGTACCAGCCGAAGTTGCTCGACACCTGGACCCTGCTGAGCTACGTCGCCGCGCGGACCAGCACGGTGGGCCTGTCGGCGAACGTGACGAACCTTCCGCTGCGCCCGCCGGCGGTCCTCGCGCGCAGCGTGGCGAGCCTCGACCTGCTCAGCGGCGGCCGGGTCCGGCTGGGCCTGGGGGCGGGCGCGTTCTGGGACGCCATCGAGGCGATGGGCGGCCGCCGGCTCACCCCGGCCCAGGGGGTGCGGGCCCTGGAGGAGGCCATCGACGTCATCCGGCAACTGTGGGACGCCGACGGGCGCGGCGGCGTGCGGGTCGACGGCGAGTTCCATCGGGTGCACGGCGCCAAGCGCGGCCCGGCCCCCGCCCACCCGGTGCCGATCTGGCTGGGCGCCTACAAACCCCGGATGCTCGCGCTCACCGGCCGGCGGGCCGACGGCTGGCTCCCGTCGCTGGGCTACCTGCAACCCGACGACCTGACCACCGGCAACCGGATCATCGACGACGCCGCCGAGCAGGCCGGCCGGTCGCCCCGGGACGTCCGGCGGCTGCTCAACATCACCGGACGGTTCGGCGCGGTCGGTCGCGGCCCGCTGGACGGGCCCGCGGAGCAGTGGGCCGAGGAACTGGCGGACCTGGCACTGAGCGAGGGCGTCAGCGTCTTCATCCTCGGCAGCGACGACCCCGACGACCTGCGCCGATTCGCCGCCGAGGTGGCGCCCGGCGTACGCGAGCTGATCGCCGCCGACCGGCACTGAACCGGCGGCGGCACGGAGCCGGGCAGCAGCGGCCGGCCGGCTGCCGGTCGGCGAAGGTCGCTCTCGGCGCTCCGGTCGCGACCCGCTGATCAGGACGACCACGCGCCCCCCGGCTCAAGATTTGCGCAAGTTCCCTGCGGGGCGATGCCCGCCGGCCGCGCCGGCCGGGATCCTGATCGCACGGGTGCCGGCGGCCCGGGACACCGCCGACGCACGACGGAACCTGAACGGGGGGATCGCGCTCCGCCCGCGAGAGCGGGCGTAGCGCGATCAGGGCCCGTGTCAGCTGGGGGGCTTCGCCAACAGGTCGGCGGCCCGTGTCCGGCTCAGTCGTCGAGTCGGTCGCGCAGGTCGTCGACCTGTTGCTGGAGGCGGTCCACCGCACCCTCGTCGTTGACGAAGGTGCTGATCCCGGCCGCGAGGGCCAACCCGAGCAGCACCGCCAGGATGCTGAGCACCAGCCCCCCGATCGCCACCCCCCGCCCGGTCACCCCCGGGCGGCGGCTCATCTTCAGTCCGACGATCCCCAGGATCACCCCGATGATCCCGAGCAGCAGACCGATCCAGGCGAGGATGGCGGTCAGCACGCTGAACAGCGCCGCGACGCCGAACACCAGGGCGAAGGTGGCGGCGGCGCTGGTCTTGGCCGGCGTACCTCCGGCAGGACGGGCGCGCGGGGCGGGCTCACTGGACGCGGTCATCTCATACCTCGCATTCTTCGCTACGGTCCCGGACGGCGCATCCCCGATGTCCCGACACTTATGCGTCCCCTCCGGCACCTGTTCTCCCGCTGCTGCTATCCACGGCCGTCCTCACGAATGTGCTCCGCGCGGGCCGGGTAGCCACGTCGTGACCCACGAGAGGAAGGACGAACGATGCGACTCACCGAACAGCAGGTCCGCTCGCTGTACGGGCAGGACGTCCAGGACCGCTCGGGCGCCAAGATCGGCACTGTGGCCCAGGTCTGGGCCGATCCGGCCGGCGAGGCCACCTGGGTCAGTGTGAAGACCGGCGTGATGGGACACCACGAGTCCATGGCGCCGCTTGCCGGGGCCGGGATGGCCGAGGGTCGCCTGCGGGTGCCCTACGACAAGGCGACCGTGCGCAGCGCGCCCGCCGTCGAGTCGGGGACCGAGGCGCCGCTCGGCGCGGACCAGCTCGCCCAGCTCTACCGGCATTACCAGATCCAGCAGCAGCAGGAACAGCCGCAGCGGCGGCCCGGTGCGCCGGAGGTGACCCGGTCCGAGGAGCGGCTGCGGGTCGGTACGCAGAGCGAGCCGGCGGGCAAGGCCCGGCTGAACAAGCACGTGGTGACCGAGGACGTGCACACCACGGTGCCGGTCGAGCACGACGAGGTACGGGTGGTGCGCGAGCCGATCACCGCGGCGAACCGCGGCGACGTCCGGCCGGACATCCGCGACGAGCAGCGTGAGATGGAGCTGCGCGCCGAGCGGCCCGTGGTCGGCAAGGACCAGGTGCCGGTCGAGCGGGTCCGGCTGACCAAGGACGAGATCGTCGAGAATGAGCCGATCGACGCCCAGGTCCGCCGCGAGCGGGTCGACGCGGACGTGCCGGAGCCGGCACGCCGGCGGCGCTGACCGCGCACGCCACGGTCGGTGATCGTGGACGTCGGGCGGGTGGGCCGTGGCCCGCCCGCCCGGCGCCGTGTCCGGATCGGTGTCGGTGCCGCCGCCTAGGCTGACCGTCGTTACCGGGCGAAGGGCGGCACTGTGCGGTTGACCGGCGGCCAGGCGTTGGCGTTACGGATGACCAGCCTGCTGTTGCGGGAGCACCCGCGCGGCCGGCCGCGGGACATCGCCGGCGTGGTCGAGTGGTTCGGCGCGATGCAGGCGCAGGACGCGGCGAGCGGCCTGTGGTCGCTGGGCACCCGCCTGCCCGGGTGGACGGTGGCGGACGTGCGGGCGGCCCTGGAACGCCGGGAGGCGTTGCGTACCTGGCCGATGCGGGGCACCGTGCACCTCGTACCCCCGCGGGACGCCCGCTGGATGCTCGAGGTGACCGGCGTGCGGGCGCTGCGCGGCGCGGCGGCCCGCCGGAACGCGCTCGGCCTCACCGAGGCGGACGCCGACCGGGCGGCCGACGTGCTCGGCGCGGCCCTGGCCGGCGGCGGCCGGCTCACCCGCGCCGAGTGCCTGGCCACCCTGGCCGCCGCCGGCATCGACCCGGCCGGCCAGCGCGGCTACCACCTGCTCTGGTACGCCAGCCAGCGCGGCGTCACCTGCATCGCCCCGCACGTCGGGACCGAGCAGACCTTCGCCCTGCTCGACGAGTGGGCGCCCGAGCCGCGCCGCCTCGAGCGCGACGAGGCGCTCGGTCTGCTGGCGCTCCGCTACTTCCGGTCCCACGGGCCGACAACGCGGCAGGACTTCGCCGGCTGGACGGGGCTGACCGCGACGGACGCCCGGCGGGGCATCGCGGTGGCCGGCGACGACCTGGCCACGGTGGAGGTGGACGGGGTGCCGGCCGTGCTCGACGCGGCGTTGCTGGACGCACCCCGCACCGCGCGCGACGACGTGCTGGCGCTGCCCGGGTTCGACGAGTACCTGCTCGGCTACAAGGACCGCACGCTGATGCTCGACCCCGCGCACCGGCAGGCCGTGGTCCCCGGCGGCAACGGCGTGTTCCAGTCCACGATCGTGCGCGGCGGCCGGGTCGTGGGCACGTGGAAGCGCACCATCGGCCGGGCCCGGGTCAGCGTGACCGTGCGGCAGCTGACCCCGTTCGACGACACGGTGCGCGGTCGGGTCGAGGCCGCCCTCACCCGGTACGCCGACTTCCTCGGCCTGCCCCTTCATCACTCCTGGTGACCCCGGCTCCGCGCCACCCGCATCGTCACCATCCGTAACCGGACTGACCTCCACCCGCGAGCGACGCCGGCCGCCCAGACACGCGCCATCTCCCTGACCTGCCTGGATGCCGAACTCTTACCCCACCCCGCCACCCTCGCCTCGCACGCTTTGCTCTGCTGCCCTCCCGGCAACAGCCACGGATCGTCACTGTTGCCGGGGCGGCAGCAGAGCAAAGCGTGCCGCTCGGGTGTCGGCCGGCACGGGCGGTGTGACGGTCGGTGAGGACGCCCAGGCTCGGTAGCTGCTCCGGGACTGGGGCCGGGGCGGCAACGCGAGGGGGCCGGGGGTGGACACCCACCGGCCCCTCGGCGACGACCGTCAGTCGGCCAGCGCGCCCGCGGCCCGGCCCTCGTGCAGGGTCAGGTTGCGACCGCTGGACGGGTCGAACAGGTGGATCTTCTCCAGGTTGAACCAGACCCGGCGGCTCGTGCCCTCCGCCACCGGGGACTCGGCCGACAGGCGGGTGACCAGGCTGGCCCCGGTGCCGGTGAAGTCGGCGGCGCCGGCGTCGGCGGCCAGTTCCTCCAGCTCGGCGGCGCTGGCCCGCTCCCCCTCGACGGTGAAGTAGACGTACTTGTCCGAGCCCATCGACTCGACGATGTCCACCGGCGCCTCGAACTCCATGCCCCGGCGGCGGGTCTCGTCGTCGACCAGCTCGGCGTCCTCGAAGTGTTCCGGACGGATGCCGAGGATCAGCTCGCGGGGAGCGTCGGCCCCTTCGAGCTGCCGGCGAAGCCGATCGCCGATCGGCACGTCGCCGAGCGCCGTCCGCAAGGTGCCATCGGAGACCGCCGCGTGCAGGAAGTTCATCGACGGGGAGCCGATGAAACCGGCGACGAAGAGGTTGCGGGGGTGGTCGTAGAGCTCCTGCGGCGGGCCGACCTGCTGCACCGCGCCGCCCCGCATGATCACCACTCGGTCGCCGAGGGTCATCGCCTCGGTCTGATCGTGGGTGACGTAGACGGTGGTGGTGCCGAGCTGCTTCTGCAGCCGGGACACCACGGTGCGCATCTGCACCCGCAGCTTGGCGTCCAGGTTGGACAGCGGCTCGTCCATCAGGAACGCCTTGGGCTGGCGGACGATGGCCCGACCCATCGCCACCCGCTGGCGCTGGCCGCCGGAGAGGTTCGCCGGCTTACGGTCCAGCAGCGCGGTCAGCTCCAGGACCTTGGCCGCCTCGTCCACCTTCTGGGTGATGGTCTCCTTGTCCAGCTTCTGCAGCCGCAGCGGGAAGGCCATGTTCTCCCGGACGGTCATGTTCGGGTAGAGCGCGTACGACTGGAACACCATCGCGATGTCCCGGTCCCGGGGCGCCTTGTCGTTCACCCGCTGCCCGGCGATGCGCAGCTCACCGGAGCTGATGTCCTCCAACCCGGCGATCATGTTGAGGGTGGTGGACTTCCCGCAGCCGGAGGGGCCGACCAGGATGACGAACTCGCCGTCGGCGATCTCCAGATCGACGTCCTGCACCGCCACGGTCCCGTCCGGGAACCGCTTGCTCACCTTGTCGAGCACGATGTCAGCCACGACTACCACCTATCCCTTGACTGCGCCGGAGGTCAGTCCGGAGACGATGCGGCGCTGGAAGAAGAGCACGAACAGGATGATCGGAATGGTGATCACCACGGCGGCGGCGCAGATCGCCCCGGTGGGATCCTCGAACTGCGACTCGCCGGTGAAGAACGACAGCGCCACCGGCACCGTGCGGGCCCGCTCGGTGGAGGTGAGCGTGATCGCGAAGAGGAAGTCGTTCCAGCAGAAGATGAAGACCAGGATCGCCGTAGTGAACAGGCCGGGCGCGGCCAGCGGGGCGATCACCCGCCGGAACGCCTGGCCCTGGGTGGCGCCGTCCATCTTGGCCGCCTTCTCCAGGTCCCACGGGATCTGCTTGAAGAACGCCGACAGCGTGTAGATCGCCAGCGGCAGCGCGAAGGTGATGTACGGCAGGATCAGGCCCGGCCAGGTGTCGAAGAGGCCGAGCTGCCGCTCGATCTCGAACAGCGGCGACACCAGCGACACCTGCGGGAACATCGCGATCAGCAGGGAGACGCCGACCAGCAGCTTCTTGCCGGGGAAGTCCAGCCGCGAGATCGCGTACGCGGCCATCGCCCCGAGCACCACCGCGATCAGCGTGGCGATCAGCGCGATGCCGATCGAGTTCACCAGTGCCCGGACGAACTGGTCGGTGTCGAAGATCGTCCGGTAGTTGTCCAGCGTCCACTCGCGGGGGATGAACCTCCCGTCGGTGAGGGTGGCCGGGGTCTTGAACGACAGCGAGGCGATCCAGAGCACCGGGATCAGCGCGAAGACGACGACGATGACGTCCAGCAGACCCCAGCGCAGCTTCGCCCGGGTGGTGGTTTCGGCCATGTCAGCGCCTCTCCCCGTCGTCGCTGCCCGGAGCAGCGGTACCGAACAGCTTCACGAAGACGAAGGCGGTGATCGCCACGGTGAGGAAGATCAGCACCGACATCGTCGAACCGATGCCGAGGTTGAGGCCCCGGATCAGGTTGTTGTAGGCGAGCATCGACACCGAGGAGGTCTCGTTGCCGCCCGCCGTCAGCACGAAGATGTTGTCGAAGACCCGGAACGCGTCCAGGGTGCGGAACAGCAGCGCGACCAGGATCGCCGGCTTCATCACCGGCAGCATCACCTTGGTGAACCGCTGCCAGGCGGTCGCCCCGTCGGTGGAGGCGGCCTTGAGCAGGTCCTCCGGGACCAGCGCCAGCCCGGCCATCAGCAGCAGGGCCATGAACGGGGTGGTCTTCCAGATCTCGGCCAGCATGATGATCGCCAGCGAGCTGGCCCGCTCGGTCAGCGGCGCGCTGCCGTCGAAGAGGTTGGCCAGGTAGCCGGTGCCGGGCGTCCAGGCGTACCGCCAGGAGAAGGCGGCCACCACCGTGACTATGCCGTACGGGATCAGCGCGGCGGTGCGGACGATGCCCCGGCCGACCAGCGTCCGGTGCATGATCAGCGCCAGCCCCATGCCGAGCACCAGCTCGATCGCGACGGTGACCACCGTGATCAGCATGGTGACACCGAACGCGGTCCACCAGAACTCGTTGGTCAGCACGGTGCCGTAGTTCTCCAGCCCGATGAACTCGCGCTGGTCGGGGAAGCGCAGGTCGAAGCGCTGCAGCGACAGCCAGACCGAGTAGATGATCGGGTAGGCGGTCACCAGCAGCATGACCAGCGCGGCCGGGGCGCAGAGCAGCCAGCCCAGCCGGCGCTCGGCCTTCTTGTTCTCGCTCAACGGGGTCTTCGCCCGGCGGCCGGCCCGCTGGGCGGGCACCGCCGCGTGCCGGCCGGTGGGCCGCTCGGCCTCGGCCGCGACCTCCGCCCCGGTGGGAGTGGCGTTGATGCTCATGCCGTCACCTCCGGACGGTTGCCGCCACCGGTCGGCCGGCGGCGCTGGGTTCGGTTCGTCACGGCAGGACCCCCTTGGACTGGAGGGCGTCGGAGATCGCGTCGCGCAACTCGTCGGCCGTCCGGTCCGGCTGGATCCCCGACGGCGGCGACAGGATCGCCGACATCACCGTGGAGATGCTCTGGTACGCCGGGGTCAGCGGTCGGACCGCCGGCTCCTTGAGCTCGTCGAGGATGGTCTCCTTCATCGGGTACGCCTTGGCCATCTCCGGGTCGTCGTAGACCTTCTCAATGGTCGGCGGCACGCCGTCGTTGATGGCGGAGAACTTCTGGTTCTTCTCGTTGCGGATGCACCTGGCCGCCTCGAAGGACTCCGTCGGGTGCTTCGAGTAGGAACTGACCGCCATGTTCACCCCGCCGATGGTGACCTTGCTCGGGGTGTTCGCGTCGATGCCCGGCACCCGGGCCCACTTGACCTTCTTGGCCAGCTCCGGGTCCGCCTCCTGCAACGCCGGGTAGACGAAGGGCCAGTTGACCTGGAAGGCGCCGCCGCCGGCCTGGAACTCCAGCCGTACCGGGTCCTCGGTGGCGTTGGTGAACGACGGGGAGGCCACGCCCGACGTGGCGAAGCGCTTGAGCTGGTCCAGCGCCTTGACCGTCCCGGCGTCCATCACGGCCTGCTTGCCGTCGTCGCTGAGGATCTTCCCGCCGGCGCTCTCGGCCATGGTGTTGTAGAGGACGACCAGTCCCTCGTACTGGGCGCCCATGGTGAGCACCTGGTACGGCTTGCCCTGTCCCTTGAGGTCCTGGGCTGCCTTGATCATGTCGTCCCAGCTGGTCGGGGCCTGCGGCACCAGGTCACTGCGGTACCAGAGCAGCTGCACGTTGGTGTTCTTCGGGGCGGCGTAGAGCTTGCCCTCGTACCGGGCGGTCTCCAGCGGGCCGGTCAGCGTGCCCTGCTCCACCTCGGCCTTGTCCTGGCCGGTCCACTCGCGGATCCAGTCGGCGCTGGCGAACTCCTGGGTCCAGGTGACGTCGAGGCCGAGCACGTCCATCCCGGTGTCCTGCGCGGCCAGCCGACGGACCAGCTGCACCCGCTGGTCGTCGGCCTGCCGCGGCAGCACCCGGTAGGCGATCCGGTAACGCCCCTGTGCCTGGGCGTTGCAGTCGTCGACCACCTTCTGGAGGTTCTGCTCCGGCGGGTAGTACAGGTTGATCGTGGGCGTACCGCCGCCTGCGCCATCGGAGCCGCACGCCGCCAGTGGCGCGACCAGCGCCAGCGCGGCGGCCGCCGCCCCGAGCCGAACGCCCGGACGGCGCCGATGTCGGATCGCTTCGGGGTCTGTCGTCATCGCCCTCCCCCTTTCTTCGGCGAGAGACCGGGGGAAGGCCCGTGCCCCGGCGCACGGCGAGACGGCCCGGACAGTGGGCGGCGGAATCGCGCCAGGTCCGGGCGTTTCGTGCGCCCACAGTGCCCGACCCGCGACGCCCCGAAACCTCAGCGTGACGATGCGCATGTCCGGGCCGTGGGTGTGCGGGAGATCACCGCGGTGCGGGTCGGTCGGCCCCGCCGTAGGCTCGGCCGATGGATGCGACCTTCTTCTTCGACCCCGCCTGCCCGTGGACCTGGCGCACCTCGCGCTGGCTGGTGCGGGTCGCCGAGGCCCGCGGGCTCAGCGTCGGGTGGCGGGCGTTCAGCCTGGCGATCCTCAACGAGGGCAACGTCCCGCCGCAGTTCGCCGACGCGATGACCGCGTCGAGCCGGGCGTTGAGGCTGGTGGAGGCGCTGCGCGCCCAGGGCCGCCCCGAGGACGTCGCCCGCTTCTACACCGAGCTGGGCGCACGCAGTCACGACGCCGGCAACCCGCTCGCCGCGTCGATCGTGACCGCCGCCGTCGACGCGGCCGGGCTGGGCGAGGCGGCGCCGGCCCTCGACGACGAGCGCTGGGACGAGGCGGTACGCGAGTCGCACGCCGTGGCGTGCGCCTCGGCGGGCCCGGACGTCGGCTCGCCGGTGCTGATGGTGCCCGGCGCGGAGCGCGGCATCCACGGGCCGATCCTGAGCGAGGTGCCCGAGCTCGACGACGCGCTGACCATCTGGGACTCGCTGCTGCCACTGCTGCGGATGCCGGCCTTCCACGAGGTCAAGCGCGGCCGCCGCTGACCCTCCCCCGGCCCGCGGCGGGGCGGCGTGGTGTCGGGTGGGCGGGCATGATGACCCGATGATCGCGCGCTTCAAGGATCTCTGCATGGACGCCGCCGACCCCCGTTCGCTGGCCGGGTTCTGGGCCCGGATCCTCGGTGGCGAGGTGGTCGACACCGGTGACGGCGACTTCCGGGTCGACCCGCGGCCGGGCGGGGCCGGGCCGGAGTCGATCTGGGTCAACCGGGTGCCCGAGCCGCGTACCGGCAAGACCCGGGTGCACCTGGACCTGCGACTGGCCGACGCCGACCCGGCGGCGCTGCTGGCCGCGGGCGCCCGGCTGGTGCGGGAGCCCGACGCCGAGATCAGCTGGTGGGTGCTCGCCGACCCGGAGGGCAACCAGTTCTGCGCGTTCGCGGCGCGCGAGGGCAGGCGGCCCGGGCCGTTCGAGATGGTGGTGGACAGCGCCGACCCGACGGCCCAGGCCACCTGGTGGGCGGGCGTGGTGGGCGGTCGGGTGAAGACCTCGGCGGAGGGCCACGTCTCGGTGGTCGGCGCGGCCAACTTCCCCTGGGACTACTGGCTCTTCGACCCCGTGCCGGAGCGCAAGCGGGTCAAGAACCGGGTGCACTGGGACGTCGACCTGGCCGGCCCGGACGCCACCGCCCTGATCGCCGCCGGGGCGACCCTGCTGCGCGAGCCTGACGAAACGATCGGCTGGTGGGTGCTCGCCGACCCGGAGGGCAACGAGTTCTGCGCCTTCGCCCCGCGCCGGCCGGCCTGACCGGCGGTCGTTCCCAGCAGGTGGGCGCGGTGGGGCTACCCCGCGCCCGCCGGGTCGACTAGCGTCAGGTGAGCTTCACCAGCCAGCGCGTCGCCGTCGAAGTCGATACGCCTCCGGCCGACCCCAGCCCGCCCGATCGGTTGGTTCTCGCGCGAACTTCCCTCCGCCGGTCCACCGGTTGGGCAGGATCGTCCCCACGAGGAGGTGCCGTCGTGCAGGACACCCGCGCTCTCGCCCTGACGTTCGAGGTGAGCGGCCTGCCACCGGTCAAGACCGAGGCGCTGTCCATCTTCGCCGCCGGACACCGGCAGGCGACGAGGGTCCGCGCCCTGCTCCAGGCGGCCTGCGCCGCGGCCCAGCGCACCGGCTGGACGCCGCTGCCCGGGCCCGTCGAGGTCGACCTGATCCTGCGCTGCCCGCCGGGGCACCGCACCTCGGACGCCAGCACCCTGCTCGGCGGGGTGTGCGCGGTGCTCCAGGACAAGAAGCGGGTCGCCAACATCGGGCTGGCCCATCTCGGCGTCCTGGTCGACGTCGCGCTCTACGACGACGACCGGCAGATCCGGCGGCTGTCGTACGCGGAGGAGCCCGCAGAGGACTTCTCGTACCAGGTCCGGGTGGCCGCCGTACCGGCCGAGGTTTGACCGACGACCGCGGTGGGGTACCGCGGACGCCGACGAAGGGAGCGCCGATGTCGGAGCCACATGTCACGCTCGATCCGAGCGCGCTGGACCCTGTGCAGGAGAAGCTGCGCGGCGCGCTGGAGGATCAGCTGACCTCGGCCCTGCAGGCGGCCACCGAACGGGTCCGGGCCAGCTACGCGGGCGAGCCGGTCGAGCAGGTCTGCCAGCGGCTGCTGGACGAGACCCGCGCCGGCCTGCACCCCGACATCGCGGCCGGCTTCAACCCGGACATGGACGAGTTCTGCCGGGTGGCGGTGGCCATCGTGCGCGGCGGAGCCTCCTGAGGCCCCGTCACGCCGCCATCGGGCTCATCCGGCCGCCCGCCGTCAACGGTGTCGCCGCGAGTTCGGCCACGTAGTCGTCGACCAGTGCGGGCAGCCGGTACCCGGCCCGCTCGTCCCGGGACACGAGGTGCGCGTCCACCAGGTCCTCGAGCGCACGCCACACGCGCTCGGCCGAGACGCCGAGCCGCGCCGCCGTACGGTCGGGGGCGGCTGCCGCATCGGGCGTTTCCCCCAGCAGGGCGAGGATCCGGCCGGCCACCTCGTCCCCGGAGCGGACCGCGGCGACGCCAGCCGCCAGGCTCGCCCGCACCGACTGGTCGCCGAACGCCAGCAGGTCCAGCCGGGCCTGCGCGTCACGCGCCTGCCCGATCAGGACGCCGATCGCCAGCTTCGGGTGGCTCGCCAACCGCAACGCGGTGATTCGCAGGGCCAGCACCGAGCCGGCGCAGAGCCGGATCAGCCCGGCGGTGGCGGCGGGCTCCGCGTCCAGCCGGTCGGCCCCGACGTGCGCGGCGAGCAGCGCCCACGCGCCGGTGGCGGACAGCGGACGCAGCCCGACCGGAGTGACGCCGTCGAGCCCGTGCAGCCGCCGCTGGCCGACGACGATCAGAGCCGGGCCGGGCCCGGCCGGAATGAGCGGTCGCACCTGTTCGGCCCCGGTCACCCCGTCGACCACCAGCAGCATGCGCCGGCCGGCGACCCGGGAGCGGTACCACCCGGCCCTCTCGTCCACGTCTCCCGGCACCTCGGCGGCGGGCACCCCGAGTGCGCGCAGCACCCGGCCCAGTACCTCGCCGGCCGTCATCGACGGTCGGCGCCCGAGGTCGACGAAGACCTGACCGTCCGGGAACTCGGTGGCCACCGCGTGCGCCGCGCGTACCGCAAGCGCCGTCTTCCCACTGCCTGCCGGCCCACTCACGACCACGGCGGCCGGCGTCCTGCCACGCACGGCCGCGACCACGTCGGCCAACTCCTGGGTACGCCCGACGAAGGTGGTCAGGTTGGCCGGCAGTTCCCTGGGTACGAGGGGTGTGTTGCCGCGCCCCTCGCTCTCCGGCCCGGCCGAGGTGCCTGCGGTGTGCGTCGTTTCGAGGGAGCGGTCAAGCACAGCCCGGTGCAGCGCCGCGAGCTCCTCCCCCGGTTCGACGCCCAGGTGTTCGTCGAGCGCCGCGCGAGCCTCCCGATACGCGGTCAGACACGCCGGCACGTCCCCGCACAGGTAGAGGGCGAGCATCAACTGACCCCAGGCACGTTCGCGCAGCGGGTGCGCGGCGAGATGGCGGCGCAGGTCGCCGAGCAGGTCGCCATGGTCCCCGACGGCCAGACGCGCCTGCGCCCACTCCTCGAACACCTGGAGGCGCTGCTCCTCCAGGCTGGCCCAGTGACCGTCCAGAAGCGGCCCCGGCGGCAGACCGTCCCCGGCCGGTCCACGCCAAAGATCGAGTGCAGCGGTCAGCGTCGCGACCGCCGCACGGTGTTTCCCGGCCGCCAGGTCGGCCCGGCCCTTGCTGGCCAGCCGCTGGAACCGGTCGACGTCCAATTCCTCGCCGGCCAGGCACAGCTCGTAGGCGTTGGATCGGGCGAGCAACCGGTCACCCAGCACCCGGCGCAGCCCCATCGCGTGCGACCGCAGGTTGGCCACCGCGGACGGCGGGGGCACGTCGCCCCAGGCCACCTTGGACAGACGGTTCAGCGACACCGGCCGGTTGGCACCGAGCGCCAGGGCGGTGAGGACGGCCCGCCGCTTCGCCGCCCCCGGCGTGACGTCGGCACCCTCGACGAACAGTTGCATCCTGCCGAGTAGCCTGAGCTCCACCTGCATGTTGCCGCTCCCCCGTTGAGCCTTTGAGCGCGCTCAGGCTAAGTGCCTGTTGTGGACAGCAGCAAGACACATCGAGGGATGAAAATGGTGACGAGTCTCAATGCGTCACAACGGCGTGTCGATGTAACAAAGTTTCTGACTGGAGCGCTCCGCCGACCGGATTCGTTGAACGCCTCGCTCCCGAATTGAAAACTTACTACTTGTGAAGGAAGTGGCCGAGCCGAGCGCGCAGGTTCCGGCCAGGTGATCTCGCCATACTTCTGTTGAGCAGTGGCCGCCGAGGCGGAAACTCACCTCGGCGGCCACCCTTGACCCCGATGTCCGTCAGCGCCGGCTGAACAAACTCCGGCGGCCCGTCGAACCCGACACCCGATTGCTCGTCACGTCAGCATCATCGCCAACCTCGGATTCGATGCCGCTGATGCACGTGCATCAGTCCCACCACCACCAATCAAACAAGCGGCCCCCAATGGTCCCGGATTTACCCTCGGTATAGCCGCCCCCGACCCCGATGCCAACCCCACCGCTGACCGTATTTACTGGTTGGTTCCAAGCCCCGGGGCCAGCTGAATACTGGACATTCCCAACTTTCCCCAGGCTGCCCTGCCAGTAGTCAGATGAGCCAATTTGGTCGTGGATAGCTCCATCGGAAGCCACGCCGCTAATACCCACGCCGAAACCAGCATTAGGGCCAACATCCCCTTGCAGTGAGTAGGTCCAACCCACACCCTGGCCGTCACCCACGATGCAGGCCTGTTCCCCGGCGCCGAGAAAGCCCGCGACACTACCATTGACGCAGAGACCATACATACGGATGCCAGCGATGTCCGGATGTGGCTGCAGCGTCCAGGTCTCTCCCGGCGGCGTGTAGCCCGGGTTGTTTCGATCGGCTTCCAGCGCCATCAGGCAGCGGTCCGGCGGCATGTTCTTACAGAGGTTCCGCTTGTCCTGCTCATGCTGCTGCAACGTGACCAGGCACGAGTCGAGGCTCGCGTTTCCGCACATCTCCTTGGGGGACGGACCGTCATCTGGCAGCTCGTCCTCGTCGGGGATCTGTGACGCAGAACGAAGATCGACCACCTGCCCTGCTTCGTTCTCGTACAGCCGGCACGCATCGTCACCGCACGGACGGTGGCCGTCAACTTCGATCATGCTGATCGGGTTTCCGCCGCCGAAGGCGTAGCGGTTGCCGGTCCACGGGCTAAGGCCGAGGCTGAACTCGGCCATGGCACCGTTGTAGTTGTCCCGGGTGAGGAAGCGGTTGAGGCTGGGACTGTAGTCGCGGAAACCCATGTCGTACGAGTCGGAGGCCTGGTCCCACCGCTTCGCGTTGAACCGGTAGGCGTTGTACGGCTCCTTGGTCGGGTCCGCGGCGTCCGGCTTGTCGATACCGGTGAACTCGGCCTCGTTGTCCTTGCCGTACGCGGTGTAGCCGTACGTGGCCTTCGTGTTGCCGGTCTCGTCGGTCAGCTGCTCGACGTCGGTGTGCGGGTTGTACCCGTAGTACGCCTCCTCCTCGGTCCCATCGTCCTTGTGGGTGACCTGCGACAGCCGCTGGCCCCAGGGCGAGTACTGGTACGACTTGGTGAGCTCGTCGGCCACCTCCTCGTCCAGCACCTCTGACGACAGGCCCAGGTAGTTGAAGGTGGTCGTCTTCTCCTTCGTCCCGCCGGCGTCGGTCGTCTTCGTCGTCGTCCGGTCCAGCGGGTCGTAGGTGTACTCGGTGACGGTCGTGCCGGTGCCGCTCTTCTTGCGGTTCTCGAGGATGTGGTCGAAGCCGTCGTAGACGTTGCGCTCGATCACCTCGCCTGCGGCGGTCACCGTGTCCTGCCGACCGAACGGGTCGTAGTTGTACGAGGCCGTCGCCCCACCCGTCGTCGCGGTCAGCAGCCGGTTGCGGTCGTAGTTGAAGGTGGTCGTGGCATCCTTGATCGTCTGGCTGATGACGTTGTTGTTGGCGTCGTGCACATAGGTTTCCGTGTCGGCGCCGTCACCCGTCCTGACCAGCTGAGCGAGGCGGTCCCGAGGGTCGTAGGTGTAGTCGCTGGTGGTGTTGAGATACGCCGCGTTGTTGTCGGCGTTCATCTTTTTCGCCGCGTCCCGTGTGCGGTTGCCGTTCAGGTCGTAGGTGAAGGTGTGCTCGGACACCAACGTCCCGTTCGACTTCTTCTCAACCTGGTTCTTCAGCAGTCCGTCGAGGTAGTACGTGTAGTCGACGGTGTTGCCGTTGCCCTTGACCTCCTTCAGCTTTTCGGCCCGGTCGGTGTAGGTGAAGGTGGTGGTCTTCTTGTCCGGATCGTCGGCGGACTTGCCGTTGATCACCGTCGACACCAGGTCACGCTCGTCGTAGTCGTAGCTGGCGTACTGCCGCTCGTGGCTGGTGGTCCGCGGGGCGCTGTTCTCGTTGTAGGTGAAGGTGGTGGTGTTCGTCGGCGTCTCCGACTTGCTCTCGGTGACCGTCTGCACCTGGTTCAGTTCGGTGTAGTCGACCGAGTACGTGTCGACCCGGGCGTTGGGCGACGAGTCGGTGATCCTCTTGAGGTTGCCGTTCGGGTCGTAGCGGTAGGTGTAGTTGACCCTCTCGTCGTCGACCTCGCCGGTGTTGTCCCGGACCAGCTTCACCGCGTCGGCGACGACGGTGCCGTTGGCCTGGTCGGACAGCGACACCTTGTGGGTGTTGCCCTCGGTGAAGCTGTACGAGCCGAGGCTCACCCAGGTGCCGGTGTTGGTGGTCTGGTTGACCGTCTTCTCCGTGTCGCCGCCGCCGTGACTGACCGTGTACTTCGCGTTGGTCGCGGCACCGGAGACCTGCGGGTAGCGGGCGAACACCTCGTACGTGCCGGCCTGCGGCACGTTCAGCTTCCAGGTGAAGGTGTTCGTGCCGGTCCCCGCCGGCCGGGTGGCGTAGTTGGGGCCGACCTTCCCCGTCGCCGAGGTCGCGGCCGTCCAGGTCCCGGCAGTCGTGACGTTGTTGAAGTCGGAGTTGTCGACCAGCACCACGTGCCGTCCGACCGGCACCCCGCTGTCGGAGCGGGACGCCAGCTTGCCGTCGGGGAAGTACGACCACGTCATCGTCCGGTTGGACGACCCCCCGTCGGGATCCTCGCCGGCCGGGGTGAGCGTCCGCTCGGTCTGGGCGCCCAGCTTGTTGTAGTCGTAGGTGGTCAGGATGTCCCACGGGTCGCGGCTGGTCTTCGTCCAGCCGTTGTCGAAGTAGGTGTAGTGGGTGTCGTTGCGGACCGACTCGCCCGCCGACGGCGGCGAGCTGAGGATCTTCAGCCGGCCCACGTCGTCGTACTCGTAGGTCGTGACGTCCGCGGTCTTGTAACGGGCGTCCTGCTCGTCGTAGGCGGTGCGGGTCTCCTCTACCCGGTTCAGCTCGTCGTAGACGGTCACCGTGGCGAAGTCGTCCGGGTCGTCGGGCGTGTTCACGCCCCGCGGGCTGGTCACCTTGGTGCGGTTGCCGACCTCGTCGTACTGGTACTGCGTGATGCGGTAGGTGATGGTGCCGTTGTCGTTCTTGTGCGGCACCTTGACCTGCTCCGGCATGCCCCGCGGGTCGGGGATGGTCTCGGTGGTGTTGCCGAGCTGGTCGGTCGTGGTTCTCACGACACCATCGCGGTCGTACGTGGTGCTGGTGAACTTGCCCAGGGCGTCGGTGACCTTCTTGACCCGGTGGGCCTTGTCGTGCTCGTAGACGGTGGTGTAGTCGTCGGTCGCGCTGGTGGCGTTCTTGCGCGGGTCGACGACCTTCCGCACGTTGCCGACGTTGTCGTACTCGTACGAGATCGTTTGGCTCTTGGCGTTGACGACGCTGGTGAGCTGGTAGATCTCGTCGTAGTGGTTGGTGGTGACATAGTCCCCGGGCACCTCGGGCGTCAGGTTGCCCCACGGCTCGGTGACGGTCTTCAGGTTGCCGACCTTGTCGTAGGTGAACGAGGTCTTCCGCTGCGGGTCGCCCTCCTCGTCAACCGGTGCCAGCGTGAACTCCACCTGGTCGGCCGCGTCGTAGTGGGCTTCGGTGAAGGCGCCGTTCGGGGCGAAGGACTTCAGGACGTTGTCGTTGGCGTCGTACGTCGGTGCCGGGGTGACGATGAACTCGCCGGCGTTCTGGTCCTTCGGGACCCGGTTCTCCCGCGGACGTCCGAACGTGTCGTACGTCTGCGTGGTTTCCTTGCCGTACGCGTCGGTGACCTTGGTGACCTGGCCGCGCAGGTCGTAGACGAACGTCGTCTCCTTCGTCTTCGCGTCGATGATCTTCTGCGGGTAGCCGTTCGCGTCGAAGAGGTCGTTCCTGGTGGTGTTGCCGTTGGCGTCGGTCGCCGTCAGCATCTGCCCGAACGCGTCGTACGTGTAAGAGGTCTTGTAGTCCTCCGGGTCGGACGTGGTGTTGCCCTTCGGGTCGACCACCCAGGAGAGGTCACCGTCGTTCTCGTAGCCGAAGGTCCACTTCCGCCGTTCCGGGCTGAGTTTCTCGACCAGGTCGGCGACGTACCCGTTCAGCTGGAACTGGTACTTCAGCTCTGTACCCGGAGTGCCGTTGGCGACCGCCTCGGCGTCCTTGATCAGCGTCGGGTAGCCGGTCTTGGCGTCGTAGACCCAGGTCGATGTGGCGCCGTTGTCCTCGATGAGCGTGGTGACGTTGTGGTCGTCATCCCACCCCAGCGTGGTTTTCTGCTGCTTGGCGTTGGTCGTCTCGATCGGCCGGCCGAAGACGTCCATCAGGTACTTGGTTTCGCGGAGTTCGGCGTCCCTGACCGTGGTCAGGATGTTGTCCGTCGCGTCCGGGTCGGCGTACGTGAACGTGGTGAGGCGTTCGTCGGTGTGCCGGTCGTCGTAGGACTTCGTCCTCCAGTGCCACTTCGGGTCGTCGCCCGTCTGGGGGTAGTAGTACGCCAGCTTGGTGGAGTGATTCCGTGGGTCGGTGACCTGCACCAGCTTGACGTTCTTGTTCCCCTGCGTGGCGTCGTAGCGGAACTGGAACTTCTTCTCCAGGCCCAACTCGCCGCTGGAGCCGACGCCGTCGATGAGCTGGGCGAGCAGCCCCTTGTCGGTGTAGGCGAAGGTCAACTTCCGCCCGGAGATGTCAGTGATCTGTGAGACGTGGTCGATGATGTGCGGGTTGGTGAGGTTAGTCCCGGACCTCGGCAGCCAGTCCGTGTCGTCGATGTACGTGTAGTCCTGGCCCTTGGCGTAGTAGTCGATGGTCAGGGTGATCCGCCCGGCCGGGTCGGTGATGTACCGGAGGAACTTGGTCGGCTTGTTGTTCGACCGGCGCTCCTCGTAGGTGAACACCATCTCGTTCTCGTTGTTGTCCACCACGCTGGTGAGGAAACCCTCGCAGTCGTAGTAGAACTGCGTCCGGTCCGGCTTGGTCAGCCGCCAGGCCTTCGGCTCCTCGGTGTTGGGCTTGCAGTCGAGGCTGGTGACCTTCTCCAGGTAGAGGTGCACACCCTTCGGGCTGATCCACTCCCCCGTCGCGTCATTCAGCATGAACCGGTGGCTGGTGCCGTCACCGTCGGTGAAGGTGACCTTCCTCGGGTTCGGGTTGGGGTGGAAGTCCAGCGGCGTGCCCAGGCGCATCATCGACGACGCCTGCAGCGACCAGCCGTAGCCGGCCACCGAGTCGCTGGTGTCCAGCGAGTTGTACGCCAGCCGGACGAAGGTCGACAGGCCCCGCGACGGGTTGTTGAACGCGTTGTACGACCAGACGGTGTTGCCGGCGAACAGGTTGTTCATCAGCGTGCCGCCCGCGCCGGTGTTCTTGCCCGCGTAGGAGTAGTACTTCTCCAGGCCGAGCTGGTCGGAGGTGGGCTCTTCGACCGCGATGTCCTGGGGCAGCGGGGCGATCCCGGTCAGCTTGGTGCCGTCGGTCTTCTTGAGTTCCCAGTTGAGGGTGTAGTTGTTGCGCCGGTTGCCGTCGGCGCTAGTCGCCGGGGCCTTGACCTGGGCGGTGACGTCCACGCTGCTGATGCCGGTGGGCGAGCCGATCGGCGCGACGTCCACGGGCAGTGCCGTCTTCAGGGGCGTGCCGGCCGTGGGGACCGGGTCGCCGTTGGGCAGGGTCCAGCTGTACGTCAGCGCCCACTCGCTTTTGAGCCAGGGGGTGGCGGTCGGGTTGGCGAGGGTGACCGGGATGCTGTACGTGCCGTCGGAGGTCATCACCGACGGGGTGGACGGCGCGTAGTAGGTTTGCACCGCGTCCGGCTGGGTGTAGACGACCTGCAGCTGCGGGCGCAGCGCCTCGGTGCCCTCACTGGACGCGAAGAGGCTGTGCCCCTTGAGCCGGCCTGCCTCGTCGGTGTACTTGACCAGGAAGCCCTTGTTGGCGGTCGGGTTGGTGACCCAGTTCTGGACGGAGTCCTTGACCGCCCAGCGCCGCCACTGCGGCGCGTCGTCCACACCGAAGTTGGCCAGCGAGCTGGCGGCCGTGGCCGAGTAGTCACCGCCGGCGGTGGTCCAGTTGGTGGTGCTGTTGGCCTTCACCCAGGTCGCGGCCGTCGGGTCGAACGCCTTGTTGAGGGTGTGCACCGAGTAGGTCGACTGCTGCGAGGTGCCGATGACGGTGCTGAAGCCCCAGAGGTTCAGCGATCCGGACAGCACCTTCGCATTCGCCGGGATGGACGAGGTGTCGAAGCGCAGCAGCGACCGTGCGGAGTTGTAATCGACGGAGTTGTTGCCCGCCATCAGCTGCGTCTTGCCATCCAAGGTGTTGAGGTTGGTGGTCTGCTTGTCGGGGTGGGAGGAGAGGGTCACGTCGGCGGCGGCCTGGATGGTCTGCACCACCTGGCCGGATTTCGGCAGCTTGGCCGTCACCGCGGTGGACGGGACGACAGTTCCGCCGTTGGTCTTGACCGCCACCTGGTAGTAGTAGGTCTGCCCGTACGGGTCGGTGGAGCTGGCCCCGGTGGGGGTGGCGGTGGAGTCGGTGAACGACGTGACCGCCTTACTCACCGGGGCGACCAGGGTGGCCGCGGTCGGGGTGAAGTTCGGGGTGGTCGACCGGTGCACCTGGTACTCGGTGATGTCCGCGCCGCCGTACGCCGACCAGCGCAGCGCGGCGCCCGTCGGGTAGAGAGTGCGCGGGGTGTCGACGACCAGGCCGGGGTTGCCGTAGTTGATAATCAGCTTCGGGGCGTTCTCGGTCTCGCCGCCGTAGACGTTTTCCGCCGCCTGGTAGCGGGGGCCGCCGTGGCCGAGCCGGGCCTCGTCGACCGCCTTGACCATGAAGCCGTTGTTGCCGCCTGAGTTGACCCACTTTTGCACCAAGTTGGTCGCCGCGAAGGAGTGCCAGAGGTTGGCCTCCTTGGCCCGCATCAGGCCGCCGGACTTGGTCAGCCGCACCGCGTCGACGATGACCGAAGTGGTGCTGTTGGTGTTGGCGTCACTGAGCATGACCCGGCCGGTGGTGCCGGCCCTGAACGGGTACTGGCCGAGGCTGGCCCAATCGGCGTTGGCCGGCAGCTTCTGGTTGACCGGCTTGGGGGTGGTGACACCGCCGTCGTGGGTGACGGTGTACTGCGCCTTGTCGGTCCGGTCGTTGGCCGGAAGGTAGTGGGCCTCCACCGTGTACGTGCCGTCCTCCGGCACGGCCGGCACCCAGGTGTAGGTGTCCCCCGCAATGTCGTCCCTGTTGTACAGGTAAGTCTGCTTGACGGCGTCCTTGTTCAGGGTGCTGTTGGTCGATAGCGGCCAGACGCCCTTCGCCGCGACCTTGGCGGTGTCGGTGTCGTCGACCATCTCCACGGTCGCCGCGCCGGAGCCCATGGCGTCCTTGACCTGGGTCCAGTTGACCGTGGACTCGTCCCAGGCCGTGATGACCTCGCGGACTTCGATCGGCACGTCGTACGCGTTGGTGGTGTGCGTGGTGTCGTAGTACATCTGCAGCGAGGCGGAGTCGATCGTGGTGTTCGCCGGGATCGAGCTCAGGTTGAACTTGACCAGGCTGCGCGCCGCCGCCAGGTCGGTGGTGCCAACCGACAGGTTCCAGCCGGTGCCGTAGTTGGAGCTCGGACCGTCGGAGACGACCATCGCGTCCTGCCCAGCCTGGCTGTCCGGCTGGACCTTGATGGTCGGGTCGACGGTCACCGGGTAGACCCGCTTGGGGTCGCCCAGCCAGCCCTTGTCGGCCGCCACGTCGATCGCCCACCGGCCGCCGTCGGCCCGCAGGGTCTGCGTCACCTTGGTGCTGTAGGCGAAGCCGTACGGCGAGGACTTGTCGGCCTTGGCGTCGTACATGAACGGCGCCGGCATCACCAGCAGCACCCGGTTGTCCACCGGCGACCGGAACTCGATCGAACCGCCCTTGCCCTGCGCGACCTTCAGCTTGCCCGCGTCGAGCGTGAACGTCATCGCCGCCGCGGCGGACGGGGCGCGCAGCACCAGCCGCTCCTTCAGCGAGGTGGCGGTTACGTCGTACGCCAGGTCCACGCCCTCGGCGATGCCGGGGTAGGTGACGGTGTGGCCGTTCAGCACCGGCTTGAGCGCCCGCGGCGCGCCGGCCAGGCCGAGGGTGACCTGCTGACCGTCCAACTCGAACCGGGTCAGCGCCGTGGTCGAATCACCGAACCGGCTGGTGAAGGTGTTCGTGGTGTTCGCCGCCGCGAACCCGCCGGCCTTCGACGGCGAGACCGTCGAGTCGATCGGCTGCCAGGTGCCCTTGGCGTCCTGGTAGAACTGCGGCGTCGCCGACACCTCCGCCTGCAGGCTGCCGTCCGACATCTTGTACACCCGGGTGGTCGCCGACCGACGACCGGTCAACTCCTTCACCCGCTTCGCGGGCTTCTTCCGCACACCGGCCGGGAGCTTCTGCTCCACGTACAGGCCGGCACGGACCGCCTCCGCCGGGGCCTTCGCGGCCCCGCCGCCGACCAGGCCGCGGGCGGCCTTGCCGAGCCGGGTCAGGATGTCGTCGTCACCGGCCGAGGCAGTGGCCGCCGGGTCCGGTTGGTACTGGCGGAGCGTTTCCATCCCGCCCAGCGTGGCCACCAGGGCCAGCACCAAGGCCACGATCAGTGGCCCTCGTAGTCTCTGTCTCACCCGTAACCCTCCGAGGTCAGGTATTCACATGTGGGCAACAAGCTAGGGATGCGGCGTACATCGGCCGCTATCGTTGGGATACATCGCCGGCTGCGGCCGGCGGGCGCGGTGGGCGTCGGTTTCGACGTACTCGGGCAGGCCAAAGGAAGCGGTGGCGACCGGATCACCGGACGCCACCGAGACTTCGTTGGATCAGGACCTCAGCTCAGGCCGTGGTCTGACGGATCCAGTCGGCGAGCCAGTCGACCCGCTCGGTGGTCTCCTCACGGGAGTGCGGGCAGGCCGGGCCGTCGGACTCGACGGACACCAGCGTCTGGCTGCCGTCCACGTTCTCAGTGAAGTACGGCGCGCCGGAGTCCCACAGGCAGGCGCTGGTGGTGGTGCTCGGTGCATAGCCGACCACCATCACGGAGGCACCGGAGACCCGGTTGATCTTGAACTGGCCGGTCTGCAGCAGCGGGCTCGGGGCCGGGTTCACCGAACCGGTGGCACCCCAGCCGGTCATCCGCACAATGGTGCCGGTCTTCGGTGCCACGGCGCTCACCGGCAGTGGAGCGATGTCGGTGATGGGGGTGGCGAGCTTCGCGAGCGCCACGTCCTGGCGGCCCGCTTGGCGCACCTCGGTGACGTCGATGACGTACCCGGTGGTAGCGGCCAGGTCCGCGCGCCCGACGGTGGCGGTGGTCGCGTACGGAACCGCGCCGCTGACCCGGTTGCCGGACGTGTCGTGAAAGCAGTGTCCCGCCGTGATGATCCACTGCGGAGCGACGAGCGCGCCCGAGCAGGCACTGTCGTAGACGGTCCCGTCCGAACGCGGAATGTTGGTCATGGTGAGCTTGGTGGAGAAGGTGTACTGACCCTCGGCGACCGTAGTGCCGTTCGCGACGGCCTGGGCCGCGCCCGGAGTGCTCAGCAGAGTGGAGGCGCCGAGCACGGCGACCGCCGCGCCGAGCCGGGCGAGCCGGGAGAGACCTGACAAACGAATCATGCGGCCGAGGCTAGGAAGAGCGGATACCTCGGTTGCTATCGCCTAGCTACATCGCGGGTTTGAATGGCGGCTGGTCCCTTTCGGCGCAACACGACTCCGACCATGGCGGGAACCGGCAAGACGGGCTGGCGTGGCCGACGTGGCCGAGCTGCGGAAGGAGCCGGTGTGTCCGGACGCGGAACGGGTCAGGACCGAGTCCACAACTCTCCGGTCCTGACCCCCGTTGTCCGGCGGTGGTAGCGGAATTTCGCCGTCGAGAGCCCGCCCGGCGGGACACGCCGCACACGCCGGGCATCAGCGCGGCACACCTCGCCAGAGGTCTCGCCGTTCTCAGGCCGCCACGCCGTCAACAACGCTCATGGTCACCACAGCTAGTACCGGCCGAGGTTCTGCACCGGGCTGATGACGATGCGCGGCGAGCGGGCCGGGTCGAGCCAGGTCAGCACCGAGACCAGGTTGGCGTGGGACATGCTCACGCAGCCGGCGGTGGCGTTGCCGCCGGAGGTGCTGTACTCGTGCAGGAAGATCCCGCTGCCGGCGCCGGGGACGGGCGTGGCCACGTTCGGCGGCATGTTGTACGTGATCACCGCGAAGTGGGTGTACGCCGGCGTCTCGGTCCACAGCGCCTCGCTGTAGCCGCCCGGGTTGGTGGCGGTGTGCTGGAACGTGTTGTACGCCGGCGAGTTCGGGTTCTCGTTCCACCAGTCGTCCTGCACGACCTGGTGGTAGGGGTAGCGCACGCCGGGGTTGGCGCCGATGCCGTACATGGTCGGGCCGAACGAGTAGACCCCGGTGGGGGTGGTGGCGACGCCCTCCAGGTGGTTGTCGCTGAAGCCCTTGGCACCGATCCGGGCGGGCAGCGGCGCCGAGACCGCCACCCAGTGGCCGCCGACCTTGTGAAAGGTCTCCAGGGTGGCGTAGGTGGTGCTGTAGCTGTCACCGGTCACGACGACGACCTGGGTGGTCGCGGCGGGCAGGGTGGTCAACCGGGAGGCCCGGTTGGGCGGCGGGATCGGCTTCGCGCGGCCCGTCGTCGTCCCGACGGGGCCACCGGCGACTGGTGTCGTCTCCATTCGCCAGATGATCGCATCCCGGCCGACTTTCCGGGGTCCCGGAAATGGTGACGGATCTCGTCCGGCAATTTCGGCGGGTCCGTGTAACGCGCAGGACGCGGCCGGCGCTTTCATTTTCCGGTGGAGAAGAGGGAGCGGCGGGGTAAACAGTTCTGGTGGCGGGTCAGGACCGGGTCCGCAACTCCCCGGCCCTGACCACCAGCCGTCCGGTGTGGTAGCGGAATCGCCGATGCGAGCACGGCGGGCGGGGCACGCCGCCCACGCCGGGCCCAGCACGGCGAGCCGGCCCGCCTGCACTCAGCTCCACGGTGCCCAACTACCGGACTTCGGTGCGTTCCCGACTCACCCCGAAGAGCCGTGAACGCGCGCTCAGGTTAGGCATCCGGCCACCGTTCGGACAAGCATTCCGCGGCTCCGCCGAATGTGATTGGTACCAATCATGAAATGCGGCATGTCCGCGTAACGCGACTACCCGGGTTGACGCTGTTTTTCCTCGAAGCGACCCGTCCGGCCGGGGGGCGTGCGGCCGACCGGAAGCGCTCCCGCCGCGCCGGCGCCGGCGATGAGCGCGAGGGCCGCCAGGTGCAGCAGTCGGACCCCGGCGGGAGCGGGCACGGTGGCGGCCGGCAGCAGCGGCAGCACCGTCGCCCCGGCGGCGGTGACCGGCAGGGCCACTCCCCAGAAGACGGCGGGCCGCGCCGGCGGCGGAGGCGGTCGGACCCCCTGGAAGATCTCACCCCGGCGGGCCGCTCGCAACGCCAGGGCGACCACCACGACGCCGCCGACCGCGGTGCTGACCAGGTCCGAGAAGAACCACCAGTACATGCCGGTGTGCGCGTGGAAGTCCTCGATGCCGACCAGGCGCAGCCAGCGCTCGGTGTGCGTGGCCCGGTCCCAGAGCACGTGACTGGCCGCGCCGATCAGCGCCGAGCAGACCGTGACCTGCCAGGGGTGCCGGACCACGCCGAGGGCGGCGTGGTCCCGCCAGGCGAAGAGCCGGTCGCCGGGCAGGTGCACCGCGATCCCGGCCACCGTGCGGCGGACGATCCAGGCGTAGGCCAGCGCGACGGGCAGGCCCCACCAGAGCACCCCGCCCGCGGTGTGGGTGTGCACGCCCAGCTCGAGCCCGGTGCCGGTGAACAGGTAGGCGACGTCCGGCGACACCGCGCCGGTGGCCAGCGCGACCCCGTCGAACCAGCGCGGTCGCCACAGCTTGAGCGGCAGCACCGGCGCCAGGTGCGAGGGGAACGTCAGGGGCACCTACCGGACGTTACCGGCCGCGCGCGCTCAGAAGTACCGAAGCAGGTCGGTGAACTCCGTCAGGCGCAGCACGCCCTCGTCGGCCGGGTCCAGCTCGTCGTGCTCCAGTACCCAGGTGTTGTCGTTCGGGATGAACACCGCGTTCATGCCTGCGGCCCGGGCCGGCAGGATGTCGGACTTCGGGGAGTTGCCGATCATCCAGGCGCGGGCCGGGTCGAAGCCGTGCTCGCGGGCCAGCCAGCGGTACGTCTCGACGTCCTTCTCCAGCACGATGTGCGCGGCGTCGAAGTGGTGCAGCAGCCCGCAGGCGTCGAGCTTGCGCTGCTGCTCCTCGCGGTCGCCCTTGGTCAGCAGCAGCAGCTCGTACCGGCCGGCGAGGGCGTCCAGCGTGTCGGCGACGCCGGGCATCAGCTCCACCTGGTGGGCGACGAGCGCGGCGGCCAGCTCGTCGATCTCCCGGCGCTCCCGCTCGGTGGCGGGCCGCTCGCGCAGCCGCTCCAGGCACTCGCCGAGGCTGCGCAGGAAGACCTTGCTGCCGTACCCGTGGACCACCGCGTTGGCGCGTTCGATGTCGTCCAGCACCGCCCGGATCTGCGCCCGGTCCAGCGTCGGGTGCTCCAGCCAGTCCAGGAAGTCGTCGATCACCCGCTCGAAGACGACGTTGTTCTCCCAGAGCGTGTCGTCGGCGTCGAAGACGAGCACCGCCGCGTCCCGGCGCTGTTCCATCGGTTGCCCTCCCGGTCTGGCGTCCGGGACACGCTACTGCGCGCCGCCGCCGCAGGTCATCCGGGTTACGCCGCCGCGTGGCGCCCGACACGAAATCGACCCCGCCCGGTCAGGGCGCGGCGAACAGCCCGGCCGCGATCAACTCCTCCCGCTGCTCCTGCGTCTCCGGTCGCAGCCGGCCGCCCCGGGTCAGCATGACCGTGCCGTGCAGCAGGGCCCAGCCGATCTCGGCGAGCGTGTCGGGGTCGCGGCCGGCAGCCAGCGGCGCCAGCGCGGCGCGCAGTTCGGCGAAGGCGGCGCGGGGCGCGCCGGGCACCGGATCGCGGCCGAGGGTGAGGTCCGGGGTGTGGGCGAGCATGGCGTCGTACACCTCCGGGTTGGCGTACGCGAAGTCCAGGTACGTCGTCACCACCGCCGGCCAGGCGCCGTCGTCGCCGGCCGCTGCACGGGCGGCGGCGAGGGCGTCGGTCAGGTCGGCGAAGCCGCGCAGCGCCACGGCGGCCACCAGCGCGGCCGGATCGGGGAAGCGGCGGTACAGCGTCTCGATGTCGATCCCGGTCCGCTCGGCCAGCCGGCGGCGGGTCACCGCCGCCCACCCCTCGGCCTCGGCCAGCCGCCGGGCGGCCGCCACGACCCGGGCCGGCTCGGCCGGCTCGGCCGGCTCGTTCGACTCGGTCGGCTCGGCGTCCGGGCCGTCGGTGGGCGACACCCGGTCGATGCTAGCGACGGTCACCCGAGGTCACCGGCCGGTGACGGATTGGCGACTCTCCCCTGGTCGGTCAGCGCCGCAGGGTGAGGATGAGGTCCGCGACCAGCGCGGTCCACCCGGTCTGGTGCCAAGCCCCCAGGCCGGCGCCGTTGTCGCCGTGGAAGTACTCCGGGAAGCAGATCAGGTCCCGCCAGTCGGGGTGGGTCTGGAAGAGCTGGGCGGCGCCGTAGATCGGCCGCCGCCCCCAGTCGTCCCGGGTGAACAGCGAGATGAGCCGCGCCGACAGGTCGTCGGCGATCTCGTCGAGGGTGCACTTGCGCCCGGAGCGGGTCGGGTACTCCACCTGGAGGTCGTCGCCGAAGAACGCGGCGTAGTCACGCAGCGCGCTGATCAGCAGGAAGTTGGTCGGCATCCAGATCGGGCCCCGCCAGTTGGAGTTGCCGCCGAACAGGCCGCTGGTCGACTCGGCCGGCTCGTACCCGACGGCGAACTCCTGCCCGCCGAGGGTCACCGAGAAGGGCTTGTCCAGGTGGGCGCGGCTCAGCGTGCGCAGGCCGTAGTCGGAGAGGAACTCGTCGGGGTCCAGCATCCGGGCGAGCAGCCGGACCACCTGCTCCGGGCCGACCATGGAGAGCAGCCGCTGCTGGCGGCCGTCCGGGCCGAGCCGGCGGGCGCCGATCACGTCGGCGTACTCGGGGCGGTGGGTGAGGAACCAGCGCAGCCGGGCGCCCAGCTCGGGTAGGCGTTGCAGGGTGCGCGCGGTGAGCCGGGTGGTGGCGGCCAGCGGCAGCAGCCCGACCACCGAACGCACCCGCAGCGGCACCTGGCTGCCGTCGGCCAGCCGGAGCACGTCGTAGAAGAAGGCGTCCTCGTCGTCCCAGAGCCCCTGCGAGTACGCGGCCGCCGCGATGTACGCGAAGTGCTCGAAGAACTTGGTGGCGGTGTCGACGTAGGCGTGGTCGTGCTCGGCGAGCACGATGGCCATGTCCAGCAGGTTGAGCGCGTACATCGCCATCCAGCCGGTGCCGTCGGACTGCTCCAGCACCCCGGCCACCGGCAGCGCGGCGGACCGGTCGAACGGGCCGACGTTGTCCAGCCCGAGGAAGCCGCCCTCGAAGACGTTGTTGCCGCCGGTGTCCTTGCGGTTGACCCACCAGGTGAAGTTCAGCAGCAGCTTGTGCATCACCCGGGCCAGGAACTCGTGGTCGCGCCCGCCGTCGATCTCGAACACCTTCAGCGCCGCCCAGGCGTGCACCGGCGGGTTGACGTCGCCGAACGCCCACTCGTACGCCGGGATCTGCCCGTTGGGGTGCAGGTACCATTCGCGGAGCAGGAGCAGCAGCTGGTCCTTGGCGAAGCCCGGGTCGACCCGGGCGATGCTGACGCAGTGGAAGGCCAGGTCCCAGGCGGCGTACCAGGGGTACTCCCAGGGGTCGGGCATCGAGAACACGTCGAAGCTGTTCATGTGCCACCAGGCGCTGTTGCGCCCGTGCCGGCGACCGGCCGGCGGCGGCGCGGAGCCGGGATCGCCCTCCAGCCACCGCTTGACGTCGAAGTGGTAGAACTGCTTGCCCCACATCAGCCCGGCGATGGCCTGCCGGGCGACCAGGGTCTCGTCGGCGCTGGCCGCCGCCGGGATGACCCCGGCGAAGAACCGGTTGGCCTCGGCCCGACGGGCCCACAGCACCGCGTCGAAGCCGTCGCGCAGGTCCGCCGGGGGCGGCGGGGCGGTGCCGGGCGGCGGGGCGGTACGGGTCAGCCGCAGCCGGATCTGCCGCTGGCCGCCGGCGGGCACGTCGAGGACGTAGTGCAGCGCCCCCTTGGTCCCCTCCCGCGCCGGGTTGACCGTGGCGGCGCCGGTCACGACGTGGTCGTTGATGCCGTCCTTCGGGTACGGCGACCGCCCCGGCAGCCCCCAGAGCCGCTCGGCGTTGGTGTCGTTGTCGCAGAGCAGCGGGGTCGGCGCGCCGTCGCCCTCCAGCAGGACCTGGCCCAGCACCCAGTGCTCACCGACCAGCCGGGAGCCCTCGCCGACCAGCCGGGGCACCCGGTCGGCGCCGGGCAGCCCCCAGGCCCAGGTGTTGCGGAAGAACAGGTGCGGCAGCACGTGCAGGGTGGCCGCCGCGTCGCCCCGGTTGGCGACCGTGACGAGGATGCACATGTCGGTCGGGGACGCCTTGGCGTAGTCGACGGTCACCGCCCAGTACCGGTCGTCGTCGAAGATCCCGGTGTCGACCAGCTCGTACTCGGTCTCGTCCCGCGCGCGCAGCGCGTTGACCGCGACCAGCTCGTCGTACGGGAAGGCGGCCTGCGGGTAGTGGTAGCGCCAGCGCATCCAGGAGTGGGTGGGCGTGGAGTCCTCGTACCACCAGTACTCCTTGACGTCCTCGCCGTGGTTGCCGCCGTCGCCGCCGAGGCCGAACATCCGCTCCTTGAGGATCGGGTCGACGCCGTTCCAGAGCGCGAGGGAGAAGCAGAAGGTCTGCCGGTCGTCGCAGACGCCCGCCATGCCGTCCTCGTTCCACCGGTAGGCTCTGGACCGCGCGTGGTCGTGGGGGAAGTAGTCCCACGCCGTACCGTGTTCGCTGTAGTCCTCCCGTACCGTCCCCCACGCCCGCTCGGACAGATAGGGACCCCATGCGCGCCAGTCCTGCTCCCCGGCGTCGGCCTGGGCCAGCCGGAGCCGCTCAGGGTCGGGGGACGGTGCGTCGGAGGGCGAGGAGTCGGTGAACACGTGCACATCTTCGACGCCGCCCGGGTACTTCACCACAAGGGCCATTGTCGTCGTGGCGCGTCACACCTCGCGGCCGCAGGAGGAAAGTAGTTGATCGAGATCGGTTTCGGTCCGCAGGTCTGCGGCGAACTGGCCGGCGGGACGACCCGGGAGTGGCTGGTCGCCGACGGCCTGGGCGGGTACGCGATGGGCACGGTGAGCGGGCTGCGCACCCGGCGCTACCACGGCCTGCTGGTGGTGGCCGGCGAAACGCCGGCCTCCCGCCGGGTGGGACTGGTGAGCCTGGATCCGGCGGTGACCCTGCCCTCCGGGGCGCGGGTGCGACTCGGGGCGCACGAGTGGTCCTCGGGCGTGGTCGACCCGCGCGGCTTCGAGCTGCTGGAGCGCTTCGAGCTGGTCGACGGGCTGCCGCGCTGGCGCTGGCGGATCGGCGACGTGGTGATCGAGCGGGAGCTGGCGATGACCCACGGCCGCCCCGGCGTGGCGGTGGTGCACCGGCTGGTCGCCGGCGGCCCGGTCCGGCTGGAGCTCGCGGCGGCCTGCACCTGGCGGGACGCGCACGGCGAGCGCCGCGCGGACGGCCCGGCGCCCCGGATGGAGCCGGCCGACGGCGGCGCGGTGGTGGAGGGCTCGGTCCGGCTGGCCGGGCCGGACTGGACGCCGGAGGGGCAGTGGTGGCTCGGCGTGCACCACCGCGAGGAGGCCGCGCGCGGGCTGCACCCGGAGGAGGACCTCTGGTACGCGGGCCGCTTCGCCGGCGCGCTGGACCGCCCCGGGGACACGGTGTCGGTGCTGGCCTGGTCCGGCGACCTCGCCGACGAGCCGCCGCCGGCGACCGAGGTGGTCGCGGCGGCCCGGCGGCGGCACCGGGCGGTGGTGGCGGCAGCGAAGCCGGCCGACCCGGTCGAGGCCACCCTCGCCCTGGCCGCGGACGCGTTCGTGGTGCGCACGTCCGCCGGGCCCGACGTGGTGGCCGGCTACCCCTGGTTCGGGGCCTGGTCGCGGGACACGATGACCTCGTACGAGGGGCTGTTCCTGTGCACCGGGCGGGCCGAGGAGGGGCGGGCGCTGCTGCGGTCGTACGCGGCCACGCTGTCGGAGGGGATGCTGGCGAACACCGCCGACACCGGCCGGGTGGAGTACAACACCGTCGACGCGACGCTGTGGTTCCTGCACGCGGTGAGCCGGCACGTCACGCTCACCGGCGACACCGACCTGGGCGACGAGCTGCTGCCGGCGCTGCACGGGGTGGTCGAGGCGCACCTGGCCGGCACCCGGTACGGCATCGCGGTCGACCCGGCCGACGGCCTGCTCACCCAGGGCGGCATCCCGGGCACCGCGCTGACCTGGATGGACGCGCGGGTCTACGGAGTGCCGGTGACGCCGCGCACCGGCAAGCCGGTCGAGGTCAACGCGCTCTGGGTCAACGGCCTGGCCGGCCTGGCCGAGCTGACCGAGCTGGCCGGCCGGGACGCGGCCGAGCTGTGGCGGCTGCACGCCCGGGCCCGGGAGGCGTTCGGCAAGCGGTTCCCGTCGCCGGCCGGCTGGCTGCACGACGTGGTGGACGCGCCGGCGCCGGCCTATCCGCTGGGCGGGGCGGCGTACCACGACGACGACCTGCTGCGCCCCAACCAGCTGCTGGCCTGGTCCCTGCCGTACGCCCCGCTGGAACCGGACCCGGCGGTGCTGCGCCGGGTGGCGGCCGGGCTGTTCACCCCGCTCGGCCCGCGCAGCCTCTCCCCCGACTCCCCCGACTTCGCCGCCCGGCACCGGGGCGGGCCGGCCGAGCGGGACACCGCCTACCACCAGGGGACCGTCTGGCCGTGGCTGATCGGACCGTTCGTCGACGCGTACCGGAAGGCCGGTCTACCCACCGATGACCTTTTAGTCGGACTTGAAGGCCATTTGGGGGATTATGGCCTAGGATCGGTGAGTGAGACGGCCGACGGCACCCCGCCGTACGCCGCCACCGGCTGCCCGTTCCAGGCGTGGTCGGTGGCCGAACTGCTGCGCGTCCGCCGGCCCCGATAGGCACGCGTTACACACCGGCAACGACGGCGTCTCCGCTGGTTATCCAGCGGTCGGCAGGATGGGCCCCGACCCAGGCGAGACGGCGGGCACCCGGTGGGGGTGCCTTCCGCCGCACGTACGGGGGACAACTCAAAGGGGGCTTCATGTCACCTGACGCCGACGTGATCGACATCCACCCCGCCCGGCACCAACGGGTGCTGATCCTCTCCTGGGAATACCCGCCCGTGCTCGTCGGTGGACTCGGCCGGCACGTGCACGCGCTGTCGGTGGCCCTGGCCGCCGCCGGGCACGAGGTCACCGTCGTCACCCGGCACGCCGAGGGCGCGCCCCTGGAGGAGTACGCCGACGGCGTGCGCGTGCTGCGCGCCGCCGAGGACCCGGTGACCTTCCCGCTGGCCACCGGCTCCCTGCTGGCCTGGACGATGGCCTTCAACCACACCCTGACCCGCGCCGCGCTGCGCGCCGCCGAGTCCGGCGACTACGACGTGGTCCACGCCCACGACTGGCTCGTCGCGCACACCGCGATCACCCTCGCCGAGCACCTCGACCTGCCCCTGGTCACCACCATCCACGCCACCGAGGCCGGCCGGCACCAGGGCTGGCTGCCGGAGGAGATGAACCGCACCATCCACGGCGTCGAGCACTGGCTCAGCAACGCCTCCGCCCGGGTGATCGCCTGCTCGGGTTACATGCGCGACCAGGTCACCCGGCTCTTCGAGGTGCCGGCCGGACGGGTCGACGTGGTGCCCAACGGCGTCGACGACCGGGCCTGGCACGCCCGCCCCCGGGCGGTCGCCTCGGCCCGCGCCCGGTTCGCCGGGGACGGCCCGCTGGTCGGCTACGCCGGCCGACTGGTCTACGAGAAGGGCGTCCAGCACCTGGTGCACGCGGTGCCACACCTGCGCCGGCGACACCCCGGGCTGCGGGTGGTGATCGCCGGCGACGGGCCGTACCGGGAGGAACTGGTGGACCAGACGCAGCGGCTCGACCTGGGCGACACCGTCCGCTTCGCCGGCTTCATGGACGCCACCCAGCTCCCGGCGGTGCTGGCCGCCACCGACGCGACCGTGGTGCCCAGCCTCTACGAGCCGTTCGGCATGGTGGCCCTCGAGGCCGCGGCGGCCGGCGCGCCGCTGGCGGTGGCCAGCACCGGCGGGCTGGCCGAGATCGTCGAGCCCGGTGTCACCGGGGTGACCTTCCCGCACAGCGACCCGGACGCCCTCGCCGGCGCGGTGGACCAACTCCTCCGGGACGAGGTCTTCGCCCGCCGGGTGGCCCGCCGCGCCCGCACCATGGTCAGCCGGCGGTACGGCTGGGCGACCATCGCGGCCCGCACCGCGGACAGCTACGCCGCCGCCCGGCGCGAGCACTGCACCTTCCAGGCCCGGCGGGCCGGCACGCTGCTGGCCGGCGGGCGGCCCCGCATCGCCATCCCCGAGGGAAACCTGCTGGCGATGGACGGGGCGGCCTGCTGAACCGCCCGATCCCGACGACGGATAGGTCTCCCCCGATCCATTGGCTACGGTGTACGTCGGCCAACGGTGAGGAGAACCGTGCAGCAGCATGTGATCGCCGGCCGGTACCGCCTGCTGGAACTGGTGGGCCGGGGCGGGATGGGCCGGGTCTGGCGGTCCCGGGACGAGATCCTGCACCGCGAGGTGGCGGTCAAGGAGGTCGTCCCGCCGCACTGGCTGGCCGAGGCGGAGCGCGACGAGCTGCGGCTGCGGACGCTGCGCGAGGCGCGCACCGCGGCCCGGCTCAACCATCCCAACGTGGTCCGCGTCTACGACGTGGTCCAGGTCGACGACCGCCCGTGGATCGTGATGGAGTACGTCCCCTCCCGGACGTTGCAGGCCGTCCTGGAGGACACCGGCCCGGTCGACCCGGTGCGCGCGGCCGGCATCGGGCGGGCGCTGCTGGCCGCGCTGCGCGCCGCGCACGACGCCGGGGTGCTGCACCGCGACGTCAAGCCGCAGAACGTGCTGATGGCCCACGACGGGCGGGTGATGCTCACCGACTTCGGGCTGGCCACCTTTGACGGTGGCGACGGGTTGACGACCCGGCCCGGGATGGTCCTCGGCTCGCCGCAGTTCGTCGCCCCGGAACGCGCCGCCGAGGGGGTGTCCAGCGTGGAGGCCGACCTGTGGTCGCTCGGCGCCACCCTGCACGCCGCCGTCGAGGGGCGCTCGCCGTACGCCCGCAGCACCGCGATGGCGACCCTGGCGGCGCTGGCCACCGAGCCGCCCGACCCGGCGCCGCACGCCGGCCCGCTGGGGCCGGCGCTGGAAGGGCTGCTGCGCCGGGACCCGCGCCGGCGGATCCGCCACGACGAGGCCGACGGGCTGATCGCGGCCGCCGCACACCCGCCGGCCCCGCCCGCCACCGAGCGGCGCACCGTGCCGCGCTCCGTCGCCCGCTCGGCGGCCATGGTGACCCCACCGCCGCCCTGGCCCGGCGTGCCGGACCGGTCCGGAGCCGGCAGCGGCGGCACGGGATCCTCCGGTGGCCTGTCGTCGCCGTACGCCCCGCCGGACCGGTCCGGCGCCGCGCTGCCCGCCGCCGAGGAGAGTCCGGCCGGGTCCGGCGAAGCGGAGGGCGGTGCCACCCGCGCCGCCCGGGAGGCGGCGGCCGCCGACCCGACGGCCCGGGCGATCGACGGGACCGCGACCGGCTCCGGGGAGGCGGAGTGTCCCGCCACCCGCGCCGCCCGCACCGGCCAGGCCGCCGCCGCAGCGGGCGGCGACCGTCCGGCCGCGCGGGTCGACCTCAGCGCCGTGCTCGCGCGCCTCCTGGCCTGGCTGCGGCTCACCCCGCGCCGGGTGGCGCTGGTGGTGACCGCGCTGGGCGTGGCGGCGGCCACCGGGATCGGCACCGCCTTCGCCATCGTCGACGGCGAGCCGGCCGCCTCGCCGACCACGGCGCCGACCAGCGGATCCACCTCCACCGCGGACGGAGGGCCGGACCGACCGTACGGCCGGGACCCCGGCCGACCGCCGCCTCCGGACGGCGGCCCGCCGCCGAACCCCCCGCCCTTCCCCTGCCTGCGGCCGCACCCGGTCGGCGAGCCGATCGTCGCCCGGCCCGGCACCGCCGACGGCGGCTTCCGCCCGCCGGCCGGCTGGACCTGGTACGTGCAGGAGCGCTGGCGGGTCACCGTGCCCGTCGGCTGGCTCCGGTTCACCGAGAACGGCGTCGCCTGCTTCCGGGACCCGTCCAGTCCGCGCACGCTCAGCGTCGAGCCGGTCACCGCCGAGCACCCCGACCCGGTCGCCTGGCTGCGGTCGGAGGAGCGCCGGCTGGTCGACGCCCGCACGCTGCCGGAATACGCCAAGGTGCGGATCGGCGCGGCCGGCGGCCGGGGTGCGCAGTGGGAGTGCCGCTGGACGGCCCCGTTCGGCGAACGGCAGCACGCGCTGCGGCTGCTGCCCGGCGACGACGCCGGCGGGTGGCTGCTCGGCTGGAGCACGGCGGACGACGACTGGGCCGCGGCGACCGGGCAGTTCACCGTGGTGCGGCAGAGCTTCCGCGGCCGGGTCACCGAGGTGGTCTCGCCGACCTGACGGCGCCCCCGTACCGGACCGCGCTGTGGATGAGAAACCGCAGGCCGCTGGATATCGTGTATCGGGGGTAGCCGAGGGGGAGGCGTCGTGCAGCAACTGCTGGTCGCCGGGCGGTACCGGCTGCTCGAGCTGGTCGGCAGCGGCGGGATGGGCCGGGTCTGGCTGGCCCGCGACGAGATGCTGCACCGGGACGTCGCGGTCAAGGAGGTCGTCCCGCCCAACTGGCTCGACGAGGCCGAACGGGACGAGCTGCGACTGCGGACGCTGCGCGAGGCGCGGACCGCGGCCCGGCTGAACCACCCCAACGTGGTCCGGCTCTACGACGTGGTGCACGACCGGGACAGCCCGTGGATCGTGATGGAGTACGTGCCGTCCCGCTCGGTGCAGCAGATCCTTACCGCCGACGGACCGCTGCAGCCGGGGCGGGTCGCGGGGATCGGGCTGGCGGTGCTGGCCGC
The DNA here is from genome assembly GCF_900091515.1 of Micromonospora purpureochromogenes. Classification (NCBI taxonomy): domain Bacteria; kingdom Bacillati; phylum Actinomycetota; class Actinomycetes; order Micromonosporales; family Micromonosporaceae; genus Micromonospora; species Micromonospora purpureochromogenes. Next base: position 2,793,109 of record NZ_LT607410.1, on the reverse strand, counting down.
GCTGCGCGCCGCGCATGCCGCCGGGGTGCTGCACCGCGACGTCAAGCCGCACAACGTGCTGGTCGCCGACGACGGGCGGGTGATGCTCACCGACTTCGGGCTGGCCACCTTCGACGGTGGGGACGGCCTGATGACCGGCCCGGGCCTGGTGCTCGGCTCCCCGCAGTTCGTCGCCCCGGAACGGGCCCGCGACGGCGTTTCCGACCCGCGCACCGACCTGTGGTCGCTGGGCGCGACGTTGTACGCGGCCGTGGAGGGCCAGTCCCCGTACGCCCGGTCCACCGCGATGGCGACGCTGAGCGCGCTGGCCACCGAGCCGCCGGACCCGGTCCGCCGGGCCGGGCCGCTCCGGCCGGTGCTGGAAGGGCTGTTGCAGCGCGACCCGTGGCGACGGCTGACCGCGGTCGAGGCCGACCGGCTGCTGCGGGCGGCGCTCGCCGCCGCCGACGGCGGGTTGCCGCTGGCGGGCCGGCGCCCCGAGGCGATCGACCGGCCGGCGTCCCACGACACCCGTCCCACCACTCCGGATCCCCGGACGCGGCCGGGTGGCGTCCCGGCCGCGCTGCCCGCGTCGTGGGAGGCCGGCCGGCCGGCGGCGGGCGACGCATCGACGCCGACGGACGCCCCGAGGCCGACGGACGCGCCGGCCGGGGGCGGCGGCGAGCGGGCGGGCCCGCCGGCACCGGGGGACGCCGACGTGCCGCGGGCCGCCGCCGTACCCGCGCCGGTCGTCGCGCCGCGGCGGGGCGGCGCGCGCCGCCGCCGGCAGCGGCTGGTCGCGGTGGCCGTGGCGAGCACGCTGCTGGTCGGCGCCGGCGTCGCGGCCGCGCTGCGCGGCGGCGGCGACCGGGCGTCGCCCTCCCCCGGCGGCGGCGGGGGCGCGACCGCCGTCCGGCCCGTCGCCTTTCCCTGCGGCACGCCCGCCCCGGCGGGCGCCACCCCGGTCCCCTCCGTGCCACCGCCGGCCGGCGAGCCCGCGCTGGTTGCGGGGTGGACCTGGTACGAGGATGCGACCGGCTTCCGGATCGCCGCCCCGGCCCGCTGGCTGCGCTTCACCGACGGCACGGTGACCTGCTTCCGGGAGCCGGGCGGCCGACGGGTGCTCAGCGTGGCCCCCGGTGCCGCGCCGGCGGACCCGGTCGCCCACTGGCGGGCCGAGGAGCGACGGTTGACCGGCGACGGGGCGCTGCCCGGCTACCACCGGGTGGACATCTCCCGGCTGGACATGTTCCGGGGCGGGGCGCTGTGGGAGTGCTCCTGGCTCAACGCCGCCGACGTGCAGGTGCACACCGCCCGGTTGATCGTGGCGGTCGCGGCGGGCCGGGCCTACACCGTCTCATGGTTGACAGAAGAGTTCGACTGGCAGGTCAACGCGACATACTTCCTGATGATCCGGCAGAGCTTCCGGCCCGCCGCCTGACGCCCTCCCCTGTGGACCGTCCGGGTGATTGCCCCCTCGGCGGCGGCTCTGACACAGTGGCGTAGTTTTGTCGATCAAGAACCTGGGGAGGGCGACGCGACATGATGGGACCGTCCCACGCGCTGTCCGGCGCGGCGGTGTGGCTGACCGGCTCGTGGGCGCTGGACCAGTTCGCCGACTACCACCAGTCGCCGCTGGCGCTGGCCGTCGGCACCGCGGTCTGCGCCGGCGGGGCGCTCTTCCCCGACCTCGACCTCTCCGGCAAGGTCACCCGCAACCAGGGCGGCGCGACGGTGGCCCGCACCTTCGGGGTCTTCTCGCTCTTCATCGCCGAGGTGATGGAGAAGATCTCGCTGGGCGTCTACTACGCCACCAAGCTGAGCCGGGACCCGCGCCGCAACAACGGCCACCGGACGCTGACCCACACCCTGCCGTTCACCGCCCTCGTCGGCTGGGGCACCACCGCGCTCTGCGCGGCGTACGGCAAGTGGGCCGTGGTGAGCATCCTGTTCTTCATGATCGGTCTGGCCCTGCGCGGGCTCTTCGACGAGTGGGCCGAGCGCGCCGGCTGGGTCATCGTCACGCTGGCCTCGGCCGCCGCCGCCTGGTTCACCTTCGCCAACCTGCCCGGCGACCGGGGTTATCCGATGATCGGCCTGGCCGTCGGGGTGGGCTGCTTCGTGCACATCCTCGGCGACATGATCACCAAGGCCGGGGTGCCGATCCTGTGGCCCATCCCGATCAAACGGCGGATGTGGCTGATGGTCGGCCTGCCGAACGGCATCGCGCTGCGGACCGGCAGCAAGGCCGAGGTGATCGTGCTGCGCACCGCGCTGACCGTGCTCTCCGTGCTCGCCGCGGTCGGGCTGGTGGCGCCGTCGGTGCTGCACCGGTTCAATATTGAGGTGTGACCACCAGCGGGCCGGTGCCGGCCGACGACGACGAGGTCCCGGCGTTCTGCCGGCACCTGGGCATTCCCGGGTTGGCCGACGTGCACGTGCACTTCCTGCCGCCCCGGCTGCTGCGCCGGGTGTGGGCGTACTTCGACGCGGCCGGGCCGCTGGTGGGCACCGAGTGGCCGATCCGGTACCGGTGGAGCGACGACGACCGGGTGGCGCACCTGCGGCGGATGGGCGTACGGGCGTTCAGCGCGCTGGCGTACCCGCACCGGCCCGGGATGGCCGCGGAGCTGAACCGGTGGACGCTGGACTTCGCCCGGGCCACGCCGGGGTGCCTGCCCTCGGCGACCTTCTTCCCGGAGCCGGACGCGCCCCGGTACGTCGCCGAGGCGCTGGACGGCGGCGCCCGGGTGTTCAAGGTGCACGTCCAGGTCGGCGGGTTCGCACCGACCGACCCGGCGCTGGACAAGGTGTGGAGGCTGCTCGCCGACGCGGCCGTGCCGGTGGTGGTGCACGCCGGGCACGCCCCGGTCGGCACCACGCACACCGGGCCGGCGGGCTTCGCGGCCCTGCTGGCCCGGCATCCGCGGCTGAGCGCGATCGTGGCCCACCTGGGCGCGCCCGACTACGCCGCCTTCCTCGACCTCGCCGAGCGGTACGAGCGGGTGCGGCTCGACACCACCATGGCGTTCACCCCGTTCTTCGACCGGTTCGTGCCCTTCCCCGCCGGTGAGCTGCCCCGGCTGCGCGAGCTGGGGCTGGCCGGCAAGGTGCTGCTGGGCAGCGACTTCCCGAACATCCCCTACCCGTACGCCGAGCAACTGGCCGGGTTGGCCCGGCTCGACCTGGGCGACGACTGGTTGCGCGCGGTGTGCTGGGACGCCGCCGCCGCCCTGTTCGACCTGGACCGGTCGATGGTGCCACCCGTCGTGTGAGCCACTCCGGAGCGCCGAGGCGGCGCTTGTCGGGCGGGTGGGCCGGCGGGGCGCGGAGGCGTCAGCGCGTGGCGACCGGCGGCGGCTCGGTGCCGGCCGCCCCGGTCCGACGGAGCCGGGCCAGCAGTCGGGGCACCTCCCGGGCGCCCCGCACGATGCCGACGTGCGTGAGGGTGGGCGGGAGCACCAGCAGCACCCCCACCACGCAGGCGATCGCGAAGCCCAGCGGTGAGCCGCGGTCCACGAGTGCGACACCGACGACGGCGAGCACTGTGAGTGCGCCGGCCACACCGGCGGCGGCCAGCGTCCCGGCCAGACCGCCGCGACGGCGACCGGTCAGCTCGGCGACCACTCCGGCCGGCACGACGACCAGCGGCACCAGGACCAGGCCGGCCAGCGCGGCCACCAACACCATCACCGGCCCGGCCAGCGGGCCACCGGCGCCGGCGTCGGTCACCAGGGCGTAGCCGAGCAGCAGGAGGTAGCAGGCCAGACCTTCGACGGTGAACACGACCCAGGCGACCACCGCCCCGGCGATGTGCCGGCCCACCGCAGCGACCATCGACCGCACCTCCCCCGCGCCACGCACCCACCGCAGGGCGCCGCGTCGGCGAACCGTAGCGCAGCGGGCGGCGTGCCGGGTGCCGGGGACGACTCAGACGCCGACGCGCTGCGGCGGGACGGTCAGGCCGTAGAGCGCCATCAGCTCCGGCGTGTCGATCCGGCTGCCGTCGGCCACCGAGTCGCAGGCGATGTCGACGATCTGGTCCTTGTGCGCCAGCAGGTACGGCCGGGCGCCGACGTCGGCGCTGGCCAGGGTCGCGATGCCGGACCAGTGCCGCCGGCCGAAGAGCATCGGGTAGCCGCGCAGCCCGTCGTAGGTGGCGCAGACCAGCACGTCCGGGTACGGCAGTGCGGCCACCCGGCGTACCGCGGCGGGCGTGAGGCCCGGCATGTCCACCGGGACGACCACCACCGCCTCGACTCCCTCGTCGCTGAGCGCGGCCAGGCCGGCACGGATCGAGGAGCCGACCCCGGTGCCCCAGGCACGGTTGACCACCACCGTGACGCGGCTCAGGTCGGCGGTCTCCCGCACCTGGTCGGCGGCCGCGCCCAGGACCACCACGATCTGCTCGCAGCCCGCCTCGGTCATCGTGTCGATCATCTGGTTCACCAGGGGCGTGCCACCCTGGTGCAGCAGCGCCTCGGGTCCGCCGATCCGGCGTCCCCCGCCCGCTGCGATGATCATCCCTGCGATCCGGTTCAGCTGCGCCACCTCCGTCGTGAAGACGGACCGAGCAGAGCTGCCCGGCCCGTTGCGCACACCGGACCCAACGAGCGCCCCCGGCGCCGGGTAGCGGGGCAAATAGGAAAATTGTGCGCTATGCCGCGTCGGCGTAGCAGTCGACGATGGACAGATCCAGCGGGAACCGGACCGGAGTGTCCGCGAACAGCAGCGCCGAGGCTCGCTCGCCGGACCGGGCGACCGCCGCGGCGACCGCCTCGGCCTGCTCGGCCGGGCAGTGCACCATCACCTCGTCGTGCTGGAAGAACACCAGCTCGGCAGCGGTGCCCGCCAGCTCGCCGCGGAGCGTGGCGAGCAGCGTCGAGGCCCACTCGGCGGCGGTGGCCTGGATGACGAAGTTGCGGGTGAACCGCCCCCGGGACCGGGCCGCCCGGGCGCGCGGGGACTGCGGGTCGGCACCGGCGTCCGGATCGATGCCCGCGTCGTCGCCGTCGACGAACCCCGCCGTGCCGGGCGGGCAGGTGCGCCCGAGCCAGGAGCGGACCAGGCCGCCCGCCTCGCCCGTGCGGGCCGCCGCCTCCACGTAGCCGAACGCGGTCGGGTAGCTGCGCTTGAGCACCGCCAGCGCGGGCAGGGCCGACCCGCCGGTCTGGCCGTACATCGCGCCGAGCAGGGCCACCTTGGCCCGGGCCCGGTCACCGGCGAAGGCGTCCTGGGCCAGGGCCGCGTAGAGGTCGCCCGCCCCGCCGGCCGCGGCGAGCCGGGCGTCGCCGGAGACCGCCGCGAGCACCCGGGGCTCCAGCTGGCCGGCGTCGGCGACCACCAACCGCCAGCCCGGATCGGCCACCACCGCCCGCCGGATCACCTTGGGGATCTGCAACGCGCCGCCACCCCGGGTGGCCCACCGGCCGGAGACCACCCCGCCGGGGACGTACTCGGGCTGGAAACGGCCGTCGGAGACCCAGGCGTCCCGCCAGGCCCGGCCGTGGGCCGTCCAGATCCGGTAGAGCTCCTTGTATTCCAGGACCAGCGGCACCGCCGGATGGTCGACGCCGCGCAGCACCCAGGCCCGGGTGTTGGGCAGCTCCACCCCGGCCCGGGCGAACGCCCGCAGCAGCTCCGCCGGGGAGTCGGCGTGCACCTGACGTACGCCGAAGGCGTCGGCGATCCGGGCGGCCAGCTCGGCGAGCCGGCGGGGCGGCCCGCCGACCGGGGACGCCTCGCCGAGCAGCTCGTCGAGGATCGCGTCGTGCACGTCGACGCGCCAGGGCAGGCCGGCGGCGCCCATCTCCACCGCGATCAGCGCGCCGGCCGACTCGGCGGCGACCAGCAGCCGGAACCGGCCCGGGTGCTGCGTGGCCGCGATCCGGGCGAGCTGGTCGGCGTACACCTCGACCAGGGCGTCGATGCCCGGGCCCGGCGGCCCGGGGACGGCGTCGAAGAGCGCGCCCTGGCCGTGCCCGGGCGGCGCGGGCGGCCGGGGCGGCGGGTCGGGCGGCACGGCGGCCCCGGTGAGCCGGGCGTGCGCGGCGGCGAGCGAGCGCGGCTCGCCCCAGCGGCCGGCGTGGCCGAGCAGCAGAGCCTCGGTCAGCTCGACGTCGTGGCAGCGCTCCACCCGCACCCCGGCGCGCAACAGCGCCGGATAGAGCGCGACACCCGAGGCCCAGACCCAGCGCGGGTGCTCGGCGGCCTCCCGGGCGGCGACCGCGGCGGCGAGGTCGGTGACGGCGCCGGCCGCGCCGGCGGGACGCCCACGGGCGTCGAGGGGCTGGAGGACTCCCCCGCCCCGCTCGTCCGCCACCACCGCCACCAGCACGGATGCGATTCTGCCTCGCCCGTGCGACACCGACCGGTCCGCACGCCCGCACCGCCGCCCCCGGCCCTCGGCGAGCCCGTGCTCCGGCCGGCCGGAACGGGCCGGCGGTGCGGGGCAGGAAGCCGACGGACGGGTCGGTGGATCATCGCGCCGGTCGGTAGCGTGGGCGGGTGCCCCCGCAGATCCCCCATTCCGAGCCCGGCACTCCGGACACCAGGGGGCCGTTGCGCTACCTGTGGTGGCTGGTCCGCTGCCAGCCCTGGCGGGTGCTGCGCGGCAGCCTGCTCGGCACGGCCTGGATGATCGGACTGTCGGTGCGGCCCTGGCTGATCGCCCGCGCGGTCGACGACGGGTTGCGCGCCCACGACAACCGGGCGCTGTGGCTCTGGGTCGCGGCGATCGTCGTCGCGGGGGTGGGCCTGTCCTACCTGGGCATCATGCGGCACCGCACGATGACCTTCATCCGGGAGGACGCCAAGGCCCGCTCGGCCGCCGTCGTGCTGCGGCAGCTGTCCCGGATCGGCGCGGTGCTGCCGCGCCGGGTCGCCGCGGGCGAGGTGGCCACCGTCGGCGGCTCCGACATCGACTGGACGGCGCAGGTGCTGACGCTGACCGGCCCGGGGGTGGGCGCGGTCGTCGCCTACGCGGTCATCGCCGTGGTGCTCTGGTCGATCTCCCCCGTCCTCGCCCTCTGCGTGCTGGTGGGCGTGCCGGCGGTCGGGCTGGTGGTCGGGCCGCTGCTGCGCCGCCTCGACCGCGCGGAGTCCGTCTACCGGCAGCAGCAGGGCGGCCTCACCGCCCGCTCCGGCGACATCGTCGCCGGGCTGCGCGTCCTCGCCGGGGTCGGCGGCCGGGAGCTGTTCGCCCGCCGGTACGCCGCCCGGTCCCGGGACCTGCTCGCCGAGGGCTACCGGGTCGGCGCCGTCAACAGCTGGATCGACGCGGCCACCGTCGCCATCCCCGGGCTGTTCCTCGCGGTGGTGGTGTGGCTGTCGGCCCGGATGGCGGTCACCGGCGAGATCAGCATCGGAGAGCTGGTCGCCGTCTACGGCTACGTGGCGACCCTCGTCGTGCCGGTCTGGTTCCTGCTGGAGGGCAGCCACGAACTGATCCGCGGTCGGGTGGCCGCCCGCCGGATCGTCGCCCTGCTCGACCTGGTTCCCGACGACATCGGCGGTGCCCGGACCGCGCCCGGTGGGCGGGGTCGGGTGCCGGCGGCCCGCCGGGCGGAGGCGCTGCCCGCGCCCGGTGGTCCCGCCGACCTGCACGATCCGGTGACCGGGCTGACGGTCCACGCCGGGCGGCTGACCGGGGTGGCCGCGGACGATCCGGCCGAGGCGCTGGCGCTTGCCGACCGGCTCGGCCGGTACGTCGCCTCCGACGTCACCTGGGGTGGCGTGCCGCTGACCGGGATCGCGCTGGACGAGGTCCGGGCCCGGATCCTGGTCGCCGACCACGACTCGTACCTGTTCGCCGGGACGCTGCGCGACGTCCTGCGCCCCCGACCGGACGAGGACGACCGGGGCGGGCCGGGGACCGACGACGAGCCGCTGGTGGCGGCGCTGCGCGCCGCGTCCGCCGAGGACGTCGCCGAGGCGCTGCCGGACGGGCTCGACACCCCGCTCGACGCCCGGGCCCGTACGCTCTCCGGCGGCCAGCGCCAACGGGTGCGCCTGGCCCGGGCGCTGCTCGCCGAGCCGGAGGTGCTCATCCTCGTCGACCCGACGTCAGCCGTGGACGCGCACACCGAGGCGCGGATCGCCGAGCGGCTGCGGGCCGCGCGGGCCGGGCGGACCACCCTCGTGCTGGCCACGTCGCCGCTGCTGCTCGGTCGGGCCGACACTGTCGCCCACCTGCAGGGGGGCCGGATCGTCGGCACCGGCGGCCACGCCGACCTGCTCGACCGGGATCCCGGCTACCGGCGGCTGGTGGCCCGGGACAGCGCCGACCCGGACGTCGACCGGCCCGCCGACGCCGAGGAGGCCCTCCGGTGAGCCGACTGCCGGTGGCCGACCGCGGCGCCGTACGCCGGGCGCTGCGCGACCTGATCGGCCGGCACCGGCGCGCCGTCCTGGGTGTGCTGGCGCTGCACGGCGCCGCCGCGGTCGCCGGGCTCGCCCCGCCGTGGCTGCTGGGCCGCATCGTCGACCGGGTCACCGGAGGTGCCGGGGTGGCCACCGTCGACCGGCTGGCGCTGGCGATCGGCGGGGCGGTGCTGGTGCAGGCGGTGCTCTCCCGGTACGCCCAGTACGCGGGCCACCGGTTCGGGGAGCGGGCCGTGGCGGAGCTGCGCGAGGACTTCGTCCACCGCACGCTCGAGCTGCCCGTCTCCGTCGTCGAGCGGGCCGGCTCCGGGGAACTGGCCACCCGCAGCTCGGTCGACGTGTCCACCGTCGGCACCACCGTCCGCGACGTGGTGCCCACCATGGTCATCGCCTCGGTGCAACTGGCGCTGCTGTTCGGGGCGGTCTTCCTGCTGCACCCGCTGCTCGGCCTGGCGGCGCTGGCCGGGCTGCCGTCGATCGGCGCGGCGGCCCGCTGGTACCTGCGGCGGGCCAGCCCCGCGTACCTGGTCGAGGGGGCGGCCGCCGCGGCGCTGACCGAGACGCTGACCAGCACCGCCGAGGGCGCCCGCACCGTCGAGGCGTTCCGCCTCGCCGACCAGCGGATCGCCCGCGGCACCGCGCGGATCGCCCGGCTGTGGGCCGCGCGGCGGGCGACGCTCGGGCTGCGGACGGTCTTCTTCAGCGTGGTGGAGGCCAGCTATCCGCTGCCGGTCGCCGCGGCACTGCTCGTCGGCGGGTACCTGCTGTCCCGGGGGGACGTCTCGCTGGGTGCGGTGGTCGCCGCCGCGCTCTACCTGCAACAGGCCATCGAACCGCTGGACCGGCTGTTGCTCTGGATGGAGCAGGCGCAGCGGGGCTTCGCCTCGTTCGCCCGGGTGCTCGGTGTCGGCCTGGTGCCGCCGGAGGCGCCCGGCACCGCGCGCACACCCCGCGACGAGCGACTCGTCGTACGCGGGGCCCGCTTCTCCTACGCCGCCGGCCACGACGTGCTGCACGGCATCGACCTGGAGGTCCGGCCCGGGGAGCGGCTGGCCGTCGTCGGCCCGTCGGGGGCCGGGAAGTCCACCCTGGCCCGGCTGCTGGCCGGAATCGACGCGCCCCGCCACGGCGTGGTCAGCATCGGCGGCTGCCCGGTCACCGACCTCGACCCGGCCGAGCGCCGCCGCCGGATCGCCCTGGTGACCCAGGAACACCACGTGTTCATCGGCTCGGTACGCGACAACCTCGCCTTCGCCGCGCCGGACGCCACCGACGAGCAGATGCGCTCCGCGCTGCACGCCGTCGGCGCCGACTGGTACGGCGCGCTCCCCGACGGCCTGGACACCGCGCTCGGCGACGGGGCCCGGCAACTCGGCGCGGCCGAGGCCCAGCAGCTCGCCCTCGCGCGGCTGGTGCTCGCCGACCCGCACACGCTGATCCTCGACGAGGCGACCGCCGCCCTCGACCCGACCACCGCCCGGCGTACCGAGCGGGCCCTCGCGGCCGTGCTCACCGGGCGCACCGTCATCGCGATCGCGCACCGGCTCAACACCGCGCACGACGCCGACCGGGTCGCCGTCCTGGCCGACGGCCGGATCACCGAGATCGGCAGCCACCACGACCTGGTCCGCGCCGACGGCGCCTACGCCGCCCTCTGGCGCTCCTGGCACCCCTGACCCCACCCCATTCCCACCGAGCGCCCTCTTTCACGGAAAGAGTGGCTATTCCGCGTCGGATAGCCACTCTTTCCGTGAAAGTGCCGTCGACGGGGGGTGGGGGGGTGGGGGTGGGGTTACTTGCTGACGCCGGCGGTGAGGCCGGACTGGACCTGGCGCTGGAAGACGATGTAGACGATGAGCACCGGCAGCATCGCCATGGTGACGCCGGCGAACAGACCGGACCAGTCGGACTTGTAGCCCTGGTTGACCGAGAGCTCGATGAGCCCCTGGGCGATCACCTGGTGCTTCGGCTCGCCGGCGACCGATTGCATGAGCAGGGTCGGCAGGTACCACTGGTTCCACTGGCCGAGCACGTTGAAGATGCCGATGCTGATCAGGCCCGGCTTGGCCATCGGCAGCATGACGCTGAAGAAGGTCCGGGTGTGCGAGGCCCCGTCGACCTGGGCCGCCTCGGCGATCGAGTTGGGCAGCGTCCGGAAAAACGAATGCATGAAGAAGACGGTGAACGACAGCGACCAGGCCACATAGACCAGGATCAGCGTGAGGTGCTTGTTCGGGCCGAGCAGCGGGAACACCACGTTCATGTTGTAGACGCCCTTGAACAGTGGCACCGCGGCGAGGTAGATCGGCAGGGTCAGCCCGGACAGAAACATCCAGTAGATCAGCCGGTTGCCCCGGAACTCGTAGCGGGCCAGCGCGTACGCCGCCATCGAGCCCAGCAGCATCGTCAGGGTCACGCTGAAGACGAGCACCAGCAGCGTGTTCAGGAAGAAGCTGTCGATCCCGGCCGTCCAGGCCCGGGCGAAGTTGTCCCACTGCAGCGACTTGGGGAACAGCGACAGCGGCTCGCGGATCACCTCGGAGTCGGTCTTGAGTGCGGACATCACCACCCAGAGCAGTGGGTAGATCACCATGATCGCCCAGACCGCGAGGAACAGGTGCGAGAAGCCGTTGAATATCCGGCCGCCGACGCTCTTGGCGGCAGCTTCCGCCCGTCGGCTCGCTGCCGGACCGGCCGGCGGCACCGCATCAGGTCGTGGCTGGCCGGAGGTGTGGGTCACCGTGCTCATCGTCCAGGCCTCCTCAGAACTCGATCCGCTCACGGCGGGTAATCCTCAGCTGGAGGGCGGCCAGCAGGATGGTGAAGATGGCCAGCGCCACGGCGATCGCGCAGGCGTAGCCGAACTGGCCCTTCTGGAACGCGTTGAACTGGATCACGGAAGCGAAGATCTCGCTGGCGTGGTTCGGGCCGCCCTGGCTCGGCGTCATGACGAAGACCAGGGCGTACATGTCCAGGGCGATGAAGCCCAGGTAGACCCAGGCGACCGAGATGGTGTCCCGGAGCAGGGGCAGGGTGACCCGGAAGAAGGTGTGGAAGCGGCCGGCGCCGTCGAGGAGGGCCGCCTCGTAGATGTCCTTCGGGATCGACTGCATTGCCGCGGAGAAGAGCACCATGTAGAAGCCGGCACCGCTCCAGACCGCGATGAGCAGCAGCCACCAGAGCACCGCGGGGATGCCGAGGAACGGCTCCGGGTCGGCGGTGAAGGCGATCGGGTTCTGCGGGTCGACCAGGCCGACCTTGGTCAGCAGGCCGTTGATCAGGCCCTGCTGGTCGGACCGGTAGATCTGCTGCCACATGACGGCGATGACCACCAGCGACAGCACCTGGGGGAAGAAGAAGATGACTTTGTAGACGGCGGAGCCGAACACCCCCCGGATGCCGGCCCTGTCCTCGCGTCCGCCCACGTTGAGCAGGAACGCGAGGAACAGGGCCAGCGCGATGGTGAACAGCGGCACGGTGACCAGGAAGAAGACGTTGTGCCAGAACGCCTTCCGGATCAGCTCGTCGGAGAGCAGCCGGACGTAGTTGTCCAGCCCGACGAAGCGCTGCGAATCCGAATACCCGCCCCAGTCGGTCAGCGAGTATCCCGCCGCCTGCGCGAACGGCCACACCACGTAGAACAGGTACAGCGCGACGGGCAGGGCCAGGAAGCCCGTGACGAAACGCGCGACTCCGTGCCGCATTGGACTCAACTCTCTCCGTGAAATCAGGCGGTGCGGGTCTGCTTCTTGATCGACGAGTCCTTGGCGACCTTGTCGGCGGCCGCCTGCATCTTGTCGACGAACTGCTGCGCGGTGAGTCGGCCGGCCATGAGCTCCTCGGAGAGGTTCTGGCTCTCCTTGTCCAGGTCGGCGTAGAAGTCCTGGAACTTGACCGAGATCAGCTCGCTGCCACCGTTCTTCATCAGCGTGTTGGCGCTGGAGAGCGCGGTGTCCTGCACGTTGTCGCCGGAGCCCTTGGTGGAGGCCAGCGACTTGGTCAGCTCGGCGAACTTGGCGGAGCCGGCCTTCGACAGCATCGCCCGCAGGAACTCCTTGGCGGCCTCCTTGTTCGGGGCCTTGCTCGGCACGACGAAGCCCTCGCCCGACGCGGCGAACACGTCCTTCGGCGCCTTGTCGTCGGCGTTGTGCCAGTAGTCCGACAGGGTCATCTCGAAGCCCGGCGGGATGGTGGCGGACATCTCGTTCTTCAGCCAGGTGCCGACCTGGATGAACGCCGCCTTGCCGTCGAGCCAGGCCTGCTGCGACTGGGTGTGGTCGAGCTTGCCCGGCAGCAGCAGCCGGTCCTTGACCAGCTTCTCCCACGGCTCCAGCGCCTTGACCACGCCGTCGGCCTTCCAGGCGTTCTCCTTCAGGTTGTCGATGTCGATGACGACCTGCTTGCCGGCGGTCTTCCAGATGCTGGCCATGAGCGCCCAGCGCGGGTAGTAGCCGTGCACGGCGTCGTGCACGTACGGTGCCATGCCCTTGGCCTTGATCTTCGGGGCCAGGGCGAAGAACTCTTCCCAGGTGGTCGGCGCCTGCCAACCCTCCTTCTTGAACAGCGCCGCGTTGTACCAGTTGCCCCACACCGTGTACGCCACGTTCACGACGTAGAACTTGCCGTTCTGGGTGCCGTCGCCGACCGTGCCCGGCAGGAGCGAGTCCGCCACGGTGCCCTCGCTGTCCCAGGCGGGTGCGGTGAGCAGGTCGTCGAGCGGCTCGATGGCACCCTCGTTGATCAGCGTGCTGCGGTCCATCATGTCGGCACCCGAGTTCATGACCAGGTCACTCGGCTGCGTCGCCATCTTCGGCTGCTCTTCGGTCTTGATCTTCTGGGTGGAAGACATGTTGACCGTGATGTTCGGGTGCTTGGCGTTGAAGATGACCTTGTCTTCCTTGGCCCACTGGTCACCCAGGCCGCCGTTGAAGACGACCACCTTGACGGCGCTGCCGTCCTTCACACCGAACGGGTTGTCCTTGCTCTTGGTCGTGCCGCCGGTGTCGGACTTCTCCGGCTCGCTGCCGGCGCAGGCGCTGAGCAGGCCGGCGGCCGGGGTGACCAGAAGGCCCGCCGCGGCGGCCCGCCGCAGCAGGGTCCGGCGGCTGAGGTCGCCGAGGTTCTCGGGGGTAATCGACATCGTCGTCTCTCCTTGTGTGTCGGGTCAGGCGGTTCGCCGGAGACGCCCGGCGTACCGCGACTCGAGGGCGAGGTTGTGCTCGTCCCCACCGGGGACGTTGGCGGAGAGGTAGATAGGGGGAACCTCTCCGGCCTGGTGGAACCGTCGTACGACCTCCGCGGTCAACAGCTGCGCCAGCAGCGCGGTGGTGACCGAGGAGACCGCACAGACCGCGCCGCCGCCCTCGAGCGGCAGCAGTGCGTCGCCGTACGGCGCGCCGTTGTCCAGCACGACGTCGGCGAGATCGGCGAGCCGATGGCCGGACGGGTGGCGCGGGGCCACCCGTGCGGTGTGGGCGACCGAGGTGACCGCGATCAGGGGGTGGCCGCCCGACTTGACCAGCAGCGCCAGCTCGACGACCGAGCCGTTGATGCCGGACTGGGAGGCGACCACGAAGACGTCGGCCGGGTGCGGGTCGGCGAGGGCGTACAGCTGGTGGGCGACGGCCGGGTCGCGCTCCAGCTTCGGGTCGGCGAGCAGGTCGCGGGGCGCGTCGCCGTGCAGCACCAGGTCGTGCAGGGAGAGCCGGTTGGTGGGGACCAGCCCGCCGGCCCGGGCGACCAGCTCGGCGGCGAACGCCTCGGAGTGCCCGGCGCCGAAGGCCTGCAGCACCCCGCCGGCCCGCAGGCTGGCCACGATCAGGTCGGCGGCCCGTCCGATCGCCTCGGTCTGCGAGTCGACCACCCGGTCGAGCACCGGGCGGACGGCCTCGGCGTACCCCTGCGCGCTGATCATGAGGCGGCTCCCTCAGAGGCTGTCGGGAAACCTCGCGTCGGCTGCGGCGGGCCCAGCCGACGACCGGCCGCGTTGGAGATCGGTCCGGATACCACATCGGTATCCGGACCGATCTCCGCCTTGCCGGATCGCCGGCTGGACTCCGCCTCGCTCGCCCCGGGGTTTCCCGACAGCCTCTTGGCGGCCTTGTGCCCGTCGACGGCCTGGGCGGTACGCCGGAAGGCCGCGTGGGCGCGGTCGTGGGTGCGCTGCGCCACGGCGATGTAGAGCAGGTCGAGCACGACGAGCTGCGGGTGCCGGGCGGAGAGCGCGTCCGGCCGGAAGGTGGTGGCCTGGCTGGCGGTGACCAGCACGATGTCGGCCAGCTCGGCCAGCGGCGAGCGCGGGAAGCCGGTCAGCGCCACGGTGGTCGCGCCCCGGCTGCCGGCCTCGGCGAGCATCTCGATGGTCTCCCGGGTCTGCCCGGTGTGCGAGATGCCGAGCGCGACGTCGCCGACGCCGAGCAGCGCCGCGCTGGCCAGCCCCTCGTGCACGTCGCTCCAGGCCCAGGCGGCCACGCCGATGCGGTGCAGGCTGAACTGCATCTCCTCGCCGACCAGGGCGCTGCCGCTGGCGCCGAAGATGTTCACCCGGGACGCCCCGGCGATGGCCACCGCGGCCCGTTCCACCTCGGCGAGGTCGAGCAGCGTGGCGGTGTCGTGCATGGCGCGGGTGTCGGCGGCCATGATCTGGTCGAGCACCCGCTCCAGGGGGTCGCCGGGCTGGATCTCGCGTCCGATGTCGACGGTCCACCCGGCGGACCGGGCCCGCCCGGTCTCCGAGGCGATGCCGAGCCGCAGGTCGGCGTAGCCGTCGAAGCCCATGGCCCGGCAGAACCGCGTGATGGTGGCCGGCGAGGTGCCGCTGCGCTCGGCCAGCTCGACGATGGTGGCCCGGGCGGCCGCCTCCGGGTCGCTGAGCACGTGCTCGGCGACCCGGCGCAACGCCCCCGTCAGCTCTCCGGCGCCGGCCCGGACTCTGGCCAGCACCCCGTCGGCGCCCCACCGGTCGACCGTGTCGGCGTCGACCACCGCGGTCCCCGCGGAAGTGTCCACCTCATGATCCACCATCGGAGCGCCTTTCGGAAAAGAGTGTTTACTGTTAGTGGTAAAAGTTCTTACTGAAGGCCCCTCCGTGTCAATAGTGTGGGCGAAGTTTTCAAACTGTTATCTGGCGTACACCGGCCGCGCCGAGCACCGATCTTGCCTTGCGGCCCCGGGTCGGACCAGCATGAAGCCCACCCGTACCGCCGCACCGGGAGGCCCGTGAGCATGTCCGACACCGTCGTGGTCGGTCTCGACGTCGGAGGTACGTCCACCCGTGCGGCCGCGCTGACCCTGGCCGGCGAACGCCTGGGCACCGGCCGGGGCGGCGGCGGCAACCCGACCAGTCACGGCGCCGACCGCGCTGCCGCCGAGCTGCTGACCGCGCTGCGCGGCGCGCTCGCCGGGGTCGACCCGACCCGGGTACGCGCCGGCACGATCGGCCTGGCCGGCGCCGCCCGCCTGCTGGCCGACCCGGCGGGGCGGGCCGCCTTCGACCGGGCCTGGGCCGAGGCCGGCCTGCGCTGCCCGTACGCGGTGCACGGCGACGCCCTCGTCGCGTACGCCTCGGGCACCGCCGCCCCGGACGGCACCGTGCTGATCGCCGGCACCGGCGCGATCGCCGCCCAGGTACGCGACCTGCGGCTGGACCGGGTCGCCGACGGTCACGGCTGGCTGCTGGGCGACGCCGGCTCCGGCTTCTGGCTGGGCCGCGAGGCGGTCCGCCGGCTGCTGGCGACCCTGGACAGCGCCAAGGCGCCCAACCCGCTGGGCCGGCGGCTGCTCACCGAACTGCTCGGCACCGCCGAGGTGGCGGAGCGCTCCCGGAACACGGTCGACGCGCTCATCCAGGCGGTGACCCGGCGACCCCCGGTCGAGCTGGCCCGGCTCGCGCCGCTGGTGGTGGCCGCCGCCGTGGAGGGCGAGCCGGAGGCGGTCGCGCTGATCGAACGGGCCGCCGCGCACCTGGTCGACAGCGCCGGGCGGATCCGGCCGGACGGCGCGGTCACGCCGATCGTGCTCGGCGGTGGACTGCTCACCGGGGACACCCCGCTGGCGGCGGCGGTCCGCGCCGAGGCGCACCGGCACTGGCCGGACGCCCCGATGTGCCCGGCCGGCGACGGGGCGGCCGGGGCGGCCTGGCTCGCCGCCCGGGAACTGCCCGAGGTGACCGATCCCGTCGCCCTGCACGCCCTGCTGGTCCCGGCCACCGACTGAGCCCGCACACCTGGATCGACACGGGCCCGGCCCGCCACCTCAGATCGACACGGGCCCGGCCCGCCACCCCGGATCGACACGGGCCCGGCCCGCCACCCCGGATCGACACGGGCCCGGCCCGCCAGCTCCCATCGGCGTCGGCCGGGCCCGCACGACGGGCCGGGTCCGGCCCACGGGACCGGTCGGTCCGGAGGTTGGCCGGCCCGCCTCAGCAGGGCGGTCCCCCGCCCCGCGCGGCCGGAACCCACGCCCGTCAGTCGGCGGCCAGGATCTCCTCCAGGCGGCGCCAGACGTGCGAGCGCCAGCCGCCGCCGAGCAGGGTGGCCGTGCGCTGCTGGACCGGGTCGTCGGGATCGAAGCCGCTGTGCTGCAGGAAGAGCCGGGTGCCGCGCCCCTCCGGGGCGAGGGTCCAGCTCACCTCGGTGTCGAGCGACCCGCCGCGCCAGGCCCAGCGCAGCCGGCGCGGCGGGTCCACCTCCAGCACCTCGCAGTGCACCACGCCGTCGAAGCCCTGGGCCGGCCGCGGCTCGGTACGGAAGGTGAACCGGTGCCCGACGACCGGCACGAGGTCGTTCGGCATCAGCCAGCGGGCGAGCAGGTCGGGCTCGGTCAGCACCCGCCACACCTTTGCCGGCGGGTGCGGCAGGAACTCATCGACCTGGATCGTCGTGGTGGGCTCAGTCATCGGGCAGCCCGTCGAGGACGTCCCGCAGCTCGGCCAGCTTCGCCCGCCAGAACCGCTCGTACGGGCTGAGCCAGTCGGCCACCTCGCGCAGCGGCTCGGGGCGCAGCGCGTAGAGCCGCTGCCGGCCGACGGGTCGTTCGGTCACCAGGCCGGCGTCCTTGAGGACCCGCAGGTGCTCCGACAGGCTGGGCCGACGCATGTCGAAGTGGGTGGCGAGCCGCTGCACCGGCTGCTCACCGCGCTCGCGCAGCAGCCGGAGCACCTCCCGGCGGGTGGGGTTGGCCAGCGCCGCGAAGACGTCGGCCTCAGACACGGGTGGACTGGAGCACGAGGCCGTTGCCGTCCGGGTCGTGGAAGGTGGCGTAGCGCCCCCACGGGGCGACCTGGATGCCGTCCTCGGCGAAGACGACGCCCCGGTCGCGCAGGGCGGCCACGTCGCCGTCCAGGTCGTCGATCTCCAGCACCAGGCCCTTGAGCGAGCCGGGCGGCATGGTCGGGAACCAGGTGACCAGCGTGAGGGCGGTGGCGGCGCCCTTCGGGGCCACCTGCACCCAGCGCCCACCGGGGCCCATCGGGTTGTCCCACACCAGGTCGAAGCCGAGGACGCCGACGTAGAAGTCACGGGCCCGGTCCTGGTCGCTGACGGGCACGGAGAGCAGCTGCACATGGGTCACGGTCATGCGCCCACCATAGGTAGGATTTTTCCTACCGGTCAAGCCGGGGGTCGGGAGAGGGCGGCGGCGACCGCACCGCGCACCCCCCGCCGAGGGTGGCCGTTTCTCCATGATCGGTATCGGACAGGCGTCACTTGAGCTGACCGGCGGTCAGACCGGACTGGACCTGCCGCTGGAAGGCCACGTAGACGGCGAGCACGGGCAGCACCGCGATGGTGAGGCCGGCGAAGAGCCGGGCGTAGTCGCCGGCGTACCCCTGACTGACCGAGAGCGCGAAGAGTCCCTGGGCGAGCACCCACTTCGACTCGTCGCCCTGCATCAGCACCTGCGGCAGCAGGAACTGGTTCCAGTGGCTGAGGAAGTTGAAGATCGCCACGCTGATCAGTCCCGGACGGGCCATCGGGAGCATCACCCGGAAGAAGAGCCGGAAGTGGCCGCAGCCGTCGACCAGCGCCGCCTCTGCCACCGAGGTCGGCAGGGTGCGGAAGAAGGCGGTCATGAAGAAGACGGTGAACGGCAACGAGTACGCCGAGTACACCAGGATCAGGCCGGTCCAGGTGCCGAAGAGCCCGGCGTTGCGGACCACGAAGAAGAGCGGCACCAGGGCGAGGAAGACCGGGAACATCAGGCCGCCGACGAACAGGTAGTAGACGAACTGCCGACCCCGGAACTCGTACCGGGCGAAGACGTACGCGGCGGTGGCGCCCATCAGCATGGTCAGGCTGACCGAGCCGGCCACCACCACCAGGCTGTTGAGGAAGTACCGGCCGATGTGCGCGCCGGTCCAGGCCCGGGCCCAGTTGTCGAAGTGCAGCGTCTCGGGCAGCCCCCACGGGTCGGCGAGGATCTCGCCGTTGGTCTTGAACGAGCTGACGAACATCCACAGCAGCGGCAGGACCGTCAGCGCGGTCCAGACCAGCAGGAAGCCGTGCGAGAAGACGTTGGCGACGCCGAGTTCGCGGCGGACCGGGCGGTCGGCCGAGCGCGCGGTCGTCGCGGCGACCGGGGCGGCCTCGTCCAGGGTGGTCACGAGTACTCGATTCGGTCGCGTCGGCCGGCGCGCAGGGACAGCACCGCCACCGACAGGGTCAGGAAGAACATCACCACGCCGATCGCCGAGGCGTAGCCGAACTTGGTCTCGCTGCCGAACGCGGTGTCGTACATCCGCACGCCGATCACGTCGGTGGAGAAGTTGGGACCACCGTTGGTCATCAGCTGCACCAGGATGAACCCGTCGAGGGCGAAGATGGCCAGGTAGACCCAGGCGACCTGGACGGTGTCCCAGAGCAGCGGCAGGGTGACCCGGCGCAGGGTGGTCAGCCGGGACGCCCCGTCGAGCAGCACCGCCTCGTAGATCTCCTTCGGCACGGCCGACATCGCGGCGCCGAAGAGCACCACGTAGAAGCCGACGTTGCTCCAGACCATCACGGCCAGCACGCACCAGAAGGCGGTCCGCGGGTCGCCGAGCCAGGTGGGCGAGCCGAGTCCCATCGCGTGCAGCGCGCTGGTGAGCAGGCCCTTGTTGGGGTGGTAGACCTCCTTCCAGAGCAGCGCGATGATCACCACCGAGAGCACCTGGGGGAAGAAGTAGACGGTACGGTAGAGCGCGCTGCCGCGTACCCCGGTCACCCCGGCCCGGCCCTTGCGCCCGCCCATGTTGAGCATGGTGGCGAAGAAGAGCCCGAGGACGATCGTCAGCACCGGCACCAGGCCCAGCAGGATCGCGTTGTTCTTCAGCGCGTTCCAGACGTAGTCGTCGTGCCAGAGCGCGCGGAAGTTGGCCAGCCCGACGGAGTTGGCGTCGGCGGAGTAGCCGAGCCAGTCGGTGGTGGAGATCTGGAACGCCTGCAGGTACGGCGATACGACGAAGATGACGTAGAGCAGCACCGG
Source organism: Micromonospora purpureochromogenes (assembly GCF_900091515.1). Lineage (NCBI taxonomy): Bacteria > Bacillati > Actinomycetota > Actinomycetes > Micromonosporales > Micromonosporaceae > Micromonospora > Micromonospora purpureochromogenes. The sequence goes on along the minus strand of NZ_LT607410.1, from coordinate 2,773,285 downwards.
CGGCACCAGGAAGGTGACGATCAGCGGGTACTTGCCATGTTTCACGGTGGGCCCCAACTCCCGGCGGTCGGCCGGTGGGGAACCTGGACGGTCCCCCACCGGCCGGGTTGTCACGCGGTGCGCTTGTACTTCTTGACCGAGCTGTCCTGGGCGATCGAGTCGGCGCCCTTCTGGCACTGGTCGAGGAACTCCGCCGGGCCGATCCGCCCGCTGAAGAACTCGCCGCACGCGGCGTCGACGAGGTTGCGCTCCAGCTTGCGGTAGTAGTTGTTGTAGACCCAGTTGAAACCGTTGGTGCCGGAGGCGTCCAGCGCCTTGACCACGGTGCTCAGCCCGTACGGCAGCTCGACGCCGTCGGTGGCGCCGGCGACCACGGTGAGGCTGGAGACCTTCCTGGTGAAGTCCTGGGCGCCCTTCTTGGACAGCATGGTCCGGAAGTACTCCAGGCCACCGGCGACGTTCTTCGCCTTCGCCGGCACCATGAACGGCTCGCCGGCGGTGCCCCGGATCGCCTCGAACGGCAGCTTGTCGCCGCTGCCCAGGCTGGGCGTCGGCTGGACGGTCATGTTGAACCCGGCCGGCGTGACGTCCTTCTGCTCGCTCTCCAGCCAGGAGCCGCAGGAGATGAAGGCGGCCTTGCCCTGGCACCAGGCGGTCTGCGACTGCTTGTGGTCCAGGCCGGGCGAGCCCTCCAGGATGTACTTGTCCTTGACGATCTGGTGCCAGGCGTCGGCCGCGGCCTTCATCGCGTCGGACTTCCAGGCGTTCGGCTCCAGGTTGTCGATCGCGGTGGCGACCGACGGTCCGCCGAACTTGATCGCGGTGGCGATCAGCGGCCAGCTCATGTAGCGCGGGTGCAGGCCGGCGTACGTCCAGGGGGCGATCCCGGCGGCCTTGATCTGCTTGCAGAGCGCGATGTGGTCGTCCCAGGTCTTCCCGTACGACCAGTTGCGCTCGCCGAACAGCTTGGTGGAGTGCCAGATTCCGTAGACGGTGTAGGTGTAGTTGAACACCAGGAACTTGCCGTCGTACGAGCCGACCTCCACCGCGCCGGGCAGCAGGGTGTCCTTGACGGTCTTGCCGGGGATGTCGAGGCTCGGGGCGGCGAGCAGCTCACCGAGGTCGGCGAGGGCGTTCTGCGAGACCAGGCCGTTGAAGTCGATCTGGCCGGCGCCGGAGTTGTTGACCACGTCCGGCGGGGTGCCGTCGACGAAGCGCGGCTGGAGGGTCTTGCCGATCTCCTGCGTGGCCGAGTGCTTGATCTCGGCCTTCGGGTACTTCTCCTTGTACATGGCCTCGTGGGCCTTGGCGTACTCCTCGCCGAAGCCGCCGTTGAAGATCACCACCTCGAGCGGCGCGTCCTCCTTGACCCCGAGGGGGTTCTGCTCGCTCTTGGTGCCCTGGTAGGTGCCGCCGTCGGCCTTGTCGTCGCCACCGCCGGTGGCGCAGCCGGCGAGCAGGCCCGCCGCGGGGGTGGCCAGCAGGCCGGCGGCGGCGGTACGCCGCAGGATCTCACGCCTGTTCATCAGCTCTCCTCGGTTCGGGTGGAGCGGATCGCCGATGACATCCGGTGGCGTCCGCCGGTCGAGGCACGTTGATTCTCTTCAGTCTGCCTGTTGTTGCTGAAGAATTTCTACGGCAGGAGCGCGTCGACTTCAAGACCCGGCGGCCGATCCGTTACACCACCGGGCCGCACCGGGCTGGCATAGCCTGAGCGCATGCGCCGCCTGGGCCAGCTCGCGGAGCGGACCCCGGCCGGGCGGGAACGCTACGTCGACCTGCTCCGCGCGCTCGCGATCACCATGGTCGTCGCCGGCCACTGGGGCGTCACCGTGATCGGCCGGGACCCGGCCGGTCGACCGACCGGGCACTCCGCGCTCGCCGACCTGCCGTGGGCGTACCCGCTGACCTGGCTGGCCCAGGTGATGCCGGTCTTCTTCCTGGTCGGCGGTTACGCCAACGCGGCGTCCCTGACCCGCCACCGGGCCCGCGGCGGCGACGGGGCCGGCTGGCTGCTGGACCGCAGCGCCCGGCTGGTCCGCCCCACCAGCGCGCTGCTGCTGGTGCTCACCGTCGCCGCGGCGCTGGGCCGGCTGCGCGGCACCGACCCCACCCACCTGCGCACGGTGATCTGGTTCGCCACCATCCCGCTGTGGTTCCTGGTCGCCTACCTGCTGGTCGTGGCCCTCACCCCGCCGATGTACGCGCTGCACCGCCGCTACGGGCTGGCCGTGCCGCTGGCGCTCGTCGCCCTGGTGGCGCTGGGTGACCTCGGCCGGCTGACCGGGCCGGCGACGCTGGCCGCCGGCAACTACCTGTTCGGCTGGCTGGCGGTGCACCAGCTCGGCTTCGCCTGGTACGACTCCCGCACCCCCGCGACCGGGCCACCGCCCGGGACCGCACCGCCCGGCCCGGCGGAGACGGCCGTGTCGCACCCACCGTCGGGGTCCGACCGGCGGGGCGTACGCCGGCGACGCCTGCCCACCTCCCGGCCGGCGGCGCTGGCGCTGCTGGCCGGCGGCCTGAGCGCGTTGATCCTGCTCACCGTCGTCGGGCCGTGGCCGGTGGCGATGCTGAACGTGCCCGGGGAGCGGCTGGACAACGCCTCGCCGCCGAGCCTGGCGCTGCTCGCCCTCGCCGCCGCCCAGCTCGGACTGATCCTGCTGCTGCGCGACCCGGCGCGACGCTGGCTGCACCGGCCCCGACCGTGGCGGGTGGTGATCGCGGTCAACCTGGTGGTGCTGACGGTCTTCCTCTGGCACCTGACCGCCGCGGTGCTGCTGATCGGGCTGCTCGACGCCGTCGGCCTGCTGCCCACTCCACGGGTCGGGTCGGCCGCCTGGTGGGGCTGGCGGGTGCCCTGGCTGCTGCTGCTCGCCGTGGTGCTGGCCGTGCTGGTCGCCGTCTTCGGCCCGATCGAGTCGCGCAGCGCCCGGCACCGCACCGGGCGACGCGGCGGCCGGGGCGGGCGGATCCGGGCAGCCCTGACCGTCGCCGGGTACGCCGCCGTCATCGGCGGGCTGATGGTCAACAGCGCCACGCCGAAGGACGCCCCGGAGCCGCTCGGCACGCCCGTCCCGGCGCTGGTGGCGTACCTGGCCGGGGCGGGCGTGCTGCGGTTGCTCAGGTCTGGGTGGGGAAGCCGAGGTTGACCCCGCCGTGGCGCGGGTCGAGCCAGCGACTGGTGACCACCTTGCCCCGGGTGAAGAAGCGCACCCCGTCCTCGCCGTGCGCGTGCAGGTCACCGAAGAGGGACGACTTCCACCCGCCGAACGAGTAGTACGCCATCGGCACCGGGATCGGCACGTTGATCCCGACCATGCCGACCTCCACCTCGTGCTGGTACCGGCGGGCGGCGCCGCCGTCGTTGGTGAAGATCGCCGTGCCGTTGCCGTACGGGTTGGCGTTGACCAGCTCGACCGCCTCGTCGTACGAGCCGACCCGGACGACGCCGAGCACCGGGCCGAAGATCTCGTCGGTGTAGATCGACATGTCCGGGGTGACCCGGTCGAACAGGGTCGGACCGAGCCAGAAGCCGCCGGACTCCCCGTCCGGGGTGACCTCCCGGCCGTCGACCACCGGCACCGCGCCGGCCGCCACGCCCGACTCCACGTAGGAGCGGACCCGTTCGGCGTGCGCGGCGGTGACCAGCGGACCCATGTCGCAGCCGCGCCGCCCGTCGCCGGTGCGCAGCCCGGACATCCGTTCGGCGATCTTCGCGACCAGGGCGTCGGCGACCGGCTCGACGGCGACCAGCGCCGAGATCGCCATGCACCGCTCCCCCGCCGAGCCGAAGCCGGCGTTGACCGCCGCGTCCGCGGCCAGGTCCAGGTCGGCGTCGGGCAGCACCACCATGTGGTTCTTCGCCCCGCCGAGCGCCTGCACCCGCTTGCCGGCCATCGACCCGCGCTGGTGCACGTACCGGGCGACCGGGGTGGAGCCGACGAACGACACCGCCCGCACCGCGGGATGGTCCAGCAGCGCGTCGACCGCCTCCTTGTCGCCGTTGACCACGTTGAGCACGCCGTCGGGCAGGCCCGCCTCGGCGAACCACTCGGCCAGCAGCAGCGCGGCGCTCGGGTCCTTCTCGCTCGGCTTGAGCACCACCGCGTTGCCGCAGGCCACCGCCACCGGCACGAACCACAGCGGCACCATCACCGGGAAGTTGAACGGCGAGATCACCGCCACCACGCCCACCGGCTGCCGGAGGCTGTACGAGTCGACCTCGGTGGAGACGTTCTCGCTGAAGCCGCCGCGCAGCGCCGACGGGATGCCGCAGGCGTACTCGATCACCTCCAGGCCGCGCTGCACCTCGCCGGCGGCGTCCGCGAGCACCTTGCCGTGCTCGGCGGTGATCACCTCGGCGAGCCGGTCGCGGCGGGCGTGCACCAGCTCCCGGAAGGCGAACAGCACCGCCGTGCGCTTCGCCAGCGACGCGTCCCGCCAGGCCCGCGCCGCGCGCTCGGCCGCCTCCACCGCGACCGCCACGTCCGCGGCCGAGGCCAGCTCCACCTCCCCGGTACGTCGGCCGGTGGCCGGGTCGAAGACGTCCCCGCGCCGCTGGGAGCCGCCGGAGACCCGCTTCCCGTCGACGAAGTGCCCGATGACCGTCACGTCGTCCACCCCACTCATGCCGCCACCTCCGCCGAGGCGCAGGAGCGGATGGCGTCGACGAGAATGGCCAGCCCCTCGCGGGCCTCGTCCTCGGTCAGCGTCAGCGGCGGGCCCATCCGCAGCACGTTGCCGTGCAGGCCGCCCTTGCCGGCGAGCAGCCCACCGGCCCGGCACGCCTCGAAGACGCGGGTGGTCAGCACCGGGTCCGGCTCGGTGCCGCCCGGCCGGACGAACTCGACGCCGAGCATCAGCCCCTTGCCGCGTACCTCGGCGACGCAGTCGAGACCGACCATGGCGGCGCGCAGGCCGTCGGCGAGGATCGCGCCGGTGCGGGCCGCGTTGGCCTGCAGGTCGTGGTCGCGCAGGTAGTCCAGGACGGCGTTGCCGGCGGCGGTCGAGATCGGGTTGCCGCCGAAGGTGGAGAAGCTGATCGCCGGCACCGACTCCAGCACGTCGGCCCGGCCGACCACGCCGGCGAGGGCGAAGCCGTTGCCGACGCCCTTGGCGAAGGTGAGCAGGTCCGGGGTGACGTCGTGTGCCTGGTAGCCCCAGAAGTGCTCGCCGGTACGCCCCCAGCCGGTCTGCACCTCGTCGGAGATCAGCAGGATGCCGTGCTCGTCGAGGACCTTCTTCCAGGCGGCGAAGAGCCCGTCCGGCGGGGCCACGAAACCGCCCACGCCCTGGATCGGCTCGGCGATCAGGCAGGCCACGTCGCCGGCGGTCTGGGTGGCCAGCACCTCGCGCAGATCCTCCACCGCCGCGTCGATCCGGTCGGACTCGTCGAGGCGGGCCAGCAGGCCGCGCAGCCGCTCGCCGGAGTGCAGCCAGGCCACCTGGAGCGGGTTGAGCGCGCTCGCCGACCAGCCGCGGTTGCCGGTGACGCCCATCGCCGCGTACGACCGGCCGTGGTAGCTGTTGCGGACCGCCAGGATCTGGTGGGAGCGGCGGTGGTTGGTGGCGACCAGCAGGGCGGCCTCGTTGGCCTCGGTGCCGGAGTTGGTGAAGAAGACCCGGGCGTCCGGGATGCCGGAGAGCCGGGCGATCTTCTCCGCCAGCTCCACCTGCTGGCGGATCAGGTAGAGAGTGGAGCTGTGCACGATGCCGGTGCGCAACTGGCGCTCCACCGCCTCCCGGATCTCCGGGATGTCGTAGCCGATCATGTTGGTCAGCACGCCGCCGAAGAAGTCCAGATAGGTCCGGCCCTGCGCGTCGGTCACCCGGCGACCCGAGCCGGACACCAGCTCGATCGGTTCGGCGTAGTAGAGCGGCATCCAGGACGGGAGCACGGCCCGGTGTCGGGCCAGCAGGTCGTCGGAGGTCATCGTCGCACCCTTCAGCGGCGGCGGATTTCGCGTTCCCCGCACGCTTCCACCACCCGGCGACAGGGACAACTGTCACTGTGTAGCGCAGCCGGGGTGGCGGCCTGACAGCGCGTCAACCCGCTCGGTGCGGTTTCCGGGGCCAACCGCCTCCTTCGCAATCCTTTCCGGTGGACAGCCGAGCGATCCGCGACTCATTCCGCAGGACGGCGGCCGGCTGGACCGCCCGCCCTACGCTGGGCCGGTCCCCCGGGTTGCAGGAGGTCCGACATGCGGCTGGCGCAGACCGTCGCGGAGCTGGAGCGGACGGCCGCGCGGGAGGTGGGCCGGGGCAGCGAGCGGCTGGCCGTACCGGCGGCCGGCGGCCTGCTCGCCGCCGCCCGCTCGCTCGCCGCGGCGCCCGACGCCGCGGTCCTCACCGGGTTCTACATCCCCGCCGCCGACCCGCCCGCGGCCGAGACCGACGGTCCGATCGGGGCGGTCCAGCTCGCCGCCGCGCTGCGGGCGCTCGGCGGCGAGGTCCGGCTGGTCACCGACGCGCCCTGCGCGCCGGTGGTCGCCGCCGCGCTCGGAGCCGCCGCACCGGACGTGCCGCTGGACGTGGCGCCGGTCCAGGGGTACGACGACTGGGCCGCCGCCGTCCTGCCCCGCTACGCCGCGCTGTCGCACCTGATCGCCTGCGAGCGGGTCGGCCCCGGCGTCGACGGCCGCCCGCGCAACATGCGGGGCGAGGACATCGGCGCCCACACCGCGCCACTGGACCGGCTCTACGCCGCCGGTTCCGCCTACCGGATCGGCATCGGCGACGGCGGCAACGAGCTCGGCATGGGCCGACTGCCGGCGGAGCTGGTCGGCCGGGTGGTGGACCGGGGCGAGCGGATCCACTGCGTGGTCGGCTGCGACGCGCTGCTCGTCGGCGGCACGTCCAACTGGGCCGCCGCGGCGCTGGTGGGCGCGCTGGCGCTGCTGCGCCCCGAGCTGCCCGCCCTGCGCGACCTGCTCCGCCCCGACTGGTCGTACGCCGTGCTGACCGAGATGGTGACCCGGGCGGGCGCGGTGGACGGCGTACGCCGGCGGGCCGAGGTCAGCGTCGACGGCCTGGACTGGCCCGCGTACGCCGAGCCGCTGACCCGGATCGCGGAGCTGGTCGCGGCGGCGGGTTGACCGGCGGGCGTCGGGCTCAGGTGGTCGCGCGGCGCTCGGCGGCGGTCGGACGCGGCCGGGGCCGGGCGCGCGGGGCGCCGGCCGTACCTTCCGGCGCGGGCCGGGCCGGCGGGTCCGGCGCGGGCCGGGTCGGCGGTACCGGGGCGGGGCCGGCCGACGGGTCCGGGAGGCCGCCGGCCGGGGCGGGCTCGGCGCGACGGCGGCGTGGCAGGTGCAGGGCGGTGGCCAGCAACGCGAAGGCGGCCCAGCCCCCGGCCAGGGCGACGACCGGCGACCCGTCCTGGAGATAGTGGTAGGCGGTGAGGAACCCGACCAGCGCGAGGCTGTTGCGGGCGAAGTGCCGGCTGAAGTCGACCAGTTGGCGCCGGGCCTCCACGGCGACCAGCACGCCGGAGTAGGGGAAGGTCACCACCATCCCGCGCAGCAGCTGGCCGAGCAGGCCGGTGAGCACCGCCCCGGCGAAGATCACCGCCAGCTTGGCCGGGGCGGGGAGGCTGTCCCGGCGGGCGTCGACCGGCCGCTCCGGCGCCGCGGCCACCGCCCGGGCGCGGCGACGCAGCACCACCATGGCGAGCAGCCAGAGCGCCACCGTGCCCGCCAGGGCCGGCCCGAACGGCACCGGGACCGCCAGCAGGCCGGCGCTCAACGCCACGTAGGCGGCGATCCCGGCCAGGTCGGCCACCAGGATCGGCCAGCGCAACCGGTGGTGGGTAAGCGCCACGGTGACGAAGAAGAGGTTGAGGCCGAGCACGCCGAGCAGCTGGGCGCCGTCGACCCGGTGGCCCGTGGTGACCAGGGCCAGCGTCATCGGCAGCGGCAGGCTGTAGACGAACGCCCGCAGCCGGACCGAACGGATCACGCTGACCGCCCAGACCACGGCCGTCACCAGGAGCACGGCACTCCACGTCATGGCTGGCCCATCTCCGCTCCACCGCCCGCCGGCACGGTCAGTCCTGGAAGGTCGCGACGTTCGCGCACAGGTCGAACACCCGGGTGAGCCGGTCGATGTCGGCGCGGTTGACCGAGAACTGGTTCTCGCTGATCTCACCGTGCGCGCTCATCCTGGCCTCCCAGCAGCTCGAGCCGTCCCAGAGTGTCAGATTGACGTGCAGGTGCGGGCTGACGACACCCAGTGGCAGCAGCCCCACCCGGACCCCGGCCCGGCGCTGCTTCTCCACCAGCTCGACCAGCTGGTCGGAGAGCGTGGCGTAGGCGAAGACCCGGGTGATCCGCACCCCGCGGGCCAGAGCCGCCAGGTTCGCCTCCCAGTAGCGCCGCCCGATCTCGCTGCGCCACCAGCTCAGCTCGCCGCTGGCCCGCGGCGTCAGGTTGGTGAGCCCCTGCAGGCTCCGGGTGCAGTCGCGGGTGGCGCCGATCAGGTCCTCGTCGTCGTCGCCCCGCCGGACCACCCGCCCCACGGCGAGCTGCTCGGCCTCGATCCGGAACTGCTCGTAGCGGCGCTGCGCCTCCTCGGCGACCCGGGTGCCCGCGTGCCGCTCGACCGCCTCCCGGACGGCGACGACGATCTCCGGCGCGCCCTGCACCAGCCAGGGTGGCCCGTCCAGCAGCGTACGCAGGTGGAACCGGCGCTCCGCGCGGGCCAGCGAGTCCACCAGCAGCGAGATGGTGATGCCCATCAGCCCGGCCAGCAGCGACTCGACGCCGCTGGCGGCGTTGGTGAGGTCGAGCGTGACGGAGAGCGCGATCGACAGGGTGATGCCGATCAGCGCCACCGGGTCGGTGTGCGCCACCAGCCGGACCAGTCCACTGGCCGACCCGGTACGGCCGGTGGAACGTCGACGGAGCACGTCGCCAGTCATCGGCAGCCCCCGATCTCGTCGGTGCGCCCAGCGTAGTGCCGATCCACAAGAGCCCCTCGGGGCCACGGCCGTCGGTACGATCCGCTGGTGCGGATCGCGGACGTGGCGCTGCCGAACTGCCCGGCGGACGCATCGCCCGCGCAGCTCGCCCGAGGGGTGCGGGCCTGGGTGGAGTCCCCGCCGCTGCGGGCGCTGGTCGCCCGGTTCGGCGGCGAGTGGCCGGCCGGCGACCTGGCGGCCGTGCTGGCCGGGCTGGACGACTTCTCCGCCCGGCACTGGGATTTCCGGGGCGGCCGGGAACGCCCCGAGGCGCGGGAACCGACCCTCGACCCGAGCACCGCCGCGCTGGTGCACGCCACCGCCGAGGCGCTCGGCCTGGTCCGCCCCGTGCGACCGGCCCGCCCCCGGTACGCGCACCTGGTGGTCCTGGGCGGGTTGGCGCACGCCTGCCTGCGGCGCGTGGCGTACGCGGCCCACCTGGTGCGGCACGGGCCGGCGGTGGACGGGGAGGTGGCCGTGCTCGGCAGCTTCCGGCCGCTCTCCGAGGTGGAGCGGGGCGTGCTGGCCGGGGCGGGGATCGCCGCCGACACCGAGGTGGACGCGCTCGACGCGGCGGTCCGCGCGGTCCTCGGGGTGGCCGCGCCCGACGAGGAGGACGGGCACGACGCCGGCCACCCGCACCACTCCTGGTCCGCGCGGACCTACCGACGGGACGGGCTGCCGCCGTTCCGGGTGCTCGCCGCCCCGTCCAGCGAGCCGGAGCGGCGGCGCGCGCACACCGCCGACACCCAGCGGTTCTGGGCCGGGCACGTCCGGCTCTCCCCCGGCGACGCGCTGCTGGTGGTGACCGCGCCGATCTACGTGCCGTTCCAGCACTGCGACGCGCTGCGCACCCTGGCGGTGCCGTACGGCTGCGCGGTCGACACCGTCGGCGTCGACCCGGCCCTACCCGACCTGGTCCGGCTGCCCGAGCCGACCCTCACCCCGGGGCGCTACCTCCAGGAGATCCGTTCGGCGATCCGCGCGATGCGAGCCCTGCACGAGGTGCTCGGCTGACCTATGCCGAGTACAGGGCCGCTCGGATCAGGGACGTCAGGCGTCGGCGTGCAGCGCGAGTGCCGTCCGGGTCGCGGAGACGAAGTCCCAGAACAGCGGCCGGGTGGTGTGCTTGCGTCCGTCCCAGGTGTTGGTGCGGAACATCGCCTCGCGCAGCGGCGTCGTCAGCTCCAGTTGCGCGCCCGCCCGGGACGCCGTCCGGTTGCAGATGTTCTGCGGGCTGGACCCGTCGATGGCGCGGTTGACCCGCCGGGCGACGGCGATGTTCACCTTCGCCAACTCCCGGCGCAGCAGGTCCCGCAGCCCGGCGTCCAGCCCGCCGATCACCACCGCCCCGGTCCCGTCCGGCTCACCGGCCTGCCGGGTCGTGCAGCCGTGCAGGGCGACGGCGTGGCGGACCCCACCGCAGATCGACTCCGCCCACGGGTCGTCGCAGTTCGCCGAGGTCACGTGCAGGGCGGCGTTGCCGGAGTCGAGCAGCCCCTCGAACATCCAGTAGTGGTGCCACCCCTTGCCGTCGGTGCTCGGCTCCAGCGTCGCCGGGTGGTAGCCGGCGACCGCGAGGCACAACTCCGACGTGCCCACCTCGATACCGCCACCGTGCGGCGCGAGGACCGCCGTCCGCGTCGTCCCGGTCGCGCAGCCGGGCTGCTCGTCCGGGGCGCATCGATGGCAGCAGCGCACGGCGTACTCGACGCCCTCGACGAGACCCGCGGTGGCGTACAGCTCGGTGTTGGAACCGTACCGGTCGGTGGGGTGCGCGGTGGGCCGGCTCGGGCGGGGACGGTCGGGATCCCCGGTCCGGTCCTCGGCGGAGGTCACCGCGCGGTGTCGGCGACCGCTTGGGCGAAGACCTCGGAGCGGTGCTCGAAGTTGCGGAACCGCCCGTAGCTGGGCGCGGCCGGCGAGAGCAGCACCACCCCGCCGGGCGGGGTCAGCTTGCGGGACAGCCCGACCGCCGCGACCAGGTCCTCGGCGAGCTCGGTCCGCACCGCCGGCAACCCGGCCAGCGCCTCGACGATGCGCGGGCCGCTGTCCGGGATGCCGATCACGGTGATCTCCCGTTCGGCCAGGTGCGCGGCGAGTGGGCTGTAGTCCAGCCCCCGGTCGGTGCCGCCGACGATCACCGTCAACGGCCGCCCCTCGTACGCGTCGATCGCGTGCATTGCCGCGTACGGGCTGGTGGCGAGGGTGTCGTCGACGAAGGTGAGCCCGGACGGGTCGGCGATCTCGGTGAGCCGGTGGGCCAGCCCCTGGAACTCGGCGACCGCCACGGCGAGGGTGTCCTTGCGGGCCACCACGTCCACGTCGAGCGCGTCGAGCACGGCCAGCGCCACGCAGAGGTTGCCCTCGTTGTGCCGGCCGACCAGCGGCAGCACGGCGCGCGGGAAGAGCGGCTGGTCACCGAGGTGGAACCAGGGCGTGCCGTCGGGGCCGCTGGCAACGTTGGCGGTGTCCGGCCGGCCGGCGCGCACGGCGGCCCGGTCGCCCAGTTCCAGGGCCAGCCGCGGGTCGGCGCCGTTGACCACCACGGTCCGCGGGCCGTACGCCAGCAGGTTGAGCTTGTCCCGGTAGTACTCGGCCTCGCCGCCGTGCGCGTCGAGGTGCTCGGGGAAGAGCGCGGTGACCACGGCCACCCGGGGCGAGTCGGTCAGGTCGGTGCACTGGTAGCTGGAGAGCTCCAGCACGTACAGGTCCGCCTCGGGCAGGTCCAGGGTGGGCACCCCGATGTTGCCGCCGAAGACGTTCGGCCGGTCCACCGCGGCGAGCAGGTGGCTGATCAGGCTGGACGTGGTGCTCTTGCCCTTGCTGCCGGTGACCCCGATGGTCCGCTCGGCGTGGTCGGCCATCCAGAGCGCGGTGCCCTGGGTGATCGTGGCCGCCCGCGCCCGCAGCTCCACCATCCACGGGTGGGTGTTCGGCACGCCCGGCGAGCGGACCACCACGTCGGCGGCGGCCAGCCGGTCGAAGCCGGCCTCCCCGGTGATCAGCGGCGCGGCCTCGGCGAGCGGACCCTCCCAGGGCAGGGTGAGGAAGTTGGCGCTGTCGTCCACGGCGACCAGGCCGGCGGGGCCGTGCGCGGCAATGGCGGTCACGGCGGCCCGGCCCTCGCGGCCGGCCCCCCAGACGGCGACGGTACGTCCGCGCAGGTCAGACAGGCGCACGGGCTCTCTCCTCGAGGGTCTCGACGGCGTGGCAGGGGGCACGGTCCGGCGCAGCCGGACACGGCCGGACGAACCAGGGCCTAGTATGGCGTGTGCCCAACGAGCAGCTCCGGCGGATGGACGCCTTCACCTTCCCGTCCTACTCGATCGACCTCGCCACCGGCGAGGCGTTGTTCGACTACAAGCTGACCGGTCCCGACGGTGAGCAGCGGTTCACCGAGGTGATCACCCTGCCGCTGCCCGCCGATCCGCCGTCGGACGAGACCGTGGCCACCCTGGGTCGGGTCCTGGAGCTGCTGCACGTGGTCGCCGGGGTCAGCTACTACAAGGCCGCCGCGCCGCGCCGGCTGGTGCTGCCGGCGCCGCTGGGCGCAGCCGCCGCCGAGCTGGTCACCGCCGTCTACACCAAGGGCCTGGCCGAGTACGCCTACCGCAACCAGCTGCCGCACGTGCTCGAGCTGCGCCCGGAGCTGCCCTCCGGCACCGTCTCCCCGGCGCGCGAGTACGACGACTCCGACCGTCGCCCGCTCTCAGCCGTCGGCGGCGGCAAGGACTCCATCGTCAGCCTGGAGGCGCTGCGCCGGGCCGGCTTCGACCCGGTGCCGTTCTCGGTGAACCCGAACCACGTGATCGTCTCGGTGAACGAGGCGTCCGGGCTGACCCCCCTCGCGGCCCGCCGGCGGATCGACCCGGTGCTGCTCGACCTCAACGCGGCCGGCGCGCTCAACGGCCACATCCCGGTCACCGCGATCAACTCGCTGATCGCGGTGGCCACCGCCGTGCTGCACGGACTCGGGCCGGTGGTGATGTCCAACGAGCGCTCCGCGTCCGACCCGAACCTGATCTGGAACGGTCACGAGATCAACCACCAGTGGTCCAAGGGCGTCGAGGCGGAGGGGCTGCTGCGGGCGGCGCTGGCCGAGCACGCCGGTCTCACCGAGCCGTACTTCTCGCTGCTGCGCTCGCTGTCGGAGCTGCACATCGCCCGGCTCTTCGCCGGCATCGACCGGTACGACGCGGTGGTGACCAGCTGCAACGCCGCGTTCAAGCTGCGCGACGCGAGCGAGCGCTGGTGCCGCGACTGCCCGAAGTGCCGGTTCGTCTTCCTCGCCATGGCGCCGTTCATGCCGCGCGAGCGGGTGGTGCGCATCTTCGGCGGCGACCTGCTGGCCGACCCGGCGCAGATCCCCGGCTACCGGGAGCTGCTCGGCGTCGACGGGCACAAGCCGTTCGAGTGCGTCGGCGAGGTCGAGGAGTCGGTGGTGGCGCTGAGCCTGCTCGCCGAGCAGGAGCAGTGGCGCGACGCTCCGGTCGTCCGCGCCCTGGTCGACGCGGTCCCGGAGACCGCCTGGTCGGCGGCGGCGGGCTCGGACGTGTTCACCCCCGGCGGCCCGAACTTCGTCCCCGCCCCGTACGCCAAGGCCCTCACCGCCCTGACCTGACCCCATACCCCCGGCTGCCCGGTTCAGGGGGTGCGGATGGCGTCGAGGGCGAGCAGGGCGACGTGCAGGGAGAGGCAGGCCTCGACCGAGTCGAGGTCGACGTCGAGGATGCGGGCGATGCGGGCCAGCCGCTCGTAGAACGCCGGCCGGGACAGGTGCGCCGCCGCGGCCGCCGCCGACTTGTTGCGGCCCTGTTCGAGGTACGCCCGCAGCGTGCCGAGCAACTGGTCGCGGGGGTGCCGGGCGTCGTGGGCGAGCAGCGCGCCGAGTTCCCGCTCGACGAAGGTCTGCACCCGGGGCTCGTCGCGCAGCAGGTGCAGCAGCCCGGCGAGCCCGACGTGGGGTAGCCGGAAGATGGGCAGGTCGCGGCGGTCGCGGCGGGCCGCGTCGGCGATCTGCCGGGCCTCGATCAGCGACCGCCGGGCCTCCCGCAGGCCGCCCACCCCGGACCCGGCGGCGACGATCACCGCGTCCGGCGGCACGGCGCCGGCCACCGCGGGACGGGCCGGGGCGGCGTCGAGCCGGATCCGGCGCAGGGCGGCGGCGAACGCGGTCAGCGCCCGCTCCTCCGCGGCCGGGTCGGGCAGGGCGAGCAGGGCGCCCACCGCCTGGTCGTCGACGGCGCTGGTCAGCCCGGTCAGCTTCGCCTCCCGCAGCGCCTGCCCCACCGCCTCGGCGAGATCCCGCAGCCGCGCCGGGCCGGCCTCCGGGGACTCGGCCGCCACGGTGCTCTCCCCGGCGCCCTCGGCGGGGTCGTCGAGGCGGTGCCGGACCACCACCCCGACCAGGTGCCGGCGTTCCAGCGTGACGCCGAGCGCCCGTGCCCGCAGCGCGACCTCGTCGACCGGGCGGGAGTGGTCGAGCAGCGCGGTGAGCAGGGTGCGGTGGATCTGCCGTTCCAGGCCCTCGGCGTCGCGGCGGATCAGCCGGCCCAGCGCCAGGGTGGAGGCGGCCCGCTCCACCAGGATCGTCAGCCGGGTCGGCGGGGTGCCCGCCGGCCGACCGCCCAGCGTGCTCCCGGCGGCCAGGTCACCCCCACCGGGCCAGCGCAGCAGCAGCCGACCCCAGTCCTGCCCCCGCGCGCCGACGGTGGTCACCAGCCAGCCGCTGTCGGCGTCGTACGCGGTGCGCCCGGCGGGACGGATCCGCCGGGAGTGCTGCTCCCAGCCGTCCAGCAGCAGCTCGGCGCTCTCCCCCGCCGGGTCGTACGCGAGCACCTGCCGGGACAGGTTCTCCAGCACCAGCGGGCAGCCGGCCAGCTCGGCCGCCTGCCGGACCACCTCGGCGGGGCCGGCGCCCTCGACCGACAGCTCGGTGAAGCGCTGGTGGATCTCCTCGGTGGCCCGCAGCTCGGTGAGCTGGGCGTCGACGATCAGGGCGTGCACCGCCTCGGTGATCCGGACGAACGGGGTGGCCCGGCGCAGCTCGACCAGGGGCAGGCCGCGCCGCTCGGCGGCGGCCGCCATCACCCGGGGCACCCCGCTGACGTACCGGCGGCCCAGCTCGACCACCAGCCCGGAGACGCCGACGTCGGCCAGGTCGCCGATGAAGGCGCGCAGGCCGGTGTCGTCGGCGGGCAGCCCGATGCCGGTGGTGAGCACCAGCTCACCGCCGCCGAGCAGGGTGGCGATGTCGGGCACCTCGGCGACGTGCACCCAGCGGACCGGCGCGTCCAGGCCGGCGTCCCCGGCGACCAGGCGCGGCGCGCCGTGGCGGACGGGATCGAGGGCGAGGACCTCACGGACGGTAGGGAACACGCGCGACACGCTACCGTCCGTGACCCCGGTCCCGATACCTGCTGGTCAGCGGGGCGGCAGGCCCCCGACGGTCACCAGCTCGCGGTCCAGCCGTACCAGCCACCGCCGAGGGGCCAGAACATGGGCGACTCGAAGGAACCGTTGTGCAGGGAGCGGCTGGGGCCGCCCGGCAGGTAGGCGAAGCCGGCGTCGTTGAAGAAGGCCCCGTTCCTCTCGTAGAAGATGACCCCGCCGGGCACGAGATAGGCGGTGGTGATCCGGTAGCTGCCGATCCGGGCCGGCGCCTCCACCCGGTCGAACCTCGTCGCCGCAGTCGACTCGGGGAGGCGGGTCACGACCGTCTCGAAGGCGCCTCGGCTCAGCTCCCAGCGGGAGTGCAGCGGGGCCCGCGTCACCAGCAGCGCCAGGGTGACGGCCGCCAGCACCGGGGCGACGAGCAGCCACCACGGCCACGTCCGGCCGGCCCGGTGTGACAACTGCGCCCCGACGGTCCAGAGCACTGCCGCCACGGCGAGCACGGTGAGGGCGATCAACGCGACGATCACCGAGAAGCCAGGAACGCTGAACGCCCAGAGCAGGGTCAGCGCCCCGCAGCCCCCGACGGCGTGGGCGGCCCACACCACACCACGGGTGCTCGCGGCCAGGCTCACGCCGCGACCCTACCGGCCCGGTGGCCGGCGGTGGGGGCTCAGAGCGGGTCGTCGCGGCCCAGCTCCCAGCAGGCCACCGCCGTGGCGGCGGCGACGTTGAGGGAGTCGACGCCGCGGCGCATCGGGATCACCACCCGGGCGTCGCTGGCCTCCATCGCGGCCCGGGTCAGCCCGGCGCCCTCCGCGCCGAGCAGCAGCGCGGCGCGGGCCCGCTGGGCGGCGTCCAGGCGCTGGATGGGCACCGCGTCCGGGGCCGGGGTCATCGCCAGCACGGTGAAGCCGGCCGCCCGTACCTCGGCCAGCGCGTCGGGCCAGGGCTCCAGCTTCGCGTACGGGACGGCGAAGACCTCACCCATGCTGACCCGTACGCTGCGCCGGTAGAGCGGGTCGGCGCAGGTCGGCGAGAGCAGCACCGCGTCCACGCCGAGCCCGGCCACCGCCCGGAAGATCGCGCCGAGGTTGGTGTGGTTGTTGACGTCCTCCAGGATCACCACCCGGCGGGCGGTGGCCAGCACCTCGGCGGCGGCCGGCAGCGGCTTGCGACGGAACGAGGCGAGCACGCCCCGGTGCACGTGGAAGCCGGTGGCCCGCTGGAGCACGTCCGGGGTGGCGGCGTAGACCGGCGCGTCGCCGGTGTCGAGGTCGGCGAGCTGGTCGACGCGCTTGGCGTCCACCAGGTACGACCGGGCCGGGTAGCCGGCGCGCAGCGCCCGCCGCAGCACCAGCTCCCCCTCGGCGATGAACAGCCCGTGCGGGGGCTCCCAGCGGGTACGCAGCTCGACGTCGGTCAACGCGCGGTAGTCGGCGATCCGGTCGTCGTCGGGGTCGGTGATCTGGTGGACGGGCACGGCGACGATTCTGCCGGGTGCCCGTGCTGCGGCGGCCGGGGCGGTCGCCGGGGCGACCCGGGCCACGCTCACCCCGCCGCGGGCGCGTAGCGCAGCAGCACGCTCCGGCCGTCGAAGACGCGCGACCCGGCCAGCCGCAGGTCCAGGCGCTCCGGGCCGCCGGGGAAGACCGGCCGGCCGCCGCCGAGCACGACCGGGTGCACGATCACCTGGTACTCGTCGATCAGGCCGAGCGCGGTCAGCGCGGCGCCGGCGCCGGAGCCGCCGGTGAGCAGCAGGTCCCCGCCCGGCTGCTCCTTGAGCGCGGTGATCTCCTTGGCGAGGTCGTCGCCGCCGACCACCCGCGCGTCCCACTCGGCTCCGGTGAGCGTCCGGGAGACGACCACCTTCGGGGTCCGCCGCCAGATCGGCGCGAAGGCCAGGTCGTGCGGGTCCGTCGACATCGACTCGGCGCGCGGCCAGTACCAGGACATCATCTCCCAGACCTTCCGCCCGTAGGCGAAGGCGCCGGCCCGCTCGGTCAGCTCCAGGGAGTACGCGGACAGCTCCGGGCCCATCGACGGCCAGTCGAACTCGCCGTTCGGGCCCTCGATGAAGCCGTCGACGGACTGGTGGACCCAGTAAACGACCTTGCGCATGGTCTCTCCTCACGTCCGGGCGCCTCCGGTGGGCGCTCTCACCGGTGGGTCGGAGCGGAGCGCCGGTTCCCGACAGCCCGGCGGAGAATTTCTTGCCCGGGCCGGCTAGCGTGCCGGGGCATGGCCCGTCCCGTGATCATCGCGCTGCTCGGGGTCGACGGCTCGGGCAAGTCGACGCAGGCCCGGGCGCTGGCCCGGCGGCTGTCCGAGCGGGGTGTCCCGGCGACGTACTTCGAGAACGCCGGCGGCCGCCCGCTGTGGAACCGGCTCGCCCACCGGCTCGGGCGGCGCGACGGCATGCACCTGTTCGGCCGGCGCCTCTACCCGGCGCTGGAGGCGGCCGTGCGCTGGCTGGCCGTGGCCCGGGCGGTCGCCGGGGTCCGGCTGACCGGCCGGGTGGGCGTGATGGACCGCTGGACCTGGTGCCAGTACGTGATCATGCGAGCCCGTGGCGACCGGGGCGTCCGGCTGGTCCGGGCGGCGTACGCGCTGTTCCCCCGTCCCGACCTGGTCTGCTTCCTGGCGGTGTCGCCCGCGCTGGCGCAGCGGCGGGTGCACGAGCGGGGCATCGACACCGAGGAGTCGGGCCACCTGGCGGCGCTGGACGCCGCCTACCGGGCGCTGCCGGAGTTCCCCGACTTCCGGGTGCTCGACGGCGGGGCCGACCCGACGGCGGTCGCCGCCGCCCTGGACCGGCTGGTCCGACCGCTGACCACCGGTACGCGACGCGGCTAGGCGATCGTCCTGCCGCCTCCCGGCCCCGGCCCGCCGCGCTCCCGCTCCAGCACCGCCTTCAGCCTGGCCAGGTCCTTTCGGTTCGCCCGGCGCATCGCCGCCGCCAGCACCGGGGCGGTCACCGTCGCGAAGCCGCGGGGCTCGCCACGGTTGCGCAGGGTCATCCGGGTGCGCGCCCGGCCCTGCGCTTCCCAGCGATAGGTCGTCTCCATGGGAAACGGGCCCTGCGCGGTCCGCATGACGAGCCGCTCGCCGGGGACCAGCTCGACGATCTCGTACGTGTAGGCCAGCCGCCGACCGAGGAAATGCGCGACGAAGGCGAGGCGGGAACCGACCCGCAGTGGCGGAGGCGTGCGCCACTCCACCGACTCGATGTTCACGTACCAGGTGGGAGCGTTGCCGGGGTCGCCGGCGTACGCCGCCACGTCGGCGACCGGCCGGTCGATCACGATCTCCGTCACCACGTCCACTGCCATGGCGGCACTCCCCTCGGCGGACATCCCTCGTCCGGGCCCACGGTGGCGGTCCGCGGCGCGGGCGGACGCCCCTCATTCTGGCCGCCCTCGGGTCACCGCGCCCGCGCTAACGGCCAACCCACGACTCGGCTGGACAGCACCCGACCTAGGCTTCGATCATGGAGTACCGACTGGTCGACCGGCTGCCCACCGTCGAGGAGTTCGTCGCGGTGACCCGCGCCGTCGGCTGGGCCGACGCGTACGACCCGGCGGCGATCCCCGCCTCGCTGGCCGCCTCGCTGCACGCGGTGGTGGCGGTGGAGGGCGACCGGGTGATCGGGCTGGGCCGGCTGATCGGCGACGGGGCGATCTACTACTACCTGCAGGACCTCGCCGTGGTGCCGGAACGGCAGCGCCGGGGGGTGGGGGCCGCCATCCTCGGTCGGCTGGAGGAGTGGATCGCCGGCCGCGCCTCGGCGCGCACCTTCGTGGGGCTCTTCGCCACGGGCGGGTCGGTCGCCCTCTACCGGCGCTTCGGCTACGCCGTCCACGAAGACATGACCGGCATGTTCCGGGTCGGCCCGCGCCGCACGTCCTGAACCGGCGACGGCCACCGTCCCCGGGCGGGAACGGTGACCGTCCACGATGGTGCGGCCGGGCGTCAGCCCCGGCGGTTCTGCAGCCAGCGCAGGATGTCGGAGGGGATCTCCCGCTCGCGCCGCGGCTCCTCCGGGCGGGGCGCCGGCTTCGGCTCGGGGCGCTGCGGGTTGCCGGCCAGCTCGCGGCTCGGCGCGGTGAAGTCGCGGACCGGCTGGCCGTCGACTGCGGCGCGGATGGTCCGGGCGACCGCGTCGATCACCTCGCTCTGCACCGCGGCGCCGACGGCGTCGCTCGGGTCGTCCGGGTTGGCGGCGATCCCGGCGACCGCCACCTGCGGAGTGAACCCGACGAAGGTCTCGGTGGCGTTCTTCTCCGAGCTGCCGGTCTTGCCGGCGACCGGGCGACCCACGATCCGGCTCACCCCGCTGGCCGTACCGCCGTTGCACTGCCCGTACGCGGACTGCTGCCCGACCGGGCAGCGCGCCGCGTCGGTGGCGGCCCGGGCGACGTCGGCCTCCAGCACCCGCTTGCAGGACGGCTGGCCGACCGGCACCTTGGTGCCGTCCGGCGCGGTCACCGACACCACCGGGGTCGGGGCGCAGTACGTCCCCTCGGCGGCCACCGTGGCGTACGCGTTGGCCAGGTCGAGCGGGGTGGTGGCGGCCACACCGAGGGTGAAGGCGCCCCAGTTGGCGGCGTCGTTCGCGGCGAAGGCGGCGTCGGACTCGGCCCGGAAGGTGATGCCCAGCCGCTGCGCCATCTCCACCACCTTGTCCTCGCCGACCTGCTCGGCCAGCCAGACGAAGTAGGTGTTCACGGAGCGGCCGAAGCCGTCCCACATCATCCGGTAGCCGTCCATCCGCTCCGGGTTCGCGTTGGCCGGGCACCACCTGCCGTCGCAGCTGCCCTCGCCCTCGGCGGCGTACCGGGTGGGCAGGCGGCTGGGGGCGTCGAAGCCGGTGGCGAGGGGCTTGCCGGCCTCCAGCGCGGCGAGCATGGTGAACATCTTGAACGTCGAGCCGGCCTGGTAGCCCTCGACGCTGCCGCCGCCGGAGATCAGCGGGTTGACCGTCTCGTTCTCCGCCACGCCGTACCGGCGGTTGACCGCCATCGCCAGCACCCGGCCGGTGCCCGGCTCGACCGCCGCGATCGGCAGCGCGCGCGCGTCGTCGTCGGCGTAGACCTTGCGGGCCTGGCTGACGGCGGTGGCCTGTACGTCCGGGTCGAGCGAGGTGACCACCCGGTAGCCGCCCCGGCGCAGCGCCTGCTCCCGCTCCTCGGCGGTGGCGCCGAACGCGGGCTGCTCCAGCCACCACCGGCGCAGGTAGTCGCAGAAGAAGCCGGCGTCGTCGGTCCGGGTGGCCACGCAGCCGTTGGGCTGGGCGGTCGGCCGCAGGGTGGTCTTCTCGGTGCGGGCCTGCGCCGCCTGGGCCTCGGTGATCGCGCCGGTGGCGACCATCGCGTCGAGCACGTACCCGCGCCGGGTCAGCGCCGCCTCGGCGTCGCCGTCGATCGGGCTGTACTCGTCGGGCGACTGGACCAGGCCGGCGAGCAGGGCGGCCTCGCCGAGGGTCAGGTCCGCCGGGGCCTTGCCGAAGTAGCGCTGGCTGGCCGCCGCGACGCCGTACGCCCCGGAACCGAAGTACGCGATGTTCAGGTAGCGGTTGAGGATCTCGTCCTTGCTGAGGGAGTCCTCCAGCGCGGTGGCGTACCGGATCTCCTGGAGCTTGCGCCCGACGGTCTGCTCGGTGGCGGCCTGCCGCTCCTCGGCGGTGCGGCTGGGATCGGTCTTGAGCACGTTGCGGACGTACTGCATGGTCAGCGTCGAGCCGCCCTGCGCCGAGCCGCCGGTCAGGTTGGCGACCACGGCGCGGGCCAGGCCGCGCAGGTCGGCTCCGCCGTGCGAGTAGAAGCGCCGGTCCTCGGCCGCGACGATCGCCTGCCGCATCACCGGGGCGATCTCGGCCAGCGGCACGTCCGTGCGGTTCACGTCGTAGAACGTGGTGAGCAGCGTCGTGCCGTCGTTGGCGTAGAGGTAGGACCGCTGCGGGGTGGCCGGCGTGCGCAGGGCCGCCGGCAGCTCGTCGTACGCCCCGAGGGCCGCCTTGGCGGTCACTCCGGCGAGCAGGTTGCCCGGCAGCGCGGCGACCGCGAGAACGAGGCCGGCCAGCAGGCCGGCGAGCAGCACGGTGAAGAGCCGCGACAGCGGCGACCGGGGTCGGGGCATGGTGTCCAGGATTGCCAGCGATTCGTGAAGCGGGCCACCCCGGCACGCGATTGTCAGCTAACTCACCGTGACCTGCCAGCCTTCTCTCCGCCCCACACCCCTCCCGTCCCCACTCGGCCCTGCCGTCCCCGCTGCACCGCCGCGCCCCCCGCGCCCCCTTGACGGCACTCCCGCCCCACCCAGCCGGCGCATTTCCGGACGCAAGCCTCTTGATCAACCCGTCGAGGCTCGTGGGCGCGGGCACGGGCGCGGAAGCGCGGGCGCGGGCGGGTCAGGCGGCGGGGAGGGGGCCCTGGGGGCCGCCGGTCGAGGTGGGGACGCTGGCGGTGGCGGCGTCGCGGGCGATCGCGGCGGGGACCAGCCGGCCGGAGCGGTAGCCGATCCCGATGCCCGAGATCAGGACGAAGATGGCGCCGAAGGTCTGCAGCGAGCCGATCAGCGCGCCGCCGAGGCCGACCAGCGGGGCGGCGATCATGAGCATCACGCCGTCACCCATCGAGAACATCCCGGAGCGGGCCACCGACCAGCCGGTGAACAGCCAGCCGGCGCTGTAGAAGGTGGCGCCGACCAGGACCAGCATCCGGGCGGTGGTGCCGAAGACCGGGGTCTGCTCGGCCAGCCCGGCGAAGGGCAGCATCAGCACGGTGCCGGCGATGCTGACCAGCAGCCCGGTGACGGCCACCTTGCGGTCGCGGGTGGCGGCGAGCAGCCCGGTCAACGCCAGCAGGGCGAGCAGGCCCAGCCAGACCGCGGCCACCCAGCCCACCAGGTAGAGCGGCCGGCCGTCGGCCGGGTACGGGTCGTTGCCCACCCCGCCGTCGCTGGCCAGCGCCACCACGCCGTACAGCACCGCGTACGCGGGCAGCAGCCACACCGACGCGCGGGCGAAGCGCCGCAGCGACCACGCCCAGCTCGCGTTGGTGGCCGGCGCCGCGGGGCCCGGGTCGCCCACGAAGGGCAGCACCCCGAACCCCCCACCGGTACGGCGGGTGCCCAACGGGCCGGCGGGATCGTGCGCGCCGGGGACGGGGGTGCTGGAGAAGAGCCGCTTCGCCGGGTCCATGGTTCACCTCGCTCGCTCCGACGGGCGGCGCGGGGACGCATCCGGCGCCCCGGCTCCTGGCCACCACCCGTCCGTCAGACCGATCGTGGCAGGCGCCGGGACGGGGCATGAGTGTTTCTCGCATTTGCCGTCCGGCTCCGGACGGCGCTTGGATCAGCCGCGTTCGCGCCGGTCGGCCGGGTCGTTGAGCAGGCTCTCCGGCGAGACCGGCTCCGGGGCGGGCAGCCCCTGCGGGGCCTTGCCGCCGGTGGCCTGCGCCTCGGCGACGCGTACCTCGTCGTGGATCTGCTGGGCGGCGGTGGCCGCCGCCTGGGCCGCCTCCGCGGCCTCGCGCTCGACCTGGCTCGCGGTGTCCGACGCCTCCGGGGTCGGCACGTCGCCGACCATCTGGCTCAGCCCGCCGAGCGCGCCGCCCATCCCCTCCAGGGCCTTGGTCAGCTCGGCCGGCACGATCCAGACCTTGTTGGCGGTGCCGTTGGCGATCTGCGGCAGCGCCTGGAGGTACTGGTAGGCCAGCACCTTCTGGCTCGGGTTGGCCTGGTGGATGGCGTCGAAGACGGTACGGATCGCCTTCGCCTGACCCTCGGCCTGGAGGATCCGGGCCTGCCGGTCACCGTCGGCGCGGAGCACCGCGGACTGCTTGTCACCCTCGGCGGTGAGGATCTGCGACTGCTTGTGCCCCTCCGCGGTCAGGATCGCCGCCCGGCGGTCCCGCTCGGCGCGCATCTGCTTCTCCATCGAGTCCCGGATGCTCGCCGGCGGCTCGATCGCCTTGATCTCCACCCGGGTGACCTTGATGCCCCAGCGTCCGGTGGTCTCGTCGAGCACCCCGGAGAGGTGTCGGTTGATCTCCTCGCGGCTGGTCAGCGCCCGCTCCAGGTCCAGCGAGCCGATCACGTTGCGCAGCGTGGTCACGGTGAGCTGCTCGATGGCCTGGATGAAGTTGGCGATCTCGTAGGTGGCCCGGACCGCGTCGACCACCTTGTAGTAGAGGACCGTGTCGATCGACACGACCAGGTTGTCCGAGGTGATCACCGGCTGCGGCGGGAAGCTGACCACCTGCTCGCGCATGTCGACCTTGGTACGCACCGCGTCGATGAACGGGACCAGCAGGTTCAGGCCCGGGTTCAAGGTGCGCTTGTACTTTCCGAGCCGCTCCACCACGTCCTGACGCTGCTGCGGCACGATGCGTACCGCCTTGACCAGCGTCACCACGACGATCAGGGCCACGGCCACCAACAGGACCGCTGCAAACTCCATACCGCTCACCTTTTCGCTTCCGGCAGCTCGCCGGGGGAGGAAATGTCGTCCTGCCACACCAGGGCGGTGGCGCCCCGGACCTTGATCACCTGCACCCGCTCACCGGGCTCGAACGACTGCGTCGCGTCGTACGCCCGGGCGCTCCACAGCTCACCGTCAATCTTGACGAGGCCGCGCCCGTCGTCGACCCGCTCCAGCACCAGCGCGGTGGCGCCCTCCAGCGCCTCCACCCCGAACGCCTGCTCGCCGCTCTCCAGCGCGCTGCGCGCGTGTCGGGCGATGACCGGTCGGACCAACGCCACCGAGAGCACCGACACGGCGGCGAACACCAGCGCCTGCACCGGGACCGGGGCGCCCAGCGCGGCGGCCCCGGCGGCGGCGAAGGCACCGGCCGCGAACATGATCAGAAAGAACGTCGTCGTGAAGATCTCGGCGACGCCCAACAGCACACCCAGTACGACCCACACCACGGCGTCCACCATTCAATCGTGACACGCCGACGCACGCCGCGCCGTCCCCCATGATCAGTAAGCTCGCCGGGTAGGCCGCGACCGACCGAGGAGAACGCCGTGCCCCTGCTGCCCGAGACCGTCCGCCGGGCCGACGCGCTGGTCGCGCAGGCACAGTCCACCGGCCGCGCGCCGTCGCTGGTGCTGGGTGTCGTCCGCGACGGGACGCTCGCCCACCTCGCCGCCGCCGGCGACCATCCGCGTCCCGACGCCGACCTGCAGTACCGGCTCGGCTCGATCAGCAAGACCATGACGGCCACCCTGGTCATGCAGGAGCGCGACGCCGGCCGGCTCGCCCTGGACGACCCGCTGGAGCGGCACCTGCCCGGCACGCCGGTCGGCGCGCTGACCCTGCGCCAGCTCCTCGGGCACGCCGGCGGGCTGCAACGCGAGCCGGACGGGCAGTGGTGGGAGCGGACCGAGGGCGGCGACCTGGCCACGCTGGTCGCCGGGCTGACCCCCGAGAAGATCGCGTACCCGCCGCACCGGGCGTACCACTACTCCAACCTGGCGTACGGGCTGCTCGGCGGGGTGCTGGAACGGATCACCGGCACGCCGTGGGCGGAGCTGACCCGGAAGCAGATCCTGACGCCGCTCGGCATGCACCGCACCACCTACGACGCCACCGAGCCGTACGCCCGCGGCTACGTGGTGCACCCCTGGCACGACACCCTCCGCGAGGAGCCGCGTACCGACACCGGGGCGATGGCGCCGGCCGGGCAGCTCTGGTCCACCGTGGCGGACCTGGCCCGCTGGGCGGCGTTCCTCGCCGACCCCACGCCGGCCGTGCTCGCGCCGGAGACGCTGACCGAGATGTGCGCGCCCGTGGTGATCAGCGACCTGGACTCGTGGACCGGCGGGCACGGCCTCGGGGTGGAGCTGTACCGGGAGGGCGACCGGGTCTACGTCGGACACGGCGGCTCGATGCCCGGGTACGTCGCCGCGCTGGCCGTGCACCGCCCGAGCCGTACCGCCGTGGTCGGCTACGCCAACGCGTACGGCCTGCGCTCGACCCACCTCGGCGGGCTCGCCCGGCAGCTGCTCACCCTGGTGCTCGACACCGAGCCGGCGCCGGTGACGCCGTGGCGGCCGGCCGCCGCGCCGCCCGCCGAGGCGGTCGCCGAGCTGACCGGCCGGTGGTGGTGGATGGGCGTCGAGTTCGAGTTCCGCGTCGACGCCGCGGGCGAGCTGCGGGCGGGCCGGGTCGGCGAGCCGGTGCTCCGGTTCACCCCCGAGGGCCCGGACCGCTGGCGGGGCCGCAGCGGCGCCCAGGACGGTGAGCTCCTCACCGTCGTCCGGGACGAGGCCGGCCGCGCGGTCGCCCTGGACATCGCCACGTTCGTCTTCACCCGCACCCCCGACCAGGAGCCCTGAGGTCGTCGGGTGTGCCGTCGCCGGCCCGGCGACACCGGCGGGCGGACGAGCGGGAGCCAGCGGGCGGTCAGCCGGGCTCGGTGACGAAGTCGATCAGGCGTTCCATCGCGTTGATCAGCGGCGTCTCCACGTCGGCGAAGCTGTCGACGCGGGACAGAATGTGCCGCCACATGTCCGCCGGCTCGGCCACCCCGAGCGACGCGCAGACGCCTTCCTTCCAGGGCCGCCCCGGCGGCACCACCGGCCACGCCGCGATACCCAGCGCCGCGGGCTTCACGGCCTGCCAGACGTCGACGTACGGGTGGCCGGTGACCAGCACGTGCGGCGAGGTCACCTTCGCCACGATCCGGCTCTCCTTGGAGCCGGGCACCAGGTGGTCGACCAGCACCCCGAGCCGCCGGGTCGGTCCGGGGCCGAAGTCGCGCACCTCGGCGTCGAGGGCGTCGATGCCGTCCAGGGGCTCGACCACCACGCCCTCGACCCGCAGGTCGTCCCCCCAGATCCGCTCCACCAGGGCGGCGTCGTGCACGCCCTCCACCCAGATCCGGCTCGCCTTGGCCACCTGCGCCCGGACGTTGTCGAGCGCGATCGAACCGGAGGCGGTCCGCCGGCGGGCCGCCGGCACCGGGGCGCGGGTCGGACGGCGCAGCGTCACCGGCCGGCCGTCGAGCAGGAACGCCGCCGGCAGCAGCGGGAAGTTGCGCCGCCGACCGTGCCGGTCCTCCAGCACCACCGCACCGGACTCGAACCCGACCACCGCGCCGCAGAAGCCGGAGTCGGCGTCCTCGACCACCAGGTCCGGCTCGGCGTCGACCTCCGGGGTCACCTTCCGCCGCCGCCAGTCTCCCGCCAGCACGTCCTCGCCGTATCGCCGCGCCATGTCGATCAAACTAACCGCCGCCCCGGCGCGCCGCCCGCCGACGCGCCGCTGCACCCGCCCGGCAGCCCCCGCCCCGCCGCACCGCCTCCGACCGACCCCATGATCGGGTCGCAATTACCTACCCGACACGCCGGCGAGCGTGTCGGAAAATGCGACCCGATCATGGGGCGGGGTGCGGCACGGCACCCCGCCGCGGTCGTGGCGACGGAGGGCGAGCCGGGTGGACCGGCAGGTGCCGGGAGGGCGGCGCGTCCAAGGCGGGGGAAGCGCCGGAGTGGCGGCGGAGCCGGGCGGGCGGGGGCGAAGCGGGCAGTTCGGGGCAGGTGACGCGGCCGGAGCGGCAGTCGAGACAGGGCAGGCGGGGACCACGTACCCTTTCGGCATGTCCTCCCCCGCAACGGGCGCGGCCACCCTTGCCCCGCGCCGGTCGAGCCGGTTCGTTGCCTGGGTACGCGCTTGGCGCGCCGGCCTGGTGCCGTACGACGAGGTCGCCGAATCCATCGCCGGCGACGAGGAGCACCTGGTCGCGGACGCGCCCGGCACCTGGACCGACGTCCCGCTGCGGGACGCGCTGCCCAGCCTGGCCAAGCTCTCGCCCGACGAGATCCGGTTGGTGCTGCCCGCACCCGGCGACCCGCGCGGCCTGCCCGGCCCCGGCG
Source organism: Micromonospora purpureochromogenes (assembly GCF_900091515.1). Lineage (NCBI taxonomy): Bacteria > Bacillati > Actinomycetota > Actinomycetes > Micromonosporales > Micromonosporaceae > Micromonospora > Micromonospora purpureochromogenes. The sequence continues at coordinate 2,746,050 of NZ_LT607410.1, read as the reverse complement.
ACTTCGCCGGCGCGGCGCTGCTCGCCGGCGAGGCGGTGGTCGCCGGGCCGCTGGGGCTGATCCCCGAGGTGCGCACGCACACGTCCGGTTCCGGGATGACCTGGGAGACCGTGCTCTGGCGGGTGTACCCGCTGCCGGCCGACGCGCCGAAGGCGTCGCTCGCGGCGCCCGGCGCGGCGGAGGCCGAGGCCGAGCTGGCCACCGCGCTGGCCGAGACGACCGCCGCGCTGACCCGGCTCGACGTGGCCCAGTGGCGGCCCGAGCTGGCCGGGGCCCTCGCGGCGCTGCGCCGCCCGGACGGCGCCACCGACCTGCCCCCCGGTTTCGACCCGCGCGCCCGGCGGCTCTTCGCCCGGGCGGCCGTGCTGGACCGGGTGCTCGCCCTCGCCGGGCACAGCGCGCCGGGCGGGGCGATCAACAACTACGAGGCTCAGCAGCGCGACGCCGCGCTGCGCCCGCTCACCACCGCCTGCCGGCAGGCGCTGGTCGCCGCCTGCAACGCTCCGCTGCGCTTCTGACGGCGTACCCGTGCCGGCCGACGGACGTCCGGCCGGCGTGCGGCCGGTCCACGACGCCGGCCGGTCAGATCTCGTCGATGAGGTCGGCGACCGAGTCGACGATCCGCGACGGCCGGTACGGGTAGCGCTCGGCCTCGATCCGGCTGCTGATCCCGGTGAGCACCAGGATGGTCTCCAGCCCGGCCTCCAGTCCGCAGAGGATGTCGGTGTCCATCCGGTCGCCGATCATCGCGGTGGTCTCCGAGTGCGCGTTGATGGTGTTGAGCGCCGAGCGCATCATCATCGGGTTGGGCTTGCCGACGAAGTACGGCTCCACCCCGGTCGCCTTCGAGATCATCGCGGCGACCGAGCCGGCGGCCGGCAGCGCGCCCTCCACCGACGGGCCGGTGACGTCCGGGTTGGTGCAGATGAACCGGGCCCCGTCGTTGATCAGCCGGACCGCCTTGGTGATCGCCTCGAAGCTGTAGGTGCGGGTCTCCCCCAGCACCACGTAGTCCGGCGCGAAGTCGGTCAGCACGTACCCGACCGCGTGCAGCGCCGTGGTCAGCCCGGCCTCGCCGATCACGTACGCGGTGCCGCCCGGCCGCTGGTCGGCGAGGAACTGGCCGGTGGCCAGCGCCGACGACCAGATCGCCTCCTCCGGCACGTCGAGTCCCATCCGGACCAGCCGGGCCTGGAGGTCCCGCGGGGTGTAGATCGAGTTGTTGGTCAGCACCAGGAACGGCTTGCCGGAGGCGCGCAGCCGCTTGACGAACTCCGGCGCGCCCGGCACGGGCTGGCCCTCGTGCACCAGCACGCCGTCCATGTCGGTGAGCCAGCTCTGCACCGGCTTGCGGTCCTGCATCGTCTCGTCCCAGGGGTTGTCGGGGTGGGTGGTGTCAGGGGCGGCGGGCGGCCGGCACGCAGCACGGCGTGGGACAGGTGTCCCACATCGGCAGCTCGCCGAGGCGGCGGCGCAGCCGCTCCCCGTCGGGTGTGGTGCGCTCGGCCACCAGCTCGCGGACCATCGCCACGAAGCGCGGGTCGGTACCCGGGGTGCCCGCCCGGACGAAGTCCAGGCCCAGCCGCTTTGCCGTCTCCAGCGCCTCGGTGTCCAGGTCCCAGACCACTTCCAGGTGGTCGGAGACGAAACCGATCGGGCTGACCACCACGCTGGTCACGCCGGACTCGGCGAGCGCGGTCAGGTGGTCGTTGATGTCCGGCTCCAGCCACGGCACCTGCGGCGGGCCGGACCGGCTCTGCCAGACCAGGTCGTACGGCAGGTCGGGCGCGGCGGCGGCGTGCACCAGCCGGGCGACCTCCGCCAGCTGCGCGGTGTACCGGCCGCCGTGCGGACCTGCGGTGGCCGCCGCCGAGACGGGGATGGAGTGCGCGGTGAAGACCACCCGGGTGGTGTCCCGCTTCGCCGGGTCGAGCTGGGCCAGCGCCGCCTGCACCGCGTCGACGTGCGGCTCGATGAAGCCGGGGTGGTCCCAGAACTGGCGCAGCTTCTCGATCACCGGGGCGTCGGCGCCGACGGCGGCCCGGGCCGCGGCGATGTCCTCCTGGTACTGCCGGCAGGACGAGTAGCCGCCGTACGCGCTGGTGACGAAGGCCAGCGCGCGGGTGACCCCGTCGTCGCGCATCCGCGCCACCGTGTCGGCGAGCATCGGATCCCAGTTGCGGTTGCCCCAGTAGACCGGCAGGTCGACGCCGTTCGCGGCGAAGTCCGCCCGGACCGCGGCGAGCAGCTCGCGGCACTGCTGGTTGATCGGGGAGACCCCGCCGAAGTGCAGGTAGTGCTCGGCGACCTCTTCGAGCCGCTCCGGCGGCACGCCCCGGCCCCGGGTCACGTTCTGCAGGAAGGGCAGCACGTCCTCGGGACGCTCCGGGCCGCCGAAGGAGACCAGCACCAATGCGTCGTACGCCATGGTCCCATTCTCCCCGACGGCCGTGCCGGCCCGGCGGCCACCCCGCGGGCACCGGGTTTCGCCGGTGGCTCAGGCGCCGATCGCGTGGTAGCCGCCGTCGACGTGGACGATCTCGCCGGTGGTGGCCGGGAACCAGTCGGACAGCAGCGCCAGGCAGGCCCGGGCGGCCGGTTCCTGGTCGGTGAGGCTCCAGCCGAGCGGGGCCCGCTCGGTCCAGGCGTCCTCGAACTGGTCGAAGCCGGGGATCGACTTGGCGGCGATGGTGCGCAGCGGGCCGGCGGCGACCAGGTTGCTGCGGATGCCCTGCTTGCCCAGGTGCAGGGCCAGGTAGCGGGAGGCGGACTCCAGACCGGCCTTGGCCACGCCCATCCAGTCGTAGACCGGCCACGCCTTGGTGGCGTCGAAGGTGAGCCCGACCACGGCGCCGCCGGCCGACATCAGCGGCAGCGCCGCCATCGCGAGGGACTTGTACGAGTACGTGGAGACCTGGAGCGCGGTGGCCACGTCCTCCCAGGGGGCGTCGAGGAAGCCGCCGCCGAGGCAGCTCTGCGGGGCGAACCCGATCGAGTGCACCACCCCGTCCAGGCCGTCAACGTGCTCGCGCACCTTGTCGGCCAGGCCGGCCAGGTGCTCCGGGTTCGTCACGTCCAGCTCGATCACCGGGGCCGGCTCGGGCAGCCGCTTGGCGATCCGCTCGACCAGGGAGAGCCGGCCGTAGCCGGTGAGCACGACCTGTGCGCCGTTCTCCTGGGCGAGCTTCGCCACCGAGAAGGCGATCGAGGCGTCGGTGATGACACCGGTGACCAGCAGCCGCTTACCGGCGAGCAGTCCGGACATTCGGGGATTCCTCCGTACGTTTTCTCGGGTGGGGCGGTCGTCAGTGGCCCATGCCCAGGCCGCCGTCGACCGGGATGACGGCGCCGGAGATGTAGCCGGCGGCGTCCGAGGCCAGCCAGGTGACCACGCCCGCGACCTCGTCCGGCTCGGCGAACCGGCCGGCCGGGATGGCCTTGCGGTACTCGGCGCGACGCTCGTCGGGCAGCTTGGCGGTCATGTCGGTGTCGATGAAGCCGGGGGCGACCACATTGGCGGTGATGTTGCGGCTGCCCAGCTCGCGGGTGATCGAGCGGGCCACGCCCACCAGGCCGGCCTTGCTGGCCGCGTAGTTGACCTGGCCGACGCCGCCGTAGAGGCCGACCACCGAGGAGATGAAGATCATCCGGCCCCACCTCGCCCGGAGCATCTTCGTCGACGCCCGCTTGGCGCAGCGGAAGGTTCCGGTGAGGTTGGTGTCCAGCACGCTGGTGAACTGCTCCTCGGACATCCGCATCAGCAGCGTGTCGTCGGTGATGCCGGCGTTGGCGACCAGCACCTCGACCGGCCCCAGCTCCGCCTCGACGGCGGTGAAGGCCGCGTCCACCGACGCGGCGTCGGTGACGTCACACCGGACGCCGAAGAGCCCCGCCGGGGCGTCGCCGCTGCGGTGGGTCACCGCCACCCGGTCGCCCTGCTTGGCGAACGCCTGCGCGATGGCCAGGCCGATCCCCCGGTTGCCGCCGGTCACCAGCACGGTACGGGCCACGGGTCCCCCTCTGCTCAGCTGATCTCTGCGTCGGGTCGGAGCCTAGGCGCTACCGGTAGGTAAGCGCTAACGCCCGGACCGGCGCCGACCCCGGCCCGAGGGGTGGGCACGGCGCGGCGAACCCCTCGGACGGGCCCCCACCGGCCCTTCGGCCGGGTCGGTCGGGACGCTCGGCCGGGTGCGCGGCGGCAGCGTCCCCGTTGTACGATGATCGGCGTTTGCGGGTCGGCGTCCGGCCCGCGTTCCGGGCCCCGCCGACCGCAGGAGGTGATCGCTGTGCGAGATAGCGATCCTCCCAGTCGTGGCCGGGCCCTCCGTCAGCCCCGCTGAGCCACGACTCAGTCGGTCGAGCTGACCCAGCTCCCGCTCCCCGCACCGCCCGCCCCGGCCATTGCCGGGGTGGCCGGCCAGCGCCGTCCCGCTCCCGGGCCGGCCCACGGTGGAGCCGCCCGGTCACGACTTCGTGTGCGCGTCCTGCTCAACCCCTGCGGTCCGCCCCCGCACGCGCGGACCGTCCAGCCGCCACCGGAGCCGTCCATGAGCCGTTACGTCGCCCCGCTGGGCTTCACCCTCGCCGCCGTCTGGGTGGCCGTCGTCTTCGTCCTGGCCGGCGGCGGTCACTGACCACCGCCGGCCGTCCGGCCACCCGTCCCGCCCGGGACGGCGCCCGCGCACCCTTGGCGGGTCTCAGAGCATCCGGGACGACCAGAGCAGGCTCAGCCCGCCGGCGCAGAGCGCGAGCAGCAGCGCCACCCCCGCGTACCACTGGGTGATCTCGCGCGGCGCGGTGCGGAACCCGATCGAGCTGCCCATGTCCTGGTAGACCTGCTTCAGCTCGGAGACCGAGGCCGCCTCGTAGAAATAGCCCTCGGTGGTCTCGGCCAGCTGCGCCAACGCCAGCCGGTCCACCGGCACCCGCTGCGGCTGACCGTTGATGTCGACCTGCCCCGAGTCGGTGCCGAAGGCGATGGTGGAGACCGGCACGTTGGCCGCCTGCGCCGCCGCGGCGGCCTCCTCCACCGACCGGCCCGACGTGCGGAAGCCGTCGGAGAGCAGCACGATCCGGGCCGGCGGGATGCCGGCCGCGCCGTCGGCCGGAACCGAGCGGATCGCCTCCAGGCAGGTGAAGACGGCCTCGCCGGTGGCGGTCGCCTCGGCCAGGGTCAGCCCGTCGATCGCCGCCGTCACCGCCTCCCGGTCCTTGCTGGGGGCGACCAGCACGTTCGCCGACTTGGCAAAGGAGACCAGCCCGAGGTTGTAACTCTCCGGCAGCTCCCCGACGAACTGCTTCGCCGCCTCCTGCGCGGCCTCCAACCGGTTCGGCGCCACGTCGTCGGCCTGCATGGACAGTGAGACGTCGATCGCCAGCATGACGGTGGCCCGCTCCAGGGGCTCCCGGGTGTCCATCGCCGGGCGGGCCATCCCCGCGGCCAGCGCCACCAGGGCGAGCAGGAACGCGGTGGCCGCGGCGTGCCGCCGCCAGCCCAGGCCCTTCGGCGCCAGGGTCCGCAACAGGTCCACGTTGGTGAACCGCATCGCGTACGCCCGGCGGTGGCGCTGCCGCCAGACGTAGAGCGCGGCGAGGGCCAGCACCGGCAGCAGGGCCAGCAGCCACCACGGTTGCAGAAAACGGATCATCGCGTCGTCCCCCGGGTGCGGGCGTGCCGCTGCGCGGCCACGAATCGCACCATGTCCAGCAGCCAGTCTCGATCGGTACGCAGGCGCAGGTGCCCGGCGCCGGCGGCGCGCAGCTCGGTGGCGATCGCCTCGCGCTGGGCGGCCGCCGCCTCGGCGTACCGCCGGCGCAGCCGGGGATCGGCGGTCTGCACCTCGTGCAGCTCCCCGGTCTCCGGGTCGACCACCGGCAGCACCCCCACGTCCGGCAGCTCCAACTCGCGCGGGTCGACCACCTCGATCGCCAGCACGTCGTGCCGGACCCGCAGCTTACGCAGCGGCCGGCCCCACTGCGGCGGCGGCGCGAGGAAGTCCGAGATCACCACCGCCAGGCCCCGCCGCCGTGGCGGGCGGTTGAGCAGGTCGACCAGCGCGCCCAGGTCGCTGCGCCCGGGCCGGACCGGGGTGTGCGCGACGGCCCGCAGCAACGCGTGCGCCTCCCGGCGACCCGAGCGGGCCGGCACCCGGGTGAGCACGCCCGGCCCGGCGGGCGGCGGCGGGGCGGCGCGCCAGCGGCCGGCGGGCGGCGCCGTCTCCGCGCCGGTGCCGATCACCGCGCCGATCCGGTTGCCGCCGCGCACCGTCAGGTGGGTCAGGGCGGCGGTCGCCGCGATCACCACCTCCCGCTTGAGCCAGCGCCCGGTGCCGAAGTCGAGGCTCGCCGACAGGTCCACCGCGAGCCAGGTCTCCAGCTCCCGGTCGGCCACCGTCCGCCGCACGTGCGGCATCGTCGTCCGGGCGGTGACCGGCCAGTCCATCCGGCGTACGTCGTCGCCGGGCCGGTACTCCCGCGACTCCCCCGCCTCGCTGCCGGGGCCGGGCAGCAGTCCGGCGTAGTCGCCCTGGAGCAGGCCGTCGAGCTTGCGGGTGACCAGCAGCTGCAACCGGGTCAGCACCGCCTCGGTCCGCTCGCCGCCGGCGTCGGCGGGGCGCACGGGTGAGGTCACGGCCGCTGCCCGGGCCAGCCGGCGCCGGGCGGCGCGCTGACCGGCGGCACCAGGGTCGCCTGCTGGCGGGGCGCCACCGAGGGCAGCGGGATCGTCGACATGACCCGGTGCACCACGTGGTCGGCGGGCACGTCGTCGGCGAGCGCGTCGTAGCTGAGCACCAGCCGGTGCCGCAGGATGTCGGGCGCGATGTCCTGCACGTCCTGGGGCAGCGCGTAGTCACGGCCGCGCAGCAGGGCCAGCGCCCGGGTGGCCCGGACCAGGCCGAGCGAGGCGCGCGGGCTGGCGCCGTACTGGATGAGCCGGGCGACGTCGGGCATGCCGTGCTCGGCCGGGGTACGGGTGGCCAGCACCAGCCGGACCGCGTAGTCGACCAGCGCGTTGTGCACGAAGACCTGGTCGGCCTTCTGCTGCAGGGCGATCAGGTCGTCGGTGGTGAAGACCTGCGCCGGCTCCGGCGGGGCGACGCCCATCCGGTAGACGATCTCGCGCTCCTCGGCGTCGGTCGGGTAGCCGACCACGATCTTCATCAGGAACCGGTCCCGCTGCGCCTCCGGCAGCGGGTAGACGCCCTCCTGCTCGATCGGGTTCTGGGTGGCCATCACCAGGAACGGGTTCGGCACCCGGTGCGTCTCGCCGCCGATGGAGACCTGCCGCTCGCTCATCACCTCCAGCAGCGCGGACTGCACCTTCGCCGGAGCCCGGTTGATCTCGTCGGCGAGGAGGAAATTGACGAAGACCGGGCCCAGCTCCACGTCGAACTTCTCGCTGGACTGCCGGTAGATCCGGGTGCCCATGATGTCGGCGGGGACCAGGTCCGGAGTGAACTGCACCCGGGCGAAGTCGCCGCCGACCACCTTGGCCAGGGTCTCCACCGCCAGCGTCTTGGCCACCCCGGGTACGCCCTCCAGCAGGCAGTGACCCCGGGCGAGGAGCGCGACGAACATCCGCTCCACCATCCGGTCCTGGCCGACGATCACCCGTTTGATCTCGAACAGCGCCCGTTCCAGCAGGCTGGCATCCTCCGCCGGGGTGCTCACCGGCATGGGCGTCTCGGGGGCCGCCCCGTTCGGGGTCGGGGCGTCGGGCGTGGTCGGCTGGGCCACCGGTCCTCCACAGCATGATCGGTCGTCGCGGCGTGGTGCGTATCAAGACTCGCATGCCGGGCTGAGAGCCGATGGAGGGAGAAGCCGATTTCCGCCGCGCCGTCCCGTTCGCCGAATCGCTGAACGAGGGTGGACACACAGGGGTCCGGCGCGTGTACGATTCACCCCGTCGCCGGGCGGCTCCCCCCGTGGTCGCCCGGCGCTCAAACTTCCGGCACCCCGGCCTAGACTGCCCCGGGTGACCGACTCCAGCACCGCCGACGAGGCACCGATCTGTTCGGCCCGTGGCTGCCGCGCTCCCGCCGTCTGGGCGCTGCGCTGGAACAATCCCCGCCTGCACGACCCGGAGCGGCGCAAGACCTGGTTGGCCTGCCCCCAGCACCGGACCTCCCTCGGCGACTTCCTCGACGCGCGCGGCTTCCTGCGCGAGGTCGCACCACTGCCGGGATCGCATACGCTCGAACGGTGAGCGCGCAGAGCGGATCTTCCCGGTGACCGGCGCCGAGCCACCTCAGCGTCCGGTCAGCGCCCTGGAACCCTGGCCGGACACCGTCCGGTGGCAGCGGATCTCCGGCGACCTGATCTGGGTGGAACTGCTCCGGCTCGCGATACTGCTGGCCGTGGTGCTGGCCGGTCTCGGCCTCGGCTGGGCGCTCAGCGGTCACTGGGCCTTCGGCGTCGCGTTCGGGCTGGTGCTGCTGCTCGGCGCCTGGCGGGCGGTGGCGATCGTCCGGGCCGTCCGCGCCTGGGGCTACGCCGAGCGCGAGAACGACCTGCTGGTCCGGCACGGGCTGCTGGTCCGGCGGCTCTCCATCGTGCCGTACTCGCGGATGCAGTTCGTCGACGTCAGCGCCGGGCCGCTGGAGCGGGCGTTCCGCCTGGCCACCGTGCAACTGCACACCGCCGCCGCGGCCAGCGACGCCCGGGTGCCCGGCCTGCGGCCGGAGGAGGCGGCCCGGCTGCGCGACCGGCTCACCGCGCTGGGCGAAGACCGCGCGGAGGGGCTGTGAACGACGGGCCGCGCGGGCCGGAACCGGCCCGGCCCGACACCGGGCCGGCCCCGTCGGAGCCGCCCGCGCCGGCCGCCCCACCCGGATCCGAGCCGGTCTCCGGCCCATTCGGATACGGCCCCGTCTCCGGCCCACCGGTCCACGGTGCTGTCTCCGGCCCACCGGCGCACAGCCCGACGTCCGGCCCACCGGTCCATGGCCCTACGCCCGGCCCACCGGAGCACGGTCGGACATCGGGCCACCCCGGATACGGCGCCACCTTCGGCCAACCGGTGCCCGGCCCGACACCCGGCCCACCCGGACACGGCCCAGCGCCCGCGCCGCCCGGATACGGCCCGCCGCCCGGATACGGTCCTGTGCCCGGGGGCCACGGCCCCGTGCCCGGCGCACCGCCCCACGCCCCCACACCCGGGTACGCCCCCGCGCCCGGCCCGGCCGGGGAGGAGCCGCGGCAACGGCTGCACCCGCTCAGCCCGGTGCTGCACGGGGCGAAGTCACTGGTCGTGGTGATTGCGGGCCTGTCCTGGTCGACCCTGTCCCGGGTGGGCTTCGGGGTGTTCACCGTCATGGTGGTGGTGCTCGCGCTGGGCGCGACCGTGCTGGCGGTGATCAGCTGGTGGAACACCGGCTACCACATCGTCGGGCGGGAGCTGCGGGTGCACGAGGGGCTGCTCTGGCGGCGTACCCGGGCGATCCCGCTGGAGCGGTTGCAGGCGGTGGAGGTGGTCCGACCGCTGCTCGCCCAGCTCACCGGCCTGGCCGAGCTGCGGCTGGAGGTGGTGGGCGGCGGCAAGACCGAGGCGCCGCTGGCGTACCTCGGCGTGGCCGAGGCGGCGGCGTTGCGGCAGCGGCTGCTCGCCGTGGCGGGTCGGGCCGCCGGCGGGGAGGCCGCGCCGGCCGTCGCACGCGTCGGGGTGCCGCCGGAGCCGGTCGGCCGGCCGCTGCACGCCGTCCGCAACATCGACCTGCTGGTCAGCCAGCTGCTCACCCCGCAGGCGTTCCTGCTCCCGTTCGGCCTGGCCTTCGTGGCGGGCCAGTTCCTCTCCGAGGGCTCCTGGTCGTTCATCGCGGTGGCCAGCACGCTGACCGCGATGGCCGGCGTGATCCTGCAACCGGTGCGCCGGGTGCTCGACGACTGGAGCTTCCGGCTGGACCGGGAGGAGGACCGCCTGCGCGTCCGCAACGGCCTGCTGGAGACCCGGGTGCAGACCGTGCCGCTGGACCGGGTGCAGACCATCGGGGTGACCTGGCCGCTGCTCTGGCGGATGAAGGGCTGGTTGCGGCTGCGGCTGGAGGTGGCCGGCTACTCCGGTGGCGAGCAGGACGACCGGAACCGGCCGGACCGGCTGCTGCCCGTCGGCGACCTGCGTACCGGCGAGGAGATCGTCGCCGAGGTGCTGCCCGGGGTGCGGCTGACCGCCCTGCCGCTGACGCCCCCGCCGGCCCGGGCCCGCTGGCTGCGGCCGCTCAGCGTGCGGGTGATCGGCGCCGGGCTGGGCGAGCGCGTCTTCGCCGTCCGCTCCGGGCTGCTGACCCGGCAGCTGGCGATCGTGCCGTACGCCCGGATCCAGAGCGTGCGGGTGGTGCAGGGGCCGGCGCAGCGGCGGCTGCGGCTGGCGACGGTGCACGCCGACACCGCGGGCGGTTCGGGTGCCGCGGCGCACGACCGGGACCTGGCCGAGGCGTGGGCGCTCGCCGCGGAGCTGATCGCCCGCGCGCACGCCGCACGGCGCGCCCGCTGACGATCCGGCGAGTGGTCGCGGCGCGTTCCCGCTGACAATCCGGCGAGTGGCGTGACGCGTCCCCGCTGACGATCCGACGAGTGGCGCGGCGGATTCGCCGACGGTTCAGCGGGCGGCCCGCTGCTCCGCCTGCTGCCCGGCCGACGCGCCCGCCGGCTCGGCCACGGCCGACTCGACGGCGACCGGCTCGGCCGTGGCCGAAGAGACCGCCGCCGGGGAGGCCGTGGTCGGCGGGGCCGCCAACGGGCGGCGGGCCCGGTGGGCCGCCCACCAGCGCTCGGCGAGCCCGACCACCAGGAAGGTCACCCCCACGTACGCCCAGCCGACCAGCACGTCGATCACGTAGTGCTCGCCGCAGTAGACCAGGGTGAAGGTCATCGCCAGCGGGTACGCCAGCAGCAGCGGCCACCACCGCTTCCGGGTGGCCCGGAGGAAGAACACCACGACGAACAGGGCGAACGCGGTGTGCAGCGACGGCATCGCGGCGACCGGGTTGCTGGCGATCTGCCCGGCGTTGAGCAGGTTGCCGGCGCCGTGCATGCCGAACGCCTTCCAGCCCCGGGTGGAGATCCGGGCGACCTCGGTGAGCAGGCCGTTCTGCGCCGCCCACCAGGGCGGGGCGGCCGGGTAGAGGAAGTAGGTGACCAGCCCGGCGGCGCAGAGGAATCCCCAACGCCGCATGAACGCCGCCCACCGGCTGCGGTCGCGCAGCCAGAGCACCGCGGCGGCGGCCAGCGCCACCACGAAGTGGGAGAAGTACACCCAACTGGCCAGGACGTCCCACCAGTGCACGTCGGGCCGGTAGAGGTGCTCCTGGAGCCAGACCGTCGGCACCTCGCCGCCGGTGGCCCAGCCGAACATCACCCGGTCGGCGACCACCAACTCGTAGGCGTGCGGAGTCGCCCCGTTGTCGGCGAAGCCCCGGGAGAGGTTGTACGCGGCCAGCAGCAGCACCACCGGCACCCAGTCCCGGGCGAAGTGCAGGTGGCTGCGCCACGGGCGGGACGAGTTCCAGGCGATCGTCGCCGCCCAGATCCAGACGAACGCGTACGCCGGGTCGGTCGGCAGGCCGATGGCGAGCCAGGCGGCGACGAAGGCGACGCCCCAGACCGCCATCGCGATCGCGCGGCGACGCCCGCCGTCGGCGGGCGCGGCCGGTCCGGTGGGGGCGGGGGGCTGGGGGTCAGTCACGACGTGCATCGCGGTCAAGGTTAACGGCGGCTGACGCGGACCACCGGGCCGGCTGCCTCCCCCGGCCCGGCCCGGCCACCGCGGACCACCGCGCCGGCCGCCGACGGCGGGTGGTCCGGTTCGCCGTCGTCGTCGCCGGGGCCGCCGCCGAACACCTACGCTGAGCCCATGCAGGAGCACCCGGACACCCCCTTCCCGACCGGGCTGACCGCCCGGGTGGAGCTGACCGTCACCGACGCCGACACCGCGCAGGCGGTGGGCTCCGGCGACGTGCCCGTGCTCGGCACGCCCCGGTTGCTCGCGCTGGCCGAGGCGGCCACCGTGGCGGCCACCGCCACCCACCTGCCGGCCGGCTCGACGACCGTGGGCAGCCGGGTGGAGCTGGAGCACCGCGCGGCGACACCGGTCGGGCGGACGGTGGTGGCCCAGGCCCGGCTGGCCGAGGTCGCCGGGCGGCGGCTGGTGTTCGAGGTCACGGTCACCGACGGCGACGAGACGGTGGCCGAGGGCCGGGTGGAGCGGGCGCTGGTCGACCGGCAGCGCTTCGTGGCGCGCGCGGCGCGGGTGTCATGACCCTCCGGTTCGTGGAGGTCGCCGACCGGGTCCACGTGCTGCGCGAGCCGCTGCTCGACGTCAACGTCACCCTGGTCGTCGGTGACGGGGAGGCGTTGCTGGTGGACAGCCTCTCCACCGCCGGGCAGGCCGCCGAGCTGGCGGCGGCGGCCCGGACGGTCACCGGCCACCCGTGGACGCTGGTCAACACCCACCACCACTACGACCACTGCTTCGGCAACGCCACCCTCGCCGCCGACCCGCCCCGCCCGGTGTACGCCCACGAGCTGGCCGCCGCCGCGCTGCGCGAGCGGCCGGACGCGCTGCGCCGGGAGGCGTACGAGGAGCTGCGGGGCGAGCGGCCGGAGTTCGCCGCCGAGGTGGCCGGGACGGAGCTGCTCGCCCCGACGCACACCGTGCTCACCGAGGCGGTGCTCGACGTCGGGGGTCGCCGGGTGGTGCTACGTCACCCGGGGCGCGGGCACACCGACGCCGACCTGGTGGTACACGTGCCCGACGCCGACGTGCTGGTCGCCGGGGACCTGGTGGAGCAGAGCGGGCCGCCCGCCTTCGAGGACTCGTACCCGTTGCAGTGGCCGGACGCGGTGGCCGAGCTGCTGCGGCTCACCACCCCCGCGACGGTGGTCGTGCCCGGGCACGGCGACCCGGTCGACGCCGAGTTCGTCCGGGCCCAGCACCGCCAGCTGGTCGACCTGGCCTGGCTGATCCGCGCCGCCCACACCGGCAGTGCCCCGCCCGAGCGGGTCGCCGCCGAGGCGCCCTTCGGTGCCCGCCCCGCCCTGATCGCCGCCCGCCGCGGGTACGCCCAACTCAACGGCACCCCCTGACGCCCGGCCGCGCGCCGGGCGCCGGTCAGTTCGTGGCGCGGAGGGTGGCCAGGAGGCGGTCCAGGGCCGGAACGGCGGCGCGGACGGCGGCGCGATCGGCGGGGTCGAGAGCGGCCAGGGCGGTGGTGAGCAGGTCCGTGCGGTGCCGCGCGTGGTCGGCCATCCGGGTGCGGGCCGCCTCGGTGAGGTGGAGCCGGACCACCCGGCGGTCGGCCCGGTCCCGCTCCCGCGCGAGCAGGCCGGCGGCGGTCAGGTCATGGACCAGGGTGCTCACCGTGTTCGGCGCGGTGCCGAGCCGCCGGGCGGTCTCCCGGCCGCTGATCCCGGGGTGATCGCGGACCAGCAGCAGCAGCTCGACCTGCGCCTCGGGCAGCACCGTGCGGTTGGCGCGGCGGGTGGCCGACCGGCGCAGCAGCCGGTGCAGCTCGCCCACCAGCGCGCCGAGGCGCGCCGTGCCCTCGTCGGTCGACATCCGGGTCACCCACCTCACAGGGCAATAGTTCTGAGTACAGAGCTAAGGTTACCGGGCTGCTGAGCCGCCCGGGGGGACCGTGACACACACCGCACAGCCGACCGCGCCCGCCGGGGCCGCCACCGCCGCGCCGAGCCGGCGCCAGGGCGCGATCCTGCTCGTGCTGCTCGGCACGCTCACCGCCATCGGCCCGCTGTCGCTGGACATGTACCTGCCGGCGTTCCCGGCGATGACCCGGGAGCTGGGCGCCACCCAGGCACAGGTCCAGCTCTCGCTGACCACCTGCCTGATCGGTCTGGCCCTCGGGCAGCTGGTCACCGGCCCGCTCAGCGACCGCTGGGGTCGCCGCCGGCCGGTGCTGGTCGGGGTGCTCGCGTACGCGGTGCTGGCGTTGGTCTGCGCGGTCGCGCCGAACGCCACCGCGCTGGCCGCGGCGCGCTTCGCGCAGGGCTTCGCCGGCGGCATGGGCGTGGTGGTGGCCCGGGCGGTGGTCCGCGACCGCCACGCCGGTCGGGCCGCCGCGAAGTACTTCTCCCGACTCACCCTGGTCTTCGGCGTGGCACCGGTCGCCGCGCCCGGCGTGGGCAGCCTGGTGCTGCGCGTCGGCTCCTGGCGGGCGGTCTTCGTCACCCTGGCGGTGATCGGGCTGCTGCTCGCCGCCGCCGTCGCCTGGCGGCTGCCGGAGACGCTGCCCGCCGAACGACGCAGCACCGGCGGCCTGGCCAGCACCGCCCGCACCATGCGGTCGCTCTTCGCCGACCGCGCCTATCTCGGGTACGCGCTGACCCAGGGCTTCGCCTTCGCCGGGCTGTTCGCGTACATCTCCGGGTCGTCCTTCGTGTTCCAGGACGTCTTCGGCCTGTCCGGGACGGCGTTCAGCCTGCTCTTCGGGCTCAACGCGCTCGCCCTGGTGGCGATGGGCCAGGCCAACGCCCGGCTGCTCGACCGGTTCAGCCCGCGCCGGCTGCTGGTGACCACCCTGGTGGTCGGCACGGTGGCGGCGCTCGGCGTGCTGACCGGCGCACTCGCCGGCAGCCTGGTGCTGGTGGCGGTCACCCTCTTCGTCTTCGTCGGCTCGCTCGGCATGGTGATGCCGAACAGCACCGCCCTGGCGCTGGACTCGCACGCCCGGCACGCCGGCACCGCCGCCGCGCTGATGGGCGGCATCCAGTCGGTGGTCGGCGCGCTCGCCGCGCCGGTGGTCGGGCTCGGCGGCGAGGGCAGCGCGGTGCCGATGGCGGCGGTGACGGCCGGGGCGGCCGCCCTGTCGCTCGGCGCGGTGCTCAGCCTGACCCGCTCCCGCTGAGCCACGGTCGACCCGAGCACGACGGCCGGCCCGGCCATGACCGGGGGCCGCCCCGACGTCGGGCGGCGGCACGGCGAGCGGCAGCGCCGGCTCAGTCGACGAAGCGGGCCAGCACCTCGGCGCGGGTGGGCATCGACACCGCGCCGCCGGGCGACTCGCAGACCAGCCCGGCGACCCGCAGCGCGAACGCCACCCGCCGGTGCCAGTCGGTCGGCTCGGCCGGCTCCCCGTCGACCAGCAGGTCGGCGATGAGCGCCGCCATCACCGAGTCGCCCGCGCCGGTGGCGTCGACCGCGCGCACCTTCGGCGCGGGCACGCGTACCGGGTCGGCACCGGCCGCGACGATCGCACCGGCCGCGCCCAGGGTGACCACGACGGTGCCCGCCCCCAGCTCGCGCAGGTACGCCGCGACCCCCTCGACCGGCTCGCGCGGGTAGAGCAGCGCGGCGTCGGCCTCGCTCAGCTTGACCAGGTGCGCCCCGGCGGCGAACTCCGCGACCACCTCCCGCAGCCCGTCCAGCGTCGACGGCCCGTCCAGCAGCCGAGGCCGCACGTTGGGGTCGAACACCCGCAGGCCGGTGGCGAGCGACCAGGCGCGCCGCGCGGCGGCGAGCACCGGCGGGCAGAGCAGCACGATCGACCCGCAGTAGAGCACGTCGGCGCCCTCGATCAGGGCCAGGTCCAGACTGTCGGCGGTGAGCAGACCGTACGAGGGCGGCTCGCCGTAGAAGCGGAAGTCGGGCTCGGCCCCGGCGTGCGTGGTGACCGCGAGGGTGGTGGGCACCCCGACGGCGACCGCGCCGGCCAGCCCGACGCCGGCGTCGGCGAGGAAGGCGCGGATCCGGCCGGCCAGCACGTCGTCGCCGAACGACCCGACGAACTCGGCCGCGCCGCCGAGCCGGGACACCCCGACGGCGACGTTGAGCGGGCCGCCGCCGATCTCCTGCCGGAAGACCGGCCGGCCCTCGCACTCGGCGTCGAGCAGGTCGACCAGCGCCTCACCGAGCACCACCGCGTATCCCACGTCGCCTCCCAGCGTCCGTCGCTTCGTACCAGGCTGGCACAGTGCCCGCCACGGCGGGCGCGAAGCCCCGTCTCCACGCATCGAGCAACGACTATTGCGCCGGTGGCCGGGGCGTGGTGGGATGACGCGTGCCGGGCCGGTGCGGGGGCTGCCGCACCACCGGCGTCGAGCTGGAGCCGACGCGAGGGCACCGGTCCGCGGGACGCGGACCGAGGGCGGTGCGCGGCCATCCGGCCCTCCCCGATTTCCGGGCCGCCGGCCGTGGCGCCGCGATCGTCGCATCCGCTCGTCACAGCGGGGCCGGCCGTCAGGCCGCCCCGCGGGTCAGGAGAACCTCGTGCTCCGTTCCCGTACGGCCGCGCTGCTCACCGCGGCCGCCACCCTCGCCCTGGGCGCCGTCGCCCTGGCCTCCGGTCCAGATCCGGCCGCCGCGCACGGCGCGGCGATGACTCCGGGCAGCCGGACCTACCTGTGCTGGAAGGACGGCCTCAGCCCGACCGGCGAGATCCGGCCGGTCAACCCGGCCTGCTCGGCGGCGGTCGCGCAGAGCGGCGCCAACTCCCTCTACAACTGGTTCAGCGTGCTCCGCTCGGACGCCGGCGGCCGGACCGTCGGCTTCATCCCCGACGGCAAGCTGTGCAGCGGCGGCAACCCCGGTTTCGCCGGGTACGACCTGGCCCGCACCGACTGGCCGGTCACCCACCTGACCGCCGGGGCGCGGCTGGACTTCCGCTACAGCAACTGGGCCCACCACCCGGGCACGTTCTACTTCTACGTCACGAAGGACAGTTGGAGCCCGACCCGGCCGCTGGCCTGGAGCGACCTGGAGGAGCAACCGTTCCTGACGGTCACCAACCCGCCGCAGAACGGCTCGCCCGGCACGAACGACGGGCACTACTACTTCAGCGGCAACCTGCCGTCCGGCAAGAGCGGGCGGCACATCGTCTACTCCCGCTGGGTCCGCTCCGACAGCCAGGAGAACTTCTTCGGCTGCTCGGACGTCGCCTTCGACGGGGGCAACGGCGAGGTGACCGGGGTCGGTTCCGGCGGCGGCACGACACCGCCGCCGAGCCCCACCACGCCGCCGCCCGGCCCGACCACTCCCCCGCCCTCGCCCACCACGCCGCCGCCGAGCCCGACCACGCCGCCGCCAGGCGGCGACTGCATGGCGGTCTACAAGGTGCTCAACTCCTGGCCCGGCGGGTTCCAGGGCGAGGTCATGATCATGAATCACAGCGCCCGGACGTACGGCGGCTGGGTGGCCGGCTGGACGTGGCCCAGCGGTCAGTCGATCAGCAGCCTCTGGAACGGCACGGTGAGCTCCTCCGGATCGGCGGTGACGGTCGCCAACGCGGCCTGGAACGGCACGATCGCCTCCGAGGGCACCACCACGTTCGGCTTCACCGCGACCACCACCGGCGCCAACACCCTGCCCACCGTCACCTGCTCCGGCCGCTGACCCCCGACAGGGCCGCTGAAACGATCAAGAGGTTTGCGTCGCCGGGGCGGACTCCGGTCGACGCAAACCTCTTGATCAACGGCGGTGGCGGGCGCGGGGCGCGCCGGGCCCGGCCGTCAGCGGACCATGGAGCCGACCACGGGCTTGGTGAGCAGGGCGGACTGGTTGCGCTGGATGCCGGGGTCGAGGGTCTTGGCCACGAAGATGGCGTGCCAGATGCAGAAGATCAGCACGGTCCACACCTTGCGGGAGTGGTCCGCCTCCTCCCGCTTGTGCTCGTCCAGCAGCCGCATCGCGTACGACAGGTCGATCAGGTCGCCCGCGCCGGAGGTGGCCAGCACGTGCCGGGCCCACTCGTACATCTCGCCGCGCAGCCAGACCCGGGTCGGGGTCGGGAAGCCCAGCTTCTTCCGGTTGACGATGGCCGGCGGCACCACGCCCTGCAACGCCTGGCGCATGGCGTACTTGGTGGCGTCCGAACGGGGCGGGAGCTTCAGGTCGACCGGGATGCCGGCGGCCACGTCGAAGACCGCCCGGTCGAGGAAGGGCACCCGCACCTCCAGCGAGTGGGCCATCGAGATCCGGTCGGCCTTGACCAGGATGTCGCCGCGCAGCCAGGTGTAGAGGTCGACGTACTGCATCTTGGTGACGTCGTCGAGCTCGGTGCACTCCGCGTAGATCGGCGCGGTCACGTCGGTGTAGCGGACCGAGGGGTCGTAGCGGCGCAGCAGGTGCTGCTTCTCCTCCTCGGTGAACATCCGGGCGTTGCCGTAGTAGCGCTGCTCGATCGGGGTGGTGCCGCGCTCCAGGAAGCTCTTGCCCTTGACCCCCTGCGGAATCGCCTTGGAGACCGCGCGCAGGCCCTTCTGCACCCCGCCCGGCAGGCCGTTGACGGTGCCGAGGGAGAGCGGCTCCCGGTAGATCGTGTACCCGCCGAAGAACTCGTCCGCGCCCTCGCCGGAGAGGACCACCGTGACGTGCTCGGCGGCCTTCTTCGCCACGAAGTAGAGCGGCACCAGCGCCGGGTCGGCCACCGGGTCGTCCAGGTGCCAGACGATCTTCGGCAGGGCGTCGATCATGTCCTGCGGCCCGATCTTGGTCGGGATGGTGGTCACGTCGAGGTGCCGGGCCGACTCCTGGGCCACGTCGATCTCGGAGTAGCCGGGCACGTCGTACCCGACGGTGAAGGTGAGGATGTTCGGGTTGAACTCCCGGGCCAGGGCCACCACCGCGGTCGAGTCGATCCCGCTGGACAGGAACGAGCCGACCGGCACGTCCGAGCGCATGTGCATCCGGACGCTATCCCGCAGCGTCTCCCGGATCTCCTGGTAGAGCCGCTGCTCGTCATCGACGGGGGCGGGGTGGAACACCGGCCGGTACCACCGGCGCACGTCGATGCGTCCGCCCGGGCTCCAGGTCAGGTACTCCCCCGAGCCGATCCGCCGGATCCCCTTGTGCAGGGTGCCGGGCTCCGGCACGTACTGCAGGGTCAGGTAGTGGCTCAGGTTGGCCGTGTCGATGCCGGCGTCGCCCTCGTAGTTCGAGTGCGCGAAGGGCAGCAGCGCCTTCTTCTCCGAGGCGAGGTAGAGCCCGTCGGCGGTCTCCAGGTAGTGCAGCGGCTTGATGCCGAAGTAGTCGCGGGCGCCGAAGGCGCGCCGCTCCTGCCGGTCCCAGATGACGAAGGCGAACATGCCGCGCAGCCGGGTGAGCACCTGCTCGCCCCAGTAGTGGTAGCCGGCGACGATCACCTCGCCGTCGCCTGCGGTGGCGAACTGGGCGCCGTAGGTGCGCACCAGCTCGTCGCGCAGCTCGATGTAGTTGTAGATCTCACCGTTGAAGGTGAGCAGGTAGCGACCGTCGGCGTACGGCAGCGGCTCGTGGCTGGAGGCCACGTCGATGATCGCCAGGCGCTTGTGCGCGAACACCCCGTCCGCGTACCGGCCGGAGGCGTCCCCGACCACCTCGACACCGGTCTCGTCCGGGCCGCGGTGGTGCAGGCATTCCAACGCCCCGGCGATGTTGTCGCGGTGAGCGGCGGCGTCGCCGCGCGCACTGAAGAAGGCCAGGAGTCCGCACATGGTGGTCATCTTTCCACGCGCGTGAAGCGGCCGTCGCGGCACCGCAGGCTCTTCCGCCCGGGACCGGCCGGGTACCGTCTGGACCAGCGACGAGGCGGAAGGAGCGGACCATGACCGAGGACCGGACGAGCGGAAAGCCGGCGGACGGCACCGAATCGCACGACCCGGATTTCCCGCAGGCGTTCCTGGACTTCATGCGCCAGGGCTGGCGGGACACCACGCTGCCGGTCGGCCCGCGTCCCGAGGTGCCCAACCACGCCAAGCGCCGGGCCGCGCTCTCGGCGGCCTTCCCGGGCGAGACGCTGGTCATCCCGACCGGCACCGAGAAGGTACGCGCCAACGACACCGACCACCCGTTCCGGCCGGGCAGCGACTTCGCCTACCTGACCGGCGACCACGACCCGGACAGCGTGCTCGTGCTGCGCCCGAACGGCTCCGGGCACGACGCGACGCTGTACATGCGTCCCCGGTCCTCCCGGAAGACCGACGAGTTCTTCCGCAGCCGGCACGGCGAGCTGTGGGTCGGCCGGCGGCACACCCTGGCCGAGAAGTCGACAGAGCTGGGCCTGCCCACCGAGGACCTCACCGAGCTGGACGCGGCGCTGGCCGGGCTGGCGCCGGGGCGTACCCGGGTGTTGCGCGGTTTCGACGCCCGGGTGGACGCGGCCGTGCGGCCCTGGGACGGCCCCCGCGCCGACGGCCAGCCCGCCCGCGACCGCGAGCTCGCCATCGCGATCTCCGAGCTGAAGCTGGTCAAGGACGAGTGGGAGATCGCCCAGCTCCAGGAGGCCGTGGACGCGACCGTACGCGGCTTCGAGGACGTGGCCCGGGCGCTGCCGGCCGACCGCGGGGTCTCCGAGCGGCTGCTGGAGGGGATCTTCGCGCTGCGCGCCCGGCACGACGGCAACGACGTCGGGTACGGCTCGATCGTCGGCGCCGGCGAGCACGCCACGATCCTGCACTGGGTGCACAACCACGGCGCCACCCGCCCGGGTGAGCTGCTGCTGATGGACATGGGCGTGGAGAACCGCAACCTCTACACCGCCGACGTCACCCGGGTGCTGCCGGTCGACGGCCGGTTCACCCCGTTGCAGCGCCAGGTCTACGACGCGGTGTACGCCGCCCAGCAGGCCGGCATCGACATCATCAAGCCCGGGGTGCCGTTCCGGGAGGTCCACCTGACCGCGATGCGGGTCCTCGCCGAAGCGCTCAAGGACCTCGGCCTGCTCCCGGTGAGCGTGGACGAGGCGATGGACCCGGCGTCGACGGTCTACCGCCGGTGGACGCTGCACGGCACCAGCCACATGCTCGGCATCGACGTGCACGACTGCGCCAACGCGCGCAAGGAGCACTACCGCGACGGCCCGCTCGGCGAGGGCTACGTGCTGACCGTCGAGCCGGGGCTGTACTTCCAGCCCGAGGACGAGCTGGTCCCCGAGGAACTGCGTGGCATCGGCGTGCGGATCGAGGACGACATCCTGGTCACCGCGACCGGCGCGGTGAACCTGTCGGCCGGTCTGCCCCGCCGCTCGGACGAGGTGGAGACCTGGCTGGCCGAGCAGCGCGAGGCGGGTCCGCGCCTGCCCGGCTGACCCGGTACGACCCCCGGCGGGCCCCGCCGTCGGTGTCTGCGACGTTTCCGTCGTCGCGGCACCGGTGGCGGGGCCCGCCGCTGTTTGCGCTGACCACGGCCTTCTTCACGGCCTGCGCCCCGGTGTGCCCGCCCGGCCGATGTGAGGGAAATGCGGGCTTTTCTCGGATACGTCCGCCTCGCGAGGAATCCTCTCATACGGTGTGGATAACAGGCTGCAACCTATTTGTAGCTGCTCGTGCCGCTCAGGTGGTACGAGCCCGTCTGGTAGCAGGAAAGGGCGGAAGGCTCTGATGTCCAACGACGTAACGACTCCCGACGGCGGGGCCCCTACGGCCGCGCCGTCGATCAGGCGACGCAAACTGTGGGTCGCCACCGGCGTGGCCGGCCTGACCGGCGTCGTCGGTCTGGCGGCACTGGGCGGGCTGGCTGCCCGTGACGACAAGTCCGACGACCCGCAGCGGGCCAGCGACTCGCAGGCGGCGCCGAAGCAGAACGTCAGCGATGCCGGCCCGGCCGCGGGGGAATCCGACAAGGACAAGGACAAGGGGAACGACGACCGGGCCGGTAGCGACCGGGACTGGGATCGTGACGAGCACGGGCGGGTGCGGGATGTGCCGTGTGACGACGAGGAGCTGATCGAGGCTGTCGATCTGGCGAACCGGGATCACGGTGGCACGTTGAAGCTGGCCCCGCACTGCACCTACGAGCTGGAGGGCTACGACCGGAAGTCCGGCACGGGTCTGCCGACGATCCGGCAGGAGATCACCATCAAGGGTGAGGACTCCACGATCAAGCGGGACTCCGAGCAGACGTTCCGGCTGTTCCGGGTCGCCGACGGCGGTGACCTGACCCTGAAGGACCTCACGCTCAAGGGCGGCAACGCCTCCGAGTTCAAGTACGGCGACCAGGGCCCCGGCGGACCGGGCGGACCCGGTGGGCCGGGCGGACCCGGCGGGCCGGGTGGACCCGGCGGACCGGGTGGACCCGGGCAGCCGGGTGCGGCCGCGCCGCAGGGTGGCGCAGGGGTGGCCCAGCCGGCGCAGGCGGCCCCGGCCGCGAACGGCGCCGCCGTGGCCCCGGCCGCGGACGCAGCCCCGGGTGGCCCGCAGGGCCCCGGTGACGGCAAGGACGGTGACCGCAAGGACGGTGACGCCGACGGTGGTGCGTTGCTGGTCGAGCGGGGCGGTAGCGCGCACCTGAAGAACGTCACGCTGACCCGCAACAACGCCGAGGGCAACGGCGGCGCGATCGCCAACTTCGGCCGGGTCGACCTCGAGGACAGCGAGGTGGAGAACAACCACGCCCAGGAGAACGGCGGCGGCATCTTCAACGTCGGCGTCCTCAAGGTCACCGGGTCCTCCGACCACGATGACTGGTCCGGCCACGACAAGGGCGAGGCCGGCAACGACAAGGGCGAGTCCGACCGGGACAAGGACAAGGACAAGGACAAGGACAAGGACGAGTCCGCCCGCGACGAGAACAAGGACCACAAGGACAAGGACAAGGGCGAGTCCGCCGACGGCCAGGGTGGCTCCGCCGACGGCAGGGACGAGGACCGTCGCGAGTCCCGCATCGCCAACAACACCGCCGGCAAGAACGGCGGCGGCATCGCCAACGGCCGCGGCAAGCACAAGGACCACGACAAGGACAAGGACCACGGCAAGGACAACGACTCCTGGTCGGGTGTCCAGGGCCGCGACGAGGCCGGCAGCGTGGAGATCTTCAAGACCACCATCGAGGGCAACCAGGCCGGCGAAAACGGCGGCGGCGTGTTCAGCTCCGGCGGCTTCGTCAAGATCGTCCTGTCGACCATCAAGCAGAACACCGCCTGCGACAGCGGCGGCGGCATCTACGCCAAGGACACCAACCTCGACCTCGAAAAGGTCACCGTCGCCAAGAACCACGCCAAGAAGGACGGCGGCGGCATCGTCAACACCGGCGGCACGGACAAGAAGAACAACGGTCACGACTGGGACAAGGGCAAGGACGACAAGCACGACGACGAGGCCAGCGCCACCATCGCCGACAGCAAGATCGTCGACAACACCGCCGGCCGCTTCGGCGGCGGCATCTTCAACGGCGACCAGGACGTCAAGATCGAGGACGGCTACCAGGACAAGCACGACGGCGAGGACGACAACGCCCGACTGACCCTGCGCAACACCGAGATCAAGGGCAACACCGCCCTCAACGGCGGCGGCATCTTCAACAACAAGGGCACCGTCACCCTGACCAAGACCCACGTCACCAAGAACACCGCCACCGACTCGTCCAAGAACCACCGAGTCGCCGGCGGCATCCTCAACAACGAAGGCACCGTCAAGCTCGACGACAAGTCGACCGTGACCAACAACGACCCCACCAACTGCGCCGGCACCGTCGAAGACTGCTTCAACTAAAGCCGACGCACGACCAGGGAGTCCCTTCCCGCCGAGGCGGGAAGGGACTCCCCCACCCCTACCGGTACACATGCGTCCCGGAGGCCGGCCGCCCGTCACGCGCTTTCGTCCTC
Source organism: Micromonospora purpureochromogenes (assembly GCF_900091515.1). NCBI lineage: Bacteria > Bacillati > Actinomycetota > Actinomycetes > Micromonosporales > Micromonosporaceae > Micromonospora > Micromonospora purpureochromogenes. Next base: position 2,722,525 of record NZ_LT607410.1, on the reverse strand, counting down.
CGCGACGCCCTTCGCCACCGGTGACACCTCTGCTGCACCGCCGTCCGCCGTGCTGTCGGCTGCACCGCCCACATACCTAATGTGGGCTTTTTTCGTATAAGCCCACGAGGTGAAGAAGGTTCTCATACGTTGTTGTTCAGCAGCTACAACCGATTTGTAGCGAAGGCCGCCTCGCTGTGGCGAAGCGACCTTGTCGGGTACAAGGAGAGGGCAGAGAGCTCCGATGTCCAACTACCTTCGCAATAACGATGACGCCACCCGCGAGACAGCCTCCCCGCTTCGTCGTCGCCGGATCTGGCTCGCCACCGGCGTTGTGGGCCTGACAGGAGCGGTCAGCCTCGCAGGGGTCGCCTACGCGACCACCGGGGCCACCGGCGCCCACCGGTTGACCGACCTGAAGTGGTCCACGGCTCAGCAGCTCACGAAGGACGACGGCCAGGACCGCGACGTCGAGGAGCGGGGCGAGGACCGCAAGGACCGCGACCGGGACTGGGATCGTGACGAGCACGGGCGGGTGCGGGATGTGCCGTGTGACGACGAGGAGCTGATCGAGGCTGTCGATCTGGCGAACCGGGATCACGGTGGCACGTTGAAGCTGGCCCCGCACTGCACCTACGAGCTGGAGGGCTACGACCGGAAGTCCGGCACGGGTCTGCCGACGATCCGGCAGGAGATCACCATCAAGGGTGAGGACTCCACGATCAAGCGGGACTCCGAGCAGACGTTCCGGCTGTTCCGGGTCGCCGACGGCGGTGACCTGACCCTGAAGGACCTCACGCTCAAGGGCGGCAACGCCTCCGAGTTCAAGTACGGCGACCAGGGCCCCGGCGGACCGGGCGGACCCGGTGGGCCGGGCGGACCCGGCGGGCCGGGTGGACCCGGCGGACCGGGTGGACCCGGGCAGCCGGGTGCGGCCGCGCCGCAGGGTGGCGCAGGGGTGGCCCAGCCGGCGCAGGCGGCCCCGGCCGCGAACGGCGCCGCCGTGGCCCCGGCCGCGGACGCAGCCCCGGGTGGCCCGCAGGGCCCCGGTGACGGCAAGGACGGTGACCGCAAGGACGGTGACGCCGACGGTGGTGCGCTGCTGGTCGAGCGGGGCGGTAGCGCGCACCTGAAGAACGTCACGCTGACCCGCAACAACGCCGAGGGCAACGGCGGCGCGATCGCCAACTTCGGCCGGGTCGACCTCGAGGACAGCGAGGTGGAGAACAACCACGCCCAGGAGAACGGCGGCGGCATCTTCAACGTCGGCGTCCTCAAGGTCACCGGGTCCTCCGACCACGACGACTGGTCCGGCCACGACAAGGGCGAGGCCGGCAACGACAAGGGCGAGTCCGACCGGGACAAGGACAAGGACAAGGACAAGGACAAGGACAAGTCCGCCCGCGACGAGAACAAGGACCACAAGGACAAGGACAAGGGCGAGTCCGCCGACGGCCAGGGTGGCTCCGCCGACGGCAGGGACGAGGACCGTCGCGAGTCCCGCATCGCCAACAACACCGCCGGCAAGAACGGCGGCGGCATCGCCAACGGCCGCGGCAAGCACAAGGACCACGACAAGGACAAGGACCACGGCAAGGACAACGACTCCTGGTCGGGTGTCCAGGGCCGCGACGAGGCCGGCAGCGTGGAGATCTTCAAGACCACCATCGAGGGCAACCAGGCCGGCGAAAACGGCGGCGGCGTGTTCAGCTCCGGCGGCTTCGTCAAGATCGTCCTGTCGACCATCAAGCAGAACACCGCCTGCGACAGCGGCGGCGGCATCTACGCCAAGGACACCAACCTCGACCTCGAAAAGGTCACCGTCGCCAAGAACCACGCCAAGAAGGACGGCGGCGGCATCGTCAACACCGGCGGCACGGACAAGAAGAACAACGGTCACGACTGGGACAAGGGCAAGGACGACAAGCACGACGACGAGGCCAGCGCCACCATCGCCGACAGCAAGATCGCCGACAACACCGCCGGCCGCTTCGGCGGCGGCATCTTCAACGGCGACCAGGACGTCAAGATCGAGGACGGCTACCAGGACAAGCACGACGGCGAGGACGACAACGCCCGACTGACCCTGCGCAACACCGAGATCAAGGGCAACACCGCCCTCAACGGCGGCGGCATCTTCAACAACAAGGGCACCGTCACCCTGACCAAGACCCACGTCACCAAGAACACCGCCACCGACTCGTCCAAGAACCACCGAGTCGCCGGCGGCATCCTCAACAACGAAGGCACCGTCAAGCTCGACGACAAGTCGACCGTGACCAACAACGACCCCACCAACTGCGCCGGCACCGTCGAAGACTGCTTCAACTGACCGCCGGTCACCACGGGATCCACACACAGGTCCGGCCCCCTGCCACCTCGGTGGCAGGGGGCCGGACCGTCGTCGGGTCAGCTCTGGACGAAGACCGCCACGCTGCGCGCCGGCACGCTGAACGTGCCGGTCGCGCGGTCGAACGAGGCCGTCCGGAGGACCGGGTCGGCCGAGTTCACCAGCACCGGGTGCAGCGCGACGTCCGCGCCCCGCAGGCCGGTCACCGTCTGCTTCGCCGTCTCCGGCGTGCCGTTGAAGACGACGGTCAGCGACTTCCACTTCCCGTCCAGCCCGCGGGCGTCCAGGGTCATGGTCAGCACGCCCGGCGTCTCGTTCTCGCCCGAGAGCGGGAAGCCGACGCGCCGCTGCACCTGGCCGGCGCTGGCCAGCCCGAACACCGGCGAGGACTCCCGGATCCGCAGCAGCTCCGTGTACCGGGCGTCGGCCAGGTTGATCGCGGCGCAGTCCGGCACCAGCTTCGGATCGGCCAGCAGCGGCTTCGCGTACGGCCACTTGTCCTTGTTGTCCTGCTCCGGCGGGAGGCCGGCACCGAACCCGTTGCCCTGCGCGCAGTCCCAGCGGATCTGGTTGAACCAGTCACCGGAGTTGTACGAGTTGCGGTCCAGCGACTTCGAGCGCAGCCGCTCGGAGCCGGCGGTGACGAAGCCCGCCCCCTGCCCGAAGGTGGTGGTCGCCAACGCCAGCACCTGCATCCGCGACCGGTCCGTCGCCGAGGTGCCCTGCGGCAGCTTGTACGCCAGCGCGTCGTACAGGATCTCGTTGTCGTGCGCGTCGACGTACGTGATGGCCTCGCCCGGCGCGGCGGTGTAGCCGGCCGGCGAGCCGTTGTAGTCCACCTGGGCGCCGGTGACCTGCCGGCCCGACGAGTCGGTGAACCGGTAGCCCCGCAGGTTGCCGGCGAGTCCCACCTTGATCAGGTCCTGGTGGTGCAGCAGCCGCGCCTTCTGCTCGGCCGCCGTCCCGTTCACGGTGTCGCCGTTGGGGTCGGTGTAGAGACCGGAGGCGAAGCCCTGGATGCGCGGGTTGCCGTCGAAGGGACCGCCGCCGCGCACCGCGTCGCGGAGCCGGTCGTTGAAGGTGCCGATGCCGGTCCCGGCCATGTTGGCCTGGGTGGCCTGCACGAACCGGGCGTCGTTGGCGACCTCGCCGAAGTTCCAGCCCTCGCCGTAGAGCAGGATCTTCTTGCCGTCCACGCCGTCACGGGCCGGGGTGAGCTGGTCCAGCGCGGCCCGGACGGCCAGGATGTTCGCCTTCGGGTGGTGACCCATCAGGTCGAACCGGAAGCCGTCCACCTTGTACGCCCGGGCCCAGGTGACCAGGGAGTCCACCACCAGCTTGCCCATCATGGCGTGCTCCGGGGCGGTGTTGGCGCAGCAGGTCGAGTTGGCGACGCTGCCGTCCTCCAGCAGCCGGTGGTAGTAGCCCGGCACCACCTGGTCGAGCACCGACTTCGGGTCGGTGCCCGAGGCGGAGGTGTGGTTGTAGACCACGTCCAGCACCACGCGCAGCCCGGCGCCGTTGACCCCGGCGACCATCTGCCGGAACTCGGTGGTCCGTTTCGCCCCGGCCGGGTCGACGGCGTAGCCGCCCTCCGGCACGGTGTAGTGCAGCGGGTCGTACCCCCAGTTGTAGCCGTCGGACTCGGCCACCTTCGCCACGCAGGCCTGCTGCTGGTCGGAGTCCGGCGGCAGCTTCGCCAGGTCGCAGTCGGGCTGCTGCTGGGCGGCCCGCTTCTCGGGAATGGTGGCGAAGTCGAACGAGGGCAGCAGGTGCAGGTAGTTGACCCCGGCGTCGCCGAGTGCCTTCAGGTGCTTCATGCCGGCCGTGTTCGGGTCGGTGAAGGCGAGGTAGGTGCCCCGCTTCTCCGCCGGCACGGTGGCGTCGGCCATCGAGAAGTCCCGCACCGACAGCTCGGAGATCTGCGCCTTCGACGCCGGCACCGCCGGCGGCTTGCGCAGGTTCGCCCAGCCGGCCGGGGCCAGCGCCGGCTCGGACAGGTCGACGATCTGGCTGTGTGTCGAGTCCGGCGCGAGCGCCACCGAGTACGGGTCGGTCACGGATGCGGTGACCAACTTCTGCGCCGCCGGCTGCCACGCCTCGACCTGGTAGCGGTAGTACTTGCCGGCCCAGGCCTTCGTGCCGCGCACCGACCAGACGCCGGTGCGGTCGTTGCGGCTCATCGCCACCGTCCTCGGCTCGGCCGTGGGCGAGTCGAAGAGCTGGAGCGACACCGTCCGGGCGGTGGGCGCCCAGACGGCGAGGGTGGGCACCCGGCCGGCGAAGGTGGCACCCAGCTTCGCGTCGGTGGCCCGGGCGTAGACGTCGTCGAGCACGCCCGGGATCTGCACGCCGGTCGCGCCGAGCAGCACGCCCTCGGCGTCGCGCTCGGTCACCACCAGCTGCCCGCGCAGCGCGGCCGGGACCTTGGCCAGGTCGGCCCGGTCCAGGCTGAAGGTGCGGTACGACCACAGGTGCGGGAAGGCCGCGCGCTGGGCCTCGGTGAGCCCGTTGCGCTGCGCCCGTAGCGGCAGCGAGGTGTACGTCCCGGCCAGCTCGCCGTCGGCGATGCTCAGCCCGCCGGCCGGGGCGGCCACCAGGGCGTACTGCTTGCCGTCGGTCGGACCGGTCAGCCACGCGACGGTGGACCGGTCGATCCAGTGCGCCTTCTGCTTGCTGATGTCCAGGTCCCTCGCGGGACCGGAGGAGCTGGGCGGCAGCAGCCGGCCCTTCACCCCGGCGAGCAGCCAGACCTCACGCCCGGCGCTGGCGAAGTCCAGTCGCTGGTCGTCGGGCTGATCCTTGGTGTCGCCGGAGTGGATGATGTAGTTCAGCCCGGTCGCGCCGGCGGCCAGCGGCACCCGGAAGACCGCCCCGTAGGCGTCGATCCTCTCCGGCTTGAGCGGGTTGGACCAGTCGGTCGGGTTGGCGGCGCCGTCCCAGAGGTGCAGCCCCCAGCCGGCGTAGTCGTTGTCGGCCTTGCGCCAGTGGATGACCGCGGTGCTCTCGTCGACCGCCGGGTCGGGCTCGCCGGTGGCGGCCTGCCGGGTCGGGTAGAGCGTCGGGTCGCCCTGCTTGACCCAGACCTCGCCGGTCTGCGTCACGTCGATGGTGCGGTCGTTCGCGACGTCCTTGTTGCCGTTCTTGTCGACGACCAGGAAGCCGACCGACTTCGCGCCCGGCTTGAGCTTGACCCAGGCGAACCGGCCGTAGGAGTCCTCACCGGCGAACGGCTGCCCCTTGGGCCACTCGGTGGCGTACGCCGGGTCGATGTCACCCCAGGTGTAGAGGCCCCAGTCGTCGTACCCGCCCGCCGGGCGCTGGTAGTGCACCACCGCCCAGTCCCGGGCGGCGCTCTGCGCCGGGGTGCCGACCACGCCGTTGGCGTGGGTGCCGGCGGTCCGCCCCTTGCCGTCGCGGACGACGGCCTTGTACTCGACCTTCGTCCCGCCGGGCAGGCCGGTCAGGTCGTGGTGGACGGTGTACGGGGCGGTGTGCGCGCTGCCCAGCAGCGTCCACCTGCCGCCGGGCACCCGGGCGGCGAAGGTGACGGTGGCCAGCGGATCGCCGGTGACCTGGGCGGTGACCGCGGCCCGGGTGGCGACCGGGTCGGCGCCGGGCGCGGTGAGGGTGATGCTCGGCGCGGCGGCGGCCTGGGGGATGGGCCGACCGGCCTTGAGCACCACGGCCGCCATCGGCGGCACGGTCAGGCTGAGCTTGCCGTCCGCGCCGGCGGTGGCGGTGCCCGCGCCACCGTAGACGCCGGTGAAGGCGGTGCCGGCGGACCAGGTGTCGACGGAGACCGGCTGCGTGGTGGTGGCGTTGTTCACGGCCACCACGTACTCGGTGCGGTCGGCCGGGGCGATCCGGGAGAAGGCGAAGACGCCGGCGCCGTCGGCCGCGTACCGGGTGACCTGGATGCCGTCGCGCAGCGCCGGGTGGGCCTGGCGCAGCGTGCCCAGCTCGGCGATGGTCCGGTAGAGCGGGTGGCCGGTGTCGTACTGGTCGTCGGCGTGGGTGCGGGCGGTGCCGATCAGGTCGTCGTCGAGGTAGTCCGCCACCTTGGTGGCGAACATGTCCTGCCGGGCGTCCTTGTCGCCGCCGGGGCCGGTGAAGCCCTGCTCGTCGCCGGAGTACACGACCGGCTGGCCGCGGGTGAGGAACATCAGCTGGTGAGCGAGCTGGTCGCGGCGCAGCTGGGTGGCGTCGTCACCGCCGGAGGCGGCGATGAAGGAGCCGATCCGGCCCATGTCGTGGTTGCCGAGGAAGGTGGTCAGCCGGTTGGCGCCGGTGTCCCGGGCGGCGTACAGGTCGTCGCGGGCGTACACGTCGGCGAGGGCCTTGGCGGAGCCGTCGGCGGCGGTGTAGCCGCGCGCGGCCTCCTGGAAGGAGAAGTCCAGGGTGGCCGGTAGGCCACCGCGCCGCACGTAGGTCGAGGTGATCTCCTGGTCGGCGCTGTAGACCTCGCCGAACATGAAGAAGTCCTTCTTGCCGGCGGCGTCGGCGGCCCGCTTGATGCCCCGGCTGAACTGCGGCCAGAAGTCGAGGTTGACGTGCTTGACGGTGTCGAGCCGGAAGCCGTCGACGTCGGTGCTGGCGATCCAGTCGCCGTAGGCCTTGGTCAGGCCCCGCACCACCTCGGGACGCTCGGTCCACAGGTCGTCCAGGCCGAAGAAGTCGCCGTACTCGCTGTCCTCGCCGCCGAAGGTCGAGTCACCCCGGTTGTGGTACATCGTCGGGTCGTTCAGCCAGGCCGGCACCTTCACCTTGGCGTCGGCAGGGGTGGCGAAGGTCGGGGTGTACGGGCCCGCGTCCGCGGTGACCGTCGGGAAGTCCCGGGTGCCGTCGGCGTAGTTGCGGTCCTCGAAGGCGCGCCCCTGCGCGTCGGTGTACGGCGAGGTCTTCTTGTCGACGTACGCGTACTTGTCCTCGCCGTACTTGATGACATCGGCGGTGTGGTTGACGATGACGTCAAGGTAGACCTTGATGTCGCGCTGGTGGGCGAGCTTGACCAGCTTCCGCATCTCCTCGTTGGTGCCGAAGTGCGGGTCGACCTGGGTGAAGTCGGTGATCCAGTAGCCGTGGTAGCCGGCCGAGACGTCCGCGCCGCTGCCCTGCACGGGGCGGTTCTTGAAGATCGGCGCGAGCCAGATGGCGGTCGTCCCCAGGCCCTGGATGTAGTCCAGCTTGTCGATGACGCCCTTGAGGTCGCCACCGTGGTAGAAGCCCTTGTCCTTCGGGTCCAGCCCGGTGCGCAGGCGGTCGCCGGTGAGCCCGCCGGCGTCGTTGCGCTTGTCGCCGTTGGCGAACCGGTCCGGCAGGACGAAGTAGAACTGCTCGGCGCGTCCCGTGCCGGCGCCGGCCTTCAGCAGGGCCTCGGTCGAGGGCTCGGCGCCCCACTGGGCGGCGCCGGCCGCGGCCAGGGTGTCGACGGTGGGCGTCCGGTCGGTGGCGTCCGCGCCGAGCTGGTTGACGGCGACCGGGACGCCGACGAGGGCGAGGGTGAGGGTGGAGACCAAGGCGAGCAGTGCCTTGCGAGATATCGGCGGGGGTTTCATCGACGGCCTTCCTCTGGTCGCTGATTCGCCCGCACGCTAGCTCTTGCCGAAACATTCTGCAATACCTTGCAAACCGAGTCGTAACAAAGCAGCGGTCTTGCGGAACCTGCCGTCGTTACGGCCGCCCGAGAGGTGTGGAGGAGGGTGGGATCAGAGCCCGGCGCAGGCGGTGCCGTCGACCGTGCACCCGCTCGGGCGGATGTCGCCGCCGTTGTGTTCGATGTGGAACCGCAGCGGCACGGACGCACCACCGTCGAGGTCCACCCCGCTGGTGTACGTGAAGACGCCGTCCGACATCCGGGCGCTGCCCTGCGGCGCACCCTCCACCCAGGAGGTGACCAGGCGGCTGCCGGCCGGCGGCACCAGGCGCACCGTCCAGGGGCGGGGACGGGCTGCGGCGTTGGCGAGCAGCACCTCGCCGATGAAGCCGCCGTCGAAGGCCTCCATCACCCGGTACCGCCCGGTGACCGGCGACGGGGGCGGGGCCGGCGGCGACGGGACCGGTCCGGGCTGCGCGCCCGCGCCCCCGGCGGCGGATGCGGGGCCCCCGTCGGGCGTCGGAACCGGCGGGTCGCTGCGGCGCGGGGAGAGCCCCGGGACCACCGGAGCGGGCAGCGCGACCGCCGCTTGCGACGGCGACTCCGATGGCAGGTCCGGTAGCGCCACGGTCGCGGGCAGGTCACCGGGGCGGGCACCGGTTCCCGGCTCGCGGCTGCGGGACGCGGTCAACGCGACGACCAGCAGTATCACCATCACCACGACCCCGGTGGCCACCACGACCCACGGCGACGAGGCGAGCGCGGTGGCGCCCCGGGGCGCGCGACGACGCGTACCGGACATACCGCTTCCTCCTCGGTGCCGTCCGGAGAGCGTAGCCACCTTCGGCCATTTCGGACAGTGCACGACACGACCCGACAGCACCCGGACCGTACGACCTGCGCCCGGCGCTCAGCCGATGGTGCAGTCGGCCCCGTTGACGGTGCACTGGCCCGGCTGGTCACCGGTGCCGGTCCGGCCGAACGTCATGGAGACCACAGCGCTCTCCCCCGCCGGAAGGGGCCTGGTACCGGTCAGCACGAACCAGCCAGTGCCCTTGGTACGCACCGACAGCCCCGAGTCCGACGACGCCCGGATCGACTTGACGTTGCCCGTGAACAGCAGCTCCACCCGCCACTCGCGGGCCCCGCCGGTGGTGTTGCGCACCGTCAGCCGGGCGGAGAACGAGTCCCGATCGCTGGAGGTGGCCTGGTAGTCCGCGCTCACCCGGCCGGAGGCGGCGGCCGGTGCGCGGGTGGTCGGCGTCGCGGTCGGCCGGTGGGTGCTGGCCCGCGGCGACGGGGTGCCGCTGGCCGTCCCCGACGGGGTGGCGTCCACGGCGACCAGCGGGGCGTCGCCGGGCGGCGTCACGGACGACGTCACGGAGGGCATCCTCGGCAGGTACATCGGCGGCGCCGGCTCGGGCGCCGGCGGCTGCTCCGGTCCGCGGAAGGAGAGCAGGGCGAACACCAGCAGGACGGCGAGCAGACCGACGCCGAGCAGCACGACGATCCACGGCATCGACGCCAGCACGGCGGGTGCAGATCGCGCCTCGGGCCGTGGGGCCGAGTGGTCGGACATGAGGTCCCCCTTGTCGGAGCAGACGCGCCAGCCTAGCCAGCAAAGATGTCGGATAGCAGAGGGGCCGCCCGGTACGGTCCGTCCGGCTGGTACGGGTCGGAAAACGGCTGGCCGCACGAGACCGGTTCGGGTCCGGTCAGGTCAGCCCCCGCAGTGACACCACCCACCGAACGGTGGCCCGAAAGCTTCTCGTCACGCGACGCGGATGACGGTGCAGATGACCGGACCGTCCTCGGTGGTGCGCAGCAGGTAGCGGTACCGCTGGCCCGGCACCGCCCGGCCCTGGCTGTCCAGGAACTCCCACTCGACGGCGACCATGGTCAGCAGCGCGGAGACCGGCTGCACGTCCTCGATCAGCGCGTTCGCCGCGACCAGCTCCCGTTCCTGGTAGTCCGGGGCGGCGCCGACGAAGGAGAGCGCGACGGCGGCCAGCGTGCTGAAGGAGAAGCTGTAGGTGTCGGCGACCACCAACCCGGGCAGGGCGTAGCAGCCGGCGAGGGCAGGTACGTCGCCGGCGGTGAGCGCCACGCCGTACCGGTCGAAGAAGTCGGTCAGCGTGTCGAGATCGGTGGAGGCTCTCACGGCGTCACCAATTGCCACCGGCGGGCGCCGGCAAACCTCAGCGCGGCGGGATGTGCACCTCGATCTCGGCGCCGAGCTTGGCCTGGCCGGCCAGGTCGAGGTCGTCGCCGCTCCAGAACCGACCCGGGTCGTACCAGTTCGGACGGCGGCCGGCCGGCAGCAGCCCCATCGCCTCGTAGGTCACCGCCACCACCTCGGCGCAGTACGCCGTCTCCAGCGCCCGGTCCCCTGCCAGCACGCCGGAGCGGTCCCGGCGGCCCGGCAGCCGCACCTGCGGCACGCGACCCCGCGCCCAGCGCCAGGCGAGCTGGGCGGTGGAGGGGAAGGGCGTGCCGTCGAGCCGGGCGACGGTACGCAACACCGCCTGCTCCATCGCCGCGTCGGCCGGCGGGTCGAGCTGGCGCAGCCAGGCCCGCTGCCCGTACCGGTTGGCCCAGACGCAGACCGCGTCGCGCAGGTCGTGCAGCTGCACGCCGCGCTGGTGGCTGCCGGTCCACATGTCCGGCAGCGAGCGGCCCAGCTCGGCGTGCCACATCAGGGGCGGCATGTCGTCCAGCACCACGGCCATGCCGACGTGGTTGACCGGGCTGTTCGTGGTGAGCTGGATGGCGCGGTCGGGCACGCTCCGGCCACGGAACACCCACACGTCTCCGGTACGGGTCAGGTCGACGGCCTCGTCCAGGCTGATGCTCATGAGCGTCTACCCTAGGCCGATGGGGCAACGGATGCGGTGGTGGAAGGTACTCGGTCTGGCCGGCCTGGCCGGCGTCGCGGCGTCCGGCGTGGTCATCGCCCGCGCCGAGCGGCGCCGCCGGTCGTACACGCCGGAGGAGATCCGGGACCGGCTGCGCGAGCGGCACGCGCAGGCCGCGGGGAACGGCTCGCCGGCCGGCGAGCAGGCCTGACCCGGCGGGCGCGGCTCAGCGCTCGGGCTCGGCCCCGGCGCGGCGCAGCGCCTCGTCGAGCGCTCCGGGGGTACGCCCGAGCACCGCGCTCCCGTCGTCGAGCAGCAGGATCGGCCGCTGGATGAGCTCCGGATGCGCCACCATCGCCTCGATCCAGCGGGGCTCGCTGGCGTCGTCGCGGGGCCAGTCGGCCATGCCCCGCGCCACCGCGGCCGGTTCCCCGGTGCGGCAGATGTCCCAGGCGCGCGCCTCGAGCCGGCGCAGCACCTCGGTCAGCTCGGCCGCGCTCGGCGGCTGCTCCAGGTACGCCCGCAGCCGGTACGGCACGCGCGCCTCGTCGAGGGTGGTGCGGGCGCAGGTGGACTTCGAGCAGGACGGGTTGTGCCAGATCTCCATGACCGACATGGTGACAGACCACCTGCCGACCTGTCCCATTTCATCCAGAGTGGACAGTCGACGGGGCATCGGAGCAGGGGCTTCCCGGCTACCATCCCGGCATGGCGACGCCCTTCGACCGGACACCGTTCGTCCTGTCCCCGCCGGCCGCCCCCGTCGAGCGGCACGGCCAGGTGGACCTGCACCTGCCGGGGGGTGACGGACCCCGGCCCGCCGTGGTGCTGGTCCACGGCGCACCGCTGCCACCCGGCGCGTCCGACCCGCGCGACTGGCTCCTCTACCGCGGATACGGCGCCCTCCTGGCCGAGCAGGGCCTCGTCGCCGCGGTCGTCAGCTACCGGGTGGACGAGCTGACGGGCTTCCCGGCCGCGGCCGAGGACGTCGCGGCGGCCGTCGCGCAGGTCCGCGCCGATCCCCGGGTCGACGCCGACCGGCTGGTGCTCTGGTTCTTCTCCGGCGGCGGCCTGCTGCTGGGCGACTGGCTGCGCGCCACACCGTCGTGGCTGCGCGGGCTGGTCGGCACCTATCCGCTGCTGGAGCCGCTGCCCGGTTGGGAGGTCGAGGCCCGGTTCCACCCGGTCGACGCCGTGGCGTCCGCCGGCGACCTGCCGATCCTGCTGGTCCGGGCGGGTCGGGACATGCCGCCGGTGCTGGCCGGGATCGAGGCGTTCACCTCGGCGGCGGGGGCAAGTGGCCGTTCCGTGCGGGTCCTCGACGTACCGGACGGCCGGCACGGCTTCGACGCACTGGACCACACCGATCAGTCCCGGGACGCCGTGCGCACGGCCCGCGACGCGGTGGTCGCGCTGCTGCGCGACGCCTAGCCCCTGTCCGGCGGAACATTCGCGTCGCCCGCCTGGGCGGCGGGCATCATCGCACCCGCCCCGATCACCTTGGCGGCGACAAGGCCAGCCCCCGCCGTAACCGCCGGCCACGAGGTACGACAAGCGGGCCTACCTCTTCCACGGCACCGTCACCGTCGCCGCGATCTGGCTCTGGCTTCGTCCATGATCCGCCGGATGGAACCTGGCGGTGAGGCGCTCGAAAACCAGTGGAGCAGCGCCGCTGTGCGCCATTACCGTGCAGCCGAACCAACTCGTCTAGGCAAGGACGTGCCGTTGTACACCCTGTGAGACCTCCCGAGCGCTGATTTGTCGCGCGTCGCGCATGTGCGCCGCGCTCCTTTTTGCTGCGGACTTCTCACTGAAACCGGTGTACTTCTGTGCTCAAAAACTGGGCGGTCGTGCCCACCTGCCTGCCGCTCGTTCGCCGCCGTTGCCACGCGTGCGCGTCCGAGCGCTTCCGGGCAAGCGGTAAATTTCGCGTCAACGCAAACCACAAGCTCATCGACGCCTGGCTCCTCGCGCTCTGTACCGCTTGCGGGGAAACTGCAAAGCTCACGGTCCTGGAGCGGATGACTGTGCGCTCCGTACGACCTGAGCTGCTGGACCGGCTGCATGACAACGACCCTGGCCTGACAGCTGAGCTGCTCCAGGATCCGGTCGTGCAGCGCCGTAATCGCATCGCCCTCGACTGGGACAACGCCTGGCGCCTCGACACCCGCGGATCGGATCACCTGGACCGCGAGGTGATCGACGTCTCGGTCCGCTCCGCGGCGCGGATCCCTGTCCGGCCGGTGCGACTGATCGCTGAAGGTTGCGGTCTTTCGCGGGCCGAGGTCGAGAGACTGATCACGGAGGGGAAACTCGTTTCGGCAGTCCGGCTGAGCGGCAAGCTCTCCGGCGACTTCACCTTCACGCTCAAGCGCTGAGCCCTCCTCGGGACCACGGGCCTGTCCGGCATGATCCGCCGGGCAGGCCCTGGCGCGGCCGGATCGGCACGCGTCGGCGCGGGCAGGCCCCCCGCCGCGTCAGACGCCACGCGGCGACGTTGCGCGGCCCGGCCGGGTGCGAAAGCGTCACCCGGGGCATGGGGCCCGGTAGCCAGCGCCGACACCTCGACCGAGGTCGTCACCCCCACCCTGCCGGTTCGCGGCCCGAATGTCCGGTTCCGGGTGAGGTGGTCGCGGCCCGGATGTCCGGTCTGGGCTGCGGCGTCGGCTGGTCGGGGCCCGCCGGGGGTGGAATGGGTGGCGGGGCGGGGTCGTTGTACATGGCAGACCGCGGTGGCCCCGGCCCGGACGGTAGGCCGGAGGGTCAGGTCCGGCGGAATGCCGGCCCACCCCGGTTGGTTACATCCCCCGGCACATCCGAGCAGGCCCCCGGCCTGTGGAATGCGGAGCCGGCCGGGCTGGTTACATCCCCCGGCACCCTGGCCCCACCCCGGGCCTGTGGAATGCGCAGCCCGCCGGGCTGGTTACATCCCCCCGGACACCCGAGCAGAGCCCTTTCGTGCGGCCGCCGGGATCCCTCTTCTTTGACTTCCTTGCAACGCGCCCTGCCGTCCCCCGGCGGTGTGCGTGTGTCCCCCGATCGAAAGGTGCACCCCTCATGCGTACCGATCTGATCCGCAAGACCGCCCTGACCTTCGCTGGTGTTGCCGCCACCGCCGGTGGGATCGCCGGCCCGGCCCTCGCCGCGCACGCCGCCCCCACCCAGGCCACCACCACCGTGCAGGCCGACCGCAAGTCGCACGGTGAGCGGGAGCTCAACGTGCGCTACCAGGCCCAGCCGAACTTCTACTACTGCGGCCCCGCCGCCACCCGCAACGCCCTCTCCGTACAGGGCAAGGACATCGACGTCGACGCCATGGCCAAGGAGATGGGCACCACCGAGGACGGCACCAACAGCATCAACGACATCACCCCGGTACTGAACAAGGAAACCGGCAAGAAGAACGCCTACCGCTCGGTGGAGATCCGCGACAGCAAGGCCGACCGCAAGCAGACCGACAAGCTGCGCACCGACATCGTCCGCACCATCGACGACGGCCGCGCCGTGGTCGCCAACATCGCCGGCACCACCACCGACACCGACGGCACCACCCACTCCTTCGAAGGCGGGCACTACATCAGCGTCATCGGCTACCGCGACGGCGGCAACACCGTCACCATCGCCGACTCCGCCAACCCCGAGCAGGCCTCCTACCGGATCACCGTCGACAACCTCGCCGACTGGATCGCCACCCGCGGCTACTCCGCCGCCTCCTGACCCACCAACGACAAGGGCCGGCCCCACCCGGGGCCGGCCCTTTCGTCGTCTCTGGTGGGACCGGGGTCAGCCGTCGCGGCCGGCCCGGACCGGCTCGGCCGGCTCCGACGCGGGGTCCTGGTCCAGGTGCCGGGCCCGGCGCCGCAGCCACCAGGTGCTGCCCAGCCCAGCCAGCACCGCGAGGACCAGGCCGGCCCAGGAGATGTCCTTGAGCCAGTGCTCGGCGGCCCGGCCGACGGTGTAGAGCAGGTAGGTCGTGCCGAAGGCCCAGACCAGGCCGCCGGCCGCGTTGGCGACCAGGAACCGGCGGTACGGCACGTGCAGCGCGCCCGCGAGGGGCCCGGCCAGGATGCGCAGCAACGCGACGAAGCGGCCGAAGAAGACCGCCCAGACGCCGTGCCGGGCGAAGCTCTGCTCGGCCCGGGCGAGCTGTGTGGGGCCGAGATGTCGGGGGAAGCGCCGCCCCAACCGGGCCAGCAGCGGACGGCCGCCGCGCCGGCCCACCGCGTACCCGATGGAGTCGCCGAGGATGGCGCCGAACGCGGCGGCGCCGGCCACCCACTCCGGCTCGACCACCCCGGCGGCGGCCAGCAGGGCCGAGCTGACCAGCACGATCTCGCCGGGGAGCGGGACACCCATGCTCTCGACACCGATCACCCCGGCGACGATCAGATAGACCGCGACCGGGGGCAGCGCGGAGAGCCAGTGCTGTACGTCGACCACCCGCCACCCCTTCCGATCCGACCTCGAACCCTACCCCCGCCGCCGTGGCCGGGTGGGGTGCTCGGCGGCTCGGCCGCCCCGCTCACCCCCGTGGGAACGGAACGGCCGGCGCGGACCGGCGGCGGTCAGCCGGGGATCGGGGCGACGAACTCCAGCCGGTTGCCGTGCGGGTCCTCGGTGTGGAAGCGCCGCATCCCGGGCAGCTCGTCGTCACCCCAGGTGACCGGGTGTCCGGCGGCGGCCAGCCGGGCGGCGAGGTCGTCCAGGTCGGGGCGGAGCAGGGCCGGGTGCGCCTTGCGGGCGGGGCGGAAGGTGTCCTCGACGCCCAGGTGCAGCTCCGCGCCGTACCCGGTGAACCAGCAACCACCGCGGGCGGCGAGGGCCGGCGGTTTGGGCTTCTCGACCAGGCCGAGCAGGCCGGCGTAAAAGGCCCGGGAGGCGTCCTCGGAGCCGCGTGGGCAGGCGAGCAGGACGTGATGGATCATGGTGGCACCTCCTCGTCCCGAACCTTGGCACGAGGTTGCGCGAATAGCAAGACGGACGTACGGTTTTGTTGATGACGAGAATCGGCGGTAAGTGTCACCTAACCTGGGCGGCGCTCCGGCCGGTGCGACAGACTGCTCAGGACTACTCACGGTCGCTGGTGTGAAGGAGTACGACGTGGCGAGCCTCGACACCTTCGGTGCGAAGACCCAGCTACGCGTCGGAGACGCGAGCTACGAGATTTTCAGGATTGACAAGGTGGCGGGCCACGACCGGCTGCCCTACAGCTTGAAGGTCCTGCTGGAGAACCTGCTGCGGACCGAGGACGGCGCGAACATCACCGCCGACCACATCCGCCAGCTCGGCGGCTGGGACTCGACCGCCGACCCCAGCGTGGAGATCCAGTTCACCCCGGCGCGGGTGCTCATGCAGGACTTCACCGGCGTGCCCTGCGTCGTGGACCTGGCCACCATGCGGGAGGCCGTCCGCGACCTCGGCGGCGACGCCACCAAGGTCAACCCGCTCGCCCCGGCCGAGCTGGTCATCGACCACTCCGTCATCGCCGACCTGTTCGGCCGCGAGGACGCCTTCGCGCGCAACGTCGAGCTGGAGTACGAGCGCAACAAGGAGCGCTACCAGTTCCTGCGCTGGGGCCAGACCGCGTTCAACGAGTTCAAGGTCGTCCCGCCGGGCACCGGCATCGTGCACCAGGTCAACATCGAGTACCTGGCCCGCACGGTGATGGAGCGCAACGGCCAGGCGTACCCGGACACCGTGGTCGGCACCGACTCGCACACCACCATGGTCAACGGCCTGGGCGTGCTGGGCTGGGGCGTCGGCGGCATCGAGGCCGAGGCCGCGATGCTCGGCCAGCCGGTCAGCATGCTGATCCCCCGGGTCGTCGGCTTCAAGCTGCACGGCGAGATGCCGGCCGGCACCACCGCCACCGACCTGGTGCTGACCATCACCGAGATGCTGCGCAAGCACGGCGTGGTCGGCAAGTTCGTCGAGTTCTACGGCCCCGGCGTGAGCGCCGTGCCGCTGGCCAACCGCGCCACCATCGGCAACATGTCCCCGGAGTACGGCTCCACCGTCGCGATCTTCCCGATCGACGCCGAGACCGTCCGCTACCTGGAGCTGACCGGCCGCGACGCCGCGCAGGTCGCACTCGTCGAGGCGTACGCCAAGGAGCAGGGCCTCTGGCACGACCCGAACCACGAGCCGGAGTACTCGGAGCGGCTGGAGCTCGACCTGGGCACCATCGAGCCGTCCCTGGCCGGCCCGAAGCGTCCGCAGGACCGGGTGCCGCTGGGCAGCGCCAAGACCCTGTTCCGCTCCGCGCTGACCGACTACGTCGCCGACGACTCCGGTGAGCGTGACCTCAAGCCGGGCGTCGCCCGCGAGCAGCTGCCGCGCGGCGCCAACGGCCCGGCCGACGAGGCCAGCGCCGAGTCCTTCCCGGCCAGCGACCCGCCGGCCAACGAGTTCAGCGACCCGGCCGACGAGCCGCGCGACCTGGAGACCGCCGCGGCCGGCGCCGGCGGGCGCGCCACCAACCCGGTCCGGGTGACCAGCGCCGACGGCGTCGAGTACGAGCTGGACCACGGCGCGGTGGTGATCGCCGCGATCACCTCCTGCACCAACACCTCCAACCCGCAGGTGATGATCGGCGCGGCGCTGCTCGCCCGCAACGCGGTCGACAAGGGCCTGGCCCGCAAGCCGTGGGTCAAGACAACCCTGGCGCCGGGCTCCAAGGTCGTCATGGACTACTACGACCGCGCCGGCCTCACGCCCTACCTGGACAAGCTCGGCTTCAACCTGGTCGGCTACGGCTGCACCACCTGCATCGGCAACTCCGGCCCGCTGCCGGAGGAGGTCTCCGCCGCGGTCAACGAGGGCGACCTCGCCGTCGTCTCGGTGCTCTCCGGCAACCGGAACTTCGAGGGCCGGATCAACCCGGACGTCAAGATGAACTACCTGGCGTCCCCGCCGCTGGTGGTCGCGTACGCGCTCGCCGGCACGATGGACATCGACCTGGCCAACGAGCCGCTCGGCGAGGACAGCCAGGGCAACCCCGTCTTCCTGCGCGACATCTGGCCGAACAGCGCCGAGATCCAGGACGTCATCGCCCAGGCGATCGGCGCCACCGGCTTCAGCGCCGCGTACGCCGACGTCTTCGCCGGCGACGAGCGCTGGCAGTCGCTGCCCACCCCGACCGGTGACACCTTCGCCTGGGCCGACGACTCCACCTACGTCCGCAAGCCCCCGTACTTCGAGGGGATGCGGCAGGAGCCGAGCCCGGTCACCGACATCGCCGACGCCCGGGTGCTGGCCAAGCTGGGTGACTCGGTGACCACCGACCACATCTCGCCGGCCGGCTCGATCAAGGCCGACTCCCCCGCCGGTAAGTACCTCGCCGAGCACGGCGTGCCGCGCCACGAGTTCAACTCGTACGGCTCGCGCCGGGGCAACCACGAGGTGATGATCCGGGGCACCTTCGCCAACATCCGGCTGCGCAACCAGCTGGTCCCGGGCGTCGAGGGCGGCTTCACGGTCAACCACCTGACCGGCGAGCAGACCTCGATCTACGACGCCTCGATGGCGTACCAGGAGGCGGGCGTCCCGCTGGTCATCCTGGCCGGCAAGGAGTACGGCTCCGGCTCGTCGCGCGACTGGGCAGCCAAGGGCACCATGCTGCTCGGCGTCAAGGCGGTCATCGCCGAGTCGTACGAGCGGATCCACCGCTCCAACCTGATCGGCATGGGCGTGCTGCCGCTGCAGTTCCCGGTGGACACCACCGCGGAGTCGCTCGGCCTCGCCGGGACGGAGACCTTCTCCGTCACCGGCGTGACCGCGCTCAACGACGGCGACACCCCGCGCACCGTGAAGGTCACCACCGACACCGGCGTGGAGTTCGACGCCGTGGTCCGGATCGACACCCCGGGTGAGGCGGACTACTACCGGCACGGCGGCATCCTGCAGTACGTGCTGCGCCGGATGATCGCGAGCTGACGTCGTACCGCCGAAGGGCCGTTCCCCGCACTCGCGGGGAACGGCCCTTCGCCGACTCCGCTGGCGGGTGCTCGCCCTCAAGCCGGCAGCGGGCTAGCCTGTCAGCTAGGGAGGTGTCCGGTGTCAGGTGAGGCTGCGGAACAGTTCAACATTCATGACGCCGAGACGAACCTGTCGCGGATCATCGAGCGGGTGGAGCACGGCGAAGAGATCGTCATCAGCCGTGCCGGCACTCCGGTCGCCAAGGTCATCCCGCTACGCGCGAGGCGCCGCAGTGGGCGGGGATCACTGCGCGGCCGGGTGACGCTGCCCGCAGACTGGGACTCCGACGAGGTGAACGAGGCGATCGCCCGGGACTTCGGATGAGGCTGCTGCTGGACACCCACGTGGTGCTGTGGTGGCTCACCGACGACCCCACCTTCTCGGACGAGCTCAAGGACCGCATCGACGTGGAGTCCGAGGTTTACGCCAGCCCGGTCACGGTCTGGGAAATCGCCATCAAGCAGTCACTGGGGAAGCTTCCCGGTCCAGTCGACCTCGCCGAGCAAGTCCGGGACGCGGACTTGCGGGAGCTGCCCATCCGCCACCACCACGCCGTGGCCGCCGGGCGGCTCCCACCGATCCACCGCGATCCGTTCGACCGCATGCTGATCGCGCAGGCGCAGTGCGAGGGGCTCACCCTGATGACGCGTGATGCACACATTCAGAAGTACGACGTGCCTGTCCTGGTGGCTTGACTCGGCGACGGCCGGCCGCGCTCGCGGCGGACCCCTCGACCAGCACGAACAGCTCACGCTTGGTGGTCGCGAGACCCCGGGTTCGAGCTGGTAGCCCTCGATCCAGGTCCACCCGTGGGATGGATGCCGGTCGCACATCTCGCGAATCACGCGGACGATGATCGGTGCCACGAACTGTGGAGAGCGTGTCGCCGTATCCGGTAGCTGGACACCGCGACACGCCGCAAAAGGTGTCGATCGCGCGGGTCAGTCCTCCCGGCGGCGGGCCTCCCGGGTCTTCATGGCGTGCTCCATGAGCGTGACCAGCACGTCCCGGCTGGACTCCCGCTGCCGGGCGTCGCAGAGCAGCACCGGCACGCCCGGGTCCAGGTTGAGCGCGGCCTGCACCTCGTCCAGCTGGTAGCGCCGGGCGTCCTCGAAGCAGTTCACCGCCACCACGAACGGGGTGCCCCGCTCCTCGAAGTAGTCGATCGAGGGGAAGCAGTCGGCCAGCCGGCGGGTGTCCGCCAGCACCACCGCCCCGATCGCGCCCAGGGCCAGCTCGTCCCAGACGAACCAGAACCGGTCCTGACCGGGGGTGCCGAAGAGGTAGAGCACCAGGTCGTCGCTGATGGTGATCCGGCCGAAGTCCATCGCCACCGTAGTGGTGGTCTTGTCCTCCACGCCGGACAGGTCGTCGACCCCGATGCCCGTCTCGGTCAGCACCTCCTCGGTCCGCAGCGGCCTGGTCTCGCTCACCGAGCCGACCATGGTGGTCTTGCCCGCGCCGAAGCCGCCGGCGATCAGAATCTTGATCGCGGTGGGCAGCGGCGGCGCTCCCGCCGGCCGGTCAGAGTGCCCGTAGTCCATTGATCACCGCCTTAAAGACGCTCTCGTCAGGTAGGCCGGCGCCGCCGCGCGGCGGCCGCACCATCACCAGTTCGCGGGCCACCAGGTCGCCCAGGAGGACCCGGACAGTCCCCACCGGCAGGTCCAGATGGGCGGCGACCTCCGCCACGGACTGCATCCGCTGGCAGAGCGCGACGATCGCCAGGTGCTCCGGGCCCAGGCCGGACTCCGCGCCGGCGTCGGCGCGGGTCGCCGTCACCAGGGAGATGAGGTCGAACGTGCCGGTGACCGGGCGGGCCCGGCCGCGGGTGACCGCGTACGGCCGGACCACCGGCCCGGCGTGGTCGTCCACCCACCTGTCCTCGGAACCGCCCTCGGCC
This sequence comes from Micromonospora purpureochromogenes, assembly GCF_900091515.1. Lineage (NCBI taxonomy): Bacteria > Bacillati > Actinomycetota > Actinomycetes > Micromonosporales > Micromonosporaceae > Micromonospora > Micromonospora purpureochromogenes. Next base: position 2,701,865 of record NZ_LT607410.1, on the reverse strand, counting down.
CTCATCGCCGCTACTTCCCGCCGGCCGGCTGGTCGAGCCCCCGGGTCGGCGACGCGACGAACTTGCCCACCCGGGTTACCAGCATCGCCATCTCGTAGGCGATCAGGCCGACGTCGGCGTCCTCGGCGGCGAGCACCGCCAGGCAGGCGTTGCGCCCGGCCGCCGTGACGAACAGGAACGACGACTGCATCTCGATGATGGTCTGCTGGACCTGCCCGCCGCCGAACCGCTTGCCCGCGCCCCGGGCCAGGCTCTGGATCCCGGCCGCCATCGCCGCCAGGTGCTCACCGTCGTCCCGGCTCAGCCCCCGCGACGAGGCCATCAGCAGGCCGTCGGAGGAGAGCGCCACGGCGTGTTCGGCCTGCTTCACCCGGCCGACCAGATCGTCCAGCAGCCACGTCAGGTCGGCACTCGAAGCCGTCTTCTGCCCCACTCGTCGTCCTCTTCTCCCCCGGCTGGTGTCGCCGTACGTCGGTGTTGCCGTGTCCCGTCGCGCGGTCGCTTCTCCTCGCGCCGCCGTCAGGTCGCCTGACCGTCCCCGTTCTCCGGCCCGTCGCCGGGCCGCGCACCGGTGGCGGCACCTCCCAGCAGGCGGGCGGCATCGGTCCGGCCACGCCGGGTGCCCGTCTGGTAGGAGCTCATCATCCTGCGCACCTGCTCCGGCGGGCGCGCGGCCTGCTCGTCGGCGTCGCCGTCCTCCGCCGCCTGCTCGCCGCGCAGCTCCGGCACGATGTTCGCCTGCCGTACCCGCACCGGCAGGCCGGAATCCGTCACCCGGTCGTCCGTGCCGGCGGGCGCCCGGTCGTCCGTGCCGGCGGGCGTCCGGTCCTCGGTGGCCGCGTTCGGCACGGCCGCGTCGCCCGGCGTCGGGACGGACGCGGGCCGCTGCGGCGCGGCGGGCCGGGCCACCGTGGCCGGCAGGCCGGTCGGCACGGTGGGACCGGTCAGGGCACCCTGGCCAGGCCGGGTCCGCGACCGGCTGGGTAGCCCCGACGCGGACGGCGACGGCACGATCCCAGCCCGGACCGGCACCGGCGGAGTGTCCACCGGATCGCCGTCCGCGGCGGTGTCGCTGTCGGCTGCCGGGACCCCGACCGTTGGCGCGCCCTCGCCGGCGGCGACCGGCGGGACCGACCCGGTGCCGACCGGCGGGATCGACCCGGTGTGGACCGGCGGGACCGACCCGGTGCCGACCGGGAAGCCGCCGGAGGTGTTCGGGTCCTGGCCGGTCTCCACCAGGTCCAGGGGGATCAGCACCACCGCCGTGGTGCCGCCGTACGCGGACTCCTTGAGCTGCACCTTCACGCCGTGCCGCTCGGTCAGCCGGCTGACCACGTACAGGCCGAGCCGGGAGGCGTTGGCCAGGTTCAGCTCGGAGCGGTCCACGATGCGGTGGTTGGCGGCGGCCAGATCCTCCTCGGTCATGCCGAGGCCCCGGTCCTCGATCTCGATGGCGAAGCCGTTGGCCACCAGCTGGCCCCGCACCTCCACCGAGGTGTGCGGCGGCGAGAAGCTGAGCCCGTTCTCGACCAGCTCGGCCAGCAGGTGGATGACGTCACCGACCGCCCGGCCGGCGAGCGAGACGGAACCCAGCGGCAGCACGTTGACCCGGGTGTAGTCCTCGACCTCGGCGACCGCGCCGCGTACCACGTCCACCATGGGCACGTTGCGCCGCCAGGCACGACCGGGGGTCGAGCCGGAGAGCACGATCAGGTTCTCGGCGTTGCGCCGCATCCGGGTGGCCAGGTGGTCCACCCGGAACAGGTCCTCCAGCTCCTCGGCGTCGTGCTCCCGGCGCTCCATCGAGTCGAGCAGGGTGAGCTGACGGTGGACCAGCGCCTGGGTGCGCCGGGCCAGGCTGAGGAACACCTCGCGGACGTTGCGGCGCAGCTCGGCCTGCTCCACCGCGGTGCGCACGGCGGTCTCCTGCACCACGTTGAAGGCCTTGCCCACCTGGCCGATCTCGTCGTCGCCGAACTCCAGCGGCGGTGCCTCCGTGGCGACGTCGACCTGCTCGCCGTGGCCGAGCCGCTCCACCACCCCGGGCAGCCGCTCGTTGGCCAGCCGGAAGGCGGCCTCGCGCAGTCGTTCCAGCTGGCGGACCAGGGCGCGGGCGGTGGTGATCGAGACGACCACCGAGGCGATGACGGCGATCAGGCCGAGGCCGGCGGCGAGCACCATCCGGATGATCACCCAGATCGCCACCGGGGTGGCCCGCTCGACCAGCGCGTCGCCGCTGGCCAGGACCGCGGCCTCCTGCTCCTGCAACGCCGGAGCGATGGCGCTCTGCCAGTCGTCGGCATCCACGGGCAGGGGCGCGTTCGGGCGGCCGTCGCGGACCAGGCGGTCCTCCAGGGACCGCAGCCGGACGAAGGCCTCCCCCTCGGTCATCCGGGCGTACCGTTCGCGGTCGGCGTCGGGCAGCTCGGCCAGCGCCTCGCCGGCGAGGAACCGTTGCGCGCCGACCAGCCGGGCGAACTGGGCGTACTCCCGGTCGTTGATCCGGCCGGCGGCGGCCACCCCGGCGAACAGGGCGTCCTCCTGGGACATCAGTTCGCGCACCCGGACCAGCTGGGTGAGGGTGGCGGTGTCCTTGGCGATCTGCTCGTCGTCGAGTTTGCCCAGCGACGCGTACACCCGGAAGAGCGAGTCGAGGACCCCGGTGTACGCCTCGGCGGCGCCGGCCCGATCGACGGCGCGGGTGGCCACCGCGTCCCGCACCGGGCCCAGCGCGTCGAGCCGGGTGACCACCTCGTCGATCCGCGTCACCAGCTCGTCGCTGGAGGCGAGCCGGGCCCGCGAGCTGCGGGCCGCCTCGGCGAACTCCGCGGCGCGTTCCTCGCTGCGCCGGCGCTGCTCGCGCAGCTGCTGCGCCTGCTCCTGGCTGGGCCGGCCGAGATAGGCCACCGACATCCGGCGTTCCTGCTGCAGCTCGGTGCGCAGCGACTCGCTCGGCTCGGCGACCTGCGCGTCGAGCGTCTGCACGCCGAGCACGTTGAGACCGTCGCGCAGGGTCACCCAGGCCGCGAAAGCCCAGAGGGCGGCCAGCGAGACCAGCAGGGCCACAACCTTGGTGCGCAGACTTGCACTGCGGGAACCCATCACACCCGTCCCTCGCCGGTCCTGATTCACGTTTCGGATTGGCCGAAAGCGCGACGCCGGCCCCGGCGCACGCTAGCAGTGTCCGGAAGTTCACTCAAGCAGTGCAGACCAGGCGTCTGTCGGGGTATGGGCGCCGCCGCGCAGCCGGTCGCCAGCCGCCTTGCGCGCGGCGATCACGGCCGCCCGTACGATCTGTCCAGGATGGTACAGGTCCTTGTCGTGCCACAGTGGAGGGGAGTCGCGCTCACCGTCCAGCACGGACAGTCGACCGGCCGCTGCCGCCACGGCCGCGTCGAGGGAGGGCGAGGGCCGCCCCGCCAGGAGCACGAGCAGGCCGTACGCGGTCTCCTCCGCCGTGCCGGCCCACCGCCCCCAGGAGCCGTCGGGCTGCTGGCTGTCGAGCACCCAGCCGACCGCCCGCTCCACCGCCGGCCGAGCCGACGGACCGCCGTGGTCGCGCAGGGCGAGCACCGCACAGCAGGTGGCGTAGTAGGGCGAGGCGTGCCAGCGGTCGGACCACCGGCCGTCGGCCTCCTGCCGGTCGAGCAGCCAGCCGGTGAGCCGGTGCACCACCGCCGCCGCCCGGCGGCCACCGTCGCCGAGTTGCCGGCCCAGCGCCTCCAGCACGTGCGCGTTGGTGGTCACCGACGCGCCGTTCTCCCCCTGCCAGGTGCAGAAGTGCTCCCCGGTGTCGTACCCGGCCAGGCACCCCGGGTCGGCCGGCTGGCCCAGCCGCGCCAGCGCGTACAGGGTGACCGCGGTGGTGTCGGCGTCGGTGGGCAGGCCCGGCCCGGTGGCGGCGCCGTCCGGGCCCAGCGCGGCCCGCAGCTCGGCGAGGATCCCGGCCGGCACCGACCGGGGTACGCCGACCCGGGCCAGCGTGGCGAGCACCCAGGAGCGTTCGAAGACGGTGATCGGGGTGGCGCAGGGCACCGGCCCCCCGTGGTCGGCGATCGCCTGGCGCAGGTAGTCCACGCTCGCCGGTGGGCTCCCGTCCGGGCCGCCGAGCCAGGCGGCGGTGGCGGCCGGGGAGGCGCCGACCGCGCCCGACCCGGTGGGGGTCACGGTGGGCAGCCGCCGCGCCGCCGGGCCGAGGACCTCCAACGCGTGCAGCAGCTTCGGCGGCATCGGGCGGCCGGACCGGGCGAGCAGGCGTACCCGGTCGAGGCGCTGCGAGTCCATGCCGGGCGGCAGCGGCGGCGGGCCGACCGCGCGCCACTCGGCGAGCGCCGCCGGCGGCTCGGCCAGCCGGTCCGCGATCCGCTCGACCAGCGCCGGGACGATCAGGTCCGCGGCCGGCAGGTCCGGCACGGGGTACGTCGCCGGGCCGGCCGCCCGGTCGTACAGCAGGCGCAGCGCCCGGCCGACGGCGTTGCGCACGCCGTCGCGGGACCAGCCGACGGGGGCGTCCCGCTCCAGCGCGGCCAGCAGCCCCTCGACGGCGCTCAGCGTGGGCACCAGCGCGTAGCCCTCCGGCCCGCCCCAGCCGCCGTCCGGGCGCTGCCCGGCGAGCAGGAAGCGGATCCGTTCGGCGTGCTGCGGCAGCCATGGCGCCAGGGAGACCACCCGACCGGTCTCGTACGGCGACGCCGACGTGCGGCCCGCCGGACGGACGGTCAGCCCGGCGACCAGCTCGCCCGCCGCCACCGCGTGGCCGGGATCCTCCGGCGGTGCAGCGTCCCGGGCCAGAGCCTCCGTGCTCACGCCACCCCCCAGAAGTCGGTCGACCGGTAGAAGCCGCTGGTGTAGCCGAGCTGTCGGGTCAGGTGGGCCGCCTCCCGCGGGCAGTCGGCGCGCAGCTCGTCGAGCAGCTCGGTGGCCCGCGCGACCAGGCCGGTCAGCTCCCGCTCGACCACGGCCCGGTCCGCCACCAGCATGATCGCGTTGAGGTCGCCCCAGCGCAGGTCCCGCTCGTAGGTGGCCAGGTCGTTGACCAACCGCAGGGCGCGTTGCACCGCGTCGCTGGCGGCGACCAGCCGATCGAGCCGGTCGGGTGCGTCCGGGCCGCCGGTGGAGATCCAGTGCCCCACGTTGACCACGGTGCAGGCCAGGTTGTCGGCGTTGGCCAGGTAGTCGGCGAGCGACGGCAGCGGCAGCAGGCCGTCGCGGCCGGCCGTACGCCAGTGCCATTCCCGCCGCATCGCCTCCAGCGTCCGGCGCACCGCCTCCCGCCAGGCCCCGCCCAGCGTCGCGAAGGCCGGCGCGGCGGCCAGCTCGGCGCGGAGTCCGGCGAGGAACCGGCCCAGCGGGTCGTCGCCGACCACGGGCGCGCCGTGGGCGACCGCGAGCTGCCGGCGCACCAGCTGGTCGAGTTCGGCGGCGGAGGTGGCCTCGTGGTCCACCTGCCAGTCGAGCGCGAAGCCCCACAGCACCGCCCGGTTGGTCGGCCGCAGCTCGGCGGCGTCGCACCAGGGCGCGCTGAACGCGATGGCCAGGGCGACACTGCTGGTCAGGGTCGCGTCGAAGGGCCCGGCGGCGAAGAGGTCCGGGTGCGCGGCCAGACAGCGTTGCAGGTCCCGCTGACCCTGCGCCGCGAGGGCACAGACCCGTCCGTGCTCGGCGGCCGCCCGCAGCTCGTCGGTGGTCGGTACGACCGGCGCCACCACGGTCAGGCCAGGGCCGGTTGCCGGTGCGGGGTGAGCATCAGCGGCACCCGCTCCCGGGGGCGCAGCGACGCGGCGAGCTGCGGGTTGGGCATCCCCGGCTCGCAGAGCCGGTACCGGAACCGGCTGAACAGGGTCGCCACGATCAGCGGCGCCTCCAGCTGGAAGAGGTACTGGCCGATGCACTGGTGGGCGCCGCCGCCGAACGGGTAGTAGGCGTACCGGTGGGCGCGCCGGGGCGCGTCGGGGGCGAAGCGTTCCGGGTCGAACACCTCGGGTCGGTCCCAGTACCGGGCCAGCCGCTGGGTGACGTACGGGCTGAGGACGATCGTCCCGCCGGCGGAGATTCTGGTGCCGCCGATGACGTCGTCGGCGATCGCGGTGCGCGGCACCAGCCAGCCGGACGGGTACGCGCGGACCAGCTCGTCGAGCACCATCCGGGTGTAGTGCAGCTCGCCGAGCTGCTCGCGGCTGATCACGTCACCGGGGCCGACCACCCGGTCGATCTCCTCGTAGAGCCGGGCGGCGATGTCCGGCAGCTGCTCAAGCAGCGGGAAGAGCCAGGTGAGCACCACGTAGGTGGTCTCGGTGGTGGTGGCGAAGATGGACACCAGGTCGTCACGGACCCGCTGCTCGTCCAGCTTGCGGCCGTCGGGGTCGCGGGCCCGGGCCAGCGCGGCGAGGATGTCGTCGCCGCCGTCGGACCGGGCGCGCTCGGCGCGGACCAGTGGCAGCAGGATGTCGTCGATGTTCCGCACGGCCCGACGGAACGCCCGGTCGCCGGGCATCGGCACGGCGTCGGGCAGGAACGGGGCGAGCAGCCGGAACCGCAGCGCGGTCGCCACGGTGTCCTGCTCGGCGACCACCCGCACGCCGTCGGCGACGGGGATCTTGTCGCCGAAGAAGACCCGGATGACCGCTTGGCAGATGATCCGGGAGATCTCGGTGGCGGCGTCGACCGGCGCGCCGGCCCGTGCCGGGCCGGCCAGTTCGTCGACCGCCTCGCTGATCGCCCGGCTCAGGTCGTCCACCGCCGCGTCGATCCGCTTGGCGGTGAAGTGCGGCTGGAGCCGCCGGCGGCTCGCCTCCCACTGCGGACCCTCGGACAGGATGCCGTCGCCGGCCAGCTTGCGCACGGACTTCCACATCATGCTGTCGCCGGCCCGGGTGTAGTTCGCGGCGTTGTCGCGCAGCACGTGCTGGACGTGGGCTGGCTCGGTGACCAGGTACGGCCGGATGGTGCCCAGGTTCAGCCGGACGACCTGCCCGGGCGCCGCGTCGGCGAGGCCGACCAGGGTGCCCAGCGGGTCGCGGAGCAGCCCGGGCAACGTGCGGCGCAGGCTCGCGACGTGCGGCTCGCGGGATACCGGGGTCGTCGACTCAGTCATGGCTCACCTGCGGGTCCTCCTCCGGTGCCGCACCGCCTTGCGCTGCGTGCTGCCATGGTGATGGCGCGTGACGGTTGCGGTGAGCATGTCACTGATGAAAAGGCTTTTCCAGATCTTGCGTCCGGAGAAATTCTCACAGTCAACGAAGGTCGTCCACTGTGCACAGTCGCGTCCGGACGCTAGGCCGACAGATCGCGCAGGTAGCGCCACTCCGCGGCGACCGACCGGTAACCTAATCCGCGGTTCAGCGTAAGCATCGGCACGTTACCGGCGTCGTTGCTGGTGTACGCGTGCCGGAGCCCGGCCGCCCGGGCCCGGCTCAGCGAGCGGTGCTTGACCGCGCGGGCCAGCCCCCGGCCCCGGTGCCCGCGCCGGGTGCCGGTCATCCCCGACCGGTAGCGGGTCCGGCCGTCGGTCAGCGCGAAGCCGAACGCGAGCACCTCCCCGTCCCGGACGGCCACCGTGGTCAGGTCCCGGTCCAGGTCGGGGCGCTCCCAGTAGGCGGTCCGCCAGTCGGCGTAGCTGATCTCGTCCATCGTCACCTCGCCCGGCTCGTCCCGGGAGGCGTCGAGATCGGCCAGGTAGAGCGGGTGCGGGTCGGGCAACTCGGCCGCGGCGAGCAGCCGCACCCCGGCCGGCAGCGCCGGGGCCGGGGGCAGCTCCGCCTCGGCCAGGTCCAGCAGCAGGAACTCGGCCCGCCGTCCGCGCCGGTAGCCGCGCCGCTCGGCGAAGCCGGTGCTGGCCGGGTCGTCGGCCACCTTCGCGTACGCGGCCAACGCCCCCAGCCCGGCGAGCCGCCGCTCGGCGGCGACGAGCAGGGCCCTGCCCGCACCCCCGCCGCGCCACCGCGGGTGCACCGAGAGGTTGACGAAGCCCAGCCCTGGATCCGCGCTCTCGTGCAGCAGCCCGGTCCGCGCCTCGCCGATCACTCTCCCGGCGCTCTCGGCGACCAGCACGCCGAACCGCTCGGCGGCCGGCGCGCCGGTGAGGCGCCAGCCCAGCCACTCCTCGGTGATCATCTGGTACGGCGCGGCGGCGGCCAGCACCTCGGCGACCGCCGGCACGTCGGCGGGTCGCAGCGGGCGTACGACAGGGGCCATGGTGGCCGAACCTACCCCGACGCGGCGCCGTCCGGGGGGTGCGAATCCGGGCGCGCCGGGGCGCCCTGTGCCAGGCTCAGGGGCATGGACGACACCACCATCCTGAACCGGATCTCGGAACTCGTCGACGAGGAGCACCGGCTGCGCTCCGCGGCGCAGGCCAACGAGTCCGGCACCGACGACGAGGCGCGCGAGCGGCTGCGCGCGTTGGAGGAGTCCCTGGACCAGTGCTGGGACCTGCTGCGCCGCCGCCGGGCGGCCCGGAGCGCGCACGGCGACCCGGAAGCCCAGGGCGAGCGGCCGATCCCGGAGGTCGAGCGCTACCTCCAGTAGCGCGCCGCGCCGGGCGGCGACGCCCGGCGGACGAGGCGGGTACGCCCCGGACGGTCACCGGACCGTCCGGGGCGTACCCGGATCAGCGGATCCCCGCCTCGCGTAGCAGCAGGCCGGTCAGCTCGGCCGGGTCGACCTCGGCCGCCGGGATCCCCCGCGCGGCGAACCAGGCGCCCACCACCTTCACGTCCCGGGCCAGGAACTCCGGCCCCTGCGGGTTGGCCACCACGTCGACCACCTGCGGCAGGTCGATGATGACGAGCCGCCCCCGGTGCACCAGCAGGTTGTACGGCGACAGGTCGCCGTGGGCGTACCCGGCGCGGGCCAGCACGACCAGCGCGTCCACCATCTGCTCCCACAGCGAGCGCAGCTCGCCCGCCTCGGGGCGCAACTGGGCCAGCCGGGGTGCCGCCGCACCCTCGTCGGCGTCGCCGACGAACTCCAGCATCAGCTCGGTGCCGATCAACTGGACCGGGTAGGGCACGGCGATCCGCCCGGACTCCGCGCCGATCTCCCAGAGCCGGCTGAGGGCGGCGAACTCGGCCGCGGCCCACTGCCCGGCGATCATCTGCCGGCCGAACGCGGTACGCCCGGCCATCGCCCGGTTCTCCCGGGACCGCCGCACCCGACGCCCCTCCAGGTAGCCGGCATCGCGGTGGAAGAGCCGGTGCTGGGCGTCCCGGTAGCGCTTGACCGCCAGCAGGCAGGACCGGTCGGTGTCCGGCACCGCGCGGCGGACGAGGTGGACGTCCGCCTCCTTGCCGGTCTTGAGCACACCGAGCTCGGTGTCCCGGGCGGCCAGTTCGGTGACCAGCCACTCGGGGTGAGGTTCGGGACCGTGGACGGCCTCGTCCCAGGAGGACCAGCGGTCCTCGGGCTCGGGCTCGTCGTCGGGCTCGACGAGGGCCGGCTCGACGTGCCGGCCCTGCTTCAGGAAGTGTGGTTCGTCGTCGTCGAAGCGGCTCTTGCCGCGGCCACGGCGCTGTGGCGCCGGGAGGTCGTGTTCGCGCACGGAAGTGGTGATCCCTTGATCGAGGCTGATGGAGGCAGGTGGAACGACCCTGCAAAGACGGCCATGACCGACCTCCTTCTCCTCGACCGGGCTCGACCCGGCTGCGCACCCGCGCGGCACCATGCTGACCGGCGCCCGATCCGGCGGCAACCGAATTACCGGACCCCGCCCGGCCCCGCCCGTGCCTCAGGCGGCGAGCACCGTGGCGACGGCCGCGATCAGCGAGTCGACGGTGCGGGTCGGGGCGAACCGGTTGTCCGGCCAGGTACGCCCCCGGTGCAGCCAGACGCTGGGCAGGCCGACGGCGGCGGCCCCGCCGATGTCCGCCTCGGGGCTGTCCCCCACCACCCACGCCCCGCGCAGCGGCATCCGGGCCCGCTGGGCGGCCAGCGCGAAGATCCGCGGATTGGGCTTGCTGACCCCGGCCTCCTCCGAGATCACCCAGTCGGCGACGTACCGGTCCAGCCCGGTCCCCCGGATCTTGGCGTCCTGCTGGCGGACCGAGCCGTTGGTGACCACCACCGGCACCCAGCCGGCGTCGTCGGCGATCCGCAGCGCGCAGGCGACCAGCGGGTCGAGGCGGGTGTTCGCCACCACCCCGTCGTGCAGCTCCTCGACCAGGTCGATCGAGGGGATGCGCAGCGCGTACCGGTCACGGATGGCGTCGGCGATATCCCACCGGTCGGTGAGCCCGTCGGCGTCGATGGAGAGCAGCCAGTCGATGTCGGTGTGGGGCGCGCCGATGCTGTCCAGGAACCGCTCACCCCAGGCACGGAACGGACCTGCCCGGTCGAGCAGGGTGTTGTCCAGGTCGAGCAGGAGCAGCGGCACGCGGGCACCTTACGGGAGAGGGGTCGCCGTCGACATGGCCGGGCGGTCGACGACGTCCGTCAGGCCGGCAGCACCGTTCGGGGGAGCCCCTGGTCGGCGGGCCGGTCGGCGAGCATCGAGTGGGCCGAGCGGGTGGCCGCGAGCGCGGCCGGATCCAGGGTGGCGACCAGCACGGCCGCACCGTCGTCGGCGCCGCGCACCAGCGGCCGCCCCTCCGGGTCGTAGACCGCCGCGCCACCGTTGAACCGCCACGGGTCGGCGCCGCCGACGGCGTTGGCGAAGACGACGTACATGGTGTTGTCCAGGGCCCGCGCGGCGTAGTAGAGGTCGCGCCGGTGCGCCGACCCGGCGAGGTAGCCGCTCGGGCAGAGGTAGCCGTGCGCGCCGTCGGCCGCGGCGGCCCGGGCGTGCTCCGGGAAGCACCCGTCGTAGCAGATGCCCAGTCCGAGCCGCCAGTCGTCGACCAGCAGGGTGGCACCCCGCCGGCCGGCGTCGAACAGCTCCCGCTCGCCGCCCCAGAGCTGCTGCTTGTCGTACCCGTCCCGGATCGCGCCGGTCGGGTCGACGACCAGGGCGGAGATGGTCCGGCGGCCGTCCGGGTGGCGGACCGCGGCGCCGACGACCAGGGTGATCCGGCCGTCGCGGGCGGCGGCCCGCAGCGGGTCGAGCCGGGGGTCGTCGACCGCGCCGTCGCCCGTCGCGGCCACGTCCGTGCCGGTGGGATCGGCGGCCAGCGTCGGCGGATGGTAGGCCGGCAGGAACAGCTCCGGCAGCACGGCGACCCGGGCGCCGTCACCGGCGGCCCGGGCGGCCAGGCCGGCGGCGACCCGCGCGTTGCCGGGCAGGTCGCCGGGGACCGGGTCGGCCTGCACGGCGGCGACGGTCAGCGGGGCGGACGGAAGGGGGGCGGAGGCGACCGGGGGCGTCGTCACCCGCCGATCCTAACCGGATCGCCGCGCCGGCCCGTCCCACCACGCAAGATCCCAAGCCGTACGTACGGTTTGCGTAACGCAGGGTCAGCTGGGACGATCGACCCGTGCCCAGAGTAAGTCAGGACCAGCTCGACGCGCGCCGACAGGAGATCCTTGCCGCGGCGCGGGCCTGTTTCGCCCGGCACGGCTACGAGGGAGCCACCGTGCGCCGGCTGGAGGAGGCCACCCGGCTGTCCCGGGGCGCCATCTTCCACCACTTCCGGGACAAGGACTCGCTCTTCCTCGCCGTCGCCGAGGACGACGCGGCGGCCATGGTGGAGACCGTGGCCCGCAACGGCCTCGTCCAGGTCATGCGGGACCTGCTGGCCCGGGCGATCTCCCCCGACACCACCGGCTGGCTGGGCAGCCAGCTGGAGGTCTCCCGCCGGCTGCGCACCGACCCGGCGTTCGCCCGCCGCTGGGCCGAGCGCTCGGCCGCCATCGCCGAGGCCACTCGGGACCGGCTGGTCCGGCAGCGGGAGGCCGGGGTGCTCCGCGAGGACGTCCCGATCGACGTGCTGGCCCAGTTCCTGGAGTTGGCGTACGACGGCCTGGTGCTGCACCTGGCGATGGGCCGGCCGGCCGGCGACCTGGGCCCGGTGCTGGACCTGGTCGAGGAGGCCGTACGCCGGCGCTGACCGCCGGACGTTTCGGCTTGGTAACTCGGCCCGCACGGCGGTCGGCGCGTGGCGGCCCTGCTCCACAATGAGGCCGCGATCCCCTCGCGTGACAGGAGCAGAGCCATGATGCTGGCGGCCGACACCTGGGGCATTTCCGGCCCGACGTTCCTCCGGTTCTATCTGCTGGCGGCCCTGGTGGTCGTCGTCGGCTCGATCGTGTACCGGTCCCGGATCCTCGCCGGGCAGCCGGCGGCCGGGACCGGCCAGCTCGGGCCGCAGCAGGTCGCGTACCTCAACGGCGGCGACCAGCTCGCGATCTGGACGGCGCTGGGCGGCCTGCGCGGCTGCGGCGCGGTCGGGGTGCGTCCCGACCGGCGCCTCACCACCGGGGGCCCCCTGCCCAGCGGCGTCACCCCGCTCGACCAGGCGGTTCACCACGCCGCCCGCAACCACCTGCACACCCGGGAGCTGGCCCGCGAGCAGCGGGTGTCCCGCGCCCTCACCGAGCTGCGCGAGGGCCTGCAACGGCAGGGCCTGGCGCTGCACCCCGAGCAGCGCACGGCGGCCCGGCGCGGCGCGTGGCTGGTGCTCGCCCTGATGGCGCTCGGCGCGGCCCGGATCGCCGCCGGGCTGGCCAACGACCGACCGGTCGGCTTCCTGCTGCTCGCCGTCCTCGCCCTGATCGTCCCGCTGGTGCTGCTCTCCCGGGTGCCGTGGCGGACCCGGGCGGCCGACGCCACGCTGCGCGAGCTGCGCCAGAGCAACATCCACCTCTCCCCCGCGTCCGCACCCGCCTACGCCACCTACGGCGCGGCCGGGGCGGCCATGGGGGTCGCGCTGTTCGGCACCGCCTCGCTCTGGGCCCTGGACCCGGGCTTCGCCGAGCAGGCGGAGATCCAGCGGCAGGCGCTGAACAGCAGCGGTGGCACTGGCGGCGGCTCCTGTGGCGGCGGCAGTTCCTGCGGTGGCGGCGGCAGCTCCTGCGGCGGCGGTGGTGGTGGGTGCGGCGGCGGCGGTGGGTGCGGCGGATGACCGGTCCGAGCGGGGTGGGCATCGGCTGGCGGCCGGAGATCGCCGGATTCGTCGCCGAGCTGCCCGGACTGCGCTTCGTCGAGGTGGTGGCCGAGTCGATCCCGTCGACGGGTTCGCTCCCGCCGGGGCTGGCCGAGCTGCGCGGGCGCGACGTCACGGTCGTACCGCACGGGGTGCGGCTCTCCCTCGGCGGCGCGGAACCGGTCGACCCGGCCCGGGTGACCCACCTGGCCCGGGTCGCCGAACTCCTCGACGCGCCGCTGGTCAGCGAGCACATCGCGTTCGTCCGGGCCGGCGGCCTGGAGGCCGGCCACCTGCTGCCGCTGCCGCGCAGCCGGGAGGCGGTGGCCGCGGTGGCGGCCAACGTCCGGCGGGCGCAGGAGCAGCTGCCGGTGCCGATCGCCCTGGAGCCGATCGCCGCGCTCTTCGACTGGCCCGACGACGAGCTGGACGAGGCGGACTTCCTCACCGAGATCCTGGACGCCACCGGGGCCACGCTGCTGCTCGACGTCGCCAACGTGCACGCCAACGCCCGCAACCGGGGCGACGACCCGCTCGCCCTGCTCGACCGGCTCCCGCTGGACCGGGTCGCCTACGTGCACGTGGCCGGCGGTGCCGAGCGGGGCGGCTTCTACCACGACACGCACACCGACCCGGTGCCGCCGGAGGTGCTCGACCTGGTCGGCGCGCTCTGTGAGCGCCGCCGGCCCCCGGCGCTGCTGCTGGAACGCGACGGGCACTACCCGCCCGCGCCCGCCCTGCGGGCCGAGCTGGACGCGCTCGCCGCCGCCTCCGGATTCCCGGTGGTCACGTGAGCGACCGGACGGTCTCCGGTCCGCCCGGCGCAGCGCCGGGCGGCGAACTCGGCGCCCGGCAGGCGGCGCTGGTGGCGGCGCTGGTCGCCGGGGCGCCGCTGCCGGCCGGCTTCGCGCCCGGGCCGGTGCGGGCCGCCCGGGTCGCCCTGCTCGGCAAGCGCGCCGGCGAGGTGGCCCGGCACTGGCCGCTGCTCGCCGCCGCCCTCGGCGACGCCTGGTGGACCACCTTCCGCGAGTGGGCGGCCGACCGCCCCACCAACGGCGCGCTGCGCGACGGCTGGGACCTGGCCCGCACGCTGCGCGAGCGGGGCACGCTGCCCCCGCTCGGCGCCGAGGAGCTGGTCGCCCGCGAGGCGGGCAGCCGCTACGACGGCCACCACGCGCCGCGACCCCGCCGGCTGCCGGCCGTCGCCCGCGCCGGCGGCGCCGTCGCGGTGCAGCTCGCCGGTCGGGTACGCCTGCTGCGCCCCGCCCGGCGCTGACCGCCCACCCGGTGCGTCCGGTAGGCGGGTACGGCAGGATCGGCAGCATGGATCTCGGACTCACCGACCGGGTGTACGTGCTGACCGGCGCCTCCCGGGGCCTGGGCTTCGCCGCCGCCGAGTGCCTCGTGGCCGACGGCGCACGGGTGGTCCTCTCGGCCCGTGCCCCCGAGCGCGTCGCCGAGGCCGTCGAGCGGCTCGGCGGTCCCCGGCACGCCATCGGGCTCACCGCCGACCTGGCCGACCCGGAGACGCCGCAGCGGCTCGTGGTGGCGGCGCGGGAGCACTTCGGCCGGCTGGACGGCGCGCTGGTCTCGGTCGGCGGCCCGCCCCGCGGCACCGCCGCCCAGGCGACCGACGAACAGTGGCGACAGTCCTTCGAGACGGTCTTCCTCGGCAGCGTCCGCGCCGCCCGTACGGTGGCCGGCGCGCTCACCGACGGCGGCGCGATCGGGCTGGTGCTCTCCACCTCGGCCCGCGGCCCGGTGCCGGGCCTCGGCATCTCCAACGGCCTGCGCCCCGGCCTGGCCGGGGTGGCCAAGGACATGGCCGACGAGTACGGCCCGCGGGGCGTGCGGGTGCTCGGCCTGCTGCCCGGACGGATCATGACCGACCGCAACCGGGAACTCTTCGCCGCCACCGGGGACGCCGAGGCGGCCCGGGCCGAGGCGGAGGCCGGCATCCCGCTGCGCCGGATCGGTGATCCGGCGGAGTTCGGGCGGGTCGCCGCGTTCCTGCTCTCCCCCGCCGCGAGCTACGTCACCGGTGTCACCGTGCCGGTCGACGGCGGCGCGCTGCGCGGCCTGTGAGCCCCGCCGACCGCTCCGACGACCCGGCCGGTGCCCGGCCGGGCCGGCCGGTTGCCCGGGCCGGGTCCGGGCCACGGGGCCATCAGTCCGGCCGGCGGCCGGGGCCGTCCGCCGCCCGGCCGCCCGCCGGCGCGACGCCAGCGGCGTCCGATGCGACGCGGGAAGCCTCCGGCGCGCCGCGGGGGGCCTCCGGCATGGGGCGGCCGACGAAGGACGAGTTGGCCGCCGCGGTCGACCGGACCCTCCCGGATCTGATCGCGCCCGGGTTGGACGTGCTCTTCGTCGGCATCAATCCCGGGCTCTGGTCGGCGGCCACCGGCTGGCACTTCGCCCGACCCGGCAACCGCTTCTGGCCGGCGCTGCACCGGGGCGGCTTCACCCCCCGCCAGCTGCACCCGAGCGAACAGGACCAGCTCCCCGGCCTCGGCCTGGGCATCACCAACATGGTGGCCCGGGCCAGCGCCCGCGCCGACGAGCTGACCCCGGCGGAGCTGGTGGCCGGTGCGGAGATCCTGACCGGCAAGGTCGCCCACTACCGGCCGGCGTGGGTGGCGGTGGTCGGGGTGACCGCGTACCGGATCGGGTTCGGCCGGCCGAAGGCCGATTTCGGCCCGCAGCCGGAGACGCTGGCCGGCGCCCGGCTCTGGGTGCTGCCGAACCCGAGCGGCCTGAACGCGCACTTCACCCCGGAGACGCTCGGGGCGGCGTTCGGGGAGCTGCGGGCGGCCGCCGCCGGCTAGTTGGCCGCCAGCGGCTAGTTGGCCGCCGCCGGCGGCATCGCCTCCTGGGCGACGTACGTGCCCAGCGGCA
Source organism: Micromonospora purpureochromogenes (assembly GCF_900091515.1). Taxonomy (NCBI): domain Bacteria; kingdom Bacillati; phylum Actinomycetota; class Actinomycetes; order Micromonosporales; family Micromonosporaceae; genus Micromonospora; species Micromonospora purpureochromogenes. Next base: position 2,685,957 of record NZ_LT607410.1, on the reverse strand, counting down.
CCGTGGTGATCACCGGCTCGGGCTCCGTCGCCGCATAGGGCGCCGGCGAGTCGGCGACCGCGAACTGGGTGCGGTACAGCTCGGCGTAGAGCCCGCCGACCGCGACCAGCTCCTCGTGCCGGCCCCGCTCCACGATCCGGCCGTCGTCGAGGACCAGGATCTGGTCGGCGTCGCGGACCGTGGAGAGCCGGTGCGCGATGACCAGTGCGGTACGCCCGGTCAGCGCGACCGCCAGCGCCCGCTGCACCGCGGCCTCGCTCTCCGAGTCCAGGTGGGCGGTGGCCTCGTCGAGGATCACGATCGACGGCGCCTTGAGCAGCAGCCGGGCGATGGCGATGCGCTGCTTCTCGCCGCCGGAGAAGCGGTAGCCGCGCTCACCGACCATCGTCTCCAGCCCCTCGGGCAGCGCCCGGACCAGGTCGGCGACCTGCGCGCCGGCCAGCGCCGCCCAGATCTCGTCGTCGGTGGCGTCCGGCTTGGCGTAGCGCAGGTTCTCGGCGATCGTCTCGTGGAACAGGTGCGAGTCCTGGGTGACCACGCCGATCTCGTCGCGCAGCGAGGCGAGGGTGGCGTCGCGGACGTCCACGCCGCCGACCCGCACCTCGCCGTCGGTGACGTCGTAGATCCGGGAGATCAGCATGGACAGCGTCGACTTGCCGGCGCCGGAGGGCCCGACCAGGGCCACCATCTGGCCCGGCTCGACGGTGAACGACACACCCTTGAGCACCGGCTCGTTGACCGTGCGGTCCAGGGTGGCGACCTCCTCCAGCGAGGCCAGCGACACCTCGGCGGCGGCCGGGTAGCGGAACCGCACGTCGCGGAACTCGACCCGCCCGTTGCCGCGCGGCACCGGCACCGCGTCCGGCTTCTCCTCGATGCCGGGGCGCAGGTCCAGCACCTCGAAGACCCGGTCGAAGGAGACCAGCGCGCTCATCACGTCCACCCGGACGTTGGACAGCGCGGTCAGCGGGCCGTAGAGGCGGGTGAGCAGCAGCGCGAGGGTGACCACCGTGCCGGCGCTGACCCCGCCGGTGACCGCCAGCCAGCCGCCGAGCCCGTAGGTCAGCGCCTGGGCCAGCGAGGCGACCAGCAGCATCGCCACGAAGAACGTCCGCGAGTACATGGCCGACTGGATGCCGATGTCGCGGACCCGCTCGGCCCGGCCGGCGAAGCGGCGGGCCTCGATCTCGGGCGAGCCGAAGAGCTTGACCAGCAGCGCCCCGGCCACGCCGAACCGCTCGGTCATCGTCGCGTTCATCTTGGCGTCGAGGTTGTACGACTCCCGGGTGATCTCGGCCAGCCGCTTCCCGACCCGCCGGGCCGGGATGATGAAGATCGGCAGCAGGATCAGCGAGAGCGTGGTGATCTGCCAGGAGAGGGTGAACATCACCCCGGCGGTCAGCACCAGCTGGATGACGTTGCTGACCACCCCGGAGAGGGTCGAGGTGAACGCCCGCTGGGCGCCCATCACGTCGTTGTTGAGCCGGCTGACCAGGGCCCCGGTCTGGGTGCGGGTGAAGAACTGCAACGGCATCCGCTGCACGTGGTCGTAGACCCGGGTGCGCAGGTCGAGGATGATCCCCTCGCCGATGCGGGCCGAGTACCACCGCTGGGCGAGGGAGAAGAGGGCGTCGGCGACCGCCAGCGCGGCGATCACCAGCGCCAGGCGGACCACGATCGCCCCGGCCTCGGCGCCGCCCCGGGTGATGGCGTTGATGACCTTTCCGGCCAGCACCGGGGTGGCCACCCCGATGATCGCGGCGATCACCACCGTGACCAGGAAGACGACGATGTCCCGCCGGTACGGCTCCGCGAAGGCGACGATCCGCCGGGCGGTGCCCCGCTTCAGCCGGTGCGCGGAGACCTCGTCACTGCTGCGCATCGACCGGAGCATGCTCCACCCGGTCATGCCCCCACCGGACATCGGGTTGGACATCGGTCACCTCCGGGTTCTGCGGCAGCGCGCACCGTCGGGTTCGATTCTCCCGACGACTACGACAACCTCAGTAGTAACCCGGATCTTCCCGAACGGTCCTTACTATTCTCCCCGTCCGGCGAGGTCGCGCAGGCGGCGGGTCTGCGCCTCCCGCTCGGCGCGCTGCTGGTCGGCGTGCGAGCGGCCGGCCGCGCCGGCGAGCAACGCCTTGATCTCGACCACCGCGTCGCGGTTGTTGGCCAGCAGCCCGGCGGTGAGGTCGCGTACCGCGCCGTCCAGGTCGGCGGTGGGCACGACGAGCGTGGCCAGCCCGATCCGGTCCGCCTCGGCGGCGTCCATCCGCCGGCCAGTCGCGCAGATCTCCAGGGCCCGCGAGTATCCGACCAGCTCGACGAGGCGCTTCGTCCCGGCGAGGTCGGGCACCAGGCCCAGGGTCACCTCGGCCATGGAGAGCTTGGCGTCCTCGGTGAGCACCCGGAGGTCACAGGCGAGCGCCAACTGGAAGCCGGCGCCGATGGCGTGCCCCTGCACGGCCGCGACGGAGATCACGTCGGGGCGGTGCAGCCAGCTGAAGCCGCCCTGGAACTCGGCGATCCGGTCGGCGCACTCCTGCTCGGGCAGGGTCGCCAGCTCGGCGAACGAACCCGGCCCGGACGCGCCGGCCACCGACAGGTCGAGGCCGGCGGAGAAGGACCGCCCCTCGCCGCGCACCACGACGACGCGTACGTCGCCGGGGAGATCCCGCGAGAAGTCGCTCATCGCGCGCCACATCGCCGGGGTCTGGGCGTTGAGCACGTCGGGCCGGCACAACGTCACCGTCGCGACCGGCCCGTCGCAGTCGAGTCGCACCCCGGTCGTCTCGGCGGTCACCGGGCGGCCCGGAACACGACGCTGATGGACGACGCTGATGGACGGGTCACGCCTTCTTGCGGCGCCGGGCGCCGCCGCGCTGCCGCAGCTGGACGCCGGACTCGGTGAGCACCCGGTGGATGAACCCGTAGGAACGTCCGGTCGAGGCCGCGAGCGCGCGGATGCTCTCACCCGAGGTGTACCGCTTTACCAGGTCCTTGGCGAGCGTCTGACGCTCGGCTCCGACGATCCGGCGACCCTTCTCAGTGCTGGTGGCTGTGCCAGTGGCTGCCATGCTGATTCCTCACGTCCCAGACTGTGCGGTTCGGATACGGTCCCACCTATTAGACCGCCTCGAACGATCATGCGCCAGATATCAACTCTTCGCCAACCGACACGCTATGCGATGTCAGCTTCCCGATAGAGTGATCCTTCCGACCGGCCCCACAACACGTGTACGGCTGGGCCGTTCGGAGCCCGCCGCGCGGCCCGTACCCTGCCTGGCGTGACCGACCTGCTCGCCGCCGCGGCCGGCGCGGCCCTGGTGTTCGCCGCGACCAACGTGGACGACATCGTCGTGCTCACCGTGCTCTTCGTGGCCGCCCGCGCCACCGGCCGGCCCCGGCCCTGGCGGATCGTGGCGGGCCAGTACCTGGGCATCGGCGCGCTGGTCGCGACCGCGCTGGTGGTCGCGGCGGGGCTGCTGGTGGTGCCCGACCCGTGGACCGGCCTGCTCGGCCTGCTGCCGATCGGCCTCGGGGTCCGGGCCCTGCTGGCGCGCACCGACGACGAGGCGCCACCGGCCATCGTCGGCGGCGCGCTCGGGGTGGCCGGCGTGACCATCGCCAACGGCGCGGACAACATCGCCGTCTACGTGCCGGTGTTCCGCTCCCTGGAGCCGGCGGCCGGACTGGTCTGGTTGGTGGTCTTCGCCGCCCTGGTGGCGCTCTGGTGCGCGGTCGCGGCCCTGCTCGGCGGGCATCCGCGGGTGGTCCGGCTGGTCGGCCGGGCCGGCCACTGGCTGGTACCGGCGATCTTCGTCGGCGTCGGCCTGGTCATCCTGGTCACCTCCGGGGTGCTGACCCGCGTGGCCGACCTGGCCACCTGAGCCCGGCTGACGGCCCCGCCGCGGACCCGCGCCACCGGGCCCGGGCCGCGGACCCGCCCGGCAGGGCGCGGGTCCGCGGGGCGCCGCGGGCGTCAGGCCAACTCGACCAGTTCGAGCAGGTCGTCGCTCCAGGCGTCCTCGTCGCCGTCGGGCAGCAGGATCGCCCGGTCCGGCTTGAGCGCGAGCACCGCGCCCGGGTCGTGGGTGACCAGCACGATCGCGCCCGGGTAGTTGGCGATGGCGTCGAGCACCTGCTCCCGGCTGACCGGGTCCAGGTTGTTGGTCGGCTCGTCCAGCAGCAGCACGTTGGCCCCGGAACAGACCAGGGTGGAGAGGGCGAGCCGGGTCTTCTCGCCGCCGGAGAGCACCCCGGCCGGCTTGTCCACGTCGTCCCCCGAGAAGAGGAACGCACCGAGGATCTTGCGCAGGTCGGTGTCGGACTGCTCGATGGCGGCGGCCCGCATGTTCTCCAGCACGGTCCGCTCGACGTCCAGGGTCTCGTGTTCCTGGGCGTAGTAGCCCAGCCGCAGGCCGTGCCCGGCGTGCACCTCGCCGGTGTCCGGCTTGAGCAGGCCGCCGAGCATCCGCAGCAGGGTGGTCTTGCCGGCGCCGTTGAGCCCGAGGATGGCGACCCGGGAACCACGGTCCACCGCGACGTTCACGTCGGTGAAGATCTCCAGTGAGCCGTACGACTTGGAGAGGCCGGTCGCGGTCAGCGGGGTCTTGCCGCACGGCGCCGGGGTGGGGAAGCGCACCTTCGCCACCTTGTCGGAGACGCGTACCTCCTCCAGGCCGGAGATCAGCTTCTCGGCGCGACGGGCCATGTTCTGCGCGGCGACGGTCTTGGTGGCCTTGGCCCGCATCTTGTCGGCCTGGGCCATCAGGGCGCCGGCCTTCTTCTCGGCGTTGGCCCGCTCGCGGCGGCGGCGCCGCTCGTCGGTCTCCCGCGCCTCCAGGTACGCCTTCCAGCCCAGGTTGTAGACGTCCACCACCGAGCGGGTGGCGTCGAGGAACCACACCTTGTTGACCACCGACTCCAGCAGCGCGCCGTCGTGGGAGATGACGATCAGGCCGCCCTTGTGGTTGGCGAGGAAGTTGCGCAACCAGGTGATCGAGTCGGCGTCGAGGTGGTTGGTCGGCTCGTCGAGCAGCAGGATGCCGCCGCCGTTCTCGCCGGCGTCACGGAACAGGATCCGGGCCAGCTCGATGCGGCGGCGCTGGCCGCCGGAGAGGGTGCCGATGGTCTGGGCGAGCGCCCGGTCGGGCAGCCCGAGGTTGGCGCAGATCCGGGCCGCCTCGGCCTCGGCGGCGTACCCGCCGAGGGCGGCGAACTGGTCCTCCAGCGCGCCGTAGCGGCGGACCAGCTTGTCGTCGGCGTCGTCGGCGAGCTTCTCCTCGATCTCCTTCATCTGGGCCATCAGCACGTCCAGCCCGCGGGCGGAGAGCACCCGGTCCCGCCCGGTGACCTCCAGGTCGCCGGTACGCGGGTCCTGCGGCAGGTAGCCGATCGCGCTGCGCCGGTCGATCTGGCCGGCGTACGGCTGCCCCTCCCCCGCCAGCACCTTCAGCGTGGTGGTCTTGCCGGCGCCGTTGCGGCCCACCAGGCCGATCCGGTCACCGGGCTGCACCCGCAGGGTGGTGTCGGACAGCAGGATCCGGGCGCCGGCACGCAACTCCAGGCCGGTGGCAGTGATCATTTCCGGTACTCGCTCTCGGGGGTCTGGAAGGGCTGACTCAGGGCACGCGAAACGGCCGGCGGGCCCGATGGACCGTCGGCGCGGGGCGGTTCAGCCTTCGCAGAGCAGCACGAGGCAAGTGTACCGGGCCGGCTTCCGCGCCCTCCCCGGATTACCGAGCAAGATCATCGGGTACCGAAACGCCGTCCGGACCCGGTCCGGTACCGCAACCAGCAAACGTGATGAATCGGTGATCGGGGTCAACATGGAGCTGAACGAGAACGCGCAGGTCGACACCAGTCAGGTGGACGATCGGCGAGGGTCCGGCGGGGGCGGCGGGATGGGCATCCCCATCCCGATCGGCGGCGGTCGCGGAGGGATCGTCGGCATCATCATCGCCGTACTGGTCGCGCTGGTCGGCGGCGGCTTCGGGCTGAACGCCGCGACCAACGGCGGCGGCGGTGAGCAGGGCGACAACACGTCGCTGCAGCAGAAGTGCTCGGCCGACGACGCGCTCCAGCAGCTGGACTGCCGCAACACCGCGTACGTCAACTCGATCCAGGCGTACTGGCAGGCCGCGCTGCCGGAGAAGTTCGGCGAGCAGTACCGGCCGTCGAAGACGGTCTTCTTCAGCCAGGGCGTGAACACCGGCTGCGGCCAGGCCGACTCCGGCGTCGGCCCGTTCTACTGCCCGGCCGACGACCTGGTCTACATCGACCTGACCTTCTACCGGGTGCTGGCCGACCAGCTCGGCGCGCAGGGCGAGTTCGCCCAGCCGTACGTGCTGGCCCACGAGTACGGCCACCACGTGCAGGACCTGCTCGGCACCGAGGCGCAGATGCGCCGCCAGCAGCAGCGCGACCCGGACAACGCCAACGCGCTGTCGGTGAAGCTGGAGCTGCAGGCCGACTGCTACGCGGGCGCCTGGGCGAAGAACGCCACCGGCACCGCCGACGCGAAGGGCCAGAAGATCTTCAAGAGCGTCACCGAGCAGGACATCGCGCAGGCGATCGACACCGCCGAGAAGATCGGCGACGACGCCATCTCGGAGCGGGCGAACCGCCCGGTGAACCCGGAGGAGTTCACCCACGGCTCGTCCGCGCAGCGCAAGGAGTGGTTCAGCCGCGGCTACGACAGCGGCGACCCGAAGTCCTGCGACACCTTCGGCGGCAGCCGCTGAGCGCCCCGGTCCAAAGTGCCCGGCGGCGGCCGGTGGGTCCCCACCCACCGGCCGCCGTGGCGTTTCCGGGTCACCGGTTCCGGCCGCGTCCGGCCGGAATGGCTGTCGTCGAGTCAGGTTCGCCGTCGACCCGGCAGCCGCCGGTGACTGCGCCGCTTGAGTCCCTGGCTCGTGACGGCGTGATAGATGATCATGACGATGATCCCGATCAGGCCCACCACGGGGTCGACGAACCAGCCGAGTGCCGCGCTGCTGCCGTAGAGGAAAATGCCGGTGACGGGGCGGGCCCGCTGGGCGTGCAGGTGCTCGGTGGAGATGTCGGGTGCCAGCAGTGCGGGGTGGCGTTCCAGGTAGGCGAAGAAGGCCAGCCAGGGTACCGACATCAGCGCGGCGGACAATGCGTACAGGACCACCGCCACCCGCTGGTCGGCGGCGCCCGCATGGGCGAATGCCGACGCGAGCACCGCGGTGGGAAACGGGATGATCACGGCGCCGAGCAGCAGGGCGAGGTTGATCCAGTTGAGCGCGAGGTTCGTCCGGCCGACCAGTAGCAGCAACGCGTGGTGGTTCAGCCAGAGCACACCGATGTAGACGAACGAGATGACGAAGGCGAGGTAGGCCGCCTTCTCGTGCAGCAGAGCGTCCAGCAGCCCACCGGATTCGTACGCCGGTGGGCGAAGTTCCAGCACCAGGACGGTGATGACGATCGCGAACACCCCGTCGCTGAACGCCGTCATCCGGTCGGTGTCGGTCGTCGTCGTGCCCTGCGCCGCCGGCACGGCCCCCTCGCGTGCGGCCATTGCCGCAGGCTAGCGGCCGGAACGCAACGACTTGGTCGCGCCACACCGAGCAGGTCCTGCCCCGGGTTGCTGACAACCCTCGGCCGGAGGAATGACGGGCCGCAGCGGCTCAGGCGGCGTCGGGTGCGGCGTCGCGGACCAGGATCCGCACCGCGCGGGCCCCGGCGATCGCGGCGACCAGCACCGCGTGCCGGGGCTCGGGGACGTCGAGCAGCCGCTCGGCCCGCAGCGCGGCGAGCGGGGCCAGCCGCCGGTCGGCGAGCACGGTGTCGACGGCCCGCCGATCGCCGCCGCAGACCAGCGCGCGCAGCGTCGCCGCCTCCGGCAGCAGCAGCCGTACGGCCAGCTCCGCCGCGTCGCCGAGGGCCGCCTTCGCCTGGTTGTCCCGCCGCCGGGCGAAGCGCTGCTGGGACCACCCGCCCGCGGCGGTGCGGCCCTGCACGTAGCGGGTGTCCACCTTGGAGACCACCAGCTTCTCCCCCACCGCGACGCCGACCGCCACCGCGCCCTTGCGGGCCAGCAGCAGGCCGATCCGGCGCGGCTCGGCCGCGGCGGCCACGAATTCGGGTACGTCCCGGGTGGGCGGCGCTCCGGGCGGGGTGTGCAGCTCGGCGGTCGCGCCGTCCGGGGCGGCGAGCAGCAGCCCGTACCCGACATCGGTGGTGGTGGGCGGGCCGTGCCGGTCGGCGAAGCCCTCGACCCAGCGGGCGACGCGGGTCGGGTCGACCTCGACCCACCGGCCACCCCCGGCTGCGGGTCGACTGGTCATGGCCGAACGGTACCGAATTGCGGGACCCCGGGCGGCGCCCGGCTCAGGGGCTTTCACGGGCATCGATGAACGCTTACCATCCGGTAACCGAATGTTTCTCGGATCCACCCCTCCGTCCGGGAGGTACCCATGCAGCCACGCGGTCCCGTCCCACCGCACCCCGCCCGCCGCGCCGCCGCCCGCCGGCTGACCGCCGCCGCCGCGGCGACGGTCACCGTGGCGGCCCTGCTCACCGTCTCCCCCACCGCCCCCGCCGCCGCCGCGCCCACCGCCGCGCCCACCGCCGCCACCGCCACCACCAGCGGTTTCGCCGCCGGCGACCACTGTCTCGGCGAGTGCTCGGACATCCTGCCGCCGGGGCAGAACGGCAACGCCACCCTCGTCGAGGTGCTCGCCAACCAGACCCTCGGCACCCTGCCCCGGCACGCCGGTGACCAGCTCGGCCGGTACGCCGACCTGGTCTACGGCTACGCGGGGCTGCGCGAGGACCAGCTCGGCGCGTTCTTCAACGACGCCGGCTTCGGCGTCCCGGCCGATCAGGTCGAGCGCAGCTACTCGCCGCGCGCCGACGTGACCATCGTGCGCGACCGGGCGACCGGCGTCCCGCACGTCACCGGCAGCACCCGCGGCGGCACCATGTTCGGGGCCGGCTACGCCGGCGCCGAGGACCGGCTGTTCACCATCGACCTGCTGCGCCACGTCGGGCGGGGCACCCTCACCCCGTTCGCCGGGGGCGCGCCCGGCAACCGGGCGCTGGAGCAGAGCGTCTGGCGCAACTCGCCGTACACCGAGGCGGACCTGGCGGCGCAGGTGGAGGCGCTGCGGCACAAGGGTCCCCGGGGCGAGCAGCTCTACAGCGACGTGCAGGAGTACATCGCCGGTATCAACGCCTACATCGGGCACTGCATGGCGCACCGCAACTGCCCCGGCGAGTACGTGCTCACCGGACACCTGGACGCGGTCACCAACGCCGGCGGGCCCGAGCCGTTCCGGACGACCGACCTGATCGCCATCGCCGGCGTGGTGGGCGGGCTGTTCGGCGGCGGGGGCGGCAACGAGATGCAGTCGGCGCTGGTCCGGCTGGCCGCGCGGGCCCGCTACGGCGTGGTCGAGGGCGACCGGGTCTGGACCGCCTTCCGCAGCCAGGAGAACCCGGAGACGGTGCTGACCCTGCACGACGGGCAGAGCTTCCCGTACGGCGACGCCCCCGCGAACGCGGCCAGCGTGGTGCTGCCGGACGGCGGCTCGGCCCGGGTGGAACCCATCGTCAGCGACGCCACCGGCGGGGCCACCGACGCCGCCGTCGGCGGACCGTCCGAGCTGGCCGCCGCGCTCTCCGGGCTGACCATCGGCCGGGCCAGCCGGGGCATGTCGAACGCCGCGGTGATCTCGGCCGAACACTCCGCCACCGGCCACCCGATCGCCGTGTTCGGGCCGCAGACCGGCTACTTCTCCCCCCAGTTGCTGATGGTGCAGGAGTTGCAGGGGCCGGGGATCAGCGCGCGCGGCGCCGCCTTCGCCGGGCTCAACCTCTACGTGCTGCTGGGCCGGGGCCAGGACTACGCCTGGAGCGCCACCTCGTCGGCCCACGACATCACCGACACCTACGCCCTGCCGCTGTGCACGGTGGACGGCAGCGCACCCACCCTGGCCAGCAACCACTACCGCTACCGGGGCCGGTGCCAGCCGATGGAGGAACTCTCGCACGTCAACGCCTGGCGGCCCACCCTCGCCGACGGCACCGCCGCCGGGTCGTACCGGCTGGTCGCCCGGCGCACCGCGCTCGGCCTGGTCGCCTGGCGGGGCACCGTGGGCGGCCAGCCGCACGCCTTCACCCACCTGCGCTCCACCTACCGGCACGAGGCGGACTCGGCGATCGGCTTCCAGATGTTCAACGACCCGGCCGCGATGGGCGACGCCGCAGCGTTCCGCGAGTCCGCCGGCACCATCGGGTACGCGTTCAACTGGTTCTACCTGAACTCGACCCAGTCGGCGTACGCCAACTCGGGGCTCAACCCGGTGCGCGCGGCCGGGTCCGACCCGAACCTGCCGATGAAGGCCGATCCGGCGTACGAGTGGCGCGACTTCGACCCGGCCGCCAACACCGCCGCGTACCAGCCCCCGGCCGAGCATCCGTACTCGGCGAACCAGGACTACTACGTGAGCTGGAACAACAAGCAGGCCAAGGACTTCGGGGCCGCCGACGGCAACTTCAGCTTCGGCCCGGTGCACCGGGTGAACCTGCTGGACCGGCCGATCCGGGCGGCGCTGGCGGACGGGCGCACCTTCGACCGGGCCACACTGACCTCGCTGGTCGAGCGGGCCGGCCTGACCGACCTGCGCGGCGCCGAGGTGCTCGACGAGCTGATCCGGGTGCTGGAGAGCCAGCCGGTCACCGACACCGACCTGGCCGCCGTGGTGGGCGAGCTGCGGGCCTGGCGCGCCGACGGCGCACTGCGGGTCGAGACGGCCCCCGGCGCCAAGGTGTACCGGCACGCGGACGCCATCCGGATCTTCGACGCCTGGTGGCCGCTGCTGGTCAACGGCCAGTTCAAGGCACCTCTCGGCCCGGAGCTGTACCAGGCGCTGGTCAACGCCATGCAGATCAACGAGTCGCCGTCCGGGCAGCAGCGCGGCGACGAGTCCACCCTGCCCACCTCGGCCAACGAGGCGCAGGGGCACAAGGGCTCGTCGTTCCAGTACGGCTGGTGGGGGTACGTCGACGCCGACCTGCGCGCCGTGCTGGGCGAGCCGGTGCCCGGCGGGTCGGACCGCCGGTACTGCGGCGGCGGCGACCTGGCCGCCTGCCGGCAGATCCTGCTGGACACGCTGCGCAGCGCCGCCGCCCGACCGGCGACCGAGGTCTATCCCGGCGACGCGAGCTGCGCGGCCGGCGACCAGTGGTGCGCCGACGCCATCGTGCAGTCCCCGCTCGGCGGGCTGAAGCAGCCCGTCGTCGCCTGGCAGAACCGGCCGACCTACCAGCAGGTCGTGTCGTTCCCGGCCCACCGCGGCGACGACCTGACCAACCTGGCCGCCGGCCGCCCGGTCACCGCCTCCAGCAGCCAGCTCTTCTTCCCGGCCAGCCGGGCGGTGGACGGCGATCCGGGCACCCGGTGGTCGAGCGGCTGGTCGGACGACCAGTCGATCACCGTGGACCTCGGTGCGGTCCGGCCGGTGGCCCGCGCGGTGCTGCGCTGGGAGGCGGCGCACGCCCGGTCGTACCGGATCGACGTCTCCACCGACGGCGCCGCCTGGCGGACGGTCTGGTCCACCACCGTCGGGGACGGTGGCACCGACAACGACCGGTTCGCCGCGACAAGTGCGCGCTACGTGCGGATGGTCGGGCTGACCCGGGCCACCTCCTACGGCTTCTCGCTCTGGGAACTGGAGGTGTACCCGCACTGAGTTGGCCGGCTCACCAGAGCATCCGCAGCGCCAGCAGCACGATCAGCGCGCTGGCCAGCAGCGCGGTGACCAGCCGGCCACGGTCGGAGGTGAGCAGCCGGCCCAGCAGCGAGCCGCCGCCGGCCACCAGCAGTTGCCAGCTCGCCGAGGCGGCGAACGCCGCGGCCACGAAGGCCACCTGGCCGGCGGGCGTCCACCCACCGGACGCGTGCCGGCCGATCACCAGGGCCACGAAGTAGACGATGGTCATGGGGTTGAGCAGGGTGAGCGCCAGCAGCCCGGCGAACGCCCGGCCCGGCGTGGCCAGCCCCCGCTCGGCCCGCGCCGGCCCGGCCGGGCGACGGTGCCGGCGCAGCGCCCCCACGGCGAGCTGCCCGGCGAGGAAGAGCAGGATCACGACGGCCGACCAGCGCAGCGGGGTCGCCACCGGGCGCACCAGGCCGGCGAGCGCCGCGCCGCCGAGCACGGCCAGCGCGGCGTAGAGGCCGTCCGCCGCGGCCACCCCGAGGGCGGCGGCGGCGCCGACCCGCAACGAGGTACGGGCGGTGAGCCCGATGACCACGATGGCGATCGCCCCGACCGGCACCGCCACCCCGTAGCCGGCGAGCAGGCCGGCGAGCAGCGCGTCACCCATGGCGGCGGGTACCGGGTCGCAGCCGCCGCGGCACCGGCCGCTGTCGCCCGGCGGCGATGGCCGCGGCGACAGGGACGGTGCGGGACGACCTCGACTCGATCACGCAGCGATTGTCGCCGGACGCCGTCCGGCCACGCCACCGGTTATCCGTCGGCGCGTGCGGCCGCAGGCACGACAAAGGCCCCGACCTGCCTGGGTTCTAGGGATCGTTGCAATGCCTGACCTGATCAGGGGTTGCAGTGTTCGAGATCCGTGGGGATCGTCGGCCGCAGGGTCGTAAGAAGCTTCGCGCGGAGCGCCAGGCATATTTGGATCTTGTGACGCGGGGTGTGAGTACGAGTGAAGCGTGTCGGCTGGTCGGGATCAATCGCAAGACTGGTCACCGCTGGCGCTACGGGCGCTTGAGCCAGGCGAAGGCCGGGCAGCAGGACGTATCTCGTCCTGCTGCCCGGCCTTCGGCCGTGTCGGGCCGCTATCTGTCACAGGACGAGCGGATCGTGATCGCTGACCAGCTGTGCGAGGGTGCCTCTCAGGCGGCGATCGCCTCTGAGTTGCGACGGTCGCCGGGCACGATCAGCCGGGAGACCCGCCGCAACCGGCATCCGGACAGCGGCGACTACCAGCCCTACGCGGCCCAGCAACGCGCCGACAGTCGGCGGCCTCGCCCGAAGCTCGGCAAGATCGCCGCCTGCCCGCAGTTACGTTCCCTGGTGCAGGGCATGCTCGACTGCAAGCACAGCCCGGAACAGATCAGCCGTCGGCTGCGCCGCGACTTTCCCGAGCGAAGCGAGCTGCACGTGTCACACGAAACGATCTACCAGGCGCTCTACGTCCAGGGCCGCGGCGAGTTGCGCCGGGAACTGAGCGCCGCGCTGCGCACCGGCCGGGTGGTGCGACGCCCGCGCCGTCAGCCCGGGCAGCGCCAGCCCCGTTTCACTCATCCGATGGTGATGATCAGCGAGCGGCCCGCCGAGGCCGACGACCGTGCCGTCCCGGGTCATTGGGAAGGCGACCTGATCATCGGCAAGGACAACGGCTCCGCGATCGGCACCCTCGTCGAACGCGCCACCCGCTACGTCCTGCTCGTGCACCTGGGCGCCGGCCGCAGCGCCAACCTGGTCCGTGACGGCCTGCTCGCCGCCATGGCCACCCTGCCGCACCACCTGAAACGGTCTCTGACCTGGGACCAAGGCGCGGAAATGGCCATGCACCACGAGTTCAGCATCGCCGCGGACATGCCGGTCTACTTCTGCAACCCGCACTCACCCTGGCAACGCGGCTCCAACGAGAACACCAACGGACTGCTGCGCCAATACTTCCCCAAAGGCACCGACCTGGCCGTCCACACCCGCGAACACCTCGCCGCCGTCGCCGCCGAACTCAACGCCCGCCCACGCAAAACGCTCGGCTGGGACAACCCAGCCGAGCGCCTCGCTAAGCTCCTAGCCGTCACCAGCTAGACCTCGTGTTGCAACGACCCCTCGAAACCGCCCCTGAGGTCGAGGCCTTTCGTCCGGCCAGCCGGCGCGGGGTCAGACGTTGAAGCCGAGGGAGCGGAGCTGGTCGCGCCCCTCATCGGTGATCTTGTCGGGGCCCCACGGCGGCAGCCAGACCCAGTTGATCCGGATGTCGTTGACCAGTCCCCCGCCGGGGCCGGTGGTCAGCGCCTGCCGGGCCTGGTCCTCGATCACGTCGGTCAGCGGGCAGGCCGCCGAGGTGAGCGTCATGTCCAGCGTCGCGACGTTCTCGTCGTCGACGTGCACGCCGTACACCAGGCCGAGGTCGACCACGTTGATGCCGAGCTCCGGGTCGACGACGTCCTTCATCGCCTCCTCGATGTCGGCGACGGCGGCCTTGCCGCCCGCCTGCGTCGCGGCGCCGTCGGTCGCCACAGCGCCGGTCGCCGGCGTCGTGGCGGCGTCACCGGCCTCAGGCGTCGCCGCGGTGGCGGTGTCCTCGCTACTCATGCCCTCACTCCGCTTCGCTCCGTGACGCCATGAGGCACCATCAGACTGCAACGATCATTCGCTCGCTGACGCTCGCTCATGCCTTCACCTCCGTCGGGCTCACGCCCACGCCGGCGCGTGCCGCGGCGTCCTTGAACGCCATCCACGGCAGCAGCGCGCACTTGACCCGGGCGGGGTAGCGGGCGACGCCCGCGAAAGCCACCCCGTCACCGAGTACGTCCTCGTCCGGCGTGACCTGGCCACGCCCGGACATCAACTCGACGAACGCCTCGTGCACGGCGAACGCCTCACCCGCACCCCGGCCGCGCAGCAGCTCGTGCAGCACGCTCGCCGACGCCTGGCTGATCGAGCAGCCCATCCCGTCGTACGAGATGTCGTCGAGGGTGTCGCCGTCGGTGGCCACCCGGACGGTGATCTCGTCACCGCAGGTCGGGTTGACGTGGTGCGCCTCGGCGACCCGGGCGTCCGGGTCGGCCTCGCGCAGGCCACGGCCGTGCGGGTGCTTGTAGTGGTCCAGGATGATCTCCTGGTAGAGCTGGTCGAGCTGCATCAGTCGAACACCTTCCGCGCCTGCTCGAGCCCCGCCACCAGGGCGTCGATCTCCTCCGTGGTGGTGTACAGGTAGAACGACGCCCGCGTCATGGCCGGCACGCCGAACCGGGTGCACACCGGCTTCGCGCAGTGGTGCCCCACCCGCACCTGCACGCCGAGCGAGTCGAGGACCTGCCCCACGTCGTGCGGGTGGATGTCACCGAGCGCGAACGAGATCGTCCCGCCCCGGCCGACGGGCACCGTCGGGCCGAAGACGCGCAGCCCCGGCACGGTGGCGAGGGCGTCCAGCGCGTACGCCGTCAGCTCCTTCTCGTGCCACTGGATGGCGCGCATCCCGACGCCGGTGAGGTAGTCGACCGCCGCGCCGAGCGCGACCGCCTCGGCGATCGGCGGGGTGCCGGCCTCGAACCGGGCCGGCGGCGCGGCGAACGTCGAGCGCGCCATCGACACCGTCTCGATCATCGAGCCGCCGCCGAGCACCGGGGGCATCGCGGCGAGCAGCTCGCCCCGGCCCCAGAGCACGCCGACGCCGGTCGGGCCGCACATCTTGTGGCCGGTGAAGACGATGAAGTCGGCGTCGTAGTCGACCACGTCCATCGGCATGTGCGGCACCGACTGCGAGCAGTCGAGCAGCAGCAGCGCCCCCACCTCACGGACCCGCTGGGTGATCCGGGAGGTGGCGTTGACCGTGCCGAGGATGTTGGAGACGTGCACCAGCGAGACGATCTTCGTCCGCTCGGTGACCAGCTCCTCCAGCCCCGACTCGTCCAGCCGCCCGTTGTCGGTGACCGGGAACCAGCGCAGGGTCGCGCCGGTGCGCTCGCAGAGCAGCTGCCACGGGACGATGTTCGAGTGGTGCTCCATCTCGGAGATCACCACCTCGTCGCCCGGGCCGAGGCGGAACCGGGGGTCGGCGTCGGGTCGCAGCGAGGCGTTGGAGAACGCGTACGCCACGATGTTGATCGCCTCGGTGGAGTTCTTGGTGAACACCACCTCGTCCACGCTCGGCGCGTTGATGAACGCGGCGACCTTCGCCCGCGCCCCCTCGTACGCCTCGGTCGCCTCGGTGCCCAGGGTGTGCACCGAGCGCGACACGTTGGCGTTGTGCACCGCGTAGTGCTCGGCGAGCACGTCGAGCACCTGACGCGGCTTGTGCGAGGTGTTGGCGCTGTCGAGATAGACCAGCCGGTGCCCGTTGATCTCCCGGTCCAGGATCGGGAAGTCGGCGCGCACTCCTGCCACGTCGAAGCGTGGCACGTCGTCGTACTGCGGCATCCCGGACGGGATCGCGATGGTGGTCATCTCAGCGGCCCCTGTCGTGTCAGGCCCGCGCCGAACCGGCCCCGGCGGCGTACCGCTCGTAGCCCTCGGCCTCGAGCTTGTCGGCCAGCTCCGGCCCGCCCTGCTCGACGATCCGGCCGGCGACGAAGACGTGCACGAAGTCCGGCTTGATGTAGCGCAGGATGCGGGTGTAGTGGGTGATCAGCAGCACGCCGGTGTCGCCGGTGTCGCGGACCCGGTTGACGCCCTCGCTGACCACGCGCAGCGCGTCCACGTCGAGGCCGGAGTCGGTCTCGTCGAGGATGGCGATCTTCGGCTTGAGCAGCTCCAGCTGCACGATCTCGTGCCGCTTCTTCTCACCGCCGGAGAAGCCCTCGTTGACGTTGCGCTGGGCGAACGCCGGGTCCATCTGGAGGCGCTCCATGGCGCCGCGCAGCTCGCCGCCCCAGGTGCGCAGCTTCGGCGCCTCGCCGTCGATGGCGGTCTTGGCGGTACGCAGGAAGTTGGCGACCGAGACGCCGGGGACCTCGACCGGGTACTGCATGGCCAGGAAGAGCCCGGCGCGGGCCCGCTCGTCGACGGACATGGCCAGCACGTCCTCGCCGTCGAGGGTCACCGAGCCGCTGGTGATCTCATACTTGGGGTGGCCGGCGATCGAGTACGCCAGGGTGGACTTGCCGGAACCGTTCGGCCCCATGATCGCGTGGGTCTCGCCCGAGCGGACGGTCAGGTCGACACCGGCCAGGATCGGCTTGAGCTCACCCTCGGGCAGCTTGACCGACACCTTCAGGTCGCGGATCTCCAGGGTGCTCATTATCGGGTCACTCCATTGCTCGGCGTCAGGCTGACGTAGATGTCGCCGTCGCGGACTTCGACGGGATAGACGGGAACGGGTTCGGTGGCGGGGAGCCCGGTGGGCTCACCCGTCCGTAGGTCGAAACGGGATCCGTGCAGCCAGCATTCCAGCGTGCACCCGTCGACCTCGCCCTCGGAGAGGGCCACCGCGGCGTGCGAGCACTCGTCGTACACGGCGTAGAAGTTGTCGTCCTCGCCGTGCACAATGGCGATCTGGGTGCCGTCCACGTCGGCGCTGATCGCGGTGCCCTTCGGCACGTCCTCGGTCGAGCAGATCTTGATCATCACGCCCCGGCCTTGGTGAGGCGGGCCTCGATCGTGTCGCCGAGCCGCTCGCGCAGTTCCTCGACCGGGATCTTGTTGATCAGCTCGGCGAAGAAGCCGCGCACCACCAGGCGACGGGCCTCGCCCTCCGGGATGCCCCGGGCCATCAGGTAGAACAGCTGCTCGTCGTCGAAGCGGCCGGTCGCGCTCGCGTGGCCGGCGCCGGCGATCTCCCCGGTCTCGATCTCCAGGTTGGGTACGGAGTCGGCCCGCGCGCCGTCGGAGAGCAGCAGGTTCCGGTTGATCTCGTACGTGTCGGTGCCGGTCGCCTCGGCGCGGATCAGCACGTCGCCCACCCAGACGGTGTGCGCGTCGTCGCCCTGCAGGGCGCCCCGGTAGCCGACGTAGCTACGGCAGTCCGGCACGTTGTGGTCGACCAGCTGGCGGTGCTCCAGGTGCTGGCCGCCGTCGGCGAAGTAGACGCCGTACAGCTCGGCCTCGCCGCCCCGGCCGGTGTACTCCACCGAGGTGTACTGCCGGACCAGGTCGCCGCCGAGGCTGACCTGGATGTGCGTCACCTTGGCGTCCCGGCCCAGCTTGACCTTGAGGTGCTGGGCCTGCACCGCGTCGGCGGCCCAGTCGGCGACGGTGACCAGGATCAGCTTCGCGCCCTCGGCCACCGACACCTCGACGTTGTCGGCCAGGGTGGCCGAGCCGACGTGCTCCAGCACCAGGGTGACCTCGGCGAACCGGCCCACGTCGACGAAGGTGTGTCCGAAGGCCAGCTGATCGGCGCCGTCGCCGACCACCCGCAGGGTCACCGGCGCGCCGACCACGGCGTCCCGGGCGACCTCCACCAGCAGCGCGTCCCCCGCGCCGCCGTACGCCAGGGCGCTGACCCGGTCGACCGGGGTGAGCACGCTGCCCACCCGCGGGTCGTCCGCGCCGATCCGCCCGACGGTGACGCCCTCGGGCAGGTCGCCGTACTCGTGCCGGACCGTGGCGGTGGCGGCCTGCGCCCCGCCGACCAGCCCGCGCAGGCGCTTGAGCGGGGTGAAGCGCCACTCCTCCTCCAGGCCGGTGAGGGCCGGGAAGTCGGCGACGTCGTACGAGCGGAGCGCCTGCGTCTTGGTGCTGGGCGGCGCGGAAGCCTGGGTAGTCATCTCTTCCTTGGTCTGTCTGTTCCGGAACGACGAGGTCGGGGCCTGGTGCGGCGGGCCGGGGTTGCCGGCCCGCCACGCGGGGCGGCGGCGTCAGCCGACCGCGCCCTCCATCTGCAGCTCGATCAGGCGGTTGAGCTCCAGGGCGTACTCCATCGGGAGCTCCTTGGCGATCGGCTCGATGAAGCCGCGCACGATCATCGCCATCGCCTCGTCCTCGCTCAGACCGCGGCTCATCAGGTAGAAGAGCTGGTCGTCGCTGATCTTGGAGACGGTCGCCTCGTGCCCCATCGCCACGTCGTCCTCGCGGATGTCGACGTAGGGGTAGGTGTCCGAGCGGGAGATGGTGTCGACCAGCAGCGCGTCGCACTTGACCGTGCTCCGGCTGTGGTGCGAGCCCTCCAGCACCTGGACCAGACCCCGGTACGAGGTGCGGCCGCCGCCCCGGGCGATCGACTTGGACACGATGGTGGAGGAGGTGTGCGGCGCGGCGTGCACCATCTTGGCGCCGGCGTCCTGGTGCTGGCCCTCGCCGGCCATCGCCACCGAGAGCACCTCGCCCTTGGCGTGCTCGCCGGTCATGTAGACCGCCGGGTACTTCATGGTCACCTTGGAGCCGATGTTGCCGTCGACCCACTCCATGGTCGCGCCCTCGTGGCAGACGGCGCGCTTGGTGACCAGGTTGTAGACGTTGTTCGACCAGTTCTGGATGGTCGTGTAGCGGCAGCGCGCGTTCTTCTTGACGATGATCTCCACCACCGCGCTGTGCAGCGAGTCGGAGGAGTACATCGGCGCGGTGCAGCCCTCGACGTAGTGCACGTAGGCGCCCTCGTCGACGATGATCAGCGTGCGCTCGAACTGGCCCATGTTCTCCGTGTTGATCCGGAAGTAGGCCTGCAGCGGGATATCCACGTGCACGCCCTTCGGCACGTAGATGAACGAGCCACCGGACCACACGGAGGTGTTCAGCGCGGCGAACTTGTTGTCGCCGACCGGGATCACCGTGCCGAAGTACTCCTTGAAGACGTCCTCGTGCTCCTTGAGGGCGGTGTCGGTGTCCAGGAAGAGGACACCCTGCTCCTCGAGGTCCTCACGGATCTTGTGGTAGACCACCTCGGACTCGTACTGCGCCGCGACACCGGCGACTAGCCGCTGCTTCTCCGCCTCCGGGATGCCCAGCCGGTCGTAGGTGTTCTTGATGTCCTCCGGCAGGTCCTCCCAGCTGGTGGCCTGCTTCTCGGTGGAGCGCACGAAGTACTTGATGTTGTCGAAGTCGATCCCGGTGAGGTCGGCACCCCAGGCCGGCATCGGCTTGCGGCCGAACAGCCGCAGCCCCTTCAGGCGCAGGTCGAGCATCCAGGCCGGCTCGTTCTTCTTGGCCGAGATGTCCCGCACCACCGCCTCGTTGATGCCGCGCTGCGCGCCGGCGCCGGCGACGTCGGAGTCGGACCAGCCGTACTCGTAGCGACCGAGGGCGGCGAGCTGCTCTTCCTGGGTCAGGGGCTGGACGATCTGCTCGGTCATCTATCTGTCCTCACAGTGGTGACGGTGTTACCGGACTGGGCACGCGGCTGGGCCGGGATGTGCGTGGTGCACACCCCGTCGCCGTGCGCGATGGTGGCCAGGCGCTGCACGTGGGTGCCGACCAGACGGGAGATCACCGCGGTCTCGGCCTCGCACAGCTGGGGGAACTCGGCGGCCACGTGCGCCACCGGGCAGTGGTGCTGACAGAGCTGGCCGCCGGAGGCGATCGTGGACGCGTTGGCAGCGTATCCCTCGGCGGTGAGGGCGCTCGCGAGCGCCTCCGCCCGCGCGAGCGGGTCGTCCCCGGCGTCCTCCATGGCGGCCCGGCAGCGGGCCTCCAACGCGTCGACCTGGTCGGCGGCGAACGCCGCGACCGCCTCCGGCCCGCCGTTGCCGGCGATCCAGCGCAGCGCCGCGGTGGCCATGTTGTCGTAGTGGTGGGTGCCGCAGCGGACCCGGGCGGCCTCGGTCAGCAGGAAGACCTTCGCCGGACGACCGCGCCCGCGGCTGCCGCGCACGGCCTGCTCGCGGGCGACCACGTCACCGTCGGCGAGCATCGCGTCGAGGTGCCGGCGGATCGCGGCCGGGCTGAGCCCCAGCGCCGAGCCGAGCTGGGCGGCGGTGGTCGCCCCCCGCTCCAGCAGCAGCTGGGTGACCCGGTCCCGGGTGGAGAGGTCGGTGGACGCGGCGGTACCGGCGACCGGTGCGGTCGCCGACAGGTGCTCAGGGAGCGCCGCCACGTTTTTCACAACGCCAACGTTACGTAATTCGCCGGAGCCCCGCAAACCCGGCCCCCGGTGATCCCTGACACCGGGCCGGCGGAGTCACCCGATCGTGCTCCACTACGGTGCGTAGGATTCGCTCCGTGAAGCGATCCGTCCGGTTCCCGGTCTCCACCGCTCTGCTGCGCCGCCTCGCGTACGCCTCGATCGTGGCGAACGTGGCCATCGTCGTGACCGGTGGGGCCGTCCGGCTCACCGCCTCCGGACTCGGCTGCCCGACCTGGCCGCGGTGCACGGACGAGTCGTACCACACCACCGCCGAGATGGGCGTGCACGGGGTGATCGAGTTCGGCAACCGGCTGCTCACCTTCGCCGTCGGCCTCATCGCGCTGGCCACCGTGCTGGCGGTGCTGGCGTACCGGCCGCGCCGAAAGGGGCTGCTGGGGCTGGCGGTGGCAGTGTTCCTCGGCATCCCCGCGCAGGCCGTGATCGGCGGGATCACCGTGCTGACCAACCTCAACCCGTGGGTGGTCGGGCTGCACTTCCTCGCCTCGACGGCGGTCATCGCGGCCGCGTACGCGCTCTGGCGGCGGATCAAGGACCCGGACGGCCCCGCGGTCGCCGTGGTGCCCGGCCCGCTGCGCACCCTCGCGGCGCTCACCACGGTGGTCAGCGTCGCGGTGCTGGTCGTGGGCACCTGGGTGACCGGCAGCGGCCCACACGCCGGCGACGGCGGTGCGGCCCGCAACGGCCTCGACCCGGAACAGATCTCCCAGGTGCACGCCGACGCGGTGTTCCTGCTGCTCGGGCTCTCGGTGGCGCTGATCTTCGCGTTCCGGGGGGTCGGCGCCGCCGGCCCGGCCCGGGCCGCCGTGGTGCTGGTCGCGGTGGAGCTGGGTCAGGGCGTGATCGGCTTCGTGCAGTACTTCACCGACCTGCCGGCGCTGCTGGTCGGCGCGCACATGCTCGGCTCCTGCCTGGTGCTGCTGGCCACCCTGTCGGTGCTCTGGTCGACCCGCGAACGCCGCCCGGCCCCCGTCCCGGCCACCACCTCCACCGCCCGCATCCCCACCCCCGCCTGACGGCCCGCATCGCCCCCCTGAGGGCGCTCTTAGTGGGCGTTTTAATCTTGTCTGCATGTGATTGACGGCATTCGGCCCGCCGATGCCGAGGTTAGCAGCGCGGTCGACTCATGGCTATGGACACCATTTGCCCCGGCTGATGCCGCATCGATATGCCAGCTTCGTTCCGCAGAACGTGTCTGGTTCAGGAAAGCTCTCGTATCGTCGGACTCCAGGTGCGATCCACCGCGCCTCGTCCACAGTAGACCTACGGCATGGCCGAGCGACCCGCCTACCCCTCTGACCTGTCCGACGCCCGCTGGGCGCTGATCGCGCCACGGCTGACCGCCTGGCGCCAGGCCCGCACCGACGCCGGCGTCGGCGGACGTATCGCCACCCACGACCTGCGGGAAATCTTCAACGCCATCCTCTACGTCAACCGCACCGGCATCGCCTGGCGCTACCTGCCGCATGACTTCCCGCCCTGGCAGACCGTCTACGGCTACTTCACCGCCTGGACCGGCGACGGCATCTTCACCCAGCTCAACTACGACCTCACCGCACTGGCCCGCGCCAGGGCCGGACGCACCACGCAACCGTCGGCCTGCGTCATCGACACCCAGAGCGTGAAGACCTCCACCAACGCATCTGCCGCCACGCAGGGCATCGACGCCGGCAAGAAGATCGTCGGACGCAAACGCGGCATCGTCACCGACACCCTCGGCCTGCTCCTCGCCGTCATCGTCACCGCCGCCAGCGCCAGCGCCAGCGACAACACCATCGGTATCGACCTGCTGGAACAGGCCAAAGCCACCCACCCAGCCCTCACCAAAACCTGGGTCGACGCCGGCTTCAAGAACAAGGTCATCGAACACGGCGCCACCCTCGGCATCGACGTCGAGGTCGTCGCCAAAGACCCACACGTCAAAGGGTTCTCCGTGGTCAAACGCCGTTGGGTCGTCGAACGAACCCTGGGCTGGATCATGCTCCACCGGCGCTTGGCCCGCGACTACGAAGCCCTGCCCGGGAACTCCGCCAACATGATCCGCATCGCCATGATCGACAACCTCGCCAGACGACTCACCAATGAAACCACCCCAACCTGGCGAGACACCTAAAAGCGCATCACTCACAAATTACGTGAATCAGACGCCCTCTTACAGAGAAAGAGTGGCTATTCCGGCTCGGATAGCCACTCTTTCTCTGTATTTGCTGGGGACGAGGGGGTTGGGGGCGGGGTGGGGTGGGGTGGGGTTAGTGGGGCAGGTGGGTGAGGATGGCGTCGGCGAGGCGGTCGGGGGCGCCGTCGGCGTACCCGAGGAAGAGCGACGGCTCGGTCAGCTCCAGCTCCACCAGGACGGGCGCGCCGTCCGGCCCGGGGATCAGGTCCACCCGGGCGTAGAGCAGGCGCTCGGACCCGCCCGGCACCTCGGCCAGGACCCGCTCCGCGACGGCCAGTTGGTCGGCACCGGCGGTGCGGGCGCTGATCTCCTCGGGCTTGTAGAGCCCTTCCACGCCGAGATCCGGACCGTCCAGCATCGCGCCCTTGCGGATCGCGTGGCTGAACGCCAGCCCCCGCGGGCCGGCCACGAACAGCAGCGCCGTCTCACCGGCCGTGTCCACGGCGTGGAGATACGGCTGCACCATGGTCAGCCGGCCGGCGTCCGACAGCCGCCGCACGTGCGCGGCGGCCAGCTCGCGGTGCCCCGGGTCGGCCAGGTCATAGCGGCCGGTGTCCTGGCTGCCGGCGCTGACCGCAGGCTTGATGACGTACTCGCCGGCGTCGGCGGGCGGTCGCCAGGACTCCCCCGGCGCCACCCAGGAGGTCGGCACGACCGGCACGCCGGCCGCCGACAACTCGCCCAGGTAGCGCTTGTCGGTGTTCCAGCGGACCACGTCGGCGGGGTTGACCAGGGCCGGCACGCTCTGCGCCCAGGCGACGAACTCGTCGCGGCGCAGCGCGTAGTCCCAGGGTGAGCGGAGCACGACCAGGTCGTACCCGGCCCAGTCGACCCGCGGGTCGTCCCAGACGGCCACCTCGGCGGTGACGCCGCGGGCGGCGAGCGGGGCGAGTACGAGTCGGTCGTCCGGGTCGAGGTCGGCGAGCCGGTCACAGGTGACGAGAGCGACCCGGGGTTCCCCCCGGGTCGACTGGTGGTGGTTGGTCAATTTATGTCAACGGGCCATCGTGCGCCGGGCCATCGACCGCCAGAGGTCGTTGCTCGGACGCATCTGGTCCATCAGTTCACGCTCCCAGGCGTTCTCGACGGTGACTCCCGCCTTGGCGCACGCCTGCCGCGCGACGACGGTGTCGTCCGCGAACTGGTCGGCCCACGCCCCGTCCTCGCCGACGAGGACGATCCGTGCGCCACGCTTGCCGACGTACTCGATGACCGCCTTGGCGCCACCGTGGCCGGCGGCGAACGACTTGATGCCCGAGACCAGCCCGTTGGGGGCCTGCTCGGCGGTCTGCTCAGCCGTCAGCGTCGAATCGGAACCATCTGCCATGACGGGAAGCCTAAGCAGACATGCCCCCGAACGTGCGAGAAGGATGAACTATTTGTGATGCCAATTACCTACGGGTTTAAGGAAGACCACAGGTAATTCGCCCGCACTTGTCGGATAAATGAAGGCGAATCGGGCGGCCCGGATCGCCCCAATGAGTCCGAGTTGAGGCGATGGAACTCAGACCGAAAACCGACTCAGGAAATTCATGGTCCGGACCGCGACGAACCAGCCCGGCAGCCCGCCCGGTGCCGCTCAACGGCCGCCCGGGGGGTCAGATCAGCGCGTCGAGGGCGACGGCGGCGAAGAGGATGGTCAGGTAGGTCGTCGACCAGTGGAACAGCCGCATCGGCTTGACGGCCTCGCCCCGGGTCACCCGGCGGCAGAGCCGGTGCGCCTCGACCACGAAGATCCCGCCCACCACCAGGGTCGGCACACCGTAGATCGGGCTCATCCCCATCGGCCACAGCGCCAGCGAGAGCAGCACGGTGATCCACGCGAAGGTCAGGATCTCGGCGTTGACCCGGCGGGCCGAGGCCACCACCGGCAGCATCGGGATGCCCGCCCGGGCGTAGTCGTCCTTGTACTTCATCGCCAGGGGATAGAAGTGCGGCATCTGCCAGAAGAAGACCACGCCGAAGAGCACCCACGCCTGCGGCGCCAGCGAGCCGGTCACCGCCGCCCAGCCGATCAGCACCGGGGCCGCCCCGCAGGCGCCGCCCCAGACGGTGTTCGTCGGGGTGGTCCGCTTGAGCCAGAGCGTGTAGACGACGTCGTAGTAGACGATCGCCGCCAGGGTCAGCCCGGCCGCCAGCAGGTTGGTGAAGGCGGCCATCAGGACCACCGACACCACCGCCAGCACCAGGCCGAAGACGAGCGCGTTGCGCGGCGAGACGGTGTGCGCCGGCAGCGGGCGGCGCTTCGTCCGCCGCATCAGCTGGTCGATGTCCCGGTCGATGTAGCAGTTGATCACGCTCGCCGCGCCGGCCGCGAGCGAGCCGCCGACCAGGACCACGGCCACCAGCCACAACGACGGCAGGCCGCCGTCGGCGAGCATCATCGCCGGCACCGTGGTGACCAGCAGCAGCTCGACGATGCGGGGCTTGGTCAGCGCGACGTACGCGGCGACGACCGCCCGGACGTCGCGGCGGGCCGGCTCCGCGACCACCGTGCGCACCGGCGGCTGCCCGGCAGAGTTGCTGACGGGGCGCTCGGTGATCATGCTCACGGATTGCCACCTTCCGGCATCGGCAGGGGTGATCAGGTCGGCGGGACCCGGGGAGGGTCCACACACCGACCCACAGACTACGCGTCGTCGTTTTGGCTGCCCGGGCGACCCGAGAACGGTGCGGGCCGTCACACCGACGGGGTGAACGGCCAGACGGGTCCGACCCGTACCCAACAGGGTGGAGTGATCCCCGGGCGGACGTTTAGGGCCGCTCGATAGGGTCATCAGTGAGGGTTCCGCCCATCTGCCGAGGAGCACAACCATCGTGGCTGCCAACCGACCCGAGCACCCCGCACTCAACTGGACCGACCTCGACCGCCGGGCCGTCGACACCGTCCGCGTGCTGGCCATGGACGCCGTGGAGAAATCCGGCAACGGCCACCCGGGCACCGCGATGAGCCTCGCGCCCGCGGCGTACCTGCTCTTCAACCGGGTGATGCGCCACAACCCGGCCGACCCGAACTGGCCCGGCCGGGACCGCTTCGTCCTCTCCGCCGGGCACTCCAGCCTGACCCTCTACATCCAGCTCTTCCTCTCCGGCTACCCCCTCGCCCTGGAGGACCTGCAGTCGCTGCGGCAGTGGGGCTCGCTCACCCCCGGGCACCCGGAGCACGGGCACACCCCCGGCGTGGAGACCACCACCGGCCCGCTCGGCCAGGGCCTGGGCAACGCGGTCGGCATGGCGATGGCCGCCCGCCGCGAGCGGGGCCTGTTCGACCCGGAGAGCGAGCCGGGCGGCTCGGTCTTCGACCACGACATCTGGTGCATCGCCTCCGACGGGGACATCGAGGAGGGCATCAGCCACGAGGTCAGCTCCCTCGCCGGGCACCAGCAGCTCGGCAACCTCACGGTGATCTACGACGACAACGAGATCTCCATCGAGGACGACACCCGGATCGCCAAGAGCGAGGACGTGGCGGCCCGCTACGAGGCGTATGGCTGGCACGTGCAGACCGTCGACTGGCGGACGGGCGACGCCGACCAGGGCGACTACCACGAGGACGTGGCGGCGCTCCACCAGGCGCTGCTGGCCGCCAAGGCGGAGACCGGGCGTCCCTCCTTCATCGCGCTGCGCACCATCATCGGCTGGCCCGCGCCCAACAAGAAGAACACCGGCAAGATCCACGGTTCGGCGCTCGGCGCCGACGAGGTGGCCGCCACCAAGCAGCTGCTCGGCTTCGACCCGGCGCAGAGCTTCGAGGTCGATGAGGAGGTGCTGGGCCACGCCCGCCAGGTGATGGGCCGCGGCGAGGCCGCCCAGCGGGAGTGGACGACCGCGTTCGACGCCTGGTCGCAGGCCAACCCCGAGCGCAAGGCGCTCCGGGAGCGGATGGCCGGCCGGGTGCTGCCGCAGGGCTGGACCGAGGCCCTGCCGACCTTCCCCGCCGACGCCAAGGGCGTCGCCACCCGGGCCGCCTCCGGCAAGGTGCTGGAGGCGCTCGCCCCGGTGCTGCCGGAGCTCTGGGGCGGCTCGGCCGACCTGGCGGAGAGCAACAACACCACCATGAAGGGCGAGCCGTCGTTCATCCCGGCCACCCACGCCACCAAGGACTTCCCGGGCCACGAGTACGGCCGCACGCTGCACTTCGGCATCCGTGAGCACGCCATGGGAGCGATCCTCAACGGCATCGCCCTGCACGGCGGCACCCGCCCGTACGGCGGCACCTTCCTGGTGTTCAGCGACTACATGCGCCCCTCTGTCCGGCTGGCGGCGCTGATGAAGCTGCCGGTGGTCTACGTCTGGACGCACGACTCGATCGGCCTGGGCGAGGACGGCCCGACCCACCAGCCGGTGGAGCACCTGACCGCGCTGCGGGCCATCCCCGGCCTGGACGTGGTCCGCCCGGCGGACGCCAACGAGACCGTCTGGGCCTGGCGGCAGGCGCTGGAGCACACCGACCGGCCGACCGCGCTGGCGCTGAGCCGTCAGGCGCTGCCGACGCTGGACCGGGCGACGCTGGGCAGCGCCGAGGGCGTCGCCAAGGGCGGCTACGTGCTGGCCGAGGCGTCCACCGGCAAGCCGCAGGTGATCATCGTCGGCACCGGCTCGGAGGTGCAGCTCTGCCTCACCGCCCGGGAGCGGCTGGAGGCGGACGGCACCCCCACCCGGGTCGTCTCGATGCCCTGCCAGGAGTGGTTCTACGAGCAGGACGAGGCGTACCGGGAGTCGGTGCTGCCGCGCGGGGTAAAGGCACGGGTGAGCGTGGAGGCGGGGATCGCCATGTCCTGGCGCGGGATCGTCGGCGAGTGCGGCGAGAGCGTCAGCCTGGAGCACTACGGCGCGAGCGCCCCGCACACCGTGCTCTTCGAGCAGTTCGGGTTCACCCCCGACCGGATCGTGGCCGCCGCGCACGCGGCGCTGACCCGGGTGGGCGACATCACCGGTTTCACGACCGGCAACTGAGGGGAGCGGACGGCATGACGGACAGGCTGGGTGAGCTCAGCGCCGCGGGTGTGGCGATCTGGCTCGACGATCTTTCCCGGACGCGACTGAGCTCCGGCGGGCTGGACCAGCTGCGCCGGGAGAAGCACCTGGTCGGGGTGACGTCCAACCCGACCATCTTCGCCAAGGCGCTGAGCGACGCGGACGAGTACAACTGGCAACTGAAGGACCTCGCCATCCGTGGGGTGGACGTCGAGGAATCCGTCCGCATGCTGACCACGTACGACGTGCGGTGGGCCTGTGACGTGATGCGGCCGGCGTACGACGCGAGCGGGGGTGTCGACGGCCGGGTCTCCATCGAGGTGGACCCGCGGCTGGCCCACGAGGCGGAGAAGACGGTCGCCGAGGCCGGGGCGCTGTGGTGGCTGATCGACCGACCCAACCTCTTCATCAAGATCCCGGCCACCGAGGCGGGGCTGCCGGCGATCACCGCGACCCTCGCTCAGGGGATCAGCGTGAACGTGACGCTGATCTTCGGCCTGGACCGCTACTCGCAGGTGATGGAGGCGTTCCTGGCCGGTCTGGAGCAGGCGAAGGCGAACGGCCACGACCTGTCCAAGATCGGGTCGGTGGCGTCGTTCTTCGTCTCCCGGGTCGACACCGAGGTCGACAAGCGATTGGATCGCATGGCCGGCGAGGCCGCGGACGCGGCAGGCAAAGAGCGCGCGCTGGGACTGAAGGGCCGGGCGGCGGTCGCCAACGCCCGGCTGGCGTACGAGCGCTACGGCAAGGTCTTCTCCTCCGACCGGTGGCAGGTCCTGGCCGACGCGGGCGCCCACCCGCAGCGGCCGCTGTGGGCGTCCACCTCGACGAAGAACCCGGACTACCGGGATGTCATCTACGTCGAGGAGCTGATCGCCCCCGGCACGGTCAACACCATGCCGGAGTCGGTCATCCACGCCTACGCCGACCACGGCGAGACCCGGGGCGGCGACACCATCACCGGGGCGTACGACGAGGCCCGCAAGGTCTTCACCGACCTGGAGTCGGTGGGCGTCGACATGTCCGACGTGATCCTCACCCTGGAGCGGGAGGGCGTGGAGAAGTTCGAGGCCAGCTGGCTGGAGCTGCTCGACGGGGTGCGCAGGTCGCTCACCGCCGCCGCGCAGGGCACCGGCGCCCCCAACAAGGCCGCCAAGGGCAGCGCGCAGGCCGCCGAGCAGGCCGGGGGCAACGCGTGACGGAAAGCGTCGGACGCGTCGCGGGGACCGGCCCCGCGACGCTCCACGCCGCCACCCGGCCCGGGTGGCGACATGGGTGACCTGCTGGCCGGCCCGGCGGATGTCGCCGCCGGGCTGGCCGTGCACGGCGCGGACGCGGTCGACAAGTCCGCGCCCGCGTCCGTGCGGGACGCGCTGGCCGGCCGGGACGTCCCGGCCCGGCTGGCCGCCGGGGACCCCGGACTCTGGGGGCCGGCCGTCCAGGAGGAGGCGAAGACCCGCCTCGGCTGGCTGGACACCCACCGCCGCAGCCGGGAGCTGCTCCCGCAGCTCGCCGAGCTGGCGGCGGAACTGGCCGACCTGGACCATGTGGTGCTGGCCGGGATGGGCGGTTCCTCGCTCGCCGCCGAGACCATCACGCGCACCCTGGGCCGGCCGCTGACCGTGCTCGACACCACCGACCCGGGCCGGGTCCGGGCGGCGTTGGCCGACCGGCTGGAGCGCACGGTGGTCGTGGTGGCCAGCAAGTCCGGCACGACGGTGGAGACCGACAGCCACCGCCGGGCGTACTGGCAGGCGTTCCTGGACGCCGGGATGACCGAGGCCGAGGCGGCCCGGCACTTCGTGGTGGTCACCGACCCGGGCTCCCCGCTGGAGGCGACCGCCGACGAGATGGGCGTGGTGGTCCTGCCGGCCGACCCGCAGGTGGGCGGGCGGTACGCGGCGCTGACCGCGTTCGGCCTGGTCCCCGCCGCGCTGGCCGGGGTGGAGGTCACCGAGCTGCTGGACGACGCCGAGGCGGTGTCGGCCGCGCTGGGCGCCGACCGGGACAATCCGGGCCTGGCGCTCGGGGCGGCGATCGCCGCGGCGGCCACCACCGGCCGGGACAAGGTCGCCCTGGTCCCCGACGGCACCGGCCTGGACGGCCTGGGCGACTGGATCGAGCAGCTGCTCGCCGAGTCGACCGGCAAGGCCGGGCTCGGCGTCCTGCCCGTGGTGGTGGAGTCCCCGCAGGCGCCGGGGGCGACCGGACCGGACGTGCTGACCGTCAGCCACGGTGGCGCGCTGGCCGCCGGGGACGTCCCCGGCGGCGGCTGCGAACCCGACCTGGCGGTGAACGGCCCCCTCGGGGCCCAGTTCCTGACCTGGGAGTACGCGACCGCGGTCGCGGCGGTGGTGCTCGGCGTCGACCCGTTCGACCAGC
The DNA here is from genome assembly GCF_900091515.1 of Micromonospora purpureochromogenes. Lineage (NCBI taxonomy): Bacteria > Bacillati > Actinomycetota > Actinomycetes > Micromonosporales > Micromonosporaceae > Micromonospora > Micromonospora purpureochromogenes. The sequence goes on along the minus strand of NZ_LT607410.1, from coordinate 2,655,671 downwards.
CGGACGTCGCCGCGAGCAAGGACATCACCCGGCGGATCCTGGAATCCGGACCGCCGGCGCAGGCGCCCTCGTCCACCGAGGGCGCGATCGAGGTGTACGCCCCGCCGGGCACGCCCGCCGATCTCACCGGCGCGCTGCGCCACCTGGTGGACGGCGCCGGTGACGCGGGCTACCTCGCCGTGACGGCGTACCTGGACCGGGTGGACGACGCGGCGGCGGCACGGCTGCGGCCGCTGCTGGCACAGGCCGCCGGGCGGCCGGTCACCTTCGGCTGGGGCCCCCGGTACCTGCACTCCACCGGGCAGTACCACAAGGGCGGCCCGCCGGTCGGCAGCTACCTTCAGCTCACCGGCGCGGTGCACGTTGATCTCCCGGTACCGGGTCGGCCGTACTCCTTCGGGGAGCTGCAGGCGGCGCAGGCCGCCGGCGACCGGCAGGCGCTGGCCGACCGGGGCCGACCCGTGCTACGCCTGCACCTGACCGACAGGTCGGCGGGCCTGGCCCAGCTGCTGGAAGCGATCGGACGATGGCGGGCGTGACGATGGACTACATGGACCAGACGGAGCGAGGAGGCGGCGTGAACCCGCTGCGCGACGTGCAGGACCGGCGACTGCCCCGGATCCCGGAGCCCTGCGCTCTGGTGATCTTCGGAGTCACCGGTGACCTGGCGCGCAAGAAGTTGCTGCCAGCGGTCTACGACCTGGCCAACCGGGGCCTGCTGCCGCCCGGGTTCATGGTGCTGGGCTTCGCCCGGCGGGACTGGGGCGACGGCGACTTCGAGTCGCTGGCCCACGACGCGGCCAAGAAGCACGCCCGTACCCCCTGGCGGGAGGAGGTCTGGTCGCGGCTCGCCGGCAACATCAAGTTTGTCGGTGGCTCGTTCGACGACGACGCCGCCTTCGACCACCTCGCCGCCACCCTCGACGACCTGCGGGACAGCCACGGCATCCACGGCAACGCCGCGTTCTACTTCTCCATCCCGCCGACGGCCTTCCCGGTGGTGCTCAAGCAACTGGCCCGCACCGGGATGGCCGACAACGCCAAGTCCGGCGGCTGGCGCCGGGTGGTGGTGGAGAAGCCGTTCGGCAACGACCTGCCGTCGGCCAAGGAGCTCAACGACCTGGTCGACGACGTCTTCACCCGTCAGGACGTCTTCCGGATCGACCACTACCTGGGCAAGGAGACGGTCCAGAACATCCTCGCCCTGCGGTTCGCCAACAACCTGTTCGAGCCGCTGTGGAACTCCAAGTACGTCGACTCGGTGCAGATCACCATGGCCGAGGACGTCGGCATCGGCACCCGGGCCGGCTTCTACGACTCCGTCGGCACCGCCCGGGACGTGCTCCAGAACCACCTCCTCCAGCTCCTCGCCCTGGTGGCGATGGAGGAACCGACCAGCTTCGACGCCGACGAGATCCGGACCGAGAAGCTGAAGGTGCTCAAGGCGATCACCCTGCCCAAGGACATCTCCCGGGGCACCGTGCGCGGGCAGTACCTGCCCGGCTGGGTCGGCGGCGAGCGGGCGCTCGGCTACCTGGAGGAGGAGGGCGTCCCGGAGGACTCGACCACCGAGACGTACGTCGCCGTGGAGCTGGGCATCCAGAACCGCCGCTGGGCGGGGGTGCCGTTCTACATCCGGGCCGGCAAGCGACTGCCCCGCCGGGTCACCGAGGTGGCGGTCGTGTTCAAGAAGGCGCCGCACCTGCCGTTCAACGCGGCCGACATGGAGTCGCTCGGCCCCAACCAGCTCGTCATCCGGGTGCAGCCCGACGAGGGCGTGGTGCTGAAGTTCGGCTCCAAGGTGCCGGGCACGACCATGGAGGTCCGGGACATCGCAATGGACTTCCAGTACGGCGAGGCGTTCACCGAGTCCAGCCCCGAGGCGTACGAGCGGCTGGTGCTGGACGTGCTGATCGGCGACCGGACGCTCTTCCCGGACGCCGCCGAGGTGGAGCAGAGCTGGCAGGTGGTGGACCCGCTGGAGCACGCCTGGGCGGGCACCAAGCCGGAGCCGTACCGGGCCGGCGAGTGGGGGCCCCGGGCGGCCGACGAGATGCTGGCGCGCGAGGGCCGCGCCTGGCGGCGGGCATGAGCGCGCGGATGATCGGACACAGCGGCGTGCGCGGGCACAGCCAGCGGACCGGGAGGCTCCAGTGATCGGCCTGTGGGACACCACCGGGAACGAGGTGGTCAAGGCGCTCGCCGCCGAGCGGCGCAGCGCGGGCGGGGTGGCCAGCGGCATGGCGCTGACCCTCATCGTGGTGGTGGACGAGAAGCGGGTCCGCGAGGCGGAGGCGGCGGCGACCATCGCCGCGGCGGCCCACCCGTGCCGGCTGCTGGTGGTCGTACGCACCGACGTGGAACGGGAGCGCAACCGGCTGGACGCGGAGATCGTCGTCGGCGGGCGGCTCGGCCCGGGCGAGGCGGTGGTGACCCGGATGTACGGCCGGCTGGCCCTGCACGCCGAGTCCGTGGTGATGCCGCTGCTGGTGCCGGACGTGCCGGTGGTGACCTGGTGGCACGGTGAGCCGCCGGCCGAGATCGCCACCGACTTCCTCGGCGTGGTCGCCGACCGGCGGATCACCGACACCGCGCAGGCGGCCGACCCGGTTGCCGCGCTGCGCCAGCGGGCCCGGGACTACGCCCCCGGCGACACCGACCTGGCGTGGACCCGGATCACCCCGTGGCGCACCCTGGTCGCCGGGGCGTTCGACACCACCGAGGCCCGGGTCACCGCGGCGACCGTGGTGGCGCCCCGCACCGACCCGACCGCGGCGCTGATGCGCGGCTGGCTGACCGCCCGGCTCGGCATCGACCCGGTGTGGGAGCACACCGACGAGTACCCGCGCATGCGCGAGGTGCAGCTGCGCTGCGCCAACGGCGACGAGCTGACGCTGACCCGCGACGACAACATGGCGGTGTTCCGCCGTACCGGTCAGGAGGACCGGACCCTGCCGCTGGTGCGCCGCCCGCTCGGCGACGAGCTGGCCGAGGAGCTGCGCCGGCTCGACGCCGACCAGGTGTACGCCGAGGCGCTGGGCGCGGCGGCCGGCATCTCCGGCCTGGACCAGCGGCCCGCCGGGCGGGTGCACGTCTGGAAGGACCCGGCGACCGCGCAGCGGGCCGAGGCCGGGGTCACCGCCCACGCCGGCACCAGCGCGACCCCCTGACCGCTGTCCCCGGGGAGCCGGCTAGGTTCCCCGGGGCGTGGGAGGGCGCGACGGACGGCCGACCGGCCCCCGGGCACGACGAACACGGACCGCGCGAGCGCGGTCGGGAGACGAAGGCACAACATGAGTGAGGCGAGTGTCGCCGTACACGCCGACGCCGACCTGCTGGCGCAGGCGGTGGCGGCCCGGCTGGTGGTGAAGCTGCTCGACGCGCAGGCGGACCGGGGTCAGGCGTCGGTGGTGCTGACCGGGGGGCGGATCGCCGCCGCGGTGTACCGGGCGGTGGGCGCGCTGCCGGCCCGGGACGCGGTCGACTGGTCGCGGGTGGACGTCTGGTGGGGCGACGAGCGGTTCCTGCCCGCCGGCGACCCGGAGCGCAACGAGACCCAGGCCCGGGCGGCGCTGCTGGACTCCGTGCCGCTGGACCCGGCCCGGGTGCACCCCATGCCGGCCTCCGACGGCCCGCTGGGCGCCGACCCGGAGGCCGGTGCCGCCGCGTACGCCGAGGAGCTGGCCCGGGCCGCGCGGCCCGGCCACGCCGCGCTCCCCCACTTCGACGTGCTGATGCTCGGCGTCGGCGAGGACGGGCACGTGGCGTCGGTCTTCCCCGAGCACCCGGTGCACTACGACAACCGGCCGGTCAGCGCGGTGCGGGGCAGCCCGAAGCCGCCGCCGCTGCGGACCACGCTCACCCTGCCGGCGATCAACACCGCCGAGGAGGTCTGGCTGGTGGCCAGCGGCGCCGACAAGGCCCGGGCGGTCGGCATGGCGCTGGCCGGGGCGGGCCCGGTGCAGCTGCCGGCGGCCGGCGTGCGGGGCGTGTCCCGTACCCTCTGGCTGCTGGACCGGTCGGCGGCGGCCGACGTGCCACCCCGGTCGCGCAGCCTGCGCTGAGCCGATTACGACGAGGAGCCCCGGCCCCGGTGGGGGTCGGGGCTCCGCCCGTGTCACTCCCGGCCGCGACGGCGGCGCAGCGCGGCGAGGGCCTCGGCCAGGATGGCCGCCCCCTCCTCCTCACTGCGCCGCTCCTTCACGTACGCCAGGTGGGTCTTGTAGGGCTCGGGACGGGCCCGCCCGGGCGGGTTCTCCGCGTCCCGGCCGGCGGGCAGCCCGCAGCGGGGGCAGTCCCACAGCGGGGGCGCCTCGGCGTCCACCGCCATCCTGATCTCGGTGCCGTGCCCGTTGCGGCACCAGTAGGTCACCGCCCGGCGGGGTGCGGGCTCGTAGCGCTCGGCGGGGCGTTCGGGGGCAGACCCGATCCGTGAGCCACGGATGACGTTGCCACTGGGCACGGCTGCTCGCTCCTGTCGTCGGAGGGACCGCCGCTGGGCAGGGGGTGGGCGGCGGCGACGCGCTGCACAACGAACTGCGCGCGGTCCGTAACGGACCGCGCGCAGATTGTACGCCGAGACTCCGACAGGCTCAGGCCCCGCTGTTGAGCTGGAGCCGGAGCCAGAGGCCGAGCCCGACGATGCAGGCGAACCAGACGATGCTCACCAGGACGGTGTAGCGGTCGAGGTTCTTCTCGGCCACCGACGAGCCGGCCAGGCTGGAGCTGACGCCGCCGCCGAACATGCTCGACAGCCCGCCGCCCTTACCCCGGTGCAGCAGGATCAGCATGGTGAGCAGAACGCTCGTGATGACCAGCAACACGATCAACGTGTATGCGAACCAGATCGGCATGGCTGGGGTCAGTCCTCTCGTTACGATCCTCGCCCGGACAGATCGGGCACGGTGGCACCGACCGGTGGACGGGCGGCCTCAAGGATAGCGAGCGATCAGCGGGCGGTGTGCTCCGGGAACCGGCAGATCTTCGCGAACTCCTCGGCGTCCAGGCTGGCACCGCCGATCAGGGCCCCGTCCACGTCCGGCTGGGCCATGATCGAGGCCACGTTCGAGGACTTGACCGACCCGCCGTAGAGGATCCGGACCTGGTCCGCCGTGCCCTGGTCGAAGGTCTCGACCAGCCGTTTGCGCACCTCGCCGCAGACCTCCTGGGCGTCCTCCGGCGTCGCCGTCTTGCCGGTGCCGATCGCCCAGACCGGCTCGTACGCCACGACGACCTTGGCCACCTGCTCGGCGGTGAGCCCGCGCAGGGCGCCGTCGAGCTGGTCGCAGCAGTGCGGCACGTGCCGCAACTGCTCCCGGATCTCCAGGCCCTCGCCGATGCAGAGGATCGGGGTGAGCCCGTTGGCCAGCGCCGCCGCCACCTTGGCGTTGACGATCGCGTCGTCCTCGTAGTGGTAGGCGCGCCGCTCGGAGTGCCCCACCACCACGTACGTGCAGCCCAGCTTGGCCAGCATCGGCCCGGCGACGTCCCCGGTGTAGGCGCCCGACTGGTACGGCGACAGGTCCTGCGCGCCGTAGCCGATCAGCAGCTTGTCGCCGTCCACCGCGGTCTGCACGGTGCGCAGGTCGGTGAAGGGCGGCAGGACCACCGTCTCGACCTCGGTCAGCTGCTTCTCGGTGAGGCTCGCGGCCAGCTTCTGCACCAGCAGGTTGGCCTCGAGGTGGTTCAGGTTCATCTTCCAGTTGCCGGCCATCAGCGGCCGGCGGGTGACGCTCGCCATCACTTCTCCAGGGCCGCGATGCCGGGGAGGGTCTTGCCCTCCAGGTACTCCAGGGAGGCGCCACCGCCGGTGGAGATGTGATCGAAACCGGACTCGTCCAGCCCAAGCGAGCGCACTGCCGCCGCCGAGTCACCGCCACCGACCACGCTGAACGCGTCGGCCTTGGTGATCGCCTCGGCCACCCCGCGGGTGCCGGCGGCGAACGGCGCCATCTCGAACACGCCCATCGGACCGTTCCAGAAGATGGTCTTCGCCTGGGACAGCGCGGCGGCGAAGCCGGCCACCGTCTCCGGGCCGATGTCCAGCCCGAGCCGGTGGCTCGGGATGCCGTCGGCGCGCACCGTGTCGTGCGCGGCGTCCGGGGCGAAGGCGTCCGCGGCCACCACGTCGACCGGGAGCAGGATCTTGCCGCCGGACCGCTCCAGGAGGTTGCGGCAGGTCTCGACCATCTCCTCCTCCAGCAGCGAGGTGCCCACCTCGTGGCCCTGGGCCTTGAGGAAGGTGAAGCACATCCCGCCGCCGATGAGCAGCCGGTCCACCGTCGGCAGCAGCGCCTCGATGACCGCCAGCTTGTCGGAGACCTTGGAGCCGCCGAGCACCACCACGTACGGGCGCTCCGGCTGACCGGTCAGCTTGGAGAGCACCTCCACCTCGCGCAGCACCAACCGGCCCGCGACGTGCGGCAGCCGGGCGGGCACGTCGTACACGCTGGCGTGCTTGCGGTGCACCGCGCCGAACGCGTCGTCGACGTACGCGTCGCCGAACGCGGCGAGCTGGTCGGCGAACGCGCCCCGCTCGGCGTCGTCCTTGCTGGTCTCCCCCTTGTTGAACCGGAGGTTCTCCAGCAGGGCGACCTGGCCGTCGGCCAGCGCGTCCACGGTGGAGCGGGCCGAGTCGCCGACGGTGTCCTCGGCGAAGTGCACCGGCGCGTCGAGCAGCTCGCCGAGGCGACCGGCGACCGGGCGGAGGCTGAACTGCGGGTCCGGCGCGCCCTTCGGGCGGCCCAGGTGCGAGCAGACGACCACCTTGGCGCCGGCGGAGACCAGCGCGCTCAGGGTCGGCAGGACCGCGCGGATGCGGCCGTCGTCGGTGATCTCACCGGTCTGCTTGTCGAGCGGGACGTTCAGGTCGGCGCGCACCAGCACGCGCCGACCCGACACCCCCTCGGCGAGCAGGTCGTCGAGGTTGCGGATGCTCACAGCGAGGAACCCACCAGCTTGACCAGGTCGACGAGGCGGTTGGAGTAGCCCCACTCGTTGTCGTACCAGCCGACGACCTTGACCTGGTTGCCGACGACCTTGGTCAGCGGCGCGTCGAAGATGCAGGACGCCGGATCGGTGACGATGTCCGAGGAGACGATCGGGTCCTCGTTGTAGACCAGGATGCCCTTGAGCGGACCGTCCGCGGCGGCCTTCAGCGCGGCGTTGACCTCGTCCACCGTGGTCTCCCGACCCACGTTGACGGTCAGGTCGGTGACCGAGCCGGTCGGGATCGGCACCCGCAGCGCGTAGCCGTCCAGCTTGCCCTTCAGCTCCGGCAGCACCAGGCCGATCGCCTTGGCGGCGCCGGTCGAGGTCGGAACGATGTTCAGCGCGGCGGCCCGGGCCCGACGCAGGTCCTTGTGCGGCGCGTCCTGCAGGTTCTGGTCCTGCGTGTACGCGTGGATGGTGGTCATCAGACCGTGCTGGATGCCGAACGTGTCGTGCAGGACCTTCGCCATCGGGGCGAGGCAGTTGGTGGTGCACGAGGCGTTGGAGATGATGGTGTGCTGGGCCGGGTCGTACTGGTCGTGGTTCACGCCCATGACGACCGTGACGTCCTCGTTCTTCGCCGGCGCGGAGATGATGACCTTCTTGGCCCCGCCGTCGATGTGCGCCTTGGCCTTGGTGCCGTCGGTGAAGAAGCCGGTGGACTCGATGACCACGTCCGCGCCGACCTCGCCCCACGGCAGCGCCGCCGGGTCCTTCTCGGCGTACGCCTTGATGGTCTTGCCGCCCACGGTGATCTCGTCGGCGGTCGCCTTCACCTCGTGCGGGAGGCGGCCCAGGATGCTGTCGTACTTGACAAGGTGGGCGAGCGTCGCGTTGTCGGTCAGGTCGTTGACCGCCACAACCTCGATGTCAGCGCCGGATGCCAGCACTGCCCGGAAGAAGTTACGGCCGATCCGGCCGAAGCCGTTGATGCCAACCCGGATGGTCACAGGTCCCATCTCCTCGCGTTCTGGTCCGCCGGCATAAGACCCGGGCCGGCGGAGGTGTGTGCGCCGACCGTTGGAGCCGGCCGTTGACGGTTCATCTCGGCCACCCCGCCGCGGTCCGTGAAGACCTGACCGCCCGAGGCGGTGAGCACGGCGAGGAGTGCCTGTGCCGGCCCCCTTGCCGTACGCAGCGACCTTATCCGAGCGTGGGGTTTCACGCTGCGGCGGGTGGTGATCCCGCTCGCATCGTGGAGCCCCACCGTCCTATCAGACCACGAGCATGTCGGGTGTGACGGCCGCTTCGGTATCCGGGATGCCCAGGTCGCGGGCCCGCTTGTCGGCCAACGCCAGCAGCCGGCGGATCCGGCCGGCGATGGCGTCCTTGGTCAGCGGCGGGTCGGCCAGCGCGCCCAGCTCCTCCAGCGAGGCCTGCCGGTGCTCCAGGCGCAGCCGCCCGGCGTCGGTGAGGTGGTTCGGGGCGTCCTCGGCCAGGATCTCCAGCGCCCGGGTCACCCGGGCGGCGGCGGCCACCGCGGCGCGGGCCGAGCGGCGCAGGTTGGCGTCGTCGAAGTTGGCCAGCCGGTTGGCGGTGGCCCGGACCTCGCGGCGGACCCGGCGCTCCTCCCAGGCCAGCACGCTGGAGTGCGCGCCGACCCGCGTGAGCAGCGCGGCGATCGCGTCACCGTCCTTGACCACCACCCGGTCCACCCCGCGCACCTCGCGGTTCTTGGCGGTGATGCCGATCCGGCGGGCCGCGCCGACCAGGGCCAGCGCGGACTCCGGCCCCGGGCAGGTGATCTCCAGCGCGCTGGAGCGGCCCGGCTCGGTCAGCGAGCCGTGCGCCATGAACGCGCCCCGCCAGGCGGAGACCGCGCAGCAGACGTTGGCCGCCACCACGTGCGGCGGCAGGCCGCGCACCGGGCGACCGCGCACGTCGAGCAGGCCGGTCTGCCGGGCCAGCGCCTCGCCGTCCTTGACCACCCGGACGATGAAGTGGCTGCCCTTGCGCAACCCGCCGGAGGCGAGCACGTGGATCTCGCTCGGATAGCCGTACACCTCGGCGATCTCCCGGCGCAGCCGCCGGGCCACCGCCCCGGTGTCCAGTTCGGCCTCCACCACCACGCGACCGGAGACGATGTGCAGCCCGCCGGCGAAGCGCAGCAGCGCGGCCATCTCCGCCCGCCGGCAGCAGGGCTTGGGCACGTCGACCCGACTCAGCTCGTCCTTGACCGCAGCCGTCATCGCCATTCTGCGCCCCTCCACGGACCGGTACCGGCGTGTCGCCGGTGATTACGTACGTGCTTAACGATCGGCGCCCAGGACAGGCACCAACGCGGCGCCCAGGGCGGCCGGATCATGACGGGGAGAGCCGTCGGTGACGGCGACCGGGGCGAGGACCAGCCGGGCACCCAGCGATTCTGCCGCACGTCCGGCCGGTTCGGGATCACCCACCGCCTTCGAATCGGCCAGCACGAAGTCCACGGTGAGCTGCGGAAGGTACGAGTGCAGGGCGGCCAGGTGGTCGGCAACGGAAAGCCCGAGGGTCTCCTTCTCGGCCGCCAGGTTGAGGGTGACCAGCCGTCGGGCCCGGCTCGCGACGATCGCGGCGGCCAGCCCCGGCACCAGCAGGTGCGGCAGCACGCTGGTGTACCAGCTGCCCGGCCCGAAGATCAGCCAGTCCGCCTCGCCCACCGCGGCGACCGCCTCGGCGCACGCGTCCGGCGCGGTCGGGGTGAGCCGCAACGACTCCACCCGGCCGGTGGTCACCGCCACCTGGTGCTGGCCGCGCACCGTGCGTACCTCGTCGGGGCGCGCCTGGTCGGCGCCGCGCACCCGGGCCTCGATGCCCACCGGTTGGCGGGACATCGGCAGCACCCGGCCCACCGCGCCGAGCATCGCCCCGGCGTGCTCCAGCGCGGCCACCGGGTCGCCGAGCTGCTCCATCAGGCCGCAGAGCACCAGGTTGCCCACCGCGTGCCCGGCCAGGCCGTCGCCGGAGTCGCCGGCGAAGCGGTGCTGGAAGAGCCCGGCGCTGCGCCGGGTGGCGGGGTGGTCGCCGGCCAGCGCGACGAGCGCCTGCCGCAGGTCGCCCGGGGGCAGCCCGCCGCGCTCGGCGCGCAGCCGACCGCTGGAGCCGCCGTCGTCGCCGACGGTGACCACGGCGGTGATGTCCAGGTCGAGGTCGCCGGCGCAGTGCCGCAGCGCGCGCAGCGAGGCGGAGAGCCCGTGCCCCCCGCCGAAGGCGACCACCTTCGCCGCCGTCATTCCCGCCCCAGGTCCCGGTGCTGAGCGTTGGCGGCCAGATCCGACTGGCGCAGCCGGCCGGCCAGTTCCTCGGCGATGGCCACGCTGCGGTGCTTGCCACCGGTGCAGCCGACGGCCACGGTCAGGTAGCGCTTGCCCTCCCGCTCGAAGCCGGCGGTGGTGGCGTTGACCAGGTCGGCGTACGCGGCGACGAAGGCGTCCGCGCCCTCCTGGCCCAGCACGTACGCGCTGACCGCCTCCTCCCGCCCGGTGTGCTCGCGCAGCTCCGGCACCCAGTAGGGGTTGGGCAGGAACCGGGCGTCGAGCACGAAGTCGGCGTCGGGCGGCAGGCCGTACTTGAAGCCGAAGGAGATCACGGTGACCCGTAGCCGGCGGGCGTCCTCGCCGCCGAAGAGCTCCTCGATGCGCCGCCGCAGCTGGTTGACGTTGAGGTGGCTGGTGTCGATGATCACGTCGGCCTGGTCGCGGGCCTCCTCCAGCAGGCCGCGCTCCACGGCGATGCCGTCGGCCAGCCGCCCCTCGCCCTGCAACGGGTGCGAGCGCCGGACGCTCTCGAACCGGCGGATCAGCACCTCGTCGTCGGCGTCGACGAAGACCACCCGGGGTGAGAAGCCCCGGTCCCGCAGCTCGCGGATCGCCCCGGCGAGATCGGTGGAGAAGGCGCGCGAGCGCACGTCGAGCACCATCGCGGTACGCCGGGCCGCGCCGCCGGCCTTGACCGCCAGCTCGGCCATGTCCAGCATCAGCGCCTGGGGCAGGTTGTCCACCACGTAGTAGCCGACGTTCTCCAGGGCCCGGGCGACCGTGCTGCGGCCGCCACCGGACAGCCCGGTGACCACCACCAGGGTGGTGTCCGCCTCCGCCGTCGCCGCGCCGCCGTCCGGGGCGTACCCGTCGGTCGTCCGCACCTCGCTCACCCACTACCCCCCAGCCGTGCCGCGTCCGGTTCGTCCCGGACACGCATGGTCGATCAGCGACTCTATCCTCCCGGGCGGCGTCGATCGGTTCCCGCCCGTCCGACCGGTGCCGGTGTCGGCACGGCGGCCTCTCCAGGAAGCGGCGACGGCGGGGCGGGTATTCCCGCCCGGGTCGGCGTCGGCGCGTTGTCGGCGTCGGCTCGTAGACTCCGCGGATGACCTCCCCCACCGACCTGCGCACCGAGGACGCGCTGCGGGTGCTCCGCCGGGTCTTCGGCTACGACGCCTTCCGCGGCTTCCAGCGCGAGGTCATCGACCACGTGGTGGCCGGCGGCGACGCGCTGGTGCTGATGCCCACCGGCGGCGGCAAGTCGCTGTGCTACCAGATCCCCGCCCTGGTCCGCGAGGGCGTCGCGGTGGTGGTCTCCCCGCTGATCGCGCTGATGCAGGACCAGGTCGACGCGCTGACCGCCGTCGGCGTGCGGGCCGGGTTCCTCAACTCGACGCAGGACCTGGAGGCTCGTCGCCGGGTGGAGAAGGCCTTCCTCGCCGGCGAGCTGGACCTGCTCTACCTCGCCCCGGAGGCGCTGGGCTCCCGGGCCACCCTCGGCCTGCTCGACCGGGGCCGGATCGCCCTGTTCGCCATCGACGAGGCGCACTGCGTCTCGCAGTGGGGGCACGACTTCCGCCCCGACTACCTGGCCCTGTCGATGCTGCACGAGCGGTGGCCGACGGTGCCCCGGATCGCGCTCACCGCCACCGCGACCAGCGCCACCCGCGCCGAGATCGCCAGCCGGCTCAAGCTGACCGACGCCCGGCACTTCGTGGCCAGCTTCGACCGGCCCAACATCCAGTACCGGATCGTGCCGAAGAAGGAGCCGCGCAAGCAGCTGCTGGCCCTGCTGCGCGACGAGCACCCCGGCGACGCCGGCATCGTCTACTGCCTGTCCCGGTCGTCGGTGGAGAAGACCGCCGAGTTCCTGGTCGCCAACGGGGTGGCCGCGCTGCCGTACCACGCCGGCCTGGACGCGGCCACCCGCGCCGCCAACCAGCAGCGTTTCCTGCGCGAGGACGGCCTGGTCATGGTGGCGACGATCGCGTTCGGGATGGGCATCGACAAGCCCGACGTCCGGTTCGTCGCCCACCTCGACCTGCCGAAGTCGGTCGAGGGCTACTACCAGGAGACCGGTCGCGCCGGGCGGGACGGCCTGCCGTCCACCGCCTGGCTGGCGTACGGCCTGCAGGACGTGGTGCAGCAGCGCAAGATGATCGAGACGTCGGAGGGCGACCTCGCGCACCGGCGCAACCTCGCCACCCACCTCGACGCGATGCTGGCCCTCTGCGAGACGGTCCGCTGCCGCCGGGTGCAGTTGCTCGAATACTTCGGTCAGAGCGGGGCGGCCGGCTGCGGCAACTGCGACACCTGCCTCACCCCGCCGGAGACCTGGGACGGCACGGTGCCGGCGCAGAAGCTGCTCTCCACCGTCTTCCGGCTGGACCGGGAGCGCAACCAGCGCTTCGGCGCCGGGCATTGCGTCGACATCCTGCTCGGCAAGCAGACCGACAAGATCACCCAGTACGGCCACGACTCGCTGAGCACCTTCGGCATCGGCACCGAACTGCGGGAGGCCGAGTGGCGCGGGGTGGTCCGGCAACTGCTCGCCGAGGGGCTGCTCGCCGTCGAGGGCGACTACGGCACCCTGGCCCTCACCGAGGCCAGCGCGGAGGTGCTCGGCCGCCGGCGCACGGTGACCATGCGCCGGGAGCCGGAACGGCCGACGTCCGGCCGATCCGCGAAGCCCCGGGGCGCGGCCACCGTCGTCGCCGACCTCGCCCCGGAGGCGGCGTCGGTCTTCGAGCGGCTGCGCGCCTGGCGAGCGGCCACCGCGAAGGAGCAGGGCGTCCCCGCGTACGTGATCTTCCACGACGCCACGCTGCGACAGATCGCCACCGAGGCGCCCAGCTCGCTGGCCGGGCTCGCCCAGATCAACGGCGTCGGCGAGAACAAGCTGGCCAAGTACGGCGAGGGCATCCTCGCCGTACTAGCGGAGGGCTGACCCCCGGGTACGACGCAAGGGCCGGCCCTGTGTGGGGCCGGCCCTTGTCGTCGGTTGGGTCAGGAGGCGGCGGAGTAGCCGCGGGTGGCGATCCAGTCGGCGAGGTTGTCGACGCTGATCCGGTAGGAGGCCTGCTCGGGGTTGGCGGAGTCGGCGATGGTGACGGTGTTGCCGCCGTCGCGGTAGCCGATGACGCTGATGTAGTGCCCGCCTTCGAAGGAGTGGGTGGTGCCGTCGGTGTCGGTGGTGGTGCCGGCGATGTTGGCGACCACGGCGCGGCCGTCGTCGATGGTGCGGACGATGTCGGTGCGCAGCTTGTCGGTCTGCTTGCGGTCGGCCTTGCTGTCGCGGATCTCCACCGAGCGGTAGGCGTTCTTCTTGCCGGTTTCCTTGTTCAGTACCGGGGTGATGTCGTTGATGCTGTTGGTGCCGTCTTCGGTGGTGCCCATCTCCTTGGCCATGGCGTCGACGTCGATGTCCTTGCCCTGTACGGAGAGGGCGTTGCGGGTGGCGGCGGGGCCGCAGTAGTAGAAGTTCGGCTGGGCCTGGTAGCGCACGTTGAGCTCCCGCTCACCGTGCTGCGACTTGCGGTCGGTCTGCACGGTGGTGGTGGCCTGGGTGGGGGCGGCGTGCGCGGCGAGGGCCGGGCCGGCGATCCCACCGGCGGTGGCGGCAACACCGGCGAAGGTCAGGGCGGTCTTGCGGATCAGATCGGTACGCATCAGGGGTGCACCTTTCGATCGGGGGACACACGCACACCGCCGGGGGACGGCAGGGCGCGTTGCAAGGAAGTCAAAGAAGAGGGATCCCGGCGGCCGCACGAAAGGGCTCTGCTCGGGTGTCCGGGGGGATGTAACCAACCGGGGTGGGCCGGCATTCCGCCGGGCCTGACTCTCCGGTTCACCGTCCGGGCCGGGGCCACCGCGGTCTGCCATGTACAACGACCCCGCCCCGCCGGCCATTCCGCCACGGGGTCGGCCCCGACCACCCGACGCCGCAGCCCAGACCGGACACCCGGGCGGCGACCGCCAGACCCGGAACCGGACATTCGGTCGTGAACCGGCTGGGCTGGTGACGACCTCGCTCGAGGTGTCGGCCGGTCGGCTACCCGCCCCCACATTCCGGTCGGTGACGCCTTCGCACCCCGCCGAGCCGGCGCAACGTCGCCGCGTGGGGCGTGTCGCGGCGCGGGGCATGACCGCGACGAGCGTGATACCTGTGAGGTATCAAAATGCCTCAGAGGTATCGCGCTCACCGGACAGCTTCCCTCCAACAGTCGCCTGTAGGAGGGGCCACCGGTGCCGCACGGCTGGACCCGACGACCACCGGGCCGCCAATCCGGGACCGCCGGTCGCGCCTCAGACGGCCATCGGCCGACAGGAAGCTGACGGAGGGTCAGCGACCCGCCTTGGTGCCCTCGTCCAGCGCGGCCAGGATCGCCTCGGCGGTCCGCTTCCCCACCCCGGGCACCTCGGTGATCTCCTCCACGCTCGCGGCGGAGAGCCGCTTGAGCGAGCCGAAGTGCCGCAGCAGCGCCTTGCGGCGTACCTCGCCGAGGCCGGGGACGTTGTCCAGCGCGGATTCGGTCATTCGCTTGGAGCGGCGCTGCCGGTGGAAGGTGATGGCGAAGCGGTGCGCCTCGTCGCGGACGCGTTGCAGCAGGTAGAGCCCCTCGGACGTGCGCGGGAGGATGACCGGGAACTCGTCGTCGGGCAGCCAGACCTCCTCCAGCCGCTTGGCCAGGCCGCAGAGCGCCACGTCGTCGATGCCCAGCTCGGCCAGCGCCTGGGCGGCCGCCGCCACCTGCGGTGCGCCGCCGTCGACCACCACCAGCTGCGGCGGGTACGCGAACCGGCGCGGCCGCCCGGTGGTCGGGTCGATGCCGGGCCGGTCCGGGTCGGCGGCGGTCTCCTCGCCGATCTCGCCGCTCTCGGCCCGGGCGTCGAGGTAGCGGGCGAAGCGGCGGCGCAGCACCTCGGACATCGCGGAGAGGTCGTCGGTGGCGCCCCGGACGATGAAGTGGCGGTACTCGCTCTTGCGGGGCAGCCCGTCCTCGAAGACGACCATGCTGGCCACCACGTCGGTGCCCTGGATCTGCGAGACGTCGAAGCACTCGATGCGCAGCGGGGACGTCCGCATGCCGAGCGCCTCGCTGATCTCGTCGAGCGCCTTGCCGCGGGTGGTCAGGTCGCCGGCCCGGCGCAGCTTGTGCCGGGCGAGCGCGTCCTTCGCGTTGCGCTCGACCGTCTCCATGAGCGACCTCTTGTCGCCGCGCTGGGGCACCCGCAGCGACACCCGGCTGCCCCGGTGGCTGGAGAGCCAGTCGGCCAGCGCATCGGCGTCGGCCGGCAGTTCCGGGACCAGCAACTCGCGGGGCACGTCCGCCTCGCCGTGCTCGCCGCCGTAGACCTGGGTGCAGAAGTGGTGCACCAGGTCGCCGGTGCTCAGCTCCTCGGTCTTCTCCACCACCCAGCCGCGCTGGCCGCGCACCCGCCCGTCGCGGACGTGGAAGACCTGCACGGCGGCTTCCAACGGGTCGTCGGCGAAGGCCACCACGTCGGCGTCGGTGCCGTCGCCGAGCACCACGGTCTGCTTCTCCATGGCCCGGCGCAGCGCGGCGACGTCGTCGCGCAGCCGCGCGGCCCGCTCGAACTCCAGCTGTTCGCTGGCCTCGGTCATCTCCCGTTCCAGCTTGCGGACCATGGTGTCGGTGCGGCCGGCCATGAAGTCGCAGAAGCCGTTGACGATGTCGCGGTGCTCGTCGGCGGAGACGCTGCCGACGCAGGGCGCGGAGCACTTGCCGATGTACCCCAGCAGGCACGGCCGGCCCACCTGGCCGGCCCGCTTGAACACCCCGGAGGAGCAGGTCCGCGCCGGGAAGACGCGCAGCAGCAGGTCGAGGGTCTCGCGGATCGCCCAGGCGTGCGAGTACGGCCCGAAGTAGCGCACCCCCTTGCGCTTGGCGCCGCGCATCACCTGCAGGCGGGGGTACTCCTCGTCGAGGGTGACCGCCAGATACGGGTACGACTTGTCGTCGCGGTAGCGGACGTTGAACCGGGGGTCGTACTGCTTGATCCAGGTGAACTCCTGCTGGAGCGCCTCGACCTCGGTGGCGACGGTGATCCAGTCCACCGACTCGGCGGTGAAGACCATCTGCCGGGTGCGCTGGTGCAGGTTGACCGGGTCGGCGAAGTACGAGTTGAGCCGGCTGCGCAGGTTCCTCGCCTTGCCGACGTAGATCACCCGGCCGGTGCCGTCCCGGAAGCGGTAGACCCCCGGCGACTCCGGGATGCTGCCGGGCGCGGGACGGTAGGTCGAGGGGTCAGCCACCCGTCAAGACTAATCCGCACCTCCGACACGCTCCCCCGACCCGCGGGGTGCTCCCCCGCCGCCCGGCCGGTGGATCATGAGGCCGACGTCGCCGGCCTCATGATCGAGCAGGCCCGGTGCCGGCGACGGCGGTTCAGGCCAGGCTGATCTGGTCGCCCTGGACCTTGAGCGTCTTCGGCGCGAGCGGCTTGGTCGCCGGGCCCTGCTTCACTGAGCCGTCGGTGATGGAGTACTTGCTGTTGTGGCAGGTGCAGTTGATGGTGCCGCCGTCGACGTTCGACACCGGGCAGCCCTGGTGGGTGCAGATCGGGTCGAAGCCCTTGAACTGCCCCGGCTCCGGCTGGGTGATCACCACGCCCTGGGCGGCGTAGACCTGGCCCCCACCGACCGGGATGTCGCCGGTCGTCGCCAGCGAGGACGAGCCCTCGCGGTCGCCGCCCTCCGCGTCGCCGGCGGTGGCGCCCGGTCCGCCGCTGGTCGGCGCGGTCGTCCCGGCCCCGGAGTCGTCGCCTCCACAGGCGGTCAGGAGGACCGACGCCCCTACCGCGCCGGCGCCCGCGAGCAGGGCTCGCCGCGTCTGCGTACCGGGTCCGGTCAACACCTGGTCGTCACTCATCTCCGGCCTTTCTCTCGACTGCCGCCGCCGGTCGTCGACCTCGCGGCCTCACCTCGGCACACGCAACACTGTGCCCGACGGTTCAATCTCCTCGGCCCGCGGCTCGCCGGGGAACGGAAGGGGCGGCCCGGTTCCCCGACCCGCCCCGCCGTACCGTCGTTCAGCGCGCCGCGGCCGGCACCTTCCGGGTACGCGACTTCGTAGCGCTGCCGTTGGCCTTGGCCGCCCGGCTGGTCGCCGCCTTGGCGCCCTTGGCCTCGCCGTCGAGCTTGAGCACCTGGCGCAGGAACTGGCCGGTGTGGCTCTCGGCCACCTCGGCGACCTCCTCCGGGGTGCCGGTGGCGAGCACCATGCCGCCCCGGTGGCCGCCCTCCGGACCCATGTCGATCAGCCAGTCCGCCGTCTTGATCACGTCGAGGTTGTGCTCGATGGTGATCACCGTGTTGCCCTTGTCGACCAGGCCCTCCAGCACCATCAGCAGCTTGCGGATGTCCTCGAAGTGCAAGCCGGTGGTCGGCTCGTCGAGCACGTAGACCGTCCGCCCGGTGGAGCGCTTCTGCAGCTCGGAGGCGAGCTTGACCCGCTGCGCCTCACCGCCGGAGAGCGTCGGCGCCGGCTGGCCGAGCCGGACGTAGCCCAGGCCGACGTCGACCAGCGTCTTGAGGTGCCGGTGGATGGCCGGAATCGCGGAGAAGAACTCCGCCGCCTCCTCGATCGGCATCTCCAGCACGTCGGAGACGGTCTTGCCCTTGTAGTGCACCTCCAGCGTCTCCCGGTTGTACCGGGCACCCTTGCAGACCTCGCAGGGGACGTAGACGTCCGGCAGGAAGTTCATCTCGATCTTGATGGTGCCGTCGCCGGAGCACGCCTCGCAGCGGCCGCCCTTGACGTTGAACGAGAACCGGCCCGGGCCGTACCCCCGGACCTTGGCCTCGGTGGTCTCGGCGAAGAGCTTGCGGACGTGGTCCCAGACGCCGGTGTAGGTGGCCGGGTTGGAGCGCGGCGTCCGGCCGATCGGGGACTGGT
Source organism: Micromonospora purpureochromogenes (assembly GCF_900091515.1). Lineage (NCBI taxonomy): Bacteria > Bacillati > Actinomycetota > Actinomycetes > Micromonosporales > Micromonosporaceae > Micromonospora > Micromonospora purpureochromogenes. The sequence continues at coordinate 2,637,523 of NZ_LT607410.1, read as the reverse complement.
CGACGCCGACGACCTTGTCCACGTGCTCCAGGCCGCTGACCCGGGTGTGCCGGCCCGGCACCAGCCGGGCGCCGTTGATCTGGTTGGCCAGCACCGCGTAGAGAATGTCGTTGACCAGCGTCGACTTGCCGGAGCCGCTGACCCCGGTGACCGCGATGAGCTGGCCCAGTGGGAAGGAGACGGTGAGGTTGCGCAGGTTGTGCTCCCGCGCGCCGTGCACCACCAGCTCCCGCTCCGGGGTGTGCGGGCGGCGCTGCCGGGGCGTCGGGATCGACCTGCGCCCCGACAGGTACGCCCCGGTGACCGACTCCGGGTTCTCCAGCAGCGCCGGCACCGAGCCGCTGTGCACGATCTCGCCGCCGTGCTCGCCGGCGCCCGGACCGATGTCGACGATCCAGTCGGCGACCCGGATGGTGTCCTCGTCGTGCTCCACCACGATCAGCGTGTTGCCCAGGCCGCGCAGCCGCAGCAGCGTCTCGATCAGCCGGTGGTTGTCCCGCTGGTGCAGGCCGATGGAGGGCTCGTCGAGCACGTAGAGCACGCCGACCAGGCCGGAACCGATCTGGGTGGCGAGCCGGATGCGCTGCGCCTCGCCGCCGGAGAGCGTCCCGGCCGGGCGGTCCAGGGAGAGGTAGTCCAGACCGACGTCGAGCAGGAACTTCAGTCGGGCGTTGATCTCCTTGAGCACCCGCTCGGCGATCATCTTCTGCCGGTCGGTCAGCTCGATGCCGGCCAGCAGCTCGGCCGCCTCGCCGACGGACAGGTTGCAGACCTCGGCGATGCTCTTGCCGGCCAGGGTGACCGCGAGCACCTCGGGCTTGAGTCGGGCGCCGCCGCAGGCCGCGCAGGGCACGTCCCGCATGTAGCCCTCGTACTTGTCCCGCGACCACTCCGACTCGGTGTCGGTGTGCCGGCGCTCGATCCACTGCACCACGCCCTCGAAGCCGGTGTAGTAGGAGCGCTCGCGGCCGTACTTGTTGCGGTAGCGCACGTGCACCTGGTCGTCGGAGCCGTGCAGGATCGTCTTCTGCGCCCGCGCCGGCAGCGCCCGCCAGGGCGTGTCGATGTCGAAGTGCTGGCTCTCGCCGAGCGCCTCCAGCAGCCGGAGGAAGTATTCGAGGTTGTGCCCGGTGGCCCAGGGCTGGATCGCGCCCTCGCGCAGGGTGCGCTCCGGGTCGGGGACGACCAGCTCGGGGTCGACCTCCTTCTTGGTGCCCAGGCCGGTGCACTCCGGGCAGGCGCCGTACGGCGCGTTGAAGGAGAAGACCCGGGGCTCCAGGTCCTCGATCGCCAGCGGGTGGTCGTTCGGGCAGGCCAGGTGCTCGGAGTAGCGGCGCTCCCGGTCCGGGTCGTCCTCGGCCAGGTCGACGAAGTCGAGCAGCACCAGGCCGCCGGAGAGGCCCAGCGCGGCCTCGATCGAGTCGGTGAGCCGCTGCTTGGCGCCAGCCTTGACGCTGAGCCGGTCGATCACCACCTCGATGGTGTGCTTCTCCTGCTTCTTGAGCTTGGGCGGCTCGGTCAGCGGATGCACCACGCCGTCGACCCGGGCCCGGGCGTAGCCCTTGGCCTGGAGCTCGACGAAGAGGTCGACGTACTCGCCCTTGCGGCCGCGCACCACCGGCGCGAGCACCATGAAACGGGTGCCCTCGGCCATGCCGAGGACCCGGTCGACGATCTGCTGCGGGGTCTGCCGGGAGATCCGCTCCCCGCAGACCGGGCAGTGCGGCTCGCCGATGCGGGCGAAGAGCAGCCGGAGGTAGTCGTAGACCTCGGTGATGGTGCCGACGGTGGAGCGCGGGTTGCGCGAGGTCGACTTCTGGTCGATGGAGACCGCGGGGCTCAGGCCCTCGATGAAGTCGACGTCGGGCTTGTCCATCTGGCCGAGGAACTGCCGGGCGTACGACGACAGCGACTCGACGTACCGGCGCTGGCCCTCGGCGAAGATGGTGTCGAAGGCCAGGCTGGACTTGCCCGAGCCGGACAGCCCGGTGAAGACGATCAGGGCGTCCCGGGGCAGGTCGAGACTGACGTCACGCAGATTGTGCTCGCGCGCGCCACGGATGATCAGTCGGTCGGCCACTGTCCGTGTACTCCCGGGTGAAGAAAGTGAGGCGGATCTGTCCGCTCGGAGCGTGATCTGAGCGGTTTACGGGCGCAGAAATGACGCCTCGGCAACTCTAGCCCCGAGGTACGACAACTTTCCGCGCCCGCACATTCCCCCAGCTCACACCGGTCGAGCCGGGGTGGCCCACGCCGGTGCGGGGTTCAGAATCCGCCGGGTGACGCCGGGGGTGCCGGACGCGCCGTCCGCCGGCGGCCACCCCGCCACCCGCCGCGCCGCTCGGCCGCCAGCCGGGTCTCCCGGCGGCGGCTCTCGTACGCCACCTCCCGCTGCAACCGGCGCCAGTTCTCCCAGCGCCGCACGGGCAGCTCCCCGGTCTCCAGCGCCTCCCGCACCGCGCAGGCCGGCTCGGCCTCGTGCCCGCAGTCGGCGTACCGGCAACCGGTGGCCAGCTCGGCGATGTCGGAGAAGGCACGGTCCAGCCCGGCGGAGCCGTCCAGCAGGCCCACCGCCCGTACCCCCGGGGTGTCCAGCACCGCGCCGCCGCCCGGAACCGGCACCAGCGACCGCCAGGTGGTGGTGTGCCGGCCCTTGCCGTCCACCCGGCGGATCGCCTGGGTCGGCATGACCGCGGCCCCGGCCAGCGCGTTGACCAGGCTCGACTTGCCGGCCCCGGACGGACCGAGCAGGCCGAGCGTCAGCCCGGGGGCGACGAGCGGACGCAGCGGCTCCAGCCCGGTGCCCCGCTCGGCGCTGACCGGCAGCACCGGCACCCCCGGCGCCACCGCGGCGAGCTGCCGGGCCACGGCCGCCGGATCGGCGGCCAGGTCGACCTTGGTGAGCACGACCACGGGCCGCGCCCCGGACTCGTGGGCCAGGGAGAGCAACCGCTCGATGCGGGCGACGTCCGGTTCCGGGTGCACCGGCTCGACCACCGCGGCGGCGTCGAGGTTGGCGGCGAGCACCTGCCCGCTGGCGTCCTTGCCGGCGGTCCGGCGCACCAGCGCGGTACGGCGCGGCAGCACCGTCTCCACGGTGAGCGGGCCGTCCGGCCAGGTGGCCAGGAGCACCCAGTCGCCGGCGCAGGGCAGGGCGGTCAGGTCGCGGGCCGCGGCGGCGAGCACCGCCGGGCCGAGGCTGGCGCGGACGGGTCCGTCCGCGCAGAGCACGGTGCAGACCCCGCGGTCGACCCGGGCCACCCGGCCCGGTCGGCGGTCGGGGCGCCGTCGTGCGTACGCCGCCCGGTCGGCGTCGAAACCGAGGGCGGAAAGATCGATGGTCATGGCATCCTCATCGGAGTCGGAACTGGTCGTGGTGGTGCACGCGTGCTGCTACCGGCATGGCCACCACCTCTCCTCCGATGTCCGGGTGCCGCGTTCGATGCCGACGGTAGGTGCCGCGGCGACGCGCCGAAAGCGATTTCCCCGGCGACGGGCCCGCCCGGTACCGCTAGGGTCGGTGCGTGACCACCGATCCGCTTCTGCTGACCGGCGAGGTGGACGACGCCACGGCCCGGCTCCTGCGCGCCGCGGCCGCTCTCGACGACGCGGACATCGCGGCGCCCTCGCTGCTGCCCGGCTGGACCCGCGGGCACGTCCTGGCGCACCTCGCCCGCAACGCCGACGGCTTCGTCAACCTGCTGACCGCCGCCCGTACCGGCGAGCCCATCCCGATGTACGCCAGCCCGGAGGCCCGCGCCGCCGACATCGAGGCCGGCGCGGGCCGGCCGCCGGCGGCCCACCTGGACGACCTGCGCCACTCCGCCGAGCGGTTCGCCGAGGCGGTCGCGGCCATGCCCGTCGAGGCGTGGTCGGCCACGGTGCAGACCCGGCGCGGCCCGTGGAAGGCCGCGATGCTGGTCTGGGGGCGGCTGCGCGAGATCGAGGTGCACCACGTGGACCTCGACGTGGGTTACCGGTCGGCGGACTGGCCGGCGGCCTTCGCCCACCACCTGCTGCACGAGGTGGGCGCCGGTCTGGCCGCCCGCACCGACGTCCCGGCGATGGTGCTGCGCTTCGACGGCAGCCGACACGAGCTGGTCGTCGGTGAACGTGAGGCCGCGCCGCTGGTCAGCGGCCCGGTCGCCGAGCTGGCCGCCTGGTTGATCGGGCGCAGCCGCGGCGAGGCGCTGACCGTCGCCCCCGACGGACCCCTGCCGACTCCACCGGAATGGATATAGACACGTCATGAGCTACACCGGAGACGTCACCGCCGGCGGCCCGCCCGCCGTGCGGGAGCTGGACCGGCTCACCGTCACGAAGCTGTCGGTGGGCCCGATGGACAACAACGCGTACCTGCTGCGCTGCAAGGGCACCGGCGAGCAGGTGCTCGTCGACGCGGCGAACGAGGCCCCCCGGCTGCTCGACCTGGTCGGCGACGGCGGGTTGGCCGCGGTGGTCACCACGCACCGGCACATGGACCACTGGGTCGCCCTGGAGGAGGTCGTCGCGAAGACCGGCGCCCGCGCCCTCGTGCACGGCGACGACGCCGAGGGCCTGCCGATCGAGGCGGAGCGACTCGCCGACGGCGACACCGTGCCGGTCGGCGACTGCGCCCTGGAGGTGATCCACGTCCGGGGGCACACGCCGGGCTCCATCGCCCTGCTCTACCGCGACCCGGCCGGCACCCCGCACCTGTTCACCGGGGACAGCCTCTTCCCGGGCGGGGTCGGCAACACCGACCAGGACCCGCAGCGCTTCGGCCAGCTCGTCGACGACGTGGAGCAGAAGCTCTTCGACCGGCTGCCGGACGAGACCTGGTTCTACCCGGGGCACGGCAGGGACAGCACCCTCGGGGCGGAGCGCCCGTCGCTGCCGCAGTGGCGGGCCCGCGGCTGGTGAGGCGTCCGGCGCCGGTCAGCTCGGCTGGCCGGCGCCGGTCAGGGCGCGCAGCCGGCGCCGGGTGCCCAGCAGCACCACCCCGGCCAGCGCCAGGCCGACCGCCATGGTGACCAGCATCGGGCTGCTCTCCCCCGGCAGCAGCCCGGCCAGCGACCGGGACGCGGTGCCCAGCGCCAGGTAGAGGCCGGCCCAGAGCGCGGCGCCCGCCGTCGCGCAGGTCACGAACCTCCGGTACGACATCCGCAGCCCGCCCGCGGCCAGCGGCAGCAGCGCGTTGAACACCGGCAGGAAGGGCGCGATGAGCACCATCCGCCCGCCGCCGGAGCGCAGGATCCCCTCGGCCGCGGCCCAGCGGGCCTCGCCGATCCAGCCGCCGACCCGGCTGTGCCGCAGCCGCTCGCCGTACACCCGGCCGGCGAGGAAGCTCAGCGACCAGCCGGCGACGCAGCCCGCCACGACCGCGGCGACGGTGGCCGCGCCGGTCGCCGGGCTGCCCACCCCCACCGCCGCGAGCACCGCGACGTCGCCGGGGACCAGCACCCCGAGCAGCGGTACGGCGTCGGCGAGCATGACCAGCCCCAGCGCCCCCATCAGCAGTGTGGTGGGCAGCTCCCCGACCTGGGCCAACGTATCCAGCATGGCCATGACGCTATGGGCCGCGGGCGGCCGGCACATCGGGTCCGGTCCCCCACCCCGCCCTGAACCCCGGCTCGGGGTCACCCCTGAGCCGGCCGTCGGGTCAGCGCGGCCGGAGCACCTGCACCCGGCGTACCGGCGAGTCGACGAACGGCTCGGTGGTGGGCACCGGATAACTGGCCACGACCTCCAGGGCCTCGGCCGGCAGGTGCCCCCGGTCGGGGTCGCCGACCAGCACGACCGCCCCGGCGGCGGCGGCCCGGCGCAGGAACGGCAGCACCCGCCGGGCCAGCCCCGCGTCGTAGAGCACGTCGCCGGCGAGCAGCAGGTCCACCCCGGTGCCGTCGCCGTCCAGCAGGTCGCCCTCGGTGGCCGTGACCGCCACCTGGTTGGCCCGGGCGTTGACCGTCACCGCCGCCACCGCCCACGGGTCGACGTCGTTGGCGACGACCTCGGACGCGCCGGCCAGCGCGGCGGCGATGGCCACCAGACCGGAGCCGGCGGCCAGGTCGAGCACCCGACGTCCGGCGGCCAGTTCGGGGTGGTCCAGCAGGTACCGGGCGAGCCCCTGCCCGCCGGGCCAGGCCGATGCCCAGTACGGCGGCGGGAGGGTACGGCCGGCCGCCGCCTCCATCCGGGCCCACCAGACGATGGCGTCCTCGGCGAGGTGCAGCCACACCTCCGGCACGAACGGCGTGGGCACCAGTCGCAGCCGGTCCAGCCCGTCGCCCGGCGCGCCGATCTCGCGCGCCAGGACGCTCACCGCCGCCGTGCTGAGTCCGTTCACCGGTCGAGCATGCCGGAGCCGACCCGGCATCGCGCGGCTTTCGCGTCCGACTCGCGATTTTTCTCTTCGCCGCCTTGCGGCACTTCAGCCAGCGAACGAGCGTTCCGCCGGTTACCCTCGGGGAGATACAGGGCGATCATCCGTCGACACGCGGGTGCTCACCCGTCTTGAACAGGGAGAGATGCATGGCAACCGGCACGGTCAAGTGGTTCAACTCGGAAAAGGGCTTCGGCTTCATCGAGCAGGACGGCGGAGGCCCGGACGTCTTCGTCCACTACTCGGCCATCGCCTCCAGCGGCTACCGCGAACTGAACGAGGGCCAGAAGGTCGAGTTCGAGGTGACCCAGGGGCAGAAGGGTCCGCAGGCGGACAACGTCCGTCCGCTGTAGTCCGTGCCGGTGGCGGCGGTCGGGTCGGCCGCCGCCACTGCGCGTGCCCGGGACCGGTCCGACCACGGCCGGCCGGTGTCCGGCGTGATCAAGCGACCATGCGTCGGGCGAGTTCGTCGGCGACCTGTTTGGCGATGGTCGGCGGGATCGCCGCGGCGATCTTCTCCGGCGTGAGGCCGGCCAGCACACCCTGGACGATCGCCGCCTCGTCGGTGAAGTCCTTGTTGGCGAGCGCGGTCAGCGCCGTCTGCAGCGCGGTGAGTTGCGCGCCGAGCGACTTCAGGGTCGGGTGCTGGACGACGAACGCGGGGTCCGTGTGGTCCTCGCCCAGCGCAATCCGGGTGTAGATCTGGCCGACCGGGTTACGTCCGTCCAGGACGGTCAGGTTGCGGTGGACGGTCTGCAGCCAGGTGTGCTCTTCGGGGGTCATGTCGTCGTCCTCCAGGAGTCCGATGCTGGTGAGATAGCGCCGGAACAGCGGTCGCTGGTCCCGGTTCGCCTTCGTGGAGTCGCGGAAGTAGCTGAAGTGGGTGTGGTACAGGTGCGAGTCGTCGCCGCTGCTGCGCCTGCCCAGCCGGTCCCACCGGCGGACGACGCTCCCGTCCGGTGAGTAGATGATCTCGCGCACGTCGCGGCTGTCCGGCGTGTTCGCCACGCACTGCGCGACACACCAGGTCGAGAACGTGCGCAGGTTGTGCGTCCGACCGCCGGAGCGGACCTCGAAGATGCCGACGTCCAGCGCGGAGGCGTACAGGGTGAGCCCGGTCGAGTCCCGGGTGGACTCCACCACCGAGTAGTCGTTGGTCACCACCCGGTCGGAGCCGCAGTGGTAGCCGCCACGATGGGCGGGATCGCCGACGATGCCGACCTCGCCGGGTTCGAGGTCGTCGTCGCGAGCCGTGTCGGGGTCGATGTTGAGGTTGTCGAGCAACAGGCGGCGGGCGGCCAGCAGATTGGCCGGAGCCGTTGTCATGGGTTCCCCCTTCCGTAGGGTCAGGGGCCGGGCGCGACAGTGACACCGCGTGGCGGTGTACGGGTGCGGGAGCGAGCCCGACCACGAGCTGCACTTCGTCGGGCGTTGGCTGAACGATAACCGGACGAACGAACAAACGCCCAGCTCAAGTGGCTTCTCTTCAGATGGAACGAAGCTGTGAGCCGGCTGGGACACGCCGGCCGCAGCAGGCCGCGTCACCCCGCGCCGCCACCCAGCATCCACAACGGAAAGTCACCGATACGCCGGACGCGCGGGTGCGCGGAACCCTGGGCCGAAATACGCCTCGCCCGGGCGCCGGGTCAGCTCGTCGGGCGGCGGGCCGACTCGGCCCGGACGGCGTCGCGGTGCGCCCGCATCGAGTCGACCATCGTCGCCATGAAGCGGTGCACGACCTCCAGCTCCTCGTCGCTGAAGCGGGCCATCACCTCGTCGGTGCGTCGGCCGAGCGGGCCGAAGAAGCTCATCGCCAGCGCGGCGCCCTGGTCGGCGTAGTGCAGGAAGACCTTGCGCCGATCGGCCGTGTCCCGGTCGCGGCGGATGTGCCCGGCCCGCTCCAGCCGGTCGATCAGTGCGGTCACCGAGCCCGAGGAGAGGTTGAGCTGCTCTCCCAGCCGCCCGGGGGTGATCGGGTCACCGGTCAGTTCCGCGTCCATGACGGCGATCAGGGCGTGCAGGTCGGTGGGGTTGAGCCCGTGCAGGCCGGCGAAGGCGTGCCCGATGTGCTGCGCGTCCACCGAGTACCGCCGCAGGTCGCTGGTGATCTCGGCGACCAGCTGACTGCGTCGGTCGTCCCGCCGTCGATACATGCCGTGCGCTGCCACGTCTGGTCGTACCCCCTGTCGGACCACCCGGGGTGCAGCATAGAGCAGCCCACGGCAATCTCGCTTGTCAAGATACTCGACAACTTGCACCAATGCTCTCGCTCGGCAAGACTCTTGATAGCCGAGATTTCAAGTCGAAGGACCGTGAGGGCATCCGATGTCTGTGTTCACCCGCGTCGCCCGCGGCCGGCTGGCCGCCTGGCTCACCGTGGTAGCCGCGCTCGTCGTCGGCGCGGCGGTCTTCGGGCTGCCGAAGCCCGCCAATCCCGACCCGGTCTCCGCCACCGGCCTGTCGGTCGAGTGGCAGTCGACCCAGGTCGAGCGCCTCCAGGACGAACTGCCCTCCAGCGACACCCAGCCGGCGATCGTGGTGCTCAGCCGCGCCGACGGCGGGGCGCTCACCGAGGCCGACCGCGCCGCGCTGACCGCGCGCTCGGGCGAACTGGCCCGGTTGGCCGTCGGCGGGCGGGTCAGCCCGCCGCAGGTCGCCCCGGACGGCACGGTGGCGCTGGTCGCCGTACCGCTGTCCACCGCCGGTGGTCAGGAGCAGGTCGGGCAGACGGTCGACCAGCTCCGCGCCGCCCTGGCCGGCCTGCCCGACGGGCTCGCGGTGCAGGTGACCGGCGGGCCGGCCTTCACCGCCGACCTCACCAAGGTCTTCGAGGGCGCCGACACCACGCTGCTCCTGGTCACCGCCGCCGTGGTCGCGCTGCTGCTGCTGATCACCTACCGCAGCCCGTTCCTGTGGATCGTGCCGCTGGTCGTCGTCGCGGCGACCGAGCAGCTCACCCTGCGCGCCCTCGACACGATCGTCCCGGCGCTCGGCATCAACATGCCCGGCGGCGCCGTCACCGGCATCGCCAGCGTGCTGGTCTTCGGCGCCGCCACCGACTACGCGCTGCTGATCATCGCGCGCTACCGGGAGGAGCTGCGCCGCGAGGAGGACCGCTTCGTCGCCATGCGGGCCGCCCTGCGCCGCACCGCCGAGCCGATCCTGGCCAGCGGCATCACCGTGGTCCTGGGCGTGCTCACCCTGCTGCTGTCCGAGCGGGAGCTCAACCGGGCCCTCGCGGTGGCCTGCGCCACCGGTGTGGTCTTCGCCATGCTCTCCGCGCTCTTCGTCCTCCCCGCCGCGCTGGTGATCTTCGGCCGGGGCCTGTTCTGGCCGTTCGTCCCCCGGGCCGGCAGCGCGACGCGGGAGGGCCGGCTGTGGGGCCGCCTCGGCGCCGCCGTCGTCCGTCGGCCGGCCCCGGTCGCCGTCCTCGCCACGCTGCTGCTCGCCGGCCTGGCGCTCGGTGGGCTCGGCATCCGCACCGGACTGTCCGAGACCGAGCAGTTCCGGGTGAAGCCCGAGGCCGTCGCCGGCGCCGAGACGCTGGCGAAGGCGTTCCCGGCCGGAACCACCCAGCCGGTCGCCGTGCTCACCACCCCCGCGGCGGCACCGGCCGTCACGGCCGCCGCGGCGGCCGTCCCCGGCGTCGCGTCCGCCCGGCCCGGCGAGGCGGGCGCCGGCATCGCCCAGGTCGACGTCGTGCTGGCGGCCGAGCCGGGCACCGCCGCCTCCGACCGGGCGATCGAGGCGCTGCGGGACGCGGTCGCCGCGGTCCCCGGCTCCGCCCCGGCCGCGGTCGACGGCGCGGACGAGTTCGCCGGGGCGGTGGTCGGCGGCCCGGTGGCCGCCACGTACGACTCGACCGAGGCCGACGGGAAGGACCTGCGGATGATCCTGCCGATCATCCTGCTGCTCGTCGGCGCAGTGCTGGTGCTGCTGCTGCGGGGCCTGGTCGCCCCGGTGCTGCTGGTGCTCACCGTCATCGCGTCGTTCTTCGCCAGCCTCGGCGCGGCGTGGCTGCTCTTCGACCACGTCCTCGGGTTCCCGGCGCTGGACAGCGGCGTCCTGCTGATCGCGTTCGTGTTCCTGGTGGCGCTCGGCGTGGACTACAACATCTTCCTGGTCACCCGGGCCCGGGAGGACGCCCGCAGCGCGGGCACCCGGGACGGCCTGCTCTCCGCGCTCCGGGTCACCGGCGGGGTCATCACCAGCGCCGGCATCCTGCTCGCCGCGGTCTTCGCCGTCCTCGGCGTGCTGCCGCTGATCACGCTGACCCAGGTCGGGATCATCGTCTGCATCGGTGTGCTGCTCGACACCCTGCTGGTGCGCACGGTCCTCGTCCCGGCGCTGGCCTTCCTGCTGGGTGACCGATTCTGGGCGCCGGGCCGCATCCACCGCGTTCCCGCGCCCGACGCGCCGGTGCAGCCGGAGCCCGTCGCCGCGCGGCACTGACCGTTCCCGGGGCCGGGCCGCGCGTCGCGTCCCGGCCCGGCGCGGCACTCACGTCACGAGGCCCCGGGGCGCCCGTCGCGTCCCGGCCCGGCGCGGCACTGACGTCACGAGGCGCCGGTCCAGCGGGGCCGGGACGCGGCTACCGGGGCGGTGGGGCGCCGGTGGCGCGTACCGCCCGGTCCCGGGTGGCCCAGGCGACCACGAACACCGCCGTCCAGGCCACCCCGAGCAGCACCGAGGTGACCGTTCCGCTGGCCGTGCTCCAGCCCAGGTAGAGACGGGCCCCGCCGAGCACGGCGATGCCGGCCGCCGCCGCCGTCCAGGCGGCCACCGCCACCGGCCAGCGGGCGTCGCGGGAGACCAGCCAGGCGAGCGTGCAGAGGCTCGCGGCGACCACCGCGTTCTGCGTCGGGAACATGACCGCCGCCCGGGCCGACGGGGTGGCGTCGGCGACCACCGCCAGCACCACCAGCGGCAGGAAGGCCCCAACCGTGCCGAAGACGCTGAGCAGGTCCGCCCGCCAGGGCCGGTGCCGCCAGGCGAGCACCCCGGCCACCACCGCCACCAGCACGATCAGGAACGACCCCCGCAGCACCGAGACCGTGGTCAGGGCGGCCTGCACCGCGCCCGGGGTACGGCGGTGGGCGAACCAGTCCGCGATCGCGCCGTCGACCACGGCCAGCCCGCTGAAGCGCACCACCGCCTCCAGCAGCCAGGCGACGGCGAACCCGGCCGCCGACAGCAGCAGCAGGCCGGCGCCGAGGTTGAGCAGCAGCGCCCAGCCCGGCCCGAGGTGCATGGCGATCAGGAAGAAGAGGATGCCGTAGCGGCCGGTGACCCAGCGCACAGGCGGCAGGGCGGCGGCCCGGGTCAGCAGCGCCCGCGCCGGGTCGGGATGGCGTCCCAGCCACCGCCCGGCCAGCACGATCGCGGCCAGCACGGCCAGCAGCACCAGCACCACCCCGGTGGCCCGACCCAGCAGCCGGGAGACCGTCTCGTACGACTCGCCGGCCAGGTAGCCGAGCAGCACCGAGCCGCCCACCCAGGTCGCCACCCCGGCCAGGTTCCACGGCGCGAACCGCCGGTACGGCAGGCCGGCCGCGCCGGCCAGCCGGGGCACCAGGGTGCGGGCGAAGGCGATCCACCGGGCCGCGAACACCCCCCGCCCGCCCAGCCGGCCGAGCAGCGCGTCGGCCCGGGCCCACCGCTCGGGCCCCACCCGGTTACCCAGCCCGCTGGCGCGCAGCCGGGGGCCGTACCGGCGGCCGGAGCGGAAGGCGAGTGTGTCTCCGATCACCGCCGCACCTGTCATGACGAACAGCGCGGGAACAAGCCGGAGCGTCCCCGCGTAGGCTAAGAAGCCGACCAGCAACAGGGTCGCCTCGCCCGGCACCAGCAGACCGAAGATCACCGCGGTCTCCCCCGCGACGACTGTCGCGGCGATCACATAGATCAGCAGGGACGGTAGGCCCTGCAGCGAGGTCAGCAGGTCATGCATCCGGTCCCCATGAACACGGGGGCCAGCATGCCAGCCGCGCGAACGGTCGGAACAGGAGTTCCGACACAGATCCGGGCCATCTGGGGGTGACCCCGACACGTGCCCCGGCAACCGTAGACAGGAGTATGGAGGGTATGCAGCTTCGCACCGACCTCCGCAACGTCGCCATCATCGCCCACGTCGACCACGGCAAGACGACCTTGGTCGACGCCATGTTGCGGCAGGCCGGCGCCTACGGCGCCCGCGGCGAGGTAACCGAGCGGGTCATGGACTCGATGGACCTCGAACGGGAAAAGGGCATCACCATCCTCGCCAAGAACACCGGCGTGCGGTACATGCCGGCGGACGGCTCCGACCCGGTCACCATCAACATCATCGACACCCCCGGCCACGCCGACTTCGGCGGCGAGGTCGAGCGCGGCCTCACCATGGTCGACGGGGTCGTCCTGCTGGTCGACGCCAGCGAGGGTCCGCTGCCGCAGACCCGGTTCGTGCTCCGCAAGGCGCTCAAGGCCCGCATGCCGATCATCCTGGTGATCAACAAGGTGGACCGCCCGGACGCCCGGATCAAGGAGGTCGTGGACGACACCTACGAGCTCTTCCTGGACCTGGACGCCGACGAGGAGCAGATCGACTTCCCGATCGTCTACGCCTGCGCCCGCGACGGCATCGCCTCGCTGACCCAGCCGGCCGACGGTTCGGTGCCGGACGACAGCAGCTCCCTGGAGCCGCTGTTCCGCACCCTGCTGGACACCATCCCGGCGCCCGCGTACGAGGACGGGGCGCCGCTGCAGGCACACGTCACCAACCTCGACGCCTCCCCGTTCCTCGGCCGGCTGGCGCTGTGCCGGGTCCGGCAGGGCACCATCAGCAAGGGCCAGTCGGTCTCCTGGTGCCGCACCGACGGCAGCACCCAGCGGGTGCGCATCTCCGAGCTGCTGATGACCGAGGGCCTGGAGCGCAAGCCGGCCGACTCGGCGGGCCCGGGCGACATCATCGCGGTCGCCGGCATCCCGGAGATCATGATCGGTGAGACCCTGGCCGACGCGGAGAACCCGATCCCGCTGCCGCTGATCACCGTCGACGAGCCGGCCATCTCGATGACCATCGGCACCAACACCTCGCCGCTGGTCGGCCGGGTCAAGGGCGCCAAGGTCACCGCCCGGATGGTCAAGGACCGGCTCGACAAGGAGCTGGTCGGCAACGTCTCGCTGCGGATCCTGCCGACCGAGCGGCCGGACGCCTGGGAGGTGCAGGGCCGTGGTGAGCTGGCGCTGGCCATCCTGGTCGAGCAGATGCGCCGGGAGAACTACGAGCTGACCGTCGGCAAGCCGCAGGTGGTCACCCGGGAGATCGACGGCAAGATCTGCGAGCCGGTCGAGCGCCTGACCATCGACGCCCCGGAGGAGTACCTGGGTGCGATCACCCAGCTGCTGGCCACCCGCAAGGGTCGGATGGAGCAGCTGGTCAACCACGGCACCGGCTGGATCCGGATGGAGTGGCTGGTTCCGGCGCGCGGCCTGATCGGCTTCCGCACCGAGTTCCTCACCGACACCCGGGGCACCGGCATCCTGCACCACGTGTTCGAGTCGTACGAGCCGTGGTTCGGCGAGCTGCGGACCCGGCAGAACGGTTCGCTGGTCGCGGACCGGGCCGGCGCCGTCACCGCCTTCGCGATGATCAACCTGCAGGAGCGCGGACAGCTCTTCATCGAGCCGACCACCGAGGTGTACGAGGGCATGATCGTCGGGGAGAACTCCCGCTCCGACGACATGGACGTCAACATCACCAAGGAGAAGAAGCTCACGAACATGCGGGCCTCGACCTCCGACGAGACCGAGAAGCTGATCCCGCCGCGCAAGCTCTCCCTGGAGCAGGCGCTGGAGTTCTGCCGCGAGGACGAGTGCGTCGAGGTCACTCCGAGCGCGGTCCGGATCCGCAAGGTGGTGCTGGACCAGGCGCTGCGCGGCCGGGCCGCCGCCCGTCGCAAGCACGCCGGCTGACCCACCGCCCGGCACACCACCGGAGCCCGGACCGCCCCTGCGGTCCGGGCTCCGCCCGTTCCCGCTCCCTCACACCGCCCGTCGGTCACCCTCGGCCCGGTTTGACGGCCAGCAGGGCGAAGAGGTCCGGCACCGGGCCGGACCCGGACTCGGTGGTCCGGGTCAGCGTGAGGCCGGCGGCGGTGACCGCGTTGAGCAGGTCGGCCAGGGGTACGTGCCAGGCGCCGACCCGGGCCCGCACCCCGTGCGTCGACCAGACCCGGAAGCTGCGTTCCCGCTCGGCGTAGCCGCCGTCGACCACGATCCGCCCGGGGTCGGACCGGTCGGCGAACGGGCCGATGAAGCACGGGTGCATCCCGACGTGGACGAAGCGCCCGCCGGGCGCCAGCACCCGGGCCGCCTCGGCGATCACCGCCGGGTAGTCGGGCACGTCGGTGTGGGCGAGCACGCAGGCCACCGCCGGCAGCGCCGAGTCGGCGACCGGCAGCGCGGCGGCGTCGCCCCGGGTCACCGGCAGCCGGGCGCGGGCGTGCCGGAGCTGCCCGCCGGAAAGGTCGACGCCGACCGGCTCCCAGCCCAGTCGACGCAGCTCGGCGGCGTGCGCCCCGGTGCCGCAGCATAGGTCGAGGCAGCGGCCGTGGCCGGGGCCGAGCAGGTCGGCGAGCTGCCGGCGGACCCGGGTCATGTAGTCGGCGGCGGTGTCGGAGGCGAACTCTTCGTACCAGTCGGCGTGGGCGTCGTAGGCGGCAACCGTCATGTCGGCACGGTAGGCGCCCGGACCAGGGTCGCGCTGTCCCGCGCCGGGAATGATCGGCTACGGTCTCCGGCATGAGCTGGGATGATCTCGACGCGCGGCTGGACCGGGTGCCCGGCACCGTCTCGGCGTACGTGGGGCGGCTGGGCGCGGCACCGACCTGGACCCGCCGGCCCGACGCCACCCACTACGCGGCCAGCACGATGAAGGTCGCGGTGCTGCTCGCGCTGCACCGGGCCGCCGAGGCGGGCGAGCTGGACCTGGACGCGCCGATCCCGGTGGTCAACGAGTTCGACTCGGCGCAGCCCGGGACGCCCCGCTTCTCCTGCGCCCAGCACTACGACAACGACGACGCGGTGTGGGCGCGGGTGGGCGGGAGCGCCCCGCTGCGGTGGCTCGCCGACCGGATGATCACCCGGTCCAGCAACCTGGCCACGAACATCGTGCTGGGCCGGGTGGGCCTGCCGGCGGTGGCCCGCGCCTGGGCGCTGGCCGGGGCCCGGCACAGCGTCACCGGCCGGGGCATCGAGGACTTCGCCGCCCGGGACGCCGGCATCACCAACCTGGTCACCGCCGCCGACCTCGCGGCGGTGTTGGGCGGGCTGGTCACCGGGGCCGCCCGCCCGGGGCCGCTGGCCTCCCCGGCCGCCTGCGCGGCGATGAGGGACGTGCTGCTGGCCCAGGAACACCGCGAGGACCTGGCCGCCGGGCTGCCGGAGGGCACCCGGATCGCGCACAAGAACGGCTGGGTACGGGGGGTCCGGCACGGCGCCGGCGTGGTCCTGCCGGACGACGCCCCGCCGTACGTGATCGCCGTCTGCACCACCACCGACCTCGCCGACGGCGGCCCGACCGGCGAGGAGATCGAGGACGACGCCTGCCGGCTGATCGCCGACGTCTCGGCGCGGGTCTGGGCGGCCCGGCACGACCTGGCCGGCTGACCCGGGTCACTCCAGCAGGTTGTCCCGCAGCGCCTCGCGCACCTCGTCGGTGACGCCCAGCCCGTCGCGCAGGTACGCGTCGAACGAGCCGTGCACCCGGCGCACCTCGTCGTAGGCGGCGTCGAGGTACTCCGGGCGCACCTCCAGCACCGGGCGCACCGTCTCCGGGTCCAGCGCCGGCTGCCGCCCCACCATCGCCTCCAGCAGCACCTCGCGCAGGCTCACGGTCAGCTCGTTGTGGCACAGGTAGTCGGCGCGGATCGCCGCGGGGTCCACGTCCAACGCGGTGAGCAGCAGCACCGCCAGCCAGCCGGTGCGGTCCTTGCCGGCCGAGCAGTGGAACAGCAGCGGCAGGTTGTCCGCGTCCGCCGCCAGCCGCAGCGCCGTGCCGAACCCCGCCCGCGCCGACTCCCCGGTAACGAACCAGCGGTAGATCGCCGCCATCGCCGCCGGCGTGCCCTCCCGGGCCAGCTCGTCGTACGCCTCCAGGTCGTGGCCGAGCAGCAGCGCCGAGACGTACGTGAAGACCGGGTGCGCCGGGTCGAGGACCGGCAGGTGCACCACCCGGGGCTCCCCCACCAGCCGGTCCGCCGGGGCGACCACCATCTCGGAGGCGTCCCGCAGGTCCACCACGCAGGCCGGGGCGAGCTTGCCCAGCACCGGCAGGTCGGCGTCGGTGAGCCGGCCCAGCGCCGGGGTGCGGATCAGCCTCCCGGCACGCACCCGGCGCCCGTCGGCGGCCGGCAGCCCGCCCAGATCACGCGCGTTCGGCGCGCCCACCAGCTCCCAGTCCCGCCTGCCCATTCGGCCTCCCCCTGCGCTGCCCGTCTCCGTATAGGGTGCCGCACATGACGATCGCCGCGGTACGCACCCACCGGCTTTCCGCGCCCCTGCACACTCCGTTCGTCACCGCGCTGCGCCGCACCACCACCGTGGACACCCTGGTGGTCGAGGTGATCGACTCCGACGGGCGGTCCGGCTTCGGCGAGGCACCCCAGGTCTGGAAGGTGACCGGCGCCTCGGTCGCCGGCGCCGAGGCCTGCGTACGCGACATGCTGGCCCCTGCGGTCGCCGGCCGGGACGCCGACGACCTGGTGGCCCGCTGCGCCGAGGTGCGCACGGCGGTGACCGGGAACGAGTCGGCCAAGGCGGCGCTCGACGTCGCGCTGCACGACCTGGCGGCCCGACGGCTCGGCGTACCCCTGGCGCGGCTGCTCGGCGGCACCACGCTGCGCGTCCCGACGGACGTCACGCTGGCCGCCGGCGACGCGGTGGAGCTGGCGGCGGCGGCCAAGCAGCGCCGCGCCGAGGGTTTCGACGTGCTCAAGCTCAAGGTCGGCACGGACGCGGCGACCGACCTGGACCGGGTCCGCGCGGTGCGGGCGGCGGTCGGCCCCGGGATGCGGATCCGGCTGGACGCCAACCAGGGCTGGACCCCGCGCGAGGCGGTGCGGGTGATCCGGGGCATCGTCGACGCCGGGCTCGACGTCGAGCTGGTCGAGCAGCCCGTGTCCCGGTGGGACCTGGACGGCCTGGCCTGGGTCAGCGACCGGGTGGAGGTGCCGATCCTGGCCGACGAGTCGGTCTTCGGCGTCCGCGACCTGGTCGAGGTGATCCGCCGTCGGGCGGCCGACATGGTCAACGTCAAGCTGGCCAAGTGCGGCGGCCTGCACACCGCCCGCACCCTGCTCGACCTGGCCCGCGCCCACGACATGGGCACCATTGTCGGTTCCATGATGGAGAGCGCGGTCGGCATCGGGGCGGCCGCCAGCCTGGTCGCCGCGTACCGCACGACGGCCGTGTCTGACCTGGACGCCGCCTGGTGGCTGGCCTGGTCGCCGGTGCGGGGCGGGATCCGGTACGACGGCGCCACCGTCGTGTTGCCGGACGCGCCCGGGCTGGGCATCTCCTCCGTCACTGAAGCAAAAGTGCAGCACCGGAGTTGATGATCGTTGTTTTCTTTCATAGGGTCCGGATAGGCGCCCGCCCGAACCGGAGGTCGACGTGAAGCTGCAACCGGGCCGCGAGGCCGTCGTCCGGGTCGCCGTCGCGACGCTCTGGGCCACCCCCGAGGCGGTACGCCCCGTCGACCGCCCCGCCCTCGCCCCCCGCACCGACATCCCGGCCTGGGTCGCCGGGATGGACACCGACCAGCGGGTCGGCGAGTGCGTGCTGAGCCAGCTGCTGCTCGGCGAGCGGGTGCTGGTCACCGAGCTGCGCCCGGACGGCTGGGCCCGCGTGGTCGCCGTCGAGCAGCCCGCGGCGGACCTCGACCCGCGCGGCTACCCCGGCTGGCTGCCCACCGCCCACCTGGCCCCCGAGGAGCCGGTCACCCCCGCCGGTGAGCCGCTGGTGGTCGACGCGGGCGTCACCGCCCTGCACGGAGCGCCGGACGGCCCGGTGGTCGTGCCCGGCGTCGTCCTCGGCACCCGACTGACCCCGGCCGGCGGCCCGGTCGACGGGTGGCGTCCGGTGCACGCCCCCGGCCAACCGGAGCCGCTGTGGATCCCCGAGGCGGACGTGGTGCCGCTGCCCACCGGCCGACCGGAGCCCGGCGAGGTGCTGGCCGTCGCCGAGCGCCTGCGCGACGTGGTCTACATCTGGGGCGGCGTCTCCAGCCACGGCATCGACTGCTCCGGCCTGGTGCACCTGGCCTGGCGCCGGTTCGGGGTGACCCTGCCCCGCGACGCCGACGACCAGGCCGAGGCCACCGCGCCGGTGCCGCTGGGCGAGGAGCACCCCGGCGACCTGTACTTCTTCGCCCGCCCCGGACGCCCGATCCACCACGTCGGCATCGTCACCGCCGAGCCCGCCGGCGACCGCCGGATGCTGCACGCCTGCTACCGGCAACGCCGGGTGCTGGAGGAGCAGCTCCCCGCCGACCGGACCGCCACCCTGGTCGCCGTCCGCCGGGTCTGACCCGTACGCGAAAGGGGCACCCCGGCGAACGGGGTGCCCCTGCTCCGCGTAGGCGGGTGCGGCTCAGCGCCGGACGTCGGCCAGCTCGCGGCGCCGGTCCCGGGACGACTTGACCAGGCTGGCGGCGGTGGCCACGGCGAGGGTGCCAAGGATGATCGTCAGGGAGAGCCAGATCGGGATGTGCGGAGCCCACGCGACGTGCTCACCGCCGTTGATGAACGGCAGGGTGTTGTCGGCCAGGGCCTCCAGCACCAGCTTGACGCCGATGAAGCCGAGCACCACCGCCAGGCCGTAGCTGAGGTAGATCAGCCGGTCCAGCAGGCCGCCGAGGAGGAAGTAGAGCTGCCGCAGCCCCATCAGCGCGAAGACGTTCGCGGTGAAGACCAGGTACGGCTCCTGGGTGATGCCGAAGATCGCCGGGATCGAGTCCAGCGCGAAGATCAGGTCGGTGGTGCCGATGGCGATCATCACGATCAGCATCGGGGTGAACAGCCGCCGCCCGGCCTGGTGCGTGGTCAGCTTCGCGCCGTCGTAGTTCTTGGAGATCGGCAACGCCTTGCGGCTCCACCGGATCAGCAGGTTCTCGCTGAACTCGTCCTCGTCCGGCTCGCCCTGCCGGGCGAGGTTCACCGCGGTGTAGATCAGGAACGCGCCGAAGATGTAGAAGACCCAGGAGAACTGGGAGATCAACGCCGCGCCGGCGGCGATGAACCCGCCCCGCATGACCAGGGCCAGCACGATGCCGATGAGCAGCACCTTCTGCTGGTACTGCCGGGGCACCCCGAACCGGGCCATGATGATCACGAAGACGAAGAGGTTGTCCACCGAGAGGCTGTACTCGGTGAGCCAACCGGTGTAGAACTGGCCGGCCACGCTCGGGCCGGAGGTGAGCCAGAGCCCGGCGCCGAAGATCAGGGCCAGGGCCACGTAGAAGCCGACCCACAGGCTCGACTCGCGGACGCTGGGTTCGTGCGGCCGTCGACCGACGATGAAGAGGTCGATGAGCAGGACCGCCGTCATCACGACGAGGGTTCCGGCCCACACCAATCCGGACACGTTCAAATCCATTCCTCCGGCAGACACGCGGCGTCGGGCACACCGTACGCCGGGTGACGGCGGGGTGGGCGGTGACGCGGACTCTGGTGACTGTCGGAGGTCTCTTCCGCCAGCGACCCGCGGGCGGGGCGATGACCGACGGCGCCGGGTCGGGCCGCCGGGTTCGGCGGTCGACCGTGCTGACGACTCCGTCGCGAGGGAATACTCCCCTCCTCGTGGGCCATTGTTCACCATCCCGGCCGGCCACCGCATCTCCAGGTACCTGGATTGCCGGCAGTATCACCTTCCGACACGATCCGTGGCACGTCCCCTACGCCGTCCTAGGAGGCTAGGTGCAATCCCGGTACCGGCGCGGCCGAGTGGTGGACGCGCTGCTCAGGCGGGTGGCAGCAGCGGATCGGCGAGCGACCAACCGGCGGCCAGCAGCGCGTCGCAGGCTGCCACCGCCCGGGCCAGCCGCTCCGGGTGCGGCCCGGTGAGCTCCATCACCGGCACCCCGCAGCCGGCCAGCTCGGCCCGGAACCGCTCGGTCATCCAGGCCCGCAGGTGCGCGCCGTCGCGCAGCCCGTCGTCGGTGAACGGCACCCCGACGTGGTCGGTCAGCAGGTAGAGCGCGGGTCGGCGGGCCGCCGCCAGGACCGGCTCCGACGCCGAGCCCAGGTACCGCTCCTCCCACACCGCGGTCGCCCGGGCGTCGGTGTCGCAGACCAGCAGCGGGCCGCTGGACCGGGCGGCGGCGTCCTCCGCCGCCTGCTGGGCGCGGACCACCTCGACGAAGTCGTCCCGGTCCCAGGTGACGTCGAAGACCGTCGCCGCCGGCCGCCCGGCGCGCAGCCGGGCCAGCTTGCGGGCGGTCAACTCCCGGCCGTACTCCGGCACCCAGGCCGTGCCGTAGTGCGCGGCCAGGGCGGCGGCCATCGTGGTGGTCCCGGTGGACTCCGCCCCGACCACCACCACCCGCCGGACGAACCAGGCCCGCACCGCCGGGCTCAGCCGGTCCCAGTGCGCGGCCGGGTCCGCCCGCACCGCCGTGCCGGAGACCGGCACGACCCGCCGGTCCGGGTCCACGCAGACCGCCGTGGCGTCGAACCGCCGGGCCAGTTCCCCGCCGTACGCCTCCGAGGAGAACACCGCGTCCACCGGGCGCCCGCCGAGCGCGGCGGAGAAGACCGCGCAGTGCGCGTCCCAGGCCGCCGGGTCGGCGTAGTCCACCGGGTGGTCGTCGTAGCGGCCGACGAACCGGACCCAGGGGGTGTGCGCGTGCGCCTCGCGCAGCCAGTCCAGCCGCAGCTCGAGCCGGATGGACTCCCGGCGCGACGGCGCGACCACCACGGTCACCGCCGCGCAGCGGGCGGCGGCGGCCTCGATCAGGGCGTGGTGCCCGGCGTGCGGCGGGTAGAACTTGCCGACCACCAGGCCGTGCCGGAACTCCGGCCGGGCCGGGCCGGCCGGCGGCCCGCTCACGCGGTCGCCGGGGCCGGACCCGGCGGCACCACGGTCAGGGCGCCGGCCACGCGCAGGTCGGCCCGCCAGGCCCGCAACCCGAGTACGCAGAGCGCCAGGAAGACCAGGTAGAGCGCGCCGGTGAGCCAGAGACCCTTGTACGCGTAGAGCGGGACGTAGACCAGGTCGGCCACGATCCAGAGCCACCAGCTCTCCACCAGCTTGCGGGTCTGCCCGTAGGTGGCCAGCAGCGACAGCGCGGTGGTGAACGCGTCGGCCAGCGGCACGGTGGAGTCGGTGGCCCGGTCCAGCAGGGCCCAGAGCCCGCCGGTGAGCAGCACCCCGGCGACCGCCAGCCCGGCCCACTCCCGGCCGCTCGTCCGGCTGACCGCGAGCCGGCTGCGCCGCTCGCCGCCGAAGAGCCAGTGGTACCAGCCGTAGAGGCCGAGCAGCACGTAGACGACCTGGAGGCCGGCGTCGGCGTACAGGCCGGCGGTCCAGAACAGCACCATCAGCAGCAGCACGTTGGCGATGCCCACCGGCCAGTTCACGATGTGCTGCCGAGCGACCAGCCAGACGTTGAGCACGCCGGTGGCGAAGCCGAGCAGCTCCGCCCAGGTCGTCCCGACGCCCCCGACGGTGAACGCCACCGTGGTCAACCAGTCCAACATGATCCGCCCCTCCCCTGGCCCGAGCGATCACCCTAGGGCCTGTGTCAAAGTCCCTGGCCGAGCCGAGGCGGAGTCCAGGCGGCGATGACCCCTCCCGCCGGTCTGACCGCCGCGCGTGCGAGGCTTTCGGTCATGGTGCTTGAGGTCGCGCTCATCGACGTACTGCCCGGACACGAGGACGAGTTCGCCGCCGCCTACGCGCAGGCGCAGGGCATCCTGACGGCCGTCGAGGGCTGCCGGTCGGCCCGGATGACCCGGGGCATCGAGACCCCGACCCGGTTCGTGCTGCTGGTCGAGTGGGACTCGGTCGAGGCGCACGAGCAGAACTTCCGGGCCAGCGAGGCGTTCGGCAAGTGGCGGGCGCTGATCGGCCCGCACTTCGCCGGCCCGCCCCGGGTCGAGCACTTCGTCGACGTCCCGGCCTGATCCAGCGGATCCACACCCGTCATTGTCGTACCCGCCGGTTACCGTGCGACGCACGTGCGGCACACCGGCCCCGACGCGTTCGGGGGTGCCGGGTCCGGTGGCCGCGCGGCGACAATCTGCTGGCGCCGACCGGGGCGGCGGGTTGACTGTCGATCATGAGTGATCGGGTCTTCCTGGTGACCGGCGTGAGCCGTCGGATCGGCATCGGCGCGGCGGTGGCCCGGCTGCTCGCCGCCGACGGGCACCGGTTGCTGCTCAGCGGCCTGCCGGCCTACGACGACGCCCAGCCCTACGGCGGCGACCCCGACGCGTGCCCGCGCTGCTCGCCGAGCTCGGCGCCGCCGCCGGGTACGTCCCGGCCGACCTGCTCGACCCGGCCGCGCCCGGTGCGCTGGTCGCCGAGGCGGTACGCCGGCACGGCCGGCTCGACGCGGTGGTGGCCGTGCACGCGTACTCCACCCACACCCCGCTCGGCACGCTCGACGCCACCGAGATCGACCGGCACCTGCTGGTCAACGTCCGGGCGACGCTGCTGCTCGCCGAGGCGTTCGCCGCCGCGTTCACCGCCGGCTCGGGCGGCCGGCTGGTGCTCTTCTCCAGCGGGCAGCGGCTCGGCCCGATGCCCGGTGAGCTGGCGTACGCCGCCAGCAAGGCCGGCGTGGAGAACCTGACCGCCCAGCTCGCCCGCTGCTGATGCCCCGCGGCATCACGGTCAACTGCGTCAACCCCGGGCCGACCGACACCGGCTACGCCCCGCCGGACGTGCACGCCGCGGTGGCCGGGCTCTTCCCGGCGGGCGGTGGGGCACCCCGGACGACGCCGCCCGGCTGGTCCGCTTCCTCTGCTCCCCCGAGGCCGACTGGATCACCGGACAGGTGATCGACTCGGAGGGCGGCTTCCAGCAGCACCGCTGAGCGGCGCTCACCCGCCGGCCGGTTGACCCGCCGGCTCTCCCTCGGCGCCGCCGGGGCGCGCGCCGTTGGCGACCTCGCCGGCCCGGTCGCGCAGCAGCGCGGCGGTCTCCTCCGCACTCAACGCCACCGCCGACAGCCAGCCGGTCATCCGGTCGTAGCGGGCGACGTCGACGTCGGTCACCAGCCGCACGTCGTTGGCGAGCGTCTCCAGCATCACCGTGCGCGGGTCGGCCGGGTCGGGGAAGGAGTAGCAGGAGTAGGCGGTCAGCGCGTGCACCGCCCCGGGCGGGGCGGCCGTGCGGGGCACCACCCGGATCGTCACGTTCGGCAGGTCGGCCAGGGCCAGCAGATGCGCCAACTGCTCCTGCCAGATCTCGACCGGCACGCCGGCCGGCTCGCAGACCCGTTCGTCCAGCAGGCCGGTGTAGTGCGGCGGGTCGGGGCGACGCAGCACCTCCTGGCGGGCCAGCCGCGCCCGCACGTCGGCGTCCACGTCGACGTCCGGGTGCACCAGCCGGCCGGCGAGGACCCGCAGGCGGGCGTACCGGGGGGCCTGGAGCAGACCGGGTACGACGGCCGGCTGGTACTCCACGATGGCCGCCGCCCCCGCCTCCAGCTCGGCGTACGTGCGCTGCCGCTCGTGCATCTCGCCGAGCGCCTTCCACCAGCCCCGGCTGGTCGCGGCGTCCCGGGCGATGACGATCAGCGCCTCCCGCTGCGGCGACGGCACCTGGTAGACGTCCAGCAGGTCGAGCACGTCGGCGAGGTCGGGCCGGCTCTGCCCCAGCTCGATGCGGGACAGCTTCGACGTGGAGGCCCAGCCCAGCAGCCCACACACCTGTTCCAGGGTGAGCGCCTCCCGTCTGCGCAGCTGGCGCAACTCGGCGCCGAGGCGCGCACGGCGAATGACAGGACTCGATGACAACGGCATCCCGGCCTCCCCACGACGGAGGGTACGCAGGACCGTCACCCAGGGCAATACCTTGCTCGCGCACCGCAACCGCCCGGCGACGCCCCCGTCGGGCGCGACCGCTCGCCGCCGGGCGGAGCGCACCGCTCAGGGCCGGTACGTGCCGAAAGACCAGACGTTGCCGGCGAGATCGCGGGCGGTGTAGTCGCGGGAGCCGTAGTCGGTGTCGAAGGGCTCCCGGACGATCTCCGCGCCGGCCGCCTTCGCCCGGCCGTGATGGGCGTCGACATCGTCGACCGCCACGTAGACGACGTAGTCGTCGTCGGCCGGCCGGACAAGGGGACCGCTGCCGGTGGCCAGCATGATCAGATCGCCGCCGTAGCCGAGTTGGGCGTGCGCGACGGACCCGTCGGGCGCGTCGTGCACCTCGTGGACCTGGAAGTCGAACGCGGCGCAGAGCCAGTCGATGGCGGCACGGGCGTCGGGATACCGGAAGACCGGGTAGATGCTTCGCATGCCCCGAGTCTGCCGCCGGCCCGGTCAGCCGGGATTGGACGAAAGCGATCCGGAGCGCGCCAGCGCGGCCGGCGTCGTACCGGCGAACTCCCGGAAGTCCCGGA
The DNA here is from genome assembly GCF_900091515.1 of Micromonospora purpureochromogenes. Taxonomy (NCBI): domain Bacteria; kingdom Bacillati; phylum Actinomycetota; class Actinomycetes; order Micromonosporales; family Micromonosporaceae; genus Micromonospora; species Micromonospora purpureochromogenes. The sequence continues at coordinate 2,612,555 of NZ_LT607410.1, read as the reverse complement.
TCAGGTGCGACTGGTCGTAGTACCCGCAGCGGGCGGCCAGCTCCGCCCAGCCACCCGGATCGCCGGGGGCGTCGGCGCCCGGCCGGGGAACGAGGTCGCGGGCCAGCGTCGCGTACGCCCGCTGGAAGCGCAGCAGCCGGGCGGTCGCCTTCGGCGTCAGCCCCAGCTCCCCACGGAACCGGACGGCGAGGTGCCGGCTGCTCCAGCCCAGCTCGTCGGCGAGCTCACCGACGCCGATCCGCCCGCCGGTGCCGGCGAGCCGGCGCCACGCCCGGCCCAGCGTCGCATCGAGCGGGGCGGAGCCGGCCAGCCGCGCGCCGAGCGCCGCGTCGAGCAGGGCGAACCGGCGCGTCCAGTCCGGCGCGTCGGCCAGCCGGCGGCGCAGCCTGTCCAGCCACCGGTCCGGCAGGTCGCCGACCGGCACGGCCCGGTTGGCCAGCTCACCCAGCGGCAGGCCGAGGACCCGGCGGGCCGCCGGTGGGGTGAGCACCAGCTGCACGCCGAGCCCCACGCCCAGGGTCGAGGTGATGCAGTGGCCGTCGAAGGGACCGGCGACGAACGAGTCCACCCCGTACGCCCCGCGCCCGGCCCGCGGGTTGACCACGTCGAGCGGGGCGCCCCAGCCCAGCACCAGCACCACGAAGGCGCCGGCCACCTCGCGGCGGACCAGCGGCAGCGAGGCGGGCTCGCGGTAGCCGAGGTACCGGTCGACGAACGGGCGCAGGCGGGGGTCGGGCAGACCGACCACGGCCTCGATCCCGCCCATCCCCCGCTCCCCCTACTTCACGCCCGCGGCGTCCATCCCGCGCAGTTCCTTCTTGAGGTCGGCGACCTCGTCCCGGATCCGGGCAGCCAGCTCGAACTGCAGCTCCCGGGCGGCGGCCAGCATCTGGTCGTTGAGCTCCTGGATGAGCTGCGCCAGATCGGCGCGGGCCATCCCCTCCCGGGACGGGCCGGCCGCGCCAACCCGACTGCGGCTGCGGGTCTCCTTGACCGGGGCCTTGCCCCGGGACAGCTGGCGCACCGCCCCGCCGACCCGGCTGTTCTCGGTGTCCTCCGCCTCGCGGTAGATGTCGTCGAGGATGTCGTGGATCTTCTTGCGCAGCGGCTCCGGGCTGATGCCGTGCGCCTCGTTGTGCGCGATCTGCTTGGCCCGGCGCCGGTCGGTCTCGTCGATCGCGGCCGCCATCGACGGAGTGATCTTGTCGGCGTACATGTGCACCTGGCCGGAGACGTTACGGGCGGCGCGGCCGATGGTCTGGATCAGCGACCGGCCGCTGCGCAGGAAGCCCTCCTTGTCGGCGTCGAGGATCGCGACCAGGGACACCTCGGGCAGGTCGAGGCCCTCCCGGAGCAGGTTGATGCCGACCAGTACGTCGTACTCGCCCTTGCGCAGCTCGCGCAGCAGCTCGACCCGGCGCAGCGTGTCGACCTCGGAGTGCAGGTAGCGCACCCGGATGCCGTTCTCCAGCAGGTAGTCGGAGAGATCCTCGGCCATCTTCTTGGTCAGCGTGGTGACCAGCACCCGCTCGTCGCGCTCGGTGCGCAGCTTGATCTCGTGCATCAGGTCGTCGATCTGGCCCTTGGTCGGCTTGATCACGACCTCCGGGTCGACCAGCCCGGTCGGGCGGATCACCTGCTCGACGAACTCACCCTGCGCCTGCTCCAGCTCCCACGGACCGGGGGTGGCGGAGAGGTAGACCATCTGGCCGACCCGCTCCAGGAACTCGTCGAAGCGCAGCGGCCGGTTGTCGGCGGCGCTGGGCAGCCGGAAACCGTGGTCGATCAGCATCCGCTTGCGGGACGCGTCGCCCTCGTACATGCCGCCGATCTGCGGGATGGTCACGTGCGACTCGTCGACGACGGTGAGGAAGTCGTCGGGGAAGTAGTCGAGCAGGCAGTGCGGCGGGCTGCCGGGCAGCCGCCCGTCCATGTGCATGGAGTAGTTCTCGATGCCGGAGCAGAAGCCGACCTGGCGCATCATCTCGATGTCGTAGGTGGTGCGCATCCGCAGCCGCTGCGCCTCCAGCAGCTTGCCCTGCCGCTCCAGCTCGGCCAGCCGCTCGCCCAGCTCGGTCTCGATGTCGCGGATCGCCCGCTCCATCCGCTCCGGGCCGGCCGCGTAGTGGGTGGCCGGGAAGATGACCAGCTGGTCGACCTCGCGGACCACGTCGCCGGTGAGCGGGTTGAGGTAGTAGAGCTTCTCCACCTCGTCACCGAACAGCTCGATCCGGACCGCCAGCTCCTCGTACGCCGGGATGATCTCCAGCGTGTCGCCGCGGACCCGGAAGGTGCCCCGCTGGAAGGCCATGTCGTTGCGGGTGTACTGGATGTCGACCAGGCGACGCAGCAGCTGGTCCCGGTCGAGCTCCTGCCCCACGGCGACCCGGACCGCGCGGTCCAGGTATTCCTCCGGGGTGCCCAGGCCGTAGATGGCGGAGACCGTGGCGACCACGATCACGTCCCGGCGGGTGAGCAGCGACATGGTGGCCGAGTGGCGCAGCCGCTCGACCTCCTCGTTGATCGAGGAGTCCTTCTCGATGTAGGTGTCGGTCTGCGGGATGTACGCCTCGGGCTGGTAGTAGTCGTAGTAGGAGACGAAGTACTCGACCGCGTTGTGCGGGAGCAGCTCGCTGAACTCCTTGGCCAGCTGGGCGCAGAGCGTCTTGTTGGGCGCGAGCACCAGGGTGGGGCGTTGCAGCCGCTCGACGAGCCACGCCGTGCTGGCGCTCTTGCCGGTGCCGGTCGCGCCGAGCAGCACGGTGTTGCGGTCGCCGCGCCGGACCCGACGCTCAAGGTCGTCGATGGCAGCCGGCTGGTCGCCGGCCGGCTGGAACTCGCTGACGACCTGGAAGCGGCCGTCGAGCCGGGGAATGTCGAGCGCCATGACATCAACGGTACGCCGAGGGTCCGACACTCCGTCGCGACTACGGGGGGTCCGTGATCGGCTTCAATATTCCCATTGTGGGCCACATCCCACCGCGCTAGCCTGAACACCGTAGGCCGCTCGCGGCGGCCGACCGGGCAGGTGGCCGGGCCCTCACGGGGCTCCCGCCCCCGGCACAGGAGGGTCGCAGCACCCGGACATCGCCGGCGTGCGCACCCGACGTGGTCGCGCCCATGGCGCAGACCGGCCGCCGCGAGCGCCCCTGCTCGGCACCGGCTTCCTCGTCACCCTCGCCGCCGCCGGGCGTTCAACCACTCGTGGAGACCTCCCCCGACCGGCCGCCCCCGTCCACCCCCACGGGCCCGCCCCCCGACATCCCCGTCGCCGCACGGCCGCCCATCCGTACCCCCGGCGGCAACGGCGGACGCGGCTCGGCCGGCCACGGTGCCGGCCGCCGACGGCCGGGCCGGCGCCGGCGCGACGCCGCCCGGCACGCGCTGCGTACCCCGCCGGTCCTGGCCGCCGTGGCGGGCTCCCCGGAGGAGCCCGCCCGCCGGCGGACCACCCTGGTCGCCCTCGGCGTGGTCGCCGCCGCCTCGGCCGCGGCGCTGGTCGCCGGGCTGCTGAGCTGGGCCCCCGCCCCCGGGGAGCCGGCCCGGGCGCTGACCGCGGCCGAGGCCGAGCGGCTCGCCGCGACCCGGGTCACCAACCTCCGCGACGTGCGGGCCGGGGTCCGGATGACGGTCGGGACCGGGGCCGCCCGCACCGACCTGGTCGGCTGGATCGACTGGGCACGGCCGCTGGCCTACCTCGACGTGGGCGGCCCGGGCGCGGGCGCCGACCGGGGGCTGGTGCAGGCGACGCCCTCGGTCGTCGTGCTCCGCCCCGACCCCGCCGCGGTCCCCACGCCGGCGTCCCCTCCGCTGGTGCCGCCGACGGACCGCTGGCGACTGCGCGACCTGCCCGCCGGCCGGCCCCTCGCCGGGGCGCTCGAGGTGCTCTTCGGGCTGAGCGCGGACCGGGCTGAGCCGGCCGACCCGCTGCGCCACGGCGCGGGGCGGTGGGTGGGACGGGAGACCCTCGCCGGCGAGCCGGTGGACGTCCTCCAGGCCCCGCTGCCCAGGCCCACCGCCGCCGCCGACCCGACCGCCCGTCCACCCGCCCCGCCGGCGGCCGGCGACGGCGACCCCCGCTGGTGGGTCGACGGGGATTCCCGACTGCACCGGTGGAAGGGCCGGCTGCCCGGCGGACAGCCGGCCGCCGTCGAGCTGGAACGCAACGACCGGCCCACGATCTGGCCGGTCGACGCGCTGGGCGGCCGACCCGGGCTGCCCCGCGCGCTCACCGACACCGAGGCCGAACGGCTGGCCCGGCTGCCCGCCCGGCTGCGGGCCCAGCCCGGTGCCGCGGTCACCATCGCCGTTCCGCTCGGCACCGCCGCGAACCTACGCGGCTCGGGATGGTTGAGCTGGTCCGGCGGGGTGGCCTACCTGTCGGTGGCCGAGCTGGACACCCTCGGCCGGCGCACCCTGCTGCGGCGCGACCGGGACGGCTTCGCCCGCGCGGAGGTGCCGGTCGGGCCGGGCGCCGGCGCCACCGGGGCCGCCAACGGCCCGCCGCTGCCACCACCGGCCGGGGCCGGCTGGCGGACCGGCGCCCGCCCGTTGGACGATCTCGACCTGCTCATCGACGCGGCGCTGCGGGCGGACACCGCGCCCGGTCGGCCCGCGGCCGCCGTGCGGCTGCGCGCCGACCGGGTCGCCGGCCGGGTGGTGGACGTGGTCGAGCTGCGCGTCCAGGGGCTGCGACTGCGCTATTGGCTGGACCGGACCGGCCTGCCCCGCCGGCTGGAGCTGCGCACCCGGGCGGGCGCCTGGGCCCAGCTCGACCTCACCCCGGCGCCGGTGCCGGCCGGGATCGTGCCGCCCCGGCCCGGACCGACCGCCGCCAAGGCCCCGGCGGCGCGGGCCGGCACGGCGGGCCGCCGGTGACCGGTCAGGGCCGCCAGCCGGTCTGCGCGGCCCACTCCTCGGCCCGCAGGTGCTCCTCGTCGAACCACGGGTCCTTGACGGTCGCGTACCCGCCGCTGTCCGGCGCCGAGGCCGCCAGCTCCCGCTTCAGCAGCAGGTAGGCGGACCGCTGGTCCGGGTCGGCGCGCAGGTGGTCCCGCATCAGCAGGGCGTACCGCCAGCCGGGCGAGTCGGCCACCCGCAGGTGCAGGTAGGCCGGGCGCCCCGGATCGGCACTGCCGTGGAACCGCTTGGCCCACCGCCCGCTGCCGGCCGGGCGGGGGCTGTCCCACCAGTCCCCGGGCAGCCGCGGAAAGCCGGCCCGGGCGAGCCGCTCGGCGAGCGGCCCGTCCGCCTCGTCGAGCGACGACACGGTCACCTGGATGTCGATCACGTCCTTGGCGGCCAGGCCGGGCACGGCGGTCGAGCCGATGTGGTCCACCCGCAGGTCCGCCGGGGCGACGGCGTGCCGGATCCGGGCGGCCAGCCGGGCGTACTGCTGGGGCCAGGTCGGGTCCGGCTCGGTCAGCACGACCCGCTCCGGGCGGGCCACCCGGCCCTCGCGGACGTTGCGCTCGTAGGGCAGCAGCCGGTCCCGCCAGAGGGCGTCCACGGCGGCGTGCAGCTCATCGAGGGTGCCGTCGTTGCTGAGCACCACGTCCGCCGCCGCGCGCCGGCGGGCGTCGTCGGCCTGCGCGGCGATCCGCCGCTCCGCCTCCGCGCGGGGCATCCCCCGGTCGCGTTCCAGGCGCTCCAGCCGGGTGGCGACGGCCGTCTGCACCACGACCACCAGGTGGTACGTCGGCGCGAGCCCCACCTCCACCAGCAGTGGCACGTCGTTGACCACCACCGCGTCCGAGGGCGCCACGGCGGCCAGTTCGGCGGTACGCGTCCGCACCCGCGGATGGGTGATCGCCTCCAGCCGGCGGCGGGCCACCTCGTCGCCGAAGACCACCGCGCCCAGCGCCGCCCGGTCCAGCGCGCCGCCGGCGTCGAGAACCCGGTCGCCGAAGGCGGCGACGATCTCCGCCAGCCCCTCGGAGCCCGGGGCGACCACCTCACGGGCGATCTGGTCCGCGTCGATGACCACCGCACCCCGCTCGGCCAGCCGGGCCGACACGGCGCTCTTGCCGGAGCCGATCCCTCCGGTCAGTCCCACCATCAGCACCGGACCAGTCAACCGGATCACCGCCCCCACCACAAAACAGCGTGAGGGGGGCGGAAATCTCGCCGTTTGCGGTATGTGGCGGTTGTCCGGGCCTCGGGACACCACCACACGCCGCAAACGGGGATGGATCAAGTCGCCCTGGCGGCAACCGCCGGCCACGGCGTGGCCGGGAGCGGCCGAGCTGCGCCGGGCACGGCCAGGGGTGGCTGCGCGTGCGCGGCGAGGGGGACGGCCCGAGACGCGCGAGGGCCCCGCCCCCGACGACCCGGTGGTTACCGGATCGCGGGAACGGGGCCCGTCGTCGTCAGTGACGGCTCCAGGTCGCTGCGCGGCGTCAGCCGCGCCGAGCTGGAGTTGTCACCGGGTCACTTGCCGCCGGCGAGCTTCTCCCGCAGAGCGGCGAGCGCCTCGTCGGTGGCCAGGGTGCCGGCCGGCTCCTCGGCCTGACGGCTCGGGGCCGTCGTGGTCGTGGTGGTGGTGCCACCGGTGACGGCCGGAGCCGGGTTGGCAGCGGCCTCGGCGTCGGCCGCGCGAGAGGTCTGCACCTGCTTGGTGTGGGCCTCCCAACGCTGACGCGCCTCGGCGTACTGGTTCTCCCAGGTCTCGCGCTGCTTGTCGTACCCCTCGAGCCACTCGCCCGTCTCCGGGTCGAAGCCCTCCGGGTAGATGTAGTTGCCCTCGGCGTCGTACGTCGCGGCCATGCCGTAGAGGGTCGGGTCGAAGTGCTCCTCGCCCTCGACGAAGCCCTCGTTGGCCTGCTTGAGCGACAGCGAGATCCGGCGGCGCTCCAGGTCGATGTCGATGACCTTGACCATGACCTCGGAGCCGACCTGCACGACCTGCTCCGGGATCTCCACGTGGCGCTCGGCCAGCTCGGAGATGTGGACCAGGCCCTCGATGCCGTCGTCCACCCGGACGAAGGCGCCGAACGGCACCAGCTTGGTGACCTTACCCGGCACGATCTGCTGGATCGCGTGGGTGCGGGCGAACTGCCGCCACGGGTCCTCCTGGGTCGCCTTCAGCGACAGCGAGACCCGCTCGCGGTCCAGGTCGACGTCCAAGACCTCGACCTCGACCTCCTGGCCCACCTCGACGACCTCGGACGGGTGGTCGATGTGCTTCCAGGACAGCTCGGAGACGTGCACCAGGCCGTCCACGCCGCCCAGGTCGACGAACGCGCCGAAGTTGACGATCGAAGAGACGACGCCCTTGCGGACCTGGCCCTTCTGCAGCTTGTTGAGGAACTCGGTGCGCACCTCGGACTGCGTCTGCTCCAGCCAGGCACGGCGGGACAGGACCACGTTGTTGCGGTTCTTGTCCAGCTCGATGATCTTGGCTTCGAGCTCGCGGCCGACGTACGGCTGCAGGTCGCGCACCCGCCGCATCTCGACCAGGGAGGCCGGCAGGAAGCCGCGCAGCCCGATGTCGAGGATGAGGCCACCCTTGACCACCTCGATGACCGAACCGCGGACGACCCCGTCCTCATCCTTGATCTTCTCGATCGTGCCCCAGGCCCGCTCGTACTGCGCCCGCTTCTTGGAGAGGATCAGACGACCCTCCTTGTCCTCCTTCTGGAGGACCAGGGCCTCGATGTGGTCACCGACCGAGACGACCTCGGCGGGGTCCACGTCGTGCTTGATCGACAACTCCCGAGAGGGAATGACGCCCTCGGTCTTGTAGCCGATGTCGAGCAGGACCTCGTCCCGATCGACCTTGACGACGGTGCCTTCGACAATGTCGCCGTCGTTGAAGTACTTGATGGTCTCGTCGATCGCGGCGAGGAAAGCCTCCTCGGAACCGAGATCGTCGTGGGTGACCCGGGTGGCGCTCGAGGGGGCCTCGATGCTGCTCGTCATGTGGGCGGTTGCTCCGGTCGGATGGGTTGTCACAGCAGGCGTGGTGTCGCGGTGACCATTTCGCGCCAGCGGATCCGCCATCGGGCACACCGAACGATCGCCAAGTGAAGATCATTAGTGGCTCCGGTGACCGCGCACCTGCTCCCTGCCGAGGCACACGATCCGCGAGCGCATCGTCTAGCCTACCCGCTGCATTACCACAGCGTGCAAGGCCTCCCATGTCCTCGCGACCTCATCAGCTGCGAAAGCGGAGATTTCGGGGGAAAAGCGTCTCGACTGTCTCCTCCGTCACAGCCGTCCCACCAAGCAGAGAAGGTAGCGCACCGCCGCGGCGCCCGCAGACCGCCCTCGCCCGCCACCGCCCCCCGGCACCGATCGCGCTGCCGTACCGATCGCGGCCGTCTCCGCCGGCCGGTCGCCCTCGGCCTCGACCGGGCCAGGGCCTAGCGTGAGCGGGTGGACGACGACAGGGTGACCCGACGGCGGGTCGGCGACGCGGAGACCCGCCGGGCCAACCGGGGCTGGTGGGACACCGACGCCGACGACTACCAGGCCGAGCACGGCGCCTTCCTCGGCGACACGGACTTCGTCTGGTGCCCGGAGGGCCTGCGCGAGGCCGACGCCCGGCTCCTCGGGGACGTCGCCGGACGCCGGGTGCTGGAGGTGGGCTGCGGCGGCGCGGCCTGCGCCCGCTGGCTGGCCACCCAGGGCGCCCGGCCGGTCGCCTTCGACCTCTCCGCCGGCATGTTGCGGCACGCCGCGCAGGCGGCCGAGCGCACCGGGGTACGCGTGCCGCTGGTGCAGGCCGACGCGTTGGCGCTGCCCTTCGCCGACGGGGCGTTCGACATCGCCTGCACCGCCTTCGGCGCGATCCCCTTCGTCGACGACTCGGCCGCGCTGATGGCCGAGGTGGCCCGGGTGCTGCGCCCGGGCGGCCGGTGGGTGTTCTCGGTGACCCACCCGATGCGCTGGATCTTCCTCGACGACCCCGGCGAGGGCGGGCTCACCGCCGTGCACTCGTACTTCGACCGCTCCCCCTACGTCGAGCAGGACGAGTCGGGCGTGGCCACCTACGTCGAGCAGCACCGCACCCTCGGCGACCGGATCCGCGAGCTGGTCGGCGCCGGGTTCCGGCTGCTGGATCTGGTGGAGCCGGAGTGGCCGGCGGGGCATGAGGGAATCTGGGGGCAGTGGAGCCCCCTGCGCGGGCGGATCTTCCCCGGCACCGCCATCTTCGTCACCGACAAGCCCGCCGGCTGACCACGCCGCACGCGAGGGGGCGTCGTTTCGGGGCATCGACGGCGGGTACCCGCGCGGCATGGCCGAGCAGAGGGAATTCCGCGCGGGTGACCACGTCTCCTGGGCCAGTCACAGCGGCCGGGCGTACGGCGTGGTCAAGGAGAAGCTGATCGACCGGACGCACGTACGCGGGCACGCGGTCAACGCGACGGAGGAGGACCCGCAGTACCGGATCCGCAACGACGACTCGGGCCGCGACGTCGCCCACCGGCCGGAGGCGTTGCGTCATGAGCAGCCGTGACGACGGCCGGGACACGTACCAGGAGTTCACCGAGGCGGTGAACATGAAGCCCGGCGAGATCTCCTCCTGGCTGGAGACCGACCAGTCGAAGCAGGTCGGCTGGCACAAGGGCGGCCGCTCCGGGGGCGGCGAGTCGGTGGGGCACGAATCCGGGCGGAAGATCATCGACCTGTTGCGACGCAAGCGCGGCGACCTGTCCGAGGGCGACTACAAGCACATGCGCAAGGTGGTCGGCTACGTCCGCCGGCACATGGCCCAGCGCCCCTCCGGCGACGTGCGCGACACCAAGTGGCGCTGGTCCCTGATGAACTGGGGTCACGACCCCCTCAAGGGTCCGCTTCCGCCCCCGGGCGGCCCGTCCCGGCGGGCCCTCGATCGGCACGGCACTCCCCCGAAGGAGCGCCGGGGACCCGGACGCTGACCCGCGCCCTCCCGCCGGACCCGGCGACCGGAGCGGGGTCCCCGAGGCCGCGAGGCACTGCCTCGCGGCCCGGCGGTCCCGGTCCGGCCAAGCCCGGTCAGTGGTCGGCGCTGTTCCAGTCCCGCCCCTCGCCGACCGACACCTCCAGCGGCACCGACAGCGGGTACGCCGCACCCATCTCCCGGCGCACCAGCGCCTCCAGGGTGTCCCGCTCACCCGGCGCCACCTCGAAGACCAGCTCGTCGTGCACCTGGAGCAGCATCCGCGAGCCCAGCCCGGCGTCGCGCAGCGCGGTGTCGACGCGCAGCATGGCGACCTTGATGATGTCGGCCGCGGAGCCCTGGATCGGCGCGTTGAGCGCCATCCGCTCGGCCATGTCCCGGCGCTGCCGGTTGTCGCTGACCAGGTCGGGGAGATAACGGCGGCGACCGAGGATGGTGGAGGTGTAGCCGTCCTGCCGGGCCCGGGCCACCACCTCGTGCAGGTAGTCCCGGACCCCGCCGAACCCGGCGAAGTAGTTCTCCATCAGCCCGCGCGCCTCCTCGGCGCTGATCCCGAGCTGCTGGGAGAGACCGAACGCGCTCAGCCCGTACGCCAGGCCGTAGTTCATGGCCTTGATCTTGCGGCGCTGGTCGGGGGTGACCTCGCCGATCGGCACCCCGAAGACCGACGAGGCGGTGGCGGCGTGGAAGTCGTGACCGGAGTTGAACGCCTCGATCAGCGCGTCGTCCGACGACAGGTGCGCCATGATCCGCATCTCGATCTGGCTGTAGTCGGCGGTGAGCAGGCACTCGTAGCCCTCCCCCACCACGAAGGCCCGGCGGATCCGCCGCCCCTCCTCGGTGCGGATGGGGATGTTCTGCAGGTTGGGCTCGGTGGACGAGAGCCGACCGGTCGCCGCCACCGTCTGGTTGAAGGTGGTGTGGATCCGCCCGTCGTCGGAGACCGACTTGAGCAGGCCGTCCACGGTCGACTTGAGCTTGGCGACGTCCCGGTGGCGCAGCAGGTGCTCCAGCACCGGGTGCGGGTTCTGCGCGTAGAGCCACTGCAGCGCGTCGGCATCCGTGGTGTAGCCGGTCTTGATCTTCTTGGTCTTGGGCAGGCCCAGCTCGCCGAAGAGGATCTCCTGCAACTGCTTGGGCGAGCCGAGGTTGAACTCCCGGCCGACCGCCTCGTACGCGCCCTGCGCCGCGGCCTTCACCTCGGCGGCGAAGTGCGCCTCCAGCTCCGACAGGTACTGCGTGTCGGCGGCGATGCCGATCCGCTCCATGCCGGCGAGCACCCGCATCAGCGGCAGCTCCACCCCGGCCATCAGCCGGTTGGGCTGCTCGCCGTCGCGGGACAGCTCCGCGTCGATCGCGTCGGCCAGGTCGAGGGTGGCCCGGGCCTGGAGCATGAGGTTCTGCTCGACGACGCCCTCGTCGCCCAGCCCGTCGAGGGTGAGCTGGCCGGTCTCCGGGGCGTCGACCCGCAGCTCGCGGTGCAGGTAGCGCAGGGCCAGGTCGGTCAGGTCGTAGGAACGCTGGTCGGGGCGGGCCAGGTAGGCGGCGATCTGAGTGTCCCGCGCGATGCCCTCCAGCGACCAGCCGTGCGCGGCCAGCGCCAGCACCGCCGGCTTGCTGTCGTGCAGCACCTTCGGGCGCTCCGGGTCGGCCAGCCAGCCGGCCAGCGCCGACTCGTCGCCCGGCTCCAGCCCGGCCGGGTCGAACCAGGCCGCCGCGCCGCCGGCCGTGGCGAGCGCCATGCCGGTGACCGAGGCGATGTGCCGGCGGTTCGGGCCGGTGACGAGCTTGACCGCCAGCCCCACCGGGGTGCCGGCCGGGGCGTGCGTCTCCAGCCAGCCGGCCAGCGCGCCCGGCTCGGTCAGCACCTCGCCGGCCAGGTCGAACCCGGCCTCGGCCTCCGGCTCGACGGCCTCCAGGTACTGGTAGAGGCGGTCGCGCAGGATGCGGAACTGGAGGGTGTCGAAGACCTGGTGCACGGCCTCCCGGTCCCAGCCGGTCCAGCGGGCGTCCTCGGGGCGCAGCGGCAGGTCGAGGTCGGAGACCAGACAGTTGATCTCGTAGTTGCGGATCACCCGGGACAGCTGGGCCCGCAGGTTGTCGCCGGCCTTGCCCTTGATCGCGTCGGCGCTGGCGACCACGCCGTCGACGCCGCCGTACTGGTTGATCCACTTGGCGGCGGTCTTCGGGCCGACGCCGTCGACGCCGGTGAGGTTGTCGCTGTCCTCGCCGACCAACGCGGCCAGGTCGCGGTAGCGCTCGGGGCCGACGCCGTACTTCGCCTCGACGGCGGCCGGGTCCATCCGGGCCAGGTCGGAGACGCCCTTGCGCGGGTAGAGCAGGGTGACCCGCTCGCCGACGAGCTGGAGGGCGTCCCGGTCGCCGCTGCTGATCAGCACCTGCATGCCCTGGTCGCGGGCCTGGCAGGCGAGGGTGGCGATGACGTCGTCGGCCTCGTACCCCTCCTTCTCGACCACCGGGACGCGCAGCGCGTCGAGGACCTCCTTGATCAGGCTGACCTGGCCCTTGAAGTCGGTCGGGGTCTCCTTGCGGCCGGCCTTGTACTCGGCGTACTTCTCGGTGCGGAAGGAGCGGCGGGAGACGTCGAAGGCGACGACGATGTGCGTCGGCTGCTCGTCGCGGAGCACGTTGATCAGCATGGAGGTGAAGCCGTAGACCGCGTTGGTCGGCTGCCCGGTCGTGGTGGAGAAGTTCTCCACCGGCAGGGCGTGGAAAGCCCGGTATGCCATCGAGTGTCCGTCGACGAGGAGCAGGCGCGGGGTCGTAGCTGTCACGGCAGCGACTCTAGTCGCAACGCCCGACATCTCCGGCCGGCGGCACCGCGCTCGTCGGAGGGAAACCGACCTCCGGGCAGACGCCGGACGGCCGCCCGCCCCCTGGGGGACGGACGGCCGCCGACGCTACGACGCGGCTCAGGCCACGCCGAGGTACGCCTCCTTGACCGCCGGGTCGGTGAGCAGGTCCTGACCGGATCCCTCCTTCACGATCCGACCGGTCTCCAGCACGTACCCCCGGTGCGCCCGGGAGAGCGCCTGCTGGGCGTTCTGCTCCACCAGCAGGATCGTGGTGCCCTGCTGGTTGATCTCCGTGATGATGTCGAAGATCTGCCGGATGACCATCGGGGCCAGACCCATCGACGGCTCGTCCAGCAGCAGCAGCTTCGGACGGCTCATCAGCGCCCGGCCGACGGCGAGCATCTGCTGCTCACCGCCGGAGAGCGTGCCGCCGGCCTGCTTGCGCCGCTCGCGCAGCCGGGGGAAGAGCTCCAGCACCCGCTCCAGGTCGGCGGCGATGCCGGCGGAGTCCCGCCGGGTGTACGCCCCCATGTCCAGGTTCTCCATGACGGTCATGCCGGGGAAGATCTGCCGACCCTCGGGCGACTGGCACAGCCCCCGGACGACCCGCAGGTCGGCCCGGAGCTTGCTGATGTCCTCGCCGTTGAAGGTGACCCGACCACCGGACAGCGCCCGGATCCCGGAGATGGCCCGCATGGTCGTGGTCTTGCCGGCGCCGTTCGCGCCGATCAGGGCCACCACCTCGCCCTCGTTGACGGTCAGGCTGATGCCGTGCAGGGCCTCGATGCGGCCGTACGCGACGCTCACGTTCTCCAGCTCAAGCAGCGTCATCGGCGGACTCCCCCAGGTATGCGGCGATCACCTTCGGGTCCCGACTGACCTCGGCGGGCGCCCCTTCGGCGATCTTGCGGCCGAACTCCAGCACCACGATCCGGTCGGTGACCCCCATGACCAGGCGCATGTCGTGCTCGATGAGCAGCACGGTCAGCCCCATGTCGCGGATCTTCCGGATCAGGGCGAGCAGTTCCTCCTTCTCCGCCGGGTTGAAGCCGGCAGCCGGCTCGTCCAGGCAGATCAGCTTCGCCTCGGTGGCCAGCGCCCGGGCGATCTCCAGCCGGCGCTGGTAGCCGTAGGGCAGGTTGCGGGCCTCGTCGTTGGCCCGGTCGGCGATCCCGACGAAGCGCAGCAACTCCATCGCCTTGGCCTCGGCGGCCCGCTCCTCCAGGATGTGCCGGGACAGCCCGAAGGTCTGCGCGCACGACCGACGCACCTGCTGCCAGGTCCGCTTGATGCCGTCCGGGGCGGTGACCTGCGGTACCTCGTGCGGCTTCGGCTTGAACCGGGGCAGCCGGAACAGCGCACCGGGCACGCTGGTCTTGTGCCGGGAGTCGGTCCCGACCATGACGTTCTCCAGCGCGGTCATCTCGGGGAACAGGCGGATGTTCTGGAACGTCCGCGAGATGCCCATTCGGCTGATCTGGTGCGGCTTGCGCCCGGTGACCCGCTCGCCGCGGAACCGGACCGCCCCGGAAGTGGGCCGGTAGACCCCGGTCATCACGTTGAAGCAGGTGGTCTTGCCGGCACCGTTCGGGCCGATCAGACCGAGGATCTCCCCCTCGTGGATCTGGAAGTTGATCCCGTCGAGGGCAACCACGCCGCCGAACCGGAGCGTGACATTGTCGATCTCGAGCAGCACCGGCCGCGGACCCGGCTGGGCCGGGATCTTCGGCGTCGCGGTGCTGGTGGTCTCGTCAGACATGAGCGGGCGCCTCCTCTGCCGCCGCCGCGCGGTCCTTCAGCTCACGGGCCCGCCGCCGGCTGGGGATGAGGCCCTGCGGACGCAGGATCATCACCAGCACCATGGCCAGGCCGAAGGCCAGCCACCGGTAGTCGGCGATCTCCCGGAACCGCTCCGGGAGGTAGGCCAGCAGCACCGCACCGAGCGAAACCCCGACCATGTTCCCCGAGCCGCCGACCACGACCATGGCGACGAAGAGGATGGAGAGGTTCGCGTTGAACTGGGTCGGGTCGATGAACGCGTTCCGGCTGGCGAAGAGGAACCCGGACAGGCCGCCGAGCGCCGCGCCGATGGCGAACGCCCACAGCTTGAACTTGAACGGGTAGACCCCCATCACCGCGGCGGCGTCCTCGTCCTCGCGGACGGCCAGCCAGGCGCGGCCGACCCGGCTGTGCTCCAGCCGGCGCACCGCGAAGACCATCAGCAGCACCATGGTGATCGCCAGCCAGTACCAGGGCTTCGCGTCGATCAGGCCGAACCACTCGTTCTCCGCCGCCGGCGGACCCTCCGGGCCCGGGATCGCGGAGATGCCCTGCGGGCCGTTGGTCACCCCGTTGGCGTTGCGGGCCACGATCCGGATGATCTCGCCGAAGCCCAGCGTGACGATCGCCAGGTAGTCACCGCGCAGCCGCAGCGTCGGCCAGCCCAGCAGCACCCCGAAGATCATGGTGAGCACGATCGCCAGGAGCAGGCAGATCGACCAGGTGACCGCCCAGGTCGGCGGCAGGTCGAACTCGTTCTGGATCCACTTCACCACCGGCGAGTTCACCGAGCCGAACAGCGCGACGCTGTACGCACCGACGGCGAAGAAGCCGATGTAGCCGAGGTCGAGCAGGCCGGCCAGGCCGACCACCACGTTCAGTCCGATCGCGACCAGCACGTAGATGGCGCAGACGAAGAGCACGCCGGCCCAGTTGTTGCCACCCGCGATCGAGTCGGTGCGCAGCCAGGTCAGGCCGGGGATGCCGAGGTACGGCAGGTAGTACAGGAACGCCACCAGGGCCACGATCGCCGCGATCCGCTGCCACTTCGGCAGCGCGCTGAACCGGTCAGCGACGGAGGTCAGCAGGCCGACCCGACGGCGGTCTGCGGTCCGAATCTTGTCGATCATGCGCGGGCCCTCCCGAGCGACTCACCCAACAGGCCGGTCGGGCGGAACATCAGCACCACGATGAGGACGATGAAGGCGATGACGTCCTCCCAGTTCGAGGCGAAGAGCGTGGCGCCGTAGACCTCGACGACCCCGAGGAACAGACCACCCACCAGCGCGCCCCGCAGGTTGCCGATACCGCCCAGCACCGCGGCCGTGAATGCCTTGAGGCCGAGCACGAAGCCGATGCTGTTCTGGGTGAAGCCGAACCGCATGCTCCACAGCAGCGCGGCCGCGCCGGCCATGATCCCGCCCAGCACGAAGATCAGCATGATCACGCGCTCCTGGTTGACGCCCATCAGCGCGGCCGTCTCCGGGTTCTGCGCCACCGCCCGCACGCCCCGGCCGTAGCGGGTGCGGTTGATGAACCAGTCGAGGATGGCCATAATCACCACGGCGGAGACGAAGACGATCACCTGGATGTTGGTGATCGACGTACCGCCGATCTGGAACAGGGTCTCCTGCTTGATGATCGTCGGCATGCCGACGATCTGCCGGGCCCGGCCGAACAGCGACGGCAGCGCGCCGCCCGCCACGTCGGGCAGGAGCAGACCGAAGACCTCGACCAGCACCAGGGAGAGGCCGATCGCGGTGATCAGGAAGATCAGCGGCGGCGCGTTCTTGCGCCGCAGCGGGCGGTACGCGATCCGCTCGATCGCCAGGGCCGTGCCGCCCGAGGCGACCGCCGCGGCGATCAGGCCGAGCACCAGGAAGAGGATGGCCTGGCCGGCCGGCGGGTTATTTTCCACGCCGAAGGCGGTCCACACGCCCAGCACCGCGAAGGTGCCGACCATGAAGACCTCGGAGTGGGCGAAGTTGATCAGTCGCAGTACACCGTAGACGAGGGTGTAGCCCAGGGCGATCAGGGCGTAGATCGCCCCCTTGGACAACCCGTCGACGGTGTGCTGGCCGAGGTGGCCGAAGAGTTCGTCGAAATTCACCGGGGTCTCCTTGCATCGAGTGCGGCCGGGGACGACACCCCGGCCGCACTCCAGTGCCATGACGTCAGCTGAGCTTGAGCTCCTGCAGAGCAGAGATCTCCGTGCCCTTGATCTGGTACGCCCAGATGACGACCTTCGACGGGTCGACATCGCCCTTGTCGTCGAACTTGATGTACTTCGAGACGCCCTGCTTGTCGTAGGACTTCACGTAGGCGAGGAGGTCGGCCCGGCTCTTCTTGCCGTCCTTGAACGCGTCCAGGTAGATCTGCGCCGCGTCGAAGCCCTCAGCGCCGTAGGAACCCGGCGCCTGGCCGAACTCCTTCTGGTAGTCGGCGGAGAAGGTGCCGCCGGCCTTGTCGGCCGGGAGGCAGGGGCAGGTGATGATGGCGCCCTCGGCGCCACCCGAGGCGCCCTGCGGGAACGCCGGGTCGTACAGACCGTCCGGGCCGACGAACTTGGCCTGGACACCGGCCGCGCGCATCTGCTTGACCAGCGGGGCCGCCTCACGGGTGTAACCGCCGTAGAAGACGAAGTCCGCCTGCGCCGCCTTGATCTTGGAGATCGTCGCGTCGAACTGCGACTGCTTCTCCTGGATCTTGTCGGTGCCAGCCAGCGTCCCGCCGAGGTTCTTGCCCAGCTCGGCGGTGATGCCCGCGCCGTAGGCGCTGCCGTCGTCGATCGCGAAGACCTTGGTCGCGTTCTGCGACTTCATGTAGCTCGCCACGGCGCCCGCCTGGGTGCCGTCGTTGCCGACCACCCGGTAGAAGGACTTGTTGCCCTTCTGGGTCAGGTCGGTCCGGGTCGCCGACGGGCTCACCATGGCCAGACCGGCGGCCTGGTAGATCGGCATGGTGGCGTCGGACTCGCCGGAGAAGTGCCCACCGATGACGCCGAGGAACGAGTTGTCACCGGCGATCTGGTTCGCGAACGGGGTCGCCACCGCAGGGTCACCCTGGGTGTCGAACTCCTGCATGGTGACCTTGCAGTCCTTGTTCTTCTCGTTGAACTGCTTGACGGCGAGCTTCGCGCCGTTCAGCGACGGGATCACCAGGCCCGCGTTGTCACCGGTGAACGCACCGAAGATAGCGATCTTGCCACCGCAGTCGCCGGACGCGGTGCCGCTGTCACCGCCAGAGTCCTGGCAACCCGCGGCGCCGACCATCGCCGCGGCGATTGCGGCGGCCCCCAGCACCCGTACATAGCTACGCCTCACGGCTTCCTGACCTCCTCCAGAAGCAAAAGGCGACTATCCCGAGAAGGCGGCGACAGCACAGCCCGCACCACCACCCACCCGGCAGGGACGCCCCCTGCGTTACGGCTCGTGATGGCGGAGCGTACCCACACTCATAACGCCGGGGAAGGGCTTGGGCCGTGGTCTGCAAAACCGTTACGAAGACGTGCGTCATCGCCCCGGAGCCCGTAACAGGCCGATCCCTGACCGGTCCTTAAGCAGGCCGGCGTGTCGTCAGCGGGCCACGACGGGCACCACCGCGGACCACGCCGTCGACCGGGTGCCGTCGTCGGTGAAGATCCACAGCCGCTCCCCCACCGCCGCCAGCGCCACGTCCCGGTCCGCCCCGGCCGGCACCGGACCGGGCAGCTCCAGCCGCCGCCACGACCCACCCCGGTCGACGGACGTCCAGACCGAACGGGACTTGCCGTCGGAAACCGCCGCCACCAGCCGTCCACGCGCCGTGACCAGGCCGTCCACCGACGGCACCTGCGACGGCGCCGCCCCGCCGAAGCCGCCGGCGGCAGCCCACCGGTCACCGTCGCGCCGCCAGGCGCCGAACGCCGCGCCCCGCAGCCCGACCGCCACCGCCGCACCGTCGACCAGGACGACCCGCTGCAACTCCTCGTAACGGTCGGTACCGGGCAGCGCCGTCCGCTGCCAGGTGCGGCCGTCCGCCGACGACCAGGCGACCGGGTCGCGGTCGATCCGGCCCGCCGGCAGCACGCCGCCCACCGCCAGCCACCCCCCGGGTACGCCCACCGCGTCGAACGCCCAGCTGACCCCGCGCCCGTCGCTGGCCAGCTCCGGCGCCCCCTCCATCAGGGCGAAGTCCGCCGCGTCCGGCGACACCCAGGCCGCCGCGCCGCTGGACCGGTTGCCGACGATCAACCAGCCGGCCGGCCCGCCCGTCAGGCGGGACACGTTCACCGCCTTCGGCCCGCCGTACGACTCGAACGAGGCGGACACCTCGACCAGCCCACCGTCGGGGCGCTGCCGCCAGGTGCTCACCCGGGGATAGCCGTGCGCGCCGCCGACCTTCGCGCCGATCACCGCCAGCACCCCGTCGCGGCAGCCGGCCGAATAGAGCACGTTCTGCTTGCCGTAGAAGGAATCCGCGGCGATCGGCACAACCGTCCAGTTCGTACCGTCCCGGCTCGACCAGGCTGCCGGCCGGGTACCGCCGGCGGCGTCCGCGAGGCCGCCCACCGCGTACCACCGGCCCGCACAGGCGGTCGCGTCGCGCAGCAGCGCGCGGCCCGGCGGCCCCGGCGGCGCCGGCAGGGTCAGCGCCTGCCACGCCGGGCGGACCGGCTCCTCGGCACGGCGCGGCGCGGGCGCCGGATCACAGGCGCCCAGCAGCACGGCCAGGACGCCGAGCACCGCGAGTACGGGCCGAGTGGACACGCGTCGATGCTAGCCACCGACGGTGGTTTCCGGGACCCGGCGGGCCGACCGGTGTCAGGCGGTCGGCTGGGTGACCTCGCCGCCGGCGGTCTCCGCGAGGATCCGCTCGGCGACCTCCTTCATGGTCATCCGGTGGTCCATCGCCGTGCGCTGGATCCACTTGAACGCCTGCGGCTCGGTCATCCCGTACGTGGTCATCAGCGCGCCCTTGGCCCGCTCGACGGTCTTGCGGATCTCCAGCCGGTCGGTGAGGCCGGCGACCTCCGACTCCAGGGCGGCGATCTCCGAGTAGCGCGACAGCGCGATCTCCACCGCCGGCACCAGGTCGCTCTTCTGGAAGGGCTTCACCAGGTACGCCATCGCGCCCGCCGCCCGGGCCCGCTCCACCAGGTCGCGCTGGCTGAACGCGGTCAGGATGATCACCGGGGCGATGCGGGCGCCGGCGATCCGCTCGGCGGCGGCCAGCCCGTCCATGATCGGCATCTTGATGTCGAGGATGACCAGGTCCGGCTTGAGCTCCTCGGCCAGCCGGACGGCGGTCTCGCCGTCACCGGCCTCGCCGACGACCTCGTAGCCCTCCTCGACCAGCATCTCGGCCAGGTCCAGCCGGATGAGCGCCTCGTCCTCGGCGATCAGTACGCGCCTGCGCTCGGCGTCCGTCTGCGTCTCGGCCACGAGCCACTCCCACCATCGATCTCGGCACGGCTACCACCCATGCTCTCGCATGAGACTAGTCGGGTACAGTGAGCCACACCCTCCGCAGGGGTGACGCCGGGATGATGGAATCGGCAGACATGAATGCCTCAAAAGCATTTGCCCGAAAGGGCGTGCGGGTTCGAGTCCCGCTCCCGGCACTTCTGTCATACACCTGTTCGATGATGCACGTGTGCACCCTCCTGAGATAAGGGCTCGCGCCCGCAGTCAGTACCTTGCCGGTGGCAGCGTGGCAGCCACCGCCCGCGCCCTCGGTCTCCCCTACCGGACCGTCTGGCACTGGTGCAACGACCGGCCCGAGCCGAGGCAGCACGGCACCCAGCTACGGTGCTTTCGATGCCGGTCCGTCGACAATCCGACAAAGCCGGCCGCCTATGCCTACCTGCTCGGCCTTTACCTTGGTGACGGTCACCTTGTCACCACGGCGCGAGTGCCGGTCCTTCGCATCTACTGCTCCGACGCTTGGCCGAACCTGATCGAGCTGTGCGACCAGGCCATGCGGGACGTGCTGGCGAATTCGGTGCAACGGGTACAGAAGCAGGGCTGTGTCGGGGTGCAGAGCTACGGAACGCACTGGCCCTGCCTGCTCCCGCAGCACGGCCCGGGCAAGAAGCACGAGCGGCCCATCGTCCTCGCCGACTGGCAACACGAGATCGTCGAGCGCTACCCGGGAGACTTCCTGCGAGGCCTTTTTCACTCCGACGGCTGTCGAGTCAGCAACCGGGTCACAGTGCGGGGAAAACGTTACGTCTACCCGCGGTACATGTTCAGCAACGAGTCGACCGACATCATGGAGCTCTGCCAGTGGGCGCTCGACCTGCTCGGCATCGCCTGGAAGATGAACCGCCGCAACTCCCTCTCCGTCGCCCGACGGGAGGCGGTCGCGGCCCTCGACCGGCACGTCGGCCCGAAGTCATGATCCAGACATGACGGACCCGAGGCGAAGTACCGGCCACGCGCGACGAGCGCGACAGGCCCGGCGAGCGCCGGTCAGATCACCCCGAGCGCCCGCTCCAGGTCGACCCGGAGGTCCTCCGGGTCCTCCAGTCCGACGGAGATCCGCAGCAGCCCGCCGCCCGGCTTGGCCTCCCCCGCCACCGGCCGGTGGGTGAGCGAGGCCGGGTGCTGGATCAGGGTGTCCACCCCGCCGAGCGACACCGCGTGGGTGATCAGTTCGCAGGCGCCGGCGACGGACGCGGCGGCGGGCGCGCCACCGCGTACCTCGAAGGCGAGCAGGCTGCCCGTGCCGGACAGCTGGCGGCCGACCAGGCCGGCCGGGTCGTGGACCGAGGGGTGGTGCACCCGCACGACGGCCGGGTGGCCGGCGAGCCAGCCGGCGAGCTTCTCGGCGCCGGCCTGCTGGGCGCGGACCCGCAGCGGCAGGGTCTGCAGGCCCCGGTGCAGCAGGTACGCGCCGAGCGGGTGCAGCACGGCTCCGGTGACGGCGCGTACCTGGCGCAGTCGGGCGGCCCAGTCGGCGTCGCAGGCGACGACGCCGGCGAGCACGTCGCCGTGGCCGCCGATGCTCTTGGTGGCGCTGTGCAGGACGAGCGCGGCGCCGTGTCGGGCGGGTTGCTGGAGCACGGGCGTGGCGACCGTGTTGTCGACGAGCAGCGGGACGTCGCCGGCGGCGGTGGCGAGCGCGGCGATGTCGACCAGGTCGAGGGTGGGGTTGGCGGGCGTCTCGACGATCACCAGGGCGGTGTCGGGGCGGACGGCGGCGGCGACCTCGTCGGGGCGGGCCCAGGTGACCTCGGTGCCGAGCAGTCCGGTGGCAAGCACGTGGTCGGTGCCGCCGTAGAGGGGGCGGACGGCGACGACGTGCCGGTTGCCGTCCCGGGTGGCGGCGAGCAGCGCGGCGGTCAGGGCGGCCATGCCGCTGGCGAAGGCGACGGCCGCGGCGGTGCCTTCCAGTTCGGCCAGGGCGGTCTCGAAGCGGGCCACGGTGGGGTTCCAGAGCCGCTGGTAGACGGCGCTGGCGCCGGCCGGGAGGGTGCCGCCGGTGGCGAGCAGCTCGTACGCGTCGCCGCCACCCTCGACCGAGGGCAGCGGGTTGGTGGTGGAGAGGTCGATCGGCGGCACGTGGACGCCGAGGCCTGTGAGATCGTCGCGGCCGGCGTGCACGGCCCGGGTGTCCACCGTCGTCATGCCGGAAGCGTCGAACAATAGGCCGTCTCCGGGCAACAGGATCGAAGATTATTCTGTGGATGTCGCTTTCGATGTCGCCGCATTCGCGGAAGGATGTTCACATGCCCCCTGCGCCGAATGATGTGCGGCCGTTCGCCGCGCTGGACGACGTCGACCGAGCGATCCTGACCGAGCTGGCGGCCGACGGCCGGCTGCCGAACAACGCCCTCGCCGAGCGGGTGGGGGTGGCCCCCTCGACCTGTCTCACCCGGACCAGGGCGCTGCGCGACTGCGGGGCGATCCGCGGCTTCCACGCGGAGGTGGACCCGGCCGCGGTGGGGTTGCCGTTGCAGGCGCTGGTGTCGGTCCGGCTGACTGCGCACGAGCGGGCCGCGGTGGACGCCTTCCGGGCCCGGTCGGTGCGGCTTCCGGGGGTGGTGTCGGTGTTCCACGTGGCCGGCGCGGAGGACTACGTGCTGCACGTGCGGGCGGCGTCCGGGGACGCGCTGCGCGACTTCGTGCTCGACCACCTGGCGGTGGACCCGGCGGTGCAGCACACCCAGACCAGCCTGATCTTCGAGCAGGCACGCGGCATGGGCTGACCGGCGGGTGCCGACGGGATGAACCGGGCCACCCGTACCCGACGAGGGGAACAAATCCGGCGCGCGGCGGGTTGGCCACAGCCGTGATCGACGTACCGATGTCTGTTCTTGATCTTGCTCCCGTGGCCCGTGGGGCGTCCGCCGGGGAGGCCCTGCGGGCCACCACCGAGCTGGCCCGCCGCACCGAGGAGCTGGGCTACCGCCGGTTCTGGGTGGCCGAGCACCACAACATGCCGGCGATCGCCAGCTCCGCGCCGGCGGTGCTGCTGGCGCACCTGGCGGCGCACACCTCGACGATCCGGCTGGGCTCCGGCGGGGTGATGCTGCCCAACCACGCGCCGCTGGTGGTCGCCGAGCAGTTCGGCACCCTGGAGGCGCTGCACCCGGGCCGGATCGACCTGGGCATCGGCCGCGCGCCGGGCACCGACCAGGTGACCGCGCTGGCGCTGCGCCGCACGATGGAGGGGCTGTCGGCGGAGGGCTTCCCGCGCGAGCTGGCGGACCTGATGAACTACTTCAGCGGCGACGAGCCGGGGCAGATCACCGCCACCCCGGGGCTCGGCCAGTCCCCCGCGGTCTGGCTGCTCGGGTCCAGCGGTTTCAGCGCCCAGCTGGCCGGGCTGCTCGGGTTGCCGTTCTCGTTCGCGCACCACTTCAGCGCGCAGAACACCCTGCCCGCGTTGCAGCTGTACCGGCAGAACTTCCGCCCGTCGCGCTGGCTGGAGCAGCCGTACGCGATGGTGGCGGTGAACGTGGTGTGCGCGGAGACCGACGAGCGGGCCGAGTGGCTGGCCGGGCCGAGCGCGCTGTCGTTCCTGAAGCTGCGCTCGGGGCGGCCGGAGCCGCTCGCCACGCCCGAGGAGGCGGCGGCGTACCCGTACAACGAGGTCGAGCGGGAGTTCGTGCGGCAGCGCCGCGACGGGCAGGCCATGGGGTCGCCGGAGACGGTCCGCCGGCAGCTCGGCGACCTGCTGGCGCGCACCGGCGCGGACGAGCTGATGATCACCACCATGGTGTACGACGTGGCCGACCGGGTGCGCTCCTTCGAGCTGGTCGCCGACGTGGCCGGTGGACTCAGGCGGAATGCCTGAAACACGCTCTTCATACCCACGTCACCCCACCGTCGCGTGCCGCGCCTAACTTGGTGACCGGTGGTGGTACGGCACTCCCGGTCGGGACGGGTCGGGGGTGCTGCGGTGTGGAGCACCGGGTCGCCAGTTGTGCGGATTCCGCGGCTGGCGACCCGGTGCCTACCGGATCGGGGTGACCGCCTCTTGCCCCCGCCGGATCGGTTTGGTCGACTCGTCAAATGGCTGAGCACATGGACCCGGACGAGTTCCGCCGCGCCGGGTACGCGGTGGTGGACTGGATCGCCGACTACTGGACGACGCTCGGGAAGCGTCCGGTCACCTCGCAGGACCCGCCCGGCGCGGTGGCGGCGGCGCTGCCCGCGAGCCCGCCCGAGCACGGCGAGCCGGTCGAGGCCGTGCTCGCCGACCTGGACACCCTGATCACTCCCCGGCTGACCCACTGGCAGCACCCCGGGTTCTTCGGCTACTTCCCGGCCAACACCTCCGGCCCGAGCGTGCTCGGTGACCTGGTCAGCTCCGGGCTCGGCGTGCAGGGCATGCTCTGGGCCACCGGCCCGGCCTGCACGGAGCTGGAGACGGTGATGCTGGACTGGCTCGCCGGGATCATGGACCTGCCGGAACGGTTCCGCTCCACCGGTCCGGGCGGTGGGGTGATCCAGGACTCGGCCTCCTCGGCCACACTGGTCGCCACCCTGGGGGCGCTGCACCGGGCCAGCGGCGGCCGGTGGCGCGCGGTGGGCATCGACCGCCGGTACCGGGCGTACACCTCCACCCAGGGGCACTCCTCCATCGAGAAGGCGGCGCGGATCGCCGGGCTGGGCGAGGACGGGGTCCGCCCGATCGAGGTGGACCCGGAGACGCTGGCGATGCGCCCGGCGGCGCTGCGGGCGGCGATCGAGGCCGACCGGGCCGCCGGGGACGTACCGGCGATCGTGGTGGCGACCATCGGGACGACGTCCACGACCGCCGTGGACCCGCTGCCGGAAATCGGCGCGATCTGCGCCGAGTACGGTGTCTGGCTGCACGTCGACGCCGCGTACGCGGGGGCGGCGGCGGTCTGCCCGGAGCTGCGCTGGTCGCACGCCGGGCTGCAGCTCGCCGATTCGTACTGCTTCGACCCGCACAAGTGGCTGCTCACCGGCTTTGACTGCGACGCGTTCTGGGTGGCCGACCGGGGCGAGCTGATCGAGGCGTTGACGGTGATGCCGGAGTTCCTGCGCAACGCCGCCACCGAGTCCGGCGCGGTGATCGACTACCGGGACTGGCAGGTGCCGCTGGGCCGGCGCTTCCGGGCGCTGAAGCTCTGGTTCGTGCTGCGCTGGTACGGCGTCGAAGGGTTGCGGGCGCACATCCGCACGGGCGTCGCGCTGGCCGACCGGTTCGCCCGCCGGGTGGCGGCCGACGACCGGTTCGAACTCGCCGCGCCGCACCCGTTCTCGCTGGTCTGCTTCCGGCTGCGGGCCGGCGACGAGGCGAGCGCCGCGCTGCTGGACCGGGTCAACGGCACCGGGCGGGTGCACCTGACCCACACCCGGGTCGGCGGGCGGTACACGCTGCGGCTGGCGGTCGGCTCGCCGCTGACCGCCGAGGAGCACGTGGACGAGGCGTGGGAGCTGCTGGCGTCCGCGGCGGGCGACGTGGTCGCCGGCTGACTCCGCCGGCCCGCCGGCACCCCCGTCGTCGCCCGGGGTCGCCCGGGTCAGGTCACGCGCGAGCGTGATACCTCAGAGGTATTTCGATGCCTCTGAGGTATCACGCTCATCGTCGTGTCGCCCCGCCCGACCTCACACCGCGTCACCGCGCGCGACTGTGGCGGCCCGGGAGCTGGGCGGTCGCCGGAGCCTGGCGGCTCACGTCAGGAGCACCGGGCAGACACGGCGGTGCGGGCTTGAGACGTACCCCCGGGGGTGGTCAGCGGTCGGCGGCGGCGAGTCGGGACACGGCCTCGACCGGCGCGACGGCCGCCTTCTCCGCGGCCTGGGCGGTCACCGCCCGGGCGGTCGGCCCGGGCGCGGGCTGGGCGGTCGCCGACAGCGCGGCGTCGACGGTGCTGCGGGCGCGGCGGGTACGGCGCAGCGCGCGCACCGCCAGCGCCAGCGCGACCGCCCAGCCGACGGCGAGCAGCGCGTAGACCGCCGGGCGGGCGGCGCCGCCCAGCTCGCCGGCGCGCATCAGGGTGCGGGCGTTGGTCAGCACGATCACGCCGCCGATGGTCGCGCCGAGCAGTTGGGCCGGGACGATGCGCACCAGCCAGGCGGCGACCGGCGCGGCGATCAGGCCGCCGACCAGCAACGCGGCCACCGTGGGCAGCAGGAAGCCCTGGCTGCCCAGCCCGATCAGGAAGCCGATGCTGGCCGCGCCGGCGACCACGACCTCGGCGGTGTCGACGGAACCGATCACCTTGCGCGGCTCCAGCCGGCCGGAGACCAGCAGCGCGGGCGTGGCCACCGGGCCCCACCCGCCGCCGCCGGTGGCGTCGACGAAGCCGGCGACCAGGCCGAGCGGGCCGAGGAACCGGCCGCGCAGCCCACCGGCGCCGGCCCGGGGACGCAGCGGCCGGGAGAAGCGGACCAGCAGGTACGCGCCGAGCACGAAGAGGATGCCCGCCATCCAGGGCGCGGCCGACTCGGTGGAGATGGCGCTGAGGAAGGTGGCCCCGGCGAAGGCGCCGAGCGCGCCGGGGACGGCGATCCGGGCGACCACCCGCCAGTCGACGTTGCCGAAACGCCAGTGCGCGACACCGGCGGCGAACGTGGTGCCGATCTCGGCCAGGTGCACCGAGGCGGAGGCGGCGGCCGGGGCGACGCCGGCGAAGAGCAGCAGCGTGGACGAGGTCAGACCGTACGCCATGCCGAGCGCCCCGTCGACGAGCTGGGCGGCCAGCCCGACCAGGGCGAGGACCAGAAGCTTGCGCACGCGCGCCCCTCCGAACTTTTCGGCATCTCCTATCGACTTGGTCGACAATGCGGCACGACGAGGGCTGGGTCAAGCCCCCTATCGGTGGGTGGGACGGCAGCGGACGGCGCGGCCGGACTCAGCTCCAGGCGCGGGGGTCGGCGGCCAGCTCGGTGATCCGGCCCGGCAGCTCCCCGGCGGCCACGTCGGCGATGCTGACCTGCTCCAGGATCTCCCGCTCGCTGGCCCGCAGGGCGATCCAGACCTCCTGCAACGCCCGGGCCGCGCCGTGGTAGCCCAGATCCTCGGGGCGCTGCCCACGCACGTGCGCCAGCGGACCGTCGATGACCCGGATCACCTCCGCCAGGGAGATCTCCGCGGCCGGTCGGGCCAGCCAGTAGCCGCCCTCGGGCCCGCGCTGGGCGTGCACGATGCCGCCCCGGCGCAGCTGGAGCAGGATGCTCTCCAGGAACTTCGGTGGGATCTCCTGGGCCCGGGCGATCTGCTCGGCGGTGACCGGCCGGGACCGCCCCACACTCGCGCCGTCGGCGACCGAGGCCAGCTCGGCGGCCGCACGGAGGGCATAGTCGACCCGGGCGGAGAGACGCATGACCGCAAGGTTAGTCGGCAGGTCAGCCCGCCGGCCTGCCGCCCCTCACCCTTTTGATCACTCGCCGACGCGGCGGAGCAGGCCCTCCTGCACGGCGCTGGCGATGTGCCGGCCGTCGGTGGTGAACATCCGGCCGGTGGCCAGCCCACGGGCGCCGGAGGCCGACGGGCTCCAGCAGTCGTAGAGGAACCACTCGTCGGCCCGGAACGACCGGTGGAACCACAGCGCGTGGTCGAGGCTCGCCCCGACCACGCCGCCCGGGCCCCAGACCTCGCCGTGCACCGAGAGCACCGAGTCCAGCAGGGTCAGGTCGGAGGCGTACGCGAGGGCGCACGCGTGCAGCAGCGGGTCGTCCGGCAGCTTGCCGTCGATGCGCATCCAGACCCGCTGGTTCGGGTCGGCGGGGCGGTCGCCGGGGCGTACCCAGCCGGGCTCGCCCACGTAGCGGACGTCTATCGGGCGCGGGATCTGCCCCCAGATGCCGAGCCGCTCCGGGTAACGGGAGAGCCGGTCGGTCATGGTGGGCACGTCTTCCGGCCCGGGCACGTCCGGCGGCGTGGGAGCCTGGTGGTCCAGGCCCTCCTCCTGCCGCTGGAAGGAGGCCGACATGAAGAAGATCGGCTTACCGTGCTGGAGGGCGACCGAGCGGCGCACCGAGAACGAGCGGCCGTCCCGGACGTTCTCCACCTGGTACTCGATCGGCTCCACCGGGTCGCCGGGGCGCACGAAGTAGCCGTGCAGCGAGTGCACGAAGCGCTCCGGATCGACGGTACGACCGGCGGCCACCAGGGCCTGGCCGGCGACCTGCCCGCCGTACACCCGCTGCGGGCCGACCGGCGGGCTCATCCCCCGGAAGGTCATCTCGCCGGTGTTGTCGAGGTCGAGGACCTCCAGCAACTGGTCGACCGCGGCCTGCCCGGCCACCTGACGCTCGGTCACTGCAGGGCCCGCGCGGAGGCCGCGTCGACCAGCGAGCCGAGCTGGTGCACCCGCAGGGTGTTGGTGGAGCCGGGGGTGCCGGGCGGGCTGCCCGCCACGATCACCACGTAGTCGCCGGGGTTGGCCCGGTTGAGGCCGAGCAGCGCCTGGTCGACCTGGCGGAACATGTCGTCGGTGTGCTCCACGAACGGCATCAGGAAGGTCTCCACTCCCCAGCAGAGCGCGAGCTGGTTGCGCACCTCGGGCACCGGCGTGAAGGCCAGCAGCGGCAGGTCGCAGTGCAGCCGGGAGAGCCGCTTGACGGTGTCGCCGGTCTGCGAGAAGGCGACCAGGGCCTTGGCGCCGATGGCCCGGGCGATCGAGGAGGCCGCGACGGTGAGCGCGCCGCCGTGGGTCCGCGGGTCGTGCTGGAGCCGGGGCACCCCGATCGAGCCGGACTCGGTGGTGGTGATGATCTTCGCCATGGTGCTGACGGTGAGCACCGGGTACTTGCCGACGCTGGTCTCACCGGAGAGCATCACCGCGTCCGCGCCGTCGAGCACCGCGTTGGCGACGTCGGAGGCCTCGGCGCGGGTCGGGCGGGAATTCTCGATCATGGAGTCGAGCATCTGGGTGGCCACGATGACCGGCTTGGCGTTCTCCCGGCAGAGTTGCACGGCGCGCTTCTGCACCAGCGGCACCTGGTCCAGCGGGAGCTCGACGCCCAGGTCGCCACGGGCCACCATGACGCCGTCGAAGGCCAGCACGATCGCCTCGAGGTGGTCCACCGCCTCGGGCTTCTCGACCTTGGCCAGCACCGGGCGGTGCACGCCCTCCTCGGCCATGATCCCGTGCACGAGCTTGATGTCGTCGGCCGAGCGGACGAAGGAGAGCGCGATCAGGTCGACGCCCAGGCCGAGGGCGAAGCGCAGGTCCTCCGCGTCCTTCTCGGACATCGCCGGGACGCTGACCGCCACGTTGGGCAGCGAGACGCCCTTGTTGTTGGAGACCGGACCGCCCTCGGTGACCAGGACGCGGATGTCGTTGCCGGTGACGTCGCTGACCTCGACGGCGACCCGCCCGTCGTCGATCAGCAGCCGGTCGCCCGGCTTCACCTCCTGCGGCAGCTTGCGGTAGGTGCAGGAGACCCGCTCCTTGGTGCCCACGATGTCGTCGCCGGTGATCACGACGGAGTCGCCGGTGCGCCACTCGTGCGGGCCGTCGGCGAACCGGCCGAGGCGGATCTTGGGGCCCTGGAGGTCGGCCAGGATGGCGACCGGGTGCCCGGCGGCGTCGGCCGCCTCCCGCACCAGCCGGTACACCGACTCGTGGTCGGCGTGACTGCCGTGGCTGAAGTTCAGCCTGGCCACGTTCATGCCCGCCTCGACGAGCCCCCGGATCCGCTCCGGGGACGAGGTGGCAGGGCCAAGAGTGCAGACGATCTTCGCGCGGCGTGTCACGCCCATCAGGCTAGTCTCTCCTCCGGGTCGGCCGGGCCGACCCCTTTCGGACTGTGGAACAGTTGTCCACCCGACGCGCCGCGCAGGGCGCGTGGCCGGCGGGCGCGGAGCCGCACCGGGGGACGTCGTGAGTGGCGGGCATCGGCGACCGCGCGCCGGGAATCGTACCGCCCGCCCGCATCCGCCGCCGGAGGCGCTCCCACGCCCGCGACGGGCGCCCGCCGCGCCACCGCTCACCCACCGCCGGCGACCTCGTCGGCGTCGCGGCAGCGGGCGACCAGCGCGGGCGCGTGGTCGACAGCGCCGTTCCAGACCCGGGTCGCGGCGGGGTAGTCGGCGAGCCGGAGCACCCGGTCGCCGATCAGCTCACGCAGGTCGGCGGCGGCGCGGGCGAGGTCGGGGGTGGCGGCGGAGGTCATCGGGGCTCCTCGGCCCGGCCCGGCGGCGCCCGGCGCGCCCGCCCCGGCCAGGGCCCTCCCAGTGGACACCCGCGCGGCGGCCGGCGCCGTCACCCCGGCGACAGTCGGTCAGCCCTGCGCCTTGACCAGCGGGAACTCCAGCGAGCCGGCCGGGCAGAGGAAGGTCAGCACGTCCACCTGGTAGAGCCCGGCCTGCACGGCCGGGTCGGCCTCCATCACGCTGCGCACGTCGTCGACCGAGCCGGTGCGGGCCAGGCCGATGCCGATCGGTGGGGCCGGCTCCCGGGCGGGGCCGTCGATCGACCCGGAGACCAGCACGATCCCCCGGCGCTGCAACGCCTGCATGTGCTCGAAGTGCTCGGCCTGCAACCGCTGCACGGTCTCGCTGGGCAGGGCCCGACCGGCCGCCCCCGGATAGATCACGATGCACTCGTACGTGTCGAGCGCGAAGTCCAGCTGCGGCATACCCGTCATGGCGCCCCCTCCCACGCTGCCGGCGTCGGCACCGCGCCGGCCTCCCCCGACTCGGCACAGCGTCGCACGCTGCGGCGGGCCGCAGCGGCCGCTCGGGCCAACTGCCCCGCCGCAGCACCCGGTTGCCGACCGGCTGGGTCGTTCGTCCAGCCGGCCACCGGGTACGTCGTCGGTGAAGCGTCCGGCGGAGCAGGCGGCCGCCGCCGAGGCCCGGCTCACCGACGACGACGGGCCGGGCGGCTGACCGCACGACGGGCGGACGGGGTGCTCCCGTCCGCCCGTCGCTGCTTCACAGGGCGAAGCAGTTGGGGCGAACCGGGGCGTCGGTGAGCACCTGCCGGACCACGGTGTAGGTGGTCCCGTCCAGGATCAGGCTGAGGTGACCGACCAGCCGCAGCGGGCACCAGCTCTGGATCAGCACGTTGTTCGCGCCGTCCGACAGCGCGGCGTTGCCGATCGGCCAGACCAGCTCGTCCTGCCAGGTCCGCACGGTCGCCCAGCGGATGGCGCCCGGGGTGTCGTCCCCGCCGTTGAGGGCGGTGAGCAGGTCCGAGCCGATGGACATCTGCTGGCAGGCGACGATGCCGGCGCAGCTGCCGAGGCCGATGAACTTGAGGATGTTGGCGGCGTAGGTGCCCTGCTGAGGGCTGCCCAGGCTCACGTACCGGCCGACGACGTCGGCACCGCCGAGGAACTTGACGTACCAGCGGGAGACGAGCCCGCCCTCGGAGTGGGCGACCAGGTCCACCTTGGCCGCGCCGGTGCTGGCGCGGACCTGGTCGACGTACGTCTTGAAGGCGCGAGCGGACTCGCGGATGTCGCCGAAGCCCAGCCCGGGGATCTGGAAGATGGAGACCCGGAAGCCGTCGGCACGCAGCCGGGCGGCGATCGGCTCGTACGCGATGGAGACGCCGATCAGGCCGCCGACCACGATGACCGGGTTGGCGTTGGCGTTCGCGGTGGCGGTGGCGGTGGCGGACGTGGCCGCGGCGCCGGCGGCCGTGGTGCCAGCGGTAGTGGTGCCAGCGGTGGTGGTGCGGTCGGGGGCGGCCGCGGCGGCGGTGGCCGGGACGAGCAGTGCGGCGACGGCGGTGGTGGCGGCGAGGATCGTTCGGAGCAGCATGGCTGCACCTCCGGTGGGAGGTTCCCGGGGAGCCGGGACGGCGGGTGGGGGGATCCGATCGATCGGTGGGACGATGATGCGGGTCACAATTCACACACGTCAATGGCAAGTTACGCGCCGGTAACGTGAAGTCTCCCCAGGGGCACGAACCGGCCTATCGGACGCGGCGGCGAGATGGTCCACAGTGGTGCGTATCGGTCGTGTGCCGACGGGCGGGTGCGGGTACGCGACGACGTCGCCCACCAGGGCGATCACGTCGCACGCTCCGAAGGGGGCTCGTATGCCCACACCCGGTGCCATCCGTTCCGGCATCGCCACCGCCGTCACCACGCTGCTGTGCCTGACGGCCACCCCCACCGCCGCCCTCGCCGACACGCGGCCCGGCCCGATCTCGTTCCTCAGTTCCCGGGACCGGATCGCCACCGCGTACCAGATCAACGCCAACCACGACGGCAATGCGGGGGCCGCCGTGGTGGCGCCGCCGCTGCGCCGGCACTGGTCGCGCAACCTCGGCGGAAGTGTGTCGTACCCGATCATCGCCGAACAGCGGGTCTTCGTCACCGCCCGCCAGGGCGACGAGTACGGCACCACCCTGTACGCCCTCGACGCCGCCACCGGCGCGAACGCCTGGCCGCCCGTGAAGCTCGGCGGGACGTACTGGTACGGCGGGCTCACCTACGGGGCGGGCCGGCTGTTCGCGCTCAACTTCGACGGTCGGCTCACCGCCTTCAGCGCCGCCACCGGCGCCCGGCTCTGGACCAGGGAGCTGGGCAGCGCGTACCAGTACGACTTCGCCTCCATGCCCACCTACCGGAACGGGGTCGTCTACTTCAGCGGCTCCGGCGTCGGCGGCACCCTGTACGCGATCAACGCCGACACGGGGTACGGGTGGGCGCGGCCGGTGGCCAACGGGCAGGACAGCTCGCCCGCCGTGACCGACACCGCGGTCTTCGCGTCCTACGGCTGCCCCCGGGTCTACCGCTTCGAGGTGGGCACCGGGACGCAACAGTGGGAGTACAACTCGACCTGCACGGGCGGGGGCGGCCTCACCCCGGTCCTGGCGGACGGGGCGGTGTGGGTCCGCGACGTCTTCAGCACCGCGCCGACGGTGCTGAACCAGTCCGACGGCGAGGTACGGGCCCTCTTCGGCGCCCGCTTCGAGCGAGCGAACCCACCGGCGTTCCTCGGCCGCACCGGCTTCTTCGTCACGGGCACGGCCATGCAGGCGCGACCGACCACCAGTCCGCTGCAGGCGCTCTGGACCTTCACCGGCGACGGCGGGCTGCTCAACGCGCCGATCATCGCTGGCGGGTACGTCTACGTCGGTTCCGAGACGGGCATGCTCTGGGCGGTCGACCCGGCAACCGGCCGAGCCGTCTGGTCCACCCAGGTCGGCGCGCCGATCTACCCGCCGAACGAGCGTGGCGGTGGCTCCCCCCGGACCGGGATGGGGGCGGGGCAGGGCCGGCTCATCGTCCCGGCAGCCAACCTCCTGGTCAGCTACGGCGGCTGACGCGAGCACGTCGGGTGGGTTCTGCGAGCGGGGCCGGCCCGACCACGCCCCTGGCTGCCCGGCGATCGCGGCCGGGCAGCCGGGGCGCCGACCTGGCCCGGGCAGCCGCGTCGCGACGCGTCAGGCGGTCGGGCCGGTCTCTCCGTCCGCCGCCTCGCGCAGCGCCTGGGTGGCCTGGTCGAGCAGCTTGGTGGGATCCGTCCGGCCGTTGACCTGGATCTCCGCCTCGGCGTCGCCGACCTGGATGCGGATGCTCACCTCGGTGCGCTGCTGGTCCACCCAGGACTGCACCAGGTTGAACAGGCCGGGCAGCAGTCCCTGGGCCACCACCGCGATGATCACCGCGTCGCTGAAGCCGGGCCGGCCGCCCTGGCCGGCGGCGTCGCGCACCGCGGCGCGGAACTCCGGCCGGCGGTGGATCCAGGCCAGCAGCGGCACCCGCGGTGGCCCGGCGGTACGCGGGGTCAGCACCATCCGCACGGGCCGTCCGGCCCGGTGCACGGAATCGGTCACGTCGTGCTCCTCCTCACTCGCCGCCGGGCCGGAACGTCAGCTTGCCGTCCACCACGGACAGCACCCCGGCCACCTGGATCTCCTCGTCCTCCGTGAACGGGGTGGTGCCGAAGAATCCGGTGGTGGTGCCGGTCGCCCGGGCCGACCCGCGGCCCTCGTACGGCGTCGACACCTGCGCCGAGGTCGGGCCGGTCAGGGTGAGTTCCACCGTCGGGTACCGGGTGATCTTCCAGGCGATCTTCTTCACCGTCTCCCCGGTGTAGTACCGGAACGGGCACCCCTGCGGCGCGGCCACCGTCTGGGCCGCGCAGGCGTCCAGGTACGCCCTGACGCTCTCCTCCGCCGTGGCCTGGGCCGCCGGGGCCAGCGTCGGCGTCAGGTCGGGGGTCCCCGCGCTCTCCTGCCCGGGCAGGACGTAGACGACCTGCGACGGGGTCTCGCTGAGCGCGTTGCGCTGGCCGCCGACGGTGTACACCCCGGGCAGCAGCGCCAGCTCCACGCCCGCTCCAGCCGCCGGTGCGGGTTGGCCGTTGACGGTCAGGCCCGCCGCGCCGGGGAGGCTGAGCCGCGCGGGTGGCGCGGCGACCTGCCACCGGTGGAACAGCCCGAGGGTCGCCGACTCGTCCCGGCGCAGCGGCAGCTCGGCGCTCAGCTTCTGCCCGGCCAGGGTGTAGGCGACCTTGGCGACCGCCTCGTCGCCGTCGCGCTCGACCGACGTGACGTCCACGTCGGTCGGCGGCTGGTAGCCCTTTCCGCCGACGATCCGGGCGAGCTGCTCGCCGTCGCCCGCCGCCGACCTGGCGTCCGGGGTCAAAGCCGCCAGGGCGGCCCGGCCGTCCCCGTCGTCCAGCGCCGAGAAGTAGGCGTCCACCGCCGCCTGCGGGCGGAACAGCAGCCACTGCGCCGTGGTGAGCGCGCCGCCGCCGAGGCAGCCGATCAGCGCCAGCGCGCCGACCAGCACCCAGGCCCGCCGGGAGCCGACCGGCCCCGGCCGCCCGAACAGCTCCTCGGTGCCCACCCGGGCGGGGCTCCCGTCGGCGGCCGTCGCCTCGTCGGCGGTGGCCGGCGTGAGCCGCTCGAGCCGGTCGAGCCGCAGCTCGGACGGCGGGTGGGTGGCGCAGACCGCCTCGTCCCACCCGCTGCGGCCGGTCTCGAAGGACCGACGCCGTTCCAGCATCGACCGCATCCCGGCCGCGTGGCCGGCGAGGACCGCCCCGGCGTCGGCCCGGTACTCCGCGGCCCGGACGTCGCGGCGGTGGCAGGGCAGCACCACGAACCGCATGGTCAGCAGCACCGGCCAGAAGACGAGGAAGACCAGCAGGTCGGTGGCCGGGTGCGGGAACCGGCGCATCAGCCAGGTCGGCACCGCGTGGACCAGCACCAGCGGCAGCCCGACCCCCCGGACGAACGCGCTGGTCACCTCGTCACCGGTACGCCAGTGCACCAGTTCGTGGCTGAGCAGCGCCGCGATGTCCTCGTCCGGCTCGTCGAGCAGGCTGGTGGTCACCACGATGTGCCGGGCGTAGGCCCGGGCGTTGGTGAGCACCGGGTCGTCCTCGATCAGCAGCCGGGGCACGCTCGGCAGGCCGAGCCGGGCGGCGCACCCGGACAGGATCGGCCGCAGCCGCTCCGCCTCCCGCCGGCTGAGCTGACGCGCGCCGGAGACGCTGAGCAACCACGGCTCCAGCAGCACCCGGCCGAGGGTGTAGACCAGGCCGACCAGGGCGGCGGCCACCACCATCCCGACCAGGCCGGTGAACAGGTTCGCCGGCTCGTCGAAGGCGTCCCGCCAGGGCAGCACCAGCACGACCAGGAAGCCGGCCAGGGAGCCGACCGCGAAGCCGACGAAGCCACCGACCACGCCGCCGGACCGGTTGAGGAAGGCGTCGAGCAGGGGACCGACCAGCGGCGCGTCGCGCACCACCGACGGCAGGGCGTCGCCCGACTGGGTGCCCCCGGCGACCAGCCCGAGCACGCCCAGCGCGAGCCCGCCCCACACCGCGGCCAGCAGCGCCAGCGGCACGTAGAACCAGGTGGCCAGGAAGCTGCCGAGCACGCCACGCCAGTCGCGCAGGATGCCGGCGCGCAGCCACACCAGCGCGTTCGGATACCCCGGCGGCCGGTCGGCCAGCCGCCGGTCGAGGCCGCCCGGCCCGGCCGGGCGCGGCTCGGTCGGCCGCTGCTCGGTCGGGCGCGGCTCGGTCGGCCGCTGCTCGACCGCGGGTCTCACTTGCGGGTCCACGTCCGGGTCGGTCACGGGCGACTCCTCGACGACAGACGCCACCACCCGGGACGGCGAAGGGGCGCACGTTCCACGGGCACGGCGCATCGGACGGCGGCCGGGCCGACCGTCGACGGTATGTGCGCGGACAGGAATACGGTGCCGAAATCGATCAGTGGATTTCGACGTCGCAGGACATTACCCGTAGCGAATGGATATCGCCACCACTGAACCGACCCGGCCCGCTCGCCACCGCACGCTGTGGTGGCCAGGATTCCCGTTCCACCAGGGCGTTCACCGCTCCCGCCCGGGTCGGTGGCGGCGTCGATCAATGCGAAAACAGGGGTTGGCGGGGTGCCTTCGGTGAATTGGCCGGGAGACCACGCCGATTGGTCGCGAACCCGCCAGGATATGCAAAACAGCGCAGGCGGCACCGCCCTGTTTCGGATCAGTTATCCGACACCGGGGCGCGGCATTGCGCTGCCGGGCGGGGCCGGATCAGCTGCCCAGCGCCCGTACCTTGGCGATGGTCTCCTGCACCTGCTGGCTGGCTGGCCCGGCGCCCTGGGCCGCCTGGGTCAGCGCCTGCCGGTAGGCGTCCAGCATCCCGATCAGCGGCCCGGCCGCGACCCCTTCCAGGGCACCGGCGACCAGTTCCCTCGCCTCGGCGGCGTCCTGTGCCGCGGCGGCGGTCTTCGCCTTCGCCTCGTCCAGCTTCTGCGCCGCCGCCGCCAACCTGGCGATCACCTGTGCTGCGCTCACGCGCCCTCCCCTGGTCGTTCCGCGTCGATCGGCCCCGCCACCGGCGTCGACCACAATGGAGGGTACGAGATGCCACGCCCTCCAGCGGTCACGCGACGACGGACCGATTGTCGACTACCGCTCGGCGACGAACACGCCGACGCCGCCGACTCCCTCGACGAGCCCTTCGATCTTGAGCGCGTTGATCGCCTGCCGGACGACGATGGCCGACACGCTGTGCTGACGGCACAGCTCGGACGTCGACGGCAGCTTGTCTCCCGGCGCGAGTTCGCCGGACTGGATCTGAGCGCGGATGCCATCGGCTATCTGCGCCCACTTGGCCTTGGCGGGCATTGGTGTCTCCCAGGTCTGCACCGCCATTTGATCACGTGAAACTTTGTATAGCAAGCAATGTCCGGTCCACTGCTTGCCCTTGCATGACCTGTTATATATGCTCTGTCTCGACCGGCTCCCAGGTCTGCAAACCGGAGTTGGTCCTTCCCCACCGCACAGAGCGCCCGGTCGGCCGGTCCCCCTGGACGGCCGGGCGTGCCGCGGCTGCCCGCAGGCAGCACCCACGCTGAAGCGATCCCCCACCAAGGAGACGCCACCGGACGGGAGACCCGATGCACGAGCAACCAAACGAGAACCGCTCCATGCATGGCGACGGGGACGGGGCGGGTGGAACACCATGGGTGTCAAACGCCTCCGGTGACACCCATGGTGTTCCACCGGCCGGCCGCGCCCGTCCTGCACCCACCGACCGGGACGATCGGGCGGGGCGACCGGGCGACGACCAGCCGTCCGGGCGGCCCGGCCGTCCGGAGTCGCTGGTGTCCGCACAGGACGTCGAGGACGCCGACGACATCCTCTTCGCCCATCCCCCGCGGGTGGTCACCCGGTGGCTCTGCGGCTGCGGCGAGGACTACCCCTGCCCCGACGTCCGCTTCGCCCGGCTGGTCAAGGCCACCCATAGCGGGGCCACCACCGGCGGCGAGGGCAGCCCGTGAACAGCTCGGACCTGCGCAGGTACGCGGCTGAGCAGGCTGCCGACGCGCGGCGGACCATCGCCGAGCACCGCACGGAGGCGTACACCGGGGTGTGCCGGAAGTGCGGGCGGCCCGGGCCGTGCGACGAGCAGCGGGCGGCGCGGACCCGGCTGGCGCACCACGACGCGACGCTGAACGCCCTGCGCCCGCAGGCCGGGCGCGGTCAGCGCAGGAAACGGACGAGCAATAGGCTGGCGCAGTACGCGGTCGGCACCAGCGCGACGCAGATGACGAAGCCGAGCGGGACGAACCGGGGCGGCTCCACGGTGGCCAGGGCGGGCCGCCCCCAGCGACCGAGGATCAGCCAGCCGGCGGCGAAGGAGAGCACCGGCAGCCCGGCGCAGATCCAGGCGCCCAGGGTGAAACCGCTGACCAGCCCCACGCCGGAGGCGACCACCAGGACCAGCATCAGCAGCACGCCCGCGGCGGCGCAGGCGACGTAGACGGCCACCGCCCGGGCCGCCGGCGACCAGGTCGGCAGCAGCTCCGGCCGGGCGGCGAGGGCCTCGACCTCCCGGGTCCGCAGGTCGGCCTCGTCGCCCAGCCGGCGGGCCTCCTCCAGCACGACACCCGGGTCGGAGTCGGCGGCGGGATCGACAGCGGCGGTGGCGACCGGGAAGCCGCTGGTGGCGTCCGGCCCGTCCGGAGCGGCCGCGGTGGCCGGCGGAATTCCGATCGCCTCGCCGAGCTGGTCTAGCCGCTGGCCCTGGGCGGCGAGCCGCTGGCCGACCTGCGCCACTCCGGCGTGCAGCCGCCGCCGGCGCTCCGCCTCGGCGGCGGCGCCCCGCTCGCCCTCGCGTACCTGCACGGAGAGCTGGCGCACCGCGGCGGCGTACTCGTCGAAGGTGGACACTCAGCGCTCCTCGTCCTCGGGCCGGTACCCGGGGCGGACGAACGGCACGATCAGCGCGGTCCGCTGCGCGTGCCGGTCCACCAGCAGCGCCCGGTCGGCCCGCGGGGTGTACGCCAGGTCGGTGACGCCCAGGTGCAGGCCGAGGTCGGCGCCGGCCACGTTGAGCGCCACCAGGCAGGCCACGTCGTCGCGGTTCTGCGAGCCGCCGAGGTCGTCGGCGAGCCGGCGCAGCCCGCGCCACCAGCCGAGCAGGTGCACCCCGTGGCCGGGGCCCTGGCGCAGCAGCGCCCGCAGGTCGTCGTGGCCGGAGCGGAAGGTCTCCGGGTCGGTCCGGGTGAGGGTGGCGCCGGCTGCGTCCACCCCGAAGACCACCAGGTACGTCCGGCCGCGCTGCCCCGGATCGGCGGCCAGCTCGCCGATCCGCCCGCGCAGCCCCGCCGCGTCGACCACGGTGACCGGGTGCCCGGCCGCCTTGATCCCGGCGGCGGTCTCGTCGGCCAGCTCGTCGGCGGCCTCGACCAGCGGCGCGAGCACGAACTCCGCCTCGCCCGGGGCGTGCTGGCGGGCCAGGCTCAGCGCGGCGGCGCGCAGCACGTGCGCCCCGGTCGCCGCGGTGCCCACCACGGCCAGGTGCCGCCCGGGGCCGGCGTCGAGGGCGAACCGGGCGGGGCTGCCCGCCACGTCGACGGTCCGGCCGACCAGCGCCGACGGGCGCCGCGCGCCGGGCCGCAGCGCGGCGGCGGCCGGCTCGTCCTCCAGGTGCGCCGGCTGGTAGCCGCGGAAGACCGCCGGCGGCGGCCAGCCCTCCGGCCGGTCGTCCCAGAGCTCGTAGCGCAGCCGGGCGACCTGCCGGGCGTCGGCGTGCGCGTCGGGGAAGCGGACCAGCAGGTCCGCGCCGGGCGCGCCGGCGGCGGTGTTGACCACGGCGGTGCCGACCGTGCCGGCGGTGACGGTCGCGGCGCGGGGACCGAGCACGGCCTCGCCGCCGGGCAGCGCCACCCGCAGCGCGAACTGCCCGAAGAGCGTCTCGGCGCGGCCGTAGAGGGCCTCGACGCCGGTGGTGCTCTGGCTGGCCAGCACCAGGTGCACGCCGTACGAGCGGCCCTTGCGGGCCAGTTCCTCCAGCAGGTCGACGGCCTCCCGGGCCAGCCGGTCGTTGCCGGCGAGCAGCACGTGGAACTCGTCCACCACGGTCACGATCCGGGGCACCGCCGCGTCCGCCGGCAGGTCGGCGAGCTTGGTGATGCCGTGCCGCTTGAACTCCTCGGCCCGGCGGCCCAGCTCCCGGCGCAGTTCGCGGAGCACGGCGAGGCCGTACTCGCGGTCGGACTCGACCCCGACGGTGCGGGCGTGCGGCAGGAACGACGGGTCCCGTTCGGTGGGCACGAACTCGGTGAAGCTGACGCCCTCCTTGAAGTCGAGCAGCCAGAGCTGGAGGTCGGCCGGGGAGTAGCGGGCGGCCAGTCCATAGAGGACGTCGACGAGGAAGACGGTCTTGCCGGCGCCGGTGCGCCCGCCGACCAGCCAGTGCGGGGTGGCGTCGTCGAAGGCGAGGGTGACCGGCTCCCGGCCGGCCCGGCCCACCACCGTGCGCAGCCCGGCCCGCGCGGACTCCGTCCAGCGCCGCTCGGGCAGCAGGTCCGCGACGTGCAGCGCCGCGTCGCGCCGCACGGCCGCGGCCAGCCGCCCGGCGAGCGAGCGTACGGCCTCCTGCGGCGGGTCGCCGTCGAGCAGCACGGGTACGGCCAGCCCGGTGCCGTCGTCGCCGAACGGGTACCCGGGCGGGTCGCCGACCCAGGCGTACCGCTCGTCGAGCCGCAGCGTGGTGGTGGCGCCCAGCGGCGGGGCCGGCCCGGACGGCGCCACCGGGTGGCCGGCGAGCAGCACGCAGACCGCGGCGGCGGGCCCGGCGTGGGTGAGCGCGGCGAGCCGGGCCAGCTCGCGCGGGGCCGGCACCGAGGCGGCCACCACCAGCAGCAGCTCGTGATCGTCGCGGTCGGCCTGCTGGGCGGCGCGGGCGTGCGCCTCGGCGGCGTCGAGCAGCGCGCCGATCTCGGCCTCGGTGGTGGCGGTCGCGCCGAGCACGCCGGCCTCGCGCAGCGGCCGCAGCGGCAGGAAGGTGGCGCCCAGCGCGGCCGGGTCGATGCCGACCACCCGGACGGCGCCGGGCGGGGTGGTGGCCAGCAGCCGCAGCACCAGCACCCGCAGCAGCACCGCCACCCGGGGGTCGCGGGCGTCGGCGCTGATCGCCAGGTGCCGGCCGGCGCCCAGCGGCAGCAGCAGCGGGAACCGGCCGTCGGCGGTGGTGGCGTCGCCGACGCGTACCGGCGCGGGTTCGCCGGCCGGGCGGGTCGCCGGTGCGGTGGGGGCGGTCAGCGAGGCGGCGAGGCGGCCGAGTCGGGCGACGAGGTCGACGGTGCGTTCCGGCACGGGCTGCCCGGCCAGCCGGTCGAGCAGCGCCCGAGCCCGGGTCCACCGGTCACGGGCCCGCCGGTGGGCGGTGACCGCCTGGCCGTACGCCGACGCGAGCCTGCCCACCGTCTGCTCCCCCACCACGTCCGTCCGATCGAGGGAACCCTAACGGAGCCGGGACGGCGCCGCACCAGGCGTCGCATCCGAGCCGTTGGTCCACTGTTCACCTGCCGGTCCGCCGCCGCGCCGCCCGGTGTTCCGCCGGTCCGGATTGCCTGCTGGCGGACGACTTGGTGAAAGAACTGGAAGGTGACGACGTGACCTCCTCCCCCATCTCCCGCCGCAACCTGCTGCGCAGCGGCGCGGCCGGCGGCCTCGGCATCGTGGTGGCCGGCAACCTGGAGGCGATCGCCGGACCGGCCGCGGCCCGGGCCGCCACCCGCCCCGCCGTGGGCTACGGCGAGCTGGTGCCGGACCCGGCCGGCCTGCTGGCGCTGCCGCCCGGTTTCTCGTACACGATCGTGGCGCAGGCCGGCAGCACGCTGCTGGAGAGCGGCCACCCGACCCCCAGCGACCCCGACGCGAACGGCTGCTTCCGGTCCCCGACCGGTTCCGTGCTGGTGAACAACCACGAGATCGGCGGCAGCGAGCCGTACGGCGTGCCCGCGCTGCCGGGCCTCACCTACGACCCGGGCGCCCGCGGTGGCACCACCACCATCGAGGTGGACGGCGCCGGGCGGCGGTTGCGCGAGTACGTCAGCGTGGCCGGCACCCACAACAACTGCGCCGGCGGGATCACCCCGTGGGGCACCTGGCTGACCTGCGAGGAGACCGAGCAGCGGGCCGGCGGGAAGTTCCTCAAGGACCACGGGTACGTCTTCGAGGTCGACCCGCACGACCCCACCGCCAACCAGGACCCGGTGGCCCTGAAGTTCCTCGGCCGCTACGCGCACGAGGCGGTGGCGGTCGACCCGTACACCCAGGCGATCTTCCTCACCGAGGACGCGGGCGGGCCGAACGGGCTCTACTTCCGGTGGACGCCCCCGGCCGGCTTCCCGGGCGGCAAGGGGGCGCTGCGCGCGCTGGCGCAGCGGCCGGACGGTGACACCGCCGGCAGCCTCCAGGCGATGAGCTGCTACCTCGGCGACAACCACATCGCGGACCTGTCCCAGGCGACCCTCCCGGGCACCCGGTACAAGGTGGAGTGGGTCGACGTGCCCGACCGCGACGCACGCACCGTCTCGGTGCGCAAGCAGTTCACCGACGGGCAGGTGACCCGCAGCCGCAAGCTGGAGGGCGCCTGGTGGGCCGACGGCGGCGCCTACTTCGTGGCCAGCTTCGCCCGGCACGGCGACGGCAGCGTCAACGAGCACGACGGCCAGGTCTGGTTCTACGACCCGCGCACCGAGACGGTCACCCTGAAGACCATCTTCGGCGTCAACCAGGCCCCGGACCAGGAGGGCGGCTACGACGGCCCGGACAACATCACCGTTTCGCCCTACGGCGGGGTGATCCTGGCCGAGGACGGCGACGGCCTGTCCCACCTGGTCGGGGTGACCGCGCAGGGCAAGGCGTACCCGCTGGCCCGCAACGAGCTGAACGACAGCGAGTTCGCCGGCCCGACGTTCAGCGCGGACGGCACGATCCTGTTCGCCAACATCCAGTCCCCCGGTTACGTCTTTGCGATCACCGGGCCGTGGGGGCGGCCGAGCGACGACGACCCGGCCTGATCCCTCGGGTGCGGCCGGCGTCCCGACCGGGCGGCCGGCGGCGATCCCGTGGACGGTGCGGCCGGCGTTCCTGACCGGGACGCCGGCCGCCCGGCCCGTCAGGCGGGGCGGCACGCCGGGTCGGGCGGGCCGTCGGCGGCGCCGCAGTGGTACACCTCCACCGGCTCCGCGTCCACGTCGGGCACCTCCGCCACCCGCAGCAGCGCGATCCGCTTCGCGACCGGCTCACCGGAGTCCGGGGCGTACCGGACCACCCCGGCGACGCCGCGGTAGCCGCCGG
Source organism: Micromonospora purpureochromogenes (assembly GCF_900091515.1). Taxonomy (NCBI): domain Bacteria; kingdom Bacillati; phylum Actinomycetota; class Actinomycetes; order Micromonosporales; family Micromonosporaceae; genus Micromonospora; species Micromonospora purpureochromogenes. The sequence goes on along the minus strand of NZ_LT607410.1, from coordinate 2,569,584 downwards.
CGGCGTTCTGCCGCAGCACCTCGGCGTGCACGCCGGCCGGGTTGACCGCGCGGGGCTCCCAGCGCCGGCCGGTGTCGGCGTGCCGCAGCCGGGCGGCGAGGCTCTCCAGGGCGCGCACCATCATCATCGACGCGCCGTAGGCGAGGCTGACCCGCTCCCCGACCGGCGGGCCGGCGTCGTCGCGGCAGCGCGGCGGCTCCAGCAGGTCGTCGGCGCGCACCCAGCCGAGGAAGGTGCCCCGGGCGTCGTCGCGCCGGGCCTGCGCGGCCCGCAGCGCGCCGCAGGTCGCCAGGGCGGCCTTCGACACGTACGTCACCGGCAGGTTGCCGGGCGCGCTGGCCCGCAGCCCCGGGTTGGCCATGTAGCGGTTGACCGAGTCGTCGGCGAGCAGGTGCCGGGGCGGGTTCGCGCCGCACTCCTTGAGCGCGCGCAGGAACCCGTCGAACTCCGACCAGCGGCCGGCGAAGACCAGCGCGCCGGGGTAGCCGCACTCCTGGGTCAGCCGCCGCCCGGTACGCCACTCGTCCAGCCGGGTGAGCCGGTCGCCGAAGCGTTCCCGAAGGCCGTCGACGAGGGTGGAGACGTAGAGGTCGTCGGCGAGCGAGCTGCCCTCCCCGGTGGTGTGGTAGACGTGCGCCTCGGTCACCTTCAGCACCTGCCGGGCGTACGCCTCCAGCATCCGGGCCTGGTCGGAGTTGGGCGCCGACATCTGCAGGTAGAGGCTGGAGTTCTGGTCCATCCGGTCGGCCGACAGGGTGGGCGCGAGCACCGGCAGGCCGACCCGGTTGAGTTCCCGCAGCGCGGCGGCGGTGCTGGTCCGGCTCTCCACCAGGCCGACCACGCCGAGCAGGGTGGGGTCGTCGCGGGCCAGACCCTCCAGCATGGTCACCGCCCGGCCGGCGTGGCGCATCTGCCGGCCGCCGTTGGCAACGACGATGTGCAGCAGGGCGGCGCCGTCCGCGGCGGCGGACTCCTTGAGCAGGGCGTACTGGGCGGTCGCCATGCCCTCCAGCTCCTCCCGCTCGGAGACGTACGACTCCTCGTCCGCGCGGGTCCGGTTGCCGGTCAGCGAGCCCAGGTAGACCAGGGTGAGGTACGGCCGGCGGTGCTCGCTGCGCCGCCAGACCTCCGCGGCGGCGCGGTTCTGCGCGAAGATCCGCCGCTGCACCGCCCGTAGCCGGTCCTGGCCGGGGTCGCTGTTGAACAGCTGCCCCGCGCTGTCGCTGTAGCCGACGCACTCGCCGTCGACCAGCTGCACCCGGACCTGCCCCGTCGGGGACGGGTGGCAGTCGGGCGCCCAGCGCCGGTCGGCCCACGCCCCGGCGGCCACCAGCAGCACCAGGACCACCGCGGCCGGCAGGAAGCGCCGCGACCACCAGGGCGGGTCCGGCGTCACCAGCGCCCGGGGGGTGCCCCCCGGCGGGGGTACGACGTCCCCGGCCGCCACCCGCAGGACGACCAGCCAGGCGGCGGCCCGGCGCAGTCGCCGGGTCTCCGGCAGCGCCTCGGCCCACTCCTCGTACGCCTCGTCGGCCTCGCGCAGCGCGCGCGTGGCGGGCAGTTCCGGCGGCGGCTCGTCGGCGACCGCCACCACCAGCAGCGGGTCGTTGCGTCCGGTCTCGTTGCGGACGTCGTTGAGCAGCCGGACCAGGGTGTGCCCGACGGTGCCCACGGCGACCCCGTCGAGCAGCAGCACCGGGTATCCGGTGCGGCGCCAGTCCCCCGGTCGCCAGAACCGCCGGCGGTACGCCTGCCGCAGGTCCTCCAGGAAGGCGTGCAACAGCAGCTTGTCGACCTGGGCCGGCTGTTCGCCGTCCCGCCAGCCGGCGGTGAGCCGTTCGGCGAAGCCGAGAAAGGTCACCGACTGCCGGGGCGCGAGGTACTGCTGCCGCATGAACCACCGGTAGTGCCGGCCGACCAGCGGCACCCGCCCGGAGACGGCGATCCGGAACACCGCGCTGGGCACCGCGCGGCGCAGCAGCCAGAGCAGCACCTGCAGGGCGGTGCCGAAGCCCGACTCGCCGGTCACCGGGGGTTCCTCGGCGGAGCGCCGGCCCCGCCGGTCGCGCAGCCGCCGTACCAGCGCGGCCCGGCCGCTGTCGGCGGCGTCGACGCCGTCGGCGAGGGTCTGGTGCATCAGCCAGTCGGCCAGCGGGTAGTGCCGGAACCGCAGCCGGGCCGTGCCGAACGCCTCCAGGGACAGCTGCCGGTGCAGCTCGCGCAGCACGGCGGGGATGTCGTCGGTGCCGGGCCGGCCGGCCGGGTCGAGCACGGCGTGCGGCACCCGGCGGCCGGTGCCCTGGCCGACGAAGCGGCGCAGCAGCCCCGCCACGTCACCGGCGCCGGCCGCGCGGACCAGCCAGAGCAGCGGCAGCCGCCGGTCACCGCGCCGGGGCCGGCGCAGCAGCCGGGCCAGCAGGGAGAGCAGCTCCGGCCCACCGGTGGGGAGCCGGTCCCGGGCCGGCCGGGGCCGCTGCCGGGTGGTCGGTTCTCGCATCGCGCACCTCCGCCGGGTCCGGGCAGCCACGGACTCTCCATTGTCGGCAATGGATGCAACGGCGGCCGGTGGCCCGGGTACGGGACCGCCGGCCGCCGGGGCGCGTCGGTCAGCCGAGCACCGCGTTCAGCGCCGGCAGGTAGCCGTACCGGTAGCCGGCGGCGTTCGGGTGGTACGCCTCGATGACCCCGGAGACGTCCCGGATCCACGGGTCGGCGGCGCAGACCCCGTGACCGGCGAAGAAGGGACGGGCATCGGCGAAGGTGGCGCCGGCCGCGCGGGCCCGGTCGGCGATGACCGTGGCGAGCAGGTCGGCGGCCTCGTTGAGGAGGGTGCGCTTGTACGTGCTCATGGCCAGCAGCCCGCAGTAGTTGGTCTCGAACAGCCGCGGGTAGCCGAGGACCACGAGCCGGGCGTTGGGGGCCCGGTTGCGGATGGCGGCGTAGGTGGCGTCGAGCCGGCCGGGCAGCGTCGAGGTCGCGAAGCTCTTGGATTCGTTGACCGCGTTCACGCAACTGGTGGTGCTGCCGAACCGGCAGCTGGTGATCACGTCGGCGAAGCCGGCGTCGTTGCCGCCGATGGTGACGGTGACCAGCGTGGTGCTGGTGCTCAGCGAGTTGACCTGGCTGTTGATCACGTCGGCGGTGACCGCGCCGCCGCAGGCCGGGAACCGGAAGCTGGTCACCGCGTTGGCGGCGGCCCAGAGCGGGGCGTACGACTTCTCGCTGCGCAGGCAGGTGGACAGGTCGTACGGGCCGGCGCCGACCCCGGAGGAGTAGGAGTCGCCGAGGGCGACGTAGTTGACGGTGGCCGCCTGGGCGGTGCCGGGGACGAGCACGACGCCGAGGACGGTGGCGAGCAGGGCGACCAGCGCGGTGACGGCGCGGGCCAGGGCGCGGTGGGGCATCAGGGACCTCCACGGAGCAGGGGTGGTGGGATCCTCGTGACCGCGCGCTGGCCAGGGGTGTGGGTCTTGTTACTAGTCGGTAATACTATCGAAATATTTAGATCAACTGAACACCGCCGGGGCGGACACGTTCACAAACGTCGATTAGGTTCGTCCTGCGAACACCCCGACGGAGGGAGTCCACCTCGTGCGACGTGTTTTCACGGCGGCCATCGCCGCCCTGACCGTCACCACCGCCGGCACCCTGGTGACCGGCACCCCCGGCCAGGCCGCCCTACCGGGTTGGGGCCGGCCGGTCCCGGTCGCCGCCGCACCGGCGCCCGGCAGCCCGGGCCTGGGCGACAGCTACTTCCCCGACTACGGCAACGGCGGGTACGACGTCAGCCACTACGACGTCCGCCTGCGCTACGAGCCGGCCACCGACCGACTCACCGGCACCACCACCATCCTGGCGACGGCCACCCAGGACCTGTCCCGCTTCAACCTCGACTTCCTGCTCGACGTGGAGTCCGTCCGGGTCAACGGCTGGTCCGCCGCGTACACCCGCGAGGGCACCCACGAGCTGGTGGTCACCGCGCCACGCGCGATCGTGAAGGGTCAACTGCTGACCATCGTGGTCAGGTACTCCGGCGTGCCGTCGGAGACCCTGGTCGGCGGCTACACCGGCTGGACCCGCACGGACGACGGCGCGTTGGCGGTCAACGAGCCCGAGTCGGCCTGGTGGTGGTTCCCGGCCAACGACCATCCGCTGGACAAGGCCACCTTCGACATCTCGGTGTCGGTGCCCGCCGGGATCGAGGTGATCAGCAACGGCGTGCAGCCGCGCCCCCCGCTGGCCGAGCCCGGCAACCGGATGCGGTGGGGCTGGCGCAGCACCAGGCCGGCCGCCACCTACCTGGCGTTCCTGGCGATCGGCCAGTACGACATCGTCACCGACGCCGCGCCGAACGGGCAGCCGGTGATCAACGCGTACAGCGCCACGCTGGGTGAGCGCGGGCCGGCCGCGCGGGCCAGCATCGAGCGGACGGCCGAGATCGTCGACTGGGAGAGCGGCCTCTTCGGGCCGTACCCGTTCGAGGCCCAGGGCGGCGTCGCCGGGCCGATCGACGGCATCGGCTTCGCGCTGGAGACGCAGACCCGCCCGGTGTACGGGCCGAGCTTCTGGCGCCGCGGCGCGAACACCTACGTGGTGGTGCACGAGAACGCCCACCAGTGGTTCGGCGACTCGGTGTCCGTCGCGCAGTGGCGGGGCATCTGGCTCAACGAGGGCTTCGCCTCGTACGCCGAGTGGCTCTGGTCGGAGGGGCAGGGCGAGGGCACCGCGCAGGAACTCTTCGACTTCACCTACGCCGCCTATCCCGAGGACGCCGAGTTCTGGCAGGTGCTGCCGGGCGACCCGGGCGCCGACCGGGTCTTCGACGACGCGGTCTACGACCGGGGCGCGATGGCGCTGCACCAGCTCCGGCTGGCCGTCGGCGACGAGGCGTTCTTCGAGATCCTGCCGGCCTGGACCGCCGAGCACCGGTACGGCAACGGCTCCGTGGCGCAGTTCCAGGCACTCGCGGAGCGGATCTCCGGGCTGGAACTGGACGAGTTCTTCACCACCTGGCTGTTCACCGCCGGCCGTCCGGAACTGGCCACGGCCGCCCGCGCGACGGCGGTGGCCACGCCCGAGCAGCCGAAGTCGTGGACGAAGATCCGCGAGGCGCACCAGCTCCTGCAGCACTGACCCCCCGGCCCGGCCGGGTGCCCGCTCCCCTTCCGGGGGCCGGGTGCCCGGCCGGTGCGCCGTCCCGGCGGCGACGCCCGCCGGGCGGGAACAGCTCGCCCGAAACGCCGGGGCGGGCATCGCTCGGCAGGGCCGCCGGTCGGCGCGGACGCCGCTCAACGCGAAGACCACCTGGAGCGCAGACCGCCCCGAGACGCTACCGACCTGATGACGTGAACGACTCACGCCGCCCGGAGGGGTGTCAGGCCGCCGGCGTCGACAGCGGCGGCGCGGCCGGCACGCCGGCGGCCTCGATCGCCCGGATGTGCCGGTAGGCGAACCAGAGCGGTGGGAAGGCGCCGACCGCGAAGGAGAGGTCGACCAGCGTCCAGAACCACGGGATGTCCCGGATCGGCCCGCAGATCAGCGCCAGCGGCACGATCCCGGCGCAGGCGATCATGCCGAGCTGCACCACCCAGACGTTGCGCACCGGATCCCGCAGCGGTCCCCAGAAGGCCACCGCCAGCACCAGGTGGGCGAAGGCGAGCCAGTCGGTGCCGTAGAGCATGAACGGGTAGCGGTCGCCGGTCTCCACCAGCCCGGTGTGCACCCGCTCGATCCAGCCGACCAGCGCCGGCAGGTCGTCGGCGAGCGGATCGAGCGCGCGCAGCAGCCAGCGCACCTCGATCTCCAGCGGGAACGCGGTCGCTCCACTGAGGAAGAGACCCACCAGCACGATCCACAGCCACCGGCGGATCCGCCGCAGCCGCTCCTCGGTATCCATGGCCGGATCGTAACGATGATCTTCGCGCCGCCCGGTCCCGTGGACGCCTGATCCACCGGCGAACCTCATGACCTCGCTCACCCGCAGCCGGTCACGCCCGGTGAGGCCACCAGGAACGGCCACGCGGCCACCGGAGGACATCGCCACCGGCGAATCGTCTACGACATCAGGTCCGTAGCGTCCGGACACCGCTCGGGGTCGCACCGGGTGAGGTCCGGGCGCAGCCGGGTCGGCGGCCTGGCCCGAGGCAGGTGTGCAGCCGACACCGACAGCGCTTCCGCCCATGCCCTGCCCCGGCGTCGAGCCGCCTCAGGGCAGGCAGTCGCCCGGGGGCACCTCGATCAGGGCCGCGCCGCCGGCCAACCGGGGACGACGGCCGGACCGGGCCGGCGCCCCGCCGGCGCAGTCGGCCGCGGCCCGGACCAGTTGACTGGACGGCAGCCGCCCCGCCCCCGGCCGGCGCACCGCCGCCGGGTACCAGCCGGGCGGCGGGCTCCCCGCCGGGCGGGGCGTCGCGGCCGGGCGGGCGGTCGCGACGGGCCGGGTGGCGGGCGGGGTCGCGGGCCGGACGACGCGGGTGGCGATGGCGGCGACCCGGCGGGCCGGACGGCGCACCACGGGCGCGGCCAGCACCAGGGTGACCCGGCGACGCAGCCGGTGGTCGCGCAGCCCGTCGAGGGCGACGCCCGCGGCGGCCGTGGCGACGGCGGTCACCGCGCCGGCCAGCACCAGGGTCTGCCGGGGGCCGGCGTGCTCGGAGAGCCAACCGAGCAGGGGCGCGCCGACCGCCACGGAGACCGAGCCGGTGACCGCCAGGGCGGCCAGCACCCGACCGCGCATGGCGTAGTCGGTGTCGAGCTGGGCGCGGGCGCCGACCGTGGTGTCGATGACCACCGCCGCCGCGGCCACCGGGAGGATCACCGCGGCGAAGCTGACCGTGCCGGGAGCCAGCCCGGCGGCGATCTGCAACACGCTGGCCAGCAGGCCGGCGCAGATCAGCAGCCCGTAGCCCAGCTCGCGGCGGCGGGCCGCCACCAGCGCGCCCAGCACCGTACCGACCGCGAAGACGGTGGAGAGCACGCCGTAGCCCGACGCCCCGGCGCGCAGCGGGCCGTCACTCATCGCCGCCATGGTCACCTGGTAGTTGCGGCCCAGGCTGCCCAGCACGAACGACAGCGCCAACGCGACCAGCACCACCGGCTGGCGCAGCAGGTAGCGGAAACCGGCAAGGATGCCGCCGTCCACCGGCGCCGCGTCGGCCGCCGCCGGCTCGGCGGTGTGCCGCTCCTGATCGCGTACGGCGAGCAGGGCGCCGACCACCGCGACGAAGCTGGCCGCGTTGACGGCGAAGAGCAGTGCGGGGCCGACGGCGGCGACCACGACGGCGCCGGCGCTCATGCCGAGAATGCGGCCGGCGGAGTTGGTCAGCGAGCCGAGCGCGAGGGCGTTGCCCAGGTCCTTCCGGTCGACCAGCGTCGAGGACCAGCGGCCCGACACCGGCCCCTCGATCGCCGACACCGCCCCGGTGACCAGCGCGATCGCGTAGATCGCCGGGAGGCCGCCGACGCCGGTGACGGCGACCACCGCCAGCCCCGCGGCGAGCAGTGCGTGTACCGCCTGGGCGGCGATCAGCAGCGGCTTCGCCCGCAGCCGGTCGGCCAGCGCCCCGCCCCACACGCTGAGCAGCAGCGTCGGCAGGGCCTGGAGCAGGACGGCCAGGCCCATCGAGGTCGCCGAGTGGGTCTGCTCGAGCACGTACCAGTTGACGCCGAGCACCTGCATCCAGGTCCCGATCACCGAGACGAAGCCGGCACCGGCCCAGATCCGGTAGTTGCGGTGACGCAGTGCGGCGAACGTGCTTCCGAGGGCCACGAGGGCCTCCCCGTCCTGACGACGACATGACGAAGCCGAACCCACGGCGGGTTCGGCAGCGGCCAAGTCTGCCGCGCGCCAAACCGATTTCCGGCTTTCGTGAGCGGACTCACCGGGTCGACGGCGCCGGGGTGGGGCACGCCCCGCCAGCCCGGCAGGCCCCGGGACGGACCGGACGCCGACGACGGACACCCCGGTCGGGACGGGCACGTCCGGACCGGGGTGTCGGTGCGGCGGGATTGCCGCCGGGGTCGTCAGCGGGCGGCGAGCGGCTGCCGCGCCGGGTCCACCGGGGCCGGCAGCTCGCCGACCCCGCCGAGGTACGCGTGGATCGCCGCGGCGGCGGCCCGCCCTTCGGCGATGGCCCAGACGATCAGCGAGGCGCCCCGGTGCATGTCACCGGCGACGAAGACGCCGTCGGCGTCGGTCTGCCAGTCGGTTCCGGCGTCGACCGCGCCCCGGGCGTTGCGGCGCACCCCGAACTGCTCCAGCAGCGGCTGCTGCTCGGTGCCCTCGAAGCCGATGGCGAGCAGCACCAGGTCGGCCGGAAGCTCGCGCTCGGAGCCGGGCAGCGGGTTGACGATCCGCCGGCCGTCCCGCTTCTCGACGCTGACCTCGGCGATCCGCACGCCCTTGACCTGGCCGGTGCCGTCGTCGACGAACTCCTGCACCGCGACGGCGAAGACCCGCTCGCCGCCCTCCTCGTGCGCCGGGTAGTTGCGCAGCACCCACGGCCAGGTCGGCCACGGGTCGCGGGCGGCGTCCCGGGTCTGCGGGGGCTCCGGGTAGAGGTCGAGCTGGTGCACGCCGGCGGTGCCCTGCCGGTGGGCCACCCCGAGGCAGTCCGCGGCGGTGTCACCACCGCCGATGATCACGACGTGCTTGCCGGCGGCGTCGATCGGGGTGCCGTCGGGCAGCACGGCGAGGGCCCGTCGCCCGTCGCCGGCCGCCGCGACGCTGGGCCGGCCGGCAGCCGCCTCGGCGACTGCGCGGTTGGCGGCGACCAGGTGCGCCATCGCCTGGTGCACGCCGCGCAGCTGCCGCCCGGGGGTCTCCGGGGTGTCCCGGCCCTGGAGCGCGCCGCAGGCCAGCAGCACCGCGTCGTGCTCGGCGCGCAACTGCTCGGCGGTGACGTCCACGCCGACGTCCACGCCGGTGCGGAACTGGACGCCCTCGGCGGCCAGCTGGGCCAGCCGCCGGTCGATGTGCAGCTTCTCCAGCTTGAAGTCGGGGATGCCGTACCGGAGCAGGCCACCGATCGCGTCGTCGCGCTCGTACACGGTCACCGCGTGACCGGCGCGGGCGAGCTGCTGCGCGGCGGCGAGGCCGGCGGGGCCGGAGCCGACCACGGCGACCGACCGGCCGGTCGGCGCCGGCACCGGGCGGGGACGCAGCCCGCCCCGGGCCACCGCCGCGTCGGCGATCTCCACCTCGACCTGCTTGATGGTGACCGGCTGCCCGCCGCCGATGCCGAGCACGCAGGCGGCCTCGCAGGGCGCCGGGCAGAGCCGGCCGGTGAACTCCGGGAAGTTGTTGGTGGCGTGCAGCGACTCCACCGCGGCGTCCCAGTTGCCGGTACGGACCAGGTCGTTCCAGTCCGGGATGCGGTTGCCCAGCGGGCAGCCGTCGTGGCAGAACGGGATGCCGCAGTCCATGCACCGGGTGGCCTGCTCGCGGATCAGCTCCTCGCCGGCCGGCGGGTAGACCTCGCGCCAGTCGCTGATCCGCACCGGCACCGGGCGGCGCGCCGGCAGCCGCCGGTCGTAGCGCAGGAAACCGTTCGGGTCAGGCACGAGCCACCTCCTGGGCCGCCACCCGCGGGGCGGGCGGCACCGGCGCGGTCAGCGCAGACATGACCGCGTCGTCGACGTCACGGCCGGCGGCTTCGGCGGCCCGCATGATCTCCATCACCCGGCGGTAGTCCCGGGGGACCACCGCGGTGAACTCCTCCACCGCCTCCGGCCAGCGCTTGAGCAGCTCCGCGCCGAGGACCGAGTCGGTCTCCGCGACGTGCCGCTGCACCAGCTCGTGCAGCAGGTCGCGCTCGGCGTCGCGCAGCGGCGTCAGGTCCACCAGTTCGGCGTTGACCCGGTCGGTGTCCAGCCGGTGCACGTACGCGGTCCCGCCGGACATGCCGGCGGCGAAGTTGCGCCCGGTCTCGCCGAGCACCACCACCGTGCCGCCGGTCATGTACTCGCAGCCGTGGTCGCCGACGCCCTCGACGACGGCCACCGCGCCGGAGTTGCGTACCGCGAACCGCTCCCCCACCCGACCGCGCAGGAACAGCTCGCCGCCGGTGGCCCCGTACAGGATGGTGTTGCCGGCGATGATCTGGTCCTCGGCCCGGGCGCCGGCGGCGGCGTCCGGGTCGGCGAACGGCGCGGCGGCGTCCGGGCGGACGACGATCCGCCCGCCGGAGAGTCCCTTGCCGACGTAGTCGTTGGCGTCGCCGTGCAGCCGCAGGGTGACCCCGCGCGGCAGGAACGCGCCGAAGGACTGCCCGGCGGTGCCGCGCAGCACGAACTCGATCGTGTCGTCGGGCAGGCCGGCGCCGCCGAAGCGGCGGGTGACCTCACCGCCGAGCATCGCACCGACGCTGCGGTGCTCGTTGCGCACCGCCACCTCGACCCGGACCGGGCTGCCGTCGCGCAGCGCCGGCTGGGCGAGGGCGATCAGCTCGTTGTCCAGGGCCAGTTCCAGGCCGTGGTCCTGAGCCCGCACGCCGCGCCGCGCGGCGTCCGCCGGCAGCTCCGGCAGGTGCAGTACGCGCCCCAGGTCCAGCCCGTGCGCCTTCCAGTGGTCCACCGCCGGGGCGACGTCGAGCAGCTCGGCGTGCCCGATCGTCTCGTCGATGCTGCGGAAGCCCAGCTCGGCGAGGTAGCCGCGGACCTCCTCGGCGAGGAAGAGGAAGAAGTTCTCCACGAACTCCGGCTTGCCGGTGAACCGCTCGCGCAGCACCGGGTTCTGGGTGGCGATCCCGACCGGACAGGTGTCCAGGTGGCAGACCCGCATCATCACGCAGCCCTCGACGATCAGCGGGGCGGTGGCGAAGCCGAACTCCTCGGCGCCGAGCAGCGCCGCGACCAGCACGTCCCGGCCGGTCTTGAGCTGGCCGTCGACCTGCACGGTGACCCGGTCGCGGAGCTTGTTGAGCAGCAGCGTCTGCTGCGCCTCGGCCAGGCCCAGCTCCCACGGGGTGCCGGCGTGCTTGAGCGAGTTCAGCGGGGACGCGCCGGTGCCGCCGTCGTGGCCGGAGATCAGGATGACGTCGGCCTTGAGCTTGGCGACGCCGGCCGCGACGGTGCCCACGCCGACCTCGCTGACCAGCTTGACGTGCACCCGGGCGGCCGGGTTGACGCACTTCAGGTCGTGCACCAGCTGGGCAAGGTCCTCGATGGAGTAGATGTCGTGGTGCGGCGGGGGGGAGATCAGGCCGACACCCGGGGTGGCGTGCCGGGTACGGGCGATCCACGGCCAGACCTTGTTGCCGGGCAGCTGCCCGCCCTCGCCGGGCTTGGCGCCCTGCGCCATCTTGATCTGGAGGTCGTCGGCGTTGACCAGGTATTCGCTGGTCACACCGAAGCGACCGCTGGCGATCTGCTTGACCGCGGAGCGGCGGGCCGGGTCGTACAGCCGCTCGACGTCCTCGCCGCCCTCGCCGGTGTTGGACTTGCCACCGAGCCGGTTCATCGCGATCGCCAGGGTCTCGTGCGCCTCCGCCGAGATCGACCCGTACGACATGGCGCCGGTGGCGAACCGCTTGACGATCTCGGTGGCCGGCTCGACCTCGTCGATCGGCACCGCCGGGCGAACCCCGGTACGCAGGGTGAACAGCCCGCGCAGCGAGCCGGCCCGCGCGGCCAGCTCGTCGACCTTGGCGGTGTACTGCCGGAACACGTCGTACTGGCGGCTGCGGGTGGCGTGCTGGAGCAGGAAGACCGTCTCCGGGTTGAACAGGTGCAGCTCACCCTCGCGGCGCCACTGGTACTCGCCGCCGACCTCCAACCGGTCGGAGGTCTGGACGCCCGGCGCCGGCCAGGCCAGCGCGTGCCGGGCGGCCACCTCGGCGTGGATCTCGTTCAGCCCGATGCCGCTGATGGTGCTGGGGGTGCCGCGGAAGTAGCGCTCCACCAGCCGGGTGTGCAGCCCGACCGCCTCGAAGACCTGCGCCCCGCAGTACGACGACACCGTCGAGATGCCCATCTTCGACATGATCTTCAGGACGCCCTTGCCGAGCGCCTTGACGTAGTTGCGCACGGCCTTGGCCGGGTCGACGCCGACCAGCGCTCCGGTGGAGATCATGTCCTCGACCGACTCGAAGGCCAGGTACGGGTTGACCGCCGCGGCGCCGTACCCGATCAGCACGGCCGCGTGGTGCACCTCCCGGCAGTCGCCGGACTCGACGATCAGCGCCACCTGGGTACGGGTCTGCTCGCGGACCAGGTGCTGGTGCACCGCCGCGGTGAGCAGCAGCGACGGGATCGGCGCCAGGTCGGCGTTGGAGTCCCGGTCGGACAGGACCAGGATCCGCACCCCGTCCTCGATGGCCTCCGAGACGTGCCGGCAGATCTCGGTCAGCCGCGCCTTGATGCCGGCGCCGCCGTCGCGCACCCGGTAGAGCCCGGAGACCCGGACCGCCTTGAGGCCGGGCAGGTCGCCGTCCTCGTCGATGGAGAGGATCTTGGCCAGCTCGTCGTTGTCGATCACCGGGTGCGGCAGCACGATCTGCCGGCAGCTCGCCGGGCCCGGGTCGAGCAGGTTGCCCTCCGGGCCGACGGTCGACGACAGGCTGGTCACCAGCTCCTCCCGGATGGCGTCCAGCGGTGGGTTGGTGACCTGGGCGAAGAGCTGGTGGAAGTAGTCGTAGAGCAGCCGCGGCCGGGTCGACAGCGGGGAGATCGGGGTGTCGGTGCCCATCGAGCCGAGCGGCTCCGCGCCGAGCCGGGCCATCGGCGCGAGCAGGATCTTCAGCTCCTCCTCGGTGTAGCCGAAGGTCTGCTGGCGGCGGCGTACCGAGTCGTGGGTGTAGACGATGTGCTCGCGCGGTGGCAGGTCGGTCAGGTCGATCAGCCCGGCGTGCAGCCACTCGGCGTACGGCCGGGCGGCGGCCAGCTCGGCCTTGATCTCGTCGTCCTGCACGATCCGCCCGTTGACGGTGTCGACCAGGAACATCCGGCCCGGCTGGAGCCGGCCCTTGGCGACCACGGTGGCCGGGTCGAGGTCGAGCACGCCCGCCTCGCTGCCGAGCACGACGAGGCCGTCGGAGGTCCGCCACCAGCGGCCCGGGCGCAGCCCGTTGCGGTCCAGCACCGCGCCGACGATCTCGCCGTCGGTGAAGGCGACCGACGCGGGCCCGTCCCAGGGCTCCATCAGGCTGGCGTGGAACCGGTAGAAGGATCTCCGACCGTGGTCCATGTCGTGGTCGTTCTCCCAGGCCTCCGGGATCATCATCAGCACCGCGTGCGGCAGGCTCCGCCCGGCCAGGTGCAGCAGTTCGAGGACCTCGTCGAAGTTCGCCGAGTCGGAGGCGCCCGGGGTGCAGACCGGGAAGATCCGCCGGATGTTGCCGGGGATCTCGGGGCTGCGCAGCAGCGCCTCCCGGGCCTGCATCCAGTTCCGGTTGCCACGGATGGTGTTGATCTCACCGTTGTGCGCGATGAACCGGTACGGGTGGGCCAGCGGCCAGGACGGGAAGGTGTTGGTGGAGAACCGGGAGTGCACCAGCGCGATCGCGCTCTCCACCCGCTCGTCGGTCAGCTCCGGGAAGTACGCCGGCAGCTGGTCCGGGGTGAGCATGCCCTTCCAGGTCATCGTCCGCGAGGACAGCGACGGGAAGTAGGCCGGCACGCCCCGCTCGGCGCTCTCCCGCTCGGCCTGCTTGCGCACGCAGAACGCCACCCGGTCCAGGTCGAGGCCGGTCAGCGGCGAGCCGGCCGGTCCGGCAGGGGTGTCGGTGAGCCGGTGCGCGGCCAGGAAGAGCTGACGGATCCGGGGCATCGCCGCGAGCGCCGTCTCGCCCAGCCCGCTCGGGTCGACCGGCACGTCCCGCCAGCCGAGCAGGTCGGCCCCCTCCACCAGGGCGTACTTCTCCACCACCTGCCGGGCGCGGGCCTCCGCCGCGTCGTCGTCGGGGAGGAAGACCAGGCCGGTGGCGTACTGGCCGACCGGCGGCAGCGGGAAGTCGACCACCGCGCGCAGGAAGGCGTCCGGGACCTGGATCATGATCCCGGCGCCGTCACCGGTGTTGTGTTCCGCGCCCCGGGCACCCCGATGGTCCAGGCGGCAGAGCGCGCCGAGGCCGCCCGCCACCACCGCGTGGGAGCGCCGGCCGTGCAGGTCTGCGACGAAGGCCACGCCGCACGCGTCGTGCTCGTTGGCGGGGTCGTAGAGACCGGCCGCGGGCGGGGCCGACTGCGGGCTGTGAGGGTACGGAAAGGCCACCGGGTCTCCTGTCGTCACTCAGGTTGGATCATGGTCGGGACGACGTCGGCCCTTGGCGGTTTATTGAGTCTACGTTAGGGAGACCCGCGCAAGGCCAGTGCAGATTGATCACACCTTCCAGACTCTGGGACAGGTAGTCTCGCGCGGTGGATCCCCTGCGCAGCGAACTCCTCGCCCGGCTGGAACGCTTCTACGACGCGGTGCCGCGCGACGTCGCACGCGGGGAGGAATACGGCACGCTCGTGCTCTTCGTACGGGAAGGGGTCGGCTGGCCGTTCTACGCCCGACCCCGCCTCGACGCCACCACGCCCCCCTCGCTGGCCGACGTGACCGCCGTCCGCGAGCGGCAGCGCGAGCTGGGCCTGCCCGAGGCCCTCGAGTGGGTGCACGAGACCACGCCCGACCTGCTCGCGATGGCCCGGGCGGCGGGGCTGAGCGTGCTGGAGGCGCCGCTGATGGTGCTCGACCCGGCCGCTCTGCCCGACCCGGCGACCCTCACCGACGTACCGGTGCGGGTGCTGGACCCGGACGCGCCCGGCTTCGCCGCCGACGTGGCCGCCCGCCGCGCGGTCGCCGCGGTCGGTTTCGCCGCCGCCGGCACGGCCCGCGGCGACGCGGGCCCGGCGGAGCGGGACGCCGCGATCACCGAACTGGACGTGGCGGCGCTGGACGAGGAGCGGACCCGCCTCGCCGACGGCCGCCGGCTGTCGGTGGTGGCCGGCACGCCCGAGGACGGGGCGCTGGCCAGCGGGATGGCGATGCGGGTCGACGACGTGGCCGAGATCGCCGGGGTGGCCACCCTGCCGGCCGCCCGGCGCCGGGGCCTCGGCGCGGCGGTCACCGCCACCCTCGCCCACGAACTGCTGACCGCCGGCACCGACCTGGTCTTCCTCTCCGCCGGCAGCGAGGAGATCGCCCGGGTCTACCTCCGGGTCGGCTTCCGCCGCGTCGGCACCGCCTGCATCGCCGAACCCACCGCCCTCATCTGACCCCCGGCCCCCCGGCCGCACGCGTTGATCATGAAGTTAGCGGCGCCCACTCCGGCGTGTCCCGCCGCTAACTTCATGATCAACTTGGGTTTCGGGGGTAAGTCAGGGGGTTGGGGGGCGCCACTGGGCGGCCGACGAGGCGGCGCTGGAGAGCAGGCGGGGGCTTATCGTGCCGAGGGCGGCGTCGCGGGCGCGCAGGGCCAGCCGGCCCCGGGCCTGGAGGACCGCCGACATCCGGCGGGTCTGCCGGACCACCGTCGCCGCGCGGGGACGGCGCAACCGGTCGTACGCCTGCACGGCGTCGGGCAGTCGGGACTCGCGCAGCAGCGAGGAGAGGGTGGCCGCGTCCTCGAAGGCGAGGCACGCCCCCTGCCCCAGGTGGGGTGGCATGGCGTGCGCCGCGTCGCCGAGCAGCACCACGCCACCCGGGCCGGCCGGGAAGCCGTACGCCCGGGGCAGTGGGCGCAGCTCGCGGACCTCCTGCTGCACCAGGTCGGCCGGCTCGGTGGCGTCGAGCAGCTCGCCGATCGGCGCGGGCCAGCCGGCGTACCAGCGCTTGAGCAGGGCCAGCTGGGTCTCCGGCGGCTCGGGCCGGGGCGCTCCGGCGGCGGTGGCGACCCAGTAGATGCCGCCCCGGCGGGAGGCGCCGGAGGAGCCGCGCTCGCCCAGCGAGGCGGCCACGAAGCGGTAGCCCGCCCCCAGCACCTCCCCGCCGAGCGGCTGGTCGGCCGGCAGCCGGGGCGCCCGGTACCAGGGGATCACCGCGCGCCAGGCCGCGCAGCCGGAGCTGATCACCGCGGAGGAGGGAGCGAGCTGGCGGCGTACCGCGCTGTCGGTGCCGTCGGCGGCGACCACCAGATCGGCCTCGACCAGCTGCCCGGCGGTGCCGACCGCGGGCCGCTGGCCGGGGCGGACCCGGACGGTGTCCACGGCCACGCCGGTGCGCAGCTCCACCCGGTCGCCGAGCCCGGCGATCAGCGCGTCGTGCAGGTCCTCCCGGTGCACCACCACCGGCATCCGGTCAGCCGGCGTCGGGCGCGGCTGCACCAGCCAGTGCCCGTCCGGCCGGCGCACCCCGGCGTCGGGCAGCGGGGTCGCGATCGCGTCCAGGCCCGCGCCGAGGCCGAGCGCCTGCAGCGCGCGTACCCCGTTGGGCCAGAGCACCACGGCCGTGGCTTCCGGACGGACCCGGTCCGCCCGTTCCAGCAGGGTGACCTGCCAGCCGGAGCGGGCCAGCGTGCCGGCCACCGCCAGCCCGCCGAGCCCGGCGCCGACCACCACCGCGGTGCGCATCCCCGCCCCGCTCAGCTGTCCCGGTCGGCGGGCCGGGCGCCGGCGGCGCCCGCCCGGTCGTCCCGCTCCGGGACGTCGCCGTCGCCCACGGGCTCGGCCTCGTCGTCGGCGTCGGCCGGGGGTTCGTCGTCGGTCTCGGTGGTCGTCGCGGCGGCGGGCTCGTCGGGGACCTCGCCGGTCTCCCGGTACGCCTCGAACTGCTCCTCGCTGACCGTCCGGTAGCCCTCTGGAGCGACGGCCCGGGGGCCGTTCTCGGTGCGGGAGAGGTCGACCTGGGAGACGTCCCCACCGGCCGGCGGGACTGCGGCGGCCGGCACGCCCACCGGGATCAGGTACTCGCGGGGGCCGCGGACCCGGAGGAAGTAGATCAGCGCGCCGAGGAAGACCACGGCGGCGGTCCAGACATTGAGCCGGACGCCGAGGATCTGGTTCGCCTCGTCGGTGCGCATCAGCTCGATCCAGAACCGACCGGCGGTGTAGCCCATCACGTAGAGCGCGAAGGCCCGACCCTTGCCGAGCTTGAACCGGCGGTCGAGGGCGAACACCAGGGCGGCGACGCCGACGTTCCACAGCGCCTCGTACAGGAACGTCGGGTGGTAGAGCCCGGGCTCCAGGACCGCCTGGCCGGCAGGATCGCGCTGCGCCTGGCCCGGGTTGGCCGGGTCCATCCTGTGGATCTCCAGCCCCCAGGGCAGCGTGGTGCGGCCGCCGTAGAGCTCGTTGTTGAACCAGTTGCCGAACCGACCGACCGCCTGGGCCAGCGGCAGGCCGGGGGCGAGCGCGTCGGCCACCACCGCGAACGGGATGCCGAGCTGCCGGGCGGCGATCCAGGCGCCGACCGCGCCACCGGCGACCGCGCCCCAGATGCCCAGCCCACCCTCGTGGATGTAGAACACCTTGAGCCAGTCCCCGCCGGTGCCGAAGTACTTCTCCGGCGAGGTGATCACGTGGTAGATCCGGGCGCCGACGATGCCGGCCGGCACCGCCCAGACCGCGATGTCGAGCACCGCGCCCGGGGCCACGCCACGCTGGCGCAGCCGGCGCTCGGTGACCCAGCAGGCCAGCACGATGCCGAGGATGATGCAGAGCGCATAGGCCCGGATCGGCGCCGGCCCGAGATGCCAGACCGCGGTGGTCGGGCTCGGCAGGGCCGCCTGGGGGCTCAACGAGGCGAGGGTCACGGCTGCAAAGGCTACCGTTGCGGACCGCATCCGCGGCACCCCGGTCCGGCGAGGTTCGCGCGCCGGCTGACTTCCGGTTTGCCGGCCCGTACGCTCTGTGTCCATGAGCACGCTCACCTGGGCGGTCGCCGCGGTCCTGACCGACGAGGCCGGTCGGGTGCTGCTGTGCCGGCGCGACCGGGGCGGGCGGTGGGCGTTGCCCGGTGGGCGGCTGCACCGGCCGGGCTGCCCGACCGCGGCGGTGGCGGGCGAGGTCCTTCGGGAGACCGGGTGCCCGGTCGAGATCGTCGATCTGGTCGGCCTCTACCACCTGAGCCGCTCGCCCTGCGGCGGGCCGCCGACGCCGGACCCGCTGCCCGACGTGCTGGTGCACGTGTTCCGGGCGCGTACCCACCGGGACGCGGCCGAGACTCCGCCGGCCGGCTGCACGCTCTCCTGGCAGGTGCCGGACCGGCTGCCCGCGGAGGTCACCCCGGTCACCCGGGCCGCCGTCGCCGACGCCCGGGCCGGGCGCTCAGGGGTGCTGCGCGACCTGCGCCCCGACCCGGCGACGGTGATCCCGACCCCGCCGTCGCGGGCGGGCGATCCCGTGCCGCCCGCGCCGCGTGGCGCGTCGGCCGTCCGGCCCACTCCCTGATCCGAGGGCGCCACCCTGGGCCTCCGGCGCACTCCTGTTCGCGGGGTGTCGGGGTGTTCCGGCTTCGGGACACCCCGACCCGCCGCAAATCGGCGGGGACGCCGGGGCGGGCGGGTGGCGACGGGGGCGGGGCGGGTCAGCGGACGGGGTGGCGGACGCCCTCGGCGAGTTCGGCGCTGAGCGTGCGCAGGGCGGTCAGCCCGGCGGCCGGGTCCGGGGCGTCGAGCACGCAGCGGACCAGGGCGCTGCCCACGATCACGCCGTCGGCGTACCCGGCCACCGTGGCGGCCTGGGCGCCGGTGCCCACGCCGAGGCCGACGCCGACCGGCAGGTCGGTGACCTCGCGGAGCCGGGAGACCAGGACCGGCGCGGCCTCCGAGGTCTGCGCCCGGGCGCCGGTGACCCCCATGATCGCGGTGGCGTAGACGAAGCCCCGGCAGTGCTCGACGGTCATCTTCAGCCGGGCGTCGGTGGACGACGGCGAGACCAGGAACGTGCGGTCCAGGCCGTGGGCGTCCGAGGCGGCCAGCCACTCGCCGGCCTCGTCGGGGATCAGGTCCGGGGTGATCAGGCCGGTGCCGCCGGCGGCGGCGAGGTCGCGGGCGAACGCGTCGACGCCGTACTGCTCGATCGGGTTCCAGTAGGTCATCGTCACCACCGGGGCGCCGGTGGCGGCGACCGCCTCGACGATCCGCAGGGTGTCCGCGGTGCGGACCCCGCCGGCCAGGGCGATGTCGCTGGCCCTCTGGATCACCGGCCCGTCCATCACCGGGTCGGAGTACGGAATCTCCACCTCGATGACGTC
This sequence comes from Micromonospora purpureochromogenes, assembly GCF_900091515.1. Lineage (NCBI taxonomy): Bacteria > Bacillati > Actinomycetota > Actinomycetes > Micromonosporales > Micromonosporaceae > Micromonospora > Micromonospora purpureochromogenes. The sequence continues at coordinate 2,550,470 of NZ_LT607410.1, read as the reverse complement.
GACGCCCGCCTCGACCATGGCGGTCATCGCGGCGATGCTGCCCTCGACGCTCGGGAAGCCGGCCGGCATACAGCCGACCAGCAGGGCCCGCCCGTCGGCGCGGGCCTTGTCGAAGGCCACCCCGATCCGACTCACGCTGTCACTCCTTGTCGAGGATGCCGAAGTACTCGCCGGCGGTGTGCACGTCCTTGTCACCCCGACCGGACAGGTTGACCACGATGACCGGCTCCCGGCCGAGCTCGGCGGTGAGCCGGGGAGCGATCCGCAGCGCGCCGGCCAGCGCGTGCGAACTCTCGATCGCCGGGATGATCCCCTCGGTACGGCAGAGCAGCTCGAACGCGGCCATCGCCTCGGCGTCGGTCACCGGCTCGTACGTGGCCCGGCCGCTGTCGTGCAGCCAGGCGTGCTCCGGCCCGACGCCCGGGTAGTCCAGCCCGGCGGAGATCGAGTGCGACTCGATGGTCTGGCCGTCGGCGTCCTGGAGCACGTAGGTGCGGGTGCCGTGCAGCACGCCCGAGGTGCCGCCGGTGATGCTGGCCGCGTGCCGGCCGGTCTCCACCCCGTCGCCGCCGGCCTCGAAGCCGTACAGCCGCACTTCGGTGTCGCCGACGAAGGCGTGGAAGATGCCCAGCGCGTTGGAGCCGCCGCCGACGCAGGCGGCGACCGCGTCCGGCAGCGCGCCGGTCAGGTCGAGGCACTGCTGGCGGGCCTCCTCGCCGATGCCCCGGACGAAGTCCCGGACCATCTCCGGGAACGGGTGCGGGCCGGCGGCGGTGCCGATCAGGTAGTGGGTGTCGTCGACGTTGGCGACCCAGTCCCGCATGGCCTCGTTCATCGCGTCCTTGAGGGTGCGCGAGCCGGTGGTGACCGGGACGACGGTGGCGCCGAGCATCCGCATCCGGGCCAGGTTGAGCGCCTGCCGCTGGGTGTCGACCTCGCCCATGTAGACCACGCACTCGAGGTCGAACAGGGCGGCGGCGGTGGCGGTGGCCACGCCGTGCTGGCCGGCGCCGGTCTCGGCGATCACCCGCTTCTTGCCCATCCGCCTGGTGAGCAGCGCCTGACCCAGCACGTTACGCACCTTGTGCGCCCCGGTGTGGTTGAGGTCCTCCCGCTTGAGCAGCACCCGGGCGCCCACCTTCGCGGAGAACCGCTCGGCGGAGTAGAGCAGCGACGGGGTGCCGGCGTAGTCGCGCAGCAGGGCGTCGAACTCGGCGAGGAACGCCTCGTCCGTCATCGCCTTGCGGTACGCGGCGTCCAGCTCGTCCAGTGCCGCGACCAGCGCCTCCGGCACGAACCGGCCGCCGAAGCGGCCGAAGTGACCGGCGGCGTCGGGAAGCTGACCGGCCGGGGCCGAGGCGTTGGCGCTCATGCCGTCACCTTCCTACGGTCGGCGACGCCATGAGGCACTGGCGCACCGCGCCGGATGATTCGCTCGCTGCGCTCGCTCAAGGCGGTGTCCTCTCGCTGCTGACGTCTCCCGGGCGCGGGCTCAGCGCACCGGGCGGGGCGTGGCCGGGTGGTTTCCGGCGTTGACCAGCTCGGCGACCGCCTCGCGGGGGCTCTTCTGGGTGACCAGGCCCTCGCCCACCAGCACGGCGTCGGCGCCGGCCGAGGCGTACCGGATGAGGTCGTGCGGGCCGCGCACGCCGGATTCCGCGATCTTGACGACGCTGCTGGGCAGGCCGGGCGCGATCCGCTCGAAGACCGACCGGTCGACCTCCAGGGTACGCAGGTCGCGGGCGTTGACCCCGATCACCTGCGCGCCGGCCTCCAGGGCGCGGTCGGCCTCCTCCTCGTCGTGCACCTCGACCAGCGCGGTCATGCCGAGCGACTCGATCCGCTCCAGCAGACCCGTCAGCACGTTCTGTTCGAGGGCGGCGACGATCAGCAGCACCAGGTCGGCGCCGTGCGCGCGCGCCTCGTGCACCTGGTAGCTGGAGACCACGAAGTCCTTGCGCAGGACCGGGACCCGGACGGCGGCCCGGACGGCGGCGAGGTCGTCCAGCGAGCCGCCGAACCAGCGCCCCTCGGTCAGCACGCTGATCGCCCGCGCGCCGCCGGAGGCGTACTGCCCGGCCAGGTCGGCCGGGTCGGCGATCTCGGCCAGCCGGCCCTTGGACGGCGAGGAACGCTTGACCTCGGCGATCACGGCCACCCCGGGCCGGCGCAGGGCCGCGTACGCGTCCAGCGGCGGCGGTGCGGCGGCGGCCAGCTCGCGGATCCGCTCCAGCGGAACCTGCTCCTGCCGCCGCGCCACGTCCTCCCGGACGCCGGCCAGGATCTCGTCGAGCACGCTTCCGGACGCCGCCGAACCGGCCTCGTCCCCCTCCGCGTGCGCATGCTCAGCAGTCACCAACGGACTCCCCTCTCCGGGTGTCATGGGCCGATGCTAGGGGGCGCCAGGTGACGACGGGTGCCGGGGGTATGGCGCTCCTCACGAAATGGGCTGTGGCATGATGGCCGACTTCCGGTGAACGCGGTGTCACGCAGCGCCACGATGCCCGTCGACCGGCCCGCACGCCCCGCTCCCCGGTCGTCGCTCGAGCATCCACCGTGGCCCATGGACCATGAGAGCACGGGCGCCCGGTCCCCGCAGCACGGCGACGCCCGTCGATGCTGTGACGAAGGTCAAGGAAGAACGGCCCTACCCTGGTCGTTCGCTCCGACGGACAGTTGATCCGGCCGTCACCACGGTGAAACGTGAGCCGGGCAGCCTGTCCACCGGGCAGACTCGATGACGCGCCTGCCGAGACGTCGGACTCCTCCTGCGGGGTGACCTCATGAGCACGACCGGGCCGAACTCCACCGCCATCGGACTGACCACCCTTTCCCGCACCGTCGCCTCGTTGGCCGTCGGGGTGGTGCACACCCTGGAACGCGCCGTGGTCGGCGAGGGTCGGGTGCGTACCGCGCGCGGCAACGCCTGGGAGGCGGTCTGCGCCGACCGGGCCCGCGCCGACCAGCGGGCCGAGCTGGACCGCCTGGTGGCCGAACTGGCCGCCGCCCGGGCCGCGGCCCGGGACCGCCGCGAGGTCCGCGAGCGCCAGCCGGTCAGCTGACCGTCGGGTCCTCGCCCCGGTCGAGGGCGTCCCACGCCTCGCGGGTGCCCCGCTCGGTGCCCGGACGCCCGTCGGCCCCCGCCGGCGCCTCGGCGCCGGCGTGCCGCTCGTACCGGGCGCCCATCGCCGGCCAGCGCTGACCGCGCGCCGCGGTGAGCCCGCCGCCGAGCGCCGCCAGCACCCCGCCGAGCAGGCAGAGCGCCGGCCACTGCCGGCTCACGTCGCCGTCGAACGCGGCGACCAGCCCGTACCCGCCGCCCGCCGCCACCGCCGCGCCGAGCAGGGCCAGCAGCCCGCCCAGCAGGCGCCGGACCCGGCCCCTGGTGGCCAGCACCGCGCCGCCCCCGGCCAGCCCGACCAGCGCCAGCGCCGACAGCCACGGCAGCAGGTCCGCGCCGGTGCGGCCCTGCCGCGCCGAGGGCAGCGACCCACGCGGGGTCACCTCCACCGACCAGGTCCGGGTCGCCGCCCAGAAAGCCAGGCCCGCGCCGGCCAGGCTGAGCAGCACCGCGTACGTCAACTCGCGCCGGCCCGAGGCGGCCGGCGTACCCGCTTCGGCGGGGGTGTCCGGCGCCGCGGGCGTCGCCGGACCGCTCACCGGGCCGCTCACCGGGCCGGCCGGAGGGTTTCGGCGGCGGCGATGGCGGCGAGCACCGCGGCGGCCTTGTTCCGGGTCTCCTGGTCCTCGCCGGCGGGATCGGAATCGGCCACCACCCCGGCCCCGGCCTGCACGTACGCCCGCCCGTCGCGGATCAGCGCGGTGCGGATGGCGATCGCCATGTCCAGGTCGCCGCCGAAGCCGAAGTACCCCACGGTGCCGCCGTAGATGCCGCGCCGGACCGGCTCCAGCTCCTCGATGATCTCCATGGCGCGCACCTTCGGGGCACCGGAGAGGGTGCCGGCCGGGAAGGTGGCGGCGAGCGCGTCGAAGGCGGTCCGGTCGTCGCGCAGCGTGCCCACCACGGTCGAGACGATGTGCATCACGTGGCTGTACCGCTCGATGGTGGCGAACTCCGGCACCTCCACCGTGCCCGGACGGCACACCCGGCCCAGGTCGTTGCGGCCCAGGTCGACCAGCATCACGTGCTCGGCCCGCTCCTTGGGGTCGGCGAGCAGTTCCGCGGCGAGCCGGGTGTCGGCGTCCGCGGTGGCGCCGCGCGGCCGGGTGCCGGCGATCGGGTGCAGCAGCGCCCGCCGCTGCCCGTCCGGGCCGGCGTTGACCTTCAGGTGCGCCTCCGGCGACGAGCCGACGATGTCGAAGCCGTCGAAGCGCAGCAGGTACATGTACGGGCTGGGGTTGGTGGTGCGCAGCACCCGGTAGACGTCCAGCGGGTCGGCGCGGGTGTCCCGCTCGAAGCGCTGGGCGAGCACGATCTGGAAGCACTCGCCGGCGCGGATCGCCTCCTTGGCCGCCTCGACCGCCTTCGGGTAGCCGCCGTCCGGGGTACGGCTGGCCACCTCGCCGACCGGCGGCCGGCCCACGGTGGAGATCATGGGCGGAATCGGTCGGGACAGCGCGGTGGTCATCGCGTCGAGCCGCCCGACCGCGTGGTGGTACGCCGCCGCGACCAGCGGCTCCCGGTCCGGCGCGTCCAGCGGCGGCAGCACCGCGTTGGCGACCAGGATCGCCGAGCCGTCGTAGTGGTCGAGCACCACCAGGTCGGTCGCGAGCATCATGCCCAGCTCCGGCACCCCGAGGTCGTCCTCGGTCAGCTCGGGCAGCCGCTCGAAGCGCCGGATCAGGTCGTAGCCCAGGTAGCCGACCATGCCGCCGGTCAACGGCGGCATGTCGCTGGCCGGGTCCCAGACCGGACCGGCCAGGGCCTCGACGGTCTCGCGCAGCACCTCGACCGGGTTGCCGGAGGACGGCACGCCGGCCGGGGGCTGGCCGGTCCAGACCGCGACGCCGTCCCGCTCGACCAGGGTCGCGCCGCTGCGCACGCCGATGAACGAGTACCGCGACCAGGACATCCCGGCCGAGCCGACGCCCTGCTCGGCGGACTCCAGCAGGAAGGTGCCCGGGCCGCCGGCGAGCTTGCGGTAGACCCCGACCGGGGTCTCCGCGTCGGCCAGCAGCCGCCGGGTCACCGGCACCACCCGCCAGCGGGCGGCCAGCTCGGTGAAGCTGCCCAGGTCAGGGCTCAGGGTGCCGTCGGTCATCGCCGGGCCTGCCTCTCGTCCGCGCCGGCGCGGTCCGGCCGCGCCCCGCTGTCCGCGCTCACCGCTGGGTCCCCGCGCCGCTGACCGGCAGCTCGGTGAAGAAGCAGGTGCGGTGCCCGGTGTGACAGGCCGCCCCCACCTGGTCGACGCTGACCAGCAGCGCGTCACCGTCGCAGTCCAGGGCGACCGAGCGGACGTACTGGTGGTGCCCGGAGGTGGCCCCCTTGACCCAGTACTCCTGCCGGCTGCGCGACCAGTAGGTGGCCCGGCCGGTGGTCAGCGTGCGGTGCAGCGCCTCGTCGTCCATCCAGGCGACCATCAGCACCTCGCCGGTGTCGTGCTGGCGCACCACCGCGGCGACCAGGCCGTCGGGGGTGCGGCGCAGCCGGGCGGCGATGGCCGGATCGAGGCGCGACGCGCGCACCGCGCCGGCGTCGCTCGGGGAAGAGTCAGTCACGGGCACAGTGACCCATTGTCCCGCACGCGGTGCGGGGACCTGCGGGCCGTACCCGCCCCGGCTCGCGGCCCGGGCGAGCTGGGCGACGTAGCGGTCCAGCCGCCCGTCGACGAGCGCCGCGGCCAGGTCCGGCCCGGCCACCTCCGCGACCCGGTCGGCGTACGGGCGGACCAGCGGGACGACTCCGGCGACCAGCCGCCCCGCGGCGGCCCCGAGCTGGCCGGTGGAGGCGGGGCGCAGCCCGAGGCAGAGCAGCATGTCGTCGCGGTAGCCGGGCGGGGCGACCGGCAGCGCGAGCGCGGCGGCGAAGGCGGCCCGCCGGGACACCACCCGGACGCTCGGGTTGGCCAGCCGCAGCACCGAGGGACAGAGCCGGGCCAGGTCGGCGGCGGCCAGCCGTACCCCGAGGTGGTCGCCGGCGGCGCGGGCGCCGGCCACCTTGCCCAGCGTGGCGACCAGCTCCTCCAGCCGGGGCTGGTCGGCGGGCTGGCAGAGCACCGGCAGGTCGATCCGGGGTCGCCAGCCCTCCTCGGCCCAGAGCAGCCGGACCGGCGCGGTGACCGGCAGGCCGAAGGCCCAGTCGGCCGGCTCGCCGAGCCGGTCCACCCAGGAGCGGACGTCGCGGGCGGCCACCGACACGTGCACCAGCCGGCCGTCCACCTCGACCAGGTACGCCTGCCGCGCGGCGTACGGGGTGCGGCCGGTGCCGGTGGACCGGCCCGTCGTGCCCGGCGTGGGCGGGGCGGGCCGGTCGTCGTCGGCGACGAGCACGTCGAGGTCGACGTCGCTGTGTGCGGTGGCAGCCCGTCGGGCGTGGCTGCCGCGCAGCAGGATCCCGACGACGGGGCGTTCGGCGCCCTCGCGCAGCCGGGTCGCCCAGTCGTCGAAGAAGGTGCCCGCCAACAACGGAGCGTGATCCACTACGCCATCGTGCCGTGTGCCCCATCGGGCCGCAATGCCCGATGACGGACACGGTGTCCGATTGACGGACAACCTGTCCGATCAGGAGGCTAGTGCCCGACGGTTCGCATTGATGCCTCGGGATACCTTTCGCCGGCCACCGCGCCGACGGGAACGGCCGCACCCAGCCGGTCCCGCTGCTCCGGGGTGAGCCGGATGTCGGCCGCTGCGGCGTTCTCCTCCAGGTAGCGGACCCGCTTGGTGCCGGGGATCGGCAGGATGTCCTCACCCTGGGCCAGCAGCCAGGCCAGCGCGGCCTGGGCCGGGGTGCAGCCGATCTCCTCGGCCACCGCGCGCACCGCCGCGACCAGCCGCAGGTTGGCGTCGAGGTTTCCCTCGGCGAAGCGCGGCACGCCGGCCCGCCAGTCGTCGGCGGCGAGCTGGTCGCGCCCGCTGATCGCCCCGGTGAGCAGCCCTCGCCCGACCGGGGAGTACGCCACCAGCGCCACCCCCAGCTCCCGGCAGGTGTCCAGCATCTCCCCCTCGACGTCCCGGGTGAACAGCGAGTACTCCATCTGCACCGCGGTCACCGGGTGCACCGCGTGCGCCGCCCGCAGCGTCGCCGGGCTCACCTCGCTGAGCCCGATCAGGCGGACCTTGCCGGCCTCGACCAGCTCGGCCAGCGCGCCGACGGTCTCCTCGATCGGCGTGCGCGGGTCGCGCCGGTGCAGGTAGTACAGGTCGATGGTGTCCACCCCGAGCCGGCCCAGTGAGGCGTCGCAGGCCTCCCGGGCCCAGGCGGCGCTGCTGTCGACGTACGCGCCGGGGGTGCCGGTGCCGCCGAAGCTGTCGCCGCTGGTGCGATTGCCGAACTTGGTGGCCAGGAAGACCTCGTCGCGGCGGGCCCGCACCACCGGGGAGAGCAGCCGCTCGTTGGCGCCGGCGCCGTACATGTCGGCGGTGTCCAGGTGGTTGACGCCCAGGTCCAGGGCCCGGTGCAGGGTACGGGTGGATTCCGCGTCGTCGCGGCCGCCGTAGGCGAAGCTCATCCCCATGCAGCCCAGCCCGATGGCCGAGACCTCGGGGCCGGTGGCCCCCATCCGTCGACGGATCATCGGCCCTCCTCGGCTCGGCGGTAGAGGTCGATCTTGTAGTTGAGCACCTTCAGGTCCTCCTCCAGTTCGGCCATCCGGGCCAGCACCCGGGCCCGGTGCGCCTCGAACAGCGCCCGCCGGGCGCCGAGCGTGCGGTCGCCCTGGCGGGCCAGTTCGGCGTACCGGCGCATGTCGCGCACCGGCATCCCGGTGCGGCGCAGCCGGGTGAGCAGGAGCAGCCAGTCCAGGTCGGACTCGGTGTAGCGGCGGCGCCCCGCCGAGTCCCGACCGACCGGGGCGACCAGCCCCTCCTGCTCGTACCAGCGCAGCGTGTAGGTGGTCAGGCCGACCCGGGCCGCCGCCTCGCCCACGGAGAGGGCCGGTTCCTGCGTGCTGATGTCCACGCCACCCAGGCTTCCAGTTCGAGAGCACTCGAAGTCAACCATTGCGCCGGTCCGGGTATCTCATCTAGCGTTGAGTTCAACAGCTGATGAGTTTTGGAGGTGGGCGGTGGAGGACGCGATCACGGTCCGCGACCTGGTCGTCGACCGGGGCCGGCGAAGGGTGCTGCACGGCATCGACTGCACCGTCCCCCGGGGCTCGGTGACCGGGCTGCTCGGGCCCAGCGGCAGCGGCAAGACCACCCTGATGCGGGCGGTGGTGGGGGTCCAGGTGATCGACTCGGGCACGGTCACCGTGCTCGGCCGGCCGGCCGGCTCGGCCGACCTGCGCCACCGGGTCGGCTACCTGACCCAGGCGCCCAGCGTCTACGCCGACCTGACCGTCCGGGAGAACGCCCGCTACTTCGCGGCGTTGCAGGGCCGGCACGGGGCCGACGCCGATCGGGCGGTCGCCGACGTCGGGCTGGCCGACGCGGCCACCCAGCTGGTCGGCACCCTCTCCGGCGGGCAGCGCAGCCGAGCCTCGCTGGCCTGCGCCCTGGTCGGCGACCCCGAGCTGGTCATCCTCGACGAGCCGACGGTCGGCCAGGACCCGGTGCTGCGGGCCGACCTGTGGGGCCGGTTCCACGAGATGGCGGCGGCCGGCACGACGCTGCTGGTGTCCAGCCACGTGATGGACGAGGCGGCCCGGTGCGACCGGCTGCTGCTGATCCGGGAGGGCCGGCTGGTCGCCGACGACACTCCCGACGCGATCCGGGAGCGCACCGGGGTCGACGACCTGGAGGAGTCGTTCCTGCGGTTGATCCGGTCGAGCGAGGCGGGCCAGCAGCCCGCCGGCAAGGAGGCATCGTGAGCGCGAGGAGTGAGCCGGGCCTGCGAGCGCCGCAGTCGCGAACCGAGGAGGCATCGTGAGCGCGAGGAGTGAGCCGGGCCTGCGAGCCCCGCAGTCGCGAACCGAGGAGGCATCGTGAGCGCGAGGAGTGAGCCGGGCCTGCGAGCCCCGCAGTCGCGAACCGAGGAGGCATCGTGAGCGCGAGGAGTGAGCCGGGCCTGCGAGCCCCGCAGTCGCGAACGGAGGAGGCATCGTGAGCGCGAGGAGTGAGCCGGGCCTGCGAGCCCCGCAGTCGCGAACGGAGGAGGCATCGTGAATGCGCGGATTCTGACCGTCACCATCGGGCGCATCCTGCGCCAGCTGCGGCACGACAAGCGCACGGTGGCGCTGCTGGTGGTGGTGCCCACGGTGCTGCTGACCCTGGTCTACTACATGTACGCCGACCTGCCCACCGCCCCCGGGCAGCCGTCGACCTTCGACCGGATCGCCCTGATCATGCTGGGCTTCTTCCCGTTCATCGTGATGTTCCTGGTGACCAGCATCGCGATGCTGCGCGAGCGCACCACCGGCACGCTGGAACGGCTGCTCACCACGCCGCTGCACAAGCTCGACCTGCTCTTCGGCTACGGCATCGCGTTCGGGCTGGCCGGGGCGGTGCAGGCGGCCATCGCCGCCGGCGTGGCGTACTGGCTGCTCGGGATGGAGACCGCCGGCAGCGCCGGGCTGGTCATCCTGGTCGCGGCGCTGAACGCCGTGCTGGCCGTGGCGCTCGGGCTGTTCTGCAGCGCCTTCGCCCGCACCGAGTTCCAGGCGGTCCAGTTCATGCCGGTCGTGGTCGCCCCGCAGCTGCTGCTCTGCGGGCTCTTCGTGCCGCGCGGCCAGATGGCCGGCTGGCTCCAGGCGGTCAGCGACGCGCTGCCCCTGTCGTACGCGGTCGAGGCCCTGCAGGAGGTCGGCGCGCACGCCGAACCGACCGGCACCATGTGGCGGGACGTGGGGATCGTCGCCGGCGCGGCGGTGGCGGCCCTGGTGCTCGCGGCGGCGACCCTGCGGCGGCGCAGCGGATGACGCGGCGCCGCACCGGCCGGCGCCCCGGCAACCCGGACACCCGGCAGGCCATCCTCGCGGCGGCCCGGACGACCTTCGCCGAGCGCGGCTTCGACGCGGCCTCGATCCGGGTCATCGCCACCGCGGCGGGGGTCGATCCGGCCCTGGTGCACCACTACTTCGGCAGCAAGGAGGAGCTCTTCCGGGCCACCGTCGAGATCCCGCTGGACCCGGCGGAGCTGCTCCCCGTGGTGCTGGCCGGCGGGGTGGACGGCGTCGGTGAGCGGCTGGTCCGGACGTTCCTCGGGGTGTGGGACTCGCCGGCCGGCAAGGCGGCGGTGGCCCTGCTCCGCTCGGCGGTCAACAACGACTGGACCGCCCGGCTGCTGCGCGAGTTCCTGGTCACCCAGGTGCTGCGCCGTGTGCTCGACCACCTCGACATCCCGCCGGCGGAGCTGCCGCTGCGCGGCTCGCTGGTGGCCACCCAGATGATCGGCCTGGCCATGATGCGGTACGTCATCCGGCTGGAGCCGGTGGCCTCCGCGGACCCGGAGACCCTGGTCGCGGCGCTCGGCCCGACGGTGCAGCGCTACCTCACCGGCGACCTGGCCTGACCGTCAGCGCCCGTCGGCCGCCGGGCGGGCGCCGGCCGCGCGCGGGCAGAGCATCGGGTGCAGCAGCCGGGACAGCTCCGCCGGGTCGGCCACCGGGTGCGGGAAGGCCAGCCGGGCCCGCCGCCGGTCGCCGGGCCCGCCGTACGCGACCACCAGGCCGTACCGGTCCAGCCGCACCACCCGGGGCCGGCCGCCGGCGAGGTCGAGGTGGCCGCGCAGGTACGCGGCGACCTGCGCCTCGTGGTGGTCGGTGAGGTCGGCCAGCAGCTCGGGCTCGATCGTGTGCAGCGGGTCCGGCTCGGCGGCGGCGTACTCCCCGGGGTCGACGCGGCGCACGGAGTCGGCGCCCTCCAGGCGGGCCTCGACCACCTCGAAGCGGTGCAGGCGGAACCGGGTGCCGACGTCGAGCAGGTCACCGGTCGGGTCGACGGCCGCGAAGTCGGCCGCACCGCGCCGGGCCTCCGCGCCCCGCAGCGGCACCGCCCAGCCGGAGACCCAGGCCCGACCGAGCGACGGCGCACCCGGCGCCGGCGGCAGGTCCAGCACGTCGAGCACCACGGCGACGTCGTCGTCGGCCCCGGGGTCCAGCTCGGCGGCGAGGTCGCTGACCACCGACACGAGCATCAGCACCCGTCCCTCCGGGTCGGTGGCGTGCCGGACGTGGTACGGGCCCGGGCGGTGCGCGAGGTGCACCAGACCGGGGAGCCGACCGGCGACCAGGGTGCGGACGATCTCGGCGGGGCTCGGTCCCATCGGGGCACCTCCTATATAGGTTAGGCTTACCTAAGTAGCACCCTAGAACACCCGAGCGGAGACGTCCACGTGAACCACCCCCGCCCCAAGGCCCGCCTCTCCCGGGCCCTCGGCATCCCACTGACCCGCAAGTGCGTCCAGTACCTCGAACGCCGCCCCTACCCGCCGGGCGTGCACGGCCGGGCCCGCCGGCGCACCTCCGACTACCAGGTGCGGCTGCTGGAGAAGCAGCGGCTGCGGCACCAGTACAACGTCAGCGAGGTGCAGCTGCGCCGCGCCTTCGACGAGGCGGCGCGGGGCGCCGGCAAGACCGGCCAGACGCTGGTCGCGCTGCTGGAACGGCGGCTGGACGCGGTGGTGCACCGCGCCGGCCTGGCCCGCAGCATCTACCAGGCCCGGCAACTGGTCGCCCACGGGCACCTCACCGTCGACGGGCGCAAGGTCGACCGGCCGTCGTACCGGCTGCGGCCCGGTCAGGTGGTCGCCGTCCGCGAGCGGAGCCGGCAGCTGCCGCCCTTCCAGCTCGCCGCCACCGGGGCCAACGCGGACGACGGGCCCGGCCGGCCGTACCTCTCGGTCGACCTGACCGGCCTGCGGGCCACCCTGCTGCGCGAGCCGGCCCGGCACGAGGTGCCGGTGGTCTGTGACGAGCAGCTGGTGGTCGAGCACTACTCCCGGTGAGCCGACCGGATCCGGCGCGCGACGCGCCGGATCCGGCTCAACGGGTCTGCTGTATCGGGCTCAACGGGTCAGCGGGTCTGCTCCAGCCAGGAGGCGAAGAGCAGGCCGTAGACCGACTCCGGGTCGCGGACCAGCTCGTCGTGCGGGCCGCGCTGCACGATCCGGCCCCGGTCCACCACGATCACCTCGTCGGCCGCCTGCGCGGTGGAGAGCCGGTGCGCGATGGCCAGGGTGGTCCGGCCGCGGGTCACCGCGTCCAGGGTGCGCTGCAGGCGTACCTCGGTGGCCGGGTCGACGGCACTGGTGGCCTCGTCGAGGACCAGCAGGTCCGGGTCGGCCACGTAGGCCCGGGCGAGCGCCACCAGCTGCCGCTCCCCCACGCTCAGCGACTCACCCCGCTCGCCGACCGCGGTGGCCAGGCCCGACGGCAGGCCGTCCAGCCAGTCGGCCAGCCCCAGCTCGGTGAAGGCCGCGGTGAGTTCCGCGTCGGTCAGCTCGGGGCGGGCGAAGCGGACGTTGTCGCCCACCGTGGCGTCGAAGAGGAAACCGTCCTGCGGCACCATCACCACCCGGGCGCGCAGCGAGTCGAACCGCACCCGGTCCAGCGGCACCCCGGAGAGCAGCACCTGCCCGTCGGTCGGGTCCATCAGCCGGGTGAGCAGCTTGGCGAAGGTGGTCTTGCCGCTGCCGGTCTCGCCGACCACCGCCACCCGGCTCTTCGCCGGGATGTCCAGGGTGACGTCGTGCAGCACCGGCGGACCGCCCGGGTACGCGAAGGTCACCCCGGCGAAGCTGATGTCCAGCGGGCCCGGCGGCAGCTCCCGCCCCTGCTCGCCGGGGTCGGCCACGTCCGGCGCGACGTCGAGCACGTCCAGCACCCGACGCCAGCCGGCGATGGCGTTCTGCGCCTCGTTGAGCACCTCGGTGGCGATCTGCACCGGCTGGATGAAGAGCGTGACCAGGAACAGGAACGCGGTGAGCTGGCCGATGGAGAGCGAGCCGTCCACGCCGAGCAGCACCCCGAGGACCACCACGCCGGCCAGCGCCAGGCCGGCGGCCAGCTCCCCCACCGAGCTGCCCACGATGCTGATCCGGATCGCCCGCTGCTGGGCCTGCCGCTGCCCCTCGATCGCGGTGTCGAGCCGCCGGGCGGTGCGCCCCGCGATGCCGTACGCCCGGATCACCGGCGCGCCGACCACGCTCTCGGCGATGGCGCCGAGCAGGGTGCCCATCCGCTGCCGGACCACCCCGTAGGCGGCGCCGAGCCGGCGCTGGAGCAGCCGGATCACCAGCACCGCCGGCGCGAAGGCGACCAGCACCACCAGGGTCAACTGCCAGGAGTACGCCAGCATCACGGCCGTGGTGACGACGAGCTGACCGAGGTTGACGAGCAGGATCACCCCGCCCCACTGCAGGAACTGGGTGATCTGGTCGACGTCGCTGGTCACCCGGGAGACCAGCGACCCGCGCCGCTCGGACTGCTGGTGCAGCATCGACAGGTCGTGCACGTGCCGGAACGCCCGGGTCCGGACGTTGGCCAGCGCGGTCTCGCTGACCGTGAACAGCCGGCGCATCATCAGGTAGCCGCAGGTGGTGGTGACCACCAGCACGGCCGCGGTGATCGTGACCACCCGCCACACCACGGCCAGGTCCAGGCCGCCGACGATGCCGCCGTCGATGCCGCGCTGCACGGCGACCGGCACGGCCACCCGGCCGACCATGTAGACCAGGGCCAGCGCCAGGGTGCCGGCCAGCCCGGTCCGCAGTTCCGGGGAGAGCGCCAGCCCGCGCCGCAGCGTCCGCCAGGTCGTCTCGGAACGCTCCTGCGGCTCCTCACGCCGCTCCGGCTCCACCGTCGTCGCGCTCACCGGGCCGACCTTTCGTTCGCGACTGCGGGGCTCCGCTCCGCTGCACTCCTCGCGCTCACCGGGCCGACCTTTCGTTCGCGACTGCGGGGCTCCGCTCCGCTGCACTCCTCGCGCTCACCGGGCCGACCTTTCGTTCGCGACTGCGGGGCTCCGCTCCGCTGCACTCCTCGCGCTCACCGGTCCACCTCGATCTCCAGGCCCGAGGTCAGCGGCGCGACCTCGTCGTACGTGCGGTTCTGCTCGCGTTCCTGCTCGGCCTGCTCGTACGCGGTCACCAGGTCGGCGTAGCCGGGCACGGTGGCGAGCAGCTCGGTGTGCGTGCCCCGGGCCACCACCCGCCCCTGCTCCACGTAGATCACCTCGTCGGCGAGGGCGATGGTCGCCCGCCGGTACGCGACCACCAGGATCGACGCGGCGGCGCCCTGCCCCCCGGTCGGGGCGCGCAGTCCGGCCAGGATGGCCGCCTCCACCCTCGGGTCGACGGCGCTGGTCGCGTCGTCGAGCACCAGCAGCCGGGGCCGGCCGGCGAGCGCCCGGGCCAGGGTGAGCCGCTGCCGCTGCCCGCCGGAGAGCGAGGTGCCCCGCTCGCCGACCATGGTGTCCAGCCCCTCGGGGAGTGCGGCGACGAAGCCGTCCGCCTCGGCCAGCCGCAGCGCGGCCCACACGACCTCGTCGCCGATGCCCGGCCGGTCCAGGGTGATGTTGGCCCGCACGGTGTCGTCGAAGACGAACGGCACCTGCGCGACCAGGGCGACCGTCGCCGCCAGCGAGTCCGCGGCCAGCTCGCGTACGTCGACGCCGTCCAGGGCCACCGTGCCGACGCGCGGGTCGACCAGGCGCACGGCCAGCGAGGCGATGGTGGACTTGCCGGCGCCGGTCGGGCCGACCAGGGCGACCGTCTTCCCGGCCGGCACGGTGAAGGTGACCTCGCCGAGCACCTCCGTGCCGGGCAGGTGCGCCTCGGCCGGCTCGTACCCGAAGCAGACGTCGGCGAAGGCCAGCGTGGCGGGTGTCGGCTCGGCCGGGGCGAGCCGACGCTCGCCGTACGGCATCTCGCCGGTGGCGTCCAGGACCCGGCGGACCCGGTCCCAGCCGGCGACGCTGCGCGGCAGCTCGGCGAGGACCCAGCCGATGGCCCGCACCGGGAAGGCCAGCACGGTGAAGAGGAAGGCGACGCTGACCAGCTCGGCGACGCTGATCGCGCCCGCCCGCAGCCGGAACGCACCGACCACCAGCACGGCGAGGGTGCCGAGGCTGGGCAGCGTCTCCAGCAGCGGGTCGAAGACGCCGCGCAGCCGGCCGACGGAGATCAGCGCGTCGCGCAGCTCGCCGGCCCGGGCCGAGAACCGGGCGGTCTCCTCGGCCTCGCGGCCCATCGTCTTGACCACCAGGGCGCCGTCGAAGCTCTCGTGGGCGATGCCGCTGACCTCGGCGCGCAGCCGCTGGGCGCGGGCCTGCCGGGGTGCCATCCGCCGGGAGTAGACCACGTTGAGCGCGAAGAGCGCCGGGAAGACAGCCAGCCCGACCAGGGCCAGCGCCCAGTCGGTGAGGAAGAGCGAGACGACCGCCCCGACCAGCATGACCAGGGTGCCGACCGCGAAGGGCAGCGGGGCGATCGGGTACCAGGCCGCCTCCACGTCCGAGTTGGCGTTGGACAGCAGGGTGCCGGTGGCGTTGCGCTGGTGCCAGGCCAGCGGCAGGTCGAGGTAGCGGCGGGTGACCCGGCGCCGGTAGGCGGCCTGGAGGCGGAACTGCATGTAGCCGGCGCCGAGCCGGCGGCCGAAGATGCCCACCACCCGCAGCACGCTGATGCCGAACAGCGCCGCCGCGGCCAGGGCCAGCGCGCCCGTCCCGACGGAGCCGCGGGCGATGGACGGCACCACCACCTCGCCGACCACCGCGCCCACCACGTACGCGCTGGCGATGACCATGAGGCCGAAGAGCACGCTGCCGCTCACCGCCACCGCGAAGATCCGCGGTTGTTCCCGGATCGCCCGGCCGAGGACCGACAGTCCCCTGCCGAGCACGTCCCGACTTGTCCCGCTCGCCACACTGTCCCCCGCCGTAAGCCGCCCTGTTCCCCCTCATCCTTACCGCTCCCGGCCACCTCCGCCGACCCGGACCCGGTATGTCCGCCGTCACGTGCCCTCTGGCACACTCCGGCGCGCCCCGGTCACCGCGGCACGCGCTCCGGCGCGCCGACACCGGCCGGCGCGCCTACGATCACCCTCATGCCGCGGTACGCCCGATCGGAGCGCGAGGCGCTCGTCGATCTCATGCTGGAGCTGGGACCGGACGCACCGACCGTCAACGAGGGGTGGACGACCCGCGACCTCGCCGCCCACCTGGTGGTGCGCGAGCGTCGCCCGGACGCCGCCGGCGGCATCGTGCTCCCGCCGCTGCGCGGGTACGCCGAGCGGGTGCGCCGGCGGGTCGCCGCCCGCCCCTGGGCGGAGCTGGTCGGCCTGGTGCGCCGCCCGCCGCTGTGGAGCCCGGTGAGCAACCCGCTCACCGACGAGCTGGCCAACACCCTGGAGTTCTTCATCCACCACGAGGACGTCCGGCGGGCCGCGACCGGATGGCAGCCGCGTGACCTGCCGGCCGGCCTGCGGGCGCGGCTGTGGAAGCCGGCCGCCCTGCTGGCCCGGGCGGCGTTGCGCCGGTTCCCGGCCGACCTGCTGGTGCAGGCGCCCGGCCACGGCGAGCTGTCGGTGGGCCGGGGCGGCGAACGGCTCCGGCTGGTCGGGTCGCCGGGCGAGCTGGCGCTCTTCCTCTCGGGCCGGCAGCGGGTGGCCCGGGTCCAGGTCGACGGCTCCGCCGGCCTCGCCGACCGGCTCCGCCACGCCTCGCTCGGCCTCTGACCTCCGGACCCGACGCCGTCCGGCTGGCTGGACCGGCGCGGCCAGGTGATCAGAAGTGCTGCTCGGCAGGTCGACCGATTCCGACCAGAGCCGGACGATTGCCGCCAGCGGCGGGTTCCGGGTGTGCGAAACCGGCCACGAGGAGTTTTCCCACCATGCGCGCCGAGCGATTCCCGCCAATGTGAGGTGTCGTACTCTTCTGCCCGCCGATCCCGTTCCGGGCGGCGGACAGGGGGCACCATGCGCGGCATCGCCGGGTCGGGACTGCACGAGCCCCCCTTCCCCGCCCGGCGGCACTCCGCCACCGGCCGGGTCGCCGCGGAGAGCCTGACCTGGGCCCGGAGCCTCGGGCTGGTGGAGGACGGGCCGCGCTGGCACCGACTGCGGGCCGCCGACGCCGCCGAACTCGCCGGCCGGGCCTGCCCACGGGCGCCGGTGGACCGGCTGCGGCTGCTCACCGACCTGATCACCTGGCTGTTCGTGGTGGACGACAGCTGCGACGAGGACGACCTCGGGGCCGAGCCGGGCCGGCTCGCGCCGACCGTCGGCGCGCTGCTGGACGTCCTCGACCGGCACGGCGCCGACGGCGGGGCGGCGCCCGCCGGCGGGCCGCTGGGCATCGCGCTGGCCGACATCTGTCGGCGGGTACGCGCGCACCGCCGTCCGGCGCTGCTGCTGCGACTGGTGGCCGAGTTGCGGGAGTACCTGCTGGCCCTGCTCTGGGAGGCGGCCAACCGGCAGCAGCAGCGGGTGCCGGAGCTGGCCGAGTACCTTCAGCTGCGCCGGCACACCGGCGGCGTACGCCCCAGCCTCACCCTGACCGATCTGGCGTACGACGTCCGGCCCGGCCGGGGAGGACGCACCGACCCGGCGGTGCTCGCCCTCGACGACCTCACCACCGACCTGGTCTGCTGGTGCAACGACCTCTTCTCGCACCGCAAGGAGCTGCGCGGCGCGCCCGACCCGCACAACCTGGTCACCGTCATCGCGGCCGGCACCGGGCAGGACGTCGACGCCGCCGTCCGCACGGCGGCCGGACTGTTCAACGACCGGCTGGACCACTACCTCGTCGGTGAGGCGGCGCTGGCCGGTGACCCGGTCCTGGCACCCTTCCTGGAGGTGCGCCGGTCCTGGATCCGGGCCACCTACGACTGGTCGCTGCGGGCCGTCCGGTACGCCTGAGCGTTCCACCTCGCGGGACACGGTCGGCTCACCGCTTTCGGGGCTAGCCGATGCCCCGGTGCAGGCAATACTCTTCGGTAACCGCAGAACGGCGTGACCCCCGTCACGTCCATCCACCCCCTGAAGGCGGCTACAGCGATGGCTCTCGATGTACCGTACCGTTCCATTCCCGACATGTTCCTCAAGCGCGTGGCCGCCACCCCCGACCGGCACGCGTTCGCCCACCCGGGCCCGGACGAGTCCGGCCCCGTCTGGCTGACGTGGGAGCAGGTCGGACAGCGGGCCAAGGCGGTCGCCGCCGGCCTGCACGCGCTGGGCGTCGGCCAGGAGGATCCGGTGGCGATCCTGGCCAACACCCGGCTGGACTGGGTGATCGCCGACTTCGGCATCATGTGCGCCGGCGGCGCGACCACCACGGTCTACCCCACCACCGAGCCCGAGGACGCGGTCTACATCATCGCCGACTCCGGCTCCCGGGTGCTCTTCGCCGAGAACCCGGCCCAGGCTGCCAAGATCGCCGGGGCGGAGCTTCCCGCGCTCACCCACGTGGTGCTCTTCGACGGCGCCGTCGACCCGGCCGCGGCCGTACCCCAGCTCACCCTGGCGGAGCTGGAGGAGCAGGGCGCGGCGCGACTGGCGGCCGAGCCGGACCTGATCGAGCGGCTCGTCGCCCCGATCGGCCCGGAGCACCTGGCCACCCTGATCTACACCTCGGGCACCACCGGCCGACCCAAGGGCGTCGAGCTGCTGCACGGCGGCTGGTGCTGGGAGGGCGTGGCGCAGGCCGAGATGGGGCTGCTGCGCGACGACGACCTGCAGTACCTCTGGCTTCCGCTGTCGCACTCGTTCGGCAAGACGCTGCTCTGCGGCGCCACCCACGTCGGCCTGCCGACGTACGTGGACGGGCGGATCGACAAGCTGGTCGACCTGCTCAGCGTGGTGCGGCCGACGCTGATGTGCGGCGCGCCCCGGGTCTTCGAGAAGGTCTACAACAAGGCCGTCACCACGGCCCAGAGCGCCGGCGGCGCGAAGGCGAAGATCTTCGCCTGGGGGGTCCGCGTCGGCAAGGAGAAGGTCGCGCTGGAGCAGGCCGGCCAGCCGGTCCCGGCGGGGCTGAAGCTGAAGTACGCGCTGGCCGAGAAGCTGGTCTTCAGCAAGCTCCAGGCCCGCCTCGGCGGCCGGATGCGGGTGCTGGTCTCCGGCGCGGCGCCGCTGAGCAAGGAGATCGCCACCTTCTTCGCCGCCGCGAACCTGCCCATCTCCGAGGGGTACGGCCTGACCGAGACCAGCGCCGGCAACTTCGTCAACCCGCCGGAGGGGCTGCGCATCGGCACCGTCGGCCGGGCGATGGGCGACCTGGAGTGCCGGATCGACACCGACGGCGAGATCCTGGTCAAGGGCACGCCGGTGATGCGCGGCTACCACAACCTGCCCGAGGAGACGAAGGCCGCGTTCACCGAGGACGGCTTCTTCCGCACCGGCGACATCGGCAGCCTCGACGACGACGGCTACCTGCGGATCACCGACCGCAAGAAGGACCTGGTCAAGACCTCCGGCGGCAAGTACATCGCCCCGTCGCACATCGAGGGCATGTTCAAGGCGATCTGCCCGTACACCTCGCAGGCGATCGTGATCGGCCAGGCCCGCAACTACTGCACCATGCTGGTCACTCTGGACCCGGACGCGATCAAGGGCTGGACGGCCGGCGGACCGCTGGAGGGCCGGGACTACGCCGAGGTCGTGGCCTCGCCCGAGGCGAAGGCCATGGTCGAGGAGTACGTCGCGCAGCTCAACGCGAAGCTCAACCGGTGGGAGACGATCAAGAAGGTCACCATCCTGCCGCGCGACCTGACCATCGAGCACGGCGAGGTGACCCCGTCGCTGAAGATCAAGCGACGCGGCGTGGAGACCAACTTCGCCGCCGAGATCGACAAGATGTACGAGGGCACGCTGGCCGAGATCTGACCGCCTCGGGTGGCCGTGGCCGGTAACCTCGCCAGGCACGGCCACCCGGGCGTCCGCTCACAGGTGCTCGCCCCGCCACCTGCTCTGCTCGGCCTCCGACGCCTCCTGCTCCGCCAGCGCCACCTGCCGGGTCCGGCGCCGGCGGGGGCCGTCGACCATCGTCTGCGCCCCGGTGGAGGCGCCGCAGACGAGCGCCAGCAGCCCCACCGCGGCCAGTTCGGGCACCCGGCTGGACAACGGCCCGAGGGCCGCGAGCAGCACCACCGTCGCCAGCGGCACCCACCGCACCTCGCCCCATGTCCGCCACCCCAGCCCGGCCAGGCCGAGCAGGTAGACGGCCACCCCGCCGTGCAGCACCAGCACCCAGAAGCCGCCCAGCGGCTCCCCCCAGGCCGGCGTGCCCGGCTCCGCACCCTCGGCCAGCAGGTCCTTGAGCCCCAGGGCGACGAAGATGATCCCGGCGATCAGCGGCAGGTGCAGGTAGGTGTACGCGTCCCGGGCGAGGCGCGCCCGCGCGGCGGGTTCCCGGATGCCGTGCAGCGCCTGCTCCATCGCCAGGGCGAGGGTGTCGAAGTAGGCCCACCACAGCGCCGAGACCACCGCGATGCCGAGCACGGCGGCCGCCATCACCGGCCAGGTCAGCGGCAACTCGGTGACGAACCGCGGGCCGAAGCCCAGCGCGATGACCGACTCGCCGAGCGCGACCAGCACGATCAGCGCGTGCCGTTCCGCCCAGTGCCCGGCCGACAGCACCGCCCAGTAGGCGCCACGCAGCAGCACGCCCGCCCCGTACTCGACCAGGAGCGCCGACGACCAGAGCAGCAGCCGCAACCACCTCTCGGCGGCGTCGTCGGCGACCCGGTGCGGCACCAGGGCGGCGGTGACCAGCAGCGCGGTCGCGATCACCGGCGGGCTGGCCAGCAGCAACCACCGCCGGCGGCGGGCCGGGTCGGGCCACTCCACCCAGCCGAGGACCGACAGCTGCGACATCCGGACCAGGAAGTAGCAACCGGCGAAGACGAGCGGGCCGTTCAACCCGCCCGGCCGGTCCACGAACGCCTTGGGCATGCTGAGCGCGAGCAGGAAGGTGGCGGCCAGGGTGACGAAGCCGATCAGCGGCAGCACGCCCTGGTCGGTGCGGACCGCGTTGCCGACGATGGCGAACCCGGTCCAGCACCACCAGAGCAGCGACAGCACCAGCAGGCAGCCGATCAGGTTGGGCACCGACGGCCGGCTCGACGTCACCGTGGTGACGGTGAGGAAGGCGAACACGAAGACGACGTCGTAGTACAGCTCCAGCCGGGTGGTCCGGGACCCCGGCGCGCCGGGGCGGACCCCGCGCGACCAGCGTTGGCCGCCGCCCGCCGCGCCCGGCCGCCGGTCCGCTGCCCCCACCCCCGCAGTGTCCCAGCAGGCCCGGCGTGGCCGGGGTGGATCGGCGCAACCCCACCCGGTCGGGCGGCCGGTCTAGTGCTCGGGCGCCGCAGCGGACCCGTGCTCGGCGAGGAAGGCGTCGCGCAGCTTGCGCCGGGCGTCGCCGAAGAGCACCACCTCCACCGCGATCATCCCGACGCAGACCACGGCGAGCAGTCCGAGGGCGGCCAGCGCCGGCAGGCGGTCGGCGACCGGGATCAGCAGCACCAGCAGCACGGCGGTCACCGCTCGCGGCCGGTTGGCCGAACGCATGTTGCGCAGCCGGAAGCCCAGGTGGCCGAGGAGGTAGAGGATCACCCCGCCGTAGAGGGCGTACAGGCCGATGCCGTGCAGCGGGTCGGTCAGGTCGTGCTCGGTGCCGTCGCCGACGTACGACAGGACCTTCTTGAAGCCGAGGGCGAGCAGGATGATGCCGGCCACCATCGGCAGGTGCAGGTACGTGTAGGAGTCGCGGGCCAGCGCGGCCCGCTCGGCGCCCTCGGCCCGGGCCAGTACCCGCTCGGCGGCGATCGAGACCACGTCGAAGTACGCCCACCAGAGCGCGGCGGCCACCGCGATGCCGAGGAACGACGCGACGACGATGGGCCAGGAGATCGGCAGCGCGGTCACCCCGACGCCGATCGCCACCAGCGACTCGCCGAGCGCGACGATGATGATCAGCCCGTGTCGCTCGGTCCAGTGCGCGGCGGAGTAGACCTGCCAGCCTCGCGCGCCGATGGCCATGATGCCGCCGTAGTCGACGACGAGGGCGAGCACCCAGAGCGCCGTCCGGATGACATCCTCCTGGTGCGGGGAGTCGGCGAGCTGCTGGGGCAGCACGGCGGCGGTGAACAGCACGGTGGCCCCGGCCAGCATCGGCAGGGCCGCCCGCAGCAGTTGCCGGCGCAGCGCGGCGTCGTCCTGGACCCGGGCGGCGTGCCAGTAGATCACCAGGTGCAGCACCCGGACCACCAGGTAGCCGGCCGCGAAGACGGCCGGCCCGGAGAGCCCGCCGGGCAGGTCCGTGAAGGCTTCGGGAATGGTCACCGCGACGACGAACATGGTGCCCATCACCGCGAACAGCGCCACCCGGACCACCCCCTCGTCCGCGCGCACCGTGTTGCCCAACCAGGCGTAACAGCACCAGCACCACCAGAGCAGGGCCAGCAGGAGCAGCCCGTGCAGCATGCCCCACCAGGTCAGGTCCCCCGCCATCAGCGCGGTCACCTGGGTGAGCGCGTAGACGAAGACCAGGTCGAAGAAGAGTTCCAGCGGGGTGACCGAGGCGCCCTCGGTCACGGCCCGCATCCGCGGCGCGCGCCGCGTCGTACCGCCGTCCGTCACGGCGCACAGTCTGGCAGCCGGGATCACGGCGTGGCGTCCCCGGTGGGTCCACCGCGTCGGGCTCAGGCGATGACCGTCGCCTCCCGCCACTGCGGACGCCCGGCCCGGTCCAGGTCGTAGCGGACCGCGGCGAGCCGGCCCACCGCCTCGACCAGGTCGGCGGCGGGCAGGGTGAAGGGCAGCCGCAGGAAGCGTTCCAGCGTCCCGTCCAGGCCGAACCGGGGGCCGGGCGCCAGGCGTACGCCGACCTCCTCGGCGGCCCGGGCCAGCGCGCTGGAGATCGGCCCGTCCAGCTCGGCCCAGAGGGTTACCCCGCCGTGCGGCGCGGTGACCCGCCAGTCGGGCAGGCGCTGCGCGAGCGCGTCGAGCAGGGCGTCGCGCTGTGCGGCGAGCTGGGCCCGGCGGGCGGCGACGATGGTCGGCGCGTCGGCGAGCAGGTGCACCGCGACCAGCTGGTCCAGCACCGGGCTGGCCATGTCGACGCCGACCCGGGCCGCGGCCAGCCGCTGCACCTGCGGCGCGGAGGCGCGTACCCAGCCGATCCGCAGCCCACCCCAGTACGGCTTGCTCATCCCGCCGATGCTGATCACCCGGCTGTGCCGGTCGAAGGTGGCCGCCGGTGGGGGCAGCTCGGTGCCGTCCAGCGGGAGATCCACGAACGACTCGTCGACGACCAGGTCGGTGCCGGCGGTGTGGGCGACGGCGACCACCCGTTCGCGCAGCTCGGCCGACATCAGGTGACCAGTCGGGTTCTGGAAGTCGGGGATCAGGTAGGCCAGCTTGGGCCGGACCTGGCGGATGCTGCCCAGCAACAGGTCGGCGTCCCAGCCGGCCCCGTCGACGGCCAGTCCGTGGGTGGTGATCCGGGCCCGCCGGGCGGACAGCGCGGCCAGCGCGTTCGGATAGGTCGGGGACTCCACCAGCACGCTGCCGCCGGGCGCCAGCGCCAGCCGGAGCACCAGGTCCAGCGCGTGCTGGGTACCGCTGGTCACCATGATCTGCTCGGCGCTGGTGGGCAGCCCCCGGGCGGTGTACGACCGGGCGACCGCCTCGCGCAGCTCGATGATCCCGGTCGGGTGGTAGCCGGCGCCGCCGAGATAGCGGGGCAGGTCCTCGGCGGCGGCGCGGGCGGCCGGCACGAGCTGCGGCGGGGCGGCCAGCGCGGCGACGCCCAGGTCGATCATGTCGCGGTCGTCCAGCGGGGTCCAGAGCCCGGTGCTGGCCACCCGGTGGGTGCCGGGCAGCATGGTCCAGCTGCCCGCCCCGCGCCGGCTGGCCAGGTGCCCGGTCTCGCGCAGCTGCCGGTACGCCGCGGTGACCGTGGTCCGGCTGATCCGCAACGCCTCGGCCAGCTCCCGCTCGGCCGGCAGGCGTACCCCGAGGGGGAGCCGGCCGTCGGCGAGCAGGCCGCGGACCGCGGCGGCGAGCGCGGCGTAGTCCGGGCTGCGACGGCGGCCCGGAAGCGCGTGCCACTGCCCCAGCAGCCGAGCCAATTGGGCTCCCCGCACCTGGCTGGTCACGGCCACCCCTCCCAAATTGGCTCTTCTCTCGCCACGATTGGCACCTAGGGTGGCATGCATGGCAGCGATTGGCAATCTGCGGCACCGGCCGGTCCGGCGGCTCACCCAGCTCTACGTCGGGCTGGTCCTCTACGGCGTCAGCATGGCGCTGATGATCCGCTCCGGCCTCGGGCTGAACCCGTGGGACGTCTTCCACCAGGGCCTGTCCCGACAGACCGGCATCTCGGTCGGCACGGCGAGCATCCTGGTCGGCGCGGTGGTGCTGCTGCTCTGGATCCCGCTGCGGCAGCGGCCCGGGCTCGGCACGGTCAGCAACGTGGTGGTGATCGGCCTGGCCGTGGACGCCGCCGTGGCGCTGCTCCCGGCGGACCTGCCGCTGCCGGCGCGGATCGGCCTGCTGGTGACCGGCATCGTCGCCAACGGCGTCGCGACCGGCCTCTACCTCGGCGCCGACCTCGGCCCCGGCCCGCGCGACGGCCTGATGACCGGGCTGGTCGCCCGGCGCCCGGGCAGCTCGGTGCGGCTGATCCGCACCGGCATCGAGGTGACCGTGCTGGCCCTGGGCTGGCTGCTCGGCGGCACGGCGGGCATCGGCACCGTCGCGTACGCCCTCGCCATCGGCCCACTGGCCCAGTTGTTCACCCCGCTGTTCACCGTTCCGCCCCGGTCCACCCCGGACACTCCGGTGGTCACCCTCGCTGAGCTGCGCTGACGTCACAGCGGGAAAGTAGGTGTTTCCTCCATCGACCCCGCCGGGCATCATTCGTGCATGGGGGAGAGCGGATGGCGCTGGACGGACGCCTGGATCTTCGTGTCACTGGTGATCGCGAGCGGCGCCGGGCGGCACCGCCGCGCGGCGGACACCAGACGCCCGGAGGGCGTCCGGCTGACCGACGTGCTCTCCACCGCGGAGCACCTCAACCAGGCGATCCCGGAGCGGGAGGACGTCGAGGCGGCGGTCCGCCGGCTGGCCGGCGCCGGCCTGGTCAGTGTCTCCGACGGCTGGTTCCGGATCACCCCCGACGGGGAGCGGCTCTGGCGCACCCGGCCGAGCGCGGGCGTGGGCACCACGGTGGACACCGTGCAGGGGGTGCTGGTCCGGCGGCACACCCCCGGTAGCGCCGAGTGGCACCTGCCCGAGGAGGACCACGCCGCCGCCGTCCAGGAGTACATCGTCCGGTCGATCCCGGCCCCGCGCCGCTCGCCGGAGGGGCGGACCGGCCGCTGAGCTGCCGAGGCGCGGAGGCGCCGGCGGCGGGGCCAGCGGCGCCGGCGGGCTGGCCGGTGGGGCGGCCCGGAGGCCGCGCTCGCCGACCGCTGACCGGAGGTCGCGTAGCGGAGCCGGCGGAAGGCACCACGATGGTGCCGGTGATACCTCAGGGTCATATTGATACCTGAGAGGTATCAGGCCCACACCGGACCTTGTCCCTTGACCCCGACACGCACGGAGCACGGCCGAGGACCCCCAGCGCGCGGCGCCGGGTGACAGACCCGGCGGGGTGACGGCGTGGCCGGGCCCGCGCGCCTCAGCGCACCGGGTGACCGGCGGCCTTCAGCGCGTCCTTGACCTCGCCGACGGTCAGCTCGCCGAAGTGGAAGACGCTCGCCGCGAGCACCGCGTCGGCGCCCGCGCCGATGGCCGGCGGAAAGTGCGCCACCGCGCCGGCGCCGCCGCTGGCCACCACCGGCACGTCCACCACCGCGCGGACCGCCTGGATCAGCGCCAGGTCGAAGCCGGCCTTGGTGCCGTCGGCGTCCATCGAGTTGAGCAGGATCTCCCCCGCCCCCAGCTCGGCGCCGCGCCGCGCCCACTCGACCGCGTCCAGGCCGGTGCCCCGGCGGCCGCCGTGGGTGGTCACCTCGAACCCGCTGGGCGTGGTGCCCGCCGGAGCCCGGCGCACGTCCAGCGAGAGCACCAGCACCTGCCGG
Source organism: Micromonospora purpureochromogenes (assembly GCF_900091515.1). Taxonomy (NCBI): domain Bacteria; kingdom Bacillati; phylum Actinomycetota; class Actinomycetes; order Micromonosporales; family Micromonosporaceae; genus Micromonospora; species Micromonospora purpureochromogenes. The sequence continues at coordinate 2,524,387 of NZ_LT607410.1, read as the reverse complement.
CCGAACCGGTCGGCGATCTCGGCGATCAGCTCCGGGCGGGCGATCGCGGCGGTGTTCACCCCGACCTTGTCCGCGCCGGCCCGCAGCAGCGTGTCGACGTCGGCGACCTGCCGGACGCCGCCGCCCACGGTCAGCGGGATGAAGACCGACTCCGCGGTGCGCCGGACCACGTCGAGCATGGTCCCCCGGTCGCTGGAGGAGGCGGTGACGTCGAGGAAGGTCAACTCGTCCGCGCCGGCCCGGTCGTACGCCGCGGCCAGCTCCACCGGGTCGCCGGCGTCGCGCAGGTCGAGGAAGTTGACCCCCTTGACCACCCGCCCGGCGTCCACGTCCAGACAGGGAATCACCCGTACCGCCACCGTCATGGGGCGAGCCTATCCAACGGAAACGCGGCGGCGACCGGCCTGTGAGGCCGGCCACCGCCGCGCGTCGGATCGGGACTCACACCCGGACGAGCATCTTGCCCAGGTTCTCGCCGCGCAGCAGGCCGAGGAACGCCGCGGGGGCGTTCTCGATGCCGTCGACGATCGTCTCGTCGTACGAGAGCTTCCCGTCGCGCAGCCAGCCGGAGACGTCCCGCACGAACTGCTCGCGCAGGTTGCCGTGGTCATTGACGAGGAAGCCGCGCAGGGTGAGCCGCTTGCCGATGACCATTGCCAGGTTGCGCGGGGCGGCCGGCGGCTCGGTGTCGTTGTACTGGGCGATCATGCCGCAGATGGCGGCCCGGCCGTGCAGGTTCATCGCCGAGATCGCCGCCTCCAGGTGGTCGCCGCCGACGTTGTCGAAGTAGACGTCGATGCCGTTGGGGGCGGCCGCCTTGAGCGAGTCGCGTACCGGGCCGTCGTGGTAGTCGAAGGCGGCGTCGAAGCCGAGCGCCTTGAGCCGCTCGACCTTGGCCGGCGACCCGGCGCTGCCGACCACGTGCCCGGCGCCCTTGAGCTTGGCGATCTGGCCGACCAGGCTGCCGACCGAGCCGGCGGCGGCGGAGACGAAGACGCTCTCCCCCGGCTTCATGCCGGCCACGTCGAGCAGCCCGGCGTACGCGGTCAGACCGGTCATGCCGAGCACGCTCAGGTACGCGCTCACCGGCGCGATCGTCGGGTCGACCGGGCGGGCGGCCTTGGCGTCGAGCAGTGCGTACTCCCGCCAGCCGAGGCCGTGCAGCACGGTGTCGCCGACCTTGACGCCGTCGGCCTCGCTGGCCACGACCTCGCCGACCGCGCCGCCGTCGAGCGGCGCCCCGAGCTGGAACGGCGGAACGTACGACTTCACGTCGTTCATCCGCCCCCGCATGTACGGGTCGACCGACATGAACTGGTTACGGACCACGATCTGGCCCGGGCCGGGCGTCGGCACCTCGGTCTCGACGAGGCGGAAGTTGTCGGCGGTCGGCCAGCCCTGGGGGCGGGAGGCCAGGTGGATCTCGCGGTTGGTGCTCACGGTGTCGTCCTTTCGTACGCGGGGGATCAGGGCCGGGCGGCGCTCAGGCCGCGGCGGCCTCGCGGACGGTGAGGGCGACCTCGATGTTGCCGCGGGTCGCGTTCGAGTACGGGCAGACCTGGTGGGCCTGCGCGACCAGCTGCTCGGCGGCGGCCCGCTCGACGGCGGGCAGGTCGACCAGGAGGGCGACGGTCAGGCCGAAGCCGCCGCTGCCGTTCGGGCCGATGCCGACCTCGGCCTCGACCACGGAGCCGGAGACGTCGGCCTTGGCCCGGCGGGCGACCAGGCGCAGCGCCGAGTGGAAGCAGGCCGCGTAGCCGGCGGCGAAGAGCTGCTCGGGGTTGGCCGCGCCACCGGCGCCGCCCATCTCCTTCGGGACCGCCAGGTCCACCTCGATCGTGCCGTCGGAGGTGCGGACGTGGCCGTCGCGGCCATCGCCGCTGGCGAGGGCGGACGCGGTGTAGAGCACCTGCATGGTCACTGCTCCTTCTGTCGGTGGATCGTCTCGGTGACCCGGGTGAGGGTGTCGCGCAGGGCGATCAGCTCGGCCTCGGTGAGGCCGGTGGCGCGGGCGACCCGCAACGGCACCTCGTCCATCCGCTGCCGCAGGGCTCGACCGTCGGCGGTGAGCCCCACCTCCACCCGTCGCTCGTCGCGCGCCGACCGGGACCGGACCACCAGGCCCGCCGCCTCCAACCGCTTGAGCAGCGGGGAGAGCGTGCCGGAGTCCAGCCGCAGCGCGGCGCCGAGCTCGGAGACCGTGGGGGCGTCCTCGCGCTCCCAGAGCACCAGCAGCACCAGGTACTGCGGGTAGGTCAGGCCGACCTCGTCGAGGATGGGCCGGTAGACGTCGGTGAGGGCGCGCGACGCGGCGTAGAGCGCGAAGCACACCTGTCGACGTAGCACCAGATCATCGGTCACCGGGAAACCGTAGCCCACGATTGAATTGTGCACAACCGGTCTGCCCGGGATGTGGCCGCGGCCACCCGGTCACCCGGGCGGGGCGGCCGGGATCAGCGGTCGCCGAGCCAGGCCTCCAGCTCCACCTCGACCAGCTGGTCGGGGTCGAGCAGGCCGGCCACCACCACCATCGTCGCCGCCGGACGGACGGCCCCGAACACCGCGTTGTGCGCCCGACCCACCTCGTCGGCGTAGCGCCGGTCGGTCACGTACATCCGGGTCCGGACCACGTCGCCCGGCTCGGCGCCCACCTCGGCGAGCGCGTCCAGCCCGATCCGCAGCGCCTGCGCGGTCTGCGCCGCGGCGTCGCCGACGTGCGTCACCCGACCGTCCACGGTCGACGTGCATCCCGCCGTCCAGGCCAGGTCACCCGCCCGGACCACCCGGGCGTAGCCGTAGACGGCCTCCCACGGGCCGCCCGAGCCCAACCGGGTGACGGTCACGCGGTGGCCAGCGTTTCCAGCGCCTGGGCCACGGTGAACGCGCCGGCGTAGAGCGCCTTGCCGGCGATCACGCCCTCCACCCCGATCGGCTCCAGCGTGGCCAGCGCCCGCAGGTCGTCCAGGGTGGACACGCCGCCGGAGGCGATCACCGGGGCGTCGGTGCGCGCGCAGACCTCGCGCAGCAGGTCCAGGTTCGGCCCGCGCATGGTGCCGTCCTTGGTGATGTCGGTCAGCACGTACCGGGCGGCGCCCGCCTTGTCCAGCCGCTCCAGCACCTCCCACAGGTCACCGCCGTCGCGGGTCCAGCCCCGGGCGGAGAGGGTACGACCGCGCACGTCCAGCCCGATCGCGACGCGGTCGCCGTACTCGCCGCAGACCCGGTCGCACCACTGCGGGTCCTCCAGCGCGGCGGTGCCGATGTTCACCCGGGCCGCCCCGGTGCCCAGCGCCGCCTGCAACGACTCGTCGTCCCGGATGCCGCCGGAGAGCTCCACCTTCACGTCGAGCTGCCGCACCACCTCGGCGAGCAGGTGCGCGTTGGAGCCCCGACCGAACGCCGCGTCCAGGTCGACCAGGTGGATCCACTCGGCGCCGTCGGCCTGCCAGGCCAGCGCGGCCTCCAGCGGGTCGCCGTACGCGGTCTCGCTACCGGCGGCGCCCTGCACGAGCCGGACGGCCTGGCCGTCGGCGACGTCCACGGCGGGCAGAAGGGTGAGGCTCAACTTCTCTCTCCTCGCATCAGATCCGACGGTCCAGCGCGATCACGACGATCGCCGGCAGGACCAGCAGCAGCAGAACGACCAGCACCAGGCGCAACGCCAGATCGTCGACGAACGTCCAGATCCCGAACAGCGCTGCCAGGGTCAGGCCGGCGATGGCGGCCCGTTCCCCCCGGCTGCGGCGCCCCAGCCGGCCGGTGCGACCCCGCCGCCACTGCGGCGTCAGCCGGCGGACCAGCGTGCGGGTGCGCTGCCGGCGGGCCAGCCGGCGCTGGCGCACGACGCGTTCCCGGGCGGCCTCGGCCTCCCGGACGGCGCGGCGGCGGGCCCGCTCCTTGCTCACGCCGTGCCCCGCGGTGCCCCGGCGGCCGCCGTGCCCCGCGCCGGGCCGGCCGGCTCAGCCAGCTCAGCCAACCGTGGCCAGCCAGTTGCGCAGGAGGGCGGCACCGGTGTCGGCCGACTTCTCCGGGTGGAACTGGGCGGCCGACAGCGCGCCCCGCTCCACCGCGGCGACGAATTCGGTGCCGTGGTGGGCGGTGGTCACCGTGGCCTCGGCGGCGGCCAGTCCGGCGACGTCGTTCACCCCGTACGAGTGGACGAAGTAGAACCGGCTGTCGGCGGGCAGCCCGGCGAAGAGCACCGAGCCGGCCGGCGCGTCGACGGTGTTCCAGCCCATGTGCGGCAACCGGTCGGCGGGCAGTTTCGTCACCCCGCCGGGCAGCAGCCCGAGCCCCTTGGTGACCACGCCGTGCTCGTCGCCGTGCTCGAAGAGCACCTGCATGCCGACACAGATGCCCAGCACCGGCCGGCCGGCGGCGACCCGCTCGGCGATCACCGGGCCGGCGCCGAGCGCCTCGATCCCGGCCATGCAGGCGGCGAAGGCGCCCACGCCCGGCACCACCAGGCCGTCCGCCTCCGCGGCCACGGCCAGGTCGTCGGTGACGGTCACCTCGGCGCCGGCGCGCTCCAGGGCGCGCTCGGCCGAGCGCAGGTTGCCCGAGCCGTAGTCCAGCACCACGATCCGCGTGGTCATCAGCCCTCCCCGGGAAGCAGCCAGAGCACGCCGCCGACGGTGGCGAGCGTGGCCAGCAGCGCCATCAGGACCACCGCGCCGCGCGGTGCCCCCTGCCGGTGCAACGACCAGGTCCCGCCGGCCAGCACGCCGGCCAGGATCAGCAGCAGCGTCGGCAGCACCGGCCCCATCAGAGCTCTCCCTCATTCGCGACTGCGGGGCTCCGCTGCGCTGCACTCCTCGCGCTCATCAGAGCGCACCCTTCGTGCTCGGGATCGCACCCTGCGAGCGCGGGTCGATCGCGGTGGCCTCGCGCAGCGCCCGGGAGACCGCCTTGAACTGCGCCTCCACCACGTGGTGGGCGTCCGGGTGGCCACCGGGGCGGGCCGCCCGCAGCACGTCCACGTGCAGGGTGATCCGGGCCGACTGGCCGAAGGACTCCCAGATGTGCCGGGTCATGCTGGTGGGGTAGACCGGGCCGATGTACGGCGCGAGCGGCGGCTCGTCGTGCAGCACGTACGGGCGGCCGGAGAGGTCGACGGCGGCCCGGACGAGGACCTCGTCCATCGGCACGGTGGCCGAGCCGTACCGCCGGATGCCGGCCTTGTCCCCCAGCGCCTCGTCGAAGGCGGCGCCCAGGGCCAGCGCGGTGTCCTCCATCGTGTGGTGGGCGTCGATCTCCAGGTCGCCGACGGTACGCACGGTGAGGTCGAAGCCGCCGTGCCGGGCGATCTGGTGCAGCATGTGGTCGTAGAAGCCGACGCCCGTGCTGATCTCGGCCTGGCCGGTGCCGTCGAGGTCGATCTCGACCAGCACCTTGGTCTCCTTGGTGATCCGCTCCACCCGGGCGGTGCGACTCATGTCAGCGTCTCCATAGCGGTGAAAAAGGCGTCGGTCTCGGCGGGGGTGCCGGCGGTGACCCGCAGCCAGCCGGGCAGGCCGACGTCGCGGACCAGGACGCCCGCGTCGAGCAGGGTGCGCCAGGCGACCGCCTGGTCGCCGGCCACCTGGAAGAGCACGAAGTTGGCGTCGCTGTCGGCGACCCGGTGGCCGCGGGCGCGCAGTTCGGCGACGATCCGGTCGCGCTGGGCCTTGATCGCGTCGACGGTACCGAGCAGGGCGTCGCGGTGCGCCAGCGCCGCCCGGGCGGCGGCCTGGGTGAGCGCCGAGAGGTGGTACGGCAGCCGGACCAGCTGCACGGCGGCCACCACCGCCGGGTCGGCGGCCAGGTAGCCCAGCCGGCCGCCGGCGAAGCCGAACGCCTTGCTCATCGTCCGGGTGACCACCAGCCGCGGGTGGCCGGGCAGCACGGCGAGCGCGCTGACCGTGCCGGCGCGGGCGAACTCGGCGTACGCCTCGTCGACCACCACCATGCCGGGGGCCGCGTCGAGCACCGCGGCGACCACCTCCGGGTCCAGCGCGGTGCCGGTGGGGTTGTTCGGCGAGCAGAGGAAGACCACGTCCGGCCGGTGCTCGCGCACCTGGGCCACCGCGTCGTCGACGGTCAGCCCGAAGTCGGCGCCCCGGACCCCCGGCACCCAGCCGGTGCCGGTGCCGAGCGCCAGCAGCGGGTGCATCGAGTACGCCGGGGTGAAGCCGAGCGCGGTGCGCCCCGGGCCACCGAACGCCTGGAGCAGCTGCTGCTGGATCTCGTTGGAGCCGTTGGCCGCCCAGACCTGCTCGACGGTGAGCCCGTGGCCGAGGTACGCCGCCAGGTCGGCGCGGAGCGCCACCGCGTCCCGGTCCGGGTACCGGTTGAGGTCGCGCAGCTCCACCGCGAGGGCCTTGCCGATCGCCTCGACCACCGGCTCGGGCACCGGGTACGAGTTCTCGTTGGTGTTGAGCCGCACCGCCACGTCGAGCTGCGGCGCCCCGTACGGCCGCAGGCCCCGCAGGTCGTCGCGGAGGGGCAGGTCGTCCAGGGTGGTCACACCGGCCCCCCGGGGAAGCGGGCCGCGACGGCCTGGCCGTGCGCCGGCAGGTCCTCCACGTTGGCCAGGGTCACCACGTGCGGGGCCACCTCGCGCAGCGCGTCCTCGGTGTACTCCACCAGGTGGATGCCGCGCAGGAAGGACTGCACCGACAGCCCCGAGGAGTGCCGGGCGCAGCCGCCGGTGGGCAGCACGTGGTTGGAGCCGGCGCAGTAGTCGCCGAGCGACACCGGCGACCAGGCGCCGACGAAGATCGCACCGGCGTTGCGGACCCGCATCGCCCACGCCCGGGCGTCGACGGTCTGGATCTCCAGGTGCTCGGCCGCGTACGCGTCGACCACCCGCAGCCCGGCGTCGAGGTCGTCGACGAGGACCACGCCGCTCTGCTGGCCACTGAGCGCGGTGCTGACCCGCTCGGCGTGCTTGGTGGCCGGCACCTGCCGGGCCAGCTCCCGCTCGACCGCGTGGGCCAGCTCGACCGACGGGGTGACCAGCACGCTGGCGGCGAGGGGGTCGTGCTCGGCCTGGCTGATCAGGTCGGCGGCGACGTGCGCCGGGTCGGCGGTGTCGTCGGCCAGGATGGCGATCTCGGTCGGGCCGGCCTCGGCGTCGATGCCGACCACGCCCCGCAGCAGCCGCTTGGCGGCGGTGACCCAGATGTTGCCGGGACCGGTGATCATGTCGACCGGGTCGCAGTGCGCGCTGCCCTCGGCGTCGACCGCCGCGCCGTACGCCAGCATCGCCACCGCCTGGGCGCCGCCGACGGCGTACACCTCGTCGACGCCGAGCAGCGCGCAGGCCGCCAGCACCCGCGCGTCGGGCAGGCCGCCGTTGTCCTGCTGCGGCGGGCTGACCACCACCAGCGAGCGCACCCCGGCCGCCTGGGCGGGGACCACGTTCATCACCACGGTCGACGGGTACATCGCCAGGCCACCGGGGACGTAGAGGCCGACCCGGTCGACCGGCACCCAGCGCTCGGTCACGGTGCCGCCCGCGACGACCTGGGTGGTGTGGTCGGTGCGCCGCTGGTCGGCGTGCACCTTGCGGGCGCGCGCGATCGACTCCAGCAGCGCGGCGCGCACCTGCGCATCGAGCGTCCCCTCGGCCTCGGCGACCGCCTCGGCCGGCACCCGCAGCACCGCCGGGGAGACCCCGTCGAACCGCTCGCTGGCCTCCCGGATCGCCGGGTACCCATGGTCCCGGACCGCCTCGACGAGCGGGCGGATCCGCTCGACGGCCACGGAGACGTCGAGCTGGGCACGGGGCAGCAGGCGGCGCGGGTCACGGACAACGCCGCGCAGGTCGATCCGATTCAACACCCTTGCGAGTCTAGGCGGCCTCGTCCGGATCTTTCCGCGCCGCCCGTACCGCGGAGGCGTGAGCCGAGCCACGCCGCGGGCGGCCGGTCCGGATAGGCTCGACCCGTGACTGCGCGGCTGCCGGTGTTCCCGCTCGCAACGGTGCTCTTTCCCGGACTCGTGCTGCCGCTGCACATATTCGAGGAGCGCTACCGCGCCCTGGTGCGCCACCTGGTCGGGCTGCCCGAGGGGGCGCCCCGCGAGTTCGGCGTGGTGGCGATCCAGGCCGGCTGGGAGGTCGCCCCGGCGCCCGGCCGGTCGACCCCCGGCGGCGGTGACGTGACGCTGCACGAGGTGGGGTGCACCGCCGAGCTGCGGCAGGTCACCGAGCTCGACGACGGTGGCTTCGACATCGTCACGGTGGGCCGGCGACGGTTCCGGATCGCCGACGTGGACCGCTCCGCCGCGCCGTACCTGACCGCCGAGGTGGAGTGGCTGCCCGAGCCGGCCGGCAGCGACGAGATCGCCGAGCTGCTCGCGGCCCGGGTGATCGCGGTCTTCCGGCAGTACCTGGGGCTGATCCGGCCCGACCCGGAGGAGATCTCCGAGCAGCTGCCGGAGGACCCGACCGTGCTGTCCCACCTGGTCGCCGCGACGGCCGCGCTCACCGTGGCGGACCGCCAGCGACTGCTCGCCATCGACGACACCGCCACCCGGCTCCGCGCCGAGCTGCGGCTGCTCAACCGCGAGGCGGCTCTGCTGCGCCAGGTGCGGGCGGTTCCGGTGCCGCTGTCGGAGCTGGCATCGCCCCCGGCGCCCAACTGAGGCCGCCGGGCTCCGGCTCCGGACGCAGCGACGGCCAGCGCGACCAGCCGGCCAGCAGGGTGTACGTCACGGCCGCGGCGAACGCCGGCAGCAGCAGGTCCCCGAAGGGCACCGGCAGGAACCCGAACAGCCACTCGATCCCCCCGGCGCGCAGGTCGGCCGGCTTGGTGAAGGCGGTGCCGTCCGGGGCGTTCGCCAGCAGCCGCTGGTAACCGGAGAGCCCGACCCGGCGGCCGACCTGCCAGGCGACCAGCGCGGCGCCGAGCGCGCCGAGCGCCGCCCCGGCCAGCACTGCGGGGCCCCGGCGGCGGCGCAGCACGACCCAGAGCCCGACCGCGGCGAGCAGCCCGAAGCCGAGCCCGAGCAGGCTGAACCAGCCGTCGGCGGCGATCGGCTGCTCCGGCTGCGGCTGGGCGTAGATGGCGCCCTCCGCGGTCTTGAGGACCGGGGTGTCCGGGGCCACGAGGGCCCAGAGCAGCCCGAGCGGCACGCCCAGGACGGTCAGCCCGAGCACGGTGGCGAGGGTCACCGCGACGGGCCGGCGGGGCCGGTCGGCCGGCTGCTCCGGGAAGCCGGCGTACGCCGGGGGCCAGGACGCGGCCGGTCCCGGTCCGCCCGGCTGCGGCCAGCGGCCACCGCCCGGCGTGGCCGGCTCGACCGGGCCCGACTCGGCCGGCGGCGATCCGGCCTCGGGCGCACCCGAGAGCGGCGTCCAGCCGTCATTGACCGAGCGGGCCGGCGGGGCGGGGCCGGCGGGCGCGGCGGCACGGTCCGGCTCGTCGGGACGGTCGACGGACCGGTACGGATCGGGGGTGTCCGGGCTCACCCGGTGATCCTCTCAGGCCGGGCGACGACGCGGGGTGCCGGTGGTCGGACAGCCCCGACAGCCTCTTAGCGGGCGAACGGCTCCAGCATCACCGCGGCGGCGCGCAGCCAGGCCTGCCGGGTCTCCGGCTGGAGCTGGTGGTACTCGATCGAGGAGCCGGTCTCCAGCGCCGGGTCGTACGGCACCACGGCGACGGCCCGGGTACGGGTGGCGAAGTGCCGTTCCAGGTCGTCCTGCAGCTGGGAGCGGCCGGGCGTCGGGCACGAGATCAGGGTGACCGCGTTGTCGGCCAGCTCCCCCATCCCCTCCTCGTGCAGCAGGTCCAGCATCCAGTCCGCGCTGAACGCGGCGTCCTCGCGCGGCACGGTGGTCACCACCAACTGGTCGGCGGCGTGCATGACGGTGCGCCAGTTGGCGCTCTCCACGTTGTTGCCGGTGTCCACGCAGACCACGTCGTGGGTGCGGCGCAGCAGCTCCAGCACCCGCTTGACGGTGAACTGGTCCAGCCGCTGGGCGAACCGGGGGCTCTCCTCGCCGGCCAGCACGTCGTACGAGCCGTCGGAGGCGTGCCGCAGGTAGTCGTCGAGGGACTCCAGCAGCTCGGCGCCCTCGCGGATCTCGATGTGCGCCAGGTCGCTGATCAGGTGCCGGATCGTCCGGGCGTGCCGGGCGCTGCCGGCGCGCAGCCCGAGCGTGCCGCGCAGCTCGTTGTCGTCCCAGGCCAGCACGCCCCGCCCGCGGACGCTGCCGACGGTGGCCGCGGCGAGCACGGTGGCGGTGGTCTTGTGCACCCCGCCCTTGGGGTTGGCGAAGGCGAGCACCCGGGGCGTGCCGAGGTCGCGGCGCAGCACGCCGGCGGCCCGCTCCTGCTCGTCCTGCGGGGCCTGCGGGCGCCACTCGATCCGGGCCGGTTCGATCCGCGCCGGCGCATAGCCCCGGTCGGCGGTCACCGCCGGCGGGTACGCCGGCTCGGCGGGCACGGCCGGCTCCGGCGGATAGGTCGGCTCGGGCCGGTACGACGGCTGCGGCGGGTACGCCGGCTCGGCCGGGGCGTAGCCGGGTCGGTAGCCGTCGTCGAGCAGCGGGGCGTACCGCGACTCGACCGGCGGCGGGTCGTGCCGGTAGCCGTTGTCCAGCAACGCGTAGCGGGACTCCGCCGTCGGCTCGGGCGGGGGACCGGGCTCGGCCCGGTACGAGGGCTCCGGCGGGTACCCCGGCTCACTCCGGTAGGCCGGCTCCGGCTGGTACGACGGCTCGGGCTGGTACGAGGGCTCGGGCTGGTACGACGGCTCGGGCTGGTACGACGGCTCCACCCGGTACGCCGGGTCGACCCGGTAGGTCGCCTCGGCCCGGTAGCCCGGGTCGGCGCCGTACCGGGGCTCGACGGGCGGCACGGCGGCAGAGGCCCGGCCGGACCAGCCGGTGCCCGGGCCGCGCCGCGGCAGCGACTCGCGCGCCGGTGGCGGCTCCTCGGGGCGGTGGTCGGCCTCCGCCGGCTCGCCGCCGCGACCGCCGAGCCGGGCACGGTCGAGCAAGGCCCGCCATCGCGGTGCCGGTTCGGCCGACCGACCCCAGCCGGTCTCGGTGCCGTCCAAGGCTCGCCCTCCCCGCCCATCGATCTCCGCCTGACAGGCTACGAACGAAACCCTATTCGGACCACACCTGTCCCCGCACATCCCCCATGGGCAATCCTCACCCGCCCGGCGCCGGTGCACCCCCGCCGCCGGTGTCCGGCGAGGTCGGAGGGGGTGTGGGTGCCCGCGAGCCGGCCGATCCGCCGGGTGAGGGATCGATCACGTCCCGTGCCTGTTCCGACGAAACGCCCACCGACGCGGGCTCCAGCGCGGTGTCGGCCGGCGGTCGCACCACGTCCCGCTGTTCGGGCAGCGGCGGCAGGACCACCGCCCGGTCCAGCCGGCGCACCTCCGGGGCCGGGTCCACCGCCCGCACCCCGGGACGGCCGGCCAGCCTCCGCAGTACGACCGGGTCGGCGCGTACCACCGCCGCGTAGACGCACGCGCACCCCGCCCGGTACGCCCGCGCCTCCCGCGCGGCGACCTCCGCGCCGGTGGCGTACACCCGGCGCAGCTCGCCCTCGGCGGTGCCGGCGGCGCGGGCGCGCTGGTCGGCGGCCTCCCGGTCCTTGCGCTCGGCCACCCCCGCCATCCCGGCGACGACGTCCTGCGGCAGCAGCTGCGCCGCCAGGCGGACCACCTCGGTCTGCCGACCGGGCAGCGGCACCCGCGTCACCACCTCGGAGGCCGGCGCGTCGGCGAGCACCCCGGGCAACTCCCCCGGGGCCAGGTACCCGGTGAACGAGACCAGCGCGTACGTCCCGGACGGCGAATCGGCCGGCGGCAACGCGGCCAGCTCGGCCGCGGCGGCGCGCACGTACTCGGGAATCCGGTCGCCCGGCCGCACCCCGACCCGGGTGACCTCGCCGACCGTGCGGTCGCCGACCGGCTCCTCCCGGCGCCCCGCCCAGCCGGCGGTGAGCAGCACCGCCCCCACCGCGGCGAGCGCGGCCGAGGTCAGCCAGCGCGGCCGGGCACGGCCGGGCCGGCCCACCGGCGGTGTCGGCCGGTCGGCCGGTGGCGGTACGGCGGCGCTCACCGGCGCGGGCCCCCTGTCGGCTCGGATCGGGTGCGGTTCGGTCGGCTCGACCGGTGCGGTCAGTCGCGCAGGATCGCCAGCGCCCGGGCCAGGTCGTCCGGGTACTCGCTGACGAAGGTCACCTCGTCGCCGGTACGCGGGTGCAGGAAGCTCAGCGACCGGGCGTGCAGCCACTGCCGGCCCAACCCGAGCCGGGCCGAGAGGGTGGGGTCGGCGCCGTAGGTGATGTCGCCCACGCAGGGGTGCCGCAGCGTCGAGAAGTGCACCCGGATCTGGTGCGTGCGGCCGGTCTCCAGGCGCACGTCGAGCAGGCTCGCCGCCGGGAACGCCTCGATGGTGTCGTAGTGGGTGATGCTCGGCTTGCCGCCGGAGACCACCGCCCAGCGGTAGTCGTGGTGCGGGTGCCGGTCGATCGGGGCGTCGATGGTGCCGCGCAGCGGATCGGGGTGCCCCTGCACCACGGCGTGGTAGCGCTTCTCCACCTCGCGGTACTTGAACGCCCGCTTCAACGCGGTGTACGCCTGCTCGCTCTTGGCCACCACCATGATGCCGGTGGTGCCGACGTCGAGCCGGTGCACCACGCCCTGCCGCTCGGCGGCGCCGCTGGTCGAGATCCGGTGCCCGATGGCGGCGAGGCCGCCGATCACGGTCGGCCCGGTCCAGCCGGGGCTGGGGTGGGCGGCCACGCCGACCGGCTTGTCCACCACCACGATGTCGTCGTCGGCGTGGACCACGTCCAGACCCGGCACCGCCTGCGGCACCACGGTCGGCGGCGCGACCGGGGCGGGCAGGGTCACCTCCAGCCAGGAACCGGCCTTCACCTTGTGCGAGTTGGGCCGCGCGGTCCCGTCGACCAGCGCGTCTCCGGCGTCGACCAGGGCCGCCGCGGCGGTACGGGAGAGCCCGAAGAGCCGGGACACCGCCTGGTCCAGGCGCATGCCGTCGAGCCCGTCCGGGACGGGCAGGGAACGCTGGTCACCGCCACCGGCGGCGAAGGCCGAGGTCACGCCCGCTCCCGGGGCTGGGCGCCGGCGGCGTCCCGGTCGCCGGCGGCGGCGTTCTCGGCGGCGCGTGGCGCACCGGCCCGGCTGCCGTCGCGCTGGCGGCCGGTCAGTTCGAGCAGCACGGCGAGGAGCACCCCGGAGACCAGCGCGCTGTCCGCCAGGTTGAACACCGGCCAGACCTGCCCGTACGGGTCGAAGGGGCTGACCATATCCACCACGTGCCCGACGAAGTGGCCGGGGGCGCGGAAGATCCGGTCGGTGAGGTTGCCCAGCGCGCCGCCCAGCACCAGGCCGAGGGAGACCGCCCAGGGCAGGGACCGCAGCCGTACCGCCATCCAGACGATCCAGCCGACCACGCCGATGGTGATCAGCGGGAAGACCCAGGTGTGGTCGGCGCCGATGCTCCAGGCCGCCCCACTGTTGCGGGTCAGGGTCAGGTAGACGGCGCCGCCGAGCAGGCGTACCGGACCCCGGTCGTCGAGGGTCACCAGCGCGAGGTGCTTGGTGAACAGGTCGGCCAGCAGGGCCGCGAGGGCGATGCTGACCAGGACCACGACCGCCTTGCGGCGAGGCGTACCGTCGCCCGGCTCAGCGGTGCCGGATCCGGCGGTCGGTGCTGTGGTCATCGACTCCCCATCGACTGTCCGACGGTGAGCGGTTCACCGTCTCGCGTTTGTCACCGGGGAGCGGACGTCAGCGCCGCTCCTCCAGCTGCTTGCAGGTCACGCAGAGGGTCGCCGACGGGAAGGCGGCGAGCCGCTCGACCGGGATCGGGTTCCCGCACCGCTCACACCACCCGTAGCCACCCTCGTCGAGGCGCTCCAGGGCCCGCTCGACCTGCGTGATCCGTTCCCGGATGCTGTTGGCGAGGGAGATCTCCTGCTCGCGCTCGAACGTCTTGGTGCCGGTGTCGGCCTGGTCGTCCCCGGCCGAGTCGGTCAGCCGGTCGCGCTGCAGCTCGGTGATCTCGCTCAGCGTCTGATCGTACTCGGCTCGCAGCTCGTCCCGTCGGGCCGCCAGGGCCGCCCGGATCTTCTCGGTCTCCGCCGCGCTGCGGGTGGCCTTCACCGCAGCCTTGCGGCCGGCGGTCCTGGTGTCGGCTGGCTTCGCCATCGTCAGCTCCCTCAGCCGCGTAACGCGGCGGTCGGCGGTGTCCGGACAGGGGTCACCGGCCTGGCGTCCCCCACGTAACGAAACGGGCGCACGGCAACGTCGGCCGCGCACTCCGGAGGTTGGCAAGAATACGGAACGTACAGGCGTCCGACAACGTGGCGCACCGTCGTGCCGCTATTCAGCCCCTAGTAAGCCCTAATTGGGGCAAAGGGAACGCTAGCAGATCAGCCATCCCGATCCTCGCCGTACTCGCCAAACCACCTGGCCAGTCGACCCCGCCGACTGACCGCCCGGAGCCGCCGCTCGACCTCGTCCCGCACCCCGGCCGTCGCCACGATCAACAGGCTGTCGCCCGCCTTGAGCCGGGTGTCCGGGCCGGGCACGAAACCCGCCCCGTCGCGCAGCACCAGGGTCACCGAGGCACCCACCGGCAACCGCAGTTCGTCGACGTGCACCCCGGCCAGCCGGGACCCCGGCGGCACCTCCAACTGGAGCAGGTCCGCCCGCATCCGCTCCAACGGCGCCGTCTCCACCCGGATCTCGGCCAGCTCGGCGGGCGCGGTCACCCGCAACCGGCGGGCCGCCGGCGCCAGCGTCCCCGCCTGCAACAGCGTGAAGATCACCACCAGGACGAAGACCGCGTCGAAGAGCCGGTCCGCCCCGGGCACCCGCTCGGAGAGCGGGATGGTGGCCAGCACGATCGGCACCGCCCCGCGCAGCCCGGCCCAGGACAGGAACGCCTGCTCGCGCAGGTTGACCCGGAACGGCAGCGCGGCCACCAGCACCGACAGCGGCCGGGCCAGCAGCAGCAGGGCCAGGCCGGCGACCACCGCCGGCAGCACCGCCGCGTCCAGCCGGCTGGGCGTGGCCAGCAGCCCGAGCAGCACGAACAGCCCGATCTGGGCCAGCCAGGCCAGCCCGTCGGCGAAGCCGAGGATGGCCTGCCGGTGCGGCAGCCGGGCGTTGCCGAGCAGCACCCCGGCCACGTACACGGCGAGGAAGCCGGAGGCGTGCAGCACCGCCCCGGCCGCGTACGCCAGCACGGTGAAGCCGACCGCGGCGATCGGGTAGAGCCCGGACGAGGGCAGCGCCGCGCGGCGCAGCGCGAAGCGGCCGGTCAGCCCGGCGGCGAGCCCGACCGCCGCCCCCATGCCCAGCTCGTAGCCGACCAGGAACACCTCGTACCACCACGGGTGACCGCCCTCGGCGCCGCGGGAGAGCAGCACCACCAGGATCACCACCGGGGCGTCGTTCATCCCGGACTCGGCCTCCAGCGTGGCCACCAGCCGGGGCGGCAGGCGCAGCCGGCGCAGCGTGGCGAAGACCGCCGCCGCGTCGGTGGAGGAGAGCACCGCGCCGTAGAGCAGGGCGAGCCGCCAGTCCAGGCCGAGCAGCAGGTGCACCACCAGGCCGACGACCAGGATGCTGACCAGCACCCCGACCGTCGACAGGGCGGCGGCCAACCCGAGCACCGGGCGCAGGGTGCTCCACCGGGCGGTCAACCCGCCCTCCGCGATGATCACGATCAGCGCACAGAAGCCCAGCACCCGGGTCAGCTCGGCGTCGTCGAAGCGGATGCCGAGGCCGGCCTCCCCGATCGCCACCCCGAGCGCCAGGTAGACCAGCAGACTCGGTACGCCGAGGCGGGTCGAGAAGCGGACCGCGCCGATCGCCACCAGCAGGACGGCGGCGCCGAGCAGCAGCGCGAGGTCCAGCCCCGCCGTCACGGGCCACCGACCCGCAGCGCCCTCACCCGTCCGATCCGTCGCGCAGCCGGCGGAGCACGTCGGTCAACCCGGGGGTGGGACGCTCGACGGTGAACAGCTTGTCGCGGCTGGCCGCGCCGGTGCGCAGCGACACCGCGGCCGGTCGTACGCCGAGCGCGCCGGCCAGCGCCTTCCGGGCCGCCTCGGTGGCCCGCCCGTCCACCGCCGGCGCGTTCACCGCGATCACCAGCGCGGGGCCGTGCGGGCCGTCGAAGCGGCCGCCGACGCGGGCGCGGGAGGCGCCGGGCTTGACGCGTACCGCCACGGTGAGCGGGTCCCCGGTGGGCATCGACGCGACTCAGCCGGGTCGGGTGTCGGCGAGCAGGGTGGTGTTCGGCGCGCAGTCCGCGCAGGGGGTGAAGCCGAGCGAGACCGCTTCGGCGACCGGCAGCGGCTCGTCGTCCCGGCCCAGCAGATGGAGGCAGGAGCGCAGGTGGTAGCGGGGGCGGCCGTCGACCACCCGCACCTCGGTGTCGAGCCGGGCCACCCACGCGGCGTCGGCGGGGGACACGTCCTGGGCCTCCGGTTCGTCGTCGACCTCGGCCTGTTCCGCCGCCCAGCCGCCGGCCGCCCCGTCGCGCCAGGGGCCCGGCGCCGGACTCACCGAGTCCCACGGGCCGGCGTCGTCGACGTCGCGGGACCGCCCGGCGGTCGACGTGGCCTGCCACGCCGGGTCCGCGTCCGGTGCGCGGCGCGCGGCCACGCTGTCGGAGTCCCACGGACTCTCGGCCTGCGGCTCCCACGGGTCGGCGTCGCCGGTCACCGGCGGCTCGGGCGGTTGCCGCCACCCGTCGCCACCGGTGCCGCTCGTCGTGGGAACGTGCTGGACGGGGATCTCCGACTCCACCGGGGCGTAGGGCTCCGGCGGGGTCGTGCCGCGGGGCGTACCCGCGAAGCCCCGGCCCGCGCGCGGCCCGGGCCGGTCCGTCGTCGCCTTGGTGGCGGCCACCTGGCGGGCGCCCGCGACCAACGCGACGGCTGCCAACAGGCTGGCCGCGATGGAACTGATCAACAGGGTGCTGGAGCCGTCAGCGAGACCGACCACCAGCAGTACGACCGCGACGAGGATGAGCAGCAGACTTGCGACTATCACGGCTCACCCCCGCCGCGTCGTGTCGGTGTGGCGCGGTCGACGACCGTCGGGCGACGGCCGCCGACCGTGGATCAGCGACCGGCTTCGAGAGCGCCGGAGCGACCGCCGCCGTACGAGCCGGCGAGGCTCGCGGCGGCCAGCCCGTTGCCGGTGGCGGCGCGGCTGCCCTCGGTGCGGGTCATCTCGGCCTCCAGGCCCTGGCCCCGGCCGTCGAGGTCCCGCAGCTGGCTCTCCAGGTACGCCTTGAGCCGGGTGCGGTACTCGCGCTCGAACTGCTTGAGCTCCTCGATGTGCTTCTGCAGCGCGGTGCGCTTGGCGTCCAGGCCGCCCATGGCCTCCTGGTGCCGCTGGCGGGCGTCCCGCTCGAGGGCGTCGGCCTTGGCGCGCGCCTCGCGGGTGACCTCCTCGGCCTTGGACCGGGCCTCGGAGAGCAGCTGGTCGGCCTCGCGGCGGGCGTCGGACACGTGGTCGTCGGCGGTGCGCTGGGCCATCATCAACACGCGCAGCGCCTGCTGCTCGCCGTCGCCGCCGCCGGCCGGGCCACCAGCGGACCGGACCTGCTCCAGCTCGGCCTGCATGGCCCGGGCGGCCTGCTCGGCCGCGGCCTTGTCGCGCTGCACCCGGTCGAGCTGGGCCTTGACGTCGTTGAGCTCCGCCGCGAGACGGGCGTCGCCGCCGGGGCCGGCGGGAGCGCCACCACGGCCGCCGCGCTCCACCTGGGCGCGCAGCTCGTTGTTCTCCTCGATAAGACGGGCAAGCTCGCGCTCGACCTCGTCCAGGAAGGCGTCGACCTCCTCCTCGTCATACCCCCGCTTGCCGATCGGCGGCTTTTTGAAGGCGACGTTGTGGACGTCGGCCGGGGTCAGCGGCATCGAAACTCCTCGGGTCAGTTGCGGCCGCGTAGCGGGCTGGGCCACCGGACGTTCATCCGATGATCAACCGCTTCAACACGAACTCCATCAGCACGAACAGGATAACCAGGAGCACAAGGGAGGCCAGGTCGATGCTCACGGTACCAATTCGCAGTGGAGGGATCACACGCCTCAACGCCTTGAGAGGCGGATCAGTGACGCTCCACACGGATTCCAGTCCCGCCGATGCCCCGCGTCCCGGTTGCCACCGGCGACCGTACTGCAGTACGGCGCTGAGAACGAATCGGGCCAACAGCACAATTAGGAAGAGGTACAGGAGCAGGTACAGCGCTTGGAGCACGATCGACAACACGGCAGGCGACGTCCCTTGGTCGGGCGGACTTAGCTCAGGCTGAAAAAGCCGCCCTCAGCAATCTTGGCCTTGTCCTCCGCGGTGACCTGGACGTTGGCCGGTGAGAGCAGGAACACCCGGTTGGTCACGCGCTCGATCGTACCGCGCAGACCGAACGCCAGCCCGGCGGCGAAGTCCACCAGTCGGCGGGCGTCCGCCTCGTCCATCTCGGTGAGGTTGATGATCACCGGAACGCCGTCGCGGAAGTGCTCGCCGATGGTGCGCGCCTCCCGGTACGTGGTCGGGTGCAGCGTGGTGATCTGGTAACGCTGCTCCTCCTCGGCGACCACCGCCCGCTCGCGCGACTGGGTCTGCGGAGCCAGGGCCAGGTTGTCCCGGGTGTGGTAGGTCAACGCACCCGAGGTCTCCCCCGCACCGGACCGGGTGATCGAGCGGACGCTGGACCGCTCGACCCGCTCCGGACGATCGTCGTCGGAGCGGTCGGCCTCCAGGGCCCGGCCCGCGCCGCGCTCGCTCAGCCGGCCCCGCTCGCCGAGCCGCGGGCGCGGCGCCGGCGGCTCCTCCGACTCGTCCTCGTCGTCGGCGAACTCCTCGGAGTACCGGCTCGACCGGTACCGCGAGTCGCGGTAGCCGGGCTTGTCATAGCCGTCGTCGTAGGCCCGCTCGTCATCCTCCTCGACGAGACCGAGCCAGACCCCCGCCTTGCGCAGTGCACCCATCCCGCGCCCTTCCGTCCGCCGTGCGGCACGCACCCCCGTGCCGTGTCGCCTGATCACGAATGGACAATCCATGCCCACCGGATCGGATCGGCAATCCCCCGACAGGCGATTCGCGGCCGCCCGCCGTGGCCCCCGACAACGGGACGCCGTTCCCTCAAACAACACAGATGTAATTTGCTTCTACCGCGGTCAGGCTACCGCAGCGTGGGACGCATTCCGAGCAACGCGCTGCCGACGCGGACATGTGTCGCGCCGTATTTGATGGCCGCTTCGAGGTCGCCGCTCATTCCGGCGGAGAGCGCGGTGGCCTCCGGGTGCCGGTCGCGGAAGCGCGCCGCCACCTCGGCGAGCCGGGCGAACGCCCGCTCCAGCTCCCAGCCCAGCGGCGCCACCGCCATCAGCCCGGCCAGCCGCAGGCCGTCGGCCCCGGCCAGCGCCTCGGCCACCGGGCCCAGGCCGCGGTCCGGGTCGGCCGAGTCCGGCAGCGCGCCGCCGCGCGCCGGGTCGCTGTCGATGCTCACCTGCACCAGCGCGTCCAGTGGCCGGTCCCGGCCGGCGGCCGCGGCCGCGGCCAGGGCCCGGGCCAGCCGGACGCTGTCCACCGAGTGCACGACGTCGGCGTAGCGGACCACCGAGCGGGCCTTGTTGCGTTGCAGCTGGCCGATGAAGTGCCAGCGGACGGCCACCCCGGCGGCGGCCACGTCGGCCGCCTTCGGCGCGGCCTCCTGGTCGCGGTTCTCCCCCACGTCGGTCACCCCGAGCCCGGCCAGCGCGACGACGTCGCCGGCCGGGTACGTCTTGGTGACCGCGATCATGGTGACCTCGGCGCGGTCCCGTCCGGCGTCGGCGCAGGCGTCGGCGATCCGGGTGCGGACCCGGGCCAGCCCGGCCGCGAGTTCGGCACGCCGGTCGGGCCGTACCGTGGCTGGTTCGTCGGTCATCGGCGGAGCTCAGGAACCATTCTTGAGGAAGTCGGGCACGTCCACGTCGTCGAAGAGCACCCGGCGCGGCGACTGCTGCTGGGCCGGCAGGGTGGTCGACGGCGCGACCGGCGGGTTCTGCGGCGCCGGCTGGTTCTGGTTGGTCTTGCGCGGCGCCTCGGCCGCCTTGTACGACGGCGTGCCCCCGTCGAAGCCGGCCGCGATGACGGTGACCCGGACCTCGTCGCCGAGCGCGTCGTCGATGACCGCGCCGAAGATGATGTTGGCCTCCGGGTGCGCCGCGTCGGTGACCAGCTGGGCCGCGTCGTTGATCTCGAACAGGCCCAGGTCGGAGCCGCCGGCGATGGAGAGCAGCACACCCCGCGCGCCGTCCATGCTCTGCTCCAGCAGCGGGCTGGAGATGGCCGCCTCGGCCGCCTCCACCGCGCGGTTCTCGCCGCGGGCGCTGCCGATGCCCATCAACGCGCTGCCGGCGCCGCTCATCACGCTCTTGACGTCGGCGAAGTCCAGGTTGATCAGACCCGGCGTGGTGATCAGGTCGGTGATGCCCTGGACGCCGGAGAGGAGCACCTGGTCGGCCGTGCGGAAGGCGTCCATCATGGAGATGTTGCGGTCCCCGAGCGCCAGCAGCCGGTCATTCGGGATGACGATCAGCGTGTCGCACTGGTTGCGCAGCTCGTCTATGCCGGACTCGGCCTGCACCTGGCGGCGCTTGCCCTCGAAGGAGAACGGCCGGGTCACCACGCCGATGGTCAGCGCGCCGAGCTTGCGGGCGATGTTCGCCACCACCGGCGCGCCGCCGGTGCCGGTGCCGCCGCCCTCGCCGCAGGTCACGAAGACCATGTCGGCGCCCTTGAGCACCTCCTCGATCTCGTCGCGGTGGTCCTCGGCGGCGTTCTTGCCGACGTCCGGGTTGGCGCCGGCGCCGAGGCCCCGGGTCAGCTCCCGGCCGACGTCGAGCTTGACGTCGGCGTCACTCATCAGCAGCGCCTGGGCGTCGGTGTTGATCGCGATGAACTCGACGCCCTTGAGCCCAACCTCGATCATCCGGTTGACGGCGTTGACGCCGCCGCCCCCGATGCCGACGACCTTGATGACCGCCAGGTAGTTGTGCGGAGGTGTCATCTCCGGTCCTTTCCCTTCGAGATTGGCATCGCCCCGACCGGGTACGGCGTGGCCAGACCGACGGTCGACGACAGCTGTCACCACAGAGGATCAGGAATAAACCCTCACCCTCTACTAGAGGCTTACAGTTATGTCAACCACTGATCCTCTTCCGGGCAACGTAAGCGCCCCCACGCCGAGAGCCAAGGACCTGCCCGGCGTGTCGCCGCCATTGGCGGGACGGCTCACGTCCGGCGTGCCGGTATCACTTGAAGGTGACCACGTCGGGCGCGCTGACGTCGATCGTGTCGGCCTTGCGACCCAACAGCGCGGTGGCCACCCGCGCCTTGTCCGCCCCCCGAGTCGCGTCACCCCAGACGACCGTCCGATCGCCACGGAGGGTGAGGCTGATCCGGGCCAGCCCCTGCACGGTGAGCTCGGTCAGCTCCGCGCGCAGCGGCGGGGTGAGCACCGCCAGCACCTCCAGCGCGGCCCGGGTGCCCGGGTCGTCCGGGCCGGGGCTGGCCAGCCGGACCACCGGCAGGCCGTCGGGGGCGCGCGGCACCGTCCGGAACACCACCCCGTCGGCGTCGAGCACGACGAACTGCCCGTCCCGGGGCACCGCCGCGACCCCGGTCCGCTCCACCACCGTCACCACCAGGGTGCCCGGCCAGTCCCGGGTGACCGTGGCCCGCTCCACCGGGGCCAGCGCGCCGATCCGGCGGCCGGTCGCGGCCAGGTCCACCCGGGCCAGCGGGACGCCGTCCGGCACCCCCGCGGCCTCCCGCACCTCGACCGGGGTGACCAGCTCCGCGCCGACCACCCGCACCTCGCGGACCCCGAGCAGCCCGGTGCCGAGCACCGTCCAGGCGACCAGCGTGGCCACGGCGAGCACCGCGGCGGCCACGGCCCAGGGCAGGGCCGCCCGCATCCGCCGCTGCCGCGCCCGGGCCATGAACCGCCGGGTGGACGGCGGGACGGCGTCGCTGCCGGCCCGGACGAGCTGCCAGCGCCGGACCGGGTTGCGCCGGGGGCCGCCGCCGTCCGTGCCGGCGGTACGGCCGCGCGCCGGACCCGGGCTCATCCGGCGGCGGAGGCCGCGCCGTCCGGGTCGACGGCCACGCCGAGGGCCGTCGGGTCGGCGGCGCCGCCGGAGGCCCGCGCGGTGAGGGCGTCGATCAGCTGGTCCCCCATCAGGGAGATCGGCGGGGCGCCCATGGTCACCACCACGTCGCCGGGGCGGGCCCGCCGGGCCACCTCGACCGGCGCGTCCTCCCAGGAGTCGACGAACACCTTGTTCGCGGCGTCCAGCGGCACCGCCTCGACCAGGGCCGCGGAGCCCTCCCCCGGCTGGCGCAGCTCGCCCGGCCCGAAGACCTCCAGCAGCACCAGCTCGTCGGCGATGCCCAGCGCCGCGGCGATCTCCGCCTGGAGGTCCCGGGTGCGGTAGAGCCGGTAGGGCTGGAAGACCACGATCAGCCGGCCGTCCCCGGCCACCTCGCGCAGCGTCTGCAACGCCAGCGTCATCGAGGTCGGGTGGTACGCGTACTCGTCGTAGACCAGCACGCCGTCCGCGACGCCCTTGCGCTCGAAGCGCCGGCGTACGCCGGGGAAGGCGCCCAGCGCCACCTCGGCCGCCTCCACGGGCAGCCCCAGCAGGTACGCGGTGAGCACCGCCGAGGCGCTGTTGAGCCCCATGTGCCGCCCCGGCACCGGCAGCCGGATCTCGCCCAGCGAGTGGCCGTCGATCCCGGCCAGGAAGCGCACGCCCTGCGCGGTGGAGGCCATGTCGTCCAGCCGCAGGTCGGCGTCGGGAGACAGGCCGTAGGTGTGCACCCGGCGGCCCTCCGCGCGCAGCGTCTCAGCCAGCCGGCGGCCGCCCGGGTCGTCGGCGCAGGTGATGATGAAGCCGTCCGGGTCGGTGAGCCGGGCGAACTCGGCGAAGGTCGCCTCCAGGTTGGCCAGGTCGCCGTAGGTGTTGAGGTGGTCCGCCTCGATGTTGGTGATGATCGAGACGTACGGCCGGTAGATCAGGAACGAGCGGTCGCTCTCGTCCGCCTCGACCACGAAGTACTCGCCGGTGCCGTGGTGCGCGCCGGAGCCGACCTCGGAGATCTCCCCGCCGATGACGAAGGACGGGTCCGTGCCGGCCTGCTGGAGCACCATGGTGACCATCGAGGTGGTGGTGGTCTTGCCGTGGGTGCCGGCGACCGCCACCGTCCGGCGACCGGTCATCGCCGCGGCGAGGGCCTCGGAGCGGTGCAACACCCGCAGGCCGCGCCGGCGGGCCTCGACCATCTCCAGGTGGTCCTGGGGGATGGCCGAGGAGTAGACCACGGTGTCCACGCCGTCGAGGTTGCTCACCTCGTGGCTCATGTGGATCGTCCCGCCGAGCGCCCGCAGCCCGGCCAGCGACGGCCACTCGCGCAGCTCGCTGCCGGAGACCGGCAGGCCACGGGTGAGGAAGAGCCGGGCCAGGCCGCTCATGCCGACCCCGCCCACCCCGATCAGGTGGATCCGGCCCAGGTCCTCGGCGGTGAGCGTGCCGGCCGGGGTGAACTGCGCGGTGTTCATGCCAGGTACCTTCCCGTCGCGGTGGCCGACGTCATCGGGCCACCGCCTCGTAGACGAAGTTCAGCAGCGCGACATCGCCGTCGCGCCGGCCGTACCCGGCCGCGGCCGCACCCATCGCGGCGAGCCGGCGGGGGTCGCGGACCAGCGGGATGACCGTCCGCTCCAGCCAGTCCGGGGTCAGCTCGGCGTCGTCGACGAGCAGCCCGCCGCCGGCCTCCACCACGGGCAGCGCGTTGCGCTTCTGCTCCTGGTTGCTGTGCGGGTACGGCACGTAGATGGTGGGCAGGCCGATGGCGGCCACCTCGGCGCAGGTCATCGCCCCGCCCCGGCCCAGCATCAGGTCGGCGGCGGCGTAGCCCAGCTCCATCTCGGACAGGTACGGCAGGGTCACGTACGGCACCGGCAGGTCGGTGGGGATCGGCACCGGCTCGTTGCGGGCACCGATCACGTGCAGCACCTGCACGCCGTTGCGGGCCAGTTCCTTGGCCGCGCCGGAGACCGCCAGGTTGATCGAGCGGGCGCCCTGCGAGCCGCCGGCGACGAAGAGCACCGGCAGGTCGGGGCGGAGTCCGAAGTGGGCCCGGGCGGCGTTGCGCATGGCGACCCGGTCCAGCCCGGCGATGCCCCGGCGCAGCGGCACGCCGACCACCCGGGCGTCGCGCAGCGACTCGGCCTGCGCGGGCTGGTGCGGAAAGCCCACCGCGACGTTCTTGGTGAACTTCATGCCGAGCCGGTTGGCCACGCCCGGCGGCACGTTCACCTCGTGGATGACGATCGGCAGCTCGCGGCGCCAGGCGGCGAGGTAGCCGGGGACGGAGACGTACCCGCCGAAGCCGACCACCGCGTCGGCCTGCACCTCGTCGATCACCTTGCCCGCGGCGCGGGCCGCCTTCCACATCCGGTCCGGGGTGCGCACCAGGCTCATGTTGACCGAGCGGGGCAGCTGGTACGCCGGGATCTGCCGCAGGTCGTAGCCGGCCGGCGGGATCAGCTCGTTCTCCAGCCCCTTCGGCGTGCCCAGACAGGTGATCCGGACGCCCGGGTCGTGTCGGCGCAGGCAGTCGGCGAAGGCGAGCAGCGGGTAGATGTGGCCACCCGTACCGCCTCCACAGAGCACCACCGAACGCAGCGGACCCATCAGCGTCTCCTCTCGCTCGCCGTCCCGCCCCGGGTCCGGCCCTGCCGGCCACCGCGCGGTGCGGCCTGGTCGTCCTCCCGCCGCGCTCGCGACCGGGGCACGGACCCTCGGGCAGCCGGTGGCGTCGCCGGGCGGCGGCGCCGGCCGGGAAGCGGCGGCAACGGGGCCCAGAGTAGTCGGACCCACCGGGCGGGTGGACGGGCATGCAGGGCTCGCGCGGCGTCGGGCTCGGCGCGGGCGAACGAGGCGAGGATGCCGACCGCCGCCAGCGTCACGACCAGGGCGCTGCCGCCGTCGGAGATGAACGGCAGCGGCACGCCGGTCAGCGGCAGCAGGCCGATCACGCCACCGACGTTGATCACGGCCTGGCCGACCAGCCAGGCGGTGATCGCGGCGGCGGCGAGCCGGCGGAACGGGTCCTCGACCCGCCGGGCGACGCGCAGCCCGGTGTAGGCGAGCACGGCGAAGAGCACCAGGATGACGGTGCAGCCGACCACCCCGAGCTCCTCGGCGATCACCGCGAAGATGAAGTCGTTGTGCGCGGCCGGCAACCAGCCGAACTTGAGGCTGCTCTTACCCAGCCCGACGCCGAACCAGCCGCCGTGCTCGATGGCGTTGCGGGCCTGGACGAGCTGCCAGCAGCCGGTCTCCAGGCAGGTGGCCGGGTCGGGCGGGCTGATGAACGAGGTCAACCGGGCCAGCCGGTAGTTCTCCTCGCCGGCCGCGCCGGAGCCGGCGCCGAGCGAGGCCACGGCCACCAGCAGGCCGATGCCGAGCAGGCCCACCGCGGAGAGCGCGGCGAACACCCGCATTCGCACCCCGGCCGCCCAGAGCAGCCCGACCACGATCGCCAGCAGGCAGAGCATGGTGCCCAGGTCGTTGTAGCCGACCAGCACGAAGAGCAGCCCGACCACCGGGAAGAGCGGGGTGGCCAGCTCCTTCCACCAGCCGAGCGCGGCGCCCTTGCGGGCGATCACGTGCGCGCCCCAGAGCACCAGCGCGAGCTTGGCCAGCTCGGAGGGCTGCACCTGGATCGGGCCGAGGTAGAGCCAGAGCAGGTTGGCCCGCAGCGGGCCGAGCGCCGTGATCCGGAACAGCGAGTCCAGGGCCAGCAGCAGGTTGAGCACCAGCAGCAGCACCACCGCCGCGGCCAGCACCGGCCGGCCGAGCGAGCGGAAGGTGCTGGCCGGGAACCGCTGGCAGGCCCAGAACGCGACGATGCCGATCACCGCGAAGACGGCCTGCTTGGTCACCGACGCCGAGGCGTCGCCGGCCTCGGCGTAGTCCTTCACGCTGGTCGCCGAGAAGACCATGGTCAGGCCGATCAGCAGCAGCAGGCCGGCGCTGGACAGCAGCAGGTAGTAGGAGGCCAGCGGGCGGGCCAGCAGGCCGCGCAGCGCCGCCAGGCCGCCGGCCGCGTCCAGGCCGGCGATCGCCGCCGGCGGGTCGGCGGTACGCCCCGCGCCCGCGACCCGCCGCGCCTGGGTCTCCGCCGTCGTCGTCGTCGTGCCGGTGCTGCCTCGGTCCTCCCCCACGAGCCCATCATCGCCGCTTCTCCGGGCCCGTTCGCGCCGTTCGGCCCGGTCGGCGTGTCGGAATGCGGAACGGGGGTCCCTCGGCTATGAGGGACCCCCGTACGCGACGGTCGCGGCGCGGCCCGGCCGGCGTTCGCCGACCCGGTCGGGGCCGATGGTGCGGGCGACTCAGCCCATGCTGGCCAGGAAGTCGCTGTAGAACAGGCCGAGGGCGATGGCGACCCCGATCCCGGCGATGATCCAGAACCGCACCACGATGTTGACCTCGCTCCAGCCGGCGAGTTCGAAGTGGTGCTGCAACGGCGACATCCGGAACACCCGCTTGCCGGTGGTCCGGAAGGAGATGATCTGGATCACCACCGACATGGTGATGATCACGAACAGCCCGCCGATGATCGGCAGCAGCAGGATCGTGCGGGTGGACATCGCCATGCCGGCGATCAGACCGCCCAGGCCGAGCGCGCCGGTGTCGCCCATGAAGATCCGGGCGGGCGAGGTGTTCCACCAGAGGAAGCCGACGCAGGCGCCGGCGGCCGCCCCGGCGATCAGCGCGATCTCCAGCGGATCCCGGACCGCGTAGCAGTAGTTGTTCGGGTTGGCGGTGTAGGTCGGGTCGGCGCACCAGTGCCGGTACTGCCAGAACGCGATCAACGCGTACGCGGCCAGCACCATCACCGAGGCGCCGGTGGCGAGGCCGTCGAGGCCGTCGGTGAGGTTCACCCCGTTGGTCGCCGCCATCACCACGAAGATGATCACGATCACCGAGGCGATCTTGCCGATCTCCAGCGCCGGGATGTCCCGGATGAAGCTGAGCGTGGTGGCCCCGACGGTCTCGGTGTTGGTCGCCGCGCCGCTGGCGTCGGTCATCGTGCTCGGGAAGTAGAGCGCCACCACCCCGAAGATCGCGCCGACCAGGATCTGCCCGGCGAGCTTGCCGCGCTTGTTGAGACCGCCGCTGTGCCGCTTGCGGACCTTGAGGAAGTCGTCGATGAAGCCGACCGCGCCGGAGAAGACCATCAGCCCCAGCAGCACCAGCGCCGTGATGGTCGGCTCGACCTGGGCGATCTGCGCGTCCGGCAGCGTGGTCAGGGCCAGGTGACCGGCGACGTACGCGATCACCGTGGCCAGGATGAAGACCACGCCGCCCATCGTCGGCGTGCCCTTCTTGCCCTGGTGCATCGCCGGGCCCTCGGCCCGGATCGGCTGCCCGGCCTTCAGCCGGGTGAACACCTTGATCGCGATCGGGGTGCAGAGCAGCGAGATCAGGAACGCCACGCCGACGGCGATGATGACCGCCCTCATGCGGCGACCCCGTTTCCAGCAGCCTCGGCGCGCAGCGCGTCGGCCACCTCCCAGGTGCGGTACCGGGAGCCCTTCACCAGGACGACGTCGCCCGGTCGTAGCTCTCTGCGCAGCACCTCGACGGCCGCCGCCTGATCGGTGAGCAGCACCGACTCTCCTCCCCAGTCACTTACCGCTGTCGCGCCCTCGTGGATCGGCGCCGCCGGCTCACCCACCACGAGCAGCCGGTCCACGCCCAGCTCCGCCGCGAGCCGGCCCACCTCCCGGTGCCCGTCGCGTTCGAAGTCGCCCAGCTCGGCCATGTAGCCGAGCGCGGCAAAGATACGCCCTTCGCGGCGCATGCCGGCAAGCGCGCGCAGCGCCACCGCCGTCGACGCCGGATTGGCGTTGTACGAGTCGTCGATCACGGTCACCCCGTCGGACCGGTCGAAGACGTCCATCCGGCGGGTGGAGACCAGCCCCAGCTCGCCCAGGGCGCCGGCCACCTCGGCCGGCGGCATCCCGAGCTCGCGGGCCACCGCCGCCGCGGCCAGCGAGTTGGAGACCTGGTGCCGGCCGGTCAGCCCGAGCCGCACCGGCGCGCTCCCCTCCGGGGTGAGCAGCGTGTACGACGGCCGGCCCCGGTCGTCCAGCGACACGTCGACCGCCCGGACGTCGGCGTGCGCGGCCTCGCCGTACCGGACCACCCGGGCGCCGGTACGCGCGGCCATCGCGTCGACCAGCGGGTCGTCGGCGTTGAGCACCGCCAGCCCGTCGGCCGGCAGCGCCTCGACCAGTTCCCCCTTGGCCAGGGCGATGTTCTCCACCGAGCCGAACTCGCCGATGTGCGCGACCCCGACGTTGAGCACCACGGAGATCCGCGGCGGCACCACGTCGCACAGGTAGCGCACGTGCCCGATCCCCCGGGCGCCCTTCTCCATCACCAGGAAGCGGGTCTCCGGCGTGGCCTGCAACGCGGTGTACGGGTGCCCCAGCTCGTTGTTGAACGAGCCGGGCGGGGCCACCGTCGGGCCGAGCCGGACGGTGAGCTGGGCGATCAGGTCCTTGGTGGTGGTCTTGCCCGACGAGCCGGTCAGCCCGATCACGGTGAGCTGCGGCAGCCGGTCCACCACCGCGCGGGCCAACCGGCCCATCGCGGTCAGCGCGTCTCCCACCAGCACCATCGGCACCCCGGGCACCTCGCGGGTGCCGAGCACCGCCACCGCGCCCGCGTCCACCGCGCCGGCGGCGTAGTCGTGCCCGTCGACCTTCTCGCCGGGGAACGCGACGAAGAGCGCCCCGGCGGTGACCTTGCGCGAGTCGAACTCGACCGGGCCGGTGACCCGGGCCGCCGGGTCGGCGCCGACGAGGCGGCCGTCGACGGCCGAGGCGACCTCGGCCAGGCTCAGCGGGATCACCGTCGACCCGCCAGGTCCCCGAAGCGGGCGCCGAGCGCCTCCGCCAGCTCCACCCGGTCGTCGAACGGGTGCACCTCGCCGGCGACCTCCTGGCCACGCTCGTGGCCCTTGCCGAGCAGGGCCACCACGTCGCCGGGCTCGGCGAGCCGGACCGCCTCGGCGATGGCGGCCCGCCGGCCCGGGGCCTCGATGATCCGGGCGGGGGTGCCGGCCCCGTACGCCCCGGCGAGCACCTCGGCCCGGATCGCGGCCGGGTCCTCGGTACGCGGGTTGTCGTCGGTCACCAGCACCACGTCGGCGCCCCGCGCCGCGGCGGCGCCCATCACCGGCCGCTTGCCCCGGTCCCGGTCACCGCCCGCGCCGATGACGCAGATCAGCCGACCCGCGCTCAGCTCGCGCAGCGCGGCCAGGGCGGCCACGATGGCGTCGGACTTGTGCGCGTAGTCGACCACGCCGCGCACCGGACCGGCCGCGCTGACCAGCTCCAGCCGCCCCGGGACGCCGCCGCAGGCGGCCACCCCCTCGGCGGCGACCGCCGGGTCGACCCCGGCGGCCACCAGGCTGGCGATGGCCAGCAGCGCGTTGGCCACGTTGTGCCGGCCGGGCAGGGCCACCCCGGCGGGCAGTGCCAGGCCGTCCGGGCCGTGGACGGTGAAGCGCTGGGCGTACCCCTCGCCATCGACCTCGTCGGCCCACCAGGTGGCCGCGCGGTCGCCGGCCGCCGAGTAGCTGACCGTGGCGGGCTTGAACAGCGGGCGCAGCGCCGGGTCGTCGAGGTTGAGCACCTCGAAGGCGCAGCGGCCGTCGAAGAGCCGCGCCTTGGCCGCGAAGTAGTCGGCCGAGTCGGCGTGGAAGTCGAGGTGGTCGGAGCCGAAGTTGGTGTAGCCGCCGACGGTGAACCGGACCCCGCCGACCCGCCCCATCGCCAGGGCGTGGCTGGAGACCTCCATGACCAGCGCGGTCACCCCGCGCTCGCGCGCGGCGGCGAGCATGGCGTGCAGGTCCGTCGCCTCCGGGGTGGTCCGCACGCTGTCGATCACCAGATCGCCGAGCCGAGTCTCCACGGTGCCGATCAGGCCGGTGGTGTACCCGGCGGCGCGCAGGCCGGACTCCACCAGGTAGGCGGTCGAGGTCTTGCCGGCCGTGCCGGTGACCCCGATCACGGTCAGCCCCTCGGTCGGGTCGCCGTAGACGGCGGAGGCGAGGTCGCCGAGCACCGCCCGGGGGTCGGGCACCACCAGGGCGGGCAGGCCGGCCTCGGTCACCGCGGCGGCGCCGGCCGGGTCGGTCAGCGCGGCCACCGCGCCGGCGGCCGCGGCGGCCGCGGCGAACTCCGCGCCGTGCCGGCGGGCCCCGGGGAGCGCGGCGTACAGGTCGCCGGGGCGGACCTCCTGGCTGGCGTGGGTCGCCCCGGTCACCGCCACGTCGGCGGCGGCCTCCGGCGGCGCGACGGCGAGCCGGGCGGCGAGGTCGCCGAGCCGGACTCCGGGCACGGTACGGGGACGTGGATTGCCGGGCACGGCGTCAGACCCTACCCGGTCGTCCGGTTTCGAGCGCACAGCCGCCCCGGTGGTTCGTCCCCACTCACCGATGATGTCCCGCCGTGGCTGTTCAGTGCGGAAAGACCTCGAACTTGGGGGCCTTGCCGCCCGACGGGGGAACCCGGTAATGCCGCAGCGTGAAGCCCATCATCTCGCGGAAGGCGGGCGCGGCCACCGTGCCGCCCTCGCCGCCGGGGCTCCACACGAAGACCGCCACCACGTACCGGGGCTTCTCCGCCGGGGCCATCCCGATGAACGAGCCGACCTCGCCGGGCTGCTTCTCGCCCTCGACCAGCCGCCAGCCGGTGCCGGTCTTGCCGGCGACCCGGTAGCCGGGCACCGCCGCGGCCACGCCGGTCGCCCCCTCGACGGTGGTGACCGCCTCCAGGATGGTGCGCAGCGCGGCGGCGTTGGCCGGGCTGAGCACCGGTCGGGTGACCGGCGGCCCGGCGGGCGTACGCTTCCCGTCCGCCCCACTGATCACCTCCTTGATCAGGTGCGGCTGGACGTACGTGCCGTTGTTGGCGATGGTGGCGTACGCGGCGGCCATCTGCAGGGGCGTGGCGTCCACGCTGTGCCCGATCGGCACCGACCCGTACGACGACAGGCTCCACTCGTCGGCGGGCAGCAGCCGCCCGGAGGCCTCCCCCGGCATCCCCTCGCCGGTGGGCTGCCCCAGCCCGAACCGCTTCTGGTAGTCGATCAGCCGGTCCCGGCCCAGCTCGTGGGCGATCTCGATGGTGCCGACGTTGGACGAGAAGGCCATCATCCCCGGCAGGCTCATCCGCCGGCCGTTCGCCGGGTGGGTGTCGGCGAAGGTCGTGTCGCCCTTGGTGACGGTGTTGGGGATGGGCAGCGTGGTGTCCGGGGTGACCACCCCCTCCTGCAACGCCGCGCCGAAGGTGATCGCCTTGTGCACCGACCCCGGGTCGACCACGAAGCTGGTCGCCGCGTCCTCCCGGTCGGTCGGCCGGCTCGGCTCCGGGTTGGCCGCGTTGTAGCTGGGGTGGCTGGCCTGGGCCAGCACCTCGCCGGTCGCCACGTCCAGCACCACGGCGGCGCCGACGCTGCCCCGGGTCTGCGCCATCTGCCGGCCGAGCACCTGCTGCACCTGGTACTGCAGGTCCCGGTCGATGGTGAGCACCAGCGAGCTGCCCGGCTTGGCCGGGGTGGTCTGGCTGTAGCCGCCGGGGATGGGGGCGTCCAGGTCGCCCTGGCCCGCCTCGTAGACGCGCCGCCCGTCCTTGCCCTGGAGCACGTCGTCGTAGCGCGCCTCCAGCCCCTCCAGGCCGTTCATGTCCTGGCTGACGAAGCCGACCAGGTTGGCGGCGAGGTCGCCGCCGGGCACCTCGCGCCGCTCGTCGCGGTGGGTGCCGATGCCGGCGAGGTCGAGCGCCTCGATCTGCTTGGCCTTGGGGATGTCGACGCCCCGGGCCAGGTACTGGAACTGCGACTCGCCGCCGCCGGGCAGGCCGCGCCGCTTCATCTTCTCGACCAGCTCGGAGGCGGGCACGCCGAGCAGCGGGGAGAGCAGCCGGGCCGTGGCCGGCCGGTCCTTGACCTGGGTCGGGTCGGCGAAGACGTACCGGGCCTCGACGCTGCGGGCCAGCGGCGCGCCGGTGCGGTCGACGATGGCGCCGCGCGGGGCGGGCAGGTCGACCCGGGTGAGCCGGGAGTCGATGCCCCCGCCCGCGTACGCCGGGGTGTCGACCGCCTGGAGGAAGACCAGCCGGATGCCGATGGTGACGAAGAGCGCCAGCACCAGCATGGTGCCCAGCCGCAGCCGGCGGCGCGGCTCGGCCAGCTTCGGCGGTCGGCGCGGCTTGCGGGCGGGGCGGCGGGCCGCCGGACGCTCCGGCCGGCGCGGCGTGCGTCCGCCGTTCCGGCGGCGCGGCGGCGCCAGCTCCTCCTCGTCGTCGTCGGTCCAGGCCGGCCGGGTCGGGACGGTGCGGATGACGCCGGCCCGGGCGACCGGGGCGGCGTCCCGTCGCCCGGCGCGGGCTCCCGCCCGGCCGCCGTCGAGCACCTGCAACGCCGGGCGGAACGGGTCGCCGGAGCGGCCCGCCCGGGGGGTACGCCGCTGGCCGGCCCGCTCCTCACGGCCGCCGGCCCGCTCCTCGCCGCTCTCCCGGATGGTCCGGCCCCGAGGGGTGTACGCCCGGGCGTCGGAGATCCCGCCGATCCCCGGTTCGCCGGTACGCGGGTCCCCGCCCCGGCCGGCCCGGGACGGGCCGCGCCGGGAGCCCGTGGTGGGGTCCCGGCGCGGTTCGTCCGATCTCGGCGGCACTGCTATCCCCCGTTGCCCTGCTGGCTGGTGATCGCCGGCTGCCCGTCGGCGGGCTGCGGCACGCCGATCACCTTGCCGTCCGGCAGCCGGATGTACGCCGGCTCACCGGCCTCGACCAGGCCGAGCTTGCGCGCCTCGGCGGTCAGGTTGCCCGGCGCCTTGGCCTCCTCGATCTGCTTGTTCAGCTGCTGCTCGTCCACGTCGAGGCGGGCCTGCTGCTGCTGGAGCTGCTGGAGCTTGAAGGCGTTCTCGTTGATCTTCGTGTTGACGGCCAGGATGCCCAGCACCCCGCCGACGACCAGCACCACGATCAGCGCCGCGAACGGCGCCCGCGGCACCCGCACCGGCGGCGGCGGAGCGACCCGCAGCCGGGGCCGGGCGGCCGTGGTGTCGGCGACCTTCTCGGCCGGCCGCAGCGCGGCGTTGCCCTGGACCGGGAACTCGCGCGCCCCCCGGGCGCGAGTCTCCCCCTGCCGGCCGGCGAGGTCCGCCGGCTTGTCGCCGCGCGTGGTGCGCTGCGCCGCGGTCCGGCCCCCGACCGCGGTGCGCGCTGCCCGACGGCCTCCCGGCCGTCGCGCTTGTTGACGTTCATGTCCCCTCCCCCTCTTCGTCCGTCCCTCTGCCGTCCCCCGGCGCCGACCCACGGTCCACTGAGGAACCCGCCGTCGACCCCGTCCCCGGTTGGTGCATCGCCTTGACCCGGCGGCGGTACCGTTCGCGGTCGGTCCGCCCCTGCTGCTCGGTGGCCGGGTCGAGTCGCTCCGCGGCCCGCAGGCGCACCGAGGCGGCGCGCGGGTTCACGGCGACCTCCGCCTCCCCGGCAAGCTCGGCGCCCCGGCTGAGCAGCCGGAACGTCGGGCCCGACCCGGGAAGTTCCACCGGGAGGTCGACCGGGCCCTTACTGCGGACCCGGTCGGCGAGCGCCTGCTTGGTGAGCCGGTCCTCCAGCGAGTGGTAGGACAGGACCACCATGCGGCCGCCCACGTTGAGCTTGTCCAGAGCGGCCGGCAGCGCCGTCTCCAGCGCTGCCAGCTCCCTGTTTACCTCGATCCGTAAAGCCTGAAACGTTCTCTTGGCCGGGTGTCCACCCGTTCGTCGGGCTGGTGCCGGAATGCTCTCCCTGACCAGCTCGGCGAGCCGGGCCGAGGAGGTGATCCGGCCGCGCTCGCGCTCCCGGAGGATCGCCGAGGCGATCCGCCCGGCGAACTTCTCCTCGCCGTAGACCCGCAGCACCCGGGCCAGGTCCGGGTGCGAGTAGGTGTTGACCACCTCCTCGGCGGTCACCCCCCGGGTCTGGTCCATCCGCATGTCCAGCGGCGCGTCCTGGGCGTACGCGAACCCGCGGTCGGGCGCGTCCAGCTGCAACGAGGAGACCCCCAGGTCGAACAGGATCCCGTCGATGCCCGGGTAGCCCAGCCCCGCCAGCACCTCGGGCAGCTCGTCGTAGACGGCGTGCACCAGGTGGATGCGGTCGGCGAAGCGGGCCAGCCGGACCCGCGCGTGGGCGAGGGCCTCGGTGTCCCGGTCCAGGCCGATCAGCACCGTGCGCGGGTGCCGTTCCAGCACCGCCTCGGCGTGCCCGGCCAGCCCCAGCGTCGCGTCGACGTGCACCGTCCGGTCACCCCGGTCCAGCGCGGGGGCCAGCAACTCGAGACACCTCTCGAGCAGCACCGGCACGTGCGTGCCGCGTAGCTCCCCCATGTCGACCCCCACTGGTTGAAAGTTCCGTTCGGTCCTGCGACCCTGCTCGTCGGACGACGCCGTGCCGTCGTACCGCCAGATCCCCATCCGCTCCCGCTTCGCCTCCCGAGGCCGCGGCCCCGGAGACTGATCGTGCGCCTGGCACCGGGGAAGGGGTGCCAGGAACTCGAAAGCGGCTGGAGATCTCGCAGTACGTCGGGCGTCGTCACGCCCTACAGGCCGCCGGGCAGCACCCCCTCCTCGATGTCGGCGAAGTCGTCTTCGCTCTCGGCGAGATAGGTCTCCCAGGCCGCCTTGTCCCAGATCTCCACCCGGGTGCTCGCCCCGATCACCACCAGGTCCCGGTCGAGCGCGGCGTACGACCGGAGGTGGGCCGGGATGGTGACTCGTCCCTGCTTGTCCGGGACCTCGTCGTGCGCGCTGGCGAAGAAGACCCGGCTGTAGGCCCGGGCCGCCTTGTGCGTCATGGGCTGCGCGCGCAACTGGTCGGCGATCCGCTGGAACTCGGGCGTGGGGAAGACGTAGAGGCAGCGCTCCTGCCCTTTGGTGATCACGACACCCCCCGCCAGCTCGTCCCGGAACTTCGCCGGAAGGATCAACCGGCCTTTGTCGTCCAGGCGCGGAGTGTGGGTGCCGAGGAACATCGGCCCTACCCCCTCGCCCTTTTAGCGGCGTTCGCGGCGCCGCTGACCCCCCGGGCCGGTGGGCCCTCCCGGCCTCACCATCGCGCCCCACTCTACTCCACTTCCCTCCACCTGCAACCAGAAACGCCCGCGTGGCGCGCCGCTCCGCCGGGCAAAAGAGCACGTCAGAAGGGGTGGAGCGGAGTGGAGGGCCGGAGCGCCCCCCGCGCCCCGTCCGCTACCCGACACGGTCGACGCCGACCGGCCGAGCGCGGGGCGACCGGACGCCCGAGAAGGAGCCGGCCGAACGGTTCGCCGTCGGCGGCGATCTGGTGGGCGTGCCGGTCCGGTAACCTCGCTCGGGTGACGGACGCGAAGATGCCCCTGCGGGCAAAGGTGGCCAGCTCCGTGTCCCGGACGGCCGCGGCCCTGTCGCGCGCCGCCGGCCGGGGCGACGGCTCGGTGATCGGCGGCTGGATCGGGCTGAAGATCGATCCCGACCTGCTCGCCCACCTCTCCGCCGGCCGCGCCATCGCGCTGGTCTCCGGCACCAACGGCAAGACCACCACCACCCGGCTCGCCGCCGCCGCCGTCGGGGTGCTCGGTCGGGTGGCCACCAACTCCTTCGGCGCCAACATGCCGACCGGCCACACCTCCGCCCTGGCCAAGGCCGGCAGCACCCCGTACGCGGTGCTGGAGGTCGACGAGCACTACCTCGCGCAGGTGCTGGAGGCCACCGAGCCGCACGTGGTGGCGCTGCTCAACCTCTCCCGCGACCAGCTCGACCGGGCCAAGGAGGTCGCCATGATGGCGCAGCTCTGGCGCGCCGCGCTGGTCCGGCACGCCGACGTGCGGGTGGTGGCCAACGCCGACGACCCGATGGTGGTCTGGGCGGCCACCCCGCCGGCCGACCCGGCGCGCGGCGTCAACCCGCCGCACGTCACCTGGTTCAGCGCCGGCCAGCGCTGGCACGACGACTCCTGGGTCTGCCCCGAGTGCGGCTCCACCATCCAGCGCTCAGGAGAGCAGTGGTGGTGCACCGGCTGCCCGCTGCGCCGGCCCGAGCCGCAGTGGACCGTGGAGGACGACGGCGTCCTCGACCCCGTCGGCGCCTGGCACAAGGTGGCCCTCCAGCTCCCCGGCAAGGTCAACATCGGCAACGCGGCCACCGCGCTGGCCGTCGCCGCCGAGTTCGGGGTACGTCCCGTCGACGCGGTCTCCCGGCTCGGATCGGTCACCTCGGTCGCCGGCCGTTACGCCCAGGTCGACCGGGACGGGCGCAACATCCGGCTGCTGCTGGCCAAGAACCCGGCCAGCTGGCTGGAGGCGTTCGACATGGCCGACGTGGCGCCGACGCTGCTCTCCATCAACGCCCGCGACCCCGACGGGCTGGACACCTCCTGGCTCTTCGACGTCGACTTCGCCCCGCTGCGCGGCCGGCAGGTGCTGATCACCGGCGACCGGGCGTACGACCTGGCGGTCCGGCTCGACGTCAACGCCGTGCCGTTCCAGCACGTGCGGACGTTCGACGAGGCGGTCCAGGCGGTCCCGCCGGGCCGGCTGGAGGTCATCGCGAACTACACCGCCTTCCAGGACATCCGAGCGGAGTTGGACCGTGTCAACTGAGAGCCTGCGCATCGTCTGGATCTACCCCGACCTGCTCTCCACCTACGGCGACCGGGGCAACATGCTGATCCTGGCCCGCCGGGCGCAGCTGCGCGGGATGCCGGTCGAGGTGATGGAGGTCCGCTCCGACCAGCGGCTGCCCGCGACCGCCGACATCTACCTGATCGGCGGCGGCGAGGACGGCCCGCAGGCGCTGGGCGCGCAGCGGCTGATCGCCGACGGCGGCCTGCACCGGGCGGTCGCCCAGGGCTCGGTGGTCTTCGGCGTCTGCGCCGGCTACCAGCTGCTCGGCACCTCCTTCTTCGCCAAGGGCACCAAGTGCACCGGGCTGGAGCTGCTCGACCTCTCCTCCGACCGCGGCCCCACCCGGGCCGTCGGCGAGCTGGCCGGCGAGATCGACCCGCGGCTCGGCCTACCGGCGCTGTCCGGGTTCGAGAACCACGGCGGGCGTACCCACCTCGGCCCCGGCGTCTCGCCGCTGGCCCGGGTCACCGCCGGAGTCGGCAACGACGGCGCCACCGAGGGCGCCTGGCGCGGCAAGCTGCTCGGCACGTACTCGCACGGGCCGGCACTCGCCCGCAACCCGGCCCTGGCCGACCTGCTGCTGCGCTGGGCCACCGGGGTGCACCAGCTCCCGCCGCTCGACGACACCTGGGCCGACCGGCTCCGCTCCGAGCGCCGTGCCGCGGTGGCCGCCGCCGACCGGGCATGATCCACGCCGTCCGGCGGCTGTTCGGCCAGCCGTCCGGGCGTCGCTTCGCCGCGCTGCTGCTCCTGCTCGCCGGCTTCGGGGTGCTGCTACTGGTGGTACCCCGGCCGGACGTCGCCCGGCTGCCGCACCTCGCCGACTCCCTGGGCGGGTACGCCCCGCTCGCGGCGATCGCCACCGGGGCGGTGCTGCTGGTCGCGCTGGTCCCCCGCACCTTCGTCACGCTCGCCTCCGGCGCCATCTTCGGCCCCCTGGAGGGCGCCGGGTACGCGCTCGGCGCGGCCCTGCTCGCCGCGGCGATCGGCTTCGCGGTCGGCCGGGTGCTGGGCCGGGAGTTCGTCGCGGAACGGGTCCGGGGCCGGCTGGCCCGGCTCGACGGCTGGTTCGCCCGGCAGAGCGTGCTGGGGGTGATCACCGTCCGGCTGCTGCCCATCGCCGGCTTCGGCCTGGTCAGCTACGGCTACGGCACCACCGGCGCGCGGGTGCTGCCGTTCCTCGTCGGCAGCGTGCTCGCCTCCGCGCCGACCGCGTTCGGCTACGCCGCGATCGGCGCGGCGGTCAGCTCGCCGGGCGACGTCAACTGGTACGCCGCCGCCCCCGCCAGCCTCGGCCTGATCGCCAGCGCCGCGCTGATCCACCGCTGGTGGCGGGCCGAACGGCAGCGCCGCCGCGGTGCGCCGGAGCCGCGACCGTGACGGGTGGGAACCGGCCGCCGTCGGCCGGATCCGCTCCCCCGGGATGAGCTGGTCACCGTCATGCTCGACCAGATCGAGGGCACCTGGCGGGGCATCGACGCCGGCGCGGACCGGGACGAGCCCGGCATGCGCCGGCTGCGCGCGGCCGGCGCCGTCGACGGGGTACGCCGCTGGCAGGACTGGCTGCGCAGCCACCGGCGCACCGTTAAGTCGACCCTGCACGCCTGAAGCCCGCTGGGCCGCCGGCCGGCATGGCCCCGGCGTGTCGCGGCCCGAAGTGGACGTGGCCGAAACGAGCGTGATGACTGTGAGGCATAAATATGCCTCACAGTCATCACGCTCGTTTCGGCGTGCGCCACCACGGACGTCACGCTCGGTTTCCCGGCCTTCCGGGCGGCGTTCCCCGCTGGACCGGGCCGCGCCTGACCGCCGCGGGCCGGGTGGGTCATTCCGACGGGTGGACCAGCCTCGCCTCGTAGGCGGCGATGACCAGGTGCACCCGGTCGCGGGCGCCGAGCTTGGTGAAGAGCCGGGCGACGTGTGCCTTGGCGGTGGCCACGCTGATCACCAGCTCGGCGGCGATCTCGGCGTTCGACATCCCGCGCCCGACCAGGGTCAGGACCTCCCGTTCCCGGTCGGTCACCCCGGCCAGGGCCCGCGGCCGGGCCGGCGGGCCGGGTCGGCGGACGAACTCGGCGATGAGCCGGCGGGTGACGCCCGGGGCGATCAGCGCGTCCCCGGCGGCCACCACCCGGATCGCGGCGAGGATGTCGTCGAGGGCCATGTCCTTGACCAGGAACCCGCTGGCGCCGGCCCGCAACGCGGCGTGCACGTGTTCGTCGTCGTCGAACGTGGTGAGCACCAGGACGCGGGTCGGCCCGCCGCGCGCGGTGATCGCGCGGGTGGCCTGGATGCCGTCCGTGCCGGGCATTCGCAGGTCCATCAACACCACGTCGGGCGCGACCTCGCGGGCCAGCCGGACGGCCTCGGCGCCGGTGCCCGCCTCACCGATGACGTCGATGCCCGGTGCGTCGGCGATGAGCACCCGCAGGCCGGCCCGGACCAGCGGCTGGTCGTCGGCGAGCACTACCCGAACGGTCACCGGTCGGCCTCCGGCGCCGGCAACCGGGCCGTCACCCGGAAGCCACCCTCGGGGCGCGGCCCGGCGCGGAACTGCCCGCCGAGCAGGGCGACCCGCTCCCGCATGCCGACGATGCCGTGCCCGTCGCCGGCGACCGGCCCGCCCCGGCCGTCGTCCACGACGTCCACAAATACCTCGCCTGGGCCGTGCTCCACGGTCACCCGGCACCGGTCGGTTCCCGCGTGCCGGACCACGTTGGTGAGCGCCTCCTGCACGATCCGGTACGCAGCGAGGTCGAGGTCGGCGGGGACCGGCCGCGACGGTTCGTTCCGCCGCAGCCGCACCCGGACCCCGGCGTCCGCGGCGGCGGTGACCAGCCGATCGAGGTCGGCCAGGCCAGGGGCCGGGTCCAGGGACGCCGACTCGGACTGCGGGCGGCGCAGCGCGCCAAGCGTACGCCGCAGGCCGGCCAGGGTCTCCCGGCTGGTCGCCTCGATGGTGGCGAGCGCGGCCCGCGCCTGCGCCGGTTGGCTGTCGATGACCCGGGCCCCGACGCCGGCCTGGATGGCGATGACCCCGATGCTGTGCGCGACCATGTCGTGCAGCTCGCGGGCGATGCGCAGCCGTTCGGCGGTGACCGCCTCGGCGGCGGCGTGCGCGCGCAGCGCGTCGGCGTGACGGCGGCGGGCGCGCACCGAGTCGCCCACCGTCCACGCGGTGACCACCGCCAGCACGGAGAGGGTGGCCCGGCTCAGCGGCTCCTGGGACGGGTTCACGAAACTGGCCGCCACCTGCACCGCGAGCACGACGACGGCGGCCGGCACCGAGACGCGACGGGGCCGGTGCGCCGCGACCAGCCCCACCACCAGGTCGATGGCGAGGAACTGCCCGTACCAGATGTCGCGCAGGTAGCCCTCCTCCGGGACGTAGACGGTCACGGTGACCACGCACGCCGCGGCGAGCATCAGCCCCAGGGCCAGCATCGGGCGACGCCGCAGCAGGCCGGCGGGCGGGGCCACGGCCAGCAGCGGCACCAGGTAGCGCCCGGGGAGCCACCAGTCGCCGAAGCCCAGACCGTTCCGGCTCCACGCGACGGCCGGGGCGAGGAGCACGGTCACCGGCAGCACCGCGACGCCGGCCCAGGGCAGTACCGCCCGCGCCAGCGACGAGGCACGGCGCGGCAGCGGCACGGCGTCGTCCATCCGGACACGGTAGCCAGCCGGGCCCGCCCCGGGCATCGGCCCAGGGGCGTACGCCCGCGGGCGGGTGCCCGGTGGACGGGTGTGACCGCCGGTGGGACGCGGCGCCGGCCGCCGCCCGGCAGCGTGGGTCGCGTGATCGAACTCCACGCCCTGACGAAACGCTACGGCCCGACCACGGCCGTCGACGACCTGACCCTCACCGTGCGGCCCGGCCACGTCACCGGCTTCCTCGGCCCGAACGGCGCCGGCAAGTCCACCACGCTCCGGATGATCCTCGGTCTCACCGAGCCGACCAGCGGCACCGCCATGGTGAACGGCACCCGGTTCCGGGGCCGGCCGCGCGGGCTACGGCACGCCGGCGCGCTGCTCGACGCGGGCGACGTGCACGGCGGGCGCAGCGCGGTGGCGCACCTGTCCGCGCTGGCCCGGAGCAACGGCATCGGCCGTGGCCGGGTCGACGAGGTGCTGCGGGAGGTGGGCCTGGCCGGCGTCGCCCGCCGTCGGATCGGCGGCTTCTCACTCGGCATGCGGCAGCGACTCGGCATCGCCGCCGCCCTGCTCGGCGACCCACCCGTGCTGCTCTTCGACGAGCCGTTCAACGGCCTCGACCCGGAGGGGGTGCGCTGGGTGCGTGACCTGTTCCGGCGGCTCGCCGCCGAGGGACGCACAGTCTTCGTCTCCAGCCACCTGATGAGCGAGATGGCGAACTGCGCCGACCAGCTCGTGGTAATCGGCCGAGGCCGGCTGATCGCCGAGCAGGGCCTCGCCCAGTTCGCCGCGCGGAGCACCCAGGCCAGCGTGGCCGTCCGTACGCCCGACCCGGCGGCGCTGGTCGCCGTGCTGGCGGCCGAGGGCGGCACCGTCCGCCCGGATGGCCCGGGAACGCTCGTGGTGACCGGCCTGACCGCCGAGCGGATCGGTGATCTAGCGTTCGCCCACCGGGTCCCGCTGCACGAGTTGACCACCCGCACCGCCTCGCTGGAGGAGGCGTTCATGGAACTCACCGCCGCCAGCGTCGAATACACCGCGAGGGAGCCCGGATGACCAACGTGACGCCACTGCCCACCCGCGCGCCGGTGACCGGCGCTCCGGCCCGGTTCCGCGACCTGCTCGCCGCCGAGTGGATCAAGCTGTGGTCGCTGCGCTCGACCCGGTGGACGCTGCCGCTGGTCTTCCTCTTCGTTGTCGGGGTCAGCGTCAGCGCCAGCCTCGCCGACCACCGCAACTGGCCGATGTACCCGGACGGGCGGCGCGAGATGTTCCACCTCTACGGACCGGTGCGGGACGCGTTCCCGGAGGCCGGTTACCTGCTGCTGATGCTCGCCGCCACCACCGTCGGCGCGCTGACCCTCGTCGGCGAGTACCAGAGCGGACTGATCCGCACCACGTTCGCCGCCGTCCCCGCCCGCCGGTCGGTGGTGGCGGCGAAGGCCGCCGTGCTGACCGCGGTCATGCTCGTGCTGGGCCTGGTCACCGCGGCCACCTCGTTCTGGGTGTCGCAGGCGATCCTGTCCGGACGCGACGCCGGCTGGTCGATCGGCGAGCCGGGCGTGGCGCGCTCCGTCCTCGCCAGCGCGCTGCTCGTACCGGTCTGCGCGCTGCTCGGGATGGGTCTGGGCGCGGTCATCCGGCACGCCGCCGGGACGGTCGTCGCGGCCACGTCGGTGCTCGTGCTGCTGCCGCTGGTCGTCGACAGCGACAGGTACCGGTGGATCGCGGAAGTCCGCCATGCGCTCCCCGTCGCGGCCTGGCAACGGCTGATCGAGGTGCACCCCGACATCCTCAACCCGGACCCGTTCCCGGCCACCGTCACCGGCTCCTGGCTGACCTTCGCCGGCTGGTCCGTCGCCGCGCTCGCCGCGGCCGTCCTCGCCATCCACCGGCGCGACCCCTGATCCGCCCCGCCGGGCCCGACTCGGGGCGGGCCCGGCGGGCGGAACGGGTCAGGCGACGACGGAGACCATGCGGCCCTTCACGACGATGACCTTGCGGGGTTCCTTGCCGGCCAGCGGGCCGGCCACCGCCTCCAGGGCCGCCGCGCGGACGGTCTCCTCGGACGCGTCGGCGGGGACCTCGACCCGGCCGCGGACCTTGCCGTTGATCTGCACCGGGTACGTCACCGTCTCGGCGACCAGCAGCGCCGGGTCGGCGGTCGGGAAGTCCGCGTACGTCAGCGAGGTCTCGTGCCCCAGCCGCCGCCACAGCTCCTCGGCCACGTGCGGGGCGAACGGCGCCAGCATCAGCACCAGCGGCTCGGCCACCT
Organism: Micromonospora purpureochromogenes; assembly: GCF_900091515.1. NCBI lineage: Bacteria > Bacillati > Actinomycetota > Actinomycetes > Micromonosporales > Micromonosporaceae > Micromonospora > Micromonospora purpureochromogenes. The sequence goes on along the minus strand of NZ_LT607410.1, from coordinate 2,481,682 downwards.
CGCGCGGGGTCTCCGACAGCCGGGTCAGCCCGTTGGTCAGCTCGATCAGCTTGGCGATCGCGGTGTTGAACCGGATCGCCTCCATGTCACCGCGGACCCCGTCGACCACCTTGTGCAGCAGCCGCCGGGTCGCCTCGTCGGCCGGGGCGTCGGTGACCCGCAGCGCGCCGGTCTGCTCGTCGACGATGGCCCGCCAGACCCGCTGCAGGAACCGGTACGACCCGACGACCGCCCGGGTCTCCCACGGGCGGGACACCTCCAGCGGGCCCATCGACATCTCGTAGACCCGGAACGTGTCGGCGCCGTACGCGGCGCACATGTCGTCGGGGGTGACGACGTTCTTCAGGGACTTGCCCATCTTGCCGTACTCGCGGTTGACCCGGGTGTCGCCCAGGTAGAAGCCGCCGTCGCGCTCGGTGACGTCCTCGGCCGGCACGTAGGCGCCCCGGGCGTCGGTGTACGCGTACGCCTGGATGTAGCCCTGGTTGAACAGCTTGCGGAACGGCTCGAACGACGAGACGTGGCCCAGGTCGTACAGCACCTTGTGCCAGAAGCGGGCGTACAGCAGGTGCAGCACGGCGTGCTCGGCGCCGCCGACGTACATGTCGGTGCCGCCGCAGTCGCCCTCGCCGCGCGGGCCCATCCAGTACCGCTCGTTCTCCGCGTCGACGAACCGCTCGGAGTTGGTCGGGTCCAGATAGCGCAGCTCGTACCAGCAGGAGCCGGCCCACTGCGGCATCACGTTGGTCTCGCGGGTGTAGCGCTTCGGGCCGTCACCCAGGTCCAGCTCGACCTCGACCCAGTCGCGCCGCCGCGACAGCGGGGTCTCCGGATTGCTGTCGGCGTCGTCGGCGTCGAAGGTGCGCGGCGAGAAGTCGTCCACCTCGGGCAGCTCGACCGGCAGCATCTCCTCGGGCAGCGCGATCGCCGCGCCGGTCTCGTCGTACACGATCGGGAACGGCTCGCCCCAGTAGCGCTGCCGGGAGAACAGCCAGTCGCGCAGCCGGTAGGTGACCGCGCCGGCGCCGTGCCCGTTGGCCTCCAGCCACTCGATGATCGCCGCCTTGGCGTCGGCGACCCCCAGGCCGTTCAGGTCCAGGCCGCGGTCGGGCGCGGCGCTGTTGATCGCCGGTCCGTCCCCGGTGTACGCCTTGCCGTCGAAGCCCTCCGACGGCTGCACGGTCCGCACGATCGGCAGCTCGAAGACCTCGGCGAACGCCCAGTCCCGCTCGTCCTGCGCGGGGACCGCCATGATCGCGCCGGTGCCGTAGCCGGCCAGCACGTAGTCGGCGATGAAGATCGGGATCTGCCCGCCGGTGACCGGGTTGACGGCGTACGCGCCGACGAAGACGCCGGTCTTCTCCCGGGTGTCGGCCTGCCGCTCGACGTCGGTCTTGGCCGCCGCCGCCTTGCGGTACGCCTCCACGGCCGCGCGCGGGTTGGCGTGCCCGCCGGTCCAGGCGTCCTTCGTCCCGGCCGGCCAGGCTGCCGGCACCAGCGCGTCGACCAGCTCGTGCTCCGGGGCCAGCACCATGTAGGTGGCGCCGAAGATGGTGTCCGGGCGGGTCGTGAACACCCGGATGGGCTCCCGCTCGGTGCGGAAGTCGATGTGGGCGCCCTGGGAGCGGCCGATCCAGTTGCGCTGCATCAGCTTGATCGGCTCGGGCCAGTCCAGGGTGTCCAGGTCGTCCAGCAGCCGGTCGCCGTACGCGGTGATCCGCATCATCCACTGCTTCAGGTTGCGCTTGAAGACCGGGAAGTTGCCCCGCTCCGAGCGGCCGTCGGCGGTGACCTCCTCGTTGGCCAGCACGGTGCCCAGCCCGGGGCACCAGTTCACCGGGGCCTGCGAGATGTACGCCAGCCGGTGGTCGTCGACGATCTGCCGCCGCTCGGCCACGGTCAGCTCGGCCCAGGGCCGGCCGTCCGGGGTGGGGCGGTTGCCGCCCTCGAACTCGGCGATCAGCTCCGCGATCGGGCGGGCCCTGCGCACCTCCGGGTCGTACCAGGAGTTGAAGATCTGCAGGAAGATCCACTGGGTCCAGCGGTAGAAGTCGGTGTCGATGGTCGCCACCGAGCGGCGCTCGTCGTGGGCCAGCCCCAGCCGGCGCAGCTGCGCCTTGTACCGCTCGATGTTCGCCACCGTGGTGGTCCGCGGGTGGGTGCCGGTCTGCACCGCGTACTGCTCGGCGGGCAGGCCGAACGCGTCGAAGCCCATCGCGTGCAGCACGTTGCGCCCGGCCATCCGCTGGTAGCGGGCGAAGCAGTCGGTGCCGATGTAGCCCAGCGGGTGGCCGACGTGCAGGCCGGCGCCCGACGGGTACGGGAACATGTCCAGCACGTACAGCTTCTCCGCGCCGGCCCGGGGGTGGTCCGGGTCGGCCAGCGGGCCGGTCGGGTTCGGGGCGTGGAAGGTGCCCTCACGCGCCCAGACGTCCTGCCAACGGTTCTCGATCTCGTCGGCCAGGGTCGCGGTGTACCGGTAGGGGGGAATGTCGCCCGCCGGTGCGGCTGCCTCACTCATGGCGTCTCCTCGCTTCGCTCGTCGCCGCCGGCCATGCGCGGCCGGGCTGGGTGCTGACCTCGCTCGGCGTGGTCATGGGTCGGGTATGGGGAGTGGATCCGCTCCCGGTGCGGCCCGCCCGGGCCAGGGCGGGCCCGGGGCGCACGCCGGCCGGCGGAGGGCACAAAAAAGCCCCTCGCGCAGGAGGGGCCGCCGTGCTGTCGCGCGTCAGCGCATCAGCACGGCCCGGTAAGAAGCAGGAAGACTCCGGCCATGACCGGCAGTGTACCCCGCCCGCCGGACGCGCGGGTGGCCCGCCACCGCGGGCCGGCGCCGGGCCGGCCGGGGCCACCCGCGGCCGGGGCCCGCGCCGATGCCGGCGCCGGTGCCCATCGTGATCATGGTGGGCACCGACAGCGACCGCCAGGTCCCCCGTTGCGGCGAATATTCGGGGCGTAACCGACCGTCTACCTGCGGGGGTCGGCGACAACGAGAAACATGGTTAGCCTGAGAACCAGTGAGATTTCTGCGGCAGACGTGGCTCGGCGTCGCGAACCCAACGGCGGGTCCAGGTGCTCTATACAGAGCTGCCGTTCCGGCGACGAGGAGGAGGCCCGTGACACAACAGACCTGGGACGAGGTGGGCGGCCTGCTGCCGCACGACCAGTTCCGCGCCGCCAGCGAAGCCATCGTGGCCAACATCGAGCAGGTCATCGAAGGCAAGACCGCGACCGTGCGCCTCGCCCTGGCCGTCCTGCTCGCCGAGGGACACCTCCTGATCGAGGACGTGCCGGGGGTCGGCAAGACCAAGCTGGCCAAGGCCCTCGCCCGCTCGATCGACTGCTCGGTCCGGCGCATCCAGTTCACCCCCGACCTGCTGCCCAGCGACGTCACCGGGGTCAGCGTCTACAACCAGGAGACGCACGACTTCGAGTTCCGTCCGGGCGCCGTCTTCGCCAACCTGGTGGTCGGCGACGAGATCAACCGGGCCTCGCCGAAGACCCAGTCGGCGCTGCTGGAGTGCATGGAGGAGCGGCAGGTCACCGTCGACGGGGTCACCTACCAGCTCCAGACGCCGTTCATGGTGATCGCCACCCAGAACCCGATCGAGATGGAGGGGACGTACCCCCTGCCGGAGGCCCAGCGCGACCGGTTCACCGCCCGGATCGCCATGGGCTACCCGGACCCCGGCGCCGAGCTGGCCATGCTGGACGGTCACGGCGCCACCGACCCGCTGCAGGAGCTGCGCCCGGTCTCCGACGCCGCGACGGTGCGCCAGCTGATCGCCACGGTCCGGCAGGTGCACGTCGCGGACGCGGTCAAGCAGTACGCGGTGGACCTGGTCACCGCCACCCGCGAGGCTCCCGACCTGCGCCTCGGCGCCTCCCCCCGCGCCACGCTCCAGCTGCTGCGCACCGCCCGCGCGGTCGCCGCGCTGGAGGGTCGCGACTACGTGCTCCCCGACGACCTGCAGGCGCTGGCGGTGCCGGTGCTGGCGCACCGGATCATCCCGACCGCCGACGCCCAGCTGGCCCGGCGCACCACCGACGCGATCGTCTCGGAGCTGGTGCACCGGCTGGCGCTGCCGCAGGAGCGCAAGCGCACCCCGTACGACACGCCGCGGCCCGCCGCGGGCAACGGCCGCGGGCCGTACGAGCCGCGGAGGCCGTGAGGTGCGCGACGGGCTGCGCGGCCTGACCACCCGCGGCCGCTCGTTCCTGGCGGCCGCGGTCGCGGCGGCGGTCTCCGCCGGCATCCTCGGCGAGAAGGACCTGCTGCGGGTGGCGGTGCTGCTCGCCGTCCTGCCGCTGCTCGCCGCGCTCTACGTCGGGCGCAGCCGCTACAAGCTGGCCTGCAACCGGTCGCTCGAGCCGCACCGGGTGCCGGTCGGGGCCAGCTCCCGGGTGGTGCTGCGCCTGCAGAACATGTCCCGCCTGCCCACCGGCACCCTGCTGCTGGAGGACCGGCTGCCGTACGCGCTGGGCAGCCGGCCCCGGGTGGTGCTGGAGCGACTCGGCGCGCTCCAGGCCAGTTCGGTGGCGTACACGGTCCGCGCCGACGTGCGCGGCCGGTACGAGGTGGGCCCGCTGGTGGTCCGGCTGACCGACCCGTTCGGGCTCTGCGAGCTGACCCGGGCCTTCCCCAGCACCGACCACCTGACCGTGATTCCCCAGGTCACCCCGCTGCCGACGGTCCGCCTCCCCGGCGAGTACGCCGGCAGCGGCGACAGCCGGGCCCGGTCGGTGGCGGTGCACGGCGAGGACGACGCCGCCACCCGGGAGTACCGGGTCGGCGACGACCTGCGCCGGGTGCACTGGAAGTCGACCGCCCGCACCGGTGAGCTGATGGTGCGCCGCGAGGAGCAGCCCTGGGAGAGCCGGGCCACCGTCGTGCTGGACACCCGGGCGTTCGGCCATCGCGGCGACGGCCCGACCGCCAGCTTCGAGTGGGCGGTCTCCGCCGCCGCGAGCATCGCGGTGCACCTGCGCCAGTCCGGCTACAAGCTGCGGCTGGTGACCGGCTCGGGTGCGGACGTGGACGCCACCGAGCTCGCCGGGGACGGCCTGCTCCTGGATCACCTGGCGGACGTCCGCCTCGACCAGCGCGGCGAGGTCGCCACCCTGGTGCAGCGGGTCCGGCAGCGCTCCGACGGCGGCCTGATCATCGCCCTGCTCGGTGCGGTGAGCACCGTCGAGGCCGAGCTGCTGGCCGGGCTGCGCGTCAACGGGGCGACCTGCGTCGCCTTCCTGTTGGAGAGCTCCACCTGGCTCAACCTGCCGGAGAAGGCCCGCGCCGAGTCGGAACGGGCGCACGGCGCGGCCGCGCTCGCCCTGCTCCAGGGCGGCTGGCGGGTGATCGGGGTGGACCACGGCGGCCGGCTGCCCGCGCTCTGGCCGCAGGCCGCCCGGGGCTCGCAGGGCTTCGCGTTGCGCGCGGCGCTCGCCGAGACGGTCGCCGGCGGCGTCCGATGACGGAAAGGGTGACGTCGTGATCGCGTCCCGGAACCTCGGCTTCGTGGCCGCCGCGGCGACTCTGCTCGCCGCGGCGCCGCTGTCTTCGATCTTCCAGCGCTGGACCTGGCTGATCGAGGCCGCCATCGCGGTGGCCGTGGTCGCCGGGGTGGCCGCGCTGACCCGGCTGGTCCGGGCTCCCCTGTGGGGCCAGGTGCTGGGCATGCTGGCCGGCCTGCTGCTCGCCCTGACCTGGCTCTTCCCGGGCGGCACCGAGCTGGTCGCGTTCCTGCCCACGCCGGCCACCCTGGCCCACTTCGGCGAGCTGTTGCAGGGCTCGGTGCAGGACATGCGCTCGTACGGCGTCGAGGTGCCGGACACCACCCCGCTGCTGTTCATCACCGTGCTCGGGGTGGGCTCGGTGGCGATCATGGTGGACGTGCTCGCGGTGGGGCTGCGCCGTCCGGCGCTGGCCGGCCTGCCGATGCTGGCGATCTACTCGGTGCCGGTGGCGGTCTACGTGGACAGCGTGCCCGCGCTGCCGTTCGTGGTCGGCGCCTCCGGCTACCTGTGGCTGCTGGTCACCGACAACGTCGACCGGGTACGCCGGTTCGGCCGCCGGTTCACCGGCGAGGGACGAGACGTCGACGTCTGGGAGTCCTCCCCGCTGGCCGCGGCCGGCCGCCGGCTGGCGGTGGTGGGCGTGGCGCTGGCCGTGGTGCTCCCGCTGGCCGTGCCCGGGATGACCGGTGGGCTGCTCAACCAGGTCGACTCGACCGGCAACGGCACCGGCAACGGGCGGCCCGGCCAGGGCGGCAGCCCCGGCCGGATCGACCTGTTCGCCGCGCTCAGCGGCCAGCTCAACCAGAGCGAGGTGGCCGAGATGGTCAAGGTGACCACCACCGAGCCGAGCCCGTTCTACCTGCGCTTCGGCGTCGCCGACGAGCTGCGGCCGGACGGCTTCCGGGTGCGCCCGCCCAACGGCCGGCGGGTGGACCGGGACCTGCCCGCCCCACCGGCCCGCCAGGGCGCCGAGCAGCAGCGGTACCAGGCCACCGTGGAGGTCACCCGCAACCTCGAGATGCCGCTCGTGCCGGTGTACGCCGACCCGGTCAACGTCGACGGTCTCAGCGGCAACTGGCTCTACGACTCGAACCTCGGGGTGGTCTTCTCCAACCGGGACAACTCCCGGGGCAAGCGCTACTCGTTCGAGTACGTCCGCTCGACGTTCACCCCGTCCGCCCTGCGCCGGGCCCGCTCCCTGCCCGCCGAGCACCCGATCGCCGTCCAGCAGACCCGGCGGCCGGCGGTGCAGCAGGTCGACCTGCTGGTGTCCCGGCTGGTCGAGGGCAAGCAGAACGACTACGACAAGGTCCGGGCGATCTACGACTACTTCTCCCGGGACAACGGCTTCAGCTACTCGCTGAGCACCAAGGGGGGCACCAGCGGCGAGGAGATCGTCGACTTCCTCACCAACAAGGTCGGCTACTGCCAGCAGTACGCGGCGGCGATGGCCTGGCTGGTGCGCTCCGCCGGCATCCCGGCCCGGGTGGCGTTCGGCTTCACCAACGGCACCAGCGCCGACGACGACACGTACGTGCTGACCAACCGCAACCTGCACGCCTGGACGGAGGTCTACTTCGACCAGCTGGGCTGGGTCCCGTTCGACGCGACCCCGGCGTACGCGGTGCAGGGCGCGAACCGCTCGGCCTGGGCCCCGGACAGCGACGCCCCGGACCCGGAGCCGTCGGAGACCAGCGCGCCGGGCGCCTCCCCGGAGGACCCGGCCGCCACGGCCGGGCCGGACCGGGAGGACGCCGCCGACCGGGACACCGACGCCGGCTTCGACGCGGCCGGCGGCGCCCCGACCCGGCGCGCGCCGAGCTGGCCCTGGTGGACGGCGGGCGCCGTGCTGGTGCTGATCGCCCTGCTCTGCCTACCGGCCCTGCGGCGGATGGCGCTGCGGCGTCGTCGCCACGGCCGGCCGGCCCGGGCGGTCGCCGCCGTCGCCGGTGCCGGCGGCCCGGACGGGGCGGGCGGGGCGGGCGCCGACGCGCCCGGCATGGTCGTGCTCGGCGCGGACCACGACCGGGCCCGCGCCGACGCGCACGCGGCCTGGGACGAGCTGCTGGACACGCTGGTCGACTACCGGGTACGCGTGGACCACACCGAGACGCCCCGGGCCACCGCCGAGCGGCTGGCCCGCGAGGCCGTCGCCGACGACACCGCGTCCGCGGCGGCGGTACGGCTGCTCGGCCGGGCGGAGGAGCGGGCCCGGTACGCCCGTGACCCGCTCACCGGTGAGCCGTTGCACCGGGCGTTGACAACGGTTCGGGGCGCCATCGCCGCCCGGTCGGACCGGCGCACCCGGTTCCTGGCGACTGTGCTGCCGCCGTCGGTGCTGCTGCGCTGGCGGCTGGCGGCGGCGGACTCGTCCTCCCGGCTGGTGGCGAGCGGCGGGCGGACCCGCTCACGGTTGCTGCGCTGGAACCCGCGCCGGCTGCTCGCCAACCGCTCCACCCGCCACGCCTGACCCGGCCCCCCACCCGCCTGGCCACGTGCTCGGGGCCGCCCCGGCCGAGCACTTTCAGAGAAAGCGTGGCTATTCTTCGCCGAATAGCCACGCTTTCTCTGAAAGTGCGTGAGGACAGCTCGGCGTGGGCGGGCCGGGGCCGGGGCTCGGATCGGGGCCGGACGTGCGGAAACGACGGAGGTGGCCGGACCTCGTCCGGCACCCACCGTCGTGGCGACGCCCACCCGCCTCAGGGGCGGTGAGCGTTCAGCGATGTCCCTCCGGACGCTGCCGCCACCGGTCCTCCATGCGGTCCAGCAGCGACGGCCGTCGACCACCCGCGCGCCCGCGCGGACGACGGCGACTCGTCGTGCCACCCACCACGTGCAGGTCGGGTGACTGCGACCGGCGATGCGACTGCACCGCGTAGCCCAGCGCGGCCAGCATGACGACGAAGCCCGCCACTGCCAGCGGCGGAGTCTTGATCACCGCGCCGTAGACCAACAGGGCCAGTCCGACGACGACCACGCCGGCAGCGACGAGCAGGCGACGCCGCGCGTGGAAACGCGGGTCGCTGGCGCGCACGGCCGAGGCGAATTTGGGGTCCTCGGCAAGCGACCGCTCGATCTGCTCGAACAGCCGCTGCTCGTGCTCCGAGAGCGGCACGGCACTCCTCCCCGGTCACGTTGGTCGGCCCGGTCGGGCCGACAGACCGTGGCAGCCATCCGGCTGCTTGCCGTCAAGTCTACGAGGGGGCTCGCGCGTCGGAAAGCGGGACGACCTACGGCCGGGTCGGATTTTCGCCTCTACGGGTATCACGCTTGCCGAGCAGACTGGCCGGACCTATGACGGACCGCCCGAAACGGGCAGCCGCGGCGTCGGCGGCAGCTTCCGCCTCCCGCCAGCCGCGCTCGGGCGCGCCGAGGGTCAGCTGCTGTGGCGTCTCCGTCACCCCGGCCAGCCCCTCCATTCGTACGCCGACCAGGCGGACGCGCTCGGCGGGGTCGAGAACGGTGTAGAGCGCCCAGGCGGTGTCGAAGATCTCCCGCGCGGTGTCGGTGGACACGCCGAGGGTGCGGGACCGGTTGACCGTGCGGAAGTCGGCCAGCCGGACCTTGAGCGAGACCGTCCGGCCGACCTGCCCGGCCCGGCGCATTCGGGCGCCGACCTTGTCACTGAGGGCGAGCAGGGCACGGCGGATCTCCACCGGGTCGGCGACGTCGGCGTCGAAGGTCACCTCGGCGCCGATCGACTTCTCCACGTGCTCGGGGCTGACCGTGCGCGGGTCGCGCCCCGAGGCCAACTCGTGCAGGTGGCTGGCGGACGCCTCGCCGACCGCCTTGCGGAGCATGCCGTACGGCGCCTCGGCCAGGTCGCCGATGGTGTTCAGGCCCAGCCGGCGCAGCGTCTCGGCGGAGCGCTCCCCCACCCCCCAGAGCGCGCCGACCGGCAGCGGGTGCAGGAACTCCAGCACCCGATCGGCCGGCACCACGAGCAGGCCGTCCGGCTTGGCCCGGGTGGAGCCGAGCTTCGCCACGAACTTGGTCGGGGCCACCCCGACCGAACAGGTCAGCTCCTGCTCGGCCGCCACCCGTTCGCGGATCCGGCGGGCGATCTCGGCCGGCGGCCCGAACAGCCGCCGGGCGCCGGCCACGTCGAGGAACGCCTCGTCCAGGGAGAGCGGCTCGACCAGCGGGGTGACGTCCCGGAAGATCTGCATGACCGCCCGGGAGGCCGCCGTGTACTGCGCGAAGTCGGGCGGGAGGTAGACCGCGTGCGGGCAGAGCGCCCGGGCGCGCATGGTGGGCATGGCGCTGCGGACGCCGTACCGCCGGGCCTCGTAGCTGGCGGAGCTGACCACGCCGCGGGGCCCGACGCCACCGACCACCACGGGCCGGCCGCGCAGCTCGGGGCGGCGACGCACCTCCACCGAGGCGAAGAAGGCGTCCATGTCGACGTGCAGGATCGGGCTGCCGGAGTCGTCGGCGTCCGGCCCGAAGCGCGGGTCACCGCCGCGCGGCAACGACTGGCTCCGACCCACTCCCGCAGGCTAACCCGCCGGTACGACAGCCCGACCGGTCAGCCCCGCACCACCAGCAGCGGGATGGTCAGCTCCGCCGCCGTGTCCGCCCCGTGGTACGCCACCAGCCGGGACACCGCGGGCGGCTCGGAGCGGCTGGCCAGCACGGCGTACGTGCCGTGGCAGGTCACCACGACGTCGCCGACGCGCCGCAGGTGCTCCTCCGGCACCGGGCCGAACCGCCCGGCGGCCACCGCCTCGTCCCGGGTCTCCACCCGGGCGGCCGGGCCGAGCACTGCCGACCAGGCGGCCACCACGTCGTCGACGGCGCCCGGCTCCACGTGCAGGTAGCGCACCCGCGGCTCCCCGGCGACGACCTGCACCCCGGCCCGCAGCCGGGAGTCGGTGTCCAGGTCGAAGCGGTGCGCGGCGGGCACGTCGAGCTGCCCGTGGTCGGCGGTGACCAGCAGCGCGGCGTCCGGCGGCAGCCCGTCGACGAGCCGGGCGAGCAGCGCGTCCACCTCGGCGGCGGCGATCCGCCACGGCGCGGAGTCGACGCCGGTCAGGTGACCGTGCCGGTCCAGGTCGGGGTGGTAGCCGGAGACCAGGGTCGGTCCGGGGCCGGCGGCGAGCGCGGCGAGCATCGTCGCCGCCAGGGCGTCCACCCCGGCGGCGCCCCGGTAGTCACCGCCCCGGTTGGCGGCCAGGGTCAACCCGCTGCCGGCGAACTCGGGGCGGCTGACCACGGTCACCGCGACGCCGGCCGCCCGGGCCCGCTCCCACTGGGTACGGACCGGCTGCCAGGTCAGCGGCTCCGGGTCGCCGGCCCACTCGATGTGGTTGAGCACCCGGTCGGTGCCGGGCACCCGGACGGTGAAGCCGAGCACCCCGTGCGACCCGGGCGCGACGCCCGCGCCGAAGCTCACCAGGCTGGTCGGGGTGGTGGAGGGAAAACCCGAGGTCAACGGCCGACCGACGGTGGCGGCGAGCCCGGCCAGGGTTGGCGCGTACGGCGCGGCCGTCGGGATCTGGTACCAGCCGAGCCCGTCGACCAGGAGCACGGCGATCCGCCGCACCCCGGCCAGCCGGGGGGTGAGCCCGAGCAGGTCGACCGCGCCGGGCACGCCGAGCACCGCCAGCACGCTGGGCACCACGTCGGCGAGGCTGCCGCCGCCGTAGCGGGGCGCCACGACGTCCAGCGGATCGGGCGGTGCCGCCGAGGTCATGCCGTCATGCCGGCCGGCGGGCGAACAGGTGCAGCTGGGCGGCGAGGTCCCGGTACGGCGACCGGGCGGCGAGAGCCCGCTCCAGCTCGACCAGGTTGCCCGGCTGGCCGTCGGCCACGGCGGCGGGAAGCAGGTCGGCGAGGACGCGTACCCCGTGGATCTCCTCGACGGTGAGCCCGGCGGCGCGCAACAGCGCGGCGGCGCCGTCGGCGTCGAAGCGCCGGCGCAGGGTGTCCCGCGGCCCGGCGGAGCCGTCCGGGGCGGCGGCGAGCGCGGCGGCGACGTCCAGGTGGCCGTTCATCGCCCGGGCCAGCACGGCGGCGGCCCGGCCGGCGACCAGCACGCTGGCCGCGCCCCCGGGTCGCAGCGCGGCGGCCAGCGCGGTGACCACCGGCGTCGGGTCGTCGACCACCTCCAGCACGGAGTGGCAGAGCACCAGGTCGGCGCTGGCCGGTTCGACCAGCCCGGCCAGGGCGTCGCCGTCGCCCTGCACGGCGCGTACCCGGGCGGCGACCCCGGCCTCGGCGGCCCGGCGGGTCAGCGCGGCGAGCGCGTCGGGGCTGGCGTCGACCACGGTGACCCGGTGCCCGGCCTGGGCGAGCGGGACGGCGAAGCCGCCGGTCCCGCCGCCGACGTCGAGCACGGTCAGTTCGGCGTCGGCACGTCGGTCCAGCTCGGCGGCGAGGACCGACCAGATGACAGCGGTACGGGGGGTCAACGGCGGCCCGGTGAACCGGCCTCGGGTGGTCTGCTCCACCCGGTCGAGCCTAGTCACCCGCGCCACCGGACCCCCCGCAGGCGGTACCGCGCTGGTCAGGACTCGCCGCCGGCGGCGGGGTCCTCCTCCGCGCGGGACCGGTTCGCGTTGGCCACCGGGCCGTCGTGCACCTGGTACTCGCGCGTCTCCACGTCCTGCGCCGGCGCCCAGCCGGCCGCGAGCCGGGTGCGCCGGGCGTTCGCCACGCCGCCGGTGTGCATGCTGTTCGACGTCATCGCGTCTTCCCCCTTGCCGCGAGCGGGCCACTCTGCCCGCACGTGCCGGAAGTCTCCCGCCTGGCGCCCGGGGAAACCGTAATGTGGATCACTGGAATCAACGGAAATCCCGGGACGCCGGGCTGACCGGTGGCTCGATGGCGTCCAGCCGGTCCGCGGTGAGGCTGGTGACTCCCTCGTGCCGCTGCAACCGGCCTCGCACCACCAACGCCGCGCTGGTGCGGGCGATACGACGGTAGCGCTGCCACAGCCCCGGGGAGCAAGTGACATTGAGCATCCCCGTCTCGTCCTCCAGGTTGAGGAAGGTGACCCCGCCGGCGGTCGCCGGCCGCTGCCGGTGGGTGACGATCCCGCCGACCCGGATCCGCCGGCCCGGCTCCACCCGGCCGAGCCGGGCGATCGGCACCGCGCCGAGGGCGTCGAGCCGGTCGCGGATGAACCGGGCCGGGTGGCTCTCCGGGGACAGCCCGGTCGCCCAGACGTCGGCGACCAGCCGGTCCACCGCCTCCATCCCGGGCAGGGTGGGCGCGGCCGTCCCGGTCACCGTGCCGGGCAGCCGGCCCGGCCGGTCCTGGGCCGCCGCGCCGGCGGCCCAGAGCGCCTGCCGCCGGGTCAGCCCGAAGCAGGCGAAGGCGTCCGCGGTGGCCAGCGCCTCCAGCTGCGCGGCGGTGAGCCCGACCCGCCGGGACAGATCCGGCATGTCCCGGTACGGCCCGTGCGCCGCCCGCTCCGCCTCGATCCGCTCGGCCACGTCCTCGCCGAGGGTACGCACGCTGCCGAGCCCGAGCCGGACCGCCGGCCCGCCCAACCCCCAGGCGTGCGGCGGCTCCCCCGGCTGGCTCCCCCACCGGGTCTGGTGCGTCGACTCCAGCACCGCCTTGGCCCCGCTGGCGTTGATGTCCGGCCGGCGTACCTCCACGCCGTGCCGGCGGGCGTCGTCGACCAGGGTCTGCGGCGAGTAGAAGCCCATCGGCTGGGCGTTGAGCAGCGCGGCCAGGAACGGCCCCGGGTGGTAGCGCTTGAGCCAGGAGCTGGCGTAGACCAGGTAGGCGAAGCTCATCGCGTGGCTCTCCGGGAAGCCGTAGCTGGCGAAGGCGGTGAGCTTGCGGTAGACGTCGTCGGCCAGCTCGCCGGTGATGCCCCGCTCGGCCATCCCGGCGTAGAGCCGGTCGGCGATCTGCGTCATCCGCTCCACCGAGCGCTTGGACCCCATGGCCCGGCGCAGCTGGTCGGCCCCGGCCGCGTCGAAGCCGGCCAGGTCGATCGCGAGCTGCATGAGCTGCTCCTGGAACAGCGGCACGCCGAGGGTCTTCTCCAGCGCGTTGCGCATCAGCGGGTGCGGGAAGGTCACCGGCTCCTGGCCGTTCTTGCGCCGGATGTACGGGTGCACCGAGCCGCCCTGGATCGGGCCGGGCCGGATCAGCGCCACCTCGACCACCAGGTCGTAGAACTCGCGGGGCTTGAGCCGGGGCAGGGTGGCCATCTGGGCGCGGCTCTCCACCTGGAACACCCCGACCGAGTCGGCCCGGCAGAGCATGTCGTAGACCTCGGGGTCGTCCAGCGTCATGTCGCCCAGGTCGAGGGTCGTCCCGATCATGTCGTAGCCGTAGTGCAGCGCGGAGAGCATGCCCAGGCCGAGCAGGTCGAACTTGACCAGGCCGACGGCGGCGCAGTCGTCCTTGTCCCACTGGAGCACGCTGCGGCCGGGCATCCGGCCCCACTCCACCGGGCACACCTCGATCACCGGCCGGTCGCAGATCACCATCCCGCCGGAGTGGATGCCCAGGTGCCGGGGGAACGTCTGCAGCTCGTTGGCGTACGCGACCACCTGCTCGGGGATGTCCTCGACGTCGACCGACGCCACCGAGCCCCACCGGTCGATCTGCTTGCTCCAGGCGTCCTGCTGGCCCGGTGAGAAGCCGAACGCCTTGGCCACGTCCCGCACCGCCGAGCGGGGCCGGTACGAGATGACGTTGGCGACCTGCGCGGTGTGCTCCCGGCCGTACCGGGTGTAGACGTGCTGGATCACCTCCTCCCGGCGGTCGGACTCGATGTCCACGTCGATGTCGGGCGGGCCGTCGCGTTCCGGGGCGAGGAAGCGCTCGAAGAGCAGCCGGTGCCGGACCGCGTCCACGTTGGTGATCCGCAGCGCGTAGCAGACCGCCGAGTTCGCCGCCGAGCCCCGACCCTGGCAGTAGATGTCCTGCTCGCGGCAGAACGTGACGATGTCGTAGACCACCAGGAAGTAGCCGGGGAAGCCCAGCTCCTCGATCATCTTCAGCTCGTGCTCCAGCTGCGCGTACGCCTCCGGGTGCGCCTCGGGCGGGCCGTAGCGCTCCCGGGCGCCCTGCATCGTCAGGTGCCGCAGCCAGCTCATCTCGGTGTGCCCCGGCGGCACCGGGTACGCCGGCAGCTGCGGCGCGACGAGCTGGAGGTCGAAGGCGAGCTCGGCGCCGAACTCCGCGGCCCGGGCCACCGAGCCCGGGTACGCGGCGAACCGCGCCGCCATCTCCGCGCCGCTGCGCAGGTGGGCGGTGGCGGCGGCGGGCAGCCAGCCGTCGATCTCGTCCAGGCTGCGCCGGGCCCGGACGGCGGCCAGGGTGGTGGCGAGCCGGCGCCGGGCCGGGGTCGCGTAGTGCACGTTGTTGGTGGCCACCGTGGGCAGCCCGGCGGCGGCGGCCAGCTCGGCGAGGGCGTCGTTGCGGTCGGCGTCGACCGGGTGGCCGTGGTCGGTCAGCTCCACCGCCACCGTCTCGGCGCCGAAGAGGGCGGTGAGCCGGTCCAGCTCGCGGGCCGCCGCGTCGACGCCCTCGGTGAGCAGCGCGCCCGGCACGTGCCCCTTGCGGCAGCCGGTCAGCACCAGCACGTGGTCGCGCAGCTCGGCGGCGACCTCCTCCAGCTCGCCGTAGACCGGGCGGCCCTTCTCCCCGCCGCGCAGCTGGGCGCGGGCGATGGTGGCGGCCAGCCGGGCGTACCCCTCGTGGCCGTGGGCGAGCACCAGCAGGTGCGCGCCGTGCGGGTCGGGCTCGCCGTTCTGCGGGCCCGGCAGCCCGAGGGAGAGCTCGGCGCCGAAGATCGTCGGCAGGTGCAGCGCGCGGGCCGCCTCGGCGAAGCGGACCACGCCGTAGAAGCCGTCGTGGTCGGTGACGGCGAGCGCGGTGAGCCCCAGCCGGGCGGCCTCCTCGGCCAGCTCCTCGGGATGGCTGGCGCCGTCGAGGAAGCTGAAGTTGGTGTGCGCGTGCAGCTCGGCGTAGGGCACCGTGCCGTCCGGGTGGGGCAGCTCGGGCGCCTCGTACTGCTGGCGCTTGCGGCTCCAGGCCGGGGCGTCGCCGCCGTCGGCGTCGACCGCGAGCGGGTCGACCACGTGCAGGTGCCGCTCCTCGCGCGACCGGCCACCCCGCGGCCTCCCGCCGCCGCCCGACCCGCCGCCGGGTCGCCCGGAGAGCACCCGTTCCAGCTCTGACCAGGGCAGCTTGGGGTTGTGGAAGCTCATCTGGCCGCCCCCGCGGGCAACCGGGTCCCGACGGCCGGCTCCACCGACGAAAGGGTCGGTGAGCGATATGCCGGAGAGTCATAAATATGCCTGCCAGTCATATCGCTCACCGGGGCATCCGCCCCCGACCCGGAGCGGACCGACCGGTCGGGCGCGCCGGCTCCGCGAGGGAACCGCCCCGGACCGGACGGGACCGGCTCAGTCATAGATCGCCTCCACCAGCCACTGGCCGGCCTCGACCGCCAGCAGCAGGGCGGCGCCGTCGGCCAGGCAGACCTGGAACCGGGCCCGGCGCCGGGCCTCGGCGGGCGCCCACCAGCGCTCGTCCACCGGCCACGGCCCGGCCCAGCCGACGATCTCGACCGGTCGGGCCGTGCCGACGGCCAGTCGGGCCGGCGCGGCGCTCACCGTCAGGCGCGCGCTGACCACGACCGGCTCACCGGCAGCGTCGTGCACGGTCGCGGTGAGCGGGGTGGGCAGCACCACGGCCGGTGCGGGCGGCGGCAGCCGGCCCGGCCACGGCGGGACGGCGCTCCCGCCGCCGCCGGCCCGGCCGGCGCCGGCGGAGCGGCCGGCAGCGGACCCACCGGCGGCCGGGCCCGCGCCGGCGGGGCCACCGGCGGCCCGGTCGGCGCCGAGGGCCGGCTCGCCGGGCAATGCCGGCGGGCCGGGGCGGGCCGGGATCCGCTCGTCGCCCCAGGGGACCAGGTGGGTCTGGTCGGCCGGGGAACGACCGCCGCCGAGCACGGCGGTCACCACCGCCTCCGGGCCGAGGATGCCCTGCACCCGGCTCAACGCCCGGTGCGCCCGCTCCCGCTCCTCGCCGGTCTCCCCCCACAGGCCGGGTTGCAGCCCCGCCTGGGCCAGCACCCCGTCGGGGACCAGCCGCAGCCGGACGATCCCGGCGGTCGGCCGGGCCGGGCGGGCGCCGGCCCGGCCGGTGCTGCCGGAGAGCCAGCCGTCGAGCTGCCACCGGACCCGGTCGGCGATGGCCGCGGCGGTGAGCAGGCCGTCGTGCCGCCAGACCCGGTGCAGCTCCTGGCCGTGCGCGGTGACCGCCTCGATGCCGAGCCGGGTGCAGGCCAGCCCGTGCGCGGCGAGCCGGTCGTGCAGCCGCTCGGCGAGCGCGCGGGCGGCGAAGGCGGCCGCGTCGACCCGGTCGAGCGGCTCGTCGTGGTCGGCGGTCACCGCCAGGTCGACCGGGGGCTGCCGGACGGCCAGCGGGCGGTCGTCCCGCCCGGCGGCGAGCCGGTGGGCCAGCGCCCCGTCGAGGCCGAACCGGGCCAGCACGTCGCCGGCGGGCAGCGCCGCGAAGTCGCCGAGGGTACGCACGCCGAGCCGGCGCAGCAGGTCGGCCAGCGCGGGACGGCCGAGCGCCTCGACCGGCAACCCGGTCAGGAACTCCGGCGTCCCGCCCGGGGGTACGACCCGACCGGCGCGCGCGGCCAGCCCGGCGGCGAAGACCCCGTCGGCGATGCCGACCTGGCTCTCCACCGCGCAGGCCTGGGCCACCTGCTCGACGATCCGTTCGGCGGCCGCCTCCTCACCGCCGAGGTAGCGGCTGGGGCCCCGGGCGGCCACCGCGCAGGCGCCGGGGCGTACCACCTCGACGCCGGCGACGACCTCCTCGACGGCGGCGACCACCGGTTCGAAGGCGCGGGCGTCCCGCCCCGGGTCGTGGTCGACGACGGTCAGCTGCGGGCAGCGTCCCTGCGCCTCCCGCCGGCGCAGGCCCCGCCGTACCCCCTCGGCGCGGGCCTGCTCGGAGCAGGCCACCACCCGGTTGGCGTGCAGCACGGCGACCGGGCCGGTGGCGGGCACCCCGTCGACGATCTCGGCGGCGATGACCGGCCAGTCCGGACACCAGAGCAGCAGGGTGCGCACCGGCGTGCCGGTCACGCGGACCCGACCACGGTGAGCGCGCCACGCCGGGGGCGGCCGACGCCGCCCACCGTGGACGGCCGGGGGATGACCCGGGTGAGCCCGTCACCGGGCAGCCAGACCTTGATCTCCTTGGGGCGGGCGGCCGCGCCGCGCCCGCGCGCCGACACGGTCACCTCGCGGCGGCGCAGCCGGCCCCGGCCCGACCCCAGCCCCTCCCAGACCCCGCGGACCACCTGGAGGGTGACGTCCGCGCCGTCCCACCGGCCGTATGGGACGAGCACGCTGCCGCGCTGCCGGGCCCGGGCGGCGAGCCGGTTGGCGACCGAGGCGGAGACGGTCTGCGGTACGGCGGTCACCACCACGTCGACCCCGTCGATCAGCGCCGCGACGACGGTGGGCCACTCCGGGCCGGGGTCGGGCACCAGGGCGAGCCGGTCCAGCGCGATCCCGATCTCGGCGGCCGCGCCGGCCCCGAAGGTCGGCACCCCGACCACCGCGCACCAGGAGCCGGCCCGGGACGCCTCGGCGAGCAGCGCCAGGACCAGGGAGGTGCCACCGCTGCGTCGGGGCTGGCCGGCGGAGACCGCGATCGTGCTGCCCCGGCGCAGCCCGCGGTTGGGCAGCAGGCCGGTCAGCTCGGGCGCCACCGGGAGCACCCGGTGGCCGCCGGCCGGGTCCGGCGCGCTCGCCGGGCGCACCAGATCGGCCAGTGCGGCGGAACCGACCACCATGCGGCCCGCCATGGGACCAACCCCCCGTCGTGTTTCTGCTGGATCAGGTGTCGCTTGTCGGATGGGGCGCCGGGTGTGCCCGGCGGGGGAACCCGGGCGGTGCCGGGTCAGGCGGCGAGGCCGTCGAGGGTCGGCTGGTGGGCCAGGCCGAGCGCGGTCTCCACCACCGAGACGAACTGCTCGGCGGCCCGGAGCAGGTCGTCGGCCTCCCGGGCGCTCACCACGCGGGGTATCCCCGCCTCGGCGGCGGCCCGCTTGCCGGCGCCGGCGGCGAAGTAGGCGGACCACTCGTCGAGCTCGGGGGCGACCGTGGAGAGCAGGACCCAGACGCTGGTGATCCGGTGACGTCGGGCGGGCGCGGGGCGGGCGCGGGCGGCGAGCAGGGCCGCGGCCGCGCGCAGCGCGGCGAGGTGGGCGGCGGCGTAGCGCAGCCCGTCGGGGCGGGTCTGGGCGGCCTCGCTGAGCCCGATCCGGGCCACCGCGAGGAGCTGGGCCGGGGTGCGGTGCGGCAGCACGTGCGCGGGCACCGTCGGTGCCTGGGCCGGGTTGGTCGGCATGACTGTCTCCTCCGCGTGACCGGGGCGGGCGCGACGCGCGGCGGAAGGGGATCCGTCGGCGGGCGCCCGGAGCGGGTGGTGCGGAGGAAGACGCACCGGATGGGGGCCGGCCGGGTGTGGACGCTTCCCCACACCACACCCGGCCGGCGAACCGGCGGGTTCGTCGTCCGCCGCCCGGGGGTCGTGGGCGGCGAACGACGATCCTGCCTTGACGGGACCGGGCTCGCGACTGCCCGGAACCCGGTGCGGTCCGCGAAACCGCACCTCTCCCGGAAGCCGGAGCCGCGAAACACCACTCCCGGGCGTTGGAACGGGCGTACGACTCAATCGAACACTCGTTCTAACTGCTCCCGACAGTACACCCTCCCTCCGACGAAAACGCAACGTGTGACGTCCGGCGTGCCGCCGTCTCCGGGGAGCGCGGGGATCGGGCCGGGAGCGGGCGCGCCGGCGTGGGCGCGGAGATTCAGGGCGCGCACAGCAGCGGCAAGCCGCAGCGGAGCCGGCTCCCCCGGGTGCCGCCCGCCGCCCCCGACACCCGCCACGCCGACCGGACCCGACCGGCTCCACCGGGCCGGGGCGTACCGGGAAGAATGGGGGCATGCAGCCACACCCGAACGTGCAGGCGGTGCAGGCGGCCCTGGACGGCGCGGGCGCGCGCGACAGCGCGGGCGCGCCCAGCCTCGTCCGCCTGCTGCCCGAGGCGGTCCACACCGCGGCCGCAGCCGCCGCGGCGCTCGGCGTCGACGTCGGCGCCATCGCCAACTCGCTGGTCTTCGAGGCCGACGGCGAGCCACTGCTGGTGCTGACCTCCGGCGCGCACCGGGTGGACACCGCCGAACTGGCCGCCCGGCTGGGGGTCACCCGGCTGCGTCGGGCCACCCCGGAGTTCGTCCGGGAACACACCGGCCAGGTGATCGGCGGGGTCGCCCCGGTGGGCCACCCCCGCCCGCTGCGCACCCTGGTCGACACCGCCCTGCAGGAGTACGCCGAGATCTGGGCGGCCGGCGGGGTCCCCCAGGCGGTCTTCCCCAGCACGTACGCGGACCTGCTGCGGATCACCGCCGGCACCCCGGCCGAGGTGGCGTGAGCGAGCCCGGCGGGGCGACTGCCGGCGACACCGTTCCCGAGCTGGTCACCCTGCACGTGTGGCGGATCTCCCGGGCCGCGCTGCCCCGGGCGCTCACCCGGATGGCGCTCGACCCGCGCCGGCTGCGCGCCACCCCGGGCGTACGGTTCGGCAAGCTGCTCGGCACCGGGACCGGCACCGGCTTCGGGCCCGGCGACGCCGACCTGACCCGGTGGGCGGCGCTGACCGTCTGGGACTCCCCCGCCGCCGCCGACGGCTTCGACGCCTCCCCGGTCGGCCGCGCCTGGGCCCGGATCGCCCGGGCCACCGTCCGGGTCGACCTGCGCCCGGTGAGCAGCCGGGGCGAGTGGTCCGGCCGGCGCCCGTTCGGCGACCCGCCCGGCGGCCGGGTCGGCGGACCGGTGCTGGCGCTGACCCGGGCCCGGCTGCGGCCCCGCCGGGCGGCCACCTTCTGGACGGCGATCCCCCCGGTGGCCGCCGCGCTGCACGCCGCGCCCGGGCTGCTCGCCCGGTTCGGCGTCGGCGAGGCCCCGCTGGGCTGGCAGGGCACGGTCAGCGTGTGGCGCGATCCCGCGGACCTCGTGGCGTTCGCGTACCGTCACCCGGAGCACCGCGCCGCGATCAGCCGCACCCCCACCGAGGGGTGGTACGCGGAGGAGCTCTTCGCGCGGTTCGAGGTGCGCGACGTGGTCGGCGACCGGACGGTGCTGGGGTGGGTCGCCGACGGCGACGCGGCAACGGTGAAGGGACACGCATGAGGTTGGTGCGGTGGACGCCGGACGATCTCGTCCGGCGGCTGGACGACGTGGTCGCCGTCTACGGGGAGGCGATGAACTACCGCGCCGACCTGCTGGAGGCGCGCCGCGGCTACATCGCCACCCACGTGCGCCGCCCCGGCTTCCGCGCCGTCGCCAGCCTCACCACCGACGGCCGGCTGGCCGGCTTCGGGTACGGCTACCTGGGCGCGCCCGGGCAGTGGTGGCACGACCAGGTGCACCGGGCCCTGGACCCGCAGGCCCGCCGGCGCTGGCTGACCGACTGCTTCGAGGTGGTGGAGCTGCACGTCCGGCCACCGGCGCAGGGGCACGGCCTGGGCATCCGACAGTTGACCGCCCTGCTCACCCTCGCCGAGGGCGCCACCACCCTGCTGTCCACCCCGGAAGCCGACGAGCAGACCTCGCGGGCCTGGCGGCTGTACCGGCGGTTCGGCTTCGTCGACGTGCTGCGGCACTTCCACTTCCCCGGCGACGAGCGGCCCTTCGGCGTGCTCGGCCGGGACCTGCCGCTGGCCGTCGCCGACCCGGCCGCCACCGTCGGGTCCGGCCCGGCCGCGCGGTGATCCGACGGCGAGCCCCCTGGGCGTTGCTGGCGGTCGGAGTCCTCGCCCAGATCTGCTACCCGCTCACCACCGGGACGACCCGGGCCCGGCTGACCGTGGCCACCGTGCTGCTGGGCTACCTGCTCGCGGTCGGCCACGCCCTGCTGAGTCGCGGCCCGCGTACGGCGGGGGCGCTGGTCGCGGTGGCCACCGGCGGGGGCTTCGCGATCGAGGCCCTCGGGGTCGCCACCGGCTTCCCGTTCGGCAGCTACGACTACTCCGGGGAACTCGGTCCGAAGCTGGCCGGGGTGCCGCTTATCATCCCGCTGGCCTGGACCTGGATGGCGTGGCCCGCCTGGCTGGCCGCCGTCCGGCTGACCGCGTCCGGGCCCGGGCGGATCGCGCTGGCCGCCGTGGGGCTGGCCGCCTGGGACCTCTTCCTCGACCCGCAGATGGTGGCCGAGGGCTACTGGGTGTGGCGTGACGCCGATCCGGCCCTGCCCGGGCTGCCCGGCATCCCGGTCAGCAACTACCTGGGCTGGCTGCTCTTCGCGGTGCTGCTGATGAGCGCGCTGCGCCCGCTGGCCGGGCCGTCCGTCGCGGTCACCGACTCCCGGGACGACCCGATGTTCGCGCTCTACCTGTGGACGTACTTCTCCAGCGTGCTGGCCCACGCGGTCTTCCTCGACCTGCCCGCCTCGGCGGCCTGGGGCGCGGCCGGCATGGCGGTGGCGGCGGTGCCGCTGGCGGTGACGCTGGTCCGCGCCCGCCGGCACGGCGACGACCGGCGGGCACCCCGCCGACCGGCGCGTCCCGGCGTCGACGCCACCGCATGAGCGCGGCGGTCCTCGCCCTGGTCCTCGCGCTCGCCGCGCTGACCGCGCACACCGGGGTCAACGCGGGCCGCTGGCTGCGCCGCCCCGCCGGCGGGCCGGTCGAGGTCACCGAGCCGGTGGCGGTGCTGCTGCCGCTGCGCGACGAGGCGGCCCGGCTCACGCCCTGCCTGCGGTCGCTGCTCGCCCAGCGGGGGGTGCCGCGGCTGCGGATCGTGGTGCTCGACGACTCGTCGACCGACGGCACCGCCGACGTGGTCCGCGCCGTGGCCCGTGACGATCCCCGGGTCACCCTGCTCACCGGGGTCAACCCGCCGCCGGGCTGGCTGGGCAAGCCGCACGCCTGCCACCAGCTCGCCGGCCGGGCCGATCCGGCCGCCACCGCGCTGGTGTTCGTCGACGCCGACGTGGTGCTCGCCCCGTACGCGGTCGCGGCGGCGGTCACCGAGCTGCGCGCCGCCGGGGCGACGCTGCTGTCGCCGTACCCCCGGATCGTGGTGCGGACGGCGGCCGACCGGCTGGTGCAGCCGCTGTTGCAGTGGTTGTGGCTGACCTTCCTGCCGCTGCGCGCGATGGAACGCTCGCCGCGGCCGTCGCTGGCCGCCGCCGGCGGGCAGTTCCTGGTGGTGGACCGGGCCGGCTACGACCGGGCCGGCGGGCACGCCGCGGTGGCCGACAAGGTGCTGGAGGACATCGAGCTGGCCCGGGCGGTCAAGCGCTCCGGCGGGCGGATCGCCCTCGCCGACGGCTCCGGGTTGGCCACCTGCCGGATGTACGAGAACTGGCGGCAGCTGCGCGACGGCTACAGCAAGTCGCTCTGGGCCTCCTTCGGTCACCCGGCCGCGGCGGCGGTCGTGGTGGCCCTGCTGCTCCTGCTCTACGCCGCTCCCCCGCTGGTCGCCGTCGCGGCGCTGGTTGCCGGCGCGCCGGTGGTGGCCGTGCTCGCCACCGGCGGCTACCTGCTCGGGGTCGCCGGGCGGGTGCTCAGCGCCCGGGCCACCGGTGGGCGGGCCTGGCCCGACGCGCTGGTACACCCCGTGTCGGTCGTGGTCCTCGGTTGGCTGACTTTGCGGTCGTACCATCTGCGGAAGCGGCGACGTCTGTCCTGGCGGGGCCGCCCGGTCAGCTAGGAGGACGCGGCATGGCGCGGATCGTGGTCGTCGGCGCCGGGGTGGGCGGCCTGGCCGCCGCCGCCCGGTTGGCCGTCACCGGGCACGAGGTCACCGTCTTCGAACGCGCCGACACCGTCGGCGGCAAGCTCGGCCGGTACGCGCACCACACCCCGGCCGGCTCGTTCCACTTCGACACCGGCCCCAGCCTGTTCACCCTGCCCCAGGTCTTCCACGACCTGTTCGAGGCCACCGGGGCCAAGCTCGACGAGTACCTCGACCTGGTGCCGCTGGACCCGATCGTGCGGCACGTCTTCCCCGGCGACGGGCCGGTGCTGGACTCCTGCGCCGACCCGGCCGAGTTCGCCGCCCGGATCGGCGCGGCCCTCGGCGACCGGGCGGCCGCCGACTGGCAGCGGCTGTGGCGCCGGGCCGGCCGGGTCTGGGAAGCCTCGCACCGGGACATCCTGCGCCGGGCCGTCGGCTCGCCGCGCGACCTCGCCGCGCTGGCCTGGCGGCTGGGCGACCTGGCCGCCATCGGTCCCGGCCGCAGCCTGCGCGGGCTGGGCCGGTCGCAGCTGTCCGACCCGCGGCTGCGGATGCTGCTCGACCGGTACGCCACCTACACCGGCGCCGACCCGCGCCGCGCCCCGGCCGCGCTGGTCGCCGTCCCCTACGCCGAGCTGACCTTCGGCGGCTGGTACCTGCGCGGCGGGCTGGGCACCCTGGCCGACGCGCTGCTGTCGCGCTGCCTGGACCTCGGCGTGGTCGTGCAGACCGGCGCCACGGTCACCCGGATCGACGCCGCGGGCGGCCGGGTGCACGGGGTACGCCTCGCCGGCGCCGCCGCGCCCGTCCCCGCCGACGTGGTGGTGGCCAACACCGACGCGCTCACCCTCTACCGGGACCTGCTGCCCAGCCCCCGCCGGCTGGCCGGGCTGACCGACCGCAGCCTGGCCGGCTTCGTGCTGCTGCTCGGGGTACGCGGCGACTCCGGGCTGGCCCACCACAACGTGTTCTTCCCGCGCGACTACGACGCCGAGTTCGACGCGGTCTTCGGCGACCCGGGGCGGGGCGTCCGGGCCCGGCCGGCGGCCGACCCGACCGTCTTCGTCACCGTCGCCGACGACCCGATGGTCCGTCCGGACGGGCACGAGTCGTGGTTCGTGCTGGTCAACGCCGCCCGCCACGGCACCGCCGCCGGGGCGGTGGACTGGCGCCGGCCGGGGCTCGCCGAGGCGTACGCCGACCGGATCCTCGACGTGCTCGCCGAGCGGGGCGTCGACGTCCGCGACCGGCTGGTGTTCCGGGAGGTGCGTACCCCCGCCGACCTGGACGCGGCGACCGGCGCGCCGGGCGGCACGATCTACGGCACCGCGGGCGGGCTGCTGCGCCCGGCCAACCGGGGCCCGGCCCACGGGCTCTGGCTGGTCGGCGGCTCCAGCCACCCCGGCGGCGGCCTGCCGATGGTGGCCCTCTCCGCGCAGATCGTCGCCGAGGAGATCGGCCCGGCCTGGTAACGCGCCGCCCGGCGGTGGGCGACGAGCGGGTCAGCCGGCGTCGATCAGGGCGCGGCGCACGGTCGACAGCAGCTGTCCCAGGCCGAACCCGGCCAGTAGCACCCAGACCGCGGCGGCCATGGTGATGGTGCCGGCGGCCAGGTCCGGGTCGATCAGGCCGGTCAGGCCGGCCAGCAGCAGCCCCACCAGGGCCACGCAGACCCGGGTCGGGCGCTCCCCCACGGTCACCGCGCCGATGTCGCGCATCCCGGCGGCGACCGCGCGGGCCCGGACGTACTCGTGCAGCCAGGACAGCGCGCCACCGGCGACGACCAGCACCCCCGGCGCGCCGACCAGCCAGAACGCGGCCAGCCAGGCGATCTCACCGAGCCGGTCGGCGAGCGAGTCGTAGACGTAGCCGAGGCGGGTGGTCCGGTTGGTGGCCACCGCCACCGCCCCGTCGACGCTGTCCGCCACCGAGGCGAGCAGCACGAACAGCGCGCCCAGGATCGGCCCGTTCACCGACCGTACGGAGAACAGCGGCACGCAGAGGCAGAGCAGCACCCCGGCGACGGTCACCGCGGTCGGGGTGATCCGGAGCCGGCCCAGGATGTATCCCACGTGGTAGGCGAAGCGCAGCCAGGCCCGGACCACCGGCGCGGCGGCACGCGGGTCGAAGCCGCCGTGCAGCCGGGCCCAGGCGGTCGCGTAGTCGTCCCACTTCAGCTGTGTGCCCACCATCGGTCAACCGTCGCGGCGTGGTTCAGGTGGCGGGGTGCCCGCGGTCACACCCGGGCGCCGGCCTGGAGACTGCGCCAGACCTCCCGGGTGGCGGTGGACCGGTTGAGGGTGATGAAGTGGATCCCCGGCACCCCCTCGTCCAGCAGCTTGGCGCACATCTCGCTGGCCTGCTCGATGCCGAGCCGACGCACCGCCTCCGGGTCGTCGGCCACCCGCTCGAAGCGCTCGGCGAGGGCGGGCGGGAAGGGCGCCCCGGACAGCTGCACGGACCGCTCGATGGTGCCGATCTGGGTCACCGGCATCACGCCGGCCAGGATCGGGGTGTCGCAGCCGGCGGCGGCGACCCGGTCCCGCAGCCGCAGGTAGTCGTCGGCGTCGAAGAACATCTGGGTGATCGCGAACTCGGCGCCGGCCCGGCACTTGCGGACGAAGTACGCGGTGTCACTGGCCACGTCCGTCGAGCGCGGGTGCTTGTACGGGAAGGCGGCCACGCCGACGCTGAAGTCGCCGGCGTCGCGGACCAGCCGGACCAGTTCCTCGGCGTAGAGCACGCCCTTGGGGTGGCGGACCCACTCGCCGCCCGGGTCGCCCGGCGGGTCGCCGCGCACGGCGAGCACGTTGCGCACCCCGACGCCGGCCAGCCGGCCGATGACGTTGCGCAGCTCGGCGACCGAGTGGTTGACCGCGGTCAGGTGGGCCATCGGCAGCAGGGTGGTCTCGGTGGCGATCCGCTCGGTCACCGCCACCGTGGTGTCCCGGGTCGACCCGCCCGCGCCGTAGGTGATGGACACGAACGAGGGACGCAGCGACTCCAGCTCCCGGATGGCCTGCCAGAGCAGCCGCTCGCCCTCGGGCGTCTTGGGCGGGAAGAACTCGAAGGAGAAGGTCGGCTGGCGCTCACGGATCAGCTCCCCGATCGCCGGCTGGGGATTGGGGAGGACGGAGGGAAGACCGAGCGCCACGACCCGACTCTAGCGGGCGGCGGCCCGCCGACCCACGATCTTCCCATTGCGGCATCGACGGCCGTCGCCGAACACCGGCGGACCGCTCGGCGCGGCGACGCACGACGGGTCCGACGCGACGTCGTACCCCCGGGGTAGACAGGAGCCAGCGCGGGTGGCGCCGGTCGGGGCCGGCGCCCGGGGGCACGCGCGGGGGTCAGCACCGACCGACGGCGCGCCGGTCCCGTCCCGCGGGGCGGCCGGCGTCGCCGCGCCGACGCCCGACCGGAGGACCGATGACCCCGCCCGACCCGCGCCTGCTCGGGCCGCTGATCGCCCAGCTACGGCTGGCCCGCGGCTGGAGTCAGCAGCGGCTCGCCGCCGAGCTCTGCGCCGCCGCCGGCGCGGCCACCGTGACCCGGCACGAGATCTCCCGCTGGGAGCGCCAGGCCCGGGTGCCGGGCGACCGCTGGCTGCGCCGGCTCGCCCTCGTGCTCGACGCGCCGGCCGCGCTGCTGGTCGAGGCCGCCGGGCGCAGCCGGCACCACGGCCCGGTGGGGGCGGGCGGGTCCCGATCCCGGTCGGCCCTGCTCGCGCTGGCCCAACGCTGGGTGGCCGACCCGCACGCTCCGCTGCTGGTCGCGCCGGCGGCGCACCGGTCCGCCCCGGTGGGCGCACCCGGCGGGTCCGACCCGGGCGGGCCGGCCGGGCCCGGCGAGCTGGCCGAGCTGCGCCGGCTCGACGATCTCACCGGCGGCGCCGACCTGGCCCCGGCCGGGGCGTACCGGCTGCGGCGGGCGGTTCGGGCGCTGGCCGGGGCGGGTCCGGCCGAGCGGCGACGGCTGCTGCCGGTGCTGGCCGAGACGGCCCAGCTCGCCGGGTGGCTGCACGCCGACGCCGGCCATCCCACCGTCGGGCTGGACGCCTACCGGCTCGGCCTGCGGGCCGCCGCGGCGGCCGGTGACCCGGCGCTCGCCGGGCACGTGCTCGGGTCGGCCAGCCATCTGCTGGCCGGGGCCGGCGACCCGGAGGGCGCGCTGCTGCTGGCCCGCACCGCGTACGCGGGGGCCCGGCGGTCGGCCGGTCCGGGGCTGCGGGCGCTGCTGCTGCACCGGGTGGCGCTGGCGGCCGCGCTGGGCGGGCGGGCCCGGGCCGCCCGGCAGGCCCTGGACGCGGCGCGGCAGACGGCCGGCGCGGTCGAGCCGGGCGCCGAGCCGGCCTGGCTCTACTGGCTCGACGACACCGAGCTGGCGGCGATGACGGGCCGAGCCCTGGTCGCGCTCGGCCGACCCCGGCCGGCGCTGCCGCTGCTGCGCGCGGCCCGGCGCGGTGGCCGGCCCCGCCGGGCGGCGGTCTACGGCGGCTGGCTGGCCCGCGGCCTGCTCCAGCTCGGCGAGGTGGAGCAGGCCTGCGCGGTGGCCGGGGCCGCGCTGCTGGACGCGGTCCGCGCCGGGTCGGCGCGGGCCGCGACCCCGCTGGTCGAGCTGGAGCGGCGGCTGGCCGCGCACCGCACCGAGCCGGCGGTACGCCGCTACGCCGCGCTGCTCGCCGACGCCCGCGGCTTTCTGCCCCGTGGCCCGGTCACCGCCCCCTCCCGACCGCCCGCGCCGGGGCGGCGGGGCGGCCCGTCGGGCGCGGCGGGCGCGACGCGCCGGGCCGGTGGGGGGACGCGGCCAACCCCGACCGGCTAGCGTCGGTACGTGACCCACGCTGCTCCCGTCTCCCCCGTCGACCGCGCCGGTCTGCGTCAGCGCGTCGACAAGGCCCTGGCCGAGTTCCTGGCCAACCAGCGCACCTGGATGACCGGCGTCGACGACGCGCTGGTGCCCGTCGCCGAGGCGATCGAGGCGTTCGTGCTGGGCGGCGGCAAGCGGCTGCGCCCGGCGTTCGGCTACTGGGGGTACCGGGGCGCCGGCGGGGTCGACTCCGACCACGTGGTGACCGCGCTGGCGGCGTTGGAGTTCGTGCAGGCCAGCGCCTTGATCCACGACGACCTGATGGACCGCTCCGACACCCGTCGCGGCGAGCCGGCGGTGCACCGGCGGTTCGCCGCCCGGCACCGGGCGGCCGGCTGGGGCGGCGATCCGGACGGGTTCGGCGACGCCGCGGCGATCCTCCTCGGCGACCTCTGCCTGGTCTGGTCGGACGAGCTGCTGCACTCCGCCGGCCTGGAGCCGCGGACGGTGGCCCGGGCCCGGCCGGTCTTCGACGAGATGCGCACCGAGGTCACCGTCGGGCAGTACCTGGACGTGCTGACCCAGGTCACCGGGGACACCTCGCTGGAGCGGGCCGGGAAGGTGGCCCGGTACAAGTCGGCCAAGTACACGGTCGAGCGGCCGCTGCTGCTCGGCGCCGCGCTGGCCGAGGCGTCGGCGGACGTCCGGGCGGCCTACTCGGCGTACGGGCTGCCGCTGGGCGAGGCGTTCCAGCTCCGCGACGACGTGCTGGGGGTCTTCGGTGACCCGGCGCAGACGGGCAAGCCGGCCGGCGACGACCTGCGCGAGGGCAAGCGCACCTACCTGGTGGCGGCGGCCGTGGAGGCGACCGACGACGCCGGTCGCGAGCTGCTGCTCGGCCAGCTGGGCGATCCGGGGCTGGACGAGGCCGGGGTGGCGCGGCTGCGGGACCTGATCAGCGCCAGCGGCGCGCTGGCCCGCACCGAGCAGCGGATCGTCACCCTCACCGACGCCGCGCTGGCCGCGCTGACCACCGTCGACCTCGACACCGAGGCCCGCCAGGCCCTGGTCGATCTCGCCATCGCCGCCACCCGCCGCGCCGACTAACCCCACCCCCGCCCCCCGCCCCCTCCCGCCCCAGCAAAGTTGATCATGAAGTTATTGCCACCGACACCGGCGCGTCGGGGGCAACAACTTCATGGTCAACGGGGCGAGGGAGCCGGGGAGGGGTCAGAAGCCGAGGGCTTGGGCGCGGCGTTTGACCTCGCGGGCGTGGTCGCCGCCGAGGGTGGCCGCGGCGGTGCCGCCGGAGAGGGTGTCGTCGGGCTCGTAGAGCCAGCGCAGGGCGGCCTCGTCGTCGTAGCCGGCGTCGGCCAGCAGGTTCAGCACGCCGGGCAGGTGCTTGAGCACCGTCTTGTTCGCCACCAGGTCGACGGGAATCCGGCGGACACCGTCGCGGCGGACGGCGATCAGCTCCCGGTCGCGGATCATCTGGTGGACCTTGCTGATCGGCAGCTCGAGGCGCTCGGCCACGTCGGGCAGGGTCAGCCAGGCGGCCGGGTCGGACGGGCCGGCGAGAGCGGCGCCGGAAGCCTGGTCGGCGGGTACGGAATCGGTCACCCGACCACCCTGCCACGTCGCCCCGGCCCGGGCGCAGCGGCACCCCGGGTGGCCTGCGACAGCACGGCGGGACGGACCGGATCGTGTCCCGGCTGTAGCATCCTGTTCAACCTTCACCCTCCGGACACATAGACTGCCTGCCGATGGACACACAGGTCGCCGACACGTTGCTGGGCTCGCTGCTCGACGGGCGTTACCGCATTCGCGGGCGCGTCGCGCGCGGCGGGATGGCGACCGTGTACACCGCCACCGACGAGCGCCTGGAGCGCACCGTGGCGGTCAAGATCATTCATCCGACCCAGGCACCGGAGGCCCGCGGTCGGGCGGCCGGGTTCATGGCGCGGTTCACCGACGAGGCGAAGACGATCGCCCGGCTGACCCACCCCAACGTGGTGGCGGTCTACGACCAGGGCACCCACGGCGGGCTGCCGTACCTGGTGATGGAGTACGTCCGCGGCCGCACCCTGCGCGACGTGCTGGCCGAGCGGCGCCGGCTCAACCCGGACGAGGCGTTGGCGATCATGGAGCAGATGCTCGCCGCGATCGCCGCCGCGCACCGGGCCGGGTTGGTCCACCGGGACGTGAAGCCGGAGAACGTACTGGTCGCCGAGGCGCCCACCGGCGGCGTGGCGAACCTCGTCGACAGCGTGGTGAAGGTCGCCGACTTCGGCCTGGCCCGCGCGGTCGAGGCCAGCGCCGAGGAGGAGAGCGGCAACCAGCTCATGGCGACCGTCGCGTACGTGGCGCCGGAGCTGGTCACCGACGGGCACGCCGACCCCCGCACCGACGTCTACTCCGCCGGAATCGTGCTGTTCGAGATGCTCACCGGGCGGGTCCCGTACGACGGGGACCGGCCGGTGGACGTCGCCTGGCAGCACGTCGACCGGGACGTTCCGGCCCCGTCGACCCTGGTACCCGCGCTGCCCAAGGTGCTCGACGACCTGGTCGCGCGGGCCACCCGGCGCGACCCCGGCGCCCGCCCGACCGACGCCGGCGCCCTGCTGGCCGAGGTGCAGGTGGCCCGGGACGACCTGGGCAATCCGAACACGCACACCGCCGTGCTGCGCCAGGTGGGCGACGAGACCTCGGCGGTGGCCCAGCCGACCATGGTCGTGGCGGCGGTCCACCCGGCCCAGCGGCCGGCCTGGGCGCGCCTGCCCGAGGGGGCCCAACAGCGGCCGCACCGCCGTCGGGCCGCCCCGGAGTCGGACCTCGGGGCCCGGTTCGCCGCGCTGCGCACCCGCCTGATGGGCAGCCAGCGCGGCCGGCTCTCGGTCGCCGCCGCGGTGCTGGCGCTCGGCCTGCTCGCCGCGCTCGGCGGCTGGTGGGTCGGGGTGGGTCGCTACACGGTCGCCCCGGAGCTGGTGAGCCTGAGCAAGGCCGAGGCGCAGGCGCAGGCGGACCGGGCCGGCTTCACCCTGGCCTACGCCGAGCCCCGCTACGACGAGAAGACCCCCCGGGACAGCGTCGTGGCGCAGGATCCGGTCTCGGCCGCCAAGATCCTCAAGGGTGGCACCATCACGCTCACCCTGTCGCTGGGCCCGGAGCGGTTCCCGGTGCCGGACGTGGTGGGCAAGGAGTTCGAGCTGGCCGAGGCGGACCTGACCAGCGCGAAGCTGCTGGTGGCCAAGGGCGCCCCCCGCTACGACGACAATCTGCCGGCCGGGGTGGTGCTGGAGACCAACCCGAAGGTCGGCGCCGAGGTGAAGCCGGGCACGAAGATCACCCTCATCCTGAGCAAGGGCCGGGCGCCGATCTCGGTGCCGAACCTGCTCGGCAAGAACGTCAACGAGGCGCGGGCTACGCTGGCCCAGCTCGGCCTGGTGCCGGTCGAGACGTACAAGGACTCGGACAAGCCGAAGGACGAGATCCTCGGGCAGAGCCCGGCCAACGGCGCCGGGGTCGAGAAGGGCGCCCAGGTCCGGCTGGAGGTCAGCAAGGGTCCGGCCCAGGTGATCATGCCCCGGGTGGTCGACCTGCCGTGCCCGCAGGCCAAGCAGCAGCTGGAGAGCCAGGGCTTCCCGGTGACCGTGCAGTTCAACCCGAACGGGATCGTCCGGTTCCAGAACCCGCCCGAGAACTCACCGGTGCCGCCGGCCACGCCGGTCACCATCGGGTGCCTGTGACCATGCGACCCGTCGGCTCACACACCCCCACCTCGGGCGGACTGGCCCGGGCGGCCCTGCCGTACGTCGACGCGGCCGGCTCCGAGGTGGTGCAGGTCTACGTCTCCAACTCGCGCGGCTGGGCGCTGCCGGCCGGCGACCCGGCCCAGGACATGCTCTTCCGGGACGGCTGCGCCGAGCGGGGTGTCCCGGTCTTCATCCACGCCTCGCTGCTGGTGAACCTCGGCTCCCCGACGGCGGCGACGGTGCAGCGGTCGGCGGAGACCCTGGCGCACGCGCTGCGCCGCGGCCGGGCGATCGGTGCCCGGGGCGTGGTGTTCCACGCGGGCAGCGCGGTCGACGCGGGGCACGCCGAGGCCGCCATGCGACAGGTCCGCGAGACGCTGCTGCCGTTGCTGGACGAGGCTGCGGCCGCGGGCGGGCCGATGCTGCTGGTCGAGCCGAGCGCGGGCGGGGGTCGCTCGCTGGCCTCGCGGGTGGAGCAGCTGGGTCCCTACCTGGACGCGGTGGACCGGCACCCCGGGCTCGGCGTCTGCTTCGACACCTGCCACGCGTGGGCGGCCGGGCACGACCTGGCCGCCGAGGGCGGCATGACGGCGACGCTGGACGCCCTGGTGGCGACCGTCGGGGCGGACCGGCTGCGGCTGGTGCACGCCAACGACTCCAAGGACCTGTGCGGTTCCACCCGGGACCGGCACGAGAACATCGGCAAGGGCAGTATCGGTGAGCCCGCGTTCGCCGAGCTGATGGCCCACCCGGCCACCGCCGGCGTCCCCGTGTTGGTGGAGACCCCCACCGAGAAGCACGAGGGCCACGCCGCCGACATCGCCACCCTCAAACGCCTCCACCCCTGACCCACCCGCGCGCAGGCCGCCGGTCCCGCCCCGCGGGGCCCGCTCGGCTCAACCCCACCGGCCCGACTCGACCCGGTCGGGCCCGACCCGGCTGGACCGACCGGTTGATCAAGAAGTTTGCGTCAGTTCCGGCCCGGATCCTGACGCAAACCTCTTGATCACCGTGGCGGGCGGGCACGGGCAGCGCGGGCGGGCACGGGCAGCGCGGGCGGGCACGGGCAGCGCGGGCGGGCACGGGCAGCGTGGGCGGGCAGGCGCAGCCGAGCCCCGGCCGGGTGGGCGCGGGGCTCGGGTGCGCCAGGTGGGTCAGGCGCGCAGCAGGCGGGTGAGGATCTCCACCGCGCGGTCGATCCCGGCGTCGTCGACGTCCATGTGGGTGACCAGGCGGGCGGTGCGCGGGCCGAGCACCGAGACCAGCAGGCCCTCGGCGCGGGCGGCGGCGGCCAGGGCCTTCGCGTCCAGCGGGTGCTTGGTCAGGTCCAGCGGGACCAGGTTGGTCCGGACCGGCGCGGCGAGCACCCCGAACGGGGCGACCGCCTCGGCCAGCCGGGCGGCCTTGGCGTGGTCCTCGGCGAGCCGGGTGACGTGGTGGGCCAGCGCGTACCGGCCGGCGGCGGCGAGGACGCCGACCTGGCGCATGCCGCCGCCCATCCGCTTGCGGATGAACCGGGCCCGGTCGATCTTCTCGGCGCTGCCGAGCACCAGCGAGCCGATCGGGGCGCCGAGGCCCTTCGACAGGCAGACCGAGAGCGTGTCGAAGAGCGCGCCGTACTCGGCCAGCGGCACCCCGTCGGCGACGTGCGCGTGCCAGATCCGGGCCCCGTCGCAGTGCAGCGCGAGCCCGTGGTCGTCGGCGACCCGGCGCAGCTCGCGCAGGGTGGTCAGCGGGATCACCCCGCCGCCGCCCCGGTTGTGGGTCTGCTCGACGGCGATCGCCCGGGTGGGGACCGCGAAGTAACCGTCGGGCCGCACCATGCCGGCGACCACGTCCGGGTCGATGTCCGCGCCGACCGCCGGCCAGGTCCGCGAGGAGATCCCGCCGTACGCGGCGGCGGCGCCGATCTCGTACGTGACGACGTGCGCGTCGGCGTCGCAGAGCAGCTCGTCACCGGGGGGCACGACGAGCTGGAGGGCGATCTGGTTGGCCATCGAGCCGGTCGGGGCGAACAGCGCCGCCTCGTGCCCGAAGAGCGCGGCGACCTCGGCCTCCAGCGCGGCGACCGTCGGGTCCTCGCCGTAGACGTCGTCGCCGACCTCGGCGGTGGCCATCGCCTCCCGCATCCCGGCGGTGGGCCGGGTCACCGTGTCGGACCGCAGGTCGATGAAACTCTCAGCCACAATCATCCTTTCGGCTGCCGACGGCGGGGCTCGCAAGCTCACTCCTCGCGTCAGCCACGCAGCATCTCCGCCACCAGGAAGGCCAGCTCCAGCGACTGCTGGGTGTTCAGTCGCGGGTCGCAGGCGGTTTCGTACCGATCGGGCAGGTCGAGGTCCTCGATGCCCTGGGCGCCGCCGAGGCACTCGGTGACGTCCTCGCCGGTCAGCTCCACGTGCAGGCCGCCCGGGTGGGTCTCCAGGCCGCGGTGCACCTCGAAGTAGCCGAGCACCTCGTCGACGATCCGGTCGAAGTGTCGGGTCTTGTAGCCGTTGGACGACTCGTGGGTGTTGCCGTGCATCGGGTCGCACTGCCAGACGACCTTGGCGCCGGCGGCGGTCACCTTGGCCACGATCGGCGGCAGCGCGTCGCGGACCTTGTGGTTGCCCATCCGGCTGATCAGGGTGAGCCGGCCGGGGACGTTGTCCGGGTTGAGCTTCTCGCAGAGCTCGATGGCCTCGTCCGGCGTGGTCGTCGGGCCGAGCTTGACGCCGATCGGGTTGGCGATCCGGGAGATGAAGTCGATGTGCGCCCCGTCGAGCTGCCGGGTCCGCTCGCCGATCCACAGGAAGTGCCCGGACAGCCCGTACGCCCGGCGGTCGGAGACCCGGGTGAGCGCCCGGTCGTACTCCAGGGCCAGGGCCTCGTGGGAGCAGTAGAGGGTGACGGTGCGCAGCGCCTCGTCCTCGGTCATCCCGCAGGCGCGGATGAAGGCCAGCGCCCGGTCGATCTCCCGGGCGATCGCCTCGTAGCGCTCGCCGGCCGGGGAGTTCTTGACGAAACCCTTGTTCCAGTCGTGCACGGCGTGCAGGTCGGCCAGCCCGCCGGCCAGGTACGCGCGGAGCATGTTCATCGCGGCCGCCGAGTTCGCGTACGCCCGGATCATGCGCTGCGGGTCGGCGATCCGCGCCTCCGGCGTGGCCTCCAGCGCGTTGATCATGTCGCCGCGGTACGCGGGCAGCCCACGGGCGTCGGTCGGCAGGGACCGGGGCTTGGTGTACTGGCCGGCGACCCGGGCGACCTTGACCACCGGCAGCGAGGCGCCGTAGGTCAGCACGATCGCCATCTGGAGCAGGGTGCGGGCGTTGGCCAGCAGGTGACTCTCGGTGTTGTCGGCGAAGGTCTCGGCGCAGTCGCCGCCCTGGAGGAGGAACGCCTTGCCCTCGCAGACCAGCGCGAGGCGCTGCCGGAGCCGGTCGACCTCGTAGGGCGCGACCACCGACGGTACGACGTCGAGCACCTTGCAGACCTCGGCCACCTGCGCCGGGTCGGGCCAGGGCGGGGTCTGTTCCCGGGGCAGGTCCCGCCAGCGGTCCAGGCCGAGGGCCGCGTCCTCGGCGGAGTCGACGGTGGGTCGGCTGGTCTGCAGCCCGGGGCTGCTCACGGCGGGGTAGCTCAGCTGATGCCACTCATGGCGCATGAGGGAAAGCGTACGGCGACGGTCGCGGTGACCCGCCGTCGAGGGTGACGGTTCCGGCAGATGGGAGGTCAGGGAGTGACCGACGGCTCCGGGGTGTGCCCGCCGGGCGCTTCGCCGGAGATGCACCAGTCGGCGCCGCTGCGGGTGACCGTGAACAGCAGCGGCCGGGCCACGTCCCGGGCGCCGACCGAAACGGTCACCGAGGCGCTGACCTCCTGCCCACGCGGGCCGGAGCGCACGTCGGTGATGGCCGCCTTGGGCACCTCGAAGTGGTCGGCGAAGTCGCCGTTCGGGCCGGTTGCCGCCGCGTCGAAGGCCTGCTGCATCGGCGCGCAGAGCTGGCTCCGGCCGGCCGCGACGTCCTTGGCGGCCATCGCGTCGAGGTAGGCCTGCACCCGCTCGCGGGACTTGGTGGCGGCCTCCTCGGCGGGGGCGCGTCCGATCGCGGGACCGTCGCCCGCGTCGTCGTCGCCGCCGATCCCGCAGCCGAGCAGGGACAGCGGCAGCAGTGCCAGCGCGGCGACGCCGGCGGCGCGGTTCCTCGGGCGCATGGTTCCTCCCCTCGCTGCGGACATCGAGAGATGCCGAGCGGCGAGTCTGTCACATCGACCGGGCCGGGAGTTGCGGCGGGGCCGGAGCGCCTGCCGGGGCACCGTCGCCTCGCGCACCCCGGCGGACCCTGGTTAGTCTGCGGTGGTCGACGCGCCCGGGCGCGTCGCCGTGGCAGGAGGTGACCGCCCATCCTTTCCGTGGCGTCGGTCGACACCGGGTGGCTGCCACCGGCCGAGCGGTTCGACTTCTGGCAGGACCTGGTCGCCCGGGAGTCGGTGCCGGCCCGGATCAGCAGCGACCACGCCGCCGACTTCACCGCCTCGGCGCGGGTGGTCGACCTGGGCGTGGTCCGGCTCGGCGTGTGGCGGTACCCGTCGCTGGAGCTGCACCGGACGCGTCGGATGATCCGCAGCACGGATCCGGAGCTGTACCAGCTCGCCCTGCCGCTGTCCGGGCACGGCGCGGTGTCGCAGCAGCGGCGGCAGTCGCCGCTCGCCCCGTCCGGCTTCGCCTTCGTCGACACCGTCCGCCCGCACGGGTCGTCGCACCGGACCGACGGGACGGCCGCCGGCCCGCTGCGCACGCTGACCGCGCTGGTGCCCCACGCGGCGCTGCCGCTCCCGGCGCACCGGATCGAGGAACTGCTCGCCGCCGAGCTGCCCGCCGGCAGCGGGATGGGACTGCTGCTGGCCCGCTTCTTGCGTCAGGTCGCCGACCACCCCGAGCAGTACGCGCCGACCGACGCCGCCCACCTCGACCAGGTCGCCCTGGCGCTGATCGCCGGCACCCTGGCCGGCCGGCTCGACGACGAACACGCCCTGCCGATGGACGTCCGGGTCACCGGGCTGCGTACCCGGATCGAGGCGTTCGTGCAGCGGCACCTGGCCGACCCGGAGCTGACCCCGGCCGCGGTGGCCGCGGCGCACCACCTGTCGCTGCGGTCGCTGCACCGGCTCTTCGAGGGCACCGGCACCACGGTGGCCGGCCTGATCCGCGCCCGCCGCCTGGAGAGCTGCCGGCGCGACCTGGCCGATTCCCGGCTGGGCGGCCTGTCCGTGCACGAGGTGGCCGCGCGCTGCGGGTTCCGCGACCGGGCCCACTTCAGCCGGGCGTTCCGTGCCCGGTACGGCGTGTCCCCGCGCGAGCACCGGGAGTGGGCCGCCCGGCGGTGAGCGCACGCGGGCGGGGAGGGACCGTGGTGTCCCTCCCCGCCGTGTGGGTGGTGCGTCGGCGCTCGGCTCAGCCGAGACCGCCCTTGATGGCGCCGATCAGCTCGCCGTTGCCGGTGTCACCGGAGAGCTCCCAGAAGAAGGCGCCACCGAGGCCCTGGTTCTTCGCGTAGGTCATCTTGCCGCCGATGGTGGACGGGGTGTCGTAGCTCCACCAGTTGCTGCCGCACTTGGCGTACGCCGTGCCGGCGATGGTGCCGGTGGCCGGGCAGGTGTTCTTGAGGACCTTGTAGTCATCGATGCCCTGCTCGTAGGTGCCCGGGGCGGGGCCGGTGGCGGTGCCGCCCGGAGCGGTCTGGGTGACCCCGGTCCAGCCCCGGCCGTAGAAGCCGATGCCGAGCAGCAGCTTGCTGGCCGGGATGCCCTTGGCCTTGAGCTTCTGGATCGCGGCGTCGGACCAGAAGCCCTGCTGCGGGATGCCGGTGTACGAGGTGAGCGGCGAGTGCGGGGCGGTGGGGCCCTGCGGGTTGAAGGCGCCGAAGTAGTCGTACGTCATCGGCATGAGCCAGTTCAGCGACGACGCCGCGCCGGCGTAGTCGGTGGCGTCGATCTTGCCGCCGGTGCTGCCGTCCGCGGTGATGGCGGCGGTGACCAGCGCGCTGGAGCCGAACTTCGACCGCAGGGCGCCGACCACGTTCTTGAAGGCGTTCGGTCCGCTGCTGTCGCACTGCAGGCCGCAGGCGTTGGGGTACTCCCAGTCGACGTCGATGCCGTCGAAGACGTCGGCCCAGCGCGGGTCCTCGACGAGGTTGTAGCAGCTGTCGGCGAAGGCGGCGGGGTTCTGCGCGGCCTGGGTGAAGCCACCCGACCAGGTCCACCCGCCGAAGGACCAGATCACCCTCAGGTGCGGGTACATCTTCTTGAGCTTGCGCAGCTGGTTGAAGCTGCCGCGCAGCGGCTGGTCCCAGGTGTCCGCGACACCGTCCACACTGTCGGCCGCGGTGTACGCCTTGTCGTAGTCGGCGTAGCTGTCACCGATGGTGCAGCGCCCGCCGGTGGTGTTGCCGAAGGCGTACAGGACGTGGGTCAGCTTGGCCGCGGACCCGCTGGTGTGGATGTTCTTGACGTGGTAGTTGCGGCCGTAGACGCCCCACTCGGCGAAGTAGCCGACGACCTTCTTGTCCCCGGTCGGCGGGGGCGCGGTCGGCGACACCGTCGGCGAGGTGGTGGGCGAGGCAGTGGGCGACGCGGTCGGCGACGCGGTCGGCGAGACCGTGGGCGAGGCGGTCGGCGAGGTGGTCGGGGTGCCCCCGCCGCACGGCGCGCCGTTGACGGTGCAGTTCAGCGGCGCCTTGTACGCCCCGGTGCCGTTGTAGCCCCAGCTGAAGCTGGCGCCGGGGGCGAGCGGGCCGGCCCAGCTCTTCTTGACCGCGACGTAGTGGGTGCCGCTGCTGGTGACGTCGGCGTCCCAGAAGCTGCTGATGGTGGTGCCCGACGGCAGGTCGAACTCGATGCGCCAGGTGTCGACGCTGACGCTGGAGCCGTTGGCGACGGTCACGCGGGTCTCGTGGCCGGTCCCCCAGTCCTGCACCTTGGCGAACGTGGCGGTCACGCTACCGGCGCCGAACGCCGAGGTCACCGGCACCGCGGCGACGGTCAGCGCGACCACGGCGCCGGCCCAGAGGGCGCGACGGAGCGATCTCTTCATGTGGCACCTCCTCCAACAGTTAGGAAACTTTCCAGAAGATGGGGAGACGCTACTCACGCTGTCATCACTTCGTCAAGATGTGCATTTATCGATTTCCCACGGGTCGCGGCGGCGCGCCGGCCGGGGCGCGTAGCCTCGCGACATGACCGTCTTCGACATCGAGATAGACGCCCTGGCCGGCGGCCCGGCCGACCTGGCCGCGTACCGGGGCCGGGCGCTGCTGGTGGTGAACGTGGCCTCCCGCTGCGGCCTCACCCCGCAGTACGCCGGCCTCCAGGAGCTCTACACCACGTACGCCGACCGGGGCCTGGTCGTGCTCGGGGTGCCGTGCAACCAGTTCGCCGGGCAGGAGCCGGGCACGGCCGACGAGATCGGCGACTTCTGCCAGGTCAACTACGGGGTCACCTTCCCGCTGACCGAGAAGGTCGACGTCAACGGCCCGGCGCGGCACCCGCTCTACGCGGAACTGGTCGGCACCCCCGACGCCGAGGGGCACACCGGGGACGTGCGGTGGAACTTCGAGAAGTTCCTCGTCGCGCCGGACGGCACGGTCGCGGCCCGGCTCGCCCCGACCGTCACCCCGGACTCCGCCGAGCTGCGCGCCAGCATCGAGAAGGTCCTGCCGGCCTGAGCCGCCGCCCGGCAGCCCCGGCCGGCGCGGGCCGGGGCGCGGCGTCGTCCACCCCGGACGAAGGCGCGACCGCGCCGCCCACCGGTCGGTGGGCGGCGCGGCGCCGCCGGGGGCGGCGGTGGCGGGTCAGCCGGCCGCCGAGCGGAACACCGGGTAGTAGCCGCCGGACTGACCGGCCGCCGTCGGGTGGTACGAGATGCCGATGTTGGTGTAGTTCAACGCGTGCAGCCACTTCTCCCCGTAGCTGCACAGCTGGTGCCCGACGAAGATCGATCGGACGTCGGCGAAGGTGAAGCCGGCGGTGGCCGCAGCGCTGCGGGTGATGTCGTCGACCAGGTTGATGCCTTCGTTGATCTTCGCGCGGGAGGTGGCGCTGAGCCCGACGCAGAGCGTGCCGAGCTGGTAGAAGACCGGGTAGCCGACGACCACCACCCGGGCGGACGGGGCCCGGCTGCGGATGCCGTTGTAGACGGTGGCCAGCAGGCCGGCCAGCTGCGCCCGGGCCTTGTCCTCGGCGGCCTGCACCGCGGCCACGCACTGCGTCTCACCCTGCAGCACGCAGGTGGTCATGATGCTGGAGAAGCCGACGTCGTTGCCGCCGACGGTGACGCTGACCAGCGTGGTGCTCGCCGACAGCGCGGAGAGCTGGGTGTTGGTCACGCTGGTGGTGGTCGCCCCGGAGCAGGCCACCGAGCGGTACGCGGCGGGCTTGATGTTGGTGTTGTACAGCGCCGGGTACGCGCTGGTGCTGCGCTGGCAGGAACCGCTCTCGGCGGTGTAGTTCCCGGCGCCGACGCCGGAGGCGTACGAGTCGCCGAGGGCGATGTACTGGTCGCTGGGGGATGCCTGGGCGGGCACCGCGATGCCGAGCGTGACGCCGAGGGACGCGGCGAGGCTCAGGGCGAGGGTCATGAAACGGGATCTCCGCACGTCGCACTCCTGGGGGTGGGAAGTGGTGGTGTGAGATAGATATCAATTGATCGGTGCGGGTCGGAAGATCACCGATTGCGCGGCAGGTGCAGATAGATACTTAGCGATACAAACCATTGCCAGTGATGCGATCGATGATGAAGGATTCCTCCACGGGAGGATCCGTGCGCGCCGCCGGCCGAATAACCAAGCACGGCGGTGGGGAATGCCGACGTCCACACCGGAGTTGGCAACGGACATGACAACTGTGGGACTGATCGGCAGCGGCAACATCGGTGGCACCGTGGCCCGGCTGGCGGTGGCCGCCGGTCACGACGTGGTGCTCAGCAACTCGCGCGGACCGGAGACGCTGAAGGACCTGGTGGCGGAGCTGGGCCCACGGGCCCGAGCGGCCACGCCGGCCGAGTCCGCCGCGGCGGGCGACCTGGTCGTGGTCACCATTCCGCTGCGGGCCTACCGCGAGGTGCCCGCCGCGCCGCTGGCCGGCAAGACGGTCATCGACACCAACAACTACTACCCGGAGCGGGACGGGCACTTCCCGGAGCTGGACGACGAGTCGACCACCACC
This sequence comes from Micromonospora purpureochromogenes, assembly GCF_900091515.1. Taxonomy (NCBI): domain Bacteria; kingdom Bacillati; phylum Actinomycetota; class Actinomycetes; order Micromonosporales; family Micromonosporaceae; genus Micromonospora; species Micromonospora purpureochromogenes. The sequence goes on along the minus strand of NZ_LT607410.1, from coordinate 2,440,655 downwards.
AGTGAGCTGCTCCAGGCGCACCTGCCGGAGTCCCGCGTGGTCAAGGCCTTCAACAACATCTACTTCGCGCACCTGCACGCCCTGGCCCGCCCGGCCGGGGCCGCCGAACGCAGCGCGCTGCCGATCGCCGGCGACGACGCCGGCGCCAAGGCCGCGGTGACCGCGTTCCTCGACTCGCTCGGGTACGACGCCGTCGACGTCGGGCCGCTGGCCGAGGGCTGGCGGTTCCAGCGGGACACCGCCGCGTACGCCGGCCTCTACTCGGCCGACCCGGCCGACTGGGAGCGGCCCGCGCCGAGGAACGCGGAGCAGGTCCGGGCCGCGCTCGCCGCCGCCCGCCGCTACGCCGACAGCTGAGCGGCGACGCTCCACCCGGTGGCGGTGCCGGTCCGGCACCGCCACCGCTGCGGGCCGGCCCCCGTCCCGGCCGTCCGGGGCCGCACCCGGAGCAGCCCCAGCCACCCGGGGTCGGGCGCTGGACGGGCCGGCGTCAGGCCGGCGAGCGCCACTCGGCGGCGAGCACCGACCAGACCTCGATGTCGATCCGGCCCGCCGGGCCCGGGTAGAGCTGCCGCAGCGTGCCGTCCCGGCGCATGCCGAGCCGCCGGGCCACGGCGATGCTGCGCGTGTTGGTGGCGTTGGTGCGCCACTCCACCCGCTGGATGCCCCGCTCGCCCACCGCCCAGTCGACGATCCGGCCCACCGCGCGGGTGACCAGCCCCCGACCCTCGGCCGCCGGCTCCAGCCAGCAGCCCGCCTCACAGACGCCGAGCGCCGCGTCGAACGACACGAACATCACCCCGCCGACCAGGACGCCGCCGTCCCAGATCCCCCAGATGCCACCGGCGTCGCGCGCCCACAGGTCGGCGTAGCGACGCAGCACGGTCCGGGCCGAGTCGAGGTCGGTGGCCACGAAGGACGCGCCGACCCAGGGCGCGATGTGCTCCCGGGCCCGGTCGAGGTGGGCCAGGAACTCCTCCGCGCACCAGGGCGACAGCGGGCGCAGCTCGGCGGAACCGGTCAACGGCAGGGCGAACACGGCGACTCCTCAGGACGCGGGCAGGCTCAGGCGCAGGGTGGGGCCGGGGGTGTCCCGGAAGCCGAGCGAGCGGTAGAGCGCCTCGCCGGCCACCGACGCCCGCAGGTCGATCTTCAGCACGCCGCGGTCCCGGTACCAGTCGAGCAGGCCCGTCATGCAGGCCCGCGAGTAGCCGCGCCGCCGGTACCCCGGATCGGTGACCACGTTGAAGACGTAGCCGGTCAGTCCACTGGGGTTGCCCGGCCCGCCCAGGCGACGCTCGATGGTGCCGGTCGCGCAGGCGGCGAGCACGCCGGGCCGGTCGGGAGCGTCCACCACGAAGACGGCCATCAGGTCCACCGGGTCGGCGAGCCGCTCGCGCAGCACCTCGCGGGCGGCCGGCTGCCACGGCCCGGGCGGCGGCTCCGCCCCGTCCATCGACGCCAGCATCACCCCGCGCAGCCGGACGATCTCCGCCGCGTCACCGGGTCCGGCCCGCCGCACCTTGATCATGACCGGACGGTACCGCACCCCGGCGGCCGGGTGTCGCAGGTGATTCCGCTGGTCGGGAACGGCCACGACACGCGCGTCGGGAGTTGCGCGGCAGTCCCTTGAACGAGACTCTATGACCGGTCCCCTGACACGCCTCGGAGGCGACGTATGCCCCAGCTCCGTACCGCGCCCCGCCGGCTGGTCGCCGCCGCCGGGGCGCTGCTGCTCGGCGCCGCGCTGACCGCCGCCGCCACCCCACCCGCCCGGGCCGCCGCCGGCCAGGACGTCGGGTACGTGCGCCTGGCGCACCTCTCCCCCGACACCCCCGCCGTGGACGTCTACCTCTCCGCGCCGGGCGTTGCCGAGCCCCGGGTCTTCCCCGCCGTCGGCTACGGGGTGGTCTCCGCGTACCTGCCCCTGCCCGCCGGCCGGTACGCGGTGGCGATGCGCGAGGCGGGCGCCCCGGCCAGCCAACCACCGGTGCTCACCACCGAGGTGGCCGTCGAGGCCGGCGCGGCGTACACGGTCGCCGGGGTGGGCCGGCACGCCGACCTCGGCCTGCGGGTGCTCGCCGACGATCTCAGCGCCCCGACCCCCGGGCAGGCCAAGGTCCGCGTCGTGCAGGCGTCGGTCCGGGCGCCGGTGATCGACGTCGCGGCGACCGACGGGCCGGCCATCGCCGACGCCGTCCGCTTCGCCACCACCACCGACTACCGCGAGATCGATCCGGGACGCTGGCGGCTGCGGCTGGGCGGGGACAACGGCCCGACCACGGACGCCGAGGTCACCCTCAGCGGCGGCCGGGTCTACTCGCTGCTGGTGCTGGACGGCCGGCGCGGTGGGCTCGTCACCGAGCTGCGCGAGGACGCCCGGGGCGGGGCGGTCACCCCGGCCGGCGGGGTGGCGGCGGGAGCCGGTGGGCTGGCCGGGCGGGGGCTCGGGGCGTACCCGATGGTGGCCGGCGCCCTGCTCGCGGCGGCCGTGGTGGTCGGGGCGGCGCTGCTGGTGCGGCGCCGGCGGCGACCGGTCTGGTGACCAGCCGGCCCGGCTTCGCGATCCGGCGGCACCGCGACCGCCGGGCGCCGCTGGCCGCGCTGGTCGCGGCCGGCGCGGCGGTCTGCCTCGCCGCCGGCACCGGCGTCGGGCTGGCCGGCGAGGCCGCGCCGGTGCCGCCGGCGAGCTGGCGGCCGGGCTGCGTCGACGGTTGCGCGACGACCGCCGCCCCGCTGCCCGCGCCGCACGGTCCCCCCACCCGGGTACGCGTCGCGCGGATCGGCGTCGACGCCGACCTCGCGGTGCTCGGGCTGGACGCGGCCGGCCAGCTGGTCCCGCCCGCCGACTACGACCGGGCCGGCTGGTACGGCGGCGGCCCCGCGCCGGGCGACCCGGGGCCGGCGGTGATCGCCGGCCACCTCGACTCCCGCCGGGGGCCGGCCGTCTTCGCCCGCCTCGGTGAGCTGCGCGCGGGCGACCGGATCGAGGTCTGGCGCGGCGGGCAACGGCTGGCCTTCCGGGTCACCGGGTCGCTGCGCACCCGCAAGGACGCCTTCCCCACCGCCACCGTGTACGGCCCCACCCCCGGCCCGGAGCTGCGTCTGGTCACCTGCGGCGGTGACTTCGACCGGCGCTCCGGCCACTACCGGGACAACGTGGTGGTCTTCGCGGTCGCCGCGCCGCCGGCCGACCCGCTCCCCCGCTCGGCGGCCGACTGAGCGGCAGACCGCTCGGCGGCCGGCGATGCGTCAGACCGGCGGCCGGCGGTGCGTCAGACCGGTCGACGGCCGGCGAAGCCGCACTCGGCGCGGTGGTACCAGCGCACGTCGGTGTCCCCCTCCAGCCAGCACCACAGCACCGGCCGGCCGTCGCGTTCGCCGGGGAAGTCCAGCAGCACCGGGGCGATGCCCTTGACCTGGATGTCGTGTCCGTTCAGCTCCTCCAGCACGGCGTGCAGCCGGGCCTCCAGCCCCTTCACCTCGGCCCGGCCGCCGAGGGCCGAGACCCCCGAGGCCGCCAGGTCGGCGCGGAGTTCGGCGAGGTCGGCACGGAGCCGGATCAGCTCGTCGACGCGGGGGCGCAGGGTGGCCACCAGGTGCCGGGCCTGGGCGAGAGTGAACACCCGGCAAGTATGGGCCACCGGGACGCCGTCGAGCGGCCCAGCCCGCGCCCGGAGCGCTCCGGGACGAGGTGCCCCGGCCCGCCCGCCGGCGGGCTCAGTCGGCCTGGGCGGCCAGCTCGCGGGCCCGGTCGCGGGCCGCCTCCAGGGCGGCCAGCATGGCCGCGCGGACGCCGTGGTTCTCCAGTTCACGGATGGCGGAGATGGTGGTGCCGGCCGGTGAGGTGACCGCCTCGCGCAGCTTCACCGGGTGCTCCCCGGAGTCGCGCAGCATCACCGCCGAGCCGATCGCGGTCTGCACGATCAGCTCGTGCGCCACCTGCCGGGGCAGGCCGAGCAGGATGCCCGCGTCGATCATGGCCTCGACCAGCAGGTAGAAGTACGCGGGACCGGAGCCGGAGAGCGCGGTGACCGCGTCCTGCTGGGACTCGGGCACCCGGATGGTGGCGCCGAGCGGAGTGAACATCTCCTCGGCCAGCTCCAAATGCGCGCCGGTGGCGTGCGCGCCGGCCGAGATGGCGGTCATCGCCTGGTCGACCAGGGCCGGCGTGTTGGTCATCACCCGGACCACCGGGGTGCCCTCGGGCAGCCGGCGGGCGAAGAAGCCGGTGGGCAGGCCGGCGCAGAGCGAGATGACCAGCTTGTCCGGCGGAACCTTGGGGCCGATCTCGTCCAGCAGGGTCGCCGCGTCCTGCGGCTTGACCGAGATCGCCAGCACCGCCGCCTCCTCGACCGCGGTGAGGTTGTCGACCACCCGTACGCCGTACCGGGCGGTCAGCTCCTCGGCGCGCGCCGGACGCCGGGCGGTGGCCAGCAGCCGCTCCACCGGCCAGCCGGAGCGCAGCAGCCCGGAGAGCATCAGCTCGCCGATCTTGCCGGCGCCGATCACGGCGACCGTGTGCCTGCCCGGTGCCATCGCTGTGGTACCCCTTCCGTCACGGTGGCCGGCGGCGCGGCGGGTGTTCCGCCACGCCACCGGCACCGGGCGATCAGCTGCCGAAGAAGACCTCGGCCTCGGCGTACCGCTCCAGCGGCACGGTCTTCAGCTCAGCCGTGGCGTCGGCCAGCGGCACCCGGACGATGTCGGTGCTCTGCATCGCGACCATCTTGCCCCAGTCGCCCTCGTGCGCCGCGTCGATCGCCTGGAGGCCGAGCCGGGTGGCGAGCACCCGGTCGAAGGCGGTCGGGGTGCCGCCGCGCTGGATGTGGCCCAGCACGACAGTGCGGGCCTCCTTGCCGGTCTTCGCCTCCAGCTGCTCGGCGAGCCACTGGCCGATGCCGCCGAGGCGGACGTGGCCGAACGAGTCCAGCTCCTGGTTGTGCAGGACCATCTGGCCCTCCAGCGGCTGCGCGCCCTCGGCGACCACCACGATCGGGGCGTACTGGTGCTGGAAGCGCTTCTCGACGTAGCCGGCGACCTGCTCGACGTCGAACTGCCGCTCCGGCAGCAGGATCACGTTGGCGCCACCGGCCAGGCCGGCGTGCAGGGCGATCCAGCCGGCGTGCCGGCCCATCACCTCGACGACCAGGGTGCGGTGGTGGCTCTCCGCGGTGGTGTGCAGGCGGTCGATCGCCTCCATCGCGATGTTGACCGCGGTGTCGAAGCCGAAGGTGTAGTCGGTGGCGCCGAGGTCGTTGTCGATCGTCTTCGGCACGCCGACCACGTTGACGCCCAGCTCGTGCAGCTTGGTGGCGACCCCGAGGGTGTCCTCGCCGCCGATCGCGATCAGCGCGTCCACGCCCTGCGCGGCAAGGTTCTCCTTGATCCGTTCCACGCCGTTCTCGATCTTGAACGGGTTGGTCCGGGACGAGCCGAGGATGGTGCCGCCGCGCGGCAGGATGCCGCGGACCTCCGCGATGCCCAGCGGCTTGGACAGGCCCTCCAGCGGGCCCTTCCAGCCGTCCTTGAAGCCCACGAACTCGTGACTGTAGGTGGCGACGCCCTTGCGGACCACCGCCCGGATTACCGCGTTGAGACCTGGGCAGTCGCCGCCGCCGGTGAGCACGCCGATACGCATGATCTGCTCATCCTCCTGGAGCATCAGGTGAAGCCCGGATAAGCCCCAGGATATGCGTCAGATCAGACCATCGGCGCCGTTGCCGGCCCGGGGCGGGCCGTCAGTGCGCACTGTAGTCGGCGCGGGGGTCCGCCGACACCGCGCCCCGGCCCCGTTCCATCCGCCGAACCGACCTACCGGTCAGTAGCTGACCTCGTGGTTCTCGCCCGCCTTCGGTGGCCTGCCGGTCACCGCCGCCTTGGCGAACCCGAGCAGGTTGACCACCGCGCCGCCGGGCGAGTCCCAGTACTCGGCGGAGTTGGCGTGCACCTTGATCAGCGTCAGGCCGGGGGTGTCCAGGCCGTCCGGGAACCAGGTCTTCAGCAGCGGGTTCCACAGCTGCTCGGCCTTCGCCCGGTCGTAGCTCTCCTGGGCGGTGCCGGAGACCGACACCCAGGCGTCGTGCCGCTGGTCGGAGAAGGCGACGTTCACCTCCGGGTTGACCCGGATCTGGCGCACCTTCGGCGAGTCCGCGTAGGCGAAGAACCAGAGGTCGCCGTCGAACTCCGCCTCCTGCAACGCCATCGGCCGGCTCACCATCCGACCGTCGACGCCGATGGTGGTCAGCATGCAGATCCGAGCCTGTCGGATCAGCTCGGTCACGCGGCGGCGGGCCTCGGCGGCGCTGGTCGGGTCACTGCTCATCGTGAACTCCCTCGCATCGGCTCGTCGAACCGGTGCCCAGGACAGAACGGGTCAAACCCGCATCGCCTCACCGGCCGGTCATCGCCCGCCAGCGCGCCAGGTTGTGCCGGGCGTCGACCAGGGCGTCGTGCCGGTCGGCGTCGGCGTCGGGCAGCTTCGGCCGGCCCCGGTCGTCCCAGAGCTGGCGCAGCTCCTTGGTGAACCGGGGGATCTCCCGGGGCAGCGCCGGCATCGCCCCCCAGAGCTGGGCCAGCACCACGTGGTCGTACGCGGCGTACCAGGCCCAGAGTTCGAGCTGCTCGCCCGGACGGTCGCGGACCGGCTCCAGCAGGAAGTCGTAGAGGTCGTCGCGGATGCGCTCGCGCGAGCGCCAGGCGCGGTCGGCCGGGGACGGCAGCTTGTCGAGCACGTTGCGGCGCACCCAGGGCACGGCGCGGGAGTCGTCGAACTGGGTGGAGACCGCATAGAACTCACGGCCGTACTCGTCGACGACACCGATCGACACGAGGTCGACGATGCGGCCGTCCTCGATGAATTCGCAGTCGTAGAAATAGCGGTAGACCATCGCGTCAATCCTCGCGTACGCCCGGCGGCGTCCGCCGCCCGGGTCCGATCCCGACCGGCTCCCCACCCTTGCGACGGGGGCAAAACCGCACCTCAGCCGGCACCTCGACCCCGTCCGGCGGCGTCACGCAGACGATTTGAGGGGTGTACAGCAAGCGACTGGACCGTCATGATCTGATGTGTACCGCTACCGGACGCCGAACCGGTGTCAGTTCACCTCTTCAGGGGCCGTCAGGTTCACCCGGTGAGCGAGTTGTGGTCCTTGACCGGGGAGGGGTTGGGCCGTGGAGATGCGCCTGCCGGAGCCGGGTGACGCCCTCACGGGCGTGGAGATGTTCGCCGGGCTGGAGCCGGAGGTGCGGCAGCGGGTGATCGCCGCGGCGGTGCCGCGCACGTACCGCAAGGGCCAGCTGCTCTTCGTGGAGAACGACCCGGGCGAGTCGCTGATCGTGCTGCGCCGGGGGGCGGTGGCGGTGTTCCGCACCGCGCCGACCGGCGAACGGGCGGTGCTGTCGGTGATCCGACCGCCGGACGTGCTCGGCGAGGTCTCGCTGCTGGACGCCTCCACCCGCTCGGCGTCCGCGGAGGCGATCGAGGACAGCGCCGCGCTGGCCCTGTCCCGGCCCGCCTTCATGGAGCTGGTGCACTCCAACCCGCGCATCCTGGACGCGGTGATGCGCTCGCTGGGCGGGCTGATCCGCCGGCTGACCGAGCAGAACGCCGACCATGTCTTCCTGGACCTGCCCGGCCGGGTGGCCAAGACCCTGGTCCGGCTGGCCGGCGAGAGCCAGGCCCCGATGATCACCATCGAGCTCAACCAGAGTCAGCTCGCCGAGATGGCCGGCGGCTCCCGGCAGAGCGTCAACCAGGCGATCGGCTCCTTCGCCAGCCGGGGCTGGCTGCGGACCGAGGGTCGCCGGATCGTCGTCACCGACGTGTCGGCGCTGCGCCGCCGGGCCGGGATGAACGACCGCTGACCGCGCGACGCGGCCGGGCGCTGCCTGCGCCGGCCGCGTCGGCTCACCGCCCCCGGCTCACGGGGTGGTGCTGGTCGGTCCCGCCCAACTGGTGGTGGTGCCGGTCGGCCCGGCCCAGTCGGTGCCGTCCTTGCCGTCGCCGGACTGCTCGCTGACGATCCCCTCGGCCTGGAGCACGGCCAGTGTGGCCGCGTCGACGTCGACCGACTCCCCCGCGGAGTGGGCGACGCCGTCACCGTCGGTCCAGTCGCTCTCCAGCTTCACATATACCATGATCTCTCCCCTTGATCATTGATGCGATTTCGGCCGCCTGAATGTAGCTCTCCCCACCGGCCGGAGGAGTGTCCACAAGCCAACAGCCCGGTACCTGACAGCGCCGGCAACGGCGATACTCACGGTGGACACCGGGCGACGACCGGCAGGCAGACCCACCCAGTGGAGGGTGTCATCTCCGCGCAGTGTGACCGTTGTGGACGTACCGCCGCCGACGGCGACCGCTTCTGCGGTGGCTGTGGGACGGAGCTGGGTGCGCTCTGCCCGCACTGCCTGCGGCCGCTCGCCACCGACGCGGTGTTCTGCACCTCGTGCGGCGCGCCCCGGGCCGGCTCCGGCCAGCCCGTCGCGACCCCGCAGGAGGACCGCCGCCGGGTCAGCGTGCTCTTCGTCGACCTGATCGACTTCACGCCGTACGTCGAACGGGCCGACCCCGAGCAGGTCCGCGGCATGCAGACCGGCTTCTTCTCCGCCGCCAAGCGGGTCGTCGGGCAGTACGGCGGGGTGGTCGAGAAGTACATCGGCGACGCGGTGATGGCGCTGTTCGGTGCCCCGGTGGCCACCGAGACCGACGCGCTGCGCTGCGTCCGGGCCGGGCTGGAGCTGCAACGGGTGCTCACCCGGTTCGCCCCCACCGGCGCCGACGAGCTGCGCTTCCGGGTGGGCGTGGCGACCGGCGAGGCGCTGGTCGACGTGGCCGCCGCCCGCGACGGCGGGCAGGCCATCGTGGCCGGCGACGTGGTCAACACCGCCTCCCGGATGCAGTCCGTGTCGCCGCCCGGCGGGGTGCTGGTCTGCGGCACCACCCACGCGCTGACCAAGGACGCCATCCGGTACGCCGAGCAGCCGCCGGTCACCCTGCGCGGGCGTTCCTCGCCCACCGAGGTCTGGCTGGCCCTGTCCCCGGTACGCCGGCAGCCGACCGACCGGGAACCCGACACCACCCCGCTGATCGACCGCGAACACGAGCTGGGCCTGCTGGTCAACGCCCTGCACCGGTCGCTGCGGGACCGCCGCCCCCAGGTGGTGACGCTCTTCGGCCGGGCCGGCATCGGCAAGAGCCGGCTGATCCGGGAGCTGTACCGACACTCCGGGCGGCTGGTCGACGAGCCGGTGAGCTGGCGTACCGGGCGGTGCCCGCCGTTCGGCGAGAACGTCACGTTCGCCGCGCTGGCCGACATCGTCAAGACCGAGGCCGGCATCCTGGACACCGATCCGGCCCCCACCGCGTCCCGCCGGCTGAGCGCGGCGGTGGCCGAGCTGGTCGGCCCCGGCGAGCGGGACCGGCTGGTGGACGCGCTGCGCCCGCTGGTCGGGCTGGCCGGCGTCACAATGCCCGCGGAGGAGACCGAGTCGGCCTGGCGTCGCTTCCTGCTGGCGCTCGCCGCCCGCCGTCCCACCGTGCTGGTCTTCGAGGACCTGCACTGGGCCGACGACGCGATGCTGCGCTTCGTCGAGCTGCTCGGCGCCGCCGCCCGGGACGTGCCGCTGCTGCTGCTCTGCACCGCCCGCCCGGAACTGGTGGACCGGGACCCGAGCTGGGCGGGCACCATCACCGGCTCGGTGACGATCACCCTCCCGCCGCTGCGCGACACCGGCATCGCCTCGCTCTACGCGCACATGTTCGGCCAGGCGGCCTTCTCCGCCGACATGCTCACCCCACTGATCGAGGTGGCCGGGGGCAACCCGCTCTACGCCCACGAGTACGTGCGGATGCTGATCGAACAGGGCGCGCTGCGCCAGTCCGGGCGGGGCTGGTCGCTGGAGAAGCACCTCGAACTGCCGATGCCCGAAAGCGTGCACTCGGTCATCGCCAATCGCGTCGACCTGCTCGACGCCAAGGACCGCGCGGTGCTGCTGGCCGCCTCGGTGGTCGGCGTGCAGTTCTGGCCGGGCGCGGTGGCCGCCGCGCTGGGCCAGCCGGTCGAGTCGGTGGAGCGGTCCCTGCGCCGGCTGGAGCAGCGCGACTTCATCCACGAGCAGGCGGCGTCCACGATGGCCGGGCAGCCGGAGTTCCGGTTCCGGCACGTGCTGGTGCGCGACGTCTGCTACCAGCGGTTGCCGCGTACCGAGCGGGTGGCCCGGCACGAGCGGACGGCCGGCTGGCTGGACGCGCTGTCGCAGAGCCGGGACACCGATCTGGCCGAGGTGCTGGCGCACCACCGCTGGGCGGCCCACGAGATCGCCCGCACGCTGGGCATGCCGATCCAGCGGTACGCCGGCCCCGCGCGGGCCGCGCTGCACCGGGCGGCCCGCCGCGCGTACGCCCTGCACGGGCTGGACGCCGCGGCCAGCCACGCGGGCCGCGCCCTCGGCCTGGCCGACGACAGCGACCCGGTCGACCGGCTGCAACTGGAGCTGCTGAGCACCGAGATCTCGTTCTACCGCGACGGCAACGCCTTCCTCTCCGGCGGCGGCCCGGAGCAGCTGCACGCGCTGGCCGACCGGCTGCTCGCGCACGACGACGACGCCTGCGCCGCCCGGGCGTGGACGCTGCTCGGCCAGGCCGCCTGGCTGCGCGCCGACCGCAGCGCCGCGGTGGCCTGTCTGGACCGCGCGGTCGCGCTCTTCGCGCCACTGCCGGACAGTGCCCAGAAGGCGGACGCGCACGCCGAGCTGGGCCGGCTGCACATGCTCAACTACGAGCGGGACGCGGCGGTGGCCGCCGCCGAGACGGCGGCCGGGATCGGCGAGCGCCTGGGCCTGGCGGAGATCCGCACCAACGCCCGGATCACCGCGGCCACCGCCCGCTACCAGGCCGGTGACCGGGCCGGCCTGGACGAGCTGCACGCGCTGGTCGAGTTGAGCCGGACCCAGCAGCTGCTGGCCCTGCCCCGGGCGTTGCAGAACCTCGCCTTCGCGCTGCGCGAGGAGGGCGACTGGCTGCGCTCCGACGCGCTGCTGTCGACCGCGCCGGCCGCCCGGGGCAGCGGGCAGACCCTCGCCACCAGCTACTCCGGCGAGGCGATGCGGGCGTACTTCGACGGGGACTTCGGCCGGCTGCTGGCCGCCGCCGACGCGTTCGTGGACACCCCCACCGGCGGCTGGGACATGCAGGTGCGCGGCCTGCGCTCGTGCCTGCTGGTGCTGCGGGGCCTACCGGTGCCGCTGGCGCCGCGCCCGCTCCCGGCCGCCGGGGACGAGCCGGCCGCCGTGGGGGCCGAGCGGCACCGCGACGACGTGGCGGCGGCGCTGGAGACGGCCCGCCGCGGCGGGTTCCACCGGCCCTACTGGACGATGCTCGGGATGGCCGCGCTCTGCCGGGCGTTGCAGGGGCGACTCGACGAGGCGGCCGCACTGGTGGACGAGCTGGCCGACGCGTGGACGGCCGTGCCGGCGCTGGCCAGCGGCGAGTGGATCGCGGCGGCGGCGTACGCGGCGACGCTGGCCGGCCGGGACGCCGCCGTACGGGTCCGGGCGATGCTGGACCAGTTGGCCCACCGCACCCCGTGGTCGGAGGCGGCGCTGCGCACCGTGACCGGGGCGCTGGCCGCGGCGGACGGCGACCACCGGCGCGCCGGCGAGCTGCACCTGGCCGGGGCGGAGATCTACGCCCGCATCCCGGACGTCACCGACCGGGTGCTGGCCCTGGCGCTGGCGGCGGCGGAGCTGACCCTGGCCGGCGACCCGGCGGCCCGGGCGCCGCTGACGGAGGTACGCACCTTCGCCCTGCGCAACGACGCCCCGGGCCTGCTGGACCTGGCCCGCGGCCCGGTCCAGCAGGCCGGCCCCGCCCTCGCCTCCTGACCCCCGCTCCCCCGGCCCACCCACCCGCCACCCCCGGGCCCAAGATCCGCCCAGTTTCACGGAAAGAGTGGCTGTTCCGCGCGGAATAGCCACTCTTTCCGTGAAACTGCACGCTCAGGGCAGCACGTGGCGGGGGGGTCGGTCAGGCGGCGATCGGCTCGCGGGTGACCGGCTCGGTGGGGGGCTGGTTCTTCAGCTTCGCGGCGTACATGTCGATGTACTCGCGACCGGAGAGCTCCATCAGTTCGTACATGATCTCGTCGGTCACCGCGCGCTCGACGAAGCGGTCGCCGGCCAGGCCGGCGTAGCGGGAGAAGTCCAGCGGCGGGCCGAACCGGATCCGGACCCGGGCGATCTTGGGGATCAGCTTGCCGGGCGGCTGGATCTCGTCGAGGTTGAGCATCGCCACCGGGACCACCGGGGCGCCGCTCTCCAGCGCGAGCCGGGCCACCCCGGTCTTGCCCCGGTAGAGCCGCCCGTCGGGCGACCGGGTCCCCTCCGGGTAGATCCCGGCGACGCCGCCGCCCCGCAGCACGGTGAGCTGGGTGTTCAGGGCCGCCTGGGCGGCGCGGCCGCCGGAGCGGTCGACCGGGATGCAGCCGGTGCCGGCGAAGAACGCCTTGGTGAGCCAGCCTTTGATGCCCTTACCGGTGAAGTATTCCGCCTTGGCCACGAAAGTGACTTTTCGCGGCACGATCAGCGGGGTGAAGATCGAATCCGAGAACGACAGGTGGTTGCTCGCGAGGATCACCGGACCGGTCTCCGGCACGTGGTGCAGCCCCTCCACCCGGGGACGGAAGATCAGCCTGAGCAGCGGGCCGAGGATGATGTACTTCATCAGCCAGTACAGCAACGGTGTCCTTCCGAAGCAGGGGCGGGCGACACCACCGCCGATCGGGTCGGCGGGCCGCCGGGCGGACCCGGCGACCCCGCCGGGAATGGCCGTCGGCGGGCGGGATCGTCGGCCATGAGCCTACGAACCGGGAGCGGCACGCCACAACGCACTCCCGGAACCGGGTCCGGACGTGTCACGATTCAGGGCACGGCGTACGGGGCGCCGACACAACCGCACCGTGAGGTGCGCCGAGGAGGATGTCCGGTGTCAGCGGGTGGGGCCCGCCGGGGGCGGCGGGACAACGGGATCGACGCGAGCGAGTACGCCGTCGCGGGCGACGTCGATCCGCGCGTCGGCGAGCACCTGCTCGACGTGCTCGCCGCCGGCGGAATCGCGGCCTACCTCCAGCCGTCGGCCGACCTCAACCCGATCACCCGCACCACCACCGTCCCGGCCCGGCCGGTCGACCGGCTCTACGTGGACCGCTCGCACCTGACCACCGCCCGGGACTACCTCACCCAACTCGCCGACGAGTCGACCCCGGAGCCGCCGCGCGGCGAGCCGGACGTCGACGCCGAGTGGGACCGGATCGTCGCCGCCTTCCACACCGCCCCGGCCGCCGGCAGCCACCCCTGGCCCGCCGCCGAGGACGTCGACGACGACCCGACCGGCCCGGCCGGCGCGCCGGCGACCCGCACCGAGGAGGCCACCGGCCCGACCGCCACCGACGTGCGGCGGCTGCCGTACGCGGCGGACATCTCCGGCGTCTCGGTGAGCCGGCCGCGGGCCGAGGAGCCCTCGCTGCTGGACGGTCTGGACACCTTCGGCGCCGACCTGCCGGGTGGGGAGGACGAGGGCTACACCCCGCCCCCGCCCCCGCCGCTGCCCCGGGTGTCGAAGTACGCGGTGGTCGGCGTGCTGGCGATCGTGCTCGGCTTCGTGCTCTTCCTCAACCCGGCGCTGCTGCCGGTGGACGCCTCGGTGGTGACCCTGCTCGGGTTCACCGGCATCCTCGCCGGCTTCGTCACGCTGATCTGGCGGCTGCGTCCCGGCGACGAGGACGACGAGGATCCCGACGACGGCGCGGTCGTCTGACGCTCCCCCGTCCGATCGGCACCCTTCGCCCGTATCCCGGGACGGCCACGACCCCGCCGCCGAGGTAACAGTGGTGTAACTTACGGTCAGTAGGAATACCGCTGTCCGTCACTTCCCCCCTCCGGCTGCCCGGTTGTTCCTCCCCTCGCGGTGGTCGGCCCCCGCTGCGGATCGGAATGCCCGAGATGCGACCGAATTCCAGTTCCCTGGTGGTGGTGGCCAATCGGCTCCCCATCGACGACAGCATGGCGCCCGACGGCGCCTGCGAGTGGCGCCGCAGCCCCGGTGGGCTGGTCAGCGCGCTGCACCCACTGCTGCGACACACCCCGGCCACCTGGGTCGGCTGGGCCGGCGGCACCGGTCCCGCGCCCCGCCTGCCCGACATCGACGGCGTCCGCATGCACTCCGTCTCGCTCACCGCCGAGGACCTGCGCGACCACTACGAGGGCTTCGCAAACGCCACCCTCTGGCCGCTCTACCACGACGCCGTCGAGCAGCCGGTGTACCACCGCCGCTGGTGGGAGGCGTACCAGCGGGTCAACCAGCGGTTCGCCGAGGCGGCCGCGGCGGTGGCCGAGCCGGGCGGCCTGGTCTGGGTGCAGGACTACCACCTGCAACTGGTTCCCGGCCTGCTCCGGGCGCTCCGGCCGGACCTGCGGATCGGCTTCTTCCTGCACGTGCCATTCCCGCCGCCGGAGTTGTTCATGCAGCTGCCCCGGCGGGCCGAGCTGCTGCGCGGCATGCTCGGCGCCGACCTGATCGGCTTCCAGCGGGCCCAGGCCGCGCACAACTTCGCCCAGTTGGTGGTGAAGGTGCTCGACCTGCCGGCCACCGACCGGCGGATCGGCGTCGACGACCGGGTGGTGCGGGTCGGGGCGTACCCGGTCTCGATCGACACGGCCGAGATGGCTGCGCTCGCCGGCCGTCCCGACGTGACCGCCCGGGCCCGCCGGCTGCGCCACGACCTCGGCGACCCGCAGCAGGTGATCCTCAGCGTCGACCGGATGGACTACACCAAGGGCATCGAGCAGCGGCTCAAGGCCTACAGCGAGCTGCTGGCCAGCGGCGACGTCAAGGTCCGGGACACGGTGCTGGTCCAGGTGGCGGTGCCCAGCCGGGAGCGGGTCGGCCAGTACCAGATACTGCGGGACCGGGTGGAGCGCGAGGTCGGCCGGATCAACGGCGAGTTCGGCCGGGTCGGCGAGCCGGCCATCCATTACCTCAACCAGCCCTTCGACCGCGCCGAGCTGGCCGCCCTCTACCGGGTCGCCGACGTGATGGCGGTGACCCCGCTGCGGGACGGGATGAACCTGGTCGCCAAGGAGTACGTCGCCGCCCGGGTCGACGACACCGGCGCGCTGCTGCTCAGCGAGTTCGCCGGCGCGGCGGCCGAGCTGGAGCAGGCGTACCTGGTCAACCCGCACGACCTGGAGGGCCTGAAGCAGATGCTGCTCACCGCGCTGCGGGCCGGCCCGGACGACGTCGGCGACCGGATGCGGGCGATGCGGACGTATCTGCACCGCCACGACATCCGCGCCTGGGCCCGCTCCTACCTCAGCGCCCTGGACCAGACCGGCTCGCTGGTCACCCGGCTGGGCAGCACCGGCTGACCCCGGTCACACCCGCTGCGGGTCCTTGACCAGCCAGTCGAGGATCGCGTCGATCGGCTCCCGCCACCGGGCGTCGAGCATCAGGTCGTGCCCCATGCCGGGAAAGAGCAGCGGAGCCGAGCCGTACCGGCGGGCGGCCCGGGTCAGCGCGGCCGGCGGCACCACCCGGTCGTCCGGGCTGCCCAGCACCAGCACCGGCGGGCGACCCACCGCCGGCTCGGCCTCCCGGCCGGCCAGCAGCTGCCACTGCGCGCGCCGCCCGGCCCGGCCGAGCCGCGCCACGTGCCGGCGGGCGTCCGCCTCCGGCAGCTCCCCGCTGAACAGCTGCCGGCGGTGCAGCCGCAGGCCGCCGCCGAACAGCGCGGGCAGCGTGCCGACCGGGTTGCGGCGCAGCGCCACGCCGGCCGTCGACCAGCCGCCCAGCACCGGCGCGGCCAGCACCGCGGCCCGGGCCGGGTAGCGGGCCAGCGCGTGGGTCACCACGAGCGCCCCGGCGCCGTACCCCACCAGCACCGCCTGGCGCGGCAGGCCCGCGGCCACCTGGACCACGTCATGGGTGTACGCCCGCAGCGTCGCCTCCGGCGCCGGCTCGCTGCCGCCGTGCCCACGCAGGCTCAGCGCGTACGCCGCGAAGCCGCGCGACGCGGCGTGCTCCAGCCAGTGCTCGGCGAACGCCCAGGCCCCGTGCCCGAAGCCGGGGACGAAGAGCAGCGGCGGCCGCCCCTCCTCCAGCTCCGGGGCCGCGCCCAGCACCTCCCGCCGGGCCGGGCGGACCGGGCGGGCCCACTCCCGGCCCCGCATGATCCGCAGCCGCTCGCTCATCTGCTTTGCCCTCCGTCCGCGACCGCTCGAGCCCGCCCCGCCACCTCGCGCGCACTCACCGGTCGCTCTCCAGCTCGTGCAGGGCGCGCTGTACGGCGCGCAGGTAGTCGGCGTGGCCCACCTCGAACCAGTGCCGGCTGCTGTCCTTGACCTTGCCGGAGTACCGCTCCCCGGCACCGGCCTCCACCTTGGACGCGAACGCGGCCGCCCGCTCCGGGCGGCCCAGCCGGGCCTGGAGCAGCCGGGCGAAGAGCACGGTCTGCCAGTGCGACAGGGTGAAGATGCCGGAGTCCGGCTGGACCAGGCCGGCCACCGCGAGCGTCGGGTACCCGGGGACGAGGGCGTTGAGCCAGAGCCGGGGGCGGCCCGAGGCGTCTTCGTCGCCGAGCACCTTCGGGTCGAGGAACTCGAAGCGGGGCAGGTAGCCGGTGGCGAAGACGACCAGTTCCGGGTCGATCTCCCGCCCGTCGGTGAGGGTGACCCCGCCGGCGTGGAACCGGGCCAGCTCCGGCACCGGGGTGATCTCGCCGTGGCCGACGTAGTAGACCAGCTGGCTGTTGGCGATCGGATGGGTCTCGTAGACCCGGTGGTCGGGCTTCGGCAGGCCGAACCGGGTCAGGTCGCCGACGGTCAGCCGCAGCGTCCAGTGGTAGAGCCACTGCCGGACCCGCAGCGGCACGCGCAGCGCGAGCAGGGCGTCGTTGACCTGGTCGGCCGGGCGGCCGAGGACGTACTTCGGGGCGTACCAGTAGCCGCGGCGGGTGGAGTGCCAGCAGCGGGAGGCCTGCTGGGCGGCCTCGACCGCGATGTCACAGCCGGTGTTGCCCGCGCCGACCACCAGCACCCGCTTGCCGCGCAGCTGCGCGGGGTCCTTGTAGGACGAGGCGTGCATGACCTCGCCCCGGAACTCCTCCAGCCCCTCGTAGCGGGGCAGCTTCGGCGACCAGTTGTGGCCGTTGGCGACCACCACAGCGGCGTAGCGGGAGGTGCGCTCCGGGCCGTACCCGCCGGTGCTGCGGGTGGTGACGTCCCAGCGATCGCCGACCACCGGCTCGACCCGGACGACCTCGGTGCCGAACCAGATGTGCTGGCGCAGGTCGAAGTGGTCGGCGTAGCGCTCGAAGTAGGACAGCAGCTGGCTGTGGTGCGGGTAGTCCGGCCAGGAGTCCGGCATCGGGAAGTCGGGGAACTGGGTGAACGGCCGCGACGAGATCAGGTGGGTGCTGGCGTACACCGGGCTGCGGTCGTGCCGCCAGTTCCACGCGCCGCCGACGCCGGTCTCGCGCTCGTAGCAGTCGACGCCGAAGCCGTGCTCTTTCAGGTTCTTCACGGCGGTCAGGCCGCTGGCGCCGGCGCCGATGACGCAGACCGTGTCGCCCCGGTCGGAGACCGGGCGGCCGTCCCGGCTCGGGGCGAGCGTGGTCTCCGGATCGGGCCGGCCGTGCTCGGTGGAGGGGGGCACCGGGGAATCTCCTTATGTGCGGCACGAACGCCGGTTCGACGGGCATCCTCCCCGTACCCGGAGCCGGTTGTCCAGCCCGGCACTCCGGGCGCGGACCGGCGCCGGGCTCAGGCGGTGGCCGGCAGGAGCAGGTCGACCAGGACCGGGAAGTGGTCGCTGGCCCGCCGGGTGAGCGGGGTGTCGACCACGTCGTAGCCGACCACGGTGACCCGCGGATCGACGAAGAGCGCGTCGATGCGCCGGCGCGGGTTGGCGCAGGAGTAGGTGTGCCGGTCAGCGGCGTCGGCGGCGACCGCCGCGTCGGTCAGTCCCGCACCGACGGTGCGCCAGGCCGCCCCGTCCGGGCCCTCGTTGAGGTCCGCGCCCAGCACCACCGGCAGGTCGGCGCCGGCCAGCTCGCGCTTGAGCAGCGCGGCCTGGCGGGGCCGCTCGGCCGGGTCGGTGGACAGGTGCGAGCCGGCCAGCAGGAACCGCGCGCCGCCGACGGCGCACTCGGCGTACGCCGCGCCGCGCAGGTGCCGCCCGGGGGTGAGCGGAAACCGCTGGCAGCGGGTCGCCAGCACCCGCACCCGGAGGCTGGTGAGCAGCAGGTTGCCCAGCGACGGCAGGCCACCGGCGGCCACCACCAGGCCGAACGACTCGGCGAGGGTGGCGCAGCGCTGCCGCCAGCGGAACCGGCGCGGGGCCTCCTGCACGATCACCACGTCGGGGGCCGCCTCGCGGACCACCGCCGCCAGCGCGGCCGTGTCGTCACGCTGGCTGTGGATGTTGTACGACACCACCCGCAGTCGCACCCCGCCGGCGGGGGCCGGCGCGACGGTCACAGCCGGCGGGCGAGGTCGGCGGCACCGATGACGCCGGCGGTGTTGCCCAGCTCAGCGGGGCGCACCTCGGCCACGGCGAGCCGGCTGCGCTGGGCCAGCGCGTCGGTGAACGAGCGCCGGGTCGGGCCGAGCAGCAGGTCGCCGGCCTCGACGACGCCGCCGCCGACCACCAGCACCTGCGGGTCGAGGATCTGGGCCATGTCGGCCAGGCTGGTGCCGAGCCAGCGCCCGATCTGGGCGAACGCCTCGGCGGAGATCGGGTCGCCGGCCTGCGCGGCGGCGGTGACCATCGGGCCGGTGACCGCCTCGGCGTCGCCGCCGGCCAGCTCCAGCAGGGCGGTGGCGCGCTGCGGCTCCTGCCGGGCGCCGGCCCGGGCGAAGCGGACCAGGGCGCTGCCGCTGGCGTACTGCTCGATGCAGCCGAGCCGGCCGCAGCCGCACTGGTGGCCGTCCGGGACGGTCAGCATGTGGCCGAGCTCGGCCGCGATGCCGTTGGCGCCGCGCAGCAGCTCGCCGCCGAGCACGATGCCGCCGCCGACCCCGGTGCCGATGGTGAACATGACCATCGAGTCGTCGGCGTCGCGGGCCGCGCCGTAGCGGAACTCGGCCCAGGCGGCCACGTTGCCGTCGTTCTCCACGATCACCGGCAGGCCGGTGGCGGTGCTGACGTACTCGCGCAGCGGTTCGTCCCGCCAGGCCAGGTTGGGGGCGAAGAGCACGGTGGAGCGGGAGGCGTCGATCCAACCGGCCGCGCCGATGCCGACCGCGCCGATGTCGTGGCCGGTCGCCAGTTCGGTGACCAGCTCGATGATGACGTCGCGGGTCTTGCCGACATCGTCCGCAGGGGTGTCCCGTCGGGCCTGCACGAGAACCTTGCCGGTGTCGTCCACGACACCGCCGGCCACCTTCGTGCCACCGACGTCGACTCCGATGGTCAGCGTCACCGCTGCCACTCCCCTCTGCTGTGCTGCCCGACATCGGCCGGACCGGCCGGATGTGATGTCGGATGTCCCGTGTTCAGGCCTCGTCGCCTGGTGCGTCCCCGCCCGCGCCGGCCGGCGCTCGCGAGGCGGGCACCACCGGACGGTCGGCCGTCGACCGGACCTGGGCCGGCGCGACCGGCCCGGCGTCGTCGACGGGCGCGGCGGCGGCCGGCACGACCACGTCCTCCGCCCGCGTGGCGGCGGACCAGACGTCCCGCTCCGGCGCCGACGGAGAATCATGCCCGGTACGGGTCGCCTCGCGCCACACGTGGTCGGCGTCGGCGTCCGACCTGGCGGCGGGTCCGGGGGCACCGGCCGCTCCGGCCGCCCTGTCCGAGGCTTCCCCGCTGTCGGCGGGAGCGAACGCGCGCATCAGACTGGCGATCCCGGCGGCCAGATCACCGGCGCCGGTGGCGAGCCGCTCGGCGAATTCCGGACTCGGATCGCGCAGCGCCGCGATACCGCGGCAGACCGGGCAGACGCAGCATTCCGGCGATCCGGTGGCGAATCCCCCGGTGCCGCCGGCACCCCCGGCCGGGCCGGAGGCGCCGCCACTGTGACCGAGGACACCGGAGAGGATCCCACCGAGCGGGCCCCACGGACCGCCGCCGGACCCGGCGTTGGCCAACCGTGCCGTGGCCAGCAGCGTGGCGACGAGCCGCTCGGCCTCCTCCCGGGCGGAGCCCGGTTGCGTACCCGCCATCGTCGGCTCCTCTACCGTGCCGCCGGCTGCGTCACTGTGCCGCACCGGTTGCTTCTACCCGGCGCTTGAGCTGCTTCAACGCCGTATCCATGATCATTTTCTCGGCCTTGCGGCGAAACATGCCGAGCATGCCCACCGACAGCTCGACCTCGAGGGTGTAGGTGACCGTCGACGTCCCGTCCGGGTTGCCGACGATGTCGTACGACCCGCGCTGGGACTTCTGCATCTTCGACGGCGCCACCAGGTGCCACTCGATCCGGGACAGGTCCTCGGCGTACTCGTACGCCAGCACGTACTCGTCGGCCATCACGCCGGCGTCGATGGTGAAGTGGACCTGGCTGGCGTAGCCGTCCTCGTACTCCTCGACCACCTCGGCCCGGCGCACCGCCTCGGTCCACTCGGGGTAGCTCGCGAAGTCGCAGATGACCGCCGCCACCCGGTCCGGTGACGCGCCGATGATGATCGACTGGGTGGAGGAGTCCGCCATGGGGGGAGGCTACCCGGAGCGACCCCGGCGCGCGGCGCTTGACCCCGGCCACGCCCGGCGCGGCGGCGCCGACGGCCCCGCGACGGCGGCGTCCCACCAGGCGGGCGGGCGGCCTCCCTACCTCACCCGCCCGGGCGTGCGGGTAGGTTTCGACAAAGCCGAACCGCCACGGCGGCCGGCCCGGCCAGTGCGAGCACGAGGGAGTGCAGGTGCGCGAGTTCTCCGTCCCGCCGATCGTCACCATCGGCGACGCGGCCAACCTGACCGACCCGGTCTGGGACAACGCCGCGACCGCGCCGGACGCGGTCCAGTTCGTCCGGCCCGCCGCCCGCGCCGAGGGTGCCGCCCAGGTGGACGTGACCTGCCGGCAGTTCCGCGACGAGGTCGTCGCCGTGGCCCGCGGCCTGGTCGGCTCGGGCGTCAACCCGGGCGACCGGGTCGCGCTGATGAGCCGCACCCGCTACGAGTGGACCCTGCTCGACTACGCCATCTGGGCGGCCGGCGCGGTCACCGTGCCCATCTACGAGACCTCCAGCGCCGAGCAGGCCGCCTGGATCCTCGCCGACTCCGGCGCGGTCGCCGTCGTGGTGGAGTCCAACGCGCACGCCACCCTGGTCGCCGGCGTCCGCGACCGGCTGCCCGAGCTGCGCCAGGTCTGGCAGATCGAGCTGGGCGGGGTGGACGAGATCGTCGCGGCCGGCGCGTCGGTCGAACCGGAGGAGGTCGAGCGGCGCCGCAAGGCGGTCCGCGCCGCCGACGTCGCCACGATCATCTACACCAGCGGCACCACCGGCCGGCCCAAGGGCTGCGTGCTGACCCACCGCAACATGTACGCCGACATCGCCAACGCCGTGCCGGTGCTGCCGAACCTGTTCCGGCCCGGCGCGTCGACCCTGCTCTTCCTCCCGCTGGCGCACGCCTTCGCCCGGCTCATCCAGATCGGCGTGGTGCAGGCCCGGGCCACCATGGCGTACTGCCCCGACACCAAGAACCTGGTCGCCGAGCTCCAGGCGTTCAAGCCGACCTTCGTGCTCTCCGTACCCCGGGTCTTCGAGAAGGTCTACAACGCCGCCCGGCAGAAGGCCGAGGCGGACGGCAAGGGCAAGATCTTCGACCGGGCCGAGCGGGTGGCCATCGCCTACAGCGAGGCGCTGGAGACCCCCGACGGCCCGGGCCTGACCCTGCGCGCCCAGCACGCGCTCTTCGACAAGCTGGTCTACCGCAAGCTGCGCGCCGCGCTCGGCGGCCGCTGCCGGGACGCGATCTCCGGTGGCGCCCCGCTCGGCGCCCGGCTCGGGCACTTCTTCCGCGGCATCGGGGTGACCATCTGCGAGGGCTACGGCCTGACCGAGACCTCCCCCGCCGCCGCCGCGAACCTGCCCACCGCCACCCGGATCGGCACGGTCGGCCGGCCGCTGCCCGGCGTCACCATCCGGATCGACGACGACGGCGAGATCCTGATCTCCGGCGACCTGATCTTCCAGGGCTACTGGCGCAACGAGGCGGCGACCGCCGAGGCGATCACCACCGACGGCTGGTTCCGCACCGGCGACCTGGGTCAGATCGACAGCGACGGGTTCGTCAGCATCACCGGCCGCAAGAAGGAGATCATCGTGACGGCCGGCGGCAAGAACGTCGCACCGGTCGTGCTCGAGGACCAGGTGCGGGCGCACCCGCTGGTCAGCCAGTGCCTGGTGGTCGGCGACCGGCAGCCGTTCATCGCCGCGCTGGTCACCGTCGACGAGGAGGCCCTGCCGAAGTGGCTGGCCACGCACGGCCTGCCGGAGGACACGCGGGTCGAGGAGCTGGTCGACCACGAGGAGCTGCGGGTCGAGATCCAGGGCGCGGTCGACGTGGCCAACCAGGCGGTCTCCAAGGCCGAGGCGATCAAGGTCTTCCGGATCCTGCCCCGGGACTTCACCGAGGCCACCGGCGAACTGACCCCGTCGCTCAAGGTCAAGCGGCAGGTCGTGCACAAGACGTACGCGTCCGAGATCGCCGAGATCTACCGGAGCTGACTACCATCCGTCACGTGCCCGCCTCCACACCCGTCCGACCCCAGCCGCATCCCCTCGCCGTCGCGGCGCGCGGGATCATGCTCGTCCTGGTCGGCGTCCTGACCCTGATCGCCACCCGCGACCCCGCCCAGCTCTGGTGGATCGCCCTGCTGGCGGCCGCCGGCCTGCCGGCGGTGCTCGCCCCCGAGCACCGGCTGCTCGGCCCGCTCAGCCGGGTCGCCGAAGCGGTGGTGCTGGGACTGGCCGCCAGCCAGGTCGCCGTCGAATCCGCCCTCGGCGGATCGGTCGGTGGGCTCGGCGCCTCGGCGGTGCTGCCCTACCTGGCGGTGCCGGTGACGGTCACCGCGCTGCGCCGCCGCTTCCGCGAGGGCGCGGCGCTGCTCGGCGTCGCCGCGGCGACCTTGCTGATCGCCGGGGCGTTCACCGAGGTGGACGGCGGGCGGCAGCTCGGCCAGCCCGGCTACCTGGCGGTCTGCGCGCAGTGGCTGATCCTGGCCGGGCTCGGGCTCTACGCGGCCGGCACGCTGCACCAGGTGATGCGGGTCCGGGGCGAGGGCAAGCCGCAGCCGTACGCGGAGGCGACCCGGCTGCTGACCCAGCTGCGCACGGTCGCCCGCCAGCTGCCCGGCGCGACCCTGGACCCGGGCGGCATCTCCGAGCACCTGCTGGAGGAGCTGCGCGGCGTCGCGCCCAACAACCGGGCCGCGGTGCTCTCGGCCAGCGGCGGCGGCCGGCTCGTGGTGCTCGCCCAGGTCGGGGTGGACCGGGTGGACTGGGAGACGACGCTCGACGCGGACTCGGCCATCGCCGACGCCTGGGCCAGCCAGCAGCCGCAGACCGCGGCCCGGTCGCAGGCCCGCTCGCACCGCGGCGGGGACGTCTCGGCGCTGATCGTGCCGCTGGTCGCCGGCGTGCGTACGGTCGGGCTGGTGGTGCTGGAGGCGGACGCCGCGCACGCGTACCCGCCGCCGGTGGTGTCCCGGGTGACCGCGCTGACCGGCCCCGCCGCGCTGCGGCTGGAGGCGGCGCTGCTCTTCGACGAGGTGCGCTCGCTAGCCACCAACGAGGAGCGGCAGCGGCTGGCCCGGGAGATCCACGACGGGGTCGCCCAGGAGCTGGTGATGGTCGGCTACGGCATCGACAACGCCCTGGCCACCGTCCACGACGACGCCGACGAGACCGCCGAGGGGCTGCGTACGCTGCGCGGCGAGGTGACCCGGGTGATCACCGAGCTGCGGCTGAGCCTGTTCGAGCTGCGCAGCGAGGTGGACCGGCACGGCGGCCTGGCCGCCGCGATCGCCGAGTACGCGCGCACCGTCGGCGCCTCCGGCGGCCTGCGGGTGCACCTGTCGCTGGACGAGTCCACCGCCCGACTGCCCGCCGCCACCGAGGCCGAGTTGCTGCGTATCGCGCAGGAGGCGGTCACCAACGCGCGCAAGCACGCGGGGGCCTCGAATCTCTGGGTCACCTGCGAGGTGGACCCCCCGTACGCGCAGATCGAAGTGTCGGATGACGGTCACGGCATCGGTGACCAGCACGCGGACGGGCACTACGGTCTTGCGATCATGGCCGAGAGGGCGGAACGTATCCGGGGCCGGTTGGAGATCAGGCCGCGACAGCCCAGCGGCACGACCGTGGCGGTGGTGGTCGGTTCCTCGCCCCGGCGCGATAACGTGCGTGGCAGCGCAGCAGCAGAAGGGGAGTAACCCGAGGATGACCACAAGCCCGACACCGGCCACTCGTACCAAGGTCCTCCTTGTCGACGATCACGACCTGATCCGCAAGGGGCTTCGGCACGCCTTCGAGCGCGACCGGCAGTTCGAGGTCGTCGGCGAGGCCGCCACGGCGGCGGAGGGCGTACGCCAGGCTGGCGCGCTGCAGCCGGACGTCGTCATCATGGATCTGCGCCTCCCGGACGGCAGTGGCCTCGAGGCCACCCGGGCCCTGCGCAAGTCCAGCACGACGATGGGGATCGTCGTGCTCACGATGTACGCCGGTGACGACCAGCTCTTCGGCGCGCTGGAGGCCGGCGCGAGCGCCTTCGTGCCGAAGACCGCGCCGGCCGACGAGGTGGTGGCCGCCGCCCGGCACGCCGCCTCCTCCCCCAGCGCCTTCACCGCGGCCGACCTGGCCGAGGCGATGAAGCGCCGGCTGGCCCCGTCCGGTCCGCAGCTCTCCCCCCGCGAGGGGCAGGTGCTGCGGCTGCTGGCCGACGGCATGAGCGTGGCCGGCATCGCCAAGCAGTTGTTCGTCAGCGAGTCCACCGCCAAGACCCACATCTCGAAGCTCTACGAGAAGCTGGGTGCGGCCAACCGCGCCCAGGCGCTGATGACGGCGCTGCGGCTGGGCCTGCTCGAGGCCCCGGACGCGCCCAAGTTCTGAGGCTCCGGCCCGTCGTCGAGAGGTCCGCGCCGCCCGCCGGTCGCGGACCTCTCGCCTGTCCGGGGCACCGGCAACGGCAGCGCCCCCAGCGCCCTGAGTGAGCATGCCGTCGCGCAACGACCGTGGTCTTTGCACCGGGGCGAAGCGAGGGCAGAATACCCGCGTGGCCCGCGCGGGCGACGATCCTCGCGTTTGTCAGCTAAAGGGGTGGGCATGCAGCGGCCGGACTGGGCACCCGACGACATCGACATCGAGCGCCCCAGCGTCGCCCGCATGTACGACTACTACCTCGGCGGCTCGCACAACTTCGCCGCCGACCGGGCGGCGGCCCGGGCGATGATGGAGGCGGTCCCCGAGGCTCCGCTGATGGCCCAGGCCAACCGGGCGTTCATGCGGCGGGCGGTGCAGTACCTGGTCGACTCCGGCGTCCGTCAGTTCCTCGACATCGGCTCGGGCATCCCCACCGTCGGCAACGTGCACGAGATCGCCCAGCGCGCCGCGCCCGACTCCCGGGTGGTCTACGTCGACGTCGACCCGGTGGCGGTGGCCCACAGCCGGGAGATCCTCCAGGGCAATCCCGGCGCCACGGTCGTCCAGGAGGACCTGCGCCGACCGGCCGCGATCCTCAGCCATCCCGAGGTGACCAAGCTGCTCGACCTCTCCCAGCCGGTGGCCGTGCTGATCGTGGCGGTGCTGCACTTCGTCCCGGACGCGGACCGGCCCGAGGAGATCCTGCGGACGCTGCGCGAGACCCTGGCGCCGGGCAGCTACCTGGTGATGTCGCAGGCCACCGACGAGGACCGGGGCCACACCGGCGAACGGGCCGAGGCCGAGCGGGTCTACCGCCGCACCGACAGTCCGCTCTCGATCCGCAGCCGGGCCGAGCTGACCGCACTCTTCGACGGCTTCACGCTGCTCGAACCGGGCGTGGTGTGGGTGCCGCAGTGGCGGCCGGAGTCGCCGGAGAGCGCCGAGGACGCCGCGCAGGCGGTCTTCATGGGTGGCGTCGGACGCCTCGGTGGGTGAGACACCGGACCTGCCGGGGCACCCGTCGTGCCCCGGCGTGTTCGCCCGTGCCTGGGCCAAGGCGGTCTCCGGCACCAGCTACCTGCCGATGACCCAGGCGCAGCTGGAACTGCTGCTGCAACGGCTCACCGAGCGGTTGGCCGGGGCGCTGCGGGCCGAGCCGTTCGACCCGCGCGTCGGGCACCAGGTGGGCGCGGAGCTGGTCGCCGCCCACATCGCCTCGGCCGAGGGTCTCGGCCGCACCGTGGAGGTCATCCAGCTCCGCCTGATCCGCGACCTGGGGCTGGTCGCCGACGACGTCGAGGACCGGATGGCCCGGCTGCTGGCCACCGTCACCACCGGGTACGCCCGGGCGCTGCGCGACCGGACGCTCGACGAGCAGGAGTCGATCCGCCGGGCCGCGATGGTGGCCCGGGCCCAGGCCGAGCGGGCGCTGCGCGACAGCGAGGCCCGGTTTCGCCACCAGGCCAGCCACGACCCGCTGACCGACCTGCCCAACCGGCTCCTGTTCACCGAGCGGCTCACCGCGGCGATCGGCGCGCCGGGCCGGAGCGCCGACCGGGTGGGCGTCTGCTTCCTCGACCTCGACCGGTTCAAGGTGGTCAACGACTCGCTCGGGCACCAGATCGGCGACGCCCTGCTGGTGTCGGTGGCGCGGCGGCTGCGCGCGGCGCTCGGCGAGCACCTGCTCGCCCGGCTCGGCGGCGACGAGTTCGTCATCCTGGTCGAGCGCACCGCCCGGGTCGACGACGCGGTCGCGGTCGCCGAGGCGGCGCTGGCCGCGCTCGCCGAGCCCTTCCTGGTCGACGGGCACGAGCTGACCCTCACCGCCAGCATCGGCATCGTGGAGCGCCCGGTGGCCGGCACCACCCCCGGCGAGCTGATGCGGGCGGCCGACAGCACCCTGCACTGGGCCAAGGCGGCCGGGGGCGCCCGCTGGTCGGTGTTCGACCCGGACCGGCACCGCGCCGACCTGGCCCGGTACGCCCTCGCCGCGGCGATCCCCGCCGCGATCGACCGGGGTGAGTTCTTCCTCGACTACCAGCCGCTGACCTCGCTGCGCGACGGCACGATGCTCGGCGTGGAGGCGCTGGTCCGCTGGCGCCACCCGGAGCTGGGCGTGCTGCGGCCGGACAGCTTCATCGGGCTGGCCGAGGAGACCGGCCTGATCGTCCGGCTCGGCGGCTGGGTGCTCGCGGAGGCCTGCCGCGAGGCGGAGAGCTGGGGTGCCCGGGCCCCCTTCGTCAGCGTCAACCTGGCCGTCCGCCAGGTGCACCGGCCCGGCCTGGTGCAGGAGGTGCGCAGCCTGCTGGCGGCCACCGGCCTGCCGCCGGAACGGCTCCAGTTGGAGCTCACCGAGAGCACCATGATGAGCACCGCGGAGGAGCCCGTCCGGGCCCTGCGGGTCCTGGCCGACCTCGGCGTACGGATCGCCATCGACGACTTCGGCACCGGCTACTGCAACCTGGCGTACCTGCGGGACCTGCCGGTGACCGAGCTGAAGGTGGCCGGGGAGTTCGTCACCGGGCTGCGCGCGCCGGCGGTCGACCCGGCCAGCCGCACCGACGAGCGGATCCTCGCCTCCCTGGTGTCGCTGGCCCACGCGCTGGACCTGACCGTCACCGCCGAGGGGGTGGAGACGGCCGGGCAGGCCGAACGGCTGCGGGCGATCGGCTGCGACGCCGGTCAGGGCTGGTACTTCGGGCGGCCGGGGCCGGCCGAGGGCTGCCTCGGCCGCTCCCCCGCGCTGTCCACAATGGCTGGCGTCGAGCCGGTCGCCTCAGCCGGGTAGCGACGGTCCGGCGGCGGTACGCCGCGGCGCCCGGCCCGGCACCGGCAGCTGGCTGTCGTCCCCGTTGAGGTACGTCAGCACCGCCAGCACCCGCCGGTTGTCGTCGTCCGACGGCGGCATCCGCAGCTTGCTGAAGATGTTGTTGATGTGCTTGCTGACCGCCTTCTCGGTGACGAAGAGCCGCGCGGCGATCGCCGCGTTGGACCGCCCCTCGGCCATCAGGCCCAGCACCTCGCGCTCGCGGGCGGTCAGCTCCTGCAACGGCTCGGCCCCGGAGCGGCTGGCCAGCAGCTGGGAGACCACCTCCGGGTCCATCACGGTGCCGCCGCCGGCCACCCGGCGTACCGCGTCGACGAACTGGGCCACGTTGGAGACCCGGTCCTTGAGCAGGTAGCCGACGCCACCGGCGCGGTCGGAGAGCAACTCCCGGGCGTAGAGCTGCTCGACGTGCTGGGAGAGCACCAGGATCGGCAGGCCGGGGATCTCGGCGCGGGCTCCGATGGCGGCCTGCAAGCCCTCGTCGGTGAAGGTCGGTGGCAGCCGCACGTCGAGCACCGCCACGTCCGGGCGGTGGGTGACCAGGGCCGACAGCACCGACGGTCCGTTGTCGACGGCCGCGACCACCTCGAAGCCGAACGCCTCGAGGATGCGGGTCAGCCCGTCCCGGAGGAGGGCGAGGTCTTCGGCGATGACAACTCGCAAGGCAGCTCCATGGTCACGACTGTGGGCCCGCCGGGCGGACTGGTCACCACCATCGTTCCATCAAAGGCCGCGAGCCGTCGTCCGATCCCGGCCAGTCCGCTGCCCGCCGCCGGGTCGGCGCCGCCCCGGCCGTCGTCACCCACCACCATGGTCAGTCGGCCGTCGCCGTAGCTCACCTGGATCCAGGCCTGCGCGGCGCCGCTGTGCTTGGTGACGTTCGCCAGCCCCTCGGCCACCGCGAAGTACGCCGCCGACTCCACCGGCGCCACCGGGCGGCCCGGCAGCTCCACCTCGACCGCCACCGGCAGCGGCACGGCCAGCGCGAGGGCCCGGACCGCGCCGTCCAGGCCGCGCTCGGCGAGCACCGGCGGGTGGATGCCGCGCACCAGGCCGCGCAGCTCGACCAGGGCCTGACCGCTGGTCTCCCGCGCCTCGGCCAGCAGCTTCCCGGCGGCGGTCGGGTCCTGCTCCAGCAGCTGCTCGGCCAGGCCGATGCTCATGCTCAGCGCGACCAGCCGCGCCTGCGCGCCGTCGTGCAGGTCCCGCTCGATGCGGCGCAGCTCGGCCGCCTGGGCGTCGACGGTGTCGGCCCGGGTGACGGTGAGCTGGCGGACCCGCAGCGCCAGCTCCGCCGCCCGGGTGGGGGCCAGGAAGAGCCGGGCGAAGCGCAGGTGCAACCAGACCAGCCAGGGGGCGACGGCCAGGCCGCCGAGCAGCAGCAGCCAGCCCTGCGGCAGCGCGGCCAGCGCCTCGGCCAGGTTGGTCATCGGCCAGAACAGGCCATAGCCGTAGGAGTCGGCGAGGACGTAGAGCAGCAGCGGCACCCCGAGCGAGCCCTCCAGCCCGTACAGCGGCAGGACGAACGCGAGCAGGCACGCCCCGCCGGTGACCGCGCCGGGGACCAGCCAGGCGAAGTCCCGCCAGGTGGCCGGGTCGCCCACCACCCATCGGAAGCGCCGCCAGGTGCCGAACTGCGCCCCCTCCGGCAGCGGCCGGTACGGCGTGGCGATGGGTACGCCGCCCCACCGGGCCAGCCGACGTTGCAAGCCGGTCGACAGCCGCACCAACGCCGTCACCATCGGGAACAGCGCGAAACCGATGCCGAAGACGGGGATGAGCAGCAGCGACACCAGCGACAGCACGAACAGCGCGACATTGGTGGTCAGGGAGAGCACGGCGACGGCCAGGCCCTGGAGGGCGGCGGTCGCGCCGGGCCGGACCGTCTGGCGGGCGAACTCTCGTACGGGGCTGTCCACGGGTTCCATTCTCGGGCACGACCGCCCCGGCTTCGGTGGTGCTAGGACCACCGACGTCGGGGACGTGACACTCCTGTCCGCACGCCCGTGGGCCAGAAGGATCGAAGGCAGGAAGCGAACCCGATCCTCGGAGGAACTCGACATGTCCCGGCAAAGACTGGCCGGTCTGCCGTCCGGCCGACGCAGCAAGTACGCCCTGATCGTCTTCTGGCTGGTCCTCGTCGCGGTGGCCGGCCCGCTCTCCATCAAGCTGAGCGAGGTGCAGAACAACGACACGCTCGGCCTGCTGCCCGCCGGCGTGGAGAGCAGCCGGGCCGTGGAGCGGGCCGAGGCGGCCTTCCCGGACTCGAAGAAGCCCGTGGCGATCGCCGTCTACGTCCGCGACAGCGGCCTCACCGACGCCGACCGCGCCAAGGCCGAGGCCGACCGGGCCGTCTTCGTCCGGTACGCCGACGGCGGCGCCGTGTCGCCCCCGGTGCCCAGTGGCGACGGGAAGGCGCTGCTGGTGTCCTTCCCGGTCGCCGGTGACGACACCCAGCGCCCGGAGGCGGTGACCGACGTCAAGGAACGCCTCGCCCTCGACCAGCCGGCGGGCCTGCGCACCGCGCTGACCGGCGACGCGGCGGCGGAGAGCGACGTCCTCGACGCCTTCGGCGGGATGGACACCACCCTGCTGCTGGCCACCGCGGCCACCGTCGCGGTGCTGCTGCTGGTCACCTACCGCAGCCCGGTGCTCTGGCTGATCCCGCTGATCACCGTCGGCATCGCCAACCAGTTCGCCGGCGGCATCGTGTACCTGATGGCGAAGTACGGCGGGGTGACCGTCGACTTCCAGAGCCAGACCATCCTGACGGTGCTGGTCTTCGGCGTCGGCGTGGACTACGCCCTGCTGCTGATCGCCCGGTACCGCGAGGAGCTGCGCCGGCACGCCGACCGGCACGAGGCGATGCGGGTGGCGCTGCGCCGGTCGTTCGGCGCGATCTGCGCCTCGGCCGCGACCGTCGCGATCGGACTGCTCTGCCTGCTCGCCGCCGACCTGCCGTCCACCCGTGGCCTCGGCCCGGTCGGCGCGGTCGGCATCGGAGCCGCCCTGCTCGCGATGACCACCCTGCTGCCGGCGGTGCTCGTCCTGTGCGGCCGGTGGCTCTTCTGGCCGTTCGTGCCGCGCTACACGCCGACCGCCGTCAGCGCCGACGTCACCGCCGACCACGGGATCTGGCGCCGGATCGCGGGGCTGGTCGGGGGGCGTCCCCGCGCGGTCTGGATCGGCACCGCGGCGGCGCTCGTCGCGCTGACCTTCGGCATCGGCAACCTCAGCATCGGCCTGCCCAACGAGGAGTCCTTCACCTCCGAGGTCGGCTCGGTGACCGGCCAGCGGCTGATCGCCGCGCACTACCCGAGCGGTTCCGCGTCGCCGGCGGAGATCCTGGCCACCGCCGGTACGGCCGACCAGGTGATCGCCGCCGCCCGGACGGTGCCCGGCGTCGCCCGGGTCGACGAGCCGGAGCGCTCGCCGGACGGCGCCTGGGTACGGGTCCCCGCGGTGCTGGCCGACACGCCGGACAGCGACGCCGCCTTGGAGACCGTGCAGCGGCTCCGCACGGCGGTGCACGAGGTGCCCGGCGCCCAGGCGCTGGTCGGCGGCAGGACCGCGGTGCTGGTGGACGAGGAGCGCATCGTCGGCCGCGACAACCGGGTGGTCATCCCGCTGATCCTCGCCGTCGTCCTCGTCATCCTGGTGCTCCTGCTGCGGGCGCTGGTCGCGCCGCTGCTGCTGATGGTGAGCGTGGTGCTGTCGTACGCCGCCGCGATGGGGGCCGCCGGCTTCGTCCTGGACGCGCTGGGCTACACCAAGCTCTTCGTGGGCATCCCGCTGCAGGCGTTCCTGTTCCTCGTCGCCCTCGGCGTCGACTACACGATCTTCCTGATGACGCGGGCCCGGGAGGAGGCGGCGCAGCTGGGCCACCGGCCGGGCGTCCTGCGGGCGCTGACCGTCACCGGCGGCGTCATCACCAGCGCGGGGGTCGTGCTCGCGGCCACGTTCGGCGCGCTGGGCGTGCTGCCGCTGGTGCCGTCGATGCAGACCGGGGTGATCGTGGCCGTCGGCATCCTGCTCGACACGCTGCTGGTCCGCAGCCTGCTCATCCCGGCGCTGACGCTCGACCTGGGCGCCCGCACCTGGTGGCCGGGGAAGCTGTCCCGGCGGACCGCCGCAACCGCCCCGGCCGCCCCGGCCGAGCGGGTCCCCGCCGGAGCCTGACCGACACCGCACCTCCGCCGACCGGGCGGGCCGGGCCGCACCGCCTGGCCCGCCCGGTCTGGCGTGCGGACTGCCGCATCGCGACACCCCGCCGCCCTCGCTCGATGGCCGCAGGACGCCCGCACCGCTCCCCGAGCCGCCACGCGCTGTCTATCCGACCCGACCGTCACCGAACGAGCGTGATACCTCAGAGTCATATTGATGCCTCTGAGGTATCACGCTCGCGGTGATGTCATGACCCGGACTCGCGCCGGCACCCGCCGACGTGCCCCCACCCGTCGACCGCGCCGCTCGTCAGCCGGCGAGCAGGGCGGCCATCCGCTGCGCCTGGGTCTCCCAGCGCCACTCCCGCTCCACCCAGGCCCGGCCGGCCGCCCCGAGCTGCCGGGCCAGGTCCCGGTCGGCGAGCAGGGTGGCCACCCGGTCGGCGAGCTGGGCCACGTCCCGGCCGCGCACCACGTACCCGGTCTCCCCCTCGCGGACCGCGTCCGGCGCGCCGCCGGAGTCGCCGGCCACCACCGGCAGGCCGGTCGCGGAGGCCTCCAGGTAGACGATGCCGAGCCCTTCGACGTCCAGGCCGCGGTTGCGGGTACGGCAGGGCATCGCGTAGACGTCACCGGCGGCGTAGTGCGCGGGCAGCTCGTCGGCGGGCACCGAGCCGGTGAAGACCACGTCGCGCTCCACGCCGGTGTGCCGGGCCAGCTTCTCCAGTGCCGCCCGGTACGGCCCGCCGCCGACCACCAGCAGGGCCGCGTCCGGCACCCGGCGGCGGATCTCCGGCATGGCCCGGATCAGCATGTCCTGCCCCTTGCGGGGCACCAGCCGGGACACGCACACCACCACCGGCCGGTCGGCCAGGCCCAGCCGGACGCGGACCGGCTCGCCGTCGACGGACGGGTGGTAGGTGTCCACGTCGACGCCGGGAGCCAGCCGGTGCAGGTCGGTCACCCCGTGCAGCGCCCGTTCGAGCCGTACCCGGGTGTAGTCGCCGAGGTAGGTGACCACGTCGGTGCCGCGACCGATCCGGCGCAGCGCGGCCCGGGCGGCGGGCAGCGCCGCCCAGCCGACCTCGTGGCCGTGGGTCTGCGCGACCACCCGGCGGATCCCCGCCCGGCGGCGCAGCCCGGCCGCCAGCAGGCCGAGCGGGGCGGCGGCGCCGAACCAGACCGTGTCGCAGCCGTGCTCGCGGGCCAGCCGGGCCGCCCGGCGGGCCACCAGCGGGGTGGGCAGCAGCACCCGGGTCCGCTCCCGGACCACCTCGAAGGGCTGGTCGGCGTCGAACTTCGCCGCCCCCCGCCAGCTGGAGGCGTAGACCACCACGGAGCCGGAGGGCTGGCGGACGGCGAGGTTGTGCACGAAGGACTGGATGCCGCCGGGGCGGGGCGGGAAGTCGTTGGTGATCAGCAGCGTCCGGCTCATCTGCCGGCCTCCCTGGCATAGGCGCGGGCGGCGGCCATCCGCTCCACGGTGGACGGATGCGACGCCGACCAGAGGTACTCCCAGCGCGGCGGATCGGGATCGGCCAGGTTGACCCCGGCCAACCGGCGCTGCATCGCCTCGAAGGTGGCCGGGTCGCCGGTCAGCGCGAGGGCGTGCGCGTCCGCGCGCGCCTCGACCCGGCGGGAGAGCAGCGCCTGCGCCGGCGCGGCGACCAGCCCGGCCACCGTCACCAGAGCGATCAACAGCGGGAACGCGCGCGGCTCGGCGACCGAGTCGACCCCGGCCAGCCGCAGCAGCGGCCCCCAGGAGCCCAGCAGGTAGAGCGCGACGACCGCGAGGGCGGCGCCGAGCGCGCCGGTGAGCGTGCCGGTCCAGACGTCCCGGTCCTTCGCGTGCCCCAGCTCGTGCGCGACCACGCTGGTCACCTCGGCCGGGGTGGCCTCGCGCAGCAGGGTGTCGTAGACCACCACCCGCCGGGTCGGCCCCAGCCCGGAGACGTACGCGTTGACCGCCTTCGTCCGCCGGGAGGCGTCGGCGACCAGCACGTCGCGCACCGGCACCCCGTCGCGGGCCGCCATCGCCATCAGCTCGGTGCGCAGCGGACCCTGCTCCATCGGGGTGAACCGGTTGAACACCGGCTCCACCAGCACCGGCAGCACGAACGACAGCAGCACCACCAACCCGGCCGCCCCGGCGGCGCCGAACGCCCACCACCAGCGGGGAGCGAGCCGGGTCACGGTGTAGAAGCCGAGCAGCGCGATCGCACCGATGACCGCGCTGACCGCGTACGACTTGAGCAGGTCGACGGCCCAGCCGCTCCAGCCGTGGGTGCTCAGCCCGTACCGGGTGAGCACGGACTGCCGCCAGGCGGCGAAGGGCAGGGTGAGCAGATCGGCGAGGAGCACCACGGCGAGCCCGCCGAGCACCGCGCGGGCGGTCCAGTGGCCGCCGAAGGGGCGCCCGGCCAGCTCGACCAGGCGGGCGCCGAGCGGGGTGAGCCCGAGCAGCACCGCCACCAGCAGCCCGACCACCAGCGCGCCGTACGCGCCGGGGCGCAGCGCGGAGCGGAACTCGCGCGCGTGGGCCACCTGGTCGACGGGGAGTTCGCCCAGCGCGGCGACCTGGTCGGCCCGGGGTGCCGGCGGCCGGCTCCACGGCACCAGCACGATGCTGGCGACCAGCAGCGCCAGCACCAGCCCGCCGAGGGTCAGCACCGCCCAGCCGCGGGGGGTCACGCCGGCACCTCGTCCGCCGGCCCGCCGCCACCACGCCGTAACCGCGTCATGCCGCCGCTCCTCCCGCCGTGAGCGCCCATCCTATTGCCCGTCGCCACCGGGCCCGGCGCGGTGCCCACAGTGCGGACCGACCGGCGCGGACCACTGTCGGGCGGCCGGCGCGGCCCGCCGCCGGGCGACCGGCACGGCCTGCCGCCGGGCGACCGGCGCGGTCGGCCGACGGAGACGCGACGGGGTGGGTGCGGGTCAGGCCACCCGGCGCCGGCGGGCGGCACGGGTCGGCGCGGCCTCGTGGGCCAGCACCTCCACGTCGAAGCCGGCCCGGGCGAACACCTCGACCGCCCGGAGCTCGGCCGGCCCGAGGTCGGCGGCCGGCGAGTCGGCGTCGAGCAGGGCGGTCACCAGGCAGCCGTTACAGCCGGCACCCCGGATCCCGCACCTGTCGCAGTCGATGAGCATCGTGCCTCCCTGACGGAGTGCGGCGCGGCGGGGGCGACAGCCTGGTCACCACCCGCGCACCGTCGGTCAGGTCGGACACTAGTCATCGGGTACGACAGAAACGGACAACAGTGATCAAGAGTCAGGAACGGGCCAGCCGGCGCAGCAGCGAGTCCGCGCCGAGCGGGTACGCGCCGTGCCGGCGCACGCCGTCGGCGACCTCGCGGTCCGACGAGACCACCACCACCGGCCGGCCGGCCGGCTCGGCCCGGACCAGGCGGCGGATCAGCTCGTCGGCGGTCTCCCCCTTGCGGGAGAAGAGCACCCGGACGCCGCGCGGGGTGGGCGGCAGCCCGTGCATCCGCTCCGCGCCGTCGAAGACCACGGTGACCTCGTCGCCGGTCTGCGCGGCGATCCCGCCCAGCCCGGTGATCAGCCGTTTGCGCTGCTGTTCGAGGGACATCTCGCCGAAGCCGCGCTTGGTGACGTTGTAGCCGTCCACCACCAGGTGCGCCCGGGGCAGGGCGAGCAGCTGGTCCAGCCGGGCCGGGTCGTCGGTGTCCCGGGCGCGGGCGGCGGTGCCGGCGGGCGTCACCGCCGACGAGTCGGCGAACGCGTCGGCCACGAAGTCGGCCGGCAGCTTCTCCACCGGGTCCAGCGCCAGCTCCCGGCGCAGCCCGACGGCGGCCTGGCCGATGGTCTCCAGCAGCAGCCAGAGCCGGGCGTCGTCGACCGAGCGGGCCTCCTTGGCGCTGGCCCGGGCGACCCCGGCCGCCGCCTCGGCCTCGGCCAGCCGGGCCCGCGCCCGGCGCAGCTCGGCGTCGCTGTCGGCGGCCGCCCGGGCCGCCCGGCCCCGCTCGGTGGCGAGCAGCTCGTTGGCCCGGCGTTCGCGCGCCTGCGTCTCCCGCAGCGTCCGCTGGAGCTGGCGGTTCTCCTCCCGCAGCTGCCCCAGCTCCTCGCGGACCCGGGCCACCTCGTCGCGGAGCTTCTCCGCCTCGACCCGGGCCACCGCCCGGTCGTGCTCGGCGCGGCTGGCCCGCTGCTCGGCCTCCCGGACCAGCTCGGCCACGACGGCGCTGTCCGCCTCGGCCCGCACGGCGGCGCCGCTGGCCTCGATCAGCTCCCGCCAGCCGCGGGGCCGGGCCAGGTACGCCAGCGCGGCCACCTCGACCGGGTCGGCGGCGGCCGGCGCGGTGCCCTCGACCACGGCGGCGCCCAGGTCGCCGGCGTCGGCGAGCACCCGCGCGGTGACCCGCTGGCGGAACAGCGGGTCGGCGGTGAGTTGCGCGGCGATCACCGGCGCGCCCAGCCGGGCACGGCGGTTCGGGGCGAACTTGGCCACCCGGCGCAGCGGCACCGGCAACTCGTCGGCGGGCAGCCCGGGCAGCACCGCCGCGGTGAGCGTGACGATGCGCTGGCGGACCGGCTCGGGCAGGGTGGGCTCCGGCTCGGGCGCCCCCGCACCCGGTTCCGCTCCGCCCTCGGGCGCGGCGGTCGACGACCCCTCCTCCGGGAGGTGGTCGTCGTACGGCTCGGTGAGGGGCATGGGGCAAGTCTCCCACCGCGACCGGGCCCACCGCCGGGTGAGTGAGCCGATCTCTCATCCTAGACCGGCGGTGACCGCTGGGACCGCTGCGACGGGAGTGTCGGACCGGGCCGCTAGCCTGCCGCGCGTGGCACCTGGCGAGTACGTCCAGCAGACGCTGGCCGGTCTGGATCCGACAGCGGGCGGCGGGGTGGACCCGGCGCTGCCGCTCTACGCGACGACCTTCGTGGTGGTCGACCTGGAGACGACGGGCGGCGCCCCGGACGGCGGCGGCATCACCGAGATCGGCGCGGTCAAGGTGCGCGGCGGCGAGGAGCTGGGCGTGCTGGCCACCCTGGTCAACCCCGGGGTGCCGATCCCGCCGTTCATCACCGTGCTGACCGGCATCACCCAGGCCATGCTGATCCCGGCCCCGCCGATCGAGCAGGTGCTGCCGAGCTTTTTGGAGTTCATCGCCGACGCCGTGCTGGTCGCCCACAACGCCCCCTACGACGTGGGCTTCCTGAAGGCGGCCTGCGCGAAGCACGGCTACCGCTGGCCCAACCCGCGGGTGCTCGACACCGCCGCCCTGGCCCGCCGGGTGCTCACCCGCGACGAGGTGCCCAACCGCAAGCTCGGCACCCTCGCCGCCTACTTCCGCACCGCCACCCAGCCCACCCACCGCGCGCTGGACGACGCCAAGGCCACCGTCGACGTGCTGCACGGGCTGATCGGGCGGCTGGGCGGGCACCGGGTGGACACGGTCGGCGAGGCCATCGAGTTCGCCCGCGCGGTCACCCCCACCCAGCGCCGCAAGCGGCACCTCGCCGAGGGCCTGCCCAAGGTGCCCGGGGTCTACATCTTCCGGGCCGCCGACGACCGGCCGCTCTACGTCGGCACCTCCGGCGACATCGCCACCCGGGTGCGCAGCTACTTCACCGCGGCGGAGAAGCGGGCCCGGATCTCGGAGATGCTGGCCGCCGCCGAGCGGGTGGAGGCGGTCGAGTGCGCCCACCCGCTGGAGGCCGAGGTCCGGGAGCTGCGGCTGATCGCGGCGCACGCCCCGCCGTACAACCGGCGCTCCAAGTTCCCGGAGCGGATGGTCTGGCTCAAGTTGACCGACGGTCCCTATCCGCGACTGTCGGTGGTGCGCAGCCTCGCCCCCGGCGACACCGCCTACCTGGGTCCGTTCCGCTCCAAGCAGGCCGCCGAGCTGGCCGCCGCCGGTTTCCACGACGCCGTCCCGCTGCGCCAGTGCACCCACCGGCTCTCGCTGCGCACGGTCACGCCGGCCTGCGCGCTGGCCGAGCTGGGTCGCTGCCCGGCGCCCTGCGAGCACCGGATCACCCCGGAGGAGTACGACCACCGCGCCGCCGCCCCGTTCCGTACGGCGACGGCCAGCGACCCGCAGGTGGTGGTCGACGCCCTGCTCGCCCGGATCGAGACGCTGTCGGCGGGCCAGCGCTACGAGGAGGCCGCGGTGGTGCGCTCCCGGCTGGCGGCGGTGCTGCGGGCGAGCGTACGGATGCAGCGGCTGGCCGGGCTGACCCGGATCGCCGAGCTGACCGCCGCCCGGCGTGCCCCCGGCGGCGGCTGGGAGCTGGCGCTGGTCCGGCACGGCCGGCTCGCCGGGGCGGGGGTCTCCCCGCCGGGGGTCCACCCTCGACCGACCATCACCGCGATCCGGGCCACCGCCGAGACGGTGGAGCCGGGCCACGGGCCGGTGCCGCGCGCCTCCGCGGAGGAGACCGAACGCATCCTGTCCTGGTTGGAGCGACCGGAGACCCGGCTGGTGGAGATGTCCTCCGAGTGGTCCTCGCCGGTATCCGGCGCGGCCCGCTTCCGCGACCTGCTGACCAAGGCCGAGAACGGCGGATCCCACCAACTCTCGACCGAACGCTCATGAGCAAGTGACCGATCGGACGACGGTGACTGACTTAGGCTGTTAAGGGAGTGCAGTCCTGCCCGTTTCGTGGGCCTGCTTCCGGTTACCAGAGATGGTGATCGCGGAGCCGGGGTGAGGAGGTGTCCCTCGTGGACGTCGACGCCGGACACGGCGCCGCCCTGGGGGGCGCGCTCCCGACCCAGCCCGGGGAGCTGCCACTGGCCCGCCGGCTGCGGTCCCTGCTCACCTGGCCGACCAACGACGCCGACCCGGTCAACCACCTGGTCCGCACCCACCGGGGCATTCACGCCAGTGCCGAGACGTCGGTGCTGCGCCGGGCGTACACGATCGCGGAGAACATGCACCGCGGCCAGTTCCGCAAGAGCGGCGAGCCGTACATCACCCACCCGCTGGCGGTCGCCCAGATCTGCGCCGACCTCGGCATGGACACCACCACCCTGGTGGCGGCGCTGCTGCACGACACGGTGGAGGACACCCGCTACACGCTCCAGGCGCTCTGTGAGGACTTCGGCCGCGCGGTGGCCCACCTGGTCGACGGGGTGACCAAGTTCGACAAGGAGTTCTACGGCAAGGCCGCCGAGGCGGAGACGATCCGCAAAATGATCATCGCGGCGGGCAAGGACGTCCGGGTGCTGATCATCAAGCTGGCCGACCGGCTGCACAACATGCATACCCTCGGCGTACGTTCGGCGGCGTCCCGCGAGCGGATCGCCCGCAAGACCCAGGAGGTGCTCGTCCCGCTCTGCGACCGGCTGGGCATCCAGACCCTCAAACGCGAGCTGGACGACGTGGTGCTGCTGCACCTGCATCCCGAGGAGCACGCCCGGATCGCCCGGCACGTGCACGACCGGCCCGGCTGGGACGCCTACCTGGACGACGTGGTCGCCCAGACCAGGACGGCGCTGCGCCGCAGCCGGGTCGACGCCGAGGTGAGCCCGCGACCCCGGCACCTCTACTCGATCTGGAAGGACACCGTCGCCGGTGGCCACACCGCCCCGTTCGACCTGCCCCGGATCGTGATCGTGGTGGACGGCCCGGCCACCGACTGCTACGCCGCGCTCGGCGCGGTGCACGGGCGCTGGCGGCCCGTCCCCGGCCGCTTCAAGGACTTCATCGCCTCCCCGAAGAACAACCTCTACCGGTCGCTGCACACCAGCGTCTGCGGCCCGCAGGACCGCACCGTCGAGGTGCTGATCCGCACCCGCGAGATGCACCGCTCCGCCGAGTACGGCGTCGCCGCCGACTTCCGCTTCCCCCGCTCCTCCGGCGAGGCGGCCCAGGCCAAGCAGCTGGGCTGGCTGCGACGGGTGCTGGACTGGGAGCAGGAGGCCCCCGACCCGGCCCAGTTCCTCCAGTCGCTGCGCTGCGACCTGGCCGAGACCCAGATCCAGGTGGTCGCCGACGGCCGGCAGGTCGTGCTCCCGGCCGGGGCCACCCCGGTTGACCTGGCGTACGAGCTGGGCACCGAGTGGGGTGACCACTGCCTGGCCGCCCGGATCAACGGCCGCTTGGCGCCGCTCTCGTCCGAACTGGACGAGGGCGACGTGGTGGAGATCTTCACGGAGAACGACGCGGAGAGCGGCTTCGAGGCCGACTCGGCGCCACGCGGGCCGCGGCGCGAGTGGCTCGGCTTCGTCAAGTCGCCGCACGCGCAGATGCAGATCAGCCGCTGGTTCGCCGAGCACACCGAGCCGGGCATCTCGATCGCCGACAAGGTACGCCTCGGCCGGGCGACCATCGGGCTGGCGCTGCGCAAGCACGACCGGGGGCTGGCCAGTGACCTGCCCCTGCTGCGGCTCTCCGAGGAGCTCGGCTACCCCGACCTGGAGACCCTGCTGGTGGCGGTCTTCGACCGGACGGTCGAGCCCGACGCCGTCGTCCGGCAGCTCATCGACCTGGTCGACCACCGCCAGTGATCCCTACCCGGTCCGACCGTCCCCGCGCGGGTGGTGGGGCCGGGGGGCGGGTGGGGGGCCGAGGGCCTAGCCTGGAGTCATGATCCCCCGCTCGCGCGCCACCGGCCGGGCCGTCGCCTACAAGGTCTTCTACCGCCTTCCGGTGGGGATGCGCCGCCGTCTGGTCCGGCTCGCCGTGCCGAAGTACGTCGTCGGCGCGGTCACCCTGGTCCGGGACAGCGAGGCCGAGGGGACCGGCCGGCTCCTGCTGCTGCGCCAACCGCCCGGGTACAGCTGGACGCTCCCCGCCGGCCTGCTCCAGCGCGCCGAGGCCCCGGTCGTCGGCGCCGCCCGCGAGCTGTACGAGGAGTCGGGCATCCGGCTCTCCCCCGACCGGCTCCGCCCGGCCGTCCCGAACGCCCTGGTGCACGCCAAGGGCTGGGTCGACATGGTCTTCGAGGCGGAGGTGCCGGCGTCGACCACCGAGCTGACGGTGGACGGCGCCGAGGTCTACGAGGCCGCCTGGCACGCGCTGGACGACCTGCCCCGGCTCAGCCGGGCCACCGCCTTCCTGCTCGGCCACTACGGCATCGGGCCGCTGGCCGGGCAGCTCCCGCCCACCGGCCGAGCGGCGTGACCACGATCCCCGACCGGCCGTCGCCCCGGCCGGCCGCCGACCCGGCGCCGGTGCCGCCGGCGGGGATCTGCGCGGTGCTGCTCGCCGCCGGCGAGGGGACCCGGCTGCGGCCGCTCACCGAGGGGGTGCCCAAGGCGCTCTGCCCGGTCGGCAACGTGCCGCTGCTGGACCGCGCGCTGGCCCGGCTCGGCGGCCTGGGCCTGACCGGTCCGGCGACGGTCGCGGTCAACGCCAGCTACCTCGCCGACCAGGTGGTCACCCACGTCGGCGCCCGGGCCCACCTCTCCGTCGAGCCGGGCGACCCGCTGGGCACCGCCGGGGGCGTGGGCAACCTGCGGGACTGGATCGCCGGGCGCGGCGTGCTCGTCGGCAACGCCGACGCGTACCTCGCCGATCCGGCAGCCGCCCGCGGGCCGGACGTCGCCGCGCTGCTCGACGGCTGGGACGGGCGGAGCGTACGCCTGCTCGGTCAGCCCGCCGCGGACCCGGCGGCCCCCGGCACGTTCGACGGGCACCGGTTCACCGGGTTCTCCCTGCTGCCCTGGCGGCTGGTCCGGGAGCTGCCGGCGACCTTCGGCGACCTGGTCCGGGCGGTGTGGCGGCCGGCGGAGGCGGCCGGCGCGCTGGAGGTGGTGGCGTACCCCGGCACGTTCTACGACACCGGCACCCCGGCCGACTACCTGGCGGCCAACCTGCACGCCGCCGGCGACGGCGAACTGGTCGATCCCGGCGCCGTCGTGACCGGCCGGGTACGCCGCGCGGTGGTCGGGGCGGGCGCGGTGGTCCGCGGCGACGTCGAGCGGGTGGTGGTCTGGCCCGGCGCCCTCGTCGACGAGGGCGAACGGCTGTGCGACGTGATCCGGGCCGGCGACGCGCTGACCGTGCCGGCGGGCTGAGTGGCCCGCGCCGGACCGGTCCTGCGCCGGCCGGCGAACATCTAGCATGAGCCACGACGTCGACGAACGGAGAAGCGTCCAGTGATCACCGCGATCGTCCTGATCGACTGCGCCACCGACTCGATTCCCGAGGTGGCCGAGACCCTGGCCAATCTGCCCGGCGTCAGCGAGGTCTACTCGGTGGCCGGGCACGTCGACCTGATCGCCATGGTCCGGGTCCGGGAGTTCGAGCAGATCGCCCAGGTCATCGCCGGCAGCATCTCCAAGGTGCCCGGCGTGCTCAACACCGAGTCGCACATCGCGTTCCGGGCGTACTCCCAGCACGACCTGGAGGAGGCGTTCGCGATCGGGCTGGCCGGCGCCGACTGACCGGTGAACGCGCGGTGGCCGGCCCACCCCGGAGGGCGGACCGGCCACCGTCGGCCGTGCGGTGACGTCAGCTGGTGCCCGGAGCCGGCGTCTCAGTGGTGCCACCCGGCGACTCGGTGCCGCCCGGGGCCGGTGATTCGGTGGTGCCGCCCGGGGCCGGCGTGGTGGTGCCGCTCGGGCTGGGCGTGCCGGTGGCGCTCGCCTCCGGCACCGGGATGCCCAGCTGCTGCGCGAGGTTCACCAGCTCGTCGTAGTGCGCCTGGAGCACCGGCAGCGTTGTCTGCGCCAACTGGATCACCGACTGCTCCTGACCCTGCGAGATCTCGGTCTGGGTGGCCTGGATCGCCTGAAGGTGCGCGGCGAGCTGCGCGGTCACCCACTGCCGGTCGAACTCCTCGCCCCTGGCGTTGTTCAGCCGGTCGAGGATCTGCCGCTGGTCGGCAGTCGGCTCACCCGGCAGCTGCACACCCAACTGGGAAGCGGTCTGCTGGACCGACTGGTCCAGCTGGGTGTGGTCGGTCTTGAACATCTCGCCGAGCCGCTTGACCTCCTGGTTCTGACCCTTGTCCCGGGCCAGGTCACCAGCCTTGATCTCGAACAGGTTGGACTGGTGCACCGCCTGCAGATACTGGCTGTCCTGCGTCGACGGCTGTGCCGCGGCCTGCGCGGCCGCGGCAGGCGCCAGACCGACCAGCACCAGCGCGGCCAGCAGGCCGAGGCGTTTGATTCCCAACATGTTTTCCCTCCCCGTTGACGTTGGACCGCACGGATACCCGGCTGGCGGGGGTTATTCCTGCGTTTCCACCCGTCAGTGGGCGGGTTGCGCGGTGGGCAGGGCGGACCCGGACGAACGCCGCGGAAATGGACGTGGCGCCCGCCGGAGAACTCCGGCGGGCGCCACGGTCAGGTACGTCGTCAGCGACGGCTCTCGCCGCTGCCGATCTCCTCCCGCTCGGGGCGGGGCTCGACCGGCGGGTGCCCCGGCGAGACCGGCGCCTCGGCCGGCTTCTCGATCGGGTAGAAGAAGCCCCGGATGGCCGGGCCGAGAGCCCCGAGCCGGTTCATCTTCTTCGGCACCACCCAGCCGACGTAGTCCAGCTCGCCGTGCCCGTCGTGGCCGTCGGCCGCGGTGAGCGGCTGGTGGACCTCGACGAACCGGCCGTCGGGCAGGCGCCGGATGATGCCGGTCTCCACCCCGTGGGCCAGCACCTCCCGGTCGTGCTGCTGGAGACCGAGGCAGAGCCGGTACGCCAGGTAGTACGCCAGCGGCGGCGCCACCAGCAGGCCGATCCGGCCCGCCCAGGTCATCGCGTTGAGGCTGATCTGGAACTTGTCCGCGATCACGTCGTTGGCGCCGGAGAGGGTCAGCACCACGAAGAACGCCACCGCCATGGCGCCCGCCGCGGTCCGGGCCGGCACGTCCCGGGGCCGCTGGAGCAGGTTGTGGTGCTTGCGGTCCTTGAGGTGCCGCGCCTCCATGAACGGGTAGAACAGGGAGATCGCGACCAGGATGCCCGGCAGCACGACCGTCGGCCAGAACAGCGGCGGGATGACGTACCCGTCGCCGAGCGGGATGGTGATTTCCCAGGCCGGCATGAGTCGCGTCGAGCCGTCGAGGAACATGACGTACCAGTCGGGCTGGCTGGCGGCCGAGACCACCCACGCCTCGTACGGGCCGAAGTACCAGATCGGGTTGATCTGGAAGAGGCCACCCATCAGCGCGATCACGCCGAAGACGACCATGAAGAAGCCGCCCTGCTTGAGCGCGTAGCGCGGGAACATCCGCTCGCCGACCACGTTCTCGTTGGTCCGGCCGGGGCCGGACCACTGGGTGTGCTTCTGCTTGAACACCAGGCCCAGGTGGACGCTGATCAGCGCCACCAGCAGACCCGGGATCAGCAGCACGTGGGCGATGAAGAAGCGGCTGATGATGATCTCGCCCGGGAACTCCCCGCCGAAGATCGACGAGGTGACCCAGGAGCCGATCACCGGG
This sequence comes from Micromonospora purpureochromogenes, assembly GCF_900091515.1. Taxonomy (NCBI): domain Bacteria; kingdom Bacillati; phylum Actinomycetota; class Actinomycetes; order Micromonosporales; family Micromonosporaceae; genus Micromonospora; species Micromonospora purpureochromogenes. The sequence goes on along the minus strand of NZ_LT607410.1, from coordinate 2,396,178 downwards.
ATCGACAGCATGATGGCCGAGGCGATCCGCAGACCGGTGCCGGAGAGGCCGTCGTCCGGCAGCGAGTAGCCGGTGAAGCCGGCCAGGAAGCCGACCCAGAACAGCAGCGAGCCGATGATCCAGTTCGTCTCACGCGGCTTGCGGAACGCACCGGTGAAGAAGACCCGCAGCATGTGCACGACGATCGAGGCCATGAACAGCAGCGCCGCCCAGTGGTGCATCTGCCGCATGATCAGACCGCCCCGGACGTCGAACGACAGGTCCAGGCTGGAGGCGTACGCGGCCGACATCGGCGTGCCCCGCAGCGGGGCGTAGCTGCCGTCGTAGACCACCTCGGTCATTGCCGGCTCGAAGAAGAAGGTCAGGAAGACACCGGTCAGCAGCAGCACGACGAACGAGAAGAGCGCGATCTCGCCGAGCAGGAAGGACCAGTGGTCCGGGAAGACCTTGTTGAGCAGCTTGCGCAGCGGGGTGGCCGCCTGGAACCGGGCGTCCAGCGCCTCGGCGGTCTTGCCCGGCACCGCTGCTACGTCAAACTTTCGGCGCTTCATGCGGGGCGCTCCCAGAAGTCCGGCCCGACCGGTTCCTGATAGTCCGTCCGAGCCACGAAGAAGCCCTCCTCGTCCACCTCGATGGGCAGCTGCGGGAGCCTCCGGCTGGCGGGACCGAAGATGGGACGGGCGTTGTCAGTGATCAGGAACTGTGACTGGTGGCACGGGCAGAGCAGGCGGTTCGTCTGCTGCTCGAAAAGGCTCGCCGGGCATCCGGCGTGGGTGCAGATCTTGGAGAAGGCCGCGAAGTTGCCCCACATGAAGTCAGGCTTACCCACGCGCTCGTTGTTGCGCCGCGAATCCGCTGCGTCCGTCTCCCGCAGGTGGATCAGAAGCGTCGGCGAGTCAGCGTGCTTGTTGCTCACGCCGTGCTCGATGCCGGGGAAGACGGTGAGCTGGCCGCCGACGCTGACGTCGGAGGGGCGGATCGGCCGGCCGTCCTCGCGGACCAGCCGGACCTTCTCGCCCGCGTTCGCCGGGGCGAACCCGGTGCGGAACATCTGGTTGTTCTTGTGCGGGTCGGAGATCAGGCCACCGACCAGCGGGGCCGCGACGACCGCGCCCACCGGCAGCAGGCCGGCGACCAGCGAGACGCCGAGCAGCGGCCGACGCTTGATGCCCATCTCGTCGGCCATGTAGAGCATGGTCTGTCCGGTGATCCGGCGGTCCTCGGGCGGACTCGGGGCGTCGTGCCGGCTCTGGATCGAGACCTCCTTGGGCAGCAGCTTCTTGCCCCAGGTCAGGATGCCGAAGCCGACGGCCAGGAGCGCGACGCCCAGGGTGAGGCCGAGCAGCGGGTTGTACCACTTGTCACCGCCGCGGCCGGCCTCCCACTTCCACGGCCACCAGATGTAGATGACCAGGAAGGCGGTCGCGGCCAGGCCGGTGAGCAGGAACAACCCGGCAACCAGGCGGGTCAGCCGACGCTCGGCCTTGGTGCCCGGGACCACCTGCTGCTCGTAATGGACGATCTCGATCTCGTCCCGGCGCGCGCCCTCCTGGACGATGTCGAACCGGGACACGCGGGGGTCGTTGACATCGAGCCGCTCCCGGCCCTGCGGGGCCGGGTGCTCGGTGTGGATGGTCATGCCCTCACCTCGATACGGGCGGTGCCGACGCACGGCACCATGCCAATGCTACTCACGGTCGACCGGGTCACGACTTGCCCGCGATCCACAGGCTGGCGAAGACCAGCGCGACGATGCCGATCAGGAAGGCCGCCAGGCCCTCCGTGGAGGGGCCGTACCGGCCGAGGTTGAATCCGCCCTGGTCCTGGTCGTGCTTCAGCGTCTCCTGGATGTAGGCGATGATGTCCGCCTTCTGCTCCGGGGTGATCTGGTTGTCGCCGAACACCGGCATGTTCTGCGGGCCGCTCAGCATGGCGGCGTAGATCTGCCGGTCGCTGGCCGGGCGCAGGCTCGGGGCGAACTTGCCCGAGGAGAGCGCGCCGCCGCCGCCACCGAAGGCGTGGCACTGCGAGCAGTTGATCCGGAACAGCTCACCGCCGGTCGCCACCTGGGCGCCCTCGCGGAGGTCACCCTCGGGGACCTGCGGGCCGCCACCGAGCTCCTGGACGTACTGGGCGAGCTGGCGCACCTGCTCGTCGGTGAAGACCGGGGGCTTGCGCTGGGCCTGGGCCTCCTGGCGGGCCATCGGCATGCGGCCGGTGCCCACCTGGAACTCGACCGAGGCGGCGCCCACGCCGACCAGGCTCGGGCCACGACCCTCGACACCCTGCGCGTTGCGACCGTGGCAGGTCACGCAGCTCACGTCGAACAGCGCCTTGCCCTCGGCGGCGGCGCCGGTCAGCGGCGGGTTTTCCTGCGCCTGCACGCCCGGGGCGAAGACGGTGTAGGCGCCGCCGGCCAGCGTCAGCGCGGCGATCAGCCGGACCGCGGCGCCCAGCCGGCGGCGGCCCCTGCTGCGCGCTACGGGCCGCCCGCGCAGGCGCGCGAGCAGACCGCGTCGGCGGTCGTTGTCAGAAGTCATGACCTGTGTCCTTAACCGGTTGGACCTTGTCTCAGGGGACGGAGCAGCGGCGCGGTTCGTGACGCGCCAAGATCACTGGAGCCAGTAGATCATGGCGTAGAGCCCGATCCACACCACGTCGACGAAGTGCCAGTAGTACGACACGACGATCGCCGAGGTGGCCTGCGCCGGGGTGAACCGGCCCATGGTGGTGCGGATCATGAAGATGATGAAGGCGATCAGGCCGCCGGTCACGTGCAGGCCGTGGAAGCCGGTGGTGAGGTAGAACATCGACCCGTAACCGTCTTCGTTGATCTTCACGCCCTCGTGCACCAGGGTGCGGTACTCGTTCGCCTGGCCGAGCACGAAGATCAGGCCCATCACGAAGGTGATCGTGAACCAACGCCGCAGGGCGTGGACGTCGCCCTTCTCCGCCGCGAAGACACCGAGCTGGCAGGTCACCGAGGACAGCACCAGGATCACCGTGAAGGTGGTCGCGTACGGGATGTTGAGTCCCTCGGTGTGCTTCTCCCACTGCTCCGGCGCTGCCGCGCGGATCGAGAAGTACATCGCGAACAGCGCCGCGAAGAACATGAGTTCGCTGGAGAGCCACACGATCGTCCCGACGCTGACCATGTTGGGTCGGGTCAGGGAGTGGATCCGGCTCTTGTCAATGGCTGGGGCCGCAGTCACGCGGTCATTATTGCCCCTGACCGGGGCGAGCGATCAGCGGGGGGCCAAACCTGGGCGAGGGATGGCCCGATCGTGGTGGTCCGGTTCGCCTGGCCTAGCCTGATAAGCGTGCTGCACGTCGATTCGATCTTCGCCGCGACCTCGGCGGGCCCGTCGGCGGTCCTCGCCGCCGGGGGCGAGGCCGTTCCGCCGCCGTTCACCGTCGCCCGGGTCTTCACCGAGACCCGGCTGGACAGCTGGCTCGCCCTCGGGCTGGTGCTGGCCGCCGGGCTCTACCTGTACGGGGTCTACCGGCTGCGGCTGCGCGGGGACGCCTGGCCGGTCCTCCGGACGATCTGCTTCCTCGGCCCGGGCCTGGGCGGCATCGCCGCGGTCACGGTCAGCGGCCTGCACGCGTACGACACGGCGCTGGTGTCGGTGCACATGGTGCAGCACATGGTGCTGTCGATGATCGCGCCGATCTTCCTCGCCCTGGGCGCCCCGGTCACCCTGGCCCTGCGCACGCTGCCGGTACGCCCCCGCAAGCGGCTGCTGGCGGTCGTGCACAGCCGGTTCGCGAAGGTCTACGGCTTCCCGCTGGTGGCGTTCAGCATCTTCGTGGTGAACCCGTTCGCGCTCTACTTCAGTGGCCTCTACCACTACACGCTGGAGCACGCCTGGGCGCACGAGCTGGTGCACGCGCACTTCATCGCGACCGGCTGCGTGTTCTTCTGGCCGCTGCTCGGCCTGGACCCGCTGCCGGGGCGGTGGCCGTACCCGGCGCGGGCGCTGCTCATGCTGCTCTCCGTGCCGTTCCACACGGTGCTCGGCCTCACCATCATGCAGAGCACCACGCTGCTCGGCGGCGACTGGTACCCGTCGCTCAACCTGTCCTGGTCGGACCCCTGGAACGACCAGGTGGTCGCCGGCGGCATCCTCTGGGCCGGCGGCGAGTTCGTCAGTGTGACGATGCTCGCGGTGCTGGTCGTGCAGTGGATCCGGCAGTCCGAGCGGGAGGCCCGCCGGGTCGACCGCGAGCTGGACCGCCAGGAGGCCCGCGACCGCGCCGCCGACGCCGCCGCCACCGCGACCCCCGCCCCGGGCACCCCGGCCTGACCTGCCCCGACGCGGCGTCCGCGCGGCCCGGCCGGGCGGGATGTCGGCTACGCCACACCGGCGGGTACCATCAGCGGGCAGCTACGAGGTGGGAGCCAGTCCAGCGATGAGCGATCGTCAGTGCACCGTCCTGCTCTACAGCGACGACCCGCAGGTCCGTGACCGGATGCGGCTGGCGGTCGGCACCCGCCCGGCGCCCGGCCTCGAGATCGAGTTCGTCGACGCCGCCACCTACGCCGAGTGCATCCGCCTGGTCGACGACTACGAGATCGACCTCATGCTGCTCGACGGCGAGGCCAGCCCGGGCGGCGGCATCGGCATCGCCCGCCAGATCAAGGACGACCGGGACGACGCCCCGCCCACCTGCGTGGTCATTGCCCGCCCCGCCGACCGATGGCTCGCCGCGTACGCGCAGGTCGACGCCACGCTGGTGCATCCGCTCGATCCGGTGACCACCGGCACCACGGTCGCCGAACTGCTGCGTACGCACGCCGCCGCCTGAGTCTGCGCGCTCGGCGGCGCCTCCGGCGCCCGGGCTGACGGGCGCCGACCCCGTCCCACCCGCACCCACGCCCGCTCGGGAGGCCCACCATGGGCGAACGGACCTGGCCGCACCTGCTCAACGCGCTGCTGCGCGGCGACGAGCTCTCCACCGCGGACACCGCGTGGGCGATGGACGAGATCATGACCGGCGCGGCCGCCCCGTCCCAGGTCGCCGGCTTCGCGGTGGCGCTGCGGGCGAAGGGCGAGACCCCCGCCGAGCTGGCCGGCCTGGTGGAGGCGATGCTCGGCCGGGCGGTGCCGGTCGAACTGCCCGAGGAGCTGCGGCGCACCGCGCTGGACGTGGTCGGTACCGGCGGTGACCTCGCCCACACCGTCAACATCTCCACGATGACCGCACTGGTGGTGGCCGGCGCCGGGGTCCGGGTGGTCAAGCACGGCAACCGCGCCGCCTCCTCGCTCTGCGGCACCGCCGACCTGCTGGAGTTCCTCGGCGTGCCGCTGGACCTGGCGCCCGAGCAGGTCGCCCGCTGCGTCGAGGAGGCCGGGATCGGGTTCTGCTTCGCCGCCCGGTTCCACCCGGGGATGCGGCACGCCGGCCCGGTCCGCCGCGAGATCGGCGTACCCACCTTCTTCAACTTCCTCGGTCCGCTGACCAACCCGGCCCGTCCCCGGGCCGGCGCGGTGGGCTGCTTCGACGCGCGGATGGCGCCGGTGATGGCCGCCGTCTTCGCCGGGCGGGGCGACTCGGCGATCGTGATGCGCGGCGAGGACGGCCTGGACGAGTTCACCACCGCCGCCCCCACCCGGGTCTGGGTGGCCCAGCGGGGGACCGTCAGAGAGGCCGTGCTGGACGCGACGGACCTCGGGGTACCCCGGTCCACCCTGGCCGAACTGCGGGGCGGGGACGCGGCGTACAACGCCGCGGTGGCCCGCCGGCTGCTGGCCGGGGAGACCGGCCCGGTGCGGGACGCCGTGCTGGTCAACTCCGCCGCCGCGCTGGCCACCCAGGGGCCGCTGGACGGTGACCTGACCGAGGCGCTGCGGGCCGGGATGGACCGGGCCGCCGAGTCGATCGACTCGGGCGCGGCGGCCGCCGTCCTGCAGCGCTGGGTCGAGGTGGCCCGCGCCCTGTGAGCGGGTGGCGCGGCGGAACTGTCGGAGGGGCGTGCCAAACTACACGGGAGTAATTTTCCGTTTTCCGCCGCTGGCTCCGATGGTCGTCGGCGGGCACCGGAGCGAGAGGAGACGCCCGTGTCGGACCGCGAGCTCCACTGCGACACCTGCGAGGGCGTGCAGCCGTTCGAGGTCCCGCCCTGCGTCGACGGTCACGACCTCGACTGTCCCGAGCTGATCTGCACCGGCTGCGGCGCGGCCGAGCTGATCGCCACCTTCGCCTTCCCCGCCCCGCGCCTGGCCGACCGGCGCCCGCGGGCGGCATCCCGGTCGGGCCGCCGCGCGGCCTGACCCGCGGCGCCGCCCTCATCGCGCGCTCTCGCTCGCCGTGCTGCCAGGCCGTTGGCCCCGCCGGCGACCGCACGGCCGGCGTCCCGGTCCTGTCGACCTGATGCCGGGTACGGCTCAGCGGCCGGAACACGCGTAGGCCCGCGTCCCGGAGCGGGACGCGGGCCTACGGGCGAAGCCGTCAGATCAGTGCTCGGCGGTACGCCGGGTGCCGGTGTAGTACTCGAAGAGCAGGCCGCACGCGGCGAAGATGACCGCGACCAGGCCGAGGCCCACCAGCCAGAACTGCCAGTACACCAGGCCCAGGCCGGCCACCGCGGCGGCCAGCGCCAGGCCGAACGGCCAGTAGCTGCCCGGGCTGAAGAAGCCGATCTCGCCGGCGCCGTCGGCGATCTCGCCGTCCGGCCGGTCCTCCGGCCGCAGGTCGATGCGGCGGGAGACGAACCAGAAGAAGCCACCGCACATCGAGCAGAGCAGGAACGACAGCAGCAGAGCCACCGTGCCGACCCACTCGACCCGGCCGCCGTCGCCGTAGGTCCAGACGCCGTAGAGCACCGCCACGCCGAACAGGAACGCGGCGATGACCAGGAAGATACGCCACTCGGTCTTCATGTCGGTTCCCTCAGTTCCTCGGGTCGGAGTGCGACTTGTCGGGGTTGAAGGTGGCCACGTTGCGCCGCGTCTTGAACGGCTCGGTGGTCGACGCGTACGGGTCTTCGCCGATGGCGCTGAGCGCCTCCTGCGTCGACTTGCCGTCCCGCTTGGCCGCCAGGAACTGGTCGTACTTCTCCGGGGAGACGACGCGCAGCTCGAAGTTCATGAAGGCGTGGTAGCTGCCGCAGAGCTCGGCGCACCGGCCGACGTACGCGCCCTCGGACTCGAGCTTGGAGATCTCGAAGACGTTGCGGATGTTGCCCGGCATGACGTCCCGCTTGAACAGCAGCTCCGGCACCCAGAACGAGTGGATGACGTCGCGGCTGGTCTCCTCGAAGCGGATCGACCGGTCGGTCGGCAGGACCAGCACCGGGATGACCTCGCTGGTGCCCAGCACCGACGCCACGGTGTTCGCCTCGGGGCCCTGACCGTCGCGGTAGTTGAACTGCCAGTTCCACTTGAACGCGACGACCTCGACGGTCACGTCGGGGTTCTTCGTGATCCGCACCACGTCGGTCTGCACGACCGCCGTGTAGTAGAAGAGCACGGAGACGATCAGGATCGGCGCGATGGTGTAGAGGAACTCCATCGGCAGGTTGTAGCGGGTCTGCACCGGCAGCTCGTTGCCCCGCTTGCGGTAGCGCACGACGCACCAGAAGATCAGGCCCCAGACGAAGACGCCGACCGCGAGGGCGGCGATGCAGGAGGCGATCCACAGGTCGTACATCCGGTGCGACTCCGGCGAGATGCCGCCCTGCGGCCAGCCGAAACCGTCGAACGAGCTGCCGACGTTGCAGCCGGTGAGCAGAACCAGCAGCGCCGCTCCGCCGAGACCGAGCCCGGCGAGCCGACCAGCACCACGCCGCCGGCGCCCACCGGCTCCTGGGGAAGCGCTGTGCCGTACGGCTGAGGGCCGTACCTCCGAACTCCTTGCGACCACCTGGTCCTGCCTCCCTAGCGCGCCGCGGTGGGTTTCCCTGAAGCACCGACGGCAAAGGCGTCACCGACGGTCGCAGATTACTCGACCATGACGGGCTCGACCGTGTTGGGGTCACTGTGCGCCCCCATCGGGGGGCTCGTGGGCATACCGACCGGATAGCGTGGGCTGTCGTGAGCGCTACCCCGGTCTACCTGGACGCGGCCACCGCCGCGCCGCTGCACCCGGTCGCCCGGCAGGCACTGCTGGCCGCCCTCGACGACGGCTGGGCCGACCCGGCCAGGCTGTACACCCAGGCCCGCCGGGCCCGCCAGCTCCTCGACGCCGCCCGCGAGGCCACCGCGGCCACGCTCGGCGTCCGCGCCGACGAGCTCTCCTTCACCCCCAGCGGTACGGCCGCGGCGCACGGGGCGGTGCTGGGTGGCCTGGCCGGTCGGCGGCGGGCCGGTGCGACGCTGGTGCACTCGACGATCGAGCACTCCGCGGTGCTGCACGCCGGCGAGCGGCACGTGGCCGGTGGCGGCGCCGCCGTCGCCGTGCCGGTGGACCGGCTCGGCCGGCTCGACCTGGCCGCCTGGTCCGACGCGGTACGGGCCCCCGGGGTCGCGCTGGCCGCGCTGATCGCCGCCAGCCACGAGGTGGGCACGGTCCAGCCGGTGGCGCGGGCGGCAGCCGAGTGCGCCGACGCGGGTGTCCCGCTGTACGTCGACGCGGCCCAGGTGGTGGGGCGGGCGCCGGTGCCGGCGGGCTGGTCGGTGCTGACCGCCAGCGCGCACAAGTGGGGTGGGCCACCCGGGGTGGGGCTGCTGGTGGTGCGCAAGGGCACCCGGTGGGAGTCGCCCTGGCCGGCCGACGAGCGGGAGTCGGGGCGTACCCCGGGGGTGGTCAACCTGCCGGCAGTGGTGGCGGCGGCGGCGAGCCTGCGCGCGGCGGCGGCGGACGCCGCGGCCGAGGCGGCCCGGCTGGCGCCGCTGGTGGACCGGATCCGGGCCCGGGTGGTGGCCGAGGTGCCGGACGTGGAGGTGGTCGGCGACCCCGTCGACCGGCTCCCCCACCTGGTCACCTTCTCCTGCCTCTACGTCGACGGCGAGGTGCTGCTGCACGCGCTGGACCGGCGCGGCTTCGCGGTCTCCTCCGGCTCCTCCTGCACCTCCTCGACGCTGCGCCCGTCGCACGTGCTGGAGGCGATGGGGGTGCTCTCGCACGGCAACGTGCGGGTCTCGCTGCACCGGGAGACGACCGAGGCGGACGTCGAGCGGTTCCTGGCCGAGTTGCCCGGGATCGTCGCCGAGCTGCGCGCCGAGGCGGGGGTGGTGGGGCTGTGACCGATCCCACGGAGGTGCTCGACTGCCGGGGCCAGCGCTGCCCGCTGCCGGTCATCGCGCTGGCCCGCCGCCTGCCCGAGCTGCCCGTCGGCGCGGTGCTGCGGGTCCTGGCCGACGACCCGGCCGCCGCGGTCGACATCCCGGCCTGGTGCCGCATGCGGGCCCAGGACTTCGTCGCCGCCCACCCCGACACCACCGCCTACGACGTCCGCCGCACCCACTGATCCCTCCCCCACCCACCCCAGGATCTGCGCTGCGCTCGCGGGGCGCGCCGGGGGGTCAGGTCAGGTAGGTGAGGATGGCGGGGAGAGGGTCGAGGTCCACGGCGGTGTCGACCACGAGGCGGGGGCCGATGATCGGCTCGTACTCGGCGCGGCGCAGCAGGGTCTGATCCCAGGTGGGAAGCAGTGGGTCGGGCTCGGCGGGCAGCCGCGCCTCGACCCGGCGGCGGTGCTCCGCCTCGTCGCCGCAGTGCACCTCGATCAGCCGCAGCGGCACCCCGGCCCGCTGGGCCAGGTCGTGCCAGAGGCCGCGGGCGCTGGCCACCGGGTTGACCGCGTCGACCACCACGGTGAGGCCGAGTCCCAACTGCACCTCGGCCAACCCCGCCACCGCCTGGTACGCCGCCATCCCGGGCACGTCGCCGACCAGCCCGTGGTGGGCCAGCGCCCGCTCGACCGGGTCCACCGGCAGCACGGGCGCGCCCAGCGCCGCGCCGACCCGCCGGGCGAGGGTGCTCTTGCCCACCGCCGGCAGGCCGGCGAACGCGACCAGGACGGGACTCACGGCAGCAGGTGAGGCCGCACGTCCTCGGCGGCGGCGTCGCCGTACGACTCGGCCAGGCGCTTGACGAACAGGTCGCGGCGGACGTCGTACTCCTGGGTGCCGATTGTCTCCAGCACCAGGGTGGCCAGCAGCGAGCCGACCTGCGCGGCCCGCTCCAGGCCGAGACCCCAGGAGAGCGCGGCGAAGAAGCCGGCCCGGAAGCCGTCGCCGACGCCGGTCGGGTCGACCGCCTGGATCTCCCGGGCGATCGGCACGTGGATCGTCCCGAAGTCCCGGCCGGCGATCTCCGCGCCGTCCTTGCCCAGCGTGGTGACCCGCACCTTCACCCGGTCGAGCAGCTGCTCGTCGGTGAGGCCGGCCTTGCTCTGCAGCAGGGACTTCTCGTAGTCGTTGGTCATCAGGTAGTCGGCGCCGTCGATCAGGCCGATCACGTCCGCGCCGTCCATCCGGGCGAGCTGCTGGGACGGGTCGGCGACGAAGGCGTAGCCGCGCTCCCGGCACTCGGCGGAGTGGCGGATCATCGCCTCCGGGTCGTTGGCGCTGACCAGCACCAGGTCGAGGCCGCCGAGGCGCTGGGCGACCGGGGACAGCTCGATGTTGCGGGCCTCGCTCATCGCCCCGGCGTAGAAGGAGGCGATCTGGCACATGTCGGTGTCCGTGGTGCAGACGAACCGGGCGGTGTGCGCCACCTCGCTGACGTGCACCGACTCGCAGTCGACGCCGTGCCGCTCCAGCCAGGAGCGGTAGTCGGCGAAGTCGGCGCCGACCGCCCCGAGCAGCACCGGGCGCAGCCCGAGCTGCGCCATGCCGAAGGCGATGTTGGCGGCCACCCCGCCGCGACGCAGCACCAGGTCGTCCACGAGGAACGACAGCGACACCTTGTGCAGCTGGTCGGCGATGAACTGGTCGGCGAAGCGACCGGGGAAGCTCATCAGGTGGTCGGTCGCGATCGAGCCGGTCACGGCGATCTTCATGTCAACCCTCGGGGTCGGGAGCACGGCGCCGGTCAGCCTACCGGTCCGCCCGGGGAGCCGGTCCAGGGTCGGTCGACAATGCGCCACCCGCCGTTGGGCCCGACGTCACCCCCGGCGGAGCCGGACAGACGACGGCGGGGCCGCCCCGAAGGACGGCCCCGTCGTACGCTGGTCGACTCAGCTGAACGAGTCGCCGCAGGCGCAGGAGCTGCCCGCGTTGGGGTTGTCGATGGTGAAGCCCTGGGCGTCGATCCGGTCGGCGAAGTCGATGGTGGCGCCGGCCAGGTAGGGGGCGCTCATCCGGTCGACGACGACCTCGACACCGTCGAAGTCGGTGACGACGTCACCGTCGAGCGACCGCTCGTCGAAGAACAGCTGGTACCGCAGGCCGGAGCAGCCGCCCGGCTGCACCGCGACCCGGAGCCGCAGGTCGTCGCGGCCCTCCTGCTCGATCAGGGCCTTGACCTTCTGCGCCGCGACGTCGGTGAGGACGACGGAAGTAGGGGCCTGGGCCTCGGTCGACTCGGTCTGCGCTGGCGTGGTCACGTGGAAATCTCCCTGCGCGGTATGGGTCCGGACGCACTGGCCAACGTCGCGCGTCGTCCAGTGATTCCCGGTGTGGTCCAGATCCGATCGTACGCCGCCCCGGCCGGCGGCACCCGGGGGCGTGACCGGACGGCCGTCACCCGCGCCGCAGGTCCGCACCGGGGCGGCACCGTGCCGCGCACCCGGGCATCCCGACGTGTCTCTTCGGCACGGCCGTTACCGAACGAGCCTGATACCTCAGAGTCATCTTGATGCCTCTTGAGGTATCACGCTCGCGGTGGTGTCATGCTCCGGACCGGCGCGACCGGAGCCCGGCGCGACCGGATCGGCGGCGGCGCCCCGGCCGGGTGCTCAGCGGCTCCACTGCCGGGCCAGCCGGGCGCCCAGCGCCCGCAGCCCCTCGGCCGGGCGGCTCATCGCCGCCTCGACGCCGCCGCGTTCCTCCCCGCCGAAGTGCTCCACCAGGCTGTACGTCTCGGTGACGCCGGCCGAGGCGGCCTCCCGCCGCCCCGTGCTCACCCGCCCCGCCAGCACCACGCAGGGCACCCCGCGGTCGCGGGCGGCCCCGGCCACCCCGGCGACGACCTTCCCGCGCAGCGACTGGTGGTCGAAGGACCCCTCGCCGGTGATCACCAGGTCGGTGGCGTCGAGAGCGGCGTCCAGCCCGATCGCCCGGGTCACCAGGTCGATGCCGGACTCACAGCGCCCGCCCAGGGCGAGGATCGCCGCGCCGAGGCCGCCGGCCGCGCCGCTGCCCGGGAGCGCGCCCAGTCCGGGCGGACAGCCGGGCAGGTCCCGTTCGAGCACCGCCGCCCAGCGCTCCAGCGCGGCGTCGAGCAGCAGCACGTCAGACCGGGTGGCGCCCTTCTGCGGGCCGTAGACGTTGCTCGCGCCGTACAACCCGAGCAGCGGGCTGTCGACGTCGGTGGCGGCGACCAGGGTGGCCCCGCGCAGCCGGGGCGCGCCGTCGAGGGTGGCGACCGCGGCCAGCGCCGCCCCGCCGTACGGCAGGGCCCGGCCGGCGTCGTCCAGCGGCGTCGCGCCGAGCGCGGTGAGCAGTCCGGCCCCGCCGTCGTTGGTGCCGGAACCGCCCAGCCCGACCACCACCGTGCGCGCCCCGTGCTCGACGGCCGCGGTGACCAGCGCCCCCAGCCCGTACGAGGTGGTCGCCTTCGGGTCCCGCTCGGCGGCGGAGAGCAGGTGCAGCCCGCAGGCCTGGGCGCTCTCCAGATAGGCGGTGCCGTCGTCGGTGAGCAGGATCTCACCGGTGGCCGGCCGGCCCAGCGGGTCGACGGTCGGCACCGGGATCCGCCGCCCGCCGAGGGCGTCGGCGAGCACCGCGACGAAGCCCGGCCCGCCGTCGGCGAGCGGTCGGATCAGCAGCTCGTCGCCGGCGGCGACGGCCCGCCAGCCCTCGGCGACGGCGGCGGCGACCTCCGGAGCGGCGAGGGTGCCGGCGAACTTGTCCGGACAGAGCAGCACGCGCATGCCTGGCAGTGTGGCAGCCCACACCGGCGGAGGCTGCGCGGCAGCCACGCTGTGGGACCATGGGAGGCGTGACTTCGACCTGGGTGGAACCCTCCAACACCGCCACTGCGCTGCTGCTCCTCGGCCGCGGCAGCGACCCCGCCACCGAGCGTGGCGTGGAGTGTCCGGGCGACCTGCCGGCGCCGAGCGACCCCGACCTGGTGGCCCGGGCGGCGGCGGCCAAGGCCGCGCTCGGCACCAAGGTGTTCGTGCTGGGTCACCACTACCAGCGCGACGAGGTGATCCAGTTCGCCGACGTGACCGGCGACTCGTTCAAGCTGGCCCGGGAGGCGGCGGCCCGCCCGGACGCCGAGTACATCGTCTTCTGCGGTGTGCACTTCATGGCCGAGAGCGCCGACATCCTCACCTCGGACGCGCAGAAGGTGATCCTGCCCGACCTGGCCGCCGGCTGCTCGATGGCGGACATGGCGGTGCTGTCGCAGGTCGAGACCGCCTGGGACGTGCTGACCGAACTGGGCGTCGCGGCGGACACCGTGCCGGTGACGTACATGAACTCCTCGGCCGACATCAAGGGCTTCGTCGGGCGCACCGGCGGCGTGGTCTGCACCTCGTCGAACGCCAAGCGGGCCCTGGACTGGGCGTACCAGCAGGGGTCGAAGGTGCTCTTCCTGCCCGACCAGCACCTCGGCCGCAACACGGCGGTGCTGGAGATGGGCCTCTCGCTGGACGACTGCGTGCTGTACGACCCGCACAAGCCGGGTGGCGGGCTCACCCCGCAGCAGCTGCGCGACGCGAAGATGATCCTGTGGCGCGGGCACTGCTCGGTGCACGGCCGGTTCACCCTCGACAGCGTCAACGACGTGCGCGCGCGGGTGCCCGGGGTCAACGTGCTGGTGCACCCGGAGTGCCGCCACGAGGTGGTCACCGCCGCCGACCACGTGGGCTCCACGGAGTACATCATCAAGACCATCGAGGCGGCTCCGGCCGGCTCGGCCTGGGCGGTCGGCACCGAGCTGAACCTGGTCCGCCGGCTGGCGCTGGCCCACCCGGACAAGCAGATCATGTTCCTGGACAAGGCGGTCTGCTACTGCTCGACGATGAACCGGATCGACCTGCCGCACCTGGTCTGGGCGCTGGAGGAGCTGGTCGCCGGGCGGGTGGTCAACCAGATCACCGTCGAGGAGGACACCGCGCACCACGCGCGGGTGGCGCTGGACCAGATGCTCGCCCTGCCGGGCGCGGACACCCCACCGCCCACCGCCAGCTGATCACCCACGGTCACATCGCTGGTACGGAAACATGCCGGAATCCCCGGTTCGTTCCGTGCCTGGCGATGTGACCGATTCCATTTTCGTCACCGAGGGCTATGCTGCCGGGGCGACGACATCGCGGACCGTTTTGCGCCGGTCCCATTCCGGGTAGCTGAACAGCCGGCAAGAGCTGGACAGCCCGACCCCACCCTCGACACAGCACCACCCGACGCGCGCTGGAGGTTGCGTTGACCGACGACGTCCTGGTCGTACACGGAGGCACGCCGCTGGAAGGGCGGATCCGCGTGCGCGGCGCGAAGAACCTGGTCTCGAAGGCGATGGTCGCCGCCCTGCTGGGCGACACCCCCAGCCGGCTCTTCGACGTGCCGCGCATCCGTGACGTCGAGGTGGTCCGCGGGCTGCTCGGCCTGCACGGGGTCAAGGTCACCGACGGCGCGGAAGAGGGCGAGCTGGTCTTCGACCCGGCCAACGTCGAGAGCGCCAGCACCGACCAGATCAACGTGCACGCGGGTTCCAGCCGGATCCCGATCCTGTTCTGCGGCCCGCTGCTGCACCGGCTCGGGCACGCCTTCATCCCGGACCTGGGCGGCTGCCACATCGGGCCGCGCCCGATCGACTTCCACCTCCAGGCGCTGCGCGAGTTCGGCGCGACGGTCGAGAAGACCCCGGAGGGGCTGCACCTGTCGGCGCCGAACGGGCTGCACGGCACCAAGTTCGCGCTGCCGTACCCGAGCGTGGGCGCTACCGAGCAGGTGCTGCTCACCGCGGTGATGGCCGAGGGCGTCACCGAGCTGCGCAACGCCGCCGTCGAGCCGGAGATCATCGACCTGATCTGCATCCTGCAGAAGATGGGCGCGATCATCAAGGTCCACACCGACCGGGTGATCGAGATCCAGGGCGTCAAGCGGCTCAGCGGCTACACCCACCGGCCGATCCCCGACCGGATCGAGGCGGCGAGCTGGGCGGCGGCGGCGCTGGCCACCCGCGGGCACGTCGAGGTGCTCGGCGCCCAGCAGGTCGACATGATGACCTTCCTGAACATCTTCCGCTCGGTCGGCGGCGCGTACGAGGTGACCGACGCCCGCGCGCCGAAGCTCGGCGACCCGGGCCAGGAGGGCGGCATCCGGTTCTGGCACCCGGGCGGCGAACTCAACGCCGTGGCGCTGGAGACCGACGTGCACCCGGGCTTCATGACCGACTGGCAGCAGCCCCTGGTCGTCGCGCTGACCCAGGCCCGCGGCCTGTCGATCGTCCATGAGACGGTCTACGAGCAGCGGCTGGGCTACACCGAGGCGCTGAACACGATGGGCGCCAACATCCAGGTCTACCGGGACTGCCTGGGCGGCACCCCGTGCCGCTTCGGCCGGCGCAACTTCAAGCACTCCGCGGTGATCGCCGGGCCGAGCAAGCTGCACGCGGCCGACCTGGTCATCCCGGACCTGCGCGCCGGGTTCAGCCACCTGATCGCCGCGCTCGCCGCCGAGGGCACGTCCCGGGTGTACGGCGTGGATCTGATCAACCGCGGTTACGAGGACTTCGAGGCGAAGCTGGCCAGCCTGGGCGCGCACGTCGAGCGTCCGTAACCGAAAAACATCCGCTCCGCCGAGCGCCCGGTGCACCGTGATGTGCACCGGGCGCCGTCGTTTGGCTACCCTTCACCTCGTGCTGTCGCTGTTTCGTCGCAAGTCCGCCGACCCCGACTCCTCCGCCACCGTCGTGGCGACCGAGGAGCAGCCCGCCGCGCGCCCCCGGGGCTACACCCCGAGCAAGAAGGAACTGGGCCTGCAGACCCCGAAGCGGCCGGTCGGCGGTCGTCGCCCCGCCGGGCCGACGAAGCCGCTGACCAAGGAGGAGGCGCGGGAGCAGCGCCGGCTGGCCCGCGCCGAGGCGGCGGCGGAGTTCCGCCGCGAGGGCGGCCCGCGCGACCGCGGCCCGGAGCGGCTGCTGGCCCGCAACGTGGTCGACTCCCGGCGTACGGTCGGCACCTGGTTCTTCGGTGGCGCGCTGATCGTGCTGATCGGCTCCAACCAGGCCATGCCGCCGGCGATCCGGCTGGCCTCGAACATCGTCTGGGGTGCGCTCGCCCTCGGCGTGGTGATCGACTCGATCCTGATCTCTCGCAAGATCAAGAAGCTGGTCCGGGAGCGCTTCCCGAACAGCGGCGAGCGGATGGGGTCGCTCTACCTCTACGCGATCATGCGCTCGATCACCTTCCGCCGGATGCGGGCGCCCGCGCCGCAGGTCAACATCGGCGACAAGATCTGACCCGCACGGTCCCTCCCGAGCCCCTTCCCGCCGTCGCGGGGAGGGGCTCCGGTCATCGCGCCCCGGACCGGCGGCGGGCTCAGCCGGTGACCGGGGCCGCCCGGCTCGCCGGGGACCGGTAGAGCCGGGTCACCACCTCCTCGATGTCCGGCTCGACGATCGAGATGTCGCGGAGCGTGGCCAGGCCGGCCAGCCCGGCCACCACCTCCGCCGCGCCGGCCGACTCGCAGGCGTAGACCAGCCGGCGCCCGTCCGCCTCGACCCGTTCCAGCGGTGCGCCGGGCAGCGTCGGCGGGGTGGCCAGCGCGGTGTCCAGCTCGGCGACGACCAGCCGGCGGGAGCCGTACCGGCTGTGCAGGGCCGCGATCGAGCCGTCGTGCACCACCCGACCGTGGTCGATCACCACGAGCCGGCGGCAGAGCCGCTCGATGTCGGCCAGGTCGTGGGTGGTGAGCACCAGCGTGGTGTCGCCGGCCCGGCGCAGCTCGCCGAGGAAGTCGCGGACCGCCTGCTTGCTCACCACGTCCAGGCCGATGGTGGGCTCGTCGAGGAAGAGCACCCGCGGGCCGTGCAGCAGGGCGGCGGTCAGCTCGCCGCGCATCCGCTGCCCGAGGGAGAGCTGCCGCACCGGGATGTCCAGGAACTCGTCGAGGTCCAGCAGCGCGCGGCAGCGGCGCAGCCGGGTCGCGTGGTCGCCGGCCGGCACCCGGTAGACGTGCCGGAGCAGGTCGAACGAGTCGCGCAGCGGCAGGTCCCACCAGAGCTGGGAGCGCTGCCCGAAGACCACGCCGATGCCGAGGGCCAGCCGGGTGCGCTGGGCGACCGGGCGCAGCCCGCAGACGCGTACCTGCCCGGCGGAGGGGGTCAGCACGCCGGTGAGCATCTTCAGGGTGGTGGACTTGCCCGCCCCGTTCGGGCCGATGTAGCCGAGCGTCTCGCCGCGCTCCACCCGCAGGTCCACGCCGTCGACGGCGGTGACCGTCCGCTTCTCGCGGCGCAGCCGACCGACCTTGATCCGGACCGTGAACTCCTTGCGCAGCCCCTGCGCGTCGATCACCAGGCTCATGACCCCGTACTCCGGTAGTGGCGGACACCGACGCGCCAGGCCGCCGCCGCGCCGGCGGCGGCGACGAGCGCGACCCCGGGCGAGGCCCAACCCGCCCAGGCCGGCAGGCCCAGCGGGTCGGCCCGGCCGAGCAGCGCCAGCGCCGGCTGGTAGCTGACGAAGGCGAATCCCAGCCCGTACGCGAAGGCCGCCCGGAACCAGCCCTCGAAGATCGTGACCGGGTACGAGGTGAAGTCCCGCCCACCGTAGGTGAGCGAGTTGGCCAACTCCCCCGACTCCACCCAGTAGAACGAGACGGTGGCGGTGGCCACGAAGAGCGAGCCGAAGAAGACCACCCCGGCCAGCGGGGCGACGACGGCCAGCACCACCCGCCCGGGCGTCCAGTCGATTCCGGCGGTGGCCAGCGCCACCACCAGCACGCCCAGGCCGAACAGCGCCCGGGACAGCTTGCGCAGCGGCAGGTCCATCAGCAGCAGTTGGGGCAGCGCGCCGAGCGGTCGCAGCAGCACCGCGTCGAGCAGCCCGGTGCGCACGTACCGGGGCAGCCGTTCGATGTTGCCGACCAGCAGGTCGGCGGTGGCGAAGGCGCAGGCGGAGAGGCCGACCATCACCAGCGTCTCGGAGAGGGTGAAGCCACCCAGCTCGTGGGTCACCCCGTAGAGCACCAGGACGGTGACCACGTCGAAGACGGTGGCCCCGACGTTGCCCAACAGGTCCACCACGAACGACGTCCGGTACGCCGTCTGCGACCGCGCCTGCGCCCGCAGCAGCGCCCGGTACGCGGTGGCCGCGCCGCCCGCCTCAGCCACCCTGCACTACCAGCCGCCGTTCGGCCCGGCGCTGCACCAGCCGGCAGGCGGCCAGGATCAGCACCGCCCACCAGAGCTGGAGGGCGACCAGCCCGAGCTGGGTGACCGGCGGGTCCCGCTCGACCAGCACGTCCAGCGGGGTCTGCAGCAGGCTCGGGAAGGGGGTGCCGAGCGAGAGGGAGAGCTGGAGCGGCTCGGGCAGGAACCGCAGCGGGAAGTAGAGCCCGGCCAGCACCCCCGAACCGAGCGTCCAGAGGATCATCGGGCCACGGACGTCCTGCAACCAGTACGCCGTGGTGTTGACCAGGTACCGGCAGCCGAAGCAGAGCACCAGCGCGGTGACCACGGAGACGCCGAAGAGCGGCAGGGTCGACCAGCGGGTGGGCAGGTACACGTCGAAGAAGAGCGGACCGACGAGCAGCGGCGGCAGGAAGCGGGCCAGCACGGCGTACCCGGCGCGGCCGAGGTCGGTGGCGAGGTAGCTGGTCACCGGGTGCACCGGGCGGAGCAGGTCGCCGGCGACGTCACCGGTGCGGATCCGGTCGGCCAGGTCGGTCCAACCCCAGAGCAGGATCACCGCCAGCAGGCCTTGGGCGACCCAGACGAAGGTGGCGAGCTGGGCGCGGTCGTACCCGCCGACGCTGCCGGCGGTACCGACTGCCGCGAGCAGCACGTAGCAGTGCAGGAACCCGAAGACGGAGTTGGTGACGGCACCGGCCAGCGCGGCCTGCCGATAGGTGGCGTATCGTCGGAAGCCGGATCGGGATATCGCCCGGAATGTCCGAAACCATAGGATAACGTTTGAGTCCGTGGGCGGTGCCACAGTGGCGGTGACCGAGCCCACGCCGTTACCCTCCATCCGCAGCCATGCCGTGCCGGGCCGGGCGACTCTACCGGCAGGTGGGGGCCCCGGCACGACAATTTTGCAACGAGGTGACACCGCCGTGAGCGAGCGACGCGAGCCGGGCATCGGGCCGCGCCGCACGGGCGGCGACGAGGGCCCTCGATGACAGGCGGCTACCGCGACCGCTGGCACGACCCGGCCGAGCCCTCCTGGGTCGTCGAACCGACCACCGAGTGGCAGCCGCAGTTCCCCGGCCAGCGCTACCCCGGCGACATCGGCACCCGACACGTTCCGGCACCGCCCCCGCGTGGGCGGGCCGCCGTGGTCGGCCGGGCCGAGGTGCCGCCGCTCGCCCCGACCCGTCCCGACGGGACGTACCTCGGGCGGTCCTGGGACGAGCACGACGAGGAGCCGCCGCGCTGGGGTGGCCACCCCGTCGCCGCACCGCAGCCGCACGCCGACGAGGCGTACCGGCGCGACGACGACCTGTACCGGCGGCCGGCCTCCGACCTGACCTGGCAGCGCGAGCGCCGCCGGCCGGAGCCGGAGGCTCCGGCCCCGCGCGCCGCCCGTACCGCCTGGGCCGACCGACCGCGCGAGGTCGCCGACCGACCGCGCGAGAGCGCCGACCGACCGCGCGAGGCGGCGTGGCACCGCGACCGGGGCGCCCCCGACCGGTACGACGGTCATCCGCAGCGCCCCGCCCCGGGTGTCGCCCCGGTCTCCCCCGGGCCGAGGCACGAGCCGGCCCGTGGCGTCGAGCCCGGCTGGGTGCCCGAGCCCGACGAGGCGTCGCCGGCGCGCCGGCCCGGCACCGGCTACGACCGCCGTCCGGCCGACGACGGCCGCCGGCGGGACGGTCACGAGCAGTTCCCGGCCGACCGGCGGACCCGCCCCGACCAGGAGGTTCCCGGCCGGTACCGCGAGCCGGACGAGCGCCGCCCGGCGCGCCACGACGAGCGCCCGCCGGCTTCGCACGGATACGACGACCGCCCGCCCGCCCGCGACCACGCCGGCCACCGACCCGGACCGAACGGGTACCCGGACCGGCCCACCCCGAACGGGTACGCCGAGCACCGCCCGGCACCGAACGGGTACACCGACGAGCGGCCCGCGCCGAACGGGTACGCCGAACAGCGGCCCACCCCGAACGGGTACGACGACGAGCGGCCCACCCCAAACGGGTACCCCGACGAGCGGCCCGCGCCGAACGGGTACGCCGAACAGCGGCCCACCCCGAACGGGTACGACGACGAGCGGCCCACCCCAAACGGGTACCCCGACGAGCGGCCCGCGCCGAACGGGTACGCCGAACAGCGGCCCACCCCGAACGGGTACACCGAACAGCGGCCCACCCCGAACGGGTACGCCGAAGAGCGGCCCACCCGGAACGGGTACGACGACGCGCGCCGCCCGCCGTCTCGCGGGTCGGACGAGCGCTGGCAGCGCGGGCACGACGAGCGCCGCCACCCCGAGGAGCGGGGACCGTCGCGCGAGGCGGCCGCCCGCGCCGAGGCGTACCCGGACCGCCGGCCGCGCGAGGCGACGCCGCCCGCCGAGGCGTACCGCGAGCAGTGGAGCCGGCCCGGCACGGACCGCGACGGGCGGGGCGGCCCCGGCCCGGACCACGGCCGGCACCAGGAGCAGCGGCCCGCCCGCCCCTCGTGGCACGAGGAACGGCCGGCCGCCCACGGCCCGGTGCGTCCGATCTCGCCCGCGCCGGTCTCCGGGGCGCCGTCCTCCGGCGGCCCGGCCCCGGCCACACCCGTCTCCCCCGCCCCCACCTCGGACGCGCCGGTCTCGGGCGCGCCCGTCCGCCCGGTCGCCGACGCGCGTGCCCCGCACGGCCGGGACCAGTTCCCGCCCCGCGCCGCCGGCACGCCGCCCTTCGCCGGGACCATGCCCCCGGTCTCCGGTCCACCGCGCCCCGCGCCGCCGACCACCGGCGGCTCAGCGGGCCGGACCCGCGACGACCGGCCCACCTCGGCCCCGCCCGGCCCGGAGCGCGACGCGCCGATCTCGTCGCCCCCGGCGGCCCGGCCGCGGCCGGAGTTCCGGCCCGGCCAGGAGGGCGCGGCGCGCCCCACCGCGCCCGGCGACGCCGGCCCGACCGCCCAGCGCCCCGTCCCGGCCGACCACCGGCCGGCGTCCGCGCCTCCGGCCGACGGGCGACCGGTCTCCGGTGCCCCCGGTGCGGGATCCCGGCACTCCGCCGACGACCGGGTACCGCCGGCGCACGGCCGGCCGTTCCCCGGCCAGCAGCCGACGCCCGACCGGCGGCCGGTGTCGGGAGCGCCCGTCGGGCACCAGCCCGTGCCGAGACCGTCCGTCGGCCACCGGCCGGTCTCCGGGCCGCCCGTCGGCCCGCCCCCGCCGCCCGAGGCCCGGGTCGCGCCGCAGCGGCCCGCCGGGCCGCCTCCCGCGCCGTCCACCCCGGCGAGCGCGGGCCCGTCGGCCGCCGGCCCGTCCCTGGAGATCACGCCGGACAAGCCGCGCCGCTACGTCCCTCCGGCGCCGGAGCCCACCGCGCCCGTGCCCCCGGTCGCCCGCAGCACGGCGCCGAACAGTTCCGAGGCGTGGTTCCGCCCCGCCCGCCCGACGCCGGCCGACGAGGCCGACGACCGCCCGGTGTCCGCCCCGTCCGGCGCGGCGGGCACGTCCGCGCCGGCGGCCCGCCCGGCCCCGGACGCGGACCGGCCGACCCCGGTCGATCCGCCCCGGGACGCGTCCCGGTCGGCGGCCCCGGTGTCCGCGCCGCCCGAGGCCAACCACCCCTCGGACGAGCGGTTCCCGGTGCCGTCCCCCGACGAGCCGTACCGGCCGGTCTCCGCGCCGCCGGCGTTCCGGCCGGTCGCCGACCGGGCTGCGTCCGACGTCACGGGACCGGCGGCGCCTCCGGCCGCGCCCGTCTCCGGGCCGGCCGCCGCACCGGTCGAGCCCATGGCCTCGACGCCCGAGCGGGACACCGCCGACGAGGTTCCCGCCTCCGCGCCCTGGGCCGAGCTCCCGGGGCCGTCGGTTCCGGTGTCCACGCCGCCGGCGGACGCCGCTGTGGAGCCGGCCCGACCCATCTCCGCGCCACCGGCCGACACCCTGGAGCCGGCCCGACCCGTCTCCGCGCCACCGGTCGCGGACCGGGCGGCAGGGACCGCCGGACCCCACGCGTCCGACGGCCCCGAACCCGCCTCACCGGCCCACACCTGGGCGACCGGGACGGCCGGACCGGCCCGACCGGTCACCGTGCCACCGGCTGACAACTGGGCGGCCGGGACGGGCGAATCAGGCGCGTCCGACGCCGCCGAACCGGCCCAACCGGTCACCGCACCGCCGGCTGAGCCCGAGCCGGCCGCAACGGTCGGACCGGACGCCGTCGGCACGTCGGCCCGACCCGTCTCCGCACCGCCGGCCGGCACGGCCGAGCAGTCCGCCCCGCCGGTGCCGGGAGTCCCCTCCTCGGTGGCCGACGCACCGTCCGGCGAAGCGGAGTCCACGGCGCCCGGGGCCGACACCGACGAGGAGCCGGCCCATCCGGTCTCGGCACCGCCGTCGCCGACCGGCGCGGGTCCGACCTCGCCCGAGGCGTCGACGCCGCCCGCCACCGCGCCCGAGCAATCCGCCGGGCTCGTTCCGACGCCCCCAACCGTCGCTGCCACCACCGAACCGGCACCCGACCCGGACCCGGCCGTCCCGGTCACCCCGCCGGCCGCCGAGGCGGAGACGACCACGGCGGACCGGCCGGCCACCACCGCCCCGGAGACCACCACCACCGCCCCGGTCGAGCCGCCGGCCGACCCGGAGCAGGTCCTGGCCGCGTACCGGTGGCGGCTGGACCCGGAGACGCTGCGCGAGATCGTCGACGACGTTGACGAGCTGCGGACGCTGCGCCGGCGGCTGACCGAGAAGCTCGGCGCGTCCCTGGACAACCGGGCCCGGGCGCGGCTGCTCAGCCTGCGCGCGGTGGTCTCCCGGGTCGTCCACGACCTGGACGACGCGCTCGCCGACGGCCGGCTCGCCCTCACCTACGCGGAGGCGACCGGCGAGCTGCGGCGTACCGCGCTGGCCCGGGCCCGGCTGGCGGAGGTGCTGCGCTGGAAGGGCGAGTTCGCCGAGGCGGACCGGCTCTTCGCCGAGGCCAACTCGGCCGAGCTGCCGGACCGGCTGCGGGCGGCGCTGCACGAGCACGCCGGCCGCTCCTGCTACGACCAGGGCCGGCTGATGGAGGCCTGCGAGCATTTCGAGCGCGCCCTGGACCTGCGCCGGGTCGACGACCCGGAGCTGACCGAGCGGATCCGGGTCTGCCTGGACGCGGTGCACACCCGGGCCACCGCCCGGGGCGGCTTCGGGCCGTACCCCCGCAGCCGGGAGGAGGTGCTGCGCGGACGCAAGTCCCCGGTGCCCACGCTCGACGGCGGCCTGGGCCGGTGGGGGTACGCGGACGCCGAGGGTGAGCTGGTCCTCGACTACCGGTACGCCGAGGCACAGCCGTTCCGCGAGGGCCTGGCCTGGGTACGCCGCCCGGACGCCCCGGGCTGGGAGCTGATCGACGACGCCGGCAGCACCCTGATCGGCCCCTCGTACGCGGCGGTGCGGGCCTTCTCCGACGGCCTGGCCTGGGTCTCGCGCGGCGGCGAGGCGGACTGGATGGCGATCGACTCCGAGGACACCGTGGTGGTGCCGGCGGGCTTCGAGGACGTCCGGCCGTTCACCGCCGGGGTCGCCGTGGTGCGCCGGGGCGGCTGGGGCGCGGTGGACCGCAACGGTCGACTGGTCGTCCCGACCCGGTACCACGGCTTCCGCACCGCGCTGACCGGCGGCCGCCGGCTCGACGGCTTCACCGACGAGGGGCTGGCCGTGGTGGAACTGGGCGGCTTCCGGGGCGTGGTGGACCGCACGGGCCGGGTGCTGGTCGCGCCGGCCCACCCGGAGCTGGTGATCCACCCGGTGGCGTTCCTGGCCAACGACCGCACCGGCCGGTGGGGCGCGCTGGACCGGCGCGGCGAGTCGCTCATCGACCCGGTGCACCCCGGCCCGGACGCGGTGCTGGCCGAGATCGACCTGCTGCTGACCGACGCGCATCCGGTGCTCTGAACCACCCGGCCGCCGCGCCGTCCGGTGGTCATGATCGGGGCGGACTAGGGTCGGGGCATGGAATTCCGACACCTGGGCCGTTCCGGCCTGATGGTCAGCGAGATCTCGTACGGCAACTGGATCACCCACGGTTCGCAGGTCGAGGAGGACGCGGCGCTGGCCTGCGTCCGCGCCGCCCTGGACACCGGCATCACCACGTTCGACACCGCCGACGTCTACGCCGGCACCCGCGCCGAGGAGGTGCTCGGCAAGGCCCTCGCGGGCGAGCGCCGCGAGGGCCTCGAGGTGTTCACCAAGGTCTACTGGCCGACCGGGCCGGGCCGCAACGACCGGGGCCTGTCCCGCAAGCACATCATGGAGTCGATCGACGGCTCGCTGCGCCGGCTGCGCACCGACTACGTGGACCTCTACCAGGCCCACCGCTACGACTACAGCACTCCGCTGGAGGAGACGATGTCGGCGTTCGCCGACATCGTGCACGCCGGCAAGGCGCACTACATCGGCGTCTCGGAGTGGAAGGCCTCGCAGATCCGCGAGGCCCACCAGCTCGCCCGCGAGCTGCGCATCCCATTGGTGTCCAACCAGCCGCAGTACTCGATGCTCTGGCGGGTCATCGAGACCGAGGTCGTCCCCACCAGCGAGGAGCTGGGCATCGGGCAGATCGTCTGGTCGCCGATGGCCCAGGGGGTGCTCTCCGGCAAGTACCTGCCGGGCCAGCCGCCGCCCGCCGGCTCCCGCGCCACCGACGAGAAGTCCGGCGCCGGGTTCATCGCCCAGTGGCTGACCGACGAGGTGCTGACCCGGGTACAGCGGCTCAAGCCGCTGGCCGAGCAGGCCGGGCTGACCATGCCGCAGCTCGCCATCGCCTGGGTGCTGCAGAACCCGAACGTCTCGTCGGCGATCGTCGGGGCGTCCCGCCCGGAGCAGGTGCACGACAACGTCAAGGCGGCCGGCGTGAAGCTCGACGCCGACCTGCTCAAGGCGATCGACGAGATCGTCGAGCCGGTCACCGAGCGGGACGCGGCGAAGACCGAGAGCCCGGCCCAGCGGCCGTGACGCTCCCCCGGGCCGGCGCGGCGTCCGCGCCGGCCCGGGCCCTTCCCCGGGTACGCCGACCGCGAGCCGCCCCGCCGCTGCGCGGCGGCTCGCGGACTCAGCCCTGCCAGAAGCGGATCAGGTCCAGCCCCAGGCCGTAGAGCCAGCTCGGCAGGCCGAGCAGGTCGCCGATCGCGAAGACCGCGTCGAAGAACCAGCCGCCGATGCGCGGGTTCCACAGCAGCGCGAAGAGCAGAATGAAGCCGTACGGGGCGAACATGTCGTACATCCGCCGCCACTGCGGGTTCAGCCAGGGTTGGATCATGTTGCCGCCGTCCAGGCCGGGCACCGGGAGCAGGTTGAGCACGCTCGCGGTGAGCTGGAGGAACGCCAGCAGCGCCACCCCGGCCCAGAACTCGATCGGCCCGCCGGCGGTCCCCGTGCCGATCCGCAGCGCCGCCACCAGCAGCAGCGTGAACAGCACGTTGGTGGCCGGGCCGGCGAGGCTGACCAGGGTGTGCCGCAGCCGGCCCGGGATCGCGTGCCGGTCCACCCAGACCGCGCCGCCGGGCAGGCCGATGCCGCCGAGCAGTACCACCACCACCGGCAGCACGATCGACAGCAGCGGGTGGGTGTACTTGAACGGGTTCAACGTCAGGTAGCCCCGGTGGGCGATGTCCCGGTCGCCGGCCCGGAACGCGACCACCGCGTGGGCGTACTCGTGCAGGCAGAGCGAGACCAGCCAGCCCGAGAGCACGAAGAGGAACACGTCGAACTTCACGTTGCCGAACCGGTTCCAGGCCATCACCCCGCTGGCCACGAAGAGCGCGACCAGGGCCAGGAAGACCGGGCTGGGCCGGAACGCCGCCCGGGGCACGCCGAGCACCAGCGGCTCGCCCCCCGGGCGGTCGTAGCCCATCACTCCGCCGTCGGGAGCAGGCTCATCCGGTACTCCACCCGGTCGTCCTCCACGAGCGCGACCGAGGTGACGCCGGACGCCGCGAGCTCCCGCCAGGTCTGGCCGATCCACGATTCGGCGTCCGCCTGACTGCCGAACGACTCCGCCGGTCCATCGACCGACGCGCCGTTCGCGCCCTCGTACCGCCAGCTCCACGCCATGCCGCGTCTCCCCTCGCCGCTACACCGTCCCCCGGGACGGACCCCCGCAAGCGTAGTCGGCCGTCCGCGCGGCGGCCCGACGCTCACCCCCGGCGGCGCCCGGGCGGTGATCACCACGAGCGTCCCCGGCCGGTACGGTGGCGCGGTGCTGACTCAAGGAGTGGTGCTCAGCAACCGGTACCGGCTGGGCGAACGGGTGGCGACCGGCGGCATGGGCGCGGTCTGGCGGTGTGTCGACACGTTGCTGGACCGCGAGGTGGCGGTGAAGGTGCTGCTCCCGGCGCTGGTGGAGGACCCGGAGTTCACCAGCCGGTTCCACGCCGAGGCCCGGATGATGGCGGCCCTGCGGCACCCGGGCATCGTCGCGGTGCACGACTTCGGCTCGGCGACGCTGGCCGACGGCAGCCAGGTCAGCTACCTGGTGATGGAGTACGTCGACGGCGAGCCGCTGGTCACCTGGATCCGGCGGGCCGGCCGGCTCGACCCGACGTCGACCATGTCGGTGGTGGCGCAGGCCGCCGCCGCGCTGCACGCCGCGCACACCGCCGGCATCGTGCACCGGGACGTCAAGCCGGGCAATCTGCTGGTGAAGCGGGACGGGACGGTGGTGCTGGTCGACTTCGGCATCGCCCGTTCCAGCACGATGGCCTCGCTGACCGCCGCGCACATGGTGCTCGGCACCGCCTCGTACATGTCGCCGGAGCAGGCGGTCGGCCAGCCGGTCTCGGCGGCCACCGACGTCTACGCGCTCGGGGCGGTCGCCTACTACTGCCTGACCGGGCAGCCGCCGTTCGTCGGGGAGAACCCGTTGCAGGTGGCGCTGCGGCACGCCCAGGAGGAGCCGGCGCCGCTGCCGTCAGGCACCCCGCCGGCGGTGGCCGAGGTGGTCGCGCGCGCCCTGGCGAAGAGCCCCGGTGACCGCTGGCCCAGCGCCGCCGCCCTGGCCGACGCCGCCCTGGACGCCCGGGACGCCACGCTGGCCGTGCTGCGGGTGCCGCCGCGTCCGCCGTGGGCGCTGCAGGGTCCGGCCCTGCCGACGCCGGCCGCGCCATCGACGCCGTCCGGTCCGTCGACACCGTCCGGTCCGTCGACGGCGTCCGGTCCGTCGACGCCGGCCGGCCCGGCCGGCGACCCGTCGGGGGCGGCGTCCGCCGGTCCACGGGACACCGGCGCGGGGACCGGCTCGGGGGCAGTTCCGGCCGGAGCGCCGACGCCGCCCGGCGCGGGGACCGGGGCGATGTCCGCCGCGTCCGCCACCCCGCCCGCGCCGTCCACCGGCCCCGGGACCGTGGCTCCGCAGTGGCGGCAGGGCGGCCCGCCCGCCACACCGCCGGGCGGCGCACCCATTCCGACCGGGTACCCGGCTAACGCACCCTTTCCGGCCGCCGGCCAGCCGTATCCAGGCGGGCCGTACCCGGCCGTCATGGGCGGCCAGCAGGCGACCCCGCCCGCCGGCTACCCCGGCCGGTACCTCGTACCGGAGACCGTCCCGACCCGGGAGGACCGGGCCGGCGGCGTGGGCCGACGGCGCCGGCTCGCCCTGGCCGGCGCGGCGGGCGGGGTGGTGGCCGTGCTGGCCGCCGTGGCCGCGGTGGTGGCGCTCCGGCCGGACGAGCCCGCCCGCGGCGGCCCGGCGCTGACCGGCGAGTCCGGGGCGGCGGCACCGGTGCTGCCGGGCCCGAGCGTCAGCACCCGGGGCGGGAAGCCGAGGCCGAGCGCGAGTGCCAGCGGTTCCCGGTCGGCCTCGGCGACGCCGACCGCCGGGTCGACCGGCACGACGACGGGCCCGGGACCGAGCGCGTCCCCCACCGCCTCCGCCGCGCAGCCGGGGACGACCACCACCCCGCCGGCGAGGACCAACCCGTACACGCCGGCCCAGGTCTGCGGCAGTGGCTACCAGGTGATCGACTCCGCCTCGTTGACCGCGAACGGGGTCCGGCGGGGAAAGGTCTACCTGCTGTGGAACGAGTCGGCCAAGGCCAACTGCGTGGTCACCATGAAGGTGACCGCGGTCGGCGAGCGCACCACGGCGTCGGCGTTCCTGGAGGTACAGGGGAAGACCCGCGCCACCGACAGCGGCACGTTCGAGTACTACGCCGGCCCGGTGCGGGCCGGAGCCGGCGGGGCCTGCGTGAAGTGGGGCGGGGCGACCGGCGGCGCCAGCTACGCCAGCGGATTCGAGCACTGCGGCTGAGCCCGGGCCGGGCGGCGACCGCGGCTCGGGCGGCTTTAAGGTACGGGCATGTCCGTTGACGGCTGGAACACGGTCCTGGTGCTCGGCGGTATCCGCTCGGGCAAGTCGGAGTTCGCCGAGTCCCTGGTGGGTGACGCCCCGACGGTGCGCTACGTGGCGACCTCCGCCGACGCGGACCCGGACGACACCGAGTGGGCCGCCCGGCTGGCGGCGCACCGGGAACGCCGGCCGGGCAGCTGGACCACCGAGGAGACCGCCGACGACCCGCGCCGGCTGGCCGACGTGATCGCCTCCGCCGGGCCGAACGAGACGCTGCTGGTGGACGACCTGGGCGGCTGGGTGACGGTGCTGCTCGACCCGGCGCACCAGCCCGCCGACGACGTGGCCACCATCGCCGAACTGGCCGCGGCGGTCCGCGCCAGCGCGGCGCGGATCGTGCTGGTCAGCCCCGAGGTGGGGCTGTCGCTGGTGCCGACCACCCCGCTGGGTCGGGCGTTCACCGACGCGCTCGGCGCGGCGAACCGGGCCGTCGCGGACGCCTGCGACGCCGTGGTGCTGGTGGTCGCCGGTCAGCCGACCTGGCTCAAGCCCGCCGTCACCCCGCGCGCCGCCGGGGTGCCCGCCCAGGCCGGCCCGGCCCGCCAGGACGTGACAGCCGCCGCCGCGCCGGCTGAGGCGCCGCTGCCGGACGTGCTGACCCCGACCACGCCCGCCGCACCCGCCGCAGCCACGGACACCAACGGGACCGCCTGGGCGGCGCCGACCATGGCGCTGCCGATGGTCGCGACCGGCCTGGTCATCCAGCCCGGCATGGAGCTGCCCATGCCCGACGAGTACGCCGGCCCGCAGGCCGTCGACCGGCTCGCCACCCTGGACGTGGCGGGGGCCGGGTTCGGCGCGCTGGAACGGATCGTCGGCTTCGCCGCCGCCACCCAGGGCACCGCGACCCCCGCCCCGTGGGCGAGCGTGCGGGTGCTGCTGCTGCACGGGGACCACCAGGGCGGCGCCGCCGCCGGCACGGTCCCCGGCGAGTCGTCGCGCCGGGCCCGGCAGGCGCGGGCCGGCCGGGGCGCGCTGGCCCGGCTGGCCGCCGAGAGCGGCGCCAGCCTCCAGGTGGTGGACACCCCGTCCTCGGCGCCGATGGAGCAGGAGCCGGCGCTGGCCGGCGCCGCCGTCGAGTCGGCCCTGCGCTACGGCTGGCGGCTGGCCGAGGAGGCCGCCGACGCGGGCGTACAGCTGCTGGTGCTGGGGGCGTGCGGCGCCGGCACGGAGGCGGCGGCCGCCGCGGTGCTGGCGGCGACCGCCGGCGCGGAGGCTCCGGCGGTGCTCGGCCGGGTGATCACCGCCAGCGGCGAGATCGACGACGCGGCGTGGATGACCCGCTGCGCGGCGGTCCGGGACGCGCTGCACCGGACCCGCCGCTCCCCGCGCGACGCCAAGGACGTGCTGGCCGAGCTGGGCGGCGGCGACATCGCGGTGGCCACCGGCGTGCTGCTCGGCGCCACCGCCCGCCGGCTGCCGGTGATGCTCGACGGCCCGGTCGGCGTGGCCGCCGGCATGATCAGCCGCGACCTGGCCGGGCAGGCCCGGCACTGGTGCGTGCTCGCCGACCACGGCGGCCACCCGGCGGTCCGGCTCGCCGCCGACGTACTCGGCCTGACCCCGCTGCTGGACCTGCGGCTGGACCTGGGCGAGGGGGCGAACGCGCTGACCGCGCTGCCGCTGCTGCGCTCGGTGCTGGCGCTGGCCGCCGCGCTGCCGGCGCACCCCCTGCTCGGCGGCGGGGATCCCGACTCCGAGGAGCCGGACTTCGCCGAGCCGGAACCCGCGGGCCCCGGCCCGACCACCGTGGAGCCGGGCGGCGCCGAACCGGACGTCTCCGAGCCCGACTTCAGCGAGCCGGAGCCGGCCGGCCCGGGGCCGACGACCACGGAGCCGGACCCGTCCGGCTGGCGTGCCGGCTGAGTCGCGGGTCGCCGACGGCCTGCGGCTGGCGCTGACCACCTTCACCACGCTGCCGGTGCGCGCCGGCCGGATCGACCGTCCGACGGCGGGCGCCGCGATGGCGCTCGCCCCGCTGGTCGGGGCGTTGCTCGGCGCGGTGCTCGCCGGGGTGCTGCTGCTGTTGGCCGCGTTCGCTCCCCCGCTGGTCGCCGCCGGGGTGACGGTGGGCTGCGCCGCCCTGCTCACCCGGGGGCTGCACCTGGACGGGCTGGCCGACACCGTGGACGCGCTGGGGTCGTACCGGCGGGGAGCGGCGGCGCTGGAGATCATGAAGAAGCCGGACGTGGGGCCGTTCGGGGTGGTCGCGCTGGTGGTCGTACTCCTGCTCCAGACGGCGGCCCTCGCGGAGCTGGCGGGGCGGTCGTGGCCGGCGGTGCTCGCGGGCGTGGTGGCCGCGACGGCGGCGGGGCGGCTCGCGGTGACGGTGGCCTGCCGGCGCGGGGTGCCGGCGGCCCGGCCGGAGGGGTTGGGCGCGCTGGTCGCCGGGACGGTGGGACCGGTGGCGCCGGCGGTCGGCGCGGTCGCCGTCGCGCTGGCGGCGGTGCCGGCGGTACCGGGCCGCCCGTGGCAGGGGCCGGTCGCCGTCGCGGCGGCGCTCACCGTCGCGGTGGGGCTGCTCCGCCACGTGGTACGCCGGCTCGGCGGTGTCACCGGCGACGTCCTCGGCGCCGCCGTCGAGGTGGTCACCACGCTGGTCTACCTGGGACTGGTGCTGTCCGGCTGAACACGGCACCGGGCGGCGGGTAGCGTTTGCCCCGACAGCACCGGCACGGCCTTCCGGGGGACGACTTGCTCATCACGGACGACTTCCTCCCCATCCCGGTGCCGGAGTCGCTGAGCGCGACGTACCTGGTGCCGATGGCGGGGCTGCCCCGGGTGAGCCCGAAGACGGCGGTGCGGGCGCTGGAGGGCCGGCTGGCCGAGCCGGTGCACGGGTTGGCGACGCAGATGCTGGACAGCCCGCTGATGACCGTGGACACCCGGTCGATCGACGAGTTCCCGCAGTTGCCGCCGGATCTGCTCTCCGCGTTCGGCGCCACCGAGGCGCAGCTCGGCCGGCTGGCCGCGGCCAGCCACCTGGTGGTGGTGCAGGCCGAGTACCGGCCGGGCTGGCCGCCGGCGCACGAGTGGGCGGCCCGCGCGGTGGCCGCCGCGGTCGCCGAGTCCGTCGACGGCGACGTGGTGGACGTGTTCGGGTTGCAGTTCCTCGACCCGGCGGCCGCGCTGCGCTCACTGCCGGACGCCGAGGGCCGGGTACGCCTGGTCGACTGGGTGCTGGTGCCCTATTCCTCCGACGCGGAGGGGCTCTGGTTCACCACCAAGGGGCTGCGCCGCTTCGGCCTGCTGGAGCTGCAGACCCAGGGCGTGCCGGACCACCTCACCCGGGCCTGGGGCGCGGTGATGACCGGGGCCGCCCGGCGGCTGCTGCGGGACTGGACCGACGGGCTGGCCGGCGAGGAGGTGCCGGCGTTCGTGCAGCTGCCCGTGCTGGCCACGGTGACCGGGCACGACATCGCGGTGGCGTACGGCAACCCGGAGCAGCACGGCGCGACCGCCCCGGTGCTGCTGCGGCTGGAGCTGGACCCGGCCACCGACCCGGAGGCCGACTCGTTCCTCAGCCTGCGCCCGCCGCCCGGGCACCCGGGCCCGCCCGGGAAGTACTTCGCCGCGGCCTGCGCGACGCTCTTCTCCGGCATCCAGCCCGACGTCCGCTACGCCCGGCCCGGCGACGCGATGAGCAAGGCGATCGCCACCGCCCGGGCCGGGCTGGACGACATCCGGGCCCGGTTCCTCGCCGGCAAGCTGCCGCCCGAGTCGCAGCTCGTGGTCAAGTACGGCCTGCCCGGCGACGAGGGCCCCGAGTTCGTCTGGGCCGGGGTGACCTCGTGGGAGGTGCCGGAGCGGATCGTGGGGGCCAGCGCCAGCGACGCCAACACCGACCCCACCGTCCGGATCGGCGCCCCCGTCGTGGTCGAGGCCACCGACGTGGTCGACTGGGCCCTCCTCGACGGCACCGGCGTCATCGAGGGCGGCTGGACCCAGGCCGTCCTCGACGCCGGCGAACCCCCCACCGCCTGACCCCCGCCCCCTTTGCCCTCGTTGATCAAGAAGTTTGCGTCGGATCCGGCGCTCGGGCCGACGCAAACTTCTTGATCAACAGGAGGTTACTTGACCGAGGGGGTCACGAAGGGGGGTCGGGTGACCCGCATCTGGGCGCGGCGGCCGCGGATGTCGACCTCGACGAGGTCCCCGTCGGCGAGCTTGGCGTCCGTGTCGAGCAGCGCCAGGGCGATGCCCTGCTTCTTCGTGGGCGAGAACGTGCCGCTGGTGATCGTGCCGAGCTCGGTGTCGCCGGCGTACACGGTCATGCCGGGGCGCGGGATGGCCCGGTCGACGGCCGCCAGGCCGCGCAGCGTACGCCGCGGGCCGGCGGCCTTCTCGGCGAGCAGCGCGTCGCGGCCCCAGAAGGCCGGCTTGTCCCAGCCGACCGCCCAGCCGGAGCGGGCCTGCACCGGCGTGATCTCCAGCGACAGGTCCTGCCCGTGCAGCGGGTAGCCCATCTCGGTGCGCAGCGTGTCCCGGGCGGCCAGCCCGCAGGCCCGCAGCTCGTACGCCGCCCCGGCGGCGAACAGCGCGTCCCAGACCGCGACGGCGTGCTCGGCCGGCACCACCAGCTCGTAGCCCAGCTCCCCGGTGTAGCCGGTGCGGCAGACGGTCAGCTCCACGCCGGCCAGGGTGGCGGCGGAGAAGCTCATGTAGCCGTGCTCCACCGGCAGGCCCAGCCCGCCGAGCAGTTCCGCCGAGCGCGGCCCCTGCACGGCCAGCACCGCGTACGCCTCGTGCTCGTCGGTGACGGTGATCCCGGCCGGCGCGGCGGCGCGCAGCCGGCGCACCACCTCGGCGGTGTTCGCCGCGTTCGGGATGAGGAAGACGTGGTCGTCGGCGTGCAGGTAGGCGATGATGTCGTCCACCACGCCGCCGGTCGCGTCGTCGCAGCAGAGCGTGTACTGCGCCCGGCCCGGGCCGATGCGGCCCAGGTCGTTGCTGAGGCAGGCGTTGACGAAGTCCGCCGCGCCCGGCCCGGTCACCCGCGCCTTGCCCAGGTGGGAGACGTCGAAGACGCCCACGGCGGTACGCACCGCCGTGTGTTCCTTCAGCACGCCGCCGCCGGCGTACTCCAGCGGCATCTCCCAACCCCCGAAGGGGGCGAACTTGGCGCCGAGAGCGGTGTGCCGCTCGTGCAGCGGGGAACGGCGCAGCCGGGTCGCGGCGGCGTCGGAGGTCACGTCCGTCATGGGTGGCAACTTACCGGGGTACCCGCCGCTGGTTAGCATCGGCGGGACCCGCCGGGACAGCCATCGGCGGGACAGCCAAGCTTCCGGCGGGTAGGTTGCCGCCGGAGACCTTCATCGCCGGTACGCGACGACGCGACCGGCCCGGCCCGCCCGGAGTAGCTTCAGTGACATCGCCCAGCACCACCCTGAGCCTGGTCGACACCGACCCCGCCGAGCTTGCCGTCGACGCGATCGTGATCGGCGTGCACAGCCAGACCGGAGAGCAGGACGCCACCAGCGGCCTCGCCGGCACCCTGCTGCTCGCCAGTGGCGCGGAGAGCATCGCCGCCGCCTTCGACGGCAAGCTGACCGAGACGCTTGCGCTGCTCGGCGCGACCGGCGCTCCGGGCGAGGTGACCAAGCTGGCCACGCTGGGCACGGTCACCGCGCCGATCGTCGCCGCGGTCGGGCTCGGCCCCGAGCCGACCGGCGCCGCCCCCGCCCCGGAGACGCTGCGCCGGGCCGCCGGCGCCGTCGTCCGGGCACTCGCCGGCGCGCCCCGGGTGGCGCTCAGCATGCCGCTGCCCGACGACGCCGACGCCCCGGCCGCGCTGCGCGCGGTCGCCGAGGGCGCGCTGCTCGGCGGCTACCGGTTCGCCGGCTACAAGACCAAGCCGCAGCCGACCCGGCGCACGCCGGTGGCCGAGGTGCTGATCTCCGTGCCGGACGCCGGTGACGCGACCGCCCGGGGCGAGATCGACCGGGCCACCGCGGTGGCCGGTGCGGTGCGTACCAGCCGGGACTGGGTGAACACCGCCCCGAACGAGCTGCGTCCGCCGGCCTTCGCCGAGGCCGTCGCGGCGGCCGCCCGCGCGGCCGGGCTCGGCGTCGAGGTGCTGGACTTCGAGGCGCTGCGCGCCGGCGGGTACGGCGGCATCGTCGCCGTCGGGCAGGGCTCGGAGGCCCCGCCGCGCCTGGTCAAGCTCACGTACACCCCGTCGGGTGGCGGCAGCGGCAAGCGGGTGGCGCTGGTCGGCAAGGGCATCACCTTCGACACCGGTGGCATCTCGATCAAGCCGGCGCAGGGCATGTGGGAGATGAAGTCCGACATGGCCGGTGCGGCCGCCGTCGGCGCCGCGATGCTGGCGATCGCCGCGGTGAAGCCGTCGGTGGCGGTGACCGCGTACCTGCCGATGGCGGAGAACATGCCGTCGGGCACCAGCTACCGGCCGGGTGACGTGATCACCATGTTCAACGGCAAGAAGGTCGAGGTGCTCAACACCGACGCCGAGGGCCGCATGATCCTGGGCGACGCGATGGCGCGGGCCTGCGCGGACGGCACCGACTACCTCTTCGAGACGTCCACCCTCACCGGTGGGCAGGTCATCGCGCTGGGCAAGAAGATCGCCGGCGTGATGGGCACCCCGGAGCTGTGCGAGCGGGTCAAGACCGTCGGCGAGTCCGTCGGCGAGCCGGCCTGGCCGATGCCGCTGCCGGACGACGTGCGCAAGGGCATGGACTCCGACGTCGCGGACATCTCCCAGGTCAACGCCGGCATGGACCGGGCCGGGCACATGCTGCAGGGCGGCGTGTTCCTGCGCGAGTTCGTCACCGAGGATGTGGCCTGGGCGCACATCGACATCGCCGGCCCGGGCTACCACTCGGGCGAGGCGACCGGCTACTGGACCAAGGGCGGCACCGGCGTCCCGGTCCGCACCCTGGTGCAGCTGGTCGAGGACGTCGCCGCCAACGGCTGACGCCCACCCCCAACCCACGACCGGGGCGCCTCCCCCACCGGGAGGCGCCCCGCCCGCATTCCACCAAGCTCCGCGCACTTTCCCGGAAAGCGTGGCCATCCGGCGCGGAACAGCCACGCTTTCCGTGAAAGTGCGCCCACGGCGTTGGGGGTGGGCGCGGACCGCGGCGGGGGTCAGAAGAGTTCGGGGCGGCGTTTGCGGCGCTCGTTGTAGTCGCGCATCCGCTGCGGGTAGCCCATCAGGCGGACGTCGTAGATGGGGACGGCCAGCCGGTGGGCGAAGCGGCGGGCCCCCTCGGGGCTGTCGACGCGACGGCGGGTCCACTCCCCGTCGTCGGCGATCAGGATGACGGTGGTCTCGGTGACCGTGGTCCGCGGCTCGATGTACGCCTCGACGCCCCGCCGGGTCCGGACGAAGTTCTCAAGATGGTCCAGATCAGCCCGGTCGGCGGGGCGGCCACGACTGACCGCGCCCGTCTGCTTTCGTCGCCGGAATAGCCCCACCGACTGTCTCCTCCCCCGTGCCGTCATCGAAGACGGTGCCAAGAGTACGTGTCGACGACGTGTCGTTGGGCACCTCGGTACGCGCACCGCATCCCCTAGTGACAAGATGACCGAGGTGGGGTGTGTCCCTGTTGCCCCACCGTGACCCCCGATGCAGCGACGCGACCTGGGAGTTGGACGTGAGCGAGCCGAACGAGACCTTCGACATCGTCATTCTCGGAGGTGGCAGCGGCGGCTACGCGGCGGCGCTGCGTGCCGCCCAGTTGGATCTCTCGGTCGCGCTGATCGAGAAGGGGAAGCTCGGCGGCACCTGCCTGCACAACGGCTGCATCCCCACCAAGGCGCTGCTGCACGCGGCCGAGATCGCCGACCAGACCCGCGAGTCGGAGCAGTTCGGGGTGAAGGCCGAACTGGTCGGCATCGACATGGCGGGGGTCAACTCGTACAAGGACGGCGTGGTCTCCCGCCTCTACAAGGGCCTGCAGGGCCTGGTGGGCAGCGCCAAGAACGTCACCTTCGTGGCCGGTGCCGGCAAGCTGGTCGGCAAGAACGTCGTCGAGGTCGACGGCAAGCGCTACACCGGCCGCAACGTCATCCTGGCCTCCGGCTCGTACGCCAAGAGCCTGCCCGGCCTGGAGATCGACGGCGAGCGGATCATCACCAGCGACCACGCGCTGACCCTGGACCGGGTCCCGGCGTCGGTGATCGTGCTCGGCGGCGGCGTGATCGGCGTCGAGTTCGCCAGCGTGTGGAAGTCCTTCGGCGTGGACGTCACGATCGTCGAGGCGCTGCCCCGCCTGGTCGCCGCCGAGGACGAGGAGTCGTCCAAGGCGCTGGAGCGGGCCTTCCGCAAGCGGAAGATCAACTTCAAGGTCGGCAAGCCGTTCGAGAAGGTCGAGAAGACCGACAACGGCGTCAAGCTGACCATCGCCGGCGGCGAGACCGTCGAGGCCGAGCTGCTGCTGGTCGCCGTCGGGCGCGGCCCGAACACCGCCAACCTCGGGTACGAGGAGCAGGGCGTGAAGATGGACCGCGGCTACGTGCTGACCGACGAGCGGCTGCGCACCAGCGTGCCGAACGTCTACGCGGTCGGCGACATCGTGCCCGGCCTCCAGCTCGCCCACCGCGGCTTCCAGCAGGGCATCTTCGTCGCCGAGGAGATCGCCGGCCAGAACCCGGCCGTGATCGACGAGGCCGGCATCCCGCGGGTCACCTACTCCGACCCGGAGCTGGCGTCGGTGGGTCTGACCGAGACGAAGGCCAAGGAGCAGTACGGCGCGGACAAGGTCAAGACCTACAACTACAACCTGGGTGGCAACGGCAAGAGCCAGATCCTCAAGACGGCCGGCTTCGTGAAGCTGGTCCGGGTGGAGGACGGCCCGGTGGTCGGCGTGCACATGGTCGGCGCCCGGGTCGGTGAGCTCGTCGGTGAGGCGCAGCTCATCTACAACTGGGAGGCGTACCCGGCCGAGGTGGCGCAGCTCGTGCACGCCCACCCGACGCAGAGCGAGGCCCTGGGCGAGGCGCACCTGGCCCTCGCCGGCAAGCCGCTGCACTCGCACGCCTGATCAAGAACTGATTCCGCGGCGTCCGGCGGCAGACGGGCGAGATCGCACAGGGGAATGAAGGAGTCATAAGAGATGCCGGTATCGGTCACCATGCCTCGGCTCGGAGAGAGCGTCACCGAGGGCACCGTCACCCGCTGGCTCAAGCAGGAGGGCGACACCGTCGAGGTCGACGAGCCGCTGCTCGAGGTGTCGACCGACAAGGTCGATACCGAGATCCCGTCCCCCGCGGCGGGCGTGCTGAGCCGGATCGTGGTCGGCGAGGACGAGACCGCCGAGGTGGGCAGCGAGCTGGCCGTCATCGCCGGTGAGGGCGAGCAGGCCGGTGGCGGCGAGGCCGCCCCGCAGCAGGCGGCCGAGCCGGCCGCCGAGCCCACCGCCGCCGCGGCGGGCACCGGCCCGGAGCCCGAGCAGGAGCAGCCCGCGGCGCCGCAGCCGCAGGCCGAGGCCGCCCCGGCGCCGTCGGGCGAGGGCACCCCGGTGAAGATGCCGGCCCTGGGCGAGAGCGTCACCGAGGGTACGGTCACCCGCTGGCTCAAGCAGGTCGGCGAGACCGTCGAGGTGGACGAGCCGCTGCTGGAGGTCTCCACCGACAAGGTCGACACGGAGATCCCGTCGCCGGTCGCCGGCACCGTCCTGGAGATCAAGGTCGCCGAGGACGAGACCGCCGAGGTGGGCGCCGACCTGGCGATCATCGGTGCCGCCGGGGCCGCCCCGGCCCCGGCGAAGCCGGAGCCGAAGCCCGAGCCCAAGGCGGAGGCCAAGCCCGAGCCGAAGCCCGAGCCGAAGCCGGAGCCGAAGCCGGAGCCGAAGGCCGAGGCCAAGCCGGAGCCCAAGGTCGAGGAGCCGACCCCGGGCCTGTCGTACAACGAGCCCGCGGCCGAGGCGGAGACCGCCGCCGAGCCGGCCAAGGCCGAGCAGGCGGCGCAGCCGTCCGCGCCGACCCCGACCCCGCAGCGGCCCACCGCCCCCGCGCAGGGCGGCGGCGAGGAGGCGGCCGGCTACGTGACCCCGCTGGTGCGCAAGCTGGCCGGCGAGCACGGTGTCGACCTCTCCTCGGTCAACGGCACCGGTGTCGGCGGCCGGATCCGCAAGCAGGACGTGCTGGAGGCGGCGGAGAAGGCCAAGGCGGCCAAGGCCGCGCCGGCCCCCGCGCCGCAGCCCGCCGCGGCGGCCCCGGCCAAGCCGGCCGCGAAGCCGCAGCCGAGCGGCAAGCGCGGCACGACCGAGAAGCTGCCCCGGATCCGCAAGGCCATCGCCAAGCGGATGCACGAGTCGCTGCACGAGATGGCGCAGCTCACCACGGTGATCGAGGTGGACGTCACCAAGATCGCCAAGCTGCGGGCGCAGGCCAAGGATTCGTTCCAGCAGCGGCACGGCGTCAAGCTGTCGTTCCTGCCGTTCTTCGCGCTGGCGGCCATCGAGGCGCTGCAGGCGTTCCCGATCGTCAACGCCAGCATGGACCTCGAGGCCGGGACGATCACCTACCCGGACGCCGAGCACCTCGGCATCGCCGTGGACACCGAGCGGGGTCTCCTGGTCCCGGTCATCCACAACGCCGGTGACCTGAACCTGGGCGGCATCGCCAAGCGGGTCGCCGACCTGGCCGAGCGCACCCGGACCAACAAGATCAGCCCGGACGAGATCGCCGGCGCGACCTTCACGCTGACCAACACCGGCAGCCGGGGCGCGCTCTTCGACACCCCGATCGTGCCGTCGCCGCAGTCGGCGATGCTCGGCACCGGTGCCGTGGTCAAGCGCCCGGTCGTGGTCAACGACCCGGAGCTGGGCGAGGTCATCGCGGTCCGCTCGATGATCTACCTGGCCCTCTCCTACGACCACCGGCTGATCGACGGCGCCGACGCGGCCCGTTTCCTGGTCGCGGTCAAGGAGCGCCTGGAGGGCGGCAACTTCGAGGCCGACCTCGGCCTCTGATCCTCCCGTACGCGCACAGGGCGCCCCGGTCACACCGACCGGGGCGCCCTGCGCCGTTCCGCCCTGCGTGCGGCGGTCGCGGAAACCGGTGCCGCACCCGCGTCAGGCCCGGAGGGTCTCCTCGGAGACCGTCCAGAGCCGCTCCGCGGCCTCCGGGTCGCGGGCGTACGGCGCGTAGCCGGTGCGGGTGCCCGGCTGGTTCGGCCCGGCCTCCTGGCAGTCCTCGAAGTAGCGCCCGCCGATGCCGTCGAGCAGCGGTGAGGTGGCGACCAGCACGGACGTGGCCGCGCCCTGCTCGGTGCTCTTCCAGTAGGCCGCGCCGCCGCCGCTCTGCGCGCGCATCCGGTTCAGTTCCTCCTCGCTGATGTAGCGCTGGAGGTTGGTCCGGATCGCCCCGGGCATCAACGCGTTGCTGGTGATGCCGTCGTCGGCCCAGCGCCTGGTCAGCTCCACCGCGAAGAGCACGTTGGCCGTCTTGGACTGCCCGTAGGCCTCCCACGGGTCGTACGGACGCCGGGTGAAGTGGATGTCGTCGAAGACCACCGGCGAGCGCAGGTGGGCCGCCGAGCTGACCGACACGACGCGCGCGCCCCCGGCCGCCGCCAGCGCCCGGTGCAGCCCGGTGGCCAGGGCGAAGTGACCCAGGTGGTTGGTCGCGAACTGCATCTCCCAGCCCTGCGGGGTGCGCATCTCGGGCGAGGCCATGATGCCGGCGTTGTCGACCAGGATGTGCAGCGGCCCGTCCCAGGTGCGCACGAATCCGGCCATCGACGACTGGTCGGCGAGGTCGAGCGGCGCGACGAGGATCCGGTCGTTGCCGGTGGTGTCCGTGATGTCCGCGGCGGCCCGCTGGCCGGCGTCGAGGTTGCGGACGGCGAGGGTGACCTCGGCCGCGGCGGCGGCGAGCGCACGGGCGGTCTCCACGCCGATGCCGGACGCCCCACCGGTGACGACGGCCCGTCGACCGCTGAGGTCGATGCCGCGCACGACGTCCATGGCGGTGGACTCGCGGGAGAACGGCGTGCTGACAGGTGTGCTGGTGGTCATGATCCATCCTTGTCCGAGGCGGCGGCGGGCGGCTGCTGGACGCCGCGGTGCGGCGTTTTCCCACGAAAGGCGCGGAGGTAACGCTGGAGCGATCGCCCGCGATCCCAGGCGTCGGCATGGGCACGTTCTACCGCTCGCCGGGCTGAGCGCGGTGTCCCGGGGAATCGCCTCCGGGCCGAGCCGACGCTGCGAGAGTGGACGGGTGGGCATCGGGCGGTGGCGGTGGCGCAGATGGCTGGGGCCCGCGGTCTCGGTCGCTCCCGGCGCCCGGGTGGACCGCTTCGAGGTCTT
This sequence comes from Micromonospora purpureochromogenes, assembly GCF_900091515.1. Lineage (NCBI taxonomy): Bacteria > Bacillati > Actinomycetota > Actinomycetes > Micromonosporales > Micromonosporaceae > Micromonospora > Micromonospora purpureochromogenes. The sequence continues at coordinate 2,355,128 of NZ_LT607410.1, read as the reverse complement.
CTTCGACCTGGTCTTCGTCTTCTCGTTCTTCATCATCACCCGGGCCACCGCCGTGCAGATCACTGGTTCGGCGTTGCTGCACGGCATGCTGGTGCTGGCGGTGCTCTGGTGGACCTGGGTGGTGCACAGCGTGGTGGCCACCCGGGTCCGGCTCGGCCATGGCTTCGTCCCGGTGCTGATGGTCGTCGGGATGGCGGCGCTCTTCTGCTTCGCGCTCTCCCTGCCGCAGGCGTTCCGCGACCCGCGCGGTGGCGCGGCGGGGCCGGTGGTCGTGGCGGTCAGCTATGTGGTGATCCGCGCGGTGCACTTCATCCTCTACCTGCACGTCGTCCAGGACAGCCCGGACGAGCGCCGGCAGACGCTCCGGTTCGCCCCGGAGATGACGCTCAGCACCCTCCTGCTGCTGGCCGCGGCGTTGATTCCCACCTGGATCGACGACCTGGGCGTAGCGGGGATGGTCCGGGACGGCCTGTGGCTGACGGTGGTGGTGCTCCAGTACTCGACCGGGCTCATCGGCGGCGCCAAGGGCTGGGCGGTGGCCTCAGCCGAGCACTGGACGGAACGCTACGAGCTCATCCTGATCATCGCGCTGGGCGAGTCGGTGATCTCGGTCGGCGTCGGCAGCAATCTGCTCGGCCAGCCGCCGACCTGGCCCGCGGTCGCGGCGGCGGTGCTGGGCATCTTCTTCACCGCCGCGCTCTGGTGGGCCCACTACGACGTGATCGGCCCGGCCGCCCGGATCGCTCTGCACGCCACGCAGGGCCTCTCCCGGGTGGGGATGGCCCGGGACGCGTACGCCTACTTCTTCCTGCCGATGATCGCCGGGATCATCCTGTTCGCCCTGGGCGCCGAGGGGATCGTCCACGAGATCGCCAATCCGTCGGTGCCGATCCATGAGCCGCCGCACGGCCCCGGCGTACCCCTGCTCTTCGGCGGGGTGATCTGCTACCTGTGCGGGAACATGCTGTTCCAGTGGCGCACGCTGGGCACGCTCTCCTGGACCCGGGTCGGCGCCGTGCTCGCGCTCGCCGCCGGCATTCCGATCGGCTCGCACCTGCCCGGGCTGGCCGCCCTCACCCTGCTGACCGCGATCTGCGTGGCGCTGGTGGTCCTCGAGGTGGTGATTATGGCGGACGCCCGGCACGCGCTGCACGAGGTGGTCTTCCAGGAGAGGACCACCCACGAGGCGCGCGAGGCGGAGTGGCGGGCCCGTTGGCACGAGGACGGGACCGACGACAGGGGCACCTCGACGTAGGATCACCGGCAGCGTCGCGGTGCACCCGGCAAGGAGACCGCCGAGGGCATGGAGGCGCGGGACAGCATGGGACCCACGTGCACCCCTCCACCGAGCCGGGCGACCGCCTGACCGCCCTCGGCAACCAGATGATCGAGATCCACCTCTGGCTCCGCGAGGAGCTGGCCGCGCTGCGCGCCGGCCTCGACTCCCGCACCGGTCCGCGCGATCTGCGCGCCCACTGCCTCACCTTCTGCTCCGCGCTCACCCGCCACCACACCGGCGAGGACGGCGGTGCGTTCCGGGTGCTGGCCGAGCAGGCGCCGCAGCTGCGCCCGGTCCTCGACGAACTCGCCGCCGACCACGAGGTGGTCGCGGCCGTCCTGCGCCGCGTCGAGGAGCTGGCCGCCGACCCGGCCGGGGTCGACGGGGTACGCGCCGAACTGGACGGCCTGAGCGCGCTGCTCGAATCGCACTTCGTCTACGAGGAGAAGAAGCTGGTCGCCGCCCTGAACGCGGCGCGCGGCGGGACGACCGAGGAGCTGCTCGGCGTGCCGCTGCCCGAGTGAGGATTCGCCGGTCAGCAGAATGGGCCCGTCCGGGCTGGCCGGCGGGGTCGCCGACGGCGCAGGCTGGCCCGGTGACCGTCTTCTGCCTCCAGGCCACCCCCACCGACGCGGCGAGCTGGCTGGACCTGGCCCGCCGCGCCGAGGCCGCCGGCTTCGACGCGCTGCTCGCCGCCGACCACCCCGGGGCCGTGCCGTCCCCGTTCGTGGCGCTGGCCGCCGCCGCGTCGGTGACCTCGACGATCGGCCTCGGCTCGTACGTGTCGAACCTCGGCGTCCGCGAGCCGATGTTGCTCGCCACCGACGTGGCCACCCTCGACCTGGTCTCCGGTGGCCGGGCCCGGCTCGGCGTCGGCGCCGGCCACACCCCGGCCGAGTGGCGCGCCGTCGGCCGCGAGCGCCCGGACGTCGCCGGCCGGGTACGCCGTTGCGTGGCCGTCGCCGAGGCGGTCCGCGCCCTGCTCGACGGCGACGAGGTCACCGTGGACTCTCCCGAGCTGACCGTGCGGGAGGCCCGACTGACCGCGCCCCGCCCGGTGCAGGACCGGATTCCGCTGACCATGGGCACCGCCAACTCGACGCTGCTGCGCTGGGCCGGCGCGCACGCCGAGGTGGTCGGGCTGACCGGCTTCGGGCGTACCCTCGTCGACGGCCACGCCCACGACGTGCGCTGGCGGACCGACCAGATCGAGGCGCAGCTCGACCACGTCGCGGCCGGCGCGGACGGTCGGGACGACCCGCCCGCGCTGGAGGCGCTGGTGCAGAAGGTGGTGGTCACCGACGACGCGGAGGCCGCAGCGGCGGAGACCGCGCGCGACGTCGGCCTGACCGTCGCCCAGGTGCTGGCCACGCCGTTCGTGCTGATCGGGACGGCGGACGAGATCGCCGCGGCGGTCGCGGAGCACCGGCGCCGCTGGGGCGTCACCCGCTTCGTGGTACGCCGGGACGCCCTCGAACCACTCGCTCCGGTGCTCGCCCGGCTGTCCTGACCTGCAGCAGGAGCGGCCGGGAGTCAGCGGCGAGCCGACTCCGGCCCGGGCGCCACGCGTGTCGCCGTGACGCTGTCGAGCTGATGACGTGGACGACTCACGATCGGCCGTCTCCGGCGTCGGCGACGGACCCACCGGGGGCACGGGTGGCGCGGCCGTCGCGGTCGCCGCCGTGGTCGACGAGGGGCGTGCCAGGGAGCCGCTGGTAGAACCGGATCTTCTCGCGGAGATGGGCGTACTGACGTTCCAGCAGGCGCATCTGCTCCTCGACCCGTTCGGCGTGCCGCTCCAACAGGGCCTGCCGTTGGCCGGCGGTGTGCTCACCGTCGCGGGCCAGCTCGGCGTACCGGCACATCTCGGCGATCGGCATGCCCGTGTCCCGCAGGCAGCGGAACAGCAGCAGCCAGCTCAGGTCGTCGTCGGTGAAGACCCGACGGCCGCCGGAGGTGCGGCCGATGTCGCTGAGCAGGCCGATCTTTTCGTAGTAGCGGAGGGTGTCGAGGCTGAACCCGCTCCGGGTCGCCGCCTCCGAGGGGGTATAGCCGCGCATGTCGTCCAACGCTAGGGCTTGACCTGGAGCGCGCTCCAGGTTGAAGGCTGACCGCATGACGATGACACGGACACTGGGCCGCAGCGGGATCGACGTCAGCGCCCTCGGCATGGGGTGCTGGGCGATCGGTGGACCGCTCTGGGGCCCGGGCGGAGAGCCGTTCGGCTGGGGCGAGGTGGACGACGACGAGTCGGTGCGCACCATCCACCGCGCCCTCGACCTCGGCGTCACGCTCTTCGACACGGCCAGCAACTACGGCGCCGGGCACAGCGAGCGGGTCCTCGGTCGCGCCCTCGCCGGCCGCCGCGACCGGGCGGTGATCGCCACCAAGTTCGGCAACCGCTCGGACGAGCCGACCCGCCGGTGGACCGGCGAGGACGGCAGCCCGGCCTACGCGGTGGCCAGCCTGGAGGAGTCGCTGCGCCGGCTCGGCACCGACCATGTCGACCTCTACCAGTTGCACATCAACGGCCTGCCGGCGTCCGCCGCGCTCGACCTGGTCGACACCCTGGAGGACCTGGTCACCCAGGGCAAGATCCACGCGTACGGCTGGAGCACCGACAGCCCTGCGTCCGCGCGCGCGTTCGCCGAGGCCGGTCCGCACTGCGCGGCGATCCAGCACGACGAGTCGGTGTTCAAGGACAACGCCGAGCTGCTCGCCGTCTGCGACGCGTTCGACCTGGCCAGTCTCAACCGGGGGCCGCTCGCCATGGGCCTGCTCACCGGCTCGACGCGGGCGGTCGGGGCGGACGACGTGCGCGGAAGGGCACCGGAGTGGCTGGTCTGGTTCACCGACGGCCGCCCGGCGCCGCAATGGTCGGCCCGGCTCGCCGAGATCCGGGAGGCGCTCACCGCCGACGGTCGTACCCTCGCTAAGGGTGCGCTGGGCTGGCTGCTCGCGCGCAGCCCACGTACGGTGCCCATCCCGGGCTGCCGCACCGTCGCGCAGGCCGAGGAGAACTTCGGCACCCTCGCCCGCGGGCCGCTGCCGGCCGAGGCGTTCGCGGAGGTGGAACGCCTGCTCGCCGACCTACGCGCCGTGCCGGTCGCCTGATCCGGGGCTGGCCCCGCGACCCGGCGGCTGGCGGGTCGCGGGCCGCTCCCGATGAGCCGATCCGTAAACGGGCTGAACGCATCCGAACCCGCCTCCGTACCCGAAGATATGAGCATGCGGATCCTCATGGCCGGCGCGTCCGGCTTCCTCGGCACCCGGCTGGTCGACCGCTTCACCGCCGACGGGCACCAGGTCACCCGGCTGGTGCGACGGCCGCCCCGGACCCCCGACGAGCGACAGTGGAACCCCTCCGCCGCGCAGCTCGACCCGGCCGTGGTGGCCGAGGCCGACGCGGTGGTCAACCTGGCCGGCGCGGGCGTCGGCGACAAGCGCTGGAACGACGACTACAGGAAGCTCATCCGGTCCAGCCGGGTGGACACCACCACCACCCTGGCCATCGCCATCGCCGGGCTGCCGGCCGCCGACCGGCCGACGGTGCTGCTCAACTCCTCCGCCGTCGGCTGGTACGGCAACACCGGCGACCGGGCGGTCGAGGAGGACTCCCCGGCCGGCGAGGGTTTCCTGGCCGACGTCTGCCGGGTGTGGGAGGCGGCGACCCGGCCGGCCGAGGACGCCGGGGTGCGGGTCGTGCGGCTGCGCACCGGGCTGCCGCTGCACCGCGACGGCGGGCTGCTCAAGCCGCAGCTGCTGCCGTTCAAGCTGGGCATCGCCGGGAAGCTGGGCAGCGGCCGGCAGTGGCTGCCGTGGATCTCGATGCGGGACTGGCTGGACGCCGCGCGGTTCCTGCTCGACCGCGACGACATCGGCGGCCCGGTCAACGTGGTCGGTCCGGCCCCGGTCACCAACGCCGAGTTCACCAAGGAACTGGCCCGCCAGCTGCACCGTCCGGCGATCATGCCGATCCCCGCGCTGGCCCTCAAGGTCGCCCTGGGCGGCTTCGCCCAGGAGGCCCTCACCAGCACCCGCGTCCTCCCCGCCGTCCTCACCAAGGCCAACTTCCCCTACACCCACCCCGACCTGGCCAGTGCGCTGCACGCCGCGCTGACGGAGTGACCCCCCGTTCCAAGGCGGTGATCATGAAGTTGTTGCCCCGACACGCCGGGGCGCGGGGCAACAACTTCAATGATCGACGGGGTGGGGACGGGGGTCAGCAGCCGATGATCCAGTAGGAGGGGGCGGTCTGCTTGAGGGTGCTGGTGTTGAAGGTGTTGTAGAGCCCCATTCGTTGGTTGCTGCCCAGGGCGTAGGCGTAGCCGCCGGACTGGTAGGCGCGGCCGGCGGTCACGTGGGCGTAGTTGCTGGCGGTGACGCAGGTGGGGGCGGTGGTCGGGGTCGGGGAGGCCGTGGCGGTGGGGGTGGGGGTGACGCCGTCGCCGAGGCCGAAGAAGAGGGCGTCCCGGTAGGTCGAGCAGATGGTGTCCAGGAAGTACGAGGTCGCGGTGCCGCACTGGTCGGCGGCCGAGCCGGGGTCGACCGGCGTGCCGTGGCCCATGCCGGAGACCCGGTAGAGCCGGACGGCGTCGTTGCCGTACACCTCCAGGCTGGTGCCGCCGGTCAGTGACGCGGTGCTGGTCGGGGTCTGCGACACACCGAGCACGTTGGTCCACTGGTCGCGGGACTCGGTGGCGTTCATCGGCACCACCGTGGTGTCCGAGGTGCCGTGCCAGATGGCCACCCGGGGGCGGCGGCCGGTGTAGCCGGAGTAGGCGTTGCGGACCAGGTCGCCCCAGGCCGCCGGGCTCTTGTCCACCCCGGTGTACTGGCAGGTGTTGGTCGACGCCGGCGGCGAGCAGCGGTACGGCAGCCCGGCGATGACCGAGCCGGCGGCGAAGACGTCCGGGTAGGTGGCGAGCATGACCGAGGTCATCGCCCCGCCGGCGGACAGCCCGCTGACGAAGATCCGGTTGCCGTCGAGGCCGTAGTTGGTCTTGGCGTGGTCGACCATCTGCTTGATCGACAGCGCCTCGCCCTGGCCTCGGCTGATGTCCCCCTCGACGAACCAGTTGAAGCAGCTCAGCGACTGGTTGGCGCTGGACTGCTGAGGCACGATCAGGGCGAACTTCCACTGGTCGGCGTACTTCTGCCAGCCGGAGTTGGCGAAGTAGCCGGCGGCGTTCTGGGTGCAGCCGTGCAGCAGCACCACGGCCGGGGCGTTGGCCGGCAGCCCGTCCGGGCGGTAGGCGTACATGGCGAGGTTGCCCGGATTCGAGCCGAAGTTGGTGACCTGGGTCAGCGTGGCGGCCTGGGCGGGCACGGCGACCGCGACCAGGGCGGCCGCGGCGACGACGACGCCAGCCAGCGCCCCGGCGAGCCGGGCGAGTACGGATGGGGAACGGTGCACGGCGACCTCCTGTTGCGGTGTGTGAACTGGGTCACCCCCGAGTTGCCGAGACGTTACGTCCGTGTTTCAGAGCAGCGACATGGCCAGCGCTCACACATTCGTCATCGCCGATGTGGCGGTCGGGGGCCCGGCACCCCGGACCCCCGACCCCACCCTCAGCAGTTGCGCAGCTCCGGGCTCTGGTTGCGGATCTGCGCCAGCGGCGAGACGAACTGCCGGTGGGCGTCGCCGCCGACCAGCGCCGGCGGGAAGGCCGCCACCCGGTGGCAGTTCTGGAAGGCCAGCGTCACGTTGAAGTGCCGCTCCAGCCCGCCCCGGATGGCGTCGCTGGCCAGCGCGCGCAGCAACTGCCCGCGCTCGGCCTCCGACGGCGGCGGCACGGCGTGCTCGGCCATCCGGCCGCCGTCGGCCGCGCGCGCGGCGACGTCGGCGACCACCGACCAGGCGTACGGCAGGGACCGCCGGACACAGTCGACGAACTCCTCGTCGTCGACCCGGCCGGCCTCGGCCCGCTCCAGCAGGGCGGTGGGTACGTCGAGAGACATGGCGCTCCTCCGATCTGCGCACTGACGCGCGATCTGCGCGATGGCGCGACTTCTGCAATTGGAAGTCATTTCCAACAAGGAATCAAGGTTCCGCGCCCGACCGGCTTTCGTGTCTGAGCGGTGCCGCCAGATCCGGTTGGTAACGTCCGCTCCGTGCCGACCTCCCCGACCCTGGCCGCCGACCAGCCGCCCGCCGCCGCACCCGCCACCGGCCAGGGTCGCCGGGCCGATCTGAGCGTGGTGCTGGCCGCCGTGGTGCTGGCCGTCTGGGTGACCAGCGGCCTCTGGCGCGACCCGAGCAGCCGGGCGATCACGGTCAACTCCAGCGACCAGGCGCTCTTCGAGTGGCTGCTCGCCTTTGGTGGGCACGCGCTGACCCACGGGGAGAACCCGTTCTTCACCCACCTGGTCAACGTCCCGGACGGGGTGAACCTCGCGGTCAACACCTCGATCACCGTCTACGCGGCGGTCTTCGCCCCGCTGACGTACCTGATCGGGCCGCCGGCGACGTTCCTGGTGATCCTCACCCTCAACCTGGTCGCCACCGCGCTGGCCTGGTACTGGCTGCTCTCCCGGCACCTGGTCCGCAGCCGGCTGGCCGCCGGTGTCGGGGCGCTGTTCATCGCCTACTCCCCCGGCATGGTCTCGCACGCCAACGCGCACCTGAACTGGACCGCCGGCTGGCTGGTGCCGCTGCTGACCTGGGGGGTGTTCGCGCTGCGCCGGCCCGGGCGCTGGCTGCGCGGCGGGATCGTGCTCGGCGTGCTGGTCGCGGTCGCGTTCTCGATCGCCGCCGAGGGGCTCTTCTTCACCGCGCTGGCGCTCGCCGTCTTCCTCGCCGTCTGGGCGCTGCACCCGGCCCGGCGGGCCGAGGCGCGGGCGGCGCTGCCGCCCTTCCTGCGCGGGCTCGGCGTGACCGCGCTGGTGGCGGGGGCGCTGCTGGCGTACCCGCTCTGGCTGCACTTCGCCGGCCCGCAGCGCTTCCACGGCACCGGTTTCGACGCCGTGATCCACTCCGAGGACATCGCCGCGTTCGGGGCGTACCCGCAGCGGTCGCTGGCCGGCGCGGCGGGCCTGGGCACCAACCTGGCACCCAACCCGACCGAGGAGAACTCCTTCTTCGGACTGCCGCTGCTGCTGCTCGCCGTGGCCTGCTTCGGGGCGCTGTGGCGGCGGGCCGATGCGGGCCGCCGGGCCACGCTGGCCGCGCTGGGCGTCACCGCCGCGCTCTTCTCGGTGCTGTCCTGGGGGTCGCTGGCGAAGTGGGACGGGCGGCGCACCGACCAGCTGCTGCCGTTCGGCCTGCTGGACGGGCTGCCGGTGGTCAACGCCGCGCTGCCGTCCCGGCTGGCGCTGGTGGTCGCGCCGGTGATCGGCCTGCTGCTGGCGTACACCGTCGACCAGCTCCGGGGCGAACCGCCCCGGCGACGGCGCGTGGCGACGGCGTGGGCTGTCGGCTTCGCGGCCGCGCTGGTGCCGCTGCTGCCCACGCCGCTGGCGACCAGCGCCCGACCGCCGGTGCCGGAGTTCATCACGGCCGGGACCTGGCGGCAGCACGTCTCGCCCGGCGGGGTGCTCACCCCGCTGCCGCTGACCCTGGACGTGACGCCGGACGGGCAGCGCTGGCAGGCGTACGCGCTGGCGCACCGGCAGGGCGAGTTCCGCATCCCGGCCGGCTTCTTCCTCGGCCCCGGCGGCCCGGACGGCCGGGGCCGGATCGGCCCGCCGCCGCGCACCTTCGACACGCTGATGGACCAGGCCGGCCGCACCGGCCTGGTGCCGATCGTCACCGAGGGCAGCATCCAGCTCTGCCTGGCCGACCTGCGGTACTGGGGCGTCGAGGCGGTGGTGTTGCCGGACGAGGTGCACGGGGCCAAGTACGACCTCGACGAGGACGCCCTGCGCCGTACCGCGACGGCCCTGCTCGGCCCGCCGCGGCGGGTCGACGACGTCTGGCTCTGGGAGGTTCCCGCCGCCCGACGCGACGAGGCTCACCCCCGGTGAGCCCCGGGTGCGGGTCTAGGCTTGTGAGGTGACCGCGACGACTTCCGGCCTGACGGCCGTCCGCGCCGGCCTGCTCGACTACCAGGCCGCCTGGGACGAACAGCGCCGCCTCCACGAGTCGGTGGTGGCGGGCGAGCGCGACACCGTGCTGCTGCTGGAGCACCCGAGCGTCTACACCGCCGGCAAGCGCACCGAGCCGTGGGACCGCCCGATGGACGGCACCCCGGTCGTCGACGTGGACCGGGGCGGCAAGATCACTTGGCACGGGCCGGGCCAGCTCGTCGGCTACCCGATCCTGCGCCTGCCGGACCCGGTGGACGTGGTCGCCTACGTGCGCCGCACCGAGCAGCTGCTGATCGACGTCTGCGCCGAGTTCGGGCTGGCCGCCGGCCGGGTCGAGGGGCGCAGCGGCGTCTGGGTACCCGAGGACGACCGGGGTCCGGCCCGCAAGGTGGCCGCCATCGGCATCCGGGTCGCCCGTGGGGTGACCCTGCACGGCTTCTCGATCAACTGCGACTGCGACCTGACGTACTTCGACCGGATCGTGCCCTGCGGCATCCGCGACGCGGGCGTCACCTCGCTCACCGCCGAGCTGGGCCGACCGGTCAGCGTTGCCGACGTCCTCCCGGTGGTCGAGCGTCGGCTGCCCACCCTGCTCGGCTGAGCCCAGTGCACGTCGATCTCGTCACCGTCGTCGTCGCCGAGTACGACCCGGCGATCGCCTTCTTCACCGAGGTGCTCGGCTTCGACCTGATCGAGGACTCCCCCTCGCTGACCACCGACGGGCGCCCCAAGCGCTGGGTCGTCGTCCGCCCGCCCGGGGCGCAGACCGGCCTGCTGCTCGCCCGCGCCGACTCCGAGCGCCAGGAGCGCGCGGTCGGCGACCAGGTCGCCGGCCGGGTCGGCTTCTTCCTCCAGGTCGACGACTTCGACGCGGTGCACCGGCGGATGGTCGACGCGGGGGTCGAGTTCGTGCGACCGCCGCGCACCGAGCCGTACGGGCGGGTCGCCGTCTTCCTCGACATCGCCGGCAATCGCTGGGACCTGCTCGGCCCCGGCTAGTCCGGCATGAGTATCACGGGCAGGTCGCCGTCGCCGTAACGGTCCTCGCGGGTGAGGATCGCCGCGTCGTATTCGAAGCTGGCCATGATGGTGGAGGCCAGGTCGACGCGGCCAGTGAACGCGCGCCAGTAGCTCAGTTCGTGCCAGGTGTGCCCGTCGGTGGGCAGGACGGCGCAGGCGTCGAGGGTCAAGAGCCGGTGGAGGGTGACGCGGTCTTTCGGGTCGTCGACCAGCGCGAGGGTTTCGGCGGCGGTTACGGCGGTGACGCCGAAGCGGTTGCGGTCGGCGATGACCTCGTGCAGCGGTTCGGCGGCGTGCACCGATCCGGCGACGTAGGCCAGCAGCGCGGAGCGGTCCAGCAGCAGCCGGACCGGCCGGTCCTCGTCTTCGGTGCTCACGCGGCCGGCTCGTCGAGAGCGCCGGCGGCGCCAGCGGCCTCGTCGCGCATGTGCTGGCGCACGCGCTCGCGGACCTCCTGGCGACGCTCCGGCGGCCATTCGGCCTCGACGGCGGCGCGGCGGGCGCGAGCGGCGGCCACACCCCGCTCAGTGATCTCGATGCCGGCGTGGGCCAGCTCGGCGTCGAGGGCGTCCAAGCGCATCCGGTCACGGACGGCCTGGGTGATGTAGGCAGAGGCGTTGGGCTCCTGCTCCAGGCGTTCGGCGACGTCGGGCGGGACGGAGATCGACAGCTTCCTCACCGGTTTGGTCATACCGCAGAGCATACGCCAGTAGCACCGCCACCTGGCTGATCGCGACCGGCAATACCGGGCGTGATCAGGGAAGGCAACGAGCAAGGTCGCGAGGGTGGCTCGTATCCTCGGGGTTCCGCTCGCCAGCGCACACCTGGCACTAACCCACTGACGACCAGCGGCGGGCCGTCCCTTCACGGATGTCCCGCCGCTGCCGTTCATCGTCGTGGCCACCGGTGCGGCCACGTTGGCGTCACCGGTGGCCACGACCGCCTTGCCAAGCAGCAGCACGCCATGATCATGGTGCCCGCCGTACCGTTGCACGACCTCGGGCCGATGTACAGCGCGACGCGGAGACCCGGCGCGGCTCTTCGAAAGCCGATCAGGTCCACTTGGGTCGGCAACGATAGCTTTAGAAGGTGGGCCGCGGTCGGCTCCGGCACTCCGCTGCGGTGCGACAGCGCAAGGGACGAAGCCGACCCGGTGATCATCGGCGCTACACCCTCCGCTGCGGTCGCGGATCGGTGCCGAACATGCGGGCGGCGATCTCGCCAGCGGCGAAGCCGCCGATGCCAGCGCCCGCAACGGCCTCCGTGAGAATGGCACCCTGCAGATGGATCACCGCGCCGAACGCGGTGACGGCGAATGCCACGACGATCGTCGGCAGCGGACCGGCGTCGGCGACGATGCGCCGCGCGACCTGGCCGCCGATGAGGGCGAGACCCCCCGCACCGATCAGCGATTCCTGCAGGGTGTGACCGGTCAGCAGGAGCCCGGCAGCACCGCCGAGCACCAGAACGACAGCGGCAACCCCGGTCCAGGTGCCGCTGCTGCGCTGGACCGGCGTGTTCTGACTCGACCTCGAGTCGCAAGGCGCCAGGTCTTCTGTGCCGGCCGGTGGTTCGGTCATACTCGCCATGTGGGTTCCCCCTCGGGATTCCAGCAGGGGCGTCTACCTCGATCGTGAGCGCGAAGCGGTAGACGCCCCTGAGCCTTGCCGACGTGGTTGCGTCAGCGTAGAAATGGCACCACGTCCGAGTGGATCTCCAGAAGACGTGAAAGTTCGCGGATGCAAACTTCCCGACGCCCGGCCGGATGGATCGGAAGTTCCCCGCAGTTGGATGATCGAGAATTTCGCTTGGGTCTCCTCACTGACCTGTCAGAACACTCGTTGTCAGCGATCCCCCCTCGTTGTCAGCGATCCCATCACGTGATCATGAAGACCAAATTTCCCATGTCCGGGAAATTTGAAAAAGACTCACTTCCCTTCGCCGGGAAGTGGCTCCTGCCGTCTAGCCCACCAGCCCTCGCCGGTTTCAACTTCCACAGAGGACGGATGTTGTCCGTTATGTGCCAATCGGTGCGCCCAAACATTTCCTTGTAGCCGGAAGTTGACTGCCTCCACCCGGATCACCCCTGAAAAGATACGATCCGTGAGCACCCTGAGGCAGCCCGCGAATCCCTTGAGTAAGGCGCTCCGCGAGCTCATGGAGAGCCGGCATGGCAAGGAGTACGGCTCAATGCGGCGCCTAGCGGACAAGGTCCAGGAAGCTACCGAGAGCCCAGATCCGTACAAGACGATCGCTCGTCAGCTCGACGGCAGGCCCAGATGGCAGCTCGTTGAATGGGTTCTCGATCACTGCGCCCCGGATGACGCCGAAGAGAGCTGGCGCGAGCACCAGGTCGAACGCCTTGCCGGCATCTACTACTCGGTGCACCAGGAAAGACCGCCTCGCTATGCCGGCAGGCTGATCGTCAATGGGGCGACGGTGGAAGACGCGATCTCCTCACCGGAAGAGGCTCGTGACCCCACCACTCGTGTCCTGCTGCTGCAAGAAGAACTCGCACGGCTCCAGGACAGTTTCGAACGCGGTGAGGAGCTCTCCGCCCGGCTTCGTGATCAAGCTGCCAGCCTTCAGGGTCAACTCGACTCACTCCAGAAGGACTACAGCACCCTTGAGTCGGCTCACGACCTCATCCGTCAAACGAAGCAGGAACTCGACGGGTTGGTCGCCACGCTTCAGGAGCGTGTCCGTACCGCCGAAGAGACTGCTGAATCGCTTGAGCGACGCGTACGCAATGCACATGAAGAGGCGAACTTCAGCCAAGCGGCTCTTGAGCAGAAGAAGCGCGAGTATGAGGAGCTTGAGCAGCGCGAGTCCCGGACACGTGTGGATCTCGCCGAAGCGCGCGACATCGCCGACGAGCGCTACCACGAACTCGATCGCTACCGGCAGGAGTCCGACGAAGCTCAGCAACGACTGCGCAACCAGATCATCAGTCTGGAGCGGGACATTATCGAACTCCACGAACGGCTTCGGGGGCTTGACTCCCGAACGTCGAACCCACCACCGTCCTCGCCCCGACCTCCTGTAGCCGATACGCAGAAGCCTCGGCAGTCGGGTCACGGCGGCCAACGGGGACCTGAGTACGACTGGATGCGTGACGACGGCGACCAGAACCTCTTCCGCTGACAGGGGGACGGCTCCGGCACCTACGCCGCCGCTCTCGGTGAGTCCTCGCAGCGCCGGCCGACCTGAGTCGGCCCGCGCTGTCGATTCAGCGGGTGATGTTGGCGAAGTCGTCAGGGGCCGAAGTCGCAGCCACCGTACTGCGCGGCGGCGGCGTAGAGCGCCTTCATGATCACGTCGGTCGGGGCGAACAGGCCGTACCGGCGGATCAGCTCGCCGCCGGTCATCTCGCACGCTGGGCCGGCCTGCTCGTGGAGGTATCCGCCCATGATCTTGGTGTTCGCCTCGACCAGGTCGTACGGGCGAGGGCTGCCGGTGAGGTGTTGCGCGGCGGCGAAAATCGCGTCGGGGATGTGGTAGCCGACCCCGGCCGGGTGCTGGGTCAAACGGCGGGCGGCGGCGCGCAGGGTGACCGCGGGGCCCCCGTTTGCGGCGTGTCGGGGTGTCCCGCGCTCCGGACACCCCGGCACCCCGCAAACGGGGACGAGCTGGGCGGGGCGGCTGATCGTCATCGTGGTTCTCCTGCTGCGCGCCCACGGGTGGCCTAGCTAGGCGGGAGCCGTCGGACGGTCGTACCCCGGCCCTACGGTGGCGCGATGACCGACAACGACACCCCCTGGGAGCCGCCGCTCGCGGGCACCGAGGTCGCGCACCTGGTCGGCGCGCTGGACCGCCTGCGGACGACCTTCCGCTGGAAGGCCGACGGCCTCGACGCGGCCGGGCTGCGGGCCCGGGTCGGCGCCTCCGCGCTGACCCTCGGCGGCCTGCTCAAGCACCTCGCCGTCGTGAGGACGACATGTTCACCGTCCGGCTGAGCGGCGCGCCGCTGGGCCCGCCGTGGGACCTTGCCGCCTGGGACAGCGAGGCGTGGCCGTTCACCTCCGCCGCCGCCGACAGCCCGGACGAGCTCTACGCGCTCTGGGACGGCGCCGTGGCCCGGTCCCGCGCGAGGCTGGCGACGGCCCTCGCCGACGGCGGGCTCGACCAACTCGTCCACGCCTGCGCCCCCGACGGCACCCGGGCCAGCCTGCGCCGGCTCGTCTGCGACCTGATCGAGGAGTACGGCCGGCACACCGGCCACGCCGACCTGCTCCGCGAGGCGGTGGACGGGCTGACCGGTGAGGACCCGCCGCCCGGGTGGCGCCCGCGAGCGGGGCAGCCGATCCCGGGCAGCTGACGCGGACGAGGCGACCCCGGCCCGACCCCGGTCAGCCGATCGGCAGCCGGGTCAGCCAGTCCTGCCAGGCCTGCTCGGCGCGAGCCGGGTCCGAATCGGCGGCGAAGAGGTGGTGCCCGAGCACCAGGACGTTGCCCCGGTCCGGGCCGGAGTGCAGGAACCGGTAGAGCGCGTCCGAGGTCCGTACGCCGAAGTACGTCGGCAGGCCGACGAGGTCGACCACCCCGTCGACCGGCGGCAGCCCGGGCAGCTCGAGCCGGACCGGCTCGCCCCCGGTGACCGGGCCGGTGAGCCCGAACGCGCCGGCCACGGCCGCCCAGACCTGGTCCGGTTCGCCCGCCCCGGGCCGGAACGCCGCCACCGGGGTGCCGGCCCGGCCGGCGAAGTGCGCCAGGTACGCCGCGAGCGTCTCCAGGTACATGTCCCAACCGGTCCGCATGGCCTCGTACTCGGTCTCCCAGTTGTCCCCGAGGACGCCGCTGTGCACCAGCCGCAGCACAGTGCCGCCCTGCTCGCGGCCCTCGATCAGGTACTCGATGGCCATGAAGGTGCCGTCCGGCCCCGGGTCGCTCCGGTACGCGAACCGCTTACCGGGCTCCCAGGCCGTCACGGTCGACTCGGCGACCTCACCGGCCATGGTGAACCGGGTCCGGCCGCCCTCGCGGGGCTCGACCTCGCTGCGGCCCATGAACCACGAGTCGATGCCCGGGCCGGTCGCGATCGCCGCCCACACCTGCTCCGGCGTGCCGGGCAGCGCGATGTCCTTGCCGAGTTCGAACGGGTGTCCCATGGGGTGCCTCTCTCTGTGAAGTGTGCGAAGTGGTCGTCGAGCGGGGATCAGTGGGCGCGGACCGGGGTGATCGTCAGGACTCCTCGGCTGCGCCGGTCGGGAGGTCGACGCTGGGGTGCAGGGCGAGGACCACCCGGTGCCGTCGGCCCCCGGGAGCCTGTTCGTCGTGGTACCGGCCGACCAGGTCGGCGACGGCGGCCGCCAACTCCTCTGCGAACGCGGCCCGGTCGCTCGCCGAGGCGAACCGGACGTCGGCGTCCACGGCGAAGGTGGCGACGCGCTTCCCGGCCCGGTCCGCGCCGGTGATCAGCGCGCCGACGTCCTGGACGAGCCGGGCGGCGAGCGCCAGCAGCCACCGCGCGGAGAGCCGGTCGGGCGCCTGGGCCGGATCCGGGCGCACGGCGGCGAGGGCGGCCGGCGAGATGACGTACGACGCCGCGGTGGCGCGCATGACCCGCTCGGTCACGTTGCCCTTGCGGCGCTCCTCGACCAGCTCGATCAGGCCGTGCTGCTCCAACGCCCGGAGGTGGTAGTTGACCTTCTGGCGGGCCAGCCCGACCCGGGCCGCGAGCATCGTCGCCGAGGCCGGCTCGGCGAGCGCGGCAAGCAGCCGGGCGCGCACCGGGTCCAGCGACGCCTCGGCGGCCGCCGGGTCCTCGATCACTGCGATGTCGAACATGTCCCCAGCCTCCCACCGACAATTTTTCTTGTCAAGACAAGGCCACTTGTCGGTGGAAGCGACGCCCACGCGTTCGACGCCCTGAAAGGCCTCGCCGTCCTCATCGAGGTCGTCGAGGATCTCGGACCGATGGCCCGCCGCACCCTGCGCGCCAGACTCCGCCCCCACACCTGACCCGCCCCGGCCCGGTACGGACCGGGGCGGGGACCCGTCAGGGGGTGAGGCGGTGCAGGTCGCGGGGGAAGGCGGTGACCTCGCGGACGTTGGCGGCGCCGGTCAGCCGGGCGACGAAGCGTTCCAGGCCGATGGCGAAGCCGCCGTGCGGGGGCATTCCGTGCCGGAACGCGTCGACGTAGCCGGCGTACGGCTCGACCGGCTCGCCGCGTGCGGCCAGCGCGGCCAGGTAGTCGTCGTAGCGGTGCAGCCGCTGCCCGCCGGTCACCAGCTCCATCCCCCGGAAGAGCAGGTCGAAGCCGTTGGAGTACGCCGGCCGCTGCGGGTCCGGGTGGGTGTAGAAGGGCCGCTTCGCCATCGGGTACCCGGTGACGAAGAGGAAGTCCGAGCCGTGCTCGGCCCGCGCCCACTCCCCCAGCGCCCGCTCGTGGGCGGGGGCGAGGTCCGGCTCGTCGGCCGGCGCGCCGGCGATCCGCAACGCCTCGGTGAAGTGCACCGCCGGGATCTCGGCCGGCACCTCGGGCAGCCCGATGCCGAGGGTCGCCACCGCCGCGCCGGCCCGGTCCGCCACGCCGGCCAGCATCCCGGCGAGGGTGGCGCGCAGCACGGCCATCACGTCCCGGTGGTCGGCGACGAAGCCCAGCTCCACGTCGAGCGAGGTGTACTGGGCCAGGTGCCGGACGGTGTCGTGCGGCTCGGCCCGGAACACCGGACCGACCTCGCAGACCCGCTCGAAGACGCCCACCATCAGCTGCTTGTAGAACTGCGGCGACTGCGCCAGGTACGCGGGCCGGCCGAACCAGTCCAGCGCGAAGACGTTCGCCCCGCTCTCGGTGGACGAGCCGACCACCTTGGGGGTGTGGATCTCCACGAAGTCACGGGCGTCGAGGGTGGCCCGGAACCCGGCCACCGCCGCCGCCGAGATCCGCAGCGCCGCCGAGCGGGTCGGGTGCCGCAGCGCGGTGGGCGCGTGGTCGAGCTGGGTGGGCAGGGTCGCGGTCAGCGTCGGCCGGTACAGGTCGAACGGCGGCGGCACGGCGGCCGGGCCGAGTGGTCGTACCGTCGGGTCGGTCAGCTCGACCCCGGCGGGCGCCGTCGGGTTCGCGACCACGGTGGCGGTGACCTCGACGACCGTCTCCTCGGTGAGCTTCTCCAGCGCGGCGCGGACGGCCGGGTCGGTGACCACGACCTGGCTCAGGCCGGCGGCGTCCCGCACGATCAGGAAGGCCACCGACTTGAGCAGCCGGCGGCGGTGGGTCCAGCCGGCGATCCGGACGGTCCGCCCGACGTGGGCGGGAAGCTGGGTGGAGAGGATGCGTTGCACGGTGGTACCTCCTCGATCGATCGCAACGCGATCCCAGGGAGGTGTGGGCGAGCGGGAACCTCGCGGTGCCACCACACCTTCGCCCCCGCAGGCGGGGGCCTCGTTCGTCGCCTTTTCACCGGGGCCGGCCGGGCGGGCTCTACTGGGCGCGAACGCCGTTCTTCCCGCAGCTCAGGAGGGTCTTCGCGCCCCGGCGCCAGACCGCCTTCCAGCATCCGGCGGCTCTCTGCACTGGCGGGTCGGGGCCCTACTCGGCTCCGTCACAGCTCTGCGGCAGACGCTAGCACCACTCCCGGGAGGCGTGTGACGGGGTTTTTCGGCCCCCGGTGTCCGGTGTCACAACATCTGCGGCGTGACGCCGGTCGCCCGCGGTTCATCGACCGCCACCGCCGGGCGTAGTCTCGGTTTCGTGACGATCGAGCACTCCACGCCGACGACCGAGCAGGCCGGCCGTACCGCGACTGCCGCACCTGAGGGGCGGCGGCTGCTGCGGATCGAGGCCCGCAACGCCGAGACGCCGATCGAGCGCAAGCCGCCGTGGATCAAGGTCAAGGCCAAGATGGGCCCGGAGTACACCCAGCTGCGCGGCCTGGTCTCGCGCGAGGGGCTGCACACCGTCTGCCAGGAGGCCGGCTGCCCCAACATCTACGAGTGCTGGGAGGACCGCGAGGCCACCTTCCTCATCGGCGGTGACCAGTGCACCCGGCGCTGCGACTTCTGCCAGATCGACACCGGCAAGCCGGCCGAGTTCGACGCCGACGAGCCACGTCGGGTCGCCGAGTCGGTCGCCGCGATGGGGCTGCGCTACGCCACCATCACCGGCGTCGCCCGCGACGACCTGCCCGACGGCGGGGCCTGGCTCTACGCCGAGACGGTCCGCCAGATCCACGCCCTGCAGTCCGGCTGCGGCGTCGAGCTGCTGATCCCCGATTTCAACGCGGTCCCCGAGCAGCTCGCCGAGGTGTTCAGCTCCCGTCCCGAGGTGCTGGCGCACAACGTCGAGACGGTGCCGCGGATCTTCAAGCGGATCCGGCCGGCGTTCCGCTACGAGCGCTCGCTGGACGTGATCCGCCAGGCCCGCGCCGACGGCCTGGTCACCAAGAGCAACCTGATCCTGGGCATGGGCGAGGAGCGGGCCGAGGTCTCCCAGGCGCTGCGCGACCTGCATGAGGCGGGCTGCGAGCTGATCACCATCACCCAGTACCTGCGCCCCTCCCCCCGGCACCACCCGGTCACCCGCTGGGTCAAGCCGGAGGAGTTCGTCGAGCTGCGCGAGGAGGCCGAGGAGATCGGCTTCGCCGGCGTGATGAGCGGGCCGCTGGTGCGCTCGTCGTACCGGGCCGGGCGGCTCTACAAGCAGGCGCTGGAGGCCCGCGAGGGCGTCACCGCCGCCGGCTGAGGCCGGCCGACGGCCACGTCACCGGCCGCCGGCCCCGGCCCGGATGCCATGATCGCAGGCATGACCACCGGGGTACGCCAGGCGGCGCGCGACGCCACCCGCCCCCGCGCGCCCCGGTGGCCCGCGCCGGTGGTGCTCGCCCTGCTGGTCGGCCTGGCCGGGGTGGGATACCGCCTCGCGTTGCTGCTCGGGGACACCCCGCGCACCAACAGCGACGAGGCGACCATGGGGCTCGCCGCGCTGCACATCGCCCGGGGCGAGGACTTCCCGGTCTTCTTCTACGGGCAGGCGTACATGGGTGCGCTGGAGGCGTACCTGGCCGCGCCGCTGGTCGCGCTGGCCGGGCCCTCGGTGCTCGCGCTGCGGCTGCCGCTGCTCGCCCTGTACGCGCTTTTCCTGCTGCTGAGCTGGCGGCTGACCCGCCGCCTCGGCGGGGACCGCTGGTTCGCGCTGCTGGTGGTCGGGCTGCTGGCGCTGGGCGCGGACCGGATCGTCAAGAACCAGCTCATCGCCGGGGGCGGTTATCCCGAGCTGAACCCGATCGGGGCGGGCCTGGCCCTGCTGACCCTGGACCTGGTCACCGGCCGGCCGGCGGGACGCCGGTGGCGCCTCGCCGGGTTCGGCTTCCTCGCCGGGTTGACCGTCTGGGTCGATCCGCTGCTGCTGCCGTACGTGCTGGCGCTCGGGGCGGTGCTCGTCACGATCACCGGGCGGGACCTGCGCGGGCGCCGCGGCGTCCTGCTGGCCGGGGCCGCGCTGCTGGGGGCGGCGCCACTGCTCGGGTACGGCCTGACGCACGGCCACAACCCGCTCGCCGCAGTCGTCACGGCCGGCGGCGGGGACGCGGTGGCGAGCTGGGCGGACCGGCTGCACGGCGGGCTGGTGCTCGGGCCGGCGCTCGGCATGGGCCTCTGCTCCCCGGGGCACTGCGCGACCTGGCAGCTCTGGTGGGCGCTCGCCCTGCCGGTGCTGCTGGTGCTGGCCGCGGTGTCGGCCTGGCGGGCGTGGCGCGCCGACGGCGCTCGGGCGGTGCGGGCCGACGGCGCTCGGGCGGTGCGGGCTGACGGCGCTCGGACGGTGCGGGCTGACGGCGCTCGGACGGTGCGGGCCGGCGCGGCGGTACGGCTCGCGCTGCTGGCCGGGGCGCTGGGCACGCTGGCGGCGTACACGGTCAGCAGCGCCGCCGGGCGGACCCCGGTGGAGAGTTCCCGCTACCTGTCCTGCCTGGCCATTTCGCTCCCGGCGCTGCTCTGGCCGCTGTGGACCGTGGCGCGGCGACGCGGTCCGGTCGACCTCCCGCGGCTGGCGGCCGTCGGCGCGCTGGTCGCTCTGCTCGGCACCGCCACGATCGCCACCGCCGACGCGCTGGCCACCGTGCCCACGAACCGGGCGGAGGCGCAGCGGCACCGCGCGCTGGTGGAAACGCTGCGCGAGCGGGGCGTCCGGCACGTGTACGGGGAGTACTGGACCTGCAACCGGCTCACCTTCGCCACCGGCGAGGAGATCGTCTGCGCGGTGCTCGACGAGACGCTGCACCCCGGCCTCGACCGGCTGCCCGCCTACCCCCGCGCGGTCCGCGAGTCACCGGCCCCGGCCTACGTCGCCCCGGTCGGCTCCCCCCTCGCCCGGCGGCTGGACCGCACCCCACCCCCGGCCCGACACCCGCTCACGGTCGCCGGCTGGCGCATCTGGCTCCCCCACCCCTGACCCACCCCACTCCACCCCACCCCACCCCCCACCTTTGCCGCGCACTTTCAGGGAAAGCGTGGCCTCGTGGCCGGAAATAGCCACGCTTTCTCTGAAAGTGCGCCCCGGGCGGGGGGTGGTCGTCGGGCGAGGCGGGTGGGGTGGGGGGTGGGGTCAGCGTGGGGGGTTTAGGAGGTTGAGGCGGTGGGCTAGGGCGGCGGCCTCGACCCGGTTGGTGACGTCCAGCTTGGCGATGATCCGGGAGACGTGCACGCTCGCGGTCTTCGGCGAGATGAACAACTGCTCGGCGATCCGGCTGTTGCTGTGCCCCTCGGCGACCAGCCGCAGCACCTCCTGTTCCCGGGAGGTGAGCAGGTCCGCGCCGGGGCGACCCCGGCTCGCCCCGCGCAGGCCGACCCGGCGGGCCAGGGTGGCGGCCTGCTCGGCCAGCGGGGTCGCGCCCAACCGCTGGGCGATCCCGGCGGCCTCCGCCACCGCCTCGGCGACCTCGTCCCGCTCCCCCGCCGACGCGGCCGCCTCGGCCAGCGCCAGCAGGGACCGCCCCAGCGGGTACGGCTGGCCGTCGACCCGCCACGCCCGCACCGCCGTACGCCAGACGGGCAGCGCGCGACCGCCGACCGTCAGCAGCGCGGCGACCTGGGCCGCGTGGGCCTGCTCGGCGGGCTGCCGGACGGGCAGCTCGGCGGCGAGCGCGCTGACCGCCGCGGCCAGCTCCCGGTCCTCGACCCGGGCGGCGGTGCGGGCGGCGGCGCTGAGCACCGGCCACCCCTCGCGGGGCAGGTGCGGCAGGCGGTCGTCGGCGAGCGCGGCGCGGGCCGCCCGGACCGCCTCGACCTTGTCGTCGGCCGCCAGCGCCGCCTCGATCCGCAGTTCGTGCAGGGGCAGCCGGTGGTTCGGCCACAGGTACGGCCGGGCGAGGAAGCCCAACGCGCGGCCGACGAGCTCGTCGGCGGCGGGGTGGGCCCGGGCCAGCCGCAGCCCGGCGCGCAGCTGGAGCCAGTGCAGGCCGGAGACGCCGGGCGGGTCGATCCGGGCCGCGTCGGCGCAGGCCGCGTCGGCCTCGTCCCAGCGGCCCAGGGCGAGCAGCGCCTCGGCCTGGTTGGACAGCAGGTACGCCCCGGTGGAGCGGCTGATGCCGACCCGGCGCGCCTCGCTCACCCCGGCGGCGGCCGCCTCGGCGGACTCGGCGTACCGGCCCAGCTCGAAGAGCACGTCGGAGAGGTGGACCAGCGCGCTGACCAGCGCCGGCGCGTTGCCGGCGGCGCGGGCCAGCGCCTCGGCCCGGCGCAGCTCGGCCAGGCCGAGGTCCGGGGCCTGGTCGGTGCGGCAGAGCATGGCGATCCGGGTGGGCAACAGGGCGAGGTCCTCGCCGACCGCCTCGGCGACCGTGCGCGCCTCGGCGGCGACCGCCGCGGCCAGCTGCGGATCGATCTTCACCAGGTGCGCGGCGATGTCGGCGAGCAGGCGGACCCGCTCCGGTCCGTCCGGCACCCCACCCGCCAGCCGGTACGCCTCGCGCAGCTCGGCGCTGCCGTCGCTCTTGCCGAGCAGGGCGAGCAGCCGTCCCCGCCGGTCCAGCAGCCGGGCGGCGCGCAGCGGCGCGGCGTCGGCGTCCACCTCGGCCAGCGCGGCGCGGGTGAGGGTGAGCCCGCGGCTGTAGTCGCCGGCCGTGGTGGCGGCGTCCAGGGTCTCCTCCAGCACCGCCAGGTGGTCCATCCCGAGCCGGTCGGCGGCGTCGGGCACCAGTTCCCACAGCTCCAGCACCCGCTCCAGCAGCCGGCTCTGCTCCGCGTACGCGTACCGGTCGGCGGCGGCGCAGGCCGCCGCGCGGGCGGTGACCAGGGCGCGGGGGTGGTCGTGGGCGGCGTACCAGTGGTGGGCCAGCTCGGCCGGGGCGCGGCCGGCGGCGACCAGGTGCGGCTGCGCCTCGATGGCGGCGGCGTACCGGGCGTGCAGCCGGGCGTGCTCGCCGGGCAGCAGCTCGTCGTGGACGGCCTCGCGGACCAGGGCGTGCCGGAACTCGTAGTCGCCGTCGGGGTCGGCGACGACCAGTTGGGCGGCGACGGCGGCGCGCAGCGCGTCCTCCAGCTCGGGCTCGGGCAGGCCGGCGACCTCGGCGAGGAGCTGGTGCGCGAAGCGGGTGCCGCCGGCGGCGGCGATGCGCAGCACCCGCTGCGCGGCGTCGGGGAGCCGGTCGACCCGGGCCAGCAGCAGGTCGCGCAGGGTCTCCGGCAGGGTGGCGCAGCCGACCGGGTCGCCGGCCGCGGCCAGCTCCTCGATGAAGAACGGGTTGCCCTGGGTACGTTCGTGGACGTCGTCGACGGCCCGGGCCGCCGGTTCGGCGCCGAGGATGTCGGCGAGGATCGCGGCGGTGCCGTCCCGGTCGAGGCGGGCCAGCTCGATCCGCTCGACACCGCGGGCCCGGTCCAGCTCGGCCAGGAACGGCCGCAGCGGGTGGCCCCGGTGCAGCTCGTCGGTGCGGTACGTGCAGACCAGCAGCAGCCGGGCGGTGCGGGCGGCCCGGACCAGGAAGCCGATCAGGTCGCGGGTGGACCGGTCGGCCCAGTGCAGGTCCTCGATCACCAGCACCAGCGGCTGGTCGGCGGCGAGCCGGTGGAACAGCTCCCCGACCAGGTCGAACAGGTAGCCCCGGGGGGCGTCGGAGAGGGCCGGCCCGGCCGGCGCGGCGACGGCGGCGGGTCCCCGGCCCAGCTCGGGCAGCAGGCGGGCGAACTCCGGCTCGTACCCGTCGAAGACGCCGGGACCGTCGCGGCGCAGCACCTCGCGCAGCGCGGCGGCGAACGGCGCGAAGGGCAGGCCGGCCTCGCCCAACTCCAGGCACTGACCGACCAGCAGCCGGGCGCCGGCGGCGCCGGCCAGCGCGCCGAACTCCTCCAGCAGCCGGGTCTTGCCGACGCCGGCCTCGCCGCCGACCAGGACGGTGGTGGGTTCCCCGGCCCGGGCGCGGGCCAGGGCGGTGCGCAGCGACCCGACCTCGCCCTGACGGCCGACGAGGACGGTGCTGGCGGCGCGTACGGTCACGGCACCGAGCATGCCACGCCCGCCGCCGGCACCGGCCCCACCGACCGGGCGGTCCGGGACCGCCACCCCGGTGGGGCCGGTGGTCGCCGCCGCGGCGGCGGGGCCGGTGGTCGCCGCCGCAGCGGCGGTGGCCACGGTCGTCACCGGCGGGCGGCGTCGGTGCGGCCCGGGCGGCTGCGGCGGCTCAGCCAGCTACGGCCGTGCCGGCGCGGCAGGGACCGGGCCAGCCGGGCCGCCTCGGCGTCGGCCTGGAGCTCGGCGGCGTGGCTGCGGTGGAGGGAGAGGAGGAATTCTGCGTCGTTGCCGAACATGTCGGGCTCCTTCGGTGTCGTCGTTCGCTGATGTCGACTTTCCGCGCGAAGGTGCCCCCGGGGCATGGGTGTGCCGCCTGATCTTCGGCCGGGCGCCCTCCTTACCGGGGCCGGAAACGCCCGCTGAGGCGGCGTAAGGTACTCAGCCGGCCGCGGATCATCTGCACCGGCGGGGACCACTAGACTCTGGGGCATGGCAAAGCCCCAGGAGAAGGTCTCGATCGGCCAGCGGCTGAAGCAGATCGGGATGGTGTTCCAGTTCACCGCCAAGCAGGACAGGTGGTTCGCGCCGCTGACCGCTGCGGCGGTGCTGATCCCGCTCGCGCTCACCGTGGTCGCGGTGATCCTCTGGGGCTGGCTCTGGCTGCCGGTGGGCATCCTGATCACCCTGCTCGCCGTGCTGATCGTGCTCAACCTGCGGTCCAACAAGGCGATGATGAACGCGGCCGAGGGGCAGCCCGGCGCGGCGGCGCAGATCATGGAGAGCATGCGCGGCGACTGGCGGGTCACCCCGGCGGTCAGCTCCACGACCCAGATGGACATGGTCCACCTGGTGATCGGCCGCCCCGGCGTGATCCTGCTGGCCGAGGGGAACCCGCAGCGGGTGCGCGGCCTGCTCGGCCAGGAGAAGCGCCGGCTGGCCAAGGTGATCGGCTCGGCGCCGCTCTACGACTACGTGATCGGCCAGGGCGAGGGTGAGCTGCCGATCCGCAAGCTGCGGATGACCCTGATGCGGCTGCCGCGCAACCTGCAGGGCAAGGACGTCAACGCCCTGGACAAGCGGCTCAAGGCGCTCACCGCCCGCCCGCAGATGCCCAAGGGCGCGATCCCGAAGAACATGCGGCCGCCGCGCGCGTTCCGCCAGACGCGGGGCCGCTGACCCCCGACGTACGCGAAGAGCCGGGCCCCCGAGGGGCCCGGCTCTTTTCGGTGACACTCCCCGCCCCTGACGGGCTGGGGCGGGTCAGGGGCGGGTGGGGCGGGGCGCGTCGGCGATCACCGAGCCGGTGAGCCGGTCGTGCAGCCCGCGCCGGTGCTCGTCCATGATCAGCGCGGGTACCAACAGGGCGAGCAGCAGGCCCCGCAGCAGCGCCCGGAGCAGCCCGATCCGGCCACCGTCGGCCCAGCCGACGCAGCGCACCCTGGTGATGTACATGCCGGGGGTCTGCGCGAAGAGGCCGAGGAAGAAGCCGTACTCCAGGATCAGTACCAGCGGCGCGGCCCAGCCGTCGCTGACCGGGTCGGCGAAGCCGCGGGCGACCAGCAGGCAGAGCACCCAGTCGATCACCAGGGCACCGAACCGGCGGCCGAGGCTCGGCGGGGTGAAGGACGGATCGGCGGCGGGCGGCACCGGTGCCGCGGCGTGCGGGTTGGTCACGACGGTCAAGGGTAGTCAGCGCCCCGCCGGCGGTGGCCGGGGTGGGCAGCGGACGCCGGATCGGCACGTATCGCGGAATCGGGCCAACCGTATCAATTGGCTATACACCCTCCCAGCGGGTATCGTCCGAACGGTGACCCGCCGAGGGCTGAGCGGCGCCGATGACGCTCCGCGAGCGACGTAACACGGCGGAAACAGAGGAGACACGGCCGGGCAACCGCACGGCCATAGCGTCGTCAGTGCCCAGCCACCGGAGTGGACGTGCCAGGAGGACGTGTGTTTGCCAATCCCGAGGAACTCCTGCGATACCTCAAGAACGAGGACGTGAAGTTCGTCGACGTACGTTTCTGTGACCTGCCCGGCGTGATGCAGCACTTCAATCTGCCGGTCGAGTCCTTCGACGACAGCGTCTTCACCGACGGCCTCGCGTTCGACGGCTCGTCGATCCGCGGCTTCCAGGCGATCCACGAGTCGGACATGCTCCTGCTCCCGGACGTCGCGAGCGCGTTCATCGACCCGTTCCGCGCGCAGAAGACCCTCGCGCTGAACTTCTTCATCCACGACCCGTTCACCCGCGAGGCCTACTCCCGGGACCCGCGGAACGTGGCCAAGAAGGCCGAGGCGTACCTGGCGGCCAGCGGCATCGCCGACACCGCGTACTTCGGCGCCGAGGCCGAGTTCTACATCTTCGACTCGATCCGCCACGAGACCTCCGCCCACCAGTCGTTCTACTACATCGACTCGATCGAGGGCGCGTGGAACTCCGGCCGTGAGGAAGACGGCGGCAACCGCGGCTACAAGACCGCCTACAAGGGCGGCTACTTCCCCGTGCCGCCGGTGGACCACTACGCCGACCTGCGCGACAGCATGGTCCGCCGGCTGATCGACGCCGGCTTCACCGTCGAGCGCTCGCACCACGAGGTCGGCACCGCCGGCCAGTCGGAGATCAACTACAGGTTCTCCACCCTGCTGCACTCGGCCGACCAGCTCCAGCTCTTCAAGTACCTGATCAAGAACGAGGCCTGGGCCGCCGGCAAGACCGCCACCTTCATGCCCAAGCCGCTCTTCGGCGACAACGGCTCCGGCATGCACACCCACCAGAGCCTCTGGCTCAACGGCGAGCCGCTGTTCTACGACGAGACCGGCTACGCCGGCCTGTCGGACACGGCCCGCTGGTACATCGGTGGTCTGCTGCACCACGCGCCGTCGCTGCTGGCCTTCACCAACCCGACGGTCAACTCGTACCGCCGGCTGGTGCCGGGCTTCGAGGCGCCGGTCAACCTGGTCTACTCCCAGCGCAACCGCTCCGCCTGCACCCGCATCCCGGTCACCGGCAGCAACCCGAAGGCCAAGCGGGTCGAGTTCCGGGTGCCGGACCCGTCCAGCAACCCGTACCTCGCCTTCTCGGCGATGATGATGGCCGGCCTGGACGGCATCAAGAACAAGATCGAGCCGCCGGCGCCGATCGACAAGGACCTCTACGACCTGCCGCCGGAGGAGTGGGGCGACGTCAAGCAGGTGCCCGGCTCGCTGCCGGCCGTGCTCGACGCCCTCGAGGCCGACCACGACTACCTGCTCGACGGCGGCGTCTTCACCCCCGACCTGATCTCCACCTGGGTCGGCTGGAAGCGCGCCAACGAGGTCGACCCGGTCCGTCTGCGCCCGACCCCGCACGAGTTCGCCATGTACTTCGACTGCTGAGCAGTCGTCCGACACCGGAACGGGCCGGCTCCGCGATTCGCGGAGCCGGCCCGTTCCGTCGTCCGGCCCCTTGATCGACCCCGTTTGCGGCGTGTCGGGGTGCCCGCGCCGTCCGACACCCCGACACGCCGCAAACGGGTGCAGGGTCAGGGTCGGGTGGCGGGCGGGGCGGGGCGGCCTCGGCGCCACCGGTGCCACGCCCATGCCGCGAGTGCCACCACCAGCACGGTCATGGCGATCGCGCCGGGTGCCTTGGTGTACCGGGCCAGGGACGTCCCGTCCGGCAGGGCCAGGAAGGTGGCCACCGCGGCGGGCAGCACGAACCACCCGGTCCGGGTCGCCGACACGGCGAGCAGCAGCAGCGGCCAGGTCGCGTACCAGGGGTGGAAGACCGGGGCGAGCACCACCGTGGCGGCCAGCGCGACGCCGGCGGCGTGCAGGGTCACCCGGGGGCGGGCCACCGCCAGCCGGCGCACCCGCTGCCGGACGTCGTTGAGGGCGCGCAGCGCCGACCAGGCCCGCCACCAGAGCACCACCAGCAGCACCGCGAGCAGCACCAGCGCCACCGCCCGGATGACCGGCACCGCGCCCGGCTCCCGCCCGGCCATCTCGCCGAGGTAGTCCACGACGACGCCCACGGCGGTGGGCGGGGAGGTCCACTGCTCGGCGTCGCCGCTGCGGGCCAGCCCGGCGAGCCAGCCCAGGCCGAGCCCGGACAGCGCCGAGGTGGCGGCCAGCGCGGCCAGCACGCCGCCGGCCAGCCAGCCCCCGTCCCGCAGCAGGGCGCGCGGGGTGTACCGGCCGAGCACCGCCGCGAGGGCCGCGAACGGCAGCACCACCACGGCGGTGGCCTTCACGGTCACCGCCAGGCCCAGCAGCACCCCGGCGGCCAGCAGCGCCGTCGGCCGGCCGGGCAGCCGGACCAGCACCAGCAGGCCGAGCAGGAGCAGCCCGAGCATCACCGCGTCGTTGTGCGCCCCGGCCACCAGGTGCACCCCGACCAGCGGGCAGGCCAGCGCCAGCCAGGCCGCCCGGGCGGTGGGCACCCCGGCGGCCCGGGCCAACCCGGGCAGGCAGAGCGCGGCCAGCAGCACCCCGGCCAGCGCGACGAGCCGCAGCAGCACGACGGTGCCGACCAGGCCGCCGCCGAGGGTCGCGGCCAGCGCGGCGAGCAGCACGAAGAACGGGCCGTACGGCGCGGGGGTGTCCCGCCAGATCGGCGCGACCGACTCCACCCAGGGGCAGCCGGCCGCCGCCACCCCCACGTCGTACGGGTCGTGGCCGGCGGCGTACGCCCAGCCCTGGCAGGCGTACGAGTAGACGTCCCGGCTGCCCAGCGGCGGCGCGGCCAGCAGCGGGAGCAGCCACAGCCCGGCGGTCAGGTACGCCCACCGGGTAGACGGGGCGCCCCGGCGCAGCGACCACCAGGCCCCGACCAGCAGCGCCGTGCCGAGCAGCCAGCAGCCCAGCGCCCAAGGGGCGTTTCCGGCGTGCCAGGGGCCGGCGGGCGGGATGTCCGGCAGCGCCCCGCCCAGCCACCCGGCGACGGTGAGCAGCACCGCGCCAAGCAGGCCGGCGTACCGGGCGAGCCGGGCCCGGCCGGTGGTCGGCGGGCCGGGCTCGGTCACCGGCAACCTCTCCTCAGGCGGCGGGGGCCGGCCGGCGGGCCGCCCGAGCCGACCGTACCAACCGGACGGCCACCACGATCACCAACAGCGTCATCAGCGGCGCACCGGGCATCTTGGTGAACCGGGCCAGGCCGGTGCCGTCGGCCAGCACCAGGAACGACGACACCAGCGCGACCAGCGAGAACCATCCGGTACGCCGCGCGGTGGCGGCCAGCACGGTCAGCGGCCAGATCCAGTACCAGGGGTGGAAGAGCGGGGACAGGGCCACCGTGGCGGCCAGGGCCAGCCCGGCGTGCCAGAGCGGATCCCGGGTACGGGCCCGCCACCACAGCCACACCAGCAGCACGGCGAGCACCAGCACGCCGATCGCCCTGGTCACCGGCAGCGCGTCGACGTGCGCGCCGAAGAGCGCCGCGACGTACCCGACGGTCTGCCCGACCGCGGTGGACGGCGAGGTCCAGGCGATCACCAGGCTCCCCTGCTCCAGCCCGCTGATCCAGCCGAAGCCCAGGCCCGCCGCGAAGCTCGCCCCGAGCGCCGCCGCGAGCGCGCCGCCGACCACCGGGCCGCCGTCCCGGATCAGCGTCCGGATCCGGTACGGCCCGGCCATCGCGGCCAGCGCGGCGAACGGCACCACCACCAACGCGGTGATCTTCACGGCGGCGGCGAGCCCGAGCAGCACTCCCCCGGCCAGCAGCGCCCAGCGGCGACCGGGCCGGGACGCCACCACCGCCAACCCGGCGACCATCAGGCCGACCATCAGCGCGTCGTTGTGCGCGCCGGAGATCAGGTGCACGCCGACCAGGGGGGACGCCAGGGCCAGCCAGAGCGCCCGCGGCACCGGCACCCCGCAGCGGCGGGCCAGCACCGGCAGGCACCAGGCGGTCAGCGCCACCCCGGCCAGCGCCAGCAGCCGGAACAGCGCGGCGGCGGCGGTGAGCGAGCCGGTGGCCTTGACGATCGCGCCGGAGATCATGACGAACAGCGGCCCGTACGGCGCGGGGGTGTCCCGCCAGATGTACGAGATGGTGTCCAACCACGGGCAGGGCAGCGCGGAGACGCCCTGCTCGTACGGGCTGATCCCGGCCGCGTAGCTCGCGCCCTGGCAGGCGTACGCGTAGACGTCCCGGCTGCCCAGTGGCGGCGCGACCAGCAGCGGGACCAGCCAGAGCCCGGCGGTGACCAGCGCCCAGCGGGCGGACGGCACCCGGTCGCGCAGCGACCACCAGGCCCACGCCATCAGCGCGGTGCCGGCCAGCCAGAGGCCGATGACCAGCGGCCCGTGCCGGCCCTGCCAGATGCTGACCGGGGTGGGGCGCAGCGGGGAGTCCGGCAGCGCGCCACCGAGGTACGCGGCGACGGCGAGCAGCGTCGAGCCGGCCAGGCCGATCCAGCGCGAGAGGTGGTGAGGCACGTCCGACATGCTGCCAGTACGGTGGTCGCGGACCGGAGGTGGGCATGCGGCGCAGCAGGGTGGTGGGGCTCTCCGCCGGCTGCGCCGCCGTGGCCGGCGCGGTGTGGCTGGCGCTGCCGCCGATGGGTTCGGACCTCTCCGCCCAGGTCGCCCGGGCCGACTTCTTCGCCGCGCACGGCACCTCCCTGGTCGACCTGCGCTGGTACGCCGGCATCCACCCGCTCGGCTACAGCCTGGTGACGCCGCCGCTGATGGCCACCCTCGGGGTGCGCGTCACCGGCGTGCTCGCCCTGGTCGCGGCGGCCACCGCGTTCGCGGCGCTGCTGGTGCGCACGCCGGTGCCCCGGCCCCTGCTCGGCAGCCTGGTCGGGGTGTTCACCATCACCGGCAACCTGGTCTCCGGGCGGGTCACCTACGCCCTCGGCGTGGCGTTCGGGCTGGCGGCGCTGCTGGCGCTGACCCTGCCGACGCACGGCCCGCCGGGCCGCCGCTGGGCCCGCCCCGTCCTGGTCGCGGCCGGCGCGCTGCTGGCCTCGGCGACCAGCCCCGTCGCCGGCCTCTTCGTCGGCCTGGCCGGCGCGGCGCTGCTGCTCACCCGCCGGTACGCCGACGGCGTGCTGCTCGGCGTCGCCGCCGCGCTGCCGCTGGGGGTGACCGGGCTGCTCTTCGGTGAGGGCGGCTGGATGAACATCAGCCGCACCGACACGTTACGGACGGTGCTGACCAGTCTGCTGGTGGCGGCGCTGGTGGCGTACCGGCCGGTGCGGGTGGGGGCGCTGCTGTCGGCGGCGGGGGTGCTGGCGGCGGCACTGGTGCACACCCCGGTCGGGTTGAACGCCACCCGGCTGGTGGTGATGTTCGCGCTGCCGGTGCTGGCCGCCGCCGCCCGCCCGCCTCGCCGGCCGACCGGGATGGCCCGGTGGGGTCGGGCGGCGGGTGGGGTGGCGCTCGCCGTGCTGCTGGCGGCGGTCTGCGCGTGGCAGCCGCCGGTCGTCGCCGCCGACCTGCGCAGCGTCGACGACCCGACCGCCGCCCGGTCGTTCTTCGCGCCGCTGCGGGCCGAGCTGGCCCGGCGCGGGCTCACCGGCCGGGTGGAGGTGCCGCCGACCCGCAACTACTGGGAGGCCGCCCAGCTCGGCGAGCTGCCACTGGCCCGGGGCTGGCTGCGGCAGGCGGACATCGCCCGCAACCCGCTCTTCTTCACCACCGTGCCGGGGGCCGCCGGCACCGGCGTGCCGCTGACCGCCGAGAGCTACCGGGCCTGGCTCGACGAGTTCGCCGTGCAGTACGTGGCGGTGCCCGACGCGCCGCTGTCCTGGGTCGGCCGGGCCGAGGCCGAGCTGGTCTCCGCCGGCCTGCCGTACCTGAGGGAGGTCTGGTCGGACGGGCGGTGGCGGCTCTACGCGGTGGCCGACCCGACGCCGATCGTGGGCGCTCCCGGCGAGTTCGTCGGGCAGGACGGGTCCTCGCTGACGTTCCACACGTCCGCCGCCGGCACGATCCCGGTCCGGGTGTGGCACACCCGCTGGCTGGCCGCCTCCGGTGGCGCCACCGTCGCCGCGGACGGGGACTGGACGACGGTCACCGTGCCGGGCGCCGGCACCTACACCCTGGGCGGGTGAGGGACCGCCGGCCGGCGGACCCGGCCGGGTGTCCCCGCCACGCCCTTTCGAGCTGATGTCGTAGACGATTCACGGCGGCGGCACCAGATCCGTAGGGCGAAAAGCCGGCTGAGTCGTCTGCGTCATCAGCTCCACAGGGCCGCACGGCCGGCCCGGCCAGGACGGGCCGGGCCGGTCAGCCGAGGTCGCGGCGTACCGGGGAGGGACGGGCGCGGACGTGCAGCCGCTCCCCCTGCGGCCCGAAGAGGCTGAGGATCTCCAGCGGGCTGTCGTACGGGTTGCCGAACCAGTGCGGCGTACGGGTGTCGAACTCGGCGACCTCCCCCGCCTCCAGGGTCAGCTCGTGGCTGCCGAGCAGCAGCCGGCACCGCCCGGAGAGCACGTAGAGCCACTCGTACCCCTCGTGCACCTGCTGCTCGGGCTCCCCCGGCCGCCCGCCGGGCGGGTAGATCATCTTGTAGGCCTGCACCCCGCCGGGACGGCGGGTCAGCGGCACGATGGTGACCCCGTTGCGGTCCACCGACCGGAGCCGGACCCGGGGGTCCCCGGTCTCCGGCGCGCCGACCAGGTCGTCGAGCGGCACCCGGTGGAACCGGGCCAGCGGGAGCAGCAGCTCCAGGGTGGGCCGTCGGCCGCCGGACTCAAGCCGGGACAGGGTGCTCACCGAGATGCCGGTGGCGGCGGAGAGCTGGGCCAGCGTCACGGCGCGCTGCTGGCGCAGGGCCCGCAGGCGGGGCCCGACCGCCGTCAGCACCTCGTCCGGGGCCGCGGTGTCGTCCGCCATCCGTTCGTTTGCCATCTCGGCAACGATACTTGTCAGCCCGGGAAGCAGCGCGGACGATCCGGGGCATGGGCGGGACGGACCCGCCCGGAGGGGGAACGAGGATGCGGGAGCACCGGATCTACGACGTGGTGGTGGTCGGCGGCGGCGCGGCGGGGCTCAGCGGCGCGCTCACCCTGGGCCGGTCCCGCCGGTCGGTGCTGGTGATCGACGGCGGGGCGCCGCGCAACGCCCCCGCCGGGCACGTGCACAACTACCTCACCAGCGAGGGCGTCGCCCCCGCCGACCTGTACGCGACGGGCCGGGTGGAGGTCGCCGGGTACGGCGTCGAGGTCGTCGACGGCACGGTCACCAAGGCGCACCGGGTCGAGGGGCCGCACGACCGGGCCCGGTTCGAGGTGGAACTGGCCGACGGAGAGCTGGTGCGGGCACGGCGGCTGCTGGTCACCACGGGGTTGGTCGACGAGCTGCCCGCGATCCCGGGGCTGGCCGAACGCTGGGGCCGGGACGTGCTGCACTGCCCGTACTGCCACGGCTGGGAGGTGCGGGACCAGGCCGTGGGCGTGCTGGCCACCGGGCCGATGACCACCCATCACGCGCTGCTGTTCCGTCAGCTCACCGACGACGTGGTGGTGTTCACGCACACCGGCCCGCCGCTGGCCCCCGAGCAGGCCGAGCAGCTCGCCGCCCGCGGCGTACGGGTGGTCGAGGGCGAGGTGACGGGGCTGGAGGTGACCGACGACCGGCTCACCGGCGTACGGCTGCGATCCGGGGAACTCGTCGCCCGGCAGGCGCTGGTGGTCGGGCCCCGGTTCGCCGCGCGGGCCGACCTGCTGGCCGGGCTCGGCCTGATGACCAGCGAGTTCGTCGTCGGCGGGCACGTCTTCGGCGACCACGTCGCCGCCGACGCCAGCGGGGCGACCCCGGTGCCGGGGGTCTGGGTGGCCGGCAACGTGACCGACCCGCAGGCCACCGTGATCGCCGCCGCGGCGGCGGGGGTGAAGGCCGGCGCGGCGCTCAACGCCGACCTGATCGCCGAGGAGACCGACCGGGCGGTCACCGCGCTGCGCGCCCGCACCGGCGCCGACACCGAGGCCGGGACCGGCGCGGACGGCGTCGCCGGGACCGGTGCGGACGTGGTGGACGCCGAGACGGCGCGGCACTGGGACGAGCTCTACCAGCGGCGGGAGCGGATCTGGAGCGGGCGGGCCAACCCGCATCTGGTCGACGTCGTCGATCCGCTGCCGGCGGGCACCGCGCTCGACCTCGGCTGCGGCGAGGGCGCCGACGCGATCTGGCTGGCCGGTCGGGGCTGGCGGGTGACCGCGGTGGACGTCTCCACCACCGCCCTGGACCGGGCGGCGGCCGAGGCGGCCACGGCCGGGGTGGCGACCCGGATCGACTTCCAGCGGCACGACCTGACCCGCACCTTCCCGGAGGGGTTGTTCGACCTGGTCTCCGCGCAGTTCCTCCAGTCGCCGCTGGAGTTCCCCCGGGCCGAGGTGCTCCGGGCGGCGGCGCGGGCGGTGGCGCCCGGGGGCCGGCTGCTGATCGTCGAGCACGGCGAGGTCCCGCCGTGGTCCCGACTGGCCCACCCGCACGTGCGCTTCGCCACCCCGGAGGAGACGCTGGCCGAACTCGACCTGGACCCGGACGGCTGGCGGACCGAGCGGTTGGACGCGCCCCGGCGCGAGGTCACCGACCCGGACGGGCAGCCGGCCACCCTGGTCGACCACCTGGTGCTGGTCCGCCGCCGCTGACGGCGCTCAGGCCTCCAGCACCCGTTCCATGGCCGCCCGGGACCGCCGGGCGGTGCGCAGGTACTCGTCGAGGAACTCGCCGGGGTCGTCGCGGCCGAGCAGCCGGACGACCCCGGCCAGCTCCACGCCGTGCCGGGGCAGTTGGTCGCCGGCGCGGCCCCGGACCAGCATGAGCGCGTTGCGGACCTGCGCGGCGAGCGTCCAGCCGGCGGCCATCCCGGCGGCGTCCGCCGGGTCGACCAGGCCGGCGTCCCGGGCCGCCGCCAGCGCGTCGAGGGTCCGGGTGCCCCGCAGTTGCGGATACGCCCCGGCGTGCCGGAGCTGGAGCAGCTGCACCGCCCACTCGACGTCGGCCAGGCCACCCCGCCCCAGCTTGGTGTGGGTGGCCGGGTCGGCGCCGCGGGGCAGCCGCTCGTTCTCCACCCGGGCCTTGATCCGGCGGATCTCCACCACCTGCTCGCGGCTCAGCCCGTCGGCCGGCCAGCGGACCGGGTCGATCAGCGCCTCGAACTCGGCGCCAAGGTCGGCGTCGCCGCAGACGAACCGGGCGCGCAGCAGCGCCTGCGCCTCCCACACCTTCGACCAGCGGGCGTAGTACTGCGCGTACGCGGCGAGGCTGCGCACCAGGGGGCCCTGCCGGCCCTCGGGGCGCAGGTCGGC
The DNA here is from genome assembly GCF_900091515.1 of Micromonospora purpureochromogenes. Classification (NCBI taxonomy): domain Bacteria; kingdom Bacillati; phylum Actinomycetota; class Actinomycetes; order Micromonosporales; family Micromonosporaceae; genus Micromonospora; species Micromonospora purpureochromogenes. The sequence goes on along the minus strand of NZ_LT607410.1, from coordinate 2,320,113 downwards.
GTCGACGCCGAGCGGCGGGTCGGGGGCGGGCACGCCGAGCAACCGGCGCAGCTCCTCGGCGATGCCGTGGGCGGCGTCGCTGGCCGCCCGCTCGTCCGCCCCGGCCGGCGGGTCGTAGACGAAGAGCACGTCGGCGTCGGAGAGGTAGTTCGACTCGTACCCGCCGAGTCGGCCCATGCCGATCACGGCGAACCGCAGTCCGCCGGGCCCCGGCTTGGCGGCCCGCGCGGTGCGCAGCGCGGCGGTGAGCGTGGCGTCGGTGACGTCGGAGAGCGCGGTGCCGACCCCGGTGACATCGGCCAGGGGCGCGGCGGCCGGCGAGCCCCGCTCCGGGCGTGGGGCGAGCCCGCCGGCCCGGCTCAGCAGGTCGGCGCAGGCGATCCGGACCAGCTCCCGCCGGCGCAGCGCGCGTACCGCCCGGATCGCCTGCTCCGGGTCGGGGTACCGGCCGGCGGCGGCGGCGAAGCCGTCGCAGAGCACCTCCCGGGTACGCGGCGTCAGCTCGCTCTCCTCCGCCAGCAGGCGCAGCGCCTCGGGCTCCCGGGCCAGCAGGTCGGCGGTGTACCGGGAGGAGGAGAGCACCCGGGCCAGCCGGCGGGCCACCGGGCCGGAGTCGCGCAGCAGCCGCAGGTACCAGGGGGTGCTGCCGAGCTTGTCGGAGACCTGGCGGTAGTTGAGCAGGCCGCGGTCCGGCTCGGGGGCGTCGGCGAACTCGCTGAGCAGCACCGGCAGCAGGGTGCGCTGGATGGCGGCGGTGCGGCTGACCCCGCCGGTGAGGGCCTGGAGGTGGCGCAGCGCCCCGGCGGGGTCGGCGAAGCCGAGGATCTCCAGCCGGTGCCGGGCCGCCTCCGGGGTGAGCCGCAGCCCGTCGGCGGGTACCCGCGCCACCGACTCCAGCAGCGGCCGGTAGAGCAGCTTGGCGTGCAGCCGGCGTACCTCGGTGGCGTGGGCGACCCACTCGGCGCGGAAGCTCTCCACGGCGCTGCGGCCCGGCGTGGCGGTGCAGCCGAGCGCGGCGGCGAGCCAGCGCAGCGCGGCCGGATCGGTCGGCACGGTGTGGGTCCGGCGCAGGCCCTGGAGCTGGAGCCGGTGCTCGACGGCGCGCAGGAAGCGGTACCCGCGCAGCAGCGCCTCGCCGTCGGCGCGGCCGACGTAGCCGCCGGTGACCAGCGCGCGCAGCGCCGGGATGGTGCCGGGCACCCGCAACGACTCGTCGCCGCGGCCGTGCACCAGTTGCAGCAGCTGGACGGCGAACTCGATGTCGCGCAGCCCGCCCGGCCCGCGCTTGATCTCGCGGTCCAGCTCCTTCGGCGGAATGTTGTCGATGATCCTGCGGCGCATGGCCCGGACGTCGGAGACCGCCTCGGGCCGCTCGGCGGCGGTCCAGACCAGCGGGGCGAGCGCCTCGATCCACTCCCGCGCCAGGGCCAGGTCGCCGGCGGCCGGCCGGGCCTTGAGCAGGGCCTGAAACTCCCAGGTCCGGGCCCAGCGCTGGTAGTAGGCCAGGTGGCTGGCGAGGGTGCGCACCAGCGGCCCCCGGTTGCCCTCCGGGCGCAGCGCGGCGTCCACCGGCCAGGCGACCAGCCCGCAGACGCCGATCAGCCGGGCGGCGACCGTGGTGGCGATGGTCAGGTCCGCGTCGTCGGCGGCCACGAAGATCACGTCGACGTCGGAGACGTAGTTCAGCTCGTCGCCGCCGCACTTGCCCATCGCGACCACCGCGAGCCGGGGCCGGGGCGTGCCCGCGGGCAGCTCGTCGACGGCGATCTCGTACGCCGCGGCCAGGGTCGCGTCGGCCAGCGCGGAGAGCGCGGTCATGGTCTGCTCCAGGCCGCGCCCGCCGGTGAGGTCGGCCGCCGCGATCCGCAGCAGCGCCAACCGGTACGCCTGCCGCAGCACCGCCACCGGCGCGGTGGCGGCGGTCAGCCGCCCGGCGGCGGCGAGGTCCAGCCGGCCGTCGGCGGTGGGCGCGAGCCCGTCCGGTGCGGTGGCCAGCACGGTCCACTGCTCGGGGTTGGCGACCAGGTGGTCGCCGAGCGCCGACGAGGCGCCGAGCACGGCGACCAGCCGGCGGCGCAGCCCCGGGTCGGCGTGCACCGCGTCGAGCAGCACGGGCGGGTCGACGGCCCGGCGCTCCGCCTCGACCAGCCGGTGCAGCTGGCGCAGGGCCAGGTCCGGGTCGGCGGCCCGGGCGAGCGCGGCCAGCAGCTCGGCGGCCGGCTCGTCGACCGGCTCCTGCTCCTCGACCCGCCACAGCCCGAGGCCGTCCGGGCCGAGCAGGTCGGCCGCGCGGGAGCCGCCGTCGGACTGCGCGGTGCCGAAGCCGTACCGGGCGAGCCGTCCCCTGGCCGGTCTGGTCATCTCACTGCCCGAGCAGCGGCAGGCTTCGCCGGGTGGGCTCGTCGCCCAGCTCGCCGAGGGCCAGCGCGGCGAAGCGGATCGCGAACGGCTGCCAGACCTCCTCCACGTCGGCCATCACCCGGTCGCAGGCGGCCACCACCAGCTCCGGGTCGTAGCCCAGCTCGGCCAGCAGGTCGGAGTCGCGGGCCCAGTCGGCGATCATCGCGGTGTCGCACTCGATGTGGAACTGCAAACCCCAGGCCCGGTCACCGAGGCGGAACGCCTGGTGCGGGTAGCGGGTCGAGGCGGCCAGCAGGGTGGCGCCCCGGGGCAGCTCGGTGATCTCGTCGGTGTGCCACTGGAGCACGTCCGGGATCAGCGGCACGTACCGGAACAGCGGGTCGGCGTCGGCGGCGTCCCGCTTGCCGACCACGCCGGGGCCGACCTCCGGGCCGGACGGGCTCCGCTCGACCAGGCCGGCGTGGGCGGTGGCCAGCAGCTGCCCGCCGAGGCAGACGCCGAGGGTCGGCACCCGGTACCGGACCGCCTTGCGCAGCAGCCCCTCCAGCGCCGGGAACCAGGGCGCGCCGGGGCTGCCGTCGGGCAGCGGATACGCCTGCTGCTCGCCGCCGAGCACCACCAGCGCGGCGTACCCCGCCAGGTCGGCGGGGAGCTCGTCGCCGGCGTGCGGGCGGAGCACCCGCAGGTCGAGGCCCCCCTCGGTCAGCCACTCCCCCAGCCGGCGGAGGTCGTCGGTCGGGTCATTCTCGATCACCAGCGCGGTCGCCACGGTGTCGAGGCTATCGGGTGCGCCGGCGCCGACCCGGAACGGCTCGGCCGCCCACCGCGCCGACTAGGCTCTGCCGCTGTGATCACCGACGAATGCCTGCGCCCGCCGGTCCTGCGCCCCGGTGACACGGTGATGCTCGTGTCGCCGTCCGGCCCGACCCGGCCCGAACGGGTGGCCCGGGGCGTCGAGCTGCTGACCGGTTGGGGGCTGCGCCCGGTGCTGGCGCCGAACGCGTACGCGCGGCGGGGCTACCTGGCCGGCGACGACGCGCTGCGCGCCGCCGACCTGAACACCGCCTTCGCCGACCCGGAGGTGCGCGGGGTGATCTGCACCCGGGGCGGTTACGGCGCGCAGCGGGTGGTCGACCTGATCGACATGGCCGCGGTACGGCGGGACCCGAAGGTGGTCGCCGGCTTCTCGGACATCACCGCGCTGCAGTTCGCGCTCTGGCGGGGCGCCCGGCTGGCCGGGGTGCACGGCCCCGGCGCGGCCTGGCTGGACGAGCGCCTCCCGCTGCGCTCGGCGGAATCGCTGCACGCCGCGCTGATGACCACCGAGCCGGTGACCGTCGCCGCCACGCCGGACGAGGAGACCTTCGCCGTCCGGGTGCCCGGCCGGGCGGCCGGTCCGCTGCTCGGCGGCAACCTCTGCCTGATCACCGCCTCCATCGGCACCCCGGACATGCCCGACCTGACCGGCGCGGTGCTGTTGATCGAGGAGGTGCAGGAGCCCCCGTACAAGGTCGACCGGATGCTGACCCACCTGCGCCGGGCGGGCGTGCTGGACGGCGTGGCCGGGGTGGCGGTCGGCCAGTTCACCGAGTGTGCCGACGGCTGGGACACCACGGTCACCGACGTGCTCACCGAGTGCCTGGGCGATCTCGGCGTCCCGGTCCTCGGCGGCCTACCAGTCGGCCACGGCGTCGGCCAGCTCACCGTCCCGGTCGGCACCCGCGCCACCCTCGACGCCGACGCCGGCACCCTCACCGTCTCCCCCGCCGTCCGCTGACCCACCCCGCCCCGATGCGGGGGTGGGATTTTCAGCTGGGTGACAGGGTCGGCACGGGTGCGGCCCAGGTTCGGTGGTCACTGTCGGTGAGGTCATCGCACCAACCACCGATCACTGGAGGACTGATGTCCCGCACGATGTCGAAGAAGCACCTGCTGGCCGGGCTCGCCGCCGCCGGAGTGCTCGGCGTGGGGATCGCCGCCCCCACGGTGGCCTTCGCCGAGGACGCCACCCCGTCGCCCAGCGCCAGCAGCAGCACCGACCAGGGCACCGACCGGCAGCAGCAGAAGGCCGACCGCCAGGGCGAGTTCGCCGAGGCGCTGGCCAAGGAGCTCGGCGTGCCCACCGAGAAGGTGACCGCCGCGCTGGAGAAGCTGCGCGAGCAGCGCAAGGCCGACCGCCCGGAGCGCCCCTCCGCCGAGGACCGGCAGGCGGCCCTCAAGGACCGGCTGGCCCAGGCGGTCAAGGACGGCAAGCTCACCCAGGAGCAGGCCGACGTCATCACCAAGGCCGCCGAGGCCGGCGTCTTCCCGGGCCCGGGCGGCCGTGGCCACCACGGCGGCGAGGGTATGACCGGCAGGTGACCCGGGTGGCCCCGCCGTGGCCCTCCCCCGGCCGTCGGTCTCCTCCCGGCCGGCCCACCCCCAGCGGCGGGGCCATCCCCGTACCCGATCCGACCGCGCGCCGGCCAACCCGGCCGGCGCGCGGCGGCCCTCCGGCCCGGCGGCGCTGCCGGGCCGGACGGGTCGGGCAACCTCAGCACCTGCCCGTCCGGGCGACCGTGCCGGGCGGGCAGGCGGCGGGCTCACGCCCCGGCGGGCGGCGGCGCGAAGACGCCGAAGTGGTTGCCGGCCGGGTCGAGCAGGTGGGCGAAGGTGAGGCCGTTGTCGTTCGACTTGAGCGGCACCAGCACCTTGCCGCCGGCCGCCTCGGCCCGCCGGCAGGTGTCGGCCACATCGGCCACCTGCACGTAGAACACCGCGTAGTTCGGGCCGGCCCCGCCGGTGGCCCGGATCGCGCCCTGGATCGACCCCTCCGGCCCCGGCTCCACCACCCGGTACGACGTCTCGGGGCTGCCCTGTTCGGTGAACGCCCAACCGAACACGTCGGCGTAGAACCGCCCGGTCTCCTCGGGCCGGTCGGTGCCGACCTCGAACCAGCTGACCGCGTTGGTGATCGTGGACATGTGTCGCCTCCCGTCGCAGGCCCGACCGGTCGGCCGGGCTCGTCAGGAGTCAGCCTCGGGGTCGTCCGCGACACCGTCCTGTCGGTGTTTCCCCGACGATTCGGCCCCGCAGCCGGACGCTCAGACCAGGCTCAGCGCGCGGACCCGCTCGTGCGGGATGTCCAGGTCGTCGAGGCGCAGCTCGCGGGTGACCACCTCGGGCAGCGCCGCCACCCCGAGGATCCGATCGGTGCGGAAGCAGCGCAGCCCGTCCCGCAGCCGGCACCAGGCGAGCAGGTACCAGTGTCGGGGGTTGCCGAGGTAGCCCAGCGGTTCGACCTCGCGTACCGACGCCGTGCCGGCGCCGTCGGCGTACCGCAGGCGCAGCACGCGCCGCGCGGAGACCGCGTCGGCGACGACGGCCGGGACGGGCGTGGCCGGCCCGTCGCCGATCAGGTGCACCCGGTCGGCGAGCCGGTGCGCCTCGGCCGCGTCGACGGCCGGCATGACCGCCAGCAGCTTACGCAGGGCGGTGGCGCCCGCCCCGGCGAACGGCGTGCCGCCGAGCCGGTGCAGCGCGACGGCCATCGCCACCGCCTCGGCGGCGGTGAGGTTGACCGGTGGCAGGGTGTGCGCCCGGTCGACCACGTAGCCGCCGGTGCGGCCGGGCTCGGCCCAGATCGGCACGCCGGAGCCCTGCAGGGCGCTGATGTCCCGCTCGATGGTGCGGGTGCTCACCTCGAAGCGCCCGGCCAGCCAGCGGGCGCTGCGCGGCCGGGGCGACACCGCCCGCAGCTCCTCCACCAGGGCGTAGAGGCGGTCGGTGCGATTCACCCCCGCAACCTAGGCCGGGGGTACGACAGCGACGCTCAGGCGGTGCGCTCAGGCGATGCAGGCGCAGACGATCAGCGCGGCGCCGAAGTGGGTGGCGGCGCTGACCCGGGCCGCAGGGTGCGGCTCGTCGGAGCAGATGATCTCGCCCAGCCGGCCCGGCGTCAGCAGGTCGAGCACGAAGAAGGCCAGCGCCATGATGGCCAGCCCGATCAGCCCGAAGATCACCGTGGAGGCGAGCCCCTTGGCGAAGTCGCTGTAACTGGTCAGGATCGCGGTGAAGACGATCCCGGCGATGCCGAGCTGGTTGGCGGCGAGCAGCAGCGCGGCGTTGCCGTTGCGGCGCACCCAGATCAGCTCGCGCAGCCTCCCCGGGGTCAACACGTCGACCAGTAGGAAGCCGGCCGCCATCAGGGCCACCCCGACGACCCCGAACACCACGCTCTGCCACGCCCCGCTGAGCAGATCCTCCAGCACCGACTGCCTCCCGGCCTCCTACGCCCGGCGAGGGTGCCGGCGCGGTGATCGAGACGATAGCGGCACCGCGCCACCGCGATCTAGAGCGACAGGTATCGCTGCCGCTCGTACGGGGTGACCTCGCGGCGGTACTGCTCCCACTCGGCGCGCTTGTTGCGCAGGAAGAAGTCGAAGACGTGCTCGCCGAGCACCTCGGCGATCAGCTCCGAGCCGGCCATCACGTCGATCGCCTCGGCGAGGTTCTCCGGCAGCGCCTCGTACCCCATGGCCCGCCGCTCGGCGCTGGTCAGCGACCAGACGTCGTCCTCGGCGCCCGGCGGCAGCTCGTAGCCCTCCTCGATGCCCTTGAGGCCGGCGCCGAGCAGCACCGCGAAGGCGAGGTACGGGTTCGTCGCCGAGTCCAGCGAGCGGACCTCCACCCGGGCCGAGTTCGGCTTGCCGTACGCGGGCACCCGGACCAGCGCCGAGCGGTTCAGGTGACCCCAGCAGACGTACGCCGGGCTCTCGGTGATCCGGTCCGGCAGCGCCAGCGGGAAGAGCCGCTTGTACGAGTTGACCCACTGGTTGGTGACCGCGGTGTACTCGCGGGCGTGCATCAGCAGGCCGGCGATGAACGACTTGGCCACCTTGGAGAGCTTCATCGGGTCGCCGGCGTCGTGGAACGCGTTGCGCTCCCCCTCGAACAGCGACAGGTGGGTGTGCATGCCGCTGCCGGGCTGGTCGGTGAAGGGCTTCGGCATGAAGCTGGCCTGCACGCCGGTGGAGAGCGCCACCTCCTTGACCACGTGCCGGAAGGTCATGATGTTGTCGGCGGTGGTCAGCGCGTCGGCGTAGCGCAGGTCGATCTCCTGCTGGCCGGGGGCCACCTCGTGGTGGCTGAACTCCACCGAGATGCCGATCCGTTCCAGGGCCAGCACGGCCTGGCGGCGGAAGTCCCGCGCCACGGCGTGCGTGGTGTGCTCGAAGTAGCCGCCGGTGTCCACGGGCACCGGCAGCGACCCGTCCATCGGCCCGTTCTCCAGCAGGAAGAACTCGATCTCCGGGTGGGTGTAGAAGGTGAAGCCCTTCTCGGCTGCCTTGGACAGCATCCGGCGCAGCACGTGCCGCGGGTCCGCCCAGGAGGGACCACCGTCGGGGAGCAGGATGTCGCAGAACATCCGGGCGCTCTCGCCGCTGACCCCGCCCTCGAACGGGAAGACCTGGAAGGTGGTCGGGTCCGGCATGGCGACCATGTCGGACTCGAAGACCCGGGCGAAGCCCTCGATCGCGGAGCCGTCGAACCCGATGCCCTCCTCGAAGGCGGCCTCCAGCTCGGCGGGGGCGACCGACACGCTCTTGAGCGTGCCGAGCACGTCGGTGAACCACAGCCGGACGAACCGGATGTCCCGCTCTTCCAGCGTACGGAGGACGAACTCCTGCTGACGGTCCACTTCCCCAACCCCTCGCGACACTCTTTGTCCGCCTTCGACCGGGCTGCGCCCGACCTGACCGCCCAGTCTCCCCGGGCCTCGTTACGCCGACGTTACGCGAAGCACCGCCGCCCGTCCCGTCGTGTCCCGCCCGCCGTCGGCCACCCGGGAGGGTGGCCGCCGTCTCGTCCCGGCCAGCGCGTCGGTACGCCGGCGCTGGGGCAAGATGAGGACATGCCCACCCTGCGTCTCGCCCTGTCACAGGTCAACCCGACCGTCGGCGACCTCGCCGGCAACGCCGAACTGGTCCGCACGTGGAGCCGCCGCGCCGCCGACGCCGGCGCCCAGCTCGTCGCCTTCCCGGAGATGATGCTGACCGGCTACCCGGTCGAGGACCTGGTCTTCCGCCGCTCCTTCGTGGCGGCCTCGAAGGCCGCGCTGGAGCAGCTCGCGGCCGACCTGGCCGCCGACGGCCTCGGCGACCTGCCGGTCGTGGTCGGCTACCTGGACGCGGACGGCCCGCCGCAGGTCAGCGGGGACGCCCAGCCGGGCCGGGGCGCCCGCAACGCCGCCGCGCTGCTGCACTCGGGCGGCGTCGTGGCCACGTACTTCAAGCACCACCTGCCCAACTACGGCGTCTTCGACGAGGACCGCTACTTCCTTCCCGGCGACGCCCTCACCGTCGTGCGGGTCGGCGGGGTGGACGTGGCGCTGACCATCTGCGAGGACCTCTGGCAGGCCGGCGGCCCGTTCGCGGTGGCCCGGCAGGCCGGCGTGGGGCTGGTGGTCAACATCAACGGCTCGCCGTACGAGCTGAACAAGGACGACATCCGGCTGCCGCTGGTCCGCCGCCGGGCCGCCGAGGCCGGCGCGACCATCGCGTACGTCAACATGATCGGCGGCCAGGACGAACTGGTCTTCGAGGGCGACTCGATGATCGTGGGGGCCGACGGCACCCTGCTCACCCGCGCCCCGCAGTTCGTCGAGCACCTGCTGGTGCACGACGTCGAGGTGCCCGCGGCGGGCGAGCACGGGGCGGACGAGGAGGAGCTGGCTGACGGGATGCGGGTGATCCGCCGTACCGTCGAATCCCTCCCGCCGGCGCCGACAGGCCCGGCGGCCGCCGGCGGGGTGATGGAACCGGTCGCCGACGAGGCCGAGGTGTGGCAGGCGCTGGTGCTCGGCCTGCGCGACTACGTCAACAAGAACCGCTTCCCGTCGGTGGTGCTGGGCCTGTCCGGCGGCATCGACTCGGCGGTGGTGGCCGCGCTCGCCGTCGACGCGCTCGGGCCGCAGCGGGTGGTCGGGGTGTCGCTGCCCAGCCAGCACTCCTCGGAGCACTCCCGGTCCGACGCCGAGGACCTGGGCAAGCGGACCGGCCTGGACTACCGGGTCGAGCCGATCCAGCCGATGGTGGACACCTTCCTGGCCAACATGTCGCTGTCCGGGGTGACGGTGGAGAACCTCCAGGCGCGGGTCCGGGGCGTGATCCTGATGGCGCTGTCGAACCAGGAGGGCCACCTGGTCCTCACCACCGGCAACAAGAGCGAGCTGGCGGTGGGCTACTCAACCCTGTACGGCGACTCGGTCGGCGGCTTCAACCCGGTCAAGGACGTCTGGAAGACGCTGATCTGGCGGCTGGCGAAGTGGCGCAACGCCGACGCGGCCAGCCGGGGCGACACCCCGCCGATCCCGGAGAGCTCGATCGGCAAGCCGCCGTCGGCCGAGCTGAGCCCGGGCCAGCTGGACAGCGACACGCTGCCCGACTACGACGCGCTCGACCCGATCCTGATCGGCTACGTCGACGGCGACCTGGGCCGGAAGGGGCTGGTGGAGTCCGGTCACGACCCGGCCGTGGTGGACCGGGTGCTCCGGATGGTGGACACCGCCGAGTACAAGCGCCGGCAGTCCGCCCCGGGCACGAAGATCTCCATCAAGGCGTTCGGCCGGGACCGCCGGCTGCCGATCACCAACCGCTGGCGCGAGCAGGGCTGAGCGGGACTGTTCGCGGTGCGGCGGCGACCGGTCCCGGTCCCGCCGCGCCGGTTGCGCCGAGTGAAATCCTGCACTGTGCCCTGCCGTGAGGCGGTCGTCCGGTGCGACGATCGCGGCGGAACCCGGGGACCGCGACGGCGGCCTCGAGGAAAGGAGACAGTCATGGTGGAGTCCACCCCGACCGAGGTGACCGCCCTCTACGGCGGCCCGGCCACCCGGCGGGTACGCACCCGCGACCTGATCGCCGCCAAGGAGCGCGGCGACCGCTGGGCGATGCTCACCTCGTACGACCAGTACACCGCCTCGATCTTCGACGCCGCCGGCATCCCCGTGCTGCTGGTCGGCGACTCGGCGGCGAACAACGTGTTCGGCTACGAGACCACCCTGCCGGTGACCGCCGAGGAGCTGCTGCCGCTGGTCCGGGCCGTGGTCCGGGCGACCCGGCACTCGCTGATCGTCGGGGACCTGCCCTTCGGCTCGTACGAGGAGGGCCCGACCCAGGCGCTGCGTACGGCGGTGCGGTTCATGAAGGAGGGCGGCTGCCACGCGGTGAAGCTGGAGGGCGGCCGGCGCTGCGCCGACCAGATCGCCGCGATCGTCGGCGCCGGCATCCCGGTGATGGCGCACATCGGCTTCACCCCGCAGAGCGAGCACACCCTGGGCGGCTACCGGGTCCAGGGGCGCGGCGACACCGCCGACGAGGTGCTCGCCGACGCCCGGGCGGTGGCCGAGGCGGGGGCGTTCGCGGTGGTGCTGGAGATGGTGTCGGGCGAGGTGGCCAAGCGGATCACCGCGGAGCTGCCGATCCCGACGGTGGGCATCGGCGCCGGCCCGGACACCGACGCCCAGGTGCTGGTCTGGCAGGACATGGCCGGCCTGCGTACCGGTAAGGCGCCACGGTTCGTCAAGCGCTACGCGGACCTGGCCGGGACGCTGTCCGAGGCGACCCGGCGCTTCGCCGACGAGGTACGCGGCGGCGAGTTCCCCGCCGCCGAGCACACCTTCTAGGACGACGGAGCGGTGGGGGTCGTCCGCACGATTCCCCACCGCCCCGCTCGACCGGTCCACAGTCACCCGATGCGGGTCATGTCCGAGCCGGTCGTGCCTGTCCGGTCGCACCGTTCCCGGGCATGACACCACCGCGAGCGTGATACCCCAGAGGCATCAATATGACTCTGGGGTATCACGCTCGTTGGGTGACGGCCGGGCCGGCAAGACACGCGCGTGGCGGCGCGGGGCAGCACGCGGGGCGAGCCCCGGCCAGGACCGGGTGCCGAACGGCGCCGGGTCAGAGATCGGTGACCCGGATGCCGGCGTGCGCCTTGTACCGCTTGTTGATGGCGATCAGGTTGGCGGTGAACGCCTCGATCTGGTGGGCGTTGCGCAGCCGACCCGCGTAGATGCCCCGCATGCCGGGGATCCGGGCGGCCAGCGCGCCGACGATGTCGACCAGTTCCCGGTCCTCGGTGCAGATCAGCACGTCGAGGTCGATCCGATCGACCTCCGGGTCGGCCAGCAGCGGCGCGCTGACGTGGTTGAACGCCGCGCAGACCCGGGAGTCCGGCAGCAGGCCGGCGGCCTGCTGCACCGCGCTGCCCTCGGGGACCGGGAGGGCGTACGGGCCCTGCTTGTCGAAGCCGAGCGGGTTGACGCAGTCGACCACGATCTTGCCGGCGAGCGGCTCGGCGAGGGCGGCGACGATGGCGGCGTGCCCGTCCCACGGCACCGCGATGATCACCACGTCGCTGCGGCGGGCCACCTCGTCGTTGTCGGCCCCGGTCACGTCCACTCCGGCCGGTACGCCGGGCAGCGCCGCGATCTCGGCGGCGGCCGCCGCGGCCCGCTCGGCGGAACGGGAACCGATCAGCACGGTCTGCCCGGCCCGGGCGAGCCGGTAGGCGAGGCCCCGCCCCTGGTCGCCGGTGCCACCGATGATGCCGACGGTCAGCCCGGAGACGTCGGGCAGCGTGGTCGCGTCGTAAGCCATGCGGTCATCCTCGCAAACCGTCCCCGCCCCCAGCACCGCCCGCCGCTGTGACAATCCCCGCTACCCGCTCGCCCCCCCACCATTCGATGCCGCCACTTTCAGAGAAAGCGTGGCTATTCGGCGCGCGAAGGCCACTCTTTCTCTGAAAGTGCGGGGGGTTCGCGACGTGGGCGGGGGCGGGGGCGGGGGGTCAGGGGCGGTCGAAGACGACCTTGCGCTGGGTGGGGTCGGCGGTGACCAGGCGGACCTGGATCCGCTCGCCGAGCGGCAGCTCGCCGGTGCAGCGGGCGCGGACCGGTGGTGCGTCCAGCGCCACCGTGCCGCCGGGCGGGCGGCCGGGCTTGGACTGGCCGTTCGGCGGGGCGTCCACGTCCAGCACGGCGGCCTCGAAGACCTCCCCCACCCGGTGCTCCAGCAGCACCGCCTCGGCCAGCTCGACGGCGCCCCGGGTGGCCGCGCCCGCCGTCCGGTCGGTCGCCGCCATCACCTCGGGCAGCTTCGGCAGCGCCGCGCGGGCCCAGTCCGGCACCGGCCGCTCCTCGTGCAGGGCCAGGCAGACCTCCGTCGCGTACCGGTCGGCCAGCCGGCGCAGCGGGGCCGTGACATGGGCGTACGCGGCCGCGACCCCGCCGTGCTCCGGCTGCTCGGGCAGCTCGCCGTCGAACGCCGTGTACGCGGCGCCCCGCATCAGCTCCGCCGCCTGGTCGACGAAGGCGGCGGCCCGGGGCTGCGAGGCGTCCAACCCGGCGAGCACCTCGCCCACGCCGACGCCGTCGGGCCACGGCACGCCCAGCGGGGCGGCGGCGGCGCGCAGCCGGGCCACCGCCTCGGGCTTCGGCGGCGGCATGGTGCGCAGCAGCCCGATCCGGCCGGCCAGCATGATGTCGGCCGCGGCCATCCCGGTCAGCAGGGAGATCTGCGCGTTGTGGTCCTCCATCGCGACCGGCCCACGCAGCACCAGCCGCCAGCCGTCACCGTCCGGCTCGACGTCCTGCTCGGGCAGGGGCAGGTTGACCGCGCCCCGGCGCAGGCCCCGGGCGGTGAGCAGGGCGCCGATCTCGGGCAGCAGGGCGACCGGTTCGGGCAGCCGCCCGGCGTCGGCGGCGGCCTGCACCCCCTCGTAGTCGAGCTTCGCCCGGCTGCGGACCCGGGCGCGTTCCAGCGCGACGCCGGTGGTCGCGCCGTCGGCGTCGAGGTCGATGGTCCACACCACCGCCGCCCGGTCGACGTCCGGCAGCAGGCTGGCCGCGCCCTCGCTGAGGGTGTGCGGGTGCAGCGGCACGTTGCCGTCGGGCAGGTAGACGGTCTGCCCGCGGCGCCAGGTCTCCTCCTCCAGCGCGCCGCCGGGGCGTACGTGGGCGGCGACGTCGGCGATCGCGTACCGCACGCGGTAGCCGCCACCGGGACGGCGGGCGAGGTGCATCGCCTGGTCGAGGTCGCGCGACGCCGCCGGGTCGATCGTGACGAACGGGACGTCGGTACGGTCGACCCCGGTGGCCGGCGGTGCGGCGGCGGCCTGGTCCGCCTCGCGCTGCGCCGCGTCCGGGAAGCCTTCGGGCAGTCCCAGCTCGCGGCGCAGCGCGCCGAAGTCGATACGGGGCGCCAGTACGCGTCGGATGACCACGGGGTCAATCCTGGCAGCCCGGCGGGCGATCCGCCCTCCGGCGATGCGACGGCGGTCGCCGTACGGTCAGCCGGTGGCCTTGCGGGCGCGGGACCGGGCACTGGTGGGCGCGGTGGCCCGGGCGGCGGCCGGGCGGGCCGGCGCCTTGCGGGCGGTGACCTTCTTGGCGGCCGTGGTCTTCGTCGCCGGCGTCCTCTTCGCGGTCACCTTACGGGTGGTGGTCGACGAGGTGGTGGTCGTCTTTCGGGCCGGCGCCTTTTTGGCGGTGGTCTTCGACGCCGGCGCCGTCCTGGCGGTGGTCTTCTTCGCCGGTGCCTTCTTCGCCGCCGTGGTCTTCCTGGCCGCCGCGCCGGTGGTCTTCTTCGCCGCGCCGGTGGTCTTCTTGACCGCGGCCGTGGCCTTCTTACCCGTGGAGGTGACCTTGCGGGCGGCGGTCGAGGCCTTCGCGGCCGTGGTCTTCTTCGCGGCGGTGCTGGTCTTCTTCGCCGCGGGCGCGGTCTTCTTCGCGGCGGTGGTGGTGGTCTTCTTCGCCGCGGGCGCGGTCTTCTTCGCGGCGGTGGTGGTGGTCTTCTTCGCCGCGGTCGTGGTCTTCGCGGCGGCCTTGCCGGCGGGGGCCTTCGTCGCCGTCGCCTTCGACGCGGCGGTCTTCTTCGCCGTGGTCTTGACGGCGGGCGCCTTCTTGGCGGTGGTCTTGACGGCGGGCGCCTTCTTGGCGGTGGTCTTGGTGGCGGGCGCCTTCTTGGCGGTGGTCTTCGAGGCGGGGGCCCTCTTGGCCGCCGTCTTCTTCGCGGCGGTCGCCGTGGTGGTCGGGGTCCGTCCCGAACCGGCGCCCGCCGCGCTCGTCGCCGCCCGGCCGGCCGGCGCCTTCCGGGCCGCCGCGGTGGTCGTGGTGGGCCGGCGTGCCGCGGTGCTGCGGGTGGCGCCCGCCGTCCGCGTGGCCGCGGCGGACTTCTTGGCGGCCGGGCGGGTGGTGGCCTGTTGTGCTTCGGCCATCTTGGTTCCCTCCTTGGGGACATGCGCTCGCGCGCCCCCGGTGCGGAGGCACGGAGTTCCTCGACACGGGCCGTCCCGCGCCGTTTAGCTGCCCTCCCCGGCCCAGCGAGCGTCCTCGGCCTCCCACGCCTCGTTGCGCTCCCGCACCGTCTGCAGGGCGTTCTCGGCGTCGGCGGACGAGTCGTACGGTCCGAGAACGTGCTTCGCAGGGCACACGTCGGCATCGGTCTCGACCCGGTGGTGTCGGGTGCACCAGTAGTAGTGCCCACCACTTCCGCTGTCGTTCATGAGATCACTGTGCACCGGGAGCAGCCCGGCCGCCACCGGATCGCGCAAATAGTCGCGACGTCCTCCACAGTAGACGTGCTGGTGGGGGCCGCGCGGTCGAATGCGGGAAGCCGTACCCGGACGGACGGGGCAGCCGGAAGGGCGGTCGGTGGCGGAGAATCCCCCGGTGCGTTTCGGGGGCAGAACATCGGCACGGGTACGCCGCGGCCTGCTCGCCGCGGCCGTGGTCACGGTCTTCGCCGTGACGGCGGTGGCGGTGGCGGCGCCGCTGCTGCGGGACCGGTCGCAGCAGCGGCTGGAGCGGCGGGCCGAGCGGGAGGTGACCGCCATCGCGCAGCGGGCGCGGGGCGAACTGCTGGCCGATCCGGCGGCCGAAGAGGCGGACCTGCGCCGCGCCGCGGAGCGGGTCGACGGCGTCGAGGTGTTGGCCGTGGAGAGTGGCGGGCAGCGCCGGGAGGCCGGGGTGCGCCTGCTCTTCCGGGTACGCGTGGCGAAGACCGCGGCCAGCGTCTTCGGCTGGCAGCGGGCCGCCACCGAGCGGTGCTTCGCGCAGCTGGTGCGCCCGGGCACCGGTCCGGCCGCGCTGGAGCGGGTGCCCTGCCCGGCGTGACCGGGGTGGTGGCGTGACCGGCGGAACCGGGCCGGAGGCGTGCGCGACATGACCGGCTCGGCTGAACGGGCGGTACCGCCGGGCGGCCGGCACCGGCAGGATCGGCGCCCATGATCACGACGACGG
The DNA here is from genome assembly GCF_900091515.1 of Micromonospora purpureochromogenes. Lineage (NCBI taxonomy): Bacteria > Bacillati > Actinomycetota > Actinomycetes > Micromonosporales > Micromonosporaceae > Micromonospora > Micromonospora purpureochromogenes. The sequence goes on along the minus strand of NZ_LT607410.1, from coordinate 2,304,470 downwards.
CCGAGGCGGGGTCGTGCCCGCGGTGTGGCACGGCGACGGTGTCGGTACGCGAGGCCATGCCCTGGTGCGCCGACTGCGAGTGAACCTGGACGGCTACGACCGGGCCCGGCAGGCGCCGGAGTTCGGCTGGTCGTGGGTCGACCGGCGGACCCACCGGCTCGCCGCCCGGCTCACCCGGCAGCAGTACGCCGCACTCGTCGAGCGTCCGTTGGCCGCGACCGGTCTCGGGGTGGCCGGGACGGTGACGGTGGTCGCCTCGTTGCTGCTCGTCGCAGCGGTGCTGGCGATGGCGGTGCTCGGCGTCCGGCTGATGTTCGCGTACCCGTTCCCGAGCCTCGCCGTCGTGGTCGGGCTGGCGCTGGTCGGTCTGGCGGTGGCGCTACGACCGCGGTTCGGTCGGGTGGACCCGGAGCTGGAGGTGCTCTCCCGCGAGCAGGCACCTGAGTTGCACGCCCTGGTCGAGGAGGTGGCGGCGGCGATCGGCGCGCCGGTGCCGCACGTGGTCGGCGTCGACGGCAGCATCAACGCGTACGCGACGTCGGTGGGGCTGCGCCGACGGCGGGTGCTCTGCCTGGGGTTGCCGCTGTGGGGCTCGCTCGACGGGCAGACGCGGGTCGCCCTGCTCGGCCACGAGCTGGGCCACTTCGTCAACGGCGACGTGCGGCGGCTGCTGGTGACCGACCCGGCGCTGACCATGCTCGGCTCCGCCGCCGACCTGTTCCGGCCCGCCCAGGCCAGCCAGGGCGGTGGGCTGCTGGAGATGATCGGCGAGGCGATCGGCCGGATGCTGTCGTGGCTGCTGTCCCGGCTGCTCTTCGCCGGCCACCTGCTGCTGGTGGTGACGGCGCTGCGGGACAGCCAGCGGGCCGAGTACCTGGCCGACGAGATGTCCGCCCGGGCCGCCGGCACCGCCGGGGCGACCCGGCTGCTCGACGTCCTGCTCAGCGACGAATCGGTGGCGCTGGTCGTCGGGCAGGGGTCGCGCGGCGGGCACGGACCGGCGACGTGGCGGGCGGGCGTGGCGAGGTGCGCCCATCGGGTCGGCGCGGGCGGGGCCGTGCCGGTTAGGGTCGCCGGATGGGCGTACCGGACTACATCCTGCGGATGCGCGAACACGTCGGCCACGAGCTGCTCTGGCTGCCGAGCGTCAGCGCGGTGATCCGCAACGACGCCGGCGAGCTGCTGTTGGGGCAGCGCTCCGACGACGGTCGCTGGTCGGTGGTGAGCGGCTTCGTCGAGCCGGGCGAGCAGCCGGCCACCGCCGTGGTGCGCGAGGTCGAGGAGGAGACCGGCCTGCGCGTCGAGCCGGTACGCCTCAGCAGCGTCGTGTCGCACCCGCACACCTACCCGAACGGTGACCGTTGCGAGTACCTCAACCTCGGCTTCCACTGCCGACTCGTCTCCGGTACGGCCCGGGTCAACGACGACGAGTCGGTGGCGGTCGAGTGGTTCCCGCCCGACCGGCTGCCCGAACTGGACGCGCACGCCCGGCTGGTGATCGCGCGGGCGCTCGCCGACGACCCGGCCTCCTGGTACCTGCCGGCGGGCGCGACCTGGGACGAGTTCTCGGGCGCGCGCTGACCCGGAAGGCCGGGCTGCCGGTCGAAGGCGGGGGCCGCCGCGAGTCGATCAGCCGGGCCGTCCGTCCCGCAGGTCGTCCTCAGTCGGGTCGGGCCGGCTCGGTGAGCACGTCGCCGGCCAACCGGGATGCCGGTCACCGCCGCCGGTCAGGCGTCCGGCGCACCGCTGACGGTGGCGCCCAGGCTCGCCAGCTCCGGTGCGGTGCCGATGGCGGACCGCCGCTCCGGGTGCGCGACGTAGTGGCGGACGCTGCCGGCGAGGAAGGCTCCGTCCACGTGCGCCCGCCCGACCGCCAGCGACCGTGACACCGGCCGGCCCGCCGGCGTGCTCGGCTGCTCGGAGAGGACGAGCGTCCCGGCGGCCTTTCCGGCCGGCGCGGGCGGTCCGCCGGGAAGCAGCCGGTCCCACCGGACCGTCCTGCGCCGCACCAGGCCCCGCACCGTGATTCCGGTTTCGTCGAGCGTCAGGCGGGGCCGGGCGTCCAGCAGCACCAGCACCACGAACACCAGGACGGCCAGCACCGCGAGCACGTTCCAGACCAGGGCGTCGCCGGATTCGAAGAACCGCACCCGGTCCTCGCCCGGCACCCGTTCGGTGAGCAGGAGCCCACCCGCCAGCCAGCTCACGATGATCGACCACGGGCCGGCCCAGGCCGGTGCGGCCGGTGCGGTGAAGTGCCGCCCGGCGGGGTCGACCCGGAACGTGGCCGGCCGACGGCGGACCGCGCGGGTGAGCAGCAGGTAGCCGGCGGCCGGTGCCAGGATGCTGCCGGCGGTGCCGGCCGCCCAGACGAGCGAGCTGACGGCGCCGGATTCCAGGCGCCAGGCGAACGGCTTCAGCCAGAACTCGACGCCGATCCGCAGCAGGGTCGCGGCCAGGGCGAAGGGCAGGGCGAGCAGGCGCGCCGTCCGGGGGGTCACCGGCGGGAGTCTAGGCCGGCCGATCAAGGACAGCGGGCCGGTGTCAGGCGTCGGTGCGCAGGCGGGCGTGCAGGTGCATGTCGTGCCAGCCGTCGGCGTGCAGCCCCTCGCCGCGCTTCGTACCCTCGGCGGTGAAGCCGGCGCGCCGCGCCACCCGGCAGGACACCTCGTTCGCCGTGGAGTGGCACAGCTCGACCCGGTGCAGCCGGAGGGTGTCGAAGCACCAGGCGGACACCGCGGCGAGCGCCCGCGGGGCGACCCGGCGGCCCCGCGCGGCCGGCAGCACCCAGTACGACACCTCGGCCAGCCCGTCGGCGAGGACGAGCCGGCGCAGGCTGAGCTGCCCGACCACCACCCCGGCGTCGCACACCGCCCACCCGGCGCCGCTCTCCGCCCGCCACCGCCCCGGCCAGGCGGCGATCCAGTCGGCGGCCTCGTCGTCGGTCATCGACCGGCAGTGCCAACGCCGGATCGCGGCGTCGGCGTACGCGGCCACCACCACCTCACGGTCCGCCGCCAGCCACGGACGCAGGTGTACGCCCTCGGCGCGCAGTCCCGGCTGCGCCAGCGCGGCCATCGATCCGGGCGGTACGGCGGGCGCGGCGAGCATCGGCACGAGTGGACTGTAGGCGGTGCTGCTGCCCGAGGTGGGGGCCGCGGCGGGCGCCGGCACGCCGTGGGCTGCGCCCGCAAGGAGCGGGCGGCGAATCCCTCAGCCCTGGCCGGCTTGCCGAGCGCGTGCAGGCAGTGACCGAACTTGGCCCTTGGCCCTGCCCGATCCGCCAACGGGAGTTGCGTGCGGAGTTCGACGGCGCGCCGGTGTCCCTGGCCCTCTACGGCGGGATTGCGGCTATCAGTGCCGCCTCAACTCAACGCCACAGTCCAGAAACCGATTGCCACTACTGGCGATTCAGTAGAGGTAGACATCAACAACGAATGCAGCCAGGCCGGCGAGGGTGGCCAGGGCGGCGATGCGGCGGCCAGTGCCGGCGGCCAGTGGGCCGATGCCGAGTGCGAGTGCGGTCATGGCGATGGCGAAAACCCCACTGCCGGTGTCCTGCCACGAGGCGGGAAGAACGGCGACGGGGGCGTCCGTGAAGAACTGTCTGCCGTGCGCGGCGTGCAGGATCGCGTTCCAAGCGAGGGGGCCGGCCAGTGCTGCGAACGCAGTGGTTGCGATCACCGCCGGTCGTCGAGGCCCGGCGGCGGCGGCCAGAAGCGCGGCGAGCAGAGCGGAGAGGACAGCGCCGTAGAAGATCGTCGACCAGTTGAGCATGAGCCCTCCGAAGGCAGCTTGACCGGTTTGGGTGGCTCATTCTCCTCCCGAAGAGCAGTGCGCCCTAGCTGTCGTGCAGGTGTCGGATGCGCCGATGGACGGAGTCGAGCCGACCTCAAGAGCGAGTTTGGCGGCGTTGGTGGGACAGGTCGGTGTGGTGGTGGCCGCCGGGGTGGCTGTCGGGGTCGGTGTGCACGGTGGCGGTGGTCAGCCGAGGTACGGCGTGGGTGAGCTGGTGTTCGGCGTCGGCGGCGATCTCGTGTGCGGCGACGAGCGTGAGGTTGGCGTCCACGACGAGTTCGGCTTCGGCGTGCAGGCGGTGACCGATCCAGCGGAGTCGCACCGCGGCTACGTCCTGGACGCCGTCGACGCCTCGCAACGTGGTCTCGGCCTGGTCGACGATGGCGGGGTCGACGGCGTCCATCAGGCGTCGGTAGACCTCTCGGGCGGCGTCTTTGAGGACAAGGGCGATGGCGACGGCGATGGCCAGGCCGACGGCGGGGTCGGCCCAACGCCAGCCGAGGGCCACGCCGCCGGCGGCGGCGAGGACCGCGAGCGAGGTGTAGCCGTCGGTGCGGGCGTGCAGGCCGTCGGCGATCAGGGCGGCGGAGCCGATGCGGCGGCCGACGTGGATGCGGTAGCGGGCGACCAGCTCGTTGCCGATGAACCCGACGAGGCCGGCGGCGGCGACCCAGGGGAGGTGGGTCACCTCGGCGGGGCGTAGGAGCCGGTCGACGGCGGTCCAGGCGGCGGCGACGGCGGAGCCGGCGATGACGAGGACGATGAGGATGCCGGCGAGGTCCTCAGCGCGGCCGTAGCCGTAGGTGTAGGCGCGGGTGGCGGCGCGTCGGCCGAGCAGGAAGGCGATGCCGAGAGGTACGGCGGTCAGGGCGTCGGCGACGTTGTGCAGGGTGTCGCCGAGCAGGGCAACGGAGCCGGACAGCACGACGATGACGGCCTGAGCTAGCGCGGTGATCCCGAGACCGATCAGGGAGATCCACAGGGCGCGTAGCCCGTCACGGCTGGACTCCAGGGCCGGGTCGATCTTGGCTCGGGAGTCGTGGGAGTGCGGGACGACGGCGTGTGTCAGCCGGTGCCACCAGGCGGCGAGCCGGCCGCCGTGGTGCTGGCCGTGGCTGTGCTCGTGGTCGTGCTCGTGGTCGTCGTCGTGGTCGTGCGAGTGGTCGTGATGGTGGTCGTTCACCGCTCCCCCAGGTTGCCCGGTCGCACAGTCGGTCCGTACCCGTGACGGTGGCGATAATATGTGCTCATGTACGCACGCGACAACGTTGCAAATGCCAGTGACCTGCAACAACGCCTTCCTGGCGGGCAGGTCGAGGCGGCGACGGAGATGCTGCGGATGCTGGCCGACCCGACACGGCTGCGGTTGATGTGGCTGCTCAGCGACGGCGAGCACGACGTGACGGCGCTGGTGGCGGCGGTGGGGATGGCGCGGCCGGCGGTGTCGCAGCACCTGGGCAAGCTGCGATTGGCGGGGTTGGTGAGTGTGCGGCGGGAGGGCCGGCGAGCTCTCTACCGGGCCCGGGGTGGGCATGTGCGTCGGCTGGTGACCGAGGTGCTGCACGCGGCGTCGCACCGGGTGACCGGTGCGCCGGAGCACGACTGAGCCGCGGCCTATTCGGCGGGCTTGGAGCGGGGGTCGGCGAACCAGTCGCGGGTGAACTGGCGAACCGCGTCGATGTCGACGGCGTTGCAGGTGGCGGTGCGGTAGGCGTGCACGGCCTTGACCGCCGCTGTCTGGTCGGGGGCGGGGCCGCCGACGATACGGCCGGCGGTGGGGTCGGTGACGAAGGCGCGTACCTGGGCGAGCTGCTCGGCGGTGAGATCGGGTCGGTAGTTGACGATGACGTAGCCGTCGCCGATGACGTGCCCGAACGAGGTTGCCGGCACTGTCTCGCCCGGCTCGGAGAAGTCCTTCGCGGGATGGCCGCCACCGGCCGGGAAGGTCTCCGTGCGGTCCCGGACGGTGCAGGCGCCCACGGCAGGCTCGGCCTGGACCGGGCGCAGCGCCTGACCGCCGGAGGTGAAGGCGAGGATCGACGCGGCGACGACTCCTGCGGCGATGAGAGCGCCGTGGGACAGGCGGGGGTTGCGTAGCTTCGGCAGGTAGTGGCTGAGCACGTCACCGAGCATGAACATGGCGACCACGGCGATGAGCTGCCCGATCTCCACGCCGACGTTGAAGGCCAGCACCCGGGGGATCATCCCGTCCGAGGGCAGGCCGAGGTCTTGCAACCGGGTCGACAGCCCCAGGCCGTGGACCAGGCCGAAGGCGAGGACGGCGGCGGCGAACCACGTCCAGTCCTTCGGTCGGCCGCGTAGCCCGACCACGCCGACGAAGACCAGGCTGAGCGCGACCACGATGTCGACCAGGACGGGGTTGACGTGCCAGTCGGCGACCGTCGCGGTGAACAGGGTGACGCTGTGCCCGAGCGCGAACAACGAGATCAGCTTCGCCGCTCGCCGGATCTCCCCCGCCAGGAGCAGGATGCCACCGACGAACGCCAGGTGATCCCAGCCGGCGAGCATGTGCTTGGTGCCCAGCCACACGAACCCCCCGACCGTGTCGCTTGATCCGCCGACACCGTGAGCCCATGCCGCACCCGGTACGGCCAGCACCGTGGCCGCCACCACACCAGCAACCACCGCGCCCTGTCGCACCCCAGCGAGCATCGCCCCGCCCTCCCTCGCAGACGCCCGCAAGCCCTGAGCCTGCACGTCCTCTACTAGTCGCTTCGCCGTCCCGTTCGGTTCCCGCAGTGACCCAGGCAACCACAACCGGGTCCTCATGCGGTCCGATGGCTGGACCGGGGGGGTCGCCAACTACTCAGGTCGGGCAGCTCCAGGTGCAGGGGGCCGGTGGTCACGAGGCGCCGTCGGGCGAAGAGGGTGTGCGCGGCGAGTACGGGCCGCGGTTGGCGACGACCCCGACCACGGCGGCGGTGATCACCGTCAGCGCGGCGGGCAGCGTGTGGTTGCCGCGCAGGCGCTCGACGTAGGGCGCGCCGAGCAGAACGAACAGGAAACACGGCACGAACGTCACCCAGGTCGTCAGCAGCGAGCCGACCACACCGGCAACGCACGGGTTGAGGGTGCCCGGGTGGCGGCGCCCGGAACGCGACGAACTGCACCACCATGATCAGCGGATCCGGTGTGGTCTCCGTCAACGCCAGATCGCGAACCATGTCCCCGGCGGCGACCGGACGGTTTGGCCGCCGGCTGCCGGCGATATCGGGTCTCAGTGGGCGTTTTAATCTTGTCTGCATGTGATTGACGGCATTCGGCCCGCCGATGCCGAGGTTAGCAGCGCGGTCGACTCATGGCTATGGACACCATTTGCCCCGGCTGATGCCGCATCGATATGCCAGCTTCGTTCCGCAGAACGTGTCTGGTTCAGGAAAGCTCTCGTATCGTCGGACTCCAGGTGCGATCCACCGCGCCTCGTCCACAGTAGACCTACGGCATGGCCGAGCGACCCGCCTACCCCTCTGACCTGTCCGACGCCCGCTGGGCGCTGATCGCGCCACGGCTGACCGCCTGGCGCCAGGCCCGCACCGACGCCGGCGTCGGCGGACGTATCGCCACCCACGACCTGCGGGAAATCTTCAACGCCATCCTCTACGTCAACCGCACCGGCATCGCCTGGCGCTACCTGCCGCATGACTTCCCGCCCTGGCAGACCGTCTACGGCTACTTCACCGCCTGGACCGGCGACGGCATCTTCACCCAGCTCAACTACGACCTCACCGCACTGGCCCGCGCCAGGGCCGGACGCACCACGCAACCGTCGGCCTGCGTCATCGACACCCAGAGCGTGAAGACCTCCACCAACGCATCTGCCGCCACGCAGGGCATCGACGCCGGCAAGAAGATCGTCGGACGCAAACGCGGCATCGTCACCGACACCCTCGGCCTGCTCCTCGCCGTCATCGTCACCGCCGCCAGCGCCAGCGACAACACCATCGGTATCGACCTGCTGGAACAGGCCAAAGCCACCCACCCAGCCCTCACCAAAACCTGGGTCGACGCCGGCTTCAAGAACAAGGTCATCGAACACGGCGCCACCCTCGGCATCGACGTCGAGGTCGTCGCCAAAGACCCACACGTCAAAGGGTTCTCCGTGGTCAAACGCCGTTGGGTCGTCGAACGAACCCTGGGCTGGATCATGCTCCACCGGCGCTTGGCCCGCGACTACGAAGCCCTGCCCGGGAACTCCGCCAACATGATCCGCATCGCCATGATCGACAACCTCGCCAGACGACTCACCAATGAAACCACCCCAACCTGGCGAGACACCTAAAAGCGCATCACTCACAAATTACGTGAATCAGACGCCCTCTCAGGACCTGCGTGACATATCGGTCTCAAGACATCGGTGACACTTCCGGCTAGCCGGGTGGTGACGGCGGCTCGAGCGGGCGTCTGCGGGCGCGGGCTGCGTCGGATATGGCGATCCCGGTCAGAACGAAGGCAGCAGCGGCGGCGACCACGACTGGCGGCAGGGGGAGCATCGCCGGTGTCAGGGTGGCCAGCGCAAGGACGCCGATCGGTCGGGACCGGGACACGCGGCCGAATACCGCGTGCTCGAAGCGGGCGCGCCCGGCCAGGTACAGCGCGGGTCCGCCGAGGATGACGGCGATCCAGGCCGGTGGGGTGTGCCCGAGTGGATGGGCGATGACGAGTTCGTCGCCGACGGCGGCGACGACCACGCCGGCCACCATCACCAGGTGGGCGTATGACGCCGCTCGGGCGAGGCGGACCGGGTCGGCGGACACGGCAATCGCTTCCGCCAGGACTTGTCCAGCGCGGTATATGTAGATCCGCCACAGCAGCACAGTGGTCGCGATCGACACTGCGAACGCGGCGGCCCTGTCCGGCGCGAAGCCGCTGCTGCTCAGCGCCAGTCCGGTAACGAGGATCAGCTCGCCGAGCGCGATGATGAAGAACTGCCGGTAGCGCTCGGACAGGTGCTCGCCCGAGACCACAAGGTCTTGGCTGGGCGTACGGCCCGCCCCCGGGGTGGGGAAGCCGATTCTGCCTGCCGTGTGGTCAAGGACCACCGCGAGTGCCCACAACGCGCCACGCGCCGAGCCGTGCACGAGCGCCCCCGCGATCCACGGCAGCGCCGACAGGCCGTACCAGAACAGCCCTCGCACGACGTGGCGCTGCAGCTTGTTGCCACGCAGAACGGCCACGAGGACGAGCCCGCGGCCGAGCTGGACGGCGACGTAGGCGCCCGCGAAGATCAGGCCCGTGTCGCCGAATGCCTCGGGCACCGCGGCCGCCATCACCAGGCTGCCGACCATGGTCGCGATGACCAGCGCCTGGATTACCGGTCGGTGCGGGTCCGTCCGGTCGGTTAGCCACGCGGTGCTGGACCAGACCCACCACATGGCCCCCAACAGCACCAGCGTCCGGAAGGCACCGCTCCACGCGAGATCCTCGGCCAGGCCGCGCGAGAGCTGCGCGAGCGCGAGGACAAACACCAGGTCGAAGAAGAGTTCCAGGAACGTGGCCCGCTGCGGATCCCCGGCTTTCCGCATCAGCTCGGCCGCACTGCTCGTCGTCATCGGCTCGCCCGTTCTGCCAGCTCTGCTCCAGGTTTGGGGGCATTCTGACATGCGGCAGCGGCGGTGACCGCGGACGTGCTGCCGTGGACTGGATCGAGCGACCCGCGTGACACGGACGGGCGACGGTCGAGGCCGGTGAGTTCCGTCCATCCGTCGCCGCTGGATCGGATCAGCTCGTCGACCTTGGCCAAGCGTCGGGCCGGTGCTACAGAGGGCGGAGTGTCACCCAGGTCCTGATACCGATCTGTCAACGCAGGTCCGCCGCTGCGCAAATGCAACCGCCTGGACAGCATGAACGTAGGACGTCCTGGGTTCCCCACGATCATGAATTGGTTCGGGTCGTTCGGGTTGCGCGGGTCATGCCGGCGCTCGGTGCGGGTCGTCACTCGTTGCGAGAACCCCTGGGCATCGTCTTGTCGGCACCGGGAGGCGCGGCAGCGTGGTACCACTGCTTCAACGCTGCCACGAAGCCGACAGAAACGGGCGAGCCGATGACGACGAGCAGGGCGGGCGACCTGCTGCGCATGCCTGGGGATCCGCAGATGGCAACGTACCTGGAACTGTTCTTCGACCTGGCGTTTGTCTTCGCGCTCACCCAACTCTCGCACGCGCTGATCCAGGATCTCACCTGGAGCGGCGCCTTCAAGACGCTGTTGCTGCTGCTGACAATATGGCGGGTCTGGTTCAACACGGCGTGGATAACCGACAGGTTCGACCCGCAACAACTGGCGATACAGCTGCTGGTCATCGCGACTTTGGTGGGCAGCCTGGTGATGGCGATCGCGCTGCCCGACGCGTTCGGCGGGCAAGGCCTGGTCTTCGCAGGGGTATTCGTCGCCCTATTCATCGGCACCAACATCTTCCTTGTGATCGCCCTGCGGGGCCACGCACCGCGGCGCACCTCCGGGCGGATACTGTTCTGGTACAGCGTGGCCGCGGTGCCGTGGATCGCCGGGGCGCTCTCGCATGGGACGGCGCGTGTGGCGCTGTGGACACTCGCGGTGGCCCTGGACTACGCCGCATACGCGTTTAACTACCCCACGCCGGGGATCGGCCGCACGCCCCCGTCGGATTTGCCGACCGTGGCCGAACACCTGTCCGAGCGCTACCGGCAGTTCTACATCATCGCGCTCGGCGAGTTGATCCTGGTCACCGGACTGGCGCTTCGCGGCACCGCCTTCCCGCCCGACCGGACCGCTGCGTTCCTCGTGGCGACTGCCACCACCGTGCTGCTGTGGCGGATCTACATCTACCGCGCCGGGGAACTGGCGGCCGCAGCCATCAAAGCGGCCCCCGACCCGGCCCGCCTTGCCGGATCGACGTCATACGCCCACCTGGTCATGGTGGCCGGCATCGTCGTCACCGCCGTCGGCGGCGAACTCGTCATCACCCACCCGTTCGGACATACGCAACCGGCCTGGATCGCCGTCATCCTCGGCGGACCCGCGCTCTTCCTCGCCGGGCGTGCCGGCTTCGAGTACGCGGTCTTCGCCCGCGTATCCCGGGATCGGCCGATCGGCGTGATCGTGCTGGCCGCCCTGACACCGGCGATGCTCCTCCTGCCGCCGCTGCTGGTCGCCCTCGCCGCCACCGCAGTCCTCGCCGGGGTCGCCATCTCCGACGCCACTCGCGCTCGAGCACATCCAGCCGAACCACCGTCGCCACCAGGCGCACCATCGTGACAGGTCGCGGGCAGCTAACCCCCGGTCCGATCCACACAGAATCCCGGCCGGCCGCCGGCTGTCCGCCGGCATGTCGCGCTCCACATGATGCGTGACACATTGGTTCCACTTGACGCGTTACGGGTTTCCGGGCGATGGGCTGCCGTTGTTACATCGTTACTACTGAGCCGGGCGCCGGGCGGACTCGACGGCCCGTCAGAGGCGCGCGGTCAGCGGCAGATCCGGATGCCGGGGTGCGACACTGATCATGGCATCAAGCGACGCAGAACTCGTTGCCCTCGGGGTCATGCATGACGACGTGCCCGAGGACGTCGCCGTACCACTCCTCGCGGACCACCGCCGCGCCGGCGGCAACCAGCTCGGGCACTTTCCGCCGGATCAGTCGGGCGCGCTCGGCCATGTCCCAGGGGCCTGGACCGGCCACCCGGATATCGATATGCATACGGTTCTTGGCGGACTTGCCCTCGGGCACCTTGATGAAACCAATGGCAGGGCCCCGGCCGTCCGGGTCGACGATGGACGCGTTGTCGGGCTCGTCGAAGCCGGATTCCTTGACATAGCCGCCAGCGCCCAGAAAGCAGCGATCCGCTGGGGGATCGTAGGCATCGCATCCCAAGGTCCAGAAAGTCGCCACGGCGCCAACGTACGCGAGCCACGACACGCTGTCATCGGCCAGAAGCGGCTGCGCCAGGCTCTCCGGCCGTCCCGCGACAGCGGGTAGCCAACCCGGTTTTCTACTCTCGACGACTCGCGACAAAGGGCAGTCCCCGCCCCTCTCGGCATCAGGTCTGGCACAGACGCACCAAGATCAGGGAACTACCAGGGCGTCAGGGCGTCAGGGCGTCTACAGGGCGTCAAACAGCACCCAACGACGACCAGCAACACCCATGGACGCCAGGACGTATGGCGAGGTCGCAGCCTTGATCGAGGCTGCGACCTGGTGGGCGACGGACGAGTCGACCTGTACGCCGGATTCTGTGCGCGGCGCGTACCCCTCGCGGGGTACGTGCCGGCGGCGGCCATCCATCTCGGCCTGCCGTCGCCGACAGGCTCATGCGGCCTACCCGCAGACATCGGGCGGGCAACCCTCAAGCGTCTGCGCCGGGTCGTCATCTTGCGGTGACGGCCCTTTCTTGGCCTTGCTCCGGGTGGGGTTTACCGAGCCACCCCGGTCACCCGGGGTGCTGGTGGGCTCTTACCCCACCGTTTCACCCTTACCGACCCGATGGGCCGGCGGTCTGTTTTCTGTGGCACTGTCCCGCGGGTCACCCCGGGTTGCCGTTAGCAACCACCCTGCCCTGTGGAGTCCGGACGTTCCTCGGCGGCGGGCCGGAGCCCGCCGACGCGACCGCCCGGTCGACTCGTCCGTCGCACCCTCATCCTAACGACGCGGCGTCCCCGCCCATTTCCGCCCCGGACGGCCCGCCAGGGAGTCCCCGGTGCGCCGGTTTGCGGCGGGGCGTGGTGTCCGGGGCCGCGACACCCCGACACGCCGCAAACGGCACCCGCCGCGCAGCGCGCGCGGACGGAGGGCGCGGTGGCCGCGCGGGGCGGAGCGGGGCGTACTAGCCTCGGGGCACCATGGATCTTTCCGACGCCGCGCTCCTGCTCGCCGCCGGTCTCGCCGCGGGCACGGTCAACGCGGTGGCCGGGGGCGGTTCGCTGATCACTTTTCCGGCGCTGATCGCGGTGGGCCTGCCGCCGGTGCCGGCCAACGTCACCAACTCGATCTCGGTCTGCCCTGGCTACCTGGCCAGCGTGGCGGGCAGCCGGGCGGACCTGCCGGCGAGGCGTGCGCTGGCGACGCTGGTGCCCACCACGGTCGTCGGCACGATCATCGGTTGCCTGCTGCTGCTGGCCACCCCGGCCCGGACGTTCGAGGTGGTCGTACCGTTCCTGGTGCTCGGCGCGACGGCGGTGCTCGCCTTCCAGGATCCGCTGCGCGCGCTGGTCGGGCATCCGCGCGACCTGTCGCCGCGCCGCCGTACCGTGACGGTGCAGGCCATGGTCGGGCTCGGCGCGGTGTACGGCGGCTATTTCGGCGCGGCCCTCGGGGTGATGCTGGTCGCCGGCCTGGCCCTGGTGCTGGACGTGACGCTGGCCCGGGTCACCGCGATCAAGAACCTGCTCTCGGCGGTGGTCGGGCTGACCACGGTGGTGGTCTTCTCGCTCTTCGGGCCGGTGAACTGGGCGGCGGTCGCGGTGGTCGCGCCGGCCACGCTGGTCGGCGGGTACGCCGGGGCCCGGCTGGTCCGCCGGCTGCCGCCGGTGCTCCTCAAGATGCTGATCGTGGCCTTCGGCACGGTGATCGGCCTCTACCTGCTCTGGCGGGCGCTGCGCTGATCAGTACGCCTCGCCGACCGGCTCCTCGGTGGCGTGCTCGGCGCGGCGGGCGGCCCGGTTCCAGCGGGACCAGAGCAGCCGCTCGCCGTAGCCGGCGGCCATCAGGTGCGCGAACGCCAGGTAGACCAGCACGCCGACGGCGAGGACACCGAAGCCGACCCAGAACGGCAGGGCCGGTCCGTGCTCGGCGAGCTTGCCGGAGATGATCGGGGCGGGCGCGGCCGCTCCCCAGCGGACCAGGTTGAACGCGCCGGTGGCGACCCGCCGGTCGGCGGAGCCGAGGCCGAGCGCGAGGTCGGTGAGGTTGGCGTTGGCCAGGCCCATGCAGAGGCCGGCGAGGACCAGCACCACCAGCGACTCGGCGGTGCTGCCGGAGGTGGCGAAGCCGACCATGCAGAGCAGCAGGCCGGCGAGGGCGACGCCGACGGTCTGCACGGCGCCGATCCGGTGCGCGAGGCGGTGGCCGATCACCAGGATGCCGGCGGCCAGGCCGAGGCCCCAGCCGGTGAAGGCCAGCCCCAGCGGGACGACGTCCAGGCCGAGGAAGAGCGGCGTGTAGCCGAGCACCACGAAGAAGACGAAGTTGTAGGCGGCGGTGACCACGCAGAGCGTGACGAACGCCGGCCGGCGGTAGGTGGCGAAGATCTGACCCACGCGTACGGGCGCCTGCCGGTTGGTCGGCTCCCGGAGCCGGCGCGACGCCACGGCCAGCGCGAGCACCATGAACACGCCGCAGACGAAGAACGGCAGCCGCCAGCTGACCTGGCCGAGCAGGCCGCCGAGCAGCGGGCCGACGGCGAAGCCCAGGCCGAGCGCGGCCTCGAAGAGGCCGACCACCCATTCCCGGTCGTTGGCGAGGTTGACCAGCACCACCATGGCGGTGGCGAAGAACATCGCGTTGCCGAGTCCCCAGACGCCGCGCAGCACCGACAGTTGGACGATGTCGTTGCTGAACGAGGCGAGGATGGCGGCCAGGCCGACGACGGAGACGCCGGTGACGAGCACCGGTTTGAAGCCGAACCTCCCGCTGGCCAGGGTGGCCGGGATCATGCCGACGGCCATCACCGCGATGTACGCGGTGAAGAGCAGTTCGACCTGCCAGGCGGTGACCCCGATGGCCTCGCCGATGGCGGGGAGGATCGGGTCGACGACGGCGATGCCGGCGATGGCGAGGAAGGCCACCAGCGTGGTGGCGTAGATGGCACTGCGGTGGGGCTCGGTACGCCGGTCCACTCCGCCTCCCCAGATAGCTGTATCGTACAGGTAGTTTTGTTTGTATCATACAGCTATGAGCGACGAGCAGCGCACGGGAGCGGACGACCAGGCCACCCTCGGCCGGATCGAGACCGAGGTGGCCCTGCTGATGCGCCTGGGCGAGGCGACCCGCCGGGCCACCGGCACCGCCGAGCACCGGGTGCTGGACCGGGCGGCGTACGTGATCCTGCGGCACCTGGACGCGGCCGGTCCGCAGAACGTCTCCGCGCTCGCGGCGCAGCTCAACCTGGACGGCTCGACGGTCACCCGGCAGGTCTCGGCCCTACAACGCGACGGGCTGATCACCCGCGGCCCCGACCCGGCGGACGGGCGCGGCACGGTGGTCTCCCCCACCGCGGCCGGCCTGCAACGGATGGCGGCGGTGCGGGCGGCGCGCACCCGGCTCTACGGCGACATCCTCGGCGACTGGGACGCCGAGGACCGGGACACCCTGGCGCGGTTGCTGCACCGGCTCAACGAGGCCCTCAGCGCCCGCAACCGCCGCCGCTGAGCGCAGCCGCGCGGCGTCCCACCCGTCGCCTCGCACCGGCGAGGACGGGCGGCGGACAGTACGGAGCTGATGACGTGAACGACTCAGTGACCGGGCGTCGCCACCGATCCGTTCACGTCATCAGCTCGACAGCGTCTCGACACAGCGGCCGGCCGCGGGACCCCGGGTGCCCACCGCAGCGGGCACCCGGGGGCGGGCCGACCTTTTACGCCACCGGCTCGCGGGCCGAGTCGGCGTCGCGCTCCGTGCCCGGGGTGACCCGGGGGTCGCCCTCGTCCGCGAAGTAGTCGTCCGGCGTGGTGTGGTCCACCCCGTCGGTGACCTTCGCGGCCCGCAGGACCAGGGTCAGCAGCGCGGCCACCACCAGGTTGACCAGCACCGCCACGATGCCCACGTAGATCGTCTTCTTGGTGTCGAAGCCGAACTCGGAGAGCGGGAAGGCCGAGCCGGCGAAGTGCTTCTTCCCGGTCGTCGGGTTCGCGATCTGGTAGAGCATCCACATGCCCATGCCCATGCCGGCCGCCCAGCCGGCGATCAGGGCGGTGCGGTGGAACCAGCGGGTGTACAGGCCCAGCGCCACCGCCGGCAGCGTCTGGAGGATGATCACGCCGCCGATGAGCTGGAGGTCGATGGAGAACTGCGGGTCGAGGAAGATGATGAACGCCAGTGCGCCCACCTTGACCAGCAGCGAGGTCACCTTCGAGACCTGCGCCTCCTGCGCCGCGGAGGCGTCCCGCTTCAGGTACTCCTTGTAGATGTTGCGGGTGAACAGGTTCGCCGCCGCGATCGACATGATCGCCGCCGGTACCAGCGCGCCGATGCCGATGGCCGCGTACGCGACCCCGGCGAACCAGTTGGGGAACTGCTGGTCGAAGAGGACCGGCACCACCGTGTTGCTGTCCACGCTGCCCGCCGTCGCCCCGGGCAGCGGCTTCACCCCGGCCGCGATGGCCATGAAGCCGAGCAGCGCGATCAGACCGAGCAGCAGGCTGTACGCCGGCAGCGCGGACATGTTCCGCTTGATCACGTCCCGGTTCCGGCTGGCCAGCACGCCGGTGATGCTGTGCGGGTAGAGGAACAGCGCCAGCGCCGAGCCGAACGCCAGGGTGATGTACTGGAGCTGGTTGTTGGCGTTGAGCAGGATGCCGTCGCCCGGCGCCGGTGACGCCTTGAACTTCGCGTCCGCCGCGTCGAAGATCTCGCCCCAGCCGCCGAGCTTGTAGGGCAGGTACAGCACCGCCACCAGGATCACGATGTAGATCAGCGTGTCCTTGACGAACGCGATCAGCGCCGGCGCCCGCAGCCCGGACTGGTAGGTGTACGCGGCCAGGATGGCGAACGCGATGATGATCGGCAGGTGCCGGGCGACGGTGCTCTCCCCGGTCACCCCCATCGTCTTCAGCACCGCCTCGATGCCGACCAGCTGCAGCGCGATGTAGGGCATCGTGGCGACGATGCCGGTGATCGCGACCAGCAGCGCCAGCACCGGCGAGTCGAACCGGTTCCGGACGAAGTCGGCCGGGGTGACGAAGCCGTGCCGGTGCGAGACCGACCAGAGCCGGCAGAGCACCAGGAACACCAGCGGGTAGATGACGATGGTGTACGGCACGGCGAAGAAGCCCATCGCGCCTGCGCCGAACACCAGCGCCGGTACCGCGACGAAGGTGTAGGCGGTGTAGAGGTCACCGCCGACCAGGAACCAGGTGATCCAGCCGCCGAAGTTGCGACCGCCCAGCCCCCACTCGTCGAGGTGGGCCATGTCCCGCGGCGCCCGCCAGCGGGCCGCGACGAAGCCCATCGCGCTGACCAGCAGGAAGAGCACCGTGAATACGATGATCTCGGTCAGGTGGTCACGCCACATCACCGACCACCCCGCTTCTTCGTCATCTGGTAAACCAGGGTCGTGGTGGCCACGCCGAGCAGGATGTAGGCCAGTTGCAGCCAGTAGAAGCGCGGGAAGCCGAAGAGCCGGGGCGAGTCCGCGTTGAAGAAGGCCGGGATCAGCGGCACCAGGATCGGGATGAAGAGCAGCCAGTTCCAGGGATTGTGGTCCTTCGCCCTGGACGACGCCGTGCCCGCCGCGGGATCCGGTCCCGGCTCGGCCGGCGGTGTTCCGGGATCACTCATCTGCGTCTCCGAAGGGTCGTGGGTCGGTGCGATCGCGCGGAGGCTAACCACCCTGTGACTGCCGTCACGCCACTGGTCGTCGCGCGCTGCGCCGAGCGGCAAGAACGCTGCGCCGAATGACGTGCCGGGCCCCGACGGGGCAGCCGGCGAGGCCGCGCCGCCCGCCTGCCGCCTCGCGCACTGACGGGGTGGTGCAGGAGGTGTTGCGCCCGTGGCTGCCGTGCCGCTACCTCATGCGCCGGCTGCTGCGCTCCGGTCGCGGCTGACCTGCCGGCCCGCGCCGGTCAGCGCGCGGCGAGGTGGGCGGTGTCGTTGACGCTGCGTACCGCCACGCCGCCGTCGGGCCACATGTCGAGCACCGAGATGCCGGCCGCGTCGAGGTAGAGCCGGTGCAGGAAGGCGTCGCCGGCCGCGAGGGCGTCGCGCAACGCCAGCTTGATCGGCGAGACGTGCGAGACCACCACCACGGTCTCCCCCGGGTACGCCTCGCGCAGCGCCGCCACCGCCCGGTCGACCCGCTCGGCGACGGCGGTGAACGACTCCCCGCCGGGCGGCGCGATCCGGGTCGAGGCGAGCCAGGCGTCCAGCTCCCCCGGCCACTGGTCGCGTACCTCGGCGAAGGTCCTGCCGTCCCAGTCGCCGAAGTCGCACTCGACCCAGTCGTCCTGCCGGCGTACCGGGATGCCGCCGAGCGCCCCGGCGATCGCCTCGGCGGTCGCCGTACACCGGGACAGCGGTGAGCTGAGCACCGCCGCGACGGACGGGGCCAGCTCGGCCACCCGCGCGGCCGTGGCCCGGGCCTGGGCCCGGCCCTGGTCGGAGAGCGGGACGTCGGCGCGGCCGGCATAGCGGTGCTGCACGGTCCACTCGGTCTCGCCGTGGCGGACCAGGATCAGCCGGGTGGCGGTGAAGCTGGGCCGCGGTTCCCAGGAGGCCCGGGTGGTCGCCGGGTCGGTGCCGGCGGTACGGGTGGCGGCGCGGGCGGCCACCTCGCGGGCCTGCGCGCGGGCCGCCGAGTCGGCGGCCGCCACCTCGCGCGGCGCCTCGGCGGCGGCGGGGCGCTTCGGCGGCTTGCCGGCGGCGGCGTCCATCGCCGCGTTGGCCAGCGCGTCGGCGTGCCGGTTTCGCTCCCGGGGGATCCAGCTGAACCGGACCGACTCGAAGCGGTCGACCAGCGCGGCGGCCTGTGCGGCGAGCGGGCGCAGCCCCGGGTGCTTGATCTGCCAGCGGCCGCACATCTGCTCGACCACCAGCTTGGAGTCCATCCGCGCCTCGACCTCGGCCGCGCCCAGCTCGGCGGCGGCCTCCAGCCCGGCGATCAGCCCCCGGTACTCGGCGACGTTGTTGGTGGAGACCCCGATCGCCTCGGAACGCTCCAGCAGCACCTCACCGGAGTCCGGGTCCCGGACCACCGCGCCGTAGCCGGCCGGGCCCGGATTGCCCCGGGACCCGCCGTCGGCCTCGACGACGACCGCGCGCACCGCCACCGGCTACAGACCCGACTCGTTGGTCCGGACCATGATCCGTCGGCACTCCTCGCAGCGGACCACCTCGTCCGGGGCCGCCTTGCGGATCCGGGACAGGTCGGCGCCGGAGAGCTCCAGCCGGCAGCCGCCGCAGCGCCCGGCGGTGAGCAGCGCCGCGCCCAGGCCGGTGTCCTCGCGGACCTTGTCGTAGAGGGTGACCAGATCGGCCGGGAGGTCGCCGGCGAGCGGCTTGCGGGCCGCCTTCTTGAACTCCTCCTCCTTGGCGATCTCGGCCAGCGTGTCGTCCCGACGCTGCTCGGTCGCCACCCGGCGCTCGCGCGCCTCGGCCATCCGGGCCTCGATGCCGTCGAGCACGCCCTGCGCGGTCTCCCGCTGCTCCATCAGCTCCAGCTCGGCGTCCTCCAGATCGCCCTGCCGCCGGTTGAGCGAGACCAGCTCGTGCTGGAGCGCCTCCAGCTCGCGGGCCGGGCCGGAGCCGGCGGCCAGCCGCGCCTCGTCCTTGCTCTTGCGGGCGCGGACCTGGTCGATGTCCTTCTCCAGCCGGGCGATGTCCCGGTCCAGGTCGTCCACGGCGACCTGGGCGCGGACCCGCTCGTCCTCCAGCGCGGACAGCTCACGGGCCAGCCCCTCCAGCTCGGCCCGCTCGGGCAGGGTGCGGCGGCGGTGCGCCAGCTGGGCGAGGGAGGTGTCGATGGCCTGCAGATCGAGCAGGCGGCGCTGGACCTGGGGTTCAGCCTTCACGGTCGGGGCTCCTTGTCGTCCAGTACGGGCGCGGCGGCGTGCACGGTCCAGGGGTCGGTGTCCAGGTCGGACACCACGGTCTCGACGCCGAGGTCGTCCCGCAGTTGGGCGGCCAGGTCGTCCAACCAGGGTCGTTCGGTCGCCCAGTGGGCGGCGTCGAGCAGGGCGGGCCCACCCGCGGCGAGGTGCTCGCCCGCCGGGTGGTGCCGCAGGTCGGCGGTGAGGAAGGCGTCCACCCCGGCGGCGGTCGCGTCGGCCAGGAAGACGTCGCCGGCGCCGCCGCTGACGGCGAGGGTACGCACGATACGCCCGGGATCGCCCGCGGCGCGAACTCCCCAGGCGGTGGCGGGCAGCACGGCGGCGGCGTGCCGGGTCAGCTCGGCCAGGGTCAGCGGGGCGGGCAGCTCCCCGATCCGGCCGGTGCCCCGGCCCGGGCCGTCGGCCGGGGAGCCGGGCGACGGGCGGTGCAGCGGGCGCAGCCCGGTCAGCCCGAACCGGGCGGCCAGCGCGTCGGAGACGCCCGGGGCCGCCACGTCGGCGTTGGTGTGCGCGACGTACAGGGCGACGCCGGCCCGGATCAGGTCGTGCACGATCCGCCCCTTGTACGTCGTCGGGGCGACCGAGGAGACGCCGCGCAGCAGCAACGGATGGTGGGCGACGATCATGTCGGCCCCGGCGGCGCGCGCCTCGGCGACCGTCTCGGGCACCACGTCGACCACGCAGGCGACCCGGCGTACGGCGGCGGTGGGCTCACCGAGCACCAGGCCGACCCGGTCCCACTCCTCGGCCCAGGAGGTCGGATACCGGCGCTCCAGGACCGCCACCACGTCGGCGACGGTCGGTGGGGCTGCGGTTGTGCTCACGGGCGGTCAGCTTACCGGCGCGGACGGGCCGCCACGCCTTCGCCCGCCGCCCGTGTCCCCCGGCACAGCGCAGCAAACGGGGGGCGACGGATGCAGGGGCGATCAAGGCGAGGGCGGGGCGGCTCAGGCGGCCGAGATGACGCGCGAGCGGTCGCGCAGGGCGACGAGCCCGACCTCCCACGGGAAGGCCTGGAGGTGCCGCTCCCCCGTGCCCGGGGCGTGCAGGGGGAAGACGTGGTCGCCGAAGAGCACCGTGGTGCCCCACTCGCGCAGCCGGGCCAGGCCGGCCCGGAAGGCCGGGTGGGCGGCCATCGCCGCGTTGGTGAACGGCACCGCCACCACGGGCAGCCCCATGCCCTGCCCCTCCACCAGCAGGCCGAGGGCGAGGGTGTCGGTGATCCCCGCCGCCCACTTGTTGACCGTGTTGACCGTGGCCGGGCAGACGATCATGGCGTCGGCCGGGGGCAGCAGGTCGGGGTCGCCGGCGTTCTTGTAGTGGGTGCGAACCGGGTGGCCGGTCTGCCGGGCCAGCGCGGCCCGGTCGACGAACTTCGCCCCGTCGGGCGTGGTCACCAGGCAGACCTCCCAGCCGTCCTGCTGGGCCAGGTCGACCAGGCGACCGACGTGCCGGGCCAGCGGCGAACCACAGGCGATGACGTAGAGCACCTCGCGGCGCTCGCTGCTCGGGTGCGGGCCGCTCATCCGGCCGGCACCATGTTCATACTCCGACTCCCATGTGCTCAGCCAACTCCGCTATCGGCGGAGGCGGCGCACCACGTGTGCGACGCAGCACGTCCGACATCACCTCGTGGGCGATCGGCCGGCAGCGGATCTCCGAGGGCGCGAGCCGGTCGCCGCGCAGCAGCATCTCGCCGGCGTTGGCCACGTCGCCGATCTGGGCGAAGCCCCGGGCGATGTCGAGCAGGTGGTGCGCCCGGCGTTCGGGCAGCAGCGCGTTGAACGCGGGCTCCGGAAGGCGCTGGTGGATCTCCACCGCCCGGCCGCCGTCGCCCAGTTCGACCGCGGCGGCGGCGCGGTGCAGCTCCAGGTTGGTCGGGCCGAACGAGGTCCAGTAGTGGTTCTGGTCGCTGCCGAGCAGGGTGGCCGCCTCGTGGGCGCCGTTGAGCAGGTCGTCGACGGTGGCGGAGTCGCCGATCCGGGCGGCCGCCATCGCGCCCTGGAGCAGCAGCATGCCGTAGACGGAGAGCCGGTCCGGGGAGGCGTCGTTGCTCCCGCCCGGGGCGAGCCGGTTGGCGATGGTGACGTTCAGCTCCAGCGCGGGCCGGGCCCGGCCCATGGCGACAAGGGCGTTGCAGACCCGGGTGGTGGCGACGCCGGCCAGCAGCTGGTCGTCGGCCCGCTGGGAGACCGCCATCGACCGGTCGGCGGCCAGCCAGGCCAGCTCGCACTCGCCCAGCTTGCGCAGCACCGAGGAGGCGATCTGGTAGACCTGCCCGAGCAGGTGGGCCGCTTCGCACGCCTGGTCACCGCGGTAGCCCGCGTCGGCCGCCTGGGCGTCGCGCAGCAGCTTCGGCAGCGCCCGGGTCAGCATCCCGTAGCGGCCGTACTGGTAGGTGAGCCAGGCGTGGTTGACGGCCTTGCGCATGTCGGTCAGCGGCGGCGGGTACGGCGCGGCGTCGAAGTAGGCGCTCATCGAGTCGTACCGCTCCAGGGCGGCCCGGATCTCCTGAACCTCGATCTGGTCGATGCAGTTGAGCGCGTCGGTACGCCGCTCCGGGTCCTTGCCGAGCAGCAGCTGCACGTCGACCTGGAGGATGTCGGCGATCTCGTAGAGGACGGAGAACTTGTCGAGCCGGCGTACCCCGCGTTCGACCTTGTCGACCCAGCTCTTGGACTTGCCCAGCCGGTCGGCGAAGACCTGTTGCGACATCTTGCGCCGGCCTCGCCAGTAGGCAACCCGCCGGCCTATGGGCAGCTCGTCCATCCTCTTGCTCCTCCCCCTCGTCGCCCGTCCGGCGGATCTCCGGACGGCCCCCCGCGGGTGCGGCGCTCCATCCGTCTCAGGTTTTCGCTGGTCGCACAGGTTGTACGTCGGCCATACGGCCAGTCCTCGTAGCTTTCGTGCAAGTTGCACGGGGCCGTTCGACAGCTCAACGATCGTGGGTTACGGCAGTGACGGTGCTCGACACGTTGCCTGACGGGGTGTCCGGTCGGGCGAGGGGAGATCACGGATTATGTGGGGGAACGTCGGACCTCGGGTCGCCCAGCTGTCGCCGATCGAGCGGGTCCGGCTGCGCCGGATCGCCGTCCGGTACGCCATGCACGGCTGGGAGGTCACCCCGGGCGCCTGCCTGGCGCGCAGCCGCTTCGTCTGCGGTCGGGCCGGCTGCCCCACCGTCGGCTGCCACCCCGCCCTGGAGGACTGGGAGCACGCGGCCAGCGCCGACCCGGCCCGGGTGGCCACCTGGTGGCACAGCCGGCCGCACGCGGTGCTGCTGCCCACCGGGCGGGCCTTCGACGTGCTGGAGGTGCCGGCCCACCTCGGTCGGCGGGTACTCGACAAGCTCCCGACCCACCCGGCCGGCCCCGCGGTCCGGGGCCCGGTGCTGGTGACTCCGACCGGGCGCTGGATGTTCCTGGTCCGCCCCGGCGATCCACTGCGGCCGGAGCTGGAGCACTGCTTCCACGTGGTGCGCCACGGGCCCGGCTCGTGGATCGCCGCGCCGCCGACCCGGCTGCCGGAGGGTCCGGTGCGCTGGGCGGTCGCCCCGGAGCAGGCGCGCTGGCAGCTACCCGACTCGTACCTGCTGCAGAACAGCGTGGTCGACGCGCTGCGGGCCACCGGGGTGACGCTCCCTCCGGAGCTGCTCCCCGGCCAGCTCCCGCTCCCCCGACGGGGTCACTGACCCGCGAATCGGTGAACGGCAGCGTCCCCGCCGGTGCCGGGGTCGTTGAACCGGTGACGGCGCGGACGCGCCGGGAGCAGGGGTACGTGATGGCCAGGGACGACGCGACGGGGCCCGCCGGCGGCGCCGAGCCGCCGCCGCACCACCGGCGGCCGTACCGCCGGTCGGGCACGCGCCCGGGCGGCTCCCGGCCGGAACGCGCCCGCCCCGCCGGCTCCCATCCGGCCGGCAGCCGCCGCCCGGCCCGCTGAGCCGGCCCGCTGAGCCGGCCCGCTGAGCCGGCCCGCTGAGCCGGCCCGCCGCCCGGCCCGCTGAGCCGGGCCGGTCAGTCGGCCAGCGGGAGGCGGGTGGAGTGCAGCAGGCGGCCGTCGTCGGTGACGGCCGCGTGCAGGTGGTCGGGGAGGCGGTCCAGCCAGCCGACGCCGGCCTCGCCCATGGCCACCGCCGCGGTGGCGTACGCGTCGGCGACGCCCAGGTCCCCGCCGACCACGGTGACCGAGCGCAGGCCCCGGGCCGGCTCGCCCCGGCGCGGGTCCCGCACGTGCTGGCCCCGGTGCTGCACGCCCGAGGTGGCGACGGCCAGGTCGCTGCCGGCGAGGACCAGACAGGTGGCCATCGGGTTCCACGGGTGGGCGACGCCGATCCGCCACGGCTCCCGGGTCGGCGACAGTCCCCGGACCACCACGTCACCCCCGGCGTTCAGGCAGTGGTTGACCGCCCCGGCGGCGACCAGCCGGTCCGAGGCGACCTGCGCCGACCAGCCCTTGACGTACCCGGACGGGTCGAGCCGGCCGGTGGCGTACGCGTCGAAGTAGCCGTCGGTGGCGGCCCACAGGTCCGCGCAGCGCTCCAGCACCGCCCGCAGGTCCGCCGACGCGTCGGCCAGCCGCAGCTCGCCCCGGTCCAGCCGGCACACCTCGCTGTCGTCCCGGTAGGTGCTGAACCGGGCGTCGACCTCGCGCAGCCAGCCGAACGCCTCCTCGGCGAGGTCGTGCAGGGTCGCGGCGGGTAGGTCGTCGGCCAGGTCGAGGCTGATCGCCGTACCCATGACGTGCTCGACCCGGCGCAGACCGGGACGGACCGGCGAGACCGGCACCTCAGCCGGCCCGGTCGATCGCCGCCTGGAGCGACAGCTGGTACGCGTTGCTGGTGGCGGTGGCGTCGCTGACCGTGTTCAGGTCGGCGCTCTGCTGCTGCACCACCTCGCCGCTGGTGCCGCTGTAGGTGCGCTGCACGTCGTCGCTGCGCTGGCCCGACTGCCCGCTCTGCGGCAGGCCGATCCCGGTGGCGTTGACGATCCTGCTGCCGGAGAGGGTGATCTGCACCGACAGGGAACCGTACTCGTAGGTGACGGTCGGGCCGCTCACCGTGCGCGGCGTCGGCTTCGGCGCGGCGGTGGTGGTCTGCGGCGCGGCGGGGGCACCGGTGCCGGTGGTGGACCGCGGGGTGCGGGACGCGCCGGAGGTGGGGCGCGCCGCCGGGGCGCGTCCGGAGGCGGAGGGGCGCGGCGTCGGGCGGACCCCGCCGGCCGCGCCCGGGTCACCGGCCGCGGGGGCGACGGACGCCTGGTCGGCGGGGAGGTCCTGGGCGACCTGGCTGGCGCCCGGGGAGCCCTTGAGCACCACCAGCGCGCTGGTGCTGGCGGCCAGGCCGGTGATCGCGAGGATCGCGCGACGCATGTCGGGTGCCTCTCTACAGCTCGAACGTGGCGAGGTGGATCTGCCGGCGCGGCACGCCGGCGGCGCGCAGCACCCGCACCGACTCCTCGACCAGTCCGGACGGGCCGCAGAGGTAGACGTCGCGGCGGGCCACGTCGGGCACCAGCCGGCGCAGCCCCTCCGGGTTCATCACCTGCCGGGGGCCGGCGTCGTCGCGGGAGCCGATGACGTACCAGACGGAGACCTGGCGGGCCTGGGCGAGCCAGTCCAGCTCGTGGTGCAGCAGCACGTCGGCCGGGGTGCGGGCGCGGTAGATCAGCGCGGTGCCGGGCGGCAACTCCTCCAGCATCGCCCGCAGCGGGGCGATGCCGCTGCCGCCGGCGATCAGCAGGGCCCGCTCGCGGGTGCGGTGCGCGGCGGTGAAGGTACCGGACGGTCCCTCCGCCCAGACCCGGGTGCCCGGGTCGAGGTCGCGCAGGTCGGCGGTGTGCGCGCCGACCACCTTGACGGTCAGCCGCAGCCAGCGGCCGTTGGCCGCGGCGGAGAGCGAGAACGGGTGCGACTGCCACCAGCAGCCGCGGGTGAGGAACCGCCAGCGGAAGTACTGTCCGCCGAGCATGTCGATCTGGTTGAGCCGCGCGCCGGTGAGGTAGATCGAGATGGTGTCCGGGGTCTCGGCGACCACGTCGGCCACCTGGAGCCGGTGGCGCAGGTTGAAGCGCAGCGGGGCGACCAGCCGTCCCCAGACCAGGGCGGCGACCACCAGCAGGTAGGCGGCGATCCAGCCGGTGCGCACCGGCCCGGGCTCGAAGAGCTGAGCGCCGTTGCTGAACTGGTGGCCGAAGCCGAGCAGCAGGGCCGCGTAGCTGGTCAGGTGCAGGTGGTACCAGAGCTCGTAGGGCAGCAGGGTGCGGATCGCCCGGACGCCGGTGAGGCCGACCAGCACCATGATGCCGGCGGCGGCGAACGCGGAGAGCATGTCCTCGTAGTCGCGCAGCAGCACGCCCACCTCGCCCACCACCGACTGCTCGTCGGCCTCGGCGTAGGCCACCAGCAGCAGCGACATGTGGGCGAGCACCGCGACCAGCAGGGTGGCGCCGACGTCCCGGTGCTGCCGGGAGATCCGCTCGCCGCCGAGCCAGCGTTCCAGCACGCCGAGGCGGCTCATCATCAGCACCTGCACCAGCAGCAGGTAGCCGGCGACCAGGCCGGTGATCCGCCCGGCGGCGGTGAGCACGTCGCCGGTGTCGGCCAGCGCGCCGGCCGGGGTGTCCAGCCACCAGGGCAGCACGCTGGCCACCAGGCCGAGCCAGAACAGCGCGGACACCGCCCGTCGGCCGCCGGGCCCGCGCCGCGGCGGCGCCGGAGGTACGGGGGCGGCCGAACGGCCGCCGTGCCGGGACGAGCTCCCGGTACGGCGGCCGCCGGCGTACGTGTCCTGGTACGTCACGCGTACAGCTTCATGGGGGTGTATTTCTGCCTCGGGAAGATCTTGTCCACCTCGGCGTTGGTCAGGCCGAACCGCCCCTGCGCCACGCTTCCGTAGACGTTGAACATGTTGTTGTACTCGGGTACGTCGCCGCTGTCCAGATCGTTCAACCCGTTCCAGGTGCCCAGCAGCGAGCCGGCGAGCTTGCGCCCGGAGAGCAGGGTGACCACCCCGCCGTGGCCGTGGTCGGTGCCGCCGCTGTTGGAGGCGACCCGGCGGCCGAACTCACTGGACACCATGACGGTGACGTCGGCGGCCCGGTCACCGAGGTCGGTGAAGAACGCGGCCATCGCCGTGGCCAGCTCGTTGAGCCGCCGGTGCAGCTGGCCACCGTCGCGGGTGCCCTGGTTCTCGTGGGTGTCGTAGCCACCCATGCCGACGGTGGCCACCCGGACGTTCGCCCCGCCCTTGATCAGCTGGGCGAGCTGCTGGAACGCGGACCCGACGCCCTCGTATTTCACCCCGACCGCCGGCTGGTACGGCTTGGCCGCCAGCCGCTGCGCCGTGGCCAGCGCGCCCATGCCGTCGAGCACCGCCTCCTGGACGGGGTGGTTGATCCCGGTGAACAAACCCCGGATCGCCTTCTCGGTGGCCGCCCGGTACTTCTCGTCGCCGTTGAGCCGCAGCGAGCCGACATTGTTGATCGACAGCGCGCCGTTGGTGCCCACCAGCGACCGGGGCAGCGTGCTGCCGATGCCGACGCTGCGGAACGCGGTGCCCTTGCCCAGGGCGTCGACCAGGCTGTCCAGCCAGCCCCGGCCGCCGGTCTCGTTGGGCAGGCCGCCCAGGTTGCAGGCGTCCGCGGCCTGGAAGTGGCTGCGGGACAGCCGCTCGTCGGAGACCGCCGGGATGAAGCCGAGCTGGCCGGCCTTGAGCCACTGCTCCAGCGGCTGGAACGCGCTGGTCAGCTTGAAGCCGCGGCCCAGGGCCAGCGAGTCGTTGCCGAGCAGCAGGTCGGGCCGGGCCCTGGCCAGCACCGGGTCGTTGTCCGGCGCGACCAGGCTGAGCCCGTCCAGCCCGCCGTAGAGGAAGACGTGGATCAGGGTGCCGGTCCTGGTGGCCGCGAACGACGCCGAGGTGGTGACGAACTGCGCGGTGGCCAGCGCGGTGGCGGCGGCGGCACCGGCGACGAAGGTCCGCCGGGTCACCCCCCGCCCGTCCTGCTGGGCCTCCTCCAGGTCCTCCAGCCGGCGGTAGCGGTCGGCCTCGGCGGCGCTCTCGGCGGCGACGATGTCCGCCTCGGCGCGCAGCAGCGCCTCGGCCGGGTGGTCGGCCAGCCGCCGCACGTCGGGGCATTCGGGGTGCAGGGGGAACGAGTGCACAGTCTTCTCCATCGGGTGCCTCACCGGAGGTGGTGCTGGGGGGAAGCGAGGATCGCCCGCGCGACGGCGGTGACGGCCCCGTTGAACGTCGCGTCGACCTTGGCGCCGGCCGGCACGCCGGCGACACCGAGGATCAGCGCCTTCTCCTTGGCGCTCAGCTTCTGGTGCACCAGCCGCTGGGCGAGCGCGTCCACGTACGCCCCGGCGGTCGCCGGCGGCTTCGCCACCAGGTTCTCCGCGCCGGTGTAGGTGAACTCGGTGCGGTAGCCGTTGAGCAGGTCGGCGGCCTCGTTCCAGCCGTTGACCATGGTGCCGGCCGAGGTCCAGGCGACGTAGACGTCCGGGTAGCCGTCCGGCGTGGGCTGGCCCATCGGGTACTGGCCGAGCTCGCGCAGCTTGTCGTGGACCTGGCGCAGCCCGCGGGCGAACGCCGGGCGCCCGCCGTCGGACTTGAAGCCCCGCGACGCCTCCGGCCGGACGTTGAGGGTCCGGTAGGTGGCGATCAGGTACTCCATCGGCCGACGCACCTTCTGCCCCACCGCCGCCCAGAACTCCGAGGAGCTGAAGAGCGTCATCAGCAGCGGCTTCACCATGCCCTTGTTGACCGTGTACGTCTTGGCCAACCGGTCCACCAGGGACTTCGGCGGGGTGTCCGAGACGAACCGGGTGGCGAGGCTGCGCGCCACGTACTGGGCGGTCGACGGGTGCAGCGCGAGGTAGCGGAGGTACGAGTCGATGACCGCGTCGGCCTTCTTCGGGTCCGCCGAGGCGTTGGCGTGGCTGAAGCCGAGGATCTTGACCTTGCCGAGGTAGTGCTGGTCGGCGCGGAAGACGTACCTGCCGTCCTGGACGCCGCGGCCGGTCTGGAGCATGGCCGCCTGCCGCACGTCCTTCTCGGTGTAGCCGCCGTCGACGCCGACCGAGTACAGCTCGAGGTTCTCCCGGGCCAGGTTCTCGTTGATGGCGTCCTTGCGGGAGTCGTTCTGGCTCAGGTAGAGCAGCAGGGCGGGGTGCTTGTTCGCGGCGACCAGCATGTCCGGGTAGCTGCCCAGCGCGTTGGCCCGCACGACGTCCCGGTCGAACGAGTTGCGGTAGACCTCGCCGCCGTCGAAGTCGGCGGCGACGTGCAGGAAGTCGTTCCAGAAGTCGACCATCACCTCGAAGAGCTGCCGCTCGGACCAGATCTGGCGGGCGATGGTGGCGTCCACCATCTCCTTCTCCGGCTGCACACCCTTGTCGTTCAGCTGGTCGCGCTGCTCGCGCAGCTGCACCGGGCTCAGCTTGAGGCTGGGCAGCTCGGCCAGCTTCAGCTCGGCCGGGCTCGGCGCGATCTTCTCCGGGTCGAGCTGCCAGCGGATCCAGCCGTCGACGCCCATCCGGCGGATGTCGGCGAGCGTCTTGGGCGAGGCGCCGAAGGTGGCCCGGCTGGCGAGGTGCCGTACCGGGTCCTTGGCCAGCACCGTCTTCACCGTCACCGGGGTCTCCGCCGCGGCGGCGGCCGGGCCGGAGAAGGTCCGCCCGCCGGTGGGGGAGTTCTTCTTCAGCGCGGCCCCGGCCCGGGAGCCCATGTAGCTCTCGTTCTGCTCGGTGTAGGTGCGCACCGTGCTCGCCTGCTGCCCGCTGGGACGGGCGGCGGTGCCGTCGGTGACCGTGGTGCCGGTGGCGTCGCCCGCCACCCGGTCGTCGCCGCCGAAGAAGCCGCGCACCGACGAGTTCATCGCGAGGGCGGCGCCGCCGGCGACCACGGCGGCGGTGCCGCCGATCGCGGCCAGGGCGCGCCGCCGGCCGACCCGGCGGCCGGGCTCGTCGCCGTCGTCCAGTTGGGGCAGTCCGGTGCCGGCCGGCTGGTGGAACGACTGCCGGCCCAGGCCCTCCGGGCCGACCCACTGCGGGCCGCTGGGCGCCGGCTGGGTGGCGTACCCGGCGTGCGGCTGGCCGGGGTCGACCTGGCCCTGGTACTGCACGGCGTACGGCGTCGAGCGGTGGACGTGGCGGTATCCGTCCGGGGTGGGGTGTAGTCCAGGGGTCCAGCCGCGGTCTTCCCACGGTCCGCGCGGTGGCACATTCTGGTCGGCCATGCACCAATCCCGATTTCTTCAAGGCGCCGACACGCTGCGACCGGAGCGGGGCGGAGGTGCGGCGACTGTTGCCTGAGGGGGTTGCTACGGAAGGTAACCAAGGGGTCGGGGGCCTTCAAGGCGCTCACCAGCGGCTCCGGACGGCACTTAAGACACCGCTCAGCGGGCCCTCCGGCGGCCCGGTTTCCGCCCTGCCGGGCACCGATGTCCGGAGCAGGGGCGACTCGGTCCCCCAGAGCCCGGACGTAACGTTTTCGGCCCACGCGACGCTTTTAGCGGCGTTCACGGGCACAGCGAAACTTAAGGGAGGGATAAGCCCGCGCTGAGCCGTTCCTGACCCGCGTCCCCGCCACCCCGGCCGCGGCGCAAAGTGGCAGCAGCGGAAGGGCGTGAGCCGCCGCAACAGCGGGTAAGCCGCCGGACCGCTGAAGCCGTGAGGGGAAGGCATCGCCATGCTCAGCAAAGAGGATCAGCGCAGATTCGAACAGATCACCCGGCAGCTCCGGGAGAGCGACCCGAAGTTCTTCGCGAGACTCGACCATCGGGCGCGAGCCCGACGCGGGCGCTGGCTGATGATCCTGACGATCGTGCTCTGGGCGTCACTGCCGGCGATGACCGTACTGGCCGGACGCATGGCCGGGGCGATCTGCGCCGTCGTACTGACGGCCAACGCCGCCCTGATGTGGCGCTTCCGCCGCCGCTGGCTATGACCCGCCGGCCACCACGGCCCGGCACCGGCGCCACGTCGCCCGGATCGAGATCGTGGACGGTCGGCGTCCACAGCGGACGGCGACTGTCCACGATCCGCCGCGGGCAACGGGGTCAGGACCGGCCGAAGGTCCGGTACGCCCGGCGCAGCCGCTCCAGCAGACCCGGGCCGCCGATGGCGGGTGCGGGCGCGCCGAGCTGCCGCAGCAGCAGCTCGGGGCCGGTCGCCAGGGTGGGCGGCCGGTCCGGCAGCGGCACCGGCGGCAGCCAGAACCGGTCCACCGCCTCGTCCAGCGGGATCGCGGGCAGCCCGGCGAGCACCCGGGCCGCCCCGGCGGCCGGGACCGGTTCCGCCCCGGGAGTCGAGCCGGCGACGGGCGCGTCGGGCGCGCCGGTGTCCGGACCGGACGGTCCCGGCGTACCGGCGGGGTCTGTCTCGCCGGCGGGATCGGTGGCGCCGGCGGGGTCGGTCGTGCCGGCGCGCAGGGCACGCAGCCGGTCCAGCAGCTCGACCCGGCCACGGCCGCGCCAGTGCAGCAGCTGGAACGGGTCCGCGTCGAACGCCTCGGCGAGCAGGTAGAAAGTCGCCGCCAGGTGCTTGCACGGCACCGCGAAGTCCGGGCAGCTGCACCGCTGGGTCAGCTCCGCCACCCCGCTCGGGAAGAGCGGGGCGCCGGCGTCGGCGAACACCTCCTCCAGCTCCGCCGGAAGGTCACCGGCGAGCAGCCGGGCGCTGAAGAAGGCCTGCGCGGCGAGGTCCCGCTCGACCCGCTCCCAGAGCGCCGCCGGGAACACCGGCAGCTCGATGCGGACCCGGTACGGCTCGGCCCGGGAGCCCTGCACGGTGGCCTCGACCCGGCCGGGCGTCACGTCGAGCCGCAGCACCTGGCCCCGGCGGGCGTACGACCGGCCGCGGGTCAGCCGGGTGCCGAGGGCGAACGACTCCAGCACCTCCAGGAAGCGCAGCGACCACCAGGAGACGCCGATCGCGCCCCGGGTGCTGCGCGCCTTCAGCCCGCCGTCGACCCGCCGGGGCGGGCCGAAGTCGGCGAACCGGCCGGCCGCACCCGGATCGCCGTCGGGCGCCGGGTCGCCGGTCGGTGGTGTGCGGTCAGGGCCGGTCACTCGACCACCGCCCCGGCCTCCAGCGTGAACAGCTCGCGCAGCTGGGCGGTGGACAGCTCGGTGACCCACTGCTCGCCGCTGCCCACCACCGAGGCGGCCAGGCTGCGCTTGTCGGCGATCATCGCGGCCACCTTCTCCTCCACCGTGCCGGCGCAGACGAACTTGCGTACCTGGACCCGGCGACGCTGACCGATCCGGAACGCCCGGTCGGTGGCCTGGTCCTCCACCGCCGGGTTCCACCACCGGTCGACGTGGACGACGTGGTTGGCGGCGGTCAGGGTCAGCCCGGTGCCGCCGGCCTTGAGCGACAGCACGAAGATCGCCGGGCCGTCCGGCGACTGGAACCGGGTCACCATCGTGTCCCGGTCCGCCTTGCCGACCCCGCCGTGCAGGAAGAGCACCTCGCGGCCGAACCGGGCCGACAGGTGCCCGCGCAGCATTCCGCCGAACTCGGCGTACTGGGTGAAGAGCAGGGCCTTCTCCCCCGCCGCGAGCACCTCGTCGAGGATCTCCTCCAGCCGTTCCAGCTTGCCGGAGCGACCGGGCAGGGCCGAGCCGTCGCGCAGCAGCTGCGCCGGGTGGTTGCAGACCTGCTTGAGTCGGGTCATGGTGGCCAGCACCAGGCCACGCCGCTCCATCCCGTCGCTGGACTCGATCTTCGCCAGCATGTCGTCCACGATGGCCCGGTAGAGCGACGCCTGCTCCGCGGTGAGGTTGCAGAGCACCTCCATCTCCAGCTTCTCCGGCAGGTCGGAGATGATCGAGGAGTCGGTCTTGAGCCGGCGCAGCACGAACGGGCCGGTCATCCGGCGCAGCCGGGCGGCGACCTCGGCGTCGGAGTGCCGCTCGATCGGCACCGCGTACGCCTTCCTGAAGCTGGCGGCCGGGCCGAGCAGCCCCGGGTTGGCGAACTGCATGATCGACCAGAGGTCGGCCAGCCGGTTCTCCACGGGCGTACCGGTGACCGCGACCCGGTGCCGCGCGGGCAGCGACCGGACCGCCTCGGCCTGCCGGGTCGAGGCGTTCTTGATCGCCTGCGCCTCGTCCACCACCACCCGGTGCCAGCCGATGGAGGCGAGCGCGACGGCGTCCCGGGCCGCCACCGAGTAGGTGGTCACCACCAGGTCGGCGGCGTGCACCGCCTCGGTGAACTCCGCGCCGCGCGCCCGGTCCGCGCCGTGGTGCACGTGCACGCGCAGCCCGGGGGTGAACTTCGCCGCTTCCCGCTGCCAGTTACCGACCAGCGACATCGGGCAGACCAGCAGGGTCGGCCCGGCCGCCGGCGGGTCCCCGGCGAGCAGGGCCAGCAGCTGCACCGTCTTGCCCAGCCCCATGTCGTCGGCGAGCACCCCGCCGAGCCCGAGCGACTGGAGGAAGGCCAGCCAGGCCAGCCCCCGCCGCTGGTACGGACGCAGGGTGCCCTTGAAGCCCGGCGGCGGGTCGAGCGGGGTGAGCCGCCGTTCGGCCTCCCCGGCGAGCAGGTCGCCCAGCGGCCCGTCGGCGGTCACCTCCAGCACCGGCAGCGCCTCGGGCCGGTCGGCCCCGGACAGGCCGAGCCGGAGCAGGTCGGCGACGGTCAGCTCGCCGGAGGACCGCAGCAGCCGCAGCCCCGCGGCGAGCCGCTTCGGGTCCAGCTCCACCCACCGGCCGCGCAGCCGCACCAGCGGGGTCTTCAGCGCGGCCAGCGCGGCCAGCTCGTCGGCGTCCAGCGTCTCGTCGCCGAGCGCCACCTCCCACCGGTAGTCGACCAGGGCGTCCAGCCCGAGCCCGCCGGCGGCGCCGGCGACGGTGCCCGGGGCGGTACGGCTCCGGGCCTGCAACCGGGCGCCGAGTCGGGTCGACGGCCGCTGCCACCAGGAGGGCAGCAGCACCCCGAAGCCGGCGGCGTGCAGCACCGGTGCGCCGTCGCGCAGGAACCGGTGCGCGCCCTCGGCGTCCAGCTCCAGTTCCTCCGGGGCCGGGGTGCGCAGCGCGGCGTCCAGCGCGGGCCAGAGCCGGCCGGCCCGGCCCAGCTCGGCCAGGAGGGTCTCCTGCGGGTCGTCGCGGCGGCCGGCGAGCGCGGGTACGGTCTCCGGCGCGCGCCAGACCTGGGCGGCGTCGACGTGCAGGCTCGGCTCGTCGGCGGCCTGGAGGCCGAACTCGACCCGCCAACGGCCGGCGGGCCGGACCACCGTGGCCGGGTCGGCCGGCACCACCACCAGCGGTTCGACGATCTCGTCGGCCGGCGGCTCGACCAGCCGGAAGCTGGCTCGTACCGCCCCGCCGGCGGCGTCGCGCTGCCAGTCGTCCAGCTCGGCGCGGAGGGTGGCCACCGCGGCGGGGTCGGCGGTGAACTCCCGGTCCGGCCCGGACAGCGCGGTCAGCCAGCCGGCGACCACCCCGTCGCGGCGCCCGCCCCGGGCCAGGTCGGTCTCGGCCAGCGCGACCCGGGCGGCGGCATCGGTCAGCGCGTCCAGCGCGTCGGCGACCAGCGCGCCCGGCCCCGGATCGGCCGGCCCCGCACCGCCCGACGCGGCGGACCGGGCGGCCGGGGGCAGGGCCAGCGCGAGCGAGCGGGCCCAGCCGGCGTCGGTGCCGGTGAGCAGTGGCCGCCAGAGCGCCCGGGCCACCGCCACCGCGCCGCCCTCGTCCGGGGCGGGCTCGGCCAGCCCGGGCAGCAGCCGCCCGCGGGACACCAGGTCGACCGCGAACTCGGCCAGCTGGGCGAGGTGGCGCAGGGTGGCGCCCGGCACCGCGCCGGCGGCGTCGAGTGCGCCCAGCAGGGTCAGCGCCTCGTCCGGGGCGTACGTCAGGACGGGCACCCGCCACCGGGCCAGGGTGACCGGGCCGCGGACCGGTTCGGCGACGGCGGTCCGCACCAGCTCGGGCGAGTCCAGCGGGGAACCGCCCCGGGTGGGCAGGGTTAGCGGCAGCGAGCCGGCCCCGGCCGGGACGTCGCCCAGCGCGGCGGCGAGCGTGGCGTGGCCGGTGGCGAACGGGTGGGCGCGCTCGCGCGGGGCCCGGCCGGGCCGGCGCGGCGCCCGGGCCGGCGCGGCGCTGTCCTCCGCCCAGACGGCGAGACCGACGCCGACCAGCCACAACCCGTGGATGACCAGCACAGCTCCCCCTCGTCGACGCCCGGCCCAAGGATAGGCGGCGGCCACCGGCTAGCGTCGGCGCCATGTTCGACCTGCTCGTGGTCGGCGGCCTGGGGGTGGATCTGCGGGTACGCGTGCCCGCGATCCCGCCCCCCGCCGCCGACTCGCTCATCGTCCCGCCGATCGAGGCCCGGATCGGCAACACCGGCGCCGGGGTGGCGCTGGCCGCGCACGCGCTCGGGCTGCGGGTCGCCCTGGTGGACGTGCTCGGCACCGATCCCGCCGGCCAGGTGGCGCGCGCGGCGCTCGCCCGGACCTCGGTGCACACGGTGCTGGTCGACAACCCGGGCGGCACCCGGCAGTCGGTGAACCTGGTCGACCCGGCCGGGCGGCGGATGTCGCTGTACGACCCGTCCCCGTGGACCGGCGCGGCGGCGCCGTTCACCGACGACGAGCTGGCGAAGCTGGTGCGCGACGCCGCCCACGTGCACGTCTCGATCATGGACTGGGCCCGGGACCGGCTGCCGGTGCTGCGCGCCGCGCTGCCCGACGGGGTGCCGCTCTCCACCGACCTGCACGACTGGGACGGGCAGAACCCCTACCACCGTCCGTTCGCCGAGGCCGCCGACCTGGTCCTCGTCAGCGGCGTCCGGCTGGACGACCGGGCCCCGGCGGTGGCCGCCGGGCTGGCGCCGCGCACGGTGGTGGTGACCCGGGGCGCGGACGGTGCCGACCTGCACCCGGGTGGCGGCGCGCCGGTGCGGGTGCCGGCCACCGTGCCGGCCGCGCCGGTGGTGGACACCAACGGGGCCGGGGACGCCTTCGCCGCCGGGCTGGTCGCCGGCCGGCTGCGCGGCGCGGCGCTGCCCGACGCGGCGGCCTACGCGGCGGCGGTGGCCGCCGCGGCCTGCACCCACGACGGGATGGAGTATCCGCCGGGGCTGCTGCCGCGCGGCTGACTCAGAGCACGCCGGTCTCGCCGTCGGTCAGCTCGCGGAGGATGTCGGCGTGGCCGGCGTGCCGGGCCGTTTCCTCGATCATGTGCACCAGGATCCAGCGCAGCGACACCTCGCCGAGCTGGGGGTGCGGCACGACGTGTTCCAGCGGGAACCGGGCCGCCACCTCCCGGGACCGGGCGCACGCCCGCTCGTACGCCGAGACGAGCGCGTCGAGGGTCTCCCCCTCGTCCACGGCGAAGCTGGCCGCCGCGTCCTCCTCTCCGGTCGGGAAGACCTCCCCCGGGGCCGGGTCGAGCAGGATCGGAAACCAGTTCCGCTCGATCAGCGTCAGGTGTCTGAGCAGGCCGGCCAGGGTGGTCGCGGAGGGCACCAGCCGGCGGCGGGCGTCGGCGTCGGCCAGGCCGCGCACCTTGCGCAGCACGATGCCCCGGTGGAAGTCGAGGAACGCGGTCAGCACGGCCCGTTCGTCGCCGGTGCGGGCGAGGACCGGCGCGAGCGTGGGGTCGATCTCGATGTCCGCCATCCCTGGACCGTAACCCCGGTCCACCCGGGCCGCTGCCCGGACAAATCCTGCGGCGCGGCGAGCGCCGGGGCAGGATGGGCCCATGGCATCAACGGTGCGGATCCCGCTGGCGGACGGTCCGGCGGACGGCGAGTCGGTCGTCGTCGAGCTGGACAGCAACAACCGTCCGCCGCTGACCCATCACCACCTCGGCCCCGAGGGGCTGGCCGACGCGCAGATCTACGAGCTGGAGTCCGTCGGCGACGAGTACTGCTACCGGTGGCGCGGCCCGGCGGTCTGAGCGGTCCGGGGTGGCACCGGCCGGCGGTCAGGCTTCCATCCGGGCCAGCGCCCGGGACCGCAGGCTCTCCAGCACCGCCCGGGTGACCTGCGAGGTGCCCCGGGCCTGGTCGCAGACCTCGGCGACCAGGCGGGCGGTGGCCTCCGCCCGGGACTCGCGTTCGTCCCAGAGCCGGTCGACCTCCGCGAGCAGCGGGCCCTCCACCTCCCGCTCCACGCCCCGCAGCGCCGGCACTCCGAGCCGCTGGGCCAGGTCGAAGACCTTTCCCGCGTACGGCAGGGGAAGGAACGGCGTACCCACCATCGCGGCGAAGATCAGGAAGTGCAGCCGCATGCCGACCGCCAGGTCGAAGTGCTTCATCAGGCCGAGCACCTGTCGGGGCGAGTAGTCGCCGTGCAGGACCCGGCCCCGGTCGGCGGCGATCATGTGGGACATCACGCCGTGCGAGTGCCGGATGTCGTCCCGCTCCATCGGGACGAAGAGGACGTAGGCGTCGATCCGCTGCACCAGGAAGTCGCCGATCTGGGCGATCAGCCGGTGGTACCCGTCGACGTCGAGCCGCTCGGCGGCCCGGCCGGGCTCGCGGACGCTCAGGCCGACCAGGCGCTTGCCGGCGGGCACGCCCTCCTCACGCAGCAGCCGGGCGGGGAAGTCCTCGGGTTCCAGCAGGAACGCCGGGTCGGCGGTGACGGTGATCGGATTGAGCAGGCCCGCCTCCTCCAGCACCATGCGGGACTCCTGGTCCCGCACGGTCACCTCGATGGCGTCGGCCAGGGTCTCCCGGACCATGCCGGTGTCGACCCCGTCGCTGAGCGGTCCCACCCCCACCGCGTACGTCAGCAGCGGCAGGCCCCGCTCCTGGGCGACCCGGACGACGCGCAGGTAGCGGCGGGCCTCCCGGTCGTACAGGATGCCGCCGCCGCCGAGGATCAGCAGGTCGAGCTGGGCGAGCACCTCTGCGGAGTCGACCCGGCTGACCCCCTCCCAGGGCACCGCCTCCACGTCCGGATGGGCGAGCGCCGTGTGCGACGGGTTGCGGGAGAAGACGATGATCCGGGCGTTGGGTTCCTGTTCCCGCAGGTCAGCCAGGAGACCGGTCAGGATCGCCTCGTCGCCGAGGTTGCGTCCGCCGTACGAGCCGAGCACACCGATGGTCAGGCCGGCGCCGTCCCTCATCCGCCACTCCTCCCGGGGTACGTCGCAGGCGGTTTCCCGTTGCGGCCGGTGGCATACCTCGGGCCGCAGCGGGCGGCGGGGTGTGCTCAGGCGCGGGCGACCAGCCGGGACACCAGGGCGGAGACCACCTCGTCCGGGTCGAAACCGGCGTCGATCGAGGTGGTGAGGAGGTCGAGCAGGAGCCCGTCCAGCGCGTAGTGCAGCACCGCGCTGCTGCTGGTCAACGTCGAGCTGCACGGCGGGCACGACACCGAAGCGCTGCTGCGCCGGCTGCCGCTGACCGCCGCCGTCGACCCGGCCGCGCTGACCGGCGTCTACGCCGGCCTGGCCGGCTTCTTCACCGACGGCGCCCGGCAGCCGCCCCCGCCCGGCATCCCCACCGTCCGGGCGTTCCAGCAGGCCCAGGCGGACGCCCTGCTGCCCTGGGTACGCCGCCGGCTGCGTGACGTCGGCCCGCGGATCGCCGGCCGCCGCTTCGGAAACGCCGCCGTGGCGCCATGACGTCGTGCACTACCCGGGAGGTGGCGTCAGGTGAGCGACATGGACATCCCGCCGGCGGTCAGCGCGCCGGCCCGGCGGGCGCTGATCGGAGCGGGCTGGACCCGGCTGGACCACCTGACCGCGGTCACCGAGCGGGAACTGCGGGCCCTGCACGGCATGGGACCGAAGGCGATCGGCGTACTGCGGGCGGCGCTGCGCGATCGCGGCCTGAGCCTCGCCGGCGAGCGGGCCGACACCTGACCACCTGAACGAGGCGTCCGATCACCGCCAGACCGCCCGCCCGTACGCGCCGATGCTGAGCTGCATGACGACGACACTTCTGGACGACAAGGTGGCCCTGGTGACCGGCGGTGGGCGGGGCATCGGGGCGGCGACGGCGCTGCGTCTCGCCGCAGACGGCGCCGACGTGGCGGTGACCTGGCAGCGCGACGCCGAGCGGGCGGCGACGGTGGTGAAGCAGATCGAGGCGCTCGGCCGGCGGGCGATCGCCGTGCGGGCGGACAGCGCCGACCCGGCCGCGCTGCGGGAGGCGGTGGACCGGACGGCGGACGAGCTGGGCCGGCTGGACATCCTGGTGAACAACGCCGGGGCCTTCCTGGTCGGCGCGATCGACGAGTTCACCGCCGACGACCTGGAGCGCACCATCGCGGTCAACATCCGGGCGCCGTTCGTCGCCGCCCAGGCGGCCGTGCGGCACATGACCGCCGGGGGCCGGATCATCTCGATCGGCAGCAACGTCGGCGAGCGGGCGGTCTTCCCCGGCCTGGCCGCGTACGCGATGAGCAAGACCGCGCTCACCGGGCTGACCCGGGGCCTCGCCCGCGAGCTGGGGCCACGGGGCATCACGGTGAACCTGGTCGTCCCCGGGCCGACCGACACCGACGCCAACCCCGCCGACGGACCGAACGCCGCCTCCATCCGGGCGTTCACCGCCCTGGGCCGGTACGCCTCCCCCGCCGAGATCGCGGCGATGGTCGCCCACCTGGCCGGCGACGACACCGGCTACGTCACCGGTGCGGTGATCGCCGTGGACGGCGGCTTCACCAGCTGAGCCCGGCGGGCGGGTGGCGCGGCGCCGGGCCGAGCCGGTGCCGCGGCATCCACCACAGTGCTGGAGGCGGACGGACCCACGAGCGTGATACCTCAGCGGCATATTGATACCTCTGAGGTATCACCCGCTCGGCGGGTCATCCGCGCCCATCAGCTCGGGCTCGGTGGCCCGGGGCGATGATCGGTATCGGAGACGGGACCGGGCCGGAGCGGGCCGGGTCGCTCACTGCGGTGCGCGGACCTCGTGGGTGAGGAACGGCAGGACGGCGGCGGGCAGGGCCGGTGCGGTGACGATGTCGTAGTGGGTGAGGCCGGGCAGCACGGCCAGCCGGGACGCCGGCCGGTCGGCGCCGTCCCAGCCGGCGTCCCGGTGGCCGCCGCCGAGCAGCCCGAAGAACTCCGCCATGTGGGTGACCGGGATCGAGTCGGCGTCGGCGTAGACCAGCATGGTCGGCACGGTGAGGGCGGCGACCTCGGCCGACCAGTCGTACTCGCGGCGCAGCAGCTCACCGCCCTTGGCCCAGAGCCCCGGCCAGTCCTCGGGCCGGGGCGCGATCCGCACGTACAGCTCGTGCGGGGGCGTGCCACGCATCTGCTCGCCGGTCCGCTCGTCCTGGGCGGCCATCGCGGCGAGCACCTCGGGATACCAGCCCTGCCGCCGGCACGGGGTGGAGACCAGCACCAGCCGCCGGACCAGCCCGGGATGCTGGATCGCGGTACGCAGCGCCACCCCGCCGCCGAGGGAGTAGCCGAGCACGTCGACTCCGGACAGGTCGAGGTGCCGCAGCAGGGCGGCGACGTCCTCGGCCATCGACTCGTACCGCAGTGGACGATCGACGTCGGCGGTGCGCCCGTGTCCCTGGAGGTCGACGGCGATCACCTGCCGCCGCTGCGCCAAGGCGGGCAGGATCGGAGCGAACATCTCCGCCGCGCCGTACCCGCCGTGCAGCAGCACCAGCGGCCGGCCGCGGCCGTGCGTCTCGTACCAGAGGTGCAGACCGTTGACGTCCGCGTAGCTCACCGGCGGTGCCTCCCGTTCGTCCCCGTCCCCGTGCCGCCCCATCCTGACAACGCGGTAGGACACCGCGCGGGCACCGGCACGGGATCACTGCCGGGTAGGCGGAAGACGTCGGGCTCAGCGGGCGAACGGGGAGTCGGGCAGCGGGGGCAGCGGTGGGGCGTCGCTTCCCGCGTCCACCCGATCGGTCTGCCAGCGGACCAGGGTGGGCGCGGCCCACCGACCGGCGTGCCAGGCGAGCACACCCACCGCGACGACCAGCGCACCGACGACCACGACGGCCAGCAGCCGGCGCAGGGCCGCCCGGCCGTCGACCGGGTGGCGGGGTGGCGGGTCGTGCTCCAGCTCGAACAACCACTGTGGCCAGGTCATAGCGACGCCCACACCTCCCGTGCGACGGTGGTGGCGGCGGCGACGATGGCCGGGGCGGTGACGCCGCGCGCCTCGTACCGCACGTAGACCCCGTACGTCCCCAGGCAGGACGACAGGTGGACGACGTGGCCGTCGGGCTGGTCGCCCCGATCGAAGAAGTACGTCCCGACGTCGCCGATCGGGACCGGATGGTTGGTCCGGTTGACCGGCAGGGTCAGCGCTCCGGGTCGGTCGGCGCAGCGGGGCCCCTCGCCCTCCTCGTTGCGCCCGTAGCGGGTCAGGGCGACGAACAGGCTGGCGCCCTGGGCGTTCGGGGGGCCCTCGGCCCGACAAGAGGTGCCGGACCAGCTCGGCTGAGCCTCCTCCTCGGCGGTCAACGCGCCGTGACCGGGGACGAGGATGTCGAGGACCGCCGGCCGGACGAGTCCGCAGACCGAGGGGGGGTGCGCTCGGGTCGACCGCGGCGCTGCCGTACCCGAGCTGGAATCCGGCGCTGGCCGCGATCAGCCCGCAGACGGCGGAGACCGTCAGCCAGACGACCCGGCGCGTGCTCACGACGCCAGTGTGACGCGGGCCGGCAAGGAGGAGCCGACCGTCGGGGCCGTCTTCCCGGCGCGGCAGCGGCAATCACCTGGCTCGGCAGGTCCCCGGGAGATGGCGGGGAGCTGCGCGACTGGCAGGAGGCCAACCGGGACTGGGTACGGGCCCAGTTGCTGGAGTTCATGGTGCGGCGGGGCGAGGTCGCGGTCGCCGGGCGGAAGGGCCGGGACCGGCTGTGGGACCTGGCGACGCGGGTCTACCCGGATGATCCGGTGGTGCCCGTGGACGAGGCGCGTCGCCGCCGCGACCGTCGACGGCTGCACGCGCTGGGCATCGCCCGCGCCCGCGGACCGGAGTGCCCGGTCGAGCCGCTGGACGTGGGCGATGCCGGGGAGCCCGCGGTGGTCGAGGGTGTCGCCGGCCGGTGGCGGGTCGACCCCGCCCACCTGGCCCAGCCGTTCTCGGGTCGTACGGCGTTGTTGTCGCCCTTCGACCGGCTGATCCACGACCGCAAGCGCACGAACGAGCTCTTCGAGTTCGACTACCAGTTGGAGATGTACAAGCCGGCGAGCAAGCGCCGCTGGGGATACTTCGCGCTGCCGATCCTGCACGGCGATCGGCTGGTGGGAAAGGTCGACGCCACCGTCGCCCGCACGGCCGGAGCGCTCCGGGTGGACGCGATCCACGAGGACGTCGCCTTCGACCGGGCCGTGACCGCCGCCGTCCAGGGTGAGATCAGGGATCTGGCCGACTGGCTCGAACTGGATCTCGTACTGCGGTGAGTGGTGGGCGCGGCAGGTTTCGAACCTGCGACCCCCCGCTTGTAAGGCGGGTGCTCTCCCACTGAGCTACGCGCCCGGAACGCCCCGTACGGCGGGCCGGAGGGTGGCAAGCTTACCTGCCGGCCTCCGACCCGGTCGAACGGTGTGCCCGGTTCGGGCGTCAGGCGGCGACGGCGTCCGCGAGGGCCTTGCGCCAGCCCTGCTGGTCGCGCGCCTCGCCCGGCATGTTCATCTCGGCGAACCGGACGACGCCGGCCTTGTCGATGACGAAGGTGCCCCGGTTGGCGATGCCGGCGACGTCGTTGAAGACGCCGT
This sequence comes from Micromonospora purpureochromogenes, assembly GCF_900091515.1. Taxonomy (NCBI): domain Bacteria; kingdom Bacillati; phylum Actinomycetota; class Actinomycetes; order Micromonosporales; family Micromonosporaceae; genus Micromonospora; species Micromonospora purpureochromogenes. The sequence continues at coordinate 2,262,254 of NZ_LT607410.1, read as the reverse complement.
ACGCCTGGGCGACCGCCCCGTGCGGCCAGAAGTCGGCCAGCAGCGGGAACTGGTAGCCCTCCCGCTCGGCCCAGATCTTGTGGCTGTAGACCGAGTCGACGCTGACGGTGAGCACCTGGACGTCGTCGTTGACGTACTCGTTGAGGTTGTCCCGCACCTCGCACAGCTCGCCCTGGCAGATGCCGGTGAAGGCGAGCGGGTAGAAGACCAGCAGCACGGTGCGCGTGCCCCGGAAGTCCGAGAGCCGGACCTCCTGGTTGTTCTGGTCCTTGAGCACGAAGTCCGGCGCCTCGGCGCCAACCTCGATGGGCATGCGAGCTCCTTGGGTTGAGTCTGGAGGTGGCAACAGCCTGCCACACCCGGCGGCGACCGCCGCCGGGTCACCGGTGGCCGGGCTACTTCTTGCCGCCCTTGGAACCCCGCCGCAGCACCAGGCGGGCGCCGCTCCAGTCCCGGCCGGCGTTGATCGCCGAGGTCTGCTGGAGCCCGGCGGTCTGCGCCGACTCGGCGACCTCGCTCGGCTCGACGTGCCCGTCCCGGCCGGCCTTCGGGGTCAGCAGCCACACGACTCCGGCGTCGGCCAGCGGGCCGAGGGCGTCGACGAGGAGTTCGAAGAGGTCACCGTCGCCGTCGCGGTACCAGACCAGCACCGCGTCGACCACCTCGTCGGTGTCCTCGTCGACCAGATCTCCACAGCGGTCGGTCAGGGCGTCGCGGAGGTCCTGGTCGACGTCATCGTCGTACCCCATCTCCATGACGACCATCCCCGGCTCGATCCCGAACCGGTCCGCCAGGCTGCGTACCCCGTCGGCGGCCTGACCTGCGGTCGCGCTCACTGTCGCGTGCCTCCTCATCTCATCCCTGCTCGCGGCGTCGTGCGACGCCGTCAGGCAAAGTCCACACAGTTGCGGGCCCACGCGCAAGTGGCGCACCGGGTGGAACGGAATTTACCGTGCCAGCAGCGTACGGGCACCCTGGGTAATGGCTTCCTCGGAGACCAGAACCTGACGGGCGGCCGGACCTAATGGTACAAACGAGTCGACCCCGGCAACTCGTCGCGCGGCGCCTACATATCCGGCGTCGACCAGCGCCGCGATGATCCCCTCACCGACGCCGCCGGACCGGCGCGTCTCATCCACCACCAGCACCCGGCCGGTCGCCGACGCCTCGCGGATGATGTCCGCCACGGGCAGCGGGGCCAGCCACCGCAGGTCCACCACCCGGGTGCCGATCCCCTCGTCGGCGAGGACGGCGGCGGCCCGCAGCGACATCCGCACCCCGTTACCGAAGGTGAGGATGGTGACATCCTGGGCCGAGCCGACGCCGTAGACCCGGGCGCGACCGATCGGCACGTGCCCGGCCGCCCACCCGCCGGGCTCAATGTACTGGCCCAGCCACTCGCCGTCGCCGGGTTCGTACAGGTCACGGGTGTGGTAGAGCGCGATGGGCTCCAGGAAGACGCAGACGCTGCCGTCCACCGCCGCGGCGGCCAGGCAGGTGCGCAGCAGCGGCGCGGCGTCGTCCGGCCGCGCCGGCACCGCGATCACCAGGCCGGGCACATCCCGGAGTACGGCCACCGAGTTGTCGTTGTGGAAGTGCCCGCCGAACCCCTCCTGGTACGCCAGCCCCGGCACCCGTACCACCATCGGGTTGCGGAACGCCCCCTGCGAGAAGAACTGCATGGTGGCCGCCTCGCCGCGCAGCTGGTCCTCGGCGTTGTGCAGGTACGCCAGGTACTGGATCTCCGGCACCGGCAGCAGCCCGGCCAGCCCGGCTCCCAGGCCCAGCCCCAGCACGGAGGTCTCGTCGAGCAGCGTGTCGAAGACCCGTGCCGGGCCGAACTTCTCGCGCAGCCCCTTGGTCACCCCGTACACCCCGCCCTTGGCGGCGACGTCCTCGCCGAAGACCGCCAGCTGCGGATGGGCGAGCAGCCCGTCGGCCAGGGCGGCGTTGATGCTCTGCGCGAGGGTGAGCGGGCCGGCCAGCTCCGGCGGCTTCCCGCCGAACGCCTCGACGCGGGCGCCGGCTCCCGACCCGCCGGCCCGCGCCGCCACCTCCGCCACCGCCGCGGCGACCCGTGCCGGCCTGCGGGGCGCGAGCGGGGCCACCACCTCGGCCGCCGTGGCGAGCTTGGGCTCGTCGAGCACCTCCTCGGCGATCCGGCGGATCTGCCAGCCGCGCTCGTCGTAACGGGACAGCAGTTCCCCGCCGGTGGCCAGCCCCGCGTCGACCAGCAGCCGGGCGGTGGCGAGCACCGGGTCGCGCGCCTCGTCCGCGGCGATCTCGGCGGCGCTGCGGTAGGCGCTCTCCGCGTCCGCGCCGGCGTGCCCCAGCAGCCGTACGGTGCGCAGGTGCAGCACCGCCGGCCGCCGGTGCCGGCGCACCCAGGCCGCCGCCTCGGCAGCCACCTGGTACGTCTCGACCGGGTCCGCGCCGTCGGCGGCGAACCAGCGCAGTCCGGGCCGGGCCCGCAGGGTCCGCTCGACCCAGCCCTGCGGCGAGCGGACGCTGATGCCCAGCCCGTTGTCCTCGCAGACGAAGAGCACCGGGATCCGCAGCCCGGTGTGGTCGTACCAGCCGGCGGTGTTCAGCGCGGCGGTGGCGCTGGCGTGGTTGACCGAGGCGTCGCCGAAGGAGCAGACCACGATGGCGTCCCGGGGCCAGGGCGAGCGCGGCGGGGCGTCGGCGCCGTCCCGGCGGCCGGCGGTCTCCACCCGGCGCAGCCGCTCCAGGGCCAGGCCCAGGCCGACCGCCCGGGGCAGGTGCGAGGCGATGGTGGAGGTGGTGGGCACCACCGCGAGGTCGGCCCGGCCGAAGACCTTGTGCCGGCCCCCGGCGAGCGGCTCCCGCGCCGAGGCGACCATCCCGCGCAGCACGTCCCGCGCGGCGGCCGCGTACGCGTCCGGCTGGACCGCGCCGAACGCCGGGTCGCCCGAGGTCGCGCCGCCACCCGCAGCACCGACGTCGATGGGGTCCGCACCCGGGTCGGCGAATGCGGGGACCGGCTCGACAGTGCCGTCCGTGCCGACCTGGTAGTCAGCCGGACCCGTGGGTGCGCCACCGACCGGGGACAGGTCCGGCCGAGTCGCCGCCTCGTCACCCGCCACCGGCGACGTGGCGTCATCGCCGGCGGCCTCGGGGACGTCGGAGGTGGGCGTGGCCTCGTCGTCGGCAGCCGGGAACTCGCCGGCCGCCCGGGCGGCGCGGGCGCAGTAGAAGGCGCCGGAGCGGTAGTGCAGCAGGGCCGGATCGGTGGGGCGCAGCGCGGCGGCGACGGCGGCGTTGGCCTCGTGCCCGGCCGAGCCGATGGTGTAGAAGCCCTCGCCGAAGCTGCGCAGCCAGCGGCCGGCCAGGTCGAGCTGGCGGCTGGTGACCTGGGCGTCGAAGAGGGCGAGCAGCTGGTGCCCGGTCAGCGTGGCGCCGTCGCGGACCGGCTGCGCGGGGTCACGCCGCCGCTCGGGCTCGGGCAGCGCGCCCAGGCTCTCCCGGAACCGGTCGTCGAGATGCTGCGGGGTGGTCACGTCGATCAGCATTACCGACGGAGGCCAGGGTCGCCCACTCGGACACGATCCGCCCGGCCGGGCTCACTCCGGGCCGCACTGCTCCGGGCAGCCGCCGTCGGAGACCTTCCAGACCAGCTCGCGCAGGGTGGCCAGCTCGGCGGTGCTCAGGCCGGCGAGCAGTCGCGAGTCGCTCATCACCTGGTGCACCCGCTCGCGCATCCGGCGGCCGGCGTCCGTCACGACCAGCGTCTTCTGCCGCCGGTCGGCCGGGTCGATCCGGCGCTCGACTAGCCCGGCCTGCTCCAGCTTGTCGACCAGCGCGGTCACGTTGGACCGGTCGCAGCGCAACTGCTCGGCGAGGTCGCGGGCGGGCAGCGGCCGGTCGGGGTCCAGCTCGTGCAGCGCGCGGGCCGCCGCCGGGGTCAGCCCCAGCTCGCCGACCTCGACGTCCTGGTAGTGCCGGATGGCGGAGGCGATGTGCATGATCCGGCGCACCGCGTCCCCGGCCAGCCCGGAGCGGTCGCCCAGGTCGGATCCGGCGGGGACGGTGCTCTGCGTCATGTCTCACATCCTACTTGCGGGCAGATAGTTGAGCAGCTCTACTATTGGCAAGCTCACGCATCTGCGATCGAAAGGATCCACATGTCCGACCTCACCGTCCTCGCCATCTCCGGCAGCCTCCGCGAGGCGTCGTTCAACACAGCGCTGATCCGGGCCGCGCAGCGGCTCGCTCCGGCCGGCCTGACCATCGAGCAGTACACCGACCTCGGCGCGATCCCGCCCTTCAGCGAGGACGTCGAGCCCGAGCCACCGGCGGCCGTGACGGACCTACGGGAGCGGATCGCCGCGGCGGACGCCCTGCTCATCGCCACGCCGGAGTACAACTACGGCGTCCCGGGCGTGCTGAAGAACGCCCTCGACTGGGCGTCGCGCCCCAGCTTCCCGATCACCTCGTGGGTCTCCCCACTGGCGCACAAGCCGATCGCCATCGTCGGTGCCGCGCCGACCGGAATGGGCACGGTCCGCGCCCAGCTCCAGCTGCGCCAACTCTTCCTCTGGACCGACTCCGCGGTGGTCACCAAGCCCGAGATCATCGTCACCAACGCCCACGAGAAGCTCGCCGCCGACGGCACCGTCAAGGACGAGACCACCGAGACCCTCCTGCGTGCCCTCCTCGACGCCCTCGCCACCAAGACCCGCGTAACCCAGCTCGCCACCGCCACCGCCTGACGCGCGCCCGCACCTCTCCTGGGCGCACTTTCACGGAAAGAGTGGCCATTCCGCGCGGGATGGCCACTTTTTCCGTGAAAGAGGGTCCCGAGCCGCGGAGGGTCAGGCGGGGAGGAAGGATAGGCGGACCTGGCGGGTGGGGTTGTCGCCGTTGGTGTCGACCAGGGTGAGGGACTGCCAGGCGCCCAGCGCCAGGCGGCCGTCGAGCACCGGCAGGGTCGCGTACGGGGGCACGAACGCCGGCAGTACGTGGTCGCGCCCGTGCCCCGGCGAGCCGTGCCGGTGCTGCCACCGGTCGTCGGTGGGGAGCAGGTCGTCCAGCGCCCGCAGCAGGTCGTCGTCGGAGCCGGAGCCGGTCTCGATGATCGCCAGGCCGGCGGTGGCGTGCGGCACGAAGACGTGCAGCAGCCCGTCGCCCTGGCCGGCGACGAACTGCTCGGCCTCGGCGGTGATGTCCTGGACGGTCGGCCGGGACCCGGTCCGGACGGTGATCACCTCACTGCGCATACGGCGCATTCTGCCGTACCGGCTCAGTAGCTGCCGCCGCCTCCGCCGTCCGAGCCACCCCAGCTCGATCCGCCACCGTCCGAGCCGCCCCAGCTCAATCCGCCACCGTCCGAGCCGCTGTGGGAACCCGAGCCGCCGTCGTGCCCGCCCCAGAAGCCCGAACGGCCTCCATCGGAGCCACCGGCCCGATCGGAGTCCGATCCATCATCGGGGCCGCCGCAGCCAGGGTCCACGCCGACTCCCCCGTACGGCCCCGGCGAGTACCAGCCGGCCGCCGCGTGGCGGGCACGGGACCGGCGACGGGGACGGCGGGCGTCCCCGGCCAGACCGATGACGAGCAGCAGCGCGAACCCGCCGAGGACCAGAAAGCCCACCATCTCCGGTTTGCCCTTCATGAGGCCGGCGAGCCCCACCGCCATGCCGGCCACGCCGGCGACGGTCGTCACGAGCCCCAGGAACACCGGATGCCTTCGCATGCCCGAAGGGTAGGGACGGCGGACAAGCGCCCGGTCGCCTAGCGCATCGGGCGGTTGCGCAAAGTTACCGGCGGGTACCTGTGTTGAGCGTCGCGTCTGGGGGAGCTAGACGTGACGACGGGTGCCACCAGGGGGCAGGATGGCGCTAGAGACCTATCCCACACACAACCGAGGGAACGCCTGTGGCTACGGAACGCAAGCGCCCGGTGATCACCGCTGGTCTGCCGAGCCAGCTTCCGGACATCGACCCTGAAGAGACCAGCGAATGGGTCGAGTCGCTCGACGGTGTCATCGACGAGCGCGGGACAAAGCGCGCCCGCTACGTCATGCTGCGCCTGCTGGAGCGGGCCCGTGAGCGCCAGGTCGGGGTGCCGTCGCTGACCACCACCGACTACATCAACACCATCGCCCCCGAGCGGGAGCCGTGGTTCCCGGGTGACGAGCACGTCGAGCGGCGGATCCGGGCGTACGTCCGGTGGAACGCGGCGATGCTGGTGCACCGGGCGCAGCGCCCGGAGATCAGCGTCGGCGGGCACATCTCCACCTTCGCCAGCTCGGCCTCGCTCTACGAGGTGGGCTTCAACCACTTCTTCAGGGGCAAGAACCACCCCGGCGGCGGCGACCACATCTACTACCAGGGTCACGCCTCCCCCGGCATGTACGCCCGGGCGTTCCTGGAGGGACGGCTGAGCGAGGACCAGCTCGACGGGTTCCGTCAGGAGCTGTCCCACCCGGGTGGCGGGCTGCCGTCGTACCCGCACCCGCGGCTGATGCCGGACTTCTGGGAGTTCCCCACCGTCTCGATGGGCCTCGGCGGCCTGAACGCCATCTACCAGGCCCGGTTCAACCGGTACCTGCACCACCGGGGCATCAAGGACACCTCCCAGCAGCACGTCTGGGCGTTCCTCGGCGACGGCGAGATGGACGAGCCGGAGACCCTCGGCGCGATCGGCGTGGCCGCCCGTGAGGAGCTGGACAACCTCACCTTCGTGATCAACTGCAACCTGCAGCGGCTGGACGGCCCGGTCCGGGGCAACGGCAAGGTCATGCAGGAGCTGGAGGCCTTCTTCCGGGGCGCCGGCTGGAACGTGATCAAGGTGGTCTGGGGCCGGGAGTGGGACCCGCTGCTCGCCGCGGACACCGACGGCGCGCTGGTGAACCTCATGAACACCACGCCCGACGGCGACTACCAGACCTACAAGGCAGAGTCCGGGGCGTACGTCCGGGAGCACTTCTTCGGCCGCGACCCGCGGACCCGCAAGATGGTCGAGCACCTCTCCGACGACGAGATCTGGAACCTCAAGCGGGGTGGCCACGACTACCGCAAGCTCTACGCGGCGTACAAGGCGGCGACCGAGCACACCGGGCAGCCGACGGTCATCCTGGCCAAGACGATCAAGGGCTGGACGCTCGGCTCGCACTTCGAGGCCCGCAACGCCACCCACCAGATGAAGAAGCTGACGCTGGAGGATCTGAAGACCTTCCGCGACCGCCTCTACCTGGACATCCCGGACAAGGCGCTGGAGGACAACCCCTACCTGCCGCCGTACTACACCCCGGGCGAGAAGTCCGACGAGATCGCGTACCTCAAGGAGCGGCGCCAGCAGCTCGGCGGCTACCTGCCGTCCCGGCGGACCAGCAGCAAGCGGCTGACCATCCCGGGTCCGGAGCGGTTCGCCGATGTCAAGCGCGGCTCGGGCAAGCAGAAGGTGGCCACCACGATGGCCTTCGTCCGCCTGCTCAAGGACGTGATGAAGGACAAGGAGTTCGGCAAGCGATGGGTGCCGATCATCCCGGACGAGGCCCGCACCTTCGGGCTGGACTCGATCTTCCCGACCGCGAAGATCTACTCGCCGCACGGCCAGCGGTACACCTCGGTCGACCGGGAGCTGTTCCTGTCGTACAAGGAGTCGACCACCGGGCAGATCCTGCACGAGGGGATCAACGAGGCCGGCTCGGTCGCCTCGTTCACCGCGGCCGGCACGTCGTACGCCACCCACGACGAGCCGATGATCCCGATGTACATCTTCTACTCCATGTTCGGGTTCCAGCGCACCGGCGACGGGCTCTGGGCGGCGGCCGACCAGATGGCGCGGGGCTTCCTGCTCGGCGCCACCGCCGGCCGGACCACGCTCAACGGTGAGGGCCTCCAGCACGAGGACGGGCAGTCGCTGCTGCTCGCCGCCACCAACCCGGCGGTCGTCGCCTACGACGCGGCGTTCGCGTTCGAGCTCGCGCACATCATGGAGAACGGCCTGCACCGGATGTACGGGGACGCGCAGGAGAACGTCTTCTACTACCTCACGGTCTACAACGAGCCGATCCACCAGCCGGCCGAGCCCGAGGGCGTGGACGTCGAGGGCCTGCTCAAGGGCATCTACCGCTACTCCCCGGCACCGCAGATGGGCGCGGACGCCCCGAAGGCCAACATCCTGGCCTCCGGCACCGGCATGCAGTGGGCCCTCAAGGCGCAGCAGGTGCTCGCCCAGGACTGGGGGGTGGCCGCCGACGTCTGGTCGGTGACCTCCTGGACCGAGCTGCGCCGCGACGCGGTCGAGTGCGAGGAGCACAACCTGCTCAACCCGGGCAGTGAGCCGCGGGTGCCGTACATCCAGCAGAAGCTGGCCGACGCCGAGGGGCCGAAGGTCGCGGTCAGCGACTGGATGCGCGCGGTGCCGGACCTGATCTCGCGCTGGGTCCCCGGCGACTACACCTCGCTCGGCACCGACGGCTTCGGCATGTCGGACACCCGGCACGCGCTGCGCCGGCACTTCCACGTCGACGCCGAGTCGGTGGCGGTCGCGACGCTGCGGCAGCTCGCGCTGCGCGGCACGGTGCCGGCGAACGTGCCGGCCGAGGCGGCCAAGAAGTACGCCCTCGAGGACGTCACCGCCGCCCCGGTCGGCGAGACCGGCGGCGACAGCTAGTCCCCGCGTACGACCGACGGGCCCGGCGCACCACGCGCCGGGCCCGCTGTCGTTCCCGGCCCGCCGCCTGCCGATCGACTCCACCTCGGCGACGTGGCGGTGTCCCGGTGCCGACGATGCCGCCACCTCGCCGACCTGGCGTCGAAGTCCACTCGCCAGGCGGCGCGGGAGCGGGGCCGGTCACGGAAGCGGCGGTGGTCCGGAGCCCCTGGCGGGGACGCCGGGCCACCGCCGTCGCGGGTGACGCCCTAGGACGCGCCCTGCTCAGCCGACGGCGGCCAGGTCGGTGAGGCGGGCCAGCGAGTCCTCCAGGTCGGCGCCGACCCGACGCAGCCCGAGCCGGAGCAGGGCCGCCTTGACCGGACCGGCCGGCCACCGTACGACGATGAGCCGCACGATCGTCCCGCCCTCCTCCTCGTCGGGAGTGAGCTGGACGTAGATCTCGGTGCGCGCCTCGGCCCGGGCGCCGGCGCCCCGGGCCCGCTCCCGCCACCCGATCAGGGTCGGCTCCTGGTAGGCGATCACCTCGGCCTCATGCGCCGCGCCGCGCCCGGCCTGGACCAGCTGTCGCCGGCCGAAGCCCTCCCCCGAGAGAACCTCGGCCGCGCGGACGCCCGCCAGCCAGGCCGGCAACTGCTCGGCCCGCTGCACGACGTCCCAGACCGCTTCCATCGGCGCCATCACGTGCGCACTGCGTTCCACGAGGATCATTTCTGTCTTCCCCCACTGAGGACATCCGCGATATTCCGCACTGTATGCGCAAATTCGGACGTACCAGGACGGGTTCGGAAAAGACACGCCGAAAACCCTTGCGCCGGCACCGCTGCGGGCCTATGGCGCTTCAAGGGTCCGCGCCCTAGAGTCCCGAACACGTCTCACGTTTCTGGGAGGGCGACTGTGACGACCGCGCCGATGCCCGCGTTCCCCGCCGGCTTCCGCTGGGGGGTCTCCACCTCCGCGTACCAGATCGAGGGTGGCGCCGACGCCGACGGACGCGGGCCGTCCATCTGGGACACCTTCGCGCACACCCCCGGGCGGATCGTCGACGGCAGCACCGGCGACGTGGCCTGCGACCACTACCACCGGCACGGCGAGGACGTCGCGCTGATGGCCGGGTTGGGCATCTCGGCGTACCGGTTCTCGATCGCCTGGCCCCGGGTGCAGCCCGGCGGGACTGGGGCGGCCAACCCGGCCGGCCTCGACTTCTACGACCGGCTCGTCGACGACCTGCTCGCCGCCGGCATCGACCCGGTGGCCACCCTCTTCCACTGGGACCTGCCGCAGCCGCTGGAGGACGCCGGCGGCTGGCTGAACCGGGACACCGCGCACCGCTTCGCCGAGTACGCCGACCTGGTCGCCGCGCGCCTCGGCGACCGGGTGAAGCTCTGGATCACGCTGAACGAGCCGTTCATCCACATGAGCCTCGGCCACGGCACGGGGGTGCACGCGCCGGGCCGGTTCCTGCTCTTCGACGCCCTGCCGGTCGCCCACCACCAGCTGCTCGGGCACGGCCTCGCGGTCGCCGCGCTGCGCGCCCGCAGCACCAGTGGAGTCGCCATCGCCAACAACTACTCGCCGGTGCGGCTGCTCGGCGGCACCGACGCCGACCGGGCCGCCGGGGCGGCGTACGACACGCTGCACAACCGGCTCTTCACCGACCCGCTGCTCGGCCGGGGCTACCCGCCCGGCTTCGAGGGCGCCCCGGTGCGCGACGGGGACCTGGACATCATCGCCGCGCCGATCGACGTGCTCGGGGTGAACTACTACAACCCGACCGGGATCCGCGCGCCGGAGGAGGGCGCGCCGCTGCCGTTCGAGATGGTGCCGCTGGAGGGCTACCCGAGGACCGGCTTCGACTGGCCGGTGGTCCCGGAAGGGCTGCGCGAACTGCTCACCTGGCTGCACGACACCTACGGCGAGGCGCTGCCCCCGATCCAGATCACCGAGAGCGGCTGCGCCTACGACGACGTACCCGGCGCCGACGGCCGGGTGCACGACCCGGAGCGGATCGCGTACCTCGACGGGCACCTGCGGGCGGTCCGGGCGGCGATCGACGACGGCGTCGACGTGACCGGGTACTTCGTCTGGTCGCTGCTCGACAACTGGGAGTGGGCGGAGGGCTTCACCAAGCGCTTCGGCCTGGTGCACGTCGACTTCGACACCCAGGTCCGTACGCCCAAGTCCTCGTACGCCTGGTACCGGGACCAGGTCGGCCGGCGATGACCACGATCGACCCGACGCCGACCTCGCTGCCGGCGGCGCTCGCCGAGCCGATGGTGCCGGTCCGGCGGAGCTGGATCGCGCTGATCTTCGCGGCCAACCTCGGCGTCTGGATGGCCTTCTTCACCCCGATCCAGGTGCTGCTGCCGCAGCAGGTCGAGCGGATCGCTCCGCTCGACAAGGAGGCCATGCTGGCCGTCGTCACCGGGATCGGCGCGCTCGCGGCGGTGCTCGCCAACCCGCTCGCCGGGGCGTTGTCGGACCGTACCTGCCTGCGGATCGGCGGACGGGAGTTCGGCCGCCGGCACGTCTGGACGGCGGGCGGGGCGGTGCTCGGCGCGCTCGCCCTGGTGCTGCTGGCCCGGCAGGACACCATCGCCGGGGTGACGCTGGGCTGGGTGGCCGCGCAGGTGTGCTTCAACGCGATGCTGGCCAGCCTGACCGCGGCCATCCCGGACCGGGTGCCGGTCGCCCAGCGCGGCGGCGTCTCCGGCTGGGTGGGCATCCCGCAGGCCCTCGGCCTGGTGGTCGGCGCGGTGCTGGTCACCGCCGTGGTCAGTGGCACCACCGCCGGGTACGCGGCCATCGCGGTGGCTGTGCTGCTGCTCTCGCTGCCGTTCGCGCTGCTCACCGCCGACGACCCGCTGCCCCGGGCGCACCGGCCGGCGCTGCGCTGGCGGGCGCTGGCCGCCTCGATGTGGATCAGCCCGCGCCGGCACCCGGACTTCGCCTGGGCCTGGATCACCCGTTTCCTGGTCCAGATCGGCAACGCGCTCGGCACCCTCTACCTGCTGTACTTCCTCACCGACGGGGTGCGCCACCCCGACCCCGAGGGCGCGCTGCTGGTGCTGATCCTGCTCTACACCGTCGGGATGATGCTGACCGCGGTGGTCGCCGGCCGGCTCTCCGACCGCTCCGGCCGGCGCAAGGTCTTCGTGATCACCTCCGGGGTGATCATGGCGGTGGCGGCGCTGCTGCTCGCCGTCGCGCCGGTCTGGTCGATGGCGGTGGCCGCCGCGCTGCTGCTCGGGGCCGGCTACGGCGTCTACCTGTCGGTGGACGCGGCGCTGATCACCGAGGTGCTGCCCCGCGCCACCGACCGGGCCAAGGACCTCGGGGTGATCAACATCGCCAACTCCGCCCCGCAGGTGCTCGGTCCGGCCATCTCCGCCCCGATCGTGGTCCACCTCGGCGGCTACCCCACCCTCTACGCCGCGACGGCCGCCGTCACCCTCCTCGGCAGCGCCCTCGTCCTCAAAATCCGCTCCGTCCGCTGACCCCCACCCCACCCCACCCCACCGCCCGCGCTTTCCCGGAAAGAGTGCTCATTCGGCGCCGAATGGCCACGCTTTCCGTGCAGGCGCGTGGATGTTGGGGGGTGTGGGGGGCGGCGTGGGACCCCTGGGGGAATGGGGTCGCGGGCGGCCGTAGGCTGGAGGACGTGACGGTACGTGTGCGCTTCGCCCCTTCCCCGACCGGTATGTTCCACGTCGGCGGCGCCCGCTCGGCGCTGCAGAACTGGATCTACGCCAAGCAGCAGGGCGGGGTCTTCGTGCTGCGCATCGAGGACACCGACGCGGCGCGCAACAAGCCCGAGTGGACCGAGGGCATCCTGTCCGCGCTGGAGTGGATCGGCATCGCCCGGGGCAGCTACGAGGGCCCGTACTTCCAGTCGCAGTACGCCGCGGAGCACCGCGCCGCCGCCCAGCGGCTGCACGAGGCCGGCCGGGCGTACTACTGCGACTGCACCCGCGAGGACGTGCAGGCCCGCACCGGCTCGCAGTACCAGGGCTACGACGGCTTCTGCCGGGACCGGGGCCTGGAGCCCGGGCCGGGGCGCGCGCTGCGCTTCCGCACCCCGGACGAGGGCGAGACCGTGGTGGTCGACCTGATCCGCGGCGAGCCGACCTTCGAGAACAAGCTGATCGAGGACTTCGTCATCGCCCGCGGCGACGGCTCCCCGGTCTTCCTGCTGGCCAACGTGGTCGACGACATGACCATGGGGATCACCCACGTGGTCCGGGCCGAGGAGCACCTGCCCAACACTCCCAAGCAGCAGCTGCTCTGGGACGCCCTCGGGGTGAAGCCGCCGGTCTGGGCCCACGTCCCGGTGGTGGTCAACGAGAAGCGGCAGAAGCTCTCCAAGCGCCGGGACAAGGTCGCCCTGGAGGCGTACCGGGACGAGGGCTACCTCGCCGACGCCATGCGCAACTACCTGATGCTGCTCGGCTGGGCGCCGTCGGGCGACCGGGAGATCGTGCCCTGGTCGGTCATCGAGGAGGAGTTCCGGCTGGAGGAGGTCAACCCCTCCCCCGCCTTCTTCGACGAGAAGAAGCTGCGGGCGTTCAACGGCGAGTACATCCGCGCCCTGCCGGTCGACGAGTTCGTGGCCGCCTGCCAGCCCTGGCTGACCGGCACCGACACGATCGCCCCGCCGCCGTGGCAGCCGGCCGAGTTCGACGCCGAGGCCTTCGCGGCGGTGGCGCCGCTGGCCCAGACCCGGATCGCGGTGCTCAGCGAGATCGTGCCGAACGTCGACTTCCTCTTCCTGGCCGACCCGCTGATCGACGAGGCCGCCTGGGCCAAGGCGATGAAGGAGGGCGCGGCCGAGCTGCTGGACGCGGCGATCGCCGCGTACGACGCGTTGGAGTCGTGGGACGCCGAGTCGCTGAAGGCGACCCTGGAGGCGGTGGGCGCCGAGCGCGGCCTGAAGCTGGGCAAGGCGCAGGCGCCGGTCCGGGTCGCGGTCACCGGCCGCACCGTCGGGCTGCCGCTGTTCGAGTCGCTGGAGGTGCTCGGCCGGGAGCGCACCCTGGTCCGGCTGCGCGCCGCCCGGGTCCGCCTGGTCTGAGACGTACCCGAGTAGGGCCCGCCGGGAATCGGCGGGCCCTACGTCGTAGCTGGGTCGGACCCGGTGACCGACCCGTCCCCGGCCGGGGACCGCCCGGGACCGGTCAGGAGCGGGTGGCGCGGCGGCGGAGCAGGGCGGCGCCGAGCCCGGCCACCACCAGCCCGGCGACGACCAGCCAGGGCCAGACCGGCGTGCCGTCGTCGTCGGAGCGGGCAGCGGGGACGGCCGGCCCGGCCGTCGCGGCGCCCGTCGACGGCAACGCCGTCCCCACGGACGGCGACGGGGGCGCCGAGGACGGCGACGGCGACGGGGAGGCCGGATCGGCCGGCGTGCCGGTGGTGAGGGTGAAGCGCACCTCCCCCTTCACCGGATGGCCGTCGCTGGAGGAGAGCTGGTAGCCGACGATGTAGAGGCCGGCCTTTCCGGGCTTGAACGGCACGGCGACCCGGCTGCCGGCGAACCGCGGCGCGGCGCCGGCGGCCGGCACGTTGTCCGGCCCGACCACTGTGATCTTCGTCGTAGCCGGGTCGACCCGGGACAGGAAACGCAGCTCGATCCGGGCGGGCGCCGCGGCGACCCGTGCGCCGTCGGCCGGGTCGCTGCCGGTCAGCGAGTTGTGCGCGGCCGCCGGCGTCGCCGGCAGCAGCAACGACACACCGAGCGCCACGCCCGTAACCGCTAGCGAGGTACGCGCCGTACGTGCGACCCTGCCCCCCATGAACCCCTCCACAAAGGTACGATCCGCCCGCTGATCAACGGCTGACCATTAGTCGGGCCCGGATCGCAGATAGTTCCAGATAATGGTCCAGCAGCTGCAACCTAGCGCCGTTCTGCGGAGTCTTTGAGGTGGGGGATCCCGGGCCTGCGGGCGCGGTCACCCCCATCGACGACCAACGCGTGACCCTGCAGCACAGCCATCCATCGAACGGGGCGAGGAGGCGGCTATGGTCGGAAGGGTGAGGCGGCTGCTCGGCGTGGTGGTCGCGATGGCGGCAGCCGTGGTGCTCAGCGCCGGAATGGCCGCGCCCGCGCAGGCCACCGGCCCGCAACGGGCCGCCCCGAAGCCGCCCCCCGCCGGGGTGGACATCACCGGCGACGGGCTGACCGAGCCGCTGCGGCTGCGTGCCGACAGCCAGCCCGCCGAGGTGCTCGCGGTGATCGACCAGGTCAACTGGTTCGGCCGCAGCGGCACCGCCGCCGGTCCCAAGCCCGCCGAGCTCGGTCCGAAGTACACGATCGTGGTGCTCGCGGGGGACGTGCCGAAGCAGACCTTCGACCTCTACCCGCTGGCCAAGGGCGGGCCCCGGGCCTACCGGCCGGCCAAGCAGCCGGACTCCCGCAGGACCAGCGCCGGCTGGTTCCTCGGCCGGCTCAACATGTCGGAGACGCTGCGTACCGCCGGGGTGCCGCTGGAGCGGCAGTTCGACACGGTCAGCGGCGGTGTCGGCGGCGGCGAGCGGGTCATCCCGGAGGACGCCCTCGACCCGGGCCGGGACATCGACGCCGCGATCAGCGAGTTGCAGCGCCTGCTGCTGCTCAACGCCGGCGTGATGCTGGTGATCACTTCCGGGCTGGCCGGGATCGCGCTGCTGGTCCGCCGCCGTACCCGCTGAGCCGCCCACCCGGGCGGCTCAGACCTCCAGCAGACTCAGACCTCCAGCACCACCTTGCCGCGGACGTGCCCCGCCGCCACCAGGCGCTGCGCGTCCGCGGCCTGCGCCAGGGGGAACGTCCGTTCGACGTGCACGGTCAGCCGGCCGGCGTCGACCAGCCCGGCCAGCACGGTGAGGTCCTGGGTGGACGGTTTGACGAAGACGTAGCTGCCACCGAGCCGGGTCACGTGCTCCGGGTCGGCGGTGGAGATCAGCCGGGCCGGGCGGGCGAGCAGCTCGGCGGAGGCGTCCAGCGCCGCCCCGCCGAACAGGTCCAGCGCCACGTCGATCCCGTCGGGCGCGACCGCGCAGAGCCGGTCGGCCAGGCCGTCGCCGTAGCCGACCGGTTCGGCGCCGAGCGCGCGGACGAAGTCGTGGTTGGCCTCGCTCGCCGTGCCGATCACCCGGTCGGCGCCGAGCGCCCGGGCCACCTGCACGGCCAGATGACCGACCCCGCCCGAGGCCCCGTGCACCAGCACGGTGTCCCCCGCGCCGGTGCGCGCCGCCTGCAACGCCTGGTACGCGGTGAGCCCGGCCAGCGGCAGGCCGGCGGCCTCCGCCCAGGACGACTGCGACGGCTTGTCGGCCAGGCAGCGCTCGGGGGCCGGAACCAGTTCCGCGTACGTGCCGTACTGGAGGTCGTCGCGGCGGACGTACCCGATCACCTCGTCGCCCACCGCGAACCCAGCCACCGCCGGCCCCACCGCGACCACCTCGCCCGCGGCGTCCCAGCCGGGCACCAGCGGGAAGTGACCGGGGATCGCGGCGGCCAGGTGGCCCTCGCGGACCTTCCAGTCGACCGGGTTCACGCCCGCCGCGCGCACCCGCACCAGCACCGTGTCGGGGCCGACCGGCGGGTCCGGCAGATCTCGCAGGGCGAGCTGGTCGGCCGGGCCGTACGCGTCGATCGCGATCGCCTTCACCCTGCCCACGCTAGCGGCCGGGCGGCCGCCGGGTGGTCAGCACCAGCGGTGCGGGGGCCGCTCCCGGCGGTCGGGGCGGCGGCTGGGGCGGACCGGGCCGTGCCGGTGCGCGCCGGCCCAGCCGGCCAGGTCGCTGCGGCAGGCCCGGGGGGTGGTCGGGTCGGGCTCGCCCGACGCGGCCGGCTCGCCGGCCGGCGGGCGCGGGCCCGGCTCGACGCCGCGCGGCCGGGACGTCGCCGCCTCCGGCGTGGCCGGTTCGGCGGGCCGCTGCCGGGGCACCGCCACCTCGTCCTCGGCCCGCTCGGGCGCCCAGCCGGCCTGCTCGGTCGGGCAGGGCACCGCCGCGAGCCGGCGGTGGGGCCGCAGCGGCCCCTGCTGCTCGTGGTTGCCGAGCCGGCAGGGCTCGCCCTGGGCGCAGCCGTGTTCGGCCTCCCCGTGCGCCATCCCGGTCTCCTCACGCTCGCGTCGCGCGCCGGGAGGTCGCCCCGGCGCCCACGTCACCGTACTGGCCGGCACCGACGCCGTGTGCAGCGCGTACCCGGGTTTCCGGGCTTCGGGCGGCGCGGAAAGATCGTCTCCTGGACCGGCGGAAAGCACCACCAGGACCCAGGTGAGCCGGATCCTGACCAAACCGGAGCTGCGCAGCCGGGTGCGGGCGGGGGCTGATCGCGCCCACTGACCGCCCGGCGTGGATCGCCAGGTCAGCACATGTCAGGCTGGACCGGTGAGCGAGCCGGGCGGGATGGAGCTGTCGGCCACGCTCCGCCGGATCGAACGGGCGGCGGGGGCGTTGGCCACCGCCAGCGTGGCCCGGATGGACGAGAGCCTGCCCTGGTTCCGCGAGCTCCCGGCCGACCAGCGCTCCTGGGTCATGCTGGTGGCCCAGGCCGGGGCCCGGTCCCTGGTGCAGTGGCTGCGCTCGGGCGGCGGCAGCGCGGACAGCACCCAGGAGGTCTCCGACGAGGTCTTCGCCACCGCGCCGGAGGCCCTCGCGCGCTCGATCAGCCTCCAGCAGACGGTGGCGCTGATCAAGGTGACCATCGACGTGGTCGAGGAGCAGGTGTCGCACCTGGCCGCCCCGGGCGAGGAGCAGCAGCTGCGCGAGGCGGTGCTGCGGTTCTCCCGGGAGATCGCCTTCGCCGCCGCCCGGGTGTACGCCCGGGCCGCCGAGTCCCGCGGGTCGTGGGACGCCCGGCTCCAGGCGCTGCTGGTCGACGCGCTGCTGCGCGGCGACTCCCCCGACGTGCTGGCCAGCCGGGCGGCGGCACTGGGCTGGACGGACGCGCCGCCGGTGGCGGTGGCGGTGGGCCGCTCCCCCGGCGGGGAGGTGGCCGCCGTGCTGCACACCGTCTACCGGCAGGCCCGCCGGATCGGCGTGGAGGTGATCGGCGGCGTGCACGGCGACCGGCTGGTCATCGTGCTCGGCGGGGCGGCGGACCCGGTGGCCGCCACCGAGAAGCTGCTGCCCGCGTTCGGCGACGGGCCGGTGGTGGTCGGGCCGGCCGTACCCAGCCTGGACGAGGCGACGGAGTCGGCGCGGGCGGCGCTCGCCGGGTTCCGCGCCGCGCCGGCCTGGCCGACCGCGCCGCGCCCGGTGCCGGCGGCGGAGCTGCTGCCCGAGCGGGCCCTCGCCGGCGACGCCGAGGCCCGCCGGCGGCTGCGGCACGACGTGTACGCGGCGCTGGTGCGCGCCGGCGGCGAGCTGCTGGAGACCCTGGACGCCTTCTTCACCGCGGGCGGGACGCTGGAGAGCGCGGCCCGGTCGCTGTTCGTGCACCCGAACACGGTCCGCTACCGGCTGCGCCGGATCGCCGAGGTCACCGGCTTCTCGCCGCTGTCGCCCCGGGACGCGTTCGCCCTCCAGGTGGCGCTGACCGTCGGACGGCTCGACCCGGTCGTCCCGGCGGTCACTGCCGTCCCGACCCAGACAATGACCCCAGGCGTCAGGAAAACGTCACAGGCGGGTGATGACCGCCGTTGATTTTTGTAGGATCCCTCCAAAGGTTCTAGTGCGGTTTGGTCGGTGACGGCACAGCGCTACCCAGAGGTATCCAGGAGAGTCATAGACGTGCTCGCCGTACTCTCTCCCGGCCAGGGTTCCCAGAAACCCGGCTTCCTGACCCCCTGGCTCGACCTGCCCGGCACCGAGTCCCGCCTGCGGTGGTGGTCCGCGCTCGCCGGGGTCGACCTGGTGCACCTCGGCACCGAGGCCGACGCCGACGAGATCAAGGACACCGCCCGGACGCAGCCGCTGCTGGTCGCGGCGGCCCTGCTCGCCGCCGAGCACCTGCCGATGTACGACGTCGCGGTCACCGCCGGCCACAGCGTCGGCGAACTCGGCGCCGCCGCCCTCGCCGGGGTGCTGCCGGCCGAGGCGGCGATCACCCTCGCCGGGGTACGCGGCCGGGAGATGGCCGCCGCCTGCGCCCTGGAGCCCACCGGGATGGCCGCCGTGCTCGGCGGCGACCCGGACGAGGTGCTCGCCGCGATCACGGCGCACGGGCTGCACCCGGCCAACCGCAACGGCGCCGGCCAGATCGTCGCCGCCGGGGCACTCGACGCGCTGGACAAGCTCGCCGCCGAGCCGCCCGCGAAGGCCCGGATCACCCGACTCAAGGTCGCCGGCGCCTTCCACACCCCGTACATGGCCCCGGCCGAGGCCGCGCTGGCCGGCGTGGCCGCCGGGATCACCCCGGCCGAGCCGGCCCGGATCCTGCTGTCCAACCTCGACGGCTCGGCGGTCAACCACGGCCGGGAGATGGTGCAGCGGCTGGTCCGCCAGGTCACCGCGCCGGTCCGCTGGGACCTGTGCATGCGCACCCTGGCCGACCTCGGGGTCACCGGCGTGGTCGAGCTGCCCCCGGCCGGCACCCTGGCCGGGCTGGTCAAGCGGGAGCTGAAGGCCACCGGCGGGCCCGAGATCGTCACCCTCAACACTCCCGACGACCTGCCGGCCGCGCGCGACCTGATCGCCCGGCACAGCGGGCTGCGCGGCCACGAGCCGGTGGTCCAGTTCCGGGTGGTGGTCTCCCCCGCCGCCGGCACCTTCGAACCGACCGCCGACCTCGCCGAGGGCGCCGACCTGCGCACCGGCCAGGTGATCGGCCACATCGCGACCCGGCAGGGGCCGGTCGAGGTGACCGCGCACGACAGCGGCCTGCTCACCGAGTGGCTCGCCCACCACGACGACCCGGTCGCGCCGGGCCAACCCCTCGCCCGCATCGGAGGCCACGTATGACCGGCAGTCGGATCCTCGCGATGGGCCACTACCAGCCCTCGCGTGTCGTCACCAACGACGACATCGCCCAGCTGGTCGACACCAACGACGAGTGGATCCGGGACCGGGTCGGCATCGTCACCCGGCGGATCGCCGACGGGGAGACGGTGGCCGACATGGCGACCGCCGCCGCCGGCAAGGCGCTGGCCAACTCCGGCCTCACCGCCGCCGACATCGACCTGGTCGTCGTGGCCACCTGCACGTCGGTCGACCGCAGCCCGAACGTGGCCTGCCGGGTCGCCGCCAAGCTGGGCATCGGCGCCCCGGGCGCGTACGACATCAACACCGCCTGCTCCGGCTTCGCGTACGCCCTCGGCACGGTGGACCACGCGATCCGGGCCGGGGCGGCGCGCAACGCGATCGTCGTCGGCGCGGAGAAGCTCTCCGACTTCACCGACTGGACCGACCGCTCCACCTGCATCATCTTCGGCGACGGCGCCGGGGCCGCGGTGGTCACCGCCGCCGCCGAGGGCGAGCCCGCCGGGGTCGGCCCGGTGGTCTGGGGCTCGGTGCCGGAGAAGAGCGACGCGGTACGCATCGAGGGCTGGCGCCCGTACATCGCGCAGGAGGGTCAGGCGGTCTTCCGCTGGGCCACCACCGCGCTGGCGCCGCTCGCCCTGCAGGCCTGCGAGCGGGCCGGGGTCGACCCGTCGGAGCTGGCCGCGTTCGTGCCGCACCAGGCCAACGCGCGGATCATCGACGGCATCGCGAAGCGGTTGAACATCCCGCAGGCGATCATCGCCAAGGACATCGTCGAGTCCGGCAACACCTCGGCGGCGAGCGTGCCGCTGGCCCTGTCCAAGCTGATCGAGCGGCGCGAGGTGCCCTCGGGCGCCCCGGTGCTGCTGTTCGGCTTCGGCGGCGGCCTGACCTACGCCGGTCAGGTCGTCCGCTGCCCCTGAGACCCCCTCCGGCGCGCCAGCGCCGAGGAGTGGCGGTCGGCAGGTCGCCGGCCGCCGAGTAACCCCCGATGAGAGGAACCAACCGAAATGACCCGTGACGAGATCACCACCGGCCTCGCCGAGATCCTCGAAGAGGTTGCCGGGGTGAACCCGGACGACGTGGCCGAGGGGAAGTCCTTCACCGACGACCTCGACGTCGACTCGCTCTCCATGGTGGAGGTCGTGGTGGCGGCCGAGGAGAAGTTCGGCGTCAAGATCCCGGACAACGAGGTGCAGAACCTCAAGACCGTCGGCGACGCCGTCACCTACATCGAGGCGCAGTCCTGATCATGAGTCGCATCGACGTCGTCGTCACCGGGCTCGGCGCGACCACCCCGCTGGGCGGGGACGTCGCGTCGACCTGGGACGCCATGCTCGCCGGCCGCTCCGGGGTGAGTGCGCTCACCCAGGAGTGGGCCGGGCAGCTGCCGGTCCGGATCGCGGCCCAGCTGGCCGTCGACCCGGCCGGCCTGCTGGACCGGGTCAAGCTCCGCCGGCTCGACCGTTCCGAGGCGATCGCGATCATCGCGGCGCAGCAGGCCTGGGCGGACGCCGGCCTGGCCGACTCCGGGCCCGACCCGGACCGGCTGGGCGTCAGCGTCGGCTCCGGCATCGGCGGCGCGCTGACCCTGCTCGCCCAGGACGACATCCTGGAGGCGTCCGGCCCGCGCCGGGTCTCCCCGCACACCATCCCGATGCTGATGCCCAACGGCCCCGCCGCCTGGGTGGGGCTGGAGCTGGGCGCCCGGGCGGGCGTCCACTCGGTGGCCAGCGCCTGCGCGACCGGCGCGGAGGCCATCGCGCTCGGCATGGACATGATTCGTGCCGGCCGGGCCGACGTGGTGGTGGCCGGCGGCACCGAGGCGGTCATCCACCAGCTGCCGATCGCCGGCTTCAGCTCGATGCGCGCCATGTCGACCCGCAACGACGAGCCGGAGCGCGCCTCCCGCCCCTGGGACAAGGGCCGCGACGGGTTCGTGCTCGGCGAGGGCGCCGGCATCCTGGTGCTGGAGCGGGCCGAGCACGCGGCCGCCCGGGGCGCCCGGGTGTACGCGCGGCTGGCCGGTTCGGGCATCACCTCCGACGGCTACGACATCGTCCAGCCGCACCCGGACGGTGCCGGCGCGATCCGGGCCATCGCCAAGGCGATCGCCGACGCGGACGTGGCGAAGTCGGACATCGTGCACGTCAACGCGCACGCCACCTCGACCCCGGTCGGCGACATCGCCGAGATCAAGGCGCTGCACGAGGCGCTCGGCGACCACCCGGTGCTGACCGCCACCAAGTCCATGACCGGTCACCTGCTGGGCGCGGCGGGCGCGCTGGAGTCCATCGCCACGATCCTGGCGATTCGCGACGGTGTCGTACCCCCGACGATCAACCTCGACGACCCGGACGACGGCCTCACTCTGGAGGTGGCCGCCAACAAGGCGCGCCACCTGGACATCCCCGCCGCGCTGAACAACTCGTTCGGCTTCGGCGGACACAACGTGGCTCTCGTCTTCACGCGGGCCTGAGACCACAGCCTTGGAGGCTCCCGTGACCACCACCGCCGTTGGTGCGGACACATCCATCGTGGACTACCGGGATCCGGAGCTGCGCCTCCGGGCCCTGTTCGACGCCGGTTCGCTGCGCCTGCTGGCGCCGCGGGACACCTCCGGCGTCCTCTGGGCGCGGGGTGAGATCGACGGCACGCCGGCGATCGCGTACGCCACGGACGCCACGAAGATGGGCGGCGCGATGGGCACCGAGGGGTGCCGGCACGTCGTCGACGCGATCGACACCGCCGTCCGGGAGCGGGTGCCGGTGCTCGGCCTCTGGCACTCCGGCGGCGCCCGGCTGGCCGAGGGCGTGGTCGCGCTCGACGCCGTCGGGCAGGTCTTCGCCGCCATGGTGCGCGCCTCCGGCCGGGTGCCGCAGATCTCGGTGGTGCTCGGTCCGGCGGCCGGTGGTGCGGCGTACGGGCCGGCGCTGACCGACATCGTGGTGATGAGCGGCGCCGGGCGGATCTTCGTCACCGGCCCCGAGGTGGTCCGCAGCGTCACCGGCGAGCAGGTCGACATGGAGCGGCTCGGCGGCCCCGAGCCGCACGGCCGGCGCTCCGGCGTGGTGCACGTGACCTGCGCCGACGACGAGGCGGCGATGGTCGAGTCGCGCAAGCTCGCCGCGCTGCTCGGCCGCCAGGGCCGGCTCTCCCCCGACGACGTGGCGACCGGCGTCGAGGACGGCCACGACCTGATGGCGAAGATGCCGGCCGAGACCAACCGGGCGTACGACGTCAAGCCGGTGGTCAAGGCGCTGCTGGACGCCCCCGGCGTGGAGCTGCACGCCAAGTGGGCGCCGAACGTGGTCACCACGCTCGGCCGGTTCGCCGGCCGGACGGTCGGCGTGATCGCCAACAACCCGTTGCGGCTGGGTGGCTGCCTCGACGCGTCCAGCGCCGAGAAGGCGGCCCGCTTCGTGCGGATGTGCGACTCGCTCGGGGTGCCGCTGATCGTGCTGGTCGACGTGCCCGGTTATCTTCCCGGCCTGGGCCAGGAGTGGGACGGCGTGGTCCGGCGCGGGGCGAAGCTGCTGCACGCCTTCGCCGAGGCGGTGGTGCCGCGGGTGACGCTGGTGACCCGCAAGGCGTACGGCGGCGCGTACATCGCGATGAACTCCCGCTCGCTCGGCGCGACCGCGGTCTTCGCCTGGCCGAACGCGGAGGTCGCGGTGATGGGCGCCAGCGCGGCGGTCAACATCCTGCACCGCAAGAAGCTCGCCGCCGCCCCGTCGGAGGAGCGCGAGACGCTGCGCGCGCAGCTGATCGAGGAGCAGACCCGGGTCGCCGGCGGGGTGAACCGGGCGCTGGAGATCGGCGTGGTGGACGACGTGATCAAGCCGGAGGAGACCCGGCGCCGGATCGCCGAGGCGCTCGCCGGGGCGCCCGCCGCCCGGGGCGCGCACGGCAACATCCCGCTGTAGACACCGGTCGTACCAGTCAGGGTCCGCGCCTTTCCGGGCGCGGGCCCTGACCGCGTCTCAGCCCCGGTTGCGCGTGCTGCCGGGCGGTCCGCTCGTTGCCCCGGCGGTAGGTGCCGGTCCACTCCTGCCTGCGGTCACAAACCGGGCGGTTAGGGTGAGGGCCGCCGAACCCGCGAGGAGCAGGCCGTGGAAGCGACGGAGATCCGCAAGCTCGCCGCGCTCGAGGACACCCACTGGTGGTACCGCGAGCGGCGGGCCCTGCTGGCCCGGTCGCTGCGCCGGCTGGCCGCCGCCGGGGCACGTCCCGGGCGGGCGCTGGACGTCGGCGCGGCCGGCGGCGGCAACACCCGGGTGCTGCGGGCGCACGGGTGGCGCCCGGTGGCCCTGGAGTACAGCGTCGACGGCGCCGGGGTGGCCCGGGAACGCGGGCTCGACGTGATCCGGGCCGACGCCCGGCACCTGCCCGTCGGATCGGCGAGCCTCGGCCTGGTGGTCGCCTTCGACATCCTCGAACACTTCGACGAGGACCACCTGGCCGCCGCCGAGATCCGCCGCACGCTGCGCCCCGGCGGGACCGCCCTGATCGCGGTGCCCTGCGACATGGCGCTCTGGTCGGCCCACGACGTGGCGGTCGGGCACGTCCGCCGCTACGACCGGGAGTCGCTGCGGGCGGTGGTGGAGAAGGCCGGCCTGGTGGTCGACGAGCTGTGGAGCTGGAACGTGCTGCTCCGGCCGGTTGCCGCCTGGCGACGCCGCACCTCCACCGGCAGCGACCTGGACGACCTGCACCCGCTGGTCAACCTGGGGCTGCGCACAGTCGTCACCGCCGAGCGGTACCTGCCGGTGCGGTCGCTGCCCGGGGTCTCGCTGATGCTGCGCGCCCACCGTCCGGCCTGAGCCGCGGGCCCCCGCGGAAGCGTCCCGTCGACTAGCATCGGCCGGCCGTCGCGTCGACGGCACGAGATCCGACGGGGGACGTGACAGATGATTCGACGGGTGGCCGTACTGGCCGCGCTCACCCTGACCGTGGCCGGCTGCACCGAGGACGCGAAGGAAACCGCCGTGGCGCCGTCGCCGTCGCCGTCGGCCAGCCCGACCGCCTCGCCGATCGCGGCCGGTCCACCCTGGCACGACGAGGTCGCCCCGGCCGCCGCCGGCAGCACGGTCGGCCCGAAGGGCAGCACCTGCCCGCTGCCGATCACCTTCTCGGTGCCGGCGAAGTGGAAGGTCAAGGCCGTCATGTCCCCCAAGGACTTCCAGATCGGACCGGCGGTGCCGCTCTGCGAGATCGACGCCAAGCCGGCCGGGCACATCGGCTTCCTGCGGGTCTGGCGGATCGAGGGGGCGACGCCCCGGACGCCCCAGATCACCCTGGACAAGTTCATCGACGACTACGGCCCGGCCAGGGAGCGGCAGTACCGGCGCACCAAGGCCGGCCCGCTGGACTCGTTCGAGGCGACCTGGACCGGTGACGACGGACGGAAGCGGGCGATCCTGGTGTCCAGCCTCTACGGCAAGATCCTGATCACCCTCGGCGGGGCGGACTACGAGGAGCTCACCCCGATACTCCCGGCGTACCAGCTGGCCAAGTCGAGCACCAACCTGCCGAAGTGAGCGCCGGGCGCGCGGCCCGCCGGTGGTGGGCCGGGCGTCACCGCAGGCGGTAGACGGCCATCCGCCCGTTCTCGTGGCGCAGGTCGGCCAGCTCAGCCAGGTCCGGGGACTCCGCGTCGACCGTGCGGTCGACCACCAGCCAGCGCACGCCGTACCGGTCGCGCAGTTCGGCCAGGCCGGCGGCGGTGGGCGCGGTGAACGCGGCGTCGTTGGCGCGCAGCCGCTCGGCGTCCCAGAACGGGGCGTACGGGCCTTCGGGCCGGCCCACCATCCGGGGCGCGAACGCCCAGCCCTCCACCAGCACCGGCCGCTCGGCGTAGCCGCTGAGCCAGAACGAACGGGCGTCGCACCAGCCGCTCACCACCACCCGGCAGTGCACGTTGGTCGCCAGCACGTCCTCCGGCGCGCTGTGCGCGCGCACCCAGCGGGCCGCCTGCACCCGGGAGGCCGGCATCCGCTCCACCGCGTACGCCCCGCCGTTGGTGAAGTACCGGGCGGCCGCCGCGTCGAGCACCAGGCCCGGCGCGCCGGCCACCAGCACGGCGGTGAGCAGCACCAGCGGACCCCGGCCGGCCAGCCCGGGCCAGCGGTCGACCAGCCCCGGCCAGAGCAGGGCCACCAGGACGACCGCCAGCAGCAGGGCCGCCGCCCAGCAGAGCAGCGGCAGCACCGCGGCGTACGGCCGGTCGGGCGGCACGGTCGCCGGGAAGCGCAGCTGGTACGCGGTCAGTGCCAGCGCGAGGCTGGCCGCGCCAGCGCCGAGCAGCACCCGTCCCCGGGTCGTGAGTGCGGCCCGGTCCAGCAGCTCGACGAAGCCCCAGCCGGACAGCAGCACCCCGAAGGCGAAGCCGGTCCGGGTGAAGTACTGGTTGCTGCTGCCCGGGTGGGCGACCAGCAGGTAGACCGCCGGACCGGCCAGCGCCCCGCCGAGCAGGAAGACCTGCGCCGGCTCCAGCCGCCACCGGCGCAGCCTCAGCAGCGCCACCACGCCGGCGAGGCGGAGCTGGAGGTTGAGCAGGAAGGCGACCAGGACCCCGGCCCAGAGCAGCGCGGTCACCGGACCGGAGTGCCCCTCGCCGACGTACGGGCGCAGCCCGGAGAAGGGTTGCACGGTCACGCCGTGGCTCTCGAAGGCGAAGAGGACGGCGGTGGCGAACACCTGCGCCGCCAGGGCCAGCGCCGCCGCGACGAGCACCGGCCGGGACGGTCGCCGCCGCCCCACCAGCATCACCGCGACGGTGAACACCAGCGCGGCCAGCACCACCGGCACCGAGCTGGCCTTGGCCCCGGTGGAGGCGGCGAGCAGCAGGACCGCCAGCACCCAGGCGCCCCGGCCCACCGGCGGGACGGTGCTGCCCCGGGCCCGACCGACGATCTCGGCCAGCACGGCGATCAGCGGCAGCAGCAGCACCCAGCTGTACGTCATCGACGGGCTGCCCCAGACGATGAAGGTGACCTGGCTGCCGAAGAGCTGCCGCAGCCCGTTCTCGAAGCCGAACTCCCCGACGGTGAACATCAGCCCGGCGGCGACCACCCCGGCGTACGGCCGGCCGGTGACCCGCCAGCCGACCACCGCGACCAGCATGGCGGCGAGCGCGCAGAGCGCCGGCACGGCGAGCCGGAAGAAGACCGTGGGCAGGTCGACGCCGCTGACCAGGCTGGCCGCCGCGAGGTGGGCGAAGCCGAACCAGTGGTAGTGCAGCGCCTCGCCGGCCACCTGGGGGACCTCCGGGGGCACCTGGTGGGTGGCCGCGCCGGCCAGCGAGAGCTGGAACGCCAGGTCGATGTACTGGGCCTGCCCCTCGTCGGTGGGCAGCACCGGGTTGACCCGCAGGAACGACTCGCTGAGGTAGAGGGTGAACCCGGCGACCACCCCGGCGAGCGACCAGGCCCAGCCGGTCGGCACCGGGGTCGTCCCGCCGGCCCGCCAGTGCCGGCGCAGCCGGGGCACGGCGGCGTACGGCAGCAGCACCGCCACCGGCCAGAGCCGCAGCCAGCCCGGCAGGCCGGCGGCGGTGCAGGCGGCCCAGGCGATCAGCTCCAGCACCAGTCCGAGGGCGCTGCCCATCGCCACGTCCTCGACCAGGGTGTGCGGCCGGCGGCGCAGCGTGCGCCAGAGCAGCGTGCCGGGCAGCGCCACGGCGAGCGTGGCGTAGAGCGTGTAGCGGATCAGGTCCGCCGCGGGGGTGCCGGCGGCGAGCAGGGTGACCGCGACGAAGGCGTACCCGGACAGGGCCGGCGCGAAGCGGGCCGGGGCCGGCCGGCGGCGCGGCGCGGCGGCGGCGCGGGCGGCGTCGCCGGTGGCGAGGGCGGTCACCGCAGGCTGTCGGCCAGCTCGCCCGCGCCCGCCGGGCCGGCGGCGGCGTCCACTCCGGCCGCAGGGCTGTCGGCGCTGTCGGGACTGTCGGCGCTGTCGGCGGCGACGAAGTACGCCGGCCGACCCTGCACGGCGGTGTAGATCCGGGCCACGTACTCGCCGAGCAGGCCGAGGCAGAGCAGTTGCACGGCGCCGAGGAAGAGCACCGCCACGTAGAGCGAGGGCCAGCCGGAGACGGTGGATCCGGCCAGCCAGGCGAGGACGGCCACCACCACCAGCACCCCGCAGACCGCCACCCCGGCCAGGCCGAGCCAGGTGGCGAAGCGCAGCGGCGCGGCGGAGAAGCTGGTGACGCTCTCGGCGGCCAGCCCGGCCATCCGGGACAGCGGGTACTTCGTCCGGCCGGCGGCCCGCTCGTCGCGCTGGTAACTGACCTCGCCGCTGGGGAAGCCGAGCCAGGGCACCACCAGCCGCAGCACCGGGCTGCGCTCGGGCAGCTCCCGCAGCGCCTCGACGGCGGCGCGGCTGAGCAGCCGGAAGTCGCCGGCCTGAGCGGGCACCTGCTTGCCGACCAGGCGGCGCATCAGCCGGTAGTAGCCGGCCGCGGTCCACCGCTTGAACGCGCTGTCGGTGCGGCGGTCGGCCCGGACGCCGTAGACGATGTCGAGGTCGTCGGCGCGGGCGAGGCGGAGCATCTCGACGATCGTCTCGGGCGGGTCCTGGAGGTCAGCGTCGATGCTGACCACGTACCGGCCGCGGGCCCGGAGCACCCCGGCGACCAGGGCCGCCTGGTGGCCGCTGTTGCGGCGCAGCCGCAGCACCCGCAACTGGGGCCAGCCGGCGCGCAGCGCGGCCAGCCCGGCCCCGGTGCCGTCGGTGCTGCCGTCGTCGACGGCCACCACCTCGTACGCCTCGCCGAGGCCGTCGAGGACCGCGCGCAGCCGCCGGGCGAGCAGCGGCAGGACGCTCATCTCGTCGAACATCGGCACCACCACCGAGAGGGCCGGCTCCGGTCGCGTCACGGCGCTCGCCCCTCCCGCGCGTCTTTCCCCTGGTGGACCACCGCACGCTATCAGCCGGACGGGCACCGCCCGGGCCGGTCGTGGGAGACCTCAGGCCGGGCAGGTGGTGGCCGGCAGCCCCGGCACCCGCACCGGCGACCGGCCGCCCGGCCGCTGCCGGCCGGCGAGCACGTCGGCGAGGGCGGTCATCGAGGTACGGCTGGAGGAGTAGGTGGCCAGCAGGGTCGGCGACTTCGCCTTCTCCAGCACGTACGGGGTGTCCATGGCCACCGTCACCGCCGCGTCGGCGCTCAGGTCGTCCGCGCCGTCGCCGTAGCCGACCAGGTGCACCTTGGTGCCGCCGCTCGGCGCCACCGGCACCCCGGCCGCGGTGAGCGCCTCGGTCAGCGCGGCCCGGGTGCGGTCCCGGCCGGCGGAGGAGGTGACGGTCACCGGGCCGCGGACCGGGGCGCCGCAGGAGCCGCGCAGCACGGTCACCGCCGCCGCCGCGAGGGCCTGCGCCGCCCTGCGGTGCTCCGCGCTGTTCAGCGTGGACATCGCCGGGGCGGGCCGGTCGGCGAGCTGGAACTTCATGGTCAGCACCCGGGTGACCGCCTCGACCAGCCGGGGCCGGGGCAGCGACCCGTCGCGCAGCGCGGCGAGCAGCCCGTCGTACGCCCGACCGACGTGCGGCGTCATCAGGATCAGGTCGTTGCCGGCCAGCAGCGCCCGGACCGCGGCCTCGCCCGGCGACCAGCGCTTGGCCGGCGCCATGTTCATCCCGTCGGTGATCACCACGCCCCGGAAGCCGAGCTGCCCGCGCAGCACGTCGGTGAGGAGCTTGCGGGAGAAGGTGGCCGGGGTGCCCGGGTCGACCGCCTTGACGTCGAGGTGGGCCGACATCACCGCCATCGCCCCGGCGTCGATGCCGGCGGTGAACGGCGGGAACGCGGTGGCGTCGAGTTCCTTGCGCGGCTGGCCGATCACCGGCAGGTCCTTGTGCGAGTCGGCGGCGCTGAGCCCGTGGCCGGGGAAGTGCTTGACGCTGGCCGCGACGCCGGCGCTCTGCAGGCCCTTCACCGCGCCGGCGACCTGGGCGGACGCCCGCTTCGGGTCGGCGCCGAAGGAGCGGGAGCCGATCACCGTGCTGCGGGTGGCCAGCACGTCGGCGACCGGGGCGAAGTCCAGGTTGATCCCCATCGCGGCCAGTTCGGCGCCGGCAGCCCGCCAGGCGGCCTCGGTCAGCGCCGGGTCGTCGGCCGCCCCGGCGGCCAGCGCGCTGGGCAGCGTGGTCACCCCGTCGGTGATCCGGGTCACCACGCCGTACTCCTGGTCGGTGCCGATCAGGAAGGGTGCCGCCCCGGCGGGCAGCTTCGCCGCGGCGGCGCGCAGCCCGGTGGTGAGGTCGCGCACCTGGGCCGGGTTGTCGACGTTGGTGGTGGCCTGGTTGCCGGAGGTCGGGTCGTCGGCGCTGAAGCCGACCAGGATCACCCCGCCCAGGCGGTACTTCGCGACCATCTCGGCGGGGGTGTCGACCCCGGCGAGGGCGCGGTTGCCGGCGGCCGAGGCGGCGGTGACGTCGGTGGCGGAACTGCCGTACGCGTAGGGCATCAGCACCTGGCCGACCAGGTCCTCGTCGGCGAGCGTGCCGACCAGCGCGGCGGCCCGGGCGGCCGGGTCGGCCGCCGGGGTGGCGGTCGGGCCGGGCGTGGCGGAGGCCGACGGGCTCGGCGCCAGGCCCGGTTGTTCCGGCTCCGTCGCGCACCCGGAGACGAGCAGCGCGGTCAGGGCGGCGAGGGCGACGCCGGCACGTCGCGGAGAGGTCGGCACGCGGCCCATCAAACCCGCTGCCGACTCGTCGCGGCAACCGGAGCCGGGCGCCGGCCGGTGGGGTGTGCCGGTCCCCCACCGGGTGTCCGGGCGCGAAGCCCGGGCCTAGCCGACCCGGGTGAGCAGCGTCACCGGGGCACCGTCCCCGGCGTACCGGTAGGGCTCCAGCTCGGCGTCCCAGGCGGTGCCGAGCGCCTTGTCCAGGGCGTGCGCCAGCGCCTCCGGGGCGCGGGCGGTCGCCATGATGCTGCGCAGCCGGTCCTCGCCGAGCTGGATGTCGCCGGCCGCGCCGACGGTGGCGCGGAACAGACCACGGCCGGGGACGTACATGAAGCGCTCACCGTCGGCGCCCGGGCTGGGCTCCTCGGTGACCTCGAAACGGATCATGGGCCACTGCCGGAGGGCAGCAGCCAGTTCGGCGCCCGTCCCGGGGCGACCGGTCCACCCGCACTCGGCCCGGCGGGCGCCGGGATCGACGGGCTGGCCCGTCCACTGCAGGTTGACCGGCGCGGCGAGGACGCGCGCGATCGCCCACTCGACGTGCGAGCACACGGCGAGCGGGGTCGAGTGGACGTATACGACGCCACGCGTTGGCACGGTGACCTCCCGGAGACCGAGGTGCGTCTTCCCCTACGACCTCGACCACCCGAGTGGTTCCTGCAACACATGATGACTCTGTGACAGATGGTTCGCCAGGGAATCGGAAAATTCGCCGGGGGAAATACCCGGACCGGTGACCCGGTTGTGCTCTCCGGACAGGCACGGTGGCCGACCAGGCATCGTGTTCGTGTACAGTTCTCTGGGCGGTTCTGCGCCGTCGTACATCTTCGCGGGCCGAGGCTCATCGGGCGTCTCCCGCATACAGCCCCCGGACGTTTTTCCGTCCTCCCGTACGTCTTGCAAGGAGTACCTCCGTGGCGAGCAACACCTCTAAGACCGCGCGCGCGTCAGTCCGGGCCGGCCAGGCTGGCCAGGGTGGCGCCCTCAGCGTGCTGGGCGAGTTCAAGTACCTCATCCCGCTCAACGGCGGCAAGCACGCCTACGTGCGGAACCTGACCAACGGCAAGACCGCGCACCTGCGCACCGACTCGGACGCCTTCGTCGAGGAGATCCGGGTGCTGGCCGCCGCCGGCCACGCCGCCAAGATCCGCGCCGAGATCAACAACCTCGCCGCCACCCACCCGGGCGACGGCTGGGACAAGACCGAGAAGCGCCTCGTCGAGGCCGGCGTCTTCGAGGGCTGAGCCCTCCCCCCAAGCGCCACCTGGAACCGCCCGTCGGGTCACCCCGGCGGGCGGTTCCGTCTGTCCCGGGTACGCGTGGCCGGGGCCGGGACCGGTCAGCGGTCGAGCAGGGTGACCTCGCCGGTGGCCAGGTCGTAGACCGCGCCGACCACGTCCACCCGGCCCTCGGCGACCGGCCCGGTGAGCAGGTCGTCGGCGCGCAGGGCGGCGACCGTGCGCAGCACGTGCCGGCGGACCGCCATCGGGTGCGCCCGCGGGTCGTCCGCCCCCACCTCGGTCACCGCCGGGGCGATCTGGTCCACCAGGTACGCCAGCGAGCCGCCCGGCCGCTCCCCGGTGCGCAGGGTGTCCACCGCCGAGGCGACCGCCCCGCACCGCTCGTGGCCGAGCACCATCACCAGCGGCACCCCGAGCTGGCCCACCACGTACTCGATGGAGCCGCAGACCGCCCGGTCCAGCACGTGCGCGCCGGTGCGGATCACGCAGATCGACCCGAAGGTCTGGTCGAAGATCGCCTCCAGCGGCACCCGCGAGTCGATGCAGCCCAGCAGCACCGCGTACGGCTGCTGGTCGCCGGAGGCGACGGCCGCGGCGGCGGTGACGTCGTGGCCGTGCACCGGCTGCCCGCTGACGAAGCGGCGGTTGCCGGTCAGCAGCTCGGCCAGCGCGGCCCGGGGCGTCCGCGCCGCTCCCGCGCTCGAACCGGTCATGCCTCCAGCCTGGTCACGGATCCGGCCTGGCGGGGCGGGATGCGAATCTTCTCACCACCACGGTTGGCGTGGTGTCATGACGGGTAGCCGGTGTTACCGCCGGGTTAACCCGGTACGAGGGGACCGGACGGCCCGGGGAGGTCACGATGTCGGAGCAGCAGCAGGTACGGCTTCCCGACGACGTGCGCCTGCACGTGGAGGTGACCGGGCCGGCGGACGCCGAGGTCACCGTGATCATGCTGCACGGCTGGACGCTGGACGGGCGGGCCTGGCACCGGCAGCTCGCCGACCTGACGGCCCGCTTCGGCCGGCGGGTCCGGGTGGTGACCTACGACGCCCGCGGGCACGGCCGGTCCAGCTGCATGGCCCTGCGCACGGCGACCGTGGCCCAGCTCGGCGACGACCTCGCCGCGGTGCTCGACGCGGTGGCCCCGACGGGCAGGGTCGTGCTGGTCGGGCACTCGATGGGCGGGATGACCGTGATGGAGTACGCCCACCGCCACCCCGAGCACTTCGCCGCCCGTACCGCCGGGCTGGTCTTCGTCTCGACCACCGCCGAGGGGCACACGCACACGGTCTACGGGCTGTCGCCGCGCATCGCCCGGCTGATCCGGATCGCCGAGACCACCGGCGCCGGGGTGCTGGCCCGCTGCGGCTCCTGGCGCCCGCCACGGGCGCTGCTGCGCGCGCTGCGGCCCAGCATCCGCTGGATGCTCTTCGGCGACCGCTGCGACCCGTCCGACATCCGCCTGGTCACCTCGGCGGTGGCCCGCGCCTCGCTGCGCTCGATCGGCGGGTTCCGCGCCTCGATCGGCGCCCAGCACCGGTTGGAGACCCTGGCCGAGCTGGCCCACCTGCCGGCGGCGGCGCTGGTCGGCGACCGGGACCGGCTCACCCCGCCGCCCTGCGCGGAGTCGATCGCCGCCGCGCTGCCGGTGACCGAGCTGACCGTCTGCCCGGGCGCCGGGCACATGCTGATGATGGAGCGGCCGGACGAGGTGAACGCCGCGCTGGCCGGGGTGCTGGACCGGGTGCTGGCCGGCGCGCCGGAGGTCGGCCCGACCGAGACCGCCGCCACGGAGATCAGCCCGACCGAGCCGACGACGACGGGCGCGACGGAGCCGATCCCGGCCGGCTGAGCGGCCCGTGGAGGGTGGCGGACGTCGCGGGACGCGGTACGGCCCGGAAGGGGGGTGGCGGGCTGCCCGTACCCTCATTCCGCCTGGCGTGCGCCCGCGCCCGGCCGCCGCCGTCGCACAGGAGCCGTCACGTTGACCGACCAGACCACCCTGGAGCAGGAGATCGCCGCCGAGCAGCGGCATCTCGACCGGGTGTACACCCGCCTGGCCGAACTGCGCCGCTCGGCGGCGCAGGCCGAGAAGGAGGGCTACCGGCTGGCCCGGGTGGGCAACTTCGGCGCGCTGGTCGAGCGGGACGCGATGGTGTTCCACGCCGCCCAGCGGCGGTACGTGCTGGACGCCGAGCACGAGGGGCTGGTCTTCGGCCGGCTCGACCTGCGGACCGGCCAGGTGCTGCACGTCGGGCGGCTCGGCGTGCGGGGCGAGAACGCCGAGACGCTGGTGGTCGACTGGCGCGCCCCGGCCGCCGCGGCCTTCTACCAGGCGACCCCGGCCGAGCCCTTGGGCGTGGTGCGGCGGCGCACCATCCAGTCGTCGGCCGAGAAGGTCACCCGGATCGAGGACGACCTGCTCGACCCGGAGTCGGCGCCGGCCGAGCTGGCCGTGGTCGGTGACGGGGCCCTGCTGGCGACCCTGTCCCGGGCCACCGGCCGGGGGATGCGCGACATCGTGGCCACCATCCAGCGGGAGCAGGACGAGGCGATCCGCTCCCCCGGCTCCGGGGTCACCATCGTCTCCGGCGGCCCGGGCACCGGCAAGACGGCGGTCGCCCTGCACCGGGCGGCGTACCTGCTCTATTCCGACCGCAGCCGGTACGCCGGCGGCGGCATCCTGGTGGTCGGCCCGTCCTCGGTCTTCGTCGAGTACATCGCCTCGGTGCTGCCCTCGCTCGGCGAGGAGACCGGCACCCTGCACTCGCTGGGCTCGCTCTTCCCGGGCATGTCGGCGACCCGGACGGACCCGCCGGAGGTGGCGGCGGTGAAGGGCTCGCTGCGGATGCGGAAGGTCCTGGAGCGGGCGGTACGCGACGCGGTGCCGGACGGGCCGGGCGAGCTGCGCCTGCTCTACCGGGGTGAGCTGCTCCGGCTGGAGCGCCGCGAGCTGGACGGCGTCCGGGACCGGGCGCTGTCCCGGGGCGCGCGCCGCAACGAGGTTCGGCGGGTCGCCTTCGACGCGGTGCTCGCGGCGCTGTACGCCCAGGCCCGCCGGCTGGCCGTCACCCGGCTGCCGGAGCAGCGCGCCTTCGAGGACGAGATCATCGACCGGCCGGAGTTCCGCGAGTTCCTCAAGGCGTGGTGGCCCCGGCTGCACCCGCGGCACGTGCTGGGCTGGCTGGCCCGGCCGGAGCGGCTGCGCCGGTACGTCGGCGGCATCCTGTCCCGGGCGGAGACCACGCTGCTGGTGGAGGCGTACCGGACGCTGGACGCGCAGGGGCTGACGGTGGCCGACATCGCCCTGCTCGACGAGCTGGACGCGCTGCTGGGCAAGCCGGTGCGGCCGGCCCGGGCCAAGCGCGACCCGTACCAGCTGGCCGGCGGCGTGCGCGAGCTGAGCACGTTCGCCGACCGGCAGCGGGCCGCCCGGGCGGCGGCCCGGGAACGGCCGGAGGACTACCGCGACTACGCGCACGTGGTGGTGGACGAGTCGCAGGACGTCTCGCCGATGCAGTGGCGGATGGTCGGCCGGCGCGGCCGGCTCGCCTCCTGGACGGTGGTGGGCGACCCGGCGCAGACCGCCTGGACCGGTGACCCGCAGGAGCTGGACCGGGCCCGGGACCAGGCGCTCGGCCGACGCCGGCGGAACCGCTTCGCGCTGACCACGAACTACCGCAACTCGGCGGAGATCTTCGCGGTGGCGGCGGCGGAGATCCGCCGGCTCTACCCCGAACTGGAGCTGCCGACGGCGGTCCGCTCCACCGGCGTGGAGCCGGTCACGCTGACCGTCGCCGCCGACGGGCTGCCGGCGGCGACCGTGCAGGCCGTGGACGCGCTGCTCACCGAGGTGGAGGGCACGGTCGGCGTGATCACGCCGGTGCCGCGCCGCGACGAGGTGGCCGGCTGGCTGGCCGGGCGCGGCGGCTCCCGGCTCCAGGTGGTGACCAGCCTCCAGGCCAAGGGCATGGAGTACGACGGCGTCGTGCTGATCGCCCCGAGCGAGATCCGGGCCGACCCCGGCTCCGGCGTGCGCACCCTCTACGTCGCCCTCTCCCGCGCCACCCAGCGCCTCACCACCATCGACCCCACCCCCTGACCCTCACCCCCGCCCCCGCGCGTCGCGCCCTCGAGCCCGCACTTTCAGAGAAAGAGGGGCCTTCGCGCGCGGAACAGCCACGCTTTCTCTGAAAGTGCGGCCCGTGAAGGGTGCGTGCGGAGTTAGTTGCATACATAGCGATGTGAGCATAGATTGGGTTCGGGCCGCCGGTGCGACGGAGGGTGTGGGCGTGGGCGCAGGTCATGACCACCACGGGTCGGTCGCGAACGCGGCGCACCGCCACCGGGGGCGGCTCTGGGCGGCCTTCGCGCTGCTCGCCGCGCTGATGGTGGTCGAGGCGGTCACCGCGTTCGGCACCGGCTCGCTCGCCCTGCTCTCCGACGCCGGGCACATGTTCACCGACGTGCTCGGCATCGGCATGGCGCTGGCCGCCATCACCGCCACCCGGCACGGCGACCGGGACCCGCAGCGCACCTTCGGGCTCTACCGGCTGGAGGTGCTGGCCGCGCTCGCCAACGCCGTCCTGCTCAGCGGGGTGGCGATCTACGTGCTGATCGAGGCGGTCCGCCGGTTCGGCGACCCGCCGGCGGTGCGGACCGGGCCGATGCTGGCGGTGGCGGTGCTCGGCCTGCTGGCCAACCTGGTCGCGTTCGCGCTGCTGCGCGCGGGGGCGCGGGAGAGCATCAACCTGCGCGGCGCGTACCTGGAGGTGCTCGGCGACCTGCTCGGCTCGCTGGGCGTGATCGGGGCCGCGCTGCTCATCGCCGGCACCGGCTGGTGGTGGGCCGACCCGGCGGTGGCGGTCGCGATCGGCCTGTTCATCCTCCCCCGCACCTGGCGGCTCGGCCGGGCGGCGGTGCGCATCCTGGTCCAGGCCGCCCCGGAGCACCTCCAGGTGACCGCCGTGCACGACCGGCTGACCGCCGTCCCCGGCGTCGCCGAGGTGCACGACCTGCACGTCTGGACGCTCACCTCCGGCATGGAGGTCGCCTCCGCCCACCTCACCATGGTCCCCGGCGCCGAGGTCGGCACGGTGCTCGCCGCCGCCCGCACCGCCCTGCACGAGGACTTCCACATCGAGCACGCCACCCTCCAGATCGAGCCGGGGGCCGCCCCCGGCGCCTGCGGGCAGGTCGAGTGGTAACGAAACCGGACACCTATTGTCCCGTTGTGTCACCTACACCATGGTTCACTCCAGTACCCTCAGTCACGAAACGGGCGGGTGTCACATCCGTACCGGTAGGCTCGGTTCCGGCCTCCGCCAGGCGGCACCCTCCGGTGCCGGCGGTGGCCGCCGCCTAATCGCCTGCCAGGGCGAGCCGGGGAACCATGTTCGTGGGGTGCATCCGCGTCAGCGGTAGGGATCTTCCGTCCCGAACCCGTCAGCTAACCCGGTCGGCGGCTGACGGAAGGACATGTGCATGCACGTACGACGTACCACCGCACGGCTGGCGGCCGCGGTCGTCGCGACGCTCGCCCTCGGGGTGTCGTCCGCGCCGGTCCCGGCGACCGCCACTCCCCCCGCCACCCGGCTCGCCGCCGCTCCCGGCGACGACGACGAGGGCGGCACCCCGGCGCTGCGCGCCCAGCTCGACGCGGCCAGCAAGGGCTGGATCGACGCCAAGGCCGCGCTGGAACGCTCCACCAAGCGGCAGCAGGAGCTCGGCAACCAGCTCAAGACCATCGAGTCGGAGCTGACCGTCCGGCAGGGCAAGGTCGGCGAGATCGCCGGCGTGGCGTACCGGACCGGGCGGCTCGGGCCGGTGTCGGCGCTGCTGAACAGCTCCAGCCCCGAAGGCTTCCTGGACCGGGCGGCGGCGCTGGAGACGGTCGCCTCCAACGAGGACCGGGAGCTGCGCAACCTGATGCAGACCCGCGACGAGGCCACCCGCACCCGGGCCGCGCTCGACCAGGAGATCGTCGAGCAGCGCAAGCAGATCGCGGTGATGGCCAAGCGCAAGCAGCAGGCCGAGCGGGCGCTGGCGGTGGCCGCCGCCGACAAGCCCGCCACCGGCGACAGCGGCTCCACCCGGGGCACCTCCACCGCCACCGCCAGGTCGGCGCCGCGCAACCCCGACGGCTCCTGGCCCGCGGAGTCGTGCAGCGTCAACGACCCCACCCCGGCCAACGGCTGCATCACCCCGCGCATGCTCAACGCGCTCCAGCAGGCCCAGGCGGCCGGCTTCACCCGGTACGTCTCCTGCTACCGGCCCAGCGGGTCGGGTGAGCACCCCAAGGGCCGGGCCTGCGACTTCGCCGCGCAGCAGAGCGGCTTCGGCGGCGACGCGACCGGCGGCGACAAGACGTACGGCAACAACCTGGCCGCGTACTTCATCCGCAACTCCGACCGGCTCGCCGTGCTCTACGTGATCTGGTACCGGCAGATCTGGCTGCCCAGCAGCGGGTGGAAGTCGTACAGCGGGGCCGGCGGGGACCCGTCCAGCGACCACACCAACCACGTGCACCTGTCGGTCTACTGACCGACCCGTGGCGGGGCCCGTCCGAGGCGGACGGGCCCCGCCGTACGCGCGTCGACGTACCCGGGATGTCGTCGACCGGCCCACGACGCAGCGCGCCGGCCGGGCGAGCATCGAGGCATGACCCGACTCTCCCCCGACGGCCGCAAGACCCTGCTCACCCTGCACCTGGTGACCGCGCTGGGCTGGCTCGGCGCGGACCTCGTGCTGCTCACCCTCGGCATCGCCGGGCTGCGCGGCGCCGACCCGGGGGTGGTCTACCCGGCGGCGGCGCTGGTGGCGACCTGGCTCTTCGCGCCGCTGAGCGTGCTGGTCTGGGTGGTCGGCGTGACCAGCGCGCTGCTGACCCCCTGGGGGCTGCTGCGCTGGCGCTGGGTGGTGGTCAAGCTGGTGCTCACCACGGTGATGATCGGCCTGGTGCTGTTCGCGCTGACGCCGAACCTGCGCGCCGCCGCCGGACCCGACGCCACCGCACACCAGCGCATCGACGTGGTGGTCGCGCCGGCGGTCTCCACCGGCCTGCTGGTCACCATGACCGTGATCTCCACCTGGAAGCCGTGGGGCCGCAACCGCCGGGCCGTCCCACCGCCCCGCCGGACGGCGGCGACGCCGGCCGGCCGCCGCTGAGTGGACGGGGCGTCAGTTCGGGACCGGGCCGCCGTCGGCCTTCCGGTCCAGCACCGCGCCGAGCCGGCTGGCCAGGCCCAGGTGCGCGGCGCGGGCCTGACGGAACGCGTACCCGAACAGCGGTGCCGGCGCGGAGAGGGTGATCTCCACGTCGATCCGCAGCACGTCGCCCTCCTCCTGCAGCCGGGTGTGGTTGCGCACCGTCGTGCCGGGCTGCTGCCGGGCCACCGTGACGATCTCGTCGTCGGAGATCACCAGGACGTCGGCCTGGTAGGTGACCGGGAACCGCAGCGGCCCCAGCTCCAGCCGGTCGGTGATGGCGTAGCTGGCCCGCGCGCCCGGGCGGGTCGGCAGTTGGCGCACCCGGACGATCAGCGGATGCAGCTCCCCCTGCCGGGCCGGATCGCTCAACAGCGCCACCGCGTCCGCCCGTGAGCAGCGCGCCTGCACCGTGTAGCTGAACGACTCGCGCCGGACCACTCCATCCTCCACCCCTCGTCGGTCGCCCGATCGTCCCGTACGACGGCCGGGCTGGCAATCGCAGGCGGCATGACGGTGCCCGGGCGGGGAACCCGGCCGGCGACGGCCACGGGAGGCGGGGCATGGACAGGTACGACGGATGAGCGGGCACGTGATGGTCTTCGCGCCGACGCCACGGCTGACCGTGACCGTCGACCAGCCCAGCGAGCAGCCGGAACTGCACCTGCACCCGGGCGGGCAGGGCGTCTGGCAGGCCCGGATGATCATGTCGCTGGGGGTGCCGGTGGTGCTCTGCACGACCCTCGGCGGCGAGATCGGGCAGGTGCTGGAGCCGCTGCTGGCCACCGAGGGGGTGGACCTGCGGGTGGTGTGGCGCGACTCGTGCAGCGGCGGCTACGTGCACGACCGGCGCGACGGCACCCGGCAGGAGATCGTCGACGTGGTCGGCGCGCCGCTGAGCCGGCACGAGCTGGACGAGCTCTACAACCTGTCGCTCGGTGAGGGGCTGCGGGCCCCGGTGAGCGTGCTCAGCGGCCCCAACGAACCCTCGCTCGTCCCGGCCGACCTCTACCGCCGGTTCGCCGCCGACCTGGGCGCCAACGGCGGCCGGGTGGTGGTGGACCTCGCCGGCGAGCATCTGACCGCCGTGCTGGCCAGCGGCGTGTTCTTCCTCAAGGTCAGTCACGAGGAGCTGATCGCCGACGGGCGGTCCACCGGCGCGGAGGAGGACGAACTCACCCGGGCCATGTACGACCTGCACGCCTCCGGCGCCGAGAACGTGGTGGTCAGCCGGGCCGACCGGCCGGCGCTCGCCCTGGTGGACGGGGAGGTGTTCGAGGTGGAGATGCCCCGGCTGGAGGCGGCCGACCCGCGCGGGGCCGGCGACTCGATGACCGCCGGGGTGGCCGCCGTGGTCGCCGGCGGCGGCGACGTGCGTACCGCGATCCGCACCGGCGCGGCCGCCGGGGCGCTGAACGTCACCCGGCACGGGCTGGGCACCGGCCGGCTGGACACCATCGCCGGCCTGGTCGACCGGGTCCGCCTGGTGCCGGCCGGCAGCCGACCGCAGGAGCGGACCACCCCGGACGAGCTGGCCGACCGGGCGGTGGACCGGTGACGCTGCGGGTCCTGGTCACCAACGACGACGGGATCGCCGCGCCGGGCATCCTGGCGCTGGCCCGGGCGGCGGCCGAGCGTGGCCTGGACGTGGTGGTGGCCGCTCCGCTGGAGGAGGCGAGCGGCACGAGCGCCTCGATGACCGCGGTGGAGCGGGAGGGGCACGTGGTGGTGCGCGACCATCCGCTGCCGGAGCTGCCCGGGGTGCCCGCGTACGGGGTCGGCGGCTCGCCCGGCTTCATCGCGCTGATCGCCGTGCACGGGGCCTTCGGGCCGCCGCCGACGGTGGTGCTCTCCGGGATCAACCGGGGCGCCAACGCCGGCCGGGCGGTGCTGCACTCCGGCACGGTCGGCGCGGCCTTCACCGCCGCCGCCAACGGCTGCCGCGCCATGGCCGTCTCGCTGGACGTGCTCTCGGTCGGCGAGGCCACCGCCGTCAGCGGCGGCGCGGCGGTCTCCGCCGCCGCCCGGGTACGCGACGCGGAGCGGCACTGGGACACCGCCGCCCGGGTGGCGCTGGACCTGCTGCCCCGGCTGACCGCCGGTCCGGTGGAGAGCGTGCTCAACGTCAACGCCCCGGACCTGCCGCACGGGCGGCTGCGCGGCGTGCGGCGGGCCACCCTGGCCAGCTTCGGCCAGGTGCAGATGACGGTGGCCGAGGCGGGGCACGGCTTCGTGCGGACCTCGCTGGAGGAGCCGGGGCAGGCCGTGCAGCCCGGCACCGACCTGGCCCTGCTGGCCGCCGGGTACGCCTCCGTAACCGCCGTCCGGGCGGTCACCGAGGTCGCCGACGTGGACCTCTCCGGCCTGGGCGGCGACTGACCGTCCGCCACGTGGGGCCGGCGGTGCCGGCGTCAGGCGCCCGGGAGGACCTCGGGCGTGGGGGCCGCGTGCCCGGCGAAGTAGGGCTCCGGCGCGCCGAAGAGGCCGAGCAGGCCGGTGACCCAGAGCTGCCGGTGGACGAACCGGCTCGGCTCGGTGACCACCAGCTTGACGCCGCTGACCTCGGCCGTCTGGAACCCGGCGACCATCGCGCTGATGCCGACGGAGTCGATGAAGGTGACGAGTCGCATGTTCAGCTCGATCCGGGACGGACGGCCCTTCGCGAGCACCTCGGCGATCGCCTCACGCACCTCGTACGCGGTGTCGACGTCAATCTCCCCTCGCGGAGCGATCTCCATGACACCACCCGGCAGAACCGACTTCACGATCGACAGGCTCACGCGAGCACCTCCACTCGCCCGTCCACGGGCGCCTCATCAGTACGCGGGCCGCGACCGAGAGTATTCCTCTGACGGCCTCGGTCGCCACCCCCCGGGATGAGCAATTCGCGGATCCGGACGGACCGGACCGTTCTTTCCCGAGTTGTTCCTGGTCCCGTTCATTCCAACGAGCGACCGGGTCCGGCCGCTCCAACCGATCCAGGGTAGCGACCCCGGTCCAGTCGTTTCCGTACCCGGCCCGCCCGGCGAGCCCCGGTGCGCGCCAGATCCCCCGGTGTTGCCCCACCCGCCTAGGGTCGGCGGGCGAGGGTTCCACCACGACGGAAGGAACGATCGATGCTCAAGAAACTGCTCGGCCTGGCCGGTGTCGGCGCGCTGCTCGCTCTCGTACTGGCCTGCGGCTTCGGCGGCGGGGACGACGACGACGATGACGACGACGATTTCGCCCGGGGTGTCGCGGTGGTCACGGTCCGCTGAGGGTCCGACCCGGGTTTGCGGCACGTCCCGGCTGGGCACTGGCGGGACAGGCGACCGTGACGCGCCGCAGACGTCGACGTCCGAAGTGGCCGCAGACTTCGGCACCCCGAGGAGGTACCCATGTTCGGCAGCAACCTGCTGGAGCGCCGCAGCAAGCCGGAGCGGATCGCCGACCAGGCCTGGCAGCAGCTGGTCTCGGCGGTCGGTTCCGCCGGTGACAGCGTGCGGGACACGGCGCGGTCGGTCCGCGGCGGCACCCACCTTTCCGACGCCGGTGACCTGGTGGGCTCGGCGGCGGACGAGGCCCGGCGTCGGGCCACGCTCGCCTTCGACGCGCTCGCCGGGCGCCGTCCGGCCCTGCCGTGGACGCTGCTGATCAGCGCGGCGCTGGTCGGGGCCGCGATCGGTTGGGCCGCCGGGACCGCCGCGCGGGCCGCCGGCAGCCGGGAGGGTCGGGCGGTCGACGACATCGAGTTCGTCGACGTGGACCGGCCGAACTCACCGGTCGGCCTCGACGGCTGACCGACGGCAACGCCGGGCATCGCCCGGGTGGATCAGAACGACGTGGCGGTGTCCGGGACTCGGACACCGCCACGTCGCGTGGAACGGTCGGTTGCGCCGGCCGGGTCAGCGGCTGGTGCAGGTGACCACTGCGGAAGCGCTCCCAGTCAGCTCGCCCGATCGAGGTGGTAGACCACCGCGTCGCCGACCCGCTCGCGGTGGATCCCCAACCCGTCGACCGGACGGGCCGCCGCGCCCTGCCACGGCGTGCCGGTCGCGTATCTGGGCAGCAGCACCACCGTGCGCACCCCCGCCGCCCGCAGGTACGCCACCGACCCGGCGTCCGGGAAACCCGTGCCGCCCGCCCGGATCCGCTGCTGACTGTCCGGAGTGAACGAGGCCAGCCCGTTGACCGTGGACGGGAAGCCGTCGGTCGACCAGAGCATCACGTGGTAGTCGCGGATGCCGCCCAGCGGCAGCACCAGCACCGGGCCCGCGACCCCGCGCAACGCCACCGGCTGCGCCGGCACCGGCACGTGCGGGGTCCGGTTCACCCCCTCGGCCAGCACCAGCAGTGCCGGGAGCGCCAGCGCCACCCGCGCCCACCGACGCCAGTCCCCGCGACCGGCCCCGGCCGGCGGCGGCTCCCGGACCGTCAGCGCCCCGGCGGCCAGCACGCCCAGCAGCAGCGTCGTCCAGAGCACCAGCCGGCCCGGGGTGCGCAGGGCGTCCCAGCCCGGCAGGTGCCGCATCAGGGTCAGGTAGCCCGGGTCGCCGTCGCCGCCGAAGCTGGTCCCCGCCGCGAGGGCGAGGCTGACCAGCACCCCGGCGGCCAGCGCGACCCGCTGCCACACCCGCCAGGCGGAGAAGACCAGCCCGGCCACCGCCAGCGCGAGCAGCACCACGCCGGGCAGCAGGGTCATCTCCCCCGGGAAGCCGAGCGCCGCCCGCGCCGCGCCGTGCCGCTCGCCCCACAGCCACGACTCCGGCGGCGCGGTCAGGAAACCACGGGCCGGCGGGGAGAACATCGCCACCTGCGCGGAAGTCCGCCGGCCGGCCGGGTGCCGGGCCACCACCTCCAGGTACGGCGCCGCCATCAGCAGGCTCACCCCGGCGAACCCGGTGACCCCGGCCAGGTCGGCCAGGAGCAGGCCGGACGACACCGCCGGCCGGGACCGGCGCCGCCACCAGGTGACGCCGTACGCCGCGGCGACGGCGAGGCCGAGCAGACCCAGGACGTACGCGAACGGCAGGCCGATGCCGAAGCCCAGGGTGACCTGCCAGGCGGCGACCGCCCAGCCGGCTCCCGCCCAGCCCGGACGGACCCGGTCGGGCCGGTACCCGTGGCGCAGCGACCAGCCGTGGCCCCGGGCCAGCATGGCCAGCGCGAGGGCCACCCCGCCGATGCTGAGCACGTGCAGGTGCCCGGCCTGGGCCAGCTTCCACGGCGCGTACGCGAACGACGCCGCGGCCACCGCCGCCCCCGCCCGCCCGGCCCCCAACTGCCGCGACAGCGCGTACGCCCCGACGAAGGCGAGCGCGTGCACCAGCACGTAGAGCAGGTTGTAGCGGACGACGGCGGCCACCGGCCCCTCGCCGATGAGGGCAAACGGGGCGAAGCCCAGCAGCGTGTCGGAGTAGGCGTAGGTGTACGGCTCGGGGAAGAACGTGTTCGAGTGCCAGAGGTGGGCCGGGTCGGTGCGCAGCGCGTGCCCGCCCCAGGCGACCTGCCACGCCTGCAGGGTCGGGTCGCCGGTGTCCTGCGGGAGGGTGCCGGCCGGATCGCGCAGTGTCGGCCAGGTCAGCGCGGCGGCCAGCGGCAGTGACGCGAGCACCACGAGGATCCACTCGTGCCGGGCCAGCCGCCACAGCGCCCGCCCCGCCCGGCGCACCCCGTCCATCGCCCCCGCCAATCGCCGACCGCCCGATCGTGCCCGAGCCCGCCCCGGGTTGTCGATGCCCGGCAGCCGGTCACCCGGTGCGGGTGAGGGGCACTCATCCGGTCTGCCGGCAGGATCGCGGTTCGGCGGGCTGTGTGCCCGCCCCGTGTCCCGATTCCGGGAG
The DNA here is from genome assembly GCF_900091515.1 of Micromonospora purpureochromogenes. Taxonomy (NCBI): domain Bacteria; kingdom Bacillati; phylum Actinomycetota; class Actinomycetes; order Micromonosporales; family Micromonosporaceae; genus Micromonospora; species Micromonospora purpureochromogenes. Next base: position 2,217,752 of record NZ_LT607410.1, on the reverse strand, counting down.
GAGTGAGCGCATGGCCAGCGCGAGCATCGTGACGCGTACCGACCAGGACATCCAGACCGACGTGCTCGACGAGCTGACCTGGGAGCCCCGGGTGAGCCCGGCCGAGGTGGGGGTCACCGTCGCCGAGGGGGTGGTGACGCTGACCGGACGGGTGGACAGCTACGCCGCGAAGTGGGCCGCCGAGCGGGCCGCGCACCGGGTGGCCCGGGTCCGGGCCGTCGCCAACGACCTGGCCGTGCGGATCACCCCGTCGGCCGAGCGCACCGACACGGAGATCGCCGGGGCGGCCGAGCGGGCCCTGGAGTGGGACGCCTTCGTGCCGGTGGAGGACCTGGAGGTGACCGTCGCCGAGGCGTGGGTGACGCTGCGCGGCCGGGTGGAGTGGGAGTACCAGCGCCGGGCCGCCGAGCGGGTGGTCGGCCGGCTCACCGGCGTACGCGGGGTCAGCAACGGCATCACCGTGCGGCCGTCCACCCCGCCGACCGGCGACGAGCTGCCCGACCGGATCGTCGACGCGCTCGCCCGCAGCGGCGCCACCGAGCCGGACCGGATCAGCGTCCGGGTGTACGGCGACACGGTGGTCATCGACGGCCTGGTGCACTCCGTGCCCGAGCGCGACGAGGTGGAGCGGATCGTCTGGTCCGCCCCCGGCATCCGCGAGGTGCACAACCACGTCACGGTGGCCCGCTGAGACCACCCCGGCCGGGTGAACCGCCTTCACCCGGCCGGCGGGCAACGTGGGAGTCATGACTGATTCCGACGGGCTGATCACACCGGGGAGCCCGGCGCCCGACTTCACCCTGCCGGCCACCCCGGACGGGCGACGTACGGGCCCCGGGCAGTTCCGCGGCCGGCCGGTGGTGCTCGCCTTCTACCCCGCCGACTGGACCCCGGTCTGCGGTGACCAGATGGCGCTGTACCAGGCCGCGATGCCGGAGTTCGAGCGGTACGACGCGGTGCTGCTCGGCCTCTCCGTCGACAGCATCTGGTCGCACCAGGCCTTCGCCGAGGCCAGGGGCATCACCTTCCCGTTGCTGGCCGACTTCGAGCCCAAGGGCGAGGTGTCCCGCCGGTACGGCGCGTACAGCCCGCAGGGGGAGTCGGCGCGGGCGCTGGTGGTGCTCGACCCGGATCAGACGGTGGCCTGGAGCCACCTGTCGCCGCCGGAGGTGAATCCGGGCGCCGACGGCATCCTCGACACGCTGGAGCAACTCGTCTCGGATCGGCGGGTGGTGACCCGATGACGACCCCGCTCCAGGTCACCGCCCGGCTGCGCATGCCGGTGGACGGCACCGACCACGTCCGCGGGCCGGTGGACGCACCGGTCACCATCGTGGAGTACGGGGACTTCCAGTGCCGCTTCTGCGGCGCGGCGTACCCGAACCTGGCCGAGGTGCTGCGCCAGCGCACCGCCACCGTCCGGCTGGTCTACCGGCACTTCCCGATCGCCAACGTCCACCCGTACGCGGAGAGCGCGGCCGAGGTCGCCGAGGCGGCCGCCCGGCGCGGCCGGTTCTGGGAGATGCACGACTGGCTCTACGAGCACCAGGACCAGTTGGACCCGGTGCACCTGTCCCTCGGCGTCGAACAGCTCGGCCTGCCACCCGAGGAGGTGGGCGCCGAGGTCGCGCGGCAGGCGTACTCCGACCGGGTACGGCGGGACTTCGTCGGCGGAATCCGCAGCGGGGTCAACGGCACCCCGACGCTGTTCATCAACGAGGTCCGGCACGAGGGCGGGCACGACCTGCCGGACCTGCTCGCCGCCGTGGACGCGGCCGCCGGCGCCTGACCGCGCCGCGGACCACCGCCGGGATCGCACCGCCCGGCGGCGGTCGGCCCGCGTGGTCAGATCAGCCGCAGCTCGCGGGCCCGCCGCACGGCCTCGCGCCGGCGGGTCGCGTCGAGCTTGCGGTAGATGTTGCGCACGTGCGTCTTGACGGTGTTGACCGACACCGACAGCTCGCTGGCGATCTCCACGTTGGACAGGATGCTCTGCAGGTAGCGCAGGATGGTCAGCTCCCGCTCGGTCAGCGGCTCGTCCAGCGCCCGGCCCACGCCGGCCGGTCCCCGTTCGGCGGGCTCGTCGGCGCCCCGGACGAGGTCGCTCACCGTCGGCCAGTGCGCCGTGCCGGAGTCGAGGTGGGCGGCGAGGAGGTCGCGCACCGCCGGCTCCGCACGGGTGAACACCCGCCGGTGGCCCTCCGGGCCGGCCAGGTCGAGCACCCGCTCCAGCAGCCGACCGGCGCGCCGGTCGTCGCCGCCCCGACGGGCGAGCACCGCCTCCAGCACGCCCGAGCCGAGGCGTACCGGCAGCGGCCAGTCCGCGGCGGCCGGGGCGTCCCAGTCGGGCAGGGCGTAGCCGGCCGCCCGCACGTCACCGGCGCGCAGCTCCACCCGGGCCAGGGCCAGGGCCAGCACCGGCGCCGGTTCGGGCGCCCGCGCCCGGTCGGCGAGCAGCCCGCGCGCGGTGTCCACGTCGCCCTGCTCGCTGCGCAGGTCCGCCTCCTCAGCGAGCAGCCGGTCGGCGAGGTCCCCGGCGGCGGACCGGGACGCCAGCTCCTCCCGGGCCCGGGCGACCAGCTGGGTCGCCGCCGCCGGCTCCGCCGCGTCGCGCAGCAACGCGCCCCGGCACAGCGCCGCCGCGGCGGAGACGGTCGCGTCGCCGCCGGCCGCGCCGGTGAGCGCCAGGTGCGCGGTGGCCTCCTCGGGCTGGTCGCGGTGCAGCGCCACCAGAGCCAGCGCCAGGTGGGCGTGGGCGCACTCGGCCCGGCTCGACCACCCCTGGCAGGACGGCATCTCCAGCGCCGCCCGGGCGGTCCGCTCCGCCGCGCGCAGCTCCCCGGCCAGCGCGTGCAGCAGCGCACACCGCGCCGCACAGACCAGCTCGGTGCGCGGCCGGCCGGCCCGCCGGGCGGCGTCCAGCGCCGCGCCGAAGGTCGCCGAGGCCGCCCGCAGGTCGCCCTCGGCGAGGTCGACCAGGCCGAGCGCGGTGCCGGCCACCGCCCGCACGTCGGCGTCCTCGCCGGTCCGCGGGTCGTCGGTGTCCGGGCTCTTGACCTGCGCCGGGTCGCGGGTGGCGAGCAGCCGGGCGGCGGCGTCGCGTACCTCCCGGTGATCGCCGGCGAGCCGGGTCAGGGTGAGCTCCAGCGCGGTGGCCAGCCGGCGGAACCGGTCCCGGCGCGGCGCGGGCAGTGACCGGGCCGCCGCCACGGCCTCGCGCAGCCGGGCGGCGGCGGTCGCGCCGTCCCCCGCGTACGCCCGTTCGGCCGCGCCGGCCAGGGCCAGCTCCGGGTCCCGGCGCACCGCCTCGGCCGGCGGCGCCGGGGGCGGCGGGCCGGCGGCGGCCTCCCGGTTGTACGGGACCAGCTCCGGCCAGCCGGTGAGCAGCAGCTCACTGGCCCGGTCCCACTCCCCCGCGGCCAGCGCGTGCCGCAGCGCCTCGGCGGGCCGGTCGTGGCCGGCGTACCAGCCCGCGGCGCGCAGGTGCAGGTCGCGCCGCTCGTCGTCGCCCAGCCCGTCGAGTTCCTCGCGGAGCAGGTCGGCCAGCAGCGGGTGGGCCCGGTACCAGGGCGGGTCGCTGTCGTCGCGGTGCAGGAAACCCCCGTCCCGGGCCAGCCCGGCCAGCACCTGCCCACCGTCGCCCCGGCCGGTCAGCGCGTCGGCGAGGTCGGCGCGGACCGCCGGCGCGACCGCCGCCCGCAGCAGCAGGTCCCGCGCCGCCGGCGTCAGGCCGGAGAGCACCTCCGCCCGCAGGTACGCGGCGACGTCCGGCTGGTCGCCGCCGAACCGCTCGGCCCACCGTTGCGGGTCGGGACGGTCCCGGGCCGCCAGTGCGGCGAACCGCAGCCCGGCCGGCCAGCCGCCGGTCCGCTCCCGGAGCCGGGCGACCGCCGTCGCGGGCAGCGGCGCGCCGTGCGCGACCAGCAGGTCGGCGACCTCGTCGTCGGTGAAGGCCAGGTCCTCCGGGCCGAGCTCGGTCAGCTCGCCGGCCAGCCGCAGCCGGTGCAGGGCCAGCGGCAGCTCGGTGCGGGCCCCGGCGACCAGGCGCAGCCGCCCGTCGGTGTGCCGCAGCAGGAACTCCAACCCGGTCAGCGCGGCCGGGTCGGTGACCCGGTGCAGGTCGTCCAGGACCAGCAGCACCGGCCGGTCCCGGGCGGCCAGGGCGGCGGCGAGCAGCTCCAACTGGTCGGGGCGGGGCGGGGCCACCGGTACGGCCGGTTCCTCCTCCGCCTCCGCCACCCCGCGCAGCGCCGCCGCGAGGTACGCCCAGAGCCGCTCCCCGGTGTCCCCCTCCTCGACCTGGACCCACGCCGGCCCGGGCTCGGGCGCGCCGCGCGCCCAGGCGGCGAGCAGGGTGGTCTTGCCCCAGCCGGCCGGGGCGCGGACCAGGGTGACCGGTCCGGCGGTCCCGGCGTCCAGCCGGGCGGTCAGCCGGGGCCGCAGCAGCAGCGGCTCGGGCAGCGCGGGCGGGGTCAGCCGGGAGGCGAGCAGTGGCGGCGGGCCGGCGGACGCCTCGGCGATCGCGTTGCTGCTGACCTGCGGCTGCGGCATGCACCCACCCCCGTCGACGCGTTCCTCCCCCGGTCGGCGGCGCTTACCCGGCCGGGACGGGTTCACCCCTTCGGGGGGAGCACAGCTCACCCGGGCCGCGCCGACCATGGGCCTACGCGGGCGGCCGGCCGCGCGTGGCCGGTCGCCCGTACCGCAACCGGCCCGGAGACCGGAGGGACAGGTGGTACGGATGGGACGGCGGTTCCTCGGCGGGCTCACCCTCGCGGCGGTCGCCGGCGGGGCGCTGGCGCTGCGTGCGCTGGTCGTACCCCGGTGGGGGCACTGGCCCCGCGCGGCCGGCGCCGACCCGCGACCCGGCCGCTGGCAGGTGGTGACGGTGGACCGCCCGCCCGCGGCGGTGCTGCCGGACGGACGGTGGCCGGAGCCGCTGCGCCCGCTGGACGGCGCGGTGGAGCTGCGCCTGCGCCCGGCCCCCGGCGGGCGCGGCAGCGAGCTGGCCGCCCGGCCGCTCGGCGGGGTGGCCACCCTGCCCGGGATGGCGGCGCACCTGGTCGGAGACGACCCGGGCCTGTTCCTGCGGGACGTGCTGCGCCGGGTCAAGCAGCTCACCGAGACCGGCGAGGTGCTGCGCGCGGACCGCTCGGCGGTGGACCGGCCGGCGGTGCCGGGGTGAGGGCACTCTGCTGGGAGGGCGTCGACTCGCTGGCGGTACGCCAGGTGCCGGACCCGGAGCTGCGCAACGCGCACGACATGATCGTCCGGGTCCGGCGCAGCGCCACCTGCGGGGCGGACCTGCCGCTGCTCGGCGGCCGGCTGCCCTTCGTCGCCGCCGGGGACGTGCTGGGACACGAGTTCGTCGGCGAGGTGGCCGAGGTCGGCCCGGAGGTGCGCCGGCACCGGGTCGGCGACCGGGTGGTGGTCAGCGCGGCGGTGGCCTGCGGCAGCTGCTGGTACTGCCGGCAGGGGTCGCACTCCTGCTGCGACAACTCCGGCACCGCCCCGGCCGTCACCGAGTCGGCGTGGGGTCAGCCCACCGCCGGCTGCTACGGCCAGCCCGCAGCGATGGGCGGCTTCGCCGGCAGCCACGCCGAGTACGTCCGGGTGCCGTACGCCGACGTCGGCGCGTTCACCGTGCCCGACCCGGTCAGCGACGACCGGGCCGTCTTCGCCTCGGACGCGGCCCCGGCCGGCTGGATGGGCGCGGAGCTCGGCGAGGTGGGCCCCGGCGACGTCGTCGCGGTCTGGGGCGCGGGCGCGGTGGGCCAGTTGACCGCGCAGGCGGCGACGCTGCTCGGCGCGGACCGGGTGATCGTGATCGACCGGCATCCGGAGCGGCTGGCGATGGCCGAGCGGCACACCGGCGCGGAGACGCTCAACTACGAGCTGACCGACATCCCCGCGGAGCTGCGCGAACGCAGCGGCGGGCGCGGCCCGGACGTCTGCGTGGAGGCGGTCGGCGCGGCCGACGGCGGCGGGACGCCGGCGTCGCTGGCCGCCCGGCTCACCGGTCACCGGGGCGACGGCGAGGACCCGCTCGCGGTACGGGAGGCGGTGCACGCCTGCCGCAAGGGCGGCACCGTCTTCGTCTCCGGCACCTTCACCGGCTTCGTCCACACCTTCCCGCTCGGTGCGGTGATGAACAAGGGCCTCACCCTGCGCAGCGCCCGTCAGCACGGGCAGCGGTGGATTCCCATGCTGCTGGACCGGATGGCCCGCGACGAGCTGCGCACGGAACACCTGGCCACCCACCGGTTCCCGCTGGAGCAGGGCCCGGCCGGGTACGCGCTGTTCCGGGACCGGGCCGACGGCTGCGTCCGGACCGTCTTCGATCCGGAGGGGTGAAAAAGCGCTCATGGATGGCAGACTCGGCGGATGCGTGACGACCGCCCGTACGACCTCGTCCTGTTCGGTGCGACCGGCTTCACCGGTGGCCTGACCGCCGAGTACCTGGCCCGGCACGCCCCCGCCGGGCTGCGCTGGGCCCTCGCCGGCCGCAACCCGGCCAAGCTGGCGGCGGTCCGCGACCGGCTGGCCGACATCGACGCGGCGCTGGCGGAGCTGCCGCTGCTCACCGCCGACGTCACCGACGCCGCCTCGCTGCGGGCGGTCGCCGAGAACGCCCGGGTGGTGGCCAGCACCGTCGGGCCGTACATCCACCACGGGGAGCCGCTGGTGGCCGCCTGTGCCGCCGCCGGCACCGACTACCTGGACATCACCGGCGAGCCGGAGTTCGTCGACCTGATGTACGTGCGACACCATGCCGAGGCGGTGCGCACCGGGGCGCGGCTGGTGCACGCCTGCGGCTTCGACTCGATCCCGCACGACCTGGGCGCCTGGTACACCGTGAAGCAGCTCCCGTCGGACGCGCCGATCACGGTGGACGGCTTCGTCCGGGCGGGCGGGCGGTTCTCCGCCGGCACGTACCACTCGGCGCTGACCGCGTTCTCCCGCACCGGCGAGATGAGCCGGGCGGCGAAGGAGCGCAAGGCCGTCGAGCCCCGGCCCGAGGGTCGCCGGGTCCGCGCGGTGCCGGGCCGGGTGGGCCGGTCGAAGGAGATCGGCATGTGGGCGGTGCCGCTGCCCACCATCGACCCGCAGGTGGTCCGCCGGTCCGCGGCGGCCCGCCCGGAGTACGGCCCGGACTTCCGCTACCGGCACTTCGCCGCGGTGAAGCGACTGCCCACGGTGCTGGTCAGTGGGGTCGGGTTCGCCGGCCTGATCGGTCTGGTGAAGCTGCCGCCGACCCGGCGCTGGCTGCTCGGCCGGCTCGCCGCCGGGCAGGGGCCGACCGCCGAGCAGCGGGCGAAGTCCTGGTTCCGGGTGCGCTTCCTCGGCTCCGGCGGGGGCCGACGGGTGCTGACCGAGGTCTCCGGCGGCGATCCCGGGTACGACGAGACGGCGAAGATGCTCGCCGAGTCGGCGCTCTGCCTGGCCTGCGACGACCTGCCGGCCACCGCCGGGCAGGTCACCCCGGTGACCGCGATGGGCGACGCCCTGCTGGACCGGCTGGTCAAGGCCGGCATCACGTTCCGGGTGCTGGACGCGCCGCGGTGAGCGCCGGCCGCCCCGCCGCTTGACCCTCGACCTGGTTGAGGCGACAGGATCACCGTCGTGGAGAGCGAGCTGCGCAGCATCGGCGAGCTGGCCCGGGCCAGCGGCCTGACGGTCAGCGCCCTGCGGTTCTACGACCGCAGCGGGGTGCTGGCCCCGGCCCGGGTGGACCCGGTGACCGGCTACCGGTGGTACACCGACGAGCAGGTGGCCCCGGCCCGGCTGGTCGCCGGCCTGCGCCGGGTCGGCATGCCGTTGGCGGGCATCGCCGAGGCGCTGCGCCACCGGGCCGAGCCGGCGGTGGTCGGGCGGCTGCTCGACGCGCACCTGCGCCGGCTGGAGGACGGCCTCGCCGACGCCCGCAGGGAACTCTCCCGGATCCGCGTCCTGCTCGACCCCGAGGAGACCCCGATGACCACCCGTATCGTGCTGTCCCGCGTCGACCTGGCCGCCGCCGTCGACGCCGTCCGCTTCGCCGTCGGCGCCGACCCGGAGCTGCCGGTGCTCTCCGGCGTGCTGCTCGACGTGACGGCCGACGGCGTACGGCTGGTCGCCACCGACCGGCACCGCCTGGCGCTGGCGCGTACCTCGGGCAGGGTGGACGGCCCCGCCGTGCGCGCCCTGCTCCCGGTCGACGCGGTGGACGAGGTCCGCGCCCTGCTGGACACCGGCACCGGGGTGACCCCCGAGGCGCACCTGACCCTGGCCGGCCCCGACGTGACGGTCTCGGTGGCGGGCCGGGCGGTCACCGCGACCGCCCTGCCGTACGACTTCCCCGACTACCGCCGGCTGCTGCACCGGGCGGCCGGCGACGCCCCGGCCCGACGGATCCCGGTGGACGGGCCCGCCCTGCGCGCGGCGCTGCGCGACGGCGGCGCGCCCACCGTCACCCGCGACCACGACGGCGTGCCGCTGGCGGTGACCGTGCTCGGCCTCGACGATTCCGACGGGCTGCGCCTGCTCGGCCCGGACGACCTCACCGCGGACTCGGGGGAGCTGCGGGTCGGCGTGAACGGCGACTACCTGCTCGACGCGCTGGACGCCGCGGGCGGCCCGCAACTGGTGCTGGAGCTGGACGGCCCGATCGCCCCGCTGGCCGTCCGCCGCCTCGACGACGAGGACGCCTTCTCGATCCTGATGCCGATCCGACTCTGACGCCGACTCGACCCTGACCGGACTCCGGCCGCACCACCCGTCGGCGCGGTTGCGCCCGCCGACGCCGGCACGGCTGCGGCGACCTGGCGCTCACGCACGGTAGCCGCCGCCCTGGCCCCCACCCACCCTGCTCGCACGCTTTGCTCTGCTGCCCCGACGGCAACAGTCACACATCGTTTCTGTCGCCTCGGCGGCAGCAGAGCAAAGCGTCGGAAGGGGGTGCCCGGCCGGACGACCGTCGTGAAGGGTCGGCGCTGGTCAGACGGGTGCGGGCGAATCCCGGGGCGGGCAGTGCGTGCGCAGCGCCTCTACGGGCATCACGCACGGTCACGCCAGCGCCCCCGCCGGGTTGCCGTGACGGTGGGTGAGAAGGCACCCGGCCACCGTGCGGGGCGAGACGGGGCGCGGTGCAGACCGCGCCGGAAAGAGCGACGCCGGACAGGACGGCAGCGGCGGCTCGTCGGGCCGTACCGGGGGCGGGAAGGCGCGACGGTAGCATCTGGTGGTCTCACCTGACATCCCGGACGGAGGCGTACGGAGCAGCATGCTCGACATGGAGTTGATCCGGAAGGATCGCGAGGCGGTGGCGACCGCGCTGGCGAAGCGACTGGATCCCGCCGAGGTCAACCGGGTCCTGGACGAGATCCAGCGGCTCGACCAGGAACGCCGCGCGCTGATCAGCGAGATCGACGGCGACCGGCAGCGCCGCAAGGCGGAGGCGCGGGCGTACGCGGCGGCGAAGCGTGCCGGCGCCGAGCCCGAGGTCTCCGCGCCGGAGTCCGGCCGCAAGCAGCTCGCGGAGCTGGAGTCCGAGCTGGACGAGGTGCAGGCCCGGCTGCGCGGCACGATGAGCGAGCTGCCCAACCTGCCCGCCGACGACGTGCTGCCCGGCGGCAAGGAAGCCAACCGGGTGGTGAAGACCTACGGCGCGCCGCCAGCCATCGAGAAGGTCCGCGACCACGTCGAGCTGAGCCGGATGCTGGGCCTGGTCGACCACGAGCGCGGGGTCAAGCTCGGCGGTTCCGGCTTCTGGATGTACACCGGCATCGGCGCCCGGCTGGAGTGGGCGCTGATCAGCTGGTTCATCGACGAGCACGTCAAGGCCGGCTACGAGTTCCTGCTCCCGCCGCACCTGCTGCTGGACACCGCCGGCTTCGCCGCCGGCCAGTTCCCCAAGTTCTACGACGACGTCTACCACCTGGACCGGGAGTCGGCCCCGCGCGGGCAGTTCCTGCTGCCCACCTCGGAGACGGCGATCCTCGGGGCGTACCAGGACGAGATCCTGGACACCGGGAAGCTGCCGTTGAAGGCGTTCGCCTACACCCCGTGCTACCGGCGCGAGGCCGCCGGCTCGCACTCCGACGAGCGCGGCACGGTGCGGGGCCACCAGTTCAACAAGGTGGAGATCTTCCAGTTCTGCCTGCCGGAGCAGGCCGACACGGCGCTGGAGGAGATGCTCACCCACGCCGAGAGCCTGGTCGAGAAGCTCGGCCTGCACTACCAGCGCAGCCTGCTCTCGGCCGGCGACGCCAGCGCCGCGATGAAGAAGACCCTCGACATCGAGGTCTGGATGCCGAGCACCGGCAGGTACAAGGAGGTGTCGTCGGTCTCCTGGGCCGGCGACTACCAGGCCCGCCGGGCGGCCATCCGCTACCGCGAGCCGGGCGGCAAGCAGACCCGCTTCGTGCACACCCTGAACGGGTCGGCGCTGGCCACCAGCCGGCTCTTCCCGGCCATCCTGGAGCAGTTCCAGCAGCCCGACGGCTCGGTGCTGCTGCCCGAGGTGCTCCGCGACCGGCTCGGCACCGACCGGCTCACGCCGGTCCGCTGACCACCTGAGCGTCGGCGGGGATCGGGTCTCCCGGTCCCCGCCGTCCGTCTTCCGGCACCGGCGCGGCGGCGGGCACCGAGGACGCCACCTGCGGGCGGGCGCGGCGGCGGGCCAGCACCGCCGCCGCCAGCAGGCCCACCAGCAGCGCCGCGAGCACCGCCGGGCCGACCGCGTCCAGCGCGCTGACCAGCGCCCGCTGGACCCGCGCCGCGGCCACCACCACCGGGTCACCGAACGCGTCGCGCCGGCCCTGCGCCAGCCGGACCTCGTACCAGCCGTACCAGGCGACGTAGCTTCCGGCGAGGAGCAGCACCAGCCCGCTGAGCCGGGGCACCCAGGCGCCGGCGGCGCGCAGCCGGGCCACCACCGCGCCGCGCAGCAGCGCAACGCCGAGCGCGGCCACCGTGGCCACCAGCCCCATCCCGATCGCGTACGCGACGAAGAGCGCCAGCCCGTGCAGCGTGGAGCCGGCCTGGAGGCTGGTCACCACGATCGCCAGGAACGGGGCGATGGTGCAGGTCAGCGAGGCCAGCGCGTACGCCATCCCGAACAGCGCCATGGACGCCCAGGAACGGGTGAGCCGGGGCGCCCGGCCGACGCCCGCGCCCGGGGCGGGCAGCCGGCGGCCGGCGAGCAGCCAGCAGCCGAGGGCCAGCAGTCCCAGCCCGAGGGTCACCGTGAGCCAGGGCAGCCGGGGGCGCAGCCAGCCGGCCAACGGCGCCACGGCCAGCCCGAAGGCGCCGAACACCACGACGTACCCGCAGGTCAGGCCGGTGGCGGCGGTGAGCGCCCGGCGGACCGGACCGCGCCCGTCGCCCGCGCCGGCGACCAGCAGCGACAGGTACGCCGGCAGGATCGCGAAGCCGCACGGGTTGACCGCCCCGAGCATGCCGGCGGTCAGCGCGAGCAGCAGCGGCGTCTCCATCAGCCGGCCAGCGCGGCGACCCGGCGGCTCAGGTCCGCACCATCCAGGAAGCCCTGGTGCACGATCTTCCCGTCCCGGTCGATCACCAGGAAGGTGCTCTGCTCGACCACCTCGAAGCGGCGCCACAGCTCCCCGGCCCGGTCGTCGAGCTGGGGCGTGCCGGCCAGGTCGAACTCGCTGACGAAGTCCTTCATGGCCCGCTGCTCGCCCAGGCCGGCCACCCCGACGATCGGCACGGTGTCCCGGTACTTCGGGGCGATCTCGGCGACCGTCCACGCCTGGCTGGCGCAGGTGGCGCACCAGGGCGCCCAGAACCAGAGCACCACCGGCCGGCCGGCCAGCTCGGCCGCCGAGAACGCCGTACCGTCGAGGGTCTTCGCGGTGAAGCGCAGCGTGTCGGGCACGCGGGCCGGGGCCGACGGGCTCGCCGGGCCGGCGGGCAGCGGAGACGCGGTGGCCGCCGGCACGGCGACCTCGGCGGGCGGTCCCGCCGGGTCCGGGCCGACCGCGCAGCCGCCGGCGGCGAGCAGCGCGCCGACCAGCACGACGCCGACGGCGGCGAGCCGGCCCGCGGCGGGCGGTCGTCCACCCGGTCCGCTCCTGGGGTACGACCGCATGGCGCGTCTCCTCTCGGTGGTGCTGCTATTCGGCCCTGGCCAGTCGCAGCGCGAGCTGGGGGCAGACCTTGACCGCCTTCAGCGCGCCCTCCCGGAGCCAGGTAGGCACGGGGGTGGACGGGAAGGCGGGGTATCCGTTGGCGTCCAGCCGGATGAAGTCGGGCACGACGTGCGCGCAGAGCCCGTGCCCGTCGCAGCGGGACCAGTCGAGGGTGAGCTTCTGCGGGTTGGCGTCGGGCGCGCCGGGCAGCCCCAGCACGCCCTTGACCCGCCGGCCGCAGCCGTCCCCCGTGGTGTGCAGGCGCAGGTCCTCGGCGAAGACCTCCATCGCCGAGAGCGCGAACCGGGCCGTACCGTCGGGGTGGCTGCACGCGCCGCGGCCCTTGACGTCGCCGGCGGCGGCCCGGACGACCTCCACCGGCGCGCTGCCGGACACCGCCAGGTCGACGGCGCGGGCCAGGTCGGGCAGCCCCATCTTGCACGGTCCGCACTGGCCGGCGGACTCGCCGGCGAGGTAGCGGACCACCTGAGCGGCCTCGCCGAGCGGGCAGGTGTCGGTGCCCAGCGGCACGACGATGCCGGCGCCGAGGGTGCCGCCGACCTTGGTGAGCCCCCGGCGGGACACCTCCGCCCGGTCCGCGGCCTCCTGGGTGATCCACTTGCCGTGGTAGCCGCCCATCAGGACGCCCGGCGAGTCCGGCGCCTCGCACAGGTCGAGGATCTCCCGCAGCGGGGTGCCGGCGGCGCACTCCACCACGGCCGGGCGCTTCGCCGCGCCGGTCACGGTGAGCAGCACCGTGCCCGGCTCGTCGTCGGTGCCCAGCGCCGCGTACTCGTACGGGCCGAGCCGGGCGGCGACCGCGAGCTGCGCATACGTCTCGGCGTTGGAGAGCAGGGTGGGCAGGTTGTTCACCCCGGAGTCGCTGGCGCGCTTCTTGGTGCCGGGCGGGATGTGTGGCAGCCCGTTGATCCCGTTGACCAGCGCGCCGCCCTCGCCGGAGATGAACCGGTGCGGCACGGTGACGATGCTGGTCGGCACCGGCATCCGGCGCTCCTGGAGGGCCTGGGTGATCGAGTCCCGACCCACCCCGTCGTCGGCCACCCCGATCACGATCTCCTCGGCGTCCAGCGCGTACGCGGCCAGCGCGGCCCCGTCGAGGATCAGGTGCGGCGCCCGGGTGAGCAGGACCTTGTCCTTCCAGCTCGCCGGCTCGCCCTCGGTGGCGTTGACCACCACCACGGCGGGCAGGTCCTGCCGCTCACAGGACTCCAGCACCGCCGTGAGCTTGCGGGCGAACGGGAAGCCCGCGCCACCCTTGCCCTTGAGCTGCATGCTCTCGGCCAGCCGGAGCAGGTTCGCCGGCTCCATCGGGCCGATCGGGCCGTGCACCTCCTCGTGGGCGACCAGGTCGAGCCGGCCGAACTCGGCGAACCCGGCGGTGAGCCGCGGCTCGCCGACGCACGCCACCGGCGGCACCTTGGTCCGCATCACTTCGCCTCACCCCGCAGCCCGGCCCAGTACGCCCCGTCCACCGCGTCCGCGTCGGCCCGCCGGCGGCGCCGGCGGCTCTCGCCGGTGGCCTTCAGGGCGCGCCGGGAGGCCAGGTCGACCAGGGTGGGGGTGTCGTCGACGGGCACCTCGTCGGGGACGTACCGGGCCGGCGGCCGCCAGTAGTCCGGCTCCTCCGGCACCTCGTCGTCGACGCTGTGCCGGCCGGCGCCGCTGCGTGGCATGGCGGAGACGGGCTCGGCCGACACCGGCAGCGAGTTCTCCCAGCGGCGCGGGCTGTCCCACGGCTCCTCGGGCTGCTCGCGGCGCCGGGGCGGGGCGGAGTAGCTGGCGGCCAGGTCCTCGTCGTCGCGGCGGGCCCGCCGGCCGGTGGAGACCGGCGCGACGTCCTCGTCGTCCCGGCGGGCCCGCCGCCCGGCCGAGACCGGGGCGACGTCCTCGTCCCGTCGCGCCCGCCGGCCGCCGGAAACCGGCGCGACGTCCTCGTCGTAGCGGGCGCGGCGACCGCCCGAGACCGGGGCGGTCTCCTCGTCGTACCGGGCGCGGCGGCCCCCGGAGACCGGGGCGACGTCCTCGTCGCGGCGGCGCGGGCGGTCGGCGTCCCGGCGGCGGGCGGCGGGCTCGGCGTCCCGGCGGCGGGCGGGCGGCTCCAGGTCACGCTCCCGGCGCGGGGTCGGCACGTCCTCGACGTCGCGGCGGGACCGGCCGCCCCGCACGGGCTCGCGCAGCGTGCCGGGCTCGGGCACCACCGGCACGGTGAACCGCTCGGGATCCCGGCGCCGGGCGGTGCCGGTGGGCGCGGTCCACGACGCGGCGACGGTGGTCTCGGCCCAGCCGCCCCGGACGTCCCTCTCCTCGGCCCCGGCCTTGCGGCGGGCGAGCCCGGCGAGCAGCGTCCGGCCCTTGCCCTCGTCGGTCGCCCGGCCGGCCATCGCCTTGTTGATCGCGGCGGCCTGGGACTGCTCCCGGCTGCGCTTGCCGAGGTGGACGGAGAGCCGCACCAGCAGCGCCACCACCACCAGCAGCACGCAGGCGAGGTAGCTCAGCGTCACCCAGGACTTCGCCGCGCGGCCGGCGTTGAGGCCGTGCAGCAGCGCGAACGGCCAGGCGACGTAGGCCATGGAGTGCAGCGCGCGCCAGAACCACTTCGGACCGACGCCGGCGAAGCGGACCCGGATGATGCCGGTCCAGAGCACGCTCACCATCAGGAACGCGGCGACCGTGCCGAGCCCGACGTAGAGGCCCCGCCCGCCCACGAACGGCACCACGGCGTCGGTCGGCCCGGCCCGGCCGATGGCGACCTTGGTGATGACGTGGAAGACCAGTCCGGCCACGCCGAGCACGCCGGTGGCCCGGTGCGCGGACTGCAGCAGCACCCGGTGCGGGATCTTCAGCACCAGCCGGTCCGTGGCGAGCAGCCCCATCATCACGGTGAGGCTCAGCGCGACCAGGGCGACCACCCCGGCGAAGAACTCGGTGAAGAAGAAGCCGTACGAGTACATCGGCCCGCCGGCGCCGCTGAGCTCCACACCGGCCCACATCAGGGCGAGCGCGGATCCGATCAGCAGTGCCATCGCGGGTTTCGACGTGGTCCGGACACCACGGCTGCTGGTGGTGGTCCGGACGGTCGTCACCTTCTGGTTCTGCTTTGCCCGGCCCATCTGCTCCTCGATCGCGACTCACGGCGGCACCACCACCGGCCGACCTGCTCCGTCATCCAGTACGGACGTCCGGCCCGTACGGATCAGTGCGGGTGGCGAATTTCTCGGGCGATCCGTCGAACCGTCCCGGCCCGGGGCGCGTGTAGCGCCCAGCGCAACGACGCATGTGCATCCATTGACAGCTGTTGCAACACGCTTGTAACCTTTCCGAAAATTTTCAGCCTGGCTGCAAGAAGCCGTCAGGCGAACCCCCTCCCCCGCGTCGCCACCACCCCCGACCCCCAGGGAGTACCGATGCATCGACGTCGATGCCGCTCGGCGATCCTCGCCCTCGGCGTGCTCGCCAGCCTGCTCGTCCCCACCACCGTGGCGGCTCCCCCGGCCGCCGCCGCGCCCGCCGGCGCCAGGAACGTCATCGTCCAGCTCTTCGAGTGGAACTGGCCGTCGGTGGCCAGCGAGTGCACGAACGTGCTGGGCCCCAAGGGCTACGGGTACGTCCAGGTCTCACCGCCCCAGGAACACGTCCGGGGCAACCAGTGGTGGCTTGCGTACCAGCCGGTCAGCTACCGGATCGAGTCGCGCAAGGGCACCCGGGCGCAGTTCCAGTCGATGGTGAACACCTGCCACGCCGCGGGCGTGAAGGTCATCGTCGACGCGGTGATCAACCACATGTCCGGCCAGGACACCCCCGGCACCGGCTGGGCCGGCTCGTCCTACAGCCACTACGACTACCCGGGCAGCTACCAGACGCAGGACTTCCACCACTGCGGCCGCAACGGCGGCGACGACATCGTCAACTACAACGACCGGTACGAGGTGCAGAACTGCGAGCTGGTCAACCTCTCCGACCTGAAGACCGAGTCCGACTACGTCCGGTCGAAGATCGCGGGGTACCTGAACGACCTGCTCGCCCTCGGGGTGGACGGCTTCCGGCTGGACGCCAGCAAGCACATGCCGGCCGCCGACATCGCCGCCATCAAGGGCAGGCTGTCCCGCTCGGCGTACGTCGTGCAGGAGGTCATCTACGGCGCCGGCGAGCCGATCGGCCCGGGTGAGTACACCGGCAACGGCGACGTGCACGAGTTCCGGTACGGCAAGGACCTGGCCCGGATGTTCAACAGCGAGCGGCTGGCGTACCTGCGCAACTTCGGCGAGGCGTGGGGCTACCTGCCCAGCGGCTCGGCCGAGGTGTTCGTCGACAACCACGACACCCAACGCGACGGCAACGTGCTGACCTACCGCAACGGGGCCGCCTACGCCCTGGCCAACGCGTTCATGCTGGCCTGGCCGTACGGGGCGCCGACCGTGATGTCCAGCTACACCTTCAGCTCCCGCGACCAGGACCCACCCTCGGACGCCAACAACAAGACCTTGAACACCACCTGCTACTCCGGCTGGGAGTGCGAGCACCGCTGGCGGGTCGTCGCCAACATGGTCGGCTTCCACAACGCCACCCAGGGCGCCGCGGTCGCCAACTGGTACGACAACGGCTACCAGCACATCGCCTTCAGCCGGGCCGGCAAGGGCTACCTGACCATCAACGACGAGGGCTCGGCGATCACCGGCCGGTCCTACTACGCCGGGCTGCCCGCCGGCCGGTACTGCGACGTGATCCACGGTGACTACGCCAACGGCTCCTGCTCCGGGCCGTTGATCACGGTGGACGCCAACGGCTGGTTCGCCGCGACCATCCCGGCCCACGACGGGGTCGCCATCCACGTCGGCGCCCGGCTGTCCTGAGCCGTTCCGGCAGGGCTCCCGTCCGGCACAGTTCCGCCGGGCGGGGGCCCTGTGCGCTTTCTGTCGCTTAGAGTGGTTTGGTGTTCTTTGAGCGATTGACGTCCCGCTTCGGCCTCGCTTGGCTGACCGCCGCGTTCGGCGTACCGGTGGTGCTCGCACTCGCGCTGCTGGTCAGCTCGGCGCTGCGCCACGACCAGACGTCCGCGCCGCCGGCCCGGGTCGCACCGGCCACCCCGACCGCCGAGCCGACCGCCGAACCGACGGTCGAGCCGACCCCCGAGGAGTCGGTGCCGGCCGCGGCGCCCGCCCCGGACGGTCTGCCGGTGGTCGACTACGACCCGGCGCCCACCGGCTTCCCCGCCGACCCGCGCCCGCAGGACACCACCCCGCTGACCGAGGGGCTGACGCCGACCCGGCGGATCGCCGCGTACGACGCCCCGGGGGGACGCCCGCTGGCCCTGCTCGCCCCGACCATCAGCGGGGTCGAGGTCACGATGCCGGTGGTGGAGCACCGTACGGGCTGGACGGCGGTGCTGCTGCCGTCGGCGAACCGGCGGATCGCCTGGCTGCCCGCCGGCGGCTGGAGCACCGTCGGGCTGCGCGACCAGCTCGTGGTGGAGCGTCAGTCGCACCGGCTGACCTGGTACCGGGACGGCCGGGCCACCCACTCCTGGCCGGTCAGCCTCGGGATGCCGGGCCAGTCCACCCCGCTCGGTCGGACCTTCGTCCTCGGCCGCACCCCACCGCCCCAGGAGGTCTACGGCGGCGTCGACATCTTCGCCCTCGGCGCGATACCCGACGACCCGGAGGCGGTGCCGACCGGCCTGCGGGGCGCGCACATCGGCCTGCACAGCTGGCACAACGACGACACGCTCGGCAAGAACTCCACCAACGGCTGCATCCGGCTGACCCGCAGCGCCCAGCGGCAACTGCTCGCCGAGCTGCCCCCCGGGACACCGCTGGTGGTGATCGAGCGACTGGCCACCCCACCGCCCACCGGCTGACCCCGTCCGTAGCAGGCCCAGGTCATCCGCCGAGCAGCCAGCCGTTCTGTTCGGCGATGCGCACCGCGTCGGCGCGGTTGCGGGCGCCGGTCTTGCCGATCGCCGCGGAGAGGTGGTTGCGCACCGTCCCCTCCGACAGGTGCAGCGCCGCCGCCAGCTCGGCGACCGTGCCGCCGTCCCGGGCCGCGCGCAGCAGCTCGGTCTCCCGCCCGGTCAACGGGCTGGCGCCGGTGGCCAGGGTCTCCGCCGCCAGGGTGGGGTCGACCACCCGCAGGCCGGCGTGCACCCGCCGGACGGCGTCGGCGAGCTGCCGGGCCGGGGTGTCCTTGACCACGAAGCCGTTCGCCCCGGCCTCCATCGCCCGACGCAGGTAGCCGGGCCGGCCGAAGGTGGTCACCACCAGCACCCGGCAGCCGGGCACCGCCGCCCGCAGCGCGGCGGTGGCGGAGATGCCGTCCAGCCCGGGCATCTCCACGTCCAGCAGGGCCACGTCCGGGCCGGTGCGGCGGGCCTCGTCGACCACCTCGTCGCCCCGGCCCACCTCGGCCACCACGGTCAGATCCGGCTCCAGCGAGAGCAGCGCGGCCAGCGCACCCCGGACCAGCGCCTGGTCGTCGGCGAGCAGCAGCCGGATCGGCGCGCTCACGCGCCGACCCGCAACAGGAAGCCGGGGCCGTCGGCCGGCCGGCCGACGGTGACCGTGGCATCCAGCCGGCGCGCCCGCTCCCGCAGCCCGGTCAGGCCGTGCCCCGGGCCGTCCGGGTCGGCCGGCCCGCGCCCGTCGTCGGCGATCTCCACCCGGTCCGGCCGGACCTGGATGACGCACCGCCGCGCCCCGCTGTGCCGCACCACGTTGGTCACTCCCTCCCGCACCGCCCACCCGAACAGCTCGTCCCGCTCCGCCGGCAGCTCCGGCACGTCGTCCGGCAGCTCCGCGACGATGCCCGCGGCGGCCAGCGCCGTCCGGGCGCCGGCCAGTTCGCCGGCCAGACTGATCTCCCGGTACGCCCCGACGGTGCGCCGCACGTCGGCGAGCGCCTGCCGGGCCAGCCGCTCGACGTCGGCGATCTCGGTGGCCGCCCGGGCCGTGTCCAGCTCCAGCAGCCGACCGGCCAGTTCCGCCTTGACCGCCACCACGGTCAGCGAGTGGCCGAGGATGTCGTGCAGGTCCCGGGCGGTGCGGGCCCGCTCCTCGGCGACCGCGAGCCGGCGGATCTCGGCCTGGGCCGCCTGGAGTTCGGCGTTGCGCTGGGCCAGCCGGCTCACCCCGAACATGGCGAACGAGGCGAGCAGCACCGCGAAGACGACGCTGCTCTCCGCCGTCCAGCCGGGCACCAGCCGGGCGACCACCGGCGGGGTGAACGCGGCGAGCGCCACCACCACCAGCGCCTCGACGCCGGGCAGCAGGAACACCGCCGCCGTGGCGACGAAGACCAGGGTGGTCAGCCAGTCCCCGCCGGTGCCGGGGATGCCGGCCAGCCCGAGCCCCAGCAGCAGCGCGACGAGGGCCCGGGCCCGGCCGACCGGCACCGGCCGGTGCGCCTGCCGGCGGGCCCGCGCCCACTGGAACACCACCACGTAGACCAGGCCGAAGGCGACCAGTGTGGTCACTCCCACCGCCCGCCGCCACAGCTGCGCCTGGTGCAGGGCGGTGGCCAGCGGGATGTTGAGGAAGAAGAGCCAGACCACGGCGAGCAGCCAGCCGGTGAACCGCCAGTGGCGGCTCACCGGCGCGGGCCGGCCCGGTGCACGCTCCATCGGGTACACGCTAGCCACCGCCGTCGCGGCTCAGACCCGGGCGGTGTCCCGGCGGAACAGCCGGGACGCGCCGTAGCCGAACAGTGCCGTCCAGCCGAGCACGTTGGCCAGCTCCGCCGGCCCCACCCCGGTGTCGGTCAGCGGTGCCCGGGCCAGCTGGCCGACCCCGTAGACCGGGGTGAAGCGGGCGAGCTCCTGCAGCGCGTGCGGCAGCACGTCGAGCGGGACGAACAGGCCGCCGAGCATGGCCAGCACCGCCAGCACCGGGCCCAGGTACTGCATGACGTTCTCGGCCGGGGCGAGGTAGCCGACGAGGAGCCCGAGGGCGGCGAAGACCAGCGAGCCGAGCCAGGCGGCCAGGCCGGCGAGCAGCCAGACGGACACCGGCAGGCGTACCCCGGCGGCCGCGCCGACGCCGAACTCGACGACGACCGCGGCGAGGCCGAGCGCCATCGCGGTGACCACCTTGGTCGCCACGTACGCGGCCGGCCGCAGCGGGGTGAGCCGCAGTTGCCGGGTCCAGCCGAGCGCCCGTTCGGTGGCGACCGCCGCGCCGGCGCTGGTGGTGGCGACCATCGCGGCGTACACGGCGAGGCTGATCATGATCCAGGCGGTGACCGGCCGGCCGTTGGGCAGCTCCTGCCCGCGCTGCGGCAGGCCGAACAGCAGGAAGAAGACCGCCGGCATGACCAGGGTGAAGCCCAGCGTGCGGCGGTTGCGCAGCAGCCGGCGCAGCTCGATGGCGAGCACCGCCGGGGAGAAGCCGCCGAGCGCCGGCGGGCGCCGGGCCGGGCGGGCGGCGGCGACGGGTGCGGGCGAGGTCAGCGTCATCTCAGGCTCCGGGGTTCTCGGCGGCGGTCAGGGCGAGGAAGGCGTCTTCCAGGTTGCGCGAGGTGATCTCGACGTCCCGCGCGGCGGTGCGGGTCAACAGGTGCCGGGCGACGGCGTCCGAGTCGTCGCAGCGCACCAGCACGCCGTCGCCGCGTACCTCGACCGTCACCACCCCGGGCAGGGCGGCGAGGGCGGCCTGGTCGGCGCCGGGGAGGGTGGCCCGGACCAGCCGCCCGGCGGCCAGGTTCTTGATCTCGGCGGTGGTGCCGTCGGCGACCACCCGCCCCTGCCGGACCAGCACGATCCGGTCCGCGTACGCGTCGGCCTCGTCCAGGTAGTGGGTGGCGAAGACCACGGTCCGGCCGGCGCGGGCGTCGGCCCGGATGGCCCGCCAGAAGTCCCGCCGCCCCTCGACGTCCATCCCGGTGGTCGGCTCGTCGAGGATCATCAGGTCCGGGTCGGGCAGCAGCGCCAGGGCGAAGCGCAGCCGCTGCTGCTGACCACCCGAGCACTTGCCGACCGGGCGGTCCGCCGCCTCGGTGAGCCCGGCCCGCGCCAGCACCTCGGCCACCGGGCGGGTACGGCCGTGAAAGTGCGCGGTCATCCGTACCGTCTCGGCGACGGTGAGGTCCTTGAGCAGGCCGCCGGTCTGCATGACGGCGCTGACCCGGCCGTGCCGGACGGCGTCGCCCGGGTCGCCGCCGAAGAGCCGGACGGTGCCGGCGTCCGGGCGGGCCAGGCCGAGCAGCATGTCGATCGTGGTGGTCTTGCCGGCGCCGTTGGGGCCGAGGAAGGCGACCACCTCGCCGGGGGCGATGCGCAGGTCGAGTGAGTCGACGGCGGTCACCGGTCCGAAGCTCTTGCGGAGGCCGGCCAGCTCGACGGCCGGATGCGTACTGGTCATGACATCGATCCTGGGCCGCACCGGGGCCGCGTCCCCGGCCCCGGCGTCACGACCCGACCATGACAAATGTCAGCCCCCGCCGGTTCCGGTGCCGTCCGGTGGGTATGCCGCCGGGTCCGCGCACACCGGGGAGGTACGCCAATGGGCACCGCGCCGACCGGACGGGTCGACACGATCGTGCTGATCCACGGCCTGTGGATGACGTCACGCAGTTGGGAGCACTGGGCGCGGCGCTACCGGGCCCTCGGCTTCCAGGTGCACACCCCCGCCTGGCCAGGGATGGAGGCGGAGGTCCAGGCGCTGCGCGACGATCCCGCCCCGATCGCCGGGCTGACCCTGGGGCAGATCGTCGACCACTACGCGGCGCTCGTCCGGGAACTGCCGAACCCACCGCTGATCATGGGCCACTCCTTCGGCGGACTGGTCGCCCAGGTGCTGCTCGACCGGGGGCTCGGCGCGGCCACGGTGGCCATCGCCCCGGCGGCGCCCCGGGGCGTGGTCCGGCTGCCGGTGAGCACCCTGCGGTCGGTGTACCCGGTGCTGCGCAGCCCCGGCAACCGGCACCGGGCCGTACCGATCACGCACGACGAGTTCCGGTACGCCTTCGGCAACACCCTCCCCCGCGAGGAGTCCGACCGGGCCTGGCAGCGGTACGCCGTGCCGGCGGCCGGGCACGTGGTCTTCGAGGGGGCGTTCGCCAACCTCGACGCCCGCTCGGCGGCGACGGTGGACAACGGGCGCGACGACCGCGCGCCGCTGCTGCTGATCGCCGGGGGCGAAGACCACGTGTCGCCGCCGGCCCTGGTCAAGTCCAACGCCAACCTGTACCGCAAGTCCCGGGCGGTCACCGACTACCAGGAGTTCCCCGGGCGCTCGCACTTCACGGTGGGCGAGCGGGGCTGGGAGAAGGTGGCCGACCGCGCGCTGGACTGGGCGGTGGAGATGGCGTGCACCCGTTCGCCGGCGATCGTCGGCGAGGCGCCCCGGTGGTGACGCCCGCCGCTGGCATGGGACGGCGTCGGCCGGGTATGACCGACTCATGAGGGCGAGCTTCCGGCTTGGCCGGATCGCGGGGGTACCCGTCGGGGTCAACTGGAGCGTCCTGGTCATCTTCCTGCTGATCGCCTGGGGGCTGGCGGCCAACCAGTTCCCCCGGGCGTACCCGGGCCGCTCCACGGCCGCGTACGTGCTGGCCGGCCTGGCCGCCGCGGTCGTCTTCTTCCTCGGCCTGCTCGCCCACGAGATCTCGCACGCGGTCGTCGCCAAGCGCAACGGCCTGCAGGTCGAGGGGATCACGCTGTGGCTCTTCGGCGGCGTGGCGGAGCTGCGCGGCGAGGCGAAGAACCCGGGCGCGGAGCTGCGCATCGCCGGGGTCGGGCCGCTGGTGAGCCTGCTGCTCGGGCTCTTCTTCGGCGGCATCGCCGTGGTGCTCGCGCTGGCTGGGCAGCGCGGCCTGCTGCTCGGCTCGCTGGCCTGGCTGGCCGGCATCAACGTGCTGCTGGCGATCTTCAACGTGCTGCCGGCCGCGCCGCTGGACGGCGGCCGGCTGCTGCGTGCGGCGGTGTGGAAGGCCACCGGCGACCGGACGAAGGCCTCCGTGGTGGCCGCCCGGGCCGGCTGGGTCCTCGGCGCGCTGCTGATCGGTCTGGGGCTGGTGCAGTTCCTGACCGGCTTCGGCGTGGGCGGGCTCTGGCTGGCGCTGATCGGCTGGTTCCTGATCGGCGCGGCCGGCGCGGAGGAACGCCAGGCCCGGATGGGCAGCGCCCTGCAGGGGGTACGGGTCAGCGACGTGATGACCCCGCAGCCGCAGACCGCGTCGGCGGAGATGACGGTGGCCGACTTCGTCGACCACTACCTGTTCGCGTACCGGCACTCGGCGCTGCCGCTGACCGAGGAAGGCCGGCCGGTCGGCCTGGTCACCCTCGACCGGGTACGCGGCATCCCCGCCGATCGCCGGGGCAGCACCACCCTGGCCGAGGTCTCCTGCCGGGCCGAGGACCTGGTGCTCGCCCGGCCGGAGGAGCAGCTCAACGACCTGCTCCCCCGGCTCAGCGAGTGCGCCGACGGCCGGGCGCTGGTGGTCACCGACCAGCGGCTGGTCGGCATCGTCTCGCCCAGCGACATCAGCCGGGCGGTGCAGCGCGGCAGCCTGCGCGACCAGTTGGCCGGCAGCCGGCACTAGGCCGCGGCCCGCTCCACCGGGATCCACAGCTCGGCGTCCACGTGCGTGCCGTCCGCCGAGAGCCGGTTGCGGGAGATCTCCGGCCCGGGGCGGCTGCGGTAGGCGTTCGACGGGAACCACTGGGTGAACACGTCCCGCCACAACTCCTGCACGGCGGCCGGGAACTCGCCGGAGGTCTCGAAGACCGCCCACGTCCCCGCCGGCACGGTCGCCGCGTCCAGGTCGGCCGGGGCCTCTGCGGCGGTGACCACCCCGTGCCAGTAGTCCAGCTCGCTGCCCTCGGCCCGATCTTCGGCCACCTTGTCGCTGACATTGACGATCCCGGCCGGCTCCAGGTCCGACAGGGCCGCGATCCGCGCGACGGTCTCCTTCGGGATGCCCCGGATGAACTCCACGATCGCCGGGTTCATCCCCTGCTGCACCAGGGGCACCCGGGCCCGCCGGCCCACCAGCCGGAACTCCGGCTTCTCCACCACGCGATAGCGCATGCTGCCACTCCCTTCGACGACGAGGCGGAAGGACAACCGCTGCTGGGAGCGGAGCGCCGCACCGGTCCGCCGGGCCTCGCCGGGCCCGACCCCGTGCAGCGCGCGGAACGCCCGGGTGAACGCCTCGGTCGAGCCGTACCCGTGGCGGACCGCGATGTCGAGCAGCGTCCGCTCGCCGGCCGTCACCTCGGCCGCCGCCACCGTGAGCCGGCGGCGGCGGACGTACTCGGACAGCGGCATCCCGGCCAGCGCGGAGAACATCCGCCGGAAGTGGTACTCCGACGTCAGCGCGATCCGCGCCAGGTCGGCGACCTCGATCCGCTGGTCGAGGTGCCGCTCGATGTGGGCCATCGCCTCGTTCAGCCGCTCCAGCACCTGGTCTCCTTCCCGTGTGCCTCGACGCTAGGCCGACCGGTGAGCGCCCGACCCGACATCCGGTGCCCGCTCCGGTCGGGTCCGCTCGACCTCGGGCGTCCCGGCGGGGCAGCGCGGCACCCTGCGCACCGGCTCGGCGCCGGTCGCCTCGCCAGGTCAGCGCGGGAAGTAGCGGTCGAGCAGGTCGGTGCGGAACTTCCCGGTCGGGTCCAGCTCGGCCAGCAGGGCGGCGAAGTCGGCGTACCGGCCGAAGGCGGCGGCCACCGACGGCTGGTCGAGCGTGAAGACCTTGCCCCAGTGCGGGCGGGGCGCGAAGGGGGCCAGCCGCTGTTCCACCTCGGCCAGCACCGGCAGCACCGCCACCGGGTCGTCGATCCAGGTGAAGTGGATTGCCAGGCTGTCGCGCCCCTGGTTGGGGCTGAGCCAGAGATCGTCGGCGGCGATCGTGCGCAGTTCGGAGACCTGGAGCACGGCGGCGATCCGGTCCCGCATGCCGCCCAGCGCGGCAAGTGCGCCGGCCGCCGCCGCGCGGGGCAGGTGGTACTCGGACTGGAGTTCGTCGCCGCTGCTCGGGGTGAAGCCGAGCCGGAAGTGCGGCAGCCGCTCGTGCCACGGGCCGGGCTCGCCCAGTTGGGCCGTGCAGTGCACCGGGTCCAGGCCGGGCACCGGGTGCAGCGGGGCCTCGGCGGCGGTGGTGCCGAGCCAGTCCGCCGGGGGCGGCGGCTGGTCGGCGAGCTGCTTGCGCCAGACCTGGTCGATGGTCGACGACCGCCAGGTGGTGAACCCGCTGACGCTGTACGTCGAGGCGAACGCCGCGTCGAGCCGTTCGGCGGGCAGGTCGCGGCGGACGTACTGGCGGACCGCGAAGGTCGGCACCACGTCCAGGGTGACCCGGGTGACGACGCCGAGCGCGCCGAGCGACACCACCATGCCGGCGAACCGGTCGTCGTCGGCCCGGCTCACGGTGAGCAGGTCACCGTCGGCGGTGACCAGTTCCAGCGCGGTCACGGCGGCGGCCAGGTTGCGGTTCCCGTCACCGGAGCCGTGGGTGCCGGTCGCCACCGACCCGGCCACCGAGATGTGCGGCAGGGAGGCGAGATTCGCCACGGCCAGCCCCTCGGCGTGCAGCCGGCTCGCCAGGTCCCCGTACCGCAGGGCGGCGGCGACGGTGACCGTGCCGCGTTCCCGGTCCACCTCGACGGTGGGCGGCAGCCCGGCGAGGGAGACCAGGTCGCCGGTGGTGTCACCCAGGCGGTTGAAGGAGTGCCCGGTGCCGACCGCGCGGATCCGGTCGCTGCCGGCCACCAGCCGACGCAGTTCGTCCAAGCTGGACGGCCGGTGGAAGCTACGGGCGGCGTACGCGACGTTGCCGGCCCAGTTGTGGCGGGCGACGTCGGTCACGAGGGCTCCCGTTCGGCGGGCTCGTCGGCCAGCGCCGCGCCGAGGGCGTCCAGCGCCTCGTCCACCTGCAGGGTGCTGTAGCCGCGCAGGTCGACCGGCAGGCCGGCCCGCCGGGCCCGGTCGATCTCGGTCCGCGCCGCGCGGCGCCGGGTCGGGTCGCCCGAGGCGAGCGCCTCCTGGCCACCGCGGATCAGCGCGTCGACCATGTCGACCCGGTAGCCGCGCAGGCCGACGGCGAAGTCGGGGTCGGCGAAGGCGGCCCGGCGCAGCGCGCGGGCGTCGAGGAAGCGCTCGCCGGCGTACCGGGCCAGCCCCGCCGCGATCTCCGCCGGCGACTCCCGGATCCCGGCGAGGTCGAGCAGCTCGACCGCCGGACGCTCGTCGAGCGGGTGCCGGGCGTCCAGCGGGCCGATTCCGGTGCCGGTGGCCGGCACGGCGAGCAGGCGCGGCGCGGCCGGTACGCCGGAGCGGGGCGCCGGCTGGTCGAGCACCACCGCGGCCAGCTCCGGCCAGCGGATCGTCCGGCGCAGGCCCGGCCGCCGGACGGTCAGGCCGTCGGCGTCGACGACGAACCGGAACGGCCGCAGCGCGCCGACGAGCACCACCACGCCGAGCGCGATCCCGCCGAGGGCCACCAGGGTCCGCAGCAGCCCGCCGCCGTCACCGAGCGTCAGCAGGACGATCCCGGCCAGGATGCAGATCGCCGGCAGCAGCAGCCGGCCCGGCCTGCGGTGCAGTTCCACGTCGTACCCCCGTCCGCGATCGTGTCGGAGTGCATCATCCGGCACGCTTGTCGACGGCGTCCATGGGAACAATGGGTGGATGAGCAGCTACCGCGACCCCACCCTGCACGGCGACGTCTACCCGTCCGAGGAGGAGATCGACCCGACCGGCATGGGCCTGGAGCCGACGAGCGCGCCGCCGGCGGCGTACCCGGATCGGACCGAACCGGCGCCGCCGCCCACGCCCGAACCGGAGCCCACCCCGCCGACCCCCGGCCCGCCGCCGCGCGCGGCCGGGCCGGGTTCGGTCTCGATCGTCACCCACCACGTTGACGGGTCGACCCAGGTGGTCACCGACCTGGACGGCGACGGGATCGCCGACGTGGTCCAGTTCGATCTGGACGGCGACGGCGTCCCGGACATCACCTATCTGGACAGCGACCGGGACGGCCGGCTGGACACCGTGCTGCGCGAGCCGGGCGGCCTGCGGGCGCGCTGACCCTCAGAGCTGCGGCATCACCTCGGCGGCGACCAGCTCCAGGTGGTCCAGGTCGGTGAGGTCCAGCAGCTGGAGATAGATCCGCTCGCTGCCGGCCTCGGCGTACCGGCCGATCTTGTCGACCAGTTCGGCCGGGGTGCCGGCGAGGCCGTTCTCGCGCAGCTCGGCGGGCTCCCGGCCGATCGCCTCGGCCCGGCGGGCGACCTCGGCCTCGTCGCGTCCGCAGCAGAGCACCAGGGCGTTGGACCAGCGCATGGTGGCCGGGTCACGGCCGATCTCGGCGCACGCCGCGCGGACCCGGGCGATCTGCGCGACGGTGTCCTCGATCGAGGCGAAGGGCAGGTTGAACTCGTCGGCGTAGCGGGCGGCGAGGCGCGGGGTGCGCTTCGGACCCATCCCGCCGAGCAGGATCGGCGGGCGCGGCTGCTGCACCGGCTTGGGCAGCGCCGGCGAGTCGGTGACCGGGTAGTACGTCCCGGGGTGGTCGAAGGTCTTGCCGACCGGTGTCTCCCAGAGCCCGGTGATCACCGCCAGCTGCTCCTCCAGCCGCGCGAACCGCTCCCCGAGCGTCGGGAACGGGATGCCGTACGCGGTGTGCTCCTCGGCGTACCAGCCGGTGCCGATGCCCAGCTCGACCCGGCCGCCGCTCATCTGGTCGACCTGCGCCACGGTGATGGCGAGCGGGCCGGGCAGCCGGAAGGTGGCCGCGGTCATCAGCGTGCCGAGCCGGATGCGGGAGGTGTCGCGGGCCAGGCCGGCCAGGGTGGTCCAGGCGTCGGTCGGCCCGGGTTCCCCGCTCACCGAGCCCATCCTCAGGTAGTGGTCCGAGCGGAAGAAGGCGCCGTAACCGGCGTCCTCGACGGCGCGGGCCACGGCGAGCAGCTGGTCGTAGCTGGCGCCCTGCTGGGGTTCGGTGAAGATCCGGAGTTCCATGTGCCGAGCATATGGAGGCGGCGGCGCCGTCGCCTCCGGTCCTGGACAAGGCTTCATTCCTTGACAGGCATATGAGCGGTGCGGCATATTGTGGCGGTGCCCGTCGACGCCTTCGCCGTGCTGGCCGAGCCCACCCGACGCCGGATCCTCGACGCGCTGCGCCGCTCGGAGTGCAGCGTCGGCGAGCTGGTCGACGTGCTGGGCATGAGCCAGCCGGCCGTCTCCAAGCACCTCAAGGTGCTGCGCGAGGCCGGCTTCGTCTCCTGCCGCACGGCGGCACAGCAGCGCATCTACCGCATCGACGTACGCCCGTTCCGCGCCGTGGACGGCTGGCTCGCGCCGTACCGCGAGATGTGGACCGCACACCTGGACGCCCTGGAGCGCCACCTCGACAAGGAGTGACCATGGACCGCGACTCGTTCCGCCCCGGCCCGCCGGCCGAGATCGACGCCGAGCCCGCCGGCGACCGGTGGACGCTGCTGTTCGTCCGCGAGCTGCGGCACGCGCCGGAGAAGGTGTGGGCGGCGCTGACCGACCCGGCCCGGCTGCGCGAGTGGGCGCCGTTCCTGGCCGACCGCGACCTCGGCGCCCCGGGCGCCGCGACGCTCACCCTGGTCGACGGCGACACGGCCGTGCCGCAACCCGCGACGGTACGCCGGGCCGAGCCGCCCCACCTGCTCGAATACACCTGGGGCGACGACCTGCTCCGCTGGGAGCTGACCCCGTCCGGCACCGGCACCCGGTTGCTGCTGCGGCACACCCTCGCCGAGCGGGGGATGCTGCCGATGGTGGCCGCCGGCTGGCACCTCTGCCTCGACGTCGCCGACCACCTGCTGGCCGGCGACCCGGTCGGCCCGATCCGGGGCGCGGAGGCGAAGGACTTCGGCTGGGCGGAGCTGCGCGACACCTACGCCGACCGGCTCGGCGGGCAACCGCCTCGCCCCTGATCCGCCGTACCCCCGGCCTCAGGCGCCGGGCGGCGCCGGCGCGGGATCGGGCAGGGTGATCGCGTTCGCGGCCCGGCGGATCGGCTCGGCGACCCGCGCGATCATGCGGTCCCGCCCGGGCAGGTGCGGCATCAGCCGGAGCATCAGCAGCTGGAACCGGATCTGCGCCGTCGAGCCGAGCACCATCCCCCGCAGGTTGCGGTCGGCGAGACGCTGGTTCGCCTCGACGAAGGGACGCATCCGCCGCTCGTAGTCGGCGAAGCCGACGGCCGGGTCGCCGCCCGCGTCGGCCAGGGCGGTGGCCAGCACGTACGCCCCGACCAGGCCGAGGCTGGTGCCCTGTCCGGAAGCGGGCGACGGCGCGTACGCCGCGTCGCCGACCAGCGCGACCCGACCGGCGGACCAGCGCCGCATCCGTACCTGGCTGATCGAGTCGAGGTAGAAGTCCGGTGCGCCGCGCATCGCCTCCAGCAGCCCGGGCACCTGCCAGCCCTGGCCCGCGAACGCCTCGGCCAGCAGCGACTGCTGCGCGGCGACGTCGCGGTCCCCGTCGCCGCCGGTCGGGGACCGGAACAGGAACAGCGCCCGGGCGTCGGGCGCGCCGGCCGTGCGGTAGACGCCGACGCTGCACCCCGGCGTGACGTGCATCAGCTCGGTGCGGTCGAGGCCGAACCGCCCCGGCACCGAGAAGATCGCGATGTGGTGCCCGAGCGAACGCATCTGGGGCTCCTCCGGCCCGAAGGCCAGCCGGCGGACCGTCGAGTGCAGCCCGTCGGCGCCGATCACCAGGTCGAACCTGCGGCGCGGGGAGCGGGCGAAGTCGACCTCCACCCCGCTGTCGGTGGGGGTCAGCCCGGCGACGGAGTCGTCGAAGACGTACTCGACGCCGTCGGCGGTGGCCGAGGCCAGGACGCGGGCCAGGTCGCCGCGCATGATCTCGACGTCGTCGCCCACGCGTCCGCCGAAGAGCTGGGCGTCCATGGTGGCGAGCCGGTTGCCGTCGGCGTCGACGAAGTGGGCCAGCCGCATGCCGGTGTCGTGCCGCCGGACCTGCTCGCGCAGCCCCATCCGGTCGATCACCGCCAGCGCCGCGCCCCGGATGTCCACCTTGTAGCCGCCGTCGCGTGGCGCGCGAGCCCGCTCGACCACGGTCGGACGGAAGCCGTAGCGGCGGAGCCACCAGGCCAGTGCGGGGCCGGCGACGCCGGCGCCGGAGATGAGAACGTCGGTCATGGCGGCGACTGTACAAACGTTTTAGACAGTTGTGCAAGACGTTTGTTCTGCAGATCCGCTAGGCTGGCGCCATGGGAAACCGGGAAGACCTCCTCGCCGGCGCCAAGCGCTGCCTGATCGAGAAGGGGTACGCCGCCACCACCGCCCGCGACGTCGCCGCCGCCGCCGGCACCAGCCTCGCCGCCATCGGCTACCACTTCCGGACCACCCGAGCGCTGCTCGACCAGGCCCTGTTCGAGGCGATGGCGGAGTGGGGCGAGGAGCTGCAACGCACCCTCGCGGTGGAGGTCGGGCCGGACGCCGGCCCCGAGGAGCGGTTCGAGGCCGCCTGGACCCGGATCATCGAGTCCTTCGCCCGGCTCCGGCCGCTGTGGGCCGTCCAGTTCGAGCTGATCGGCCAGATGGACCGGTCGCCGGAGCTGCGGGAGGCGTTCGCCACCGCCAACCACCAGGCCCGGCTCGGGCTGGCCGAGGTCTTCCACCGCCTCGACCCGGTCGCCGACGAGTCGCAGGCCCTCGCCCTCGGCGCCTTCTACCAGGCGCTGCTCGGCGGGCTGGCGGCCCAGTGGCTGGTCGACCCCGACCGGGCCCCCTCCGCCGCCGACCTGACCCGGGCGCTGCGCACCGTCACCGCGGAGTTCGCCAGCTGAGCCGGCGCCGAGTTCAGGGCTGGCCCGGTCCCGCCTCCAGTTCCTGGGCGACGAGGTCCGGCGCCTTCCGCTCCCCGTCGGTCAGCTCCGGGAACGGCGCCGCCGCTGCCCGGTCCCGCCGGTGGGCCGACGGAGACCGCCCTCGGGCCAGGGCGCCGGCTCCGGCCCGAGGCCACGGTCAGCGCAACCGCGGCAGCACCTCGCGGGCAGGCCAGGAGCCCGCCCGGCACGGCCGCCTGCGCCCGCCGGACGAGCGGGTCACACCGGCGGCGCCGGGTGCCGGCGACGCCGGCTTCCCTCAGACGTACGGCCTGGTCGCGTACGCCGCCCGCAGCGCCGCGAGCCCGTCGGTGCGGGGCGCCAGGGTGCCCCAGCTGGAGTTGAAGTAGTTCGTCCGGACGATGCGCGGGCCGCGCTCGCTGTTGAGCCGGGCGATGGCCGCGGGCACGGTGGCGATCCAGGCCGCCTGGTCGGGGATCTCGGCGGCCCGCACCCCCCACTCGGCGATGATCACGGGACGGGAGAGCGCCACCGGCCCGAGGTCGGCAACCGCCCAGTCCTTCGCCCGGCGGAACCGGGCGAGCGCGGTGTGGCTCGGGTCGGTGGCGTAGGCGTTCCACTGGAGGAAGTCCAGCTTGCCCATCAGCGACTCCGGGTGGGTGCGCTGGAAGCAGGCCCGGTCGAAGCCGCCCGAGCCGATGGAGAAGGTGGTGCCGGCCGGCAGCGCGCGGGCCCGGAACCAGTTCACGATGTAGGTCATCGCCTGCACCGCGCGGGCGTCCGACTCCGCCCAGCCGTACGACACCCCGGACTCGGTGGTGCCGAACTCGTGGTCGGTGTCCAGCTCGGAGGCGAGCTGGATGTTCACCCCGAAGCCCATCGTCCGGTACTGCGACAGCGCCCGGGCGAAGAGGCCGTCGCAGAGCCCGGCGAGCACCTGGCCGTACCCGTACGCCTTCGGCCAGGTCGTCCCGGGACGCTGCTGGATGGTCATCGCCGGCGCCGGGACGGTGTAGCTGACGCCGTCCACGGCGAAGGTCTGCGCCGCCGCGGTGGCCACGCCGTAGTGCTTCAGCTCCAGCACCATGTTGATAGCGAACCCGCTGCGACCCAGGCTGAGCAGCCAGGGCTTGTTGTAGCCCGGGAACGTGTAGCCGTCGGCGAAGCTGCGGTACTGGGTCAGCGAGCGGAAGTTGCCGCCGGCCATGTCGGCCGTCGGGTCGGCGTTGCCCGCCAGGTAGTAGCCGCCGAGGACCGGTGGGGCGAGGGTGTAGTCGGCGGTCGCGGTGGCGGTGCGCCCGCCGTTGTCGCGGACGGTCACGGTGACCCGGGGCATCACGCCACCGCCCGGTAGACGGCCACCGACCCGTTGTCCGACGCCCGGGTCCAGGTACGCCCGGAGTCGTCGGTGACGGTGAGGGTGAGCGGGTCGATGACGGCGGTGACCTTGACCGGGGCGCTGCTGTTGCCCTGGGCGTCGGTCACCACGACGGTGACGGTGAGGGGCCTGGTGTCCGGGTCGCCGTAGGTGACCGTGAGGGTCATCTGGTCGCCGGGGGAATAGGTCGCGGCGTTCAGGCTCGCGGAGACGGTGGGAGCGGCCATGTCCGCCCCCTCCTTTCCTTGCTCGTACGCCCGGCTTGCGCCGGTGCGCCCGGTCGAGGCGCGGGACTGCCGCCGGTCAGGGCGGAGCGCACGCGCGACGGCGTCGACCGGAGGTGATGACGTCCTTGTCCTGGTGGAAGCTGACCCCGGCCCTGGCGCCCGGGACGGGGTCCACCGGGACGCGACGTGGCCGTGGGCGCGGTCGGACCGGCGTGGCCGTGTCCGCCGGGACGGCCGGGCCGGGCCCGGCGATGGCGGCGTCCGACGGCGACCGTGCTGTCGCCGTCGGGGTGAGGGATGGGATGTGGCCCGCCATCCGCAGCCTCTCCACCTGCATAAACAATGCGTCGGAAGGGGGTACGGCGTCCTGTCGGCTATCCGTCGCCGGGGTTGTCCGGGTGGCCGATTGCGACCCCGGCGACGGCGTGCGGGTACCGGCTCAGTCGAGGTGGTCGGCGGGCGACGTCTGCAGCAGCCAGGCCAGCGGCATTCTCGCCCGCTCCTCGTACCCGCCCTGCCCGGTGAGCCGGTGCAGCGTGACGGTCTGTCCGCCGTCCCGGTCCACCACCCAGTACTGGGGGATGCCCGCCGTGGCGTACTCCCGGACCTTCGTCACGGAATCCATGGCCTCCGAACCGGGCGAGACGATCTCGATCACCAGGGCGACGTCGGCCACCGCAGACCAGACTCCGCGAGGTGGGGGCTTCCGCCACACGGTCAGGTCGGGGATCCGGCCGCCGTCGCCGTCCGGCCCGGGTATGCGCACGCCGGCCGCCTGGAGCACCTGCTCGGCGGGCCACCCAGTCATGATCAGCCAGGCGAAGAGGCGACTGGCGATCATCGCGTGTTCCGAGTCGGGCGGCGGCATGACCGACAGGACCCCCTCGGGGCTCGTCTCGTAGCGATGACCGTTGGGGTCGGCGGCGTTCATCGCCGCGACGTCGTCGAGCGTGACGACAGCGGGCATGTGCATCCCGACGGCCTCAGCGCTCATGAGTCCCATCCTAGGCGACGAGCGACGCCGACCCGGTCAGCGCGACACCGGCCGGGCGAACCGTGGTGCGGCGCGCCTCCGCCGACCGGGCATCGCCCCGCCGAGCGCTCGGTCCTGCCGAAAGCCGACAGCCGGGACGACTTCCTGTCGGGCTGACAATAAGCCTAGTGTGCATCCATGTCCGGCGATCGTTGGGTTCCTCCCACCGCGCTGCTCGCGGTGGACCTGGTCATCCTCACCCTGCGCCAATCCCGCCTCCAGGTGCTGCTCGTAAAGCGTGGAATCGAGCCGCACCGGGGCGCGCTGGCCCTTCCCGGCGGCTTCCTCAACCACGCCGAGGAGGACCTGCTCGCGGCGGCTCACCGGGAGTTGTCCGAGGAGGCCGGTCTCGACGCCGACCACCTGCACCTCGAACAGCTTGGCGTTTACGGCACGCCGGGGCGCGACCCTCGGGGACGGGTCGTCTCGGTGGCCTACCTGGCGATCGCGCCCCGGCTGCCCGAGCCGGTCGCCGGCACGGACGCCTCCGACGCGTGCTGGACGCCTACCGACCGCGCGCTCTCCGCTGACGTCCGACTCGCCTTCGACCACCGACGGATCATCGCGGACGGCGTGGAGCGGGCCCGCACCAAGTTGGAGCACTCGGCGCTGGCGACCGCGTTCTGCGGCCCGACATTCACAATCTCCGAGTTGCAGGAGGTCTACGAGGCGGTCTGGGGCGTCCGCCTCGATCCCCGCAACTTCTACCGCAAGGTCCAGAGCGTCAACGGCTTCATCGTCCCCGCCGGTCCTACCAGGAAGACGGACACCGGTCGTCCCGCACGGCTGTTCCGCCCCGGCCCGCGCACGGCACTTCACCCCCCGATGACCCGACCTACCGGTTCGACAGACAAGGAGGCGGCAGAAGCATGAACAGCACTCTCGTCGTGATCCTCACGGCCCTGAACCTCGAGTACGAGGCGGTCCGGGAGAAGTTGACCGACCTTCGAGTCCACCGGCATCCGGCCGGGACCCGGTTCGAGGTCGGCCGGCTCGGCAGAACCGGATGTCGAGTGGCGCTGGGCCTGGTGGGCAAGGGCAACCACCCGGCGGCGGTGCTGGCCGAACGCGCCATCGCCGAGTTCACCCCCGCGGCCGTGCTCTTCGTCGGCGTGGCCGGCGGCCTGTGGCCCAGCATTCGCCTCGGCGACGTGGTGGTGGCGACCAAGATCTACGCCTATCACGGCGGCACGAGCGAGGACGACGGCCTGAAGGCCCGGCCGAAGGCGTGGGAGATCCCGCATGGCCCGAGCCAGATCGCCCACCACCTGGCGCGGCGCGGTGACTGGGCGGTTGGCCTTTCCGCCGGCACCCCGCCGGCCGTTCACTTCGGACCGATCGCCGCCGGCGAGATCGTGCAGGACTCCGCGGTCTCCGAGCAGGCCCGGTGGGTGCGCGAGCACTACAACGACGCGGTGGCGATCGAGATGGAGGCCGCTGGTGTCGCCCAGGCCGGCCACCTCAACCATGCCCTGCCCGTGGTCGTGGTCCGCGGCATCAGCGACCGCGCCGACGGGAGCAAGACGGTCACCGACGGCGAGAACTGGCAGCCACGGGCGGTGGCGCACGCCGCCGCGTTCGCGACGGCACTGGCACAGGAGCTGATCGCCGAAGGCGCGGCCGACCGGCCGTCGTCGATCGGCAAGGGCGGGAGTGAGCCGATGAGCATTACCAACCGGAACATCGCGACGGGCAACGCCCGGGTAGGAGTTCAGGCCGGGCAGATCTACGGCAACGTCACGGTCGGCCCCGACCGGGATCGGCCAGTCGACCTGACGGCCGGCATCGCCGAGCTGCGGGACCGGATGAGGAAGGCACACCGGGACGGTCAGCTCGACGAGGAGACGTACGCGGCAGCGGAGTCGGAGCTGGACGTCGCGAGTGACTGCCTCAAGGAGAACACCGTCCGCAGCCGAGGCACCCTGGTGGTGACGCTCAAGAGACTGCGCGGCCTGGTGGTCGATGTGGCCGAGCTGGCCGCGAAGCTGGCCGCACTGATAGTCGTGGCAAAGGGGTTGTCATGACTGCCCCGATCACGACCAACATCGCCCAGGACGGCGCGCAGGTCGGGGTGCAGGCCCAGGCGATCCACGGCGACGTCTACTACCAGCTGCCCCCGAATGCCTCTCCGGAACACAAGTTCCGGGTAGGGGTCAGGTATCTCGACGCCCGGGTGCGGGACCGTGCGCGGCAGCTCATCGAGGAGG
Source organism: Micromonospora purpureochromogenes (assembly GCF_900091515.1). Lineage (NCBI taxonomy): Bacteria > Bacillati > Actinomycetota > Actinomycetes > Micromonosporales > Micromonosporaceae > Micromonospora > Micromonospora purpureochromogenes. The sequence continues at coordinate 2,181,978 of NZ_LT607410.1, read as the reverse complement.
CCGCTGCCGAGGGGTACGTGACCGACGAGGTCCAGTTCCACCGCCTGCTCGCCCTGCTGAGCGGCCGCACCCTGCGCCAGTTGGGCGAGGACTTCGACCATCTGTCCGCCATCTGCGACAGCTTCCCGCACCTAGACGGGGGCGACGAGTGGAGGGCGGGCCTACGGGCCGTCCTGCGGCTGCTCAATTCCCTGAACACCGCGGAGACCGAGCTGGTGATCAAGGAACTCGACGAGCTGGAGCGCACTCAGCGCGACAAAATCGTTGATCACCTCGGGGTGCTGCTCGACGGTCCGATGGAGGACCAGATGTGGCAACGCTCGGCCAAGCGGGCCAGCGCCGGTCGTCTGGCGGGTGACAGGGCGGGACGAATCTGGAAGTTCTTCCACCCCTCACCCGTGCCGCCCCGGGTCCTGCCCGTCGAGCCGGCGTCGACTCCCCTGGGCGTGTGGGTGCGTGCCGTCGTGGGAGCAGCCGCGTTCGTGCTCGCCGCCGGCAAGATCGCCGCGTTGCTGCTGCACCGCGGTGAGCTGCCCTCGATCCTCGGCTACCTCGCCTGTGTGGCCGGTCTCGCCGCGTTCGCAGTGGGCGGTGTCGACCGGCACTTCCGGCAGGCACGCCGCAGAGCCATGGAATCGACGTTCACGCCACCCCGCCAGCGGCGGGCTGAGGCGCCGGCGGGCGGTTTCGCCCGCAAGGTGGACCGGTACTTCGATGACTACTTCAGGCGGTACGTGCCCAGGGACACCGACCGCTCCCACTGGCTGACCCAGACCGCCGGCATCCGCAGGCACCTTCGCGACGAGGTCGTCGAGCTCTATCGCGAAGATCGGGTCGGCGCCGAGCGGATCGCCTGGCTGATCCGTCATCTGGTCAGTGACGTGCGACAGCGGTGGGAGCAGGACACGCTGATGGCGCACCGGGTCGAACTCCGTGTCCCGTTCACCACGACAGTCCTGCACCTGGGCGGGCTGGCGGTCCTTGCCGCAGGAGCTTTCTGGATGGTGCCGGCCGCCGTGCTGACGGCGCCGTTGGCCGGAACGGCGTGGGTGCTGCTCGCCGCGGCTGCCGCAGTGATAGAGGCACGGGCCTGCTTCCGCATTGTCGCGGAGCGGCGGCGGGTGGCGGCGGACGAGGTGGAACGTGCCCGCCAGTTGGCGGCACGGCGGGGGGCGTTCGACCGCTGGCAGCAGAGGCTGTCGGACAAGCCGTCGGACGCGGAGATGGCGTCCTGGCTGGAGTGTGACCGCAAGATTCTGGTGAATGCGGCCATGCGGCACTACCGGCTCCGGCCGAGCCAGGTGATCGCGCAAGCCTTCATCGAGGCGCCCGCTCGGTCGTACCAGCGGGCCCGGGTCCCCCACGGTCCGTGGCGCTACTCGCGGTACCGGCTCCTGCTGTTCCTTTTGACTGACGACGGCGTCCGCCAGGTGAACATCGACCTCGACTTCAAGGATGGCGGTTACCGGACGATGCAGCGGCTGAACTACCGCTTCGACGCCGTCGCCGCCGTTCGGATCGACGGCCCGGAGACCCAGCAGCAGACGTTTGAGCTGACCCTGTTCAACGGCGAACCAATCTCGGTCCGGGTGACCGAATCCATCACCGACGGCGTCCAGCCGGACGAGGACGCCTTGATGCTGGCCAAGGTCTCGCTGGACGCATCCGGGCTCGTCCACACCCTCAACGTCCTCGAGGGGATCGCCGCCGAGGGGAAGGAGTGGGTAAGGCACCAGCGCCAGCGCGCTGACGATCGGCTGGCCGGCCTCACGGCGACCATTAAAGACTTGATCGATTGAGCCGGGATGCACACCGGCGATCACGAGGTGCTGGTGGACTGTTGGAGCACCCGCACCTCGTGGTCCAGCCGTCGCCCCCGGGTAGCTGACGGTTGCCGGTCCTCAGCCCCGCCGGCGCCGCAGCAGGTGGGCGACGCCGCTCACCACCGTCGTCCCGAGCGCCGTGCCGACCAGCACCAGCGCCGCCCCCACCGCCCAGAGTCCGCTGTCGTCGGTCGAGGCGGCGTGCACCGTCCAGGCGGCGGTGAAGGCGACCGTCAGCACCGGGGCGACCAGCCACGGCCGGAGCCGCCAGCCGGCGACGGCCGCGACCAGGGCGAGGGTGAGCATGCAGCCGGCCACCTGCCACGGCTGGTAGGGCCCGCTGACGGCGCCCGTCTCGGGGTCGATGGTGTAGCCGGTGTCCTCACCCCAGCCAGGCCCACCAGGTGGCGACCGCCGCCACGGCGAGGACGAGAGCGGCGAGGAGGGCGCGCGTCATGCTGTTCACGCCCCGATCCTCGCGGTACGGACCGCGTCGCGGATGAGGATTCGTACTCACGATCGGGGTGTCGGTGCGGTCCCCCGGACCGCCCAGGCGCGGGCGGTGAGTCGGATGGCGCCGTCCGGTCCGGTCGGCACCCGGGCGCGCAGCAGCTCCCGCAGCTCGGCCCGGTCCGGCTCGGCGAGCGAGCTGACGTAGCCGGGCGCAGATCCCTGCCCACCGAGGAACGGCGTCCAGTAGTCGGCGAAGTCGACGAAGACGGTGGGCACCTCGACGGGCCGAACGGTCACGTCGCGCAGCCCCGCGCCGGTCCAGAGCGCGCGGAGCGGCTCCGGTCGGCACATCGAGTAGCGGCGACCCTCGTCCAGCTCCGCCGCCGCCGGGTCGCGCGCCGCCGCGGCGTCCCAGAAGTGGCGCATCATCACCATGCCCTCGGCGTAATCCCAGACGTAGGCGGCGGCCACGCCGCCCGAGGCGAGGACGCGGGCGAACTCCGCCACGGCGCGCGCCGGGTCGGGCACGAAGTTCAGCGCCAGGCCGCTGACGACGACGTCGACGGCGGCATCGGGCAGCGGCAGCGAGCGGGCGTCGCCGACGTGGAAGACCACGCGCGGGTCGTCGACCCGGGTACGGGCGTGCGCCACGAAGCCTTCGGAGGGGTCTACGCCGTCCACCCGGGCCGGCTCGGTGCGGGCCAGCACCGTCGAGGTCAGGGCGCCGGTGCCGCAGCCCACGTCCAGCCAGCGCAGGCCGGGCGGCAGCTCCAGCCCGGCCAGGAAGTCCGCCGCCACGAGGCGACTCCACCGGCCCACGTACGCCTCGTACGCCGCACCGTCGGCCCATACCTCGCGCGCCATGCGGACACCATACGGGCGGTACGCCCCGGCCGGCAGGCTCCCAACGGCGCCCCCGGATGTCCACCCTAGACCTTCGTCCACAAGCGGAGGTGAGCCGCGAACTTCCGCAGGGTGTATTCGCCGGGTCAGCGCTCGTCGCCCGCGTCGTACTCAGACCCAGTGGATCAGGTCGTACACCGCCGCGCAGTAGTCGTCCTCGTCGTTGATCTGCGGTTGGCGGAACAGGTCCTTCTCACGGATGAGCGGCGTCAGCTCCTGGGGCAGGCTGGTGTAACTGGAGAGCGGCCATCCATCGGTGTCGCGCAGTGGGATGTCCAGCCCGTAGACGGCTCCGGTCCCGGTGACCCGGACGTAGCAGCGGCAGGAGACATCGCCGGTCAGCATCAACCCGGCGAACGTGTAGACGTCCTCGAACCAGGGGAACCCGCCGCCGTGCACCAACAGGCTGAACAGGGCGAACAGGTTCAGGTCCGTCGCCGACTCCCGGCGTAGGGCACGGAAGCCGACGGACTCGGCGTCGACGACGGCATTGCGGTGGTTGTCGTACCGGGGCTGGTGTCCGACGGCTCGGCCCAGATCCTCCACGTGCACGGTGCGGAGGAAGTCGACGACCGCCTCCGCGGGCAGCGGCTCCTCGCCCTCGGTGAGAGGGAATTCGATCGCCACACCGGAAGTGGTCGAGGGATCGACGGTGAGGGCCACCCGGACACGGTCGTCACCGACCCGGACCAGACCACGCAATCGAGGGCGGTTGCGCGGCAACGGACCCGGCGGTATGACCACCAGCGGGATCAGGTTTCGGGCCAGATAGCTGAAAGCCGCGTCCGTCGCCACCGTCGACTCCACGGCTGACCAGGGTATCCGCAGTCGGTCCTGACGATCAGTCCGCTTCGATGCCGCCGGCCCGCAGGATCTGCCGAACCCGTTCGCGGGAGTAGCCCGTTCGCTTGACCAGATCCACCTGCCGCATGCCGGCTCGATACTCCGCCACCATCGCGCGGTGCAGCTCGGCCCGGGCCTGTTCAACCCGGGCGCGGGCGTCGGCCTTGATCTGCCGGGCGGCCTGCGCGGCGCGTTCCTCCGCCTGCGTAGCGCCTTTTCGGCGACCCTCAGTGCTCGCATAGCTCGGTCGAGATCCACTTGGCCACCTCTGCTGGCATCGAGATAGGCCAACGTATCGGGGTTGCCGATTGGCCAATAGCCCGGTCGCGGGTGACTGATGTCGACACCAACCGGCCCGAGGCGTCGATCCTCACCGTGGGGCTGGTGCAGACGACCCACCCGGCGGCCGAACCGGTCGTGGCGTTGACGGCGACAGTGCCCACCACCGCTCACCGGGTGGTGTTGTCGATCGGGCAAGCCCGGGTGCTGCGCTACCGGTTGAGCGCGTTGACCGACGCCACCAGGTACCGGCGGCGCTGATCTCCTAGCCGAATGCGACGAGCGCTCGGCCTCGCACTGCCCTCCGACGGGCGCGTCGAACCCGGTGTCCCCCCTGACCGAGAACGCGCGCAGGGGGGGACATCAGCGGCTGTCTGGCGTCAGGCGAACACGACATCATCGATGTCGATGGTGACCAGCTCGATGTCGCGCACCACTGTTCCGTCTTCAGCCAGTGGGTAGACGCGCCGCCGGGTCGGGACCATGATGCCGCCGAACTCCTTGTGGTCAGAGCAGTAGTGCGCGGCCGGTCCGGCATTCAGGACCTCGGCCGTGTAGTCGTGCCTGCGCAGCAGCCCGTCCTGGCCGAAGTAGAACGTCTGCTGCCGGGAGTGGGTGGCGATGTCATCGGGGAACGTGACCTTGAGACGGTTCCAGGTCTCCCCCTCCTCCGTCACCGGAGACAGCTCGTCGGTACGGAAGTCGGGCCTCGCGAAGGTGAACGGGGACGTCAGGTACGTCCACATGGCGTAGCCGGCGAAAGTAGGCGACGTCCAGGTCGTCCCAGGGGGTTTCGAGGACGTGGCCGGCGAAGGAGGCGCGGGGGTTGAGGCGCTCGGCCTTCACCTCGCCGGTGTCGCTCTCCACGGCCACTCGCTGAGCAGTGAACGAGGTGTGCAGATCAGGCGCCTTGAAGGGGTAGTGACTGGCGTGCTCTCGGCGCAGGTCGACCCGTACGGCAGCCGGGTTGAAAATCCCCTCGTGGCCCTTGATGGCCCACAGCGCGCCGCCCGAGCGGAAGTGGGCCGTGGCCGAGCTGAACTGCTGATAGCGGTCGAGGCCGCCGTGGGCCTCGATGATGGCGTTCACAAGGTCGCGCACGATCAACTTCTCCTCGGTGAGGTGGATGCGTCGTCCCGGGGTAGACACCGGTTGACCAGGGGCTGCTTACCCGGCTACCGGTTGAATATGACCGGTCGTCTTAGAAGTGGCAACGAGCGCTGGATCACAGCAACGTGCACTTGATCCCGCCAAGACGACCGGTCATATTTGCACCGGGAGGTGGTCCGACTTGGCCAGGAAGAGCACGCGCGAAGAGATCGTCACGGCCGCGCTCGACCGGTTCCACGCCCGCGGGTACAACGCCGCCGGCGTCAACGACATCACTCAGGCGGCCGGCGTACCGAAGGGGTCGTTCTACAACCACTTCGACAGCAAGGAAGCACTCGCCATCGTCGCGCTCGATCGGTACGGCGACGGACGCCGGCTTGAGGACCTCACCGACAGCTCGGTCCCGCCGGTGCAGCGGCTCCGGTCACACTTCGAGTTCCTGCGCGACGAGGTCGTCCGGTACGAGTACCACCGCGGCTGCCTGTACGGGAACTTCGGCACCGAGATCGTCGATCACCGGGACGCCATCCGGGACGCCGTCCGGCACAGCCTCGACAAGTGGGCCGGCCTCATCGCGACAACCCTGGTCGAGGCGCAGCGTGCCGGTACGGTCCGCACCGACGTCGACCCCGAGGTCACCGCCGGCTTCCTCGTCAACGCCTGGGAAGGCACGCTCATCCGGGCGCGCACCGACCGCTCCCCCGCCGCCTTCGACGCCTTCTTCTCGGTATTCGACACCTTGCTCGCGCCGGTGTGAACGCGTGCCGGTGTGGTGGCCGCTGAAGGCATGCACGCGGCCGCAGCGGGCGCACCAGGCCCGCCAGTTGCACCGCGCCTGTGAGAAACAGGCCGGAAACGAATCAACGGCCCAGCTGATGATCACTCGGGCCGCTTACTGCTGACCAGTATGGAGCGCATGTGGCACAACCCGAACCCCATACCCGCAGCTCAGGGGCCCTCGTAGTGGTTCCCGCCGTCCGCAGACGGATGACCTGACACCGCCGCACGCACGGGTGTCGACGCCATCCCCGTGACAACACTCACCGGTGGAACGGCCCGGCCTTCCCGCCGAGGCTGGGCCCGGAGACCCGGTAGCCCACATCACAGCGGCCGAACACGCATGGCTTAATGCACCCGATCCAACGCCCGCAAGCTGATGCGATATGCACCTGATTGACAGGTGCTGTCCCCGCGCTGGTGGCAAACGTGTCGCTTGCCTGGCGCGCCCTTCGTCAGGGCGGACCGTCGGCGAACGTGTGCCGCGAGAGGCACTTCGAGTTGGAGATACGGGCTCTGTCGCATACCGGACACACCCAAGCCGTAACCGATTCGCGCCGGGGCTCTCAGCAGCACGGACCGGGCTTGGAGGGGGGGTAGGGGGCGATTGCGTGCCCGAGATTGCACGCTCTTCCGGCTTAGAATCTCTGGTCTGGGCAGATTCGTAAATGTCGGCCCATCAACGTCTTGTCGGCTGGATGCCGCACGGTGCTAGGTGGGACGAGTGCAACTTCTGTTCAGTGAACGTGAAGGGCGCGAGCGTGCACCGATCGGCGGCCTACCCGACGGAGTCATCGCGGTCACGGTGCCTGTTCGCCGCGAGGGGCAGGGACGTGTCCCCCGCAACCGACGCGGTCAGCTCAACATCGAGGTCGTCGATCTCATTGCGGAAGGCCCCACAAACGCTTACAAGCCACCAGCCACGCTAGACTCGCGGGAGTTGATATTCGCGCTCGAAGCTGGACCACGATCGTCGACTACTTCGGCCTATCCAGGGCGCGGGAGGCAGCGATCGCCCTGGTTCGCAGCGGTGGCGAACGCGACACGCGCGCAGGCTGCCGAAAAATGCGCATCGCTGACGCGACAGCAGGAAGAACTCCAACAGCACCTGACCACCCACCGGCAAAAAATCATGCCACCGCTGTCTAAGGCCGTTGACGACGCAGACGCCGACCAGCGCGCGGTCGAGACGGCATTGGCACAACGAACTCAACTGCTCAACGAGGCCAACGCAAAACTGGTGGCCGTGGAGGCAGAGCTTCGCTCGCTGACGGCGGAGATTGACAGACACAAAGCCGCCAGCCGGCCGGAGGACGCCATTCTTTCCGCATGGGCACGCGGCGTTGGCGCCGCGCTGCGGCAACTGGGGTGGCCAGCGCTCAACATCGACGACGACTACGACCAACTCGTCGACGAGGCCAACGCTCCGATGGCGAGCCACGAAAACCCGAACGTCGAGCGCCGCACCTACGCAGCGCTCCAACAAGGCGCTCACGATAAACTCGTCGAAGCCATCGCAAACTTTAAAGTCTATCCAGACAGCAGCGCGCCTCCACCGTCCGATGTTGCTGAAGCCGCGAGCAATTACGCCGCAAGCCGCGAGAGTTTAGGCTCCGCCTCCGCCGAGCAGTTCGCGTCCACACTTGCCAGCATCATGGAGTGGCTCGACGACTCAGCAGAGCGCGACTCTTCTGCCCACGAAGAGGTAAACCACGCCCGCAAAACACGGCGGGAGACCACCGAGTTCGTCAGCGAAAAATGCCGCGAACTCGAACAAGCACTCATTATGACGCAAGAGGCGATTAAACAGCGCGCCTCCTCCGCCCTGGATCGGATCAGCAACGCGCTCAATGATCTCAATCGCAACTCCGGCGGTCTCGGCGCAAAGCTCGATTACACGCTCCTCCCGCCCGACACGCCCGATAAGAAATGGGTGTGCCAGGTCGTACCGCGATGGCGACGGAACCCAGAGGGCCCTATGCTGGCCTACGACAACGTCACCAATACAGCGCAGGAGAAACTCTTTTCGATCCACCTCGTTCTGGCTGCGCTGCTCGCGGCACCAAGTCCCGAGGGTCGGGTACTGATACTCGACGAGCTTGCTGACTCGCTGGGCGCCGAACATCGTCGTGAAGTGCTCGATGCCATCGCCGAGGTGGCTCGTGAGCACCGGATAACGATCCTGGCCACCTGCCAGGATGCGATCATGTCCGAGGCAAGCCCGCACTGCGGACAAGTCCTCTACTTCCACTACCCGTCCAAGTCCGAGGCACTGAACCGCCCCACAAGAATGTTCGGAGTGGATCGGCTGGGCAGCCGGGTAGAGCTGACCGCAGAAGCTCTACTGGAGGGCAGAGAGCTGATGTAGAGATCGCGAATCCGACCGAGAGGCCGGACTTCGCCGCCCTCGCCTACATGCAGATCCTCACCCAGCTCGCGGACCTGGCCCGTGCCGCCGCCCACCCTGCCATGTCGCGCAGTCCGCCACCGTCCGTGCACGCCGCCGGCGATGTGCTGCTGACCGTCACCCTCTCATGGTCCGTGATCAAGCCGCGTGGGCTCACCGCCGGGGGACGACCAGACCGTACCGACGCTCATCAAGACCAGCGGCACCACGGCGCGGGACCTGCCGACGCGGGCAGCCCGGCGGGCCCTGTCATGGTTAAGCCGGTATGAGACTCAGGGTGCACCGATCCTGTCGGCAAGGCATCCCCTCGTGCGTCCGAATCGGACGCCCGTTCTCCGCCGGCACAGGCACCAGCCGACCGGCGACCGCCGACCGCCGACCGCCGACCGCAAGATTCCACGCGTCCAGCTCGGGGCCATGCGGTTCGCGCACTGCCAACTCTTGACTACCGCGGACCGCTTACCCGAACCGCAATTTTGCAGGTCAGACGCTAGATCAAATCTCGTGTTGGGGCAGGCGGGACTCGAACCCGCGACCGAGGGATCAGCCTCGTGACACAGGGCTGCCGCTCACAGCATCCAGCACCTGCCGGTCGCCGAGCGGCTCGTAAAGCCTCACCCGCACCCAGCGCACCTCCGCGTAATCGCCACCCGACCAGGACAATGTCGGCTGCCGCGCGACTACGTGCAAGATCACACGATCAGCCTGGTGATCAGCGTCCGTGCGCACGATCTCAAAGTCGGGATGCATCTCGACGCGAGCCACGAACGACCAGCGGTCGTCGTCCTCGATCCCGCACAGCAGCTTCGCGGCCAGGCGGGCCGACTCCGGCAGAAGGTCGAGGGTGGTGGCGGTCCACTGCGCCAGGATGGCGAAGAACCCATCCGGGTCCCTTGGAGGCTAGAAAGATCGTGTGCGATGGAGCTGCGGGGATTGTCGCCGTCGTAGTGCTCGTCTGGGTACTCAACAGCAACGACCTGAGTCAGGAGACCGCCCAGCGGGAAATGCCACACTGCCCTTGAACGGGAAGCAAACCTGCGCTCGGATACCGCGGGCAGCACCAGGGACACGTCCTAATGCCAGTGGCCGGGGTCGAGCTGCAGGAGACGTGGGAGATCGAGAACCGTTACGCGGTGAACGGCACCGTCAACTACACGATGACGACGCCGCTGCTGGGCCAAACGCCCTATGCATTGAGCCTGACGTGCGAGGCGACCGCGACGGACGCCGGCACCGCGAAGACCACGGTGAAGAACCGCCTGTAACCGCATCCAGCCGGACAGGGAGCGCCGCGCCCGCCCCTAAGGGTGGGCGGGGCCGCTTCATACTCCCCGTATCGAAACCGCCCCGATATCAAGGACCACGCCCCTTGTGGGATCGCTCGGTAGAAGTCGCCGGGTGGTCGTCATTGATCGGCGCCTGTGAGGTCCATCCCGCGGCGCTGATGTTGGACTGTCGGATTTCCTACCCCTCGCGGCCTGCCCAGGCTTGATCGGCCATCCTCTACTGACGGTGGGGAGGTTCACGATGGGTCTGCTGCTTGAGGCCGTGGATGTGCTGGATCGGTGGCGGTGGCGGTGGCTGCTCACCGATGAGGCCACAGGGGCAGTACTGGCCGACCATACGGTGGTGTTGCGGCCGGATTCGGTGGAGGTCGAGGCGTTTGACGACCTGTACCGGCATTTGCGGTGGAACGCCGAGCTGGATCGGCGGGTGGCCTCGGAGGCGGAGCTGGTCGAGCAGCTCGGGGCGTGGATTGGCCGGGTGGTGCTGGGCGAGGCCATCGGCCGGGCCATCGTGGACGCCTCACCAGTGACGGTGCGGGTCGTGGTGCCGGATCGGTTGGGGTTCTTGGCGGTGCGGCCGTTGGAACTGGCGCATGTCGACGGGGTCGCGTTGGCCCGGCGGGGGGATGTGAGCCTTGTCTTCGACATCGGCCCCGGCAGCGCGGGCAAGGCTCCGGTGGGTGGTCGGTTACGGATGTTGGCGGTGTTTAGCCTGCCATCGCAGACAACGGCGTTGGCGTTGCGGCGGGAACGCTACGGGTTGACCCGGTTGGTGCGGACGCTCGCTGCCCGGCGGGGCCGGGCGGTGGAGTTGGAGGTGTTGCAGTACGGGGTGACCCGACAGGTGCTGGCGCAGCGGATGACCGCCGCGGGTGGTCCCGACGTGCTGCACCTGTCCGGCCACGGCGGCGCTGGAGTCATCGCCTTGGAGCACCGGGACGGATCGGAGGACCAGGTCAACACCGAGGAGCTCTTGGGTTTGCTGCGCCCGGGACGGGGTCGGGTGAAGCTGGCGGTGATGTCGGCGTGCCAGTCAGCCGCAGCGACGACCGCGGAGACGCTGCGGTGGCTGCGCTTGGACGAGGCCGCCGAGGCGGCGCAGGAGCAGGCCGACGCCGAGTCGACAGCGATCGCGGGGCTGCGCCCGGTGATGGGGGTGGCGCGGCAGGTGGCCCAGCAACTGGGGTGCGCGGTGATCGCGATGCGCTATCCGGTGGTCGACGACTTCGCAGTGGCGTTGGCCGACGAGCTGTACCGGGGCCTGTTCGAATGGGACCTGCCGGTCGACGCCGCGGTGCGCCGAGCAGTGCCCGCCGCCGCTGGTGAACAGGCTTCGCTGGCGCGGCCGGCGGTGTCGATCGCCACCCCGGTGCTGCTGGGGGCGTCCGCCGCGGGGATGTTGCTGACTCCGCCGGCCGGGCCGGTCGTGGCCGACCCCGCCCGCACCCTGATGGCCGGATTTCCGAGCGAGCCGGTCCGGTTCGTGGGGCGGGTCGGGGCGATGGCCCGGGGCAGCGGGGCACTGGCCCCCGACGGCGGGCGCAGCGCAGTGTTGTTCCACGGCATGGCCGGGGCGGGCAAGACCGCCTGCGCGTTGGAGTTGGCCTACCGGCATCAGAACGCGTTCAGCGGGTTGGCGTTCTGGAAGGCCCCGGAACGCTCCGATGAGTTCCCGACCGCGCTAACCAGCCTGGCGTGGTCCCTGGAGGCCCAGCTGGAGCACCTCGACTTCACGATGCTGGACGCGGTCGCAGCGCCGGAGGCGTTCGACCGGTTCCTGCCCCGGCTCACCGAGGTGCTGGAACAGACCGGTCTGTTGCTGGTGTTCGACAACCTGGAGACCCTGCTGACCGAGGCCGGGGGCTGGCGCGACCCGCGGTGGGGACGGCTGGTCGCTGCGATGAGCGCTCATGACGGTCTATCCAGGGTGGTGCTGACCAGCCGCATCGTCCCGAACGGCCTGGACACCCGAGTGCTTGTCGAACCCGTGCACGCCCTGTCCCGCGACGAGACGGTGCTGCTGGCCCGGGAACTGCCCCACCTGCGGGCACTCCTGCACGCCGACCCCAGCCCGACCCGGCAACCCGACACCGTCATCGCCGCTGACCGGGACCAAGTCCGGGCCGTGCTCAACCTGGTCCAGGGCCACCCGAAACTGCTGGAGCTCGCCGATGCCGCCGCCGCCGACCCGCAAGCGTTGGCCCGGCACCTGCACACCACGGGCACGAGCGACGCCGGGCTGACCGCCTTCTTCACCGCCGGGTACAGCAGCCTGGACCCGGATGGATTCCTCGCCACCCTGGCGCAGTGGACCGCCACCACCCTCGACCTTCTGCCGGAGCCGGCCCGGCTGGCCGCGCAACTGCTGTGCGGGGTAGAGGACGACGACCGATGGTCGTTCGTGGCCGAGGGCAATTGGGCCGACCTGTGGCGAGCCCTGAACCGTCCCGACCCCGCCCCCGAATGGCATGCCGCTCTGACCCCATTGGTCGACGCCGCCCTAATGGAGGTCGACCGAGACCGCGTCGGCCAAGGCAGCGACGAGGACACGCCATCCCGAAGCCGCGACCGGACGGTCCGCTACCGCATCCATCCCGGCGTCGCCGAAACCATCCGCATCGCCACCCCCGCCGACATCCGCACCGCCATCGACACAGAACTCGCCGCATTCTGGAACACCCTGGCAGGCCAGGCACTGCATGCCGACCGCGGAGAAAACAGCGCCTTAGTGATACGGGCCGGGCTGTCCGCCACCCCGTACCTGATCCGTCTAAAGGAATGGGACCTGGCCGCTTCCCTCCTCGAGCAGGCCATCTACAGGGACGAGTCGCCGGGTACAAGGTTGGCGGCGATCGCCCACCTACGGCGCATCACCGAGGCCGTCGCCGACCCTAGTCACATTGCGATCCTAGCCGGCGCGGTGGCAGAGATCGACCGAGGCGAGGGCGAACGTCTACTCCGCGCCGCCCTCAACGAAGCGGAGACCAGCGGCGACCACGCACTCGCCTCGTCGGTTGCGGGGGACCTGGTGAACCTGCTCAAAGGCACCGGCCGCTCGTCGGAGGCCCTCGCCGCCATCGACGATATGGCGGAGCACACCCGTCGGGCTGGGCTCGGCCGTTGGACTCAGCTCGCCGACGAAGGCTGGCGGGCTCAAATTACGTACAAAATGGGCAAGCTTGAGCAAGCCTTGGGGGACGTGCAACGGCTGCGGACCGCGATGCAGCACCTCCCCGACGAGCGAGCCTCTAACGACACCGTCGAACCGTTTAACGTACGCGAAACGATCCTCAACCTTGGTGTCGTCGCTGCAGGTGAGCTGGGTCGGCATCAGGACGCTCTCGACCTAAACGCTGAGGTAGTCGCCAGCCAACGGGGACGCGGCGCCGGCCTCTACGAGATCACCAATAGTCGGTTCAACGACTACGCCTCGCTGATCGGGCTGGGTCGCCTCGACCAGGCCGAGGACCTGCTGCTGTCATGCCAACAGATATTCGAGGGCCACAACGACGTCGGCGGACTCCAGAAGGTGCTGGCCGCGCGGGGCAACCTGGCCTACCGCCAGCGTCTTTACGAGCGGTCGGTTGTCCTCCAACAGGCCGCGCTTCGTTACGGCTACCTGCGACCCGACCCACACGAGATCGCTGCCGGGCACCACAACCTCGCTGTCGCGCTAGCCGCAACCGACGGTGAGCCGGCGCAGCAGCTCGCCCATTTTCTCGCCAGCGCCGTCCTCTCGCACGTGATCGGTGAAACCCACCGCCTAGCCAACGCGGTGGTCGAGCTGGCCAAATACATGCACCATCCGGGCAACCCCACCCTGCCAACCACCGTCGCGCAGCTAGCCCACCGAATCGACCAAACCAAGGGCGCTCGATTCAGTGAGCTGATCGCCGCTCTGGCGCCCGACCCTCACGCCGCCGACCATGCCCTGACCGCCGTCCTCGAGGCTGCCCGCGCCGTGTCCGCCGACCAGGTGTTTGACATCATCGAGTACCACCTTGACAGGTGGGAACCCGTCCTGGCCACTCTGGTCGCCGCCGTCACGGGTGACCAGAAGGCCGCCGCCGCCCTCACCCGGCACCTCGACCAGGCCGCCGGCATTACCGATTGGGCCGACGTCGCGGCGGCCCTGCGTCGGATCCTGGCCGGCGAACGCGACCCCGATCAACTCCTGACCGATCTCGACCCGGTCGACACCGCCATCACCCAACGAGCCCTCGACGCCCTCACCGCCGCCGTACAAGAAAGCCCCACCCATGACTGAACGCACCCGCACACAAATCAAGGCCCTCACCGACAAGGACGCGATCCGCATCCTGGCCCTCCTTGTGGACAGCACCGGCCACCTGCCCGATCCCACCCACCTGCGCCACACCGAAACCCAGCTCGACCACGCTGCCGCCAACCCCGACCCCACCGACGGCATCGACCCCAACGCGGCTCCTGCCACCCCCGGTGACCTCGCCCGCGCCACCCTCACCTACCTCGCACCCACCCACTCCGACACCATCAGCCGCGCTATCGCACTGCCAACCGACACCACCCGCTTTGACCCCACCACCCTCGCCGTCGGCGCCCTGATCCTCATCGCGCTCCAAACCGAAGTCGACATCACCCGCACCGACAACGGCCACTGGAAACTTCGCATCCACAAACACCGCATGCGCGACTCCACCCTCGGCAACCTCCTGGGCAAACTCATCGCCACATACCGTCCGCCCGGGCAGTAGGACCGGTGGCAACGAGACCACACGGGCGCACGCGTTGACCTTGCTCTACGTAACAGATGGCAATAGGCAATTCCATCGACTACGAGCGCCTCGGGCAGCCTGTACGCCACGTTGCCAGGTAGAAAGGTAGGACCTGCGTGAAGAGCCCCGCTCACCTTCGGATCGGCGGGGCTCTTCGTTGTGTCCGGGGCCAGCTCCCTACGCGGTTACAGGCGGTTCTTCACGGTGGTCTTCACCGAGCCGTCGTCTGTCGCGGTCGCTTCGCAGGTAAGGCTTAATGCGTAGGGAGTCCGGCCCAGCAGCGGCGTCGACATCGTGTAGTTGACGGTGCCATTCACCGCACCGCAGGTGGCTGTCGATGGTGGCCTCGGTGCGGTTCTTGGCCCGCAGGTGCCGCCGCCAGTGCGGCAGAAGGGTGCGAATGTCATCGATGGCGGTGGCGGTGGCGGTCTCCAATAAGGTCGCACAATACCTCGCTCGACGAGCGTTGTGCAGTGTTGCGAAACCGGGTCGATCTCCGTTTTCGCAGGTGGTGGGGCGGGCGGGACTCGAACCCGCGACCGAGGGATTATGAGTCCCCTGCTCTAACCGGCTGAGCTACCGCCCCGATACCGCGCCGGATCGTAACCCGCTCGGCGGATCACCGGCCACCACCGAACCGGCACAACCGACACCCGTGCCAGCACGATGGGCTACGCGAGGATAACAGTCAGCAGCCGCCGGAGCGGGCCCGGAATCACCCCACCGCGCGCAGCTCCGTCAGCACCGCCCCGGCCGTCCGCCAGCCGCTGGCCAGCGCCCCCTGGATCGATGGGCTGTCCCGGTGGTCGCCGGCCACGAACAGCCCGTCGCCGAGCGCCACCGGCTTGCGCAGTCGCCCCTGCGGCGGCGGCGCGGCGGGCAGCGCGGCGGGGACCTCGACGGTCGTCAGGTGGGTCCAGTCCGCGGTGGAGCGTCCGTAGAGCCGGTCCAGCTCGCGCCGGATCGCCGGCTCGGGCGGGGCGCTCGGGCCGACCACCGAGGTGGCCACCAGGTGCCGCCCGGCCGGCGCGTACGTCGGGGCGGCGTTGCTGACCACGACGGTGTTGGCGACCATTTCCCGCCGGTCCCCGTCGACCAGCAGGATCGGCTCGTCGAGCGGCGCCTCCGGCGTGCTGTGGTAGTAGGTCGTGTAGCTGTGCATGCGTACCCGGGCCAGGGTGGGCAGCAGCATTCCCGCCGCGGGCGGGTCCACGGCGACCACGACGGCGCGGCAGCCGATGTCGCCGGCCTGGGTGCGGACCCGGCCGGGCGCGACCTCGGCGACCGGGGTGTCCAGCTCGATCAGGTCGGCGGGCAGCGGTTCGGCGACGGCCCGGGGCAGCGCGGCCATCCCCCGGGCGGGGAGGCCGATCCGGCCGCGCGCGAAGGAGCGCAGGATCATCGCCAGCACGTGGCTGGAGGTCTCCAGCTCCCGGTCGATGAGGACGCCGGAGAGGAACGGCCGCAGCAGTTCCTCGATGATCGTGTCGGAGAGCCCGGCCCGGCGCAGCGCGGCTTCGGTGGTGGTCTCCGGAGCGGTGAGCAGCCGGCTCTTCGGCAGGGTGGCGCAGCCGGTGGCGAGGGCGGCGAACCGGATCCGGTCGAGCAGCGAGCCGATGCCGGCCAGGGCCGTGCCGGGCGCGCCGCCGGGCTCGCGCAGCGGGTTGACCAGCCGATCGAGCCGGTCGCCGCGGCGCACCAGCACCCCGGAGGTGAACCAGCCCAGCTCCAGGCTGTCGACGTCGAGCAGGGTGCCCAGCCTCGGGTAGGCGGTGTTCAACACCTGGAAGCCGCGGTCCAGCAGGTAGCCGTCGACCGTGTCGGTGGCGACTCGGCCGCCGAGCCGGCCACCGGCCTCCAGCAGCCGCCAGGGCACGCCGGCGCGGTGCAGCCGCCGGGCGGCGGCCAGCCCGGCGAGGCCGCCGCCGACGATGACGACGTCCGTCTCAGCCAGCATGCCCGGCCTCCGTCCCGGTCCGGGCCGTCCGGGCCAGCCGGCTCGGCCACCAGATTTTCGGCCCGATGTCGTACGACAGCGCGGGCACCAGCAGCGAGCGGACCACGATGGTGTCCAGCAGTACGCCCACCGCCACCGCCACGCCGAGTTCCACCAGCACCACCAGCGGCAGGACGGCCAGGGCGGAGAAGGTCGCGGCGAGCACGACGCCGGCGGAGGTGATCACCCCGCCGGTCACGGCGAGGCCGGCCAGCACCCCGGCCCGGGTGCCCCGCTTGACCGACTCCTCGCGGACCCGGCTCATCAGGAAGATGTTGTAGTCGATGCCGAGGGCGACCAGGAAGACGAACGCGAAGAGCGGGAAGGACGCGTCGACCCCGGGGAAGTCGAAGACGTACCGGAAGATCAGCGCGCAGAGGCCGAGGGTGGCCAGGAACGACAGCACCACGGTGGCGATCAGCAGCACCGGGGCGAGCAGGGCGCGCAGCAGCAGGGCCAGGATCACCGCGATGACCAGCAGCACCACCGGGATGATCACGTTGCGGTCCCGGGTGGAGGCGGCGGAGGTGTCCACGTTGATCGCGGTGAACCCGCCGACCACGGCGTCGGCGCCGGCGACCCGGTGCACCGCCACCCGCAGGTCGCGGATGGCCCGTTCCGCCCCGTCGCTGTCCGGCGGGTCGGACAGCGTCGCCTCCAGCTGCACCTTGCCGTCGACCACCTTGGGGGGCGCGTTCTCCTGGGGTGGGCCGGCCCGCTCACCGGTCACCGGCCGTACGGCGGCGACGCCGGGGACGCCCTGGGCCACCCGGGCGACCTCCTGGGCGGCCTGCTGGTTGGTGAAGATGGTCGCCGGGCTGCCGGTGCCGGCCGGGTAGTGCCGGGCGATGACCTCCTGGCCGGCGACCGAGTCGGTCCGGTTGGTGAACAGGTCGGACTGGCCGAGTGTGGTGACGCCGAGCTGGGTCAGGCCGAGGGTGAGCAGGGCCAGCGCCGCGGCGGTCACCAACCAGACCGGGCGGGCGCGCCGGGCGACGAAGCCGGCGATCCGGCTCCAGATGCCGTTTTCGGTCCGCGGGTCGGCCTGGTCGGCGCGGGGGCGGCGGGGCCAGAACGCCCACCGGCCGCCGAGCACCAGCAGCGCCGGCAGGAAGGTGAGCATCACGACCAGCGTGGCGGCGATGCCGACGGCGGCGACCGGACCCAGCGCCCGGTTGGAGTTGAGGCTGGACAGCAGCAGGCAGAGCAGGCTGACGATCACGGTGGCTCCGGAGGCGATGATCGCCGGGGCGGCGCCCCGCCAGGCGGTCTTCATCGCGTCCCAGGGCCGCTCGTGCCGGTGCAGTTCCTCCCGGTAGCGGCCGATCAGCAGCAACGCGTAGTCGGTGCCGGCGCCGAAGACCAGCACGGTCAGGATGCCCTGCGCCTGCCCGTTCAGTTTGATCACGTCGTTCTTCGCCAGGTAGTAGACGAACACCGACGCCAGCGCGTACGACATCCCCGCCGCGAGCAACGGAAAGAGCCAGAGCACCGGGCTGCGGTAGACGATCAGCAGGATCACCAGCACCACGACCAGGGTGACCAGCAGCAGCGGCCCGTCGATGGCGCCGAACACCTCGATCAGGTCGGCCAGCAGCCCGGCCGGTCCGGCGACGTCGACGGTGAGCCCGTCCCGGTCGCCGCCGACGATCCCGCGCAGCTCCTCGACCACCCGGCCGATCGCCTCGCCCTCAGCCTCGTCGATCGGCACGACGACCTGGAGCGCCTGACCGTCCTGGCTGGGGATCGGCGGCGGCAGCGGCCCGAGCACGCCGGGAACCTGGCCGAACCGCGCGGTGTCGGCGGCAGCCCGCTGCTTGTCGGCGTCGGTGATGCCGGAGCCGCGCTCGTAGACCACCAGCGCCGGGGTGCTCTCCCGCTCCACGAAGCCGCCGGCGAGTTCCTGGGCCCGGGTCGCCTCGGCTTCGGCGGGCAGGAACGAGGCGTTGTCGTTGGTGGCGACCTCGCCCAGCTTCCCGGAGTACGGTCCGGCGATCCCGCCGACCACCAGCCAGCCGAGCACCACCAGCACCGCGATCAGCATCGCCGCGCCAGGTCCCCGTCTTCCGGCCATCTCCACCCGTCCCTTGAATCGACGCACCAATCGACGCAGCGGGAGTCTAAGTCGACATCGCCCATCCTGCCGCCCGAGCACGCCCCAGCGGGCCGAAACCGGACGCCCGCCCGCCACGGTCCGCCTCCGTCGATGACCAAGAGGTTTGCGTCTACGGACGGCCCGTCGGTGACGCGAACTTCTTGATCACCGGGAGGGTCTCGGCCGGACGGGTAGCCGAGGTGGTGGGCGGCGGGGGGGTGGGAAACGAGAAACGCCCGTCGGCGGGGCCGACGGGCGCGGGTGCGTGAGCTCCCCCGTTTGGACTCGAACCAAAAACCTGCCGGTTAACAGCCGGCTGCTCTGCCAATTGAGCTACGGGGGACTGCTTGTCACCGCGCTCCGGATCTCCCCGGCGCTCGGCGACGGCACAAGAGTACAGGATTCCCGGGGGGTCTGGTCCAGGGGGTTATCGCCACGAGCCCTCGCAGTGGAGGGGTGCGACACGGCAGGAATAAAACCGGACAAATCGTCATCACGGCACAACCAGGCATGAGCGCGGAGCAGGATGGGTAGTTAGCTGCCGACAGAGGACTAGGGCGCGACATGGTCGGTCCCGACCGGATCTCCGGGCGGGAACGGCGGAGCGTCAGGTACGAAAGGAGCCGCCATGCGCGGAAAGATCATGTTCCTTGGCGGGCTGGCTGCGGGCTTCGTCCTGGGCGCCCGTGCCGGCCGGGAGAAGTACGAGGAGCTGGTCGTCCGGGGCCGTAAGGTGCTCGACCACCCGACCGTCCAGGAGGCGGCGGGTGTCGCACAGGCCCAGGCGACCCGGCTCTACAGCGAGGGCAAGGACAAGCTCGGCCAGTCCAAGCTCGGCGAGAAGCTGGGCACCGGCAACGGCAACAAGCAGGAGCTGACCGCGGCGGACGACGCGTTCGCGGGCACGCCGGCCACCATCGGCGCGAAGTCGGGCAGCTCGTCGAGCTCCCCCAGCTCGTCGTCGTCCACCACCTCGCGGCCCAAGCCGTCGGGCCCGGGCACCAACGCCAGCACCCTCTAACCGCACCTTCCAGCGGGCCGGTCGTCATCGACGACCGGCCCGCTGGCGTGTGGGCGGAAACAGCGGCAGCTCAGGCGCTGTCCACTCCCGCCGGTGCCACTTTCGCCGGTTTGAAGCAAAAGTTCGCACGAAACATCGAAAACTTCTGCCGTCAACCCCTTCTCTTTGGTCCGCTGCGCAAATATCGTCCTGCGTAGAACCTGGCCAGGCTCTTGGTACTCGTAGCGACCCTCCTCAGCGACGGCGCTGAGGCGGACCCGCCCCGACCAGAGCGAGGTTCGATGCGCAGACCCACCGGCCGAAGGGCCACCGCCTACCTCAGCCTTCTCACCCTCGTCGGCGCGACACTCGTCGCGACCGCGCCACCGCAGCCCACGCCGGCGCTCGCCGCGCCGGTGCCCGCCAGCAACGGCATGGATTACAAGGTCCTCGTGTTCACCCGGTCCGCCGGAGGCAGCCACGCCGCCACCACCGCCGGAGTGGACGCGATCCGGCAGCTCGGCACCGACCGGCGGTTCACCGTCGAGGTGACCGACGACGCCCGCAAGTTCGACGAGCCGCATCTCAAGCAGTTCCGCGCCGTGGTGTTCCTGAACACCTCCGGCGACATCCTCACCGACGGCCAGCAGGCCGCGTTCGAGCAGTACTACCGCGACGGCGGCGGCTTCGTCGGCGTCCACTCGGCCATCGAGGCCGAACCCGGCTGGTCCTTCCTGGACAAGGTCCTTGGCACCCGGGCGACCGGCGCCGCCACGTCGGCGAGCCCGGCCACCGTCACCGTGGCCGACCGGGTGCACCCGGCCTCGGAGCGGCTGCCGGAACGGTGGGCGCACACCGACCGCTGGTACAACTTCGCCGACAACGTCCGGGGCGTGTCGCACGTGCTGGCCACCGTGGACGAGAAGACGTACGCCGGCGGGTCGATGGGCTTCGACCACCCGGTCACCTGGTGCAAGGACTACCAGGGCGGCCGCTCCTTCTACACCGGACTCGGCGCGACGCCGGAGAGCTACGGCAGCACCGATCTGCGCGCCCACCTCGGGGGGGCGATCCAGTGGGCGGCCGGCGTGACCGACGGCGACTGCGGCGCGACCGTGCTGGCCAACTACCAGATGACGGTGATCGGGGCCCAGCCGAACGTCAACGAGCCGATCGGCTTCGACACGCTCCCCGACGGGCGGGTGATCCAGACCGACCGCCGCGGCGGCGTACGCCTGCACGACCCGGAGAGCAACGAGAGCACGGTGCTGGCCCAGATCCCGGTCTACACCCACAGCGAGGACGGGATGTACGGCCCGGCGATCGACCGGGACTTCGCCACCAACAAGTGGGTCTACCTGTACTACGCGCCCCCGCTGGACACTCCGACCGGGAGCGCGCCGACCACCAGCACCGACCCCACGACCTGGGACCGGTGGAAGGGCTACTTCCAGCTCTCCCGCTACAAGTTCGTCGACGGCGAGACCCCGTCGCTGGACCTGAGCACGGAGCAGAAGATCCTCCAGGTGCCGGTGGACCGGGGCGCCTGCTGCCACGTGGCCGGCGACATCGCGTTCGACTCCAAGAACAACCTCTGGCTGGTCACCGGGGACGACACCCCGGCCGGTGGCGGCGGCTCCGGCGGCTTCTCGCCGCACAACGACTCGGTCAGCGCCACCGGCGTCTACCAGGCGCCCTTCGTGGACGCCCGGCGCAGCTCCGCCAACACCAACGATCTGCGGGGCAAGGTGCTGCGCGTCGCGGTGGGGGCGGACGGCTCGTACACCGTCCCGGCGGGCAACCTCTTCCCGGCCGGCACCGAGAAGGCCCGGCCGGAGATCTACGCGATGGGGCTGCGCAACCCGTTCCGGATCACCCTGGACAAGAACGACGTCGCGTACGTCACCGACTACTCCCCCGACTCCTCGACGGCCGCGGTCGGCCGGGGGCCGGCGGGCACCGGCCGGATGATGGTGATCGACAAGCCGGCGAACTACGGCTGGCCGATGTGCGTGCAGCCGAACCTGCCGTACATCGAGATGAACTGGACCACCAGCCCGATCTCCCCGGTCGCGCCCTTCGACTGCGCGACGCCGAAGAACACCTCGCGGCACAACACCGGCCTGACCGACCTGCCGACGGTCGAGAAGTCCGAACTCTGGTACTCCTTCCAGGCGCCCACCCCGTGCCCGGAGTCCTACCTGTCGACGCCGACGCAGACCTGCCCGGTGCTCTTCCCGGAACTCGGCACCGGCGGCGTCGGGCCGCACGGCGCCGCCCGCTACGACTTCGACCCGGAGCTGAGGTCGGAGACGAAGTTCCCCGAGTACTACGACGGCGCGGTCTTCTTCGGCGAGTTCACCCGGGACACCCTCAAGGAGGTCCGGCTCGACGCCAAGGGCGACATCCTGAAGATCAACAATGTGCTGAACTGCGGCCAGGCGCCCACCACAGCAACCAAGCCGTTCCTCTGCGACAACCCGATGGACATGAAGTGGGGCGCGGACGGCAACTTCTACCTGCTGACGTACGGCGACGGGTTCTTCAACGTCAACCCGGACGCGGCGATGCTGAAGTTCAGCTACGTCAAGGGGCTGCGGGCGCCGAGCGCCGTGCTCACCGCGACGCCCACCAACGGCATCGCGCCGCTGACCGTCGCCTTCTCAAGCGAGGGCTCCAAGGACCCCGACCCGGCGGACTCGATCTCGTTCGCCTGGGACTTCGACGGCAACGGCACCACCGACTCGGTCGACCCGAACCCGTCGCACACCTACACCGCCAACGGGGTCTACACCGCTCGGCTGACGGTGACCGACTCCAGCGGCAAGAGCGCGTCGGCGAACACCACCATCACCGTCGGCAACACCGCGCCGACCGTCACGGTCAACACCCCGCTCGAAGGCGGCTTCTTCAGCTGGGGCGACGACATCCCCTGGTCGGTGACGGTCGCCGACCCGGAGGACGGGCCGGTCGACTGCGCCAAGGTGGAGGTGACCTTCGTCCTGGGCCACGACCAGCACGGCCACGGCGAGGCCAACCAGTTCGGCTGCTCCGGGGTGCTGCCCACCGACCCGGACGACGCGTCCCACGGCGGCTACATCCACGGCGTGGTCAGCGCGTCCTACACCGACGGCGGCGCGAACGGCCAACCGGCGCTGACCACCGTCGACCAGCAGATCGTCCAGGCGAAGCGGCAGGAGGTCGAGTTCGCCACCGACGAGTCGGGGACCACCGTCGGGACCAGCGCCGACACCGGCGGCGGGCAGCAGCGCGGCAGCCTCGACCCGGGCGACTGGATCGCGGTCAACAACACCGTCAACCTGCACGACATGCAGTCGGTGACGCTGCGTACCTCGGGCGGCAGCGCGGCCACCGCCGGGCAGCCCCGGTTCGGCGTCGAGTTCCGGCTCGACTCCCCCACCGGGCCCCTGCTGGCCGCCGCCACGGTCGCCGCGACCACCGGAAACAACGCCTTCACCAGCACAGGCGTGCCGATCACCGACCCGGGCGGCACGCACCGGCTCTACCTCGTGTTCCGCACCGTTCCCGGCGGCCCGACCAGCGGCCTCGGCAACCTCAACTGGGTCGAGTTCACCGGCCAGGGCATCGGCGTCGCTCCGTAGCGCCGCCGTGGTCGCGGGCCGCCGCCCGGGCGGTCCGCGGCCCTGGGCACCATCACCCGTCATCGCAGCGAGAGAGGCAGCAGCAGATGAACGACAGACAGCACGGAATGAGCCGTCGCCGGATCCTCGGCGCCTTCGCCGGCGTCGCCGGCGCGGCCGCCGTCGGGGCCGCCGGCTGGGCGCCCGCCGCCGGAGCCGACGGCAACGGACTGCTCGTGCCGACCGGCAAGCGCGGCATCATCCTCTACAGCGTCCGGGACCGGATCGGCGCCGCACCGGACGCCACCGGAGTGCCGTACGGCTTCGAGCGGGTGCTCGCCCGGCTCGCCGAGATCGGCTACAAGGAGGTCGAGTTCGCCGGCTACAACCAGCACGTCTCCATCCTGGGCCGGCAGATCACCGCCGCCGAGATCCGCAAGATCCTCGACGACAACGGGCTGCGCGCCAACGGCTCGCACGCCTCCATCCCGAGCACCATCAACCCCACCACCCTCGCCGCGTTCGAGCAGCAGCTCGACATCGCCGAGACGCTGGGGATGACCCACATCGGCACCGGCAACGACCCGACCGGCAGCAACTACAAGGCCGACTGGGACGCGGCGGCCGACCGGTGGAACACCCTCGGCCAGTTGGCCGCCGCCCGTGGGCTCAAGCTCTACACGCACAACCACGACGCGGCGTACAACTTCCTGCTCGACAGCGGGCCGCTGGACGAGCTGGGCCGGCCCACCCGGTCCTCCGGCGTCCGGAAGCTGGAGTACTTCATCGGGCTCACCGACCCGGAGTACGTCTGGTTCGAGATGGACATCTACTGGGCGCACGTGGCCCAGCACCGGTTCCGCAGCTACACCGACCCGGACGGGGTGACGCAGACCGACGTCTTCGACCCGCTGGCCACGGTGGCGGCCCAGCCGATCCGGTTCCCGCTGTTCCACGCCAAGGACGGCGCGTTCAACCCGGACACCACCAGCGGGTACGAGATGGTGCCGCTCGGCCAGGGCGACATCGACTACGGCACCTTCTTCGGCAACATGGGTGCGAAGGGCTACCACAACCCGATGTGGGAGCAGGACAACGCGCCGGGCGGCAGCGCCGACCCGGGCCGCTCGCTGCGCTACGCCGAGGTGAGCTACCAGCACATGTCGGGTCTGCGGGGCTGACGGACCCGACCGTCGATCGAGTGGCCGCACCCGGGCGGCGTACCGGGTGCGGCCACTCGCGCCATCAGACGTAACACCGCCGTGGAAGACTCCGGCCGGAGGTGGTGGCGATGGTTCCCGTCCGACCGGAGAACGCGTACCAGGCACGACTGCTGCGAATGCTGCGCGACGACGGCCCGCGGTCGCGGGTGGAGCTGGGCGACGCGGTGGGCCTGTCCCGGTCGAGGCTGATCGCGGAGGTGGACCGCCTCGTGGAGCTGGGCCTGGTCGAGACCGCCGGGCCGGCGGCCTCCCGCGGCGGCCGGCGGTCGTCGCTGCTCCGCCTCGCCGGTACGGTCCGCTTCGCCGGCGTCGTGATCGGCACGCACCGACTCACCGTCGCCGTCACCGACGGCGAGCTGAACGTGCTGGCCGAGCTCCGCGAGCCGGCAGACGTCCGGTCCGGTCCGGGGCCGGTGGTCGCCCGGGCCGCGGAACTCGTCGGCAAGCTCCGGGCCGAACTGGGCCTGGCCCAGCTCACCGGCGTCGGCGTCGGCCTGCCGGGGCCGGTCGCCTTCCGGGAGGGCACCCCGATCGCACCCGGTGCCCTGCCCGGCTGGCACGGGTTTCCGGTGCGCGACACCCTCGGTGCCGAGCTGGGCTGTCCGACGCTGGTCGACAACGACGCCAACGTGATGGCGCTCGGCGAGCAGCACGCCGGGATCGGCCGTACCTTCGACGACTTCCTGTACGTCAAGCTCGGCACCGCGATCGGCTGCGGCCTGGTGCTGCGGGGCGCGCCGCACCGGGGCGCGACGAGCGGCGCCGGCGACATCGCCCACCTGCGACTCGCTGACGACGGCCCGGGCTGCGCCTGCGGCGAGGCGGGGTGCCTGGAGGCGTACTGCGGCGAGGCCGGGCTGGTCGCCGCGGCGCTCGACGCGGCGCGGTCGGGCCGCTCCCCCGCCCTGGCCGACCGGCTGGCCACCACCGGCACCCTGACCATGGCGGACGTCGCCGGGGCGGCGGCCGGAGGCGACCCGGTGGTGCAGGCCGTCGTGCGCGACGCCGCCCGCCGGCTGGGCCGGGTGCTGGTCGGGCTGGTGAGCTTCGTCAACCCGGGCATCGTGATCATCGGCGGCGCCCCGGACGGCCTCGGGCACACCCTGCTGGCCGAGATCCGGGCCGTGGTCTACCGCCGGTCGGCGCCGCTGACCACCGGCACGATGCCGATCGTCCTGTCCGACCTCGGCGAGCGGGCCGGCGTGGTGGGCGCGGCCCGGCTGATCAGCGAGCGGGCCTTCGCCGCCGAGTGACCGGCCCGGCCCCGGCGCCACGAACGCGGCCCGGCGGCCTGACCGACCCCAGGGACTTCCCGCCTCACGGGGAGGTCGGGCAGGGGTCGGTCGGGCCGAGGCGCGTCAGTCCTTGCTGCTGAACGCGGCGTCGAACGCCGCCGCGGGGGCGTCGAAGGCGAGCCGGCGGACGAACTGCAACGCCTCCGGCGCGCCGACCAGCCGGTCCATTCCGGCGTCCTCCCACTCGATGGAGATCGGCCCGTCGTAGCCGATCGCGTTGAGCGCCCGGAAGCAGTCCTCCCACGGCACGTCGCCGTGGCCGGTGGAGACGAAGTCCCAGCCCCGGCGCAGGTCGGCCCAGGGCAGGTGGGACGAGAGCCGGCCACGCCGCCCGTCGCCGGTGCGTACCTTCGCGTCCTTGCAGTCCACGTGGTAGATCCGGTCGGCGAACTCGAGGATGAAGTTCACCGGGTCCAGCTCCTGCCAGACGAAGTGCGACGGGTCCCAGTTGAGCCCGAACGCCGGCCGGTGGCCGATCGCCGCGAGCGCCCGCCGGGTCGTCCAGTAGTCGTAGGCGATCTCGCTGGGGTGCACCTCGTGGGCGAAACGGACCCCGACGGAGTCGAAGACGTCGAGGATGGGGTTCCACCGGTCGGCGAAGTCCCGGTAGCCGCGCTCGATCATCTCCGGCGGCACCGGCGGGAACATCGCCAGGGTGTGCCAGATGGACGAGCCGGTGAACCCGACCACCGTCTTCACCCCGAGCTTCGCCGCCGCGCGGGCGGTGTCCTTCATCTCCTCGGCGGCGCGCCGGCGTACCCCCTCGGGTTCGCCGTCGCCCCAGATCCGGGCCGGCAGGATGCCCTGGTGCCGCTCGTCGATCGGGTGGTCGCAGACCGCCTGCCCGACGAGGTGGTTGGAGATGGCGTGGACGCTGAGGTGGTGCTTGGCGAGGGTCTCCCGCTTGCGCTCGACGTACGAGTCGTCGGCGAGGGCCTTGTCGACCTCGAAGTGGTCGCCCCAGCAGGCGATCTCCAGCCCGTCGTAGCCCCACTCGGCGGCGAGCCGGCAGACCTCGTCGAACGGAAGATCGGCCCACTGGCCGGTGAAGAGCGTGATCGGTCGCGCCATCGTCGTTGTCTCCCCTGTCGTGAGGGGGATTCCTGAGCGTGGGCGGGGCGAGGGGCCACCGGTACGGAAGCGGTCACGGGTCGCCGGTGGGTGCGGCACGCACCTGGGCCCCGACGGGTTGCGCCTCCCGCCGGGTCACCGGCCACCTCGCGGTCGCCGCCCTCACTCTAGGACCGCCGGGACCGACTGGGAAGGGCCCGCCACGGACCGGGGGAAGGTCACTCGGCCTGCTCCTCGGCGGCGGGCAGCTCGGCGCGCACCGACCAGCCGCCGTCCGGGCGGGGGCCGGCGGTGAAGGTGCCGCCGACCGCCTCGACCCGCTCGCGCATGCCGAGCAGGCCGAGCCCGGCGCTCGGTCCGGGCGACGGTGACGTCTCGGCGCCGACGTCGCGTACCTCGATGGCGACGCCGTCGGGGTCGTAGCGCAGCCGGACCGCCACCGCCGCGCCCGGCGCGTGCCGGTGCGCGTTGGTCAGCGACTCCTGGATGATCCGGTACGCCGCGACGTCCACCTCGGTGGGCAGCGGGCGGGGCTGGCCGGCCACCGTCCAGCGCACCGGCTGGCCGGTGCTGAACCCCTCGACCAGCGCGTCCAGCCGGTTCAGGCTGGGCGCCGGGTCGGTGGGTGCGCCGGTCTCCTCCGGCCGCACGGTCTGCTCGGCGCGCCGGGCCCGCTCCGCCAGCACCGCCACGTACGCCCGCCGGCTGCGCACCGCGTCGCCGAAGGCCACCGCGACGCCGAACCAGAGCAGCAGCACCACCACCGCCGGGTCCAGCCCGGACACGCCGAGCGTGGCGATCGCCGCCGCGCCGACGGCGAGGGCGCCGACCAGACCGGCCACGGCGGCGGTCCGCCTTTCGGCGCGGCTGGCGACGGTGTACGCGGCGATCGCCACGGTGAGCACCATGGGCCCCCGGGCGACCCCGGCGAGCTGCGCGAGCACCACGCTGACGGTGGTCAGGGCGAGCACCGGCAGCGGATGGCGGCGGCGCACCGCGAGCGCCCCGGAGCCGATGGCGGCGAGCAGCACGGCGGCGAGGCTGAGCGGCGCCCCGGGCGGGTTCACCGGCAGCAGGCTGGCCACGAAGAGCCCGGCGGCCAGCAGCGCGTCGGTGACCGCCGGGTGCGCCCGCGCGATCCGGCGCCACTCCGCGAGCCGTCCCATGCGGTCAAGGTACGGCAGCCGCCCGGCCCCGGACGCGGCACCGCCGGGGTGCGTGGCACCCCGGCGGTGTCGGTGTCGAACGGGCCGGCGCGGTGGCCGGCGCGGTCAGTGGGTCAGGGCAGGGTCCACTTCTGGTTGGCGGCGCCGTTGCAGGTCCAGAGCTGGACCGGGGTGCTGTCGGCGGAGTTGTTGCCCGAGACGTCCAGGCACTTGCCGGACTGCGGGTTGCGCAGCGACCCGTCGGCCTGGGCCGACCAGTTCTGGGCGCCGCTGCCGTTGCAGGTCCAGAGCTGGATCTTGGTCCCGTCGGCGGAGCCGCCACCGGAGACGTCCAGGCACTTGCCCAGCGCCCTGATCGTCGAGTTCGGCGCCACCGTCCAGGTCTGCGCCGCGGTGCCGTTGCAGGTGTAGAGCTGGATCTGCGTGCCGTCGGCGGTGCCGCTGCTGCGGACGTCCAGGCACTTGCCGGCGAGGCCCTTGATCGGTCCGGTGCCGCCGGTGGCGCCGCCCCGGACCAGGGTGAAGTCGTCGACGTCGAAGAGCCCGGTGCCGGTGCCGGTGTAGGTCAGGTACAGGTTCTGGGTGCCGGACGGCACCCCGGTCAGGGCGGTGGTGACGTCGGCGTACGTCGTCCAGCTCCCGGTGTTGGGCACCGCGACCGAGCCGAGGACGGTACCGGTGGTGGAGCCGGTACGCACTCCGATGGTGCCGCCGGGACCGCCGGAGACGACCCGCGCCTTGAAGGACGTCACCCCGGTCAGGTCCACCCCGTTGTACGCCGACCAGTCACCCGGGTCGATGTAGCCGAGGGTCTGCCCGCCGTTCGCGCCGGCCTTGGTGAACGGGGTGACCCCGCTGGCCGAGCTGAACGCCTCGGCCTGGATGGTGGTGTTGCCGCCCGGTGGGGTGGAGCCGAGTTCCTTGATCCGGACGTTGCGGAACGACGCGTCGTCGCCGGTGCCGTGGTTCTGCAGGCCGATGTGCCCGGCGAGCGAACGGACCGGGTTGGTGTTGGTGAAGTCGTTGATCTTCACGCCGTTGAGGAAGACCTGGAGCCGCTCGCCCTCGACCAGCAGCTCGTAGGTGTTCCACTCGCCCGGCGGGTTCAGCGCCGCGTCCCGGGCGGCGATGTCGGCGGACTTGAAGGTGTAGACCGCGCCGGTGGTGCGGTCGACCGCGTCGGTGGCGTCGATCTGGATCTCGTAGCCGTTGTTGACCGCGGACCAGGGGTCGGTCGACGGCGGGAAGCCGATGAAGACCCCGGAGTTGTCGTCGCCGGCGAGCCGCCAGTCCAGCTTGAGCGAGTAGTTGGTGAACTGCTTCGCGCTGTACCAGTAGAGGCCCATCCCGCCGACCGAGGTGAGCGTGGCGTCGGCATTGGTGAAGCTGCCCGGTCCGGCCTGCGACCAGCCGGTGGTGGAACCGTTGTAGAGGGTGGTGTAGCCGGTCTCCGGCCGGCAGTCGGCCTTGGCGCGGCCGGCCGCGTAGCGGATGCCGCCGAGCAGGTGGGCCCGGAACGCCGGTTCGGCGTACGACGCCTGGGTGTGCCCACCGCCGGTGTAGAAGGACCGGCCGCCGCTGTAGGTCTTGCACCAGGAGTGCGGATGATCCGCGCCCATCCCGCCACCGGAGTACGACGACTCGTCCAGGGTGGCCAGCACCCGGGCGGTGGAGCGGGCGTTGGTCTGGTAGTTGTACCACTCGTCGGTGCGGGTCCAGGTCTGCGGCAGGTGCGCGCTGGCCGGGTGCGCCCGGTTCTCCACCTTGACGTTGGCCTGCTGGATGGCCGGGTGCGAGGCGAAGTACGCCCCGACCAGGTTGCCGTAGAACGACCAGCCGTACTCGGTGTCGGCGGCGGCGTGCACGCCGACGTACCCGCCGCCGGAGCCGATGTACGACTCGAAGGCGGTCTGCTGGCTGGCGTTGAGCACGTCGCCGGTGGTGTTGAGGAAGACCACCGCCTCGTACTGGGCCAGGTTGCCGGTGGTGAACGCGGCGGCGTCCTCGGTGGCGGTGACGGTGAAGCTGTTGGCCGCGCCCAGGTCGCGGATGGCCTGGGTGCCGACGGCGATGGAGTCGTGCCGGAACCCGGCGGTCTTGGAGAAGACCAGCACGTCGTACGGGGCGTCGGCGGCGGACGCCGGGGTGGCGGGGGCGGTGCAGGCGATGACGGCGAGGACGGCGGTGGCCGCGCCGAGGACGGGACGCAGGAGTCTGCGCATGTCGCTCTCCTATCGGTGGGCGGGGACCCCGGGCGGGCCGGCGGGCCGGGCGGGGCCCCCGCGCGTTCACTCGGTTACGGCAGGGTCCACTTCTGGTTGGCGGCGCCGGTGCAGGTCCACAGGTGCACCGGGGTGCTGTCGGCGGAGTTGTTGCCCGAGACGTCGAGGCACTTGCCGGACTGCGGGTTGCGCACCGTGCCGTCGGCCTGGGCGGACCAGTTCTGCGCGCCGCTGCCGTTGCAGGTCCAGAGCTGGATCTTGGTCCCGTCGGCGGAGCCGCCACCGGAGACGTCCAGGCACTTGCCCAGCGCCTTGATCGTCGAGTTCGGCGTCACCGTCCAGGTCTGCGCCGCGGTGCCGTTGCAGGTGTAGAGCTGGATCTGGGTGCCGTCGGCGGTGGCGGCGTTGCGGACGTCCAGGCACTTGCCGGCGAGCCCGACCACCGGCCCGGTGCGCACCGTCGCGCCCGTGGTGAAGGTGAACGAGTCGACGTCGTAGAGCGCCCCGGTGCCCGACCCGGCAAAGGTCAGGTAGAGCGTCGTGGTGCCCGCCGGCGCCCCGGAGATCGCGCCGGTGACCGTGGTGAAGGAGTCCCAGGCGCCGGTGACCGGCACCGTGGCGGAGCCGAGCACCGTGCCGGTGGCCGACCCGGCCCGGACCTGGAGGGTGCCGCCCGTCCCGGCCGAGGAGACCCGGGCGCTGAACGAGGTGACGTCGCCAAGCTGGTACGGCTGGAAGGCGATCCAGTCCCCGTTGTTGATGTCGCCGACGGTCTTGCCGCCCTCGGCGGTCGCCTTGTCGAAGGTGTTGATGCCGGACGAGGTCTTGAAGTGCTCGGCCTGCCGGTGGCGGGGCTGGAGGGTGTGCTGGGTGTGCGTGGTCAGCCCGCCCGCGTCGGTGTACTCGGCGTCGAAGATGGCGAAGATGTTCGCCGCGTCGTCGTGCTCACCGTCGACCGGGATGGCGATCGAGCCGGAGCAGCCGGTCTTCGAGGTGATCTGGTGGCCGTGCTGGTCGTGGCCGAGCACGTAGGTCATCTTGACCTTGGTGCAGTCGATCGTGCCGTCCTCGGGGTCGGTGACGGTGATGCTGAAGGGCACGGTGTCGCCGTAGGAGAAGAGCTTGCCGTTGCCGGGGCTGTTGATCGTCACGGTCGGGGCGGTGTTGCCGACGCTGATCACCACGCTGGCGCTGCCGGTGGCGTTCTGCGGGTCCTTCACCGTCAGCGTGGCGGTGTACGTCCCGTTGGCGGTGTAGGTCTTCGCCGGGTTGGCGGCGGTGGAGGTGGTGCCGTCGCCGAAGTTCCACGCGTACGCCAGCGCCCCGCCCTCCGGGTCCGACGACCCGGCCGAGGAGAAGTTGACGGCCAACGGGGCGGCGCCGGAGGTCTTGTCCGCGGTCGCCCTCGCCGTCGGCGCCCGGTTGCCGCCGCCGATGTGGTCGAAGCGGTAGAGCGCCGAGTTGGCGTCGCCGTTGAAGTAGCCGGTGCCGTAGTCGAGCACGTAGTACGCGCCGTCCGGGCCGAAGGCGGAGTCCATCACCTGCTTGCCGGTCCACGGGAAGCTGTCGATGGTGCCGCGCGAGCCGTCGGCGTTGACGTGGATCGGCTTGATCCAGCCGCGGCCGAACTCGGTGGCGAAGAACTGCCCGTCGAAGGACTGCGGGAACTTGGTGGTCGAGGTCGACGACGCGTTGTAGCGGTAGACCGGGCCGCCCATCGGGGACTCGGAGCCGCCGCCGAACTCGGGCGGGCTGCCGGCGTCGCCGCCGTACCGGATCCAGGCCGGCCTGGCCGCGGGCAGCGTGCTCTGGCCGGTGTTGCGGAACGAGTTGTTGGTGGGGCCGCCGGTGCAGTTGTACTTGGCGCCGCCGGTGCCGGTGGCGAAGTCCCACTCGTTGTAGGTCTCGGTGCTGGTGTTGGTGCCGGTGCAGTACGGCCAGCCGTAGTTGCCGGGCGAGGTGACCCGGTTGAACTCGACCTGGCCGGAGGGGCCCCGGGTGGCCGAGGTGGTGCCGGCGTCGGGGCCGTAGTCGCCGACGTAGACGATGCCGGTGGCCTTGTCGACGCTCATCCGGAACGGGTTGCGGAAGCCCATCGCGTAGATCTCGGGCCGGGTCCTCGCGGTGCCGACCGGGAAGAGGTTGCCGGACGGGATCGAGTACGTCCCGTTGGCGTTCACCTTGATCCGCAGGATCTTGCCGCGCAGGTCGTTGGTGTTGCCGGCGCTGCGCTGCGCGTCGTACCCGGGGTTGCGGTTGGTCCGCTCGTCGAGCGGGGCGTAGCCGGCGGAGTCGAACGGGTTGGTGTCGTCGCCGGTGGACAGGTAGAGGTTGCCGGCGGCGTCGAAGTCGATGTCGCCGCCGACGTGGCAGCACAGCCCCCGGTCGGCGGGTACGTCCAGCACGTCGACCTTGCTGGCCTGGTTGACGGTGAAGTCGGCGTTGAGGGTGAACCGGGACAGCCGGTTGACGCCCTGCCAGGCGGAGAAGTCGCTGCCGGTGGCCGGCGCGTCGCCGGCGGGGGTGGACAGCGGCGGGGCGTAGTAGAGGTAGATGTGCCGGTTGGTGGCGAAGTTCGGGTCGACGCCGACGCCCTGCAACCCCTCCTCGTCGTGGGTGTAGACCGACAGCGTGCCGATCACCGAGGTGGTGCCGTTGGCGTCGGTGCGCCGCAGGGTGCCGTTACGGGCGGTGTGCAGGACCGAGCGGTCCGGCAGCACGGCCAGGGACATCGGCTCGCCCGTCTCGGCGACGCCGCGGGCCAGCTCGACCTGCTGGAAGTCGGTGGCGATGATGACGTGGGCGGCGGCCGGGGCGGGGCCGCCGAGGGCGGTCGGGCCGGCCGTGATGCCGACGGTGCCGACGGCCGCCACCAGGAGCAGGGCGGACGCGGCGGAGGACCATCGTGGGGAGCGGTGGGTGGGTGCGTCCTTCATGGACATTCTGTGCTGTCCCTTCCTGACGAGTGACTGCCAGGGTGGGGCGCGCGCCGTCGCGCCGGTGCCGGGTACGGGGATGCGGCAGGGCGGTCCGGGCGGCGCCGGACCGGCCGTGACCACCGGTCGGGGCGGGGGACCGCGCGCCCGGAGGCCACCAGTCGATGGGTTACCGCGCCGCCGGTTCACCTCGACGAAACATGTTCGTGATGCCACGAACATTAAGGGTTGTGAATTTGTCTGTCCATACCTTCTGCCCCGTGGAAGCGAACTTTCGTCCGATTGGCTGAAAGCTCGCGGGCATGGCGAGGAAAGGCCCCGGCGGGCCGTGGCGGCGCACCGGTGTCAGCGCCGGCGGTGCACCGCCTGGTCGGCCAGCGCGGCCAGCGCCGCCAAGGCCGGCTCCGCCAGCGGCAGCCGGTCCAGCGCCGCCCGGGCGGCGTCCGCGCGCAGCAGGATCAGCCGCTCGATCTGCTCCCGGGCCCCGGTCGCCTCGATGATCGCGCGCAGCTCGGCCGCGCCGTCGGCGTCCAGGTCGGGATTGCCGAACAGGTCCCGCAGCCGGGCGCTCTGCGCCCGGTCGGCGGCGTCGCGGGCCAGCGCCATCATCACCGTCGGCTTGCCCTCACGCAGGTCGTCCAGGACGGACTTGCCGGTCACCGCCGGGTCACCGAAGACGCCGAGCACGTCGTCGCGGAGCTGGAACGCGTCACCGAGCGGGTCGCCGAAGTCGGTGAGCGCGGTGACCAGCTCCGGCTCGGCGCCGGCCAGCGCCGCGCCGATCTGCAACGGGCGGGTGACCGTGTACCGGGCGGCCTTCATCCGGATCACGGTGAGCGCGCTGGCCACCGAGCCGTCCCCGACACCGGAGACCAGGTCCAGGTACTCCCCCGCGATCACCTCGGTCCGCATCCGGGCGAAGACCGCGTACCCCCGGCAGACCTGCGCGGTGCTCAACCCGCACTCGTGGAACATCTGGTCCGACCAGGCCGCGCAGAGGTCCCCGCAGAGCAGCGCGGTGTTGCGCCCGTACGCCTCCGGGTCGCCGCGCCAGGCGGACCGGGTGTGCAGGTCGGCGAAGAGCCGGTGCACCGACGGCGCGCCCCGGCGGCGGTCGCTGCCGTCGAGGATGTCGTCGTGGATCAGGGCGAACGCGTGGAACAGCTCCAGCGCCGCCGCGGCGACCACGATCGGTCGGTCGTCACCGCCGCCGGCGCCGCGCCAGCCCCAGTAGCAGAACAGCGGGCGCAACCGCTTGCCGCCGGCCAGCACGAAGCGGTGCAGGGCGGCGAAGATGCCGCGCGGCGCCCCGTCCGGCCAGTCCGGCCCCTGCCGGTCCAGGAAGGCCACCAGTTCGGCGTCGAAGCGCGCCCGCAGCCCGCTGGTGTCGGTCGGGGGCGCGGTGACGGTCACCGCCGCTCCCCCGGTCCCGGAGTCGGTCCGGCAGGACCGGGCGGTCGCCCGCCCGACGACGCCACGGCGGCCGGGGACGGCACCGCACCGGCGGGGGACGCCGGCGGGGCCAGCCCGGCCAGCTCCAGCAGCAGCGCCTTCACCTCGGTGGCCGCGAGCCGGTCCCGGGCGGCGGCCGGGTCGGAGCAGAGCAGCACCGGGGCGTCCGCCGGGTCGGCGGGCAGCCGGCCGTGCGAGCCCCGGACCGCCCGCGCCCCGGCGTCGAGGCCGACCACGCTCATCAGGTACCGCATGCCCAGCTTCTTGCGGGCCAGCGCGACCGCCGCCCGGCGCTTCGCCGCCCCCGGCGCGGCCGGGTCGAAGAAGAGTTCCGCCGGGTCGTACCCGGGTTTGCGGTGGATCTCGACGAGCCGGGCGAAGTCCGGGGCGCGGGCGTCGTCGAGCCAGTAGTAGTACGTGAACCAGGCGTCCGGCTCGGCCACCAGCACCAGCTCACCGGCGCGCGGATGGTCCAGCCCGGCCGCCGCCTTGCCGTCGGCGTCGAGCACCTCCGCCACCCCGGGCAGGCCGGCGCAGAGCTTCGCCACCGCCGCCACGTCGGCCGGGTCGCGGACGTAGACGTGGGCCACCTGGTGGTCGGCCACGGCGAAGGCCCGCGACGTCCACGGGTCCAGGTACTCCATCCCGGCCTGGGTGTAGACCCGCAGCAGCCCCTCGGCGCGCAGCAGCCGGTTGACGTCCACCGGGCGGGAGACGTCGGTGATGCCGTACTCCGACAGCGCCACCACGGTCGCGTCCCGCGCGCGGGCGGCGTCCAGCAGCGGGCCCAGCACCGCGTCCAGCTCCGCCGCCGCCGCGGCGGCCCGGGGCGAGGACGGGCCGAAGCGTTGCAGGTCGTAATCGAGGTGCGGGACGTAGACCAGGGTGAGGTCCGGGGCGTGGTCGGCGAGGATCCGCTCGGCGGCCCGGCAGATCCACGCCGAGGAGGGCAGCCCGGCGCCGGGCCCCCAGTAGGTGAAGAGCGGGAAGGTGCCCAGGTCGGTGAGCGTGTCGTGCAACTCCGGCGGGTCCGTCCAGCAGTCCGGCTCCTTGCGCCCGTCGGCGTGGTAGACCGGGCGGGGGGTGACCGTCCAGTTCACGTCCGCGCCCATCGCGTACCACCAGCAGACGTTGGCCACCGTGTAACCCGGTTCGGCCCGGCGGGCGGCCTGCCAGAGCTTCTCCCCACCGACCAGCGCGTGGTGCTGCCGCCACAGCAGCACCTCGCCGAGGTCGCGGAAGTACCAGCCGTTGCCCACGATCCCGTGCCCGGCCGGCAGCTCCCCGGTGAGCAGGGTCGCCTGCGCCGAGCAGGTCACCGCGGGCAGCACCGTGCCCAGGCCGGCAACGAACCCCTCGTCGGCGACCGCGCGCAGCCGGGGCATGTGCGCCAGCAGCCGAGGGGTCAATCCGACCACGTCCAGCACCACCAGTCGACGGCTCATGCCGGCACCTCGCCGTGTCGATGGTCCACTCGCTCGCTCATCGTCGTACCCCTCCGGTCGTCGGGACGGGACTCCCCGCCGGTGTCAGGCCGAGCGCGACCAGCTCGTCGCGGGCGAAGGCCAGCTCGGCGGCGATGCCGGCGGCCAGCTCCGCGTCGGTGCGCGGCCGGCGCGCCGCCGGCAGCACCCCCCACGTGTACGTCTCGACGTCGAGGTGGTCGCAGCCGGCGGCGGGACCGGCGAACAGCTCGGCCAGCGCGGTACGCAGCACCGGCACGGTCGAGGTCAGCGGTGGTTCGGGCGGGGCGTGCAACGGCACGTGGTAGTGCACCCGCCACGGCCCCGGCGGCCGCCCGGCCAGCGCGCCGTCCAGGTCGTCGGCGGCGTACGCCGGGTCGGCCGGGTCGGCGGCGTGGGCGGTGCCGGCGGCCCGGGTCTGGTGCAGGAAGCGAGGCTCCACCCAGCGGGCCAGCGCGTCGGCGGCGGTCGGCGGGTGCGCGGCCTCCAGGGCGGCGGAGACCTGCACCTTGACCACCGGGATCCCGGCGGCGCGCAGCCGGGCCAGCGCCTCGGCCGGCTCCTCCCAGGCGCAGGCGAGGTGTGCCAGGTCCAGGCAGACGCCGAGCCGGTCGGTGTCCACGCCGGCCAGTGCGGTGACCGCCTGGCCGGTGCGCTCGACCACGCAGCCCGGCTCCGGCTCGAAGCCGACCCGCACCGGGCGCCCGGTGTCCCGTTCGATCGCGGCGAGCCCGGCCGCGAGGTCGTCCAGCCGGCGGCGGGCGGCGTCGGCGCGGGCGGTGTCCCAGGGCTGCCGCCAGGCCAGCGGCAGGGTGGAGACCGAGCCCCGGGCGGCGTCGTCGGGGAGCAGGTCGGCCAGGATCAGGGCCAGGTCGAGGGTGTAGCGCAGCCGGGCGTCGGTGGTCCAGTCCGGCCGGTAGACCGCGCCCTTGACCACGGGCGCCTGGAAGGCCGCGTACGGGAAGCCGTTGAGGGTGACCACCTCCAGCCCCCGACGGGTCAGCTCGGCGCGCAGCCGGCGCCGGGCGGCCGGGTCGGCGGCCAGCTCGGCGGCGACCGGCGCGGCCAGCCAGAGGCCGAGCCCGAGCAGGTCGGCGCCGAGCGCCTCGCGCACCGGCTCGGCGTGGGTCTGCAGTTGGGCGAGGATGCCGACGGCGTCCTCGGCGGGGTGCACATTGGTGCAGTAGCCGAGGTGGACGGTGCTGCCGTCGGCGTGCCGCAGCCGCATCAGTCGCCGCCGCGCAGGATCGAGTTGCCGGCGAAGGTTCCGGCCGAGACGGCGTCCAGGTCGGTCAGGTCGAGCCGGCCGGACTGCCCGTAGAACTCCACCGGGTTGCGCCAGAGCACCCGGTCGACGTCGTCGTCGGTGAACCCGGCCAGCAGCATCGCCTCGCCGGTGGCCCGGGTCAGCAGCGGGTCCGAGCGCCCCCAGTCGGCGGCGGAGTTGACCAGCACCCGGTCCGGGCCGTACGCCCGCAGCAGCTCCACCATCCGGGGCGGGGACATCTTGGTGTCCGGGTAGATGGAGAAGCCCAGCCAGCAGCCGGTGTCCCGGACCAGCTTGACGGTGACCTCGTTGAGGTGGTCCAGCACCACCCGGCCGGGGTCGATGCCGGACTCGGCGACCACCGCGAGGCTGCGCTCGACGCCCCGGGCCTTGTCCCGG
Organism: Micromonospora purpureochromogenes; assembly: GCF_900091515.1. NCBI lineage: Bacteria > Bacillati > Actinomycetota > Actinomycetes > Micromonosporales > Micromonosporaceae > Micromonospora > Micromonospora purpureochromogenes. Next base: position 2,144,156 of record NZ_LT607410.1, on the reverse strand, counting down.
TGCGGGGTGTGCACCAGCGCCGGCAGGTCGTGCGCCACGGCCAGGGCCAGCTGGGCGGCGAACGCCTCGTCCTCCTGCGGGGTCATCGAGTCGTAGCCGATCTCGCCGACCGCCACCACGGTGTCCTTCTCCAGGTAGCGCGGAAGCAGGTCGAGCACCGGCCGGCAGCGCGAGTCGTTGGCCTCCTTCGGGTTGAGCGCGACGGTGGCGTGGTGCCGGACGCCGAACTGCCCGGCCCGGAACGGCTCCCAGCCGATCAGCGAGTCGAAGTAGTCGGCGAAGGAGGCGGGGCTGGTGCGGGGCTGCCCCAGCCAGAACGCCGGCTCCACCACCGCGCGGACCCCGGCGGCGGCCATCCGCTCGTAGTCGTCGGTGGTCCGCGACGTCATGTGGATGTGCGGGTCGAAGATGCGCATTCACGCCTCCCTGATGGTGAGCCGGTCGAGCAGGTCGGTGGCGTCGGCGGGCAGCTCCCGGCCGGCGGCGTGGCGCTCCGCGGCGAGTGCGGCGAGCATCGCGGCCAGCTCGCCGTCGGCGCGGCGCTCCAGGTCTGCCACGCCGGCCAGCGGCACGCCGGCGAAGACACACTTGAGCACCGCCTGCCGCCAGGACGCCGGGTCCAGGTGCCGGGCGTACGGGCCGAGGGCGGCGGCCACCAGCCGGGTGTCGTTGGTGCGGATCGCGTCGTGCAGCAGCGGCACCCCGGCCGCGCCGACGGGCAGCAGCGGCAGGGCCTTGAGCACGGCCCGCTTCTCGGCGGCGTCGCCGTGCCGGTACAGCGCCTCGGCGTGCGTGGCGTGGTCGGCGGGCAGCGCGGTGAGCAGCAGCGCGCGGGCCGCCTCGTCGGCGGTCCAGCCGGGCGCGCCGGCCAGGTCACTCCGGCCGCAGTGCCGGCCGGCGGCCGGGAAGAACCGCGCGATCGTCGCGGGTTCGGCCGCGACGCGGCGCAGCGCCGCCGCCAGCCAGTCGGGATCGGGTACGCCCTCGAGCGCGGCCCGCAGTCGATCCGGTGTCATCCGTCTCTCCTCCCTCGTGCTGCTGCTCTCTGGCCGCCCGTCGTGCCACCGGGCGGGTGCCTCACCCCGTCCTTTGCTCTGCTTCACCCCCGGCAACGGCCGGTGTCCGGATATCGGACGTCCGGCGTTGCGTCCGCGGCAGCAGAGCAAAGGGCGCGTCCGGGTGGTCCGTGCTCGGTCCGGCGGCGCGTAGAAAGTCCAGCGACCGGGCTGCGACGGTGGGTGCGGCGTGCGAGTGCCGGGGCAGCTCCACCGCCACCAGCCCCCGGTAGCCGGCATCGGCGAGGGCGCGCAGCACCGGCGGGAAGTCGATCTCACCGGCGCCGAACTCCAGGTGTTCGTGCACGCCCCGACGCATGTCGTCGATCTGCACGTTGACCAGGTGCGCGGCCACCTCGTGGACGCACTCGGGCACCGGGCGCGGCTCCAGGCAGCGGCAGTGTCCGATGTCGAGGGTGATGCCGAAGCGGGCCGGGTCGCCGAGGGCCTGCCGGAGCCGCCGCCAGCCGGCGATGTCCTCGACGAGCATCCCGGGTTCCGGCTCGAAGCCGAGGGCCACCCCGGCGCGGTCCGCGGCGTCGAGCACGGCCGCGCAGCCCGCGACCAGCCGGTCCCAGGCGACGGCCGGCGGTACGGCGTCCGGGCGTACGCCGGCCCAGCAGGAGACCGCCTCCGCGCCGAGGTCGGCGCCGATCCGGACCGCCCGCGTCAGGAAGTCGATCCGGCGGGCCGGTTCGTCGTGCAGCAGCGTCGGCGCGTGCTTGTGCCAGGGGTCGAGCAGGTAGCGGGCCCCGGTCTCGACGACCACGGCGAGGCCGAGCGAGTCCAGTCGGCGGGCCACCTCGTCGACCCGGCGGGCCAGCCCGGGCGCGAACGGGTCCAGGTGGCCGTGGTCGAGGGTGAGCGCGACGCCCTGGTAGCCCAGCTCGGCGATGACCGCGAGGGCGTCCTCCAACCGGTGGTTGGCGAAGCCGTTGGTCCCGTAGCCGAACCGCGGCCCCGCCCCGGCCGGGTGCTCCCGGCCGACCGGGTCAGGGGTCGGCCGCGGGGCCGGCGGGTGGGGTCGCGGGGTGGTCATGTCGGCGAGACCTTGCGGGCCAGCCGGCGGCCCAGCGGCGCGGCGGCCGCCACCGCCAGGCCGAGCAGGCCGGCACCGGCCCGGGCGGTGAGCGCGCCCTGCAACGCCGGCAGCCCGGTGATCCCGGCGCCGACCGCGGCGCGCACCCGGCCGGCGGACGGGTCGGCCGCCACCCGGGCCTGCGCCCCGCCGTACCGGGCGGCGTACCAGCCGGCCAGCGCGACGGGCAGCGCGGCGGCAGGGCGGGCGGCGGGGGCCGTGGACGGGCGGGCGGCGACGATCGCGACCAGGGCGGTGCCGGCGAGGGTACGCAGCGGCAGCGAGGTGTCCGCGCCGGCCACCTCGCGCCGGGAGAGCACGGTGACGGTGACGGTGTGCGCGGCGACGGTGAGCGCCGCCGGCAGCGCCCGGACCGGCCGCCCACCCGTCGCGCCGAGCAGCACGTCCAACCCCCGGCAGGCGGCCATCACGGCCGGGCCGGCGGCGGTGTTCTTCGCCGCCAGGTCGTACCCCCAGATCGTCGCGGCGAGCGGGATCGCGACGGCGGCGGCCCGGCGGCCGCCCGTGACGGCGGCCAGGCCTAAACCGGCGGCGGTGAGGCCGGCGGCGAGACCGAACGCGGTCGCGGGCGAGACCCGGCCGCTGGGGATCGGCCGCTCGGGGCGTTCGACGGCGTCCAGCCGGCGGTCGGCCCAGTCGTTGGCGGCCATCCCGGCCCAGTACAGCAGCACCGACGCGCCGGCCAGCCCGGCGGTACGCGGACCGAGCGCCCCGGCCGCGGCGGCGCCGGCGACCACGTCGCCCGGTACGGAGAGCGCGGCCGGCGCCCGGACCAGCTCGGCCAGGTCGCCCAGCGCGCTCACGCCGTCGCCTCCCTTCGGTCGGCGACGCCATGAGGCTCCACCGCGCTGCGCTGAATGATTCGCTCGCTGCGCTCGCTCATGCCGCGGCCCCGGCGTGCAGCCGCCCGGTGAACTCGACCAGCCGCTGCCACTGCTCGCCCAGCGAATGGGTGGGTGAGCCGAGCGGGTCCTTGAAGAAGAACGCCAGGTCGGTCAGCGGGCCGACCCGGCCGGCGGCGTGCGCGGCGGCGGTGAGCCGGGCCAGGTCGAGCACGAGCGGGGCGGCGAGCGCGGAGTCACAGCCGTGCCAGCTGAACTCCATCCGCATGCCGGTGCCGAGGAAGCCGGTGAAGGTGATCAGGTCCCAGGCGGTCTTGAAGTCGCCCAGCTCCTCGACGTACTCGATGCGGGTGCCGCCCTGTGGCAGGTAGCCGAGGGTCTCGCCGAGGACGCGCTGCTTGCTGCTCACCTTGGCGGCGTTGGCGGCCGGGTCGGCGAGGGTGGCGCCGTCGCCACCGCCGAGCAGGTTGACCCCGGACCAGGAGCGCACGGCCAGGTGCCGCATCGCGAACATCGGCGCGAGCACCGACTTGACCAGGGTCTCCCCGGTCTTGCCGTCGTGCCCGGCGTACGGCAGGCCGCGCGCGACGGCCAACTCGGCCAGCGCCGGCAGCCGCAGCCCGGTGGACGGGGTGAAGGACACGTACGGGCAGCCGGCCTCGACGGCGGCGTACGCGTAGAGCGAGCTGGGCGGCAGCACCTCGTCGGGGCCGGCGAGCGCGGCCCGCAGGGCGGCCGGGTCGGCGTGCCCGGGGTGCGGCCGGGCGGCCGGTTCGGTGGCGGAGACGTCGACCACCACCACCCGGTCCAGTCGGTGCCGCCGGCGGAACGCGGTGAGGTCGGCGACGACGGCGGCGGCCCGGTCGGCCTGGGTGCCGCCGGTGGGGGCCGGTCGCAGGTCCTCCTCGACGGCGGTCAGCTCGGCGGCGAGGGTGGCCGCCAGCCGGCCGGGCAGCACGCCCGCGTCGGCCAGCGTCTCGGCCCGCTTGGTCAGCGGGGTGGTGGCCAGGTCGTGGCCGCCGAAGAACAGGTCGGCGAAGGTGGGCAGGGCCGGCCCGCGCAGCGCGGGCAGTTCGGTGACGCAACCGGTCGGCGCGGTGAGTCCGGCCCGCAGGGCGAGACCGCCGACGATGCTGGTGGTCGCGACCGAGCCGCGCGCCCCCACCAGCCAGACACCCGTACGCATGGTGCTCCTTCCGTCCGGAGGAACCGCCCCTTGCATCTAGCTACATCAATATCAAATGGTTCGCGGGAAAGATACCGGTCCGCCGGGGCCCCGTCCGCCCGGACGTCCGGGGCGGGACCGGGCTGCGGCGGCGACGTCGGCGGCGCGACGCCGGACCCGGTACCCCGCACGGCGTGCGGACGGGGCTGGCAGGCAGGGTCGGTCGGCGTCTCGGCCCTGCCTCCCCGGATCCGGTCGACGGGCGACGGCGCGCCCCGCGACCGGACGTGTGGTGGTGGCGGCCCGGGCCCGGCCGGTGGTGGCCGGGCGTGCTGCGGGTCGCCGGGACGATGGTGGCGGTCCTCCGGTGCGGCCGGGGAATCCCGGTCCGGCCGCACCGGACGACCGTCGTACGCGTGCGCCACCGGCCGTGGTGGCCGGGGCGGCACGCCCTCCGGTGCCGATCCCCTCTCCCGTCCGCGGGGCGCAACCGCGGTCGGGTCCTCGCCGGTCGGCGCCGGAGGTGGCCTGGTCAGACGGCGAGCGCGGCGAGCGCGGGCTCCACCTCCGTCCACCGGGAGCCCAGCTCCGCCGACCGGGTCACCGCGTCCAGCACCAGCTGGACCTGCAACGCGTCGGCGAAGGAGGGCGTCGGGTCGACGCCGGTCGCGACCGCCTCGACGAAGTCGCGCATCTGGTGGGTGAAGGAGTGCTCGTAGCCGATGATGTGCCCCGGCGGCCACCAGGCCGACAGGTACGGATGCTCCGCCTCGGTCACCAGGATGCGGGTGAAGCCCTGCTCGGCCGTGGGCCGGGTGGCGTCGTAGAACTCCAGCTCGTTGAGGCGTTCCAGGTCGAAGGCGACGGTCCCGAGCGACCCGTTGATCTCCACCCGGAGGGCGTTCTTGCGACCGGTGGCGAACCGGCTCGCCTCGTACGTGGCCAGCGCCCCGTCGTCCAGCCGGGCGACGAAGACCGCCGCGTCGTCGACGGTGACCGCGCCGGTGGCCCGGCCGTTGCCGTCGGCCTGCGCGGCCAGGCCGCTCGACCCGCCCGGCAACGGCCGTTCCTTGACGAACGTCTCGGTCACCGCGCTGACCCCGGTGATCCGCTGGCCCGTGACGTACTGGGTCAGGTCGATGATGTGCGCGCCGATGTCACCGAGCGCGCCGGAGCCCGCCCTGTCCTTCTGCAACCGCCACACCAGCGGGAACTGCGGGTCGACGATCCAGTCCTGCAGGTACGCCGCCCGGACGTGCCGCAGCACCCCGAGCCGGCCCTCGGCGACGAGCTGCCGCATCAGGGCGACCGCGGGCACCCGGCGGTAGTTGAACCCGCACATCGACCGTACCCCCGCGGCCCGGGCGGTGGCCGCCGCGGCGGTCATCTCCCGGGCCTCGGCCACCGTGTTGGCCAGCGGCTTCTCGCAGATGACGTGCTTGCCGGCGGCGAGCGCGGCGAGCGCGATCTCGGCGTGGCTGTCCCCGGGCGTGCAGATGTCGACCACGTCGATGTCGTCCGAGGCGACCAGCTCACGCCAGTCGGTGCTGTACGCGTCCCAGCCGAGCCGGTCGGCCGCGGCGGCGACCTTCCCCGCGTCCCGGCCGCAGATCCTCGCCATCCGGACCCGCGCCGGCAGCTCGAACACCCGGTTCACGGTGCGCCACGCCTGCGAGTGCGCGGCGCCCATGAACTCGTAGCCGACCATGCCGACCCGCAGTTCACTGTGCTGTGTGGACAAGGTGGGTCTCCCCCCGTGTGTCAGAACCCGAGCTTGAGGTAGTTGCTCGCGTTCTCCTTGGTGATCGTCTCGGAGGCGAGCACGATCTCCTTGGGCACCTGGAGTTCCACCAGGTCGGACATGCCCTTGCCCTGGCCGATCAGGCGGGCCAGGGAGATGGCCGAGGAGGCCATCGAGGGGCTGTAGGTGACGGTGGCCTTGAGCACCGTGTTGTCGGCCTGGATGTCCTCCATCGCCTTCTTCGAGCCGGCGCCGCCGACCATGAAGAACTCCTTGCGGTTGGCCTGGTTGACCGCCGCGAGAACGCCGATGCCCTGGTCGTCGTCGTGGTTCCAGAGCGCGTCGAGCTTCGGCAGCGCCTGGAACAGGCCGGTGGCGGCCTGCTGACCGGAGTCGGCGGTGAACTCCGCCGGACGCCGGTTGGCCACCCTCAGCCCGTTCGCGGCGAGCGTGTCGGCGAAGCCCTTCGAGCGCTCCTGGGTCAGCTCCAGCGAGTCGATGCCGGGGATCTCGCCGATGACCGGGTTGCTCACGCCCTTGGCCTTGAGCTGCTCGACGATGTAGGTGGCCGCGGCCACCCCCATGCCGTAGTTGTCGCCCTTGATCTGCAGCCGGTAGGCGCGCGCGTCGGGGAAGGCCCGGTCCAGGTTGACCACCGGGATGCCGGCCTTCATCGCCTCCAGGCCGAAGGCGTTGAGTTCCTTGCCGTCGTGCGGCAGCAGCACGATGACGTCGGGCTTCTGCGAGATCAGGGTGGACAGCGCCGCCCGCTGCGCCGCCGCGTCCGCGCCGGCCTCGACGGACTTGAACTCGACGTCCGAGTACGCCTGGGCCTGCGCCTTGGCGTTGTTGGTGATGGCGGCGATCCAGCCGTGGTCGGCGGCCGGGGCGGAGAAGCCGACGACCACCTTCTTGCCCGGGTCGGCGTTGCCGCCGGCCGCGGCGGCCTTGGTCTGCGCGGCGGTGGGCTCGGACTCGTTGCTGGTGCAACCGGCCAGGAGCACGCCGGCGCCGACGGCGGCCCCGCCGAACAGCAACCGGCGGCGGGACAGGTCACGACTGTGCTGGGTCATGACGACCTCCAAAGTGACGTGGTGGAGCGAAAGAGGGTGTGCGGATCCCGGCCACCGTCGTCAGGTGGCCGCCGAGATGCGGTGTGTCGTGGACAGGGCGGCGCGTCACCGCGCCGCGGACGGTCAGGAGGTGGTGGCCCGGTTGCGGCCGAGGAACTGCGTCAGACTGCGGAACTGCACCTGCTGGACCAGGACGGCGCCGACGATGATGCCGCCCTTGACCATGTTCTGGGCCTCGGTGGAGAGGCCGTTGATGGCGAAGAGGTTGGTGATGGTGGAAAAGATCAGCACCCCGAGCAGGGAGCCGACGATGGTGCCCCGGCCACCGCTGAGCAGCGTCCCGCCGATGATGGCGGCGGCGATCGCGTCCAGCTCGTACAGGTTGGCCATGGCGGCCTGGGCGGAGTTGGCCTGCGCGGTCAGCATGATCGCGGCGATGCCGCAGCAGAGGCCGGAGAGCGCGTAGAGCAGCACGGTGTGCCGGCGGACGTTGATGCCGGCCAGTCGGGCCGCCTCCGGGTTGCCGCCGACGGCGACCGTGCGCCGGCCGAAGGTGGTGCGGTTGAGCAGCACCCAGCCCGCCGCGACCACGGCGGCCAGGATGTAGACCAGCAACGGGATGCCGAGCAGTTTGGTGCTGGCGATGTCGTTGATGAAGGTGTTGTTGGAGACCTGGGTCTGCTTGTCGGAGATCTCCGCGGCCAGGCCGCGGGCGGCGACCATCATGGCCAGCGTGGCGATGAACGGCACCAGCCGCCCGTACGAGATCAGCAGGCCGTTGACCAGCCCGACCGCCACGCCCACGGTGAGCGCGCTGAAGATCATGCCGCCGGCGCCGTAGCTCTGGGTGGCGACCGTGGTGGACCAGACCCCGGCCAGCGCGACGATCGCGCCGACGGAGAGGTCGATGCCCCCGCCGATGATGACGAAGGTCATCCCGACGGTCACCACGCCGACCACCGAGGCCAGCTTGAGGATGGTCAGGGTGTTGTTCCACACCCAGTCCGGGTCGGAGTAGAGGTCCGAGCGGGTGGCGGCGCCGATGACGACCAGCACCACCAGCACCGCGATCAGGCCGAGGTTGCGCTTCGCGCCCTCGCCGCCGTCGCCGTGCCACCAGGACAGCCGGCCCGGCCCGGCGGACTTCCCGCCGGCCGCCGCCGTCTCGGCCGGATCGACGGGCGGGGACTGCGCCGGCAGCTCGGCCCGGCTCTCCGGCGTCGCGGTCTCGCTCATGCCGCCACCTCGCTCCGCTGTGTGCGCTCGTTCACGCTGGCGCGCCTTCCATCAGAGACCCCGCCATGACGAGGTCGAGCACGGTGTTCTCGTCCAGTTCGCCGGCCAGCGCCTCGCGCACCATCCGGCCCTCGCGCATGACCAGCACCCGGTCGGCCAGGCCGAGCACCTCGGGCACCTCGCTGGAGACCAGCAGCACCCCGACGCCCTGCGCGGCCAGGTCGCGGATCACCCGGTAGAGCTCGGCCCGGGCGCCCACGTCCACCCCGCGGGTGGGTTCGTCCAGCAGCAGCAGCCGGGTGTCGCCGAGCAGCCAGCGCCCGACCACCACCTTCTGCTGGTTGCCGCCGGAGAGCGTGCGCACCGGGCGGCGCACGTCCCGGGGCCGCAGCTGGAGGCTGTCCGCGATCCGTTCCGCCTCGTCGCGCTCGCGGCCGGCGTCGGTGAACCCGAGTCGGGCGTACCGGCTGAAGGTGGCGAGGGTGACGTTGCGGTGGATCGGCTCGCCGAGCAGCAGCGCCTGGCTCTTGCGCTCCTCGGGCGCCATTCCCAGGCCGGCCCGCACGGCCGCGCCGACGCTGCCCGGGCGCAGCGCCCGACCGTCCACCCGGACCGTGCCGGTGTCGGCGCGGCGGGCGCCGAAGATGGTCTCCAGCAGCTCGGACCGGCCGGAGCCGACCAGGCCGGCGATGCCGACGATCTCGCCGGCCCGCACGGTGAGGGAGACGTCGGCGAACTCCCCGGCCCGGCCGAGCCCGTCGACCCGCAGCAGCTCCGCGCCGGCCTTCGTCGCGACCGGACGGTCCGGGAAGACGTACTCGATGGTGCGGCCGGTCATCTTCGCGACCAGGTCGCGGGTCGGAGTCTCGCGGGCGGGCAGGTTCGCCGCCGTGGTCCGGCCGTCCTTGAGTACGGTGACCCGGTCGCCGATCTCGCGGATCTCCTCCAACCGGTGCGAGATGTAGATGACCGCGATGCCCTGCGCGGTGAGTTCCCGGATGATCCGGAACAGGTTGCCCACCTCGTCGTGGGCCAGCACCGCGCTCGGCTCGTCCATGATGATCAGCCGCGCCTCGTGGGAGAGCGCCCGGGCCATGCTGACCACCTGCTTGCCGGCGGCCGGCAGGGCGCGGACCATCCGGCCCGGCGGGATCTCGCCGTGGCCGAGCCGGCCCAGGATCTCCCGGGTCCGGCGGGCCATCTGCCCGCGCCGGACGAAGCCGAGCCGGCGCGGCTCGTGGCCGAGGAAGGCGTTCTCCGCCACCGAGAGGTCCTCGACCAGGTCGAGTTCCTGGTAGATGGTGGCGATCCCGGCGCGCATGGCGGCCTGCGGGTCGGCGAAGGCGGCGGGCTGGCCGCGCCACTCGACATGTCCCGAGTCCGGCCGGTGCACCCCGGCGAGCACCTTGATCAGGGTGGACTTGCCGGCGCCGTTCTGCCCCAGCAGGCAGTGCACCTCGCCGGCCCGCACCTCCAGCTGCACCCCGTCCAGCGCCCGTACGCCGGGGAAGGTCTTCACCACGTCGGTGAGGCGCAGGACCACCTCGCCCGCGACCGTGTCGGCGGGCGGAGTCACCAGCGGAGCGGTCCCGCCCTCGGGCGCGCTCACCGGGCCACCTCCGTTCGCGACTGCGGGGCTCGCAGACCCGGCTCACTCCTCGCGCTCACCGGAGCGCCTTCCGTTCGCGACTGCGGGGCTCGCAGACCCGGCTCACTCCTCGCGCTCACCGGAGCGCCTTCCGTTCGCGACTGCGGGGCTCGCAGACCCGGCTCACTCCTCGCGCTCACCGGAGCGCCTTCCGTTCGCGACTGCGGGGCTCGCAGACCCGGCTCACTCCTCGCGCTCACCGGAGCGCCTTCCGTTCGCGACTGCGGGGCTCGCAGGCCCGGCTCACTCCTCGCGCTCACGATGCCTCCCCGAAGGCGACGTCGCTCGCCAGCACCGCGGCGCCGGCGACGCCGGCGCGGGGGCCCAGCTCGGACAGGACGACCGGCAGGTTGCCGGTGGCCAGCGGCAGCGACCGGCGGTAGACGACGCTGCGGATCTCGGCGAGCAGGATGTGGCCGAGCTGGGCCAGTCCGCCGCCGATCACGATCATCGAGGGATTGGTGAAGCTGACCAGGCCGGCCAGCACCTGGCCGACCCGTCGGCCGCCGTCGCGGATGAGCTGGATGCAGGTGACGTCGCCCTCGACCGCACCTTCGGCGACGTCCCGGGCGGTGACCACGCCCCGGGCGGCGAGCCGTTCGGCGAGCGCCGGGGAGGTGCCGGCCCGGGCGGCGACGACCGCCTCGCGGGCTAGGGCGGCCCCGCTGAAGACCGCCTCCAGGCAGCCGACGTTGCCGCAGGAGCAGACCGCGCCGTGCGCGTCGACCTGGATGTGGCCGATGTCGCCGGCACAGCCGTCGGTGCCCCGGTAGACCTCGCCGCTGAGGTAGATCCCGCACCCTATGCCGGTGCCGATCTTGACGAACAGGAAGTCGTCGATCGAGTGGGCGACCCCGCCGTGGCGTTCCCCGATCGCCATGATGTTCACGTCGTTGTCCACCACCGCCGGACAGCCGTGTTCGCGGGTGAGCAGCTCACGCACGGGGAACCGGTCCCAGCCGGGCATGATGGGCGGCGAGACGGGCACCCCGTCGCGGAAGCTCACCGGCCCGGGAACGCCCACGCCGACGCCGTCCAGCTTCTCGTACGCGCCGTCCGCCCGGGCCTTGTGCAGCAGCTCATTGACCCGGTGCAGGATCACCTTCGGGCCGGAGCGGATGTCGGCCGGCTCGGCGTACGCGGCAACCGGCTCCAGCCGGCCGTTGACCACCTCGACGTCGATCGAGCTGGCGCCGAGGTCGACGGCGGCGAAGCGCAACCGGGGGTCCAGCTCGACCAGGGTCGAGCGGCGCCCGCCCCGGGAGGCGGCCAGTCCCGCCTCGGCCACCAGCCCGAGCCCGACCAGCCGCTCCAGCTCGGCCAGCAGCCGGGGCCGGGGCATCTGGAGGCGGTCGCCCAGCTCGGCCCGGGAGGCCGGCCCCGCGTCGCGGAGCAGCCGCAACAGCCGTAGGTGCAGGGGTTCTACCGTCCGCACGGGATCCACCTCCGCGTCGGGGTTCACACCGATGTGACGTCGATGTGTTGTGTCCGACACAGTAGGAGCCTTCCGTGCCTCCTGTCCATAGCTTCGGTCAATCCGCCGCCAACTTTTGTCCGTTAGGACAAAAGCTATAAGTGGATCAAGAAAAGGTCGACCCCGTCGCGGGACGCGACGGGGTCGGCCTCGGGCCTCTCGGAGAGGGCTAGCGCTCCCCGGCGGCGTTGCGCTTCTTCTTGAGCTTGCGGTCGTCGCGCAGCTGGACGTAGGGCTCCTCCTCCGGCGAGTGACCGGCCGAGATGGCCCGGCCGCGCTCCAGCTCGGCGTCGAACTCGGCGCCGAGCAGGATGGCGATGTTGCTCAGCCACAGCCAGACCAGGAAGATGATCACGCTGGCCAGCGCGCCGTAGGTCTTGTTGTAGGACGCGAAGTTGCTGACGTACAGGGCGAAGAGGCCGGAGATCACCAGCCAGATCACCACGGCCAGCACGCCGCCCGGGCTGACCCAGCGGAAGCCGCCGTGCCGGGCGTTCGGCGAGGCCCAGTAGAGGATCGCGAACATCAGGCTGACCAGGAGCAGCAGCACCGGCCACTTGGCGATGTTCCACACCGTCACCGCGGTGGAGCCCAACCCGATCGCGCTGCCGACCTGCTCGGCGAGGCCGCCGGTGAAGACCACGATCACCGCGCAGGCCAGCAGCATCACGCCGATCACCGCGGTCACCCCGAGCCGGATCGGCAGGGTCTTCCAGATCGGCCGCCCCTCGGGCACGTCGTAGATGGTGTTCGAGGCGCGCATGAAGGCGGCGATGTAGCCGGAGGCGGACCAGAAGGCCGCGAGCAAACCGACGATCGCGGCGATGCTGGCCAGCCCGCCCGAGGCCCCCGCCTGGTCGATGGCGCCCTCGATGATCTTCCGGATGTTCTCCTCCGGCACCGCCTGGTTGACGGTGTCCTTGACCCCCTCGGTGGCCCGGTCGCCGAGCAGGCCGAGCAGCGAGATCAGCACCAGCAGCCCGGGGAAGATGGAGAGCACCCCGTAGTAGGTCAGCGCGGCCGCCCAGTCGGTGAGGCTGTCGTCCTGGAACTCCTTGACGGTGCGTTTCAACGCCGCCTTCCAGCCGGCGCCGGGCAGCTCCGTCGGGCTCTCCGGCCCAGCGTCGGGACCGACCGGGCGGCTGCTGCGGGTGTCGCGGTCCCCCCGGTCGCCCGGCCGGGCACGGCCGGCCCGGGCGGCGGTGCCCTGGTCGTCGCGGGCGCGCCCGCTGCGGGCGGACGTCTCGTCGGAGGCCATCGGCCCCTCCTCATGGTCGGCGTGTGCCCCCTGACATGCCCCGGGGAAGCCGCCCCTTAACCCGTCACTTGTACAGCAGACCCACCATCCGCCGGGACGCCACGGCCAGCCCGAGCGCGGTCAGCGCCAGCAGGTAGAGCAGGTCCAGCAGCCACAGCCAACCGGACCCGCCGACACAAATGTCCCGGATCAGGTGCACCGAGCGGTAGAGCGGGGTCACCTCCACCAGCCAGCGCAGCACCGCCGGGTAGTCCTCGGCCGGCACGAAGGTGCCCGAGAAGAGGAAGAGGGTGAACTGCGCCGAGCCCATCAGGTCGAAGTCCTGCCAGCTGCGCATGAAGGTGGCCAGCGCCATGCCGATCGCGCCGAAGGCGAAGCCGACCAGCACCGCCGCCGGGAACGCCAGCAGCGCCCGCCCCACGGAGGTCAGCTCCATCGCCACCATCACCGCGAGGAAGGCCGCCGAGTAGGCCGAGCCGCGTACCATAGCCCACCCCAGCTCCCCGAGCGCGATCTCGAAGGGCCGCACCGGGGTGGCGATGATGCCGTCGTAGAGCTTGAGGTACTTCATCTTGCCGAAGAAGTTGAAGGTGGTCTCGGCCAGCGCCCCGGTCATCGCCGAGGAGGCGAGCATGGCCGGGGCGACGAACGCGGCGTACTCGACCACCCGGCCGTCGGCCAGGGTGAGCCCGTCGATCAGCTGGCCCACCCCGACCCCGATGGAGAACAGGTAGAGCACCGGCTCGACGAACCCGGAGAGCAGCAGCAGCCAGTAGACCGACTTGAGCGCCGCCACGTTGCGCTCGACCACCGAGGCCGACCGGCGCGACGTGCCGGAGACGTCGAGCAGCCGGGGCAGAACGAGAGTGACCACGCGAGCCTCCTAGACCACGAGCCGGCGACGGAAGAGCCGGGCGGCCAGCAGCCAGCCGCCCAGCGCCCAGGCCGCGAGGTAGAGCAGGTGGCCGGCGACCGACCACTGCGGGGCCACGCCGAGCGTCGCCGCCCGGCACAGGTCGACGGCGTGCCAGAGCGGCGTCGCGTAGGCCAGCCAGCGCAGCACGCCGGGCAGCGACTCGACCGGGAAGAAGATCCCGGCGAAGAGCGTCATCGGGATCACCGCGAACCGGAACAGCATGGCCAGCCAGCTGTCGCTGTCCACCACCGCCGCGTACGCGAAGGTCGGCGCGGCGACCGCCAGGCAGAGCAGCGCCACCACCGGCAGGGTGGCCACCGCCCAGCCCGAATGCAGCGCCCCGAACAGCGCCGTCACCAGTAGGAACGCGACGCTGGCGGTGAGCGCCCGGAACAGCACGAAGGCCAGGTGGCCGGCGAGGATGTCGGGGATCCGCAGCGGCGCCGCGGTCTGCGCGGAGTAGGTCTTGATCCACTGGAAGTTGCTGAACACCGGCCAGGTCGATTCGCCGATGGTCACCTGGAGCGCGGTCGAGGCGAGCAGCCCGGGCACGATCCAGTCGAGGTACCGCACCCCGTCGACGCCCTGGTCGACGTACGCGCCCACGCCCAGGCCGAAGCCGACCACGGTCAGCGTCGGCAGCAGGAAGGACGAGAAGACCCCGGCCCGCCAGGTGCGGCGGTAGCCGGTCAGGTAGTGCGCCAGCACCGCCAACGCCGGCACCCTCGGCAACGGGGGCCGTTGCGCCACGCTCACCCGGACCTCCTCTCACCCGCCGTCCACCACAGCCTTCCTACCTCGGGGGTACGACAGGCCGCGGCAACCCTATGGCCGGCCGCCCCGCCTGTCGCGCCCTTTACCCGGCCCGCTCGCGGAACCCGGGCCGCCGTGGGGGGCCGGTCAGGCGGTGCGGGTCGTGGTGAACAACGCGCGCGCGGCGTAGCCCCAGAGCAGCAGCCCGGCGCCGGTGCCGACGACCAGGCCGGCCCGGACCGACGAGGTGACCGCGACGGCCAGCCCGGCCAGCGCCACCAGGCACAGCGCGACGCCGAGCGGCACCAGCAGCCGGTCGCGCAGCACCGGGGACAGCGGCACGAAGTGCAGCCCGACCACCGCGCAGACCAGGACCGGAACGAACTCCGCCCAGCCGAGCCCGGCCAGGACGAGGGCGCCGAGCACGGCCATGGCGAACTCGACGGCGACGATGACGCCGTACCGCCGGTCGGCGGCCCGGTCCCGGGGCAGGGCGGCGGCCGCGCGCCCGGTGCGGACCACGACGACCGCGCCGAGCAGCGCGGTGAGCAGGGCCAGGCCGCTGGCCACCACGAGCGCGGCGCGCAGCGGCGGGTCGGCCGCCGGCAGGCTGAACCAGATCGTGGCGAACACGCCCAGGTAGAGCGCGGTCAGCCCGGCCTGGCGTCTCGCTCCAGCATCCATCGTGGACTCCTCCCCCGTCGACGGCCGATGCTACCCAGCGGCCGGGAGTGCCCCGGCCACGGCCGTCAGTCGACCAGGGTGCGGCCGGTGAGGTGCAGGAAGACGTCCTCCAGGCTGCTGCGCCGGACCAGGACGCTGGCCGGCGTCAGGCCGCGCGCCTCCACCTGGCCGACCGCGGCGTCCCCGTCGGTGACGTAGAGCAGGATCCGGTCGGGCAGCACCTCGACCCGCTCCCCCAGCCCGTCGAGCTTGCCGGCGAACGCCTCCTGCGACTCGGCCGCGAAGCGCAGCTCCACCACCTCGCGGGTGGAGTGCCGCTCGATCAGCGCCCGGGGCGAGCCCTCGGCGACGATCCGCCCGCCGTCCATCACCACGAGGCGGTCGCAGAGCTGCTCGGCCTCGTCCATGTAGTGGGTGGTCAGCACCAGCGTCACCCCCTGCTGCTTGAGCCGGAACAGCCGCTCCCAGACCAGGTGCCGGGCCTGCGGGTCGAGCCCGGTGGTCGGCTCGTCGAGCAGCACGATCTCGGGCTCGTTGACCAGCGCGCGGGCGATGGTCAGCCGGCGCTTCATGCCGCCGGAGAGCGGCTCGACCTTGCTGTCGGCCCGCTCGGTGAGCTGCACGAAGTCGAGCAGCTCGGCGGCGCGCGCCCGGGCCACCGCGCGGGGCACGCCGAAGTAGCGGGCGTAGGTGGTGAGGTTCTCCCGAACGGTCAGCTCGGGGTCGAGATTGTCGAGCTGCGGGCAGACGCCGAGCCGCGCCCGGATGGCGGGGCCGTCGCGCACCGGGTCCATGCCGAGGATGCGCAGCTCGCCCCCGCTGGGCGGGGAGATGCAGCCGATCATCCGCATGGTGGAGGACTTGCCGGCGCCGTTCGGCCCGAGGAAGCCGAACGCCTCGCCGGGGCGCACCTCGACGTCGATGCCGTCGACGGCGGTGAAGTCGCCGAACCGCTTCACCAGCCCCCGAGCCTGGATGAGTGGTTGAGCAGTGGTCACCGGCCGACCCTACCGGCGACGTCCGACACCCTCGACGGGTTTCCGGCCCCACCACAGCGGGCTCAGAGCCGGCAACGCAGAGTAGTTGACACTACGGACAGTTATCGATCGGTACGCTCTCGTGCACCTGACCGTCGGGCTGTCGATCCGGCGCATCAACGGGGCGATGCGGGCCAAACTGGACAGGTCCCTTTCGGACGCACCCCGACCACCGGCACCTGTCAACAGTTCAGCCCCCTCAATTTGTTAAATCCTTCTTTATTCAGATTCCTCTGCGTGATGGAAATAGATCGCCATTACCGACCGCAATGATAATCGGCAATGTTCCATGCCGTAGATAATTGGCGTATCGTGCCCCCTCGTGTCGTCCGTACGCTTCACCGACGGTCCCGCCCCGCAAGCGCCGCACACCGGCTCCAGGGGGGCGGGAGCCGCCCTCAAGGACCCTCCGGCGCCCCTGGAGCCGCAGGTCACGGCGGGCGCACCACCCCGCGCCGCCGTGCCGGACACCCGCGAACTCGCCGCGCAATTCGAGGACGAGAAACCGGGGCGCTCGCTGACCGGCCCGGTCCGTCATCTGGTCACCGGCACGACGGTGGGGATCGCGCTGCTGGCACTTGTCCAGGTCTTTCAACCACTTCCGCAGGGCAGCAAGTACTACCTGATCGTTTTCCTGGCCGGCGTGCTGCCGACAGTGTTCCTGGCGTACCCGGCGGGCCTTTCGATCCCCTGGCGGCCGGGCCGCACACCCGCCGACGGGCCGGACCGGGCCGGGCCGACCCGGTCGGACTGGCTGCTGGCCGCCGCGGCCCTGGTCGCCTGCCTCTACCCGGTGCTGCCGTTCACCGTCGGCGGCGGGGGCGGCGGATACGACGCCTTCCTCGACCGGCAGGGCCTGCTCGTCGGGCTGGACGTCGCGATGGGCACCGTGCTGCTGCTCCTGCTGCTGGAGGCCTGCCGGCGCACCACCGGCTGGATCCTGCCCGCCGTCTGCCTGCTGTTCCTGACCTACGGCTACTACGGCGGGCTGCTGCCGCAGTCCTGGCCGGTGGCGCACGCCGGGCTCGACTTCGGCCAGCTCGTCGACGCGTTCTACAACTCCGACAGCGGGTTCTACGGCACCCCGCTCGACGTGGCGGCCTCGTACATCGTGCTGTTCACCATCTACGGCGCGGTGCTGGACCTCTCCGGGGCCGGGCGGTTCTTCGTGGAACTCTCCGCCGCCGCCTTCCGGCGCTCCCGGACGGCCGCCGGGCGCACGGCGGTCGCCTCCGGCTTCCTGCTCGGCACGGTCTCCGGATCGGGCGCGGCGACGACGGTCAGCATCGGCGCGGTGACCTGGCCGGTGCTGCGCCGGGCCGGCTACCCGGCCGAACGCGCCGGCGGGATGCTCGCCGCCGCCGGCGTCGGGGCGATCCTGTCCCCGCCCACCCTCGGCGCGGCCGCCTTCATCATCGCCGAGTACCTGGACGTGTCGTACCTGCAGGTGCTGGGCTGGGCGACCATCCCGACGGTGCTGTACTACCTCGGCATCCTGCTCGCGGTCGAGATCGACGCCCGGCGCTCGGGCGTGCGACCGGTGGTCGTCCAGGCCGACTCGCCCTGGCGGCTGCTGGGCCGCTTCGGCTACCACTTCCTGTCCCTGCTGGTGATCACCGGCCTGCTCGCCCTGGGCGCCTCGGCGACGAAGGCGGTGGTGGGGGCGACGGTGCTGGCCGCCGCGCTGTCCTTCCTGGACCGCCGGCACCGGCTCACCCCGGCCCGGCTGGTCGAGGCGCTGGGCACCGGCGCGCGCGGGGTGCTCGCGGTGAGCGCGGTCTGCGCCGCGGCCGGCATCATCACGGCGACCACCACGAAGACCGGCCTCGGCCCGCAGGCGGCGGCACTGCTGGTCTCCGGCGCGCAGGCGGTCGCCTCCGACCCGGCCGTGGTGCTGGCGCTCACCGCCGTGCTGGCCGCCGTCGCGCTCAGCCTGCTGGGGCTCGCCGTGCCGGTCACCGCCTCGTTCGTGATCGGCTGGGTGATCATCGGCCCGGCCCTGCTGGACCTGGGCGTCGCCGCGCCCGCCGCGGCGATGTTCGTCTTCTACTTCGCGGTCCTGTCCGAGGTCTCCCCGCCGACCGCGCTCGCCGCGGTGGCCGCCGCCGCGGTCACCGGCGGCCGGCTGGTGCCGACCATGTGGCAGACCCTGCGGTACGCCCTGCCGGCCTACCTGATCCCGATCGCCTTCGTGATCACTCCGGCCGGTCTGGGGCTGCTCGGGATCGGCGGGCCGCAGCGGGTGGCCGTGGCCGCGGTGGTCTCCGCGCTCAGCGTCGCCGTGCTGGCCGTGGCGGCGGGCGGCTGGCTGCCCGGCGTCGGCCCGGCCGGCGTACCGGAGCGGATCCTCGGCGCGCTCGCCGGGCTGACGCTGCTCTGGCTCGAACCCGTACCCGTCACGGTCGGCGCGGTCCTGGCCGCCGCCGTGGTGGCGGGTGTCCTCGTACGACGCGGCTCCGCCAACCGGACCGGCGAGCCGTCGGCAACACCACCGGTGAACCATGGGGAGGAAAACAGTGAGACGGATCAACGTGCGGCTGGCCGCGGGAGTGGGGGCGCTCGCCCTCGTCGCGAGCGGCGCCGCCGGCTGCGGGGGCAAACAGGACGGCGCGACGAAGGACGACGCCGCCAGCGAGATCACCTGCAAGGTCACTGACAGCACCCGCGTCGGCATCGCCACCGGCAACGCCACCGGCGTCTACTACGTGGTCGGCAACGCCCTCGCCGGCCAGCTCTCCACGACGACCGACGGCAAACTGACCGGCACCGCCGCCGAGACCGGCGCCTCGGTACAGAACATCGAGCAGCTCGTCGGCGGCCAGTACGACGTCGCCTTCTCGCTCTTCGACACCGCCGTCAACGCGGTGCAGGGCAAGGGCAGCTTCACCTCGCCGCAGCCGGTGCAGGCGCTGGGCCGGATCTATGACAACTACACCCAGGTGGTCGTGCGGGCCGACGCCGGCATCGGCTCGGTCGCCGACATGAAGGGCAAGAAGATCTCCACCGGCTCCCCCAAGTCCGGCACCGAGGTCATCGCCAACCGCCTGCTCACCGCCGCCGGTCTCGACCCGGCCAAGGACGTCCAGGCGCAGCGGCTCGACCTGGCCAAGACCGTCGAGGGGGTCAAGGACGGCAGCATCGACGGCTTCTTCTGGTCCGGCGGGGTGCCGACCGGCGGGGTCACCGACCTGTTCACCACGGCCGGCGACAAGGTGAAGTTCCTCGACATCGCCCCGCTGCTGCCCAAGATGACCGAGCTGAACCCCGCGTACCAGGCCGGGACGATCCGCGCGGACGTCTACAAGACGGCGACGGACACCCCGACCATCGTGGTGCCCAACGTGCTGCTGGTCCGCAAGGACCTCAACGCCAACGTCGCCTGCGCCGTCGCGCGGACCGTCTTCGAGAAGAGGGACGCGCTGGCCCAGGCCAACCCGGCCGCCAAGGGCATCAACCTGGACAACGCCCGCAAGACCGACCCCGTACCGCTGCACCGCGGGGCGGCCAAGGCCCTGCAGGACCTCGGCGCGAGCTGACCGACGGCGCCGGGTCCGGGCCGCCGCCCGGACCCGGCGTCCCCGACCATTCCCGGGAGACCCGCGTGCCGCTCCCCCGCCCCGCCCGCGTACGCCGGCACAACCGGCCGGCGGACCACACCGACCGGCTCTGGTCGGTCCGCACCCAACTGCTCGCACCGATCCTGGTCGCCACCGTCGGCCTGGTCGTGCTGGGCGCCACCCAGACCAGCACCGCGCTGGACGCCTCCGCCGACGCCGACCGGGCCCGGGTCCTCGCCGGCACCGCCACCGCCACCGTGCGCCTGGTGCACGAGCTGGAGCGGGAACTCGCGGAGACGGCCGCCCTGCGCCAGCGGGGCGGCTCCACCGGCCGGCCGCTGGTGGACGCCCAGCGGCGGCGGGTGGACACCGCCGTCGACCGGTTCCGCACCGCCAGCCGGGACGCCCGCCGGGCCGCACCGGACCTCGGGCGGGTCCTCGACACCGCCGACGACCAGCTCTACCAGCTCGATCCCGCCCGCCGGTCGGCGCCCACCTCGGAGGGGGCCGACCCCACCTACGTGGCACTGGTCGAGTCGCTGCTCACCGTCGCCGACGCGCTGCCCGCGCAGCTGCGCGACACCGAGCTGGCCAACGCCGCCCGGGAGGTGGCGGCGGTCGCCAGCCAGGAACACCTGGCCGCGCTGGAACGCGACCTGCTCCGGACGGTCTTCGTCCGCGGCGAGCTGGCCCAGGGCGAACTGGTCCGGCTCGGCCAGCTGCGGGGCGCGCGGGAGCAGCGTCAGGCCGAGTTCTCCCGGATCGCCGACTCCGACGCCGAGGCCGCGTACGCCCGGCTGGTCGCCGGCAGCGACGTGGCGACCGCCCAGCGGATGCGGGACACCGCCGTCAGGGGCGAGACCCTGGCCGCCGCGCTGAAGGTCGACGGCGACGCCTGGTACGTGGCCCAGAGCGGCACGATCCGGCGCTACAACCTCCTCGGCCGGGAGCTCTCCGAGGACCTGGACCAGCAGGCCGCCAGCCTGGCCCGGGACGCCCGCCGGCGGGCCCTGGTCACCGGTGGGGCCACCACCGCCGTCGCGGCGGCCTCGCTGCTGGCCGCCGCGCTGCTGGCCGTACGCACCAGCCGCCGGCTGCGCCGGCTGCGGGTGGCGGCGCTCACCGTGGCCAACTCGGAGCTGCCCGAGCGGATCACCGCGATCGCGGCCGGCGAGGGCGCGCCGGCCGAGGGCGAGGCGACCCGGCTGACCGAGGACATCCGGCAGGGGCGGGACGAGGTCGCGCAGGTGGCCGAGGCGTTCGACACGGTCAACCGGGCGGCGCTGCGGCTCGCCGGCGAGCAGGCCGAGCTGCGGCTGGACGTGACCCGGATGGCCGAGGCGCTGGCCCGCCGGATCCGGACCCTGATCACCCGGCAGCTGCGCCTGCTCGACGACTTCGAACGCGACGAGACCGATCCGGACGCGCTGGCCCGGCTCTTCGCGCTGGACCATCTCGCCGCCCGGATGCGCCGCAACGGGGAGAACCTGCTGGTCCTCGCCGGCGGCGAGCCGGGGCGGGCGTACGAGGGGGACCACCTGCTTGCCGACGTGGTGCGCGCGGCCTCCTCGGAGATCGAGGACTACACCCGGGTGGAGATCGACGTGCCGGCGGCCGCGGTGCACGGGTCGGCGGTGGGGTACCTGGTCCACCTCCTCGCCGAGCTGCTGGAGAACGCCACCAACTACTCGCCGCCGCACACCCCGGTGCAGGTCGACGGCCGGCGGACGATCGACGGGCTCACGCTGCGCGTGCACGACCAGGGCATCGGCATCAGCGAGGGGCGGCTCGCCGCGATCAACAAACGGCTGCTCGCCCCGGCGGTGCTCTCCAGCGCCGCGGCCGGCAGCATGGGCCTGCACGTGGTGGCCCACCTGGCCGCCCGGTACGGGATCCGGGTCCAGCTGCACAACACCGGCACCGGCACGGTGGCCCACGTCGAGGTGCCCGAGTCGGCGCTCGTCCGGGTGGAGACGGTGTCCCGGCGTCCCGTTCCGGTCCGCCAGCCCGCCTCGACGGCGGCCTGGTTCCGGGCCGGGGCCGGTGCGCCGGCCCTGGCGACGACCGTGCCGAACCCGACGCCCGCGCCCCGGCTGACGCCGGCGTACGGCGGCAGCCTGTTCCGGCCGGACCCGACCGACCCCCACCACGCGCCGACGGTGACCTTGCCGGTGGTCACCCCCGGTACCCGGGTCGCGGCCCCGCCCCGGCCGCCGTTGCTCCGGGCCGCGGTGGCGCCCCCGCCCGGCCCCGCTGACCCGTCGACCGGGCCGGCGGCGGCCTCCGGCACCGGCCTGCCCCGCCGGACCCGCGGCGGTCAGCTCCCGACGCTGCCGGACACCCCGCCCGCCCGGCCCGGGGAGGACCTGCTCGACCCGGAGGTGGTGCGGGCCCGACTGTCGGCCCTCGCCGAGGGGGTGGCCAGCGCGATGCGACGTAACCAGCAGACGAGACCAAACGGGAGACACCGATGACCACACCCGTGAGCGCCGGCCTGGACTGGCTCCTGACGAACTTCGCCGAGCAGGTGCCGGACGTGTCGCACGCCGTAGCCGTCTCCGAGGACGGACTGCGCCTGGCCTCCTCACCGCACCTCTCCCCGGACCAGGTGGACCAGCTCGCCGCCGTGATCAGCGGCCTGGCCAGCCTGACCGTCGGCGCCGCGCGGCTGATGTCCGCCGGCCACGTACGCCAGCAGATCGTCGACATGGACGGCGGGGTGATGCTGGTGATGGCGGTCGGCCGGCGGGCCCTGCTCGGGGTGCTCGCCGCGCCGGGCTGCGACCTGGGTCAGATCGGCTTCGAGACCGCGACCCTGGTGCAGCGGGTGGCGGAGGCGCTGGAACCGGCGGTCCGGGCGTGACCCGCCGGCCACCGCCCTGGCTGGCCGCCCTGCTGGTGACGCTGCTCGTGGCGGGCTGCGGGCAGTCGGCGGCGCCGTCGCAGGCCTGGCACGGCGGCCGGATCTTCCTCGCCACCGGCAACACCACCGGCGTGTACTACCAGCTCGGCGGCGGCTACGCCGACGTGATCAGCCGCCACCTGCCCGGGTACGAGGCGCGGGCCGAGCCGACCGGCGCCTCGGTGGAGAACGTCAGCCGGCTGGCCAGCGGCGACATGGAGATCGCCTTCAGCCTCGCCGACACCGCGGCCGACGCGGTCAACGGCCAGGGCGCCTTCGTCGGGCAGCCGCAGCCGGTCCGGGCGCTGGCCCGGGTCTACAGCAACTACACCCACGTGATCGTGCGGGCCGACGCCAAGGTGAAGGACTTCGCCGGGCTGCGCGGGAAGCGGGTCTCCACGGGTTCGCCGAAGTCCGGCACGGACATCATCGCCGGGCGGCTGCTGACCGCCGCCGGGATGGACCCGGACCGGGACGTGGACCGGTTCACCCTGTCCCTGCCGGAGACGGTCAAGCGGATGCGGGCCGGCACGCTGGACGCGATGTTCTTCTCCGGCGGCCTGCCCACCCCGGGCATCGCCGACCTGCTCTCCAGCGCGCCGGGCAGGTTCACGCTGCTACCGATCGCCGACCTGATCGAGCCGCTCAACGCCCGGTACGGCTCGGTGTACACCACCGCCGAGCTGCCGAAGGAGGCCTACCGCACGCCGGCGGGCACGCCGACGATCACCGTGTCGAACATGATCCTGGTCAACGCCGACATGCCGGACGAGCTGGCGTACGACCTGACCCGGCTGCTCTTCGCCTACCAGGGCGACCTGATCGGGGTGCACCCGGAGGCGGGCAACTTCACCCGGCAGAGCGCGTCCGGCACCGACCCGATCCCGCTGCATCCGGGCGCGGCGCGGTTCTACCAGGGCGGGTGAGCGGAGTTCAGGCGTCGGCGGGGGCGGTCGCGGCACGGGCGGCCGCCACCAGCCGGTCGGCCTCCGCCAGCACGGCCTCGTCGTCTGCGGGGGTGCCCGGCTCGAAGCGCACCGTCCAGCTCAGCCCGTCCACCCCCGCCACCCGCCGGGCCGCGACCCGCCCGGCGCCGCCGGGCACCGGGTGGTGCTCCGTGTACGCCACCGACCGGGTGACCCGGGCCCGCACCTGGTGCGGCAGCTCGCCCGGGTCGACCAGCAGGTAGGTCTCGGCCGGGCAGTCCGCCACCACCTGGTAGCCGTCGCGCTCGGTGACCCGCTCGGCCGGGGTGACGGTCAGCTCGCGGCCGGACCACACCGCCTTGAGGATCTCGTGCCAGCCCAGCCGGTGCGGGCGGCCGGGCAGCCAGAGCCCGAGGTTGCTGGCCACCACCACGCCGTCGCCCTCGCCGTTGCCGGCGGCCGCCCAGGCGAGCACCCGTTCGTCGTCGGCGAGCGGGGGCCGGGCGGCGGGCGGCAGCTTCGGCTTGCGGCTGAACAGTCCCATCACAGTCCTCCCGCGGCCTGCTCGCGCAGCGCCCGCGCGTGCTGCTCCAGCGAGAGCAGTTCCCCGAAGAGGGCGAAGTACTCGTCCTTGTTGTTCACCGGGTTGACCCGTTGGATCTTGGATTTGAGGTCCCGGATCCGGGCGGTGACCGAGCCCCACTGCAACCGGGCCACGGTTATCGAGACGTACCGGGGGTCGGGTTCGCCGTCGATGCGCAGCGGCTCGACGGCCAGTTCGCCGACGAGCGCCCGGGCGGCCAGGTCCTCGCAGGCGTCGCGGACCGACTCGATCCAGACCGCGCCGGCGGTGGCCGCCGCGGCCCCGCCCGCCGCGGCGATCGCCGCGCGGACCGCCGCGTGCACCGGGTGCCGGTACTCCGGGGCGTCGACCGCGTCGAACATCGGCCCGGCCAGCACCGGCTCCTGGAGGGCCAGCTTCAACGCCTCTCGCTCGACCATCGACTGCGGGCTGTCCACCGCCGGCACGGGCGCCGCCGTCGACCGGTTCGAGGCGGGCGAGCGCCGCTCGGCGGTCGGGGTGGCGTCGGCGGCGAGCACCGCGCGCTGCACCGGCTCGATCTCCATGCCGAGGTCGCCGGCGAGCTTGCGGACGTACTCGGGGCGCTTCTCCCGGTCCTTGATCTTGGCGACCAGCGGCGCGGCCCGGCGCATCGCCTCCACCCGGCCGTCGACGGTGTCCAGGTCGTACCGGTTGATCACGTGGCGCAGCGCGAAGTCGACCAGCGGCTCGCGGCGGGCGACCAGGTCCCGCACGGCCAGGTCGCCCTTGGCCAGGCGCAGCTCGCACGGGTCCATGTTGTCCGGGCTGACCGCGATGAAGGTACGCCCGACGAAGCGCTGGTCGTCCTCGAAGGCGCGCAGCGCGGCCTTCTGGCCGGCGGCGTCCCCGTCGAAGGTGAAGATGATCTCGCCGGCCACCGCGTCGGTGTCCAGCAGGAGCCGGCGCAGCACCGCGATGTGGTCGCCGCCGAACGCCGTGCCGCAGGTCGCCACGGCCGTCGGTACGTCGGCGAGGTGACAGGCCATCACGTCGGTGTAGCCCTCGACGACGACCACCTTGCCCTGCTTGGCGATCTCCCGCTTGGCCTGGTCGATGCCGTAGAGGACGTGCGACTTCTTGTAGATCGGCGTCTCAGGGGTGTTGAGGTATTTCGGGCCGTCGTCGTCGTCGAAGAGCTTGCGGGCGCCGAAGCCGATCACGTCGCCGGTGATGTCCCGGATCGGCCACATCAGCCGGCGGCGGAACCGGTCGATCAGCGTCCCGGAGCGCGACGGCCGGGACAGCCCGCCGGTGACCAGCTCGTCGTGGCTGAAGCCCTGCTGGCGCAGGTGCTTGGTGAGCAGGTCCCAGGCGTCCGGGGCGAAGCCGCAGCCGTACCGCTGGGCGGCGGCCCGGTCGAAGCCCCGCTGCGCCAGGAACTCCCGGGCCGGCCGGGCGGCGGCCGTGGTGAGCCGGGCCTGGTAGAACTCGACGGCGGCGGCGTGCGCGGCCACCAGCCGCTGCTTCTGCCCCTGCTGGGGACGGGGGCGCGGGGCGGCGTTGTCGCCCTCGACGTAGCGCAGCTGGATGCCGGCGCGGGCGGCGAGCCGCTCGACGGACTCGATGAAGCTGAGGTGCTCGGCGTCCATCAGGAACTTGATGGCGTCGCCGCCGGCCCCGCAGCCGAAGCAGTACCAGACATTGCGGGCGGGCGAGACGTTGAACGACGGGCTCTTCTCGTCGTGGAACGGGCAGAGGCCCTTGAGGTTGCCGCCGCCGGCGGACTTGAGGGTCACCGTGTCGGAGATGACCTCGGCGATCGAGGTGCGTTCCCGGACCAGCGCGATGTCCTCGTCCCGGATCCGCCCAGCCATTCGCCACCCCCTCGGCGTACATCCTGCCCTGCCGGACCGACGATCCGCCGCCGGGGGCACGGGCGTGTGGCGAACGACGCCGGCGCCCGGAACCCGACCCGGGAGCCCGGGCGGCGGGTCAGCCGACCGGGGCGACCTCGTCGGCCTCGACCTGGCGGTTCCAGTCCGCCTTGGTGGACCGCCAGCCCTCGTCGTCCATGCCCCGACGCCAGTAGCCGGAGATGGAGAGCGCCTCGCGGGGCACCCCGCGCTCGACGCGCAGCAGGCGGCGCAGCTCCTTGACGAAGGTGGCCTCGCCGTGGACGAACGCCTGCACCCGGCCGGGCGGGAACTCCAGCGCCCGGACCGCCTCGACCAGCGCCTCGCCGACCGGCCGGTCGCCGCGGTGCAGCCAGGTCAGCGCCACCGCGCCGGGGCTGAGCAGCCGCTGCTCGTCGGCCGGCCCGTCGACCTCGACGAAGACGGCGGCCGGGGCGCCGAGCGGCAGCCGCTCCAGCGCCGCGCCGATCGCCGGCAGCGCGCTCTCGTCGCCGACCAGCAGGTGCCAGTCCGCCGCCGGGTCCGGCGCGTACGCCCCACCGGGGCCGACGAAGAGCACCTCGTCGCCGGGGCGCAGCCGGGCCGCCCAGGGCCCGGCCAGCCCCTCGTCGCCATGGTGCACCACGTCCACGGTGAGTTCACCGGCCAGCGGGTCCCAGGCGCGCACGGTGTAGGCGCGCAGCCGGGGCCACTGCTCGCGGGGCAGGTCACGACGGATCGCGGCCAGGTCCAGCGGCCGGGGGTGGTCGACCCCCGGCGCCGGGAAGACGATCTTGATGTAGTGGTCGGTGTACTCCCCGACCGGCAGCCCGGCCAGCTCCTGGCCACCCAGGACCAGGCGGATCAGGTGCGGGGTGGGCCGCTCGGTCCGCAGGACCCGGGCGGACGTGACCTTCTTGGGGCGCTCCGTCATGTCACTTAGGCTAGCCTAAGTCGTCGCGGGGCCGCGGGTCGGGAGCACGACCCGCACCCCGGACGAGCCGGTCGTGCCAGGCCACCGCCGCCGGGTCGGTGAGCGACGCCACCTGGTCGACCACCACCCGCAGCCGGGCGGTGTCGTCCGGAGCGGCCCGCCACAGCGGGGCGAAGACCGGGTCCAGCGCGTCCGGCGCCCGGTCGCCCAGCACGCCGACCAGCTCGGCCAGGACCTCCCGCTGCCGGTCGTACCGGGCGCCGGCGCCCGGGCGGTTCATCACGTAGCGCCAGGCGATCCCCTTCAGCAGCGCGCACTGGGCCCGGACCCGGCGCGGCACCACCAGGTCGGCGGCGTACCGGCGGTGCGGGCCCGGGCCGAACCGCTCCCGGGTGGCGGTCACCACGGCGGAGACGAACCGGCCGGTCAGCACGCTGGCGGTGGCCTTCAGCGCGACCTGCGCGCGGTGGCTGCCGTCGTACCCGGCGAGCGCGGCGAGCTCCGGCTCGTCGAGCAGGTCGACCAGCACCTCGCCGAGGTCGGCCGGGGACTCGCCGGAGTAGACGGCGGCCACGTCGACGCAGAGGGCGGCCCGCTCGTCCGGGTCGTCGAGCAGGGGCCGCAGCGAGAGGTACCCGCCGTGGATGCCGTCCTCCACGTCGTGCACCGAGTAGGCGACGTCGTCGGCCCAGTCCATCACCTGGGCCTCCAGGCAGCGCCGCGCGCCGCCGGGCGGGCCGCCGCCGTCCCCCGCGGGTACGCCCTCGCGCAGCCAGTCGAAGACCGGCCGGTCGTCGTCGTACACCCCGAACTTGCGCAGTCCCGGCTGCCGGGGCCACGGGTACTTGCCGACCGCGTCGAGCGAGGCCCGGGTGAGGTTGAGCCCGGCGGGTACGCCGTCCGGGCCGACCACCTTGGCCTCCAGCCGGGTCAGCACGCGCAGCGTCTGGGCGTTGCCCTCGAACCCGCCGCAGGGCGCGGCGAGCCGGTCGAGGGCGTCCTCGCCGTTGTGCCCGAAGGGCGGGTGGCCGAGGTCGTGCGCGAGCCCGGCGGTGTCCACCACGTCCGGGTCGCAGCCCAGCCGGGCGCCCATCTCGCGGGCGATCTGGGCCACCTCCAGCGAGTGCGTCAGCCGGGTACGCAGGAAGTCGTCGGTGCCGGCGACGTGCACCTGGGTCTTGGCGGCCAGCCGCCGGAAGGCCGCCGAGTGCAGCACCCGGGCCCGGTCCCGCTCGTACGGCGACCGGCCGTAGCCGGTGTCCTTCGGCGCCTCGTCGACCCGACGCCGCGCGTCGGCCGCGTCCCACGGCCCGGCCGGGTCGGCGTCACGCACTCCTCAGCCCTGCTGTCGCAGCACGCAGAACTCGTTGCCCTCCGGGTCGGCGAGCACCGTCCAGGAGGCGTCGCCCTGGCCGACGTCGACGTGCCGGGCCCCCATGTCGACCAGCCGCTCGACCTCGGCCTCCTGGTCGGCCGGGCGCAGGTCGAGGTGGAGCCGGTTCTTGGTCTCCTTGCCGTCGGCGACCGGGACGAAGACGATGCCGGGCAGCCGGTCGCGCGACTGGCGGATCTCCACCTCGTCCGGCTTCTCCGCGACCACCTGGTAGCCCAACGCCTCGGCCCACCAGTGGGCCAGCCGGGACGGGTCCCGGGCGTCGACGGTCAAGCTCTCCCAGACGCTGGTCATGCGGCCACCCTTCGCCGGTCGTACGCAACTGCTCGCGGGAGCCCAGGTTACGCCCGGGTGGCCCGCGCGGCGCGCCGGTGAGCGTCGCTTGGCGGGTCCGCAACCGCCGATCAGACGACAGTTGTCGACCGATTGCCGACCGTCACGGGATCGCGGGCGCGGCGTGGCCTTCGGTAACGTGCCGGGAGCGGTACGTGACACCGACGACCGGAACGCGACGAACGGGGGACGCTCGTGCACGTTGACACGGTGATGGACGCGGAGCTGCGGAGGTTGCGCCGACGCCGCCCCGAGGTGGCCGGCACGGTGCTGGGCGGGCGGGACGGGATGCTCATCGCCAGCGACCTGCCGACCACCGACGCGACCCACCTGGCCGCCCTCGCCGCGGTGAGTTTCGGGGTGGGGCACCAGGTCGCCCACACGGTGCGCGGCGGCGGCTTCCGGGAGTCGGTGGTGCACACCGCCACCGGCTCCGTGGTCACCTATCCGGCCGGGCGGCACGCGCTGCTCACCCTGGTCACCGGCGCGGGTGCCGACCTGGAGGCGCTGCACGCCGAGGCGCGGGCGGTGGCCGAGCGGGCCGGCTCGGCGTTCGACTCGCAGCGGGTGGCGGTGGGCGCGACGCCCGTGCCGCAGGTGCACGGCGCGCTCGCCGTGCGTACCCCGCTGCCGGCGCTGGCGCGGCGGCGGCCCGGATCGACCTGGCGGCGCCCGCCGCTGTAGGGCCGGGCCCGCCGCGACGCACCACACCCACCGACGACGACGGCGGCTCCGGGAGCACCCGGAGCCGCCGTCGGTCGTGCGGTCAGCGGCTGTCGGAACCGCCGGTCTCGACGGCCGCGCGGCCGGCCTCCAGGCGGGCCACCGGCACCCGGAACGGGGAGCAGGAGACGTAGTCCAGGCCCACCTCGTGGAAGAAGTGCACCGAGTCCGGGTCGCCGCCGTGCTCGCCGCAGACGCCGAGCTTCAGCCCCGGCCGGGCCGCCCGGCCCTCCTTCGCGGCGATCCGGACCAGCCGGCCCACCCCGTCCCGGTCGATGGACTCGAACGGGGAGATGCCGAAGATGCCCAGCTCCAGGTAGCGCCAGAAGAACGCGCCCTCGACGTCGTCGCGGGAGAAGCCCCAGGCCATCTGGGTCAGGTCGTTGGTCCCGAAGGAGAAGAACTGCGCCGCCTCGGCGATCTGCCCGGCGGTCAGCGCCGCCCGGGGTACCTCGATCATGGTGCCGATCAGCACCTCGACGCCGCTGTCCCCGACCACCTCGGCGATGATCTTCTCGGCCTCGGCCCGTACCGTCTCCAGCTCCTGCACCGCGCCGACCAGCGGCACCATGATCTCGGGCTTGGCGACCGCGCCGGCGCGGGTGACCGCGACGGCGGCCTCCGCGATGGCCCGGACCTGCATCGCGAACAGGCCCGGGATGACCAGGCCGAGGCGCACGCCGCGCAGGCCCAGCATCGGGTTCTCCTCGTGCATCCGCCGGACGGCGGCGAGCAGCGCCTCCTCCTTGGCGACGTCCTCGCCGCGCTCCTGGGCGACGGCGACGTTGACCGCGAGCTGCTCCAGCGGGGGCAGGAACTCGTGCAGCGGCGGGTCGATCAGCCGCACGGTGACCGGCAGGCCGTCCATCTCGCGGAAGATCTCCACGAAGTCGTCGCGCTGCAACGGCAGCAGCGCGGCGAGCGCCGACTCCCGCTCGTCGTCGGTGCGGGCCAGGATCAGCCGCTCGACCAGCTCCCGCCGGTCGCCGAGGAACATGTGCTCGGTGCGGCACAGGCCGATGCCCTGGGCGCCGAAGCGCCGCGCCCGGGCCGCGTCCGCCCCGGTGTCGGCGTTCGTCCGGACCGCCAGCCGCCGCTTGGCGTCGGCGTGGCTCATGATCCGGTGTACGGCCCGGACCAGCGGGTTGTCGACGTGCTCCGGTTCGAGGCTGCCCTCGAAGTACTGCACCACCTCGGACGGCATGACCGGCACCTCGCCGAGGTAGACCTTGCCGGTGGTGCCGTCGATGGAGACGATGTCGCCCTCGGTGACGGTCTGCCCGGCCACGGTGAAGCGCTTGGCCGGTACGTTCACGTCGATCTCGTCGGCGCCGGAGACGCAGGTCTTGCCCATGCCCCGGGCCACCACGGCGGCGTGGCTGGTCTTGCCGCCCCGCGAGGTGAGGATGCCCTGGGCGGCGATCATGCCGTTCAGGTCGTCCGGGTTGGTCTCCCGGCGGACCAGGATCACCGCCTCCCCCTCGGCGGCCAGCTCGACCGCCCGCGCCGAGGTGAAGACCACCTTGCCGGAGGCGGCGCCCGGTGAGGCGCCGATGCCCTTGGCGACCGGCTGGAACTCGTGGTCGAGGCGGAACCGGGGGAACATCAGCTGCGCCAGCTGCGCGCCGTTGACCCGGTGCAGCGCCTCGTCCAGGTCGATCAGGCCCTCGTCGACGAGCTGCCCGGCGATGACGAACGCGGCGGCGGCGGTGCGCTTGCCGACCCGGGTCTGGAGCATCCAGAGCTTGCCGCGCTCGATGGTGAACTCGATGTCGCAGAGGTCCTTGTAGTGCCCCTCCAGCCGGGCCATGAACGCGAGCAGCTCGTCGTAGGACTTCTTGTCGAGCTGCTCCAGCTCCTGCAGGGGCACGGTGTTACGGATGCCGGCGACGACGTCCTCGCCCTGGGCGTTGGCCAGGTAGTCGCCGTAGATGCCCTGCGCGCCGCTGCCCGGGTCGCGGGTGAAGGCGACGCCGGTGCCGGAGTCGGGGCCGAGGTTGCCGAAGACCATGGAGACCACGTTGACCGCGGTGCCGAGGTCGGCCGGGATGCGCTCCTGGCGGCGGTAGACCACGGCCCGCTCGGCGTTCCACGACTCGAAGACCGCACGGATGGCCAGGTCGAGCTGCTCGCGCGGCTCCTGCGGGAACTCCCGGCCGGTGTGCTTGACGAAGATCTTCTTGTACGCGTCGACCAGCCCGCGCAGGTCGTCGGCGTCGAGGTCGAGGTCGTTGGTGGTGCCCTTGGCGCGCTTGGCCTCGTCCAGGGCGTGCTCGAACTCCTCGCCCGGCACCTCGCAGACGGTCTTGCCGAACATCTGGATCAGCCGGCGGTACGAGTCCCAGGCGAACCGGTCGTTGCCGCCGGCCTGGGCGGAAAGCCCGACCACGCTGCGGTCGTTGAGGCCCACGTTGAGGACGGTCTCCATCATGCCGGGCATGGAGAACTTCGCGCCGGAGCGTACGGACACCAGCAGCGGGTCGTCCGGGTCGCCGAGGCGGCGGCCCATCTCGCGTTCCAGGGCCTCCAGGTGGGTGGCGATCTGACCGGCCAGCCCGGCGGGTTCCTCGCCGGTGGCCAGGTACGCCTTGCACGCCTCGGTGGTGATGATGAACCCGGGCGGGACCGGCAGCCCGAGATTGGTCATCTCGGCGAGGTTGGCCCCCTTGCCACCGAGCAGGTCCTTGAGGTCCTTGTTGCCCTCGGCGAAGTCGTAGACGTACTTGTGATCGACCGTCTCTTGCGCTGCCACCAGAGCCTCCCACGCGCGCCGGATTGACACTTAACGAAGGTTCAGCTGCCTCATACCCCGGAGCGGGCCACCGGTAATCCCGGTGCCAGCGCCGCTCGGTGGGCGAAGGTTAAGCGAACATCGGGTGGCCTGGGACCGTTCGGTGACAATAGGCACAGCCATCACGACTATCCGCGTTCGCGGGGGTTTCTGGGAACGCTTCCACGCGCACGATCACGCAATTTCGGGTCTCCTCGTATTCTTGACGGCACCGGTTCTGCTGAACCTGACCTTTGCCATATCCGCCGCAAATACACCCCGGAGCCGCCGCCGTGCCGCCCATTTCCTCGACCAGCCCGGAGAACGGCTCCACCGCCGGGGCCGACCGGGAACCGCTGGGTCAGGTCGACCTGTCCACCCACCGGCCGGCCGCCGCCGAACTGGCCCGGGCCGCCGAGCTGACCGCCGGGGAGCTGCTGGCCCCGCCCGCGCCGGTCCGGCTGGGCGACGTGGTGCCGGCCCCGGAGCAGGTCCGGCCCGACCCGACGGCCGACTTCACCCTCCCCGCCGACGCGGCCGTCCGGGTGGGCCCCGATCCGGACGCCCGGGACGTGGCCGAACAGCTCGCCGAGCTGCTGCGACCGGCCACCGGATACCCGCTGCCGGTGGTCGTCGAGGCCGCCGCGACCGACGGCCCGCTGGTGCTCACCCTGGCCACCGCGATGCCGCCCGCCGGCGTACCCCGCCCCCGGGCCGCGGCCGAGGACGCGGTGAGCGCCGCCGGCGTGGGCGACCTCGGCGGCACCGCCGGCGTGGGCGACCTCGGCGGCACCGCCGGCGCGGCCGAGCTGGGCGCCGAGGGTTACCGCCTGGCCGTCACCCCCACCGGAGTGCGGATCAGCGCCGACACGGCCACGGGCCTGTTCCACGGGGTGCAGACGCTGCGGCAGCTCCTGCCCGCGGCGGTCGAGAGCCCGTCCCCGGTCGCTGCCCGCTGGGTGGTGCCGGGTGGCGTGATCGTCGACCGGCCACGCTTTCCGTACCGGGGCGCGATGCTCGACGTCTCCCGGCACTTCTTCGGCGTCGCCGACGTGCTGCGGGTGATCGACCACCTGGCCCGGTACAAGCTCAACCACCTGCACCTGCACCTCACCGACGACCAGGGCTGGCGGATCGCCGTCGACTCGTGGCCCGCGCTGACCACCGTCGGCGGGGCCACCGAGGTCGGCGGCGGCCCGGGCGGTTTCTACACCGGCGCGGACTACCGGCGGATCGTCCGGTACGCCGCCCGCCGCCACGTCACCGTCGTCCCCGAGATCGACCTGCCCGGCCACACCAGCGCGGCGCTGACCGCGTACCCGGAGCTGGCGCCGGACCGGGTCGCGCCGCCGCCGTACACCGGCACCGAGGTCGGCTTCAGCTACGTCGACCCGGCCAGCGAGCGGACGTACGACTTCGTCGCCGACGTGCTCGGCGAGGTGGCCGCCCGCACCCCCGGCCCGTGGCTGCACATCGGCGGCGACGAGGCGTTCAAGGTCAAGGGCGCGGCGTACACCGGCTTCGTCGAGCGCACCCAGCGGATCGTCGCCGGCACCGGCAAGACGGTCATCGGATGGCACCAGATCGCCCCGGCCGGGCACACCGAGGGGCGGGTGCTCCAGTGGTGGGGCACCGACGGCATGGATCCGGTGGTCGCCGAGGCGGTACGCCGGGGCGCCCGGCTGATCCTCTCCCCCGGCAACCACGCCTACCTGGACATGAAGTACGCCCCGGACACCCCGATCGGGCACGACTGGGCCGGGCTGATCGACGTGCGGCGCGCGTACGACTGGGATCCGGGCACGCACGTGGCCGGCGTACCGGCCGACGCGGTGCTCGGCGTGGAGGCGCCGCTCTGGACCGAGTCGGTGACCACGCTGGCGGAGGTCGAGTTCATGTTCCTTCCCCGGCTGCCCGCCATCGCGGAGCTGGGCTGGTCGCCCCGCTCGGCGCACGACTGGGCCCGGTTCCGCGAGCGCCTCGCCGGCCACGGCCCGCGCTGGGCGACCGCCGGCATCGCCTTCCACCGCGCCCCGGAGATCCCCTGGCCGGCCGAGCGGGACGTGGCCGCCACCCCGACCACCGCGATCCCCGTCCCACCCGCCACGCCGACCCCCACGGGCTGAGCCGCCCGCCCCCGCCCCGGATCTGGCGCCGGCACCCACCCGACCCGCCGGCGATACGCCACCTCCAGGCACGCCGCCATCGCCAGCGGGCCGGAGCGATTCGCCGCCCCAGCAACACCGACGCTCAGCCCCATTCCGGACAAACCGGCCCATCCCCCACCCCACACCCCGCGAATCTTGGACAGTTTCCGGTCGGCGGAACGGAAACTGTCCAAGATCTCCGCGTCGACCTCCAACCAACGCCCGCCCGCGCCGTTGATCAAGAGGTTTGCGTCCGTCGGGCGGCGTGTCTCCGACGCGAACTTCTTGATCAACGCGGCGTAGGGGGTCGGGCCGCCGACTCGGTGCCGGATGTCCGGTTCGGGTGGGCGGTACCCGCCCGGCGCATGCCGTCTGACCTGCGGTGTCTTGTGGGCGGGGCCGCCCCGGGGCGGAATGGCCGATGGGGCGAGGCCGTTGTACATGGCGTACCTCCGGCGCTCCCCCGGCCGGACGGATCCCAGGGATCGGCCCGATGGAATGCGCGGCCGCCCGGGCCGGTTGCATCCCCCGGACACCCGAGCAGGTCCCGCCGATCGCCCGGGTCGATCCCCTTCTGACTTCTCCCGCGGCACCGCGCCCCTGTTGCGTGTGCCGCGCACCCCCGAACAGAGAGGCCGATCATGCGTACCGATCTGATCCGCAAGACCGCCCTGACCGCTGCCGGCCTCGCCTTCACCGGCGCCGTCGCCGGCCCGCTCACCACCGCCAGCACGGACTCGCCCGCCACCAGCAAGGGCGCCGCGTCGGTGCAGAACGACCGCAAGTCGCACGGCGAGCGTGAGCTGACCATGTCCTACGAGGCCCAGCCGAACTTCTACTACTGCGGCCCCGCCGCCACCCGCAACGCCCTGTCGGTGCAGGGCAAGAACATCGACGTGGACGCCATGGCCAAGGAGATGGGCACCACCGAGGCGGGCACCAACAGCATCAACGACATCACCCCGGTGCTGAACAAGGAGACCGGCAAGAAGGTCTACCGCAGCGTCGAGATCCGCGACAACAGTGCCGACCGCAAGCAGACCGAGAAGCTGCGCGCCGACGTCGTCCGCACCATCGACGACGGCCGGGCGGTGGTCGCGAACATCGCCGGCACCGCCACCGACACCGACGGCACCACCCACTCCTTCGAAGGCGGGCACTACATCAGCGTCATCGGCTACCGCGACGGCGGCAACGTCGTCACGATCGCCGACTCGGCGAACGCCGACCAGATGTCCTACCGGATGAGCGTGGACAACCTGGCCGACTGGATCGCCACCCGCGGCTACTCCGCCGCCGCCTGATCCACCGCAACACCGACAAGGGCCGGCCCCCACCCGGGGGCCGGCCCATCGTCGTGTGCGCATCCGGGCGGCTTTCGTCGCGTGCGCCTCCGGGCGGCTCGGCCGGACCAGCGACGCTCAGCCGCCGGAGTCGGCCAGTTCGGCGCCCTCGGGCACGGTGTCGTCGTCCCGGCTGGCCAGCCAGCCGTCGGGCAGGAAGACCTTGCCCGGGGAGTTGGTGCGACCGCGCGGCTGACCGAGGGTGGCCACCGGGAAGGGCTCCGTCGGGTCCAGCTTGCCGAGCAGGTCGTCGAGCTGCGCCAGGCTCTCGATCATCGCCAGCTCGCGGCGCAGCTCGCTGCCGACGGGGAAGCCCTTGAGGTACCAGGCGACGTGCTTGCGGAAGTCGGTGCAGCCGTCCCGCTCGCCCCGGGCCGGGCTACGGCTGCCGGCAGTGAACTGGTCGACCAGCAGCTCGGCGTGGCGGCGCATGGTCTGCGCGACCTCGCCGAGGGTGGGCAGCCGCCGCTCGGGGCGGCCGTCGAACGCGGCCTCCAGGTCGGCGAAGAGCCACGGCCGGCCCAGGCAGCCCCGGCCGATCACCACCCCGTCCACGCCGGTGTGCGCCACCATCCGCAGCGCGTCGTCGGCCTCCCAGATGTCGCCGTTGCCGAGCACCGGCACGTCGAGGGCCTGCTTCAAGGTGGCGATGGCGTCCCAGTCGGCGGTGCCCGAGTAGCGCTGCGCGGCCGTGCGCCCGTGCAGGGCCACCGCCGCCACCCCGGCGTCCTGCGCGGCCAGCCCGGCCTCCACGTACGTCAGGTGGTCGTCGTCGATGCCCTTGCGCATCTTCACGGTGACCGGCACCCCGGCGGGTGCGGCGGCGTCCACCGCGGCCCGGACCAGGCGGGCGAAGAGCCGCCGCCGCCACGGCAGCGCGGAGCCGCCGCCCTTGCGGGTCACCTTGGGCACCGGGCAGCCGAAGTTGAGGTCGATGTGGTCGGCGAGGTCCTTCTCCACCACGATCCGCACCGCGGCGGCGGTGATCTCCGGATCGGTGCCGTAGAGCTGGAGGCTGCGCGGCCGCTCGTCGGCGCCGAAGGCGATCATGCGCAGCGTCTTCGGGTTCCGCTCGACCAGCGCGATCGTGGTGATCATCTCGCAGACGTAGATGCCGCCGCCCTGCTCCCGGCAGAGCTGCCGGAAGCCGACATTGGTGATGCCGGCCATCGGGGCGAGCACCACCGGCGGCCACACCTGGTGCGGCCCGAGGGTGAGCGGGCGGAGCGCTACGGAGGAGGCGGGACTGGTCACGTACCCAAGAATCCCACGCCGGCCGCGGCCCGCCGGGGCCCGGTGGCCGGTCGCCGCCGCGATGGTGAGCGAACTCGCACCGCGACGGCGACCGGCGTACGGGTCAGTAGGACCTGCCGGGCGCGGACAGGATCAGGCCCGAGACGTCCACGATGACGGACGTGGCCGCGTTGACGTGGAGCGCGAACGACAGGCCGTTGCCGTTGTAGCTGCCGAGCTGCACCTCCACCAGGTTGGAGAGGATCTGGTTCGGTCCCCACCAGTTCAGCGACGAGGTCCCCGGCTTGGCGATCGACGAGCTGTACGCGGTCAGCACCCCGGCGGAGACGGTGCCCGCCACGGTGATGTTGACGTACGCGGCCGTCGCCTTCTCCGCCACCGCCGGTGGAACGTTCTTCACCGTCAGGTGGATGACCTTGCCGGCGTTGAGCTTGCCCGAGGTCACGCCGGCGCTCCCGGCCAGGATGTTCGCGCTGTAGGTGGAGATCGCGCGGGTGTCCAGGATCCGCTGCGGCGGGACGGCCATCGTCCGGTTCGCCCACCGCGAGGTGTTGACGTACGCCTTGGCGCCACCCTTGCCACCGATCACCAGGTCGGCAGCCTCGTTGACCGCGAGCGAGCCGGTCGGCAGCTCCTGCGGGATGTTCGCGTCCGGAGTGGGCACCAGGCGGAACGCCGGGTCGTCCCCGCCCAGCAGCAGGGTCGGGTTCGCCGAGGAGCCGCCGACCAGCACCGTCTCCGCCGTGCCGGCGTCGTTGGTGGCCCCGACGAGCACCGGCTGCCCCGGGTCGGCCGCGGCCGGGGTGGCGACGACCGCCGCCGCGCCGACGCCGGCGCCCGCGGCGACACCGGCCTTGATGATCCGGCGGCGGGTGGTCGACGACGTCTCGTCGGTGGTCATGCTGGTGGTCTCCTCGGTCTCACGCACTGGGCTGCACCTCCCGGTCAGCGCGCTCGGCGCTGGCCTTGATCACGTCGGCGCGGACGCCGCTCGTGCCGGAGCCGGCGGTCAGGCCCTTCGGGTTGTTGATGACGGCGGACTCCGGGTGGAACACCAGCAGGCCGGTCACGTCGAGGATGACGGCGGTGGCGCTCTTCTGCACCCAGATGGCCACGGTGTCCGGGTAGTATTCGCCGTCGGCGGTCGACCAGGCGCTCACCTGGGTGATCACGCCGTTGGAGAGCAGCTGGCCGGCGCCCCACCAGTTGATGGTGGACGCGCCCGGGGCGTCGCCCCGACCGTAGACGGTGGCGAAGCCGCCCTTCTCGGTCTTGGCCACGGTCACGTTGCCGATCAGGCCGTCGCCGTACTCGACGATGCCGGCCAGGTGGACCAGCAGCCAGGCGCCCGCGACCGCACGGCCCTGCGAGTCGATCTGCCCGGCGCCCTCCAGCAACCGGGCCCGGCCGGCGGCGGTGCGGGTGTCGAGCACCCGGGTCGGCGGGATCGGCACCAGCATGGTGGCGTTCGCCGTGGTGAACGAGGTGTAGCCGCCGTTGCCGTTGGAGACGTTCAGCCCGTTCGCGTACGCGGTGAGGGAGCCAGCGGGCGGGGTCAACGAGTGGGAGTCGGCCATCTTCAGCTCGAGCGTCACGCCGGTGGCGTTCTTTAGGGCGAGGGTGGCCGCTCCACCCGGGGCGGCGCTGGTCACCGTGGTCGTCCCGCCCGCGTTGGGCTGGCCGATCAGGACCGGGTCGCCGACAGCGGCGGAGGCGGGAGCGGCGTTCACGGCGGTCGCCGCGGTGGCCGCGACCGCGGCGCCGCCGGTGACGGCGGCCCGCCGCAGCAGGGTGCGCCGTGAGGCGGCGCGGTCGGACTCGGACGTCATGCTGATTCCCCCGTGGGCTGGATCGACGGGCGGCGGCCGGCGGCGGCCGCCGCGGAGCGGGCGGGACCGGGCCGGCTACGCACGGCCGACGAGCACCTGGCTCGGGTGGCCGACCAGCAGGCTGGTCAGGTCCACGATCACGTGGGTCGGTGACGCGGTGGCCTGGAGCGTCAGCACGCTCCGGTACGCCCCGACGGCGCCGAGCTCGGTGAAGAGGAAATTGGACAGGATCTGCCCCTGGGTCCACCAGTTCACCGTGGACGCGGTCGGCTTGGTGCCGCTGCCCCAGACGGTGAGCACACCCGAGCCGGTCATCCCGACCACCGTCACGTTGCCCTTGATCGCGTAGCCGTCCCGGACGTACCCGTCCAGGCTGAGCACGATCGGCACGCCGGGCTGGAGCCGGCCCAGCGAGTCCAGGGTGCCGGAGACGATGTTGCGGCGCAGGTCGACGGAACGGGTGTCCAGCACCCGGGTCGGCTGCACCGCGACGGAGGTGGTGGCCCACTCGGTGGTCCAGGCCCAGCCGTTGGTCGGGCTGGTCGGCACGCCGGCGCGGACGAACAGGTCGCCCTGGTCGTCGACCGCCATGCTGCCGACGGGCGCTTCGAGCACCTGCGGATAGATCGAGTCGCCGGGCACCAGCCGCAGCGGCGCGCCGGCGGTGTTCTTCAGCGTCAGGGCCGGTGCGCCGTTCAGCGTGGTGGTGGCTGGGCCGGCGTCGTTCGTCGTAGCCATGATCAGGTTGTCACCCGGGGCGGCCTGGGCTGTGCCGGGCATCGCCACGGCCGCGGCGACACCGGCGCCGGCCGTGGTGGCGGCGACCGTGGCGGCGCGGCGCAGCAGGCGCCGCCGCTTCGGGTCGTGGTCGTTGTCCTGTTGCGACGCGCGCGTCATGCACACACCCCCGTGATGAGATTCAACGCCGGGAATGCTCGCACGAGATCAGGCCCGGCTCAACCACCGGGTGGGCGCAACCGCCGGCCGATGGGCCACCGACGACGACGGCCCCGCCCCTGCTGGGGGCGGGGCCGTGGGGTGCCGGTTCAGCAGCCGGGCAGGCGCTCGATCAGGTAGCGCTCGACCTGGTCCAGGGCGATCCGCTCCTGGGCCATGGTGTCCCGGTTCCGCACGGTCACCGCGTCGTCGTCGAGGGTGTCGAAGTCGACGGTCACGCAGAACGGGGTGCCGATCTCGTCCTGACGGCGGTAGCGGCGGCCGATGGCCTGCGAGTCGTCGAACTCCACCACCCAGCGCTTGCGCAGCTGCGCGGCGAGGCCCTTGGCCTTCGGGGAGAGCGCCTCGTTGCGAGACAGCGGCAGCACCGCCACCTTGACCGGGGCCAGCCGCGGGTCGAAGCGCATCACGGTGCGCTTGTCCACGCCGCCCTTGGTGTTCGGGGCCTCGTCCTCGTCGTACGCCTCGAGCAGGAACGCCAGCACCGCGCGGGTGAGACCGGCGGCCGGCTCGATGACGTACGGCATCCACCGCTCCTGCTTCGTCTGGTCGAAGTAGGACAGGTCGACGCCGGAGTGCTTGCTGTGCGTGGAGAGGTCGAAGTCGGTCCGGTTGGCGATGCCCTCCAGCTCGGCGAACTCGCTGCCGCCGAACTGGAACCGGTACTCGATGTCGACGGTGCGCTTCGAGTAGTGGGAGAGCTTCTCCTTGGGGTGCTCGTAGAAGCGCAGGTTCTCCGCCGACAGACCCAGGTCGAGGTACCAGTTCCAGCGCTCCTGGAGCCAGTACTCGTGCCACTCCTCGTCCGTGCCCGGCTCGACGAAGAACTCCATCTCCATCTGCTCGAACTCCCGGGTACGGAAGATGAAATTGCCCGGGGTGATCTCGTTGCGGAACGACTTGCCGGTCTGCGCGATGCCGAACGGCGGCTTCTTGCGGGCGACCGTCTCCACGTTCTTGTAGTTGACGAAGATGCCCTGGGCGGTCTCCGGGCGCAGGTAGTGCATGCCCTCGTCGCTCTCCACCGGGCCGAGGTAGGTCTTCATCAGGCCGTTGAACATCTTCGGCTCGGTGAAGGTGCCCTTGTTGCCACAGTTCGGGCAGTTCAGCTCGGACAGCGAGGTCAGCGGCTTGCCGTGCTTCTCGGCGTACGCCTCCTCCAGGTGGTCGGCGCGGAACCGCTTGTGGCAGGACTGGCACTCGGTGAGCGGGTCGACGAACTCGGCGATGTGGCCGGAGGCCTCCCACACCTTGCGCGCCAGGATGACCGCGGAGTCCAGGCCGACGACGTCGTCGCGCTGCTGGACCATGGTCTTCCACCACTGCCGGCGGACGTTCTCCTTGAGCTCCACGCCGAGCGGACCGTAGTCCCACGCCGACCGGGTGCCTCCGTAGATCTCGCTGGAGGGGAAGACGAAGCCTCGGCGCTTGGCGAGGCTGACGACGGCGTCGATACGGTCGGCTGGCATGTTTCCTCCTACGCCGGCTGGCGGTCGGCGGGGACGTGATGTGGACGGAACGAACAGTTCGGGACAACGGTACGACCAGCGGCGTCCCGAGCCCAGCAGAATACTCCGGCCGGCTCAGTTGACCCCGCAGACCTCCATGCCGGCGGTCTGCTGGTCCGGCGCGAGGGTGACCTGCTGGGTGTCCTGGAAGCCGCCGCTGAAGGTGACGTCCACCGGCACGGTGAGCGCGTTCGGGTCGACCTCGCCCACCCGGTAGGCGGCGACCGCCGGCTCGTCGGCCACCCGCTGGGCGAACTCCGCCCGGGACTCGCGCCGCTGCTCTTCGTCGCAGAGCTTGTCGTAGGCCGCGCCGTACTCCTTGCGCACCAGCGCGCGGTAGTAGGCGTCGGTGACCGCGTGCCCCTGCTCCTCGATCGCCTGGGCGTTGCTGATGGTCAGGCCGATCAGGGCCGCCCCGCCCCCGCCGCAGCAGATCAGCAGGGCGAGCGCCCCGACGCCGAGGCCCAGCCAGAGCCGCTTGCGGCCGCCCTCGGTGGGCGGCGCGGCGAACGGTGGGGCCACTCCCGGGCCGGGCGGCGGGGCCGGCACCCCCGGGTCGGCCGGCGGGGCGCCGTCCCCGCCGGGCGTCGCGGGGTACGGCGGTGGGGCTGCCGGGCCGGGTGCGGTCATGAGTGCAGGGTAGTGCCCGCCGGCTCAGCGGTGCGGACTCGCGG
This sequence comes from Micromonospora purpureochromogenes, assembly GCF_900091515.1. NCBI lineage: Bacteria > Bacillati > Actinomycetota > Actinomycetes > Micromonosporales > Micromonosporaceae > Micromonospora > Micromonospora purpureochromogenes. The sequence goes on along the minus strand of NZ_LT607410.1, from coordinate 2,102,489 downwards.
CCCGATCACTGGTGGCCACCACGACCCCGCCGTCCGGGGCGGCGCTGGCCAGCGTCTCGTACGCGGACGGCTCGTCGAGCGACTCGGCGAGCAGCGGCACCGCGGCGATCTTGACGTCGAACCCGCCCAGCGCCCGCCGGTACGCCCCGACCGACTCCCACTCGCTGAGCAGGCACCAGTGGGCCGGGTCGTCGAGCGCCCGCAGCAGTTCGCCGCGCAGGTAGCCGGGGCGGGCGGCGAGCGCGGCGAGGGCGGCGTGCGCCCGGGCGACGAAGTCGTCGGCGACATCGACCTCGACCACGAACCGGTTGGTGACCAGCACCGGCGTCCTCCTCGTAGAGTCTGTGGGATGCAGCGTACGCAGAGCCCCCTGCTGGTCCGGCTCTCCCGGGCCAACCCGACGTCGGTGTTCCTCGCCACCCTGGTGGTGGTGCTGGTGGCGTTCTTCGCACCCGGTGCGGTGGGCGGCGTGCTGCTGCTCGCGCTCGCCGCCGGGCTGATCTGGCTGCTGGCGACCACCTGGCCGGTGCAGGCGCCGCAGACCCGGATGATCCGGCTGGTGATGCTGACCCTGCTGGTCGTGGTCGCGCTGGCCAAGCTGCTGTGACATGCACTCATGCGTTTTTGACAATCATTTCCGTTGTCACGGACAGTTGATGTCATGAACATCCGCTCCGCTCCGCGCGCCCTGGCCGCCGCCACCGCCCTGCTCGCCCTGGGCGGCGTCGCCTCCTGCTCGCCCGACGGGGCGGGCGCCGATCCGCAGCGGGTCGACGTGGTGGCCGCGTTCTACCCGTTGCAGTTCCTCGCCGAGCGGATCGGCGGCGACGCGGTCGCCGTCAGCAACCTGGCCAAGCCGGGGGCCGAGCCGCACGACCTGGAGCTCAACCCGCGCCAGGTCGGGCAGGTCAGCGAGGCGGAGCTGGTCGTCTACCTCAAGGGCTTCCAGCCGAACGTGGACGAGGCGGTGGACCAGAACGCCGCCGACCGCGCCTTCGACGTGGCGACCGTGCAGCCCCTGCTGACCGCCGCGGCCGGCGGCCACGAGCACGAGGGTGAGGCCGGTCACGCCGAGGAGCCCGGCGGCAACCTCGACCCGCACCTCTGGCTGGACCCGACCCGGCTGGCCACCGTCGGCGACCAGCTCGCCGAGCGGCTCGGCCGGGCCGACCCGGAGCGGGCCGCCGACTACACCGCCCGGGCCAGGACCCTCCGCGGCGAGCTGGAGAAGCTCGACGCCGAGTTCGCCGCCGGGCTGAAGAGCTGCCAGCGCCGGGAGATCGTGGTCAGCCACACCGCCTTCGGCTACCTGACCGAGCGCTACCAGCTGGAACAGGTCGGCATCACCGGCCTCACCCCCGACACCGAGCCCTCCCCGCAGCGCCTCGCCGAGGTCGCCGCGGAGGCCCGCGAGCACCGGGCCACCACGATCTTCTTCGAGACCCTGGTCAGCCCGAAGGTCGCCGAGACCATCGCGGCGGAGGTCGGCGCGAAGACCGCGGTGCTGGACCCGATCGAAGGGCTGTCGACCGACTCCGGCGGGGACTACCTTTCGGTGATGCGCACCAACCTGCAGACCCTGCGGACGGCGTTGAGCTGCTCGTGACCGCACCCGTCATCACCGTCACGCACGGGGCGGTCGGCTACGACGGCCGGCCCGTGCTGCGGGACGTCTCGCTCACCGTCACCGCCGGCGAGGTGGTCGCCGTCCTGGGGGCCAACGGCTCCGGCAAGTCCACCCTGATCCGCGCCGTGCTCGGGCTGGTCCCGCTGGCCGCCGGCTCCGTCGAGCTCTTCGGCACCCCGCTGCGCCGGTTCCGGCAGTGGCGGCGCATCGGGTACGTCCCGCAGCGGCTCGAGGCCGGCGGCGGCGTACCGGCGACGGTGCGCGAGGTGGTCGCCTCCGGCCGGCTGGCCCGCCGGGGCGTGCTCCGCCCGCCGGGGCGGGCCGACCGGGAGGCGGTCGACGCGGCGCTGCGCGCCGTCGGGCTCGCCGACCGGGCCGCCGATCCGGTCGCCACCCTCTCCGGCGGCCAGCAGCAGCGCACCCTGATCGCCCGGGCTCTCGCCGGCCGGCCGGAGCTGCTGGTGCTCGACGAGCCGACGGCCGGGGTCGACGCGGCCAGCCAGGAGGCGTTCGCCACCGCGCTGCGGGACTTCGTCGCCGACGGCGGCACCGTGCTGCTCGTCGCCCACGAGCTGGGCCCGCTGCGACCGCTGATCAGCCGGGCGGTGGTGGTGCACCAGGGTGGGATCTGCCACGACGGCGTGGTGCCCGAGCCCGCCGGCCACCACGCGGAGCCCGACCACGACCACGTGCACCCGCACGGTCCCGACGAGCCCGCCGGGCTGTGGAGCAGCTGACCATGGAACTCTTCCAGTACCCCTACATGCAGCGCGCGCTGATCGGCGCCCTGGTCATCGGCCTGGCCGCCCCGACGCTCGGCATCTACCTGGTGCAGCGGCGGCTGACCCTGATCGGTGACGGCATCGGCCACGTGGCGCTGACCGGTGTCGGCGCCGGGCTGCTGCTCAACCGCTCCCCGGTGCTGGTGGCGGTGGTCGTGGCGACCCTCGGCGCGATCACCATCGAGCTGGTCCGGGCGCGCGGACGCACCTCCGGCGACCTCGCGCTGGCACTGCTCTTCTACGGCGGCATCGCCGGCGGGGTGATGCTCGTCGGGCTCTCCGACGCCACCAGCGCGAACCTCAACGCGTACCTGTTCGGCTCGCTGACCACCATCTCGCCGCAGGATCTGATCACCATCGCGGTGCTCGGCGCGGCCATCCTGGTCACCATGCTGGCGCTGCGCCCAGCGCTCTTCGCGGTCTGCCACGACGAGGAGTACGCCCGGGTCGCCGGGCTGCCGGTCCGAACGTTGAACCTGCTGCTGGCGGTGGCCACCGCGGTCACCGTCACCATCGCCATGCGGGCGGTGGGGGTGCTGCTGATCAGCGCCCTGATGGTGGTGCCGGTGGCCACCGCGCAGCAGGTCACCCGGGGCTTCCGCAGCACCATGACGGCGGCCATGGCGCTCGGCCTCTTCGCGGCCGGGGCCGGGGTCTGGGTGGCGGCCACCGCCGACACCGCCCCGGGCGCCTCGGTGGTGCTGCTGGCGATCGCCTCGTTCCTGATGGTCGCGCTCGCCGCCGCCGGCTGGCGGGCGCTGCGCCGGCGGTCCACCCCGGCCGGTACGCCGGCGCCCGAGCCGCACGAGGTCGTGCTCCGGTGACGCCGCCCCGGCACCTGTCGGTGGTATTGGTTACCGTTGCAGGGTGACCGGCACGAACGGCTACGAGGCCTACGAGGGCGCGGGTGAGCTGCTCCGCGCCCTGTCCGCCCCGATCCGGCTGGCGATCGTCAGCGAGCTGGCGCAGGGTGAACGGTGTGTGCACGAGCTGGTGGAGAAGCTCGGCGCCCCCCAGCCGCTGGTCTCCCAGCACCTGCGGGTGCTGCGCGGGGCGGGGGTGGTCCGCGGCTCGCGGCGCGGCCGCGAGATCGCGTACGCGCTGGTCGACGAGCACGTGGCGCACATCGTGGCGGACGCGGTGAGCCACGCCGGGGAGGGATCATGAGCGAGGGGGCGCTGCGGAACACGCGGCAGCGCACGGCGGTGAGCTCCCTGCTCGCCGAGGTGGAGGGCTTCCACAGCGCGCAGGAGCTGCACGCGATGCTCCGTGACCGGGGCGAGCGGGTCGGGCTGACCACCGTCTACCGCACCTTGCAGGGCCTCGCCGACGCCGGCGAGATCGACGTGATGCGCCCGCCCGGTGGGGAGCACCTCTACCGCCGGTGCAGCGAGGGGCACCACCACCACCTGGTCTGCCGGGCCTGCGGCCGCACCGTCGAGGTGGCCGGGCCGGCGGTGGAGACCTGGGCCGAGCGGGTCGCCGCCCAACACGGGTACGCCGACGTCAGCCACACCCTGGAGATCTTCGGCACCTGCCCGAAGTGCGCCGCCTGACGGCGATTCAGGGGGTGCCGGCCGCGCCGCGTCGTGGCACGCTGTCCGGCGTGAAGATCTACGCCGATCGCTTCCCCGTCGCCCTCCGCCAGCTCCTCACCGACCTGCTCGTCGTCGTCTGGGTGTACGCGGCGATCCGCTTCGCCCTGTGGGTGCACGACCTGGTGCAGAAACTCGCCGTACCTGGACAGAAGCTGGAGGGGGCCGGCGGCGGTCTCGCCGACAACCTCGCCGAGGCCGGCGGCAAGGTCGGCCGGGTGCCGCTGGTCGGCGACGAGCTGACCGCCCCCTTCGAGCGGGCGGCCGAGGCGGCCCGCGCGGTCGCCGACGCCGGCCGGGACCAGCAGGAGCTGGTCGGCCAGCTCGCCCTGGCGCTCGCCATCGCCGTGCTGGTCTTCCCGCTCGCCCTGGTGCTCTTCGGCTGGCTGCCGCTGCGGGTGCGCTGGATGCGCCGGGCCGCCTCGGCGAAGGCGCTCGCCGGCGCCCCGGCCGGGCGGGACCTGCTGGCGCTGCGTGCCCTCGCCGGGCAGCCGCTGCGCAAGCTGACCAGGATCGATCCGGATGTGGCGGAGGCATGGCGGCGCGGCGACGACGCCACCGTCGACGCGCTCGCCGCACTGGAGCTGCGCCGACTCGGCCTGCGGGGCGGCCGCTAGGGTGTGGCGGTGCTGTACTTCCTGATCGTCGTCGCCGTGCTGCTGCTCGGGTACGCCGCCGTCCTGGTGAGCTTCGTCCGCAAGGGTCGCAAGATCCCGCCGCAGGCGTACCTGGTGCTCGCTGTGCTCAACGGGCTGATCCTCGCGGCGGTGCTGGCCTGGGCCGTCGCCCGCTGACTTCAGCGACGGCCCAGCCCCTGCTCAGCCGCCCTGGCGGGGGATCCGGCGGCGGACGTCCGGCGTGGTCGACGGGCCGGGTGACCAGCGCGCCACCCACGGGGTGTCGGCCGGCGGGGTGAGCACGCCGGATTCCAGGGCGGCGTACCGGCCGGCGAGGATCCGCTTCGCCGCCGCGACGTCGACGGAGTCGGTGTTCTCCCACAGCGCGGTGAACAGCTGCTCCACCCGGACCCGCGCCTGCCGGCAGAACAGGTCGGCCAGCTCGACGTTCTCCGGGCGGGTGTCCCGCTCCGCGTACGCCCGCACGCAGACCGCGGACATCGCGAACAGCTCCGCGCCGATGTCCACCACCCGGCCGAGGAACGCCTGCTTGCGTTCCATCTTTCCCTGCCAGCGGGACATCGCGTAGAAGGTCGAGCGGGCCAGCTTGCGGGAGTGCCGCTCGACCTGCCGCAGGTGCCCGGCGAGCGGGCCGAACTCGCCGTACGCGGTGGGGGTCTGTCCCCTGCCGACGGCGAGGGTGGGCAGCCACCTGGCGTAGAAGGCCCCGGCCCGCGCCCCCGCCCTGGCCTTGCGGCCGAGCCCGGCGTCCGGGTCGATGATGTCGCCGGCGACCGAGAGGTGCGCGTCGACCGCCTCCCGGGCGATGAGCAGGTGCATGATCTCGGTGGAGCCCTCGAAGATCCGGTTGATCCGCAGGTCCCGCAGCATCTGCTCGACCGCGGCCGGGCGTTCGCCCCGGGCGGCGAGCGAGTCGGCCGTCTCGTAGCCGCGCCCGCCCCGGATCTGGATCAGCTCGTCGGCGATCTTCCAGGCCATCTCGCTGGCATAGAGCTTGACCAGGGCCGCCTCGATCCGGATGTCGTTGCGGTCGTCGTCGGCGAGCAGGCAGCAGAGGTCGAGCATGGTCTCCATGCCGTACGTGGTGGCGGCGATGAAGGAGAGCTTCTGGGCGACCGCCTCGTGCTCGCCGACCGGCCGGCCCCACTGCACCCGGTCGGCGGCCCACTCCCGGGCCACGTTCAGCGACCACTTGCCCGCGCCGACGCACATCGCCGGCAGCGACAGCCGCCCGGTGTTCAGCGTGGTCAGGGCGATCTTCAGCCCCTTGCCCTCGCCGCCGATGACGTTCTCCCGGGGCACGAAGACGTCGTGGAACCGGGTGAGGCTGTTCTCCAGGCCGCGCAGGCCGACGAAGGCGTTGCGCCGCTCGACGGTGATGCCCTCGCTGTCGCCGTCGACCACGAACGCGGTGATGCCGCCGCGCCGCCCCTCGCCGGCCGGCACCCGGGCCATCACCACCAGCAGGGTGGCCACGGTGCCGTTGGTGGCCCAGAGCTTCACCCCGTTGAGCCGGTAGCCCGTGCCGTCGGCGGTCGGCTCGGCGGTGGTGGCCAGGCGGGCCGGGTCGGAGCCGACGTCCGGCTCGGTGAGCAGGAACGCGGAGACCTCCCCGGCGGCCAGCCGGGGCAGGAAGAGCTGCTTCTGCTCGTCGGTGCCGAACATCTTCAGCGGCTGCGGCACGCCGATCGACTGGTGGGCGGAGAGCAGCGCGCCGATCGCCGGGCTGACCGAGCCGGCCAGCATCAGCGCGCGGCAGTAGTGCAGGTTGCTCAGGCCGAGGCCGCCGTACTTCCGGTCGATCTTCATGCCGAACGCGCCGAGCCGGGCCAGCGCCTGGAACACCTCGTCCGGGATGGACGCGTCGCGCTCGATGGCCGCGCCGTCCACCTCGGAGCGCAGGTACGCGCCGAACTCGGTGAGGAACCGCTCGGCCCGCGCGTCGTCCTCCGGGTCGGAGCGAGGCCAGGGGTGGATCAGATCGAGCCGGAACCGGCCGAGGAAGAGCTCCTTGCCGAAGCTGGGCCGGTCCCAGGCGGTTTCCCGGGCCGCCTCGGCGACCTGTCGGGCCTCCTTCTCGGAGACCTGGCCCGCCTCGGCCGGCAGCGGCCCGGCGCCGTCCTCGGTGGGTCGGCTGTTGTGCGTCGTGGTCACGGCTGCCCCCTCGAACCTCGGTCCGGATGCGTCAACGTGCTCGACAAGAGCAACGCTACCCCCGGGTGTTACTCAGGGGTAGCGTCGCGCACGTCGGATTTTCCGGCCGGCGTCCGGGTCAGTCGCCGGTCAGCACCTGCGGCTCGTCATCGTCGTCGTCGACGTCCTCACCCCAGTTGCGCCGGGCCATCGGCAGGAAGACCCAGAAGGTCAGGAACCACAGCGCGGTGAGCGCGCTGAGCACCAGGGCCACGCCGCGGTGCAGCACGAAGTCGGTGATCAGCAGCACCGCGCTGACCATCGAGATCAGCATGAAGCCGAGGCCGCCGCTGGCCATCCGGTGGGCGAAGCGCACCAGCTCCGGCTTGCGGCCCTGACGGAACAGCGCGCGATGGAAGGCGACCGGCGAGATGATCATCGCGGTGGCGGCCGCCGCCGACAGCAGCGAGACGATGTAGACGTCCTTCTGGAAGCCGCTGGTCCGGGTGAAGCCGTTGCTGAACGGCAGGGTCAGCAGGAAGGCGAAGAGGATCTGCACGCCGGTCTGGGCGACGCGCAACTCCTGGAGCAGATCGGCGAAGTTGCGCTGCCAGCGCTGCTTCTCGGATTCCTTCGACACGCGCTACCTCCGGAAGAGACGGTACTGCCGACGGGGCTCACCCCGCCGGCAGCAACGCCAATGCCCCACCCGGAGTGGCGCGAAACCGGCTCAGGAACCTCGGCGGATGCGGCCGGCGTACCGGGCCTCCAGCGCGGCGTTGTGCTCGTCGCCGCCGGTGATGTTCGCCGACAGGTAGACCGGGGGCCGCTCCCCCGCCGCGATCAACCGGGTCACCGTCTCGGCCACGATCTGCTGGGCCAGCAGGGCCGCGGTGATCGAGGAGACCGCGCCGACCGCGCCGCCGTCGGGCAGCGGCAGGGTCGCGTCACCGTACGGGGCGCCGTTGTCCAGCACCACGTCGGCGAAGTCGGCGAGCTTGCGCCCGGACGGGTGGCGCGAGGCCATCCGGCCCGAGTGCTGTGCCGAGGTGATCGCCACCAGCCGGTGCCCGCGCTCGACGACCAGCGACGCGAACTCCACCATCGCGCCGTTGACGCCGGAGTTGGAGGCCAGCACGAAGATGTCCGACGGGCGGACCGGGGCCAGCTCGTAGAGCCGGTGCGCCACGGCCGGATCGCGCTCCAGGTGCGGCCCGAGGATGCTCGCCGGCTGGCCGCCCAGCAGCACCAGGTCGCGCAGCGCGATCCGGTTGGTCGGCACCAGCCCACCGGCCCGGCCGGCGATCTCCATCGCCAGCGCCTCGGAGTGGCCGGTGCCGAAGGCGTGCACCACCCCGTCGGCGCGCAGCGCCGCGGCGATCAGGTCGGCCGCCCGACCCACCGCCTCCCGCTGGCTCGCGGCCACCCGGCCGATCGTCTCGGTCACCACCGCCAGGTATGCCTCGGCGCTCACCGTCATGGCGTTCCTCCGTCCGCTCGTCGGTCCTGCTCGTCCGGTCGGCCCACGGCGGGCTCAGGCCAGGTTGCGTACCCGAGCCAGGATCGCCTCGGCCAGCGGGGCCGGCGCCTCGTCAGGAATCCAGTGGGTGACGCCGGGGAGCGCGACGAACCGGTACGGCCCGGTCACCTGGGCGGCGCAGGCCTCGGCGGCGGTCCGGCCGATCGCGACGTCCCGGTCGCTCCAGACGAAGGTGGTGGGCACCGCGACCGGCCCGGTCCGCGCCAGGTCGGCCCTGGACATGGCCCGATACCAGTTCAGCGCCCCGGTCAGCGCTCCCGGCTCCCGCATCGGCTCGGCGTACCGGGCCACCCGCCCGGCGTCGCCCACCGCGGAGAGCAGCCGGCGCAGGGCGGCCGCCCGCACGGCCAGCAGCACCTTCTCGGCCTTGCCCGGCTGGCGGAACAGCAGCACGTACGACGAGCGCGCCTTCTGCCGCGGATCGTTCGCCAGCGCGTGCTCCATCGCGGCGGGATGCGGCACGGAGACGGCGGTCAGGGTGCGGACCCGCTCGGGGTGCCCCGCGGCGAGGCCCCAGGCCACGACCGCGCCCCAGTCGTGCCCCACCACGTGGGCCGCCTCGACGCCCAGCGCGTCGAGCAGCGCCACCGCGTCCTCGACCAGCTCCGGCAGCCGGTAGGCGGCCACCTCGGCCGGGCGGGCGCCCGGCGAGTAGCCCCGCTGGTCCGGCGCGTACGTGCGCAGGCCGGCGGCGTGCAGCGCCGGCACCACGTCGTCCCACTCGCCGCCGTGCTGCGGGAAGCCGTGCAGCAGGAGGACGGGTTCGCCGCCCTCCGGGCCGCCGGTGCGTACCTCGAACGTCAGCCCTCGCGCCTCGACCCGCATGATCGGCAGCCTACCCAGCCCAACGGTCGTCCACCCGGGCCGACCGTGGCGGGGTCGGAGCTGTTAGCGTCGACGAGACAACTTCACATCCGACAGGGGAGCGCACAGCGCTGAGAGTGCGGGCATTCGCCCGCAGACCCTCGAACCTGATCTGGGTAATGCCAGCGCAGGGAGTTCGGTCGACCTCCAGCCGCGCCGCCGTCCGGTCCCATACCGGGCGCGGCGTGCGTCTTCTCCTGGTTCGATCATTTGGACTGGGAGCACACATGACCAACACCGACAGCAACCGGTGGCGCACCATCGACATCGTCATCGCGGCGGTGCTCGGGGTGGCCTTCGGCATCATCTTCTGGGCCTGGGGCCTGCTCTGGAACGGCCCCGCCGACGCGATCCCGCTGCCCGGGCGGGCGGCCATCTACGGCGTCTGGCTGGTCCCCGCCGTCCTGGGCGGTCTGATCATCCGCAAGCCGGGCGCCGCCTTCTTCACGCTCACCGTCGCCGCGCTGGTCTCGGTGGCGCTGGGCAGCAGCTGGGGCTGGACGCTGGTCATCCAGGGTCCGCTGGAGGCCGCCGCGGCGGAACTCGCCTTCGCGGCCTTCGGCTACCGCGTCTTCCGGCTGCCCGTCGCCCTGCTGGCCGCCACGCTGGCCGGCCTGGCGGCGTCGCTCTACGACGTCTTCGTCTGGTACCCGGACACCGCCTGGGGCAGCTTCCGCCTGCCCTACATCCTGATCACCGCGGTGAGCTCCCTGGTGATCGCCGGCCTGGGCAGTGTCGCGCTCACCCGGGCCCTCGCCCGCACCGGCGTCCTCGACCGGTTCCCCGCCGGCCGCGAACGCGCCGCAATCTGACCCCCCCGCTTCGTTGATCAAGAGGTTTGCGTCAACGGGAGCCACCGTCGTGACGCAAACCTCTTGATCACCGGCCGGGAGCCGGACGGGCCTGGGTAGGGAGGGGTGCCGGTGGGCGCGGTGTTGATGCGCGGGTTCGGGTGGCGGCACGCCGGGCGGAAGGCGTGGGCCGTGCGCGGGGTGGACCTGCGGATCGAGGCCGGGGAACGGGTCCTGCTGCTCGGGCCCTCCGGGGCGGGCAAGAGCACCCTGCTGGCGGCGCTGGCCGGGCTGCTGCCCGAGGACTCCGGCGATCAGGAGGGCACCGTCGAGATCGACGGGCTGGACCCGCGCAAGGACCGGGAACGGGTCGGCATCGTCTTCCAGGACCCGGAGACCCAGCTGGTGATGGCCCGCAGCGGCGACGACGTCGCGTTCGGGCTGGAGAACCGGGGGGTGCCGGCCGGGGAGATCTGGCCGCGGGTGGACGAGGCGTTGCGCCGGGTCGGCTTCCCGTACCACCGGGACCGGCCCACCGCGGCGCTCTCCGGCGGCGAGCAGCAGCGCCTGGCCCTGGCCGGCGCGCTCGCCCTGCGCCCCGGCCTGCTGCTGCTCGACGAGCCGACCGCCAACCTGGACCCGGCCGGCGCCGACCTGGTCCGCCGGGCGGTCGCCGGCGCGCTGTCCGCCGACACCACCCTGATCCTGGTCGAACACCGGGTTGCCGAGGCGCTGCCGCTGGTCGACCGGGTGGTGGTGCTGGAGCCGGGCGGCGGGGTCCGCGCGGACGGCCCGCCGGAGGCGGTCTTCGCCGCGCACGGCGAGGCACTGGCCGCCGAGGGCGTCTGGGTGCCCGGCCGGACCATCCCGCCCCGGCACGCCACCACACCGCCCGGCGAGGAGTTGCTCACCGCCGACCGGCTCGGCCTGCCGCCCCGGCTGGCCCCCACCGACCTGCGGGTACACGCCGGCGAAGCGCTCGCCGTGCTCGGGCCCAACGGCGTCGGCAAGTCCACCCTGGCCCTGCTCCTCGGCGGGCTGCTCCGCCCCGGCGTCGGCCGGGTCACCGCCACGGCCGCACTGGCCGGGGCGGACGACCGCACTCCCCCGCACCGCTGGCGGGCGCCCGCGCTGGCCCGCCGGATCGGCTCGGTCTTCCAGGACCCGGAGCACCAGTTCGTCACCGCCACCGTCTTCGACGAGCTGGCGCTCGGCCCCCGCCGGACCGGCCAGTCCGAGCCGGCGGTACGCGCCACCGTGGACGCCCTGCTGGACCGGCTGCGGCTGACCCGGCTGGCCGGGGCGAACCCGTACACCCTCTCCGGCGGGGAGGCGCGACGGCTGAGTGTGGCGACCGCGCTGGCCACCGCGCCCCGCCTGCTGATCTGCGACGAGCCGACCTTCGGCCAGGACCGGCGCACCTGGCGGGAGCTGGTCGACCTCTTCGCCGACCTGCGCGACGCCGGGCACGCCGTCGTCACCGTCACCCACGACGCGGACTTCGTCGCCGCGCTCGCCGACCGCACCGTCACCCTGCACCGGCGGCCCGACCCGGCCGGCGGCGACTCGGGGCGGCGCCCGTGATCAGCCTGGAACCGGTCGCGGCGCCCGGTGCGCCGCTGGCCCGGCGTAACCCGGTGGCGAAGCTGGCCGCCGCGTTGGTCTTCTCGGCCGTCCTGGTGGCCACCCTGGACCCGGTCGCCCCGGCCATCGCGATCGCCGTGGAGCTGGCCGTGCTGCCGCTGTTCGGGATCCGGTACCGGGTACTGGCCCGGCGGGCCCTGCCGCTGCTGGCCGGCGCGGCCGGCATCGTGGTCACGCTGGTGCTCTTCGCCGCCGACCGGTCCGGCCGGGTGCTGCTGGACGCCGGGCCGCTGCTGGTCACCTCCGGGGTGCTGCTGACGGCGCTCGGGCTGGCGCTGCGGATGTTCGCGGTGGCGCTGCCGGGCGTGATCGTCTTCGCCACCACCGACCCGACCGACCTGGCCGACGCGCTGGTGCAGAACGCGAAGGCGCCGGCCCGCTTCGCCATCGGGACGCTGGCCGCGTTCCGGCTGGTCCCGCTGCTCGGGCAGGAGTGGCAGATGATCGAGATGGCCCGCCGGGCACGCGGCGTGGACGCCGGGCGCAACCCGGTGGCGAAGCTACGGCTGTTCGTGTCGACCGCGTTCGCCCTGCTGGTCGGGGCGATCCGGCGCGGCACCCGGCTGGCGGTGGCGATGGACGCCCGGGGCTTCGACGCCGGCACCCCGCGCACCGTCGCCCGCCGGCAGCGGTTCGGCGTGGCCGACGGGCTGCTCGTGGCCGGGGCGGCGGTGCTGGGCGCTGCGGCGATCGCGGTCAGCGTCGCGCTCGGCACCTTCCGCCCGTTGATCGGCTGACCAGGGGCGACCGGGTCCGCACCGGCGGCCCAGTGGTCGGGTGCGGCCGTGGTGACGAGCGGCGCCGGCGCCCCTCCGGCCGGCCATTCTGGAGGGAAGGTGTCCAGTGAGCGTGATACCTCTGAGGCATCAAAATGCCTCAGAGGTATCAGGCTCGTCGCGGTCATACTTCCGCGCCGCGACACGCCGAACCGGCTCGTCGGGCCGCTCGGGACACAGTCCCGGTGCGGCTGCCGACGGGTCGCCGCACCGGGAGCCGCTCCCGGCGCTCACCGACGTCATCGGCCGCCGGATCAGGTGCGCGGCCGACCGGCATCCGTACCAGCAGCGCGGATCAGCTGCGGCGGAACGCGTATCGGCGGGTCTGGCCACGGGCGGCGGTGGAGCCGCCGCGCACCGACGGGCCGGTCCACGGCGGCGTCGCCGGGGCGGGTCGGGTGGCGGCGGGCGCGGAGCCCGTCTCCTCCGGCAGGGTGACCGGGGCGGCGGGCGCCACGGTGAGCGCGTCGAGATCCGGCGGGCTCACCGCCACCTCGGCCGGCGCCGGCGGGCGGGACTTCTTCGGACTGCGCTTGGCGGGCATACGCTGCCTCCTTCGGATGCGGGGACCGCGCCGCGAGGCGGGCGGTCGGCGGGCAGGGAACGGCCCGGGCGACCCGACCACGGAGACACCACCCGTACGGGAAAGGTGGGGAATGCGGACGCCCGGCGCGGCCGGACCCCCGACGACGGCGGCGGGCCCGGCTGGCTGAAGGTGCGGCGTCAGATACGCATGCCGACAGGCTAACCCGCCTATTGCGGCGGCCGCAGCCGATTTGCTGGCACCATCGGCGGCATGCTGATCGCGTTCTCGATTACCCCGCTGGGCGTCGGCGAGTCCGTCGGCGACCTGGTCTCCGAGGCGGTCCGGGTGGTCCGCGCCTCCGGCCTGCCGAACCGCACCGACGCCATGTTCACCACCGTCGAGGGTGAGTGGGACGAGGTGATGGCGGTGGTCAAGCGGGCGGTCGACGTGGTGGCCGAAAAGGCGCCCCGGGTCAGCGTGGTGCTCAAGGCCGACGTGCGACCCGGCGTCACCGACGCGCTCACCGGCAAGGTGGCCCACGTCGAGGCCCGCCTGGCCGAGGGCTGACACCGGCCGGTGCCGTCACTGGAGGGCCCGGGTGAGCACCTGGTCGCCGCCGGCCAACCCGGCTGGTCCCGCAGCCCGGTGCCGCGACGGCCCGCACCGTGCCGCTCACCGGGCGTCGATGTCCGGACCCCGGCGGCCGGTGGCCGCGATACGGTCGCAGGACGGCAGGCCGACGAGAGGTGGCGGACGGATGGCTCAGCAGGCGACGGCGCAGATCGGGGTCACGGGGCTGGCGGTGATGGGCCGCAACCTGGCCCGGAACCTGGCCCGCAACGGCTTCACGGTGGCCGTGCACAACCGCTCCCCCGAGCGCACCCGCAGCCTCGTCGCCGAGCACGGCGGCGAGGGCAGCTTCGTCGCGTCCGACTCCCTCGCGGACTTCGTCGCCACTCTGGAGCGGCCCCGCGCCGTGATCGTCATGGTGAAGGCCGGCGGCCCCACCGACGCGGTGATCGACGAGCTGGTCCCGCTGCTGGAGGAGGGCGACATCGTCGTCGACTGCGGCAACGCGCACTTCGCGGACACCCGCCGCCGGGAGGAGGCGCTGCGCGGGCACGGGCTGCACTTCGTCGGCACCGGCGTCTCCGGCGGGGAGGAGGGCGCGCTGCGCGGCCCGAGCATCATGCCCGGCGGCTCCGCCGAGTCGTACGCGAAGCTCGGGCCGATCTTCGAGAAGATCGCCGCGCAGGTGGACGGCACCCCGTGCTGCCGGCACATCGGCCCGGACGGCGCCGGCCACTTCGTCAAGATGGTGCACAACGGCATCGAGTACGCCGACATGCAGCTCATCGCCGAGGCGTACGACCTGCTGCGGGCGGGGCTGTCGGCGAGCCCGGCGGAGATCGCCGACATCTTCCGGGAGTGGAACACCGGCGAGCTGGAGTCCTTCCTGATCGAGATCACCGCCGACGTGCTGGCACACACCGACGCGGCGACCGGCCGGGCGTTCGTCGACGTGGTGCTCGACCAGGCCGAGCAGAAGGGCACCGGCCGGTGGACCGTGCAGAGCGCGCTCGACCTGGGCATCCCGATCACCGGCATCGCCGAGGCGACCTTCGCCCGGTCGCTCTCCGGCCACGCCGACCAGCGCGCCGCCGCCCGCCGCGCATTCGCCGACGCCGGCGAGAAGTGGCAGGTCGAGGAGCGGGAGACCTTCGTCGAGGACGTCCGGCGCGCGCTGCTGGCCAGCAAGATCGTCGCGTACGCGCAGGGCTTCGACCACATCCGCGCCGGCAGCCGCGAGTACGACTGGGACATCGACCTCGGCGGCACCGCCACCATCTGGCGCGGCGGCTGCATCATCCGGGCCCGCTTCCTCGACCGCATCCGCGAGGCGTACGACGCCCAGCCGGACCTGCCGACGCTGCTGGTGGCGCCCTACTTCGCCGAGGCGGTCGGCGCCGGGGTGCCGAGCTGGCGGCGGGTGGTCGCCGACGCCGCCCGGGCCGGCGTGCCCACCCCGGCGTTCTCCTCGTCGCTGGCCTACTTCGACGCGCTGCGCGCGGAGCGGCTGCCGGCGGCGCTGATCCAGGGGCTGCGGGACAACTTCGGCGCGCACACCTACCACCGGGTCGACCGGGAGGGCTCGTTCCACACCGTCTGGGCCGGCGACCGCTCCGAGCTGGCGGGCTGAGGCGCGGATGGGCTCAGGCGAGGGTGGCGTGCATCTCCCAGACCAGGATCTCGGCGGCCTCGGTGGCGCTGACCCGGTGGCCGCCGGTCATCGTGATCCGGGCGGCGTCGCCCGCGCCGAGCCGGCCGGCGCCCTCCAGCGTCACCGCGCCGCTGGGCACATAGAGGTGCAGGTAGGGCGCGTCGGGCAGGGTCACCTCGTCGCCGGCGGCGAGCCGGGCGGCGTGCAGGGTGGCGTACCGGTTGCGGATCCGGATGGCGGAGGCGCCGTCGTACCGGTCCATACCGGAGGCGACCGGCACCAGGCCGCCGCGCAGCAGCTCGTCGCCGATCTCCAGCTGCTCGTAGCCGGGGTCGACGCCGTCGGTGTCGGGCACCACCCACATCTGCACGAAGTGGACCGGGTCGCCGTGCGGCTCCCGGCCGTCCAGCCGCCAGGAGTCGTTCTTCTCCGAGTGCAGGATGCCGGTGCCGGCACTCATCCGCTGGGCCAGCCCGGGATAGATGACGCCGGAGTGCCCGGTGGAGTCCTGGTGCACCAGCGAGCCGCGCAGCACCCAGGTCACGATCTCCATGTCCTCGTGCGGGTGGGTCTCGAACCCGGTGCCCGGGTGGACGATGTCGTCGTTGTTGACCAGCAGCAGCCCGTGGTGGGTGTTGGCCGGGTCGTAGTGCCGGGAGAACGAGAAGGAGTGCTTCGAGTCGAGCCAGGACAGTCGGGTCTTGAACCGGTCCTCGGCCCGGCGGACGTCCACCGCCGGGCTCGGCGCCAGCGCGGTCACCAGGCCCGCTGCCCGGTCTCGTTCGGCGCCCAGGTCAGCGCCGGTTCACCGGTGGCCAGCTCGGCGATCTCCCCGGAGCGCACGCTGGGGGCGTGCCCCAGTTCGGCGCAGTGCTGCTCGGCGATCTCCGCGCAGATCCCGGCCACCTGTTCGCAGATCGGGCTGCCCAGGTCCGCGGCGTTCAGTGCCATGATCATCTTGTACCGGAGATCCGGCATCCCCACCCCCGTGGCGGACGCGCCCGGGCGGCGCGCCCTGCGCCGATCGTACGCGCGCGGGCCGCGCCGACCGGCCGGAACGCGTCAGCGCCGCCCCCGAGGGAGCGGCGCCGACGGCGTGGTGCGGGTCGCTGGTGAGCGCGAGGAACGCAGCGCAGCGGAGTCCCGCAGTCGTGAACGAAAGGCAGGCCGGTCACCAGAACCGGCGACGCTTGGCCTTCTGCGGACGCAGCATGTCCGCGCCCTTGCTGAGCAGTCGGCTCACGCCGGTCGGGCCCCGGCGGGCCTCCAGCGTGTGGCTGAGCCGGCGCGCACCGGCCGCGGCCAGCGGCACGGCGACCGCCATGACCGCCCACTGGGCAATCCGCTTCTGAATCATGTGGGTTCACCTCCGCGTCTTGGCTGCTACCCCAAGAGGTACCCCACCCGACGCTCGGATAAGCGCGAGCGCCTCGACGTCTACACCTTGGGGGCGACCGGGTTGGGCAGCGCGCCCCCGAACCGACGGTCCCGCTGCGCGTACAGCTCGCAGGCGTACCAGAGGTGCCGGCGGTCGAATTCGGGCCAGAGGGTGTCGAGGAACACCAGCTCCGCGTAGGCCGTCTGCCAGAGCAGGAAGTTGGAGATCCGCTCCTCACCGGAGGGACGCAGGAACAGGTCCACCTCCGGGATCTCCGGGTGGTAGAGGTACTTCGCCACGGTCTTCTCGTTGACCTTCGCCGGGTCGAGCCGACCGGCAGCCACGTCGCGGGCGATCGCGGCGGCGGCGTCGGCGATCTCCGCCTGGCCGCCGTAGTTCACGCAGAACTGCAGGGTCAGCGTCGAGTTGGCCCGGGACATCTCCTCGGCGGTCTGCAACTCCGAGATGACGCTCTTCCACAGCCGCCCCGCCCGGCCCGACCAGACCACCCGCACGCCGAGGTCGACGAGCTGGTCGCGGCGGCGGCGGATGACGTCCCGGTTGAAGCCCATCAGGAACCGGACCTCGTCCGGCGAGCGCCGCCAGTTCTCGGTGGAGAACGCGTACGCCGACAGGTAGGGAATGCCCAGCTCGATCGCGCCCTCGATGGTGTCGAAGAGGCTGAACTCCCCCGCCTCGTGACCCTTGGTGCGGGGCAGCCCGCGCTCCTTGGCCCACCGGCCGTTGCCGTCCATCACCACCGCGACGTGCTTCGGCACCGCCTCGGCGGGCAGCGCCGGCGGCCGGGCACCCGACGGGTGCGGTGTCGGCGGCACCGGCGCGCGCCGGCCGGCCCTCAACGATCGGATCACTCGGTCATCTCCCTGTCCACGCCGTCCACGCCGGCCCCGACGCCGGGCGGCGGCGGAACCGGACCGGCCACGCCACCGCCGGGTGACGGGACCGCGCCGGCCGCCGGGGCACCCCGGTCGACCAGCGGCAGCGAGCGTAGCGCGCGCTCCAGGTGCCACTGCAGGTGCGCCGCGACCAGGCCGCTGCACTCCCGGCGTACGCCGGTCTCGGTGGCGTCGGCGACCCGCCAGTCGCCACTGGTCAGCGCGGACATCAGGTCGATGGTGGCCGGCGCGGGGTGGGCCGCGCCGGGCGGCCGGCAGTCCGGGCAGACCGCGCCGCCGGCCGGTACGGAGAAGGCCCGGTGCCGCCCCGGCGTGCCGCAGACCGCGCAGGCGATCAGCGCCGGCGCCCAGCCCGCCAGGGCCATCCCGCGCAGCAGGTACGCGTCGAGGACCAGCGTGGTGGCGTGCTCCCCCAGGGCCAGCGCCTTCAGCGCGCCGAGGGTGAGCTGGAACAGCCGCAGCGAGGGTTCCCGCTCGACCGGGGTGAGCCGCTCCGCGGTCTCGGCGATCGCGCTGGCCGCGGTGTAGCGGGGATAGTCGCCGAGGAACCGCTTGCCGTAGAGGTCGATCCCCTCGACCTGGCTGACCGTGTGCAGCGAGCTGCCGTGATTGCCCTTCGGGTCGCCGGCGAGCTGCACGTCGACGTGGCCGAACGGCTCCAGCCGGGCGCCGAACTTGCTGGTGGTGCGCCGGATGCCCCGGGCCACGGCGCGCAGCCGGCCGTGCCGGCGGGTCAGCAGGGTGATGATCCGGTCGGACTCGCCCAGCTTCTGCACACGCAGGACCACCGCGTCGTCGCGGTAGAGCTGGCGGCGGTACCCGGGCATCGGACCATTCTCCCTCGGGGTGGGAAATCAGGGTCGGTTCGGGGTGGCCCGGCGTCGCGTCCCCGATGTGCCGCGGGCGGGACCGGTCGTAGGTTGCTGACCATGGCTCTTCCCCGCACCGCCGTCGCCCTGGGCGCGGCCGCCACCGTCATCCTCGCCGCCGGGTGCGACACGCTCTCCTTCCGGCGGCTGGACTTCGACCACACCGAGGCGGTGCGGATCACCACTGTCACCGTACGGCCGGGCGCGGGCGACGTGGTGGTCCGGGCCACCGGGCCGGCCACCGAGGTACGCATCAAGCGGGTGCTGCGCTACCAGGGCGACCAGCCGCGCACCACGTACGAGGTGCGGGGCGACGAGCTGGTGCTGGACGCGGAGTGCGGCCCGCGCTGCTCGGTGTCGTACGAGGTGACCGCCCCGGAGGGGGTCCGGGTGCGGGGCGAGACCGGCTCCGGCGACGTCGAGCTGAGCCGGGTCGGCGCGGTGGAGCTGGCCCTCGGCTCGGGCAACATCCGGGTGGCCGGCGCCACCGGCCCGGTACGCGCCGCGACCGGCTCCGGAAACATCGAGGTGGAGGACGTGGCCGCCCCGGTCGAGCTGCGCGCCTCGTCGGGCGACATCACCGGGCTGCGGCTGCGGGGCCAGGTGAACGCCGAGGCCGAGTCCGGCAACGTGACGATCGAGCTGGACGAGCCGGCCTCGGCGCGGGCCCACGCCTCCAGCGGCGACGTCGAGCTGCTGGTGCCCGCCGGCCGGTACCGGGTGCGGTCCAGCACCGGGTCGGGCGACAGCGACCTGGGTGTGCCGAACGATCCGGGGGCGTCGCTGGTGCTCGACCTGAGCACCGGCAGCGGGAACGTGCGGGTCAGCCAGCGTTGATCTCGACGGTGGCCAGCTCGGCCACCCGGGGGGCGGGGACCACGGCCCGGCCGGCGGCGCCGACGCTCGACCGCTCGCGTCGCTTGCCGCCGGGCCCGGCCGCCGGCCGCCCGGCCGTACCCGCCGGGCCGGCCGGCACGCCGAGCGTCCGGACCGGGCGGGCCGACGTCCGGGGGCCTGCGGGCGCGGGGCTCACCGGCACGGCGGGTACGCCCCGGCGGGTGGCCACCGGCACGGGTGCAACTGGGTCGGCGGCCACCGGCGCGGGGCGCACCGGCCCGGCCGGCTCCTGGCGCGGTGGTAGGGCACGGGCTGTCGGCTCGACGGTGTGGGCCGGCCGGGGCGCGCGCCGCCCGCCCGGCACCAGCTCGGGCCGCCGCCGGGCGGCCACGTCCTCCACCCAGCCGACCAGCAGGGTCACCACCCCGACCAGGGCGAAGACCAGCACCACCCGGATGGCCAGGCCGACCGGGTCCTGGTGCGACCAGCCGACCACGTCGACCAGCGGGGTGAGCAGCACCACGAACGACATGTGCCAGAGGTAGACGGTCAGCGCCCGGCGGTTGAGTACGGTGACCGCGCGGCTGAACAGCGGGCTGCGCTCGATCCAGCGCGCCGTGGCCGGGGCCCGGCCCAGCAGGACCAGGATGAACGCGGCGGACCAGAGCGCGTTGCCCAGGTCGATGTCGTTGAGGTCGAAGCCGCGCGGCCCGGGATGGGTGACGATCCAGGCGGCCCCGGCGCCCGCCAGGGCCAGCGCGGTCGGCAGCAGCACCCGGTTGGCGAGCCGGCGCAGCAGGCCGTCGTGGTGGGCGAAGCCCAGCAGCCAGGCGCCGAAGTAGACGCCGAACTCGCGCAGCGGGACCGGCGCGGCGGGCAGCAGGCCCAGCTCGATCACCAGCAGCAGCGCGTACGGCAGGGCCAGGGTGGCGACCGGCGCCCGGCGGAACAGCCACAGGGCGACCGGTGAGGCGAGCAGGAACCAGAGGTAGTCGCGCAGGTACCAGATGGGGCTCAACGCCAGCGCGCCCCAGTAGTTGGCCGGCGGGTCGGCGATCGGGAAGAGCCAGAGCAGCACCTTCGGGCCCGGCGGCAGGCCGGTCATCAGCATGGCGGGCACGAGGACGACCGCGACCACCCAGAGCGAGGGCAGCAGGCGGCGCAGCCGGCGCAGCAACGCGGCCGGGCCGGAGCGGTCCAGCGAGGCCGCCATCAGCGACCCGGCCAGGGCGAACATCACCGCCATCGCCGGGAAGACGAGGGTCAGCGACGCCCAGCCGGTGACGTGGTAGACCACGACCCGGATGACGGCCAGGAAGCGGAGCAGGTCCAGGTATCGGTTGCGCATCAGCCTGCATCTATGTCGGGGGCGGCGGAGCAGAATCGCTCCCTACCCTCCGACTTCACCCCGCCAAACGGCCCGCACCCCCGGCCGGACGTGAACCTTCCCATACCGCCGCCGGGCCGGTGACCGACCGGACATCGCCGGTCACCGCCCCGCTTTGCGGTCAGAAACCGAGCTTGCGCAGCTGCTTCGGGTCCCGCTGCCAGTCCTTCGCCACCCGTACGTGCAGGTCCAGGTAGACCCGGCTGCCCAGCAGCTCCTCGATCTGCTTGCGGGCGGCGGTGCCGACCGCCTTCAGCCGGCTGCCCCGGTGACCGATCACGATCGCCTTCTGGCTGGGCCGCTCGACGTAGAGGTCGGCGAAGATCTTCATGACCTGGCCCTCGGGCATCATCTCCTCGACGACGACCGCGATGGAGTGCGGCAGCTCGTCGCGGACCCCCTCCAGGGCCGCCTCCCGGATCAGCTCGGCGACCATCACCTGCTCCGGGTCCTCGGTGAGCATGTCGTCCGGGTAGAGCTGCGGCGACGGCGGCAGGTACTTGGTCATCACGTCGACCAGGGTGTCCACCTGGTGCCCGGAGACCGCGCTGACCGGCACCACCTCGGCGAACTCGCCCAGCTGGCTGACCGCCAGCAACTGCTCGGCCAGGCGCTTCTTGTCGACCAGGTCGGTCTTGGTCACCACGGCCAGCACGGTGGCCTTCAGCTCGGCCAGCTCACCGGTGATGAACCGGTCGCCCCGGCCGACCGGCTCGTCCGCCGGGATGCAGAGGCCGATCACGTCGACCTCGCTCCAGGTCGAGCGGACCAGGTCGTTGAGGCGCTCGCCGAGCAGCGTCCGGGGGCGGTGCAGGCCGGGGGTGTCGACCAGCACGAGCTGCGAGTCCGGGCGGTGCAGCACGGCCCGGATGATGTGCCGGGTGGTCTGCGGCTTGTTGGAGGTGATCGCGATCTTCTGGCCGACGATCGCGTTGGTCAGCGTCGACTTGCCCGCGTTGGGTCGCCCGACGAAACAGGCGAACCCGGCGCGGTAGGGACGCTCCTCGGTGCCGGTCACTCGACCACCGTGCCGAGGACCGTGCCGTCCGGCGCCGCGACGTGGATCGGCGCGTCGGCGGAGAGGTCGCGCACGGCGGCGTGCCCCGCCCCGTCCAGCGTCGACGCCTCGGTCACCACCACCGCCGCCTCCAGCCGGCTCGCGCCCGCCGCCACGGCGGAGGCCACAGCGAGCTGGAGCGCGGTGATGGTCAGCGAGGGCAGCGACACGCTCGCCGCGGCGTACGTCCGACCGTCCTGGTCACGCACCGCCGCGCCCTCCACGGCCGCGACCCGGCCACGGGCGCCCCGCGCCAGGACGACCAGCTTGCCGTCCTCGGCGCTCAGTTCGGCCGGGTCGGACGGGGTGGGCCGGGCGGCCGGTACGGCGGGTGACTCAGGCATCGGCGGGTTGCCTCTCCTCGGTTCTGGTCTGGTTGTTGCGGGTCTCGGCCTGCTCGCCGCGCCCCGCCCCGTCCGGCGCGTCACTCGGCTCGACCCGGCTGACCAGCACGGTGTCTATCCGGTTGCGCCGCCCGGTGGTGCCCTCGGCGATCAGCCGCAGGCCGGCCACCTCGGCGCGGGCGCCGGGGATCGGCACCCGGCCCAGGGACTGGGCCAGCAGGCCGCCGACGGTCTCCACCTCGTCGGTGGGGAGTTCGGTGTCGAACAGCTCGCCCAGGTTCTCCACCGGGAGCCGGGCGGTGACCCGCACCGCACCGTCCTCCAGGTGTTCCACCGGCGGGCGTTCGACATCGTACTCGTCGGTGATCTCGCCGACGATCTCCTCCAGGATGTCCTCGATCGTCACCAGGCCGCCGGTGCCGCCGTACTCGTCCACGACGATGACCAGGTGGTTGCGGGCGGCCTGCATCTCCGAGAGCAGGTCGTCGACCGGCTTGGACTCGGGCACGAAGGTCGCCGGGCGCATCAGCTCGGAGACCGGGCTCTGGTGGGCCCGCAGGTCGCCGCCCCGGGTGCGCCGGATGAGGTCCTTGAGGTAGAGCACGCCGAGCACGTCGTCGACGCTCTCGCCGATGACCGGGATGCGGGAGAAGCCGGAGCGCAGGAAGAGCGCCAGCGCCTGGGAGAGCGTCTTGCCCTCCTCTATCCAGACCATCTCCGTGCGGGGCACCATCACCTCGCGGGCGATGGTGTCGCCGAGCGCGAAGACCGAGTGGATCATCTGCCGCTCGCCGTGCTCCACGACGCCACGCTGCTCGGCCAGGTCGACCAGCTCGCGCAGCTCCACCTGGCTGGCGAACGGCCCCTCCCGGAAGCCGCGCCCCGGGGTGACCGCGTTGCCGATCAGGATCAGCAGCGAGGCGAGCGGGTTCAGCGCCCGCCCCAGCCAGCGGACCAGCGGCGCCACCGCCCGGCCCACCGCGTACGCGTGCTGCCGGCCGATGGTGCGCGGGGCCACCCCGACCACGACGAAGCTGACCACGGTCATCGCGCCGGCGGTGACCAGCGCCGCCCGCCAGCCCGCGCCGAAGGTGTCCACCGCGACGAGGGCCACCAGCGTGGTGGCGGTCAGCTCGGCCAGCAGCCGGAGCAGCAGCAGCAGGTTGAGGTGGCGGACCACGTCGCCGGCGACGGCCTGGAGGGTACGCGCGCCGCGCGCCCCGTCCCGGGCCAGCTCGGCGGCCCGGGCCGGGGAGACGGCGGCGAGCGCCGCCTCGGTCATCGCGATCAGACCGGCGAGCACCACCAGCCCCGCCGCGAAGAAGATCAGCTGGAGGTCGGGTAGGCCGGCGGCGGCCGCCGCCTGGGTGGTCATCACCGGGTCCGGGTCGACCGCCAGCTGGCCAGCAGTCGGGCCTGGAGCGTGAACATCTCCCGCTCCTCCTCCGGCTCGGCGTGGTCGTAGCCGAGCAGGTGCAGCACGCCGTGCACGGTGAGCAGGTGCAGCTCGTCGGCGGTGGTGTGGTCGGCGGTGACGGCCTGCTTGGCCGCCACCTCCGGGCAGAGCACGATGTCGCCGAGCAGGGCCGGCTCACCGCCGGCCGGGGCGCTCTCCCCCGGACCGTGGTCGACGCTGCCCTCGTCCATCGGGAAGGCGAGCACGTCGGTCGGCCCGTCCCCACCCATCCAGCGGTGGTTCAGCTCGGTCATGTACTCGATGTCGACCAGCAGCACGGAGAGCTCGGCGAGGGGGTTGACCCCCATCTCGTCGAGGGCGTGCCGCGCGACGGCGAGCACGGCGTCGGTGTCGACGTCGACACCGGACTCGTTGGCGATCTCGATGGACAACTGTCTTCCTCTGGGTTAGCGGCGCCGGCCGGCCCGGCCGCCCTGGGCGGTCCGCCCCGGCACGGCGTGCACGCTCTGCGTCTGCTGGTTCTCCCGCTCGGCGTCCCAGCGGGCGTACGCGTCGACGATCTCGCCGACCAGCTTGTGCCGGACCACGTCCGAGCTGGAGAGCTGGGCGAAGTGCACGTCCTCGACGTTTTCCAGGATCTCCCGGACCACCCGCAGTCCGCTGGTCGTACCGCCGGGAAGGTCGACCTGGGTGACGTCACCGGTCACGACGATCTTGGAGTTGAAGCCGAGTCGGGTGAGGAACATCTTCATCTGCTCGGGCGTGGTGTTCTGCGCCTCGTCCAGGATGATGAACGCGTCGTTGAGGGTCCGGCCGCGCATGTACGCCAGCGGCGCGACCTCGATCGTGCCGGCGGCCATCAGCTTGGGGATGGTCTCCGGGTCGAGCATGTCGTGCAGCGCGTCGTAGAGCGGCCGCAGGTACGGGTCGATCTTCTCGTTGAGGGTGCCGGGCAGGAAGCCCAGCCGCTCCCCCGCCTCGACCGCCGGCCGGGTCAGGATGATCCGGTTGACCTGCTTGGCCTGCAGCGCCTGGACGGCCTTCGCCATGGCGAGGTAGGTCTTTCCGGTGCCGGCGGGACCGATGCCGAAGACGATGGTGTGCGAGTCGATCGCGTCGACGTAGCGCTTCTGCCCGAGCGTCTTGGGGCGGATGGTGCGCCCGCGCCGGGAGAGGATGTTGAGGGTGAGGACCTCGGCGGGCCGCTCCGCGCTGCCCTGCTCGAGCATGCCGACGGTACGCCGGACGGCATCAGTGGTCAGGGTCTCGCCTTTCTCGATCAGTTCGAGCAGCTCGCTGAAGAGGCGCTCGGCGAGGGCGTTGTCGGCGGGGGCACCGGTGATGGTGATCTCGTTGCCGCGCACGTGCACGTCACTGTCGACCGAGCGTTCGACGAGGCGCAGGATCTCGTCGCCCGCGCCGAGGAGGTTGACCATGATCTTGGAATCGGGAACCGTGATCCTGGTCTGCACCCGGGGCGGGCCGGGAGGTGGGGTGCCGGTCATAAATCGGGCCGTCGGGCCCTGCGCCACCTGCTTCCGATCTCGGGCGCCGGCCCTGCTGGCGCGGCGTGCGGACGTTACACCCATCGTATCCGCTCAACAGCCGCGGCACCGCGTCCATTTCCGCCGCCCCCGGGGGCGGGCGCAGGGTGGGCAATACCTCTCGGCGACACCCACACCACGCACCCGCGCCCAGGGCGGGGGTCGGGTCAGCCGGCGCGGAAGTCGTACCGGTCGAAGGCCTCCTGACGGCGGGTGAAGCGGTAGGTCGCCCAGTGCATCCGGACCACCGTGCCGTGCTCGTCCCGGGTCAGCCGCAGCAGCTCGCCGACCTCCCGACCGGTGACCGTCCGGAAGACGTCCGGAGCGTCCGGCACCGGCGCGAAGACCGCCGGGGGCTTCCCCGCCGGGTCGTCGGCGCCCCGGGCGCGCAGCGCGCCGTCGTGCCAGCTGAAGACGTACTCGAAGCCCTCGCCCCACCAGCGGCCCAGCATGCCGCGCAGCGACCCGGGGGCGGGCTCGCCCGGCCGCCACGGCGGGACGTCGGCCGGGTCGTGCTCGGCGGACGCGGCGAGCAGCCGGTGCGGCAGGTCGAAGACCTCCGCCGCGGTGCCGGAGGAGCCGAGCACCGCGCAGCCCATCGCGCCGGCCGTGCCGTCGCCGCCGCGCCGGCCGTAGACCGCGGCGAGGAAGCCCGGCATGGCGCCGTCGTGCCCCACGTGCACCACCCGGTCCGGGTACGGCACCAGGATCAGGCCGAGCCCGAAACCGGCCGCCCAGAGCGTCTCGTCGGTGGTGGTCAGCGGCCAACGCATCTCGTCCAACGAGGCCGGGGCGAGCACCGCCCCGGCCGGGTCCAACGCCACCGGGTCGGCCAGGAAGGCCGCCCACCGGGCCATGTCGGTCGCGGTGCTCCAGAGCTGGGCGGCCGGGGCGATCGCGCCGAAGTCGGTCGGCGGCTCCGGGTGCGCCTCGTCGGAGTAGGCGTCGACCAGGAACCCGGTGGCCGCCCCCGGCCCCGGCGTGACCGAGGTGGCGGCCAGGCCCAGCGGGGTCAGCACCCGCTCGGTGAGCACCTCGGCCCAGGAGCCGCCGCGCAGCTCGCCGACCAGCCGGCCGAGCAGCGCCATGCCCAGGTTGGAGTAGTGGTAACGGCGACCGGACGGCAGCACCCGCTCGGCCCGGGCCAGCTCGGCGACCAGCTCGTCCGCGCCGGGGGCGCGCAGCGTGTCCCAGACGTCGCCGTACGGCTCGCGTTGCAGGCCGGCGGTGTGCGACAGCAGTCGGCGTACGGTCAGCTCGCCGTGCGCGGGCAGCGCCAGGTGGCGGCCGATCGGGTCGTCCAGGCCGAGCAGGCCGTCGTCGCGGCACTGCATCACCAGCACCGAGGTGAAGGTCTTGGTCACCGAGCCGATCCGGAACCGGGTGCCCGCGCCGAGGTCGACGTCGGTGCCGGTGCCGGTGCCGCCGACCTCGCAGGTCCACAGCGGCCGGTCGGCGCGGTGCAGGGCCGCCGCCAGGGCCGGCACCCGGGCCTGCGCCTGCACCCGGCGCACCATCCGGGCCAGCCGGTCGTGCTCAGCCGTCACGCGACGTTCCGGGCCAGCATCGGGCCGAGCGGCGCGCCGCCGAGCAGGTGCGCGTGCACGTGGAAGACCTCCTGGCCGCCGTACGCGCCGGTGTTGAACATCAGCCGGAAGCCGTCCCCGAGCAGCCCCTCGTCCTCGGCCACCGCCGCCGCCGTGGCGAGCAGCTCCCCGGCGAGCTTCGGGTCGCCCTGCCCCAGCGTGGCCACGTCGGCGTAGTGCTCCTTCGGGATGACCAGCACGCGCACCGGCGCCTTCGGGTCGAGGTCGCGGAAGGCGAGGGTGGTGTCGGTTTCCCGGACGATGGTGGCCGGGATCTCCCCGGCGGCGATGCGGCAGAACAGGCAGTCGGATCCCATCGGGGCATGGTAAGGCGTGCCGAGCGCCTCGGGCATGATGTGCCGCGTGACTTCACGAGCGGTACTGGTGACGGGGGCCTCGCGCGGCATCGGCCGCGCGGTGGCGCAGGCGTTCGCGGCGGACGGGGACCGGGTGGCGATCCACCATCGGGACTCGGCCGAGCTGGCCGAGGCGCTCCGCGCCGAACTGCCCGGGGACGGCCACGTGGTGGTCCGCGCGGACCTCACCGACCCGGCGGCGGTACGGGCCATGGTGGACGACGCCGCCGCCCGGCTCGGCGGGCTCGACGTGCTGGTCAACAACGCCGGCGTGTACGGCGACCGGGACGCCCCGCACCCGGTCTTCGGCGCCTCGTACGAGCAGTGGCAGCGGCAGTGGCGGCGGGTGCTGGAGACCAACCTGACCGGGGCGGGCAACGTCACCTGGTGCGCCGCCCAGCACATGCGGGAACGCGGTGGCCGGGTGGTGAACGTGTCGTCGCGGGGCGCGTTCCGGGGTGAGCCGGACCAGCCCGCGTACGGCGCCAGCAAGGCCGGCCTGAACGCGCTGGGGCAGTCCCTCGCCGTCGCGCTCGCCCCGTACGGCATCGCGGTCGCCACGGTCGCCCCGGGCTTCGTGGCGACCGACATGACCACGGAGCACCTGACCGGCGAGCAGGGCGACGCGATCCGGGCGCAGAGCCCGTTCGGCCGGGTGGCCCGGCCCGAGGAGATCGCCGCCGCCGTGCACTGGCTGGCCAGCCCCGAGGCGCAGTGGGCCTCCGGCACCATCGTCGACCTCAACGGCGCCTCCTACCTGCGTACCTGACGCCGGCCCGGGCGACGCCCGACGATCAGCGGAGGAGGAGCCGGTCTTCCCCCGCCCCGGCTACCAGCGACCGAGGCGGGTGGCCAGCACGCTCAGCGCGGCCACCCCGGCCGTGGAGGTGCGCAGCACCGACGGACCGAGCCGCACCGGGCGGGCGCCGGCGTCGGCGAAGGCGGTCAGCTCGACCGGGGCGATGCCACCCTCCGGGCCGACCACCAGCACGATCTCGCCGGTGCGGGGCAGCTCGGCGGTGGTCAGCCGCTCGTCGGCCTCCTCGTGCAGCACGAAGGCGGCACCGGCTCCGGCGATCCGCCGGACCACGGTCCCGGTGGACTCGTCCGGGGCGCCGGCCACCACCGGCAGCCAGGGCCGGCGGGCCTGCTTGGCCGCCTCCCGGGCGGTCGCCACCCACTTGTCCCGGGCCCGTACGCCCCGGTCGCCGCGCCACTGGGTCACCGAGCGGGACGCCGCCCAGGGCACGATCTCGTCCACCCCGACCTCGGTCATCGCCTGCACGGCCAGCTCGCCCCGGTCCCCCTTGGCGATGCCCTGCACCACCACGATCCGGGGGACCGGCGCGTCGGCGTACCCCCGGGAGGTGACCCGCACGTCGAGGGTGCCCCGGCCGACGGTGGTGACCACGGCGGCGGCCGTGCCGCCCCGGCCGTCGGCCAGCAGCAGTTCCTCGCCGACGCGCAGCCGCTGCACGGTGGCCGCGTGGTGGCCCTCCGGCCCGTCCAGGGTCAGCGTGTCGCCGGTGGGCAGCGCCTCGACCAGGAACAGCGGCGCGGACACCTCAGGCGTGCCCGTTGAAGGCGTCGCGCATCCGGGAGAAGAAGCCGCCCTGCTTGGTCAGCTCGGCGACCTCCTCGCCCCGGGTCTTGGCGAAGTCGCGCAGCATCTTCTCCTGGTCGGCGTCGAGCTTCGTCGGGGTCCGCACGTCGAGGTGGACGTAGAGGTCGCCCCGGCCGGTGCCGCGCAGGTGCGGTACGCCCCGGGCGCGCAGCCGCAGCGTGCTGCCCGGCTGGGTGCCGGCCTTGACGTCGACCGTCTCCTCGCTGTCCAGCGTCTTGATGGTCAGCCGGGTGCCGAGCGCGGCGGCGGTCATCGGCACGGTGACCCGGCAGTGCAGGTCGTCGCCCTTGCGGGAGTACACGTCGTGGGGCCGCTCGTGGATCTCCACGTAGAGGTCGCCGGCGGTGCCGCCACCCGGGCCCACCTCGCCCTGCTGGGCGAGCCGGATCCGCATGCCGTCCTCGACCCCGGCGGGGATCTTGACGGTCAGCGAGCGGCGGGTGCGCACCCGGCCGTCGCCGGCGCAGGTCGGGCAGGGGTGCGGGATGGTGGTGCCGTACCCCTGGCAGACGGTGCAGGGGCGGGCGGAGACCACCTGGCCGAGGAAGGTGCGCTGCACCGACTGCACCTCGCCCCGGCCGCCGCACGCCTCGCAGGTGGCCAGGTGGGTGCCGGCGGCGGTGCCGGCGCCGGAGCAGGTGGTGCAGAGCACCGCGGTGTCGACCGTGATCGGCGCCTCGACGCCGAACGCGGTCTCGTGCAGGTCCAGCTCCAGCCGCAGGATCGCGTCGGCGCCCGGCCGGGTACGCGGCCGCGGCCCCCGGGCGCCGCCCGCGGCGCCGCCGAAGAACGCGTCCATGATGTCCTGGAAACCGACGAACGGGCCCGCGCCGCCGGGACCGCCCGGCCCCGCGCCGCCGCCACCCGGGGCGAGCGGGTCGCCACCCAGGTCGACGATCTGCCGTTTGCGGTCGTCCGAGAGGACCTCGTACGCGGCGTTGATGTCCTTGAACTTCTCCTGAGCCTCCGGGTCCGGATTGACGTCCGGGTGGAACTGCCGCGCCAGCTTGCGGTAGGCGCGCTTGATCTCGTCGTCGGAGGCTTCCCGGCTCACGCCGAGAATGCCGTAGTAGTCCCTGGCCACTGCGTTCGGTGTCCTCATGTTCGTCTCGCGTTGCGCCGGTCGTCGGCCGGAGCCGGGTGCCGGCCCCTGCCCTGGATCAGTTCTGGGCCAGCAGCTCGCCCACGTAGCGTGCCACGGCCCTCACCGTGGCGATGGTGCCGGGGTAGTCCATCCGGGTGGGGC
Source organism: Micromonospora purpureochromogenes (assembly GCF_900091515.1). Lineage (NCBI taxonomy): Bacteria > Bacillati > Actinomycetota > Actinomycetes > Micromonosporales > Micromonosporaceae > Micromonospora > Micromonospora purpureochromogenes. The sequence goes on along the minus strand of NZ_LT607410.1, from coordinate 2,072,790 downwards.
CCAACACGCCCAGCCCGCCGAGCGCGGTCGCCCCCGGCCCGTAGCCGGTGCTGACCACGGAGGCGGCCCGGAGGTTGTCGATCTCGTTCTCGTCGCCGATCAGCACCCGGGTGGTGGTCGACTCGGCCTCGCCGATCAGCTTGAGCATCACCACCTCCTCCTCCAGCGCCTCCAGGATGGGCCGCAGCGAGCCCTGGAAGTCGAGCAGGCCACCCCGGGTGAGGTTCGCGGTGCCGGCGAGCGCGATGCGCTCCTCGTGCCGTTCGACCAGCGTCTCCAGCAGCACGGTGGAGAGCGTGGTCATCGCCCCGCGCAGGTACGGGGCGGACTCGTCGACCAGCGCCTGGACCAGCGGCGGGGTCTCCGACAGCCGGCTGCCGACCAGCTTCTCGTTGACCAGCCGGCGCAGGTCGGTGACGTGGTCGGCGGGGATCGGCGCGGGCAGCTCCACCAGTCGCTGTTCGACCCGGCCGGTGTCGGCGATCATGACCAGCATCAGCCGGGTGGTGGAGATCGGCACCAGCTCCAGGTGGCGCACCGAGGAGCGGGCCAGCGACGGGTACTGCACCACGGCGACCTGCCGGGTCAGCTGGGCCAGCAGCCGTACGGTGCGGTGCACCACGTCGTCCAGGTCGACCGCGCCGACCAGGAAGCGCTCGATCGCCCGGCGCTCGGCCGGGCTGAGCGGCTTGACCCGGGACAGCCGGTCGACGAAGAGGCGGTAGCCACGGTCGGTGGGCACCCGGCCGGCACTGGTGTGCGGCTGCCGGATGTAGCCCTCCTCCTCCAGCACGGCCATGTCGTTGCGCACCGTGGCCGGCGAGACGCCGAGCTGGTGCCGCTCCACCAGGGCCTTGCTGCCGACCGGCTCCTGCGTGGCGACGTAGTCCTCGACGATCGCGCGCAGCACGGCGAGCTTGCGGTCGTCGAGACCCATCTCCCCACCTCCTGACGCACGTCGGCCCGGAGCGACTGAGGCGCCCGGGCGAGCGCACTGGCACTCGACTGTAGCGAGTGCCAGTCTACGTCGGCGTCCCCGCTGACGCGATGATCAGCGACGGACCACGGGTGCGCCCCGCCACCCGGACGGCGCGCCAGGGCCGATCATCCGGACATCCGGGGCGGTGTCGCTCTGGTGAGGGCTTGCCGGCAACCCCTACCGTGACGTCCATGACTGAACCACCTCGCCCTCCCGGAGCGGGGGACCCCGGCGACCGCCCGGACCCGACCGCCCCCTCCGGCTCGTCGTACGAGCCGCCCACCGCACCACTGTCCGGGGCACCCGGGGCGGGCGGCTATCCCCCGCCCGGTGGCTATCCACCACCCACCGGTGACCAACCGCCGTCGGGCGGCTACCCACCGCCGGGCGGCTACTCCGCGCCGGGCGTCGGCTATCCGACCGCCGGCGGGTACGGCGCTCCCGGCGGCGGGTACGGCGCTCCCGGCGGCGGGTACGGCGCTCCCGGCGGCGGGTACGGCGCTCCCGGCGGCGGGTACGGCGCCCCGGGCGCCGGCTACGCCACCGACGACGACAAGACCTGGTCGCTGGTCGCGCACTTCGGCGGCCCGGTCGGCGTGATCGTCGGCGGCAGCCTGCTCGGCTGGGTGGCGCCGCTGATCGCGCTCTCCGCCAAGGGCCAGCAGTCGCCCACCGTGCGGGCGCACGCCACGGCCTCGCTGAACTTCCAGATCACCTGGGCGATCGCCAACGTCATCGGCTTCGTCCTGGCCATCGTCACCTGTGGGGTGCTCTTCTTCATCCCGATCCTGACCGCCCTGGTGCCGATCATCTTCGGCATCATCGGCGGGGTGAAGGCCACCGAGGGTGTGGTCTACCGCTACCCGGCGAGCTACGCCTTCAAGAAGTGACCGGTCCCGGCCGGCCCAGCCGGGCCGGCCGGGCCGCGCGGGATCAGGGCAGCAGGTCGCGGACCACGGCGTCGGCCAGCAGCCGCCCGCGCAGGGTGAGCACCGCCCGCCCCGCCGCGTGCCCCGCCGGGTCCAGCAGGCCGTCGGCCAGCGCCCGCTCGGCACCCGCCCGACCCGCCGGGTCGAGGGCATCCAGCGGCAGGCCGGAGGCGAGCCGCAGCCGGAGCATGACGTCCTCCATGTGCGCCTCGCCGGCGGTCAGCACCTCCCGGGCCAGGCCGGGCGACTCCCCGGCGGCCAGGCGCTTCGCGTACGCCGTGGGGTGCTTGACGTTCCACCAGCGCACCCCGCCGACGTGGCTGTGCGCCCCCGGGCCGAGGCCCCACCAGTCCGCGCCGGTCCAGTAGAGCAGGTTGTGCCGGCACCGGGCCGCCTCGGAGCGGGCCCAGTTGGAGACCTCGTACCAGGAGAAGCCGGCCGCGTCGAGGACGGCCTCCGCGGCCAGGTACCGGTCCGCCGCCACGTCGTCCGACGGGTACGGCAGCTCGCCGCGCCGCATCCGGGCGGCGAGTCGGGTGCCGTCCTCCACGATCAGGGCGTACGCGCTGACGTGGTCCACCCCGGCGGCGACCACCTGGTCGAGGCTGGCGGCGAAGTCCGCCGTGCTCTCCCCCGGCGTGCCGTAGATCAGGTCCAGGTTGACGTGGTCGAACCCGGCGTCGCGGGCCTCCAGCGCGGCGGCGACCGCCCGGCCGGCGCTGTGCCGGCGATCGAGGATCGCCAGCACCCCGGGCGCGGCGGACTGCATGCCCAGGGAGATCCGGGTGTAGCCGGCCGCGCGCAGGGTGCGCAGCGACTGCGGGGTGACCGACTCGGGGTTGGCCTCGGTGGTCACCTCGGCGTCGGCGGCCAGCCCCCAGGTGCGGTCGATGCCGTCCAGGATGCGGGCCAGGTCGTCGGCGGGGAGCAGGGTCGGCGTGCCACCGCCGACGAAGACGGTGTCCACCCGGGGCGGCGGGGTGTCGCCGAGGACCCGGGCCGCCAGCGCCAGCTCGGCCAGCACGGTGTCGGCGTACGACTCCCGGTCGGCGCCGCCGCCGAGTTCGGCGGCCGTGTAGGTGTTGAAGTCGCAGTAGCCACAGCGGCTGGCACAGAACGGCACGTGGACGTACACGCCGAAGCCGCGCGCGCCGACCGCGCTCAGGGCGGTGGCGGGCAGCGACCCATCGACGGGGACGGTCTCGCCTTCTGGAAGGACGCCGGGCATGGCCACTAGTGTGCCCGGCATGACCTCTCCCGACCGCCTCGTGCGGGTCGCCACGGCCCGCGGGGTGACCACCCTCACCCTGGACAGCCCGCACAACCGCAACGCGCTCTCCACGCCCCTGATGACGGAGCTGCTGGCCGGGATCGCCGCGGCGGTCGCCGACGACGCCGTACGGGTGATCGTGCTGGACCACACCGGGCCGGTCTTCTGCTCCGGCGCGGACCTGAAGGAGACGGCCGCCGCGTACGCCAGCGGGAGCGTGCCGGCCGGGATGCTCGGCGACGTGCTGGCGGCGGTCTGGGAGTGCCCGAAGCCGGTGCTGGCGAAGGTGGCCGGGCCGGCGCGGGCCGGCGGGTTGGGCCTGATCGCGGCGGCCGACCTGGCGGTCTGCGCCGAGGAGGCGACGTTCGCCTTCACCGAGGTGCGGATCGGGGTGATCCCGGCGGTCATCTCCGCCACGGTGCTGCCCCGGCTGCACCCGCGCGCGGCGGCCGAGCTGTACCTGACCGGGGACACCTTCGACGGCCGGCGGGCCGCCGAGATCGGCCTGGTGACCGCGGCGGTGCCGGCGGACGGGCTGGACGCGGCGGTGGAGCGCTACTGCGCCTCGCTGGTGCGCGGCGCGCCGGGGGCACTGGCCGGGGCGAAGGGGCTGCTGCGCCGCCCGGCCCCCACCGACCTGCGCGGCGAGATCGCCGAGCTGTCCGCCCTCTCCACCGGCTACTTCCTCTCCGACGAGGGCCGCGAGGGCGTGCTCGCCTTCCGCGAGAAGCGATCGGCTCGATGGGTGGCCGCTCTGGACGGTGGTCCGGCAGACGGGGCGCGGTAGCACCGGTTCGAGGTGCTTCGTTCCTTTGCTCCCGAAAATGTGAACCGGTCGGCCGACCCGGCTCGCCTTTTCGGGCACGTACGCTGGGGATGACCGTGAAACAGGAGGTGCGGGTGCGAACTCGGGCAATTGCCGCAGTCGGTGTCGTGTTCGCGGTCGTCGCTCTTCTCGGGGTCTGGGTCGTCGTCCGTCAGCTCGGCGGCGAGCTCCGGCTCCCCGTCGCCAGCCGCACCTGCACCGTCCAGGCCGACGGCACGGTGCTCCTCGACGCCGACCAGATGGCGAACGCGGCGACGATCGCGGCGATCGGTATCCAGCGGCAGATGCCCGAGCGGGCGGTGGTGGTCGCGCTGGCCACCGCGTACCAGGAGTCGGGCCTGCGCAACCTCTCCGGCGGCGACCGGGACTCGATCGGCCTGTTCCAGCAGCGGCCGAGCCAGGGCTGGGGCACCCCGCAGCAGATCCGCGACCAGCGGTACGCGGCCAACCGCTTCTACGCCGCGCTGAAGAAGGTGCGCGGCTGGGAGGAGATGCGGGTCACCGACGCGGCCCAGGCGGTCCAGCGGTCGGCCTTCCCGACGGCGTACCAGAAGTGGGCGGACGAGTCCGAGGTGCTGACCCGCGCCCTGCTCGGCGAGGCGACCGGCGCGGTGGCCTGCACGGTGAGCCGGACGCCGGTCATGCGGGGTGAGGCGGCCGCGGCGGCGCTGACCCGCGGCCTGACCCTGGACTGGGGGCTGCCGGGCACCGGCACGGTGGCCGCGCTGACCGGGCTCACCGTGCCCGCGGCCGACGGTCGCGACGGCTGGCGGTACGCCCACTGGCTGGTGTCCCACGCACCCGACCACGGGGTGAAGCGGGTCCGCTTCGCCGGCCTGGAGTGGACCGCCGAGGCCGGCACCTGGGCCAAGGTCTCCGACGGCCGCCCGGCCGACGGCCAGGTGCTGGCGGAGGTCTTCGCCGAGGGGTGACCCCGGTCGCCGGCACCCTGCGGCCCGACGCGGGCGCCGGCCTACCGGCGTCGCGCGACCCGAAGTCCCGCCGGGTCAGGCGCGGCTGCCGGCCACCCGGCGACGGACCTTCTCCATGACCGGCGCCGGCAGCTCGGCGGCGTCCAGCAGCCGGGGCAGCAGCTCCGGTTCGAGGTTCATCGCCCGGAACACCTCACCGATGGTGACCCCGTGCGCCGGCCGGTCCACCACCTCGACCGGGTCGCCCGCGCCGACCTCGCCCTCGCGCAGCACCCGCAGGTACGCCCCGGGCGCCGCCCGCACCGTGAACCGCTTGATCAGGTCGGGTACGTCCCAGAACCCGGCGAAGGTGGTGCAGGGGGTACGCGGCTTGGTCACCTGGAGCACCGCCGAGCCGATCGCCCACAGCTCGCCGATGACCGCCCCGGTCACGTCCACCGCCGAGGTGGTCAGGTTCTCGCCGAACCCGCCGGGCGGGAGGGTGCGCCCCAGCTCAGCCGACCACCACTCGGCGTCCTCCCCCGCGTACGCGTAGACCGCCTGGTCGGGGCCGCCGTGGTGGGCCCGCTCGCCGATGAAGTCCCCGGCCACCCCGTCGGCGCGCAGCAGCACCGGACCGTCGACCGGTCGTTTGTCGATGCCGGTGCGGCCGCTCGCGTCGCCCGCCCACTCCGCCTCGGTCACCATGCCGAGGTTCACCGCCGCCAGCCTGCCCGTCATGGCGCAGAGCCTAGCCGTGGGCGCCGGGTCCGGGGCACCCGCCGATCCGCCGTCGGCTCAGCCCTCGACGGCGCGGCTCAGCCCTCGACGGGCGGCTCAGCCCTTGACGGCGCCGGCGACCAGTCCGGAGACCATCCGGCGCTGCACCAGCAGGAAGAAGACGACCACCGGCAGGGTGAACAGCGTCGAGGCGGCCATCACCGACCCCCACGCGGTGTCGTCCCGGCCGAAGAAGAAGGTCATCGCCACCGGCAGGGTGTACCGGTCCTGGTCGTTGACGAAGGTCAACGCGAAGATCAGCTCGTTCCAGGCGGTGATGAAGGAGAAGATGCTGGTGGCGACCAGGCCCGGCGCCACCAGCGGGAAGAGGATCCGACGGAAGATCTGGGCTCGGCTGGCCCCGTCGATCGCCGCGGCCTCCTCCAGTTCCTTGGGCACCGCGGCAACGAAGCCGCGCAGCATCCAGACCGCGAACGGCAGCGAGAAGCCGAGGTAGGTCAGGATCAGGCTGGGCAGGGTGTTGTAGAGCCCGAGCCGCTGGATCATCAGGAACAGCGGGATGACCAGCGCCTCCAGCGGGATCATCTGCACCACCAGCAGCATGATCAGGAAGCTGGTCCGGAGGGTGAACCGGAACCGGGCCACCGCGGTGGCCGCGAGCAGCGCGACCAGGCCGCTGAGCAGCACCGTGCTCACCGCCACCAGGGCGCTGTTGAGGAAGAAGTCGGCGAACGTCACGCCCGGGATCAGGTTGCCGGTGAGGATCTCCCGGTAGTGGTCCAGGGTCGGTTCGGCCGGCACCGGCCGGGGCGTCGACGAGAAGATCTCCCGGTTCGGCTTCAGTGACGTGGCGACCATCCAGTAGACGGGGAAGGCCGCGAAGAGCGCCACCAGCAGGCCCGCGCCGTTGAGGGCGACCCGCTTCACCACCGCGCCGCGCCTCACGCGTCCTCCCCCTGCTTGAGCACCATGCGGACGTAGAGACCGGTCACCACCAGCAGGATCAGGGTGAGGATGACCGCGATCGCGGAGCCCACGCCGTACTTGGGCGGCGGCGAGAAGGCCTCGGCGTACGAGTAGATGGAGAGCATGAACGTCGGCCGGTCCTGGGTGCCGCCGGCCAGCACGAACTGCTGGGTGAAGACCTTGAAGTCCCAGATGGTGCTGAGCACGATCAGGATCCCGAAGACCGGCCGCAGCAACGGGAAGGTGATCTTCCAGAACACCTTCCACGGCCCGGCCCCGTCGACCCGGGCCGCCTCGTGCAGCTCGCTCGGCACGCTCTTGAGCCCGGCGAGCACGCTCACCGCGATGAACGGGAAGGAGTGCCAGACCACCACCAGGGTGAGGATGGCGAAGAAGAGCAGCGGGGAGTTGAACCAGCCGTACCCGGTCCAGTCGCTGCGGCCGAAGAGCGTGGTCGACAGCCCGTCGGGCAGCTTGTTGAACAGCCAGGTGACCAGCCCGCTGGTGTCGTCGAAGATCCACTTCCAGACGATCGTGCCGGTCAGCGCCGGGGTGGCCCAGGCGAGCATGACGCAGCTCGCCACGAAGGTGGCCATCCGCCGGCCGAGCCGGTTGAGCAGCAGCCCGACCAGGGTGCCGAGGATCATCGTCAGCACCACGTTCGCGGCGGCGAAGAGCACCGTGTTGCGCAGCACCGTACGGAAGAACGGGTCGCCGAGGATCTGGGTGTAGTTGCCCAGCCCCACCCACGGCCACTCGCGGTCGCCGCGCAGCTGCCGGACGCTGTCCAGCTTGTAGAACGACATCGCCACCACCTGGCCGAGCGGCCAGAGCAGCAGCACCCCGATGACCACCAGGCAGGGCAGCAGGAGCAGGTACGGCAGGTGGTCCACGCGGGGCCGCCGTCGTGCGGAGGTCTTCCGCACGGTGGCAGTCCCGGTGGACTTGGTCAGGGTGCTCACTTCGCGTTGAGAATGCTTTCCATTTCGGCGGCGGCGTCGGCGGTGGCCTGCTCGACCGTCTTCTGACCCTTCATCACCGAGCTGTTCATCGCCTGGGTCACCGTCTTGGTGCGGCTGACCTCCACCCACTTCGGGGTCAGCGGGGTGACCTTGGTGTTCTGCATGGTGGTGGCGAACGCGGCCATGATCTTGTCGTTGGCGTACTCACCGCCGCTGACCTGGTCGGAGTAGACCGGGAAGAAGTTCAGGCTGCTGGCGAAGGCCTTCGCGTTCTTCTTGTTCAACAGGACGGTGAGGTAGTCCCACGCCAGGTCCTGCTTCTTGCTGTCCTTCCAGAGGGCGATGTCGGAGCCGCCGGCGAACGCCGGGGCCGGCTTGCCGTCCGGGCCGGGGATCGGGAAGGTGCCCCAGACCTTCTCGATGTCGGGGTTGTCCTTCTTGATGGCGCCGCCCTGCCAGCTACCGCCGAAGGCCATCGCCGCCTTGCCGGTGGCGAACTGGGTGCGGGCGTCGATCTCGTTCCAGCCGGCGGCGGCCGGCGGGGCGACCTTGTGCACGGTGACCAGGTCGGTCCAGAACTTGACCGCCTTCTGCGCCTCCGGCGTGGTGTAGCCGGACTTCCAGCTGCCGCCCTGGTTGGTGGCGATCTCGCCGCCGGCGCCCCAGAGGAACGAGTAGAAGGGCAGCTCGGAGTTGCCCGGCAGCGCGATGCCGTAGGTGCCCGGCTTCTTGGCCTGCACGGCCTTGGCGGCGGCGACCAGCTCGTCCCAGTTCGTCGGCGTCTTCACGCCGGCCTCGGCGAACCAGTCGGTGCGGTAGTAGATGGCGCGGACGCCGGCGTACCACGGGACGCCGTACTGCTTGCCGTCGAGCTGGGCGTTCTTCACCAGGTCCGGCAGGATGTCCTTGCTCTCCGCCCAGCCGGACATCTTCCCGGTGACGTCGGCGAGCGCCTCCTGGGCCGCCCAGCCCTGGGTCTCGGTGTTGCCCAGCTCGGTGACGTCCGGCCCCTCACCGCCGGCGAGCGCCGCCTGGAACTTCTTCGGCGCCTCCAGCCAGGGGATGTACTGGACGACCACGTCGGTGTCGGGGTGCTTCTGCCGGAACTCGGTCTCGACGCCGTCGAGGAACTTCGTCTGGGCGTCGCTGCCCTCGCCCATCATCCAGACCGTGAGCTTGCTCTTGTCGGCCGCTTCGTCGTCGCCGGAGCCCCCGCAACCGGCGAGCACCATCGCGGCCGAGGCCACGACGGCGGTGACCGGAGCCAGCCGCTTCCACCTGTTCACGCCACTTCTCCCTCGCGCCGTCTGGCAGTAACCTTCTCTGCCGCACCCTAGTAGGAAAAATTCCTTTACGACAGGGGCGGGTTCCGGGCGAGGCGACGGTACCGCAGCCGGCGGGTCGGGGAGCAGACCCGTTCCGGGTACGCGGACGGGCGCCCGACCTCTCGGTCGGGCGCCCGTCGACGAGCGTTGTCGCTGCTTACCGGTGGGTGACGCTGCGGCGACGACCCACGCCGGCCACCAGGGCCACGGCGATGGCGGCCAGCACGACCTGAACCAGCAGTTCCATCCAGTCGATGCCGGAGGTCTCGGTCGCGATGCCCATGGCACGCGCCAGCACGGTGCCCAGCAGGGCCGCGCCGATACCGATCAGCATGTGCAGCCAGATCGGCATGTTCTGCCGGCCCGGCACGACCAGGCGGCCCAGCGCGCCGACGATGAGACCGACGACGATGGCGGTGATGATGCCCCAGACGGTGAGCTCCACGACCGTCCTCCTTCTGTAGGTATGACACACGAGTGTGTGGTTCTTGGCGTGATCGATAAGGTTCCCGATCCCGCAATTTTCCAAACCGACTCCGGGAACGATCTGGTCGAGATTCGCCGTGACCTGTACTTTCGTCGCAGCCGTCGCAGCCGTCGCACGGAGGTCAGCGGGTGGGCCGGGGTTCCGGGGGCAGACGCGAGCGGGCGCCCGCCCCCGAGGGGAACGGGCGCCCGCTGAGCGTGCGGTGCGCTGGATTACCGGTGGGTGATGCTGCGGCGACGACCCACGCCGGCCACCAGGGCCACGGCGATGGCGGCCAGCACGACCTGCACCAGCAGTTCCATCCAGTCGATGCCGGAGGTCTCGGTCGCGATGCCGATGGCCCGCGCCAGCACGGTGCCCAGCAGGGCCGCGCCGATACCGATCAGCATGTGCAGCCAGATCGGCATGTTCTGACGGCCCGGCACGACCAGGCGGCCAAGAGCGCCGACGATGAGACCAACAACGATCGCGGTGATGATGCCCCAAACGGTGAGCTCCACGGTCGCCCTCCTTCTGAAGATTGGGTCACACGGGGTGTGTGGTTCCTGTCGTGACCGCTAGATTCCCGACCGTCCGAAAATCCAAACCGACTCAGCGAAACGGCTGACGCCCCCTGTCGATACGCGACCCCCGCGTCGATTGCCGCGCAGCACGGCAAACCCGCAGCTCAGGCCGCATGGGCCGACACCGGGCAGGGCCGCGGCGGCCACCGGAAAATTCCCGGGTACGGCCCGGCGGCGGGCACGCGAAACGGCCGGCACCCCCGCGGGAGGATGCCGGCCGTCAGCCGTCGCGCTACTTTTTGCCGGGCGCCTTGGCGTCGCCGGAGTCGGAGGAGAGGGCGGCGATGAAGGCCTCCTGGGGGACCTCCACCCGGCCGACCATCTTCATCCGCTTCTTGCCTTCCTTCTGCTTCTCCAGCAGCTTGCGCTTACGGCTGATGTCACCGCCGTAGCACTTGGCGAGCACGTCCTTGCGGATCGCCCGGATGGTCTCCCGCGCGATCACCCGGCTGCCGATGGCCGCCTGGATCGGCACCTCGAACTGCTGGCGCGGGATCAGGCTGCGCAGCTTGGCCGCGATGCTGACCCCGTAGTTGTACGCCTTGTCCTTGTGCACGATCGCGCTGAACGCGTCCACCGGCTCGCCGTGCAGCAGGATGTCGACCTTGACCAGGTCGGACGCCTGCTCGCCGGAGGGCTCGTAGTCCAACGAGGCGTAGCCCTTGGTGCGGCTCTTCAACTGGTCGAAGAAGTCGAAGATGATCTCCGCGAGGGGCAGCGTGTAGCGCAGCTCCACCCGGTCGGCGGAGAGGTAGTCCATGCCGAGCAGGCTGCCCCGGCGGCCCTGGCACAGCTCCATCACCGCGCCCACGTAGTCGTTCGGGGTCAGCACGGTGGCGCGCACGACCGGCTCGTACACCTCGGCGATCTTGCCGGTGGGGTACTCGCTCGGGTTGGTCACCACGATCTCCTCGCCGTCCTCGGTGAGGGCCCGGTAGACCACGTTCGGCGCGGTGGAGATCAGGTCGAGGTTGTACTCCCGCTCCAGCCGCTCCCGGATGATCTCCAGGTGCAGCAGGCCGAGGAAGCCACAGCGGAAGCCGAAGCCGAGCGCGCCGGAGGTCTCCGGCTCGTAGTCCAGCGCGGCGTCGTTGAGCTTGAGCTTGTCCAGCGCCTCGCGCAGGTTGGGGTAGTCCGAGCCGTCGATCGGGTAGAGGCCGGAGTAGACCATCGGCTTCGGGTCCTTGTAGCCGCCGAGGGCCTGGCTCGCCGGGCGGGAGTTGATGGTGACCGTGTCACCGACCCGGGACTGGCGGACGTCCTTCACGCCGGTGATCAGGTAGCCGACCTCGCCGACGCCGAGCGCCTCGGCCTTCACCATCTCGGGCGAGATGACGCCGATCTCCAGCAGCTCGTGCACGGCACCCGTGGACATCATCTTGATCCGGTCGCGGGCGCTGATCCGCCCGTCGATCACCCGGACGTAGGTGACCACGCCCCGGTAGACGTCGTAGACCGAGTCGAAGATCATCGCCCGGGCGGGCGCGTCGGCGTCGCCGACGGGCGGCCGGAACTGCCGGACGATCTCGTCGAGCAGGTACGGCACCCCCTCGCCGGTCTTGCCGGAGACCTTGATGCAGTCTGCCGGGTCGCCGCCGATCAGGTGCGCCAGCTCCTCGGCGTACTTCTCCGGCTGGGCGGCCGGCAGGTCGATCTTGTTGAGCACCGGGATGATGCGCAGGTCGTTCTCGAGCGCGAGGTAGAGGTTCGCCAGCGTCTGCGCCTCGATGCCCTGAGCGGCGTCGACCAGCAGCACGGCACCCTCGCAGGCGGCCAGCGAGCGGGACACCTCGTAGGTGAAGTCGACGTGGCCCGGGGTGTCGATCATGTTGAGCACGGCCTGCTCGCCGGCCCGGTCGCCCTCCCGGATGGTCCACGGCATCCGGACGGCCTGGCTCTTGATGGTGATGCCGCGCTCGCGCTCGATGTCCATCCGGTCGAGGTACTGCGCCCGCATCTGCCGGGGGTCGACCACGCCGGTGAGCTGCAACATCCGGTCGGCCAGGGTCGACTTCCCGTGGTCGATGTGGGCGATGATGCCGAAGTTCCGGATGCGGCCGGGGTCGGTGGCACCAGGAGCGTTCGCGCCGGGATCGAGCTTCGGTGGCACAGCTGTCCGTTCTGGTCGGCTGACGTGAGCGGGCCGGCGCGCCGCCGGCCCCCTCTATGCTCCCACGTCGCTCCGGACGCGGTCCGATCACACCTGGGTGCCGCGGCTCACCGCCGGGCGGCCCACCCCCGGCCTTCCCCGGCCGAGCCGGGTCACTCCTCCGACGGCCCGCCCGGCCCGTGCCGGCACTCGGCCCGGCCGCCTCCTCCAGCCCAGCCGGGTCACTCCTCCGGCGGCCGCCCACCGGTCGCTGGGCCCGGCGGCCTCCCCCGGCCCGGTCGGGTCACTCCTCCGGCGGCTCCACGAAGAGCGCCGCCAGCCGGGGCAGCCGGCGCCGGGCCTCGTCCTCGTCGTCGAAGTCCCAGAAGTCGTTGAGGTCGGGCACCGCGACCGGGTCCCGCTCCGCCGGCAGTTCGGTCGCGGTCGCCTTCCGGTACGCCTCCCACGGCACTGCGAGCATGTCCTCGCACTCGAACTCCTCGCCGCTGAGCGCGGCGGCCCGCACCCGGGGCAGCTCCGCCAGGGAGTCCGGGTCGGCCACCGCCCGGGCGAACACCGCCCTGCCCTGGGTCATCAGCCAGCCCCGGAAGTACTCGAAACCGTCGTCCGAGGCGCCCCCGTTGATCAGGTAGGCCGCGCCCCAGAGGTCGACCCGGTAGGAGGCGGACAGGACCCGCTGCTGGTGGCGCGCGTACCCGACGATGTCCTCCGGGTCCCGCTCGGCCAGCAGGGCGACCGCGCGGGCGGCGACCGCGTCGCCCTCTCCCCCGGCGCCGGCCCGCGCCTCGTCGATCAGCTGCCAGAAGTCGTCGGTCCTCATGGCCTGGCAGTCTCCCAGACCCGCTCCCGGGCGCGATCCGGCAGCGGGAACATGGCGGCGAGTCGCGGGTACCGGCGGGCCAGTTCGGCCGGGTCGCCGAGATCCCACCGCTCGTCGGCGGGGTCGGGTGAGGAACTCAGCTCCCGCCTCCGGGCCTCGACGGCCTCGTCCAGGCCCTCCTCCTCGCCGGTGACCCGCTCGTACGCCTCGTCCGCGACGTAGTCCAGGCCCTCCCACTCCGGCCACTCGTCCTCCGCCCACTCGCGCGGATGCCGCCCGGCCAGGCAACGCACCTGCGGCACGTCGGCGAGCGCGTCCGGGTCGTCGGCGACCCGTTCGAAGGCCGCCCGGCCGAGCCCGACCAGCCAGGCCTGGAAGTAGTGGAAGCCGTCGTCGGAGCAGAGGCCGCCACAGATCAGCAGCGCCGCGCCCCAGTGCCGCCAGGTGTCGACCCGGCCCCGCAGCTCGTCGAGGCGGACGGCGAAGTCCACCGCCACGGCGGCGGGCCGCTCGGCCAGGCGGTCGGTGAGCCAGGCCAGCCGCTCGTCGGGGCGGGCGGTGACGGCGGCGGACCGCTCGATCAACGCCCAGAACTCGTCCATGCGCACGGGGCGGATGCTGCCAGCGCGGTACGACAGGAAGCCGGGACGGCCGCGCGGCTGGGCGGGGGCGCACCGGCAGGGCAGCATGGTGGGCGTGCCCGCGCTCCCGCCGCCCCCGGTGCCGTACCACGCCACCGCCGTCCGGCCGGACTGGTCGACGCTGCCGGCCGGGCTGCGCGCCGCGGTGGCCGCCCGGCTCGGCGCGCCGGTGGTGTCGGCGCGGACCGCGACAGCGGGCTTCACCGGCGGGTTCGCCGCCCTGCTGACCGGCGCGGACGGCGGCCGGATCTTCGTCAAGGCCGCCGACCTGACCCACCAGCGGCACCTGGCCGACTGGTACGGCCGGGAGGCGGCGGTCCTCGCCCGGCTCCCGGCCGGCCTGCCGGTCCCCCGCCCACGCTGGGCGTTGACCGCGTCCGGCTGGTACGCGCTCGCCTTGGACGCCGTCGACGGCCGCACGCCCCGGCTGCCCTGGGACCGGACCGAGCTGGACGCCGTCCTCGCCGGGTACGCCGAGCTGGCCGCCGCGTTGGCCGACCCGCCCGCCGAGCTGGTCGCCCTCGGCCTGCCCCACCTGGCGGACCTGGCCCGCGACGACATCCTGTGGTGGGGCGAGGTGGCCGCCGGGCGCGAACCGGTGCCACCGATGCCGGCCGCCGCGCACGGCCGCCTGACCGAACTGGTCGCGCTGGAGTCCCGGCTGCCCGGGTACGCCGCCGCCGGCCGCGGCCTGGTCCACGGCGACCTACGGGTGGACAACGTGCTGCTCGACGCCGGCGGCCGGGCCTGGTTCTGCGACTGGAACTGGATCTGCCACGGCCCCGCCTGGTTCGACCTGGCCGGCCTGCTGATCACCGGGTACGCCGACGGGCTGCCCGTGGATGCGATCTTCGCCGGCCATCCGGCCGCGGCCGGCGCCCCGCCGGACGCCCTCGACGTGACGCTGGCCGCACTGGCCGGCTACTACCTCACCTCCGCCGCCGCCGGCCCACCACCGGCCCCACCCGCCCCGCGCCCCGCGCCGGCGGTCTCGCCCCACCTGGGGGCGCACCAGCGGTTCAGCGGGGAACAGGCGCTGCACTGGCTGGCCGTTCGGCAGGGCTGGAGCTGAGTCGTTTTGGCTCGTCCCGGCCGACCTGGTAACCTGGCTCTTCGCGCAGCGATGACGCCTGCTTGTCGCGCGCAGAAGCAGACCAAACCGAGCTATCAAGACGAGGCTGTCGCGTGGCGAACATCAAGTCCCAGATCAAGCGCAACCGGCAGAACGAGAAGCGCCGGCTGCGTAACAAGTCGGTCAAGTCGTCGCTGAAGACCGCCATCCGGAAGTTCAACGAGGCTGCGGAGGCCGGTGACGCCGAGAAGGCCACCGTTCTCATGCGTGACGCGGCCCGCAAGCTGGACCAGGCCGCCAGCAAGGGCGTCATCCACGCCAACCAGGCGGCTAACCGGAAGTCGGCGATCGCGAAGCGCGTCGGCTCGCTCTCGGTCTGACCGAGCGACCCCAGACCTGACCTGAAGCCCCGGGCGTAGCCCGGGGCTTCAGGCTGTCCGCGTTCCTGAGCCCCGTCGGCCCATGATCGACCCCATTTGCGGTGTGTTGGGCGGTCCCCGACATAACAAACGGGGATTGATCACGGTCTCGAACGACCGGGGCGGGTCAGGACCGGGCGGCGGAATCCCCGTCCGGGCCGGTGGACCAGCGCGCCCCCGGCCGCCACTCCGGCGTGCCCTGCTGCCGCTCCCATGGCGGCGCGGGCGCCGGCTCGGTGGCGACCACCATGCCGGGCAGGGTGCGGGGCACCCGCGCCCGCCCGACGACCGGCTCCATCTGCCGCCGGAACCGGTCCCGTTCCTGCTCCGGCACGAGCGCCGCCGAGCGGACGACCCGCTCGGCCACCATGTCGTTGAGCTTGACCATCAGCGCCACGGCGGCGGGCAGCACCACCACCGCCCACCAACTCACCAGCTCGGCCAGGGCCAGCAGCACGGCGAGCGCCACCGCGCCTTCGAAGAAGAGGAAGCAGAGCACCCCACCCGGGTTGACGACGCGCAGCCCGAGCGCCCTGGCGTAGAGCGGGCGGTACCGCTCGTCCGCGCCGGGCACGGTGCTCCACGCCGTCCGGGTGGGGCCGGTCACCGGGCGCCGCCCCGCCGGGCGGCCGCGACGGAGAAGACCGCCTTCTCCAACGCGTACGCCCGGTCGTCCGCGCCGCCCTTGACCGCCGCGTTGCACTCGGCGGCCGCCCGCATCGCCTCGACCAGGCCTTCGGGGGTCCAGCCCCGGGCCCGTTGCTGCGCGTTCTTGATCTTCCAGGCGGGCATGCCGAGGGTGCTGGCGAGCTGGTACGGGTCGCCCCGGCCGGCGGCGGCGACCCGGGCCACGGTGCGCACTCCGTCGGCGAGGGCGTCGGCGATCGGCACCGGGTCGACCCCGACGTGCAGGGCCCAGCGCAGCGCCTCCAGCGCCCCCGGGACGTCGCCGATCATGGTCGCGTCGGCGACCGTGAAGCCGGTCACCTCGACCCGGCCCCGGTAGTACCGGGCCACGGTGTCGGCGCCGATCCGCCCGTCGGTGTCGGCGATCAGCTGCGAGCAGGCGGCGGCCAGGTCCCGCAGGTCCCCGCCGACGGCGGCGATCAGCGCCTCGGCGGCGTCCTCGGTGCACTTCCCGCCGCTCCGGCGGATCTCTTCCCGGACGAACGCCACCCGCTCCCGGTGGCCCTTGAGTTTCATCGCGGGCACCACGGTGGCGCCGGCCGCCTTCAGCCCGTCGGCGAACGCCTTGCCCTTCGCCCCGCCCACGTGCAGCACCACCAGCTGGACGTCCGGGTCGGGGTTCTTCGCGTACGCGAGCAGCGCGGTCGCGAGATCCTTCCGGGCGTCCTGGCCGGCCCGGAGCACCAGCACCCGCCGCCCGCCGAAGAGCGAGGGGCTGAGCATCTCGGCGATCTCACCGACCGTCAGCGCCCCGGCCTGGTACTCCCGGACGTCCACGTCTGGGTCGACGCTGCGGACTTTCGCCACCGCTTCCGTCACCGCGCGCGTGGCGAGCAGCTCCTCGTCGCCGAGGACGAGCAGAATGGGAGGAAGGCTGGCGGCGGTCACGCCGCCCATCTTGGCACGCTCCACCGGGGGATCGTGCCTGGTCAGCGGCGGCTGTGACGGCGGACCCCGCACTCAGCGCGAATCCAGACATTTACGTTAATGCGGGCCCACCCCCACAATGCGGCTCGCCCTGGCGACCCTCTCGACCAGATCACCGGCGTCCCGGCGCAACGCCCCGCGTCACCACCGCCAAGCCGTGCCGGCCGGTCACCACCGCCACGTCCCCGTCGGTGTCGGTACGCAGCACCCGCACGCCGCCCCGGACCAGCCGGGCCAGCACCGACGCGCTGGGATGTCCGTAGTCGTTGTCGACGCCAACCTCAACCAGCGCCACGGCAGGCCGGACCGCGTCGAGGAACGCCGGATCCTGGTACGCGCTGCCGTGGTGGGCGACCTTGAGCACCTCGGCCCGCAGCCCGTCAGGCGGCACCCGGTCCAGCAGGGCGCGCTGCTCCTCGGTCTCGGCGTCCCCGGCGAGCAGGATGCGCACCCCGGCCACGGTGGCGCGCAGCACCAGGGAGTTGTTGTTCGGATCGGACCGGGTGCCGTGCAGCGGGTACGGCGGACCGAGCGCCACCAGCTCCACCCCGCCCACCCGGTACGACCAGCCGGCCCCGGCGGCCCGGAGGACGACGGCGCCGGCCGCCGCGCCGGCGACGTGGGCACGCCCGGCCGCCGGCTCGGCCAGCCCCGGGGTGCGCACCTCGACCACCCGCCGCCCCCGGAAGACCCCGGCGACCCCGCCCACATGGTCGGCGTGGAAGTGGCTCACCACCAGCAGCGACACCTCCCGTACGCCGAGCCGGCGCAGGCAGCCGTCCACGGCGGACGGTTCCGGGCCGGCGTCGACCACCACGGCCCGACCGGCCGCGACCGGCAGCACCAGGGCGTCGCCCTGGCCCACCGCGCAGCCGACGATCACCCAGCCGGCCGGCGGCCACCCGCTGGCGAGGATCCGGACGGGCAGGGTCCCGAGCACCACTGCGGCGGTGCCGACCGCCACCAGCCGGCGCACCACCGGCCGCCGGATGGTGAGCAGCAGCGCCACGGTCAGCCCGGCCAGCAGCAGCGCACCCGGCACCCCGCCGGGCCAGGGCAGCGTGCCCGCCGGCAGCCGCGCGCCGACCCGGGCGACCGTCACCAGCCACCAGGCCGGCCAGCTCGCCAGCCAGGCGGCAAACTCCGCGCCGGCCGGCCAGACCGGTGAGACGGCGGCGGCCAGCACCCCGAGCACCGTGGCGGGCGCGATGGCGGGCACCACCAGCAGGTTCGCCGGCACCGCGACCAGGCTGACCGTGCCGGAGATGCCGGCCACCACCGGCCCGCAGGCGAGCTGCGCCGCCGCCGGGACGGCCAGCGCCTCGGCCAGCCCCGCCGGTACGCCCCGCCGCCGCAGCGCGTCCCGCCACCTCGGCGCCAGCAGCAGCAGTCCTCCGGTGGCCAGCACGGAGAGCGCGAAGCCGGCGTCCCCGGCCAGGTCCGGGTCCATCAGCACCAGCACAGCCACCGCGGCGCTCAGCGCGGGCAGCGCCGCCCGGGGCCGCCCGGCGGCCAGCGCCGCCAGCCCGATCGCCCCCATGGTCGCGGCCCGTACCACGCTCGGCGAGGGGCGGACCAGGATCACGAAGCCGACCAGGGCCAGCCCGCAGAGCACCGCCGCCACGCCCGGGCCGGCCCGCGCCCAGCGGACCAGGAGCAGTACCGCGCCCACCACGATCGCCACGTTGGAGCCGGAGACGGCGTTGAGGTGCGTCATCCCGGCGGCCCGGAAGTCCTCCTCCACCGTGGCCGGCAGCCGGCTGGTGTCCCCCACCACCAGCCCCGGAAGCAGCCCGCCCCGGTCGTCCGGGAGCGGGGCGCAGGCCCGTTGCAGGCCGGCGCGGAGCGTCCCGGCGGCCCGCTGGAGCCACGGCGGTGGACCGTGCGACATCGGCGGCCCCGGCACGATCAGCACGGCGGCGGTCAGGTCTCCACCGCGCGGCGCGGTCAGCCGCCCCTCGGCGGTGAGCCGCTGCCCCGGCAGCCGCCCGCGCCAGGCCGGGTCGGTGGCCAGCACCAGCACCCGCACCGGGGCGCTCACCCGCCGGCCGTCGGACTCGGTGAGGCGGGTCAGCTCGGCGGCCACCAGCAGCGTCGCCGGCCGGCCGGGAGCGCCGCGGATCGGACGGGGATCGTCGCGGAGCACCAGCTCGGCGGTGACCCGGGCCCGCTCGTCGACCAGCGTGCGCAGCGGGGCGGCGTCGCGGACGTGCAGGCGGGCGGCAGTGGCGCTGGCGCCGCAGACCACCCCGATCAGCACCGCGACGGCGATCCAGCCGTACCGGCGGACGGGCCCGGCCGGACGGCCGAGCGCGCCGAGCAGGTGGGCAGCGCCGAGGGCGGCGAGAACGGCGGCGGTGGCGGCGAGCAGCGCCGCCGACGGCGCGGCGAGGTGCAGGCAGGCCAAGGCGGCCAGCCACGCCGCCACCGCCAGGCCGGCGAGCCGCAGGTCGGGCGGCTCACCGCTTGGTTCCATCCCGAGGGCCGACCCACTGGCACGATCCGATCGGCCGCCGGCCGCGGCGGACACCGCCCCACCGGCACGGACCGGCCCAGCCGCAGGCACCTTCCCGTGCGCAGGTCCACGAACCCGCTTCGGCCCGCCTTCCGCCGCCGGCCTCACACCGTCACCAGGTCCTTGAGCTGCTCGTAGCGCGCGTCGCCGATGCCCTCTACCTGGCGGAGGTCGCCGACCGAGCGGAACCCGCCGTGTTGGTCGCGGTGGGTCAGGATGCGCTGGGCGAGCACCGGACCGACCCCGGGCAGCCCGTCGAGCTGGGCCAGCGTCGCGGTGTTGAGGTTGACCAGGCCGCCCGGTGCGGACGGGTCACCGGCGGCCGGGGGCGCGGCGGCGCCGGGCTGGCCGGGCGGCGCGGCGACTCCGACCAGGATCAGCTCCCCGTCGGCCACCTTGCGGGCCGGGTTGAGCAGGGTCACGTCCACGCCGGGGAGGGCACCGCCGGCCGCCTGCACCGCATCGGCGACCCGCGCGCCTGCCGGCACCCGCACCAGGCCCGGGCGACGTACCTTGCCGGCGACCGCGACGACCAGCTCGCCGGAGCCGGTCGCGGTCGCCTCGGAGGCGGTGGACACCTCGGGTGCGGACACGGACGCCACCGGGCGGACCGGTTCGGCCTGCGGCCGGGACCGCCAGGCCCAGAAGCCGGCCCCGAGCACTACAACCAGCGCGGCGGCGGCCAGCGCCCGCACGCCGCGTCGACCCGGATCGAAGGCGCCGGGGCCGGGCAGCCGGGAGGCCGAGGCGACGGACGCGTTGGCCTCGTCGGGTACCGGCATCCCGTCGTCGGCCTCCACGTCCGACGCCCGAGCGGTGGATGCCAGCGGAGCGGAATGTCGCGGGGGCCCGGGCTGGGACGGCGGCGCGGCCGAATCGGCGAAGCGCCCGGGCCGGGATGCATGAGGCGGCTCATTGAATGGCCCCGACCGAGGCGCTGGCGCCGGCTCGGTGTCTCCTGGCGTGGTACGCCGGGGGCGCGAGCTTTCCCCCTCCGACGACGTTGCCCCGACCAGGCGGAACAGCCGCTGCCGCACCATTGTCTCCTCGTCGTGTGACACGAGGCGAGGCTAGGCAGGGAAGGGCAGGTGCCAGCGGCCGACGATCGGTGCCTGTGGACGAGGCGTTGCTATGTGGACAATCACCTGATCATGCGACCGTTGTGCTACGTCACCCGGCGGCAGGGGTGAACTCCTACTTCTGGAACATGACGGAAGCAACATCGCCATAACGCCTAAAGCCCAATCAAGCTGACGACAATTGTCCCGATCCCGGCACTCGAGGCATCCCCCTGCTCGCCAAGGCTGGTCAAGTGCCCGGCTCCAGTGAGCGTCGATGATCCTCATCATCGCGAACAGCTCATCCGCGGAAGTGATCTCGCCGTCATCCATCGGCACGCCGGGCACCTTCCGTCACGTCGCGATGAAGGCCCGCCCTGGGGGCAGAGCCCGTCCGTCGTGCTCCCCAGGGCGGGATGGTCCGGATACCTCGGATTGCTGAAGCCCAGGAGCATCCGGACGCTGTCTCACTGTATCCACTGTCTCACTGTAGTCAAGTTTTCACTGTGCTCACTCTGCCGGGTTGTCCGCTTGTCCTGATCATCTTCAGGCTGGAAACATGATCTCCGCTGAAGCCCGGGAGAGCCGATCATGCCAACCAGACCACCGCACTATCGGCGGGTCGCCGATGACATCGAGGCCAAGATTCGCTCTGGCGAGTACGGGCCTGGGCAACAACTACCGTCGGTTTCCGAGATCGGCGAGATCTACAACGTCGCACGGTCGACCGCGTACCGGGCCGTCAAGGAACTACACGAGCGGAACCTGATTTACGGGCAACAGGGTCAAGGCGTCTTCGTCGCCGAACCTGACTAGGTTGACGCGCTCAGCTGTAACCCGACCCGGCGGTCAGTGGGCCTCCGGGTCCAGCCCCAGGACCGCCCGTCCCCCGTCGACCGGCAGGGTCACCCCGTTCACAAAGGTCGCCGAGAGCAGGTACGCCACGGCTTCCGCCACCTCGTCCACCCGACCGGCCCGGCCGACCGGGTGCAGCCGGGCCAGCTCCGCCTCGATCCACTCCGCCTCAGCGGGCTCCCGCTCAGCCAGGAACGCCGCATGCCGCTCGGTGTGGATCGAGCCGAGCGCGACCGCATTGGTGCGTACTCCCCGGGGCCCGTACTCCACGGCCAGCGCCCGGGTCAGCCCCTCGACGGCCGCCTTGGCGGTGGCGTACGGCAGGCAGCCCGGCACCGGCCGGCGGGCCTGGTGGGACGAGACGTTGACGATCGCGCCGCCGGTGCCGGCGGCGAGGAACCGGCGTACCGCCGTCGTCGCGCCGACCAGGGCCGGGCGCACGTTGAGTCCAATGAGGTCCCACACCTGCGCCGGCGGCGCGGAGTGCACCGAGGCGTCCCGGAACACCGCCGCGTTGTTGACCCAGCCGGCCAGCGGCGCGGCCCCCTCGGCCAGGTCGGCGGCGTGCCCGGCGACTGCTTCGTCCGCCGCGTCGCCGACCACCGGCACCAGCCGGTCAGCGGCGGGGTGCGCAGGCAGCCACGCCAGCGCGTCCGGGTCCCGCTCGACGACCACCACCGTGCCACCAGTGTCGAGCAGCCGTTCGGTCACGGCGCGGCCGACACCGCGGCCACCGCCGGTCACCACGTACGACATCGTCCACACCTTCGAGATCAGGGCCGGCGGTGCACGACCACGCTGGCCAGGCCCGGCCCGGCGTGGGCGGCGACCACCGCGCCGGCCTCGGAGACGTACGTGTCGTGTAGCCGGTCGCCGAGCCGCTCGGTGAGCGCATCGAGGAGCTGTTCGGCTCGCTGCGGCGCGGCGAGGTGGTGCACACCGAGGTCCACGTCGGCGTCGCCGGCCGCCTCGACGGCCAGGTCGACCAGGCGGGCCACGCCTCGGCTGGCGGTGCGCACCTTGTCCCGGACCACGATCGCGCCGTCCGGCATGTGCATGATCGGCTTGACCGAGAGGGCGGTGCCGAGCAGCGCCTCGGCCGCGTTGATCCGACCGCCGCGGCGGAGGAACTCCAGCGTGTCGACGTAGAAGTAGATGGTGGTGCGGTCGACGGTGTCCAGGGCGGCCTGCCGTACCCCGGGAAGGTCGGCACCGGCCGCGGCGGCCGTGGCGGCGGCGAGCACCGGGAAGCCCAGGCCCATGCCGGTGGAGCGGCTGTCGACCACCTCGACCCGGTCGCCCAGCTCAGCGGCGGCCAGCCGGGCCGCCTCGACGGTGCCGGAGAGTTCCGCCGACAGGTGCACCGACAGCACGGCGTCCGCGCCGCCGTCGAGCAGTTCCCGGTACGTCCGCGCGAACTGCTCCGGGGCCGGGCGGGAAGTGCTGACCGAGACCCGCCGGCCGCCGAGCACCCGGGTGGCGTCGGCGGGGAAGGTCTCGATCCCCTCCAGCCCCTCCGCGCCGTTGAGCACGACGGTCAGGGGCACCACGGTGAGCCGGTGCGCCCGCACCAGCTCGGGCGGGAGGTAGGCGGTGGAGTCGGTGACGACCGCGACGGGCATGCCCGGCACGCTAGCCGATGTCGCGGCCGCGTGCCCGGGCCGGAGGACTCAGACCGGCTCGCCGGGCGCCGGCCGGGTGATCAGACCGACATTGTGGGCCCGCAGGTGCCAGCCCGGGACCGTACGCCGCTTCACGCCGTCGTCGTACCGCAGCTCGGTCCAGTGGCAGTTCTGCAGGGAGCCCACGGTCCGCAGGACCGCGTGGTCCCAGCCGAGCAGGTAGCCACAGCCCTGCCGGGCCCCGCCCCCGTGGGTGGCGACCACGACGGTGCCACCGGGGACGAGATCGGCGGCGTCCTGGAAGGCTGCACCGACCCGCTTGCCCAGGTCGTCGAGGGTCTCGATCTCCGCGCCCGGGTCCGGGTCGCCGGCCCGCCAGCGGGCGTACTCGTCGGGGAACCGCTCGGCGACCTCGGTCAGCGCCAGCCCCTGCCAGCGGCCGAAGTACCGCTCGCGCAGCCGGACGTCGGTGCGTACCGGAAGGCCGGTGACCGCCGCGAGGGCGGCGGCGGTGTCCGCGGCCCGGCTGAGGTCGGAGGCGACGATGGCGTCCGGACGCAGGGCCGCGAGCAGCGGCGCCGCCGTGCGGGCCTGCTCGCGGCCCAGGTCGTTCAGCGCCACGTCGGTCTGCCCCTGGACCCGGCTGGCGGCGTTCCAGTCGGTGTTGCCGTGCCGCCAGATGATCAGGCGGGTCATTCCGCGGTGGAGGTGCCGGCGGAGGCGTCCGCCTCGACCAGGTCCCGATCCACGAACGGGATCTGGGGGCAGTCCTTCCAGAGCCGGTCGAGGGCGTAGAACTCGCGCTCCTCGGTGTGCTGCACGTGCACGACGATGTCGACGTAGTCGAGCAGCACCCAGCGGCCGCCCCGCTCGCCCTCGCGGCGCACCGGCTTGGCCTTCTCCGGCAGCTCGAGCAGCCGCTCCTCGATGGCGTCGACGATGGCCAGCACCTGACGCTCGTTGGGGGCCGCGGCGAGGACGAACGCGTCGGTGATGGCGAGTTGGTCGCCCACGTCGATGATGACGATGTCCTGCGCCTTCTTGTCGGCCGCGGCCTGGGCGGCGGCCATCGCCAGCTCGTGAGCGCGTTCGGAAACTGTCACCGTTCTCCTTCGATCAACCGTACGACCCTCCAAGCGTCTCATACCCGGGGGCACGACGACTTGTCAGTTCTGGTCGATTATCCGGACAGAACCTCACATACCAGATGCAGTCACCGCTGGTAGAGCCGGCGTTTCGCGATGTACTGCACCACACCGTCGGGCAGCAGGTACCAGACCGGCTCCCCCCGGGCCACCCGCTCGCGGCAGTCGGTGGAGGAGATCGCCATCGCCGGGACCTGCACCAGGCTCACCGTGTCGGCGGGCAGGTGCTTGTCGGTGAGCTCGAACCCGGGGCGGGTCACACCGATGAAGTGGGCCAGCTCGAAGATCTCGTCCAGGTCCTTCCAGGAGAGGATCTTGTCCAGCGCGTCCGCGCCGGTGATGAAGTAGAGCTGCACCTTCGGGCCGTACTCGGCGTGCAGGTCGCGCAGGGTGTCGACGGTGTAGGTGGGGCCACTGCGGTCGATGTCCACCCGGCTGACCTGGAAGCGGGGGTTGGAGGCGGTGGCGATCACCGTCATCAGGTAGCGGTCCTCGGCGGGGCTGACCGGCTCGTCCGCCTTCTGCCACGGCTGACCGGTCGGGACGAAGACCACCTCGTCCAGGCCGAACCGGTCGGCCACCTCGCTCGCCGCCACCAGGTGCCCGTGGTGGATCGGGTCGAAGGTGCCGCCCATGATCCCGATCCGCCGGATGTCTTCCTCCACCCGACGATCGTAGGCCGGGGACGTCCGGCGGCCCGTCGGGGCCGCCGGACCGTCCCAACGTCCGGCCCGCCTCAGGCCGACGCGGCGGCCACCGCCGTCCGCGCCACCAGCGCGCGGCGCAGGTCGTCGTCCAGGTCGGTGACCCAGCGGCGCAGGCCCGGCGTCAGGTCGTCGCGGGCCAGCAGCGCCGCGGCCAGCTCCCGGGTGGGCTGCGCCACGGCGTACCGGGGGAACGCCAGGGTGGTCACCCGGTCGGCCGTCCAGGCGGTACGCAGCCGCGCGGCCGCCGGCATGTCGGCGAAGTACCGCTCGACGTACGGCGCGGTCAGCTCAACCTGCTCGGGCTGCCAGAAGCCCTCGGCGGTCGCCTCGACCAGCCGGTTGGACAGTTCGGTGCTGCTGATCACGATCTCCCAGGCGACCCGCTTGGCCTCGGCGTCCGGCAGCGCCGCCCGGCAGCACGCGGCCCGTTCCGCCCCGGTGGCGCTGCGGTCGGCGGCCGCCTGCGCGGCGATCTCCGGCTCGCCCGCCGCACCCAGCACCACCAGCCGCAGCAGCAGCGCCCAGCGCAGGTCGGTGTCCACCGCCAACCCTTCCGGCACCCCGTCCCCGGCCAGCCAGCCGGCGAGCAGCCCGGCGTCGGTGCTGGCGGCGATCAGGCCCCGCGCGGCGGCGAGCTGCAACGAGCCGCCGGCCGGCGCCCCGGCGAGCAGCGCGGCGCACGCCCCGGCGACCCGCAGCAGCGCGGCGTCCCGGGCCAGCGGGTCGAGGTAGCGGTCGATCAGGCCACGGCTCAGCGTGAGCACGTCCTCGGCGATGATCACCTCGGTCTCGGCGGGCAGCGCCGCCGCGATCAGCGCGACCACGGCGGCGACCGGGCGCTCGCCGTCCCGGGCGGCGTCCAGCGCCTCACCCCAGAGCAGCGCCCGGGCCAGCGGGTCGGCCAGCCCCGGCAGCACCATCGGCACCGCGTCGGCGGAGGCGGCGTCGAGGCGGATCTTGGCGAAGGTCAGGTCGCCGTCGTTGGGCAGCAGCAGGCCGGTGGCCGGCTCGCCGATCAGCGCGGTCAGCTCGGTGCGGCCCTTGTCGGTGTCCGGGTCGAGGTCCACCTCGAGGCGGCGCACCGTGCCGTCGGGGGCGTACCGGCCCACGCCGACCCGGTGCGGGCGCAGCACGGGGTGGGCGTCCGGGGCGGTCTGCACCAGGGCGGCGTCGACCCAGCGGCCGTCGGCGTCCACCGCCGTGTCCATCCGCAGCGTGTTGACCTGGGGGCGGCGCAGCCAGCGCTCCGCCCAGTCGGTGAGGTCCCGGCCGCTGGCCGAGCTGAGGCTGGCCAGCAGGTCGGCCAGGGTGGCGTTGCCGAACCGGTGCGCGGCGAAGTGGGCGTTCAGGCCGGCCAGGAAGGCCTCGTCGCCCAGCCAGGCGACCAGCTGCCGCAGCACGCTGGCGCCCTTGGCGTACGAGATGCCGTCGAAGTTGAGCAGGCCCTGGGCGGCGTCGCGGACCTCCTCCGGAGCCACCGGGTGGGTGGAGGGACGCTGGTCGGCGGTGTATCCCCAGGCCTTGCGGCGCATCGCGAAGGTCGTCCAGGCCTGGTCGAAGCGGGTCGCCTCGGCGGTCACCCGGGTGCCCAGGTACTCCGCGAACGACTCGTTCAGCCACAGGTCGTCCCACCACCGCATGGTCACCAGGTCGCCGAACCACATGTGCGCCATCTCGTGCGCGATGGTGGTGGCCCGCAGCTCGCGCTGGGTGTCGGTGACCGCCGACCGGAAGACGTAGTCGTCCCGGAGGGTGACCAGACCCGGGTTCTCCATCGCGCCGGCGTTGAACTCCGGCACGAACGCCTGGTCGTACTTGGCGAACGGGTAGCGCTCGGCGAAGAGCTGGTGGAAGCGGTCGAAGCACTGCCGGGTGACGGTCAGGATCTCGTCGATGTCGGCGTCCAGGTGCTCGGCCAGGGAGCGCCGGCAGTAGACACCGAGGGGGATGCCGTCGTGCTCGGCCCGGCGCACGTGCCAGGGGCCGGCGATCAGCGAGACGAAGTACGTGGCCAGCGGCGCGGTCGGCGCGAACTCCCAACGCCCCGGCCGGGGGTTGGCGGCGAGCTGCCCGTTGGCGGCGACCGTCCACTCCGGCGGCGCGGTGACCGACAGGGTCACCGGCGCCTTCAGGTCGGGCTGGTCGAAGGCGGCGAAGAGCCGCTGCACGTCGTCCAGGAAGGACATCGCGTAGAGGTAGGTCTCGCCGTCGGCCGGGTCGACGAAGCGGTGCATCCCCTCGCCGGTGTTCGAGTACGCCATCTCGGCGGTGACCGTCAGCGTGTTCTCCCCGGTCAGCCCGGTCAGCGGCAGCCGGTTGTCGGCCAGCGCGTCCGGGTCGAGGTCGCGGTCGTTGAGGCGCGCCCCGAGCAGTCGGGCGGGTTTGACCTCGACGAAGGTGTCGGCCCCGGGGGTGGCCCGGAACCGGATGGTGGCGGTGGAGCGGAACCGCTCGCCGCCGCCGGTCAGGTCGAGGTCCACCTCGTAGGACTCGACGGTGATCAGCGCGCGACGCGCGGTGGCCTCTACACGGGTCAGGCTCGGCATCCGCTTATCCTGCCCGACGGGGAACCGGACGGGCTCCCCATGACGTGTGGTGATGGAGGACGAACAATGGGTCAGCACCCCAAGGGCGATTTCGACCTGTCCCGGGCGGTCTGGCAGCGAGCCGAGGCCGACACCTCCGACAGCGCGGTCGAGGTGGCCTTCGTCGACGACCTGATCGGCATGCGCAACTCCGCCGAGCCGGACGGACCGGTGCTGGTCTTCACCCAGGCCGAGTGGGACGCCTTCGTCGCGGGCGCGCAGGACGGCGAGTTCGACCTGGACTGAGCGGCGCACACCGCGGGACCGGGACGCGCCTGGTCGGCGGCCCGGCGGTGTCGTCCGCCAGCGGGACACCGCCGGTCGCCGGGCCGCCGCGCCTCATCCGTCGCCCTCGCCCCAGCCGAGGCCACCGGGGCCGGCGGCGTGGTGGAAGCCGGGATGGCCGGCCACGTCGGCGCAGCGCTCGCCGTCGGGCCCCGGCGCGCCGCAGAAGAGCCGCTCGGCCCGGTGCCAGGCGTCGGCCGGTGAGAGGGCCGCCGCGCCGAGCACCAGCTCCGGGCGGAGCAGGCTCAACGCCTCGGCGTACGCGACGGCGAGGTCGCGGGCCTGCTCCGGCCCGTCCGCCTCGAAGCCGAGGTGGGCGGTGAAGCGCCGGGGCGGCCGGGGCGCCCGCCGGGCGGCGGTGATCAGCGGTGAACCGTCGGCTCCGCCGGACCGGCCGCTCCCGAACGCCTCGACCACCCGCCGCTGCCGCCAGTACGGCGGCCTGTTGTCCCGCATCGGCCCTCCCCGTCGTCACGCCGGCCGTACGCCCGTTGGCCGGCCCGGTGACGAGGAAACCAGGTTTCCGGCGCCCTGGGAGGGGCCAGCGGACGGCTCGTCAACTGGCCCACACCCCGGAGGTGCCCCGGTCCGGGTGGGATTCAGTGGCCCCGACCTGGGTAACGCCATTCGGTCGACCAGTGCGGCCGGCCGCCGTCACCCGCGTCAGGAGAGTCCGATGGTCACCACTCCCGTCGACCGCAGCCCGGAGGGCACCCTGGCGTTCCTGCGCGAGGGATACCGGTACATCGGCTCCCGCTGCGACCGCTACGGCAGCGACATCTTCCAGACCCGACTGCTGCTGGAACCGACGATCTGCCTGCGCGGCCGGCCGGCGGCGGTGCTCTTCTACGACTCGGAGCGGTTCCAGCGCCAGGGCGCGATGCCCCTGCGGGGCCAGCGGACGCTGACCGGCCGGGGTGGCGTGCAGGGGCTGGACGGGCCAACGCACACCGACCGCAAGGGCATGTTTCTGTCGATCATGACACCGAACGCGGTGCGGCAGCTCGGGCAGCTCTTCGCCGACGAGTGGACCACCCGCATCCCGGTCTGGGAGCGGTCCGGCCCGGTGGTCCTCTACGACGAGGTCGGCCGGATGCTGACCCGGGCGATCTGCGCCTGGGCGGGTGTCCCGCTGGCCAGCAGCGAGGTGGTCCGGCGCACCGACCAGCTGCACGCGATGATCGACGGGCCGGCGGCGCTCGGCCCCCGGCACTGGCGCGGGCTGCTCGGCCGCCGCCGGGGCGAACGGTGGGCCGGCGACGTGGTGGATCGGGCCCGGGTCGGCACGCTGCCCGCGCCCGAGGGCAGCGCGCTGCGGGCGATCGCCGAGCACCGGGACGCCCAGGGCCGGCTGCTGCCCCGCCGGATCGCCGCGGTGGAGCTGCTCAACGTGCTGCGCCCCACCGTCGCCATCGACCGCTACGTGGTCTTCGCCGCCCTGGCCCTGCACGACCACCCGGCCTGGCGGGAGCGGGTCCGGGCCGGCGACGAGGCCACCGAGTGCTTCGTGCAGGAGGTCCGCCGCTACTACCCGTTCTTCCCAATTGCCGCCGCCCGGGTCCGGCGCTCCTTCGACTGGCAGGGGCACCACTTCCCGCGCGGCCGGCGGGTGCTGCTCGACCTGTACGGCACCAACCACCACCCCGACCTCTGGCCGGAGCCGGAACGGTTCCGGCCAGAGCGCTTCGCCGGCTGGCGTGACGACCCGTACGGCTTCGTGCCGCAGGGCGGCGGCGAGCACCTGGGCGGGCACCGCTGCGCCGGCGAGTGGGTCACCATCGAGCTGATGAAGCGCGCGGTCACCCAGCTGACCACCGCCATGCGGTACGAGGTGCCACCGCAGAACCTGGCGCTGAACCTGGGCCGGATGCCGACCCTGCCGCCCAGCGGCTTCGTCATCGACGACGTGCGCCGCACCGACTGAGCCGGGCGGTCAGTCGGCGACCACCAGGGCCTGCGGAGCGGCCTGCTTCATCCGGGTCCGCAGCCACTTGAGCTGGTTCGCGGTTTCCCCCTCGCAGGCGCGCACCACCGCCAGCAGCTCCTCGTCCCGGGCCCCGTACGCGGCCTGGCCGACCACGGTCCAGCTGATGTCGCACTCCGCGGCCATCAGGTAGAGGTCCTGGAGGTCGCGCAGCAGCCCGATGCCGCCGGTGCGGGTGCCGGTGAAGAGCTCGGAGTGCAGTCGGTCCGGTTCGGCGGGGGCGTCCTCGGCGTACCGGCGGGCGAACGGCACCAGCCGCTCCGCGTGCCCGCGGCACTGGGTGGCCAGCTTCTGACAGCTGTGGAAGACGTCCGGCTCATCGCGGTGTGCCGCGCCGACCTCCTCGAAGGCGTCGCCGAGCCGGCACTGGGCCTTGTGCAGCAGGCCGAGATAGTGCGCCAGATGCATCTCACGCCACCTCCGAGTGTGCTTCGGCCGCCGGTCCGCCGACCGTGGCCGGGACGTCGGCGCCCGCCACCGGGGCCGGGCCACCGACCGTGGGCGCGGGTGAGGGCCGGCCGCCGGAGTCCGCCTCGCGGACCACCCGCACGGCGGCCACCTTGAAGATCGGCTGCTTGGAGACCGGATCCCAGGCGGTGATCGTCAGCTCGTTCGCCGCCCGGGTGTGGCCGTCGGCGTCCGGCGCGTCCCAGTAGCCGTAGTGGAAGGGGACGAAGACCACGCCGGGGCGTACCCCGCAGATCCGGGCCCGGCCCCGGACGGCCCCGCGCGGCGACTCGACCCGGACCAGGTCGCCCTCGGCCACGCCGAGCCGGTCCGCGTCGGCCGCGCTCAGCTCGACCCAGGTCTCCGGCGCGGCGTGCACCAGCTGCGGCGCCCGGCCGGTCTTGGTACGGGTGTGGAACTGGTAGACGGTCCGGCCGGTGGTGAGCAGCAGCGGGTACTCGTCGCTGGGCACCTCGGGCGACGGCTGGTACGGCACCGCGTGCAGGAACGCCCGCCCGCCGGGCTGCTTGGCGCGGTACTCGTCCGGCAGCAGCTCCGCCCCGGTGACCAGGTCGTGGCCGTACGTCTCGCAGTAGTCCGGGTCGGTGTTGAACACCCCGTCGGTGTAGAGCCGTTCGGTGCCGTCCGGGTGCTCGTCCGTGCACGGCCACTGGATGCCGCCGGCGCGCAGCCGCTCGTAGGTGATCGCGGTGTAGTCGCAGGGCCGGCCGCGCGAGCACTCCTTCCACGCCTCGAACACCTCCTCCGGCCCGGTCCAGGGGATCAGCGGGTCGCCAGCCGAGTTCCGGAAATCCATCCGCCGGGCGTAGTCGAGGAAGATGTCCAGGTCGGCGCGGGCCTCGCCGGGCGGTTCGACCGCCTTCTCGGAGATGTGCACGGTCCGGTCCACGCTGGTGAAGGTGCCGGTCTTCTCACCCCAGGTGGCGGCGGGAAGCACCACGTCGGCCAGCTCGGCGGTCTCGGTGCGGAAGAGGTCCTGGACCACCAGGAACAGCTCCGGCTTCGCCAGGATCCGGCGGATCCGGGCCAGGTCGGGCAGGCTGACCGCCGGGTTGGTGGCCGAGACCCAGAGCAGCTTGATCGAGCCCTGCTCGGCGTACCGGAAGATCTGCATGGCGTGCGTCGGCGGCGCCCAGTGCGGGATGGTGTCGACCTCGACGTTCCACAGCCGGGCCAGCTCGGCCACGTGCTCCTCGTTCGCCCAGTTGCGCAGGCCGGGCAGGTCGCCGTCGGCGCCGCACTCCCGGTTGTTCTGCGCGGTCGGCTGGCCGTTCATCTGGTAGAGCCCCGCCCCCGGCCGGCCGATCATGCCCCGGATCAGGTGCAGGTTGTTCACCTGACAGGCCGCCGCGGTGGCCTGGTTGGACTGGTAGAAACCCTGGAGCACGGTGGAGAGCAGCCGGGACGAGTGCCCGAGCAGCTCGGCGGCCCGCTCGATGTCGCGCGCCGGCAGGTCGCAGATCTCGGCGACCGTCGGCACCGGGTAGTCCTCGACCACCCGGCACAGCTCCTCGAAGCCGATCGTGTGCGCCCGGACGTACTCCTCGTCGTACCAGCCCCGATGGATCAGCTCGCGGAGCAGGCCGTTGAGCAGCGCCATGTTGGTGCCGTTGCGCAACGCCAGGTGCACGTCGGCCTCCCGGGCCACCGGGGTGGCGCGCGGGTCGACCGCGAGCATCGCCGGCGGGTTCGGCCCGCGCCGGCGGTCCAGCATCCGCATCCACAGCACCGTCTGGGTCTCCGCGACGTTGTGCCCCCAGAGCGCGATCGCGTCACAGTGGTCCACGTCCGTGTACGAGCCGGGCTGCCCGTCGGTGCCGAAGCTCGCCTTCATCGCGGCGGCGGCGGTGGCGGTGCAGAGCCGGGTGTTGCCGTCCATGTGCGGGGTGCCGATGCCGGCCTTCCCGATCACCCCGAGCGTGTAGTACTCCTCCAGGAAGAGCTGCCCGCTGGTGTAGAAGCCGAAGTGGCCCCAGCCGCCCGGCCCGTCCAGCAGCTCCTTCGAGCGGGCCACGATCCGCCCCATCGCCGTGTCCCAGTCGGTTTCGACCAGCCGGTCACCCTCGCGGACCAGGGGACGGCGCAGCCGGTCCGGACTGTGGTTGGCCTGCCAGCCGTACAGGTCCTTGGGATCGAGCCGGCCGTGGTTGATCCGGTCCCCGGCCCGGCCCCGGACCCCGACGATCCGGCCATCATGCACGGCGATGTCCATCGCGTCGCCGTTGGAGTGCAGGATGGACGCCGTCGGCACCCAGCGCTGCACGTCCGCCTCGGTGTGCCCGTCGCTCAGGAAGCTGTCGACCCGCACCGGCCACGGCTGTCCCGGCCCGTACGGCGTGCGCGGCCCCCACGGGTCGGCGATCCGGTCCACCATCGCTCATCCCTCCTTCGGTGCGGACCACAGCGGCATCTGCCGGCCGGTGGACCGGTTGAACAGCAGGTCCACCACGGTGACCAGGACCACGGCGGCGAATGCGATGACCAGCTGGGTCGGGGTGCGCAGCAGGCCCAGGCTCACGATCAGGGTGGTGGCGCCCGCCGGCGGATGCGCCGCCCGCAACAGCACCAGCACCCCGGCGGTGAGGGCGAGCGAGCCGGCGGCGGCGACGATCCGCGCCCCGGACACCCCCTCCTGCAGCGCCGGCGGGTGGTCGGTCAGGCCGGTGACCACGAGCATGACGTACCCGGCGAGCAGGGCCACGAGGTGCCCGATCAGGGTGTTGCGGGGCGACGACTCGGGCTTGCGGGGCTGCTCGACGTGCAGCATGATCGCCGGCCAGAGGCTCGGGAAGAGCCACGGCTGCCGGGTCAGCAGCGCGACCGTACCGGCCACCACCAGGGCGACCGCGCTACCGACGAAGGCTCGCGCGGCGGGCCGGGACGGCGTCTCATCGATCTCGGCAGGCATGTGGGCACCTGTACCCTGCCGCGGACATTCGAATCGATGCACGCCCCGGTGAACCGAAACCGACTCAGACCGCCGCCGGGTGCAGGACGCTGCGCAGGCAGGCGTCCTGCTTCTTCTGGAAGATCTCGTAGCCGCGCACGCCCTCCTCCAGCGACATCGGGTGGGTGGCCAGGTAGCCGGGGTCGATCTCGCCGGCGGCGAGGCGGTCCAGCAGCATCGGGATGTAGCGCTGGGCGTGCATCTGCCCCATCCGCAGCACGAGGGCCTTGTTCATCGCCGCGCCGAGGGGGAACTTGTCGACCAGCCCGCCGTAGACGCCGACGATGCTCACCGTGCCGCCCTTGCGGCAGGCCATGATCGCCTGGCGGACGGAGGTGGGCCGGTCGGTGCTCAGCCGGGCGCTCTGCTTGGCCTTGTCGTAGGCGTACGCCGGGCCGACGTCGTGCGCCTCCATGCCGACCGCCTCGATGCAGGCGTCCGGGCCCCGGCCGGCGGTCATCTCCCGCAGCGCCTCCAGCACGTCGGTCTCGGCGTAGTTGATCGTCTCCACCCCGAGCCGGTCGGCGGCCGTGGCGAGCCGCTCCGGCAGCCGGTCGATGACGATGACCCGCCCGGCGCCGAGCAACTGGGCGGCGCGGGCGGCCATCTGGCCCACCCCGCCGGCGCCCCAGACCGCCACCACCTCGCCGCCGGCGAGATTGCAGAAGTCGGCCGCCATCCAGCCGGTGGGCAGGGCGTCGGAGGCGAAGACCACGGCGTCGTCGGGCACCCCGTCGGGGACCTTGAACGCGCCGATGTCACCGAACGGCACCCGGATGTACTCGGCGTGGCTGCCGGCGTAGCCGCCGGCGGCGTGCGAGTAGCCGAGGATGCCGGCCGGCGAGTGGCCCCACAGCTTCTCCGGCACCACCGGCTGCGGGTTGGAGTTGTCGCAGAGCGAGAACTGCTCGGTGCGGCAGTACCAGCAGCCGCCGCAGGCCACCACCGAGCCGACCACCACCCGGTCGCCGACGCGCAGCCGGCGCACGCCCGGCCCGGTCTCCACCACCTCGCCCATGAACTCGTGGCCGAGGATGTCGCCCTCCCGCATGGCCGGCAGGAAGCCGTTGATCAGGTGCAGGTCGGAGCCGCAGACGCTGCTGGCCCGGACCTTGACGATGATGTCCCCCTCGGCGCGGACGCGTGGCTCGGGCACGTCCCGGACCGCCAGCTTGCCGACCCCTTCCCAGCACAGCGCCCTCACGCCCGTCCTCCCGTCGTCAGCCGCTCGCGGACCTGGTCGGTCGCCGCCTCCTGCGCGGCGCTGCGCCCGGAGGGGTCGTGCCGGGTGTCGATCACCTGGCCGGCCTCGATCAGCGACTTGATCCGCCGCAGCGCGTCGCGCAGCGCCAGGTCGGGTTCGTCGCCCCGGGCCAGGCCCAGCAGCCGGCCCAGCGGGCCGCCGGCGCGGTAGCGCAGCTCGGCCCGAATCTCGGTGCCCCGGTCCTGCGGCGCGGGGGTCAGGTCCACGTGACCCTGCTGCGGCACCGGGCCGTCGGTGACCCGCCAGCTGAGCCGGCCCGGACCGTCGACGGCGATCTCGGCCCGCCACTCGGTGCCACCACCGGCGGGGTCGCGGGCGACGCAGTGCCACCGGTTCTCGTCGAGCTGTTCGAGGGTGGCCCACTCGGCCAGGGCCCGGTCCAGCCGTTCCCGGTCGGTCCAGAAGCCGATGACGGCGTCCATCGGCCGGTCCACGGTGATCCCCCGGCGCACCACGTACCAGCCGCCCTGCCGGTCCGGCTGGTGCCGGCGGCGCCGCCGGGCCACCAGCCGGCCGACCCCGACGGCGGTCGCCGTGGTGGCCCCGAGCAGCGCCCACCTCGTTCCGTTGCTGGTCATCACGTCTCCTCCGCCCGAGCGCCCGGTGGCGCCCGCATCCCGGTGCGCTACCCGACCTGAACGCGTCGAAACGCCCCGTTTGATCCGTCGGGTTCCGGGCATGCCGTCCGGAACACCTTTTCCGGGAGGCAGCGTTGCCCTTCGACGCGAGCGAGTACGGCCGGCACATTCCCGCGGACGTCTACGACCTGGCGTTCGCCCACCTCTGTCCCGACGCGGCCGTGGACCGCCTGGCGGCGCTCGCCGACGGCGGCCCGGTCTGCGAGTTCGGCATCGGCACCGGCCGGCTGGCCCTGCCGCTGCGCGACCGGGGGCTCACCGTCGCCGGCATCGAGGGGTCGGCGGAGATGGCGGCCCGGCTGCGGGCCAAGCCGGGCGGCGAGCGGATCGAGGTGTCCATCGGCGACTTCACCCGTACCCGGGTTCCCGGCCAGTTCGCCCTGGTGCTGCTCGCGTTCAACACGATCTTCGCGCTGCCCGACCAGGACGCCCAGGTCGCCTGCTTCCGCAACGCCGCCGCGCACCTGCGGCCCGGCGGCCGGTTCGTGGTGGAGGCGTGGGTGCCCGACCCGGGCGCGTTCCGGGGCGGCACGGCGCTGCGCCCGGTGCACGTCGCGCAGGACGCGGTGCTGCTGGAGGCGGCCCGGTTGCACCCGGCCGAGCAGCGGATGATCACCACCAAGATCCGACTCGGCAACGACGGGGTGCGGCTGTTGCCCGCCAACCACCGCTACGCCTGGCCGGCCGAGCTCGACCTGATGGCCCGACTGGCGGGGATGAGCCGGGAACACCGGTGGGTCGACTGGTCCGGCGGCCCGTTCACCGACGACAGCCGGGAGCACGTGTCCGTGTACCGGTGCCCGGAGTCGGCGTGAGGGCCCCGGTCCGGCGCCGGCCGGTCCCCAGCGCGACGGTGGCCGCCGCCGAGCCGTCGGCCGGTGCCGCCGGTCCGGTCCCGCCCCACCCGGCGGACCCGCCGGCGGTCCGCGCGCCGCAGCGCGGCGTCCGCCCCGATCGGCTCCCCGTCGAGTACGTCCTGCCGCTGCGCTGGTCCGACGACGCCGGCCTGGCCGAGCTGACCGGGTACCTGCGGTCGATCGCCGCACTGGTCGACGTGACCGTGGTGGACGGCTCCCCGCCGGAGGTCTTCGCCCGGCACGCCGCCGCGTGGCGCGGCATCCTCCGGCACGTCACCCCCGACCCGGCGGTACGCGGAGTCAACGGCAAGGTCCGCGGCGTGCTCACCGGCGTCGCGATGGCCCGGCACGAGCACGTGGTGATCGCCGACGACGACGTCCGGTACGACGAGCCGGGGCTGCGCGCCGTGCACCGGCTGCTCGACACCGCCGACCTGGTCCGGCCGCAGAACTACTTCGACCCGCTGCCCTGGCACGCCTGGTGGGACTCCGGTCGGACCCTGCTCAACCGGGCGCTCGGCGCCGACTACCCGGGCACCCTGGCGGTGCGCCGGAGCACCTTCCACGCCATGGGGGGCTACGACCCGGACGTGCTCTTCGAGAACCTGGAGCTGATCCGCACGGTGCGGGCGTACGGCGGGACCGAGGCGGCGCCGGCCGGGCTCTACGTACGCCGGCTGCCACCGACCGCGGCGCACTTCCGGGGCCAGCGGGTCCGCCAGGCGTACGACGACCTGGCCCAGCCGGTGCGGCTGCTGACCTCGCTGGCGGTGCTGCCCGGCGTGCTGGTCGCGCTGGCCGCTCGACGGCCCGGTGCGCTGCTCGTGGCGGGCGCCGCGACGGTCGCCCTGGCCGAGCGGGGCCGACGGCGGGCCGGTGGCGCCGCGGTCTTCCCGCCGAGCACCGCGCTGGCCGCCCCGCTGTGGCTGCTGGAACGCGGCACCTGTGCCTGGCTCGCCCTGGCCCGGCGGGTCCTGCGCGGCGGCGTCCGCTACGCCGATGGCCGGGTACGCCGCGCCGCCCACTTCGAACACACCCTCCGCCGCCGCCTCACCGCGCGCTGATCCCCGGCGCCCGCGCGGACACGCGGAGCGGGTTCGGACGTCACAAAGCTCGCGGCCACGCCCCGGCGGAAGCCGGGAGTGGCCGCGAGCTGCGGTGTACGACGTAGGTGCCCCGGGTCAGTACCGCACCTGTTCGCGGGACTGCTGCGCCTGGTCCTTGACGTCCTGGGCGGCCGACCTGCTGTCGTCCTTGACGGCGTGGACGGCGTCCTGGGCGGTGGACTTCACCGACTCGGTGGCCCGCTGCGCGGGCTCGCGCAGTTCCTCCTTGACCTCGCTGGCGACCTCGCCCAGCTTCTCCTTCACCACCCCGCTGTGCTCGGTGGCCTTCTCCTTGACCTGGGCGGCCAGCTCCTGCTCCCGGCGGGTGGCCGGGATCAGCGAGGACACCAGCATGCCGACGCCGAAGGCGATCAGGCCGGCGGCCACCGGGTTGCCCTCGGACTTCTGCCGGATCACCTGCGGCGCCCGCTGCGCGGCGTCACCGACCGTCGAGGCGGCCGAGTGGGCCTTGTCGCCGACGGTCGAGGCGGCGGAGTGGGCCTTGTCGCTGACGGTGGAGGCCGCCGAGGAGGTACGGTCGCCGACCGAGTGGGCGGCGTGGCCGGTGCTGTGGCCGAGGTCGGATGCGCTACCCATAACCTTTTCCCTCACATTCTGCAGCGCGCTGCGTACCCGCTGCTTACGGTCGTCGACGATGCGGCCCGGGCTGACCTTGTACGCCAGCGCGTCCACGTCGGAGCTCAGGCTGCTGCGGGTCGCCTCGATCTCCCGGCGGATCTGGTCGGGATCGGTGCTCATCGGGTGACTCCCTCCGGGTGGGGCTTCAGCGCGTCGGGGATGCGCTGCACGCTGTCGTTGGTCTGCTTGAGGCCGCGAACACGCTCGGCGTTCTTCTTTGCCATGGAGTAGAGGACGGCGGCGATGACCGCCCAGATCGCGGCGACGATCAGCGCGGCCAGGCCCGAATCCATCACGTTGTCCAGGGCCTGCCACAGCGCGATGGAGAGGAACAGCGCCACCATGTAGCCGCCGAAGCCGGCGCCGCCGAAGAGACCGGCGGCCTTGCCCGCCTTCTTCCCCTCCTGGCGGATCTCGGCCTTGGCCAGCTCCACCTCCTGCCGCATCAGGGTGGACAGGTCGGTGGTGACCTGACGCATCAGCTCACCGAGGGAGCTGCCCCTGACCTCGTCCGCGGTGTGCGGCGCACCCGCGGGGTGGTAATCGGAGTCCAGTCCGGACCCCTGCGTCGGCATGCTCATGCCGCCGCCTCCCTTCGGATGACTCGTACGCTCACGGACGCGGGGTGCCGGTGCCGCTGGACGGCACGCCCGGCAGCGGGTCGGTCTGGGTCACCGGGGGCAGCGGCTGACCGGTGCCGCCCGCCGGGTCGGCGTAGCTGGTGGTGCCGCCGTTGTCCGGGTAGGCCGTGCCGGAGTAGCCCGGGGTCGGGTCGAGGTAGCCGCCGTTCGGCACCGCGCGC
This sequence comes from Micromonospora purpureochromogenes, assembly GCF_900091515.1. Classification (NCBI taxonomy): domain Bacteria; kingdom Bacillati; phylum Actinomycetota; class Actinomycetes; order Micromonosporales; family Micromonosporaceae; genus Micromonospora; species Micromonospora purpureochromogenes. The sequence continues at coordinate 2,034,678 of NZ_LT607410.1, read as the reverse complement.
TGCACGGGCGGCGTCGGGATGACCGCGGTACGGTCCGGGTCGGCGTAGCCGCCGCCGTACAGGCCGTGGCTGCCGGTCTGGTCGTCGCCGGCGGAGGTGATGCCCTTGGTCAGCCGGCCGGCGAGCACGCCCAGCAGGGCCGCCCCGACCAGGAAGGTGCCCGGGTTGCGGCGGGCGTAGGTCTTGACCTCGTTGAGCAGGTCGCCGGGCTCGCGCTCCTCCAGCCAGCCGGCCACGCCGTGCACCCGGTCGGCCGCCTGGTGGGCCAGCTCGGTCACCGGGCCGCCCGCGCCGCCGTTCTGCGCCATCGAGCGCATCTCGTCGGCCAGCGAACGGAGCCCGCCGGCCGCCAGGCGCTGCTGCGCGCCGGTCTGGCTGGCGAGCTGGTTGCGGGCCTCGCCGTAGAGGTTGCGGGCCTGCCGCCTGGTCTCGTCGACCACCTCGCGACCCTGCTCCTTGGCGGTCTGCGCGACCGCGCCACCCGCGTTGGCGGCCTCGGCGCCGACCTGGCGGGCCTGGTCGCGGACGCCACCGCCGTTGCTCTGCTCGCTCTGGTAGGTGGAGGACGAGGATGAGAGATCGTAAGTCATGGTTTTCCTTCCGCTCGGCACTCGTGCGGCTCTGCGCTCGGGGGATCGCCGACCGTCACATCGGCGCAAACTTTGACTACCCCCGGTCGTCGGGTCCATGCCTGATTCGCCATTTCTCTACGGTCCGTGTCCTGGTGGTCACAGAATGGAGGATCGTCCGGCTGCGACCGGCAGCTGCTGCGTGGAGGTGACATCGATGGCACGAGACGTGCGCGGGCGTGGCACGGCCGGGCCGAAACCCCGGGTCCAGCTGGTCGCGCTCGTGGTGGCCGTGGTCTTCCTGCTGCTCGGGGTGCTGGGCTTCGTCCCGGGCGTCACCACCGGGTACGACGACCTGACCTTCGCCGGGCATCACTCGCTCGCGAAGCTGCTCGGTCTGTTCCAGGTGTCGATCCTGCACAACCTGCTGCACCTGCTCTTCGGGCTGGCCGGGCTGGTGCTGGCCCGCCGGGTCGGCGGCGCCCGGCTGTTCCTGGTCGGCGGGGGTGCCGCCTACCTGGGCCTCTGGATGTACGGCTTCCTGCTCGACCGGGACGCCGCCGCCAACTTCCTCCCGCTCAACGGCGCCGACAACTGGCTGCACCTGGGGCTCGGCTTCGGCATGCTCGTCCTCGGGCTGCTGCTCTCCAACGACGCGGGCACGGGCGGGCGGCTGGACAAGCCGATCGACCGCCCCTGAGGCACGCCGCCCGGAGCGCCCGGCGTGTCCGAGTTTGATCCTTGCCGGAACCGGGCACCGAAGCGTCAGGCACAGGACGAGGAGGTCACGATGCCGCGGTGGATCAGGAACAACGCGCTGAGCATCACCATGCTGGGCGCCTTCTTCGTCTTCCTGTCGCTGCAGAGCGTCTTCGGGTGGCAGACCCACAACGAGGAGCTGGCCGAGTACGGGGCCCAGCCGATCAGCTGGCTGGCGTACCTGGGCACGGGGCACTTCGCCGAGTCCGTTTTCGAGAACTGGGAGTCGGAGTTCCTCCAGATGGGCGGCTACGTGCTGCTCACCGCGTACCTGGTGCAGCGGGGGTCGGCCGAGTCGAAGCCGGAGGGCCAGACCGACCGCCCGGAGGACGACGAGCGCCGGGCCGGGCCGGACTCACCCTGGCCCGCCCGGGTCGGCGGCCTGCCGCTGTTGATCTACCGCAACAGCCTCTCGCTGGCCCTGCTGCTGATCTTCGCCGGCTCGTTCGTCGGCCACCTGCTCGGCGGCGTGGCCCAGTACAACGAGGAGCAGGCACTGCAGAGCGGTGCCGCCCCGATCAGCGCCTGGCAGTTCCTCGGCACCAGCGACTTCTGGTTCCAGTCCATGCAGAACTGGCAGAGCGAGTTCCTGGCCGTCGGCGCGCTGATCCTGCTCAGCATCGTCCTGCGCCAGCACGCGTCGCCGGAGTCGAAGCCGGTCACCGTGGAGCACGCCCAGACCGGCGCCTGACCCACCCTCAGGCGGCGACCGGCAGGCGCTTGGCGAAGCAGACGCTGTACGGGTTGTCGACGTACTCGCCGTAGACCGGGATCGGCTCGTACTCGCACGAGGTGTAGAGCCCGATCGCGGCCGGCAGGTACACCCCGGTCTCCAGGCAGACCACCGAGTGACCGCGCTGGAAGGCCAACTCCTCCAGCGCGGTCAGCAGCTGCCGGGCGATACCCCCGCCCCGGTACGCGGGACGGACGTACATCCGCTTGAGTTCCCCGGTGGTGGCGTCCAGCGACTGGATCCCGCCGCAGGCCACCGCCCGGCCGTCGACGACCACCGCGAGGTAGCGGATGTCGTCGTGCGTGACGGTGGCCTGCCCGTCCAGTCCGCCGTCGGCCTCGCGCAGCTCACGCTGCTGGGCGACGACGAGGGCGTCGATCTCCGGGTCGGTGGAAGGACGGGACTCGATCAGCATCCGACCACGCTATGCCGGGTCGATTTCACCGAGGTTTCCGGCGAACGACCCGGACCCGGACATGACCGAGCTAGTCGAGGTCGTCGTCGTCCAGGTCGTCCAGGTCGTCGGAGAGGTCCGCGTCCAGTCCGCCGGCCGCCAGCTCGTCGGCGGGGCGCTGCCGGCGCGCCTTACGGGCGGCCAGCCGCTCCGCGGCCGAGGCCCGGGTCGACTTCTCCTCCAGCCGCACGTCCGTGCCCCGGTTGCCGGGCACGAAGTCGACGCCGGCGTAGAGGGTGGGCTGCCAGTCGAACTCCCGCTCGCCGATGCGCACCAGGTCGCCCGGCTTGGCGCCGACCTTGGCGAGCTTCTCCTCGACGCCGAGGCGGGCGAGCCGGTCGGCGAGGAAGCCGATCGCCTCGTCGTTGTCGAAGTTCGTCTGCCGGACCCAGCGTTCGGGCCGGACACCGCGCACCGTGAAGGAGCCGTCCTCCTCCACGTCGATGGTGAAGCCGGCGTCGTCGACCGCCTTCGGGCGGATGACGATGCGGGTCGGCTCGGCCGGCGGAGCCGCCTGGCGGCTCTGCTCGACCACCTCGGCCATCGCGAACATCAGCTCCTTGAGCCCCTCGCGGGTGGCCGTGGAGACCTCGAACACCCGGAAGCCGCGCGCCTCCAGGTCCGGCCGGACGATCTCGGCGAGATCCCGCCCGTCCGGTACGTCGATCTTGTTGAGGGCGACCAGCCGCGGCCGGTCGGTGAGGCCGCCGTACTGGGTGAGCTCGGCCTCGATGGCGTCGATGTCGGCCAGCGGGTCGCGGCCCGGCTCCAGCGTCGCGGTGTCGACCACGTGCACCAGCACGGCGCAGCGCTCGACGTGGCGGAGGAACTCCAGCCCCAGCCCCCGGCCGGTGGCCGCGCCCGGGATCAGGCCCGGCACGTCGGCGACGGTGAAGGTGTGGTTGTCGACCCGGACCACGCCCAGGTTGGGCACCAGCGTGGTGAACGGGTAGTCGGCGATCTTCGGCTTGGCGGCGGAGATCACCGCGATCAGCGACGACTTGCCGGCGGACGGGAAGCCCACCAGGCCGACGTCGGCGACGCTCTTGAGCTCCAGCACCACGTCGAGCCGGTCGCCCGGCTCGCCCAGCTCGGCGAAGCCGGGAGCCTTGCGCCGGGCGTTGGCCAGCGACGCGTTGCCGCGACCGCCGCGACCGCCCCGCGCCGCCTCGAAGGTGGTGCCCACGCCGACCAGGTCGGCCAGCACCTCGCCGTCGAGGGTCTGCACCACGGTGCCGTTCGGCACCTTGATCACCAGGTCGTGGCCGTTGGCGCCGTCGCGGTTCGATCCGGCCCCGCCCTTGCCGTTCTCGGCCTTCAGGTGCGGGCGGAAGTGGAAGTCGAGCAGCGTGGTCACCTGCGGGTCGACCACCAGCGACACGCTGCCGCCGTGCCCGCCGTTGCCCCCGTCCGGGCCGCCGAACGGCTTGAACTTCTCCCGGTGGATCGAGGCACAGCCGTGCCCGCCGTCGCCGGCCTGCATGTGCAGGACGACCCGGTCAACGAACGTCGTCACGACGCCAATCCTTCCAGCGGGGTACGCCCCCGCGTGCGAAAAGACGAAGCGGGCCGGGACCCGAGGTCCACGGCCCGCAACGCCTGCGTATTACTGCTGCGGCACGATGCTGACGGTCTTGCGACCACGCTTGGTGCCGAACTGGACCGCACCGGCGGACAGCGCGAAGAGCGTGTCGTCTCCGCCGCGGCCGACCAGGTCACCGGGGTGGAACTTGGTGCCACGCTGACGGATGAGGATCTCACCCGCGCTGACAACCTGACCACCGAAGCGCTTCACGCCGAGTCGCTGGGCCGCGGAGTCACGACCGTTACGCGAGCTGGACGCACCCTTTTTGTGAGCCATTGGAGGACGACCTACTTCCCGCTGGAGATGCCGGTCACCTTGACCTGGGTCAGCGGCTGGCGGTGACCCTGGCGCTTGTGGTAGCCGGTCTTGTTCTTGAACTTGTGGATCCGGATCTTCGGGCCCTTGGTGTGCGCGGCGATCTCGCCGGACACTGCGACCGAGGCAAGCTTCGCCGCGTCGGTCACCAGGTCGTCACCGTCGACGAGGAGCACCGCGGTGAGCTTCACCGCGTCGCCGGGGGCACCGGCGAGCTTCTCGACCTCGATCACGTCGCCCTCGGCGACCTTGTACTGCTTGCCGCCGGTCTTGACGATCGCGTACATCGGAGGCGGACTCCCTGTCGTTGAGGCTGCTGGCTGGTCGTTCCCACGGCGACTCGCCGGGTAGCAGTGACACCGGCGGCGCGGGCACGCGGGAACTCGGCACACCAAAGTGCGCCGCAGGCAAGCGTACGCCATGGACCGGGTGACACCCAAACCGGGCCCGCCGGTCAGCGCCCGCAGAGCTGGTCGAGGCGCTGCTGGAGGCGGTCGAGCTCGGTCTCGTCGATCGACTCGACGTCGGCGCCGAGCGTGCCGATCTCGGTGGCCAGGTCGGTGAGCAGGGTCTTCAACTGCGGGTCGGTGGCCCGGGCGGACTGCTCCTGCAGCGCCGACCGCCAGCTGGTCAGCGCCGACTCCGCCCGCTTCCGGGCGGTCTCCGCCCCGGTGCTGTCGTTCGCGCCGACCGCGGCGATCATCTTGCCCAGTTCCTCGACGTACGTCCGCACGGCCGCGGAGGAGGCCTGCTCGGCGGCGGCGCAGACCTGGGGCCCGTTGCCTCCCGCCGGGGCGACGCTGACCGGGGCGGACGGCAGCACGGTCGAGCTGGTCGAGGGGCCGGCGGACGGGCCGGTGGTGGCCGGGGCGGCCTCGTCGGACCGGTCGCCGGAGCAGCCGGAGCCGGTCAGCAGGACGGCGGTCACCAGGGTGGCGGCGAGCAGGCGGCGCATTGTCTTCTCCTAGCCGGGGGTGACCGATCGTAGCCGGGGCCGGAGTACGCGACAGGGCCCCTCCCGCCGGCACTGTCGCCGCCGAGAGGGGCCCCGCGAAACGTCGGGCTGGTCAGCCCGTCACGGCCGGGTCCGCCGACGGGGACCGCCGCGGCGGGACCGGCGCCGGCCGGTGCCGCCCTCGCCGCTCTCCTCCTCGGTGTCGCCCAGCGCGTCCGGGTCGTCCGCCCCGGCCAGCCGGGCCGACACGCCCTCCAGGCTGTCGGCGACCGCCGGCGCGGCCGCCGTCTCCGCCTCGTACCGGGACAGGTCGTAGCCCATCGTGTCGTGGTACTCGGCCTCCGCCTCGGCCACCCGGTCCACGTCGGCGGCCTCGGTGGTCTCCACCACGGTGCGCTCCGGCGCGGCGGCGGCCTTGCGCGAGCGCCGCCGCGACGACCCGCCGGTCGGCTCCGTGTCCGGGGCGGCGGCCACCGAGGAGGCGACCGCCTTGACCTTCTCCCCCGCGCCGGCGCCGGCACGCGGCTTCTCCGGCACCGGCTCGGTGTGGATGATCAGGCCGCGGCCCTTGCAGCACTCGCAGGTCTCGCTGAACGCCTCCAGCAGGCCCGCGCCGATCCGCTTGCGGGTCATCTGCACCAGGCCGAGCGAGGTGATCTCGGTGACCTGGTGCTTGGTCCGGTCCCGGCCCAGGCACTCGGTCAGCCGGCGCAGCACCAGCTCGCGGTTCGACTCCAGCACCATGTCGATGAAGTCGATCACCACGATGCCGCCGATGTCGCGCAGCCGGAGCTGGCGCACGATCTCCTCGGCCGCCTCCAGGTTGTTGCGGGTGACCGTCTCCTCCAGGTTGCCCCCGGAGCCGGTGTACTTGCCGGTGTTGACGTCGATGACGGTCATCGCCTCGGTGCGGTCGATGACCAGCGACCCGCCGGAGGGGAGGAAGACCTTCCGGTCCAGCCCCTTGATGATCTGCTCGTCGATCCGGTACTCGGCGAAGATGTCGGTGGTGCCGACGTGCCGGCGCAGCCGGGCGACCAGGTCGGGCGAGACGTGCGACAGGTACGACTCGACCATCTCGTACGACTGCTCGCCCTCGATGACCAGGTCGCGGAAGTCCTCGTTGAACAGGTCCCGGACGACCCGGATGACCAGGTCCGGCTCCTCGTAGAGCAGCACCGGGGCGCCACCCTCGGCAGCCTTGGCCTGGATGTCCTCCCACTGGGCCTGGAGCCGCTTGACGTCGCGGGCCAGCTCGTCCTCGCTCGCCCCCTCGGCGGCGGTCCGGACGATCACGCCGGCGCCGTCCGGCACCAGCTTCTTGAGCACGTCCCGCAGCCGCTTGCGCTCGGTGTCCGGCAGCTTGCGGCTGATGCCGGAGGCGTTGCCGTTCGGCACGTAGACCAGGTGCCGGCCGGAGAGCGCGATGTGGCTGGTCAGCCGGGCGCCCTTGTGCCCCATCGGATCCTTGGTCACCTGCACCAGCACCGAGTCGCCGGAGCGCAGCGCCTGCTCGATCGAGCGGGCCCGCCCCTCCAGGCCGGTGGTGTCCCAGTTGACCTCGCCGGCGTACAGCACGGCGTTGCGGCCGCGCCCGATGTCGACGAACGCCGCCTCCATGCTGGGCAGGACGTTCTGCACCTTGCCGAGGTAGACGTTGCCGGCCATGGTGCCGGAGGAGTTGCGGGTGACGTAGTGCTCGACCAGCACGCCGTCCTCCAGGACCGCGATCTGGGTGCGGTCGCCGCGCTGGCGTACCGCCATCACCCGGTCGACCGCCTCCCGGCGGGCCAGGAACTCCGACTCGCTGAGGATCGGCGGCCGGGTCCGGCGCTGCTCGCGGCCGTCCCGACGGCGCTGGCGCTTGGCCTCCAGCCGGGTCGAGCCGGAGACGCCCTGCACCTCGTCGACGGCCTTGCGCGGCTCACGGATCTTGACCACGGTGGGCACGCCGTCCTCGGCGACCCCCTCGACGTCCCCGGCGCCCCGGCGGCGACGACGGCGCCGGCGGCGGGTCAGCCCGTCGCCCTCGCCTTCCTCTTCCTCGGGCTCCTCGGCCTCGCCGCCCTCGGCCTCGGCCTCGGCCTCGGCGGCCTCCTCGGCCTCCTCCTCGTCGCTGTCCTCGGCGCCGCCCTTGCCGCGACCGCGGCCCCGGCGACCACGACGACGGCGCCGGCGGGCCGCCGCGCTCTCGTCCTCGTCCTCGTCCTCGGTCTCGACGGCCTCCTCGGCCTCGCCGGTGGGCTCCTCCTCGACCTCGAGCACCTCGACCGGCTCGACCTCGCGGCGACCGCGGCGACGCCGGCGACCGGTCTCGGCCGGCTCCTCGACGGCCTCCTCGGCCGCCGCCGGGCCGGGCTCGACCACGCGGACGGCCGGCAGCTCCTCGGGCAGCGGGGCCATGAACAGCACGGTGGGCGCGGATAGCGCGGCCCGCCGACGACGGGTACGCGGCTCCCGCGCGGCCTCCGCCGGCTCGCCGCCGGGCACCGCGACACCGGGCGGGACCTCGCCGGCCCGACTCTCGGCGCCGGAGACGGCGACGGCCGGCTCGGGGGCACCCGGCCGGGCCTCCTCGGTGGCGGCCTCGGCGGCCTCGGCCTCGTCGACCGCGGTGGGCTCGGTGGGCGCCGCCGCCTCGACGGCGGGCTCCTCCTCCTCGACCGGCTCGACCACCGGCGCGGCGGCCTCCACGGCCGGCGCGGCGGGGATCTCGGCGGCCGGCTCGGCGGCCGCCGGGGCGGCGGCCTTCTTGCGCCGGGTACGGGTGACCTTCACCGGCGGGACGACCTCCGCCGCGTGCTCTTCGGCGCCGGTGGCCACCTCCGGCTCCTCGGCGGCCTTGGCGGGCGTCGCCTTGCGCCGGCGACGGGTGGTCTTGGGCGGGGTGTCCAGTTCACCGGCGATCGGGGCCAGCACCTCGCCCTGGTGCGCCTCGTCGGTGGCGGAGGCGGCGGCCGCCGACGCCTCGGCGGGCGCCTCGACCTGCTCCGGCTGGTTCAGCGGGGCCGCCTTGCGCCGGGTGGTGCGCCGGCGCTTCGGCGCGCCCTCGGCGGCGCTGTCGGTGGCGGCACCCTCGGCGCTGGTGCTGTCGGTGGCGTCGGCGGTCTGCCCGGCCGGCTGTGCGCCGGTCCGTTCGCCGCCCTCGGGCTCGTTCTCGAGCATGGACGTTCTCCAGTTCTGGCCGCCCCGGGCGCGGGTGAGCGCTGCCACGCAGGGTTGCCGCAAAAGTGTTTCCGCCGGGCGCGCGAGGTGCGCGACCGCCGAAGTCTGCCTGCCTAGAGCACCGACCGTCGGTCAGTGCTCACCGATGGTTGCCCCGTCGCGGTCCGCGTCCAACGGATCCACGATCGCACCCTGCGCGGTCAGCGTGCCCTGCGCCAGCCGGATCACCCTCGGCGATACCGGCGGCACCAGGTCGGCCACCACGCGGAGGCCGGAAAGGACGTCATCGGGCCGTACGGACGGGGTGACCTGCCGCACGACCAGTTCGAGTATCGCACACGAGGAGTCCGGTACCCCGGAAGGCGTCTCCGCGGGCGGCACCACATCGATACGCATGACGGCGGCCCGGGCGTCGAAGGTGCGCCGGCCCTGCTTGGTCATCCGCTCGACCTGGATCTCGTCGGCGGCGGTGAAGGCGGCGACGGCCGCCTCCAGTACGGCCGGCTCGACCTCGGGCAGCTCGATGCGCCAGTGCGAGGCCTCGATCCGGTCGGCCAGGCTGCCGCTCGCGGCGATCACCGCGTCGAGCACGTCCAGCCCCGGCGAGAGCGCGGCGTCCAGCGCGGCGCGCAGCTGCTCCGGGTCGACCGGCTCACGCAGGCCGATCTCGAGGTACTCCGCCTCGCTGGCGACACCGGTGGGGGCCGCGCTGGCGTAGGAGATCTTGGGGTGCGGGGTGAAGCCCTGGGAGAAGGCGATCGGGACGCCGGCCCGGCGCAGTGCGCGCTCGAAGGCCCGGGCGAAGTCCCGGTGCGAGGTGAACCGGAGCGGGCCGCGCTTGGCGTACCGGATCCGGATGCGCTGGACGACCGGCGCCTGCCCGCCCTCCGGCTGTGGTTTCCTACTGATCGTCGTGCTCCTCGTGTCAGGACCGGCCGGTCATGAAGGTGCCACGGATGCCGGTGACAATAACTTCATGATCGCCGGGGCGGGGCGGGTGGCGCGCCCACGCGCCGCGCACCCGCCCCGAGAACGGTCACTGCTGGGCGCCGGTGGGGACCTTCAGGCCGTTGACCGGGGTGAGCGGGAGCAGCTTGCGGCCGGTGGGGCCGATCTGGATCTCGGTGTCCATCGACGGGCAGACGCCGCAGTCGAAGCACGGGGTCCAGCGGCAGTCGTCCTGCTCGTACTCGGACAGCGAGTCCTGCCAGTCCTGCCAGAGCCAGTCCTTGTCCAGGCCCGAGTCGAGGTGGTCCCAGGGCAGGACCTCCAGCTCGTCGCGCTCCCGGGTGGTGTACCAGTCGAGATCCACGCCGAAGGCCGGCAGCGCCTCGGCGGCGGCGTCCACCCAACGCTGGTACGAGAAGTGCTCGCTCCAGCCGTCGAACCGGCCGCCGTTCTCCCAGACCTTGCGGATCACCGCGCCGACCCGGCGGTCACCGCGGCTGAGCAGGCCCTCGATCAGCGACGGCTCGCCGTCGTGGTAGCGGTAGCCGATCGCCCGGCCCAGCGAGCGATCCGAGTTGATCGCCTGCTTGAGGATCTTGAGTCGGTGGTCGATGACCTCCGGGCGCTCCATCGGGGCCCACTGGAACGGGGTGTGCGGCTTCGGCACGAAGCCGCCGATGGAGACGGTGCAGCGGATGTCCTTGGAACCGGTGGCGGCCCGGCCGGCCTTGATGACCTCGTGCGCCATGTCGGCGATCTCAAGGACGTCGTCGTCGGTCTCGGTGGGCAGGCCGCACATGAAGTACAGCTTCACCTGCCGCCAGCCGTTGGTGTACGCGGTGACGACGGTGCGGATCAGGTCTTCCTTCGACACCATCTTGTTGATGACCTTGCGGATCCGCTCCGACCCGCCCTCCGGGGCGAAGGTCAGGCCCGTACGCCGGCCGTTGCGGGACAGCTCCTGGGCCAGGTCGATGTTGAACGCGTCCACCCGGGTCGACGGCAGCGACAGGGACACGTTGGTGCCCTCGTACTGCTGGGCGAGGCCGGAGCACATGTCGCCGATCTCGGAGTGGTCGGCGGAGGAGAGCGACAGCAGGCCCACCTCGTGGAAGCCGGAGAACTCCAGGCCGTCGCGGACCATCTGGCCGACGGTGGTGATCGAGCGCTCCCGCACCGGGCGGGTGATCATGCCGGCCTGGCAGAACCGGCAGCCCCGGGTGCAACCCCGGAAGATCTCCACCGCGTACCGCTCGTGCACGGTCTCGGCGAGCGGCACGAGGGGCTTCTTCGGGTACGGCCAGGCGTCCAGGTCCATCGTCGTACGCTTGTGCACCCGGAACGGCACGTCCGCCCGGTTCGGCACGACCCGCTGGATCCGGCCGTCGGGCAGGTAGTCCACGTCGTAGAAGCGCGGCACGTAGACGCTCTCGGTGCGGGCCAGCCGCAGCAGCAGCTCGTCGCGGCCGCCCGGGGAGCCCTCGGCCTTCCACTGCCGGACGATCGTGGTGATCTCCAGGACCGCTTCCTCGCCGTCGCCCAGCACGGCGGCGTCGACGAAGTCGGCGATCGGCTCCGGGTTGAACGCGGCGTGCCCGCCGGCCAGGATCACCGGGTCGGCGTCGGTGCGGTCGGCGGCGAGCAGCGGGATGCCGGCCAGGTCGATCGCGGTGAGCAGGTTGGTGTAGCCCAGCTCGGTGGAGAACGAGACGCCGAACACGTCGAAGTCGCGCACCGAGCGGTGCGCGTCGACCGTGAACTGCGGCACGCCGTGGGCGCGCATCAGCTTCTCCAGGTCCGGCCAGACCGCGTAGGTGCGCTCGGCGAGCACGTCGGGCAGCTCGTTGAGCACCTCGTAGAGGATCTGCACGCCCTGGTTGGGCAGGCCGACCTCGTACGCGTCGGGATACATCAGCGCCCAGCGCACGGTGGCCGCGTCCCAGTCCTTGACCACCGCGCCCAACTCGCCACCGACGTACTGGATGGGCTTGGTCACCTGGGGCAGCAGCGGCTCCAGCTGGGGCCAGACGGAATTGGCCGCGGCGGGGCGCGGCGTCGTGGACGGGGCACTCATGATGCCCAAGGGTACGCGCCCGTCGGCCGCCCACCGCGCCGCACCGTCCACCACCCCCACAAAAGCGCACTCCCCACCCCGCCCACTCGAACACCCCCCGCCATCCCGTCCGCCACCACGGCCCGATCCCCATGATCCAGTCGCATTCTCCGAGATGACACGCCGCCCCGAGACTCGGAAAATGCGACCCGATCTTGAAGCCCGCCGCTACCCCGCCGGAGCGCCCGGCTCGATTTGACCCGTTACGGCACCCTCACCCGGCGTCGCCCGAGGGCGACCGACGGTGGACGAGTTCGTCGCTGGTGGCATGCCGGTACTAACCTCGCAACCGGCGCGAGAGGAGATTGCCGCGATGCCGCAGCCGCAGCCGGGGGCGGACCGGCCGGCCGACGGGAGCCCCCCGGTCACCGACGTCGGCCGGGAGCCGGCCGTCGCCGAGGAGCCGACCCCCTCGCCCGTACCCGCCGACGCCGGGCCCCGCACGGGCCCGGAGGGCACCCGCGAGCTGCCCGCCGACCCGGCCACCGCCCCGGGCGACCCGGAGCGGACGGCGGCCGAGCCGGCCACCACGTCCCCGGACGACCCGGAGCGGACGGCGGCCGAGCCGGCCACCACGTCCCCGGACGAGCCCACCGCGCCGACCTCACCCGCCCCACCCGCCGAGGGCCGGGCGACCGACGGGGCGGACTCGGCCCCGGTCGAGGCCGCCCCGACAGACGATGCACCTCCATCCACCCGGATCGACACCGCAGCGCCCGCCGGGGTCGACGCCCGCGCGCCCGGCGCAGCGGAGCCCACCCGGGTCGACACCGGCGCGCCCGAGGCCCCGCACCCCACCCGAGCCGACGCCGGTCAGCCGACCGCCACCCCGCACCCCACCCGGGTCGACACTCGCGCTCCCGCCACCCCGGAGCCCACCCGGGTCGACACCACTGCGCCCGCCACCCCCGAGCCGACCCGGGTCGAGCCGGAGCCGCCCGCGCCGCGCTGGACCGGTTCCGCGGCGGTCCCGCCCCCGCCGCCGCGCCGCCGCGGCTGGGGCGAGTCGGCGGAGCCCACGCCCGTCCCGCCCACCCCGGTCGAGCTGCCCGAACACCGCACCCCGGTGGACCCGTGGGCGGGCGCGGACACCGGCTCCTGGGAGCTGGAGCACCACCACCTCCCCGTGCTCCCGCCGACCCTGCCCTACCCCGCGCCGCCGGTCACCCGGCCCTACGAGGCAGCGCCCCCGGCCACCCGGCCCTACGAGGCCGCGCCGCCGCCGTCCCACCCGTATCCGCCGCCCGCCGCGCACCCGGTGTCGCCGCCGCCGGTCGCCCCGCCCCGGCCGGCACCGCCGCCCCCTCCCGCGCCGCCGAAGCAGCGCCGGGGTCGCCGGCCGAAGGCGGTCACCCCGCCACCGGGGTGGGAGGCGCCCCGCGGGTACGTCCCGGTGCCGGTCCGGCGTCGCCGGCGCTGGCCCTGGGTGCTGCTGCTGAGCCTGGTCTGCTGCTGCGGCTGCCCGGCCTGGTTCGGCAAGCCGATGTGGGAGCAGTACCCGGCCGACGCCGCGCTCCCCGGCCAGGTGGCCGACCTGACGCTGCGGCAGGACGCCGGCAGCCAGGCCACCGCCAAGCGGCTCAAGGCCGAGGTACGCGCGGCGAACCTGCTCTCCGAGGATGTCTTCGCCGGGGTCTACGGCACCGGCGACGGCAAGCGGATCACCGTGTTCGGCGGCACCGGCTTCCGGTTCAACCCGGAGTCCGACGCGGACGACGAGATGACCCGGCTCGCCGAGACCTACCGGCTCGACGCCCCGCAGGCGGTCGAGACCGGTGTGCGCGGCCGGTACGAGCGGTGCGCCACCGGCCGGTCGGACGGCACCGACGTGGTGGTCTGCACCTCGGCCGACTACGGCAGCATCACCACCGCGGTCTTCACCCGGCTCTCCGTCGACGACAGCGCCCGCCTGCTGGACACCCTGCGGGAACAGATCGTCACGCCGGCGCCGGCGCAGCCCTGAGATTCGCCGAGGAACTGGCACCAGCCGAGCAGCGCCCGCGCAGGCGCCTCGGCGTCAGACGGCGCCGGGCTCCCCCGCCAGCGGCGGGTGGGCGCGCGGCGGGGCGTAGCGCGGCACGTACTCCTGGCCGGTGAGCTTCTGGATCTCGGCCATCAGCTCGTCGGTCATCGCCCGCAGCGAGGTCCGGTCGTCGGACCGGCCGGTGAAGTCCAGCGGCTTGCCGAACCGTACGGTGATCTTCGCGCGGCCGGGCCGGGGCACCCGGGCGCCGATCGGCTGGGCCTTGTCCGTGCCGATCATGCCGACCGGGATGATCGGCACGCCGGCCGCCACCGCCAGCCGGACCGTGCCGGTACGCCCCCGGTAGAGCCGCCCGTCGGGGGAGCGGGTCCCCTCCGGATAGACCGCGACCAGGTCGCCACCCTGCAAGGCGGGGATGGCGGCGTCGAACGCCGTCAGCGCCGCCCGGCCGCCGGCCCGCTCGACCGGGATGGCGCCCAGGCCGGTGAGCACGAACTTGGAGAAGGCGCCCTTGGGCCCGGTGCCCTTGAAGTACTCCGACTTGGCCCAGAAGGCCAGGTGCCGCGGGACCACGGTGCCGAGGAAGAGCTCGTCGGCGACCGAGAGGTGGTTGCCCGCGAAGATCGCACCACCGGTTTCCGGGATGTGCTCCAACCCCTCCACGGTCGGACGGAAGGCCAGCCGGAGCGCGGGCGCCACGGTGAGCTTGCCGATGGTGTAGAGCAGGGGCACTGGTCCTCCGGCGGTCGTACGTGAACAGGCGGTGTCACGGTAGCGGACGGGTCCACGGGATCCCACCCGGGTGGCGGGCCGGCCGGCTGGTGAGCGGGCGTGTCGGGGCTCGGACGGAGCCGGTGGCGGCGGCCCGGCGGAACACCGCCGGACCGCCGCCGCCGCACTACCTCATACCCGGCGGACGGCCACCGTCACCCGCTCGCCCTCGCCGACCTCGCCGGCGAAGCCGTCGACGCCCTCGGCGAAGTCGACCGTGTCGGCCAGCACCTCCCGGGCCACGAAGTCGGTGTACGCCGACACCGCCGCGCGCACCTCCTCGGAGGCCGACACCGACACCACGATCCGGTCCGAGACGTCCAGGTCGGCGTCCCGGCGGGCCTGCTGCACGACCCGGACCACGTCCCGGGCCAGGCCCTCGGCGGCCAACTCCGGGGTGACCTCGGTGTCCAGCACGACCACGCCCTCGCCGCCGGGCAGCGGCGCGGAATGCTCGGCGTCGGCGGCGACCAGCCGCAGCTCGTACTCGCCCTCGGCCAGGGTGACGCCGGCGGCGACCGGGGAGCCGTCGACCAGCTCCCACTCCCCCGCCTTGACCGCCTTGATCACCTGCTGCACCGCCTTGCCGACCCGGGGGCCGAGCGCGCGCGGCACCACCGTCAGCACCTGCTGGCAGTATGCGGACACCTCGTCGGAGAAGACGACCTCCTTCACGTTGACCTCGTCGGCGACCAGGTCGGCGAAGGGCCGCAGCTGCTCCGCGACCGGGGAGGCCACGGTCAGCTTCGACAGCGGCAGCCGCACCCGCAGGCCCTTGGCCTTGCGCAGCGACAGCGCCGCCGAGGCGACCGCGCGCACGTTGTCCATCGCGGACACCAGCTCGTGGTCGGTCGGGAACTCCTGCGCCGACGGCCAGTCGGTCAGGTGCACCGACCGCTCGCCGGTGAGGCCGCGCCAGATCTCCTCGGCGGTCAGCGGCGCCAGCGGCGCCACCACCCGGCAGAGCGTCTCCAGCACCGTCCACAGGGTGTCGAACGCGTCGGCGTCGCCCGACCAGAACCGGTCCCGGGAACGACGCACGTACCAGTTGGTCAGCGCGTCGAGGTAGGACCGGACGGTGGCGCAGGCGCCGGAGATGTCGTACGCCTCCATCTGTCCCTGGACCGTCTCGACCAGCTCGTTCGTCTTCGCCAGCACGTACCGGTCGAGCAGGTGGGTGGAATCCACCCGCCGCTTCGCCGTGTAGCCGTCGGCGTTGGCGTAGAGCGAGAAGAAGTACCAGACGTTCCACAGCGGCAGCAGCACCTGCCGGACGGCGTCCCGGATGCCCGCCTCGGTGACCGCCATGTCACCGCCGCGCAGCACCGGCGAGGACATCAGCATCCAGCGCATCGCGTCCGAGCCGTACGCGTCGAAGACGTGGTAGACGTCCGGGTAGTTGCGCAGGCTCTTGGACATCTTGCGCCCGTCCGAGCCGAGCAGGATGCCGTGGCTGAGGCAGTTGCGGAACGCCGGCCGGTCGAACAGCGCGGTGGCCA
Source organism: Micromonospora purpureochromogenes (assembly GCF_900091515.1). Classification (NCBI taxonomy): domain Bacteria; kingdom Bacillati; phylum Actinomycetota; class Actinomycetes; order Micromonosporales; family Micromonosporaceae; genus Micromonospora; species Micromonospora purpureochromogenes. The sequence goes on along the minus strand of NZ_LT607410.1, from coordinate 2,018,828 downwards.
GCACGTGCATGGTGTAGAACCAGCCGCGGGTCTGCCCGATGTACTCGACGATGAAGTCGCCCGGGTAGTGGTGCTCGAACCAGTCCGCGTTCTCGAACGGGTAGTGCACCTGGGCGAACGGCATCGAGCCGGACTCGAACCAGCAGTCCAGCACCTCCGGCACCCGGCGCATCATGGACTTGCCGGTCGGGTCGTCCGGGTTCGGGCGGACCAGCTCGTCCACCGCCGGCCGGTGCAGGTCGGTCAGGCGTACGCCGAAGTCCCGCTCGATGTCGGCCAGCGAGCCGTACACGTCCAACCGCGGGTAGTTCGGGTCGTCGGACTTCCACGCCGGGATCGGCGAGCCCCAGAACCGGTTCCGGCTGATCGACCAGTCGCGGGCGTTGGCCAGCCATTTGCCGAACGAGCCGTCCTTGATGTGCCCCGGCGTCCAGTTGATCTGCTGGTTGAGCTCGACCATCCGGTCCTTGAACGTGGTCACCGCGACGAACCACGACGACACCGCCTTGTAGACCAGCGGGGTGTCGCAGCGCCAGCAGTGCGGGTACGAGTGGGTGTAGGTGTCCTGCTTGAGCACCACCCCCCGCTCCTTGAGTTCGCGGATCACCGGCTTGTTGACGTCGAAGACCTGCTCACCCTGGTACGGCGGCACCAGCGCGGTGAACCGGGTGTGGTCGTCCACGGTGACGACGGTCGGGATGCCGGCGGCGTTGCAGACGTTCTGGTCGTCCTCACCGAAGGCGGGGGCCAGGTGGACGATCCCGGTGCCGTCCTCGGTGGTGACGAAGTCCGCCCCGAGCACCTGGTACGCGTTCTCCCCGGCCTGCTCGACCAGGAAGTCGTAGAGCGGGACGTACCGGCGCCCGACCAGGTCCCGGCCGTGGACCGTGCCGACCTGCTGGTAGCCCTCCAGCTCCTTGGCGTACGCGGCCAGCCGCGCGGCGCCCACGACGTAGCGGTCCCCGTCGCGCTCCAGCACCGCGTACTCGATGTCCGGGCCGACGGCGAGCGCCAGGTTGGACGGCAGGGTCCACGGCGTGGTTGTCCAGACACCGAGCCGGACCGGCCCACGCACCAGCTCGGGGGCCGACTCGTCCGGGGTCAGCCCGAACCAGACCGAGAGGGTCGGGTCGTGCCGGTCCCGGTAGACGTCGTCCATCCGGGTCTCGGTGTTCGACAGCGGCGTCTCGCAGCGCCAGCAGTACGCCAGCACCCGGAAACCCTCGTAGACCAGACCCTTGTCGTGCAGGGTCTTGAAGGCCCACATGACGCTTTCCATGTAGTCCAGGTCGAGGGTCTTGTAGTCGTTGGCGAAGTCGACCCAGCGGGCCTGCCGGGTGACGTACCGCTCCCAGTCCTGGGTGAACTCCAGCACCGAGGTACGGCAGGCCTCGTTGAACCGGGCCACGCCGAGGTCGAGGATCTCCGCCTTGCTGGTGATGCCGAGCTGCTTCTCGGCCACCACCTCGGCGGGCAGGCCGTGGCAGTCCCAGCCGAAGCGCCGCTCGACGTGCCGGCCGCGCATGGTCTGGTAGCGCGGCACCACGTCCTTGACGTACCCGGTGAACAGGTGGCCGTAGTGCGGCAGGCCGTTGGCGAACGGCGGGCCGTCGTAGAAGACGTACTCGTTCTTGCCGTCGGTACCGGCCGGGCGGGCCTCGACGGACGCCTCGAAGGTCTTGTCGGCCGTCCAGTGCTCCAGGACCCGGCGCTCGACCGCGGGCAGGTCCGGGCTCGCCGGGACACCGGCGGCGGTCGGGTCGTGCATCGGATAGGCCATCGGGGGTCGCTCTCCTCGCGCAGCTCACTCATCTGTGGTCTGCGAGGACGAGCCTTCCGGGTACGCCTCGACGGCGTGCCCGAGCAGCCCGCGGTACCACCCCGCTTGGCGGTCGAGGTGCGACCGCCCGCTCGTTGGCCGGCTGTGACGGGCCGGACCCGTCCGGTTCTACTGGGCCGGTCACCCGGCTGTTCTTCCGGAGGCTCGCCGGTGATGGCCGGGTCATCGCCTTACGGTCGCCAAGCCTACTCGATCGGCGTCGAAGATCGCCCCCGAGTAATCCCACCCGTCCCGGCCCGCGGCGACATGACCACGGTCACAGCGCAGGCCGTCACATCGCCGCCGCCGGGTTCCGTCGTACGGGTGAATTCGTACCTGCTGAGGGAGGCCGAGATGACTCGGATCGACATGGCAAAGGTGGCGCCGGAGGCGTACCGGGCGGTGTTCGCGATGGAGAAGTACGCCCAGGCGAACGTCGACCACACCGTGCTGGAGCTGGTGAAGCTGCGGGCGTCGATGCTCAACGGCTGCTCGTTCTGCGTGGACATGCACAGCCGGGACGCGCTCGCCGCGGGCGAGGACAGCCGCCGGCTCTTCGCCGTCGCCGCCTGGCGGGAGGCGCCGTTCTTCGACGAGCGGGAGCGGACCGCGCTGGCGCTGACCGACGCGGTCACCCAGCTCGGCCAGCACGGCGTGCCGGACGAGGTGTGGGACGCCGCCGCCAAGGTGTGGTCGGAGAAGGAGCTGGCCGACCTGATCATCGCGATTGCGACAATCAACGTGTGGAACCGGATCAGCGTGACCAGCCGGACCCAGCCGCCGCTCGAGGTGTGACCACCAGCGGAGCGGCGCAGGCGGCCGGTGCGCTCACCGCGCACCGGCCGATGCTGCTCGGGCTGGCGTACCGGCTGCTGGGCAGCCTGCACGACGCGGAGGACGTGCTCCAGGAGGCGTACCTGCGCTGGCTCGACGTGGACCGGGAGTCGGTGGCCGAGCCGCGCCGGTACCTGTCCCGGGTGGTGACCCGGCTGGCCCTGGACCGGCTGCGCGCCCGCCAGGCCGCCCGGGAGACGTACGTCGGGCCGTGGCTGCCCGAGCCGGTGCCGACCGAGCCGTCCCCGTTCGGCCCGCTGGACAGCGCCGAGCTGCGGGACTCCGTGTCGATGGCGCTGCTGCACCTGCTGGAACGGCTCACCCCGCCGGAGCGCGCGGTCTACGTGCTGCACACCGCGTTCGCCGTGCCGTACGCCGAGATCGGCGACATCCTGGACCGGTCGGCGGCCGACTGCCGGCAGTTGCACCATCGGGCGGTCGCCCGGCTGGCCGAGGGCCGTCGGCGGTTCAACGCCGACCGGGCCGAGCAGCGGCGGCTGCTGGAGGCCTTCCTGGCCGCCGCCCGCGACGGCGACCTGCGCCGGCTCACTGAGCTGGTGGCGACCGACGCGGTGGCCTGGACCGACGGCGGCGGCGCGGCTCGGGCGGCGCGCAACCCGGTGCGCGGCGCGGACCGCATCGCCCGATTCTTCGCCGGCATCTACGCCCGGCCGCGCGCCGTGACGGCGACGCCCGCCGAGCTGAACGGCCAGCCGGCGCTGCTGATCCGCTGGTCCGACGGGGCCCGCTACACGCTGACCGTGGCCACGGCCGACGGGCGGATCACCGGGTTCTACCTGGTTGGCAACCCGACGAAGCTGTCCCGGCTCCCGGCCTGAGACAGCGGACGGCCCCGACCCGGTCCGGGTTCGGAGCCGGCGGCGTTCAGCCCAGCTCGGGGAACCAGAGGCCGATCTCGCGCTTGGCGCTGTCGGTGGAGTCCGAGGCGTGCACCAGGTTCTCCCGGTTGGACAGGGAGAGGTCGCCGCGGATGGTGCCGGCGGCGGCCCTGCGGCCGTCGGTGGCGCCGACCAGCCCGCGCACCACGTCGATCACCTGGTCGCCGGCGAGGATCAGGGCGACCAGCGGACCGCTGGTCATGAAGTCCTTCAGCGGCGGGTAGAACGGCTTGTCGACGTGCTCGGCGTAGTGCTGGTCGGCCAGCGCGGCGTCCATCGTCCGGGTCACCATGGCGTCGATCCGCAGGCCCTTGCGCTCGAAGCGGGAGATGATCTCGCCGACCAGGCCGCGGCGGACCGCGTCGGGCTTGATCAGTACGAGCGTGCGCTCATCCGGGCTGCTGCTGGACACGCTGAGTTCCTCCTGTGCGCGGAAGACGGCCGGGCTGGGTACGGTCAGCCTAGCGACCCGGTACCGGCGTCGGCGCGGCGGCTGCTCCTTCCAGCGGCCGCCGATCCCGCCTAGCCTGGTCCTGACCCCTGGGAGGTCCACTGTGGCGAATGGCGGGAACCGCACCATCGCGCCGGTACGCAAGCTGATCGCCGCGGTCCTCGGCACCGTGGCGACGTTCGTGGTCCTGTTCGGGCTGGGCATGACCAGCTGGGCGATCGTGGCCCTCGGCGCGGCCCTGCTGGTGCTGGCGATCGCCCTGGCCACGGTCCGCGGCGGCGGGCGCACCTGGGTGATCGGCGTCGGGCACGTGCACAGCGCCTCCGAGCCACCCACCCAGTACGCCTTCGGCCGCTGCGAGCTGCAGCTGGTGATCGACGCGCCGGGCCTGCCGCCCCGCTCCAAGAAGATCATCGAGCCGCGGGTGCCGGTGTCCAAGTGGCCCTCGCTGGGGCAGACGCTGCCGATCCGGGTGGCCCTGGATGACCAGCGGCACGTCCGGGTGCTCTGGGACGAGGTGCCCACCCACGCGGAGAGCGCCGCCGCCGGCGACCTGCCGCCCGAGTACGCCGACGCCGAGCCGGTCGACGAGGTGCTCATCGTCCAGGAGGCCCCGCCGTGGGCCGGCCGGACGCCCGACGACGACTTCCACGACGACCTGCGCGACGAGTTCCGCGACCCGCCCCCGGCCGACCCGCTGCGCCCCGAGCCGGTGGTGCTGCCCGACGAGCGTGAACCGGTGGTGGTGCACCAGCGCCCCGGCGGCCCGGTGGTGCTCGAGGGCACCCTGGTCGAGCCGTCGCCGGGCGGCGGGCTGCCGCGCCGGGCGGCCACCACCCCGTCCCCCCGCCCGCCGGTGGACGAGCGCTTCGACGCCCCGGTGGTCGACCCGGTGGACGTGCCGCTGGACGACCCGGAGCCCCGGGACCGGCTCGACCCCGACGAGCTGGACGAGGCGATCTTCGGGTACGACCCGGCGGCGGACCCGGTCGACGAGGCCGCCCCGATCAGCGGGGTCGGGCTGACCCTGCTGGTCACCGACCTGTCCCGGTCGCTGGACTTCTACCGGTCGCTGGGCTTCGACGAGATCGACCGGGGCGCCGGCAACGCGGTGCTCGCCTCCGGCGCCACCCGCCTGGTGCTGCGGGAGGTCACCGGCGCCGCCCCGATCAGCCGCCGGCTGGTGCACGTCAACCTGGAGGTGGACGACATCGACGCGGCCTACCGGCGGCTGAAGGACTCCGGGGTGAAGTTCACCTACGCGCCCCGGGTGGTGAACCGGGGCACCAAGCTGGAGGTCTGGGCGGCTGCCTTCCGCGACCCGGACGGGCACGGCATCGCGCTCACCCAGTGGCGGGAGCGCGCCGACGCCTGACGCCCGGCTCAGCCGAGGATGACCCGGCGGACGTGCAGGGCGTACGCCCAGACCAGCCCGAAGATGATCCCCAGCGCCAGCAGCGACCAGTGCAGCAGCCCGGAGAGCAGCAGCAGGCCCTGCACCGCCGTGCCGGCCTGCCAGGCCCAGGGCCGCCCCATCCGGCCGGCCAGCAGCACGCAGACGACGGCCAGCGCCACGATCGCCGCGATGGCCGCCCCGCTCAGGTCGCCGCCGACCACCCGGATGGGCTGGATGGCGAGCAGCAGCACCAGCGCCTCCAGGGCCAGCGTCCCCGCGCCCAGGCCGCGTACCGCCTTGTCGGGGTTGCGCAGCCCGGACCGCCGCTCCCCCGGCGCGCCCGGGTCGGCGACCGGTTCGCGGCGGTCCTCGTCGGGGGCGCTCATCGCTTGAGCAGCCGTCGGGCGTCGGCGACGGTCACCACCGAGCCGGTGACCAGCACCCCGACCCCGGCCAGCTCACCGGGCACGTCGGACTCGGCCTCGGCGACGGCCGCCTCGATGGCGTCCGGCATCTCGTCGGCGACCTCCACCCGATCCGGCCCGAACACCTCGCGGGCCAGCGCGGCCAGCTCGTCGGCCGGCATCGCCCGGGGCGAGCTGTTGCGGGTCACCACCACCGAGTCGAGCACCGGCTCCAGCAGCTCCAGCAGGCTGCCCGCGTCCTTGTCGGCCAGCACGGCGAGCACGCCGACCAGCTTGCTGAACGCGAACTCCTCCTGCAACGCGGTGACCGTGGCGGTCATCCCGTGCGGGTTGTGCGCCCCGTCCAGCAGGATCGTCGGGGCGGTACGCACCTTCTCCAGCCGGCCCGGTGAGCTGGCCGTGGCGAAGCCCTCCCGGACGGCCTCCACGTCGAGCTGCCGCTTCGTCCCGGCCCCCAGGAACGCCTCGACGGCGGCGAGCGCCACCGCCGCGTTCTGCGCCTGGTGCGCGCCGTGCAGCGGGATGAACACCTCCTCGTACACGCCGCCGAGGCCCTGGATGGTGAGCACCTGCCCGCCGACGGCGACGGCCCGGCGCAGCACCCCGAACTCGGTGCCCTCCCGGGCGACGGTCGCGCCGACCTCGAGGCAGCGCTCCAGGATCGGGCGGGCCGCCTCGTCGTCCTGCGCGGCGCAGATCACCGTGGCGCCGGGATGGATGATCCCGGCCTTGTGCAGGGCGATGTCCTCCAGGGTGTCGCCCAGCCACTCGGTGTGGTCCAGCCCGATCGGGGTCAGCACGGCCACCCCGGCCTGGAGCACGTTGGTGGCGTCCTCGGCCCCGCCGAGCCCCACCTCGACCACCGCGACGTCGACGGGCGCGTCGGCGAAGGTGGCGAAGGCCAGCGCGGTGGTCATGTCGAAGTAGGTCAGCGGCTCCGACGAGCGCTGGTCGACCAGCTCGGCCAGCGGCTTCACCTCGCGGTACATGGCGACGAAGCGGTCCTCGCTGACCGGCTCCCCGTCCAGGGCGATCCGCTCCCGCACCGTCTCCAGGTGCGGGCTGGTGTAGCGGCCGGTGTGCAGGCCGAAGGCGCGCAGCAGCGAGTCGATCATCCGGGCCGTGGAGGTCTTGCCGTTGGTCCCGGTCAGGTGGATCGACGGGTACGCCCGCTGCGGGCTGCCGAGCAGGTCGAGCAGGGACTCGATGCGGTCCAGCTCGAAGACCATGCGGGTGAAGCCCCGCCCGGCCAGCTCGGCGTCGACGTCGGCGAACTCGGTGCGATCGGTGCGATCGGTGCGGTCGGTCACGAGGAAAGCGCCTCCAGGGCGGCGTCGATACGGATCAGGTCAGCCTCGGCCACCGCCAGCCGGTCGCGGATCTTGGCGACCACCGGTTCGGGGGCCTTGCCGACGAAGGCGGGGTTGTCGAGCTTCGCCCGGGCCTGCGCGACCTCCTTCTCGGCCGCCGCGCGGTCCTTGGTGAACCGGGCCCGCTCGGCCGCCACGTCGATCGAGCCGCGGGTGTCCAGCTCGACGCTGACCTCGCCGGGCATGGCGAGGGTGGCGCTGGCCTGGAAGTCGCCGGCCGGGGCATCGAGCCGGACCAGAGAGCGGATCAGCGGCTCGTGCGCCGCGATCCCGGCCACGGCCAGGCCGTCGAGCCGGGCCGCGACCCGCTGGGTCGGGCGCAGCCCCTGGTCCGAGCGGAACCGCCGGATCTCGGTCACCACCCGCTGAACGGTGCCGACCTCGCCCTCCGCGGCGTCGTCGACCCGGGTACGGTCGGCCACCGGCCAGGCGGCCGTCATCACCGTCTCGCCGCCGGTGAGCGCGATCCACAGCTCCTCGGTGACGAACGGGATGACCGGGTGCAGCAGCCGCAGCAGCTGGTCCAGCACGTGCCCGAGGACCCGTCGGGTGGCCTCGGCCGCCGGCCCGCCCTCGGCGAGCACCGGCTTGCTCAGCTCGACGTACCAGTCGCAGACGTCGTCCCAGGCGAAGTGGTACAGCAGGTCGCAGACCTTCGCGAACTCGTACGCCTCGAACTGCTCGTCCACCTCGGCGGTGACGTGCGCCAGCCGGGACAGGATCCACCGGTCGACCGTCGACAGCTCGCTGGCGGGCGGCAGCTCCCCCTCGGTGTGCGCGCCGTTCATCAGCGCGAACCGGGTGGCGTTCCAGAGCTTGTTGCAGAAGTTCCGCGAGCCCTGGCACCACTCCTCGCTCACCGGCACGTCCTGGCCGGGGTTGGCGCCCCGGGCCAGGGTGAACCGGGTGGCGTCGGCGCCGAACCGGTCGATCCAGTCCAGCGGGTCGACCACGTTGCCGAACGACTTGGACATCTTCTTGCCGTGCTCGTCGCGGACCATGCCGTGCAGGGCGACCACGTCGAACGGCTGCCGGCCGTCCATCGCGTACAGGCCGAACATCATCATCCGGGCGACCCAGAAGAAGAGGATGTCGTAGCCGGTCACCAGGACGCTGGTCGGGTAGAACTTCGCCAGGTCCGGGGTCTGCGCCGGCCAGCCGAGGGTGGAGAACGGCCACAGGCCGCTGGAGAACCAGGTGTCCAGGACGTCCTCGTCCTGGTGCCAGCCCTCGCCGGTGGGCGGCTGCTCGTCGGGGCCGACGCAGACGATCTCGCCGGCCGGGCCGTACCAGACCGGGATGCGGTGACCCCACCAGAGCTGCCGCGAGATGCACCAGTCGTGCATGTTGTCGACCCAGGCGAAGTAGCGCTTGGCCAGCTCGGCGGGCTCGATCTTCACCCGGCCGTCGCGCACCGCGTCCCCGGCAGCCTTCGCCAGCGGGGCGGTGTTGACGAACCACTGCAGCGACAGCCGGGGCTCGACGGTGGTCTTGCAGCGGGAACAGTGCCCGACCGCGTGCACGTAGGGCCGCTTCTCGGCGACGATCCGCCCCTGCTCGCGCAGCGCGGCGACGATCGCCGGACGGGCCTCGTACCGGTCCAGGCCCTGGAACGGGCCGTGGGCGGTGATGACACCACGCTCGTCCATGATCGTCAGCGCGGGCAGGTCGTGGCGCTGGCCGATCTCGAAGTCGTTGGGGTCGTGCGCCGGGGTCACCTTCACCATGCCGGTGCCGAAGCTCGGGTCGACGTGCTCGTCGGCCACGATCGGGATCCGCCGGTCGGTCAGCGGCACGGCCACCTCGGTGCCGATGAGGTGCTGGTAGCGGGCGTCGTCGGGGTGCACGGCCACCGCGGTGTCACCGAGCATCGTCTCGGCCCGGGTGGTGGCCACCACCACCTCGTCGCTGTACCGGATCGAGATGAGCTCGCCCTCGTCGTCGGTGTGCTCCACCTCGATGTCGGAAAGCGCGGTCAGGCAGCGCGGGCACCAGTTGATGATCCGGTTGGCCCGGTAGATGAGCCCGTCGTCGAAGAGCTTCTTGAACATGGTCTGCACGGCCCGGGACAGGCCCTCGTCCATGGTGAAGCGCTCGCGGTCCCAGTCGACCGCGTCACCGAGGCGGCGCATCTGGCCGAGGATGGCCCCGCCGGACTCCGCCTTCCACTGCCAGACCCGCTCGACGAACTTCTCCCGGCCCAGGTCGTGCCGGGACAGCCCCTCGCCGGCGAGCTGCCGCTCGACCAGGTTCTGGGTGGCGATGCCGGCGTGGTCCATGCCGGGCAGCCACAGCGCCTCGTACCCCTGCATCCGCTTACGCCGGTTCAGGGCGTCCATCAACGTGTGCTCGAACGCGTGGCCCATGTGCAGGGAGCCGGTGACGTTGGGTGGCGGGATGACGATGGTGAACGGGGGCTTGTCGCTCTGCGCCGACGCCCGGAAGTGGCCGGCGGCTACCCACTGCTCGTACCGTCGCTGCTCTACCTCGCCGGGCTGGTACTGGCCGGCAAGGGTCGGGGCGTCGGGGCGTCGGGCATCCAGTCTCTCGGTCACCCTGAAAGTCTACGGAGCGCTTCCGCGGACCCGACGTGCGCCACCTGTCATTCGCGTACGGTGGCGGACATGTCCGACGCACATCTCACGGAGCGTCAGCTCGACGAGGGGCCCGACCCGGTCGATCTGACCGACGAGCCGATCCAGCTGAGCCACCGGGACCCGGCGAGCGACCCGGTCCGCCGGGCGCCGGCTTCCCGCCGTCGACGGATCGTCCTGGCCGCGGCGCTCGCCGTGGGCCTGGCCGGCGCCGCAGCCCTGGGCACCGCCGGCTGGCGGGTGGCGCAGCAGAAGGACACCCGGCTGAGTTCCCCGGAGCGGGTCGCCGGGCTGACCCGGGACGACTCGGAGCGGGCCCGCAGCACGGCGGACTACCTGCGCAGCGGGTTCGCCGCGGACATCGACCTGGACGCCACCTTCGGCACCGTGTACCGGGACCCGGCGGACGAGACCCGCGCGGTGCTGCTCTTCGGTGGCACGACGCTGCTGTGGCAGCCGGAACGCGACCTGGACAGCCTCTTCGACCTGATGGCCGACGAGACCGGCCGGGTGGCCGGGCTGCACGAGGTGCCCGCCGGCAAGCTGGGCGGGGTGATGAAGTGCGGCACCACCAGCGGGGACGGCGGTGACTTCGCGATCTGCGGTTGGGCGGACCACGGCAGCGCCGCGATGGCGATGTTCCCCAGCCGCTCCGTCGACGACGCCGCCGGCCTGTTCCGTCAGATCCGCGAGGGCGTCCAGACGCGCGACTGACCCCGTCGCGAAAGGGCCGTGGCGTCGCTTCACGCCGCGGCCCTTCTTCGTGTACGGCTCGCGCCGGCGCGATTCCGGGGCTGGATATACCAATCAGGGCCACCCCGGAAAAAGGGTGGCCCTGATTGAATGGTTGTCCGGCGGTGTCCTACTCTCCCACACCCTCCCGAGTGCAGTACCATCGGCGCTGGAGGGCTTAGCTTCCGGGTTCGGAATGTTACCGGGCGTTTCCCCTCCGCCATGACCGCCGTAACTCTATCGACATGTCAAACAACTCGACCAGCTTCTGCTGGGTGTTGTTCGTTTGTCGGGAGTTGCACAGTGGACGCGTAGCAGCTTTGTAGTCAAGTCCTCGGCCTATTAGTACCGGTCAACTGAACCCGTTACCGGGCTTACATTTCCGGCCTATCAACCCAGTCGTCTAGCTGGGGGCCTTACCCCACCAAAGGTGGGTGGGATACCTCATCTTGAAGCGAGCTTCCCGCTTAGATGCTTTCAGCGGTTATCCCTTCCGAACGTAGCTAACCAGCCGTGCCCCTGGCGGGACAACTGGCACACCAGAGGTTCGTCCGTCCCGGTCCTCTCGTACTAGGGACAGCCCTTCTCAAGTATCCTACGCGCACGGCGGATAGGGACCGAACTGTCTCACGACGTTCTAAACCCAGCTCGCGTACCGCTTTAATGGGCGAACAGCCCAACCCTTGGGACCTGCTACAGCCCCAGGATGCGACGAGCCGACATCGAGGTGCCAAACCATCCCGTCGATATGGACTCTTGGGGAAGATCAGCCTGTTATCCCCGGGGTACCTTTTATCCGTTGAGCGACACCGCTTCCACTCGCAAGTGCCGGATCACTAGTCCCGACTTTCGTCCCTGCTCGACCTGTCAGTCTCACAGTCAAGCTCCCTTGTGTACTTGCACTCAACACCTGATTGCCAACCAGGCTGAGGGAACCTTTGGGCGCCTCCGTTACCCTTTAGGAGGCAACCGCCCCAGTTAAACTACCCACCAGACACTGTCCCTGAACCGGATAACGGTCCGAAGTTAGATACCCAAATCAACCAGAGTGGTATTTCAAGATTGCCTCCACCCATACTGGCGTATGGACTTCACCGGCTCCCACCTATCCTACACAAGCTAATTCGGATACCAATGTCAAGCTATAGTAAAGGTCCCGGGGTCTTTCCGTCCTGCCGCGCGTAACGAGCATCTTTACTCGTAATGCAATTTCGCCGGGCCTGTGGTTGAGACAGTGGGGAAGTCGTTACGCCATTCGTGCAGGTCGGAACTTACCCGACAAGGAATTTCGCTACCTTAGGATGGTTATAGTTACCACCGCCGTTTACTGGCGCTTAAGTTCTCCGCTTCGCCCCGAAGAGCTAACAGGTCCCCTTAACGTTCCAGCACCGGGCAGGCGTCAGTCCATATACATCGAATTACTTCTTCGCATGGACCTGTGTTTTTAGTAAACAGTCGCTTCCCCCTGCTCTCTGCGGCCATACAACGCTCCACCCGCGTGGGGCTTCACGTCTCCGGCCCCCCTTCTCCCTAAGTTACGGGGGCAATTTGCCGAGTTCCTTAACCACAGTTCGCCCGATCGCCTCGGTATTCTCTACCTGACCACCTGTGTCGGTTTGGGGTACGGGCCGCTAAGAACTCGCTAGAGGCTTTTCTCGGCAGCATAGGATCACTGACTTCACCTGAATCGGCTCGGCATCACGTCTCAGCCTTCATGCACCACGGATTTGCCTATGGTGCGGCCTACACGCTTACCCCGGCACAACCACCGGCCGGGCTCAGCTACCTTCCTGCGTCACCCCATCGCTTGACTACTACCCACCAGGTTCCCACGCTCCCTCGGATCAGTCCGAAGACCTCACCAAGTTCGGGTGGTTAGCACAGCGAGGTTCGTCAGGGTCGCTCTTTCGCGGGTACGGGAATATCAACCCGTTGTCCATCGACTACGCCTCTCGGCCTCGCCTTAGGTCCCGACTCACCCAGGGCGGATTAGCCTGGCCCTGGAACCCTTGGTCATCCGGCGGAAGGGTTTCTCACCCTTCTTTCGCTACTCATGCCTGCATTCTCACTCGTGCCGCGTCCACAACTGGGTCACCCCGCTGCTTCACCCGCGGCACGACGCTCCCCTACCCATCCACACACCTGCACAAGGAATCAAGTCCAAGCGAGGTTGAAATGTGAATGCCACAGCTTCGGCGGTGTGCTTGAGCCCCGCTACATTGTCGGCGCGGAACCACTTGACCAGTGAGCTATTACGCACTCTTTAAAGGGTGGCTGCTTCTAAGCCAACCTCCTGGTTGTCTATGCGACCCCACATCCTTTTCCACTTAGCACACGCTTAGGGGCCTTAGCTGGTGATCTGGGCTGTTTCCCTCTCGACTACGAAGCTTATCCCCCGCAGTCTCACTGCCGCGCTCTCACTTACCGGCATTCGGAGTTTGGCTGATTTCGGTAAGCTTGTGGGCCCCCTAGACCATCCAGTGCTCTACCTCCGGCAAGAAACACGCGACGCTGCACCTAAATGCATTTCGGGGAGAACCAGCTATCACGGAGTTTGATTGGCCTTTCACCCCTAACCACAGGTCATCCCCCAACTTTTCAACGTTGGTGGGTTCGGCCCTCCACGCGGTCTTACCCGCGCTTCAGCCTGCCCATGGCTAGATCACTCCGCTTCGGGTCTAGAGCATGCGACTGAATCGCCCTATTCAGACTCGCTTTCGCTACGGCTCCCCCACACGGGTTAACCTCGCCACATGCCACTAACTCGCAGGCTCATTCTTCAAAAGGCACGCCGTCACCCCGTAAGGCTCCGACGGATTGTAGGCGAACGGTTTCAGGTACTATTTCACTCCCCTCCCGGGGTACTTTTCACCATTCCCTCACGGTACTTGTCCGCTATCGGTCACCAGGAAGTATTTAGGCTTACCAGGTGGTCCTGGCAGATTCACGGCAGATTTCAGGGGTCCGCCGCTACTCGGGAACACCCACAGAAGGTCAGCAACTTTCACCTACCGGACTTTCACCGTCTACGGTCAGCCATTCCAGACTGTTCGACTAGCCACTGACTTTGTAACTCCTCGAACAAGTGTCAGCTTGTTCAGCAGGGTCCCACAACCCCGACCACGCAACCCCTGACAGGTATCACACGCAGCCGGTTTAGCCTCAATCCGCTTTCGCTCGCCACTACTCACGGAATCACTAATTTGTTTTCTCTTCCTACGGGTACTGAGATGTTTCACTTCCCCGCGTTCCCTCCATACACCCTATGTGTTCAGGTGCAGGTGACACCACATGACTGGTGCCGGGTTTCCCCATTCGGACACCCTGGGATCACAGCTTGGTTGACAGCTCCCCCAGGCCTATCGCGGCCTCCCACGTCCTTCATCGGCTCCTGGTGCCAAGGCATTCACCGTTCGCCCTTGACAACTTGACCACAAAGATGCTCGCGTCCACTGTGCAATTCTCAACAAACGACCAACCCACAACCAGATCCGCCCCACACCAAACCCGACGATCCGCCGGCGGTATGCGAGGCCAGGTCATGCCTGGCAACCATCCCCACCACTCACGGCGGGGGTCATGGTTCTGAAAGACAACCATCGGTTGTTCTTTCAGGACCCAACAGGGTGCTCTGCGTTCCTCCCCAGCCGCACCAGGACACCGTTCCCACCACCCCGAGGGGCAGCTGTACTAGATGATCCCGGCCGTTGCCGAGCACGAACTCGCCAGTGTCTCCGCCATTGAGCACCCCGCCACCACATTCGGATGGCGCGGGCTCCTCACACCCTTTCGGGTGAAGGTGCTCCTTAGAAAGGAGGTGATCCAGCCGCACCTTCCGGTACGGCTACCTTGTTACGACTTCGTCCCAATCGCCAGCCCCACCTTCGACGGCTCCCTCCCACAAGGGGTTGGGCCACCGGCTTCGGGTGTTGCCGACTTTCGTGACGTGACGGGCGGTGTGTACAAGGCCCGGGAACGTATTCACCGCAGCGTTGCTGATCTGCGATTACTAGCGACTCCGACTTCACGGGGTCGAGTTGCAGACCCCGATCCGAACTGAGACCGGCTTTTTGGGATTCGCTCCACCTCACGGTATCGCAGCCCATTGTACCGGCCATTGTAGCATGCGTGAAGCCCTGGACATAAGGGGCATGATGACTTGACGTCATCCCCACCTTCCTCCGAGTTGACCCCGGCAGTCTTCGATGAGTCCCCGCCATAACGCGCTGGCAACATCGAACGAGGGTTGCGCTCGTTGCGGGACTTAACCCAACATCTCACGACACGAGCTGACGACAGCCATGCACCACCTGTGACCGCCCCCGAAGGACCTCACATCTCTGTGAGTTTTGCGGCCATGTCAAACCCAGGTAAGGTTCTTCGCGTTGCATCGAATTAATCCGCATGCTCCGCCGCTTGTGCGGGCCCCCGTCAATTCCTTTGAGTTTTAGCCTTGCGGCCGTACTCCCCAGGCGGGGCGCTTAATGCGTTAGCTGCGGCACAGGGAACCGGAGAGGCCCCCCACACCTAGCGCCCAACGTTTACAGCGTGGACTACCAGGGTATCTAATCCTGTTCGCTCCCCACGCTTTCGCTCCTCAGCGTCAGTATCGGCCCAGAGACCCGCCTTCGCCACCGGTGTTCCTCCTGATATCTGCGCATTTCACCGCTACACCAGGAATTCCAGTCTCCCCTACCGAACTCTAGCCTGCCCGTATCGACCGCAGGCTTGGGGTTGAGCCCCAAGTTTTCACGGTCGACGCGACAAGCCGCCTACGAGCTCTTTACGCCCAATAAATCCGGACAACGCTCGCGCCCTACGTCTTACCGCGGCTGCTGGCACGTAGTTGGCCGGCGCTTCTTCTGCAGGTACCGTCACTTACGCTTCGTCCCTGCTGAAAGAGGTTTACAACCCGAAGGCCGTCATCCCTCACGCGGCGTCGCTGCATCAGGCTTCCGCCCATTGTGCAATATTCCCCACTGCTGCCTCCCGTAGGAGTCTGGGCCGTGTCTCAGTCCCAGTGTGGCCGGTCGCCCTCTCAGGCCGGCTACCCGTCGTCGCCTTGGTAGGCCATCACCCCACCAACAAGCTGATAGGCCGCGAGCCCATCCCAGGCCGAAAAACTTTCCACCAAACCTCATGCGAGGCCAGGTCATATTCGGTATTAGCCCCGGTTTCCCGGGGTTATCCCAAAGCCTAGGGCAGGTTGCTCACGTGTTACTCACCCGTTCGCCGCTCGAGTACCCCGAAGGGCCTTTCCGCTCGACTTGCATGTGTTAAGCACGCCGCCAGCGTTCGTCCTGAGCCAGGATCAAACTCTCCAACAAAAACTTGTCGAAAAACTGTCCTGACAACAAAAGTGTTGCCAAAGGAATCCCAACCAACAGCACTCCCGAAGAAGAACTGCCAGTCCGGGGTATAAATCATAATTGGCACTGGCTTTTCAAGCACCCTGTTGAGTTCTCAAAGAACAACCACACACCGTCCGAGCGCTCCACACCGTGGAACCCCCGTCCGGGGCAACCTCTCTAACTTACCCGGTCCTACTTTCGCTGTCAACCTCGTGTTTGAGGTGATCAACTGGGTCGGCCCGATCCACGCTGACGCTCACCGTACCCGGTGGTCGTTTCTGGCGTGGGAAGTCGGCAAGACCGGCCGATCGCCGCTTCGCGGCCACCCGCCCGGCTCCCTGCCGGCTTTCGCACTCTACTCGGTCGGTCTCGCGATCGCAACCCCGTCTCGGAGTGTCCCGCACCGCCGCGCCTCAGCCTCGCTCGGCGTCTCCGCCACGAGCCTGGTGCCCGCTCTCGGCCGGTTTGTCCGGCCTCCCGCGTGCAGAGAGAAAGTTACGCGGACTGGCCCGGAGAAGGCAAATCAATGATCGTCATTGGCGCATCGCGGCTGCCGTCCGGCGCCGCGCCGGCGTACCCGATCGGATCGGCGCGCCGGCCGGCCGGCGGCGTGCCAGAGTGGCTGCCATGGATCCCGTGTCCCGGTCCCCGGCGGTCACCCTCGCCGACGAAGCGCTGCTGGGACTCCTGGCGCCCTTCTGGCAGCTGGTGATCGCCGCGGTCGTGCTCGCCGCGGTCGTGCTGTCCACCGCCCGGCTGGCCCGGCGCGGCCGATCCCGGATGACCACCGCGTTGCTCGTCACCGCCGCGGCGATCGTCGGCCTGACCGTGATCGGCGTGCTCGTCCAGGGATGACCGGCGCTCAGAGCCGCCGGTTGGCGAGGCTGGGCAGCTCGGTACGGATGGTGTGCAGGCGGTCGAGGTCCAGGTCGACCACGGTCAGGCCGGGGCCGTCGGGCACCTGACCGAGCACCGTCCCCCACGGGTCGACCACCATGCTGCGCCCGAAGCAGGTGCGCTCCGGCTCGTGGTCACCGATCTGACCGGCGGCGGCCACGAAGCACTGGTTCTCGATGGCCCGCGCCCGCAGCAGCACCTCCCAGTGGTCCCGGCCGGTGTGCATCATGAACGCGGCCGGCACGACCAGGAGCTGCGCTCCGCCGTCGACGGCCAGCAGCCGGTACAGCTCGGGGAAGCGCAGGTCGTAGCAGATCGACAGACCGACCCGCAGACCCTCGACGTCGACCACCACCGGCTGGTCGCCCGGCGCGACCGTCGCCGACTCGAGGTACGACACCCGCCCCGGTATCTCCACGTCGTACAGGTGGATCTTGCGGTAGCTGGCGGCGAGCGCACCGGAGCGGTCGAACACCAGCGAGGTGTTCCAGGTGTGCGCCGGATCCGGGCCGGCCTCGTGGAACGAGCCCGCCACCACCCAGATGCCGAGCC
Organism: Micromonospora purpureochromogenes; assembly: GCF_900091515.1. Lineage (NCBI taxonomy): Bacteria > Bacillati > Actinomycetota > Actinomycetes > Micromonosporales > Micromonosporaceae > Micromonospora > Micromonospora purpureochromogenes. The sequence continues at coordinate 2,001,508 of NZ_LT607410.1, read as the reverse complement.
GCTCGGCGACGCCGGCGAAGAAGGTGCCCACCGTGCCGTCCACCGGCTCCGGCTCCGGCATCGCCTTGCCGGGGCCGAGGTAGTCGACGTACTCCGGGAGGACCGCGAGATCCGCGCCGGCCGCGGCGGCCCGGACCAGCAGGGCCTCGGCGGCGACCAGGTTGGCCGCCCGGTCGTCGCGGGCGTTGAGCTGGCAGACGGCGACGCGCATGGAGATCAGGGTACGGGCGGACGACGGCCGGCGACAGCGTCAGACGCTGGCGAGCACCAGGGCGCCGGCGGCGAACCCGAGACCGGCCAGCTGCACCGGCCGGAGCCGCTCCCGGTCCACCGCGAGCGCGAGCAGCACGGTGCTGGCCGGGTAGAGCGCCGCGATCGCGGCGACCACGCTCAGGTGGCCACGGGCCGCGGCGGCCAGGTAGAGCGCGTTCGCCGCGCTGTCGAGCAGGCCGGCGGCGGCCGCCCAGCCGAGTACCCGCGGACCGATCCGCAGGCGCACGCCGGTGCCGACCGCGAGTGCGACACCGAAGGCGATGGAGCTGAGCCGCAGCGCCAGGACCGGCCACATGCCGGCGGCCGAACCGGCCTGGCCGAGCAGGGCGAAGAACACGCCGAAGAGCGCGCCGGCGGTGAGGGCCAGCCCGATCACCCGGGTGGACACCGCGCCGCGCGCGCCACCCTCGCCGAGACTCACCAGGGCGATGGCGAGTACGGCCAGCCCTGCCCCGCAGAGCGCGAGGGTGCCCGGCCAGCGGGCGGTCAGCAGCCCGGCGATGATCGGCACCACCGCGGCGGTGATCGCCGTGACCGGTGCCACCACGGCCATCATCCCGGCGGCGAGCGCCCGGTAGAGCAGCATCACCCCGGCGGCGCCGGCAACGCCCGCACCGAGCCCCCACGCCAGGTCGGCGGCGGTGGGGGTGCCGGGTACCACCAGCACCAGCAGGAGCAGCAGCGGCACGCTCAACACCTGGGAGACCACGGTGACGGCGACCGGGTCGGCGCGGCGGGACGCCTTGCCGCCGGAGAAGTCGGCCGTACCGAACGCGACCGCGGACACCGCCGCGAGCATGATGGGGAACATCGGACGGTCCTACCAGACGACGGGCGGACCCGGCCAGTGCGATCCCGTACCGAACGACGGCACGGCCACCAGTGGTGGCCGTGCCGTCGTCGTCAGTGTGGTGCGCCGGTCACGCGGACTTCTCCTCGCGCTCCCGACGGGCCCGGCGGCCGGTGAACTCCCGCGGGACGATGGTCGGGTTGACGTTCTCCAGGACCACCTCGCGGGTGATCAGCACGCGGGCGGCGTCCGGGTTGCTCGGCACCTCGTACATCGCGGAGAGCAGGACCTCCTCGATGATGGCCCGCAGGCCACGGGCACCGGTGCCGCGCAGCATCGCCTGGTCGGCGATCGCCTCCAGCGCCGGCTCGTCGAACTCCAGCTCGACCCCGTCCAGCTCGAAGAGCCGCTGGTACTGCTTGACCAGCGCGTTACGCGGCTCGGTGAGGATCCGGACCAGGGCGGTGCGGTCCAGGCTGCGCACGTTGGTGATCACCGGAAGCCGGCCGACGAACTCGGGGATCAGCCCGAACTTGAGCATGTCCTCCGGCATCACCTGGCTGAAGATGTCGTCGGTCGACCGCTCGGAGACCGACCGGAGCCGGGCGCCGAAGCCGGTGCCGCCCTGGCCGGTGCGGGCCTCGATGATCTGGTCGAGACCGGCGAAGGCGCCACCGCAGATGAACAGCACGTTCGTGGTGTCGATCTGGATGAACTCCTGGTGCGGGTGCTTGCGCCCGCCCTGCGGCGGCACGTTGGCCACCGTGCCTTCCAGCATCTTCAGCAGCGCCTGCTGGACGCCCTCGCCGGAGACGTCCCGGGTGATCGACGGGTTCTCCGACTTACGGGCGATCTTGTCGACCTCGTCGATGTAGATGATGCCGGTCTCGGCGCGCTTGATGTCGTAATCCGCGGCCTGGATCAGCTTGAGGAGGATGTTCTCCACGTCCTCGCCGACGTACCCGGCCTCGGTCAGCGCGGTGGCGTCGGCGATGGCGAACGGCACGTTCAGCATCCGGGCCAGCGTCTGCGCCAGGTGGGTCTTGCCGCAACCCGTCGGGCCGAGCAGCAGGATGTTGGACTTGGCCAGCTCGACGGCGTCGCTGCCGGAACCCGGCGCGCCGGCCGACTCGGCCTGGATCCGCTTGTAGTGGTTGTAGACCGCGACGGCGAGCGCCTTCTTGGCCTGGTCCTGACCGACGACGTAGTTGTCGAGGAACTGGCAGATCTCCATCGGCTTGGGAAGCTCTTCCCACTTCACCTCGCCGGACTCGGCCAGCTCCTCCTCGATGATCTCGTTGCAGAGATCGATGCACTCGTCGCAGATGTAGACCCCGGGGCCCGCGATGAGTTTCTTGACCTGCTTCTGCGACTTGCCACAGAAGGAGCACTTCAGTAGGTCGCCGCCGTCACCGATCCGTGCCACCTACGTTCTCCCTGCACTCGTCGGCCGGAACGCCGGCCCTGACCTGCGGGCGCCGCGCGCCCGTCCGTCTCGATCCCTGCCGCCGGCCCGACCCGGCCCAGCGGTACGGAACCGACGTTACCCGCTGACGGAGGTTTCTCCGACCCCCAAAACGGGTGTGTCAGAGGTCGGCCAGGAACGACTTCCCGACCGACCTCCGACCGGTGCTGCTTCAGCTGGCGGCGTTGGCCGCCAGGAGACCCTTCTTGCGGCTGGTCAGGATCGTGTCGACCAGCCCGTACTCCTTGGCCTCCTCGGCCGTCATGATCTTGTCCCGGTCGATGTCCTTGCGGACCTGCTCGATCGGGCGGTTGCAGTGCCGGGAGAGCATGTCCTCCAGCTGGGTCCGCATCCGCAGGATCTCCCGGGCCTGGATCTCGATGTCCGAGCCCTGCCCGTAGCCGCCCTCGGTGGCCGGCTGGTGGATGATGATCCGCGAGTTCGGCAGCGCCATCCGCTTGCCCGGCGTGCCGGCCGACAGCAGGACCGCCGCCGCGCTGGCCGCCTGACCCAGGCAGACGGTGGAGATGTCCGGACGGACGTACTGCATGGTGTCGTAGATCGCCGTCATCGCGGTGAACGAGCCACCCGGCGAGTTGATGTACATGATGATGTCGCGGTCCGGGTCGGTGCCCTCGAGCGTCAGCAGCTGCGCCATCACGTCGTTGGCGGACGCGTCGTCCACCTGGACGCCGAGGAAGATGATCCGGTCCTCGAAGAGCTTGTTGTACGGGTTGGACTCCTTGACCCCGTACGACGTGCGCTCGACGAACGACGGCAGCACGTAGCGGTTGTGCACGGCCGCGAACTGGGGCGGCAGGCTCAGATCGGTCATCGTCAGCTCCTCAGCTCAGGGTCCCGGCGCCATCCGGAACCTGAGCGGCCCCGATGATCACCTTGTCGATGAAGCCGTAGTCCATGGCCTCCTGGGCGGTGAACCAACGGTCCCGGTCCGAATCCGCCTCGATCTGCGCCTGGCTCTGGCCGGTGTGGTGCGCGACCCGCTCCTGGAACATCCGCTTGGTGTAGAGCATCTGCTCGGCCTGGATCGCGATGTCGGAGGCCGTGCCGCCGAGACCACCGGACGGCTGGTGCATCATGATCCGCGCGTGCGGGAGGGCGTACCGCTTGCCCTTCGTGCCGGCGCAGAGCAGCAGCTGGCCCATGGAGGCCGCCATGCCCATCGCCACGGTCGACACGTCGTTGTCGATGAACTGCATGGTGTCGTAGATCGCCATGCCGGAGTAGACCGAGCCACCCGGCGAGTTGATCCAGAGGTTGATGTCGCGGTCCGGGTCCTCCGCCGCGAGCAGCAGCAGCTGCGCGCAGATGCGGTTGGCGACCTGGTCGGTCACCTCGCTGCCCAGGAAGATGATCCGCTCCTTGAGCAACCGGTTGTAGACCGAGTCGTCGAGGTTGCCAATGGAGTCGCCACCACGGGCCTCGATCGCCCGGAGCGACTTCTTGGGGATGTGCATGTCGGTCATGGCAGCCCTTCGCTCTCCGTACCGTCCTCACCGACACTAACCGCTCAGCCGGGTGATCGACTCCCGGTCGGGGCACTGTTCGCTCTCAGCGCAGCTGTCCTCCGACGTACCCGGAAAACGGTTTCGGCCGCCGTCCACCGCAACGGGCGGACGGCGGCCTACCGGGGAAGATCAGTGCTCGTGGTCGTGCTCGTGCGCCTGCTCGCTCTCGGCCCGCAGCGCCTCGAGGGTGACCTCGTTGCCGGCGGTGTCCTTGATCTTGATCTTCTCCATGACCGCGGCGAGAGCCTTGCCGCGACGCACGTCACCGAAGACGGCGGCGGCCGCGCCGGAGCGCACCAGCTGGTCGTAGTACTGCTGCGGCGCCATGCCGGCCCGCTGCGCGCGGTGCACGATCTCGTGGCCGAACTCGTCGTCCGAGACCTGGATGTCCTCGGCGTCGGCCAGCGTGTCCAGCAGGAGCTGGATCTTGACGCCCTCGGTCGCCGCCTCGTTCAGCTCGGCGTCGATCTGCTCCTCGGTCTTCTCCTCGGCGGCGAGGTACTCCTCCAGCGAGGCGCCGATCCGCTCCAGCTGGTCGATCATCGCCGCCTTGCGGCTCTCGACCTCCTCGCGGACGACACCCTCCGGCGCCGGCACCTCGGCGGCCGCGACCAGCTGCTCCAGGGCCTTGTCCCGGGCGGCGTAGATCTGCTCGACCCGCTTGCCCCGGGCGACCCGCTCGCGCAGGTCGTCACGGAGCTCGGCGATGGTGTCGAACTCGCTGGCCATCTGGGCGAAGTCGTCGTCCAGCTCCGGCAGCTCCTTCTCCTTGACCGTGCGGACGGTCACCGCCACCTCGGCGTCCCGGCCGGCGAAGTCGCCGCCCACCAGCTGGGTGGTGAAGGTGGTGCTCTCGCCGGCGGCGAGGCCGACCACGGCCTCGTCCAGCCCCGGCAGGAGCTGCTTGCTGCCGACCTCGTGCGAGATGTTGCTGGCCGAGCCGCCCGGCACCTCCTCGCCGTCGACGGTGGCGTTCAGGTCGATCTGGACGTAGTCGCCTTCCTGGGCGGCCCGCTCGACCGTCTTGAGGGTGGCGAACCGCTCGCGCAGGCTCTTGACCTGCTCGTCGATCTCGCTGTCGTCGATCTGCAGCTCGTCCACGGTCACCTCGACGGTGGCCGGGTCCGGCAGGGTGATCTCGGGGCGGACGTCGACCTCGGCGGTGAAGTTGAGCGAGTCACCGTCGTTGAACTCGGTGATCTCGACCTCCGGGCGGCCGAGGGTCTTCAGGTCGTGCTCACGGACCGCCGCGAGGATGTTCTGCGGAATGGCCTCCTGCACCGCCTCGTTGAGGACGGTGCCCCGGCCCACCCGCTGGTCGATGACGGCGGCCGGCACCTTGCCCCGGCGGAAGCCGGGAACCTGCACCTGCGAACCGATCTCCCGGTACGCCTTCCTGAGGCTCGGCTCGAGCTCGACGAACGGCACCTCGATGGCGAGCCGCACGCGCGTCGGGCTCAGAGTCTCGACGGTGCTCTTCACAGGCGTACTCCTTGACGGATCTCAGTTTGAGTCTGGGCGTGTTTGCGCGCATCGAGTGTAGGCGAGCCGGGCTGCTGCTCCGGCAGCGCCCGGGTACCGCGCGACAAAAATCGGCGACGGCCCGGGCGACCCGGCCGGCGGACGACAGTCGGGGTGGCGGGATTTGAACCCACGGCCCCTCGCTCCCAAAGCGAGTGCGCTACCAAGCTGCGCCACACCCCGTGGCGACGAGAAGTGTATGCCGTCGGCACCCGGCGGAGGTGCCGGGGCGGCCCCCAACCCGCCGAACCCCCACCAACCGGACCCCCCTGCCACCCCGCCGGCCGCCGCCGGGCGGCGGCCCGCCCTGGGTGCACTTTCCGAGAAAGGGTGGCCTCCGGGCGCTGCGAGGCCACACTTTCTCGGAAAGTGCGCGGGGCACGGGAGGGGACGCGTGGATATGCCTGTGCGCGGTGGGTGGGGGGACCGGGTAGGCTGTCGGCGCGTCCCGTCGTGGCGGGGCGACTGCGGGCGTAGCTCAATGGCAGAGCTTCAGTCTTCCAAACTGACGGTGCGGGTTCGATTCCCGTCGCCCGCTCCACTTCCGAAGGCCCAAGTAGACCGCATGATCGCGGCACCTGGGCCGTTCGCTTCTCCCCCCGTGTTGGATCTTGCGTGCCATCCGCGTGCCATTCACGGTCGGCGTCGGCCATTTCCGGCGATGCGGCGGTCCATCGCCTGGGCGATTTCGCGTCACGCTCGCTGGTGGCGTGCTGGTACGCCGGGAGCGGATCACCTCGCCGAGCACCGCAAGGGCTACCAGCCTCCCTGGACGGTCTACGACTGCCCGACGAGGAGATCCGCCAGCGAGCCAGGTCCGCAAGAGGTCCACGGACGGCGAGGAAGTGGTGAGAGATACCGAGAGGCGTTTCCGCTGCTAGAGCGCGAGCATCTCCGCCGCGACCTCACCGGCGGCCGCATCGGGGATCGCCGTCGCGGCCCGTTCGAGCACGAGCAGCCGCGCACCGGGGATCTCGCGCGCGAGCGCTTCGCCGTTGCCGACAGGGAAGAACGGGTCGCGGCGACCGTGCACCACCAGCGACGGGATCGCGAGCTCGGACAGGCGCTCGCGCCAGCGCGGCTTGCAGTCGAGCTTGGCGAACACCATGCCCAGGTGGTTGGCCATCTGCACCGCGGGCTCGGTGCCCGGCGTGCGGTCCCATCTGCGCTCGGCGGTCGCGCGCGCGGCGACGGGGTCGTCACCGAGGATCTCTGCGCCTGCGGCGGCAAACTCGGCCACCGCGGCGCGATCGGACCAGTCGGGCATCGAACGCGAGAACAGCCGGTCCATCGTCGCCGCGTCATGGCCAGGCAGGTCGTCGTCGACCGGGCCTGGAGCGACGGGCCGCGTTCCGGCGAGGGTGAGCGCCGAGAACGCGTCCGGGTGGTCGAGCGCGGCGACCTGGGCGACCATCCCGCCAACGCCGATGCCTGCCAGGTGCGCCGGCCGGTCGTCGAGTTCGCGGGCGAGCGCCGCGGCGTCGGCTGCGAGATCGCGCAGCGTATACGCCGGAGCCTCGGGATCGACGGTGGTCGACGCGCCGGAATCGCGCAGGTCGTACCGCACAACGTGGCGCCCGCCGCGCGCGAGCGCCTCGCAGAGTGCGTCGGGCCAGGAGAGCAGGGTCGTGCCACCCGCGAGCACAACGAGCGGCGCCGCCGTGTCGCCGAAGTGCTCGACCCCGAGCGTGACGCCGTCCGCCTCGACCGTCGTCATCACGCCTCCGCCGTCGCGATGACGCCGCCGGACGTGCGGAACGAGTGGACCGTCGGATACATCATGAACCTCCAGGGCGGCGTAGTGGACCGGTGGCGCGGGGACGGCGGCACAAGCTACGCGTCCCCGCCGGTGGTATGCGTCGCGTTGAACGTATGCGACTGGGGTTGGCTCTCAGAGATGGACAACTGGCGGGGCGGAAACTCATCGGGACCCTGTCCGCAGCTCGCCGGGTCGCTCAACTTGATCTCATAATTCTCCGGTCTCCGTGCCATCCACGTGCCAGTAGCCGGTACCCCGGACGGTCACCAGGGGGCACGAACGCTCACGCGCTTCCTGCCTTGACCTGGCCCACCAGGTCCTTGTCGGCCGTGTTCTTCGTCCTTCCAAACTGACGGTGCGGGTTCGATTCCCGTCGCCCGCTCCACTTCCGAAGGCCCAGGTCGACCGCATGATCGCGGCACCTGGGCCGTTCGCTTCTCCCCAATCTCCATGGACGCTGGACGCAGGGCAGCCAACCAGTTTGGAGGCGGCGTGTGATCTATCGTGAGCGGGGAGTGCCGGTGCGGCGTCCCGGCCTGGTGGCATAAGCAGGGCACCGTGCTGCGCGCTTCAAGATCGATCGGCATGGCCTGTTCGAGGAATCGGACGTGCGGGCCCGGATCAAGGCGCACGGCATACCTGCCGAGCCCTGCTGCCGGGCGTCGCACGGACGCTGACGGCGGGACGGGGTGGTGACCGATGCACCGGGCGAGGCGGTGGACAAGTACGGAGCTGGGTGCCATCGCAGCGATGAGTCTGCCGGCGCCCACAGGTCTACCTCCCGACCGAGACAACCAATCATCGGGAGTAAGCATGGGCCTCATCCACATCGAGCTGTTCGCAACCCTCGACCTCGTCGGGCAGGCGCCCGGCGGCCCCGACGAGGACCCGGTGGGGTTCCCGTTCGGCGGCTGGCAGGCGCCCCTGCTGGACGAGGTCGCCGGGGCGCAGGTCGGTGCCGCGTACGAGGGCACGGACGCCCTCCTGCTCGGCCGGCGGACGTATGACATCTTCGCCGCCTACTGGCCGCACCAGGAGGGCGGCGAGGACAACGAGATCGCCAGGCTCTTCAACAGCATCCCGAAGTACGTGGCCTCCCGCGGCCGGCCCGACCTCTCGTGGGCCGGGTCCACGCAGCTCGGCCCGGATCTGGCCGGCGCGGTGCGCGAGATCCGTGACCGGCACGAGCACGTGAAGGTCGTCGGGAGCCTGAACCTGGTGCAGACCCTCCTGCGCGAGAAGCTCTTCGACCGCCTCGACCTCTGGGTGCACCCGATCGTGCTCGGCGTCGGGAAGAAGGTGTTCGACGGTGGCGCGGTGCCCACGAACGTCACACTCCTCGAACCGCCGGTAGCCAACCCGAAGGGCACCGTGTACCTGCGCTACGGGCTCGCCGATGGCACGCCCGGGACGGGGGACATGAGCGCACCCGATCGCGGTGCCGGACGCGACGACTGAAGCCGCCCCGTGCCAGGTGGGTCCGTGTCGTCGGCGGTGAATCCGCCAGGTCGGTATTCCGTCACGGCGTCGGCAGTTGGAGGTGCCGACGCCGTGACGAAGTACCTCGCCAGAGGGTCGCCGCCGTCACCCAATCATCACGGCTCACTGTTCCGATCCGTCGGTCACGGAGGCTGGCGGGTCTACGACTGCCTGACGAGAGACCCGTTGCGATCGGCGGCGATCACCACTCCATCAGTGGAGGAACTTGAAGACCGCTCCCGTGGCGTCCAGGGGACGCGGTGCGCCTTCAAGCCGATGAACGCCCACGGAGAATCGCGCATCGTCCGGAGCGTGGAATGCCTCCTCCACGAAGCCGGCATCGCGAAGCCACGCCCGTACGGCCGGCGTCAGGTCCGGTGCTCGCCGCGCCCTGGTCCAGATCACGGTGGCGCCCTCCGCACACAACTGGGGCAGGGCGGCAACCGTTTGCTGCACGTCGGCGTCGGAGATGTTGCCGAAGACCCCAGCCATGAGCACCAGATCGGCCGGAACCGCCCCGACGTACGACGAGAGCTGCCCAGCGTCTGCCTGCCTGACCACGAGGTTCGAGAGCCCAGCCTGGCCCGCTGCGGCTTGGGCGGCGGCCACGTTGCCCGCGTCGTACTCAAGCAGGGTCCCGTGGACCCGACGGGCATCCGGCTGTGCGGCGAGGACACCGATGAGGTCATGGCCCTGCCCCGCGCATGCGCTCACCACGGTCAACCGCTCGTCGGGACGCTGGTCGAGCCACGAGGCGATGTGCTGCTGCACCAGCCGCAGTCGACGCGACAGCGGGGAGTTCTCATCAGCGTAGGGTTCATGCCACGCCTGCCAGTGAGTCTGGTTGGTCATCCGGCTCACCATGTCAGAGCAAGGTCGGCACCGACGCCCCGTCGTGGACCAGCGGGACTGGGGGCCGCGCCCCCAGCAATCCCCGAAAGCCTCAGCCGCCGTTCGGCGCTCCATCGTGCTGCGTCTGTTTTTCCCCGGCCCGGTCGACGGGCGGTGAGGACAAACCCGCCGGCGTCTGGCGGCCCGGGCAGCATCGCTCCCGCCAGTGGCGGAGCACGGCAAGAAGCTCGGCCGGTGCTTCGGCGGGGCATCGGAGTCGACCGTCACTGGCTAGCATCCCGTCCATGACGAGCGTCGATCTGGCGGCGACCGCCGCGCCGCGCCCACCCGGCCGCGCCCTGGCCCGTACGCAGTTCCTGCTGGTCGGCGCGTACGTCGTCGCCGTCTGCGTCGCGCTGGGCCGGGCCGCCGCCTTCTCCGGGCACCTCTACCTGCCCCACCAGGGTGACGACGCCACCGGCAACGCCGACCTCTGGCCCGGACTGTGGGGCGGGATATGGCTGGTGCTGGTCGTCGTGATCGGCATGGTGCCCCTGGCCGCGGCGGGCACCGTGCTCGTCGCCGTCGCCCGGCTCGCCAGTCCCCGGCTGCGTGCCGAATCCGCCCGGTGGCGCAGCCTGCTGGCGAGTACGGTCCTCGCCACCCTCGTCGTCGCCGCGTGGGTGAGCCCACCCATGACCACTCTGTACACCTGGCTCCTCGACTAACCCCCTGAGCCGACCGTCGAGCCACCGGCTTCGACACGTCCAGCCCGGACGATCAGGCGAGCCGCGGCCGTCCGCCGTTTCGCTGCCGTCGGGCCGGCTGATCTCGTCCCGGACCATCGGCGCGAGGGCGGCTCAGCCACCGTCGTCCACCGCCGCCGCGATCCGCACCCGCCCGCCGCCGTCGTCCAGGCCGGAGCTGACATGTACCGCCGGCCGTCCGCGCCGGTGACGGCGCGGCGTTCCCGCTGATCGGCGACGCCGGGCGGGCCGTCCGCCAGGACATGCTGATGTCGAGCCGGACGGTCGCCCGTTCGTCCGGCCAGGGTGGTCCGTCGCGCACTTTCGTTTCGGCCGGCGGACGGAGCCGGGCGGTCGATCGGGTCTGCTGCATCGGCTGCGTACGATGCGGGGCCGGGCAACTCGTGGGCGTGGAGGTATCGACCGATGGCAGGCCAGCAGGACGGGTTCGCCCTCGGCGTCGACCTCGGCACGTCCAACACCGTGGCCGTGCTGCGCTGGCCGGACGGGCGGACCCGGCCGCTGCTCGTCGACGGCCAGCCGATCCTCCCCTCCGGCGTGTACGCCGACGCCGACGGGCTGCTGCACGTCGGCCGGGACGCGCAGCGGCTGGCGCAGGCCGACCCGGCCGGGTACGAGCCGAACCCGAAGCGGCGGGTGGACGAGCCGACCGTGTCGCTGGGCGGGCGTACCCCCCGGCGGAGCTGCTGGCGGCGACCCTGCGGGCGGTGGCGGAGTCCGCGGTCGCGGCGGCCGGTTTCCTGCCCCCGGCGGTGGTCACCTACCCGGCGGCCTGGGAGGCGCCCCGACGGCAGGTACTGCACGAGGCGCTGGCACTCGCCGGCTGGCCCACGGCCGCCGAGCACACCATGTCCGGGCCGATCCCGCCCGGGACCCGCCTGCTGCGGGAGCCGGTGGCCGCCGCCCGGTACTACACCGACGTGCTGCGCCGGCCGGTGCCGGTCGGCGGCGCGGTCGCGGTCTTCGACTTCGGCGGCGGCACGCTGGACGTCGCCGTGGTCCGCAACGAGGGCGCCGACCCGTGGGGGGACTCCGGGTTCACGGTGATCTCCACGGGTGGGGTGGCCGACCTGGGCGGTCTGGACCTGGACGCCGCCCTGGTGGGCCGGCTCGGGGAGCTGGTGGCCGACGCCGACCCGGCGCGGTGGGCCCGGCTGACCACGCCTGAGACGGCCACCCAGTGGCGGGACCGGCAGCAGCTCTGGGACAACGTGCGCGGGGCGAAGGAGATGCTGTCGCGGACCACGGTCGCACCGGTCGCCGTACCGGGGGTGGAGACGGCGGCGCGGCTGGACCGGGCCGACCTGGAACGGCTCGCCGCTCCCCTGCTGACCCGGGCGGTGGCGGAGACCCGCGAGGTGATCGCCGCCGCGGGGCTCACCCCGGAGCGCCTGGCCGGGCTCTTCCTGGTCGGCGGCTCGTCCCGGATACCGCTGGTGGCCCGGATGCTGCACGCCGAGCTGGGCATCGCGCCGACGGCGCTGGAACAGCCCGAGCTGCCGGTCGCCGAGGGGGCGCTGACCGACCTGCCGATGCCCCGCCCGCAGTCCCGGCCGGCGCCGGTCGCCGCCGGAGCACCCGGGCACGCCGCGCCGCGCGGGACGCCGGGTCGGGCGGCGGCGCCGCATCAGACGCCGTGGCACGCGCCGGCGGCGCCCGGGTCACCGGCCGACCAGGCGGCGCACGGTACGCCGGGCCAACCGGCGACACCGCAGCAGACGCCGGGGCACCCGCCGACGCCGCCCGGATCACCCGCCGACGCGGCGGCGCACGGGACGCCACACCAGTCACTGGGGCACACGCCGGCGACGCACGGGTCGGCCGGCGACGCGGCGGGGGTGGCCGACCCGGCGGCGAAGACGGCGACGGCGGCGACGCTGCCCCGGCCGGCGCCGACCCGGCCCGACCCGTACCTGCCCGGGCAGGCGGTGTCGCCGGCAGCCGGGACGGTGGCGGGCTGGTCGGGCGTACCTCACTCGGCTCCGCCGGTGTCGCCGGCGCCCGGCGGCGGTCCGACCGGGCCGGGACGCTCCCGGCGGGGGCTCTGGATCGCGCTCGGCGCGGGCCTCGCGGTGGTCGGGGTGCTGGCCGCGACCGTGCTCTGGCTGACCCGCGACCGCTACCCGGCGCTGGAGTTCCGGACCCTCGACGTGGTGGCCACGCCGAAGGCCGGCGCGGAGCGCGCGACAGCCTTGTTCACCTCGGTCCTGGGCGACCGTGCCTATCTCGCCCACCAGTTGGCCGACGACCGGTTGGAGGTGGTGGCGGTCGACGCCGACAGCGGGGACGAGCTGTGGCGGAAGCCCACCCCGGTGAGCGCGCAGCGGTGGGCCGGGATCCGCGCGCTGCCCGGCGGGTTGGCGGTCCTCGCGGACGCCTCCGGCGACAGCACGCCGCGCGGCCTGCTGGTGCTCGACGCCGGCTCCGGCGACCAACGCTGGCGGCTCTCCGTGCACGGCGACGACGACCTGCACTACACCCGGGACACGGTGGTCTGGGTCGACCGGACCGGCGACCGCCTGGTCGGCCTGCGGATGCGCGACGGCCACGAGGAGTGGCGCCGGGACAGTCCGCGCGACGAGTACGGCAACAGCCGGACCCGGGTGGTGCGGGTGGGCACCCCGGAGGCGTGGGGCGGTGCCGGGTCGGTCACCGGTGCGCCGACCGCGCCCTGGCTCGGTACCGGCGGCCGGCTGGTGCAGGTGGACGCCGACCGGTCGGTCCGGCTGATCGACATGGACAGCGGTGAGGTGCTGCGCAGCCGGCCCAACGTGGCCGACGTCGACGACCTGGTGGTGGCGCACGCCGACCGGCTGTACGTCACCGAGGACGAGCGCGGTTACCGGCTGCTCGGGTACGACCTGGCCAGCCTCGGCGAGCCGGACGTGCTCTACACCGCCCCGGACGACGGGCGACGGCCGCAGTCGCTGGTCGCCTGCGGCGAGCACCGGGCCTGCCTGCTGGAGGTGCCGGACGCCGAGACCGCGCGCACCGAGGTGGTGGCGGCGACCGAGGGCAAGGGCAGCCGGCACTGGCCGGCCCCGGAGGCCGACGGGTTGGTGCCGGTCGGCGAGCACCTGCTGGCCCGGCGGGACTCCCCGCAGTACGCCGTCACCCTCTTCGACACCGACGGCCGGACGGTGCTGGCCGACCGGGACGGTGTGGCGGTCCGATTGGACGCGGGCAACGTGCTGCTCTTCGCGGAGCCGCCGAGCACCGCCGAGGACGACCGCAGCCTCGCCGGCATGGCGGTGGGCGGAGAGTCGCCGTTCGAGATGGGTGAGCTCAAGGACGTCCGCAGCGAGTCCTGCTCGTGGAACGCCTCGGTGATCGCCTGCGGTCGGGAGAAGGACTTCGTGCTGTACCGCTTCGCCGGGGACGAGTGAGCCGCACGGCCGGGGCCCACTGCGGCGGACGGCCGGCGGAGGGGTCGTTTTCCCCCGGTTCGCCCTGGGTAGGGCAGTCGGCATGGAGACGAACACGAACGCGTACCTGGTCGGTGGCCCCCGTGACGGCAGCACCCAGCAGGCGGAGAGCGCCCTGCTGGAGATCGAGCTGGACGGCATGATCCACCGCTACGTGCGCACCACGAAGCAGCACGGCGAGGACGGCACGGTCTACAACTACGACGGCATGGTCGCGCCGGATGGCGGGCAGCCCGGCGTCGAGGACCCGGCGGCCCGGGTGGCCTCCCCGAAGGCGGACGCGGAGGGGCACGGCGGCACGGCGTGACGCGCGGCCGGGGCGCGGATGAACCGCGGCCGGCGGGGTAAGCACCGCCGGCCTGGTGGAGAACGACCCGTTGTCGCGGCCTCCCGCGACCGGACGCGCGGGCGGGTCGGCCCCGGCCGATCCGCCCGCGACGTACGTCAGTTGCCGGTGACGAAGTTCCAGACCGACACGACCCACTCGGTCTGCTGGAGGTAGGCGACCCCGACGCCGACCAGGAAGATCGCGGTCACCAGGTGCGCGCCGCGCGCGCCGCGCCGGATCCGGCCCAGCTGGCGCTCCCAGATCACCCGACCGATCAGGCGGGACAGCGCGAACAGGCCGACCGCCACCAGCAGGCTCAGCACGAAGGTGAGCAGCGGCGCGCCCAGGTCGCCCCGGCCGGAGATGGCCCAGATCCCCCAGCAGACGAAGGCGAAGAGCGCCCCCGCCATGCTCCACTCGCGGCCCTGGCGCAGCTGCGCCAGGTGCCAGCTCATCGGCCGGCGCGGCGCGGCCGGCTCGGACCAGTTGTGCTCGTCGGCTCCCACGGTGGGGAACTGCTCGGTGCGTGGGGTGCGCGGCCGCCCGACGGAGGCGACGCCGGGGCGGAACGCGTCCCGCTGCGGCGGCACCCCGACACCGGGCTGCGGCGGCACCTCGACTGTCCGCTCCGCCCACGGTTGTGTCTGGTCTGCCATCTCGTGTCCTCCCCTGACCGGTGCCGGCCTCCGGCCGACCCGCCGCCTTCGAGGGTAGCCAGCCGGCAAATAGGTCGCCGCCCCGCCGACGATGGGCTAGACAGGGCCGATGACCCACCCCGTCCCCGACGTGCAGGTTCCCGTCGCGACCGACTTCGACGAGATCGCCGACCTGATGGGTGACGCGTTCCACAGCGCGTTCGACACCGAGGCCCGCGAGGTCGAGCGGGGCATCTTCGAGCCGGACCGGTCGCTGCTGGTCCGCGACGGTGGCCGACCGGTGGCGCACGCCTCCGCCTTCACCCGCACGCTCACCGTCCCCGGCGCGACGGTGGCGGCGGCGCACGTCACCATGGTGGCGGTGGCCGTCACCCACCGCCGCCGGGGCCTGCTCAGCGCGCTGATGGGCCGCCAGCTACGGGAGATCTACGACACCGGCCGGGAGCCGGTCGCGGTGCTGTGGGCCAGCGAGGGGCGGATCTATCCCCGGTTCGGCTACGGCCTGGCCGCGCAGCGCCTCGCCGTCGACTGCCCGGCCACCGCCGAGCTGCGGCTGCCGGAGCCGGCGTCCGCGGCGGGCAGCCTCCGCCTGGCCGACCCGGTCGCGTCGCAACCCGAGCTGGCCCGGGTGTACGACCGGGTGCGCCCGGACCGCCCCGGCTGGTCGGACCGGGACGAGCGCTGGTGGCGGTACGTGCTGGCCGACCCGACCGCCTGGCGGGGCGGGGCGACCCCGCGCCGGGCGTTGCTGCACGAGGGGCCGGACGGCGTGGACGGGTACGCGCTCTGGCGGACCCGGGAGGAATGGGACCAGCGCGGGCCGCGCGGCCAGGTACGGGTGGACGAGGTGGTCGCCACCGACCCCGAGGCGTACCTGGCGCTGTGGCGGACGCTCTTCTCGATCGACCTGACCCGGCAGCTCTCCTGCGGCCGGGTCGCCGTGGACGAGCCGCTGCTGCGCCTGGTGGACGAGCCCCGCCGGCTCGGCGCCCAGCTGGTCGACGCGCTGTGGGTACGGGTGGTGGACGTCCCGGCCGCGCTGGCCGCCCGCCGGTACCCGACCCCCGTCGACGTGGTGGTCGAGGTCACCGACGAGCTGCTGCCGGAGAACACCGGGCGGTGGCGACTCACCGGCGGCCCCACCGGCGCGGTGTGCGTCCGCACCGACGACCCGGGGGAGCTGGCCTGCGACGTACGCGGGCTCGGCGAGCTGTACCTCGGCGGCGTGGCACCGGCCGCGCTGGCCGCCACGGGTCGGCTCCGCGAGCTGCGTCCCGGCGCGCTCACCGCCACCGGCCCCGCCTTCGGCTGGCACCGCGCCCCGGGGGCGATGGAGGTCTTCTGAGCGCCGGCGGGGCCACCGGGGCCGGTGCGGGCGGTACGGTCGGCTGATGGCGGATGCGGAGCGACGGCGACGCCGGCTGCGGCACCAGCCGGACGGGGTGGCCGGGGTGGCCGGGGACGGCAACGGCGACGGCCCGACGGCGGCCACGGCCGAGGTGCACGACGGCACGCCCGCCCCACGGGCGCGGCGCGGCGGCGGGGCCGAGGAGAGCGAGCGGGGCCTGCGGGGGCTGGTCGGTTCCGGTTCCTCGCAGGTGGGGGTCGGCGCGGCGCTGCGGGCCCGGGACGCCGCCCGGCCGACCGACGAGGACCTGGCCGAGGCGGAGGCCCGGCTGGTGATCGTCCGCCGCAACTGGGTGCCCCGCGAGGACCTGCCCCGCTCCGGCCGGTGACGGCCGAGGCCGGCCCGCACGGGCCGGCCTCGAACGGGGACCGGCCCGGTGGGGCCGGGGTCAACCGACGGTCAGGGCAGCTGGGGGAGCTGGCGGGTGCGCTCGTACTCGGCCATCTGGGCGATCCGGCGGGAGTGCCGCGGGTTGCCCGAGAAGGGCGTGGTGAGGAACGCCTCCACGATGGCGGTCGCCTCGTCCAGGGTGTGCTGGCGGGCGCCGACGGCCACCACGTTGGCGTCGTTGTGCTCCCGGCCGAGCTGGGCGGTCTCGATGTTCCAGGCCAGCGCCGCCCGGACGCCGGCGATCTTGTTGGCGGCGATCTGCTCGCCGTTGCCGGAGCCGCCGATGACCACCCCGAGGCTGCCCGGGTCGTTGACCACCCGGTCGCCGGTGTGCAGGCAGAAGGCCGGGTAGTCGTCATCCGGGTCGAAGGCGTGCGGCCCGACGTCGACCAGCTCGTAGCCCTGCTTGGCCAGGTGGTTGGCCAGGTGCACCTTCAACTCGAAACCGGCGTGGTCGGATCCCAGGTAGACGCGCATACCGCGCAGTCTGTCAGGCCCCGCCCCGGCACGTCGCGCGGGCGGCGAACCGGGGCGGATTCGTCACAGCGTCACCGGGGCAGCTCGGCGACGACCAGGCCGCCGCGCGCCTTCGGGGTGAACCAGGTGCTCTTGCGGGGCATCTTCTCCCGGGCCAGGTTCACCGCGACGAAGTCGTCCACGGTCACCGGGGCGATGAGGATCGCCAGCTCGGCCCGGCCGGCGTCGACCTCGCCGGTGAGCCAGCTCGCCGGGTAGTCGCCGCCGACGTAGGTGATCCGCTTGTCGCCGGGGTCGAGGCCGAGCGCGTCGCGCAGCAGCAGCCGCTCGACCAGCGCGTGGTCCAGGTTCTCCAGCCGGGCGGCGCCCTCGTCCTGCGGCAGCGTGACCGCGTACCCCTGGCCGGGCAGCCGGAGGTGGACGGTGCCGCCGGCCGGCGGGACCTCGACCGGGCCGTCGATCGGGGTGATCGTCGCGCCGGCGGCGCGCAGCCGGTCGAGCAGTTCGTCTCCGGTCGTGGTCAGCTCGCTGACCAGCCGGTTGTAGGGCTGGATGGCGACCGACGCCGGGGTGGTGACCACCGACAGGAAGCGGGGCAGGCCGCCGGTCTGCGCGGCCAGGCTGCGGTGGTTGCCGTCGGCGACCACCAGCTCGCCGCCGCCGGCCAGCGCGGTCAGCTCGTCCTGCTGCGGGCCGGGGCCGAGCAGCCAGATGGCGTGCGTCCGGCCGGCCTGGTCGGTGTCGGTCGCGGCGGGCGCGCCGGCGGACTCGGTCGCCGCCGCGAGCGCCGCGTGCAGCTCGTCGCCGCGCCCGGTCTGGAGCAGGAGTACGGGTGAGAGCAGGTGCCCCAGCGCCTCGGCGAGGGCCACCCGCTCCCGCACCTTGGCGATGAAGACGTCCTCGTTGCGGATCACCAGGCCGGGCTCGTCGGCGCTGGTGGAGATCTGGTCGGTGTCCACCATGGCAAAGAGCCCGTACGCCGAATCCTCGCCCGGCGCGCTGATCCGGTAGAGCACCACGACCTGCTCGGCCGGGGTGTAGCTGCCGTCGGCCTTGGCCTCGGCGAGGCGGGCCACCGCGTCGCCGAGCGCGTCGAGGAAGGACTTGCCGAGGCTCTCCGGCGCCCGGTGGGGCATCTCGATGCCGAGGGCACTGTGCGGGTTCGCCTCGATGATCGCGGTGATCTCCGCGTCGTCGGCGAACTCGTCGTAGTTCTGCGCGCCGGTGCCGCCAGTGGTGATCCAGGCCCGGGCGATCGGATGCACGACCGTCATGCCCGTTGACGCTACCGGCGTCGGCCGCCCGGGCGACGCGGACCCCGCGCCGGGTCCACCAGATGAACCGGTCATCCCCGCTCGGCCGGCTCCTTGACGCGGCGGTGCCGTCCGGTCTGGTTGGGGACGAGCGCGCCACCGCGGGCGGGCGCGGAGCCGCCCAAGCCGCCCGGGCCGTCCGGTCGGGCGGCGGGCGGGGTGGCCCGGGAGGTGACCGGGACGCGGGCGACGCCGACCACGATCGGCGGGGCGAGCAGGTCGACCATCTCGACGGGGAGCTCGGGGCTGACCGTCGGCCAGTGACAGTCGTCGACCGACCAGTACGTGGTGGGGTCGGCCACCTCCTGCCCCGTCGACAGGTCGTCAGCGGACGAACGGCGGTGCTTGGCCATCGGGAAAGCCTCCGGGTCGGCCGGGTGCGGCCGCTGCCGGCCGCTGCGCTGGACACCGGGAAAAACGACACCGTGCCCGCGAGGGTGACGCGGCGTCGGCGTCGGCCCGGTGCGGTCAGCGGGTCCGCTCGAGGGGCGGACCCGGTGCGCGGACGCTGTGGAGCTGATGTCGTGAACGAATCACCAACCAGCGACGCGGTGAATCGTTCACGACATCAGCTCGACAGGAGCGCCACACCGTCCTCGCCCCCCGGCCGGGTCGCCCCGGCCCGGACGAGCGGCTCCGGGGCGACGGCCGCGGTTCAGTCGAAGATCGGGCCCAGCTCGCGGGAGCGCTTGAGCTCGTAGAAGCCCGGGGTGCCGGCGACCAGCAGGACGCCGTCCCAGAGCCGTCCGGCGGCCTCGCCCTTCGGGGCCGGCGTGATCACCGGGCCGAAGAAGGCCACCTGGCGGCCGTCCGGGCCGGGCGCGTGGATGACCGGGGTGCCGACGTCGGTGCCGACGGGGCGCATCCCGGCCTCGTGGCTGGCCCGCAGCGCCTCGTCGTACTCGGTGGTGCCGGCGACGCCGGCCAGCGCCGGGTCCAGGCCGACGTCGGTGAGCGCGGCCTTGAACAGCTCCGGGCCGAGCTGCTCCTTACCCAGGTGGATCCGGGTGCCCATGGCGGTGTAGAGCTTCGCCACCGCCTCCTGTCCGTGCTGCTGCTCGACGGCCACGCAGACGCGTACCGGGCCCCAGCCCTTCCTCATCAGCTCCTGGTACTCCTCGGGCAGGTCCCGACCCTCGTTGAGCACCGAGAGGCTCATCACGTGGAAGCGGATGTCCACGTCCCGGACCTTCTCGACCTCCAGCAGCCAGCGGGAGGTGATCCACGCCCAGGGGCACAGGGGGTCGAACCACATGTCGACGGTGACACGATCGGTCACAGTGAGGTCCCTTCGCGACGGGTGATGCGCCGGGCAGCCCCGGCGCCGCTGCCTCGATCCTCACCCCGCAGGGCAGCGACTGGTAGCGGAATGAGAGCGTGACCTCGACCACCGCGGGGCGTCGGTGCATGGAAGACTCGGCTCGGGCCGGCCGTCACGAGCGGCCGACTGGGCTGGCGCAGCCGCGAGGCGGCGAGAGTGGGATGGAGACGAACAGTGCCGGGAGTGCGCAACCTGACGCAGGTGGAGGCCACCGAGCGGGCCCGCCTGCTGGAGGTGACCGGGTACGACATCAGCCTGGACCTGTCGACCGCCGTGCAGGCCGAGGGCCGTACGTTCCGGTCGGTGACCGAGGTCCGGTTCCGCTGCACCGAGCCGGGTGCCGGCACCTTCATCGAGACCGCCGCCGAGTCGGTGCGGTCGGCGACGCTCAACGGCGCGCCGGTCGACCTCTCCGGCTGGTCGGCCGAGAAGGGCCTGGCGCTGTCCGGGCTGGCCGCGGAGAACACGCTCGTCGTGGACGCCGACTTCGCGTACTCCAACAGTGGGCAGGGCCTGCACCGCACGGTGGACCCGGTCGACGGCGAGACCTACCTCTACAGCCAGTTCGAGACGGCCGACGCGCAGCGGGTCTTCGCCTGCTTCGACCAGCCCGACCTGAAGAGCGTCTACACCTGGCACGCCACCGTCCCCGACCACTGGCGCGTGGTGTCCAACATGCCGGTGGAGCGCGAGGAGCCGGCCGGCGAGGCGCTCAAGACCGTCCACTTCGTGGAGTCGGCCCGGATGAGCACCTACATCACCGCGCTCTGCGCCGGGCCGTACCACGAGGTGCGGGACAGCCACGACGGCATCGACCTGGGGGTCTTCTGCCGGGCCTCGATGGCGCCGCACCTCGACTCCGACGACCTGTTCCTGATCACCAAGCAGGGCTTCGACTTCTTCCACGAGCAGTTCGGGGTGCGCTACCCGCTGCCCAAGTACGACCAGCTCTGGGTGCCGGACTTCAACGCCGGCGCGATGGAGAACTTCGGCTGCGTCACGCACGCCGAGTCGCACTACCTGTTCCGCTCCCAGGTCACCGACTTCGAGTACGAGCAGCGGGCCAACACGATCCTGCACGAGCTGGCGCACATGTGGTTCGGTGACCTGGTCACCATGCGCTGGTGGAACGACCTGTGGCTCAACGAGTCGTTCGCCGAGTGGGCCAGCCACTGGTGCAACACCCACGCCACCCGGTTCTCCGAGGCCTGGACGACCTTCCTGTCGATCCGGAAGAACTGGGGCTACCGGCAGGACCAGCTCTCCTCCACCCACCCGGTGTACTGCGAGATGCCGGACCTGGAGGCGGTCGAGGTCAACTTCGACGGCATCACCTACGCCAAGGGCGCCAGCGTGCTCAAGCAGCTCGTCGCGTACGTCGGCGAGGAGCCGTTCGTGGCCGGCCTGCGGGCGTACTTCGGCAAGCACGCCTGGGGCAACGCCACCTTCGACGACCTGCTCTCCGAGCTGGAGACCGCCTCCGGTCGGGAGCTGCGCAAGTTCGCCGCGCAGTGGCTGGAGACCGCCCAGGTCAACACGCTGCGCCCCGAGGTGACCATCGGCGACGACGGGACGTACCAGCGGGTGCTGGTCCGCCAGGAGGCGCCGGCGGGGCACCCGACGCTGCGTACCCACCGGATCGGCGTGGGCCTCTACGACCGCACCGACGGCCGGCTGGTCCGCCGGGAGCGGATCGAGGTCGACGTGACCGGCGAGCAGACCGAGGTGGCCGCGCTGCACGGCACGCGGGCCGCCGACGTGCTGCTGCTCAACGACGACGACCTGACGTACACCAAGCTGCGGCTGGACGAGCGGTCGATGGCCACCGTGGTGCAGCACATCGCCGGACTGGAGTCCTCGCTGGCCCGGGCCCTGTGCTGGACGGCCGCCTGGGACATGACCCGGGACGCGGAGCTCGCCGCCCGCGACTACGTGGCGCTGGCGCTGGCCGGGCTGCCCGCCGAGACCGACATCAACCTGGTCACCGCGACACTGCGGCAGGCGAGCACCACGCTCACCGTCTACGCCGACCCGGCCTGGGCGCCGACCGGCTGGGCGGAGCTGTCCCGTACCGCGAAGACGGCGCTGTCCGCCGCCGAGCCGGGCAGCGGCTTCCAGCTCGCCTGGGCCCGCGCGTACGCCTCGGCGGCCCGGTCCGCCGAGGACCTGGCGACCCTGCGCGGCTGGCTGGACGGCAACGGCGTGCCGGCCGGGCTGACCATCGACACCGAGCTGCGCTGGACGATCCTGCAGTCGCTGGTGGCCAACGGGGCGGCCGGCGCCGCCGAGGTCGAGGCCGAGCTGGCCGCCGACCGGACGGCCAGTGGCGAGCGGGAGGCCGCGTACGCGCACGCGCTGGTGCCGACCGCCGAGAACAAGGCGGCGGTCTGGGCGGAGCTGACCGGCCCGCAGTCGCTGCCGAACTGGCGCAACCGGGCGCTGCTGCAGGGCTTCACCCACCCGGCGCAGGTGGAGCTCACCGCGCCGTACCGGGAGAAGTACTTCGCCAGCGTGGCGCAGGTCTGGGCGCAGCGGGACAGCGAGCCGGCGCAGGAGTTCGTCCAGCTCGCCTACCCGGCGTACCTGGTCGAGGAGGAGACGGTGGCGGCCACCGACGCGTGGCTGGCGCAGGACGGGCACCCGGCGCCGCTGCGCCGGCTGGTCGCCGAGGGCCGCGACGGGGTGGTCCGCTCGCTGAGGGCCCGCGCCAAGGACGCCCAGAGCGCCTGACCAGGAGTACCGGTCCCGGGCCGGCGTGGGCGGGAGCCCGTGCCGGCCCCGCGCCGTCCTCGGAAACACGAAGCCCGGCCCGCGTGACGCGGGCCGGGCTTCGTCGTACGTGCGGAGGGCTCAGGCCCTGCCGGCGTGGCTGGCGAGCTGGTCGAGGCCGTTGATGATGCCACCGGCCAGGTCGCCGCCGCCGAACGCCGCCACCATCGACAGCGCGGCGAGCCGGGCGTACGTGTCGGGGATGCGCTTGCGCGCGTGCCGGCCGGTGACCACCTCCAGCTGACGCTGGTTGGGCGACACCGCGATCAGGACGGACCGGTCGGGCTCGGCGAGCTGGCGGTGCAGCCGCTCGGCGTGCTCGCGGACCGGCTCGTCGAGGCCACCCACGTAGACCGAGAAGACCAGGCCGGTGCCCTGGTCGGCCAGGCGGAGCGCCTCGTCGATGCGCAGCAGCTGGCGGGTCGAGAACGGCCCGTCCAGCACGTCGGGCGGGTTACCCGTCCCGGTCTGCTTCTCACCAACGGTCACTTGCGCCTCCGGTTCCACCGGCCGGCGCCTCGATGCCGGCCTGCTCGAGCTTGTGGCTGGTCAGCGCCGGCGCCTGCGCGCCCGCGGACAGGGCGGTGCCGGCCGAGTCGGCCAACTGCTCCGGGCGACCCAGGAACCAGACCGGCGTGAAGTCGAAGCGGCGGCCCGGCCGGTAGCGCTTGGATCCGCCGCCACCACGGCGGTTGCTGGCGAACACCAGACCGACGATCACCAGCATCACCGCCGCCGGGATGCCGACGAAGATCAGCAACGTCTCAGTGACAGACAATCCCAACGCCCCCAGGCGGAAGATAGCGACCAGAGCATCCGGGTCGGGTGGACGATCATGGCGCCGACCGCCCGACTCCGCTGCCATTCACGTTAGCGGAGTCGACGCCCCGCCAGATTGCGGGGTGCCGATCCCATCCGTCACTGCAGTGTTCCAGTTGCGCTGCGGTGGCGATCAGTCGGGCGTCGTCGCCGTAGCGACCGGTCAGCAGCACCCCGACGGGCAGGTCGGACGCGGTGCGCCCGAGCGGTAGCGAGACGGACGGATCCCCCGTCACGTTGAACACCGCGCAGTACGGCGAGAACCGGCGCTGCCGGTCGAAATCGGCGGCCGGGTCGGCGTCGGCGGTGAACCAGCCGACCGGCGCCTGGGGTGCGGCCAGGGTGGGGCAGAGCAGCAGGTCGCAGTCGGCGGTGCGGCGGGCGCCGAGGCGTACCTGGGCCTGGATCTCGCCGAGGGTGGCCATCAGCGCGCCGGCACCGACGGCCGCGCCCCGGGCGCGGAGGAACCGGGTCAGCGGCAGCAGTTCGGACTCCCGCTCCACCGGCACCGGGGCCAGCGCCAGCACGTACCAGAGGGTCTCGAAGAGCGGCCACACCGCGGGGCCGAGCGGCCGGTCGACCTCGACCACCTCGTGGCCGGCCGCGGTGAGCAGCGCGGCGGCCCGGTCCACCGCGGCGACGCAGTCGGGGTGGACCGGCTCTTCGGCGAGCATCGGGGCGTCGAAGCGGCCGATCCGCAGGCGGCCCGGTGCGGCCCGGCGGGCGACGCCGAGGTAGCCGCCGTCGGGTCGCGGCGGCGGCAGGTACGGCTCGCCGGGCACCGGCACCGCCATCGCGTCGAGCAGCGCGGCGACGTCGGCGACCGTACGCCCGAGCGGGCCGTTGGTGGGCAGGCCGAACGCGCCGGAGCCGAGCGGGCCGCCGGAGACCAGGCCGCGGCTCGGCTTGTAGCCGACCAGGCCGCAGAGGGCGGCCGGGATGCGCACCGACCCGCCGCCGTCGGAGCCCTGGGCGACCGGCACCAGGCCGGTGGCCACCGCGGCCGCCGCGCCGCCGCTGGAGCCACCGGCGGTGTACGCCAGGTCCCACGGGTTGCGGGCCGGCGGCGCGACGAGCCCCTCGGAGTAGAGCGAGCAGCCCAGCTCGGAGGTGGTGGTCTTGCCGAGGCTGACCAGCCCGGCGGCGGCCATCAGCCGGACCACGTCGGCGTCGACCGGCGGGACGAAGTCGGCGAACGCCGCGGAGCCGAAGGTGGTGCGCACCCCGGCGGTGAGGGTCAGGTCCTTGATCGCGGTCGGTACGCCGTGCAGCGGCCCGCGCCCCGCGACCGGCACCGCGTCGGCGGCCCGGGCGGCGGCGAGGGCGCGCTCGGGCGTGACGGTGACGAAGGCGCCGACGGTGTCGCCGAGCGCGTCCACCCGGTGCAGGTGGTGCTCGACCAGATCGACGCTGGAGAGCTCGCCGCGGGCGACGGCGGCGGCCTGCTCCAGCGCGGTCAGGTCGTGCGGCTCGGCCATGCCGCCATCCTGCCCCGGCAACCGGCCCGACGCACTCCTCACGCGCCGGCCCACCGAGCCCCGACCTGATGTGGAGAATTGGGCAGGTAGCAGCAGGCCGGGCTGGGAGAGTATGGCCGTGCTGTCCGTATCGCGAAGAATGGTATCGGGCCGGTGACCGCCGGCCGCGCGACGGAGCTCCTGCGCAATCCTGACCGCCCGCGCCGCTCCACGTACGTCGAACTCTTCTTCGACGTGGTCTTCGTCTTCGCGGTCACCCGGCTGTCGAACAACCTGTTCGAGGACCTGACGTGGGTCGGGTTGTGGCGCACCATGCTGCTGCTGGCCGCGTTCTGGTGGGTGTGGGTGCTGACCACCTGGATGTCCGGTCGACTGGACCCCGACCGCCCCAGCGTCCAGTTCCTGATCGTGGCGGTCATGCTGGCCAGTCTGCTGATGTCCGTCGCGGTGCCCAGCGCGTTCGGGGACCAGGGGCTGCTCTTCGCCGGGCTCTACGTCGTGAGTCAGGTCGGTCGGAGCGTCGTCGTGTTCCGGGCCCTGCGGAAGCACGGGATCACGGTCGGCGGCGGGAGGAAGGTGGCCTGGTGGACGGTGTCGGTGGGGCTCTGGCTGGCGGGCGGCGTGGCCGACGAGAGTCTGCGGGGCCTGCTCTGGTCCGCCGCCGTGATCATCGACTACTCGACCGCCGAACTCCGCCTGCCGGAGTACGACCTGCGCGGCACCGGGCTGTCGTCCTCGGCGGACCACCTGGCCGAGCGGTTCCAGCAGTTCATCATCATCGCCCTCGGCGACAAGATCCTCGCTCCCGCACTGAAGCTGGCCCAGTACGACTTCGAGTTCGAGCGCATCCTCGCGCTGATGGTGTCGTTCTGGACCACCGTCCTGCTCTGGCGGATCTACTTCTACCGGGCCGGCCTGCTGCTGCCCGCCGGCATCGTCGCCAGCCGTGACCGGGGCCGGTACGACCGGGACCTGGCGTACCTGCACGTCGTCCTCGTCGCCGGCCTGGTGGTCAGCGCCGCCAGCGAGGACGTCATCGTCTCCCATCCCACCGGAGCGAACCGGATCGCCTGGGTCGCGGCGATCGCCGGGGGCCCGGGCATCTTCCTCGTCGGCCGGATGCTGCTCGACAAGCTGACGTTCAACCGGGTGGCCCGGTCCCGGGTCATCGGACTGCTGCTCCTGCTGGCCGCCGCTCCCGCGACGGTCGTCCTACCCCCGATGCTCACCACCACGACCGTCAACGTGATCCTGACCATCGTCGTGGTGTCCGACACGATCTCCTGGCGGAGACACCCGCGAAGGCCGTCGCCGGCACGCTGAGCAGCGCTGCCGGCGGCGCGGCGGCGGACTTCCGGTCAGCCGTGCAGGAAGCGCAGCGCGTTGCCGCCGAGCAGCTTGTCGCGCTGCTCGCCGGTGAGGAAGTCCGCCTCGTGGACCACCCGCCCGACCGGCCGCTCCCCCAGCGGGTACGGATAGTCGCTGCCCACCAGCACCCGGTCGGCGCCCATGGTGTCCACCAGCAGCCGCAGCGCGGCCGGGGCGAAGACCACCGAGTCGACGCTGAACCGGTCGGTGTACGAGCTGGGCGGCGCGGTCGAGGCGCCGCGTACCAGATCGCCGCGGCGGTGCCAGGCGTTGTCGGCGCGGCCCAGCCAGAACGGGAAGCTGCCGCCGCCGTGCGCGAAGCAGATCCGCAGCGTCTCCGGCACCCGGTCGAAGACCCCGCCGAGGATGAGCGCCAGCACCGACAGGTGCGTCTCGGCGGGCATGCCGGTGAGCCAGCGGGCCATCCACCGGTCCAGCCGGGGCCCGCCCGGCATGTCCCACGGGTGCACGAAGACCGGCGCGCCCACCTCCGCGCAGTGGGTCAGGAACTGCACGATGCCGGCGTCGTCGAGGTCGCGGTCGCCGACGTGGTTGCCGATCTCCACGCCGACGTGCCCGGCCGCCAGGCAGCGGTCCAGCTCGGCGCAGGCCGCGTCCGGGTCCTGCAGCGGCACCTGGCAGAACGGCACCAGCCGGTCCCCACCGGCGGCGGTGACCTCCAGGGTGAGGTCGTTGAAGATCCGGGCGACCCTCACCGCCTGGTCGGCGGGGCGGTCGTAGGAGAAGAAGACCGGCGTCGGGGAGACCACCTGCACGTCGACGCCGTCGGCGGCCATGTCGGCCAGCCGGGTCGGCGCGTCCCAGCACTCCGCGCCGACCGGACGGAACTCCGTCTCGCCCACCATGATCATGGCGGCGCGCTCGGAGTCCACCCGCAACCAGGGCCAGCCGGACCCGCCGCACGCCCCGGCGAGGTCCGGCCACCCTTTGGGTACGACGTGCGTGTGCACGTCGACGACCGGTGGAGGCATCAGCCCTTGCCCGGGTGCAGGATGCCGCACCTGTCGCAGGTGCGCGCGGCCTCGTCGGCGTAGAACGCCTGGAAGACCGGGGGCAGGTCGGCGGCGATGTCGCGCACCTGCAACTCCACCTCGTGCACCTTGTGCCCGCACTCCGGGCAGTACCACTGGAACTTCTCCAGCGTGCCCTCCTCCCGGACCCGCTCCACCACCACGCCGATCGAGCCGGCCTCGGGACGCTGCGGCGAGTGCGGGGTGTTGCGCGGCAGCATCCACATCTGACCCTCGCGCACGTGCACCGTACGCGGCCCCTCGGGCGTCATCAGGTTGATGTGCATGTTGCCCTTGACCTGGTAGAAGAACTCCTCGTACGGGTCGACGTGGAAGTCGGTGCGCTGGTTGGGCCCGCCCACCACCATCACGATGAAGTCGTCCCCGCCCGGGAACATCTCCTTGTTGCCCACCGGCGGCTTCAGCAGGTGCTGATTCTCCGCGATCCAGCCCGGGAAGCTGAACGGCTCGGCGATCTCACTCACGACTGACCTCCTTGGGGAAGCAGGGCGACGGCCTGGATCTCGATCAGCAGGTGCGGGTGCGGCAACTGGTGCACGGCAACCGTCGTCCGGGTCGGCCCGGACGCGTCGAAGAACTCCGCCCACACCTCGTTGTAACCACCGAAGTCGTTCATGTTGACCAGGTACGAGGTCACCTGGACCAGGTCGGACAGCTCCGCACCGACCGACCGCAGCAGATCCCGGATGTTCTCGATGACCGCCCGGGTCTGCACCCGGATGTCGAGGTCCGTGGTGCCGAACTCGTCCACCGACACGCCCGCGAAGGTGTTGTCCGGCCGCCGCGACGACGTACCCGAGACGAAGACGAACCCGCCGGCCACCTTGACGTGCGGAAACGCCCCCCGCGGCACGGCCTTGCCGGCGACCACCCGGGCGGTCACGACGAGGCCCGGAGCGAGGCGGTGCCGAGCTTCTCCACCACGGCACGCACATGGGCACCGGGACGCAGTGGCACCGCAGCGGTGGCGGCACCGGCGAGGAAGACCCACCCGGAGTGCATCCGCACCCCGTGCCGGCCGGCCAGCCGGATGCCCTCGTCCAGCGCCCGGCGCGGGTCGCCGAGGATCGCCGCCGTCGAGCCGACCTGCGCCACCCGCCCGTCGATCTCCAGCAGCACGCCCAGGTTGTCCAGCCCGTCGGGCGCCGGCGACCACGGCCCGACCACGAACGCCGCCGCCGAGGTGTTGTCGGCGACCACGTCCGGCAGGGAGAAGCTGAAGTTCGCGTAGCGGGAGTCGATCAGCTCGATCGCCGGGGCGACCGCGCGGACCGCGTCGGCGAAGGCGCCGACCGGCTCGCCCGGGTCGGGGAGCCGGTCCAGCAGGAACGCGACCTCCGGCTCGACCCGTGGGTGGATGAAGTCGGCCACGTCGACCGCGCCGCCGTCGGGGACCCGCATCACGTCGGTGAGCCGGCCCCAGATCACCTCGTCCACCGCCATCTGGGCCATCTTCGCCTTGCTGGTCAGCCCCATCTTGAGCCCGACCAGCCGCTCGCCCCGGTCCAGCCGGCGCTGCAGCAGCGCGGTCTGCACCGCGTACGCGGCGTCGACGTCCAGGCCGGTCTCGGCGGCCAGCTGCGGAATCGCGGTGGCCGAGTCCGCCGCCACGCCCAGCCGCTCGGCGATCCCCGCGACGTCCACCCCGATCATGCGGCCTCCCCCTGCTCCTCGCGGCCGGCCAGGTCCAGCGCCACGTCCACGATCATGTCCTCCTGGCCGCCGACCATCCGCCGCCGGCCCAGCTCGACCAGGATCGAGCGGACGTCGACGCCGTACTTCGCCGAGGCGCGCTCGGCGTGCCGCAGGAAGCTGGAGTAGACCCCGGCGTACCCGAGGGAGAGCGTCTCCCGGTCGACCTGGACCGGGCGGTCCTGCAGTGGCCGGACGATGTCGTCGGCCGCGTCCATCAGCGCGAAGACGTCGCAGCCGTGCTTCCAGCCGTGCAGCTCGGCAACCGCCACGAAGACCTCCAGCGGGGCGTTGCCGGCCCCGGCGCCCATCCCGGCCAGCGACGCGTCCACCCGGACGGTACGGCCGTGCGGGGCGTCCGGGGCGGCCGGCCCGTCGCCGGCGATCCGGCCGTGCTCGACGGCGAGCACGCTGTTGGCCACCCCGAGCGACAGGTTGTGGTGGGCGTGGATGCCGATCTGCGTCTCCGGCCGGAGCACCTGCCGGTACGCGTCGACCCGCTGCGCCACGTCGGACATCAGCAGCCGGCCACCGGAGTCGGTGACGTAGACGCAGTGCGCCCCGTACGACTCCATCAGCTTGGCCTGGGCGGCCAGCCCGGCCGGGTCGTTCATGTGCGACATCATCAGGAACCCGGAGACGTCCATGCCGTTCTCCCGGGCCCAGGAGATGTGCTGGGCGGAGATGTCCGCCTCGGTGCAGTGGGTGGCGATCCGCACGCTGGTCACCCCGAGCGCCTTCGCCGCCTTCAGATCGGCGATGGTGCCGATCCCGGGCAGCAGCAGGGTGGTCAGCTTCGCGGTGGTCAGCACCTCGGCGGCGGCGGAGATCCAGTCGGCGTCGCTGGCCGCGCCGTGGCCGTAGTTGACGCTGGAGCCGGCCAGCCCGTCGCCGTGCGCCACCTCGATCGCGGCCACCCCGGCGGCGTCCAGCGCGGCGGCGATGGTGCGCACCTGGTCGACGGTGTAGCGGTGGGCGATGGCGTGCATGCCGTCGCGGAGCGTCACGTCCTGGATGTACAGGTCGGTCACGCCGCCACCTCCGCGCTGCTCGCGCGCCGGGCCACAAGTCGCTCCGCGGTACGCAGCGCGGCGGAGGTCATGATGTCCAGGTTCCCGGCGTACGCCGGCAGGTAGTGCCCGGCCCCGGAGACCTCCAGGAAGACCGAGACCTGCCAGCCGGTCAGGTGCCGCCCGAGGGACGGCACGTAGGTGTCGACCCGGTCGAACTGCACGTCCTGCTTGAGCCGGTAGCCGGGGACGTACTCCTGGACCGTGGCCACCATGTCGGTCACCGAGGCGGCGATGGCGGCCCGGTCGGCGTCGGTGTCCGGGCAGAGGCAGTAGACGGTGTCGCGCATCAGCAGCGGCGGGTCGGCCGGGTTGAGCACGATGATCGCCTTGCCCCGCTCCGCGCCGCCGACCACCTCGATCGCCCGGGCGGTGGTCTCGGTGAACTCGTCGATGTTGGCCCGGGTGCCCGGACCGGCCGACTTCGAGGCGATCGAGGCGACGATCTCCGCGTACGCGACCGGGGTGACCCGGCCGACGGCGGCGACGATCGGCACGGTGGCCTGCCCGCCGCAGGTGACCATGTTGACGTTGCTCTCGTGCAGGTGCTCGTCCAGGTTGACCGGCGGCACCACGTACGGGCCGATGGCCGCCGGGGTCAGGTCGACCACCGTGCGGCCGTGCGCCCGCAGCACGGCGTCGTTGTGCCGGTGCGCGCCGGCCGAGGTGGCGTCGAAGACCAGCTCCACGTCGGCGAACTCGGGCATGGCGACGAGCCCGTCCACGCCGCCGGCGGTGGTGGCCACGCCGAGCCGCCGGGCCCGGGCCAGACCGTCGGACTCCGGGTCGATGCCGGCCATCGCCACCATCCGGAGGCTGTCGCTGAGCCGCAATACCTTGATCATCAGATCGGTGCCGATGTTGCCGGACCCGATCACCGCCACCCCCGTGGTCATGCCCGGGCCTCCTTCGGGAAACAGGTCCGCACCGAACCGAGCCCGGAGATCCGGGCCTCGTACGCGGCGCCCGGGGTGACCGGCACCATCGGGCCGAGCGCCCCGGAGAGCACCACGTCGCCCGCGCGCAGCGGGTCCCCGGCCCGGGCCATCGTCCGCACCAGCCACTCCAGCGCGTGCAACGGATTACCGAGGCAGGCCGCCCCGGCGCCGACCGACACCGGCTCTCCGGCGTGCTCCAGCACCATGCCGCACAACCGCAGGTCCACGTCGGCGAGCCGGCGAGGCGTGGTGCCGAGCACGAACAGCCCGCTGGAGGCGTTGTCGGCGACGGTGTCCACGATGGAGATGTCCCAGCCGGCGATCCGCGAGTCGACGATCTCGATGGCCGGGAGCACGTGGTCGACCGCCCGGAGCAGGTCCACGGTGGTGATCCGCTCGTCGGTCAGGTCCGCGCCGAGCACGAAGGCGATCTCCGCCTCCACCCGGGGCTGGAGCAGGCGCTCGATCGGCACCTCGACGCCGTCGCCGACCGCCATCGCGTCGGTCAGCACCCCGAAGTCCGGCTGGAAGACGCCGAAGCTCTCCTGCACCGCCCGGGAGGTCAGCCCGATCTTCGCGCCCACCCGGCGCTCGCCCCGGCCCTGCCACGCCCGCGCCTGCAACTGCTGCACCCGGTACGCCGACTCGACGTCGCCCTCCGGCAGCAGCCGCCCGCGCAGCGGTGGACAGGGCTT
The DNA here is from genome assembly GCF_900091515.1 of Micromonospora purpureochromogenes. NCBI lineage: Bacteria > Bacillati > Actinomycetota > Actinomycetes > Micromonosporales > Micromonosporaceae > Micromonospora > Micromonospora purpureochromogenes. The sequence continues at coordinate 1,969,895 of NZ_LT607410.1, read as the reverse complement.
CCCGCTGGTGCGGGCCTCGGCCAGCTCCCGGTTCGCCGCCTCGATGTCAGCTCTCACGCCGGCTCCTCGCCCCCTCACGACAGGTCCACGCAGACGTTGGTCAGTTCGGAGTAGAAGTCCAGCGAGTGCACGCCGCCCTCCCGGCCGATGCCGGAGGCCTTCACGCCGCCGAACGGGGTGCGCAGGTCGCGCAGGAACCAGGTGTTCACCCAGACGATGCCGGCGTCCAGCCGGGCGCCGGCCCGGTGCGCCCGGCCGACGTCCCGGGTCCAGACCGTCGCCGCCAGGCCGTACTCGGTGCCGTTGGCCAGCGCGTACGCCTCGTCCTCGTCGTCGAACGGGGCCACGTGCACGACCGGGCCGAAGATCTCCTCGGTGTTGGTCCGCGCTTGCGGGCCGAGCCCGGTCAGCACGGTCGGCTGCACGTACGCCCCACCGTCGCGGCCGTCGCCGAAGCGCGGCACGCCGCCCCCGGTGAGCACCTCCGCGCCCTCGGTCCGGGCCAGCGCGTAGTGGCCGAGCACCTTGTCCCGGTGGCCGTGCGAGATCAGCGGCATGTTCGCGGTGGCCTCGTCGGCCGGCCACCCGTACGCCAGTTCCCCCGCCCGCTTGGCCAGCCGGGCGGTGAACTCCTCGAAGACCGGGCGCTGCACGTAGATGCGCTCGGTGCAGAGGCAGACCTGCCCGCCGTTGGTGAAGCTGGAACGCACCGAGCCGGCCACCGCCGCGTCCAGGTCGGCGTCGGCGAAGACCAGCCCGGCGTTCTTGCCGCCCAGCTCGAACGAGACGGCCTTCACCCCGTCCGCGGCGGCCCGCATGATGGCGCCGCCGGTGGCCGACTCGCCGGTGAAGGTGATCGCGTCGACCCCCGGGTGCCGGGTGAGGAACTCACCGGCCGAGTCCGGGCCGAAGCCGTGCACCAGGTTGAACACTCCGTCCGGCACGCCGGCGGCGGCCATCACCTCGGCCAGCAGCGTCGCCGAGGCGGGCGTCTCCTCGCTGGGCTTGACCACCACGGCGTTGCCACAGGCCAGAGCCGGGGCCACCTTCCAGGTGAGCAGCAGCAGCGGCAGGTTCCACGGCACGATCACGGCGACCACGCCGACCGGCTTGCGGACGGCGTAGTTCAGCGCCCGGCCGCCGGCCGGGGTGACCGTGGTGAACGACTCGGTCGGCGCGGTCGCCACGATCTCGGCGAAGGCCCGGAAGTTCGCCGCGCCGCGCGGGATGTCCAGGGTGCGGGCCTGCGAGATGGCCTTGCCGGTGTCGGCGACCTCGGCGGTGACCAGGTCGTCGAAGCGGCGTTCCAGCTCGTCGGCGACCCGGCGCAGCACCTCGGCGCGCTCCCGCTCCCCCATCCGGCCCCACGGCCCGCGCAGCGCCGCCCGGGCGGCGGCCACCGCGTCGTCCACCGTGGACTTGGACGCCTCGACCACCTCGAAGACCGGCTCGCCGGTCACCGGGCTGCGCTTGGTGAAGCGCGGCCCCGCGTCGACGAACTCGCCGCCGACGAAGTGGCGCAGCAACCCCGGCCCGTCCGGCGCGCTCCCGGCCATCAGCCGCGCGTCCCAGAGCGTCATCCGCGCCTCCCCCGGCCGATCGCCGCACCCACCGCGCCGACCAGCAACGCCAGCCCGCCCGCGGCCACCGCCCCCACCACCGCGTACTGGCGGCGCACCCGGCGGCGCACCTGCGCGTACGGGGTGGTGGAGAAGGAGACCAGTTCGTACTGCGAAACGTACCGGCCGGGCAGCGCCCGTTCCAGGGCGTGCTCGACCCGCTTGCGGGTCTGGAACACCGGCGAGGCGACCTTGTCCCGCATCTCCACGAAGTTGGCCAGCGCCATCCGGGCGATCGCCTCGGCGTTGTCCTGCCGGCGCCGCTGGTAGAGCGGCAGCGCGGCGGACCAGTCGTCGTCGCACTCGTCCAGGCAGCGGTCCAGTTCGACGACGTCCTCCATGGCGCAGTTGGCGCCCTGGCCGTAGAACGGCACGATGGCGTGCGCCGCGTCGCCGAGCAGCGCCACCTTCCCGTCGACCTGCCAGGGCGCGCAGCGGACCGTGCCCAGCACGCCGACCGGGTTGTGCTGGTAGTCGTCGACCAGGTTGGGCGCGAGCGGGATCAGGTCCGGGTAGTGGGTGGCGAAGTGCCGCTCGATCGCCGCCGGGCTGCCCAGCGAGGCGAAGCTGGCGGTGCCGTGGGTGGGCCAGAAGAGCGTGCAGGTGAACGAGCGGTCCGGGTTGGGCAGCGCGATCATCATGGAGGTGCCGCGCGGCCAGATGTGCAGCGCCGACGGATCGAGGGCGAAGTCGCCGCCGAGCGGCGGGATGGTGAGTTCCTTGTAGCCGTAGTCGAGGAAGTCCAGGCTCTCGGTCAGCACCCCGTACCCGAGCAGTTGCCCGCGCACGGCGGAACCGGCGCCGTCGGCGCCGAGGACGACCGACGCGGTGGCGGTGACCTTGCCCTGCGGGGTCTCGAAGGTCATCTCGCCGCTGGTCGGGTCGAGGCCGACCAGCCGGTGGTCGAAGGCGAGCCGCACCCCGGGCAGCGCGGCGGCGGCGTTGAGCAGGGCGTTGTTCAGCGCGCCCCGGCTGATCGAGTTGATCGCCCGGTCCCCGGAACCGCTGTACGACTGGAACTGCGGCTCGCCGGCGACCGGGTGGATCATCCGGCCGCGCATCGGCAGGGCGTCCGCCATCACCTGCTCGGCCAGGCCGATGCGGCGCAGCGCGTCCAGGCCGCGCTCGGAGAGCGCCAGGTTGATCGACCGGCCGCGCTCCACCCGCCCGGTCCTCGGGTCCGGCCGCCGCTCGTAGAGGGCCACCGGGTAGCCCCGGCGGGCCAGGTAGCAGGCGAGCAGGCAGCCGGCCAGGCCGGCCCCGACCACCGCGATCTCGTCGCGTTCCGCGCTCACCGGTGCCTGCCTTTCGTTCGCGACTGCGGGGCTCGCAAACCCGGCTCACTCCTCGCGCTCACCGGTGCCTGCCTTTCGTTCGCGACTGCGGGGCTCGCAAACCCGGCTCACTCCTCGCGCTCACCGGTGCCTGCCTTTCGTTCGCGACTGCGGGGCTCGCAAACCCGGCTCACTCCTCGCGCTCACCGGTGCCTGCCTTTCGTTCGCGACTGCGGGGCTCGCAAAACCGGCTCACTCCTCGCGCTCACCGGTGCACCTCGGAGACGGTCGCCGCCAGCGCGTCGGCGACCCGCCAGCAGTCGTGGTACGTGGAGTAGAGCGGCACCGGGGCGAACCGGACGATGTCCGGCTCCCGGGCGTCGGCGACCACGCCGTGCTCGTGCCGCAGTCGCTTGGTCAGCTCGGCGGCGCTGCCGGCGCCGATGCGCACCGAGAGCTGGCAGCCCCGCCGCGCGGGATCGCGCGGGGTGACCACGGTCAGCGGCCGGCCGGGGGTCACCTCGTCGAGCAGCCGTTCCAGGTAGCCGGTGAGCCGGACGCTGCGCTCCCGCAGGGCCGGCATGCCGACGCTGTCGAAGAGCTCCAGCGAGGTGCGCACCGGGCCCATCGCGAAGATCGGCGGGTTGGAGATCTGCCAGGCCTCCACGGTGGCCGGCGGCCGGGACACCGGGGTCATCTCGAACCGGGTGGTCGCCTCGGTGCTCCACCAGCCCTCGAAGCGGGGCAGCCGGGGGTCGCCCAGGTGCCGCTCGTGGACGAAGACCCCGCCCAGCGCGCCGGGCCCGGAGTTGAGGTACTTGTAGGAGCACCAGGCGGCGAAGTCGACATCCCAGTCGTGCAGCGCCAGCGGCACGTTGCCGGCGGCGTGGGCCAGGTCCCAACCGACGATCGCGCCGGCCGCCCGGCCGGCGGCGGTGATCGCCGGGATGTCCATCAGCTCGCCGGTGAGGTAGTTGACCCCGCCGAGCAGCACCAGCGCCACCCGGTCGCCCTCGGCGGCCAGGTAGTCGGTCACGTCCTCGGTGCGCAGGGTGTCCTCGCCGGCGCGCGGCGTCAGCCGGACCACGGCGGCGTCCGGGTCCAGGCCGTGGAAGCGGGCCTGGCTGCGCACGGCGTAGCTGTCCGAGGGGAAGGCGCTGTCCTCGATGACGATCCGGGTCCGCTCGCCGGCTGGCCGGTAGAAGCTCACCATCAGCAGGTGCAGGTTGACGGTGAGGGAGTTCATCACCACGGTCTCCGCGGGCCGGGCGCCGACCAGTCGCGCGGCGGGCGCCGTCAACAGCTCGTGGTACGGCAGCCACGGCCGCTCCGCCTCCAGGTGCCCCTCGACGCCGAGCCGGCGCCAGGCGTCCAGGTCGGCGAGGAGTTCCGCGCGGGTGGCCCGGGGTTGCAGCCCGAGGGAGTTGCCGGCCAGGTAGGCGGTCTCCGGGTAACGTCCGCCGTCGGCGGCCGGCACGTGGAAGAGGTGCCGGTGCCCGGGGTCGGCGGCGTCGAGGCGGTGCGCCTCCCGCTCCGAGGTGGTCATGTCCCGCTCCCCGCTCACATCGCCGTCCGGGCCGACCACAGCTCCGGGAAGACCACCCGGGCCATGCTGCGTTGCAGCCAGGCCAGTCCGGCCGAGCCGCCGCTGCCGACCTTCGCGCCCATGGTGCGCTGCACGGCCTTGACGTGGTTCCACCGCCAGTCGCCGAACTGTTCGGCCACCTCGGTCAGCGCCTCGCCGAGCAGGCGGAGGTGGTTCTGCGGCCCGCCGTCGTCGTAGATCTCGACCCAGGCCGCCTCGACCGACGGGTGCGGCCGGTGCTCGACGGTGACGTCCCGCTCCAGCAGGTCGGCGGGGAGGTCGTGGCCGTGCCGGGCGAGCAGGGCGATCACGTCGTCCCAGAGGCTCGGCACGTCGAGAGCGGCGCGCAACTCGTCGTAGACCTGCTCCTGGCGGCGGAACGGCCGGATCAACGCCGGGTCGCGCAGGCCGAGCAGGAACTCCAGGTGCCGGTACATGGCGGACTGGAAGCCGGAGCCCTCGCCGAGCAGGTTGCGGAACCGGTTGAAGTCCGCCGGGGTCATCCAGCGCAGCCCGCGCCAGGCGGCGTTGAGCCCCTCCAGGTGCAGCGCGGCCCGGCGCAGCGGCGCCAGCGCCTCCCACACCCGGTCGGCGCGCAGGTCCCGCTGGGCCTGGCGCAGCTCGTGGCAGGTCAGCCCGAAGTACAGCTCCATGATCTGGCTGACCATCAGGAAGGACATCTCGCCGGGGTCCGTGCTGAGCGGCTGCTGCAGGGTGTGCAGCGTGCTGGCGTGCACGTACGCGTCGTACGGCACCCGGTCGGCGAACTCCAGCGTGGGCTCGCCGCCGTTGCGGGCCGCCCGCGCGGTGCGCTGCTGCGGCGTGACCGGGCGCACCGCGGCGGTCCGGGTGGGCGCCCGCAGATCCGTCTGATCCACCTTGTCGTCTCCTCCGTGAGCCGGGTGACGACATGATGCCCTGGTCACAAGGGCGTACGGAATGCCGATTCGACGGCGATCCAGGGTTTGACCTTTGGTGCGGAAGGCTCTTCTGCCGTTCGACCTGCGGAAGGTAAGGTCCACGCGTGGACGAGATGGACTGGGCCCTGCTGCGTGAGCTGCAGACCGACGCGCGGCTGTCGTACAGCGAGCTGTCCCGGCGGGTGCACCTGTCGCCGCCGGCGGTGGCCGAGCGGGTCCGCCGGCTGGAGGAGTCCGGCGTGATCACCGGCTACCACGCCCACGTGGACCTGACCCGGGCCGGTCGCGGCGTGGTCGCGATGATCCGGATGTCCTGTTACGGCTCGCGCTGCATCCTGCACGACCCGGACGTCGCCGGCTGGCCGGAGATCCGGGAGATCCACCGGATCACCGGGGACGCGTGCAGCATGCTCAAGGTCGCCGCCGGCTCGATCACCGAGTTCGAGGCGGTCATCGACCGGCTCGCCCCGTACGGCCAGCCGTCCAGCACGATGGTGCTCTCCACCCCGCTGGACTGGCACCCGGTCGCCCCGCTGCCGACCCCGCCGGCCGGGGCGCCGGGCACCCGCCGTCGCTGACCCGTGCGGGTTTGCCCCACGGCGAGCGGGAATGCAGGCCCGAACACCCGTCGCAGGATTCCGGCGCACCTGGCCGGGAGGGGAGAATCATGCGGGGGCTCAGCGCGTACCATCGTGCCTTTTCCGCCGTCCTGGCGATGTTCGCCCTGGTCGCGACGTTCGTCCTGGCAACGGCCACACCGGCCCGGGCCGGGGAGAACACCTTCGTCGAGGTCACGCCGAACACCGCGCAGGCCGGCACCCGGGTCAACATCCGGGCCAGTTGCGACAACGCCAACAACCAGCAGGCCACCGTGCAGTCGGACGCCTTCGGCCGGGTGGTGCTGCGGCCGGACAACGGCTTCCTGACCGGGGCGGTGACCATCCCGGGCAACAAGCAACCGGGCGACTACCCGGTCGACCTGCGGTGCGCCAACGGCAACACCGCGTCGACCATGCTGACCGTGCTGAACATGGCCCAGCCGAGCAAGGGCCCGGCGACCGGGGGCGGCGGCACCGCCGGCGGCCGGGGCGCGGGTTCGCTGCTCCTGGTCGGCGGCCTGGCCGTGGTGACCGTGGTGGCGGGGCTCGGGATGTTCAGCGGGGGCCGCCGACGGGCCGGGACGAGCTCCTGACCCCACGTCGCCATGACCCGCACACGCAGACGCACCCCGCGGTCGGGTCGGGACCGGGTCCGCGCCGCGGCCCGGCTGGCGGCCCGTGCGGCCGGCCGCTTCCGCCGGGTGGCCGGCCAGGCCTTCACCGCCAGCGTGACCACGACCGACCCGGTCGCCCACGCCCGCCCGGTACGGCCGGCGGCGCGGCCGGCCCGCTACGGCGGCTACCGGAGCCGGGGACCGGGCGCCGCGTTCATGGTGATCGCCACCCTGATGGCGCTGATCGTCGCGATGCTCGGCATCGAGCAGGTGACCGGCCTCAGCGTCCTGCCGGACCGGTTCATCGCCGGGCTGCGCCCGCCGCCGAAGAAGTTCCCGGTGCTGCCGGGCAGCCCACCCACCCTGATCTCGATCTCCCGGATCGACGTGCAGGCCCCGGTGCACCACGTCGGGATCGCCCCGGACGGCAGCATCGGGGTGCCCGACGCCGCCCGCGCCCAGGAGGCCGGCTGGTACGACCAGGGCCCCACCCCCGGCCAGTACGGCCCGGCGGTGATCGTCGGGCACGTCGACACCACCACCGGCCCGGCGGTCTTCCACGGGCTGCGGGACCTGCGCGACGGCGACACGGTCGAGGTGACCCGCGAGGACCGGAAGGTGGCGGTCTTCGAGGTGAACCAGGTGCAGCGCTACGGCAAGGAGGACCTGCCGGTGGACGAGGTGTTCGGCGACTTCAGCCGCCCGAACCTGCGACTGATCACGTGCGGCGGCCGGTGGGTGGGCGGCGAGACCGGCTACGCCGACAACGTGGTGGTGTACGCCTCGCTGGTGAAGGCGCGCGACCGGTGACCCGGCGGCGCCGGCGCCCCGCTCAGGCGGCCTCGGACTCGCGCAGGTCGAGCCAGTCCGCCCAGCGCGGGTCGGGCGCGCGGTGACCCAGCACCCGCCAGGCGGTGCCCTTGGGGGCGGCGGGCAGGCAGTGCAGCCGCCAGCCCAGCTCGGCCGGGGTCTTGTCGCCCTTGGTGTGGTTGCACCGGGCACACGCGGCGACCACGTTCTCCCAGGCGTGCCGGCCACCCCGGCTGCGCGGGAAGACGTGGTCGATGGTCTCCGCGGGCCCCCGGCAGTAGGCGCAGCGCCAGCCGTCCCGGGCGAAGATCGCCCGCCGGGACAGCCCGATGTGAGTGCGGTACGGCACCCGGACGAAGCGGGTCAGCCGGACCACGGAGGGCACCGGGAGGGCGTCGCGGGCGCTGTGCAGGATGCCGTCGCCGTCGGCGACGCAGACCGCCTTGGCGGAGAGCACGAGGATGGCGGCGCGACGCACCGACACGACACACAGCGGCTCGTAGGTGGCGTTGAGAACCAGCGCGCCGGAGCCCACCGTGGGTCGTATGTCAGGCATCGTGCTCACCCTCCCGGTCCAGCTGCCCACCGCTGGCCACGTCGGCCGCGCCCCGCGCAGCGGGGAACCACGACCGACGCCGGCGGGATCACCGACGTCCGTTGCGCCAATCGTCCCTGATAAGACCCGGGATTGCACGTACTAATCCGGGCTCCCTCGTGAAGCTTTCTCGGCGCGCGGGAAGATGTCCGGTTCGCGGGCCGCCGTCGGGCGGCAGAGGTCGCCCGACGGTGGGCCGCCGGTGGGCCGTCGACGGTGTTGCGGTACGAAGACAGGGTGAGTGCCACCAGCCCGACCTTCCCCGTCGCCGCCCCGCCCGACCCGTCACCCTCGTGCCTCCAGGACACCTGGTGCAAGGGGGTCCTCGACGTGACCGACTCGGTCTGGTTCGCCGAGGGCAGCTACTGGATCCTGCTCAAGCCGCTGCGGGTCGCGCTGATCCTGCTGCTGGCGTTCGCCGGCCGCTGGGCGCTGCACCGGACGATCAACCGGCTGGTCCGAACCACCACCCACGGCGCGGTGCCGACCATGCTCCGGCCGCTGCGCGAGCGCATCCCGTCGGCCGCGCTCGATCCCACCGAGTTCATCCCCGAGCGGCGCCGCCAGCGCGCCGAGGCGATCGGCTCGGTGCTGCGCAGCCTGGTCACCGCGTTCGTCTTCGGCATCGCACTGCTGATGGTGCTCAAGGAGTTCAGCTTCGACCTGGCTCCGCTGCTGGCCAGCGCGGGCATCGCCGGCGTCGCGCTCGGCTTCGGCGCGCAGAGCCTGGTGAAGGACCTGATCGCGGGTCTGTTCATGCTGATCGAGGATCAGTACGGCGTCGGCGACACGGTGGACCTGGGTGAGGCGACCGGCGTGGTGGAGTCGGTGGGGTTGCGGGTGACCACCGTCCGCGACGGTCGCGGGGTGCTCTGGTACATCCGCAACGGCGAGATCGTCCGGGTGGGCAACAAGAGCCAGGGCTGGGCCCTGGTGGTGGTGGACCTGCCGATCGGCTTCGCCGGCACCGAGGAGGCGAACGCCGTGCTGCGTACGGCGGCGGCCTCGGTCGCGGTGGACCCGGAGCTGGCCCCGGAGATCGTCGAGCCGCCCGAGGTACTGGGCGTCGAGCAGATGACCGTGGACGGCGCGGTGATCCGGACGGTGGTCAAGACGACCGCGGAGGGGCAGTTCGCGGTGGGCCGGGAGCTGCGCCGCCGGCTGGCCGAGGCGCTGGAGAACTCCGGCATCACCGCGAAGATCGCGGCCGGGCGGCTCTACCCGGGGCTGCCGCAGACCGGCGGGATCGGTCCGGCCGGGGTGCCCGGGACGGTGGGCACCCCGGGCACCGGTCAGGGCGGGGCCACCTGACCTGCCGGGCAGGACCGAATCGGGGAGTCCGAAATCTGGGGGTCGCGGACCGCGCGGCCCCTCGGGTATCGTCCGTTCGTTCAGTCGGAGATGCGACGACCAATCCGTTCGCCCTAGCCAGTTGTCAGACGATCGGGCAGAATCCGGTGCACGCGCTCCCGCCGGAGCGTGAGCATGTCCTCGCTGATCCGTAGATCTGACGACGGGGTCCCCGTCAGGCCGTCACGAGTGGCCGTTCGCGGGGCACGATGGAGGCGACGGTGTCCGACGAGCGACCCTCTCCGGACGGGCCGGCCACATTCCGAGAGGTGTTCGGCCAGTCCGAATACCGGGCGATCTTCCTGGCCACCGTGTTCTCCTGGGTGGGCGACTACGTCGCCAAGGCCGCGGTCACCGTGCTGGTCTACCGGCAGAGCCAGTCGATCGCCCTGTCCGCCGCCGCGTTCGCGGTCAGCTACCTGCCCTGGCTGGTCGGCGGTCCGCTGCTCGCGGCGCTCGCCGAGCGCTACCGCTACCGGCAGGTCATGGTCGTCTGCGACCTGATCCGAATGGCGCTGATGGCGCTGATCGCCGTGCCGGGCGTGCCGGTGTGGGTGATCCTCGCCCTGCTCTTCGCCACCACGCTGGCCAACCCGCCCAGCCAGGCCGCCCGGTCCGCGCTCATGCCGGCCATCCTCACCGGCGACCGGCTGGTCCTCGGCCTGTCGCTGAACGCCAGCTCGGCCCAGGCCGCCCAGGTGGTCGGATACCTCGTCGGTGCCGCGTTGGCCGCGGTGAACCCGACCGTCGCGCTGCTGATCAACGCGGCCACCTTCGCCGGGTCCGCCGCGCTGACCCGCTTCGGCGTCCGCGACCGGGAGCCGGCGATGACGGCCGCGCACCGCAGCCACCTGTTGCGCGAGACGGGGCAGGGCTTCCAGATCGTCTTCGGCACCCCGGTCCTGCGGGCCATCGCCGTGCTGGTCTTCAGCGCCATGCTCTTCTCGATCGTCCCCGAGGGGCTGGCCGCCGCCTGGGCCGGCGAGCGCTCCGGCGACGGGCTGGACAGCGGCGTCGCGCAGGCCGTCATCATGGCCGCCAACCCGGTCGGGTTCATCCTGGGCGGGCTGGTGGTGGGGCGGGCGGTCGCGCCGGCCCGCCGGCTCGCCCTGATGCGGCCGCTCGCGGTGATCGCCCCGCTGGTCCTGGTGCCCACGCTCCTCGACCCGCCACCGGTGGTGGTGGCCCTGCTCGCGGCCGCCTGCGGCTTCGCCGCCGCCGGTCTGCTGCCGACCGCCAACGGGCTCTTCGTCCGCGCCCTGCCCAACGGCTACCGGGCCCGCGCCTTCGGCGTGATGGCCACCGGCATGCAGGTGATCCAGGGCGCCTCGGTGCTGGTCACCGGGCTGCTCGCCGACCGCTTCTCCATCCCGCTGGTGGTCGGCCTGTGGAGCACCGCCGGCGTGGTGCTGATGCTGGTGACGGCGCTGCGCTGGCCCGACGGCGAGACCATCGACGCGGCCGTCGCGGCGGCCGACCGGGCCAACCGGGACGACGCCGCGGCCCGGGACAGCGCGCACGGGCCCGGTGGCCGGCCGCGCGCGGGCCGGGCGACGGACGGCCGCTCCGGGGGCCGGCGCAGCCACGCTGTGACGTGATCGGCAGCCCGCCCGGCCGGTACGCGGCGGCCGGTGCACCGGGGCACCTGGCAGGATGGAACGGTGAATTCCGCAGCTGAGTCCGACCGGCCCGGTGCGCCGACGACCCTCTTCGAAGCGGTCGGCGGCGAGCCCACCTTCCGCAAGCTGGTCGACGAGTTCTACGTCGGCGTCGCCACCGACCCGCTGCTGCGCCCGATGTACCCGGAGGAGGACCTCGGGCCGGCCGCCGACCGGCTGACGCTGTTCCTCATGCAGTACTGGGGTGGCCCCAACACCTACTCCGCCCAGCGGGGGCACCCGCGGCTGCGGATGCGGCACGCGTCGTTCCGGATCGGCGTGGCCGAGCGGGACGCCTGGCTGCACCACATGCGGCGGGCGGTCGACCGGCTGGACCTGCCGCCGGAGGTCGCCAAGGCGCTCTGGGACTACCTGGAGCGCGCCGCGTACTTCATGGTCAACGTGATGGAGGAGCCGGCCGGGGACGCCTGACGGCCCGACGGTCGAGACCGGCCCGCGCCGGCCCCGGCCCGTCGGGCTCAGAGCAGGGCGCCCTCGTCGTGCAGCCAGTCCACGAAGGTGGTCGCCACGGCCGCCCCGCAGTCGAGCATCTCGACCAGGAGCGCGTCGTGGGTGCCCGCGCCCAGCGGCACCTGCAGCTCGGCGTAGATCGGCAGCTGGCCCCGCTCGGTGGGGTCGCCGATGTACGCCTTGCAGAACCGCCGGGTGTGGTTCCACTCGTTGACCACCCGGTAGGCCCGGTCCGCCCAGTCCGGCGGGACCGTCGCGTGCGGACGGGCCCGCATCACCAGGATCTCGTCCTCCGGGCCCTCCAGCGTGACCAGCACCGCGTGCCGCTCCCACATGGCCAGCAGGTTCCCGTCGCCGTCGGCCAGGTACCGCACGTCGAGCAGGTCGAGGGCCGCACAGACCCGGCGGAGGGTGACCCGCTCCACACTGACCGGCATGTCCGCGATCACCGGCCGGTCGGCGGCCTTGCAGTCGTCCCCCGGCTGCCGGGGGGACGGTGGTCCAACCCGGACGGTGCTGTCCACTGTGATCCCGGTTCGAGTTTCCGGGTCGCCGCCGCCAGCGGCGGGACCAGGGCGCCATGACCACCACGGCATCGCTCGCGCACCTCACTCCCCAGCGGATCCGGACGCCTACGTTGCGTTGGATCCGAGGATGGACGGTACCCGGACAGCCGGGTTGAAGCACCCCCCCAACGACAGCCCCAGGCCAGAAGAATGACCACGGGTCATCCGTTCGGTTGATCCTTCACCGGCCGGATCGCCAACTCCGAGACCTTGCGCGACCATGCCGCTCCGTACGGTCCCACCAGGCCGATCCAGCGACCCGCAACGCGTACCTGGACCTCGCCCGGGGCGTCGGCGGGCCCGAGGAACCCCATCCGGACCACGCCCTGGACCAGGCGCTGGGTCACCTCGACCGGCTCGCCCGGCGGCTCGTCCGGGGTGATGACCACCGCCACGTGGTCGAGCAGCGCGTCGCGCAGCACCCGCTGACCCACCGCCCGGCCGCCCACGCCCTCGGTAGCCGCGGTCCGCAGGGTGCCCGCCGCCGCCTCGGCGATCCGCCGCAGCTCGCCGGCGGGCAACGCCTCCACCCGGCGGCTCGCCGCGGGCGGCAGTGGCCAGCGCCACCGGTCGTCCCGCCGGCCCGGCAGCGCCCCGCCGGCGGACTCCAGCTCGGCCAGCAGGTCGGCGGCGGCGACCGTGACGTCACCCGGGGCGGTGCCGGCCACCGTGCGGACCACCAGCACGTCCCAGGGCAGCCGGGCCCAGAGCGCCGTACGCCCGGCCCCGTCGACCGGGCGGAGCCGCACGACGGTGGCCGGGTCGAGGCGGACCAGCCGGGCCAGGAAGGCCCCCGCGTCGGCAACCCCGGCCAGCCCGTGCCCCGGCGTCACGACGGGCGCGCCATTCACGCCGCCCCGCCCGCGGGCGCGTACGCCAGCAGGAAGGTCCGCTCGTCCTCGGTGATCCGGCGGGGCCGCTTGGCCACCAGGTCGAACGGCACCAGCACCGACCGGGCGGTGCTGGCCAGCACGTCGCCGTCGTACAGCTCGTAGGCGACGGTGAACCGGGAGGCCCGGATCTCCTCCACCCATAGTTCGATCCGGACGGTCGGGGCGGCCTCCGCGGTGGCCCGACCCAGCGCGTAGTCGACCGGGCGCAGGTAGTCGACCTCGTGCCGGCGGATGACGACTCCGTCGGCGAACGAGCCCACCCCCCACGCCCGGCCGCCCGCGAACATCAACGCCACCCGCGCCTCCTCGTAGAGGGTGAGGAAACGCGAGTTGTTGACGTGCCCGTACGCGTCCAGGTCGGACCAGCGCAGCGTGCAGTGGTAGACGAACCGGTCAGCCAACGGTCAGCACCCGCTCAGTCACGGGTGAGCTTGCGGTAGGTCACCCGGTGCGGGCGGGCCGCCTCGGCGCCGAGCCGGTCGACCTTGTTCTTCTCGTACGCGTCGAAGTTGCCCTCGAACCAGAACCACTTGGACGGGTTCTCGTCGTCGCCCTCCCAGGCGAGGATGTGCGTGGCGACCCGGTCCAGGAACATCCGGTCGTGGGAGATGACCACGGCGCAGCCGGGGAACTCCAGCAGCGCGTTCTCCAGGCTGGAGAGCGTCTCCACGTCCAGGTCGTTGGTCGGCTCGTCGAGCAGGATGACGTTGCCGCCGATCTTCAGGGTCAGCGCCAGGTTGAGCCGGTTGCGCTCGCCGCCGGAGAGCACCTTGGTGGGCTTCTGCTGGTCCGGCCCCTTGAAGCCGAACGCGGCGATGTACGCCCGCGACGGCATCTCGACCTTGCCCACCATCAGGTGGTCCAGCCCGTCGGAGACGACCTCCCAGACGGTCTTGTCGCCGTCGAGGCCCTGCCGGGCCTGGTCGACGTAGGACAGCGAGACGGTGGGGCCGACCCTGACCTCGCCGCCGGTCGGCTGCTCCAGCCCGACGATGGTCTTGAACAGGGTGGTCTTGCCGACACCGTTCGGGCCGATGATGCCGACGATGCCGTTGCGCGGCAGCGAGAACGACAGGTGATCGATCAGCAGCCGGTCGCCGAAGCCCTTGCTGAGGCTGTTGGTCTCGATGACGGTGCTGCCCAGGCGCGGGCCCGGCGGAATCTGGATCTCCTCGAAGTCCAGCTTCCGGGTCTTCTCCGCCTCGGCGGCCATCTCGTCGTACCGGTCGAGCCGGGCCTTGGACTTGGTCTGCCGCGCCTTGGCGTTGGAGCGGACCCACTCCAGCTCATCGGAGAGGCGCTTCTTCATCTTGGCGTCGCGGCGGCCCTCGACGGCCAGCCGGGCGGCCTTCTTCTCCAGGTAGGTGGAGTAGTTGCCCTCGTACGGGTAGGCCCGGCCGCGGTCCAGCTCCAGGATCCAGTTGGCCACGTTGTCCAGGAAGTACCGGTCGTGGGTGATGGCGATGACGGTGCCGGCGTACTTGGCCAGGTGCTGCTCCAGCCACTGCACGCTCTCCGCGTCCAGGTGGTTGGTGGGCTCGTCGAGCAGCAGCAGGTCGGGGGCCTCCAGCAGCAGCTTGCAGAGCGCGACCCGGCGGCGCTCACCACCGGAGAGCTGGGTGACGTCGGCGTCCGGCGGCGGGCAGCGCAGCGCGTCCATGGCCAGTTCGAGCTTGGAGTCGATGTCCCAGGCGTCGGCGTGGTCCAGCTCCTCCTGGAGCTTGCCCATCTCCTCCATCAGCTCGTCGGAGTAGTCCGTGGCCATCTGCTCGGCGATGGAGTTGAACCGCTCCAGCTTGGCCTTGGTCTCGGCGACCGCCTCCTCGACGTTGCCGAGGACGGTCTTGCTGTCGTTGAGCGGGGGCTCCTGGGCGAGCATGCCGACGGTGTTGCCGGGCATCAGCCGGGCCTCGCCGTTGCTCGGCCGGTCCCAGCCTGCCATGATCTTGAGGAGGCTGGACTTACCGGCGCCGTTCGGGCCGACCACACCGATCTTGGCCCCCGGCAGGAAGTTCAGCGTCACGTTGTCGAGCACGACCTTGTCGCCGTGCGCCTTGCGCGCCTTTTCCAGGACGTAGATGAACTGGGCCACGGTGCGGGCTACCTCCGTCGGTTGCTGTCGCCGATTGGCGGGCACGGCACGGGCTGCGTCCGCCGCCCGCCGCCGCCGGCCGGGAGCCGGCCGCGCGCACGCCGTCGTCAATCCTGACAGGTACGGCGCGCCGCGCCCACATCACCCCGCCCGAGCAGTACGCCGCGGCCCGCCTCCCGGGGCTTCCCGACGTGCCGGAGGACCGCGGGGTCGCCGACCTCCGCCCGAGGCTGTCGCCATGATCACGGGTACGGTTCAGCGACCGTGGGACGGGTAGGTGACTCCGGCACGGGGCGCAAGACGCCGCAGCTAGGCTCAGACTCTCATCGCGGTGGACCCGTCAGCACCCGGAGGTGGCCGATCGTGACCGTCCGTAGCTCCTTTGTCGTAGTGGCGAACCGATTGCCGGTCGACGAGGTGAGCACACCCGAGGGACGGCAGTGGCGACGCAGCCCGGGCGGGCTGGTGACGGCCCTGCACCCGGTCCTCGCCGAGCACCAGGGCACCTGGGTCGGCTGGGCCGGCGGGACCGGCGCCGCTCCGGAGCCGTTCGACCTGGAGGGCATCCGCCTGCACCCGGTGCCGCTGAGCGCCGAGGAGCTGGAGCGCTACTACGAGGGCCAGTCCAACGCCACCATCTGGCCGCTCTATCACGACGCGGTCGAGACCCCGGCGTACAAGCGCCGGTGGCGCGAGGCGTACCGCCTGGTCAACGCCCGGTTCGCGGAGGCCGCGGCGGAGGTGGCGGCCGAGGGCGCCACGGTCTGGATCCAGGACTACCAGCTCCAGCTGGTCCCGGCGATGCTCCGCGAGCTGCGGCCGGATCTGAAGATCGGCTTCTTCCTGCACATCCCGTTCCCGCCGATCGAGCTGTTCATGCAGATGCCGTTCCGCACCGAGATCCTGCGCGGACTGCTCGGCGCCGACCTGGTCGGGTTCCAGCAGCGGCTGGCCGCGCAGAACTTCGTCCGGCTGGCCCGGCACCTGCTCGGCCTGCGCTACGAGGGCCAGATGATCCAGGTGGACGGCCGGCAGGTGAAGGCCGGCGCCTTCCCCATCTCGATCGACACCCAGGAGATGGAGCGGATGGCCGCCGACCCGGCGATCCAGGCCCGGGCCAAGCAGATCCGCGAGGAGCTGGGCAACCCGAAGACGATCATCCTGGGCGTCGACCGGCTCGACTACACCAAGGGCATCGAACTTCGACTGAAAGCCTTCCGGGAACTCCTCGCTGACGGAAAGCTGACAGTGCCGGACGCGGTTATGGTGCAGGTCGCGACGCCCAGCCGCGAGCGGGTGGAGCACTACCAGGCACTTCGCGTCAAGGTGGAGCGCGAGGTTGGTCGGATTAATGGCGAATTCGGACGGGTGGGTGTGCCGGCGGTGCATTATCTGCATCAGTCGTACAGTCGCTCCGAACTGGCCGCGATGTACGTCGCGGCCGACGTGATGATGGTGACCCCCCTGCGAGACGGAATGAATCTGGTGGCCAAGGAGTACGTGGCATCGCGCGCCGACCAGGGCGGCGCGCTCGTGCTCAGCGAGTTCGCCGGCGCGGCCACCGAGCTGCGCCAGGCATTCCTGTGCAACCCGCACGACCCGGACGCGGTCAAGGACGCCCTGCTGCGGGCCGTACACGTGGAGAAGCCGGAGGCCCGTCGACGCATGCGGATAATGCAACGTCATCTGCGCACCCACGACGTGGGGCACTGGGCGAAATCGTTCCTCACCGAGCTCGGCACGTCCGGGGTGGAGGCCGCGTGAACGTCCCCACCGACATCGTCACCCCGCCCGCGGGGACGATGGACCCGGAGCTGCGCGCGGCCATCGGGCGGATCGCCCGGGTCCCCCAGCTCCTGGTCGCCTGCGACTACGACGGCACGCTCGCGCCGATCGTCGAGGACCCGAGCAAGGCCGTGCCGCTGCCGGAGTCGGTCGCCGCGATCCGGGCGCTCGCCGCGCTGCCGCAGACCACCGTCGCGGTGGTCTCCGGGCGGGCGCTGCGCGACCTGGCCGCGCTCTCCCGGCTGCCCAGCGAGGTCCACCTGGTCGGCAGCCACGGCTCCGAGTTCGACATCGGCTTCGTCGAGCGGCTCTCCCCCGAGCTGATCGCCGTCCGCACCCGGCTGCGCGACGCGCTGCGCGAGATCGCCGCGGCCCACCCGGGGGTCCGGCTGGAGCGCAAGCCGGCCAGCGTCGCCGTGCACACCCGCGGGGTCGACCCGCAGGTCGCGGCGGCCACCATCGAGGCGGTCCGCAACGGCCCCGCGAAGTGGGACGGCGTCACGGTCACCCAGGGCAAGGAGGTCATCGAGCTGTCGGTGGTCGCCACCCACAAGGGCACCGCCGTCGACCAGCTGCGCACCCAACTCTCGGCCAGCGCCGTGCTCTTCATCGGTGACGACGTCACCGACGAGAACGCCTTCGGCAACCTGCACGGCCCGGACGTCGGCATCAAGATCGGCCCCGGCGACACCCAGGCCGGCTACCGGGTGGCCGAGCCGATCGAGGCGGCCCGGGCCCTGGGCCTGCTGCTGGAGACCCGCCGGCACTGGCTCTTCGGCGAGCGGGCCGTCCCGATCGAGCGGCACTCGATGCTCTCCAACGGCCGGACCGTCGCCCTGCTCACCCCCGATGCCAAGGTCAGCTGGCTCTGTCACCCCAAGCCGGACTCGGCGGCGATCTTCGCCGACCTGGTCGGCGGCAGCCCGGCCGGTCACTTCAGCATCGTCCCGGAGCGCGGCGGCATCCCGCTGGGGCAGCGTTACCGCAGCGGCACCATGACGGTCGAGACCCGCTGGTCCGGCCTCACGGTCACCGACTGGCTCGACCTGCCGGCCCGGGAGACCACCCCCGACGGCCCGGCGATCATCACCGGCGACTCGACCCTGGTCCGGGTGCTCACCGGCTCCGGCAAGGCCCGCATCGACTTCGCCCCGCGCCCGGAGTTCGGCCAGGTCGCCGTACAGCTCCAACCGCTCGACGACGGCCTGCTGGTGCTCGGCTCCAACGAGCCGGCCGCGCTCTACGCCCCGGGCGTGACCTGGAAGGTCAGAAGCGACGGAGTGAACGAGAGCGCGGAGGCGATGGTCGACCTCTCCGCCGCCGGCGGCCAGGTCGTGCTGGAGCTGCGCTTCGGCACACACAGCCTGGAGCACCACGCCGTCCCGATCCACGAGCGGCAGGGCAGGGCCGAGCAGCCGTGGAAGGACTGGGTGGCCTCGCTGCGGCTGCCCACCACCGCCCGCGACCTGGTCGCCCGCAGCGCGCTCACGCTGCGCGGCCTCTGCCACGAGGCGACCGGCTCGATCCTGGCCGCGGCGACCACCTCGCTGCCGGAGGAGCTGGGCGGGGTCCGCAACTGGGACTACCGCTACTGCTGGCTGCGTGACGCGGCACTGACCGCTCGCGCGCTGGTCGACCTGGGTTCCCTCGAGGAGGCCGAGGCGCTGCTGCGCTGGGTGGACGGCTGCATCGAGCGCACCGGCGGCCACCCGGAGCGGCTGCACCCGCTCTACACCATCGACGGCTACGAGCTGGGCGCCGAGGCGGTCATCGACACCCTCCCCGGGTATGCCGGCTCCCGGCCGGTCCGGGTGGGCAACCTCGCCAACCACCAGCTCCAGCTCGACGTCTTCGGCCCGATCGCGGACCTGATCGCCGCCGTGGCCGACGCCCGAGGCTCGGTCCGCGAGGACGAGTGGCGGGTGCTGGAGAACATGGTGGAGGCGGTCCGCCGCCGCTGGCACGAGCCCGACCACGGCATCTGGGAGGCCCGGCTCCCCCCACGGCACCACATCTTCTCCAAGGTGATGTGCTGGATGACCGTCGACCGCGCGCTGCACATCATGCGCCAGCACGGCGGCGAGGACCGGCCGGAGTGGGTGGAGCTGCGCGACCGGATCGGCGCCAACGTGCTGGAGAACGGCTGGCACGAGCACGTCGAGGCGTACAGCGTCGCGTACGGCGACGAGGAGATGGACGCCTCCTCGCTCTGGATCGGCCTGTCCGGGCTGCTGCCGGGTGACGACCCGCGCTTCCTCTCCACCGTGCTCCGGATCGAGGCGGACCTGCGCAGCGGGCCGGTCGTCTACCGGTACCACTGGGACGACGGCCTGCCCGGCCGGGAGGGCGGCTTCCACATCTGCACGGCGTGGCTGATCGAGGCGTACCTGCGCACCGGCCGCCGCACCGACGCGGAGGAGCTGTTCATGCAGATGATCGACACGGCGGGCCCGACCGGGCTGCTCCCCGAGCAGTACGACCCGCTCGCCGAGCGCGGCCTGGGCAACCACCCGCAGGCCTACAGCCACCTGGGCCTGATCCGCTGCGCGCTGCTGCTGGACAACATGCTCAAGCAGTGACCTGACCAGCGACGACGGCGGCCGGAGAGACACCTCTCCGGCCGCCGTCGCGGCTGGCGCCCCCGGAGCCGCCGGCCGGCCGGGGACCACGGGCGGGGTCGGTCAGGGGCCGGCGCCGGGGTGCCGGTCAGACGTCGAGCGCGCCCACCACGTCGCCGATCACCACGATGGCGGGCGGGCGCAGGCCCGCCGCCACCACGTCGGCCGCCACCGCGCCGAGCGTCGAGCGCAGTGTCTTCTGGGCGCCGGTGGTGCCCTCCTGGATCACGGCGACCGGGGTGGCCGGGTCCCTGCCGTGCGCGGTGAGCGTCGCGGTGATCGCGGCGAGGTTCTTCAGTCCCATCAGGACCACCAGGGTGCCGCGCAGCCCGGCCAGGGCCGGCCAGCGCACCAGCGAGTCCGGCGAGTCCGGCGCGACGTGCCCGGAGACGACGGTGAACTCGTGCGCCACCGCCCGGTGGGTGACCGGGACGCCGGCCACCGCCGGCACGGCGATGGCGCTGGTCACGCCCGGCACCACGGTCACCGGTACGCCCGCCTCGGCGCAGGCCAGCAGCTCCTCGCCGCCCCGACCGAAGACGTACGGGTCGCCGCCCTTGAGCCGGACCACGACCTTCCCGGCCAGGGCCCGGTCCACCAGGATCCGGTTGATCTCCTCCTGGGCGCGGGACGGGCCGTACGGGATCTTGGAGGCGTCCACCAGCTCGACGTCGGGACGCAGCTCGTCCAGGAGCAGCCCGGGCACCAGCCGGTCGGCGACCACCACGTCCGCCTCGGTGAGCAGCCGCCAGCCCTTGACGGTGATCAGCTCCGGATCGCCCGGCCCGGCACCCACCAGCGCCACCCGGCCGGGTGCGGCCCCGCCCGGCGTCGTGCCCCGCCCGGCGGCGGCCAGACCGGTGCGCACGTTCAGCAGGTCCCGCACGGCGTCCCGGACGCCCATCGCGCGACGCGGGTCGCCACCGCCGAACACCGCCACGGTGACCGGGCCGTGCCGGGTCACCGCCGGCGTCCACGCGGTGGCGGCGGCGCGGTCGTCGGCGCGTACGCAGAAGATCCGCCGCTCGGCGGCGACGGCGCTGACCGACGCGGCGGCGAGCGGGTCGTCGACGGCGACCTGGACCAGCCAGGCGCCGTCCAGGTCGGCCGGGACGAACCGGCGCGGCGCCCAGTGCAGCCGCCCGGCGTCGACGTGGGCGTGCAGCGCGGGGGTCAGCTCCGGCGAGACGAGGAAGACGTCCGCCCCGGCGTCCAGCAGCGCGGGCACCCGCCGGGTGGCCACCGCTCCCCCGCCCACCACGACCACCCGCCGGCCGGCGAGCCGCAGGCCGAGGGGGTAGGGGTTCCCGATCACTTCTCGGAGACCCCCGCCGAGTCGAAGGTGGCGACCTCGTGCAGCACCCGGACCGCGCCGGTGACCACCGGCAGCGCCAGCAGCGCGCCGGTGCCCTCGCCGAGGCGCAGGCCGAGGTCGATCAGCGGGTCCAGGCCGAGGTGGCGCAGCGCCACGGTGGCCCCCGGCTCGCTGGAGCGGTGCCCGGCGACCATCGCGCCGACCGCGTCCGGAGCCAGGGCGGCCGCGACCAGCGCGGCGCTGGCCGCGATCACGCCGTCCAGCAGCACCGGAACGCGGCGGGCGGCGGCGCCGAGGATCAGGCCGGCCAGCGCCGCGTGCTCCAGGCCACCGACGGCGGCCAGCACGCCGAGCGGGTCGGCCGGGTCGGGCCGGTGCCGGTCCAGCGCGGTCCGCACCACACCGACCTTGCGCCGGTACGTCTCGTCGTCCACCCCGGTGCCGCGCCCGGTGGCCTCGGCCGGGTCGCTGCCGGTGAGCGCGGCGATCAGCGCCGCCGACGGGGTGGTGTTGCCGATGCCCATGTCGCCGGTGAGCAGGATGCCCGCTCCGGCGTCGACCAGGTCGCCGGCGATCCGGATGCCGGTCTCCAGCGCCGCGCGTGCCTCGTCGCGGGTGAGCGCCGCGGTGACGGTCATGTCCCGGGTGCCCCGGCGGACGTTCGCGGCGACCAGGCGGGGTCCGACCGCCGGGTCGTCGGTGGCGTCCGGGTCGACCGGGAGCGGGGTGGCCACGCCGACGTCGACCACGGTGACCGAGGCGCCGGCCTGGCGGGCGAACGCGTTGACCACCGCCCCACCGGCCAGGAAGTTGGCGATCATCTGGGCGGTGACCTCCTGCGGCCAGGGGGTCACCCCCTGGGCGTGCACGCCGTGGTCACCGGCGAAGATGGCCACCGCCGCCGGCTCGGGCAACGGCGGCGGGCAGGCGCCGGCCAGCCCGGCGAGGCGTACGGAGAGTTCCTCCAGGGCGCCGAGGGAACCGGCGGGCTTGGTCAGCCGAGCCTGGAGGTCGCGCGCGGCAGCCATCGCCGGCTCGTCGAGCGGCCCGATCGCCGCGATGGTGGTCTCCAGCATCATGCCTCCAGGATTTCGGCGAGTACCTCGGTGAACGCGTCGGTGGTCGCCGGGTCGCGTACCGCCACCCGCAGCCAGTCCGGCCCCAGACCGGGGAAGGTGTCCCCGCGTCGCACGGCCCACCCGCGCTCGCGCAGGGTCTCCCGCACCCGGTCGGCGCCGGCCAGGTGCAGCAGGACGAAGGCGCTGGCCGGGCGGCCCGCGACGCGTACCCCGGGCAGGGCCGACAGGCGGGCGACCAGGTGGTCGCGGTCGGCGGCGAGCCGCGCGGCGATCGCGCGCTCGGCCGCGACGGCGGTGGGCGACGCGCAGGCGGTGGCGGCGGCCAGCGCCGGGGTGGAGACGGCCCAGAGCGGTTGGACGGCGGCCAGCCGGTCCAGCAGGGCGGCCTCGCCGAGCAGGTAGCCGATCCGCAGGCCGGCCAGCCCCCACGTCTTGGTGAGGCTGCGCACCACCACCAGGCCGGGCAGGTCACGCCGGCCGGCCAGCGACTCGGGCTCGCCGGCCACGCCGGGGGCTCCGGTGGTGTCGGCGAACGCCTCGTCGACCACCAGCACCCGGCCCGGTCGGGCCAGGGCGGCCAGGTCGGCGGCGGGATGCAGCACCGAGGTGGGGTTGGTCGGATTGCCGATCATGACCAAATCGGCGTCGGCGGGCACCCGCGCCGGGTCGAGCCGGAAGCCGTCGGCCGGGTCGAGCAGCACCCGTTCCACCTGGTGCCCGGCGGCGCGCAGGGCGGCCTCCGGCTCGGTGAACTGCGGGTGCACCACCACCGGGCGGTGCACCCCGGCCAGCGCGCGGGCCAGCAGCACGAAGCCCTCGGCGGCACCGGCGGTGAGCAGCACCTCCGCCGGGGGACGATCGTGCCGGGCGGCGACGGCCGCCCGGGCCGGCCCCGGGTCCGGGTACGCGGCCAGCTCCGCCAGCGAGGCGGTCAGCGGGTCGGCCAGCCACTCCGGCATGGTGTCCCGGCGGACGTTGACGGCCAGGTCGACCAGGCCCGGGGTCGCCTCGGCGTCCCCGTGGTGCCCCAGGTCCGGTTCTTCCCTGGTGCCCGGCGGCACCCCGATCAGCTGACCACGCATGTCCGTGATCCTGCCGGGAAGCCGCCGTACGGGACAGCGGATCCCGACGTGGGTCGCGTCACCGCTCGGCGACAGTCTCGCCCGTTTATGAATTCTTCTCATTTCCGAATCGGAAATGTCATAACTTGACCCTGTGAGCAACCGACCCCTTGCTGCCGCTGGTCGTACCGTTCCGCTCCTCCGCGCCGGGCTCATCGCCGGCATCGTCGTCGCCGCCGTGGCCTACCCGTTGGCCGCGTTCACCGGCCTCGGCGCCAAGGCCACCGCCCACGCGGTCGAGCAGAAGACGAGCATCCTGCGCACCGCGCTGCCCGCCGAGACGTCGTACCTCTACGCCCCCGACGGCAAGACGATCCTGACCATGTTCTACGAGGAGTACCGGCAGTACACGAAGCTGTCGGACATGTCGCCGAACATCCAGCAGGCGATCGTCGCCGCCGAGGACAACCGCTTCTACCAGCACCACGGCGTCGACCCGAAGGGCGTCGCCCGCGCCTTCGTGGCCAACGCCCGCTCCAGCGGCGTCTCCCAGGGCGCCTCCACCCTGACCATGCAGTACGTCCGGATGGCGCTGCGGGACAGCGCCAAGACCCCGAAGGAGGTCCAGGAGGCCACCCAGCAGACCAGCCTGCGCAAGGTCAAGGAGATGCGGATGGCCCTGGACGTCGAGAAGGAGCTGAGCAAGGAGGAGATCCTGGAGCGCTACCTCAACTCGGCGTACTTCGGCCACCGGGCGTACGGCATCTACGCCGCCGCGCAGATCTTCTTCTCCAAGACCCCGGCCACCCTCACCCCGGTCGAGGCGGCCACCCTCGCCGGGCTGGTCAAGTCCCCCTCTGAGTACGACCCGATCAGCTCGGACCAGAAGGACGCCACCGACCGGCGCAACTACGTGCTCGACCGGATGGCCCAGCTCGGCTACCTCTCCCCGGACGCCGCCGCGGCGGCCAGGTCGCAGCCCATCCGGACCCGGGTCACGACCCCGGCCAACGACTGCATCTCAATGCCCAGCCAGTACCAGACCTGGGGCTTCGCCTGCGACTACGTCAAGAACTGGTGGAGCGCGCAGTCCGCGTTCGGCGAGAACCGGCTGGAGCGGATGGACAAGCTGCGCCGGGGCGGCTACCGGATCGTGCTCAGTCTCGACCCGAAGATCCAGTCGGCGGCGGAGAAGAACGTCGGCGCGAAGGACGGCGTCGGCAGCCCCTTCGCCAACGGCATCGTGGTGGCCGAACCGGGCACCGGCCGGGTGAAGGCGATGGCGGTGAACCGCAACTACTCGCTGGACCTCGGCGAGAACCCGTCCAGCTCCAACCCGGAGGCCGGCCCGAACGTCAAGGCCAACTACCCGAACACGGTCGCGCCCCTGCTCGGCGGCGGCAGCCTCCCCGGCTACCAGGCCGGATCGACGTTCAAGATGTTCCCGATGCTCGCCGCGCTGGACGCCGGGATGCCGCTGTCCACCGAGTACAACTCGCCGTACCGATACCAGTCGAGGGTCTACGACGGCTGGGCCCCGTCCAACGCCAGCGGGGCGATGACCGGCCGGCAGACCATGTGGTCCGGCTTCGGCAAGTCGGTGAACACCTACTTCGTCCAACTGGAGGAGCAGATCGGCGCGGACAAGGGGGTTCGGCTCGCCGAGCAGCTCGGGCTGCGCTGGCGTACCGACGTGGACCGGGACCACGCCTCCCCGGCCAAGGCCAACAAGTGGGGCGCGTTCACCCTGGGCGTTTCCGACGCCACCCCGCTGGAGCTGGCCAACGCGTACGCCGCGATCGCCGCCGACGGCCGGTACTGCGAGGCGATGCCGGTCCTGTCGATCACCAACCGGGACGGCACGCCGGCGACGTACCGGACGGCGTCCGGCATCCAGCGGGAGGTGGCCAAGCCGCGCTGCCGGCAGGTGGTGAGCGCGGACGCGGCCCGGGCCGCCACCGACGCCGCCCGCTGCCCGACCGGGGACACCCCGGCGAAGGGCAGCTGCGGGGGCTGGTCGACGGCGGACAGCGTCCGGGGCACGGTGGGCCGCCCGGTGGCCGGCAAGACCGGTACCACGGACAGCACCCGGTCGGCCTGGTTCGTCGGCTACACGCCCGAACTGGCGGCGGCGAGCTTCATCGCCGACCCCGACAACCCGTTCAACGCGGTGGGTGACGGCCAGTCCCAGGTCCCCGTCGCCGCGGTCGCCGAGACGCTGCGCGACGGCCTCAAGGGCACGGCGCCCCGCCAGTTCACCCCACCGTCGGACCGCATCGTGGGGTGAGACCGGCCCGCCCGTCCGGATGACCGGGAGCGCTGCGTCAGGAACGGTGCGGTTCCTGGCGCAGCGCTTCTGTCCGCCCCGGTGGGCCCGGTCGCGGGCCCGCGGAGGTCATGGGCGCCGGGCCCGCTCGCGGGCCGGCGGGTCGCCGGGCGGCTGCCGCCCCGCTCGCGGGCGGTCGGCCGGGCGCGGGGCGGCTGCGGTGACGGGTGGGGCGTTCAGTGCAGGTCGGCGGCGACCAGGGACCAGAGTTCCAGGTCGACCCGGGCGCCCCGGACGAAGCCGGCGTTGCGCAGCAGGCCCTCGTAGCTGAAGCCGGCCTTCTCCGCGACCCGGCGGGAGGCCAGGTTGCCCGGCGCCACCCGCAGCTCGACCCGCTGGAAGCCGTGCTCCAGGATCAGCGCGATGGCCAGCGCGTCCACCGCCTCGGCGGCCAGCCCGAACCCACGGGCGTGCGGGGCGAGGGCGTACGACACCTCGGTGAGCCGGGCCCCCCAGTCCGTGCGCCGGGTCCACAGGCAGCCGACCAACCGGGCGTCCTCCCGGCGCACCACCGCGTAGTGGTCGCCGTCGCCGCTGTCGCGCCGCTGCCGGGCCAGGTCCGTGCACCAGGCCAGCCCTTCGATCTGCCCGTTGGCGTCGGCCAGCGGCAGCCAGCGCTGGGTCTGCCGGTCGGCGAAGACCTCGTCGACCGCGTCGGCGTCCGCCGCCCGCAGCCGGCGCACCTCCGTACGCGGGGTGGAGACGGTCAGCGCCGGGAAGCGGCGGACGGCCACCTGCCCGATCACGCCGGCGCTCCGACGCCCTCGGCAATCCCGGCCGCCGACACCAGTCGGGTCGCGATGGCCGGGTCGGCGGCCCAGTGCAGGCCCAGCTGCGAGGCGTGCACGCCCCGCCAGACGAAGCCCTCGGGAGCGCCGCCCTCCCAACTCCACGCCGGGCGCTCACCGGCCCGGGGCGTGAGCACCCCGCTGTGCTGCTTGTAGCCGACCACGGCCGCCCCGGCCTCGGCGACCACGCTGGCGGTGCGGGCGGTCGCCTCGCGGTAGCCGGCGACCAGGCCGTCGCGGCTGACGCCGATCGCGTCCAGCACCCCGCACATCGGCCGGCCGTCCAGCTCACGGGCCAGCCAGAGCAGGCCCGCCCCCTCGGCGAGCACCGGGCGGCCGGTGCGGGCCAGCTCGGCCACGGCGATGCAGAGCCGGCGGTTGGCGGCGAGCTCGGCGGCGTACGACTCGGGCAGGCCGGCGCCGACGACCAGCGCCCGGGTGCCGGCGGGCAGCGCCTCGTCGCGCAGCGGGTCGACGGTGACCACCTCGGCGCCCGCCGCGCGCAGCAGCTCGGCCGTCTCGGCGTAGCTGTAGCTGCCGCCCGGGCCACCGGCCAGCGCGACCAGCGGGCGGCCCTCGACCGGGGTGGCCGGCGACGGCGACCACGGCTCGACCGGCAGCGCGGGCGCGGAGCGGGCCAGCGCGAGCAGCCGGTCCAGTTCGACGGTGCCGGCCACCGCCTCGCCGAGGCGCCGCACCGCGCGGGCCGCCTCGGCGTCGCCGCCGACGACCGGCAGCACGCCGTGCCGCCGGGCGGGCAGCACCGGGGGCAGCTCGTGCCGGCGCAGCGCGCCGTAGACGGGAACGTCGACGTCGTCGAGCGCCTGCCGCAGCATCGCCTCGTGGCGTGGGGACGCGACCTGGGTGAGGATCACCCCGCCGAGCCAGAGCTGATCGTCGTAGGAGCGGAAGCCGTGCACCAGGGCGGCCACCGACTGCCCCATCGCCGCCACGTCCACCACCAGCACGACCGGGCTGCGCAGGGCGGTGGCCACGGCCGCCGTGGACTCCGCCTCGGGGCGCCCGGCTACCGAGTCGTACAGCCCCATGGTGCCCTGCACCACGCCCAGCTCCGCGCCGGCCGCGCCGTGCGCGAAGAGCGGGCCGAGCCGGTCCGCGCCGACCAGCCTCGCGTCGAGGTTGCGCCCGGGTCGACCGGCGGCGAGGCCGAGGTACGCGGCGTCGACGTGGTCCGGGCCGACCTTGAAGCCAGCGACGTCCAGCCCCCGTTCGGCGAGGGCGGCGAGCAGCCCGATGGCCAGCGCGTTGGTGCCGTGTCCGGAGGACGGCGCGCTGAGCACGAGGCGCGGCACGGCGGTCATCATCGACTCCTCGCGGGCGACGGGTGGTGGCAAGCGGACGACCGGGAAGATCTCCGACCGGAGATCCGCTCGCGTGACCATACCCGTCCAGACCGACAGGTGGCGGCCGCCGACCGGTCGGCACACGGGCCGTCGCGGTCAGTGGTCCCGCTCATACGGGTAGCCTCGTGGCGTGTACCGGTTCCTCCTGACCCCACGCTGGCTGGGCATCCTCGCGCTGACCCTGGTCGCCGCCGCGGTGATGGTGCTGCTCGGCAACTGGCAGCTGGACCGCTACGAGCAGCGCACGGCGGTCAACGAGCGCATCGACGCCGGTAGCCGGGGCACCCCCGCACCGCTGCGCGACGCGCTGGCCGCGCCCACCGGCGGAGCGGGCTCGGTCGGCCCGGCCCCCGCCGAGCGGGTCGAGTGGAGCCGGGTCACCGCCACCGGCCGGTACGACCCCGCGAACGTGGTCCTGATCCGTGGCCGGACGGTCGAGAGCAAGGTCGGATTCGAGGTGCTCGCCCCGCTGGTGCTGACCGACGGCACGGCCGTGCTGGTCGACCGGGGCTGGGTCCCGCCCGCACCGGGCGGCGCGATGGCCATGCCGCAGGTGCCCGCCCTCCCCACCGGCGAGGTGACGGTGGTCGGCCGGGTGCACCCCACCGAGGCCGGCGGGGCCGGCGTGGACCGGCGCGACGGTCGGCTGGAGACCCGCCGGGTCACCGTCGACAAGATCGCCCGCGAGCTGCCGTACCCGGTGCACGGGGCGTACCTGCTGCTGGACGAGCAGACCCCGGCGAACGACGCGGCGTTCCGCGCGGTAGCGATCGGGCACGCCAACAACTGGCAGAACTTCGGGTACGTGATCCAGTGGTGGCTCTTCGCCGCGATGTCGCTCTTCGGCTACGGCTGGGTCGCCCGCCGGGAGGCCCGGCGGGCGGCGGGGCTGGACGCGCCGAAGGGGCCGGTCGACCGGGCACCGGAAACCGCCACTCCGGCCTGACGACGCGATCGGCGGTCTCCTCGGCCGGATGAAATCGGACAGTCGGGCGGGCCACGGGACAGCGAAGGACCTTGTAGTGTCCGCCCGTGATCAACGAGCCGGCGACCCCTGATCCCACCACCGCCCCGTCGGAGCCGGCGTATCCGGCCTACGACCCGTGGAGCGCCATGCCGCCCTCGGACACCGCGCCGGTCACCGCGCAGTTCTCCGCCCCGCCGGCACCGCACACCGCACCCACCGCCCAGCTCCCCGCGCCGCACCCTGCCGGCCCGACCGCGCCGTACCCCGCCGCCCCGACCGCGCCGTACCCCGCCGCCCCGACCGCGCCGTACGCCATGCCGCCGGCGGGGCCGGTCGGACACGTACCCCCGCAGTCGCCGCCGACGGCGCACCTGCCCGTGGCGCATTCCGCGCCGCCCGCGACGGCGCAGTTCTCCGCGCCGCCGGCCCACTTCTCGGCGCCGCCGGCGCCGTTCCCGGTACCGGCCCAGTTCTCCGCGCCGCCGGCCCGGCCGGGGCCGCATCCGCCGGTGCCCGCGCCGGCGCTGCTGCCCGCCGGCTACCCGCCGGCCCGGCCGGACGTGGTGGCGGTGCAGATCGGCGAGATCGTGGTCACCCCGCCGGTGATCCGGACGCCGGCCGGTGTGCTGCCGCTGGCCGGCGCCTCCTGGCAGGTGACGGACTTCTGGCAGAAGGAGGAGAAGATCGCCACCTGGGCGCTGGTCTGCGCCATCGTGGGCTTCTTCTGCCTGACCTTCTTCAGCCTGCTTTTCCTGCTGGTCAAGGAGACCCGGCACCACGGCACGGTCCAGGTGACGGTCGTCAACGGCGCCCACCAGTACGTGGCCCGGATCCCGGTGGTGGACCAGGGCCAGGTGCAGCACATCAACAACCAGGTGAACTACGCCCGGTCGCTGTCGACGTTCTGATCCCGGCGGCGGCGCGGGTCAGCCGCCGGCCCGCCCGGCGTGGATCGCCCGGACCATGTCGATGGTGTCCGCCTCGGCGGCGGACTTGTCCTCGCGGTAGCGCACCACCCGGGCGAAGCGCAGCGCCATCCCGCCCGGGTAGCGGGAGCTGCTTTGCACCCCGTCGAAGGCGATCTCGACCACCTGCTCGGGGCGGACCCGGACGACCCAGTCGCCGCGCTCGACCGCCAGCGACAGGAACCGCTCGGTCTGCCAGCGCAGCAGCTCGTCGGTGAGGCCCTTGAACGTCTTGCCGAGCATCACGAAGTCGCCGGTGCGCGGATCCCTCGCGCCGAGGTGCAGGTTGGAGAGCCAGCCCTGCCGCCGGCCGCTGCCCCACTCCACCGCCAGCACCACCAGGTCGAGGGTGTGCCGGGGCTTGACCTTCACCCAGGCCGCGCCGCGCCGGCCCGCGTCGTAGGGCGCGTCCGGCGCCTTCACCACGACGCCCTCCTGGCCGGCGTCGATGGCAGCGGCGAAGGCCACGCCGGCCCGCTCGGCGTCCGCCACCTCCATCCGCCCGACCAGCAGCGACTCGTCGACGGCGCCGGCCAGCGCAGCCCAGCGCTCCCGGCCGGGCCGGTCGATCAGGTCATCGCCGTCGATGTGCAGCAGGTCGAAGAAGTACGGCGTCAGCACCGTCTCGCCGGTCGTCCGGGCGGCGGCGAGCACCGCCGGGGCGACCGGAGCACCGCCGGTGGTGCTCGGCGTGGTGCGGCGGGCGGCCCGGCTTGAGGTCTGCTGGAACGGCAGCGGGCGGCCGGTGGCGTCCAGCCCGATGGCCTCGCCGTCGAGCACCAGCTCGCGGGCGGGGAGCGCGCGGACGGCGGCGACCACCTCGGGGACCCGGGCGGTGCACTCGTCGAGGCTGCGGGTGAAGACGGCGATGTCGTCACCGGAGCGGTGCACCTGGATCCGGATGCCGTCGAGCTTGACGTCCACCACCGCCGGTACGCCGGTGGCGTCGAGCGCCGCGTCGACCGACGGGGCGCTCTGCGCCAGCATCGGGGCGAGCGGTCGGCCGACCTGGAGCCCGAAGTCGGCCAGCGCGGCGGCGCCCCCGGCGAGCGCGGCGACCGCCACCGCGCGCAGGTCACCCGCGAGCAGCAGGGCCCGGCGGACGGCGGCGACCGGCACCTCGGCGGCCCGGGCGATGGCGTCGGCGAGCAGCCCCGCCTGGGCACCCTGACGCAGCTCCCCGCTGAACAGCCCGACCAGCAGCCGCTGCTCGTCGGCGGTCGCGGCGGCGAAGAGCGCGCCCAGCAGATCGCGCCGGCGGGCCTGCGAGCCGGGGCCGCTGACCGCCGCGATCCGGTCGACCGCCGCGTCCACGGCAGCCACGGTCAGGGACGGCTCGGCGGCCGGTGCCGGCAGGTCGCGCAGGGCGGCCCAGCCGACGCCAGTCTGCCGCTGGCGCAGTTCGCCGGCGAGGTAGCCGGAGCCGGCCGGCACCTCGGCCGGGTCGAGCGCCCGCAGCGCGGCGGCGAGCAGCTCCACCTTGGCCCGCCGGCCGCTGGTGGCGCCGACCGCCGCGGAGGTGGCTGCCAGGTCGAGGAACCGCACGGCCCCATCCTGCCAGCCACCCCCGACACCACCCGGGCATTGCCGTGCCCGGGCCGTCCTGCTGGGTGGCGCGGGGCCTCAGGCGGAGACGGGCTCCTCGATGCGCAGGCCCCGGGCCCGCACCTCCTCGGCGACCCGGGAGAGGACGCCGTCGAGGGCGACCAGCGCGGCCGAGAGCTCGCCGAGCTGTTCCTTGAGCGTGTCCTCGGGCCACGCGGAGACGTCGACGTCCCCCAGAGCACTCACGGCGGCTTCGAGCCGCGCCATCACGTCGTTCGTACGCATGTTCGAAAGGCTATAACAGCCCTGCGCCCGACACACCGCAAACTCCGACATCGGCCCCGAAGTTACGGTTCCGTCACCTAACCCACCTGGCGCCCCGCCTCGGCGACCCGGGCCAGCAGCAGCGCCTCGGCCAGGCAGACCCGGGCGAACTCGCCCAGGTGCAGGCTCTCGTTCGGGCCGTGCGCCCGCGCGTGCGGGTCCTCGACGCCGGTGACCAGGATCGCCGCCCGCGGGAACATCTCCTGGAAGGTGGCGATGAACGGGATGGAGCCGCCGACGCCGATGTCCACCGGGTCGGTGCCGTCCCAGGCGGTACGGAAGGCGCCCCGGGCGGCGTCGAACATCGGCCCGGAGGCGTCGATGACGCACGGGTCGCCGTCGTGCTCGAAGGTGACCGTCACCCGGGCGCCCCACGGGGCGTGCTTCTCCAGGTGGGCGCGGAGCGTGTCGTACGCCCGCTTCGGGTCGTCGCCCGGCGCCAGTCGTACGCTCAGCTTGGCCTTGGCCGACGGGACCAGCGCGTTCGGCGCCTCGCCGGTGGCCGGGGCGTCGATGCCGAGCACCGCCAGCGCGGGCTTGGTCCAGAGCCGGTCGGTGATCCGGCCGGTGCCGAAGAGCGCGGCCCCCTCGACCAGCCCCGCCTCGGCGCGGAACCGGTCCTCCGGGTAGTCGACGACGGCGCCCTCCCGCCCGACGAGGCCCTCGACGGCCACGTCGCCGGCGTCGTCGTGCAGGGTGGCGAGCAGCCGGACCAGCGCGGTCAGCGCGTCCGGCACCGCGCCGCCGAACATGCCGCTGTGCACCGCGTGGTCGAGGGTGCGCACCTCGACGAAGCAGTTGACGATGCCGCGCAGCGAGGTGGTCAGCGCCGGCACGCCGACGTCCCAGTTGGTGGAGTCGGCGATCACGATCACGTCGGAGGCGATCTCGTCGCGGTGCTCGGCGAGCAGCCGCTCCAGGGAGTCCGAGCCGTACTCCTCCTCGCCCTCGATGAACAGGACCACGCCGACCGGGAGCTGGTCGCCGAAGGCGCGCAGCGCCGCGACGTGCGCCATGATGCCGGCCTTGTCGTCGGCGGCGCCCCGGCCGTAGAGGCGGCCGTCCCGCTCGACCGGCTCGAACGGGTCGGACTCCCAGAGCGACAGGTCGCCGACCGGCTGCACGTCGTGGTGGGCGTACAGCATGACGGTGGGCGCCCCGGGCGGCGCCGGCTTCGTCCCGATCACCGCCGGCTGGCCGCCGGAGCGGACGATCCGGGTGTCGAGGCCGCAGCCGCGCAGCAGCTCCGCGACGGCCTCGGCGGAACGCTCCACGTGCGAGTGGTCGAAACCCTCGAAGGCGATGCCGGGGATGCGGACGAGTCGTTCCAGATCGGCACGGACACCGGGCAGTTCACGCTCGACGGCGGCCCGCACCTCGGACTCGGACATGATCGGTGTGGTCATGACCGGCATCGTATGCCGGGCTTACCTCGGCGCACCTCGCGAGGCCACGTCGCCGCAGCTCGCGGGGTGCCGCACGAGGTAGCGCGCCGCATCGTGCGGCAGCGCCGGCGCGCCGTCGACCACCAGGTCCGCGTGCGCGGCGGTGCGGTCGGCGGCGAAGTGCGCGCGTTCCCCGGCGTGCCAGCGGCGCAGCTCCGGCAGGATCTGCGGGCCGTCGCGGTCCAGCGCCCGGGCCCGCCGCAGCGGCACCGGGGCGGTGACGAACACCGCGAGGCTCAGCTCGGGGCGGATGGCCGCCCGCGCCGCGCTCACCCCCTCCACCACCAGCACCGGCGCGACCGGCACCGGCACCGCCCGCGGCAGGAAGCCGCGCCGCATCCAGCTGTAGCGCTGGTACGCCCCGGGTTGCCCGGCCCGCAGCGGCGCCAGCACCCGTTCCTCCAGCCGGGGCCAGAAGGTGAACTGGTCGTCCCACCCGTCGAGCAGGTCGTCGGTGTGCACCACCGGTGGCCGCTCGCCGCCGGGCAGCGCGGCGAGGGCGTCCGCGAGCCGCGCGGCGAACACGCTCTTGCCCGCGCCGCTCGGCCCGTCGACCGCCACCAGTCGGGTACGCCCCAACCGCGCCGGCCGGGCCAGCACCCGGCGGGCCAGCGCCGCGTACGCCTCGACCACCGCCACCCGCGGCCGGCCGGGCTCCTCGCCGGCGCCCTCCCGGTCTCCCGTCACCCGGCCCGGCTCCCCGCCGGCCCCCTCCCGGCCTCCCGTCACCCGGCCCGGCTCCTCGCCAGCGCGCTCCCGGTCTCCTGTCACCCGGCCGACGCTAGCGCCGCCGGGAGCCGCGCGGACCCCCGGCCCGGTGGCCGTCTGCCCTGGTCGCGCCGGGTAATCGCGGTGTTGTCCCCCGTGAGCCTGGTTCCGTCTTCCGCCCGGCCGTTTCGCCCGGCGGTCGCTCCGGGTGACCGGCATGATCTGGATGTGCTGCATGACGTGATGAGTCCGGGCGTGGACGCCCTGCTGGAACAGGCCCGTGCCGGGCTGCGCCGGCTGAGTCCGCAGGAGACGGTCGAGGCGGTGCGGGCCGGCGCCCTGCTGGTCGACACCCGTACCGAGTCGCAGCGCCGCGAGCAGGGCGAGCTGCCCGGCGCGGTCGTCATCGACCGGACGGTGCTGGAGTGGCGGCTGGACCCGGCGAGCGAGTGGCGCATCCCCGAGGCGACCGGGTACGACCGGGAGATC
Organism: Micromonospora purpureochromogenes; assembly: GCF_900091515.1. Classification (NCBI taxonomy): domain Bacteria; kingdom Bacillati; phylum Actinomycetota; class Actinomycetes; order Micromonosporales; family Micromonosporaceae; genus Micromonospora; species Micromonospora purpureochromogenes. The sequence continues at coordinate 1,936,070 of NZ_LT607410.1, read as the reverse complement.
GTCGTGGTGTGCCGGCAGGGCTACGCCTCCAGCCTCGCCGCGGCGAGCCTGCAGGCGCTGGGGCTGCGCAACGCGACCGACATGACCGGCGGGGTGCAGGCGTGGCGGGAGGCGGGGCTGCCGTTCTCCGACGAGCCCGCCGACGTCCGCCCGTGAGCCCCGTACCGGTCCGACCGCCCCGCGCTTGACCGCGCCCGCCTCACCGGGTCACGTATGACCGGGCGACCCGTTGGCGGGGCCGATCAGGTCGCCGGCGGGGCCCCGGGCGGGATGAACGGCAGGTCGGCCGGCGCGCCGGTCTCGACCAGCCGCCACAGCGCGTCGGTGTCGAGGTGTTCCTCGACCAGGTCCCCGAGCAGGTCGAGCGAGCGCTCGCGGGCGGCGGCGAAGGCGGTGTCCGGCGCCACCCGGAAACCGTGCCGCCCGGCCGTCCGGGCCACCTCGGTGAGGAACCGGCGGCGGAACTCGTCGGACTCGAACGCGCCGTGCCAGTGGGTGCCGTACACCGCGCCGAGCCGCGCGCCCTCGCCGTCGCCGTCGGCGTACGTCAGGAGCGGGGGCAGGCCGGGGTCGGCGGTCGAGACGTACCCGTGGTGGATCTCGTAGCCGCGCACCGGGACGCCACCGGCGGCGGTGCCCACCGCCTGCCGGACGGTCTTGCGCGGGTCGAAGGTGATCTCGACGGGGAGCAGGCCCAGCCCGGGGACGCTGCCCCGGCGGCTCTCCACCGGGTCGTGGATGGCCCGGCCGAGCATCTGGAAGCCGCCGCAGATGCCGAGCAGCGGCCGACCGGCGGCGGCGTGCGCGGTGACGGCGTCGGCGAGGCCGGTCTCGCGCAGCCAGGCCAGGTCGGCGACGGTGGACTTGGAGCCGGGCAGGACGATCAGGTCGGCGGCGGCCAGTTCGGCGGGCTCGACGGTCAGCCGGACCCGCACGCCCGGCTCGGTGGCGAGCGCCTCGACGTCGGTGGCGTTGCTGATCCGGGGCAGCCGGACCACGGCGACGTCCAGCCAGTCGGTGCCGCGTGGCGCGGCCGGCCGGCCGAGCACCCGCCCGTACGCGAGCGAGTCCTCGGCGTCCAGCCAGAGGTCGAGGTGCCAGGGCAGCACCCCGTACGTCGGGCGACCGGTGACCGAGCGGAGCATGTCCAGCCCCGGCTGGAGCAGCCCCAGGTCGCCCCGGAACTTGTTGATCACGAAGCCGGCGACCAGCGCCTGGTCGGCCGGGTCGAGCAGGGCGACGGTGCCGAACATCGAGGCGAACACCCCGCCCCGGTCGATGTCGCCGACCACGATGGTGGGCAGGCCGGCGTGCCGGGCCAGCCCCATGTTGACGTAGTCGCCGGCCCGCAGGTTGATCTCGGCCGGGCTGCCGGCGCCCTCGCAGATCACCACGTCGTACGCCTCGCGCAGCTCGGCCAGGGCCGCGTACGCGGTCTCGGCGAGTTTCGGCCGAAGCTCCCGGAAGTTGCCGGCGGTGACGGTGTCGACGGCCTCGCCGAGCAGCACCACCTGACTCGCCAGGTCGCTGCCGGGCTTGAGCAGCACCGGATTGAACCGCAGGTCGGGGGCGAGCCCGCAGGCGGCGGCCTGCATCGCCTGGGCGCGGCCGATCTCGCCGCCCCGGCCGTCGGGGCCGACGACCACCGCGGAGTTGTTGGACATGTTCTGCGCCTTGAACGGGGCCACGGCGACCCCCCGGCGGTGCAGCCAGCGACAGATGCCGGCGGTGAGCACGCTCTTGCCGGCGTCGGAGGTGGTGCCGGCGACCAGCAGCCCGCCGCTCACCGTCCACTCCCCCGGCCGACGGCGCCCAGGCCGCGTAGCCCGCGCCGGCCCACCGTCGCCACCAGCCGCCCGCCGGTCAGGGGCCAGGCGGCCGCGATCCCGAGCGCGGCCAGCCCGACGGCGCCGGAGATCCGGGCGGCCCGCCGGAGGTGCCGCGCCTCGGGGCGGGGGCCGTCGCCGAGGAACGGCCGCACCTCGGAGCGGCCGAAGTACACGTTGCGCCCGCCGAGCCGGACGCCGAGGGCACCGGCCATCGCCGCCTCGCACTGGCCGGCGTTGGGGCTGGGGTGGTCGTCGCGGTCGCGGCGCCAGACGTGCCAGGCGCGCGCCCGGTCGCCGTGCGCGGTCGGGGCGAGGGCGACGGTGAGCAGGCCGGTCAGCCGCGCCGGCACCAGGTTGAGCGCGTCGTCGAGGCGGGCGGACGGGGTGCCGAAGCGGGCGTAGCGCGACGAGCGGTGGCCGACCATGGCGTCGAGCGTGTTGGCCGCGCGGTAGCCGAGCAGGCCGGGCAGGCCGGCGACGGCTCCCCAGAGCAGCGGGGCGACCACCGCGTCGGAGGTGTTCTCGGCGACCGACTCGACGGTGGCCCGGGCCAGCTCGGACTCGTCGAGCGTGGACGGGTCCCGCCCGCAGAGGTGGCCCAGGCGGCGGCGGGCCGCCGGCAGGTCGCCGCCGCGCAGGGCGGACCCCATCACGTCGGCCTCGTGCCGCAGCGTGCGCCCGCCCAGCACCGTCCAGGTGCCGGCGGCGACGAGCAGACCCCGAAGCACCGGGTGCCGCCGGGTCGCCACGGTGGCGGCGGCGCCGAGCAGCACCGGCGCGCCGACGGCGAGTGTGGTGAAAACCGCGCCGGCGGTCCGGTCGGGGCGGTAGACCCGCCGTTCCAGGGCTACGGCCGCGCGGCCGTAGCCGGCCACCGGGTGCCAGCGACGCGGGTCGCCGAGCAGGGAGTCCAGGGCGTACCCCGCCACCAACCCTGCCGCGTTCGCCACGGCGGTCGCCTGACGCACCTCGCACCACCTCCGGCCGGCCAGCCTAGCCGTACGGCGGGGTGACCGACGCCGCCGTCGCCACCCCGCCCCCGTCCGTCCCGTCGGGCCGCAGCGGCGCCACCTGCGCGGCTCACCGGCTCCGGCCCGCCGGGTCAGGCCGGCACCGGCACCCGGCCGCGCCCGCGCCGACCCCGCCCGGCCGGCGCGACGGCGGTCTCCTCCGGTGCGGCGTCCAGCTCGCCCTCCCCGGCGCTCTGCTCGCCGTCCCCCGGCACCGGGGCCAGCTCGTCGCCGGACGCCGGGCCGTCGTCGCCCTCCTCGTCGAACGGGTCGGTCAGCTCCGCCAGGCCGGTGCCGGGCACTTCGTGGCCGGCGCGGGACACGGCGAAGCCGGAGAACTCGAAGTCCTCGTCGAACGGCCGGTCGTCCGGCGCGGCCGGCGCCTGCTCGTGCGGCACCGGCTCGGTCGGCTCGCCCTGCACCCGGCCGGCCGCCTCGGCGTCCTCCGCCGTGCTGGTGGCCATGGTCGGCTTGTTGCGCAGGAACCGGGCCCGCCCGCGGGACAGGTCGTGCCCGACGGCGACCGCCTCCAACTCGTAGAGGGTGCGGTGGTTGCCCGCGTCGTCGGTCCAGTCGCGGGTGTAGAGGCGGCCGGCCACCACCACCGGGTCGCCGACCATCACCGAGGCCGCCACCCCCTCGGCCAGCTTGCGCCAACAGTTGACCCGGACGCGGAGGCTGTTGCCGTCCACCCACCGGCCGCTGTCCCGGTCGAGCCGGCGAGCGGTCGAGGCCACCTTGAAGTTGGCGACCAGGGTCTTGCTCTGCGTGGTGCGGCGCCACTCGGGGGCCGTCAGCACATTGCCGACGATCGTGACGTAGGTATCGAACATCGTCCCCTCCCAGGGGTTCAGGGCCTGCCGTGGCGAGTCGACTCGGTGCCGAGCCTGGCCGGGTCGGCGCCGCGCGGCGAGCGGACCCGACCGGCCTGTGGACGAGGGGACCGCCTGTGGACAAGAACCTGATCAAGGGCCCGGTCTGCTAGGGCCGAGCGGCCCTGGGTGGCCGTACCGGGTGTGACCAGGATCGGAAGGCGGGGTCACCCGGCGTGGGATCGACTCCGGCTGGGTATGGATTTGATCAACCGAGAGCCAGCACGGCACGAGGTTCGATGAGAAAGGTCAGTGACGATGATTCTCAGCTCGCGTACCACCGGCCCCGTCCGCACCGAGCGGGAGGTGCGGCGATGAGCGCGGTGACCAACCCGGCGACCGTTGCCGAGTGCCTGCGCGTCGGCGCCGGCTTCTCCCAGGGCGACCGGAACTGGATCGCGGAACAGTTCGCGACCCTGGACGCGCGGCTGGCCGCGTTCCACGCCGACGCCACCGAGCTGGAGGTGTCGGTGAAGGACCGCGAGGCGCGCGGGCAGAAGGTCACGCTGGAGTGCTGGATCGCCGGTCGGCAGAAGATCGTCACCACCTCCGGCGAGGAGGACCTGCGCGCGGCGCTCCACGACGTCCGCGACGACCTGCGCCGGCGGCTCAACGACGCCAAGACGAAGCAGGAGCCCCGGCACAACAAGCACATCCGGGAGATCGGCCAGCCGGGCCCCGACCAGGTGGCCGACGCCGACGCCGACCTCGAACGGGTCGACGCCGAGACGGCCTGAGTCAGGCCTCGACCGTCCCCGGCCGACCGGTGCGGTCGGACGGGGACGGCACGGGGGGCTACCGCCCGGTAGCTTCCGGGCGTACCGTCGCCTTCGTGGAACCGGACGTGCTGGGGCCGCCGTACGAGCGGCAGACGATCGACCTGGGCGCCGACGACGAGGGACCGGTGGTCGCCACCCTGGTCCGGCGGCGTGCCGAGCGCCCCACCGGGCGGGCCGTGCTCTACGTGCACGGCTTCGTCGACTACTTCTTCCAGACCCACGTCGCCGACTTCTTCGCCGAGCGCGGCTGGGACTTCTACGCGCTCGACCTGCGAAAGTACGGTCGCAGCCTGCTGTCGCACCAGACCCCGAACTTCTGCCGCGACCTCGGCGACTACTTCCCCGAGCTGGACGCCGCCGTGAAGATCATCCGCGAGGACGACGGGCACGACACCCTGCTCGCCATGGGCCACTCCACCGGCGGCCTGATCCTCTCGCTCTGGGCGCACGCCCGACGCGACGCCGGCCTGGTCGACGGGCTCTTCCTGAACAGTCCGTTCTTCGACATCAACGCCCCCTGGCTGGTCCGTCGACCCCTCGCGGCCGCCGCCTCCCGGCTGGGCCGCAGCGCGCCGCAGCGCATCCTCCCGTTCGGCCTGGGCACCGTGTACGGCGAGAGCCTGCACGCCGAGCACCGCGGCGAGTGGACGTACGACCTGGCCTGGAAGCCGCTGGCCGGGTTCCCCGTCCGGGCCGGCTGGATCAACGCCATCCGCACCGCCCAGCGGGAGCTGCGCGCCGGGCTGGAGATCCCGGTGCCCGTGCTGCTGGCCTGCTCGACCCGCAGCTTCAAGGGCACCAAGTGGCACGACTCGGCGGCCCTGGCCGACGCCGTGCTGGACGTCGAGCACATGGTGCGCTGGGCACCCCGGCTCGGCCACCACGTCACCCTGACCCGCTTCGACGGCGGCATGCACGACCTGACGCTCTCCGGCCCCGCCGTACGCGAGAAGGTCTTCGCCGAGGTCGGGCGGTGGGCCGAGGCGTTCCTCGGCGCGGGCCCGACGAACGCCGGCCCCGACGCGGCGGGCCCGGCCGGCGCCGCGGTCCCGGGCAGCCGGGAGCCGGCCGCGGACACCGCACCGGCGGGGGTGCCGCAGGCCGGCTGACCGGCGCTCAGCCGCCGGTCGGCAGCTCGGCGGTGATCCGGTCGAAGCTGGCCACCGGGTGGCCGCCCTCGCCGGGCAGCACCAGGCCCAGGCAGCGCAGCCCGACCTCCCCCGCCGGGTCGGCCTGCACGCCGAAGACGGGCGCGCCGACGTACCCGGCGGGCAGTTCGCCGGTGATCCGTAGGCCGTCGCCCGCGCGGACGGCGCGCTCGACCGCGACCTCCAGCGGCCGCGACCCGTCATCCCGGACGCCCAGCGCCAGCACGATCGCGGTGACCGGCTCCGCGCCGATCCGGGCCACGTCGTCCGCGCCGGCCGCGACCGCGTCCGGCACCGGTTGGGTACGCCAGCGCCAGCCCTGCCCGGCCGCCCGCTCGTGCAGCCCGGCGGTCGGCAGCACCGCCACCCCGAGTTCGGGCAGGTGCCCCCACCGATCGGTGAAGTGCGGCAGGACCAGCGCGTCGGGGGCCACCCCGGCGGGCTCGGCGACACTCGGCCGCAGCCCGACCTCGCCGGCCTCGACCCGGGTCAGCACGTCGGCGGTGAGCAGGTACTCCCCCGTGGGATGCGCGAAGAAGAACGCGGTGCCGGCGGGCCCGTCGTCGGCCGGCCCGGCCGGGCGGACCGGCAGGATCGCCCGCCCCAGGAGCTGGCACAGCTCGTAGGCGACCTCGTTCTCGGCATCCGGTTCCAGCAGCACGAAACCGAGGGTACGGGGCGCGCCCGGCCGGAACCCGGATGACCGGACGCCGGCGGCGTGCGACGCTGATCACCGCGCCGCAGCGGGCCCCCGTTCCCCCGCGGCCCGGGGGTGCGGCGGTACCCTCTTGGCGCGACACGCACGCCGCGCGCCCGTAGCTCAGCGGATAGAGCAGGGGACTTCTAATCCCAAGGCCGCAGGTTCGAATCCTGCCGGGCGCACCACGGCCGTCCCAGGTCAACGGCCTGTCGCCCCCCGGTCCAGTCGATCACCACGGCTCCCGTACAGCCATTCGTACCGCCACGTCAGCCGAGGAGCTGCTTCGCGGCCTCGTCCACGGCCGCCCGCTCGATCTTCGGCAGGACGTGGGCGTAGGTGTTCATGGTCAGGCCGATCTGGCTGTGACCAGCACCTTCATCACCGTCCGAGGCGACGCACCGGACACGAGCAGGAACGTGGCGCAGGAGTGCCCCAGATCATGCAGCCGCAGCCGGTCCAGGCCAGCCGCAGCCCGCATCTTGTCCCAGGTCCGGTCGACGGACCACTGCGCCGCTGAACGCCTCCAGCCGTACTCCTGAGCAGATGGCCGGCTACGGTGACCAGACCGACGGCGTACCCCTGGGCCGGCCCGCGCAGCCCGAGGAAATCGCCCCCGCCTTCCTGTTCTTCGCCAGCATCGAATCCTGCCGGACGCACCATGCTTCACCAGCGGAAACGCTGATTGGCGTTGACCTTTGACACCGGCTGGCCCCACCCCGGCCCCTGCGCGGGGTTAGTCCGGGGTGATGCCGTGGGCGCGGAGGATCTGGCGCACCCGCTCGCGCGTGTAGCCGGTAACCCGCACGATGTCGATCTGGCGCATGCCGTCGCGGCCAGCCTCCACAATGGCAGCGGCGAGCTGATCCCGCGCCTCGGTGACCTTCTCCCGATCTTCCGCTGCACGCTGTGCGGAGGCAGCGGCGGTCGCCTGCGCCATGTGAAACGCGCGCACAGCGTCCGCTAGTCGGTTGGCCACATGGCAGATGATCTCACCCGCCAAATGGGGCGTCATAATCGCGATCATTATTTGGCCTAGTAGCTAGGCGTGACCTCTTGCGTACGTAGGCCAACTGCGGTTTGCTGATTTGGCCACCAATCAGGCGGCCCTCGGCAAGCGATTGCGCCGCTGACCGAGGGCCTTGATCGCCCCAGGGAGGCGACCCATGAGCACCCTACCCACCCTGCCCGCCTGCGGAGAACCAGCGACAGTCCGTATCGAGCTGTACACAGCCGACTCCCTCGACGCCTGCGCTTACACCTGCACAGCGCACACGATCCACGCGACGGCCGCGAGCGCTAGGACCGGGCTGCACGCCCACCCGGTCGGCATGGCACCCGGAGTCGACCGGCTCTGCGGCTACGTGCACGTCTTTCCTACCGGCACCCTTGCCGACCGCACCGCCTGCCCCCGCTGGTGCGACCGAGACGACTGCCAGCGTCGGGGCCAGCACCGCTCCCGCGCCCGGCACGTGGACACCAACCGGCCGGAGGCCTTCATCGGTGGCGTGGCCCTCGTCCAGGCTCTGCACCCGGCCGCCGAGCCGATGGTGAACCTGACCAGCGTGGAAGGCAGCGCCGCGGCCAGCCTCGTCCTGTCGATCGGGCAGGCGCGCGTACTGCGGTACCGGCTGGCCCACCTGCTCGGCATGGCCAAGGCAGGCCCCAACGGCGGGTGTTGGGTGTAGTCCACAACAGAACGGGCCGCCTACCTTGCTCGTGGGCGGCCCGTTGCCTGTACATCAACTACTCCTTCAGGTATCCGGTGGTGGGGTCGATCTCAGCGAGGAAGTTCCGGATGGCCTCCTCCATCTCAGGCAGGGCCATTGCGCAGCCGTCAGCTCTGGTGATCCCGAAGCCGTAGCCGTGCGGCCCGCTGAGCCAGTCGAAGTCGTACCCGCCGGGCGTCTCAGCACGCTGACGGATGCGAAAGTTCTGCCCGTCGACCGTCATCACGATCGGATCCTCGGCGTAACGGGGTCTCGTGTGCTCGGGCGCGAGGCCGGGCTCCGGTTCGGTTGACATGCCTGCTCCTTCCTCCGCCACCCGCCGGGGGGCGACAAGCCGGCGGGTTGACACCTACACCGGATGCCGCATGATCCAGGTGGGCAGCGGCTCCGTGAAGGCGCGGACCACCTCCCAGCCGGCGCGGCCGTACACCTCGACGTTGTCGGGGTTGCTGGTCTCCAGGATCGCCGGCAGTTCGTCTGCGGCGGCGCGGAGCAGTCCGGCTCTCATGACGGCGTGGCCCCACCGGCGGCCGGCGTTCTGCGGGTGGGTACCCAGGACACCGAGGTACCAGTAGGGAGCGGCCGGCAGTGCCGCGTGCACGGCCTCGTCGTAGGCGTGGACGCGGGCCAGCGCGGCGGCGGGCAGTTGGGCGACGAGGTCGTCGTCCGGCCACTCGCTCTGCATCGCGGGGGGCTCCCAGATTGCGACCGACGCGCCGCGCTCGATCGTCCAGATCGTTTCCTTGCGGACCCGCTTGTCGAAGAGGCGCCCGAAGAAGGCGGCGGCGTACTGCGAGTAGGTCGCCTCGTCGGGAAACAGGTACCGGAGGACGGGGTCCTTGGTGAATGCGGCGACCAGCGAGGCGATGACGCGTCCACGGTCTTCCGGGGTGGCGACGGTGATCTCAGGCGCGGTCACAGCGTCCGACGGTATCGCAGACGGTTCGGTCGCACACCCGAGGCGGTGCCATCTGCTCCGCCCGTCGTCACCGGTACGCCAAGGTGCTGGTCGACGGCAACGCGGCTACGTGCATGTCTTTCCTACCGGCACCCTTGCCGACCCCACCGCCTGCCCGCGCTGGTGCGACCGAGACGACTGCCAGCGCCGGGCCAGCACTTTCTCGCGCCCGGCACGTGGACACCAACCGGCGGACAGCGGTACTTGGCCGGGAAGACGGTCAGGCCAGGATTGACCCCGGTCAGGAAGTGGGTCCGGCTGCCGTCGGCCGCGGCGCGCGCCGCGCGTGGTTGACTATTGAGCCATGCCGCTCAGTCCGCACGAGGTCGATCTGTTCGAGGACTCCAGGGCCCGCCTGGAGGCGATCGCCTATCGCCTGCTGGGCTCGACGAGCGACGCCGAGGACGCGGTCCAGGACACGTTCCTGCGCTGGCAGGCCGCCGACCGGGAGCGCGTCGAGACGCCCGAGGCGTGGTTGACGAAGGTGCTCACCAACCTGTGCCTCAACCAGCTCACCTCCGCGCGGGCCAGGCGTGAGAGCTATGTGGGCATGTGGTTGCCGGAGCCGGTGCTCGCCGGGGACCGGATGCTCGGCCCGGCCCACACCGCCGAGCAGCGCGAATCGGTCTCGATGGCGGTGCTCACTCTCATGGAGCGGCTCTCGGCCAGGGAACGCGTCGTGTACGTGCTGCGCGAGGCCTTCGGCTATTCACATGGGGAGATCGCCGAAATCCTCGAGATCACCGAGTCGAACTGCCAGCAGATCTACCGGCGGGCCAAGCAGCACGTCGCCGGCGATCGGGCCCGCGCGGAGGTCGACGGGGCCGCTGCGCGCAAGGTCGTCGAGGAGTTCCTCGCTGCGGCCGTCAGCGGCGAGACCGAGCGGCTGGTCAAGCTGCTCACCGACGACGCGATGAGCGCCGGCGACGGCGGCGGCAGGATCCCGGCCCGTGCCACGCCGATCGTCGGCGCACTGGCGGTGGCGAGGTTCCTGCGCGGCCTGTTCAAGCCCACCCAGGCCAAGTGGGACATGGTAGGCGGCAGTCCCGCCCTCTACGTCGACGTCGTCAACGGCGCGCCTGCGGTGGTGGTCGTGGTCGGTGACCGGGTCGTCGGTGTCATGTCCTTGGAGGTGACCTCCCAGGGCGTCGCGGCCGTTCGCACCCAGGTCAACCCCGACAAGCTCGAACGCGCCACGCGCCAATGGGCCGTATCCGAGCACGGGGAACCGTTCCTCGAAGCCTTGTGACCCACGACACGGACGGCTCCTGTCAGGAATCGCGTCGCTGCCCGGTTCAGGAAGCGAGCACATCGAGACAGGAGTGAGGCCATGAAGCACCGCATCGTCGTCCTCGGGGCCGGATACGCCGGAGCCATCGCGGCCGGGCGCCTCGCCAGGCGGCTGCACCACGACGACACCGAGATCACCGTCGTCAACGCCGACCCCGATTTCGTCGAGCGGGTCCGCATGCACCAGCTCGCGACCGGACAGGACCTCAAGCACCGCAAGCTGAGCGACATCTACGCGGGCACGGGCGTGAAGGTACGACTGGCACGGGTCACCGCCGTCGACGCCGACCGCAAGACCGTCGCGCTCGTCGACGAGCACGGTGCCGGCGAGATCGCCTACGACACCCTCGTCTACGCCCTCGGCAGCGCGGCCGCCGACCACGGCGTCCCCGGCGTCGCCGAGCACGCCTACGACGTCGCGGGCAAGCAGTCCGCGCTGCGGCTGCGCGAGCGCCTGAACGACCTCGCCGCCGGCGGCACCGTGCTGGTCGTCGGCGGAGGCCTCACCGGCATCGAAGCGGCCACCGAGATCGCCGAGGCCCGGCCGGACCTCGACGTCGCGATCGCCGCCCGCGGCGGCCTCGGCGACTGGCTCAACGACACGGCCCAGCGGCACCTGCGCGGAGTCTTCGACCGGCTCGGCGTCGCCGTCCACGAGCACGCCGACATCGCACGGGTCGAGGCGACCGGCGCGGTCACCGGCGACGCACGGGTGATCCCGGCCCAGGTGACCGTGTGGACGGCGGGTTTCGCCGTCCACCCCATTGCCGCCGCCACCACCCTGGAGGTCGCCGAGACCGGACAGATCGTCGTCGACGCCACGATGCGCTCGGTCTCGCACCCCGACGTGTACGCCGTCGGCGACGCCGGACTCGCCGAAGGGCCCGGCGGCAAGCCGCTGCGGATGTCCTGCGCCTCGGGGACCCCGATGGCCTGGCAGGCCGCCGACGCCATCGCTGCCCGCCTGACCGGTCGGAAGATCCCCCATACCCCGATTCGTTACTTCAACCAGTGCATCAGCCTCGGCCGCCGCGACGGCATCATCCAGTTCGTGACCGCCGACGACCAGGCCAAGCCGTCCCTCATCAAGGGGAAGCTGGCAGCCCGCTACAAGGAGGTCATCTGCAAGGGCGCGGCCTGGGGCGTCGCCCACCCGACGCTGCTGCTTCCGACCCGCCGCCGCCGCATCGCCGCGATCCCAACGGAGATCCTCGCGGCCACTTCGTGACGGGGCGGGCGCCGCTCGTCGCGACAGCACCCGCAAGCTGAGCCGTCTCAGAGACCTGAGCCATGGTCCGAAGAAGAGGAAGCATTCGTCTCTGCCGCGTCCAACCAGCGCCGGTACCACCGGGCGAACCCGAGCGGCGTGCCGTCGTCGTCGCACAGCGGCCGGAAACCACCGTCCTCGGCGGTGTCGTCGGCCCACATCCGGCCCCGTGCCGGGCCGCTGACGACAAGGGCCTCCCGCAGCGCGCAGCCGAGGTGACACAGGTACAGCAGACCGATCGAGTGCTCGGGCTTGAAGACGATGCTGTCGTGCTGCTCCCAGTACGCGTCCTCAGCCGCGTTGAACTGCTCCTCCGAGTCGTAGTCCGCCTCGTCGGGCGGATCGGGTAGACCGTCGGCCGGGTTGAACGCCTCGACGTGCGGAAAGGGCTGCGCGAGCGCGTCCAGGTCGGTGAGATCGGCGCCGTCGCCCTCCCACCGCCACCGCCCGTCCAGCCGACGCAGGGGAAAGAGCCCGTAGGTCGGCCCTGCACCGCCCCGCCCCGCCGCCAACAGGAACGACCGGTACTCACCCGGCAGCTCCACCTGGAGCTGTGTCTCCACCTCGGCCAGCTCCTCCGCGCTCAGCGGCGGCTCAAGCTCCCACCGATGGCTCGAAGAACCGAAGACCTCAACCGCGCCGGGCGCGGAGGACAGCCGGGCGAGCCGTTCGCGGACATCTGACCAGTCGGAGCGCGCCACGGGCGGCACGATACAAGCCCGAGGCCATCCGTACCGTCCGGACCGCTCACGCGAGGGGCCGCCCTCCCGGCCAGACGGAAGGACGGCCCGTCGCAGCGGATCAGGCGTCAGGCCACCGAGGCCGGGATCCCTCTCAGTAGTGGTGGGCGAGGACCTGCGTCAAGGCATGCGAGGCCTGGCGGATCATGCCGGGGTTGGTCTCCCAGTAGTAGGGCAGGGCCACCACGGCCTGGAACAGCGCCCAGCCCCGCCCCCGCAGCCACGACGCGTCGTCGACGTCGAGTTCGGCGCGGAACCGCTCGCGGCTGGCGCCGGCGAACACGTTCCACGCCGGTTGCAGGTCACAGGCGGGATCACCGACGTTGAGGCCGCCGAAGTCGATGACCGCGGACAGCCGGCCGTCGACGACGAGCAGGTTGCCCGGCAGCAGATCGCCGTGCACCCAGACCTCCGGGGCGTCCCACGCCGGGGCGTCGAGCGACTCCTGCCAGGAACGCAGCGTCGCCGCACCGTCGATCCGGTCGCCGAGCCGCGCGACCGCCCGCCGGACGCCCTCGTCGAGCTCCACGAGCGCTGCGCCCCGCTTGCCGGGAAGGCGCGGGAAGGCCCCGGTGGTGTCGATCCGGCGCAGCGCGGCCACGAATGCCGCGAGATCGACCGCGGCCCGGTCCAGGTCGTCGATCGTGCCGTTCGCGTTCTCCCCCGGCAGCCACTCGCACACCGACCAGTCGAAGGGGTAGCCCTCGGCGGCACGCCCCATCGCCACCGGCACGGGCAGGGCGAGCGGCAGGTGCGGTGCGAGCTTCGGCAGCCACTCGGCCTCCTGGGCCGCCTGCTTGGTGGCCCAGCCGATCCGCGGCAGCCGGACGACGAGGTGCGCACCGAGCCGGTAGATGTCGTGGTCGGTGCCGTACGACGGGACCGGACGGATCGGCAGCCCGGCCCAGTGCGGGAACTGTCCGGCCAGGAGGCGACGGACCAGGTCGACGTCGGTCTCGATCTCGTCGGCGTGCATCTTTAGAGCGCTCATCGCGGCCATCCTCAGCGAACCGAGGTGAGCGCGGCAACCGAGTTGCCGGCGGGCCCCGTCGAGACGGCTCGCCGACGTTCAGTCGCGGCCCAGCCAGGTGGCCACGCGCGCTTCCTTGCCCTCGGCGTCGGCCAGCGCCCACCACGTCGGGGCGTTCTGGTCGGTGACCAGGCGACCCCCGGCGGCGAGCGCCGCCGCGATGCGCGCCTCGGCCTGGTCGTGCGGCACGGAGACGTCGACGTGCAGCCGGTTACGCCCGGTGCGCCGGGCGTCCGTCTGCTGGAACCACAACGAGGGCCCGTGGCCGTGCGGGTCGATGAGGTCCTCGGGCCCCTTGTCCCGGTCGCCGAGCAGGGCGCGCCAGAACGGCAGCACCTCGGGGATGACGAGGGCGTCGACGGCGACGTTGAGGTGCTGGAGGGCGGCCGGGTCGGCGGGCACGTCGAGCTCGCGCGCCGCCTGGGAGATCTGCCGGGCCAGCGTGACGTCGCATTCGCTGGGCCAGTCCACCTCGGGCGTCGGCAGCCGTACGGTCACGCCGTCGGGCCGCAGGTCGACATGGGGATGGTGGTCCGCAGCGTCGGAGGAACGCTTCGGCCAGTGGCCCGACACCGGTTCCGGCATCTCGCGGGAGTCCACCAGCAACGCCACCGGCTGGGCGGCGAACTGACCGACGGTACCGGGGGGGTGCGGCGCCGCGTCGCACCGACCACCTGGGGGGTGAGTGGTCGGTGCGACGCGGCCTGACCGACGCCGGGGCGGGGCGGAGGGGGGAATGGGAGTGAGGTGCCCCGCCCAGCGTCGGAGCTCAGCCGGCGGTGGGGGTGGCCGGCTTGTTTCCGCCGCCCGGGCCCCCGGTACGGGCGGTCTCCTGCGGGGTCGGTCGCGCGTCCGGCTTGCTGGTCGGGTGGCTGGGCGTTACCGAGGGGCGGGGGGTCTGCTTGCCCTTCTCGGCGGCGAGCAGCGTGGTGCAGTAGCCGGCCACCTGCTCCCGGCCACCGGCGGTGGTGATCAGCACGGTGAAGGCGGGATTCTCCAGCGCCTTGCCCGGGTTGTCGGCGGCCTTGGCGGTGTAGGCGTGGCAGAGGCCGACCATGGACGGCGAGGGGGTGCCCTTCGCGCCCGGCGACTTCTCGCCCTTCGCCTTGTCGGTGGGGGCGCCGGTGGCGTGCGCCGAGGGCTTGGCGCTCGCCCCGGTCAGCGGGTTCGGCAGGGTGCCGTTCGCGGCGGCGAGCGCCACTCCACCGGTGGCGGTCACGGCGAGCGCCGTGGCCCCGACCTTCAGGGTGAGCAGTTTCGCCAGTGCGGTGTGCAGCATGAGGGCTCCGGTCTTGAGGGGATGACGGAGTGGCGGTGTCCCCGGGGCGCCTTCCGGATCACACCTTCCGTGCCCCTCAGCGCCGGCCTCCCCCGATACGTCACACCGGCCCTTCACGATCGCGAGGACGGCACACCCGGTCACACCCCGTGAGGGGCCGGCGCGGAAACCCGGGTGACGTGGGCGCGTCCACGCTCGACCATCGACGGATGCCGTCGACCCGAGCGCCCGAGCCGGACATCCGCCGCTACTACACCGACGTCTACGACGAGGCCGGCCGGCTGGACCGCACGCCGCAGGGGCGGCTGGAGCGGGCCCGTACCCGGGAGTTGCTCGCCCGGCTGCTGCCGCCGCCGCCCGCGACGGTGCTGGACCTGGGCGGCGGCCCGGGGGCGTACGCGAGCTGGCTGGCCGCCGCCGGCCACCCGGTGCACCTGGTCGACCTGGTGCCGGCGCACGCGGCGGCGGCCCGGCGCGACCACCCGGTGGCGGGCGCCGGCGTGGGCGACGCGCGGCACCTGCCGTACGCCGACGAAAGTGTGGACGCCAGTCTGCTGCTCGGGCCGCTCTACCACCTGACCGAGCGGGGCGACCGGGTCATCGCGCTGCGGGAGGCCGCCCGGGTCACCCGTCCGGGCGGGCCGGTGCTGGCCGCCGCGATCAGCCGCAACACGCCGATGATCGACCTGGTCCGGCAGGGCCGGGTGGACGACGGCAGCCGGCCGGCGATCCTGGCTGCGTACGCCACGGGAGTCAACGACCCGGCCACCGGCTTCACCACCGCCTACTTCCACCGCCCGGAGCAGTTGGTGGACGAGTTCACCGCCGCCGGGCTGCCGGCGGTCACCGTGTACGGCATCGAGGGCCCGCTCTGGCCGGTGCTGGAGACGCTCGGCGCGGCCGAGGAGTCCCCGCTGTTCCGCGAGGCGGTGGCGTGCGCGCGGGCGTTCGAGTGCGATGCGGCGGTGATCGGGGTCAGCTGCCACCTGCTCGCCGTCGCGACGGTGGGAGCCGGTTGACCCGTCAGCGACACGGCGCGTACCGAGGGTGATCGGAACGGACGTTCCGTGCTATTCTCCGTCGTCGATCTACCGCTGCGCGGACCCGGACGGGTCGCTGCTCGAAGGACGCCTCCCCGATGTCGGCCGTACCCGCTCCGACCTTGCCGCCGTCGCTGTTGGACCGGCCGGCCGGTGGCGCGTTCACGCTCATCTTCACCACCCTGCCGGCCCTGCTGCGGCTCACCTGCGGGCTGGTCGGGGCGGTCACCGCGCTGGCGGTGCGCACCCCGCCGGTGCGGACCGGGGCGCTGCTCGTGGCGGTCGCGGTGCTGACGGCGTGGTCGGTGCTCTACGCCGTCCGGGCGCTGCGCGCCGGGATCGGCGCCGCGCTGGTCACCGGGGACGTGGCGCTCACCACGGCGGCGTGCCTGCTCATCCCCCACCTGGTCGCGCCGGAGGTGCTGCCGGGTGAGGGCAGCTGGATCGCCGTGCTGGCCAGCACCACGGTGATCAACACGCAGGCCACCGCCGCCGCCCGCTGGTCGCTCCCGGCGGGGCTGCTGCTCACCGCCGCCTACGCCGCCGGCGCCACCGCCGCCGGCAACCCGACCGAGGCCACCGCCCACGCGGCGACCCTGCTCGGGCAGACCGGGCTGGCGGCGATGATGACCGCGGTCATGCGCCGACGGATCGGCCGGGCCGACCGGGCCTTCGCCGACTACCAGGGGTTGCGCCGGGACGCGCTGATCGCCCGTACCGCCCGGGAGGCGGAGCGACGGCAGAACCGGGACCTGCACGACACCGTCCTCGGCACGCTCACCATGGTCGGCCTCGGTGCGGTGCCCGACGGGTCGCCGGCGCTGCGCCGGCGGGCCGCGGCGGACCTGCGTACCCTCGTCGGGCTCGCCGACGCGCGGTCCGCGCCGGTCGGCGGCCGGGTCGCGGTGGACGAGCGGTTGCGGGCGGTGCGCGACGCCCACCCGGAGCTGGCGGTGACCGCCGAGCTGGCGCCCTGCGCCGCCCCGGCCCCGGCCGCCACCGCGCTCGCGGACGCCACCGCCGCCGCGCTGGCCAACGTGGCGCGACACGCGCCCGGCGCGACCGTGACGCTGCGGCTGACCACCGAGGCGGAGACCGTCGTGGTCGAGGTGGTCGACGACGGTCCCGGCTTCGACCCGGCCGCCGTCCCGGCCCACCGGTACGGGTTGCGCGAGTCGGTACGCGGGCACCTCGCCGAGGTCGGCGGGCACGCGGAGGTGGCCTCCGCCCCCGGCGAGGGCACCCGGATCCGGTTGGAATGGCCCCATGTCGGCTGACCTCGACGCCGGCCCGGTCGCCGTACCCCGGGTCGATCCGTCCCCGGGGAGCCTCTCGCCGCCGGACGACGTCCCGGCGGTCGACGTGGCCCGCGCCTCGGACCGCGGCGCGCGGATCGCGGCCGTCGCCATCGCGCTGGTGTGGCACGCGGTGATCGGGTTGCCGGCGCTGCTCGGGTCGTGGTCCGAGCTGGCCGCGCCGGCGGTGGTCGCGGCCGGCTGGCTGGTCGTCGCCGCGACCGGCGGGTACGCCGGGGCCCGGCTGCTGGGCGGGGCCCGGCCGCCGGCGCCGCCTCTGGTCGCGGTGCTGCTGGCGGTGGACGTGGCGGTCTTCGCGGCCAGCGGGCGGGAGCTGTTGTTCACCGCCGCCAACTGGGTCTGGGGCACCCTCGGCTGGTTCTTCGTGGTGGTGCTCTGGGGGCGGCGGATCCCCTGGCTGGTCGCCCTGCTCGCCGCCCACTCGCTGATCGCGCTGGCCGCGCTGCTCGGGCACGGCGCGACCGCCCCCGCCGACCTGACCCGGTACGCGATGTACGTCTACGGCACGTCCTCGCTGCCCATCGCGGTCTTCACCGGCGCGGCGGTGATCGCCGGCCTGGCCCGGCAACGCGCCGCGACGGCGGCGGCCACCCTCGCGGTCGCCGCCGAGCGGGACGCGGCCGAGTGGGCCCGGCGGGAGCGGCAGGCCCGGCTCGCCCTGGTCAGCGGCGCCGCCGAGGAGGTGCTGGCCGAGCTGGCCGACGGGCGCGGCGATCCGGCCGACGCGCTGGTGCAGCGCCGGTGCGTGCTCGCCGCGGCCCGGCTGCGCCGACTGATCGCCGAGTCGGACGACGTGCCGGACCCGCTGCTGCACGAGCTGCGCGCCGCCGCCGACCTGGCCGAGCGGAACGGCCTGCCGATCGACCTGGTCGCCATCGGCACGCCCCCGCCGCTGCCGGTGGAGGTCCGCCGCCGGCTGGTGGACCCGCCCACCGCCGCGCTGACCGAGGCGCAGCGCTGGGCCCGGCTGACGGTGGTCGCCGGCCCGGACGAGGTGGTGGTCAGCCTGGTCGCCCCCGAGGTGGACGATTCCGCCGGGACCGGTCCGCCGAGCCACGTCGAGGACGACGGCCAGGTGGAGCACGTGCAGGAGCGGGACGGGGAGATCAGGTGGACGCAGACCCGGTGGCGCAGGACGTGAGCGGGGACCGGCCCGTCGGGGTGGCCATCGTGGACGACCACCCGGTGGTGATCGACGGGGTCCGGGCCTGGCTGGCCTCCGAGCCGCGGCTGCGCGTCCTGGCCACCGGGGACGATCCGGACCAGGTGCTGCGGGACGCGCCGGACGCCGACGTGGTCCTGCTGGACCTGCGCCTGCACGGACGGATGGTGATCGACAAGCTGGCCGAGCTGAGCGCCGCCGGTCGGCGGGTGGTGGTCTACTCCGAGCACACCGACCCGGCGACGATGCTCGCCGCGCTGGACGCCGGGGCGGCGGCGTTCCTGGCCAAGCACGAGGGGCGGGAACACTGCGTGGCGACCGTCCTGGCCGCCGCCAGCGACCGCCCGTACGTGCCACCGGCGCTGGCCGGGGCGATGGTGGGCGACCCCCGTCCGGACCGCCCGGCCCTGTCCGACAAGGAACGGGAGGCGCTGCTGCTCTGGTTCCAGTCGATGTCGAAGGCGTCGGTGGCCCGTCGGATGCGGATCAGCGAGCACACCGTCAAGCAGTACGTGGACCGGGCGCGGATCAAGTACACCCGGGCGGGCCGGCCGGCGGCGACCAAGGCGGCGCTGCTGGCCCGGGCGATCGAGGACGGCCTCGTCCGACCGGAGGAGATCGGCATCTACCGGTCGCAGGCGGCGGCCGACCGGCCGACCCCCTAACGGCTGTCATGACAGGCCCGGCGGGCTGGGCGAGGCTTACCGGCAGGAGGTCAACCGCCGGGAGGTCGTGACGATGCGCGAGGACGCGTCCCCGTTCTTCATCGCACCGCACCGCTTCGATGCGCCGCACGACGAGCTCCGGCCGGTGCTGGACCGGCGCTACGAGCTGGTCCCCGAGCCGGGCGAGCGGGTGTTGCGGCGGCTGCGTACGCCGGTGGCCGGTTGCCTGCTCAGCCCCACCGGCACCCGGCGGCAGTGGGTGCTGCCCGCGCCGGCCACCGTCACCGTCACCGACCGGCGGCTGGCGTACGTGTGCGCCGGCGCCGAGCTGGCCGTGGTCGCCGGGCGGGACGGCCGTGGCGACGCCCGGCACCGGCGCGCTCTTCGGCTGTCCCGCCTGGTCAGCGGGCAGATCCGCTGGCAGTGGCCGTCCCGCCTGGAACTGCCGCCAGCCGCCGGCCCGGCACCTGCCGGCCCGCTGGCGGACGGGCCCGCCCCCGACCCGAGGGCCGACCGGGAACTGCTGGTGGTCTGCGACGCGCTGCGGACCATCCAGCAGCCGGCGCTCGCCCTCGGCGGTCCGGCCGACACGGTGACGGAGCTGGCCCGGCTGATCCGCCGGTCGGTGGCCACGTTCCGGCTGAGCCACCCGGACCTGGTCGAACTCTCCCCGCCGGAGCGCGACGAGCTGGCCCGCCGGGCGGCGCCCGGCCCGCTGGACGGGGTGGCCCGGGTGACACTGCCCGGTTCGCTGCCGGTGGAGTTCCTGTCCCGGGACGACTACTACCGCACGCCGGCGCCGTCGGCGCGGGACGCCGTCGGCGAGTGAGCCCGGGCCCGTAGCCGGCGCAGCATCCGGGCGTCGGTGAACCCGACGGCCCGGGCGGCGGACTCGACGGTGGCGCCGTGCCCGATCAGGTGCTCGGCCCGCTCGACCCTCAGCAGCTGCTGGTAGCCGAGCGGCGTGAGCCCGGTGGCCTGGCGGAACAGCCGGGTCAGGGTGCGTTCCGCGACCCCGCCGGCGGCGGCCAGGTCGGCCAGCGGCAGCGGCTCGGAAAACCTGCTGTCGATGAGGTCCTGCACCCGGTGGGCCGCGTCGGACAGGTGCGAGCGGTGCCGCATCATCGCGCTGGCCTGCTGCTCGTGCCCGTTGCGCCGGGTGTGGACCACCAGGGTGCGGGCGATCCGGGCGGCGGCGGCCGGGCCGTGCCGGGTGGCCACCAGGTGCAGCGCCACGTCGATGCCGCTGGCGATGCCGGCGGAGGTCACCACCCGGTCGTCCACCACGTAGAGCACGTCCCGGACCACCCGGGCGGCCGGGAAGACCCGGGCCAGGTCGTCCTGCACGTCGTGGTGGGTGGTGCAGCGCCGGCCGTCGAGCAGGCCGGCCCGGCCGAGCGCGAACGCGCCGGCGCAGATGCTGGCCACCGTGCCGCCGCCCGCGTGGTGGTCGGCCAGGCGCCGCAGGTCGTCCCGGCCGACCGGCCCCGCCGGGCCGTGCGCCCGCGGCCGCCAGCCGGGTACGACCACCAGGTCGTCCGCGTCGAGCTCCGGCCACCCGGTGGCGGCCCCCAGCGGTACGCCCTGCACGGTCGGCACGGTGTCCCGCTCGGCGACGTAGTGCAGCCGGTAGTCGTACCCGTTGTCGGCGGCGGTGGAGAAGACCTGGGCTGGGCCGGCCAGGTCCAGCAGGTGCAGCTGCGGGACCAGCAGGAAGACGACCCGGGCCATCGAATCAGCCCCGCGCGCCGACCGGGGTCGCCCCGGTCACCTCGTCGACGGTGCGGACGGTGGCGAAGCGGCCGGCGAGGGCGTACTCCGTCCGGGCGGTCATCTCCTCGCCGGACAGGGTGCGCGGGTCGGCGAGGATCTCCGCGACGGTGGCGGTCGGCGGCAGGTCCCGGTGCGGGGTCGGGAAGGTCATCGTCGCGTCGGTCACGAACGTCATCTCGTAGCCCAGGTCGCAGCCGACCCGGGTGGTGGTCTCCACGCACTGCTCGGTGCGGATGCCGCAGACGGTCAGCTCGCGGATGCCGGCCATGGTGAGGATCTGCTGGAGGTTGGTGGTGGTGAAGGCGTTGTGGGACGTCTTGACCAGGGTGGGCTCGCCGGCCACCGGGGTCAGCCCCGCGATCAGCCGGACGTGGCCGAGCGCCGGGTCGAAGACGGTCCCGCTGCCCGGCTCGGCGTGCAGGACCCAGACCACCAGGTCGCCCCGGCGACGCGCGGCGTCGACCAGCCGGTCGACCTGGCGCACGATGTCGGGCTGCGACGCGTGGGCCCAGATCGGGCGCTGACGGAAGGACTCCTGGACGTCGATGACGACGAGTGCTGCTCTGCTCATGGCTGTAGATCCTGGCCGGGTCGCTGCCGGGGCGGCAGACACCATCATGCCCGGATGCGGAACGATCCGGTCACCGCCCCGGCCCACCGGAGCCGGGGCGTCGTCCGGGCCTGGGCAGCCTCAGGAGGCGGCGGTGCGGCGGCCGCGCCGGTCCAGCTCGGCGGCCTCCTCCAGGGTGGGGGCGGTGCCGCCCAGGTGGGCCGGCTGCCACCAGGCGTCCTCCGGGCCGGCCGGCTGGTCCGGGTACTCCCGCTGGGCCCGGTCGACCAGGGCCGACAGCCGGCTCTTCAGCTCGACGGTCATCGCGTTGGTGTCCGGCCACTCCGCCGGGTCAATCGGCTCGCCGAGCAGGATGGTGATCGGGGTGTGCCGGCGGGTCAGGTTCTTGGGCCGGCCCTTGGTCCAGAGTCGCTGGGTGCCCCAGACCGCCACCGGCAGCAGCGGCACGCCGGCCTGCTGCGCCATCCGGGCGGCCCCGCTCTTGAGCTCCTTGACGGTGAACGAGCGGCTGATCGTCGCCTCGGGGAAGACGCCGACCACCTCGCCGCGCCGCAGCGCGCTCACCGCCGCGTTGTACGACCCGGCGCCGGCGCGGCGGTCCACCGGGATGTGCTTCATGCCGCGCATCAGCGGGCCGGAGACCTTGTGCGCGAAGACCTCGTGCTTCGCCATGAACCGGACCAGCCGGCGGGATTCGTGCGCCCCGTAGCCGCAGAAGATGAAGTCGAGGTAGCTGACGTGGTTGCTGGCCAGCACGGCCCCGCCGGTATGCGGGACGTGGTGGCTGCCCTCGACGGTCAGGCGCAGGTCGAGGACCCGGAACATCGTCTTGGCGGCGGCGATCACAGGGGGGTACACGAGTTCCGACATTCGCCAACTTTACCCCGCGTAGGTTACGGACCCGTAGGGCCCGAAACCGGCGCTCGGTGGCTCGGCCCCGGGTCCAGTCGCTCTGCCGCTGGCAGAAGGGCTCGCCCCGGCCGGCGCCCGCGGCTCAGGATGGCGGGATGACGGAACGCGCGGTGCTGCTCTGGGTCCACGGCGGCGGGTGGCGTGGCCGGTCGCACGAGGACGGCGCGGCCCTGGCCCGGCTCGGGCTGCGGGTGGTGGCGGCGACCTACCGCTTCTCCCACCAGGCGCACTGGCCGGCGCAGCTCGACGACGTACGCCGGGCGGCGCGGGCCGCCCGCGAGGAGGCCGGCGGGCTGCCGCTGCTCGTCGCCGGAGACTCGGCCGGCGGCACCCTGGCCCTGCACCTGGCGCTGCGCGGGGTCGACCGGCCGCACGACGTCGCGGCGGGGCTGGCGTACTGGCCGGTGAGCGACCCGCTGGACGACGAGTGGCGCCGGTCGCGGGCGTCCGACGACCCGTGGGCCGACCTGCTGGGCCATCCGCCGGCCGCCGGCGACCCGGCCACCGTCGACTCGACCGTCGCCAGCCACCTCGGCAACCGGGTGCCGGTGCTGCTCGTGCACGGCACCGGCGACGCGGCCGTCCCGGTGGGCCAGTCGGTCGCCCTCACCGGGGCGCTCGTCGCCGCCGGCCATCCCACCCACAGCTGGATCACCCACGGCGGCCACGCCCTGGCCCTGGACCGGCCGGACATCCGGGCGGTCACCGCCGCGTTCCTCGACACCGTCCTGCCGGCCCGCTGACCGGCGGAGAAATCCTGGGCCCACGGGAAGTCGGCGGGGCTACCGTCGACGCATGCCGGAGCTGCACTCCATCGTGATCCACTGTCGCGACCCGTACCTGCTGGCGCCCTTCTGGAGCGTGGTCACCGGGCTGCCGGTGGTGCCGGAGGACGAGGCGAAGCTCGCCGACCGATCGCTGACCCCGGGCGAGTCGGTCCTGCTGCGCGACCCGCACGGGCACCGCCCCGACGTCTGGATCTCCCCCGTGCCCGACCTGCCCGCCCCCGGTCGGATCCACCTCGACCTGGTGGGCGACGCCGAGGAGCGGGCCGACGTGCTGGCGGCCGGCGCCACCGTGGTCCGGGAGCTGCCGGGCTGGACGGTCCTCGCCGACCCCGAGGGCAACGAGTTCTGCCTGCTCCCCCACCGGCCCTGAACGGGCGGCGGGAGAGCAGGCGGAACCTGCCTCACTCGGCGAGTTTCTCCAGGTCCAACCGGCCCCGGGCGAAGGCGTCCACCCGACCCCACCGGCCCGGGATGTCCAGCACCTCGATCCGCCCCATGCCCACCGGCAGCATCGGCTCGACCGCCAGGTGCCCCTCGTGCGGCTCCAGCCCGAGCATCGTGCGCAGCAGCAGCAGCGGGGTGCCGGTGGACCACGCCTGCGGGCTGCACGCCGTCGGGTACTCCACCGGGAACTTGGTCTGCTCCCGGGGATAGCCGCCGAACGCCTCCGGCAGCCGCCCGTTGAAGTACCGGGCGGCGTCGAGGATCCCGCTGGCGATGGTGGCGGCCTCCTCGTTGAAGCCGTACCGCCGCAGGCCCCAGGCGATGAACGAGTTGTCGAAGGGCCAGATCGTGCCGTTGTGGTAGCCGATCGGGTTGTACCGGACCTCACCCTCGGCGAGGGTGCGCACCCCCCAGCCGGA
This sequence comes from Micromonospora purpureochromogenes, assembly GCF_900091515.1. NCBI lineage: Bacteria > Bacillati > Actinomycetota > Actinomycetes > Micromonosporales > Micromonosporaceae > Micromonospora > Micromonospora purpureochromogenes. Next base: position 1,912,351 of record NZ_LT607410.1, on the reverse strand, counting down.
GAAGAGCCGGGGACCGACCAGGTGGTGGGCGATCTTCTCGGCCCGGTCCTGGTCGACGATCCCGCTCCACAGCAGGTGGCCGATGTTGGAGCTCAGCGTGGCGCACTGGCGCCCCTCCGGGTCCAGGGCGAGGGCGTAGTACTCGCCGTCCGCCACCCACCAGTCCCGGTTGAACCGCTCCTTGAGCTGCGCCGCCTCCCGCTCCAACTGGTCGGCGTACGCCGGGTCGTCCCAGAACTCGCGGGCCAGCCGGGCGGCACGCAGCTTCGCGTCGTACGCGTAGCCCTGCACCTCACAGGTGGCCCGGGGGAACGGCGGCAGCGTGCCGTCGCGGTACTGGATCGAGTCCCAGGAGTCCTTCCAGCACTGGTTCTCCAGGCCGGTCTCGCTGTTGCGCCGCTCGTACCAGATGTAGCCGCTGCCGACCAGGTCGGCGTAGTCGTCGATCCACTTGAGCGCGGCCCGGCACTCCCGTTCCAGCTCGCGGACCAGCGTGACGTCCCCGCTCCACTTCTCGTACTCGTCGAGCAGGATCACGAAGAGCGGCGTGGCGTCGACCGAGCCGTAGTACGGCGAGTGCGGCTGCTCCTCGAAGCCGGCGGTCTCGCCGTAGCGCATCTCGTGCAGGATCCGGCCCGGGTCCTCGTCCCGGAAGTCGTCGAACCGGGTGCCCTGCAGGGCGCCCAGGATGCGCAGCGTCGTCCTGGACAGGTCGGGGGCGAACGGCAGCACCTGGAGGCAGGTCAGGATGCTGTCCCGCCCGAACATCGTCATGAACCAGGGGAGGCCGGCCGCGGGCAGGGCCTGGCCACCGAGCGACAACGGCGAGAAGCGCAGCGCCGCCAGGTCGATCAGACTGCGCCGGTAGGTGGACGCCAGCTCCGGGTGCTCACTGTTGACCTTCGGAGCCTTGGCCACCCACTCCTGGAGGTCGTGCTCAAGGGCCAGCCGCTCGGTGCCGTGCGCCCGCAGACCCATCCGCAGGTCCCGACCGCCCGGGCCGAGCGCGAAGGTGCCCACGTTGATGCTGGTGTCCCACTGCTCGTTCGGCTCCAGGTGGACGCTGAACGCGAACCCGTTCTTGTCGTAGCGGGCCGGGCGGGACGCCGAGATGACCGTCTCCCGCTTGAAGTTGCCCCGCCGGTAGCCCAGGCGCAGCCGGTCCGCCTCCACCTCCGTGTAGATCTCGCCCTTCTTGTTCAGGATCTCGTCCTTGACCTGGAACAGGTCGGCGAAGTCGGAGCCGGCGTCCATCCGGATCTCCAGGTCCACCGGCTTCTCGTCGTGGTTGAGGATGGTCACCTGCTCTTGGAAGCTGCCGCCCACGGTGCGCTCCCGGATGATCGACAGCTTGGCGTCGATGTAGTGGGTGGCCATGCCGGGCACCAGGAAGAACCGCGCCTCGTAGTACTGCAGGTCGTCGAAGGAGAGCGCGTTGAGCCGCTCGCCGTTGACCGTGAGCACCCACTTCGACAGGAAGCGGGTGTCGAGGGAGAACAGGCCGGTCGGCTCGCTCGGCGTCGCCTCGATGTCGCCGGTGTCCTCGGAGACGACGAAGGTGTTGCCGTCCAGGATGCGGATCATGTTGCTCTGCGCCATCAGCGGGCCTCCCTGCGGTATTCGTGACGGGGGCCGGTGGAGGTGACGGGACCCGGGAAGATCCGTTCCACCTGGAGCAACAGTCGCGGGTTACCCGAGACGGTCATGTCGCCCCGCAGCAGCGCGGCGATCGCGTTCTCGCGGCCGGCGACCATGTCTCCGAAGAAAACCGGATCGGTGCCGATCACCGTGTCCGCCTCCCGGTCCTCCTGGCTCACCCCGAGCCTGCCCCGGTCGATCTGGAGCAGCCAGTGCGTCGTCTGCGCCCCCTCGTGCAGGTCGAAGCGCAACGTCCCCGAGGTCTTGTCCAGCAGGGGCTCGTAACCCCGCCGGTCGAGATCGTCGAAGAACCTCGTGGTCGGGTCCACCATCCACTCCCCCCGTCGATCCACGGCATCACGACGTACGCCGACCGGGTCCCCGTCCGGCGCGCCGTCAACCTCGCCCGGATCGGGTGAGTCCGGCCGAGCGTCGTACCGGAGCAGTAGCCTGCTCGACGGACGACGACGGGAGGGGCCGATGGCGGCGGTGCCGACGGTCGACCGCGGCCGGGTGCTCGCTCACCGGGCCGCAGCGCGGCAGCTCGACCGGCCCGGGCTGCGCCCGGCCGACCTGGCGGTGCTCGACCTGGGCGTGCAGGACACCCCCTACGGCTCGGCCCGGCTGGCGCTGGCCGCGCGCGGCGCCGCCGGCCTCGACGACGACCGCCTGGAGCTGGTCTGGGCCGCCCGCGGAGCGCCGCACCTGCACCGCCGCGCCGAGCTGACCGGGCTGGCCGCCGCGCTCTGGCCGCTCAGCGACGCCGACGCCGCGCGCCGGGTGGCCGAGCAGATCCGTGCCGGGGCGGCGAAGCTCGGCAGGGTCGCCTTCCACCGCACCGCGCAGGCCTTCCGGGAGGTGGTCACCACCGTCATGGACAAGAGCGCGGTGAGCCGGGCGGTCACCGACCGCATTCCCGCCGAGCTGAGCTACGACTGCGGGCCGTGCGCGGCGCGGCACGTCGCCGGGTCCCTCTTCCAGCAGGCCGGGCTGGCCGGCGGCGTCCGGCTGGAGGTTTCCGGGCGGGCCGCCCGGCTGGCGCCGCTGGCCGACCGGCCGGCCCTGCCCACGCGGGCGGCGGGCACGGCGGGCCTGGTGCTGGCGTATCTCCGCCTGCTCGGGCCGGCCACCGTGACGGACGTGGCCGGCTTCCTGGGCACCACCGCCACCGAGCTGCGGGCGGTGTGGCCGGCGGCCGAGCTGACCGAGGTCCGGGTGGACGGCCGGCGGGCCTGGCTGCCCACCGACCGGCTGGCCGCGCTGCGCGGCGCCGAGCCGCTGGACGGCGTCCGCCTGCTGCCGGCGGGCGATCCGTTCCTCCAGGCGCGGGACCGGGACGTACTGGTCCCCGATCCGGCGCACCAGCGAGAGCTGTGGCGGATGCTCGGCAACCCGGGCGCGCTGCTGGTCGACGGCGAGATCGGCGGCACCTGGCGGGCCAGGCAGTCCGGTCGAGGTCGGCTCGACCTGACCGTCACCCCGTTCACCCGGCTGTCGCATCGGGCCGGCGAGCGGATCGAGGCGGAGGCCGAGACGGTACGACTGGCCCGTGGGGCGTCCGCCGTGACGGTCCGGGTGGAGTCCGCCTGAAGGCGCCCCGGGCAGGACGGACGCCGGCCCCCACGAGGGGAGCCGGCGTCACGGCCCGCGGCGGGACAGGTCAGTTGTTGGGCTCGTCGGCGCTGATGTCGGCCAGCACCGACTGTGGCTCCCGTTCGACCGCCAGGTCACCCATCGACACCAGGCCGACCAGCTTGCCGTCGTCGATCACCGGCAGCCGGCGTACGGCGTAGGTGCGCATCAGGTCGGCCGCGGCGACGGCGTCGTCGTACTGGCTGACCGTCACCACGTCCTTGCTGGTGACCTGGTTGAGCCTGGTGGTGTTCGGATCCATGTTCTCGGCCACCGCACGGACCGTGATGTCCCGATCCGTGACGATGCCGACCACGTCGTCTCCCGCGGTCACCACCACGTCGCCGATCGCGCTGTCCCGCATCTCCTGGGCCGCCGCGGTGAGCGTGTCGTTGCCGTCCATCGTCACCAACCGGGTCGTCATGAACTCTCCGACCGTTGTCATGGTGCTCCCCTCTCGGTGTCGGCAGGCCCCGTCTACCCGCCACGCCGCAGCAGGTAACGCGTGCTCACCGGCGCCGCCGCAGCCGCCGGCGCAGGTCGTAGAAGCCGTTGCTGGACAGCGCGTACAACAGCGGCAGGAGCAGGAAGATCACCAGCGCCACCGGCACCGCTCCCAGCCAGCCGACCAGCGCGGCCACCGCGTACGCGCCGATGCCGAGCACCGCCCGACCGCGTTCGACGGCGAAGAACCGGGCCGGGACGCGCTCCTGCAACAGGTCCTCGTGTCGGCTGAGGTGGTGGTAGAGCCCGAGCCAGGCGGCGGAGAGCACCACCCCGACCGCCGCGTACAGCACCACCGCCACCATCTCGTCGGCCCGGTCGCCGGCCTGCACCGAGCGGGAGACGACGACCGTGGCGAACGGCAGCAGCGCGGTGCTGAAGAGCACCCCGAGGTTCCACCACTGCAGGCCCCGATCGGTGCTGCGGATGCGGTGGTAGGTCCCCTTGTGGTTGAGCCAGCCCACCGCGACCCAGAGGTAGGAGGTCACGTACGCCAGGTAGGTCGGCCACTGTTCGAGCAGGATGTGCCCCATCCCGCCGGGAGGCACCTCGGGCGGGTTCAGCTCCAGGACCAGCACCGTGATGATGATCGCGAAGACGGCGTCGCTGAACCCGACGGCCCGTGCGGTGTCCGACCGCAGCGCCGCCTCCTCCTGCGCCCCGGCCGGTCCGGGTCGTGCCCGCTCGGCGCCCATCGGCTCCCCCGTTCCCGCCGGGCCGTGCGGTCGCCGGCGTTACGCAGGAGCCCGGTATACCCGGCGGGCCGCCGCCACACCGCCGCCGCGACAGCCGCTCAGTCGGGCGGGGGCATGCCGTAGACCCGCTCGACGTGCAGCCGTAGCACGAGGCGCCGCTCGGCGACCATGGCGGCGCGGAAGTCGTCCCAGTCGGGGTGTTCGCCCTGCACCGCCCGGTAGAGCCCGATCAGTTCCTCGACGGTGGGGTCGTCCGGTCCGGCCGCCACCGAGGTCAGCTCGGCGCGCGCCTCCGCCACCGCGTACGCCCAGCCGTCGTCGCTGCTGACGTGGAAGCTGGCCCGGGGGTCGCGGCGCAGGTTGGCGGTCTTGGCCCGGCCGTCGGTGACGGAGACCCGGATCAGCGCACGCTCGCGGTCGAAGGCGTAGAGCACGTTGGACAGCTGCGGCCGGCCGTCCCGTTTGATGGTGGCGAGCACGCCGACCCGGCGGCCCGCGATGAGATCGGTCAGGGCCGCCCGGGTCCGTTCGTCCGCCATGGGATCCTCCGCGTCGACGTCGGCAGCGTGGTACGCCGCGCGGGCGACACACCTGAGAGGCACCAATATGCCCGTCCGGCAGGTCGCCCGCACCCGGATCGCCCGGTCTCGCCGCGCCCGCCCGGCCCGGCCCCGCTCACCCGACCGCCGCACCGGCCGGCGGTGGGCCGGACCGGCACGGCGGGCGCGCGGACAAGGCGGGGCCGCTCAGCGGAGTTCGGCGGCGACCAGCTCGGCGATCTGCACCGCGTTCAGCGCGGCGCCCTTGCGCAGGTTGTCGTTGGAGCAGAACAGCGCCAGGCCGTGCTCGACGGTCTCGTCGGCGCGGATCCGGCCCACGTACGTCGGGTCCTGGCCGGCGGCCTCCAGCGGGGTCGGCACCTCGGACAGGGCCACGCCGGGCGCGCCGTCGAGCAGCTCGCGGGCCCGCTGCGGGGTGAGCGGCCGGGCGAACCGGGCGTTGATCTGGAGCGAGTGACCGGTGAAGACCGGCACCCGGACGCAGGTGCCGGAGACCTTCAGCCCCGGGATGTCCAGGATCTTGCGGCTCTCGTTGCGCAGCTTCTGCTCCTCGTCGGTCTCGAAGGAGCCGTCGTCGACGATCGAGCCGGCGAGCGGGAGCACGTTGAAGGCGATCGGCCGGGCGAAGGAGCGCGGGGTGGGGAACTGCACGGCGGCACCGTCGAAGGCGAGCGCGCTGGCGTCCTCGGCGACCTTGCGGACCTGCTCGTCCAGCTCGGCGACCCCGGCCAGGCCGGCCCCGGAGACCGCCTGGTACGTCGAGACGACCAGGCCGACCAGCTCCGCCTCGGCGTGCAGCGGGCGCAGCACCGGCATGGCGGCCATCGTGGTGCAGTTCGGGTTGGCGATGATGCCCTTCGGGCGGACGGCGGCGGCGTGCGGGTTGACCTCGGCCACCACCAGCGGCACCTCCGGGTCCATCCGGAACGCCGAGGAGTTGTCGATGACCACGGCACCGGCGGCGGCGACCCGGGGGGCGAGCTCCTTCGCGGTGCCCTTGCCCGCCGAGAAGAGCACGATGTCCAGCCCGGAGTAGTCGGCGGTCGCCGCGTCCTCGACCGTCACCTCACCGTCGCGCCAGGGCAGCGTGCGCCCGGCCGACCGGGCGGAGGCGAACAGCCGCACCTGCTCCGCCGGGAAGTCGCGCTCCGCCAGCACCTGCCGCATCACGCCACCGACCTGGCCGGTGGCCCCCACAATGCCGATCCTCATGCCCGCGAGGCTACCCAGGCAGCCGGTCCGGGCGGGAATGCTTTCCCACCGCCCGGACCGGATTCGCCCCGATCAGAGCGTGGCGTCCGTCACCTCGCCGAGCCCGGTCGCGATGAGTTCGTCGCGGATCACCGCTGCGTCGCCCTCCACCACCAGGGTCAGCGACTCCGGGTGCAGGTGGGCGGCGGCCGCGGCGGAGACCTCCGCCACGTCGGCGGCGAGCAGCGCCTCGCGCAGCCGGGCGTGGTAGTCGTCCGGCAGGTCGTGCACCACCAGGGTGGTCAGCGCCGATGCGATCGCCCGCGGGCTCTGCAACTCGACCGACAGCTGGCCGGCCCGCCACGAGCTGGCCACCGCCAGCTCGTCGGCGGTCACCCCGCCGGCCTGGGTACGGGTGATCTCCCCGACCGCCTCCACCAGGGCCGGCGCGGTGACCGCGTTCTGCACGCCGGAGCTGACCGCGAACCGGCCGAAGCGGCGGGACGAGGCGAAGTCGCCCCGGATGCCGTACGTGTAGCCGCGCACCTCCCGGATCAGGTGGTTGAGGCGGGAGGTGAACGCCCCGCCGAGCACCGTGCCGGCGAGCGTGATCGGCACGTGGTCCGGGTGGGCACGGTGCGGCGACGGGTGCCCGAGCCGCAGCGTGGACTGCACCGAACCGGGCCGGTCCACCAGCAGGATCCGCCGCCCGGTGTGCAGCGGCACCTCGATCGGGCCGCCGCGTTCGGCCGGGCCGCCGCCGGTGCCGGCGAACGCCGCCGCGGCGAGCGCGTCCAGGTCGAGGCGGTCCAGGTCGCCGGCGACGATCAGCGTGCCGGGCCGCAGGAACCACTCCGAGTGGAAGACGGTGACGTCCTCGACGTCCAGCGCGGCCACCGAGTCCGGGTCGCCGTACATCGGGCGGCCCCACCGGTTGTCGGCGCCGAAGAGGTCGGCGCGCAGCGCCGCGTCGGCGCGCGGGCCGGGGTTGGCCCAGTCCATCCGCAGCGCGGTCGCCTCGTCGTCGCGGACCCGGCGCACGTCGTCGGGGTCGAGCCTGGGCGTCCGGACCGCCTCGGCGAGCAGCTCCACCGCGGCGCTCAACCGGTCCACCGGGACCTGCACGCTGACCTGGAACGAGTCCCAGTCCAGCCCGGTCACCAGCTCGGTGCCGAGCCCCTCGACGGCGAGCGCGAAACCCGTGGCGTCCCGCTGGGCGGTGCCCTCCTCCAACGCCTTGGCCAGCACCCCGCCGAGCCCCTCCTTGCCGACCGGCTCGCGGCCGGCCCCGGCGTCGAGCAGCAGCACCGCCACGGCGAGGTTCTGCCCGGGCAGGTGCGCGGCGACCACCCGGCCGCCGGCGACCTCCCGGCGGACCACGGCGGGGAACCGGTACGGGCGGGGCACGCCCGCGCCGGGACGGGCGGCGATCAGCGTCATGGGGTCTCCTCCGGCAGGTAGGTCAGGGTCACCCGGTCGTCGGCGCCGAGCAGCTCGGCGGCCTGCTCGGCGATCTGGTCGGCGGTCACCGCCAGCCAGGCCGGCAACCGCTCGGCGGCCTTGGCCGGGTCGCCGAACTGGGTGGCGTACCGGCCGAGGGTGTCCGCCCGGCCGTCCACTGTGGACATCTGTCGCCACCAGGCGGTGCTCAGCAGCGCCTTGGCGCGGTCCAGCTCGGCGTGGGTCACCGGCACGGTGGCCAGCTCGTCGACCACCTCGGCGACCCCGGCGGCCAGCCGCTCGGCGCCCACCCCGGGGCGGGCGGTGGCGGTGGCGATCAGCGGCGCCGGGGCGTGTGCCAGGTCCACCCCGTACGCCCCGACCAGGTCCGGCTGGGCGATCCGTTCCCCGTCCGCCAGGCGCTGGTAGAGGCGGCTGCCCCGGCCGCTGCCGAGCACCGCGGCGAGCACGGTCGCCACGTCGTACCCGGGGGTGCCGAAGGGGTGGGTGCGGTGCGCGACGTACACCCGGGGCGCGGGGACGTCGCCGGTGACGGTCTCGACGGCGGCCCGGCCGGTGGCCGTGACGGTCCGGCCGTCCGGCGCGGCCAGGATCTCCTCGCGCGCGGGGATCGCGCCGAAGTACTTGTCGGCGAGCGCGAAGACCTCGGCGGCGGAGGCGTCGCCGGCGACGGTGAGCACCGCGTTGTTGGGCGCGTAGTAGGTGGTGTGGAACGTCTGGAAGGTGACCAGGTCGGCGGCGTTCAGGTCGGCCATCGAGCCGATCGTCGCGTGGTGGTACGGGTGGCCGGGCGGATACAGCAGCGGCAGCAGCCGCAGCCAGGCGTCGCCGTACGGCACGTTCTCGTAGCGCTGGCGGCGCTCGTTCTTCACCACGTCGCGCTGGTTGTCCAGCGTCTCCTGGGTGAGCGCCGGGACCAGGCCGCCCATCCGGTCGGCCTCCAGCCAGAGCGCCAGCTCCAGGTGCTCGGCCGGGACGGTCTCGAAGTAGTTCGTCCGGTCCGGGTTGGTGGTGGCGTTGAGGGAGCCGCCGGAGCCCTGGATCAGCTTCATGTGCTCGGTCTTGGCGACGTTGAGCGAGCCCTCGAACATCAGGTGCTCGAAGAGGTGGGCGAAACCGGTCTGCCCCGTCGGCTCGTGCCGGGAGCCCACGTCGTACCAGAGGTTGACCGCCACCGCCGGAGCGGTGCGGTCCTCGCTCACCACCACGCGCAGGCCGTTGTCCAGTCGGGTCGTCTCGATGGGCCAGGGGTAACCGCTGTCGGGCATGACCCGACGCTATCCGATCTCCGGGGCGGAAAGGGGACGGCTCATCCGTTGGCGAGCCCACCCGGCGCGGCGGGCATCTACCGGGCGGCGCGGGGTACCGCAGTGGGCATGCCGACCCCCTCGGAGTCCGTCGCCGCCGGCGCCGCCGTCGCCGTCGCCGGGGCCGCCGCCGTCCTGACCCGCCGGCGCGGGGCCCGCCTGCTGCACCCGACCGGCCGCTCGTTCACCGCCGAGGTGATGATCTGGGGTACGCCCGGACCGCCGACCGGTGTCGCGCTGCTCGACGAGCCGGGCCGGCACCGGGCCACCGTCCGGTTCTCCCGCGGCGTGCCCACCCCGGACGGCTGGCCGGACGTGCTGGGGCTGGCGGTGCGGCTGCACCTGGCCGACGCGCGGGCGTTCGACCTGCTGGTCAGCTCCAGCGGGGCCGCCCCGGTGCTGCGCAACGTGCCGCTGCCCCGGCGACGCTTCGCCGGGACGTACAGCACGATCATGCCGTTCCGGGTCGGGACGCGGCGGCTGTGGCTGGCGGCGCTGGCCGACCCGGACTCCCCCGACCTGGGCCGGAGTCTGGCCGAGGTGGCCGCGGCGACCCGGGCGGACGCGCCGCGGCTGGTGCTCGCGGTCGCCTCCGCTGTCGGGCCGTGGCGGCCGTTCGGCCAGGTCACCCTCGGCGGGCAACTGGACGCGCGGACGGACGCCGCGCTGGCCTTCGACCCGGTACGGAACCTGCCGGCGGGCCTGCGGGTGGTGGGTCCGCTCGCCTGGTTGCGCGAGCAGACCTACCGGGGTTCCCGTCGGGCCCGGGGGGCGGTCGATCAGTCGGGAGGCTCGATCGGGGTCGCGGTCTGATCGGAGGTGCGGTGCTCCAGCACCGTGTCGGGGGCGGCGTTGCGGTCCTCCTCCCGGATGTCGGACTCGGTGAGGATCGCGTCGGCCTGCACCTGCGGGTCGTCGCTGCCGACCGCCGCCTCCTCGGGCAGCAGGTGGGCCCGGGACTCCACCCGTTCCTGGTCGCTCTGCTCGTGGCTCATGCCGAGCCTCATACCCCGCCGGCCCGCCCGACACGCCACAAGATCGCCCGCAGGCCCGGTCCGGCGCCATCCGGGGCCGGACCGGCCGCGTCGGAGGCTCAGCGGAACGGGCCGCGCACCTCGTAGGTGATCCCGCCGGAGGAGGAGCCGGAGGTGCCGCGCTGGGACGAGAAGTAGAGCCGGCTGCCGTCCGGGGAGAACGCCGGTCCGGTGATCTCCGACGAGGACTGCCCGGTGATCCGGACGAACGGCGTGACCACCTCGTCCGGGGTGATCAAATTGATTTCCATGTTGCCGCCGTCCTCGGCGACGTAGAGGTCGCCGGAGCGGGAGCCGGTGATGTTGTCCACCCCGGTCAGCGGCGCGGCGCCGCCGGTCACCAGCGAGTCGTCGTACGCCAGGTCGATCCGCTGATTGACCGCGTCGTACGCCCAGACCCGGTTGTCGCCCTTGGTGGTGAACCAGCAGGTGCCGTCGGCGTACCAGCAGCCCTCGCCGCCGTTGAACTTCTTCGCGCCGGAGACCTGCTGGCGGGTGTAGGTCGGCGAGCCGTCCGGGTCGGGCACCCGCGTCCAGCTCACCGGACCGCTGGTGGCGGTGCCGGCGACCAGCACCTCCAGGGTGCCGGCGGAGAGGTCGCCCCAGACCGTGGGGCGGAACCGGTAGAAGCAGCCGCTGGTCTCGTCCTCGGTCAGGTAGATCACCTGGCGGACCGGGTCGGCCGCCGCCGCCTCGTGGTTGAAGCGGCCCAGCGCCGGCCGGCGCACCGCGGCCAGGCCGCCCTGCGGGTACGTCTCGTAGACGTAGCCCCGGCTGACCTCCTCGCAGGAGAGCCAGGTCCCCCACGGGGTCGCCCCACCGGCGCAGTTGCGGTTGGTGTTGGACAGGATCCGGTATGCCGAGGCGATCGTGCCGTCGGCGTTGAATCGGATCGCCGAGGCGCCGCCGGTGGTGGCGATCTCCGAGTTCGAGACGTAGATCCAGCCGGTGCCGGCGGCGAAGCAGGCGCCGCCGTCCGGGGCGTCGTGCCAGGTGTACGACGTGCCGGCCACGACCTGCCGGGACCGGGCGACGATCCGGCTGGTGAAGCCGGCCGGCAGCTGGAGGCCGCGGGCGTCGGCGGTGCCGAGCGGCCCGTACGGGCCGACGCCGGGCTGGGCCGGGGCGGCGAGCGCGGCGCCGGACCAGAGGCTTCCGGCGAAGGCGGCGGCCCCGCCGGCAGCGGTGGCGCGCAGGACGGTACGACGGTCCATCGGTTACCTCCGGAGAGTGCGAGCGGTGTCGATGAAATTACCCGCAGTTGCATCGACGGGGGTAAACATCGGGCGAGAGTTTCCGGACGCCCCGGTGAGCCTTGCCCGTCCGGTCGGGTACGCTGACCGACGTGACGCGCTCGTATCGATGGTTTAGGCAGCCGGCTCCGACGCCGGTGACCTCGCCATGAGCTGACGTCACCGTCGTTTTCGAGCCGGCCGGGCAGGAGCTTCCGCTCCTGCCTTTTTGCGTACGAGCAGCCGGCTCCACCCGGGCACCGGCCCCGGGCACGGTCGGCGAGAGGATGCCCACCGTGACCACCCCGGAGACCGACGCCGTCATCGACCAACGGATCGACCGCGTCGTGCCATTGACCACGCCCGCCCTGCTCCTGCACGACCTCCCCCTGCGCGCCCCGCTCGCCTCTGCGGTGCTGGCCGGCCGACGCGCGGTCGGCCGGGTGCTGGACCGCGCCGACGACCGCCTGCTGGTGGTGGTCGGCCCCTGCTCGGTGCACGACCCGGCCGCCGCCCTGGAGTACGCCCACCTGCTGTGCGAGGCCGCCGACCGGCACGCCGACGACCTGCTGGTGGTGATGCGGGTCTACTTCGAGAAGCCGCGTTCCACGGTGGGCTGGAAGGGCCTGATCAACGACCCGGCGCTGGACGGCTCCGGCGACGTCAACCTCGGCCTGCGGACCGCCCGGGCGCTGCTGCTGGACGTGCTCCGCCTCGGCCTGCCGGTGGGCTGCGAGTTCCTGGACCCGATCACCCCGCAGTACATCGCCGACACGGTGGCCTGGGGCGCGATCGGCGCCCGGACGGTGGAGAGCCAGGTGCACCGGCAGCTCGCCTCCGGGCTGTCCATGCCGATCGGCATGAAGAACCGCCCGGACGGCAGCATCGGCACGGCGGTGGACGCGATCCGGGCGGCCGGTGTGCCGCACGTCTTCCCCGGCATCGACGTCTCCGGCACCCCGGCGATCATGCACACCCGGGGCAACGCCGACGGGCACCTGGTGCTGCGCGGCGGCGGCGGCCGGCCGAACTACGACGCGGAGTCGGTGGCGGGCGCGCTGGACCTGCTGCGGGCCGCCGGCCTGCCCGAGCGGTTGGTGGTCGACGCCAGCCACGCCAACAGCGGCAAGGACCACCGCAACCAGCCGAAGGTCGCCGCCGACGTGGCCGCCCAGCTCGCCGCCGGCCAGCGCGGGATCGTCGGCATCATGCTGGAGAGCTTCCTGCTCGAGGGCCGCCAGGACCTGGACCCGACCCGGGAGCTGACCTACGGACGCTCGGTCACCGACGCCTGCATCGGCTGGGACACCACCGCCGAGGTGCTGGACCACCTGGCCGCCGCGGTCCGAGGCCGCCGGGCCGCCCTGCCCACCCCCGCCTGACGGGTTTGGGCGATTCGGGTGGGGGTAGCTGGGCGGAGTGACCGATGACGCACCGGTGACCGACGAGGTCGACACCCGGCAGCTCGACGAGCTGCTCGACGACATCTACCACGGCCAGGAGCGGATCAGCCAGGCGGACATCTACCGCCGGGCGGTCGCCGCGGAGCTGCCGCCGACGCTGCTCTCCCGGATCGCCGCGCTCCCCCAGGGCGAGTACGCGGTGGACGAGGCGGCCGACCTGCTGGGCGGTTCGGTGGCCTGAGGGCGCGGCGCACGGGGGTGGACCAGGACGACGAGAGGACGACGGCATGACGCACCACGAGGGGCACGAGACCGTGCCGGCGCTCGGCCAGCCGCCGGAGGGCCGGGACACCACCCCCGAGCCGGACTTCGCCAACGAGCACGACCGCACCGCGGTCGACCGCGACGTGATCACCGACGAAGACTCGGACGAGCGTGAGCCGGAGGCCTCGCGCGGCTGGGCCGGCGAGGACGGCGGCACCACCCCGACCTGAGCGGGACGACGTGAACCCGACCTGAGCGGGACGACGCGAAAGGGGGCCGGCGCCGCGCCGGCCCCCTTCGCGCGTACGGGGTCACCTCTCGTCCGGGTCTCCGCCCTCGGCGGCCCGCTGGGCCACGGCGTATCCCATCTGCAGGAAGTCCGAGGCGGCGACCGCGGTCAGCGCGGTGGCCACCAGCCGGGTCAGCCGGGGCGCGAGCACCAGGCCGCCGGTGAGGCCGGTGGCGACCCAGACGGCCAGGCAGAACGGGCAGCTCAGCAGCTCGCCGATGGCGTGCCGGGTCGAGCTGCCCTGGTCGCGGACCTCCTCCATCACCTCGCCGCTGCCGATCGGGTGGTCGTAGCGGGTGAACGGGGCCCGCAGCGGGCTGGTGATCGCGTCCTTGGAGAGCAGCCGGCTGAGCTTGTGCGTGGCGATGGAGAGCAGCACCACGTCGGCCGGGGCGGGACGCTCCGGCACCGGCCGTCCGGTCGCCCGCACCAGGCCGGCCAGCGACGCGGTGACCGTGGCGTACGTCCCCATCGCCGCCAGGTAGCTGCCCAGCGGCCGATACTCGTGCGGGGCGTACGCCTGGCGCAGCCGCGCCACCCTCTGCTTCAGGCCACCCTGGGTCACCGGCGCCTCCTCGTTTCTGGTCACGGTCCGCTCAACCGGCGGTCAGATTGTCGGCCACCTCACCCGCGAGGTTGGCCAGAGCCTCGTCGGCCAGGCCGTCGTCCCCGCCGGTCAGGTCGAGCCGGACCCGGGACCCGCCGGCGTCGCCCGGCTCCACCCGCAGCTCTGCCGACCAACCGGGGGCGGAGTCGTTGCTCCACCGGGCCCGCAGCTCCTCCGCGCTGGCCTCCTGGGGACGCTCGCCGCCGTCGGACCGCAGCGGCTCCGGCAGCCAGGCCGAGACCCGGTCCGGGTCGGTCGCGGTGCCGAACACCACCTCGGGCGGCGCGGACATCCCCCGCTCGGCGCGCGTACCCATCAGGCGTCCCGCAGCCGGCTCGGGTCCACCTCGCGCCCGGGGTGCCGGGCCAGGTACTCGGTCTCCAGCTCGGCGGTGCGACGCAGGTGGTGGGCGAGCGCGGAGTCGGCCGCGTGGCGCAGCGTGTCCAGCCGGGTGCGGTGCAGGCTCTGCAGCTCCCGGATCAGGTCCTCCTCGTCCAGCTCCGCCGGGTCCACCCCCAGCTCTCCGTCGACGTGCGCGCCGGAGGCCGACGTGTCGCGGGCGTGGTCGCCGTCCCACTCCGTCATCCGCTGCTCCGGGCTGACGTCACCGGACTGGCGTACTGATTCGGTCATGTCGCCCCCTCGGGCTCGTTCGGGCTGGCACCTAGACGGATGCCCAGCCGGGGTGTCACCAAACCCTCCTACGACACCGCGTCGGAGACGCCCGACCGTCCCGGTACGCTCGATGCCATGAAACGGCTCTGGACACCGGCGTGGATCGCCCGCCACGTGGCCATGGTCGTGCTGGTCGTCGGGTTCCTGGGGCTGGGCTGGTGGCAGATCAGCCGGGCGGCCTCGGGCAATACGCTGAGCTGGGCGTATGCCGTGGAGTGGCCGATCTTCGCCGGCTTCGTGGTCTTCGTCTGGTCGCGTGAGGTCCGGCACACGCTGCGCGGCCCCGCCGCCGCCGCGCCGGAGCCGGCCGGTGACGCCGGGCCGGAGCCGGGCGTCCCGGCGGTACGCCGCCCGGTGCGGGTGGCCCGGGTGCCGGCCGCGGTCGACGCCCCGGACGACGCGGACCTGACCGAGTACAACCGCTACCTGACCTGGTTGAACGCCAATCCGGGCGCGAGGCCCGGCGACTATCCCGGCTGAGGCCGGTACGGAAGGACGGACGACGGTGGGCGGAGCCCTTACCCGGTACCGCGTGATCGCCTGGATCGTGGGCGTGGCGCTGGCCGTGCTGGTGCTGATCGGCATGCCGCTGAAGTACGCGTTCGACGAGCCGATCGTGGTGGCGGTCGTCGGCACCGCGCACGGCTGGCTCTACATGCTGTACCTGGCCGCCACCTTCGACCTGGGCCGCCGGGTGAACTGGCCGCTCAAGCGGATGCTGCTGGTGATGCTCGCCGGCACGGTGCCGTTCGTGTCGTTCGTCGCCGAGCGCAAGGTGACCCGGGAGCTCGCCGCCCGGCAGCCGCAGGCTCCGGAGCCGGTCGCCGCGCGCTAGGCCCGTCGAGCTCAGGTCCGGGCCGGTCGGGGCTGTCCGTCAGGCCCGTCGGGGCTGCGGTCGCCAGTAGCCGGCCGCGGTGGCCGGGTCCTCCGCGTCGGGATACCGGTGCAGCTCCCGGGCCCGGTTCAGCGCCTGGCTGACCTGGTCGAACTGCCGCTCGTCGTCGCTGCTGAACAGCAGCACCTCGACGCCGCCGCAGTGCCCCCACAACTCGTACGCCGGCGGCCGCCAGCGGTCCCCGGCCAGCGCCAGCACCACCGGCAGCAGGAACACCACCCCGAGGGTCAGGTACGCCCCGGCGGTGAGCCGTTGCAGCCCGCCGTGAAAGCCGAGCAGCACGCCGACGCCGGTGATCAGGGTGGCGGTCACCGCGACGGCGCGCACGGCCAGCCGGTCGTGCGGCCCGCGCCCCACCCGTAGGTGGGTGAGGTCGGCGACGGCGAAGGTGTTCCGACCGACGGTGAACCGTTCGGTGGTCACCACGATCCCCGGGCGCGCGTAGAGCAGGGTCGTCCCGCGCGACGAGCGCGGCGGGCGGGTGGCGGAGCGGTCTGCCTGCTGCACGGCGTCCTCCCAGGGGCCGGCGGCGTCGGCTCTCCCACCGCCCCGTGCCTGCTCACGGCGGGATTCCCGGCGCCGGGTTCCATTCTGTTGCCCGCCCGCCAGCCGTGCCGGTCGGATTCCCGCCTCCGCCGCGCCCGATGGATCAGGGCCGCCCGCATCCGACCCCCATTTCGGGTTTGTCCGGCGACCGTCCCTCACGTGCCACGACATCCGCCCAGAACGACGAATCCGGCGCAAGCGGTTAAGAGCGACGAAGTACCTGCGACACGCCGCACGCCATGCCACAACAGCGTCAGGGGATGTCACGCTGCGCAGCGGCCTTTCCTGCCCCTTTGCCAACTTTCGCCCCGGCTTCCCCTGCGCGTCACTCCCGTCCCGGGTTACGTTGGGCGGGCCGGCGCGGTCGGCCGCCATCCGTCCGGATGGCCCCGAGCCGGTGCCGTCGGGGGCGTCAGCATCCCCCGAGGGCCCGTGGAGAGGAGCCTTCCGCTCTTGTCGTCCTTACGGATGCTGGTGCGAACGCTCACGGTCGCCGGCCTCACGGCCGCGTTGATCGCCCCGTCGTCGGTGGCTCGGGCCGAGCCGTCGGTGGCCGAGCTGACCGCACGGATCGAGAAGTCCTCGACCGAGCTGGAACGGGTCGTCGAGTCCTACAACAAGCTCAACGAGGAGATCAAGGCCAACAAGGAGACCGCCGCCGCGCTGCACGCGCGGATCGGCCCGCTGGAGGAGCAGACCGCGCGGAGCCGGGCGGACGTCGGGCAGCTGGCCGTCACCGCGTACAAGACCGGCGGCCTGCGGACCGCGCAGGCGTTGCTGGAACCGGGCGGGTCCGTCTCCCTGCTGGACCGGCTCAGCACCATCGACCGGCTCACCCGGGAACGTCAGGACCGCATCGCCGGCTTCACCACCAGCCAACGCAAGCTGGTCGACGAGAAGAACCGGCTGGACGCGACGCTGGCCCGGGAGGCCGCACAGGCGCGCAGCATCGCGAACACCAGGAAGAAGATCGAACGCGACCTGGCCCGCCTCTACGAGCTGCGCCGGGAGGCGTACGGCCGGGCCACCGAGTCGCCGAGCCCGCGGCCGGCCGCCCGCTCCGCCCCCGACGCGCCCGCCGTGGCGGGCAGCGCGGGGGTCGCCGTGCGCTACGCGTACGGGGCGATCGGCAAGCCGTACGTCTGGGGCGCCGACGGGCCCAACGGTTACGACTGTTCCGGCCTCACCTCGGCCGCCTGGCGAGCGGCGGGCAAATCGCTGCCGCACAACACCCGGATGCAGTGGGGCGTGGTGACCCACATCGGCCGCGGTGATCTGCGCCCGGGAGACCTGGTCTTCTACAGCGGCCTGGGCCACATGGCCCTGTACGTCGGTGGCGGCCAGATCATCGACGCGCCCAGCGCCGGGCGCAACGTGCTCAAGCGGGACATGGACATCATGCCGATCCAGGGCTACGGCCGGGTCCGCTGACGTCGCCCGAACACGGCGAACGGCCGGCGTCCCCCTATCGGACGCCGGCCGTTCGCCGTCATTACTACCAGGTCAGGCTGCCTGCAGCCCCTCGGCGCGGGCCAGCTCACGAAGCCGGCCGAGGGCCTGGATCTCCAGCTGGCGGATCCGCTCCCGGGAGAGCGAGAAGCGCGACGCGACCTCGGTGAGCGAGTGCTCCCGACCGTCCTCGAGCCCGTACCGGGCCCGCATGATGCCGGCCGACCGGTCGTCGAGGTGGTTGAGCAGACCCTCGATCCGCTGCCGCTCCAGGCCGGTGAGGACGATCTCCTCCGGCGACGGGGCGTCGCTGTCGGCGACCAGGTCGCCGAGCTTGGTGTCGCCGTCGTCGCCGACCGGGGTGTCCAGCGACACCGTGTCCTGCGACCAGCGGACCAGCTCGTTGACCCGCTCGACGGTGACGCCGAGGGCCGCCGCGATCTGCTCCGGCTCCGGGTCGCTGCCCAGCTCACGGGTGAGCTGCCGGGCCACGTTGCGCATCCGGTTGACGTCCTCGACCAGGTGCACCGGCAGTCGCACGGTCCGCTCCTGCTGGGCGATCGCCCGGCTGATGGCCTGACGGATCCACCAGGTCGCGTACGTCGAGAACTTGTAGCCACGCTCGTAGTCGAACTTCTCCACCGCGCGGACCAGGCCGGTGTTGCCCTCCTGGATCAGATCCAGCATGGGCATCCCGGACCGGACGTAGCGGCGGGCGATCGAGACCACCAGTCGCAGGTTGGCCCGGATGAAGAGATCCTTGGCGCGCTCGCCCTCGACGACCAGGCGCTCCAGGTCGTCCCGGTCGACGCCCTCGGGGAGGCGGTCCTCGCCGAGCAGGTGCTCGGCGTACAGGCCGGCCTCGATGGCCTTGGAGAGATCGACCTCCTTGGCGGCGTCCAGCAGCGGCGTCCGGGAGATCTCGTGAAGGTAGACGCCGACCAGGTCGCGCTCCTCGGCGACCTCGTCGGTCCGCATGCCGATGTTCTTGTCCACGTTTCCCACGGTCCCCTCGCTCGCGCCGGTTGCCCGGTTCCTTGCCATGCCCACGTCCATCGGCCCTCCCCCGTAACCTCCGCTGTGCCCGTCGGTGCTGACACCTACACAACAGATGAGACGTGCCGGGGATTCCATGTCGTGAGTCGAAAGTGTCACGAATGCCTGAGTATCAGCTGAACGCCACGTCCACGTTTGCTGTCAGCGCCCATTCGGGGCTCGCCGACTCCGCACCACGAACAGGCTGGCGGATCAGGGGAAATCGACCTCCGCCCCTGGCAATCGCACCATTGCGACCCCAACGACGCAGCGACCCTCGTCACCGCCCGGCTGCGATCCTGGTCACTGCCTGATACGCGCCGGTGTACCGGTCGGTTCATCCGCTCCGGGATTGATTACCCCACGCCCTGGACAACAATCCGGGGCGTGCGGGACGTCCCGTCCGCGACGTGTTCCGCGTCTCACCCGGCCGTGGGCGGGCCGGGTCGCGCGCGGGGGGTCAGGAGGCGAGCAGGGCGAGCGCGCCGCGCACCTGGTGCGCGCTGCGGGCCAGGGCGGCCCGGGCGGCGGAAATTTCGGCCCCGGAGACCAGCGAGACCAGGGCGGTCTTGAGATCGCCGGCGGCCTCGTGCAGGGCCCTGCGGCAGATCTCCTCCGAGCAGTTGGTGGCCTCCATCAGGATCGAGATCATCCGCCCGCGGAGCTTCGCGTTGGTGGCCACCATGTCGATCATGAGATTCGAGTAGACCCGGCCGAGGCGCACCATCACGGCCGTGGAGAAACTGTTCAGCACCAGCTTCTGCGCGGTGCCCGCCTTCATCCGGGTCGACCCGGTGACCACCTCCGGTCCCGTGTCCACCCCGATGAACACGTCGACCGAGGAGGCGGCCTCCGCCTCCGGGTTCGCACAGAGCAGCACCGTGGCGGCGCCCTGCGCCCGAGCTGCGGCGAGCGCCCCGAGGACGTACGGTGTGCGCCCGCTGGCCGCCAGGCCGACGACCAGGTCGCCCGGCCGTACGCACTCGGCCGCCTCGGCGGCGCCACCCCGCTCGTCGTCCTCGGCGTCCTCGACGGCACGCCACATCGCGTCCGGGCCGCCGGCCAGGTGGGCGCAGAACCAGTCCCGCGGGGAGTTGAAGGTGGGGGCCAGTTCGGCGGCGTCGAGCACCCCGAGCCGGCCGGAGGTGCCCGCGCCGAAGTAGTGCACCCGGTGCCCGCTGTGCAGGGCCGCCACGGCCAGGTCGACGGCCGCGGCGATCTCGTCGAGGACGGCCGCGACGGCGGCCGGCACCCGGCGGTCGGCGTCGTTGATGACGGTGAGCACTTCCCGGGTCGACATCAGGTCGAGGTCGGCGCTGTCCGGGTTGCGACGCTCGGTCGGGGCGCCCACCCGGACCACCGGTCGGGCCACGGTCGCCGCCTCGTCCGGCTCCACCCGACCGGCGGTCACCCGCGCCTCCGGCCCGGGCCGACCCGGTGCGACTTGACCGCCTCGGCGGTCGCCTCCAGGGCCTTGCGGGCCCGTGCCCGGTTCCGCGCGGCCACCCCGACGAAGAGCACGTCGACGACGGTGAGCTGGGCGAGCCGGCTGGCCATCGCGCCGGAGCGGTAGGTCGTCTCGCGGGCCGCGGTGGTGAGCACGAAGTCGGCCACCTCGGTGATCGGCGAGCGGGGGAAGTTGGTCAGCGCGACGGTCGCGGCGCCCCGTGCGCGGGCCTGCTCCAGCACCTCGATGACGTCGGAGGTGGTGCCGGTGTGCGAGATGCCGATGGCGACGTCGCCCTTGCCGAGCAGCGCGGCGGAGGTCAGCGCGGTGTGTATGTCGGGGAAGTAGAAGGCGGTGCGGCCGATGCGGTGCAGCTTCTGCTGGAAGTCCGAGGCGACGAAGCCGCTGGCGGCGGCGCCGTAGACGTCGATGCGGCCGGCGGCGGCGATGGTGTCGACCACCCGCTCGCAGACCGCCGGGTCGAGCTGCTCGGCGGTCTCCTCGACGGCCCGGGCGTCGTTGAACGCGATGGTGGCGATGATCTGCGCCAGGTCCGCGCCGGGCGGGATGTCACCACCGACGACCCGGGCGTCCGGCGGCTCGACCCGGCGGGCGGCCTCGGCGGCGAGCCGGATCCGCAACTGCGGGTAACCGTCCATGCCGACCGACCGGCAGAACCGGATGACGGTGGCCTCGGATGTCTCTGCGGCGGTGGCGAGATCGGTGATGGTCCGCCGCGCGGCGTCGGCCGGGTCGGAGACGACCAGCCGGGCCACCCGCTGCTCGGCGGGCGACAGCGAGGGGAGCAGGCCGCTGATATGGACGATCAGCCCACCCGGCTCGTGACTCGCAGAAATCTTCGTACTCTTCGCCACGGATGAAACTTACTTTCATAAGCGGTGGCCCGTCAACCATCACCGCGCGTATCCGACACAAGTATCCCCCGCGCGCGTCACGTCCCGGCAGCGAGTGCGGTCACCCCAGCATGACGCTCCCGTCCGCCGCGGTCGAACACCACGCTACGGTGTCCCGCATGGCGGATCGCAGCGTGCTGGTCACCGGAGGAACGGGCGGACTCGGCGGGGCGGTCACCGCCGCCTTCGTCCAGGCGGGCTGGCGCGTGGTCGTACCCCAGCGGGAGAGCGCCACCGGGGCGCGGCCGGCGGCGTCCGGCCCGGTCCGGGTGACCGCGGACCTGATGGACCCGGCGGGTGTCGAGCGGGCCGTGCGGGCCGCCGCCGACGACGATGCCGCGCCGCTGCGGGCGGTGGTCAACCTGGTCGGCGGGTACGCCAGCGGCGGCCGGGTGCACGAGACGCCGGTCGAGGAGTTCGAGCGGATGCTCTCGATCAACCTGCGGCCCACCTACCTGGTCACCCAGGCGGCACTGCCGCACCTGATCGCGGCCGGCGGCGGCGCGGTGGTCTGCGTCTCGTCCCGGGCCGCGCTCGCGCCGTTCCCCGGGGCGGCCGGGTACGCCACCGCCAAGGCGGCCGTGCTCGCCTTCGCCAACGCGGTGGCGGTCGAGTACCGGGCCTCCGGCGTCCGCTGCAACACGGTGCTGCCCAGCGTGATCGACACCCCGGCGAACCGGGCCGCCCAGCCGGGCGCCGACCACCGCCGCTGGGTGACCCCGGCCGAGATCGCCCCGGTGGTCCGCTTCCTCGCCTCGGACGATTCCGCGCCGACCAGCGGAGCGGCCGTACCGGTCTACGGGCGGGCCTGAACGGGCAACCGCCCCCGGATCGCCGCGGCGACCGGCACGTCGGCAGCCGACGCGTCGAGGGCCGGCGGGCCGGCCTCGGCCGGCAGCCAGGCCGCCAGGTGGGCCCGGATGCGCCGCTCGACGTCCTCCGGCGCGCCGGAGGCGTCGACCAGCACGAAGCTCGGGTACTCGGGCAGGGTGCGGTACGCCGTGTCGGCGGCCGTCAGCCAGCCCATCGTCTCGTGGTCGTCGCCGCGCCGCTCGATCCGCCGGTACGCCTCCGCCGGGTCCACGGTCAGCAGGAAAGTGACCTGCGGGGGCGGGAAGACCCGGTAACCGACCCGGGCCAGCCGCTCCCAGCGCTGCCCGCCGTGCGCCCGGATGCTGGCGTACTGGCAGGCGGAATAGCGGTCCATCACCGCCGTGCGGCCGGTCACCAGGCAGCTCAGCAGGGCGGCGGCGATCGCCAGCCAGCGCAGCACCGACTCCACGGCCAACACTCCGTTGCGCCCCACCAGGCGCTGCGCGTCGGGGCGGCCGAGCCGGTTGGCGAGCCGGCCGAGCCAGCGCCGGCCGCCGGCGTTGCGGTGGTAGGTGGCGGGCCGGCCGGCCGCGGTGAGCGCGTCGGCGAGCCGGTGCGCCTGGGTCGTCTTGCCCGAACCGTCGATGCCGATCAGGGCGACGCGGCGAAGTCGGGCCGTGCCGCCGGTCGCCCGCAGTGATCTGGCCACCCTGCACAGGTTATCCGACCGGCGCTCGCCTCCCGGCGGTTTGCCCGGTTGATGGCTCGCTGACCAGTCTCTGATCGCCGCCCAGGTGTGGGTGGCGGGCGGGCCGGGTACGCAACGTCATTTCCGACCGCCTGTCCACCTTCACGACGACGGGAGAACCAGATGGCCGAGCGCGGGGACGAGAGCCTGTTGCACACCCTCAAGCGGGTCGCCGCCGTGCTCAAGCAGAACGACATCCCCTTCGCCCTCGGCGGCAGCTTCGCCGTCTACGCGCACGGCGGCCACTCCAGTGAGCACGACGTGGACTTCCTGCTCTGCGAGGAGGACGTCGAACGGGCGCTGGAGGCGCTGGTCGCCGAGGGCTTCACCGCCGAGCGCCCGCCGGAGGACTGGCTGGTCAAGGTCTACGACGAGGGGCGGATGGTGGACCTGATCCACCGACCGATCGAGACCCCGGTGACCGAGGAGACCTTCGCCGACACCGTGGTGCGCCCGGTGGACGCCATCCACATGCCGGTGCTGTCCGCGACCCGGCTGATGGTGCACAAGCTGCTCAGCTTCTCGCAGCACTACTGCGACTTCGCCCGCGGCCTGCCGCTGGCCCGCTCGCTGCGGGAACAGATCGACTGGGAACGGGTACGGAAGGAGACGCGGCACTCGCCGTACGCCGAGGCGTTCCTGGTGCTGCTGGACCGGCTCGACGTGGTGCCGTACGGCGGCACGCCCGTGCCGTACGCCCGCACCCCCGAGGGAGAGGAGACACCGTGACCGAGCATGGCGCCGGCCCGCCCGACGAGTACGTCGAGGCGGAGATCCACCGGCTGCTCGCCGAGGATCCGGACGTCGCCGAGCAGGGGATCACCGTGGTCCACCGGGAACGCGGCCTGGTCCTCTACGGCGAGGTGGAGACCCCGCACCGGCGGGAGGAGATCCTCCGGCGGGTCTCGGAGCGCTTCCCGGACCTGCCGATCACCAGCGACATCGGGGTGATCCGCGCACAGGCGCCGACCCAGGTCGAGGAGCTGCCGTGAGGGGGGTCCGACGATGATCCGGATCGCCGCCGTCGGCGACGTGCACGTGGACGAGGACGTGGTCGGCCGGTTCCGCCCGGCCCTGGAGGAGCTGCCGGACTGCGCCGACGTGCTGCTGCTCGCCGGGGACCTGACCCGGCACGGCACGGAGTCCGAGGCGCGCTGCGTGGCTCGGGAGTTCGGCGGCCTCGGGGTGCCGGTGATCACCGTGCTCGGCAACCACGACCACCAGTGCGACCAGGTGCCGCAGGTGGTCAAGGTGCTGGAGGACGCCGGGATCACCGTGCTGGAGGGGACGGGCATGGTGCTGGAGTGCACCGGCGGCCGGCTCGGCGTGGCCGGGGTCAAGGGCTTCGGCGGTGGCTTCGCCGGCCGGTGCGCCAGCGACTTCGGGGAGCCGGAGATGAAGGCCTTCGTCCGGACGACCAACGAGAGCGCCGAGGCGCTGGGGAAGGCGCTGCGCGAGCTGGAGTGCGACCTGCTGGTCGCGCTCACCCACTACTCCCCCGTGCCGGACACGCTCGCCGGCGAACCGCTGGAGATCTATCCGTTCCTAGGGTCGTACCAGCTGGGTCAGGCGATCGACTCGGCGCCGACCGCGCTGGCCCTGCACGGGCACGCCCACGCGGGCACCGAGCGGGGCACCACCCCCGGCGGGGTCCGCGTCCGCAACGTCGCGCACCCCGTGATCAAGCAGGCGTACAGCATCTTCCACCTGGGCGATCACCTCGAATGATCTCCCAGGTTTCCGCAATCGGCGAGCCGGGTATTCAGCCGCCATGGAGCTGATTCTCTGGATTCTCGCAGTCGTACTCGTGGTCGCCGGCATCCTCGCGCTGTTCCGCCGGCAGATCCTGTGGGGCGTCGTCCTCATCGTGGTGGGCCTGCTGGTCGGCCCGGGTGGTGTCAGCATCTTCAATTGACGCTGATTTCGCGTCACCGGACCCGCCGGGGTCGTCGCTTCCGGAATCTCCGTCCTCCCAGACCTGGAGATCCGGCAGCGACGACCCCGGCGCCGTGCGTCCGGGGTCCGTCGCGCCCGCTGGTGCGGGTTTGTGCCGTCGGCCGGACGAAAATATCTCGACCATGGAGATAACGCAGAGCACTCCGCGGACGGCCGGGTCTGGACGCTGCTCTACGCGCTGATCGCGATCGCCGGCTGGCTGGTCTGGCGCCGGGTCGGCTTCGGCCCGGCCCTCTGGGCGTGGACCGCCCAGCTCGTGCTGAACGCGATCTGCACGCCGCTCTTCTTCGGTGCCGGGCGGTACGGCCTGGCCTTCGCCGAGATCGTGCTGATGTGGCTCGCCATCGGGGTGACCGTCGTGCTGTTCCGGCGGGTCTCCCGCCCGGCGGCGGCGCTGCTGCTGCCGTACTGGGCCTGGGTCACCTTCGCCGCCGCGCTGAACTTCTCCATCTGGCAGCTCAACAGCTGACTCCGACGTCGCGGGGCCCCGGCCCGGCCGGGGCCCCGCCACGCGTCCGCGCCCTCAGCAGCGCGGCACGTTCGGGATCCACCCGTCGTAGCCGGTGTAGACGTACGCGTCGGAGATGTACCGGCCGGAGCCGATCCGGTCCCAGATCGAGCTGGTGCCGTACGTGCCGGTGACGGTGGTGCCGGTGGTCTGGCAGTAGATGGTCACCGTGGCGCCGTCGGCGACCGAGCCGACCGCGCTGTAGCCGGTGCCGGGGCCGGAGCGCACCGTCAGGTCCGCGCCGGCGGTGTTGACCGTGCCGGAGGCGGTGCCGCCGGAGCAGGCGTTGTCGCTGGTGTAGCTCTTGGTGCCCCAGTAGAGCGCCAGCGTGCCGTTGAACCGCACCTGGATGTCGTTGCCGCTGAGCCGCTGCTCGTAGTGCAGGTGCGGCCCGGTGGAGCCGCCGGTGCTGCCCACCCAGCCGATCACCTTGCCGTAGCCGACGGTCTGGCCGACCGAGACGTTGAAGCCGTTGAGGTGGGCGTAGTAGGTGGTGTAGCCGCCGCCGTGGTCGATCCGGACGTACTTGCCGTAGCTGGTGCCGCCGAGGTCGGTGACCCGGTCGACGGTGCCGGGGGCGCTGGCCACCACCGGGTCGCCGAGGTCGTCGGTGCGGTTGAAGTCGATCGCGTACGCCGGGCTGTGGTCGGACCGGGTCTGCCCGGACCAGGACTGGCCGCAGGGGAACGGCACCTTGAACGTCGGCGCGGCCAGCGCGGGGCTCGCCGGGGCCACCAGGGCCACCGCGGCGAGCAGTGTGGCCGCGGCCAGGCTCCACCACCGTCTACGCATCCAGCACCTCCAATGTTGAGATTCTTCAATCTGCTGGGCACAGCGTGGCAGAAACCTCCATCGATGGGAAGTGGCGCGCAGTGCAGGTGGCGACTACTGCGCGGGAGCGCGCCCACGGCCGGTGGGCCGGGTTTCGGGATTGTTACCGGGCCGTGTCCGGCCAGGGCTGGACCGGAGGTGATGCAAGCGCTTACATGTGGAGACGACCATCGGACCGGCGCGGCTTCGACTCCTCCACGCGCCGGCAAGGAAGGAGAACGGCATGGCGTTTGCCAGATCACGCCAGGCTCTCGCGATCGCCGGCGTACTGGGGCTGGCGCTCGGCGCCACCGCCTGCGGCACCGGCAATGACAAGAAGAGCGACAAGGCGAGCTCCCCCGAGTGCGCCGCATACGAGAAGTACCAGGGCCACGACGGCAAGAAGGTCACGATCTACTCGTCGATCCGGGACATCGAGGCCGACCGCCTGGAGCAGTCCTGGAAGCAGTTCGAGGACTGCACCGGCATCACGATCGACCACGAGGGCAGCGGCGAGTTCGAGGCCCAGCTGGGCGTCCGCGTCGACGGTGGCAACGCCCCCGACCTGGCCTTCATCCCCCAGCCGGGTCTGCTGAAGCGGTTCGTCGACGCGGGCAAGGTCAAGACGGTCGGCGCCGACACCAAGGCGCTGGCCGAGCAGAACTTCACCCCCGACTGGCTGAAGTACAGCACCATCGACGGCAAGCTCTACGGCGTTCCGCTCGGCTCCAACGTCAAGTCGTACGTGTGGTACTCGCCGAAGACCTTCAAGGAGAAGGGCTGGCAGGTCCCGACCACCTGGGACGACCTGATCAAGCTCAGCGACACCATCGCGGCCAGCGGCACCAAGCCGTGGTGCGCCGGCATCGAGTCCGGTGACGCCACCGGCTGGCCGGCCACCGACTGGATCGAGGACGTCATGCTCCGGACCCAGGGTCCGGAGGTCTACGACCAGTGGACCACCCACGGCATCCCGTTCAACGACCCGAAGGTCGCCGACGCGGTGAACAAGGCCGGCACCATCCTCAAGAACGAGAAGTACGTCAACGGCGGCTTCGGCGGGGTGAAGAGCATCGCCACCACCTCCTTCCAGGAGGCGGGCGTCCCGATCACCACCGGCAAGTGCGCGCTGCACCGCCAGGCGTCCTTCTACGCCAACCAGTGGCCGCAGGGCACCAAGGTGGCCGAGGACGGCGACGTCTTCGCCTTCTACTTCCCGGCCATCGACCCGGCCAAGGGCAAGCCGGTGCTGGGTGCCGGTGAGTTCGTCGCGGGCTTCGCCGACCGTCCCGAGGTCCAGGCGGTGCAGACCTACCTGGCCTCCGGCGAGTACGTCAACAGCCGCGCCAAGATCGGCGACTGACTGTCGGCGAACAAGAAGCTCGACCTGGCCAACGTGCCGAACCCGGTGGACAAGCTCTCCGTCGGCATCCTCCAGGACCCGAAGACCGTGTTCCGCTTCGACGGCTCGGACCTGATGCCGGCCGCGGTCGGCGCGGGCACCTTCTGGAAGGGCATGGTCGACTGGGTGAACGGCAAGGACACCGCGACCGTCCTCAACGGCATCGAGGGCAGCTGGAAGTGATCTGAGTTGGTGGCCCGGTCCGCGTCGCGGACCGGGCCACCACCGCAAACCGAGCCCTTGAAGGAGGGTCGATGGAGTTCGACTTCGCGGCGGAACAGCCGAAGTTCCTCATGCTGATGTACGGGCTGATCGCTTTCGTCGCGGTGGTGGGCGGTCTGCTCCTGCTCCTCGACGTGGTGCCGGCCTGGTTCGCCCGCCGTCGGGAGGAGAAGCTGGTCGCCGCCGTGGCGAGCGGCGGTCCACTCCCGCGCCGGGTCAAGCCGCGGGAGGGGCTGTTCGCCCTGTTCTTCCTGCTGCCGACGCTGCTGCTGCTCGCCATCGGCCTGGTGGTGCCGGCGATCCGGACCACGCTGCTCTCCTTCATGGACGCCGGCAGCAACGACTGGGTGGGCCTGGGCAACTACGGCTGGATGTTCTCCGAGGACTCGATCGTCCGGGTCCTGCTCAACACCCTGGTCTGGGTGCTGCTGGTCCCGCTGGTGGCCACCTCGTTCGGCCTGCTCTACGCGGTGATGGTGGACAAGGCCAGGCTCGAGGCGGTCGCCAAGTCACTGATCTTCCTGCCGATGGCGATCTCGTTCGTCGGCGCCAGCATCATCTGGAAGTTCGTCTACGCCTACCGCGGCGACGGCCAGGAGCAGATCGGCCTGCTGAACCAGATCGTGGTCAGCCTCGGCGGCGAGCCGAAGAATCTGCTGCTGGAGTCGCCGCTGAACACCCTGCTGCTGATCGTGATCATGGTGTGGATCCAGGCCGGCTTCGCCATGGTGGTGCTCTCCGCCGCGATCAAGGCGATCCCGGCGGACATCGTGGAGGCCGCCCGCCTCGACGGGGTCACCCCCTGGCAGATGTTCTGGCAGATCACCATGCCGAGCATCCGGCCCGCGCTGATCGTGGTGGTGGTGACGCTGTCGATCGCCACGCTCAAGGTCTTCGACATCGTCCGGACCGCGACCAACGGCAACTACGACACCAGCGTGATCGCCAACGAGATGTACAACCAGGCGTTCCGGTACGGCCAGAACGGGCAGGGCTCGGCGCTGGCCGTCTTCCTGTTCATCCTGGTGGTCCCGATCGTGATCTACCAGATCCGCAACCTGCGTCAGCAGCGGGAGGGCTGAGATGAGCACCGCCACGCCCACGGTCCCGGCCGGCACCCAGGCCACCGGGAAGACCACCACCGCCGGACGCGTCCGCAAGCGGCTGAACAGCCGTACGGCCACGCTGATCTCGATCGTCATCGCGCTGCTCTGGACGATCCCGACCTTCGGCCTCCTCGTGTCCTCATTCCGGCCGGAGAACGAGATCAAGAGCACGGGCTGGTGGACGTTCTTCACCAACCCGCAGTTCACCCTGGAGAACTACCAGGAGGTGCTCTTCGGCGGCTCGTCCTCCTCGGGTCAGCTCGCCAGCTACTTCATCAACTCGCTGGCCATCACCATCCCCTCGGTGCTGTTCCCGCTCGCCTTCGCCTCGCTCGCCGCGTACGCGCTGGCCTGGATCAACTTCAAGGGCCGGGACTGGCTCTACATCGCGATCTTCGCGTTGCAGATCGTCCCGCTGCAGATGGCGCTGGTGCCGCTGCTGAAGTTCTTCTCCACCGGCGTCACCGTCGCCGGCGTCACCCTGATGCCGGCCTGGGACCTGGTGGACGAGCAGAAGTTCGCCCAGGTGTGGTTCGCGCACACCTGCTTCGCGCTCCCCTTCGCGGTGTTCCTGCTGCACAACTTCATCTCGCAGCTGCCCAGGGACCTGATGGAGGCGGCCCGGGTCGACGGGGCCACCCACCCCAAGATCTTCCGCACCATCGTCCTGCCGCTGATCACCCCGGCCCTGGCGGCCTTCGGCATCTTCCAGTTCCTCTGGGTCTGGAACGACCTGCTGGTCGCGCTGATCTTCGCCGGGGGCGGCAACGAGACCGCCCCGCTGACCGTCCGGCTGGCCGAGATGGCCGGCACCCGGGGCAACGAGTGGCAGCGGTTGACGGCGGGCGCGTTCGTCTCGATCGTCGTACCGCTGACCGTGTTCCTGTCCCTGCAGCGCTACTTCGTCCGCGGCCTGCTCGCCGGCAGCGTCAAGGGCTGAGGCCTCGTACCGCCGCCGCCCGGGAAACGGGCGGCGGCGGTCACGGCCACGGAGCGGGGGAACATCGTGACGAGGATTGATGACGTCGCCCGACTCGCCGGGGTCTCGACCGCCACCGTCTCCCGCGCGCTGCGCGGCCTGCCGACGGTGTCGGCCGCGACGCGTCGCCGGGTGCTCGCCGCCGCCGAGCAGCTCCAGTACGCCGTCTCGCCGAGCGCCTCGCGGCTGGCCGGCGGCCGGACCGGGACGGTGGCCGTGGTGGTCCCCCGGATCACCCGCTGGTTCTTCGGCACGGTCGTGGAGGCGGTCGAGGAGTTCCTCCACCAGGCCGGGTACGACCTGCTCCTGTACAACCTGGGCGGCCGGGAGCAGATCCGGCAGCGGGTGCTGCGCAACGCCAACCTGCACAAGCGCGTCGACGCCATCATGCTGGTCGCCACGCCCCTGCGGCCGGCCGACCTGACCGCGCTGGGCGCGCTGGACCTGCCCGGCATCACCATCAGCTCCGGCACCGTGGTGCCCGGCTGGCCCTGCGTCCGGATCGACGACGTGGCCGCCGCCCGCACCGCCACCCGGCACCTGCTCGACCTGGGGCACCGCCGGATCGCCCACATCTCCGGCGACCCGGACGACGAACTGGCCTTCACCACTCACCTGGACCGACGCCGGGGCTACCGGGAGGCGCTGCGGGCGGCCGGGATCCGCCCCGACCCCAGCCTCGACGTCGAGTCGCAGTTCACCATCGACGGCGGCAACCGGGCCACCGCCGAGCTGCTCGCCCGGGGCGAGCCGCCGACCGCGATCTTCGCCGCCTGCGACGAGATGGCGATGGGCGCGATCACCGCGCTGCGCGACGCCGGGCTGCGGGTGCCGCAGGACGTCAGCGTGATCGGCGTCGACGACCACGACCTGGCCAGCGTCCTCGGGCTCAGCACCATCGCCCAGCCCGCCGCCGAGCAGGGCCGGCTCGCCGCCCGGCTGCTGCTCGACCCGCTCGGCACCCGCACCACCGGCCCGTACGCCGGCCGGGTCCCGGACCAGCGGGTCGGGGGCGGCCGGGACGACCCGCCGACCCCCCCGGTGATCCTGCCCACTCGGCTGGTGGTGCGTGAATCGACCGCGCCACCGCGGGCACACTGAACGGATTCGACCGCACCACGGCTCGACACAGGGAGAAGGCTCTGAACACCGACGCGAGGCACCAGGAACAGTCCGGTGGCCCGGCCACCGGGTGGTGGACCGAGGCCGTCATCTACCAGATCTACCCGCGCTCGTTCGCCGACTCCGACGGCGACGGCGTCGGTGACCTGCCGGGCATCACCGCCCGGCTCGGCCACCTCGCCGAGCTGGGTGTGGACGCCGTCTGGCTGTCGCCGTTCTACCCGTCGCCGCAGGCCGACGCCGGGTACGACGTGGCCGACTACCGGGACGTCGACCCGCTCTTCGGGCGGTTGGAGGACGCCGACAAGCTGATCGCCGAGGCCCGCGCCAAGGGCCTGCGGGTGATCGTCGACCTGGTGCCCAACCACACCTCCTCGGCGCACCGGTGGTTCAC
Organism: Micromonospora purpureochromogenes; assembly: GCF_900091515.1. Classification (NCBI taxonomy): domain Bacteria; kingdom Bacillati; phylum Actinomycetota; class Actinomycetes; order Micromonosporales; family Micromonosporaceae; genus Micromonospora; species Micromonospora purpureochromogenes. The sequence goes on along the minus strand of NZ_LT607410.1, from coordinate 1,881,513 downwards.
CGCCGCCCTGGCCGCCGCCCCGGGCAGCCCGGAGCGGGCCCGTTACATCTTCCGCAACGGCCTCGGCCCGGCCGGCGACCAGCCCCCGAACGACTGGCAGAGCGTCTTCGGCGGCCCCGCCTGGACCCGGGTCACCGACCCCGACGGCCGGCCCGGCCAGTGGTACCTGCACCTGTTCGACACCGGCCAGCCCGACCTGAACTGGGACAACCCGGAGGTCCGCGCGGAGTTCCTGGACGTGCTGCGGTTCTGGCTGGACCGCGGCGTCGACGGCTTCCGGGTCGACGTGGCGCACGGCCTGATCAAGCAGGCCGAACTGGCCAACTGGGAGGAGCCGCAGGAGATCCTCTCCGGCAACGAGGTGGCGAAGCCGCGGCCCCCGATGTGGGACCAGGACGGCGTGCACGAGATCTACCGGGAATGGCGGCGGCTGCTCGACTCCTACCCGGGCGAGCGGGTCCTGGTCGCCGAGGCGTGGGTGGAGCCGGCCGAGCGGCTGGCCCGCTACGTACGTCCCGACGAGATGCACCAGGCGTTCAACTTCGAGTACCTGCTCGCCTCGTGGACCGCGCCCGCCCAGTACGCGGTGATCACCCGCTCGCTGGAGGCCACCGACAGCGTCGGCGCGCCGACCACCTGGGTGCTCTCCAACCACGACGTGGTGCGGCACGCCTCCCGGCTCGGCCTGACCGTCGGCGGCGGCCGGCCGAACGGCATCGGCATCGGCGACCCGCAGCCGGACGCCGCGCTCGGCCTGCGCCGGGCCCGCGCCGCCAGCCTGCTGATGCTGGCCCTGCCCGGCAGCGCCTACCTCTACCAGGGTGAGGAGCTGGGCCTGCCCGAGCACACCACGCTGCCGGACGAGGTCCGGCAGGACCCGACCTGGGAGCGCAGCGGCCACACCCAGCGCGGGCGGGACGGCTGCCGGGTGCCGATCCCGTGGGAGGCCGACGCCCCGTCGTACGGCTTCGGGCCGACCGACGCCAGCTGGCTGCCCCAGCCGCCGCTGTGGGCCGAGTACGCCCTCGACCGGCAGCGCGGGGTGCCCGGCTCGACGTACGAGATGTACCGGACTGCGCTGCGGCTGCGGCGCGAGCACGGGCTGGCCCGGGGGCCGCTGAAGTGGCTCTCCTCCGGCGACGAGGTGCTGGCCTTCCGCAACCGCGGGCTCACCGTGCTGACCAACTTCGGCGCGGCGGCCGTCCCGGCGCCGACCGGGGAGGTGCTGCACAGCAGCGCCCCGCTGGACGCCGACGGCCGGGTCCCCACCGACGTGACGGTCTGGGTCCGCACCTGACCCCGGCCGCTCCAGCCGGCCCCGCGCTCGTCCGCGGGGCCGGCTGGCCGGCCGACCGGCCACGGGCACTCCCGTGCCCGGCACTCTTCACCCGGTCCACCCCCAGCACCCGGTGTGGATCGCTATAGAGCTGATGTCGTGGACGACTCAGCCCTGCTCCCCGCCCGGCAGCGCGAAGGGCCCCGCGTTCCTCCACGGTCGACGGGTCAGGAGCCCTTGTGCTACCCCGTCCTCGACGGGGACAGGTGTGCGCGCCGGGATGGCGGACAGCAGGCCGGGCTGTGAATCGTTTACGACATCAGGTCTGTAGCGTCCAGACGACACCAGCCCGGTAGATCCGCCGGCCCGGCCCCAGCACTGGGCAGCCCGACCTCGAACGGCCCGGCACAACCCGGCGGCGGGCGGTCAGAGGCGGTCGGCGCGGGCGTGCAGCAGGTCGTGCACCGCCTCGATGTCCTCCGGCGAGGAACGGGAGGCGCGCCAGTACATCAGGCCGGTGGGGATGAAGAAGAGCTGGAAGACGGCCAGCCCGACGGCGTAGTTCAGCGGTGGCGGGAAGGCCGCCCGCAGGCCGTGGAAGGCCACCCCGACCAGGCCGTTGCCGGCCGCCCGGCCCACCCCGTTGACCAGGTTGCCCAGGCTGTAGACGGTGCCCCTGTGCTCGGGCGGGTTGACGTCGGCGATCAGGGCGAACCAGTTCGGCGAGTTCGCCGAGGTCAGCGCCAACGCGACCACGGCGGCGAGCAGGCTCAGCCCGACCGTCGGCTCGGTCAGCACGCTGGCCAGCACCGCCCGGACCACCGCTCCGCCGCCCGCCCCGTCGGGCACCACGATGCGGATCGGCACGAAGAAGAGGACCAGGTAGAACGGCACGGCCGCGAGGATGCCCACCGCCGCGACCAACGCCCGCCCCCTCGGGGTACGCCGTTGCAGCGCGTCGCCGGCCAGCCCGCCGACGATGGAGAACACCCCGCCAAGCTGGAACAGCGTGGCGAAGACGCTGCCCACCACCACCGCGGTCGCCGAGGAGTAGCCCTGGGCCTCGGCCCGTTGCGCGAAGAGCACCGGCAGCCAGACCAGCGAGCCGAACGCCGCCTGCGCGGTCAGGCCCTGCAGGATCAGCCATCGGTTGGTCCGCCGGTCCAGGATCCGGGGCAGGTCGGCGCGGGTGATCCGGTAGTCGTACTCGGCCCCGGCGTTCAGCGCACCGGCCAGCTCGGGCTCGCTCTGCCCGCGCCGGATGTCGTAGGTGAAGAGATAGGCCAGGGTGGCGGCCAGCCCGACCATGGTGAGCGCCAGGAACGGACGCCGCCAGTCGGTGGCCCCCAGCAGGCCGCCGGTGAGCGTGCCGGCCAGCGTCCCCACCCCCTGCGACAGCCCCCAGAAGCTCATCACCAGCCCTCGGCGGCGGGGCGAGATCAGGTCGGTGACCACGGAGAACCCGACCGAGCCGACCGCGCCGAGCCCGACCGCGGCCACCAGCTGCGCGGCGAGGAAGGTCGGGTAGTCCTGGGCGAGCGCGCTGCCGCCGGTGCCGGCCGCCCAGATCAGGGTGCCGACCATGAGCAGCGGCTTGCGGTTCGTCCGGTCGCCCACGTACGCCCAGGCCACCGCGGCCACCGCACTGACCAGGAAGCTCACCGCGGTGACCAGCCCGAGCAGCCGCTGCGACACGCCCAGCGCCCCGGAGATCGGCCCGTACAGCGGCGGGACCAGGCCGATCGCCACGTTGTCCAGCGAGGCGAGCACCACGAAGACCACGACGCTGTAGAACCGGTGCGCCGTGCCGCCGCCCCAGGTCCGCGCCGCCCCACCCCTGGCCAAGGTCATGTGCGGCAGCCAATCAGGGCGAGGTCACGATCGCGTCACCGGGCCCCACCCGCTCAGCCCGACGTCCGGTCGACGGTCCGGTCCCGGGCCTGGGCGTACCGCTCGCGGACGGCGGGGACGGGCTCGGCGTCGTACTCCCGGATGCCGGCGTCGGCCCACCGCGGTGGCGCCGCGCCGCCCAGGGCGACCCAGGCGGCCTGGCGAGCGGCCCCGTCGGCCACGTACTCGCCGGGCGGCGGCACCACCACCGGCCGGCCGAAGACCTGCGGGGCGATCCGGCGAACCGCCGCCGAGCGGGCCCCGCCACCGACCAGGACCACCCGCCGGGCGTCGGCGCCCTGGGCGGTCAGCGCGTCCAGCCCGTCGGCGAGCGCGCAGAGCATCCCCTCGACAGCGGCCCGGGCCAGGTGCGCCGGGGTGGCGGTACGCAGGGTGAGCCCGTGCAGCGCGCCGGTGGACAGCGGCCGGTCGGGCGTCCGCTCCCCTTCCAGGTAGGGGACCATGACCAGCCCGTCCGCGCCGGGTGGGGCGGAGAGCGCCAGCTCACTCAGCTCGTCGAGGCCGACTCCGAGCAGCGCGGCGGCGGCGTCCAGCACCCGGGCGGCGTTGAGGGTGCAGACCAGCGGCAGGTACCGGCCGGTGGCGTCGGCGAACCCGGCGACGGCGCCGCCCGGGTCGGCGGCCGGCACGTCGGCCACGCTGAACACGGTGCCGGAGGTGCCGATCGAGACGACCACGTCGCCGGGGCCGGCACCGACGCCGAGGGCGGCGGCCGCGTTGTCCCCGGTGCCCGGGCCGAGCACGATCCCGCCGGGCGCGGCACCCGACGGGCCGACCCCGGAGCCCGTGCCGGGCCCGGCTGCCGACGCCGCGCCGCCCAGCGTGGCGGGGTCCAGGACGCCGGCGGCCTCGGCCGGGCCGAGCACGGTCGGCACCGCGACCACCCGCCCGAAGGCCTGTTCCAGCAGGTCGACGCGGTACTCGCCGGTGCTGGGCGACCAGTAGCCGGTGCCGCTGGCGTCGCCCCGGTCGGTGCGCAGCGCGGCCAGGCCGGGCGCGCCTGCCAGCCGCCAGGTGAGCCAGTCGTGGGGCAGGCAGACGGCCGCGACCCGGGCCGCGCGCTCCGGCTCGTGCCGGGCCAGCCAGCGCAGCTTGGCGCCGGTGAAGCTGGCCACCGGCACGCTGCCCACCGCCTCGGCCCAGAACCGGCGGCCGGCCACCCCGCCGCCGACCTCGTCGATGAGGTCCCGGGCCGCGTCGGCGGAGCGGGTGTCGTTCCAGAGCAGGGCGGGCCGGACCACCTCGCCCGCCTCGTCCAGGCAGACCATGCCGTGCTGCTGGCCGGCGATCGAGACCGCCGCGACGTCGGCCAGCCCGCCGGCGGCGTCCACGGCGGTGCGCAGCGCCTCCCACCAGGCCCGCGGGTCGACCTCGGTGCCGTCCGGGTGCGGCGCCCGGCCCTGCCGGACCAGGGCACCGGTGGCCGCGTCCCGGACCACGACCTTGCAGGACTGGGTGGACGAGTCGACACCGGCGACGAGCGGCACGGCGGCCCGCCTCAGCGCGCGCCGAGCAGGTGCTCGACGGCGAGTTGGTTGAGCCGGACGAAGCCGAAGCCCCGCGCCGCGACCGCGTCCACGTCGACGTCCTCGAACGCGGACCGGTCGGCGAGCAGTTCGGCGTACCCCTCCCCCGGGTTCAGCGTCGGGGTGGACAGCTCGGCGACCTTGCTGGCAGCCAGCGCCTCGGCCACCTCCGGGTCGGCCCGGAACGCCGCGGCCCGCTCCTTGAGCAGCAGGTACGTGCGCATGTTCGCCTCCGCGGAGGCCCACACGCCGGCGAAGTCCTCGGTGCGGGACGGCTTGTAGTCGAAGTGCCGGGGCCCGTCGTACGCGGGGCCACCGTCCGGGCCGCCGTGCTCCAGCAGGTCGACCAGGGCGAAGGCGTTGAGCAGGTCACCGTGGCCGAAGACCAGGTCCTGGTCGTACTTGATGCTCCGCTGGCCGTTGAGGTCGATGTGGAACAGTTTGCCCTGCCAGAGCGCCTGCGCGATGCCGTGCGCGAAGTTCAGCCCGGCCATCTGCTCGTGCCCGACCTCCGGGTTGAGGCCGACCCGGTCCGGGTGGGCCAGGGTGGAGATGAACGCCAGCGCGTGCCCGATGGTGGGCAGCAGGATGTCGCCGCGCGGCTCGTTGGGCTTGGGCTCGATGGCGAAGCGCAGGTCGTAGCCGGAGTCCACGACGTACTGGCAGAGCAGGTCGACCGCCTCGCGGTAGCGGTCCAGCGCGGCCCGGACGTCCTTGGCCAGGTCGTACTCGGCGCCCTCCCGGCCGCCCCACATCACGAAGGTGCGGGCGCCCAGCTCGGCGGCGAGGTCGATGTTGCGCAGCACCTTGCGCAGGGCGTACCGGCGCACGTCCCGGTCGTTGCTGGTGAATCCGCCGTCCTTGAAGACGGGGTGGGTGAAGAGGTTGGTGGTGACCATCGGGACGACCAGGCCGGTCTCGTCGAGCGCCTTGCGGAACCGGGCCAGGTGGGCCTCACGGGCGGCGGCGTCCGCGCCGAAGGGGACCAGGTCGTCGTCGTGGAAGGTGATCCCGTACGCGCCCAGCTCGGCGAGGCGGTGCACCGCCTCCACCGGGTCCAGCTCAGCGCGGGTGGCGTCGCCGAACGGGTCGCGGGCCTGCCAGCCCACCGTCCAGAGCCCGAAGGAGAACTTGTCGGCGGGGGTGGGACGGGGTGCCATGGCAGACCTCCGGTGGTGTCGCCGCAATTTGTTCAATGGATGGATTAAATGACCGTGCTGTGGCACTGTCAAGGGGTGACCAGCACCAGCACCGCGGGCGCGGTCCGGCAGGGCAGCCTGCGCGAGCTCAACCTCGCCGTGGTGCTCGGGCGGATCGCCGCCGCCGACCAGCCGCCGTCGCGGGCCGGCATCGCCGGCCAGACCGGCCTCACCCGGGCCACCGTCTCGGCCGTGGTGGACGACCTGATCACCGGCCGCCTGGTCACCGAGGCCGACCCCGCACCGCGCGGCGGAGCGGGCCGCCCGGCCCGGGGGCTGCGGCTCGCCACGGACGGCCCGGCCGGGCTGGGGCTGGAGGTCAACGTCGACTACCTGGCCGTCTGCGTCGTCGACCTCGCCGGCACCGTCCGGCACCACGAGGTACACCGGGCCGACCTGCGCCCGGTGACCCCCGCCGATGCGCTCGCCCGGCTGGTCGAGCTGGCCGGGCGGGCCCGGGCCGCCGCCGACCGGGAGGAGCTGACCCTGGCCGGGGCCACACTTGCCGTCCCGGGGCTGGTCGACGGCCACGGCCTGGTCCGGCTCGCGCCCAACCTCGGCTGGCGCGATGTCGACGTCCCCGCCCTGCTCGCCGCGCATCCCCCGCTGACCGGTCCCGTCGACGGGGTGCCGGCGCTGGTGGTCGACAACGAGGCCAACCTGGCCGCCCTCGGCGAGCTGCACGCCGGCCCGGCGACGGCCAGCTTCCTACACGTCTCCGGCGAGATCGGCATCGGCGCCGGGATCGTGCTCGACGGCGCGCTGTTCCGGGGCGCCCGGGGCTGGAGCGGCGAGCTGGGCCACGTACCGGTCGACCCGGCCGGGCCCCGGTGCCGCTGCGGCGCGCGGGGCTGCCTGGAGACGTACGCCGGTCAGGAGGCCGTCCTCGGTGCGGCCGGACTCTCGGGCGCGGACCTGCCCGCGGACACGGCGGCGCGCCGGCTGGCCGACCTCGCCGGGGCGGGCGACCCGGCCACCCTCGACGCGCTGCGCGCGGCCGGCACCGCCCTCGGGGTGGCGGTGGCCGGCGTGGTCAACCTGCTGGACCTGGACACCGTGGTCCTCGGGGGCGGATACGCCACCCTGGCGCCTTGGCTGCGCCCCCCGGTCCTCGCCGAGCTGACCGACCGGGTGCTCACCGCCGCCTGGTCGCCGGTCACGGTCCGCGCGGCGGCACTCGGCCCGGCGTCGGCCGCGGTCGGTGGGGCCGGTTCGGTGGTCCGCCAGATCATCGCCCGGCCGTCCGGTTGGCTGGCCGGCCGGCCCTGAGCCGACCTTGCTGGATGGGCGGCCGTCGGTCCACCTCGGTATGCCCTGAGGCAACGTTCCCGTCCGAGGAGTCCGCTACCAGCATGCGCACAGGTCGACAGGCCGAGGCGACCGGCGACCGGCGGTGACAACCACCCGCCCCGGTGGGCCCGCCGGACCGGCCGGCAGCGGGGACCGGGTGTCCCCCGCGCCGCGCCCACCGTCCTCCGACGCGCCGCTGCCCGCCGACCCTCGGCTCGCCCGCGAGCTGCTGGACGGCCTCGCCGAAGCGGTGGTCACCACCGACCACGCCGGGATCGTCACGCTGGTCAACGCGACGGCGGGCGGACTCCTGCCCGAGCTGACCCCCGGGACCGACCTGGCGCGCTGCACGGTGGCGGCGCTGGCGAGCGCCGTCCGGCGGGGAGCCGAGACCTTCGACACCGAGCACCGTGGCCGCCGGCTGCGGGGCGTCTGCCGCCGGCTGGCCGCCGGTCGATGTGCCTGGTACGTCCGGGACGTCACCGAGGAGCAGGCCCGCGCCGACGCCCTCCTCGCCGAACGCTCCCGCACCGCCTTCCTCGCCCAGGCCGGCAGTCGGCTCGGCCTCTCCCTGCACCGGGACCAGGCGCTGCGGGCCACGGCCACGCTGCCGGTGCCGTGCCTGGCCGATGCCGCGCTGGTCGTCCATCACCCGCCGCCCGCCACCGACCGGCCGCACTGGATCCGGTACGCCGAGGGCGACCCCGCCCCGGTCACCGGCATCGGCTCCACGGAGCTGACCGGCTCCGTCCCCGGCCTCGCCGAGGCGCTCGACGGCGGGACCACCGAGCCCAGCCCCTGCCTCGACGCCGAGCCGGCCGAGCCGGCCGAGCCGGCAGAGCTGGCAGACCTGGCAGAGCTGGCCGAGCTGCTGCCCGACTCGTTCGGCCGCCCCGGCGCCGTGCTGATCAGCCCGATGGCGGGCGCCGGCGGACCCGGTGGCGCCCTGATCCTCGTCCGCCGGGCCGAGCGTCCGGGCTTCGACCAGCGCGACGTCGAGCTGGCCCGGGAGTTCGCCGCCCGGGCCGGCGCCTCGCTGGCCGCCGCCCAGCTCTACGGCGAGCAGGCCCACCTGGCCCGGGTGCTCCAGCACAGCCTGCTGCCGCCGGAGCTGCCGCCACTGCCCGGCCTCGCCCTGGCCGGCGGCTACCGGGCCGCCGGGGACAGCCTGCGCATCGGCGGCGACTTCTACGACGTGTTCCGCACCGAGCGGGGCGGGATGTTCGCCCTCGGCGACGTCTGTGGCAGGGGCGTCGGGGCCGCCGTGCTCACCGGCCGGGTGCGCCAGTCGTTGCAGACGCTCCGCCTGGTCGAACGGCGCCCCGTGGAGCTGATGCGGCTGCTCAACCGGGCCCTCTTCGACGCGCCGGACGCCGCCCGGCGCGCCCAGTTCACCGCCCTGCTGCTCGGTACCGCCGAGCCGGACGCCGACGGCGGGGCGCGGGTACGCGTCGCCGGCGGCGGGCACCCCGCCCCGCTGCTGGTACGCGCCGACGGCACCACCACCCCGGTGCGCGTCGGTGGCATGCCGATCGGCGCCTTCACCACCGCGACCTTCGCCGAGGCGGAGGTGCGGCTGGCCCCGGGCGAGCTGCTGCTGGCGTACACCGACGGGGTGACCGAGGCGCGCGGCGGCCCGACGGCGATGGAGATGTTCGGCGAGCGACGGCTGCGCGAGGTGCTCGCCTCGGCGGCGGGACTGCCGCCGAGCGCCGTGGTCGATCGCCTGCTCCAGGTGGTGGACGACTGGCTGGACGGGCAGAGCCACGACGACATCGCCATGCTCGCCGTCGACGCCGCGCCCGGGCATGACCGGCCGGGAGCCCACGGCCGGCGGTGCCGGCGCCCCGGCGGCCAGGATCAGGCGGAGCGGGCCGCCGACGGATCGCCGACCGCGCCGTCCTGGGGCGGGACGCCACTGCCCTGCCACGGCACCACCGGCGGCGCCGACTCCTCCTGGTCGCGAGCGACCCGGTCGAACTCCCGGACGCCCCGCAGCAGGGCCTGGCGGCCCTCGTCGCTCATCCCGGCCAGCACGTCGGCCAGCCGCCGCCGCCGGTCCCGACGCAGCTCGGCCAGCAGTCCCCGGGCCTCCGGGGTCAGGTGCAGGGAGATCTCCCGCCGGTCGACGCGGCCCGGCTCCCGCTCCAGCATGCCGGCCGCCACCAGCCGGTCGCAGAGCCGGCTGGCCGAGGAGAGCAGCATGTCGAGCAGGGTGGCGAGTCGGCGGAGGTTGATCCCGTCGTGCCGCTCCACCACCATGACCGCGCGCAGCTGAGCGGCGGAGAGGCGGCTGGTGGTGCCCTCCCGCGCCGCCTCCCACACCGACAGCAGGGCACCCGCCGCGCCGTCGAGCTCGGCGGCCATACTCAGTTCCGGTCCGGCAGGACCATGTTCGTGGGCCATGGTGGGCCCGAGACTACCCGGAGTACCGGGTGGTCGGCCCCTGTCAGGAGGAGTGATGATGAGCGGACCGGACGATCACGCCCGGCGGGTGCTGGTCGAGGCACCGGTCGACCTCCTGCTCGACCGGCTCACCGCAGAGCTGGAGCGGACGTTCAGGATCACGGAGAGCGAACTCTTCCAGGTCGACTACCGCCTCTCGGTGCTGCTGCCGCTGGGTGACGGGGATCCCATCACCGAGCCCGGCCACCCGGCCTGGCGCTGCTTCGACCACCAGGAGCCGATCGTGGCCGGCGGCGTCGGCTGGTTCCCGGTCGGCATGCGCGGCGAACGGCGCGGGGTGCTGCGCCTGGCCCCGGTCGCCGACGACCCCGCCCAGGTCGAGGAAATCGCCGCCATCGCCACCGCCCTCGGGCACGAACTCGCCGCCGTCTCCGCCGGCACCGACATCTACCGGGCGTCCCGCCGGGCCCGCCGGCTCACCCTCGCCGCCGAGATGCAGTGGGAGCTGCTGCCCGGCCGCAGCCGGATCCGCCCGTCGTTCAGCCTGGCCGGTCAGCTGGAGCCGGCGTACGCGGTGCGCGGCGACAGCTTCGACTGGTCCGACGACGGGCACCGGGTCTGGCTCGCCACGATCAACGGGTCGGGCGAGGGGGTGGCCGCCGCGTTGCTCACCTCGCTGGCCACCTACGCGCTGCGCAACGCCCGCCGGGGCGGGCTCGGGCTGGCCGACCAGGCCGCCCTGGCTGACCAGGCGATCTACGACCTGCACCGGGGCGAGCAGCACCTTTCCGCGCTGCTGATGGAGCTGGACCTCGCCTCCGGGAAGCTGACGGTGGTGGACGCCGGGTCGCCCCGCCTGGTGCGGCTGCGCGACGGGGAGATCAGCGAGCAGGTGCTCGAGAAGCAGTTCCCGCTCGGCATGTTCGAGGGCACCGACTACCAGGAGCAGTGTTTCGAGCTGCGCCGCGGCGACCGGCTCTTCGTGCTCAGCGACGGCGTGATCGACGCCACCGGCCAGAACGTCCGGTACGGGGAGACCGCGCTGGACCGGTTCCTGCGCCGTACCGGGCCGATGGAGCCGCTGGACGCCGTCCGGTCGCTCCTGGGCGACCTGCGGGCGTTCGTCGCCGGCGACCTGATCGACGACGCGGTGGTGGTCTGCCTGGACTGGACCGGCCCGCAGCCCTGACGCGTCAGTACGCCCCGCGCCCCCGCAGCACCGCGCCGAAGGTCTTCCAGAGGATGGTCAGGTCGGCGGCGAGCGACCAGTTCTCGACGTAGTACAGGTCGAGCCGGATGCCGTCCTCCCAGCTCAGGTCGGAGCGGCCGCTGACCTGCCAGAGCCCGGTCATCCCCGGCTTGACCAGCAGCCGCCGGGCCACGTCGCCGTCGTAGCGGGCCACCTCGGAGGGCAGCGGCGGCCGGGGGCCGACCAGGCTCATCTGCCCCAGCAGCACGTTGACCAGCTGCGGCAGCTCGTCCAGGGACCACTTGCGCAGCAGCCGCCCGACCCGGGTCACCCGCGGGTCGTCGCGCATCTTGAACATCAGCCCGTCGGTCTCGTTGCGCACGGCCAGCTCGTCCAGGAGGGCGTCGGCGTTGACCACCATGGTGCGGAACTTCAGCACGCCGAACTCCCGGCCGCCCCGCCCGACCCGGGTCTGCCGGAACAGCACCGGGCCCCGGCTGTCCAGCCGGATGGCCAGCGCGACCGCCGCCCCCAGGGGCAGCAGGAGCAGCAGGGCCAGCGCGGCGGCGGCCCGGTCGACGAACTCCTTGACCAGCTTGCGGGCGCCCCGGAACTCGGGCGCCTCGACGTGGATCAGCGGCAGCCCGGCGACCGGCCGGGTGTGGATGCGGGGGCCGGCCACGTCGGTGAGCGCCGGCGCGACGACCAGGTCGACGCCGGTCCCCTCCAGCTGCCAGCCCAGCCGGCGCAGCCGGGCCGCGGTCAGCTCGCCGGAGGCGGTGACGGCGACCGTGTCCGCGCCGATCGCGGCGACCGCCTCGGGGATGCCGCGCAGCGAACCGACCACCGGCACGTCGCTGAGCCGTTGCGGCACCGGCGCGAGCAGCGCGTCCGGGATGCAGGCGCCGACCACCTGATAGCCGGCGTACGGCTCGCGGCGCAGGGTGTGCACGAGTTCCAGCACGTGGGCGGTGTCGCCGACCACCAGCACCCGGCGGGACCAGCCGGCACCGGAGTACCGGGCCCGGTGCAGTCGCTTGCGCGCGGCGAACCGGTTCACCTCCAGCGCCACGGTGCCGACGGCGAACGAGATGCCCAGGAACCCCCGGGACACGTCGGCTTCGGCGATGTAGCCGACGATGGCGACGCCACCGGCGAGCCGCAGGCTGGCCGCGCTCACCCGCCGGTACTCGTCGGCGCCGTAGCCGAGCACCCGGTCGTCGTAGCAGCGCAGCATCCGCAGCGAGAGCAGCCAGGCGAGCACCAGGGCGGGGGCCACCAGCACGTACGGGATCTCGGAGCCGACCGGCGCCCGGTCACCGAAGCGGGCGGCGTACCCGACCAGGACGGCGAGGGAGAGCACGGCGGTGTCGAGCACCACCAGGATCCGCACGTACGCCCGCTGGTCGGCCCGGGCGACCGGGCCGGTGGGCGGGCCGGCCGGGGCACGCGGGATCCGTGCCGGCGTGGACAGCGTCGCAGTGGTCACCCAGCCTCCCCACATCGCGCGCACCGGCTCCGGCCGACGACCGCCCCGAGCGGGACCTCGACGCCGGAGCGTACCGGACATCCTGCCTGACAATGATGCTCGCCGATTGATTCGGACGTATTGCCGTCACTTTGCCTTCCGGCCTGACACCGGAAATGCGAACCGCCGCACCGGAAACCTCCGGCGCGGCGGTTTTCCGCACTGTCCGAAGACTCAGCGCGGCGCGTTCGGGCGCAGCGCGATCGCCTTCAGGAAGATGTCGCCGATCTTGGCCGGGTCCTCGGTGACGAAGGTGCCGCCGCCGGTGACGTTGGTGATCGACTGGAGCTCGGTCTTGGAGACCTCGTTGCCGATGCCGATGATGACCACCTGCACCGGACGCTCCGCATCGTTGAGCTGCTTGAGCTGGCTGATCAGCGAGGCCTGCGAGATGCCGCTCTTGTCGTCGTTCTTGCCGTCGGTGAAGAGCACGATCGAGTTCACCCGGCCCGGCTCCCAGTCCTGCTGCACCGTCTTGTACGCCTCCAGCACCGTGTCGTACAGACCGGTGTTGCCGCTGGACGGGCGGATTGCGGCGAGCTTCTGCTCCAGCCGGCCCCGGTTGGTGGAGAGCGGGTTGATGGGCAGTTCCTCGCGCCAGTCCCGCGAGCCCACCAGCTCGGTGGAGAAGCTCCAGAGGCCGATCGACCAGGAGTCGTCGAACAGGTTCAGGCCTCGGCTCGCCGCCGACACGGTGACCTGTTCCCGGGTCGCACCGCCCGCGGAGGGCACCTTCGTCTTCATCGAGCCGGAGACGTCGACGACGGCGAGCATCCGACCGGACTGGGTGGCGATGGACCAGCCGGAGACCGCACGGTCTATCGCGAAGGGGTCCAGGCCACCCACCGCGCCGACCCCCGCCGGTGCGGCGGTCGCCGGACCACCGGCCGGGCTGGGCGCCCCCTGCGGGGCCTTGAAACCGTCACCCCAGTTGCCGTCCGGCGCCCGCAGCGACTGGGCGGCCAGCAGCTTCTTGAAACCCTGCGTGGTGAGCAGCTCGAAGAGCACCCGGGCGGCCGACTGCTTGGCCGGCTCGATGCCCGGCAGCACCGCGAACGGGTAGTCCAGCGGCATCGGCGCCGGCTCCAGGTAGAGCGCGGCCAGCGGGATCGGCGGCTTGGTGCTGTTGTACGCCATGACGTCTTCCTCGGAGAGCGCGGCGGCGCCGAGCCCGCTGGCGATGGACGTCGGGTCGTTGGAGCGCGGGAAGCGGGCGAGCAGGTCCTGGCGCAGCGCGGAACGGCCGGTGGCCAGCGCCCGCAGCGCCCCGGTGGTCGCCTTCGCGGTATCGCCGCCGGAGGCGCTCGCCGCGGCGGTGAGGGAGAGCAGGCCGGAGAGGCCGGCGGCGTCCTGCGTCGGCTCGACGATCCCGGCGCGCAGGCCCTTGCCGGCGCTGACCGCGTTGAGCAGGTCGGTCCAGCCGAGCTTCTTGTCCGGCCAGCCGAAGCGGGAGGCCACCGGCTCCGGCATCGCCACCACCACCGGGCTGCGGGCGACGGAGTTGCCGTTGCCCGGCGCGAAGGCGGTGGCGCCGTTGTTCTTCAGCCGCAGCAGCCAGGTGGAGGAGTCCGGGATCCAGACGTCGGGCGTGCTCACCGTGCCGCTGGCCTGGCCGACACCCGCGAGGGTGGCGCCGTGCTTGCTGGCGACCGCGGCCGCCACGTCCACCGGCTCGGAGGCACTCACGTTCACCGCGATGCAGGTGCCGCTCACGGCCGCGCCGTCCTTGACCCACTGCGCCGAGGCCTTCTGCACCGCCGGGGCGAGTTCGGGAGCGGCGGCCACCGACAGCTGGATCTCACCGGAGCAGGACGGTCCGGCCAGCTGCTGGTAACCGAACCAGGTACCCCCGACCACGACGACAAGCGCAGTCGCCGCCGCGGCGGCTCCTGCTCCACGGATACTTGAACGCATGCGATGGCGGCCAGACACGCTGACCATCTTGCGTATCTCGTTCGGATAGTGCCATAACCGTTCGGTTGAAAGTTACGCAGGAGATACAGTTGATCGCTCTTTCGGCACAGTGAGTAATCAGTCAGTGTCGCGCCGTTGCCACGATCCACACCGGACGGAGCTGCTCAGGGCAGCACACAGGTCGGGCTCGGCACCGGGACCGGCTCGCCGACCGGGTCGGGAACACCCGAGCCGGGGTCGACCCGGAACACCCGGACCATGTCGGCCCGCTCGTCGGCCAGGTAGAGGTGGGGCCCGGTCAGCACGAAGTGCCGGGGCCACTCGCCCCCGGTGTCGACCTCGGCGACCAGCCGGGGCAGCTCGGCGTCCAACGCGAAGACCGAGACCGTGCCGATCCCCCGGTTGCCGACGTAGAGGAACCGGCCGTCCGGCCCCACCGCGATCTCGGAGGGCTGGACGTGCCCGGTCCGCCCGCTGGCGTCCACCCGTCCCTGCTGGTGCCACGCCCCGTCCGGGGTCGACTCGTACCCGGTGACCGTCGCGTCCAGCTCGCCGGCCACCCAGCAGCGCCGCCCGTCCGGGTGGCGGCCGAGGTGACGGGGCCCGGTGCCGGCCGCGGTACGGATCCGGGGCGCGCGGGGCACCAGTCGGCCCGAGTCGGCGTCCAGGTCGTACCGGTAGATCGAGTCGGTGCCCAGGTCGACGGCGAGCAGCGGCCCTCCGGCCGGGTCCGGGGAGACCATGTGGCAGTGGGCCTGCTCCTGGCGCTCCGGGTCGAGGCCCTGCCCCTGGTGCACGACCAGGTCGCTGCGTTCGGCGGGCGCGCCGTCGGCGGCCAGCGGGAAGACCGCCACGCTGCCGCCGCCGTAGTTGGCGACGAAGAGGTGCCGCCCGTCGGGCGCGACCGCCAGGTGGCAGGGGTCGGCCCCGCCGGTCGGCCGGACGCCCAGCGGGGTCAGCTCGCCGTCGCCGCCCACCCGGAAGGCGCTGACCCGCCCCTGCGGCAGCTCGTTCACCGCGTAGAGGACGGGCAGGGCGGGATGCCGGACGAGGAAGGAGGGCGAATCGGTCACCGCGACGGTGCCGAGCGGGGTGAGTTCCCCCGAGTCGCGATCCCGGCGGGCGGCGACGATGCCGTCCCCCCGCCCGCCGCTCGCCGCCGTGTAGCCGCCGATGTGGACGATCGTGTTCGTCACCGGTGCACCCTCCGCCGATCCTGCCGTCGATCCAACCAGAGGCTTCCCGGTCGACCCGGGCGTTAGCCCTGTTTTCCGGAATTTCCTCCGAACGCCGGCGGCGGGGCTGCGGGTGCCACCGCCCGGCCCCGCCGCCCGCCGGTCAGGAGACCGGGACCGGTTCGCCCCGCTGCCGGGCCACGTGCTCCACCAGCGAGATCAGCACCAGCTTGGCGGACTGCCGGTCCCGGGCGTCGCAGAGCACCATCGGCACGTCCGGGTCGATGTCCAGCGCCTGGCGTACCGCCTCGATGCCGAACCGGCGGGACCCGTCGGAGCAGTTCACCCCGACCACGAACGGGATGCCCCGCTGCTCGAAGTAGTCGATCGACGGGAAGCAGTCGGCCAGGCGCCGGGTGTCGGCCAGCACCACCGCGCCGAGCGCGCCGAAGGCCAGTTCGTCCCAGAGGAACCAGAAGCGGTCCTGCCCGGGCGTGCCGAAGAGATAGACCTGGAGGTCCTCGTTGATCGTGATCCGGCCGAAGTCCATCGCCACGGTGGTGGTCGACTTCGCCTCCACCCCGGAGACGTCGTCGGTGCCGATGCCGGCCCCGGTCAGCACCTCCTCGGTCTGCAACGGGCGGACCTCGCTCAGCGCGCTGACCAACGTCGTCTTGCCCGCGCCGAACCCCCCGGCGATCAGGATCTTGAGAGCCAGCGGCAACCGGGGCCCGGAGGAGTCCCGGTCAGAGCGCACGTAGTCCACTGACCACCGCCTTGAGGATGTCGTTGTCGGGAAGACCGGCGGCCGGCGGCTCGTGCACCGAGACCAGGCCCCGGGCGAGCAGGTCACCGAGGAGGACCCGGACCACGCCCACCGCGAGGTCCAGGTCGGCGGCGAGGTCCGCCACCGCGACGGGACGCCGGGCCAGCTCGACCAGGCGCCGGTGCTCCGGCTGGAGGCCCGGCTGGCCGGCCGGGTCCGCGGCCGCGCCGGCCAGCACGAACGCGACCAGGTCGAAGCCGTCGACGGCCGGGCGCACCCGGCCGCCGGTGAGGGTGTACGGACGAACCACCGGGCCGGCCGCCGCGTCCAGCCACTCGTGCTGGGCGCCCGGCGGCTCAGCCCGCATCGACGGCCCCCACCGTCGGGCGGGCGGGGGCGGTCAGGTTCTCGCCGACCCGGATGACCAGCATCGCCATCTCGTACGCCACCAGGCCGATGTCCGCGTCGGCCGCGCAGACCACGGCCAGGCAGGCGCCCCGCCCGGCGGCCGTCACGAACAGGTACGCGGACTCCATCTCCACCACGGTCTGCCGCACCCCGCCGCCGGTGAGGTGCCGGCTGGCGCCCTTGGCCAGGCTGGAGAAGCCGGAGGCCAGGGCGCAGAGGTGCTCGGCGTCGGCGCGGTCCAGCTCGGCGGAGGCGCCGAGCATCAGCCCGTCGGCGGAGAGCACCACGGCCTCCCGGGCGGCCGGCACCCGGTCGACCAGCTCGTCGAGCAACCAGCCGAGGTCGACGTTCTGCCTCGTCGTGTCCACCACTAGGCGTCCCTCTCAGTAGCGGTCGGGGAATCGGGGGTCGCCGCCGTCGCACCCGGCGGCGGGGACGGCGCGGGATCCCCGCCCCGCCCCTCGGTACGGCCGCCGGTCGGGGCGGGTACGGCGCCGTCGGGTCGCCCCGGCGGCACGGAGCGGATCACACTGTCGCGCCGGCCCCGGGCGGTGCCGGCCTGGAGCGCCGACATCTGCCGGCGTACCTCCTCCGGGGAGCGGGCGGCCGGCGCCTCGGCGACCTGCGGGCGGGGGCGGGCGGCCGGCCCGCGCCGGCGGACCCGGCGGGGCAGGCCGTCGCCGTCGGGGGCGGCCTCCACCGAGGAGATGCGGGCCGGGGCGAACGGCAGCACGGTCTGCTCGGTCCGGTCCCGCCCGGCGCGGCCGTTGCGGGGCCGGGGCAGGGTGGCCAGCCGGGTGACCACCGAGGCCGGCCGTCCGGTGTTGACCGGCGTGGCCGGCGGCTCCTCGGTGACCAGGTCGGACGGGACGAGGACCACGGCGGTCACCCCGCCGGGAGCCTCGGAGCGCAGGGTGACCCGGACGCCGTGCCGGGCGGCGAGCCGGGACACCACGAACAGGCCGAGCCGGGCGCTGTCGGCCGGGTCGAACTCGGGCGGCCGGGCGAGTCGGCGGTTGGCGTTCTCCACCGCCTGCGGGGTCATGCCCAGGCCGTGGTCGGTGATCTCCACGACGTAGCCCCGGGGCACCTGCTGGCCGGAGACCTCGACCCGGGTCTCCGGCGGGGAGTAGGCGGTCGCGTTCTCGATCAGCTCGGCGAGCAGGTGGATGACGTCCGCGACGGCCCGGCCGACCACCCCGGCCGGCTGCACCGCCCCGATGTCCACCCGGTCGTACGCCTCGACCTCGGAGACCGCGCCGCGCACCACGTCCAGCACGGCCACCGGCTGGCGCCAGCCCCGCCCCGGGGCCGCGCCGGCCAGGATGACCAGGTCCTCGGCGTGCCGGCGCAGCCGGGTGGCCAGGTGGTCGACCCGGAACAGCTCGGCCAGCTCGTCCGGGTCCTCGGTACGCCGTTCCATCCGGTCGAGCAGCGCCAGCTGGCGGTGCACCAGGCCCTGGCTGCGCCGGGCGATGTTCAGGAACACCTCGTTGAGGCCGCGGCGCAGGGTGACCTCGTCGACCGCCGCCCGGACGGCGGTCCGCCGGACCTCGTTGAAGGCGCGCCCGACCTCGCCGATCTCGTCGGCGCCGTACTCCAGTGGCGGCGCCTCCCGGGCCACGTCCACCTGCTCGCCCCGGCGCAGCCGGGCCACCACGTCGGGCAGCCGCCGCTCGGCCATCTCCAGCGCGGCGCTGCGCACGCCGGTCAGCCGGCGGGCCAGCGTGCGCCCGACCCGGACCGCGACCAGCAGCGACACCACGATCGCGGCCAGGCCGAGCAGCCCGGCGACGGCGAGCCGGACCAGGATGCCGACGGCCACCGGCACGGACCGCTCGGCCAGCCCGTCGGCCTGGCTCAGCTCGAAGTCGCGCAGCGCCTGCTGGACGGCGTCGTGGCTGGTCTGCCAGCTGCGGGCGTCGACCGGCGGACGAGCGGCCGGGTCGGCCCGGAGCAGCCCCTCCTGGAGGGTGCGCAGCTGGACGAAGGCCGGGTCCTCGGTCAGCCGCTGGTAGGCGCTGCGGGCCTCCGGCGGCAGGTCGGCCACGGCCGTGTCGACCAGGAACCGCTCGTTGCCGATGGTCTGGGTCAGGAGCAGGTGCTCGCCGTCGGAGAACCGCCCAGCGGCGAGCGCGCCGGCCACCAGCGCGTCGGTCTGGCCGAGCAGGTCGCGGGAGCGGCCGAGCGCGGTGAGCGCCAGCGCCTCCCGGTTGAGCTCCGGGTCGGGTAGGGCGGCCATCGCCGAGAAGGTCTGGAAGGCGGAGGAGATCATGCCGCTGTAGAGCCCGACGGCGCCGGCCCGGTCCACCTGCCGGCGGTCGATGAAGCCCCGCCCGGCCGGCAGGGCGTCGAGGGCGGCGACCAGCTTGTCGAGCCGGACGTCGAGCAGGTCGCCGGCCGCGTCGCGCAGCTTGTCCCCGCCGACCCGGTCCCGCAGCGCGGCGATCGCCGCGTCGGTGCGTCGGCGCTGGTCGGCCAGGGCCGGCAGGGCCGCCGGGCCGGCGAGCTGCACCACCGAGAGCCGGCGTTCGCGTTGCAGCTCGGTGACCACCACCTCGCCGGGGCGGCCCAGGTCGTAGAGGAGGGTCCGCGCGGAGAGCAGATCCAGCGCCGGGCCGAAGGTCAGCGTGGTGGCGAAGATCCAGAGCGCGAGCAGGGCGGCCACCGGGGTGACGAGCAGGGCGGTCAGCTTGGCGCGGATCGGCCAGTCGCGGGTGTCCATTGAGTCCTCGCCCGAAGGGATGGCAGCGGTGGCGCCGGCACCGGCCGGGCAGCGTCCCGGTCGCGCCGGGCACCGGCTCGGGCGCCTTGGGCAGGATACGTAATCCCGCGCCGTAGCACTACCGTCCGTCTCGCCCGTCACTACGAATCCGGTGTGGACCGTCGCGGGAGGACACCCGGCCCTGGACGACGGCCGCCCCGCGGCGAACCGGCGCGGCGTCGCGTGCCGAGCGGAACGGTCAGTCGTTGACCGAGATGTCGAGGCCGGGGCGTTCGGCGTCGGAGTGGACCGACATCACCCCACCCCAGGCGCGTTTTCTGAATGAATCAAGTTGTCGGGACGGCTCACCCCGTGGGCCTGGCCATGCTCGGGTGGGGAAATCGGCCAGGAAAGTGCGCGGGATCGGGATTGGCGGCCAGCGCGCGGAGGGAATACCAGGTGGCGAAGGAGGAGCCATGTCGCCCACGCAGGTAATCGTTGTGGTTCTCGTCGTGCTGGTGGTCGTGGCGCTGGTCGCCGCGGCCGTCGTGGCCGGCCGGCGGCGCGCGCTCAGGCGCCGCTTCGGCCCCGAGTACGACCGGGTCGTCGCGGAACAGGACAGCCGCGGCGCCGCCGAACGGGAGCTGCGCGACCGGGAACGCCGGCACGCGGAGCTCGAACTCACCCCGCTGGACCCCGAGTCCCGGGCCCGGTACGCCGCCGCCTGGGAGGAGCTCCAGGTCCGCTTCGTCGACTCCCCCGGCGAGACCGTCGGCGACGCCGACGAGCTGGTCAGCCGGCTGATCGCCGAGCGGGGCTACCCCACCGGGGATTTCTCGGACCAGATCGCCCATCTCTCCGTCGACCACGCCCGCACCCTCACCCACTACCGGGACGCGCACGAGATCCGGGTGCGCAACGAGCGCGGTGAGGCCAGCACCGAGGAACTCCGCCAGGCCGTCGTGCACTATCGCGCCCTCTTCGCCGACCTGCTCGGCGAGGAGCCGGTCGGGCACCGGCCGCCGGAGCAGCGCCGCCCGGACAGCCCGCACGACGTCACCAGCCACTGAGGAGCCGACGATGCGCCAGGAAGAGCAGCAGGGCAGCACCGACCACCCGGAGGCGGTCCGCTCCGCCCCGGTGCCGGTCCCCCCGCCGGACGCCGCGACCCGGACACCGCGGGACGACCGGGACAGCCGGGCCGACATCCCCGACGACGTGCTGGACGACCGTGGCACCTTCGACGACCCGCGGGTGGCCGCCGACCGGCGCGTCGACGACCCCGACGACACCCGCCCGTACGACGTGCGTGACCGCGACGACGCCGACGGCGACGGACGGCCGGAGTTCCACGAGCCGGCGTCGCCGCCGACCGCCTTCGCGGGCGCGACCTCCGTGGGCGACGCGGTCGCCGCGTCGGCGCTGGCCGGCGGCCCCGCGGAAGAACGCGACCCCCGGGGCGAGGACACCGTGGCGCCGGGTGACGGCGCGCCCGGGCGGACCGAGCCGTTCGACGACGAGCGGGCCGACCCGACCGCCGCGGACCGGATCCACGACCCCCAGCGGTGGGAGGCCGAGCACACCCCGGACGGGGTACGCCCGGGCGGCGACGCGCCGGCGAAGGGCGCGGCCGGGTACGGCAGCGCCGAGCCGACCATGGTCGACCCGGACGCCGAGGCGCCGGAGGGTGGCGCGACGGCGGCTGCGGCCGGCGTCGGCGCGACCGGTGCCGCCGGTGCCGCCGGGGTGGCCGAGGCGGCCCGGCCGTCCGGAGCGAACGTCCCGACGCACGCGGCGACGCTCTTCGAGGCGGACTCGGCGCAGGCTTTCCGGGACCGCTGGCGGGAGGTGCAGCTCCGCTTCGTGGACGACCCCCGCGCGGCGGTCGGCGAGGCCCAGTCGCTGGTCGAGGAGGCGATCCAGGCCCTCTCGGACGCGCTCGCCGCGCAGAAGGAGAAGCTCGGCGGCTGGCAGACCGCCGGCTCGGCGGACACCGAGCAGCTGCGGGTGGCAGTGCGCCAGTACCGCGACTTCCTGGATCGGGTCCTCGGACGCTGATCACCTACCGGACGCCCCGGCCGGATCGTCGGCCGGGGCGTCCGCGTGCGGACCGGACGAACGGCAGGAGATCGGTCGTCCAGGGGGTGACAGCCGTCCAGTACCGAGGAGGCCCGCACGGCGTGACCTCCGCCGGCATGGGCCGGTCCCAGCGGGGTACGCGAGATCAGGGACGCGCCTGGGACAGGAGGTCAGCACCATGACGGATCGTGACCCGAACCGCCGACCGCTGGAGGAGAGCCCGGAGGTGGCCGCCGCGGTCGACGACGAGACCACCGTGCCGCAGTTGGCCACCGGGGGCGGGCCCGACCGGGACAACCCGTCCTTCACCGAGCCCGGTGGCGGCGCGGGCGGCGGCGTGTCGACCGAGGATTTGCTCGGCGACCCGTACGCGGCCGGCACCGGCGCCACCGGCACCGGCACGGGGGCCGGCGGGGACAACATCCGCACCGGGGCCGAGCAGCCCTGGGAGCCGGAGGATCTGGTGATGGCCCGTGGGCAGGACATGACGCCGGCAAACCTCGAGCGGGCCCGCCGCGACCTGGCCGAGCACGGCCGGGCCGCGATCGAGCGGACGGTCCCCTGACCGGCACGCCGCCGCGGACCCGCGCGCCGGAGCGCCGGGTACGGCGGGGGCCCCTGACCCGACCGGATCGACCGGTCGGGCCAGGGGCCCGTGGGGAACCCGCCGCGGCGGTGCCTCACTCCCGCCGCGGCGGGTGGGCCGTCCGCCCGGTGCTCAGAGCGCCGGGTAGGCGTTCTTCATGAGCTCCTGGAACTGTGCGGAGAACCAGGCGCCGGAGATCGGCGCGTTCGGCAGGGCGCCGCTGAGGCTGTTGCCGTTGCGGGCGTTGCCGGTGTAGGTCGGGTCGCACATCCGGTCGAAGCCCTTGCCCTCGTTGTTCGGGATCAGGCTGCTGGAGCCGTCCGACTCGCCCGGGGGCTTGACCCAGACGTACGCGTCGATGCCCGGCTCCGGCGCGGCCTTGGGCCGCTCGCCGAGGCCCGCGCCGGCCTGGTTGCACCAGTTGCCGGCGTGGATGCGGCGGTCGATGCGGCCACCGTTGACGTAGGTGTCCACGCTGGTCGTCGCGCCCGGGCCGGTGGGTCGGGCGGTGCCGCCCCAGCCGTTGCGGGAGGTGTCGATCAGCATGCCGATGTTGGCGTCGAAGCCGGTGGAGACCAGCTTGGCGCGGAACGCCTGGGCGAACGAAAGCTCGTCGACGTACTGGTTCCAGTCGATCCACTTGGACTGCCGGACGGTCTGCCCGTTCACCGTGTCGGTGATCTTGATGTACGGCTCACGCAGCGCCGAGTAGTTCGCGGTGTTGACGATGAAGCCGTGCACGTTCTTCACGGTGCTGCCGGAGGCGGTGGCGGCCTGGTAGAGCTGGGTCGCGGTTGGGCCGAGGTTGCTGTCCCAGCCGATCCAGCCGTGGTGGGCGGCGTCGATGTAGTTGTAGACGTTGCCGATGGCGCCCAGCTTGGCCAGGGCGTACCCGACACCGTTGACGTACGCGCCGTTGGCCTTGACCGTGTCGCACATCGCGGTGCCGCCGGGCTGGCCGGAGGTGTTGGTCACCAGGTTCGGCAGCGAGTCGATCTCGATGATGTTGACGATGCGCAGGCCGGCGTACTTCGGGTCGGCCTGGATCGCCGCGATCGGGTCGATGTACTCGGCCTTGTACCGGGGCAGTTCCTCCGGACCCAGCTCACCGTTGGAGGCGAGCGCCGCGCAGTCCCGGCCGGGCAGGTTGTAGATGACGAACTGGATGTAGCCGGCCCCCTGGGCCAGGGCCTTGTCCAGGTGGTCACGCACGCCCATCGAGCCGTTGGAGCTGCTGCCGGTGGTGCCGTTGATGGCGGCGATCCGGTCCAGCCAGACGGCGGTCGGGTTGTTCGACACCCGGCTGCCGCCGGGCTCGGCGTCCGCCTTCGCCTTCCACTCCGGGTTCACGTACCCCTTGACCCCGACGTACGGGTTGTCCACCTTCTGGCCGGGGGTGGTCGGCGTCGGGGTGGGAGTGGGGTCCGTGGGCGTCGGGGTCGGGTTGGTGGGCGTCGGCGTGGGGTTCGTCGGCGTCGGCGTCGGGTTGCCGCCGTTGCAGACCGTCCCGTTCAGGGTGAACGAGGTCGGCTTCGGGTTGCTGCCGCTCCAGGCGCCGTTGAACCCGATGCTGGTGCTGGCGCCGGTGCCGAGCGACCCGTTCCAGGACTCGCTGGCCGCGGTGACGTTCTGGCCCGTCTGCGACCACTTCGCCGACCAGCCCTGCTGCACCTTCTGGCTGCTGTTCGGGAAGGTGAAGCCGAGGTTCCAGGAGCTGACCGGGTCACCGAGGTTCTTGATGGTGACGGTGGCGGTGAACCCGCCCGGCCAGTCGCTGGTGGTGTAGTCGACGCTGCACTGGGTCGCGGCCTGCGCCGCGGTGACCGGGATGGCCACCATCCCGCCCGCGACCAGGACGCTCGCACCGGCTAGCGCGACCGTCCGGCGCCGGCCGGACAGGTTTCTCCACAGATTCATGCCACTGAACTCCTTGGGCGAGACCGGATCCGCGTACGGCCCGGCGGAATGGCCCGGCTGGACGTCCCCGCGGGGACGGTCCTCGGCGCCAACGGGATATCTCGGGGGTGCCCGACCCGGACGGGCGTGGTGGTGGTGACGTCGACCGGTCACGCGGACCGGTCCAGCGGCGACGCCGTCCGGTCGGACCGGTTGCCCTCGACGTCTGCCTGCGCGGTGTGGCTCCCCGAACCGCGTGCAGCGATTCTTGCATGGGAGCGCTTCCATAGCAATGACTCGATGCGGCCCGCCACGAGGGCCGAAACGGTACGGCGTGGCCCGGGTGACGCAGCCCGAGCGCCACCGCCCGGGACGGCACGGCTGGGCCTGGACGGCCGCGAGATCCACAAAAGCCGCTTAGCACTCCAAACTCACTGATCGCCTAAAAACAACTAAACACGAATCTTTCCCCGGAAAGGTCGCGAAGCGGTCTAACGTCGGTCGTAGCTCGAGGGACGTCGGGCTCAGGACAAACAGGGATGGAGTGAAGCAGGTCATGGCTAAGAAGATGCTCGGGAAGCTCGTTGCGGGTGCCGCTCTCGGCGGCGCGTCCCTGCTGCTGTTCTCGCCCGGGGCGGCGAACGCGGCCAGCGCGTACACCGTCGACAAGCCGCAGGTCAGTCTTCCCGGTACCTGCTCTGGGGACCACGAGGACTGGGACCACAAGGACTGGGACCGCAAGGACTGGGACCGCAAGGACGAGGACCGCAAGCACGACGACGGCAAGGACCACGACGGCAAGCACGACGACGGCAAGCACGACGACGGCAAGGACCACGACGGCAAGGACGAGAACGGCAAGCACGACGACGGCAAGAACCACGACGGCAAGGACGAGAACGGCAAGCACGACGACGGCAAGAACCACGACGGCAAGGACGAGAACGGCAAGGACTGGCAGGGCAACGAGTCCTGGCAGTCGGGGGCCGATGGCCAGGGCGGCGGCATGCTTGCCGACCAGCCGGGCAAGGAGCAGGACCGCAAGGACGAGAACGGCAAGCACGACGACGGCAAGGACCACGACGGCAAGGACCGCGACCGCAAGGACGAGGACCGCAAGCACGAGGACGGCAAGCACGACGACGGCAAGGACGAGGACCGGAAGGACCACGACCGCAAGGACGAGGACCGGAAGGACTGGGACAACCGGAGCTGGGACAGCCGGGACGAGGACCGCAAGGACCACGACCGCAAGGACCGCGACCGGTACTGCATGCCGCATGGCGGCGTCGACGGCGGTGACGGTGGCATGACCACCACCAGCCTGGACC
Organism: Micromonospora purpureochromogenes; assembly: GCF_900091515.1. Lineage (NCBI taxonomy): Bacteria > Bacillati > Actinomycetota > Actinomycetes > Micromonosporales > Micromonosporaceae > Micromonospora > Micromonospora purpureochromogenes. The sequence continues at coordinate 1,856,329 of NZ_LT607410.1, read as the reverse complement.
GCAACATGGCCGCCAGCGGGGTGGGCGTCATCGGTGCCGCCGCCCTGGGCGGCATGATCCTGCTGCGCCGGCGTCGGGCCGATGGCCTCGTCTGACCAGACGGCGACACGGGCCGGCGGCCGTCACGGGAGACCGTGGCGCGCCGCCGGCGCCGCCGTCGTCGTCCTGCTGGCCATGGTGGGCGCCGGCATGATCGGCGCGTCGCTGCGGACCGAACCGCCGCCCCGCCCCCCTCAGCCGCGGGCCCAGTCCGCCCCGCAGACCCCCGCCGCCGAGCCGGACGCCGTATCCGGCGAAGGCCCGGTCGAGGCGGTGGAGGTGCCCCCCGCCGCGTTGTCCCGATCCGCCCCCAGCACCATTTCGATCCCGCGCATCGGGGTCGACGCCGAGATCATGACGTTGGGCACCAACCCGGACGGCACCGTCCAGGTCCCCCCGCTGGACCAGGCCCAGCGTGCCGGCTGGTACTCCCCCGGGCCCAGCCCTGGCGAGGTCGGCAACGCGGTGATCGTCGGGCACGTCGACTCGGCGAAGCTCGGCCCCGCCGTCTTCTTCGAACTCGGCGCGCTGTTGCCGGGTGACACCATCACCGTCACCCGCGCCGACGGGGTCAAGGCCACCTTCGCCGTCGACGAGGTCCGGTCGTACCCGAAGGTGTCCTTTCCCACCGAGCTGGTGTACGGCCCGAACGACAAGCCCGCCCTGCGGGTGGTGACCTGCGGCGGCGAGTTCGACCAGGCCGCCGGCAGCTACCCCGACAACATCGTCGTCCTCGCGACGTTGACCGCGTGAACGCGACGCGCCTCCGGCGGGACTACGTCCCACCGGAGGCGCGTCGGCGTACTCGTCAGGCGGCGGCGGAGGTCCGCACCAGGGTGCGGATCTGGCGCAGCAGCACCGACAGGGCGGCCAGGTCGGCCCGCGACTCGTCGAACTCCCCCATCGCCCGGCGGGCGCGGTGGATCGAGGTGGCGTTCGACTGCTCCCACTGGAGCACCCGCTCGTTCGAGGGCAGGTTGTCCGGGGTCGAGCCGAGAACCTCCGCGGTGAGCGCGGCCAGCGCGGCGTACAGGTCGTAGCGCAGCGCCATCCGGGCCAGCGTCTGCCAGCGGTCCTCCCGCGGCAGCAGGGAGATCTTCGACAGCAGGGAGTCCACCCGGAACAGGTCGGACAGGACGAAGTAGACCGAGGCCACCTCGCCCACGTCCCGCCCGCTGGAGGTGGCCGTCTCCACCACGTCCAGCAGCCCGAAGCTGTACATCAGCCGGGTCGCCTGCTCGGCCAGGTCGCGCGGCAGGCCCCGGTCGGTCATCGAGTCGATGTGCGCCGCCAGCGATTCCCGCTCGCTGCCGTAGAAGCGGTCCTCCAGGTCCGGCAGGAGCCGGGCCACGCCGTCGCGCAGCCGGTTGATCTCGGCCGGCACGTCGATCGGCGAGCGCCGGTTGGTGACCAGCCAGCGCACCGCGCGGTCGAGCAGCCGCCGGGTGTCCAGGTAGACGCTGGTCTGCAGCTCCGGGGAGACCTTGTTGTCCAGCGCCTCGACGGCGTCCCAGAGCTCGCGCAGCCCGAAGACCTCGCGGACCACCACGTACGCCCGGATCACGTCCGCCGCCGACGCGGCCGTCTCCTCGACGACCCGGAAGACGAACGAGATGCCGCCCCGGTTGATCGCCTCGTTGACCAGCACCGTGGTGACGATGTCGCGGCGCAGCCGGTGCTGGGCCATCCGGTCGGCGAAGCGCTCGCGCATCGGCGTCGGGAAGTAGTTGACCAGGACCTCGGTCGTCCACTCCTCGTCGGCCAGCCCCTCGGCCAGGATCTCCCGCTCCAGCACGATCTTGACGTACGCGAGCAGGACCGCGAACTCCGGCGCGGTCAGCCCGGACTCGGTGCGGACCGCCAGTTCCTCGTCCGGCGGCAGCGCCTCCAGGGCCCGGTCGAGTTGACCGGCCCGCTCCAGCTCGTTGATCATCCGCCGGTGCACCGGGAGCAGCGACGCGGCCTGGGCCTGGGAGTTGTTGATCGCCCGCGCCTGGTCGTAGTTGTCCCGCAGCACCAGCTCGGCGACCTCGTCGGTCATCTCGGCGAGCAGCTCGTCCCGCGCGGGGACGTCCAGCGCGCCGTCGGCGACCGCCGTGTTGAGCAGAATCTTGATGTTCACCTCGTGGTCGGAGCAGTCCACTCCGGCCGCGTTGTCGATGAAGTCGGTGTACATCCGTCCGCCGGCCAGGGCGTACTCGATCCGGCCGAGCTGCGTGCAGCCCAGGTTGCCACCCTCGCCGACCACCCGGCAGCGCAGGCTCTTGCCGTCCACCCGGATCGCGTCGTTGGACTTGTCGCCCACCTCGGCGTTGGTCTGCGTCGACGCCTTCACGTAGGTGCCGATGCCGCCGTTCCAGAACAGGTCGACCGGCGCGGTGAGGATCGCCTTCATCAGCTCCTGCGGGCTGAGCTGCGTCGTGTCCTCGTCGAGGTCGAGCACCGCCCGGACCTGCGGCGTGATCGGGATCGACTTGGCGGTACGCGGGAAGATCCCGCCGCCCTCCGAGATCAGCTTCCGGTCGTAGTCCTCCCACGACGACCGGGGCAGCTCGAACAGCCGCTTCCGCTCGGCGTACGAGGTGGCCGCGTCCGGGTCCGGGTCCAGGAAGATGTGCCGGTGGTCGAAGGCGGCCACCAGCCGGATGTGCTCCGAGAGCAGCATCCCGTTGCCGAACACGTCACCGGACATGTCACCGACGCCGACCACCGTGAAGTCCTGGGTCTGGGTGTCGTGGCCCAGCTCGCGGAAGTGCCGCTTGACCGATTCCCAGGCGCCCCGGGCGGTGATGCCCATCTTCTTGTGGTCGTACCCGGCGGAGCCGCCGGAGGCGAACGCGTCGCCCAGCCAGAACTGGTGCGCCGCCGAGATCTCGTTGGCGATGTCGGAGAACGTGGCGGTGCCCTTGTCCGCCGCCACCACCAGGTACGGGTCGTCGGCGTCGTGCCGGACCACGTCGGTCGGCGGCACGATCTCGCCGCCGACGATGTTGTCGGTGACGTCGAGCATCGCGCCGACGAACTCCTTGTAGCAGGCGACCGCCTCGTCGCGGTCCCCCGGCTTCTGCTTGAGCACGAAGCCGCCCTTGGCGCCCACCGGCACGATCACGGCGTTCTTCACCATCTGCGCCTTGACCAGGCCGAGCACCTCGGTGCGGAAGTCCTCCCGCCGGTCGGACCAGCGCAGCCCGCCCCGGGCCACCGGCCCGAACCGCAGGTGCACGCCCTCGAACCGGGGCGAGTACACGAAGATTTCGAACTTCGGCCGCGGGGCCGGCAGGTCCGGGATGGCCTGCGGGTCCAGCTTGAACGCCACGTACGACTTGGGCCGCCCGCCGACCGGCTTCTGGTAGAAGCTCGTCCGCAGGGTGGCCTGGATCAGCGTCAGGTACGCCCGTAGGATCCGGTCCTGGTCCAGGCTGGCCACGTCGTCCAGGGCCGCGCCGATGGCGCCGACCAGCTCGTCGCTGCGCTGCCGGCGCTCCTCGATGCTCGCCGAGCCCGGGGCGAACCGCGCCTCGAAGAGCTCCACCAGCAGGGCGGCGATCTGCGGGTACGCGATGAAGGTCTGCTCCATGTAGTCCTGGGAGAAGACGGTGCCGGCCTGGCGCATGTACTTCGCGTACGCCCGCAGCACCACCACCTGCCGCCAGGTGAGACCGCCGCGCAGGACCAGCTCGTTGAAGCCGTCCACCTCGGCCTCGCCCCGCCAGGCGGCGGCGAAGGCGTTCTCCACGTGCGGACGCACCTCGGCCAGTTCCTGGTGCCCCTCGGGCAGGCGCAGGCCGAAGTCGTACAGGAAGACCCGGCCGTCGACCCGGTCCACCTCGTACGGGTGCTCGTCGACCACCGCGACGCCCAGCGAGTGCAGCACCGGCAGCACGGCGGAGAGCATCATCGGCTCGCCGTACCGGTAGACCTTGAAGCGCACGTCCATCGCGTCGTCGGCGTCCGCGCCGGGCCCGCGCGGAGCGAGCTGCTTGCGGAACAGGTGCATCTCCAGCTGGCCGGGCTCCTCCAGCAGCTCCAGCTTGGCCAGGTCCTTCATCGCCTCGTACGGCGTGTGGCCGTCCTTGTAGCCCTCCGGGAAGGCGTCGGCGTACCGGCTGAACAGGTGCTTGGCCTGCTCGTCGCCGAGCTTGCGCTCCAGCACCAGCCGGTAGTCGTCGTCCCAGAGCCGGGTGGCGTCGGCCAGTTCCTCGGCGAGCAGGTCGGCGTCGACGTCGCCGGGCGGGTGGGTCGGGTCGGTCCGGACGATGAAGTGCACCCGGGCCAGCATCGACTCGGTCACCCGGGTGGTGTAGTCCACCCCGACGCCGTTCAGCTCGTGCAGCAGGATGTCCTGCATGCGCAGCCGGTTCTGGGTGGTGAACCGGTCCCGGGGCAGGTAGATCAGGCAGGAGATGAACCGCCCGTACGCGTCCCGACGCAGGAAGACCCGCAGCTGCCGGCGACCGGCCATCCGCAGCACGCCGACCACGGCGTGGTACAGGTCGTCGGTCTTGATCTGGAACAGCTCGTCGCGCGGGTAGGTCTCCAGGATCTGCAGCAGGTCCTTGCCGGAGTGGCTGCGCTGGCTCAGGCCGGAGCGGTCCAGCACCTCGGCGACCTTGCGTCGGACCACCGGCAGCTCACGGACGCTGGTCCGGTACGCGGCGGTGGAGAACAGGCCGAGGAAGCGCCGCTCCCCGACCACCTCGCCGGCCTCGTTGAAGATCTTGAACCCGATGTAGTCCAGGTAGGCCGAGCGGTGCACGGTCGCCCGGGAGTTCGCCTTGGTGATGATCAGCAGGCGCTTCTCCATCACCTTCTCGTGCGCCTCGGGCGTCATCGACGACAGCGCCCGGGCCTCCGGCGAGTCCGACCGCAGGATGCCCAGCCCGGTGCCGAGCACCGCCTCCAGCCCCGGTCCGTCACCGCCGTCGCTGTCGACCAGCCGGTACTCCCGGTAGCCGAGGAAGGTGAAGTGGTCGTGGGCCAGCCAGCGCAGCAGCTCCACCGAGTCGGTGATGTCCTTCTCAGGCACGGGCGGACGGTTGTCGGAGGTCCGGGCCGAGGCCAGTTCGTCGGCCAGCGCCAGGGCGCGCTGGCGCATCTTCGGCCAGTCCTCCACCGCCTCGCGCACGTCGGTGAGCACCCGCTGCAGCTCGCGGCGCAGCTTCTCCCGCTCCCCCGCGTCCCGGACCGGGTCGATCTCGATCCGCATCCAGCTCTCGACCAGGTCGCCGGCGATCGCGTCGTCCGGCTCGACGTCGGCGGAGACCTCGGTCAGCCGGCCGAGCGGCTCCCGCCGCACCACGACCAGCGGGTGCACCAGCAGGTGCACGTCGAGGTGGTGGGAGTTGAGCAGCGCGGTCACCGAGTCGACCAGGAACGGCATGTCGTCGGTGACGATCTCGATGACCGTGTGGTGCTGCTCGGCGTCCGGCTCGTGGATGCGCAGTTTCAGCTCGCCCGGCACCCGCTGCTGGGCCAGGTCCCGGTGCGCCCTGGCGGCGTCGAGCATCTCCTCGGCGGTGAATCCGATCAGTTCCTCGTCGGGCGCAAACCGCCAGAAACGGCCCACCAGGGTGGCCGCGTCGTGGTCGTCGCCGGCCAGCGCCACCGCCTGGGCGACCAGCCGCTCCGCGTTGGGTACCGGCTCGTCGAGCTCCGCGTCCTCCGCGTCGTCACCGAGCGCTTCGGAAGGAAGCCCCAGGTCGTAGAGGGTGTCGATACTCGAACCGGTCATCCCGGTAACTCCTGTGTCGAGTCGGCCGACGCCGTCCCCGTCGGTCGCCGAATCGAAGCTGTCGTCCCGGCCGGTGTCAGCCTGCCGGAGGTCGGGTCCCGGTTTGATCGCCGGACGCCGGTCCATCGGTGCCACTCCCCTCGACCCACCGCGTTGTGGGTCACTCTGCCGCCCAGCCTAGGCCCTGCCACTCTGTCCGTTCGTCGGCGGACCACCGGCCGGACGTCCGGTTCGGGACTCTGTCCTTTCACCCGTTGCAGATGCGTGGTCGGCCGGCTGCGGAGTACCCCGACTCGCGATGTTCATCACACCGCCGTCGGGGTCTTCATGCAGCGTGCGGCCACGCCGGGGCGGTACGGGGAGCACGGTCGTACTAGCGTGCAGGGCAGTCCGAGATCCGGAGGTACCGCTCCATGCCCGTGTCGTACCCGCTCCGCCGTTCCCGTACGCGCATCCGGCCGGCCCTCGCGGCGCTGACCGCCACCGTGCTGGCGGCCGGCGCGCTCACCGGGTGTTCGGACGGTGACGGACCGGAGCGGACCGTCGACGCCTTCCTGGCCGGCTGGCGCTCCGGCCACCTCGGCGCGGTCGGGTTCATCGACCCGACCGGCGCCCGGCTGCCGGCCACCGAGGTCGCCAAGGAGATCAAGGACCTCTCCGGCGAGCTGGCCGCCACCCCGCCCACCCTGCGCCGCTCCGGCGACGCCGAGGTCACCAAGGACATCGCCACCGCCAAGGTCCGGGTGGAGTGGGCGCTGCCGGGAAAGACCAGCTGGGCGTACGACCGGCCGGTGCGGCTGCGTCAGGGCCGGGACGACCAGTGGCAGGTGATCTGGGAGCCGCAGCTGGTGCAGGAGCAGCTCGGCGAGGGCGACCGGTTGACGGTACGCCGGACCGCCAGCCCCCGGGCCGGGGTGCTGGACGCCGCCGGGCAGCCCATCGTGGCGCCCCGACAGGTGGTCCGGGTCGGTGTACAGCCCAGCGAGGTGACCGACGTCAAGGCGCTGGTCAGGGAGCTCGACGGGGCGTTCAAGGCGGTCCGGCCGGCGCTGGATCCCCCGGTCGACCTCTCCGACCTGCCGAAACGGCTCAGCGAGGCGGATCCGGGTGCCTTCGTCGAGGTGGTGACGCTGCGGGACGAGGCGTACCGGCAGATCAGGTCGCGCATCTACGACCTGCCCGGCACCAGGTTCCCCGCCGAGAAGCGGGACCTGGCCCCCACCCGGGAGTTCGCCCGGGCGCTGCTCGGCTCGATCGACGAGGCGCAGGCCGACGACCTGGCCGCCCACCCCGACCGGTACGCCAAGGGCGACCTGGTCGGGCACGGCGGTCTCCAGGGTCGCTACGACGACCGCCTGCGCGGCACCCCCGGGCTCGCCGTGCTCGTGCAGGGGCCGGCCGGTCCCGACGGCACCCCGGAGCCGACCGAGGTCTTCCGGCACGAGCCGCAGCCCGGCCAGCCGCTGAAGACCACCCTCGACGTGGCCACCCAGAACGCCGCCGACGCCGCCCTGCGCGCCGAGAAGCGCCGCTCGGCGCTGGTGGCGGTACGGATCAGCGACGGCGCGGTGCTCGCCGCGGCCAACGGGCCGGGCGCGGCCGGGGAGAACCTGGCCTTCACCGCCCAGGTGCCGCCCGGCTCCACCTTCAAGGTGGTCAGCGCCCTCGGCCTGCTGGACGGCGGCGCGGTCGGGGTCGACTCCGTCGTGGACTGCCCGAAGACGTTCACCGTGGACGGACGGCCCTTCAAGAACTCCGACGACTTCGTCCTCGGCAAGGTGCCGTTCCGCACCGACTTCGCCAGGTCCTGCAACACCGCCTTCGCGTCCCTGGCGCCGAAGCTCGGCCCCGACGGGCTGGCCGTCACCGGCCGTACCCTCGGCCTGGAGGGCAGCTGGGACCTCGGCACGGACGCCTTCACCGGCAAGGTCTCGGCCAACGGCTCGCCGGTCGAGCAGGCCGCCGCCGCGATCGGTCAGGGCACCACCGTGGTCAGCCCGCTGGCCATGGCCGGGGCCACCGCCGCGGTCGCCCGTGGGCGCTGGGAGCAGCCGAAACTGGTGCTCGACCCGGCCCCGGCCAGGCCGGCGGAGCCCGGCCCGCAGCTCAAGGCCGAGTCGCTGGAGCCGCTGAAGGCGATGATGCGCGAGGTGGTCACCGCCGGCACCGCGAAGGCGCTGGCGGACGTCCCCGGCGGCCCGGTGTACGGCAAGACCGGCACCGCCGAGTACGACAACAACCCGGCGCACACCCACGCCTGGTTCGTCGGCTGGCAGGGCGACGTCGCGTTCGCGGTCTTCGTCGAGCAGGGCGGTTCGAGCACGTCCAGCGCGGTCCCGATCAGCGAACGTTTCCTCCGCGCCCTCAGCTGACCCGACCCCAGCCCCACGCACCCGGCGCCGGGCATCGGCGCCGACGCGACCGGCGGCAGGAGGGCCTGACCTCGGTTGGGTGATCCGTCAGGCGATGCCGGCGGAGGACGGCGACGGGCCGTCCTCCGACGCCCCGTCCTCGTCGGCACGGGGCACCCGGCGGAGCAGGCCGGGCCCGACGGCGGCGGGCGGCCCGACCGGCTCGACGGCGACGGCGGGCACCGGCGTCTCCACCGGCGCCGACGCGAGCCCGCCGGTCGGCGGGACCCTCGCGGCCGCCGGCTCGTCCACCGCCGGTTCGCCGGACCCGAGCGGCGCGATGCCGACCGGGGAGCCCGGCCCCGGCCCGCCGGCCGGCCCGGCGCCGCCGTTGGGCGGGGTGGCGACAGCCGCGAGGGTCGCCGGCCCGGTGGACCGGACGCGCTGCAGCGGCGGGGTCGCCGGCAGCAGCCGGGGCGGCACCGCCTCCGGCGCCGACACCGGGGCCAGGCCGGCCACGACGGTGTTGACGATCTCGGCGGCGTACGAGCCGTCCGGGTCGTAGTCGGGGTCGAAGACGGTCAGCTCGACGCCGAGGCAGTGCGGGGTGTCCACCAGCCCGGCGAGCAGGATCTCCAGTTCGGCGAAGGCGATCCCGCCCGGGTCTGGCGCGTCCACCGCCGGCATCACCGCCGGGTCGAGCACGTCCACGTCGATGTGCACCCAGTAGCCGGCGCAGTCGGCGAGCTGCTCGTGCGCCCACTGGGCGGTGCGGGCCGCGCCCTCGGCGCGCAGCGCCGGCACCGGCCGGGTGATGATGCCGGCGGCCTGGAGGTCGAGGCGGTACTCGTCCTGCGCGCGGATGCCGAGCACCACCACGTCGATGTCGCGGAAGTAGGGGCGCCGCCCCTCGACGGCGGCCAGGTCGGCCTGCCCGCGCCCGGTCACCAGGGCCAGGTCCTCCCCCGCCGCCGCGCCCACGTACGAGGCGTTGCCGGGGTGCCGGAAGTCGGAGTGGCCGTCGACGAAGACCAGGCCGATCCGGCCGCCGACCGCCTCGCCGAGCCGGTGCATGGCCAGCGCCGAGCCGAGCAGCACCGAGCAGTCGCCGCCGAGCACCAGCGGGAACTCGTCCCGGTCGATGATCGCGCCGATCCGGTCCGCGAGGGCCAGCGAGTAGCCGGAGATCTCCCGGGCGTGGCAGACACCGTCGCCGGGCCGCCAGTCGCCCGGGTCGTACCGGGGTGGGGTGAGGCAGCCGGCGTCGCGGGCCCGCAGCCGGGCGAGCAGGTCGTGGTCGCGCAGCGCCCCGGGCGCCTTGCCGCAGCCGGGGACGGAGGTGGACGTGGGTGGGCGCAGTCCCAGGTTTGTCGGCGCGTCGAGGACGGCGATCCGGCGCATCATGGGCTCCCGTCCTCGGTGGTCGGGCGGGCCGGCCGGAACGCCGGCCCGCGCTGGCGTGCTACGAAGTCAGAACAGGGCGCTGGCCAGGGCCCGCCGGGCCGAGGCGACCGCGGGGTCGTCCGGGCCGGCGATGGTGAAGAGCGAGACGAGGTGCTGGCGTACCTTCTCCCGGTCGTCGCCGGCGGTCCGCCGGACCAGGCTGACCAGCCGGGCGTACGCCTGCTCGGCCAGGCCGCTGAGCACCTCGATGTCGGCGGCGAGCAGCTGGGCCTCGACGTCGTCGGGGGCGGCCTGCGCGGCGGCGACCGCCGCCTGGGGGTCGACGCCGGCGACCCGCCGGGCCACCCCGACCTGGGCCAGGCCGGCCTCCGCCGCGGCGTCCGCCGGGGACTCGGCGAGGATCTTCTTGTACGCCCGCTCGGCGGCGTCCAGGTCGCCGCTCATCAGCGCGTCGTCGGCCTCGTCGAGGCGCGGGTCCTCCGGCTCCGCCACGGCCACCCCGCCGGCCTTGAGCACCGCCGAGATCCACTGGCGCAGCTGCGGCTCGGGGACGACGCCGGGGAACGCGTCGATCGGCCGGCCGCCGACGACCGCGTAGACGGTCGGGATCGCCTGGATCTGGAACATCTGGGCGATCCGGGGGTTCTCCTGGACGTCGACCCGGGCCAGCACCCACGCACCGGCGTCCTCGGTGGCCAGCCGCTCCAGCACCGGCGCGAACTCGTCGCTCTCCGGGTATCCGGCCGCGCCGAAGAAGACGACGACGGGCGTGGCCAGCGAACGCTCGAGCACCTCGGACTGGAGGGTCGCCTCAGTCACGTCGATCACGGCGACGCCGCCCCCACCGGTGGCGGGGCCGCCCGGGAGACCGGCGGACGGGCCGGCCTGGGTCGGTGTGCTGGGGCGGGTGCTGGCCGGTGCGGTGCTGCGCAGCGCGCTGAGGTCGACCGCGCCGCGGGTGAAGATCGACGAGGTGATCCGTGGGTCGCTCATGGTTATCTAGTCTCGCACGTGTCCCGCGGAACTCAGATCAACCGCGACGGCGACAGTTGCAACTCTCACCCCTGCTCACCGCCCACCCGGCCGCTGCCGCGACCGCCCTCCGCGATCGCGCCCGCACGGGTGGCCGTTCGCACCTTTCGCGGTGCTTCGGCCACCGGCGAGGCACCGGGTCGCGGAGGGCGGGGGCGGGGTCAGAAGCGGGCGGGCTCGCGGTAGACGCCCCACTCGGCGCGCAGCGCGTCGCAGATCTCGCCGAGGGTGGCCTCGGCACGGACGGCGTCCAGCATGGCCGGGATCATGTTCTCGCCGGTGCGGCCGACCTCGACCATCCGGGCGACGGCGGCGGTGACGGCGGCGTCGTCCCGGGCGGCCTTGCGCTCGGCCAGCACCCGCCGCTGCTCCAGTTCCACCTCGTGCGAGATGCGCAGGATCTCCAGCTCCTTGGTGACCGTGCCGGTGTGGCAGTTGACGCCGACGATCCGCTTGTCGCCCTTCTCCAGCGCCTGCTGGTAGACGAAGGCCGACTCGGCGATGTGGCCGGTGAACCAGCCGTCCTCGATGCCGCGCAGGATGCCGGAGGTCATCGGGCCGATCTGGTGCGGGCCCTCGCCGCCGAGCTGCCGGATCCGGGCGAAGATCTCCTCCGCCTCGGCCTCGATCTTGTCGGTGAGCGCCTCGACGTACCAGGAGCCGCCGAGCGGGTCGGCGACGTTGACCACGCCGGTCTCCTCCATCAGCACCTGCTGGGTACGCAGGGCGATCTCGGCGGACTCGTCGGTGGGCAGGGCCAGGGTCTCGTCGAGGGCGTTGGTGTGCAGCGAGTTGGTCCCGCCGAGCACCGCGGCGAGCGCCTCCACGGCGGTCCGCACCACGTTGTTGACCGGCTGCTGCGCGGTCAGCGACACCCCGGCGGTCTGGGTGTGGAACCGCAGCCAGAGCGCCTTCTCGCTGGTCGCGCCGTAGACGTCACGCAGCCAGCGGGCCCAGATCCGGCGGGCGGCGCGGAACTTCGCGATCTCCTCGAAGAAGTCGACGTGCGAGTCGAAGAAGAAGCTCAGGCCCGGGGCGAAGACGTTGACGTCCAGCCCGCGGCTCAGCCCCAGCTCGACGTAGCCGAACCCGTCGGCCAGGGTGTACGCCAGCTCCTGCGCGGCGGTCGCCCCGGCCTCGCGGATGTGGTAGCCGGAGACCGAGAGGGGCTTGTACCGCGGGATCTCCCGGGCGCAGTACTCCATCAGGTCGCCGATCAGGCGCAGGTGCGGCTCGGGGTCGAAGAGCCACTCCTTCTGCGCGATGTACTCCTTGAAGATGTCCGTCTGCAGCGTCCCGTCCAGCTTGGACAGGTCGACGCCCTGCCGCTCGGCGGCGACCAGGTACATGCAGAAGACCGGCACGGCCGGGCCGGAGATGGTCATCGAGGTGGTGACGCCGGCCAGGTCGATGCCGTCGAAGAGCGTCTCCATGTCGGCGGCGCTGTCCACCGCGACGCCGCAGTGGCCGACCTCGCCGAGCGCCTGCGGGTCGTCGGAGTCGCGCCCCATCAGGGTCGGCATGTCGAAGGCGACGGAGAGCCCGCCGCCGCCGGCGCCCAGGATCATCTTGTAGCGCTCGTTGGTCTGCTGGGCGTTGCCGAACCCGGCGAACTGCCGGATCGTCCAGGTGCGTCCCCGGTAGCCGGTCGGGTAGAGCCCCCGGGTGTACGGGAACTCGCCCGGCCAGCCGATCCGGTCGAAGCCCGGGTACGCGGTGCCCTCCGGCGGGCCGTAGACCGGGTCGACGGTCATCCCGGACAGCGTGGTGAAGTCGGCGTCCCGCTTTCGCGCGGCGTCGTAGCGGGCCTGCCAGCGTGCCCGTCCGGCTGCGATCTCGTCGGCGTTCATCCGCGGGGCTCCTCCTCGAGTCCTCGACTGAACACCGAGTGTAGAACGGAGTCCTGAACGATCGCTAAGGAAGCCCGTACTGGTCGGTAACCTGATCAGGCCGGGGCGTCGAGCGCGACGTCGTCCACCCGGATGTTGATCTCGTCGGCGCGCAGCCCGTACGCCTCGACCGCCGCCGTCACCGCCACCCGCACCGCGTCGGTCACCTGCGGCACCGGGTGCCCGGCGGAGATCACCAGCACCAGGTTGACCACGGCCCCACCGTCGGTCACGTGCGCCGAGCAGCCCCGCCGCGCGTCGCCGACCTCATCCAGGCCGACCCGGTCGAGCACGGCGTTGAAGAACCGGGCGACGTCGCCACCGAGCTCGGCCACCCCGGTCACGGACCGGGCGGCGGCCACCGCGATCTTCTCCACCACCTCGTCGGAGACCTGCGTCGTCCCGCCCGCCACCGCGTCCGGAGTCACCGACAGCTCCTGCGTCGCCTCGTCAGCCATGGTCTACCCGCCCACTCGTCCAGCCCCACGCTCGCCATGTGGCGGTGCGAGCGTACTAGGCGGCGGTCCGCAGTGGAGCCGTCAGTCCCGGGTCCCGCCCGCGGCGATCCGGCGCAGCGCGTCGGGGGTGGCGAGTTCGGCACGCAACTCCGGGTGTGCCTGGTAGAAGGTGAGCGCGTCGAGGACCATGGCCGGGTCGTTGGCCAGCCAGTACTCCCGCACCACCAGGAAGGGGAAGAAGCGCAGCTCCCCCGTGTCGAACCGCCCGGTGTGCCGGCGTACGACGGTGTCGTCCGACCGGGCCGCCCGGACCACGATCGACGGGGTGCCGAGCCGCACCGTCCCGACCGCGTGGACGTCCCGCCACGGCACCCGGTGGAGGTGGGCGAGGCCGCGGTGCGTGATCCCGACCGGCGACAGGGTCAGTCCGCCGGGGGTCAACCGCAGCATGGTCAACAGGTACCACCCGAGCAGCAGCCCCAGCGCCGCGAACCCGACCGCGAAAACCCACCCGAGGACGCCACCGGAGAGGGCCGCGACCAGCGCCGCCCCGGTGAAGACCAGCAGGGTCACCAACAGCAGCGCGGTGAACCAGACGTAGGACCGGATCGCGTAGCCGAAGCGGACGCCCCGCTCACCGCCGTCCGGCGCCGGCGTCAGGGTCGGCGGCGGGCCCGAGCGCCGGCGCGGCAGCCAGACGTGCAGGAGGAAGCCGAGCGGCGCCCCCAGGACGAGGGCGCCCGAGGCACCCATGACGACGCGCGCGGGGTCGTGCCCGCCGACGCCCGTGGCCACCACCGCCAGAACCAGGATCAGCAGGCCGGCGAGGAGCACCATCGCGAGCACGGTGCCCACCGACGGCCGGCGGTCGGACCGACCATCCGCCTCCGGCCGCACCGGCCCCTGACCCGCGTCCATCCCGTACCCCGTCCGGAGTCACCACCGATCACGCTCGATCGATGATGACTGTGCCCGCGGGGCGGGCCCGTCAATCCCCCGGACGGGGCGACCGGACGGGTCAGGAGCCGAGCTGGGACAGCAGCTCGTCCGCGGCGGCGTACGGGTCGAGCGCGCCCTCGGCCACCTTGGCGGCGAGCGTCGACAGCTCCGTACCGTCGCGCAGTGAACCGATCCGGGCGCGGAGCACGCCGAGCGCGATCGCCTCGATCTCGGCGGCGGCCCGCGTCTCCCGGCGCCGGCGCAGCTCGTCGTGCTGCTCCAGCCAGCCGCGGTGCTTGTCGATGGCGGCGGCGATGTCGTCGATCCCCTCGCCCCGCGCGGCGATCGCCCGGACCACCTGCGGACGCCACTCGCCGGGGCCGCGCTCACCGAGAGCGATCATGCCCTGGATGTCGCGCACCGTCGCGTCGGCGCCGTCCCGGTCGGCCTTGTTGACCACGAAGACGTCGGCGATCTCCAGGATGCCGGCCTTGACCGCCTGGATCGCGTCGCCCATGCCGGGGGCCAGCAGGACCAGGGTGGTGTCGGCGAGCGAGGCCACCTCGACCTCGGCCTGGCCGACCCCGACGGTCTCCACCAGCACCACGTCGCAGCCGGCGCCCTCGAGCACCCGCACCGCCTGCGGCGTGGCCGCGGAGAGCCCGCCGAGGTGGCCGCGGCTGGACATCGAGCGGATGTAGACCCCCGGGTCGGTGGCGTGGTCCTGCATCCGGACCCGGTCGCCGAGGATCGCGCCGCCGGTGAACGGGCTGGACGGGTCGATCGCCAGCACACCGACCCGGTGACCGCGCGCCCGCAGCGCGCGCACCAGCTCGTTGGTGGTGGTCGACTTGCCCACCCCGGGCGAGCCGGTCAGGCCCACCACCTGGGCCTGACCGGCGTACGGCGCGAGGGCCGCCGCCACCTGCGGCAGCACCTCGTCACCGGACTCGACCAGGGTGATCAGCCGGGCCACCGCGCGGGGGTCACCCGCGCGGGCCCGCTCCACCAGCATCGGTACGTCCCGACTGCGGCGCACCGGCCCGGTGGCCGCCGCCGGGGCGTGGTCGACGGCGTCGCTCACTGTTGATCCTTCGTTCACGACCGCGGGGCTCGCCACACCGGCTCGCTCCTCGCGTTCACAGTTGTTCCTTCGTCCTGCGGCTGCGGGGCGGGCAGCGCCGACCCGCTCCGCGCGCTCACTGCTGGCTCTCGGCCCCAGCCGGCACGTGGATGATCAGCGCGTCACCCTGACCACCGCCGCCGCAGAGCGCGGCCGCGCCGGTGCCGCCGCCGCGGCGCTTGAGCTCCAGCGCGAGGGTGAGCACCAGCCGGGCGCCGGACATGCCGATCGGGTGGCCCAGCGCGATCGCGCCGCCGTTGACGTTGACCTTGTCCGGGCTGACCCCGAGGTCGCGGGCCGACTGGATGCCGACCTGGGCGAACGCCTCGTTGATCTCGATCAGGTCCAGATCGGAGACGCTCAGCCCGCCCTTCTTGAGGGCGTGCTGGATGGCGTTGGACGGCTGCGAGTGCAGGGAGTTGTCCGGACCCGCGACGTTGCCGTGCGCGCCGATCTCGGCCAGCCAGGTCAGCCCCAGCTCCTTGGCCTTGGCCTTGCTCATCACGACCACGGCGGCGGAGCCGTCGGAGATCGGCGAGGAGCTGCCGGCGGTGATGGTGCCGTCCTTGGTGAACGCCGGGCGCAGCTTCGCCAGCGACTCGGCCGTGGTGTCGGGACGGATGCCCTCGTCCTCGCTGATCACCAGCGGCTCGCCCTTGCGCTGCGGGATGACCACCGGGGCGATCTCGTCGGCGAAGTGGCCGTTCTTCTGCGCGGCGGCGGCCCGCTGGTGGCTGGTCGCGGCGAACGCGTCCTGCTCCTCGCGGGTGATGCCGTGCCGCACGCCGTGCTTCTCGGTGGACTCGCCCATCGCGCAGCAGTCCCAGGCGTCGGTCAGCCCGTCGAGCGCCATGTGGTCCTTGATCGTGACGTCGCCGTACTTGTAGCCGGAGCGCTGGCCGAGCAGCAGGTGCGGGGCGTTGGTCATCGACTCCATGCCGCCGGCCACCACGATGTCGAACTCACCGGCCCGGATGAGCTGGTCGGCCAGGGCGATCGCGTCCAGGCCGGAGAGGCAGACCTTGTTGATGGTCAGCGCCGGTACGGACATCGGGATGCCGGCCTCGACCGCCGCCTGCCGGGCCGGGATCTGCCCGGCGCCGGCCTGGAGCACCTGCCCCATGATCACGTACTGCACCTGGTCCGGGGCCACGCCGGCGCGCTCCAACGCCGCCTTGATCGCGACGCCGCCCAGCTTCGTCGCCGGGAGATCCTTGAGGTTGCCCAGCAGGCGCCCCATGGGGGTCCGCGCGCCGCTGATGATCACCGAAGCCATTGCCTGCCTCCGAGGGGGGTGCCGACCTGTACGCCTTAACGATTGTTCGGTCAGACTAGCGCCATGGCTGAGAACTCCCCCGTCGAGCCCGCTGCCGACTATGTCACAGACATCGGACTGCGCCGCATCGACCACGTCGGGGTCGCGGTCGCCGACCTCGACGCCGCGATCGACTTCTACCAGCGCACCTTCGGCATGCGCTGCGTGCACGTCGAGACCAACACCGAGCAGGGCGTACGCGAGGCGATGCTGGCCGTCGGCCCGACCACCGAGGGCGGCTGCGTGCAGCTGCTCGCCCCGCTGACCCCGGAGTCGACCATCGCCAAGTTCCTGGACCGCAACGGGCCGGGCGTGCAGCAGGTGGCGTACACGGTGGCCGACATCGACGCCGCCTGCGCCGCGCTGCGCGAGCGGGGCGTACGGCTGCTCTACGAGAAGCCGAAGCGCGGTACCGCCGACTCCCGGATCAACTTCGTGCACCCCAAGGACGCCGGTGGCGTCCTGGTCGAGCTGGTCGAACCGGCCGCCGACCCGCACTGACCGCCGCTGCCCGTTCCGCCCTGTCCCGCCGTTCGCGGCGTGTCGCGGTGTCCCGATCGCCGGACACCGCGACAGCTGCGAACGGTGCCGGCGGACCCCGCCGGCGGGCACCGGGAACGGGGCGGAGCGCGGGGATGCGCGGTACGGGTGCGCCGTGGACATCTCCACGCATCGGCCAATGCAGTTTTTCACACAGGACTTCCGGCCCTAGCTACCGTTCAGTAACGTCCGGCCCAACAAGGAGCGCGACCGGTGCCGGATGTGTCGATTGCCGACATGGCGGTCGGTCGCACCGGCGCCGACGATGGCAGCACCCCTGCCCCCCGGCGTGGGTGCGGACGAACGGGAGGTCACCGTGCAGGACATCCTCGAAGCGATCATGGCGGCGGAGGGCTCCGACCAGCCGGAGCGCGAGCTCGCCGGTCTCGCCGGACTTCCGGTACCGGAGACCTACCGCGGCGTGGTCGTCCGGGCCGAGGACACCCGGATGTTCGACGGGATGGCCACCCGCGACAAGGATCCGCGCAAGGCCCTGCACCTGCAGGAGGTGCCCACCCCGGAGCTCGCCCCGGGCGAGGCCCTGGTCGCGGTGATGGCCAGCGCCATCAACTACAACACGGTCTGGACCAGCATCTTCGAGCCGCTGCCGACCTTCAAGTTCCTCCAGCGCTACGGCCGGCTCTCCGAGCTGACCCGCCGGCACGACCTGCCGTACCACGTGGTGGGTTCGGACGCGGCGGGCGTGGTGCTGCGCACCGGTCCCGGCGTGACCAAGTGGAAGGCCGGCGACGAGGTCGTCGCGCACTGCCTCTCGGTGGAGCTGGAGGACGCGGCCGGCCACGACGACACCATGCTCGACCCGCAACAGCGGATCTGGGGCTTCGAGACGAACTTCGGCGGCCTCGCCGAACTCTGCGTGGTCAAGGCCAACCAGCTGATGCCCAAGCCGCGTCACCTGAGCTGGGAGGAGGCGGCCAGCCCCGGGCTGGTCAACTCGACCGCGTACCGGCAGCTGGTCTCGCACCACGGCGCCAACATGAAGCAGGGCGACGTGGTGCTGATCTGGGGCGCCTCCGGCGGCCTGGGCGGCTACGCCACCCAGATGGCGCTCAACGGCGGCGCGATCCCGGTCTGCGTGGTCTCCTCGCCCGAGAAGGCCGAGCTGTGCCGGAAGATGGGCGCCGAGCTGGTGATCGACCGCACCGCCGAGGGCTTCCGGTTCTGGAAGGACGAGCAGACCCAGGACCAGGACGAGTGGCGCCGCTTCGGCGAGCGGATCCGCGAGCTGACCGGCGGCGAGGACCCGGACATCGTCTTCGAGCACCCCGGCCGGGAGACCTTCGGCGCGAGCGTCTACGTCGCCAAGAAGGGCGGCACCATCGTCACCTGCGCCTCCACCAGCGGCTACCTGCACCAGTACGACAACCGCTACCTGTGGATGCACCTCAAGCGGATCGTCGGCAGCCACTTCGCCAACTACCGCGAGGCGTGGGAGGCCAACCGACTGGTGTCCCTCGGCCTGATCCACCCGACGGTGTCGAGGACCTACCCGCTGGAGCAGACCGGCCAGGCCGCGTACGAGGTGCACCGCAACGCCCACCAGGGCAAGGTCGGCGTGCGCTGCCTCGCCCCCACCGACGGGCTGGGCATCCGGAACACCGAGCTGCGCTCGCGGCACGAGGACGCGATCAACCGGTTCCGCGGCCACTGAGCCGTCCGGGTGATGCCGACATGCCCATTGCGGTGAGGCGGCCATTGCCTTTTCACATGGGCGTCGGACCCCCATTCGAGTGACGACGGACAAAGGGCCGCGGGCATCCCCCGCGGCCCTTTTCCCGCTCACCGCCGGTGACGTCGGCCTGCCCGGGACCTGCCAAGATCGCCGATTGGTCCGGTGTCCGCCGAGTGCGGAAGTTGACCATGTAATGAGGACACGAAAGCTCGGGACCGCTCTTGCGAACGACCCCGGGGGGTCTGCGAGTATGTCCCAATGCCCCAGCAGCAGTCCTCCCCTCTCGCGTTCTTCGATAACGCGAACTCGCAGCCAGATTTCACCGTCGGCCTGCGCGGATACAACACTCACCAGGTCGATGACTTCATCGGCCGGATGACCGCCGCGCTGACCCAGTCCGAGCAGGCCCGCGCCGAGGCCGAGCAGCGGATGAACGACGCCCAGCGTCGGCTCCGCCAGGCCGAGCAGCGCCAGAGCGCGCTCGAGCAGAAGCTCACCGACACCAACAAGCAGCTCGAGGAGAACAGCCGGCCGACCCTCTCCGGCCTGGGCACTCGCGTCGAGCAGATCCTGCGGTTGGCCGAGGAGCAGGCCAACGACCACCGCAACGAGGCCAAGCGCGAGTCGGAGGGCATCCTCTCCGCGGCCCGCCTGGAGGCCCGGGAGATCACCGACAAGGCGCGCGCCGAGGCGGCGGCGATGAAGGCCACCGCCGAGCGGGAGGCCGGCAACGTCCGCACCAGCGCCGAGCGCGAGGCCGCCGAGGTCCGCGTGCAGGCCCGCCGCGAGGCCGACACCCTGCGCGCCGACGCCGACCGGGAGACCAAGCAGCTGCGTACGGTCACCGCGCACGAGGTGGCCGAGCTGAAGTCTACGGTCGAGCGGGAGGTCGCCACCCTGCGCGCCACCGCCGAGCGGGAGATCACCCAGCAGCGGGCCAAGGCCGCGCGCGAGGCCGAGGAGAAGCGGGCCGAGGCGACCAAGCTGCTCACCGACGCCCGCGACAAGCGGGACAAGGACCTGCAGGCCCTGGAGCTGCAGCTCGCCGAGCGCCGCGAGAAGGCCGAGCGCGAGGAGTCCGAGCGGCACGCCGCGCAGGTCGCGCAGACCCAGAAGCTGGTCGGCGAGGCCGAGCAGCGGGCCCGCGCCGCCCAGGAGCGCGCCAAGGAGATCGAGCAGCGCGCCGAGGCCCGTCGGGTCGAGTCGGAGCGCACCGCCAACGAGACCGTCGACAAGGCCAAGGCGCTGGCCGAGAAGACCCTCAACGAGGCCAAGGCCGAGGCGAACCGGCAGCTCACCGAGGCGCGCACCGAGGCGGAGCTGACCACCCAGGCGGCCCGGCGCGAGGTCGAGGACCTCACCCGCCAGAAGGACGCCGTCACCTCCCAGCTCGGCCAGATGCTCTCCGGCCTGGCCGGCATCGTGCCGGGTGTGCCGATGCAGCAGCCGGCCGCCGCGCCGGCGAAGCCGGAGGCCGCCAAGGCCGCCGGCACCGAGCAGCGGGCGACCGCGGAGACGGCCAGCTGACCCACCGCACCGTCGGGGCATGAATTCACGGCGCGGGGTGACACCGGGTGACCGGTGACACCCCGCGCCGTATGCGTTTCCCAACCCCTGATACGACCGGTACGACCGCAGTGAAGTAGGTCCCAACCGGGGCGTCCGTATCGCCCCAGCAGGACCGGATGCGTGTGAGGATGGGGGCATGTCGCACGGCGAGGAACTGTTCGCTCTCGGCGGGGACGTGACCACGGAGCCCAGCTTCGAGTCCGCCCTGCGGGGGTACGAGAAACGACAGGTCGACCGGTACGTCGCTCGTGCGGAGCACGAGATCGCGACCCTGACGGCCGAGCGGGAACAGGCGTACACCCAGATCCACAAGCTGGCCGGGCAGGTCGAGCATCTCCAGCGGGACCTGGCTCAGGTGCGCAAGCAGGTGGCGGTGGTGGACCGCGCCTCCTTCAAGCACCTGGGACCCCGGGTCGAACAGATCCTCGCCCTCGCCGAGGAGCAGGCGGACGCCATCCTGAGCGCCGCCAGCGAGGAGATCGAGGCCCGTCGCGCCGCCGCCGAGCACATCATCGACGAGGCCCGCGAGCAGGCCGCCCGGGCGCTCAAGGACTTCGAGATCGCGTTGGCGGCGCGGCGCGCCGAGGAGGAGCGGCACACCGCCGCCCGCAAGGCCGAGGCGGCGGCCGCGCTCAAGAGCGCCAAGGAGGACGCGGCCCGGCTGCGGGCCACGGCCGAGGACGAGACGAATCGGCTGCGCGCCGCAGCCCAGGACGAGTCGACCCGGCTGCGCGCCGCCGCCCAGGAGGCGCTGACGAAGGCGCAGCAGGAGGCCACCCAGCTCCGCGACACGGCCAAGGAGATCCACAGCCGGGCCCAGCAGGAGGCCACCAAGCTGCGCGAGACGGCCAAAGAGGCGCTGGCGAAGGCGCAGCAGGAGGCCACCGAGCTGCGCGAGGCGGCCAAGGAGGTGCACGCCAAGGCCCAGCAGGAGGCCAAGCGGCTCACCGAGTCGGCGGCCGAGGCCGGGCGGGCCACCCACGCCAAGGCCCTCCAGGAGGCGAAGCGGATCACCGACGACGCCGAGGAGACCGCGAAGGGCACCCGGGGCCGGGCCCGGCAGGAGGCGCACCGGCTGACCACGGAGGCCGCCGAGACGGCCAAGCGCAGCCGCGCCGAGACCGAGGCGTACGTGCAGCGGATGCGCAGCGAGACCGAGGCGTACGTGCAGCACGCCCGCGCCCAGACACAGCAGGAGCTGGGCGCCTGGCGGGCGGGCGTGGAGAAGGAGGTCAACGGCCGGCGGGAGGCCGCCGACCGGGAGCTGGCCCAGCGTCGCGCCGCCATCGAGCAGGAGTACGCCAAGCGCCGCGACGAGCTGGAGAAGCAGCACAAGACCCGCCACGACCAGCTGGAGCGAGAGTGGACGGCGCGCCGCGACGAGATCGAGCAGGGCGCCGCCGAGGTCCGTCGGGCCGCCGAGGTCGACGCGCTCACGATGCGCCGCCGGGCCGAGGAGGAGGCCACCACGCTGCTCCAGCGGGCCGAGACGGACGCGGCCGACAAGCGCCGCAAGGCCGACGAGCACGTCGCGGCGTCCCGCCGGCAGTTCGAGGAGTACGCCGCCACCACCCAGCAGCACCTGGCCACCACCCAGCAGCACCTGGCCGCGACGCAGCAGGAGGCGGCGGCGGGCCGGCAGCAGCTAGCCCAGGTGATGCTGGAGATCGCGCAGGCCCAGCAGCAACTCGCCGACCTGCGCCAGGAGACCTGGCAGGCGCGGCAGGAGTCCGACGAGCTCCAGCGGCAGATCACCGAGTTCCAGCTCCGGAAGGTCACCGGGACGGCGGCCGTACCGACAACGGACGGTGCCACTCCGGCGCTCGCCGGCGTCACCCCGAGCACCGACGGCGCGAAGCCCACCGCCGACGGCGCGAAGCCCAAGGCCGACGCCGTAAAGGCCATCGCCGACGCTGCGCGGGTCACCGGCGACGGCGCGAAGACCGCGCCGGACACGGACGGGGCCAGGCCGAAGGCCGAGCCGGTCGCCGGCACGGACGGGGCGAAGCCCAAGGCACGCGAGTCGGTGACCACCGTGGACGGTGGCACGGCCAGCGCCGGCGTGGACCGGGAGCCGACGGTGGCCGCGGTGGGCGGCACGGGAGGCCGCGAGGCCAACCCGACCAAGATCACCAGCACCGGCGAGAACGGCAAGCGGCCGACCAAGCCGACCACCGACGAGCGCGGCGCGAAGCCGAGCAAGGTCACCGCCGAGTCGGAGTGACCGGGGCCGTTCCGGCGGCGGCGAGCGCCGGAACGGCTGCCCTGGTGAGCTGGGCCAGGACCGCGCCGCCGTGGTCCTGAGCCTGTCCCGGTCCTGAACCGCCTCGACTCGGCACCGCCACGACCCCGACCCACCACCGTCCCGGCACCGCCACAGCCCCGACCCACCACCGTCCCGGCACCGCCACGGTCGCGAGCCACGACGGTTCCGACTCACGACGATCCCCAGCCCGCTGCGGTCCCGATTCCGCCAGCGTCGTGGCGACCCGGCACCGACGACACCCCTGCGCCACACGCTTTGCTCTGCTGCGGTCCCGGCAACAGCGGAGCGCTCCCAGTGTTGCCGGCTGGGCAGCAGAGCAAAGGAGCCGAAGGGACCTTCCGGGTGCCCGGCGCGGTGCGACCCTCGAATGGAATGACCGACCAACGTCGGCAAGCAGCCAGCCCGGGCGGACCACCCGGGCGGAAAGCCGTCCAGCCGAGGCCCGGTCGGCGGGGCGTGGCTGGTCCGGCAGGCCTGGAGGACGGCCGGACATTACGGGCGGGGCTGGCTCGGGCACCTGCCGGCCACTACCCTCCGGGCAGGGGGGCCGGTCCGGAGCTCGGGCCGGGACGGTCCGACAGGTTCGGCGTACCGCCGGGGACACGATCCGGGGAGGTCGGGTGGGACAGGACGAACCGGTGGAGGGCGAATTCCGGGACGACGCCGGCACCCGACCCACCACGCCCGGCGGAAGACACACCCAGCGCGACGCAGAGCACCCGGCGACCGACGCCGACCCGACGGAGTTCGAGCCGGTCGCTCCGGTGGCGACCCCCTCGGGGCGCTACGGCCAGCCGGGGCGGCCGCTGCGGCGGAGCAGCTTCCTGGTCGGCTTCACCGGTGCGCTCGGCGTGCTGCTGGCGTACACGCTCTACCTGGGCATCCGCAACGCCGGCGGCATCCTCGTCCTGGTGGTCATCGCGCTCTTCCTGGCGGTCGGGCTCAACCCGGCGGTGGTCCGGTTGCGCTCCTGGGGAGTGCCGCACGGTCTCGCGGTGGCGACGGTGGTGCTCACCCTGGTGCTGCTGATCGCCGGCGGCCTGGTGGCGATCGTGCCGCCGGTGGTGACGCAGACCGAGGAGTTCGTCGACCAGATCCCCAGCTACATCGAGGAGTTGCGGCGCAACCCCACGGTCAACGACCTGGTGGAACGGTACGGCGTGATGGAGCGCGTGCGGTCGGCGGCGAACGCCGACACCGTGGGCCGGGCGCTCGGCGGTGTGCTCGGCGGCGCCCAGCTCATCTTCGGCACCCTGCTCCGGGCGCTCACCGTGCTGGTGCTGACCATCTACTTCCTGGCCTACTTCGACAAGCTGCGCACCCTGGCGTACGCGCTGGTCCCCCGCTCGCGGCGGCAGCGGGTCAGCCTGATCGGCGACGCGATCCTGACCAAGGTCGGGGCGTACATGGTGGGGGCGCTGAGCATCGCCGTGCTGGCCGGCGTGAGCACCTTCATCTTCGCGCTGATCGTCGGGCTGCCGTACCCGTTCGCGCTGGCCGTGGTCGTCGCGGTGACCGACCTGATCCCGCAGATCGGCGCCACCCTCGGCGCGGTCATCGTCGCCCTGGTCGGGTTCGCCACCGGGCTGCCGACGGGGATCGCCTGCGTGGCCTTCTTCCTGATCTACCAGCAGGTGGAGAACTACCTGATCTACCCGAAGGTGATGCGGCGGTCGGTGGAGGTCAACGAGGTGGCCGCCCTGCTCGCCGCGCTGCTGGGGGTGGCGCTGATCGGCGTGGTCGGCGCGCTGATCGCCATCCCGACGGTGGCGGCGCTCCAGCTCATCCTGCGCGAGGTGGTGCTGCCCCGGCAGGAGGACCGCTGACCCTCAGTCCCGCACCGGCCCCGGGACGGGCGTGTCGGCGAAGGAGGCCACCGTGCGGTCGGCGTACGCGCTGACGTCGCCGGTCTCGATCGGGCCGTCCCAGGTGGTGGGCAGCGGCAGCGGCACCGCCGGGTTGACCCGCCGGACGATCTCGTCCAGCACCGTCTCGGCGTCGCCCACCCAGAGGTGCTTCGCGCCGGGCACCCCGACCACCTCGGCCTGCGGCACCGCCGCGAAGCGCTCCCGCGCCTCGTCCGGCCGCAGGTAGTCGTCGAACTCGGGCACCAGCGCGGTGAGCGGGGTGCCCGACTCGGCCCACACCGCGAGATCGGCCGGCTCGGAGAAGCGCAGTGGCGGGGAGAGCAGGATGGCGCCGGCCACCGCCGGGTCGCAGCCGTGCTTCAGGGCCAGGTCGGTGCCGAACGACCAGCCCACCAGCCAGATGTTCGGCAGCTCGTGGAACTCGGCGTACTCGATGGCGGCGGCGACGTCGAACCGCTCTCCCACCGCGGCGTCGAAGGCGCCCTCGCTGGTGCCGCGGACGCTGCTGGTGCCCCGGGTGTTGAACCGGAGCACGGCCAGGTCGGCCAGGGCCGGCAGCCGCCAGGCCGCCTTGCGGAAGACGTGGCTGTCCATCATCCCGCCGTGGGTGGGCAGCGGGTGCAGGCAGACCAGGGTGGCCACCGGCTCCCGGTCGACCGGCCGGGCCAGCTCACCGACCAGGCGCAGGCCGTCGGCGGTGTGCAGCTCGATGTCCTCCCGGTGGCCGGGCAGGATCGACGACGCGCGGATCGGTGTGCTCACCACTCAAGTCTGGCGCGACTTCACCGCCGCCGCCCGCCCGGGCGGAAACAGGGTGATCCAGATCGCTCAGCCGTACTTCGGCGCGCTGCGCCCGCGCTGGGTCGCCGGGCCGCGCCGGTCCCGGGCCCGCCAGCAGCCGCTGTGCCAGTGCCGGCGGTCGGTGAGGTCGCCGGTGCCGTCCGCCGGCCAGGCCACCAGGTGCGCCACCCCGGGGCGGATCTCCTGGTCACAACCGGGGCAGCGGTACGTCTTGGTGGACGCCCCGCCGCCGATCCCGCGTACCTGCCACTCGCCGTCGCGCCACTGCTGCACCGAGGCGACGCCCTGCCGGACGCGGTCGGGCTCCAGGTGGGCGGCGTCGTCCCGGCGGGGACGATTGCGACGGGGGCTCACGCTTTCCAGCGTACGGTCCGGCCGGCGGGACCCTCCGCCGGCCGGTGCCCGGTTCAGTCCCAGCTCTCCGGCCGGGTGAGGTCGCCCGCGATCCGCGCCCCGCCCAGGACCGTGGCCGCGTCGGTCTCGGTGAACCCCTGATGCGGCCAGCCGAAGTACGCGGTCAGCGTGGTCAACTTCCCCGACTCACTGGACGTGACCCTCACCGTCGTCGCGCCCGGGGAGAAGCGGCTGGAGGTCCGCCTGGAGCGCCACTCGGAGATCGCCGGGGGTCGAGCCACTGGTAACCGGACGATCGGCGGCAGAGCCGCCTACCGCTCCCCGCGGGGCGAGCAGTTGGAGTTGCTCGGCATCCCCAAGGCGCACCTGACCGCGCAGCGCGCCAGGAATGCGTCCGCCGGCAGCGTGGTGAGCCGGAGCGGGGAGGGGCACCGGTGCGCCCGGTCCATCCGCAGCGCCCCGACGGCCGTCCGCACGGCGGTGTCGTCCGGGCCGACGGTGGTGGCCCGAGCGTGCAACGGGCCGATCCGCCAGCGCAGCACCCAGCCCGGCTCGCCGCCGGGGCCGGCCGGCTGGACCCGTTCGACCTGCCCGTCGAAGTCGGCCGAGGCGGTCCGGGCCGGGCCGTAGCTCATCCCCTCGTGGCCGGCCTGCTCGACCTCGGTCGGGCCGGGCGCCACGTCGATCGCCACCCGCCGCCCGCCGGCGACCTCGACGAGGACGCTCTCCACCCCGCGCCCGGACTCCCAGCCGAGGTAGCGCGCACGGGTGGTGTCCACCCCGAAGTGCAGCACGCCCGCGTCGGTGCCGACCAGTTCCGGCGAGACGGCCGCGACCGGCGCGTCCGGGGCCGGGGGCGGGGCGATCGAGGCGGCGGTCGGGGCCGCGTGCGACCAGGGCGTGGGCACCGGCAGCGCGCCGCCCGTGGTGGCGCCGAAGCCGAGCACCGTCACCAGCCCGAGCGCGGCGCCCGCGCCCACCCCGCGACGTCGCCGCCGGGCCCGCCCCGCGCCGACGGCCCGGGCGGTCAACAGGTCCGTGTCCACCGCGCCCTCGGCGCGCTTCCGCAGTGTGTCGGCGATCCGCTGGTCCAGGTCCGTCACGACCGGCTCCCGTTGGTGGTGGGGACGCCGTAGCGCTCCCGCAGCTGGGTGAGCGCCCGCATCGCGTGGGTGCGGACGGTGACCGGCGAGCAGTCCAGGATCTGGCCGATGGTCGCGTAGTCGAGGTCCTCGTAGTAGCGCAGCACCAGCACCGCCCGCTGGCGGTCGGGCAGCGCGAGGATCAACCGCCACATCTCGTCCCGCTCGGCCGCCTCGCCGCCGAGATCGCCACGGTGGGCCCGCTCGGCGAACTCGGAGGTGGCCAGTTCCCGGCTGGACCGCCGGCGCCACCAGGACGTGTTGGCGTTGACCAGCATCCGGCGCACGTAGACGTCCGGGTGGTCGGCACGTGGCGATCCTGCGCCAGTGCACGTAGGCACGCGCCAGCACGTCCTGGGTGAGATCCTCGGCGCGGTGCTCGTCACCGGTCAGCAGCCGGGCCAGGCGGACGAGCGCCGGGCCGCGGCTGCTGACGTGCTCCTCGAAGGTCACACCCTCAAGACGCCGTCACGGGCGCGGCGTGTTGACCGGGGTCAGCGACGGGTGTGGTCGCGGAAGCCCCGGCCGCTCTTGCGACCCAGGTAACCGGCGGTGACCAGGTGCTCCAGCAGCGGCGCGGGGGCGAAGCCCGGCTCGCGCAGCTCCAGGTAGAGCTCCCGCTGGATGGCCAGCGAGACGTCCAGCCCGACCACGTCGAGCAGCTCGAACGGGCCCATCGGGTAGCCGCAGCCGAGCTTCATCGCGTAGTCGATGTCGTCGGCGGTGGAGTAGCTGGCCTCCAGCATCTTCACCGCGTCGTTCAGGTACGGGAAGAGCAGCGCGTTGACGATGAACCCGGAGCGGTCACCGCAGACCACGCCGGTCTTGCCCAGCGTCGCGCAGACCGCCTTGGCGGTGGCGGTGGTCTCCGTCGAGGTGCGGATGGTCTGCACCACCTCGATCAGCGGCATGATCGGCGCCGGGTTGAAGAAGTGCAGCCCCACCACGTCGGCCGGCCGCTGGGTGGCCATCGCCACGTCGATCACCGGCAGCGAGGAGGTGGTGGTGGCGAGCACGACGCCCGGCTTGCAGATCTCGTCGAGGCTGGCGAAGAGGGCCTTCTTGACGCTCAGCTCCTCGACCACGGCCTCGACCACCAGGTCGACGTCGGCCAGGTGCTCCAGCGTGGCGGACCAGTTGATCCGGCCCAGCGCCGCGTCCCGGTCGGCCTCGCTGAGCTTGCCGCGCACCACGCCCTTGTTGAGCGAGGTCTTGACGGACTCGAAGACCTTGGCGGACTTCTCCGCGCCCCGGGTGACCGAGACGACCTCGTAGCCGGCCTTGGCGAAGACCTCGATGATGCCGGTGGCCATCGTCCCGGAGCCGACCACGCCGACCTTGGCGATCCCCCGGGCGCCGTCGGCGAGTGCCGACTCCGACGCCACGGGCGTCTGCTCGTCGGGTACGACCACCGGGGAGCCCGGCCGCTCGTAGGTGTAGAAGCCCCGGCCGGACTTGCGGCCGAGCAGACCCGCGGTGACCATCTGCTTGATCAGCGGCACCGGGGCGTGCCGGCGGTCGCGACCGCCCCGCCGGTACATCGTGTCCAGGATTTCGTACGCGGTGTCCAGGCCGATCAGGTCCATCAGCGCGAGCGGGCCCATCGGCAGGCCGCAGCCGAGCTTCATGGCGGCGTCGATGTCCTCGCGGGTGGCGTACCGCGCCTCGAACATGCTGACGGCGTGGTTCAGGTAGCCGAAGAGCAGCGCGTTGGCGATGAAGCCGGCCCGGTCGCTGATGGTGACGTCGACCTTGCCGAGCCGCTCGCAGAGCACCTCGACGTCGGCGACCACGT
This sequence comes from Micromonospora purpureochromogenes, assembly GCF_900091515.1. Lineage (NCBI taxonomy): Bacteria > Bacillati > Actinomycetota > Actinomycetes > Micromonosporales > Micromonosporaceae > Micromonospora > Micromonospora purpureochromogenes. The sequence goes on along the minus strand of NZ_LT607410.1, from coordinate 1,828,020 downwards.
CGGCGGAGGTGACCACCGTGCGGACCACCTCGACCAGCTTCATCACCGGGGCGGGGTTGAAGAAGTGGATGCCGATCACCTGGTTGGGCCGGCTGGTGGCGACCGAGATCTCGGTGACGCTCAGCGAGGAGGTGTTGGTGGCCAGGATCGCCTCGGGCTTGCAGACCCGGTCCAGCTCGGCGAAGATCCGCTGCTTCAGGTCGAGGTGCTCGGGGACGGCCTCGATCACCAGGTCCACCGAGTGCAATGCGTCCAGCCCGACCTGGAAGTGCACCCGGGACAGCAGGGCGTCCCGGTCGGCCTCGGCGAGCTTGCCCTTGGCGACGGCCCGGTCGGTGGAGCCGGTGAGGGTGACCCGGCCACGCTCCAGGGCGGCCTCGGAGATCTCCACCGCGACGACGTCGATGCCCTTGCGGGCGAAGACCTCGACGATGCCGGCACCCATGGTGCCCAGACCCACCACACCCACACTGGTGAACTCGCGCGCCACGACCGGCCTCCCCTGTTGCTCCGCACCCCGCCGACTTGAACGGCGACTAAGGTTATGCGCCGGAGTCTGCCACGCGACGCTGCGTTGTCGAGACGCCGTGGGATATTTCACGCACCGGGTCAGTTCGTCGCGGGCACCCCCGTCAGCGCCAGCAGCTCGGCCACGAACTCGGCCGGCCGTTCCACGTGCGGGCTGTGCCCGCAGCCGGGAAGCACCACCTCCCGGTACGTGCCGCCGGCTGCGGCGTACCGCTCCAGCACCGCCCGGGTCTGCCCGACCATCGGCTGCGGCGGGCACGCCTGCTCCCCCGGCCAGCCCGGCACCATCCCCAGCGACCCCAGGTACGCCAGGTCGAACAGCGAGGTGTCCGAGACGATCACGTCGGCGTCGCCGCGTACCCAGGCGACCGGCGGCTTGACCTCGACGGCGACCAGCACGTCGGCGAGCCGGAAGTGGACGGGGGCGAGCGCGTTGAGCACGCCTCGCGATCCAGGCGCGGTGCCGGGCCAGTGCGGCGAGGTGCCGGCCGTACCGGGGTAGTTGTCGTCGCCGGTCGCGGTGGAGAGCAGGCTGTCCAGCAGTAGTTCCTCGTCCTCGCCAAGCGAGGCCGGGTCGGCGACGTAGGTCGCCCGCAGCACGCAGCGCGGGCTGGTCGGGGCGTCGGCGCTCCGGTCGCCGGCGGCGAGCCTGGCCACGAAGTCCGGGTTCACCGAGCCGGCGCCGGTGCCGGCGAAGTCGGGCGTGGTCGGGGTGCCGTCGAGGTCGCGGGTGCCACCGAAGCCGTACGGCGACACCGGGGCCTCCAGCAACAGAGCCGCCACCCGGTCCGGGTGGTCGACCAGCAGCCGCATCGCCACCCCGCCCCCGAGGGAGTGCCCGACCACCACCGGGCGCGCGCCGGCGGCGAAGAGACCCGGCTCGTCGAGCAGGGCGGCCACGTCGTCGGCGAAGTCGGCCAGTCCCCGGGGCGCGTCCACCGGGGCGGTCTCGGTGTCGCCGTACCCGCGCAGGTCGGGCGCGACCACCCGGAGCGTCGCGGGCAGCCGGCGGACCAGCGGCTCCCAGAACGCCGAGGAGGAGCCGTTGCCGTGCACCAGCAGCACCGGCACGCCGTCCGGCGGTCCGGCCACCCGTACCCGCTGGGTGATGCCGTTCGCCGTCACGGTCCGCTGCTCGATCTCCATCCGCGGCATGCTGCCACGGCGACGTCCCCTGGTCCATGGGCCGGCCGCCCACGATCCGGCGCGGCCGGATGTGCCGCGCCCCGCACGAGGACCGGGGGCGCGGCACGGCCTCCGGCGGTCAGGGACGCGGCGGCAGGTCAGGTGGCGCCGTCGGTCCCGGCCGCCGATCCGACCGGCGCGCCGCCGGCGGGCCAGGCGTCGGTCGGCCCGGTGGCGGGGGCGGCCAGCGGCAGCGGCAGGGTCGGCCGGTGGTCCCGGCGGACCGGGCCACCGCCGGCGAAGCGCAGCCCCACCGGGTCGGTGGTGGCCAGGCCCGGGTCGAAGAAGCGCAGTTCGGTACGGCCCAGCCGGACCACGTCACCGTCGCAGAGCTGCTCCGGGCCGGTGATCCGCCGGTCGTTGAGCCAGGTGCCGTTGGTGGAACCCAGGTCCACCAGGACGGCCCCGGCGTCGGTCAGCCGCACCTCGGCGTGCCGCCGGCTCAGGTGCGGGTCGGTCACCACGATGTCGGCGGTCGGCGCGCGGCCGATCACCTGCGGCCGTGGGCTCAGCCGGAAGCTGGCCCCGCGCATCGTCCCGCCCGCCACCGTCAGCAGCGGTGTCAGTTCCGGATGATCCTGCATGGACAGTCAGCTCCCCACCCACCCTCGCCCCGCGTCAGCGTGTCAGGTCCCAGCCACCCACCTCACCACCCGCGCGGACACCTCCGCGACCCCGGCCGGACAACTCCCGCTAACCGGTCGGACGGCGAGCGACGGCGCGGCGGAGCCGGCAACAGTCGGCGGCGCGCGGCACGGCCGGTCCACGACGGGCGGCCGAGGACCGCTCCAGTCACCCCTACCGGTGGGTAATCTGCGGGTCTAGACTTCCGCCATGACGGCTGTGCATGTCCCCGGCACCCCGGTCATCGAGGGCGATCGGCTGGTTTCGACGAGCCCCGCGACGGGCGCCGAAGCCGGCCGCTTCCCCGTGGCCACCCCCGACGACGTCGCCCGCGCGGTCGAGCGGGCCCGGGCCGCCGGCGAGTGGTGGGCCGGTCTGGGCTTCACCGGGCGCCGGGAGCGGCTGCTGCGCTGGCGCGGCCTGCTCGCCCGGCGGATCGAGGAGCTGGCGGAGCTGGTCCACGTCGAGGGCGGCAAGCCGGTCGCCGACGCCATCGTTGAGATCCTCACCGCGATCGAGCACATCGACTGGGCCGCCCGTAACGCCCGCCGGGTGCTGGGGCCGCGCCGGGTCCGCTCCCGGCTGATCCTGGCCGAGTTCTCCGGCCACCTCGAATACCAGCCGTACGGGGTGGTCGGGGTGATCGGCCCCTGGAACTACCCGGTCTTCACCCCGATCGGCTCCACCGCGTACGCCCTCGCCGCCGGCAACGCCGTCGTGCTCAAGCCCAGCGAGTACACCCCCGCCGTCGGGCAGTGGCTGGTGGACGCCTTCGCCGAGGTGGTGCCGGAGCAGCCGGTGCTGACCGCGGTGCACGGACTCGGCGACGTCGGCGCGGCGCTGTGCCGCTCGGGCGTGGGCAAGCTGGCCTTCACCGGCTCCACCGCCACCGCGAAGAAGGTGATGGCGGCCTGCGCCGAGTCGCTGACCCCGGTGCTGCTGGAGGCCGGCGGCAAGGACGCGATGATCGTCGACGCCGACGCCGACCTGGACGCCGCCGCCGAGGCGTGCGTCTGGGGCGCGCTGACCAACGCGGGCCAGACCTGCATCGGCATCGAGCGGGTCTACGCCGTCGAGCCGGTCTACGACGCCTTCGTCGACAAGGTGGTCGCCCGCGCCGCCCGGCTGACCGTGGGCGCGGAGGGCGCCGACATCGGCCCGATCACCATGCCCAGCCAGCTCGACGTGATCCGGCGGCACATCGACGACGCCGTCGCCGCCGGCGGCCGCGCCGTACTCGGCGGGCCGGGCGCGGTCCAGCCGCCGTACGTGCACCCGACCGTGCTGGTGGACGTCCCCGAGACCTCGGCCGCCGTTCGCGAGGAGACCTTCGGCCCCACGCTGACGATCAGCCGGGTCAGCGACGCCGACGAGGCCGTACGCCGGGCCAACGCGCTGTCGTACGGCCTGGGGGGTTCGGTCTTCGGTCGCAAGCGGGCGGTGGCGATCGCCCGGCGGCTGCGCTCGGGCATGGCCTCGGTCAACTCGGCGCTCACCTTCGCCGGCATGTCCACGCTGCCGTTCGGCGGGGTGGGTGACTCCGGCTTCGGGCGGATCCACGGCGAGGACGGGCTGCGCGAGTTCGGCCGGACCAAGTCGATCACCCGGCGCCGGGCCCGGTCGCTGCTGCCGTCGATGACCTTCGAGCGGACCCCCGCCGACGTGGCGCGCCTGGTCAAGGCCGCCAAGCTGATGTACGGCCGGCGCTGAGCGGCCGGCGGGTCAGAAGAGGGTCAGCTCGTCGCGCTCGATGCCGCGCAGCTTGTCGTAGTCGACCACCACGCACCGGATCCCCCGGTCGGTGGCGAGCACGCGGGCCTGCGGCTTGATCTCCTGCGCGGCGAAGACGCCGGAGACCGGGGCGAGCAGCGGGTCGCGGTTCATCAGCTCCAGGTAGCGGGTGAGCTGCTCCACGCCGTCGATCTCGCCGCGCCGCTTCACCTCGACGGCCACCGCGCCGGAGTTGGCGTCCCGGCAGAGCAGGTCGACCGGGCCGATGGCGGTCATGTACTCACGCCGGACCAGGGTGAAGCCCTCGCCGAGGGTCTCCGGGTTGGCGGCGAGCAGCTCCTGCAGGTGCGCCTCGACACCGTCCTTGCGCAGGCCCGGGTCGACACCCAGCTCGTACGAGGTGTCCTGGAAGATCTCCTCCAGGGTGATCCGCAGCTCCTCGCCGGCCTTGTTGACCACCCGCCAGACGCCCGGGGCCTCCTCGAGCCGGCAGGGCGGGCTCATCCAGTTCAGCGGCTTGTACGCCCGGTCGTCAGCGTGGATCGACACGGAGCCGTCCGCCTTGACCATCAGCAACCGCGTGGCCAGCGGCAGGTGAGCCGAGAGCCGTCCGACATAGTCCACCGAGCACTTCGCAATCACCAACCGCACCCGACGAGGGTAGCCGAGGACCGGACCGTCGCCACCGAGCGGCACTGGCGTGCCGGTGCGATGCTGAGATGGTGTTCGAAGTTCTCACGGGTACCGGCCTGGCCGCATCGGCCGGCCTGAACGCCTACATCCCCCTGATCATCATGGGACTGCTCGCCCGTTACACCGACCTGATCGAGCTGCCGAGCGGCTGGCAGTGGCTGGGCAACGGCTGGGTCGTGCTGATCCTGGCGGTGCTGCTCGCCGTCGAGGTCGTCGCCGACAAGGTGCCGGTGGTCGACCACGTCAACGACCTCGTGCAGACCGTCGTGCGCCCGACCGCCGGCGGCCTGGCGTTCGGCGCCGGCGCCAGCTCGGAGACCGTGACGGTCAGCGACCCGGGGAGCTTCTTCTCGTCCCACCAGTGGGTGCCGGTGGTGACCGGTGTCGTCATCGCGCTCGGCGTGCACCTGCTGAAGTCGGCCGCCCGGCCGGTCGTCAACGCCACCACCGTGGGCTTCGGCGCGCCGGTGGCGAGCACCGCCGAGGACGCGACCAGCGTGGTCATGTCCCTGGTGGCGATCGTCCTGCCGGTGCTGGTGCTGGCCTTCCTGCTGGGGCTGGCGGCCTTCTTCTTCTGGTTCCTGCGACGCCGCTCCGACCGCCGCCGGGAACGCCAGGCGGCCCGCGCCGCCGGTTTCCGCGTCTGACCCGTTCCTGGGGCGGAAACGCCGCTGGCCGGCACCCCGCTCGGGGGTGCCGGCCAGCGTGAGTGTTCAGGTGGGTCAGTTGTTCCAGTGCTTGGCGACGAGGTCGGCGGCCTGCTGCTCCCACTGGGCGTAGTGGTCGGGGTAGGCCGACACCTGCACGGTCTGGGCTGCCTTGGTCAGCGGCATGTCCTGCCAGCCGTCGACCTGCTTGAGGCCCTTGAGGAACGCCATCGTGCTGTATTCGGGGTCGGTGATCTGCTCGACCGTGCCCCAACCCGAGGACGGGCGCTGCTGGAACAGGCCCTGCGAGTCGAAGTCGTTGCGCTCACCCAGGTGACCCAGGTTCTCCAGCTTCGACTCCTGCAGCGACGTGGCGATCGCGACCACGGCGGCCCGCTCGTCCATGCCCGACTTCTTCGTCGCCGCGATGATCGCCTTCACATTCTTCGTCTGCTCGGCGCCCACATCGATGCGCGACTGCTTGCCCTGCACACCGTGCGGGATCAGCTTGCCCTTGTCCACACCCGGCTTGTCGGCCTGCACCACGGCGACGGCCTTGGCGTCGACCGGGTTGGCGTGGGCCTCGGTGACCGGGCCGGCGAAGACGCCACCGGCGAAGGCCAGACCAGCAATACCGAGAACGCTCTTACGCAGAATGGTGGTGTTCATGGGGGAAGCTCCTTCAGGGGGTTGACGCCGCCGGTCGACCGGGGGATCGACATGACAGGCGGCGTAAGCACCACGAGCAGGCGCCCAAAGAATTCAGGGGAAAGTCTTCGCCCCGGCAGGCTTCGCGAGCGGGGGGCTCGCGGCGCCGGGACCATGTAACGACCGGCGGCCCACCATCATTCCGGCGGCCGGCATCCCGGGCGGCCCACGCGTTCGGGCCAGGCCAGCGGGGCTTGCTGCTGCGATCGTCCAGAGGGTGTAACGACCCCGGGCCGGCCGCCATTCCGCCGCCGGGGTGCCGCCGGTCACGGAACAGCCCGGACCACCTAGCCCAGACCCGGACATCCGACGCCTCCAGCGGACCCTGCAGTCGGACATCCGGCACGCCGATGCCAACCCGGGGCCGATCAGCCAGGCACGCCGATCCGGCCGGAACCGGACATGCGCGCCGACTACTCCCCCGAGCCGCCACGCCGCGTGTCTCGTCGGCACGGCCGTCACCGAATGAGCGTGATACCTCAGAGTCATATTGATGCCTCTGAGGTATCACGCTCGTGGTGGTGTCATCCCCCAGACTGGTGCGACCGAATCGGCACGACAGGAGCGGGCGCAACCGAAACCGGCGCGACCGGCGCAACGCAGGAAGTCCACCACCCACGCATGCCACGCTCGTTGGTCGAGATGGCCGGGCTCGGCCCGAAAACCCGAGGAAGCCCTGGTCCCGGCCCTCGGGCCCCGCTTCACGCGGCAGGTACCGAAGTCACGGTGAGAAGGCCGGGACCGGGAGAGGCAGGACCGGGAGGGGATCGCCCCGCCGACGCTACTTCCCGTGCGGGTCGGCGGCGTTCAGCGTCTCGACCACCTGGTCGTAGTCGCCGCGCGCCTCGGCGTACCGGAGGAACTTGACCCGCTCGACCTGGATCTCCTTCGCCTCGGGCTGCGCCTCCAGCAGCCCGACCACCTCGGCCACGAACTCGTCCAGCGGCACCGCGAACTCGCTGTGCTCCTGCCCGGGCAGCAGCGAGGTACGCACGGCCGGCGGTTCGAGCTCCACGATCTTCACGGTCGTGTCCGCGAGCTGCAGCCGGATCGACTCGCTGAGCATGTGGATCGCGGCCTTGGACGCGTTGTAGCTCGGGGTGACCTTGAGGGGCGCGAACGCGAGGCCCGACGACACCGTCATGATCGTGGCGTCCGGCTGCGCCTGCAGGTGCTCGATGAACGCGGCGATGAGCCGGATCGGGCCGAGCACGTTGGTGTTCACCACCGCCTCGGCGGAGGCGAGGAACGTCTCGGGCTGGTGCCAGTCCTCGACGCGCATGATGCCGGCCATGGTGACGAGGACGTTGAGGTCCGGGTGTCGCGCCAGCACCTCCCGCGCGGCCGACGCGATGCTCGCCGCGTCCGCCGTGTCGATCGTGACCGTGTCGATGCCTGGGTGCTCGGCGGCGATCTGCCTCAGCAGATCGGTGCGGCGGCCGCCGACGATGACGGTGTTCCCCCTGGCCTGCAGTTCGAGGGCGAGGGCGAGGCCGATCCCGCTCGTGGAGCCGGGAATGAAGACGGTGTTTCCGGAGATGTTCATGCACCCACCTTCGCCGGTTTGCCGGGGGTGGATGAAGAGAGCGCTCATCGGGGGATCGGCAATCCCTGGTTCGTCCCGGCGGCAGGCGGATACTCGGATCATGGACCGTGCAGCCCTGGCCGACTTCCTCCGCCGCCGCCGGGAGGCGCTGCAGCCCGGGGACGTCGGGCTGGCAGCCGGCGCGCGGCGGCGTGCCCCGGGCCTGCGGCGCGAGGAGGTGGCCGCCCTGGCCGCCATGTCTACCGACTACTACACCCGGCTGGAGCAGCAGCGCGGCCCGCAGCCGAGCCCGCAGATGCTCGCCGCGCTGGCCCGGGCGCTGCGGCTGACGACCGGTGAGCGCGACTACCTGTTCCGGGTGGCGGGGCACAACGCCCCGGCGCGGGTGACGACGGCGACGCACGTCGCCCCGGCGCTGCTGCGCGTGCTGGACCGGCTCGACGACACCCCGGCGCTCATCCTGTCCAACCTCGGCGAGATCCTCGTGCAGAACCGGATGGCCGAAGCCCTGTTCGGGGACCGGTCGGGCCACACGGGCCTCGCCCGCAGCGAGATCTACCGGTGGTTCACCGACCCGGCCGAGCGGCTGCGCTACCCGGAGGACGACCGCCCCCGGCAGAGCCGCGCCCAGGTCGCCAACCTGCGCGCCGCGTACGGGTCGATGGGCCCGCGGTCGCGTGCCGGTGAGCTGGTGCGGGCGCTGCAGAAGGCGAGCCCGGAGTTCGCCGAGCTGTGGGAGCGGCACGAGGTCGCGCAGCGCTTCGCCGACCACAAGACGCTCATCCACCCCGAACTCGGCCCGATCGAGCTGGACTGCCAGGTCCTGTTCACCGAGGACCAGTCCCAGGCGCTGCTCGTGCTCACCGCGCCGCCGCGCAGCGAGGGCGACGAGAAGCTGCGGCTGCTGGCCGTGCTGGGGCACGAGCGCTTCCCCGCCGACACCACACCTGGTTAACCGGAAGGGGCCGTTCGGGGGCCACCACGACACCGCAGCCACTGCCATGATCACCCGGTGCTCGCGAAGAACTCCCGCGTCCTGCTCACCGCCGCCACCCTCGCCCTGGCCGCCATCGTCGCGCTCCTCGTCGGTCCCGCGCCCCATCGGGCCCCGGTACGGGCCGCCGTACTGAAGGCGCCGGCCGGCCACGGACCGGCCACGGCGGGCGGGACCGTCCTACCACCGGCCCCCGGGCAGAGCGGGCTCCCCGGGCAGAGCGGGCAGCCCGGCAACGGTGGGCTGCCCGGTGCGACGCCGCCGGGCACCTTGCCGCCGGTGGTCGACCACGGTCCGCGTACCGGGCGCAGGGTGGCCCTCACCTTCGACGCCGACATGACCGACACGATGCGCCGGCAGCTGCGCGGGCCGCACCCGCCGTCGTACGCGAACCTGGCGATCGTCGAGCTGCTGGAGCGCGAGCGGGTGCCGGCCACCTTCTTCCTCACCGGCAAGTGGGTCGAGGACTACCCGGAGCTGACCCGCCGGTTGGCCGCCAACCCGCGCTTCGAGCTGGCCAACCACACCTACGGGCACGCCGCGTTCACCCCGCGCTGCTACCACCTGCCGCCGCTGCCCCGGCGGGAGATGACCCGGGACGTGGCGCGGACGTTCGAGGTGATTGGCCGGTACGGCGGCCGGCAGACCCGCTACTTCCGCTTCCCCGGCCTCTGCCACGACCGGGCGGCGCTGGCCGAGCTGGCCCCGCTCGGACTGACCGTGGTGGACGGTGACGTGGTCAGCGGCGACCCGTTCGCCACCGCCTGGCAGCCGATCGTCCGGGCGGTGCTGAGCCAGGTCCGACCCGGTTCGGTGATCATCCTGCACGTCACCGAGGCGAACGCGGCGATGACCGACGAGACGCTGCCCCGCATCCTGGCCGGGCTGGCCGAGCGAGGTCTGGAACCGGCCGCGCTCTCCGAGGTGCTCGGCCGGTGAGCCGGAGCGCGGGCGGCGGGCTTGCGCGACCCGCCTAGCCTGCGGCCATGACGTACCAGCCGATCCCGGTGCCCCCGCGTGACAATCGCCGTACCCTGCGGATCGTCCTGATCGTGGTGGGCGCGGTGCTGGCGGTCTGCTGCCTCGGCGGCGCGGTCGGCGGCTACTTCGTCTACGGCGCGGCGAAGGAGGCGGTCGGGCCGGTCCGGGAGGCCACCACGAGCTACCTGGACGCGATCCAGAGCGGCGACCACCAGCGGGCGTACGACCTGCTCTGCCGCGAGGAGCGGGAGCGGACGTCGCTGGCCGAGTTCAGCCGGCGGTGGGAGGCCGAGCCGCGCCTGGTCGACTACGACGTCGCGGGGTCGACCGTCAACAACACCAACGGCCGGGTCCGGGGCACCGCCACGGTGCGGCTGACGACGGCGACCGGCGGCACGAGCACCCAGGTGTTGACGCTGGTCAAGGAGGACGGGGCCTGGCGCCTGTGCGGGTGACGGTCCCGCCGAACTCCGCGCCGAAGTCGGGCAAATGCCTACCATCGGTACAGGAGTCGAGAGGGAGGCCGTCATGACCGCATCGATCGAGAGGCCCCGGGTGCAGGAGTGCACCGTCGCGTCCTGCGCCTACAACCGCACCAACGACTGCCACGCCTTCGCCATCACCGTCGGCAGCAGCGACCACGCCCACTGCCACACCTTCGTGGAGATGCCGGTGCGGGGCGGGATCGAGCAGCTCATCGCCCAGGTGGGCGCGTGCAGCCGGTCGGACTGCCGGCACAACTCGGAGCTGGAGTGCCATGCCCCGGCGATCACCGTCGCCCCGGACCAGGACATGGCCGACTGCGTGACGTACCAACCGCTGACCATGTGAGCCCGCGCGACCGGGCGGTCGCGCGGGCGGTGGGCCACGGTCAGGCGGTGAGGCCGTTGGCCTGGCGGATCACGCCGACCAGTTCGTCGATGATCCCGGTCAGGGCGAAGTCCTTCGGGGTGAAGACCCGGGCGACCCCGGCGGCGCGCAGCGCCTCGGCGTCCCCGGCGGGGATGATGCCGCCGACGACCACCGGCAGGTCACCGCGCCCGGCGGCGCGCAGCCCGTCCAGCACCGCCGGCACGGCCGCCAGGTGCGAGCCGGAGAGCACCGAAAGGCCGACCAGGTCCACGTCCTCCTCGACGGCGGCGGCGACGATCTGCCCGGCGGTCAGCCGGATGCCCTGGTAGACCACCTCGAAGCCGGCGTCCCGGGCGCGTACCGCGATCTGCTCGGCGCCGTTGGAGTGCCCGTCCAGGCCCGGCTTGCCGACCAGCAGCCGCAGCCGCCCGCTGCCCAGCTCCCGGGCGGTGGCGGCGACCCGTTCCCGGACCGCGACGAGGGTGGCGTCCCCGCCGACCCCGGCCGCGCCGGTCAGCCCGGTCGGCGCCCGGTACTCGCCGAAGACCTGGCGCAGCGCGCCGGCCCACTCGCCGGTGGTCACCCCGGCCCGCACGCACTCGAGCGTCGCCGACATCAGGTTCGCCGTGGTCGCGGCGTCCGCCCGCAGCCGGGCCAGTGCCGCGTCGACGGCCGCCGCGTCCCGGCCGGCCCGCCATTCGCGTACGGAGGCGGTGGCGGCCGCCTCGACCGCCGGGTCGACCTGCTCGACGGCCTCGGCGCCGGCCGCGGTCAGCGGGGACGGCTCGGTCTCGGTGTACCGGTTCACGCCCACCACCACGTCGGCGCCGGACTCCATCCGGCGGCGCCGGTCGGCCAGCGAGGCGACCAGCGCGCTCTTGAGGTAGCCGCTCTCCACGGCGGCCACCACGCCGCCCATCTCCAGCACCTTCTCCAGCTCGACACGGGCGCCGGTGAGGATCTCGTCGACCAGCGCGGTCATCACGTGCGAGCCCTCGAAGAGGTCCGGGTACTCCAGCAGGTCCGACTCGAACGCGAGCACCTGCTGCATCCGCAACGACCACTGCTGGTCCCAGGGTCGGGGCAGGCCGAGCGCCTCGTTCCAGGCGGGCAGCTGCACCGCGCGGGCCCGGGCGTCCCGGGAGAGGGTGACGCCGAGCATCTCCAGCACGATGCGCTGGATGTTGTTCTCCGGCTGCGCCTCGGTCAGGCCGAGCGAGTTGACCTGCACGCCGTAGCGGAAGCGGCGCTGCTTGGGGTTCTCGACGCCGTAGCGCTCGCGGGTGATCTCGTCCCAGAGCGCGCCGAAGGCGCGCATCTTGGCGATCTCCTCGATGAAGCGCACCCCGGCGTTGACGAAGAACGAGATCCGCTGGACCACGTCGCCCATCCGCTCGGCGGGCACCTGGCCGGAGTCGCGGACCGCGTCGAGCACGGCGACGGCGGTGGCCAGCGCGAAGCCGACCTCCTGCACCGGCGTCGCGCCGGCCTCCTGCAGGTGGTACGAGCAGATGTTCGTCGGGTTCCAGCGCGGCATCTCGCGCAGCGTGTACGCGATGATGTCGGCGGTCAGCCGCAGCGACGCCGCCGGCGGGAAGATGTACGTCCCGCGGGACAGGTACTCCTTGATGATGTCGTTCTGCGTCGTCCCCGCGCAGCGGGACAGCTCGGCGCCCTGCTCCGCGCCGACCGTGCCGTAGAGGGCGAGCAGCCACATCGCCGGCGCGTTGATGGTCATCGAGGTGTTCATCTCGGCGAGCGGGATGCCGTCGAAGAGCGCCCGCATGTCGCCCAGGTGGGCCACCGGCACCCCGACCCGGCCCACCTCGCCGGCGGCCAGCTCGTGGTCCGGGTCGTACCCGGTCTGGGTCGGCAGGTCGAAGGCGACCGACAGACCGGTCTGCCCCTTGGCCAGGTTGCGCCGGAAGAGCGCGTTGGTGGCCGCGGCGGAGGAGTGCCCGGCATACGTGCGCATCACCCAGGGGCGGTCGCGCTCGGGCAGCCGGCCGGAGAGTGCCTTCTCGTCCATGGCCGGAGTTTAAGTTACCGTTCAGTAAAACGGGCTGTGGAAAACCACACAGGTCCATGGAGCGGATCACCGGGCACGGCCGACGCGACATGGCCGACACCGCCACACCCCGGGCGGCCGGGAGGGCGTCCCAGGTCGCACACTGGACGTCATGGATGACGAGCTCGCGATCTCCGTACGGGGACTGCGCAAGGCGTACGGCGACACCGTCGCGGTGGCGGGGGTCGACCTCGACGTCCGGCGCGGCGAGGTGTTCGCCCTGCTCGGCCCGAACGGCGCGGGCAAGACCACCACGGTGGAGATCCTGGAGGGCTACCGGCGGCGCGACGCCGGCGAGGTCTGGGTGCTGGGCAGCGACCCGGCCAGCCCGGACCCGCACTGGCGGTCCCGGGTCGGCATCGTGCTCCAGGGCACCGGCGAGTTCGACGAGCTGACCGTGGCCGAGGTGGTCCGGCACTTCTCCGGCTTCTACCCGGGCGCCGACGACCCGGACAAGGTCGTCGAACGGGTCGGCCTGGCCGGCAAGGCGAAGGCCCGCACGCACACCCTCTCCGGCGGGCAGAAGCGCCGGCTCGACGTGGCGCTGGGCATCATCGGCCGCCCCGAGCTGCTCTTCCTCGACGAGCCGACCACCGGCTTCGACCCGGAGGCCCGGCGGGAGTTCTGGGAGCTGATCCGCGACCTGGCGGCGGCCGGCACCACCATCGTGCTCACCACCCACTACCTGGACGAGGCCGAGTCGCTCGCCGACCGGGTCGGGGTGATCGCCGGCGGCCGGCTGGTCGAGGTGGCCACGCCGAACCGGCTCGGCAACCGCCAGGAGGCCCTGGCGACGGTCTCCTGGCGTACGCCGGAGGGGACGCTCGAGAGCGCCGAGAGCGCGACGCCGACGGCGCTGGTGGCGGAGCTGGCCGCGCGCCACGGCGGCGAGGTCCCCGGCCTGACCGTGACCCGGCCGACCCTGGAAGACGTCTACCTGCGGATGATCGGACAGTCATGACGACCACGACGAAGCCGGCGGCCCCGGTCGCCGCCACCGCTGGCCGACGGGTGGGGCCGGGGGCCCTCGCGCTGCGGCAGGGCCGGCTGGAGATCACCCAGTTCCTGCGCAGCCGGGAGTCCGTCGTCTTCACGATGGGCTTCCCGATCATCATGATCCTGATCTTCGCGGCGATCTTCGACGGCACCATCGGCGGCGGGGTGAAGTTCACCCAGTACTTCATCACCGGCATGATCGCGACCGGGCTGATGACCGTGAGCTTCCAGAACCTCGGCATCTGGATCCCGATCGAGCGGGACCGGGGGGTGCTCAAGCGCTACCGGGGCACGCCGATGCCGAAGTGGGTCTGGTTCGCCGGCAAGGTGATCATGGTGGTGGCGATCGGCGTCGCGGAGACCGCGCTGCTGCTGGCCGTCGCCGTGACGCTGTTCGACCTCGACCTGCCCGGCACCGCCGCGAAGTGGTTCACCTTCGGCTGGGTCTCCGTGCTCGGGGTGACCGCCTGCACCCTGTGCGGCATCGCCATCTCCTCGCTGGCCCGCACCGCCCGCAGCGGGTCGGCCGTGGTCACCCCGGTCGCCCTGGTGCTCCAGTTCATCTCCGGGGTGTTCTTCGTCTTCACCGAGCTGCCCACCTGGATGCAGCAGGTCGCGGCGCTCTTCCCGCTCAAGTGGATGTGCCAGGGGCTGCGGGCGGTCTTCCTGCCGGAGAGCTTCGGCGCCCAGGAGCCGGGCGGCTCCTTCGAACTGGGCCGGGTCGCCCTGGTGCTCGCCGCGTGGTGCGTGATCGGCCTGGTGCTCTGCCTGACCACCTTCCGCTGGACCACCAAGCGCGACGGCTGACGAGGAAGGGGGCGGGCGCACCGGCGCCCGCCCCCTTCCTCGTGCCCGGTCTCAGTACGTGTAGAAGCCCTTGCCGGTCTTACGGCCCAGGTCACCGGCGGTGACCATGCGCTGGAGCAGCTCCGGCGGGAAGAACTTCTCGTCGGCGGTGTCGGTGTAGATGTTCTTCGAGGCGTGCAGCAGCACGTCCACGCCGGTCAGGTCGGTGGTGGCCAGCGGACCCATGGCGTGGCCGAAACCGAGCTTGCAGGCGGTGTCCAGGTCCTCGGCCGACACCACGCCGGACTCGACCAGCTTGACCGCCTCGACGACCAACGCCGCGATCAGCCGGGTGGTGACGAAACCGGCGATGTCCCGGTTGACCACCACGACCGTCTTGCCGATCCCCTCGGCGAACGCCTTCACCGCCGCCAGGGTCTCGTCGCTGGTCTTGTAACCCCGGACCAGCTCGCAGAGCTTCATCATCGGCACCGGCGAGAAGAAGTGGGTACCGACGACCGCCTCCGGCCGCTGCGTCACCGATGCGATCTGGGTGACCGGGATGGCCGAGGTGTTGGTGGCCAGCACCGCGTCGGCCTTGCAGATCTTGTCCAGCGCGCGGAACACCTCGTGCTTGATCTCCAGCCGCTCGAACACCGCCTCGACCACGATGTCCGCGTCGGCGACCGCCTCGAGGTCGGTGGTGGGGGTGATCCGGCCCAGCGTCGCCTCGACCTCGGACGCGTCGATCCGGCCCTTCTCGGCGAACTTCTCCAGCGACTTCCGGATGCCGTCGACGCCCCGCCCGGTGGCCGCGTCGTCCAGGTCGCGCAGCGTCACCTGCCAGCCCGCCTGCGCCGCGACCTGGGCGATGCCCGAACCCATCAGCCCGGCACCGACGACCGCGAGTCGACCCGCCATCTACTTCTCCCTCGCTGCGAATGAGTTGTCTGTCAGCACCCTAGTCATGGCCGAACGCACCGAGCGCAGCGAGGGCCGTGAGGGCATGACAGGACAGTCCAGTCGGCGAGCCTGAGACGGCTAAGGCCCCGGCCGCGGCGGCGGGACCGGTCAGATGGTGAGGTCCGGGGCCTCCGCCGCGGTCCCCCGCTCCACCCGCACACCGAGCGCCCGCAGGTCGGCCACGAAGTCCGGATAGCCCCGGTCGACGTGGTACACGTCGGAGACCTCGGTGACCCCCTCGGCGCAGAGCCCCGCGATGATCAGACCCGCGCCGGCCCGGATGTCGGTGGCGCGTACCGGGGCGCCGGAGAGGCGGTCGCGACCGCGTACCACCGCGTGGTGGCCGTCGGTCTTGATGTCCGCCCCCAGCCGCATCATCTCGTTGGCGAACATGAACCGGCCGTCGAAGATGTTCTCGGTGATCAGCGAGGCGCCGTCGCTCACCGCGGCCAGGCCGATCGCCATCGGCAGCAGGTCGGTGGCGAAGCCCGGGTACGGCAGGGTGACCACGTCGACCGCGGTGGGCCGGTCGTCGGCGCGTACCCGGAAGGCGTCGCCGCGGGTCTCCACCAGCGCGCCGGCCGAGACCAGCTTGTCCAGCGCGACCTCCAGGTAGGCCGGGTCCACGCCGGTGACGGTGACGTCTCCCCGGGTCATCGCGGCGCCGAACGCCCAGGTGCCGGCGACGATCCGGTCCCCCACCGTGGCGTGCCGCACCGGGTGCAGTGCGGGCACCCCGACGATCCGCAGGGTGGAGGTGCCCGCGCCGGAGATCCGCGCGCCCATCTGATTGGCCATCGTGCAGATGTCGACGATCTCCGGCTCCCGGGCCGCGTTGTCGATCACCGTCACACCCCGGGCCAGGACCGCCGCCATCACCAGGTTCTCGGTCGCCCCCACGCTGGGGAAGTCCAGCACGATCTCCGCGCCGTGCAGGCCGTTCGGAGCCGAGGCGATGACGAAGCCGTGCTCACCGGAGATGTCCGCGCCCATCCGGGTCAGCCCGGAGATGTGCATGTCCAGCCCCCGGGAGCCGATCGCGTCCCCGCCCGGGTGGGCCACCCGGACGTGCCCGCGACGGGCCAGCAGCGGGCCCAGCACGCAGATCGACGCGCGCAGCCGGCGGACCAGGTCGTAGTCGGCCTCCGCGCCGGGCCGCTCCGGGACGTCGATGACGACCGAGCGGGACCGGGCGACCCCACCGCGGGCGACCATCGGGTCGACCGGATCGTCCGCTTCGAACCGCACGCCGCAGCCGAGCCGGCGCAGCACCTCCCCCATGATCGCGATGTCGGTGATCCGGGGAACGTTGGTGATCACGCTGCGTCCCGGGGCGAGCAGCGCGGCGGCCATCAGCTTGAGCGCGGAGTTCTTGGCGCCGACCACGTGCACCGTGCCGGCCAGCCGGGCGTCGCCGCCGACCCGGATGACGTCGACGTCGTTGACCGCCTGGTCGGCGGCGTCACCGGCCCCCGCTCCGCCCGGCCAGCCGCAGGCAGGGTCCGGCCGTGCCGGGATCGTCAGGTCCGGTATCCGTAGGCTGTGCGTCATGGCCGTCCACCTCACGCGCATCTACACCAAGGCCGGCGACGCCGGCATGACCAGGCTGAGCAACAACGAGCAGGTGCCGAAGACCGACCCGCGGATCGCCGCGTACGCCGACGTCGACGAGTGCAACGCCGCGATCGGCGTGGCGCTCGCCCTGGGGCAGCTCGACGAGGAGCTCCGGGCGGTGCTGGGGTCGATCCAGAACGACATGTTCGACGTCGGTGCCGACCTGGCCACCCCGGTCGAGCCGGATCCGGCGTACCCGCCGCTGCGGGTCACCGAGGAGTACGTGGAGCGCCTTGAGGGCTGGTGCGACGAGTACAACGCACGCCTGAGCAAGCTCGACTCCTTCATCCTCCCCGGCGGCACCGCTGGCGCGGCGCTGCTGCACGTGGCACGGACGGTCGCCCGGCGCGCCGAACGGGCCGCCTGGGCACTGGTCGCGCACGACCCGGATCGCACCAGCTCCCTTCCGGCAAAGTATCTCAACCGCCTCTCCGATCTGCTGTTCATCCTGTCAAGAACGGCAAATCCGAACGGGGATGTGCTATGGGTGCCGGGCGGTAAGCGCTGAGCGTCGGCGCGCTGCACCACGTCGAGGTCTGGGTGCCCGACCTCGACGCCGCCAAGGCCGGCTGGGGCTGGTTGCTGGGCGAGCTGGGCTGGGCGCCGTACCAGGACTGGCCCGCCGGCCGGTCCTGGCGACTCGGCCCGACGTACCTGGTGCTGGAGGAGTCCCCCGCGCTGTCGGGGCGGGCGCACGACCGGCTCGCTCCCGGGCTCAACCACCTCGCGTTCCACGCCGGTCCGCCCGCTGCGGTGGACCGGCTGGTCGCGGCCGCGCCCGCGCACGGCTGGACGCTGCTCTTCCCGGACCGCCACCCGCACGCCGGCGGCCCGAACACCTACGCCGCCTACCTCACCGACAACCACGGCTACGAGGTCGAACTGGTCGCCTCCACCGAATCCCGGTAACGGCGCAAGGTAAGAAGCGTCTGACGGAGCCGGAGACGTGAGGTGTTGCCGGGGAGCCCGCCCGCGGAGGGATCAAGCGTGACCGCCCGGAGCGGGTGGGCTCCCCGGAAACACCGGAGAACCGGGAGATCAGGCCGCGGGCCAGTCCTGGGAGGCCACACGCGGCGAGGCCGCCCCGGGCGGGGCGGCCTCCAACCAGCTGAGGAATCCGGTGACGGTGGAACGCGCCATGGCGATCTCGACCGGAGCGTGGTGACTGGCACACCGGAGGATCACCCAGTCGGCGGGCATCGAGAGGCGCTCCTGCCCCTCGGGCAGGCGCCGTCGCTCCACCACCAGCTCCTTGCGGGAGAGCACCCGCTTGGGCCGCAGGGCGAAGCTGAACATCCGGTACCACCGGAGCTCGTCGCCGACGAAGCGGCCGAAGCCGGGCGACCAGCCCCGGCCGTCGAGCACCGTGGTGACCCGGACGCCGAGCCGGATGATGCCTCCGCTACGGGTGACCAGGGCCCGCCGGATGAAGAGGATCAGGATGGCGGCGACGACCACCGCAAAGCCGATTCCGATCCCTTCCACGATCTCCATCGGCGGGGTCGGCTCAGCGCGCGGGGGTGGCCGGGGAGGCGCTCTCGGCGAGGACGGTGACTCCCTCACCGGTCACCGACAGGAAGCCGCCGGCGACGTCGTACGCGACCTGCTGACCGCCGGCCTGCTTGATGCGGACCTGGCTGGGCTCCGCCAGCTGGCCGAGCAGGGGCGCGTGCCCCGGCAGCACACCCAGCTCACCCTCGGTCGTCCGAGCGACGACCATCTCGGCCTCGCCGGACCAGACCTTCTCCTCGACGGCTACGAGCTCGACGTGAAGCTGCTGTGCCACGCTGTCTCCTTGCTGCGGCGGCGGAATGTCGAAAGTCTAGTCCCGCTGCCGGGAGCGCCCCAACGCGGGTGGCGAGACCTGCGCCACCCGGTGTCGTGACACGCAGAGCCGGGCCGGCGGGAAGCCGGCCCGGCGGTGGCGCGGAGGTCACTTGTTCCGGTTGCGGAACTCCGGGTGTTCGAGCAGGAACGCGTCGAGCTGTTCGTTCTTCAGCGCGGTGAAGAAGTCGTCGGCGGCCGGCAGCAGTCGCTCGCCCCGGTACGCGCTGCCGGTGCCGATGCCCTCCCCCGGCAGCTTGATCAGCTCGACGTTCTCCGACCGGACGCCCTTGAGGGCGATGGCGAAGTCGACCACGCTGTTGCCCCGGCCGTTGAAGGTCAGCGACTGGCCGGCGGCCCGGATCACCCGATCCAGCTTGATCGGGTTGGTCACCACGTCGGCGCTGAACGCCTGGTTGACCATCGCCTTGATGAACTGCTGCTGGTGGCGCTGGCGGCCGTAGTCGGCGTCCGGGACGCCGTTCTTGGGGTAGCGCTGCCGCACGTAGTCCAGCGCCTGCCAGCCGCTCAGGTGGTGGTTGCCCTTCTTGTACTCCGCCTGCGGCCCGATGTACCCCTCGCCGTAGGGGTTGCCCTTGCGGTGCGTGCCGTCCGGCTCGCGGTGCTCGGACTTCACGTCCCGCTCGATGTACATGTCGACGCCGCCCATCGCGTCGACGATCTTCTGGAAGCCGGTGAAGTTGATGATCGCGCCGGCGTCGAACCGCTCGATGCCGGTCACGTTCTGCACGGTCGTGGCGAGCAGCTCGAAGCCCTGCGGGGCGCTCGGGTTCTGCCCCTGCACGACGCTGCCGTGCGACATGGCCCCGTTGAGCTTCCCGCTGCCGCCGCCGTAGCCGGCCTTGCCGAACTCCGGGATGTCGACGTAGAGGTCGCGGGGCAGGGAGAACAGGTACGCCCGGTCCATCGAGGCCGGCACGTGCAGCACCATGATCGAGTCGGCCAGCGGCCGGTCCTCCGGCTTGCGCGGGTCGATGCCGACCAGCAGGATGTTGAGCGGGCCCTTGACGTCGCTCTTGCGCTCCTGCGCCCCGGCCGCCTGGTCGCCGAAGAGGTCGGCCTTGCCGACGGCGCCCTCGTAGCGGGCCAGCAGCGCCTCGTAGCCGACCAGCACCACGCCGCTGAGCAGCATGAGCACGGCGCCGAAGATGGTGCACGTCCTGGCCCACCGCGGCACGCCCGACCACCTGGACGGCTTGCCGCCGCCCTTGCCGGCCTTACCCACGAGTTTCTCCATTCGTCGTCACGCCCACGACTCAAGGACGGGCGGACGCAGCCGAAAAGTTGCACCGGATCGACACCGATTGGCGGGCGTCGCGCTCGAAACGGTACCTCGCCGTCATGGGAATCGCTGGCCCGACAATCGGACATCCGGTCCGAACCGGCCCGCAACGGCCGAAGGCCACCCCGGCGAACCGGGGTGGCCTTCGTCAGTTGTGGCGGAGTTCTCAGCCCTCCGACATCAGTTCCTTCGCCTTGCGCTCCAGGTCCTCGAGACCGCCGCACATGAAGAAGGCCTGCTCGGGGAAGTGGTCGTACTCGCCCTCGCTGATCTTCTTGAACGCCTCGATGGTCTCGGTGATCGGGACCGTCGAGCCCGGTACGCCGGTGAACTGCTCGGCGGCGTAGGTGTTCTGCGACAGGAAGCGCTCGATCCGCCGGGCACGCTGCACGGTGATCTTGTCTTCCTCGGAGAGCTCCTCGATGCCGAGGATGGCGATGATGTCCTGCAGGTCCTTGTAGCGCTGCAGGATCCGCTTCACCTCGGTGGCGACCTGGAAGTGCTCCGGGCCGACGAACTCCGGGGCGAGGATCCGGGACGAGGACGCCAGCGGGTCCACGGCCGGGTAGATGCCCTTGTCGGAGATCGACCGCTCCAGGTTGGTGGTCGCGTCGAGGTGGGCGAACGTGGTGGCCGGCGCCGGGTCGGTGTAGTCGTCGGCGGGCACGTAGATCGCCTGCATCGAGGTGATGGCCTGGCCCCGGACGGAGGTGATCCGCTCCTGGAGCTCGCCCATCTCGTCGGCCAGGGTCGGCTGGTAACCCACGGCGCTCGGCATGCGGCCGAGCAGCGTGGAGACCTCGGAACCGGCCTGGGTGAAGCGGAAGATGTTGTCGATGAAGAGCAGCACCTCCTGCTTCTTCACGTCCCGGAAGTACTCGGCCATGGTCAGCGCGGAGAGCGCCACCCGCAGCCGGGTGCCCGGCGGCTCGTCCATCTGGCCGTAGACCAGCGCGGTCTTGTCGATGACGCCGGACTCGGTCATCTCGGCGATGAGGTCGTTGCCCTCGCGGGTGCGCTCACCCACGCCGGCGAAGACCGAGGTACCACCGAAGTTGCGGGCGACCCGGGTGATCATCTCCTGGATGAGCACCGTCTTGCCCACGCCGGCACCGCCGAACAGGCCGATCTTGCCGCCCTTGACGTACGGGGCGAGCAGGTCGATGACCTTGATGCCGGTCTCCAGCATCTCGGTCTTCGGCTCCAGGTCCGCGAAGGCCGGGGCCTTGCGGTGGATGACCCAGTGGTCGTCCGGGGTGAGCGTCTCGCCCTCGGTGAGGTTGAGCACCTCACCGATCGCGTTGAACACGTGGCCCTTGACCGCGTCGCCCACCGGAACGGTGATCCCCGAGCCGGTGTCGCGCACCTCCGACCCACGGACCAGGCCGTCGGTCGGCTGCATCGAGATGGCGCGGACCATGTTGTCACCCAGGTGCTGGGCGACCTCCAGGGTCAGCTTCTTCTCACCGCCGGAGAGCGTCACGTTGACGTGCAGGGCGTTGAACAGGGCCGGCATGGCGTCGCGCGGGAACTCGGCGTCGACGACCGGGCCGATGACCCGGACCACGCGACCCGTGGCCGTCTTGGTCTCTACTGGGGCAGTCATCACACTTCACTTCCCGACGCGGCGAGCGCGTTGGCGCCGCCGACGATCTCGCTGATCTCCTGGGTGATCCCGGCCTGGCGGGCCGAGTTCATCTCGCGCGTGTACTTCTCGATCATCTCTTCGGCGTTGTCCGTGGCGCTCTTCATCGCCCGCCGCCGGGACGCCGACTCGCTCGCCGCCGACTCGATCAACGCCGCGTAGATCCGCGTGTTGATGTACTTCGGCAGCAGCGCGTCGAGCAGCGCCTCCGCCTCCGGCTCGAACTCGTACGCCGGCAGCAGCCCCTCGGACCTCGGACGATCCTCGACCTGCATCGGGCCGATGATCTTCGCGACCGGCGTCTGGGTCATCAGGGAGTGGAACTCGGTGTAGACGATGTGCAACTCGTCGATCCCGAGCACCCCGTCCGCCCCGGCCTGACCGTCCACGTCGTCCGCGCCGGCCGAGAACGCCTTGATCAGCGTCTCGCCCACCTCGCGGGCGTCGGCGAAGGAGGGCTGCTCCGAGAAGCCGGTCCAGTTCGCCGCCATCTCCCGGCCGCGGAACCGGTAGAACCCGACGCCCTTGCGCCCGATGACGTAGAGCACCGGCTCCTTGCCGTCGTCCTTGAGCCGGGCGATCAGCGACTCCGCCGTCCTGATCGCGTTGGAGCTGTAACCGCCGGCCAGGCCGCGGTCGCTGGTGACCAGCAGCACGCCCGCCCGCCGCACCCGCTCACGCGGGGTGAGCAGCGGGTGGTCGATCCGCGCGTTGGACGCCAGCGCCGTGAGCACGCCGGTGATGGCCCGGGCGTACGGCAGCGACGCCTCCACCCGGGCCTGGGCCTTGGCGATCCGGCTCGTCGCCACGAGCTCCATCGCCTTGGTGATCTTCTTCATCGACTTCGCCGAGCGGATCCGTTGACGAAGAACGCGAACCTGGGCCGCCATTGGATCAGCTCTCGGCCGGGCGGTCGGTCGTGCCGTCGCGGAAGCGGGTCACCGTCTCGCGGTTCTCCTCGCCCTCGAGCGGCGCGGCCGGGGCCTCGTTGATCCGACGCTCGTCCTCCTTGCCCAGGAAGACCTGCTTGAACTCGGTGATGGCCGAGTCCAGCGAGCCGACGATGTCGTCGCCCCACTTGTTGTCCGCGATCGCCGCCAGGACACCCTCGTGCTTGTGCCGCAGGTACTGGAGGAACTCGCCCTCGAAGCGACGCACCTCGCCGACCGGGATGTCGTCCAGCTTGCCCTCGGTGCCGGCCCAGACCGTGACGACCTGCTCCTGCACCGGGTACGGCGAGTAGTTCGGCTGCTTGAGCAGCTCGACCAGGCGGGAACCGCGGTCCAGCTGGGCCCGGGAGGCCCGGTCCAGGTCGGAGGCGAAGGCGGCGAACGCCTCCAGCTCGCGGTACTGGGCCAGGTTGAGCCGGAGCGAACCGGCGACCTTCTTCATCGGCTTGACCTGCGCGGCGCCACCGACCCGGGAGACCGAGGTACCGACGTTGATGGCCGGCCGGACGCCCTGGTTGAACAGGTCGGTCTCGAGGAAGATCTGGCCGTCGGTGATCGAGATGACGTTGGTCGGGATGAAGGCCGAGATGTCGTTGGCCTTCGTCTCGATGATCGGCAGACCGGTCATCGAGCCGCCACCCAGCTCGTCGGAGAGCTTCGCGCAGCGCTCCAGCAGGCGGGAGTGCAGGTAGAAGACGTCACCCGGGTACGCCTCGCGGCCCGGCGGGCGACGCAGCAGCAGCGACACGGCGCGGTACGCCTCGGCCTGCTTGCTCAGGTCGTCGAAGACGATCAGGACGTGCTTGCCGCCGTACATCCAGTGCTGCCCGATGGACGAGCCGGTGTAGGGGGCGAGGTACTTGAAGCCGGCCGGGTCGGAGGCCGGGGAGGCAACGATGGTGGTGTACTCCATCGCACCCGCCTCCTCCAGGATGCCCTTGATCGAGGCGATCGTGGAGGCCTTCTGGCCGATGGCGACGTAGATGCAGCGGACCTGCTTCTTCGGGTCGCCGGAGCGCCAGTTGTCGCGCTGGTTGAGGATGGTGTCCAGGGCGACCGTGGTCTTGCCGGTCTTCCGGTCACCGATGATCAGCTGACGCTGGCCCCGACCGACCGGGGTCATGGCGTCGATCGCCTTGATACCGGTCTGCAGCGGCTCGTCGACGGACTGCCGGGCCATCACGTTCGGGGCCTGGAGCTCCAGCTCGCGGAAGCCCTCGTTGGCGATGTCGCCGAGCCCGTCGATCGGCTGGCCGAGCGCGTCGACCACGCGGCCGAGGAAGGCGTCGCCGACCGGCACCGAGAGCACCCGGCCGGTGCGCTTGACGCGCTGCCCCTCCTCCAGCTTCGCGGAGTCACCGAGAACGACGACACCGATCTCCCGGACGTCGAGGTTCAGCGCCACGCCGAGCGTGCCGTCCTCGAACTCCAGGAGCTCGTTGGTCATGGTCGAGGGCAGGCCCTCGACGTGGGCGATGCCGTCACCGGTGTCGGCGACGGTGCCGACCTCCTCGCGGGAGACGTCGGCCGTGTAGGAGGAGACGTAGCGCTCCAGGGCGCCGCGGATCTCCTCCGTCGAGATGGTCAGCTCGGCCATCCTCTGCTTCCTTAAGTATCAGGGTCCCGGGATACCTAGTACCGACCGGTCCGAATGGCGTCGATCAGGGCTGCGGAGACGCTGGTCAGCGCTTCGCGAGCGCGTTGCGGGTCTCGTTGAGGCGGCGCAGGACGGTGCCGTCGTACAGGTCGGAGCCGACCTGCACGCTCACCCCACCGAGCACCTCCGGGTCGACCGTCTGCTTGACGGAAACCTCTCGACCGTACATCGCGGAGAGGCGGGCACCCAGGCGTCGCTCCTCCTCGTCAGTCAACGGGGCTGCCACCGTGACGTACGCCACCTGGCGGTCCCGCCGTTCGGCGGCCAGCTCGACCAGCCGGGTGAGCGATCCGGTGAAGGAACGCCCCCCGAAGCCGGCCAGCGCCACCTCGATGAGGCGGACGGTGGCCAGCTTGGCCTTGCCGGCCAGCAGCTCGCCGACCAGGACACCGCGCTGGTCCACCGGAGCGACCGGGTTCGACAGCACCGCGGAGAGCGCGGGCTGGCCGGCGACGACCTGCCCGAAACGGAACAGCTCGTCCTCGACCTCGCCCAGGTCACCCGCGGCGTCGACGCTGGCCAGCACGGCCTCCACGCCGAGCCGCTCGGCACCGTCGAGCAGTTCCGACGGCGCCGACCAACGGCCGGAGACCAGCGAGGCGAGCAGGTCGAGCGCGCCCTCGCTGATCTTGCCCCGCAGCATCTCGCCGAGCAGACCGGCGCGGTCCGCGGCGGACCGGGCGGAGTCCGAGAGCGCCCGCCGCAGCCGAGTCTCCCGCCGGAGCAGGCCGGCGACGGCGAGCAGGTCGTTCGCGGTGTGGGCCACCGCGACCGGGTCGGCACTGCGCGCGTACGCGTCGAGGTGCTCCGCCGCGACCTTGTACGACTCCCGGCTGGCGGCCTGCATCAGCGGGCCCCCGCGCTCTCGAGACCGCTCAGGAACCGGTCGACGGTGCCCTTGCGACGAGCCTCGTCGGCGAGCGACTCACCGACGATCTTGCTGGCCAGGTCGACCGCGATCGTGCCGACCTCCGTGCGCAGCTCGCGCACGATGGTGGCCCGCTCGGCGGCGAGCTGCTCCTTGCCCGCCGCGATGATCCGGTCGGACTCCTCCCGCGCCTTGGCGAGGATGTCCTGGCGGATGCCCTCGGCGTCGGCCCGGGCGTCGTCCCGGATCTTGGCGGCGTCGGTACGCGCCTCGGCGAGCTGCGCGCGGTACTGCTCGAGGAGCTGGTTGGCCTCGGCCTGGGCGGCCTCGGCGCGCTTGATGCCACCCTCGATCGCGTCGACCCGCGCCTGGAACGTCTGCTCCATGCGGGGGAAGACGAACTTCATCAGCACGAAGCAGAGCACGGCAAAGGCGACCGTCCCGACCACGAGCTCCTGCCACAGCGGGACGATCGGGTTGTGGGCCGTTTCACCACCTTCGGCGGCGAGCAGGTGGTACATGGTTACCTCCCGGTCAACAGGGGTGGATCAGGCGCCAGCCCAGATGAAGCCGAAGGCGATACCCAGCAGCGCGAGGGCCTCGATGACGGCGAAGCCGATCCAGACGTACGGCAGGGTCATCCGGGACGACTCCGGCTGGCGGGCGGTCGACTGGATGTAGGCGGCGAAGACCAGGCCGACGCCGATGCCCGGGCCGATGGCCGCGAGGCCGTAGCCGATGGCGGCGGTGCTGCCCTCTACCGCGGCGAGAACGCTAGCGTCCATTGGTGTGGTTCCTCCTGGTTATCACGCGTGACGGTCACGCGGGACGACAACGGTTGGTGCGAAGTGGATCAGTGCTCGTCGGCGAGCGCGCCCTGCACGTAGCTGGCGGTCAGCACCGTGAAGACGTACGCCTGCAGGACGATCACCAGGAACTCGAGGAAGGTCAGCGCGATGGTCATCACCCAGGACAGCACCGAGACCGGGGCCAGCCAGGTGTTGGCGCTGAGCATCGCGAAGCCGCCGAGCGTGAAGACCAGCAGGAGCATGTGGCCGGCGAACATGTTCGCGAAGAGACGGACGGCCAGCGAGAACGGCCGGACGAGGAAGGTCGAGAAGAACTCGATCGGGATCAGCAGCGGCAGGATGTACCAGGGCGCCGGCGGGATCAGCGAGTTCTTGACGAACTTGCCCGCGCCGTGGTGCCGGATGCCGGCGTAGATGAAGAGCACGTAGCTGATCACCGCGAAGATCGCTGGGAAGGCGATGTGCGAGTTCGGCGAGATCTGGAAGCCCGGCAGGATCGCGAAGAAGTTGGTCAGCAGGATGAAGCAGAACAGCGTGGTGAAGTACGGCGCGAACCGCACACCCGCGTGCCCGATCATGTCGACCGCGATGTTGTTCCGCACGAAGCCGTAGATCGACTCGGCGAACCACTGCTTCTTCGTCGGGACCAGCTGCGGCTTCCGGTAGCTGGCCAGGAAGAAGATGATCAGGATGCCGACCGCGATCCAGACCATCGCCGTGATCTTGGTGAACCAGTAGGAATCGTGCCCACCCCAGGGCAGGATGCTGGGCAGGTAGAAGTCCTCCACACTGGGTGGGAATGCCGCCTGGCCCGCTGCCAGGACGTTCGCCTGTCCGAACACCGCGTCCCTTCCTAAGTAGGCGTGCCGAGTCGGCGGACGACCAGGATGATTCCCCCGGCCATGCCGAGCACGACGCCGATCCCGGTGGCGATGCCTCCGGTGTCGAGCCACTGGTCGACCAGCCAGCCGATGAAACCCCAGAAGACCATGCCCGTGATGAGGTATCCGAGCGCGGTCCAACCCTGGCCGGCACCGGACGGAACGTCGCCTGAGCCGCCGCTGGATCGGGGGGTTTGGTCATCAGCCATGACGGGGCGAACGATATCAGCCGGGAAGACGAGGCTGTGCCTCACCCCCCGCACAACCGTCGTTGTGTGGGCCTTTGGCGGGCGCGTCGTCTGGAGGCACGCTACTCCCCTTCCGCCACCCAGAAAATGACCGAAGGTGGACAGACGCGCGCGTCGCCCGCCAGGTGGGACGGCGCTACAGATCCACCACGCTGGGTGTGCGCCAGACCGGTCAGCCGGCGACCCCGCGTCGGTGCACCCTGGTCAGCCACCAGATGTGCACCCCGGTCCAGACCGCCACGCCCGCCGCGATGCCGAGGCAGAGCGGGAGCAGGCCGGCCCAGCCGGTCGACGCCACGGCCACCATCACGACACCCAGCAGGGTGAACTTGGCGGCGTACAGGCCGAGCCCGAACGGGAGCACCAGCTGCGGGTTGACCGCGTCGGCCCAGGCCAGCACCACGGTGGTCAGTGTGTAGCTGGCCGCCGTCACCGCCACTCCGGCCGCCGCGCCCAGCGCCGCGTCGCCACCGCCGACCACCCCGCCCACCAGGGCGGCCACCGCACCCAGCAGCACCGAGGCGATCAGCAGCACCGGCAGGTGGCGCAGTCGCCAGCGCCGGTCCGCGGCCGCCTCCGGTGCGCGCACCCCGGGCTCAGCCACGGGGGTACGCCGGGAAGGCGGCGGCCAGCTCGGCGACCTCGCCGGCGATCCCGGCGAGCGAGTCCGCCCCGCCGGGTGCCGCCGGGTCGGTGCGTACCGCGCGGGCGATCAGCGAGGCGACCTGGCGCATCTCCGGGACACCCATGCCCTGGGTGGTGACGCTCGGGGTGCCCACCCGGATGCCGGAGGCCACCATCGGCTTCTGCGGGTCGTACGGGATCGCGTTCTTGTTCAGGGTGATGGTCGCGGCGTCGCAGCGGGCCTCGGCCTCCGCGCCGGTCACCCCGGTCTCGCGCAGGTCGATCAGGGCCAGGTGGGTGTCGGTGCCGCCGGAGACCGGGCGCATCCCCTCGGCGGCCAGCCCGGCGGCGAGCGCCTGGGCGTTCTGCACCACCTGCCCGGCGTACGCCCGGAACTCGGGCTGTGCGGCCTCGCGCAGCGCGACCGCCTTGGCCGCGACGGCGTGCATCAGCGGGCCGCCCTGGGTGAACGGGAAGACCGCCTTGTCGATCCGGGCGGCCAGTGACTCCCGGCAGAGGATCATGCCGCCGCGCGGGCCGCGCAGCACCTTGTGGGTGGTGAAGCAGACGACGTCGGCGTACGGCACCGGCGACGGGATGGCCCGGCCGGCGACCAACCCGATGAAGTGCGCGGCGTCCACCATCAGGTACGCGCCGACCTCGTCCGCGATCTCCCGGAACCGGGCGAAGTCGATCAGCCGGGGATAGGCGGTCGCGCCACAGATGATCAGTTTGGGCCGGTGCGCCAGGGCGAGGTCGCGGACCTCGTCGTAGTCGATCAGCTCGGTGTCCGGCCGGACCGTGTAGCCGACGGGATGGAACCACTTGCCGGAGAAGTTCACCCGGCTGCCGTGGGTGAGGTGCCCGCCGTGCGGCAGGTCCATCGCCAGCACCGTGTCGCCGGGCTGCACCAGGGCGGCGTACGCGGCGAGGTTGGCGCTGGCCCCGGAGTGCGGCTGGAGGTTGGCGTGCTCGGCGTCGAAGAGCTCCTTGGCCCGGGCGATGCCGATCTCCTCGGCCCGGTCGACCTCGCCGCAGCCGCCGTAGTAGCGCCGGCCCGGGTAGCCCTCGGCGTACTTGTTGGTCAGCGTCGAGCCGAGCGCCGCGAGCACCGCCGGGGAGGTGAGGTTCTCGCTGGCGATCAGTTGCAGGCCGCCGCGGAGCCGTTCCAGTTCCCCCAGCACCACCCCGGCGATCTCCGGGTCGACGGTACTGAGCTGCTGGAAGTCCGGCCCCCAGAAGGTGTTGCTCGCGTTCTCCACAGCGAAGGAGTCTATGGGGCCGCACACTGGAAACCGTGAGATGCCTGGTCACCGGAGCCACGGGTTACATCGGCGGACGGCTCGCGCCCCGACTGCTCGCCGAGGGGTACGAGGTGCGCTGCCTCGCGCGCAAGGCCGGGCGGCTGCGCGACGTGCCCTGGGCGGCGCGGGCCGAGGTGGTCGAGGGCGACCTGCGCCGGCCGGCGACGCTGCCCGCCGCGTTCGAGGGCGTCGACGTCGCGTACTACCTGGTGCACTCGCTCGGGCAGGCCGGCTTCGAGGCGGCCGACCGGGAGGCGGCCACCCACTTCGCCGCGGCGGCCGCCCGGTCCGGCGTACGCCGGATCGTCTACCTGGGCGGCCCGGAGCCGAAGCAGGACGGCGCCGTCCCCTCGCCGCACCTGCGCTCCCGGGCGGAGGTGGCGCGGATCCTGCTGGCCAGCGGCGTGCCGACGGTGGTGCTGCGGGCCGCCGTGATCATCGGGTCCGGCTCGGCCTCGTTCGAGATGCTGCGCTACCTCACCGAGCGGTTGCCGGGGATGGTCACCCCGCGCTGGGTGCGCAACCGGATCCAGCCGATCGCCGTCCGCGACGTGCTGCGCTACCTGGTCGCCGGCGCGACGCTGCCGCCCGAGGTGGACCGGGCCTTCGACATCGCCGGCCCGGACGTGCTCACCTTCGAGCAGATGATGCAGCGGTACGCCCGGGTGGCCGGGCTGCGCCGCCGGGTGATCCTGCGGGTGCGGGCGCTGACGCCGTCGCTCTCCTCGTACTGGGTCGGGCTGGTCACCCCGGTGCCCAACAAGATCGCCCGGCCGCTGGTGGAGAGCCTGGTCCACGAGGCGGTGGCGCACGAGCACGACATCGCCCGGTTCATCCCCGACCCGCCGGGCGGGCTGACCGGCTTCGACGAGGCCGTGGCGCTGGCGCTGGCCAAGGTGCGCGACGCCGAGGTGGAGACCCGCTGGTCCACCGCGAGCGGCCCGGACGCGCCGGCCGAGCCGCTGCCCAGCGACCCGAAGTGGTCCGGCGGCACGGTCTACACCGACATCCGGCAACGCGACGTCAACGCCCCGACCAGCGCGCTGTGGCGGGTGATCGAGGGGGTCGGCGGCGAGCACGGCTGGTACTCGTTCCCGCTGGCCTGGTCCGTGCGGGGCTGGCTGGACCGGCTGATCGGCGGGGTCGGGCTGCGCCGGGGCCGGCGGGACCCGCACCGGCTGCAGGTCGGCGAGGCGCTGGACTTCTGGCGGGTCGAGGAGATCGTTCCGGGCGAGCTGCTGCGGTTGCGCGCCGAGATGCGGCTGCCCGGCCGGGCCTGGCTGGAGATGCGCGTCGAGTCCACCACCGACGGCCGCAGCCGGTACGTGCAGCGGGCCGTCTTCCTCCCCCGCGGCCTGGCCGGGCACGCCTACTGGGGCTCGGTCGCCCCCTTCCACGCCATCGTCTTCGGCGGCATGGCCCGCAACATCGCCCGGGGCGCCGAGCACGCCACCGGCTGACCGGCTCCGGGGCGGGTCGTCTTCACGCGGGTCGTGCCGGCCAGCAGCCGGATCGGCCGGGTCAGTTGCCGTCGCGGGGACCGGTCTGGCGGTAGGTGACCGCCGCGCTGGGCGGGACGAAGTCGCGGACGGGCTGGTCCTTCAGCGCGGTGAGGAGCACCCGGCCCACCCCGTCCACCATCCGGGCCTGCACCGCCTGGCCGACCGCGTCCCGCGGGTCGTCCGGGTTCGCCGCCATCGAGGCGATCGCGAGCTGCGGGGTGAACGCGACCACCGACTCGCTCTCGTACCCCTCGGAGCTGCCGGTCTTGCCGGCCACCGGGCGGCCCAGCAGCGGCCGGAGCCGCTCCGCGGTGCCGCCGTCGCAACGGTGGTACATGGTCTGGTCGCCGACCGGGCAGCGGGCCGCGTCCACCGCCGCCCGGGCCACGTCGGTGTCGACCACCTGCCGGCAGTCCGGGCGGCCGGCGGCCACCTCGTGCCCGGCGCTGTCGGTGATCGACACCACCGGCAGCGGCGCGCACCAGGTCCCCTCGGCGGCGACCGTGGCGTACGCGTTGGCCAGGTCGAGCGGGGTGGTCGAGGAGACCCCGAGGGTGAACGAGCCCCAGTTCCGCGCGCCGGAGCGGGCCAGCCGGGCGTCGTCCTCGGCCCGGAACCGGATGCCCAGCCGCTCGGCCATCTCCACCACCCGGTCCGCGCCGACCCGCTCGATCAGCCAGGCGAAGTAGGTGTTCACCGAGCGGCCGAAGGCGGTCCACATGGTGTGCCGCCCGTCCATCCAGTCCGGCGTGGCGTTGGCCGGGCACCACTTGCCGCCGCAGCTGGCCCGCCCCCCGTCGACCGGGAACCGGGTGACGATCCGGGTCGGGGCGTCGAAACCGGTGTCCAGCGGCAGCCCGGACTCCAGGGCGGCCAGCATGGTGAAGAGCTTGAAGGTCGAGCCGCCCTGGTAGCCCTCGATGCCGCCGCCACCGGCGACGAGCTGGTTGACGGTGTTCGGGTAGTTCTTCCCGCCGCCCGGGTTGTCGGCCACGCTGTAGTTCCGGTTCACCGCCATCGCCAGCACCCGACCGGTGCCGGGCTGGACCACCGCGGTCGGCACGGCCCGCCGGTCGGTGACGGGGTAGATGTCCAGCACCTGCCGCAGGGTGGCCCGCTGCACGGCCGGGTCCAGCGACGAGACGATCCGGAAGCCACCCCGGCGCAGGGTGTCCTGCCGCTCGGCGGCGGACGCGCCGAAGGCCGGCTGGGCGCTCCACCACTGGGTGAACCAGTCGCAGAAGAAGCCCCAGTCGCTCTGCTCCCCGGACACGGCGGTGCAGTCGTTCGGGGTCTCGCTGGGGCGAAGTGCCAACGGGGCGGCCTTCGCCTGCGCCGCCTCGGCCGCCGACGCCTGCCCCGCGTCGACGAGCCGGTCCAGCACGTACGCCTTGCGGCTCAGCGCCGCGTCGGCGTCGCCGTTGATCGGGTCGTCGGTGTCCGGCGAGCGGACCAGACCGGCGAGCAGGGCCGCCTGGGGCAGCGTGAGGTTCGCCGGCGAGGTGGAGAAGTAGCGCTTGCTGGCGGCCGCGATGCCGTACGCCCCGGCGCCGAAGTAGGCGATGTTGAGGTAGCGCCGGAGGATCTCGTCCTTGTCCAGCCCGCGCTCCAGCGACAGGGCGTACCGCATCTCCCGCAGCTTGCGCGCGGCGCTGATCTCGGTGGCCGCGGTGCGCTGCTCCCGGGTCAGCCGGGGATCGCTGGCCAGCACGTTACGCACGTACTGCATGGTCAGCGTGGAGGCGCCCTGCCGGGTCGTGCCGTCGCGCCGGTTGACGGCGAAGGCCCGGACCACGCCGCGCAGGTCGACGCCCCGGTGCTGGTAGAAGCGGGTGTCCTCGGCGGCCACGATGGCCTGGCGCATCACCGGCGCCACCTTGTCCAGCGGCACCTCGACGCGGTCCTCGGTGTAGAACGAGGTGATCAGGGTGCGGCCGTCGTTGGCGTACAGGTTCGACCGCTGCGCGGTGGGTGGGGTGCGCAGGCTGGACGGCAGTTCGGAGTAGGGCGCGGAGAGCGCGCCGAAGCCCAGCCCGAGCACCAGGGCGACCGGGAGGGCCGCCGCCGCCAGCACCAGCCCGGCGAGCACGCCGGCGATCACCACGGTGAACAACTTGTCGAGATGGGCCCGGATCATCAGTACTCCCCGCAGGAGCCGTCAGGACCCGTTCAGAATGACCCGCTATGCCCCTTCCGCCCTCATATTTCGCGAAACCCGGAGGAAACTCGCGAGCGGGACGCGGCGCGGAGCACCGGACACGCCGCCCGGTTCACCCGGGCGGGGGGTCAGGGCAGCAGCGCCGCGGTGAGCGGGTGCACGGTCTCCTCGATCTCGTCGGCCACCCGGCTGAAGCACTGGTCGCCCCGGCCCCAGGGGTCGTCCAGGTCGTCGGAGTGCAGCGCGGACGCGCCCTGCCGGGCCGCGTCGGCGGCCGCCACCAGGGCCACACCCCGGGCGTACACCGCCTCGCCGGTGGCCTCCGCCGGTGGCAGGGCGGCGGCGTCCACCAGCCCGAGCAACCGGCCGAACTCGCCGAGCACGAAGGTGCGGGCCGCGGCGTCGGGACGCAGCGCCACCACGTACTCCTGCTGGTCGGCCGTGGCGGTGAGGACCAGGTCGGCCGCGTCGATCAGATCGGAGCGCAGCTTGCGGGCGGCGAAGCCGTCCACGTCACCGCCGCGCGAGAGCACCTGCCGGGCCGCCGGCGGGTTCATCTCCTCGCCGGCGTGCCAGCCGCCGGTGCCGGCGCTGTGGCTGTGCAGCAGCTCGTCGGAGCGGGTCGGGTCGACGCCGAGCCGGCCCAGCCGCTCCCGGACCGCGAGCACCAGCAGCCGCTCCGCCATCGGCGAGCGGCAGATGTTGCCCATGCACACGTGCAGGACGGTGAACGGCGGCACTCAGGCCCCCCGCTCGTCGAGGATGTCCGGCGCCACGTCGCGGAGCTTGTCCAGCCCGATCGCGCCCAGCCGGAGCACCCGCGGCACCTCGCCGGTCAGGTCGACGATCGTGCTCGGCACCGGATCCGGGCAGGGCCCGGCCTCCAGGTAGGCGCGCACCGAGTAGCCGAGCTGGTCGCGGGCCTCCTCGGCGGTCAGCGCGGCCGCCCGGCCCGCCTTGTTCGCCGACGCCACCGCCATCGGGCCGGTCTCCCGCAGCACCTCCAGCGCCACCGGGTGCAGCGGCATCCGGACCGCCACCGTGCCGGTGGCGTCGCCGAGGTCCCAGGCCAGGGTCGGCGAGTGCTCCACCACGATGGTCAGCGCACCGGGCCAGAACGCCTCGACCAGGTCGCGCGCGGCGCGCGGCAGCGAGAAGACCAGGCCGTCCAGCGTGTGCCGGGAGCCGATCAGCACCGGCGGCGCCTGGCGGCTGCCGCCCTTGGCGTCCGCCAGGGCCTTGACCGCGTACGGGGTGAAGGCGTCCGCGCCGATCCCGTAGACCGTGTCGGTCGGCAGGACGACCAGCTCGCCGTTCTTGACCGCCTCGATGGCAGCGGCGATGCCGCGGTCCCGGTCGGCGGGCGACCGACAGTCGTAGAGCATCACGAGGAGCCAGTCTGCCACGCCGGGGCCACACCGGCGTGCGGGCCGTCCGCCCGCCGGGACGCGGTGGCGAAGCGGGACCGGCCCGCCAGGTCCCGATGCTCCGCCACGTCGACGTACCGGCCGTCGGCGGCGAGCAGCGCCGGCACCGCCGCCCCGTGCGTGTCGTCGTGCTCCACGCCCAGCCCGCCGCCGGGGCGCAGCAGGTCCCCGGCGCGGGCCAGCACCGGCCGGATCACGCTCAACCCGTCCGTCCCGCCGAAGACCGCCTCGTCCGGGTCGTGCCCGGCCACCTCCGGCGGTACGGCCACCGCCCGGGGCACGTACGGCGGGTTGCAGAGCAGCACGTCCACCTCGCCGACCAGCGCGGCCAGCAGCTCCGGGTCGGTGACGTCGGCGGCGACCACCTCGATCGGCCGGTCCCCGGCGGCGGCCCGCTCGGCGGCGTTGCGCCGCAGCCACTCCAGCGCGGCGGGCGACCGCTCCACCGCCACCACCCGGGCGGCCGGCACCTCCTGGGCGACCGCGAGCGCGATCGCGCCGGAGCCGCTGCACAGGTCCACCACCAGCGGCGCCGGCCGGGTCCGGGCCACCTCGATCCCCCAGCCGGCGAGCAGCTCGGTCTCCGGCCGGGGCACGAAGACCCCCGGCCCGACCGCCAGCTCCAGGTGCCGGAACGCAGCCCGGCCGGTCAGGTGCTGCAACGGCTCCCGGTCGGCCCGGCGGGCGACCAGCGCCTCGAACCGCTCCCGCTGGGCGGCGGTGAAGCCGTCCGCCAGGGCCAGCCGGCCGCGGGGGGTGTCCAGCACGTAGGCGGCGAGCAGTTCCGCCTCGGCGTGGGCCGACTCCACCCCGGCGGCGATCAGGGCACGAGTGGCGCGGGCCACAGCGAGCGAGGGTCGCTCACGTTCTGTCCCTTCGGAGGGGTGGCGCGGAAGGAAGGTCACGACATAATCATGAAGCGTCGCGGGCCACGTCACGAGCGGGTGCGGCCGGACGCACACCGACAGGAGGTTCGCAGGTGGGGTGGCTCGACCGGGTCGATGACCAGGTTGACGCCCTCCGCCGTGCCCGGACCCTGCAGGAGGCGAGCCGATCCGCCGAGGCGTGCGCCCTGCTCGAAGGGGTGCTGGCCAGCACCACCGACCCGCACACCCGCGCCGACGCGCTGGTGCAGCGCCTCTGCGCGCTGATCAATCTCGGTCGGACGGCGGAGTTCACCGGGGCCATCGAGGAGGCGTCCACCGCCGTCCGCGATCTGCCCGAGCCGTACCTGCACGGGCACCTCAACGCGCTGGCCGCGCTCGCCGCGCACCACCAGGGCGCGCTGGACCGGTGCGTCACCCACCTGGTGCGCGCCGCCCGGGCGCTCGGCGCGGCCGAGGAGCGGGACCGGGACACCGCCTGGGGCTGGCACGACCTGGCGATGGCCTACTCGTACCTCAGCTTCCACGGCTACGCCCTCGGCGCGATCGAGCGGGCCCGGCAGCACGGGCTGGCCGCCGGGCTCCCCGAGGAGGTCTTCGCCGCGCCGGGGATCCGGCTGCGCAACGCGGTCGCCCTGGACCACAACGGCGACAGCGACGGCTGCCTGCGGGTGCTCCGGGACATCGCCATCGACCTGAACCGGTTCGTCCGCAACGGCCGGAGCGAGCGGATCCGCCCCAGCAGCCTGGCCGCGTACGGCTACGCGGCGGCGCGCCGGGCCGCCCTCGGCGACCCGCTGGAGACCGGCACCAAGACCGACCCGGTGCGGCTGCTCGCCCACGGCGGCGACAGCGCCCGCGCCCGCGACATGCGGCAGCTCGGGCAGGTCTGCCTGGCCGTCGCCGACGGTCGGCCGATCGAGGCGATCACCCGGCTGGACACGGCGCTGGTCTCCAACGAGACGCTCGGCGCGGCCGAGCCGTCCCGGCTGCGCAGCATCGCGTACGCCCGAGCCGGCGACCACGTGGCGGCGCACCGGGCCGACCGGATGGCGTTCCGGCTGGCCGCCCAGCGCAACGACCGGCTGCGCGACGTGTACATCGACGGCATCGCCGCCCGGATCGACCACGAGGAGATGCGCCGCGAGGCCGCCCGGTACGAGGGCGAGGCGCTGACCGACCCGCTCACCGGCCTGCCGAACCGGCGCCGGTTGGAGCGCTACATCGCCTCGGTGACCTCCGGGGGCGAGCGGGTGGTGATCGGCGTCTGCGACCTGGACGGGTTCAAGGCGGTCAACACCACCCACGGGCACCACTCCGGGGACCTGGTCCTGCAACGCATCGCCGGGGTGATCAACCGGGTGATGCGGCGGGGCGACTTCGTGGCCCGCTACGGCGGGGACGAGTTCGTGGTGGTGCTCTCCGGGGCCGGGATGACCGAGGCGGCCGAGGTGGCCCGGCGGATCCACGCGGCGGTGCGCACCGAGGACTGGGAGTCCCTCGTGCCCGGCACCCCGGTCGGAGTGAGCATCGGCTTCGCCGAGGTCGACGGCGCCAACGGCGCCCTGCGCGACGCGCTCGGCACCGCCTTCGAGATCGCCGACCGCGAGATGCTCCGCGCCAAAACCCGCCCCCGAGCCTCCTGACCCGTCCCTCCCCGCCCCCCCGCCCCGCCCCGCCCCGCCCCGCCCGCGCGCCGCGCTTGAGGCCTCTTTCAGAGAAAGCGTGGCTATTCGGCGCGGAATAGCCACGCTTTCTCTGAAAGTGCGTGGTGGGTGGGGCGGGCGGGGGGAGGTGGGGGGAGGTGGGTCAGCGGCGGGTCAGTTCGGTGTCGCCGGAGAGGCGGGCGGCGCGGTCGGCCTCGGTGAGGGCGTCCAGGACGCCGTCCAGGTCGCCGGCGAGCGCCAGGTCGAGGTTGTACGCCGTGTAGCCGATCCGGTGGTCGGTGATCCGGTTCTGCGGGAAGTTGTAGGTGCGGATCCGCTCCGAGCGATCCACCGTGCGCACCTGCGCCTTGCGGGCGTCCGAGGCGGCCGCGTTGGCCTGCTCCTGGGCGACCGCGAGCAGCCGGGCCCGCAGGATGCGCATCGCCTGCTCCCGGTTCTGCAGCTGGGACTTCTCGTTCTGGCAGGAGACCACCACGCCGGTCGGCAGGTGGGTGATCCGGACCGCCGAGTCGGTGGTGTTCACCGACTGGCCGCCCGGCCCGGACGAGCGGAACACGTCGATCCGCAGCTCGTTGGGGTCGATGGTGACGTCGACGTCCTCCGCCTCGGGCAGCACCAGCACCCCGGCGGCGCTGGTGTGGATACGCCCCTGCGACTCGGTGACCGGCACGCGCTGCACCCGGTGCACGCCGCCCTCCCACTTCAGCCGCGACCAGACGCCGTTGCCGCCCTCCGGGACGCCCTTGGTCTTGATCGCCAGCGAGACGTCCTTGACCCCGCCCAGGTCGGAGTCCTGCGCGTCGATCACCTCGGTGAGCCAGCCGTGCCGCTCAGCGTACCGGGTGTACATCCGCAGCAGGTCGCCCGCGAAGAGCGCGGACTCCTCGCCACCCTCGCCGGCCTTGATCTCGATGATCACGTCCTTGGCGTCGTGCGGGTCACGCGGGATCAGCAGCTCGGCCAGGCGCTCCTCCAGTGCCGGCAGGCTCGCCGCGATCGACTCCGCCTCCGCGGCGAAGGACGGGTCCTCGGCGGCCAGCTCCCGGGCCGCGGCCAGGTCGGCGCGGGCCTGCTCCAGCTCACCGGCGGCCTTGTGCAGCGGAACCAGCTCGGCGTACCGGCGACCCACCCGGCGGGCGGTGCCCTGGTCGGCGTGGATGGCCGGGTCGGCCAGCCGCTTCTCCAGCTCGGCGTACTCGTCGAGGAGGGAAGCCAGGCGCTCGCTGCTCATGCGGGGGATGCTCCTTCGACGGACGGACGGGCGTAACCGGGGGCGGAACGGACGAACGCCCGCGCCCGGCCGAAGCCGGACGCGGGCGTCGTCGGTGGAGCTACTTGGCCTTCTTCGCCTGAACCTTGGCGTACTTCTGCTGGAACTTGGCGACCCGGCCGGCGGTGTCGAGAACGCGCTGCTTACCGGTGTAGAACGGGTGGCAGGCGCTGCAGGTCTCGACGTGGATCGAGCCGCCCTTGGCGGTGCTGCGGGTCGAGAAGGTGTTACCGCAGGAGCAGGAGACCTCGGTGGTCACGTACTCCGGGTGGATGTTGGGCTTCATGTCGCCTCGGTCCTTTCGTCGGTGGTCGCCGGGTCGCCGCTGATCTCCCCGTCGCCTGGTGCGCGACGGACTCGGGCGTGAACC
Source organism: Micromonospora purpureochromogenes (assembly GCF_900091515.1). NCBI lineage: Bacteria > Bacillati > Actinomycetota > Actinomycetes > Micromonosporales > Micromonosporaceae > Micromonospora > Micromonospora purpureochromogenes. The sequence continues at coordinate 1,789,713 of NZ_LT607410.1, read as the reverse complement.
GGAACCGGTGGCCGATTGACCAGTGTGCCATGGGCGTGAGCCGACCCGGCAGGCGGGCCGCACGATCGGTCCGGCAGTGGTAACGCCCGCCTCCCTGCTCGCATTCCCGCCACCGGGGACCAGCATTCCCGCCCCCGGCGTACGGTGGGACCGTGCCCGATTCGTCCCTGACCGGAGTGGGATGGGCAGGATGCCCCGACTGATCGCCACCCGCGGGCTGCCCGCCTCCGGCAAGACCAGTTTCGCCCGTACCCTGCAACCGGCCGTGGCCCGGGTGAACCGGGACGACCTGCGCCGGATGCTGCACGGTGAGCGGCTGTTCACTCAGCGGGCCGAGTACCAGGTGACGCTCGCCCAGCGGGCCCAGGTGGAGGCGCTGCTGCGGGCCGGGGTCAGCGTCTGCGTGGACGACACCAACCTGCGCTCGCGCACCCTGCGGGACTGGGCCGACCTGGCCGCCCGGTACGACGCGGACTTCGAGGTGCACGACTTCACCGACGTACCGCTGGACGAGTGCCTGCGCCGCGACGCCGCGCGGGCGGAGGCGGACCGGGTCGGCGAGCCGGCCATCCGTCGCCTGCACGAGCGCTACCTGGCCAACCGGGCGCTGCCGCTGCCGGTGCCGACGGCCCGCACCGGCCGGGCCGGCACGGTCGACGCGACCCCGGCCGGCCCGCCGGAGATCGTGCTGGTGGACATCGACGGCACGGTCGCGCTGAACGTCTCCCGCAGCCCGTACGACATGACCCGGGTGGGCGAGGACGAGCCCAACGAGGCGGTGATCGCGGCGGTCCGGGCGATGCACGCCGCCGGGTACGGGGTGATCTTCTGCTCCGGACGCGACGCCACCGCCCGCGCCGCCACGGTGGCCTGGCTGGACCGGCACGTGCGGGTGCCGTACCTCGGTCTGCACCTGCGTACGGTGGGCGACTCCCGCAAGGACGCCGTGGTGAAGCAGGAAATCTACGAGCGTGAGGTGCGCGACCGCTACCGGGTGGCCGGGGTCTTCGACGACCGGCAGCAGGTGGTGCGGATGTGGCGGTCGCTCGGGCTGACCGTCTTCCAGGTCGCCGAGGGCGACTTCTGAGCGCTCGGCGACCGCGGCCCCCGGCAACGCCCAGCTCGCACGCTTTGCTCTGCTGCCGCCGGGGCAACACCCGGCGTCCGGTGTCCGGACGGTCGGTGTTGCTCCGAAGGCAGCAGAGCAAAGCAGGTGGAGGGATCGTCCTCGACCAGGCCGAGACACGCCGCCGGTCGGCCCTCGCCGAGGAGACCGACGACCGGGCCGGAGCGCGCCGCCGGTCGGCCCCTCGCCGCAGGCGGCCGACCGGCGGGCGGAATGCCCGGCGGGTGCCGGGCCGGTCAGGCGGCGGGTGCCTCCCCAGGTGTCTCCGCCGCCGTCAGCGCGACCGTCGCCTCGGCCCGAACGCCGTTCACGGTCACCGCGAGCAGCACCTGCGCGCCGGCCCGCAGCGCGGTCAGCTGCCCGGTGGTCGGGTCGAAGCGGGCCACGTGCCAGGGCCGCACCCCACCGGCGTCTCCGACGTGGACGTTCGGCGAGGCGGACCAGTCGGCGCTGACCGGCGCCGCCACGGGGACGGCACGGCCGCCCGGCTGGGTCAGCGTCGCGGTCACCGTGGCCGGCGTCCCGACCGCCACGGCGGCCGGCGCGCTCACCGCGAGCCGGTCGGTGTGGGCGTGGAACTCCGCGGCGACCCAGCGCGGCCCCTCGACCAGCGGGTCCCGGCGGGCCCGGTCGGCCTCGGCCGGGGTCACCGGGTCCACGCCGAACTCGGTCCAGCCGGTGAAGCCGCCGAGCTGCGGCGGCGTCGACGGGTTCTTGCCCGAGTTGCCGTTGATCACGTACGGCACGCCGTCCACCCGGTCGGCGTGGAAGGTGCCGACGTGCCCGCCGACGAACAGGGCGCCCTTGCCGGTGCGGTGCTGGAAGTCGGCCAGCCACTGTTCCAGCAGCGCCGCCTCCTTGCGGTCGCCGAGCTGGCTGGCCTTGGCGGGGCTCGGGTCGCGGGGCGGGTGGTGGTGCAGCACCACCACCGAGCCGACCGCCGGGTCGGCGGCGGCCGAGTCCAGCGCCTCGCGCAGCATCCGGACCTGGTCGAAGCCGCCGCCGCGCAGCGACCCGGTGGCCGAGTTCAGCGTGACGAAGCGGGTGCCCGCGTGGTCGAAGACCCGCTGGGTGTCGCCGAAGACGGCGCGGAAGTTGTCGATCGGCGCGCCCATGATCTCGTGATTGCCCGGGACGTAGTACCAGGGCAGCTCCCCGCCCAACTCCTCGTCCAGCAGCCGCTTCGCCAGCGCGAAGTCCGCCGGGTACGCGGTGTCCACGAAGTCGCCGTTGATCACCAGGAAATCCGGCTTCGCCGCCTTGACCTCGCGCAGCGTACGGCGGGCCTGGGCGACCAGGTCGCTGTCCGGGTCGGCGGCGACGAACTGGGCGTCGGACATCACCGCGAAGCGCCAGGGCGCGCCGTCCACCGTGCCGTCGCGCAGCACCACCCGGTCGGTACGGGGCGGCTCGGCCGGCGCGTCGAGGGTGGGCGGCACCTTCGCCACCAGGTCGTCGATGACCACCTCGCTGGTGTACTGCGCCGCCGGGTTGGTCTCCGCCACGTAGAACCGGCGGACCCGCACCGGGTACTGCACGCCGGCCGGCACCCCGAACTCGACGTACTTCCAGCCCTTCCAGGTGACCAGCGGGCCGCGCAGCACGTGCTGGGTGTCCTGCGCGTCGTGCAGGTGCAGGCTGGGCCACTCGCCGGTGCCGTTGCCGTGGATCCACATGCCGAACGCCTGCGGCTGGCCGGGCACCGCGATCCAGGCCGGCGGGTCGGCGTAGGCGGCCCGGGTGCCGGTGGACTGGCTGAAGTCGTACGTCATCCGCAGGCCGGTGCCGGTGTGCCCCGGCGCCGGGGCGACGGCGCCGCTGGCGCGGGCCTGGCTGAACCTCCAGGAAGCCGCGTCGTCGAAGCCGGCCACCGGCACGTCGGTCAGCCCGACGGTCACCGGCAGCACCGTGGCCTGCCGGCCGACGTGGACGGTGACCAGGGCGGAACCGCTGTCGCCGAGGGCCTTGACCGACAGGTTGCCGTCGGCGGTGGGGGTGACCGCCAGCAGCGTGCGGTCGTACTCCAGCGTCAGGTCGGCCGGCTCGACCGGCGCGGTGTTGCCCTCGGCGTCGAAGCCGACCACGCCGAACAGTCCGCTGTCGCCGGCCCGGTTCAGGCCGACCCGGTCCACGGTGGAGTCGACCCGGGCCAGCGGGCCGAGCACGGTCAGGTCGAGCGTGCCCCGGGCGTCGCCGTGCCAGGCGGTGACGGTGCTGCGGCCGGGTGCGCCGGCGCGGAAGACCCCGTCGGCCACGGTGCCCTGCGCGGCCGGGTTCGCCCGCCACGTCGGCGCGCCCTCCGCTGGGCCGTACGTCTCGTCGTAGCCCGCGGCGGTGAGCCGGCGGGTCAGTCCGGGGAAGACCCGGTCGGGCCGGCCGCCGCGCACCGGCGCGACACCCGGCGCGGCGGTCGGGTCGCTCGCGGTCTCCAGCCAGTACCCGGTGAGCCGCCCGCTGCCCTCGGGGGCGTAGACCGCCAGCCCGTTGGGGACGGCGCGCTCGGTGCCGTCGGACGGGCTGTTCTCCACCTGCACGGCCGCCGCGCCGGGCTCCCGGGCGAGCAGCGTGGACGAGCCGCCCCCGTCCAGGTTGAGCGCGTGGTACGCGCCCAGCCCGGCCATCATCTCGCCCATCTCGGTCTGCGTGACGCCCCGGCTGTCCACCTGACGCCCGTCCACGGTGAGCAGGATCATCCGCCGCCCGTCGGCGGAGAAGCCGACGGCGGTGCGCGGGGCCAGAGTCGGGTCGGAGATGTTCTGCACGGCCCCGTCGCGGACCAGGACGTTGCCCCCGCCCACGGCGGCGCGCAGGTCGCCGCCCTCGGACGGCTTCGGCTTCCAGATCAGGTCGATCGGATCGCCCGGACGCAGGGCGGCCAGGGCGTCCGCGCCGGCGTCCCGGCCGAGCAGCACGGTGGTCCCGGCCGGAATCGGCCCCTCGCCGGCCACGGCGCCGATGGTGGCGACCCGGCCGTCCCGGACCGCGACCTCGGTGACCCGGGCCGCCCCCTCCACCGCCCGCCGCCGGGGGTACGACCCCCAGAGCGGGGTGAACAGGCCGACGCCGTTGGCCTGCACCATGTTGTTGAACTGGGTCAGGGTGACCGGGCCGGACGGCAGTGTCGCGGTGCCGTCGAAGTGCACCTGGACCACCCGGCCGAGGCCGTCGCCGGTGATCGCGGCCGCGTTGTGGTGGCCGGCGACCGGCGACTGGATCAGCTCGCCGTCGCGGATGCCGACGCCCTGCGCGGCCCCCGAGTTGTTGATGTCGAAGAAGTCGCCGTTGACCGCGGCGACAGCCCGGGACCGGTCGACCGCGCCGCGCAACGGCTCGGCCCGGGCCACCTCCCCGGAGTTGACGTAGTCGACTCTCACCCCGCCGCTCAGGTCGGCGGTGAGCGCGTCGGCGCGCAGCCAGCCGGCGGCGTCGTACCGGTCGAAGGAGGTGAGGTCGAGCCCCGGCGCGACCGGTCGGGTGGTCCGGGCGGTCTCCACCCCGTCGGCCGGCGCGAGGCCGGCCGGGGCGAGCGCCACCGCGGCGGCCGGGTACGACGAGGCGCGGGGCGCGTCCTCGGCGGCGGTGCCGGCGGCGGGTGGCGCGGCGGACGCCGGGACGGCCCCGGCGAGCGCGAGCAGCGGCGTCAACAGCAGGACGCCGGGAAGGCGGGCGGTTCGGCTGCGGGTACGCATGGACGACAGTCAACCCGGCCGTGCACAGAAGTTTCAATACCCGAGGACTGAATTGAAGGAAAATTCCAGACCTCCGTCGGCCCGGGAGACGACGAAGGGCACGGCCGGTGTGGCCGTGCCCTTCGCGGGTCTCACCCGGGTGAGGTCACTCCCCCGGCGTCGACTTGGCGATCTGCATCAGGAACTCGATGTTGGTGCGGGACTTCTTGAGCCGGTCCAGCAGGAGGTCCAGCGCCGCCTGGGAGTCCAGCGAGTGCAGCACCTTGCGGAGCTTGTGGATGATGGCCAGCTCCTCCGGCGAGAGCAGGATCTCCTCCTTGCGGGTGCTGGACGCACTGACGTCGACCGCCGGGAAGGTCCGCTTGTCGGCGATCTTCCGGTCCAGCTTCAGCTCCGCGTTACCGGTGCCCTTGAACTCCTCGAAGATGACCGTGTCCGCCATGGATCCGGTCTCCACCAGCGCGGTGGCGAGGATGGTCAGCGAGCCGCCGTTCTCGATGTTGCGGGCCGCGCCGAGGAAGCGCTTCGGCGGGTAGAGCGCGGTGGAGTCGATACCACCCGACATGATCCGGCCGCTGGCCGGCGCCGCCAGGTTGTACGACCGGCCGAGCCGGGTCACCGAGTCGAGCAGCACGACCACGTCGTGCCCCAGCTCGACCAGGCGCTTGGCCCGCTCGATCGCCAGCTCGGCCACCGTGGTGTGGTCCTGCGGCGGACGGTCGAACGTGGCCGCGATGACCTCGCCCTTGACCGTGCGCTGCATGTCGGTGACCTCTTCGGGCCGCTCGTCCACCAGCACCACCATCAGGTGGCACTCCGGGTTGTTGTGCGTGATCGCGTTCGCGATCGCCTGCAGCACCATGGTCTTACCGGCCTTCGGCGGCGACACGATCAGCGCCCGCTGCCCCTTGCCGATCGGCATGACCAGGTCGATCACCCGGGTGGTGAGGATGTGCGGCTCGGTCTCCAGCCGCAACCGCTCCTGCGGATACAGCGGAGTGAGCTTGTAGAACTCGGGACGACGCTTGGCCTCGTCCAGCTCCATGCCGTTGATGGTGTCCAGCCGCACCAGCGGGTTGTACTTGTCCCGCCGCTGCTCGCCGTCCCGCGCGGAAGCCCGCACCGCACCGGTGATCGCGTCACCGCGGCGCAGCCCGTACTTCTTGATCTGGGACATCGAGACGTAGACGTCGTTCGGGCCGGCCAGGTAGCCGGTGGTCCGGACGAAGGCGTAGTTGTCGAGGATGTCGACGATGCCGGCCACCGGGACGAGCACGTCGTCCTCGCTGACCTGCGGCTCGCGACCGCCCTCGCGGCCGCCCTCGCGGCCGCCCTCGCGGCCGCCCTCGCGGCCGCCCTCGCCGCCCTCGGCCCGCTCGCCGCGGCCACGCCGACGGTCGCGGAACCGGCTGCGCCGGCCACGCCGGCCGCCGCCCTCGCCGTCCTCGTCGGTGTCGTTGTCGCGCTGGGCCCGGTCGCCACCGCGGTCGTTGCGGTCGCCCCGGTCACGCTCGGCCCGCTCACCGCGGTCGGTGCGCTCGCCGCGCTCGGCCCGGTCGGCCCGCTCACCGCGCTCGGCCCGCTCGCCGCGCTCGGCACGCTCGCCGCGCTCAGCCCGGTCGCCGCGCTCGGCACGCTCGCCGCGCTCGGCCCGGTCACCGCGCTCGGTGCGCTCGGCCCGGCCACGGCCCTCGCCGCGCTCGGCGCGCTCGCCGGTCTCGGCGGGAGCAGCCTCCTCGGTCCGCGCCTCGACGGCACGGCCCTCGGCGGGACGGCCCTCGACGGGACGGCCCTCGACGGGACGGCCCTCGGCGGGACGGCCCTCGGCGGCGGCCCGGCTGCGCCGGGTCCGGGTACGGCCCTCGGCCTCGCCGGCGGCGGCCGGTGCGGCGGCAGCCTGCTCGGCAGCCCGCTCACCGGTCTCGCGAACCTCGGCGTGCACCTCTTCACGGGCGGGGGCGGCCGCGGCCGCGACCTCGGCCCGCGGTCGAGGGGTGCCGGCGGCGCCGCCCTGCTGCCGCTCGGTGATCGCGCTGATCAGCTCGCCCTTGCGCATGCGCGCCGTCCCGGAGATGCCGAGCGACGCGGCCAGGCTCTGCAGCTCTGGCAGCAGCATCGCCGACAGACCGGTGCCGCTGCGTCGACGACGGGCGGGAGCAGCGGTGGTGGCATCGCCAGCGACGTTGGAAACATCCGACGTCACGTCGGTGGTGTCGCTCAATGGATTCCTTCCCTCGATAGGCCGGGACTGCCCGGAGTCGACAAGCTCAGGTGGCCGGGCGGCCTCGGTGCACCCGCCTCGCATGGACACGTCGCGGGAGTCTGTGGCACAGCAGCTGGTCGGTTTCCCGACTCACCAGCATCGGTGAGCAGGTCTCGCCGTCTGCGGCGACCTGTGGAAACTGCGGTGCGGCGTGGGCCTTGGCAGGGGTGACGGGCTTACCGCCGAGAGCTTCGGGGGTGCGCCGACCCGCAGGGAGATCGCATGCTTCGCGGCTGTGCTAAGTCTAGAGCGTAATCAACTCTTCCGACCTGCGGCAACAGGGTCCCGCTCGGCGTGTCCCAGTCTACCCCGCGCGACCGTTGCGCCGCGCACCTCTACCGACAACCGCCAGACCTGCCAGTCTGTTCCCGCCTGGAAGCCGCTCGGCGGCTCGCCCAGCGCCAGCACCGTCGGCCCCGCCCCACTGACCACAGCCGCCACATCCGCCGCACGTAACGCGCTGACCAGGGCCGCCGTCCCCGGCATCCCGGGCGCCCGGTAGTCCTGGTGCAGCCGGTCGACGGTCGCCGGCAGCAGCAACGCCGGCTCGGCGGTCAGGGCGTGTACCAGCAGCGCCGCCCGGCCGGCGTTCTGCGCGGCGTCGGCGTGCGGGACGGTCACCGGCAGCGCCGCCCGGGCGGTCGCGGTCAGCCCGCGCTCGGCCGGGACGAAGACGGTGGGCCGGATCCCCGCGGCGACGGGGAGCGACACCGCCCGCGCGCCGCCGGGCTCCGTCCAGGCCACGGTGAACCCGCCCAGCAGGCAGGGGGCCACGTTGTCCGGATGGCCCTCGATCTCGGCGGTCAGCCGGAGCACCCCGTCGTCGTCGAGTCGCGCCGGCCCGTCGGTGACCAGCGCGCGGGCCAGCAGCACCCCGGCCACGATCGCCGCCGAGGAGGAGCCCAGGCCACGGGCCTGCGGGATCCGGTTGACGCACTCCAGCGCCAGCCCCGGCGGCTGACCGCCGAGCAGGTCGAAGGTGACGCGCATGGCGCGGGCCACCAGGTGCCGGTCGTCCGCCGGCAGCTCACCGGCGCCCTCGCCGGTGACCGACACCCGTACGCCGCCCGAGGTCACCTCGGCCGCCACGTCGTCGTGCAGCCCGAGGGCGAGGCCCAGCGCGTCGAAGCCCGGGCCCAGGTTGGCGCTGGTGGCGGGGACCCGGACGCGAACCGGCCCGGAGGCGAAAGTCAACGGCACCGGCTCATGCTAGGGCCCGGGACCGACGTGGCGGGGTTCCGCCCGGACCGTGGGAATTGATCATTTCCGCTAGCCTGGCCCGACCCACGGCCAGACGGAGGCGGCATGGAACTCTTCGGTTACTCGCTCCTGCAGATCGGCGGGCAGCTGCCCACCCTGGCCGTGCTGGTGACCGGCCTGGTGCTGGCCGTGGCGCGCCGCGGCCGGCTGCCCCACCGGGCCCGGGCGCTGCTGATGTCGGGCATCGCGGTGCTGCTGGTGGTCAGCCTGCTCGGTCTGGCCTGGACCATCGCCTGGCCGCACCTGCTCGACTTCCGCTCGATCGACGGTGGCGACGAGTTCCGACGGTTCAGACTGCTCAGCACCGCGGTTAGCGTGCTGGCGTGGATCGGGTACCCGGTCGGCACCGGCCTGCTCGTCGCCGCGGTGCTCGCCGGCCGGCCGGTCGCCGCGCCCGCCGTCGACTGGGCGGGCTGGACGCCGCCGGCCGGGGACGACGCGGGGCACGCCGACCCCGGCCCGCCGCCACCGGCCCCCGCCGCCACCCAGTGGGGCGGTACCGACCTTCCCGCGCCCCCGCCCGCGCCCGACCGCACCTGATCCGCCGGGGACGCCGGCCGGCACGGGGCGGTCGACGGCCCTCGGAGGGCGGGCCGGTGGCCGTCAGGGGGCGGACGCGGGCGCCGCCTCCGTGGCCGGGTCGGACAGCGGGAGGCGACGGGTGGCGATCCGCCAGCCCACCGCGTAGACCAGCGTCACCAGGCCGCAGCCGGCGAGCACCACCCGCTCGTCGACCACGTCCACCACCGAGGCCACCACCAGCTGGCTGACCGAGATGGCCAGCGTCGCCAGCATCATGTCGGTGGCGAAGACCCGGCCGCGCAGCCGGTCCGGCACCTCGCCCTGCAGGGCGAAGTTCGACAGCACCCAGTTGCTGCCGCCGCCGAAGTGGGCGACGAAGACCAGGACCAGCACCAGCGGGAACCAGCCGACCACCGAGGTGCCCAGGTAGGCCAGGCCGTAGAGGGACATCGACGCGGCCAGGCCGGGCAGCAGCCAGGCCCGGTTGGTGAGCACCCGGCGCATCAGGATCGGCCCGACCAGCGCGCCCGCGCCCCGGAACGCGAAGAGCAGGCCGGCGCCGACCGGGCCGACGGCGTACACGCCGGCGAGCAGCGGAAAGACGGTCAGCACGCCGTTGCCCAGCCCGACCGCCGACTTGACCGTGACCAGCGCCAGCACCCGCGGCCGGTGCCCGATGTAGCCCAGCGCCTCGCGGATCGCCGCCCAGGTGCGCGGCGTCGGCAGGTCGGCGTCCCGGGGGGCCTGCAGGGGCCGGCGGATCAGCGCGGCCAGGCCCGCGGCCAGCGCCAGGCCGACCGCCGCCACCCAGAAGCAGGCGTACGGCCCGGCCGCCGCGCTCAGCACGCCGCCGAGCGAGGCGCCGACCACGGTCATCGTGCCCCAGGCGGAGCCGGCGACCGCGTTGCCGGCGGCCAGCTCGTCCGGGTCGAGCACGTTGGGCAGGGCGGCCTGCGCGGCCGGCGAGTAGAACGCCTTCGCCACCGCCACCGCGGCGATCGCCAGCATGGCCAGCCAGGCGGTGCCGGCGCTGCGCACGCCGAGCAGGAGCAGCACCCCGAGCAGGGCGGCGACGTTCGCCACCATCATGATCTTCTTGCGGTCGAACCGGTCGGCGATGGTCCCCGTGTACGGCAGCAGCAGCGCGACCACCCCGGTGTCCAGGGCGAGCACCAGCGCGCCCCAGACGCCGCTGCCGGTCAGCTTCGGCAGAAGCACCAGCAGCGGCACCATGACGAACCAGTCGGCGCCGAAGACCACCAGCTCGGCCAGGAAGAGGTTGCGGAAGTTCCGGTTGCGGGTGAGGACCGAGAAGGTGGGCGACACGTGCCCGAACCTTACCCGGCCACTCACACCGCAGTCGCGCGTCGCAACAGCTGGGAGACGGTGACGAAGCTGTAGCCGCGGTCACGCAGCCCGTCGATCATCGCGGGGAGGCCGCGCAGCGCCACCTGGCGGCGCTCGGCCCCCACGTCGTGGGCGAGCAGGATGGTGCCCGGCACGACGTCGGCCACGATGCGCCGCGCGTGCCCCGCCGGGTCGTTCGGGAATTCGCCCTCGACCATCTGCAGCGACCAGAGCACCAGGCGGTAGTCGAGGCGTACGGCGGCGTGCAGGACCGCGCCGCCGAGGTGCCCGTACGGGGGGCGGGCCACCCGGGGCGGGCGGCCGGTGACGTCGGTGATGGCGTCGTGGGAGCGGCGCAGGTCGTCGTGGACCTCGGCGGCGTCCAGCCGGGCCAGGTCCCGGTGTCGCCAGCTGTGGTTGCCCACCTCGTGCCGGCCCAGCCGGTCCCGGATCAGGCCGGCGTGCCGGCGGACCCGCTGGCCGACCAGGAAGAAGGTGGCCGGCACGTCGTGCTCGTCGAGGGTGTCCAGCACCATCGGCGTCCACTGTGGCAGCGGGCCGTCGTCGAAGGTCAGCGCCACCGTCCGGCCCTCGGTCGGGACATGCCAGACCACCTCCAGCGCGCCGCCGCCGACCTGCTGCCGACGGTTGCCCATGGTGGCGCTGGCCGGCCCGCCGGCGAGCGGGAGCCGCCGGTCGGCGAGGTACGCGGTCTCGGACATCCCGACCGCGCCGACCGCGGTGCCACCGGCCAGCAGCACGCCGCCGCGCAGCACCGTCCGCCGTCCCCACCGCACACCGTCCCCGCCCGCCATGCCGCGCCCCCGCCCGTGTGGTCATCCGAAGTGGATGATCGACAACCGACGGTAGGGGGCCGCCGCAACGCCGACGCAGGACGAAGGTCACGGCGGGCTGTCGGAGGTTCGACAGCACAGCGCCCCCGGCCGGTGGTACGGGGCCGGGGTCGCTGCGCGTGGTCGGACTACTCCTCGGTCGGCGGCAGCGGCGAGCGCCGGCTCTTCGGCAGCCGCAGCACCTCGAACTGGTCCGTGCCGTCCAGCAGCGCGGCCGAGGGTGCCGGCCGGGCCGGCGACTCGGCGGCGGGCGTACCGGTGGCGACGACCGTGGCCGGGACCAGCGCGTCGGCCTGGTCCCCGGCGGCGGCCGGCGCGGCCGGCTCGACCGGGGCCGGGCCACCGGAGCGGCGGGCGCGGCGGGCCCGCAGCGACTCCTTGGTGCGCTCCACCATGGTGTAGAGCGTCGGCACCAGCACCAGGGTCAGCAGCGTCGAGCTGAGCAGACCGCCGATCACCACCACGGCCAGCGGCTGGGAGATGAAGCCGCCCTCGCCGGTCAGCCCGAGGGCCATCGGCAGCAGCGCGAAGATGGTGGCGACCGCGGTCATCAGGATCGGACGCAGCCGCCGCCGGCCGCCCTCGACCACCGCCTCGGTCACGCCCATCCCCTGCGCCCGGTACTGGTTGACCAGGTCCAGCAGCACGATCGCGTTGGTCACCACGATGCCGACCAGCATCAGCACGCCGATCAGCGCCGGCACGCCCAGCGGGGTGCCGGTGACCAGCAGCAGGCCGATCGCGCCGGTCGCGGCGAACGGGATCGAGATCAGCAGGATCAGCGCCTGGGTGATGCTGCGGAAGGTCGCCACCATGATCAGGAAGACGATCGCGATCGCGGCCAGCACCGCCAGGAGCAGGTCGCCGAAGGCGTCCTCCTGCTCGGCGCTCGCGCCACCGACCGTCACCGTCGCGCCGGGCACGTCGATGTCGGCGATCCGCTTGCGCAGCTCCTGGGTGATCGCCCCCAGGTTGGAACCGGTGGCGGTGCCGGTGACGGTCACGCTGCGCTCGCCGTCGATCCGGGTGACCTGCTGCGGTCCCTCGCCCTGCGTGACGTCCGCGATGTCGTCCAGCTTGACCGGGCCGACCGGCAGGGCGCGCAGCTGCGCCACGGTCGTCGGCGGGGTGGCCGAGGTCCGCAGCACCACGTCCTGCTGACCGCCGTCCAGGGTCACCCGCCCCAGCGGGGCACCCCGGTACGCCTGCGACACCAGCTGCCCGACCGCCGCCTCGCTCAGCCCCACCCGGGCCGCGCCGAGCCGGTCGACGGTGACGTCGACCCGGGGCACCCGCGTCGCCAGGCTGGTCGAGACGTCCTCGACGTCCGGCGTACCGGCCATCGCCGCGCGAGCCTCCTCGGCGGCCCTGGCCAGCGTCTCCTGGTCGGCGGCCTGGACGACCAGCTCCAGCTGGTCACCCTGGCCCTGACCGAAGGTGAGCTCGCCAACCTCGGCGCCGAGGGCGTCGAACTTCTCCCGCAGGATCTCCTTCATCTCCTTGGCGTCGGTCTCGCCGTCGAGGGCCACCGACCAACGGGCGGTGTTGTTGCCCCCGCCGCCCAGCCACGGCTGGTCGCTGCCTCCCGCGGTGACCTGGTACGTCTCGACGCCGTCGGTCCGGCCGAGCACCTCCTCGACCCGGCGGGCCGCCTGGTCGGTGGCGGCCAGCCCGGCGCCCGCCGGCAGCTCCTGGGTGATGTTCAGGGTGTCCTGGCCGGAGTCGTCCAGGAAGTTGGTCTCCAGCTTCTGGGCGAGGCCGAACGTGCCGAGCAGCACCAGCAGCCCCACCGCGACGGTGATCCAGCGGGTCCCGCGGGTGCGGGTGGCGAACCCGATCGTCGGCAGGTACGCCCGCTGCAACGGGCTGCGCAACTCCTTCTCCTCGGCGGCCCGGCGCACCTCGGCGTCGTCCGCCCCGGCCCGGCGCGGCGTGAGGAACCAGTACGCCAGCACCGGGATCACGGTCAGCGAGACCAGCAGCGAGGCGAGCAGGGCCACCGTCACGGTGATCGCGAACGGCGCGAAGAGCTGCCCGACGAAGCCGCCCACCAGCGCGATCGGGGCGAACACCGCGACCGTGGTGAGGGTCGACGCGGTCACCGCGCCGGCCACCTCGCGGACCGCGGTGACGATCGCCTCGCGCTTGGGTTCGCCGTACTCCAGGTGACGTTTGATGTTCTCCAGCACCACGATCGAGTCGTCGACCACCCGGCCGACGGCGATGGTGAGCGCGCCGAGGGTGAGCAGGTTGAGCGAGTAGTCGCCGACCCAGAGCGCGAGCAGCGCCACCACCACCGACAGCGGGATGGAGACCGCGGTGACCAGGGTGGAACGCACCGACAGCAGGAAGACCAGGATCACCACCACGGCCATCAGCAGACCGAGCAGGCCCTCGGTGGTCAGGCTCTCGATGGACTTCTCGACGAACGGCGCCTGGTCGAAGACGACGGTCAGCTCGGCGCCGGAGGCGGAGCGCAGGGCGTCGAGCCGGTCCCGGATCTCGTGCGAGATGCGCACGGCGTTGCCGTCCGGCGCGGCGGTCACCTGGACGCCGAGGCTCTCGATGCCGTTGGTGCGAGTGATCGCGGTGGCCGGGGCGAGCTGCTGCTGCACGGCCGCGACGTCACCGAGGCGGACCGGCGGCGCCTTGGGCACGCCCGGGGTGAGCACGATGCCGCGCAGGTCGTCCAGGGTGGTGATCGGCGCGCCCACCTGCACCGGGAGCGCCCGGGTGCCGTCGGTGACCGCGCCGGCCGGCACGGAGATGCCGTTGGTCTTCAGCGCCGTCCCGATGGCGGTCGGGGCCAGCTTCGCGGCGGCGAACTTCGCCGGGTCCGGCGTGATCGTCACGACCTGGTCGCGGGTGCCGGTCACCTCGACGGTACGGACGCCGTCGATCCCCTCCAGCTCTCCTACGACGGTGCTGCGCAGCTTCTCCGCCAGCGCCCGCTCGTCGCCGCCCCCGCTGGCGGCGAGCACCACCGCGGGCAGGTCGTCGGTGCTGCCGGTGAGGACCTGCGGGTCCACCTCCGCGGGGAGCTGCGCGTCGATCCGGCCCAGCGCGGTCTGCATCTTGTTGGCCGCGTCGTCGACGTCGGTGCCGAACTCGAACTGCACCGAGACGGTCGCCGAACCCTCCCGCGAGGTGGAGGTGACCTTCTCCAGCCCGGGCAGGCCCTGGAGGCTGTTCTCGATCGGCTCGGTGACCTGCGCCTCGACGATCTCCGGCCCGGCGCCGGGGTAGACCGCGACGACAAACGCGCCGGGGAACTCCAGCGACGGCAGCAGCTGCTGCTTGAGCGAGGGGACGGCGAACGCCCCGAACGCCGCGGTCACCACCGCGATCAGGGCGACCAGTCCCCGGTTGGCGAGGCTGGATCTGGCGAGCAGCGACATCAGCGAACTCACTCCTGCAGGAGGTCGAGGGGTGACCAGAGTGTGCCCGACTCACTTTCCCCCACCCCCACCGGCCCACCGCCGCCCGACCTCCCCCGCACCACCCTCGATCATGAAGTGGTTGCCACCGGAAAGCGCTCACCAGGGCGACAACTTCATGATCGACACGCGGCCCGGCCGGGGGCCCGGGCGGCCCGGGCGGTCCGGGGAACCCGGGCGGGGGGCTGGGGGGTTAGGCGAGGTCTAGGGAGCGGGCGGCGGCCAGGGGGTCGTTGGCGATGGTGAGGGGGGCGGGGGCGGTGGAGATGGCCCACTCCGGGTCCTTGAGGCCGTGGCCGGTGACCGTGCAGACGACCGTGGAACCGGGGGGGACCCGGCCCGCGGCGGCCTGCTGGAGCAGGCCGGCCACGCTGGCCGCGCTGCCCAGCTCGACGAAGACGCCCACCTCCCGGGCGAGCAGCCGGTACGCCGACAGGATCTCCCGGTCGGTGACCGCCGCGATCAGGCCCCGCGAGGCATCCCGGGCGTCGACCGCCTTCGTCCAGCTCGCCGGGTTGCCGATCCGGATGGCGGTGGCGATCGTGGACGGCTCGTGCACCACCTGGCCGGTCACGATCGGCGCGGCGCCGGCGGCCTGGAAGCCGTACATCTTCGGGGTGCGGGTGGCGTTGCCGGCGGCCAGGTCCTCGCCGTAGCCCATCCAGTACGCGGAGATGTTGCCGGCGTTGCCGACCGGCAGGCAGTGGATGTCGGGAGCGTCGCCGAGCGCCTCGACGATCTCGAAGGCGGCGGTCTTCTGGCCGTGCAGCCGGTCCGGGTTGACCGAGTTGACCAGCGCCACCGGGAAGTCCTGGGCGAGCTTCGCGGCCATCGCCAGGCAGTCGTCGAAGTTGCCCTGGACCTGGAGCAGCTTCGCGCCGTGCACCAGCGCCTGGGCGAGCTTGCCCAGCGCGATCTTGCCCTGCGGCACCAGCACCGCGCAGGTGATCCCGGCGCGGGCCGCGTACGCCGCGGCGGAGGCGCTGGTGTTGCCGGTGGAGGCGCAGATGATCGCCTTGTCGCCCGCCTCGACCGCCTTGGACACCGCGACGGTCATGCCGCGGTCCTTGAACGAGCCGGTCGGGTTGGCCCCCTCGACCTTCAGGTGCACGTCACAGCCGAGCCGGGCGGAGAGCACCGGCGCGGGCAGCAGCGGGGTGTTCCCCTCGTGCAGGGTGACGACGGGGGTGGCGTCGGTGACCGGCAGCCGGTCCCGGTACGTCTCGATCAGACCGCGCCACATGTCCCTCTCCTCGCCTCGCCCCGTCCCGTTCGGGGGTGTCTCAAGCCTGGACCAGCCGACCGGGGCGGCGACCGGCACACCCGCCGCCACCCACCAGACGGGACGCCCTACTGCCCGCCCTCCACCCGCAGCACGCTGGTCACCGATCCGACGATGTCCAGCCCGCGCAGCTCGCGTACGGTCGCGGCGAGCGCCGCGTCCGGCGCGACGTGGGTGACGATGACCAGCTCGGCGTCGGAGCCCCGACCGGCCGGCCCGCCGCCCGCCGGGCCCTGCCGCACGGTGGCGATGGAGACCTCGTGCCGGGCGAAAACCCCCGCCACCGCCTCCAGCACACCCGGCCGGTCGGCCACGTCGAGGCTGATGTGGTAGCGGGTCAGCGCCTCCCCCATCGGCCGCACCGCCAGGTCGGCGTACGCGGACTCGCTGGCCGCCCGCGCCCCGGCGAGCCGGTTGCGGGCCACCGCCACCACGTCGCCGAGGACGGCGCTGGCGGTCGGCGCGCCACCGGCGCCCCGGCCGTAGAACATCAGCTGCCCGGCCGCCTCGGCCTCGACGAAGACCGCGTTGAACGCGTCGCCGACGCTGGCCAGCGGGTGGGTCAGCGGGATCATCGCCGGGTGCACCCGCACGCTGACCGTCTCCCGGCCCGCGGCGTCGGCGCCCCGGGCCGCGATGCAGAGCAGCTTGATCGTGCAGCCCATCGCCCGGGCGCTGGCCACGTCCGCGGCGGTCACCTCGGTGATCCCCTCGCGGTGCACGTCGGCGGCGGTGACCCGGGTGTGGAACGCCAGCGAGGCGAGGATGGCGGCCTTGGCGGCGGCGTCGAAGCCCTCCACGTCGGCGGTCGGGTCCGCCTCGGCGTACCCGAGCTCGGTGGCCTCCTCCAGCGCCTCGGCGAAGCCGGCGCCGGTGGCGTCCATCGCGGAGAGGATGAAGTTGGTGGTGCCGTTGACGATGCCGGTGACCCGGTTGATCCGGTCCCCGTGCAGCGAGTCGCGCAGCGGGCGCAGCAGCGGGATCGCCCCGGCCACCGAGGCCTCGTAGTAGAGGTCGGCGCCGCCCTCGGCGGCCGCGTCGTGCAGGGCCGCGCCGTCCTCGGCGAGCAGCGCCTTGTTGGCGGTGACCACGCTCTTGCCGGCCCGCAGCGCCTCGACCAGCCAGCCGCGCGCCGGCTCGATGCCGCCGACCACCTCGACCACCACGTCCACGTCGTCGCGCTTGATCAGCCCGAGCGGGTCGGTGGTGAACAGCGCCGGGTCGACCGGCAGGTCACCGCGGTCGCGCCCGACCCGGCGTACGGCGATGCCGGCGATCTCCAGCGGGGCGCCGATCCGGGCGGCGAGGTCGGCCGACTGCTCGTGCAGCAACCGGACCACCTCGCTGCCAACCGTCCCGCAGCCGAGCAGCGCCAAACGCACAGGTGACGTCATCCCACATCCAAAGCGAGCAGGTCCTCTTCGGTTTCCCGTCGGACGATCAGCCGGGCCCGGCCGTCGCGCACCGCGACCACCGGGGGGCGGGGCACGTGGTTGTAGTTGCTGGCCATGCTGCGGCAGTACGCGCCCGTGCCGGGCACCGCGACAAGATCTCCGGGCTGCACGTCGGCGGGCAGGAATTCATCCTTCACCACGATGTCCCCGGACTCACAATGCTTTCCCACCACGCGGGCGAGCATCGGCTCGGCCACCGACGCCCGGTTCGCCATGGTGGCCGAGTACGAGGCGTCGTAGAGCGCGGTGCGGATGTTGTCGCTCATCCCGCCGTCGACGCTGACGTAGGTGCGGATCCCGTCGACGTCCTTGACCGTGCCGACCTCGTACAGGGTGAAGACGGCCGGGCCGACGATCGCCCGGCCGGGCTCGATCGACAGGTGCGGCACGGCCAGCCGCTCGGCCGCGCACTCGCCGTCGACGATCTTGCGCAGCCGCTTGGCCAGTTCCTGCGGCGAGGCCGGGTCGTCCTGGGTGGTGTACGCGATGCCGAAGCCGCCGCCGAGGTCCAGCTCGGGCAGCTCCACCCCGCGGGCGTCGCGGATCTGCGCCTGCAGGGCGAGCACCCGGCGGGCCGAGACCTCGAAGCCGCTGGCGTCGAAGATCTGCGACCCGATGTGCGAGTGCAGGCCGCGCAGGTCGAGCACGCCCTCGTCGAGCACCTTGAAGGCGGCCGCCGCGGCCGCCCCGCCGGCGAGCGAGAAGCCGAACTTCTGGTCCTCGTGCGCGGTGGCGATGAACTCGTGGGTGTGCGCCTCGACGCCGACGGTGACCCGGATCAGCACGCCGGGGCGTACCTCGCGCTCGCGGGCGAGCGCGGTGAGCCGGTCGATCTCGGTGAACGAGTCGAGGATGATCCGGCCCACCCCGGCGTCCAGCGCCCGGGTCAGCTCGGCCACCGACTTGTTGTTGCCGTGGAAGCCCATCCGCTCCGGCGGCATCCCCGCCGACAGCGCGGTGGCCAGCTCGCCGCCGGTGCAGACGTCGAGGTGCAGACCCTCCTCGGCGATCATGCGGACCACGGCGCGGCAGAGGAACGCCTTACCCGCGTAGTAGACGTCCACGTCCGGGAAGGCGGCACGGAAGTCGCGGCAGCGCGAGCGCAGATCGTCCTCGTCGAGGACGTACAGCGGGGTGCCGTACTCGGCCGCGATGTCCCGGACGCCCAGGCCGGCGACGGCGAGCGCGCCGTCGTCGGTGCGCGTCACGTTGCGCGGCCACAGCTGCGGCACCAGGGCGTTGACGTCGGTCGGGGTACGCAGCCACGCCGGCTGGCTGCCGATGTCGCCGTGCAGGGCACCGGCCTCATGCGCGCGCACGAATCCTCACATCCTCTCCGGAGCGGTGACGCCGAGCAGGTGCAGGCCGTTGGCGATGACCACCCGGGTCGCGTCGTTGAGCCAGAGCCGGGCCCGGTGCAGGTCGGTGACCTCCTCGTCGCCGCGCGGCAGGATCCGGCAGTTGTCGTAGAACCGGTGGTACGCCCCGGCCAGTTCCTCCAGGTAGCGGGCCACCCGGTGCGGCCCCCGCAGCTCGGCGGCGGTGGCCACCACGGCGGGGAACTCGGCGAGCGCCTTGAGCAGCTCGTTCTCCTTCTCGTGCCCGAGCAGCTCGGCCCGGAAGCCGGCGGCGTCGCCGCGGGTCAGGCCGACCTCGGCGGCGTTGCGCCCGACGCTGGCCGTCCGGGCGGCGACGTACTGCACGTAGTACACCGGGTTGTCGCGGGTGGCCCGGGTCCACAGCTCGACGTCGATGTCGATCGGGGAGTCGCTGGAGTAGCGGGCCAGCGCGTACCGGGAGGCGTCCACGCCGATCGCGTCGACCAGGTCCTCCAGGGTGACCACGGTGCCGGCCCGCTTGCTCATCCGCACCGGGGCGCCCTCGCGGACCAGGCTGACCAGCTGACCGATGAGGATCTCCAGGTTGCGGTCCGGGTCGTCACCGAAGCAGGCCGCCATCGCCTTCATCCGGCCGAGGTAGCCGTGGTGGTCGGCGCCCAGCATGATCACGACCCGCTCGAAGCCGCGCTCGCGCTTGTCCAGGTAGTAGGCGCAGTCGGCGGCGAAGTACGTCCACTCGCCGTTGGACTTGCGCAGCACCCGGTCCTTGTCGTCGCCGAAGTCGGTGGTGCGCAGCCAGGTGGCGCCTTCGGCCTCGAAGAGGTGGCCCTGCTCGCGCAGCCTTTCCAGGGCGAGGTCCAGCTCGCCCCGGTCGTGCAGGTCCTTCTCGTTGAAGTAGGTGTCGAACTCCACCCCGAAGGCACGCAGCGAGGACTTGATCTCGGCGAACATCAGCGCGACGCCCTCGACCCGGAAGACCTCCTGGGCGGCGGCGTCGTCCAGCTCCAGCACGTCCGGCCGGACGGCCCGGACCTGCTCGGCGATCTCGGCGATGTACGCGCCGCCGTACCCGTCCTCGGGGGCCGGCTCGCCCTTCGCGGCGGCGAGCAGCGACCGGGCGAACCGGTCGATCTGGGAGCCGGCGTCGTTGAAGTAGTACTCGGTGCCCACGTCGGCGCCGGTGGCGCGGAGCAGCCGGCTCAGCGCGTCGCCGACGGCCGCCCAGCGGACGCCGCCGATGTGCACCGGGCCGGTGGGGTTGGCCGAGACGAACTCGAGGTTGATCTTCTGGCCGGCGAGGGCGTCGCTGCGGCCGTACTCCGCGCCGGCCTCGACGATCGACCGGGCGAGCTGGCCCGCGGCGGCGGCGTCGAGCCGGATGTTGAGGAAGCCCGGGCCGGCGATCTCCACGGACTTGACCCCCGGGGCGCGGCCGAGCTGGTCGGCCAGCGCGGCGGCCAGCTCCCGCGGCGGGACCCCCACCTTCTTGCTGAGCTGCAGCGCCAGCGTCGAGGCGTAGTCGCCGTGCTCCGGATTGCGCGGTCGCTCCACCGCCGTCCGCTCCGGGAGCGCGGCGGAGTCCAAGCCCCGCTCGGTGAAGACGGCGTGGGCTGCGGAGAGGACGACCTCGGCGAGTTCTGCGGGAGTCACCGAACCATGCTAACGGGGGTAGACTCGGGCACTCGGCGGCGACCCTGCACGTCACCCGGCCCGCCAATCCCCTGACCGACCGACCTGCGAGGCACCATGAGCATCAGCACCCCGGGCGGCCCGGAGCGCCGTCCGACCGTGGTCAGCACCGGCAAGAAGCCGGCGGCTGGCCGGCCCGCGTCCGGCGCCAAGCCCGGGGCCGGCAAGTCGGCGGGCACCCCCCGCGCGACCTCGGGTGGCAAGGGCCCCCGCAAGCCGATCGCGCCGGTCAAGGTGAGCCAGGGCCGGTCCTGGGGCCCGATCGCCCTCTTCGTGGCCGTCGGCGTGCTCGCCGCGGCGATCATCGGGTACGGCGCGTATGCGGCCTTCCAGGGCTCCAAGCCGTGGGAGAAGCGGGCCGCCGACATCGACGGCATCGTCGACTTCCGCAAGAAGGACGCCAAGCTCGTCCAGGGCGGCCAGCACCAGCAGGGCCCGATCAAGTACGACGTGAACCCGCCGGTCGCCGGTCCGCACAACGCGGCCTGGCAGAACTGCATGGGTGACGTCTACGACGCCCCGATCGCCAGCGAGCACGCGGTGCACAGCATGGAGCACGGCGCGGTCTGGATCACGTACCGCCCCGACCTGCCGGCCGACCAGGTGGCGACGCTGAAGAGCAAGGTCCAGGGCAAGGAGAAGCTGATGCTCAGCCCGTTCGACGGGCTGGACAAGCCGATCTCGCTGCAGGCCTGGGGCTACCAGCTCAAGGTCGACAACGCCGACGACGGCCGGATCGACGACTTCATCAAGACGCTGCGGGTGAACGCCTCGGTCGAGGGCCCGAACGCCAACTGCGGCCAGGGCATCACGGCCACCGGCACCACCCCGCGCGACCCGCAGCCCACCCAGCAGTAAGGACGGCGATGACCGCTCCCGTGACGACGGACAGCGCACCCGACGAGGCCCCGGTCACCGCCGACGGTGGCCGGCGGTCCGCGCGCCGCTACGGCATCCTCGCGCTGACCGCCGCCGTCGTGGTCGGGCTCCTCCTCGGGTACGCCGGCGGCCTGCTGACGCCGAGCCTCACCCGACCGGGTGACAGCTCGGCCGAGGCGGGCTTCGCGCGGGACATGACCAGCCACCACGCCCAGGCGGTGGAGATGGGGCTGATCGCCTTCCAGAAGGGCAGCGACCCGGAGGTACGCCAGATCGGCGGCGACATCGCCACCGGCCAGCAGGGCGAGATCGGCACCATGCAGACCTGGCTGCGGTCGTGGGGGCTGGACCCGACCGGCTCCGAGCCGGCGATGGCCTGGATGCCGGACGGCCGGGACAGCCTCCGGGACGGGCTGATGCCCGGCATGGCGACGCCGCAGGAGATGGCGCAGCTGCGCGCGGCGCAGGGACACGACGTCGACGTGCTCTTTTTGCGCATGATGATCAAGCACCACCTGGGTGGGATCCACATGATCCAGGGGATCCTCGACCACGGCGAGGACGACGACGTGCTCAAGGTCGCGCAGACCATGAAGAACACCCAGCAGACGGACCTGGTCAACCTCCAGAACGCCCTCAAGCGCCTGGGCGGCTGATCCCGGCATCCGGCCTGACGGAGGCCCGCGTACCGCCCCGGCGGACGCGGGCCTCCGTCCGTTCCGACCCACCCGAGTGTCCCTTTACAACCTTTTGGCAGCCTTTGGTTGCTCCGACCGATTCCGGTCGTTGGAGACTTTTCTCCCCACATATCGTGACCAGTTGCGATTCGGGCTCGTTGCGCAGGACGTGGGGGTTGCACTGAGAGACGCGCGGCGTTCGGTCACCAGTTGGTGCCGGCGCCACACCATCGGCGGTGACGGAGCGGTGGCAGCCGTCCGTCGCGGACACCGGCAGGGCGAGCCCGGAACGCTCAGCCGCGAACAGGAACTCGAACTGATCGACGTCCTGCGGGGCGTCCACCCCGACGAGTTGGGGCTGGACGAGGAGCTGTGGACGCGACAGAGCCTGACCACGCTGATCCAGCGCCAGTTCGACCTGGCGATGGATGCCGGCACCGTCGGGGCGTACCTGCGGGCCTGGGGGTTGGGTCCGCGGGAGCCGCGGGAGCGGGCCTGCGGGCTCTGCGTCGGCGCGGTCGAGCGCTGGGTACGCAGCGAGTACCCGGCGATCACCCGGGCCGCCCAGGAGCATTCCGCGGAGGTCTACTGGATCGGCCGGGTACGCCTGCGTGGCACCATGCCGGCCGCGGACGTGATCTCCGCGGTGTCGTCCCGGGGCCGGGTCCGGTTCATGGTGACCACGCCCGGCGTGGACGCGCCGCTCCCCCGCGACTTCGTGCTGCGGCTCAGCGGCGCCGAGGAGCGCACCGTGCACCTGATCGTGGACGGCTCGTGGCCCAAGAACGAGTGGCCCCGACGCCTCCCCCGCCGCATCGTCCTGCACCCCCTCCCCAGCTGCGGCCGCGCCCTCGCCGCCGCCTAACCCCCACCCCCCCACCCCCACCCTTTTCGCGTTGATCATGAAGTTGTTGTCATCCGCCCGGCGTGTCGGGACAACAACTTCATGATCAACGCGGGATTCGAGGGACACGGAGGGAGCACCGGGTGGCGATTCGGTGTTCGGGACGGGGTTTGGTACTCTTCTCGGGTCGCTGAGCCCCCGTAGCTCAGGGGATAGAGCACCGCCCTCCGGAGGCGGGGGCGCAGGTTCGAATCCTGCCGGGGGCACACAACATCGCAGGAGCGGGCTCCGCGACAAGACGAACGAGGATTCCCCGGCGGGTACGCCGGGGAATTTTTCGTTTCCGGATCGGGGCACACCCGCAAGGTCGCGGGGCCCCGGGTGACCCGGAGGCGGGGTGGACGGGGCCGGGCGGAGACCGGCGCCACAGCCGCCGATGTCTACCGCGTCACCCGGCGGCCGAGGAACCAGACAGCCCCGCCAGTCGGGGCATGGACCGGACTCCATATTGCCGGATTGTTACAACTCCCGTGCATCGGAAACTTGCGGATCGCCTTCGCGCGTGAATAAGTTGTGGTACGCAACAAAACCTCGTGAGGCCGAACCCAGCGAGAGGCATCCATGATGTTGGCGAGGTGCAGCAAGTCATGAGCGACGCGCCCATCCTCCTGGAGATGCGCTCCATCACCAAGGAGTTCCCGGGAGTCAAGGCTCTTTCCGACGTGAACCTGGTGGTGCGCGCCGGTGAGATCCACGCCATCTGCGGCGAGAACGGCGCGGGCAAGTCGACGCTGATGAAGGTGCTCAGCGGCGTCTACCCGTACGGCACGTACGACGGCGACATCGTCTACCAGGGCGCCGAGACCCGCTTCTCCGACATTCGGGCGAGCGAGGCCGCCGGCATCGTGATCATCCATCAGGAGCTCGCGCTCATCCCGCACATGTCGATCGCCGAGAACATCTTCCTCGGCAACGAGCCGCGCAAGCGCGGTGCGATCGACTGGAAGGCCGCGAACCGGATGGCGCTGGACCTGATGGCCCGGGTCGGTCTCCAGGAGGACCCGGACACCCTGATCAAGGACATCGGCGTCGGCAAGCAGCAGCTGGTGGAGATCGCCAAGGCGTTCGCCAAGGACGTCAAGCTGCTCATCCTGGACGAGCCCACCGCCGCGCTCAACGAGGCGGACTCGCGCCACCTGCTCGACCTGCTGCGCGGCTTCCGCGCGCGGGGCATCACCTCGATCATGATCTCGCACAAGCTCAACGAGATCGAGGCGATCGCCGACCAGATCACCATCCTGCGTGACGGCCGGACGGTGGAGACCCTGGACGTGCAGGCGGGCGCGGTCGACGAGGACCGGATCGTGCGGGGCATGGTCGGCCGCGAGCTGAGCAGGCGCTTCCCGGACCACACGCCCAAGATCGGCGAGGTCTTCTTCGAGGTCCGCGACTGGAACGTCCGGCACCCGATCTCGGCCGAGCGCCAGGTCTGCAAGAACGAGAGCTTCGTCGTACGCCGCGGCGAGATCGTCGGCTTCGCCGGCCTGATGGGCGCCGGCCGCACCGAGCTGGCGATGAGCGTCTTCGGCCGCTCCTACGGGGTGTACGAGTCGGGCACGATCATCAAGGACGGCAAGGAGATCGTGCTGAAGTCGGTGGCGGACGCCATCGACCACGGGCTCGCGTACGTCAGCGAGGACCGCAAGGCGATCGGCCTCAACCTGCTCGACGACATCAAGGCGTCGACGGTGGCCGCCAAGCTGTCCAAGATCTCCAAGCACGGCGTCCTGGACGAGGTCGCCGAGTACAAGGCGGCCGAGTCGTACCGCCGGGAGCTGCGGACCAAGGCCCCGTCGGTCGACGAGAGCGTCTCCAAGCTGTCGGGCGGCAACCAGCAGAAGGTCGTCCTGGCGAAGTGGATGTTCACCGACCCGGACCTGCTGATCCTCGACGAGCCCACCCGCGGCATCGACGTGGGCGCCAAGTACGAGATCTACGGCATCATCCAGCGGCTCGCCGACCAGGGGAAGGGCGTCGTCGTCATCTCCTCGGAACTGCCTGAGCTGATCGGGCTCTGCGACCGCATCTACACCGTGTTCGAAGGAACCATCACCGGCGAGATCGCCCGCGAGGATGCGGACCCGGAGACCCTCATGAAGCAGATGACCTCTACGAAGAAGATGCAGACACGATGAGCCGAATCAAGGACCTGCAGAAGAACCTCTTCGGAGGCACCACCTCCAACGCCCGCCAGTTCGGGATGATCTTCACCCTGGTGGCGATCGTCGTCCTGTTCCAGGTGCTGACCAACGGGCTGACGCTGCGATCGGACAACCTGATCGCGCTGTTCCAGCAGAACTCGTACATTCTCATCCTGGCCATCGGCATGCTGATGGTGATCGTCGCCGGGCACATCGACCTGTCGGTCGGCTCGGTCGCGGCCTTCGCCGGCATCCTGGTGGCCAAGTCGATGGCCGAGTGGGACCTGCCCTGGCCGCTCGCCATCCTGTTCGGCCTCGCCATCGGCGCGGCGATCGGCGCCTGGCAGGGCTTCTGGGTGGCCTACATCGGGGTGCCGGCGTTCATCGTCACCCTGGCCGGCATGCTGCTCTTCCGGGGCGGCAACCAGTACATCGGCAACGCCAACACCATCCCGGTGCCGGAGGAGTTCCGGACGATCGGCTCCGGGTTCCTGCCCGAGGTCGGCCCGAACACCGGCTACAACAACCTGACGTTGCTGTTGGGCCTGGCCGCCGCGGTGGCGGTGGTGTGGCGGGAGTTGCAGGCGCGCAAGACCCGCCGGGAGATGGACGCCGATCCGGCGCCGCTGTGGATCTCGATCCTCCGGATGGCCGTCATGGTCGGTGTGATCGCCTTCGCCGCGCTGCGCTTCGCCAGCGGTCGCGTCGGCACCAGCTTCCCGGTCTCCGGCATCATCCTGGTGGCGCTGGTGCTGGCGTACTCCTTCTACACCCGCAACACCTCCGGCGGCCGGCACATCTACGCCGTCGGCGGCAACTCCCGGGCCGCGGAGCTCTCCGGTGTGAAGCTCAAGCGGGTCAACTTCTTCGTCATGATGAACATGTCGGTCCTGGCCGCCCTGGCCGGCATGATCTTCGTGGCCCGTTCGGCGGCCTCCGGACCGCAGGACGGCAACGGCTGGGAACTGGACGCGATCGCCGCGGTCTTCATCGGTGGCGCGGCCGTCTCCGGCGGTATCGGGACCATCAGCGGCTCCATCGTCGGTGGTCTGGTCATGGCCGTGCTCAACAACGGCCTGCAACTGATGGGCGTGGGCACCGACCGCGTCCAGATCATCAAGGGCCTGGTCCTGCTGCTGGCCGTCGCGATCGACGTCTACAACAAGAGCCAGGGGCGGTTCTCCGTCATCGGCAGCATCACCCGCACGTTCCGCCGAGACACACCACCCGCCACTCCCCCGTCCTCGTCCGACGCGGAGCGTCAGCCCGCCACGACGACGGTGTCCGGCTGACGGCCACCGGCCTCACCCCGTATCACCTCTGCAGAAGGGCACTACCTCCTCATGCGCAATCTTCTTGCCAAGACGGTGGCGATCGGCGCCATCGCGACGCTGGCCCTGACCGGTTGCGGCTCCGGCCGTGACGGTGAGTCCGGTGGCTCGGACACCCCGACCAAGGGCTTCGCGGCCGACTCCCTGATCGGTGTCGCCCTGCCGTCGAAGACCTCGGAGAACTGGGTCCTCGCCGGTGACCTGTTCACCAACGGCCTCAAGGAGGCCGGCTTCAAGAGCGACGTGCAGTACGCCGGCGCGTCGACCACCGTTGCCGACCAGCAGGCTCAGATCACCGCCATGGTGACCAAGGGCGCCAAGGTCATCGTCATCGGCGCGACCGACGCCGCGCAGCTGTCGACCCAGGTCGCCGCGGCGCACCAGGCCGGCGCGAAGGTCATCGCGTACGACCGGCTGATCACCAACACCCCGGACCTCGACTACTACGTCGCGTTCGACAACTTTAAGGTCGGCCAGCTCCAGGGCCAGGCCCTGCTGGACGGCATGAAGGCCAAGAAGCCGAACGGCCCGTACAACGTCGAGCTCTTCTCCGGCTCCCCGGACGACAACAACGCCGGTGTCTTCTTCAACGGCGCGATGAGCGTGCTCAAGCCGGAGATCGACAAGGGCAACCTCGTCGTCGCCTCGAAGCAGACCGAGGTCAAGCAGACCGCCATCCAGGGCTGGAAGGCCGAGGGTGCGCAGGCCCGCATGGACCAGCTGCTGACCTCGGCCTACGGCAACAAGCAGCTGGACGGCGTCCTCTCCCCGAACGACACGCTGGCCCGCGCGATCATCACCTCGATCAAGGGTGCCGGCAAGCCGATCCCGGTCGTGACCGGTCAGGACTCCGAGGTCGAGTCGATCAAGTCGATCATGGCTGGCGAGCAGTACATGACGATCAACAAGGACACCCGGAACCTGGTCAAGCAGACCATCGCGATGGTGAAGTCCCTCCAGGCCGGTGACCAGCCGGAGATCAACGACACCAAGTCGTACAACAACGGCAGCAAGGTCGTCGACACGTACCTGCTCCCGCCGGTCGCCGTGACCAAGGCGAACGCGGCCGAGGCGTACGCGAACGACCCGAAGCTGGCGCCGCTCACCAAGTAACACCAGCGGGTAGTCACGACGTCGGGTCCCGGAAGTCCGTTTCCGGGACCCTTCGTTGTACTCCCCGGCAGATACCCACAACCGACCGGAGGCGGCCTGACCTTGGCGACACCCATGCGGTCCGGGCCACCCCGGCAGGGCCGCAACCCGGAACTCCTGCCGGCCTCGGCGCCCGGCGCCAGCCAGGAGGAGATCCGCCGGCAGAACCTCGGCGCCGTGCTGCGCTACATCCACGTGCACGGCCCGACCTCCCGCGCCGAGCTGACCAGTCGGCTCCGGCTCAACCGGAGCACCATCGGCGCGCTCGCCGCCGACCTCGCCGCCGCCGGACTGGTGACCGAGGAGGCGCCCACCACCGCCCGCCGCGCCGGCCGCCCCTCGCTGGTGGTCAGCCCTCGCTCCGACCGCGTCTACGCGCACGCGCTGAGCATCGAGGCGGACCGGCTGCGCGCCGCCCGGGTCGGCCTCGGCGGCCGCATCCTGGACCTGCGCGAGGCCGACCGTCCGTCCGGAATGGCGGCCCCCGACGCCGTCGCCCCGCTGGCCGACCTCGTCCGCGACATGGAACGCGCCGTCCCCGGTGACGCGCTGCTGGCCGGCGGCGCGGTCGCCGTGGTCGACACGACCCGCGACGCCGACGGCCGGATCCGGATCGGCGGCGCCGACGAGACGCTGCACGCCGCGCTCAGCGCGGAGTTCGCGGCCGGCCCCCGATTCGTCACCGGCGACCTCGCCGACATCGCCGCCCTCGCCGAGCACGTCCGGGGCGT
Source organism: Micromonospora purpureochromogenes (assembly GCF_900091515.1). Taxonomy (NCBI): domain Bacteria; kingdom Bacillati; phylum Actinomycetota; class Actinomycetes; order Micromonosporales; family Micromonosporaceae; genus Micromonospora; species Micromonospora purpureochromogenes. The sequence goes on along the minus strand of NZ_LT607410.1, from coordinate 1,761,635 downwards.
GGCGGCGGGGGTCAACGACGTCGTCTACCTGCACGGTGACCTGGGCATCAGCGCCGGCATCATCAGCGGCGGCCGGCTGGTGCTCGGCCACCGCGGACGCAGCGGCAAGGTCGGCCACATGGTGGTCAACCCGGACGGCCTGCCCTGCGGGTGCGGCTCACGCGGCTGCTGGGAGACCGAGATCGGCGAGGCGGCGCTGCTGCGGCACGCCGGCCGCGAGCCGGGCGACCCGGACGCGGTCGCCGAGGTGCTGCGCGCGGCGGCGGCCGGGGAGCACGCGGCGGTGGCGGCCGTGGAGCGGGTCGCCGACTGGCTCGGCTTCGGCGTGGCCAACCTGGTCAACGTGGTCAACCCGAACACCGTGGTGTTCGGCGGCTCGCTGCGCGAGCTCTACCTCGCCGGCGCGGGCACGGTCCGCCGCCGCCTGGACACGATGGTCCTGCCGCCCTGCCGCGAGATCGTGCACCTGCGGGCGGCGGCGCTCGGCCGGGACGCCGCCCTGATCGGCGCCGCCGAACTGGCCTTCGACACGCTCCTGGCGGACCCGCTGCACGCCGGCGCCACCGGCTAGGGCCGGCGGCGGGGCCAGGCTGCGCGGCTGGCTGGTCGGCACCGGCGTCGGTGTCGTTCGCCGCCGACGCGGACCGTCCGGTCGGGCCGTCGCCGGTCGCGGTCAGGTGTCGGCGGCGCGGACCGTCCGGAGCAGGAAGCCGGGCAGCGCGAGCTCCCGGCCGCCGGTCTCCGCGGCCACGTCGATCTCCTCGATCTCCGTGTCGGCCCACATCGGCGCGGCGAAGCCCGTCCGCAGCAACTCCTCGGTCACGCCCCAGCCGTGGCCCGCCGCGAGGGAGACCGCCAGGACGAAGACGGTCGCGCCCGGCGCGGCGAGGCCCGGCAGCAGCGCGAGGTATGCCTCCGCCGCGCCGCCGCCGTGCCGGTGGAGACTGTGCAGCAGGCCGGAGTCGAACACCGAGTCGAACGGCGCCGACGGCAACGACAGCTCGGTGGCGTCCTGCACCTCGAAGTGCACCGTCGGGCCCTCGCCGGCGGCCTTGGCGCGGGCCATGTCGATCGCCACGCGCGAGATGTCGATCGCCGTCACCTGGTAGCCGCGGCGGGCGAGGGCGATGGCGAGATCACCGGGGCCGCAGCCGATGTCGAGCACCTTCGGGCCCTTCACCCCGCGGTCGAGCACCTTTGCGAGGGCCGGCTGCGGACCGCCGATGTCCCAGGGCGGCCCGCCCGAGGCGGCGGCGTCGCGGTAGATCGCGTCGTAGTCGTGCGGCCCGTAGCCGTGGACCTCGGCGTCGTGTGCGGTCACCGCAACCCCCCTGGACAACTCGTTCGCCGGCCGGAACGCGACCAGCGCCGTCAGATCGTCGGCATGACGCGGGTCAGCCGGCCGCCCGCCGGGCCCGGGCCCGGCGTTTTCCCTCGTGCATGGCCTGCACCCGGGCGACCGGAATGGTCCGCCCCTCGGCGACCAGGTCGGCCGGGAGCCGCTGCGGAGCGGGCAGCGCGTCGGCCCACGGATCCCGGTCGGCCACCAGCGCCGGCACCGTCCGCACCGTGAAGTCGGCCGGGGTGACCCCGTCGAGGTCGTCCCAGGCCACCGGGAAGGAGACCGGCAGGCCGGGCCGGACCCGCGGGCTGTACGCGGCCACCACGGTCGCCCCGCCGGCTCGGGTCGCGTCGACGAAGACCCGGCCACCCCGGTCCTCCCGGATGAAGGCCGTGGTGGCCAGGGCCGGGTCGAGCCGTTCGGCGTGCACGGCGAGGGCCCGGGTGGCGGCGGCCGCCTCCTCGGCGGTGGTCACCGGGTCGACCGGTACGAAGACGTGCACGCCCTTCGCCCCGCTGGTCTTCACCGCCCCGGCCAGGCCGACCTCGTCGAGCGCCCGCCGCACCAGCGCGGCGGCCCGGACCACCAGCCCGAACGGCTCCCCCTCCGGCGGGTCGAGGTCGAGCACCAGGTGGGTCGGGTGCTCGGGGTGCGCCACCGTGCTCAACGTCGGGTGGTACTCGATCGCCCGCTGGTTGGCGAACCAGAGCAGGGTGCGCCGGTCGTCGCAGAGGGCGTACGACACCTGCCGGTGGGACGCCTCCGCCCAGACGGCGGTGCGGCGCACCCAGTCCGGCGTGTACTTGGGCAGGTTCTTCTGCATGAACGGGTCCTGCCCGCGCAGCAGCCGGATCACCGAGAGCGGGCGGTCGCGCAGGCCGGGCAGGATGCGCTCGCGCACGGCGTCCAGGTAGTCGACCAGGTCCCGCTTGGTGACGTCACCGCCGGCGAGCAGCGGTTGGTCCAGGTTGGTCAGCCCGACCCCGTCCCGGGTCTCCTCCGCCCCGCTCATCAGCCCACCTTCCCGGCTGCGCCGTCCGCCCGCAAGCCGACGCGGCGGTCAGCCCGCGAACGGGTCGCCGCCGCCACGCAGCGCGTCGAGCATCCGGGCGGCCCGGGCCCGGGCCGCGTCGTACACGCCGGAGCCGAGGCTGATCCGGGCCACGCCGAGGCGGGCCAGCTCCCCGACCCCGGGCGTGCCGGGGCGCAGCAGCACGTTCACCGGCCCGTCGACCGCCGCGACGAACCGCCCCACCAGCTCGGGGTCGGCCAGCAGGATCGGGTAGACGCAGTCGGCGCCGGCGGCGCGGTAGCGACCGGCCCGGCGGACCGCCTCGTCGAACGCCCGGGCCGGGTCGCCGGCGGTGCGCAGGAAGACGTCCACCCGGGCGTTGACCACCAGGTCCGGCCCGGCCGCCGCGCGGACGGCGGCGAGCAGGTCGGCCTGCTCGTCCACCTCGCACAGCCGTCCGGTACCCGGTAGGGAGTCCTCCAGGTTGAGTCCGGCCGCCCCGGTGGCGAGCAACCGCTCGACCAGCTCGGCCGGCGGCAGGCCGTACCCCCGCTCCAGGTCGGCGGTGACCGGCACCTCGACGGTCCGGACGACCCGGGCCACCGCGGCGAGCATCTCGGCCACCGGGGTGGCCTCGCCGTCGGTGTGGCCGAGCGATTCCGCCACGGCGGCGCTGCTGGTGGCGACCGCGGGGAAGCCGGCGGCGGCGACGGCGCGGGCGGAGCCGGCGTCCCAGGCGTTCGGCAGGATCAGCGGGTCACCGGGGCGGTGCAGGGCGCGTAGCGCGGCGGCGGAACGGGTCGACGTCATGGGTCGATTCTCAACCGGGGGGTGGCCCACCCCTAAGCTCCAATCCCGTGCCGATGGACTGGGCCGGTTTCGGCGTCGACCTGCACCTGGAGCTGGACGCCAGCGGCGGCCGGCGGGCCGGGCTGGAACGCGCGCTGCGCGCGGCCATCCGGGACGGCCGGCTGCCGCCGTCGACCCGGCTGCCCGCGACCCGGGCGCTCGCCGCCGAGCTGGGCCTGGCCCGGGGCACGGTCAGCGCCGCGTACGACCAGTTGGTCGCCGAGGGCTGGCTGGTGGCCCGGGTCGGCTCCGGCACCGAGGTGAGCCCGCTGCGGCAGGCCGGGCCGCCGGCCGCCACGCCGACGCCCGGTCCGGCCGCGCCCCGGTACGACCTGCGGCCGGGCAGCCCGGACGTGGGTGCCTTCCCGGTCACCGGGTGGCTGCGGGCCACCCGCCGGGCGCTGGCCGTCGCCCCGGCGAGCGCATACGGCTACGGCGACCCGCGCGGGCGGGCCGAGCTGCGGACCGCGCTCGCCGGCTACCTGGGCCGGGCCCGCGGCGTGCTGGCCGACCCCGAGCGGATCGTCGTGACCAGCGGGTACGTCCAGGCGCTGGTGCTGCTGACCACGGTGTTGCGGGAGGCCGGCGCGCCGACGCTGGCGATGGAGGACCCGGGGCTGCCCTTCCACCGCGAGGTGGTCCGCCGGCAGGGCGGCCGGGTGCTCCCGCTGCCGGTGGACGATGGCGGGGCCCGCACCGACCTGCTCGGCGTCGGGGAGCTGGCCGGGGTGGCGGCGGCGGTGGTCACCCCGGCGCACCAGTACCCGACCGGGGTGACGCTGCGCCCGGACCGCCGGCACGCGCTGACCGGCTGGGCCCGGGACGCCGCCGCCCTGGTGGTCGAGGACGACTACGACGGCGAGTTCCGCTACGACCGGCAGCCGGTCGGCGCGGTGCAGGGCATGGCCCCGGAGCAGGTCGCCTACGTCGGCACCGCGGCGAAGACCCTCGGCCCGGCGTTGCGGCTGGCCTGGCTGGTGCTGCCGGCCCGGCTGGTCGAGCCGGTGGTGGAGGCCAAGCGACACCTGGACGTGCAGACCGAGGTGGTCGGGCAGCTCGCGCTCGCCGACCTGATCACCGGTCACGGGTACGACCGCCAGGTGCGCACCGTCCGCCGCCGCTACCGGCAGCGGCGTGACCTGCTGCTGGACCGACTGGCCGGGTGGGTGGCCGTCGGCGGGGTCGCCGCCGGGCTGCACGCCACCGTCGCGCTGCCGCCGGGCGGGCCGACCGAGGCGGAGGTGCTGGCCGCCGCGGCCGGCCGGGGGTTGGCGCTGACCGGGCTGGACGCCCATCGGCACCGCCCCGGGGCGGGCCCGCCCGGGCTGGTCGTCGGGTACGCCACCCCGCCCGCGCACCGCTACCCGGCCGCGCTGGACGAGCTGGCCACGGTGCTGCGTACCGTCTCCGGTCGGCCCTGACCCCGACGCAGCGCCACCAGGGCGACCAGCAGCGCGGCGGTGACCAGGGCGGCCGCGGCGGCGAACGCGGCGCGGTAGCCGGCGGCGAGGGCGTCGGACCCGGCCCGGCCGGCGGCGCCCAGCACGTCGGTGCGGTGGGCGGCCAGGGTGGCCAGCGCGGCCAACCCGAGCGCGCCGCCGACCTGCTGGGTGGTGTTGGCCAGCCCGGAGGCGAGGCCGGCGTCGGCCGGATCCGCGCCCGCCATGGCGAGGGTGGTGACCGCGGGCAGGGTCAGCCCGCCGGCCAGGCCGAAGACGAGGATCGCCGGGAGCACGTCGGTCGGGTAGTCGCCGTCCACCGGCAGCCGGGCCAGCAGCAGGAACCCGGGTACGGCCAGCGCCAACCCGGTGAGCAGCACCGCCCGACCGCCGAACCGGGCGATCAGGCGCCCGGCGAGGCCGAGCGAGACCACCGCGATCACCACCGGGGTGGGCAGGAAGGCCAGCCCGGTGGCGGCCGGTGCCAGCCCCAGCACGAGCTGGAGTTCGAGGGCCAGCAGGAACTGGAAGCCGAAGAACGCGGCGATGGTGAGGAACTGGACCAGGTTCGCGGCGACCAGGTCCGGCGTGCGCAGCACCCGGGGCGGCAGCAGCGGGGTGGCGGCGACCGCCTGCCGGAACGCGAACGCGCCGAGCAGCGCCCCGGCCAGCAGCGCGGCGGCGAGGGTGCGCGGGGACGTCCAGCCGTGCTCGCCGGCGCCGACGATGGCCACCACGGTGGCCATCAGGCCGGCGGTGACCAGCGCCGCGCCGGGCAGGTCGAGGCCGGCCCGCAGCCCGATGCCGGAGTCGGCCGGCACCCACCGCGTGGCGCCGCCCACGATGAGCAGGCCGATCGGCAGGTTGATCAGGAAGATCGCCGGCCAGCCGGCCAGCTCGGTGAGGAACCCGCCGGCCAGCAGGCCCAGCGAGGCGCCGGCCGCGCCGGTGAAACTGAACACCGCGATGGCCCGGGCCCGCTCGGCGGGCCCGGGGAAGAGCCCGACGACCATGCCGAGGCCGACCGCGGTGGTGAGCGCCCCACCGGTGCCCTGGAGGAACCGGGCGACGACCAGGGTGGTCGGGTCGCCGGCCAGCGCGCAGGCCACCGAGGCGAGGGTGAACAGGGCGACCCCGGCGAGGAACACCCGCCGGCGGCCGACCAGGTCGCCGAGCCGCCCGGCGAGCAGCAGCAGCCCGCCGAACGCGACCAGGTAGGCGTTGACCACCCAGGGCAGGTCGGCGGCGGCGAAGCCGAGGTCGCGCTGGATGGCGGGCAGGGCCACCGCGACGATGCTCCCGTCCAGAATGATCATCAGGCTGCCGGCGCAGAGCACCAGCAGCGCCGCCCATCGGTTCGTCATCGACGTCCTCCTTGGTGCATGGTTTGTTACCAAGGCCATCGTCTGTGACCATCAGACCGAGCGGAAGGAGGCACTTTGGTGTCCCAGGGGAACAGCTGTGTGTCCATCGGGCGCGCCCAGGCCCGCGCCTGCACCGTCCGCGAGGCGCTGGACCGGGTCGGTGGCAAGTGGAGCATCGGCATCCTGGTGGCCGCCGCCAAGGGGCCGGTCCGCTTCACCGAACTGGAACGGCAGGTGGAGGGGATCAGCCGGCGGATGCTGACCCTCACCCTGCGCAACCTGGAACGCGACGGCCTGCTGCACCGGCGGGTGTACCCGACCGTGCCGCCGAAGGTGGAGTACACCGCCACCCCGATGGCCCTGGAGCTCTACGAGTCGCTGGTGGCGCTCACCGAATGGGCCGAACGGCACCGCGGGGCGATCAGCGAGGCGCGGGCCGCGTACGACCGGGAGCACGCGGCGCAGTGACCGCGGCGGCGACCGGCACGTCCCACTCGACGTGGTGGTCGTACAGCCAGGCGAGGGAGGCGCCGCCGGTCTTCGCCATCCGCCGGGCGTACAGCGGCAGGGCGAAGTCCCGCAGCAGCCGGGCGACCGGACCGGCGGCCTTGGTGCCGCTGTTCCGCCGTCCCTGCGCCACCACCCGCTCGACCCGCTCCCGGCGCAGCCGCTCGTACGCGGTGAACGCGGCCGGCACGTCGGGCAGATCACGCAGGCACCGGGCCAGCGTCACCGCGTCCTCGAACGCCATCGCCGCGCCCTGTCCGGAGGAGGGGGCGGCGGTGTGCGCGGCGTCGCCGATGACGATCATCCGGTCGCGGTGCCAGACGGGCAGCGACGGCAGGTCGTAGGTGGGCCAGCCGTACTGGATCCGGTCGGTGGCCTCGACGACGCGCAGGGCCGGGCCGGCGTCGTCCGCGAAGAGGGCGCGCAGCCGGGCGCGCGATTCCTCGGGGCCGATGGCGGCGAGCTGGTCCGGGGTCAGTTCCGCCGGCTGGGGCGGGTTGGCGAACCACCAGATCTCGCCGTCGGCCACCGGGATCCAGCAGAAGAAGCACCGCCGACCGAAGATCATGTTCATCACGCCCGGCTCGCCGGGCAGCCCCAGGCCGCGGGTGAAGCCACTGGCGTTGAGCAGCGGGACGTAGCGGGGCGTGGGCGCCGCCGGGTCGATGATCTCCCGGGTCCGCGAGCGCAGCCCGTCCGCGCCGATCAGGAGGTCACCCTCGGCGCTCCGGCCGTCGGCGAAGCGGGCCCGTACGGCCGCGCCGGTCGGCTCGGCCGCGACCAGCCGGGCGCCGTGCACGATCGGTACGCCCTGCCGGGCGGCCTCGTCGCGCAGCGCCCGGTAGAGGTCGGACCGCCGCACCGTGGTGCTGCCCCGGCCCCGGGTGCGGGTGCCGCTGGTGCCGAACTCGCCCAGCCGGCGGCCCTGGTGGTTGAACATCGCCATCCGGGGGGTCGGGTGCCCGAGCCCGGCGACCAGCTCGTCCAGGCCGATCGCCCGCAGCGCGTCCATCCCGTTGACCGAGAGGGTCAGGAAGGAGCCCACGCCGACCGCGTCCCGCTCGTACGCCTCGTGGACCACCGAATCGATGCCGGCGCGGCGCAGGGCGAGGGCGGCGACCGGGCCGGCGATGCCGCCACCGATGATCAATGCCTTAGTCATATCATGACTATACATAGAATGACCATGACGAGGAAGACCGTCACCTAAGGTGAGGCCATGGCCGCCCGCGCACACCGCCACTCACCGCTGGCGATGATGGTGCTCGCCCTCCTGGTCGAGCAGCCGATGCACGCGTACCGGATGCAGCAGCTCATCCAGGAACGCGAGAAGCAGGACGTGGTCAACGTCGCGCAGCGCAACAGCATCTACCAGGCCATCGAGCGGCTGCGGCGCGACGAGCTGGTGCGGGTCAGCCACACCGCCCGGGACGAGCGGCGGCCGGAACGCACGGTCTACGAGTTGACCGACGCCGGCCGGCGGACGCTGGACGGCTGGCTGGTCGAGGCGCTGGCCACCCCGGCGCGCGAGTTCCCCGAGTTCCCCGCCGCGCTCTCCTTCCTGCCGCTGCTGCCACCGGCCGAGGCGGCCCGGCAGCTCGAACGGCGCGCCGAGACCCTCGCCGCGCGGCTGCGCGAGCGCGAGGCCGTCCTCGCCCGGGTCGACCTGCCGCGGCTCTTCCTGATCGAGGACGAATACCGGCTGGCCCTGCTGCGGACCGAGCTGGAGTGGGTCCGCGGCCTCGCCGCCGACCTGCACGCCGGGACGCTGACCTGGTCCGGCGAGTGGCTGGCCGGCTGGACCGGCGCGGCGGCCGGCGCCGGGGAATAACCGGTGTGGCGAACGCCACCCGACGCGTCTGACCGATCGGTCAGGCTCTGACCGATCGGTCAGGCATGCTGGAACGCATGGCACGGACGACCCCGCAGACCCACGGCGAGATCCTGGCCGCGGCGGCACGGCGGTTCGCGGTGACCGGCTACAAGGGCACCTCGTTGCAGGACATCGCCCGCGAGGTGGGCTGTTCCAAGGCGGCCGTGCTCTACCACTTCGCCAGCAAGGAAGCCCTGCTCGCCGAGCTGATGGCCCGGCCGATCGAGGTGCTGCGCCAGCTCGACGAGCGGATCACCGCCCTCGACGGCGCCGCCGCCCAGCGCGCCGCCGCCGAGGGCTTCGTGGACCTCGCGGTCCGCTTCCGGCGGGAGATCGCGCTGCTGCGCGGCGAGTTCCCCGAACTGCTGGCGCAACCGGCCTTCGCCCACGTCCAGCGCATCTCCGAACGGCTGCTCGACGCGCTCGCCGGGCACTGCGAGGGCCCGGGCGGCCGGATCGCGGCGATGGTCGTGCTGGCCGGGGTGCCGGAGGCGTGCGCCGAGTTCGTCGACGTGCCCGACGACGAGTTGCGCCCCGCCCTGCTGGCGATCGCCGCCCGGGCGCTGGCACCGCTCGACCCACCCAACCCCGAATGAGGACAAGGATCTGATGGCGACCCTGCTGTACCGGCTCGGCCGGGCCTCATTGCGCCACCGGCGACTCGTCGTCGCCGTCTGGCTCGTCGTACTCGTCGGCCTCGGCCTCGCCGCGGCGACCCTGCGCGGCCCGACGGCGAGCAACTTCACCATGCCCGGGACCGAGTCGCAGCAGGCGCTGGACCTGCTGGCCGAGCGGTTCCCGGCGGCCAGCGGCGCCACCGGGACCATCGCGGTCAAGGCGCCGGCGGACGGCCAGCTCGCCACGCCCGAGGGGCAGACGCTGGTCAAGGGCGTCGTGCAGGAGGCCGCGGCCCTGCCCGGCGTGGTCGGCGCCGTCGACCCGTTCCAGGTCCAGGCGGTCTCCCCCAACGGCCGGTACGCCCTGGTGCAGGTGCAGTTCGCGAAGGGCGCCGACGAGGTCACCGACGACCAGCGCGCGGCGTACGAGAAGGTCGGCGCGCAGGCCGAGGCGCAGGGCTGGCAGGTCGCGCCCGGCGGCGAGGTGCTCAACTCCGAGCCCGAGGTCGGCTCCACCGAGGCGCTGGGCGTGCTGGTCGCCGCGATCGTCCTGATCATCACGTTCGGCTCGCTGGTCGCCGCCGGGATGACCATGCTCAACGCCCTGATCGGCGTCGCCGTCGGCATGGCCGGCCTGTACGCGCTCAGCGGCGCGGTCGAGCTGACCAGCACCGCGCCCATCCTGGCCCTGATGCTCGGCCTGGCCGTCGGCATCGACTACTCGCTCTTCATCACCTCCCGGCACCGGCAGAACCTGCTCGACGGCCTGGAGCCGGACGAGGCGGTCGGCCGGGCCGTCGGCACCGCCGGCTCCGCCGTCGTCTTCGCCGGCGCCACCGTGGTCATCGCGCTGGCCGGTCTGGCCGTGGTCAACATCCCCTTCCTCACCGTGATGGGTCTGGCCGCCGCGGGCACCGTCACCGTGGCGGTGCTCGTCGCGATCACCCTCCAGCCGGCCCTGCTCGGCTTCGCCGGCCGCAAGGTGCTCCCCCGCAAGCTGCGCCGGGCCGAGGCCGCGCCGGCCGCCCGCGACACCCCGCCCGCCGAGGACCGCTCCGGCTTCGGCTTCCGCTGGGCGCACCGGGTCACCCGGTTGCGGATCCCGGTCATCCTGGTCGGGCTGCTCGGCCTCGGGCTGCTCGCGCTGCCGGCGCAGGACATGCGGCTGGCCCTGCCGGACGCGGCCAACGCGCCCGAGGGCAGCGCGGCCCGGGCCAGCAACGACGTCATCCGCGAGGGCTTCGGGCCCGGCTTCACCGGCCGGCTCGCCGTGGTGGTCACCTCGGACTCCCCGCAGGACACCGCAGCCGCCGTACCGCAGGTCACCGCGCTGATCCAGCGCACCGAGGGTGTGCTGGCCGTGGCTCCGCCGCAGGTCGACCCCTCCGGCCGGACGGCGCTGCTCGGCGTCATCCCCAAGACCGGGCCGACCGACGCGGCCACCGAGACGCTGGTCCACGACATCCGCGACGGCGTCGGCGCGATCGGCAACGCCGAGGTGCTGCTCACCGGCGTCACGGCGATCGGCATCGACGTCTCCGAGAAGCTCTCCGACGCGCTGCCGGTCTACCTGCTGCTCGTCGTCGGGCTGTCGATCCTGCTGCTGATGCTGGTGTTCCGCTCGATCCTGGTGCCGGTCAAGGCGGCGCTGGGCTTCCTGCTCACCGTGGCCGCCACCTTCGGCATCACCGTCGCGGTGTTCCAGCAGGGCCACCTGGCCGACCTGGTCGGGCTGGACACCCCGGGCCCGCTGATCAGCTTCCTGCCGATCCTGCTGATCGGCATCCTGTTCGGACTCGCCATGGACTACGAGGTCTTCCTGGTCTCCCGGATGCGGGAGGACTTCGTGCACGGCGACACCCCGCGCCAGGCCACCATCAACGGGATGGGCCACGGCGCCCGGGTGGTCACCGCCGCCGCGCTGATCATGATCTCGGTCTTCGGCGGCTTCGTCTTCCTCGACGACCCGGTGATCAAGTCGATGGGCTTCGCGCTCGCGATCGGCGTCGCCATCGACGCCTTCGTGGTGCGGATGACCATCGTGCCGGCGGTGATGTCGCTGCTCGACCGGACCGCCTGGTGGCTGCCCCGCTGGCTGAACCGGGCACTGCCCAACGTGGACATCGAGGGTGAGGGGCTGCGCGCCCACCTCGACCGGGAGCCGGTCGACGCCTGACGGACGGGACCTGCCCGGCCGGCCTACACGCCGGCCGGGTAGGTCTCCATCTCACCCATCGCGCTCAGCGCGGGCAGCGGATGCAGCGCGGTGGTCTCGTCGCACCAGATGAACCCGTCGTACCGCTCGGCCAGCCGGGTCGGCACGTAGTTGCCCCAGGACTCGAAGGTCGGGTCGTAGACCACCCCGATCGCCCGGTGGTCGACGGTGCCGGTGATCCACTCCGGCTCGTCGGCACCGCCGAAGACCAGCACCGCCCGCTCCGGCATCAGCTCGTGCAGCCGCCGCTCCACCGAACCCTCCCGGGCCGGCGGCACCACCATCGCCTCGGCCGGCGATCCCCAGCGCGGCGCGGCGACGACCGTCCCCCGGTAGCTGCCGAAGCCGACCAGCACGACCCCGTCCCGGCCGAGCCGTTCCCGGCCCAACTGGCCGATGTTCACCATCCCGTCGGCGGCCATGTCGGTGGCCCGGGCGTCTCCCACGTGCGTGTTGTGCGCCCAGACGATCCCCCGCGCCTGGGGGCCGTAGTGCTCCAGCAGGCGGTCCAGCGTGTCCGTCATGTGGATGTCCCGCACGTTCCACGACTCCGGGCCGCCGCGCACCATCGCCCGGTAGTAGCGCTCCGCGCCGGCCACCACCTCCGCGTTCTGCCAGGCCGCGAAGGCGTCCGGGCCGTCCGACGCGGCGTGTGCCCGGGTACGCGCCAGCAGGCGTACCACCTCCTCCTCGCAGCGCGCGGAGACGAACCGGCTGGCCGCGCCGTACTCCTCGACCTGCTTGCCGTACGGCTCGAAGCAGCGGTAGGCCTCCTGCGCCGCCTCCAGCGACTGCGGGTCCTCCTCGCCGAGGTAGTCGAAGATGGCCTGCATGGACTCCCACAGGCTGTAGACGTCCAAGCCGTGGAAGCCGGCCCGCTCCCCCGCCGGGCGTTCCATGTTCCAGGCCCGCAACCAGCGGCAGAACCGGTTCACCTCGGCGTTCGCCCACATCCAGGTGGGCCAGCGGTCGAAGCATTCCAGCGCGAGCCGCGGGTCGGCGGCGCCGCCGGGCGCGCCGGTCACCGACCGGTTCACCCGGTCGCAGTCGGGCCAGTCGCCCTCCACCGCCACGAAGGAGAAACCGTGCTCGGCGATGAGCCGGCGGGTGAACTGCTCGCGCAGCCGGTAGTAGTCGTAGCTGCCGTGCGTCGCCTCGCCGATCATCACCACCCGGGCGTCCCCGACACGCGCGAGCAACGGATCGAAGTCGCTCGGCGCGCCGAGCCGCTGAACCAGCATGTCCGCGGCTACCCGGCGGGTCGGCGACCAAACTCGGACCGTGCCCGTGGGCGTCGATGGCCGCGCCGGTCCCACCCCTCCGATCGGCCACTTCCGCCGGTCGTGGTGTGCCGGCGCGCAGGACGGGTAGCCGGGCGGCATGACCGTCACCGGGGCGCAGTTGCAGGACTACCTGGCCGGGCTCGACTACCCGGTATCCCGCGAGGACATGGTCCGCTGGGGTCAGGAGAACGGGGCCAGCACCGAGCTGTTACAGATGTTGCGGGCGTTGCCCGCGGAACAGTTCAACGACCCCGCCGAGCTGCACGAGGCGCTCGCCACCCTCGCCTGACCGCCGGGTGGGCTTCCGGCGCCGCAGGCGGTCCCGCTGGGTGCCGGTCGCGCGGGTCGCGAGCATGCAGGAGACGGAACAGGACCAACCACTGCTCCGGCCAGACCAGCCCGACCGGCGTGGCCGGGTCGAGCCGGGCCGCCCGTAGCGCGCCGTCCACCCGGCCGCGCGGGTGCGCCGTGCGCAGCGAGGCGGCGAGCGAGCCGCCGGCACCGCCGAACCCGAGCTCGACCATCCTCCGGTACGCGGGCAGCGCCGCCCGGGGCAGCAGCGGCTCGCAGCGGCGCTCGACCCGCAGGATCCCGCCGTCGACGCCGGGCACCGGCCGGAACGCGGCACGCGGCACCCGCCCGGCCAGCCGCCAGTGGTGTTCCGGCCAGGTGAGCACGGTCAGCCTGCTCCACCGGCCGTGGTCGCCGGTGCGCTTGCGGGCGTACTCCAGCTGGGTGAGCAGCGTCGCGGCCCGCAACCCGGGGGCGGCCAGGCACCAGCGGACCACCGCGGCCGTCAGCGACCAGGGGATGTTGCCGACCACGGAGAACGGCTCGTCCGGCGGCGGCGCGGCCAGGAAGTCCTCCTGCCGGTGGCTGACCTGCGGCAGTTGGGCGGCGAGAGCGGCCAGGTCAGCGGCGGCGGCCGGGTCCACCTCGTACGCGACCAGCCGCGCGCAGCGGGCGGCGAGCGGACGGGTCAGCTGACCCCGTCCCGCGCCGACCTCCAGCAGCAGGTCGTCGGGGCCGGGCCGGGCGGCCCGGACCAGCCGCGCGACGGCGGCCGGGTCGGTCAGGAAGTTCTGGGACAGTACGCGACGGGACCGGTCGCGTGCGGTGGTGCGGGGTCGGCGGGGCGCCACGGGATCGTCCTGTCTGTCGCCGGTCGGCGACGGGTACGGACAGGCAGCGCGCATGGCGGGCCGGTCCGAGCGGATCGGGACTCGGACGACCCTGGAGATTCGGCGTGGGACGCGGACGTGCGCCCGCCGACCGCGAGGGTCAGCGGTCAGCGGTGTGGCGGCGCCGGGTGTGGCCCGCGCACCGGCCCCCGGTCGGTGGACCGGTCGGCGACGGCGCGGAGGTCAGGTCAGGCGCGGCGGTGGGCGTCCCGGCCGGCCAGGGCTGGGCGCCGGACTCGCGGGCGGGCAACCAGGAGAAGGCCCCGCACGGCCGGCGCGGCGGCCACGTCGATCAGGGCATGCGTGAACATGTCGGCCAGGCTAGCGGCGGGCCGGTCGCCCCCGCGAGCGGTTTCCGGAACCGTCCGGGTCGTCGCCATCCGGCGGCCACCTGGCTGTTCGACTCGCCGAGTACCACCGACGTTGCGGCTGCGGGCCGGCGGGCTGTCGGCGGCTCGCCGGGCTACGGGCTACGGGCTACGGGCTACGGGCTACGGGCTACGGGCTACGGGCTACGGGGGGCAGCGTGCGCCCCCCAGTCTTCAGCGAGCGATATACCTCTGAGGCATATTTATGCCTCAGAGGTATATCGCTCAAGACTCATATGCCCTGGGACGGGCGACACGCCCGGCCGGCACCCACCAGCCGGGGTCACGGGGCGGCCGGACCCGCGAGGTCTCAGACGTCGACGGTGCGGCCCTCGGCGCGGGCGACCTCGGCGGCGGACAGGATCGCCACCACCTCCCGACCGAAGCGCACGTCGCAACGGTGGTCCCGGGTGCCGGCGTCGATCTCCTCGAGGAGCTGGTCGATCGCCGTGCCGAAGGCGGTGATGGCGTCGCCGTCGCCCGGCGGCACCGTCTCGGTGCCGTTCTCGCCGAAGAAGACGAAGTCGCGGGTCATCGCCTCACGAGGCGCGTCCAGGGTGAGCGAGATCCCGCTGGTGGCGCCGCCGACGTGGGTGAGCAGCAGGTGGACCAGGCCGCTCGGGCCGTTCATCGCCGCCACCCGGGTGACCCGCCCGAGCACCGGCAGGATGATCGACAGCGCGTGCGGACCGATGTCCCAGAGGGCGCCGTGCTCGATCCGCCACTGGGAGTCGCCGTACGGGCTGCCGGGCTGGTAGATCGAGGCGAACATGGTCGCCCGCGCGTGCTGCCAGCCGCCGGCCGCGGCGGTCGAGGCGAGGAAGCCGGTGACGTTCGGGTGGTAGCGCTGGGTGAAGAAGACGACCGAGGCCACCCCGGACTGCTGGGCGGCGGCGACCACCCGGTCGGCGTCGGCGAGGGTGAGCGCCAGCGGCTTGTCCAGCAGCAGGTGCCGGCCCGCGATGGCGGCGCGTACGGCGAGGTCCGCCTGGATGTCGGGCGGGAGCGCCACGGCGACCGCGTCACAGGCGTCCAGCAGCGCGTCGACGTCGCCGAACGCCGGTACGCCGTGCCGGTCGGCCAGTTGGGCGGCCCGCTCCGGGTTGCGTCCCCAGACCCCGACCAGTTCGGCGCGCGGGTGCGCGTCGATCGCGGCGGCGTGCGTCTCCGCCGCCCAGTGACCGGTGCCAAACAAGCCGAACCGCAGCACGAGTACCCCCGGTGTCGTCGTCCGCCACGGCGATGCCGTCGCGTGATCCAACCTAGTCGCCCCCGACCCGGAACGTACGGCCGACCTGGCCGAGCGACCGGGGCGAGGGCGATTACTACGCCGGTTAGTAGGCTGTGCCGGTGACCGAGACTCCGACGGTGTGCCCGCGATGACCAGCGCAGCCTCAGCCGGCTCGCCGGTGGACGGGATCCTCGCGACGGCAGCGATCGTGCTGTCGCTCGTACTCGCGCTCTGGAGCCTGGTGGCGGCGCTGCGCCACCGCGCGCCGGACCGGCTCCAGTTCGTCGGCCTGGCGGTGCTGGAGGTGGCGCTGCTCGCGCTGGCGGTGGCGGCGCTGGTCGCCCTCGGCGGCGGCGAGCGGCCGGGCGAGCCCGGCGCCTTCTTCGGCTACCTGGTGACGCTGGTCTGCCTGCCGCCGCTGGCGTGGGTGCTGGCCAGAATGGAGCCGACCCGCTGGGGCTCGGCGATCGTCTGCGCGGTCTGCCTGGTCACCCCGGTGGTCGTGGTCCGGCTCCAGCAGACCTGGGAGGTCCTCGGTGGTTGAGACCGGCACCGCCACGCAGGCCACGAACAAGGGTCCGGGTCGACTGCTGATCGCGGTCTACCTGCTCTTCGCGATCGCCGCGACCTCGCGGGCCGGGCTGCAGATCGCCACGAAGTTCGACGAGGCGCCGGTGGCGTACCTGCTCTCCGCGCTGGCCGCGGTGATCTACATCGTCGCCGCCGTCGGGCTGGCCCGCGCCGGTCACGCCGGCCGCCGGGTCGCGCTCGCCTGCTGCTCGGTGGAGCTGGTCGGGGTGGTCGGGGTGGGCGTGCTGAGCCTGGTCGACAAGGAACTCTTCCCGGACGAGACGGTCTGGTCCGGGTTCGGCAGCGGCTACGGCTACATCCCCCTCGTCCTGCCCATCCTCGGCCTCCTCTGGCTCTACCGCACCCGCAACACCCCCGCCTGAACCCCGGACACGCGCCCGCGGCCGCACTTTCCGGGAAAGAGTGGCCTCGGCAGCCGAAATGGCCACTCTTTCTCGGAAAGAGCGGCCATTCGCGGTGTGGGTGGGGTTAGTTCTTAGGGCCGCCGGCTACGTAGATGACCTGGCCGGAGACGAAGGAGGCGCCCTCGCTGGCGAGGAACGAGATGGTGTGGGCGATGTCCTCCGGGCGGCCGCAGCGGCGGACCGGGATCTCGGCGGCGGCGTGCTGCTGCAGCGCCTCGAAGTCGACCTTCATCCGGGCGGCGGTCGCGGCGGTCATGTCGGTGACGATGAAGCCCGGCGCGACCGCGTTGACCGTCACGCCGAACGGGCCCAGCTCGATGGCGAGCGTCTTGGTGAAGCCCTGGAGGCCGGCCTTGGCCGCCGAGTAGTTCGCCTGGCCCCGGTTGCCCAGCGCCGAGGTGCTGGAGAGGTTGACGATCCGGCCCCACTTCCGGTCGACCATGTGCTTCTGGGCGGCCTGGCTGAACAGGAACGCGCCCCGCAGGTGCACGCCCATCACCGTGTCCCAGTCGGCGTCGGTCATCTTGAACAGCAGGTTGTCGCGGAGCACGCCGGCGTTGTTGACCAGCACGGTCGGCCCGCCCAACTCGGCGGCGATCCGCTCGACGGCCGCCTCGACCTGGGCCCGGTCGGACACGTCGGCGCCGACCCCGAGCGCCCGGCCGCCGTCGGCGGCGATCGCGTCCACGGTCTCCTTCGTCGCCGACTCCTCGATGTCGACCACGGCGACGGCCATGCCGTCGGCGGCCAGCCGTCGGGCGGTGGCCGCGCCGATGCCGCGCGCGGCTCCGGTCACGATGGCGACGCGGGGCTCCTCCGACATGATTACCTCCCGGTAACTTGTGGGTCGATCGAAGGAGCTTAACCCAGGGGTACGCCCACCCGGACCGGCCCGCAGCGGCGGTCCGCGCCGCCGGACGCGGGCCGGCTCTGGAGAGCACATCGGACACCGCCGGGCCCGGCCGGCGGTCGGGCGGGAGGGTCAGATCTTCGCGGCCCGGCAGAGCCGGATCCAGCGGTAGCCGTAGCCGGCCAGCTTGAGGTTGTCCAGCTTGCCCACCTCGCCGTACCCCCGGTCGGCGAGGACGTCCGTCGGCAGGTCCGCCTCGGGGGCGAGCATGCTCAGGTCGACCTTGACGTCCTCGGTGCCCAGGTTGTGCAGGAAGACCATCGTCCCGGTCGGACCGTCGGCGCGGTGCGCCAGCACCCCGGCCGGCATCGGCACGTCGATGTGCGTCGTCGCGCCCGAGCCGATCTCGGAGGCCTCGCGCAGCGTACGGATCATCCGCTCGAACCAGGCCAGCAGCGACTTCGGGTCACGGCGCTGGGCGGTCACGTTGACCTTCTCGTAGCTGAACTCGCCCTTGTCGATCACCGGTCGGACCAGCTTCTCCGGGTCCGCCGTGGAGAACCCGGCGTTCGGCTTGAACGACCACTGCATCGGGGTACGGATGGACTCCCGGCCGGGCAGCGACAGGTCCTCGCCCATGCCGATCTCCTCGCCGTAGCGCAGCACCGGCGTGCCGCGCAGCGAGAACTGCAACGCGTACGCCAGCTCGATGCGGCGGCGGTCGTTGCCGAGCATCGGGGCCAGCCGACGCCGGATGCCCCGGTCGTAGATCCGCATGTCCTCGTCCGGGCCGAACTCGGCGTACACCTGGTTGCGCTGCTCGGCGGTGAGCCGGGAGAGGTCGATCTCGTCGTGGTTGCGCAGGAAGGTGGCCCACTGGCCGCCGGCGGGCAGCGCCGGGGTGTCCCGCAGCGCCTCGATCACCGACTCCGGGTCCCGCCGGGCCAGGGCCAGCATCAGCCGGCCGTTGAGCATGAAGTCGAAGAGCATGTGGATCCGGTTGCCGGAGCCGCCGCTGTCGCCGAAGAACGTGGGCAGCTGGTCCGGCTCGACGTTCGCCTCGGCCAGCAGGACCGCGTCGGCGCGGCGCCACTGCACGTGCTGGCGCAGCTCGGTGAGGAACTCGAAGTCCTTGGGCGAGTTGGGATTGCCGGGCTCGGTCAGCTCGATGATGAACGGCACCGCGTCCATCCGGAAACCGGAGACGCCGAGCTGGAGCCAGAACGACATCACCTTCTTGATCTCCGCGCGGACCTCCGGGTTGGCGAAGTTGAGGTCCGGCTGGAACTTGTAGAACCGGTGGTAGAACCAGGCCTTCGCGGTGCGGTCGTAGCTCCAGGTCTCGTTCTGCTCGCCGGGGAAGACCATGCCCTGGTGCCGGTCGTCCGGCTCGGTGTCGGACCAGACGTACCAGTCCCGGTAGCGCGAGTCGGGCGAGGAGCGGGCGGACTGGAACCAGGGGTGCTCGTCCGAGGTGTGGTTGACCACCAGGTCGATGATCACCCGGATGCCCCGGTTCTGCGCCTGGTGCAGCAGCTCGGCGAAGTCGCCGAGGGTCCCGAAGCGCGGGTCCACGTTGTAGAAGTCGGTGGCGTCGTAGCCGTCGTCCTTGTTGGGCGACGGGTGGATCGGGTGCAGCCACAGGCAGGTCACCCCGAGCCGGGCCAGGTAGTCCAGCCGGCCGATCAGCCCTCGGATGTCGCCGAACCCGTCGCCGTCGGAGTCCGCGTACGTGTCGATGTCGAGGCAGTAGACGACGGCCTCGGAGTACCACCTGTCACCCATGTCGACCTTATGTCTCCGATCGGCCGTCCCGGCAAACGCGGGGGCGGCGCCGTCGGCCGTCGGGACGGCGCCGTCGGGGCGGGTACGGTGCCGGGATGGGCGAGGACGAGACGCTGCGGGACGTCGACTGGACCGACGGCCGCTGGCTGCGCGAGCCGGTGCGGGTCGAGCGGACCGACGCGGGTGACCTGCTGGTGGAGCCGGGCGCGGAGAGCGACTTCTGGCGGCACACCAGCTACGGGTTCGTGCACGACGACGGGCCCGCCCTGCTCGCCCCGCTGCCCGGCGGCAGCGCCGTCGAGGTGAGCTTCCCGCTGGACTACGGCGAGCAGTTCGACCAGGCCGGGGTGCTGGTCCGGGTGGACGAACGGAACTGGGTCAAGGCCGGGGTGGAGGTCAGCGACGGCGAGCCGCAGCTCGGCGCGGTGGTCACCCGGGAGGTCTCCGACTGGTCGGTCGCGCCGGTGCCGGACTGGGCCGGGCGGGAGGTCACCGTCCGGGTCAGCCGGGACGGTGACGCCCTCACCGTCCGGGCCCGGGTGGACGACGAGCCGTGGCGGCTGGTCCGGCTCGCGCCGCTCGCCCCGGAGGCGACGGCGTCGGCCGGTCCGTTCTGCTGCTCGCCGACCCGGTCCGGGCTGACCGTCCGGTTCACCGGCTGGCGCCAGGGCCCGGCCGACCGGGAACTGCATCCTTCGACCTGACCCGCCACCCGCCTGCCACCGCCGCGCTCCGTCGCGACTTGCGGCGGGTCGCGGCGTCCCGGGCGCCGGATACCGCGACCCGCCGCAAGACGGGCAGGTCGGCGTGGGACCGGGCCTGAGCGGGTGGTCAGTGGGGCGGATCACCGGCAGGTGTGGGGGTCGGATGCGCGGGTACCACTGTCCGATCCCGGCAGCTCTCGGAAGGACGCCCATGGCTCTGGCCCAGAACGTCGACCCGAACCAGTTCACCGGGCTGACCGGCTGGGTGGCGAGCGTCATCGACTCGCTGGGCGCGGTCGGGGTCGCGCTGCTGGTGGCCCTGGAGAGCATCATCCCGCCGATCCCCAGCGAGGTCGTGCTGGCGATGGCCGGCTACCTCGCCAGTGCGGGCCGCTTCCACCTGGTGGTGATCGTGCTCGCCGCGACGGTCGGCTCGCTGCTGGGCGCGCTGGTGCTCTACTGGCTCGGCGCGGCGCTCGGCGAGGAGCGGCTCAAGCGCTGGCTGGACCACATCCCACTGGTGGACTCCGACGACCTGGAGAAGGCCGACCGCTGGTTCGAGCGGTACGGCCGGTGGGCGGTCCTGATCGGCCGGGTGGTGCCGGTGGTCCGCAGCCTGGTGTCGGTCCCGGCCGGGTCGAACCGGATACCGCTGGGCGAGTTCGTCCTGTTGACCACGCTGGGCAGCGGGGTGTGGAACACGCTGATCGTGGGGCTGGGCTACGCGCTCGGGTCGCGCTGGAAGGACGTCGACCGGTACAGCAACTGGTTCAACTACGCGATCTTCGCCGTCTTCGCCGTCATGATCGCGAGCTGGGTGGTGAAGAAGGTCCGCAAGCGGCGGGCGCGGCGCGACCGGCAGTCGGTGACCGCCGGTCGCTGACCGCGACGCCGCCGCTCAGTACTTCGCGGTGATCGAGGTGAACTCCCAGGTGTTCTGGGCGATCCCGGAGCAGTTGGAGACCACTCCCCCGCCTGGGCAGGGGCGGTCCCGGTTGACCGACCAGAAGGTGAAGCGGGACAGGCCGCGGGCCTTGGCCCAGTCCCGGATCTGCGTCCAGGTGGCCGGGGAGGTCAGCTCCTGCTGGTCCGAGAGGCCGTTCATGCCGGAGATGCCCATGTGCGCGTACGCGGTGGCGTCCGACCAGCCGAAGGCGGTCTTCAGCGCGTTCTTCAGGCCCTCCGCCGCGTTGACGGTGCTCTGGTACATGTTCGCGCCGCCGCCGAAGTCGAACGGCATGATGGTGAAGGTGTCGATGTTCGCGCCGAGCGCGGCGGCCCGGTTGATCAGCCGGGTGCCCCAGTAGTTCGGCCCGGTGGTCGAGGTGCCGAACGTGACGATCGTCTTGATCCCCGGGTTGTTCTGCTTGACGATCTTCAGGGCGCCGAGGATCCGGTCCTGCACCACCTCGTTCTCGAACTCGTCGCTGTTCTCGATGTCGATGTCGATCGCCTTCAGCCCGTACGCGTTGATCACCTGCTGGTACGCGCCGGCCAGGGCGGTCGCGGAGGAGCAGTTCGGGCCGAGCTTGTTGCCGCTCCACCCGCCGAAGGACGGGATCACGTCACCGCCAGCGGCCTTGATCGCGGCGATGGTGCTGGCGTGCGTGCCGCCGGTGAGCGGGCCGCTGCCGTCCCAGGCCGGGGTGCAGCCTCCGCCGGAGAGGACGAACGCGATGGTGAACCACTTGATCCCGGTCGCACCCATCACCGTCGACGGCGCGGGCGGGTCGCCCCAGCCCGGGTAGAGGTAGGGCGCGGCGGCCATCGGGGCGGTGGTGCAGCCGGTGGTGGTGGCGGAGACCGGCGCGGACTTCGCCGACTCGCCCGCCGAGTTGTACGCGGCCACGGTGTAGCTGTGCGCGGAGCAGGCGGCCAGCCCGCTGACCGTGGTCGAGGTGCCGGTGAGGGTGGCCCGGACGGTCGAGCCCTCGTACACCCGGTAGCCGGTGACCGTGCCGCCGACGGCGTTCCACGCCAGCGCGATCGAGGACGCGGTGGTGCCGGTGACCCGCAGGCCGCCGGGGGTGGCCGGGGCGGACGGGTTGCCGCCGCCTCCGCCGGTGCAGGAGCCACCGTTGACCGTGCAGTTGGTCGGGTCGCCGTTACCGCTGACCACGAAACCGAACGAGGTGCTGGCACCGGGGGCGAGGGTCCCGTTCCAGGACTGGTTCACCGCGGTGACGTGCTGACCGGAGGTGGTCAGCCGGGCGTCCCAGAAGGTGCCGAGCGAGCTGCCGGCGGGCAGGTCGAACTGCACGTTCCAGGAGCTGATGCTCGCCGAGCTGTCGTTGGTGACGGTGAACTTCGCCTCGTACCCGCTGCCCCAGCTGGAGGTGCGGACGAAGGCGGCGGTGGCGGCGGACGCGGCCGGTGGGGCCACGACGGTGGCCGCGACCAGGGCGGCGGCGAGCGCGACGACGAACGTCGCCGCGCGTGGGGAGCGGAGTTTCACGGTGGCCTCCAGGGACCTGTGGTGGGGGGACCGCCCGGGGGGTGGGCGGGCCGCCGGCCCGCAGGGGGCGGGTCGGTGGCGCGGGGAGGATCGGCCCGGCGCTGCGGTGGGCCGGCGGTGCGGACGGACCGGCCAGGGGTGGGCCGGGATGCGGACTGGCCGGCCGGGGGTGGGCCGGCGGTGCGGATGGACCGGCCAGGGGTGGGCCGGGATGCGGACGGACCGGCCGGGGGTGGGCCGGTGGTGCGGACAGCCCGGCTGGGGGGTGGGCCGGGTGCGGACCGGCCGGGTGGGCCGGGTGGTGCGGCGTGGCCGGCCCGCGGGACGGCGGACCGGCCGCGCCCGTCAGGGCAGGGTGGCCAGGTGCGGCTTGACGGTCCGGGCGAAACCGTTGCCGTTGCTGACGTCCCAGTTCACCGACCAGGTCATCGCGCCCCGGATGCCCGGGTAGGTGTGCGGCGGCCGGAAGCTGCCGCAGTTGGTGCCGCGGGCCAGGCAGTCCAGCGCCGCGTTGACCACGCTCGGCGCGACGATGCCACCGCCGGCGGCGCCCGGCCCGGCGGGCAGGCCCAGGCCGACCTGGTCGGGGCGCAGCCCCGCCTCCAGCTGGATGCAGGCGAGGGCGACGATGAAGTTCACCGTGCCCTGCGAGTACGCGGCGTTCTGGTCGCAACCGAGCATCACCCCGGAGTTGTAGAACTGGGTGTTGACCACGGTGAGGATGTCCCGGATGTCCAGCGCCAGCTTGAAGTAGCCGGTGCTGGGCGACTGCATGTCGATGGTCTGTGGTGCCATCGTGATGATCAGGCCGGCGCCGACCTTCGCCCGCAGGGCGCGCAGCGCCTGGGCCAGGTACGTCGGGTTGAGCCCGTTCTCCAGGTCGATGTCGACCCCGTCGAAGCCGTACCGCTGGATCAGCGCGTGGACGGTGTCGGCGAAGGCGGTGGCCGAGGTGGCGTCGTTGACCGCGACCCGGCCGGCCTCGCCGCCGACCGAGAGGATCACCTTCTGGCCGCGCGAGCGCAGGGTCTGCACGTCGGCGGTGAACTGCGCGTCGGTGTAGCCGCCCAGTGCGGCGGACAGTCCGGGGTCGACGGCGAACCCCACCGCGCCGGGCGTGGCGGTGGCCTCGCCGAAGGCGACGGCGACGATGTCGTACTCGGCGGGCACGTCGCGCAGTCGCAGCTCGACCGCGGGGTTGTCGAAGTTGTGCCAGTAGCCGGTGAGCAGGTGCTTCGGCAGCCCGCCGGTGGGCGGCGGCGTGGTCGGGGCCGGGGTGGTGGGCGACGGCGTCGGGGTGGTCGGCGTCGGGCTCGGCGGGGTGCTGCCGCCACCGCAGGACGCCCCGTTGAGCAGGCAGTTGGTCGGCGAGCCGGTCCCGGCGCCGAGGAAGCCGAACGACACCGAGGCGCCCGGGGCGACGGTGCCGTTCCAGGACCGGTTGGTGAAGGTGTACCGCTGGCCGAAGCTGGTGAGCAGCGCGTCCCAGTAGCTGCCGACGGTGGTCCCGGCGGGCAGGTCGAAGGAGACGGTCCAGCCCGAGATGGTGCTGCCGCCGCCGTTGGTGATCGTGTACTTCCCCTCCCAGCCGCTGCCCCAGTCGGAGGTCTTGACGAAGCTGGCGGTCGCCCCGGCCGCGTACGCGGGCAGCGCGACCCACGCCGCGCCGAGGGTCGCGACCAGCGCGGCTACCAGGGAGAGGAGCAGGGTTCTGGAACGCGTCATGCGACCCTCCGGACTGCGATCGATCCATGGATGTCGACGTGCGCGCTTATTATTAAGACTGTTAACTGATTCTGTCCAGAGTGGTCGCGACACCGATCGGGGCCCGCGTCGCCTCGACGCGGGCCCCGGGCGCGCTCAGCGCCGGAAGGTGAACCAGTTGACGTTGACGAAGTCGGCGCTCTGGCCGCTGCTGAAGGTCAGGTAGACGGCGTGCCGCCCGGTCGCCGCGGCGACGTTGCCGGGCACCGAGCGCCAGCTCTGCCAGCCGCCGGTGTTGGCGATGGCGAAGCTGCCGATCGGCGCGCTGGTCGGGCTGTCCAGGCGCACCTCGACCAGCCCGCTCACCCCGCCGGCCGCCCCGGAGGCCACCCGGGCGACGAAGTCGCGGGGCGGGGTCGCGCCGAAGTCGACGTTGTCGTAGCGGACCCAGTCACCGTTGCGCAGGGCGCCGATGTTCTGCCCGCCCTCGGCGCACGCCTCGACGATCACCCCGTTCTGCGCGGTGAACGCCTCGGCCTGGATCGTCCCGTACGCGTCGACGCCGCCGGACGGCGGCGGGGTGGTCGGCGGCGGCGTGGACGTGCCCCGCCGGTAGACCGCCACGTAGTCGACCAGCATCGACCGGCCGGAGACGGTCGAGGCGGTCGGCGTGGCGTAGCCGGCCACCCCGTTCGGGAACGAGCCACCCATCGCGACGTTGAGCAGCAGGAAGTAGCCGGCGTGGCCGGTCATCTGGGTCCAGTACGGCTCGCCGACCTGGTTCTGGCCGACGGTGTGGAACAGCTGCCCGTCGACGTACCAGCGCAGTTGCTGCGGGGCGACCGAGGCGTCCCACTCGAAGCGGTAGGTGTGGAAGGCGGACTGGCAGGTGCTGCCGGGGCAGGGCCGGGAGTTGCCCAGGCCGCTGAACTCGTTGCACGGGCCGCCCGGGGCGTACCCGCAGTGCAGCACGCCCCAGACCTGGTTCAGGCCGTTGACGTTCTCCATCACGTCGAACTCGCCGACGCCGGGCCAGTTCTGGTAGTTGCCGCGGTACGGCGAGCCGAGCGCCCAGAACGCCGGCCAGTACCCGGCGGCCTGCGCGCCGGTGACGTTGGGCATCTGGATGCGCCCCTCGATGGCGAGCACTCCCCCGGCGGCCGGCTTGAAGTCGGTGCGGATGGTCTCGATCCGGGCCGAGGTCCACCGGCCGGCGCCGTCGCGGACCGGGGTGATCCGCAGGTTGCCGGCGCCGTCGTGGGCGAGGTTGGTGGCACTGGCGGTGTACGTCTGGATCTCGCCGGTGCCCCAGTTGGCGGGGCCGCCCGGGTAGCTGGTGCCGGTGTCGATGATCCAGTTGGCCGAGGACGGCAGGGTGCCGGCGGAGCCGGTGAAGTCGTCGCTCCACATCAGGCTCCAGCCGGACGGGGGCGGCGGGACGGCGGCGTGCGCGGTCACGGTCACGCCGGTCAGTGCGGTGGTGGCGACGGCCAGCGCGACGGCCAGCGGGAGCCGTCGGCGCGACCGGGGTGGGCGGGGGGCGGCGGAGGCCGCCGGGGCAGGGTTCATCGGGGGGTGCCTCTCTGCGGGGACGGGTCGAGAGAGCGCTCTCTGACAGCGATTTGTACGCCGCCGGGCCGACAGATGTCAACGTTTGTCGATGGAGTCCCGCTGCGGCCGACGCAGCGCCACCTGCTCCAGCGCCGTCCACGCCGTGGTGGTCACCAGGTAGATCACCGCCGCCAGCGGCACCACCAGCGCCACCAGCACGGTCACGTACGGCAGCAGCGGGATCAGCCGGCCCAGCGTGGCCGCGCCCGGTCCCTCGATCGGCGTACCGGCCACGGTGCCGGTCGACGCCGCGGCGCGCTTCGCCCGCCGGGAGGAAAACCAGGCCAGGCCGGTCAGCGCCGCCAGCAGCAGGCCGAAGACCAGCACCACCGGGCCGGAGAGTCCGTCACCCAGGTGCCAGCCCAGCGGCACCCCGCCCAGCCGCTCGTCGAGCAGCCCGCCGCCGCCCTCACCGGTGGCGAAGAGCCGGTACATGACCAGGAAGAAGGGCGCCTGGAGCAGCGCCGGCAGGCAGCCGGCGACCGGATTGGCGCCGGCCCGCCGGTAGAGCCCGAACAGCTCGGACTGCAACCGCGCGGGGTCGTCGGCGTACCGCTGCTGGAGCTGGTGGACCTCGGGGGCGAGCGCCGCGCGGCGCCGCTCCCCACGGACCTGCGCCAGGGTGAGCGGCGAGATCAGCAGCCGGACGGCGATGGTGAACAGGACGATGGCGGCGGCGGTGGCCGCCCCGCCGGTCAGCGGCGCGAGCGCGTCGGAGAGCCAGGTGACGGCGGCGCCGGCGGCAGCCACCGCGTCGTGCACGGGTGAGAAGGCGAGCATGGAGTGACCCCTCGGTCCGATTCCGGATGTCCCCCGGCCGGGGCCGGCGGGACGGATGACGACGGAATCGGCCGGGCGGCGACGCGCGGGGTCAGCCCGCGACCGGGCGCCACCCGGCCGAGGGACGCCACCCCGGGGCCCGGGGACGGGGCCGGCCGGCCGCGTCCGGATCGACCTGGCGCGGCACCCGCCGGCGCCGGGCCCGCTCCCGCAGGCCCACCGCCCGCCGGCCACCCCGGGCCGGGCCGCCCACCCGGCGCGGACGCGCCGCCAGCAGCGTCGCGAGCAGCAGCGCGGCCACCACCGCCGCGCCGGCGAGAAGCTCCGCCGGACGCTGCCCGAGCAGCGTCAGCTCGGTGAGCGCGTACGCCCACAGACCCGTCACCGCCACCAGCAGACCCGGCACGCGACCAGCCTAGGGTCCGCCGTCCACTCCACCCGGCGGGATCGGCGACACGCCGCCCCGACGCGCCGGACCGGCGTTTTCCGTCGCCGCCACCCGGGGTAACCAGAGCCGCGACCGGCGCGGACGGACCGTGACCGGTGCGAACGGACGGTGGTGGCGATGACCAGCCAGGTGGCGGCGGCGAGCCAGGCAGCCCCGAACGGCACCGACCTGCTCACGGTGGGCGTCGAGGAGGAGTTCCTGCTCGTCGACCCGCACACCGGTGCCGCGGTGCCCGCCGTCGACCTGGTGATGGAGCAGGTGCCGGCGGAGCTGCGCGGCCAGGTGGAGCGGGAGTTCCAGACCAGCCAGATCGAGATCGGCAGCCCGCCCGGGCTGGAACTCCGGTCGATCCGCCACTCCCTCGGCGTGCTGCGGGCCGCGCTCGCCGACGCCGCCGAGCGGGCCGGCGTACGGCTGCTCGCCATCGGCACCGGCCCGGTCGACGGCCCGGTCCCGCCGGTGGTCGACAAGCCCCGCTTCGACCAGATGATCGAGCGGTTCCGGCTGCTGGTGCCGGGCCCCGGCAACAACGGCATGCACGTGCACGTCGGCGTCGGAGACCCGGAGACCGGCGTCCAGGTGCTCAACCACGTCCGCCCCTGGCTGCCCGTGCTGCACGCGGTGGCCACCAACTCCCCGTTCGCCCGGGGCACGGACACCGGCTACGCGAGCTGGCGCTCGGTCGAGTGGGAGCACTGGCCGTCGGTCGCCCCCACCCCGTTCCTGAGGTCGCACGAGCACTACCAGCGGCTGATCCGACAGCTCGTCGCCAGCGGCGTGATGCTCGACGAGGGGATGCTCTACTGGTACGCCCGGCTGTCGGCGAAGTATCCGACCGTGGAGATCCGCATCGGTGACGTCTGCCCGTCGGTGGACGACGCGGTGCTGGTCGCGGCCATGGTCCGGGCGATGGTGGCGACCGCGATGGCGGACATCGCCGAGGGCCGCCCCGCGGTCAACACCGACCACCACCTGCTGGTCGCCGCGCACTGGCGGGCCGCGCACGACGGGCTGGAGGGCGAGGGCGTCGACCTCACCAATGGCGAGCTGCGCCCGGCCTGGGCGCTGCTGGACGCCCTGGTCGATCGGGTGCGCCCGGCGCTGGAGAGCCACGGCGACCTCGCCGAGGTGACCGACCTGCTGGCCGGGCTGCGCCGGCACGGCAGCGGCGCCGCCCGGCAGCGGGCCGTCTTCGAGCGGACCGGCCGGCTGGAGGACGTGGTCGCGGACGTGGCGCGACAGACCCGCGGCTGATCTCCCACGTGGGAGACTGGTCACCGTGGCACAACGGCTGATCGTCATCGGCGGGGACGCCGCGGGCATGTCGGCGGCCTCCCAGGCCCGCCGCCGTCGGGGCCCCGACGACCTGGAGATCCTCGCGTTCGAGCGGGGGCACTTCACGTCGTACTCGGCGTGCGGCATCCCGTACTGGATCAGCGGGACGGTCGAGGAACGCGACGACCTGATCGTCCGCTCCCCCGCGACGTTCCGCGAAAAGCACCAGATCGACGTGCGGACCCGCACCGAGGTCACCGGCATCGACCTGGACCGCCGCGAGGTCGTCGCCCACGACCTGGACCGCGGCGGCGAGGTCCGCGAGCGGTTCGACACCCTGGTGTACGCCACCGGAGCGGTGCCGACGAAGCCCGACTGGGCCCGCGACGAGGTGGGCGGCGTCTTCGGGGTGCAGACCCTCGACGACGGCGCGGCGGTGCGCGACTGGCTGGACGCCGAGCCGAAGCCACGCCGGGCGGTGGTGGTCGGCGGCGGCTACATCGGGGTGGAGATGGCCGAGGCGCTGGTCCAGCGGGGGCTCTCGGTCACCCTCGTCGAGCAGGGCGAGCAGCCGATGTCCACCGTCGACCCGGACATGGCCGCCCTGGTGGCCACGGCGATGCGCGGCCTCGGCATCGAGATCCGCACCGGCGTCCGGGTGACCGGGATCGAGGAGCGCGACGGCCGGGTCGCCGCGGTGGTCACCGACGCCGGGTCGATGCCGACCGACCTCGTGGTCCTCGGCCTCGGGGTACGCGCGAACACCGCGCTCGCCGCGGCCGCCGGCCTGCCGGTGGGCACCACCGGCGGGATCCGCGTCGACCGGCGGATGCGGGTGCCGGGGATGCCCGACGTCTGGGCGGCCGGCGACTGCGTGGAGACGCTGCACCGGGTCAGCGGGATGGCCGTGCACGTCCCGCTCGGCACGCACGCCAACAAGCAGGGCCGGGTCGTCGGGATCAACATCGGCGGCGGGTACGCCACCTTCCCCGGCGTCATCGGCACCGCCGTGACCAAGGTCTGCGACCTGGAGGTGGGGCGTACCGGGCTGCGGGAGCGGGAAGCCGCGTCGGCCGGCTTCGAGTTCGTCACGGTGCGGGCCGAGTCGACCAGCCGGGCCGGCTACTACCCGGGAGCCCGCCCGATGACCGTCAAGCTGATCGCCGAGCGTCCCACCGGGCGGCTGCTCGGCGCCCAGATCGTCGGCCGCTCCGAGGCGGCCAAGCGGATCGACGCGCTGGCCGTGGCGCTCTGGAACGGCATGACCGTGGACGACATGACGGCGCTGGATCTCGGCTACGCCCCGCCGTACGCCCCGGTGTGGGACCCGGTGCTGATCGCCGCCCGCAAGGCGGTCGACGCACTGGCCAGCTGACCTCACCCTGTCGACTTCGGGTGCGGTTCTTGTCGCCCGGACGACAATCACCGCACCCGAAGTCCGGTGCCATGGCGGGGTGCGGATGCCGAGCGACGACGCGTCAGGGTTGGACTGGCTGCTGTTCACCCAGTCGGGGGTACTCACTTGGGGCAGGCGACCGGCGAGCTGAGCCCGTCGGCGGTGCGGCACCGCCTCGCCACGGGGCGCTGGCACCGGATCTGCCGAGGGCTGCTCCGGGTGGGCGACCCGCACGCGGCGTTCCACCGGGATCAGCAGTGGTGGGTGGCGGTGCTCGCCGCCGGGGAGGACGCCGTCCTCGCGGGACTGGCCGCGGCGCAGGCCGCGGGGCTGCGCGGCAACTGGCGGTACGAGGTCGTCGACGTGCTCGTGCCCCACGGCCGGCGGGCGGCGGACCTGCTGCGTCGGCTTCCACCGGGGCTACCGGCCGTCCGGGTCCGCCGCACCCGTGACCTGCCGGCCGAGGACCGCCAGCGCGGCCACCCCGACCGGACCGGGATGGCGCGTTCCCTGGTGGACGCGGCCGGGTGGGCCCGCACGGACGACCAGGCGCAGGAGATCCTGGCGGCCGGCTGCCAGCAGCGCCGGGCGACGCCGGACGAGATCGGCGTGGTGCTGGAGCGGATGCCACGGGCCCGTCGCCGGCTCCTGATCCGGCAGACCCTGCGGGACATCGTCGGCGGAGCCGAGGCGCTGTCGGAGATCGACCTGGTCCGGCTCTGCCGGCGGCACCGGCTACCCCTCCCCGAGGGGCAGGAACGGCGGCGCGACGCCGACGGGCGCGTGCGTTACCTGGACGCCTACTGGCGGCGATGGGGCCTGCACGTCGAGGTCGACGGCGGGCACCACATGGACGTCCGGCACTGGGCGGCGGACCTGCGTCGGCAGAACCAGATCTGGATCGAGGGCGACCGCATACTCCGGTTCACCGCCTTCGACGTCCGTCGCCGGCCCGACGAAGTGGCGGCCCAACTGCGCGCCGCGTTGACGGCCGCCGGTTGGCGCCCCTGATCGGTGCGGTGTGGGTGCGTTTCCTGTCGTCGGGGTGACAAGAAACGCACCCGAAGCCTGCATCACCCGGCCGGCGGAACGGGGTGGGTCCGGCACTGCCGGGGCGGGCAGGATGGCCGGGTGGAGATTCCGGAGGGGCTGGCGTGGGTGCGCCGCACGGCGGTCGGGCGGGACTGGCTGGCGACGCTGCCCCGGTGGCGGGACGAGTGCGCCGAGCGCTGGTCCCTGCGACTCGGGCCGCCCTTTCCGTACGCGTTCGCCTCCCTGGCGGTGCCCGCCACGCTGCCCGACGGCACCCCGGCGGTGCTCAAGCTCCAGTACCCGGACGAGGACAGCCGCTGCGAGGCCGACGCACTCGCGCACTGGGCCGGCGACGGGGCGGTACGCCTGCTCGCGCACGACCCGCGACGGCGGGCGCTGCTGGTCGAGCGGTGCCTGCCCGGCTCGCCGGTACACGAGCTGCCGCCCGACGAGGCGCTGGACGTCGTCGCCGGGCTGCTGCCCCGGCTGTGGCAACCGGCCGACGGGCCGTTCACCACGCTCGCCGAGGAGGCCGCCGGCTGGCGCGCGCGGCTGCCGGTGAACTGGGAGCGGGCCGGCCGGCCGTACGAGCGGCGGCTGCTCGACGTCGCGCTCGGCCGGCTCGCCGAACTCGTCGCCGACCAGGGCGAACAGGTGCTGGTCAACCAGGACCTGCACGCCGGCAACGTGCTGCGCGCGACCCGCGAGCCGTGGCTGGTGATCGACCCGAAGCCGCTGGTCGGCGAGCGGGAGTTCGGGGCGGTGCCGATCGTTCGCGGCCCCGAGCTGGGTCACTCGCCGGCGGCGCTGCGGCGGCGGCTCGACCGGCTCACCGGCGCGCTGGGGCTGGACCGGGACCGGGTCCGGGGCTGGGCGATCGCGCAGACGCTGGCCTGGAGCACGGACGGGGAGGTCGTCTTCCCGAACCAGGTCGAGTCGGTCCGCTGGCTCGTCGACGGCGACTGAGCCGGGCTCAACCGGCCTGGCAGGTGGCGCACCAGTAGAGGTTGCGGCCGGCCAGCGCGCCCCGGCGCACCGGGGTCGCGCAGACGTGGCAGGGGTCGCCGGGGCGGCGGTAGACGTACACCTCGCCGCCGTGCCGGTCGACGCGCGCCGGGCGGCCCATCGCCTCCGGCAGGTGCGCGTCGCGGACGGTGTCGATCCGGCCGCGGTCGACGGCCAGCGTCATCAGCTCGACCAGGTCGGCCCAGAGCGCGTCCCAGCCGGCCGGGGTCAGCTCCCGGCCGGGCAGCATCGGTGGCAGCCCCGCCCGGAACAGCGCCTCGGTGACGAAGATCAGCCCGGTGCCGGCCACCACCGACTGGTCCAGCAGCAGCGCGGCGAGCGGGGTGGGGCTGCGCCGGATCCGCACCCAGGCCCGGCGCGGGTCGGCGTCGGCGCGCAGCGGGTCCGGGCCGAGCCGGTCGCGCAGCGCGGCGACCTCGGGCGGGGTGAGCAGCTCGCAGGCGGTGGGGCCGCGCAGGTCGAGCCAGTGCCGGTCGCTGGCGAGCCGCAACCGGACCTGCCCGACCGGGGGCGGCGGCTCCCCCGGGCCGTCGGTGAATTTGCCGTACAGGCCGAGGTGCACGTGCAGGGTCAGCTCGCCGGCGTAGTGGTGCAGCAGGTGCTTGCCGTACGCCTCGGTGCCGTCGAGGACGGTGCCGGAGAGCCGGGCGGCGCCCTCGGCGAAGCGGCCCTGCGGGCTGGCGGCGATCACCTTGTCGCCGGCGAACAGCTCGGCGTGCCGGGCCGCCAGGCGGTGGATGGTGTGTCCCTCTGGCACGACGGCAACGGTAGCCCGGGTGTGGCGGATCGGGCCGCTGGGTACCACAGCGGTGATACGCGTGGCTGCCCACCGGCGCTTCCCGAGGCCTCCACGCATCGATCAGGAGGTGTTCGTGATGAAGATTCCTTCGCTGTCGCGCCGGACCGAGCCGGCGCCCACGACCGACCGTAACGGCGACGGGCACGTCGACGGACGCGACCGGAGCGCCACCGTCGACCCGGTCGACCGCCCGGCCGACCCGCCGGTGGTCAACGACCGGGACGCCGAGCCGACGACGTACCGCAGCAGCGCGCTGGCCACCGACGGCGAGCGCGACGCCGACGCGGAGCGCGCCGCGCTGGCCCGGGCGGCCACCGCCCGCTCCGAGACGACCCACGGCCCCTCCGGCCGGGTCGCCCCGATCGACGACGAGCCCCGGCGTACGACGTCGGACCGGCTCACCGGCGCGGACCCGGACACCCGGCCGGCCGCGCCCCTCGCCGACCCCACCGCCGAGCGGACGGTCGACCTGAACCGGGACGGTGTCCCCGATCGGGACGAGGCCCGCCGGGAGACCCCGGTGGTCGCCGGCCCGAAGCCGCGGGCCAGCCTGCTGGCCACCCTCGGCCTGATCGTCTCCGTGGTCGGCGCCCTGTTCGTGCTCACCGGCACCCTGGCCGGGTACGGCATCGCGGTCGGCGCGGCCGGCGCGGTGCTCTCCGTCCTCGGCCTGATGGCGACCCGACGGCGGCACGTCGCCGGCAAGACCGACGCGCTGATCGGCATCCTGCTCGGCCTCGCCGCCGTGGTGGTCGGGGTGGTCGCGATGACCGGCCAGTTCGACTGGCCGACCGCCGACGGCGAGTGGGTGTCCCGGTTCCGGGAGTGGCTCGACTCACAGTTTGTCGACCGGTTCTGACGGGCATCTTCCCGCTCGCCGGCGGTGCGCCGGTGACGCCCGATCAGTCTGGTGGTTCACCAGCCGGGCACGCATCCTTTCGGGGGCGGCGGTTCGCCGCCCCCGAAGCGCGTCCAGGGGGGCGTCACCTCCCGTTCCGGGGGTGGCGGCCCCTTCGTCATGCGGGGTTGTGGGCGAGAACGCAACAGATCACCGCGCGGACGACGCTAGACGCAATGTTTCGTCGGCGTACGCAAGCCTCGGCGGTGGATGTCGTCGACCGATGCCGCATACCGTTGACGGACGGCGCCAGCCCGTCGGCCGAGGTGGCCGGGCGCGCCCGACCCCCAGGAGCAGGACATGACGATGGACGCCATCAGCCAGCGCTTCCTGATGTGCCGGCCGACGTACTTCGCCGTCGACTACGCCATCAACCCGTGGATGGACCCGACCGCGCCGGTCGACGCCGACCTGGCGATCCGGCAGTGGGAGCAGCTGCGCCAGACCTACCTCGACCTGGGCCACTCCGTCGAGCTGATCGACCCGGTCGCCGGCCTGCCGGACATGGTCTTCGCCGCCAACGGCGGCACGGTGATCGACGACAGGGCCATGGCCGTGCAGTTCCGCGACCCGCAGCGCGCCGACGAGGCCCCCGCCTACCGCGCCTGGTTCGAGGCCGCCGGCTTCGAGATGTACGACCCGAAGCACGTCAACGAGGGCGAGGGCGACGTCCTGCTGGTCGGTGACTACCTGCTGGCCGGCACCGGCTTCCGCACCGCGCACGCCTCGCACGCGCAGCTGCAGGAGGTCTTCGGCTACCCGGTGATCACGATGCAGCTGGTCGACCCGCGCTTCTACCACCTGGACACCGCCCTGACCGTGCTCGACGAGCGGACCGTGGCGTACCTTCCGGAGGCGTTCTCTCCCGGCAGCCAGGCGGTGCTGCGCCGGCTCTTCCCGGACGCCGTGCACGCCACCATGGCCGACGCCGAGGTGCTGGGGCTGAACGCGGTCAGCGACGGCCGGCACGTGGTGCTGCCGGCGCAGGCCACCGACCTGGCCGCGAAGCTGCGCGACCGGGGTTACGAGACCATCGGCATCGACCTGTCCGAGCTGCGCAAGGCCGGCGGCGGACCGAAGTGCTGCACGTTGCGACTCCGTCAGGGAAAGGCGAGCAAGTGATCGAGGACATGCTGCGGACTCCGGCCGCGGTACGGGACGCGGAGAAGCACACCGCGCACAACTACCACCCGCTGCCGGTGGTGATCTCCTCCGCCGAGGGCGCCTGGCTCACCGACGTGGACGGCCGTCGCTACCTGGACTGCCTCGCCGGCTACTCGGCGCTGAACTTCGGCCACCGGCACCCGACGCTGATCCGCGCCGCGCACGAGCAGCTCGACAAGCTGACCCTCACCAGCCGCGCGTTCATCCACGACCAGTTCGCCGACTTCTGCAAGGAGCTGGCGGAGCTGTGCGGCAAGGACCTGGTCCTGCCGATGAACACCGGCGCCGAGGCGGTCGAGACCGGCGTCAAGGTCGCCCGCAAGTGGGGCTACCAGGTCAAGGGCGTCACCCCCGGCCAGGCCAACATCGTGGTCGCCGAGGGCAACTTCCACGGCCGGACGACCACCATCGTCAGCTTCTCCACCGACGAGGACGCGCGCGCCGACTTCGGGCCGTACACCCCGGGCTTCACGGTCGTCCCCTACGGCGACCTGGCCGCGCTGGCCGCCGCCATCGACGAGAACACCGTCGCCGTGCTGCTCGAGCCGATCCAGGGCGAGCAGGGCGTCGTGGTGCCGCCGGAGGGCTACCTGCCGGGCGTCCGCCAGGTCTGCACCGAGCGCAACGTGCTCTTCATCGCCGACGAGATCCAGTCCGGCCTCGGCCGGACCGGGCACACCTTCGCCTGCGACCACGAGGGCGTCGTGCCGGACATGTACCTGCTGGGCAAGGCGCTCGGCGGCGGCATCGTGCCGGTCTCCGCGGTCGCCGCGAACGCCGACGTGCTGGGGGTGCTGAAGCCGGGCCAGCACGGCTCGACCTTCGGCGGCAACCCGCTGGCCTGCGCGGTCGCCACCGAGGTGGTCCGGCTGCTGGCCACCGGCGAGTTCCAGCGCCGCTCCGCCGAGCTGGGCGTGCGGCTGCGCGCCGGCCTGGAGGGGCTGGTCGGCAAGGGTCTGGTCGCCGTCCGGGTCCGCGGCCTCTGGGCCGGGGTGGACATCGACCCGGCGCTGATGAGCGGCCGCCAGGCCTGCGAGCGGCTGATGGAGCGGGGCGTCCTGGCCAAGGACACCCACGGCTCCACCATCCGGCTGGCCCCGCCGCTGGTGATCACCGAGGAGGAGATCGACCACGCGGTGGCCCAGCTCGCCGCCGTGCTGGCCGGCTGACCTCGTACGCGCGAAGCGGGCGTCGGGACCACGGTCCCGACGCCCGCTCGTCGTTCGTCGGTCAGTTGCGGGGCAGGCGCATCGCCATGGTGGGCGCCTCGGCCATCACCGAGGTGGGGGTGAACGGGGCGCCGGTGGGCAGCTCGCGGGCGCGGCCGACCTGGACGCCCGGGTAGAGCTCGACCATGTCGGCGCCGCCGAGCACCCGGGACTGGTTCGGCGCGAGCGGGATCCGTTCCGCCTCGGTCATCGACCCGTGCGGGCGGATGCCGGAGCCGTTGGTGCTCACGTCGGTCACGATCACCTCGCCGACCCGCAGCTCCAGCTTGAGGTGGCTGCGGCTGATCCAGCGCCGGGCCTCGTCGTTGAGCCACTGGCCGAGCACGATCCCGCCGCCGGCCTCGGGCGCCCGCCCGATGAACACCGGCTGCTCCTCGGTGAGCACGAACCGCCGCCGGACCAGGCCACCGATCCGGACCGCCAGCACCTCGGTGCGGGGGCGCGGCCCGGCGTCACCGAGCCGGGCGCCGTGCCGGGGGCAGGTCGGCACCCCGTTGCGCAGCGCGGGTGGCGGCTGGCCGGCCGGCGCGCGCTCCACCCGGGCCAGGTCGGCGAAGGCGCCGCCGCCCCCGCCACCGCCGAAGAGGGCGCACCCCGGCTCCGGGCAGCGCCACTGCCGGGCCAGCAGCTTCGCCCCGACCGGTGAGCGGTCCCCCTCGACCGGGGTCGAGCCGCCGCCGACGTGCGCGACGAACACCGGGCCGCCGGCGCCGGGCACCGGCGCGAGCACCCGGCCCGGCTGTTCCACCAGCCACGGGAACCGGCCGCGCAGGCCGTCGAACCGGACCCGGGTGAGCACCGGCAGGCCGAGCAGGTCGGCCACCTCCAGCATCCGGTCGCCCGGGTTGTCCAGCACCTCGACCAGGCCGTCGTCGGCCCAGCGCCGGACCACCATCCGCTCGTTGGAGGTGAGGTCGGCGTCGGAGAGCAACGCCCGGTGCACCACGGCGTAGACCGGGACGCTGTCCTCCTCCAGCTCGCGGGAGAGGGCGTCGATCACCATGCCGAGCCGCAGCAGGCTGGCCGGCCGACCGCCGTCGAGGTCCTGGTAGCGGATCACCTCGGCCAGGTCGAGCACGGCCCGGGCCAGTGACGGGTCGGTGCAGACGCGCCCCTCGATGGCGTCCAGCACCTTGCTGATCTCGAATCTCATCGGGCGCTCCGGACGATGTCGTCGATCTGGCGCGCCAGCTCCACGTCCCGGTGGGTGACCCCACCGGCGGAGTGGGTGACGCAGCGGAAGGTCACGGTCCGCCACCGGATGTCGATGTCAGGGTGGTGGTCGAGTCGCTCGGCCACCACCGCCACCCGGTCGACCACGGCGATGGCGGCCGGGAAGCTGCCCAGCTCGACGGTGCGGCTGATCTGGGTCGGGTCGCCCGACCAGTCCGCCAGCCCGCCCAGCTTCTCTCGCACCGCCTCGGCGGTGAGCAGGTCTGTCATGGCCCGACCCTACCGGCACCGGCCTGGGCGGGCCGGACGCGCCGGAGGCGGGTCGGCGCCGGTTGACCGGGCGTGCCGGATCGGGCACCGACGGCGACGGCGGACGGACATCGACACCCGACTGTCGCTCCCGCCCGCTACGCTGACCGACGGCCCGGCCGGTGGGCGGCAGCACACGCCGCACCGGCCCACCCTTCACGAGGAGAAATCCACAATGAACACTCGACGGCTGGCGACCACGGGGGTCGCGCTCGTCGCCGCGCTGGGTCTGTTGACCGGCTGCGGCAACCAGGACGGAGCGGACGCTCCAGCCGCCGGCGGAAGCGCCGCGAGCGTCGCCCCGAGCAGCAGCGCGTCGGTCGCTCCGCTCGACGAGCTGACCGCCGCCGCGCTCAAGCTCAACGAGGACAGCGTCCGGGCCACCATCACCTCGTCGGTGATCAGCGGCGGTGGCCTGATGGACCCGCGTTCCAAGGCGATGGACATGACCCTCGACATGGGCAGCCAGGGCAAGGTCCGGATGATCACCCTCGGCGACGACGCCTGGATGAAGATCAGCGGCATGGCGGGCGCACCGAAGAAGTGGCTGCACATGGACGCCACCAAGCTCGGCGCCAGCGGTCAGATGAACCTGATGCCCGACGGCGACCCGGGCGGCGCCAAGCAAATGATCAAGGGGGTCACCGAGGTCGAGAAGACCGGTGAGCACGCCTTCACCGGCACCCTCGACTACAGCAAGGCCAAGCCGGACGACAAGGGCATCAAGGCGCTCGGCGCCAAGGCCAAGGCGGTGCCGTTCACCGCGAAGACCGACGACCAGGGCCGGCTGATCGAGCTGGTCGTCGACACCACCGTGCTCTCCCCCGCGGCGGGCAAGCTCAAGACCACCTACACGGACTTCGGCGCGACCGTCGCCCCGCAGAAGCCGCCGGCCAGCCAGACCCAGGAGGCCCCGGAAGAGCTGATCAAGGCGTTCGGCGGCTGATCGCCCCGCACCCCGACGCGACGGGGCGGCACCGTGACCGGTGCCGCCCCGTCGTGCGTACGAGGGTCAGCCGCGCAGCGGCCGGCCCACCTCGTGCAGGTGCGCCAGCGCCTGCCGGTACGACTCGACCAGCCCGGTCTCGACGTACGGCACCTCGCGCTCGGCGCAGTACGCGTGCACGATCGGCTGCGCCCGGCGCAGGTTGCCCCGGGGCATGTTCGGGAACAGGTGGTGCTCGATCTGGTAGTTGAGCCCGCCCAGCGCGACGTCGACGAACCGGCCGCCCCGCACGTTGCGCGAGGTGAGCGCCTGCTTACGCAGGTAGTCCAGGTTGTCTTCCTCCGTCGGCATCGGCATGCCCTTGTGGTTCGGGGCGAACGCGCAGCCCATGTAGAGACCCCAGAGGCCCTGGTGGATGGCGATGAAGGCGAGCGCCTTCGCCGGCGACATCACCGCGAAGATCAGCCCCAGGTAGCCGGCGGCGTGCGCGGCGAGCAGCAGCGCCTCCACCCCCCGGTGCCGCATCGGCGTGGACCAGCCGCCGCCCGACCGACCGACCAGGGCCCGGACGCTGGCCACGTGCAGGTGGAAGCCCTCCAGCAGCAGCATCGGGAAGAACAGCCAGGCCTGCCGCCGCGCCAGCCAGCGCAGGTAGGGCGGCGTCGCCGCCGCCTGCTCGTACGTCCAGACCAGCGCGCCGCCGCCGACGTCCGGGTCCTCGTCGGTGTGGTTGGGGTTGGCGTGGTGCCGGTTGTGCTTGTCGACCCACCAGCCGTAGCTGAGCCCGACCGCCAGGTTGCCGGCGAGCAGACCGGCCAGCTCGCTCGGGCCCCGGCGGCGGAACATCTGCCGGTGCCCGGCGTCGTGGCCGAGGAAGGCGACCTGGGTGGTGGCCACCGCCATCCCCACCGCCATCAGCAGCTGCGCCCACGAGTCGCCGACCGCCACCACCGCGGCCCAGCCCGCCAGGAAGAAGGTCGCCGTCAGCGCGATGCGCACCGCGTACCGGCCGGGGCGGCGCTCGAGCAGGCCCGCCTCGCTGATCCGTCGGGACAACACGGCATAGTCACTGCCGCGTCGTACCGGTTGGTCCGCCACCGCTGAACGCGCCATCTCCGCTCCCTGTCCTCGGTCCGGGCCGCACCCGTTGGCGGGCCCACCCTTGATTCTCGCGGCGACAATTGCGCCTGGTAATCATGGCAACACCCCGATCCGTGGTGGTGTTGCCCCTACCTCAGCCCATCCGGCCGACGGCCGCGCGCAGCCGGGTCAGGTCACGCCGCCGCCGCTCGTACGTGGCGGCGAGGGCGATCAACGCGAGCCCGCCGACGGCCAGGAAGATCCACCGGGGCAGCCGATCCCAGCCGCGGACCAGCTCGTGCAGGGCCAGCAGGGCCAGCGTGGTCCCCCCGAGCACCACCGGCGCCTGCCAGCGCCGGGTGGCCCCGGCGAGCACCACGGCCAGCGCGGCGACCCCGAGCAGCAGCCGTCGCCAGGGCTGGGGCTCGGGGGCGACCAGCACCGACACCAGGCCGGGCAGCAGCGCGGCGGCCAACCCGGGGCCGAGCGCCAGCCAACTGGTCAACCCCGGCCGGGTACGCAGCGCGACCACCCCGGCGACCAGCGCCAGTCCCGCCGCCGGCAGGGTGTACGCCTCCAGCAGCACCACCCCGCCGGCGGCGAGCAGCAGCCAGGCGCCGAGCAGTTCGCTGCCGCCGGCGATCCCCGCCAAGGCCCACCGCCCGGTGGCGGACTCGGCCCGCCGCAGCACTCGCGGCGCCACCGCCGCACCCCAGAGCACGCAGACCGCCGCCGCGTGGCGCGGGGCGGACGCGGTGAGCAGCAGCGCCACCAGCGCCACGGCCTGGGCCGCGCCCTCCGCCGCCCGGCCGGTCACCGGCGTGCGCCGGGCCAGCGGCGGCGCGGCGTACAGCACCGCCACCGCCACCGCGAGCACCGCGAAACCGGCGGTCCGCAGCGGCAGCCCCGCCGCCAGCGACGCGGTCACCGCGAGGCCGGTGGCCGCGGCGACCGCCGCCAGGCAGCCGAGCAGCCGCACCTCGGCCCGCCGCCCGGCGACGCCGGCCACCGCCGCCGCCACGACCAGCAGCGCCAGGCCGGCGAGGGTGCCAGCCCGGGTGGCGAGCAGCCCGGTCAGCCCGGCCAGGGTCCAGAGCGTCCCCACCGGCACCGCGACCGCGCCCAGCAGGGGGCCCGGACGCCGCAGCGCGGCGACCAGCAGGGCCGCCAACCCGGTGAGCAGCGCCACCGCCGGCACCACCGGCCAGGGCGCGCCGGCCGCCGCCAGCAGCACCGGCAGCGCGGCGGCGGCGAAGGGCAGTGCCAGCAGGGCCGGGACGGCCGCGCCGCCTCCGGTCCGCCGGCCGACCAGCCCGGCGGCGACCGCCAGCACCAGCAGGGCCGCGCCGCCGACCCATCCGCCGGGCAGCGGCCCGGCCGCGGGTACGCCCGACCAGGGCTCGACCGGCCCGTCGTACGGGGACAGCAGCGCCGTCACGGCCACCGGGGCGGCGGCGAGCGCCGCGAGCACCGCCAGCACGGCGGCCACCACCCGGCCGACGGCCGACGCCGGGGTGTCCCGGTCGACGACCACCAGCAGCAGCGCGGCGAGCGCGGCGTAGAGCGGGACCGGCTCGGCGGCCGGTACGACCACCGGCGCCAGCCCGAGCACGCCGAGCGCCACGGCGGCGGCGGCCGAGGCGTACCCGTCGAGGTCGGGCCAGTGGCGGCGGACCGGGCCGAGCGCGACCAGCGGGACCACGGCGGCGGCGAAGCCGGCCCGCAGCTGCCACCAGGGGGCCGAGCCGGCGGCGAGGAGCGCGACGACCGTTCCCGCCGGCACGGCGAGCAGCGCCAGGGCCAGCCCGCCCCCGGCGACGGCGTGCTGCGCCGGGGTCCCCCGGCGGGCGAGGGCCGCCATCGCCAGCCCGGCGGGCAGCAGCACCCCGAGCGTCACCAGCATGCCGCCCGGTGCGGCCAGGGCCACCAGCAGACCGTGCCCGAGCAGCGCGGCGCCGGCCAGCGCCCCGACCACCACGGTCGGGGTGCGGCGCGCCGGCCGGACGACGGCCAGCAGGAGGGCCACCCCGACGAGGAGATCGACGGCGAGCGCCGCCGGCCACGGCGTGGCGGCCACCGCCGGCAGGGCGGAACCGGTCAGCGCGACACCGACCAGCGCGGTCACCGGACGGGCGGCCCGGGGCAGCAGCAGGCCGATCGCGGCGGCGGTCAGCGCGACGGCGACCGGAAGCTGCCAGCCCCAGGCAACCGTCGGGCCGGCCGCCGCGCCCCGCCACCCGGGCAGCGACCGGGCCACCGCGCCACCGGCGACCAGCAGGGTGGCCAGGACCCCCACCTGTGCCAGCGCGCCGGCGACGAGCAGGGCGCCGATGCGGGGGCCGGAGCGCAGCCGCGCCGGGACCATCCGGGCCGCCCCGGCCAGGGCGGCGGTCACCAGGGCGGCCGCCACCAGCAGCACCCCCGGACGCAGCTCGGCCACCGGGCGCAGCAGCGCGGCGGCCAGCAGCGGCACCAGCAGCGCCGCCGCGACCTGACGGAACACCCGGCCACCGGCGGCCCACGCCGCGCCGAGCAGGACCAGCCCCACCAGCAGCAACGGCGCCCCGGCCAGCAGCGGCCGGCCGGCGGCCCGGCCCCAGGCCAGCGGCACCAGCGCGCAGCCGGCGGCGAGCGCCGTCGCGGCACCGAAGCCGAGCCAGGCGAGCACCTGTCCGGCCCGCACGACGGCCGGGACGCGCGGCCCGGCGGCCGGCCCCCCACCGGCCGCCGGCCCCCCGATCCGCGCCCCCGGCCCCGTGGCCGGCGTCCCCCCGCCGACCACGGCCGGCACCCCACCGGCGGACGCCGGCTGGCCCGGGGCCGTGCCCTGGTCCGCCGCCCC
The DNA here is from genome assembly GCF_900091515.1 of Micromonospora purpureochromogenes. Taxonomy (NCBI): domain Bacteria; kingdom Bacillati; phylum Actinomycetota; class Actinomycetes; order Micromonosporales; family Micromonosporaceae; genus Micromonospora; species Micromonospora purpureochromogenes. The sequence continues at coordinate 1,719,853 of NZ_LT607410.1, read as the reverse complement.
GGCGGTGGCCGCACCGGGCGGAACCGGGGCGGCGGCGGGGGACGGCACCGGGCCGAGCTCGGCCGGCGCCGCCCAGCGGCGACGCAGCGCGACCACCACCACGAGGTCGAGCAACGCCACCCCGAGCAGGACCAGGGTCCACCCGGCGGCACCGGGGCGGGCCGCCACCGCCGCCAGCGGCAGCACCGGCTGCGCGACGAGGAGCGCCGCGAACCAGGGCACGGTCAACCGGCTGAGCCGGGCGTACCCGGCGGCGATGGCCGCGCCGGCCCCCCCGACCAGCGCGGCGTATCGGGCGCCCGGCCAGTCGGCCACGCCGAACAGGTCCACCGCCCAGGCGGCGTACCCGTCGAGGACCACCAGCAGCAGCCCCACCGCGGCGAAGGTCTCCGCAGTGCCCCGCAGCCCACGCCACACCGCGACCAGCGGCGCGGCCAGGGCCAGCACGGTGACGGCGGCCAGGATCGCGGCCCGCCCGGCGACCCCGACGGCGGCCCAGGCAACGGCGGTGAAGACCACCGCCGCAGTGCCGAGCAGCAGCCCGCCGAGGACGAACAGCAGCCCCTGCACCGTCCGGGTGGAGGTCTCCGGCCGGCCCGGCGGCGGCGGAACCGGAGCGGGTCGGACCGGGACCGGCGGTACCGACGGCAGCGGACCGGCCGGCACCGGCCGGGCGATCTCCGCGCGGACCCGGGCCGCCAGCTCCGCCCGCCGACGCTGCGCCGCGAGCAGCCGATCGGCGAGCCCCTGGTACGCCTCGCGGGCCCGCGCCACCTCCCGACCGAGCGCACGGATCTCCGCGTCCAGCCGGATCACCTCGGCGGCGGGCGGGTACGGCGGGCGGCCGCAGCCGGAACAGCCGCGGACGAGATCGGCGGGCGCGCCGCAGCCGGGGCAGGGGTAGCCGGTGTTCTCCACCCGGCCATCCTCGCGGCCGGGCGGGGGCGCGCCCAGAGTGCGCGTACCTAGGTCGGTCAACCTGCCGCAGGCGGCGGTGTTTGGTCCCGTGCGGCGGTCAGCCGAGCCAGCGGCCGTCGCGCATGAGGACGCGTCCCCGCAGCTCGTTCGCCTCCCGCCAGGCCTGGATGCGCTGCGGCCGGATCAGGAAGTACTGATAGGGCTCGTCGAGTTCGCGCGGGTCGAAACCGGTCCTGGTCGCGAACGCGTCGCCCAGCTCCGGGCCGAGGTCGGCGATGGCCACCGGCTCGGCGGTGCCGTCGACGATGACGACATCGCGCGTCGGCCCGAGGCTGAGCCGCACCCGGCCGTCCGCCAGCAGGTTGCGGCCGGTGACCGAGGCGCGCGGCGTCGAGATGAGGAACGCGGTCCCGTCCCAGAGGTACGAGAGCGGGATGAGGTGGACGCCGCCCGGGGAGCCCGACGTCGCGACCCAGAGATCGACGTCGCTCTCCAGCTTCGCGCGGGTGTCCCGCAGCCTCTCCTCGAGCCCACGCGGCGGTGCGCCCGTCATGCTTCCTCCAGTCACTTCGTGGCGAGCCCTTCCTGCGTGGGTGCCAGCGAGGCGGCCTCCCAGGCGAACCCGTCCGGGTCGGTGAACGGCCCGGCAGCGCCGCCGATCACGAGCCGGTGCGATCCGGTGCCGTCGGGAGTGACGCCGACGTCCTTGGCCAGGGCACGGCGCCGGTACAGCGCCAGCTTGACGGGACTCGACCCGGCAGCGAACTCGACGTACATGCGGCTGAAGCTCTTCGCCACGGCGAGGCCGCGCTCGACGTAGAACCGCTTGCTCGCGGCCACGTCCGCGACCCCCAGCAGGAGCACGAACTCGTCGATCTGCCGGGTGGCCGGGCCGGTGTCCTTCTTCGCCGAGGTCGCGACCTTCCAGATCGTCCCGTCCGGGGCTTGTACGACACCGCCGTAGCCCCAGAGCGACTTGGCGGCAGGCTTCAGCGACGTGGCACCGGCGTCCAGGGCAGCGCCGATGAAGCCGTCGACGGTGGCCGGCTGGGACACCGTGAGGGCCAGCAGGAACCCACGGAAGCCGGTCGTCGGTGCCGCCGAGGCCCGCAGGCGGATCTGCGTGTCCAGCCCGAAGGCGGTGGTGTAGAAGCGCTCGGCGACCGTGGGGTCGGCCACTTCGAGGGTGACGGATTCGATGTTTGCCATGGTCATCACGCTAGGAGCGGCTCGGCGACCGGCGCTTCTCGATTCCTGACCGGTCTGGTCACCTGTTTCGCCACACACGGCGGCATCCCCGCCGCAGCACCCACCGCACGCCGTCGGTAGGCGCTGGGCGGCATCCCGACCAGCTCGGTGAAGCGGGTGCTGAAGGTGCCCAGCGACGAGCAGCCGACCGCGAAGCAGACCTCGGTGACGCTGAGGTCGCCACGACGCAGCAGCGCCATGGCGCGCTCGATGCGCCGCTTCATCAGATAGGAGTACGGCGATTCGCCGTAGGCCTGCCGGAACTGGCGGCTGAGGTGCCCGGCCGACATGTTCGCGCCGCGGGCGAGCGCCTCGACGTCCAGCGGCTGCGCGTACTCCCGGTCGATCCGGTCGCGGACCCGGCGCAGCCGGGCGAGGTCACTCAGGCGCTGCGCCTCGGCGAGTGCGCGCCCCCATGAGGGGTGACACATGGGAGAACTCCTTTCATCGATGTCCGTGAGCACCCGGGTCCCCTGCCGAGCAGGCGACCGGGGTGCTCGACGACCGGAGGGTTCAGCGGAGTTCCTGGATGCGGACCAGGTTGCCCGCGGGATCGCGGAAGGCGCAGTCGCGGATGCCGTACGGCTGCTCGATCGGCTCCTGGACGACCTCGGCGTCGCCGGCCTGCAGCTTCTCGAAGGTGCCGTCGAGGTCCCGGGTGGCCAGCAGGATCCAGCCGTAAGTGCCCTTGGCCATCATCTCGGCGATGGTGCGGCGCTCGTCCTCGGTGACCCCGGGGTCGACGGCCGGCGGCGCCAGGAGGATGGACGTGTCGGGCTGGCCGACGGGGCCGACCGTGATCCACCGCATCTTGCCCTGTCCGACGTCGTTGCGGACCTCGAAGCCGAGGACGTCGCGGTAGAAGGCCAGGGAGGCGTCCGGGTCGACATGCGGCAGGACGCTGGTGTGAATGGTGATGTCCATGACGATCACGTTAGGTGCGCACCATGACCCGCACTTCTCGATTCCTGATCGATCCGGCCACCTGCTCCGCCAGGTACCCCTAAATACGGGTGTTCTCGTGCACCCAGGCGGCGTACGCCGGCTCCCCGCACTCCACCCGGGACACCAGGATCTCCGGCACCTCGTACGGATGGGCGGCGCGGAGCCGGTCGACCAGCGCGACCACCCGGTCGGGGGCGGTCTTGAACTGCACCGACCACTCGCTGCCGGTCTCCACGGCGGACCGCCACCAGTAGGTGCTGTCGACCTGGCCGCCCACCTGCGCGCAGGCCGCCAGCCGCCCGGCGACCGCCTCGGCCGCGAGCGCGTCCGCGACCGGGCGCGCGTCCACCACCGTCGTGACCACGCAGATCTGTTCCATCAGCGCACCCTACGCGGCGTCGCCACGGCCGGCCCCGACCCGCGCGGTCAGCCGGTCGACACGCCGTCGCGGTTGGCGGCGACCCAGGTGTCGATCCGGGCCCACCAGTCGAAGAGCCAGTCGATGCGCTCCTGCCGGTCGGTCGGCACCTGCTCCGGCGGCACCGACCAGAAGCGCATCACGATCCGCTTGTCCATCGGCAGCTCCCGCCAGACGTCGGCCACGGTGACCATCCGGTCCAGCCCGGTGTGCGCCACGAAGATCACCCCGGCATCCGGGGCGGCGTCCAGCGCGGCGAGCAGTCCGCCGGGCTGCGGCGCCAGCACGTGCCGCATCCGCTCGGCGCGCGCCGCCATCCGCTCCAGCCCGAGCGCGCGGAGCCGGGCGATGGCCCGCAGCCGGCGGCCGGGCGTGAAGTTGCCGCCCTCCGGGAAGATCACGAACGCGTCGTCGTCGTCGAGGTCGGTGGCGAGCTGGCCGACCTGCCGGACCGCCGAGTCACGGCCGTCCGGGCCGGGCGCGATGAACCGGTTGGGCAACCGGTTGAGCAGCACGTCGATCGCCGGGTCCCACTGCAGGCTCTCCTTGAGCACGATCCGCGGCTCGCGGTGGAACCAGTTGACCAGCGCGTGGATCAGGATGAACGAGTCACCCGGCCCGGCGTGCCGGCAGAGCACCAGCTCCGGCCGGCCGGGCAGGGCCGTGTCCGGGTCGGTGCCGACCACGTCGATGCTCAGCCGCAGCGTCCAGCGAGCCTGCCAGAAGAGCACCCGCAGGAAGCGGCCGGCGAGCACGTAGTGCGCGCGCTGGAAGGCCGGCGAGCGCTTGAACAGCCCGAACCCGGACGCCAGCCAGAGCAGGAAGAGCGCGGCCAGCGCCGCCGCGTCCCAGACCAGGTAGACGGAGCCGATCCAGAGCAGGCGCAGCGGCCGCAGCCGGCCGGGCACGAAGGGCGACAGCGCCAGGCCGAGCAGCGCCCAGACCGGCACCGTGAGGACCACGGCCAGCGCGAGCAGCACCACGCCGGGGGCCAGCAGCATCCGGCGTACCCACCGGGGTGGCAGCGGCATCAGTGGTCCAGTTGGGTGGCCAGGTAGTGCCGGGAGGCGGTGTAGGCCCGGCTGATCCGCCGCCCCACCGCCGCCATGTCCCGGTAGGCCCACGGGCTGTCGTCGCGGGGCTTCAGCCCACCGGTGGGCAGCACGTGCACCTCCACCCCGTCGGGCAGCGCCGCCATCTCCCGGGCGAACCGGTGCCGCCGGGCGATCTCGAACGCGACCTGGGCGATCTCCCAGGGCCGCTGGGGCGGCGTCAGCTCCCGTTCGATCCGACCCACCTGGAGTACGAAGATCTGCCGCGCGCCCAGCGCCACCGCCTCACCGATCGGGATGGAGTTGACGATCCCCCCGTCGATGTAGTGCTGGTCGTCGATCCGGGCCGGTGGCAGCAGCCCGGGCACGGAGGCCGAGGCGAGCACGGCCGGCACCAGCGGACCGCTGTCGAACCAGTGCTCGGCGGCCCGCTCGATGTTCGCCGCGCAGCAACGGAACGGCACCTTCAGGTCGGCGAAGGTGGTCTCGGCGCCCAGTTCGGACTCCAGCAGCTTGCGCAGCGGCCGGGGCGAGTGCAGGTGGGTACGCGCGGCGAACCGGCGCAGCTGGCGGGCGACCGAGTCGCCGTACACCTCGCTCGCCTCCGGCGAGGCCCAGAGCCGGACCAGCCGGTCGGTGACCGCCTCGGTCGGGTCGGCGGCGACCAGCGCGCCGTTGACCGCCCCGATGGAGGTGCCGAGCACCACGTCCGGGCGGATCCGGGCGCGAAACAAGGCGCGCAGCATGCCCACCTCGACCGCGCCGAGCACTCCCCCGCCGCCGAGCACGAACGCCACCGGACCCCCAGCCATGTCGTTCATCCTGGCACGTGCCCGCCGCCGGGCCCGGTCCAGCCGCTGGTCACCCGGGTCCGGCCGGGTCCAGGTGGCGGCGCGCGAGCCGTCCACGACGGAGGGTGACCGCGAATTCGGACGACCGTTGACACCGCGGACACATTCCCGCAACCTGATACCGCCCCCACCCCCAGGCAGGTGCGATCACTGATGGCAGCGCTGCACGCCGGCAGGTTGCTGGCCCGCCGGTACCGGCTCGTCGACCAGATCGGGGCCGGTGGCATGTCGGTGATCTGGCGGGCCCGCGACGAGGTGCTCGACCGGATCGTCGCGGTCAAGGTGCTCGCTCCCTCCCTGGCCGCGGACGCCCGCTTCCGGGACATGGTCCGCGAGGAGGCCCGCTCCGCCGCCCAGCTGGTCCACCCGCACGTGACCTCGGTGCACGACTACGGCGAGACGCTCGCCCCGGACGGCTCGATCACCTCCTTCGTGGTGATGGAGCTGCTCACCGGGGAGGAGCTGGAGCACCGGCTCACCGAGGGGCCGCTGCCCTGGGCCGATGCGGTCGAGGTGGGCGCCCAGGTGGCCGAGGCCCTCGCGGCCGCGCACCGGCTCGGCATCGTGCACCGGGACATCACCCCGTCCAACGTGATGATGACCCGGGTCGGCGCGAAGGTGCTGGACTTCGGCATCGCCACCCACGTCGGCGCCCCGGACGAGGACGAGGACGGCGGCACCTTCGGCACCCCCGCGTACGTGGCGCCGGAGCGGCTCAACGGGGCGCCGGCCCAGCCGGCCACCGACGTCTACTCCCTCGGCGTGCTGCTCTACGAGACGCTGACCGGCCAGGTGCCGTACCCGGCGGACACCTGGGAGCAGCTCGGCGAGGCGCTGGCCGACGACGAACCGCCCACCCTGGACGGTGTGCCGGGGCTGCCGCCGGCGGTCGCCCGTACCTGCCTGCGCTGCCTGGCCCGCGACCCGCGCGACCGGCCCACCGCGCATCAGGTGGCCGCGGCACTGCGCGACCAGCTGCTGCCCGGCGACCCGCAGGCGGCCACGATGCTCGCGCCGACCGTGACCCTGCCCGCGCTGCCCGGCCAGCCGGCCGGGCAGGCGGCCGGGCAGGCGGCCGGGCAGGCGGCCGGGCAGGCGGCCGGGCAGGCGGCCGGGCAGGCGGCCGGGCAGGCGGCCGGGCAGGCGGAACCGGCCGGACGATCCGGGCAGACCGCAGCGCCGTCGCGACGGCAGCCGCTGCTGGTGGTGGCCGGGCTGGTGGTGGTGACCACGGCCGCCGCGCTGCTCGCCCCGACCCTGGTGCCGGAGTCCACGCCGCCGCCGGACGCCCGGCGGACCGGCGCCCCGGCGGTGCAGCCGGCGATCCCGCCCGCCGAACCGGCCACCCTCCCGCCACGGGAGCCGACCACGGCGGCGACCAACGCGCCGCCGCCCCGACCGCGACCCACCCCGGACGGCGGGCAGGGCGCCGGCGGGCTCACCGAGGCCGCCGAGCGGCTGCGCCGGCTCATCGACGACGGGGTACGTCTCGGCGACGTCCGCGCCGACGTCGGCACCGACCTGCGCAACGTGCTGGCCAACCTGACCCGGGCGGCCGCCGACGGGCGCTCCGACCTGGCCGAGCCGGTGGCGCTGCTGCGCGAGAAGGTCACCCACCGCGTCGACGAGGGCGGCATCACCCCGGCGTACGCACGCCGGCTCGACGCGGCCATCGTGGACCTCGGCACCAGCCGGGTCTGACCTCCGGTCGGGGCTGCGCCCGTCCGGCGGCTCGCGGTCAGCGGGTGGCGACCGGCGTCGGCTCCCGGGCGAGGGCGACCTGCCGGTACACCGCCTCGTAGCCCTCGGCCATCCGGTCGGTGGAGAAGTTCCGGGCCACGTGCGCGACGGCGGCCGCCGGGTCCAGCCGGTCCGCCGCCCGCAGCGCCGCCGGCAACTCGTCGGCGCGGTCCCGGATCAGCCCGGTGACCCCGTCCACCACCAGCTCCGGCACGGCGCCGCGTCGCAGCGCCACGACCGGCGTACCGGTCGCCATCGCCTCCACCATCACCATGCCGAACGGCTCGTCCCACTGGATCGGCATGATCAGGCAGCGCGCGTCCACCATCAGCCGGATGGTCGCCTCCCGGTCGGCGTTGAACACCACGGTGACGTCCTCGTCCAGCAGCGGCTCGACGACCTCGGCGAAGTAGCGCCGCTCGGCGGGCTCGTTGCACTTGCCGGCCAGGGTCAGCGGCAGGCCCGCCTGCCGGCAGGCGCGGATCGCGAGGTCCGGGCCCTTGTCGGGGCTGAACCGGGCCAGCCAGAGCACCGGGCCCCGGCCAGGGTCCTGCTTGTGCGGGAACTCCCGCGGGTCCATCGCGTTGTGCACGGTCCCCACCCAGGGCAGGCCCGGGTTCAGCCGGCGCTGCGTGTGCGAGATGGCCACCAGCCCCACGCCCCGGTCGACGTCGCTGAGCACGGTGCCGTACTCGCCGACGGGGTTGCCGTGCACGGTGGCCACGGTCGGTACCGCCCGCCGGCCGGCGACCAGCGGGCCGATCGTGGTGTGGTCGTGGATCACGTCGAAGTCGGCTTCGGTGACCAGGTGCTTCACCCGGGCCAGGTGGGCCAGTTCCGGCAGCGCCTCGCCGAGCCGGGCGTACTGGAGGTCCTCGACGGTGGAGACGAAATCGGCGGCGGTGCCGTGGTGCCGGCCCGCGCCGAACAGGGTCACCCCGTGGCCGCGCTCGACCAGCCGGTCCACCAGCCCGTGCACCACCTGTTCCAGCCCGCCGTAGCCGGGCGGCGGCACCGACAGCCACGGCGGGACCACCATCGCGATCCGCAGCGGCCTTCCCGGCGGGCTCTCCGACGGACGGTGGGTCACGGCCACAGGTCCTCCCCGTTGCTTCCCGGTGAGCGGGATCGGCGGCGATTTCCCCACCCCGGCTGCGCTAAACGGACATTCGGCGGACGCGGCGGGCGGCTCACCCGGTGACGACGAGACGGTCGTCGACGGCCCGTACGCCCGGTGCCGACCAGGCGACCCGCTCCGCCTCGTCCCGCTCCCACCAGGAGCGGACGGTGCCGCCCAAAACGACGATGTCGCCGGCCAGCTCGACGGTGATCGCCTCGGTGCCGGTCCGGCGGCGCAACGCCCGGCGCAGGTCCAGGGCGGTCTGCTCGGCGCTGGGCGGGGCCGGCGGCACCACCTCGACCAGGTTGGTCACCCCGCGTACGCCCCGCAGCCGGCGCAGCTCCTGCTCGGCGGTGCGCCGCTGGTAGCCGAACTCCACCTCGCCGCGCAGCATCAGCCAGCCGGCGGAGACCGTCACGTCCAGCCGCTCGGCGGGCACGAAGCTGTCCCATTCCAGCGCCCGTACGGCGGCGAGGGCGAGTTCACCGTCGTCCTGACCGTCCAGGCCGGGCAGGCGTACCTCGATGTCGTCGGCGACGGCCCGCACGCCTCGTACCCGGTGCGCGCAGCGTTGCGCCGCCCACTTGCGGGCGTAGCTGTCCACCCGGCCGGTCAGGGTGACCACGCCCTCGGCGACGCTCACCCCGATCTCGTGCGGCTGGGCCTGCGGGTCCCAGGCCAGTTCGTCGAGCACGTCGCGCTGGATGTCCGGATCGGTGCGGGTGGCCGCTGCCGTCGTCATCACGTCCCCTCCCGTGCGGTCGGCTCCTGGCGAGAATGCCGACTGCCCGGGTGAGGCCGGTTCACCCGGTTGGGGTGAACCGGCACCGGACCGGCGTCGGGTGCCACGGGGTGCGAAAAAGGCGACGGGTGACGGAGCCAACCCCCTTGGCTCCGCCACCCGCCGCCCCGGAGGAGGCAGGTCTGGTGTTATGACGTCTCGGCGAGCGTCACGGTTGCCTTCGCCTCGGCACCATTTCGCTTGTAGGTCACCTCGACCCGGTCGCCGACCTTGCCGGCCTGCACGGCGCCGACCAGGTCGTTGGAGTCCTTGACGACCTTGTCGCCGAACCGGGTGATCACGTCGCCCCGCTGGATGCCGGCCTTCTCGGCGGCGCTGCCCGGCACGACCGCGGCGACCAGCGCCCCGCCGTCCTCGGCGGCGTTGACGCTCACCCCGAGGGACGGGTGGCTGACCTTCTCGCCGCGCTGGAGCTTCTCGGCGACGTCCTTGGCCTTGTTGCTGGGGATCGCGAAGCCGACGCCGATGTTGCCGCTGCTGCCCTGTCCGGCGGTGGCGATCGCGGTGTTGATGCCGATCACCTCACCCCGGGTGTTGACCAGCGCGCCGCCGGAGTTGCCGGGGTTGATCGGCGCGTCGGTCTGGAGCAGCCCGGAGATCGAGCTGGCACCCTGCTGCGGGTTCTGCTGCCCGTTCTCGCCGGCCTGGATGGTCCGGTCCCGGGCGCTGAGGATGCCGGCGGTGACCGAGCCCTGCAGGCCCAGCGGGCTGCCCAGGGCGAGCACCTGGTCGCCGACCTGCATTCCGTCGCTGTCGCCGAACTTCGCGGCCTTCAGGTCGCTGACGCCGCTGGCCTTGACCACGGCGAGGTCGGTCTTCGGGTCGGTACCGACGATCTTGGCCTGGGCGCTCTTGCCGTCGGCGAAGACCACCCGGACCGTGTCGCCGGAGGCGGAGGCGACCACGTGGTTGTTGGTCAGCACGAAGCCGTCCGCGCTCAGGACCACGCCGGAGCCCTCGCCGTTGTCCGTGATGATGGAGACCACGCTGTCCTGCACGGCGGCGGCGATCTTCGGCAGGTCGGCGCTGTTGATCACCGGGGCGGCCGAGTAGGTGCGGGTGATGCCGCCGGAGTCGCCGTCGACCGCGAGAGCGAGCGCGCCACCGGCCACGCCGGAGCCGAGCATCAGGGCGAAGACCGCCACGCCGGCGCCGACGAACTTGGCCACCTTCGAGGGGCGCGGGCCGGCGGCCCAGGGCGGCACCGGCTGCCCGCCGTGCTGCGGCGGGACCGGCCCACCGGGCCCCTGGGCACCCGGGTAGCCCGCCGTCCAGCCGGACTGCTGGCCGGGCTGGTAGCCGGCGGCCGGGTACTGACCGGGGGACGGGTACGGCTGGTAGCCGGGTCGGTAGGCCTGCTCGCCACCGTGCGCCCCGCCCGGGTACGGCGCGGCGGAGGCCTGACCCGCCTGCGGGTACCCGGCCGACGGGTACCCGGCACCGGGAGTCTGGCCGGCGTACGGCGCGGCGGAGGTCTGCCCGGCGCCCGGGTACGGGGCGGCGGAGGTCTGGCCGGCGTACGGGGCGGCGGAGGTCTGGGCGTCCGGCGTGGTGCCGGCGCTCGGCTCGGTGCCGGCCGGCTCCCCCGCGGTGCCGGCGGCGTCGCCCGGGGCGGCCGGGCGAGGTTCGGTGGAGTCGGACTGCCCGCGCTCGACGCGGGACAGCTCGGCGGTGGCGTGCGACGGCTCCGCGTCGGGGGCGGCCGGCCGCCGCTGCGGGTCGGTCTCGAACTCGGTCATGGCTCCACTTTCTCCCGTCGCACTGGCACCAGCCTGGAACCCGCCTGAATGTTTTCTGAAAGTCACTCGGTCCCGCCGTCGACGTCCGGCAGCAGCGGCAGCCGCACCCGGAAGGTCGCCCCGCCGCCCGGGGTCTCGGCGACCTGCACGGTGCCGTGGTGGGCGGCGACCAGGGCGGCGACGATGGCCAGCCCCAGGCCGGTGCTGGTGATCCCGCTCGCCCGGCGGGTCCGCGCCGCGTCGGCGCGATAGAAGCGCTCGAACACCCGCTCGGCCTGCTCCGGGGTGAGGCCCGGGCCGGTGTCGGCCACCTCCACCACGGCCAGGTTCCCCGGCTCGGTGCGTAGCCGCAGGGTCACCGACGCCTCGGGCGGGGTGTGGGTGAGCGCGTTGGTCATCAGGTTGCCGATGACCTGCCGCAACCGGGCGTCGTCGCCGTGCACCACCAGCTGGCCCGAGCCGGGCTCGATCTCCAGCTCGATCCGCCGGTCGGGGGCGACCACCCGGGCGGCCTGCACGGCGTCGGAGGCGAGCACCGGCAGCTCGACCGGGGCCAGCGAGAGGGGGCGTTCCCGGTCCAGCCGGGCCAGCAGCAGCAGGTCCTCCACCAGCAGTCCCATCCGGGCCGCCTCGTCCTCGATGCGGCGCAGCAGGTCGGCGGTCTGCTCGGGCGCGCGGGCCGCGCCCTGCCGGTACAGCTCGGCGAAGCCCCGGATGGTGGTCAGCGGGGTACGCAGCTCGTGCGAGGCGTCCGCGACGAACTGCCGCATCCGCTCCTCCGAGCGGCGGGCCCGCGCCTCGGAGATCTGCGCGGCGTGAGCCGCGTCCCGGGCGCCGGACTCGGCCGAGCGGGCGGCGGTCTCCGACGCGGCCCGGGCGGTGAAGGCGGCCTCGATCTGGGCCAGCATCGCGTTCAGTGCGCGGGAGAGCCGGCCCAGCTCGGAGGTCGCGCACTCCTGCCCCTCCTCCGGGTCGGGCACCCGTCTGGTGAGGTCGCCCCCGGCGATCGCGGCGGCGGTGCGCTCGATCTCCACCAGCGGCTTGAGGCTGGTCCGTACGATCGCCGCGCCGATCGAGGCGAGCAGGATCAGCACCGCCCCGCCGACCAGGAGGTCTATCCAGACCAGCCGCTTGACGGCCAGGTCGACGTCGGTGAGGTGCTGCCCGACCGCCAGCACGCTGCCGTCCGGCAGCTCGCGGTAGAGCATCCGCCAGCGGTCGTGGCCGTCCTGGGCCCGGACGGTGAAGGGGTCACCCTCCTCGGCCCGGAAGCCGGCCACGTCGGCCGGGATCGGCGGCAGGTCGTCGCGCTCCAGGACCGGGTCGTATCCGATGATCTCGCCGCCGTCGGCGTTGGCCAGGGCGACGACGTAGTCGGTGGGCAGCGAGGCGCGCACCCGACCGGACTGCAGGTCGGGCAGGACCCGGCCGACCTGGACGCTGGCCGCCTGGAGCTCGGCGTCCACCTGGCCGACCAGGTAGTTGCGGAGGAAGTACGTGGTCAGCGAGCTGATCACGACCAGCGCGGCGGCGACCAGCGCCAGCACCGACGCGACCAGCTTGACCCGCAACGGGACGCTACGGAGCTTTCCCTTGGCGTCGTGGAGGACGCTCACGCTGCCGGCTTGCGCAGCACGTAGCCCACCCCGCGCAGGGTGTGGATCAGCCGGGGCTCGGTGTTGTCCACCTTGCGCCGCAGGTACGAGATGTAGGACTCGACGATGTTGTCGTCGCCCCGGAAGTCGTAGTTCCAGACGTGGTCCAGGATCTGCGCCTTGCTGAGCACCCGGTTGGCGTTGAGCATCAGGTAGCGCAGCAGCTTGAACTCGGTCGGCGAAAGCTGCACCCGCTGGCCGGCCCGGTGCACCTCGTGGGTCTCCTCGTCCAGCTCCAGGTCGGCGAAGGTGAGCCGGGAGGGGGCGTGCTCGCCGGTGGCCGTACGCCGTAGCACCGCGCGGATCCGGGCGGTCAGCTCCTCCAGGCTGAACGGCTTGGTGACGTAGTCGTCGCCGCCCAGGGTGAGGCCACGGATCTTGTCGTCGGTGGCGTCCCGCGCCGTCAGGAACACCACCGGGGTACGGGCGCCGCCCTCGCGGAGCATCCGGATGACCTCGAAGCCGTCCAGGTCGGGCAGCATCACGTCGAGGACCACGAGGTCGGGACGGTGGTCCTTCGCGGTGCTCAACGCCGCGCTGCCGCTGGTGGCGGTGGCCACGTCGAAGCCGGCGAAGCGCAGGCTGGCGGAGAGCAGTTCGAGGATGTTGGGATCGTCCTCGACGACGAGCAGTCGCGCCTCGGTCTGGGTAGCGGCCATGCTCGCCATCATCCGCGACGCGGCTGCGCCGGCGCTGGACGCTTCCTGAAAAGACCCTGTGAGCCGGGTCAGCGCAGCAGCCGGCGCAGCCCGTCGAGCGCGCCGTCGAGGACCCGGATCGCGGTTCGCAACTGGTTGTCTGAGAGCCGGTGCGCCCGGACCAGCCCGCCGACCTCCATGGTGAAGGCGGCCAGCCGCTGGTCGAACTCGGTCAGCAGCGGTGAGGCGGCGGGCCCGGGGGCCGGCGGCGGCACCGGTCGGTCCCAGCGGGTCTGCCGGGTCTGCCGGGCCGCCTCGCGCAGCTCGCGCTTGAGGTCACGGACCGAGCCGCGTACCTCGGTCTGGATCTCGCCGGCGAGGGCGGAGAGGTCCTGCACCGAGGCGGTGATGTCGGTCTCCAGGGTGGCCAGCTCGTCGGCGCGTTGCCGCAGCTCCGCCCGGCCGCCCTCGGTGATCTCGTAGACCTTGCGGCCGCCGGCCGCGGTGTGGGTGACCAGCCCCTCCACCTCCAGCCGTTGCAGGCGGGGATAGATGGTGCCGGCGCTCGGGGCGTACAGGCCGAGGAAGCGGTCCTCCAGCAGCCGGATCAGCTCGTAGCCGTGCTTCGGGCCGTCGTCGAGCAGCTTGAGCAGGTAGAGCCGGAGCCGCCCGTGACTGAACACGGCGGTCACAGCAGCTCCTCCTGGTCGTCGTCCACCGGACGGGCGAGCAGCGCGATGCTGCCCGACGTCGCGGAGGCCCAGAGCTTACCCTCGCCCGCCCCGAGGACGCCCTCGCTGTCGCGCACCGCGGCCAGCCCCCGGCTGGCCAGCACCTGGGGAAAGCCGCTGGTGATGCGGCCGGAGGTGGTGTGCAGCCGGACGGCGAGGTCGCTGTCCTCCCGGACCCGCACGGTGATGCTGCCGGAGATCGTGCTGAGCCGGATCTCGCTGCGGCGGGGGTTGTCGAAGTCGCAGGTGATGGCGCCGGAGACGGTGTGCGCGCGGACCTGGGCCGGCGCGCTGTCGGCCAGGATGACCTCGCCGGAGACGGTCTCCAGGGTGACCTCGCCGGCCACCCCGAGCGCCTCGACCGGACCGGAGACGATCTTCGCCGCGGTGGCGCCGCGCAGCCCCATCAGGGTGATCTGGCCGGAGGTCACGTCGGCCCGGGTCCGCCCGCGCAGCCCGGAGGCGACCAGCGAGCCGTCGATCAGCTTGAGGGTGGCCGCCACGTGGGCGGGGACCGCGACGGAGACGTCGACCCGGGGCCACCGGGCCAGTGGGCCGACCCACCGGAACACCTCCGACCAGCGGAACTTCCGCTCCTGGACGATGCTGAGCCGCCCGTCGCGGTGCTCGACGTGGATCGGCCGGCCCTCGCCGCCGGCCTGCGTGATGTCGACCCGGGCCGGGCCGTCGGTGGCGACCACGTTGAGCCGACCGCTGATCAGCCGCACGTCGATCTCGGTGACCGGGTCGTCCAGGGTGAAGCGTCGCGGCTGCTCGACCGTCCAGCTGGTCATGGCGTCCTCCCCTCGATGCGCATGGCCGACGGCCCGCGCTCGGGGGCAGCGTAACGCGATACATCGCGATAGAACAAGACACGTCGCGAGTCGGGTGCGCGTCAGGCCGCCCGGTCCAGCTCCCTTGCGCCTGTCGAGGCACCGAGGTCAGCCGGCGGGGACACAGCCGTCCACCCGGCAGCCGCTGCCCGGGTCGAATCTGCCGCCTGGAGGAGGCCCGGACCGGTCGGCGCGGTCACCGGACGAGACGCGACGGGCCGGGCCGGCACCAGGTGGACCGCCGACTCGGCGGCCCGGGCCAGCCCCCGCCGGTCCGCCTTCGGGGCCGGGTGCAGGGCCGCGGCGACCCGGACGGTGACCACCAGGTCGCGGGCGGCGAGCACCCGGCGTACCGACCGCCAGAGGGTGTCGTCGCCGAGGAAGGCGGCCGCCGTGGTGGCCTCGCCGGTCGCGGCGCAGCGGTAGCCGACGCGCAGCGGCACCACCGGCGCCCCGGCGTCGATCGCCGCCTGGAACACGGCCGGCCGGAACCCCCGCCCAGGCCGGCATTCGCCGGCGGTCCGGGTGCCGCACCAGGTCGTACCCTCCGGGAAGACCGCGACCGGATCACCGGCCCGCAGCGCCCCGGCGATCCGGGCGACGGTCGCCGGCAGCTCGCGGGGCCGGGCCCGGTCGACGAAGAGCGCGCCGCCCGCGCGGGCCAGCACCCCGACCAGCGGCCAGGCCCGGACCTCCCGCTTGGCCAGCATCCGGGCCGGCGTGACGGCCAGCACCGCCAGCACGTCCAGCCAGGAGACGTGGTTGGCGACCAGCAGCGCGCGCCGGCGCGGCGGCCGGCCCCGCACCTCCAGCCGCACCCCGAGGGCGCGCGCCGTGGCCCGCGCCCAGCCGCGCAGCGCGGTCGCGCGCGACGCCGCCGGCAGCACCGGCAGCAGCCCGGCCAGGCCGGCCCCCACCAGCAGCATCCCGAGTACGCCCAACAGCCGGGCCATCCGCCGGGCGGCGGGTACGGCGGGCACCTGCCCCGGCACCGGCAGGCAGTCCGGACCGCAGCCGGAGGTGGGCCGCCACAGCTCGGCGCTCACTCCTGCGCCCCGCCCAGGAAGTGCCGCAGGTAGCGCGGGTTCATCCGGTCCAGGGAGAAGAGCACGTAGAAGTCGGCCACCCCGAAGTCCGGGTCGTACGCCGGCTCCCCGGCGACCCAGGCGCCCAGCCGGAGGTAGCCGCGCAGCAGCGGCGGGATCAGCACCTGCCCGGCGGCGCCGCCCTCGGCGGTGTCCAGCGCGACCGCCCCCGGCTCGGCGAACCAGGGCCGCAGCGGACGGACCCGCAGCAGCGGCGGGGCCAGGTGCCGGGCGCGCGCCCGGGCCCACACCTCGGCGGCGGACCGGCCCCCGTCGCCCACCGGCACCGAGGCGCAGCCACCCAGCCAGCGGGAGCCACGCAGGTGCAGGTAGCGGGTGATGCCCGCCCACATCAGGTTGATCACGGCACCCGAGCGGTGGTCGGGGTGGACGCAGGAGCGCCCGGCCTCCACCAGGACGTCGCGCAGCGGGTCCAGGCAGGTCAGGTCGAACTCGCTCTCGGCGTACCGGCGGTCGGTGCGTCCCGGCGGCAGCAGCCGGTACGTGCCGACCACCGCGCCGGTGCGCTCCTCGCGCACGATCAGGTGGTCGCAGTGGGTGTCGAGGTCGTCGACGTCCAGCCCGGCCCCGCCGGGGCGCAGGGTCGCGCCCAGCTCGGTGGCGAAGACCTCGTGGCGCAGGCGTTGCGCGGCCGCGACCTGGGTGGGGTCGTCGGCGATGAGCAGGGTGTATCCGCTGGTCGTAAGGGGTGCGCCAGCGGCGTGCAGAACGGCCATGGGACCTGTGTAGGTGTCCGGGGTTGCCGGCCGCCCCGGCGAAGGATGTCGATCCGGTGAACGCCGGTCGGCGGTCCGCCCCGAATTGCCGACGCCGGGCCACCTGACCTTTCGCCGGGCCGGCGTGGCAGGCTGCCCGGGCGGACCCGGCAGCGGCGCCGGGCACGACGGAGGTGCGTCGATGATCATCGAGTCCCGGTTCAACGGGCCGCCCGGATCAGGCAACGGCGGGTGGAGCGCCGGGGTCTTCGCCGAGGCGTACGGGGGCGACCGGCCGGTCGAGGTGACGCTGCGCCGCCCGCCCCCGCTGGAGACCCCGCTGACGCTGGCCGACGGCGACGTCCTCGACCCGGCCGGGCAGCTCGTCGCCCAGGTCCACCCGACCGACGACCCGCCCGCGCCGGTCGCCCCGGTCGACCCGGCGACGGCGGCGGCCGCCTCGGCCGCGTACCCCGGCCTGCGGGACCACCCCTTCCCCGGCTGCTACGTCTGCGGCCCGGACCGCCCGGACGGGCTGCGGATCTTTCCCGGACGGCTGCCGGACGGCCGGACCGCCGCGCCGTTCCGCGCCCCCGACCGCGTGGTGCCCGCCACGGTCTGGGCGGCGCTGGACTGCCCGGGCGGCTGGGCGGTCATCGCCCCGGGCCGGCCGTACGTCCTCGGCCGGGTCGCCGCGGTCGTCGACGCACTGCCCCGGCCCGGCGACGAGTGCGTGGTGACCGGCGAGCTGGTCAGCGGCGAGGGGCGCAAGGCAATCGTGCGCACCAGCCTGTACGGCCCGACCGGCGCGCTGCTCGGCCAAGCCCGGGCCACCTGGATCGCGCTGCCCCCGGAACCCACCTCTCGTCCCTGAGGACGACCGCCTCCTGCGTGAGGTGGAGCCCGGACTACGGACCGCGCCCGATTGACCGGGTTGCGCGCCCTTGCCAGGCTGTGCCCCGGCGCTCTGGAGCAACGGCGCCGCACACCGCGGCGCGAGACGCGCCGCCGCACGGGAGGAGCACGATGTCCGACGGGCAGTGGAGCCCCAGCGCCGGGACCGGCCAGATCGTGGTGTCCGGACTGACCAAGCACTACAAGAACGTCCGGGCGGTGGACAACCTGTCCTTCACCGTCGAACCGGGGCGGGTGACCGGCTTCCTCGGCCCGAACGGCGCCGGCAAGACCACCACGCTGCGCATGCTGCTGAACCTGGTCACCCCGACCAGCGGCGACGCCACCGTGGACGGTGTCCGCTACGCCGACCTGACCGACCCGCTGCGGCACGTGGGCGCGGTGCTGGAGGCGTCCAGCGCGCACAAGGGCCGCACCGGCCTCAACCACCTGCGGGTGATCTGCGCCGCGGCCGGGCTGCCCCGACAGCGCGCCGACGAGGCGCTGGCCCTGGTCGGGCTGACCCCGGCCGCCCGGCGCAAGTTCAAGGGCTACTCGCTGGGCATGAAGCAGCGGCTCGGCATCGCCGCCGCGATGCTCGGTGACCCGCGGGTGCTGATCCTGGACGAGCCGGCCAACGGGTTGGACCCGGAGGGCATCCGGTGGATGCGCGGGTTCCTCAAGAGCCTGGCGCAGGAGGGCCGCACCGTGCTGGTCTCCAGCCACCTGCTCTCCGAGATGCAGCTGCTCGCCGACGACGTGGTGATCATCGCCGCCGGCCAGCTGGTCCGGCAGGGGCCGGTCGAGCAGGTGATCGGCTCGATGGCCCAGGGCGTGCGGGTGCGGGTACGCACCCCGCAGGCCGACGAGCTCGTCGCCGCGCTGAAGGCGCAGTCGGCCACCGTGACCCCGGACGAGCACGGCGTCCTGCTGGTGGACGGGGCGGACGCACCGACCGTCGGCCGGGTCGCCCTGGCCGCCGGCGTGGAACTGCACGAACTCACCACGGAACGACCCGACCTGGAACGGGTCTTCCTGGAGCTGACGGCCGGGAAGGCGGGCATCCGATGAACCTGGTCCGAGCCGAACTGCTCAAGATCCGTACGACCAACACCTGGTGGCTGTTCGGCCTCGGCGCGCTGGTCACCCTGGCCCTGGCGTTCCTGGTCAACGCGCTCAACGCGAACCTCACCCTCAGCGGCCCGCAGGACGTGGAGGGCCTGCCGCGGGAGCAGGCCGAGCAGGTCCTGGCCTCGGCGGACGAGGTCTACCAGGCGGCGAACCTGTTCACCTCAGGGCAGTACTTCGGGCTGCTCTTCGTGCTGCTGCTCGGCATCATCGTGGTGACGAACGAGTTCTACCACCAGACCGCGACGACCACCTTCCTCACCACCCCGCACCGGACGGTGGTGGTCACCGCCAAGCTGGTCGCGGCGGCGCTGATCGGCGCGTTCTTCTGGCTGGTCACCACCGTGCTGACCGTGCCGGCGACGCTGATCTTCTTCGCGGTCAAGGGGTGGGACGCGCACCTGGGCGACTGGGACATCACCCGCGCCATCCTGCTCAACCTGCTGGCGTACGTGCTCTGGGGCGTCTTCGGCGTCGGCTTCGGCGTGCTGATCCGCAGCCAGATCGGGGCGACCATCACCGCCGTGGTGCTCTACCTGGTCGGCACGACCGCGGCGAACCTGGTCTTCTTCCTGCTGCAGCAGTGGCTGGAGCAGGACTGGATCAGCAAGCTGGCGGTGATCGTGCCGTCCACCGCGTCCTCGCTGATGATCAGCGGCACCGCACTGCCGGGCAACCCGCCGCAGTGGGTGGGCGCGGTGGTCCTGATCGCGTACGCCGTGGTGACCTCGGCGGCCGGCAGCCTCATCATGCGGCGCCGCGACATCGCCTGAGCGGTACCCGGGCGACGGCCCCGGCGGTGGCGGTGACGTCACCGACCGGGGCCGGCCCTAACAGGAGTCGACGCGACACGCAGCGTTTACCGAACTTCTGGCATCTTCTGTGAAACGGGCCACCCGTCGGAGGCGGAAATGCCTGCGGCATTCGTACGGCGTAGCCTGGGAGCCGTCTCCCGTGCGCCCGTAACGGGCACGGGTGCCGACCGCGTGACATACGAACCCGCGTGAAAGAGGCGATTACCGGCCGTGTCGACCCAGCAGACTTCGCAGGAGAACCCACTGGCGGGTTTCGGCCCGAACGAGTGGATCGTCGAGGAGATGTACCAGCGCTACCTCGCCGACCCGTCGAGCGTCGACTCGGCCTGGCACGACTTCTTCGCCGACTACCGGCCGGCCCCGGGCGCCGCGACGCCGCGCCCCGCCGAGGAGAAGGCTCCCGCCAAGGCCGCCCCCGCCGAGCCGGCCGGCCAGCCGGAGGCCGCCGCGACCGTGACGCAGCCGGCCGCGCCCGCCAAGCCGGCCCCCGCCGCCAAGGCCCCCGCCAAGCCGGCGCCGGCCAAGGCCGCCCCGGCCAAGCCGGCCGCCAAGGCGCCGGCCGTGAGCGGCGCGGGCACCACCCCGCTGCGCGGCGTGGCCGCCAAGATCGTCCAGAACATGGACGCCTCGCTGGCGGTGCCGACCGCGACCAGCGTGCGCGCCGTCCCGGCCAAGCTGCTGGTCGACAACCGCATCGTGATCAACAACCACCTCGCCCGCGGGCGCGGTGGCAAGGTCAGCTTCACCCACCTGATCGGGTACGCGCTGGTCCGGGCGCTGGTTGAGCACCCCGAGATGAACAACTCCTTCGCCGAGGTCGACGGCAAGCCGGCGATGGTCCGCCCGGAGCACGTCAACCTGGGCATCGCCATCGACCTGGCCAAGCCGGACGGCTCCCGCAACCTGGTGGTGCCCTCCATCAAGGCCTGCGAGCAGATGGACTTCCGGCAGTTCTGGCAGGCGTACGAGGACGTGGTCCGGCGCGCTCGCCGCAACGAGCTGACGATGGAGGACTACGCCGGCACCACCATCTCGCTGACCAACCCGGGCGGCATCGGCACGGTGCACTCGATCCCCCGCCTGATGCAGGGGCAGAGCGCCATCATCGGCGTCGGCGCGATGGAGTACCCGGCGCCGTACCAGGGCATGAGCGAGACCACCCTGGCCGAGCTGGCGGTCAGCAAGATCATCACGCTGACCAGCACGTACGACCACCGGATCATCCAGGGCGCGCAGTCCGGCGAGTTCCTCAAGGTGATGCACGAGCTGCTGCTCGGTGAGCGCGCCTTCTACGACCAGATCTTCACCTCGCTGCGCATCCCGTACGAGCCGGTGCGCTGGGTGCGGGACGTCGCGGTCGACTCCGAGGGTCAGATCAACAAGACCGCGCGGGTGCACGAGCTGATCCACGCGTACCGGGTGCGCGGCCACCTGATGGCCGACACCGACCCGCTGGAGTTCAAGATCCGGAAGCACCCGGACCTGGACGTCCTCCAGCACGGGCTGACCCTGTGGGACCTCGACCGGGTCTTCCCGGTCAACGGCTTCGCCGGCCGGCAGCGGATGAAGCTGCGCGAGATCCTCGGCGTGCTGCGTGACTCGTACTGCCGCCGGGTCGGCATCGAGTACATGCACATCCAGGACCCGGAGGAGCGCCGCTGGATCCAGGAGCGGATCGAGCGCAAGTACGAGAAGCCGCCGGCCGACGAGCAGAAGCACGTGCTCAACCGGCTCAACGCCGCCGAGGCCTTCGAGACCTTCCTGCAGACCAAGTACGTCGGGCAGAAGCGCTTCTCGCTGGAGGGCGGCGAGTCGCTGATCCCGCTGCTGGGCGAGATCCTGGAGTCGTCGGCCGAGGGCGGGCTGGACGAGGTCGTCATCGGCATGGCCCACCGCGGCCGGCTCAACGTGCTGGCGAACATCGTCGGCAAGCCGTACGAGAAGATCTTCTCCGAGTTCGAGGGCCACCTGGACCCGCGCTCGACCCAGGGCTCCGGCGACGTGAAGTACCACCTGGGCCAGAACGGCAAGTTCACCACCCCGGGCGGCGAGCACGCGGTCAAGGTCTCGCTGGTGGCGAACCCGTCGCACCTGGAGGCCGTGGACCCGGTGCTGGAGGGCATCGTCCGGGCCAAGCAGGACCGGATCGACCTCAAGCTGGAGGGCTACACCGTGCTGCCGCTGGCGGTGCACGGTGACGCCGCCTTCGCCGGCCAGGGCGTGGTCGCCGAGACGCTCAACCTCTCCCAACTGCGCGGCTACCGCACCGGCGGCACCGTGCACGTGGTGGTCAACAACCAGGTCGGCTTCACCACCGCCCCGGAGTACAGCCGCTCCAGCCTCTACAGCACCGACGTGGCCCGGATGATCCAGGCGCCGATCTTCCACGTCAACGGCGACGACCCCGAGGCCGTGGTCCGGGTCGCCCGGCTGGCCTTCGAGTACCGGCAGGCGTTCAACAAGGACGTCGTGATCGACATGGTCTGCTACCGCCGGCGCGGGCACAACGAGGGCGACGACCCCTCGATGTCGAACCCGGAGATGTACAAGATCATCGACTCGAAGCGCTCGGTCCGCAAGCTCTACACCGAGGAGCTGATCGGGCGGGGTGACATCACCGTGGAGGACGCGGAGGAGCTGCTGCGCGACTACCAGGGGCAGCTGGAGCGGGTCTTCAAGGCCACCCGCGACGCCGCCACCACCCCGCGCCACCTCGGCCGGCCACGCCGGGAGGAGGAGCCGGAGCCGCAGGTGGAGAGCGCCACCGACGCCGCCGTGGTCAAGGCGATCGGCGAGGCGCACGTCAACCTCCCCGAGGGCTTCACCCCGCACAAGCGGATCCAGCAGCTGCTCGACCGGCGGGCCAAGATGTCCGTCGAGGGCAACATCGACTGGGGCTACGGCGAGATCATCGCGCTCGGCGCGCTGCTGCACGACGGGGTCACCGTCCGGCTCGCCGGGCAGGACTCCCGCCGCGGCACCTTCGTCCAGCGGCACGCCTCGATCGTGGACGCCAAGACCGGCGACGACTACCTGCCGCTGAAGTCGCTCACCGGCGACGGCGAGCGGTCCCGGTTCTTCGTGCACGACTCGCTGCTCTCCGAGTACGCCGCGATGGGCTTCGAGTACGGCTACTCGGTGGAGAACGTCAACGCGCTGGTCTGCTGGGAGGCCCAGTTCGGTGACTTCGTCAACGGCGCCCAGTCGGTGATCGACGAGTTCATCTCCTCCGGCGAGGTGAAGTGGGGCCAGCGCTCCGCGGTCACCCTGCTGCTGCCGCACGGCCACGAGGGCCAGGGCCCGGACCACACCTCGGGTCGCCCGGAGCGGTTCCTCCAGCTCTGCGCGGAGGACAACATGCGGGTGTCCATCCCGACCACCCCGGCGAACTACTTCCACCTGCTGCGTCGCCAGGCCCTGTCGCCGAAGCGCAAGCCGCTGGTGGTGTTCACGCCGAAGTCGCTGCTGCGGCACAAGCTCTGCGTCTCCCCGGTGGAGGACTTCACCACCGGCACCTTCCAGCCGGTGCTGGCCGACACCGCCGCCCCGGCGCCGGAGCAGGTGAAGCGGGTGCTGCTCTGCTCGGGCAAGGTCTACTACGACCTGTTCCAGGCCCGGGCCCAGCGCGGCGTCACCGATACCGTGATCCTGCGGATGGAGCAGCTCTACCCGCTGCCGATCGAGGAGATCCGGGCCGCGCTGGCGCAGTACCCGAACGCCGAGGACTTCGCCTGGGTGCAGGAGGAGCCGGCCAACCAGGGTGCCTGGTCGTTCGTCGCGCTCAACCTGCTGGAGCACCTGGCCGACGTCCGGCTGCGGCGGATCTCCCGCCCGGCCGCGGCGGCCCCGGCGGTCGGCTCGGCCAAGATGCACGAGGTCGAGCAGACCGCGCTGATCGAGGCGGCCCTCCCCCGCCCGTGACCTGACCGCACCGCCGAGACCCGGGGCAGCGCCGTCCGCCGACGGCGCTGCCCCGGTGCCGTCGGCGCCCTCCCGACAAGGACGTACGGATGTACTTCACCGACCGTGGCATCGAGGAACTCGTCGAGCGCCGGGCCGACGAGCAGGTCAGCATCGAGTGGCTCGCCGAGCGCCTGCGCGACTTCGTCGACCTGAACCCCGAGTTCGAGACGCCCATCGAACGCTTCGCCACCTACCTGGCCCGGCTCGACGACGAGGACGACGAGTAATCCGGGACCAACCCGTCCGGCCCGGGTGGGTGGGCCGGAGGTCCCGGGCGCGGGAGCGCGTGATCTTCTAGGGTGAGGGCGTGGCCCGCAGCGTCTACCTGACCAGCGTGGGGTCCGGCGGGGGGAAGTCGACCATCGCCCTCGGCCTCGCGGAACTCCTCTCCCGACAGGTCGAGCGGATCGGCGCGTTCCGGCCGCTGGTCGCCGACACCGGCGCCGACCCGATCCTCGCCCTGCTGATCGACCGCTACCGGGTGGACCTGCCGCAGCATGAGCTGACCGGGGCCACCTACGCCGAGGCGAGCGCCCTGGTCGCCGACGGCCGCCGGGAGGAACTGATCTCCCGGATCGTCGAGCGCTACCGCGACGTCGAGCGGCGCTGCCCGGCCGTGGTCGTGGTGGGCAGCGACTTCGCCGACGGCGGCGACGGCGCGGGCCCCCGCGAGCTGGCCTTCAACGCCCGGCTGGCCACCGAGTTCGGCAGCGTGGTGGTGCCGGTGATCGACGGCTTCGGGCAGGAGCCGGAGGCGATCGCGGCGGCGGCGCGTGGGGCGTACCACGATCTGGAGGACCTGGGCGCGACGGTGCTGGCGGTGATCGCCAACCGGGTGCCCCGGCCGATGACCCTGCCGGAGCTGCCCGTCCCCGCGTACGCCATCCCGGAGGTGCCGACCGTGTCGGCGCCGACGGTGGCCGAGGTGGCGGCGGCGCTCGGCGCCACCCTGCTCGCCGGGGACGACGCCGCGCTCGACCGCGACGTGCTGGACTACGTGGTCGGCGCCGCGCACGTGCCCACCCTGCTCGACCACCTCACCGAGGGGGCGCTGGTGATCACCCCGGGCGACCGGGCGGACCTGCTGGTCGCCGCCAGCGCCGCGCACGTCGCCGGGCAGGTCTCGGTGGCCGGGCTGGTGCTCACCCTCGGCGAGCAGCCCGATCCCCGGGCGATGCGGCTGGTCGAGGGGCTCAACACCGGGCTGGCGGTGCTGTCGGTAACCAGCGACAGCTACGACACGGTGGCCGCGTCCAGCCGGATCGAGGGGCGCCCGAGCCCGGCCAACCCACGCAAGGTGGAGGCGGCGCTCGGCGCGTTCGAGGGCAACGTGGACACCGTCGACCTGGCCCGCCGGCTGCGGGTCAGCCGGTCCGAGCGGGTCACCCCGCTGATGTTCGAGTACGACCTGATCGACCGGGCCCGGGCCACCCGCCGCCGGCTGGTGCTGCCCGAGGGAGCCGAGGAGCGCATCCTGCGGGCGGCGGAGGTGCTGCTCCGGCGGGGCGTGGCCGACCTGACCCTGCTCGGCCGCCCGGACGACGTCACCCGCCGCACCCGGGAGCTGGGCATCGACGTCGCCGGCGCCGACGTCGTGGACCCGGTCACCAGCGGGTGGCGCGACGAGTTCGCCGTCGAGTACGCGCGGCTGCGCGCCCACCGCGGCGTCACGGTCGAGCTGGCGCACGACATCGTGGCGCAGCCCAACTACTTCGGGACGATGATGGTGGCCACCGGGCACGCCGACGGCATGGTCTCCGGGGCCACCCACACCACGGCGGCGACCATCCGCCCGGCGTTCGAGATCATCCGGACGGTGCCCGGGGTCTCGGTGGCCTCCAGCGTCTTCTTCATGCTGCTCGCCGACCGGGTGCTGGTCTACGGCGACTGCGCGGTCAACCCCGACCCGGACGCCGCCCAGCTCGCCGACATCGCCATGTCGTCGGCGGACACCGCCGCCCGGTTCGGCATCGAGCCCCGGGTGGCGATGCTGTCGTACTCCACCGGCGACTCGGGGGCCGGCGCGGACGTGGAGAAGGTCGCGGCGGCCACCAAGCTGGTCCGCGAGCGCCGCCCGGAGCTGCTGGTCGAGGGCCCGATCCAGTACGACGCGGCGATCGATCCGCAGGTCGCGGCGACGAAGCTGCCGCAGAGTACGGTGGCCGGCCGGGCGACGGTCTTCATCTTCCCGGACCTGAACACCGGCAACAACACGTACAAGGCGGTGCAGCGCTCGGCGGGCGCGGTCGCGGTCGGCCCGGTGATGCAGGGCCTGCGCCGGCCGGTCAACGACCTGTCCCGGGGCGCGACGGTCGCCGACATCGTCAACACCGTGGCGATCACCGCCATCCAGGCCGCCGCGGAGGCGTCATGACCGATCGGGTGCTCGTCCTCAACTGCGGTTCCTCGTCGGTCAAGTACCGGCTCTACGACGGCGAGACGGTCCGGGACTCCGGCACCGTGGAGCGGGTCGGCGAGCCGGGGGGCGGGCCGGCCGACCACGTGACCGCCGTCCGGCAGATCCTGGACCGGCTCGACCTGGACGGGCTGGGCGCGGTCGGGCACCGGGTGGTGCACGGCGGCCGGCGGTTCAGCGAACCGGTGCTGATCGACGACGCGGTCCTCACCGCGATCCGGGAGCTGGTGCCGCTCGCGCCGCTGCACAACCCGGCCAACCTGGCCGGCATCGAGGTGGCCCGGGAGGCGCTGCCTGACGTGCCGCAGGTCGCCGTCTTCGACACCGCCTTCCACCATTCGCTGCCCGAGGCCGCCGCCACCTACGCCATCGACCGGGACATCGCCGAGCGCTACGGCGTCCGCCGGTACGGCTTCCACGGCACCTCGCACGCGTACGTCTCGCGGCGCACGGCCGAGCTGCTCGGCCGGCCGTACGAGGCGCTGCACACGATCACCCTGCACCTGGGCAACGGGGCCAGCGCCTGCGCGGTCTCCGGGGGACGCAGCGTGGCCACCTCGATGGGCATGTCGCCGCTGGAGGGCCTGGTGATGGGCACCCGCAGCGGTGACCTGGACCCGACGGTCATCTTCCACCTGCGCCGGGAGGGCGGGCTGGGGGTGGACGAGATCGACGACCTGCTCAACCACCGCAGCGGGCTGCTCGGCCTGACCGGCGCGAACGACATGCGCGAGGTGCTCCACCGGCGGGCCGCCGGGGACCCGGCCGCCGCGCTGGCCTTCGACGTCTACTGCCGCCGGATCACCGGGTACGTCGGGGCGTACTACGCGCTGCTCGGCCGGGTCGACGCGGTCACCTTCACCGCCGGCGTGGGAGAGCACTCCGCCGAGGTCCGGGCCGCGGCGCTGGCCGGGCTGGAGCGGCTGGGCATCGCCGTGGACCCGGCGCGCAACGCCGACGCCGGCGACCGGGTGATCTCGCCCGACGGCGCCGAGGTCAGCGTCAGCGTGATCGGCACCGACGAGGAGCGGGAGATCGCCCGGGAGGCCCGCGCGGTGGCGGCGACCGCCGGCTGAGCGGGACCGGGCCGGCTCCGGCTCAGCCCAGGGCCAGCCAGGCGGCGACGGCGACCAGCAGCACCGCGACCGCGGCCGCGCCGGCGATCAGCGGCAGGCGGGACGCCACCTCGACGGGCGCGGCGGGCTCCGAGTGGGCGAAGGCGCGGAACTGCTCGGTGTTGCCGCTGGGGTCAACGTACTCGTCAGACATGCCGGAGACCCTAGCGAAACCGCGCACCCCGCACGATCCCGCCGAACCCAGGGTGACGCTTGCGATCCGAGCGGTGGACGGAAACCGGCCGGGCGGCGGGCGGCACCCGGTCCGGACGGTGGGGCCGGGGTGGGCCGCCGGCCCCCTACCGTGCAGGGATGGGAGTGCCGCGGCCGGTCGTCGCGCTGATCACGGCGCTGCTGGCGGGCTGCGCACCGGCCACCGCCGCGGTCGGTGGGCCGCCGCCGGCCGGGCACGCGCCGGACCGGCTCCACCCGGTCGCGGTACGCACCCTCACGATCGACCCGGCGGGGCCCCGGCCGCTGCCGGTGACGCTCTGGTACCCGGCCGAGGATGGCCGGGTCGCCCCGGGGCGGTTCCCGGTGGTGATCTACAGCCACGGCCTGTGGAGCCTGCCCGAGCTGCACGCCGGGCTCACCACCCGCTGGGCGGCGGCGGGTTTCGTGGTGGCCGCGCCGACGTACCCGCACACCAACCTGCGGGCCCGGACGTTCACCCGCGCCGACGTGCGGAACCAGCCGGCGGACGGTTGGCGGCTGGTGCGGCACCTGGCCCAGCTCGACGCGGACCGGGCGGACCCGCTCGCCGGGCACCTGGACATCGGCCGGGTCGCCGCCGCCGGCCACTCGGCGGGCGGCATCACCACCGCCGGCATGTTCACCTCGGGACACTCGGCCCGGCTCCGCGCCGGAATCGTGATCGCCGGCGGCGGGCTGGCCGGCAGCTTCGCCGGGCCGTCCGCTCCCCTGCTCTTCGTACACGGCACCGCCGACCCGGTGGTGCCGCTGGGCGTCGGTCGGGCCGCGTACGACCGGGCCGGCGCGCCGGCGGCCTTCCTGAGCGTGCTCGGGCAGGGGCACGGCGAGTACCTGACCCCGGGCCGCCCCGGCTTCGACCAGGTGCTCGCCACCACCACGGACTTCCTCCGCTGGACGCTCTACGACGACCGGGAGGCCGCCCGACGCCTGCCGGCCGACGCCCTCCGGCCCGGCGTCACCGCCCTCGACGACCGCCTGCGTCCCTGAGCGCGGGCGCTTGGCGGCCCGGCCACCGGCCACCGGCGGTCCGGCGCAGGTCACACTACGTCCAACAGTGGCCGGACACCCCGGTGACCGGGGCACAATCGGATTCATGTCCCGTCGCCCCACCCCGGTCCTGCTCGCCACCGCACTGCTCTCCGTCGGCCTCGCCGGCTGCTCGGCGGCTCCCGCCCCGACCGCCCGGCCGGCCGCCCCGCCGCAGCCGCCGAAGGCCACCACCCCGGCGCCGCGGGTCCCCGCCGGCACCGCGCCGGCGCAGGCCTTCGCCGTCGGCGTACGCCAGGTGAAGCTGAACCGGGACGGTGACCGCCCGCTGCCGGTGACCCTCTGGTACCCAGCCCGGGGCGAGACCGGTGGCGTGCCGGAGCGGGGTGCGGACGTGGCGGACGGGCGGTTCCCGGTGGTGATGTTCAGCCACGGCCTGAACGGCCGGCCGGACGACTACGCGGAGCTGCTCACCCGCTGGGCGGGGGCCGGGTTCGTGGTGGCCGCGCCGACCTTCCCGCACACCAGCCGGGGCGCCGACGGCAACGTGCTCGACGTGCTCAACCAGCCCGCCGACGTCTCGTACGCGCTGGACAAGGTGCTCGCGCTGGACGGCAAGGCCGGTGACCCGCTGCGCGGCCGGCTGGCCACCGACCGGGTGGCCGCGGCCGGGCACTCGGCCGGCGGGGTGACCACCATCGGCCTCTTCACCGCCGGCCGGGATGAGCGCCTCGACGCCGGGGTGGTCTTCGCCGGGACCGCGCTCGGGGTCGGCACCGCCTTCGCCGGGGCCGCCGCGCCGCAGCTCTTCGTGCACGGCGAGGCCGACGAGGTGGTCGACTACGCCGCCGGCAAGGCGGTGTACGACGCGGTCCCCTGGCCGAAGGCGATGCTGAGCCTGCCGAAGGGCGACCACGGCCGGGCCCTGCTCAGCGACGGCGCGGCGCTGCGGGTGGTCGCCGACACCACGCTGGAGTTCCTCCGCTGGACCCTCTACGGCGACGCGGCGGCCCGGGACCGCCTCCCCGCCGACGCCGCCCGCGGCAACCTGGCAACCCTCGACGACCACCTCTGACCCCCGCCCGCCAGCCGGCGGCCGGCGGCCGGCGGCCGGCGAGGCACTTTCACGGAAAGAGTGGCCATCCGACGTGGAATGGCCACTCTTTCTCGGAAAGCGCAGGGGTCTTGAGGGGTCAGGCGGTGTGGTCGATGACGACCTTGCCGAAGACGTCGCCGGAGTGCAGGCGGGCGAAGGCGTCCTCGACCTTGCTGAACGGCACCACGCTGTCCACCACCGGGCGCACCTCGTGCTCGGCGCAGAAGGTCAGCAGGTCGGTCAGCTCGTCCGGGGTACCCATGGAGGTGCCGAGGATCTCCAGCTGCATGGCGAAGACCCGGCGCAGGTTGATCTTCGGCTCGTGCCCGGCGGTCGCCCCGGAGACCACGATCCGGGCCAGCGGGGCGGCGGACTTCAGCGAGTGGTCGAAGGTGGCCGCGCCGACCGTCTCGATCACCACGTCGACCCGCTCGGGCAGGCGGGCGCCGGGTTCCAGCGCGGTCGCCCCGAGGGCGGCGATCCGCTCCCGCTTGCCGGCGTCCCGGCTGGTCGCGTACACCCGCTTGCCGTGCCCCACGGCGAGCGCGACGGCCGCGGTGGCCACGCCGCCGCCCGCGCCCTGGACCAGCACCGACTCGGCGTCGTCGATCCGGCCCTTGGTGGTCAGCATTCGCCACGCGGTCAGCCAGGCCGTCGGCAGGCAGGCCGCGGCGGTCGCCGACAGACCAGTCGGCAGCGGGATCAGGTTCACCCGGGGTACGGCCACCCGCTCGGCGAGGGTGCCGGCGAAGTGCTCGGAGAGGATGGAGACGCCACGCGGGTCACCGGGGGTGGGCACCACCGGGTAGATCACCACCTCGTTGCCGTCCGGGTCGGTGCCGACCGCGTCACAGCCCAGGATCATCGGCAGCTGGTCGGGGGTCAGGCCGACCCCGCGCAGGGACCACAGGTCGTGGTGGTTGAGCGAGCTGGCCCGCACCTGCACGGTCACCCAGTCTTCCTCCGGGTGGGTCGGCTCGGGACGCTCGCCGACGGTCAACGCGGCGAGCGGATTGTCGGTGTCGAAGCTCGAGGCATAGGCGGCACGCATGGTCGGCACCGTAACAAGGAGAACCACCCCGACACAGGACCTACCCCACAACCCCGCCCTCCCCGGTCACCACCCCGCGCACATTCAGAGAAAGAGTGGCCTCCCGGCGTCGGAAGGCCACTCTTTCTCTGAAACTGCGTGTCCCGGTGGGCGGAGCCGGTCAGGCGCGGGTGACGCCGTCGCGGCGGGCCGCCTCGGCAACCGCCGCCGCCACCGCGGGAGCCACCCGGGGGTCGAGTGGGGAGGGCACGATCGCGTCGGCGGTGAGCGACTCGGCCACCACCCCGGCGATCGCGTCCGCCGCGGCCACCTTCATCCCGTCGGTGATCCGGGTGGCCCGGGCGTCCAGCGCACCCCGGAACACGCCGGGGAACGCCAACACGTTGTTGATCTGGTTGGGGTAGTCGCTGCGGCCGGTCGCCACCACCGCGACGTGCCGGGCGGCCACCTCGGGGTGCACCTCGGGGGTGGGGTTGGCCAGCGCGAAGACGATGCCGCCGGGCGCCATGCCGGCGATCGCCGCCTCGGGGATCTGCCCGCCGGAGACGCCGACCAGCACGTCCGCGCCGCGCAGCGCCTCGGTGATGTCACCCTGGCGGCCCTCGGCGTTGGTGGTCTCCGCCAACTCGGCCTTGGTGCCGGTCAGCCCGTCGCGGTGCCGGCCGATGATGCCCTTGGAGTCGCAGACCACCACCTGGTCCGGGTTCACGCCGCCGGCGACCAGCATCTTCGTCACCGCCACCCCGGCCGCGCCGGCGCCGCTGACCGCCACCCGCAGGTCGCCGAGCTTGCGGTTGAGCAGCGCCGCCGCGTTGCGCAGCGCGGCCAGCACGACGATCGCGGTGCCGTGCTGGTCGTCGTGGAAGACCGGGATGGCCAGCGCCTCGTCCAGCCGGCGCTCCACCTCGAAGCAGCGGGGGGCGCTGATGTCCTCCAGGTTGATCCCGCCGAAGGAGGGGGCGAGCGCCTTCACCGTCGCCACGATCTCGTCCACGTCCTGGGTGTCCAGACAGATCGGTACCGCGTCCACGCCGGCGAACTGCTTGAACAGCACCGCCTTGCCCTCCATCACCGGCAGCGCGGCGCGCGGGCCGATGTTGCCGAGGCCGAGTACGGCCGAGCCGTCGGTGACGACCGCGACGGTGTGCGACACCCACGTGTAGTCGTCGGCCAGGGCCGGGTCGGCGGCGATCGCCTCGCAGACCCGGGCGACGCCCGGGGTGTAGGCGAGGGAGAGGTCCTCCCGGCTGGTCAGCGGGACCGTCGAGGTGACGGCCATCTTGCCGCCGAGGTGCAACCGGAAGACGGGATCAGCGGGATCCACGGTGGACGCAGACATGGTGACTCCAGGATCTGTCGAGCAGACGGAGCGGCCGGCGCGGGCGCGAGGTGAGGCGCCTGGTGGCGGCACGCGGTGCGGGGGGTCACCCGGGCACTTTCCGAGCATAGTCACGCCAGGGGCGCGCCGATGTGAGCAGGGTCATAACGGGTGGCGTGGCACCCGGCCCGGGCGGGGCCAGTAGCGGCACACCACCCGCCCGAGCACGTCGGCCACCCCGTACGCCCGGGAGTCGTCGGCGACGAGTTCGTTGTCGCCGCGTACCCACCAGCCGCCGTCCTGCCGACGGACCGCGCGCTTGACCACCAGCAGCTCCGGCCGGGTCCGGAAGACCGCGACCACGACGTCGCCCGCCCGGACCGGCCGGCCGCCCCGCCGGACCAGTACGGCGTCCCCGTGCCGCAGCGTGGGCGCCATGGACGGGCCGGTCACGCCGACGGCCGTGAGCCACCGGCGCAGCCGCGCCGGCCGGTCTGCACCGTCGACCGTCACCAGGTTTCCCCTCCACCCCTGCCGGGGACGTCCCCAGGAGTAATGTCGGCTTGGATCATCGCAAACATCCCGTGGAGGACCCAGATGCGACTTCCCCGCATCCTTACGCCCCGTCTGACCGCCAGCGCCCACTGCGACCTGCCGTGCGGCGTCTACGACCCGGCGCAGGCCCGGATCGAGGCCGAGTCGGTCAAAATGATCTGCGAGAAGTACCAGGCGAACACCGACCCGGAGTTCCGCACCCGGGCCATCATCATCAAGGAGCAGCGCGCCGAGCTGGTCAAGCACCACCTCTGGGTGCTGTGGACCGACTACTTCAAGCCGGCCCACTTTGAGAAGTACCCGCACCTGCACCAGCTCTTCAACGAGGCCACCAAGATGGCCGGTGCGGCCGGCGCCAAGGGCGCGACCGACCCGAGCAAGGCCGACGAGCTGCTGCAGAAGATCGACGAGATCTCGAAGATCTTCTGGGAGACCAAGAAGGCGTGACGCCGGCCTCCCCGGCACCGACGATCCGGCCGGCGCGTCCCGCGGACGTGCCGGCCGTCGTCGCGATGGTGCACGAACTCGCCGACTACGAGCGCGCCGCCGACCAGTGTCGGCTCACCCCGGAACAGCTCACCGCCGCCCTCTTCGCGACTGCTCCAGGTCGCGGCGCGGCGTCAGACGCGCCGAGCTGGAGTAGTCGTAGCCCCGCACCGGCATTGTTCGGGCACGTCGCGGTGGACGACCGGGACGAGCCGGTCGGGTTCGCGCTCTGGTTCCTCAACTTCTCCACCTGGGCCGGCGTGCACGGCGTCTACCTGGAGGACCTGTACGTCCGCCCCGAGCACCGGGGCACCGGCGCCGGCCGGCTGCTGCTCGCCACGCTCGCCGCGATCTGTGTGGAGCGGGGCTACGAGCGGCTGGAGTGGTGGATGATCAACTGGAATCCGGCGGCCCGCTTCTACGCCTCCATCGGCGCGGGGCAGCTCGACGAGTGGGTGCCGTACCGGCTCAGCGGGCCGGCGCTGCACGGGCTCGCCGCCCAGTCGACCTCGGCCCCCGCCCGGCCGGTCGTCTGAGGGGGTAGAGTCCCCGACCGGGGGGATGAGGCGTGACTCAACTGACCGGCCAGCCGACGACCGACGACGACGTCGTGCACCTCACGGTGCCCGCCGACGGCGGCTATCTCGGCGTGCTGCGCACCGCCACGGCGGGACTCGCGGCCCGCCTCCAGTTCGCCCTCGACGAGATCGAGGATCTGCGCATCGCGGTCGACGAGGCCTGCGCCATGCTGCTCGCCATCGCCACCCGCGACGCCGAGCTGGAGTGCCGCTTCACGGTCACCGAGGACGCGCTCACCGTCGAGGTGACCGTGCCGACCGTGCGGGGCGCCACGCTGCCGTCGGAGTCCTCGTTCGCCTGGAAGGTGCTCACCGCGTTGACCACCGCCGCCTTCGCGGACGCGGCCGACGGCCGGGCCACCATCTCGCTGCTGACCCGCCGCTCCTCCGGCTACTGAGCCGCCGGGCGGCGCCGGCCACCCGCCGAGTCGCCCGCGGCGGTCACTGAAAGCCCAGGGCGCGCGTCGTGGGCCGGCTGACCAGCAGCCCGCAGACACCGACCCCGAGAACCATCAGCGGTACGCCGAGCCACCCCAGCCCGCCGGAGATCATGAACCAGCCGACCGGCAGCAGCATCAGCTGAAGCACCATCGCCGGCGCCCGGGCACCGGCCCGGCGACGGGCCAGCGCCGCGCCGAGAGCCCAGAGGGCGGCGGCGCCGGCGAACGCGAACCCGGTCACGAAGAGTGCCGACACCAGATCGACCTTGGTAGCGGTCAGGTCGGCCCAGATCAGCCAGGCGGCCAGCAGCGCCAGCGCGACCGCCTCGCCGCGCAGCAGCCGTACCGCCCAGCGCAGCGTGTCGGGCACCGGGCCGGAGTCGATGGTCACGCGCGCCACGATACCCGTGACGGATCGGGGTACAGTGCCGCCCATGCGGGCCGTCCTGGTGGTCAATCCGAAGGCCACCACCACCAGCGAGCGCAGCCGGGACGTCCTGGTCCGGGCCCTGCGCAGCGAAGTAGACCTGTCGGTGCGGTACACCCGGCGACGGGGTCACGCGATGGACATCGCCCGGGAGGCGGTCGCCGAAGGGGTCGACGTCGTCGTCACGCTGGGTGGCGACGGGACGGTCAACGAGGTGGTGAACGGCCTGATGGCGGCCGCGCCGCCGGCCACCCGCCGCGGCGCCACGCCCGCCGAGCGACTGCCGGCGCTGGCCACCGTGCCGGGCGGTTCGACCAACGTCTTCGCCCGCGCCCTTGGGCTGCCCCGGGAGTGGCCGGAGGGCACCAGCATGATCCTCGAAGGGCTGCGGCTGGGCCGCTCGCGCACGATCGGGCTGGGCCGGGCGGACGACCGCTACTTCACCTTCTGCGCCGGCTTCGGGGTGGACGCGGCGGTGATCCACCGGGTGGAACAGGCCCGCAAGCGCGGTCGCGTCTCCACCCCGGCGCTCTACTTCCGCTCCACGCTCAGCCAGTACTTCCTGGACTCCGACCGGCGACACCCGGCGATCACCTTGGAGCGCCCCGGTGAGGCGGCCGAGGCCGAGCTGGCGACGGTGATAATCCAGAACTGCGCCCCGTGGACGTACCTGGGCGAGCGGGAGATCAATCCAAATCCGGAGGCCTCGTTCGACCTGGGGCTGGACGTGATGGCGCTGCGTCAGCTCCGGGTGGCCAGCTCCACACGCACCGTGACGCAGTTCCTGTCCCGGCACCCCGATCCGCGCGGCAAGCAGGTGCTCCGGCTGCACGACGTGCCCGAGTTCACGCTGATCAGCGTTCGCCCGCAGGCGTTCCAGCTCGACGGCGACTACCTAGGCGAACGGGAGAAAGTCAGATTCACATCCGTTCCCGACGCACTGAGAGTAATCTGCTAGGTCTCGGGTAACGCCCTAGGTCGACGGTCGTTACACCGCACGACGCGGTGGCCGCCACAACGAGGGGTGGTGCCGGAAATGTCAGCAATGTCACGCGCACTGTACTATATTGATCCTCGACTGTGGTACGCCGGGTAACCAGGGACGCCTGAAATCCGGACAAAAGGGTCGTGAGCTTGCTCACCGTGCGGAGTTTTTCCTCGCGGCACCCTTGACATCGACACCGTTCGTGAAAGTATTCACAAGCGAACTTGAGTTACCGGGACATTGCCTGGATATGCTCGGCAGGTTGAGCTGTTCCAGCAGGTCCCGGGACTGCACAAGCCTGCTCACGCACTGCCGAATAGTCGGACGCGAACCGTCACGACCGGCACTGCGGACGCATATAAGAAAAGCACCAGCGTTATCTGCCACCCATCCAGAATGAGGAGTGTTGCCGCCATGGACTGGCGCCACGATGCCGTCTGCCGCGACGAGGACCCGGAGCTGTTCTTCCCGATCGGGACGTCCGGTCCGGCCCTCCTGCAGGTGGAGCAGGCCAAGGCCGTCTGCCGGCGCTGCCCGGTGACCGACCACTGCCTCCAGTGGGCGCTGGAGTCCGGTCAGGACGCCGGCGTCTGGGGCGGGATGAGCGAAGAGGAGCGCCGCGCGGTGAAGCGCCGCGGCGGCATCCGGGTGCTGCGCGCTCACTCCGCCTGACCGATCACACAGCCGTACGCCCCGGCCGGGTTCCACCGGTCGGGGCGTTCTGCTGTCCGGACGCCGCACGGCTGCCCCGGTACCCGGACGGCGCCCGGTCCGATCATCGACGGGCCGGTGAACCCGATCACCACCGCTGCACCGCATCGACCCGCCGCAGCACCAGCTCGGCCAGCTCGGGCGCGTCGGTCAGCGGCCCGCTGACCGCCACCGCGCCGGCCCGGCCGGCCGCCGTCACCACCCCGTCGTGGAAGAGCCCCGGCGCCAGGAAGTACGCCGCCACGGCCACCCGCCGGGCGCCGGCGGCGCGCAGCCGGGCCACCGCCACGTCGGTCGTCGGCGGCGCCGCCGAGGCGTACGAGACGGTGCAGGGGACCCGCAGTTCGGCGGCGAGCGCCGCGGCGACCCGACCCACCGAGCCGCGCGCCCGGGCGTCCCGGGTGCCCGCCGCCGCCAGCACCAGGGCGTCGAAGCCGTCCGGCTCCGCCTCCGCCAACCGCCGCCGCAGCCCGGCCAGCAGCCGGGCGTCGACCGTGCCGTCGGCGGGGCCGAGCACGTCGGTGACGCGTACCGCCAGCTCCGGCGCCGTGTCGCGGGCCGCCATGACCGCCGCCGGGATGTCCACCCGCCGGTGGTAGGCGGCGGTGAGCAGCAGCGGCACCAGCACCGCCCGGGTGTGCCCCGCCACGGCCAGCCCGCGCAGCACCGCCGTCGGGTCCGGTGCGGTGTGGTCCAGCCAGCTCGGCAGGACGGCCGTGCCGGGCCGGACCGCCTCCACCGCCCGGGCCAGCGCCCGGGTCGCCTCCGCCGCCCGGGGATCCCGGCTGCCGTGCGCCACCAGCACCACCGGCGGGCTGCCGCCGCCCGGCGCCGGGCAGGGCCTGATCCCCCACGCCGACCCCGAATGGTCGTCGACCGGCACGGCCGGTCCGCCGGCCCCCGGCGCGGTCTGCCCCGCGCCGGGAACCGGCCCGGTCAGACGTGCAGGCCGCACTCGGTCTTCTCGAACATGGCCCAACGGCCGGCCCGCGGGTCCTCGCCCGCCTTGGTGCGTCGCGTGCACGGCCAGCAGCCGATCGAGCCGTAGCCGCGGCTGAACAGCTCGTTGACCGGGATGTCGTACCGGGAGATGTAGGAGTCCACGTCGGCCTGGGTCCAGGCCGCGATCGGGTTGACCTTCACCTTGCCGCGCCGGGCGTCGAAGGTCACCACCGGCGTGTTGGCCCTGGTGGGCGACTCGTCCCGACGCAGCCCGGCGGCCCAGGCGTCGTACCCGGCCAGGGCCCGCTCCAGCGGCTCCACCTTGCGCAGCTGGCAGCAGTCGTCGGGCGAGCGGTTGAACAGCCGGGGGCCGTACTCGCCGTCCTGCTGGCCCACGGTGAGCCGGGGGCGGATCGAGCGGACGTTGACCGGCAACCGGCGGGCCACCTCGTCGCGCACCTTCAGCGTCTCCGGGAAGTGCAGCCCGGTGTCGAGGAAGACCACGTCCACGCCGGGGGCGACCCGGGACACCAGGTGCGCCAGCACTCCGTCGGCCATCGAGCTGGTCACGCAGAACCGGTCGCCGAAGGTCTCGGCGGCCCAGCGGGCGATCTCCAGCGCCGGGGCGCCCTCCAGCTCCCGGCCGGCCCGCTCGGCCAGCGCGCGCAGCTCCTCCGGATCACGCCGGGCCGGTTCGGCCGGCTTCGGGCCGCCGACGCCGACCAGGCCCAGGTTCGCGGCGGACACCAGGTTCATCGGGCCACCACCTTGGCGAGCAGGCCGGTGAACCGCACCGTGAAGACGCGGGCGCAGGCGTGGCACTCCCAGGCGC
Organism: Micromonospora purpureochromogenes; assembly: GCF_900091515.1. Taxonomy (NCBI): domain Bacteria; kingdom Bacillati; phylum Actinomycetota; class Actinomycetes; order Micromonosporales; family Micromonosporaceae; genus Micromonospora; species Micromonospora purpureochromogenes. Next base: position 1,682,410 of record NZ_LT607410.1, on the reverse strand, counting down.
CGTGCCCGGCCTCGTTCGGCCGCAGGTCCTCCTCGCCGCAGTACGGGCAGTACAGCGGCGCGGAACGGGTTTCGCTACTCATCGGAGCTCCTCCTCGTCGACCCTGATCACCCAGTTGGCGAACGTCTCGCCCTCGCTCCGGCCGGCCAGGTAGCGGCGGGCCAGTCGTTCCACGTACTCCGGAAGCTCCTCGGCGGTGGTCTTCAGGCCGCGCAGCTTGCGCCCGAAGCCGGCGGTCTGCCCCTGGGCCATGCCCAGCCCGCCGCCGAGGTGCACCTGGAAGCCCTCCACCTGCCGGCCGTCCGGGCCCACCACCAGCTGCCCCTTGAGGCCGATGTCGGCGACCTGGGTGCGGGCGCAGGCGTTCGGGCAGCCGTTGAGGTGGATGGAGATGTCGGCGTCGAAGTCGCGCAGCCGCTCCTCCAGCCGGGCCACCAGCTCCTCGCCGCGCCGCTTGGTCTCGACGATGGCCAGCTTGCAGAACTCGATGCCGGTGCAGGCCATGGTGCCGCGCCGCCAGGCCGACGGCCGGGCCTCCAGGCCGATCCCGCGCAGCGCGTCGACCAGGGACTCCGTCCGCTCCGGCGGCACGTCGAGCACCAGCAGCTTCTGGTACGGGGTGAGCCGTACCCGGTCGCTGCCGTGCGCCTCGACCGCGTCGGCCAGTTGGGCGAGCTGACTGCCGGAGACCCGCCCGACCACCGGGGCGGCCCCGACGTAGTTGCGGCCGTCGCGCTGGCGGTGCACGCCGATGTGGTCGACCGGCCTGTCGGGCAGCTGCGGGGCCGGGCCGTCGAGCAGGGTCCGGCCCAGGTACTCCTTCTCCAGCACCTCGCGGAACTTCTCCAGGCCCCAGTCCGCCACCAGGAACTTCAGCCGGGCCCGGTTGCGCAGCCGGCGGTACCCGTAGTCGCGGAAGATGCCGACCACCCCGGCCCACACGTCCGGCACCTCGTTCAGCGGCACCCAGACGCCCAGCCGCTTGGCCAGCATCGGGTTGGTGGAGAGGCCGCCGCCGACCCAGACGTCGAAGCCGGGGCCGTGCTCCGGGTGGTCGACCCCGAGGAAGGCGACGTCGTTCGCCTCGTACGGGGTGTCGACCAGCCAGGAGATCGTCGTCTTGAACTTGCGCGGCAGGTTCGAGTACGCCTTGTCGCCGACGTACCGGCGGACGATCTCGTCGATCGCCGGGGTCGGGTCGAGCACCTCGTCGCGGGCCACCCCGGCGACCGGGCTGCCGAGCACGATGCGCGGGCAGTCGCCGCACGCCTCGGTGGTCTGCAGGCCGACGGACTCCAGCCGGCGCCAGATCTCCGGCATGTCCTCGACCCGGATCCAGTGGTACTGGATGTTCTGTCGGTCGGTGATGTCGGCGGTGTCCCGGGCGAACTCGCGGGAGATGTCGGCGATCACCCGGAGCTGAGCCAGGTTGAGCTGGCCGCCGTCGACCCGCACCCGGAGCATGAAGAACTCGTCCTCGAGCTCGTGCGGCTCCAGCACGGCGGTGCGCCCGCCGTCGATGCCGGCCTTGCGCTGGGTGTACAGGCCCCACCAGCGGAACCGGCCGCGCAGGTCCTGCGGGTCGATGGCGGCGAAGCCGCGGTGGGCGTAGATGTTCTCGATCCGGGCCCGGACGTTCAGCGGGTCGTCGTCCTTCTTGATCCGCTCGTTGGCGTTGAGCGGCTCGCGGTGGCCGAGCGCCCACTGCCCCTCGCCGCGCGGACGACGGGCTGCCCGGGCGGCGGGCGCCGCCGGGGTCTCCGGGCGGGCCGGGGTGCTGCTGACCGCCATCGCGGCGTCCTCCGTTGTCTGCTGTGCCTCAGTGGGATACGCGGGCGCGGCGGCCGACCCGTGGGACGGGCCGAGGACAACGGTGTCGGAACGGCCGGCGCGCAGTACGCGCCCGAGACGGATGGGTCGGGCGTCGTCAGTAGGCCGGACAGATCGCGCTGCGCACGCGGCCGTAGTCGACGTGGCGGCGGGCCACGAAGCGGCGGACGACAGCGGCGGTCATGCGGCCATGCTGCCACACCCCCGGGTGGCCGGCCAACGAGCGCGTGCGCCATCCCACATCACGGGCCGCGCCCCCGCCGGCGCCGCCCCCACGCTGCGACCGCCTCGGCCGGCCCTTCGACCTCCGCGAATGGGTTGCCCGAGCAGGGCCGGCATCTGCCCGGTGCTCCCTCACGCCCGGTGCTTCTTCACGCCCGGTGCTCCCTCACGCCCGGTGCTCCTTCACGCCCGACGGTTGTTTTCACGCCCGACGGTTCTTCAGGCCCGGTGGTTCTTCAGGCCCCGGCGGTCTGCACGCCCCCGTTGGTCGACACGGCCTCCCGCACTCCCCTCGGGCGGCCCGCGGTCGGCTCAGGCCCCTGCCACCACCTGCCCTGTGCAGGCCCTTTCGAGCTGATGTCGTGAACGATTCAGCCGCCCCCGCCGGACCCCTGCGGTCACGTCATCGCACCGACCGAGCGGCGCCGGTCGGGGTGGAGGGAGAGCGGCGCAGGCTGTTCGCCGCCCTGGTGAATCGTCTACGACATCAGCTCGAAAGGGCCCGCACGAGGCATCCCGCCACGCTTCCCAGGGCCAGCGCCGGGCGTCCGGCCAAGCTGCCCAGGGGTGAGCGCCGGGGTTCCGGCCACGCTGCCCAGAGCCAGCACCAGGCGTCCGATCAAGCTACGTGGGCCAACGCCGGCATCCAGCCACGCTTCCCAGGGCCAGCGCCGGGCGTGCGGCCAAATTCCCCAAGGCCAGCACCAGGCGTCCGGTCGAGGTGCGCGGGACAGCGGTAAGGCGCTGGCCCTGTTCGTGGGGATGGGCAGCTCGGCCGCCCGAGCCCGCTGTGGCAGCGCGGCCCGTGTGGGACGCTCGGCTCGTGGGCAGTATGTCCGGAAAGCGGCATGCGGTGGAGGGGTGGGCGCGGCTCGTCTGGGTGCCGCCCCTGCTGGCCACGCTGATCGCCGGGCTCTACCGCATCGGCCACGCCCAGCCCTGGCGGGACGAGCTGGCCACCTGGAGTGCCGCCACCCGCCCGCTGGGCGACCTGCTCCGGCTAACCGACACCGTGGACGCCGCCACCGGGCCGTACTACCTGCTCATGCACGGCTGGGTCCGGCTCTTCGGGGACTCGGCGACGGCGCTGCGACTGCCCTCGGCGCTGGCCATGGCGGGGGCGGCCGGGCTCACCGCCGTACTCGGCAGGTGGCTGCTGGGGACGCGGGCCGGCCTGCTCGCCGGCCTGCTCTTCGCGGTCCTTCCGGGCACCTCCCGGTACGCACAGGAGGCCCGCCCGTACGCGTTGGCCAGCCTCTTCGCGGTGCTGGCCACCCTGCTGCTGGTCGCGGCGCTGCGCCGGCCCACGTGGACCCGCTGGGCCGGGTACGCGGCCGCCGTCGCCGCGCTCGGCCTGACCCACCTGCTGGCGCTCACCCTGCTGGCCGCGCACGCCGCGGTGGTCCTGAACGGGGCGGTGCACGATCGGGACGGGCGGTTGCCGGTGCGCTGGGTGCTCGCCGTGCTGCCGGCGCTCGCCCTGCTCACCCCGCTGCTGCTCACCGCCCGGGGGCAGCGCTCCCGCCAGCTCGACTGGGTCGAACCGGCGCGGCTGGCGGACCTGGCGGCGCTGCCCGGCGGGGTGGCGCAGAGTTCGGTGGTGGGCGGTCTGCTGGTCGGGCTGGCCGCCCTCGGCGCGGTCCGGGCGGGCCGCCGGGCGCTGCTACCCGGGCTCTGCCTGCTCCTGCCGGTGCTGCTGGTCTTCGTCGGCGCGCTGGTGGTGGCCCTCTGGGTACCCCGCTACCTGGTCTTCACCGTGCCCTTCGCGAGCGTGCTCGCCGGGGCGGCGCTGGCCGGGGCACCGACTGCCGATCCGACGGCAGCGGAGCAGCGCCGGCCGGGAGCGTCCGCCCGGGCCGCGGCCGCCGGCTCAGCGGCGTCGGCGTCGGCAGCAGGGGCGTCGGTGCCGGCAGCGTGGGCGTCGGTGTCGGGGGCGCTCGCGGTCGTGGTGCTCGCCGGGCTGCTCGGCCTGCCCGACCAGGCGGCGCTGCGGCAGACGCACGGCTGGCCGCGCAGCGCGACGGTCGACTACCGGGGTGCGGCGCGGATCATCGCGGCCGGCCAGCAGCCCGGCGACGCGGTCGTCGTTCACCCCCGGGACGGCTGGCTCTTCCTCGACCTCGGGCTGGCGTACCACTTGGACGCCAGGCCGCGCGACGTGCTGGTGGTCCGCGACCAGCGGCAGCGCGCGGATCTCTGGGCCACCGAGTGCGCCCGGCCGGCCGAGTGCCTGGCCGGGGTACGGCGGGTGTGGCTGGTGGTCGCCGGCCGGGGACCCGATCCGGTGGCGGCGGTGCCCGGCGCCAAGGGGGACGCGCTGCGGGCGGGCTTCACCGTCGGTCAGGTGTGGCAGCGGCCCGGCGTCACCGTCGCCCTGCTCACCGCCCGCGGCTAGCCGCGCTCCCCGCGCGCCAGCGGCACGACCAGCACCGCCTCGGTGCCGCCGGCCGCGCCGGGGCGCAGCTCGATGCTGCCGCGCAGCTCCCCGGTGACGAGCGCCCGGACGATCTGCAGGCCCAGCTTGCCACCGCGCTCGGCGTCGAACTCGGCCGGCAGGCCGCGCCCGTTGTCGGCGACCGAGACGTGCAACTGCTTGCGGAACCGGTGCGCGGTGACCACCACCTGCGGCGCGGCGCCGCCCTCCGGGCCGGCGGCGCCGTCCTCACCGACCGGCGGGAAGCCGTGCTCGACGGCGTTGAGCAGCAACTCGTTGAGGACCATCACCAGCGAGGTGGCGATCTCGGCGGGCAGGACGCCGAAGCTGCCCTTGCGGCGCATGCCGACGCTCACCTCGGTCGCCGCGACCTCGGTGGCCGCGCTCGCCACCCGGTCGACGATCCCGTCGAACTCGACCGCCTCGTCGCTGGACATGGAGAGCGTCTCGTGGACGAGGGCGATCGAGGCGACCCGGCGTACCGACTCCTCCAGCGCCACCCGGGCCTCCGGCATGGACACCCGGCGGGCCTGCAGGCGCAGCAGCGCGGCGACGGTCTGCAGGTTGTTCTTCACCCGGTGGTGGATCTCCCGGATGGTGGCGTCCTTGGTGATCAGCGCCCGGTCGCGGCGGCGTACCTCGGTGATGTCGCGGACCAGCACCAGCGCGCCGATCGGCACGCCGGCCGGCATCAGCGGCAGCGACCGGGTGAGCATGGTGGCGCCCCGGGCGTCGATCTCCCGCCGGGGCGGGGCCTCGCCACGCAGCGCGGCGAGTACGCCGTTGGCCGCGTCGGTCCCCTCCAGCGGGTCGCTGGCCAGCCGCCGGTGCAGCTTGGCCAGGTCCTCCCCGACCAGGTGGGAGGCGTAGCCCAGCCGCCGGTACGCCGACTGCGCGTTCGGGCTGGCGTAGGTGACCTTGCCGTTGGCGTCCAGCCGGACCAGGCCGTCGCCGACCCGGGGCGCCGAGGTGGTCTCGCCCGGGTGCCGGGGCGGCGGGAAGGTGCCGTCGGCGGTCATCTGGGCCAGGTCGTCGGCGGTGGTGAGGTAGTTCAGCTCCAGCTGGCTGGGCGTCCGGGCGGTGGAGAGGTTGGTGTCCCGGCCCACCACGGCGACCACCTCACCGGACTCGCCGTCGGCGGTGCGCAGCCGGACCGGGATCGCCTCGTGCCGGGCGGGCACGTCGCCGTACCAGACCGGGTCGCCCTCCCGCCAGATCCGACCCTGCCGGTAGGCGACCTCCAGGTGCGCCACCTCCGGCCCGCCGACGATCCGCCCCACCTGGTCGTCGAGGTACGCGGTGGGGGCGGTCGTCGGGCGGACCTGGGCGACGCAGAGGAACGTCCCGTCGCCGTCCACCGGCACCCAGAGCAGCAGGTCGGCGAAGGAGAGGTCGGACAGCAGCTGCCAGTCCCCCGCGATCCGGTGCAGGTGGTCGATGTCGGCCGGCCGGAGCTGGGTGTGCTCCTCGGCGAGGTCGCGCAGCGTGGACACGAGACACAGCGTGCCACGCCGGACCTCACCTCGTCGCGGTGACCTTCTTCAGCCCGCGCGGGGCGTCCGGGTCCTCGCCCCGGGCCAGCGCCAGCGACAGCGCCAGCCGTTGCAGGGGCAGGATGTCCAGCAGCGGGGCGTACCGCTCGTCGACCTCGGGCACGGCCATCCGGGTGGCCCCCTCGACCTCGGCGGAGCCGACCACCACCACGTCGGCGCGGCGCTCGCCGAGCCGGGGCAGCACCTCCTCCATCGACCGGCCGCCCGGGCCGGAGCCGACCACGGCCAGCACCGGCACGTCCGGGTCGGTCATCGCCAGCGGGCCGTGCAGCAGGTCCGCGCCGGAGAAGGCGAGCGCGGGCAGGTAGGAGGTCTCCATCAGCTTCAGCGCGGCCTCCCGCGCGGTCGGGTACGCGTACCCCCGGCCGGTGGTGACGAGCTGGCCGGCGAAGCGGTAGCGCGGCGCGAGCTGGGCCGGGGTGGGGTCGGTCAGGGTGCGCTCGGCCAGTTCGGGCAGGGCGTCCAGCGCGGCCCGCTCGTCGGCGGGGAGCACCCCGTCGCCGGCCCGGACGCCCTCGACCAGCATCAACAGGGCCAGCAGCTCGGCGGTGTACGTCTTGGTCGCGGCGACCGCCCGCTCGTGCCCGGCGGCGATGTCCACGGAGAGCTCGGCGGTCTCGGCCAGCGGCGAGCCGGGCGCGTTGGTGACCGCCAGGGTGAGCGCCCCGGCGTCGCGGGCGGCGCGCAGCACCTCGGTGAGGTCGGGCGACCCGCCGCTCTGGCTGACCCCGACGACCAGGGCGTCGGAGAGGTCGGGGCGGGCCCCGTAGAGGGTGACCACGCTCGGCGAGGCGAGCCCGGCCGGCAGACCGAGCCGGATCTCGGTCAGGTACGCCCCGTAGAGCGCGGCGTGGTCGGAGGTGCCCCGGGCGGTGAAGACCACGTGCCGGGGCCGCCGCTGCGCGATCACCGCCGCGACCCGGGCGATCGCCCCGGCGTGCTCGGCGGTGAGCAACCGGGCGTAACCGGCCGGCTGCTCGTCGATGTCGGCGGCCATCCCGGCCCCTGGACGCGTCACGGAAGCTCCTCCCACTGCGCGATTGCCGCGCGTTTCATGCTCAGTCTTGCACCGTTGCTCGCGCCCGGGCAATCGTACGAGCAGAACTGCGCAGTGGATCACCAGATCGGCGTGTCATCCCCTAGGCTTGCCCAGCCCTGGAACTGCGAGCGAGAGGCCGACGTGTCGGAGGGACCTGACGAACCCGTGCTGTCCGCCGCGGAGGAGCTCGCGCTGGCCCGGCTGGCGCTCGACGAGGGCGACCTGCCGCACGCCGCCGGTCATCTCGCCGCCGCCATCGTCCAGGCCCCGACCCTGCCCGAGGTGCACGAGACGCTGGCCCGCATCGCGGCGGCCTCCGGCGGGGACCTGGAGCTCTTCCCGCTCGGCCAGCGGGTCTTCGTCGGCGCGGTGGTGGCCCGCGCCCACCTGCTCGCCGCCGCCGGGCGACCGGCCGAGGGGCTCGACCTGCTGGTCGCCGCCACCGGGCACGCACCCGGGGTCGACTGGGCCGCCGTGCCCTGGGTGAGCGCCCCCGAACTGGCGCGACGGCTCGACCCGGAACGCGCCGCCCGGATCCTGATGCAGGTCTGCGCCGCCGTGCCCGACCCGGTGCCCCGGGCCGGTCGGCCGCCGCTGCTGCCGTACCTCACCCTGGCCCGCAACGCGGTCGCCGCGCATCCGCGCCACGCGCTGCTGCTGGGCGCGGCGTCCGCGCTGGCCCGGCGCCTCGGCGAGGTCGCCCTCGCCGTCACCTGGGCCAGCCGGGGGGTACGCGCCGAGCCGACCAAACTCGGCGAGGTGTGGCTCGGGTACGCGTACCGCAGCGCGGGCCGCACCCGGGACGCCCTGGCCGCCCTGGAACGGGCCGTCGACCACGACCCCGACGACCTCGCCGTGTACGCGGACATCGCCGGCACCCTGGCCGACACCGGCCGGCTGGACGCGGCGCTGGAGTGGATCGACCGGGCGCTGGCCCGCGACCCCACGTTCGACTGCGCCGTGCACACCGGGCACCGGCTGCGCTACCTGCGCGACGGGGACGTGGCGCACCTGGTCGCCCTCGCCGACTTCGTCCGGGACCATCCCGACGACAGCCACGAGCACGGCGACCTGGCCGAGTGCTGCCGGGGCCGGCCCTGGTTGGGGCAGGTCACCCCGGCGGCCGGCGCGATGGTCGACGCGCTCCGCCGCGCCCTGGCCGCCGACGGCACGCCCGGCGCCTCGGTACAGCTGGCCGCCGTCGAGCCACCGAGCGCGATGCGTACCGTGGCGGCGGCCGTGCCGGGCCTCGACGTCGAGGTCACCGGCGTGGCCGACCCGGATCCGCGGGAGCCCCGCCGGGCCACCGCCTGCCAGCTCTGGCGCTACGACGGCAGCACCGCGGCGCCCGCCCTGCCGGTCCCCTCGGCCGACGCGGCGGACCGGGTCCGCCACCTGGCGCATCCCGCCTGGCCCCACCCGCCGGCCGCGTACGACGCCGCGGTCGGGCTGGCCACCCTGGAGCCGGGCGACCTGCTGGGGCTGCTGGTGCATCCGCCCGAGCCGCCCGCGACCGCGTTGGGGCGGGTGCTGACCGGGCAGGACCCATCGCTCTGGGTGCGGTGCGTGCAGGTCTGGGCCTGCCTCGGCCTGCTGCACCACCGCACCGACGAGCCGTGGGCGGACTCGACCCGGCGCCGGGTGCTGGTCGAGCTGGTCTGGGGGGTGGAGGACTGGATCACCGAGGCGGCACTGTTCGCCCTGGTCACCGCCGCCTGGGTCGACCCCGCGGTACGCCCCGACGTGGCCCGGGTCGTCGCCGAACGGATCGCGGACGCGGCGGAGGTGGCCCGGGACCGGCCGGTGCCGATCGCCACCTCGCTGGCCCACCTGGCGCTGGCCACCCCGGGGCTGGACGAGGCGACCACCGCGCTCGCCGGACAGATCGTCGCCGCCGCGACGGCGCCACCGTCGCGCCGCCCGGGGCTGCTGGCCCGCCTCCGCGCCCGCCTGGCCCGCGCCTGCCGCCGCCCCTGACCCCGTCCGACCGGGGTGGGAAAGCGGCGCGGCCGCGTCGTACCCCGGGGAGGGGACGACGCGGCCGCGACGGAGCGGGTCAGGCCACCGGGGCCTTGCCGAGCGCGGTCTCGGCCTGCTCCTCCGGGGTCGCCCCGGCCGGCGGGGCGTCGTTGGACGACCGCAGCGGGACCTCCTTGATGAACCAGGCGAGCACCGGCACCACGACGGTGAAGAGCACCGCCCACAGGAACACGTGGGAGATCGCGCCGGAGAGGCCGCCGAGCACCAGCTCGCGCGTCTGGGCCGGCAGGTCCTTGAGCTTCGCCAGGTCCATCCCCCCGCCCTCGCCGGTGCCGCCGCTGAACGCGCTGCCGGCGGCGGAGTCGGCGAGCCGGTTGGCGAAGATGGCGCCGAAGAGCGAGATGCCGAACGAGCCGCCGATGGAGCGGAAGAAGGTGGCCGCGCCGCTGGCCGCGCCGAGGTCCTTCTGCTCGACGCTGTTCTGCGCGATCAGCATCGAGGTCTGCATCAGGAAGCCCATGCCGACGCCGAGCACGACCATGTAGAGCGAGGACTCGGCCTTGCCGGTGTCCACGTCGAGGCGGCTGAGCAGGAGCATGCCGGCGGTCATCACCACGCCGCCGACGATCGGGAACATCCGGTACCGGCCGGTCTTGGTGATCGCCCGCCCGACCACCAGCGAGACCACCAGCATGCCGAACATCAGCGGGAGCAGCAGCAGGCCGCTGTTGGTGGCCGAGGCGCCCTGCACGGTCTGCTGGTAGAGCGGCAGGAAGTTCATCGCGCCGAACATCGCGAAGCCGAGCAGGAAGCCGATCACCGAGATCAGCGCGAAGTTGCGGTTGGCGAAGAGCCCCAGCGGCAGGATGGGCTCGGGAACCCGGCGCTCGACGAGGCCGAAGGCGACCAGCGCCACCACGGCGAGCACCGCCAGGCCGAGGATCTGCGGGGAGACCCAGTCGTACTCGTTGCCACCCCAGGTGGTGAGCAGCACGATCGCGGTGATGCCGACCGAGAGCAGGGCCGCACCCAGCCAGTCGATCTTGTGCTCGGTCCGGTACTTCGGCAGGTGCATGGTGGTGGCCAGCACCAGCAGCGCGACCCCGCCCAGCGGCAGGTTGACGTAGAACGCCCAGCGCCAGGAGAGGTTGTCGGTGATGAAGCCGCCGACCAGCGGGCCGGCCACCATGGCGATGGCCATGATGCCGGCGATCATGCCCTGGTAGCGGCCGCGCTCACGGGGCGGCACCAGGTCACCGATGATCGCCATCACGCCGACCATCAGGCCACCCGCGCCGAGGCCCTGCACCGCGCGGAACGCGATCAGCTCGACCATGCCGTCGGCGGGACCGCCGAGCATGTCCGAGCCGGCCATCCCGCAGAGCGCCGAGCCGATCAGGAAGATGACCACGGAGGTCAGGAAGACCGCCTTGCGCCCGTACAGGTCGCCGAGCTTGCCCCAGATCGGGGTGGAGACCGTCGTGCCCAGGACGTACGCGGTGACGACCCAGGTGAAGTGGTCGACGCCGCCGAACTCGCCGACGATCCGCGGCAGCGCGGTGCTGACGATCATGTTGTCGAGCATCGCGAGCATCATCGCGATCATCAGGCCGAACAACACGACCCTGACGTTGGGTCTCGCCGCCGTCTGGCTTTCCTGACTCATGGGTAAGCTCCCCCGGAGAAGTGACGCACTTACTTGCCGCCCGGCTAGTTACCTTACTAGCCGCACGGTAAGTTGGACAGCAAGAGACCGTCAAGCGAGTTGGGTGGTGCAGGTGAGGGAGAGCACAGGCGGCACGCGCGAGCGTATCCAGGCCGTCGCGCTGGAGCTCTTCACCGAGCAGGGGTACGAGCGGACCTCGCTGCGCGAGATCGCCGAGCGGCTCAACGTCACCAAGGCGGCGCTGTACTACCACTTCAAGAGCAAGGACGAGATCGTCAACAGCCTGGTCGAGGACCGCGTGCAGCGGATCGACGAGCTGATCGCGTGGGCCCGGTCGCAGCCGCCCACCCGGGCCACCCGGCGGGCGCTGCTGAACAAGTACGCCGACATGATGTTCGCCAGCGAGCAGCCCTCGGTGATGCGGTTCTTCGAGCAGAACCAGACCGTGCTGAAGAGCCTCTCCGCCGGCATGCAGATGCGCCAGCGGATGTTGGGCCTCGCCGACCAGCTGTGCCAGGGTGACGACTCACCCGCCGCGCAGCTGCGCGCGGCCCTGACCCTCTTCGCGGTGCACAGCAGCTGGTTCGCCGTACGCACCCCGCACATCACCGACCAGGAGCGCAAGAAGATCGCGCTGGAGGTCGCCGACGAGCTGCTCGCCGGGATCGGTGAGCCGGAGCCGGACGCGGCTCAGGACTGACCGGTCAGCTCCAGCCGCAGGCCCAGCAGGTCCACCCCGGGCACCGGCGACCAGTCCTTCTCGCGAAGCCGGACGAAGCCCATCCGCTCGTAGAGCCGGTGCGCCGGCGCGGCGAACCCACCGCGTACGCAGATCACCACCGCCGTGCAGCCCAGCGCGGCGGCCCGCTCGACGCAGGCCCGGGCCAGCGCCGCCCCGGCACCCCGACCCTGGGCCGCCGGGTCCACGGCGAGCATCCGGAACTCCGCCTCGCCGGGACCGGAGAGCTCGGCGTACGGACTGCCGGGCAGCACGAACGTCACCGAGCCGAGCACCTCGCCGGTCGCCTCGTCCACCGCCACCAGCACCTCGCCGTGGGTCGCCCGGTGCGTCACGTCGGCGAGCACCTCGGCGTACCCGTGCTCGCCCTTGAGCTGCCCGTCCGCCTCGTACGCGGCCACCGTCAGCCGGGCAATCGCGGCGAAGTCGGCCGAGGTCGCCGGGCGGACCAGCAGGCCGGTCAACCGATCACCGCGATCAGGTCACCGTCCTGCACGACGTCGCCCTCGTTGACGGCGAGCTGCTTGACCACGCCGTCGGACTCGGCGACGACGGGGATCTCCATCTTCATCGACTCCAGGATCACGAGCGTGTCCCCCTCGGACACGGTGTCCCCGGCCGACGCGACGACCTTCCAGACGTTGGCCACCATCTCGGCACGGATCTCCTCGGCCATTTCCCGGCCCTCCCTCTCGCGACTGCCTGCCGACGTATCCAATCATGCGGCGGCACGCGATGGGCGGGGAGCGGGCGGCGCCACGTCCACGACCGGAAACGCCGCGCGCTCCGGCCGCCCCGGCGGACGATGGCGGGTGCCGGCCGCACTAGCATCAGCGGGTCGGACCCTGGCGCCGGGAGGACCGGTGCGTGCACCGGCGCCGAGAGTCGCCGCAGCAGGGATCCGCCCATCACGAGGAGGTCGACATGGCGAAGAAGTCCCGTAGGAAGAAGGCCCGTAGGAAGAACGCCGCGAATCACGGCAAGCGCCCCAACTCCTGATCTCGCACGGCGGGACCCCGCCGTCGCGGTCAGCACCGCCGGCCCACCGGGGCCGGACAGACCGGTGGCCCGGGTCGAATCGACCCGGGCCACCGTCGTGTTCCACGTACGTTCAGTCGGCCAGTTCGCGCGACTCGGTCGTCTCGAAGACCACCAGCTCGGTCAGCCGGATCCGCAGCCGCTCGCGCAGCTGGTCGGGGGCGGTCTCGTTGCCGCAGCAGCGGGCGACGAGCGCCTTCACCTCCTGCTCGATGCCGTACTCGCGCAGGCAGGGCCCGCACTCGTCGAGGTGGTGGCGGATCAGCGTGCGCCGTTCCTCCCCGCACTCCAGGTCCAGGTAGAGGTAGACCTCAGCGAGTACCTCACGGCAGTCCGTCTCGTGCGGCTCTCCACAGCTCACGTCACACCTCCCGGCCGGCAGCGGCGGTCGAGCCCTTCGAGGACTGCGCGGAGCTGAAACCGCGCTCCGCGGCGTAGCGCTCGAGCAGCTTGCGCAGATTACGTCGACCCCGGTGCAGGCGGGACATCACGGTGCCGATCGGCGTGCCCATGATGTCGGCGACCTCCTTGTAGGCGAACCCCTCGACGTCGGTCAGGTAGACCGCCAGGCGGAACTCCTCCGGCAGCTGCTGGAGGGCCTCCTTGACGTCGCTGTCCGGCAGCCGGTCCAGCGCCTCGGTCTCGGCCGAGCGCAGGCCGCTGGAGGTGTGCGACTCGGCCTCGGCGAGCTGCCAGTCGGTGATCTCTTCGGTGGGCGCCTGGATGGGCTGGCGCTGCCGCTTGCGGTAGGTGTTGATGTAGGTGTTGGTCAGGATCCGGTAGAGCCAGGCCTTCAGGTTCGTGCCCTGCTCGAACTGGTGGAAGGCGGCGTACGCCTTCAGGTAGGTCTCCTGGACCAGGTCCTCGGCATCCGCGGGGTTGCGTGTCATCCGCAACCCGGCAGCGTAGAGCTGGTCGACGAAGGGCATCGCGTCCCGCTCGAAGCGGGCCCTGCGCTCGTCCGTCTTCTCGGTGGTCAACCGCACATCCCCTCGCGTCGGATGCTTCCCCGCCGAGGATACGCGTACGGACCTGCCGGCAGATTCGGTTCCGCCGGGTGTGCCCGCTCTCACCACCGCCGTGCCGCCCACCGTCGCGGGCCAGTCCGGTCCGCCCAGCAGCTGCCGGAGCTGCCGTGCTTCCCGATCGTCCCGTTCCCGGCTCCGTGTCTCGGTCGGCACCGGTCACCCCCCTCGCCAGATGTGTCGCTCCGGTGGTGGTAACGCCCGGTCAGGTCCGGACATTCCGCCGGCCGCCCCCGTTCCTGGTCCCGGCCTCGGCGGAGACCGACGCTGGGACCAGGAAGGGCCTGGGAGGACGGTGCCGTTCGCCCAAATCGGGCGGCCGGCGCCATCCGATGCAACGACCCTGCGCCGCGCCGGTCACGCTCGCCGGGGGTACGGGCGGCTACGACGCAGCCGTTCCGCCCTCGCCGCCGGCGCGTGGCCCTGGGGAAGACACCGTCATCAGCCTGATACCCCAGAGGCATCTTGATACCTCTGAGGTATCACGCTCGTAGCCGCATCCCGCCCCCGGCAGCTCACCGGACGGTGGCCGGCTACCCGCCGTGGCTCAGGGCAGCGCCCAGCCCCGCTCGCGGAGCCAGGCGAGCACGGCCGTGGCCACGGCGGCCGGGTCCTTGCGCAGGTCGTGACGCTCACCGGGGCGGACGACCACGCGGACCGAGGCGGCGGCGTCGGGGACGCCGAAGGGATCGCGGTCGCCGTTGACCACCAGGGTGGGCAGCCCGGTCAGCAGCTCGGCCGCGCGGGACCGCTCCGGCCGACCCGGCGGGTGCAGCGGGAAGGCCAGCGCGACCACCCCGGCCGCACCCACGGCCACCGCCGTACGGCAGGCCACCCGGGCACCGCTGGAACGCCCGCCGACCAGCAGCGGCCCGTCCCGGTGCCGGGCACGCAGCCCGGCGACCACCGCCGTCCACGCCTCGTCAAGGTGCCCGGCCGGTGCCGGCGCCCGCCGCCCGGCCACCCGGTACGGCTGGGTCACCCGCGCCACCGCCACCCCCGCGCCGACGGCCGCCTCCCGGACCGCGAGCAGGTCGGGGGCGTCCACGTCGCCGCCCGCCCCGTGCCCGAGCACGAGCAGGGCGACCGGCGGGCCGGCCGGCAGGTCGCTCTCGACCCGGGCCGGGCCCCGTGGAGTGTCGATCTCGTCGCGGTGCGGCACCGGCCCATTCTGCGCCGCCCGGTCGCCCGGCTCGGCGACCAGACCGGCCGGGACGCCCAATGGGTGGTCCCGGCCGGCTCAGTCGACGAGCGGTGCCGTGGCGGGCGGGTGCCGGTTCAGCTCAGCGGCACCAGCGTGAGCAGGCGGTCGCGCACCGGCGGGCCGGCGTCGTCCGCGGCGTCCGGATCCGGCTGCACCTCGCTGCGCCAGGCGACCAGCATGGCCCGCCGCTCGCGCGGCGTGGTGCCACCCCAGACACCGTGGCAGTCGCCGACCTCCAGGGCCCAGGCCAGGCACGAGCCCTGCACGTCGCAACTGCGGCAGAGCGCGACGGCGGCGTCGGCCGGTTCGTTCGGCGCCGGAAAGAACGTCTCCGGATCGACGCTCTGGCAGGTCCCTCTGGTCCGCCAGGCGTCGTCCTGGCGGCGTTCGCGCAACGCCCGCAACAGTCGCGGATCTCGTCGTGCGGCGGCCACCTCGTGCGGTCGGGGCATACGCGCCCGGGTCATCACACCCACCTCCCCCGTGGGACCGGCAAGATCGACGGGCATCGTTCGCACCGCGCGAAGACGCTCCCAGTGCCGGCGCTGTGTTCTATCGCACCCGTGGAGGCGGAGACAAGAGGCTGTGCACAAAGATGACTGAAGATCCGAGCGAAATTTCACCCGGAACTCTGGCAATTCGTACGCGACAATGTCGCGAATCGCGTTCAGAAAAGCGTCATTTCCCCCTCGACGCGCTCCTCGGGCAGCGACACCCGCTCGATCAACCCCGGCCCGTCGTTGCGCACGTCGCCCACCGCCGGACCCACCGGGCGGATCTCCAGACCGGCGAGCCAGTCGACCGGCGGCGGGGCGAGCAGCGTGGCCGGGTCGTCGGCCGGCCCGAGCCACGCCGCCCAGCGGTCGGCGGGCAGCAGCAGCGGCATCCGGTCGTGCACCTCGGCCAACTCCCCCACCGCGGCGGTGGTGAGCACGCTGAAGGTGAGCAGCGACTCCCAGCGTGACCAGATGCCGGCGAACGCCAGCACCGAGCCGTCGCGGGGGGTCATGTAGTAGGGCTGCTTGCCGCCGGCGGGGCGGCGCACCCACTCGTACCAGCCGTCGGCGGGGACCAGGCAGCGCCGGCGGGCGAACGGGTCGGCGTACGCCCGGCTGGTGGCGACCGTCTCGACCCGGGCGTTGATCATGCGGGCGGCGCCGGCCGCCGAGCGGGACCAGTGCGGCACCAGGCCCCAGCGCCCCGCCGAGAGCACCCGGCCGGCCTCGGCGGCCATCCGCACGACCGGCACCGGGTCGGTCGGCGCGACGTTGTGGTCGGGCGCGAGCCGGCCGTCGGTGTCGTCGTACGACTCGAACAGCGCGCTCAGGTCACCGGCGCTCCGGGTCGTGGCGTACCTCCCGCACATGGCGCACACGCTAACGCCCCGCCGGCTTCCCGGCTGTCCCGCCAACCGGGAGCAGGACCGACGGCCGGCTCCACGGGCCGGCGAGGTTGGCAGAATGTAACCGTGGGGAATCCGACCGCGACCCGGCCGCCGCAGCCGTGGACCGCACCGACCGCCAGCGATCCGGTTGCCGCGACGCTGCGCCTGCCCGGCTCCAAGTCGATGACCGCCCGGGCGCTGGTGCTCAGTGCCCTGGCCAGTGGTCCGTCGACCCTGCACGGGCCGCTGCGCGCGCGGGACACCGAGCTGATGGCCGGCGGGCTGCGGGCGATGGGCGCGCACATGTCGATCTCCGACGACGAGCGCTGGCTGGTCCGGCCGCACCGGCTGGTCGGTCCGGCCCACGTCGACGTCGGGCTGGCCGGCACGGTGATGCGCTTCGCGCCGCCGGTCGCCGGCCTGGCCGAGGGGCGGGTCACCTTCGACGGCGACCCGCAGGCCCGGGTCCGTCCGCTCGGTCCGCTGATCGGCGCGCTGCGTTCGCTCGGCGTACGCGTCGAGGCCCCGCCCGCCGGCAGCCTGCCGCTGACGGTGCAGGGCACCGGCCGGGTCACCGGCGGCGAGGTGGTGATCGACGCCTCCGCCTCCAGCCAGCTCGTCTCCGGCCTGCTGCTCGCCGGCGCGCGCTTCGACCGGGGCGTGGTCGTGCGCCACCAGGGCCCGCCCGTCCCCTCCGCGCCCCACCTGCGGATGACCGTCCAGATGCTGCGGGCGGCCGGCGCCGCGGTCGACGACAGCGTCCCGGACGTCTGGGTGGTCGAGCCCGGCCCGCTGGCCGGGCGCGGCTGGGAGATCGAGCCGGACCTCTCCGGCGCGGTCCCGTTCTTCGCCGCCGCGCTGGTCACCGGCGGTGAGGTGACGTTGCAGGGCTGGCCGCGCAGCAGCGCGCAGCCGGTCGAGCAGCTCCGCTCGCTGCTGCACCGGATGGGCGGCGAGGTGACCCTCGGCACCGCCGGGCTGACCGTGCGCGGCACCGGCACGGTGCACGGTCTGGAGGCCGACCTCTCCGACGTCAGCGAGCTGACCCCGGCGCTGACCGCGCTGGCCATGCTGGCCGACTCCCCGTCCCGGTTCACCGGCATCGCGCACATCCGCGGCCACGAGACCGACCGGATCGCCGCCCTGGCCCGCGAGTTCACCTCCCTCGGCGCCGACCTGACCGAGTCCTCCGACGGCCTGGAGATCCGGCCCCGCCCGCTGCGCGGCGGCACATTCCGCACCTACGCCGACCACCGGATGGCGCACGCCGCCGCGGTGGCCGGGCTGGCCGTCCCCGGTATCGAGGTGGACGATGTGGCGTGTACCTCCAAGACCATGCCCGAGTTCCCGGCACTATGGTCGGCAATGGTGACCGGCAAGAGCTGAGGCGTAGAGGGGGCGGTCCTGGCGACCAGACGGCGGGAGTACGACGAGGAAGACGTACGGGTCCGGCCCGGAAAATCCTCGCGCCCACGCACCCGTACCCGGCCCCGGCACGCCGACGCGGTCGACGGCTTCGTGATCGCCGTCGACCGGGGCCGCTACACCTGCGTGCTGGCCGGCGCCGACCCCGACGACACGGTGACCGCGATGCGGGCCCGGGAGCTGGGGCGCAAGTCGGTGGTGGTCGGCGACCGGGTGGGCCTGGTCGGGGACACCTCCGGGGCGGCCGGCGCGCTGGCCCGGATCGTCCGGATCGCCGAGCGGCGCTCGGTGCTGCGGCGGACCGCCGAGGACGACGCGACCACCGCCGAGGGGCGGCTGGAACGGGTGGTGGTCGCCAACGCCGACCAGTTGGTGATCGTCAGCGCGCTGGCCGACCCGCCGCCGCGCACCGGCTTCATCGACCGCTGCCTGGTGGCCGCGTACGACGCGGGAATCGAGCCGCTGCTCTGCCTGACCAAGGCCGACCTGGCCGGGCCCGAGCAGGTGCTCGGCTACTACACCGAGCTGGAACTGCCGTACGTGCTCGTCCGCCCGGACTCCGACCTCGACGCGCTGCGGGCGCTGCTCGCCGGCCGGGTCTCGGTCATGGTCGGGCACTCCGGGGTGGGCAAGTCGACGCTGGTCAACCGCCTGGTGCCGGAGGCCGCCCGGGCGGTCGGCGTGGTCAGCGCGATCGGCCGGGGCCGGCACACCTCCACCAGCGCCGTGGCGCTGCGGCTGCCGCCCGCGCCGGGCGTCGACGGCGACCCCGGCTGGATCATCGACACCCCCGGGGTACGCAGCTTCGGGCTCGCCCACGTCTCGGCGGAGAGCCTGCTGCACGGCTTCGCCGACCTGGTCGAGGCGACGGTGGACTGCCCGCCGAACTGCCCGCACACCGCCGACGCGCCGGACTGCGCCCTGGACGCCTGGGTGGCCGCCGGCAAGGCCGACCCGCGTCGGCTGGCGTCGTACCGTCGGCTGTTGTCCTCCCGGTCCGGGGAGGGTGACCCGCGCGGTGAGGCCGACCAGCGGAATCCGGGCGACCCGCTCGCCGGGTCCTGACCCGGGCGTGGCTACCGTTTCTCCCATGACCGGGTACGCCGACGACATCGCCCTCGCCCACCAGCTCGCGGACGCCGCCGACGCCATCTCCACGGCCCGCTTCCGCGCGCTCGACCTGCGGGTCGAGGCCAAGCCGGACCTCACCCCGGTCTCCGACGCGGACACCGCGGTGGAGCGGGCGATCCGCGCGCTGCTGGCCGACCGGCGCCCCGGCGACGGCCTGCTCGGCGAGGAGTACGGCGAGCAGCCGGCCGCCGGGCCGGGGGGTCGACGCTGGGTGGTCGACCCGATCGACGGCACCAAGAACTTCGTCCGGGGCGTGCCGGTCTGGGCCACCCTGATCGCGCTGCTGGAGGGGGACCGTCCCGTGGTCGGGCTGGTCTCCGCCCCGGCGCTTGGCCGCCGCTGGTGGGGCGCGCTCGGCGAGGGCGCGTACGCCGGGCCGGACGCCGCCTCCGGCACGCCGATCCGGGTCTCCGCCGTCGGCGACCTGGCCGACGCCAGCTTCTGCTACTCCTCGCTCAGCGGCTGGGAGGAGGCGGGCCGGCTGGACGCGATGCTCCAGCTCATGCGGGACACCTGGCGCAGCCGCGCGTACGGCGACTTCTACGGTTACATGCTGCTGGCCGAGGGTGCACTGGACGTCATGGTGGAGCCCGAGTTGTCGCTCTGGGACGTCGCCGCGCTGGTGCCGGTGGTGACCGAGGCCGGGGGCGTCCTCACCGATCTGTCCGGCCGTGGAGTCCCTGCTGGGGATGGTTCCGGGGAGCACAGCGCGGTGGCCAGCAACGGCCTGCTGCACGCCGACATCCTCGCCCGGCTGGGTCGGCCAACCGCGCGCTGACCCCCGGGCACCCTCTATCCTCGCCAGGTGGTGTCCTCCGGTTGGTGCTTCCTCGCGGCCATGATCGTCGCGTACGGCTTCGCCAACATGTTGCAGTCGGTCGCCGCCGCCCGGACGACCGTGCACCACACCTTCGATCCGGGGCTGCTGCTGAAGCTGGCCGTGCACCGCACCTACCTGGTCGGCCTGCTCTGCCAGGTGACCGGATTCGTGCTGGCCTTCCTGGCCCGCCGGGACCTGCCGCTGTTCCTGGTGCAGGCCAGCGTGGCCGCCGGGCTGGGGGTCACCGCCGTGCTGGGCGTGGTGGTGCTCAAGTGGCGGCTGCCGAAGGCGGAGGTTGCCCTGCTGGTGCTGCTCTTCGGCGGGATCACCGCGCTGGTGCTCTCCGCCCAGCCGGCGCCGTCGAAGTCCCTCGGCACCGCCGGCCTGGTCGCCCTCGCCGTGGCGCTGGGCGGCATCGGGGTGCTCGGCTTCTTCGCCGTACGCCTGCACGGGCCGCCCGGGTCGGTGGTGCTCGGCTCGCTGGCCGGGATGGCGTTCTCCGCCGCCGCGGTGGCCGCCCGCCCGCTGGCCTCCGCGTCGACGGCCGAGGCGTTCGTCCGGGACCCGCTGCTCTACCTGCTGATCGCGCACTCGCTGGTCGGGCAGCTGCTGCTCGGGCTGGCGATGCAGCGCGGCTCCACCACGGCCGCCGTCGCCGCGATGGACGCCGCCGGGGCGGTGCCCGCCGCGATCGTCGGCCTGCTGCTGCTCAACGACCGGATCTGGCCGGGCCGGGAGTGGCTGGCCGCGGTCGGCTTCCTGGTCACCCTCGCCTCGGTCATCGGGCTCACCCGGTACGCCGAACCACAGCACCACCATGCCGTCGTCCGGCGACGGGACCGGATCGCGGTCGGCGCCGGCTCCGGCCGACCACCGCTGCAGACGGGCGGTCAGGCCTCGACCGGCTTGCGCCGGAGCACCACCCGCTCGTAGAGCCGCTCCAGGGCGCTGGCGGTGCGCTCCCAGGTGTAGCTGCACCGCACCCGGTCCACCGCCGCATGCCCGTACGCGAACCGCCCGGCGTTGTCGGCCAGCAGCCGGCGCAGCGTCACGCCCAGCGTGCGGACGTCGCCCGGGGGCACCAGCCGCCCGGTGACCTCGTCGACCACGGCGTCGGCGATGCCGCCCATCGCGTACCCGACCACCGGTACGCCGCAGGCCATCGCCTCCAGCGACACCCGGCCGGCGGAGGAGTAGTGCGGGGTGCAGGCGACCACGTCGGCCGAGCGGTACCAGGTGGCCATCTGGTCGTGCGGCACCGCCCCGACCAGCTTCACCTGGTCGGCGACCCCGGTCCGCTCGGCCAGCTCGCGCAGCCGGCGGGCCTCGGCGTGGGTGGCCAGCTCCTCGGGCGGCGGGCCGCCGGCGATGACCAGCTCGGCGTCGCCCACCAGGCGCATCGCCCGGATCAGGTCCTCCTGGCCGTGGCCGGGCGACAGCCCGCCGACGGAGAGGATGCGGGCCCGCTGGTCGCGCGGTGCCGCCTCGCCGTCGGGGTGGAACCGCTCGATGTCCACCCCGGCGGGGACCATCGCCACCGCCGTGCGCTGCAGGCCCATCCGGGTCAGTTCGTCCACCTCGTCGTTGCACTGGGCGACCGCGATGTCCACGGCCCGGGTCAGCGCCCGCTCCAGCGGGATCCGCTCCCCCGGGCCGTCGTACTGCTGGCCGAGGTGGCGTAGCTGCTCGACGCCGAGGGAGTGGAAGGTCTGCACGACCGGGATGTCCGTCTCGCGTACCGCGTGGGCGGCGGCCAGGCCGCCGATCCAGTAGTGCCCGTGCACCACCTCGGGGGTCCACTCCGCGGCCCAGCGGTCGGCCAGCCACCGGCCGAACTCCGACACGTACGGCACCAGCTCGGCGGTGGGCATGACCCTGGGCGGTCCGACGGGCACCCGCTCCAGGCGGTAGCCGTCCACCTCGACGACCTCCGGCAGGGCGGGTTCGTCGCGGCGCTCGTAGACCCGTACGTCGTGGCCGCGCCCGGCCAGCTCGGCGGCGACCCGGGCGATGTGCTCGTGGGTACCGACGGCGGGGGCGTCCGCATGCCGGGCCGAGCCGGCGTGCGCGCAGACGAGGCCGACGCGCATGGTCACCTCCATGCGATTCGTGAGGGATGGTCCTCCGGTCAGAGGGTCCCATTAACCCGGCCCCGGCGAGCCGAAACCTGGCAGATCGGGAGCAGTCGGAACGCCGCCGGCCGACCGTTGCGGGCACCCCGCCGGCGAGCCGTCCGCCGGCCCCCGCCACCGGAGTTTCCGCAGGTCACATCCGCTCTCACGGCGGGTCTGGCCCGGGCGAACGGAGGCTCGTACCCGGCCGTCCGGGGTGATCGGTTTACGCCACCGTCCCGCCGACTATCCGGAAGGCCGGGTTGGCCCGGTATCGCCCCCCGGGCAGTGTCGGGGCGGGACCGCCCGACCGGGGGACCCGGGCGTGCGCGCCGGCCTCGACCGCCGCCGCCACGTCCGGGGGTTCCCGCCGAACGCCGGGACGGCCGCCCCGGCCCGGCCCCGGCCTCCCGCCGACCGCCGGTGCGGCCGATCCAGCCCGGTGCCGATCCGCGCCCACCCGGCCGCATGACCCACTCCGGTCGGGGTACCGACGAAGAATGCCGCTAACCCGCAGTCTCTCGGACGCCGTCGTGGTGGTCACCGGCGCCTCCAGCGGCATCGGAACCGCCACGGCCTACGCGCTGGCCCGCCGGGGCGCGGACATCGTCCTCGCCGCCCGCAGCGAGCCCGCCTTGGAGGATGTCGCCCGACACTGCCGGGAACTGGGCGGGCGGGCGCTGGCGGTGCCCACCGACGTGACCGACCCGGTGGCGGTCGAGGAACTGGCCGCCCGCGCCGCGGCCGAGTACGGCCGGATCGACGGCTGGGTGAACAACGCGGCGGTCAGCGCGGTCGGGCTCTTCGACGAGATCCCGGTGTCGGAGTTCCGCCGGGTGCTGGAGGTCAACCTGCTGGGCGCCGCCTACGGCATCCGCGCCGCACTGCCCTGGCTGAGCCTCTCCGGCGGCGGGGTCGTGGTCAACAACGCCTCGGTGCTGGCCGAGGTGGCGATGCCCTACCAGTCGGCGTACAACGCCACCAAGCACGGCATCCGCGGGCTGGCCGACACGGTCCGGCAGGAGCTGCGGGTCACCGGCCGGGGCAACATCTCGATCTGCACCGTGCTGCCGGCCACCATCGACACCCCGTTCTTCCGGCACGCCGGCAACCACACCGGGCGCGAACTCGTCCCGCCCCCGCCGGTGTACCCGCCCGAGATGGTGGCCGAGACCATCGTCCGGCTGCTGCGCCGGCCCCGCCGGGAGGCGTACGCCGGCGGCGCGGCCCGGCTGATCGGCCTGCAGTGGCGGCTCGCGCCGGCGCTGGCCGAGCGGGTCCTCGGCTGGTACGCCCACCGGACGCAGTTCGGGCCGTCGGGCGCGGCGGACAGCACCGGCAACGTCTTCCGCGCCGACGCCGAGGCGCAGCGCGAGGGCGGCTGGCACGGCCGACGCCGGCAGGTGGTGCGGGTGACCGCCGCGTTCGGGCTGGCCGCCGCCGGCACCGCGGTCGGCACGATGGCCGCGATGACCCGCCGCTCGCGAGCGGAACGGCGATGACCGGCACGGAGCGGCCGGGTGCGCGCCCGGCCGCCGGCATGCACAATGGGACGATCATGCCGACGGACGCGCGATGCCTGGTGGAGGCGGACGAGTCGTCCGCGACCGTGCGGCTGAGCGGGGTGCTGGAGTCCACCGCCGCCGACCGGGTCCGCGACGCCCTGCTGACGCGACTGACTGACCGGCCCGGCCCGATCGTGGTCGACGTGGCCCGGCTGCGCTCCACCGACGGCAGCGCAGCGCGACTGCTGGCCGAGGTCCGCCGCGCGATCGCCGACTGGCCCGCCGCCGACCTGCTGGTGCTCGACCCGGCCGGCACGGTCACCGGCGCCGACGCGACCGGGCTGGCGGTGTACGCGACCGCCGACGACGCGACCGCCGCGCTGGCCCGTACCCCGATGGCGGCGCTGCTCGCCGCGGACCTCGCGCCCACGGTGGGGGCTGCCCGGCAGGCCCGGGCGATGATCGCCGACGGCTGCGCCCGCTGGGGCGTGCCGCAGCTGACCGAGCCGGCGTCCATCGCGGTGACCGAGATGGTCAACAACGTGGTGGCCCACGCGCGGACGCCGATGACGGTTCGGCTCGCGCCGCGCGACAGCTCGCTGCACGTCGCGGTCCGCGACCACTCCCCCCGACAGCCCGCGTACGCCGGCCTGGCTCCGCTCACCTCGACCGGCGGCCGCGGCCTGCTGCTGATCGACACGGTGGCCCGACGCTGGGGCAGCACCCCGGTGCCGAACGGCAAGGTGGTCTGGTGCGTGCTCCACGCCGAGGACGAAGCCGCGCGCCAGGGCTGACTTCTCACCTTTCGTCCCGATCGCGGGGTCCGGCTCCGGTTACCCGGGGCATGGCAGCGGGTAGTGATCAGTCATGCGCGACGACGAGTACCCGACCCCCCTGTCCGACCCTGAGGCGGAGGGCCTGCCGCAGACCGCCGACGACGACTCCACCGCCAACGACGACGTCCTCACCGGCCGCGAGGCCGACGGCCCGGAGCCGGCCCAGCTGCCCGGCGACCGCACACCGGTCGCGGTCGACAGCTTCGGCACCACCGCCGAGGAGCAGCTCGACGGGGAGTCGCTGGACTACAAGCTCCAGCGCGAGCAGTACGAGCGCCCCGCCGACGACCCGCTGGCCGGCCCGGTCGACCCGGACATCGCCGCCGAGGCGGACAGCGACGAGGCCGCCGCCGAGGCGCAGCTGGACGCCGACGTGATGAACCCCGGTCCCACCTCGGACCCGCACTCCGCGGTCTCCATCTACGACCACGGCAAGCTGGGCACCATCGCCGACTCCCAGGTGGGCCGGCTGGTCGAACCGGACGAGGGGGCGCACACCGACCAGGAGACCGACTCGGTCGCCTACGACGCGGGCTCGGCCGGCGGCGGGGCCACCGCCGAGGAACTGGCGATCCACGAGACCCGGCCGCCGGAGTCGCACTGACCCAGCGGCTGTCGGGAAACCCCGGGGTTTGCCGACAGCCGCTCAGTCGTCGAGCCCGCGCTCGATCGCGTAGCGGGTCAGCTCGACCCGGTTGTGCAACTGGAGCTTGCCCAGCGTGTTCTGGACGTGGTTCTGCACGGTGCGGTGCGAGAGCCCCAGCCGCTCGGCGATCTGCCGGTACGACAGCCCCTTGGCGACCAGCCGCAGCACCTCGGTCTCCCGCTCGGTGAGCCGGGGTGCCGCGTCGTCCCGGCCCGGCCGGGCCCCGCCGTCGGTGACGGCCAGCCGGCGGTACTCGCCGAGGACCAGTCCCGCCAGTCCGGGCGTGAAGACCGGCTCCCCGGCGGCGGTGCGGCGCACCGCGTCCAGGAACTCGGCCGGGGCGGCGGACTTCACCAGGTAGCCGGTGGCGCCGGCCTTCACCGCGTCCAGGACGCTCTGCTGCTCGCCGCTGGCCGACAGCATCAGCACCCGCACCTCGGGCAGCACGGCCCGCAGGCCCCGGATCACCTCGACTCCGGAGATGTCGGGCAGCTGGAGGTCGAGCACCACCACGTCGGGCCGGGCCGCGGCGGCCACCCGGACCGCCTGCCGCCCCTCGCCGCTGGTCGCCACCACCCGGTGGCCGGCCTCGGTGAGGTCGCGGGCCACCCCCTCCCGCCACATCGGGTGGTCGTCGACCACCATCACCCGTACCCCGGTCACCCGTCCTCCCTCGGTACCACCAGCTCCACCTCGGTGCCCTCCCCCGACGCGGAGACGATCCGCACCTCGCCGCCGAGGTCGGCGATCCGCCCCCGGATCGACTGGCTCATGCCCAGCCGCCCCTGCCGGGCGGCCTCGACCAGCCGGCCCGCTCCGATGCCCGGGCCGGCGTCGCGCACCGACACCGTCACCGTCTCCCCCTCGTCCTCGACCAGCACCCAGGCGCGCCCGTCGGCGTGCCGCCGCACGTTGTCCAGCGCCGCCGCGGTGGCGGCGGCCAGTTCCCGGGCCACCGGGGCGGGCAGCGGGACCGGGGTGGCCGGGGCGGAGACGGAGACCGTCGCCGAGGCGTACCGGCCGAGCAGGGCGCGCAGGTCCAGGGTGCCGGTCGCCTCGTCGGCGGCGGGCGCCGGGTCGACCC
The DNA here is from genome assembly GCF_900091515.1 of Micromonospora purpureochromogenes. Classification (NCBI taxonomy): domain Bacteria; kingdom Bacillati; phylum Actinomycetota; class Actinomycetes; order Micromonosporales; family Micromonosporaceae; genus Micromonospora; species Micromonospora purpureochromogenes. Next base: position 1,656,738 of record NZ_LT607410.1, on the reverse strand, counting down.
CGGCGATCAGGGCGCGCAGCGCCGCCTCCTGCTCGCCGGCGAGCCGGGCCAGCTCACCGGCCTCGCCGTCGAGGTGGGCGCCGCGCCGCTGCACCAGGGCCAGCACCTGGAGCACCGAGTCGTGGATGCCCCGGGCCAGCCGCTCCCGCTCCCGGGTGGCCGCCTCCAGTTGCACCGCCCGGTGCAGCCGCTCCTCGGCGGTCACCGCCAGCCGCGCGACGTGCCCGACGATCACCCCGGCGAGCAGCAGCAGGATCACCCCGGTGAGCGAGGACGGGCCGATCCGTCCCCGGCTGGCCAGGTCCGCCGCGCCGAGCGCCAGGGCCGCGACCGCGCCGCGCCGCCGCCCGCCGGAGACCGCCCAGGCCAGCACCGGGCCGGCCAGCCAGACCACGGCCAGGGTCGGCACACCGGCGGCCAGCGCCGGGCGGCCGACCACCCACGGGGAGACGGCGAGGACGACGAGCACGACGCCCAGGTCGGCCAGGAGCAGCGGCCAGTGCCGGTTCGCCGGCCGGGCGTAGCCGGCGGCGGTCGCCCCGGACCAGGCCAGCATCGCCAGCAGGACGGCGCCGGCGGCGAGTGGGTGGGCGTACCGGTCGGCGTCGCGGAGGACCAGCAGGCAGACGTATGCCAGGGCGGCGAAGCGGAAGACGGCGATGGAACGCCACAGCGGCACCTCGAGACCACCCGGCGGCGACGGCATGGCCGTCACGATGCCACAGCCGCCGGCCGCCCGGCCGCGCCGCCGGTCGCGGGACGGAGAACCCTGACGTACGGTGGAAATGCCGCGAAACTCCGAGACCGGCTGTCGGGACAGGGCCATGACGAACGCAGATCCGCCCCCGCCGCGTACGGTTGTGCCCATCGAATCTTCCGTTCTCATCGCCGAGGCCTTCGAGCAGGCACAGGTGACCGAGCTGCGACACTCGGTCACCTCCTGCGCGCACGCCGCGGGGCTGACCGGCCAGCGGCTGGACGACTTCGTCCTCGCCGTCAACGAGCTGATCACCAACGCGGTCCGGCACGGCGGCGGCCAGGGCTGGTTGCGGCTGTGGTGGCGAGCCGACGAGCTGGTCTGCGAGGTCTCCGACCACGGCGCGGGAATCAGCGCGCAGCGGCTCGGCGACCACAGCCGCCCGGCGCCGGACACCGCCGGCGGGTGGGGGCTCTGGCTGGCCCGGGAGCTGAGCGACGCCATGGAGGTCGAGACCAGCTCGGCCGGCACCACGGTACGGATCAGCGCCCTGACCCAGGCGCTGCGCCGCGCGGGCGGCCCGGCCGGCGACTGACCCGGCCCGAGTCAGCCGAAGAGCGCGCTGACCGACTCGCCGTTGTGGATCCGCCGCATCGCCTCGGCCAACGCCGGCGCCACCGAGAGGATCTCCAGCTTCGGCACCCGCTTCTGAGCCGGGATCGGGACCGTGTTGGTGCAGACGATCTCCAGCACGCCGTCCTCCCCGCTGAGCCGCTCCAACGCGCCGCTGGAGAAGAGCCCGTGCGTGCAGGCGAGCCGGATCGAGCGCACCTTCCGCTCGCGCAGGTGCGCCATCAGCTCGATCACCGTGCTGCCCTTGGCGATCTCGTCGTCGAGGACGATGACGTCCCGGTCGGCCACGTCGCCGATCACCGTACTGATCTTCACCCGGTCGTCGCTGAACCGCTGCTTCGCCCCGGCCGCCACCGGCGTGCCGAGCATCCGGGCGAAGGCGGCGGCCTCCTTGGCGTTGCCCAGGTCCGGCGAGACCACCACGGTGTCGGTCAGGTCGTAGCGCCGGAAGTGGGCGGCCAGCTCGCGCAGCGCGTGCAGGTGGTCGACGGGGACGCCGAAGAAGCCGTGCACCTGCGGCGAGTGCAGGGTCATCGCCAGCACCCGGTGCGCCCCGGCCGAGGTGAGCAGGTCGGCGACGAGCCGCCCGCCGATCGAGATCCGCGGGGCGTCCTTCTTGTCCGACCGGGCGTACGCGTAGTGCGGCAGCACCACGGTGATCCGGCCGGCGGACGCGCCCCGGGCCGCGTCGATCATGAGCAGCAGCTCGACCAGGTGCTCCTGGACCGGCGGCACCAACGGCTGGATCAGGAAGACGTCGCGCTCCCGGCAGTTCGCCTGCAACTGCACCTCCAGGCAGTCGTTGGCGAACCGGGAGACCCGCACGGGGTGCAACGGGACGTCGAGGTGGGCACAGATCTCGGCGGCGAGTTCGGGATGGGCAGTTCCGCTGAACACGGCGATGTCACGCACGGTCCAGATCGTACGGATGCCGCCGGCCGGACGACGCGAGCTGCGGCAGTGGCGCAAGGCGGTGGCGCGCACCCTCGACTGGGTCGAGTGACTACGCCCAGCGGTTGCCGGTGAGCCTCTCGTAGACGTCGACGTAGCGGGCCCGGGTCGCCTCGACCACCTCGGCCGGCACCTCGGGGGCCGGGCCCTGCTTGTCCCAGCCGCTGTCGGTCGCCCAGTCCCGGACGTACTGCTTGTCGTAGGAGAACTGCACGCGGCCCGGCTGGTACGACTCGGCGGGCCAGAACCGGGACGAGTCGGAGGTCAGCAGCTCGTCGCCGAGCATCAGGGTGCCGTCCGGCGTCCAGCCCAGTTCGAGCTTGGTGTCGGCGACCAGGATGCCCCGGTCGGCGGCCAGCTCGGCGCCGCGGCGGTAGACGTCGATGGTGATCTGGCGCAGCCGCTCGGCGGTCTCCGCGCCGACCTTGTCCACCACCTCGGCGAAGGTGATCGGCTCGTCGTGCTCGCCCACCGGCGCCTTGGTCGACGGGGTGAAGATCGGCTCGGGCAGGATCGACGCCTCGACCAGGCCGCGCGGCAGCGCCACGCCGGAGACGGCGCCGGTGCGCTCGTACTCCTTCAGGCCGCCGCCGGTCAGGTAGCCGCGGGCGACGCACTCCACCGGGACCATCTCCAGCCGCCGGCAGCGGATCGCCCGGCCGGCGAACTCGGCGGGCACGTCGGTGGTCGAGATGACGTGGTTCGGCACCAGGTCGGCGAGCTGCTCGAACCACCAGACGGAGAGGGCGGTGAGCAGTCGACCCTTGTCCGGGATCGGCGTCGGCAGGACCACGTCGTAGATCGAGATGCGGTCGGAGGCGACCAGGATCAGGTCGTCGCCGTCGGCGTAGACGTCCCTGACCTTGCCCGAGTGCAGAAGTTCCACGCGCCCTAGTACATCAGACGACGTCGGGACGCCCGGTGCGGCCACCGGCCGTACCGACGCCGGCGTACCCGGGTCGGCTCGGCAGGTATCGATGCCGGTCAGCGCCCGCGGGACCGTCCCCGCCGCCGCCGGCCGTCCGGCGTTGACACCCGGGCTCACCGCCTGCGTGAATGGTCCGGCCCGCACCGCCGCGCACCAGGAGCCCCCCGTGCCCGCTGCCCGCCCTCCGCGCCCCCGGCCCGGCGCCGACCCGGACCGGCGGCGACTGCTCGGCGCGCTGCTGGCGGTGCCGGCGCTCGCCACCGGCGGCCTCACCGGGTGCAGCGACGGCCCGACCGCCCCGGTCGACGAGAACGGGCCGATCGAGTTGTCGGTCTTCTGGTGGGGCAACACCCGCCGGGCGCAGGCCACCGAGCGCGCGCTGCGGCTGTACTCCTCGCGCAACCCCCGGGTCACCTTCCGGGTCACCTGGCAGGCCGTCAGCGGCTACTACGACCGGCTCGCCACCCAGGCCGGCGGCGGCAACGTGCCGGACCTGTTCCAGGTCGACGACACCGTGCTGACCGAGTACGCGCAGCGCGGCATCGCCCTGGACCTCAGCCCGTACGCCGCGGACGGCCGGCTCGACCTCGGCGGCCTGCCGCCGGGGCTGGCCGACTACGGCCGGGTGGACGGGCGGCTGCACGGCGTCCCCGCCGCGCAGACGCACGCCGCCGTGGTCTACAACAAGGACCTGCTGCGCCGGCTCGGGGTGCCCGCCCCGACGATCATGCCGTGGGCCGACTACCTGGCCTGGGCCGCGCGGGTCACCCAGGCCAGCGGCGGGCGGGTGGCCGGCACCATGGACCCGTCCGGCGACCACCGGGCGCTCTGGCTCTGGCTGCGCGGGCAGGGCGGCAAGTTCTACCAGGGGCGGCAACTCGGCTTCGGCTCGGCGGCCCTGGTCGACTGGTTCGAACTCTGGCAGCGGGCCCGCAACGACCGGGCCACCCCGGCCGCCGCGCTGGTGGACCGGGCCGACGGCGGCGAACCGGCACGACAGCTCGTGGTGACCGGCCACACCGCCGCCTCGTTCGCCTGGTCGCACCAACTGCCCGAACTCCAGCGGCACACCGACGACGAGCTGGGGCTGGCCGCCTTCCCCGGGCCGCCGGCCGCCCAGTGGGACCGGGCCTCGATGTACTGGGCCGGCTTCCACGGCACCCGGCACCCCGGCGTGGTGGCCGACGTCGTCAGCTTCCTCACCACCAACGTCGAGGTCGGCCGGATCCTCGGCACCGACCGCGGGCTGCCCGCCGACCTGGCCGTGCGGCAGGCCGTCACCCAGGCGTCCGACGATCCGGTGGTCAAGCGCGTCGCCACCCTCGGCACCGCCCTGAACGACCTGGTCGGACCCGCCCCGGCCCCACCGCCCCGGGGGCACGCCCGGGTGCGCGCGCTGCTCACGGCGGCGGCCCAGGACGTCCGGTCGGGCCGGGCGGGAACGCGGGCCACGACGTCGAAGTTCATGGCGCAGGCACAGGGGGCGCTGGCCGAGTGACCCCGGCCGGCGCCTGCCGGCCGGGGCCAACCGGATCAGCTCGGCGGACGGTTGCGGCGGTTGCGCATCAGCCGCAACACCAGGAACACGATCAACCCCACCACGACGAGGCAGCACAGCAGGCCCAGGATACCGCCACCGCCCCGGGACCTGCGCCGTGCCGCCTCCACCACCAGCTCGCCCTGGCCTGTGGACGCCCAGGCCGCGACCGGTACGAAGACCGAGAGCACGACCGCACCGAGGACCGCGCTCAGCCGGCCCCACCACCTGTTCCAAGATGACATGACCCCATCCTGACCGAGGCGGGCAAGCGGGGCACGCCGGACGGACGGGAAACCCCCGGCGGGCGGAAACGGCGAAGGCCCCGGAGCTGGGCTCCGGGGCCTTCGAACGAGTAGCGGGGACAGGATTTGAACCTGCGACCTCTGGGTTATGAGCCCAGCGAGCTACCGAGCTGCTCCACCCCGCGTCGGCTCCATAAGCTTAGCGCATCCCCGGGACCGAGATCAGCCGGGTCCCGGATCGGCCACCCGGGACCCGCTCGGGCGCCGGCCACCGGGGCCGCTCGGGCAGGGAGAAAGCGAACGGCCCGAGGATCAGATCCCTCGGGCCGTTCGTCGTGGTAGCGGGGACAGGATTTGAACCTGCGACCTCTGGGTTATGAGCCCAGCGAGCTACCGAGCTGCTCCACCCCGCGTCGACTCGTTAACCGTAGCGTACGGGGCCCCGGACCCGCAAAACGGGTCCGGGCGCAGTCAGCCCAACCAGTTGCGGATCGCCAGCACCGCCCGCCGGCTGTCCGCGTCGACCTGCGGCTTCGGGCTGGAGCCGCCCTCCCAGCCCTGCTCCCAGAGCACCGTCACCACGGTCCCGACCCGGATCGCCCGGATCAGCCGTACGTCCTCGCCACCTTCACCGGCCGGGTCGCCGTTCAGGTCGACGGACGGACTGCGCATCTCGAACAGCACCGACTCGTCGCCGTAGCCGCTGCTGGGCAGCAGCTTCTGCCGGGAGGTCACGTTGCCGACCGGCTGCTCGGGGCAGTCACGCACCGCGTCGCGCAGTTCGTCGAGCGCGGCGGCGGCCCTACCGTCGCGGTAGATGGTGATGCTGTGCCGGTAGAGACCGTCCGGGATGTTCCCCTCCGGGGTGCCGGCCAGCTTGAACGGCACCGTCCGGACGCGCTGCCGCACCGTCCCCGACGCGCCCGGCTTCGCCCCGCAGAGCGCGGGCAGCACCTGACCCTCGCCGAACCGGGACCCCGCCCCGGTGTCGTTCGCCGCCGCCAGCGCGAAGAAGGCCGAGTCGGGGATCGAGGTCGGCGTCCGGACGGGCGGCGGGACGCCGACCCGCGTCGGTGACGTCGACGGCGGTTGCCGCGAGGCCGACCCGCTCGGGCCGGGCGAGATCGCCGACGGGGTGGGCGTCTCCGACGGCACAGGCGAGGGCGGGGCCGGGGTGTCGGCGGGCGGCCCGATCTGGGTGTCCGGGCCGGCGGCGAGGACGAACTGGGCGCCGACGGCCGTCCCGCCGACCAGCGCCGCCGCGGTCAGCACCCCCAGCGCCGCCCGGGTCCGCGCCCGGCGGTCGGCGTACCGGCGCACCAGGTCGGGCGCCGCCAGGCCGCGTGGGTCGGTGTCCTCGGCGAGCGAGCGGTAGAAACCGGTCAGTTCACGCGACATCGTTGACCTCCAGCTCCTCGGACGCGACCCCGGGCAGCAGCTCGGCCAGCCTCGTCCTGCCCCGGGACAGCCAGGACTTCACGGTGCCGGTGGGCACCCGCGTCTCGCGGGCGATCTCCTCCACCGGCATGTCGAACAGGTAGTGCAGGGCCAGTGCCTGCCGTTGGTTCGGCGGCAACTGCCGCAGGGCGGCGACCAGCAGGACGGTGTCCTCGCCCGGTGGCCGGACGTCCTCCGGTGGGCCGCTGCGGCTGACCGCCGTGCGCCAGCCGCGCAGCCGGCGGAACCGGTCGGTGGCCAGGCGGCTGACCACCAGCCGCAGCCACGCCTCCGGCGCCGGGTGGGTGGCCAGGTTGCCCCACTGCCGCCAGGCCCGGGCGTACGCCTCCTGCACGAGGTCCTGCGCCTCGCCGTGGTCACCCGCCACCGCGTGGCCGTACCGCAGCGTCCGCCCGGAGGTGCTCCGGTAGAACTCGTCGAAGCTCTGCGCGTCCCTCATGCTCACACCACGTCTCCCCGTTTCCCCCACCTGCTGACAAGACGGTGGACGGGGCCGATCGGTTGCGGGCAACGGGTCGGAAAAGCGACAAGCCCGCGACCGGAGGACCGGCAGGTCCTCGGGTCGCGGGCTGGTCGGATCGCCCGCGCTGCGGCTCAGCCGCTCGGCGTCGGTGCCGGCGCGGACGGGCTGCCGCTCGGCGTCGGGGCCGGCCCGGCGGCCTGCTGCGCCTGCTGGAACGCGGTCATCGCCTCGTCCAGCGCCTTGAGCGCCCGGCCGTACCGCTCGAAGTCGCCGGACGTCTGCGCGGCCTTGACCTCGACGATCGCCGTCTCCACCCGCTCCGCGGCGGCGGCCAGCTCACCGGTCAGCGGCGGCGGGTTGGCGCCGCCCGGGGGCGGCGGCGGGGTGCCGCCGGGCGGCGGCGTCGTGCCCTGCCCGGCCCGTTTGCCCTGGTCGACGAGCTGCTTGATGCCGTCGGTGAGGTTGTCGGCCAGCACCACGTAGGAACCGCCGTCGCCGTACGAGAGCAGCACCTTCTGCAGCAGCGGGTACGCGTCCTGCTGGTTGCTCTTCACGTAGACCGGCTCGACGTAGAGCATCCCGTCGGCGAACGGCAGCGACAGCAGGTTGCCGTACTGCACCTGCGCCTGGTTGGAGGAGAGCAGGTTGAGCTGCTGCCGGATGTTGGCGTTGTTGGTCATCTGCTGGTGCACCTGCACCGGCCCGGAGACCCGGGTCTGGTCCGGCAGCTCCCACACCTCCAGCTTCGGCTGACCGTCGATGTACGACCCGGAGATCAGCGCGGCCAGGTTCTGCCGCCCGTTCGGGGTGACCGCCGCGGTGATCTGGAAACGCGGCCCCTGCTGCCCGGGGAACTGGGTGAACAGGTAGTACGGCGGCTGCTTCTGCCCGCTGTCCGGCGCGTCCGGCACGTTCGGCACCTGCCAGAAGTCCTGACCGGAGTAGAAGTCGCCGGGGTCGGTCACGTGGAACTTGGTGAGCAGGTTCCGCTGCACCTTGAACATGTCGGCCGGGTAGCGGAAGTGCTCGGCCAGCTCCGCCGGGATGGCGGTCTTCGGCAGCACCAGGTCGCCGCCGAACGCCTTGTTCCAGGCCTTGAGCACCGGGTCGGTCTCGTCGAACTCGTAGAGCCGCACCGTGCCGTCGTACGCGTCGACGGTGGCCTTGACCGAGTTGCGCATGTAGTTGACGTTCTCCCGGGCCAGCTGGAACGTGCCCCGGTTGGTCAGCTCGTCGGCGGTCTCGGTCTGCAGGTTGACCCGCTCGGCGTACGGGTAGGTCGCCGCGGTGGTGTAGCCGTCGACGATCCACTGGATCCGGCCGCCCACCACCGCCGGGTACGGGTCACCGTCGAGGGTGAGGAAGGGCGCGACCTTCTCCACCCGGTCCCGCGGGTTGCGCACGTACAGCAGCCGCGAGTTGTCGTTGACCGCCTCGGAGAGCAGGAAGTTCGACTCCTGCTCCTTGATGGAGTAGAGCAGCCGGCGGGTGAACGAGCCGATCTCGACGCCGCCCTCACCGGTGTAGGTGTAGTACTGCTCGCCGCCGGTGGTCGGGGTGGGCCGGTCGAACTCGGCGTTGCGGGTCTTGTCGGACTGCCCGACGATCGCGTAGTCGTCCTCCTTCATCCGCTCGCCGTAGTAGATCCGCGGCTGGGTGGCCGGGATCTGCTCGGCCTGCGAGGAGCACGCCTCCTGCGCCTTCTCGCCGAGGAAGCCGGAGACGAAGTACGGCTGGCCGCCGCAGACCACCTGGTTGGCCGGGGCCGCGACGAGGCCGTACCCGTGGGTGAAGACGGTGTGCCGGTTGATCCAGTTGTTCTGGGTCAGCTCGCCGTAGTTGATCTCGCGGACGCCGACCACGTAGTCGGAGGTCTTGTTCGCCACCGAGTACCGGTCGATGTCGAGCTTCGGCCCGAAGTCGTAGAAGCCGCGGACCTGCTGGAGTTGCGTGTAGGTCTCGGAGACCAGCTGCGGGTCGAGGAGCCGGACGTTGGGCACCACCGAGGTGTCGGTGGCCAGGCTCGCCGGCGGGGTGAGGTTGTTCGCCGCGTACCCGCTCGTCTTGGTGTCGCCCAATCCGAACGCGGCCCGGGTGGCCCCGATGCTGCGTTCGATGTACGGCGCCTCCTTGTCCCGGGCGCTCGGCTTGACCTCGAAGGTCTGCACCGCCCACGGGTAGATGCCGCCGATCGCGACGGCGGAGACGCCGAGCAGGGCCAGCGCGATGCCGGGCCAGACCAGGTTCCGCATCACCGCGTTGGAGAAGACGATGATGGCGATCGCCACCACGACCGAGATGTACGCCAGGATCTCCTTGGCCGGCAGCAGCGCGTTGACGTCGGCGTAGCCGGCGCCGTAGAGCTTGGCGCCCTCGTTGTACTCCAGCAGCATCGCCCGCCGGTCCAGCACGTACGCGATGGCCTTGAGCAGCACGAAGACGGCGACCAGCGTGCTGAGGTGGGCCCGCGCGGCGTTGGTCATCCGGTCGCCGACGCCCTGCAGCCGCACCCCACCGAAGATGTAGTGCACGGCCAGCGCGCCGAGCAGCGCCAGCACCACCGCGGTGAAGCCGACGCCCAGCAGGTACCGCCAGAAGGGCAGCTGGAAGACGTAGAAGCCGACGTCGACGCCGAACTCCGGGTCCTTGACGCCGAAGTCGCCGCCGTTGCGGAAGAGCAGCCACTGGTTCCACCGGCTCTGCGCGGAGAGGCCGGCGAAGAGCCCGAGCACGGCCGCGGTCAGGCTGATCCAGGTGCCGATCCGGGGCGTGAGCAGCATCCGGTAGCGCTCCAGGGTGGCCTGCTCCAGCGAGTGCGGCCGCAGCGCCGGTCGCAGCCGGTACGCCAGCCAGAGGTTGCCGGCCACGAAGAGCGCCAACCCCACCCCGATGGTGAGGAAGAGCAGCAGCCGGGTGACCAGCACCCCGGTGAAGACCTGGGTGTAGCGGACCTCTTCGAACCAGAGCCAGTCCGTCCAGGCCTGGACACCCCAGCCGAGCAGGGTGAAGAGCACGAACACCCCGACCAGGACCCCGATGGTGACGCGTCCGCGCCGACTCATCCTCGGCAGGGGGCTGCTACGCATGACCACTGTTGGCTCCGCACGCTCGATGTGATCGGCTCCGGACAGGCACCCAGAGTACGGGGTGTTCCTGAACGTGTCGGCCCAAGGTCACGGCGAGCTTTCGCGACGCCCGGGCTCAGCAGTGGATCGGCTGCCCGCCCGACCGCAACGTCTCCAGCGCCGTCAATGCCTCGTCCAGCGAGCCGACCTTGATCAGGGGCAGGCCGGGCTGCGGATTGCGGACCGCCTCGGCGCAGTTGTCCGCCGGCACCAGGAAGACCTTCGCGCCGGCCTTCTTCGCCCCGACGAGTTTCTGCGCGATCCCGCCGATCGGACCGACCCGGCCCTCGTCGTCGATGGTGCCGGTGCCGGCGATGATCTTCCCGCCGGTCAGGTCGGCCGGTTCGAGCTTGTCCACGATGCCGAGGGCGAACATCAGCCCGGCGCTCGGCCCGCCGATGTTGGCCAGGTCGATCTTCAGCGAGAACGGGTGCGGCTGCCGCTGCTCCGGCACCAGCCCGACGCGCGGCCGCCCGTCCTGCTCCCGGCTGGTCACCGTGGCCGTGCCGGCCACGCCGTCGCGGGTGTAGCCGATCCGCAGCGCGGTGCCGGCCGGCTTCGCCCGGACCAGCTCCACCAGCTTGGTCGCCGTGGTCACCTTGACCCCGTCGACCGTGGTGATCACGTCGCCGGCCTTGAGCACGCCCGCCGACGGGCCGTCGGAGGCGACCTCCTTGGCCACCACCTGCACCGGGTAGCCGAGTTCCACCAGCGCGGCGGTCTCGGCGCTGGTCTGCGAGTTCTGGAAGTCCTCGGCGTTGCGCTTCTCCACCTCCTCCTGGCTCTCGTTCGGCGGGTAGACCAGCTCGCGCGGCACCACCGCCTCGTCCGCGGAGAGCCAGCCGGCGATCGCCGCGCGCAGCTTGACCGTGGGCTGCACCCCCACCGTGGTCATCCGCAGCTGGCCGGCGGAGTTGGACGTGGACCGGCCGGTGACCTGGATGACCTCCTTGCCGTCGGAGGCGCCGAGGGTGTTCACGGTCGGCCCCGGGCCGAGCACCACGTACGGGATGGGCGCGCCGAGCACGCCGATGCTGAGCAGAGTGGTGAGCAGAGCACCGAGGAGGACGGTCACGCCGCGACGTCTCATGCGGCAGAGCGTACCGATTCCGGCGGTGCCGCCCCGGCGGCCGAGGCCGACTTCGCCCTCAGCGCAACGACAGCGAGGGCGACCTGGGGCGCGGCGCGCGTACCGTAGACGTCGTGCCTGATATTCCGTTCGGTTTCGCGCTCCCGGGTGGGCAACCACCAGACCCCAACGATCCCGCGCAGATGCAGCAGTTCATGTCGCAGTTGCAGCACCTGCTCTCCGCGTCGGGCAGCGGGCCGGTCAACTGGGACCTGGCCCGGCAGGTGGCCGCCAGCCAGCTCGCCGCCGCGGGCGACCCGGCGGTGTCGCCGTACGAGCGGCACGCGGTGGAGGAGGCGCTGCGCATCGCCGACCTCTGGCTGGAGCCGGCCTCCGCGCTGCCGTCCGGCATCCGCACCTCCGTGGCGTGGAACCGCAACGAGTGGATCTACAAGACCCTCGACGTCTGGCGCAAGCTCTGCGACCCGGTGGCCAGCCGGATGGTCGGCGCGATGGGCGACCTGGTGCCGCCGGAGGCGCGGGCCCAGCTCGGCCCGATGCAGTCGATGGTGGCGACCCTGGGCGGGGCGCTCTTCGGCGGGCAGCTCGGCCAGGCGCTCGGCTCGCTCGCCGCCGAGGTGCTCTCGGCCGGCGACATCGGCCTGCCGCTGGGCCCGGCCGGCACCGCCGCGCTCATCCCGGCCAACATCCGGGCGTACGGCGAGGGCCTGGAACTGCCCGAGGACGAGGTACGCCTCTACGTCGCCCTGCGCGAGGCCGCCCACCAGCGGCTCTTCGAGCACGTCCCGTGGCTGCGCGGGCACGTGCTGACCGCGGTGGAGAACTACGCCTCCGGCATCCGGGTCAACCGGGAGGCGATCGAGGAGGCGATGGGCCGGGTCGACCCGACCGACCCGGAGTCGATGCAGGCCATCGCCCTGGAGGGCATCTTCACGCCGGAGGACACCCCGGCGCAGAAGGCGTCCCTGGCCCGCCTGGAGACGGTGCTCGCGCTGGTCGAGGGCTGGGTCTGCCACGTGGTCGACAACGCCGCCGGCGAGCGCCTGCCCAACGTGGTCCGCCTCGGCGAGGCGTTCCGCCGGCGCCGGGCCGCCGGCGGTCCGGCCGAGCAGACCTTCGCCGCGCTGGTCGGACTGGAGCTGCGGCCGCGCCGGCTGCGCGAGGCGTCGGCGCTCTGGGCCGCGCTCACCACGCACCGGGGCATCTCCGGCCGGGACGCGGTCTGGGGCCACCCCGACCTGCTCCCCTCCGACGACGACTTCGCCGACCCGGTGGCCTTCGCGACCGCCCAGCTCGACCTCGACGACGAGCTGGCGAACTTCGACTTCACCGCGCCGGGCGGCCCGGAGGAGCAGGCGCCGGGCGGCGGCACCCCGCCCCGCTCCGACGACTCCGGGGACGACACCGACAAGTCCTGATCCGCACCGCACCGGCCGGGCCGCGCACCACGCGCGCCCGGCCGGCGGCGTCCGCACGCCCCTCCGGTGGGTCGCCCATCGGCAGGCCGTGGGCGGTCAGCCTCGGCGGGCGGGGCCGGAGAGGAGTGCCCGGGTGGCCTCCCAGCCCTCGACCGCCGGGTTCAGCGCGGCCAGGTCGGCCGGGCCGCGCAGCCGCCGCCAGGCGGGAGTGACCGCCACGTCGCCCGGGGCCGGCGCCGCGCGGCGCACGTCCGCCGGCACCGCCGCGTCGAGGTCCAGCGCGGGCAACCAGCCGGGTACGGGCAGCCGGGTCGCCACCCCGAGCAGGCCGGGCCCCTCCCCCTCGACCGGGGCGACCGCCACGGGCCGGCTGGTGAGCGGACGGAGCAGCTTGCCCAGGGTCAGGCCGGGCAGGTCCGGGGCGTCAGCGGCCACCACGGCCGCCTGGTCGTACCCGGTCAGCGCGGCCAGTACGGCGTTCACCGTCGGCTCGGCCACCTCGTGCACGGCGGTACCCGGCCAGATCACGGCGTCGGCGAGCCAGCGGTCCGCCGGGGTGACCGCCACCGCGGTCTCCACCTCGCTGAGCGTGGCGAGCATGTCGACGGTGTCCTCAGCCAGCGCGGTACGCCAGTCCACCGGATCGATTCCCGGCGGCGCCCAGGTCACCGGGCCGAGCAACGCCACCACCACACGTCGGGTCACCCTCCGACCCTAACGTCCGGGTGATCGACTCCGGGTCGCCGAGATGGCGGTGTCCGAGGCGGACGGCGGCCGTCCCGTCGGCCACCTGGAGTCGATCATCGCGCGGCGGCGGGAGCGGTGCGGGCGGAGCGGTGCGGGGTCAGCCGGCAACGGGTACGGCGGAGGCGGCGGCGACGCCTTCCAGGTAGCCGCGGGCCCGCTCGGTCTTCGGGTACCGGGCGACGAGCTCCCAGAACCGGGCGTTGTGGCTGGGCACGATCAGGTGCGCCAGCTCGTGCAGCAGCACGTAGTCGAGCACCCAGTCCGGCATGTCCTGCAGGCGGTGCGAGATCCGGATGGTCCGGTCGGCCGGGGTGCAGGAACCCCACCGGCCGTTCTGGTTGGTGACCCAGCGGACGCTGGCGGGCAGGGCGTCGCTGCCCTGGTCGGGGAGGTAGAGGTTGATCAGGCGCAGCGCCCGGTCGAGCAGTTCGGTGTCGGAGCGGGCGAGCCGGCCCTCACGGGCGGCGAGCCGGGCGAGCATCCGGTCGACCCACTCGCTCTCCTCGGCCCGGGAGAACTGGTCGGGGATCAGCACCACGACCCGCTCCCCGTCGCGGTAGGCGGACACCGTGCGTCGCCGGCGCTGACTGCGCCGTACCTCGACGACCGGCTTCCGCGCCCCAGCCATCAGTGGGCCGCGCAGCCGTGCATTCCTGCCACGAGGGAAAGCTAATGCGTACTGACCAGGGGTCCGCAAGAGTCAACACCGCGACACGCGCCCGGAAAATGGTGGTTGATCGCGAGGAGTCCCGAAAAAAACTGTGGATGACCATGTCGGGCCGCCCCGATCACCCTTCGTGGTGGCCGGGGAGGCACTCGACGCTCGCGTCCCACCCACCGTAGGTGATCACCGTCCGCAGCGCCGCTCGGGCCCCGTACGGGCGTGTTTGCGGGTCTCCAACCGGCGTGTCCCCGGCAAACTCACTAATCCGGCCCATTCCGGCATGCACACTCTCGACGTCGACTTCCTCACAGTGTCGATGCACAGCTGACATGGATTCGCCCAGATCTGGGTAGGGTCCGCCAACCAGCGGTCACGAAGGTGTCCGCGGAGAAAGACCCAGCGCCTGGGCCCCGCATGGCCCGCCGCCGGGAGACCCGCCGGGCCGGCTCGCCCGGCGGACGAGACGAGGAGGCTACCGTGGCCGACCAGGCCCAGACCTACAACGGTTACTGCGTCAAGTGCAAGGAGAAGCGGGACTTCGAGGGGCGCGTCGAGGTTTCGAAGACCGGGATGAACATGGCCAAGGGCAAGTGTCCGGTGTGCGGCACAACAGTGAACCGCATCCTGGGCAAGGCCAAGGTCTGACCCGTACGCGTTCCGGGGGAGGGGCGGCCGGCGGCCGCCCCTCCCCCGCGCCGTTCCCTGGGGGACGACGCTGTCGGGAGGGCGACAGAGTTACCCGCCGGTTGTGGATATCCCGCCGCTTCCTGTGGACAGCGCTGGACAGGGCGCCGCACACCTGTGGACAACGATCGACGGACAGCGCCGGCTCGGTCACGATCCGTCGTCATGAGCCCGTCGACCCGCCCGACCCGCCCGGCCCACCCGACCCTCTCCCGCCCGCCCCTGCCCCGCCCGACGCTGCTGCCCGGCCTGACCCGGCTCTGGCGCGACCGGCACACCCTGCAACTCGGGCTCGACCCGGGGCGCGCCGTCCTGCTCGAGGTCGCCGACCCGCGCGCCGCGCGCCTGCTCGACCTGCTCGACGGCAGCCGCAGCGAGCGCGGCGTCCTGGCCGACGCCGCGGCCGCCCGGATCGGCCCGGACGAGGCCCGCGAACTGCTGGACGCGCTGCGCGCCGCCGGTCTGGTCGTACCCGCGCACACGCTGCTCCCCCGGGACCTGGCCGGTCCGGCGCGCAGCCGCCTCGCCGCGGAGGCCGGGGCGCTCGCGCTGGCCGCGCCCACCCTGCCCGGCACCCCGGCGCAGGTGCTGCGCCGGCGGCGGGCCGCCCGGGTGGTGGTCGCCGGCGCCGGCCGGCTCGGCGGCCCGGTCGCCGTCGCGTTGGCACAGGCCGGAGTGGGTCACGTGGCACCCGAGCTCACCGGCACGGCCGGCCCCGCTGACCTGGTCGGCACCGGGCTGGCCGCGCCCGACGTGGGACGCCCGCTGGCCGCCGCGCTCCGCTCGGCGATCGGCCGGACCGCCCCCGGCACGCAGACCCGCCCGTTGCGCCGCGGCCGGGTGGAGCTGGTGGTCCACCTCGGCGCCGACCGGCCGGCCGCCCTGCTCGCCGCCGGATACGCCCAGCGCCGCCAACCGCACCTGCTGCTCGGCCTGCGCGAGGGCGTACCCGTGGTCGGGCCGCTGGTGCGACCGCCGGTCGGCCCCTGCCTGCACTGCCTGGACCTGCACCGGGCCGACCGGGACCCGGGCTGGCCCGGGCTCGCCGCCCAGCTCGCGGCGGACCCGGCCGACCAGGCGTGCGCCGCCGCGACCCTGCTCGCCGCCGTCGGGTACGCGGCCGCCGAGGCGCTGGCCCACCTCGACGGCGGCGCTCCGGAAACGCTCGGCTGTGCCGTGGAGATCGGCGCGGCGGGCCGGTTCCGGCGCCGGATGTGGCCGCCGCACCCCTCCTGCGGATGCGCCGGCCGCCGGCGCTGACCGGCCGCCCGCAGCAGCGGGGGACGGCCGGCGGCGAGGTCGGGCGGCGCGTCGCCTCGGGCGGCGGGGCGGGTGGGGCCGGAGGGGGCGCGGAGGAGGGAAGCCGGGCCGAGCCCGGCTTCTCCAGCAGCAGCGAGCCCACCGAGTCGGTAACAATGACCAAGTGACCGACATCCCGCGCCGGGCCGTGTCCCGGACCGCCAAGCTCGCCGCTCTGCCGCTCGGCTTCGCCGGGCGGACCGTCCTCGGCATGGGTAAGCGCGTCACCGGGCTCGCCTCCGACGTCATCTCCGCCGAGATCCAGCAACGCACCGCCGAGCAGCTCTTCAGCGTCCTCGGGCAGCTCAAGGGCGGGGCGATGAAGTTCGGTCAGGCGCTGTCGGTCTTCGAGGCGGCGCTGCCGGAGGAGATCGCCGCCCCCTACCGGCAGGCGTTGACCAAGCTCCAGGAGGCGGCCCCGCCGCTGCCCGTGGCGAGCGTGCACAAGGTGCTCGCCGAGCAGCTCGGGCCGAACTGGCGGGACCGGTTCGTCGAGTTCAACGACACTCCGGCCGCCGCGGCGAGCATCGGGCAGGTGCACAAGGCGATCTGGCGGGACCCGGAGACCGGCGAGGCGCGGACCGCCGCCGTCAAGATCCAGTATCCGGGTGCCGGTGACGCCCTGCTCGCCGACCTCAAGCAGCTCTCCCGGTTGGGCGGGATGTTCCGGGCCATCCAGCCGGGTCTGGACGTCAAGCCGCTGCTGGTCGAGCTGCGGGAGCGGGTCACCGAGGAGCTGGACTACGAGCTGGAGGCCGAGTCGCAGCGGGCCTTCGCCGCCGCGTACGCCGACGACCCGGAGATCTTCATCCCGGCCGTGCTCTCCAGCTCGCCCCGGGTGCTGGTCACCGAGTGGATCGAGGGGACGCCGCTGGCGGACATCATCCGCGAGGGCACCGAGGAGCAGCGGGACGAGGCGGGCCGGCTGATGGCGACGCTGCACCTCTCCGCCCCACCCCGGGCCGGCCTGCTGCACGCCGATCCGCACCCCGGCAACTTCCGGCTGCTGCCCGACGGCCGGCTCGGCGTGATCGACTTCGGCGCGGTGGCCCGGATGCCGGAGGGCACCCCGGAGCCGATCGGCCGGATCGCCGGGCTGGCGTTGCGCGGCGACGCGGACGGGGTGGTGGACGGCCTGCGGAAGGAGGGCTTCGTCAGCTCCACCGAGCCGATCGACGCCCAGGCGGTGCTCGACTTCCTGCGGCCGATGCTGGAACCGATCGCCGCCGAGGAATTCCGGTTCACCCGGGCCTGGCTGCGGTCCGAGGCGGCCCGCCTGGCCAGCCCGAAGTCGCCGACCTACCAGCTCGGCCGGCAGCTCAACCTGCCCCCGTCGTACCTGATGATCCACCGCGTGACGCTGGGTTCGATCGGGGTGCTGTGCCAGTTGGAGGCCAAGGCGCCGTACCGGGGGATCCTGGAACGCTGGCTGCCCGGCTTCGCGCCGGTGGCCTGACCGGCAACGACGCGGGGGCGGTGACCGGATTCCGGTCACCGCCCCCGCGCATTGGTAGGGATCTAGAGAGCGCCCAGGTCGCGAGCCGACTGGCTCCGGCTCTTCATCGCGACGGTACGGGCGGAACGGGCTGCCTCAGTGCTCGTGGTGGTACGACCGGCCTGAGGCCGGCGCATTCGGGCACGGGACAACGCTTCGTGGAGTAGTTGCATCTCGGTTCCGTTCGGGTAGTTCAGCAGCATCGGTTTCGGCTTTCTCGCGGCCGGTGTCGGACACCGGCGGGGTTGGAACGGGAAGTTGTCAGGCCGCCAGCCGGACCGCGTTGCGCGACGTGGCCACACCACTGGCCACCAGTCGCGCCTCGGCCTCGACCCGGAGCGCCGCGTCGCGGGCGAGGTCCTCCTTGCGCGGACGGCCACGGGGCCGCTTGCGCGGGACGACCGCGCCACGCTCGAAGATCTCGCCGCCCCAGACGCCCCACGGCTCCGCCCGCTCCACCGCACCGGCCAGGCACTCGACGCGCAGCGGGCAGTCCCCGCAGAGCGACTTGGCCAACTCCAGCTCGGCGGGCTGGTCGGAGAACCACAGGTCAGGGTCGAACTTCCGGCAGGGCAGGTTCGCCTCCATCTCGACGCTCACGTCGAGCGGGGCCAACGCCAGACTCATCGCCCGGTCACCTCTCTCTCACACTTCGATCTCGTGGATCGCATTTCCGACGTACGGCGGGCAAAAAACTGAGGCCGCGGATCCCGGTGAGCGGGTTCCGCGGCCTCGAGGTGAGCCGGTGGTCTGGATTCAGACCGGTCTACCTCGAGGTGGAACGCCGCGGACATCCGTGCGCTTCTTGGCGACACCGATGCCCATGCCCGTGAAGCCACTGGTCCCCTCGACTCCGATCGGCGCGACGGTCAGGGTCAGCTCGGCCTGAGCCTGGACCTGGTGCACCTGCGGAACCGACGGTCGCGTGGCGGCAAGGGCCACCCGGACAGTCGACAGCGGAGCGCAGGCAGCTGGCATCGCCGCCGGACGCTCATAGGTGAAGATCTCCACGGGTGCCACCTCCCTCACGTTCCTCGTGCCGACTTGGTCTCCCACCCCGTGAGCAGCCGGAATGGCGCCGCTCCCGAGGTGTGCCATGAGGCTATTCCTCGCCCGGGGGCGAGGGCAAACGAATTTACGACGAGATCTCGAAACTTTTCTCCGGCGCGATGTCGTCCACCGCCGCACCGTCCACCAGGGCCAGCACCGCCTCGCCGTAGAGGCCCAGCTTGCGGGGCCCGATCCCGGCGATGGCGATCAGCTCCTCGGTCCGCCCGGGACGCCGCTCGGCCAGCGCGGTCAGGGTGGCGTCGGTGAAGACCACGTACGCCGGGACCTTCTGCGCGCCGGCCACCCGGGCCCGCCAGTCCCGCAGCCGCTCGTACAGGTCCTCGTCGATGTCGGACGGGCAGGTCGGGCAGCGGCCCAGCTTGCGGTCCGGGCCGGCGAGCAGGGTCGCGCCGCAGATCCGGCAGGAGACGATCTGGGTGGCGGGACGACGCGCGGCGGTGCGCTTCGGCACGCCGCCGCCGGCCCGCTCGCCGCCGCCGGAGCGGTCCAGCTGCGGCAGGAACCGGGACGGCCGCCGGGCCCGGCCGCCGGGCGAGCGGGCCGAGGCGTACGACAGCCAGAGCCACTGCCGGGCGCGGGTGATGCCCACGTAGAGCAGCCGGCGCTCCTCCTCGACCTGCTCCGGGGTACGGGCGTACGTGGTGGGCAGGGTGCCCTCGGAGAGCCCGACCAGGAAGACCGCGTCCCACTCCAGCCCCTTGGCCGAGTGCAGCGACGCCAGCGTCACCCCGTCGACGGTCGGCACGTGCTGCTGAGTGGCCCGGCGGGCCAGTTCCTCGTTGAAGTCGCTCAGGGTCACCGGCCGCTCCACCGCGGCGGCCTCGCCGATCGGCAGCACCTCCGACGTGGCTGCGTACTCCTCGGCGAGCTGGACCAGCGCGGCCAGCGCCTCCCACCGTTCCCGCGCGGCGCCGCCGGGCGGGGGCGCGTCGGGGGCCCAGCCCACCGCGGCGAGCGCCTCGACCACGGCGGTCGGCAGCGGGGTCTCCCCCGGGATCGAGCGGGTGGCGGCCCGCAGCGCGACCATCGCCTGGCGCACCTCGACCCGCTCGAAGAACCGCTCGGCCCCCTGCACCACGTACGGCACGCCGGCCTCGGTCAGCGCCTTCTCGTACGCCTCGGACTGCGCGTTGGTCCGGAACAGCACGGCGATCTCCTTGGCCGGGGTGCCCCCGTCGACCAGGGCCCGGCAGCGGGCGGCGACGGCGTTCGCCTCGGCCGGCTCGTCGGTGAAGATCCGCAGCTCCGGCTCGGGCCCCGGCGGGCGCTGCCCGTGCAGCTCCAGCCGCAGCCGCGCCTCGGCGCCCCGGGCCTGCGAGATCACCGCGTTGGCCAGCCCGACCACCTGCGGGGTGGAGCGGTAGTCGCGGACCAGCCGGACCACCGTCGCGCCCCGGTGCCGGCGCGGGAAGTCGACCAGGTACGACGAGGTGGCCCCGGTGAACGAGTAGATCGTCTGGCTGGCGTCGCCCACCACGGTCAGGTCGTCCCGGCCGCCGAGCCAGGCGTCCAGCAGCCGCTGCTGCAACGGGTTGACGTCCTGGTACTCGTCGACGACGAAGTGCCGGTACTGGCCGCGCACCTGCTCGGCGACGTCCCGGTGCTCCTCGATCCCCCAGACCGCGGCGCGCAGCATGTCCTCGAAGTCGATCACGCCGTTGGAGCGCTTGAGCCGCTCGTACGCGGCGAAGACCTCGGCCACCTTCGCCGGCTCGTACGGCGTCTCGCGCAGCGCCTTGGCCGCGGCGACCGCGTACTCACCCGGCTCGACCAGCGACGACTTGGCCCACTCGATCTCGCCGGCGAGGTCGCGCGCGGCGGCCCGGTCGGCGCGCAGGCCGACCTTGGCGGCGGCCAGGGTGACCACCCGCACCTTGCTGTCCAGCAGCTCGGGCATGGCGCGCCCCTCCAGCAGCCGGGGCGCGAAGTAGCGCACCTGGCGCAGCGCCGCCGCGTGGAAGGTCCGCGCCTGGACACCGGACACCCCGAGCACGGTGAGACGGGCCCGCATCTCGGCGGCGGCCCGGGCGGTGAAGGTGACCGCCAGCACGTGCCGGGGAGATATCTCGCCGGTGAGCGCGCGATGGGCGATCCGGGAGGTCACCGCGCGGGTCTTGCCGGTGCCCGCGCCGGCCAGGATGCAGACCGGGCCGGCCGGAGCGGTCACGGCCGCGCGCTGCTCCGGGTCGAGCCCGGCGAGCACGAGTTCCGCCGCTGAGTGAACCACCACAGCGAGGAATCATCTCAGCTCCCGCTGATGTTGCAGCGGTTAGCCTGACCTGAACGACAGGCCGGGCGACGCGATCACTTGGAGGACCTGACCATGTTGACGATGTATTCCACCCCGTGGTGCGGCTACTGCCACCGGCTCAAGTCGCAGCTGGACCGGGAGGGCATCGGGTACGAGGTGGTCGACATCGAGCAGGACCCGAAGGCGGCCGACTTCGTGATGAGCGTCAACGGCGGCAACCAGACCGTCCCCACGCTCCGCTTCGCCGACGGCACCGCCCTGACCAACCCCTCCATCACCCAGGTCAAGCAGCACCTGGCCAGCCTCGCCGGCTGACCCCACAGCAGTCCGGAAAAGTGGTCGTTCCCCCCGGAACGGCCGCTTTTTCCGTGTCCGGGGGCGGGCACTCAGAGCCGGGTGGCGTCGGGGGTGAGGTGTTCGGCCGGGTGGGGGCGGCGGGGCGCCGGGACTCCAGCGGGTGACCCGGGCGGCGGGGAGAGGCGGCGGCCACGCCAGAGCCAGGCGCCGGCGGCGGTGGTGACCACCCCGACCAGGACGAACAGCAGCCGGTAGTCGAACACCCCGACGAGCAGCGCGCCCGCCCCGATGGAGCAGGCCTGCGGGCCACTGACCAGCGCCTCGGACGCCGCGGCGACCCGGCCCAGCAGCCGGGGCGGGGTGCGCCGCTGGATCAGCGTGGCGAGCCCCACCATGGTCAGCGGCAACGAGACCCCGGCCAGCAGTAGCGCCAGCACCCCGAGCCGGAGGTCCGGCCAGGCCAGCGCCAGCGCGGCCGGGCCGAAGAAGGTCACCCCGGCGGCGAGCGCCCCGACCTCGCCGACCCGGCGTACCACGGCGGGTGAGAGCAGGCCGCCCACCAGCCCACCCACCCCCTGCACGGTGACCAGCACCCCGACGAACGCGGCGTCGCGGTCCAGCCCCTGGTCGACGTAGGCGAAGATCAGCGACTCGCTGAAGCCCATCACCAGCGAGCCCAGCCCGTACCCGAGCAGAGCCCGGCGCAGCGCCGGCTCGCCGGCCAGGTGCTGCAGCCCGGCGCCCAGCTCGGCCGGCCAGCGCAGGGTGGCCGCCGCCGGTTCGGCCTCGGCCACCCGGAGCAGCCCGACCACGGCGGCGGCGGTGACGAACCCGACCATCGCCAGGGTGGCGAGCAGCCAGCCACCGACCGCCGCGTAGAGGGCCGCCCCGGCCAGCGGGCCGCCGAGCCGCAGCCCCTGCCGCACGGTCTGCAGCGCCCCGTTCGCGTCGGCGAGCAGCTCGCTCGGCACCAGCTGCCGGATCAGGCCGCTGAGCGTCGCGCTGAGCGTGAGATACGACAAGCCGTACAGCGCGGCCACCACGTAGATGATCCAGACATCGGCGCGGTCCCGGACCGCGAAAAGTGGGGTGAGCAGCATGGCGGTGCCCAGGTTCGCGGCGACGAAGAACGGCCGCCGGCGGTAGCGGTCGACCACCCAGCCCACCAGCGGCGCCAGCGTCATCGGGGCGATGATCGCGAAGATGGTGGCGCCGGCCAGCCCGTCGGAGCCGGTCAGATCCTTCACCCAGATGGCGAGCGCGAGCAGCAGGATCGACTCGGCGGCCATGCTGGCCAGCAGCGCGCCGAAGAGCAGTCGGAAGTCGGGGCGGCGCAGGACGGTGCGCATGAGGGTTCCCTCCGCGGGGATGGCGCCGGTCGGCGCGTCAGGGGGAGGTGCGGCCGACCCGGTCATCGTCGCCCGGACGGCCGACACCTTCCACAGTCCTCTTTTTGTCTCGTGACACGCCCTCGCCGGAACCTCCGGCACCGGTCGCGCCGTCCATACTGACCGTGGGGGGCGAATTTCATACAGTTACCGTCGCCACCCGCGGCGGTCGAGGCGAAAGAGGACACCCGTGCCTCCTGCCGTACCCAGTCCGATCCTGCGCCGACGCAGGCTCGGCACCGAACTGCGCCGCCTGCGCGAGGCGGCGGGACTCACCGGCGACCAGGTCATCGAGCGGATCGGCTGGGCGTCGGCGTCCAAGCTGTCCCGGCTGGAGAACGGGCGCAGCCGCCCGGACCCGGACGACGTACGCCTCCTGCTCGACCTCTACGGCGCCGAGCCGGAGCTGTGCGACGACCTGATCGGGATCACCCACGAGGCCGGCGACATGCGCGGTTGGCGCAAGTCGTACCCGGTGATGACGCAGCAGCAGCTCGGCTGGGCGGAGATCGAGGCCGGCTGCGCGGAGATCCGCGAGTACAACCCGGTGCTGGTGCCGGGGCTGCTCCAGACCCCCGGCTACGCCCGGCTGCGGATCGTCTCGGCCGACCGGGCGGCCAGCGCGACCGGCGACCCCGAGGCCGGCGAGGACCCGGAGACCGAGGTACGCGCCCGGCTCGCCCGCCAGTCGTTGTTGGACCGGGTCGACGGCCCGCGCTACACGGCGGTGCTGGAGGAGGCCGCGCTGGGCCGCCGGGCCGGGCCGCCGGAGGTGCTGCACGAGCAGCTGGTGAAGCTCTGTGAGCTGGCCATCCTTCCCAACGTCACGCTGCACCTGCTGCAACGCGACACGGTGATCGGCGATTTCTACCTGCCGCCGACCGCCTTCTCGCTCTACCGGTTCGCCGATCCCCAGGATCCGGAGACCCTGGCGATCGAAGGCGGCTTCATCGACGTCATGTCACACGAGGCAAACCCGGTAAATCGCTATAAAGTGGCCTTCGAGTGGCTGTGCTCGGCGGCGCTCTCCGCATCGGACACCCTCTCCTGGCTCTTCGAGGCGACGGGGCGGCTGACCGACTCGGCAGCCCCGTCCACGTCGGCCCACGGGTCGGCGGCGCCGGTCCAGCGCCGGCGACACTCCGGGCGCCTGACGGAACGGTGATCCACACCGGACTCCGTCGGGGCCGGGCAGGTCACTCGTCCTCCATCGGAGTTCCAGGAGCAGGAGCAGAACCATGAACGACATCCGCAACACCGTCTCCGCCCGGCAGCTCGCCGACGCCCCGTGGCGCAAGAGCACCCGCAGCCAGACCTCGAACTGTGTGGAGGTGGCGCCGCTGGGAGCCAGTCCGACCGTGGTCGCGCTGCGGGACAGCAAGGACCCGAGCGGGCCCGTCCTGCTGTTCAACCGGGCCGGCTGGCTCGGCTTCGTCGGCGGGGCGAAGAACGGGCAGTTCGATCTGAACTGATCCGGTGACGCAGCGAGGGGCCGTCGGCACACCGCCGCCGGCCTCTCGTCGTCTCCGCCGGGGCGAACGTCCTGACCAGGCATCAGATGATCGGATGAGACCGGACGGATGGCCGCGTTTCACTTGCTGGGACGACGCGCGGGCGTAACATGACGAAAGAGTGACGTGGAACTTCCACAGCGTGCTCGCCCCGTCGCGGTCCATCCGGAGACAGCCATGCGTTTCCTGATCGTTCGTACCGACATCCGTACCGCCGCCGACAACGACATCGCCGCCGCCTGGGCCGGTGGCGGCCGGCTGCGGGACGAAACGACCGCGCCCGAGCCGCGCCGTCAGATCGTGCACGCCGAGGACCGCGACGCCGCGCTGCTGCTCGCCCGCGCGCTGTCCACCGTCGGCGCCGTCCGGTCCGGCCGGCAACGGGTCAAGGTGCTCCCGCTCGACGAGCCCGGCGTCGTCCACCAGGAGTGGTGGGAGGCCAGGGTCACCTGAGAACCACCGACGTCCGCCGTGGTCGGACCGGCTCCCCCGCCGTGTTCCTCGCCTCATCCGCCACGACGGTCCGTGTTCCCGGCCCGGGATCGTCGCGGCAACGACGGTCCCGGGCCGGGACCGCGTCGAGGCCCGGGCTCTCGGGCCGTCAGCCGGTCAGCAGTGCCCGTCCAGCCAGCGGTGGATGAGGAAGAGGGCGATCGAGGAGGGCGGCGGCAGGATCACCCGGTCCCCGTCGCCGGCGTCCACCGCCCGCCCGGCCAGCACCGCGCCGACCTCCCGGCGGGTGAACCAGCGGGCGTACGCGATCTCGGTCGGGTCGAGGAGGACCGGCGCCTCCGGGTCCGCCTCGGCCAGGAAACCGAGCATCAGCGAGCCGGGGAACGGCCAGGCCTGGCTGCCCGCGTACCCGATCCGCTCGACCGCGACCCCGACCTCCTCGTGCACCTCGCGCAGCACGGCCGCCTCGGCCGACTCCCCCGGCTCGACGTAGCCGGCCAGGCAGGAGAAGCGCCGCTCCCCCGCCGTGCTTGGCCAGGTCGCGTTGTTGCCGAGCAGGCAGCGCCCGTCCGGGCCGTCCACCCCGTCGTGCACCAGCACGATCATCGCCGGGTCGGTCCGCGGCCAGGCCCGGTGGCCCTGCGCGTCCACCCGGGACCAGCCACCCTCGTCGATCTCCGTCCGGTGCCCCGTCCGCGGCGACCAGCCGTGCCCGAGATGCCAGTTGACCAGCGCCAGCGCGGTGGTGAAGATGCCCGCGTCCCGGTCGCTGAGCAGGTGCCCGACGTCCCGCAGGTGCGCCGTCCGGGTGCCCGGCAGATCAGGCAGCGGCGCGTCCACCGCGAAGACCGGCGCCCCGTCCGGCTCCAGGCCGAGGAAGAGCGGCGCGGCATCGGCGATCCCGTCCAGCTCGGCCGGCTCGCGCAGCACCAGCGCCGGCGGGTTGGCATCGGTACGGACCAGCGCCATCCCCTCCCGCGACGAGTCGAGCACCAGCACCCGGGACCGCTGCCAGGCCTGCGCCAGCCAGTCCGGGTCGGTACGCCGGTGCGCCGCCCGGTCCAGGGTGGTGCGGGCCAGCGGCGGGGCGGGCTCGCCGCTCACGCCGACTCCCGGCGCACCGGGGTCAGCGCGGCCAGCTGTCCCTCGATCCGGTCGGCGTCGCCCAGCACCACAGTCACCGCCTTCGCCGGGGCGAGGTAGCGGGCCGCGACCTCCGCGACGTCCTCGGCGGTCGCCCTGGCCAGCCGGGCGGCGTGCTCGGCCAGGAAGTCCAGTCGCAGCCCGTTGCCGGCGTACGCACTGGTCAGCGAGGCGAGACCGGCCTGCGTGGACATGCCGAGCTGAAGGGTGCCCAGGGCGTACTGGCGGGCCTGCTCCAGCTCGTCCGGCTTCGGCGGCAGCGAGGCGAGCCGGCCCAGCTCGTACGTCGTCTCCAGCAGCGCCGGCCCGGTCACCTCGGTGGCCACCTCGGCGGCGGCGACCAGCACCGAGCCGGCGACCGAGTGCTCGACCGACGAGTGCGGCCCGTACGTGTAGCCCTTGTCCTCACGGATGTTCTCCACCCAGTGGGAGGAGAAGTAGCCGCCGAAGACCAGGTTGGCCAGTTGCAGCGCGGCGTGGTCCGGATGGGTGCGCGGCACCGCCGGCAGCGCCATGCGCAGCGAGGACTGCACCGAGCCGGGCCGGTCGACCAGCAGCAGCGGACCGGGCTCCAGCGGCGGGGTCGGCGGCAGGTCGACGCCCCGGGTGTCGCCGCGCCAGCCGCTCAGCGTCTGCTCGGCAGCGTCCAGCGCCCGCTCCGGCCGCACGTCGCCGACCAGCACCAGCACCGCCTCGGCCGGGTGCACCCGCTCGGCGTGCAGCTTGCGCAGCGCCGGCGGCTTCACCGCGCGGACCTGCTCGGGCTCCGGGGTCTGCACCGCGTACGAGTGGCTGCCGTAGATCCGCTTGAGCAGGGCCGTCCGGGCCAGGTGCGCCGGCTGGCTCTGCGCCACCTGGATCCGGTCGATCAGCCGGTCCCGCTCGGTGCCGACCCAGTCGGCCGGGTACGTCGCGTCGGTCAGCACGTCGGCCGCCAGCTCCAGCATCCGGTCCAGGCCGGTGACCAGGGCGGCCCCGGAGAGCATGAGCCGGTCCGGGTCGATGCCCGCCGACAGCCCGCCGCCGACCTTCTGCAACTCGGCGGCGATCTGGGTGGCGGTGTGGGTCTGGGTGCCGGAAAGGATGGTCTGCGAGAGCATCGCGCCGCGGGCCAGGTGCGTGCGGCCGAACGGCATCCACAGCCGCAGCTCGACCAGGGGCACGGCGGGGCGGCGTACCGCGATCACGGTGAGCCCGTTGGCGAGCCGCCGCTCGGCCTGCTTCGGCACCTTGAGCTTGCGGGTGGGGCCGAGCGCCGGCAGCGCGCGCGGCGTGGCGGGGGCGGTCGTCGTCACCGGGTCACCTCCGTTCGCGACTGCGGGGCTCGCAACACCGGCTCACTCCTCGCGCTCACCGGGCCACCTCCGTTCGCGACTGCGGGGCTCGCAAACCCGGCTCACTCCTCGCGCTCACCGGGTCACCTCCGTTCGCGACTGCGGGGCTCGCAAACCCGGCTCACTCCTCGCGCTCACCGGGCACCTCCGGGAATGACCTCGACGGCGGCGCGGCGCTCCGGCCGCAGGGTGGCGGCGGCGGCCCGGACCTGCTCCTCGGTGACCTCGCCGACCAGCCGGGGCAGCTCGTTGAGCAGGCCCGGCTCGCCGCGCTGCTGTTCCAGCACGGCCATCCGCAGCGCCCGGCCGAGCACCGCGTCGGTGTCCCGCAGCAGGTGGGTGGCCATCCTGGCCTGGGTACGCGCCAGCTCGCCCTCGGTCAGCCCGTCGGTGGCCAGCCGGTCCACCTCCTCGTCGATGGTGCGCAGCACCTTGTCCACGTCCCCGCTGGGGGGCAGGTGCGCCTGGAGCAGCAGCGCGGTGGGGTCGCGCACGTCGAACGGGTCGCCCATGAAGCCGAGGTAGCCGCCGAGGCCGGTGACCGTCCGGTCCCGCTGGACCAGCCGCTCCACCAGCCGGGAGGCGTCGCCGTCG
This sequence comes from Micromonospora purpureochromogenes, assembly GCF_900091515.1. Classification (NCBI taxonomy): domain Bacteria; kingdom Bacillati; phylum Actinomycetota; class Actinomycetes; order Micromonosporales; family Micromonosporaceae; genus Micromonospora; species Micromonospora purpureochromogenes. The sequence goes on along the minus strand of NZ_LT607410.1, from coordinate 1,629,262 downwards.
GTGAGCACCTCGGCCAGCACCACGTAGGGCAGGTAGCCGGCGAAGTCGTCGATCGGATCGGGCACCCGCCAGGCCCCGGCGACCGCCGGCAGCGGCGCCAGCGTGTCGGTGTACGTGCTGCGCCGCTCGACGGTGAGGTCCGGCTCGGTGAAGTCGGGCCGCCGCGGCGCGGGTCGGGCCGGCACGTCGGAGAAGTGCCGCTCGATCAGGGTCGTCGTCTCGGCGACGTCGATGTCCCCGCTGACCGCCAGCACGGCGTTGCCGCTGGCGTAGTAGCGGCGGAAGAAGTCCGCGGCGTCGGCGACGGTGGCCGACTCCAGGTCGACGAAGGAGCCGTAGCCGTCGTGCGCGTTGGGGAAGGTGTCGAACATGACCGGCGGCAGGGTCAGCCACGGGAAGCCGCCGTACGGCCGGTTCAGCACGTTGACCCGGATCTCCTCCTTGACCACGTCGACCTGGTTGCGCAGGTTCTCCTCGGTCAGCCGGGGGCCGCGCATCCGGTCGGCCTCCAGGAACAGCGCCCGTTCCAGGGCGTTGCTCGGCAGCGTCTCGAAGTAGTCGGTGTAGTCCAGGTGGGTGGAGCCGTTGAAGGTGCCGCCGGCGCCCTGGACGTGCCGGAAGTGGGCCAGCTTCTCCAGGTTCTCCGAGCCCTGGAACATCAGGTGCTCGAAGAGGTGGGCGAAGCCGGTACGCCCCTCGGGCTCGGACCGGATGCCGACGTCGTAGACGACCGCTACCCCGATGACCGGGGCGCTGCGATCGGGGGTGAGGACCACCCGCAGGCCGTTGTCGAGGGTGTACCGCTCAACCGGATATTTCGTCGCGGGGATTCTGACTCTGCGCGTCGGCACGAGATCGACCTTAGCGCGTCGGCACCCCCGGCACCGGCGACCTTGGCGCAGCGGTCGGCACCGGCGGGTGCTCCGGCGCGGGAGGTGGTGCGCCGCCGGACGGCGGTACGGCGGTCGACCGAGCGACGCCGGCAACCCCACCGAACAGGTGGGAATTGCCGAGATTTCCGGGCAGGCCGTCCCGGATCGTGGATGGGTCTTGACGCCGGCCGACCGCTGCCCCACTCTTCCTACCAACTAAGTAGGAATACTGCGGATTGGATGGACGATGAGACGGCTCCCCTTCCGTCGGTTGGTCTCCCTCGCCACCCTCGCCGTCATCGGCGTGGCGACGGCGGGGACCACGGCGGCGTGCGGCGATGACAGCGAGGCCGGCGGCTCCGGCCCGGTCACCCTGCGGCTGGGCTACTTCCCCAACATCACTCACGCTCCGGCCGTGGTCGGCGTGGAGAAGGGCATCTTCGCCCAGAAGCTCGGCACCGACGTCAAGCTGGAGACCAAGACCTTCAACGCCGGCCCCGCCGCCATCGAGGCGGTCTTCTCCGGCGCGCTCGACGCGACGTACATCGGTCCGAACCCGACCGTGAACGCCTTCTCCAAGTCCAAGGGCGAGGCGGTCCGGGTGATCTCCGGCGCCGCCTCCGGCGGCGTGGCTCTGGTGGTCAAGCCGGAGATCACCTCGGTCGAGCAGCTTCGCGGCAAGAAGATCGCCACCCCGCAGCTGGGCAACACCCAGGACGTGGCGCTGCGCTACTGGCTCAAGGAGAAGGGCCTGAAGACCACCAAGGAGGGCGGCGGCGACGTCACGGTGGTGCCCCAGGAGAACGCCCAGACGGTGGAGACCTTCGGCAGTGGCGCGATCGACGGCGCGTGGGTGCCCGAGCCGTTCGTCTCCCGGCTGGTCAACGCTGGCGGCAAGGTGCTCGTCGACGAGCGCGACCTCTGGCCGGACCGGAAGTTCGTCATCACCAACCTGATCGTCAGCACCAAGTTCCTCAAGGCCCACCCGGACGTGGTGAAGAAGCTGGTCGAGGGGCAGGTCGCCGCGAACGAGTTCGTCAACACCAAGCCGGACGAGTCCCAGCAGGCCATCTCCGACCACATCGGCAAGATCACCGGCAAGCCGCTCGACCTGAAGCTGATCAAGCAGGCGTGGCCCACCCTGGAGTTCACCAACGATCCCATCGCCTCCTCACTGAAGACCGGGCTCGACCACGCGGTCGCGGTGGAACTCACCCAGCCGGTCAGCCTCGACGGCCTGTACGACCTGACGTACCTCAACGAGGTGCTCAAGACGCAGGGCAAGACCGAGGTGGCCCAGCCATGACGTCGACCACGACGGCGCCGAAGAGCGCGACCACCGCGGTCGCGCTCTCCGGCGTGACCAAGGTGTACGGGCGCGGGGCGAACGCCGTCCTCGCCCTCGACGGGGTGAGCCTCGACGTCGCGCCCGGCGAGTTCGTCTGCCTGGTCGGCGCCTCCGGCTGCGGCAAGAGCACGCTGCTCAACCTGGTGGCCGGCCTGGACCGGACCAGCGGTGGGCGGATCGCGCTGGCCGGCGACGCGAGCCCGGGGCTGATGTTCCAGGAGCCGGCGCTCTTTCCGTGGCTGACCGTCGAGGCCAACGTGGAGGTGCCGCTGAAGCTGCGTGGGCTGCCCCGGGCCGAGCGGCGCGAGCGGGTGGCGGAGCTGCTGCGCACCGTCCACCTGGCCGACTTCGGCCGCAAGCGCCCGCACGAACTCTCCGGCGGGATGCGCCAGCGGGTCGCGCTGGCCCGCACCCTGGCCCTCGACACCCCGATCCTGCTGATGGACGAGCCGTTCGGCGCGCTGGACGCGATGACCCGGGACATCCTGCACGACGAGCTGGAGCGGATCTGGTCCGAGCGGAAGCTGTCGGTGCTCTTCGTGACCCACAACGTCCGCGAGGCGGCCCGGCTCGCCGATCGGATCATCCTGCTCAGCAGCCGACCCGGCCGGATCATCTGGTCGACCGAGGTGGACGTGCCCCGACCCCGGCGCATCGACTCCCCGGAGGTCGCCGCGATCGCCGCCGAGGTCACCGACCGACTTCGTACGGAGGTGGGCCGTCATGGCCGGTGACACCCTCACTGGGACGCCGCGTACCGACGCGGAGATCTCCGGGCTGGACGCGCTGGAGATCGCCGGTCGGGAGAAGGAGGCCTCCCGGGGCGCCCGGCTCTGGGCGGCCACCTGGCCGAAACTCGCCGCGCTGGCCCTGGCCATCGGCATCTGGCAGGTGGTGGTCTGGAGCGGCTGGAAGCCGCCGTGGTCGCTGCCGGGGCCGGTGGTGGTGGGCGAGGAGCTGATCCGGCAGGCGAGCGGCGCCCAGCTGTGGCAGGGCATCGCGATCACGCTGCGCCGGGCTGCCGTCGGGTACGTCTTCTCGGTCGCGGTGGGCCTGCTGGTCGGCCTCGCGGTGGCCCGGTCCCGGGTGCTCCGGGCGGCCATCGGCTCGATGATCACCGCCCTGCAGACCATGCCGTCCATCGCCTGGTTCCCGCTGGCGATCCTGCTGTTCGAGCTGAGCGAGAAGGCGATCTTCTTCGTGGTGGTGCTCGGGGCCGCGCCGTCCATCGCCAACGGGGTGATCAGCGGCGTCGACTACGTGCCGCCGCTGCTGCTGCGCGCCGGCCGCAACCTCGGCGCCCGGGGACTCAACCTCTACCGGTACGTCATCGCGCCGGCCGCGCTGCCGGCGATCGTGGCCGGCCTGAAGCAGGGCTGGGCCTTCTCCTGGCGCAGCCTGATGGCCGGTGAGCTGCTCGTGGTCGGCATCTCGCAGACCTCGCTCGGCGCGCAGCTCACCTACGCCCGGGAGCTGGCGGACTCGCCCTGGCTGCTCGCCACGATGATCGTGATCCTGGTCGTCGGCCTGCTCGTCGACGCGGCCTTCGGCGCGGCGGACAAGGCGATCCGGCGCCGCTGGGGCGTGCTGGACCAGGCCGGTCAGTGACGTGTACGTCTCCGCGCGCAGCGACTACGCGCTCCGGGCGATGCTCGCCGTCGCCGCCTCGACCGGCGGCGCGGGCGGGCCGGCGGGCTCGGAGTCGCCGCCCGGGTCCGTCCCGGCGGGCGGGTCGGGTACGTCAACCGGCTCCCGGTCCGGACCGACCGGCGGGTCGGGGCCGGCCGACGGCCCGACAGCGCCCGGCGGGGCCGGCGGCGAGCTGGTGAAGGCGGCGGCCCTGGCGGAGAGCCAGGGCATCCCGCTCAGCTTCCTCCAGGGCATCCTGCTGGACCTGCGCCGGGCCGGGCTGCTGCACAGCCACCGCGGCACCGAGGGCGGGTACGCGCTGACCCGGCCCGCCGGGGAGATCAGCGTCGGAGACGTGCTGCGCGCCGTCGGCGGCTCGCTGACCACGGTGCGCGGCCTGCCGGCGGAGGACGCCGGCTACCACGGCGTGGCGACGGGGCTGCGGGACGTCTGGCTCGCGGTGCACGGCGCGATCGCCGTGGTGGTCGACCGGACCACGCTGGCCGACCTGCTGGTCCGCCGCGAGCGGTCCGCAATCGGGTGACGGCCGGTCGGTCCTCCCCCCGGAGCCCGACCGGCCACCCCCGCGTGCCGGCCCCTCGCCGGCCGCGGTCGCGGGACCGCCCCCGGTCAGCCGGAGGCCGGCCCCCCGCGTGCCGGCCCCTCGCCGGCCGCGGTCCCCGGACCATCCCCGGCTAGCCGGAGGTCAACTCCACCGCCGGGCCGGCCGAGCCGGCCGGGCTGCGCAGTTCGACCAGCCCGGCCGGGGCGGCGCGCCCCGGCCTCGGGTGCCAGGGCGCGAACGCCGCGACCATGGCGAGCACCAGCCCCGCGCCCGCCACCGCCAACACCACCAGCAGCTCGCGCACCGCCCCCGAATCGGCGTCGCCCGCCATGGTCACCCCTCCCGCGCCCGGCCGCCCCCGGCCGGGTCTTCCCCCCGGGTACCAGCTTCGATCAGGCAGGGGCCTCCGGACAGTCGCCGATCGGACCCAACCTCGCCTGTTTGCCGACTCAGCCGGCCGAACGTTCACCCAGCGTGGCCGTCCGGCCCCGCCACGTCGACGATCGCCGGCGAGCCGCGGCTCGGTGCGAAACGGGACGGGACGGGAAACGGAAACAGCGGCCGCGCGACCGCCGGCGGGCGGTGCGCGGCCGCTGCGGGCCGGAAAAGGTCAGGCGATACGCGGGCGGCGCGGGCGCCGGGAGCGGCCCGAGGTGCGGTGCGCGGAGCGCGCGCCCTCCCCGCCACCGTTGGCGATACGCGCGGCCGGCGCCGGCTGCGGGACGACGATGGTCACCGGCACGCCGGACGGCTCCCGGGCACCGGTCACCCGGGCCAGCGACCCGTCGTTGAGGCGTACCTGGGTCGACTGCGGCTTGATCCCGGCCACGGTCATCAGCCGGGAGACGTCCCGGCGCTGCTCGGGCAGGACCAGCGTGACCACGGTGCCGGACTCCCCCGCCCGGGCGGTACGACCGCCCCGGTGCAGGTAGTCCTTCGCCTCGGTCGGCGGGTCCACGTTGACGACCATGTCCAGTCCGTCCACGTGGATGCCCCGGGCCGCCACGTCGGTGGCGACCAGGGCGGTCACCTGGCCGGTGCGGAACTGCTCCAGGATCCGGGTGCGCTGCGGCTGGGACTTGCCGCCGTGCAGGGCCGCGGCGCGTACCCCCTTGGCCAGCAGCTGGCGGGCCATCCGGTCGGCGCGGTGCTTGGTGGCCATGAACATGATCGTGCGGCCCTCACGGGCGGCGATCTGGGTGAGCGCGGCCGGCTTGTCGGCCGCGTCGACGTGCAGCACGTGGTGCGTCATCGCGGTCACCGTGGCGGTGCCCGGGTCGACGGAGTGCGAGACCGGGTTGCTCAGGAAGCGGCGGACCAGCTTGTCCACGCCGCCGTCCAGGGTGGCGGAGAAGAGCATCCGCTGGCCGTCCGGAGCGACCTGCTCCAGCAGCTTGGTGACCTGCGGCAGGAAGCCCATGTCGGCCATCTGGTCGGCCTCGTCCAGCACGGTGATGGCGACCTGGTCGAGCCGGGCGTCGCCCCGGTTGATCAGGTCGTGCAGCCGGCCGGGGGTGGCCACCACGACCTCGGCGCCGGAGCGCAGCGCGTCCGCCTGCCGCTGGAGCGACAGGCCGCCGACCACGGTGGCGCAGCGCAGCCCGACGGCGCGGGCGTACGGGGTGAGGGCGGTGGTGACCTGCTGGGCCAGCTCACGGGTCGGCACCAGCACCAGCGCCAGCGGGCGACCGGGGCGGGCCCGGCGGCCGGCGGTACGCGACAGCAGCGGGAGCCCGAAGGCGAGCGTCTTGCCCGAGCCGGTACGGCCGCGGCCGAGCACGTCGCGGCCGGCGAGCGAGTCCGGCAGGGTGGCCGTCTGGATCGGGAACGGCTCGGTGATGCCCTGCGCCGTCAGCTCGGTGAGCAGCGCCGGTGCCAGGCCGGTCGCGGCGAAGGTGGGAATGGTCATGGTCATGCGGAAATGCCTTCCTCGACGCGGCACGTGTCGAGGGAGGGCGCCGGTGAATCGGCGCTGTCGCCGGCGGAGCAGATCCGCCACGACTCACAAGCACGAACCGAAGGGGTACAGGCCGGTCCGCCGCAGCACGCCACTCCCGCGTGAGCGGGGGGCGGCGCGGCGGACCGGTCCCGTCACCGCGCCCGGAGGGCGCGGAGGGTGTTACGGGTCGATCCGAAGATCAGGGTGTTACGGGTTGATCCGAGGATCAGAGCGGGCGGATGTTCTCCGCCTGCGGGCCCTTCTGGCCCTGGGTCACCTCGAACTCGACCCGCTGGTTCTCGTCCAGGCTCCGGTAGCCGGAGGACTGGATCGCCGAGAAGTGGGCGAAGACGTCGGCGCCGCCGCCGTCCGGGGTGATGAAGCCGAAGCCCTTGTCAGCGTTGAACCACTTGACGGTGCCAATAGCCATGTGTTCTGTCTCCTTGACGGAACGTCGAACCCGCACTTGTTGCGGACTCGAAGAGGAGCGCTCCGCGCGGGAATGCGCGAATCGCTTGTCGCTTCTGGTCGCCCCGCCCGGAGAACTCCGGACACAACAAAGAGCGCCTGGGGCCACAATCCGCCAGGCGCACACAGAGTCTCTGGAAACCAAAACTGCAACAGGACGAACCTATCACAGATTGCCCGGCGCGCCACCCCCGGCCGGAATTTCCGGTACGCCGCCGATCAACGCGGTGAGCCCGGCGGCGTCGAGCAGGTCCGCCGGCCGCACCGTCACGCCCTCCCGGACGTAGTGGAAGGCCGCGCCGACCCGGTCGACCGGCACCCCGGCCAGCTCGGCCCAGGCCAGCCGGTAGACGGCCAGCTGCACCGCCGCCACCTCGGCCTCCCGGCCGGTGGGCCGGCGGCCGGTCTTCCAGTCGACCACGTCGTACCGGCCGCCGGGACGGGCGAAGACGGCGTCCATCCGGCCCCGGACCACCACCCCGGCGAGCACCGTGGCGAACGGCACCTCCACCTCCACCGGCACCCGCTCGGCCCACTCGCTGGCCAGGAAGCGCTCCTGCAACTCGGCCAGCGCCTCGTCCGGCGCGGCGTCCGCATCGGCCGCGCCGGGCAGCTCGTCCACGTCGAGCAGCCGGTCGGCGCCGAAGCGCTGCTCCAGCCAGGTGTGGAAGGCGGTGCCCCGCCGCGCGTACGGGTTGGGCTCGGTCGGCATCGGCCGGCGCAGCGTCCGGGCCAGCGCCTCCGGGTCGCGGCGCAGCGCCACCAACTGGGTCACCGACAGGTGCCCGGGCAGCGCCACCTCCACGGCTTCGGCCTGCCGGAGCAGCTCGGCCCGCTCGGCGAGGAGCAGGTCGGCCTCCCGCCGCCAGCGCACCACCTCCGGGTCCTCGACCTCGGCCTCCCCACCGGTCGGCACGGCCACGGCGTCGCCAGCGGAGCCACGGGCGGCCGGTCGGGTCCCGCCGGCGGCCGGCTCGGTCCCGGCGACAGCGGGCGCGGTCCCGCCGCCAGGACGCTCCGTGCCGGTGGCGGAGGGCTCGGTGCCGTCGACGGGAGGCTCGGTCCCGCCGGCAGCGGGCGCGGCCCCGCCGACAGGACGCTCCGTCCCGGCGGCAGGGGGCTCGGTGCGGTCGGCGGCCAGCGGGCGGACCGCCGGAGCGGCGGCGGAGATGGCGGTGGCCGGTTCGCGGCGGGCCGCGGCGGGGTCGGCGAGGAACCGGCGGACCAGCGCGGCGGCCTCGGCCAGCGCCGGCCGGCGGGCGCCCAGCGGGTCCGCCGGCCACTCCGCCCGCAGCACCATCTCGGTGGTCGGGTTGACCGCGTCCCCGGCCGGCTCGGGCGCCCAGGTGTCGACCAGGTGCCCGGTCGCGCCGTCGAGGCAGGCGTCGTGCACCTCGCGGAGGAAGACCGACGGGCCCCGGAAGCGTTTGGTGCCCTCGCCCCACCAGTAGCCGGAGCAGAGCAGCAGTCGACGCGGCCGGGTCACCGCCACGTACGCCAGCCGGCGCTCCTCCCGCTCGTCGTGCACCCGCCAGGCATCGGTGAAGTCCTCCAGGGCCCGAGCCACCCCGCGCTGGTCCTCCGCCCCGGCCAGGCCCAGCTCGGGCAGCCCGTCGGCGTCGCCCCGCAGCGGGAACGGCAGCACCCCGAGCCCGCCCAGCCAGTGGTCGGAGTTGCGCACCGGCCCCGGCCAGACTCCCCGGGTCAGCCCGGCGACCGCCACCACGTCCCATTCCAGGCCCTTGGCGGCGTGCGCGGTGAGCACCTGCACGGCGCCCTCGACCACCTCCACCTCGCCGGGGGCCAGGCCGCGCTCCTCGTCCTCGGCGGCGGCGAGGTAGGCCAGGAACCCGGCGAGGGTGGCCCCCGGGGTCTCGCCGCTGAACCGGGCGGCCACGTCGCCCAGGGCGTCCAGGTGGCCTCGGGCCAGCCCGGCGTCGCCGGCGCCGTCCCGGCCGGCCCGGACCGCCACCTCCACGTCCAGGCCGATGGTCCGCTCGATGTCGGCGATCAGCTCCGGCAGGGTCTGGTCCAGCCGGTAGCGCAGCAGCGCCAGTTCCATCCCGTACGCGCGCAGCCGCGCGTAGCCCTCGGCCGAGTACGCCTGCGCCGGCCCGAGGTCGGCCAGCGCCTCGACCAGCGTCGCCTCGTCCAGCACGTCCACCGCGATCTCCGGCCCGTCGTCCCCGGTGAGCCGGTGCCGCGCCCGCGCGATCGCCCGGGCGCGCCGGTGCAGCGCCACCAGGTCACGCGGCCCGATCCGCCAGCGCGCGCCGGTGAGCAGCCGCAGCAGCGCCGCCCCGTCGGTCGGGTCGGCCAGCACCCGCAGGGTGCAGACCACGTCGCGGACCTCGGGAGTGTCCAGCAGGCCGCCCAGGCCGACCACCTCGACCGGCAGGCCGCGGGCCCGCAGCGCCGCCTCGATCGCCGGGATCTGGCTGCGCAGCCGGACCAGCACGGCGGTGGTGGGGCGCTGCGGCACCGGGATGTGCTCGGGCAGCGCCCCGGGCAGTCGGGCGGCGCCCCGCCAGGCGGCGAGCACGCTGTCGGCGATCCAGTCCGCCTCGTCGGCGTACGTCTCCAGCAGCGCGCAGTGCACCGTGCCGGCGGCGTGGCCGCCCGGGCTGCGGTGCGGGATCGGGTCCCGGACGCTCAGCGCCGCGCGCAGCTCGGGCACCCGGGCCCCGGCGGCGCGCAGCGGCAGGGAGAGCGCGTTGGCCACGCCGAGGATCTCCGGCCGGTTGCGCCAGCTCGTGGTGAGGCTCAGCACCTCGGCCGCGCTGCCGTCGGCACCGGCGAACTCGGTCGGGAACCGCTCCAGGGTGCCGGCGCTGGCCCCGCGCCAGCCGTAGATGGACTGGCACGGGTCACCGACCGCGGTGACCGGGTGGCCACCGCCGAACAGCGCGTTGAGCAGCACCACCTGGGCGTGGCTGGTGTCCTGGTACTCGTCGAGCAGCACCACCCGGAAGCGGTCCCGCTCGACCGCGCCCACGGCCGGGTGGTCACGGGCCACCCGCGCGGCCCGGGCGAGCTGGTCGGCGAAGTCCATCGCCTCGAAGTCGTCCTTGCGCCGCGCGTACGCCCGCACCAGCGGGAGCAGCTTCAGCCGGGTCTGCTGGAGCTGCAACGCCTTGCGCACGTCCGCGTAGACCCGGCCGGGGCGGGACTGCACGTCGGCGAAGAAGCGGCCGGTCCAGGCGGCCAGCTCGTCCGGGTCGACCAGGTGCTCGTCCAGCTCCCCGGCCAGCGCCAGCACCGCGTCGGTGATGGTGCTGGGCATCCGGTCGACCTCGGACATGTCGCCGTCGTAGTTGCGTACCAGCAGGTCGACCAGCTGCCAGCGGGACGCCTCGGTGAGCAGCCGGGTGGTCGGCTCGTACCCGGCGCGCAGCCCGTGCTCGGTGACGATCCGGCCGGCGTACGAGTGGTACGTGGAGACGGTCGGCTCCCCGGCGAGCGGGTCGTCCAGCGGGTCGCGCCCGCGCCGGCCCAGCCGCCGGACCAGCTGGTCGAGCCGGGTACGCACCCGGTGCGCCAGCTCACCGGCCGCCTTGCGGGTGAAGGTGAGGCCGAGGATCTGCTCCGGCCGGACGTACGAGTTGGCGACCAGCCAGACCACCCGGGCGGCCATCGTCTCGGTCTTGCCCGATCCGGCGCCCGCCACCACCAGCAGCGGTTCCACCGGCGCGGCGATGATCGCCGCCTGCTCCCGGGTCGGGGCCGGGAGGCGGAGCAGCTTCGCCAGCTCGACCGGGGTGTAGCGGGGCCCGGCGTCGGCGGCCCGGGGCGCCGGGGCGGCGGTGCTGAACAGGGTCGGCTGGGTCACGGTTCCGCCCTGGTTCGCGGGGCTCGCAGGCTCACGGGCGGTCCTCCGGAGTCCGGGTCGTTGGCGGCTCGACGACCTGACGCCCCTGCCCCGAGACCGGGCAGCTGGTGCGCACCGGGCAGACCCGGCACTTCGAGTTGGCGACCGCGGCGAAGGTGGCGGCGGCCATCGTATCGGCGGTGCGCCGGACCAGGGCGGTGGCCCAGCCGGCCTCCGGACCCTCCCCGGCGGCGGCCTGGGCCTGCTCCTTGGCATCCTTCGCCCCCGTGCCGAGCTGCACCAGCGCGGCACCGCCGGACTCCTCGCCGAACTCGGCGAACGCCCCCGCCTCCACCGCTGCCTGGTACGCCCCGAGCTGCGGGTGCTCGGCCACCTCCCGCTCGGTGACCGCCGTCGACTTGCCGGTCTTCAGATCGATCACCACGAGCCGGCCGTCGGCGTCGACCTCCAGCCGGTCGACCCGGCCGGTCAGCTCGACCGGGCGGGTCGGGTCGTCGAGGCGGACGGCGAACTCGTGCTCGATGGCGAGCAGCCGGCGCGGGTTGCCGGCGAGCCAGCGCAGCAGCTTGTCCACCATGGCCTCGGCACGAAAGCGTTCCGGACCGACCATCCACCGGGCGGCCAACTCGATCGCGTCGAACCGGGCGGCAACGTACTCCAGCAGGGCGGTGCGGTCGGCGCTGGCGTCCTCGGCGAGCATCGCGGCGGCGTGCACCAGGTTGCCGACGCCCTGCGCGGCGCTGGCCGGGCCGCTGCCGCCGTGCCGTTCCAGCAGCCAGCGCAGGCTGCACCGCAACGCGCTCTCCATTGCCGACGGGGTGACCCGGACCGGCTCGCCCTCGTCGACCAGCGGCCGGTCGTCGGAGAGGCCGCGCAGGCCCCACCAGTCGTCCGGGTGGGCGCCGGGGATGCCGGCGGCGGCCAGGCGCGCCAGCTCGGCCGCCGCCGCGCGCCGCCGGGCGGGCGGCGCCGCCGGGTCGGTGACCGCGGTACGCAGCTCCGCGACCAGCGCGGACAGGGTGAGCGCCCGGGGCGGACGCCCGACCGGCAGCTCCCCGGGTTGGTGCGGCTCGTCGTCGTCCACGGCCGACGACACGGTGGCGCCGGGCCGGGCCGTTGCCGCCGAGGCGGTCAGGGCGGCGCCGTCGCCCGGGCGGTCGGGGGCGACCCGGCCGGTCCGCGCGGCACGGTCGCCGGGCCGGTCCGGGGCGTTCGCCGCGGCGCCGTCGCCCGGCCGGTCGGCGACGGGGCCCGTCACCGCGGCCCGGTCGCCCGGCCGGTCCGCCGCCGGGACGGCCGCTGCCGCGCCGTCGCCCGGTCGATCCGCCGTCCGGCCGGTCGCCTTCGATCCGGTCGGCGTCAAGTCGGTCGGCGTCAAGCCGAGGGCCGGGCCGGTCGGCGTCGAACCGGGCGCCGGGCCGGTCGGCTTCGGTCCGGGCACCGGGTGGGTCGGCGCGGGGCCGCCGGCCCCGGTCGCGGGGGGCTCGGTGGTGCCCAGCTCGTGCAGGAAGCGGCTCGGCTGTTCCTCGTGGTCGTCGCCGCCGACCGCCGCCGAGGCGACCGCGGTGACCAGCAGCCGGCGCCGGGCCCGGGTCACCGCGACGTGGAAGAGGCGACGCTCCTCGTCGAGCAGGGCGGAGGTCTGGCCGACCAGGCTGGCCCGGGTGCCGGCGCCGTCGGCCCGGCCGGCGAGCACGTCGACCAGTCGCTCGGAGCCGAGCAGGCTGCCGCGCAGCCGGAGGTCGGGCCAGATCCCCTCCTGGACCCCGGCGACGGCGACCAGGTCCCACTCGAGGCCCTTGGCCGCGTGGGCGGTGAGCAGCCGGACCGCCTCGCCCCGGTCGGCGCTGGCGGCCAGGGTGTCGGCCGGCAGGTCCTGGCCGAGGACGTGGTCGAGGAAGACCTCGGTACGCGCGCCGGGCAGCCGGTCGGTGAAGCGGGCGGCGGCGTCGAAGAGCACCATCACCGCGTCGAGGTCGCGGTCGGCTGCCTCGGCCCGCCAGCGCTGGGCGGTCTCGTGCTCGCCGGTGGCGGCCCGGCCCCGGTTGATCGCCCCGGCCCAGCGCTCGGCGAGGCCGCTGGCCCGCCACACCGCCCAGAGCACGTCCTCGGCGGTGGCACCGGGGGTGGCCGCCGCCGTCCGCGCGGTGGCGAGCAACTCGGCCACCGTCCGGGCCGGCTCGACCCAGCGCCGGTCGATGGCGGCCAGCTCGGCCGGGTCGCGCAGCGCCTCGACGATCAGCTCGCCGGAGGGGCGGCGGTCCCCGGCCGCCAGCGCGAGCGCCCGCAGCCCCTGGCGCAGCCGTCGCTCGGCGAGCGGGTCGGCGCCGCCCAGCGGCGAGTGGAGCAGGGCGACGGCGGTCTCCTCGTCCAGCCGGTCCGGCTCCAGCGCGCAGCGCAGCAGGAGCAGCAGCGGCGCCACCGCGGGTTGCAGGTGCAGCGGCAGGTCCTCGCCGTGCACCACGGTCGGCACCCCGGCGGTGTGCAGGGCCCGGCGCAGCGAGGGCAGGTGCAGGTTGGTCGAGCGGACCAGCACCGCCATCCGCGACCAGGGCACCCCGTCGAGCAGGTGCGCCGACCGCAGCGCGTGCGCGAGCCAGGCCGACTCACTGGTGCCGGAGCGGAACGTGCGCACCTGCACCGTGCCGGGCGGCGCGTCGGGCAGCGGGTGCAGGGCCCGGTGCGCGGCCGGGCCGCGCAGCCGCCGGGCCAGCCGCCCGGTGGCGGCGAGCAGCCCCGCCCCGGCCCGGTACGACGTGGTCAGCACCACCTGCGCGGCCGGCGCGCCGGAGGCCGTCCGGAACCGGTGCGGGAAGGTGTGCACCACGGCCGGGTCGGCGCCCCGGAAGGCGTACGTGGAGGAGTCCGGGTCGGCGAACGCGACCAGGGGCTTGCCGCCGCCGGCGATGACGGCGAGCAGCTCCTGCTGGGCGGGGTCGGTGTCGGCCAGTTCGTCGACGTAGACGTGGGCCAGCCGGCGCCGCTCGGCCGCCAGCAGCTCGGGGTCGTCCAGCAGCATCCCGGTGGCGGCGCGGACCAGCTCCGCCGGGTCGTACGCGATCGAGCCGCGGTTGGCGACGTCGCGCAGGGCGAGCACGGCGACGTACTCGCGGAGGAAGCGGGCGGCGGCCGGCCAGTCGGCGCGGCCGAGCTTCTCGCCGAGGCGGGCCAGCTCGACCGGCCCGACGCCGCGCTCGGCGGCCCGCATCAGCAGGTCGCGCAGCTGGCCGGCGAAGGCCCGGGTACGCAGCGCGGGGCGCAGGTCCTCCGGCCAGCCGATCGGGTCGTCGCCGGGCTCCTCGCCCACCACGTCGAGCAGCTCGCGGATGATCAGATCCTGCTCGGGACCGGTGAGCAGCCGGGGTGACGGCTCGCCCCGCTCGGCGGCGGCGCGGCGGAGCAGCCCGAAGGCGTACGCGGGGAAGGTGCGCACCAGCGGCTCGCGGACCACTCGGGCGGGCCGGGCCGCGGTGCTGCTCCCCGCCCGCCCGTTCTCCGGGAGATCGCCGGCCCCGGCGATCCGCGCCTCGATCCGGTGGCGCAGGTCGGTGGCCTGCCGCCGGGCGAAGGTGAGCACCAGGATCCGCTCGGGGTCGACCCCCTCGGCCACCCGGGCGGCGACCGCCTCGACCAGGGTGCTGGTCTTACCGGTGCCCGGGCCGCCGATGATCAGCATCGGCCCGTCGGTGTGGCCGACGATCTCCGCCTGGAGCGGGTCGGTCAGCCGGGCACCGGGATGCGCGCCATCGACCGCCGACCCCGCGGACCGCGACTCCCCCTCGACGCCGGCGCCTGCCCGGTCGGGTCCCTGGATCGCCCCGCCGGCTGGACGGTCCCCCCGAACCGTCGCGGCGGACCGCCCCTCCCCCGGACCCGGTCCAGCAGGCCGACGCACCAGCCGGTACCCCTGCACCCCCACATCCCACCACGCCCCTCCGACACCCACCCCGCCCCCACCCCGCCGGACATTTGTCGATCATGAAGTTGTCGCCACGACACGCCGGCATCGACGACAACAACTTCATGATCAACGGGGCGGACCCGGGGTCAGGTGAGGTGGGATTCGAGGAGGTCGAGGGCGGCGGGGACGGTGTCGGCGACCCGGAGGAGGTCGAGGCCGGCGGGTTTGAGGAAGGTCTGGTCGGCGAGGGTGGCGAGCCAGTCCAGCAGCGGGCGGTAGAAGCCGTCGATGTCGACCAGCACCATCGGCTTGGTGTGCAGGGCCAGCGTGGCGGTGGTCCAGACCTCGAAGAGCTCGTCCAGGGTGCCCAGCCCGCCCGGCAGGGTGAGGAAGGCGTCCGACTTGTCGACCATCAGCGTCTTGCGACTGGCCATCCCGTCGGTGACCAGCAGCTCGTCGGAGGCCAGGTCGGCGACTTCCAGGTCGACCAGCGCCTGCGGGATCACCCCGAGGGTGCGCCCGCCGGCCGCCCGCGCGCCGTCGGCCAGGGCGCCCATCATCCCGACGCAGCCACCGCCGCTGACCAGGGTGTGTCCGCGCCTGGCGAGCTCCGCGCCCGTCTCGGCCGCCAACTCCAGCCAGCGCCGGTCGAGGGTGCGGGAGGAGGCGCAGAAGACGCAGATGGCCGCCACGGCTCAGCCCCGCCGGCCTGGGCCCGACCCGGTCGGACCGGCCGGCCCGCCGCCCGGTGCGCGGTTGCCCGCGCTGTCCGCGGCGGCCTGCTGGTCGGCGGCGGCCCGGGCGACGGCCTCCTCCCGTACGGCTTCCTGCTCGGCGGAGAGGGCGGCCTCGGCCTCGACGATGTGCCGGACGGCGGCGTCCACGTCGTCGGTGAGGCAGATCAGGTCCAGGTCGACCGGCCCGATCTTGCCCTCGGCGGCCATGCTGTCCCGCAGCCAGTCGAGCAGCCCCCGCCAGTACGCGGTGCCCATCAGCACCACCGGGAACCGGGTGACCTTGCCGGTCTGCACCAGGGTGAGCGCCTCGAAGAGCTCGTCCATGGTGCCGAAGCCGCCGGGCAGCACCACGAACGCCTGGGCGTACTTGACGAACATGGTCTTGCGGGCGAAGAAGTACCGGAAGTCGATGGCCAGGTCGACCCAGTCGTTGAGCCCCTGCTCGAAGGGGAGTTCGATGCCGAGCCCGACGGAGAGCCCGCCGGCGTCGCTGGCCCCCCGGTTGGCCGCCTCCATCACACCCGGCCCGCCGCCGGTGATCACGGCGTAGCCGGCCCGGGCCAAAGCGGCGCCCAGCTCCTCGGCCAGCCGGCACTCGGGGCTGTCCGGGTTGCTGCGGGCGGAGCCGAAGACGCTGACGGCGGGCGGCAGGTCGGCCAGGGTGTCGAAGCCCTCCACGAACTCGGAGAGGATCCGCAGCGCGCGCCAGGCGTCCTTGGTCTTCCAGTCGCCCCGGCCCCGGGAGTCGAGCAGCCGCTGGTCGGCGGTGCTGGTCGGGATCGCGCCGCGGCGCAGCGTGACCGCGCCCCGGTGCCGCTCCGGATCGCGGCCCGGCTGCCGCCCGTTGCTCTGGCTCATGGGAGCAACCGTAGTGGAGCGGCACCGGCCGGGGGTGCCGCCCGGCGAGCCGGAGAAATAGTTCGTGATCTTGGGCAACTAATTCTGTCGCTCGTACGTCTTACTATTCACATACCGGGTATGCCCCGGTCGCGCGCCTTCGGGGGAGGAGCAAGCGTGATCAACAACAACGAGCGGATCCGGATCCGCCGGCAGATGCAGCGGCGCATCCGTGACGTGGTGGCCGAGCGCCGCCGTGCCCGACAGCTGGAGTCCCCGGCGGCACCGACCGCCGACCCCGAGACCACCGACTCCCCTGCCCTGACCACCGCCTGACCCCCACCGCACTCCACACCCACGGCCCCGAACCCCGCCGGCCCCGCCGGCGCTCGCTGGTGATCAAGAGGTTTGGGTCACCTGAGGGGCCTCTTTGGACGCAAACCTCTTGATCACCGACGCGAGCGGGCCGGGGGCCGGGTCCGGGGGGCCGGGCCGGGATCAGGCGGAGGCGAGCCAGCGGTGCAGGGTGGCGGCGCCGTCGCGGATCTTGGTGATCTCGACGTGCTCGTCCTTGTGATGGGCCAGATTGGGGTCGCCGGGGCCGAAGTTCAGCGCCGGGATGCCCATCGCCGCGAACCGGGCCACGTCCGTCCAGCCCAGCTTGCCGATCGGCGCGGCGCCGACGGCGGCGAGGAACTCCTGCGCCGCGGGCGACTCCAGGCCGGGCGCCGCGCCCGCCGCCGCGTCGGTCACCGTCAGGTCGAAGCCGGCGAAGACCTCCCGCAGGTGCGCCTCGGCGGCCGCCGGGTCGCGGTCCGGGGCGTACCGGTAGTTGATCTCGATCTCGCAGCGGTCCGGGACGACGTTGCCGGCCACGCCGCCGGCGATCCGCACCGCGTTCAGTCCCTCGCGGTAGTCGCAGCCGTCGATGGTGACCCGTCGGGCCTCGTACGCCCCCAACCGGCGCAGCACCTCGCCCGCGCCGTGGATGGCGTTCACCCCGTGCCAGGACCGGGCGGCGTGGGCGCGCTCGCCGTGCGTGGTGACGACCGCCCGCATGGTGCCCTGGCAGCCGGCCTCGACGATCCCGTACGTCGGCTCCAGCAGCACCGCGAAGTCGGCCTCCAGCCACTCCGGGTGCGCCTGCGAGACCAGGGTGAGCCCGTTGTACCTCGACTCGATCTCCTCGGCCTCG
Organism: Micromonospora purpureochromogenes; assembly: GCF_900091515.1. Lineage (NCBI taxonomy): Bacteria > Bacillati > Actinomycetota > Actinomycetes > Micromonosporales > Micromonosporaceae > Micromonospora > Micromonospora purpureochromogenes. Next base: position 1,611,942 of record NZ_LT607410.1, on the reverse strand, counting down.
TAGAAGAAGTACGTCACGTCGTAGCGCGGGTCGGGCAGGGTCACCGCCAGGTGCAGGGCGAACGCCACGCCGGACTTCATGTCCGAGGTGCCGCAGCCGTACATCAGGTCGCCGCGCATCGTCGACGGGAAGTTGTCGTTCAGCGGCACCGTGTCCAGGTGGCCCGCGAGCACCACCCGGGAGGCCCGGCCCAGGTCGGTACGGGCCATCACCGTGTTGTTGTGTCGGAACGTGGCCAGGTGCGGCACGCCCCGCAGCACCTCCTCGACGCAGTCGGCGATGGCCTTCTCGTTGAGGGAGACGGACTCTATGTCGACCAGGGCACGGGTCAGGGCCACCGGATCAGCCAAGACCTCGGGGGTCAGCGGGTTCTCCATGCTGGGCACGGTACCGTCAAATTCGGTGCGCGCGGGGAGTGAGCCCGCCTGCCCCGCAGCCGCGAACGAGAGGTGTAACAGTGACGTCCGCAGTACCCGCCTGGGGCATCGGCCTGGCCACCGTCACCGCTGACGACCAGGTGCTCGACACCTGGTACCCGACCGGCAAGCTCGGACTCGGCGAGCTGCCGCTGGTCCCCGGCGAGGACCAGGGCGACGTGCTCGACCTGCCGCCGGGCGCGATCGGCGAGCGGCCGCTGCCGGGTCTGCGTACCGTCGAGGTCACCACCGTGATCGGCTCGCTGGACGACCCGATCAAGGACGCCGCCAACGCGTACCTCCGGTTGCACCTGCTCTCCCACCGCCTGGTGCGGCCCAACGAGGTCAACCTGGACGGCATCTTCGGCAAGCTGGCGAACGTGGCCTGGACGTCGGCGGGGCCGTGCCCGCCGGAGCGGGTCGACGAGCTGCGGGTGATCGAGCGGGCCGCCGGCCGGTACCTGGCGGTGTACGGAGTGGACAAGTTCCCCCGGATGACCGACTACGTGGTTCCCTCCGGGGTCCGGATCGCCGACGCGGACCGGGTCCGGCTCGGCGCGCACCTGGCCGCCGGCACCACCGTGATGCACGAGGGCTTCGTCAACTTCAACGCCGGCACGCTGGGCACCTCGATGGTCGAGGGGCGGATCGTGCAGGGCGTCCTGGTCGGTGACGGCTCCGACATCGGCGGCGGGGCGTCGATCATGGGCACCCTCTCCGGCGGCGGCACCGAGAAGGTCAGCATCGGCGAGCGGAGCCTGATCGGCGCCAACGCCGGGGTCGGCATCTCGCTCGGCGACGACTGCGTGGTCGAGGCGGGCTGCTACATCACCGCCGCGTCGAAGATCACCCTGCCCGACGGCCGGGTGGTCAAGGCCCGCGAGCTCTCCGGTGTGGACGGCCTGCTCTTCTGGCGCAACTCGGTCACCGGCGCGCTGGAGGCGAAGCAGCGCACCGGCAAGGGCATCGAGCTGAACGCCGCCCTGCACGCCAACGACTGACGGACCGGCCGGGGCCGGGGCGACGCGCCCCGACCCCGACCGGCGTCCGGGCCCACGGCGATGGAACCGCGGGCCCGGCGTCGTTCACCGCAGCCGGTACGCCTGGACGATCCGCTCGGTCACCGTGTTGCCGGCGGTGTCCCGGGCGGTGGCCCGCAGGGAGACGTGACCGGGGCCGGCCGGGTGCCGCAGCAGCGCGACCCAGCCCTTCCCGGGCACCCGGAGCACGGCGGCCTTGCGCCAGGTCTTCCCGCCGTCGTACGAGGCGTCGACGGTCAGCTTCTCCACCCCGGCGGCCGGCGCCCCGGGCTGCCGCTGCACCTGCACCGGCACGGCGAAGAGGCGGCCGGCCGCCGCGCTGTTGTCGACCCGCAGCGGCGGGGCGAAGCGCACCGCCAGCAGGGGCAGCCGGGCCGGGGTGTCACCGGCGACGTGACCGGACCGGAAGGTCCACGTCGACTCCACCTCGGTGCTCAGGTCGGTGAAGCTCCGGGTGGCCGACACCGTCAGCTTGTAGTCGGCCGCCGCGGCCGGCACGGTGAACTCGCCGTAGCCGGCGTACTCGCTCTCGCCGACCAGCTTCCCGTTGCGCCACAGGGCGGTCCGGGCGGTGTCGGTGACCGACCCGCCGGGGTGCCCGGCGGCGTCGCTGTGCACCGGCAGGCCGACGAGGATGAGGTCACCGGTGCGGCTGACGCTCTCCTCCGGCCAGCGCGGGGCCGGGAACGACGGCCCGTACGGGGCCTGGTTCCAGGTCTCGTGGACCGTCCGCCCCGCCCGGTACGCGGTCGGCACGGAGAACAGCGCCGCCTTCGGCTCCAGCCAGCCCTCTTCGCCGACCACCCCGAAGTCGAGCTCGGACTCCCAGCGCACGCCCCTGGTGTTGTAGTGCTCGACCCGCTCACCGGGCACCTGGGTCGGCAGGACGATCGCCGAAGCCCCGGTGTTGTACTCCAGCTCCGGGATGACGATCCGCTCGGCGACCATCCCCGGGTACCCGCCCCGGAACCGGTGCACCACGGTGGCCAGGTCGCCGGCCCGGTAGTGCCGGACGAAGCCGGTCGGCATCCGGCCGGGGACCGCCTCGCTCAGCGCGTACAGGTAGGGACTGCTGGCGGCCTCCCGGTCGGCCCACTGGCTGCTGATCGTCGAGACGAACCGGTCCGCGGAGACCGGGCTGCCGAGCTGGGCGGTGGTCAGGCCGGCGAAGCTGTCGGCCCAGAGCCCGAAGCCGTAGCTGCCGCCGTCGTCGGCGAAGAAGACCGCACTGACGTCGATCAGCAGCGGCGCCGCGTCCCGCTTCGGGATCGTGGTCAGGACCGGCTTGCCCCGCCGGGCGTCCACGGTGAGCGTGAGGTCCCGGTCGACGGTCAGCTCGGGCTGGGCCAGCATGGTCAGCCCGCCGGCTTCGCCCTCGGGGGCGGGCTCGAAGATGAGCGTGCTCAGGCCGTAGCGCCCCCTGGGCAGCCGTACCTGGGCCACCCCGTCGGGGTCGTAGGCGTCCCGGATGTCGAAGCGGTCCAGGCTGGCCAGGCTGGTGTAGTAGTCGGCCGTCGGCCGGCCGGACCGGTCCAGGTGGGTCAGCGTCAGGGTGTAGCTCTCCACCTCCCGGTTCACCGCCACCGGGGTCACCGCGACGGTGCCGCCGGAGCGGGCGACGACCCGGCCGGTCCAGTAGCCGTCGGCGGCACCGAGCCGGGTGTCGGCGGTGACGGTGGTCTCCGCCCGGCCGCCCGCGGGCACGGTCACCCGGGTCGCGCCGAGGCGGAACATCCCCGCCGGCGCTTGCTGGCCACCCGGGCCGGTGATCTCGGTGCTCAGGTCGAGCGTGACCGCGGTCGGGCCGGCGTTGCGCCAGGCCACCGTGCGGGTGATCGGCGCGTCGTCGCCGTGCGGCCAGAGCGTGCGGCCGAAGGAGACGCTCACCGGGTCACTGGTCACCTGCTGGCCGATCGCGCGGCTCAGGTCGACCCGGCCGGCCCCCTGCTCGTACGCGGTCTGCGCCGGGTGCGGCTTCGCGGCGGCCATCAGCGTCGCCTTGAACTGGCCGGCCTTCCAGTCCGGGTGCTGCTGGGCCAGGAGCGCCACCGAGCCCGCCACGTGCGGGGTGGCCATCGAGGTGCCGGATAGCGCGACGTACTTCTCCCCCACCGGGTCGCCGATGGCGCCGGTGGCGGACCGGGCGGCGACGATGTCGACGCCGGGCGCGGTGATGTCGGGCTTCACCGCGTCGTCGCCCACCCGGGGGCCGCGGCTGGAGAACCCGGCGAGCTGGTCGTCGCGGTCCACCGCGCCGACGGCGAGCGCCGCGTCGGCGCTGGCCGGGGAGCCGACGGAGGCGTCCGATCCGGCGTTGCCGGCGGCGGTGACGAAGAGGGTGCCGGTCTGTGCGGTCAGCGTCTGCACCGCCTCCTCCAGCGGGTCGACCTCGGGGAAGTCCCAGCCGCTGAGGCTCATGTTGACCACGGTGGCCCGCTTGTCGACGGCGGCCCACTGCATCCCGGCCAGGATGGCCGAGTCGCTGCACCCGATGTCCTCGCAGACCTTGCCGTTGAGCAGCGTGGCGTCCGGCGCGACGCCCTTGTACCGGCCGCCGGAGGCGGCGCCGCTGCCGGCGATGGTGGAGGCGACGTGGGTGCCGTGGCCGACCGTGTCCCGGTCGTCGGTGACCTCGGTGAAGTTGCGCGATTCGGCCACCTTGCCGGCCAGGTCGGGGTGGGTCGTGTCGACGCCGGTGTCCAGCACCGCGACGCTGACGCCCTTGCCGGTGAAGCCGGCCGACCAGGCGGTGGGCGCCCCGATCTGGGGCACGCTGTGGTCCAGGGTGACCCGGCGGCGGCCGTCGAGCCAGATCCGCTCGACGCCCCCCGCTGCGCCGAGCCGGGTGCCGGTGGAGCCGGTGGTGACCGCCGACCACACCTGACCGGCGGTGGACTTGCCGGCGGTGAGGGCGGCGCCGCGGATCGCTGGCAGGTCCCGGGTCACCCGGGCGCCGGGCAGCGCGGCCACGCCGCGCCGGGCCTCCCCCGGGGCGTACGACACCAGCAGCGGCAGGTCGTCGCGGCGGGCGTCGTCGTAGCCGGCGGAGATCAGCTCGGTGACGTCGAAGAGTCGACGGTCGACCCGGCCGGCGCGGATCAGCGCCAGCGCGTCCTGCGGCACCACGGTCAGGTGCCCGCGCTCCCGGCGTACCAGGAATCGGAGGTCACCCCGGCCGGCGGCGGGCCGGACGGCGGCGTCGCCGGAGCCGGTGACGGTGACCCGGTCCCCGGTGACCAGGGTGACGGTGGTCGACCCACCGGTCGGGGTGGATGGTTTCCCGGCCGGCCGGGCGGCCCCGGCGGCATCCGCCGGTGCGGTCGGTGCGGCGGCCGAGGCGGTGGCCGGGGCGCCGAGCGCCAGGCCGAGCACCAGCCCGAGCGCGGCGGTCTTTCTTCTGGTTCTGTGCAACGGATCCTCCTCGGGAAGCGTCCTCATAGACGGGAGTCACATTGACAGCGACCAGAATTGCATACCGGGTATGCAGAAGGAAAGTCCGGAATATGACCGTCCCCGCCCCTCGCGGGGACCCAGCCGGCGATGATCGCCCGGTGAGGTCCATGCGGGAACGAATGCTGGCCGGCGAGCCCTACCTCGCCAACGAGCCCGCGATCATCGCCGACCTCGACCGCGCCACCCAGCTGATGGAGCGCTTCAACACCACCGCCGCCAACGACCCGCTGGGGCGCCTGGCCGCGCTGCGCGAGCTGCTCGGCTCGCTCGGCGAGGACACCTGGATCCGTCCGCCCTTCCACTGCGACTACGGCTGGCAGATCCACCTCGGTCCGCGCTGCTTCGTGAACTTCAACGCGGTCTTCCTCGACGTCGCCCGGATCACCATCGGCGCCGACGTCCAGATCGGACCCAACGTGCAGCTGCTCACCCCTACCCATCCGATCGAGCCCGGCCCGCGCCGGAAGAAGTGGGAGGCGGCGAAGCCGATCACCATCGGCGACAACGCCTGGCTCGGCGGCGGGGCCGTCGTGCTCGCCGGGGTGACGGTCGGCGCGAACACCGTGGTCGGCGCCGGCGCCGTCGTGACCAGGGATCTGCCACCCAACGTGGTCGCCGTCGGCAATCCCGCCCGCCCGGTGCGCACCCTGGAATAGCCGCTTGACCTGCCGAAACAGCGGATATACCGGTGGCCCCAACCCGGCATCGGGGTGCACTCTGGGTAGTGAGCGCGACACCAGGGGGCACGGATGGACGAACGGGTGCTCGAACTACGGGTGCACGGGGTGTCCAACACCCCGCCCAACCAGCTCCTCGGGCTGCGGCCCGAACCCGCCGGGTCCGGCCCGCAACCCGCCCTGGTGGCCGGCGACAAGGTCACCGGCTTCTACCGGTCCACCTCCGCCGGCCCGGACGACCCGATCACCGTCGAGGCGTACAGCTGGGGGCAGCTCACCTCCGGCGCGCGGACCGCGCGGGACGTCGAGCGGGCCCTGTGGACGGTGCTGCTGCCGTTCACCCTGGCCAACGTGGCCCTGCACGCCCGCCCCGACATCCCGCCGGACCCGGACACGGAACGCTGGGCCGGCCGCTCCGGCATCGCCGCCTGGCTGATCCGCCTCTTCTGCCTGAGCCTCACCGCCACCCTGTCGATCACGCTGACCGGGGTGGGCGTGGACCTGATCGCCTGGCAGTGCGTGGACCAGGACTGCCTCGGCCGCGTGCCCGGCCCGTGGGAGTTCCTCGGCCACGGCTGGTGGCGGGCGGACGCCCACGCGCTCGCCGTGGGCCTGCTGCTGCCGCTGGCCGTGCTGGCCGTGCTCGGCGTGGTCGCCTGGCGCACCTACCAGTACGAGGCCGAGATGCCCGCCGAGCCGCGTCCCGCCCGCCCCCGCAGCGACGCCGGACCGGACGTCGCCCTGCCGACCGACCCGCCGTCGCCGGCGAACCCGTTGCAGGACCCGACCTTCTGGTGCGGCGAGGGGCAGCTGCGCCGGGCCGCCGTGCTGCACCTGTGCACCGGGGCGGCGGTCGCCGCGTCGGTGCCGATCGCGGCGGTGCTCGTGATGGACCCGCCCCGGGGCGCCCGGGCGGTGGTCGCCTGGACCACCGTCGCCGCCCTCGCCGCGGTGGTCGGGACAGCCGTCGTCGCGATCGGCCGGCCCTACCTGACCCGACGCCGCGGGGACACCCCGCTGGGCCGGTGGACCGCCGCCGTCGGGACGCTGCTCGGCCTGGGACTGACCGGAACCTTCGTGCTCCTGGTACTGCCCGACGGGCCCGCCGGCCGACCGCTCGGGCAGTTCCGCCCGCCGGCCGGCTGCACCGGGGCCCCCGACACGCCGGGCTGCCTGGCGGACCGGTCGCTGCCCGGGTACGACACGGCCGTCGCCTGGCTGGCCACGTACCAGCTGCTGCTGCTGATCGCCATCGGCGCGGTCACGCGGTCGGGACGGCGCGCGCTGCTCGCCCCGGTGCTCTGCGCGGCGCTGCTGCCGCTCGGGGTGGGCTGGATCGAGGGCGGGCTGCCCGGAGTGCCGGCCGCACCATCTGGACTGAGCACCTGGGTGCTCGCCGTGCCGGCGATCGCGGTCGCCGCGACCGGTCTGCTGCTGCCCCGGACCCGCGGCGACGCCGACCAGCAGCCCCCCGGCCCGCACACCGACCTGGCCTGGGGTGGTCGGGGTCCGACCCTGGTCGCCGGCGCCGGCTGGATGATGGCCGTCGCCTACGGCGCCGGGCTGCTGCACTGGGCCGCCGAACGGCTCAACGACGACGCCCGGCCCGAACGGGTGATGCCGCCACTGGCGGTGTTCTGGGCCGGGCTGGCCTTCGCCGTGGCGGTGGCCGCCCTCGTCGGCATCGGGATCCGCGCCGGCCTGCTCTTCGGGCGGCTGCGCCGCCAGGAGTACGCCGCGCTGACCGGGCCCGGGACCGTCCACTCCGCCCACGACCGGCGGCGCTGCCGCGACGTCAGCGGTTACCGCGCCGTGCACCGGCTGGTCGGCGAACACGCCGTCCGGCTGGTCGGCCGCTACGCCACCGTGTCGGTGGTGCTGGCCGCCCTCTGCTGCGCGGCGGCGCTGTCCCGCAGCCGTCCCGTCCCGGGGTCCGCCGTCGGCTGGCAGGCGGTGATCCACACCGTCGCGGACGTCGGCGACATGATGCTGGGCTGGCTGCCGGTGGTGGTCGCCGGGGTGGGGCTGCTGGTCTACCGCAACGACACCGTCCGCCGCTCGGTCGGCGTCGTCTGGGACGTCGGCACCTTCTGGCCCCGCGCCGCCCACCCACTGGCCCCGCCGAGCTACGCCGAGCGGGCGGTGCCCGAACTCCAGACCCGGGTCGCCGGGATCCTCGCGCTGGCCGAGCAGGACCCGCGCCGAATGGACGGGGTGATCCTCTCCGGGCACAGCCAGGGGACCGTCATCTGCGCCTCGATGCTGCTCCAACTGCCGGCACGCTGGCGCCGGCGGATCTGGTTCTTCTCCTACGGCTGCCAGCTCACCCGGCTCTACGGCCGGGTCTTCCCGGCGTACTTCGGGCCGGACCGGCTCCGGGTGCTCGCCGGCACCCTCACCTGGCCCGACGGGTGCGTCGCCTGGACCAACTTCTGGCGCCCCACCGACCCGCTGGGCTGGCAGGTCACCGCCGGAGAGCGGGAGGTGCCGGTCGTCGACCCGGAGGCGCTGCACCCCAGCGGCGGGGAGGTCGCCGACCCGCCGATCCGCAACCACAGCGGATATCCGGAGGCGGTGGAGTTCCAGCGGGAACGTGCCATGGTCGCCCGGCTGCTGCGGCGCGGCGTCCCGTCACCCCGGCGGGGGGTCGGTTAGACGGACCACCAGGTCGGCGTAGTTCGCGGTGCCGCGGACCAGGGCGGCGTTGGTCTCGTCGGTGCCGTACGCCCAGGCCGCCGCCTGCTCCGGCGTCCGCCCGTACGCCTCGTGCCGGGCGACGAGCCGGCGCAGCCGCGACTCCGCGTCCAGGTCGACGAACCACGCCTCGTGCAGCAGCGGCCGCACGTCGTCCCACGGCGGGTCGGTGAGCAGCAGGTAGTTGCCCTCGGTCACCACCAGCCGGACCGAGGGCGGCACCTCGATCGCCCCGGCCACCGGCTCCTCCAGGTCCCGGCGGAACAGCGGCGCGTAGACCGCGGTCGGCTCCAGCCGTCGCAGTCGGCGCAGCAGCGAGACGTACCCGTTGGCGTCGAAGGTGTCGGCCGCGCCCTTGCGCGCGGCGCGGCCCAGCCGCTCCAGCTCGGCCTGGGCCAGGTGGAAGCCGTCCATCGGCACCAGCCGGGCGCTCGGGCCGACCGCCGCGACGATCCGCTCGGCCAGGGTGGACTTGCCCGCCCCGGGCGCCCCGGCGATGCCGAGCAACTGCCGGGGCCCCGCCTCGGCCAGGGCCCGGGCCCGGGCCACCAGGTCGTCGAGCGGGAGCGGGGGGGCCTCGGGCATCAGGGCAGGACCGGGTCGCTGACGGTGAACCGGGCCCGCACCACGGCGTGCACGGTCTGCGGCTGCGGGTCGAGTTCCAGCTCCGGCGGCGCGCCCTTCTCCATCCGGCGGGAGAACGCCGCGCCGGCCATCGGGGCGAACCCCTCCTCCGCGTCGGCCAGCTCCAGCAGGGCGGTGACCCGGGCGCCCAACGCCTCGGCGTACTCCCGGGCCCGGTGCAGCGCGTCGGCGATGGCGGCGTGCCGGGCCTCCCGGTGGGCCGGGCTGTCCGGCCGCAGCGACCACCAGGGGCCGGCGACCTCGACCTGCTCCTGGTCGGCCAGGCGGAGCATCAGTTCGGCGAGGACGGCGAAGTCGGTGACGGTGACGCTGGTGGTCACGCTGCCGTGGTAGCCGACCACCCGTTCGCCGGAGCGGTTGGTCTCGGGACGTACCCGCAGGTCGCCGGCCTCCCGGCGGTCCAGCGCGGCGGCGTGCTCGTCGAGCAGCACCCGCACGGCGGCGGCCCGCTCGGCGAGCCGGGTCAGGGTGACCTCCCGGTCCCGCTCGCGGGCCGTCGCGGTCACCTGGAAGCGGGCCAGCTCGGGCGCGACCTCCCGGTACGCCTCACCGCGCACCGCCACGACCGGTCCGTCCGTCACGCCCTCACCCTAGCGGCGGGCCCGGTGGGCCGCCCGGTTCCACGGCCAACCGGCGGGCCGCGTACTCGACCTGGTCGCCGGTCGTCCGGCACCCGTCGAGGTACCCGCCGGCCGCGCCCAGCTCGAGCAGGAAGCGCAGCTCCGCGTCCCCGCCGCCGGCCAGCGGGAAGGCCCGCCGCAGCTCGACCGTCGCGCGGCCGGCCAGCGCGACCCGGGCGTCGCGGCCCTCGCCGTGCCGGGCGGTGAGCGCGGCCCGGTCGTCGTCGCGCAGCGCGGCCGCCAGTTCATCGAGGAACAGGGTGACCGAGGTCAGCGCGGCCAGCACCTCCGCCCGGTTGGCGAGCAGCATGTTCGCCGTCCGCTCCGGCGGCGTGCCGGCGACCCGGGTGCCGTCGCGGAAGCTTCCGGCGGCGAGGCCGAGGACGGCGTCGCGCAGCGGGGAGCGCTCGGCCGCCCCGGCGAGGGCGCCGGCGAGCAGGTGCGGCACGTGCGAGGCGAGCGCCACGACCGCGTCGTGCCGGTCGGCCGCCATCGGCACCACCCGGGCGGCGAACACCTCCATCACCAGCACGGTGAGCCGGCGGAAGGCGGCCAGGCCGGGGCCGGGCGCGGGGCAGAGCACCCAGGCGGCGTCGTCGAAGAGCCCCGGCACCGCAGCAGTCAGGCCGGCCCGGTCGGTGCCCGCCATCGGGTGGCCGGGGACGAAGCGGTGGGTCAGCCCCTGCGCGGCGGCGAACGCGGCCAGCTCCGCCTTGGTGCTCCCGACGTCGGTGAGCAGGCAGTCCTCGCCGGTCGCCGCGGCCACCTCGACCAGGGTCCGCGGCAGGGTGGGCAGCGGCCCGCAGAGGAAGACCACGTCCCGGTCGGCCACCGCGTCGATCAGCCGCTCCGGTGCCGGTATGCCGACCCGCCGGGCCTGCCGCCGGGTCGCCTCGTCCGGGTCCCAGCCGGCCACGTCCAGCCCGGCGGCGTGCAGCCGGAGCAGCACCGAACCGCCGATCAGCCCGGTGCCGACCACCGCCGCCCGGACCACCCCGCCGGCCCCGCCCATCGGCGCGTCAGGCCTGTGCGAGCCGCGCGGCGACCGCCGCGACGTGCGCGTCGGACTCGGTCAGCGCGGCCCGGACGTGCTGCGCCCCGCCGGGGCCGTAGAAGACGCCGGCGGCGACCAGGATGCCCCGGCGGGCCAGCCAGTCCACCGTCGCCCAGCAGTCCTCGCCCCGGGTCATCCAGAGGTAGAGCCCGGCCTCGGAGTGCTCCACGGTGAAGCCCGCCCCGGTGAACGCGGCGAGCAGCGTCTCCCGCCGGGCCCGGTAGCGTTCGCGCTGCTCGTCGGCGTGCGCCTGGTCGGAGAGCGCGGCCACCATGGCGGCCTGCACCGGCGCGGGCACGATCATGCCGGCGTGCTTGCGGATCTTGAGCAGCTCGGCCACCAGCGCCGGGTCGCCGGCGACGAACCCGGCCCGGTAGCCGGCCAGGTTGGAGCGCTTGGAGAGCGAGTGCACCGCCAGCACCGACTCGTACGACCCGCCGCAGACCTCGGGCGAGAGCACCGAGACCGGCTCGGCGTCGGCCGTCCAGCCCAGCGGCAGGTAGCACTCGTCGCTGGCCACCACGGCGCCCCGCTCGCGGGCCCAGTCGACCACCTTGCGCAGGTGGGCGGGGGGCAGCACCCGACCGGTCGGGTTGCCGGGCGAGTTGACCCAGACCAGGCGTACCCGGGACGTCGGGCCGACCGCGGTCAGCGAGTCGGCGCGGACGGTGGTGGCGCCGGCGAGCCGGGCCCCGTCCTCGTACGTCGGGTAGGCGATCGACGGCACCACGACCACGTCACCGGGGCCGATCCCGAGCAGGGTGGGCAGCCAGGCGACCAGTTCCTTGGAGCCGATCGTGGGCAGGACGCCGAGCCCGTCGACCCCGGCCCCGCAGGCCCGGGCCACCCAACTGGCGATGGCGTCGCGCAGCGCCGGGGTGCCCGCGGTCAGCGGGTACCCCGGGGCGTCGGACGCGTCCGCCAGCGCCTGCCGGATCACCGGGGGGACCGGGTCGACCGGCGTGCCCATCGAGAGGTTGATCAGACCGTCCGGGTGCGCCGCGGCGATGGTGGCCGCGGCGTCCAGCGTGTCCCAGGTGAACTCGGGCAGCCGCGACGAGACCGGCGCGGGCCGGTTCAGTGGCCCTCTTCGCGCGGCGGCTGGGCGGCGACGAACGTTGCGTCCTTCTCCACCTTGCCGATCTTCGACGCGCCACCCGGCGAGCCGAGATCCTCGAAGAACTCGTAGTTGGCCCCGGTGTAGTCCTTCCACTGCTCCGGGACGTCGTCCTCGTAGAAGATCGCTTCGACCGGGCAGACCGGCTCACAGGCACCACAGTCGACGCACTCGTCGGGGTGGATGTAGAGCATCCGATTGCCCTCGTAAATGCAGTCGACCGGGCACTCCTCGATGCATGCCTTGTCGAGCACATCCACGCACGGCTCGGCGATGATGTAGGTCACCGGTCTCTCCTCCGCAAGACTCGCCGCGATCACCCGCGACGGTAAGAGCCTAGTATCTCGCCGGGGAGGAGGTCGATCGTGCTCCGACAGCAGGACGTGGGCCACCGGATCGTGGTGCGCCGCATTGTGGGGATTCGCGAGGGCCGCCCCCTCTTCTCGGACGCTCTCGGCGAGCTGGTGGAGCTGACCGAGACACATCTCACTCTCGCCACCACGCAGGGCCGGCTGCGGGTGCCGGTGACCGAGGTGCACCGGGCCAAGCGGGTGCCGCCCACTCGCCGGCCGACCGCCTCCGCCGTGATCGAGCTGGAGCTGGCCTCCGACGAGGCCTGGCCCGCCGCCGTCCGGGACCGGCTGGGCGACTGGCTGCTGCGGTCCACCGCCGGCTGGTCCGGCCGGGCCAACTCCGCGCTGCCGGTGGGCGACCCGGACCGGCCGCTGCCGGCCGCGCTGGACGCGGTGGAACGCTGGTACGCCGACCAGGGGCAACCAGCCATGGTGAACACCCCGCTCCCGCTGGCCGCGCCGGTCGGCGCGGAGCTGGACGCCCGAGGCTGGGGCAGCCGGCCACCGGTGCTGGTGCAGACCGTCGCCCTCGCCGCGATGCCGCCGGCCGCGCCGACCCCGGCCGGCTCGCCGCCGGTCGAGCTGGCCGCCGCGCCGTCGGACGACTGGCTCGCGATCGCCGCCGGTCGCAAGGGCGGCCTCCCGGACGCCGCGCGGCACGTGCTCACCGCCGTGGCCCGGGTCCGCTTCGCCCACGTGTACGCCGACGGCAGGCTGGTCGCGATCGGCCGGGGCACCGTCACCGGGCGGGGACGCTGGCTCGGACTCAGCCTGATCGAGGTGGTGCCCGAGGCCCGGCGGCGCGGGCTGGCCGGCCGGGTGGTCCGGGCCCTGGTCGACTGGGGCGTGGCGGAGGGGGCGACGCACGCCTTCCTCCAGGTGGAGCAGCGCAACACCGCCGCGGTCACGCTCTACCGGGGACTCGGCTTCACCACCCACCACACCTACCTGACCCGGGTCGCCCCGGGCTGAGCAGAGGGAAGGTTCCCGCAGGTCGTTCGGGGTACCGGAAGAACTGGAGGCGGCACGACGTACGTCGCGACGCCTCCTTCGACCCCGGACCAGGAAGGACCTGCTCGATGGCCACGCGCAGCGGATCGGGACGCGCCAGCGGCTCGACGGCGACGAAGAACGCCCCCGGCAACCAGACCCCGAACACCCCCGACGTCAACGAGAGCGAGATCGCCCGCCTCAAGGTCGACCAGCTTCGCGACCGACTCCGCCGACGCGGCATCACCGGCACCGCCGACATGCGCAAGGACGAACTGGTCAACGCCCTGATCAAGGCGCTCCGCGAAGGCCGGAGGACGACCAGCTCGGGCACGGGCCGTACGTCGCGCACGAACTCCGGTTCCCGTGGCGGCTCGGGCTCGCGCAGCACGTCCGGCTCGGCGTCAGGCGGCGGATCGGCTTCTGGTGGGGGTTCCGGATCGCGGGGCGGCGGTTCGGCGTCGGGCGGCAGGTCGGCTTCTGGTGCCGGGGCGCGGGGCGGAACCGGTGAGCAGCCGGGCAATCAGACCCCGAACACCCCCGAGGTCAACGAGAGCGAGATCGCCCGCCTCAAGGTCGACCAGCTCCGCGACCGACTCCGCCGACGCGGCATCACCGGCACCGCCGACATGCGCAAGGACGAACTCGTCGACGCCCTGATCAAGGCGCTCCGCGAGGGCCGGAAGACCACCGACTCCGGCACCGGCCGCTCGGGCTCCGGCCGCTCGACCGGCTCGGGCTCCGGCCGCTCAGCCGGCTCAGGCTCTGGCCGCTCGGCCGGCTCGGGCTCCGGGCCCTCGGCCGGCTCGGATTCCGGGCGCTCCGGCTCCGGGCGTTCGGCGACCGGCGGCACGTCGGCCGCCCCCGACCGCTCCGGCCCGCGTCGGCCTCGCTCCGAGTCGCCGGAGGTGGAGTCGCCCGAGGTGGAGTTGGCGGAGGTGGAGCGGCGAGCGGCGGAACTGGCGGACGTGACGCCGGTGGCGACGGAGGTCGAGGAGGTCGAGCGGCGGGCGGCGGAGCTGGAGGAAGCGGTGTCCGAGGCGACGACGCGGCCGTCGGCCGCGCCCCGCCGGGAGCTGGACTCCACCGCGACCCGGCCGGCGCTGCCGGCGTCCCCGTCGGACAAGGGCTCGGGCATCCGCGTCCCGCAACCCCGGTCTGGCGCCGACGACGCGGGCAGGGACACGGCGGACAGGCAGCCGGTACGGACGCGCGACGAGGACGCCGAATCGGGACCGACCGCCGACCGGGTGCTCACCTCGATGGTGCCGGCCAAGATGGAGCCGGTCGACGAGGTGGTCACCCCGGAGGGCACCGTGCTCACCGCCGAGGACGGCACCGCGGTGGCCACCCCGCCGCTGCCCGGAACGGACGGTAGGGACCGGGCCTCCTCCCCCGTTAGCTAGGCGAGCAGCAGCACCGGGTCGGGGGCCGTCACCGACGGGCCCCGACCCGGCCGGGGCCTGTCCGGCTTGAGGCGCGCCTCGCACACGAACGGATGCTCGGCCAGCGCGACCTCCCGCAACCGGGGCCGGCCGGAAGGCGTACACCCGCACGAGCGATATGCCTGAGAGTCCTAAATACGCCTCTCAGGCATATCGCTCACACCGGCGTTGCCACCCCAGGCCACGACACGCCGGACCGACGAGTGGCCCCGGCCGATGGGGGCCGGAGAACTCGACGCCTCAGCGACGGACGACGCGGCGCGGCTTGGCCGACTTGATCTCGGCGTACCGCTTGAGCTGCTGCGAGCGGTGGTCGAGGCCGAGCGCGGTGAGCACCAGGTAGCCGACCGCCACACCCGCCCCGGCGGCCAGCAGGTAGAGCCAGATCTGGGCGAAGAACAGCCCGGCGCCCCCGCCGAACGGATTGTCGCCGACCAGCAGCGGCCCGACCAGCACGGTCAGCAGCAGCGCCACCAGCACCGCCGCGCCGACGTCGGCGCCCCAGGCGCCCACCGGACGGGTACGCCCCTGCACGAAGACGACCCCGGCGAGGATCAGCCCGATCACCACGAACATGCCCAGCGAGACCCGGTCGGCGGCGCTGTCGTTCCCGTCGAAGCCGAGCTTGATGATCACCCGAGCCACCACGTTGATCGCGAACAGTGCCCCCGCGAGCACGCCGACCGCGCGCCACCGATTCCCCATCGCACGCCTCCCGCCGTACCGCCCGCCCCACCGGCGAGCCTTCTGGCAGGAATGTCTACCACCACAGGCTGTGCGGCGTCATCACCCGTCGTGACGTCGTTGCGGCGGGCCGAGGATCTGCCGGAACGCCATCACCGCGAAGGTCATCGCTCCGGCGGTGATCATGCCCAGACCCACCCAGTTGTCGCCGGCGACGAGCAGGTCGCCCTCGGTGGTGCGGACCGCCGCCACGGCCATCAGCACGAACCACGGCAACGCCGGCAGCGCCACCGCCCACCTGCGGCCGACCGTGGCGTACGCGAACCAGCTCACCGCGATCGCCGCGCCGATGGTGACCAGCACCGACACCCCGATCAGGTGACCGCCCACCCGGACGGTGGACAGCAGCAGCCCGAGCAGCGCCACCAGCACCCCGCCGACCACCGAGACCAGCCCGCCGGCGATCCGCAGGGCGACGTCGAGCAGCCGCGCGGACCGGCCCGGCGGCGGCGGCGTGACCTGCTCCTCGACCACCGTCATCGGCGCGGCCGGCAGGGTCACCGGAGCCCGGCCACCGCGACCGGGGAGCGATCGGTGCCGTCCGCACCCAGCCCGGCGAAGAGGTCGTCCTCCCAGCCGTACGGGCCCTTGCCGGGGCCCTTCTCGCCCACCGCGAGGGTGAAGTACTCCACGCCCATGAACTCGGCGCCGAAGTTGCCGGCGATCGAGTACAGCCACGAGGTGGCCGGGATCTGGGTGGCGTGGGCGCGCATCGCCGCCTCCTTGGCGGCATGCTGGTCGGTGGCGTCGATCCGCGCGGCGATCTGCGGATCGGGGGTGCCGAAGGGCAGCTCGTCGGCGCTGTCGATGCCGTCGAAGGGGTTGTCGGACGCCTCGGTGAAGGCGGTCAGGCCGGCCTCCAGCACGCTGCGCGGCATGGCCGTCCAGTAGACCTTGGCCGGGGCGCAACCCTCGGCGGCGGCCAGCTCGTGCGCCCGCATCGCCACCCGGTGGGCCTGGATGTGGTCGGGGTGCCCGTAGAAGCCGTTCGGGTCGTACGTGATCATGACCTGCGGGCGGACCTCGCGCATGATCTCCACCAGGTGCCCGGCGGCCTCGTCGAGATCGGCCTGCCAGAAGGCCCGGGGGTGCTCATTGGTGGCGAGCCCCATCATGCCGGAGTCGCGGTAGCGGCCGGCGCCGCCGAGGAAGCGGTGGTCGGTGACGCCGAGCGCGGCACAGGCGGCCGCCAGCTCGCCGATCCGGTAGCCGCCGAGCTGGTCGGCCTCGGCGGCGGCGAGCTGCGCCAGCTCGGGCACGTGGATCTCGCCCTCCTCGCCGAGAGTGCAGGTCACCAGCGTGACGTGGGCGCCGCTGGCGGCGTACCAGGCCATCGTCGACCCGGTGCCGATGGACTCGTCGTCGGGGTGCGCGTGAACCAGCAGAAGGCGTCGATCGGGCAGCGTCGTCACGTCCGTCACTCTAACCGGCGGTCTCCGTCCGCCGAGCCTGACGCGTCCGCCCAGGTCGGCCACATCACGTCGCGAGCCGCCCTACGATCTGGAGCTGTGGACTTTCCCGAGCTGGCCGCCCGCACCCGTCGGTTCAGCCACGGGGCGCCGCGCGCCGTTTCCGTGGCCGACGACGGCTCCCGGGTGGTCTTCCTCCGCTCGGGCGGTCCCGAGGACCCGGCCGAGCAACTCTGGGCGCTGGAGGTCGCCAGCGGCGAGGAGCGGCTGATCGCCGACCCGGCCGCGCTCCTCGGCGCCGACACCGCACCGGGCGCGCTCGCCCCCGGCGAGCGGGCGCTGCGCGAACGGCTGCGGCTCAGCAGCGCCGGCATCGGCTCGTACGCCCTCGACGCCGCCGGCCGGGTGGCGGTCTTCGCGCTGGCCGGGCGGCTGTTCCGGGCCGACCTGGTGCACGGCGACGTGGTCGAGGTGGAGACCGTCGGTCCGGTGATCGACCCGCGCCCGGACCCGACCGGCGAGCGGCTGGCGTACGTCACCGACGCCGCCGAGGGGGTCCGCCGGGGCCAGCTGCGGGTGGTCGAGTCCGACGGCACCGACACCCTGCTGGCCGGCGAGGACTCCGGCGTGACCTGGGGGCTGGCCGAGCACGTCGCGGCCGAGGAGTTCGACCGGTTCCGCGGCTACTGGTGGGCGCCGGACGGCCGCTCGGTGCTGGCCGCCCGGGTGGACGAGTCCCGGCTGCCGCGCTGGCACCTGCACGACCCGGCCGACCCGACGAGCCCGCCGACCACGGTCGCGTACCCCCGGGCGGGCGGGCCGAACGCCGAGGTCAGCCTGCACCTGCTCGACCTCGACGACGGCTGGGTCGACGTGCACTGGGACCGCGAGACCTACCCCTACCTGGCCTCGGTGGGCTGGGCCGACGGCGGGCCGCTGATCACGGTGCTGCGCCGCTCGCAGCAGCACGGCCTGGTGCTGGCCGTGGACCCGCGCACCGGGGAGACGCAGGTGCACGCCGAGCTGGCCGACCCGCGCTGGGTGGAGCCGATCCCGGGCACCCCGGCGCACCTGCCGGACGGCCGGGTCCTGGTCGGCGGGGAGCTGGCCCACGACGGGTACGACGCCCGCTGCCTCTTTGCCGACGGCACCCTGCTCACCCCGCCCTCGCTCTACGTACGCCGGGTGGTGGGGCGGCTGCCCACCGGCGGCGGCCCGGCCGACCTGCTGGTCGAGGCGAGCGAGGGCGAGCCGAGCCAGCGCCACCTGTACCGGGTCCGCACGGTGATCGGCGGCGGCGTGGACGCCCGCCGGATGAGCGGCACCCCCGGCTGGCACACCGCCGCGGTCGGCGGGGACGTGCTGGTGGTGGGCACCGCCTCGCTGGACGACGCGGGGACGAGCTGGTCGGTCTGGCGCGGCGACCGGGAGGTGGCCCAGTTGCGCTCGCTGGCCGCCACCCCGCCGTACGCCCCGCGCCCGATGCTGGTCCGGGTGACCGACCGACGGCTGCCGTCCGGCGTGCTCTACCCGACCGACCACGTCAAGGGCACCCGGCTGCCGGTGCTGCTGGACGTGTACGGCGGTCCGGGGCACCAGGAGGTGGTGGCCGCCCGGGCGGCCTGGCTGGAACGGCAGTGGTGGGCCGACTCCGGCTTCGCGGTGGTGACCGTCGACAACCGGGGCACGCCGGGGGTGGCGCCCTCGTTCGAGAAGGCGGTGCACCGCCGGCTGGCCGACGTGATCCTGGCCGACCAGGTGGACGCGCTGACCGCGCTGGCCGGCAAGCACCCGGACCTGGACCTGGACCGGGTGGCGATCCGGGGCTGGTCGTTCGGCGGCTGGCTGGCCGGGCTGGCCGTGCTGCGGCACCCGGAGCTGTTCCGCTGCGGCATCGCCGGCGCCCCGGTCACCGACTGGCACCTGTACGACACCGCCTACACCGAGCGCTACCTGGGCCTGCCGGACGACGGGATCGACGTGTACGGCCACCACTCGCTGGTGGAGCTGGCCGCCGAGCCGCTGCTCGAGTCGGAGCAGGCCCGACCGCTGCTGCTGGTGCACGGCCTGGTCGACGACAACGTGGTGGCCGCGCACACACTGCGGCTGTCGGCGGCGCTGCTGGCCACCGGGCGCCCGCACGCGGTGCTGCCGCTGACCGGGGCCAGCCACATGGCCGCCGACGGGTTGTCCGAGCGGCTGCTCCGGCTGGAGCTGGACTTCCTGCGTACGCACCTCTGAGACGCGGAAGGCCCCGGCCGACACCGTTGTCGACCGGGGCCCGTCCCTACCGCGAGTTACTGCTTGACGTGCGCGTTGACGAAGGACGGGTAGCCGAAGACGCTGGAGATGAAGACCCCGCCGGCCTTGGAGCCGTGCACGACGTAGGCCACGTCGACGTAGAGCGGCACCACCGGGGCGTGCTCCTTCATGATCCGCTCATCGAGCTTGCCCCACTCCGGGCCCTGGTCGGCCGGGGACATGGCCAGGATCCGGTCGAACTCGGCGTTGATGGCCGGGTCGTTGAAGTAGGACTGGTTGCTGTTGCCCTCGGCCTTGATCGACCGGCCGTCGTAGAGCACCGGCAGGATGGACGCGCCGCTCGGCCAGTCCGCCGCCCAGTTGCCGATGTACAGGTCCCAGGGGTTGTTCTTCTTCTTGATCTCGTCGAGCTTGGCGTCGTCCGGGATGTTCCGGATCGTGATCTTGAAGCCGGCCTTCTCCAGGTTGCTCTTGATCTGGGTGGCCATCTCCTGCTCCGACGAGTCGTCGGAGGCGCCGAGGACGAGCTGCGGGGTCTGGCCGCCGAGCAGTTCCTTGGCCTTGTCGATGTCGCCGCTGGCGCCCGCCGGGTACGCGTCGTACGCCTGGTAGCCGATCGTCGCCGGCGGCATCAGCGTGGTCAGCGGGGCCGCCACGGTGGAGCCGCCGATGGTCTTGATCAGGCCGTCGCGGTCGATGGCGTAGTTGAGCGCCTGCCGGACCTTGAGGTCGGTGACCCGCTGGGTGTTGATGACCAGCTGGTTGGCGCTCGGCGTCGGGGAGAGGATGGTCCGCGACTTCAGGTTGGCGTCACCGGCGACCTTGGCCACCAGCGAGGCGGGCACGAAGTTCCACGCGAGCCCGCTCTGGTCCGCGCCGTTGTCGGCGATCACCCGGTTGTTCGCGGCGTCGGCGGTCGGGCCGAACGTCCAGACGAACTGGTCCGGGTACTGGTGCCGCACCGGGTCGGTCTTCGGGTCCCAGTTCGGGTTGCGGTCCAGGGTCAGCTGCACGCCGACCTGGTGCTTGGCGACCTTGTACGGCCCCGACGAGAACGGCTTCTGGTCGAGGTTGACGCCGGTGTCCATCTCCGGCTTCAGCGGCGCGGTGGTCGGCAGTGAGACGGCGAACGGCAGGTCGCAGCGGGGCTTGGCGAACTCGAAGCGCAGCGTCTTCGCATCCGGCGTGGTCAGCCCCGGGGGTAGCCCGGTCTTGTTCTTCTTGAAGTCCCACTTGGTGTCGAACTGCGGGCTGTCGGCCAGCCACTCCTGGATGTAGGTCGGGCCGCCGGGCAGGTCCGGGTCGAAGGAGCGGGCGATGCCGTACGCGATCTCCTTGGCGGTGATCGCGCTGCCGTCCTCGAACTTCACCCCGTCCTTGATCTTGAATTCCCAGACCTTGCAGTCGTTGTTGACGTTGGTGCCGGGCGTCTCGGCCAGGTCACCGACGAGCACCAGGCCGCCCTTGCCGTCGTCCTTCCAGGTGGTCAGGTAGCGGGCGAAGAGCGGGTTGGCCATCAGGCCGGCGAACGAGTACGTCCGCTGCGGGTCCAGATGGGAGATGGGGGTCTCCCGGATGATGCTGAAGGTCCCGCCCTTCTGGGCCCCCTCGACCTCGGCCGCCGGCCCCTGGGAGTCCTTCGGGTCGGTCGCGATCACCCCGGTCTGCTTGCGGTTGTTGTCCACCACCGGGCCGTCGTCCGTGTTCTTCGTGCACGCGCCCAACGCCACAACCAGTGCGATAGCGCCGGATGCGGCTGCCGCCACCCGTGGTCGCATGTCGTACCTCCTCCACCGTGTGCTCTGCGGGCGCCGGGCGGGGACCCGCCGACGTCCCGAGGATCGTAAAGAAGAAAACCTTCGAGTTGTGTAACAGTTGTCGCTAAATTTCAACGACGCGTACATCGGGTGTCCGCTCCCGACCCGCGACGGCGTCAGCCCAGCCGCACCCGCGGGTCGATCGCGGCGTAGAGCAGGTCCACCACCAGGTTGGCGACCACCACGAAGAAGGCCGCGATCAGCACGGTGGCCATGATGGTGGGCAGGTCACCGCCCTTGACCGCGTCCACGGCGGTACGCCCCAGCCCGGTCAGGCCGAAGGTCAGCTCGGTGATCACCGTGCCGCCCAGCGCCCCGCCGACGTCCAGCCCGGCGATGGTGACCACCGGGGTGATCGCCGCGCGCAGCGCGTGCCGCCCGTACACCTGGGGTTTGGCCAGGCCCTTGGCCCGCGCGGTCCGGACGAAGTCCTCCGACAGCGTCTCCAGCATCTGCGCCCGGGACAGCCGGGCGTAGATGGCGGAGAAGAGGAAGGCCAGCGCGACCCAGGCGAGCACCAACCCGCTCGCCCACTTCAGCGGGTTGTCGAGGATCGACGTGTAGCCGGGGACCGGGAGCAGCCGCGTCGTGTAGACGAAGACCAGCAGCAGCACCGCGCCGACGAAGTAGAGCTGCAACGAGGCGCCGGTCAGCGAGAAGCCGATCGCGACCCGGTCCACCCAGGTGCCCCGACGCAGCGCGGAGATCATGCCGAGACCCACCCCGAGCAGCAACCAGAGGATCGCCGCCGGGATCACGATGCTCAGCGTCACCGGCAGCACCCGGGCGATGGTGTCGGAGACCGCCTCGTTGGCCACGTACGACCAGCCCAGGCAGGGGGCGTCACACCGACCACCCTGGGCGCTGCCCAGATCCCGGCCGGTGAAGATGCCCTTCATGTAGCCGGCGTACTGGGTGACGAGCGGATCGCGCAGCCCCAGCTCCTGGCGTACCCGCTCCAGCCGCTCCGGGTTGCAGTTCTTCGGGCACATGCCGTTGACCGGGTCGCGGGGCAGCGCGAAGAACATCAGGAAGGTCAGCACGCTCACCACGAAGAGGGTGAGGGCGGCGGAGAAGATCCGCTTGATCAGGAAACGGGCCATGTCGGCACCCCTACCGCGACGACTTCGGGTCAAGCGCGTCGCGCAGCGCGTCCCCGAAGAGGTTGAAGGCCAGCACCAGCGCGAAGATGGTGACGCCGGGGAAGAAGACGTACGCCGGGTCGGTCTGGAGGTAGTCCAGGCTCCGGTAGATCATCCGGCCGAAGCTCGGCGTCTCGTCGGTCAGGCCGACCCCGATGAAGGCCAGCGCCGCCTCGCTGGTGATGAACTGCGGCACCGCCAGCGAGAAGGCCACCAGGATCGGCGCCCAGATGTTCGGCAGCAGCTGCCGGAAGAGCATGTGCCCCAGGCCGGCGCCGCTGGCCCGGGCCGCCTCCACGAACTCCCGCTCGCGCAGCGCGATCACCTGCCCGCGGACCAGCCGGGCGGTGCTGGTCCAACCGAAGACCACGAAGATCGCGATCAGCATCGCCACGCCGAACGCCTCGGGCACCGCATCGCGCTCGCCGTAGAAGCGCAGCACCAGCGTCGGCATCAGGGCCAGCGCGATGATCAGGAACGGCATGGCCAGCACCAGGTCGGTGATCCAGGTGATCACCGCGTCGATCCAGCCGCCCAGGTAGCCGGCGACGACACCGAGCGTCATGCCGAGCGCGGTGCTGAGCACCGCCGCCGAGAAGGCGATCAGCAGGGAGGTCCGCAGGCCGTACACCATCCGGATGAAGATGTCCCGGCCGGTGCCGGGCTCCAGCCCGAACCAGTGCTCGCCGGAGATGCCGCCCAGGTAGCCCAGCGGCATGCCGCAGCACTGGTCCAGCTTGTCCTTGAAGTCCTCGCCGGGACCGACGCCGTACACCATCGAGAGCAGCGGGGCGACCAGCGCCACCACCACGAAGAAGACCAGCAGGGCGGCACTGACCCGGGCGGTCCGGTCCCGGCGCAGCCGGGCCAGCGCGAGCTGGCCGGGTGACCGGCCGACGATGCCTCTGCTCCGCGGCGCGTCGCCCTCGCCGCCGGACTCGATCTCGGCCAGCGCCAGACCCTCGACCGGGGACAGACTCACTTCGCCACCTCCTCGCCGCTCGCGCCCACCGACCCGGCCGGGGGCGTTGACCCGGCCGGAGCCGTCGACTCCGTCGGTTGCACCGGGACGACCGGGCCGGCGGCGGCCACCGGGCCGGCCTCCGGGCTCGTGCCAGCCGATTCCCCTTCGGGGAAGTGGCAGGCGGTGGCCTGCCGGCCGCCGTCCCGGGGCACCAGGGCCGGCTCCTCGGTGGCGCAGACGTCCTGCGCCTTCCAGCAGCGGGTCCGGAACCGGCAGCCCGAGGGCGGGTCCAGCGGCGTCGGGACGTCGCCGGCCAGCCGGATCCGTCCGGCCGGGCCGAGCGCCGTCACGTCCGGGATCGCCGACAGCAGGGCCCGGGTGTACGGATGCTGCGGCCGTTCGTAGATGTCGGCCCGGTCGCCGATCTCGACGATCCGGCCGAGGTACATGACGGCGACCCGCTGGCAGAAGTGCCGCACCACGGCCAGGTCGTGGGCGATGAACACGAACGCCAGATCGAGGTCGCGTTGCAGGTCCCGGAGCAGGTTGATCACCTGCGCCTGGATCGAGACGTCCAGCGCGGAGACCGGCTCGTCGGCGACGATCAGCTTCGGCCGCAGCGCCAGCGCCCGGGCGATGCCGATGCGCTGCCGCTGCCCGCCGGAGAACTCGTGCGGGTAGCGGTTGTAGTGCTCCGGGTTCAGCCCGACCAGCTCCAGCAGTTCCTGCACCCGCTTGCGCACCCCGCCGGGCGGGTCGATGCCGTTGACCTGCAACGGCATCGCCACGATCCGGCCCACGGTGTGCCGGGGGTTCAGCGAGGCGTACGGGTCCTGGAAGATGATCTGAAGGTCCTGCCGCAGCGGCCGCAGCTCCCGACGCCGGGCGTGGGTGATGTCCCGACCGGCGAACTCGATGGTCCCGGCGCTGGGCTCCAGCAGCCGCACCAGCATCCGGCCGGTGGTGGTCTTGCCGCAGCCGGACTCCCCGACCAGGCCCAGGGTCTCCCCCGGCCGCACGTCGAAGTCCAACCCGTCGACCGCCCGCACCAGCCCCCGGCTACGCAGTCCGGTGCGCACCGGGAAGTGCTTGGTCAGCCCGCGTACCCGCAGCAGCGGTTCGTCGGCTGCCACCCTGCTCTCGACCTCCGCGCTCACCGGAACCTGCCTTCGTTCGCGACTGCGGGACTCCGCTGCGCTGCGTTCCTCGCGCTCACCGAGCCACCCCCACCTGTGCGACATCCTCCTGGTAGAGCCGGGTGCGCTCCTGCGCCGACAGGTGACAGGCGACCAGGTGGCCGGCCTCGCCCGCCGGGCCCAGCTCGGGCACCTCGGTGCGCGAGCGGTCACCGTTGCGGCCGGCGTACCGGCAGCGCGGGTGGAACGCGCAGCCCGACGGCAGGTTGATCAGCGAGGGCGGCGTGCCGGGGATCGGCACCAGGTCCGCGTCCGCGTCGCCGTGCAGCGAGGGCACGCTCGACAGCAACCCCCAGGTGTACGGGTGCTGCGGGCGCCGCAGCACCTGCTCGACCGTGCCCCGCTCGACCGCCCGGCCCCCGTACATGACCAGCACGTCGTCGGCGACCTGGGAGACCACGCCCAGGTCGTGGGTGATCAGGATGATCGCCGAGTGGAACTCGGCCTGCAGGTCGGTGAGCAGGTCCAGGATCTGCGCCTGCACGGTCACGTCGAGGGCGGTGGTCGGCTCGTCGGCGATCAGCAGGTCGGGGTCGTTGATCAGCGCCATCGCGATCATCGCCCGCTGTCGCATGCCGCCGGAGAACTCGTGCGGGTACTGGTCGAAGCGACGCGCCGGCTGCGGGATGCCGACCCGGCCGAGCATGTCGACCGCCCGGGTACGCGCCTCCCGCCGACCCGCCCCCGGGTGGTGCACCCGGTACGCCTCGGCGATCTGCCGGCCCACCGTGTAGTAGGGGTGCAGCGCGGACAGCGGGTCCTGGAAGATCATCGCCATGTCCCGGCCGCGCAGCCGGCGCACCTCCTCGTCTCCGAGGCCGACCAGTTGACGGCCGCCGAGGGTGATCTCCCCGGTGATGGTGGTCCGCTTGGCGTCGTGCAGACCCAGGATGGCCAGCGAGGTGACGCTCTTGCCGGAGCCGGACTCGCCGACGATGCCGAGGGTGCGCCCGCGCGCCACGTCGAAGGAGACCCCGTCCACGGCCCGGACCACGCCGTCGGTGGTGGCGAAACTGACCCGCAGGTCGTCGACGCGCAGGTGGGGCGCCTCGGCGGCGCGCTGCTCCGGCACGCCGGGGCGGTCGTCCGAGCGCCCGGACGGCACCGGTTCCGGACTGTCCACGACCGCCTCCCTCAGGTTGTAGAGAACCTACAACAAAGCTTCGAGGGTGAAAATAAGCTACAAGCGGCGGGCTGTCAGCGGCCCACAGCGTAACGAGTCGACAACGGGCGTGAACAGCCCTCACCAGGACATCCACCCCGGCAACTGGATGTCGTGCCACCACCGTCGCACCTCGGGTGCGACCATGGTGGCGGCACCCACGGGAGGATTCGCGCCGGCACGAGGTGGAGGTGACCATGACCGCGGCGGTGTTCGACCACGAGGGACCGTGGACCGAAGAGGAGTACCTCGCCCTCGGCGAGACGCAGCAACGCGTCGAACTCTTCGACGGGAGCCTCCACGTGACCCCAGCCCCCACTCCACGCCACCAGCGCATTTCGCGCAAGTTGGGCAACATCCTCGAAGCCGCGGCGGAGACCGCCGGGCTGGAACTCCTGGAGGCGGTGAACGTCCGGCTCCGACCGGGCCGGATCCCCATTCCCGATCTCGTCATCACCGGGCCGGTCGACCTGGACGAACTCATGATCGAGGCGGCCGACGTCCGGCTCATCTGCGAGATCATCTCGCCGAGCAACGCGGCCACCGACAAGGTGCTCAAGATGCACTACTACGCCGCCTCCGGCATTGAGTGGTACCTGCTGATCGAGCAGGAGACGGGTGGCATGCGCCTCTTCCGCCGCCGGGGCCGCAACTACGTCGAACAGTCCTCGGTCAAGCGCGGCGAGACCTTGACGCTGACCGAGCCCGTGCACGCCACGATCCGGCCGGAGGATCTGGTCCCCTGACGGATGTCGGTCGGCTCGCCTAGGGTCGGGCGCATGACCGAGTTCGACGCGGCCTCCGCCGCTGTCCAGGCCGCCCTCGACGCGGGCGCCCGGTACGCGGACGCCCGGGTGATGCACCGCCGCTACGAGTCGATGTCGGCCCGCAACGGCGCCATCGAGGAGCTGACCCAGGACGAGAGCATCGGCCTGGGGGTGCGAGCGCTGGTCGGGTCGAGCTGGGGCTTCCATGCCGTACCCGAGCTCTCCGACGCCGCGGCCCGCGATGCCGGCCGGCGCGCCGCGGCGATCGCCGCCGCGAGCGCGCGGGTGCCCGGCCCGCCGATCGACCTGGTGTCGACCGGAGCGGCCGTGGCGAGCTGGGCCTCGTCGTGCCGGGTCGACCCGCTCGGCGTCGCCCTCTCCGACAAGGGCGACCTGCTGGTCGGGGCCACCGCGACGATGCGGGAGCACGGCGCCGACCTGGCCGAGGGGCTCTACCAGATCTGGGACACCGCCAAGTGGTTCGTCTCCAGCGAGGGGCACCGGATCGACCAGCGCATCCGCGAGTGCGGCGGCGGCATCTCGGCCACCTCCATCGGTGACGGCGAGACCCAGCGCCGCTCCTACCCCAGCTACCGCGGCCAGTACGGCACCACCGGCTGGGAGCTGGTCGAGTCGCTGGACCTCACCGCGCACGCCGCGCGCATCGCCGAGGAGTCCCGGGCGCTGCTCACCGCGCCCGAGTGCCCGGCCGGCGAGACCGACCTCATCCTCGGCGGCGAACAGCTCGCGTTGCAGATCCACGAGTCGGTCGGCCACGCCATCGAGCTGGACCGCATCCTCGGCTGGGAGGCCGCCTTCGCGGGCACGTCCTGGTTGGATCTGGCCCAGCTCGGCTCGCTGCGCTACGGCTCCGAGCTGATGAACGTCACCATCGACCCGACCATCCCGGGCGCGCTGGGCAGCTTCGGCTTCGACGACGAGGGCTCCCCGGCGGTCCGCCGGGACGCGGTCCGCGAGGGGCGCTGGGTGGGCGTGCTCGCCGGTCGGGACTCGGCCGCCGTCGCCGGTCTCGACTACGGCGGCAGCGTACGGGCCGACGGCTGGGCCCGGCTGCCGATGGTGCGGATGACCAACGTGGGACTGGAGCCCGGCCCGCACACGCTCGACGAGATCATCGCCGCCACCGACGACGGGGTGCTGATGGACGTCAACCGCTCCTGGTCGATCGACGACAAGCGGCTCAACTTCCAGTTCGGCTGCGAGATCGGCTGGGAGGTGAAGAACGGCCGGCGCGGGCGGATGCTGCGCAACCCCACCTACACCGGCATCGGCCCGCTCTTCTGGCGCTCGATGGACATGCTCTCGTCCGAGACCGTCGCCTGGGGCACGCCCAACTGCGGGAAGGGCCAGCCCGGCCAGGTCGGCCACACCGGCCACCCGGCCGCCCCGGCCCGCTTCCGTTCCGTCCGAGTAGGGGTGCGCGCATGACCGAGCTGGACGTCGCCGGTCAGGTGGTGGAGCTGGTCCGCCGGCTGGCCGGCCCCGACGCGCAGGCCGAGGTGGCGGTGACCCGCCACGACCTGGCGCTGACCCGGTTCGCCAACTCCTTCATCCACCAGAACGTGGCCGAGTCCGGGGTCTCGGTGCGGCTGCGGCTGCACGTCGACGGCCGGACCGCCGCCGGCGGGGGCAGCCTGGTCGACGCCGACGGCCTGTACGCGCTGGTCGAGCGGACGGTGGCGGCGGCACGGCTCTGTCCGCCGGACCCGGCCTGGCCGGGGTTGACCCCGCCCACGGCGGTGCGCTCCAGCGGCCTGCTCGACGAGGACACCGCCTACGCCGAGCCGGACGCGCGGGCGGACCGGGTCCGCGCCTTCGTCGACGCGGTGGGCGGCCTGGAGGCGGCGGGCTACTGCCGGACGTCGTACCGGTCCGGGGCGTTCGCCAACTCCGCCGGCCACACCGCGCAGGGCCGCACCACCGAGGCGGCGATGGACGGCATCGCCCGGGCCGGCGGCGCGGACGGGGTGGCCCGGCTCTGCGCCGACCGCCTGGCCGACCTCGACGGGACGGCGCTGGGCGCCCGGGCCGCCGGCAAGGCGCGCGCCGCCGCCGACCCGGTGGAGCTGTCCCCGGGCCGGTACGAGGTGGTGCTTGAGCCGGCCGCGGTGGGCGACCTGTTGCAGAACTTCTCCTGGTACGGCTTCAACGGCAAGCGGTACGCCGAGCGGCAGTCCTTCGCCGAGCCGGGCACCGCCCAGTTCGACCCGTCGGTGACCCTGGTCGACGACCCGCTGCACGCCTCCGCCCTCCCGTTCGACCTGGAGGGCACCGCCCGGCGGGCGCTGTCGCTGGTTGAGGCCGGGGTGACCCGTGCGGTGGCGCACGACCGGCGCAGCGGTGCCGAGGTGGGCACCGGGTCCACCGGCCACGGCATGGTCGGCGCGTCCACCTTCGGCCCGATCCCCCGCAACCTCCGCCTGCTCGCCGCAACCGGCCGGGGCGGGCGGCCCGACGACGGTGCCGACGGCACCCCCGGGGCGGTGGCGGACGGGGACACTGCCGCGCTGGTCGCCGGGATGGAGCGCGGGCTGCTGGTCAGCGACTTCTGGTACACCCGGGTGCTCGATCCGAAGAGCCTGGTGATCACGGGGCTGACCCGCAACGGCGTGTGGCTGGTCGAGGACGGCGTGCCGACCCGGGCGGTCCGCGACTTCCGGTTCACCGAGTCGTACCCGCGGGCGCTGGCGCCGGGCGCGGTGCTCGGCCTCGGGCAACGGCCGGTGCGCCAGCCGGACCGGCTGGACGGGGTCTGGTGGGAGGCGCCGGCGCTGCGCCTGGCGGCGTGGAACTTCACCGGCGGCGCCTCCGGCTGACCGTCCGGCGTCGACCGGGGACGATCTTTTCCGGCCACCGCATATTGATCATGCTCCGGGTCTTTCCAACGTGCGGGACACACGGGACACTGCGTTGCGCGGCCGGGCCGTGGAGATCGGCGTAACGTGTGTCACTTAGCTGCGCCGTCATGCCGGTGCGGTCGTTGGTGTGCGCAAAGACGTGGCAGTGGACCCAGTCCCACCGGTCCGCTGACCGAACGGAACGTGATCCGCCGCCCGCGAGGGCCCCGTCAGGGAGACGACTCGAATGACATCAACGGCAACGAGGCCGCTGGGGGCGCGGGCGCGCGCCGCCATCGCGGCGAAGACGTTGCGGACCGACCGCTGGTGGCTCGCCCCACTGCTCACCTTCGCCGGGCTCACCGCCTGGGTCGCGTACGCGACGGTCCGGGTCTTCATGCACAAGTGGTACTGGGTCGACGCGTACCACTACCTGACCCCGTTCTACTCCCCCTGCGTCACCGAGCGGTGCACCGAGGGCTCCTCGCACTTCGGCAGCTTCCTGCCCGGCTGGTGGGTCGTCCCGGACGCCGCGCTGACCCTGCCGTTCCTGCTGTTGTTCCGGTTGACCTGCTACTACTACCGCAAGGCGTACTACCGCTCGTTCTGGCTGTCGCCGCCGGCGTGCGCGGTGCCGGACGGGCACAAGGCGTACGGCGGCGAGACCCGGTTCCCGCTGCTCGGGCAGAACCTGCACCGCTACTTCTTCTACGCCGCCGCGATCATCTCGCTGATCAACACCTGGGACGCGATCCTGGCCTTCCACTCGCCGAAGGGCTTCGGCTTCGGGCTGGGCAACATCGTCCTGCTGGTCAACGTGGTGATGCTCTGGGCGTACACCATCTCCTGCCACTCCTGCCGGCACATCATCGGCGGCCGGCTGAAGCACTTCTCCAAGCACCCGGTGCGCTACCAGGCCTGGACCGGGGTGTCCTGGCTGAACGTCCGGCACATGCAGCTCGCCTGGATCACCCTCGGCACCCTGGCGCTCACCGACTTCTACGTCATGGCGGTCGCGGCCGAGTGGTTCAACGACCTGCGGTTCATCAACTGAAGGCCCGGGACATGACTGAGACGCGAATCGAACGACACCACTACGACGTCGTCGTGATCGGCGCCGGCGGCGCCGGCCTGCGCGCGGCGATCGAGGCCCGTCTGGCGGGCAAGAAGACGGCCATCATCTCCAAGTCGCTCTTCGGCAAGGCGCACACCGTGATGGCCGAGGGCGGCGCGGCGGCCGCCATGGGGAACGTGAACAACCGGGACAACTGGCAGGTCCACTTCCGCGACACCATGCGCGGCGGCAAGTTCCTCAACAACTTCCGGATGGCCGAGCTGCACGCGAAGGAGTCGCCGCAGCGGATCTGGGAGCTGGAGACGTACGGGGCGCTCTTCGACCGCACCAAGGACGGGAAGATCTCCCAGCGCAACTTCGGCGGCCACGAGTACCCGCGGCTGGCGCACGTCGGCGACCGCACCGGCCTGGAGCTGATCCGTACCCTCCAGCAGAAGATCGTCTCCCTCCAGCAGGAGGACAAGCGCGACCACGGCGACTACGAGGCCCGGATCAAGGTCTTCTCCGAGACCACGATCACCGAGCTGCTGCTCGACGGTGACCGGGTCGCCGGCGCGTTCGGCTACTACCGGGAGTCCGGCGAATTCATCCTCTTCGAGGCGCCGGCGGTGGTGCTGGCCACCGGTGGCGTCGGCCGGTCCTACAAGGTCACCTCGAACTCCTGGGAGTACACCGGGGACGGTCACGCGCTGGCGCTGCGCGCCGGGGCGACGCTGATCAACATGGAGTTCCTCCAGTTCCACCCCACCGGCATGGTCTGGCCGCCCTCGGTGAAGGGCATCCTGGTCACCGAGTCGGTGCGCGGCGACGGCGGCGTGCTGAAGAACTCCGAGGGCAAGCGGTTCATGTTCGACTACGTCCCCGACGTCTTCCGCAAGCAGTACGCGGAGACCGAGGAGGAGGCGGACCGCTGGTACACCGATCCGGACAACAACCGGCGCCCGCCGGAGCTGCTCCCCCGCGACGAGGTCGCCCGCGCGATCAACAGCGAGGTCAAGGCCGGCCGGGGTACGCCCGCGGGCGGCGTCTACCTGGACATCGCCTCGCGCCGCTCGGCCGAGGAGATCCGTCGCCGGCTGCCGTCGATGTACCACCAGTTCAAGGAGCTGGCCGACGTCGACATCACCGCCGAGCCGATGGAGGTCGGCCCGACCTGCCACTACGTGATGGGTGGCGTGGAGGTGGACCCGGACTCGGGCGCCGCGTACGGGACCGTGCGCGGGCTCTTCGCCGCGGGCGAGGTCTCCGGGGGCATGCACGGCTCCAACCGACTCGGCGGCAACTCCCTGTCCGACCTGCTGGTCTTCGGCAAGCGGGCCGGCGGGCACGCGGCGTCGTACACCGACCAGCTCGGCGGGCGGCCGAAGGTGTCGATCGGCGCGGTGGAGACGGCGGTGGAGACGGCGCTGGCGCCCCTGCAGCGGGACACCGGCGAGAGCCCGTACACCCTCCAGCAGGACCTCCAGGCGGTGATGGGAGACCTGGTAGGGATCATCCGGCGCGAGGGTGAGCTGGTCGACGCGCTGCGCCGGCTGGCGGAGCTGCGCGAGCGGGTGGCCAAGGTCAGCGCCAGCGGCGGCCGGCGCTACAACCCGGGCTGGCACCTGGCCCTGGACCTGCGCAACATGCTGGTGGTGTCGGAGTGCACCGCGAAGGCGGCGCTGGAGCGGCAGGAGTCCCGCGGCGGGCACACCCGGGAGGACTTCCCGGCGATGGAGCCGAAGTGGCGGCGGGTCAACCTGGTCTGCTCCCTGGACGGCGACACCGTACGCCTGGACCACAAGCGGCTGCCGACGATGCGGCCGGAGCTGATCGGCCTCTTCGACCGTGCCGAGCTGGCCAAGTACCTGACCGACGAGGAGCTCGCGGAGTTCGACACCCTCGCTGAGGAGGCGGGCAAGTAATGGGCAACAAGCGACAGTTCCGGATCTGGCGGGGCGACGAGACCGGCGGCGACCTGCAGGACTACACGGTCGAGGTGAACGAGGGCGAGGTGGTCCTCGACGTCATCCACCGACTCCAGGCCACCGACGCGCCCGACCTCGCCTGCCGGTGGAACTGCAAGGCGGGCAAGTGCGGCTCCTGCTCGATGGAGATCAACGGCAAGCCGCGGCTGAGCTGCATGACCCGGATGTCGACCTTCGAGGAGGACGAGACGGTCACGGTCACCCCGCTGCGCACCTTCCCGGTCATCCGGGACCTGGTCACCGACGTCTCGTTCAACTACGAGAAGGCCCGGGAGATGCCGGCCTTCGCGCCGCCGGCCGACGTGGCGCCCGGGGACTACCGGATGCAGCAGGTCGACGTGGAGCGCTCGCAGGAGTTCCGCAAGTGCATTGAGTGCTTCCTGTGCCAGACCGTCTGCCACGTGATCCGCGACCACGAGGAGAACAAGCAGGCCTTCGCCGGTCCCCGGTTCTTCATCCGGGCGGCGGAGCTGGACATGCACCCGCTGGACGCGAAGACGGACCGCAAGGATTTCGCGCAGGCCGAGCAGGGGCTCGGGTTCTGCAACATCACCAAGTGCTGCACCGAGGTCTGCCCCGAGCACATCAAGATCACCGACAACGGGATCATCCCCATGAAGGAGCGGGTCGTCGACCGCAGGTACGATCCCCTCGTGTGGCTTGGTAGCAAGATCTTCCGTCGGGGTGACACGCCCCAGAGCACCGCGGGCAGCGCGGGGAAGGAGTCCGCGGTGCACAGCGGCGCTCGTCAGGCTGGAGTCCACTCGCACGCGGGGGGTTCGCACGATCCGCTCGCCGAGGTGCAGGCCCAGCAGGGTGTGAACTGGCACCGCGAGGTCCCGCACCCGACCGCCCCGGCGGTCGACGCCACCGGCCGGCTGCCGCTGACGGAGCTGACCTTCGACCGGGCGGCGGCCCCGTCCCCGTTCGGCGACGACGTCACCTTCCCGCTGCCGCCGGAGCACCTCAACTTCGCTCATCCGAGCCAGGACGAGAAGCACTGATCAGGGCAAGCATCGACGGGGGCCGCGGCGACAGCCGCCGGCCCCCGTCCCCTTTTCGCCCCCCTGCCCCTTTCCCCCACGTCGCCCAGCTCGTCGATCATGAAGCTGTTGTCCGCCCGGTCGGCGTGTCGGGGCGACAACTTCATGACCGCCGGGCGGACCCGGGGGTCAGGGGGCGGTCAGCAGGAGGGGGCGGAGGGCGGCCACGATGGGGGCGTCGGCGGGGAGCCAGGTGACGGTGTCCAGTTCGGCGGCGGAGAGCCAGCGCATGGCCTGGTGCTCCAGCGCCTTCGGCTGGTCGTCGTGCAGGAGCCGGGCCGCGTACACCTTGAGCACCGAGCGGCCGTGGGCCATCCGGACGTCGCGACCCACGCGGTCGCCGATCTTGACGCGTACGGCCAGTTCCTCGGCGCACTCACGGGCCAGCGCTGCGGTCTCGCTCTCGCCCGGCTCGACCTTGCCGCCGGGGAACTCGTACATCCCGGCCACCTCGGGCGGCGCGGACCGCGCGCAGGCCAGCACCCGCCCGTCGCGGATGATCGCCGCCCCGACGATCACCTTCGGCTCGCGCCGCTCGTCCTGTCCGCTTCCGCCTACCCGTTCGGTCCACACGGGCGTCCAGCGTGCCAGATCAATCGTCGGTTTGGGTACCGTCCCCGACCGGTAGGTCAGCAGAACACGGAAGTGTGGGCGTGGACACACCGTCCCGCTGACGACAGACTAGGGAACATCGCGAGGACACGGGACGGCGACGATTTGGCCACAAGCCGGCAACGACGCCTGGGAGGTGCGGTGATGCGCGGGCTGTTCAACAGCCGGGCGAAGCACGACTACCTCAGCGACGCGCTGACGCTCCTCACCGGGTGGATCCGGGAAGGTGAGCAGATCCGGCGGACCCTCGTGATGGACGACACCCAGCACGCGGCGCTGACCGAACGGGTCAAGGTGGTCGCGGACGCGCTCCGGCTCCGTCCAGAGATCAGTCGCCGGGCCGAGGAGACCCAGATCCGGGTCGGGCACGGCGACGGTGAGCCGCTGACCGAGGGCGAGGTCCTGCTGGCGGCCCGCATCGAGGACGCGTACCGGGCAGTCACCGCTTCCTGAGCGGCACCCGTCGAGGCCGCAGTCTGGTGGCACGTGTCCATCGTCGGTCCCCGTCCCCCACCGCCGGGGGTGATCGGCGGCGTCGCTCCCAGCCTAGGGCTCGCCGGTGCCGCCCGGCCTCGCCGGAACGTGCGGGACCGGGCCCGCCGAGTGGCTGGCCGTCGACGCTCCGTCGCCCCCTCCTGAGACTTTCCTGAAAATCTGTCGTTTCGGTGAAGTCGCCCCAGGGTACAAGCTTCGGCACGGGCAGGCTGAAAAGGCCCGTAGAGGACTAACCCACACGAAGTTATCCCCCTTGGAGCTGACATGACCACGCCCACCGGCACCAACGTCACCACCCACGGCGTCGACCACGGCGACAACCTCGGCCACCACGACGTCCGCCTCGCGCGCCGGCACGGCGACGAGACCAAGCCCTCGTGGAAGACCACCGAGCTCGCCGTCTACCTGCTCTCCGTGATCGGCGTGCTGATCGCCTCGAACGCCGTCGGTGACGGCGCCGCCAACAACGGCGGGGACTACTTCGCCGCCGACAAGGCCTGGTGGTACATCACCCTGCTGACCATCGGTTACCTGGTCAGCCGGGGCCTGGCGAAGTCGGGCAGCCGCACCCGCGACGACGACCCGCGCACCAACCACTGACGACCGCACCTCCGCAGCCCCGCCGCGCCGCGTCCCCCGACGCGACCGGCGGGGCTCGTGCGTGTCAGCGCGCCGGTTCGCCCTGCACGGTGGACAGACCCAGGGCCCGGCGTACGGCCAGCTCCGTCTGCGGCTCGCGACGCTGCTCGGCCTGCGCCACCAGCCGGAGCGCCTGGTCACGGTCGGCGGTCTTCTCGGCGTCCCGCCAGTGCGCCCCGGCCTCCTGCGCCTCGGCGATCAGCTTCTCCATCGGCTCCTTGACCTGCGCCGGCCACGCCTGGGCGCTGAGCGCGAGCCAGAACCGGCCGTTGGCCGTCGCCGTCCGGGCCAGCATGGCGCGCAGCTCGTCCGGCGCGGCGGTCGGGCCCTGGGCGGCGAGGACGGCCCGGGCATCATCGAGCTCGCGGGTCGCCATCAGGTAGGCCAGCTGCTCGGGGCGGACCACCGTGGCGTCCTGGCGCAGCTGCCGCGTCAACGGCGTCGACCCGGCGGCCAGATAGCAGGTGATCTGCGGATAGGTCGGCCACTCGACCCGCGACGGGACGTACCAGCGCAGCCGCACGTCCGCCGGGAGCGAGAGCGGGTCGAGGACGTAGCTGCGCTGCTGCTGCCGGCAGGCCGTCTCGGCCCGCGCCGACAGCGCGGCCGTGCCCGGGTACGCCTCGCCGGCGTGCCGAACGTAGGCGGGCAGGCGGTCGACCAGCTCTGCGTCGTGCGGCGCGGTGCAGGGCACCGTGGTGACCTCCTCCGGCGCGGTGCGCGTACCCGTGGGGGTGTCGTCGACGCGGAAGCAGTCACCCGCCTGCAGCCCCCGGACGCCGACCGGCGGGTCGGGCCGGGACACCACCCCGGTGAGGACCAGCGCCAGCGCCAGCGCCCAGACGCCGCAGAGCACCAGGCCGGCGACCGCCAGGCCCCGGCCCCGATCCCCGGTCCGCCTGATCCGGCGCAGCGCGACCACCCCGACCACCGCCCCCAGCACGCCGCCGAGCAGGCCGAGGACGAAGGCGGCGACCGCCAGGCGGTTCATCCGCCCGTGCGACGGCCGGGACCCCGCCCACGGCTCCCACTCGCCCGCGGCCGCCTCGGCGAGGCCGGGCGACGGCGGTTGCCTCGACCTGGTGTCGTCCGTGGTCATGTCGCGTTCCTTCCCCCGTGTCCCCCTTGCGGCGTGCAGACTAGTCGACCGGACCGGTGGCGTCCGCTTCCTACCGTGGGATCCATGGCCAATGCGACGTACGACCGCAAGGAGCAGTTCCAGCAGATCCAGAGTGGACTGCTCGACGGAGAGCAGATCATCGCCGTCTACGACGCCGTCGGCACCGGTACCGGGTTCATCGGGCTCACCGACCGGCGCGTGATCATCCAGGACCGGTCGTTCATCGGCAAGCGGTACGCCATCACCAGCATCCCGTACTCGAAGATCACCAGTGTGAGCGTGGTGAGCAACAAGTCGTGGGGCGGCTCGTTCTTCTCCACCGGAGCGATCGCCGTCCACGTCGGCACGCACACCTACGAGGTGGAGTTCCGGGGCGCGCAGAAGAGCCACCACGTGCACAACGTGATCCTGCACTACATCTCCTGACCCCGGCTGTCGCAGCTTCCGGCTACCGTCGCCGGCATCGCGTACGACGACCGACGGGGAGTGGTGGATGGGCGCCAAGACCGGATTGCTGGCCTTCGCCGACGGGGACGTGCCGACCGCACTCCGGCGCGTCGGCACACCCGACGCTCGCCGCACAGCCGAACTGGTCCGCCGCACGCACCCGGGTTTCGAGGTGAGCGCCACCGATGGCAACACCCTCTCCGACGGCAGCTACCCGCCGGACAAGGTGACCTACGCCGCGAGTCTGCCCGGCGTCGACATCCTCTGCGACCGTCGGTTCATGGTGGACCGTCCATCCGAGCTGCCGGCCCATCTGCTGGGGCTGGCCGCCGGCCGGCGGGTCGTCCTGCACGCGATGCACTCAGTCGTCGACTGGCTGGCCTTCGCCGTCTGGGAGGACGGCGAGCTGGTCCGCTCACTGAGCGTCTCCCCCGACGGCGGTGTCGGCGAGGACATCGGCACGCCGTACGCGTTCGAGCTGCCGCACCGGGCGGGCCAGCACCCCGTCCTGCCCGCAGCGGAGTGGGACGACGAGGAGCCGTACCCGCTTCCCTATCACCCGCTGGAGCTGGGCGAGGAGGCGCTGCGTCACCTCTTCGGGTTCACCATCGAGGGCCGCCGGCGCCCGGGCGACGTTGACGCGGACGCGATCGCGCTGCTCGGCTTCCGGGTGGTGGACCCGACCGGCCGCGAGGCCGCCGAGCGCCGCGCCCTGCTGGAGCAGGTGCAGGCGATGGGGCCACCCCGCCAGTTCCGTTACGAGAACGGCCGGATGGTCGAGGTCGTGGACCGGTGAGCGCCCCGGACGGTTCCGCCGGCGTGTCCCGCGCGGCCGACCACGATCGGGTACGCCGGAGCTACGACACGGTGGCCGAGACGTACTGGGAACGCATCGGCGACGAACTGGCCGGCAAGCCCCTCGACCGGGCGCTGTTCGCGGCTCTCGTCGAGCGGACCGGCGACGCTCCGGTGGCCGACCTGGGGTGCGGGCCCGGGCACGTGGCGGCCTGGCTGGCGGAGCGCGGCGTCACCGCCGTCGGCGTCGACCTCTCCCCCGCGATGGTCGCCGCCGGCCGGCGCAGGTTCCCGGAGGTGGAGTTCCGCCAGGGTGACCTGCTGAGCCTGCCGGCGGCGGACGGCGAGTTCGGCGCGGCGGTGGCGCTCTACTCGGTCATCCACCTGCGCCCGGCGGAGCTGCGGCCGGCGTTCGCCGAGATGCGGCGGGTGCTGCGGCCCGGCGGCGCGCTGCTGGTGGCGTTCCACCTCGGCGCCGAGGTGCAGCGGCTGACCGACTGGTGGGGCCACGAGGTCGATGTCGACTTCCACCAGCACGAAGTGGAGACCGTCGCCGGAGCACTGCGCGCGGCCGGCTTCACCGAGGAGGCGCGGCTGGAACGGGCACATCACCCGCAGGAGGGCGAGACGCGGCGCTGCTACCTGCTGGTCCGGCGCCCGGACGAGGAAACGAGCTGAGCGGACGTGTCGAGGGCCATCGCTAGGGTGCGGCGGTGACCGGAGAACAGCTCACGCTCCCCGCTCCGAGTCCCTCTGCCGCTGAGGAGCGGGGTCCGTCCAGCGGGGCGTACGCGGGTGTCACCCGACGTGAGTCCGCACCCCCCACGACTCGTTGCCGGTTGGCTAGGGTGCTCGGGTGCGTAGATCGGCTTCCGTCCTGGCCGCGCTCCTGGCGGCCGCCCTGCTGCCCGGCTGCACCGGCGGACCCTCGGCCGAGGACCGCCCGGTGAACTTGAAGGCCCGGGTGTTCCTGAGCACCTACGCCAGCGACGCCCAGGCGAAAGCCGTCGAAACCCACCTGCGCGGCTACCAGGGGCCGCTCCGCGGCGACCTGCGCAAGCTCGACGGCGTCGACTCGGTCGTCTTTCCGGGCAGGAAATCGCAGCCGTCGGTAAACGAGTGCATGATGAGCGTCCGGACGGCAGCCGATCCCGCGCCCAAGCTCGACATCGTCGTCTTCCTCATGAACGAGGCGTCCGAGGCGGAGAAGCAGGCGGTGCAGTCACTCCTGCGGGCGGTGCCCGGCGCGCGCGACGTGCGGCTACGCGGCCGGGACGAGGGGTACGAGATCCTCAAGGAGAGCTACCGGGACGTCGCCCCCGAGATCGCCGCCTCCGCCGAGCCGGAGGACCTGCCGGAGGCGCTGGTCCTGACCATGGTGGACCGCGACGCGGTGTTCCGCGCCAACGACGACCGGATCGACGAGCAGGTCTGCCGGCTGACCGGGGTCGGACGGGTCATCGTCCCGCCGAAGCCGCTGGCCCGACGGGGTTCGGCATAGCCGTCAGCACTGGTCGAGGCGGCGGAACTCGTCGACGGAGACGACCTCCCCCGCGCGCCAGGTCCGCACCATCCCTGAGCGGAGCTGCGGATCGGCCAGCACCTGCTCGGGTACGAAGGTGACGCCGTCCAACTTCCCGTCCCCGGAGCCCGCGCCGGTGAGGACGCCGGCCAGGACGTACTCGTGGTCGGCGGTCAACGCCCGCGGGTCGCGCCCCTGCGCGGGCTGCTGCGGAGAGTCGTCCGTCCAGCCGTCCCCCGGATCGCTCAGCACGACGCTGTCGGGGCGGTCGTCGCCGGCCGGCCGGAGGGTCACCCGTACCCCGCCCTGCGCGGCGTCGGTGAGGGTCAGGCGGTCCAGCTCCTGGTCGGGGCAGAGCGCGATCAGGCCGACGAGGCGGCCCTGCGGGTCGACGGTCACGCCCAGCTCGCCGCGTAGGCGCGGGGTGCAACCCGCGAGACCCCACGCGACCAGAATCAGGGCCGTCACAACGGCCGTCGGGCGCATGAGCATCTCGTCCCCCCAGGGGTACGGCTCCCCTCAGCGTAGGGACGCCCGGACACGGGCGGGTCACAGTGGAGCCGCCCCACGTCGGACCGGCGCAGGCCGCGCCTACCATCGGCGAATGGATCATGGGCGCGGCTCGGCCCCGTTTCGGACGACTCTCTGGTCCACCTCGTCCGCGAGCTGCCCGTGACCTGGAGCGACGACTACATCTGGCGGACCTACTTCGCCGGCCGCCGACCCACGGCCGCCGCCGGCACCTGGCTGCTCGCCG
This sequence comes from Micromonospora purpureochromogenes, assembly GCF_900091515.1. NCBI lineage: Bacteria > Bacillati > Actinomycetota > Actinomycetes > Micromonosporales > Micromonosporaceae > Micromonospora > Micromonospora purpureochromogenes. The sequence continues at coordinate 1,572,645 of NZ_LT607410.1, read as the reverse complement.
ACGAGGACGAGCGATGGGTACGGCTCGACCTCGGCGTCCGCGAGGCCGGCCCCGCCCGGGACCACGGGTCGCCCGACCGGTACGCGTTCGGCGACGCCCTGCTGGTCGACCACGACGGACGCGGGTTCGCGCTGCTGACATTCGACGGCTCGCCGGACGAGGGGTGGACGAACCGCTTCGACCGCTGCGCATCCTGACCGGCTGGGATCGATCGCGAGTCCCGGCAACGGTCGAGAGGAGCTTCGGGCTGGTCGTACAGCGTCGCCTACCAGCCGGACGTCGCCGCTGCGCTCCGGCAGCTACGTCAGGACGTGTACGACCGGGGCGCGTACCACCGCGAGGAGCCGGACCCGACCTACGCCCTGACCGAGGACGAGTTCCGCGCGACGCTCGATCCCGCGCACGACGACAGCGGAATCAACGAGTTCCTGCTGGACGATTGGCGAGCCGCGCAGCGGCGATCCCGGCCGGTCGACCCGGACTCGCTGTTCGCCGCGCAACCGCACTCGGGTACGCACTCCGTCATCGGCATGGTGAACGGCGGACCGGGGAGGACAGTTCCTCGCCACCGGCCGGGCGGCCATTCAGCCCCCGGCCGGTCGCGCTCTCACTGGAAACGCCTGCCGGGCCTTCTGGCACCGGTCGGCTTGTTGATCACGGAATCCTTGGCTCGGCGGCGCACCACGATCGCGCTCGCCCTCTTCCGCAACCCTTTCAGGATCCTGTCCTTCATCGCCGGCATCCCTTCTCGCGTACGTCAGATCAGTCCTGCGCGCTTCCGCACCGGACAATCGATCCTTCTCGTACCGCAGTCCGCGTACCCGATGGGACAGCAGCCATTCATCAACGTCGGGCCACCCTGCCCGGCCGACGCCGGCTGGCAGCCCGACCACCCCGCCCACCGCGCCTGACCAGGGGGAAACAGGCCGGAATCGGACGTGGAAGCGGAACGTGGCCGGTCCTCCCGCCAGCTGTGCCGACCTGGGCGGCCAGGTCGCGGGGAAAGTCCGGGCATCGACGGCGCAGATCGTGTCAGGATGCTCGGCATGTCTCGTCGCGCACTGAGCTTCGGAGTGGTGGCGGAGGCATACGAACGGTTCCGGCTGGGGTATCCCGTGGAGCTCTTCGACCTGGTGATGACGTACGCGGGTCAGCCGGTTCCGACTGCCCTGGAAATCGGCGCCGGGACCGGCAAAGCAACCCGTCTGTTCGCTGAGCAAGGGGTAACGGTCACCGCGACCGAGCCTGACGGGGCCATGCTCGCCGAGCTGCGTAAGCACGTGGCAGCAGACGTCAAGACCGTGCAAGCCGCGTTCGAGGACCTGCGACCGGGCGAGCGCTACGCGCTGGTGTACGCGGCAGCGGCGCTGCATTGGACGAACCCGGAGGGCCGGTGGTCGCGCATCGCCGCGCTGCTGGAGCCAGGTGGCGTGTTCGCCTCGTTCGGTGGACCACTCCAGCTGGCCGACCCGGCTGTGGAGGAAGCTGTTCGCGCGGCCCGCGCACCGTTCCTGGAGAGCGACGATGTTCCGTCTCCGGATGGGACGCCTCCGGGGCATGACATGCAGTGGCCGGGTACGGAGCTCCAACGGTCTGAGTGGTTCGCCGAAGTTCGGCAGTCCGTGATCGTGCGGCGGTCGACGATGAGTGCCCGCGACTACGTCGGCCACCTCTCGACCATCTCGGCTTATCTCGAACTGCCGGCCGCGGAGCGGGAACAGGTATTCAGCCGGATCATGCAGGTCCTGCCTGAGACGGTCGAGATTGCCGCCGACCTCACCGTCCATCTCGCTCGTCGGCGCTGCGAGCAGTAGTGCTTCGACACTCAGATGCAGGAGTAGCAGCCCGTTGAGCTTCCATATGCACCTGCGGGCCACGGCCTCCAACGAGGTCCCAGAGGATTTCTCGTCGCTGCTTGACTTCATGTCCACCGCCTGGGAGGCGCATCAGGAGGAGCACGCTGCTGGCATCGCCGATTCCATCGACAAGGACTTCGGCCACGTCCACGAGCTCTACACGATGGGCGCAGAGCATGGCGACGCCACGAACCCGGCCAACACTCTGCCGATCTTCGGTGGTCGGCAGATTTCCAGCCCGGCAGAAGACCAACCGCCGTTCGTCATCCTCACCCCGGCCGAGGTGCGGAGGACGGCGGAGTTCCTCCGGATCGTTCCGTTCGGCGAACGCTGGCAGATCGCGGGGACGAAGCTCTCCAAGCCGTACATCGGGTGGGAAGACGGGAACGCGGCCAGGAACATCTTCCTCGGCCACCACAACGACCTGCGCACCTTCTACGAGCGGGCCGCGCAAGCCGGCCACGCCGTGATCAAAGCCTTCTGGTATTAGCCGCTTCAGGCAACGCTCGAGGTCGGTCAGCCCGAACCGCACGGCCGATTTGGCTTCCACGCGGGCCCATATCGTGCGTTTCCGCAGGCCAACAGGATGTGTGTGTGACGGCGAACCTAGCGGGAAGGTCGGTCGGATGACCGACCCAGGGGAGCGGGCGCGAAGCGCGCTCCAGCGAATCCACAAGGCTGCCGTGCGCCATCGGGACCTTGAGCTGCACCACGCGGCCGACGAGATCGTCCGAGCGGCCAAGACGAGGGGCCTCGATCCGGGGTCCGTCGAGTCGTACCGCCCCTGCCCGGTGTGCGGCGCTGAGCCGGGTCAGTTGTGCATCAACGTTCCTGGCCGGCCGGTGCAGCCGGGCGACATGCACCCTGAGCGCACGAAATAGGGCCGCTTTCCGTTCCCGTCAGCTACCGAAGTGGACGCAGCCAAGGCGGAATCAGACGTTGAAGCGGAACTTAGAGCGGCTGTCCCGCCACCAGCGCGGACGGCGTGCGACGCCTGCTCACATGGCGTCTCAGGCTGCCATCGTTCACGGTTGCTTGACGACGTTTCACAGTGTCTTGTGCCCCCTGTGTGCCCCACACTGACGGGATGCAGCAGCGCTTGCAGCCCGCCGGACCGGCGGATTAGAGGCACAGACCGAGCGATGAGGCTCGCCGCACCGCCTCGGTTGTGGTGACGACTGAGTCTCGGCTGTGGTTGGCGCGACTCGCCTCGGTTGCTGTCGCCGTTGCTGTCACCACGACCTATGCCTTACGAGATCAAGTTGCTCACCTGGGTCTACCTGCGCGAAACCGGCGTGGCCTGCGGAAACCCTTCTCGGCATCTCTCGACGTCAGCGGTCGAGGGTCGACCTGTTGAGGACTGGATGAGGACTGAGACAGGTCACGGATGCGGCTATCTGATCCCTAGCCTCGGCGATGCCGTCCGAAGCTGTCCCGATCCGACGCTAGCCCTGAGCTCTGCGGCTTTTGCTGTCCCCGCCTGTCCCTGCCCGTCCACGGCCGTTGCTGCCAACCATTGCTGTCACTATCAGCTTGGGAATCGCACAAGATCGGCTTCGACGTGCGCCGCTTCTCCTGCTCGCCTCGGCCGTAGGCGGCCTCACGTAGCCCCCGATGACATCGGCTTCTGGCCCGTGGATGGCCCGTCTCAGGAGGCAGGCAGTAGGTGGTGTAGCAACGACGCGGCTTGTAATGTCACGAACGGGCCTCGCGACCCGGCATGCGGGTAGTGACCTCCTGCAGCGTCCAGCCGTTTCCGTCCGGGTCCTGGAATGAGGCAAACGAGTTGTAGCTATTACGTTCGGGGTCGGGGCCGGGTTGGCGCGCCTCGGGCCAGAAAGCGCCGCCGGGGCCGTGGTAGACCTCGGTGACGTCGACGCCCCGCTGGGCTAGCTCCTCCCGTGTGGCCACGACGTCGGAGGTCACTAGCTCTAGGTGCCGCATCGACCCCGGTGCAGCGGCTATCGGCAGGCCTTTGCCGAACGCGATGGACGTATGGCCGTCACCAGTCGGGGTCAGTTGCACGATGCGGACGTCGTCGCTGACCTTGATGTCTGCGTCCAGTCGCCAGCCCAGGCGATCCCGGTAGAACTCCAGCGCCCTGTCGACATCCGACACCGGGATCGTGACCACCTCAAGATTGACGTCCATCGTACCCACTCCTTGCCTGTCCTGTCTGCGGTGTTCTGTCCCGACGGCGGGAACCCTTTGGTCCTGGCCCCGGGCCACCCGGGCTCCCGCCGGCCATCGTCACCAAGACCGGACCAACGCCCCTGTGATCGAGGAGCGGGAGCGGCTACTGCCGCCGCTGTTCCTACCGCCGGACGTTACCCCCGACTGGGCCACGTCGCGGAGGATCCGGAGGTTGTGCTGGCCGGATTTCCGTCGCGAGGGTCCGTGGCCCGCTGCCGGTGAAGAGTGGTTCGGTTGCGGTCCTGTGTCGTCTGATGCCGGTCGTTGCTGTTGCTCTCGCTGCCTCCTGGCTGCCTCAGCGCGCTGCCCTCCTACTAGGCGTTGACCTGTCGGCGGCCTGGACCTGGTCTTCGTCGACGACGCGCTCGTGCCTGCGGTGCCTGTTGGCCACGGGGCTCGCGTCGGTGGCGCCAGGTAGTTTGCCGAGAGTGAGTATGTGGGTTTACTTTCAAGGGCTCGAATCCTCCGAGCTGCCCGTGAAGCCGGCGGGTTTTGAGGCCCTATTCGATGTGGAGTTTGACGAGCTGCGCCGACGAGTCCGGGCAGGTGACGCAGTATGGCTGGAGAGCGGCTTCTTCCAGCTGAATGAGCTTTACTTGCTCCAGTCGCAGCTGAGCGGAGACCGGGAGTTCCCCGTCTTCGGAGGTCGGCACATACCGGACCCCGGCGGCGGCCCGGGCCACGTGGCGCTCGGGCCGCCGGACGTGGCGCGCACGGCAGCGTACCTGGAGAGAGTTTCGTTCCCGGACCGGTGGCAGGAGTGGCGGCAACTGCCCTCATCCGAGTCCGATGAGGAGCTGCGGGAGCGCCTGGCTCAGTACCACTCAGACCTACGGGCCTTCTACGCCAGGTCCGCGGAGCGGGGCTGGGCGGTGGTCAAGCACTTCTCGTTCTGACCCGCTCGGGATTTCAGGTCGACGGCCGGAACCGCGAGGGATCGCGCAGGTAGGACGACTCCTTGACCCCCAGGCAACCAACACGGCTCGCTGACCTGGGACGGCGAGGGCTTCTAGCAGCGTCAATCGTCCACCGACGTCCGTGGTCGTCCCTTACTGATCACACCCATCGTCACCCAATTAGTCACCCGGGCTGGCCGGCCCTCGGTCGCGGCTCCATGCCGCCAGCAGCTCCACGGCAAGCCAGTGCCCATTAGCCAGGGCGTAGTCCAACGGCGTGCGGCCTTCACGATCGGCGGCGTAGGGGTTCGCGCCTCGGGCCAGCAGCAGGGCCGTAACGTCCACATGCAGAGGCCCCCCGGACTGGAGAGCACCATCGCCCTCCAAGTCCACGGCATGATGCAACAGAGTCATGCCTTGCTCGTTGGGATCCTCGACGGCGGCTCCAGCATCTAGAAGTTGCCGCAATCGGGTGAGGTCTTCCATCTCTACGGCGTGGTGAGTCGGGGTCACCCGCCCAACCTAGAACCTTTACGATCCGGCCCCACCGTCAGACGTTGAAGCGGAACTCCACCACGTCGCCGTCCTGCATGACGTACTCCTTGCCCTCGATCCGGACCTTGCCGGCGGCCTTGGCGGCCGCCATCGATCCGGCCTCGACCAGGTCGGCGTAGGAGACGACCTCGGCCTTGATGAAGCCGCGCTGGAAGTCGCTGTGGATGACGCCCGCGGCCTCCGGCGCGGTCGCGCCGACCGGGACGGTCCAGGCGCGCGCCTCCTTGGGGCCCGCCGTCAGGTACGTCTGGAGCCCGAGCGTGCGGAAACCGATCCGGACGAGCTGGTCGAGGCCGGGCTCGTGCTGCCCGATCGACTCCAGCAGCTCGCGGGCCTCCTCCTCGGGCAGGTCCACCAGCTCGGCCTCGATCTTGGCGTCCATGAAGACCGCCTCGGCGGGCGCGACCAACGCGCGCAGCTCGTCGAGGAACTCGGCGTTGGCCAGCTCGGCCTCGTCGACGTTGAAGACGTACAGGAAGGGCTTGGTGGTGAGCAGGTGCAGCTCGCGCAGGTGCTCCAGCTCGATCTTCGCGGCGGCGGCGCCGGCGTAGAGCGTGGTACCGCGGTCGAGCACGTCGACGGCGGCCTTGGCGGCGGCGACCGCGGCGGCCCGGTCCTTGCGGAGCTTGGCCTCCTTCTCCAGCCGCGGCAGCGCCTTCTCCAGGGTCTGCAGGTCGGCGAGGATCAGCTCGGTGTTGATCGTCTCGATGTCGTCGGCCGGGGAGACCTTGCCGTCGACGTGCACCACGTTCGGGTCGGAGAACGCGCGCACCACCTGGCAGATCGCCGAGGCGTCGCGGATGTTGGCCAGGAAGGCGTTGCCCCGGCCCTGCCCCTTGGAGGCGCCCCGCACCAGGCCGGCGATGTCGACGAACGACACCGGCGCCGGCAGCACCTTCTGCGAGGAGAAGATCTCGGCGAGCGTGGCCAGCCGCTCGTCCGGCAGCCCGACCACGCCGACGTTGGGCTCGATCGTGGCGAACGGGTAGTTCGCCGCGAGCACGTCGTTCTTGGTGAGCGCGTTGAACAGGGTGCTCTTGCCGACGTTGGGCAGGCCGACGATGCCGATGGTGAGACTCACGACGGGCCAGCTTACGCCGATGTCCGCCGACACCCGGCAGGTAGGCCCACCAGCCGGGGGAAAAGACGTCCCGGGTACGCCGGCAGCGTTGCTAGCCTGCCCGGATGACGAGCGGGGCGGGCGAGCGGCTGCCGGAGCTGTACGTGGCGGTGGACGTCGAGGCGGACGGCCCGATCCCCGGCCCGTACAGCATGATCTCGCTGGGCATGGCGGTGGCCGGGCGGCCCGACCTCGCCTTCTACACCGAGCTGAAGCCGATCTCCGACGACTTCGTGCCGGCCGCCCTCGCGGTCTCCGGGCTCGACCGGGACCGGCTGCTGCGGGAGGCGCCGACCGCCGAGGAGGCGATGGGCGCCGCCGCCAGCTGGGTCAACGGGCTGCGCCGGATCGGCCGGCCGGTCTTCCTGGCCGCGCCCGCCGTCTGGGACGGCATGTTCGTGCACTGGTACTTCGTCCGGTTCACCGGCCGCAGCCCGTTCGGCGCGACCGGGTCCGGGGTGGACCTGCGCAGTTGGTGGATGGGGCGGACCGGCTGCGAGTGGGTGCGGACCCGCAAGGGGATCATCAAGCACGAGCTGGGCCTGACCGACGTGCCGCACACCCACCACGCCGGGGAGGACGCGGCCGAGCTGGCCCAGGTCTTCGACGCCGCGCTCCGGCACCGCCCCGGGCGGGCCGAGGCCGGCTGAACCGGCTGCGCCGTCCGCGTACCCGAAGGGCCGGCGCTCAGGCGGTGAGCAGCCGGGGTTCGATCCGGGTCTCCCGGGCGCCGCCCGCGCCGTCCGGGGTCAGCTCGTACGCGGCGACGCCCTCGCGGTCGGCGACCGCCTCGGCCAGCCGGGTACCCCGGTAGACCAGCCCGACCCCGTCGTCGGTGCAGTGGCTGACCGGCAGGGTGCCGTCGCCGACCAGCCGGTGCATCAGCGGGCGGCGCTGCTCCTCGCTGTCGTAGTGCACCCCGTTGCCGTACGGCAGCCACCCGAGGCCGTCGGTGTAGGCGCGCAGCGTGCGGCCGAAGCTGTCGGTGGCGCCGCCGACGTGCCAGCAGATCGAGCCGGCGGAGACCCCGCCGAGCACCACACCGGCCTCCCAGCACTCGCGCAGGATCTCCGGCAGGCCGTGCACCCGCCAGACGGCGCAGAGGTTGGCGACGCTGCCCCCACCGACCCAGATGATGTCCTGGGCGAGCAGATGGGCCCGGATGTCGTCGACGGTCGGCATCGGGAACAGCGCCAGGTGCGAGGGGCGGAACCGGGTGCCGGCGAAGGCACCGTAGAAGACGGTGAACGCGGTGGGCTGGTCGCCGACCGCCTGGTTGAGGTAGCAGATCTTCGGCTCGTCGGCCCCGGCCAGCTCGGCCATCAGGTCGAAGACCGGCCCGGGCTTCGCGTCCCAGGGGCCACGGTCCCGGCTGCTGAAGCCCATGCTGGTCGCGACGATGGTGGGTTCGCTGGCGGACACGGATGATCCTTCCGTCGGGCGGGGTGACGCCCCCCATCCTGCGTCATCGCCGGCCGAGCCGTCGGCCCGGTCAGCCCGCTTCGGCGGCGGCGAGCAGCGCGCGCAGCAGATCCCCCAGGCGGGTCTGGTCCGCCGGAGGCAGCGCGTCGAGGATTCGTCGCTGCACCGTCAGGCCCGCCTCGGCGGCCTCCTCGACCGCGCGGCGGCCGGTGTCGGTCAGGGTCACCCGCAGGCCCCGCCGGTCGGCGGGGTCGGGCGCGCGGCGCAGCAGCCCGGCCCGTTCCAGCCGGTCGAGCCGGCCGGTCATCCCGCCCGAGGTGAGCATCAGCGCGGCGGCCAGCTCCTTCGGTGCCAGCGTGTACGGCTCGCCGCTGCGGCGCAGCGCGGCCAGCACGTCGAACTCGCCACGGCCGATGCCCCAGTCGGCGTAGACCCGCTCCTGCGCGTCGCCGACGATCCGGGCCAGCCGGTAGATCCGGCCGAAGACCGCCATCGGCTCGGGCCGCATCCCGGCGCGCTCGCGCCGCCACTGCTCGACGATGAGGTCGACGTCGTCCCGGTCGGTCACCCCCGGATTGTGCCCCACGTCGCCCTTCCACTCTTCGCTCACGGGTGATTAGCTTAGCACTAAGCTACTTACTGCGAAGAGAATCGAGTGCCCGATGAGCCGTCGCCGCACCGACATCGCGTTGACCGCCCTCGCGCCCACCGTCTGGGGCACCACCTACCTGGTCACCTCCGAGCTGCTGCCGCCGGACCGGCCGCTCTGGTCCGGCGCGCTGCGGGCGCTGCCCGCCGGGCTGCTGCTGCTCGCGCTGACCCGACGCCGGCCGCACGGCTCCTGGTGGTGGCGGGCCGCCCTGCTCGGCGCGCTGAACATCGGCGCCTTCTTCCCGCTGCTCTTCCTCGCGGCGTACCGGCTGCCCGGCGGCACCGCCGCCGTGCTCGGCGCGGCCCAGCCGCTGCTCGTCGCCGGCCTCACCGTGCTGGTGCTGCGGGACCGGCCGCACCGGCTCGCCCTGCTGGCCGCCGCGGCCGCCCCGCTGGGCGTCGCGCTGGTCGTGCTCCGGCCGGACGCCGGCACCGACCCGCTGGGCGTGGCCGCCGGCCTGGCCGGCACCGCCGCGATGGCCACCGGGCTGGTGCTCACCCGCCGCTGGGGCCGCCCGGCCGGGATCAGCACCCTCGCCGCGACGAGCTGGCAGCTCACCGCCGGCGGCCTGCTGGTCACGCCGGTCGCCGTCGCCGTCGAGGGCGCGCCGCCGGCCCCGGACGGCCCGGCCCTGCTCGGGTACGCCTGGCTCGGGCTGGTCGGCACCGCGCTGGCGTACGTGCTGTGGTTCCGGGGCGCGGCGCGGCTGCCGTTGACGCAGGTCTCGGTGCTCGGCGCGCTGAGCCCGCTGACCGCCGCGGCGCTGGGCTGGATCGTGCTGGACCAGGCGCTGAGCCCGACCCAGCTCACCGGCTTCGCGCTGGCGGTGGCGGCGATGGTGGTGGCGCAACTGCCCGCCCGCCCCGGCGGTGCGGCGTCCGGACCCGTCGGTCGCCCCGGCGGGGCGGCTCAGCCGGCCAGGCGCCAGTCCGCCCCGAGGGCGTCGGCCTCCGGCAGCGCCCCGGCGGGCAGCTCGGCGGCGGCGGCCAGCGGCAGGGTGAACCGGTGCGCGGCGGACGGGCCGGCCGCGTACGACTCGCCGAGCATCCAGCGCACCTCGTCGGCCGTCCAGCCCAGCCCGCGCCGGCCGGCGATCTCGCGGACCAGCCGCAGCCCCGGGCGGGTGTCGTCGTCGTAGAAGCGCATGCACCAGTGGTGCGCCCACATGCCCAGCGCCCGCACGCCGGCCGGATCCAGCGACGCGGCGAGCCGGCCACACGCCGTCTCCCCGAAGGGGCGCCCCGGCTCACCGACCCGGTCCCGCTCGATCGCCCCGTACGCCGCCGGCGCCACCGCCCGCATCCGGTCGTAGAAGCCCTGCACCACCGTGCGATCGAGCCGTGCCCGCCCCGACCGCATCAGCGGACACCCCGCCCGGCCACGCTCGCCATCGCCCCCGCACCCTTCTTGAGTTGGTGGCGGGACCGTACCGACCACTACCGACAATTTCTCGCGTCCGATCCCTTGTCCCGCAACGGATCGCTGCCCTGAGCTGCGACGCCCGGATCGGTGGGAGCGGACCGGGAGGGCGGGGCGTCGGGCGTCACACACTCAGGTCCGATTCCCGCGAGCCACCGGCCTGACCAGCGGGCATCATCGGTGTCGTGGAGTTGGACCTCGAACGGTGCTACCGGGCCGTGGACAGCCGTGACCAGCGCTTCGACGGCTGGTTCTACACCGGCGTGACGTCGACCGGGATCTACTGCCGGCCGTCCTGCCCGGCGATTCGGATCCGGTCAGGCCGGGCGGCCCTCCCCCCCGGCCCGGCCGGCGTCGCCGGCCGCCGGGCCGCCGAGGCGCTGGTGGCTCCAGTCGATCAGGGGCTGGAGCAGCGTCATCAGCTCCTGCCCGTCCCGGCTGGGGGCGTAGCGGATCTGGACCGGCGAGGTCGGGATCACCGTGCGCTCCATGAGCCGGTCACCCTCCAGCTCCTTGAGCCGCTGCGCCAGCAGGCGGTCGGAGATCCCGGTCACTGCCGCCCGGTACTCCCCGAACCGGCGCGCGCCGCGCATCCCGGCGAGCAGGATCGCCCCGGTCCACCGGCGGCCGACCAGTTCCAGCGCGTCCTGGAAGGTGCGGCAGCCCGTGTCGTCGATCCCCTGGTAACGCCGGAAGGCGGCGGTCTGATCGCTAGTCACTTACCAAATACTAGTAGCTAACCTCAGGTTTGCCGAGGCTGTGGCAGCCTCCCACCCTTGAGTCATGACCGACTACGGACACCCGATCACTTTCGGGCTAAGCCTCGATCCGTCCGCCCACGAACTGGACGCGACGCGACAACTGGCTCAGGCCGCGGACGACGGCGGTTTGGATTACCTCGCCGTCCAGGACCATCCCTACCAGCCCGGCCACCTTGACACCTGGACGATGATCAGTCACCTGGCCGCCCGGACCAGCCGGATCAACTTCCTCACCGACGTCGCCGACCTGCAACTGCGTCCGCCGACCATGCTGGCCAAGGCCGGCGCGTCACTCGGCGTGCTCACCGGCGGCCGGATCGTGCTCGGCGTCGGCGGCGGCGCGAGCGCGGACGCGGTGGCCGCCATGGGTGGCACACGGCGCACCGGCGGGGACACCGTCGCGTACACGACCGAGGCGTTGCAGATCATGCGTCGGGCGCTGGCCGGGGACGTGGTGCGCTTCGCCGGCGCCCACCTCGCGGTCGAGGGTTACCGCGGCGGACCCGTACCGCCCGCGCCGGTGCCGCTCTGGCTGGGCGGCCAACGGCCCCGGATGCTCACCGTGGCCGGCCGGCACAGCGACGGCTGGATCTCCCCGCTGAACATCTACGTCCCGCCGGAGGAGGTGCCGTCCCGCCAGCAGATCATCGACGAGGCGGCCCGCGCGGCGGGGCGGGATCCCGCGGTGGTCCGGCGGATCTACAACGTCATCGGCACGATCGGCGGGTCGGGCGGGCCCGGCGGCACCGGGCTGGTCGGAGACGCGCAACTCTGGGTGGACACTCTCACCCGGTGGGCGGTCGACCTCGGCTTCGACACGTTCATCTTCTGGCCGACCGCCTCGCCCCGCTCACAACTGCGGGCGTTCACCGAACGGGTGGTCCCGGCGGTCCGCGAGCAGGTGCGCGAGTTTCGGGGGCAGCGATGACCGCCGCCCTGGCCCGCGTCCCCGAGTCCCTCACCGGGCGGATCGTCACGCCCGGTGACCGCCGGTACGGGCTGCTGCGCTCGACGTACACCACGGCGAACTCCCCCGCCGGGGTCCTGCTGCCGGAGACCACGGCACAGGTGGTCGACGCCATCCGGTACGCGCGGGAGCAGGGGTTGCCGCTCGCCGTCCGCAGCGGCGGGCACGGCCTCTCCGGTGCCTCCTCCAACGATGGCGGCCTGGTCATCGACCTGTCCGCGCTCGACCGGGTGGAGGTGCTCGACGAGCGGTCCGGGCTGGTCCGGGTGCAGGCCGGTGCCCGTTGGGCGTCGGTCGCGGCGGCGCTGGCCCCGTACGGGCTGGTGATCAGCTCCGGCGACCACGGCAACGTCGGCGTGGGCGGCCTGGCCATCGGCGGTGGCGTCGGCTGGCTGGTCCGCTCGTACGGCCTGACCATCGACCATGTCCGGGCGGTCGAGGTGGTGCTGGCGGACGGGACCTTCGTGCGCGCGGACGCGGAGCACGAGCCGGAACTGTTCTGGGTGCTGCGCGGCGCCGGCGCGGGAGGCGGAGTGGTGGTGGCGTTCGAGATCGAGGCCACCGAGGTCCGCAACGTCGGGGTGGCGCAGATCGTCATCGAGGCGGAGCGGGACGGCCGCACCCTGCGGGAGTGGGCGGGCTACCTGGCGCAGGCGCCGCGCGAGCTGTCCACGGCTGCGGTCCTGTTCCCGCACGGGCCGTCGGCCGTGTTGTCCATCACGGCCGTGGTCACCGCCGAGAGCCTGCGGCGGGTCCGGCCCGCCGTGCAGCCGTTGCTGGAGATCGGGAAGGTGCTCGAATACCGGACCGACCTGGTGCCCTACTCCGCCCTGGTGCCGACCGGGCACCTGCACCCGAACGTCGGGCACCAGCGGAGCACCACCACCAACGGCCTGCTCACCGGCATGGACGACGCCGCGGCCCGGGCCATCATGCGGGCGGCCGCCGGGCCGGCGCGCGCACTGATCCAGCTGCGCTCGGTGGGCGGGGCGGTCAACGACGTCGATCCCGGCGCGACCGCCTACCCGCACCGGCACCAGGACACCCTGGTCACCGCCTCGGTGTTTCCGCCGCACGGCGGAGCGGCGCTGGACACCGCCTGGAAGGGCATCGCCGCACGGGCCGACGGCGCGTACGTGAACTTCGAGAGCCGGCCGGATCCGGCCGCGTTCGCCCGGATCTACCCCGGCGAGACCGGAGCCCGGGTGGCGCGGCTGTGGCGGCGGTACGACCCGGACGGCGTGTTCCGGCCGGCCCTGCTCGCCGACCGGAAGGGCCGGCGACGCCACTGACGCCCGGGTCCGATTCCCGCCAGCCGGCGGGCTGCCGAGCGGGGCATCATCGGTGGCATGGAGTTGGACTTCGAGCGGTGCTACCGGGCCGTGGACAGCCGTGACCAGCGCTTCGACGGCTGGTTCTACACCGGCGTGACGTCGACCGGGATCTACTGCCGGCCGTCCTGCCCGGCGATGACGCCGAAGCGGCAGAACGTCCGGTTCTTCCCGTCGGCCGCCGCCGCGCAGGGCGCCGGGCTGCGCGCCTGCCGCCGCTGCCGCCCGGACGCGGCGCCCGGCTCGCCGCAGTGGGACGTCCGGGCCGACGTGGTGGGCCGGGCCGTCCGGCTGATCGCCGACGGGGTGGTCGACCGGGACGGCGTACCGGGGCTGGCCACCCGGCTCGGCTACACCGAGCGGCACCTGCACCGGATGCTCCGCGCCGAACTGGGGGCCGGCCCGCTGGCGCTGGCCCGGGCCCAGCGGGCGCAGACCGCCCGCACCCTGATCGAGACGACCGGGCTGGGCATGGCCGAGATCGCCTTCGCGGCCGGGTTCGGCAGCGTCCGGCAGTTCAACGACACGGTCCGCGAGGTCTTCGGCACCGCCCCGTCGGAGCTGCGGGTGGCGCGGGGCGGCCGGTCGGTGGCGGGCGGCGCGGGGACGATCACGCTGCGGCTGGCGTACCGGCCACCGCTGCACGCCGCCGCGCTGCTGGACTTCCTCGCGCTCCGCGCGCTGCCCGGCGTGGAGGAGGTACGCGACGGGACGTACCACCGGGGGTTGCGACTGCCGCACGGCGCGGCGGAGGTGGCGCTGACCCCGGCGGCCGGCCACGTCTCGGCGACCCTGCGCCTGGCCGACATGCGCGACCTGGCCCCCGCGGTGGCCCGCTGCCGCCGGCTGCTCGACCTCGACGCGGACCCGCAGGCCATCGACGAGACCCTCGCCGCCGACCCGGCCCTGGCCGCCGCGGTCGCGGCCGAGCCCGGCATCCGCCTGCCCCGCGCGGTGGACGGCTTCGAGGCGGCCCTGCGTGCCGTGGTCGGCCAGCAGGTCTCCGTCCGCTCCGCCCGCACCACCCTCACCCGCCTCCTCACCGCCGCCCCCATCCCGCAGCCACCCGTCGATCATGAGGTTGACGGCGAGGTGAACCTCCAGAACCCCGGTCAACCTCATGATCGACCGGGGCTGCGGGGATTCCTCCGGGCGGCGGAGGTGGCGGAGTTGCCGGACTCGGCGTTCGGGATGCCGGCCGGGCGGCGGGAGACGGTGCGGGCGCTGGCCCGGGCCGTCGCCTCCGGCGAGATCGACCTCGACCCGGGCGGAGACCGGGAAGAGGTGTTCCGGCGACTGACCGCCGTGCCCGGGATCGGATCCTGGACCGCCGGCTACGTGGCCATGCGCGCCCTCGGCGACCCGGACGTCCTGCTCCCCACCGACCTGGCCGTACGCCGGGGCGCCGCCGCCCTCGGCCTGCCCACCGACCCGAAGACCCTCGACACCCACGCCGAACGCTGGCGCCCCTGGCGCTCGTACGCGGTGATCCGACTCTGGAGAGCAGCATGAGCATCGACAGCACCGTCATCGACACCCCCGTCGGCCCGCTGAGCATCCTGGCCGGCCCGGACGGGGCCGTTCGGGCGGCCGGCTTCACCCCGGCCCCGGAGAACCTGCTCCCGCTGGTGCATCCGAGCCTGCGCGGGGCGCTGCGGCACCGCACCGACCTCGGCCCCGTCACCGTCGCCGTCCGGTCCTACCTGGACGGTGACCTGACCGCCATCGACGGGGTGCCGGTGCGGCAGCACAGCGGCGGAGCGTTCATGACCTACGCTTGGGAGGTGCTGCGCGAGGTGAAGCCGGGCGAACCGGTGACGTACACCGGGTTCGCCGGGCTGGCCGGCCGGCCGGCCGCCGTACGGGCGGCGGCCGCCGCCTGCGCCCGCAACGCCGCCGCCCTCTTCGTCCCCTGCCACCGGGTGCTGCGCACCGACGGGACGCTCGGCGGCTACCGCTGGGGACTGGACGTCAAGGAATGGCTGCTCGGTCACGAACGGCGGCTGACGGCAAGCTGACACCGGCGCGGCCGTCATCTGACGCTACCGTCGGGTAGTGCCCGCGCAGCGCGACGGCGACCCGACCCACCGGGTGGACGCCCGGCCGCGCCCGCTGCACAACCTCCGGCGACTGGGCCCCTACCTGCGCCCGTACGCGGTGGAGTGGTGCCTGCTGCTGCTCGCGGCGCTGGCCGCCACCGCGGCCGGCCTGGCGGTGCCGCTGGTGGTGCAGCGGGTGGTCGACGGCCCGATCGCCCGACACGACGCGGACGGGCTGCTCCGCCTCAGCGGCCTGGCCCTGCTGCTCGGGCTCGCCGAGGCGCTGCTGATCTTCATCCGGCGGTGGGCCCAGTCCTCCTCCTCGGTGGGCATGGAGTCGGCCATCCGCGCCGACATCTACGCCCATCTGCAACGGCTCCCGGCCGGCTTCCACGACCGGTGGCAGTCCGGCCAGCTGCTCTCCCGGGTCACCAGCGACCTGTCGGTGATCCGCCGGTTCCTCTCCTTCGGCCTGCTCTTCCTGGTACTCAACCTGATCACCTACCTCGCGGTGGTGGCCCTGCTGATCCGGCTGCACGGCCCGCTGGGGCTGCTGGTGGCGGCCAGCGCGGTGCCGCTGTTCCTGATCAGTCGGCGGTTCGCCCGGCACTACCACGCCGCGTCCCGCCGGATGCAGGACCAGCAGGGCGACGTGGCCACCCTGGTCGAGGAGACCGCGCAGGGCCTGCGCACCATGAAGGCATACGGGCGGGGGCCCGAACTGGCCGCCCGGTTCGGCGAGCGGGCCCGCGCGCTGCACGACACCGGCGTCGACAAGGCCCGGCTGCTGGCCCGTACCTCCGCGCTGCTCGACCTGGTGCCCAACCTGACCCTCGGCGTGGTGCTGGTCTGCGGTGCGGCGCTCGCCGCCCGGGGCACCCTCACCATCGGCGAGCTGGTCGCCTTCGTCAGCCTGCAACTGATGCTGATCTGGCCGGTGCAGTCGCTGGGCTGGATCATCGCGAACGCCCAGGAGGCGGCGACCGCGGCCGACCGGATCCAGGAGGTGCTGGACACCCCGCCGTCCATCGTGGACGCCCCGCACGCGGTCACGCTCGCCCCGGCGGCGGTGCGGGGCCGGCTGCGCTTCGAGGCCGTCTCGTTCCGCTATCCCGGCGCCCCCGAGCCGGTGCTGCGGGAGATCGAGCTGACCGTGGAGCCGGGCGAGACGCTGGCGCTGGTGGGCGCGACCGGGAGCGGCAAGAGCACCCTGCTCTCCCTGGTGCCCCGGCTGCACGAGGTGACCGGCGGGCGGATCACCCTGGACGGGCACGACCTGCGCGACCTGCGGCTGGCCTCGCTGCGCCGGCTGGTCGGGGTGGCCTTCGAGGAGCCGACGCTGTTCTCCATGTCGGTGTGGGAGAACCTCACCCTGGGCCGCCCGGACGCCGACGAGGAGGAGGTGCGGGCCGCGCTGGCGCTGGCCCAGGCCGACTTCGCGTACGACCTGCCGTGGGGGCTGGCGACCCGGGTCGGCGAGCAGGGGCTGTCGCTCTCCGGCGGGCAGCGGCAACGGCTCGCGCTGGCCCGGGCGGTGCTCGGCCGGCCCGCGCTGCTCGTGCTGGACGACCCGCTCTCCGCCCTGGACGTGCACACCGAGGCGCTGGTCGAGGCGGCGCTGAGACGGGTGCTGCGGGACACCACCGCGCTGCTGGTGGTGCACCGACCGTCGACCGTCGCGCTGGCCGACCGGGTGGCGCTGCTCGACGGGGGCCGGATCGCCGCGGTGGGGCGGCACTCCGAGCTGCTCGCCACCGTGCCCGCGTACCGGGCGGTGCTCTCCGCCGAGCCGAACTCCACGGACGGCCTGGTGCGCTCGTGACACCCCGGCTGCCCCGGCAGCGGACCGAGCCACCGGATCTGTCCCGCTGGCGGGGGCTGGCCACCGACCCGGACACCGACCGCAGCCGCGCCGAGGACACCGCACCCGAAGCGGTGGCCCGGCTGCGCGCCCGCAGCCGGGTGCTGCTGGGCGAGCTGCTGCGCCCGCACCGGGGCCGGCTGGGCCTGGCCGTGGGCCTGCTGCTGGCGCAGAACGCGGCCGCCATGTCCGGGCCGTACCTGGTCATGCTCGGCATCGACCGGGCCATCGCGCCGCTGCGGGCCGGCGACGCGCGCCCACTGGCCGCCGTCGCCGGCGCCTTCGTGGTCGCGGCCGTGACCGAGTACGCGGCCCGGCGCGGCTTCCTCACCCTCTCCGCGCGGATCGGCCAGGCCGTCCTGCTGGAGCTGCGCCGGCGGGTGTACGGGCACTTCCTGGGCCTCTCCGTGGGCTTCCACGAGCGCTACACCTCCGGCCGGGTGGTGTCCCGGCTGACCAGCGACCTGGAATCCATCGCCGAGCTGGTCGACGGCGGCATCGACAGCCTGGTGACCGCCGCGCTGTCGGTGCTCTCCGTGGCCGCCATCCTGCTCTGGCTGGACCTGCCGCTGGCCGCGGTCACCCTGCTCGCCTTCCCGTTCCTCTACCTGCTGTCCCGCTGGTTCGCCCGCGCGTCGGCCGACGCGTACCGGCGCAGCCGGGAGGCGGTGGCGCTGGTCATCGTGCACTTCGTGGAGTCGCTGCGGGGCATCCGCGCCGTGCAGGCGTACCGCCGGGAACCGCGCAACCAGCAGATCTTCGGGGCGGTCAACGACGGGTACCGGCGGGCCAACCTGCGGGCGTTCCGCCTGATCGCCACGTACTCGCCGGGGATCAAGGTGATCGGCAACGTCACCGTGGCGGTGGTGCTCGGGTACGGCGGCTGGCGGGTGCTCGACGGCGCGACGGAGGTGGGGGTGCTCGCCGCCTTCCTGCTCTACCTGCGCCGCTTCTTCGAGCCGATGCAGGAGCTGAGCCAGTTCTACAACTCGTTGCAGTCGGCGACGGCGGCGCTGGAGAAGCTGGCCGGGGTGCTCGACGAGCGGCCCGGCGTACCCGAACCGGCGCAGCCGGTGCCGCTGCCCACCGGGCCGGGACGCGGGGCCGTGGCGTTCCGGTCGGTCTCCTTCGGCTACCGGCCGGGCACGCCGATCCTGCTCGGGCTGGACCTGCGGGTGCCGGCCGGGCAGACGGTCGCGCTGATCGGGCCGACCGGGGCGGGCAAGTCCACCGTCGCCAAGCTGCTGGCCCGCTTCCACGACCCGGACAGCGGCGCCGTCGAGCTGGACGGGATCGACCTGCGCGACCTGGCCGACCCGGAGCTGCGCCGCGCGGTGGTGCTGGTGACCCAGGAGAACCACCTGTTCAGCGGCACGGTGGCGGAGAACATCCGGTTCGGCCGCCCCGGCGCCGACGACGCGGCGGTGCAGGCCGCCGCGCGGGCGATCGGCGCGCACGACTTCATCGCCGCGCTTCCCGACGGGTACGCCACCGAGGTGCACCGACGCGGCGGCCGGCTCTCCGCCGGGCAGCGGCAGCTCGTCGCGTTCGCCCGGGCGTTCCTGGCCGACCCGCGGGTGCTGATCCTCGACGAGGCGACCTCGTCGCTGGACGTGCCGACCGAGCGGCTGGTGCAGCGGGCACTCGCCACCGTGCTGCGCGACCGCACCGCGCTGGTGATCGCGCACCGGCTCTCCACGGTCGAGACCGCCGACCGGGTGCTGGTCCTCGACGGCGGTCGGGTGGTGGAGGACGGACCGCCCGCGCGGCTCGCCGCCGCCGGTGGCCGGTACGCCGCCCTGCACCGGCAGTGGCGCGACTCGCTGGTCTAGCGGGTTGGTCCGCCGGCGCCGCCCGGGGAGACCGGCGCGGGCGACGCCGTGCCGGTGCCCGGCTCGACGCCCGGGTCGCGGCCGAACCGCTCCACCGCCCGGCTGATGCCGAGGAGCAGCACCAGGAGCACGGCGACCGCCGCCGCGTGACCCGGAACCGTGAGCAGCGACTCATCCTCGGGAACGCCGGAGAGCGACCGGATGACCACCGGTGCCAGCGCGAGCGCGGAGAGCACGAGCGCGGCCGGGCCGGTGACCAGGATCCGGAGCACCAGCGTACGGTCGCTGTCCGGCCCGGGCAGCCCCCAGGCGGCCTGGCTCAGCCCGAACGAGAGAGCGAGGCCAAGACCGGCGACGGTCAGCAGTCGCAGGGACGGCAACTCGGTGCGGACCGCCGGGGTGGACAGGAACCCGGCGACCGCGGCCACCAGCAGGCCGAGGGCGTCCCACGGCACGGCCCGGGCGGGGGCGTACCGGCCGAACGCGGCGCCCGCGGTGACGGCGGCGACCGCCGCGAGGACCAGCGGATACCCGGTTTCGGCCCGCGCCGCACTGGTCGTCTGCGCCGCGAGGAGGGCTACCGGGCCGGCGCCGAGGCAGAGCAGCACCCAGCGGGCCGCGACCACCCCACCGACCCGGTACGCGTGGCCGAGAAGCAGCACGCCGACGGCCACCACCAGCAGCACCAGGGACCACTGGCCGAACCCCGCCAGCGCCTGCTGGCGGTCGTGGCCGGACAGGCTGTTCGGGAGCGGGGAGCCGCCCGACAGCGCGGACCGGACGGCCAGGCCGGCCCCGACGAGCGCGCCCGCCGCGCCCACCACGACCACCGGGGCGACCGCCGGTCGGCCCGACGTGGGCAGCGGCGCGTACCGACCCCGCCGGTACGCGACGAGGGCTGCGCAGACCGCCGCGAGCGCGGCGAACCCGAGCTGCGCCGTCACCGGGGACACCGACTCCCGGCCGCGCACCAGAGCATGGACCGTCGCCACGCTCACCGGTTGCAGCACCAGACCGGCGGCCAGCCCGCCGCTGATCAGCCACCGGACCGACCGGGGGGCCTGCGCGACGGCCAGCAGGACGCCGCCCAGCGCCAGCCCCACCTCCAGACCGGCGAGCACCGCGACGATCCGCGCCACGGGGCGGTGGTCGGTGAGCACCAACTCCGCACCGTCGGCGATCCCGTCGGCGGCCAGGGCGACCAGCAGGGCACCCACGACCAACGGCCACGCCGGCAGGCGCGGCAGCAGCGCGGTCGTCGACACCCCGACCACCAGCAGCGCGCACGCGAGCGCGGCCAGCGGGATCAGCGAACTCTGGAACAGGTCGCCGTAGCCGGCCGTTCCCGGGAACTGCCAAGCCGGGACCATGAACGCCATGCCGACGGCGAATGCCGCCAACGCCTCCACCAGCGCGGGCCAGTCCCACCACGCCCGGCGTACACCCACCTCGTCCATGGACCGCCTTCCGGTGTACAGGACCCCGCGATCCTGGCCGCTCTCCCCGCGTGGTGGCTGATGCTCGCACGGCCACCGGCGCGGGCGCTGCCCCGAGACCGGCACCCCGTGGACGGGTCGCCCGGCTAGACTGCCGTGCGTTGATCGGCCCGGCGATCGCCCCAGGGCGACGTCCGGCCGGTCGGGCACAGCCGAAAACACGGGGAGGTTGCGGCGTGCGGATCCGACGACGAGTGGTTGTCGCGGCGGCATTGGTGATCAGCACGGTGGGCGCGGCGACGGTCGCGCTGGCGCGGGAGGACGACGCCGGTCCGGTGCCGGCCGCCGTGACGGCGGGCGCGGTCGAATCGGCCACCGCCGGGACGGCCCCGGCGGATGCGGCGCCCGGCGCGGACAGCGGCATCGGCAGCCGAGCCGGCGCGGGGCGCTCCACGGTGGACACGCGACCGGTCACGGCCGTCGGGCGACCCGCCGCTGAGGTGGCGAAGGACGCGCCCGCCTCGGTGGCCTACCTGAGCAACCGCTACCGGGTCAGCCAGGACGAGGCGGCCCGCCGGGTCGCCCTCCAGGAGTTCTCCGCGCCGCTCGCGGCCACCCTCGCCGCGAGCTACCCCACCGAGTACGCCGGCATGTGGCTGGACCAGGCCGGCGGCGGCGTCCTCACCATCGCGGCCACCGACCCGGCTCCGGTCGCGAAGGCGGTCGCCGGGGTGCCGGACGCCGCCCACGTGAAGGTCGTCCCGGTGCGCCACTCGCTGCGCGACCTCACCGAGGCGGCGGCCCGCGCGGCCGGCGCGCTCGGCGTGACCGCCGGCACCGACGTGGTGGTCGACGAGCAGGCCAACGAGGTGCTGGTCCTCACCGGCGGCGCGGTCGCGGCGGACGACGCCCGGCTGGCCGGCGCGATCGAGGCCGCCGGGGTGCCGGCCCGGACCCGACAGATTCCGCCCTCGATCGAGAAGTCGTGCGACCCGCTCAACTGCGCCCAGGCGCCGATGCGCGGCGGCATCCGGCTGGACGTGCCCCGGGACGACGGCACGGTCGGCGGCTGCACCAGCGCCTTCAACCTGCGGGCGCGGTCCGGGCGGTACTACCTGCTGACCGCCGGGCACTGCGTGGTCGGCGGGCGGCACCTGAACGTCGACCGGACCTGGCACCAGTTCCTCGGACCGAAGGTGCCGGTCGGCGTGGAGTCGACCAGCCCGGTGCTGGCCGAGAACACCACCACGTACGACTACGCGGTGATCCCGTACCAGGACGGCGCGATCGACCGGTGGGCGTACCCGCGGCGGAGCGGCGGCGACCAGGCCAGCCTGGTCAACTACTTCTGCGTGACGGACAACCCGGCCTGCGCCACCACGGACAGCCACGACGTGAAGATCACCGGGTACACCGCCTACAGCGCGGTCCAGATCGGTTGGGTCGTCTGCGCGACCGGCTCGGGGTACACGCCCAAGGCGGGCGAGGTGTACGTCGACTCCGGGGCGGGCGCCGGTTACGTCCCCGGCACCCGCTGCGGCACGGTCACCAGCAAGACCAACGGCCGCATCGGCGTGCGGGTCTGCGCCCGCCCCGGTGACAGCGGCGGCCCGCTCTTCACCGAGTCCGACGGCCGGGCGCTCGGCATCCTGAACGACGGCGACCCGGGCAGCGGCGCCTGCACGAACCCGAACGAGCAGAACTACTACATGCCGGTCTCCACCATCCTGGACCGGGTGAACGCCAACACCGGCCTCGGCATCCAGCTCGCCACCCGGGGCCCGCTGCTCAACCCGATCGGGTCCTCGAACCGTTAGGCGACACCGGCGGATAAGCCGTGGGCAGGGCGACGCGGGCTGCCTACGATCGACGGATGACTGATACGGCGAGGACGGCCCGCGCCGGCGTCCCCGAGCGTCCGACCCTGGACGGGCTCGAGGAGACCTGGGCGCGCCACTGGCAGGAGGAGGGCACGTACGCGTTCGACCGCTCGAAGGAGCGGTCGGACGTGTACGCGATCGACACCCCGCCGCCGACCGTATCGGGCGAGCTGCACATGGGGCACGTCTTCTCGTACACGCACACCGACATGGTGGCCCGCTTCCAGCGGATGCGCGGCCGGACGGTCTTCTACCCGATGGGCTGGGACGACAACGGCCTGCCCACCGAACGGCGGGTGCAGAACGTCTACGGGGTGCGCTGCGACCCGTCGCTGCCGTACGACCCGCACTGGCAGCCGCCCGCGACGCCGGTGAGCGAGGAGCGGCGCAAGGACCCGACGCCGATCGACCGGCGCAACTTCGTGGCGCTGTGCGAACGGCTGACCGCCGCCGACGAGCAGGTCTTCGAGGCGCTGTGGCGGCGGCTCGGGCTGTCGGTGGACTGGTCGCTGACGTACACGACCATCGGGCGGGTGGCGCGGGCGACCAGCCAGCGGGCGTTCCTGCGCAACCTGGCCCGGGGCGAGGCGTACCAGGCGGAGGCGCCGACGCTCTGGGACGTCGGCTTCGCCACCGCGGTGGCCCAGGCGGAGCTGGAGGACCGGGAGCGGCCCGGGGCGTACCACCGGCTGCGGTTCACCGGGCCGGGCGGGCGCGAGGTGCTCATCGACACCACCCGGCCGGAGCTGCTGCCGGCCTGCGTGGCGCTGGTCTGCCACCCCGACGACGAGCGGTACGCGGACCTGGTGGGCCGCTCGGTGCGTAGCCCGATCTTCGCTGTCGAGGTGCCGGTGCGCGCGCACCCGGTGGCGGACCCGGCCAAGGGCACCGGCATCGCGATGGTCTGCACCTTCGGCGACCTGACCGACGTGACCTGGTGGCGGGAGCTGCAGCTGGACACCCGGGTGGTGATCGGCCGGGACGGCCGGCTGCTGCCGGAGCCGCCGCACGGAGTGCCGGCCGAGCCGTACGCCGCCCTGGCCGGGCAGACCGTCAACGGGGCCCGGCGGACCATGGTGCAGTTGCTGGCCGACGCCGGTGACCTGGTCGGCGAGCCGCGCGCGATCACCCACCCGGTGAAGTTCTACGAGCGTGGCGACCGGCCACTGGAGATCGTCTCGACCCGCCAGTGGTACCTGCGCAACGGCGGGCGGGACGCCGGCCTGCGGGAACAGTTGCTGGCCCGGGGCGGCGAGCTGCGCTGGGTGCCGGAGCACATGAAGCACCGGTACGACCACTGGGTGGGCGGGCTGACCGGTGACTGGCTGGTCAGCCGGCAGCGCTTCTTCGGGGTGCCGGTGCCGGTGTGGTACCGGCTCGACGACGTTGGCGAGCCGGACTGGTCCCACCCTCTCACACCGGACGAGGCGATGTTGCCGGTCGATCCGTCCAGCGATCCCGCGCCCGGTTTCGAGGAGTCGCAGCGCGGGCTGCCGGGTGGCTTCGTCGGCGACCCGGACGTGCTGGACACCTGGGCGACCTCCTCGCTGACCCCGCAGATCGTCGGCGGGTGGGAGACCGACCCGGACCTGTTCAGCCGGGTCTTCCCGATGGACCTGCGCCCGCAGGGGCACGACATCATCCGGACCTGGCTCTTCTCCACCGTGGTCCGCGCCCACCTGGAGCACGGCGTGCTGCCCTGGCGGGACGCCGTGCTCTCCGGCTGGATCCTCGACCCGGACCGGAAGAAGATGTCCAAGTCCAAGGGGAACGTGGTGACCCCGATGGCGCTGCTGGAGCAGCACGGCTCCGACGCGGTGCGGTACTGGGCGGCCAACGGCAAGCCCGGCATGGACCTGGCCTTCGACCCGGCGCAGATCAAGGTGGGTCGGCGGCTCGCCACCAAGCTGCTCAACGCCTCCCGGTTCGCCCTGGGGCTGGGCGCCGCGGACGCGTTGCGCGCTCCGGCGACCGCGCCGCTGGACACCGCCATGCTCGCCGAACTCTCCGGCGTGGTCGCCGCCGCGACGTCCGCCTTCGACTCGTACGACCACACGGCGGCGCTCCAGGTCACCGAGGCGTTCTTCTGGCGGTTCTGCGACGACTACATCGAGCTGGTGAAGGAGCGCGCCTACGGCTCCGGGCCGGGTGCCGAGTCGGCGCGGGCGGCGCTGGCCACCGCGCTGTCGGTGCAGTTGCGGCTCTTCGCCCCGGTCCTGCCGTACGTGGCCGAGGAGGTCTGGTCGTGGTGGCGGTACGGCTCGGTGCACCGGGCCACCTGGCCGACCACGTACGAGGTGGGGCGGGCGATCGAGGGCACCGCCGACCCGCAACTGCTGCGGCTGGCCGGGGACGCGCTGGGCCAGGTGCGCCGGGCCAAGTCGGAACGGAAGCTGTCGATGAAGGCGGAGGTGCCGCTGGCCGAGGCGCTCGGCCCCGCCGCCCTGCTGGAGCAGCTCACCCTGATCGCCGACGACCTCCGCGCCGCCGGCCGCATCACCAAACTCGACCTGCTCCCCGACCGCACCCCCGACCTGGTAATCGCCTCCGCCTTCTAACCCCCCACCCCCGAGGTGCGCGCAGTTTCAGAGAAAGAGTGGCCATTCAGGGCGCTGCGGCCACTCTTTCTCTGAAAGTGCATCCCGGGGTGGGGTGGGGGTGGGTGGGGTCAGCTGGTTTCGCCGGCCATGGAGAAGGAGCGGAGGCGGTCGATCGCCAGGACGGTGAAGCCGACCGCGACGACGCCGGTCAGCACCGCCGCGACGGGGACGGAGACGGTGGTCGACAGCAGGTCGGTGGGGGCCATCCGGTCGGCCATGGCGACCACCCACTGCTGGACCGAGAGCACCTTCGTGCCGCGGACGAAGTTGCCCAGCAGCCCCTCCCAGATCAGCACGTAGACCAGGCCGAGCAGGACCGGCCGTCGGGTGAGCAGGCTCAGCGCCAGGAACAGCGCCGAGTACGCCAGCGCGCCGAGCGCCGATGCGGCGGCGAGGGCCAGCCCGAGGCGTACCGAATCGGCGAGCACGCCCGCGACGAAGAGCGGCACGGCGACGGTGGTCGCGCTGACCACGGTGGCCACCGCGAGCTTCGGCAGCACGATCTGCCAGCGCGGCAGCGGCTTGGTGAGGATGTGCACCACGGTGCCGTCGTCGATCTCGGCCCCCAGCACGCCGGTGCCCACGATCAGGGAGACCACCGGCAGCACCACGGCCAGGCCGAGGCCGACCAGCACCGGCGGCCCCCAGTCACCCGGCTCGACCCCGAGCGACCGGCAGAGCATCGCCAGCCCGAGCAGCAGGAGCGGCAACGGCAGCAGGATCAGGAAGCGACGCCGGCCGAACAGCCCGCGCGCGGTGATCCAGGAAACGGTCGACATCAGGCCTCCACCAGGTAGGAGAAGACGCTCTCCAGGGACTCGTCCTCGGGCAGCAACTGCCGGACCCGGACGCCGTGGGCCAGCGCGATCTTCGGCAGCGCCCGGGTGAAGGCGCCGTAGTCGCCGGCCTTGACGGTCAGGCCGGTGCGATCCAGCTCGACGCCGGTGACCGAGGGCTCGGCCATCAGCGCGACCGCCAACGCGCGGTCGTCGGTGGAGCGGACGGTGAACACGTGCGGCCGGTTGGTCATCAGCCGGCGGATGGTCCGGAAGTCCCCGGAGGCGGCGAGCCGGCCGGCCACCATCACCTGCACGGTGCCGGAGACCTGCTCGACCTCCTCCAGGATGTGCGAGCTGAACAGGATCGTCCGGCCCGCGTCGCCGAGAGAGTGCAGCAACCCCATCATGTGCAGCCGCTGGCGCGGGTCCATCCCGTTGAACGGCTCGTCGAGCAGCAGCACCTGCGGGTCGTGCACCAGCGCCGCGGCGACCCGGGCGCGCTGCCGCATGCCCTTGGAGTACGTCCCGATCCGCCGGTCCTGGGCTCCCTCCAGCTCGACCAGGGCGATCGCCCGTCGGGCTGCCGCCGCCGGGTCGGGCAGCCGGTGCAGCTTCGCGCTGGCCAGCACGAACTCGTACGCGGTGAGGAAGGTGTGCACCGCCTCCCGCTCGCTGACCAGCCCGAGCCGGCGGTAGACCTCCGGGTGGCGCCAGGTCGGCTCACCGTCCAGGGTCACCGCGCCCCGGGACGGGGCGAGGAAGCCGGCCATCATGTGCAGCAGGGTCGTCTTGCCGGCGCCGTTCGGCCCGAGCAGGCCGGTCACCCCGGGGCCCAGCCGCATGGTGATGTCGTTGACCGCCACCACGTTGCCGTACCAGCGGGACACCCCGGCCAGGTCGAGGGTGCTGGTGGTGGTGGTCGGGACGCTCGCCGTGGGATCGGCGCTGATCGTGGTCATCGGGCGGCCACCTTCCGGTATCGCAGCAGCAGCAGGGCGACGCAGCCGGCGACCAGCAGCACGGCGGCGAGGGCGTAGACCGGGCCGAAGCCGCCGATGTCCGGTCCACCCTGGTCCTCGGAGACCAGCAGGTCGCCCAGCGACCAGATGCCGACCCCCTGCACGATGGTCGACGGCGAGCCCAGTCCGGCCAGCTCGTTGACGGTGCGGGAGGGCAGGATGGACAGGGTGCCGACGATCGGGGTGGTCATCAGGAAGACCGCCACGATCCCGCCGGCCGCGAACGCCCGCTTGCCGGTGAGCGAGGCGACCAGCAGGCCGACCGAGGCGAAGACGACCGCCCAGAGGCCGGCGTAGAGCAGCCCCGGCAGCAGGTCGAGCAGCTCGTTCCAGACGCCGCGCATCCCGTCGCCGGTGGTGAACGCCGCGCCGAGGAACATCACCAGCTGCGGCGCGCCGAGCAGCAGCCAGAGCGCGCTGACCAGGGCCAGCAGCTTGGCCAGGGCGTAGTCGCCGCGCGGCAGCGGCCGGGAGAAGTACAGCGGCAGCACGCCGCTGCGCAGGTCGCGGGAGACCAGCTCCGGCGCGGCCACCGCGGCGAAGAAGATGACCAGCCAGCTCATCGAGTCGGCGAACTGGGCGTACGTCATCACCACCTCGCCGATCTGGCTGCGGACCGCGGTGGCGCCGGCGGCCACCATGGTGACGATGCCGACCACCAGCCAGGGGAAGATCTTGGCCTTGGCGCTGCGGCCCAGCCCGAAGGCGGTCCGCAGGCCGTGCAGGTAGAGCGCGCCGAAGACGTGCCGGCGGCCGAGGCGGGGGCCGGTGTAGCGCTGGTAGCCGATGTCGTGGATGACGCCGGTCGGCTCAGACATGGCTGGGCTCCCTCGTGGCGAAGAGTTCGGCCACCCGGTGCCGCCGCTGGTCGAGCCGGTGCAGCGGCAGGTCCAGCTCGGCGACCGCGCCGAGGATCAGGTCGTAGGTGGCCTCGTCGGCGAGCGGGACGAGCAGCATCCGCCCGTCCCGGCTGACCGGCAGGTCGAGCGCGGCGAGCCGGGTGGCCAGCTCGTCCGTACCCTCGCTGACCTCGACGGCGAGCACGTCGGTGGCGGTGGTCATGGCGGCGATCGGGCCGGCCCGCAGCAGCCGCCCGCCGTCGATGGCGACCAGCGTGTCGCAGATCCGCTCCACCTCGCCGAGCAGGTGCGAGCAGACCAGCACGGAGATGCCGAACTCGGTGCCGATCCGGTGCACCAGCGCGAGCATGTCGTCCCGGCCGGCCGGGTCGAGGCCGTTGGTCGGCTCGTCGAGCAGCAGCAGGTCCGGGTCGTGCACCAGGGCCTGAGCCAGCTTGACCCGCTGCTTCATGCCGGTCGAGTAGCCGCCGACCGGCCGGTAGCGCTCCTCGTAGAGGCCGACGTGCCGCAGCGCCTCGGACGCCCGCTCGCGGGCCGTCGTCCGGGGCAGGCCGCTGATCCGGCCGAGGTGGGTGACCAGCTCGGCGGCGGTGAGGTCGGGCGGCAGCGCGTCGTGCTCGGGCATGTAACCCACCCGGGCCCGTACGGTCGCCGGGTCGGTGGTCGGGTCGAGGCCGAGCACGGAGACCCGGCCGCTGGTCGGGGCGAGCAGGCCCAGCAGGATCTTGATCAGGGTCGACTTGCCGGCGCCGTTCGCGCCCACCAGGCCGATGATCCCGGGCTCCACCGCGACGGTCAGGTCGGCCAACGCGGTGACCCGACCCCCGTACGTCTTGGTCAGCGACTCGGTCGCTATGAGTGTCACGCCCGTCAGCGTAGGAAGCCGACGCCCGCGGGGGTATCAGGAATCGCCCGGGGTCGCCCCTGAGAACCCGTCCGGGGGACACCGGTCGGATTCCGCGCCCCGGCCCGAGCCCTCGGTAAGGGTTTCGTAACCCGGCGGCCCGATGACCGGGGCGGCCGGGGCCCGGCAGACTGGGCGACGTGGTCACCCGCCTGCTGCGTACCCCGCTGACCTGGGCCGTCGTCGTCGTTCTCGCCGCCGGGGCGGCCGTCGGGCTCTGGTGGTTCCAGCCCTGGAAGGCGGTCACCGACACCCGGGTCGCCGAGCGGCTGTCCGACGTGGACGTGGCCGCCACGCCGTCGGCCGGTCCCGCGCCCACGGGGGGCGCGGGACCGGCCGGGCCGACGCCGACCCCGGCGGGGCCGACGCTGCTCAGCCGGGGCGAGTTCGTCACCCACGAGCACGACACCTCGGGCACCGCCCGGGTCGTCCGCGGCGGTGACGGGCGGCACCGGCTGGAACTGGTGGGCCTGGCCACCTCCAACGGCCCGGACCTGCGGGTCTGGCTGACCGATCAGCCGGTCCGCGCCGGCCGCGCCGGCTGGGACGTCTTCGACGACGGCCGGTGGGTCGAGCTGGGCCGGCTCAAGGGCAACCGTGGCGACCAGGCGTACGACATCCCGCCGGGCACCGATCTGGCCGGGCTGACCAGCGTGTCCATCTGGTGCAAGCGGTTCGCGGTCTCGTTCGGGGCCGCCCCGCTCACCCCGACCGGTTGAGCCGTCCCCAACCGCCCGGACCGCAGTGGAGTGGCGCTCTCGACCGATCGCCGGTCGGCTGCGAAACTGTGTGCCGGTCGGCGAGTGAGGGGTACGGATGAGCAACGGGTGGGTGCTGCCCGACGAGGTGCTTCGGGACGCGCCGGCGTACACGCCGCGCCCGGGTGAGCTGGCCGATCTGGAGCTGTTGCTGACCGGGGCGTACGCCCCGCTGACCGGCTTCATGACCCGCGCCGACCTGGCCTCGCTGCAGCGTCGCGGCCGGCTCGCCGACGGCACGCCGTGGCCGGTGCCGGTGACCCTCCAGGTGCCGGCGGCGCTGGCCGCCGGGCTGGACCCGGCCGACCCGGGACGCCGCACGCTGGTGCTCAGCGACGGCGAGGGTGCACCGGTGGCCGCGCTGGAGGTCGCCGACGTCTGGGCGGCCCGCGAGGGTGTGGCCGGGGTGGGTGGCCCGGTCAGCCGGCTCGGCGACGGCGGGCACGGCCCGTTCCAGCGGCTGCGCCGCAGCCCGGAGGAGGTCCGGGCGCTGCTGCCCCCGGGCCGGGTGCTCGGCGTGATCGCCGACCGGCCCCTGCACCGGCCGCAGCTGGCGCAGATCGCGCACGCCGCCCGTACCCTGGGCGCCCACCTGCTGGTGATGATCCCGGTAGGTGAGGGCGGCTCCGCTGGCCTGCCGTCGGAGGCCCTGGTCCGCAGCGTCTTCGCCGCCCGCGACCGGATGCCCCCGGCGACCCTGGTCGCGGTGCCGATGCCGCGCGGCCGCGACGAGATCGGCGACGCCCTGCTGCGGGCCCGGATCTCCGCCGCGTACGGGGTGACCCACCTGCTCTCCACCGGCGAGATGCTCTCCGGCGCCGGCCTGCGGGTGCTGGTGCCCCGCGAGCTGGCCTACGACAACCGGGACGGGCAGTGGCGCTGGCGGGAGGACATCCCGCCGCGCAACCGGCGGCTGGCGCTGCGCCAGGAGGAGATCGACGACCTGCTGGACCGGGGCTTCCCGCTGCCCGAGTGGCACACCCCGCCGGCGGTGGCCAAGGAGCTGAGCCGGGCCCGCCCGCCGCGGCGGCACCGGGGTCTGGTGGTGTTCCTGACCGGCCTGTCCGGCTCCGGCAAGTCGACCATCGCCCGTGGGCTGGCGGACGTGCTGCGGGAGCAGGGCGACCGCACGGTGACCCTGCTCGACGGCGACGTGGTGCGCCGGGAGCTGTCGGCGGGGCTGGGCTTCAGCCGGGCGGATCGGGACGCCAACGTCCGCCGGATCGGCTGGGTGGCGGCCGAGGTCGCCCGGCACCGGGGGGTGGGCATCTGCTGCCCGATCGCCCCGTACGCCCAGGCGCGGGCGACCGCCCGGGAGATGGCGCTGGCGGCGGGGGCCGGTTTCGTGCTGGTCCACGTGGCCACCCCGCTGGAGGTGTGCGAGCGGCGTGACCGCAAGGGCCTGTACGCCCGGGCCCGGGCCGGCCTGCTCACCGGGATGACCGGCGTCGACGACCCGTACGAGGAGCCGACCGACGCCGAGATCGTGGTAGACACCACCGACCTGACCGTCGACGAGGCGGTGCTGTCGGTGATGAACCACCTCACCGAGACCGGCTGGGTGGAGCCCCGCCTCCAGTCCGCCTGATTCCCGCCAGGGTCACCTTCCGTCGCTGCCCCCTGCGCGCTAGTGTTCATCTTTGTTGGAACACGTTTGAGCGCGTGTGAGAGTGCGCGGGAGCCGGAGGTACGGACGGATGCTGGCGCGGCAGCGGCAGGCGGCCATCCTCGACCGGGTCCGCACCACCGGTGGCGTCCGCGTCACCGAGCTGGCGGCCGAGTTCGGCGTCTCCGACATGACCATCCGGCGTGATCTGGAGACGCTGCACGAGCAGGGCCTGCTGGCCAAGGTGCACGGTGGCGCCACCGTCCCCGGCCCCAGCTCCACCGACGAGCCGGGCTTCCACGCCAAGTCGGTGCGGCAGCTCGCGGAGAAGGCCGCCATCGCCGGCCGGGCCGCCGAGCTGGTCCACCCCGGCGCGGCGGTCGCGCTGTCGGCCGGCACCACCACCGCCGAGCTGGCCCGCCGCCTGGTCGACGTGCCCGGGCTGACCGTGGTGACCAACTCGCTGCCGGTGGCCGAGATCCTGCACGCGCAGGGCCGCACCGACCAGACCGTGGTGCTCACCGGCGGGGTGCGCACCCCGTCCGACGCGCTGGTCGGCCCGCTGGCCGTGGAGGCGATCCGCTCCCTGCACCTGGACCTGCTCTTCCTCGGCGTGCACGGGATCACCGAGCGGGCCGGCTTCACCACACCGAACCTGATGGAGGCGGAGACCGACCGGGCCCTGGTGGCCGCCGCCGACCGGTTGGTGGTGCTGGCCGACCACACCAAGTGGGGCACCGTGGGCATCTCCTCGATCGTCGGCCTCGGCGCGGCCGACGTGCTGGTCACCGACGACCGGCTGGCTCCCGAGGCGCGCCGGGTACTGGACGAGAAGGTGGGCGAGCTGGTGGTCGTGGCGAGCACGGGCCGGGCGACGACGGAGGGGACGGCGCGGTGAAAAAGCGTACGGCGATCGAACTGGCGGACGGCCGTGAGCTGATCTACTTCGACGAACGGGACGACGCGGTCCGCGACCAGCCGGACCGGCGCGAGCTGCCCCCTCCCCCGCCCGCCTCCCAGCTGCGGTACGACCCGCTGACCGACGAGTGGGTGGCGGTGGCGGTGCACCGGCAGACCCGCACCTTCCTCCCCCCGGCCGACCAGTGCCCGCTCTGCCCCACCCGGGGCGACCGGCTCAGCGAGATCCCGGCCCCCGACTACGACGTGGCCGTGTTCGAGAACCGGTTCCCCTCGCTGAGCCAGCGGGTGGCCGACGAGCCGGCCGAGATCACCCCGTTCACCCCGGTACGCCCGGGCCGGGGCCGCTGCGAGGTGGTCTGCTTCACCGACGACCACAACGCCTCGTTCGCCGGCCTGCCGCCGCGCCGGGTGCGCACCGTGCTGGACGCGCTGGCCGACCGGACCGTGGCGCTCGCCGAGCTGCCCGGCGTCGAGCAGGTGTTCTGCTTCGAGAACCGGGGCGTGGAGATCGGGGTGACCCTGCACCACCCGCACGGGCAGATCTACGCGTACCCGTTCCTGACGCCGCGGACCCGGTCGCTGCTGGCCGCCGCCCGCCGGCACGCCGAGCGCACCGGCGGGGGCAACCTCTACGCCGACGTCCTCGCCGCCGAGCGGGCCGCCGGCGACCGGGTGGTCACCAGCAACGAGCACTGGACGGCGTACGTCCCGGCGGCCGCCCGCTGGCCGTTCGAGGTGCACGTGGCGCCGCACCGGCCGGTGCCCGACATCCCGGCGTTGACCGACGCCGAGCGGGACGCGTTCGGCCCGCTCTACCTGGACGTGCTGCGCCGCTTCGACCGGCTCTTCGACCTGCCGATGCCGTACATCTCGGCCTGGCACCAGGCGCCGGTGCGGATCGACCGGGAGCTGGGTCACCTGCACCTTCAGCTGTTCAGCATCCGGCGGGCCAAGGACAAGCTGAAGTACCTGGCCGGCTCGGAGTCCGGCATGGGGGTCTTCATCAACGACATCGCGCCCGAGCGGGCCGCGGAGCGGCTCCGCGCCGCCTGACCCCGGTCCGTGTCCCGGCGGCGGTATGCGGCCACGCCAGGGGAACAGGGCGCGGGGGGCCCGGGACAGGGCCCCCGCAGGGAAGGGACGGCTGGCTGTGCGCGACAGCCGGGAAGGTTGGCTGATCGGCACTCGTGCCGCGAGGCGATCGCGGTCAACCTTCCTGGACGAGACTGGCATCACGTCCACCCACTTCAACGACCCACGCCCACCCCGGTGACGCCGGGGGCTGCGCCCACGGATTGATCGCCACCGTTCGCGGCGGGTCGCGCGGTCCGCTCGCTCGGACACCGCGGCGCGGCCCGGATACGACGGAGCCCGCCGGCGGCAGCCGGCGGGCCCGGTCGGTGACGCGGTACGAGGATCAGGCGGCGAGCTTGCGCGCCAGGTTCTCGTCGAGCGCGTTCATGAACTCGTCGGTGGTCAGCCACGGGGCGTCCCGCGAGATGAGCAGCGAGAGGTCCTTGGTCATCTGGCCGCCCTCGACGGTGTCCACGATGACCTGCTCCAGGGTGTTGGCGAACTCGGTGACCGCCTGGGTGCCGTCCAGCTTGCCCCGGTGGGCCAGGCCCCGGGTCCAGGCGTAGATCGACGCGATCGGGTTGGTCGAGGTCTTCTCGCCCTTCTGCCACTGCCGGTAGTGCCGGGTGACCGTGCCGTGCGCGGCCTCGGCCTCGACGGTGCGGCCGTCCGGGGAGAGCAGGACCGAGGTCATCAGGCCGAGCGAGCCGAAGCCCTGGGCGACGGTGTCGGACTGCACGTCACCGTCGTAGTTCTTGCAGGCCCAGACGTAGCCGCCCTCCCACTTGAGCGCGGCGGCGACCATGTCGTCGATCAGCCGGTGCTCGTAGGTGATGCCGGCGGCGTCGAACTCGGCCTTGAACTCGTTCTCGAACACCTCGGCGAAGACGTCCTTGAACCGGCCGTCGTACGCCTTGAGGATGGTGTTCTTGGTGGACAGGTAGACCGGGTAGTTGCGGTCCAGGCCGTACCGGAACGAGGCCCGGGCGAAGTCCCGGATCGAGTCGTCGAAGTTGTACATGCCCATGGCGATGCCGCCGCCGGGGAAGTTGGCGACCTCCATCTCCATCGGGGCGCCGCCGTCGGCCGGGGTGTAGGTGATGGTCACCGTGCCCGGGCCGGGGACGACGAAGTCGGTGGCCTTGTACTGGTCACCGTGGGCGTGCCGGCCGATGATGATCGGCTTGGTCCAGCCGGGGACGAGCCGCGGCACGTTGGACATGATGATCGGCTCGCGGAAGACGACGCCGCCGAGGATGTTGCGGATGGTGCCGTTCGGCGACCGCCACATCTTCTTCAGGCCGAACTCCTCGACCCGGGCCTCGTCCGGGGTGATGGTCGCGCACTTGACGCCGACGCCGTGCTCCTTGATGGCGTTGGCGGCGTCGACGGTGACCTGGTCGTCGGTCTCGTCCCGGTGCTGGATCGAGAGGTCGTAGTAGTGCAGGTCGACGTCGAGGTAGGGCAGGATCAGCTGCTCACGGATCTGCTTCCAGATGATCCGGGTCATCTCGTCGCCGTCGAGCTCCACGACCGGGTTGTTTACCTTGATCTTCGCCATCGACCGGCGCTCCTCTCGGGGGACACGTGCTCAAGCAGTACGAGCGTACTGGAAACGGGCCGGCACCCCCCAGCCGGCCTCGGTCGGCCGGATAACCGGACGCCCGGCACGGGAGATCACTGGCATCATCACCCGATGCCATTGAGCCGTACCCTCGGGTCTATCACGGTCACCGCGCTCACCGACGGCGAGGGGCCGTTCTTCCAGCCCCGCACCGAGGCGTTCCCCGACGCCACCGCGGCGCACTGGCGCGAGGCGGACCGGCGCGACCCGGCCTCGGTCACCGCCGACGGCCGCTGGTGGCTGCCGTTCCGCAGCTTCGCGTTCCGCACCGGCGACGGACCGGTCACGCTGGTCGACGCCGGCATCGGACCGGCCGGCTCGCCCGCCGCGAGCTGGGCGCCGGTGCCGGGGCGGCTCCCCGCCGAACTGGCCGCCGCCGGCATCGACCCCGCCGACGTGCGCACCGTCGTCCTCACCCACCTGCACAGCGACCACATCGGCTGGGCGGTCACCGGCACGCCCGGCCGCCCGTACTTCCCGAACGCCGACTACCTGGTGCAGCGGGCCGAGCTGGACGCGATGGAGACGATCAACCCCGGGCTGCCGGCCGGCCTGGTCGCGCCGTTGCGCGCCGCCGGCCAGCTCCGGGTGGTCGACGGCGACACCCCGCTCACCCCGGGGGACGCCTGCTGAGCACCCCCGGGCACACCCCCGGCCACCAGTCGGTGCTGGTCGACTCCGGCGACGAGCGCCTCCTGCTCACCGGCGACCTCCTGGTGCATGCCGTGCAACTCGTCGACCCCGACCTGGCCTACGCCCACGAGGAGGACTTGCCGACCGCCCGCACCTCCCGCAAGACCCTCCTCCACACCCTCGCCACCACCCCCACCCCCACCCACCTGGCCACCCCCCACCTGGGCACCCCCTTCCCCCCCTCTAGCCCCCTCCCCCACCCGCGCTCCCCCTCCCCGCCCTCCCTCGCGTTGATCAAGAAGTTTGCGTCATCCCAAGCGGCGTTTCTGACGCAGACTTGTTGATCAGGGCGGTGGGGCGGCCGGCCGGCGGGTTGGGTGGGGATGTGGAAGGGGGCACGCCGGTGGTGCTGGCGTGCCCCCTTTGGGTGGTGCTGGTGGATCACATGCTGGCGATGTCGCCCTGCTTGGCGCGGACGGCCTCGGCGGCCTCCTTCAGGCTGGCCAGCTCGTCGGCGTCCAGGTCGGTCTCGACGACCCGCTTGACGCCCTCGGCACCGATCTCGGCCTCGACACCCAGGTAGACGCCGGAGATGCCGTACTCGCCGTCGACCCAGGCGCAGACCGGCATGACCTCCCCGGAGTCCTCCGCGACGGCCTTGGCCATCCGGGCGGCGGCGGCCGACGGGGCGTAGTACGCCGAGCCGGTCTTCAGCAGCGCCACCACCTCGGCGCCACCGTTGCGGGTCTTGACGACCAGCTCCTCGATCTGCTCGGCCGGCATCGCGTCGCGCAGCGGCTTGCCGTTCACCGTGCTCTTCGACGGCACCGGGACCATGGTGTCGCCGTGCGAGCCGAGGGTCAGGGTCCGGACCGACTTCACCGGCACCTGGAGGGCCTCGGCGACGA
This sequence comes from Micromonospora purpureochromogenes, assembly GCF_900091515.1. NCBI lineage: Bacteria > Bacillati > Actinomycetota > Actinomycetes > Micromonosporales > Micromonosporaceae > Micromonospora > Micromonospora purpureochromogenes. Next base: position 1,536,739 of record NZ_LT607410.1, on the reverse strand, counting down.
AGTTGGTGAACCGGGCGGTGTCGAGCATGCCGGCCTGGCCGAGCACCCGGTTCTTCGGGAACTGGGTGGCGAGCTGGGCCAGCGCGGTCATCTCGTCCAGCGGGTTGGAGACCACGATGACGACCGCGTTCGGGGCGTACTTGGCGACGTTCTCGGCCACCTGACGGACGATCTTGGCGTTCGTCTCCAGCAGGTCCATCCGACTCATGCCCGGCTTGCGCGGGAGGCCGGCGGTGATGACGACGACGTCCGAGCCCTCGATGGCCTCGTAGCCCTCGCCGTTCGGGCCGGTGGTGACGCCGACGACCTTGGTCTCGAAGCCCTCGACCGCGCGGGACTGGTTGAGGTCCAGCGCGAGACCCGCCGGCTTGCCCTCCACGATGTCGGTGATCACGACGGTGTCGAAGACGTCGTACTCGGCCAGGCGCTGTGCGGTGGTGGAGCCGTAGAAGCCGGCCCCGACGACAGTGACCTTCTTACCCATGGTCGTCCCACTCCCTGATACCAGTCGGTTTTCCGGACCGTATCAGTCATCCTGGCACCGATCCGGCCAGGGGCGGCGGGCATCGCCGGGATGGGGCGAACGTCACCGCCGCCCGGTTCGCCCCGGCTCAGCCGCGCTCGGCGCGCTCGACCACGTTGGTCAGCAGCATGGCGCGGGTCATCGGACCCACGCCGCCCGGCATCGGGACCAGCCCGCCGGCCACCTCGGTCACCTGCGGGTCGACGTCACCGGTGTAGCGGCCCTTGCCGTCCGGCCCGATCACCCGGGTGATGCCGACGTCGACCACCACGGCACCGGGGCTGACCATGTCGGCGGTGAGCAGGCCGGGCACGCCGGCGGCCACGATGACGATGTCGGCGGCGCGGGTGTGCGAGGCGAGGTCGAGGGTGCCGGTGTGGCACAGCGTCACGGTGGCGTTCTCGCTGCGCCGGGTGAGCAGCAGACCCAGCGGACGGCCGACGGTGTTGCCCCGGCCGACCACGGCGACCGTCGCGCCGCGCAGTGGCACGTCGTGCCGGCGGAGCAGCTCGACGATGCCGCGCGGGGTGCAGGGCAGCGGGGCGTCGTAGCCCAGCACCAGCCGGCCGAGGTTCACCGGGTGCAGGCCGTCGGCGTCCTTGTCCGGGTCGATCATCTCCAGCGCGCGCTGGGTGTCCAGGTGGGCCGGGAGCGGCAGCTGGACGATGTAGCCGTGACAGGCCGGGTCGGCGTTCAGCTCGGCGAGGACCGCGTCGACCTGCTGCTGGGTGGCGTCGGCGGGCAGCTCGCGGCGGATGGAGGCGATCCCGACCTCGGCGCAGTCCCGGTGCTTGCCGTTGACGTACGCCTGGGAGCCCGGGTCCGCCCCGACCAGGACGGTGCCGAGGCCCGGGGTGATGCCGCACTCCGCGAGCGCCTTGACCCGCGTCCGCAACTCGTCCTTGATCTCCGCCGCGGTCGCCTTGCCGTCCAGGATCGTCGCCGTCACGTCCAGATCGTCTCACGGCGACGGCCGCAGGTTGGGACGACGACCAACCGTGACTTTCCGTGACGTGCGCTTAATCACCCAGAGTAACCATGTGTGGAGTCAACCACAACCGAGGGCGGACAGCGGGCGTGACACAGCACAGACCGGACAACAAGCCGGCAGGCACGCACGGCGATCCGGAGCGCGCCCCGGGCGCGGAACGCCAGCCTCGAAGCCGACATTGAGCAGCGGCTTCGCCGCACCACCGATAGCAGAGGGGTGGAAGCGCGACAAGACCCGGGCAGCCCTTCCGTTACTGGTTCGCAACGCTCTCGTTGCCGAACAGCCGGCCGCGACCTACCGTTGCCCAACGTTGCGCAGCGTTACCCAGCGCCGGGCCAGACTGCGCAGCGTGAGGAGATGAGGAGACTCAATGCGAGTTCGTAGGCTTGCCGCCTGGACCGCTCTCCCGCTCGCGGTGACGCTTGGCCTGGTGGCCTGCGGCTCGGGCGGCGACGGCGGATCAGGGAAGAGCGACCCCAACGCGGCCGTGCGGATCGAGATCGCCGAGCCGCAGCACCTGGTGCCCACCAACACCAACGAGACCAGTGGTTCGCAGGTGCTCGCCGCCCTGTTCAGCCCGCTGGTCGACTATGACGAGGCCAACAAGCCGTACGAGGTGGCGGCCGAGTCGGTGACGTCGTCGGACAACAAGGTCTGGACGATCAAGCTGAAGGACGGCTACACCTTCCACAACGGCGAGAAGGTCACGGCCGAGAGCTACATCGACGCCTGGAACTACGGCGCGTACGCCCCCAACGGTCAGAACTCGAGCTACTTCTTCGAGAAGGTCGCCGGCTACGCGGACCTGCAGGGCGAGAAGCCGGCCGCGAAGACGCTGTCCGGGCTGAAGAAGGTCGACGACCTCACCTTCACCGTGACGCTGACCGAGCCGTACAGCGAGTTCAAGACGATGCTCGGCTACACGGCCTTCTACCCGCTGCCGAAGGTGGCCTTCTCCGCCCCGGGCGTGCTGGCCGAGGGCTACGAGCAGGCGCCGGTCGGTCAGGGCCCGTTCAAGATCAAGGGCACCTGGCAGCACGACGCCAAGGTCGAGGTCGAGAAGTACGACGCCTTCCCCGGCCAGAAGCCGAAGGTGGCCGGCGTCGAGTTCCGGATCTACCAGCAGCCGACCGCGGCCTACGCGGACGTGCTCTCGGACAACCTGGACGTCATCAAGACCATCCCGACCGAGAGCCTGTCGACGGCCGCCACCGACCTCGGTGACCGGTTCCAGCAGAGCCCGGCCTCGTCGCTGCAGGTGCTGTCGTTCCCGACGTTCCAGAAGGAATTCAGCAAGCCCGAGGTCCGCAAGGCGATCTCCATGGCGATCGACCGGGACGAGATCACCAAGTCGATCTTCAAGGACTCGCAGCAGCCGGCCCGTTCCTTCGTCTCGCCGGTCGTGGCCGGCTACCGGGAGAACACCATCGGCGCGGCGGGCGAGTTCGACCCGGCCAAGGCCAAGGCGATGTACCAGGCCGCGGGTGGCCCGTCCAAGATCGAGCTGTCGTACAACGGCGACGGCGGTCACAAGGACTGGATCGACGCGACCTGCAACCAGCTCAAGGCCAACCTGGGCGTGGAGTGCGTCGGCACCGCCGAGCCCAAGTTCGCGGACCTGCTGACCAAGCTCAAGGCGAAGCAGCCGGTCGGCCTGTTCCGGATGGGCTGGGTCATGGACTACCCGTCCATGGAGAACTACCTGGGCCCGCTGTACAGCACCAACGGTTCCTCGAACTACTACGGCTACAGCAACCCCGAGTTCGACAAGCTGCTGGCCGAGGGCGCCAAGGCGCCGAACGAGGAAGAGGCGATCAAGAAGTACCAGGCGGCGGAGGACCTCCTGGCCGAGGACCTGCCGGTGATCCCGCTGCGGTACGGCCAGAACAACTTCGGGCACTCGACCAAGGTCAAGAACGTGGAGATGGATCTCTTCGACCGGGTCGACCTGCTGAAGATCGAGGCCGTCAAGTAACAGCGCTGGTGGGGTCGGGTCACCGCGAGGTGGCCCGACCCGCCACGCCCTTCGCCCCTTTTCAGAGAGACTTCACAGTATGTTCCGCTTTATCCTGCGGCGGCTGCTCCAGATGGTCCTCGCCTTCTTCGGGACCACGCTGATCGTCTACGCACTGATGTTCGCCGGTCAGGGCGACCCGATCCAGGCGCTCGCCGGCGAGCGCCCGGTCACCGCCGCCCAGCGGGCATACCTGACGCAGAAGTTCCACCTCGACCAGACCGGGGTCGGTGGCTTCTTCTACCGCTACTTCGACTACATCAAGAACCTGCTCCAGGGTGACCTCGGGCAGTCCCTGACCGGCCGCCAGATCAGTGACATCCTCGCCGCCGCCTGGCCGGTGACCGTCAAGCTGGCGCTCATCGCGATGGCCGTGACGATCCTGTTCGGCGTGACCGCGGGCGTGCTCGCCGGCATCCGCCGGGCCAGCATCTTCGACAACTCGACGCTGGTGCTGACCCTGCTGGTGCTGGGCATCCCGACCATCGTGCTGGCCCCGCTGGCGCAGTACCTCCTCGGCGTCAAGTGGCAGCTCTTCCCGGCCACCGCCGGCGCTGAGCCCGACCTGTACGCGCTGCTGCTCCCCGGCATCGTGCTCGGTTCGCTCTCGCTGGCCACCGCGCTGCGGCTGACCCGGACCTCGGTGGCGGAGAACCTGCGCGCCGACTACGTCCGGACGGCCCGCTCGAAGGGCCTGGTCAAGCGGCGGATCGTCAGCGTGCACGTGCTGCGCAACTCGCTCATCCCGGTGGTCACCTTCCTCGGCGTCGAGCTGGGCAACCTGATGAGCGGCGCGATCATCACCGAGGGCGTGTTCAACATCCCCGGCGTCGGCTTCAACCTCTTCCGGGGCATCCGCACCGAGGACGGCCCGCTGGTGGTGGGCATCGTCAGCGTGCTCGTCGTGGTCTACCTCCTGTCCAACCTGGTGGTGGACGTCCTGTACGCCGTACTCGACCCGAGGATCCGCTATGAGTGAGCGCAGCGAACGAATCATCAACGCAGCGTGCATGGGCGCTCATGCCGGCGCCGAGCGCAGCGAGGTGCGGGCATGAGCGACTTCGAGACCGTGGCGGCCACGGAGAACCAGGCTGCGCGGCGGGGCGTGTCCGGCGAGCCCGGGACGCCCAACCAGATCGGCGCGCCGCAGAAGGCCCGCAGCCTGGCCGGTGACGCCTGGCGCGACCTGCGCCGCAATCCGATCTTCTGGATCAGCCTCACCCTGGTCGTGGTGGTCGCCGCGATGGCCGCCGTACCCTCGCTCTTCACCGCCAACGACCCGCGCGACTGCGTGCTCTCCCGGCAGCACGACGGGGCGTCCGGCGGGGCCATCTTCGGGTACGACTTCCAGGGCTGCGACACGTACGCCCGGGCGGTCTACGGCGCCCGCGCCTCGCTGCTGGTCGGCGCGCTCTCCGCGCTGCTCACCGGCATCATCGCGCTGGTCGTCGGCATGGTGGCCGGCTACTTCGGCCGCTGGGTCGACGCGGTGCTCTCCCGCGTGATCGACATCGTGCTCGGCATCCCGCTGCTGCTCGCCGCGATCGTGCTGCTCAAGCGGGTGAGCACCAGCAGCGACAACGTCCGGCTGTTCGCGGTGATCTTCGTGCTGGCGGTGCTCGGCTGGACCACCGCGGCCCGGGTGGTCCGCTCCTCGGTGATCACCGCCAAGGAGCAGGACTACGTGGCGGCGGCCCGGATGCTCGGCGCCGGCAACGGTCGGATCATGTGGCGGCACATCCTGCCGAACGCGCTCGCCCCGGCGATCGTGGTGCTCACCATCGCGCTCGGCTCGTTCATCGCCGCCGAGGCGACGCTGAGCTTCCTCGGCATCGGTCTCAAGGCCCCGACCATCTCGTGGGGCATCGACATCGACGCCGGCCGGGTGCACATGCGCGAGTCGGCGACGCCGCTGGTCGTCCCGTCCGCCTTCCTCGCGCTGACCGTCCTCGCCTTCATCATGCTGGGCGACGCCATCCGCGACGCCTTCGACCCGAAGCTCCGGTGAACCCCGTGCGAGCGCGAGGAGTGAGCGAAGCGAGCCCCGCAGTCGCGACCGAAAGGCAAGCGCAGTGACCCAGTCCGCTGTCCACCCGACGCCGGCCTCCCCCACGCCCGAGGGCGGCCACCTGCTCGACATCCGGGACCTGCACGTCGAGTTCCGGACGAGCGAGGGCGTCGCCAAGGTGATCAACGGGGTCTCGTACCACCTGGACGCCGGCGAGACCCTCGCGGTGCTCGGCGAGTCCGGCTCCGGCAAGTCGGTCACCGCCCAGGCGATCATGGGCATCCTCGACACGCCGCCGGCGGTGATCCGCTCCGGTCAGATCCTCTACCAGGGTCGGGACCTGCTGAAGCAGTCGGAGGAGCAGCGCCGCCAGGTGCGGGGCAAGGAGATCGCGATGATCTTCCAGGACGCCCTCTCCGCGCTGAACCCGGTCTTCCCGGTCGGCTGGCAGATCGGCGAGACGCTGCGCCAGCGCGAGGGGATGTCCAAGGCGGACGCCCGGCGGCGCACGGTCGAGCTGATGGACCTGGTCCGGATCCCGGCCGCGGCGAAGCGCCTCGGCGACTACCCGCACCAGTTCTCCGGCGGCATGCGGCAGCGCGTCATGATCGCGATGGCGCTGGCGATGAACCCGAAGGTGCTGATCGCCGACGAGCCCACCACCGCGCTGGACGTCACCGTGCAGGCCCAGATCATGGACCTGCTGGCCGACCTGCGCCGGGACCTCAACATGGCGATGATCCTGATCACCCACGACCTCGGCGTGGTCGCCGGCGTCGCGGACCGGATCGCGGTCATGTACGCCGGCCGGATCATCGAGCACGCCGACGTCCGCTCGCTGTACCGGTCGCCCGCCCACCCCTACACCAAGGGCCTGCTGGAGTCGATCCCGCGCATGGACGTGCGCGGCCAGGAGTTGTCGACGATCAAGGGGCTGCCGCCGAACCTGATGCGGATCCCCTCCGGCTGCCCGTTCCACCCCCGGTGCCCGTACGTGCAGAAGGTCTGCGTGGACGTGGTGCCGCACGACCTGGTCCTCGGCGACGGCCGGACCAGCGCGTGCCACTTCGCGCAGGAGGTACGAGATGACAGCGCCCGCTAGCCCGACCAAGGTCCGTGGCGAGACCATCCTCTCCGTCGACAACCTGGTCAAGCACTTCCCGATCACCCAGGGCGTGCTGTTCCAGAAGCAGACCGGCGCGGTCCGGGCCGTCGACGGGGTCAGCTTCGAGCTGCGCCGGGGCGAGACCCTGGGCATCGTGGGCGAGTCCGGCTGCGGCAAGTCCACGCTGGCCCGACTGCTGATGCGGCTGGAGACGCCCACCTCCGGCGGAGCCACCCTGGAGGGCAAGGACCTCTTCAAGGCCTCCGGGGCCGAGCTGCGCCGGCTGCGGCGCAACATGCAGATGGTGATGCAGGACCCGTACACCTCGCTGAACCCGCGGATGACGGTCGGCGACATCATCGGCGAGCCGTTCGACATCCACCCGGAGGCGGCGCCGAAGGGCAGCAAGCAGCGGCGGGTGCAGGAGCTGCTGGACGTGGTCGGGCTCAACCCCGAGCACGTCAACCGCTACCCGCACCAGTTCTCCGGCGGCCAGCGGCAGCGCATCGGCATCGCCCGGGCGCTCGCCCTCCGGCCCGAGGTGATCGTCTGCGACGAGCCGGTCTCCGCGCTGGACGTCTCGATCCAGGCGCAGGTGATCAACCTGCTGGAGCAGCTCCAGGACGAGTTCGGGCTGTCGTACATCTTCATCGCGCACGACCTGTCGGTGGTCCGGCACATCTCGGACCGGGTCGCGGTGATGTACCTGGGCAAGATCGTGGAGATCGGCACCGAGGACGAGATCTACGAGCGGGCGACCCACCCGTACACCCAGGCGCTGCTCTCGGCGGTGCCGGTGCCGGACCCGGACGTGCGCAACGACCGGACCATCATCCGGCTCACCGGCGACGTGCCGAGCCCGGCTGATCCGCCCTCCGGCTGCCGCTTCCGTACCCGCTGCTGGAAGGCCCAGGAGGTCTGCGCCCGCGAGGAACCCCTGTCGGTCTCCCGCGCCGCCGACCCCCACCCCTCCGCCTGCCACTTCGCCGAACTCCGCCCCTCCCTCCCCTAACCCACCCCCTCGGTTCCCGCCGCCGATCATGAGGTTGTTGTCCCGACACGCCGCCGTGCCGGCCAACAACTTCATGATCGACAGGTTCAGGGCGGGGGTGGTGGCGGGAGACTGGGGGGATGGGGGTTGGTCGGGTTGTGGGGGTCGCGGTGGTGGCCGTGGTGGTGGTGGTCGTGGTGGGGGGTGGCGGGTGTGAGGGCGGGACGAGGGACGGTGCGGGGACGGGTGCGCCGGGCAGCGGGGCGGCCGGCGAGCCGGGCGGGGCGGGTTGTCCGGCGGACAACGACTATCCGGTGCGGGAAATCGCGGGTACGCCCGGCGTGCTGTGGGCGCTGCTCTTCTTCCCCGAGACCGACGGTCTGCCGGCCGGCCGGCAGACCAAGATCGCGCTGAAGGTGACCGGGACGGGTGAGCTGACCCTGCGGGCGACCGGCCCGGACGACGTCACCGTCCGCCCGGAGGAGTTCGACCAGCACGACGGCAGCAACTGGACCCGGCCCGGCGACGAGTGGGGCACCTACTGGGTCTTCCCCACCCCCGGCTGTTGGACCATCCGGGCGGACCGAGCCGACGGCACTCGTGCCGCCCTCTCCCTCCGCGCCGGCTGAACCACCTGCGCGGGCTGCCGGTCAGCCACCGGCGATCCCGGTACGGCGGTGGAGCCGATTCGTACCAGGATCGCCGCCCGCAGCGACGATGCGGTCAGGCGCAGCACCCACCCGTCGACTGCCCTGGACCGGCGGCGGCCCCGCCCCCCGGAGGATGGGGGGCGGGGCCGCCTGCCGTCGGAGCGGGCCAGGATCAGGGCCGGGCCGCGCCGCCGGTGCTCAGAGCTGGGCCAGGTTGAACGCCCAGATGCCGCGGCCGTGGGTGGCCACGTAGAGCGAGTTGTCGGCCGCGTGGTACTCGACGTCCATGCCGACGGTCAGCGGCAGGCCGGTGCCGAGCCGCTGCCAGCCGGTGGCACCCGGCGCCCGGTAGAAGGTGGCCAGGTCGGTGGCGAGCACCAGCGCGCCGTTGGGCAGCTCCTTGACCGAGCTGGCCGGCACGTCCGGCAGGTTCGTCGAGACGTCCCGCCAGGTCGCGCCCGCGTCGGTGGTCTCGTAGACGTGGCCGACACCGGCGCCCGGGCCTTCGGTGAACCGCCGGGAGAACCCGTTGATCGCGAGGAAGGCGTGCGAGCCGTTGGCCGGGTCGACTCCGACCCCCTGCACGAACCGGTTCGGGAAGTCACCCGGCAGGGTGATCTGGTGCCAGCTCGCCGGGTCGTTGACCTTGCCGACCGCGACACCCCGGGTGAAGCCCGAGTTGTTGCACGGCCCGCACCAGCCGACGTACGCGGTGCCGCCGGAGACCGCCACCGAGGTGGCGGTGTGGCCGGCGCCCAGGTCGAAGACGTTGCGCCAGCCCTTGCCGTCGGCGATCGCGTAGCCCTTGGTGTTCACCCACACGTGCTGGCCACCGGCGACCCAGGTGTTCGCGTCGTGGTCGTCGGCCGCGAACGGCGCGATGAACCGGGCCGGCTCGTCGCCCGGGGACGACGTGTACGGCTGGATGTCCCGCGAGGTGGAGGTCTCCGCCGTGCCGGGGCCCGGGTTGGCGTTGCAGTTCTCGGTCGACCGCATGGCCAGGTTGGTGTACTCCTGGACCTGGCGGCAGCCGTTGGCCGGGTCGGCCAGCGAGTCGCCGCCGTCACCACCGAAGTTCGACCCCATCACGGTGTCGCCGGCGCGCAGCACCGAGGCGCCGTTGTCCTGCAGACCACCGGAGACGACCGGGCCGGCCTTGGCCGGGTCCCTGCCCACCGAGACCGAGTAGTACTGGAGGGCGTCGATCGTGCCGTCGTTGAGGCTCTGCCAGTCGGTGGCGTGCCCCTCCTTGTCGGTCCGGCCGTTGACCGGCCGGCGGTAGATGCCGCCGTCGTTGCCGACGTAGACGAAGCCGTTGCCGACCGCCACCGAGTGCTGGTCGGAGTGAGTGGTCTTGTTGCAGGTGTTCTGCGCGTCGCTGATGTCCCAGCAGGAGAAGCCGAAGTTCCAGTACGGCCCGACGGTCTTCCAGCTGGCGCCGGCGTCGGTCGACTCGTAGACCTCCTCCAGACCCGCCCAGACGTGGTTCGGGTTGGCCGGGTCGACCGTCAGGAACTGGTTGTACCAGGCCTGGATACCCGGTCCGTAGCCCTTGCCGATCACGGTCTGCTTGAGCGCGGAACCGGAGTTGCCCAGCTTCGCCGAGTCGGCGATCTTGCTCCACGGTCCGGCGGGCGAGCCGTTGTTGGAGACGTAGATGCCGTCGAGGTAGCTGTTGACGTTGCCGGCCGGCTTGTTCAGCAGCTTCGGCGACTGGTTGATCGCGTACAGCTTACCGCCGTCGGCGGAGAAGGCGAACGTCACGTAGCCGATGTCGTCGGCCGGCATGGAGCCGGTCGGGTTGACCTTGGCCCAGCCGCCCGCGGTGTAGTCGGCGGTCTCGTAGAAGCCGTTGTAGGTGTCACCCGACCGCCAGGCCGAGGCCACCACCACGTGCCGGGGGTTGCGCGGGTCGTCGGCCACGTCGTTGACGATGTTCTTGTACGCCGCGTTGGCCGTGCCCGCGTTCGCCCCGCCCGGCAGGTAGCTCGGGTTCGGCGCCCACTCGAACTTCCACGCACCGGAGCCGCTGGCCATCGAGTGCGAGTAGAGGCCCCGGTTGGTGGCGGCCCAGACCTTGCCGTCGAAGAAGCGCAGCTTGTTGATGACCGTGCTCTCCAGCTCGGTGCCGCCGACCCGGTCGGACGCGGCGAACTGGCCGGTCCTCGGGTTGGCGAGCCGGTAGACGCCGGCACCGACGTAGGAGGTGGCGCCGGTGTTCGCCTCGCCCGTGGCGTACCAGAGGGAGCCGTCGGTGGCGAGCACCACGTCGCCGCTGGACAGGGTGGGCAGCTGGTCCGTGATCGGCGTCCAGCTCCCGCCGCCGATCGAGGACCGCCACACGCCACCGTCCGCGCCGGCCGCGTAGACGTAGCCGCTGTTGTCGGCGGCGAGGCCGGTGATCCGGCCGGTCTGCAGACCCGCGCCCCCGGAGGAGTTGGAGGCGTAGTCGCGGTAGCGCGGGTCGTCACCGTCGTACTTGATCTTTGTGACCTCGCGCCAGCTGCCGTTGGTGACCGGCAGGCTGCCCAGCTGGCTGAACGCGTTGGAGTACGCCCCCGGCGCGACGATGCCGGGCGCGGAGCGGGCCTGGGCGAACTGCTCGGCGATGATCCGGGCCTCGAACGCCTCCTCGCCGGCCTCCTCGGAGTTCTCCCCGGCCGCCATCTCGGCGAACTCCCGGGGGTGCCAGGGCAGGTTGGCGCCCGGCTCCTCGGCCAGACCGAGGAATTCCTGTACCTCGTGGTTGGTGGCCGCGACGCCACCCAGCGCGGCGGTCAGCACCAGCGCGCCCGCGATTGTCGCCGGCTTGCGCCAGCGGAACTTCGACATGCGAATCCTCCAGGATTCAGGGGATGCCGGGCAGGGTGGCCCGGCGGAGGAGAACCGCGGCGGGCGGGGATCGTCCCGCACACGTCCGTGGTCGTGGAAATGGGTCGTGGCGGCCCGGGTCGGCGGCGGCGGACGATCCGACGGGCCGGTCCGCGCAGGCGGAGTCGGGGTCGGATCGCCGGGGGCGGCGGACGACGGGTCAGGCGGTACGCGCGGGTGGCGCCCGGCTGCCGGTGGCGCCCCGGGGCGGAAGCGGCTGGGAGGGCTGCCGGTAGCCGGTGACCACCGGCACCGCTCGCGGCGGGACACCGGCCGCCGACAGCACCAGGTGCTTCTGGTCGTCCGGTCCGTCGCCGACGCCGGCGGCGCTCCGGTGGTCGGCGCAGGCGGCGGCGACGAGAACGGTGGTGCCGCTGCCGGCCCGCTCGGTGGCTACGGGGTCCGGGTGGGCGACCGGCGTGGCCGGGTCGACCCGGACGTGGCCGACCGGGGCGTGGTGCCCGGCGGGACCGTGGTCGGCGTCGTGGCCGACCGGGCAGCTGGGCACCCCGAGCCCGGCCAGGACGAACGCCAGCGCGACGGTGACGGACGTCAACCGTTCGACCATGCGCATGGCGGACCTGCCGGTACGGGATGTCCGGCGCGTCTCCGGCGGGCGACCGTGGACGGTCGCGCGGGGGAAAGGGCGGCGGAGGAAGACTGGGGAGGGTGGATCGCCGGGGCGACCTCACGCTAGCAACAACGCTTGTCGGCGGGCAACGGCCCGCCGGTCCACCCTTTCGCCCCGCTCAGCCCGCCGACCGACGCCGATCAGGGAGCCGCACTGGCCGACGTGTCGGCCTCCGCGGCTCCATGCTCGACGGATCAGTGGAAGAAGTGCCGCGTGCCGGTGAGGTACATGGTCACGCCGGCCTCCTTGCACGCGGCGATGACCTCCTCGTCGCGGATGGAGCCGCCGGGCTGCACGATCGCGCGCACCCCCGCCTCGATGAGGATCTTCGGGCCGTCGGCGAACGGGAAGAACGCGTCCGAGGCGCAGACCGCGCCGCGGGCCCGCTCGGCGCCGGCCCGGTCGACCGCCAACCGGGCCGAGTCCACCCGGTTGACCTGCCCCATGCCGACCCCGACGGTGGCGCCGTCCTTCGCCAGCAGGATCGCGTTGCTCTTCACCGCGCGGACCGCCCGCCAGGCGAAGGCCAGGTCCCGCAGGGTGGCCTCGTCGGCCGCGTCGCCGGTGGCCAGCCGCCAGTTCGCCGGGTCGTCGCCCTCGGCGTCGACCTTGTCCCGCAGCTGCACCAGGACACCGCCGGTGACCTGCCGCCACTCCGCCGGCAGCGGGTCAAAGGCCGGGGCGTGCAGCAGCCGGATGTTCTTCTTGGCCTGGAGGATCTCCACGGCGCCCTCGTCGTAGCCGGGGGCGACCACCACCTCGGTGAAGATGTCGGCCACCTGCCGAGCCATCGCCACGCTCACCGGGCGATTGACGGCGATCACCCCGCCGTACGCCGACACCGGGTCGCAGGCGTGCGCCCGGCGGTGCGCCTCGGCCACGTCCGCGCCGACCGCGATGCCGCACGGGTTGGCGTGCTTGATGATCGCCACCGCCGGCTGGTCGGTGAAGTCGTTCGCGGCCCGCCAGGCCGCGTCCGCGTCGACGTAGTTGTTGTAGGACATCTCCTTGCCGTGCAGCTGCTCGGCCTGGGCCAGGCCGGCGGGGCTGGACGGGTCGGCGTAGACGGCCGCCGCCTGGTGCGGGTTCTCCCCGTAGCGCAGCACCGCCCGGCGGCGCAGGCTCAGCCCGGCGAACTGCGGCCACCCGTCGGCGGCCGGGGCCAGGGTGGTGGCGAACCACTCGGCCACGGCGACGTCGTACTCGGCGATGTCGGCGAAGGCGCGGGCGGCGAGCGCCCGACGCTGCGTCAGCGTGAAGCCGCCGTCGGCGAGGGCGGCCACCAGGGCCGGGTACGCCGCCGGGTCGGTCACCACCGCGACCGACGCGTGGTTCTTGGCGGCGGCCCGGACCATCGCCGGCCCGCCGATGTCGATCTGCTCCACGCACTCGTCCTGGCTCGCGCCGGAGGCGACGGTGGCCTGGAACGGGTAGAGGTTGGAGACCAGCAGGTCGATCCCGGCGATGCCGTGCTCGTCGAGCTGGGCGGTGTGGCTGTCCTTGCGCAGGTCGGCCAGGAGACCCCCGTGGATCTTCGGGTGCAGGGTCTTCACCCGGCCGTCGAGGATCTCCGGGAAGCCGGTCACCTGCTCGACCGGGGTCACCGGCACCCCCGCGCCCGAGATCGTGGATGCGGTGCTGCCGGTCGAGACGATCTCCACCCCGGCGTCGTGCAGGGCCCGGGCCAGCTCGACCAGGCCGCTCTTGTCGTAGACGCTGACCAGTGCCCGCCTGATCGGGCGGCGCTCGTCCTGAGTGGAACTCACGGGACCGTGACCTTTCTTCCGGTGATCGTCCAACCTTCGCGGACCAGCCGACCGACCTGCTCGACGAGCTGGCGTCGCTCGGCCTCCTTGATGCGCTCGGTGAGCGTCTCCACGTCGTCGTCGTCGCGTACCGGCACGGCGACCTGCGCGACGATCGGCCCGGTGTCCATCCCGGCGTCGACGAAGAAGAGCGTGGCCCCGGTGACCTTGACGCCGTAGGCGAGCGCGTCCCGGGGGCCGTGGATGCCGGGGAACGCCGGCAGCAGGGTGTTGTGCGTGTTCAGGTAGCGGTCACCGAAGGCGGCCAGGAAGTGCGGCCCGACCAGCTTCAGGAAGCCGGCCGAGATCACCAGGTCGGGCCGGTGCTCGGCGACGTGCGCGGTGAGGGCACGGTCCCAGTCCTCCCGGGACGGGTGGTCCTTGACCCGGTCGACGAAGGTCGGCACCCCGGCGGCCGCGGCCCGGTCCAGGCCGGCGATCACGTCGCGGTCCGCGCCGACGGCCACCACCCGGGCCCCGTACGCGGGGTCGGCGCTGGCGTCGAGCAGCGCCTGGAGGTTGCTGCCGGAACCGGAGACGAGGACGACGAGGCGGGCGACGGACGCGGGCTCGGTCACGCGGCCACCCTATCGGGCAGGTCAGGACTCCCAGCGATCGGGCAGCGGCGATTCGGGTGATCACGCGAGTGGCACGTACGCGATACGCTGCCCGTCGCTCGGTGGCCGCCGTCCGGCCCGCCGCCGCACCCTTCACCACAAGATCAGGCACGGACAGTGCCGACGGAGCGAGGAGCACCATGCAGCCCGGTTACCCCAACCCCGCGCAGCAGCCGCCGATCAACAACAACATGACGATGTCCATCGTGGCCATCTTCTTCTTCTGGCCGCTGGCCATCCCGGCCATCATCAACGCCTCCAAGGTCAACCCGCTGCTCCAGCAGGGTGACTACGCGGGCGCCCAGGCGGCGGCGAACGAGTCGAAGAAGTGGTCGAAGTGGGCCATCATCATCGGCGCCGTCTGGCTCGTGATCGTCCTGCTGTGCTGCCTCGCCGGTGGTCTGGCCGGGATCATGGGCTCCGACACCAGCACCAGCAGCTACTGACGATCATCGACTGAGGAGTATCCGCCATGCAGCCCGGACCCCCCGGTCAGGACCCGTACGGCCAGCAGCCCCCGCACGACCCGTACGGCCAGCCCGCGTCCGGGCAGCCCTACGGGCAGCCGTACGGGCAGCCGCAGGACCCGTACGCTCAGCCCCCGCAGGCGCCGTACGGGCAGCAGCCGCACGATCCGTACGCCCCGCCGCCGCAGGCCCCGTACGGCCAGCAGCCCACCTCGGGCCAGCCGTACGGGCAGCCGGTCTCCGGTGACCCCTACGGCCAGCCCACCTCGGGCCAGCCCTACGGGGCACCCGGCCAGCCGTACGGCCAGCAGCCCTACCAGGATCCGTACGGCCAGCAGCCCTACGGCATGCCGGCGTACCCGAACGCGGGCTACCCGCAGCCGCAGGGCCAGCAGAACACGCTGGGCCTGGTGTCGATGATCCTGGGCATCGTCTCCATCCCGATGGTCTGCTGCTACCTCGGCATCCCGCTGGGCATCGCCGCGGTGATCACCGGATGGCTGGGCCGGCAGAAGGCCAACCAGGGGCTGGCCAGCAACGGCGGTCAGGCCCTCGCGGGTCTGATCTGCGGCGGAATCGGCCTGGCGCTCGGGCTGCTGCAGATCGTGGCGCTCGCCGCCGGCATCGCCATGCCGAACTCCTGAGCCGACACCCGGAAGGGGCGCCCCGGATCTCCGGGGCGCCCCTTCCGTCGTCCCGGCCCGGCGCGCCGGTCGCTGTGGGGGCACGTCGCACGCGGCAGCCGGGTGAGCGGCCTGGGACGCGGGTCAGCGGGTTGGGCGCGGGCAGCAGCCGGGTGAGCGGGCCGGGCGCGGGCAGCAGCCGGGTGAGCGGGCCGGGCGCGGGCAGCAGCCGGGTGAGCGGGCCGGGCGCGGGTCAGCGGGTCAGGCGCGGGCGGCAGGGCGGGCGAGCATCCGGGCGGCGGCGGCCCCGAGCAGCGCGCCGATCGTGACCACCGCGGTAGAGACGGCGGCCACCTGCCAGGGGACCGGGCCGATCTCGGCCAGCCGGCCACCGCCGAGCGGCCCGCCGGAGACCGCGGCGGCGAGGCCGGCGAGCAGGCCGACCACCGGGCCGGCGAGCGCCGCCGGGCCGAGCAGGGCACCCCACGCCGGCACCGCGCGCTCGTCCGCGTCGCGGAGCAGCCGCCGGGCGAGCAGCCAGCCCGCGGCCATCCCGGCCAGCACCGGCACCGCGAGCAGCGCCGCCCCGAACCCGTCGACCGGGCCGCTGGGCAACCCGGCAAGCAGGGGTACGGCCGGCAGCGAGCCCACCGAGACCTCGCTGGTGCGTACCGCCGTGCCGGTGCCGACGGCGAAGCCGGGCCCGAGCAGGTAGGCGGTCGACCAGATCGTGGCGTTCGGCGCGTAGGCGAGGCTGACCAGGGTGATGCCGGCCTGTCCGGCCACCCCGGTCCGGTACGCGCCGATCATGTCGGCGGCGTCGCCCCCGCCGGTCGCCACCGCCAACCCGGCCGCGCCGGCCCCCGCGCCGAGCAGCAGCAGCCCGGCGACCAAGCCGGTGCGCACCCCGTCGCGCAGCACCGCCGGCGCGCGCTCGGCGAGCAGGCCGGCCACGCCGGTGGTGCGCAGTGCCCCGACCAGCGCGGCGAGCGCGCCGAAGGCCGCGTGGGTGACGCCGGCGCGGACCGGGGAGACCCGCAGGTCGTCGGTGCTCACCAGCACCGCCGCGAGGGCGCCGAGCAGCCCGTACCCGAGGCCGACCGCGACCGCGGCGGTGAGTGCCTGGCGGGGCGAGCGCCCGCCCCGGGCGCCCATGGCCCGGCTGGTGTGCACGCCGGCCCGGGTCAGCCGCCAGAACGCGAGCCCGGAGAGCAGCAGCGGGACCAGGCCGAGCGGGCCGGCGGTGGTCTGCAGCGGGACCCCGTGGCCGAGCAGCCAGCCGGACAGCCCGGCGCGCAGCGCACCGGCGACGGAGCCGGCGTCCTCGCTGAACTGGGCCAGCGCCAGCACCAGGGCGACCGGCAGGTACGACGTGAGCGCCGCCCAGCCCGCGGCGACCCCGGCGGCGACGACGAGCGGCGCCCGCCCACGGCTCGACTCCGGCCGGCGGGGCGCGGGCACCCGGCCACGTGACGCAGGCCGGCCGCCGGGCCGGTCGTGCTCCCGGCGGCCGTCCTCCCGGCGGGCTTCGCTTCGGCGGGCGTCCTCCCGGCGGGGGTCGTTTCGGCGGGCGTCCCCCCGGAGGCCGTCGTCGGTCCGGAGGCCGTCGTCGGTCCGGCGGCCGTCGTCGGTCCGGCCGGCGCCGGTCCGGCGGGCATCGTCCCGGCGGGCATCGGCGCGGACGCCGGCGGGACGGCGGGGCTGATCAGGGGTGACCGAGGACATCGGGTCTACTCTGGCACGCCGCGCGGGCGGCGGCTGCCCGGCGGCCCCACCTGGCCCCGGCGAGTTCCGTGATCCACCGGTTTCCGGACCGGATTCCGGTCTAGCCTCGGCCCAGGACGCGACTGCAGTCGCGGCACGAAGCGCTGGGAGGAAGCCGTGAACGCTCCGTACCCGCCGCCACCGCCACCGCCGGCGGGCAAGGACCGCACCACGCTGTGGGGCGTGCTCGGCATCGTCCTGGGCCTGATCTGCTGCGGCATCCTGGGCATCATCTTCGGTTACCTGTCGATCCGCGACGCGAAGCGGTACGGCCAGTCGCCGGTGCTCGGCTACCTGGCGATCGCCTTCGGCGTGCTCAATATCATCGGTACCGCGATCTGGCGGGCCAGCGGGACGTACCCGCTCTGGGACGACTGAGGGGGCCGACCGTCGCCGGCCGACCCCCTCGGTGTCTCACCCGTCCGCTCAGCGGCCGACGGTGCTGCCAACGGCCGCTCAGCGGCCCGACATGATCTCCCGCATCAGCTTGGCGGTCTCGGTCGGCGTCTTGCCGACCTTGACGCCGACGGCCTCCAGGGCCGCCTGCTTCGCCTCGGCGGTGCCCGCCGAGCCGGAGATGATCGCGCCGGCGTGCCCCATGGTCTTGCCGGGGGGCGCGGTGAAGCCGGCGATGTAGCCGACCACCGGCTTGGTGACGTTGCCCTTGATGAACTCGGCGGCCCGCTCCTCGGCGTCGCCGCCGATCTCACCGATCATCACGATGGCGTCGGTCTCCGGGTCGGCCTCGAACGCGGCGAGGGCGTCGATGTGGGTGGTCCCGATGATCGGGTCACCGCCGATGCCGACGCAGGTCGAGAAGCCGATGTCCCGCAGCTCGTACATCATCTGGTAGGTCAGCGTGCCGCTCTTGCTGACCAGGCCGATCCGGCCGGAGCCGGTGATGTCGGCCGGGATGATGCCGGCGTTGGAGGCACCCGGCGAGGCGATGCCCGGGCAGTTCGGGCCGATGATCCGGGTCCTGGAACCCTTGCTCACGTTGTACGCCCAGAAGGCGGCGGTGTCGTGCACCGGGACGCCCTCGGTGATCACGACGGCCAGCGGGATCTCGGCGTCGATCGCCTCGACCACGGCGCCCTTGGTGAACTGCGGCGGCACGAAGATGACCGTGACGTCGGCCCCGGTCTCCTTCATCGCGTCCGCGACGGAGGCGAAGACCGGCAGCTCGGTGCCGTCGAAGTCGACCTTCTGGCCCGCCTTGCGCGGGTTGACGCCGCCGACGACGTTGGTGCCCGCGGCGAGCATCCGCCGGGTGTGCTTGGAACCCTCGGAACCGGTCATCCCCTGGACGATGACCTTCGAGTCCTTGGTCAGCCAGATAGCCATGATCAGACCCCCGCAGCTGCCAGCTCGGCGGCCCGCTCGGCCGCGCCGTCCATGGTGTCGACCCGCTGGATCAGCGGGTTGTTCGCGCCGTCGAGAATCCCCCGACCGGCCTCGGCGTTGTTGCCGTCGAGGCGGACGACGAGCGGCTTGGTGGCCTTCTCGCCGCGCTGCTCGAGCAGCGCCAGCGCCTGCACGATGCCGTTGGCGACCGCGTCGCACGCGGTGATGCCGCCGAAGACGTTGACGAAGACGCTCTTCACCGACGGGTCGGAGAGGACGATCTCCAGGCCGTTCGCCATCACCTCGGCGCTCGCGCCGCCGCCGATGTCGAGGAAGTTGGCCGGCTTGACGTTGCCGTGCCGCTCGCCCGCGTAGGCGACCACGTCGAGCGTGGACATGACCAGGCCCGCGCCGTTGCCGATGATGCCGACCTCGCCGTCGAGCTTGACGTAGTTGAGGTCCTTGGCCTTGGCGGCCTGCTCCAGCGGGTCCACCGCGGCCTGGTCGACCAGGGCCTCGTGGTCCGGGTGCCGGAAGCCGGCGTTCTCGTCGAGGGTGATCTTGGCGTCGAGCAGCAGCAGCTTGCCGTCGCCCGTCTTCGCCAGCGGGTTCACCTCGACCAGCGTGGCGTCCTCGGCGACGAAGGCCTTCCACAGGCCCACCGCGACCTCGACGACCTGGTCGGCGACCTCGGCCGGGAAGCCGGCGGCGTCAACGATCTCGCGGGCCTTCGCCTCGTCCACGCCCTTGACGGCGTCGATCGGGGCCTTGACCACCTTGTCGGGGGTCTCCGCGGCGACCTGCTCGATGTCCATGCCGCCGGCGACGCTGGCGATGCAGAGGAAGGTGCGGTTCGCCCGGTCGAGCAGGTACGAGAAGTAGTACTCCTCGGCCACGTCCGCGGTCACGGTGATCATGACCTTGTGGACGGTGTGACCCTTGATGTCCATGCCGAGGATGTCGGTGGCGCGGGCCACCGTCTCCTCCGCGCCCTCGGCCAGCTTGACGCCGCCGGCCTTGCCTCGGCCGCCGACCTTCACCTGCGCCTTGACGACCACCCGACCGCCGAGGCGTTCGGCGATCGCGCGGGCCTCCTCCGGGGTAGTGGCGACGCCGCCGGCGAGCACGGGCAACCCGTGCCGCTCGAACAGGTCCCGCCCCTGGTACTCGTACAGGTCCACGATTGCGCGTCCCGTCCCGTCTCCGCGGCGCGCCCTCGCGCCGCCACCAGCGTTGTGGAAACTCCGTTGACGCCCGTCATCAGTTGAAACGGGCCATCGGCCGCAGCCTAGCGAGATGAGCACCAGCGGCAACCGAGCGGGTGCGCGGTGTGCGGTAATGCACAGCGCGCCGCCCGCGACTCGCCGGTGCGCGAGCCCGGCCGGCAACCGCCGCGAAGGATGTCGACGACGACGCGTAACCCCCTGGTGGGGGCGTCGTTGAGTCTGATGTCGGAGCGCTGATTCAGCGCGAGGACGGGAGCGGCCGATGCCCTGTCGGTCGAGGGGTGGCGGCGGGGCATCGTGCATAGAAGGGCCGGGCGTGTGAGGGGTGCGTCCGGCCCTTCCCCCGTGCCCGGATCCGGCCGGCCCTCCCCAGCGCCGCCGGCAGCTCTTCGACCCACTCCAGGTACGCGATGTGGCGGCATCCACCGGATGCCGCCACCTGCGCGAGATGGAGTCGATCAGGGTGCCGGGCGCGGGCCCGGCGGCTGCCCAGTCGTCAGGCGACGGACTGGGCCACGTTCCCCCGGACCCACTCGACGATCGACTGGGTCGTCGCGCCCGGGGTGAAGATCTTCGCCACGCCGAGCTGCTGGAGCTCGGGGATGTCGGCGTTCGGGATGATGCCGCCGCCGAAGACGACGATGTCCCGGGCGTCCCGCTCGGCGAGCAGCTCCAGCACCCGCCGGAAGAGCGTCATGTGCGCCCCGGAGAGCACGGAGAGGCCGACCGCGTCGGCGTCCTCCTGGATGGCGGTCTCCACGATCTGCTCCGGGGTCTGGTGCAGGCCGGTGTAGATGACCTCCATGCCGGCGTCACGCAGGGCACGCGCGACCACCTTGGCGCCGCGGTCGTGGCCGTCGAGGCCCGGCTTCGCGACGACGACCCGGATACGAGAGCTCATCAGCGCACACCTTTCACGGGCTCCGCGGCTATCACCTGAACGAACGGTAACCCGCCCGGTCGGGGGCGGGAAATCCGGGCCGCACCCCTACCGTCCGGCCGCTCCCCGAGAAAGCCGGACGCCTCCGCCGAACGGTCACTCTGCGCGACGAACGGGCAGTAACGGGGACGGCCATCCGGCGTACCGAGCTATGACAATGATGGACGGAAAGGGACAGAAAGACTCACCGATTCGGCGGTTCCGCTTGTGACCGGCGCGGCGGAGGGCTAACGTGTCCACGGTTGTCATCAGGTCCACGGACGGGTGACGACGCGACCAACGGACGTCGGCCGAGCCTGGTCGAACGGCCGGAGATCGCATCGGATCCCCGACAACGGAGGGTGTGCGTGCGCCAGCGCCTGTCGTCTGAGCCCGATAGATATCGCGGCCGCCGTCGCGTACCCACCCCCCCGCGCAGCCGCTACGCGGCGGTCGTCACCACCGCGTTCGTCGGCGCCGGCATCGTCGCGCTGGGCGCGAACGCGCTCCCCGACGCCAAGAGCGTGAGCCCGTCGGTCCTCGACGAGCTCAAGCAGGCCTCGATCACCAGCCAGGACGCGGCGGCCCGCACCGACGCCGCCGACCGCGCCTCCCGCGACACCAACCGCGACGCCGAGGTCAACGCCGGCGACCAGGACCCGTGGCTGCTGCCCCTGCAGGGCTACGACTTCAAGTCCCCGTACGGGATGCGCTGGGGCAAGCTGCACACCGGCATCGACCTGGTCGCCGCCGAGGGCACCCCCTACGTCGCCATCCACTCCGGCACCGTCACCAAGGCCGGCTGGTTCGGCGGGTACGGCTACGCCGTGATCGTCCAGCACTCCGACGGCAGCGAGGCCATCTACGGCCACTCCTCCTCCGTGAACGTCAAGGAGGGGCAGCAGGTCAAGGCGGGCGACCAGCTCGGCCTGGTCGGCAACACCGGCCACTCGTACGGCTCCCACCTGCACCTGGAGATCCACGTCAAGGGCGAGCCGCGGGACCCGGTGCCGTGGCTCCAGGAGCGCGGAGTGGACATCAAGCTGCAAGTCGAGGCATATTACAGCGAGGTAGCGGGTTCCTGACGCTCCGTATCGCCCGATGACCGCCCGGATCACGCATCCGGGCGGTTTTTCGTGCCCGGAAGTCTGCTGGGTCACAGTGCGGACTGTGAGCGAGGCCACCGCCAACGAAGATCATGTTTCGGGGCAGAGGCGGTCATTCCGCCGCAATGGCGGACAGTTGCCCCGGCGGCCGTCGGCGACCCTGCGGTACCGGTACCCACCGCGGGCCCGGTCGACACCCAGGATGGGCAGGTCCCGCCCCCTGAGTGTGAAGGTCAGCCGTGCAGGAAGACACCCCTACCCAGAACGAGAAGACCGTGGCCGCCCCGGCCCGGCACCGGCTGCGGAAGCGGAGCGGCGGGCGCGCTCTCGTCGTCGGCGCGGTCGCGCTGGTCGGCCTCGGCCTCGCCGGCGCCTCCACCGTCGCGTTCGACCGCGACGACGCCCCCGCCTCCACCGCCGTCTCGCTGGACGCCGCGTCCCGCGCCGAGGACGCCGCCCGCGCCGACCGTTCCGACCGCGAGTCCGCGACCCCGGCCACCCCGTCGGCCAGCCCGACCACCGCGGGCCCGACCGCCACCCCGTCGGCCACGCCGACGAAGAAAGCCACCCCGAAGCCGAAGCCGACCGTCCGGAAGACGACGAAGCCGAAGCCGTCCTGGGTCGTCCCGATGGCCGGCGCGGAGATCACCTCCTGCTACGGGCAGCGCTGGGGCACCCTGCACGCCGGCATCGACTTCGCGATGCCCGCCGGCACCCCCATCCACGCCGCCGCGGCGGGCACCGTGGTCAAGGCGGGCGACGCCGGCGACGGGTACGGCAACTCGGTCTTCATCGACCACGGCAACGGCTACCTGACCCACTACGCCCACCAGAGCAGCCTCAAGGTGGGCGTCGGGGACAAGGTCAGCGCCGGCGAGGTGATCGGCTACGAGGGCTCGACCGGCGACTCGACCGGCCCGCACCTGCACTTCGAGGTGCACCAGGGTCAGCTGTGGAACCAGATCGACCCGGCGCCGTTCCTGCGCGCCCGGGGCATCGACGTGGCCTGCTGAGCCCGTCGAGGACACGTGAGGGCCCGGCCCGGCGGTTCGCCGGGCCGGGCCCTGTCGTTCACAGCTTGTCGATCGGGGCGTGCCGCAGCACCAGCCACATCGTCTGGTCCCCGAAGTCGATCTGCGCCCGGGCGCCCGGGCCGTGCCCCTCCACGGCAAGCACCCGACCGAGGCCGTAGCGCTGGTGGTTGACCCGGTCCCCCGCCGCCACCTTGGGCCCCTGCGGCAGCTCGCTGGCGGTGGCCAGCCGACTGCCGTCCACCCCGAGCCGCTTCGCCAGCTCCGCCGCCTTCGGCGTACCCCCGGCGAAGCCGCCGCGCGCGCCGGGCGCGCGGTCCGCGCGGCCACCGACGCCGCCGCCCCCGCCGGCCCACGAGGTGTACGACCCCTCGGTGCGCTCCCAGCGGACCAGCTCCGGCGGCAGTTCCTCGAGGAACCGCGACGGCGGGTTGTAGGCCGGCTGTCCCCAGGCCGAGCGGGTGACCGCCCGGGAGAGGTAGAGCCGCTGCCGGGCCCGGGTGATGCCCACGTACGCCAGCCGGCGCTCCTCCTCCAGCTCCCGGCTGTCGCCCAGCGAGCGCAGGTGTGGGAAGACGCCGTCCTCCAGGCCGGTCAGGAAGACCACCGGGAACTCCAGGCCCTTGGCCGTGTGCAGCGTCATCAGGGTGACCACGCCCTGGTGGTCCGGGTCATCGGCGGGGATCTGGTCGGCGTCGGCGACCAGCGCCACCTGCTCCAGGAACCCGGCCACCGTGGCCCGCTCGCCCTCGGCGCCCAGCGCCTCGATCCGCTCGGTGTACTCCCGGGCGACGCTGACCAGTTCCTGAAGGTTGTCCACCCGGCCGGCGTCCTGCGGGTCGAGGCTCTCCTCCAGCTCGGTGAGGTAGCCCGAGCGGGTCAGCAGCGCCTCCAGCACCTCCTCCGGGGTGCCGGTCTCGGCAAGCTCCCGCGCGCCGTCGAGCAGCGCGACGAAGTCGGCGATGCCGTTGGCCGCGCGGGTGGAGATGCCCGGCGCCTCCCGGGCCCGGCGCAGCGCGGCCCCGAACGAGATCCGGTCGCGGCTGGAGAGCGCCTCCACGCACGCCTCGGCGCGGTCGCCGATGCCCCGGCGCGGGGTGTTGAGCACCCGGCGCAGGCTGACCGTGTCGTCGTCGTTGACCACCGCGCGCAGGTAGGCCAGCGCGTCGCGGACCTCCTTGCGCTCGTAGAAGCGCACCCCGCCGACCACCTTGTACGGCAGGCCGGCCCGGATGAACACCTCTTCGAAGACCCGGGACTGGGCGTTGGTGCGGTAGAAGACGGCGACGTCGCCGGGGCGGATGTCGCCGGCGTCGACCAGCCGGTCGACCTCCCGGCCCACCCAGTCCGCCTCGGCGTGCTCGGTGTCGGCGACATAGCCGACGATCTGCTCGCCGGCCCCGGCGTCGCTCCACAGCCGCTTGGGCTTGCGGGAGGTGTTCCGGTCGATCACCGCGTTGGCGGCGTTGAGGATGGTCTGGGTGGAGCGGTAGTTCTGCTCCAGCAGGATCGTCCGGGTGTCGGTGAAGTCCCGCTCGAACTCCAGGATGTTGCGGATGGTCGCGCCCCGGAACGCGTAGATCGACTGGTCGGCGTCGCCCACCACGCAGAGCTCGGCCGGCTCGATCCCCTCGGTGCCGGAGACCAGCTCCTTGATCAGCGTGTACTGCGCGTGGTTGGTGTCCTGGTACTCGTCGACCAGGACGTGCCGGAACCGGCGGCGGTAGCTCTCGGCGACGTGCGGGTGCGACTGGAGCAGGTGCACCGTCGTCATGATCAGGTCGTCGAAGTCCAGCGCGTGGGCCTCGCGCAGCCGGCGCTGGTAGAGCGTGTACGCCTCGGCCAGCGCCCGCTCGTTGGGGCCCTTGGCCCGGGCGGCGAACGCCTCCGGGTCGACCAGCTCGTTCTTCAGGTTGGAGACCTGGGCGGCCAGCCCGCGCGCCGGGTAGCGCTTGGGGTCGAGGTCCAGCTCCCGGGTGACCAGCTGCATCAGCCGGCGCGAGTCGTCGGCGTCGTAGATCGAGAAGGTGGACTTGAGCCCGGCGTGCTCGTGCTCGGCGCGCAGGATCCGCACGCAGGCGGAGTGGAACGTCGACACCCACATCAGCCGGGCCCGCGGGCCGACCAGGTGGGCCACCCGCTCCTTCATCTCGCCGGCGGCCTTGTTGGTGAAGGTGATCGCGATGATCTCGCCGGGGTGCACGTCCCGCGCGGCGAGCAGGTACGCGATCCGGTGGGTGAGCACCCGGGTCTTGCCGGAGCCGGCGCCGGCCACGATCAGCAGCGGCGAGCCGGCGTGGGTCACCGCGTCCCGCTGGGGGCCGTTGAGCCCCTCGACCAGGGCCTGCGGGTCGAGGTGCGCGGCGGAGGACCCGGGCCGGCGCGCCGGCGGGCGGGCCGGCTCGGGCGCGGGCGGGGACGCGGGGATGTCGAAGAGAGGATGCATCGCACGGCGAGTCTATGCCGCCGGCCGGACACTTCCCGCCCGCGCACGCCCCGGGGCGAGCGTGGTCACCGCGCCGACGGGCGGTCGGCGCGGTGAGACGAACCTGTCACGGTGTCGCCTCTGGCGCCTTCGTCCCCGAGGCGCAACGATGACGGTGAAATCCCCGACTGCTCCCCCGCATCCGACTTGGGAGAACAACCATGACTGCACCGCGCTCGCGCGGTCGGGCCCTGCTGCGTCACCTCGCCGCACCGGCCCTCGCGCTGGCCGTCGTCGCCAGCCTGCCCACCACCGGACGGCCCGGACCGCAACCGGCCGCCACCGACCCGACGGCCGGCCTGGCTCCGGTCGCCGTCTCCTACGCCACGCCCACCGGCGGCGAGGTCAGGGGCAACTTCCTGAGCTACAACGACTTCCACGGCGCCATCGACCCGCCCGGCGGCAGCGGGGCCGCGGTCAACGGCACCCCCGCCGGCGGCGTCGAATACCTGGCGACCTGGCTGAAGAAGCTGCGCGCCGACGCCGCGGCCGAGGGCCGGCGCACCACCACCGTCGGCGCCGGCGACCTGATCGGCGCCAGCCCGCTGGTCAGCGCGGCCTTCCACGACGAGCCGACCATCGAGCTGATGGACGAGGTCGGGCTGGAGATCAGCTCGGTCGGCAACCACGAGTTCGACGAGGGCGTCGCCGAGCTGATCCGGATCAACAAGGGCGGTTGCCACCCGGTCGACGGCTGCCGGGACTCCGACGGCTTCGCCGGCGCGAAGTTCACCTACCTCGCCGCCAACACGCTCGACCGGAAGACCGGCCTGCCGATCCTGCCCCCGGTGGACGTGAAGTTCGTCGACGGCGTGCCGGTCGGCTTCGTCGGCGTGACCCTGGAGGGCACCCCGGGCATCGTGAACCCGGCCGGCATCGCCTCGGTCCGGTTCGCCGACGAGGTCCGGACCGCCAACAAGTGGGGCGGGCTGCTCAAGCTCTTCGGCATCCGGGCGATGGTGCTGCTGGTGCACGAGGGCGGCGCCCAGTCCGCACCGCCGGCCACCCCGGGCGTCTCGGACTGCGCCAACTTCTCCGGCCCGATCGTCGACATCGTCCGCGGCCTGCGGCCGGAGTTCGGCCTGGTGGTCTCCGGGCACACCCACCGCTTCTACTCCTGCGCGCTGCCGAACTCCTCCGGCGCGCAGAGCGTGGTCACCAGCGCCGGCAGCAACGGGCAGCTGATCACCGACATCGACTACTCGCTGGACCGGCGCACCGGCCGGTTCACCGGCATCGCCGCCCGCAACGTGGTGGTGGAGAACGGCGTCCGCAACCCGGACGGCAGCTGGCAGCAGAGCGCCCCCGGCGTCTACGTCCGCAACCCCGAGCTGGTCGACGCGGGTGCCAAGGCGCTGGCCGACAAGTACCGGGCGGCGGTCGCCCCGATCGCCAACCGGGTGGTCGGCAGGATCAGCGCGGACATCGTCCGGGACGCCAGGCCCAACGGCGAGAGCCCGCTCGGTGACGTGATCGCCGACGCGCAGCTCGCGTACACGAAGGGCGACGGGGCGCAGCTGGCGCTGATGAACCCGGGCGGCGTCCGGGCCTCCCTGTCGTACGCGGCGTCGGCCGGCGGCGAGGCGCCGGGCGAGGTGACCTACGGCGAGGCGTTCACCGTCCAACCGTTCAACAACCTGGTGGTCACCCAGACGCTGACCGGCGCGCAGCTCAGGAGCGTGCTGGAGCAGCAGTTCGTCGGCTACCAGGGGCAGACCACCCAGCGGATCCTCCAGGTCTCCGCCGGGCTCACCTACTCCTACGACAGCACCGCCCCGGCCGGCTCGCGGGTCAGCGCGCTCGCGCTGAACGGCGTGCCGGTCGACCCTGCGACCAGCTACCGGGTCACCACCAACGACTTCCTCGCCAACGGCGGCGACGGGTTCACCGCGCTGACGGCGGGCACCGGCCGCACCACCGCCGCCGGCTTCGACGTGGACGCGCTGGTGGCCCACCTGGCCGCGGGCGCGTCGGTGGCCCCGGGCCCGGCCGACCGGATCACCCGGCTGGGCTGAGCGGACGTCGCCCGGCCCCGGCGTCGGGGCCGGGCGACCTTCCCAACTGTTGGCGGAATCCTTGCGCCGCCGTACCCGCGGTCGGCATACTCGATTCCGTGTTCGGTCAGCGCTTCTACTTTTACTACGGCACCGGGAGTCCGGCAGCCGTGGGTCGCGCCTGATCAACCAGACCTACGAAAAGCCCCGGGCTCCTGGAGTCCGGGGCTTTTCGCGTTCCGGGTTCCCGACACCGGGCACGACGTCAGAGAGGTACGACCGATGATGACAGACGTGGCGGAACAGAGCGGCAACACGGCACGCTCCCGGGCGGGCGACGGCCGGAACGCGGCCCCCGGGTTCGGCACCGACGAGCCCGCGGCGGCGGCCCGGATCGCGGCCATCCGGGAGCGCATCGACGAGATCGACCGGACGCTGATCGGGCTGTGGCAGGAGCGGGCGGAGCTCTCCCAGCAGGTCGGCGCCACCCGGATGGCCTCCGGCGGCACCCGGCTGGTGCTGTCCCGGGAGCGGGAGATCCTGGAGCGGTTCCGGCGGGCGCTCGGCGCCGACGGCACCCAGTTGGCCCTGCTGCTGCTCCGCGCCGGCCGCGGACCGCTGTGACGGGTGCCGCCGGCCCGGGGAGCCGGGCGGGACGCCCGGCCCGCCGTCGTGCGGCGTACCCCCTGGCGGCCCTGACCGACAGCACGGCCCGGGCCGTTCGCGGGCGCCCGGCCCGGCGGCGGTCGAGCCCGGATACGACGAACCGCCTGCCGGCGTCACGCGGACGCCGGCAGGCGGTTCGGATCGTCTCACACCTCGTGCGTGGCGACGATCTCCCGCTTCTCGGCGAAGTGGCAGGCGCTCGGGTGGCCCGAGCCCTGTCGGATCTGCAGCAGCGGCTGCTGCTCGGCGCAGACGTCCTGCGCCTTCCAGCACCGGGTGCGGAACCGGCAGCCCGAGGGCGGGCTGATCGGCGAGGGGACGTCACCGGTGAGCCGGATGATCGCCTTGTTGTCCCGCAGCGTCGGGTCCGGCACCGGCACCGCCGACAGCAGCGCCTGGGTGTACGGGTGGGTCGGCCCCTCGTAGATCTGGTCCTCGGTGCCGATCTCCACGATCTTGCCGAGGTACATCACCGCGACCCGGTCGGAGAGGTGACGCACCACCGACAGGTCGTGCGCGATGAACACGTACGACAGGCCGAGTTCGTTCTGGAGCTTCTCCAGCAGGTTCATCACCTGCGCCTGGATCGAGACGTCCAGGGCCGAGACGGGCTCGTCACAGATGATGATCTCGGGCCGCAGGGCGAGTGCCCGGGCGATGCCGATGCGCTGACGCTGACCGCCGGAGAACTGGTGCGGGTACCGGTTGATGTGCTCCGGGTTGAGGCCGACCAGGTCGAGCAGTTCCTTGACCTTGTCCCGGCGGCTGCCCTTCGGCGCCACCTCCGGGTGGATCTCGAACGGCTCGCCGATCAGGTCGCCGACCGTCATCCGCGGGTTCAGCGAGGTGTACGGGTCCTGCATGACCAGCTGGATCTGCCGGCGCAGCCGACGCAGCGCGCCGCCGGACAGCTTGGAGATGTCCTGGCCCTTGTAGAGCACGTGGCCGGCGGTCGGCTTCTCCAGGTTCATCAGCACCCGGCTCAGCGTCGACTTGCCGCAGCCGGACTCGCCGACCACGCCCAGGGTCTCACCGGCCCGCAGGTCGAAGGAGACGCCGTCGACGGCCTTGACGTGACCGACGGTCTTCTTGAACACCACACCGCGGGTGACGGGGTAGTGCTTGACCAGGTCGCGTACCTCGAGGATGTTCTCAGACACGGTTCACCAGCTCCTCGGCGAAGTGGCAGGCGCTGGCCCGACCGGCGCCGATCTGCAGCAACGGGGGGAGCTTCTCGCGGCACACCGGCTGCGCCATCGGGCAGCGCGGGTTGAACGGGCAGCCCGGCGGGATGTTCATCAGGTTCGGCGGGAGCCCCTTGATCGTGCGGAGCTGCTGGCCCTTCTCGTCCAGTCGGGGGATCGAGTCAAGCAGGCCGAGGGTGTACGGGTGTCCCGGCTTCGCGTACAGGTCGTACACGTCGGCTTCCTCGACGATCCGGCCGGCGTACATGACCGCGATCCGGTCCGCGACGTCGGCGACCACGCCGAGGTCGTGGGTGATCAGGATCATGCCCATCCGCCGCTCCCGCTGGAGCTCGCCGAGCAGGTCCATGATCTGGGCCTGCACGGTCACGTCCAGCGCGGTGGTCGGCTCGTCGGCGATCAGCACCTCCGGGTCGAGCGCCAGCGACATCGCGATCATCGCGCGCTGCCGCATACCGCCGGAGAACTGGTGCGGGTAGTTGCTGAACCGGCCCTTGGCGTTCGGGATCTTGACCTGGTCGAGCATCTCGATCGCGCGCTTCTTGGCGTCCGCGCGGCTCATGCCGCGACGGATGCGGAACTGCTCGGCGATCTGGAACCCGACGGTGAAGACGGGGTTCAGCGCGGAGAGCGAGTCCTGGAAGATCATCGCGATGCCCTCGCCGCGGATGCGGCGGCGCTCCTCGGCGGACATCCGGAGCATGTCCTTGCCGTGGAAGCGGACCTGACCACCGGACACGTACCCCGGCGGCATGTCCAGGATGCCCATGATGGTCTGCGCGGTGACGCTCTTACCGGAGCCGGACTCGCCGAGCACGGCGAGGGTCTCCCCCGCGTCGACGTGGTACGTGACTCCGTTGATGACCTTGGCGACGCCGTCCCGGGTGCGGAACTCCACCCGCAGGTCGTCGACCTCGAGCAGCCGGCCCGAGGGGCGGCCGGATCCGTCGGCGCCGGGCGCGGTCTGCTCGGACACGAGAATGTCGGACAACTCAGTCTCCCCTAGCGGAGTTTCGGATCGAGGGCCTCGCGGACGGCCTCACCGAGCATGACGAAGCTCAGCACGGCGGTCACGAGGAACGCGGAGGGGAAGAAGAGCAGGAACGGCGACGGCCGCAGGTAGTTCTGCGCTTCGTTGATCATGATTCCCCAGGAGACCACCGGGCTCTTCAGGCCGATGCCCAGGAAGGAGAGCGTGGCCTCGGCGCCGATGAACGAGCCGATCATGATCGTCCCGTACACCAGCAGCGGCGCCAGGCAGTTCGGCAGCAGGTGCTTGAGGATGATCCGGCCGCTGCCGGCGCCCATGGCGCGGGCCGCGACGATGTAGTCGGCCTCCTTGGTGGCCAGCACCGAGGAGCGCATCAGCCGCATGACCACCGGCCAGCTCAGCAGCACGAGCGAGGCGATGACCAGACCCTTGATCTCCCACTCGCTGTTGCTCGAACCCGCGCCGTTGAAGGTGGTCAGGATGACGATGGCGCCGAGCACGAACGGCAGGCCGAAGAAGACGTCGGCGATCCGGGAGAGCAGGCCGTCGACCCAGCCGCCCTTGTAGCCGGCGATGATGCCCATCGTCCCGCCGATCAGCATGGTGCCGATCACCGAGAGCAGCGACACCACGATCGAGGCGTTGGCGCCGTAGATGACCCGGGCGTAGACGTCGCGACCCTGCACGTCGTAGCCGAACCAGGCGTCGCCCGAGGGCTCCGTCCGGCTACGGGAGAGCGCGCCGTCCGTCGGGTCAACCGAGGTGAACAGCGACGGGAAGATCGACATCACCACGAACAGCAGGATGAACGTGGCGGAGATCCAGAACAGCGGCTTGCGCCGCAGGTCCCGCCAGGCGTCACCGAGCAGGCCGCGGGGCTTCTCCTTGCGGGCGCCCTCGGGCTGACCGGCGGTGACCGGCGCACCGATCTCGGCCGGCTGCTCCGGACGGGGGGTGCTGACGATGGAAGCGGCACTCGGGTCACTCATGCCCGCACCTCCCTCTGCTCGGCGCGGGCCTGGTTGCCCGCGCACGTGGCGATGACGGTTCGTTCGCGGCGCTCACTCATAGCGGATCCTCGGGTCCAGGGCGGCGTAGAGCAGGTCCACCAGGAGGTTCATCAGGAGGTAGACGAGCACCAGGACGACCACGATGGAGACAACCGTAGCGCTTTCCTTGGTGACGATCGCCCGGAGAACCTGGCGGCCGATGCCGTTGATGCCGAAGATGCCCTCGGTGATGATCGCGCCACCCATCAGGGCGCCGAGGTCGGTGCCGAGCAGCGTCACCACCGGGATCAGGGAGTTGCGCAGCAGGTGGATGCCGACCACCCGGCGCATGGGCAGGCCCTTGGCGATGGCCGTCCGCACGTAGTCGGCCCGGCGGTTCTCCGCGATGCTGGTGCGCGAGACCCGGGCGATGTACGCCATCGACGCGCTACCCAGTACGAAGCCGGGAAGGATCAGTTCGGAGATCCGCATCTCGTTCGACACCGTCGGCGTGACGATGCCCCACTTGACGCCGAAGAGCCACTGGAGCACGAAGCCGACGACGAAGACCGGCAGCGCGATCAGGAAGAGCGTCGAGATCAGGACCAGGTTGTCCAGGAAGCCGTTACGCCGCAGACCGGTGAGCACACCGGCGGTGAGACCGATGAGCGCCTCGATGAGCAGGGCGACCGCGGCCAGCTTCAGGGTGTTGGGGTACGACGTCGCGATGATGTCGTTGACCGAGCGCCCGGACCAGGTCGAGCCGAAGTCCCCCTGGAAGAGGTTCTTCATGTAGACGGCGTACTGCACGAAAAACGGCTCGTCGAGGTGGTACTTCTCGGTCATCATGGCGATGTAGTTCTCCGGGCAGCCCCGATCACCGCACTTGCCGGCGAACGGATCACCGGGAACCGCCCAGACGAGCGCGTAGATCATTAACGTCGTCCCGATGAAGACCGGGACGAGTTGGAGCAGCCGTCTCAACAGATAACGGCCCATGGGGTGGTCCTCCAGACAGGGGGCGCGTCGGACGGCCGACACGATGGTGACAACGTTGCGAGGGAATGTTGTACACCCCCTCGCGGAACGGCCCCGGGTCGGGCTCACCGGTAGGCGAGCCCGACCCGGGGTCAGACCGTTCGGATCAGAGCTCGACCGAGGTGATGTCGAGTTCGCCGACGTTGGTCAGCTCCATCTTCTTGATCTTCTCCGAGTGACCGGACTGCTGGCCACCGAAGTAGACCGGAACAGTCGGGACGTCGGCGTCGATCTTCGCCACGGCCTGCTCGAACAGCCCGTGCGAGGCCTCGAGGCTCGGGGCACCGCTGGCCTGCTTGGCCAGGGCGTCGACCTCGGCGTTGCTGTACAGACCGTCGTTCGAGGAACCACCGGTCACGTAGAGCGGGTTGACCCAGTTCTCGACGTCCGGGTAGTCCTGCTGCCAGCCGGCGCGGTACATGCCGTCCATCTTGTGGGCGTTGATGTTCTGGCGGAACACCGCGAAGGTCGGCACGCCGACGGCGACGGCGTCGATCTGCAGGGTGGTCTTGATCTGCTGCGCGACGGCCTCCATCCACTCCTTGTGGCTGGCGTCCGCGTTGTAGTAGAGCTTCAGCTGGCCCTTGAAGCCGCCAGCCTTGGCCAGCAGCTGCTTGGCCTGCTCCGGGTCGAACTTGCAGGAGGTGCAGTTGCCCGGCTTGGCGCCCGGGGTCAGCGGGTTGGCCCAGCTGTCGGCCGGCTTGCGGTTGCCGAAGAAGATCTTGTCGCTGATCTCCTGGCGGTTGATCGACAGCGAGATCGCCTTACGCAGGTCCGCGTTCTTGAAGCGGGCGTCGTAGATCGGGAAGGCGATGATGCCGGTCACCGGGGTGGTGGAAGAGATGGCCCGGTCGCCCAGGTCGTTCTTCCAGTTGTCACCCGCGAGGGAGGAGACCGGAACCTGCTGCTGGAAGTCCAGGTTGCCGGAGACCAGGTCGTTGTAGGCCGCCGTGTCGTCCTGGTAGATCTTGACGGTGACGTCCTTGATCTTCATCTTGTCGCGCAGGGAGTAGTCGTCGAACCGCGTCAGCTTGATCGCGACGTTGTTCTCCCAGGACACGAACTTGACCGGGCCGTTACCGACCGGCTTCTTGCCGAAGTCCTCCGCCTTGCCGGCGAAGAAGGCGTCCGGCAGCGGCATGAAGGTGCTGTAGCCGAGCTTGGTCGGGAACACGGCGGTCGGCGCGGCGAGCGTGACCTCGAAGTTCCAGTCGTCGACGACCTTCAGGCCGGACATGGTCTTCGACTTGGGCTCGGGGGCCTTCTTCGGGCCGTCCTCGTCCGGGTCGGTGGTGTTGACGTCCGCGAAGCCCGCGATGTCGGCGAAGAAGCTGGAGTTCTGCGCGCCGTTCGGCGAGTAGGCGCCCCAGTTCCAGGCGTCCACGAAGTTCTTGGCCTTGACGACGGTGCCGTCGTGGAACTTCGTGTTCTGCTTGATCTTGATCTTGTAGACCTTGGAGTCGGTCGTCTCGATCGACTCGGCCAGCGCGTTCTGCGGCGCGCCACCGTTGTTCGGGTACTCGACCAGACCGGTGAACAGCCAGTCGATGATCTTGCCACCACCGGTCTCGGTGGTGTTGGACGGAACCAGGGGGTTCTCCGGCTCCGTACCGTCGACGACGATGCTGCCGTCAGAACTCTTGGCGGCGGTCTCGCCGCCGTCGTCGTTGGTGGAGCAGCCGGACGCGATGAGCGCGAATGCCGCGCCCACGGCGATGGCGCCGCTCGCCCGCTTCGAGACTCTCATTCCGAGGGGCCTCCTCTTTCGTAACCTGGTTCCGTCGTGGGTTTCACGCACGCATGGGGGTGACGCCGCCGGTGACCCCGTGTCGCAGGTCACCGGTACTTACCGCAGAGAAATCGGGACACCCCAGGGGGACCGATCCGCCGGGCCACCGCACCACTCACGCTCGACACCGCGCAGGCTCGACGGCCACGAACCGCGTTGGTGGGCGGTGCCGTGGTCGGCGGGACGTACGGGGTGCCTCACGCCAGGGGTGAGGTGCTGCCACTGTGACACCCACCGGCCCATTACGTGAAGGTGCCGTTATCAAGCCGTTAGTTGCTCGCCGCGTTGCCGATACTTGAGAAAAGATCATGAGATGCCCTGGTCATACCACTCTGAGCAGGTAAGACATCAAGGCACCGCATCTCCGCACCACCCGTAGGCTCGGGGCTTGTGAGCTTCCCCGCCTCCGCTCCGGCGCTCTCCGACGTCCACCGAGCGCTGGCCGTTTTTGCCCATCCGGATGATGTCGACTTCGGCTGTGCGGGCACCATAGCAGGCTGGGTGGAGGACGGCGTAGCGGTCGGGTACCTGATCGTCACCCGCGGCGACGCCGGCGGCTTCGACGACACCGCCCGCGAGCGGCTGCCCCGGCTGCGCGAGGCCGAGCAGCGCGCCGCGGCGGCCGCCGTCGGGGTGACCCGGGTCGACTTCCTGGACGGGTACGCCGACGGCACCGTCACGCCCACGCTCGACCTGCGGCGGGACGTCACCGCGGCCATCCGGCGGTTCCGCCCCGACCGGGTGCTGACCAACTCGCCGCTGCGCCGGTGGGAGCACCTCGCCGGGCCGAGCCACCCCGACCACCTCGCCGTGGGCGAGGCGACCACCTGCGCCGTCTACCCGGACGCCCGCAACCCCTTCGCCCACCCGGAGCTGCTCGCGCAGGGCCTCCAGCCGTGGGTGGTCCGGGAGATCTGGTACGCCGGCGGCCCCGGCCCGGACCACGCCGTCGACATCACCGACCAGATCGATCGCAAGCTCGCGGCGATGCGGGCGCACTCCTCGCAGACCGACCGGCTGGACCTGGAGACCTGGGTGCGTGACCGGCTGACCGCGGTCGCCGACAACGCGGGGCTGCCGTCGGGCCGGCTGGCCGAGGCGTTCACCGTGCTGCGTACCGAGTGACCCGCCGCCGGCCGGGCCGACCCGCACCCGGGCGGCCCGGAACGGACTCCGGCCCCGACACCACCGGGTGCCGAGGCCGGAGGGGGTGGTTCGTCAGGCGGTGAAGCGCACCTTGCGGCGGCGGACCACCAGCAGGGCGACCGCACCCACGGCCAGCAGCAGCACGCCGGCGGCGGCCGCGGCCGCGATCGGCGAACCGGTCAGCGGCAGGTCGCCGCCGTTGCCGGCCGGCGAGGTGGACGGCGCCGGGCTCTCCCCCGGGGTCGAGGGCGAGGGCGACTCGACCGGGGTCGACGGCGAGGGCGACGCCGACGGGGTGCTCGGGGACGCCGACGGGCTGGCGGGGGCGGCGGCGAAGCTCGCCGCGGCGTCGGCGGTGACGGTGGCGCCGGCGCTGCCGCCGAGGATCAGCTTCTGCTTCTCGTCCTTGCCGCCGGAGAAGAGGAACACCCGCCCGAAGGAGACCGAGTCCTGGGCGGAAACGGTCACGGTGACCGAACCGGGATCGGTCGCGGTCAGCCAGAAGGTCCCGCCGTTGGTGGTCGTGGTGACCGGCTTGCCCTCGGCGTCGACAGCGGTGCCGCCGGAGACCTTCAGCGCGATCTCGCCCGCCGGACCCTTGACGGTGAACGGGCCCGCCCTGCCACCGACGGTGGCGGTGGCCTTCGCCGGGTCGATGCTCAGCTCGGCCTTCGGCTCCGGCTGGTCCGTCGCGTTCGTCACCAGGTAGTCGTGAATCTTCTTGATCACGCCGTACTCGGCGGCGTCGGTCAGGCCCTGCTCCCAGTCGCCCAGCTCGACGCCGTCGCTGAAGTGCCAGACGGCGGTCTGGGTGCCGAAGTAGAGCAGGGTGTCGCGCCGCTTGTCGCCCAGCCCGGCCGGCAGCTCCGTCCCGGCCGCCTTGAGCAGCGCCGGCACCTCGGCGTTCGGGTAGCCGTGGGCGAGCACCCACTGCACCTTGCCGAGGTTCGCGACCTCCGACTCGCCCCAGGTGCCCTCGGTGTACTCACCGTCGCGGGCCACCGGGGTGTGGAAGTCGATGCAGAAGACCGGCACCGTGCCGTCCTTGAGCTCCAGCGCGAGCGCCGAGGTCGACAGCTTCCGGTCGTTGAGCTTCAGTACGACGCCGGTGTCCTTCACCGCGCGCGCCACGCCGGTCGCCGGCGCCTCGGCGGCGGCCGGAGCGGCCGAGCCGAGCACCATCGCGCTGCCGGCGACAAGCGCCGTGGCGATTCCGGCCCAGCGTCGTCCCAGTTGTCCGAACATCAAACTCTTACACC
Organism: Micromonospora purpureochromogenes; assembly: GCF_900091515.1. Lineage (NCBI taxonomy): Bacteria > Bacillati > Actinomycetota > Actinomycetes > Micromonosporales > Micromonosporaceae > Micromonospora > Micromonospora purpureochromogenes. Next base: position 1,500,491 of record NZ_LT607410.1, on the reverse strand, counting down.
TCTCCCCAGGGGTGGGCCCGCATCCGGCGGGCCTGCACAGGTCGCCGTTCTCGCGGGGTTTCGCACCACCCGCGCGCGAGAAAAACGCGACGGGGCATTATGCGACATGAATGGATCTCTTGTCAGCCCCTGGGGTCGTTCGGTCCGATTGTGCCGGATCGGCCCTGCCGTCACACCAGCCGGCGGTCCGCCGCCCAGCGGGACAGCTCGTACCGGTTGGACATCTGGAGCTTGCGCAGCACGTTGGACACGTGCGTCTCGACCGTCTTGATCGAGATGAACAGCTCCTTGGCGATCTCCTTGTACGCGTACCCCCGGGCCAGCAGGCGCAGCACCTCCCGCTCCCGGTTGGTGAGCTGGTCCAGCTCCGGGTCGGCGACCGGCGCGTCCGGGCGGGCCGCGAAGGCGTCCAGCACGAACCCGGCCAGCCGGGGGCTGAACACGGCGTCGCCGTCGGCCACCCGACGGATCGCGGCGGTCAGCTCGTCCGGCGAGATGGTCTTGGTGACGTAGCCCCGCGCACCCGCCCGGATCAACCCGATCACGTCCTCGGCGGCGTCGGACACGCTCAGCGCCAGGAACTTGACCTGCGGATGGGTACGCCGCATCGCGTCCAGCACCGCCCGGCCGCCCCCGTCGGGCATGTGCACGTCCAGCAGCACCACGTCGGGCTGGGTCGCGGCGATCCGGGTGAGCGCCTCGGCCACCGTGCTCGCCTCCCCCACCACCTCGACGTGCGCGCCCAGCTCGGCCCGTACGCCCGCCCGGAACATGGCGTGGTCGTCGACGAGGAAGACCCGCAGCCGCTCCACCCGGGCGCCCGCGCCCTCGACCGGTTCCATCGACTGCTCCGCCATGATCATTTGTCCCTCTCCGCCGTGGAGCCGTTGCCGGTGATCGGCAGGATCAACCGGACCTCGGTTCCCTCTCCCGGCCCGGACCGGATCTCCGCCCGGCCGCCGTGCCGCTTCATCCGCCCGACGATCGATCCTCGTACGCCGTGCCGGTGATCCTCCACCGTATCCGGGTCGAAGCCCTTGCCCCGGTCCCGCACGAAGACGCTCACCTGCTCCGGCTCGACCTCGGCGTAGAGCGACACGGTCTGCACCCCGGCGTGCCGGGCCGCGTTGACCAGCGCCTCCCGGGCCGCGGCCACCAGCGCGCCGACCCGCTCGTCGGTCTCCCGGTCGCCCACCACCACCGCCTCGACCGTGATCGCGAAGGTGTCCTCCACCTCGGCGGCGGCCTGCTCCAGCGCGGCGGCGAAGCGTTCGGTGGGCGAGCCGGTGGGCTTGTAGAGCCAGTTGCGCAGCGAGCGCTCCTGGCCCCGGGCCAGCCGCTGCACCGTCTTGACGTCGGTGGCGTTGCGCTGAATCAGGGCGAGGGTGTGCAGCACCTGGTCGTGGACCATGGCGGCCAGCTCGGCGCGTTCCTGCTCGCGGATGCGCCCCTCCCGCTCCGAGCGGAGCTGGTTGTACGTCCGCCACAGCACCGGCGCCGCAACCACACCGACGCCGGCCAGCCCGACCAGCGCGAAGATCACGCCGTTGACCACCGCGTCGAAGTTCTGCACCGGGGAGTAGACCGCCGCCACGCCGATGATGCCGACCGCGACCAGCACCCCGCCGCCGGCGAAGCGGAGCACGAACGCCCGCCGGTCGCTCTCCTCGACCACCGCGCCGAGCCACGGCACCGGCATCGAGTCGCCCCACTGCCGGCGGCGCTCCGGCGCGGACTGGTGCCAGATCACGCCGGCGCCCACCGCGATGATCGCAACCAGCCAGCCGGCGGTGCCGGTCGCGCCCACCGAGTCGAAGACCAGCACCTGCATCAGCAGCACGCCCAGCCCGATCAGCACGAACGGCAGCAGCTGCGCGAGGTCCCGGCGGGGCGGCGCGGCGGTGTCGCCGGGACGCAGCGGGACCACCGCCCAGAAGGCGGCGTAGAGCAGCAGCCCCAGGCCGCTGAGGCCGAGCAGGACCATGAAGGCGACCCGTACCCGCAGCACCGGGATGCCGAGGTGGTCGGCGATGCCGGCGGCGACGCCGGCGGCCATCCGGTGCTCGGGTGCCCGGTAGAGGCGGGGCGGTGGGGTCGTCACGGTGCTGATCGGAGGCTCCCCTGTCCAGGGCCGGTGCGGCGCAGGTGCCGGGGTCGTCCGGCTCCGGTCCGATCGTCACACGGGGCGACGCCCGGCGACCACGGGGACGCCCCGGACATTCCCGCCCCCGGGATCTCAGGGTGGGGTCAGGGTCGGGTCCGGAGGACGCTCGGGCGTCCGGCGCAGCAGGATCGGAGCATGACCGAGGAAGCTGCCCCGCCGCCCCGCCCGTGGGCGACCGAGCCGGAGAGTCCGCCGCCCACCACCACCGGCGCGCCGGGCCCGTGGGCGTCCGCCCACGGCGGCCAGACGCCACCCCCCGGGGGGTACGCTCCGCCGCCGTCGGGCGGCGCCGGCTTCACCTCGCGGTACGGGCTGGTCCGGCCGCGCGAGGGCCGTTACCTGGCCGGGGTCTGCGCGGCGATCGGCCGGGCCACCAACACCGACCCGGTGCTCTGGCGGGTGATCCTCGCCGTGCTCGGCTTCTTCGGCGGCGTCGGCATCCTGCTCTACGTCGCGGCCCTGCTGGTCATCCCCGGCGAGGGCGACAGCGCCTCCCCGGTGGAGTCGATGCTCGGCCGGGGCCGGTCCAGCATGTCGCCGGTCACCGTCATCGTGCTGAGCATCCTGGTCGCGGTGAGCTTCGGCTTCATCGTCACGGACGCGTTCCGGGCCGTCCTGCTCGGCGCGGCGATCCTCATCGGCGGCGCGCTGCTGCTCAACCGGGACGGTCGCACCCCGCCCGCAGCCGTCCCCACCGGACCGCCGGCCCCGGCCAGCGCACCACCCGGCCCGGTGCCACCGGTCAGCTACCCCGCGCCCGGCCTCTTCACCCCCGCGCCGCCGGCCCCGACCGGCCCGCTCGCCCCGACCGCACCGCTGCCGGTCTCCGTGCCGGCGGAGCGCACGGCCGAGCAGACCGCCTGGTCGCCCGCGCCACCGGCCGCGCCGCCCGGTGCCCGGCCGGACGCCCGGACCGCCGCCTGGCCGGCCGCGCCGGGGACGGCCGAACCCGCACCGGCCAGCTGGCCGCCGGTCGCCGAGCCGACCGCCCTGGTGCCGCCGGTGGGCGCGGCGGTGCCCGCCGGTGGCTACCGCCCGCCGTTCGCGCCGCGCGGGCCGTACGCCGGGCCGTCTTCGCCGCCCCCGCCCCCGCCGCCCCGGGTGAAGCCGCCGAAGCGGCCGCGCGAGCGGTCGGCGCTCGGCGCGGTGACCTTCTCGCTCATCTTCCTCGCCCTGGGCGTGGTGGCCATCCTGGATCTGCTGGGCGTCTTCCCGGTCGGCGCCGCGGCCTACTTCGCGGCGGCGCTGGCCACCATCGGCCTCGGGCTGCTGGTGGGCACCTGGTTCGGTCGGGCCCGCTGGCTGATCGCGCTGGGGCTGGTGACCGCGGCGGCGCTCGGGGTGGCCACGGTGGCCGAGTCCTACGACCGGATCCGTGGCGTGGACGGCAACGTCACCTGGGCCCCAACCGACGTCCGCGACCTGGCCACCCGCTACGAGAACAGCTTCGGCGACGCCACGCTGGACCTGCGGGGGATCAACTTCGACAAGCGGACCACCGAGATCACCGTCGTGGTCAACTTCGGTGAGGCGACGATCGTGGTGCCGCCGAACGTCGACGTGACCACCGTGACCGACGTGAACGCCGGGGACGCCACGGTCTTCGGCCGGCGTTCGGGCGGGCTGGACGGCCGCTCCCGGGAGAGCACCGACCTCGGTCCGGACGGGGCCGGCGGGGGCACGCTGCGCCTCGACGTCCACATCAACGCCGGCAACCTGGAGGTGACCCGGTGAGGGTGCACCGCACGGACCTCGTCTCGCTCACCTTCGGGCTGCTCTTCCTCGGGCTATCCGTCTGGTGGCTGCTCGCCCAGATCCTCGGCCTCGCCCTGCCCCCGGTGGGTTGGTTCCTGGCCGGCGCGCTGGTGGTGATCGGGCTGCTCGGCCTGGTCGGCGCGCTGCGGTCGGGCCGGCATGACCGGGAGGTCCCGCCGGCCGCCGGGCCGGAGCCGACCGAACCCGACCCGTCCGCCGCCGGCTGGCCGGCCCCACCCGCCGGGCCGCGGGACACCGCCGACGGGTTCCCCGGGCCGGCCGACACCACGGTCGCGGACCGGGAACCGGCGCCGGTTTCCGTCGAGCCGGCCGACCTCCGGTACCCGCGGGACGAGGAGGCGGTCCCCACCCGCTGGGAGACCACCGAGACCCCGGGCGCCGAGCGGGAGACGGCCGAGATCCACTACACCGACGCGGGAACGGACGAGGACGCGCTCACCCGCCCGCAGGTGACCGGGCAGGAGACGGCGGCGCTCGGAACGGCCGGAGAGCAGACCGCCGAGGTCCGGTTCGCCGGTCCGGACGACGCCACCGCCCCGGTGTGGGGACCCGACGGGACCGGTGACCGTTTCACCGAGCCGCAGACCCGGGCGATCGGGTCGGCCGGCGACGCGGACGAGTGGACCACGGCGGCGATCAGCGACCGGCCCGCCGAGGCGGTCGAGGACCGGACGGCCGACGCGCCGGACGACCGGCCCCGCTGGTCGCCCGTCGAGCCGGTCAGCGGCCCGCCGGCCGGGGAACGCCGCACGCCGGACTAGGGCCCCTGTCAAAGTCCTCGGTCGAGCCGGGGACTTTGACACAGGCCCAACCGCGGCCGTGCGGTCGCCGTCGACGGACTCGTATGCTGGCCGGTGGAGATCCCGCCTCCGCCGGCCGGCCGCGCCAGCGGGCCTCGTCCGCGGCCGAGCGGTCGGGTCAGCGGTCCCGTCCGGGGCCGAGCGGACCAGGTCGCCCGTGGCGGTCCCGCCGCGACAGCCCGTCTCTACCTCGTCAGGAGCCCGTCCGACATGACCCAGTCCCCCGCCGAGCGCACCCCCGGCCGGTCCGGTCCGGTCCGCATCGGCGAGCGCGCCGCCCGCACCCTCGTCACCGAGCTGGCCCGGCGCAACGACCCGAAGGCCGCCCTCCTGGTCGGCGCGTCCCCGGAGTCCGCGGTGCTCGCCGCGGCGATCGACGCGCTGCTGCCCGGCGACACGCTCACCGTCGTGCCGGCCGAGCCGGCCGGCGCCGGCGCGCTGCGCGAGCACGTGACGGCCCAGGGCCGCTGGGTCGCCGACCGGGTACGCGTCGTCGACTCGCTAGCCGAGGCGGACGCCGCCGAGGTGGTCATCGCCGCCGAGCCGCTGACCGGCACCGCGGAGCAGGCCCGGACGACCGTCGACGGCCTGGCCAAGTACCTCAGCGATGGCTCGGTGCTCAGCGTGGCCGCGCCGGTGTTCCGTACCGAGGGGGCCGCCGCCGAACTGGACCGCCAGGGCGTGCTGCACGGGGTCGGCAGCGACCTGGTGCTGCGCAACTCCCCGCCGGTACGGGTGCACCACCTGCGGTTCACCCCGGCCAGCCCCGCGCTCGCCGCCCGGCTGGCCCCCGCCCACCGGCCCTCCAGCGTGCCGCTGACCCGCGGCATGCACATCGACTCCAACGGCGTCGCCGCGGCCGGCATCGCCCTCGGGCTGGCCGCGGTGGCCCGCGTGGTACGCCCGAAGTCCAAGCTCTGGCTGCTGCCGGCGCTGGCGGCCGGCCCGGTGGCGGCCTTCTTCCGGGACCCGGAGCGGGACGTCCCGGAGGACCCGTCGGCCGTGGTCGCGGCCGCCGACGGTCAGGTCCTCTCGGTGCAGCGGCTGCACGACGAGCGGTTCGGCGACGGCGAGTGGCTGCGGATCGCGGTCTTCCTGTCGGTGCTGGACGTGCACGTCAACCGCGCGCCGGTACCCGGCAAGGTGGTCGACTACTTCGTCGCCGACGGCGGCTTCGTCAACGCGATGAAGCCGGACGCCGAGCACAACGTGGCCGCGTACACGGTGCTGGACACCGACCACGGCACGGTGGTGGTGGCGCAGCGCACCGGGCTGATCGCCCGGCGGATCGTGCAGCGGGCGCCGATCGGCGCGCTGCTGGCCCGGGGCGAGCGCTTCGGCCTGATCCGGTTCGGCTCGCGCACCGACGTCTACCTGCCGGCCGAGGCGGCGGAGCCGCTGGTCGGGCCGGGCGACAAGGTGGTCGGCGGGTCCACGGTCATCGCCCGCTGGCGCTGACGGACGCGAGAAGGGGCGCCGCGGTCGCGGCGCCCCTTCTGCGTACGTGCGGGTGGATCAGGCGGTGCGGCGCTGGTGCAGCCAGAGCAGCGGGCCGCTGACCAGGTAGCCCACCACCACCAGGGCGAAGGTGAGCCGGATGTCGACCAGCGCGCCGATCACCGGGGCCAGCCACAGCCACGGCGGCAGCTTGAGCAGCCGGGCGAGCTTGGCGTACGGGAAGCTGGAGACCATCGCGAAGGCCAGCAGCGCCACCCCGGCGATCTGCACCACGGCCGGCAACGGCAGGCCGATCGCGACCGTGAGGGCGAGCACCGCCGCCGCCATGGTCGTCGGCACGCCGCAGAAGAACCGGCCGTCCTTCGGCGAGACGTTGAACCGGGCCAGCCGGATCGCAGCGCAGGCCGCGACGAGGGCCGCAGCCACCGCGGCGGCCGCGGTGGGGGCCGCCCCGGCCAGCGAGGCGTAGACCACCACGGGGGCGGCCAGGCCGAACGAGCACATGTCGGCCAGCGAGTCCATCTGGGCGCCGAACGGGCTGGCCACGCCGAGCTTGCGGGCGAGCGCGCCGTCGAGGCCGTCGAAGACGACGCAGGCGATCAGCAGGATCGCGGCCACCCGGGCCTCGCCGGCCATCGCCACGAAGATCGCGTTGATGCCGAGCATCAGGCTGGCCAGGGTGCAGGCGTTGACCAGCGCGAACTTCATCCGGCGCGACGCGGTGCGCTCGCCGGGGAGCAGCGGGATCGACATCGCCGACGAGTCGTCGTCCACCGACGGAGCGGGGGCGAGGGCCGGGCTGACCGGCATGACCGCCTCGATCTCCGCGCGGCGGGCGCGGTCGAAGCCGTACCGGCGGGGCCGGTCGACGAGGTGCTCGGGGACCATCAGCTCGGCGCCGATACGCGGGTCGCCGTCACGGCGGCCCACCCGGACCAGCAGCACCTGCCGGGCGAACGTGCTGCTGCGGCGCAACCGGCCCGCCCAGCGACGCCCGGCGGGGCGCGGACTGTCAGTCGTACGACGCCGGCGCCATAGGGCTCTCGGCACGTTTCCTCCATCACCGGATCGACTGGCCGCCCACGGGGGGCGGGTGTCCGGCTGTCTCGTGCCGGACCGCTCTTGGCCCGGCAGCCCGTTCAAGCGGTGTACACCATTGCACAGGGAAGTGGCGGTTGGCGATAGCTGCCGGCGGTACTTATATCTCCGTTAAACCGCGCGAACCGCTGCCTTGTTCCCATCTCGGGCTTCATCGCCCGTTTTCTCCGCCAACCTCACTTACGACTGTACCGGAGCACCCCCGCAACGGCCCGGCGAGCGGGGGCTATCGACCTCGACGTCCGGTTGCCAGTGCCGCGACCTCGGTCAGCGACAGCCTTTCCACCTGCGCCGACGTGAACCAGCCCGCCTCCGCGGTCGACCCGCCGGCCAGCTCGGTCACCTCCGGCTCGGTGGGCGCGGCGACCAGCACCCGGTAGACCACCCGGACGGCGTGCCAGTCCAGCGGGCGCCCCTCCGGCCCGAGCGCTGCGGGGTTGTGCAGATTGTCGACGGTCAACAGGTCGACAACCGTCCCGAGCTGCCCGGACTCCTCCACCAGCTCGCGCAGCAGCCCGGCGGCCGGCTGCTCGCCGTGATCCGTGCCACCACCGGGCAGGTGCCACCGGCCGGCACCCGGGTAGCCCGGTGCGATCCGGGTCAGCAGGATCCGGTCCGCGGGGTCGGTGACCAGCCCGTACGCGGCGAACCGCTGGCGCCGGTCGGCGGGCGGGGCGGCCTGCCCGGCCGGCAGCGCGCCGGGCAGGCCGGCCGGCAGGGGCGTGACGGGTAGGCCGAGCAGTTCGGCGGTGAACGGCATCAGCGGCAGGGCGGCCGCCTCGTCCGGCGTGCACCAGGCCAGCTCGTCGCTGCCGCCGGCCGGCTCCGGGCGCAGCTCGCCGCCGTGCTGCTCGACGTCGAAGACCAGCCGGTCGGTGTGCACGGCCACACCCTCGGCGCGGAACGTGGTGACGTCGGCCAGGGCGGCCCGCACCCCGGTCACCTCGACGGTCAGCCCGGTCTCCTCGGCGAACTCGCGGACCACCGCCCGCGCGGGGTGCTCCGCGTGCTCGACGCCGCCCCCCGGCACCTGCCACACGCCCGGAAACGGACAGCGGGCGGATCCCCGGGCCAGCAGCACCCGCCCCGAGGCGTCCCGCAGCACTCCGTACGCCCCGACCCTGCGCCGCTGTTCCACGCCCACCACGCTCCCCCGCCGCCCGGCCATCCGGCCGTCGATCATGAGGTTAGCGGCAGCGGGGGGCGGTATCAGGCGGTCGACGCCCAGGATCGGCGGCAGGCGGAGGTGGTCAGGTGAGGCGGGCGGCCTGGACGGCTTCGGCGGTGACCTCGGTGAGCCGGTCGGTGGGGAGGGCGCCCAGCTCCTCCCGGGCGAACCAGCGGGCCTCGCAGGTGGAGCCGCCGACGTCGGCGACGGTGGGCGGGGCGGGCTGGTCGACCACCACCCGGTAGAAGGCGCGTACCCCGTGCCAGTCGATCGGGTAGCCCTCGGGGCCGAGCGAGGCGGCGTCCCGGTGGCTGGCCACGCCGAGCAGCTCGACCAGGCGGCCGGTCTGGCCGGTCTCCTCCACCAGCTCCCGGATCAGCGCGGCGCCGGGCTGCTCGCCGTAGTCGGTGCCGCCGCCGGGCAGGTGCCAGCAGCCGGCCCCCGGATACCCGTCGGAGACCCGGGTCAGCAGCACCCGGTCGTCGGGGTCGGTCACCACCGCGTACGCGGCGAAGCGCTGCGCCCGGTGCAGGCCGTCCGGGCCGGGAACGGCGTAGAAGGAGGGGAACTCCGGCGGCTCGTCCGGGACGACGTCGGCGGAGGAGGCGGGCAGGCCCAGGGCGCGCGCGGTGAACAAGCGCAGCGGCAGGGCGCGGGCCTCGTCGAGGGTGTACCAGCGGGCCAGGTCGGTGGGACGCTCCACCCGGTCGGTGAGGGTGCCACCGCGCACCGAGACCCGGTAGAGCAGGCGGTCGGTGTGGATGGTGATGCCCCGCTCCGGCAGGGCCCGCATGTCGGCGAGGACGTCCTCCAGCCCGGAGACGGCGACCGAGAGCCCGGTCTCGGCGGCGGTCTCCCGGACGACGGTGTGCTTCGGGTCCTCACCGTGGTCGACCGCCCCGCCGGGCAGGGACCACACGCCGGGGGTGCCGGAGCGCTCCGATGCGCGGACCAGCAACACTCGGCCGACTGAATCAGCACAGACTGCGTATGCCGCGATCCTGCGGAGCGGCTCCAGCAAGGTGGTCACGGAGCCAAATTCTCCCCGCCCACGGGTACTTGGATCGAAAAGAGTCAGATTCCTGACTCATGACTGGCAGGTCAGGGATCGGTCAGGGTAGGGATCCGGGCGGTCACCGAGGTCGCCCGGCCGCCCCGCGCGGAACGTGGAGACATGACCTCGACGAGCACCCCCCAGGCCCCGTACAAGCAGCTCCGCCGACCCACCACCGACCGGATGGTGGCCGGCGTCGCCAGCGGCCTCGGCCGCTACTTCGCCGTCGACCCCACCCTGGTCCGAGTGGTCTTCGCCGTGGCGACCCTGCTCACCGGCGGGTTCGCCGCGCTGGCGTACCCGATCATGTGGTTCCTGATGCCGGAGGAGCCGGCGGGCGCGCCCGCCTGGCCGCACCCGGCGGGCGCCGCGCCGCACGGCACGCTTCCCACCCCGGGGTACGTCCCGCCGCCGGCCCCGACCACCCGACCCGAGCCGCCGACCGTCGCGCAGCCGACCTACCCGCCGCAGCAGCCGCCGACGGCGTGAGCCGACCGGCTCACTCCCACTCGATGGTGCCCGGCGGCTTGCTGGTCACGTCCAGGACCACCCGGTTTACCTCGGCGACCTCGTTGGTGATCCGGGTGGAGATCCGGGCGACCACCTCGTAGGGCAGCCGGGACCAGTCGGCGGTCATCGCGTCCTCGCTGGAGACCGGGCGCAGCACCACGGGATGCCCGTAGCTGCGCCCGTCACCCTGCACGCCGACGCTGCGCACGTCGGCCAGGAGGACCACCGGGAACTGCCAGACGCCCCGGTCCAGGCCGGCGGCGGAGAGCTCCTCGCGGGCGATCAGGTCCGCCTGGCGGAGCAGGTCCAGCCGCTCCTGGTCGACCGCGCCGATGATCCGGATGGCCAGGCCCGGGCCCGGGAACGGGTGCCGCCAGACCATCGCCTCGGGCAGCCCCAGCTGGAGGCCGAGCGCCCGGACCTCGTCCTTGAACAGCGTGCGCAGCGGCTCGACCAGGGCGAACTTCAGGTCCTCCGGCAGGCCGCCGACGTTGTGGTGGCTCTTGATGTTGGCGGTGCCGGTGCCGCCGCCGGACTCCACCACGTCGGGGTAGAGGGTGCCCTGGACCAGGAACTCGACGTCACCGTGCGAGGCGATCTCGCGGGCGGCGGCCTCGAAGACCCGGATGAACTCCCGGCCGATGATCTTGCGCTTCTGCTCCGGGTCGGTGACCCCGGCCAGCGCGCCGAGGAACCGCTCCTGCGCGTCGACCACCTTCAGCTTGATGCCGGTCGCCGCGACGTAGTCCTTCTCCACCTGCTCGGCCTCGCCGGCGCGCAGCAGGCCGTGGTCGACGAAGACGCAGGTGAGCTGGTCACCGACCGCCTTGTGCACCAGCGCGGCGGCCACCGCGGAGTCCACGCCGCCGCTCAGGCCGCAGATGACCTCCTTGTCGCCGACCTGCGCGCGGATCCGGGCGACCTGCTCGTCGATGATGTTCTCGGGCGTCCAGGTCGGCTCGATCCCGGCGATGTCGTACAGGAAGCGGGTCAGCATCTCCTGGCCGTGCGCGGTGTGCCCGACCTCCGGGTGGAACTGCACCCCGGCCCGGCGGCCGGCCAGGTCCTCGAAGGCGGCGACCGGGGCGCCGGCCGACTCGGCGGTCACCGTGAAGCCCTCGGGGGCCTCGGTCACGCAGTCGCCGTGGCTCATCCAGACCGGCAGGTCGGCCGGCAGATCGCGCAGCAGCACGCCCGGCTCGAGGAGGCGGGGGCGCAGCGGGGTGCCGCCGTACTCGCGGTTGCCGGTCTTGGCGACCGTGCCGCCGAGCGCCTGGGCCATCGCCTGGAAGCCGTAGCAGATGCCGAAGACCGGCACGCCGGAGTCGAACATCCCGGCGTCGATCTGCGGGGCATCCGGCGCGTAGACGCTGGACGGGCCGCCGGACAGGATGATCGCGGCCGGGTCCTTCGCCAGCATCTCGGCGACCGGCATCGAATGCGGGACGATCTCCGAGTAGACCTTCGCCTCGCGCACCCGGCGCGCGATGAGCTGGGCGTACTGGGCTCCGAAGTCCACCACCAGGACGGGGCGAGGCGTGCTCATGTGCAGAAAGCCTACCGACAGTCACCCCCGGCCCCGGCAGCGGCCGGGCTCCGGGCGTGCCGCGTCACGTCCCCGCCGGTCAACCGGCCGACCGCCGCCGCCGGCCGGCCGCGCCTCCGGTGCCCCCGGTCCGGCCCGGGCGATCAGCCGCGCAGCGCGCCGGGGGCCTCCGCCGGCACCGCCGGGCGGTACGGGGCCACCGGTTCGACCCGGGCGTACGCCTCGCCGAGCGGCGGACGGGGGTCGTCCTCGCCCTTGTTCGGCCAGCAGGACATCGCCCGCTCCGCCTGGGCGGTGATCGTCAGCGACGGGTTCACGCCGAGGTTCGCCGAGACCGCCGCCCCGTCCACCACGTGCAGCCCCGGGTGGCCGTAGACCCGGTGCCACGGGTCGATGACCCCGTCGGCCGGGGACGCCCCGATCACCGCCCCGCCGAGGATGTGCGCGGTCATCGGGATGTTGAACGGCTCGGTCAGCGCGCCGCCCGGCGTACCGCCGATCTCCTCGGCGAGCAGCCGGACCGCCTGGTTGCCGGCCGGAATCCAGGTCGGGTTGGGCGCGCCGTGGCCCGGGCCGGAGACCAGTCGCCGGCCGAAGAGGCCGCGCCGGAACCGGGTGGTCAGCGAGTTGTCCACCGACTGCATGACCAGGGCGATCACCGTCCGCTCCGACCAGCCGCGCACCGACAGCATCCGGGCCGCCAGCCCCGGTTGCCGGACGATGCTGCCCAGCCAGCGCCGGACCCGGTGCGGGCCACCGTCGACCAGCAGCGACTGGAGCAGCCCCATCGCGTTCGAGCCGCGGCCGTAGCGCACCGGCTCGATGTGGGTCTGCGGGTCGGGGTGGAAGGAGCTGGTGATCGCCACCCCCTCGGTGAAGTCCACCCCCTCGGCGCGGGCCCGCCCGCGGGGCACCGAAGCGCCGAGGATCGCCTCGGAGTTGGTCCGGGTCAGCTCGCCGAGCCGGTCGGACAGGCCGGGCAGCGCCCCGGTCGCCTTCATCTCGTGCAGCAGCCGCTGGGTGCCCAGCGCCCCGGCGGCGAAAACCACCTGGTCGGCGTGGACGACCTGCCGGCGCCGCCGCAGCCAGGCGCCCGTCCGCTCGGTGTGCACCTCGTACCCGCCGTCGGGCGCCGGCCGGACGGCGGTCACCGTGGTCAGCGGGTGGACCTCGACGCCGAGCCGCTCGGCCAGCCAGAGGTAGTTCTTGACCAGGGTGTTCTTCGCGCCGTGACGACAGCCGGTCATGCAGGAGCCGCAGTGCGTGCAGCCGGTGCGCTCCGGGCCGACGCCGCCGAAGTACGGGTCCGGGACCCGCTGGCCGGGGCGGCCGATGTGCACGCCCACCGGGGTGGCGTGGAAGGTCCGGCCGACCCCCATCCGCTCGGCGACCGCGCGCATCGCCCGGTCCGCGCCGGTGTCGACCGGGTACGTGGTGACGCCGAGCATCCGCTTCGCCTGGTCGTAGTGGCGGGCCAGCTCGTCGCGCCAGTCGGTGATGCCGCGCCACTGCGGATCGTCGTAGAAGGCGTCCAACGGCTCGTAGAGGGTGTTGGCGTAGACCAGCGAGCCGCCGCCCACCCCCGCCCCGGAGAGCACCATCACGCCGCCGCCGGCCTTGCGGTCGGCCGAGCGGAGCAACGTGATCCGTTGCAGGCCGTAGCAGCCGAGCTTCGGCGCCCAGAGGAAGCGCCGGGCCCGCCAGGAGGTCTGTGGGAACTCGTCGTCGGCGAACCGCCGGCCGGCCTCCAGAACGCCGACGGTGTAACCCTTTTCGGCCAGCCGGAGCGCGGTGACGCTGCCGCCGAAGCCGGACCCGATGACGACCACGTCGTACCGCATGAACGCATCATTACCGCTGAGTAGCCATCGCGCCAGCGCCAGTTTTCGCGCGATCATGATCGCGTCCACCGATCCGTCCGGCCACGCCCGCAACTCGGGGCCCCCGTCGGAGCGTTGTTTCAACGGGGGTGCCGAGCATGGCTCACGAGACAGGGGCGCGACGACCGCGCCGGGTGCTGCTGCTGGCCGCCCTCGCCGCGGTGGTCCTGGTCGCCGGGGGCGCCCTGGTGGTGAACCGGCTGGTCAGCGACGACGGGCCGCAGCGCCGGCCGGGCGCGGTCGCCGCCAGCGCCACCGCGACCGCCACGCCGAGCACCGCCGCCGAGCCCAGCCCGACCGCCCCGCCCGGGGCCGGCATCACCGGGCCGCTCAACCTGCTGCTGGTCGGGGTGGACACCCGGGTCAGCGTCCCCGGGTGGGAGCCGCACAGTGACGCGGTGCTGGTGCTGCACGTGCCGGCCGGGCTGGACCGGGCGTACCTCTTCTCGCTCCCCCGCGACCTGCTGGTGGACATCCCGGCCTTCCCCACCTCGGGCTACCGGGGCGGAAAGACCAAGCTCACCCACGCGATGGGCTACGGCAGCCGGGTGCCGGGCAAGCCCAAGGAGCACCGCGTCGCCCAGGGGTACGAGCTGCTGCGCAGCACGGTCAGCGGATACACCGGGCTGCGGTTCGACGCCGGCGCGGTGATCACCTTCAACGGCTTCGACAAGCTGGTGGACACCCTGGGCGGGGTGGACATCTACGTCGACCAGCGGGTGGTCTCGCTGCACCGCCGGCCGGACGGCAAGCACCGCGACCCGGCGCCCTCCGGCGGCGGCTACGTCGGGCCGCAGATGGTCTACGAGAAGGGCCAGCGGCACCTCAACGGCTGGCAGGCGCTGGACTACGCCCGCCAGCGCTACATCGCCGGCGGCGACTACGCCCGGCAGCGCCACCAGCAGCAGCTCATCCGGGCGCTGACCGCCAAGATCCTCGACGAGAACCTGGCCCGCCAGCCGGACCGGGTCCAGCAGGTGGTCGACGCGCTCGGCGACACCCTGATCTACGCCGGCGGTCCCCGCATCGTCGATTTCGCGTACGCCCTCGGTGGGCTGAGCGTCGACCGGTTCACCCCGGTCGCGCTCCCCGGCAGCGGGGTGGGCAAGGGCAGCGCGTACCGGGGTGAGGAGCTCAAGCCGGTCGGCCGGCAGTTCCTCACCGCGCTCAAGGCCGGCGACGCCGAGAAGTTCCTCGCCGCCCACCCCGAGCTGCGGGTGAAGAACTAGATTCGCTTCGGGGCCGGCGGGCGCTCGGTGCCGTGCAGCCAGGCGGCGAAGAGCTTGTCGAGCTGCTTGCCGGAGACCCGCTCGGCGACCGCGACGAAATCCTCGGTGGTGGCGTTGCCGTTGCGCTTCTCCGCCGCCCAGGTCTTGAGGATCTTGAAGAACGCCGCGTCACCGACCGCCACCCGCAGCGCGTGCACGGTCATCCCGCCGCGCTGGTAGACCGACTCGCTGAACAGGTTCTCCCGACCGGGCTCGGCCGGCGGCGTCTGCCAGAGGCTGCTGGACGAACCGGCGTACCGCCGGTCGAAGGCCGCCTGGGCGGTGCCGGTGCCCCGGTGCTCGGCCCAGAGCCACTCGGCGTAGGTGGCCAGCCCCTCGTTGAGCCAGATGTCCTGCCACTTCGCCAGCGAGACGCTGTTGCCGAACCACTGGTGGGCCAGCTCGTGGGCGACCACGCCGGTGTTCTCGCCGCCCCGGAAGAAGCCCGCGCCGTAGACCGGGCGGCTCTGCGTCTCCAGCGCGTACCGGATCCGCTCGTCGGCGACCACCACCCCGCCGTACGCGGCGAACGGGTACGGCCCGAAGACGCTCTCCAGGTAGTCGGCGACCTCCGTGGTGCGGGCCATCGACGCGTCGGCGGCCCCCTTGCCGAGCTTGGTGCTGACCGCGCTGAACACCGGCCGTCCCTTGTGCTCGCCGGTCTCGACCCGGTAGTCCCCGATCACCACGGTGCTCAGGTAGCTGGCCATCGGGGCGGCCTCGGACCACTTCCAGGTGGTCCAGCCGTCGGCGTCCGAGCGCCCCTTCGGCACCCCGTTGCTGACCGCGGTCAGCCCCTTCGGGACGGTGATCTCGACGTCGTAGGTCGCCTTGTCCGAGGGGTGGTCGTTGACCGGGAACCAGGTGCTCGCCGACTCCGGCTGGCCGAGCGCGATCGCGCCGTCGGTGGTGTGCAGCCAGCCGCCCTCACCGAGCACCTCGTTGGCCAGCGGCTCCGGCTTTCCCCCGTAGCTGATCTCGGCGGTGAAGCCGTTGCCGGCGGTGAGCCCGGCGGCCGGGGTGACGATCAGCTCGTCGGCCTCGCGGGCGTGCCGGGCCGGCGCGCCGTCCACGGTCACCTTCCGCACGGTCAGCCCGGCCAGGTCCAGGTGGAACGCGGACAGGTCGGCGGTGGCCGTCGCCTGCACGGTGGCGGTGCCGGTGAGCCGGTCGGTCGCCGGGTCGTAGCGGACCTTGACGGTGTACCGCCCGACGTCGTACCCGCCGTTGCCGTAGCTCGGGAAGTAGGCGTCGCCGACGCCGGCCGCGCCCGGCGCGAACTGCCGCCCGGCCGTCGGGGCCGGTGCCGTGGCCGGCGCCGGCCGCGGCTCCGGGTCGGACCCGCACCCGGCGAGCCCGAGGGCCGCCACCGTCACCAGACCGACTCCCCGCCGCATCCGCGCCATGGCCACCCGGCACCTCCCCGTGTCGTCGGCGGCAGCCTACCGACCGGCGATCACCCGCGGATCACGGCAGGGCGGGCGCGACGCCGCCGGCCAGCCAGGCGTCCAGCAGGGGGCGCAACGGGCGGCCGGCGACCCGCTCGGCGTACCCGGCGAAGTCGGCGGTGCTGGCGACGCCGCCGCGCCGCTCCTCGGTCCAGCCGCTCAGCAGGCGGAAGAACGTCTCGTCGCCGACCGTCCGGCGCAGCGCGTGCACCGCGAGGGCACCCCGCTGGTAGACCCCGTCGCCGAACATCGCCGCCCGGCCGGGATCGACCGCCGGCTGGGACCAGTCGGTGACGGCGTGCCGCAGCTCGAAGGCACGCTGCGCGGTCCGGCCGCCGTCGTGCTCCGTCCAGAGCCATTCCGCGTACGTGGCGAAGCCCTCGTTGAGCCAGATGTCCTGCCAGCTCGCCAGCGAGACGCTGTCGCCGAACCACTGGTGGGCCAGCTCGTGCACCACCACCGACGGGTTCGGCCGGCCGCCGGAGAAGAAGCCCGGCCCGTAGACCGGGCGGGACTGGGTCTCCAACGCGTACCCGATCCGGCTGTCGGTCACCACGATGCCGCCGTAGGAGTCGAACGGGTACGGCCCGAACCGGCTGGCGAGAAAGTCCGCTATCTCGCCGGTACGGGCCAGCGAGGCCGCCTCGGGGCCGGTCGCCGGCAGGTTGGCCGGTACCGCCGTGACCATCGGTCGGCCGCCGTGCGTGCCGGTCTCCACCCGGTAGTCGCCGATCACCAGGGTGGTCAGGTAGCTGGCCATCGGCGCGCGCTCGGCCCACCGCCAGGTGGTCCAGCCGCCGGTGCTGCTCCGCTCCCCCGGCACCCCGTTGCTCAGCGCGGCCAGCCCGTCGGGGACCGTCACCTCGATGTCGTAGGTGGCCTTGTCGGACGGGTGGTCGTTGACCGGGAACCAGGTGGCCGCCGACTCGGGCTGGCCGAGGGCGATCGCCCCGTCGGCGGTATGCAGGAACCCGCCGCTGCCCAGCTCGCCGTCGGGGACGGCGGTCGGCACCCCGGCGTAGTCGACCTCGACGGTGAACCCGGTGCCGCGGGGCAGCCCCCGCGGCGGCGTGATCACCAGCTCGCTGCCGTCGCGGCGGTGCCGGGCCGCCGCCCCGGAGACGGTCACCCCCGAGACGTCCATCCCGATCAGGTCCAGATTGAACCGGGAGAGGTTGCCGGTGGCGGTCGCGGTGACGGTGGCCCGGCCGGTCAACCGGTCGGTCGCCGGGTCGTACCGCACGCGCAGCCGGTAGCCGGAGACGTCGTAGCCGCCGTTGCCACGACCCGGGACGTACGGGTCACCGGCGTCGGCGGCGCCGGGCCGGAACTCGCTGCGGTCGTCGCGGTCGGACGTGCAGCCGGCGGTCGCCAGGGTCGTCGCCGCCACGACGGCGGCGACGTGCAGGACGCTGGACCGGATACGACGCACCGGCCGAGCCTAATCGGCGCGACCGGTGCGTAGGGGCGGTTTTGTCCGGGTCAGCGGTCCAGGACCAGGCCGACCTTCTGGAACTCCTTGAGGTCGCGGTAGCCGCACTTGGCCATCGCGCGGCGCAGCCCACCGAAGAGGTTGAGCTGGCCGTCCGGCTCGTCGGCCGGGCCGAAGAGCAGCTGTTCCATCGAGCCCAGCGGCTCGCCGGCGATCTCGAACGCACCGCGCGGCAGCGACGGGTGGCTGGCGGCCGAGTGCCACCAGGCGCCACCGGCCGGCGCCTCCGCGCAGAGCGACAGCGCCTCGCCGAGCATCACCGCGTCCGCGCCGCAGCCCAGCGCCTTGGCGATGTCGCCGGAGGTCTGGATGTCGCCGTCGGCAATCAGGTGCACGTACCGGCCGCCGGTCTCGTCCAGGTAGTCGCGGCGGGCCGCGGCGGCGTCGGCGATCGCGGTCGCCATCGGCACCCGGATGCCCAGCACCGACTCGGTGGTGGACCAGTCGTCGCCGCCGATACCGACGATCACGCCGGCCGCGCCCGTCCGCATCAGGTGCAGCGCCGTCTTGTAGTCGGTGCAGCCGCCCACCACGACCGGCAGGTCGAGGTCGGCGATGAACTCCTTGAGGTTCAGCGGCTCGTCGGTCGTCGAGACGTGCTCGGCCGAGACGATGGTGCCCTGGATGACCAGGATGTCGACGCCGGCGTCGAGGATCACCGGGGCCAGCGCCAGGGTGTGCTGCGGGGAGACCCGGACGGCCACCGTGCCGCCGCCGGCGCGCAGCTCGCGCACCCGCTCGGCGATCAGGTCGGGGCGGATCGGCTCGGAGTAGACCTCCTGGAGCCGCTTGGTCGCCCGGGCGTCCTCGCCGAGGCCGGCCAACTCCTCCAGGACCTTGGTCGGGTTCTCGTACCGGGTCCACAGGCCCTCGACGTTGAGCACGCCGAGCCCGCCGAGCTGGCCGAGCCGGACGGCGGTGGCCGGGCTCATCGTGGCGTCCGACGGGTGCCCGACGCAGGGAATGCCGAACTGGTACGCGTCGAGCTGCCAGCTGGTGGAGACGTCGTCGACGTCCCGGGTCCGGCGGCTCGGCACGATGGCGATGTCGTCCAGGTGGTAGCCGCGCTGCGCGGTCTTGCCCAGCCCGATCTCGACCACGTCACGCATGGGGACTCCAGGTGGTTGGGGGTGATGGTCAGCGGGAGTGGTAGTTGGGCGCCTCGACGGTCATCTGGATGTCGTGCGGGTGGCTCTCCTTGAGCCCGGCCGCCGTGATCCGGATGAGCTGGCCGCGGCGATGCAGCTCGGGGATGCTCTCCGCGCCGACGTACCCCATCGCGGCGCGCAGCCCACCGATGAGCTGGTGGGCGACCGCGGAGAGCGGCCCCCGGTAGGGCACCTGGCCCTCGACGCCCTCGGGGACCAGCTTGTCCTCGGCGAGCACGTCCTGCTGGAAGTAGCGGTCCTTGGAGTAGGACTTGCCCTGGCCGCGGGACTGCATCGCGCCGAGCGAGCCCATCCCCCGGTACGCCTTGTACTGCTTGCCGTTGATGAAGATCAGCTCGCCGGGGCTCTCCTCGCAGCCGGCCAGCAGGCTGCCGAGCATCACCGTGTCGGCGCCGGCGACCAGCGCCTTGGCGATGTCCCCGGAGTACTGGATGCCACCGTCGCCGATCACCGGCACACCGGCCGGGCGGGCGGCCCGCGCGGCCTCCATGATCGCGGTGATCTGCGGTACGCCCACCCCGGCGACGATCCGGGTGGTGCAGATCGCGCCCGGGCCGACCCCGACCTTGACGCCGTCGGCGCCCGCGTCGACCAGCGCCTTCGCCCCGGCGTACGTGGCGATGTTGCCGCCGACGATGTCGATGCCGGCGTCCTTCTTGAGCTGGCGGACCATGTCCAGCACCGCGCGCTGGTGACCGTGCGCGGTGTCCACGATGATCACGTCGACGCCGGCGTCCACCAGCGTCCGGGCCCGCTTGTACGCGTCGTCGCCGACGCCGACCGCCGCGGCGACCCGGAGCCGGCCCGCCTCGTCCTTGGTGGCGTTCGGGTACTGCTCGCTCTTGGTGAAGTCCTTGACGGTGATCAGCCCGCGCAGCCGACCCGAGCCGTCCACGATCGGCAGCTTCTCCACCTTGTGCCGGCGGAGCAGGTCGAGGGCCTCGTCCTTGCTCACCCCGACCGGAGCGGTGATCAGCGGGGGGCGGGTCATGATCTCGTGGACCGGGGTCTCCGGCGCGGAGACGAACCGCATGTCCCGGTTGGTGACGATGCCGACCAGCTGCCCGTCGCCGTCGACCACCGGCACCCCGGAGATGCGGTAGCGGCCGCAGAGCTCGTCGACCTCGCGGAGGGTGTCGTCCGGGCTGGCGGTCACCGGGTTGGTGATCATGCCGGACTCGGAACGCTTGACCAGGTCGACCTGGAGCGCCTGATCCTCCAGCGAGAGGTTGCGGTGCAGCACCCCGATGCCGCCCTGGCGGGCCATCGCGATCGCCATCCGCGCCTCGGTGACCGTGTCCATGGCGCTGGACAGCAGCGGCACGGTCAGCTCGATGTTGCGGGTGAGCCGGGTGCGGGTGTTGACCCGGCTGGGCACCACGTCCGACTCGCCCGGCTGGAGCAGCACGTCGTCGAAGGTCAGACCGAGCGGCACCACCCGCGCCGAGCCGGCCGGCAGCTCCGGCAGGTGACCACCCGGCTCGCCGTTGCCGACGCCGCCGGGAAGATCAGTGCTGGGCGAATTCTCCACGATTGCTCTCCTGAGCTGCTCGGACGGGCTTCAGCGAGGTGGCGCGCGCGGGCACCGGCGCACGCCGAGGTGACGGCGCGTCGTTTCATCGTACCCATTGAGCTGGGCCGGCCCCGGCGGTGCCGGCGCGGGTCGGCGAGGCCACCGGGGTGGCCGGGGGGACGCGTCCGGCGAGCGTTGGGACTACGGTGAGGGGGTGCACGACGAGCCCATCGACCCGTTCAACGGCGACCCGGCCGATCCGGCTGCTGGCCTGCACGATCCCCGTGAGGACGACGCGCTCGACCCGCTGACGGAGGTCGAGCGCCAGGACGTCCTGGAGGACCTGGCCGACCTGGAGATCTACCAGGCCCTGCTGGCGCCGATCGGGGTGCGCGGGCTGGTGATCGAGTGCGAGGACTGCCGCGAGCCGCACTACTTCGACTGGGACCTGCTCCGGGGCAACCTGCGCCATCTGCTCAGCTCCGGCCGGCCGCGGGTGCACGAGCCGGCCTACGACCCCGACCCCGACCACTACGTCACCTGGGACTACGCCCGCGGCTACGCCGACGGGGTGCACGACACGCTGACCGAGGCGGCGGAGGAGGAGTCCCCCTCCGACGACTGAGCCCGGACGACTGTGCCCGACCGCGGAGGGCCGGCTCAGGCGACCAGGCCGGCGCGGAAACCGGCGGCCACCGCGTGCGCGCGGTCCCGGGCGCCTAGCTTGCGGAACAGCCGTCGGGCATGCGTCTTGACGGTGTCCTCGGAGACGAACAGCTCCCGCCCGATCTCGGCGTTGCTCTTCCCCTCGGCCATCCCGAGCAGCACCTGCAGTTCCCGCTCGGTCAGGCCGACGGCGCCGCGGCCGCTGCGCGCGCCGGGCGCGCCCCGCCGGCCGGTGGGCGCGGGCACCTCCGGCTCGGCGCCGGCCTCCGGCTCGGCCTCGTCGTCGCCGCGCTGCACCGGCACCACCGACGGCCCCCCGGGCCCCTCAGCCGGTCCGGCGGACCAGCCCGGGCCCGGCTTGCCCGGGGTACGCCCGGCCGAGGGCCGGGGCGGCGCGCCCACCGCCGCGGTGTCCCGGGCCGGGTCGGTGACCCGGTTCCGGGCCGTCCGGCCGGGGGCGGAGAGCAGCAGCAGCGCCTTGGCCACCGCGCTGGTCAGGTCGTGGTCGGTGCCCTGGATCAGGCCCCGGGCCCCGGCGTTGATCGTCGCCGCGGCGGCCTCGGACTCCTCGGCGCCGAGCAGCAGCACGGCGGCCTGCGGCGCGCGGGCGAGCACCCGGCGGACGAAGCCGGCACTGTCGGGTCGGGTGAGGGCGGTGTCGGCGAGCACGACGTCGACGGGGCGCTCGGCCAGCCGCAGCATCACCTCGGGGTCGGAGACGGCGGTCCGCACGACCGCGGCCAGGCCGAGCCGGGCGGCGGCCGAGGTCAACTGCTGCGCGGCGAGCGGTGTCCGGACGCAGACGAGAACGGTACGCACGGTGGTCTCCTCTCCGCAGAGAGCAGACCATGACCGGCTGGGCCGGGGTGGAGGTTCCCGGCAATCCTCCGAACTTTTCCGACATCCAGGGCATATGCCGCGAGTTGTCCGAGGTTTTCGATCACAGAAGTGTGAGTCGGGGAAAGGTCGGGTACCGAGACGCCAGGCCGGAAACGGTGCGCCTGCGCGGACCGCCGCCCGGACACCGGATGCGAACGAGACCTCCGCGGTGCCGCGCGGGAGGAGGGGTGCTGATGTCGAACGTACGTAGACTGCCCGGACCCATCGTCGACCTGTGGGACTGGCAGCGGCTCGGTGCCTGCCGGGGCCGCGACAGCGCGCAGTTCTTCCACCCCGACGGCGAGCGTGGCTCCTCACGGCTGCGCCGCGAGTCCGGCGCCAAGGCCGTCTGCCGGGCCTGCCCGGTCCGGGCCGAGTGCGCCGCCCACGCGCTGTCCGTGCGCGAGCCGTACGGCGTCTGGGGCGGCTTCAGCGAGTCCGAGCGGCTGCGGCTGCTCGCGCTGGGCTGGGAGGACCTGGCCGACCGCCGGCAGACCCGGGTCGACGTCGCCCGGCTGGAGGCCCGCCTGGGCCGCCCCCACAAGTCCGCCGTGCCGGACCAGCGCAAGGTCGCCTGACCCGGCCGCACAGACCTCGTCGACGCCGCACCCCGCACCGGGGCGCGGCGTCGTCGTGTCGGGGCGGACGCGACGGCCGGGCGAAGTCCCCGGATCGGTGCCGACCTGCGGCGGCCGGACGGGGTCGGCGAACGCTGTCGAGCTGATGTCGTCAACGACTCAGCGGCCGCCCTCCCTACCGTGAATCGTTGACGACATCAGCTCGACAGTGCTCCAGACCGCCGCGTCCCCGGTGCGGCACGCCGGGGACGCGGCGAACGCGGCCGGGTCAGCGGACGGTGACCTTGACCGTGTGCCAGCCGGTGGCGCCGTCCGGCTCGACCGGCTGTTCCCGGCCGGTCTGCGTCTCGCCGGTGGCATCGGTCGCCCGGACCTGGAGGGTGTGCTCGCCCGGGGTGGCGTCCCAGCGCCAGGACCACTGCACCCAGGTGTCCACCGACACCGTCGGGGCGAGCGTCGCCGCCCGCCACGGGCCGCCGTTGACGCGTACCTCCACCCGGCTGATCCCCCGGTGCTGGGCCCAGGCCACCCCGGCCACCATCACCGGGCCGGTGGTGAGCCGGTTGCGCGGGCGGGGCGTGTCGATCCTGGACTGCGTCTTGACCGGTCCCTGCGCCGACCAGCCGCGCGGCACCCAGTACGCGTCGAAGTCGGCGAAGCTGGTCAGCTCCAGCTCGGTCACCCACTTGCACGCCGAGACGTAGCCGTACAGGCCGGGCACCACCATGCGGACCGGGAAGCCGTGCTCGACCGGCAACGGCTCGCCGTTCATCCCGACCGCCAGCAGGGCGTCCCGCCCGTCCCGCAGCACCGCCGTCGGGGTGCCACAGGTCCAGCCGTCGACCGAGCGCCCCACCACCTGGTCCGCGCCCTCCTCCGGGTCCGCCTCGTCCAGCAGCTCCTTGAGCGGTACGCCCAACCACCGCGCGTTGCCGATCAGGTCCCCGCCCACCTCGTTGGAGACGCAGGCCAGGGTCACGTACCGCTCCACCATCGGCCGGGCGAGCAGGTCGGCGAAGCTCAGCTCGATCGGGTTGCGCACCCGTCCGTGGATCCGCAGCCGCCAGGTCTCCGGGTCGACCTGCGGCACCACCAGGGCGGTGTCGATCCGGTAGAACCCGGTGTTCGAGGTGACGTACGGGGCGAGCTGTGCCAGCGACAGGTCGGCGCCGGCCGGGACGACCGGGGCCGCCGCCGACGGGGTGGGCAGCGCGACCGCCCGGCGGGCCGCCGACACGCCCCGGCGACCGGCGAGCCAGTGCCCGCCCAGCCCGGCCACGGCGGCCCCGCCGGCCAGCACGCCGACCCCGCGCAGGAACCGGCGCCGCGACTCCGGGTCGGTGGTCTCCAACGGCTCCCACCCGGCCGGTGGGCGGCTCACCGGATCCGGGCCGGGTACCGCCTCCGCACCGGCGGCCGGGTCGGGCGCGGCCGGCGCACCGGCGGCCGGGTCGGGCGCGGCCGGCGCACCGGCGGCCGGGTCGGGCGCGGCCGGCGTGGACGGGCCGGGCAGGGGGGTCGGCGGGGTCCAGGGCCACGGGTCGACCTCCAGCGGGCCGGCGAGGAAGGCCCAGAGCACCAACCCGCCCAGCCCCGCCCCGACCAGCGAGGGCAGCGCGTCGGCGGCGTCCGCGCCGGCCCGGGTGAGGGCGGCGGCCACGCCGAGGGCGGCGAAGCCCGCGATGCCGGTCAGGCCGATCCACAGCCGGCGGACCGCCAGCAGCCCGAGCAGCGCGGCGAACGCGGCGAGCAGCAGCGCCGTCCCGACCAGCAGGGCGATCTTGTCGTACGTGCCGAACAGGGTGATGGCGAACTGCTTCAACGGCTCGGGTACGACGTCCACGACCAGCCCGCCGACCGCGATCAGCGGGGCGGACCGGGGGCCGGTCAGGACCGCGACCGGCTCGGCGACACCGATGGCCACGGCGGCGGCCGTGATCCCGGCGAGCGCGGCGAGGCCGCGGGGCGTGGTGCTCATCGGACCAGTGTTGTCGATCAACCGGACCGACCGCCAACCACGTCAGCGTTCCGTAATGCCCGCCGCGGACGCGTCAGGGCGCACCGTCTGGCGAGACGGTGCGCCCTGAGTCGGCGTACGCCCTGGGTCAGAAACCCGGGCCGTGCTGGTGGCCGTGACCGTGGCCGTGCCCACCGGCGGCGGCCGGCTCGGCCTTCTCCGGCTTCTCCACCACAAGGCTCTCGGTGGTGAGCAGCAGGCCGGCGATCGAGGCGGCGTTGGTGACCGCGTTGCGGGTCACCTTCACCGGGTCGATGATGCCGGACTTCACCAGGTCGACGTACTGGCCGGTGGCGGCGTCGAGGCCGTTGCCCCACTCCTTGCCGGCGACCTTCTGCACCACCACGTAGCCGTCGTGGCCGGCGTTCTGGGCGATCCAGCGCAACGGCTCGACCAGCGCCTTGCGGACGATCGAGACGCCGGTCTTCTCGTCACCGGTCAGGCCCAGGTCGTCGGCGAGCACCGGCAGGATCTGCGCCAGGGCGGCACCACCACCGGGCACCGTGCCCTCCTCGACGGCGGCCTTGGTCGCGGCGATGGCGTCCTCGATGCGGTGCTTGCGCTCCTTCATCTCGACCTCGGTCGCCGCGCCCACCTTGATGACCGCGATGCCACCGGAGAGCT
The DNA here is from genome assembly GCF_900091515.1 of Micromonospora purpureochromogenes. Classification (NCBI taxonomy): domain Bacteria; kingdom Bacillati; phylum Actinomycetota; class Actinomycetes; order Micromonosporales; family Micromonosporaceae; genus Micromonospora; species Micromonospora purpureochromogenes. The sequence goes on along the minus strand of NZ_LT607410.1, from coordinate 1,475,383 downwards.
TCGCCAGCCGCTCGGCCAGCTTCTCCCGGTCCCACTCGGAGTCCGAGGCCTCGATCTCCTTGCGGATCTGCGCGACCCGGTCGGCGACCTCGGAGGACTGGCCGCCACCGTCGACGACGGTGGTGTTCTCCTTGTCGACCACGACGCGCCGGGCGCTGCCCAGCACCTCCAGGCCGACCTGGTCGAGCTTGTAGCCCAGCTCCGGGGCGACCAGCTCGGCGCCGGTCAGGATCGCCATGTCCTGGAGCATCGCCTTGCGGCGGTCGCCGAAGCCGGGGGCCTTCACCGCGCAGACCTTGAGGGTCTTGCGGATCGAGTTGACCACCAGGGTCGACAGCGCCTGGCCCTCGACGTCCTCGGCGACGATCAGCAGCGGCTTGCTGTTCTGGAGGACCTTCTCCAGCAGCGGCAGCAGCTCCTCGATCGCCGAAATCTTCTGCGTGGTGATGAGGATGTACGGGTCCTCCAGGACCGACTCCTGCGACTCCACGTCGGTGACGAAGTTCGGCGAGATGAAGCCCTTGTCGAACTGCAGACCCTCGGTCACCTCCAGCTCGGTGGTGAGAGCGGAGCCCTCCTCGACGGTGATGACACCGTCGCGGCCGACCTTCTCCATCGCCTCGGCGATCAGCTCGCCGATGGTGGCGTCCTGCGCGGAGATGGTGGCGACGTTCGCGACCGCCTCCTTGCTGGAGACCTCGACGGCCCGCTCGAGCAGCGCCTCGGAGACCTTGGCCGCCGCCGCGTCGATGCCCCGCTTGAGACCGGACGGGTTGGCCCCGGCGGTCACGTTGCGCAGGCCCTCGCGGACCATGGCCTGGGCCAGCACGGTCGCGGTGGTGGTCCCGTCGCCGGCGACGTCGTTGGTCTTGGTCGCCACCTCCTTGACCAGCTGCGCACCGAGGTTCTCGTAGGGGTTGGTGAGCTCGATCTCCTTGGCGATGGTCACGCCATCGTTGGTGATCGTGGGCGCACCGAATTTCTTGTCCAGGACGACGTTGCGCCCGCGCGGGCCGAGGGTGACCTTGACCGTGTCCGCGAGGGCGTTGACACCGTGCTCGAGCAGGTGCCGGGCGTCGTCCGAGAAGCTCAGGATCTTCGCCATGAATGTCCCTTCGAAGCGCCGTTGCCCCGGCCCGGCGAGCCGGACCGGGGCAACGACACTGATCGGTTGCTTACTTCTCGATGACCGCGAGGACGTCGCGGGCGGAGAGCACCAGGTACTCCTCGCCGGCGTACTTGACCTCGGTGCCGCCGTACTTCGAGTAGATGACGGTGTCGCCGACGTTCACGTCAACCGGGATCCGGTTGCCCTTGTCGTCGATGCGGCCCGGGCCGACAGCGAGGACGGTGCCCTCCTGCGGCTTCTCCTTGGCGGTGTCGGGGATCACGATGCCCGACGCCGTGGTGGTCTCAGCCTCGTTCGCCTGGACCAGGATCCGGTCCTCGAGCGGCTTGATCGCAACCTTGGTCGCGGTAGTCACGGGCATACCCTCCTGGGGTACTGGTTTCGTTGCCGGTCGACCGGGGCCGACCAGCGTCAATCTGCCACATGCCACCGGGCGGGGCCGTCGTCGCGGGTGCCGGTCCGCCTGGCGTTCAGCGCCCGCGCCGGATGGCCCGGGAGCTGGCACCCTCGGGGTGAGAGTGCTAATCGCAGGTTATTCCTCGGCTAGCACTCCGTCAAGGAGAGTGCCAGCGCGTCGCGCCCGAACGGCCACGATCGACGGAGCAGGGGCCGGTCGGACGGCCCGGGGCGGGTCGGGAGAATGGGCGCGTGGACATCGACCAGCTCGCCGCGCTGCGTACCCCCGAGGGGTCGGCCGCGCTCGCCGCGGCGGCCGAGCTGGCCGGCGGCGACCCGCTGGCCTCGGCCGCCGCGCTGCGCGCCGCCGGGGTGCCGGCCGGGCTGGCCGCGTCCGCGCTGACCCAGGCCGAGCTGCGCCGCCGGGCGGTGGGCAAGTTCGGGCCGGCGGCCGGCGGAATGTTCTTCACCCGGGCCGGGCTGGAGCAGGCCACCCGCCGGCCGGTCGCGGACCGGCGCGCCGCGCGGCTGCGCGCCGCCGGCGTGCGCACCCTCGCCGACCTCGGGTGCGGCCTCGGCGCCGACGCGCTCGCCGCCGCCCGCGCCGGCATCCGGGTGTACGGGGTGGAGGCCGACCCGGTGACCGCCGCGATGGCCGCCGCGAACGCCGAGGCGGCCGGGCTGGCCGAGGAGTTCACCGTGGAGTGCGGCGACGCCACCGCGTTCGACGTGACACGGGTGGACGGAGTGTTCTGCGACCCGGCACGACGCCGGGCGGGCACCGGCCGGCGGATCTTCGACCCGAACGCCTACTCCCCACCGTGGGACTTCGTCATCCGGCTGGCCGAGCGGGTGCCGTACACGGTGGTGAAGGTGGCCCCCGGCATCGACCACGCACTGATCCCGGCGGGCGCCGAGGCGGAGTGGGTGAGCGCGGACGGCGACCTGGTCGAGGCGGCGCTCTGGTGCGGCCGGCTGGCCGAGGTGCCCCGGCGGGCCACCGTGCTGCGCGGCGACGTCGCGCACCGGCTCACCGGCTCGGGTGCGACGGAGGCGTCCGTCGGTCCGACCCGCCGCTTCCTGTACGACCCGGACCCGGCCGTGGTCCGCGCGCACCTGGTCGCCGAGCTGGCCGACACCCTCGGCGCGACGATCGCCGACCCGAGCATCGCCTACCTGTACGCGGACACCCCGACCGTGACCCCGTTCGCCCGCTGCCTGGAGGTCACCGACGTGCTGCCGTTCTCGCTCAAGCGGCTGCGCGCGCTGCTGCGGGAGCGCCGGGTGGGCCGGGTGGAGATCCTCAAGCGCGGCTCGGCGCTGGAGCCGGAGAAGCTGCGCCGCGACCTGAGGCTGGCCGGCGACGCGGCGGCGAGCCTGGTGCTCACCCGGGTCGCGGGGGCGCCGACCGTGCTGATCTGCCGGCCCGTCGCGAGCTGACGTCCGGCGTCCGGTTAGCGTGACCGGCATGGCGGGACAGGGCACTCCGGCGACGGCGCTGCTGGCGAAGCGGAAGATCCGGCACAGCACCCACCCGTACGACGTCTCCCCTGACGCGCCGAACTACGGGGCGCTGGTCGCCGAGGCGCTCGGGGTGCCGCCGGAGCGGGTGTTCAAGTCACTGGTCACCGAGGTGGACGGGGCGCTGACGGTGGCCGTCGTCCCGGTCACCGGCGAACTGGACCTCAAGGCGCTGGCCGCGGCCGTCGGCGGCAAGCGGGCGACGATGGCCGACCGGGCGGCCGCCGAGCGGGCCACCGGTTACGTCCGGGGCGGGATCAGCCCGCTCGGCCAGCGCAGGCGGCTGCCCACGGTGCTGGACTCCTCGGCGCTGGCGTACGACACCATCTACGTCTCGGCCGGCCGTCGCGGCCTCCAGCTCCAACTGGCCCCGGACGATCTGGTCGCGCTGACCGACGCCACCACCGCCGCCCTCGCCGCCCACTGATCAGTTCCGGCCGCCGGAAAGGAAACGGCGCCGGTGTGGAAACGATTCTGCACGCCGAAACTCGTCGAGCGGCAGAGCGGATCGGAGCTGCGGAGATCGCGCCTTTTCCCGCGTTACGGGATCGTTACGGGGGTCCGCCAAACTCGTGAGCTGGCAGTCTTGCGCCGCCGACACGGGTGGCAATACGTTGCCGCTCACAACAAAACAGCCTGCCACCACCCACCCCGAAAGGACCCGTGCAGATGCGCAAGGGCCTCCTCGCACTCACCGTCGTCGGCCTGCTGGCCGGCAACGGCGTGGCCGGTTGCGGCGACCAGCTCACCAGCGGCAGCGCGGCCGATGGCGCCAGGAAACCGAAGATCGGCGTGATCCTGCCCGACAGCAAGTCCTCCGCCCGGTGGGAGGGCGCGGACCGCAGGCAGGGCTCCGGCAAAGTCGTGAGGGGTGTCCGGCTTGAGGTGGTTGGTGCAGACGCGCCCTGGGTGTGGGTAGCAAGGCGGGCATGACCGCTCCGGAAGATCATCGAGGTTCTCGAGGCCTGTTGATCTATCTGAAGTGAGTCATGCCCGCGTTGCCATCATCGCTGATCTCATCGTTGTCAACCGCACCGGCCGGGACCTCTGTGGAGGATGGTGCGGGTGGGCTGCTCACGGCGTTGGCGGATCTGCCCGATCCTCGCGCCCGCCGTGGAGTACGGCACCGTCTGGTGACCGTGGTCGCCGCGGCGGTCTGCGCGGTCGTGGCCGGTTACCGCTCCTACACGGCGATCGGGGAGTGGGTCGCTGACCTGCCCGCCGATACCGCCGTCCTGCTCGGGATCGACGCAAGCCGCCGGCCGTCCGAGGCCATGATCCGCCGACTGCTGCAGGCCCTGGACCCCGAGGTGCTCGCCGTCGTGATCGGGACCTGGCTGGCCGGATGCACTCCCGCAGCGCCGGCAGGGTCGAGCAGGGCGATCGCCGTGGATGGCAAGACGATCCGCGGTTCCCGCACCGGCGACACGACCGCCCGGCACGTCCTCGCCGCCGCCGACCAGGCCAGTGGTGTCGTGCTGGCCAGCACCGACGTCAACGGTAAGACCAACGAAATCACCCGCTTCGCACCCCTGCTCGACCAGATCCCAGACCTGCACGGCGTGGTCGTGACCGCCGACGCGTTGCATTGCCAACGTGAGCACGTCGCCTACCTCGCCGAGCGCGGCGCCCACTGGATCCTCACGGTGAAGGGCAACCAGCCCAGCCTGCACCACCAGTTGGCCGCTCTGCCCTGGCGGGCCGTGCCTGACGCCGACCGTGACACCTGCCGCGGCCATGGCCGCCGGGAGATCCGCACCCTGAAGATCCTGTCCGTCTCCACCGGGATCGATTTTCCCCACGCCGCCCAGGCGTTGCAGATCCGACGGCGTCGACGCCGGCTCGACCAGCCGAAACGCTTCACCACCGAGACCGTCTACGCGATCACCGACCTGCTCGTTCACCAGGCCAGGCCGGCGCAGCTCGCCTCGTGGATCCGCGGTCACTGGTCGATCGAGAACAGAGTCCACTGGGTCCGCGACGTGACCTACGACGAAGACCGATCCCAGATCCGTACCGGCACCGGACCCCAGGTCATGGCAGCCCTACGCAACGCCGCCATCGGCGCCCTACGCCAGGCCGGCGTCACCAACATCGCCGCCGGCAACCGCCACCACGCCCGCGACAGCAACCGACCACTGGCCCTACTCGGCATCACCTGACGACTTTGCCGGGGCCCTGGGACCGCAGGTTCCTCGAGGAGGCGTTCGACGCCGCCGGAATCGACTCCGACATCCAGAACGCACAGGGTGACAAGAGCCAGTTCTCCAACATCGCCGAGCAGATGATCACCAATGGGGCGACGGTCCTGATGATCGTCAATCTTGATTCGGGCACCGGCAAGGCGGTGCTGGAGAAGGCGCGGTCGCAGGGCATCGCCACCATCGACTACGACCGGCTCACCCTCGGCGGCTCGGCGCAGTACTACGTCAGCTTCGACAACGAGGCGGTGGGCAAGCTGCAGGGCCAGGGCCTGGCGAAGTGCCTGACCGAGAAGGGCGCCCGGAAGCCGGTCGTCGCCTTCCTCAACGGTTCACCGACGGACAACAACGCCACCCTGTTCAAGAGCGGCTACGACTCGATCCTCAAGCCGAAGTTCGACGCCGAGGAGTTCCGCAAGGGCCCGGACCAGTGGGTACCCGACTGGAACAACGCCCAGGCCGGGGTCATCTTCGAGCAGATGCTCACCCAGACCGAGGGCCGGATCGACGGCGTCCTCGCGGCCAACGACGGCCTCGGCAACGCGGCCATCTCGGTGTTGAAGAAGAACAAGCTCAACGGCAGGATCCCGGTGACCGGCCAGGACGCCACCGCCCAGGGGCTGCGCAACATCCTCGCCGGCGACCAGTGCATGACCGTCTACAAGGCGATCAAGGACGAGGCGAAGGCCGCCGCCGACCTGGCCATCGCGCTGGCCAACGGGGAGCGCAAGGAGACCGGCCAGACGGTCCGGGATCCGGAGAGCGACCGCGCCGTGGACGCCATCCTGCTCACCCCCGAGGCCATCTACGCCGATGACGTCAAGGATGTGATCGCCGACGGCTTCGTCACCAAGGACGAGGTCTGCTCCGGGGAGTACGCCAAGCTCTGCGCCGCCGCCGGCGTCAACTGACGGCACCCTGCCGACGCGCAAAGGAGAACCCCGTGTCCGCGACCCCCCTGCTGGAACTGCGCGGGATCGACAAGAGCTTCGGTCCCGTGCAGGTCCTGCGTGACGTCGCTCTCTCCGTTCACCCGGGCGAGGTGACCGCGCTGGTCGGCGACAACGGCGCCGGAAAGTCCACCCTGGTCAAGTGCATCAGCGGTATCCACCCGACGGACTCCGGGGAGTTCCTCTTCGAGGGCCGTCCGGTCACCGTCAGCAGCCCCCGCGACGCCGCCGCGCTGGGCATCGACGTCGTCTACCAGGACCTCGCGCTCTGCGACAACCTCGACATCGTGCAGAACATGTTCCTCGGGCGGGAGAAGCGCCGCGGGATCGTGCTCGACGAACCCACCATGGAGCAGATGGCCGCCGAGACGCTGGCCGGGCTGGGCGTGCGGAACCTCAAGTCGCTGCGCCAGCACATCTCCAGTCTCTCCGGCGGCCAGCGACAGACCGTCGCCATCGCCAAGGCCGTGCTCTGGAACAGCCGGCTGGTCATCCTCGACGAGCCGACCGCCGCGCTCGGTCTCGCGCAGACCGCCCAGGTCCTGGAGATAGTCCGTCGGCTGGCGGACAACGGCCTGGCCGTGGTGCTCATCTCGCACAACATGAACGACGTCTTCGCCATCTCCGACCGGATCGCCGCGCTCTACCTCGGCCAGATGGTCGCCCAGGTGAAGACCACCGACATCACCCACTCGCAGGTCGTCGAGCTGATCACCACCGGCCGCTCCCGCCAGCTCGGCCTGGGCACCGGGCCGGACGCGGGCGGCAGGCGCGACGGCAGCGAGCCAGCCCACCTGACCCCGGGAGCAGTCCGATGACCACCACCCTCCTGCCGCGGGACGGGCTCGGGGCCGGCACCCCGGCGCCGACCGTCGGCGACCACGTCCGCGACTACCTCGCCCGGGTACGCGGGGGCGACCTCGGCTCGCTGCCGGCCGTCATCGGCCTCACCGTGCTCTGCCTGGCCTTCGCGACCGTCCGGCCGGTCTTCTTCTCGGCGGCCAACTTCGCCAACCTGTTCACCCAGGGCGCCGCGGTCACCGTGATCGCGATGGGCCTGATCTTCGTGCTGCTGCTCGGCGAGATCGACCTCTCCGCCGGCTTCGCCAGCGGCGTCTGCGCCACCGTGCTGGCCAACGTGCTCAGCGTGCTCGGCTATCCCTGGTACGTCGCGGTCGTCGCGGCCATCGGCACCGGTGTCCTCATCGGCCTGACCATCGGCTTCCTGGTGGCCAAGGTCGGCATCCCGTCCTTCCTGGTCAGCCTGGCCGGCTTCCTCGCCTTCCAGGGCATCGTGCTGCTCCTGATGAAGGAGGGCACCAACATCTCGATCGACGACCAGGTGATCATCGCGATCGAGAACAACTACGTGCCGCCGGCGATCGGGTGGCTGCTGGCCGGCGTCGCCGTCGCCGGGTACGGCGCGGTGCAGTTCCTGCGCCACCGCAACCGGGTCACCCGGGGCCTGGTCACCGAGCCGGTCGCCGTGGTGGCCGCCCGGGTCGCCGGGCTGGCCCTCCTGCTCGGCAGCGCCGTCCACGTCCTCAACCAGGAACGCAGCATCAACACGGCGATCAGCTCCACCAGGGGGATGCCCGTGGTCGTACCGCTGATCGGGGCCCTGCTGGTCTTCTGGACCTTCGTGCTCAACCGCACCGCGTACGGCCGGCACCTCTACGCGGTGGGCGGCAACCCGGAGGCCGCCCGACGGGCCGGGATCAACGTGGACCGACTGAAGATCTCCGCCTTCGTCATCTGCTCCAGCATGGCGGCCGTCGGCGGCATCATCGCCGCCAGCAAGGACCGCTCGGTCGACCCGAACACCGGCGGCAGCAACGTCCTGCTCTACGCGGTCGGCGCAGCGGTCATCGGCGGCACCAGCCTCTTCGGCGGCAAGGGGCGGATGATCCACGCGGTACTCGGCGGCGCGGTGGTGGCTGTCATCATCAATGGCATGGGCCTGCTGGACCTCAGCTCCGGCCTCAAGTACACCTCGACCGGACTGGTGCTGCTGCTGGCCGCGGGCGTCGACGCGCTGTCGCGTCGCCGTTCCGTCGCCACCGGCACGCGCTGACCACGGAGTACCAGGAACGATGCGGGTAGGACCGAGCCAGGACGAGATCCGGCGGCAGAACCTCGGGGCTCTGCTGCGGCACGTGCACGTCCACGGCGCGACCTCCCGCGCGGAACTGACCACCACCCTCGGGCTCAACCGCAGCACCATCGGCGCGCTCACCGCCGACCTGGCCGGCGCCGGACTGGTCAGCGAGGGGACGCCGAAGGAGACCGGTCGCGCCGGCCGGGCGTCGCTGGTCGTCCGGCCCGAGTCGGCCCGGGTCTACGCGTACGCGTACAGCATCGAGGTGGACCGGCTGCGGGCCGCGCGGGTCGGTCTCGGCGGTGAGGTGCTCGACCGCCGGGACCTGGACCGACCGCGCGGCCTGGACGCCGGGGAGACCGCGCCGCTGCTGGCCGGCGCGCTCAAGGAGATGCACCAGCACGTGGCGCCCGGCTCGCTCTGCGTCGGCGCCGGGGTGGCGGTGTGCGGCATGGTCCGCCGCGACGACGGGCTGGTCCGGCTCGGCCCGGCCACCGGCTGGGTGGACGAGCCGATCGGCGCCGCGCTCGCCACCGAGCTGGGCATCGACGTCCCCGTCACGGTGGGCAACGTGGCGGACATGGCCGCCTTCGCCGAGCACGCCCGGGGCGTCGCCGCCGGCTGCGACAACGTGATCTACCTGTACGGCGACGTCGGCGTCGGCGCCGGCATCATCGCCGGCGGGCGGCGGCTCACCGGCCACGGCGGGTACGGCGGCGAGGTCGGACACATGGTGGTGGTCCGCGACGGCGCCCCCTGCGAGTGCGGCTCCCGGGGCTGCTGGGAGACCGAGATCGGCGAGCACGGGCTGCTCCGCGCCGCCGGCCGTTCGGACGCCCGCGGCCGCGACGCGCTGCTGGCCGTCTTCGACGCCGCCGACCGGGGCGACGCCCGGGCCCAGACGGCGGTACGCCGGGCCGGCGACTGGCTCGGCTTCGGGGTGGCGAACCTGGTGAACATCTTCAACCCGGAGATGGTCATCTTCGGCGGCACCATGCGCGACCTCTACCTGGCCGCCGCCGCCCAGGTCCGCAGCCGGCTCAACTCGATGGGGCTGCCCGCCTGCCTGGAGCACGTCCGGCTGCGCACCCCCAAGCTCGGCGGGGACGCGGCGCTGATCGGCGCGGCGGAGCTGGCCTTCGAACGGCTCCTCGCCGACCCGCTCGACGCCGGCTGACCGGCGGCTCCCGCCGACGCCCCGGCCTGCGTACCCTGTCGCACGTGGACGTCCAGCTGCGCGCCTCCGACGACGACCGGCACCGGGTGGTCGCCGAGCTGCAACGGCACACCGGCGCCGGGCGGCTCACCCTGGACGAGTTCTCCGATCGCGTCGCCGCGGTCTGGACGGCGCGCACCCTGGGCGAGCTGGCCGAGCTGACCCGCGACCTGCCCACGGCACCCGCGCCGGCCGGGGCGGCCGACGCCACCGGGCACGGCCGGCGGGAACTGCTGGTGCTCTTCGCGGTCGCCGCGGCCACCCTGCTGCTGCTCGGGATCTTCATGGCGCTGTCCCGCTGACCGGCATCCCGGGCTGACTTGCCGCTCAGCATCGGTGAACTGATCGGGTCGGCGGTCCGTACCAGTGGACGGACGGGCGGCCGGGTGCGCTGCCCGGCGTGACACGTACGGCCCGGACCGAGGAGGCACCGCAGGATGGCACCGCTGGAATCCGCACGTCGTCGGCCAGGGCACCGGACCCACCGGGTGGCGGTGCTGCTCATCGCGCTGGTGGCGGGGCTCGGCGTCCTGCCCGGCGTGGCCGTGGCCGCACCGGGCAACCAGATCAACGCCGCCGACATGACGCTGCTCAACGGGGTACGGCTGGCCGGGCTCTGGGAGATGCCGGCCGGGCAGATGGCCGCCGAGAAGGGGGTGTCCCCCCGGGTGCGCGAGATCGGGGCCGAGATCGCCCGCCAGCACGGGGTACTCGACCAGTTGGTCGTCAACGCCGCCAACAAGCTGGGCACCACCCTGCCGACGGATCCCACCACCGAGCAGAAGGGGTGGCTGACCGAGATGCAGGAGGCGAACGGCAACCAGTTCGACCAGATCTTCGTCACCCGGCTCCGGGTGGCACACGGCAAGATCTTCCCGGTGATCGGCGCGGTCCGCGCCAGCACCCGGGACGCCACCGTCCGCAAGCTCGCGGACGAGGCCAACAAATTCGTCAACGACCACATGGCGATGCTGGAGAGCACCGGGCTGGTCCGCTGGCAGCAGATGCCGCCGGCCGCGCTGCCGCCCGCTCAGAGCGACTCGCTGATCGCTGCCGCCAAGGCCGGCGCCCCCGCCCCGTCGGTCGGGGTCAGCACCACCATCGTCTGGGCGGTCTTCCTGCTCGCCCTCGGCGTCGGGGGCGTCTCCACCTGGCGCATCCTGCGCCGCAGCTGACCAGCGGGCCGCCGTCGACGGCCGGGTTCCGACGGAACCCGGCCGCCGACGGCGGTCCTCAGCGGTCGACCTGGGTGAAGTCCCAGGAGTGCGGGGGCCGGGCCACCAGCATGGCCGGCGGCTCGGGCAGCGGTTGTGGGTTGCTACGCCACTTGGAGATGACCACCACCCGGTGGTCGGTGGAGGAGAAGACCTCGCTCGACAGGTGCAGCGGGTCGTGTTCCAGCTCCGGCAGGGCGGTGTCGCAGACCCAGGTGATCAGGTCGGCGAAGCCGTACGGCTCCGCACGCGCCTCCCACATCCGCACGATCACGTCGCCGCTCCCCTTCCGTGCCGTCACACGCTGACCGTGGTCAACGGCAGGGCCGAGTCGGCCGGCAGGTCCAGCCGGCTCGGCGTCACGCCCGCAGCGACCAGGTGCGAACCGAGCGCCGCCACCATGGCGCCGTTGTCGGTGCAGAGCTTCGGCCGGGGTACGCGGACCCGGATGCCGTGCTTCGCCGCGCGGTGCTCGGCCATCGCCCGCAGCCGCGAGTTGGCCGCCACTCCCCCGCCGATCACCAGCGTCTCGATCCCGTTGGCCCGGCAGGCGTCGAGCGCCTTGGCGGTCAGCACGTCGCAGACCGCCTCCTGGAAGGAAGCCGCCACGTCGGCCACCGGCACCGGCTCACCGGCGCGCTGGCGTGCCTCGACCCAGCGGGCGACGGCGGTCTTCAGCCCGGAGAAGGAGAAGTCGTACCGGTGGGCGGCGAGGTCCTTGGCGGCGGTGAGACCGCGCGGGAACCAGATCGCCGCCGGGTCGCCGGCCCGGGCCTCCCGGTCGATGTACGGGCCGCCGGGGAAGGGCAGTCCGAGCAGGCGGGCGACCTTGTCGAAGGCCTCTCCCGCCGCGTCGTCGATGGTCGCGCCGAGCGGGGTGACCCCACGGGCGAGGTCGTCGACGAGCAGCAGGGAGGAGTGCCCGCCGGAGACCAGCATGGCGACCGCCGGCTCGGGCAGCGGACCGTGTTCCAGGGTGTCCACGGCGACGTGCGCGGCGAGGTGGTTCACCCCGTACACCGGCTTCTCGGCGGCCAGCGCGTAGCCCTTGGCGGCGGCCACGCCGACCAGCAGCGCGCCGGCCAGCCCCGGGCCGGAGGTGACCGCGATCGCGTCGATGTCGGCGAGCGTCACGCCCGCCTCCGTCAGCGCCCGGTCCATGGTGGGCACGATCGCCTCCAGGTGCGCGCGGCTGGCCACCTCGGGCACCACGCCGCCGAACCGGGCGTGCTGTTCGACGCTGGAGGCGATCGCGTCGGCGAGCAGGGTGTGCCCGCGCACGATGCCGACACCGGTCTCGTCGCAGGAGGTCTCGATTCCCAGGACCAGGGGCTCGTCAGCCATCAGTCGTCCGTCCCGTCCTCGGTCGGGTCCGCGACGCGCCGCATGACCAGCGCGTCGGTGTTGCTCGGTTGGTAGTAGCCGCGGCGGACGCCGATCGGCTCGAACCCGTACGTGGCGTAGAGCTTCTGGGCGGGCGCGTTGTCCGCCGCCACCTCCAGCAGGACGGTGCGGACGTCGCGCCGGGCCGCCTCGGCGAGCAGTTCCTCCAGCAGCATCCGGCCGACGCCGCGCCGCTGGGCGTCCCGCCGGACGGCGATGTTCTGCACCCAGGCCTCGTCCGGCTGGACGGTCAGCCCCGCGTACCCGAGCACCGTGCCGTCGACGTCGGTGGCGATCCGGTACCAGTGGCCGCTGGCCAGCTCGTTCCAGAACATCGCCGGGGACCACTGTTCGGCGCCGAAGAGGTCCGCCTCGATCGGCAGCACCTCGTCGACGTGCCACCAGCGGAACCGGGTCAGTCGTACCGGTGCGCTCACGGCAGGACCGACTTGCGGGTGGTCGCCGCCACGGCGTCCGGCCGGCGCAGGTAGAGCGGGATGAGCGCCTCCGTAGGCGCGCCGGCCCGGATCCGCTCGGCGGCCAGCGCGGCCAGCGCGCTGGCGTCGGGGTAGCGGGGCTCGACCCGCAGCGGCAGGTCGAGCACGTCGGCGTACCGGTGCGCGCCGTCGCCCACCGCGGCGGTGACGGCCAGGCCGCGGGCCCGTTCGGCGGCGACCGCGGGGGTGTCCACGTTCGGCCCGGCGATCCGCTGGCCGGCGCCGTCGTAGACGGCCCAGTAGACCTCCCGGCGGCGGGCGTCGGTGGCCGCCAGGACCGGTTCGCCGAGCGCCGCCGGGTAACCGATGGCGTCCAGCGAGCAGACGCCGTACGTGGGGACGCCGAGCACCTGGCCCATCGTGGCGGCGGTGACCAGGCCGACCCGCAGCCCGGTGAACGGGCCGGGACCGAGCCCGGCGACGATCGCGCCCAGGTCGCGCGGCCGCGCCTCCGCGTCGGCGAGCACCGCGTCCACCTGCGGCGCGAGCAGTTCGCCGTGGGCCCGCGCGTCGACCGTGCAGCGGTGCGCCCGCGGCACGACCCCGTCCGCCGAGACCTCCACCAGCGCCGCGGTCACCGCGGGGGTCGAGGAGTCCACCACCAGTACGAGCACGGTATGCCAGCCTAGTCGCCCTGCCGGTCATCCCCGGTCACACCCCGTCGAGGCGGTCCGCCATCACGCTGGGTGACCTCGCCGGAGGACAGGACCGGTGTGAGCGCGATACCTCAGAGTCATCAATATGCCTCTGAGGTATCGCGCTCACACCGGCATGGCCCACCATTCCGGGATGCCCTCGCGTCTGGTCACCCTCCTCAGCGACGTCGTGCGCCGCGAACGGGAGGCGCACGAGCTGAGCCAGCGGGAGCTGGCCGAACTGGCGTCCGTGAGCCAGGCGACGGTGGCCCGGATCGAACGCGGTGACCGCAGCCCCGGCGTCGACGTGTTGGAGCGCCTGCTCGCCGCCATGGGTCTGCAGCTCACCGTCGCGGTGGAACCACTCGACGCCCATCTCGACGCGCGGATCGACGAGCTGGCCGCGCGGCCCGTCGCCGAGCGGATCGCGCAGGCCGGCCTCGACCGGGTGCTGGACCGGCTCGGCGACCTCCCGCACGTGCTCACCGGCAGCTGCGCCGCGCTGCTGCAGGGTGCGGCCGTGCCGGTGACCGAGATCGAGATCGCTGTCCGGTGGACGGACTCCGGCCGGTTCACCCAGTGGCTCGCCGACGGCTACGGGCAGCGCTGGAACGCGCAGTGGCGGGAGTTCGGCTACCTGCGACTGGAGCCGGAGGAGCCCGGCGAGCACCTGTGGCGGACGATCTCCGGCGACGTCCGGGCCACGATGTGCGACGAGTTGCCGGAGGCGATCGAGGTGCGGCACGGAGACCGGAGCTACCCGGTGGTGCCGCTGGTCGCGCTGGAACTCAGCAATCCCCGCGCCGCCGAACTGCTGCGTCGCCACCGCCGGCGGGCGGCCGGGTCAGCCGGCTGAGCGCTCCCAGTCGACGGTGGGCAGACCGGCGTCGGCGAGCGCCTTGTTCGCGGCGCTGAACGGGCGGCTGCCGAGGAAGCCGCGCGGGTTCATCGGGCTGGGGTGCCCGGCCTCCAGCACCACGTGCTGCGGGTTGGTGACCAGGGCCGCCTTCTTGCGCGCGTAGCCGCCCCAGAGCAGGAAGACCACCCGCTGCTCCATCGCGTCGAGCGCCCGGATGGTGGCGTCGGTGAACTCCTCCCACCCCTTGTTGCCGTGCGAGCCGGGGGTGGCCTGGCGGACGGTCAGCACCGCGTTGAGCAGCAGCACGCCCTGCGCCGCCCAGCCGTTGAGGTTGCCGCTGCGCGGCTTCGGCACGCCGAGGTCCTCGCCCAGCTCCTTGAAGACGTTGCGCAGGGACGGCGGCACCGTCACCCCGTCGCGGACGCTGAAGCTGAGCCCGTGCGCCTGCCCGGCCCGGTGGTAGGGGTCCTGCCCGAGGATCAGCACCCGGGTCTCCCCCGGCGCGCACAGCCGGTAGGCGGAGAAGAGGCCCTCCAGCGGCGGGAAGACGGTCTGGGTGGCGTACTCACGGGCGACGAACTCGGCCAGCGCCGCGGTGCGGGCCGGGTCGAGGTGCGGGGTGAGCACGGCACGCCACTCCTGCGGCAGCAGCGCCAGCAGGTCCAGGGCGGGGGTGTCGTCGGGCATCGGCAACCTTTCGCAGTCTGTGCCGGCACTTTAGGCAGCTGGTACGACAGCCCTCAGCGCAGGGCTTCCAGGCGCCGCGCCCAGTCGCCCCCGACCGGCTCCAGCTCGACCAGCCGGGTGTCGTCCTCCCGCCGGTCGAGGCGTACCCGCAGGTGGGCGTCGACCAGCTGTTCGACCAGCCCCTCGCCCCACTCGACCACGGTCACCGAGTCGTCCACCGAGGCGTCCAGGTCCAGGTCGTCGATCTCGGCCCGCGGGTCGGCCGCGTCGCCCAGCCGGTACGCGTCGGCGTGCACCAGGGCCACAGTGCCGCCCCGGGCCGGATCCGGCCGGTGCACCCGGGCGATCACGAAGGTCGGCGAGGTGATGGCGCCGAGCACCCCCAGCCCGGCGCCGATGCCCTGGGTCAGCGCGGTCTTGCCGGCGCCCAGCGGGCCGGTGAGCAGCAGCAGGTCGCCGGCGCGCAGCACCCCGGCCAGCCGGCGGCCGAACGCGTGGGTGTCCTCGACCGTCGGCAGCGTGACGGTCAGCGTCACAGTCCCTCCAGGAAGTCCCAGAGCGCCTTGTTGACCTCGTCGGCGTGTTCCAGCATCACCACGTGCCCGCTGTCGTCGACCTTGATGTACTGCGCGTGCGGCAGCCGGCGCACGATCTCCTCCGAGTGGGTCACCGGCGTGATCATGTCCTTGTCACCGACCACGACCAGCACCGGCGTGCCGCTGAGCGCGGCCAGCGCCGGAAAGCGCGAGTGCGTGGCGAGGGTACGCAGATAGCGGGTGACCGTGTCGGCGGAGGTCCGCGAGTTCATCTCCTCCACATAGGAGACCAGGGCCGGGCTGGGCTTGCGGGTGCCGAAGCCGTACTTGCGGGTCAGCAGCCAGGCGACGTTGGAGGTCGACTTCCGGGCCCGGTCGATGACCGTCCCGCCGTACCGGGTGGCGTTGCTCATCATGTAGAGCACCGGCGCGCCGACCCGGCCGATCAGCGCCGGGGCCACCAGCTTGGTCTCCGCGAGCAGGCCGCCCGAGGTGGCCATCAGCACCGTGCCGACCACCCGGTCGCCGAACATCTCCGGGTACAGCTCGGCGAAGGCCATGATGGTCATCCCGCCCATCGAGTGCCCGACCAGCACCAACGGCCCCTCCGGGGCGGTCCGGTCGATCACCCGGCGCAGGGTGCGGCCCAGCGCGGCGAGGTCGTACTCGCCGCTCTCCAGCCGCCCGGAGCGGCCGTGACCGGGCTGGTCGTACGCGACGATCCGGTGCTCGCCCCGCTCGGCGAGCAGCTTGCGCTGGAAGTGGAACGTCCCCATGTCCAGGCAGAAGCCGTGCACCAGCACCACGGTCGGCCGCCCCGGCGCCGGACGGGTCGGCTCGACCACCTCGACGTGGATGTCGGTGCCGTCCGGCAACTCCAGCCGGAACGCGTCGTCGTACCGCTGCTCGCCGAAGACCTCGTGCGCGTACCGGTCGGTGGGGTCGGCCTTGAGCCGGCGGACCAGGACGCGCTCGCTCACCACGCCCGCGGCGAGCCCCGCGGCGGCGACGCCGACCGCGGCCCCGACCACGCCGGCGACCTTGCCGGCGGCGGTGCGCGGTCGGGGGATCCGGAAGCGCTGGCTCACGGTGCCAGCTCGGTTCGCGACTGCGGGGCTCGCAAGATCGGCTCACTCCTCGCGCTCACGGCCGCTCGCCGTCGTAGACCCGGGGCACCCGGCTGCTGCCGAACCGGGTGACGATCTCGTAGTTGATGGTGCCGACCGCCTCGGCCCAGTCGTCGGCGGTGGGCTCGCCGTCCGCCCCGCTGCCGAAGAGGGTGGCCACGTCCCCGGCGGCCACCGCGTCCTCGCCGCAGTCGAGCACGAACTGGTCCATGCAGACCCGGCCGGAGATGGTGCGCCGCTTCCCGCCGAGCTGCACCGGCCCGACGTTGGAGGCGTGCCGGGGCACTCCGTCGGCGTAGCCGAGCGGCACCACGGCCAGGTTCGCCTCCCGCCCGGTGGTGTAGGTGTGACCGTAGGAGACGCCCGTGCCCTCGGGCACCCGCTTGGTCAGCATCACCCGGGCCCGGCCGGTCATCGCCGGACGCAGCCCGAAGCGCTCCCCCGCCACCGGCGAGAGGCCGTAGACGGCGATCCCCGGGCGGACCAGGTCGAAGTGGGTGTCCGGGCGGGTCAGCGTGGCCGCCGAGTTGGCCAGGTGCCGGTAGCGCGGGCGCAGCCCGGCCCGCTCGACCATGGCCAGCCCCTCGTGGAAGACCGCGAGCTGGCGGTCCGTGGTGGGGTGGCCGGGCAGGTCCGCGTACACGAAGTGGCTCCACACGCCGACCACCTCGACCAGGCCGTCGGCCTGGGCCTTCGCGGCGGCCTCCAGCAGGGTCGGCCAGTCGGCGACGGTGGCCCCGCCCCGGGACAGCCCGGTGTCGATCTTCAGGTGCAGCCGGGCCGGGCGGTCCGCCCGGCGGCTCGCCTCGATCATCTCGTCCAGCTGCGGCAGGCTGGCGGCGCCCAGGTCGACCCCGGCCGCGACGCCCTCGTGCAGCGGCAGCCCGGGGGCGAGCAGCCAGGCCAGCACCGGCGCGGTGATCCCCGCCCGGCGCAGGGTCAGCGCCTCGTCCAGCGTGCAGACCCCGAGCCAGTCCGCCCCGGCATCTAGCGCGGCACGGGCCGACGGGACCATGCCGTGGCCGTACCCGTCGCCCTTCACCACCGCCATCAGCTCGGCGCTCGTACCCGACCGGAGCCGGGCCACGTTGTCACGGATCGCGTCGAGATCGACGCGTACCTCGGCCTGCCACATACGCCAAGCCTACTTGCGCCGTGATCACACGACCGTGCTCCCGCCCGCGTCGGCGACCCGCGCCACGCCGGGGAGCCCGACCGCGGCTCAGTCCACCAGCGGGGCCAGCACCGGGCGCAGGGCGGCCGCCACGTCGGACGCGGTCACCGGCCCGCCCCGGGCCGCCTCCCGTCCGGCCAGCCCGTGCAGGTACGCGGCCGTCGCCGCCGCCCGCTCCGGGGCCAGCCCGGCGGCGAGCAGCGAGCCGAGCAACCCGGCCAGCACGTCCCCGGTACCCCCGGTGGCCAGCGCGGCGGTGCCGGTCGGGTTGACGTACGCCCGGCCGTCCGGCGTGCCGATCACCGTGCGGTCCCCCTTGAGCAGGACCGTCGCGTTCATCCAGGCGGCCAGCCGCAGCGCGGCGGAGACCCGGTCGGCCCCCGGTGCCTCCCCGCAGAGCCGGGCGAACTCGCGGTCGTGCGGGGTGACCACGATCGGGGCGTCCCGGTTGCGCAGCCGGTC
Source organism: Micromonospora purpureochromogenes (assembly GCF_900091515.1). Classification (NCBI taxonomy): domain Bacteria; kingdom Bacillati; phylum Actinomycetota; class Actinomycetes; order Micromonosporales; family Micromonosporaceae; genus Micromonospora; species Micromonospora purpureochromogenes. The sequence goes on along the minus strand of NZ_LT607410.1, from coordinate 1,457,298 downwards.
GGCGAGCGAGCCGTCCACCAGCAGGGTGAGCGCGTCCGCGTCGAGCACCACCGGCACCGGCGCGGAGAGCACCGCGCGCAGCTCGCCGGCGGCGTCCTCGCCGGTGCCCAGCCCGGAGCCGCAGACCCAGGCCTGGACCCGGCCGGCATCGGCGACCCGTCCGGTGGCGATCACCGAGGGGTGCTGGTGCAGCACCTCCGCCCGGGCCCCACCGGCGTAGCGGACCATGCCGGTCGGCCCGGCCAGGGCGCCACCCACCGAGAGCACCGCCGCGCCCGGGTACGTCGCCGACCCGGTCGCCACCCCGACCACGCCCCGGCTGTACTTCTCCGAGGCCGGGCCGAGCCGGGGCCACCACTCGACGATGTCCGACCACTCGGTCACCCGCAGCGCCGGTGACCCCCGCAGCCACGGCTCCAGCCCGATGTCGACCAGCTCCACCTGCCCGGCGAGGCCGGCGGCCGGCCCGACCACCAGGGCGGGCTTGAGCGCCCCGAAGGCCACCGTCACGTCGGCCCGCACCGCGCTGTGCCGGCCGGAGGCGGTCAGCGGCACGTGGCCGGTGTCCACCGCCACCCCGCTCGGCACGTCCACCGCCACCACGGTCGCCCGCGCGCCGTCGCGCCCGCAGTACCGGACCAGGCTGGCCGCGAGCTGCTCGGCGGTCTCCCGCAGCCCGCCGGTGCCGCCGATCCCGACGATGCCGTCGAGCACCAGGTCGACCCTGGCCGGGGGCCGGTCGACCAGCCGCCCGCCGGCGGCGCGCAGCGCCGCCAGCCCCTCGGCGTGCGCCCGGCCGGGGGTCAGCAGCAGCGCCGACACGGCGACCCCGCGCCGGGCCAGCAGCGCTCCGGCGTAGAGCGCGTCACCGCCGTTGTCGCCGGTGCCGACCAGCAGCAGGACCCGCGCGCCGTACACCCCGCCCCGGTCGGCGAGGAGCAGCGCGCAGCGCCGGGCCAGCCCGGCCGCGGCCCGCTTCATCAGCGTCCCGGGCGGGAGGGTGGCCATCAGGCCGGCCTCCGCCGCGCGTACGTCCGCGACCCGCCACACCGGTTTCATGCCACACCGTCCCGTCTGTCACCTCGCGAGCCGGCCCGGGGGCCCGCCCGGCCGATCAACGTTCCGCGACCACCATGGCCGAGGCGATCCCGCCGTCGTGGGAGAGCGAGAGATGCCAGCGGTTGATCCCGCGCTCCACGGCGGCGGCGGCCACGGTGCCGGAGACGGTGAGCCAGGGCCGCCCGTCCGGGTCCGGCACGATTTCGCAGTCGTGCCAGCTCAGGCCGGCCGGGGCGCCCAGCGCCTTGGCGACCGCCTCCTTGGCGGCGAACCGGGCGGCCATCGACTCCGGGGAGCGCGGGTTGCCGGAGCGGGTGTACCGCTCCGCCTCGGTGAAGAGCCGGTCGGCGAGCAGCGGCGTGCGGGCCAGCGCCCGGGCGAACCGGTCCACCAGCACGACGTCGATGCCGACCGCGACGATCACGACGCTCACCCTACCGGCGGGAAGGGCGGCAGATTAGCTGCCTGCTCGGCTGTGGGCAACGCCTGTGGAAAACCCTCGGGTACGACCACCGTCCGCCGTCCACAGGCCCTCCCAGTGACCCGGGCCGGTGCCTAGCGTCGACGTGGTGCTGACGTGAGGGGGCGCGGGTGGACGGGGAGCCGGTGCAGGTGCGGGCCGCGGTGCTGCGCGAGGTGGCGGGCGGGCTCGCCGACGAGGCGTACGCGCTGGCGCACGGGCTGGTCGGGGTGCCGGGGCTGGTGGTGGCGGCGGCCGAGTGGCGGGCGGCGGCCGCGCTGACCCGGTTGGAGTCCGCCGTGCACGACTGGCACGGCGCGCTCGCCGCCCGGGTGGCGGAGGCGGGCTCCGCCCTGCGCGCCGCGGCCGACGGGTACGACGCGGCCGACGACCGGGCCGCCGGCCGGCTCGCCGGGCTGCCCCGATGACCGGGTACGCGCAGCTCTGGCGCGCCGCGCCCGGCAGCTGGGGTGCGGCCGGGGCGGCCTGGCGCGGGCTGGCCGACCCGGTGCGGCGCCGCCGGGCGGCGCTGGCCGAGTGCGCGGCGACCCTGCGCGCGGGCTGGTCGGGTGGGGCCGCCGGGGCGGCCGACGGGCGGCTCGGCGCGCTCCGGGGCGAGCTGACCGCGCTGCTGCCCGCCCTGATCGAGGCCGACCAGGTGCTGGCCGAGTTCGCCGGCCGGCTCCGGGTGGCGAAGGCCCGGCTGGCGGAGGCGGTGGCGCTCGCCGACCGCACCGGCGTGCTCGTCGACCGCCGCGGCGGGGTCAGCGCGGCTCCGCCCAGCGCGCCGACCTGGGCCGGCCCGGAGGCCGGTGTCCTGCCCGGCGCCGGGCTCCGCTCGGGCGCACCGCCGGGCGGCCGGTCCCTGCCCGGCCGGCGTACCGGGCCGGCTGCGGCCCCGACGCCGGGCGCGGACGTCGGCGCGGCAGCCGGGCCGGGCGAGCGGGCCGGGCCGGCGGCGCTGGACCAGGTGGCCGCCGCGCTGCGGGACGCGCTGGCGTTGGCCGACGCGGCGGACCGGGAGGCCGCCACCCGACTCGACGAGCTGAGCGCGGCGGCCCGCGCCGGCTGGGCCGACCCGCCGCCACCGGGCCGTCCACCGGCCGACGCCGACCCGGCGACGGTCCGGGCCTGGTGGGCGGGGCTCACCCCGGGCCAGCGCCGCTGGCTGGTGTGGCACGAGCCGGGCCGGGTCGGGCGCCTCGACGGGGTGCCGGTCGCCGCCCGGGACCAGGCGAACCGACTGCTGCTCGACGACCGGCGGGAGGCACTGCTCGCCGCGCGGCGGCAGTTGGCGGGCCGTGCGGTCCCCGGCCCGGCGGAGCGGACCGAGCTGCGCCGCCTCGACGCGGGGCTGGCCGGCCTGGACGGGCTCGCCGGGCGGCTGGCGGCGGCGGAGCCGCCCCGGTCGTACCTGCTGGGGCTGGATCCGACCGGGGACGGGCGGGCCATCGTGGCGCTCGGCAACCCGGACCGCGCCGACCGGGTGCTGACCTACGTGCCGGGGATGACCGCCGACCTCGCCGACGCCCCGGCCGAGCTGGGCCGGGCCGGTCGGGTGCTGTCCCGCTGCGCCAGCCTCGCGCCCGGGCGGGAGACGGCGGCGGTGCTCTGGCTGGACTACGACGCGCCGGACTTCCTGCCCGAGGCGGCCCGGCCCAGCCAGGCCGGGGACGCCGGGCCGGCGCTGCACCGCTTCCAGGACGGGCTGCGCGAGACCCACGAGGGTCCACCGGCCCGACAGACGGTGCTGGGGCACAGCTACGGGTCCCTGGTGGTGGGCGCCGCCGCCCGGGACCACGGTCTCGACGCGGACGCCCTGGTCTTCGTGGGCTCGCCGGGGGTCGGGGTGGACCGGGCCGAGGCGCTGCGCCTGCCGCCGGAGCGGATCTGGGCGAGCACCGCGCCGGACGACGTGATCCGGCTGGTCGAGCCGCCCGGGCAGCTCACCGGCCGGGCGGTGCTGGCGGCGTCGCCGCTGGCCACGGCGGTGTCCCTGCTCCGCCCCGACGACCACGAGCTGTGGTTCGGCCACGACCCCAGTGACCCGGGCTTCGGCGGGCGCACCTTCCCCAGCGGCCGGTACGGCCACACCGGCTACTGGGAGGCCGGCAACCCGGCGCTGGACGGGATGGCCCGGATCGTGCTCGGCCGGTGACCGGCTCCACCCGTGCCGTCGGTCGTCCCGCCGGGCGATCGGCCCCGGTCGTCTTGGGTCGGCCGGGTCGGCCGGGCCAAGGCCGGGCCAGCGGAACGAGCGGACCCCGCCGGCCGTGGTCACGGCGGGCGGGGTCCGGTGGACGCGTCCGTCAGGTCATTCCACGGTGACCGACTTGGCCAGGTTGCGCGGCTGGTCCACGTCGTGCCCCCGGGCCGCGGCGATCTCGGCGGCGAGCACCTGCAGCGGCACGGTGGTGACCAGCGGGGCCAGCAGGGTCGGCGTACGCGGCACGTAGATCAGGTGGTCGGCGTAGCGGACGACCGCCTCGTCGCCCTCCTCCGCGATCACGATGGTCCGGGCGCCCCGGGCACGGACCTCCTGGATGTTGGAGACGACCTTGTCGTGCAGCATGCCCCGGCCGACCGGCGACGGCACCACGCAGATCACCGGGGTGCCCTTGTCGATGAGCGCGATCGGGCCGTGCTTGAGCTCACCGGCGGCGAAGCCCTCGGCGTGCATGTACGCCAGCTCCTTGAGCTTGAGCGCGCCCTCCAGGGCCACCGGGTAGCCGACGTGCCGGCCGATGAAGAGCACGGTCGGCTCGGACTTCAGCTCCCGGGCCAGCTCGCGCACCGGCTCGATCCGGTCCAGCAGCTCGCGCAGCTTGCCCGGCATCTCCTGGAGCTGGGCCACCACCGCGCCCACCTCGTCGGCGAACTTGATCCCGCGCACCTGGGCCAGGTGCAGGCCGATCAGGTAGCAGGCGACGAGCTGGGTGAGGAACGCCTTGGTGGAGGCGACGGCGATCTCCGGCCCGCCGTGGGTGTAGAGCACGGCGTCCGACTCGCGGGGGATGGTCGAGCCGTTGGTGTTGCAGATGGCCAGCACCCGGGCCTTCTGGTCCTTGGCGTGGCGCAGCGCCATCAGGGTGTCCATCGTCTCGCCGGACTGGGAGATCACCACGATCAGCGTGGACCGGTCGAGGACCGGGTCGCGGTAGCGGAACTCGCTGGCCAGTTCGACCTCGCACGGGATCCGGGTCCAGTGCTCGATGGCGTACTTGGCGACCAGGCCGGAGTGGTACGCCGTGCCGCAGGCCACGATGAAGATCTTGTCGACGTCGCGCAGGTCCTGGTCGCTGAGGCGGACCTCGTCGAGGGCGATCTCACCGGTCTCGGTGAGCCGGCCCAGCAGCGTGTCGGCGATCGCCTGCGGCTGCTCCTCGATCTCCTTGAGCATGAACCAGTCGTAGCCGCCCTTCTCGGCGGACGAGGAGTCCCAGTCGATGTGGAAGTCCTTGCCGGTGGCGGGCTGACCGGCGAAGTCGGTGATCTCGATGCTGTCACCGGTGATCAGGACGATCTGGTCCTGGCCCAGCTCGACCGCCTCGCGGGTGTGCTCGATGAACGCCGCCACGTCGCTGGCCAGGTAGTTCTCCCCGTCGCCGCGACCCACGACCAGCGGCGAGTTGCGCCGGGCGCCGACCACCGCGCCGGGGATGCCGGCGTCGACGGCCAGCAGGGTGAACGCGCCTTCCAGCCGCTGGCAGACGACCCGCATGGCCGAGGCCAGCAGCTGCGGGCTGTCGGCCTCGCCGGCGCCGCGCAGATCGGCCAGCGCCGCCGACAGCAGGTGGGCGGCGCACTCAGTGTCGGTGTCGCTGGTGAACTGGACGCCGTCGGCCTCCAGCTCGGCCCGGAGCTTGGCGAAGTTCTCGATGATGCCGTTGTGGATCACGGCGACCCGGCCGTCGGGGGCCATGTGCGGGTGGGCGTTGCGGTCGGTCGGACCGCCGTGGGTGGCCCAGCGGGTGTGCCCGATGCCGGTGGTGCCGTCCCCGATGCCGATCGGGCTGGCGGCGCAGTCGTCGGGGTTGCTGGCGGCGCGCTCGGAGAGCACCTTCTCCAGGTTGGCCAGCTTGCCGGCCTTCTTTTCGGTCAGCAGTTCGTCATCGCAGACGATCGCCACGCCGGCCGAGTCGTAGCCGCGGTACTCCAGCCGCCGCAGTCCGTCGAGCACGATGCCGAGCGCCGGGCGCGAGCCGGCGTAACCCACGATTCCACACATGGTCCGCAGCCTAACCCAGTTTCGCTCATCACGCGTGCGCGGAAGTCGGGTAAACAATCACTGAATTTGAGCGATCGGCCGGTAACGGGCGTCCTGCGGACAACCCTGCCCGCCGTTCCGCCCAGGCCACGGGGGCCGACGGGGTTGCGGGCCCGCCCCCGGTACGACAGTCTCTCGGCGGATCCAGCACGTCCCTCGGGCGGCCCGTTCGTCCCGTTCCCCTCGCCCGTTTGCGGAGCAGCCATGTCCGAACCGTCCTCGCCCGAGCCATCGCCGCCCGCACCGCAGGCCTCCGAGCCGTCGCCCGCCGCCCCGGTCGAGCCGTCGACCCCGACGGCCGGCTCCGCCCCGGCCGACCCGACCGCCCCACCGGCCCCCTCGCCGTCCACCTGGACGCCGCCGGATCCGCTGGCCGCGCCGCAGCCCTGGACGGCGCCGGACCCGTGGGCGGCCCCGTCGACCACCCCCGCGACGCCGCCGGCTCTCCCCGCCGACCCGGCCACATCTCAGGGCGGGTCAGCGCCCGACGGCTCCGCCGACTGGGGCGCGGGCGGCCGGCCGACGGCCCCGCCAGCCGCACCCCGGCCCGCGACGCCCCCCGCCGGGCCGCACGCCGCACCCGCCAGGCCCTTCGCCGCACCCGCCGGCGGGCCGGGCAGCGCGCCCGGCGGCCCGGCCGGACCGGGTACGCCGCCCGCCGGCTGGCCCCCGGCCGGCTACCCGCCGCCCTACCCGCCGTCCGGCTATCCGCCGCCCTACGCGTACCCCGGGTACCGGCCGCCACCCGACCCGGCTCAGGGACGTCGGGTGGTGGGCATCGTCATCGCCGTCGTCGCGGTGCTCGTCCTGGGCGTGTGCGGGTGCCTGGGCGTGGGCAGCGTGCTGGTCGGGCGGTACACCCCGACCGCCGACGATCCGTACTACGACGACCCGGACCCGTACTACGACGGCGACTACGACGAGGAGAGCCCATACCCCACCTGGACGCCGCCCACCCCCAGCGAGCCCGCGACGGCAGCCGCCACGCCCTCGACCGGTCGCGGCCGGATCGTCGTGTCCTACGAGGTGACCGGAAAGGGGCGCGGCGACATCCAGTACTACGACGCCAACGGCGAGTTCATCCGGCTCGAAGGCGTGCGGCTGCCCTGGCGGCAACAGATCCGCACAGACGACCCGGAGCGGGTGCTGGTGATGGCCTGGAACAACGCCGACGAGGGAAGGGTCACCTGCTCCGCCCGGGTCGGCGACCGCCGGCCGGTGACCGACGCCGGCGAGCCGGGATACCAGGTCAGCTGCGGGGCCCACTGAGGTCGGTGCCGCGCGCCCGTAGGCTGGCCGGCGTGACGACGCCAGATGTCGACCCGCTCGTGGCCCGGATGCGTCCGTTCGGCACCACGATCTTCGCCGAGATGTCCGCGCTGGCCGTCCGCACCGGCGCGGTCAACCTCGGGCAGGGCTTCCCGGACAGCGACGGCCCGCCGGAGATGCTGGCCGCGGCGGCCGAGGCGTTGCGCGGCGGGCAGAACCAGTACCCGCCGGGCCCGGGCATCCCCGCGCTGCGCCGGGCCGTCGCCGACCACCAGCGCCGTTTCCACGGACTGGAGTACGACCCGGACGGCGAAATCGTGGTCACCGCCGGCGCCACCGAGGCGATCGCCGCCAGCATCCTCGCCCTCTGCGAGCCCGGCGACGAGGTGGTCTGCTTCGAGCCGTACTACGACTCGTACGCGGCCTCCATCGCGCTGGCCGGCGCGGTCCGGCGGCCGGTGACGCTGCGTCCCGGCGACGACGGCCGGTACGCCTTCGACCCGGCGGCGCTGCGCGCCGCGTTCGGCCCGCGGACCCGGCTGGTGCTGCTGAACTCCCCGCACAACCCGACCGGCAAGGTCTTCACCCCCGACGAGCTGGCCCTGGTCGCCGAGCTCTGCCAGGAGCACGACGCGTACGCGGTCACCGACGAGGTGTACGAGCACCTGGTCTTCCCCGACGCCGCCGCGCCGCACGTGCCCCTGGCCACCCTGCCCGGGATGCGGGAGCGGACGCTGCGCATCTCGTCGGCGGGCAAGACCTTCTCCTGCACAGGTTGGAAGGTCGGCTGGGCGAGCGGCCCGGCCCCCCTGGTCTCGGCGGTGCTGCGGGTCAAGCAGTTCCTCACCTTCGTCAACGCGGCGCCGCTGCAACCGGCGGTCGCCGTGGCGCTGGCCCTGCCGGACGCCTACTTCACCGACTTCCAGGAGGGCATGCGCCGACGCCGGGACCAGCTCGTCGCCGGGCTGACCGACGCGGGCTTCGACGCGCTGACCCCGGAGGGGACGTACTTCGTCACCGCCGACGTGACCGCGCTGGGCGGGCGGGACGGGGTGGAGTTCTGCCGGTCGCTGCCCGAGCGGTGCGGCGTGGTCGCGGTGCCCACCCAGGTCTTCTACGACGACCCCGAGGCGGGCCGGCGGCTGGTCCGCTTCGCCTTCTGCAAGCGCCCCGACGTGCTCACCGAGGCGGTCACCCGCCTGCGCCAACTGAAGGAGGCCCGATGACCGACGGGTACGCCGAACGGGTCCGCCGGCTCACCGCGCTGCGCGGCTGCGACACCGTGCTATCCGGGGCCCGGCCGCCCTCGGTCGTCGAGCAGCTCGACAACATCCGCGCCGCCGCCTCCGACGAGCTGCTGCCGGACTTCTACGGCGAGGGCGGCGCGGTCGAGGCGGTGGAGCGCCGGGTGGCCGACCTGCTCGGCACCGAGGCGGCCGCCTTCTTCCCCAGCGGCACGATGGCCCAGCAGGTCGCCATGCGGTACGGCGCCGAGGTGACCGGGCGCAGCGCCGTCGGCCTGCACCCGCTGAGCCACCCGCTGATGCACGAGCGGGACGCGTACGCGGTGCTCGGCGGGCTGCGCGCGGTGCTCACCACGACGGCCCCGCGCAACCCGACCGCCGAGGAGGTCGCCGCGCTCGACGAGCCGGTCGGCACCCTGCTGCTCGAACTGCCGCTGCGCGACGCCGGTTTCGTGCTGCCGACCTGGGACGAGCTGGTGGCGGTGGTCGGGGCGGCCCGGGACCGGGGCGCGCGGGTGCACCTCGACGGTGCCCGGCTCTGGGAGTCGACCGGCCACCTCGGTCGGTCGCTGGCCGAGATCGCGGCCCTCGCCGACAGCGTCTACGTCTCGTTCTACAAGTCCCTCGGCGGCCACTCGGGTGCGGTGCTGGCCGGCCCCGCCGACCTGGTTCGCTACGCGCGGGCCTGGCGGCACCGGTACGGCGGCACCGTCTTCCAGCAGTGGCCGGCGGCGCTGGCCGCCCTCGCCGGCCTGGACCGCGAGCTGCCGCGGCTGGCCGGCTACGTCGGGCACGCGAAGGTGGTGGCCGCGGCGCTGGCCGGCCTGCCCGGCGCGCGGGTGTACCCGGCGCCGCCACACACCCACCAGTTCCGGCTGTGGCTGCCGCATCCGGCGGACGCGCTGAACGACGCGAACCTCGCCCTCGCCGAGGAGGAGAAGGCGTGGTTCGTCGGCGGCTGGCAGGACACCGAGGTGCCGGGCCTGGCCATGGCCGAGGTCACGGTGGCCGGGCCGGCGACCGAGCTGGACGCCGACCAGGTGGTCGAGTTGGGCGGGCGGTTCCTCCGCCGGGTCCGCACCGCCTGACGGGCAGCGGCCGGCCGGCGTCTCACCGGCGCCGGCCCCGCCGGGCAGGTGGAGCGCGCAGCTCAGCCGGGCACCTGAATCTCGGCTCCGTCCATTTTTCCCCGTTGTTCATTTCCGGTTGGCCCCGCCGGGGTGTGTGCGCGGTCCGCTGCGGCACACCCGGCGCATCGACCGACGGACACCATCGGCCGACCCGACAATCGCGCCGCTCACCAGCACAGATCCACTGCGTGTGAGAATTCCCCGGGCCACAAATGACCACAACCCGTTACGAGTGGCTAATGTCAATGCCCTGTCACATTTTCACACCCGCATCCAATGATGGCGGGTGATAGGCTGACCCGAGCCCGATTGCAACCAATTCGGCATGGGGGAAGAACATGCGCTACACACGGCTCGGCGGCGACGGTCCGCAAATACGAGCCATCGGCCTCGGCTGCATGGGGATGTCCTGGGGATACGACGAGGACGCGCGCGACGACGACCATTCCGTCGCGGTCATCCACCGGGCGATCGAGCTGGGCTGCAACCTTCTCGACACGGCGGACCTGTACGGCCCGTTCACCAACGAACGCCTGGTCGGCCGGGCGCTGCGCGGGCGTCGTGACCAGGTCGCGCTGGCGACCAAGGGCGGCCTGCTGGCCGACGGCAGGCGCGCGGTGCACCGCAACGGACGCCCCGAACACCTGCGGGCCGCGTGCGAGGCGAGCCTGCTCAGGCTGGGTGTGGACCATGTCGACCTCTACCAGTTGCACCGCGTCGACCCGGCCGTTCCGATCGAGGAGAGCTGGGGGACGCTGGCCGAGCTGGTGGCCGAGGGCAAGGCCCGGATGATCGGGTTGTCCGAGGTGTCGGTCGACGAGATCCGGCGCGCCGAGGCGATCCACCCGGTCGCGAGCGTCCAGTCCGAGCTGTCCCTGTGGACGCGCGAGCCGCTGGATTCGGTCCTGCCGTACTGCACAGCCAAACAGATCACATTTTTGCCGTTCGCGCCGCTCGGCCGCGGTTTCCTCACCGGTCGTTTCGCCGGCACCGCCGACCTGCCGGTCCGGGACGGTCGGCGCAACCTGCCACGTTTCCAACCAGATACAATTTCCGCAAATCAAGAAATCGCCCGGCGGGTTGTTCGTATCAGTTCTGAAATAGGTTCGACACCTGCGCAGGTGGCGCTCGCCTGGCTACTGGCGCTCGCCGACAACGTGGTTCCCATTCCGGGCACGAAGACGCTCAGTCATTTGGAAGACAACATGGCCGCGGATTCGACCACGCTGACCGCGGATGCGCGTTCGGCACTCGACGCCCTCCCCGAGCCGGTGGGCACCAGGTACTGAGCCGGCACACATTCCGCGACGCAAATTCGACGACGGTTGCCGCCCCACGTCATCGGGGCGGCAACCGTCGCTCAGTATCGACCGCCGACCGCCGGCGGCAGGGCGTCGAGCCGGGCCCGTACGTCGGCGGTGAGCACCACCGACGCCGCCTCGGCGTTCTCCGTCAGGTGCGGCCGGGTCCTGGCCCCGGGGATCGCGACCACCGCGTCGTCCTGGGCGAGTACCCAGGCGAGGGCGAGCTGCGCGGGAGTGTGCCCCGCGTCCCGAGCCACCGCGTCGAGCTCGTCGAGCAGGGCCCGGTTCTGCCGCATCGCCTCGGCGGAGAACCGCGGGAAGTAGTCGCGTCGGCCGTCCCCGGCCGGCAGGTCGCCGGGCTCGCGGAAGGCTCCGGTGAGGAACCCCCTGCCGAGCGGGCAGCAGGCGACGAAGCCGATGCCCCGCGTGCGGCAGTGGGGCAGCACGTCGGCCAGGGGCTCGCGGCTCCACAGCGACAACTCGTTCTGCACCGTGGCGACCGGATGGATCGCGTGGGCGAGGTCGATCTCCGCCACCGACACCTCGGACAGCCCGATTCCCCGCACCTTGCCCTCGGCGACCAGCTCGGCCATGGCGCCCCAGGTCTCCTCCAGCGGGACGGCCGGGTCGACCCGGTGCAGGTGCAGCAGGTCGACGTGGTCGAGACCGAGCCGCCGGAGGCTGGCCTCGCAGGAGGCGCGCAGGTGCGCGGGACTGCCGTCGCGGTGGATCGACCCGGCGTCGTCCACGGCCAGGCCGGCCTTGGTGGCCACCACCGCCCGGTCGCGGCGCCCCTTCAAGGTCCGACCGAGCAGCCGTTCGTTGCTGAACGGGCCGTACAGGTCGGCGGTGTCGAGAAGGTCGAGCCCGAGGTCGAGCGCCTGCCGGATGGTCCGGATCGCGGCCACCTCGTCACGCTCCTGCGGCGCGTAGACCCAGGACATGCCCATGCAGCCGAGCCCGATGGGGTGGACCGCCGGACCGGCGTCCCCCAGCGCGCGCGGCGCGACCACCGCCTGGTGGGTGCCGGTCATTGGTGGCTGGAGGCCTGCGGGCGGACCACGTAGACGACCCGGTGCGCGGCGTCCGCGGGCGGACCGCCGAAGTCCATCCCGTACCGGGTGGCGAGCTGGGTGAAGAACGCACCTTCCGGGTCGGGCTCCACGCGCTCCACCACGCCGCGCACCTCCAGGTACCGGTACGGCTGCTCCGGGTCGTTCACCGAGACGCTGACCCGTGGATCGGTGCGGACGTTGCGGTACTTCTGGCGGGTCGTGGTGTTGGTGAAGTACAGGAACTCGCCGTCGAAGCTGAACCACATCGGGTTCACCTGCGGCTGCCCGTCAGGCCGGGTCGTGCCCAGGTGCGCGAAGAGTGGGCGCTCCAGCAGATCACGGTGACTGTCCGGAATGGTGGTCATGGCGCCTCCAGCTGGTCGTTGACGGATACCGTCCGATGCGGACGAACGGCGGACCCGGCGGCAGTCCACCACCGACCCTACATCAGAACCCTGTCATGGATCAGCACACGATGCGCTTGCCGTCCCGCGTTCCGTCGATCCGCCCGGCGGGCCCGGTGGCCGGCCGGAGCAGCTCCGCGAGCCGGCGGCGCACCAGCTCGGCCCGGTTCCCCCCGTCACAGGCATCCACGTGACCGTCGGGCGTACCAGCACCAGGGCTCCTCGAAGCGGGCTCGAGCCGAGCCGCAGAGCCGGTCAAGGCCCGCAATAAGCCCTGTTCAGAGGGGATCGACCGGGGCCGCGCCCGTTGCTGCGGGGCCTGACAGATGGAAGACTGCTGACATGACTCCGCCGAAGGTGCCAACCCGGCCGAGGACAGGCCGCCCTCGGCAGCCGTCCGGCCCGACCGACGAGGGCTCGTCGCCCGCCAGCGCGATCGCCGCGGACCGGCTCGGGCACGTGATCAAGCGGGTCGAGCAGGCGCTGATCGGCCGGAAGAGCCAGCTCCTGCGGGAGTTCGACCTGACCGTCCCGCAGTACGCCGCGCTGCTGCTGCTCGCCTCCGCGGACGGCATGTCGGCGGCCCAGCTGGCCCGGGACTCGATGGTGACCCCGCAGACCATGGCCACCGTGCTGGCCAACCTGGAGGCCAAGGGCCTGATCGAGCGGGAGCCGTCCCGGATGCACCAGAAGCTGCTGGTCAACCGGGTCACGCCGGCGGGCCGGGCGCTGGTGGAGCGGGCCGACGAGGCCGCGCTGCGGGTGGAGAACCGGCTCGCCGCAGCGTTCGACAACGAGGAGCGGGTCCGGTTCCGCGAGTTCCTGGAGCGTACGGTCGCGGTCCTCGGCGCGGTCGACGACTGATCGACCGGGTAAAACGGCGGCACCGCCGGCGCCGTCGTTCCCCGCGCCGGGTCAGGGGCGGCGCACCAGCAGGCACCCCCAGCCGGCGTTGAGCACCCAGCGCGTACTCCCCCGGTGCCAGCAGGTCGCTGCGGGCCAGGTCCGCCAGGCTGGCGATGGCGTCGGCGGCCCCGAGGTGGGCCACCCGGCTGCGCCTCTGAAATGGCGGGGTGCCCGGCCGCGAGCCCTGAGCGCGCGGCCGGGCCGATCCGTCAGGCGGCCGGGCTGGCGGCGCGTACGTGCTCGGCGATCCGCTCGGCGACGCTCCGGGCGGTCGCCTCGGTGGCGGCCTCCACCATCACCCGCACCAGCGGCTCGGTGCCGGACGGGCGCAGCAGCACCCGGCCGGTCTCGCCCAGCTCGGCCTCGGCGCGCTCCACCTCGGCCCGTACCTCGGGGGCGCTGGCGCCGACCGTGCGGTCACCGACCGGCACGTTGATCAGCACCTGCGGCAGCTTCGTCACGACCGAGGCCAGCTCGGCCAGCGACTTGCCGGTGGCGGCGAGCCGCGACATCAGGTGCAGCCCGGTGAGCACGCCGTCGCCCGTGGTGGCGTACGCCGGCATGACGATGTGACCGCTCTGCTCGCCGCCGAGGGCGAGGCCGGAGGCGCGCAGCTCCTCCAGGACGTACCGGTCGCCCACCTTGGTCTCGATCAGCCGGATGCCCTCCGCGGACATCGCCAGGCGCAGGCCGAGGTTGCTCATCACGGTCGCGACCAGGGTGTCCTGGGCGAGCGTGCCGGCCTCCCGCATGGCGAGCGCGAGGATCGCCATCAGCTGGTCGCCGTCGACCTCGTCGCCGTCGGCGGTCACCGCCACGCACCGGTCGGCGTCGCCGTCGTGCGCGATGCCCAGGTGGGCGCCGTGCTCGACGACGGCGGCGCGCAGCCCGTCGATGTGGTTGGAACCGCAGTCGTCGTTGATGTTGAGCCCGTCCGGCTCGGCGTGGATGGCGATCACCTCGGCGCCCGCCTCCCGGTACGCCACCGGGGCCACCTCGGCGGCGGCGCCGTTGGCGCAGTCCACCACCACCTTGATCCCGTCCAGCCGGTGCGGCACCGTGCCGACCAGGTGCTGCACGTAGTGGTCGGCGCCGTCGAGCAGGTCGTGCACCCGGCCGACGCCGGCGCCGATCGGCCGGTCCCAGGCGGTGGTGGCGTTCGCCTCGACGGCCGCCTCGATCCGCATCTCGATCTCGTCCGGCAGCTTGTGCCCGCCGGCGGCGAAGAGCTTGATCCCGTTGTCCGGCATCGGGTTGTGCGAGGCGGAGAGCATCACGCCGAGGTCGGCCTTGGCCTCCGCGGTGAGGAAGGCGACCGCCGGGGTCGGCAGCACGCCGACCCGGACCACGTTGGCCCCGGCGCTGGTGAGCCCGGCGACCACGGCCGCCTCCAGCATCTCGCCGCTGGCCCGGGTGTCCCGGCCGACCACGGCGAGCGGGGGATGCGTCTTGTCCGACTCGGCCAGCGTGTGCGCGGCGGCCACCGCCACCGCCAGCGCCAACTCGGGGGTGAGATCCGCGTTCGCCCGCCCGCGTACGCCGTCCGTGCCGAACAACCGGCCCATACCCGCCAACCTCCGATGAAAGGGTCCCAGGGGAAACGGCGAACGGCCGGGCCACCTCCCGCGTGGGGAGGCGATCCCGGCCGTCCGTCAGAAGTACAACGTGTCGCTGATGATCAGCGCTTCGAGTACTGAGGAGCCTTACGGGCCTTCTTGAGGCCGTACTTCTTGCTCTCCTTGACCCGGGCGTCCCGGGTCAGGAAGCCGGCCTTCTTCAGGGCCGGGCGGTCGTCCGGATCGTTGATGATCAACGCGCGGGCGATGCCCAGCCGGAGCGCACCGGCCTGGCCGGTGGTGCCGCCGCCACGCAGGTTGGCGATGACGTCGAACTGCTCGGGCTTCTCGGCGGTGACCAGCGGGTCCTTGATCAGCTGCTGGTGCACCTTGCTCGGGAAGTACGCCTCGAGGTCCTGGCCGTTGCAGGTGATCTTGCCGGTGCCCGGGACGATGCGCACCCGGACGATGGCCTCCTTGCGGCGGCCCACGGTCTGGATCGGCCGGTCACCACGAGGCGCGCGGGCGACGGGCGCCGGCGCCTCGGTGGCCTCGGGGGCTTCCGGGGCAACCTCGGTCTCGGTGATGTCGGTCATGCTGCTTCCTTCGCCCGCGCTCACTGCGCGATCTGCTTGATCTCGAACGGCACCGGCTGCTGCGCGAGGTGCGGGTGCTCGGCACCGGCGTAGACCTTCAGCTTCTTGATCAGCTGACGGCCGAGCTTGTTGTGCGGGAGCATTCCCTTCACAGCCAGCTCGATGGCCCGCTCGGGGCGCTTGGTCAGCAGCTCGTCGTAGCCGACCTGCTTCAGACCACCCGGGTAACCGGAGTGGCGGTAGGCAACCTTGGTCTGGCGCTTGTTGCCGGTCAGCGCAACCTTGCCCGCGTTCACGATGACGACGAAGTCGCCCGTGTCGACGTGCGGCGCGAAAGTCGGCTTGTGCTTGCCGCGCAGCAGCGTGGCGGCGTGGGTGGCCAGGCGGCCCAGCACGACATCAGAGGCGTCGATAACGTGCCACTGACGCTCGATCTCACCCGGCTTCGGGCTGTACGTACGCACAGGTCTACCTTGTCTCGTCGTCGGTCTGGGGTCGCGCGCCGAGGTGACCAGCGCGCACGAACGACCAAGCGTACCTGATGCGGCACGCCTCTGGATGTCGTACAACAGCAGGCAACGATACCCGGCGCCCCGTCGGCAGGTCAAAACGGGGGTTCACCCAGCGTGGCTTGCGACGTCACGATGGTACAGGTCACACCCCGGCCAGCCGGCGCGGGCCCGGGCGCAGGTACACCGCCCAGGTCAGGGCGAAGCAGAGCGCGTACCAGCCGATGAAGGCCAGGTACGCCGCCTCGGCGTTGCCGGAGGTCAGGAACGACTGCCGGAAGGCGATGTTGACCAGCACCCCACCGGACGCGCCGACCGCCCCGGCGATGCCGATCAGCGACCCGGAGAGCCGGCGGGCCCGCCGCTCGGCCGCCTCGGGGTCGCCGGTCAGCTCCCCCTCGGCCGCCGCCTTGGCGCGGAAGATCGCCGGGATCATCTTGTACGTCGACCCGTTGCCGATCCCGGAGAAGACGAAGAGCGCCAGGAACCCGGTCAGGTAGAGCGGGAACGACTGCTCCCGGGCCGCGTACAGCACCAGCCCGGCGCCGGCGGCCATGGCCACGAAGTTGGCGAAGGTGACCCGGGCGCCGCCGAGCCGGTCGGCCAGCTGGCCGCCGAGCGGCCGGATCAGCGACCCGACCAGCGGGCCGAGGAAGGTCAGCCAGGCGGCGTCGACCGGGGTCGGAAAACGCTCGGCGAACTGGAGCTGGAGCACCTGCCCGAAGGCGAAGCCGAAGCCGATGAAGGAGCCGAAGGTGCCGATGTAGAGCAGCGACATCACCCAGGTGTGCGGTTGGCGGGCCGCCTCGCGCAGCGCGCCCGGCTCGTTGTGGGCGTTGGGGAGGTTGTCCAGCCAGCGCGCCGAGGCCAGCGCGGCCAGCACGATCAGCGGCAGGTAGACCGCCGGCACCAGCCGGGGGTACGCCGCCCCCGCGGTGGCCAGCACGGCGAGCCCGACCAGCTGCACCGCCGGTACGCCGAGGTTGCCGCCGCCGGCGTTGAGCCCCAGCGCGCGGCCCTTGAGCCGGTCCGGGAAGAAGAGGTTGATGTTCGCCATCGAGGAGGCGAAGTTGCCCCCGCCGACCCCGGTGAGGCAGGCCAGCACCATCAGCGTGGTGTACGACACCCCCGGCTCCAGCAGCACCGTCATCGGCACCGCCGGCACCAGCAGCAACAGGGCACTGACGATGGTCCAGTTCCGGCCGCCGAAGCGGGCCACCGCCAGCGTGTAGGGCAGCCGCAGCACCGCGCCCAGCGCGGCCGGCACGGCGGTGAGCAGGAACTTCCCGGCCGGGTCGATCCCGTACGCGGGACCGAGGAAGAGCACGGTGACCGACCAGAGGCTCCACACGGAGAACCCGACGTGCTCGGCGAAGATCGACACCCAGAGGTTGCGGCGGGCGATCGGCGCCCCGGTCGTACGCCAGAACGTCGGGTCCTCGGGGCGCCAGTCGTCGATCCGGTGCCGGCGCCCGGCGGCGGCCGTGGGGTCGGCGGGGGCTGTTGTCGTGGGGGCGAGCGTGCTCACGGCGGCTCCTCCTGGTCGATGTGACATCCAGGAGGCTAGGAACGGCCGGTTACCCGACCGTGCCTGTCGCGGGTCGTTCCGGAAACGGAGATCGCACGTCGGCCGACGGGCGGTGGTGAGGCGGTCAGAGCTGCTGGAGGATGCGCAGCGCCCGCCCCACCCGCTGCATGGTCTCGGTGTCGGCGACGTCGACGCACTCGGTGAACCACTTCTTCATCGGCGAGGAGAGCCGGTCGGGCATTACCACGTACCCGCCCATCGGCACGGCGAGCGGGGAGTCCCGCAGCAGCGCCGTCTCGACCACCTCGGCCACCATCACGATCGGCACGTCGGTGGAGTTGTAGACGTCGGTGCTGATCACCAGCCCGAGCCGTTCCCGGGCGCCCTCGATCCGCCAGATCTCGCCCCTACGCAGCACGCGGACGTCCGCCGAAGAGCGCGTCGTCGACCATGCCGACCTCCCGGGCGTCGGCGAGCGCGGCGGTCTCCAGGTCGAGCCCCGCCCGGCCGACCGCGGCGGCGTGCGCGGTGAAGACCTCGCGCAGCGCCTTCTCCCGGGCCGCCTGGTCCATCCACGCCGAGAGCGACAGCCCCTCGCGCTTGGCGAACCGGCGTGCTTCCTCGATCGTCTCGTCGGAGAACGACAGGGTCACCTTGGCAGTCATGCCACTGAGACTACCCATTGGTATGACCAGCAGTCATCCCGCTTCGCGCCGGTCGGCCAA
This sequence comes from Micromonospora purpureochromogenes, assembly GCF_900091515.1. Lineage (NCBI taxonomy): Bacteria > Bacillati > Actinomycetota > Actinomycetes > Micromonosporales > Micromonosporaceae > Micromonospora > Micromonospora purpureochromogenes. The sequence continues at coordinate 1,439,286 of NZ_LT607410.1, read as the reverse complement.
CGGCTCAAAACGCCCTCCCCGCGCCCCGCTCCCCTGAGCGCACTTTCAGAGGAAGAGGGGCTATCCGAGGCGGAATAGCCACGCTTTCTCTGAAAGGGCGGCGACTTGGGGCGGGGTCAGGCGGGCGGGCGGGTGCCGCCGAAGACGGCGAACCGCCACGCCTTGAAGAAGCAGTCCACGTCGACCAGCCCGGCCTCGGCGAGCCACCGGCACTGCGCGTCCACCGGCGCCGGCCGGTCGTGCCGCATCCGCTCCCGGGCGGCGGCCAGCTCCGCGTCGTCGGAGCCGAGCGCGGTGGCCTGGGCCACCCACACCTCGTCGTAGCGGCGGTCCAGCGCGGGGGTCGGGCCGGCCACCTGCTCGGCGTTGACGAACACCCCGCCGGGCGTCAGCGCCTCGGCGGCGCGCCGGTAGAGGGCGCGCTTGCCGTCGTCGTCGAGGTGGTGGACGGCCAGGGCGGAGACCACCGCGTCGTACCGGCCGGCGGGGAGCGGATCGGCCAGGTCGGCGACCACCGTCCGGTGCGGCACGCCCCGGGCGGCCAGCGCGTCGGCGGCCACCGCCAGCATCCGCGGGGCGCCGTCCAGCAGGGTCACCCGAGCCCCGGGCAGCGCCGCGGTGAGCAGCAGCGAGAGCAGCCCGGTGCCCGCGCCCAGGTCCAGCACCTCGGGGGTACGCCCCGCCGCCAGCGCGGCCCGCAGCGGCACGGCCGCCACCTCCACCGCCGTGCCGTAGAAGTCGTCGAAGCGTGGCACCAGGCGCCGTCGTGCCTGGTCGTAGCTGCCGGCCACCGCGTCGAACGCCGCCGTCACGCTCATCGTCGCCTCCCATATTTCAGGACGATTGTCCCATATCATAGACCCACCGACCGGCCGGCTGCCCGCGTGCGGTGTGAGGCGCTCTTGACAGGACCGAAACAGACGGGACCCGGAGCGGAAACCGCCCCCCGGCACGCTTCACTGGCATGACAGACCGTGCCCACTCGGCGACCCGATCGGGGGGCGACCCCCGGCAGGCGGAGACGCACTGCCCGTACTGCGCCCTGCAGTGCGGGATGGTGCTGCGCGAGACCGGCGACCGGGTGGAGGTACTCCCCCGCCAGTTCCCCACCAACCGGGGCGGGCTGTGCCAGAAGGGCTGGACCGCCGCCGAGCTGCTGGACCACCCGGACCGGCTGACCACCCCGCTGGTGCGCGACCCGGCCACCGGCGAGCTGCGCCCGGCGACCTGGGCGGCCGCGCTGGACCGGATCGCCGCCGGCATCCGCGCCGTCCAGGCCGGACACGGCCGGGACGCGGTCGCGGTCTTCGGCGGCGGCGGGCTCACCAACGAGAAGGCGTACGCGCTCGGCAAGTTCGCCCGGGTGGCGCTGCGTACCCGACACATCGACTACAACGGCCGGTGGTGCATGTCGTCGGCCGCCGCGGCCGGGATCCGCGCCTTCGGCGTCGACCGGGGGCTGCCCTTCCCGCTGGCCGACCTCGGCCGGGCGGAGACCCTGCTGCTGGTCGGCGCCAACCCGGCGGAGACCATGCCACCGCTGATGCGCCACCTGGCCGACCAGCGGGAACGCGGCGGACGCCTGATCGTGGTCGACCCCCGGGTCACCGCCACCGCCCGGCAGGCCGACCTGCACCTGCAACCGCTGCCCGGCACCGACCTCGCGGTGGCCAACGCGCTGCTGCACATCGCGCTCACCGAGGGCCTCATCGACAAGGACTACGTCGCCGCCCGGACCACCGGCTTCGACGAGGTACGCCGTACCGTGGCCGGCTACTGGCCGGCGGAGGTGGAACGGCTCTCCGGAGTGCCGGTGGCCGACCTGGAGGCGACCGCCCGCGCACTGGGCACCGCCGGCAGCGCGATCATCCTCACCGCCCGGGGCGCGGAACAGCACGCCAAGGGCGTCGACACCGTCAGCGCCTTCGTCAACCTGGCGCTCGCCCTCGGCCTGCCCGGCCGCCCCGGCTCCGGCTACGGCTGCCTGACCGGCCAGGGCAACGGCCAGGGCGGCCGGGAGCACGGGCAGAAGGCCGACCAGCTCCCCGGGTACCGGAAGATCGACGACCCGGCGGCCCGGGAGCACGTGGCGGGGGTCTGGGGCGTCGACCCCGACGACCTGCCCGGGCCGGGCGTGCCGGCATACCAGCTGCTCGACTCGCTCGGCACTCCCGGCGGCCCCCGGGCGATGCTGGTCTTCGGCTCCAACCCGGTGGTCTCCGCGCCCCGGGCCGCCCGGATCGAATCCCGGCTGCGCGGGCTCGACCTGCTGGTGGTGGCCGACTTCCTGCTCTCCGAGACGGCCGCCCTCGCCGACGTGGTGCTGCCCGTCGCGCAGTGGGCCGAGGAGGACGGCACGATGACCAACCTGGAGGGTCGCGTGCTGCGCCGCCACGCGCTGCGCCAACCCCCACCCGGGGTCCGGACCGACCTGGCGGTCCTCACCGAGCTGGCCGCCCGGCTCGACGCCCCGGCGTCCTTCCCGGCCGACCCGGCCGAGGTCTTCACCGAGCTGCGCCGGGCCTCGGCCGGCGGTGTCGCCGACTACGCCGGGGTGAGCTGGGAACGGATCGACGCCGACGAGGGCGTCTTCTGGCCCTGCCCGGACCCGGACGGGCCGGACACGCCCCGGCTCTTCGCCGACTCCTTCGCCACCCCGGACGGCCGGGCCCGGTTCCAGCCGGTGACCCACCGGCCCGCCGCCGAGCCGGTCTGCGCCGACTACCCGCTGCACTTCACCACCGGTCGGGTGCTCGCCCAGTACCAGTCCGGCACCCAGACCCGGCGGGTCGCCGCGCTGCGCCGGGCCGCCCCTGGCGGCTTCGTCGAGCTGCACCCGGACCTGGCCGCCCGGCTCGGGGTGGCCGAGGGCGACCAGGTGCGGGTCGCCTCCCGCCGGGGGGAGCTGCGGGCGCCGGCCCGGGTCACCCCGACGATCCGGCCGGACACCGTCTTCGCGCCGTTCCACTGGGGCGGCGCGGCCCGGGCCAACTCCGTGACCAGTGACGCGACGGACCCGGTCTCCGGGATGCCCGAATTCAAGATCTGCGCCGTACGGGTGGAGAAGGCATGAACGTGGTCATCGTGGGATACGGCATGGCCGGGTCCCGGCTCGCCGCCGAACTGCACGCCCGGGACGGGGACCTGAAGGTCGTCGTGCTCGGGGCGGAGCCGCACCGGGCGTACAACCGGATCATGCTCTCCACCCTGCTGGCGGGGAAGGTCGCCGAGCCGGACGTGGAGCTGGCCGAGGTCGCCGGGCAGGGCGTCGACGTGCGTACCGGCGTGCAGGTGACCACGATCGACCGGGACGCCCGCGTGGTCCACACCGACGACGGCGACCGAATCGCCTACGACCACCTGGTGCTCGCCACCGGCAGCCGGGCCATCGTGCCGCCGCTGCCCGGCCTGGACCCGGCCGACCTGCCGGAGCGGGTGGTCCCGTTCCGCACGCTGGACGACTGCCGGCGGATCCTCGCCGCCGCCGAGGGCGCCCGCAGCGCCCTGGTGCTCGGCGGCGGGCTGCTCGGGCTGGAGGCGGCGCGCGGGCTCGCCGCCCGGGGGCTCGACGTCGGCGTGGTGCACCCGGTGCCGTACCTGATGGAACGCCAGCTCGACCCGACCGGCGCGGCCGTGCTGGCCGGCACCCTCGCCGGCCTCGGGGTGACCACCCACCTGGCCGTCGCGGCCACCCGGGTGGCGGCGGACGCCGACGGGGTCCGCCTCGACCTGGCCGACGGCCGGTCGCTCTCCGCCGACCTGCTGGTGATCTCCTGCGGGGTACGCCCCGACACCGCGCTGGCCGCCGCGGCCGGGCTGGACGTGGACCGGGGCGTGGTGGTCGACGACCAGCTCCGCACCGGCGACCCCCGGATCTCGGCGATCGGCGACTGCGCCCAGCACGACGGCACGCTGACCGGGCTGGTCGCGCCGGCCTGGGCGCAGGCCCGGGTGCTGGCCCAGGCGCTCACCGGCGAGGACCCGGCCGCCCGTTACCGGCCCCGGCCGGTGGTGACCCGGCTCAAGGCGGCCGGCATCGACCTCGCCGCGATGGGCGACCCCGCCGACGGCCCGGGCGAGGAGCTGACCTTCGCCGACCCCGCCCGGGGCACCTACGCCCGACTGCGCATCCACGAGGAGCGGCTGACCGCCGCGATCCTGCTCGGGGACAACCCGTCGGTCGGCACGGTGGTGCAGCTCTTCGACCGGGGCGCGCCGGTGCCGGCCGACCGGCGGGCGCTGCTGCTGGGCCGCGCGCTGGGCGGGGCCGCGGCGGCGCCGGCGGAGTCCCCGGCGCTGATGCCGGACGCGGCCACCGTCTGCCAGTGCAACGACGTGCGCAAGGGCGCGCTGGTCGCCTGCTGGCGGGCCGGGGCCCGGACGGTGGACGAGGTGGTGGCGACGACCCGGGCGGCCACCGGCTGCGGCGGCTGCCGGGACGCGGTCGCCGGCATCGTCGACTGGCTGTCCGAGGCGGACTCGGTGGGGGCGAACCGATGACCGGACGAAAAGCGATCGACCGAACTGACGCGACAGGACCGCGAGGAGGTGACGCGATGACCGGCGGACGATTGGTCGTCGTCGGCAACGGCATGGTCGGACAACGGTTCGTCGAGGCGCTGCGCGCCCGCGACCACGACCGGCGGTGGCGGGTGACGGTGCTCGCCGAGGAAGACCGGGCGGCGTACGACCGGGTGCGGCTCTCGGCGTTCTTCGACGGGGTGGGTGCCGACGAGCTGAACCTGCACACCCCCGACGACGGGGTCGACCTGCGCCTCGGCGAGGCCGTCACCGGCGTCGACCGGGAACGCCGGGTGGTGACCACCGCGGCCGGCGCGTACCCGTACGACGCGCTGGTGCTGGCCACCGGGTCGTACCCGTTCGTGCCGCCGGTGGACGGCGCGGCGCTGCCCGGGGTCTTCGTCTACCGGACCCTGGACGACCTGGAGGCGATCCGGGCGCACGCCCGGGGTCGGCGTACCGGCGCGGTGATCGGCGGCGGCCTGCTCGGCCTGGAGGCGGCCAACGCCCTGCGCCTGCTCGGCCTGGCCACCCACGTGGTCGAGTTCGCGCCCCGGCTGATGCCGGTGCAGGTCGACGAGGCGGGCGGCGCGATGCTGCGCCGCTACGTCGAGGAGCTGGGGGTCGCCACCCACCTCGGAGTGGCCACCACCGCGCTGCGCCCTGGCCCGGACGGCTTCGTGGCCGGGCTGGAACTCTCCGACGGCAGCACGCTCGACGCCGACCTGGTCGTGGTGGCCGCCGGCATCCGCCCCCGCGACGAGCTGGCCCGGGCCGCCGGGCTGCCGCTGGGCCCGCGCGGCGGGGTGCTGGTCGACGCGACCTGCCGCAGCGACGACGAGCGGATCTGGGCGGTGGGCGAGTGCGCGGCGGTCGACGGCACCTGCCACGGCCTGGTCGCCCCCGGGTACGCGATGGCCGAGGTCGTCGCCGACCGACTGCTCGGCGGGTCGGCGACCTTCCCCGGGGCGGACACCGCCACCAAGCTCAAGCTGCTCGGTGTGGACGTGGCCTCCTTCGGCGACGCGCACGGCACGACGCCGGGCTGCCTGGACGTGACCTTCACCGACCCGGCCACCCGGTCGTACGCGAAGCTGGTCCTCTCCGACGACGCGCAGACGCTGCTCGGCGGCGTGCTGGTCGGGGACGCGAGCGCCTACCCCACGCTGCGGGCCAGCGTCGGCGGGCCGCTGCCGGCTCCCCCGCTGGCGCTGCTGGCCCCGGCCGGCGGAGCGGGCGCCGGGGCCGGGGCGCTGCCCGGCGCGGCGCAGGTCTGCTCCTGCAACGCGGTGACCCGCGACGACATCGACACCGCGATCGCCGGCGGCGCGACGGACGTACCGGCGCTGAAGGCGTGCACCCGGGCCGGCACCAGCTGCGGATCGTGCGTGCCGATGCTCAAGCAGCTGCTCGACGCGGCCGGGGTGAAGCAGTCCACCGCGCTCTGCGAGCACTTCGACGCCAGCCGGCAGGAACTCTTCGACATCGTCCGGGTGCGCGGCATCCGCACCTTCTCCGGGCTCATCGCCGAGCACGGGCGGGGGCGCGGCTGCGACATCTGCAAGCCGGTGGTGGCCTCGATCCTGGCCTCGCTGGGCACCGGGCACGTGCTCGACGGCGAGCAGGCCTCGTTGCAGGACACCAACGACCACTTCCTGGCCAACCTGCAACGCGACGGCAGCTACTCGGTGGTGCCCCGGATTCCCGGCGGGGAGATCACCCCGGAGAAGCTGATCGTGATCGGTGAGGTGGCCCGCGACTTCCGGCTCTACACCAAAATCACCGGCGGGCAGCGGATCGACCTGTTCGGCGCCCGGGTCGAGCAACTGCCGCAGATCTGGCGCCGGCTGGTCGACGCGGGCTTCGAGTCCGGCCACGCGTACGGCAAGGCGCTGCGGACGGTGAAGTCCTGCGTCGGCGAGACCTGGTGCCGGTACGGGGTGCAGGACTCGGTCGGCCTGGCCATCGCGCTGGAGCTGCGCTACCGGGGCCTGCGCGCCCCCCACAAGATCAAGTCAGCGGTCTCCGGCTGCGCCCGGGAATGTGCCGAGGCCCGCAGCAAGGACTTCGGCATCATCGCCACCGACACCGGCTGGAACCTCTACCTCGGCGGCAACGGTGGCTTCCGGCCCCGGCACGCCGACCTCTTCGCCACCGACCTGTCCACCGCCGAGCTGGTCACCCTGATCGACCGGTTCCTGATGTTCTATATCCGCACCGCCGACCGGCTGCAACGCACCGCCGCCTGGATCGAGGCGATGGACGGCGGCCTCGACCACCTGCGCTCGGTGATCGTGGACGACTCGCTCGGGCTCTGCGCCGAACTCGACGCGGCGATGGCCCGGCACGTGGCGGCCTACTCCGACGAGTGGCGCGACGTCCTCGAGGACCCGGAACGGCTGCGCCGCTTCACCTCCTTCGTCAACGCGCCGGACGTGCCCGACCCGTCGATCAGCTTCGCCGTCGAGCGCGGGCAACCGGTGCCCGCGCGCGAGGCACCACCCACCCCGGCGGCCGACCGCCGCCGCCAGCCGGTCGCCCTCGGCCTTCCGGAGGTACGGCGATGAGCCCGACGAGCACTGTGGACGGAGGCAGGGCGATGAGCCTGACGAGCACCCTGGACTGGACGGCTGTCTGCCCCCTCGACCGGTTGGATCCCGACCGGGGCGTCGCCGCGCTGGTCGACGGCGTACAGGTGGCGCTCTTCTCGACCGGCGGCGAGCTGTTCGCGGTCGACAACCTCGACCCGGTCGGCGGCGCGTACGTGATGTCCCGGGGCATCGTGGGCAGCCGCGGCGGCTTGCCGACCGTCGCCTCCCCGCTGCACAAGCAGGTCTACGACCTGCGTACCGGGCGTTGTCTGGACCTGCCCGGCGTGACGCTGCCCGTGCACCGGGTCCGCTGCCGGGACGGGCTGGTCGAGGTGCGGCTGCGACAGGAGGAGTGATGCGGGAGGAACTGGCCGGCTTCACCATCGGGGTCACCGCCGACCGGCGGCGCGACGAACTGGCCGCGCTGCTGCAACGCCGCGGCGCCCGGGTGGTGCTCGCCCCGGCCCTGCGGATCGTGCCGCTGGCCGACGACAGCGACCTGCGCGAGGCCACCCGCCTCTGCCTGGACCGGCCGCCGGACATCCTGATGGCGAACACCGGCATCGGGATGCGCGGCTGGCTGGAGGCGGCCGAGGGCTGGGGGCTCGCCGAGCCGCTGCGCTCGGTGCTGTCCCGGTCGTACGTGGTGGCCCGGGGGCCGAAGGCGCGCGGCGCGATCCGGGCCGCCGGGCTGCACGACCAGTGGTCGCCCGACTCGGAGAGCTGCGACGAGGTGGTCGACCACCTGTGCCGGCGCGGGGTGGCCGGTCAGGTCATCGCCATGCAGCTGCACGGCGACCGGCAGCCGGAGTGCACCGAGGCGCTGGAGGCGGCCGGGGCCACCGTGATCGAGGTGCCGGTCTACCGCTGGGCGCCGCCCACCGACCCGGCCCCGCTGCACCGGCTGATCGACCTGGTCGCCGGCCGGCTGGTCGACGCCGTCACCTTCACCTCCGCGCCGGCGGCGGAGGCGCTGCTGCGGGCGGCCGGCGACCGGGCCGATACGGTGCTGGAGGCGCTGCGCGGGGACGTGCTCGCCAGCTGCGTCGGCGCGGTCACCGCGGAGCCGCTGGTCCGCCGGGGCGTGCCGGTCAGCGCGCCCGCCCGGGCCCGCCTCGGGGCGCTGGTCCGGCAGATCGTCGACGAGCTGCCCCGTCGTACGGTGACCGTCAAGGCCGCCGGGCACCTGCTGACGCTGCGCGGGCACGCGGCCGTGGTCGACGGGGAGCTGCGGCCGCTCGCGCCCGCCCCGATGGCGGTGCTCCGGGCGCTCGCCGCCTCGCCCGGCCGGGTGCTGTCCCGCACCGCACTGCTGCGGACCCTGCCCCGGGGCGCGGACGAGCACGCGGTGGAGATGGCGGTGGCCCGGCTGCGGGTCGGGCTCCAGGCCCCCAGCGTGGTGCAGACCGTGGTCAAGCGGGGCTACCGCCTCCGGGTCGACTGACCCGGAGGCGGTTCAGCCCACCGGGGCGTAGCCCCGGCCGTGCTCGGACTCCAGCCGCAGCATGGCGTGCTCGACCACGGTCACCAGCACCTGCTTCACCGAGTCCCGACGCCGGGCGTCGCACATCACCAGCGGCACGTCCGGCGAGATGGCCAGCGCCTCGCGGACCTCCTCCGGCTCGTACTGCGGCGCGTCGTCGAACCGGTTCAGCGCCACCACGTACGGCAGGTTCCGGTTCTCGAAGTAGTCCAGCGGCGCGAAGGCGTCCGTGATCCGGCGGGTGTCCACCAGCACGGCGGCACCCACCGCCCCCCGGATGATCTCGTCCCACATGAACCAGAACCGGGTCTGCCCCGGAGTGCCGAACAGGTACAGGATCAGATCCTGCGCCATGGTGATCCGGCCGAAGTCCATGGCGACCGTGGTGGTCTCCTTGCCGGGCACCTTCGACGGGTCGTCGATGCCCACGCCGGCCGCCGTCATCAGCGCCTCGGTGGTCAGCGGCGTGATCTCGGAGATGGCGCCGACCATTGTCGTCTTGCCCACGCCGAAGCCACCCGCGACCACGATCTTCGCGGAGATGATCTCCCGGCTGCGGCGCGCCCCGGCGGGGTCATAGTTCGCGAAGTCCACTTAGCACCCTTCCCAGCAGGTTCATCCGCTCCTCGTAGCCCTCGGCCGGAGCGGCAGTGTGTAGCGTCAGGAGGCCCTCGGCCACCATGTCGGCGACCAGCACCCGGGTGACGCCCAGCGGCATCCGGGTGTACGCGGCGATTTCCGCCAGCGACTGTGCCCGGCCCTCGCAGACCGTGGCGATGCGGTACTTGTCGTGCCCGGCGAAGCGCGCTTCCGCACTCTGGGTGAGGCTGGCCGACAGCACCGCCTCCAGGGCGATGTCCCGGCTCGGCTCGGTACGGCCCCGGGTGACCGCGTAAGGCCGCACCAACGCCCCGCGTGGGTCCCGCCGGGGTTCCATCCGCCATCACCTCCTCCCGCCCGGAGCCCACCGGCACCGGATCGCCTGTCCTCGCCGGGCGCGAGCGCGCCCGGCGTCGTACCGCCCGGCTACGAACGCACGGCGTCGCGGGGCAGCGGCACCAGCGCGGCGCCCACCCGCTCGACGAGCAGCGCCATCTCGTAGCCGACCTGCCCGACGTCGCAGCTGCGCGCCGCGAGCACGGCCATCGACGACCCGTCACTGATCGACATCAGGAACAGGTAGCCGCTGTCCATCTCGATCACCGTCTGGAGCACACCGCCCGCGCTGAACATCCGGGCGGCCCCCTCGGTCAGGCTCACCACGCCGGAGGTGATGGCGGCGAGTTGGTCCGCCCGGTCCCCCGGTAGGTCCCGCGACGAGGCGAGCAGCAGCCCGTCCGCGGACACCGCCACCACGTGGGCGATACCCGCCACGCTGTCGGCGAAGTTGGTGAGCAGCCAACCCATGTCCTGCATGGCAGCTGGCCTGTTCATCGGCGCGTCTCCTTGGTCGAGGTGCTGTTCTGGTCCGTACCGGCCGAACGGCCGCGCTGCACCCCGCGGTGGTAGGCGGAGAGCAGGCCGCGGACCTCGTCGGGGGTGCGGCGGCTACGGTCCCGCCCGTCCTTCGGCTCGATACCGCCGGGGACGAGCTGGGCCTGGGGCACCCGCTTCGGCAGGCCGGAGCGGGTGGTGCCGCCGGTGGCCGGCTCGGCGGCCCGGGTGGCCCGGGACCAGCCTTCGTCGGCCGCCGTCCGCCAGGCGTCCGACTCCGCGGGTGGCGGGGTGGCGGGCTCCGTGGGCGGCGGGGCGGTGGGGGTCGCCGGCGGCGCGGACGGCGCCGCCTGCGGGACGTACGACGGGGGCGGCGGCGCGACCGGCGGCTGCCCGGCGGCCGACCCGACGGCTGCGGTGCCGGCGGTGGGCGACCCCACGGACGGGGTGCCGGTCGCGTTCGGGGCACTCGGCACCCGGGTCGGCAGCGGCGGCCGGCCGGGCTTCGCGGCGGAGGCGTCGGCCCGCGGCTCGTCGAAGTTGGGCCGGGTGAAGATCGCGGTGGCGTCGTCCCCGTGGGACCGGAACCAGACCGCCTCCATCTCGCGGAATATCGGCGAGTCGGCCGGCCGGGTCGGGCGGGCCACCACCGGGACGGCCGGCGCCGGGGCGGGCGGGGTGTACGGCACCGCCGTGCTCTCGGCCGCCGGGGTGGCCGGGGCGAACGGCGCCGCCGGTGCCGCCGCGAACGGGGTGAACGGTTCGGCCGGTGCCGACGGCACGCCGGCGACCGGCCCGAGGGGCAGCCCCGGGGCGGCGTCGGCGGCCGGGGTCCGCTTCGGCAGCCTCGGCAGCGGGTCGACCAGGGGCTGGGCCCCCGTCGGGCCGCCGACCGGATAGCCGGCCCCGTACGCCGGCTCCGCCGGGGCGGCCGAGAACGGCAGCGCGGAGGTGGGCGCCGCGGACGTCGGCACGGCCGAGGCCGGCACCGCGGACGTCGGCACGACGGAGGCGGGCACGGCGGAGGTGGGCGCGGACGGCGGTACCTGGCCACCGAGCGTCACCGCCGGGGCGGTGTCCCGCGCGTCGACCGGAGGCTGCCAGGGCGCCGGCGCCGGCGGGGCGGCCCGCCACTGGTCGGTCAGCGTCGCCGCGCCGGTACGCCCGCTGGTCAGCGAATCGCCGAGGCCGGCCGGGGTGAGCGGCGGCTGCTCGACCGCCAGCGGCTGGCGCGACCGGGGCAGCGACTGGTCCCGGCCCCGGTGGGCGGGCAGCACCACGGTCGAGGTGGGCAGCGTCACCTGGGCGACCGTGCCGCCCTCGACGTTGCGCCGCAGCTCCACCCGGATGCCGTACCGGGAGGCGAGCCGGCTCACCACGGCCAGACCCATCAGCCGGAACGCGGCCACGTCCACGCTCGGCGGCGCGGCCAGCCGGCGGTTGAGCGAGTCGAGCTGCTCGTCGGTGAGGCCCAGGCCCCGGTCCTCGATCTGGATCAGCACGTAGTCGCGGATCCGGCGGCCGTCGGCGACCACCGTGCTGGTCGGCGGCGAGAAGCGGGTGGCGTTGTCGAGCAGTTCGGCGACCAGGCGGACCACGTCGTTGACGGCGTGGGCGGAGACCGAGATGTCGGTGTCGACGGTGCCGAACTCGATGCGGTTGTAGAGCTCGACCTCGGACTGGGCGGCCCGCAGGACGTCGACCAGCAGCGCGTCGTCGCGGCGCGGCACCCCCGAGTCGGCGCCGGCCAGGACGAGCAGGTTCTCGTCGTTGCGACGCATCCGGGTGGCCAGGTGGTCGAGCTCGAAGAGCTGGGCGAGGCGCTTCGGGTCCTCCTCGCTGCGCTCGATCGCGTCCAGCTCGCCGATCATCCGGTCGACCAGCGTCTGACTGCGCCGGGCCAGGTTGAGGAACATCGCCGAGACGCTGGTGCGCAGGGCGGCCTGTTCGGCGGCGACCCGGACCGCCTCGCGGTGCACGACGTTGAAGGCCAGCGCCACCTGGCCGACCTCGTCGCGGTTGCGCAGCCGGATCGGGTCGCGGACCTGACGCACGATTTCGTCCACGCCGCCCTCGCCGACGCTGCCCATGTTCTGCAGCCGCCGCACCGCGTCCGGCAGGTCGTGGTTGGCCACCGACAGGGCGCCCTCGCGCAGTCGCCGCAGCGAGTGGTTGAGCGAGCGGGCCAGCACCACGGCCAGCGAGACTGCGATGATCAGGGTGAGCAGCACCAGCGCCGACTCGATCACGGCCTGCCGGATGACGTCGCTGCGGGCCTGCTCGGCCCGGTCGAGCAGGCGGCCCTGGAGCTGGATCTCGGCCCACCGCATCAGGTCGTTGACCGAGCCGATCGAGGCGCTCGCGTCGGCCGCGCCGACCAGTGGCTGCTGCCCCACCGAGCGGGTGATGTCGGCGGCCACCCGGTCGGCGAGACCGACCGCGTCGCCGGAGACGGTGCCCTCGACCAGGGCCCGCTGGTCCGGGTCGGCGGCCAGGGAGAAGGCGACCAGCGCCTCCTGCTGGCCGGTCAACGTGGTGACGAAGGCGGAGAACTGCTCCTCGTCGATCCGGCCGGCGCTGAGCGCGGTGTAGGCGACCGCCTCCTCCTCGGCGACGGCCGCCTTGGCGCGGCTGAACGCGGCCACCGCGCGCCGGGCGTCGGCGAGGCTCTCCTGGCCGGGGAGCTGGGCCAGGGCGTCGCCGTACGAGACGAGGTCGGTCAGGACGATGCCGTAGCGCAGGGTGGCCTCGGCCACCGGCATCTGCCGACGGTCGAGCACCTCCTGGCGGGTGCCGTTGAGCGTCTTGAGGTGATCGTCGATGACCTTGAGCCGGTCGCGGACGGCCGCCGGGACCTCGCCGATCCTGTCGCGCTCGGCGCGGTACTCCGCGATCCGCTGGTCGGTGGCGCGGACCCGCAGGTTGTAGTCGTCGGCCTTCTGCTGCGGCGTGGCCAGGTAGCCGGCCGCCGCCATCCGCTCCTTGTGCAGATCCTGGGTGAGCGCGGAGACGTCGACGGAGAGCGCGGTCAGCGACCGGATCCGGGTGGCGTCGTACGCGCCCTCACCGGTGGAGATCAGTCGGATAGTTGCCAGAGCAATGACCGCGGCGACCGGAACCACCAGAATGAGGGCGAGTTTGGAGCGGATCCGCGCGTCCCTCAGTCGCGGCAGCCGCCGCCCCCGGTCGCGCTGGGCGGCGTCGCCGATTTCGGGCAGGGTCGTCGGTCCGGTGCTCACGACATCGCCTCCGTCGTATCTTCCACGCCTGACCCGCCGACCCGTGCCTGGTGCAGCGGAGAGCGCCACGCGCGGCACGGCCGCGATTTCATCAGAGAAGATCGCGTTTGGGAAGCCGCAGTGAGGCAGGAAACGGTCAACCGGCGGCCTCGCCACTCTTTGGCCTCATCCTCGCCCACGCTCTGAACAGGCATTGTCACTCCAGAGAGGCCCGTCGCCTCGCCAAAGTGAGTGTCGGTAAATATCTGATGACCCCACCATGTGGGAAAGCCGTCCCGAAACCGCTCCGGGCATCCGCGCTTGACCGCGGGGCCCGGCATTGGCAAGGTTTTGCAGGCTTCGCGCACACCGTACGGCAGACAATCCCGTATCTCCACTGAGGACGGACTAGCGGCGGTGACCGGGCAGCGCCCGCGCCGCACCTGGAGGACTGAGTTGAGCCCCATCCGCTCCGCGACCATCGTGGCGCTCGCATCGGCCGTACTGGCCACCACGCTCACCGGCTGCTCGTTCGGGGCGGGGCAGGAGGACACCAGCCCCATCGTCATCGCCGCGGACCTCGAACTCTCCGGCGCGGCGGCCCCGGTCGGCAAGGCGTACCAGCGGGCGCTGGAACTGAAGGTCGAGCAGCTGAACACGTCCGGCGCCCTGGGCAGTCGAAAGATCCGGCTCGAGGTGAAGGACAACCGTTCCGACGCCAGTGAGTCACTGCGGAACATCACCGACTTCAGCGGCGATTCCAAGGTCAGCGCGATCATCATGGGCGGTTGCAACGAATGCGCCGTCGGCGCCGTACTCACCATCAACGAGAAGAAGATCCCCACCATCGCGCTCGCCCCGTCCAGCGCGATCTCCACCCCGGTCGCCGAGCGGCGGTACGTCTTCAAACTGGCCCCCAATGCCGCCGACAGCGCCGCGGCGCTCACCACGGAACTGCGCCGAAAGGGCATCCGAAAGGTCGCCGTGCTGCACAGCGACGACGACTACGGCCGGGAGGGCCTGACCGCGCTGCGCAACGAGCTCGACAAGGCCAAGATCCGGCTGGTCCGCAACGAGGCGGTGCGCACCACCGACACCGACGTCAGCCAGCCGGTCCGCCTGCTCACCTCCGGCGAGGCGCAGGCGCTGCTGCTCTGGACCCCGCCGGAGCAGGCCTCCCTCGCCGCGACCAGCGCGCAGGAGGCGGGCTTCTCCGGGTCGCTCTTCCTCGACGCGGCCGCCGCCGGCGACCTCTTCCTCGGCAACGCCGCCCGGTCCACCGAGCGGGCCACCCTGATCTTCACCCAGACGATGGTGATCGACGACGTCATCGCCACCACCCCCGCCAAGGCGGCCCGGCGGCAGTGGTTCCAGGACTACACCGCCCGGTTCGGCGGCTACAACGGCTTCTCCTCGTTCGCCGCGGACGCGGTCCAGTTGATCGCCGACGCCGCGCTGCGGGCCGGGGGCCCGACCGACCAGGTCAACCGGGACGGCATCCGGGACGTGCTGGAGACGTCCCAGATGGACGGGCTGTCCGGGCCGATCCGGATGACGCCGGACAACCACTCCGGTCTGATGCCGCAGGCGCTGACGACGCTGGTCGCCCGGGGTGGACGCTGGCGGCTGGCGGGCTGAGTTCGGCGGGACTCGCCTCGACGCGGCACTGGCCGGCTCCCCGGGTGGGGGCCGGCCAGTCGCGTCAAGAGGCCCGGTCAGCGGGCGCTGGTGGTGGCGCGTACCCAGGGCAGGGCGAGGCGCTCGACCAGGGAGAGGGCGGCGTAGAGCAGGATGCTCATCGCCGCGATCAGCACGATCGCCGCCCAGGCGGTGGCGGTGTCCCCGATGCCGTTGTACTGCAGGATCTGATAGCCGAGGCCCGGCTTGTCGGAGTAGAACTCGCCGATCACCGCGCCGATGGCGGCCAGCGGCATCGCCACCTTCAGCCCGACGAAGATCTGCGGCAACGCGGCCGGGAAGCGCACCTTGCGGAACGCCTGCCACCACGAGGCGTTCAGCGACCGGGCCAGCTCGGCCAGGTCCGCCGGGGTGGTGGTGAGCCCGGTCGCGGTGGACAGCACGATCGGGAAGAAGCAGAGCAGGAAGACCATGGTCAGGATCGGCTTCTCGCCCCAGCCGACCGAGACCACCAGCAGCGGTCCGAGGGCGATCTTCGGCACCGCGTTGATCGCCACCAGCAGCGGCGCGAACATCCGCTCGGCCCGCCGGGAGGCGGCCAGCGCCATCCCGATCAGCACCCCGGCGGCGGCGGAGAGCACGAAGCCCAGCAGCGTCATCAGCGTGGTGATCCCCAGGGCCGGCAGCAGCACGTCGGCCGCCGCGGTCAGCGCCGCCCAGACGTCCTGCGGCGGCGGCAGGGACGCCGGATGGACCAGCTTCAGCCCCGAGGTGACCAGCCACCAGACGGTCACCGCGATCACCAGGCCGAGCAGCGGCAGGCCGACCGTCGCCGGGCGTACCCCCGGGCGCCGCGACGCCGCGGCGGCCGGTGGCGTGGTCGGGGTCGCCACCCCGGGCGCGTCGGCCGCGGCGCCCGTGTCGCGCTCCGCCTCCCCCGCTCCGGAGCGGGTACGGATCTGCGTCACGTGTCCCATCCTCTCCTGCCGGCCGGGGGCCGGCACGGCCACGGGGGCGCGGCCACCGGTCGCTGTCCCGGTGACCGCACCCCCGTGGCACGGTCGGTGTCGATCAGGCCTTCGGCGTCAGGCTGAAGTCGATGATCTGGTCCGGGGTGATGTTCTGCTTGAGCGCACCGGCACCCTGCAGCAGCGCGATGCTCTTGGCGACCCGCTCGTTGTCCAGGGTGCCGATGACGGTGCCGGAGTTGCTGGACCGGACGTACCCGGCCATCAGCTGGAGCTCGGCGGCGGCCGCGGCCGGGTTGGTCGCGGCGACGTTCTTCTTCAGCAGCTCGGCGGCCTCCTGCGGGTTGGCCAGGGCGTACTCCAGGCCCTTGAGCAGCGCGGCGGTGAAGCGCTTGACCATCTCCGGCTTCTCCTTGGCCAGCTTGGTCGAGGTGATCAGGGCGTTGCCGTAGAGGTCCTGCATGACCTCGCTGTACGGCAGCACGACCGGCTTCTTCTTGGTCACCGCCTCGACGGTGGGCTGGCCGACCACGAACTGGCCGATGCCGTCGACCGTGCCGGAGGCCAGGGTGCCCATCAGGGTCTGCGCCTCACCGTTGACCCAGGTCACCTTGCTGGCGTCGACGCCGGCGAGCCGGGCGTACGTCGGGAAAAGCTGGCGGACCACGGAGGTGGGGGTGTCGGCGAGCTTCTTGCCCTCCAGGTCCTTCGGCGTGGCGATGTTCTTGCCCTCGACGGTGACCACGGCGGCCATGGTGCGCTGCTGGATCGCCGCCACCGCCACGAAGTCCTTGGCGGCGCCGTTGCCGAGCTGGAGCAGGCCACCGGTCAGGTCGATCGGGCCGAAGTCGGCCTGACCGCCGACGACGGTCTGGATGACCGAGCCGGTGCCCTGGCCCGGCTTGATCTCCACGTCGAAGCCGGCCTCCTTGAAGAAGCCCTTCTCCTTCGCCACCCAGGCGTACGAGTCACGGCCGAAGTTGCCGAAGGAGGTCAGGTAGGTCACCTTCTCCAACGCCTTGCCGTCACCGCCCTTGGCGTCGGAGTCGTCCGAGCCGCTGCTGCACGCGGAGACCAGGGCGAGGGCGGTGGCCAGGGCGGCCGCGGCGACCGTACGGGTCAGCCTTCTCATCAGTGCACCATGTCCTTTCCGACCGGGTCATGCCACCCGGAGGGGTTGTCGGTCCGGCGGTGCCGGCGTGATGGGGGGAGCCGACGCCACCGTCGTGAAGGGACTCTTCGCGGGCACAGCGTACGAGAGACCCACCGTCACGACACCAGTCGCATCGGGTTGCGGAACGGAAACAACTGACCGTCCACCCCGGACTGTTGGCAAGTGCCACACGCCGGATAGCCTTTGTCGGATTCCTGACCGCCCACTCAGGGGAGGCTCGCCGGACATGATCCGACTCGCCGACGTGTCGCGTACCTTCGACGGCCGCTCCGGCCGGGTCGAGGCGCTGCGCGGCATCGACCTGGCGGTCGCCGAGGGCGAGTTCGTCGCGGTGCTGGGCCGCTCCGGCTGCGGAAAGTCCACCCTGCTGCGCATGGTCGCCGGGCTGCTGCCGGTGACCAGCGGCGAGATCACCGTGGGCGGCACGGCGGTCACCCGGCCCCGCCAGGACATCGCGATGCTCTTCCAGCGCCCCGCCCTGCTCCCCTGGCGCACCGTGCTGGACAACGTCCTGCTACCGGTGGAGATCTTCGGCTGGAGCCGGGCCAAGCACCGCGACCGGGCCCGCCAGCTGCTGGAGATGGCCGGCCTCGGCGACTTCGAGAAGCGGCTGCCGCACGAGCTCTCCGGCGGCATGCAGCAGCGGGTGTCGCTCTGCCGGTCACTGATCGGCGAGCCCCGGGTGATGCTGATGGACGAACCCTTCTCCGCCCTGGACGCGCTCACCCGCGAGGAACTCACCGGCGAACTGCAACGCGTGCACATGGAGACCGGAGCCACCGTCGTCTTCGTCACCCACTCCATCGACGAGGCGGTGCTGCTGGCCGACCGGGTGGTCGTGCTCAGCCCGCGTCCGGGGCGGATCCGCAAGATCGTCGAGGTGACCGTTCCCCGACCGCGCACCCTCGGCCGCAACGCCCACCTGGCCGACGTCGCCCGGGTCAGCGCCGAACTGCACGAACTGCTGATGGAGCGCGAGACGCCGGCCGTGGCGGAGGGACGATGAGCATGCGCGTGGCAGTCTTCGTCGAGCCGCACCGCGGTGCCAGCTACGACGACCAGCTCCGGTTCGCCCGGCTGGTGGAGGCGGGCGGCTTCGACGGGTTCCTGCGGGCCGACCACTACCAGGCGATGGGCGACGAGCCGGGGCTGCCCGGCCCGACCGACGCCTGGCTTACCCTCGCCGCGCTGGCCCGGGAGACCACCCGGATCCGGCTCGGCACGCTGGTCACCTCGGCCACCTTCCGGCTGCCCGGGCCGCTGGCCGTGATGGTGGCCCAGGTGGACCAGATGAGCGGCGGCCGGGTCGAGCTGGGCATCGGCGCCGGCTGGTACGAGCGTGAGCACACCTCGTACGGCATCCCGTTCCCGGGCGTGGGTGAGCGCTTCGACCGGCTGGCCGAACAGCTGGAGATCATCACCGGGCTGTGGCGGACGCCGGTCGGCCACACCTACACCCACCTCGGCGACCACTACCGGCTGGTGGACGCGCCCGCGCTGCCCAAGCCCGTGCAACGGCCCGGTCCGCCGGTGATCGTCGGCGGGCGCGGCCCGAAGCGCACCCCCGAGCTGGCCGCCCGGTACGCCGACGAGTTCAACATGCCCTTCAAGTCGGTCGAGGAGACCGCCGTCGCGTACGAGCGGGTCCGCGAGGCGTGCGACCGGACCGGGCGTGCCGAGTCGGGGCGGGCCCCGCTGGTGCTCTCCGCCGGGGTGGTGGTGGCGATCGGGCGTACCGACGCCGAGGCCCGCCGCCGGGCGGCGCCGCTGCACGTCAAGAGCGCCCTGCCGCCGGAGGACCCGGTGGTCGGCTCCCCCGCGCAACTCGTCGACCGGCTCGGCGAGTTCGCCGCGATCGGCGCCACCCGGGTCCACCTGCGCCTGATTGAACTCGACGACCTCGACCACCTGGAGCTCATCGCCGGCGAGGTGCTCCCCCAACTGAACGGATCGCGATGACCGACGTGGTCGACGGTACGGATCTCGGCCCGGTGGGCCAGGAGATCGTCTTCGAGAACGACCGGGTCCGGGTGTGGCACATCCGCCTGGAGCCGGGTGAGCGGCAGCCGCTGCACCGGCACGACCACCCGTACCTGGTGGTGGCCGTCCAGGGGGCGAAGAACGTGGTGCAGATGATCGACGGCACCCGCATCGACGCCGACGAGCCCACCGGCGGGGTGGTCTACCGGGACCCGGGCGCGGTCCACATGCTCACCAACGTCGGCGGCACCACGTATCTGGCTCGCCTCGTCGAGTTGAAGTAACCCCAGGCAGTCGCCCCGCCGCGCCACAGTGGCGATCGGGCGCACCGGGCCGTAACGTGCGCGACATGGCCTTTCGGACGTGGGGCAGACTGCTGCTCACCGCATTCGGGGTGAGCGTGCTGGCCGGAGCCGGTCAGCTCGGCATCGCGTACGGGTTCGGGATCGTACGACTCAACGGCGCGTTCACGGATGTGAACCGGTGGCCGGCCCAGCTCGCCTGGGTCGGCTGGTTCGCCGTGACCGCCGCCGTGGTCGGCGCCGTGGTCACCGTCCGGCTCGCCCGCCGCGTCGGGCTGCCGGACGGCACCGGCGTGCAGCTCGCCGTCTCCGGCGCCGCCGCACTCGGCGCGACCGTCGTCGCCCCGCTCTGCATGCAACCCGCCCGGGCCGCGGAGCTGAGCACCGTCGACCCGGTCTGGGCGGTCGGGATCTGCGCAGTCGTCGGGGCGTTGGTCGGCGCGGGCGCCGCCTCGGCCGTGCTGCTCCGGCCCCCGCTGGGCTGGAACGTCGCCCTGCTGACCGGCGCGGTCTGGCTGATCGCGCTGGTCTCCGTCGCGCCGGCGCTGCTGTCGACCGGGGTGCTGCGCTCCGTACGCCTGGGGGTGCTGGAGCCGTCCTGGCTGGACGCGGCCGCGGCGCAGCGGCTGGCCATGCTGATCCTCCCCGCGGTGGCGCTGCTGGCCGGCGCGGCGACCGGTGCGCTGGCCCGCTGGCGCGGGCACGTCCCGCTGGTCAGCGGAGCGGCCGGGGCGGCCGGCCCGGTGCTGCTCGCCTTCGCCTACCTGACCGCCGGCCCGGGCGACTCCGCCGACCGCTACCAGCTCGCCCCGTACTACGGCGCGGTGATCGCGGTCGCGGCCGGCGCCCTGGGCTCGGCCACCGCCGCGCTGCTGCGCTGGCCGCTCTTCCCGGCGACCGGAGCCGGGAAGGCCGCCGGAGCCGACGACGCCATCGAGCCGACCGACATCCTGCGCCCGCTGCCGGACAGCCCGGCCCTGAGCAGCGCCTCCGGCGACGGTACGGCCACCATGGACCTGGCCGGCGCCGCCGGCGCGGGTGCCCTGCCGGGGTCCGGCACGCCGGCCGGCGCGGACCGGGCCGCTGACCGGGCCGCGACCCGGGCGACCGGGCCGACCCCGGCGCACTGGGACTGGCCGGTCACCCCCGGCACACCGACCCCGTCCGGTCCGCGCCCGGACAGCGGTTTCGCTCTCGACGCCCCGGCCGGCGCACCGGTGTCGGCGACCTGGCCGGAGCCCTCCGGCCGGACGCCGGACGAGCCGTCGTACGACGACCTACCGACCGGCCACACGCCGCAGGCCGACACCGCCGGCGCGGCGGGCGCCCGGCAGCCGCGGGACCGTCGCGGTACGCCGGAGTCCCGGTGGCCGGCGGACCGGGCCACGCCGACCGGCGAGCCGGACCCGGCGTCCCTCGCCGGCCACCGGGTGGAGCCGGCGGAGTGGGACGCGCCGGCGGGGTCGGCCACCGGGGTCGACACCAGGGAGGGAGTCGACCGGGACGGCACGGCCGGCCGGATCACGCCGGCGGTACCCACCGGGGAGCCGGTGATGGGCAGGTTCCCTGCCGCGCCGCCGGCCGTCGCGTCGGACGCATCGCGCACGGCCGACCCGGTCCAGGTTCCGCCCACTGCCGACCCGGTCCAGGTTCCGCTGGCTCCCGACCCGGTCCAGGTTCCATCGACCGCTGTCCCGTCCGACGGGTCGCGCGCGGCAGATCCCGTCCAGGCTGCACCGGCTGCCGGCCCGGCCGACGCGCCCGCAGCTCTCGCCGACGCCGGGCAAGCCGACGGTGCCGCGCGCCAGGCCGCTGCCGGCGAGGTCACACCGCAGGTCGCCGTCGGGTCGGTGGCGGCATCGCGAGTGACGGACCAGGTTGAGCAGCGGAACGCGGTCACCACAGACCGCACCGCGACGGGGGAACAGGCGGACCCCACCGAGGAGACGGCAGACGCCGCCGACCGCACCGCGCCGGCCGAGCCGGCCGAGGTCACCACCGTCGCCCCCCGGCCCCGGTCGAAGCGGACCCGCAAGTCCCGCACCGCCGGTTCGGACGAGCCGGTGACCGCCACCACCACCAGCGACGCCACCACCACCAGCGACGCCGCGTCAACCACCGACGCCGGCCCCGCCGCCACCACCGGTTCTGCCGCGTCTGCCGCCAGCACCAGCACCGCCGCTCCTGCCGCTGCCGCCACCGGCACCGCCGCCACCGGCACCGCCGCTGGGGGCACCGGCCGGCGGGGCTCGGCGAAGCGGGCGGCCCGCACCGCGGACCCGACGGCAGCCCCCGAGCCGGCCGACTCCCCCGCCTCGGCGCCCGCCGCCCGTTCCGGCGCGGACGCCCCGCCTGCCGCCGACGCCGAGCGCGCGCTCGACCGGCCCAGGCTCGACCGGCCCGGACTCGACCGGGCGGTCGACCGGAGCCGGCTCGACCGGCCGGAACTCGACACAGCCCGGCTCGACCCGGCGCCGCTCGACCCGGCCACGTCCGATCCGGCACGGTTCGACCCGGCAGCGCTCGACTCGGCCACGCTCGACCCGGCCCGCTCCGAGTACCCCTCGGCCGGGTCCACCAGGGACGACGTCCGCGACGTGCCGGTTTCCCGGCCCGGCATGCGGCCGTCGGGCGCGGATCGCGTCCCGGCGCGCCACGCCCCGCCCACCGCCGGTGCCACTCCCACGACCGCCGAGCCGGCGCCCCGCCCCCGGCACCAGTTGCCCGACCTGAACAGCGCGGCGAGCTGGAACGCCTTCACCGCTCCCCGCCCCGCGCCGGCGCCGCCCCGCGCCGACCTGCCCTTCCCGGACCACGGTCCGGAGGAGGAACCGAAGCCGGTCACCTTCCGCTGGGACGTGGACGACTCCCGGCCCGGCACCGCCCGTACGGCGAGCCGGGCGACCGACCTGCCCGCCGCCGAGGTGCCCGGTGCCGAACCGCGCGGGGCCGAGCCGTCGTCGGAGGTCGAGCCGTCGTCGGAGGTCGAGCCGTCGTCGGAGGTCGAGCCGTCGTCGGAGGTCGAGCCGGAGCCGGCGGCCGACCGGTCCCGGCCGAAGCGGAGCCTGTTCCGCCGCAACAAGGCGCGCGGTGCCGAACCGCCGGCCGAGAGCCCGGAGGCGGAGCCGCTCCCCGCGCAGGACGAGGAGTACGTCGACTGGGTCGCCGGGCTGAGCCGCCCGCTGGCCGACAACGAGCCGGAGACGGAGAGCGGCCGCCGCTCGCTGCGGTCCGGCGGCCGGCACCACCGGGACTGACGAAGCACAGCGGTCCGGCGACGGCGCCCGCCGTCGCCGGACCGGCGTCATCCAGGGTCAGGCCATCGGCAGGTACACCCGGCCGCCGGAGGAGAGGAACTCCGCCGACTTGTCCTGCATGCCGCGCGCGGCGTAGTCCTTCAGCTCCTGGGTGATCTTCATGGAGCAGAACTTCGGCCCGCACATCGAGCAGAAGTGCGCGGTCTTCGCCGGCTCGGCCGGCAGCGTCGCGTCGTGGTACGACCGGGCGGTCTCCGGGTCCAGCGAGAGGTTGAACTGATCCTCCCAGCGGAACTCGAACCGGGCCTTGGACAGCGCGTCGTCCCAGGCCTGTGCGCCAGGGTGGCCCTTGGCCAGGTCGGCGGCGTGCGCCGCGATCTTGTACGCGATCACGCCCGCCTTCACGTCGTCCCGGTCCGGCAGCCCGAGGTGCTCCTTCGGAGTGACGTAGCAGAGCATCGCAGTGCCGAACATGCCGATCATCGCCGCGCCGATGGCCGAGGTGATGTGGTCGTACGCGGGGGCGATGTCCGTGGTCAGCGGGCCGAGCGTGTAGAACGGCGCCTCGTGGCACCACTCCTGCTGGAGGTCCACGTTCTCCTTGATCTTGTGCATCGGGACGTGGCCCGGGCCCTCGATCATCACCTGCACGTCGTACTCCCAGGCGATCTTCGTCAGCTCGCCCAGGGTCCGCAGCTCGGCGAACTGGGCCTCGTCGTTGGCGTCCGCGATCGACCCGGGCCGCAGCCCGTCGCCGAGGGAGAACGTGACGTCGTACCGCGCCAGGATCTCGCACAGCTCGCGGAAGTTCGTGTAGAGGAAGTTCTCCTCGTGGTGCGCCAGGCACCAGGCCGCCATGATCGACCCGCCGCGGGAGACGATCCCGGTCACCCGGTCCACGGCAAGCGGCACGTACGGCAGCAGCACCCCGGCATGCACGGTCATGTAGTCGACGCCCTGCTCGGCCTGCTCGACGACGGTCTCCCGGAACACCTCCCAGCTCAGGTGCACCGGGTCGCCGCCGACCTTCTCCAGCGCCTGGTAGATCGGCACGGTTCCGATCGGCACCGGCGAGTTGCGCACGATGGCCTCGCGGGTCTCGTGGATCCGCTTGCCGGTGGACAGGTCCATCACGGTGTCGCCGCCCCACCGGGTCGCCCAGGTCAGCTTCTCCACCTCCTCCGCCACCGAGGAGGTGACCGCGGAGGTGCCGATGTTGGCGTTCACCTTCACCAGGAACGCCTTGCCGATGATCGCCGGCTCGCACTCCGGGTGGTTGACGTTGAGCGGCAGCACCGCCCGGCCGGCGGCGATCTCGTCCCGGACGAACTCCGGCGCCATCCCCTCCCGGATCGCCACGAACTCCATCTCCGGCGTGACGACCCCGGCGCGGGCGTACGCGAGCTGGGTGGGCCGCTTCCCGTCCGCCCCGGCCAGCGGCGTGCCGGCACCCCGGACCGGGGCCACGTCCCCGCGCTCCGCGATCCACCCCCCGCGCAGCGGCGGCAGCCCCGCCTCGGGATCGGAGCCCGGGCCGGAGGTGTCGTAAAGGCGCAGCGGCGGATTGTCCCCGGTCAGCTCCACCTCGGCGAACGGCACCCGGACGTCCGGCCGCGACCCCTCGACGTAGACCTTGCGACGTGCCTGCATGACAGCCTCCCTGATGGTCAACCGGACCAGCCGAAGTGGTCCAGCGGGCCGCGTCCCGCGCCCAGTTCCCAGTCCCGCGCGCCGGTCAGCGCACGGGTGACGTACTCCTTGGCGGCGGCGACCGCGACCGGCACCGGGTCGCCCGCCGCCAGCCGGACGGCGATCGCCGCCGAGAACGAGCAGCCGGTGCCGTGGGTGTGCCGGGTCCGCACCCGGGGCGCGCGCAGCAGGATGGTCGTCCCGCCGCCGCACAGCACGTCGACCGACTCGCCACCGGCGTCCACGTCACCGCCGGTCACCACCACGTGCGCCGGGCCGCCGGCGGCGATCGCCTCGGCGGCGACCGCCATCTCCTCGACCGTGGTCACCGGGCGTCCGGTGAGGGCGGCGGCCTCCGCGCAGTTCGGCGTCGCCACCTCCGCGTACGGCAGCAGCCGCTCGACCGCCTCCAGCGCGCCGAGCGGGTGTCCACTGGTGGCGACCAGCACCGGGTCGACGACCAGGTACGGCAGCCGGCCCGCCTTCGCCGCCTCGGCCACGGCGTCGGCGACCGCCGGGGTGCCGAGCATCCCGGTCTTCACCGCCCGGACCCGGAAGTCGCCGAGCACGCTGTCGAGCTGCTCGCTGACCGTTCGCGGGGGCAACGGCAGCACGGCGTCGACGCCCCGGGTGTTCTGCGCGGTGACCGCCGTGATCACGCTGGTCCCGTACGCGCCGAGGGCGGCGAAGACCTTGAGGTCGGCCTGGATGCCGGCGCCGGCCCCGGAGTCCGAGCCGGCGATGGTGAGGACGGTCGTGGGCGTCACTGCGTGTCTCCCGTGGTGGCTGTGGGGGGCTGTGGCCGACCGTGCCCACTCCGGGCGGTCAGGCTTGATCCCTGCGTGGGCACGGTCGGCCGCAGCCCCGTGTCGGAGACCTCCGCGCGGGGGTGCCGGCTTCGCGGCACCGGGGCGAGGGTGAGCGCCGAGCCTGCTTGGGTGGTGGCGGGGCTGGCTGCTCGGAAGGCCTCGGTCAGGGTGGCGGCTGCCTGGGTGGGGTCTTCGGCTCGCATGATGGCGCCGAGCACCGCCACGCCGACGGCGCCCGCCTCGACGCAGGCGTGCACCTGGTCGGGGGTGTCGATGCCGCCGAGGGCGAGGATCGGCACGGGGCTGGCCTGGATCAGCTCGGCGAGCCCGTCCTGGTGCAGGGGTGGGCCGTAGCCGGGCTTGGTTCTGCTGGGGAAGACGGGCGAGAGGGTGGCGTAGTCCTCTGTGGTGAGTCGGGCCAGTTCGGCCCGGTCGTGGCAGGAGCGGCCGACCAGGCCGAAGGTCGGTGGCGGGTAGGGGCCGGCCGACGGCAGGTGAACGGCGTCGCCGTCCAGGGGGTCGGGGCCGGCGACGATCAGGGTGCCGCCGGCCTCGGCGAGAATCGGACGCAGCGCGGCGGCGAGGGCGGCGCGTTCGGCGCGGGGCAGGTCCTTCTCGCGCAGCACCACCCAGCGGACTCCCCCGGCCACCGCCGCCGCGACCACCTCCGGCAGCGGCCGCCGGGCCTGCCACCGGTCGGTGAGCACCACCAGGCCCGAGGGCACCACCGGACGGGCGGGCCCGGTCGCGGCGCCCGACGCGAACCCACGCGCCGACCGCACCGGGCCGGCCGGCCGATCCGCGCCCCCCGCCGGATCGGCCGGCGCACCCGCAGGCGGGCCGGCCGGTGCGGCTCCGGTCGCGGCGAGTCGCCCCGAGCCGGCTCGACGCGGGTCCGTGCGCGTCCCGGCGGGGCGTGGAGCGCGCACCCCGCCCGCCTCGGGTGGCCCGTCGACGACCTGCCGCGTCGCCGTCACAGGTCGGGCCTTCCCTCGTCCGGGGTGGAGGCGAGGGCGTGGAAGCGGCGGGCGATCCGGCCGGCGCCGTGCGCGAGCCGGCCCGCCTCCACCGCGTACCGCATGGCGGTGGCCATCGCCACCGGGTCGGCGGCCCGGGTGACCGCGCTGGCCAGCAGTACCGCGTCGCAGCCCAACTCCATGGCGAGCGCCGCGTCGGAGGCGGTGCCGATGCCGGCGTCGAGGATCACCGGCACGGCCACGCTCTGCCGGATCAGCCGGATGTGGTGCGGGTTGGTCACGCCCAGCCCGGAGCCGATCGGCGCGCCGGCCGGCATCACCGCGGCGCAGCCCACGTCGGCCAGCCGGCGGGCCAGGATCGGGTCGTCGGAGGTGTACGGCAGCACGGTGAACCCGTCGGCGACCAGTTCCTCGGCGGCGCGCAACAGCTCCACCCCGTCGGGCAGCAGCGTGCGCTCGTCGCCGATCACCTCCAGCTTCACCCAGTCGGTGTCGAACGCCTCCCGGGCCAGGTGGGCGACCTTCACCGCCTCGCCGGCGGTGTAGCAGCCGGCGGTGTTCGGCAGCAGCCGCACCCCGCACCGGTCCAGCACGTCGAGCAGCCCGCCGGCCGCGGCGGGGGTGGTGTCCACCCGGCGCAGGGCCACGGTGACCAGCTCGGTGCCGGAGGCCCGGACGGCCTGCTCCAGCACGTGCAGGTTGGCCGCGCCGCCGGTGCCGAGGATGAGCCGCGAGGAGAGGGTGACGGTGCCGATGGTGAGCGTCACGCCGCTCACCCGCCCTGGGCGGCGCTGAGCACCTCGACCCGGTCGCCGTCGCGCAGCACGGTCGCCGGCCAGCCGGTGCGGGGCACCACCTCGCCGTTCACCGCCACCGCGAGGCCGCGCCGCTGCTCGGTGACCGCGCGGACCAGGTCCGCCACGGTCGACCCGCCGGGCAGGTCCCGGCCGGCGCCGTTGACGATCAGTTGCACGTCTCCTCCTCGGGGGTGGGTGCGCGCCGGTCTGTGGCGGCGGCGCCGGCGGTGAACCGGTCCGGCGCGAAGGGGGCGAGCAGCGGGTCCGCCGCGCCGGTGACCACCAGCTCGGTGATCAGGTCGGCGGTGACCGGGGTGAGCAGGATGCCGTGCCGGTGGTGGCCGGTGGCGACCAGCACACCGGGCCGGCCGGGCAGCGGCCCGAGGATCGGCGCGTTGTCCGGCGTCCCGGGGCGCAGCCCGGCGGCGGCCTCGACCAGGTCGTACTCGGCGAGGTCGGGCACCAGGTCGACGGCGGCGCGGAGCAGCCGCAGCACCGCCCCGGCAGTCACCTCGGTGTCGGCGCGCTCCTCGACGGTCGCCCCGAGGACCACCTCACCGTCGGCGCGCGGCACCAGGTACACCGACTCGCCGTCGGCGTACCCCCGGATCACGTGCCGGAAGTCCGGCGTGCCGCGACCGGGCGCGCGCAGCCGGAGCACCTGCCCCTTCACCGGCCGGACCGGCAGGCCGGTGAGCGCGGCGGCGCCGCAGCCGGCGGCGACCACGGTGACCCGCGCGTCCACGTCGGACAGACCTGCGACCGCGCCGGGCACCAGCGTGGCCCCGGCCCGCTCGGCCGCCGCCCGCAGCGCAGCCACCAGCCGCCGCGGATCGACCTGGTGGTCGCCGGGCGCGACCGCCCCGCCGCGCACCCGGGGCGCCAACGCCGGCTCGCGGTCCCGCAGCTCGGAGGGGCGCAGCGGCGTGATCGGCAGCCCCAACCCTTGCTGATACGACCAGAGTCGCCGCGCCTCGGCCAGGTCGTCACCGGTGAGCCCGACGACGAGGGTGCCGTCGGTGCGGTGGCCGAAGTCGGTGCCCGCGGCCTCGGCCAGCTCGGCGGCGAAGCCCGGCCAGCGGGCGGCCGACTCGGTGAGCAGCCCGGTCAGCTCGTGCTCCCCGAAGTACGCCTCGGCGACCGGCGAGAGCATCCCGGCGGCCACGTGGGACGCGCCGGAGCCGGGGGCGGGATCGTGCACGACAACGCGCAGCCCGCGCGCGGCGCAGCGCCAGGCGATCGCCAGCCCGACCGGTCCCGCCCCCACCACGGCGACGTCCGGTCGGGTCAGCACGTCAGCGCCCCGAGCAGTTCAGCCGTGGCTCGGGCCGGATCCGTTGAGCCCGACAGCGCCCCCACCACCGCCACCCCGTACGCCCCGGCGGCCCGCAGCGCCGGCACCGACGCGGCGGTCACCCCACCGATGGCGATCACCGGCACGGCGACGGCCTCGGCGACGGCGCGTACCCCGTCCGGGCCGATCGGGGCGGGCAGGCCGACCTTCGTGGTGGTGGCGTGGCAGGGGCCCACGCCCAGGTAGCTGGCCCCGGCGGCGACCGCCTCGGTGGCGGCGACCGGTTCCCGGGCGGTGGCGCCGAGCACGGCGGTGGCGCCGAGCACCCGGCGGGCCGCTCCGACCGGCAGGTCGTCCGCGCCCACGTGGCCCCCGGCAGCGCCGACCGCGAGCGCCACGTGCAGCCGGTCGTTGACCAGGCACGGCACCCCGTACGGCGCACAGAGCGCGAGCACCCGGCGGGCCAGGTCGTACGCCTGCCGGTCGGTGGCGTCGTCGTCCACCCGGACCTGCACGACGAGCTCGGTGCGGGCCACCGGCAGGGCGGCGCGCAGCACGGCGAGCGGGTCGCGCCCCGGCCGGGTGTCGGTGATCAGATGCAGTCGTCCCAGGGACGGCACGGCAACGCTCCTCCCTGCGCCGGCATTACCCGGATCAGGTTCGACGGTCGGGGGCTTCAGCCCCCCTCTCAGCCCGGTGCACCGGGCTCCCGTGGGTCACTTGCGGCATACCGTACGACGGATGCGCCGATCCGCCAAGGGCGGGGGTGCGCTTTTCCCACGGACCGTCTCAACTCGACGGTGCGGGCAGCGCGTGACGGACCGGTCACGCCATGCTGTCCGGATGCCCTCTCCACCCCGGATTCCGCGCCGCCTCGCGTTCCTGCCCTTCGTGGGCAGCCGCGCCGTCGCGGAGGGTCTGGTCAGCTGGGCGATGCTGCGGGGCCCGGCCTGGCACCGGCTGCTGCCCGACGTCTACGTGCACCGGAACAGCCTGCGAACGGCGGACCACCGGCTCTGATGCGAGGCGGTGGCACTGCTGCTGCCGTCGGACGCGGCGATCGCCGGGCGCAGTGCGGCGTACCTCTGGGGCGTCGACCTGCTCCGGCGGGACGCGCCGGTGTCCGTGCTGCTGCCTCGGGCAGCGCGGCTGCGAGCCCACCCCCGGCTTCAGGTCACCCGGTCGGCACTGCCGCGATCGGACCGCACCCGCTTCGCCGGCCTGCCGGTCACCACGGCCCTGCGGACCGCCTTCGACCTGGGGCGGCAGGGGCCCCGCGACGAGGCGCTGGTCACCGTTGACGCGCTGCTGCACCGCAGGGTGGTCAAGCTGCCGGCACTGCGCGGGTACGCCGACGCGCACTCGCGCTGGCCCGGGCTCCCGTTGCTGCGGCAGGTGCTGGCGCTGGCGGAGCCGCTGAGCGAGTCCCCGATGGAGACCCGCCCGCGGCTGCTCCTGCTTGATGCCGGACTGCCGCCGGCCACGGCGCAACACGACGTGCTCGATGCCCGTGGCCGCTTCGTGGGACGGGTCGACCTGGCCTGGCCGGCGCTCCGCGTCGCCGTCGAGTACGACGGCGACCACCACCGGGAGCGCGTGCACTTCCGGCAGGACGTGGCCCGCCTCAACGCGTTACGCGCGGCCGGTTGGCTGGTCCTCCGCTTCACCGCCGACGACGTCCTCCGCCGACCGTCGCAGACGGTGGACATGGTCGCCGACGCCCTCCGCGAGCGGCGGGACGAGTGGAACAGGGCGCACGTCAAAAGCCGCCGATGACGTCCATGGCGTACCACCCGTGCCCCTGACCGCCGAGCCGTACCAGCACCGGCGGACGGCATGCGGGCCGGCGACTGCACGGGTGGAACGCCATTGCTGTCACACGCCCGCCATGACGTACATGACGTTCCGCTCGTGGTTCCGAGGCCGCCCGCCGCGCCGGAGCAGCGCAAGACCGCGCGACACCGCGCGAGGTGACGTGTGCGACCGCCGGCGGGGCAGGCCGACCGACCGACGGTCAGAGGATGGCGTCGAGGGCGTCCAGGTCCTCGTCGGTGGGCTGCCAGGTCCCGGCTTCGGCGTTCGCCCGCACCTGCTCCGGCATGGTGGCGCCGGCGATCACCGAGGTCACCGCCGGACGGGCGGCCAGCCCGCCGATCGCCACCTGGAGCATCGACAGGCCGCGCTCGGCGGCGTACGCCTCGATGGCCTCGATGGTGTCCCAGTCCGCGGCGGCGAGACGCTGCGCGTACCGGCCGCCGCCGGAGAGCCGGCTGCCGGCGGGCGGCGCCTCGTTGCGCTTGTACTTGCCGGTGAGCAGGCCGTTGGCGAGCGGGAAGAACGGCAGCATGCCCAGGCCGAACCGCTCGCAGGCGGGCACGACCTCGGTCTCGACGGAGCGTTCCAGCAGGCTGTAGTGGTTCTGCGCGCTGATGAACCGGGCCCGCCCGTTGGACGAGGCGACCCAGTCGGCGTCGGCGATCTGCCAGCCGGCAAAGTTGGAGTTGCCGAGGTAGCGGACCTTGCCGGCGCGGACGAGGTCGTCCAGCGCGGCGAGCGTCTCGTCGATCGGGGTGCCCGGGTCGGGCTCGTGCATCTGGTACAGGTCGATGTGGTCGGTGCCGAGCCGGCGCAGCGACGCCTCCACGGCCCGGGCGATGTAGCGGCGCGCGCCCCGGGCGCCGTGGTCGGGGCCGTTCATGCCGTGCATGTCCATGCCGAACTTGCTGGCCACCACCACGTCGTCCCGGCGCCCCTTGAGCGCCTGCCCGAGCAGTTCCTCGGAGCCGCCCTGCGGTTCGCCGTAGATGTCGGCGGTGTCGAAGAAGTTGATCCCGGCGTCGAGGGCGGCGTCGACCACCGCCCGGGTGCCGTCGAGGTCGAGCTTGCGGCCGAAGTTGTTGCAGCCGAGGCCGACCACGGACACCACGAGCCCGGAGTCGCCCAACCGGCGGTAGGTCATCTCAGTCACGTGATCCACCCTATGCCCGCCGCGAGCGACGGGCCTCGGGACCGCCCGCCCGGGGAAGGCCGTCGGCCGGGGCGGGCCGTCGCCCGTCAGCGCACGTCCCAGACCGGCTCCGGCGTCTCCACCACCTCGCCGTCACCGCCGAACAGCACGAACCGGTCGAAGGACCGGGTGAACCAGCGGTCGTGGGTGACCGCGACCACCGTCCCGGAGAACGAGGCCAGCCCGACCTCCAGCGCCTCGGCGGAGGCGAGGTCGAGGTTGTCGGTCGGCTCGTCGAGCAGCAGCAGGGTCGCCCCGGACAGTTCCAGCAGCAGCACCAGGAACCGTGCCTGCTGCCCGCCGGACAGGGTGCCGAAGCGCTGGTCGCCCTGCGCGGCCAGCTCGTACCGGGACAGCGCCGCCATCGCGGCGTGCCGGTCCATCCCGGCCCGGTGCTCGTCGCCCCGCCAGAGGATCTCGACCAGCGTCTTCGCCACCAGCTCGGGCCGGTCGTGGGTCTGGGAGAAGTGGCCGGGCCGGACCCGCGCGCCGAGCCGGACCGTGCCGTCGTGGGCGACCGGGGCCAACGCGGGCGCGCCGTCGACCGGACCGTTGGCCGGGTCCGGGTCGGTGCCGCCCCGGGCGAGCAGCCGCAGGAAGTGCGACTTCCCGGTGCCGTTGGCGCCGAGCACGGCGACCCGGTCGCCGTACCAGAGTTCCAGGTCGAAGGGGTAGGTCAGGCCGTCGAGCTCCAGCTGGTCGCAGATGACCGCGCGCTTGCCGGTCCGCCCGCCGGCCAGGCGCATCCGGATGTCCTGGTCCTTCGGCGGTACGGGGGGCGGCCCGGCCTCCTCGAACTTGCGCAGCCGGGTCTGCGCCGACTGGTAGCGCGACGACATGTCGGAGTTGTACGCCGCCTTCTGCTTGTACATCAGCATCAGCTCGCGCAGCTTCTGGTGCTCCTCGTCCCAGCGCTTGCGCAGCTCGTCTAGGCGGGCGTGCCGGGCCACCCGGGCGTCGTACCAGCTGGCGAAGCCCGCCGGGTGCACCCAGGCGCTGCCGCCCTCGACGGCGACCACCCGGTCGGCGGTCTGCGCCAGCAGCTCCCGGTCATGCGAGACGTAGAGCACGGACTTGCCGGACTCGCGCAGCCGCGCCTCCAGCCAGCGCTTGCCGGGCACGTCGAGGAAGTTGTCCGGCTCGTCGAGGAGCAGGACCTCGTCGGTGCCGCGCAGCAGCAGCTCGAGGGCGAAGCGCTTCTGCTGGCCGCCGGAGAGGGTGCGCACCGGGCGGTCCCGGGCGGCGTCCCAGGGCAGGTCCAGCACGATGGTGGCGACCGTGTCGAAGAGCACCTCGGCGTCGTACCCGCCGGTCTCGCCCCAGGCGGCCAGCGCGTCCGCGTACGCCAGCTGGGCCTTGCCGGCGGCGGTGCTGTACTTGCCGCGCAACTCGGCCGACCGCATGGCCGCCTCGGTCTCGACCAGCCGGCGGCCGGCGTCGCGCAGCGCCGGTGGGGCGAGCGAGAGCGCCAGGTCGGCGAGCGTGGTGTCGTCCCCGATCATGCCGATGAACTGTCGCATCACGCCGAGGCCACCGGCCCGGGCGACGGCGCCGGTCTTCACCGGCAGGTCGCCGGCGACCATCCGCAACAGCGTCGTCTTGCCGGCGCCGTTCGGGCCGACCAGGGCGACCTTGGCGCCCTCACCGACCCGGAACGACACGTCGGCGAAGAGTTCCCGGCCGTCGGGGAGGATGTACCCGACCCCTGCCACGTCCACGTATCCCACGCCGGCATCCTGCCGGAGCGGGCGGCACGGGCGACACTCGATTACCGGGTGACCCGCAGCACCCGGTAGCCCTTCTGGCTGGCGTGCCGCGAGACCTGCCAGCCGCCGTCGACCAGCCAGCGGTGCAGCGAGTCGCCGCCGAGGTGGCGGGCGACCACCAGCCAGGCGACGCCGTCCGGGGCGAGCCGGGGCAGCCAGCGGCGCAGCAGCTCGTGCAGTTCGGCCTTGCCGATGTGGATCGGCGGGTTGGACCAGATCTGGGCGAAGGTGACGTCGGCCGGGACCTCGTCCGGGGCGACCGCCCGTAGCCGGTCGGCGGCGCCGACCCGGCGGGCGTTCTCGGTGGTGAGGGCGCGGGCCCGCTCGTTGACGTCGACCGCCCAGACGGTGGCGGCCGGCGCGCTGGTGGCCAGCACGCAGCTGATCGGCCCGAAGCCGGAGCCGATGTCGAGCAGGTCACCGCCGACGGTGGTGGTCGGCAGCTCGGCCTTGCGCAGCAGGACGGCGGTGCCGGGGTCGAGCCGGTCGGCGGAGAAGACCCCGCTGGCCGAGGCCAGGATGTAGTCGCGCCCGGCGACGGAGAACTCGACCTCCCGCGGGCGCGCCGCAGCGGTGGGTTTGGTGGAGAAGTAGTGGTCGCCGGTCACGTCCGGCATTCTCCCACCGGGCCGCAGCGCGGTCGCGGTCGCCTCGGCGGGGCGGACCCCGACGCGCCCGCGCCGGAATTTCCCGTTATTACCCCCTAAAGGGGCAATGGCTCCTACTCTGGGCGACATGGTGTATCGGTACGAGTCCGATGAGGACGCCTTCGTGGACCACCCGCGGTCCGAGTCGGACCTGCCGGAGTTCCCGCCCGGCCCGCCCGCGCCGGCCGGGCCGTCTCCGTCCCGCTTCCCCACCCCGTCACTGCCGCGGACCACCCGGCCGACCCTCCCGGCCGCCGAACCGGTTCCGGTCCGCTCGTCCGTCCAGATCCCGCCGCCACCCACCCTCCCCCGCGAGTACGCCCCGACCGAGCCGCTGGAGCCGCTGGAGCCGCCGGCGCCGCCCGCGTCCGGCCCGTCCGGCTCCGGGCGCGGCGGCGGCCGGCTGTGGCAGGTGCTCGTCGGCGGCGCGGCGGTGCTGGTCCTGCTCGCGCTCTGCGGCCTCGGCGCGGCGGCCCTGCTCGTCGACCGCACGCCGAGCGACGACCCGACCGCGGCGGCACCGCAGCCCACCACGGCCGCTCCGGTCGACGAGTCGACCGCCGGCCACCTCGACTCCCGCGACACCGACCAGCAGCCGCTGACCGCCCGCGAGGTCTTCGCAGGCAAGAAGCTGGTGGTGGCCGACGGACGACCCGCCTACGACGTGCTGAAGACGCAATCCGGCGGCAGTTGCGCGGTCGCCGCCACCGGCGAGATCGCCGACCTGCTGGTCCGGCTCGGGTGCAGCCAGGTGGTACGGGGCACACTGCGCTCCCCCGACGGCCAGCACCTGGTCACCGCCGGCCTGTTCAACCTGACCGACAAGGCCAGCGCGCAACGCGTCCGGGACCGGATCCGGCAGCTGCTTGACGAGCGGCAGGGCCGCTTCCGCGGCCTGGCCGCCGGTGACGGCACCGAGGCGCTCACCACCGCCGCCGCCCGGGTCGGCTGGCAGGTACGCGGCCACTACATCGCCTACTGCCTGGTCGTCCGCACCGACGGCGGCGCCGTGCCGGCCGGCGACACCGCGGTCCGCGACATCATCTACGACGTGATCGAGCTGCACCTCGACAAGGGCGTGCTCGAACGCCGGGCCGCCGGCGGCAGCGCCGTCCAGCCCACCGCGAAGGCGACCGAGGGCACCGGCACCCAGGGCGGGAACGCCACTCCCGACGAGCTGCCCGGCGACTGATCCGCCGGTCGACAGCGACCCGACGCGAGGCCCGGTCCGAGTCCTGCGGACCGGGCCTCGCCACGTCTCCTGGCTCGCCTCGCCTCGCCTCGGCACGGCCCGGTCACGCGTCACGCCGCCTGCCCGGGCGCGCGCCGCGCACCGGCCCGGCGAGGATGCGGTCTCGCGAACCCCGGTGGGCTCAGGCCTCGGTGGGGACGCGGAGGCGGCGGGTCAGGTCGGCGCGGCGGGCGTACTCGGCCGGGTCGTCCGGGTAGCCGACCGCGACCAGGGTCAACCCGTGCGCCGCCGCGACGCTCACCTCGCTGGAGCGTTCCCGCCGGCTCAGCAGGCTCGCCGGCCACTCGACCGGCCGCCGGCCGTCCCCGGCGACCAGCATCGCCCCGACCAGGCTGCGCACCATCGCCTGGCAGAACGCGTCGGCCTGCACGGTGGCCACGAGGATGCCGTCCGGGTCGCGCCGCCAGTCCAGCCGGGTCACCTCGCGCAGCGTGGTGGCGTTCTCCTTGCGCCGGCAGTACGCGGCGAAGTCGTGCTCCCCCACCAGCCCGGCCGCGGCGGCGTTCAGCGCCGCCAGGTCCAACGGCTTCGGCCAGGCGAGGGTGTCGTGCCGGCGCAGCGGCTCGGCGCCCCACGGGGCGTCGGTCACCCGGTACTCGTAGCGGCGGAAGGTCGCCGAGAAACGGGCGTCGAAGTCGGCCGGCACCTCGCTCATGGCGCGGATCCGCACGTCGGTCGGGAGCAGCCGGGCCAACCGGCGCAGCAGCCGCCCGTCGTGCTCCCGCCACACGGCGGTGGGGAGGTCGAGGTGGCAGACCTGACCGGTGGCGTGCACCCCGGCGTCGGTGCGGCCGGCGACGGTCAGCCCGGTCGCCGTGCCCGCGCCGAGGACGAGGTCCAGCGTCTGGGTCAGCACCCCGGCGACCGTCCGCCGGGTCGGCTGGGCGGCCCAGCCGGAGAAGTCCGTGCCGTCGTACGAGACGTCCAGCCGCAGCCGGGTCCGCTCGTCCACCTCGTACCTCCCGTTCACGCCGTCGGGCCCGGCACCCCAGGAAGGGATACCGGGCCCGACGAAGGTGCCTTTGCTCAGGCCTTGTTCTCGTTGGCCTCGTCGCTGTCCTCGCGGGCGGCGTCGGTGTCACCGGACGCCGACACCGGCGGCTCGGAGTCCTGGTCCGACGAGTTCGACTCCGGGGTCTCCTCGGCCGGGGCCAGGGCCTCGACCTTGTCCTGCTGGGCGGCCTTGCGGGCGGCGGTCTTCTTGTTCGCCTTGGGCTCGGCGACCTGAAGCTCCTCGACCAGCTCGATGACGACCATCGGAGCGTTGTCACCCTTGCGCGGACCGGTCTTCACGATCCGAGTGTAGCCGCCGGGGCGGTTGGCGTACCGGGGCGCGATCTGGTCGAACAGGGCGTAGACCACGTCCTTGTCCTTGACGACGCCCAGCACCCGCCGGCGCGCGGCGAGGTCGCCACGCTTGGCCTTGGTGATGAGCTGCTCGGCCAGCGGACGCAGCCGCCGGGCCTTCGTCTCGGTGGTCTTGATCTTGCCGTGCTGGAACAGCGCGGTGGCCAGGTTGGCCAGCATCAGCCGCTCGTGCGCGGGGCTGCCGCCGAGGCGGGGGCCCTTGGTGGGCGTGGGCATGCTTGGTGCTCCTCAGGTGTGGCGGCAGCGCGGACTAGAGCTGCTCGGTCTCGCGGTAGTCGTCGGTGTCGTAGTCGGCCTCGCCGAAGGCGTCCACGACGTGCGCCGGGTCGAAGTTCGGGGCCGAGTCCTTCAGCCCGAGACCCATCCCGGCGAGCTTCATCTTGACCTCGTCGATCGACTTCTGACCGAAATTCCGGATGTCGAGGAGGTCGGCCTCGGTACGCCCGATGAGCTCACCAACGGAGTTGATGCCCTCGCGCTTGAGGCAGTTGTAGGAGCGGACGGTGAGGTCCAGCTCCTCGATCGGCAGGGCCAGGTCCGCCGCGAGCTGGGCGTCCTGCGGGGACGGCCCGATGTCGATGCCCTCGGCGGTCTCGTCCAGCTCCCGGGCCAGGCCGAAGAGCTCCACCAGCGTCGAGCCGGCGGAGGCCAGCGCGGTACGCGGGCCCATCGACGGCTTGGTCTCGACGTCGATGATCAGCCGGTCGAAGTCGGTCCGCTGCTCGACGCGGGTCGCCTCGACGCGGTACGTCACCTTGAGCACCGGCGAGTAGATCGAGTCGACCGGGATCCGGCCGATCTCGGCGCCGGCCTGCTTGTTCTGCGCCGCCGTGACATAGCCACGACCCCGCTCGACGGTCAGCTCCATGTCGAGCCGGCCCTTGCCGTTGAGGGTGGCGAGCTTCAGGTCCGGGTTGTGCACCGAGACGCCGGCCGGGGGCTGGATGTCGCCGGCCGTCACATCGCCCGGGCCCTGCTTGCGCAGGTACATGCTGACCGGCTCGTCGTGCTCGGAGCTGACGCACAGCTCCTTGATGTTCATGACGAGCTCGACCACGTCCTCCTTGACACCGGGGATCGTGGTGAACTCGTGCAGCACACCGTCGATCTTGATCGAGGTGACCGCCGCACCCGGGATGGACGACAGCAGCGTGCGCCGCAGCGAGTTACCCAGGGTGTAGCCGAAACCGGGCTCCAGCGGCTCGATGGTGAACCGGGACCGGGTCTCGTTGATCGACTCCTCGGAGAGGGAGGGTCGCTGGCTGATGAGCATTTTTTCTCTTCTCTTCCGGGACGCCCGCTATATGACGCCCACGACACAAACTGTTCCGGTGGCCCGCCCCGGAGGGCGGGCCACCGCAACGAGCCCTTACTTGGAGTAGAGCTCGACGATCAGCTGCTCCTGGACCTGGGTGTCGATCACCTGGCGGGCCGGGAGCGAGTGCACGAGGATCTTCATCTGGCTCGGGATGGCCTCAAGCCACGCCGGAACCGACCGCGAACCGGCCTGAGCCTGCGCCACCAGGAACGGGGTGAGCTCCTTGCTCTTGCCCCGGACCTCGATGATGTCGTGCTCCTTGACGCGGTACGACGGGATGTCGACCTTCTTGCCGTTCACGGTGAAGTGGCCGTGCTTGACCAGCTGGCGGGCCTGGTCACGCGAGCTGGCGTAGCCGGCCCGGTAGACCACGTTGTCCAGCCGCGACTCGAGGATCTGCAGGAGAACCTCACCGGTCTTGGCCTTCTTGCCCACGGCCTCTTCGTAGTAGCCGCGGAACTGCTTCTCCAGCACGCCGTAGACACGACGGGCCTTCTGCTTCTCACGGAGCTGGAGCAGGTACTC
Source organism: Micromonospora purpureochromogenes (assembly GCF_900091515.1). Lineage (NCBI taxonomy): Bacteria > Bacillati > Actinomycetota > Actinomycetes > Micromonosporales > Micromonosporaceae > Micromonospora > Micromonospora purpureochromogenes. The sequence goes on along the minus strand of NZ_LT607410.1, from coordinate 1,401,271 downwards.
CGTCTCCTTCGTGCGGCCGCGTCCGTGCTGCCCGGGCGGGAACGGCCGGGACTCGAACGGGCACTTCGGACCATCGCACTTGCTGCCCTTGAGGAACAGCTTCATCTTCTCCCGCCGGCAACGGCGGCAGTCAGCACCGGTGTAACGAGCCATCTCTCTCTAACCTCTCAGACCCGGCGACGCTTCGGCGGACGGCATCCGTTGTGCGGCTGCGGGGTGACGTCGGAGATCTGCCCGACCTCGAGGCCCACGGCCTGCAGCGAACGGATGGCGGTCTCCCGGCCGGAGCCGGGGCCCTTGACGAACACGTCGACCTTGCGCATGCCGTGCTCCATCGCCCGACGCGCGGCGGCCTCGGCGGCGAGCTGCGCGGCGAACGGGGTCGACTTGCGGGAGCCCTTGAAGCCCACCTGGCCGGACGAGGCCCAGGAGATGACCGCACCGGTCGGGTCGGTGATCGACACGATGGTGTTGTTGAAGGTGCTCTTGATGTGCGCCTGCCCGTGGGCGACGTTCTTGCGTTCCTTGCGCCGGACCTTCTTGACAGCGGCTCCGGCACGAGCCTTCGGTGGCATAAGTCTGTGCGCTCCTAGTTACTTCTTGCCGGGCTTCTTCTTGCCGGCGACGGTCCGCTTCGGGCCCTTGCGGGTCCGGGCGTTGGTCTTGGTCCGCTGGCCACGCACGGGCAGGCCCCGGCGGTGCCGGATGCCGGCGTAGCAGCCGATCTCGACCTTGCGGCGGATGTCAGCGGCGACCTCGCGGCGCAGGTCGCCTTCAACCTTGTAGTTGCCCTCGATGTGGCTGCGGAGCTGGACCAGCTCCTCATCCGTGAGGTCCCGAACGCGCTTGTCCGGCGAGATGCCGGTAGCGGTGAGCGTCTCCAGGGCGCGGGTACGACCGACCCCGAAGATGTAGGTGAGCGCGATCTCCATCCGCTTCTCGCGGGGGAGGTCGACGCCGACTAGACGTGCCATGTGCGGGCGTACTCCTCGTGGTGTTGTGGCGGAGGTCTGGACCCGTCCCACCCCGCTACCGGCCGTCCCGTCCTTCCGACGCTGTCAGCGCCGGCGACCGGGATCGGTCGTGCCCGAGCGGGCCCCGGCCTCCGACCGGGGGTCAACCACGATTGAGTACGCACTGCGTACCGCTCGCGGCTGGAACGAGCTGATGATGTGCTGTCTGGATCTGCGGCCCGGACCGATCCGACCGGCCGTGTCACGACCGGTGGGACTGGTTCAGCCCTGGCGCTGCTTGTGGCGCGGGTCGGTGCAGATGACCATGACCCGGCCGTGCCGGCGGATCACCCGGCACTTGTTGCAGATCCTCTTGACGCTCGGCTTGACCTTCACGGTTGCCTTACTTCCCATCTGGCCCGGTGACGCGACCACGCGCGACGCCGGACGTCGAAGACGGACACGGGGACGTCCCGGCCGTCGTCAGGATTACTTGTAGCGGTAGACGATGCGCCCGCGGGTCAGGTCGTACGGCGAGAGTTCGACGACGACCCGGTCCTCCGGCAGGATACGGATGTAGTGCTGCCGCATCTTGCCGCTGATGTGAGCCAGCACCTTGTGGCCGTTCGCGAGCTCCACCCGGAACATTGCGTTCGGCAGGGGCTCGATGACCCGACCCTCGATCTCGATGGCTCCGTCTTTTTTCGGCATGTCCTCCGCTGTCCTGACGTCGGTTACTCCGGACGGCCCACAACGTCTTACACGGGCAACCGACCGAGATCGGAGAGCCCGCGCCAGCCGCGGCTCCGACTCCCACCGAAGCGCGTAGTGGGCATGCCGGAGTGGACGCTGTGCGCCGATCTGAAAGTGTACGCCCGAGTGCGGGCCGTCGCCAAACCGGCCACCGATCGACACGGCGGATGGCACGAAAAGTGACGCGCACCATCCGCACCGCCTCTCTCTGGGCAGTCAGTCCTGCTCCGCGCCCTCCGGCTCCCCCGCGCGGCGCGCCACGCGGCGCCTCCGCTCGGCGGCCCTGGCCCGGCGCCTGCGGGCCCGCCTTGCCGCCCGCCGCTCCTGCTCGACCGCCCACCGCCGCGGCTCTCCGCCCGCCACGCCGGTGACGGTACGCACCAGGAGCACCGCACCCCACGGCCCGGCCACCCACGCCGGCCAGAAGTAGAGCACCTCACCGGCGAGCATCGAGGTCACCGCCCAGACCGCCACCACGATCGGGATCACCCGGAGATACGGCTGCCACACCTCGGCGAGCCACCGCCGAACGACCGGGCGCAGGTCCGTCGGGAGCGCCGGCAGCGGGTCGGTTCCGTCCGGCATCGCCAGCGTCGACGCGCCCGGCGCCGCCGGCGTCGGCAGGTCGGCCACCAGGCCGTCCAGCTCGGCGTACGTCCGGGCGGCATAGGCCCGCTGCAGCCGCTCGTCGTAATCGTGCAGGTCCAACCGGCCCTCGTCGACGGCGATCCGCAGCCGGTCGGCCACCGCCCGGCGGTCGGCGTCGGCGGCCCGCATTCCGTCCCGCCCGTCCATGCCGCCCAGCATGGCACCACCCCGCCACCCGCCGATCCGGACAGCCCGTACGCTCCGGCGCGAGCTGCGCGAACGGCGACTGAGAGGGCCAACCGTCGCGGGGGCGATCCGAAGCGCCGCGGTCAGACCGCCGGGGAGTCGGCCGGCTGGCGGGACGTGACCAGGTCACCGAGGCGGGCCCGCCCGCCGTCGAAGGCGGTGAGCACCCAGACCCCATCCTCGAGCAGCGCCATCGAGTGCTCCACGTGCACCGCCATCGACCGGTCCCGGGTGACGACCGTCCAACCGTCGGCCAGTTCGACGGTACGCGGCGACCCCATCGTGATCATCGGCTCGATGGCCAGCGCCAGGCCCGGCACCAGGCGCGGACCCTTGCCGGGCCGCCCGTGGTTGAGCACGTGCGGGTCCTGGTGCATCTCGGTGCCGATGCCGTGCCCGCCGTAGCCGTCGACGATGCCGTACCGGCCGCCCTTGCGGACCGCGTTCTCCACCGCGTGCGAGATGTCGGTCAGCCGGCCCTTGCCGCTGGCGGCGCCCCGGGCGGCGGCGGCGATCCCGGCCCACATGGCGTCCTCCGCCACCTCGGCCATCTTCAGCAATGCCGGGTCGACCTCGCCCACGCCCACGGTGATCGCGGCGTCGCCGTGCCAGCCGTTCAGCACCGCGCCGCAGTCGATGGAGATCACGTCGCCGTCGCGGAGCACCTGCTGCGCCGACGGGATGGCGTGCACCACCTGCTCGTTCACCGAGGAGCAGATCGAGGCGGGGAAGCCGTGGTAGCCCTTGAACGAGGGGACGGCCCCGGCCTCGCGGATCGTCGACTCGGCGATCGCGTCCAGGTCGGCGGTGCTGACGCCGGGGGCGACGGCCTCCCGCATCCGACGCAGGGCCTCGGCGACCACCAGGCCGGCGGCCCGCATCTTCTCGATCTGGTCGGGGGTCTTCAGCTGGATGTCCAGCTGGGGACGGCGCATGGAGCCAATACCTTTCGTTGCCGGACAGCGATCAGCGGGGCACGTCGCACGTACCCCGCTGATCGCACTCTATCCGCCGGAGTCCGGCAGGACCTCAGCCGCCGTACGACCGCAGCGCGTCTATGGCGCGGACCGTGACGTCCTCCACCGGCCCGGTGGCGTCGATCCCGACCAGCTTGTTCTGGGCGCCGTAGTAGTCGACCAGCGGCGCCGTCTTCTCGGCGTACTCCCGCAGGCGGGCCGCGATCGTCTCCGGCTTGTCGTCGTCCCGCTGGAACAGCTCGGCACCGCAGCGGTCGCAGATGCCCTCGCGGGTGGTGGCGTCGAACTCGACGTGCCAGATCTTGCCGCAGCCGCGGCAGGTGCGCCGGCCGGAGAGCCGCCGGATCACCTCGTCGTCGTCAACGACCAGCTCCAGCACCAGGTCCAGCGCGGTGCCGAGGTCCGCGAGGAGCTTGTCCAGCGCGGCGGCCTGCGGCGTCGTACGCGGGAAGCCGTCGAGCAGGAAGCCCTCGGCGGCGTCCGGCTCGGCGAGCCGGTCCCGGACCATGTTGATGGTGACCTCGTCCGGGACCAGCTTGCCGGCGTCCATGTACCGCTTGGCCTCGACACCCAGCGGGGTGCCCTGCGAGACGTTCGCCCGGAAGATGTCACCGGTCGAGATCTTCGGCACCGAGAGGTGCGCGGCGATGAATTCCGCCTGCGTGCCCTTGCCCGCGCCCGGCGGGCCAACCAGAACGAGTCGCATCTACCGCAGGAACCCTTCGTAGTTCCGCTGCATGAGTTGGCTCTCGATCTGCTTCACGGTCTCGAGACCGACGCCGACCATGATGAGCACAGCGGTGCCGCCGAACGGGAAGTTCTGGAACTGCTGGCTGTTCAGCCAGATGAAGAAGAAGTTCGGCAGGATCGCGACGATGCCCAGGTAGAGCGCGCCCGGCAGGGTGATCCGGCTGAGGATGAAGTCGAGGTACTCGGCGGTCGGCTTGCCGGGGCGGATGCCCGGCACGAAGCCGCCGTACTTCTTCATGTTGTCCGCGACCTCGGTCGGGTTGAACGTGATCGACACGTAGAAGTACGTGAAGAAGATGATCAGCAGGAAGTACATCACGATGTGCAGCGGCGAGTCGGCCTGCACGATGTTGTTCTGGATCCAGGCCTGGGTCTTGCCCGGGTTGGTCTGGTCGAAGAACTGGAGCGCCAGCTGCGGCAGGTAGAGCAGCGAGGAGGCGAAGATGACCGGGATGACACCCGCCTGGTTGACCTTGAGCGGGATGTAGGTCGAGGTGCCGCCGTACATCCGCCGGCCGATCATCCGCTTGGCGTACTGCACCGGGATCCGGCGCTGCGCCTGCTCGATGAAGCAGACCGCGGTGATGACCAGCAGGACCAGGACGAGGACGAGGACGAACTTGCCCCAACCCTCGTTGGTCTTGATCTTCCAGCCCTCGCTGGGGAGCCGGGCGGCGATCGAGGTGAAGATGAGGACGGACATGCCGTTGCCGACGCCGCGGTCGGTGATCAGCTCACCGAGCCACATCACCATGCCGGTGCCGGCGGTCATCGTCATGACCAGGATGCTCAGCGTCAGCCAGTTCGGGATGCCGGTGCCCTCGGGGATGATCGGGAACTGGTCGCAGCGGTTCTGGAACAGCTGCCCGGAGCGGGCCAGCGCCACGAAGGCCGACGACTGGAGGATGCCCAGGCCGAGGGTCAGGTAGCGGGTGTACTGGGTGATCTTCGCCTGGCCGGCCTGGCCCTCCTTGCGGAGCTGCTCCAGCCGCGGAATGACCACGGTGAGCAGCTGCAGGATGATCGACGCGGTGATGTAGGGCATGATGCCCAGCGCGAAGACCGAGAGCTGCAGCAGTGCGCCGCCGGAGAAGAGGTCCAGCAGGTTCAGCACTCCGGTGCTCTGACCCTGGAGGGTGTCGAGGCACTTCTGCACGTTGCCGTACGAGACGCCGGGGCTGGGCAGAGTGGCGCCGAGCCGGTAGACCGCGATGATGCCTACTGTGAACAGCAGCTTCTTGCGCAGGTCAGGCGTACGGAACGCACTGAGAAAGGCGGACAGCAACTTCTTCCTCCTGCGCGAGGCGGGCCGCCGGTGATCCCTGGCGGGGGCGGGGTGGGTGCCGGGCGAGTGCCCGATATCCATAGCTGGGAAGGGACTCTAACAGCCCGCTCCCGGTCCGGGCAGATGCGCCCGGCTACATAAACCGAATCCGATGTTACCCGGCGCACACATGCCTGGTAGACCACGGCGCCCGCCCAGTTGGGGACAACTGAGCGGGCGCCATGGGTCGTGCCTTACAGCTCGGTGACGGAGCCACCGGCAGCGGTGATCTTCTCCTTGGCCGACGCGCTGAAACCGTGCGCCGACACCTGGAGGGCCACACCGCCGAGGTCGCCGGTGCCGAGGACCTTGATCGGCTGGCCCTTGCGGACCGCGCCGACCTCGACCAGCTCCTGCGGGCCGACCTGGCCGCCGTTCGGGAAGAGCTCGGCCAGCCGGTCCAGGTTGACCACCTGGAAGACGACCTTGAACTTGTTCTTGAAGCCCTTCATCTTCGGCAGGCGCATGTGGATGGGCATCTGCCCACCCTCGAACGCCGCCGAGATGTTCTTGCGGGCCTTGGAACCCTTGGTACCGCGACCGGCGGTCTTGCCCTTGGAGCCCTCACCGCGACCCACCCGGGTCTTCGCGGTCTTGGCGCCCGGGGCCGGGCGCAGGTGGTGAACCTTGATCGTCATTACTCGACCTCCTCGACCTTCACGAGGTGGTTTACCGCGAAGATCATGCCGCGAATCTCGGGCCGGTCCTCCTTGACCACCACGTCGTTGATCCGCTTCAGACCGAGCGAACGCAGCGACTCACGCTGGTTCTGCTTGGTGCCGATGCCGGACCGGACCTGGGTGACCTTCAGGCGTGCCATCAGGACGCCACCCCCGCCCGCGACGCCAGCATGGCGGCCGGCGCGACGTCCTCCACCGGCAGACCACGACGGGCCGCGACGGCCTCGGGGGACTCGAGCCCCTTCAGCGCCGCCACCGTGGCGTGCACGATGTTGATCGGGTTCGACGAGCCGAGGCTCTTGGAGAGCACGTCGTGGATGCCCGCGCACTCCAGCACGGCACGCACCGGGCCACCGGCGATGACACCGGTACCGGCGGACGCCGGCTTGAGCAGCACGACACCGGCAGCGGCCTCGCCCTGCACCGGGTGCGGGATCGACTGGCCGATCCGCGGCACCTTGAAGAAGTGCTTCTTGGCCTCCTCGACACCCTTGGCGATCGCCGCGGGCACCTCCTTGGCCTTTCCGTAGCCCACGCCGACGGTGCCGTCGCCGTCGCCCACGATCACCAGGGCGGTGAAGCTGAAGCGACGACCACCCTTCACGACCTTGGCGACGCGGTTGATCGCGACGACCCGCTCGAGGTGCGGGGTCTTCTCGACGGGCGCGTTTCCGCGGCCGCCCTCACGGCGGTTGTCGCGGCGACCACCCTCGTTGCCACCGGACCCGCCGCCACGGCGCTGTTGACCTGGCATCAGCAGCCTTCCTTATCTCTCGTGACGGGGTTTCTAGAACTCGAGCCCGGCTTCGCGGGCGGCGTCGGCAAGCGCGGCGACCCGCCCCGCGTACCGGTTGCCACCGCGGTCGAAGACGACCTTGGAGACGCCGGCGGCCTTGGCGCGCTCGGCGAGCAGGGCGCCCACCTTGCCGGCCAGGGCGCTCTTGTCGCCCTCCGCACCACGCAGCGACGCGTCCAGGGTCGAGGCCGACGCCAGGGTGTGACCCTTGGTGTCGTCCACGATCTGGGCGACGATGTGCCGCAGGGAGCGGGTGACCACCAGGCGGGGACGCTCGGCGGTACCGCTGACGTTCTTGCGGACCCGGAAGTGCCGGCGCGCACGCCCGACGGCACGCTTGGCGGCGACGCCGCGGCGGCGCTTGAGCAGCGTGGCGCTCACTTCTTACCTGCCTTTCCAGCCTTGCGGCGGATGACCTCGCCCTGGTACTTCACGCCCTTGCCCTTGTAGGGCTCCGGCGGGCGGATCTTCCGGATGTTGGCGGCGACCTCACCGACCTGCTGCTTGTCGATGCCGGCCACGTGGAACAGCGTCGGCTTCTCCACCGTGAAGGTGATGCCGTCCGGAGCCGGCACCAGCACCGGGTGCGAGAACCCGAGCGCGAACTCGAGGTCCTTGCCCTTGGCGGTGACGCGGTAACCGGTACCGGCGATCTCCAGGCTCTTGCGGTAGCCCTCGGTCACACCGACGATCATGTTGGCGACCAGGGTACGGCTGAGGCCGTGCAGTTCCTTGGCCTTGCGCTCGTCGTTCGGCCGGTTGACGTGCACCTGGCCGTCCTCGCCCCGCTCCGCCTTGATCGGCTCGGCGAGCGTGTGCGACAGCTCGCCCTTCGGGCCCTTGACCTTGACGGTCTGGCCGTCGATCGTGATGTCGACGCCGGAGGGTACCGGGATCGACTTACGTCCAATACGCGACATTTCTACCTGTCTCCCGTTACCAGACGAAGGCGAGGACTTCCCCGCCAACGCTCCGCTTGCGGGCCTGCCGGTCGGTGAGCAGCCCCTGGGACGTCGAAATGATCGCCACGCCCAGCCCGCCGAGCACCCGCGGGAGCCCGTCCGACTTGGCGTACACCCGGAGACCGGGCTTGGACACGCGCTTGATGCCGGCCAGGCTCCGCTCGCGGTTCTGGCCGTACTTCAGCTCGACGACCAGTCGCTTGCCGACGGCGCCCTCCTCGGGCTCCTCGACCAACCAGGTGGCGATGTAACCCTCGGCCTTGAGGACCTCGGCGATGTTCGCCTTGATCTTCGAGTAGGGCATCGTCACCCGGTCGTGGTACGCCTGGTTGGCGTTACGCAGACGCGTGAGCATGTCTGCGATCGGGTCGGTCATCGTCATGAAATTCGTCAACCTTTCTCGCCGGGGTTCCCCGGGCTGGGCCCGGGGCCTACGGCGAAGAGACAGTTCAGCTGACGCGCGAAGCGCGCCGGGCTATTACCAGGAAGCCTTGGACACGCCGGGCAGCTCACCGCGGTGGGCCATCTCCCGGATGCACACCCGGCAGAGACCGAACTTGCGGTAGACCGCCTTCGGACGCCCGCACCGCTGGCAGCGGGTGTAGGCGCGAACCGAGAACTTCGGCTTCGCGGCCGCCTTGATGATCAGCGCCTTCTTGGCCATCTCAGTTCTCCTTGAACGGGAAGCCCAGGAGCTTGAGCAGCGCCCGGCCCTCGTCGTCGGTCGTGGCGGTCGTGACCACCGTGATGTCCATGCCCCGCTGGCGATCGATCTTGTCCTGGTCGATCTCGTGGAACACCGACTGCTCGGTCAGACCGAACGTGTAGTTGCCGTGCCCGTCGAGCTTGCGCCCGTCCAGGCCGCGGAAGTCACGGATACGCGGCAGCGCGATCGACAGCAGCCGGTCCAGGAACTCCCACATCCGGTCGCCGCGCAGGGTGACCTTCGCGCCGATCGGCATGCCCTCGCGGAGCTTGAACTGCGCGATGGACTTGGTCGCCCGCCGCACCAGCGGCTTCTGGCCGGTGATGGTGGCCAGGTCACGGACCGCGCCGTCGATCAGCTTGGCATCCCGAGCGGCCTCGCCGACACCCATGTTGACGACGATCTTGACGAGCCCGGGCACCTGCATGGGGTTGCCGTAGTTGTGCTGCTCCTGCAGCTTCGCCACGACCTCGTTGCGGTACCGCTCCTTGAGGCGCGGCATGGTCTTGGTTTCGGTAGCCGTGGTCATCAGAGGTCCTTACCGGTGCTACGCGCGATGCGGACCTTCTGGCCGTTGTCGTCGATCCGGTAACCGACCCGGGTCGGCTTCCCTTCGGAATCCACGACCTGCACGTTCGAGACGTGGATCGGGGCCTCCTGGGTGACGATGCCACCGGTCTTGGCGCCACGCTGGGTGGTGCTGATGCGGGTGTGCTTCTTGACCCGGTTCACGCCCTCGACCAGGACCTTGTCCTGCCGCGGGTAGGCCGCGATGACCTTGCCCTTGGCACCCTTGTCCTTGCCGGCGATGACGACGACCGTGTCGCCCTTCTTGACCTTCACGGTCACAACACCTCCGGCGCGAGAGAGATGATCTTCATGAACCGCTTGTCCCGCAGCTCCCGACCCACCGGGCCGAAGATACGGGTACCGCGCGGGTCCCCACCGTCCTTGATGATGACGGCGGCGTTCTCGTCGAAACGGATGTACGAACCGTCCGGCCGCCGCCTCTCCTTGGCGGTGCGGACGACGACCGCCTTGACGACGTCGCCCTTCTTCACACCGGCACCCGGGATCGCGTCCTTGACGGTGGCCACGATGACGTCGCCGATGCTCGCGTAGCGCCGACCGGAGCCACCGAGAACCCGGATGCACAGGATCTCCCGGGCACCCGTGTTGTCGGCGACGCGCAGTCGCGACTCCTGCTGAATCACGTCTATCTCCTATGTCTGCCGGTTCTCCGGCCGCCCTCGCGGACGGCCGGAGCCTGGCGGAACCTGCGCCCGACCGATACCGGCCGAGCTCGAGCCTTCGCTACTTGGCCTTCTCGAGGATCTCCACGAGCCGCCACCGCTTGGTGGCGGAGAGCGGCCGGGTCTCCATGATCAGGACCCGGTCGCCGATACCGGCCGAGTTCTGCTCGTCGTGCACCTTCAGCTTGCGGGTACGACGCATGATCTTGCCGTACAGCGCGTGCTTGACCCGGTCCTCGACCTCGACCACGACGGTCTTTTCCATCTTGTCGCTGACCACGAGGCCCTCACGCACCTTACGGCGGGCCCGCGTGGTAGCGGTGGTGTTCTCGCTCATGATGCAGTCACCTCAGTCGGCGCGGCCGAGAGCCCCAGCTCGCGCTCACGCATGATCGTGTAGATCCGGGCGATCTCCCGACGGATGATCTGCAGCCGCCGGTTGTTGTCCAGCTGCCCGGTCGCGGCCTGCACGCGGAGGTTGAACAGCTCCGCCTTGGCCTCCCGCAGCTTCGTGACCAGCTCCTCCTCGGAGAGCTCACGCAGCTCGGTCGCCTTAACGCCCGCTGCCATCAGGATTCACCCACTTCGCGCGTCACAATGCGGCACTTCATCGGGAGCTTGTGGATCGCGCGACGCATCGCCTCTCGCGCGATCTGCTCGTTGGGGAAGGACATCTCGAAGAGAACCCGCCCCGGCTTGACGTTGGCGACCCACCACTCGGGCGAGCCCTTACCGGAACCCATCCGGGTTTCGGCCGGCTTCTTGGTCAGGGCCTGGTCCGGGAAGATCGTGATCCAGACCTTGCCGCCACGCTTGATGTGACGAGTCATCGCGATACGCGCCGACTCGATCTGGCGGTTGGTCACGTAAGCCGGCTCGAGAGCCTGGATCCCGAACTCGCCGAACACCACCCGGTTACCACCCTTGGACGCGCCGTGGCGGTCCGGGTGGTGCGGCTTGCGGAAGCCCTTCGGGGGCTTGCGCGGCATCAGCATCTGTCAGCCCTCCTGCTGCGTTTCTGCCGGAGCAGCCGCGGCCGAGGCGACAGCAGCACTGTCGATCGGCTCGCCACTCGGCGTCTCGGCCTGCTGAGCGATGGTGGTCGCAGCAGCCCGGCCGGCCTCGGTGCCGCCGGCGGTCGTGCCGGACGAACCCGACCGGCCACGGCGCGGCCGCTCGGGGCGGTCGCCGCGGTCACGGCGCGGGCGGGACGGACCGGCCTCGGCCGGAGCCTCCCGGCCCGGGACGGCGTCGCCCTTGTAGATCCAGACCTTCACGCCGATCCGGCCGAAGGTGGTACGGGCCTCGAAGAAGCCGTACTCGATGTTGGCCCGCAGCGTGTGCAGCGGGACGCGACCCTCGCGGTAGAACTCGGTCCGGCTCATCTCGGCACCGCCGAGACGACCCGACACCTGGACCCGGATGCCCTTGCAGACCGGGTTCTTCATCGCCGACTGCATCGCCTTGCGCATCGCCCGACGGAAGCTGACCCGGCTGGAGAGCTGCTCGGCGACGCCCTGGGCGACCAGCTGCGCGTCCGACTCGGGGTTCTTCACCTCGATGATGTTCAGCTGCACCTGCTTGCCGGTGAGCTTCTCCAGCTCGCCGCGGATCCGGTCGGCCTCCGCACCCTTCCGGCCGATGACGATGCCCGGCCGGGCGGTGTGGATGTCCACGCGGACCCGGTCACGGGTGCGCTCGATGTCGACCTTGGAAATGCCGGCACGCTCGAGGCCCTTGGACATCATCCGGCGGATCTTGACATCCTCGCCGATGTAGTCCTTGTAGAGCTTGTCCGCGAACCAACGGGACTTCCAGTCGGTCGAGATGCCGAGCCGGAACCCAGTGGGGTGAACCTTCTGACCCATTACTCGGCGCCCTCCGTCTTGCTCTCCGTCTCAGCGGCCTCGGCCTGCTTCGCCGGGGCGGCCTTCTTCGCGGCAGCCTTCTTCGGCGCAGCCGGCGCGACCGCCTCGACCGCCACGGTGATGTGGCAGGTGCGCTTGCGGATCCGGTACGCCCGGCCCTGCGCCCGCGGCCGGAACCGCTTCATAGTCGGGCCCTCGTCGACGAACGCCTCGCTGACGAGCAGCGCGTCGGGGTCCAGCCGCTCGTTGTTCTCCGCGTTGGCGATCGCGCTCGCGAGCACCTTGTACACCTGCTCGCTCGCAGCCTGCGGCGCGAACTGCAGCACCGTGAGCGCCTCCTTCGCGGGCAGGCCGCGGACGAGGTTGACCACCCGGCGCGCCTTCATCGGCGAGATGCGCACGTGCCGCGCAACCGCCCGCGCGCCCGGAAGCACCGGAGCGTCGCCCTTTCCTGGCATCGCTGTAACCCCTTGTTCCTCTATCCGTATGCCCGCGGCGTCAGCGCCGACGGCTCTTCCGGTCGTCCTTCTCGTGACCCTTGAACGTGCGGGTCAGCGCGAACTCGCCGAGCTTGTGCCCGACCATCGCCTCGGTCACGAACACCGGGACGTGCTTGCGTCCGTCGTGCACGGCGATCGTGTGACCCAGCATCTCCGGGATGATCGTCGAGCGCCGCGACCAGGTCTTGATGACGTTCTTCGAGCCCTTGTCGTTCTGCGTCTCCACCTTCTTGAGCAGGTGGTCGTCGACGAACGGGCCCTTCTTCAGGCTGCGAGGCATGTCTTATCTCCCTCAGCCGCGCTTACGCGTGGCGTAGCGACGGCGGACGATCAGCCGGTCACTCGGCTGGCCCTTACGACGGGTGCGGCCCTCGGGCTTACCCTGCGGGTTGACCGGGTGGCGACCGCCGGAGGTCTTACCCTCACCACCACCGTGCGGGTGGTCGACCGGGTTCATCGCGACACCACGGACGGTCGGGCGCCTGCCCTTCCACCGCATCCGGCCGGCCTTGCCCCAGTTGATGTTCGACTGGTCGGCGTTGCCGATCTCGCCGATGCTGGCGCGGCAGCGCACGTCCACCCGCCGGATCTCACCGGACGGCATGCGGAGGGTCGCGTACACACCCTCACGGCCGAGCAGCTGGATGCCGACGCCGGCCGAGCGGGCCAGCTTGGCGCCGCCGCCCGGACGAAGCTCCACGTTGTGGATCGTCGTACCGACCGGGATGTTGCGCAGCGGCAGGTTGTTGCCCGGCTTGATGTCGGCGCCCGGACCGGACTCGACGCGGTCGCCCTGCTTCAGGTCCTTCGGCGCGATGATGTACCGCTTCTCGCCGTCGGCGTAGTGCAGCAGCGCGATGCGCGCGGTGCGGTTCGGGTCGTACTCGATGTGCGCGACCTTCGCCGGCACGCCGTCCTTGTCGACCCGCTTGAAGTCGATCAGGCGGTACTGCCGCTTGTGGCCGCCACCGTGGTGCCGGGTGGTGATCCGGCCGTGGGCGTTGCGTCCGCCCTTCTTCGGCAGCGGAGCCAGCAGCGACTTCTCGGGCGTCGACCGGGTGATCTCGGCGAAGTCGGCGACGCTGGAGCCACGCCGGCCCGGCGTCGTCGGCTTGTACTTACGGATAGCCATTGTCTACACCCCTCAGCTGACCGGGCCGCCGAAGGCCTCGATACGGTCACCGTCAGCCAGCTTCACGATCGCCCGCTTGGTCGCCTTGCGCTGACCGAAACCGGTCTTGGTGCGCTTGCGCTTGCCCTCGCGGTTGAGCGTGTTGACCGTCAGGACGCGGACGTTGAAGATCTGCTGGATAGCGATCTTGATCTCGGTCTTGTTCGCGTCCGGGTGCACCAGGAAGGTGTACCAGTTGCGGTTCAGCTCGCTGTAGCTCTTCTCCGAGACGACCGGCGCGACGATGATGTCGCGCGGATCGGCGATCGTGCTCACTTGCCACCCTCCTCGGTGGTCTCGGCGGGAACGCCCAGGAACTCGTCCAGGGCCTCCTTGGTGAAGACCACGTCGTCGGCCACCAGCACGTCGTACGTGTTGAGCTGGCCGGCCTCGATCAGGTGCACCCGCGGCTCGTTGCGCAGCGACACCCAGTTCAGCTCGTCGGTGCTGCTCAGCACGACCAGGACCCGACGGGCCTCGGTCAGCTTCACCAGCGTGGCCAGAGCGGCCTTGGTCGACGGCTTCTCGCCCGAGACGAAGGCCTCGACGACGTGCACCTGGCCGGCGCGCGCCCGGTCGGAGAGGGCGCCACGCAGGGCGGCGGCCTTCATCTTCTTGGGGGTGCGCTGGCTGTAGTCGCGCGGGACCGGGCCGTGCACCACGCCACCGCCGGCGAACTGCGGCGCGCGGATCGAGCCCTGCCGGGCACGACCGGTGCCCTTCTGCTTGTACGGCTTCTTGCCGCCACCGGCGACCTCGCCGCGGGTCTTGACCTTGTGCGTGCCCTGCCGGGCCGCCGCGAGCTGGGCCACCACGACCTGGTGCATCAGCGCGAGGTTGGCCTGGACGTCGAAGATGTCGGCCGGCAGCTCGACGGAGCCGCTCTTGGCGCCCTCGACGTTGCGGACGTCAACGGTGGTCACTTGGCCGCACCGCCCTTCTTCACCTTGGTCTTGGCCGCGGTACGGACCAGGACCAGCGCGCCCTTGGGGCCGGGGATGGCGCCACGGACGAGCAGGAGGTTGTTCTCGGTGTCGACCGCCTGGACGGTCAGGTTCTGGACGGTGTAGCGCACGCCACCCATCCGGCCCGCCATCCGGGTGCCCTTGAAGACGCGACCCGGGGTGGCGCAGGCGCCGATGGAGCCCGGCGAGCGGTGCTTGCGCTCGACACCGTGGCCGGCGCCCAGGCCGTGGAAGCCGTGCCGCTTCATCGGGCCGGCGTAGCCCTTGCCCTTGGTCTTGCCGGTGACGTCGATGGTGACGCCGGCCGGGAACTGCTCGACCGTGACCTCCTGGCCCAGCGAGTAGTCCGCGGCGTCCGCGGTGCGCAGCTCGACGATGTGCCGGCGCGGCGCCACGTCCGCCTTCGCGTAGTGCCCGCCCACCGGCTTCTTGACCTTGCGCGGGTCGATCGTGCCGTAGGCGAGCTGGACCGCGGAGTAACCGTCCTTCTCGGCGCTACGAACCTGGCTGACGACGCACGGGCCGGCCTGAACCACGGTCACCGGAACAACACGGTTGTTGTCCCAGACCTGGGTCATGCCGAGCTTTGCGCCCAGGATCCCCTTGACTTGCCTGTCCATTTGTCCGGTCCCTACAGCTTGATCTCGATGTCGACGCCAGCCGGCAGGTCGAGGCGCATGAGCGAGTCGACCGTCTTCGGGGTCGGGTCGATGATGTCGATCAGCCGCTTGTGCGTGCGCATCTCGAAGTGCTCGCGCGAGTCCTTGTACTTGTGCGGCGAGCGGATGACGCAGAAACGGTTGATCTCCGTGGGCAGCGGCACCGGTCCTGCGACCTGCGCCCCGGTACGCGTCACCGTCTCGACGATCTTCCGAGCCGAGGAGTCGACGACCTCGTGGTCATAGGCCTTGAGCCGGATGCGGATCTTCTGTCCCGCCATGGTGGCTTCTGTTCCTTCTCTCGATGCCGCTGTGTTGCGGGCGCCTGTACCGGCTGGTACAGGCCCACTTCGCCGACCCCCGCGGTCGGGCGTGTCGCGCCCTGGGGCCAGGCTCCGCCCCGGGACTCCGGAGCGGTTCTTGAACCACGCGGTGGGTCAAGGCGCCGATCGCATCACAGCGATCCGGACGCCGTGCGAGGGTGGTTGACCGCCAGGGGCGATCAACCACCCTGCGCGCGACTGTTGGTCTCCCGGAGGTCCAGCATTCACCGGACGCAGGTGACTAACCGTCGTTACGCAACCTGACTAGTATGCCGCACGACCGGCGGCGACGCTAATCGGGGTTACCCAGCTCACTTGAGGATGTTGGTGACGCGACCAGCGCCGACCGTACGTCCACCCTCGCGGATCGCGAACTTGAGGTTCTCCTCCATGGCGATGGGCTGAATCAGCTTCACCGTCATGGTGGTGTTGTCGCCCGGCATGACCATCTCGGTGCCCTCGGGCAGCGTGACGACGCCGGTGACGTCCGTGGTCCGGAAGTAGAACTGCGGACGGTAGTTCTGGAAGAACGGGGTGTGCCGGCCGCCTTCCTCCTTGGAGAGGATGTAGACCGTCGCCTCGAACTCGGTGTGCGGGGTGTTGGAGCCCGGCTTCACCACGACCATGCCACGCTCGACCTCGTCGCGCTTGGTGCCGCGCAGCAGCAGGCCGACGTTCTCGCCTGCGCGGGCGTCGTCCAGGGTCTTGCGGAACATCTCGATCGCGGTGACCTTGGTCTTGAAGCCCTTCTCCTTGATACCGACGAGCTCAACATCCTCGTTCGGCAGGAGAACGCCGCGCTCCACGCGACCGGTGACGACGGTGCCACGACCGGTGATCGTGAAGACGTCCTCGACCGGCATCAGGAACGGCTTGTCGACGTCGCGCTCCGGCTGCGGGATCGCGGTGTCGACCGCGTTCATCAGCTCCAGGAGGCGGCCGGTCCACTCGGGGTCGCCCTCGAGGGCCTTCAGCGCCGAGACCCGGACGACCGGCAGGTCGTCACCCGGGTACTCCTGCGAGGAGAGCAGCTCGCGGACCTCGAGCTCGACGAGCTCCAGGAGCTCCTCGTCGTCGACCATGTCGCTCTTGTTGAGCGCCACGACGATGTACGGCACACCGACCTGACGGGCCAGCAGCACGTGCTCGCGGGTCTGCGGCATCGGGCCGTCGGTCGCCGCCACCACCAGGATCGCGCCGTCCATCTGCGCGGCACCGGTGATCATGTTCTTGATGTAGTCGGCGTGACCGGGGCAGTCGACGTGCGCGTAGTGACGCGCCTCGGTCTGGTACTCGACGTGCGCGATGGAGATCGTGATGCCGCGGGCCTTCTCCTCCGGCGCCTTGTCGATCTGGTCGAACGGCGTGTACGGGTTCAGGTCCGGGAACTGGTCGTGCAGGACCTTGGTGATGGCCGCCGTCAGCGTCGTCTTACCGTGGTCGATGTGACCAATGGTGCCGATGTTGACGTGCGGCTTAGTCCGCTCGAACTTAGCCTTCGCCACTGGTGTCCTCCTGTGGACTTCTTGGTTCGTTCGCCCCGGCGCGCCGATTGGCGCTTAGGACTCTGTCGACAGCCTTTCCGGCCTGACGGCCGGAGAGCTTTGGTGGGTTCTGCGGCGATGAAGCCTACAGGCCCGGTCTCACGCAACCCGATCCAGGTGGCCGCGGGCGGGAAGGCCCTCCCGCGACCAGCCTCGACTCATCGGATCAGCTCAGGTGAGCGTCACTCACCCGTCGCCTTGGCGATGATCTCCTTCGCCACGCTCTGCGGAACCTCGGCGTAGGAGTCGAACTGCATGCTGTAGCTAGCCCGGCCCTGGGTCTTCGACCGCAGGTCGCCGACGTAGCCGAACATCTCCGACAGCGGCACCAGGGCCCGGACGATGCGAGCGCCACTGCGCTCCTCCATCGCCTGGATGATGCCCCGCCGGGAGTTGAGGTCGCCGATGACGTCACCCATGTTCTCCTCAGGAGTGGTGACTTCAACGGCCATCATCGGCTCGAGGAGCGCGGGGTCGGCCTTGCGGGCCGCCTCCTTCATCACCATCGAGCCGGCGATCTTGAATGCCATTTCCGACGAGTCGACCTCGTGGTACTGGCCGTCCAGCAGCGTCAGCTTGACACCCACCAGCGGGAAGCCGGCGAGGATGCCGTACTGCATCGCGTCCTGGGCACCCGCGTCCACCGACGGGATGAACTCCCGGGGGATGCGGCCACCGGTGACGGCGTTGGCGAACTCGTAGGTCGGCGAGTCGTTGTCCAGCGGCAGCGGCTCGATGCTCACGATGACGCGGGCGTACTGGCCGGAACCACCGGTCTGCTTCTTGTGGGTGTACTCGATCTTCTCCACCTTGCGGCGGATCGTCTCGCGGTACGCCACCTGCGGCTTGCCGATGTTCGCCTCGACGTTGAACTCGCGGCGCATCCGGTCGACCAGGATGTCCAGGTGCAGCTCGCCCATGCCGGAGATGACCGTCTGACCGGTCTCCTCGTCCAGCTTGACGCGGAAGGTCGGGTCCTCCTCGGCCAGCCGCTGGATGGCCGTGCCCAGCTTCTCCTGGTCGGCCTTGGTCTTCGGCTCGATCGCCACCGAGATGACCGGCTCCGGGAAGGTCATCGACTCCAGGATCACCGGGTTCGCCGGGTCGCAGAGCGTGTCACCGGTGGTGGTCTGCTTGAGACCCTGCACCGCGATGATGTCGCCAGCCTGGGCCGAGCCGCGCTCTTCCCGCTTGTTGGCGTGCATCTGGTAGATCTTGCCGATCCGCTCCTTCCGGTCCTTGGTGGAGTTGACCACCTGAGATCCGGAGTCGAGCGTGCCGGAGTAGACCCGCACGTAGGTGAGCTTGCCGAGGTGCTTATCGGTCTGGATCTTGAAGGCCAGGCCGGAGAACGGCTCGTTCTTCGACGGCTTCCGCTGCAGCGGGGTCTCGCCGTCGGTGGCCGTACCCTCGATGGCCGGGACGTCCAGCGGCGACGGCAGGAAGTCGACGACGGCGTCGAGCATGGGCTGCACGCCCTTGTTCTTGAACGCCGAGCCGCAGAGCACCGGGTTGGCCTTGCTGGCGATGGTGGCGCGCCGGATGGCGGCCTTGATCTCCGCGACGGAGATCTCCTCGCCCTCCAGGTACTTCTCCATCACCGCGTCGTCGACGTCGGCCAGGGTCTCCATCAGCTTCTCGCGCCACTCGGCCGCGGAGTCGGCCAGCTCGGCCGGGATCTCCTCGATGGCGTAGTCCTCACCCTTCTGGGTCTCCCCGCGCCAGGTGAGCGCCTTCATTTCGATCAGGTCCACGACACCGATGTGGTCGCCCTCGAGCCCGATCGGGATCTGGAGCACCAGCGGGGTGGCGTTGAGCCGGTCGATCATCATCTGCACGCAGCGGAAGTAGTCGGCACCGGTCCGGTCGAGCTTGTTGACGAAGCACATCCGGGGGACGTGGTACTTGTCGGCCTGACGCCAGACATTCTCCGTCTGGGGCTCCACGCCGGCGACACCGTCGTAGACCGCGACCGCACCATCCAGCACCCGCAGCGACCGCTCGACCTCGACCGTGAAGTCGACGTGACCGGGCGTGTCGATGATCTGGATCGTGTGGCCCTTCCACTCACACTTGGTAGCAGCGGAGGTGATGGTGATACCACGCTCCTGCTCCTGCTCCATCCAGTCCATGACGGCAGCGCCCTCGTGGACCTCACCGATCTTGTACGTGATACCGGTGTAGAACAGGATCCGCTCGGTGGTCGTGGTCTTACCGGCATCGATGTGGGCCATGATGCCGATGTTGCGTACGTTGGCGAGCGCGTCTGCGGCGGCCACTTCAATCCCTACTTATCGTCGTCTCGACTCAACTGGTGGCGGTTCCGGCGCCGGTCCGGCGCCGGAACCAGGGTGTTACCAGCGGTAGTGCGCGAAGGCCTTGTTCGACTCGGCCATCTTGTGCGTGTCCTCGCGCCGCTTGACGGCGGCACCCAGACCGTTGCTCGCGTCCAGCAGCTCGTTCATCAGCCGCTCGACCATGGTCTTCTCACGACGGGCCTTGGAGTAGGTCACCAGCCAGCGCAGACCGAGGGTGGTCGCGCGGGCCGGACGAACCTCGACCGGCACCTGGTAGGTCGCGCCACCGACGCGGCGGCTGCGGACCTCGAGGGTCGGCTTGACGTTGTCCATCGCGCGCTTGAGCGTGACGACCGGGTCGGTGCCGCTCTTCTCGCGGCAGCCCTCCAGGGCGGCGTACACGATGCGCTCGGCGAGCTGACGCTTACCGCGCATCAGGATCTTGTTCACCAGCTGGGTGACCAACGGCGAGTTGTACACCGGGTCAGCGACCAGCGGCTTCCGCGGAGCGGGTCCCTTACGCGGCATGTCAGCTCTTCTCCTTCTTCGCGCCGTACCGGCTGCGCGCCTGCTTGCGGTTGCGGACACCCTGGGTGTCCAGCGAACCGCGGACGATCTTGTAACGCACGCCGGGGAGGTCCTTCACCCGGCCGCCGCGGACGAGCACGATCGAGTGCTCCTGCAGGTTGTGACCGACGCCCGGGATGTAGGCGGTCACCTCGATCTGGCTGCTGAGCTTGACACGAGCGACCTTGCGGAGCGCCGAGTTCGGCTTCTTGGGGGTGGTGGTGTACACGCGGGTGCACACACCGCGCCGCTGAGGGCTGCCCTTCAGCGCCGGGGTCTTGGTCTTGGTCGTCTTGGCCTGGCGGCCCTTTCGGACCAGCTGCTGGATGGTGGGCACCGGGTTTCTCCGCTCCCTTCGGCCGCTCACGCGGCCGCGCCGTCTGCTCGTTAGCCGCCCTGATGGACGGCTCTCCTACATTCCGGCCAGGGCCACCTCACGGAGGTCCCGGCACCCGCGGTCGGGCGTGTCGCCCAGATCACGGTCCCGGTGCCGTCGCTCGCGCGTCGCACCGGATTCTGTTCGCCGGCACGCGATGGACCGTGCGCCGGGTCTTGGACTGTGTCGTACGGCCACTCGATCGCCGGATGAACCGCGACCCGCGCACGCACGAGTTGCCCGGGCAGGCCCGGGCACAAGGGGAAAGAGTACCTACCACAGCCTCGCAGGTCAAAACGGAATGGTCCGGCGGATCTCAAACCCCGCCGGTCGCCGCCCCGTGGCGCCTGCTCGCCCGTGCTGGGCACCTACGGCTCCAAGTGTACCGGCTGCCCACGGAAGCGGCCCGTCGCCCCCGCCGCGACCGCCGTCACCCGAACTGCAGCAGCAACGCCAGCCCCAGGCCGGCCAGGCAGAGCAGCAGACCCGTCGCGCCGCAGCTGATCCCCGCCGTGGCCAGCCCCCGCCCGGTGAACCGGACCGCCGGCGGCGGCGCCGCCCGCCCGATCTGCCGCCGGGCCAGCAGCCCGGCCACGATCGCGGCCGCCCCGGCCAGCACACCCGGCACGGTGAACGCGCCGGCCGCCCAGGCCCCGCCGTACCGCGCCGCCCCGACACCGAAGCAGACCACCAGCACCGACACCAGGATCGACACCACCCCGGCCACCAGCGAGCCCACCGCCGGACCGGAGGTCACCGCCGGCACGTCGAGATGGACCACCCCGAACGGGGTACCCGGTACCGCGTCGACCCGCTTGGGCGGTTTGGGCGCCTCCCGCGGTGGCGGGGGCAGCCACCCCGGGCCGGCCGGCCACCCGCCGCCCGGCGTCCCACCGGGGTACGCCCCCGCCGGCAGCGGAGACGGCCCCGGGTACGGCCCGGACACCTGGCCCGGCTGCCCCGGCGACAACTGCCCGGGATGACCACCGGAAACCTGACCCGGCTGCGCCGGCGACAACTGCCCGGGATGACCACCGAAGGGCTGACCCGGCGACAACTGCCCGGGGTACGCCGGCGCCGGCGACGCGTACCCGATGGGTGCGGCCTCCGGCGGCGTGCCGGTGCCCTGGTCCGACCGCTCGCCCGTGGCGGCCCCCGGCGCCGACCAGGGCGACACCTCGGGTGCGGCGGTCGCGGGCGGGGCCACACCGGCGGAACCGGGCGGGCCCGTCTCCGGGGGCCCGGCGGGCTGGCCGCCCGGGTCGGCTCCCGACGGCGGCGCCGGTTCCGTCACGTGGTCCTCCTGTCGACAAGCCAGATCCCTCGCCGCGCGACGGACACCGGCCAGGCTACCGTCGGCGCGCACCGCCCCGCAGGGCCCGCACGAGCACCGGCGCTCAGTCCACGTTCGGGGCGTAGTCCTGCCCGAACGGGGCGTCGGCCAGCCGGACCACGCCGATCACCACCAGCGTCACCACGGCGACCGCGACCAGCACCAGACCCGTCCAGGCCAGCCGCTCCCCCTGCCGCAGCCAGGCCGCGCCGGTGAGGTACCCGCCGGAGGCGTACGCCTCCCGCCGGGCCTGCCGGGCGAGCTGGAGCGCCACCGTGGCGGGCACCACCCCGCCGACGAACAGCCCGGTCAGCGCCCCGATCAGGCCCAGCGCGAAGACGGCGCGGGCCTTCGTCGCGGGCGCCGGGTCGGGGTCGAGCGGGTGGCGTGGCGGCTGGTGCGCCACGGGCAGCTGCCCGGGAGCGGTCGTCATACCCCCATCATGCCCGCCGGCGCCCGCCGGGACCGGCCACCTCGGCCCCGAAGGCCGGCCCACCCCGGAACACGACGAGGCCCCCGGCGGTCACGCCGGGGGCCTCGTCGGTCACTGCTTAGCGGTACGACCCGAAGTCGAAGTCGTCCAGCGGCACAGCCTGCCCGCTGGCCGGCCCGAAGCCGTAGTCGGTCTCCGGGTAGCCGGTCATCGAGTAGACCTTGGCCTTCGCCTCCTCGGTCGGCTCGACCCGGACGTTGCGGTACTTGCTGATGCCCGTACCGGCCGGGATGAGCTTACCGATGATCACGTTCTCCTTGAGGCCGACGAGCGAGTCGCTGCGCGAGTTGATCGCCGCGTCGGTCAGCACCCGGGTGGTCTCCTGGAAGGAGGCCGCCGAGAGCCAGGAGTCGGTGGCCAGCGAGGCCTTGGTGATACCCATCAGCACCGGGCGACCGGCGGCGGGCTCGCCACCCTCGCCGACGAGCCGGCGGTTCTCCGACTCGAACAGCGCCCGGTCGACCAGCACGCCCGGCAGGAACTCGGTCGAGCCGGAGTCGATGACCGTCACCCGCTTGAGCATCTGGCGGATGATGATCTCGATGTGCTTGTCGTGGATGAGCACACCCTGCGAGCGGTAGACCTCCTGGACCTCCTGGGTCAGGTGGACCTGGACCGCGCGCGGGCCGAGGATGCGGAGCAGCTCGTGCGGGTCGATGGTGCCCTCGGTGAGCTTCTCGCCGACCTCGACGTGGTCCCCGTCGTGGGTCCGCAGCTTGACCCGCTTGGAGATCTTGTCGTAGACGATCTCGTCGCTGCCGTCGTCCGGCACCACGATGATCTTCCGGGACCGCTCGCCGTCCTCGATCCGGACCCGGCCCGGGGTGTCGGCGATGGGCGCCTTGCCCTTCGGGATCCGGGCCTCGAAGATCTCCTGGACCCGGGGCAGACCCTGGGTGATGTCCTCACCCGCGACACCACCGGTGTGGAAGGTACGCATCGTCAGCTGCGTACCCGGCTCACCGATCGACTGGGCGGCGATGATGCCGACCGCCTCGCCGATGTCGACCGACTTGCCGGTCGGCAGCGAGCGGCCGTAGCAGGCCGCGCAGACGCCCAGCTTCGACTCGCAGGTGAGCACGCTGCGCACCCGGACCGTCTCCACCCCGGCGGCGACGATCTTGTCGACCAGGATCGAGTTGAGGTCCTGACCGCGGTGCGCCACCACGGTGCCGTCCGGCCCCTTGATGTCGTCGGCCAGGGTCCGGGCGTGCACGCTGGTCTCGGCGTGCGTGTGCACGACCAGCTTGCTGTCCAGCCGCTCGCCGATCTGCATCGGGATCGCCCGGTCGGTGCCGCAGTCCTCCTCGCGGATGATCACGTCCTGCGAGACGTCCACCAGACGACGGGTCAGGTAACCCGAGTCGGCGGTCCGCAGCGCGGTGTCGGCGAGACCCTTACGGGCACCGTGCGTGGAGATGAAGTACTCCAGCACGGACAGACCCTCCCGGTAGCTGGCCTTGATCGGCCGCGGGATGATCTCACCCTTCGGGTTGGCCACCAGACCACGGATCGCCGCAATCTGCCGGAGCTGGAGCAGGTTACCGCGGGCACCCGAGTGGATCATCTTCCACAGCGGGTTCTCCTGCGGCAGCGCGGTGTCCATCTCCTTGGCGACCTCGTTGGTCGCCTTGGTCCAGATCTCGATGAGCTCGCCGCGACGCTCCTCGGCGGTCATCAGACCACGCTGGTACTGCTTGTCGATCTGGTCGGCGTCCTTCTCGTACCGCGCCAGGATCTCCCGCTTGCGCGGCGGCGCGATGACGTCCTCCATGCCGATGGTGACGCCGGACCAGGTGGCCCAGTGGAAACCGGCCTCCTTGAGCCCGTCCAGGGTGGCCGCGAGAGCCACCTTCGGGAAGCGCTCGGCGAGGTCGTTGACGATCGCGGAGAGCTGGCCCTTGCGGATCTCGTAGTTCACGAAGCGGTAGCCCTGCGGCAGCGTCTCGTTGAACAGGACCCGACCGAGCGTGGTCTCCACGGTCAGCGGCTCGCCCTCGGCCCAGCCCTCGGGCGCGACCCACGGCTCGGCGCCGGCGCCGTTGTCGACACCGACCACGCCGCGCAGCCGGATCTTGACCGGCGCCCCCAGGCTCAGCTCGCCGGCGTCGAAGGCCATCCGCGCCTCGGCGTCCGAGCTGAACGCCCGGCCCTCGCCCTTCTCACCGGGGGTGAGGTGGGTGAGGTGGTACAGACCGATGACCATGTCCTGGGTCGGCATGGTGACCGGCTTGCCGTCGGCCGGCTTGAGGATGTTGTTCGACGACAGCATCAGGATCCGCGCCTCGGCCTGGGCCTCGGCGGACAGCGGCACGTGCACCGCCATCTGGTCACCGTCGAAGTCCGCGTTGAACGCGGTGCAGACGAGCGGGTGGATCTGGATCGCCTTGCCCTCGACCAGCTGCGGCTCGAAGGCCTGGATGCCCAGGCGGTGCAGGGTCGGCGCACGGTTCAGCAGCACCGGGTGCTCGCCGATGACCTCTTCCAGCACGTCCCACACGACCGGCCGCTGCCGCTCGACCATCCGCTTGGCGGACTTGATGTTCTGCGCGTGGTTGAGGTCCACCAGCCGCTTCATCACGAACGGCTTGAACAGCTCCAGCGCCATCTGCTTGGGCAGGCCGCACTGGTGCAGCTTCAGCTTCGGGCCGACCACGATGACCGAACGGCCGGAGTAGTCGACGCGCTTGCCGAGCAGGTTCTGGCGGAACCGGCCCTGCTTGCCCTTGAGCATGTCCGACAGCGACTTCAGCGGGCGGTTACCCGGACCGGTGACCGGCCGGCCGCGACGGCCGTTGTCGAACAGCGCGTCGACGGCCTCCTGGAGCATCCGCTTCTCGTTGTTGACGATGATCTCGGGCGCGCCGAGGTCGATCAGCCGCTTGAGGCGGTTGTTCCGGTTGATCACGCGGCGGTACAGGTCGTTCAGGTCGGAGGTCGCGAAGCGGCCACCGTCGAGCTGCACCATCGGGCGCAGGTCCGGCGGGATGACCGGGACGCAGTCCAGCACCATGCCGAGCGGCGAGTTGCGGGTGTTCAGGAACGCCGCGACGACCTTGAGCCGCTTGAGCGCCCGGATCTTCCGCTGGCCCTTGCCGGAGCGGATGGTCTCGCGCAGGCTCTCGGCCTCGGCCTGGAGGTCCATGTTCTGGACAAGCGCCTTGATGGCCTCGGCGCCCATGCCGCCGGTGAAGTACTCGCCGAACCGGTCGCGCAGCTCGCGGTAGAGCAGCTCGTCGGTGACCAGCTGCTTCGGCTCCAGCTTGCGGAAGGTGTCCAGCACCTCGTCGAGGCGGTCGATCTCGCGCTGGGCCCGGTCGCGGATCTGGCGCATCTCGCGCTCTCCGCCCTCCTTGACCTTGCGCCGGACGTCCGCCTTGGCGCCCTCGGCCTCCAGCTCGGCCAGGTCGGCCTCGAGCTTGGCGGCCCGCTTCTCGATCTCCGAGTCGCGGCTGTTCTCGGACTGCCGCTTCTCGGCCAGGATCTCGTTCTCGATCGTCGAGAGGTCACGGTGACGCGACTCGGCGTCCACGCTCGTCACGACGTACGAGGCGAAGTAGATGATCTTCTCGAGGTCCTTGGGGGCGAGGTCCAGCAGGTAGCCCAGCCGGCTCGGCACGCCCTTGAAGTACCAGATGTGGGTCACCGGAGCGGCGAGCTCGATGTGCCCCATCCGCTCACGACGGACCTTGGAACGGGTCACCTCGACGCCGCAGCGCTCGCAGATGATGCCCTTGAAGCGGACCCGCTTGTACTTACCGCAGTAGCACTCCCAGTCCCGCTGCGGACCGAAGATCTTCTCGCAGAAGAGCCCGTCCTTTTCCGGCTTCAGGGTGCGGTAGTTGATCGTCTCAGGCTTCTTGACCTCACCGTGCGACCACTGACGGATGTCGTCGGCGGTGGCGAGGCCGATGCGCAGCTCGTCGAAGAAGTTGACGTCGAGCACTATGTCCCCTATGTCGTCGTCTGTACTGCTAGCTAGTGGGTGGGGTCGGGAGCCGGCGAGCCTGCTCCCGACCGCTCACCTCAGACCTCTTCGACCGAGCTCGGCTCGCGCCGGGACAGGTCGATGCCCAGCTCCTCCGCGGCCCGGAACACCTCGTCGTCGGTCTCGCGCATCTCCAGGGCCACGCCGTCGCTGGAGAGCACCTCGACGTTGAGGCACAGCGACTGCAGCTCCTTGAGCAGCACCTTGAACGACTCCGGGATGCCCGGCTCGGGGATGTTCTCGCCCTTGACGATCGCCTCGTAGACCTTGACCCGGCCCAGGACGTCGTCGGACTTGATGGTCAGCAGCTCCTGCAGGGCGTAGGCGGCGCCGTACGCCTGCATGGCCCAGCACTCCATCTCACCGAAGCGCTGGCCACCGAACTGCGCCTTACCACCCAGCGGCTGCTGCGTGATCATCGAGTACGGGCCGGTCGACCGGGCGTGGATCTTGTCGTCGACCAGGTGGTTGAGCTTCAGGATGTAGATGTAGCCGACCGCGATCGGGTCCGGCAGCGGCTCACCGGAACGACCGTCGAACAGCTGCGCCTTGCCGGAGGACCCGATCAGCTGCTTGCCGTCCCGGTTGGGCAGGGTCGACGCGAGCAGACCGGAGATCTCCGCCTCGCGGGCACCGTCGAAGACCGGCGTGGCCACGTTGGTGTCCGGCTCGGACTCGTGGGCGTCGATCGAGCGCAGCGCCTTCTTCCACTCCGCGTCGTCACCGTCCACGCTCCAGCCGGTCTTGGCGACCCAGCCGAGGTGGGTCTCCAGCACCTGACCGATGTTCATCCGGCTGGGCACACCCAGCGGGTTGAGCACGATGTCGACCGGCGTGCCGTCCTCCAGGAACGGCATGTCCTCGACCGGCAGGATCTTGGAGATGACGCCCTTGTTGCCGTGCCGGCCGGCGAGCTTGTCGCCGTCCTGGATCTTGCGCTTCTGGGCGACGTAGACCCGGACCAGCTCGTTGACGCCCGGCGGCAGCTCGTCGCCGTCCTCGCGGGAGAAGGTACGCACGCCGATGACCGTGCCGGTCTCGCCGTGCGGCACCTTCAGCGAGGTGTCCCGAACCTCGCGCGCCTTCTCACCGAAGATCGCGCGGAGCAGCCGCTCCTCCGGGGTCAGCTCGGTCTCGCCCTTGGGCGTGACCTTGCCGACCAGGATGTCGCCGGGGACGACCTCGGCGCCGATCCGGATGATGCCGCGCTCGTCGAGGTCCGCGAGCATTTCCTCGCTGACGTTCGGGATGTCGCGGGTGATCTCCTCCGGGCCGAGCTTGGTGTCCCGGGCGTCGACCTCGTGCTCCTCGATGTGGATCGAGGTGAGCACGTCCTGCTGCACGAGGCGCTGCGACAGGATGATCGCGTCCTCGTAGTTGTGGCCCTCCCAGCACATGAACGCCACCAGCAGGTTGCGCCCGAGCGCCATCTCGCCCTCGTCGGTGCACGGACCGTCGGCGATGACCTGGCCGGCCTCGACGCGGTCGCCCTCGAAGACGACCGGCTTCTGGTTGACGCAGGAGCCGGCGTTGGAGCGGCGGAACTTGTGCAGCAGGTACGTCCGGCGGTGGCCGTCGTCCTGGTGGATGGTGATGTAGTCGGCGCAGAGGTCCTCGATCACACCGCCGACCTCGGCGACGACGACGTCACCGGCGTCGACGGCGGCCCGGTACTCCATGCCCGTACCGACCAGCGGCGCCTCGGCCTTGACCAGCGGCACCGCCTGGCGCTGCATGTTCGCGCCCATCAGGGCCCGGTTGGCGTCGTCGTGCTCGAGGAACGGGATCATCGCGGTCGCGACCGAGGTCATCTGCCGCGGCGAGACGTCCATGTAGTCGACGGCGGCGGGAACCACGTCCTCGGTCTCGCCGCCCTTACGGCGGCACAGGACCCGGTCCTCGGCGAAGGTGCCGTCCGCCTTCAGCGGCGCGTTGGCCTGCGCCTTGACGTACCGGTCCTCCTCGTCCGCGGTCAGGTAGTCGATCTGGTCGGTGACCCGACCCTCGACGACCTTCCGGTACGGCGTCTCGATGAAGCCGAACGGGTTGACCCGGGCGAAGGTGGAGAGCGCGCCGATCAGGCCGATGTTCGGGCCTTCCGGCGTCTCGATCGGGCACATCCGGCCGTAGTGCGACGGGTGCACGTCACGGACCTCGAAGCCGGCCCGCTCCCGGGACAGACCACCGGGGCCGAGCGCGCTCAGCCGGCGCCGGTGGGTCAGGCCCGCCAGCGGGTTGGTCTGGTCCATGAACTGGGACAGCTGCGACGTACCGAAGAACTCCTTGATCGCCGCCACCACCGGGCGGATGTTGATCAGGGTCTGCGGCGTGATCGCCTCGACGTCCTGCGTGGTCATCCGCTCGCGGACGACCCGCTCCATCCGGGACAGGCCGACCCGGACCTGGTTCTGGATCAGCTCGCCGACCGTACGCAGTCGCCGGTTGCCGAAGTGGTCGATGTCGTCGGCCTCGTAGCCGTCCTCACCGGCGTGCAGCCGGCAGAGGTACTCCACGGTGGCGACGATGTCGTCCTCGGTGAGCGTGCCCGTGGTGATCGGGACGCCCACTTCGAGCTTCTTGTTGAACTTGTAACGCCCGACCTTGGCGACGTCGTACCGCTTCGGGTTGAAGAAGAGGTTGTCGAGCAGGGTCTGGGCGTTCTCACGGGTCGGCGGCTCGCCAGGGCGGAGCTTCCGGTAGATGTCGAGCAGCGCCTCGTCCTGGCCGGCGATGTGGTCCTTCTCGAGCGTGGTCATCATCAGCTCGGACCAGCCGAACCGCTCACGGATCTGCTCGGCCGACCATCCGATGGCCTTGAGCAGGACCGTGACGGCCTGCCGACGCTTGCGGTCGATGCGGACGCCGACCGTGTCGCGCTTGTCGATGTCGAACTCCAGCCAGGCACCCCGACTCGGGATGACCTTGACGCTGGAGAGGTCGCGGTCGGAGGTCTTGTCCGGCTGCTTGTCGAAGTAGACGCCCGGGGACCGGACGAGCTGGCTGACCACGACGCGCTCAGTGCCGTTGATGATGAAGGTGCCCTTCGGCGTCATCATCGGGAAGTCACCCATGAACACCGTCTGGCTCTTGATCTCGCCAGTGGTGTTGTTGGTGAACTCCGCGGTCACGAACAGCGGCGCGCAGTAGGTCAGGTCCTTCTCCTTGCACTCCTCGATCGAGGCCTTGACCTCGTCGAAGCGCGGAGCCGAGAAGGAGAGCGACATGGTGCCGGAGAAGTCCTCAATGGGACTGATCTCTTCGAGGATCTCCGCGAGACCCGATCGTGCGTGCGGGTCGTCCGCCGACCGGCCCTGCCAAGCCTCGTTGCCGACGAGCCAGTCGAAGGACTCGTTCTGAATGGCGAGGAGGTTGGGGACCTCGAGGTGTTCGGTGATCCTGCCGAAAGAAACTCGGCGGGGAGCGAAAGCGCTCGACGTACGACTGGTCTTCGCAGGGCGGGAAGCTGCCAAGATGCGTCCTTCCGAGGACCGGTGCTGCAGAACGGCTGGTACGCGTGCACTCCAATGACCCCACCAGAAATATCCGTAAACGGACATTTCCGAGCAGGGGTCAAGTCGGAAGGCAGCGCAAACTAGCAGTGTAGCCGAGAGGCTAACCGCTGTCCAGTCCACCCCGCAGGTCGTCGCGGAACGTGCCTCGGGACCCCGGAAACCGGGGCTGCCGGGCCGCTCGGAACGCGGCGTTCCTGCGGGCCGCTCGGGTGTTGCGGCGGGTGGTGCTGCCGCTGCCATTACCCAAGTGGTGGCCGTCGCAAGCGCGGAAGGTCTTGCTGGTGTCAGCGTGCCTGGCAGTCCGGTGCCGCGTCAAGGGCCGGTGTCGGGTCGCCGCCCTCTTTCCGCTCCGGAGCAACCGCCGGGCGCCGCCGTGGTGCCGCACGCCGGGTGCCGGACGTCCTGCTCACGCCGCTGCCACCGGTAGCCACCAACCACAGCGGGCGGTGATCCGTTCCCGGATCACCGCCCGCCGCGATGCGGTGTGCCCCGGCTCACGTGAGCCGGACGCGCGCCTGGTCGTACCTCAATTACTTGAGGGTGACCTTGGCGCCCTCGCCCTCGAGCTTGGCCTTGGCCTTCTCGGCGGTCTCCTTGTTGACCTTCTCCAGGATGGCCTTCGGCGCGGACTCGACCGCGTCCTTGGCCTCCTTGAGGCCCAGGCCGGTCAGCTCACGCACGACCTTGATGACCTGGATCTTCTTGCCACCGTCGCCCTCGAGGACGACGTCGAACTCGTCCTTCTCCGGCTCGGCCTCGGCCGGGGCAGCAGCGCCACCGGCAGCGGCGACCGCGACCGGAGCGGCGGCGGTGACCTCGAAGGTCTCCTCGAACTGCTTCACGAACTCGGAGAGCTCGATCAGCGTCATCTCCTTGAACGCGTCGAGCAGCTCGTCGGTGCTGAGCTTCGCCATGTCTGGCGTCCTTTCCTGAATCTGTTAGGTAAGAACTGGGTGCGCCGGGAGGCCTCAGGCCGCCTCGGCGCCCTCCTTCTCGCGCTTGTCCTGCAGGGCGGCCGCCAGACGGGCGGTCTTGGAGAGCGGAGCCTGGAACAGGGCCGCGGCCTTGCTCAGGTTGCCCTTCATCGCGCCGGCCAGCTTGGCCAGCAGCACCTCACGGGACTCCAGGTCGGCGAGCTTCGTGACCTCGGCCGCGGAAATGGCCTTGCCCTCGAAGACACCGCCCTTGATGACGAGCTTCGGGTTGGCCTTCGCGAAGTCGCGAAGCCCCTTCGCCGCCTCGACGACGTCGCCCGAAACGAAAGTCAGCGCGGTAGGACCGGTGAACAGCTCGTCGAGGCCGGAGATGCCCGCCTCGGTCGCGGCACGCTTGGCCAGCGTGTTCTTCGCGACCGTGTAGGTGGTCTCCGTGCCGAGCGAGCGCCGCAGCTGGGTGAGCTGGGAAACCGTCAGACCACGGTACTCGGTGAGCACCGCAGCGCCCGCGTTACGGAAGCTCTCGGTCAGCTCAGCGACGGCCGTGGCCTTGTCGGCCCGGATCGGCTTGTCCGCCATGTCCCTCCTCTCTCGTTGCTCGAGGCTGGTCGCCGTCGGCAGGCCGGGTGGCCTTCCGACGGCGGCGGAGGATCACGACAACGAGAAAAGCCCCGGCGCAGGGCGCACGGGGCGAGGGCCGGCACGATCACCATGGTCGGCGGACCACGGGAAGAGCCGATTTTCGCTTGCCGCCCTGCGCGGGTCGCCCGTCATCGCGGGACCTTCGACCGTGCCGGAGCACGGTGACCAGCGGTCTCTGGGTGGAACTTCGTCACCAGGTTACGGCACGCGACGGTGAGCACCAAATCGCCCCCCACGTGCGCCCGGTCACTCCGGCGCGGCACCTCCGACGGCGGTCCGCCGGCGTGGCCGGCCCGCTCAGGGCCGGACCCGGCGCCGCCAGACGTAGCCGGCCAGGGCCACCGCCGCCCAGGCCAGCGCGCCGGCGCTGAGCAGCAGCGCCGTGGAGACCACCAGCGGGCCGGTCAACGCCCGGGCGGTCGCCATCACCGGCGGCGCCAGCCAGGGCGCCACCGAGCCGCTCAGGCCGAGGACCAGGGCGCCGACCGCGCCCAGGGCCAGCACCGCCACGCCGTAGCCCGCGCTGCCGGTGACCGCCCGGCTGGCCAGGGCGCCGAGTGCCACCGCCGCCGGCAGGGCCAGCAGGTGGGCCCAGAGCCCGAGGGCGAGACCCACCGGCAACGACCGGTCCCCCGACCCCACCGGGCCGGTCACCCCGCCGACCAACCACGGGAAGACCATCGCGACGGCCACGGTGCCGAGCCCGGCCACCGTCGCCGCCAGCAGGCCGGCCGCGCGCTCCCGGGCCGGGCCGACCACGACCAGGGCCAACCGGCGCTGCACGTCCGGCTCCACGTCGAGCAGGATCCTGGTCTGCCAGGCCAGCACGGGGAAGAGCACCACCGCGGAGACGCCGTACGCCTCCGCCGGCTGGGCCCGGCCGCCGCCGTACAGGACGCCGAGGGCGAGCAGGCCGGCCAGCAGCGGCGCCGGGCGCCCGTCCGGTACGCAGGAAGCCGGCCAGCCGCAGCCGCACCAGCGCGCTCACCGGGACACCTCCCGCGCCGGGCCGTCCGCTCCGACGCCCTCTCCCGCCGCCGGCTCGGGTGACCCGGCGGTCGGCGGGGCGGCGTCGGGGCGTACCCGCAGGACGTGGTGGCCCTCGGCGCGCAACCGGGCGACGGCGCCGGCCACCCGGGCGGCCGGCACGGCGACCTCGACCACGGCGATCGGCTCCGCCCCGGCGGACGTCTCCTCGGTCACCACGCCGTCCGCGACGGTCCAGCGACGGGCGCTCGGCAGCCGGACGGTCTCCCCCCGGTGGTCGCTGACCAGCACCGATCCGCCGGCCGCCAGCACCTCGTCGACCAGGGCGGGGACCAGCTCGCGGGCGGCGGAGTCCAGGCCCTCCCAGGGCTCGTCCAGCACCAGCAGGCCGGGTCGGCGGAGCATCGCCTGGGCCAGTCCGACCTTCTGCGCGGTGCCCTTGGACAGCTCGGGCAGCTTCACGCCCCGGAACCGGGTCAGGCCCAGCCGCTCGGTCCACCGGTCGACCTCCCGCGCCGCCCCGGACCGGGACAGCCCGGCGACCCGGCCCATCGCGGTGAGGTAGGCCTGGACGGTGAAGGGCTGGTCGGCGGGGAACCGCTCCGGCACCCAGCCCACGTGGCGGGGCCGGTCGAGGACCCGGCCCCGGCCCGGCCGGAGCACCCCGGCCGCGAGCTGGAGCAGGGTGGACTTGCCCACGCCGTTGCGGCCGAGCACGACCGCCACCTCACCGGGCTCGATCCGGGCCTGCGCCGCCCGCAGCACCCACGGGCCGCGCCGGTGGTACCGGAGCCAGACGTCCTCCAGCAGCATGCCGCGAGCCTGCCACAGCCGGACGAACGGCAGGGGCCCCGCCACGAGTCCGTGGCGGGGCCCCTGCGCGGGAGTCGTGCTCAGCCCTCGGTCGGGGCCTCGTGAAGGTTCTTCACCAGCTTCGGGTCGACCGGAACGCCCGGGCCCATGGTGGTGGTGAGGACGACCTTCTTGAGGTACGTGCCCTTGGCCGCCGACGGCTTGGCGCGGAGCACCTCGTCGAGGACGGCGGCGTAGTTGTCCACCAGCTGGGTCTCGGAGAACGAGGCCTTGCCGATGATCAGGTGCAGGTTGGAGTGCTTGTCCACCCGGAAGGTGATCTTGCCGCCCTTGATGTCCTGAACGGCCTTGGTGACGTCCATGGTCACCGTGCCCGTCTTCGGGTTCGGCATCAGGCCGCGCGGGCCCAGGATCCGCGCGATCCGGCCGATCTTGGCCATCTGGTCGGGGGTGGCGATCGCGGCGTCGAAGTCCAGCCAGCCGCCCTGGATCCGGGCGACGAGCTCGTCCGTGCCCACCTCGTCGGCACCGGCGGCGGCGGCCTCCTCGGCCTTCGCGCCGGCGGCGAACACGATCACGCGGGCGGTCTTACCGGTGCCGTGCGGCAGGTTGACCGTGCCGCGGACCATCTGGTCCGCCTTGCGGGGGTCGACGCCGAGGCGCATCGCGACCTCGACCGTGGCGTCGAACTTGACGTTGGTGGTCTCCTTGGCCAGCTTCACGGCCTCGACGGGGGTGTAGAGCTTCGACCGGTCGATGACGTCGGCGGCCTTGCGGTAGCTCTTGCTGCGCTGCATTTCTGGTTACTCCTGTGGTCTCTGGCGGGCCGCGGTCATCGCGCGCCCTCCCACGAACTGATCGGGTGAGTGCTCAGACGACGTCAGTCGCTGACGATGATGCCCATCGACCGGGCGGTGCCGGCGATGATCTTCGCAGCCTGGTCGATGTCGTTGGCGTTGAGGTCGACCATCTTCTTCTCGGCGATCTCACGCACCTGGGCCTGCGACACGGAGCCGACCTTGTCCTTCTGCGGGACGCCGGAGCCCTTCTCCACGCCGGCGGCCTTGAGCAGCAGCCGGGCGGCGGGCGGGGTCTTCAGGACGAAGGTGAAGGACCGGTCCTCGTACACGCTGATCTCGGCGGGGACGATGTCGCCCCGCTGGGACTCGGTCTGCGCGTTGTAGGACTTGCAGAACTCCATGATGTTCACGCCGTGCTGACCGAGCGCGGGGCCCACCGGCGGCGCCGGCGTGGCCTGGCCCGCCTTCAGCTGAAGCGTGAACGTCTTGACGAGCTTCTTCTTCGGAGGCATGTCACTTCCTGGGGCTTGGAACTGGGAAAGGTGCCGGGCCGCGGGCGCGCACGGTCAGCGCGATGCGACAGCGACGACGTTCTAGGGTAGCGCAGCGTTGCACCGCCCCGTCCGTCGAGGTCCGTCGAGGTCCAACGGAGGGGCGGAAACGGGTACGCCGACGGCGGGCGAATACCCACCGCCGGCGACCCGGACGTCAGATCTTGGCGACCTGGTTGAAGTTCAGCTCGACCGGAGTCTCCCGGCCGAAGATCGACACCAGCACCTTGAGCTTCTGCTGGTCGGCGTTGATCTCACTGATCGTCGCCGGCAGCGAGGCGAACGCGCCGTCGGTGACGGTGACCGAGTCGCCGACCTCGAAGTCGAGGACCCTGATCTCGGGCTTGGCCTTCTTCTCCACCGCCTCGACCGCCGGGGCCAGCCACTTCAGCACCTCGTCGAGGCTCAGCGGCGCCGGCCGGTCGGCCCGGTCGGTGGCACCGACGAAGCCGGTGACTCCCGGCGTGTTGCGCACGCAGGAGTACGACTCGGCGGTCAGCTCCATCCGGACCAGGATGTAGCCCGGGAAGACCTTGGCCTGGACCTGCGACCGCTTGCCGTTCTTGACCTCGACCTCTTCCCGGGTCGGCACCTCGACCTGGTAGATGAAGTCCTCCATGTCGAGGGAGGTGATCCGGGTCTCGAGGTTGGTCTTGACCTTGTTCTCGTAGCCGGCGTACGAGTGCACCACGTACCAGTCACCCGGGGCGTAGCGCAGCTTCTGGCGCAGCTCGGCGACCGGGTCGTACTCCTCGTCCGGGGCCGGCTCGGTGGTCGGGAATTCCGGCTCGCTGGCGGCCTCGACCGACTCGTCGCTCGCCGCCGTCGCCACCGTGGACTGGTCGTCCGTGGTCTCGGCGGTCTCGTCGTACTCAGGCACGCTCGCTCACTTCCGTCACTATCGGCTCAGTCGGCCGGTCAGCTGGGGTTGCCGAAGACCCACAGCACGCCCTTCGCGAAGGCGAAGTCGAGAAGGCCGACGATCGTCAGCATCACCGCGACGAACGTCACCACCACGGCCGTGTAGGTCAGCAGCTCCTTGCGGGTCGGCCAGATGACCTTACGCAGTTCGGCGACCACCTCGCGGAAGAAACGCGCGATGCGGGCGAACAGCCCGATCCGGTCGGTGTCGGCACGGGTCTTCGGCTTGCTGTCGGCCGAACCGGCACGGGCCCGCGAACGGGTCGCGGTGCCGCCCCGGGAGACCGGCTCGTCCGCGCCGGTGGCGTCGTCGTCGGCGGCCACGTCGTCGACGAGCTCGTCGCGCTCGTCGCGCAGACCCTCGTCGCCGGCGTCCTCGCCGCGCCGCTTGCTCTCGGCCACTTCGCCCTCCGTCGCGGGATGTCGGTCGTACGCCTGATGGGCGTACGCGGCGTGTGGTCACGCCGGCCGGACCAGCCGTCCCGCGACGGGCCGCGGCCGGCGGACCGGACGAAGGGGCCCGATGCCTCGGAACCACCCCGCCGATGCCACCACCACGGGCCGGACGCCGCCAGTCGGCGGCGCGACCCACGGGAACGGTCAGGCCTGAGGCGCAGGGGTGACAGGACTTGAACCTGCAGCCTGCGGTTTTGGAGACCGCTGCTCTGCCAATTGAGCTACACCCCTGTGCGGCGACGCTCGCCCCGCTCGACCACGAGGGCCGGGCAGGGGTCACTTGCCCCACGGCGGACCAGTGTACGGGTAGTGCCCCGACTTTCCCAACCGGTACCGCCCATCACCTGTCCGGCACCGGTCAGCGGGTGGTCCGGACGATCGCCCGGGCCTGCGAGAGGACCTTCTCCCCCAGGCAGGTGGCGGTCACGTCGAGCCTGGTCAGGCCCTCCTCGGTGACCTCCTTCACCACCGCGTTCACCTCGATCTCGGTGCCCTGCTCGTCGTCCGGCACCACCACCGGCCGGGTGAACCGGACGCCGAAGTCGACCACCGCGTCCGGGGCGCCCGCCCAGGTGGTGACGGCCCGACCGACCAGCGCCATGGTGAACATGCCGTGCGCGATCACCCCGGGCAGGCCCACCTTGGTGGCGGTCCGGTCGTTCCAGTGGATCGGGTTGAAGTCGCCGGAGGCGCCCGCGTAACGGACCAGGTCCGCCCGGGTGATCCGGAACGTCTGAGTCGGCAGCTCCATCTCAGGCCTCCCCGCGTACGACGAGCTTGGACCAGACCGCGACCACCGGCTCGCCGGCGACGGTGCGCACGTCGGTACGGGTGGTCAGGAAGCCGTGCCCGCCCCGGTTGGTGACCTCCTCGATGGTGTTCACGCAGACCAGCTCGTCCCCGGCCACCACCGGACGGTTGTACGCGAAGCGCTGGTCGCCGTGCACCACCCGGCTGTAGTCGACGCCCAGCGCCGGGTCCTCGATGATCTGGCGGTTCGCGGCCATGGTGATCACGAAGGGGAAGGTCGGCGGGGCGACCACGTCCGGGTGGCCCAGCGCCCGGGCCACCTCCGGATCGTGGTGGGCCGGGTCGGTGGCGCCGATGGCGGCGGCGAACTCGCGGATCTTTTCTCGGCCCACCTGATAGGGGGCGGTCGGCGGATAGGTCCGGCCGACGAAGGACGGGTCCAGGGACATGCCGCCGAACCTACACGCAAAGCACGAACGCCGATCCGTACGGGAGGGGCGGCGAAAATGCCGCGCCATCCGTGCGGATCGGCGTCCGGGAACTGCTCAGGGACCGGGCCGGCGGTGCCGGCCGCAGGTCAGCGGGTCTCGCGGTGGACCGTGTGCTTGCCGTCCCGGGGGCAGAACTTCTTCAGCTCGATGCGGTCCGGGTCGTTACGACGGTTCTTGCGCGTGATGTAGTTGCGCTCCTTGCACTCCACACACGCCAAAGTGATCTTCGGCCGGACATCGGTCGCCTTCGCCACGGCGGAGTGCCTTCCTCGCTGGGGTATCAACTACGACGCATCAACCTACGCGGTCGATGCGCGGACATGCAAAGTGGGCGCCAGTGGCGCCCGTCCCGTCGGCCGCCGGGAACCAGGCCCGGAGGACGAGAGTAGCGGTGGCCGGACTTGAACCGGCGACACAGCGATTATGAGCCGCTTGCTCTGCCATCTGAGCTACACCGCCGCAGGCGGGTCCAGCCGGACCCTCTGAGCCCCCTTACGGAATCGAACCGTAGACCTTCTCCTTACCATGGAGACGCTCTGCCGACTGAGCTAAGGGGGCCTGCTTGATCACCCCGAAGGGCGTCGCGCAGGGGTAACAGTACATGACCCCGCCGCCGAGGTGAAATCCGATCCCCCTGCCCCACGTTTCCGCAGATCAGGGCACAACCCGCAGTCTCGGCGACTCACCTGCGGAGATCGTCTCCGGGTCCACCTGGGCGCCGAACCAGGCCTCCAGGCGCTCGTACGGCAGCGGGCGGCTGAACAGGAAGCCCTGGCCGATCTCGCAGCCGATGTCCTGGAGCAGCTCCAGGGTCAGCTCGCTCTCCACGCCCTCGGCCACCACGGCGAGGCCGAACTGCTGGGAGAGCGTGACCACGGCGTTGACGATCGCCAGGTCGCCCGGATCCGTCGCCATGCCCTGCACGAAGGAGCGGTCGACCTTGACCTCGTGCACCGGTAGCCGGCGCAGGTGGGCCAGCGACGAGTCGCCGGTGCCGAAGTCGTCCACCGAGAGCCGTACGCCCAGGTCGCGCAGCCGGCGCAGGGTCGGGATCGGCCGGTCGGTGCCGTCCAGCACCCCGGACTCGCGGATCTCCAAGGTGAGCCGCTGCGGCGGCACGCCGTACTCCTCGAGCAGCTCCCGGACGTGGGCCGGGAAGTGCTGGTCGGTGAGCGTACGGGCGGAGATGTTGACCGCGACGGCGAGCGGCTGGCCGGTGTGGCTCCAGTCCCGGCTGCGCCGCAGCCCCTCCCGCAGCACCACCTCGGTGAGCCGGCCCAGCTGGCCGGTGTGCTCGGCCACCGCGACGAAGTCCTCCGGACTCACCGTGCCGTGCGTCGGGTGTTCCCACCGGGCCAGGCACTCGACCCCGACCAACCGTCGGTCGCGCAGCGTCACCTTCGGCTGGAAGTAGACCTCCAGCGCGCCCTCGTCCAGCGCCCGCCGCAGATCGCCGGCGAGGCCGAGCCGGCGCAGCGACCGCGACTCCAACGCCGGATTGAACAGCTGCACGCTGCCCGGGACCGACTTGGCGGCCGTCGCGGCCAGGTCGACCCGTTGCAGCAGCGAAGCGGCGTCGCTGCCGTGGTCCGGGTGTACGGCCACCCCGACCGCGGTGTCGACGTCGAGGGTGAGGGCGTCGAAGACCATCTCGTCGCGGATCTGTTCGCGCAGTTGCGCGGCCAGCTCCAGCGCCGCCTCGGCGTTCTCCAGCCGGAGGGTGACCAGGAACTCGTCGCCGCCGGCACGGCCCACCAGGGCCGAGGAGGGCGCGCAGGCGCGCAGCCGCTCGGCCACCTCGACGAGGACCTTGTCGCCCGCGGCGTGGCCGAGGGACTCGTTGACCTGGCGCAGGCCGTCCACGTCGAAGAGCAGCACCGCCACCACCTCACCCGGTGCGCGGATCTTGACCGCCTCGTCGAGCGCGCCGGTGATCCGGCGGCGGTTGGGCAGCTTGGTGAGCGTGTCGTGGTACGCGTCGTGGCGCAGCCGGTCGACCAGGCGGGAATTCTCCAGGGCGACCGCGGCGTGCGCCGCGACCGTCTCGAAGATGGGAATGTCGCTGTCGGTGAAGTGGCCGACGTCGCTGAGCCGGTTGGCCACCTCCAGGGTGCCGATGACGGCCTGCCCGGAGCGCAGCGGTACGGCGATGACGTCCTTGACACCGGTCGTCCGCAGCGACGCCCGCAGCTCTTCGTCCCCGCCGAGCCGCACGCCGAGCGCCAGGCTCCGCTGCTGCCGTCGGGTCTCCTCCCGGATCACCTCGGGGGTGGGAGCCACGTCCAGCAGGCCCGAGTCGTCCACCCGGGCGGTCAACATGACTTCGGGGTGCCGCCCCTGGGCGGGCAGCCAGAGGGTCGCGTACTCGGCCTGCATGAACGCCCGGATCCGGCCGAGCAGGACGTCCACCAGGTTGCCGCTCTGCCCCTCCGCGGTCATCGCCTTGGTCAGGTCGTACATCCCACCGAGCGTCCGGTGCTGCCGGAAGAACTGGGCGTACGAGCGGTAGACCAGGGCGACGGCGCCCGCCAGCGCGGCGATCAGGACCGCCGACCACCAGGTGGTGTCCAGCACGATGAGTACGACCAGACCGACCACCACGTTGACCGCAGAGGTCGGCAGCGTCGACGGCGCGTTCCGTAACACCTTGGCACCGGCCTGCCAGCCGTGCATGACCATGATGACCCCGGCCACGCCGAACAGGGTGGCCAGCGTGAACGTGCTGACCGAGGCGAAAAGGATGCCCCAGGTGCCCGGCCCCACCCCACGGATCGGCGGGAGGGCCAGCAGCACCAGCGCGGCGAAGGACGCCGCAGCGGAGGCGTTGGCCACGTTGAACGCGAGCTTGGCGACCCCGAACCGGTAACGCAGGTGGGTGAGCAGGGTGGCCAGCGTGTACGCCAGCACCACCATCAGCGGCGGCAGGAAATAGAAGGCCAGGACCAGCGGGATCTCGGTGAGCCGCACCCCGAAGGACTGCCGGCCGATCACGAAGTTGAGCATCGGCAGGCCCGCCACCACCATGACGGTGAGCAGAACCGCGGCGATGCTCCATGACCCGAGCGCCGGCGAAGTGAACAGGCCGATCGCGGTGGAGAAGACGATGGCCACGAGGGCCAGCGGTCCGGTGACCAACCAGGCGTGTTCGGCGGGCCGCCGAGGGGACGATGCCCCCGCCGATGACGACCGACGGTCGGCCATAACTCTCCTCATCGGTCATCGTGCCGAGGACCGTGGACTGATCGGCGTCAGGTCGCCATCGACAGGGTGCCCGGACTCGAGCGGGCACCGACGAGACTACGGAGCTGGCGGGGCCGTCCAGACATAGTCAAAGGTCCGGAACTCGACCGGCCCGTCACCGACCAGCCCCATGCCGTAACCAGCGGCGAGGGCGACAAGCATGAGCATCACGCCGACCCGCCGGGCCAGCCTTCGACCAGACATTCGCGTGCTCCTGTCGGCAGGTGTGTCGGAGGTGAAGATTCCACGATCGTGCCACAAGCTCCCCGGCCCGCAAAGCGGACGGACGGCCGATCGGCATCGTCCGTACCGGCTGGTTCGGACGGTGCACGACAAGTCGCCAGCCGGGGCGACCTGCGGGCCTGAGCAGCGCACAGATGACGCGTCTTCCGTCTTTAGCCGCGATTCCCACCGTCCTCCGGCGAGTGGGACCTTTGCCCCGAGAGCCGGCCAGTCAGAAGATCCGGTCAGAAGCGACGGAGGCGGTGGTATGGCCCGGACCGGTCTCGACCCTTCCCGGGAGCCGCGGCCTCCGGCCGCCGCGGCCCGGCGGGGGAAGCCGGGCGAGGAATCGGTCGACCGGCGCTCCGCCGACGGCCAACACATCCACGACCGTCAGAATGCTCTACCCGACGCCGAAGCGCCAGCCCCTATCCGACAGCAAGCGACGTAAATACGCTCACCCGTTGGCGCCGGTGGCCGGGACGAGGGCCACCGACCCGCTCCTCCGCAGGTCAGGGCCCCTCGGGTCCGCTGCTGGTCGGCCACCTCAGGTCGATTGATCCGCTGGGCTGCGGGGCGTGCCGCACACGGCCGGCGGCCGGGAAGCGGGGTGCCGGCCGGTCAGCCGCCGACCACGAGCTGGACCCTCACCAGGTCTCCGATGTTGAGCCCCTCGGCCGCCCGGACGCCCGCCTTCACCGGCACGACGTACCGGCCGTCCTTGGGGAACAGCGACGTCGTCCACCGGGTCCGCCCGATCCGGGCCGTGACCGGCACCATGCCCCAGCCGTAGCTCACGGACCCGGCGGTGGCGCTCAGCTCCAGGCAGTCCTCTTCGGGGACGGTGATGAAGTGCCAGGGCGCCGGGCCCTTCCAGAACCACACCTCGCCGCTGAACTCCAGCTCCATCGGGCCAGGATAGGAGCGCGCCGGCCGGAGTGGGGTGACGAGAAGGCCCGCCACAGCATTGCTGCTGCCGACGGGCCTTCTGCACACCTGGTGGCGAGGATTCGAACCGCTGCAGCTTTCGAGACGGATTTCGGGCTTTGCCCGTTCTCAAGGTCATCGGTGAATGTTTTCGCAGCTCAAGCGCATCACCTACAACCGGGGCTACGTCGGCAAGGTCAAGCAAGGCGAGAAGTTCCCCGACCGCCAGTTCACCGAGCGGGCCGACCAAGCGCTCAACCGGTGGCACGGGAACTGGTGGGGCGCTGGTGGAACGGGGTTGGGGCCGGCTCACCCGCCGTGAAGTGTGGCTCGCCCGCGAGGTCCGTTGGCATGTCGTCGCTAGGGCAGGCGACTCGGAGACGGGCCAGGTGCTCCGGTGGCAGTTCGATACCGAGGACGAGGCCCGGTCAATGATCCGGCGTCTCGTCCAAGCGGACGGCGGTCAGTGGCGCGCGCAGGCAGCCAACATCAACCGCCAAGGTGAGGCCGACGCCCGCAGGGGTGGCTAAGCAGAGGCT
This sequence comes from Micromonospora purpureochromogenes, assembly GCF_900091515.1. Lineage (NCBI taxonomy): Bacteria > Bacillati > Actinomycetota > Actinomycetes > Micromonosporales > Micromonosporaceae > Micromonospora > Micromonospora purpureochromogenes. Next base: position 1,359,413 of record NZ_LT607410.1, on the reverse strand, counting down.
TCGCTGCGGGAGTTGGCCGCGATCAGTGCGACCCCCGGCCAGCAACATTGCGCACAGTCCGACCCACATGCCCCAGCCGACGTCGGCAGTAAGGCCCGGCGAATGGAAGGACCGGAGGTGATCGCGCTCCATGAAACCTGCGGTGATCTCCGCGACCGCGTCCATACGCGGCGGCTCGGCACCCGGCGGGGAGATGGACCGTTGACCGGCTTACGGAACCCGTTGGGGGCCAGCCTTCGACGTCACGCCACTGCTGCACGACCAGAAAGACCGACAATGCCACCGCCGCCAACGTGGCGACACGCACCAGCGATGGCACGCGACCTCGGACATCACGCCAGACCAACGAAACGACGACCGCGCCCAGGGCAAGCAGCACCGCTGCGCTCCACCGGGACGACATGCCCCACGCGGAGCCGAAGGAGGTCTCGTAGGTGGTCTCGTGTTCGGTCATGCTCCGAACCCGCACCACCCACCAGGGCAGGAAGCTGCTGGCCAGTACCAGGAGCCCGGCACCGGGCAAGAGTCGACGTCGCCACTCCAAGGTCACAGCCGATCAACCTAGTCGTCAACGACATGCTCGGCCCAGACGTAGACACCACACCAAGTCGGCAGGTGTACCAACCTGCGGCCGGCTGCCGGCGTGTCGGGTCTCAGGACCTGCGTGACAGATCAGTCTCGGGACATGGGTGACACGTCCGGCTAGCTTTCCTCCTGCGCCAGCGTGACGGCGGTCGCCGGGACATCGAGCTGACCGGTCCCGCGCGGGTGCTCGACGCGGTACAGGTCCGGCGGTCCGACCGTCCGCCGGTTGTGCCAGCGGGCGCTCATTACGGTGGTGACGGCGCCGGCATAGTCGCCTTCGATTAGCCGCACCCGCACGCCTGGCCCGTAGCCGGACGAACCGGCGAGCGGCGGAACGGCCGGATCGCGCCAGCTGGGCCCAGGCTGCCGTCCCCGCACCAGCAATTCGCTCGGCCGCATGTCATCGGCGTCCGTCTCCACGTGGAACCCGACCGCCACAAGGATCTCCGCTATGGCCGCGAGCATCGCGGACGTGACCGTCGAAGAATGCCGGAGGGCGGGATGTACCTCCGAGCCGCCGGGCCGGTATGCGCCCGCTTGCAGAGCGGTGATGGCGGCGTTGCGCATGGCCTCGCTCTCCACCCAACCGATCCAGACCTCTGGATCGTCTGCGTCGGCAAGGATGGAGACGCCCGTGCCGCGGACCTCACTCGGCTCCCACGGCAGCACGGGTAGGCCGGCGGCTACCAACTCGTCTCTAACGGCGTCGGCAAGGGCGTTGGGCCCGACGGGCTGAGAGGAACTCACGTGCCTCATGATCCCGCTAAGTCGGCCAGAAGTGTCACCCAGGTCCTGATACCGATCTGTCACGCAGGTCCCGAGACCGGACAGCCGGCTGCCGGCGAGCGGTTCAAAGTTTCTGTACGTCTTCAAGGCGGCCCGACAAGCGGGCCGCACGCGCCGCCGCCTGGGCGCGCGCCGGCCGCTTAGCTGTCGCACGCGGCCGACACGCCAACGCCCGGCGGCTGGCGCGGAGAGCGGGGAAGCCCGGAGGCCGCCGAGACGGTAGCGGCAAGGGGTGATTGAGGCTCGTGGGCCGGCAGCCGGCCGGGCACCGTGCCCGAGCGGCGCGGCGCAGGAACGGTGCGCGCCGGGTCCGTGCGGCAAGCCCCAAGCATGGGGGCGGTGACCGCGTCACGGCATGCCGGTCGTCCGGGAGCCGGATTCACAGCCGGTCAGGGGGGTGTTGCCTGGTTGACGCTCTCAACAGTACGAGCGGGGTGTGACATCACTCCTTACCCGCAACTGACCGCATCGCCTCACCTGCGCTGAGTAACGATCCGGCAAGTCTCGACGTTACCGCAACGCGCGATGTCGTCAACGGCGGAACGGTCACAACCTGACAAGGGTGCCGACGACGGGCACTGACATCGCAAGGTGCCCCTCGGGCTCCCCCCGATACGCCCCCGAACGTTGAGCGACGGTGGGCGACGGTCGGACTCAGCGGGACCAAACAAGATCGGCCCCTGACCGCATTTCTGCTGGTCAGAGGCCGTCTTCGCACCTGGTGGCGGGTAGAGGATTCGAACCTCTGAAGCTTTCGCGACGGATTTACAGTCCGCTCCCATTGGCCGCTCGGGCAACCCGCCAGGGCATACCACCGCACTCGCGCGCGGCAGCGACGCCAAGGATAGCGGTTGCCCCCGGGATCGTCGCAACCGGGTACGGTCAGGGGGTCGTGCCGCTGGCCAGCGGACGACGGTACGTGACAGACCGCCGGACAGCAGGAGCATGAGCATGGCAGCGAACCCGTCGTTCGACATCGTGAGCAAGGTCGACCGCCAGGAGGTCGACAACGCCCTCCGTCAGGCGGAGAAGGAGCTCGCGCAGCGGTTCGACTTCCGCGGCACCGGCGCCGAGATCTCCTGGTCCGGCGAGGAGTCGATCAGCCTCCAGGCGGAGACCGAGGAGCGGGTCCGGGCGGCGCTCGACGTCTTCAAGGAGAAGCTGGTCAAGCGGAACATCTCGCTCAAGTCGCTGGACGCCGGCGACCCCCGCGCCTCGGGCAAGATCTTCAAGATCGACGCCAAGGTCATCCAGGGCATCGACACGGACAAGGCCAAGGCGATCAGCAAGAAGATCCGCGACGAGGGCCCGAAGGGCGTGCAGGCGCAGATCCAGGGCGACCAGCTCCGGGTCACCGGCAAGAAGAAGGACGACCTCCAGGCCGTCATCGCGCTGCTCAAGGGCGAGGACTTCGGCGTGGCGCTGCAGTTCACCAACTACCGGTAAGGCACTGCCTGCGCCGCAGTCACCATGGGCCACGCTGCGCTACCTGCGCGAACCGTCGTCGCCGATGGTCGCCATTGGTTGGCCTTGTCCGACCTCTGACGGCCTGGATACTTCTACCGACCGGGGCTTGCATCCGGTACCCAGGTACAGGCTTACCGTCAGAGTATGAGCGACCGACACGTCACGACGGATGACTCCTGGGCACCGGATGCCTGCACCCTGCCGACCCCCGAACGGCCACTGCGGCTCGCCGAGTTCGATCAGTTCTTCCGCGATGCGGTCCAGGGTGTCGACCGGCTGTCGGCACAGCACCTGCGGTTGCAGCTCGACGGCGCGGCGCAGGTCGAGGAGACAGCGCGGGACCTGACCGCCCGTGAACAGTCCTGCTGCTCGTTCTTCGCTTTCGACATCGCACGACCTGGCCCGGATTCGCTGACGCTGGACGTTCGGGTGCCGGCGGCGCACGTCGACGTCCTCGATGCCCTCGCCGAGCGGGCGACGTCCGTCCGGGGCCCGAGATGACCGGGTCTGGGCTGCGCACCGGCCAGCTGGCCGACGCGGCCGGCGTCAACCTGCAGACGCTGCGCTACTACGAGCGCCGGGGACTACTTGCCTCCCCACAGCGGTCGCCGGGCGGGCACCGGCTCTACCCGTCCGACACCCTGACCCTGCTGCGGGTCATCAAGACCGCACAGCGCCTCGGCTTCACGCTCAACGAGGTCGCCGACCTGCTCGACGCGGGCCGACACCAGCACAACCGCCGACCCGACACCGGCCTCCAGGCACGGGCAAAGGAAAAGCTCGTCGAGGTGGAACAGAAGTTGGCCGACCTGACCGTCATCCGCGACACCCTGCGCGCCGCCATCTCGGCCGGCTGCGACGACCTGGTCGCCTGCGCCGGCAGTACCTGCTGCCCCCTGCCGTTTGCTGAACTCGGCGAAAGGAACGACCGTGCCGACACCTGCTGACCGGCTTCGCCGCCTGCTCCCCTCCGGGATGACGGGACTCGCGGGAGCCGCCTGCGCCGCCTGCTGCATCCTGCCGCCGCTGCTGGCCGCCGGGGTCCTCGGTGGTGTCGGTTGGGCCGCAGCCAACCGCTTCCTGCCCGGCGTCGCCGTCGCCCTGGCCGTGCTCGCGGGCCTGTCCTGGTGGTGGGCCAGCAAGCGCCGCCACACCACCGGCTGTGTCGGCGGCAACTGCTCCTGCGGCCAATCCGACCAGCACGACCGCCAGGTGGTCCCGCTACGGTCCGACGCGTGACGGTTGCCCGCTCGATCCTGCTGTTCCTACTCGCCGCGCCCGCCGAAATCGGCGGTGCCTGGCTGCTGTGGCACGGCTGGCGGGAAAACCGAGGGCTGCCCTGGATCGCTTTCGTCAGGGCCTGATCTGCCCGCCCAGGCAGAGCCATGTAACACGCACCCGGGCTAGTCACGCCTCCAGGAGGTGGAGTCAAGCCTCAGTGAATGGCGCGACGTGCCTGATCTTTCCAGGGTCGCGCGCGAGCGGACAGCGCTGGCGGCAATTGCCGACGCGATCGCGGCAGCGTCGATCGGCAAAGGCCTTCGAGTGGCCGTGTCCTGTCCCAATACCCACCTTGCCCTGGTTGATCACCTGGCGCAGGCACTGCACGCCCGTGGCCGGACATGCCGCTGCCTGCCCGGGGAACCGGATCTGGGCGACGGCCGCGGCCTGCTGCCGGCGTGGCACGAAGAGGGTAGGACCGTTGTCGTCATCGTGAGCGGACTCGCTACGGAGACGGACCGTGCCGTGCGGCACGTGAACATCAGCGTGACGGCCGGCATCCCCACGGGGGACAGTGGCGACGTCAGCCAGCAAGGAACGAGCGAGCCAACCTCATCGACCGGCGGTGCACCGGACATCCTTCTTGACTATCGCGATCCACACGGACCCCTGATCCGCTACATGGCGCCCCACCTGTCACCAGACAGCCAACGGTAGGCACTGGCGCTCCACTCGAACCCGAGCGCATGACCAGGGCGCAGTCTCGTCAGCACATTCGCTCCACCGTGAGCGCCGCGGTTACAGGTCTCGTCCTCGGCGGCGCCGGCGTCGCTCGGGCCGCCCCCGCACATCCGAGTTCCCCAGCGTTGCCACGGGGTACGAATGCTCCAAGCCGCGACAAAGTCGGCAGAACGGGCGAGCCGATGATGACGAGCGGTGCCAAAGCTGCTGCGAGGTCCCGAGGAGCCACGGACAAACTTTCTGGAGCTCTTCTTCGACCTGGTGTTTGTCGTCGCGCTCGCCCAGCTCTCGCACGGGCTGATCCAGGATCTCCGGTGGAGCGACCGACTTGTATGACCCACAACGGGGCAGCGATACAGCTGCTGGGTGCTCGGCGAGTTGATCCTGGTTTCCGGTTTGACTCTTTACGGCAGCGGCTTCGCGGCTGATCGGAGCGCGGCGTTCGTGGTGTCGTTCGCCACCACGGTGCTGTTCTGGCGGATCTTCATCTACCGCGCCGAGGAACTGTTGGCCGAGGCTGGCACAACGGCCCCGGACCCGACCCGCGTCGCCTTCTGGGCGACATACTCCTACCCCTTCATGGTGGCCGGCATCGTCGTCACCGCCGTCGGCGTCGAACTCGTCATCGCCCATCCACTCGGACACCCGCAACCGGCCTGGGTCGCCGTCATCCTCGGCGAACCCGCGCTGTTCCTGGCCGGGCGTGCCGGCTTCGAATACACGGTATTCAGCCGGGTGTCCCGGAATCGGCCGATCGGTGTGCTCGTGCTGGCCGCCCTGGCACCGGCGATGCTGTTCGTGCCGCCGCTGCTGGCCGCCCTCGCCGCGACCGCAGTCCTGGCAGGGATCGCCGTCACCGACGCGGCCCGCGCGAGAGGACGCCCACCCGAGCCACCGTCACCACCTGGCTAGCCGAGCGGGACGGTCCGACCACCGACTCAGCGCGAGAAGATCAACAGGGCTCAGCGCGAGAAGATCAACAGCAGGATCACCGTCAGGATGGCGCTGATCAGGATCGAGCCGAGACAGCCGATCCGGTTCGAGAAGAAGAGAAACATGGCGGTGAGGTACCCCGTCGAGTCCGGTTGAGACCCGCTCAGCCGCCCAGGGGGACATCATTCGGTGACGACGCGCACCTGGTCGAACTCGAACTCGCAGTTGTCGCCGCGCAGCCCGATCGCGCCGGCGCCGGTGATCGGTGATCCCGAGTCGCCCTTGTCGGTGGCGGCCACCAGCATCCGGTCGTCCTGTCGCACGTCGATGCCGACCCCGCCGGAGGGGGTGGTCGCGATGGCCACCTCGAACGACTGCCAGGCACCCGTACGCACCTGGTAGGGCGCCTGGCCCATGGTCACGTACGTCCCGCCGTTGACGTCGCCACCGCTCAGCTTCTTCTTGATCACTATCCGGTCGTCGCGCCGGTTCAGCGACACCACGTACAGCTCGGTCTCGTCCTTCCAACGCAGGAAGAGGTGCACGCCGTCGGTCTCCGACGCCGCCTCCCGCCCGGCGTCGGTCAGTCCGAGGTTGCGCAGCCGCAGCGACACGCGGACGTTCTCGAAGTCGTGCCGCCGGCTGGTCATGCGGAAGACGCTGGAGCCCGTACCGGTGGACGAGTCGACGCCCGGCGCCGCGGCGTCCGGCGTCCCGGTCCACGCCACCCCACCCCGGCGGTACAGCGACCCGCTGGTGACCTGCCAGTCGTCCGACCGGTGCACCCCCGGCCGGTCCGGATGCCGGTACGCGTACTCGTTGGTCACCAGCCCGTCGGGGCCGGAGAACGACGGGGCGAAGTCGGCCGGCCCGCGCGTACGGGTCAGGAGCAGCGCGACCCCGGCGGCGACCAGCAGCACGACCACCGCGCCGGCCGCGAGCGCCAGCCACCACCGGCGGGACCGGGGCGCGGTGCGGACGGCTGGCGGCCGCGACAGTGTCGACACCCTGCCACCCCCTCCGGTCATGAGCGCATCGATGCGGTGCAGAAGCCACGTTCCCGCAGGCCCTCGATGATCCCGGGAAGGGCCCGGACGGTGTTGCCCGACTCGCGGCTGCCGTCGTGCAGCAGGATCACCGATCCCGGCCGCACCCCGGCGAGCACCGCGTCCCGGATGTCCGCCGGGGCGCGCCCGCGCCAGTCGTTGGTGTCGATGCTCCACCGGACCTCGCGCAACCGCAACGCCTCCGCCTGTGCGTGGACGACCGGACCGCTGTTGCCGAACGGGGGCCGCACCAGGGTCGGCGCCGGCGCACCGGCCGCCACCACGGCCGCCTGCGTGTCGGCGAGCTGGGTGCGCACCTCGGCCGCGCTCAGGTCCGCCAGGTGCGGATGGTCCCAGCTGTGGTTCTCCACCTGATGCCCGTCGGCCACCTCGGCCGCTACCAGCTCGGGGTGGGCGCGGACCTTGACGCCCAGCACGAAGAAGGTGGCCCGCGCGTCGTAGGCGCGCAGCACCTCCAGCACTCCCCGCGTGTGCGCGTCCGGACCGTCGTCGAAGGTCAGCATCACCCGCCCGCGGAGGCAGGGGTTCGCGGTGCTGGCCGGGCGCGGCACCGCCGGACCCGCCTCGTCCGCGGGGCCTGCCTCGGCGGCGGGCGGGTGCCGTACGTAACTGGTGAAGGCGAGCATGGCCGCCAGCGCGAGCAGGGCGGCGCCGAGTTCGGCGAGGTGCCGGCGCAGGGCGGGTCGGCGTGGCCCACCCTGCGCCGCAGGCAGCGGAGTCGTCATCCCGTCGCGGAGTCGACGAGGGTGTAGTCGTCGGTGGTCAGGTTCCCCGCGCCGACCAGGGCCAGCCCGAAGCTCAGGGCCGTTGCGCCGGCCGGGACCGCCGGGCTCAGGTAGGCCGGGGTCCGGATCCACGAGGCGCTGGCCGGCACCGCCGGACCGGTGGCCCAGTAGACCCAGGCGCCGCTGGAGTTGCGGTAGTAGAGCACCAGTTGCACGCGGGCGGTCGAGCCCCAGCTCCCCCGGTACCAGACACCGGCGGAGTACGTGTGGCCGGCGACGGCCGGCGGTGCGCAGCTCCCGGCGTCCTGCCGGGTGACGAGCTTGCGGTCGCCGCTGCTCCAGGCGGAGACGGCCAGTTGCTGGGCGTACGAGCCGGTGTGCGCGTCGGTGGTGCGGGTCCAGGCGTACGTGTTGGTGCCGAAGCCGCCGTACTGGAAGCAGGACGGCAGTCCGTTCGTGCCGACCGACTCCAGCGAGGCGTTCTGCACCAGCTCCCCCGGCTCGGGTGAGGCGAGCGTCGGGCCGGGAACCCCCGGCTGGAGCGGCCCGCCGACCACCTCGTCGACGGTGCGGACCGTGGTACCGGACGCGGCGCGCGGGGCGAGCCAGTCCAGGAAGGCCGCCAGCACCGTGGGGCTCACCTCGTATTCAGCGCCGCAACCGTCGCAGACGTGGTGCATGACCAGTTGCACCCAGCCGCCGCCGTGCTCCTCTGCCTGGCTGACGTACCTCTTCATCTGGTCGAGGGTGGTGACGGTCCGCACCGAGTCCGGGGTCTGGGTGAAGTACGCGTCGGTCGGCGGCACCGACTCGGCGTACGGGCAGCCGCCGCAGGAGCCGGGCGAGACGACCCCGCCCACCGACCGTCCGCTGTTGTAGCCGCACTCGACGGCCACCTGTTTGGTGGTCGCGTCGGCGGAGCCGTACGGGTAGGCGAGGTTCTTCACGGTGAAGCCCATGCCGAGCAGGGCGACCCGGTCGTTGCAGATCTCCCGGCGCTGGTCGTCGGCCGAGAGCGTGTTCAACGCCGCGTGGCTGACCGTGTGGCCGCCGATCTCGTGCCCGGCGGCGGCGAGGGCGCTGAGGTTGGCCTGGGACATGTATCCGCCGGCGCCGACCCGGCCGCTGTTGATGTAGAAGGTGCCGTGCATGCCGTGCGCGTCCAGCAGCGGACGGGCGTTGGCGTACTGGTCGTAGCCGCCGTCGTCGAAGGTGAGCGAGACGACGGTGGCCGGTGTGGCCTGCGCCGCGCCGGGCAGCACGACCGGCGCGAGCAGGGCGGCCAGGCCGACCAGCAGCGCGCGTGACGCGATCGACCGCGCTCGGCGGTGGAACCGGTTGAGGGCGGACATCTGGGGCTCCCTACTGCCTGGTGGACTGGGCTCAACTGGACGGGGCGAGGGTGGGTGCGTGGTAGCCGATGGTCGTCCGGGCGGGTCCGGTGAGCGAGAAGACGACGCCGCCCTCGTGCAGCCGGTTGTCGAAGGCGGCCGTCACCGGAGGCGCACCGGGCGGATGTACGGTGATCCGGTCCTGCCGGACCTCGATGCGGAGCAGGCCCCGGGCCGGCGTCCGCCGGCTCGCCCTCACCAGCGTCGCGGTGGGCCCGTCGCCGACCTGTTGCCGGATCGTCAGTTCCCGCCGGCCGATCAGCACCTCTACCGCGCCGCGGTGGCCGGCGCCCGCGCCGTCCCGGACGGAGACGAGGGCGGAGACGCCCGGCCGGATGCCGTCGACCTCGACGGAGAGGGTGTAGTCCCGCCACTGGCTGGTGTTCACCTCGTCCAACCGGCACTCCCCGGCGCCCTCGCTGTCGACGGCGACCTGGATCCGGGCGGGCTGCACCGCACACCGACCCGGCACACCGAGCCAGGGCACGGCGGTGAGATCGCGCGGCACGGCGGTGGGAACGGACCGGTGGATCATCGTCACCAGCCCGTCGACGGAGGTGCTGCGGCGGACGCCGATGCGCGGCAGCAGCCAGCGGGGCGACGCGCCGCTGGCCGCGTTGACGTGGCCGCCGGGCACGTTCTCGCCGGTGAAGGCCAATGAGAAACCGGCCCGCTCCAGCAGGACGGGCAGTTCCCGGGCGATCTCCGGACTGTTGGAGAGCCGGCCGGCCTCGCCGTACGGGTAGGCGAACGTGTCGACCCGATGCCCCAGCACCCGCAGGAAGAACTCCTGGCTGCGTTCCAGGTCCGCACCCACCCGGCGGCGCCACGTGTCCAGCGTCTCCGGCCGGCCGTCGACCAGGATCTGGTTGGTGAGCGCGGGTTGGATGTCGCCCGCCACCGGCACCCAGTCGTGCAGGGCGTCGGTGTGCGAGCCGAACTCCCACCGCCCGCTGTCGGCCATGTCCCGGACCTGCCGGGTGGAGAGGAAGGCCGACGGGGTGCCGGGCGCGACGATCCGCCCGGTGGTCAGGAAGGCCACCCCGGTGAAGCCGTACGCCCGCAGCACGGGGTCGACCGTGGTCCACGTGGTCAGCGATCCGTCGTCGAAGGTGAGCAGCAGCGGCCGCTCCGGCAACCTGCTGGCCCCGCCGGCCAGCGCGTCGCGTACCTCGCTGAGCCGTACGGTCCGGTATCCGGCGGCGGCCAGGGTGGCCAGGTGCTCGGCGAAGGTCCGCCGGCTCAGGGTGGTGGCGGACGCGTCGGTGTCGGACACCCCGTGGTACGTCAGCACGGTGACCGCGCCGGGGTAGCGGGGCAGGTTCGGTGGGTCCGACGACGCGTCGACCGTCAGCGCGGCGAGCTGCGGCGGGTCGAACGGGCGGCTCAACGTCACCCAGCTGAGCCCGGCGGCGAGCAGCGCGGCCACCGCGACGAGGCCGGTGAGCAGGCCGAGCAGCCGGCGGCCCAGCGGCGGACGGTCAGTCACGGCTCACCGCCGGCACGCGCACGGGCAGGATCGCGGGGACGGCGACCGGCGGCGCGTCCGGGCTCGCGGCGGACGGGGGTGGCGGCGCCGCGCCGCGGGTGCCCCAGCTGCCGTCCCGGATCCGCGCCACCGCCCAGAGCAGTTGCGGGGAGAACAGGATGTAGAAGAAGGTGCCGAGCAGCGCGTACAGCCACAGGCCGTCGTGCCGCAGCATCCGGTAGACCAGCGCGTACGCGCCGGCCACCAGGTAGAGGCCGGTGAAGTAGACCAGCGGGAAGCGCCCGTCGACGAAGGGCTGGACCAGGCTGTAGAGGACGATCACGGGGCTGAGCAGGCCGGCCGCCGTCTGCACGGCGACCGACGGCAGGGCCCGGGTGCGGGTACGCCAGATGTGCGCCAGCAGCAGCGGCCCCTCCCGGGTCCACGACTTCTTCCAGCGCAGCTGCTGGCGGAGGAACTTCCCGTACGCCTCGGGCGCGTCGGTCCAGGCCTCCGCCCGGGCGTCGTACCGGGTGGTCCAGCCCGCCCGCAGGACCCGGTTGGTGAGCGCCCGGTCGTCGCCGTAGGTGCACTCCACGCCGAGGAACCGTTGGTGCTCCCAGGCCTCCAGCAGCTCCACCACGGCCGCCCGCCGGTACGCCGCGAAGCAGCCGGAGCAGCAGGTGACCGCCCCCAGGACGGATTCCGCGCTCTTCAACAGCTGGAACGACACGTAGTACCGGACCGCCTGCATCCGGGTGAGGGTGTTGGCCTCGGCGTTGCGCACGTAGGTGAGCCCGGAGATGGCGCCCACCTTCGGGTCGGCGAAGCCCTGCACGAGGAGGCGGATGGCGTCCGGCGCCGGCATGGAGTCGGAGTCGACGAAGACCAGGATCTCCGCCGAGGTGGCCCGGATGCCGGCCGCCATCGCGGCCCGCTTCCCCTGGTTGTGGCCCAGGTCGAGGCAGCGCACCGCGCCCGGCCGGTACCGGCCGGCCGCGCGCAGCATCTGCTCCCAGGTGTCGTCGCTGGAGCCGTCGTTGATCACGACGATCTCCAATTTCTCGGCCGGATAGTCCAGCGCCAGGCAGGAGTGGATGGTGCGGCCGACCGCCTCGCCCTCGTTGTAGGCCGGCACGATGATCGCGACGGACGGCTCCAGGCCGACGTCCCGCGGCGGCCGGTAGAACGCGGCGAGCACGAAGCGGCTCAGCACGTAGCTGCTGATAAGGATCGTGTAGCAGGCGGCCGCCAGGTTGCCCCGGAGGAACATCACCTTCACTCCGACGTGCCAGCCGATCAGTGCGCAGATCGCCGCGATGCCCAGCAGGGCGACGATCTGCCGGGGGCCTCGCCGGGTGCGCTCGGCCCGGTGCCGATCCGCCCCGGCGCTCGCGCTCGACAGCTCCCGTCCGGCTTCGGCGTGCCGGACGGACACCGGCAGGCGCACGGTGTCGGTGGGGTCGGCGTACCGCCAGGCGAGCGGGAACCCCGGCAGTCGCGCGCTGCCCACCGGGTCGCGGCCGTGGGCGACCGGGCTTCCCGCCCACGGCTGGTGGTGCGGAGGTGGCTGGGGCCGGTCCCTCACAGCCGGAACCGTCCCGGCGCCGGGGCCAGCCGGTAGGTGGCGTCCAGGACCAACGGGTGCCGGTCGAGCCAGCCGACGTCGGTCGCGCGGTGCAGGGTGTGCACCAGCACCAGATCGGCCGGGGCGGTGTCCGGGTGCGGCACGCTGTGCGCGGTGCCGGACGCGAGCGGCAGCCGGGGCACGTGCGGATCGTGGTAGGCGACCGTGGCGCCGGCGGACCGCAGGTGCTCCATGATCTCCAGGGCCGGCGACTCCCGCAGGTCCTCCACGTCGGGCTTGTAGGCGACGCCGAGGACCAGCACCCGGGCGGCGCGCAGCGGCACGCCGGTGTCGGCGAGCAGCGTCCTGATCCGGTCGACCACCAGGCGAGGCCGGCCCGCCAGCGCCGTCATGGCGTGTTCGATGACGGGGGCCGGCGTCCGGGCACCGCGGAGCTGCCAGAGCAGGTAGTGCGGGTCGCAGGGGATGCAGTGCCCGCCCACCCCCGGTCCCGGGTAGAAGGGCATGAACCCGAACGGCTTGGTGGCGGCCGCCTCGATCACCTCCTGGACGTCCAGCCCGAACGCCCGGCTCGCCTCGGCGATCTCGTTGGCGAAGGCGATGTTGACGGCACGGAAGGTGTTCTCCAGCAGCTTCGTCATCTCGGCGGTGTCGGCGGAGGAGACCTCGTGCAGCGTCGGGCCGTACCCGCGCAGCGCGGCGGTGGCCCGGTCCCGGCACTCGGGCGTCACCCCGCCCACCACCCGGGGCACCAGGGCCTGCGGCCGTTCGTTGCCCGGATCGATCCGCTCGGGGCTGAAGGCGACGAAGACGTCCACGCCGGGGCGCAGCCCGCGCGCCGCCAGCGGCTCGGCGAGCAGTTCCCGGGTGGTGCCGACGTAGCTGGTCGAGGTCAGCACCAGCACCTGTCCGGGCACCGCGTGGGCGACCACGGTCTCGCAGGCCCGGCGGAGGATCCGCAGGTCCGGCACGAGCTGCGGGTCGACCGGTGTGGGGACGCAGATCAGCACGGTGGCGGCGTCGGCCAGCCGGGCCGGCTCGTCGGTGAGTTCGAAGGCGGACCGGTCGGCCAGGGCCTGGTCCAGCCGCAGGAGGTCGGCGGGGAGCAGGTCGACGCGCCGCTTCCCGATCGCGGTCAGCCGAGCCGGGTCGACGTCGATGCCCAGCACCCGGCGGCCGGTGGCGTGCAGAGCCAGCGCGGTGGGGAGGCCGACGTAGCCGAGGCCGACGACCGCGACGTCGTGAGCGGGCCCGGCGCCGGCGGCCACCGGCCCCTCGGACACCGCCGTCCGCAATTCTGCAACGGCGCCCGCAGGGGCAGAAATAGCGACCGTCATTACCGTTCTCCTCTGCTCCGGAAAACACGGTTCAGCCGCAGTGGAAGCAAACAGCGCTCGACCGCGTCATTGTGTTACGCGATTGTCGGCTAGCCGACAATACGCCATTAGTGGGTCACTAATCAGGCGGTGCTGAGCAGGAAACGAGCGGCAAGGGCCTGGCCCTGCGCTCGTAGGAGTGGAACGCGAAAGCGACCTGAAAAGCAATCGGGAAAGCCCGCTTCTCCATTCTTCGCGGGCCACCTGAGTACTAACGGCCGACTGCGGCCAGCCGTCCAACCGGGGCAGCCGACAATCGTCCTCGCGGGCCGCCGGAATTGCGGAGAACCGAATGTCGGTCAGGTTTGCCGATCATCCAGGTCGGTACGGCCGTTCACGTCCCGCACCACGCCGGCCAACCGCCCCGGCCGACCGAAGCGGCACCGCGGGACACCGTCACCCGGCACCGTCGTGATCGGACCGGAGGCGCGGCATCACCCGAGCCTTCGGGCACACTGACCGTCCGGCCCGCTGCCGATCCGGGGCAGGCCGGCGTAATCCCGGGGGCCGGTCAGGCGGCGACAGGCTGCTCGGCGCGTACCGCTGTCGCCTCGGCCCGGGCGATCGGCCCGGCGGGCAGCGCGGCCACCGCGGCCCCGACGGCCACCGCCGCCCCGGCGAAGAGGAACGCCCACGGCACGCCGCCGGCGTGGTCGACGATCAGCCCGGCCACCGCGCCGCCGGCGGCGCTCGCCGCGACCGACATGGTCACCACCCAGGTGTACGCCTCGTTCAGCATGCCGGGCGGGGCGATCCGTCCCACCAGGGTGTTCTCCAGGGTGAGCGCCGGCGCGATGGTGGCACCGCCGACCACCAGCGCGACACCCAGCGCCGCCGGGCCGGGCATCACCGCGAAGACGGCGAAGCTGGCGGCCACCGCACCGAGCAGCCAGGCGAACTGGCGGGTCATGTTCGTCGACGGCTTGCGTACGCCGAACCAGAAGCCCCCGGCGGCGCTGCCGACGCCCCAGACGGCGAGCAGGATGCCGGCGAGGCTCTCCGGGTCGGCGGTGGGCTGATCACCGGCGAAGGCCGGCACGATCACCCCGGCGGCGCCGAACGCGATGCCGAGGCTGGCGACGCAGACCAGCAGCGCGGGGAAGCCACCCACCCGCAGCGGGCCGAGACCCCTGGCGTGGTGCTCGCGCGGGTGCGGCTGCCAGCCGCGCATCACCCGCCCCAGCGCCACGGCGGCCGTGCCGACCAGGGTGACCAGGGCGGCGCCGACCAGTGCGGCGGCGGCGTCGGCGACGAGCACGAAGCCGGCCACCAGCAGCGGGCCGAGCACGAAGACGACCTCGAAGAGCGAGGTCTCGGCGGCCAACGCGGTGTTGCGCAGGTGGTACCGCCCGGAGTTCGGGCCGGTGAGGTCGTTCCAGGCGCCCCGGATCGCGGCGGTCAGCGGCGGGTAGGTCGCACCGGCGATCCCGGCGGCCAGGTAGATCAGGCCCAGGTTGCCGGCCTCGGACCGGCTGGCCCCGAGCAGCCCGAAGAGCGCGAGGGGATGGGCGACGGACGTGGCCAGCAGCACGGGGGTGGGGCCGACCCGGTCGGCGATCCGCCCGGCGACCGGGCTGAGCGCGGCGCCGCACAGGGCGTAGATGCCGCCGGCGACCGCGGCGAGCGAGTACCGCCCGGTCACCTGCTCGACGACGAGCAGCAGCGCCAGCGGGGTCATGCCGATCCCGAGCCGGCCGATGACGCCGAGGATCAGCAGCATCGGCGCGCCGGGGATCCGCCAGACGCCCAGGTACTGGCGCAGTGCGGCCACGGTCGACCTCCGAGGATGTAATGGGTGAGAGACGTTTCGACCCTAACGGCGGGCAGGACGGGAGGGAACCAGTTTGTGCCCGGACACACGACTCCGCCCGCGTCCGGACCGGACGCGGGCGGAGGTGGCGGGTGGGTCAGCGCTGGAACTGCACGGGACCGCTGTTGGCGGCCAGCTGCTCAAGCCGGGCGACCCGCTCCTCCATCCGGGGGTGGGTGGAGAAGAGCGCGGCGATGCCGCCACCCCGCTTGAACGGGTTGTCGATCATCAGGTGGGCGGTGCTGGTCAGCTGACCCTGCGCGGGCAGCGGACGCGTCTGGGTACCCATGTGGATCTTCTTCAGGGCGCTGGCCAGGGCCAGCGGGTCCCGGGTGAGCTGGGCGCCGGAGGCGTCCGCCTGGAACTCCCGGCTCCGGCTGATCGCCAGCTGGATCACGGTGGCCGCGATCGGGCCGAGGATCAGGGCGAGCAGCAGCACGGCCGGGTTCGGGGCGTCCTCGTCGTCGCCACCGCCCAGCGGGATGAACCAGGCGATGTTGGCCAGCGCGGTGATGATGCCGGCCAGGCCGGCCGCCACGCTGGAGATGAGGATGTCCCGGTTGTAGACGTGCGACAGCTCGTGACCGATCACCCCGCGCAGCTCCCGGTAGTCCAGGATCTCGGTGATGCCCTGGGTGACGCAGACCGCCGCGTGGGCCGGGTTGCGCCCGGTCGCGAACGCGTTGGGCTGCGAGGTCGGGCTGACGTACAGGCGGGGCATCGGCTGCCGCGCCTCGGTGGCCAGCTCACGGACCATCCGGTACAGCTCGGGGAATTCGGCCTCGCTGACCGGTTGCGCCCGCATCGAGCGCAGCGCCAGCTTGTCCGAGAAGAAGTAGGACACACCGTTCATCAGCAACGAGACGACGACGGCGATGACGAGGCCGCCGCTGCCGCCGAACCAGTAGCCGACCGCGAGGATCAGCGAGGTCAACAGGCCGAGCAGCGCTGCGGTCTTCAGACGGTTGTGATGCACGATCACTCCTTCGGTGCGCGGGCCACGCGGGACCCGCTGACCGGTCCAACGTCACCGGTACCCGTCAACCATCCTGCTCATGACTGTGAGTTGGCTGGAGGTCGCTGTGGGCGGGCTGCGAGCGCCGCCTCGCGCGGTTTGCGGCGTGTCGCGGCATCCCTCGGCCGGGACACCGCTCACCGCGAACCGCGCGGTCGGGGTGCAAGGGTGCGAGGGATTCGAGACGGCACGCCCGGGGTCCGAACGTGCGGCCGGTGGCGAAAATGCCGGCGAGGTCGCGACGGGGGGCGGCGAGGCGGCGAGGCCCAGCAGCCCGGAGAAGGGGTCAGCGAGCGGCGAGGTCGAGGACGAGCTGCGGGGCGAAACCCACCACCACGGCCAGCACGGTGGCCAGGGCCAGCGCCGTGGTGACCGTCCAGGCCACCCGAACGCTGGCGGCCGGCACCCCGCCTTCCTCGCCGGACCGGTCGTCCCGGGCGTCGCCGGCGTAGAGGGTGGCGGCGAGGCGCAGGTAGTAGGCCAGCCCGATCACCGCGTTGACCGCGACCACCAGGGCCAGCCAGCCGGCGCCGCCGGTCAGCAGCGACCGGACCACGGTGACCTTGGCGAAAAGACCGGCCAGCCCCGGCGGCAGGCCGGCCAGGCCGATCAGCGCCAGCGCGAGGGCCGCCGCCACCCACGGCTGTCGGCGGGCCGACCCGCGCAGGTCGTCGACCGTGCCGCCGTCCGCGCCGGCCGGGCGCAACGCCACCAGCGCCGCGAAGGCCGCCAGCTCCAGCAGCACGAAGAAGACCGCGTACGCGACCGCGGCGGCGTACGCCTCCGCCCGGGCCTCGTCGGTGCGCCCGGCGGCCAGCGCCAACGCGCCCAGCGGGGCCAGGATGTAGCCGGCCTGGGCCACCGACGACCAGGCGAGCAGTCGGACCGTCCGCCGCTGGCGCAGCGCCACCAGGTTGCCGACCGTCATGGTCAGCACGGCGAGCAGGGCGAGCACCGGGCCGGTGACGTCGGCCGGCAGTGCGCGCTGCACCACGGCGAGCAGGGCCACCACCCCGCCGAGCTTGGAGGCGGTGGAGAGGTACGCGGCCACCGGCAACGGCGCGCCGTCGTAGGTGGCCGGCGCCCAGGCGTGGAACGGTACCGCCGCCACCTTGAACGCCAGCCCGAGCACCACCAGCGCGACGGCGGCGGTGGCCAGCGGCAGGTCGAGCAGCTCCGGGCGGTCGCCGAGGATCGCGCCCAGCCGGTCCAGGTGCAGCCCGCCGGTGACCGCGTAGAGCAGCGCCGCGCCGAGCAGGGTCAGGGTGGTCGCGACCACGCTGACCACGAAGAAGGTGACCGCCGCCTCGGCACTGGCCAGGCTGCCCCGGCGCAGGCCGACCAGCACGTACAGCGGCAGGGTGAGCGTCTCCAGCGCGACGATCAGGGTGATCAGGTCACCGGCGGCGCCGAGCACCACGCCACCGGTCATCGAGCAGGCGAGCAGGAAGCAGAACTCCCCCGGCGGCGTCGGCCCGCCGCGCAGCAGCGGCCCGGAGAGCCCGAGCACCCCGAGGGTGAGCAGGGCGAAGACGGCGGCGACCAGGGCCGCCCGGCCGTCCAGGACCCAGGAGCAGTCGGCGCCGACGCAGAAGGTCCGCCGGGTCTCCCCCGCGCCGACCAGCGCCGCGCCGGCGGCGGTGGCGACGGCGCCCGCGGCGGCCACGGCCACCGTCGCGCCGCGCCGGGCCACCAGCAGGTCGGCCAGGAGCACGAGTACGGCGGTGCCGGCGGCCAGGTACGCCGGCAGCAGCGCCACGTTGTCCACGCTCTGCACGAGACTCATGCCGCCCACTCCCGCCGCCCGGCCACCCGGCCGCCTCCGACCGCGACCGTCGCGCCGCACGTCCGACGCGCGACGGTCCACCTCCGCCCACGACCGCGCGGCCCCGCCGTGCCGCCCGTACCCACCGCGCCGCCGCCGACCGGGGTCCGCGCGCTCACCGGAGCACTCCCACCAGTGCGTCGACCGGACCGGTGGCGAGGCCGAGCACGAGCGTGGGCGCCAGGCCGACCGCCAGCGCGAGCAGCACCAGGGGCGCCCAGGCGGTCAGCTCGGCCCCGGCCAGCCCGGGCGCGAGCCGGCCCACCGCCGGGCTGGGCCGCCCGTGGGTGACCTGCCGCAGCAGCCGCAGGAAGTACGCGGCGGTGAGCGCCCCGCCCACCGCGGCCAGCACGGCCAGCGTGATCCAGAGCGGCCCGCCCCGCCGGACGGCGGCGAAGACGGCGAACGCCTCACCCCAGAAGCCGGCCAGCCCGGGCAGGCCGAGCGAGGCCACCGCGGCGAAGCCGAGCAGCCCGGCGAGCCGGGGCGCGGTCTCCCGCAGCCCGGACAGCTCGGCGAGCGCGCCGGTGTGCGTACGGTCCTTGACCGCCCCGGCGAGGAAGAAGAGCAGGCCGGTGATCACCCCGTGCGCGATGTTGCCGATCAGGGCCGCCTGGATGCCGGTGGCGGTCAGCGTGGCCACCCCGAGCAGCACGAACCCCATGTGACCGACGCTGGAGTACGCGATCAGCCGCTTCAGCTCGTCCTGCGCGAGGCAGACCAGGGACCCGATCAGGATCGCCGCGACGGCCAGCACGCCGAGCACCGGCGCGGCCCAGCGGGCCCCCTCCGGGGCGACCCCGACCGCGACCCGGATCAGGCCGTACGTACCCATCTTGAGCAGCACCCCGGCGAGGATCACGCTGCCGACGGTGGGCGCCTGGGTGTGCGCGTCGGGCAGCCAGGAGTGCAGCGGCCAGAGCGGGGCCTTCACCGCGAAGGCGAGCCCCAGCAGGGTGAACGCGGCCAGCTGGGTGCCCCGGGACAGCCCGGCCCCACCGGTGAGCGCGACGATGTCGGCGGTGCCGGCGGCGGCGACGACCACGTAGACGCCGACCAGCAGCAGCACCGAGCCGAGCAGCGTGTACAGCGCGAACTTCCGCGCCGCCCGACGCCGGTCCGCGCCGCCCCAGCCCGCGATGATCGCGTACATCGGAAGCAGCACGACCTCGAAGAACGCGAAGAAGAGCACCAGGTCGAGGGCGAGGAAGGTGCCGAGGATGCCCACCTCGACCACCAGCAGCAGCGCCACCAGCGCCCGCCCGCTCCCGCCGGCCGGCACCCGCCAGAGGGTGTAGCCGCAGCAGAGCAGGGTGAGCAGGGCGGTGAGCACCACCAGCGGCCAGGAGATCCCGTCCACGCCGAGGTGGAAGCGCAGGTCCAGGCCGGGTACCCAGGGCAGGTCGAGCTGGTGCCACGGCTGCACCGCCGGCGCCGGGCCGTAGCCGAACCAGCCGTGGTCGCCGAACACCAGCAGCACCGCGCCGACCAGGGTCAACGCGGCCACCGCCGTGCCGACCAGTCGAGCCACCCGATCCCGGGGCGTCACCGCGACCAGGACCGCACCGACCGCCGGCAGCGCCAGCACCGCGACCAGCAGGAACTCTCCGAAGCTCACGGCACCACCTCAGTTCGCGACTGCGGGCTCACGGCAGTCCTCCGATCAGGACGGTGGCCAACCCGATCAGCAGCGCGCCGGCCAGCACCGCCGCCGCCGCGCGGGGCAGCGCCGCCCGGTGCAGCGCGGCCAGGCCACCGCCGAGGCCGGACGCGCCCCGGCCGCTCCCCTCGACCAGGCCGTCCACCCCCACCTCGTCACCGGTACGCGCGAGGCGGGCGAGCGCCCTCGCCGGGCGTACGACGAGGGCGTGCTGGACGTCGTCGAGCCGGAACGCCCGGGCGAAGACCGGCCGCAGCGGGCCCAGCACGCGGGCCGGGTCGGCGGTCGGCTCCCGGCGCCAGCCGGCCCAGGCCAGCCCGGCCCCGAGCAGCAGCAGCGCGGTCGGCAGCAGCAGCGCCGGCCCGACGTGGACGAGCAGCGCCTCGCCCGGTGCCAAGCTCGGCACGGTCGGGAAGAGCAGCCGGTGCGCGAACGCCTGCCCGAAGCCGACCAGTCCGAGCAGCGCGGCCGGGACCGCGAGCAGCAGCACCGGCCAGCGCATCGCGGCCGGCGGGTCGTGCGGGCGCAGCAGCGGCATCCGGGGCTCGCCGAGGAACGTGCGCAGCAGCAGCCGGGTGGCGTACCAGGCGGTGATCACGACGCCGACCAGCCCGGCGAGCCAGACCAGCCAGCCGACCCAGGCCGGCGCCGGGCCGGTGCCGTCCAGGGCGGCGGCCTCGGCGACGGCGAGCACGCCGTCCTTGCTCCAGAACCCGGACAGCGGCGGCACCCCGGCCAGCGCGCCCAGCCCGATCAGGGTGCACCAGAAGGTCACCGGCATGCCCCGGCGCAGGCCGCCCATCCGGGACATCAGCGTGCTGCCGACGGCGTGGATCACCGCACCGGCGGCGAGGAAGAGCAGCGCCTTGAAGGCGGCGTGGGTGAGCAGGTGGAACAGCGCGGCGGCCGGCGCGCCGACGGCGAGCGCCCCGGTCATGTAGCCGATCTGGGAGACCGTCGACCAGGCGAGCACCCGCTTGAGGTCGTCCTGCGCGGTCGCCGCGAGGGCACCGAGGAGCAGGGTGATCGAGGCCATCACCCCGAGCACGGCCAGCGCGGTCGGGGTGGCCTCGAACAGGGGGTAGAGCCGGGCCACCGCGTACACGCCGGCGGCGACCATGGTGGCCGCGTGGATCAGCGCGGAGATCGGGGTCGGGCCGGCCATCGCGTCCGGCAGCCAGGTGTGCAGCGGGAACTGCGCGCTCTTGCCGGCCACCCCGGCCAGCAGCAGCAGGCAGGCGGCGGTGAGGATGCCGGTGGCGTGGTCGTGGGCGAGCACGTCGGCGATCCGGAAACTGCCCGCCGAGACGCCGAGCAGCGCGATGCCGAGCAGGAAGCCGACGTCGCCCACCCGGGTGACCAGGAACGCCTTCATCGCGGCGGCCGGCGCCTCGGGCAGCCGCCGGTCGTGGGCGATCAGCAGGTAGGAACAGAGGCCCATCACCTCCCAGCCGACCAGCAGCATGACCAGGTCGCCGGCGACCACCACCAGCAGCATCGCGGCGGTGAAGAGGCTGATCTGGGCCGCGTACGGCGGGTAGCGGTGGTCGACCTCGACGTCGTCGTGCGGGCCCCGCTTCAGGTAGGCGGTGGAGTAGACCTGGACGGCCAGCGCGACCGCCGCGACGGCCGCCGCGACCAGGGCGGCGGTGCCGTCCAGCCGGACCCCGAGGGTGACCCGCAGCCCGCCCAGGTCGATCCAGGTGGTGGAGGTCTCGACCGGGTCGCCGACCCGGGCCAGCAGGACCAGCGCGATCAGCAGCGCCCCGGCCGCGCCGGCCACCCCGAGGCCGATCGCGACCCGTCGGGCCCGGTCCTCCCCGGTGGCCGCGCCACGCGGCGACGGCGGCAGCAGCAGCCCGATCAGGCCGGCCACCATGGGTACGGCCGGCAGCGCGGCCCCGAGCAGCCCGGTCACCGGTCCCCCTCCGGCCGGCCGGCGGGCCCGCTTGACGACCGCTCGACCACGGCCGCCGCAGCGAGCGGCTCGGCCGGCACGAGCGCCACAGCCTCGGTCAGCGGCACCTCGTCCACGGCGACGCTGGCCCGCAGCCGGTAGAGCTGGAGCACGATGGCCAGGCCCACGCCGATCTCGGCGGCGGCCAGCACGATCACGAAGAGCGCGAAGACCTGCCCGCCGTGCGGCAGAGCGGCCTTCGCCGTGGTGTCGGCGGTGACCAGGATCAGGTTGACGGCGTTGAGCATCAGCTCGACCGCCATCAGCACCAGCACCGCGTTGCGGCGGCGCAGCACGCCGTAGACGCCGAGGCCGAAGAGCAGCGCGGCGGTGACGTACGGGATGACGGGTCTCACCGGCGGCCGCCCTCGTCGGGGCGGCGGCCGATGTCGGGGCGAGAAAGGACGATCGCGCCGACCAGGGCGGCGAGCAGCAGCACCGAGAGCACCTCGAACGGCAGCACCCAGGAGCGGAAGACCTGCTCACCCAGGCGCTCGGCGGTGCCCGCCGCCGGCAGCTCGACCCGCGTCCAGCGGAACGCGTCGACCAGCAGCACGGCCAGCCCCAGCCCGCTGCCCGCACCGATCAGCGCGGCCGGCCAGCCGGGACGGTCCAGGTCGTCGGAGGCGCCGATCGGGGCGCGGGTCAGCATCACCGCGAACAGCAGCAGCACCACCACCGCGCCCACGTAGATCAGCACCTGCACCCAGGCCACCAGCTCGGCGGTGAGCACCAGGTAGTCACCGGCCAGCGCGCCGAGGCAGACCACCAGGTAGAGGCCGGCCCGCACCAGGTGCTTCGTGCCCACCACGAGCACGCCCGCCCCGACCGCCACCGCGCCGAGGGCGAGCAGCAGCACGTCCGCACCGGTCATCAGGGCGTACCCCCGTCGGCGGCGGTGTCGGACTCGGGGCGTACCACGGTGGGGCGGGCGGCGGAGCTGGTCGGGGCCGCGGCCCTGCGCGCGGCGGTGGCCTCCTCCTTGGCCGGCTCGCCGTTGTGGTCGTGCGCGGGCGGCGGTGGGACCGTCCCCATCCACTGGCCGAGGTGGTCCTTGTCGTGCAGCAGGTCCTTGATGTCGTACTCGGCGTACTCGAACTCCGGCGACCAGTAGAGCGCGTCGAACGGGCAGACCTCGACACAGATCCCGCAGTACATGCAGAGCGAGAAGTCGATGTCGAACTTGTCGAGCACGTTGCGCTGGCGGGGGCGGGCGGCCCCGGCCACCACCACCTCCTCCTTGTGGGAGTCGATGTAGATGCACCAGTCGGGGCACTCCCGGGCGCAGAGCATGCAGACCGTGCAGTTCTCCGCCAGCAGCGCGATCACGCCCCGGGAGCGGGGCGGCAGTTCGGGGGCGACGTCCGGGTACTGCTGAGTGGTCGACCGGCTGGTCATCGTCTTCAGCGTGACCGCCAGCCCCTTCACCAGCCCTTCGCCGGGAATGCCGCTGCGCTCGCTCATGACGCTCATCCTGCCCTGTGCCCCCGGCGCGCGCGACCACCACCCTTCTGTTGGCGGCGCCAGCTCGACGCCGCCGAGCGGAACCCGTCGCACTACCGCCCGCACGAGGTGCTGCTGGTGGTGGAGATCGTCTTCGAGGGCTCCCGAAGCGTGGACCGGATCACCCCCCGCCGCGCGTGACCTGATCCGGGGCTCCGCCGCGGCCCGTGCCGGCGTTCCCCGCGAAGGGCGCCGGCGCGGGGCCGCGGTCGTTCCCGCCGCAGCGGACCGCGGACCGGCGCCGGAGGCGGATGCCGGTACGAGCGTGATACCTCAGCGGCATCTTGATGACTCAGGGGTATCACACTCATCCGCCCTCGCGTCGCCGGCGAGGTGACCGTGAGTGACGGAGCCGGCGAGCGAGGCGCCGGGCGCCGGGTCAGGTCGGCGGCAGCATCTCCACGCCGAGCTGCTGGAGGAGCTGGAACAGCTCGTTGACGCTCCATACGTCGACGATCCGCCCCTGGGTGTCGAAGCGCAGGAACGTCGCCCCCGAGTAGCTGACCACCTGCCCGGTCGGCGGCACCGGCCCGAACTGCCCGGCCTGGGTGCCGGCCGCCCGCCAGCGCACCGCCACCCGGTCGCCGGTGGCCACCACGTCAACGATCTTGTAGCGCAGGTCGGGGAAGGCCGCCCGGCGGTCCCGGTGCCAGGCCAGCGTCGCCTCCGGCCCGGCCCCGCCGAGCCCCGGGCAGTCCGCCCCGATCAGCTCGTACACGGACTCCTCGCGCCCGCCGTTCCACACGTCGGCGACGAACCGCCGCGCCAGCGCCTCCAGATCGATCACCCGGGCAGCCTAGCCGGGGCGCGCCGGGGCGAAGTGCGGCCGTGGGACCACGGAGTCACCGGGCCGGGGCGCGGGAGATCGGCAAAGATGGAACGGGACACGACGAACGGACTCCAGGGGGCGACGTGGGCGAAGCGGCAGGCGGGACGAGCGGCGGCAAGTACGTCGAGCCGGGCGGTGAGTTCACCCGCGACCAGCGCTACATCGCCACCCGGATCACCGCCGACGGGCGGGACGGCTACCCGGTCGAGCCGGGGCGGTACCGGCTCGCGGTCAGCCGCGCCTGCCCCTGGGCGAACCGGCTGATCATCGTGCGGCGGCTGCTCGGGCTGGAGGACGCCATCTCGATGGCGGTGGCCGGGCCGACCCACGACGCCCGGAGCTGGACGTTCGACCTGGACCCGGGCGGGCGGGACCCGGTGCTCGGCATCGAGCGGCTCCAGGAGGCGTACTTCGCCCGCTTCCCCGGCTACGAGCGGGGCATCACCGTGCCGGCGATCGTGGACGTGCCGACCGGGCAGGTGGTCACCAACAACTTCGGGCAGATGAGCCTGGACCTGTCCACCGAGTGGACGGCGTACCACCGCGAGGGCGCGCCGCAGCTCTACCCGGAACGGCTGCGCGACGAGATCGACGAGGTGAGCGCGGTGCTGTTCCGGGACGTCAACAACGGCGTCTACCGGTGCGGCTTCGCCGGCAGCCAGGAGGCGTACGAGAAGGCGTACCACCAGCTCTTCGACCGGCTGGACTGGTTGACCGAGCGGCTGGCGGGCCAGCGCTACCTGGTCGGCGACACCATCACCGAGGCGGACGTGCGGTTGTTCACCACCCTGGTCCGCTTCGACCCGGTCTACCACGGCCACTTCAAGTGCAACCGCAGCAAGCTGACCGAGATGCCGGTGCTGTGGGCGTACGCGCGGGACCTGTTCCAGACCCCCGGCTTCGGCGACACGGTCGACTTCGACCACATCAAGCAGCACTACTACGAGGTGCACCGGGACATCAACCCGACCGGCGTGGTGCCGCTCGGCCCCGACCTGTCCAACTGGCTCACCCCGCACGGCCGGGAGGAACTCGGCGGACGGCCCTTCGGCGACGGCACCGCACCGCCGCCACCGCCGGCCGGCGAGCGGGTCGACCCCGCACACACCCCGCTGCGCTGAGCGGAGTCCGCTAGAGCGCGACGCGCACGGCGGCGGTGAGGACCAGCTGGGCCAGGGAGAGCGGCACCAGCACCAGCCAGCAGAGGCGTTGCAGCTGGTCCTCCCGCAGCCGCGGGTACGAGACCCGCAGCCAGATGATCACGAACGAGACCGCGAAGACCTTCAGCAGCGTCCACAGCCAGCCGAGCTGACCGTCGGCGAACGGGCCCTGCCAGCCGCCGAGGAAGAGCACGGTGGTCAGCGCGGCGATCACCACGATGCCGACGTACTCGGCGAGCAGGAAGAAGGCGAAGCGCAGGCCGGTGTACTCGGTCATGTAGCCGAAGACCAGCTCGGAGTCGGCGATCGGCATGTCGAACGGGGGCCGCCGGATCTCGGCCAGCCCGGCGACGAAGAAGACGAACATCGCGGGCGCCTGCCAGAGCAGCCACCAGGGCTGCCACGCCTCGACGATGCCGGAGAGGCTGAGCGTGCCCGCCGCCATCGCCACCGAGGCGGCGGAGAGCACCAGCGGCAGCTCGTAGCCGAGCAGCTGGGCCGCCCCGCGCAGGCCGCCGAGCAGGCTGTACTTGTTGGCCGAGGCCCAGGCCGACATCAGCACCGCGACCACGCCCACGCCCACCACGGCGAGGACGAAGAAGAGGCCGATGTCCAGCGGCTGCCCGACCAGGTCGTCCGGGCCGAGCGGGATGACCAGCAGGACCAGCAGGTAGGGCACCAGGGCCACCACCGGGGCGAGCCGGAACACCGCCCGGTCCGCCTCGCGCGGGGTGACGTCCTCCTTCTGCACGAACTTCACCCCGTCGGCGACCAGCTGCGCCCAGCCGTGGAAGCCGCCCGCGTACATCGGGCCGAGCCGGCCCTGCATGTGCGCCATCACCTTGTGCTCGGCCTGGCCGACCACCAGCGGCAGGGTGAGGAAGGCGACCAGCACGCCACCGACCCGGATCACCAGCTCCAACCAGGTGGGCATCAGGCCGTACCTTCCTCGTCGCGCGGCGCCGGGCGGTCGCCGGTCGCGGGCTCTCCGGCCGCCGCCGGGCCGTCGCCGGTCGCCCCGGCCGTCGGGGTACGCGCCGCCCGCGCGCCCGGAGCCGGCCGGGCGGGCCGCTCCCGGGCCGGACGGGCCGGGACACCGCCGCGCGGCCCCTCGCCCACCCCGGCCGCCCCGGCGGGCGTCGGCGTGGTGCCCCACTCCCCCGGCGCGGGTACGCCCGGCGGCCGGATCGGCCGGCGACCGCCGCCGGCCTCCGACTCGCCCGGCTCCTTCGCCCCCGGCCAGGGCTTGGCCACCCGGGAGGCGAGCACGAACTCCTTGCGCAGCGGGTGCCCCTCGAACTCCGGCGGCAGCAGCAGCGGGGCCAGCCCGGGGTGGCCGGCGAAGTCGATGCCGAACATCTCGTGGGTCTCCCGCTCGTGCCAGGCGGCGCCCGGCCAGAGCTCGACCACCGAGGCCACCGTCGGCGACTCGCGGGGCACCCGGGTGCGCAGCAGCACCCCGTGCCGGCGGGTGGTCGACCAGAGGTGGACCACCACGTCGAACCCGGCGGCCAGCTCGTCCACGGCGGAGAGCCAGTCGAAGAAGTCGCAGGCCAGCTCGGCGTCGTCGCGCGCCGCGCGCAAAGCGTCCGCCCAGCTCGCGAGGGGTACGTCGACGGTGGCGCGGGCGTGGGACTGACCGCCGGAGACCGACGCGGTGGCCTCGACCGGCGCCAGCAGCGCGACCACCCGCTGGCCGACCTCTTCCGGAGTCATGCCGCTGATCCTAGGGCCGCCGGCCCACGGCCGTGTCGGGCCGCCCGGGCGGGCATCTGGCCGCTTTACCCGGCGGGTGGCCGCCGGAGGGGGAAAGATGGTCACCGTGCGCGCTGTCACTGTGACTCCCGGAATGCCCGACTCGCTGCGACTCGTCGACGACTGGCCCGAGCCGGCGCCCGAGGAGGGCGCGATCCTGGTCGAGGCGCTGGCGGTCGGCATCTGCGGCACCGATCTGGAGATCGCCGCGGGCGAGTACGGCGAGGCCCCGCCCGGCCAGGAGCGGCTGGTGCTCGGGCACGAGTCGCTGGGCCGGGTGCTGGAGGACCCGACCGGCACCCTGCAACCCGGCGACCTGGTGGCGGGCGTGGTCCGACGCCCCGACCCGGTGCCCTGCCCGAACTGTGCGGTCGACGAGTGGGACATGTGCCGCAACGGGCGGTACACCGAGCACGGCATCAAGGGCCTGCCCGGCTTCGCCCGGGACCGGTGGCGGATCCAACCGAAGTTCGCCGTCGGCCTGGACCCGGCCCTCGCCCCGGTCGGCATGCTGCTGGAACCGACCAGCGTGGTGGCGAAGGCCTGGGACCACATCGAGCGGATCGGCGCCCGCGCCGAGTGGAAGCCGCAGACCGCGCTGGTCACCGGCGCCGGACCGATCGGCCTGCTGGCCGCGCTGCTGGCCACCCAGCGCGGCCTGGCGGTGCACGTTCTCGACCGGAACACCACCGGCCCGAAGCCGGACCTGGTCCGGGCGCTGGGCGCGACGTACCACACCGTGCCGGTGGCCGAGCTGGACTTCGAACCGGACGTGGTGGTCGAGTGCACCGGCGCGCCGCCGGTGCTGCTGGACGCGATGCGCAAGGCCGGGCCGATCGGCATCGTCTGCCTGACCGGCGTCTCCAGCGGCGGCCGGACCATGGACTTCGACGCGGGCGCGCTCAACCGGGACCTGGTACTGGAGAACAACGTGGTCTTCGGGTCGGTGAACGCCAACCGGCGGCACTGGGACCTGGCCGCCCAGGCGCTCGCCCGGGCCGACCAGTCCTGGCTGAACTCGCTGGTCACCCGCCGGGTGCCGGTGTCGGCGTACGCCGAGGCGTACACCCACACCGGCGGAGACATCAAGACGGTGCTCGACTTCACCGCCTGAGCCGGCGGACGCCTCAGATACCGGGCAGGCGGCCGTTGCGGAACAGGTCCACGAAGAGCTGGTGGTCCTCCCGCGTCCGGACGCCGTACCCGTGCGCGAAGTCGACGAGGTGGGCGACGAAGCCCGCCTCGTCGGCGTCGACCGCCGCCACGATCGACTCCTCGGTGGAGTAGTCCACCAGGTCGTGGCTGGACTCGTCGTCGGCGACCGAGTGCATCCGGGCCACCGCCCGGCCCAGGTCGCTCAGCACCCCGGCCAGCTCGTCCGGCTCGTTGACGTCCGCCCAGTCCAGGTCGGCGGCGTACGGGGAGACCTCGGCGACGAGCTGGCCGGTCCCGTCCAGCTCGGTGAAGCCCAGCCACGGGTCGGCGTGCGCCTGCAGTGCCCGCTGCGACTCGGCCGTACGGTGGCCCTGGTGCCGGAAGTAGCCGCGGACCCGCTCGTCGTCGATGTGCCGGGCCACCGCGGGCACCTGCGCCTGCTTCATGTAGATCACGACGTCGTTCTCCAGCGCCTGGGTGTGCCCCTCCAGCAGCAGGTTGTACGACGGCAGCCCGGCCGAGCCGATGCCCACACCCTTGCGCAGCACCACGTCCTTGATCTGGGCCGCGACCGGACGCAGCCGCGCGGTGGTCTCGGGCAGCGTGGTCAGGTAGTGCTCGAAGGCCGCGCAGACCCTTTTCCGGGTGGCCGCGTCGATCTCGAACACCCCGTCACCGAGGGAGAAGCGGCGCTCGTAGTTGTCGATGGTCGTCTGCGTGGCGAGCAGGTCCACCCGGGTGTTGAGCCGGGCCTGCTGCAGCACCCGGCGCAGCACGCCGTCGGCGTTGTCCAGGGTGATCGAGCCGATCGCGTCGTCCCCGCCGGCCGCGATGGCCCGCAGCTCGGTCAGGTACGACCGGGCGAACCGGGCGACCAGGTCGCTGATCACCTGGTCGGACAGGGCCTTGGCGTAGCAGAGCAGGGCCACGCTGGCCGCCAGGCGCTTGAGGTCCCAGGAGAACGGCCCGACGTACGCCTCGTCGAAGTCGTTGACGTTGAACACCAGCTGCCCGGAGCCGTTCATGTAGGTGCCGAAGTTCTCCGCGTGCAGGTCGCCGTGGATCCACACCCGGCTGGTCCACTCGTCGAGGAACGCCTCGTCGGCGAAGTCGCCGCGCTGGTCGGCGTAGAACAGGGACGCGCTGCCCCGGTAGAAGGCGAACGGGGAGGCGGCCATCTTGCGGAACTTGCGGCGGAAGGCCGCCGGGTCGAGTGCCATCGACGCACCGAACTCCTCGGTGAGCACGTCGACGATGAAGGCGGAACGCTGCTCCGCGGACTGGGTCATGGACCGCAGGCTAACCCCCGGCCGCCAGCCGCGGCGCTCATCCGAGCGGGTCGGCCGGGTGGGCCGGGTGGCGGGTCAGGACGCCGGCGGACGGACCGGCGGGGAGGTGAGCGAGCTGACGGAGCGGGGTGGGGAGTCCGGGCGCGGCGCGGCGTCCGCCGGCGAGGCGAGCGCGTCGGGGCGGGCCACGCCGCCGATACCGGACTGCTCGGCGGCGATCTTCTCCTGAAGGCGGAGGATGCCGTGCAGCAGCGCCTCCGGCCGTGGCGGACAGCCGGGCACGTAGACGTCGACCGGGATGAGCTGGTCGACGCCCTTGGTCACCGAGTACGAGTCCCAGTACGGGCCGCCGCAGTTGGAGCAGGCGCCGAACGAGATCACGTACTTCGGCTCGGGCATCTGGTCGTAAAGGCGCTTGATCGCCGGGGCCATCTTGTCGGTGACCGTGCCGGAGACCACCATCAGGTCGGCCTGCCGAGGGCCGTGGGCGAACGGGATCACGCCCAGCCGGATGAAATCGTGCCGCCCCATGCTGGTGGCGATGAACTCGATCGCGCAGCAGGCCAGGCCGAAGTTGAAGACCCAGAGCGAGTAGCGGCGGCCCCAGTTCAGCACGAACCGGATCGGCTCGCCGAGCACTCCCGGCAGCTGCACGACCGCCCCCCTCCTGTCTCCACCGACAGTCAACCACAGGTCCGGTGGCACGCTCCGCGGCGGCGGGTTGCGCCGGAAACAGTCGGGTTCATGGCAGGAAGGGCTGCAACCTCCACCGATGGCATGGAGTGTTACCGGCGCCCAGGGCACACCGGCCCGACGGCAACGGGGAGGGGCAGTGACAGCAGTGATGGGAGCCCGCGCCAACGAACCACCGGGGACGCTCGGCGCGACGGACCGGTTGCTCCAGCCGGCGATCACCTTCGACGACTTCTACCACGCGCACTTCCGTGCCGTGACCACGCAGCTCTGCGCGTACACCGGTGATCTGGGGCAGGCGCAGGACCTGGCCCAGGAGGCGTTCTGCCGGGCGCTGGCCCGCTGGGACCGCCTGGTCCGGTACGACGATCCGGTGGCCTGGGTCCGCCAGGTCGCCTGGAACCTGGCCCGCAGCCGCTGGCGGCGGCTGCGCATCGCTCGCAGCCACCTGCTCCGGCAGCGGCGGACCGAGGCCGAGGTGGCCGGTCCGACGCCCGACCGGGTGGCCATCGACGCGGCGCTGGCGAAGCTGCCCGCCAACCATCGGCGAGCGGTCGTCCTGCATTACCTGGCCGACCTGTCGGTCAACCAGATCGCCGCCGAGGAAGGGGTGGCCGAGGGCACGGTCAAGTCCTGGCTGCACCGCGGCCGGACCGCGCTGGCCGGACTGCTCGACGAGAACACCGAGGGGGTGTGCGATGTCTGACGTCGATCCGCGACTGCGGGAGCGGTTCGCCGCGTACCGCAACGACGTGACCACCCGGGTCGCCGGTCCTGGTCCCGACCAGGCCCGGCGCACCCTGCGCCGGCGTCGCCGCACGGCGATGGTGGCCGCGGCCGCCGCGGCGGTCGTGCTGGTGGCGGCCCCGGTCGTCGCCAACGCGACGCTGAACGGCGAGCGGCCCAAGCCGGTACCGGGGCAGTCCATCGACCCGACCGCCCCGCCGACGTCGGCCCCGTCGCCCACGCCGTCCGCGACCGGGTCGCCGAGCGCGACCGCGACCGCGACGGCTGGCCCGGAGGCTCCGGACGGCCGGATCAGCCGGGCGCAGCTGCTCGCCGCCCGCGTGGACCTCCCGGACTGGCCGTCGCTGGTCCCGAAGAGCTGCACGACCTCGGACGTGCGGCTGCGCAGCAGCGCGACGGACTTTGTGCCGGTGTTGGCCGACGCCGAACTCGGCCATGGGGACGTGGACGGCGACGGGGCCACCGAGACGGTCGCCCTGGTCGCCTGCCGGTACGGCGAGGCGTCGGCGAAGCAGGTGGTCGCCTTCGACCGGGACTCCCAGGGCCGGATCGTGACGCTGGGCCGGGTCGTCCGGACCAACGACGGTTTCGACGACATCCTCGGGCTGGAGGTCAGCCCGGCCGGGTCGGTCCAGGTGCGGGTGGCCGACATCCAGCCGTGCTGCCGCACTCCGAGGTACTGGGTCCGGGACCAGGTGCGGACGTACCGGTGGAACGGGGACCGGTTCGTTCAGACCGACGGCCCGACGACGTTCGGGAAGGACCCCCGGCTCACCGACCTGAAGCTGAGCATGACCTACAAGCTGGGCGCCTTCATCGACAACGACACCCGGCAGTACCTGACCACCGTCCTGACCGTCACCAACGCCGGGCCCCGCGACGCGGAACAGATCAGCTTCTACGGGCTGGACGTGGGCGACGAGGCGGGCGGCGACTGGGCGAAGTGCAATCCGTCGCCCGCGGCGGAGGCCGACAATCCGGCGTGCCTGTTGCCCGGGGTGCCGGCCGGTGAGACCCGCCAATACACCTTCGTGCACCTGGTGCCCGGCGGGGCGCGGCAGGAGTACATGGACCCCCGGTACATCATCGTGTCGCACTGCGACGGGCAGGACCGCCAATGGCGCGACCTGGCGCAGGGCAACAACAGGGTGACGCTCCCCTTCCCGCTCTGACCGGCCGGCCGGTGCCCCGCCCCCGTTCGGGGCGGGGCACCGGCGTGTTCAGTCGCCGGTCGGCCAGGCGGGGCGTTGCAGCAGGCCGACGAACTCGACCAGCAGCCGTTCCCGCAGCGCCGGCGGGGCGGCGTCGAGCAGCGTGTTCACCGTCGCCATCCGGTCCGGCAGCGGACCGGCCCCGCCGCCGAGGCCGAGGCCGGCGGCAAGCCCGGCGATCAGCTCCGGGGTGAGCGCCGCCGGGGTCAGCGAGGTCGCCAGCGCGGCCAGTTCGGCCGGCAACCGGACCGGCCCGGCCGCCCGGGCCGCCGCGACCGCGTCGGCCAGGGCCGGCCCGAACTCCGCCACCCGGGGCGCCACCGAGGCGGTCACGGTCAGGTGCACGCTGGCCGGCAGGTCGGCGTACCGGAGCTGGGGCTGGGTGTGCCAGCCCCGGGCGGTCAGCTCGTCGACCAGCACGAAGAGGTCCAGCTCGGGGTCGGCGGTGGTGAAGCAGACCACCGTCGACTCCGGCTCGGCCATCAGCCGCAGCCCGTCGACGCCACGCACGGTGTCGGCCAGCGCGGTGACCGCGTCCCGGGTCGCGGCGGCCAGCCGCAGGTAGCCGGCGTCGCCGAGGTGCCGCAGGGTGGCGTACGCGGCGGCGATCGGCCCGCCCGAGCGGGTCGAGGCGAGCACCGGGTTGACCATCGTGTACCCGGGCCAGTCCGCGTACGCGAAGTACTGCGGGGCGCGCAGCGCCGGGTCGCGGTGCAGCAGCACCGACACGCCCTTC
Organism: Micromonospora purpureochromogenes; assembly: GCF_900091515.1. NCBI lineage: Bacteria > Bacillati > Actinomycetota > Actinomycetes > Micromonosporales > Micromonosporaceae > Micromonospora > Micromonospora purpureochromogenes. The sequence continues at coordinate 1,326,720 of NZ_LT607410.1, read as the reverse complement.
GGGGCGTACGCGTACTTGTGCAGGTCCACCGAGATCGAGGTGACCCCGTCGACGGCGAAGTCGAACGGCGGCACCGGCACGCCGAGGCGGCGCAGGTAGGGCAGCGTCCAGCCGCCGAAGCAGGCATCCACGTGGCAGCGCACCCCGGCCGCCGCGGCCGCCGCGGCGATCTCCGCCACCGGGTCGATGACGCCGTGCGCGTACGAGGGGGCGGAGCAGGCGACCAGCACCGTCTCCGGTCGGATCGCGGCGGCCACGTCGGCGGCCGCCGGGCGCAGCGTCCTCGGGTCGACGGGCACCGTGTCGAGGGTGACCCCGAGCAGGTGGGCGGCCTTGGCGAAGGCGGCGTGCCCGCTGGCCGGCACCACGATCCGGGGCGCGGTCAGCTCGGGGCGGGCGTCCCGGGCGGCCTTGACGGCGAGGATCAGCGACTCGGTGCCACCGCTGGTGACGCTGCCGACAACCTCCGCAGCGGTCGTGCCGGGGCCGCCGCCGAGCAGCCGGGCGGCCGCCCCGACCAGCGCGTTCTCCATCGCCAGCAGGGACGGGAAGGCGGTCGGGTCGAGCCCGTTGACGTGCGCGCTGGCGGCGTGCGCGGCGGCGGCCAGCTCATCCAGGCCGGGCACGGCGGGGTCGTAGACGTAGGCGAACAGCCGCCCGCCGTGCGTCGGCCGGTCGAGGGCCCGCAGCTCGCGGATCTCCGCCAACACCCGCTCGGCGGGTGCGCCGTCCTCGTCGATCATCGGTCGCCCTTTCCGTCGGGGTCCAGGGTCCAGCCGCGCAGCAGCAGCACGCCGAGCCCGACCAGCAGGGCGGGCAGCACGGTGAAGCCGAGCAGCACGCCGAGCCGGGCCTGGTCGGACTGGGCCGCCGCGGTGCCGGTGTCGGAGGAGACGTAGCCGGAGATCTGGAGCACCAGGCCGTAGAGGCCGGGGCCCAGCGCCAGCCCGAAGGTCTCCCCCGCCGTCCACAGGCCGGTGAAGACGCCCGCCTGCCGGCGGCCGGTCCGTGCGGTCTCGTGGGCGACGCAGTCCGGCAGCAGGGCCAGGGCGAAGACCTGCTGACCGGCGTACCCGACGCCGAGCAGCGCGACCACCGCGTAGACGGCGGCGGCGGGCAGCGCGGGCGCGGCGACCAGGGCCAGCGCCCCGGCGGCGAGCAGCAGCGAGGCGGCGACCAGGGCGGTCCGCTTGCCGAGCCGGGCGCCAAGCCGGGACCACAGCGGCATCACCAGCAGCGCCGGCCCGACGAAACAGGCGAAGAGCAGGGTCGGCCCGTTCTCCGGGTCGCGCAGGATCTGGTCGGCGAAGTAGCTGACCCCGGCCAGGATGGTCGCCACCCCGGCCGACTGGATCACGAAGCAGAGCAGCAACGCCCGGAACGGCCGGTTGCCGGCGGCCACCGCGAGCTGGGCGCGCAGCGTCGGCTCGGTCTCGGTCACCGCGCCGGTCGCGACCGCGCGGGTGCCGAGGAAGGCGCCGACCGCGCCGAGGGCGATCAGCGCGGCGACGAAGAGGCCCATCCACCGGTGCCCGGCGAGGCCGTCGCCGGTCGCGGTCACCACCATCGGGGCCACCGCGCCGGAGACCAGGATGGCCAGCGCCAGCACCGCGATCCGCCAGGTCATCAGCCGGGTACGCTCCGCGCGGTCGCCGGTCAGCTCGGCCGGCATCGCCACGTACGGCACCTGGAAGAAGGCGAACGCGGTGGCGGCGGCGAGGAAGGCGAGCGCCACGTACGCCCCGGCGGCGGGACCGGCGCCGAAGGGCGCGGCGAAGATGGCGGCGAAGAGCACCGCGAGGGCCAGCCCGGCGCCGAGCAGCCACGGCCGGCGCGGCCCCCAACGGGAACGGGTGCGGTCGGAGAGCCGCCCGGCCACCGGGTTCACCAGCACGTCCCACGCCTTGGGCAGCAGCACCAGCAGGGCGGCCACCCCGGCGGCCACGCCCAGGGTGTCGGTGAGGTACGGCAGCAGCAGCAGCCCCGGCACGGTGCCGAACGCGCCGGTGGCCAGCGAGCCGAGGGCGTAGCCGGCGTGCACCCGGCGCGGCAGCCGGTCCGATCGCCGCGCCCCGCTCGGGCCGGCAACCGAGGGGTCGGCTTCAGCCGGCGGCGCGTCCATGGGGCCGAATGTTACTCACGTTATGGCCGGGGTCACATTCCCTCTTCCGGCCACCAGCTCGCCGCCGACATGTCCACCCCGGCGGCCCGCAACGGGCAGCCCTCGGCCCGCAACCGCGCCCGCGCCTCGACCTCGTGACCGGGCGGCAGCCGGCCGGCGGAGGTCACCACCCGGTGCCAGGGCACCCCGCCGCCGTGCCGGGCCATGATCGAGCCGACCAGCCGCGCGGAGGCCCGGCCCGAGCGCTCGGCGAGGGCGTCGGCGACCGCCCCGTACGACATCACCCGGCCCGGCGGGATCCGCTCGACCAGCGCGAGCACCGCCTCGACGTACTCCTCAGGCGTCATGACCGGCCACGATGTGACTCCCCGGCACATCAGGTGCGCCGGCTTCTCGGGGCGCGGGACCGACCCGACGGGCAAGCCCTGCCCGGTGGATATTGATCGCACCGACAACATCAGCATTGGCCAGATAGCCACAACTGATGCATGCGAAGCGAGATTGGCTGACGCGATTCTCCGACGCGCAGTGCCCGCAGGCGGGACACGTACGCGAAGTGTTGCGAGGGTTGACTGCCACGATCGTTCGCCCGGCACTCTCAGCCTTGGCGGACAGAATTGACAGGAAAGCAGCCCACCCCGCGTCCAGAATGGCTTTGTTCAGGGACGCCTTGGCCCTGACGTTGATGCCGGGCTGGTCCCGGCTGCCCCCAGCCGAGCGAACCATGTTCGATACAGGCAGGTCCTCATGAGCAATCAAATCGTAGTGTTTGACCAGCTGAAGGGCTGTCTTGTGGGCGTGGTCCAAGCGTTGCCGCCTCACCTTGCTGTGCAAGCCGGCGAGACGTTCACGAACCTTCCGCCGTCTGTTCGACCCACGTTGGCACCGACCGAGCGCCCGCTGCGCTTCTGCCAATCGGCAGCGGGAGGCGTCGAGGCAGCGTGGGTTCTCGACATGCTTTCCCTCTGAGGTCGTCAAAAAATGCGTCAAGCCCATGTCGATGCCAACTACGCCGCCGGTCGGCGGCAACGGCGTGGTGGGCACCTCGTCGCACGAAAGTAGCAGAAACCAACGTCTACCCTCTCGCTTTACGCCGACCGTCTTCACCTTGCCCTGGATTGTTCGATGGGCATGAACACGAATATGCCCGATTGCCTGCAGATAGACCCGGAACCCACCAGTGTCCGGGGCTGAGTCCCACCGGCAACCGTCACGATCTTTGGGCCACTCAACCGAGTTGAATCGGCCGATGCCCTTGAAGCGGGGATGGCCAGGGCGGTGGTCCGCCTTGACACGCTCGAAGAAACCGCGCATGGCCTTGTCGAGACGACGGAGGGTCGCCTGCTGGGATGAGAACGACCATCGTCCCTGACCACAGGGATCGCCGCTCCGGATCTCCTTCAACTGCGCCGACTGATCCGTGTAGCGGATGCAGACGCCCGCTCGCCGGTAGGCCTCTCTACGCTCTGCCAGAGCCGCGTTGTAGATCTGCCGGTGGTCCTCCAGACACGCCGTCAAGGCGGCCGCTTGCCGTTTGGTCGGCCGCAGCAGGAACTTGTAGGCCCGTCTCACCGCCGTGAGCCCAGCCGACCCGCCCAACCAATTGAGATCGGCACCGGCCACAGGGAGAGCCCTCGGCAGCTCACCTGGCGAATGCAACGTGATCCCCATCCAGCCGGCATACCGAGAACATAACGACCCACCCTGACAGAAACGTCCGGCGCTCCGCAGCACCCCGCAGTCCCGGGAGAACGGCATGTCATCCAATGTGTGGGAAGCCTGCTGGGTCGCGCGGACCCGACCGCGCAGAATGGGCGGGTGCGCGAAGCAGTCACCCAGGCCCGGCGGATCGTCGTCAAGATCGGTTCGTCCTCGCTGACCACCGGCGGCGGTGGGCTGGACGACGCCCGGGTCGACGCCCTGGTGGACACCCTCGGCGCGCTCGCCGCCCAGGGGCACGAGGTGGTGCTGGTCTCCTCCGGCGCGATCGCCGCCGGCCTGGCCCCGCTCGGGCTGGCCCGGCGTCCCCGCGACCTGGCCACCCAGCAGGCCGCCGCGAGCGTCGGGCAGGGCCTGCTCATCGGCCGGTACGCGACCAACTTCGCCCGGCACCGGCTCACCGTCGGCCAGGTGCTGCTCACCGTCGACGACGTGACCCGGCGGGCGCACTACCGCAACGCGTACCGGACCCTGCGCAAGCTGCTCGACCTGCGCGCCGTGCCGATCGTCAACGAGAACGACACGGTCGCCACCGAGGAGATCCGCTTCGGCGACAACGACCGGCTGGCCGCGCTGGTCGCCGCCCTGGTCGACGCCGACCTGCTGGTGCTCCTATCCGACGTGGACGCGCTCTGGACCGGGGACCCGACCCAGCCGGGCAGCACCCGGATCACCGAGGTGCGCGGCGAGGCCGACCTGGCCGGCATCGACATCGGGGGCGCGGGCCGCTCCGGCGTCGGCACCGGCGGCATGGTCACCAAGGTCGAGGCGGCCCGGATCGCCACCGGCTTCGGCATTCCGGTGGTGCTGACCGCCGCGCCGCTGGCCGCCGAGGCGCTGGCCGGCGAGCCGGTCGGCACCTTCTTCCACCCCAGCCGGCGGCGGCCCGCGGCCCGGCTGTTCTGGCTCGCGCACGCCACCGCGCCCCGGGGGCGACTGCACCTCGACCCGGGGGCGGTGCAGGCGGTGGTGGGGCGGCGCAAGTCGCTGCTGCCGGCCGGGATCACCGCCGTGGACGGCGCGTTCACCGCCGGCGACCCGGTCGACCTGGTGGACGCCGAGGGCGCGCCGGTGGCCCGGGGGCTGGTCAACTACGACGCGGTGGAGCTGCCGGGGCTGCTCGGCCGCTCCACCGGAGAACTCGCCGCGGCGCTCGGCCCGGCGTACGAACGGGAGGTCGTCCACCGCGACGACCTCGTGCTGCTGTGAGGAGTGGACGGATGAGCGTCGTCGAGCAGGCCCGCCGGGCCCGGGACGCGGCGGGCGAGCTGGCGGTCGCCACGCGTACCGCCAAGGACGCCGCGCTGCACGCGATGGCCGACGCGCTGGTGGCCCGTACGCCGGAGATCCTGACCGCGAACGAGGCGGACCTGGCGGCGGGGCGCGAGGCCGGGCTGAGCGTGGCCGTGCTGGACCGGCTGGCGCTCGACGCGGGCCGGGTGGCGGGCATCGCGGACGCGCTGCGCCAGATGGCCGCGCTGCCCGACCCGGTGGGCGAGGTGGTCCGCGGCTCGACCCTGCCCAACGGGCTGGAGCTGCGCCAGATCCGGGTGCCCTTCGGGGTGGTCGGCATCATCTACGAGGCCCGGCCGAACGTGACGGTGGACGCCGCCGGGATCTGCCTGAAGTCCGGCAACGCCGCGCTGCTGCGCGGCTCCTCGTCGGCGGCGCACTCGAACGCGGCGCTGGTCGCCGTGCTGCGGGACGCGGTCGCCGGGGCCGGCCTGCCGGCGGACGCGGTGCAGCTGCTCGACGCCACCTCGCGCGACTCGGTCAAGGAGCTGATGCGGGCGCGCGGGCTGGTCGACGTGCTGATCCCGCGCGGCGGCGCGTCGCTGATCCGCACCGTGGTCGAGGAGTCGACGGTGCCGGTGATCGAGACCGGGGTGGGCAACTGCCACGTCTACGTCGACGCCGCGGCGGACGTGGCGAAGGCGGTGGCGGTTGCCCTCAACGCGAAGACCCAGCGGCTGTCCACCTGCAACACCGCCGAGTCGCTGCTCGTGCACGCGGACGTCGCGGACGCCTTCCTGCCGCCGGCGCTGGCCGCCTTCGCCGAGGCCGGGGTGACCGTGCACGGCGACGACCGGGTGGCCGCGTTCTCCGCCGCGGTGGTGCCGGCCACCGACGAGGACTTCGCCACCGAGTACCTCTCGGCGGACATCTCGGTGGCCGTGGTCGACTCGCTCGACGCGGCGGTCGCGCACATCCGCCGCTACGGCACCGGGCACACCGAGGCGATCCTCACCGACTCCGCCTCGGCGGCTCGGGAGTTCGTGGCCCGGGTGGACGCGGCGGCGGTGATGGTGAACGCGTCGACCCGGTTCACCGACGGCGGCGAGTTCGGCTTCGGCGCCGAGATCGGCATCTCCACCCAGAAGCTGCACGCCCGCGGCCCGATGGGTCTGCCCGAGCTGACCTCGACGAAGTACGTGGTCACCGGGGACGGGCACCTGCGCGGCTGACTGTCCGGGATGGACGGGCGTACGCGGGGGTGCGCGGGGCCGCTAGTCTGAGGCCGGTTCGGCACGGCTTGTCTGGGGAGGCGGCATGCTGGGCGAGAGCGCCCTGGAAGAGCAGTTGGCGCAGGCGCGTGCCGCGCTGCGCGAGGTGAGCCGCACCGTCACGCCCCGGGAACGGGTCGAGTCGGTCGGCGAGGCCGACGACGGTCGGATCCGGGTCACCCTCGGCACCGACGGGCGGGTCAGCGCCGTCGACCTCGACCCCCGGGTGCTGCGCGAGGGGGCGGAACACCTCGCCGAGGAGCTGCGCCGGGCGGTGAACGCGGCGCTCGACGGGCGGGACGACCCGGCCGCGGCCGAGCCGATGCCGGACCTCGCCGCGATGACCGCCACCGTCGAGCGCCTGCAGGACCAGGGCCTGCGCCAGATGCGCGAGATCAGCCAGGCCATCAGCGAGACCATGCGCAAGATCCAGCAACGGAGCTGACGATGGAGAACCTCGAGGTCGACATCGACGCCCTGCGCCGCGGCGCGGACGAGCTGGCCCAGGCCAAGGAGGAGGTCCGGCAGGCCTTCGAGGCGTTCCAGGGCGCGCTGGGCAGCTACGCGCAGGCCTTCGGCGGCGACGAGATCGGCATGCTGGTCGGCGTCGCCCACCAGGCCTGTGTGGACGCCCTGACCGAGTGCCTCAGCACCAACGTCGCCGAACTGGAGAGCTACGCCGACGGCCTGCACGGGATGGCCGAGAACTACCGGTCGATCGAGGAGGACGTCACCGCCTCGTTCCGCTCGATCCTCGGCTCGCTGGGCGGCTGAGCCCTCCGCACGTACGAAAGGAGTCGCCGTGGGCCTGACGCTTCCGGGCGAGCTCGCGTCCCTGCTCTCGATGATCGGGTACGACTGGCCGGAGTCCGACGAGACCGGGATCTTCCAGCTCGCCGGCGAGTGGACCGGGATGGCCGACCGGATCAACGGCTCGGTCGCCCGGTTGGACTCGGCGGCGCGGACGGTGCTGGAGACCAACCGGGGCGAGAGCATCACCGCCTTCGCCAGCGAGTGGAACGACAAGGAGTCGGCCGCCCGCAACATCGCCGACGCCACCAACCCGACGAACGTGATCGCCATCGGGCTGATGGCCGCGGCGGGCGTGGTGCTGGCCCTGAAGATCCAGGTGATCATCCAGCTGATTCTGCTGGCCATCCAGATCGCGCAGGCGATCGCCACGGCGGTGGCCACCTTCGGCGCGTCGCTGCTGGAGATCCCGATCTTCAAGATGATCACCGGGCTGATCGTCGACCAGCTGATCGGGCTGGCGGTGGACACGGTGCTCAATGGCTAAGAAGCGGACCAGCCCGCCCCGGCAGGCGCAGGCCAAGGGCGCCAAGATCGTCTCGGCGTACCTGGAGAACGCCGACGTGTTCCGCACCGCCAAGACGGCCGGGACCAAACCGAATGGCCCGGCGGTCCTGGTGCTGCGCAACCGGCCGGATTTCCACAAGCGCGACTTCGAGCGGAAGGCCAGGGACCTGGTCCGGCTCGGCCAGGAAGGCCGGCTGAGCAAGGCGAAGTCGGACCGGACGGCCAACAACGTCTACCACCGGGGAGGCCGAGGGACCAGGCCGGGCACCCGGACCCGCACCAACGTCTTCCGGGACCGGGTGACCCGCCGGCTGACCAGGAACAAGCGACTGACCCAGCAGCACGGCACCCGGGACACCAACCAGTACGTGGCCAACAAGGACCTCGTCGACCGCCTCTACGACGGCCGGGGGCCGATCACTGCGCGGGGCCAGGGACTCGACCCGGACCACGTCCACGAGCTACAACTCGACGGAAAGGACGAATACGCTAACCTCAGGCTGATGGACGCCTGGACCAACCGCGAGATCGGCCGCGAGATCTCCGTGGCGTTGCGCGACGTCCCCGAGGGCACCCCGGTCATCGTGAAGGTCCTGCCATGACCCGGCCGGATCCCGCCGTCCTCGCCCGGATCGCCGAGAAGTTGGAACTGCTCACCCGGGTCGAGTCGGAGCACGGCTTCGGTGTCCGCATCGACGGGCCGGCGCCGCTGGAGCCGATCGCCGACCTGCCCGGCGTTGCCGAGGTCTACAGCCTGTTCCAGCGCTTGGAGGGCGACAGCTTCCGGTTTCACGCGCCGAAGGAGATCCTGAGCCCGCAGGCGTGGGAGGAGTACGAGGTCAACCCGAACGATCCGATGGGCAGCCCGCTGATCGTCGGCTACGAGATGGACAGCGTCCCCCGCGGCCTACGCGCCGAGATCCGCGGCGGCGATCCGATCTACCTCGACCTGGAAGATCTGGACGTGTACTACATGGAGTCCAGCGCCTACGTCTACCAGTACGAGCACCCCGACGAGGACGTCGAGTTCACCGTTATCGCTCCCGATGTCGCCACCTTCTTCGACGAGCACGTGCTCGGCCCCCGCTACCCGGAGCTGACGGCCGTCGTCCTCGGCCCCGCCGCTCCCGAGCAACGGCTGCGCAAGGGCCGGCACACCGGCGAGTACGCCGACAACTGGCGGCGCCTGCTGATCGCCGCCGGCCTGTCCTCCTGAATCCCCCGTCGACCCGAAGGACCGTCATGGCAGCTGATCCCCGGTTCACGGCACTGTGGAGCGAGGACGAGCTCATCCCGTACCCGCGCGAGGCGTGGCTGGAGGGTGGGTTCAGCCCCGACCTGCTCCCCGCCGGCGATGAGATCCCGCTCGACGTGGCGGTCGTCTACACCGCCTTCCTCGAAGGCGACATCGAGCTGTACGACACCATCCAGCTCAGCACCGAGGACGGTTCGCTGGACGTCCGGCTGATCGTGGTGGGCGCGGTCGCCGACAACCCGGACCTGCTCTACGTGCTGGACCCGCGCAACGGCGAGATCCTCCAGTTCGACCTGGACCAGCAGGACATCCAGGGCGTCAACAGCAGCTTCCGCACCTTCATCGAGTTCCTCTACCAGTTCGCGCTCTTCGTCGAGGCGGACGAGGGCAAGGCGGGCCGGGCCGAGCGGGCCGAGACGCTGCGGATGGTGCTGGAGAGCATCGACCCGGCCGCGTTCGCCCCGGACGGTTGGTGGCCGCTGGTGATCAGCCAGTTGAAGTGACCGTCCGGCAGGCCCGGATCGCCCGCAGCGTGGTGTGCACGTCGAACTGGTGACCGTCGTCGCTGTCCCAGCCGCCGTCGCTGCGCTGGGTCTCGGCGAGCCGGCGGCGGGCCGAGACCAGCAGCCACTGCTCCTCGCCCACCTCGACGCGGCGCAGCGTCGCGGCCAGCCAGGCCACGTCGGCCGGGGACATCCGCGGGATCCGCTCGGCCAGCACCGCCTGGATCCGCGCCGACTCGTAGTACATCTCCTGCCGGTGCAGCACGGCCGCGCTCAGCCAGCCGGCGGGCAGGAAGGACGGCCAGCCGCCGTCCGGGGTGAGCTGCGCGGCGACCGCGTGCGCCGCCGCCTGCACCACCCCGGCGTACGCGCCGCCGACACGGTGGTCGAGCGGGCCGGCGGCGCGGGCGTCCAGGCCGGCCACGGTCAGCCAGAACCCGGCGTTGGCGGTCAGGTAGAACCGGGCCTCCGGATCGCCCGGCCGGGCCCACTCCGGGGCGAGGCCGGCCAGCGACGGGTCCTCGTCCCAGCCGCCGTCGGGCAGCTGGCGGGCGGCGAGCCAGTCCAGCGCGTGCCGGGCCGCCGGGCGGCCGAGGGCGCCGAGGTCGTCCAGCTCGGCCAGGCGGAAGCAGGTCGCGTCGACGGAGCCGACGGCACCGTCCAGGACGGCCGGCCAGCCGCCGTCGGGCGTCTGCCCGGCCTCGGCGGCGTCGAGCAGCTCGACCGGCACCGGCGCGCCGGTGCGCAGCCGGGAGAGACGGGCGCGGTCCACCGCATCCCCGTGCGCCACGACGAAGCCGATAGCGGCGTCCATGTCCACCACGGCGGTCACGCTACCTGCGCAAAGATGATCGCGCCTCGGTGGATCGGCCGAGGCCGGGGCGGGTGAGTGGCCCGCCGCCGGCCCCGGCCGTCGCTCAGTACGCGGGCAGCGAGGGATCGATCTGCTTGATCCAGGAGAGCACACCACCCTGGACGTGCACCGCGTCGCGGAACCCGGCCGCCTTGAGGGCGGCGAGCGCCTCGGCGGAGCGGACGCCGGACTTGCAGTGCAGCACGATCTGCCGGTCCTGCGGCAGCTTCGCCAGCGCCTCGCCGGAGATGATGTCGCCCTTGGGGATCAGCGTGGCGCCGGGGATGCGGACGATCTCGTACTCGGCGGGCTCGCGGACGTCGACCAGGAAGATGTCCTTGCCGGCGTCCTGCCACTCCTTGAGCTCCAGTGCGGTGATGGTGGCGTCGACCACCGCCTCCTGCGCCTCCTCGGAAACCGCGCCGCAGAAGTCCTCGTAGTCCTCCAGCAGGTCGGTGACCGTCGGGTTCTCGCCGCAGAGCACGCAGTTCGGGTCCTTGCGAACCTTGATCTTGCGGTACGACATCTCCAGGGCGTCGTAGACCATCAGCCGGCCGACCAGCGGCTCGCCGATGCCGGTGAGCAGCTTGATCGCCTCGTTGACCTGGATCGAGCCGATCGACGCGCAGAGCACGCCGAGCACGCCGCCCTCGGCGCAGGACGGGACCATGCCGGGCGGCGGGGGCTCCGGGTAGAGGCAGCGGTAGCAGGGGCCGTGCTCGGCCCAGAACACCGACGCCTGGCCGTCGAAGCGGTAGATCGAACCCCAGACGTACGGCTTGCCGAGCAGCACCGCGGCGTCGTTGACCATGTAGCGGGTGGCGAAGTTGTCGGTGCCGTCGACGATCAGGTCGTACTCGGCGAAGATCTCGCGGACGTTCTCCCGGTCCAGCGCGGTGTTGTGGATCCGCACGTTCACCAGCGGGTTGATCTCGCTGATCGAGGCCGCGGCGGACTCCGCCTTCGGGCGGCCGACGTCGGAGACGCCGTGGATGACCTGCCGCTGGAGGTTGGACTCGTCGACCGTGTCGAAGTCGATGATGCCGAGCGTGCCGACGCCGGCCGCGGCGAGGTACAGCAGGGCGGGTGAGCCGAGACCGCCGGCGCCCACACAGAGCACCCGGGCGTTCTTCAGCCGCTTCTGGCCCGTGACCCCGACGTCCGGGATGATCAGGTGGCGCGAGTAGCGGCGGATCTCGTCAACGGTCAGCTCGGCGGCGGGCTCGACGAGCGGGGGCAGCGACACGGTGGACTCCCCGGGATCGGCTGGTGGCGAACCGCGCCATTGTCGCTCGCCGGAGGCCCGGTCGGCCATGAGCAGTGACACGTAGCCCGACATGCGGGAGCGGGAATAACTCAGACACCGGGGACGAGTGCGCCCTCATGGCGCACCCCGTCGACGTACGGCCAGGCGTTGGCGACGCAGCCGTCCAGCCCGTACGTCTGCTGCTGCATGACCGGGGCCGGCACGCCGGGGCCGGGGCAGGCCTGGTGCTCCTCGCCCAACTCGTGGCCGACCTCGTGGTTGACCACGTACATCCGGTAGACGGCCAGCGGGGCACCGTAGTCGGGCACCGCGTCCATCCAGCGGGCCAGGTTGATGATCACCTGACCGGGCAGCCGGCAGGAGGTGTACCCCTCGGTGCTCAACCCGCCCTCGGCGCACAGCCGCTCGGAGGTGGCCGGGGTGGCGAGGTAGACGGTGAAGTCGGCGGCGGCGGCCTCGGGCACCCGCTGCACCCGCAGTTCGCCGGAGGCGATCCAGCTGCGCCGGTCGGCGAGCGCCTCGTCCACGGTGTCGGCGAAGAGGTCTGCGTCCTGCCCGGTGCCCTCCTCGACCGCCACCCGGTAGCGGCGCAGCGGGCCGCCGTACCCGCGCACCGGCGAGCGGCCGTCGGCGGCGGCGAAACGACCGGAGCCGTCGGTCGGGTACGCGGTGGGCGCGGGTTGCTCGCCGAAGCCGTGCGCCCGCGAGAGCCCGGCGGACGCGGGCACGGACGGCCGGTCGTCGGTCCGGACCAGAGCGACGCCGGCCACGGTCGCGCCGAGCGCCACCAGGCCGAGCAGGGCGGCACGCCGCCGGCGGCGGCGCATCCGGACCAGCCCGGGTCGGGTGTCGCCGGCAGGGCGGACGGCGGGGTCGGCGGATTCCGGTTCGCCACCCTCGGCGAGTGGGGAGAACGGGGTCACCCGATCAGCATGGCAGACTAATCGGGCATAAGGGCGCTTTTACCGCTGATTACGTGAGCATGTTTCAGAGCGCGCGGCGGGGCTCAGACCGGACGGCCGGTGTACCGCCGCCCGTTGAGGTACGGCCACTGGTTGGCGGTGCAGCCGTCCAGGAAGAGCGACTGCTGCTGCATCACCGGCGCCGGCCGGCCCGGCCCCGGGCAGCGCTCGTGGTGGTGCCCCAACTGGTGGCCCGCCTCGTGGTTGACCACGTAGGTGCGGTAGAGCGACAGCGGCACACCGGCCCGCACGAAGTGCGGCACCGAGGTCCGCCACCGGTCCAGGTTGATGATCACCTTCCCCGGCGCCCGGCACGACGTGTACGGCCGGCCGCCCACCCGGATGTCCACTCCCCCGGCCCGGCACATCCGCCCCGCCGTGGTCGGCGTGGCCAGGTAGATCGTGAAGTCGTACGCCTCGCCCGCCGGCACCCGGCGCAACCGCAGCCGCCCGCTGTCCACCCAGCTCCCCGGCCCGGCCAGCGCCGCCTGCGCCTCGTCGGAGAAGGCGTGCACGTCCTCACCGGAGCCGTTCTCCACCGCCACCCGGTACCGCTGCACCGGGCCGCCCCGCCCCAGCACCGGACCGGCCCGGTCGTCGTACCCGAAACTGCCCCGCCCGGCGGACGGCACCGGGCCCGCGAGCAGGAGCAGCGGGGCCGTACTGGTCACGGACGGGCTCGGGGTGACCACCGGCAACGGCGACGGGGTGAGCGGCGTGGCGGTCGGCCGGGGAGCCGGCGTCCCGGCGGCGAACGTCTCGGCCACGGCCCCGGGACGGCCGGCGGAGAGCGCCGCGCCCGCACCGACCACCACCGCGAGCATCGCCAGCAGCAGGACCGTCCAGCGACGGCCTGCGCCGGGCGCGCGGCGGCCACGGTGGGTCGCACGCGCGCGCCGGTGATCGTGGGGGAGGTACTCGGGCATCGGGGGTCAGCCTGCCATGTCGGAGCGCCTCCCGGCCTCCTCCGTTTCGGCGAGCAGGTGCAGAACCGCCCGGGCCACCGTGCGCGGTACCTCCACCTGCGCCACGTGGCCGACCCCTTCGAGCATCATCAGCCGGCTGTCCGGGATCGCCCGGGCCGCCTGCGGCGCCACCCGCACGTCCACCAGCTTGTCCTGCAGGCCGCCCACCACCAGCGTCGGGGCCTGCACGGACGCGGCGATCCGCCACATCGACCCCGCGCCCGGCAGGTACGAGCGCAGGAAGCTGGAGACCAGGCCGCGGAACGTCCGGACGTACGCGGCGGCGTAGTGCGAGGCCTCGTAGCGCACCCGGATCTCCTCCAGCGCCTCCTGCCGGCGCTGCTCGCTGATCCGGCTCAGGTCGGCGAAGCACGCCTCCAGCACCTGCTGGGCCATCACCTCGGGGGCGAGCTGGGCCAGCCGCCAGGCCGCCAGCCACTCCCCGCGCGGGATGGCCAGCAGCGGCAGCATCCGCCCCTGCAACGAGCGGCGGAAATCCAGGAACGGCAGCGCCGGGGAGACCAGCGTGAGGGTACGCACCAACTCCGGCCGCAGCCCCGCCACGTGCACCGCGATCGCCCCGCCCAGGGAGTTGCCGAACAGGTGCACCGGCCCCCGGTCGGAGTGCTCGATCCAGCGGACCACCCGCTCGGCGAAGGCCGGGATCGTGTAGCGCCGCCCCGGCTCGCTGCGCCCGAACCCGGGCAGGTCGATGGCCTGCCCGTCGAGCCGGTGGGCGAGCAGGCCGGCCAGGTCCGTCCAGTTCTGCGACGAGCCGCCCAGCCCGTGCACGTAGAGCGCCGGCTCCGCGTCCGCACTCGTGGCCGGGGTGTCCCGGACGTAGGTGACCGTGCCGTCGAGGCGTACCTCCCGGCCCGGCCAGGGCGGCGGAACATGGTGCGGGGGCAGCAGGTGCTCGGGCCAGAGGGCGGCTCGCTTCATGCTTCCCAGTGTGCCCAGCACGACCCGCCGGCGAACAGCGCGCCGCTCAGGCCAGCAACGCCTCCAGGCGCCGGTTGACGGCGGCCAGCCTGGCGCGGACCACCGCCTGCCGGGGATCACCGGCGACCAGCGCGGAGCCGGCGAGCTGCTCGACCCAGCCGTCGCAGACCAGCAGCACCACCACAGTGGCCACCTCACAGTTGCCGAACGGGACCACCGCGGCGTGCTCGACGAAGCACCGACCGCGCTCGGGGGTGCCGTCGGCGCCGCGCAGCAGCTGGTCCACCGCCGCCGCGGCGGCGACCGCACAGAGCCGCAGGACGTACCCGTCCACGGCCGGCCCGGTGGAGTTCCCGGCCGCCTGCTCGCCGCCGGCGAGCAGGCGCACCTCGACGGTGGCGTCGAGGCCGAAGGTGCTCACCTGGACGTGGTCGATCACCACCCGCGGCCCCGGCGCGCCGCCGGTGTCCAGCGGTCGGGAGGGCGCGGTCTCCGTCGTGGTCATCTGCCCGCCGGAGTACGAGGTGCCGAGCGTGGCCGGGCTGCCGGTGGCCGGCGGCGCGGAGGCCGCGCTCGCCTCCTCCACACTGGCCCGGCCCCGGTGCGCGGAGACCTGCCGGCGCCGGCGGGGCACCCCCTCGACCGTGCCCGGGTAGTCCTCCACCCGGCCGGGCGCGGGGGCGGTGGCCGCCTCGGCCGTCGGGCGGGCCCCGGGCGACTGGTCGGCGACGCCGCGCCCGGTGCCGGCGGGCGCGCGACCCGCACCGGACGGGTCGGCCGGACGGGACCGCCTCGACGGGCCCGCCCCCGGCTCCTGCCGGCGCAGGTCGCCGGGGCGGGACTCCGTGTCGCGCGGCCGGGCCGGCGCCTCGCCGGGGCGCGGCTCGGCGCCCCGCGGCTCGGGCGTTCGGGTCTCGGGCGCGCGGGTCTCGGCGGAGCGGCGGCGCAACGGTGCCGGGGCGGGGGTCGTGCCGGGCAGGTTCTGCGGAGCGGCGGCCAGCCCCATCCGCTCCTGGAGCAGTCGGGCCACCATCCGGCTCACCTCGGCCGGGTCCGCCCCGTCGGCGAGGTCCAGCCGGAGGCTGTGCGCGCCGGCCGGGGTACGGCGCAACGCGGCGTCGCGCACGCCGGCCACCTCCCGCACGGCGTCCAGGATGGCGTTGACGTCGAAGCCCTCCGGCCGCTCCCGCAACGGGGCGGGCTCGTCGTCCCGGCGCAGGTGGGTGGCGATACGGGCGAGTTCCGGGGTCTCGGCGGGTGGCTCCACGGCTGGCGGCTCCGGCACAACGGGCACGTCCGGCTCGGCGGGGACGCGCTGCGGCAGCACCACCGCGCCGGGCTCCGACGTCCCGTCCTCCACGGCCGGCTCGGCCGGAGGCGCCGGATCGGGTGCGGAGCGGCGGGCCGCGTAGTGGGGTGCGCTCGTCGGAGCGGGCGCGGAGGGAGTGCGGTCCAGGCGGCGTGGCCCGCTCGTGGCGGGGTCCGCCGCGGCGCCGGGACCGGTGGGAGTCGGCTGGTGGCCGGGAAGCTCCGCCGGGGCGCTCGCGGTCTCCGCCGGCACGGACCGGAGCCGGAACGGCCGGTCGGCCCGGTCGATGGTCGGACTGCTGTCAGCGGCCGGCGCCTGGGCGGGGGCGGGCGGCGCGCTGTAGGGGGCGGTCGTGCCGGCCGGAGGAGCGCTCCGGGGCGCGGCGGCCGGCGCCTCGACCGGCGGCACGGCAGTGGGCGTCTCGCCGTAGGACCGGGTGCTCGCCGCTGCGCCGGACGTCTCGCCGTAGGAGTCGATGCTCGGTGCGGCGCCGGACGTCTGGCCGTAGGGGCCGGTGCTCGGTGCGGCGCGGTAGGAGCCGCTGGTCGCCGACCGGCCGTACCACCCCGTGCTCGGTGCCGATCCGTAGGACCCGGTGCTCGGTGCCGAACCGGAGGAGTCGGTCCCCGGTGCCGAAGCGGAGGACCCGGCGGTCGGTGCCGCGCCGTACGAGCCGGCCGTCGGTGCCGAAGCGGATGACCCGACCGACGGCGCCGATCCGTAGGAACCGCTGGCCGGTGACGTGCGGTAGGCCCGATCCGCCGGGAGTTCGCGGTGCGGCCCGGCGGCGGGCGGGGCACTGGCGGGCGGGGCGCTGGCGGGGGCTACGACCGGGGGCGCGCTGGCGGGCGCGGCGGCCGGCGGGGCGCTGCGGGGGGCGGCGGAGGGCGGCGGGGCGGATCGGGAACCGGCCCACCCGGCGGCTCCGTCCACGGCGGACCGATCCGGCGCCGGTCGGTCGGTCGACGCTTCCCGGTCGGCCCGGGCCTCCCGGTCGGCGCGGGTCGGCTCGTACGGCCGGGGCTCCTCGGACCGCACCGGCTCGAAGGGGCGGGCGGGCTCGGCCGGGACCGGCTCGTACGGCCGGGCCGGCTCGGCGCGGACCGGCTCGTACGGCCGGGCGGGCTCGGCCGACCGCTCCGGCGTCCGGTCGGGCCGGGACCGGCGGCTGGTCGGCGGCTCGTCCTCGCGCGCCCACGGCGGCGCCCAGCCGCCGCCCCAGCTCGGCCGGTTCCAGCTCGGGCCGGACCAGTCCGGTTCGTCGGCGGGACGATGGCCGGCGTAGGGCTGCTCGGCGTGCGGGTCCGGCTCACCGCGCCCGGCGGCCGCCTCGTCACCGCCGCGGGCACCGGTCGACTCGTCCGGTGAGCCGGCGTGCGGACGGTCGGCCCGGGCGCCGGGCACGTCGGGCGGGAACTCGTCGGCCTCGGCCCGGTCGGCCTGGCCACGCTCCGGACGGGGCGCGTGGAAGCCCGGCGGGACCTCGAAGCCGGAGGCGGCGGTGCCGACCGGCGGGACCTGCACGGCCGGTGGCGCGGACGTGGGCAGCCCCCCGTCCGCCCAGCGGCCGAGCCGGGGTGGCTCCTCCGAGGAGTGCCGCGCGGCGGCGTCCGGGTCGGCCGACCCGGCCTGCTGCTCGGTCGAGGGCGCCGGCCGCTGCGCCGGTACGACGAGTCGGTCGCCGTCGGCGTCCCGCCGCAGGTCAGCGCCGAAGCGGGGGGCGTCGGCGGGCGGGGCGCTCACCGGGGACGGTCGGCCGCGCGGCTCCTCGCCGGGGTGGCCGACGCCGTTGAGGTGGGCGCGCCCGTTGCGCGGCGCGGGGTCGGGCTCGGGGTCGGTCAGCGGCGCCGGCAGGTCGCCGTGGCGCGCGGAGGAGGCGGCCCAGCCGGTTGCCAGGTCGGGCCGGTGCCAGGGGGCGACGGTGTCCCGGTACGCGGGGGCGTCCGCCCCGCCGGACCACCCGGTCGCCGGGGGTGCCCACCCGCTGACGGAACGGGCCAGGTCGTCCTGCTGACCCGTCCCGTCACCGTGCTCTCCCGGGGTGGCGGCACCGGGTTGCCCTGTTTCACTCACCGCGCGCTCCTTGGTCGCCCTCGCTGAGGCTACCGTGTGGTGACAGTGGCGATAAGTTACAGCGGCGGGCCAATTCCGGGACCGGGGTACATGCCCCGGACCGGTACGGGATAAAAGTGCCGGCTCGTAGGAAGAAACTCGGAGGTTCCCATGACCGCTGTGGGGAACGGTGCGCAGACCGCCGGCCGGCCCACCAGGCTGCCCCGCTCGGCCCGCCGTAAGCAGCTGCTCGCGGCAGCGCAGGAGGTGTTCGTCGCGCAGGGTTACCACGCTGCCGCGATGGACGACATCGCCGAGCGGGCGGGGGTCTCCAAGCCGGTGCTCTACCAGCACTTTCCCGGCAAAATGGAGCTCTACCTGGCGCTGCTCGACACGCACTGTGACGCCATGGTCGCCAAGGTGCACGACGCGATGCGCGGTACCAGCGACAACAAGGAGCGGGTCGGGGCCTCGGTCCGCGCCTACTTCGACTTCGTCGACCACGAGAGCGAGGCGTTCCGTCTCGTCTTCGAGTCGGACCTGCGCAACGACCCGGCGGTGCGGCAGCGCGTCGAGCGGGTCGAGCAGGGCGCCATCGCGGCGATCACCGACACCATCATCTCGGACACCGGCGTCAGCCGCGAGCACGCCGAGCTGCTCGCCTCCGGTCTGGTCGGGGCGGCCGAGACGGCCGCCCAGTTCTGGCTGGCCGGCGGTCGCCAGGTGCCCAAGGCGGAGGCGGAGGCGCTGGTCGCGGCGCTGTCGTGGCGTGGGATCGCGAGCTTCCCGCTGCAAGGTGAGTCAGCCTGAACATCCGGCCCCGAGATCGGATAGCCTTCCCAACGGCGGCTCTTTCGCCCACCTGAGGAGGCACAGTGGAGGTCAAGATCGGCGTGCAGTACGCGCCGCGCGAGCTGGTTCTGGAGAGCGCGCAGTCGCCGGCCGAGATCGAGCAGATCGTGACCGACGCCTTCGGCAAGGACGAGGGGACGCTGTCCCTGACCGACGAGAAGGGCCGGCGGGTCATCGTGCCGGTCAACAAGGTCGCCTACGTCGAGATCGCCGAGGCGTCCCCGCGGGCGGTCGGGTTCACCGTCCGCTGATCCGGTCCGGCCACCGCGGCGGGTGCGCCCGCCGCGGGCCGGGCCCGACCGGGCGGGTCAGTTGTTCAGCCCGACGGCGGCCATCCGGGCGGTGTGCTTGGCGGTGAGCCGGCGGAACGTCGCCTGCACGTCCGTGCCGTCCCGCGCGATCAGCGCGGTCAACGCGCCCCGGTCCGCCGCCGCGACCCGGCCCGCCTGGGACAGCGCCTCGCCGACGAGCCGCCGCGCCCACATCGACAGCCGGTTGGCCACCCGCGGGTCGGCCCCGATCGCCGCGCGCATCTCGGCCGCGGCGAACTCGGCGTACCGGGACTCGTGCAGCACGTCCAGCACGAGCTGCCGGTCCGGTTCGTCCAGCGTGTCGGCAATTTCGCCCAGGAAGTCGTCCGTGATCGCGTCACCGACGTACGCCTTGGTGACCGCCTCCAGCCAGTCCTTCGGCTCGGTCGAGTCGTGGTACGCCTGCAACGGCCCGACATACGGCGCCATCGCGTCGTCGGGTGACACCCCGAGCGCGGCCAGCCGGTAGGCGAGGCGCCGGTAGTTACCGATCTCGGCGGCGGCCATCTCGCTCAGCGCGGCCCGGCGGCGCAGGTCGGGGGCGAGTCGGGCGTCGGCGGCCATCCGGTCGAAGGCGAGCAGCTCGCCGTAGGCGACCAGGCCGAGCAGGTCGACCACGGCCTCGGATGTTGTCGGGGCGGACACGAGCGCAGGGTACCGCCCAAACGGGCACACCGAGACCCAAAAACAGTGACGCAGGTCACAAATGACACCCCCGGCGAAGTGCCGGTCACCGCGCTCGGGGACGCGCGCAGGGTCGCTCGGGTAGTATGGAGCAGTTGCCGCGGGCGCCGATCTGATCGAAGTCCTGCCTGCGGCGCGCGTGCGGCCCGGTCCGGCTCGGCGAATCCGCCCCCGACCGCGTGGCCCGCGCCAAACCGAACGCGCCCTGAGGACAAGACGGGGCGCACCACGAGAGGGCACCCCCAGATCCAGATGAGCGAACAGATTCTCGAAGAGCTGGGTGGCCACGAACTGGCCCCCACCGCCCCGGTCCGTCCGGAGGCCCCCACCTTCGCCGCGCTCGGTGCGCGGCCCGAGACCGTCGTGGCCCTGGCCGCGGCGGGCATCACCCGCGCCTTCGCGATCCAGGAGTACGCGATCCCGATCGCGCTGCGCGGCACCGACATGATCGGCCAGGCGCCGACCGGCACCGGCAAGACCCTCGGCTTCGGCGTACCGCTGCTGGAGCGGGTCTTCGCGCCGGGCGAGGGCAGCGACGGCGTGCCCCAGGCACTGGTCGTCGTCCCCACCCGCGAGCTGGGCATCCAGGTCGCCAAGGACCTCGCCGCCGCGGGCCGGACCCGGGGCGTCCGGGTGCTGCCGATCTACGGCGGCGTGGCGTACGAGCCGCAGATCGACGCGCTGCGCAAGGGCGTGGAGATCCTGGTCGGCACGCCCGGCCGGCTGATGGACCTGCAGAAGCAGAAGCACCTGCGGCTCGACCGGGTGCGCGCGCTGGTTCTCGACGAGGCCGACCGGATGCTCGACCTGGGCTTCCTCGACGACGTCGAGAAGATCCTGGCGATGCTGCCGGAGGACCGGCAGACCATGCTCTTCTCGGCCACCATGCCGGACCCGATCGTCACGCTCTCCCGGCGCTTCCTGCGCCGTCCGATGACGATCCACGCCGGGCACACCGCCGAGACCGGCCCGTCGCCGCAGACCCAGCAGCTGGCCTACCGCACCCACTCGATGAACAAGGTCGAGATCGTGGCCCGGATCCTCCAGGCCGAGGGGCGCGGACTGACCATGATCTTCACCCGGACCAAGCGGGCCGCCGACCGGGTGGCCGAGGACCTCGACTTCCGCGGCTTCGCGGTCGCCGCCGTCCACGGCGATCTGGGTCAGGGCGCCCGTGAGCGGGCACTGCGGGCGTTCCGGGCCGGGAAGATCGACACTCTGGTCGCCACCGACGTGGCGGCCCGGGGCATCGACGTCAGTGGCGTCACCCACGTCATCAACTACGACTGCCCCGAGGACCAGGACACCTACACCCACCGGATCGGTCGTACCGGCCGGGCCGGGGCCACGGGCGTCGCGGTGACCTTCGTCGACTGGGACGACATGCCCCGCTGGCGGATCATCGACAAGACGCTCGGCCTGGAGATGCCGGAGCCGCCGGAGACGTACCACACCTCTCCGCACCTCTACACCGACCTCGGCATCTCCACCGAGATCACCGGCACCCTGCCGACCGCCGAGCGGACCCGCGCCGGGCTCTCCGCCGAGGTCGAGGAGGACCTGGGCGGCCGGCCACGGCGCGGCGAGAGCGGCCGGGGCTCCCGGCGCGGCGACAGCCGTGGCGAGGGCCGTGGCGAGGGCCGTGGCGAGAGCCGTGGCGAGAGCCGTGGCGAGGGCCGGGGCCGGGGCGAGCGCCGGGGCGGCGGTCACTCCGACGCCGGCACGTCGGCCGCCGACGCGCCGGCCGACGCCGCCGCCGAGGAAGGCACCCGCACCCCCCGCCGCCGGCGTCGTCGCCGGGCCGGCGAGGCGGTCGCGGGCGAGTCGACCGCGGCGGTCGCCACCGACACCGGCTCCCCGGAGCCGGCCGTGGCCGCCGTCGAGGGCGAGTCGTCGAAGCCGCGCCGTCGCCGGCGCCGCCGTGGCGGCTCCGGTGCCGGTACCCCGGCCGAGGCGATCGCCGACTGACCGCTGCGACACCCGACGTCCCCCGCACCGTTCACCGGTTCGGGGGACGTCCCCTTTTCCGGTGCCGGATTTCGACGGTTCTCCGGTGCGGCTCCTGACCGGACTCCGACCTGGCGCCCGTCCCCAGGGAGCTTGCCCGCAGGCTTTGCTCTGCTGCCTCGACCGCAACACAAAACCGCCTGCGGTGTTGCCGTCGAGGCAGCAGAGCAAAGCGTCCGCCCGGGTGCTCCGGTGTCGGCCGACGCGCGGGGACCGGTCCGGCGCGGCGGACGAGCGACGCACGGCACCATGCGGTGGCCTGCCGACGGGCGGCCCGGACCAGGAAGGAAGATGGTGGGATGCCGGAACCGTTGGACGCCGCCCTGACCGAGGTCCGGGCCCTGCTGCTCGACCCCGCGCTGACCCGCGCGGTCGCCGCCGGTCGCCGCCGTGGGCAGCGCCCCTCGGTGGTCCGCGCCGAGCTGCGCCCGGTCGCGCTCAAGGCCGGCCCCCGATTGCAGATCTCCACCTCCGACGGCGCCCGGCCGTACACCCGCAACGTGGCTCCGGGGGCGGAGGCCGGCGCGGCGGTCGACGCGCTGCTGGCCGAGCCGTTCGGCAACTGGCACGTGGAGACCGCGGACGCCACGCTCCAGCTCCGGGTGACCAAGTCCGGCGAGGCGCAGGTGCACCGGGCGGCGGCGAGCCGCCCGGACGCCGAGCCGGGTGGCCACGACCGCGCCAAGGAGTACCTGCTCGACCCGGGCGACCCGATCTTCGCCGAGATCGGCGGCTCGGCCGCCAAGCGCCGCCAGGTCGACGCGTTCCTGCGCGCGCTCGCCGCCACGCTCCCCGACGAGCTGACCGGCCCGCTGCGGGTGGTGGACCTGGGCTGCGGCAACGCGTACCTGACCTTCGCCGCGCACCGCTACCTGACCCAGCGGGGTCTCGACGTCGAGCTGGTCGGCGTGGACGTCCGCGAGGACCAGCGGCGGCGCAACACCGAGCTGGCCGAGCGGCTCGGCTGGGCCGACCAGGTCTCCTTCGTGGCCGGCACCATCGCCGACGCGGTGGTCGAGCCCGCCCCGGACCTGGTGCTGGCGCTGCACGCCTGCGACACCGCCACCGACGAGGCGCTGGCCCGCGCGGTGCGCTGGGACGCCCGGTGGGTGCTCGCCGCCCCGTGTTGCCACCACGACATCGCCGCGCAGCTACGCGCGCACCCGGCTCCCGCGCCGTACGAGCTGCTGACCCGGCAGGGCATCCTGCGGGAACGCTTCGCCGACGTGCTCACCGACTCGCTGCGCGCCGGCCTGCTCCGGCTGCACGGCTACCGGGCCGAGGTGGTGGAGTTCGTCGATTCCCGGCACACCCCGCGCAACCTGCTGATCCGGGCCCGCCGTACCGGCACCGGGCCGACCCAGGGGCAGCGGGCCGAGTACCGGGACCTGGTCGACCAGTGGCGGATCACGCCGCGCCTGGAGACGCTGCTGACCGAGGCCGGCCCGACAGCCTGAGACCGGCCGCCCCCGACGACCCCCTGAGGTCGGCGGCGGCGCGGGTCAGCGACGGCGGTCGCCGCCCCGGTCCCGCCCCGACCGCTCGCCCCCCGGGGCCCGGTCGAACACCGAGATCCGTTCCCGCGGAGATCGCTCGTCCTCGCCCGGCGCGGTGGGGAACGGGACGACCTTGCCCGAGGTCTCGGCGTTGCCGGCGGCGGCGAAGGCGTTCCAGGAGATGTCGACCAGCAGCCGCTTCAACTCGGCGTGCCGGACGGCGGCGCTGCGCTGCAACGCCAGCCGAATGCCGAGCACCACGCCGACCAGGGTGGTGGTGATCGCGCCGGTGGCGGCCAGCACGTGCGCGCCGGTGGCCTCGTCGCCGGTCAGCACCAGCACCAGCAGCCAGATCCAGCAGCCGAGGGCGAACACGCCGGCCTTGGCCACGAAGAACATACTGACCGCACCCGGGCGGTGCGGCACCGGAAGGACGGGGTCGGCCATGCTGCTCCTCATCGGTGCACCGGGACTCGTCAGCGCCACGTCGCTGGTGGCGCCGGCGCGTCGAGCTTAGTTGATACCTGTCTATCAACGCTGACCTCAGGACCAGCACAAATGCCGGGATGCGGCGCCCACCGACGCCGAAGTCCGGTCGGCGGGACGTTCGGGTCGATCGGTCGGCTGCTCCGACACCTTGTCGTACTACCCTGGGAGGGCGCACCGAATCTGGGCTCCGGCCGGAAAGGGAAGACCCCGCAGGAATGGGTTCCGCAGAGGTATCACCGCAGATGGCCTTCGCACGTTTCGTGCGACGTGCCATCGACGACGCCCGCGACGAGCGGGGTTGGACGGTGAGCGACCTGGCGGCGCACACCGGGGTCGGCCGCTCCACCGTCTTCCGTTGGCTCGCCGGCGACTGGCAGGACTATCCCGAGCTGGCCAAGGTGCGCGGGTTCTGCGCGGCCCTCGACCTGCCCGTCGCGGCGGCGTTCCGGGCGCTCGGGCTGCCCGACGCCGGTCCCGCGCCGCGTCGCCGGGCCGACGACTCCCCCGTCGAGGCGGACGTGCGGGTCATCCTGGAGCGGCTGGCCGACCCGACCGTGCCGGCCGAGGAGAAGCACCACATCCGCGACCTGCTTCGCTACCTGGCTCGCCGCCCGGTCCGCCGAGCCGGCTGAGCGACCGGTCCCCCCGGCCACCCGGCAGCCGCCGTCGTCGTCAGGGCACGGTGACGGTGAACTCGGCGGTGCGCACCACACCGGCCACCTGGAAGTCCAGGTACATCCGGTAGCGGCCCGGCCCGGGGGCGGTCACCCGGAAGGTGACCGTGTCGCCCGCCGGCGTCGCCACCGGGTGCACGTGCAGGTAGCCCAGGTCGCCTTCGCGGAGGGCGACCAGGTGGCCGTACGCGCCGAGGTAGCGTTCCAGCGCGACGGGGGCGCCACCGGCGCTGACGGTGAAGCGCAGCGGGAGGGCCCTGCCGACCTCCGGAGTGCCCTCGTACCCGACGGTGAGGCCGTCGACGGTCGTGGTGGTGGCCGGGGCGGGCAGCGGCCGTGGGGCGTAACCGCCGGGCGCGACCAGGTCCACCCCGAGGGTCGCCGCCGTCTGCCGGCCGTCGTCGGCGACCGCGGTGAAGTCGGCGTACGCCCGCCAGACGCCCGGCTGCTTGAGGGTCAGCGGTACGGACCAGGTGCCGTCGGGCGCCATCGTCGGGTGCAGGTGCTGGTAGCCGCTGAGGTCCCGGCGCACCACGACCAGGTGCATCGGCTTGTCGTGCACGACAGCGAACCGGGTGACCGGCCGCCGCCGCTCGTCGCGTACCTGGAAGCGGAACTCGCCGGCCCGGCCGACGCCGAACTCCACGGCCGACGGGGCGAGCGTGTGGCCGGCGGAGCTGATTGAGAGACCGCCGGCGCCGCTGTCGGCGGCCTGGTCGGTGCCAACGCCGTGGTCGTGCGCGCCGGTGCCGGGGGCGTGGGTGTGCTCGGCGGTGGCCGCGGCGGCGCTGGTCGCCGAGGGCGTGCCCGGGCCGGGGTTGGCCCGGCCGAGGCCGAAGCCGAGCAGCACCGCGAGCACCAGCCCGCCGACGGTCAGCGCCAGCCGCAGCGTGCTCCGGTCCGCCCCCGCCGGTTGGGCGTCGGGCACCCCGGAGCGCTCGCCGCCCACGGACTCGGGACGGACCGGCGGGGTGGGTGGGTGCTCAGGCACCGCCGACGGCCAGTTCGTACCCCGCCTCGTCCACGGCGGCCCGGACCGACGCCTCGGACAGCGGCGCGGTGCTGGTCACCGTCGCGGTGCCGGCGGCCAGGTCGACCCGCACCTCGTCGACGCCGGGCAGCGCGGACAGCTCCTCGGTGACCGCGCGCACGCAGTGCTCGCAGGTCATCCCGGTGACGGCATAGGTCTGCGTGACGGTTCCCTCGGCCATGCGCCCACGGTACCGCCGACCCGGCCGCCGTCCGCCGTACCGACGCCGAGCGTGGCGACTGTCCCAATCCACCCGCGCCGGGAACTTTCCACCCGCACCCGCCGACGACCAGCGAAGACCGCGGCGACTGCGGTGCGCCGCAGGGACCGGGAAGGGTGCCCCTCAGCCGGCGACGGCGAGGGCGAGGGGGAGCACGTCCGGGGCGCCGGCCCGGCGCAGCAGCCCGGCCACCATGGTCATCGTCCAGCCGGAGTCGACCAGGTCGTCGACGAGCAGCACCGGCCCGTCCAGTCCGGCCAGCGCGTCGGCAAGCTCGTCCGGCACGGCGAACGCGCCGTGCAGCGCGCGTACCCGCTGGGCGCTGTTGCCGCGCGGCCCGCCGGCCCCGGCCGTGCCGGTCGGGACCACCCGGCCGAGCAGCCGCAGCCGGCCCACCGCGGCGATCCGCTCGGCCAGCGAGCCGACCAGCGCGGGGTGCGTGCGGGACCCGATGGCGACCACGCCGGCCGGGCGGCGCGGCCACGGCTCGTCGCCGTGCGCCCACGCCTTCAGCACCTCCACCACCGCCGCCGCCACGTCGTCGGGGACCGGGCCGTCCGCCGCCTCCGGGCCGACCAGGCCGCGCAGTCGCCCACCCCAGCCCAGGTCCGACAGGCGTCCCACGGCCCGCCCCGGCAGCGCCTGCTCGCCGGGGGAAATCCGCCCCTTGAGGGGTACGCCGACCGCGTCCAGCCCGGTCGGCCAGAGCTTCTTCGGCGGGATCTCCACGCCGGGGCGGCCCAGGAAGGTCTGCGCGGCGGTCAGCGCGGCGTCGGAGACCTCGGGCGTGAACAGCGGCGCGGCGCAGCGGTCGCACCGCCCGCAGTCGCCCGCGCCGGCGTCGTCCAGGCACTCGCGCAGGTAGCGCATCCGGCAGCCGGCGGTGGTCGCGTACTCCCGCATGGCCTGCTGCTCGGCGGTGCGCGCCTGGGCGACGCGGCGCAACCGGGCCTCGTCGTAGACCCAGGGCTCGCCGGTGGCGAGCCAGCCGCCGCGGACCCGGCGGACCGCGCCGTCGACGTCGAGCACCTTGAGCATCAGCTCCAGCCGGGCCCGGCGCAGGTCGACGATCGGTTCGAGGGCCTGGGTGGAGAGCGGCCGGTCGGTCTGCAGCGCGCCGAGCACCGCCCGGACCTGCTCCTCGGGCGGGAAGGCGAGCGAGGCGAAGTAGCGCCAGATGGCCGCGTCCTCGACGCCGGGCAGCAGCAGCACCTCGGCGTGCTCCACGGCCCGGCCGGCCCGGCCGACCTGCTGGTAGTAGGCGATCGGCGAGGGCGGCGCGCCGAGGTGCACCACGAACCCGAGGTCCGGCTTGTCGAAGCCCATGCCCAGCGCGGAGGTGGCGACCAGCGCCTTGATCTTGTTGTCCAGCAGGTCCTGCTCGGCGGCCCGCCGGTCGGCGTCGTCGGCCTGCCCGGTGTAGGAGGCCACCGACCAGCCACGGGAGCGGAGGAACTCGGCCGTCTCCCCCGCCGCCGCCACGGTCAGGGTGTAGATGATCCCGGAGCCGGGGAGCCGGTCCAGGTGGTCGGCGAGCCAGGCCAGCCGGTGCGCCGGGCTGGGCAGGTCCAGCACGGCCAGCCGCAGCGACTCGCGGTCGAGGGTGCCGCGCAGCACCAGGGCGTCGCCCAACTGCTCGGCGACGTCGGCGGTGACCCGCTCGTTCGCCGTGGCGGTGGTGGCGAGCACCGGGGTGCGCTCGGGCAGGTTGCCGAGGAAGGTACGCAGCCGGCGGTAGTCGGGCCGGAAGTCGTGCCCCCAGTCGGAGACGCAGTGCGCCTCGTCCACCACCAGCAGCCCGGTGGTGCCGGCCAGCTTCGGCAGCACGGTGTCCCGGAAGTCCGGATTGTTGAGCCGTTCCGGGCTGATCAGCAGCACGTCCACCGCGCCGGCGTGGATCTCGGCGGTGATCTCGTCCCACTCGTCCAGGTTGGCGGAGTTGATGGTGCGGGCCCGGATGCCCGCCCGGGCCGCCGACTCCACCTGGTTGCGCATCAACGCCAGCAGCGGCGAGACGATCACGGTCGGCCCGTGCTCGCCGTGCTCCCGCAGCAGGGCGGTGGCCACGAAGTAGACCGCCGACTTGCCCCAGCCGGTGCGCTGGACGCACAGCACCCGGCGCCGGTCCACCACCAGCGCCTCGATCGCCCGCCACTGGTCCTCGCGGAGCCGGGCGTGCTCGCCGGCCAGCCGGCGCAGCACCGCCTCGGCCCGCTCCCGTACCGCCGCCCGATCCTGGCTCATCCGGCATTTCTACCAGCGGCGCCGGACATCTCCGAGCCGGCCGGGAGTTCGCCCGGTCACCGTGGCGCGGTCGACGGGGGCGTCGCGGGCGGCAGGGGTGGCAGGAAGAGGAGGACGTCGCGCAGGCCGTCACTGACCGTCGGCGGAAGCAGGCAGCGCCCGGCCAGTTCCTCCATCGACCCGAACGGACCGCGCAGCCAGCGGTCCATCACCACCTGGCGGCGCTGCTCCGCGCTGAGCCCCGGCAGCCCCGCGAGCACCTGGTCGGGAACCGCGTTGATGTCCACCAGCCCGCCGTCGTCGAAGGCCCGGGGCAGGTCGGGTCGGCCGATGGCCAGCTCGTGCCGGGCCGCCGGGTAGTGGTGCAGCAGGTAACGGGCCTGCTCGCGACGTACCCGGCGATGCTCGGCGAGGGGGTCCGACGGCGGGCTCCCGGTGCCGGTGATCGCCTGCCAGAGCCCACGGCTGAGCAGCACCACGTGCCCGGCCCCGAGCGGCCAGCAGACCGCCACCAGCCCCGTGACGAGCACCACCTCGACGTACGACGGTTCCGCTTCCGGGTCGCCGGTGGCCAGCACCCCGAACGCCACGGCCGCGGCGGCCAGGTACCCGACGGCCGCCAGCCCGAGCCGCCAGCTGCGCCGCCACAACGCGTACGCCCCGATCACCGCCCACGTGAAGCAACCGAACGAGAGCAGCGCCAGGGCGCCACCGGCGATGGTGCCCAGCGCGCTCGCCCAGCGGGGTGCCTGCCGGCGCGCCCGCGCGGGCGCCGGCGCCTCGGGCAGGAACGGCGGCGGCCCGCCGGGGTACCCCGCCGGGGTGGCCGCGAGCGGAGGTGGGGTCGGCACCGTGCCGGCCATGGCGTACGGATTCGGGCCCGGCGGCACCGGGACGGAACCCACCGGCATGGCGTCCAGAGCCGGACCACCCGATGTCGGACCGATCGGGCCGCCCGGCTCCGGGGCCTGGTCCTGGTCGGCGGAGCTGGGGTTGACCTGCTGCGGGACCTGAAGACCCGGGGCCGGCACCGGGGTGACCTGCCGCGGAACCTGATTCTCCGGAGCCGGCGCCGGGGTGGCGTGCGGCGGCTGGTTCCCCGCGGCGAGGGCGGGGCTCACCTGCTGCGGGACGTGATCCTCCGCAGCCGGGACCGGGATCGCCGGGGTCGGGGCCGGCGCGGGCGGGGCCACCGGGGCCGAGGCCGGCGGGGCCGAGGCCGGCGGGGCCGAGGCCGGCGGGGCCGAGGCCGGGGCCGGAGCGGGCGGGGCCGGAGCGGGCGGAGACGCCGGCGGGGGTGGGACGGGCTGCCCGGCCGTACCGGCGGGCACGAGCGCCGGATCGGAGCGCAGGATGCGCCGGTGCAGCTCCTGAAGCGCGTTGCCGGGCTCGATGCCGTACTCCTCGCGCAGCAGGTCGCCGATCTCCCGGTACGCGGCGAGCGCCTCGGCCTGCCGGCCGCTGCGGTAGAGCGCCAGCATGAGCTGGTGGCGCAGCCGCTCCCGCAGCGGGAACTCGGCCACCAGCTCCACCAGCTCGCCGATCAGCTCGCGGTGCCGGCCCAGCTCCAGCTCCAGCTCGGCCCGGGTCTCCAGGGCGGCGGCGCGCAGCTCGACCAGCCGGTGCCGCGCCGAGTCGAAGAGCGGACCGGGCAGGCCAGCCAGCGGTTCACCCCGCCACAGGTCGGTGGCCGCCCGCAGCTCGGCGACCGCGTCGGCGGGTCGCCCCTCGGCGCGCAGCCCGCGCGCCCGGTGCACCGAGCGTTCGAACAGGATGGCGTCCACCGCCTCCGGCGGCACCCGCAGCCGGTAGCCGGCCTCGGTGAGGGTGAGCACCTGACCCGGCGTACGTGGGGAGCGGTCCGGTTCCAGCACCCGGCGCAGCCCGGCGACGTACTTCTGCACGACGTTGGGGCCGTTGGCCGGCGGATCCTCCGGCCAGACCGCGTCGACGATCTGCCCGGTCGGCACCGCTCGGCCCGCGGCGAGCAGCAGCACGGCCAGCACGGCGCGCTGCTTGCCGGGGCCGGTGTCGATCTGCCGGTCGTCGTACCAGGCCCGCTGAGGACCGAGAATCTCGAAGCGCAGCGTTCCTGACATGCGAGTTTCCGCTCCTGACACCCCCGCTCGAGCCGGCGGCAGCCGCACGGCAGTCGGACGGCAGCATAGCGGCAGCCATCCCGCAGTGGCGGCCCGCAACATCGTCATCGGCAACACCGGACATCTGAGAAAGAGAAACCGATGACACAGCGCACCCGTACCGCCGGGCTCCTCCGTCGGGTCGTCACCACCTCCACCGCCGCCCTGGCCGCGACCGCCCTGGTCGCGGGCTGCGACGCCGGCGACGGCGACCGGGCGGCCGCGCCGGTGGGGTCGAGCGCCGCGCCGACGCCGAAGGCCGCGCTGCTCGCGGCCGTCCCCGACGGTACGGAGGGGACGTTCCGGTTCACCGGCCACGACTCGTCCAGCGACGTCTCCGGACTGGTCGACCCGACGGCGAAGGGGGCCGAGCTGACCACCGCCGTCAAGGACCCCGACCTGGGCTTCACCACCCGGATGTCGTTCCGGATCGTCGCCGACCAGACCTGGATGAAGGTGAAGTTCACCGGCACCAAGGGGCTGACCGGCCTGCCGAAGCTGCCCGATCGCTGGCTCAGGCTGGACCGCGCGCGACTCGCCGACGCCGCGAGCGCGCCGGTCTACGACGGCGTGGACGTCGGCAACACCGGGCCGCTGATCGAGGCGGCGACGGCGGTCGAGGAGAAGGGCGCCGGCCGGTACGCGGGGACCGTCGACCTGACCGCCGGCGAGGCGGCGAAGGTGCTCGAAGCCGAGGAGATGACCGCGCTCGGCGACGCGGCGAAGGCGGTGCCGTTCACGGCCGAGGTCGGCTCGGACGGCAACCTCGCCAAGCTGACCCTCCAGGTGCCGGCGGTGGGCCGGCACAAGGCGTACGCGTACGTGGTCGAGTACCGCGACTACGGCACCGCCCCGAAGGTCACCGCGCCGACGGGCGGCGCCGCGCAGGACGCGCCGAAGGTGGCGTACGAGCTGCTCAACGGCTGACGGAGAACGAGGAACGGGGACGCGGCCACACGGGGGGCCGCGTCCCCACTCACGTTGCAGGGGTCAGCGGCCGAGCACGGACCCGCCGTTGACCCCGAGCACCTGACCGGTGACGTACCCGGCCGAGGGGCCGGCCAGGTAGCGGACCGCCGCGGCGACGTCGTCCGGCTCGCCAGCCCGCCCGACCAGGGTGGCCGCGACGCGCTTGGCGTGCCCCTCGGGGGTCATCCGTTCGCCGAAGAACTCCGTGTCGGCGACGTAGCCGGGGCTGACCACGTTGACCGTGACCTGTTCCGGGCCGAGCTGGGTGGCCAGGTCGTACGCCCAGCCGTGCAGTGCCGCCTTCGCCGCCGAGTACGCCCCGCCGCCGCCCCGCTGGGCGGCGATCGAGCTGAGCAGGATGACCCGGCCGCCGGGGCGGCGCAGCGCCGGTCGCAGCGCCTCGGTCAACAGCACGGCGGTGAGCACGTTGGCGTCGAAGTTGGCGCGCCAGTGCGCGGCGACCCCGGCCAGCGTGCCGGTCTCCCCGCCGAGGTAGCCCCCGGCGTTGTTGACCAACACGTCGACCGCCCGCTCCCCCACCGCCTCGACGACGAGGTTCGCCTGCTCCGGGTCGGTCAGGTCGGCGACGACGCCGCGTACCGCGCCGGCCCGCCCGCACTCCGCCGAGATCCGCTCCGCCGCCGCGGCCAGCACCGCCGCCCGCCGCCCCACCACCAGCACGTCGAGCCCGTCCGCGGCCAACCCCGCCGCCACCGCCCGCCCGATCCCCGTTCCCCCACCGCTCACCACGGCCAACCGCTCCCCCACCGCCGCCTCCCCTACCGTCCCCAGCCAGAAACCCCGTCGATCATGAAGTTATCGCCACCGCCCACGGCGTGTCGCGGCAATAACTTCATGATCAACGGGGTCGAGGGGGGTGGGGGGTTAGTGGGGGCGGTGGTGGGTTAGGGCGGTGCGGAGGGGGGTTAGGCGAGAGGTGAGGCTGGCCAGGCCGCCGGGGAAGAAGTAGACGGCCAGGATGAAGACGGTGCCGAGGACGAACAGCGGCTGGCTCAGCGGGTGGCTGAGGAAGGCCGGGAGGCTCTCCACGGCGTCGCTGGTGCCGAAGGCGGTGAGGCGGTGGTCCAGGTACATGTAGAGGATGCCGCCGAGCACCGGACCCCAGCGGGTGCCGGGGCCGCCGAGCACCACCATCACCAGCAGCGACAGGGTCAGCTCCGACGAGGTGATGTGCGGCGAGGCGCCGCCGACGATCAGGCAGTAGACCACCCCGCCGCTCGCGGCGAGGCCGCCGGCCAGGGTGAACGCCACCAGCTTGAACCGGTACGGGTCGAGCCCGAGCACCCCGATCCGCCGCTCGTCGTCGCGCAGCCCGGCCAGCACCCGCCCGGTGGGCGAGCCGGAGACCCGGTGCACCACCAGGACCACCACCGCCAGGTACGCCAGCGCCAGCCAGTACAGGTTGACCGTGTTGGTCACCCCGACCAGGGCCGACGGCAGCCCGGACACGTCCAGCGGCAGCCCCTCCTCACCACCGGTCCACCCGCCGAAGTCCCGGGCCACCAGGATCGCGCCGACCTGGGCGAAGGCGAGCGTCACCATGGCGAAGGCGATCCCGACGGTGCGCAGCGCGACCGCGCCGAGCAGCGCGGCCAGGATCGTCGCCCCGGTGACGGTGAGCAGCGCCGCCTGCCACAGCGGCAGGCCGGCCCGGGTGACCAGGATGTCCGTGCCGTACACGCCGGCGGCGAAGTAGAGCGCGTGCCCGAACGAGAGCATCCCGGTACGGCCGAACAGCAGATCGTACCCGGCCGCCAGCCCGCCGAAGACCAGACACACGGCGAGCAGTTGCAGGGTCCCGGGTGAGTTCAGCGGCCCCTCGAAGATCCCCGGCAGGCTGACCGTCGAGTACGGCAGGATCGCCGCCACCGCCAGCGCCGCCAGCGGCAGCCACGGCCGTACGCCGTGCCAGCGGCGGCGTCCCGGAGTCAGCTCGTCGGGCACCGCCGCGGGCGGGGCCGGGACCTCGGGACTCTTGACCTCGGTCATGCCGTTGCCACCTTTCCGGCGAAGCCCTGCGGACGCAGCAGCA
Source organism: Micromonospora purpureochromogenes (assembly GCF_900091515.1). Lineage (NCBI taxonomy): Bacteria > Bacillati > Actinomycetota > Actinomycetes > Micromonosporales > Micromonosporaceae > Micromonospora > Micromonospora purpureochromogenes. The sequence goes on along the minus strand of NZ_LT607410.1, from coordinate 1,293,783 downwards.
GCACCACGGCGAGCAGCCCGACCACGCAGATGTCGCCCAGTCCGGACTCGCCGTAGTAGTTGACGAACTGTTGCAGCAGCCCCACCGCGACCGCGGCGTACGCGGACCCGACCACCGAGCCCATCCCGCCGATCACCACCACGATGAACGCGAAGATCAGCAGCGAGCCGCCCTGGCCGGGCGAGACGGTGCCGAAGTAGACGCTGCCGAGCGCGCCGGCCAGCGCGGCGGCGGCCCCGCCGATCGCGAAGACCAGGGTGAACGCCTTGCGGACGTCGATCCCGAGCGCGGTCACCATCTCCCGGTTCTCCACCCCGGCCCGGATCACCAGGCCGTAGCGGGTCCAGCGGAGGAAGGCGAGCAGCGCGCCGAGCACCAGCACCGCCGTGACGATCAGCAGCAGCCCGCCGTTGGGCACGTTCGCGCCGAGGATCGAGGTCACCTGACGGGTCCACTCGGGACGCGGGAACGGGCGGGCGTCGGCGCCCCAGGTCGCCTGGAGCAGCGCCACCCCGGCCAGCGACAGGCCGACGGTGACCAGCACCTGCTCGATGGTCCGCGAGTAGAGCGGCCGGATCAGCACCAGCTCCACCAGCACCGCGACGAGGGCACCGGCGAGCACCCCGAAGGCGACAGCCACCACGAAGCCGAACCCGTCGGAGCCGGCGCCGGGCAGGTTGCCCGCGGCCCACCAGGTCGCGTACGCGCCGACGCCGAGGAAGAGCCCGTGCGCGAAGTTGAGCACATCGGCCAGGCCGAAGACCAGGGAGAGCCCGGAGGCGACCAGGAAGTAGAGCGCCGCCAGGCCGAGCCCGGTCAGCGCCAGCAGGATCACGGTGTTCACGAGTGCACCTCCGCCGAGCCGACCCCGAGCAGCGACTTGGTCAGTCCGGTCTCCAGCAGCAGTTCCTGGGCGTTGCCGGCCCAGGCCACCCGGCCGGCGGCGAGGACCACCGCGTCCCGGGCCAGCCGCCGGACCACGGCCAGGTTCTGCTCGACCAGCAGCACCGGCACGGACTCGGCCACCCGTTCCAGCACCTCGGCCACCTCAGTCACCACCTTCGGCGCCAACCCCTTGGTCGGCTCGTCGACCAGCAGCAGCCGGTTGTCGTTGAGCAGCACCCGGCCGATGGCGAGCATCTGCTGCTGCCCGCCGGAGAGCGAGCCGGCCCGTTGCCGTCCGCGCCGGTCCAGCTCCGGGAAGAGCGCGAAGACCTTGTCGTACGCAGGGATGGTCCCCCGCCGCTCGGCCAGCCGCAGGTTTTCCGCGACGGTCAGGCCGGCGAAGACGCAGCGGTCCTCCGGCACGTAGCCCAGCCCACCGCGGACCAGCCGGTGGGTGGGGCGGGCGAGCAGGCTCTGCGCGCCCATCCGGATGGCGCCCCGGACCTCGCCGTTGCGCGGCGTCAGGCCGACGATCGCGCGCAGCGTGGTGGTCTTGCCGACGCCGTTGCGCCCGAGCAGCACGGTGACGCCGGTCGGCGCGACCGTGAACGACACGCCCTGGAGGATGTGCAGCCCGGCGATCCGCACGGACAGGTCCTCCACGCTGAGAACGGGCTCGGTCATAGCGATTCCCCCAGGTACGCCTCCTGGACGGTGGCGTTGGCCATCACCGTGTCCGGGGTGTCGCAGGCCAGCAGCGCGCCGTGGTGCATCACGGCGATCCGGTCGGCGAGTTCCAGGATCACGTCCATGTGGTGTTCGACCATCAGCACCGCCCGACCGCTGTCGCCGGTCAGCGACTTGATCACCGCGACCAGCTCGGGCACGTCCTCGGCGCTGACGCCGGCCATCGGCTCGTCCAGCAGCATCACCCGGGGCTCCCCGGCGAGCAGCAGGGCGATCTCCAGCTTGCGCTTCTCGCCGTGGGCGAGGGTGCCGGCGAGCGCCGCGCCCCGGTGGTGCAGGCCGACGCGGTCGAGCGCCGCGTCGGCGGCGGCGGCCACCTCCCGGTCGGCCGCCGCCCGCCGCCACAGCTTCATCGAGCCCCCGCGGTACGCCTGCACCGCGAGCCGGACGTTCTCCCGGACGGTGAGCGAGCCGAAGACCGAGGACGCCTGGAAGGTGCGTCCCAGCCCGAGGCGGGCCCGCCGGTGCGGGGGGAGGGCGGTGACGTCCTCCCCGTCCAGCAGGATCCGACCCTCGGTGGGCCGGCGCAGGCCGGTGATCAGGTTGAACAGGGAGGTCTTGCCGGCGCCGTTCGGCCCGATCACGCCCAGGAACTCCCCGGGCGCCAGGTCGAGGTAGACGCTGTCGACGATGGCGACCTCTCCGATCCGCCAGGTCAGACCGCGGGTGGCGAGCACGGTTCAGCCCTTCATCTGGGTGACCGGCGGCGCGGTCTCGTCACCGGTCAGGCTCTTCTGGGCGGCGGCGGTGAACGCGGTGCCGCTGCCGGAGAGCTTGGCCTGGTACATCGGCTGGAGCAGCGCGTGGTCGCCGGCGCGGATGGTCATCGACCCCTTCACCCCGTCGAACGTCCAGCCTTCGAGGGCCTTGACCATCTTGTCGACGTCGTCGCCCCCCTCCTGCACGGCGCGGACGACCATCTGCGCGGCGGCGAAGCCGTCCGGGTGGAACAGGTCGATGGTCCCGCCGGGGATCTTCGCCTTGGCGGCCTTCGCGGCCTCGGTGTCGCTGGCCCCGTCGAAGTAGTGCGACAGGAAGGAGATCTTGCTGCCCGCGGCGCCGAAGGTCGGCCAGGAGGCGCGAATGTCCAGGCCGGTGACGACCGTGGTCGAGCTCAGCACGCCCTGCTGGTCGAGGGTCTGCCACATGGCCGGGGCGGTGGTGCCGGCCCAGGCGACGAAGAGCAGGTCCGGCTTGGCGGCCTTGATCTGGCTGGCGAACGGGGTGAACTCGGAGGCGTTGGCCGGGGCGCGGACGCTGCTGACGCTGGCACCGGCGCCGCCGATGACGGCCTTGACGGCGGCCTCGTTGGCGTCGCCGAAGGCGCCGTCCTGCGCGAAGACGACGACCTTCTTGCCGGCCGGGTCGCCGATGAACGACTTGGCGGTCACCACGTCCTGGTACGACTGCCGGCCCGAGCGGAACGTGTACTTGTTCGCGCCGGTGAGCGCGTCGGTGGCGGCCGGACCGGAGATGAACAGCACCTTGTTCTGGGCGGCGATCGGGGCGACCTGCAGCGCGACGCCGGACGCGGTGGAACCGGCAACGATCTTCGTACCCTTGCCGATCAGGTCCTTGGCGGCGGAGACCGCCTTGGCCGGGTCGCCGGCGTCGTCGACCTCGGTGAGCTCGATCTTGCGGTCACCGACCTTGCCGGTGCCCTTGGTGGCGTAGTCGAGGCCGGCCTTGAACCCCTCGATGTACTGCTTGCCGTAGCTGGCCAGCGCACCCGACTGGGAGTACACCAGGCCGACCTTGACCGGGGCGGCGGAGTCACCGCCACCCGAGGCGGTGTCCTGCGGGCTGCCGCAGGCCGTGGCGGCGAGCGCCGCGGCCATCATCGTGGCGGCGGAGAGGAACGCCCGCCGCGTGTGCCGGACCGTCATCGCGACTCCAGGTGAGGACAGGAAGCATGTTGTCGGCTCACGCTAGAAGTGACGTCACCCACGGGCTATGTGGCCCCGGCACACAAGTGATGCGGACGGGGTGGCCGACCGTAACAATCGGCGGTCGGGTGAAAGTTACCTCCCGCTTCGTGGTGGCTTGTACCGCCACCACCCGGCCCGCCCCTGTGTCGCGTCCCGCCATCGCCCCCGGCATCTCCGGCCGTTTCTCATTCCGCCCGCCCTCCGCTGTCGCTCGCCGCGTTCGCCGCCACTCGCGCGGTCCGCTCCTCCCCACACGGCCGCCACGGTTCACCGGTGGAACACCACGGGTGTCAGCGCGGGCGTACGGCCTGCGCGTCCTCGGCCGACACGGTGGTGCCACCGCCGTCCACTCCGGGCAGAAAGCCGAGCGCCCGGGTGATCGCACGGGCGAGGCGCAGCGCGGCGGGCAGGTCGGTGGCGACCACGTTCTTCTCGGTGGTCAGCGCCAGGTCCCGCCGAGCGTTGGCCAGCTCAGCGGCGACCCGATGGAGGAACGCGTGCACCTCGACCGGGTCGAGTCCGCGTCGTACCTGATGGAACTGCTGCTCGCGGATCTGTCCCGCGGTCAGCGGCCGGCACGACTCCGAGCGGTACCAGCCGGCGTTCGGCGGACGGTGCGGGTGGCGCCGCGAGGCGCGGCGGAACAGGGAGAGCACGTTGCGCATGAGCCACCTTCCGGTCGTCGCGTCATCGCGTCATCGCGGGTCGTCGCGCTGGAAGGCGGCCCGGTCCACCGATAGGGGACGCGGACCGGGCCGCCGGCCCCGCGACCGCAGCCCTCCTCGGCGGTACGACCCCGGAGCCAACCTTGGGTGTCCGCCCCCAGGGTTTGCCGAACCAACCGGAGCCGGACATCCAGCAACCTACTACAGCAGTTACAGCAAGTCGACCCCACACGGTTACGTCAGCTCTACTTATTGCAGTTACTCAAGCAAGTCAGGCATGATCGGACCTGCCGAACCAACCGGAGTCCTCACCATGCCCACTGCACAGCCATCATTCCGGCGCATAGTCGACGAGATCGCCGGCAAGATCAAGAGCGGCGAACTGAAGCCGGGCGACAAGCTCCCGTCTACCAGCGAACTTGCCAAGATCTACGACGTCAGCACCGGCACGGTGTACCGCGCCCTCTCACTGCTGCACGACCGTGAACTGATCATCGGTCAGCCCGGCCGTGGCACTTACGTCGCGGAGCGCCCGGCGCAGTAGGGGTTCTAAGCCTTCCGAGCTGATGTCGTAAACGACTCAGCGATTCGATGCCGCGCGCCATCCCACAGATCGTGCTCGTCCGCCTGGTAGTGGCCCGCTGCGGCCGAGCGACAGCACCACTTCCAGCATGGAGCGCAAGCTCCGCCCGCCGCGGCATCCGCCCCGACAGGGCTGATTCGTTTACGTCATCAGCTCTAAAGGGCCGCATGACACCACCTGACTCCCCGCAGCGACTGCGGCTCGGCCCAGGTCATCAGGCTCCGCTCGGAGAGCCCGGCCCCGCTCGGCTCCGTTCCGCCGAAACGGGGGTGCCCGACTGGACCGGACACCCCCTTTTCGCGTACCCGATGGGGACCTTCCGCCACCGCGAGCCGTCTCGGTGGGCGCGGCTCGCGGCGGCGCTTCGGTCGGGGTGCGGCAGCGGTGGCGGTCAGCGCTCGGCGAGGCCGGCGCGGGCGGCGACCGCGGTGTCGGGCTGGTCGGCGAAGACGCCGTCCAGGCCGAGGCCGTAGAAGAGCTCGTACTCGGCGGTGATGTCGCCGCGGGCGTTCGGGTCGGCACCGATCCGGAAGTCGGCCGGGAGGAACTGGTTCTCGGCGCGGAAGGTCCAGGCGTGCACCACCAGTCGCTCGCGGTGCGCGTCCCGGACGACCGTGGTCGGCGCGCGCAGCTTGCCGGTGGCGTCGCGGGGCACGATCAGGTTCTTGTTCAGGCCGACACCGTCGGCGTAGCCGGCGATCCACGCCAGCCCCGCCGGGGTGGCCAGGTCGGCGTAGGTGCGGGCGTCGCCGGCGGCGGTGAAGTCGTACGGGCGACCGGCGGCGTCCAGGAGCTGCACCAGCGGCACGTCGATCAGCGCGTCCAGCTTGCGCAGGTTGGCGGTCTCGAAGGACTGCACGAAGACCGGGTCGTTCCGGTGGGTCAGCCCGTTCCTGCGCAGGACCGCGACGAGCGGCTCCTCCAGCGGCAGCCCGATGGCGGCGAAGTAGCTGGAGTGCTTGGTCTCCGGGTAGACGCCGACGGTCCGACCCCGCTGACGGCTCTCGGTGCGGGCCAGGTCGATGACCTCCTGGAACGTCGGCACCTCGAACCGGCCGTCGAAGCTGGTGTTCGCCACCCGGACCTGCGGCAGCCGCTCCTTGGCGCGCAGGGTCTTCAGCTCGGCGAGGGTGAAGTCCTCGGTGAACCAGCCGGTGACGGCGACGCCATCGATGGTCCGGGTGGCCTTGCGGCCGGCGAACTCCGGCCGGGTCGACACATCGGTCGTACCCGAGATCTCGTTCTCGTGCCGGGCGACCAGCACGCCGTCCTTCGTCGAGACCAGGTCCGGCTCGATGTAGTCGGCGCCCATCCGGATCGCCAGCCGGTAGGCCTCCAAGGTGTGCTCGGGGCGGTAGCCGCTCGCACCGCGGTGGCCGATCACGATGGGCCGGTGGCTGGCCCGGTCCCGGCCGGCCTGGTCCGCGCGGTCGGTGTCGTCCTCGCGGGCCGACGCCGAGCCGGGGACAGCGACGGCCACCCCGAGCAGGGCGGCGGCCAGGCCGAGGGCGGAAAGGGTACGTCGCAACGCCGTCTCCTGTCGTCGATTGGTCGCCGCCCAGCAGACCGGTCCGGGCTGACCGCCAGTTGGTCGGCGACTGACCAGCCGGTGAACCCTGCGGGATACGCCATTCACCGACCCGCAGATGCCCGGAACCGGAAGATTGTCTGGTGCGCCGGTTCCTTCGTCACCCCGTCCGGCTGGTGCCGCTCGGCTTCCTGGTGGCGATCGCGATCGGCACCGGCCTGCTGATGCTGCCCTGGGCGACCAGCGAGGAGCGCAACACCCCGCTGGTCACGGCGCTGTTCACCGCGACCTCCGCCGTGTCGGTCACCGGCATGGCCGTCAACGACACCCCGAACTACTGGAACGGGTTCGGGCTGGCGATGATCACCGTGCTCACCCAGATCGGTGGCCTGGGCATCCTCACCGGCGCGGCCCTGATCAGCCTCGCGGTGTCCAGGGAGCTCGGGCTGCGCAACCGGCTGCTGGTCCAGGCCGAGACGGCCGAGTACGGCGTCGGCGACGTCCGCTGGCTGCTGGCGCGCATCGCCACCACGGTGGTGGTCACCGAGGCGCTGATGACCCTGGTCGTCAGCGGGCGGCTCTGGTTGACCTACGGCTACCGGCCCGGCCGGGCGCTCTGGTTCGGCACCTTCCATTCGATCCAGGCCTTCAACAACGGAGGTTTCACGCTCTACTCCGACGGTCTGCTCGCCTTCTCCCGGGATCCCTGGGTGGCGCTGCCGCTGGCAATCGGCGCGATCATCGGTGGCCTCGGCTTTCCCGCCCTGTTCGAGGCGGCCCGGCACTGGCGCCGCCCGGCCCGCTGGGCGGTCGCCACCAAGCTGACCATCTGGGGCAGCGTGGTGCTGGTGGCGGGCGGCTTCCTCGCCCTGCTGCTCGCCGAGTGGAACAACCCTCGCACCATCGGCACGTACGACGCGCCCGGCAAGGTGCTCGCCGCGTTCACGCAGATCACCCTCAGCCGCACCGGCGGCTTCGACGTGATCAACATCGAGTGGCTGAGCGAGGAGAGCTATCCCCTGCTCATCGCCCTGATGTTCATCGGCGGTGGCAGCGCCAGCACCGCCGGGGGCATCAAGGTCTCCACGTTCTTCCTGCTCGCCTTCGTGATCTGGGCCGAGGTGCGCGGCGAGCCCGATGTCGTGGTGGGCCGGCGGCGGGTGGTCGGGGCGAGCCAGCGGCAGGCGCTCACGGTGGCGCTGCTCAGCGTCGCGCTGGTGGTCATCGGCACGGTCGGGCTGATCCTGATCACCGAAGGGGTCCGGTTCAACGAGTCGCTCTTCGAGGTGACCTCCGCCTTCAGCACCACCGGCCTGTCGGTGGGGCTCACCCCGAAACTGCCCGAGCTGGGCCAGTACGTGCTGACCGTCCTGATGTACATCGGCCGGGTCGGGCCACTCACCCTCGGTTCGGCGATCGCGTTGAACACCCGGCGCCGGCTGTACCGCTACGCGAAGGAGCAACCCATTGTCGGCTAGAGGAACGAGCGACGGTGGCATCGCCGTGATCGGGCTGGGCCGGTTCGGCTGTCACCTGGCCGGCGCGCTGACCCGACTGGGCCACGAGGTGCTCGCCGTTGACCGGAGCTCCGAACAGGTCCAACGCTGGGCGCCGTACCTGGAACGGGTGGTGCAGGCGGACGCGACCGAGGAGGACGCGCTGCGCCAACTGGGCCTGGCCGACTTCCGGCGGGTGGTGGTGGCGATCGGCGTGTCGCTGGACGCGAGCGTCCTCACCGTCCTGGCGCTGACCGAGATCGGCGTGCCGCAGATCTGGGCCCGGGCCACCTCGGACAAGCACGCGAGGATCCTCGCCTCGGTCGGCGCCCACCACGTGATCTTCCCCGAGGCGGAGACCGGGGAACGGGTGGCGCACCTGATCGTCAGCCGGATGCTCGACTTCATCGAGTTCGGCGACGACTTCGCCATCGCCAAGGTGCCGGTGCCGCCCTCCCTGGTCGGCCGGTCGCTGCGCGACCTGACCCCCGAGCGCTACGGCGTGCTGGTGGTCGGCGCGAAGCTCCCCGAGGAACGCTTCCGGTACGCCACCGCGGACACCGTGCTCAGCAAGGGCACCGTGTTGATCGTCGAGGGGACGATCGGTCAGGTGCAGCAGTTCGCCAACCTCGGCTGACCGGTCACTTCCCGGTGCGCCTACCGCCCTTCGCCGCCGCTACCTCCCGCCTTTTCCCTTGGTGTCACCTGACGCCTTGCCCTTTCCGGAGGTGCCGGACTTCGCCTTCGACGTGCCGGACCCACCGGTGCCCGAGGACTTGACCGTGGTCTTCGCCGGCGGCTTCTTCGTCGTCGCCTTCGGCGGCGCCTTCGTGGCCGGGGCGGTGGGCGGCATCGCCCCGGCCACCCCGGAGACCCGTACGCCGCAGGCGTTCTCGCCGATCTTGAACTCCAGCGGCAGCGGGTTGCCGCCGTCGTACCGGCCGGACAGCGCGATCTTCTCGGAGGCCCCCGGCGCCAACGACTCCCGACCGGCGGCCGGGCCCACCCGGACCGTCCGGCCCTCCTGCCGCACCGTCGGGCCGGGGGCGGTGAGCGTCTGCTGGCCGGGGAAGGCGAAGCTCATCGTCCAGTCCCGCAGCTCGCGAGTACCGGTGTTGGTGAGGGTGAGCTGGGCGGCGAAGTCCTTGCCGGAGTCGCTGCGCAGCGCGTACTCGACGTCGCAGGTGCTCGGCTGCTCCAGGCCCATCCGCGCCTCGGTGGGCTGGTCGATCCCACCGCTGGCCGGGGTCTTGGAGGTCATTCCCCACATCGCCGCGGTGACCGCGACCAGGCCGGCGGCGGCCACCCCGGCCTCCACCCGGCGCCGCCGGGTCGCCACCCGACGGCTGCGGGTCCGACCGGAGAAGATCGCGTCGGTGTCGGCCGACCAGGGCAGGATCGTGGTGCCGGCGCTGGCCAGCAGCGCCGGGTCGAGCGTGCCGGGCGCCGGGGAGACCGGTACGGCCGCGATCATCCCGGCCGCCTCGGCCAGGGTACGGGCCAGCTCGGCGGTGGCCGGCCGGTCCTCCGGGCACTTGGCCAGGCAGCGCTGCGCCAGCTCGGCCACCTCGTCGGGCAGCCCCGGCACCTCCGGCATCGGCTCCGGGTCGTTGTACATGTGCGCCCGCAGCATCTCGGTGGTGGTGCTGGCCCGCCACGGCAGCCGGCCGGTCAGCATCCGGTAGAGCAGCAGCCCGACGGCGTACACGTCGGTGGCCGGCGAGACCTGGCCGTTGTCCAGCCGCTCCGGCGCCAGGTAGGCGGGGGTGCCCAGCAGGGCGCCGTCCGGGCCCTTCTCGCTCTCCCCCACCAGCGCGGAGATGCCGAAGTCGACGACCTTCACCCCGTTCGGGGTCAGCATGACGTTGCCGGGGGTGACGTCCCGGTGGACCACGCCCCGGGCGTGCGCGGTGGCCAGCGCCGAGGTGACCTCGGCGGCGATGGTGACCGCCTCGCGCCAGGCCAACTTCCCGTCCCGGCCGAGCCGCGCGGTCAGCGGGGCGCCGTCGACCAGCTCCATCACGACGTACGGCACCGTCAGGCCGACCTGCTCGGACTCGCCGTAGTCGTACACGTTGGTGATGTTGGGGTGGCAGAGCCGCGCGGCGGCCTGGGCCTCGACCCGGATCCGGTGCCGGAAGGCCTTGTCGCTGGCCAGCCGGGAAGCGAGCACCTTCACCGCGACCTGCCGACCGAGCACCTCGTCGTAGCCACGCCACACCACGGACATGCCACCCGCGCCCAGCTGCTCGATCAACCGGTACCGCTCACCCAGCAGCTGCGCGCCGTTCCGGATTCCACCACCCATGGTCGGACGTGTTGCCCGGGAAGGACCCCGCTACACCTCGCTGGTCGTAATCGGTCAGCGGATTCACCCGATCAGGCTGTCGCGAGCAGTTGGTCCACCGGCGCGTAGTCGTCGGTCAGGACCAGCGCGTCGTCGACGAAGGCGGCCAGCTCCCCGCCGGCCAGCAGGTCCGGCACCGCGTTGAGGCGGCCCAGCCGCTGGGTGAGCGCGTCCACCGGCAGCGGCGCGTCCGAGGCGACGATGAGGAAGTTGGCACCCTGCTGACCGGCGATCGCGGCGGCCGGGGCGACCAGCGCGACGTGGCGGAACTCGGCGGCGACCGTGGCCAGTTCACTGCGGATGAAGCGGCCCGGCGGATAGTCGATGACGTTCTGCACGTACATCCCGCCGGGCCGGAGCACCCGGCGGACCTCGGCGGCCATCTCCCGGGTGGCCAGGTGCCAGGGCACCACCAGGTGGCCGAAGGCGTCCCCGACCACGAAGTCGCGGCTGTCGGTGGGCTCGCCGCCGACCAGCATCCGGGCGTCACCCACCACCGCGCGCAGCCCCGGCCCCGGCCGTACGCCCAGCAGCCGCCGGTCCAGCTCGACCAGCTCACCGTCGATCTCGAAGACCACATTGTCGGTGCCGGGGCGGGTGGCGCTCAGGTAGCGCGGCATGGTGAAGCCGCCCCCGCCCAGGTGCAGCGCGTCCAGCGGCCGCCCCGCCGGCGCGACCACGTCCGCCGCCGCGCCGATCCACTGCGTGTAGCCGTACTCCAGGTGGGTGGGGTCGGCCAGGTCCACGTACGAGTGCTCGGCGGAGTTGAGGTAGAGCACCCGCCCACTGGCCCGCGACGGGTCGTCGGCCACCCGCGCGCAGTGGTACGCGGTCTCCACGTCGCACGGGTTCGGGGCGACCGCGCTGAGCCCCGCCCCGAGCAGTCCGAGCACCGCGAGGCTGGTCTTGGTCCGGGCCGCGCCGGGCAGCCCGCCGCCCTCCTGCCGGCGCAGGTGGAACCCGAGCGCGAGGCCGGTGACCCCGAGCAGCACCGCCAGCGCGATCAGGATGACCGTGCTGGGCAGCGCCGCCACCAGCACGAAGCCGGTGACCAGGGTGGCGGTGATGCCGCCCAGCGTGCCGATGCCGGAGAGCCGCCCGACCACCTGCCCGGTGCGGCGCAGGTCGGCCAGTTGCAGCTTCACCACCAGCGGGGTGACCGCCGCGAGCAGGGCCGCCGGGACGAAGACGGCGAGCGCGGTGAGCAGCAGGATGGCGCTGGCCGCGCCGCCGCGCAGCACCTCACCGGCGTACCGGACCACCGGCAGGGTGATCGCCGTGGCGATGCCGGCCAGCACCAGCGCCGGGGCCAGCAGGCCGCGCGGGTCCCGCCGGTCGGCCAGCCAACCGCCCGTCCACGCCCCGTACGCGATGGCGGCCAACGCGATGCCGATCACCGAGCTGGTGACCTGGAGGGTCACCCCGACGTACGGGCCGACCAGGCGGAGCGAGACCGTCTCCAGCACCAGCACGGCACCGCTGGAGAGGAAGACCAGGAACGCGGCGAGCCCGTTGGGCAGCGCGCGGGCGGTGGTGGGACCGGCGGGCGCCGGGTTGACCACGACGTCGGACGATGAGCTGCTCACCGTCGCGATGGTACGCAGCGTTCCTGGCGCTCCGGGTCAGTACATCGAAAGATGAACATGGTTTGTGTGGTCGGCGGCCGGGCTCCCGGAGCCGCTGTACGACCGCCAGCCGGTGTTCGGCATCCAGATCTGCCGGTACCAGATCACGTAGAGCACGCCGAGTCGGCTGGCGTTGTTCTTGAAGTAGTTGGCCAGGCTGTCGCCGTACGCCTTGTCCCCGCCGGTGGCCGAGACGTTCTCGAACCCGCCGGTGGCGGCGGCGAAGTCGCAGGCGCGGCCCTTGGGGTGCTCACCGTCGCCGCCGCTGCGGAAGCAGGAGACGTACCGCTTGTAGCCGGCGGCCTGGGCCTGCTGGAGGGCGTGCAGCGTGCGGGGGGTGATGCAGCCGTCGGTGGTGGGGTCGTTGACCGAGCAGGACTCCGACGGCCAGGACCCGTCCGAGTTGCGCGGCGCCGGGCTCGCCGACCGCGATCCGCCGCTGAAGCCGGAACTCGTGCCGGAGCTGACCGTGGCGAGCGCCCGCTCGGCGTCCCGCTTCCGCTTGGCCAGCGCGGCGAGCTGCTTCTGCTGCTCGCGCACCTCGTTGTCGATGGCCGCCTTGGCCTGCGCGGCGGCCTGCTTGGCCTCGCTCAGCTCGCGCAGCCGCTTGGCGTCCCGCTGGCCCATCACGTCCAGCTCGGCGGCGCGTTGTAGCAGTGCCTGCGGGCTGGCGCTGTTGAGCAGCGCCGAGGCGGTGCTCAACCGACCCAGCCGGTACGACTGCGCGGCGACCTCGCCGACCTGGGCGTTCAGCCCGACCAGCCGCCCCTCGACCGACTTCAGCTCCCCGGTCAGGGCGGCCTGGCGACGCTTGGAGTTGTCCAGCTTCGCCTTGGCCTCGATGTGGCCCTTGGCGGCGGCCTCCAACGCCTCACGGAGCTTCTTGGTGCCGCCCTCGTTCGGCTCGGCGGCGGCCGGCACGGCGCCGGCGCCGAGCAGCAGCGCCACGACGGCGAGCAGCACGATCAGCGGCCGGCGGGCGGCCGGCCTGGTGAGGCTGGTCCTCGGCACGACAGTGTCCTTCCTCGGCCGCCAGGGGGACGGCGGCGCGGCGGCGGCCCCGCCGGCTGGCGAACGGACGGCCTGCGGGCGGCGACCGCCGGACACGATACCGGACCCAGGCCGGTTGACCAGGCCCGCAACCGCCGAAGGCATAGATCGTCGACGCAGCGTCCCGACGTGGTCGCACAGCGCCGCGACACGCCGCACAACGCGCTCAAGAGGGTCGGTCAGCCGCCGAGGAGGGCGTCGCGGACCTCGTGCCAGGTCCGCTCGTCGGCCGCGACCAGCAACCCCTTGTCGTCGTCGGCCGGGTGGTACTCGGCGCCGTCGAACCGGCGGGCCACCCCGCCGGCCTCCCGCACCAGCAGCACCCCGGGGGCGTGGTCCCAGGGCAGGGTCCGCCAGAAGAGCACGAACTGCTGGTCGCCGGTGAGCAGGTCGAGGTACTCCCGCCCGGCGCAGTGCTGCCCGACCAGCAGTTCGCCGATCCGCGCCCCGCCCGCCTCGGCGGTCCGCCGGGCCTCCGGCGGCAGGAACCGGGTCATCGCGGTGCCGCGCAACGCGCCGAGCGGCGGTACGCCGTCGGCGGTGCGCACCGGCCGGCCGTCGAGCAGGGTGCCCTCTCCGGCGACGGCCACCGCCAGCGTCTCCGCCAGCGGGTCGAGCACCCAGGCGGCGGCCAGCTCGCCGTCGGTGAGCAGCGCGACCATCAGCGCGAACGGGCGTCGGCCGGCGGCGAAGTTGCCGGTGCCGTCGACCGGGTCGACCACCCAGACGTCGCCGTCGCCGCGCAGGTGGCGCAGCAGGGACGGGTCGTCGGCGACCGCCTCCTCGCCGACGACGACCGAACCCGGCCGCAGCCGGCGCAGCGCGGCGGAGATCTTCTCCTCCGCCCGCCGGTCGGCCACCGTGACCAGGTCGCCGGGGGCCTTCTCGGCGACGTCGCCGTCGTCCAGCCGGCGGAACAGGGGCAGCACGACCTCGGCCGCGGTCTCCCGCAGCAGCTCGCCGACGTCGTCCCGCAGCCGGTCAGCCACGCGGCGGGAGCTTGACCACGCTGACGAAGAACTCGTCGATCTGCCGGACCACCGAGATGAAACGCTCGAAGTCGACCGGCTTGGTCACGTAGGCGTTGGCGTGCAGCTGGTAGCTGCGCAGGATGTCCTCGTCGGCCTGAGAGGTGGTGAGCACCACGACCGGGATGCGGCGGAGCTGCTCGTCCTCCTTGATCTCCTCCAGCACCGCGCGGCCGTCCCGGCGGGGCAGGTTCAGATCGAGCAGGATCAGGTCCGGCGTCACCGCGTCGCCGTACGGGCCCTCGCGGCGCAGGTAGGCCAGCGCCTCGGCGCCGTCGGAGACGACGGTGAGCCGGTTGCGCAGCTTGTGCTCCTCGAACGCCTCCTGCGTCATCAACACGTCACCCGGGTCGTCCTCGACCAGCAGGACCTCGATCGGGCTCTTGCCGTCCGCTGGCGCGGTCATCTCACCGTCTCCTTCATGCCACCCGTTGTACCGTGCTCCGGCGCCGCCTCGGGCGTGTCTGCGCCCGCCGGGCCGTCCGGCTGCCGGCCCACGGTCGGCGCGGAGGTCTCCGGCTCACCGTCGGCGTCGGTGTCGACCACCGCTGTCGGGTCGTCCCGGGCCGGCTCCTCGTCGGTGACCGCCTCGGCCTCCGCCGCCGCGCGGGCCGCCTCGGCCTCCGCCGCCGCGCGGGCCGCCTCGGCCTCCGCCGCCGCGCGGGCCGCCTCGACGTCCTCGGGCAGCGCCGGCAGGGTGAAGCGGATCGCGGTGCCCTCGTCGGTGGCGGTGTCCACCCAGACCCGGCCACCGTGGTACTCCACGATCTTCTTGACGATCGCCAGGCCGATGCCGGTACCCGGGTACGCGTCCTTGGCGTGGAGCCGCTGGAAGATCACGAAGATCTTGTCGGCGAACTCCGGCTCGATCCCGATGCCGTTGTCCTGGCAGGTGATCTCCCAGTCGTCGTCGACGAGCCGGGCGGAGACGTGCACCTTCGGCGTGACATCCGGGCGGCGGAACTTGATCGAGTTGCTGACGAGGTTGGCCAGCAGGTTGGTCAGCAGCGGTTCCTCGCCGCGGATCACCGGCATCTCGTCCCAGGTCAGCTCGGCGTCGGCGTACTGGCGGGCGGCCTCGGTCTGCCCGGCCACGTCGCCCATCACCTTGTCGAGGTCGACCTCGGTGAAGCCGGTGGTGAGCCGGCCGATCCGGGAGAAGGCCAGCAGGTCGTTGATCAGGCGCTGCATCCGCTGCGCGCCGTCGACGGCGAAGGCGATGTACTGGTCGGCCCGCTCGTCGAGCTGGCCGGCGTAGCGGCGCTGCAGCAGTTGGCAGAAGCTCGCCACCTTGCGCAGCGGCTCCTGCAGGTCGTGCGAGGCCACGTACGCGAACTGCTCCAGGTCGCGGTTGGAGCGGGTCAGCTCCTCGGCCTGCTTCTGGAGCTGGCTGTTGACCCACTCGATGCTCTCGCGCGCCTCGCGCACCTCGGCGAGTTCCCGGGCGATCTTCTGCCGCATCGCGTCCACGTCGCCGGCGAGCTGTTGGAACTCCGGTGGGCCGGACCCGGTGATGCGGTGCTGGTAGTCGCCCTCGGCGACCTCCCGTACCTGCTCGGCCAGCCCGGTCAGCGGCTTGATCACCATCCGGTCCAGCGACAGCAGCAGCACCGAGCCGGCCACCGCCACCACCACCGCCGCGACGATCAGCAGGACCACCAGGATGTTGCTGCTCTGGTAGACCTTGTCCGCCGTACGCTGCCGCTCGTCGAGGATCTCGGCCTGCAGCGCGCCGGCCGAGGCCCGGATCCCGTCGAACTGCTGCCGCGCCTGGTCGGTGATGAGCGCCTGGCTGGCCACCGTGCCGTCCCGCTCGGTCGTGGTGATCACCGGCTGGGCGACGGCGCTGCGCCAGTCGGCCGCCTGCTGCTCCACCACCGCCAACGCCCGCTGGATGTCCGGATAGTCACCGATCAGCGCGTTCATCTTGCTGACGGTGTCCCGCTCCTGCTGGAGGCCGCTGTCGTACGGGGCGAGGTCGGCGCGGTCGGCGCTGACCGCGTACCCCCGGACGGCGGTCTCCTGGTCGAGCAGGGCGTTGAGCAGTTCCTGGCCCTGCACCCGCAGCGGACCGGTCTTCACCAGCACCGCGTCCATGTTCTGCCGGGTCTTGGTGGCCAGCGCGGCCTCGGCCGCGGCGAGCCCGAGCAGCAGCACCACGACCACGGTGAGCAGCAAACTCACCCGCCGGCGCAGCGTCCACCCCGGGCGGTACGAATTCACCGGCCACCGCCGCGAGTGACCAGCAGCATGGCGACGTCGTCGGCGAGGGGACCACCGTTGATCTGCTCGGCCCGGCCGACCAGCCAGGCCGGCAGCTCGGCCAGCGGCACCGCCTGGTTGGCCGGCTCCTCCAGCAGGCCGGCCAGCCCCGGCACGTCCAACCGGTCGTCGCCGTCGCCCACCCGTCCCTCGATCAGGCCGTCGGTGTACATCAACAGGGACCAGTCATCGGTGTCGAACTCCAGGTCGAACGCTACGGGTCGGCGGGGTCGTACCCCGAGGAGCAGGCCACCGCGCGCCGGGACCGGCGCGACCTTGCCCCCGGAGAGCAGCAGCGGCGGCGGGTGTCCGGCCAGCCGGACGGTGGCCCGGTTGCCGTCCAGGTCCAGCCGGACCGTGGCGACGGTGGCGAAGATCTCCTGAAGGCGGCGCTCGCTCATCAGCACCTGTTCCAGGGCGGGCAGCACATCGTCGTCGGCGACCCCGGCCAGGATCAGCGCCCGCCAGGCGACCCGCAACTCGACACCGAGCGCGGCCTCGTCCACACCGTGCCCGCAGACGTCGCCGACGATCAGGTCGACCCGGTCGGGCCGGGTCTGCACGACATCGAAGAAATCCCCACCGATCAGGGCGGCGTGCCGGCCGGGACGGTAGAAGGTGTGCACCGACACCTCGTCGGTGCTCATCAGCGGCTGGGGCAGCAGGCCGCGCTCCAGGCGGGCGGACTCGGCCTGGCGCAGCTCGACCTCGCGCAGCCGCCGGGCGTTCTCGTCGGCCCGCTTGCGTTCCACCGCGTAGCGCAGCGCGCGGGTCAGCAGGACGCCGTCGACCTGCCCCTTGACCAGGTAGTCCTGGGCGCCCTCGGCGACCGCGACGATGCCCAGGTGCTCGTCTGAGCGGCCGGTCAGCACGCAGACCGCCGCGCCGCTGGACATCTCCAGCACCTTGCGCAGGCCGTCCAGGCCCTGGGCGTCGGGCAGCCCGAGGTCGAGCAGCACGCAGTCGACGCCGGCCACCCGCTGCCGGGCCTCGCTGAGGCTGGTGGCGATCAGCAGGTCGATCATGGAGTTGGTCTCGGCGAGCAGCTCACTCACCAGGAAGGCGTCGCCCTCGTCGTCCTCGACCAGCAGAACCCGCAGCCGCTCGCCGGGCGGCAGGTTGGGGTTCGGCCCGAGGCCCCCCTGCGGGTACGGCGCCACGGAGGGACCGGCCATGCCGATCCCCCGGTGCGGCCGGGCCACCGCCGCGAGACGCGGGAGTTCGCTGGTGATGTCGGGCTCCTTCCGAGTGCCCCGCTGATCCTGTATTAGACAACGGTCGCACACAACACGGCCGTGTCGGCGCGGGCGTACCTGGGCAAGACCGTCACACGGACAGCGGTCGGGCGGGAAGGAGCGTTACGGGAGGCCCCGGGGTGTCGCGGCTCACCCCCGGCGCGGTGCAGGATGATCCTCACCCTTCGCCCCACCCCCGAGGAGCCCGCCGTGGGCGCACCCGTAGTTCCCGCCGCCGAGGAGTCCCCCGGGCGCACCCCCGTGGCCCGCGCGGCCGACCGGGCGCTCGCCCGGCCACGCCGTCGAGCGCTCGCCGCCGTCGCGGCGCTGGTCGCGCTGCTCGCGGTCGGCGCCGCCGTCCTGGTCGACCTGCGCACCCCGGCGCCGCGTCCGGCGGACGCGCCGGCCGGCGAGTTCAGCGCCGCCCGGGCGTACCGGACGGTGCAGACCGTCGCGGCCCGCCCGCACGTCGCCGGCAGCCCGGCCAATGATCAGGTACGCGAGCACCTGGTGGGCGCGCTGCGCGGCCTCGGGCTGGAGACCGAGGTGCAGGACACCGTCGCCGACGAGGCGGGGCAGCTCAGCGGAGCCGCCGGTGGCGCCACCCTGGCCCGGGTACGCAACGTGGTGGCCCGGCTGCCCGGGACCGCCTCCACCGGGCGGGTCTTCCTGGTGGCGCACTACGACTCGGTGCAGTCCGGACCGGGCGGCAACGACGACGGCGCCGGCACCTCGACCATCCTGGAGGTGGCCCGCGCGCTGACCACCGGTCCCCGCCCGCGCAACGACATCGTCTTCGTGCTCACCGACGCCGAGGAGGCGTGCCTGTGCGGCGCGCAGGCGTTCGCGTCGAGCCATCCGCTGGCCGCGGACGGCGGGGTGGTGCTCAACCTGGAGGCGCGCGGCGCCACCGGTCCGGTGATCATGTTCGAGACCTCCCGGAACAACGCGCGACTGGTCGACGTCTTCGGTCGCGCCGCGCCGCACCCGGTGGGCACCTCGTTCGCGGTGGAGATCTACCGGGCGCTGCCGAACGACACCGACTTCACCGCTTTCCTGGACGCCGACTTCGTCGGGTTGAACTCGGCGTACATCGACGGAGGCGCGATCTACCACACCCCGCTGGACACCCCGGCGGCGATGGACCGGGGCAGCCTCCAGCAGCACGGGGACAACGCCCTCGGGCTGGCCCGGGAGTTCGGCCGTACCGACCTGACGGGCCTGCGCTCCGGCCACGACGCCACCTACTTCCCGGTCCCCGGCGGGCTGGTCCGCTACCCCGGCTGGCTGACCTGGCCGCTGGCCGCGCTGGCCGTGGCGGCGGTGCTGGCGCTGGCCTGGCTGGCCCGGCGACGGGGGCGGGTGACCAGCGGCCGGCTCGCCGCCGGCTTCGGGCTGGCCCTGGTGCCCATCGTCGTCGCGCCGCTCGCCGCCCAGCTGCTCTGGACCGCGATCACCGCGCTGCGTCCCGGCTACGCCGAGCTGCTCGACCCGTACCGGCCGACCTGGTACCGGCTGGCCGTGGTGGCGCTCGCCGCCGCGATCCTCGCCGCCTGGTACGCGCTGACCCGTCGCTGGGCCGGCCCGGCCGCGCTGGCCGTCGGTTCGCTGGGCTGGCTGGCCCTGCTCGGGGTGCTGCTGGCCGTGCTGGTGCCCGGCGGGGCGTACCTGGCGACCCTGCCGGCCCTGGCCGGCGCGGCCGCCGGCCTGGTCGCCGTGGCCACCCGGATCGACGGCCCGTGGCCGGTGCTGGCGGTGACGCTGGCCGGCGCGGTCGCCGTGGTGATCCTGCTGCCGACGGTGGTACTGCTCTTCCCGGCGCTGGGCATGGCGATGGGCGGCGTCGCGGCGCTCTTCGCGGTGCTGCTCGGCCTGGCCGCACTGCCGGTGGTGGACCTGCTGCACCCGGCCGCCGGCGGCCAGCGCGGGATGGTCGCGCTGCGCGCCCGCCGGCTGGGCGCGCTGCCGGCCGTCGCCGCCGGGCTCGCGGCGGTGGTGCTCGCCGGGGTCGGGCTGCGGGTGGACCGCTTCGACGCCGCGCATCCGGCACCCACCCACCTGATGTACGCCCTGGACGCCGGCACCGGCCAGGCGCGTTGGCTCAGCCACGAGGAGGACCCGCAGCCCTGGATCGACGGCTACGTGGACGGGCTGGCAAAGGTCGAGGACTTCCCCGGCCTCGGTGACGCCGAGCTGCGCGCCGGACCCGCCCCGGCGGCGAACCTGCCGGCACCGAAGCTGGAGGTCCTGGCCGACACCACCGTCGGCCAGCAGCGCACCCTGCGCCTGCGCCTGGTGCCCCAGCGGCCGGTCCGGCTGGCCACGTTGCACGTGGAGACCGCCGGGGCGGGCGGCGCGGGCATCGAGGCCGCGACGGTGGCCGGCCGGCCGGTGAAGATCGACCAGCGGCAGCCGGACGGCCGCTGGTGGGGCATCGTGTTCCACGCGCCGCCGCCGGAGGGGGTCGAGGTCACCCTCACCCTGGAGCCGCGCGGCGGCCAGGTGCTGCTGCGGGCGATGGACGCCAGCGACGGCCTCGACGGGCTGCCGGGTTTCCGGCCCCGCCCGGCGGACGTGGGCGTGGTCGGCTCGCACAGCTCGGAGATGCTGGCGGTGGCTCGGACGTATCCGTTGTAGCCGGACCGGCGGAGGCCGGTGTGCCGGTCGGGCCCTGTGGAGCTGATGTCACGAACGATTCAGGGAGCGCGCCGAGGGTGGAGCGCTGATGGCCATGACGGCGGTGTCGTCGGTGAGCCCGGCGCCGAAGGTGCCGAGCAGATCGGTGACGGCGGCGACGACGGTGGCGGCGTTGGTGGGGACGAGCGCGGCGGCGAATCGGGCGAGGGCTGCGGTTCCGTAACGGCCGTCGGGGGTCTCGCTGTTGGCGGTACGGGCCTCGGTGAGTCCGTCGCTGTAGAGGAGCAACGTGTCGCCGGGGTTCGCTACGACGGTGGTGTTGGTGTATCGGGAGTTCGGGAAGGCCCCCACGATGCGGCCCTTCGTGCATTGGTAGTTGGCGGAGCCGTCAGCGCTCAGCAGCAGCGGTTCGGGGTGTCCACCGCTGGCGATGAGCGCGGTGAACCCGCCGACGGCCGGGGTGGGGGTGAGGATGCCGCAGACGACCGTGCAGTAGCGCGCGTCCTCGCGGTATTCCTGCCAGAGCACGGTGTTGAGGTTGTGCAGCGCGGCGGCAGGGTCGGCGGTGTAGACGGTTGCGGCGCGCAACGTGTAGCGGGCCAGGGCGGTGACGGCTGCCGCTTCGACGCCTTTGCCGCTGACATCGCCGAGAAAGAATCCCCAGCGGCCGTCGTCGAGGGGGAACAGGTCGTAGAAGTCGCCGCCGACTTCGTCGGTGGAGGCCATCCGGTAGTACGCGGCGCTCTCCAGTCCGGGTGGCGTTTGCAGCACGGCGGGGAGCAGGCTTCGTTGCAGTTTGCCGACGAGTTGCCGTAGCCGTTCGTCCTCGCGCTCCGCGGCCCTGCGGGCGTCGAGGAGCTCTCGTTCATAACTGCGGCGTTCTCTGGCATCGAAAATGGCCGTGCGGATGAGTTGAGGTTGACCTTCGCTGCCGCCCTTGACGACGGAGGTGACGAGGACCGGCATGCGGGAGCCGTCCTTGGCGCGAAGGTCCAGGGCGATACCGCGGATCTCGCCCTGCATGGCCAGCATGGGTGCGAAGTGGGTTTCGTGATAGATGCGGCCCCCGCCGGTGAGCAGGTCGCTGAAGCGGCGCCGGCCGACGAGTTCCTCGCGGGTGTAGCCGAGCCATGCCAGCAGGGTGCTGTTGATCTTCGCAATGGTGCCGTCCAGGAGGGTGGACAGATTCCCGCAGGGCGCATTTTCGTACAGGTCTTCGAGGTTGTCTTCAAGCAACGAAGGGAACCTCGCCTCGCTCGGCCGGGCGCTCCCGTCATCGCCTGGACCCTGGCCGTAAGGATCACGCCCGGCAGCGGCGGTCACCGGTAAGCGGCCCTGACGAACGACGTGATCTCTGCAGCCGTGGCCTCCGGCGCGCTCAACTGGGGGCAGTGCCCGGTCGCGTCCAGGGTGACCAGCCGACTTCCGGCAATCTGCGCGTGCACGAACGCGCCGACCTCAGGCGGCGCGATGGCGTCCTGGGCGCATTGCAGGATCAGGGTGGGAACCTTCACGGCGGCGAGGTCGGCACGGTTGTCGGACAGGAACGTGGCGCGGGCGAACACCTGGGCCATGGCTGGGTCCGTCCGGCAGAAACTCGCCGTCAGCTCTGCACCCAACTCCGGCCGCTCCGGATTGCCCATGATCAGGGGGGCCATGCTCGACGACCAGCCGAGGTAGTTGCTGTCGAGCGACTCGAGCAACTCGTCGATGTCGTCGCGGGTGAAACCGCCTCGGTAGTTCGCGTCATCGATGTAGCACGGCGACGGGGTGACCAGCACGAGTGCGGAGAAGCGGTCCGGTTCGCGGTTTGCCGCGAGCACGCCGATGCTCGAACTGACCGAGTGTCCGACGAAGATCGGCTGCTGAAGGTCCAGGTCCTGGCAGATGCTCAGCACATCATCGGCGTAGCCGTCCAGGGAGGCGTACCGGTCGGCGTCCCAGGCCGCCGGATCGGCCTTGCCCGATCCGACGTGATCGAACAGCACCACCCGGGCCCATTGTCCGATTTCCGCAGTCACGTGGCGCCACATGTGCTGGTCGCAGCCGAAGCCGTGCGCGAGCACGACGGTGGGACCGTCCTCTCGACCGACCAACCTCACGTTGTTGCGGTTCCGCACGCGCATTCACCTATCTTCCATCACCCGCACCGTGGGACCAAGTGCCAGCTCACCTGGACAAACGCATTCGGGACGAAGGGTCCAGCCGTCGGCGAGACGGCGGCCGAGGACGTTCGGCGTGGTGTTCTCGTCCAGTCCGACGGGGGCCAGTGGCGCGAGCAGACGCGTGAAACCGCTACGCCGCCGCCGAGCTGAGGCTCGGCCGCCGACTGTCTGGCTCACGCCGTATCCGCCTCGGGGCTGACGCGAATCACGCCCGGACAGGGCACGCGCGCTGCAAAACTCGCTCAGTGGGTGGCAACCGGTGGTGGGAGCGGATGGGACCCGCCGTCGCGGTGGCCCCTGGGACCCGCGTGGACCGGTTCGAGGTCTTCTTCGACCTGGTCTTCGTCTTCTCGTTCTTCATCATCACCCGGGCCACCGCGGTGAACATCACCGGCCACAGCCTGCTGCACGGCATGCTGGTCCTCGCCGTGCTCTGGTGGTGCTGGGTCGTGCACACGGTGGTCGCGACCCGGGTCCGGCTCGGCGTGGGGTTCGTCCCGGCGCTGATGGTCGTCGGGATGGCCGCGCTGTTCTGCTTCGCGCTGTCCCTGCCGCAGGCGTTTGGTGACCCGGTGCAGTGGGCTATCGGGCCGGTGGTGGTCGCGGTGAGCTATCTGGTGCTCCGCGCCGTGCACCTGCTGCTGTACTGGCACGTCGCCGGGGAGAGACCCGGCGAGCGTCGCCTGTTGCTGAAGTACTCCCCCGAACTGGTGCTGAGCACCCTCCTGTTGCTGGGTGCCGCGCTGATCCCGCCGCAGATCGACGACCGGGGGCGGGCCGACCTGGTGCGCGACGGGCTCTGGATCGCCGTCGTCCTGTTGCAGTACGGCGCCGGCCTGGTCGCCAACACCTGGGGCTGGGTGCTGACCTCCGCCGAGCACTGGACCGAACGGTACGACCTCATCCTCATCATCGCCCTGGGTGAGTCGATCATCTCCGTCGGCGTCGGCGGCAACCTGCTCGGTGAGCCGGTCACCTGGCGGGGCGTCACCGCCGCGGTGCTCGGCATCTTCTTCACCGCCGCCCTGTGGTGGACGCACTTCGACATGATCGCTCCGGCCGCCCGCATCGCGCAGCACGCGGCGCAGGGCCGCCTCCGGGTCTCACTGGCGCGGGACGCCTACGCGTACTCACAGCTCGTCATGATCGCTGGGATCATCGTGTTCGCCCTCGGAGCAGAGACGATCGTGCGGCAGATCGCCGACCTCTCGATCAACCTCGCCGAGCCGACCCACGGCCCGGGCGTGCCGCTGCTGTTCGGCGGGGTGATCTGCTACCTCTGCGGCGGGATGCTGTTCCAACTGCGCGCCCTCGGCACGCTCTCCTGGACCCGCGTCGGCACGGTGCTCGTACTCGCGGCCGCCGTCCCCCTCGCCACACACCTCCCCGCAATGGCGGCGCTCAGCCTGCTGACGGCCATCTGCGTCGCGTTGGTGGCGACCGAGGTGGTGGTCATGGCGGACGCCCGCCGAGCCCTGCACGAGGCGGTCTTCGAGGAGAAGACCACCTACGAGAAGCACGAGGCCGACTGGCGGGCGCGCTGGCACCAGGGATCCCCGGACGAAAAGCCCCGGTGAGAGGCACAGCCGGGGCTCCTACTTCCAGCGGAAGTGCACGAAGAGCCGGCCGAAGTTCTTCGAGTCCTTCTCGACCCGGTGGTAGAGCTGCTTGACGTCCTTCTGGTCGAGGAACCGCAGCACCCGCTTCTTGAGCTGCCCGGAGCCCTTACCGGGGATGATTTCGACGAGGGTGGCCTTCTTCGCCACCGCCTCGTCCATGATCCCGCGCAGCGCCCGGTCGATGTCGTGCCCCTTGTTGAAGATCTCGTGCAGGTCCAGCTTCAGCTTCATGCCCCGCCCACCGCCAGGTCAGCTCCCATGCGCCCAATCGTAGGCGGGCCCGCGGCCGGCCTGCGGACACGCGTCGGGGCGGCCCCGCAGGGCCGCCCCGAGGATCGTGCGTCAGCGACCGAGCCCGACCCGGGTCTCCACCCGGCGCAGCGCGGTCGTGTAGTCGTCGTTGGTCGAATGCATCGCCGCGGCGATCCGCAGGTGCCGCAGCGCGTCCGCGTGCCGGTTCAGCCGCTCCAGGGTGCGACCCAGCACGTGGTGCGCGTAGTGGTCGCTCGGGTCCCGCTCGACCAGCTCGCGCAGCTGCTCCTCGGCCCGGTTGAGCTGGGCCGACTGGAAGTACGCGCGGGCCAGCAGCTGGCGTACCGAGGAGTTGCCGGGCTCGGCCTCCACGATCGGCTCCAGCAGCCGGGCCGCTCCGGTCGGGTCACCCGCTTCGAAGAACATGGTCGCCCGCCGGTACTCCGCCAGAAGATCCATCCCGACCCACCTCCTCCTGTCGAGCCGCCTCTCGTCCGACGCTGGCACAACACCGGCCGCACCGCGAGTGTTCCTGGAAACAGCGCTCAGGGGGCCGGGTCGTACCGGCCGTCGATCAGCTCCCAGGCCCGGACACCGCCCACGATCCCGGCCGTGTTCGGGACGACCACGACATCCTCGCCCATTCTGGCCAGCTGCTCCGGCCGGATCAGCCGGGAGTTGCCCCCGCCCAGGTAGAGCCGGTCCCAGCGGAACACCGGGCGCAGCCCCTCCACCACCTGCCGGATCCGGCGGGACCAGAACGCGTCGCCGAGCCGGCGCCGCTCCGGCTCCCCCACGTACGTGTCGTAGGTGGTGCCCCAGCGGACCGGCGCGTGCGACAGCTCCAGGTGCGGGGCGAGCCGCCCGCCGTCGAAGAGCGCGCTGCCCAGCCCGGTGCCGAGGGTCAGCACCAGTTCGCAGCCGGTCCCGGCGACCACCCCGGCCCCGTGCACCTCGGCGTCGTTGAGCACCAGCGCCGGCACCCCGAAGGCGTCGCCGAGCGCGCTGCGGACGTCGTACCCGGACCACTCGGCGACCAGGTCCGGGTCGACCCGGCTGCGTGGCCCGGACCTGGTCACGTAGTGCGGGGTGGCCACCACCACGCCGTGCCGGATCATGCCGGGCATCCCGACGGTCACCCGGTCCGCCGTCGGCAGCCGGGCGCCGAGTTCCACCAGCGTCTTGACGAAGAGCGCCGGCGGCAGGGGGTACGGCGTGGGCACCCGCAGCGGCCGGGCGCGCATCGTGCCGGCGGCATCCAGCACGCTCGCCTTGATCCCGCCACCGCCGCAGTCGATCGCCAGTGTGGTCACCACGGGAGTGAGTCTGCCTCGCGTCCCGGGCCCGCGTACCGCGGGTCGCCCGATCCGGCGCGCGCGGCGGCGACGGTACGCTCGGCTCCTCATGAGCGCCACGCTGATCGTCAAGGACCTCGCCGCCGGGCACGGTGACCGGCTGCTCTTCTCCGACCTGGAGCTGGTGGTCGCCCCCGGCGACGTGGTCGGGCTGGTCGGGGTCAACGGGGCCGGCAAGTCCACCCTGCTGCGCACCCTGGCCGGGCTGCTGCCGGTGGAGCTGGGCAGCGTGTCGCTGAACCCGCCCACCGCCACCGTCGGCTACCTGCCGCAGGAGCCCGAGCGCCGGCCGGGCGAGGCCGTCCGCGACTTCCTGGCCCGGCGCACCGGGGTCACCGCGGCGCAGGCCGCGCTGGACGCGGCCACCGAGGCGCTGACCGCGGGCGGGCCCGGCGCGGACGACGCGTACGCGGACGCGCTGGAGCGCTGGCTCGGTCTCGGCGGCGCGGACCTGGAGGAGCGCGCGGAGCAGGTCGCCGCGGAGCTGGGGCTGACCGTCGACCTGGACCACCCGATGACCGCCCTCTCCGGCGGCCAGGCGGCCCGGGCCGGGCTGGCGTCGCTGCTGCTCAGCCGGTACGACGTCTTCCTGCTCGACGAGCCCACCAACGACCTGGACCTGGCCGGTCTGGAACGGCTGGAGCGGTTCGTCACCGGGTTGCGCGCCGGCACGGTGCTGGTAAGCCACGACCGCGAGTTCCTGACCCGGACGGTGACCCGGGTGCTGGAGCTGGATCTCATCCAGCAGCAGGTCCGGCACTACGGCGGCGGGTACGCGGCGTACCTGGAGGAGCGCGAGGTGGCCCGCCGGCACGCCCGCGCCGACTACGAGGAGTACGCCGACACCCGCGCGGGGCTGGAGGCCCGGGCCCGCACCCAGCGCGCCTGGATGGAGAAGGGCGTGAAGAACGCCCGGCGCAAGGCCACCGACAACGACAAGATCGGCCGCAAGTTCCGGGCCGAGGCGACCGAGAAGCAGGCGGCGAAGGCGAAGCAGACCGAGCGGCTCATCGAGCGGCTGGACGCGGTCGAGGAGCCGCGGCGGGAGTGGGAGCTGCGGATGGAGATCGCCGCCGCCCCCCGCGCCGGCGCGGTGGTGGCCTCGCTGCGCGGCGCCGTCGTCCGCCGGGGCGGCTTCACCCTCGGACCGGTGGACCTCCAGATCGACTGGGCGGACCGGATGGCGATCACCGGGGCGAACGGCTCCGGCAAGAGCACCCTGCTCGCCGCGCTGCTGGGCCGGCTGCCGCTGGACGCCGGGCACGCCGCGCTCGGCCCGGGCGTGGTGGTCGGCGAGGTCGACCAGGCCCGGGGGCTCTTCCTCGGCGACCAACCCCTGGTGGACGCGTTCGGCGCGGCCGTACCCGAGCTGGCCCCGGCGGACGTGCGGACGCTGCTGGCCAAGTTCGGCCTGCGCGCGGAGCACGTGCTGCGGCCGGCGGCGACCCTCTCCCCCGGCGAACGGACCCGGGCGGCGCTGGCGCTGTTGCAGGGGCGCGGGGTCAACCTGCTGGTGCTCGACGAGCCGACCAACCACCTGGACCTGCCGGCGATCGAGCAGCTGGAGTCGGCGCTGGCGGGCTACCCGGGGACGCTGCTGCTAATCACCCATGACCGGCGGATGCTGGACGCGGTGAGCGTCAACCGGCGGCTGCGGGTGGACGCCGGACGGATCGCCGAGGATTGATCCGTGCCGACCGGCGCGCGGCAGGTGAGAATGAGCCCATGCTCAAGTGGGAGTACGCGCTGCTGGTGCGGCGACGTCAGGCGGCCACCAACGACATCGGCTGGGAGGTCGTCTTCGTCTGGTACGGCCCGGACGGCTCGATGGTCGACGTCACGCCGTACGGCGACACCGCGCTGGCCCACCTGAACCGGGCCGGCGACCAGGGCTGGGAGCTGGTGGCGATGAGCGAGGACCCGTCGCTGCCCGGCAACACCGAGCTGCACCGCTACCACCTCAAGCGGCCGAAGGCGAGCGCCGCGCCCCGCCAGCGGATCCGAGGCGGGGGCCGATCCGCCCGGCGCACCATTTCCGGCTGAATCGGGCGCGCCACGCATACCGGGCGGCGATGCGGGTATCGGCCGGCGGGAGGTGGCCATGGTCGCGCTGGCTCAGAAGCCGCCCTCGGCCGAGCGGCTGCGGGCGATCGACGGATTCCTCGCCGAGGCCTGGGCGGACCAGGTCCGCCACGACGAACGGCTGCGAGGGCTGGCCGTGGACGTGCGGTTCGACCGGGGGGTCGCCCACCTGACCGGTGCGGTGGCCGAGCCGGCCGAGCTGCGGATGGTCCGCGACCTGGTGGGCCGGCTGGCCGGTGTCTACGGCGTGTGGTGCCGGGTCGGCGTGGGCGGCCGGGAGCCGGTGGTGGTGGACCTGGGCTGCGGCGGCCAGAAGCAGTACCCGACCAACCTGGGGCTGGACATCTTCCCGGCACCCGGGGTGAACGCCGTGGCGGACCTGTCCGGCTCGCTGCCGCTGGCCGACGACTCGGTCGACGTCTTCTTCGCGGTGCACATCCTGGAACACCTGATCGACTTCCTGCCGCTGGTGGACGAGTGCCACCGGGCACTGCGTCCGGGCGGCGTGCTGCACGTGATGAGCCCCTGGTGGGGACACGTCAACGCGGTGGCCGACCCGACCCACGTACGCCTGCTCGACGTGCAGACGATCAAGGGCATCTGCGGGCAGCGCCCGCTGGGCACCCCGCGCTGGTACCCCCTGCACGCCGGCTGCGACGGCGCCTCCATCTTCGCCGACCTCACCCCCCTCCCCCCGACCGAGCCCCCACCCTCCCCCTCCCACCTGGCCCGCTTCTTCGCCTGACCCCGGACCCCCGACTCCCCCCGTTGATCATGAAGTTATTGCCCGCGGCACGCCGATAGGCCGGGCAACAACTTCAACGAGGGTCGGGGGGTGGGAGGCGGGAGGAGCCGGGGGGTTAGTGGGGGTGGGTGCTTTCGCGGGGGGTTAGGCGGTAGGGGGCGGTGAGGTCGCGGGGTGGGGTTTCGCGGTCGCCGTCGATGCGGGCGGCCAGCAGCTCGACGGCCAGGCGGCCGATGCGCTCCTTGTCGGGTGCGATGGTGGTCAGCGTGGGCACGCTGAACCGGCCGTCCTCGATGTCGTCGAAGCCGGCCACCGCGACGTCCTCGGGCACTCGCAGGCCGGCCTCGTGCAGGGCGCGTAGGGCGCCGAGGGCGAGGGTGTCGTTGAAGCAGAAGACGGCGTCGGGGCGTACCCCGGTGGCGAGCAGGTGGCGGACGGCGGCGGCGCCGTCCGCGCGGTGCCAGGCCGGCGCGGGCGCCACCAGGGCCTCGTCGTAGGCGATGCCGGCGTCGGCGAGCGCGACGGCGTAGCCGGCCAGGCGCAGCCGGGCGCTGGCGCCCTCGGGGGTGCGCTGCGACCCGACGGCGGCGATCCGGCGGCGACCGAGGCCGACGAGGTGAGCGGTGATCTCCCGCGCGGCGGCCACGTTGTCGATGCCCACGTGGTCGGCCGGGCCGTGGTCCACCCGCTCGCCGAGCAGCACCATCGGCGTGCCGTCCAGACCGGCGAGGTCCTCGGCGGTGAGCGCGAGCGGACTGAGGATCAGGCCGTCGATCATGTGGTCGCCGATGCCGGCGGCGGCCACCCGCTCACGCTCGGCCCCGCCGCCGGTCTGGTCGATCAGCACGGTCCAGCCGCGTTCGGCGGCGGCGGTGACGACGTGCCGGGCCAGTTCGGCGAAGTACGGGATGTCCAGCTCCGGCACGGCCAGCGCGATCACGCCGGTACGCCCCTTGCGCAGGTTGCGGGCGGAGAGGTTGGGCCGGTAGTTGAGCTCGGCGATGGCCTCCTCGACCCGGGCCCGGGTGTCCGGCCGGACGTGCAGGTAGCCGTTGACCACGTTCGAGACCGTCTTGACCGACACCCCGGCCCGCTCGGCCACGTCCTTGAGCCTGTGTCGCACGCTCTCGTCCTCCCCGCCGGTCGTCGTCCCCGGACTCTATCGCGCGACGGCCTCTTTACAACGTTGCTTACAACGTTGTACAAACCTGTGGTACGGCGTGACGGCAGTCACCCGGTACGACAGAGGAAAGGTGGCATCCCTTGCGCAACGCCCGGCTGACGATCGATCCGGCCTTCGCGATCGGCCCCGCTGACCGGCGGCTCTTCGGCTCCTTCGTCGAGCACATGGGGCGCTGCGTCTACGGCGGGGTCTACGAGCCCGGCCACCCGACCGCCGACTCGCGCGGCCTGCGCGGCGACGTGCTCTCGCTCACCCGTGAGCTGGGCGTCTCCGTGGTCCGCTACCCCGGCGGCAACTTCGTCTCCGGGTACCGCTGGGAGGACGGCGTCGGCCCGGTCGGCGACCGCCCGCGCCGGCTCGACCTGGCCTGGAAGACCATCGAGACCAACGCCTTCGGGCTCGACGAGTTCATGACCTGGGCCGCCGAGGCCGACGTCGAGCCGATGATGGCGGTCAACCTGGGCACCCGGGGCGTGCAGGAGGCCTGCGACCTGCTGGAGTACGCCAACCACCCGGGCGGCACCCAGCTGTCGGACCTGCGCCGCAAGCACGGCGCCGAGGAGCCGTACGGGGTGCGGCTCTGGTGCCTCGGCAACGAGCTGGACGGCCCGTGGCAGGTCGGCCACAAGACCGCCGACGAGTACGGCCGGCTCGCCGCCGAGACCGCCCGGGCGATGAAGATGATCGACCCCTCGATCAGCCTGGTCGCCTGCGGCAGCTCCAACCGGCGGATGCCCACCTACGCCTCCTGGGAGGCGACGGTGCTGGAGCACACCTACGAGCACGTCGACTACATCTCCGCGCACACCTACTACGACCCGTCCGACGGCGACCGGGCCAGCATCCTCGCCTCGGCGGTGGACATGGACAACTTCATCCGCGAGGTGGTCGCCACCGCCGACCACGTGGCCGCCAAGCAGCGGCAGCAGCGCAAGCTCAAGGTCTCCTTCGACGAGTGGAACGTCTGGTACGAGTCCCGGCTCAAGGCCGACCTGGACCGGCGCGGCTGGGTCGAGGCGCCCGCACTGATCGAGGACGACTTCACCGCGGTCGACGCGGTGGTCGTCGGTGACCTGCTGATCACCCTGCTCCGGCACGCCGACCGGGTCGGCGTCGCCTGCCAGGCGCAGCTGGCCAACGTGATCGCCCCGATCCGCACCCGTACCGGCGGGCCGGCCTGGCGGCAGAGCATCTTCCACCCGTTCGCCCTCACCGCCCGGTACGCCCGAGGCACCGTGCTGCGCACCGAGCCGGTCGCGCCGGACTACGAGACGAAGCGGTTCGGCGCGGTGCCGGTGCTGGACACCGTGGCGGTGCACGACGAGGAGTCCGGCGAGCTGACCGTCTTCGCGGTCAACCGAGGCTCCGACGATCTGCCGCTCGACCTCGACCTGCGCGGCCTGCCCGGCCTGCGCGCGGTCGAACACCTGAGTCTCGCCGCCGGGGACGACCCGGAGGCGATCAACACCGAGGCCGAGCCCGACCGGGTGACGCCTCGCGCACTACCCACCCCCACCCTCGACGGCGGCCGGTGCTCCGTGCGCCTGCCCGCGGTCTCCTGGAACGTGCTGCGCTTCGCGTCTCGGCTCTGACCAGGGAATACTTTGTCCCGTCCCCCAAGGAGAGAACCGCATGATGCACAACGAAATGAGCCGCCGGCGCCTGCTCGGGCTCGGCGTGGGCCTCGGCGCGGCCGCTTCGCTGACCCTGGCCGGTTGCGGCGGCGGCAGCGCCAGCAAGTCGACCGCGACCGGCAACGGTGGCAAGGAGTACACCGGCCCCAAGGTCTCGCTGAACCTGTGGAACGGCTTCACCGGCGGTGACGGCGACATCTTCAAGAAGCTCGTCGAGCAGTTCAACTCCGAGCACCAGAACATCGCGATCGCGGTGAACACGTACCGCTGGGAGGACTACTACAGCAAGCTCCCCGGTGCGGTCTCCAGCGGCTCCGGCCCGGACATCGCGGTCATGCACATGGACCAGCTGGCCACCTTCGCCGCCCGCGGCGTGATCACCGAGCTGGACGACGTGGCCAAGGCGCTGGAGCTCAGCGAGGGCGACTTCGCGCCGACCGTCTGGAAGGGCGGGCTGTACAACAACAAGCGGTACGGCATCCCGCTGGACATGCACCCGCTCGGCTTCTACTACAACAAGGCCGTGATGCAGAAGGCCGGCCTGGACCCGAACAAGCCGCCGACCACGCGGGACGAGTTCACCGCCGCGCTGACCGAGCTGAAGAAGTCCGGCGTGCAGGGCTTCTGGATCAGCCCGTTCCAGTTCACCGGCGGCATGACGTTCTACTCGCTGCTGCACCAGTGGGGCGGCAGCCTCTTCGACGCCGAGGTCACCAAGGCGACCTTCAACTCCGACCCGGCGATCGAGGCGTGCACCTGGCTGGTCGACCTCATCAAGCAGGGGCACTCGCCGTCGAACGTCGGCCAGGACGCCGACTACCTCGCCCTCAAGAGCGGCAAGAACGCCTTCAACTTCAACGGCATCTGGCAGATCAACGACATCGCCAAGGACCCGAACGCGCAGATCGGCGTCGCCGAGCTGCCGCAGATCGGCAGCCAGAAGGCCGCCTGGGCGAACTCGCACAACTTCACCATCGTCAAGCAGCGCAGCGCCGACAACAACAAGATCTCCGGCGCGAAGGTGTTCATCAACTGGCTCAGCGAGCACTCGCTGGACTGGGCGAAGGGCGGCCAGGTCCCGGCCCGCAAGGAGGTCCGGGAGGGCGCCGACTTCAAGGCCATCCCGAACGTCGCCACGCTCGCCCCGGAGCTGGAGTACGCGGCCTTCCCGCCGGCCGCTCCCGGGCTGGGCGAGGTGATGACCACCTTCTACACCTCGTTCAACGAGGCGGCGCTGGGCAAGAAGTCGCCCAAGCAGGCCCTGGACGACGGCGTGGCCAAGGCCAACAAGCAGCTGGAGGACAACCGCAAGAAGTACGGGAGCTGATTTCCCGTGGCGGACGTGATCGAGGTCGGGGCGGCGCGCAGGGACGCGCCGCCCCCGGCGGGCGGGAAGAGCCGCCGGGGCGCGACGGAGCGGGGCAGCCGCGCGACCCCGTACCTCTTCCTCGCGCCGTACCTGCTGCTCTTCCTGGCGTTCGGGCTGCTGCCGATCCTCTTCGGCGTCTGGCTGAGCGTCCACCAGTGGGACCTGCAACTGCCCAACCGGCCCTTCGTCGGGCTGGACAACTACGGTGACCTCTTCGACAGCGAGTCGGCCATCTACGGCGACTGGTGGTCGAGCGTCCGGGCCACCGCGATCTTCACGGTCTTCTCGGTGCCGCTGCTGGTGGTCATCCCGCTGGGGCTGGCGCTGCTGCTCAACCGGTCGTTCCCGGGGCGGACGTTCTTCCGGGCGATCTACTTCGCGCCGTACGTCCTCGGGGTGGCGGTGATCGGCCTGCTCTGGCGCTTCCTGCTCGATGCCAACCTGGGCCTGGTCAACCGGCTGCTCGGCGCGGTCGGCCTGCCGTCGGACACCCCGTGGGTGACCGACGTGCCGTGGGCCTGGGTGTCGCTGGTCGGGGTGACCGTCTGGTGGACCTCCGGGTTCAACGCGGTGATCTACCTGGCCGGCCTGCAGGACATCTCGCCGGAGCTCTACGAGGCGGCGAGGATGGACGGCGCGAACGCCTGGGACCGGTTCCGCAACGTCACCCTGCCCGGGCTGCGCCCGGTGATGCTCTTCGTGCTGACCACCACGATCCTCGCCTCGGCGAACGTCTTCGGGCAGTCGTTCCTGATCACCCAGGGCGCGCCGGGCCAGCAGACCCGCACTGTGGTCTGGCGGATCGTGGACGAGGGGCTGCGGGACAACGACGCGGGCCGGGCCGCGGCGATGAGCATCGTCTTCGCGCTGGCGCTCACGGTGATCAGCATCGTCAACTTCCGGTTCTTCCGGTACCGGGAAGACTGAGGGGCCGACCATGACGACTCTCCGCCGCTTCACGCGCTACGCGGTCCTGGTGCTCCTGGCCCTGGTCTTCCTGACCCCGCTGGTCTGGATGGCGATCACCTCGGTGAAGACCTACGGCGACGCGCAGAAGATCCCGCCGAGCTTCGTGCCCGACCCGTTCTCGACCTACGGCTACGAGCAGATCCTCGGCAATACCTCGAACCCGGTGCTGCGTTGGTTCGTCAACAGCATGCTGGCGGCCGCCCTGCACGCGCTGCTGGTGCTGGTCACCGCCTCGATGGCCGCGTACGCGCTGGCCCGGCTCCGGTTCCGCGGCCGGGCGGTCGGCTTCGCGCTGATCGTCGGGACCCTGTTCATCCCGCCCACCTCGCTGATCATCCCGAACTTCGTGATCGCCGACCGGCTGGGCTGGCTGGACACCCTGACCGTGGTGATCGTGCCCGGCGCGGCCAGCGCCTTCGGGGTGTTCTTCCTGCGGCAGTTCTTCCTCAGCATCCCCGCCGAACTGGAGGAGGCGGCGGTGCTGGACGGCGCCAACCACTGGCAGATCTTCACGCAGGTGCTGCTGCCGCTCTCCAAGCCGGCCCTGGCCACGCTGGCCGTGCTGTCGTTCCTGACCAACTGGAACGACTTCCTCTGGCCGATCTACGTGCTGTTCAGCCCGGAGCGGCTGACCCTGCCGGCGGGCCTGGGCCTGCTCCAGGGCGCCTACGTCAGCGACTACCCGGTGATCATGGCCGGGGCGGTGCTGGCCAGCGTGCCGGTGCTGATCCTCTTCGTGGCGGCCCAGCGGCACATCATCCAGGGCGTCTCGCGCAGCGGCCTGAAGGGATGAGCGCCGGGCATGCCCGGCTACGCGGTGCGGCGGCGGTCCTCGCCGCCGCACTGCTCGTCGCCGGCTGCGGCGAGAACGGTGCGAACGACCCGACGAGCACGCGGAGCGACCCGAGCATGTTCACCAACCCCGTGGTACGCGTCGACGCCCCCGACCCGCAGGTGATGCGGGCCGGTGACGCCTGGTGGCTGTTCCACACCAACAGCGGCGGCCGCAACGTGCCGGTGCGGCGCTCGGCCGACCTGGTCGACTGGAGCGAGGCCGAGGACGCCCTGCCCGAGCTGCCCGACTGGGCGGACCCGGGGAAGACCTGGGCGCCGGAGGCGATCCAACTCGCCCCGGACCGGTTCCTGCTCTACTACACCGTCGCCGGGCGGGATTCCGGCCGGCAGTGCGTGGGGCGGGCGGTGGCCACCAGTCCGCAGGGGCCGTACCGGGACGACTCGACCGAGCCGTTCATCTGCCAGGCCGAGCTGGGCGGGGCGATCGACGCCAGCCCGTTCCGGGACACCGACGGCAGCCTCTGGCTGCTCTGGAAGAACGACGGCAACGCGATCGGGGTGGACACCTGGCTCTGGTCGCAGCGCCTGTCCGACGACGGGCTGAAGCTCGTCGGCGAGCCGACGAAGCTGCTGAAGCAGACCGAGCCGTGGGAGGGCACCCTGATCGAGGGCTCGTTCTTCCACCGCCACGACGGGCGGTTGTACCTCTTCTTCGCCGCCAACGCGTACGACCGGGCCACCTACGCCGAGGGCTACGCGGTCTGCGAGAGCCCGACCGGCCCCTGTGTGAAGGCGGCCGAGAACCCGATCCTGAAGACCAACGAGGTCGCCTCCGGCCCCGGCCACGCCTCGATGGTCGTCAAGGACGGCCGGACCTGGCTGGTCTACCACGCCTGGCCGCCCGGCCAGGAGGGCAGCACCGACCCCGGCCGCCAGGTCTGGCTCGACGAGGTCACCTGGGAGAACGGCAAACCCGTCGTGAACGGCCCCACCGCCACCCCCCAACCCCGCCCCTGACGCCCCCACCCCCGCACCCCGCTGGGGCGCACTTTCACGGAAAGAGTGGCTATCCGAGGCGGGATAGCCACTCTTTCCGTGAAAGAGGCCCCTCAGGGGGTCAGCTGGCGGGTGCGGGGGGGTGGGGGTGGGGTCGGCGGTGGCGAGGCGGTTGCGGCGGTAGCCGTAGCCGAAGTAGATGACCGCGCCGAGCAGCATCCAGATCAGGAACCGGATCCAGGTCTCCACCGACAGGTTGAGCATCAGGTAGAGGCAGGCCAGCGCCGAGACGATGGGCAGCACCGGGGAGAACGGCACCTTGAACGGCCGGTCCAGGTCGGGGCGCTTGCGGCGCAGGATCGGCACCGCGACCGAGACCAGCACGAACGCGCAGAGCGCGCCGATGCTGACCAGGTCGGCCAGGGCCGACAGCGGCAGGAAGCCGGCGAGCAGCGCGACCGCCACCGTCATCACCGCGGAGATCCGGTACGGGGTGCCCCAGCGGGGGTGCACCTTGGCGATCGACGGCGGGATCAGGCCGTCCCGGGAGATGGCGAAGCCGATCCGGCCCATGGCCACCAGGTCGACCAGGATCACGCTGGTCAGGCCGGCGATGGCCGCGATGGAGACCAGTACGCCGGCCCAGCCCGCGCCGGCCGCCTTGAAGGCCGAGGCGATCGGGGCGCCCCGGTCGATCTCGGTGTAGGGCACCATGCCGACCACGACCAGCGAGACGCCGATGTACAGCACGGTGGAGATCAGCAGCGTGCCGAGCAGGCCCAGGGTGAGGTCGCGCTTGGGACGGCGGGTCTCCTCGCCGAGGTTCGCCACGGCCTCGAAGCCGGTGTACGCGAAGAAGACCACCGCGGCGGCGCTGAGCACCCCGACGAAGCCGAAAACCGAGGGCTCCAGCCCGAACAGCGCCTGGGTTACGGGCTGCTTGATGCCGTCGTCGGCGGCGCCGGCGGGCTCCGCCGGCGGGATGAACGGGGTGAGGTTGGCGGCCTTCACGAAGAACAGCCCGGCGGCCACGATGAAGACGCAGATGGCGACCTTGACCAGCACCAGCAGGTTGGTGACCCGGGCGGACTCCCGGATGCCGACGATGGCGACCACGCCGAGCAGCAGCACGATGCCGATCGCGCCGAGGTTGACCACGCTGCCCTCCTCGCCGAACCAGGCGGTGGGCAGGCCGAAGAGTTCGGCGAGGTAGCCGGACCAGCCGCGGGCCACCACCGCCGCGCCGAGGGCGAACTCCAGCAGCAGGTCCCAGCCGATGATCCAGGCGACGATCTCGCCCATCGTCGCGTACGCGTAGGTGTAGGCGCTGCCGGCGGTCGGCACGCTGGAGGCCAGCTCGGCGTAGCAGAGCGCGGCGAGCAGCGCGACCACCCCGGCGATGGCGAACGAGATCACCACGCCGGGCCCGGCGCTGTCGCGGGCCTCGATGCCGGTCAGCGTGAAGATGCCGGTGCCGATCACGATGCCGATGCCGAAGCCGGTGAGGTCGCGCGCGCCGAGGTGGCGCTTCAGCCCGAGCTTGCCGTCGCTCCCGTCGGCCTCGCCGTGGGCCAGCACGTCCTTGATCGGTTTGGTGCGCAGCACGGACACCGCGTTCACCCCTTCCTTGACCGCCCCCGTGGCGGCCGGTGACCGGCGATGCTACCCAGGACGGACCCTCCCCAATCGCCACTTCACGGGCCGATCGGACGCTGACCCGGCGTGTGGGGACCGTCACGGTTCGCACGGGTGGTCGGTGTCGCCCCTCCGCCGGGTCGGCCGGTATCCGGACATCCAGGTCGGACCCTTGCGCGAAGCCCATCAGGTGTGAAAATTTCCTACCAGCGGTAGATAGCCGCTGGCGAATCTTGCCACGGACGCCGCGACAACCGGGAGCCCGACGAAGGGACACACCGCATGAAGGCAACTCGGCTCCGAGCCGCCGGGCTGGCCGTGGCACTGCTCGGCGCGCTGGTCGCCGGCTCGCCCGCGAGCGCCGCACCGGACACCGCGGCCACCGAACCCGCCACCACCGACTGCAGCACCGACCCGGCCACCCCGAAGCGCCAGTTCCGGGCCATGTGGATCGCGTCGGTCACCAACATCGACTGGCCCAGCAAGGCCTCGCAGACCGCCCCCGACCAGGTCGCCAAGCAGCAGGCCGAGTACCTGGCCTGGCTCGACCTGGCGCAGCAGCTCAACCACAACGCCGTCGTCGTCCAGGTCCGGCCGACCGCGGACGCGTTCTGGCCCTCGCCGTACGAGCCGTGGTCGGAGTACCTCACCGGGGTGCGCGGCCAGGACCCGGGCTGGGACCCGCTGAAGTTCCTCGTCACCGAGTCGCACAAGCGGAACCTGGAGTTCCACGCCTGGTTCAACCCGTACCGGGTCTCCATGCCGGCTCCGGGCGGCGCCGGCGCGGACCTCACCAAGCTCGCGCCGAACCACCCGGCGCGGCAGCACCCGGAGTGGACCTTCGCCTACCCGCCGGCTGGCGTGGCCGGCAGCCGGCTCTACTACAACCCCGGCATCCCGGAGGTCCGCGAGTTCGTCCAGACCGCGATGATGGACGC
This sequence comes from Micromonospora purpureochromogenes, assembly GCF_900091515.1. Classification (NCBI taxonomy): domain Bacteria; kingdom Bacillati; phylum Actinomycetota; class Actinomycetes; order Micromonosporales; family Micromonosporaceae; genus Micromonospora; species Micromonospora purpureochromogenes. The sequence continues at coordinate 1,256,030 of NZ_LT607410.1, read as the reverse complement.
GGTCAGCCGGTACGACATCGACGGCGTGCACTTCGACGACTACTTCTACCCGTACCCGAGCGGCACCCACCAGGTGCCGGACGACGCCACCTTCGCCGCCCACAACCGAGGCTTCACCGACAAGGCGGACTGGCGGCGGGACAACATCAACCTGCTGATCCAGGAGATGAACGCCAAGATCAAGGCGGTCAAGCCGTGGGTGAAGTTCGGGGTCAGCCCGTTCGGCATCTGGCGTAACAAGTCGGCCGACCCACTGGGCTCGGACACCACCGGCAGCCAGTCGTACGACATCATCTCCGCCGACACCCGCACCTGGGTCAAGCAGGAGTGGATCGACTACGTGGTGCCGCAGCTCTACTGGTACATCGGCCAGTACCCGGCCGCCGACTACGCCCGGCTGGTGCCGTGGTGGGCCGAGACGGTACGCGGCACCCGGGTGCAGCTCTACATCGGCCAGGCCGACTACAAGAGCGGCGAACCGGCGTACGGGCCGTTCTGGCAGAACCCGCGCGAGCTGTCCGATCACCTGACGCTCAACCGGTCGTACCCGGAGGTGCTCGGCAACGTGCACTTCTCCGCCGTGCAGGTGCGGGCCAACCGGCTCGGCGCGACCGACATCTACGCCGCCGAGCACTACTCCCGCCCGGCGCTGGTGCCGGCGATGCCGCACCTGCCCGCCAAGCCGCTGCTGCCCCCGCTGGTCACCGGGGCGGAGCGGTCCGCCGACGGAGTGTGGCTGAGCTGGCGGCAGCCGGCCGACGGCCAGGGTCCGTTCGGCGACGCCACCTCGTACGCGGTCTACCGCTTCGACTCGGGCGAGCGGGTGGACGCCTGCGGCTTCGCCGACGCGTCCCACCTGGTCGGCACCCTGCGCGCCGACTATGCCACCGCGGCGCAGTCCTTCGTGGACGACACGGCGGAGCCGGGGCGGACGTACACGTACCACGTGACCGCGCTGGACCGGCTCTGGAACGAGAGCCTGCCCAGCCCGGCGCGGGTGGTGCGCTGACCCAATCGCGAATGCCCCGGGCGGTCACCGCCCGGGGCATTCGTCTGTTTCATCGTCTGTCATCAATAGTACCCGCCGGTAACACATCGAGGCATGGGAATTGCTCGAAACTGGTCGCACCCATGGTGATCCACCGGTCACCGGTCGTAGGCCACCCCCGCGGAGGTACCCGAATGCCCAGACGACTCGCCACCCTCTTCGCCGCCGGCGCGTTCGCACTGCTCGCCATGCTCGGCGTGAGCTCGCCCGCGTTCGCGGTGACCCCCGAGCAGAAGCTCTCGGTGCTCTCCAGCTGGACACAGACCAGCGCCACCAGCTACAACGCCTGGAACTCCGCCCGGCTGAACAAGGCCGCCTGGTCCGACTACGCCTTCGACTGGTCCACCGACTACTGCTCGTCCAGCCCGGACAACCCGCTCGGGTTCAACTTCAGCCTCTCCTGCTACCGGCACGACTTCGGCTACCGCAACTACAAGGCCATGGGCCAGTTCTCGGCGAACAAGTCCCGCCTCGACAGCGCCTTCTACGCGGACCTGAAGCGCGTCTGCGCCACGTACAACATCGTCGTCCGGCCGGCCTGCTACAGCCTGGCCTGGACGTACTACGAGGCGGTCAGCGTCTTCGGCTCCGTAGCCGCCGTCCAGCAGTCCGACATCGACCGGGCCGCCCGGATGAAGGCCGACGCGGAGCGCCGCGCCGCCCTGCGCGGCTGACCCCGCCGCCGTCGACTCCGCCGGGCGTCCCCGACCGGGGCGCCCGGCGGCGTCAGGCCCGCTCCCGGCGGTCCAGCTCCTGCCGGCCCGGGCCGCCCTGCCGGGGCGCGGCCGCCCCGGCGGAGCGGAACCGGATCGAGTCCGCCCCCAGATCGGGGTGCTCCACCGCCAACGCCAGCGCCGCCGCCTCCTCCAGGCCCAGCTCACCCCCCTCGCCGTACGCGGCGTCGAAGGCGGCGTCGCCGAGCACCCGGCGCAGCTCGGCCTGGCGCTCCAGCCAGTAGCTGCCGTATATGCCCGGGGTGGCCCGCAGCTGCGCCCGGGTCGCCTGCGCCGCGCCGAAGAGTCGGGCAGCCGTGCCCAGCTCACCGCCGACGGCGCAGCGGACCGCCACCGCGTTGACCGTGTCGCAGGCCCGGCCGTGGTAGCCGTGGCTCATCAGGGACCGGAGCGCCACCAGCAGGTGCTCGTGCGCGGCGACCAGATCACCCCGGGCCAGGGCGACCATGCCGAGCAGCATGTCCACCGACCGCCGGCCCCGCTCGACCGGCCGCGCCGCCTCCACCGGACGGGCCGCGCCGAGCAGCTCCGCCGCCTCGTTCAGCGCGCCCCGCCGCCACAGCAGCTCCGCCAGGTTGTAGACGGCGAAGAGCGCGTCGCCGGTCACCTGCTGCTCGTGCGCCCAGTCGATCACCTCGCGGCAGACCCGCTCCGCCTCGGCGAACTGCCCCATGTCGATCAGCGGCGCCGCCCGCCCGGCCAGCACCCGGGCGAGCAGCCCGGCGTCACCGGCCTGCCGGGCCGCCGCCTCGGCCCGCTGCGAGTAGCGCAGCTCCTCGGCGAACTCACCGTCCGCGCCGGCGTGCAGCGAGTGCAGGTGGTACGCCGCCGCCAGCTCCGCCTCCGGGATCGCCTCGCCGGTCTCGGCCATCCGCCCGTAGAGCCGGAACAGCCAGAGCCGCGCCTCCCGGGACAGCCCCCGCTCCCGCCACCACTGGTCCAGCCCGCCGGCCAGCCGCAACCCGGCCCGGGCGCTGCCCCCGGTGGCGCACCAGCGCAGGGCGGCCCGCAGCTCACTGGCCAGCGGGTCGAGCGCGTACAGCGAGAGGGTCACCGGTTGGCCGTCCGGTCCCAGGTGGGCGCTCTCCAGTGCGTGCGCCGACCAGGCGACGTGCCGGTCCCGCGCGGCCTGCTCCTCGCCGGCCTCCACCAGCCGGCGGGCCGCGTACGCCCGGATCGGGTCGAGCATCCGGTAGGTGCTGCCCGACGCGTGCGGCTCGGCCAGCAGCATCGACTTGTCCACCAGCACCGACAGCGGGTCGAGCGGGTCGTCGTCGAGCAGCCACTCCACGGTGGACAGCTCCACCGGGCCGGCGAAGACCGCCAGCCAGCGCAGCAGCCGCGACGCGCGCGGCCCCAACGTCCGGTACGACCAGGTGACAGTCGCCTGCATGGTGAGGTGCCGCTCGGTGGCGGAACGCTGCACCGCCCGGTGCGCGGCCGACGGGGGCACGCTCCCGGCCGCCGCGGCGGCCAGGTCCACGGTGTCCTGCTGGTTGCCCGTCCAGCCCCGGCCCGCCGGCAGCTCCGGCACGACCCGCCCGGCGTCCAGGGTGCCGAGCACGTCGTCGAGGCGGGCGGCGAGCTGCCCGGCGGAGAGCACCCGGAGCCGGGCGGCGGCCAGCTCGATCGCCAACGGGAGGCCGTCCAGCCGCCGCACCACCCGACGCAGGTCACCGGCCTCCGCCCAGTCCGGCGGCCGGCCGCCCCGGGCCGCCGCCGTCCGGTCCAGCAGCAGCGCCACCGCGTCGCTCTCGGTACGCCCCGGCTGCGGGTCCACCGAGAGCGGCGGGATGCGCCAGACCACCTCGCCGGGCAGGCCGAAGGACTCCCGGCTGGTGGCCAGCGCCCGCACCCCGCTCCCGCCGGCGAGCAGCCGGGAGATCACCTCGGCGCAGGCCGCCGGCTGGGCGTCGCAGGTGTCCAGCACCACCAGCATCTGCCGGGCGGCGGCGTACTCGACCAGGGTGTCCAGCATCGGGCGGCCCGGCTCGGGGCGCAGCCCGAGCACCGCGGCGACGGCGAACGCCACCAGCCCCGGGTCGGTGACGGTGGCGATGTCGACGAACCACACGCCGTCCGGGTGCGCCTCGACCATCCCGCCGGCCAGCTCGACGGCCATCCGGGTCTTGCCGGCGCCGCCGGCACCGAGCACCGTGACCAGCCGGTGCCGGCGGACCAGCAGGTCGAGCTCCGCCCGCTCGGTCTCCCGGCCGATGAAGGAGGTGACCTGGGTGGGCAGGTTGTGCGGCACCGCGTCGGCGGTGCGCGGCCGGGGGAACTGCCGTTCCAGGCCGGGCGCGAGGAGCTGGAAGAGCCGCTCCCGGTCGTCGAAGCCGCGCAGCCGGTGCAGGCCGAGGTCCAGCAGGGACGCGCCGGACGGCAGCGGTTCGGCGTGCCGGGCGGTCGCCGCCGAGCAGAGCACCTGTCCACCGTGGGCGGCGGCGGCCACCCGGGCGGCCCGGTGCACCTCGGGGCTGGCGTACTCGCCGTCGCGGGGCTCCGCGTAGCCGGTGTGCAGCCCCATCCGCACCCTGGGGGTGGCCTCCGGGGTGGGCCAGTCGTGGGTGGACAGCGCGCGTTGGGCGGTCAGGCAGGCGGTCAGCGCCGCCGCCGCGTCGGGAAAGGCGAGGAAGAACGAGTCGCCCTCGGTCAGCAGCTCCGCGCCGTCGGTGCCGGCGAGGGTGTCCCGGAGCAGCCGGCGATGCTCCCACAGCACGGGGCGGTAGCCCGACCCGAGCAGCTGGGCCAGCCGGGTCGAACCCTCGATGTCGGTGAACACGAAGGTCACCCACCCGCTCGGGAGGTGGATCCGTGGCGACATGCGTGGAACCTCCGCCCCTGACGTCGGCTTCATGCTGCCCTATGGTCGCGCCGTCACGCATCGTGAGAACGGCCGGGCGGTGTCCGCCCCAAGGTGCCATTACCGCCGGTCAGCGGCAAGGTCTGCGCCACCGAACGGGCCGGTCGTGGCCGCTCAGCAGCAGCCGCCACCGCCGCAGCAGCCACCCGCCGGCGCGGGCGGAGCGCCGCCGACCGGTCCACCACCGCTCCGGCCGGTCACCGCGACGGTGGAGAGCAGCTTGACCGTGTCGGCGTGCCCCTGTGGGCAGGACGCCGGATCACCGGCCCGGGCCATCGGGCGGTTGACCTCGAAAGTGTCGCCGCAGGCGCGGCAGCGGAACTCGTACCGGGGCATGCTCCCAGCGTACGGCCGGGCCTGACGGTCGCACCCGGATGGGTGATACTCGACGGGTGGCGAGCGGCGAGGAACCATCGACGGTGCGACCCCTGCGACCGGCGACGCCGCCCGACGGGCCGCTCGCCAGCTCAGGCGCCGCGCCGGACCCGACCCCGGTCCCCCGCCCCCGCCGCCCCTTCCTCGACCCGTCGCCGGCCGAACCGTCAACCGCGACCACCGCCGGCAGCGCACCGACCACCGTGGAGTCGAACGACGGTGGGGCGGCGCAGGTCCGGCCGGGGACGCCCGGCAGGGCGAAGGCGGACGCCGGGACGACCGACGCGACGGAAGCCGGCCGGGAGAACGTCGACGTGGGCAAGGCCGACGCGGAGAAAGCGGGCGCGGAGAAAGCGGGGGCGGAGAAAGCGGGCGCGGAGAAGGCCGGCGGTGGGGCCGCCGACACGAGCAAGGCCGGCGCGGGCAGGACCGACGCGGAGACCGGCGACGGGAGCAGGGCCGGCGAGGAAGCCGGCGCCACGCCCACAGACGGGCTCGAGAAGGATTCGGCGAGAGCCGACGCCAAGGCCGGCGGCGAGCCGGGACGGCGGCGCCGGATGCCGTTCGCGCACGCCGTGCGGCTCCCCCCGCCCCGGCAGGCGGTCGTCGGCGCGGCCCGGGCCACCCGGGCCTGGTCCCTGCGCCCGAGCGGCCGGCTGACCCTGCCCGGGGTGTTCCTCGTCGCGCTGGTCGCCGCCACCGCGGTGGTGGGCGCCGTGGTGGTCCCGTCGGCCGCCCGCTCGCCGAAGCCGGTGGCCGTGGACGCGACCGAGGGCGCCGTCGTCGTACCCGCGCCGGGTGCGCTGCCCGGCGCGACCGCCGTGCCGGTGCTGCCCGGCGGGACGGCGCTGCCCGGGCTGCCGCCCGCGACCGCGCTGCCCGGCGGCGTACCGCCGACCGGGCCGGTCGCCCCGCCCGCCACCGGCCGCCCGGCGGACACCCTGGCCGCCTGGGCCCAGACCACCGGCGCGCGGGTCGGCATCTCGCCGGTGGCCATGCAGGCGTACGGCTACGCCGAGCTGGTGCTCGCCGAGACCAACCGCAGCTGCCAGCTGAGCTGGACCACGCTCGCCGCGATCGGGTACGTGGAGTCGCGGCACGGGCAGGCCAACGGCGCCAGCCTCCAGTCGACCGGCCGGGCCGAACCGGAGATCATCGGCGACCCGCTCGACGGGCAGGGCGGCCGGTCCCGGATCACCGACACCGACCGGGGACTCTTCGACCGGGACACCGTCTACGACCGGGCCATCGGGCCGATGCAGTTCATCCCGACCACCTGGCAGGAGATCGGCGTCGACGCCGACAACGACGGCCGCAAGGACCCGCACGATCTGGACGACGCGGCGCTCGCCGCCGCCCGGTACGTCTGCAAGGGCGGCCGGAACATGACCATCCCGGGCGACTGGTGGGGCGCCATCCTGTCCTACAACGATGTGCGCCGGTACGCCCAGGATGTCTTCGACAAGGCCAACCAGTACGGGGTGGCCAGCCGTACGTGACGTGATCATCCGCATACATTGCCGGACCAGACCCTTCCCCCCGGCAGCCGATGACGGCAAGCTAGACGGGTGATGGTGCGCGAGTGGGATCCCCGGACCGCGTCGTCCGACGAGGTCGCGTCCGTGCTGGACACGCTGAACGCGGTCCTGGCGGTGGATCTCCCGCAGGACCCGCCCTGGCGGGAGAGTTCCCTGCGGGAATACCTCTGCGAGGTGATGCCGGGTGAACGGCGGATCTCCTGGGTCGCCCAGGCGGAGCCCGGGCCGGACGGCCGACCCGGGCCGATCCTCGGCCACGTGCACGTGCTGCTGCTCGGCGACATCGGCGTGCTGGAGGTGCTGGTGCACCCCGACGTCCGGCGTACCGGGCTGGGTCGTGACCTGGTCCTGCTCGCCGCCCGCCGGGTCTACCAGGAGGGCTTCCAGTCGATCGGCGTCGAGGTGGTCGGTGACACGCCGGCCGTCGCCTTCTACGAGTCGCTCGGCTTCACCCGGGAGTACGTCGAGACCCGGAGCGTGCTGGACCTCGGCGCGGTGGACTGGCCGGCGCTGGCCGAGATGGCCACCGGCATCGGCGCCGGCTACCACCTGGAGTTCTGCCCGGGCGGCCCGCCGGACGACCTGATCGAGGCGTACGCGCGGGCCAAGGCCGAGGTGCGCGACGTCGACGACGGCGAGCTGCGCCCCAGCTCGTACGACCCGCAGCGGCTGCGGGACAGCCTGGACACGCTGCACCGGCGGGGCATGAAGCCGTACATCGTGCTGGCCCTGCACGAGTACAGCGGCGAGGTTGCCGGGCTGACCGAGGTGGTGGTGCCCGCGCAGCACCCCACCCGGGCCGACCAGTACGACACGATCGTGGTGCAGGATCACCGCGGCTACGGCATCGACCGGGCGATCAAGGCCCGGATGCTGCTGGAGCTGCGCTCCGCCGAGCCGACGCTGGCCGAGGTGCAGACCTGGAACGCCCAGGCCAACGAGGCGATGCTTAAGGTGAACGCCGAGCTGGGCTACCGCCCCGATCGGGAGTGGTGCGAATACAGCGTGGACGTCGCCGAGCTGGTGCACCGGATCGACGTCGCCCGCTGACCACGAGTTCACCACACCGCCCCCCACGGGGGATGGACGGCGGCCAGCAACGACACTTAACGTGCGTTAGTTCCCGTCCACCCATCGTGGAGGCTTTATGCGCCCGCGCCGCAGATACGCCGCGCTCGCAACCGCCGTCGCCGTCACCCTCCCGGTCATCGGCGTCGCACCCACCGCGGCCATCGCCGCGCCCACCGACCTGTTCATCTCCGAGTACGTCGAAGGCTCGTCGAACAACAAGGCGATCGAGCTGTTCAACGGCACCGGCTCCCCGGTCGACCTCACCGCCGGCGGCTACCAGCTCCAGCTCTACTTCAACGGCTCGACCACGCCGACGAACGTCGCGCTGAGCGGCACCGTCGCCGCCGGCGACGCCTTCGTCTTCGCCGCCTCCTCGGCCGCCCCGACGGTGCTCGCCCAGGCCGACCAGACCACCGGCGCGTCGCTGTTCAACGGGGACGACGCGATCGTGCTGCGCAAGGCCGGCGCGGTGCTCGACTCGATCGGCCAAGTCGGCGTCGACCCCGGTACCGAGTGGGGCAGCGGGCTGACCAGCACCGCCGACAACACGCTGCGGCGGCTGCCGTCGGTCTCCATCGGGGACACCGACCCGTCCGACGCGTTCGACCCGGCCGCCCAGTGGACGGGCCTGCCGACCGACACCTTCGACGGTCTCGGCGCACACGCCGTGGACGGGGGCGGCCCGGTCGACCAGCCCGCCACGCTGAACTGCGGCGGCGCGCTGACCCTGGAGGCCGGCGCGACCGCCACCCGCCAGGTCACCGCCAGCGACGCGGACGACACGGTCACCGATCTCGCCGTCACCTCCGTCAACCCCACCCCGGCCACCGGCTCGATCAGCCGGACGGCCCTCACGCCGGCCACCGCCGCCGGTGGGACCGCCACCGCCACGGTCACCGCGACCGGCCTGCCCGGCGGGGCGTACGCGGTGACGCTGACCGCCACCGACGCCGAGGGCGGCACCGCCACCTGCACGCTGACCGTCCAGGTCACCACCGTGCTCACGGTCGGCGAGGTGCAGGGCCCGACCCGGGACGACGAGAACCCGCGGACCGACCGCTCGCCGCTCGCCCCGGCCAGCGGCAACGGCACCAGCGCCCTGTACGACGTGCGCGGCGTGATCACGCAGAAGTCGCTCACCCGCACCTCGGCCGGCGCCGACCAGTACGGCTTCTACCTGCAGAGCCGTACCGGCGCCGAGGACGGCGACCCGCTCAGCTCGGACGGCATCTTCGTCTTCATGGGCTCGTTCACCACGCTGATCGGCGGCTACGCGCCGGCCGTCGGCGACGAGGTCGTGCTGCGCGCCCGGGTGTCGGAGTACTTCAACCAGACCCAGCTCTCCAGCGCCTCGCTGGTCCGCAAGCTCGCCTCCGGGCTCGACGTGGACACCGACGTCACGGTGGACGACGCGACCCCGCCGGCCGACGCCACCGCCGCCGACCGGTTCTGGGAGCGGCACGAGGGTGCCCGGCTCCGGGTCCGCGCCGGCAGCGGCGTGACCGGCCCCCGGGACGTGTTCGGCTCCACCGCCGACTCCGAGGTCTGGGTGGTCGACCGGGAGGACCCGCTGATGAAGCGGACCGACCTGTACGCCCGCCGGGTGTTCCGGGACGCGCACCCGCTGGACGACGTGCCGGGTCAGCTCTTCGACAACGGCAACGGGCAGCGGATCCTGCTCGGTGGCGGCGGCGTGAAGGCCACCGCCGGCGACTCGACCGCGCTGCTCCCGCCGGCCCGCACGTTCGACACGCTCGCCGCCGACGCGTACGGCGCGGTCTCCTACGGCTTCAGCAAGTTCAGCGTGCAGCCGGAGGCGCTCTCCCTGACCGCCGGTGTCGACCCGTCGGTGAACAACCCGCCGGCGCCGGCGGACCGGTCCCGCGAGGTCGCCGTGGCGACCTACAACGTGGAGAACCTGTACGACTACCGGGACGACCCGTTCGACGGCTGCGACTTCACCGGCAACGCGGGCTGCACCGGCGTCTCGCCGCCGTTCGACTACGTGCCGGCCGACGAGGCCGACTACCGGGAGCACCTGACCGAGCTCGCTGACCAGATCCGGACCGACCTGCACGCGCCGGACCTGATCCTGGTGCAGGAGGCCGAGGACCAGGACATCTGCACGGTTTCCGGCACCGAGCTGGCCTGCGGTGACAGCAACGACGCCGACGGCGCCCCGGACACCCTCCAGGACCTGGCGATGGCCGTCGCCGCCGCCGGTGGCCCGGCGTACGCCGCGGCGTACGACCGGACCGGCGCGGACGCGCGCGGCATCACCTCGGCGTTCCTCTACCGCACCGACCGGCTCTCGCTGGCCGCGGCGACCGCCACCGACCCGCTGCTGGGCGCCAGCCCGACGGTGGAGTACCGCGCGGCGGGCCTGGCGTCCAACGCGGACGTGCAGAACCCGAAGGCGCTCAACGCGGTGCTGCCGGCGGACACCGACACGTCGACCGGCAAGGACGGCAACAACGTCTTCACCCGCGCGCCGCAGCTGGGCAAGTTCGTGGTGAAGGCGGCCCCGGACGCGACCGAGCAGTTCACCCTGTACGCGCTGAGCAACCACTACTCGTCCGGCCCGGACAGCCGGGTCGGGCAGCGGACCGAGCAGGCCGCGTACGGGGCGGCGATCGTCAGCGCGATCGAGCAGTCCGACCCGGACGCCCGGGTGGTCTACGGCGGGGACCTGAACGTCTTCCCGCGTCCGGACGACCCGATCGCCACCGGTGCGAACCCGACCCCGTCGGACCAGCTCGCCCCGCTGTACGAGGCGGGCCTGCACAACCTCTGGGACGACCTGGTGGCCGACGTCCCGGTGGCGGCGTACTCGTACAGCTTCCAGGGCTCGGCGCAGACGCTCGACAACCTCTTCGTCAACGACGCGCTCCACGAGGACCTGGTGCAGGTGCGGGCGGCGCACATCAACGCCGACTGGCCGGCCGAGTTCACCGGGGACGGGTCGCGGGGCGCCAGCGACCACGACCCGCAGGTCGCGCGGTTCCGCGCCCAGCCGTCGCTGCGCGTCGACGACGCCTCGGTGGTCGAGGGCGACAAGGGCGACAGCACGCTGACGTTCACCGTGACCGTGTCGCGGCCGCTGTCGGTGCCGACGACGATCTGTGCCGCCACCGTCGGCCTGACCGCCACGGCCGGGTCGGACTTCGACCCGTACGTCGGCTGCAAGGTCCTGCCCGCCGGGCAGACCTCGCTGGCCTTCCCGGTGACCGTGCGCGGTGACCGGAAGGTCGAGGCGGACGAGAAGATCGCGTTCGCGGTCGCCGGCCCGCTCAACCTGCGGTTCGCCGACCCGCTGGCGGTGGGCACCATCACGAACGACGACTGACCGTTCGACGTACGGGCGACGGCCCGCCGGCCGGGTTCTCCCAGGTACGGCGGGCCGTCTCAGTACCGCTCCCGCATGTCCTTCGGCGGCGGCAGGTGGCGGTGCTGCGCCACTCGCACCTCCCACTGGCTGCGGCGCCGGCGGGCCTCCCGGTCGATCGGCAGCGGTGGAAGGTCTCCGGCGGCCGGGCCAGGCCGTAGATGTCGCCCCACCACTCCCCCGGCTCAGGGTCGAGGATGGTGTCCAGGTGCGAGGGGTATCGCCGTCCCGCGCCGTCGCGGGTGTCGTCCCAGTCCGCCATCGGCTGGATGACCCGCCCGTCAGGGTCGACCACGGCGAGGTAGAGGCCCGCCGCGCCGAGCAGCCGCTCCAGCACGGCGAGGCTGGGAGTCATCTCCCCCGTCTCCACCCGGCCCACCGTCGACGGGGCGACCCTCGCGAACCGGGCCATCTGCCGCTGCCCGAGGCCGGCGATGCGTCGCGCCTTGCGGACCAGCCCGGCGATCGGAAACTGGCCGACGGTCGGGCCGGTGGGCGGCGGGTCGAGCGCGGAAGCCATGCCGGCACCCTGCCCGCCGCCCTCCACCGCCGGCAAGCCCTGTGGACAGAGCTGTGGAAAACCCGTGCCGCTGTGATGGAGGCTGACGCGCTGGCCGGCGCCCGACTACCGACCACCCCGTTCGCACGCTTTGCTCTGCTGTCCCGACGGCGACACTGGAAGCGCTCCACCGTTGCGGGGGCGGCAGCAGAGCAAAGCGTGCGGGACAGGGGGGTGGCGGCAGCGCCGAGTGCAGGGGCGTGCACGGGCAGGGGCGCGCGCCACGGGCAGGGGCACCACAGGCAGGGGCGCCGGCTACGCCGCAGGCGAGGGGGCCGCCTACGCCACAGGCAGGGCCACCACCACTTACGCGACAGGCAGGGCCACCACCACTTACGCGACAGGCAGGGTCGGCGTCCGCGAAAGGACAGCGGCGGCGGCACCAGCGGGCGCCGCCGGCGGGGCTACCGGTTGGGCGGGTTCACCGTCGCGGGCTCTGCGCCCGCCGCCGGCTCAGTAGCGCTGGCGGAGCAGCTGGGCGGCCTCGACCGCCCAGTAGCTGAGAATGATCTGCGCGCCGGCCCGGCGGATCGAGGTGAGCGTCTCCAGGATCACCCGCTCCCGGTCGATCCAGCCGTTCGCGGCGGCCGCCTCGACCATCGCGTACTCGCCGGAGACCTGGTAGGCGGCGACCGGGACGTCCACCGCGGCCCGGACCGCCGCGACCACGTCGAGGTAGGGCAGCGCCGGCTTGACCATCACCATGTCGGCGCCCTCGGCGACGTCCAGCTCGACCTCGCGCAGCGACTCGCGCAGGTTGGCCGGGTCCTGCTGGTAGGTGCGGCGGTCGCCCTCCAGCGCCGACTCGATGGCGTCGCGGAACGGACCGTAGAAAGCCGAGGCGTACTTCACCGCGTACGCCAGCACCGCGACGTCCTGGTGACCCGCGGCGTCGAGGGCCCGGCGGACCACGCCGACCTGGCCGTCCATCATCCCGGACGGCCCGACCACGCCGACCCCGGCGGCGGCCTGGGCCACCGCCATCTCGGCGTACGCGGCCAGGGTGGCGTCGTTGTCGACGCCACCGTCCGGGGTGAGCAGCCCGCAGTGCCCGTGCGAGGTGAACTCGTCCAGGCAGAGGTCGCTCATCACCACGGTGGCGTCGCCCACCTCGGAGACCACGTCCCGGATGGCGACGTTGAGGATGCCGTTCGGGTCGATGCCGCCGGAGCCGGTCGCGTCCCGCGACGCCGGCACCCCGAAGAGCATGATCCCGCCCACCCCGGCCTGGACCGCCTCGACGGCGGCCTTGCGCAGCGAGTCCCGGGAGTGCTGGAGCACCCCCGGGAGCGACGCGACGGCCCGTGGTTCGGTCAGCCCCTCCTTGACGAACATCGGCACGACCAGCTCGGCCGGGTCGACGCGGGTCTCGGAGACCAGCCGCCGCACGGCCGCGTTACGGCGCAGCCGGCGGGGCCGGATCTCGGGGTACGGCACGGGAGCCTCCTGTCAGCGGAACCTCAGAGCGGTCGGCCCCTGCACCTTCGAGCCGCGGCGCTGCTTGGCCGGCATGGCGGCCAGCTTCTCGCGCAACTCGACGGCGTAGGCGGCGAGCGCCTCCACCAGGTCGGGCACCGAGGCGTGCGCAGGCTGCACGTCGACCCGCAGGCCGAACTCCGTCGCGGTCTCCGCCGTCTTGGGCCCGATCACTGCAACAACGGTACGCGCGTGCGGCTTCCCGGCGATACCGACCAGGTTCCGGACGGTGGAGGACGAGGTGAAGAGCACCGCGTCGAACCCGCCCGACTTGATCGCGTCCCGGATCTCGGCGGGCGGCGGGGCGGCCCGGACGGTCCGGTACGCGGTCACGTCGTCGACCTCCCAGCCGCGCTCGGTGAGCCCGGCGGCGAGCGTCTCGGTGGCGATGTCGGCGCGCGGCAGCAGCACCCGGCCCACCGGGTCGAGGATCTCGTCGTGCGGCGAGAACTCCGCCAGCAGCCCCTCGGAGGACTGCTCCCCGGACGGGACCAGCTCCGGCTGGATACCGAAGGCGCGCACCGCGTCGGCGGTCGCCTCGCCGATGCAGGCGATCTTGACGCCGCCGAAGTGGCGGGCGTCCAGGCCGTGCTCGGCGAACTTCTCCCAGACCGCCCGGACGGCGTTGACCGAGGTGAAGATGACCCAGGCGTACCGGCCGTCGACCAGGCCCTTGACCGCCCGCTCCATCTGGGCCGGGGTGCGCGGCGGCTCGACCGCGATGGTCGGCACCTCGCACGGGATGGCCCCGTACGCGCGCAGCCGGGCGCTCATCGCACCGGCCTGCTCCTTGGTGCGGGGCACCAGCACCTTCCAGCCGTACAGCGGGCGGTTCTCCCACCAGCTCAGCTTGTCGCGCTGGGCGACGCCCTCGCCGACGGTGAGCACGACCCGGCCGGTGAAGCCGAGCGCCGCCGCGACGAAGGAGTCCACGGTCGACGTGGTGGTGTACTGCGTCTCGCCGGTGCCGTCGCCGGTCACCCCGACGCCGGTGGTGCCGTCCACCCCGGCGGCCAGCAGGCCGTCCCGGACGGCGGCGAGGTCGCCCGCGTCGACCGCGAGGGCCAGCGAGCCCCGGCCGACGGCCGCGGCCAGCGCGTCGAAGTCCAGCGTGCTGACGTCCTCGACGTCGGCGGCGGTGCGCACGCCCGGCAGCGGAACACCGGCGTACGTGGCGACACCCTCGGCCTGGCCGACCCCCGGGACCACCTCGAAGTGGGCGGCGGTACGCGCCACCGCCTGCACCTCCTTGACCACCGAGTCGTGGCCGAACGGGTCACCGGCGACCAGGTGCACCGCGTTCAGCCCGGACCGGGCGGCGGAGATGAGCACCTTGGCCACGTCGCCCGGCACACCCTCGGCGGGCGTGAACTGGGCGTCGGACCTGGCCTGGGCGCGGACGGCGTCGAGCAGCGACTCGGGGACCCCCCGGTCGTACACCACCTGGTCGGCGTCGACCAGGGCGTCGTGCGCCCGGCGGGTCAGCAGGCCCGGGTCGCCGGGACCGGCCCCGACGAACGCGATCCGGCCTACGGGCTTACGGGTGCGGGTCATTCTGTGCTCCCAAATTGCTGGGTCCCCGGGCCGGTGTGTCCTTCTTGGCCGAGGATCGAGTCGGCGCCGAGTTCGAGGAGTTCGGCGGCGAGTGCCTTGCCGATCTCCGCCGCGTCGGCGGGCGTACCGGTGCGGGACAGCCGGAGGTCTCGGGTGCCGTCCGGGCTGATCACCGCCCCGCGCAGGTAGATCTCCTCACCGGCGTCGCCCTCGGCGAGTTCGGCGTAGGCGGCGACCGGAGCGGAGCATCCGGCCTCCAGGGTGGCCAGGAACGCCCGTTCCGCGGTGACCGCGGCCCGGGACGGTGCGTGGTCGAGCACCGCGAGCAGCTCGACCAGGTCGTGGTCGTCGGCCCGGCACTCCACCGCCAGCGCGCCCTGGGCGGGCGCGGGCAGCATCAACATCGGGTCGAGCGTTTCGGTGATCACGTCGGTCCGGCCCAGCCGGGCCAGGCCGGCCCGGGCCAGGACGACGGCGTCGAGGTCGGCCTCCGGGCCGAGCACCCGCCGCAGGCGGCTGTCCACGTTGCCCCGGATCGGGGTGACCTCCAGCTGCAACCCGAGGGCGTGCAGCTGGGCGATCCGGCGCAGCGCGCCGGTGCCGACCACGGCGCCCGGTGGCAGTTCGGCGAGGGTACGGCCGCCCGTGGCGACCAGCGCGTCGCGCGGGTCCTGCCGGGGCGGCACCGCCGCGATGTGCAGCCCGGCCGCCGCGGCGGTGGGCAGGTCCTTGTACGAGTGCACCGCGAGGTCGATGATGCCGGCGGTCAGCGCGTCGCGCAGGGCGGAGACGAAGACGCCGACGCCGAGCCGGTGCACCGGAGCCGCCGAGCGGTCACCGGCGGTGACCACCTCGACCAGCTCGACCTCGCGGCCGGTGGCCGCGGTCAGGGCCTCGGCGACCTGGCCCGACTGGGCCATCGCCAGGGCGCTGCCCCGGGTACCGAGGCGCAGGGGCGTGCTCATCGCTCACCTCCGGTGGGCGGGACGTCGACGACGTCGAAGGAGGGCCGGCCGTCGGCGTTCTCGACGACATCGGGAACGGTGTCGACCGGCGAGGTCTGCGGCACCTGGAGGTCGAACAGCTCCCGCAGCAGGGCGGCGTACTGGTCGCCGCCGGGCTCGGCGGCGAGCTGGCGGACCCGCACGGTGGGCTGGTGCAGCAGCCGCTGCACCACCCGGTGCACCGTCCGGGCGACCTCGGCGCGCTGGTCGTCGTCGAGGTCGGGGCGGCGCTGGGCGAGCCGGCGCAGCTCGGCGGTGACCACGTCGTCGGCGCGGCCCCGCAGCGCGGCCACGGTGGGCGCCACGTCGGCCCCGCGCAGCCAGCTCAGGAACGACTCCACCTCGCCCGCGACGATCCGGGCGACCTCGGCGGCGTCGGCGGCGGCCGGACCGTCGGCGAGCAGCCCGGCCATCCGGTCGATGTCGATCACCTCGACGCCGGGCAGCTCGGCCACCCCGGGCTCGACGTCGCGCGGCACGGCCAGGTCGAGCAGGACCAGCGGGCCTCGCTCGGCGTCGCGGCCGGCCAGCGCCCGGGTGACCCGGTCGAGGGTGAGGACCGGTTCGGTGGCCGCGGTGGCGGCCACTACGATGTCCACTGTGGAGAGGGCGTCGACGAGCTCGGCCATCGGCACGGCGTTCGCCCCGTACGACTCGGCCAGGCGTACCGCCCGGTCGGCCCCCCGGTTGGTGACGGTGAGCGGCCCGGCGCCCCGCCGGGACAGCGTCGCCACGCCCAGCGCGCCCATCGCGCCCGCGCCGACCACCATGGCGGGGCGGCCGGAGAGGTCGCCGTCGAGGTGACCGGCGGCCAGGTCCAGCGCGGCGGTGACCACGCTCTGCCCGGCGCGGTCGATGTTCGTCTCGGCGTGCGCCCGCTTGCCCACCCGCAGCGCCTGCTGCATCAGCTCGTGCAGCAGCCGCCCGGCCGAGTCGGCCCCGGTGGCCCAGTGGTACGCGTCGCGCAGCTGGCCGAGGATCTGCGCCTCGCCGACGACCATCGAGTCCAGGCCGGCGGCGACCCGGAAGACGTGGTCGACGGCGGCGGCGTCGTAGTGCACATAGAGGTGGTTCGCGAGCGCCGCCGGCGGGGCGCCGGCCTGCTCCGCGAGGACGGCGCAGATGTCGCCGAGGCCGCCGTGGAAACCGGACACGGCGGCGTAGACCTCCACCCGGTTGCAGGTGGAGACCAGCACCGCTTCGGCGACGTACGGCTGGGCGACCAGGCGGTCCAGCGTGCGGGTGAGGTCGGCGGGGGCGACCGCCAGCTGTTCCAGGGTGGCGACGGGGGCGGTGCGGTAGGACGCGCCGACGACGAGCAGTTTCACGTGCCGATCGCCTCCTGGGTGTCGGTGGCCGCGAGCCCGCCGGGCAGAGCGGTGAGGGCGGACCCGCCGGTGGCGGGGAGCGCGGTCAGCGACGCCTTGCGGTGCTCGTGGAAGGACAGGATCTGCAGCTCGATGGCGAGGTCGACCTTGCGCACGTCGACCCCCTCCGGCACCGAGAGTACGCACGGCGCGAAGTTCAGGATGCTCGTCACGCCGACCGCGACGAGCTGATCGGCGACCGGCTGGGCGGCCGAGGCCGGGGTGGCGATCACGCCGATCGAGATCAACTCCTCGGCGGCCACCCGGGCGAGGTCGTCGACGTGCTGCACGACCAGGCCGTTGATCACCTCGCCGACCCGGG
This sequence comes from Micromonospora purpureochromogenes, assembly GCF_900091515.1. NCBI lineage: Bacteria > Bacillati > Actinomycetota > Actinomycetes > Micromonosporales > Micromonosporaceae > Micromonospora > Micromonospora purpureochromogenes. The sequence goes on along the minus strand of NZ_LT607410.1, from coordinate 1,238,734 downwards.
CGCGATCGGCATCCAAGAGAGCGGCGATCCGGAAGCCCCGGCTGGCGAAGCCGTCGTAGCCGGCCAGAGCGTGACCGAGATTACCCACGCCGACCAGGGCGACGGCCCGGCACTGGGTGAGCCCGAGCACGTACTCGATCTGCTCGATCAGCAGCGCGAGGTCGTAGCCGACCCCCCGGGTGCCGTACGAGCCGAGGTGGGAGAGGTCCTTGCGAAGCTTGGCCGAGTTGACCCCGGCGGCGCTGGCCAGTCCCTCGCTGGAGACGGTCTCGTGACCGCTCTCGGCGAGGTTGTGCAGCGCGCGGAGGTACTCGGGGAGCCGCGCGACGGTCGCCTCCGGAAGATCCGGGAGCGCCGGTACGGCACCGGCGCGGCCGGGCGCGCCAGGGTGACGGTGCTGACTCATGAGACTCCGTGCGGTGCGATCCTCGGCCAGCTCCGGTGTCCGGCCATTTCGGGACCCCCGCTCGCGGCCGAGAGTGCCGGCCGTGCTAGCGGGGCGCGTCGGAACTACAGAGTAGGCGCTTGTGAAGACGTGCACAAATCGCGATCTTGCTGACTCGCGACGCCCCTCCACCAGGCCCTCCATTCCGCAAGATCGATCCGGCGGCCTTGGCCGGCGCCGCTCGGCGATTATTGCTCAATCCCGACTTCTCTGACCAATCACACAAGGCCGGGCGGGCGCGTGGCGTACCCCTCACCAGCGCCGGAGCCGGTCCCACCGGCGCGACCGACCGGCCCGGGGTGCGGCGCCGGCCGGCGGTAGGGCGAACCCGACCCCGAACGGGGCAGCCCGCCGGATGGGCATTCCGGGCCCGGCGTCCCTAGCCTCGGAGCATGACCACCGCCACCGCGGTCACGCCGGTACCGAGCGTGAGCCGCCAGCTGATGCGCGACACCGGGTACGTCCTGCTCGGCCTCCCCCTGGCCGTGTTCGGCCTGGTGGTGCTGACGGCCGGCCTCGCGCTCGGTGTTGGGCTGGCGGTGCTGGTGGTCGGCCTGCCGATCATGACCGGCACGCTCTACACCGCGCGCGGCCTGGCCGACGTGGAGCGGCTGCGGCTGCCCACGGTGCTCCGGATGCCCCGGATCCGCCCCCGCTACCTGACCCCGCCACCGGCGGCCGGCGCCTGGCGACGGATCTTCACCCCGATCCGGGACGGGCAGTCCTGGCTCGACCTGGCGCACGGCATCGCCCGGTCGGTGGTGGCGGTCGTCACGTTCGCCATCACCGTCGCCTGGTGGGTCGTCGCGCTCGCCGGCACCCTCTACCCCGCGTACGACTGGGCGCTGCCCTACGGCCCGGACGACCGCAGCCTGGCCGACCTGCTCGGTCTCGGCGACGGGCCGGTGGCCCGGATCGGCCTGAACACCGCGATCGGCCTGATCTTCCTGCTCACCCTGCCGATCGTGGTCCGCGGCTGCGCGCTGCTCCAGGCCGGCTTCGCGCGCGGCCTGCTCACCGGCGTGGCCGAGATGCGCGATCGGATCACCGTGCTGGAGGAGCAGAAGCGGGCGGCGGTGTCGGCCGAGGCGGCGGCCCTGCGCCGGCTGGAACGGGACATCCACGACGGCCCCCAGCAGCGACTGGTCCGGCTGGCGATGGACCTGAGCCGGGCCCGGCAGCAGCTCGCCACCGACCCGCAGGCCGCCGCCCGGACCCTGGACGAGGCGATCGCCCAGACCCGGGACACCCTGGCCGAGCTGCGGGCACTCTCCCGGGGCATCGCGCCGCCGGTGCTGGTCGACCGGGGCCTGCCCAGCGCGGTGGCCGCCCTGGCCGGCCGCAGCCTGGTGCCGGTCGACCTGACCGTCGACGACCGGCTGGGCAACCCGAAGGGCCGACTCGACCCGCTGGTGGAGAGCACCGCCTACTTCGTGGTCGCCGAGGCGCTGACCAACGTGGCCAAGCACAGCGGCGCGACCGGCTGTGCGGTGACCGTGCAGCGCCACGACGACCAGCTCGAGGTCACCGTCGGTGACGACGGGGCCGGTGGTGCGCACGTGGCGAAGGGGCACGGCCTCGCCGGCATCGCCGACCGGGTACGCGCCGCCGGCGGGGTGCTGCGGGTGGACAGCCCGGTCGGCGGGCCGACCATCGTGCGGGCCGTGCTGCCGCTGTGACCCCGGCACCCGCCCGGACGTGGTAGACACCCCGGCATGCGAGTACTGATCGCCGACGACGCCGTACTGCTCCGGGAGGGCCTGGTCCGGCTGCTCACCGAGCAGGGACACGAGGTGGTGGCCGCCGTCGGGGACGGTGAGGCGCTGGTGGAGGCGGTGGTGGCGCACCGGCCGGACGTCTCGATCGTGGATGTGCGGATGCCGCCGACGCACACCGACGAGGGGCTGCGCGCGGCCGTCCGGGCCCGCGAGCTGGTCCCCCGTACGCCGATCCTGGTGCTCTCCCAGTACGTCGAGGTGTCGTACGCCGACGACCTGCTGTCCACCGCGGGAGGGGGCGGCGGCGGGATCGGCTACCTGCTCAAGGAGCGGGTGGCCGCGATCGACGAGTTCCTCGACGCGCTGGCCCGGGTGGCCGCCGGCGGCACCGTGCTCGACCCGGAGGTGGTCGGCCAGCTGCTGGTCCGGCGCCGCCGGGACGACCCGCTGGGCGAGCTGACCCCGCGCGAGCGGGAGGTGCTGGCGCTGATGGCCGAGGGCCGCTCCAACGCCGCCATCGCGAAGTCCCTGGTGGTGACGGACGGCGCGGTGGAGAAGCACGTCCGCAACATCTTCACCAAGCTCCACCTGCCGCCGGACACCGACCACCACCGCCGGGTCCTGGCCGTGCTCGCCCACCTCCGCGCCTGACGCCACTGGCGGCGGGGGCCAGGGTCAGGGGAGACGGGTGGCCAGGGTCACCGCTTCGGTGAGGGTGTCGGCGGTGGGGTGGGGGGTGGCGCGCAGGGCGGCGGGGTCGGAGAGGCCGCCGGTGTAGAGGACGCAGCGGGCGCCGACGCTCTCGGCGGCGTGCGCGTCGTCGACCGAATCACCGATCAGCACCACCGACTCGCCGGCCAGCCCCAGCTCGGCCAGGTGCTTCTCCAGCCACTCCGCCTTGTGGCCGCCGCCCACCGTGGCGCGCAGCCCGTCCACCCGGGTGAAGTGCGGGGTCAGGCCGTAGGTGTGCACGGTCGGCACCAGCTCGTCGTGGAACCACATCGACAGCAGCGACTGACTGCCCGGCCAGGCGGCGATCGCCGCCCGCGCGTCGTCGGCCAGCGCGCAGCTGGTCAGCCCGGCCCGGTACGCGTCGTGGAAGATCCGGTCGAGCGCGCCGAACGCCTCCGCGTCGATGGCCCGGCCCAGGATCTCGGCGTAGTAGTCGACGATCGGCCGGCGGAACCGCACCCGATGCTCGTCCGCGCTCACCGACGGGCCGCCGGCGCTGGCGAAGGCCACGTTGGTGGCCTGCACCACCAGGCTGAGGTCGTCGAGCAGGGTGCCGTTCCAGTCCCACACCAGGTGGTCGCGCGCAGGGGTCATCGCAGCAGCCTAGAGGTCTCCTCAGAGCTGCGGCGTGGTCAGGTCGCGCAGCAGCCGATCCTCCTCGACCCGCCAGTAGCCGTGCTCCTTGCCGTCGAGCAGCACCACCGGCAGCCGGTCCCCGTAGTCCCGCTCCAGCTCCACGTCGCCGGTGACGTCCTTCTCCACCCACTTGTCGCCGGTGACCGCCACCACCCGGTCCAGCGCGGCCTTGGCGTCCTCGCACAGGTGGCAGCCGGGCCGGGTGATCAGGGTGAGCCGGGCGTCACTGGACATCGGGGACCTCCGTGCGTCGGGGCCGGGGCGGCGTCGCCGGGGACGGCGCCGACCGCAGCTGGGTCTTGCGTACCTTCCCGATCACCGAGTACGGCAGTTCGTCGACGAACTCGACGGCGGTCGGGCACTTGAACCGGGCCAGGTTACGCGCGCAGTGGGCGAGCAGCTCCTCGCCGGTGACCGGACGCCCCGGCGCCGGCACCACGTACGCCCGCACAGTCTCACCCGTACGCGGGTGCGGCACACCCAGGACGGCCGAGCCGACCACCCCCGGGTGCGCCTCGAGCACCAGCTCGACCTCGCGCGGGTAGACGTTGAAGCCGTTGACCAGGATCAGCTCGCCCAACCGGTCGACCAGGAAGAGGTCCCCGTCGTCGTCGGCGTAGGCGACGTCGCCGGTGGCCCACCAGCCGTCCGCGTCCGGGCCGCCCCGGCCGTCCGGCCAGTAGCCGGCGAACAGGTTCGCCCCGCGGACCACGATCTGGCCGGGGTCGGTGCCGGGCGAGGAGTCGGCGAGCCACGGGTCGTCGTCGGGGTCGTCGTCCGGCTCGGCGACGCCGTCGCGCCACAGGTCGGTACCGTCGCCGCCGACCAGGCGCAGCTCGACGCCGGGCAGCGGCCGGCCGATCGAGCCGGGCTTCGGCTCGCGGCCGACCAGGGTGGTGGTGAGCACCGGCGCGGTCTCGGTCAGGCCGTACCCGACGTGCACCGGATGCCCGGTGACCTCGGTGAAGCGCGCCGCGGCGGCCGGGTCGAGCGGCGCCGCGCCGCAGACCGCGACCCGCACCGACGCCATCGCCGCGACGACCGCGTCGGCGTCCGCCGTGGACCAGGCCAGGAACATCGACGGTACGCCGACCAGCACGCTGACCCGGTGCCGGGCGATCTCGTCGAGCGCGCAGCCGGGGCCGAGCTCGTCGACCAGCACCCCGGTCGCGCCGTGGTGGATCACCGCCCCCAGCCCCGTGTTCAACCCGTACGCGTGGAACAGCGGCAGCGCGAGCAGCACGGTGTCCCCGGGCCCGACCACCGGCGGGGAGATCCGGCCCACCTGGTCCTGGTTGGCGGCCAGCGCCCGGTGCGGCAGCATCGCGCCCTTGGGCCGCCCCTCGGTACCGGAGGTGTAGAGCAGCACCGCCAGGCCGCCGCCGGGTCGCGCCGGGGGCTCCCCCGCCTCCTCGGGCAGGGTGGTGTACACGGCGGTGAGCGCCGGCAGCTCGAGACCGGCCACCCGGTCCCGGACGGCCTCGGTGCCGCAGAGCAGCGTCGCGCCGGAGTCGGCGAGCACGTGCCGCAGCTCGCGGGCGGTGAGGCCGGGGTTGACCGGCACCGCGACCAGCCCGGCGCGCAGCGTGGCGAGGTAGGCGACCACGAAGTCCGGCGTGTTCGGCAACGCGATCGCCACCCGCGCCGGCGGGTCGGCCGGCGCGGCCGGTACGGCGGCGGCCAGGGCCCGGGCCACGGCGCTCACCCGGACGTCCAGTTCGGACCAGGTCAGCCTCTGCTCGCGCCAGTGCAGCGCGGGTCGGTCGCCGTGGTCGGCGGCCGCCCGGCGGAGCCGGTCGGCGAGGTCGGGCGCGGAGCTGTCGGTGGCGTCCTGCACGGTCGCTGAGTCTGGCACAGCAGCCCCCGAGGGACCATGCTTGCGTCGGGGGGCACGCCGCCCTTCCGGCGACACGCCGACACGCCGAAGGCGATTCATTTCCGCTCCGACCTGGACGTTCCACTCGGGATCAAGGCGCGACGTGAAAGTCAACCGCACACGACGGACAACTGGTCCGCCATCTGTGCGACGAGGCGGGAAATACTTTGGCCCTGTGTAACGGACTTGCCACGCGCGGGTGACGTTGGCCCTATCATCACTCGGGTCGGCTCACCCCATTTGCCGTGAGTCGACACCCCTCAGCCCGAGGAGGCCCCCGTGCCTGTGAGCGCATTGGACCAGCACCTCAGGGGGATCTGCCGCACGTCGGCACACCCCTGTGCGACCCTGCCCGCCCGGGGCGGACCGGACGCCGCGGCGACCCGTCGCCGCACCGCCCGGTCGGCCGGCGCGCGGACCGGGGAGGCGCGGTGACCACCTTCGGCTACGCGGAGCGGCCCGCCGGCCTGACCGGCCCGACACCCCGGACGTCGCCCAACGAGCGGCTGGACCCGGGGCACGGCTCCGATCGGGTGCGCAACCGGCACAACGAGGCCCCGGCCCGACCCGCCGTACCCGGTGGGAACGCGAAACCGGCCGGTGGCCGGGTCGCGTCGCCGGCCCGCCCGACCATGCCGGCGCAGAGCCGGCGAGTCGGCGAGCCGCCCGCGGTGACCGACCCGTCCGGCGCCGAGACCGCCGTGCTGCCGGCCGTACCCGCCGCCGACACCGCCGTGCTGCCCGCCGTGTCGGCGACCACGAACCCGGCGACCGGGTTCCCCAGCCGGCCCGACCCGTCCGACCCGGCGACCGAGGTCTGGGCGCTGGTGGAGCGCGCGCAGGCCGGCGAGGCCGAGGCGTTCGGCCTGATCTACGACCGGTACGTCGACACTGTCTTCCGCTTCGTCTACTTCCGGGTCGGCAACCGCCAACTGGCCGAGGACCTCACCTCGGACACCTTCCTGCGGGCCCTGAAGCGGATCGGCAGCTTCACCTGGCAGGGCCGCGACCTGGGCGCCTGGCTGGTCACCATCGCCCGCAACCTGGTGGCGGACCACTTCAAGTCCGGCCGCTACCGCCTGGAGGTCACCACCGGCGACGTGCTCGACGCCGACCGGGAGGACCGGGGCCCGGAGGGCAGCCCTGAAGCGGCGGTGGTCGAGCACATCACCAACGTCGCGCTGCTCACCGCCGTCAAGCAGCTCAACCCGGAGCAGCAGGAGTGCATCGTGCTCCGTTTCCTCCAGGGCTTCTCAGTTGCCGAGACGGCCCGCGCGATGGGCAAGAACGAGGGCGCGATCAAGGCATTGCAATATCGCGCCGTCCGCGCCCTGGCCCGCCTGCTCCCGGACGGTTTTCAGCCCTGAGCCACTGCGACGACGATCACTCTTCGTGATTTCGGCAGCGGCCGGCCCGTAACCCGTGCCCGTCGCGGACCGTTTCTCCGGGTGCGACCGGTGGTTGCCCCGGCGCCCCCGGACCACCCGGTCCGGAGCAGCGCGGCCGGCCAACACCTCGTCCGTCGGCGTACGCCGCCGCCGGTCGCTGGGAACCACCGCGGCCGACCGGCCGTGACCAGCGAGAGGGGGTGCCTGCGGTGGACAGTGACCTCTTCTCCCGTCGTCGGGCCGCACGTTTCGCCCAGCTTCTCGACGAGGCGAACGGCGGCCGGCGTCACCATGTCCGGTCCCGTGCCGACGACCGGCTCACCGCCCTGGTGGCGGTCGGTCAGCGACTCGTCGCCGCGCGGCCGGAGGTCGAGGTCGACGCGGAGTTCCGCACCGGGCTCCGCGCCATGCTGGTGGCGACCGCGGAGCGGGAGGGCATGGGCGCGGCGACCGCGACCACACCCGCCCGGCCGACCGAGGCGGCTTCGCGTGGCTCGCTGCTGGGCGCGGTGACCGCCCGCCAGATCCGCGCCCGGGGCGCCATCCTGGTCGGCATCGCCGCCGGCGCCGTCGCCGTGTCGGGCATCTCCGCCGCCAGCGAGGACGCGGTCCCCGGCGACGCGCTGTACGGCATGAAGCGCTCCACCGAACGCGCCCAGCTCGCCCTGACCAGCTCCGACCTCAGCCGGGGCCAGCTCTTCCTCGACTTCGCCCGTACCCGGCTGGACGAGGCCGGCACGCTCCGCGGCGACCTGGCCGGGTTCAGCGCGGTGCTGGACGACATGGACGCCGACACCCGCCAAGGCGTGCGGCTGCTCACCACCACCGCCGCCCAGCGCTCCGACCCGGCCGGGCTGGACGTGGTGAACACCTTCGTGACCGGGCAGCGCAAGGCGGTCGGTGGCCTGCTCGACGGGGCCAGCCGCGCCGAGCGGGACCGGACCCGCCGCTCGCTGGCCATGCTGGACGCGATCCGCAAGCGCTCCGACGCGCTGCGCGCCGCCATCTCGTGCGGCCTGCCCGCGCCGGTCGGCAGCGACGCGCTCGGCCCGGCCCCGGCGACCTGCCCGAGCGACCGCTGAGCGGCAGAGCCGTTCACGCCACAGTTGCGCCTTCGGGCGGCCGCCCGTAACCGACCCCGGACTACGCTCAGGGGTGCAGCGGTCGTCGTACGGAGGGAGGTCGGATGGCCCGCACCCGCAAGGTCACGGTCAGCACCGACGTCCACGGGCACACCGCCGGCTGGGCCGAGGCCGAGCTCGACCGGCCCGTCCCCGCTGAGCCGGACCCCACCGCCGCGGCCTTCTTCGACGTGGACAACACGATGATGCAGGGCGCGTCGATCTACTGGTTCGCCCGCGGGCTGGCCGCCCGCAAGTACTTCACCACCGGCGACCTGGCCCGGTTCGCCTGGCAGCAGGCCCGGTTCCGGCTGCTGGCCACCGAGAACGCCGTCGACATGTCGCAGGCCAAGGAGGCCGCCCTGGCCTTCATCGAGGGCTGGCGGGTGGACGAGATCGAGCGCCTCGCCGAGGAGATCTTCGACGAGCTGATGGCCCCGCGCATCTGGGCCGGTACCCGCCGGCTCGCGCAGCGGCACCTCGACGCCGGCGAGCGGGTGTGGCTGGTCAGTGCCGCCCCGGTGGAGATCGGCCGGGTGATCGCCACCCGGCTCGGCCTGACCGGTGCGGTCGGCACGGTGGCCGAGGTGGTCGACGGCGCGTACACCGGGCGGCTGGTCGGCGACCTGATGCACGGGCCGGCCAAGGCGGAGGCGGTCGCCCAGCTCGCCGCAATAGAGGGGCTGGACCTGATTCGCTGCGCCGCCTACAGCGACTCCGCCAACGACCTGCCGATGCTCACCGCGGTCGGGCGGGCGGTCGCGATCAACCCGGACGGGACGCTGCTGCGGCAGGCCCGCGAGCGGGGCTGGGAGGTGCGGGACTTCCGCACCGGGCGGCGGGCGGCCAAGATCGCCGTACCGTCCACGGCCGCCGCCGGCCTGCTCGCCGGCGCGGTCAGCGCCGGCCTGGCCCTGCACCGCCGCCGCCGCACCCCCTAACCCCCCACCCCCACCACGAAGCGGCCACTCTTACCGAGAAAGCGTGGCTGTTCGGCGAGGAATAGCCACGCTTTCTCGGTAAGTGCGCCTCGGCAAGGGGGCGACGGCGACCGGGTCGGTCAGGGGCCGAAGGGGTCGGGGCGGCGTTCGAGGAGTTTGTGCAGGGTGTGCTGGATGGTTTCGCGGACCTGGTCGGCGAGGTTGAACACGACCAGCGGGTCGTCGGCGGAGTCGGTGAGGTGCGCCGTCGGGATCGGCGGGCAGAACTCGATCAGCCACTTGCTCGGCAGCGGCACCATGCCCAGCGGCCCGAGCCACGGGAACGTCGGCGTGACCGGGAAGTACGGGAGCTTCAGCAGCCGGGCGAGGGGCTTGATGTCGGCGAGCATCGGGTAGATCTCCTCGCCGCCGACGATGGCGACCGGCACGATCGGGGTGCCGGTACGCAGCGCCGCCGAGACGAACCCGCCCCGACCGAAGCGTTGCAGCTTGTAGCGGTCGGAGTAGAGCTTGCCGATGCCCTTGAAGCCCTCGGGAAAGACGCCGACCAGTTCACCGTTGCCGAGCAGCCGCTCCGCGTCCGGGTTGCAGGCCACCGTGCCGCCGGTCTTGCGGGCGATCTCGGAGACCACCGGCACCCGGAACACCAGGTCGGCGCCGAGCAGCCGCAGGTAGCGGCGCGCCGGGTGCTGGTCGTGCAGGGCGGTGGAGAGGATCAGCGCGTCCAGGGCCACGGTGCCGGAGTGGTTGCCGACGACCAGGCCCGCCCCGTCGGCGGGCACGTTCTCCAGGCCGGTGACCTCGGTGCGGAACCAGTCCCGGTAGAGCAGGCGCACCAGCGGGTGGAAGACCGACTCGGTCAGGTCCGGGTCGAAGCCGAACTCGTCGACCTCGTAGTCGCCGGAGAGCCGCCGGCGCAGGAAGGCCAGGCCGGCGGCGACCTTGCCGTCCCAGTGGTCCCCCGGCCGGTCCGGCACCGCCGCCCCGCCCGGCGCGTCCGCCGGTATCCGCCCGGCCGTGTCCCGGTCGGTGGACCGGTCCCGCGTTCCGGCCGCCGGCTCGTCGACCCCGGTGTTCAGCTCGTCGACCCCGGTGTCGGGCTCGTCGGTCCCGGCGTCGGGCTCGTCAGTCCCGGCGTCCGGCTCGTCGCTGGTGGACGGGGTCCCGCCCACCCGGGCGGACGGGACCGGCTCGTCGGTGGCGGAGGTGTCCGGCTCGGCCAGGGCCGCCGGCTCCGGGGCGGTGCCGGCCCTGGTGCGCCGGTGCCCGTTGCTCCGCGCCGGCTGACCGTCCGGTCCGGCCACGGTCAGCGGTACGTCGTACCGGTCGTCGGGCCGCTCCTCGGACCGGCTCACGAGCGCTCCCGGACGGCCGACCGGACCTGGCGGATGCTCTCCAGCACCAGTTGCTCGGCGGTGGCGAGGCTGTCCCGGGTGAGCACCACGCCGCCGTGGTGGGCCCGGATGAAGTCGTCGAAGGCGGCGGCGGTGGAGCGCGGGGTGAAGCCGTACTCCCGCTCCAGCCGGCTGGTGTCGACCACCCGGCCGTGCACGAAGAGGTCGACCTGGTCGAGGCCGTAGCGGCCGAAGCCGAGGTTGCGGGCGAGCGCGGCGGCCCCGGACAGGCCCGGCTCCAGCACCGGCACGGCGACCCGACCGGCCCGGCGGATCGCCTGGGAGAGCGAGAGCACCCCCGGCCCGGCGACGTTGTAGGTGCCCGGGTGCTCCTCGGCGATGGACCGGTGCAGCACCTCCAGGGCGTCGTCGAAGTGCACGAACTGCAACCGCGGGTCGCGCCCGAAGACGGTGGGCACCACCGGCTGGGAGAAGTAGCGGGTGAGCGTGGTGTCGGCGGTCGAGCCGATGAACGGCGCGAAGCGCAGCACGGTCGCGGTCACCTCGGGACGGCGGCGGCGGAAGCCGCGGACGTACCCCTCGATGTCGAGGATGTCGCGGCCGAAACCGCCGCGCGGCACCTCGCGCGGCTCGGTCTCCTCGGTGAAGACCGCCGGGTCGCGGAAGGACGCGCCGTACGCGGCCGTGGAGGAGCGGACCACCAGCTTGCGCAGCCGCGGCGCCCGCTGGCAGGCGGCGAGCAGCTGCATGGTGCCGATGACGTTCTGCTCCTTCATCGCCGCCCGGCCGCCGTGCTGGGGATCGGGCGAGCTGACCAGGGCGAGGTGCACCACGGCGTCGACGTCCAGGTCGACGAGGAGCCCGCCGAGCGAGCCGAGGTCGAGCCGGACCCGCTCGACCCGGTCGAGCAGGTCGGTGAACTCGGGACCGGGGGTGGCCGGGTCGACGCCGATCACCCGCTCGATGCGCGGGTCGGCGGCGAGCCGGGCGGCGACGTGCGCGCCGAGGTAGCGACCGACCCCGGTCACGACGACGACCCCCGGAGCACCTGAGGTGCCACCGGGGGTCATCTCGTACGCCCTGACCGGCAGACGGGACCGAGCCGGGACGTCCGCGGCCTGATCACCTGAGCCTCCGAGGGTCGACAGTTGGCAAGTGGTGCCGGAAGCCGGGCCGTGGCCCGGCCCCGGTCACTTGCCGAGACGGCGACGCTGGACGCGGGTCTTGCGCAGCAGCTTGCGGTGCTTCTTCTTAGCCATGCGCTTGCGGCGCTTCTTGACCACCGAGCCCATACGACAGCCTTTCAATGCAAACGTGCGGGGCGGACGAGTGGCGCCACATCGGTGGCGCCGGTGACCGCTTGCGGACAACGGACCGGACCAGCCTGGTGGCGTCGGGGCTCACCGGCGAGGGTCACGATCGGCTCCAGGGTAGCCGGAGTGCGTCAGCAGGACCAACGCGCCCCCGTCGATGCCCGTTACGTCGCAGTCGGCGCACCGCCCGGCGACGGGTCAGGCGGTCTCCTGAAACGCGCCCCGGAGATAGTCGTGCACCGCGTGCTCCGGCACCCGGAACGACCGGCCGACCCGGACCGCGGTGAGTTCACCGCTGTGCACCAGGCGGTAGACCGTCATCTTGGACACCCGCATGACCGACGCCACCTCGGCGACGGTGAGGAACTTGACATCCGACAGCCGACCGTCGGACTGCGACCCGGCCATGGCTCACCCGACCCATCCCATGCCCGGCGCGTGCCGAGCGACCGGAGCTTCCGTCCGGGCCGGCAACGCGCGTGTTACCAGTACGGTAGCGGGGCCGCTGTGACCGGCGCGATCCCTTCGTACAACTGATCATGCCCGGGTCGCCGTTCACCCGACCGTGACCTGCCGTTTCGCCCCCGCCTGCGCTCAACGTCCCGTTCCCGGGACCGGTGGCGGGCACCCGGTCCCGCGGGGCCCGCGCCGGCGACGCGGGCGGGCTCACTCGGCGCGCAATGCGACCACCGGGTCGAGCCGGCCGGCCCGCTGGGCCGGCACCACCCCGAAGACGATGCCCACCGCCGCCGACACCCCGAACGACAGCGCCAGCGGCCACCAGGTGATCGCGGCCGGGATCGGCGAGAAGGCATCCACCAGCAGCGCGGTGCCCACGCCGAGCGCCATCCCGGTCAGCCCGCCGATCGCGGTGAGCAGCACCGCCTCCAGCAGGAACTGCACGCCGATGTCGCGGGGGCGGGCGCCGACGGCCTTGCGCAGGCCGATCTCCCGGGTCCGTTCGCGCACCGAGACCAGCATGATGTTGGAGACGCCCACCCCGCCGACGAGCAGCGAGATACCGGCGATGGCGGCGAGCACGCCGGTGAGCACGCCGAGGATGTCGCCGAGCACGCCGAGGATCTGCTGCTGGGTGACCGCGCTGAACTCGGTGTCCGGGTGCCGGCGGGACAGCTCGGCGACGATCCGGTCGCCCAGCTCGCCGATCCGCTCCCGGTCCGGGGCCTTGACCGCGATACCGTCCACCCGCTGGGTGCCCCAGAGTCGCTGGGCCGCGGTGACCGGCACGTGCACCTCGTCGTCCCGGTCGACGCCGAGGCTCTGCCCGAGCGGCGCGAACACCCCGATCACCCGGAACCGGACGCCGGCGAGCGCGACCTGCTGGCCGAGCGGATCCCGGTCGGGAAAGAGCGCGCGGGCCACCGAGTCGCCGAGCACCGCCACCCGGCGGCTGGTGTCCACGTCGGCGCCGGTCAGGTAGCGGCCCCGGGCCAGCGAGCGGGTGAAGACCGTCGGGGTGGTCTCCAGCACCCCCTGCACGGTGGTGAAGTCGGAGCGGTTGCCGGCCCGGGCCGTCGCGCCGGAGGCGATGGTGACCGCGACCCGGCTCGGGTCGCCGACCACCCGGGAGACCGCGTCGACGTCGGCGAGGGTCAGCGGGGAGACCACCGGCGCGGTGCCCACGTCGATCCGGCCGGGGACCACCAGCAGCAGGTTGGAGCCGAGCCCCTCGACCTGCTGTTCGACCTTCTGCTTCGTACCGGTGCCGATGGCGACCAGCAGCACCACGGACGCCACGCCGATGATCACGCCGAGCATGGTCAGCGCGCTGCGCATCCGGTTGGCCCGCAGCGCGTCCAGCGCCACCCGCCACGCCTCGGCGAGCCTCACGACGCCCCGCCGGCCCGCTCGTCGCCCGCCCGGTCCGTCCCGGCCACGTCCACTCGGGAGATACCCCGGGTCGCGGCGTCCGCGCCGGGTCGCGGTCCGGCCGCGGGGTCCGCGTCCGGTCCTGGTCGGTCGGCGGCGTCCACCTCGGAACCCGGTCCGGCCACCTCGCGGGTACGCCGGTCCGCCGCCGGATCGCGCGGAAGGCGTCCGGTGGCTCCGGCGGCGCCACCGGAGCCACCGGACGGGTGCCCCGGGCCGCTTCCGGACGCGGACCGGGGCTCCGCGCTGGGAGCGGCCACCAGTGTGTCAGGTGCCGCCACGGGCCCGGACGACGGTCGATCATGAACGGTGGAGGCGGTGTCCGACACCACCACCCCGTCGCGCATCGCGATCCGCCGCCGGGCCCGGGCCGCCACCTCGTTGTCGTGGGTCACCATCACCAGCGCCACTCCCGACTCGGCGTTGAGCTGCTCCAGCAGGGCCAGCACCGCCTGGCCGGTCACCGTGTCCAGGTTGCCGGTCGGCTCGTCGGCGAGCAGCACCGTCGGGTCGGTGACCAACGCCCGGGCGATCGCCACCCGCTGCTGCTCGCCGCCGGAGAGCTGGTTGGGGCGGTGGTCCAGCCGGTGTCCCAGGCCGACCCGACCGAGCATCGCGGCCGCCCGCTCGCGCCGCTGCCGGGCCCCGACGCCGCGGTAGACCAGCGGCAGCGCCACGTTGTCCACCGCCGACGTCCGCGGCAGCAGGTGGAACGCCTGGAAGACGAAGCCGATGGTCTCGTTGCGCAGCGTCGCCAGTTCCGGCGCGGAGAGGGCACCGACGTCCCGGCCGCCGATCACCAGCCGACCGCCGGTGGGCTGGTCCAGCCCGCCGAGCAGGTGCATCAGGGTCGACTTGCCGGAGCCGGAGGGCCCGACCAGGGCCACGTAGTCCCCCGGTGCCACGGTCAGCGAGACGCCGCGCAGCGCCGGCACGGAGACACCGTCGAGCTGGTACGTCCGGGAGACGTCCACCGCCTCGATCGCCGCCGGACCGCTCACCGGCGTTCCCCCGTCAGCTCACTCCTCGCGCTCACCGGACTTCCTGGCCGTCCTGGACCCGGTCGGTGCCACGCACCACCACGCGGTCGCCGGCCTGCACCCCGTCGAGGATCTGCACCAGGTCCTGCCCCTGCACGCCCACCGTCACCGGCGCCCGGTCCGCCCGGCCGTCGCGGACCAGCCAGACGGCGTCCCGGCCGTCGGCGGAGAAGACCGCCGAGGCGGGGACGGTGACCGCGTCGGCGGCCTCGCGTACCCGCAGGTGCACCACGGCGTTCATGCCGGGGCGGGGCGCCGGTGCGGCCTCGCCCTCGCCGAGCCGGCCCGCGCCGAGCGACAGCCGCACCCGGTAGGTGACCCCGCCCCGGGCGGAGCTGGTGGGCAGCACGTCGACCGAGCGGACCGTGGCGTCGTAGCTGGCGCCGGTGACCGCGTCCAGTTCGACGTCGGCGACCAGGCCGGGGCGAACCAGCAGCACGTCGGTCTCGTCGACCTCGGCGAGCAGGCCGAGCGCGCCGGTGTCCACGATGGTCAGCACGGGCGTGCCGGCGGTGACCCGACCACCGGCGACCACCGCGTCGTCCACGCCCGGCGGCGGCCCGGCGCGGGACGGGGTGAACGCCGACGGGTCGATCCCGGCGGGCACCTGCCCGCCGCCGAGCAGGGCGGACAGGTCGTTGCCGCCACCGGCCGGGGTGCCGCCGGGCTGCACGACTCCCCCGATCGGGGCGCGCAGGGTCAGCGCGTCGACGGTCGCCTTCGCGAGGTCGTACGCCTGCCGGGCCTGGAGCCGTTGCGCGGCCGACAGCGCGCCGACCGCCGAGTTGAGCCCGGCGACGCCCCGCTGCACCGACCGGACCGCCTGGTCGGCGGTACGCGCCGCAGCGGTGTACTGCTGCTGGGCGGAGGTCACCTGGGCGAGCAGCGCGTCCCGTACCTTCTGGTCGGCGATCTTCCCGGCGGCGTCCCGGGCGGCGTCGAACGCCTCGTCGGCGGCCTTGTCGGTGCCGCGACGGCGGGTGCCCAGGTCGCCCACGCCGACGCCCCGACCGGCCCGTTCGGCGGCCCGGAGGGCGTCGCGGGCCTGGCGGAGGCGCTGCTGGGCGGACGGGGAGCTGATCACGGCGAGCACCTGACCGGGCCTGACCCGCTGGCCGGGCTGGACAGGCAGGCTGCTGACGGTGCCGTCGGCGGGTGCGGTGAGGGTGGCCGCGGCACGGGCGGTCACGGTGGCCGGAGCGTCGATCACCTCGGCGACGGCGGCCCGGCTGGCCGGGGCCAGCGCGACGGCGGACTCGTCGCCCCCGCAGGAGGCGGCGGTGGTACCGGTGAGGACGACGACGGCGAGCAGGGCGGTGAGCAGGCGGGGCCGCGTGGCTACGGGGGGCCGCGGCGAGTCGGGGCGGCGCACGGGCCAACCTTAGCCCGGCGTCGATACGACGCCGAGCGGCACGACCGGCCTACCGGGCGGACCGCGTCCACCCGGCGACGAGTGGGTCCGCTGTCACCGGACGGTCGCCCGGACGTAGGCGACGCACTCGTCGTGCAGGGCGCTCCACGGGTCGCCGAGGACCTGCCCGGACGCGTCGTCCAGCGACCGCCGGTCGTGCACCACGGCCCGGAAGAAGGCGAGCACCTGCTGCTCGCCGTACCGGTCGACGAGGTGGCGGACGGCCAGGTAGCCGACGCCGTAGCTGCCGCCGACCCGGTCGGCCGGGGCGGCGTCGGCCGGGGTGAGGGCGTCAAGCCGGCCGTTCCAGCCGCCGGCGACGAGCTGCCCGGTCTCGTCCAGCCCCTCGTAGCGGCTCACCGGTGCCCCGTCGGCACCGGCGTACTCGGCCAGCCCCTCCACCAGCCACCAGGTCTGCTTGCCCGGGTAGCCCCGTGCGGGCAGCGAGGCGGCGTGGGTCAGCTCGTGCCGCAGCAGTTCACCGGTGGCGGTGGCGGTCAGCCCGTCGGCGTTGAGCACGACCTCGTGGTGGCCGCCGCCGACGGTGATCGCGTACCCGGCGGTCCACTTCGGTCGGCCGCCGCCGTACCAGCGTCGCCACTCGGCGCCGCCGGCGTAGAAGATCCGGTAGCGGTCCGGCGGTGGGCCGGCGACCGCGTACCGGTCGGCGACCGCCGCCGCGGACTCGGCCTCGGCGAGCAGGCCGGGCAGCTTTCCGCGCAGCGCCGGGGTGGTGGCCACCATGGTGCGCGGTCCGACGGCGACGACCAGGTCGCTGACCTCCCAGGGGCGGACCCCGGCCTGCGCGGAGCGGGACTCCTCGACGGCGACCAGCAGCGGTGCGCCGCCGGTCTCCCGCCAGCGGGTGCCGATCAGGACCGGGCTGGGTGCGCAGTCCGGCACGAGGAAGCAGTACCGGAAGGTCACCAGTTGCCGCCACTGCCCCGCCTGCCCGGCGACCGGGATGGGCAGCCCGGACGGCTCGGCCCGCCACACCGCCACCCGGAGCGCGCGCAGTGCGGCGAAGCGGCGGCCCAGGTCGGCGCGGGCGGCGGGGTCCGCGACGGCGAGGAAGCCGCGCCGGTCCCCGCCGAGCAGGGCGTCGGCCTGCCGGGCGAGCTGGGCGGAGAGCTGGTCGCCCACCCGGCGGGCAACCGCCGTGGCCGGATCAGGCGTGCGGGTGGCGGAGCGGCCCACCGTGGCGCGCTCGGCGGTGCGGTCGACCAGGCCGGCCAGCAGCGCCGCCGGCACCCCGCAGCCCACCATCGCCAGTACCACCGCGAGCGCCGCCCAGAGCGGCCAGCGGCGGCGTGAGCGCGTCTCGTCGACCCCGTCGCCCGGGCGCGGCCCGTCGCCGTCGGCCGCGCGCGGCTCGTCCATCCCGTCGGCCGGGCGCGACTCGTCCACCCCGTCGGTGAGGCGCGGCTCGTCATGCCCGTCGGTCACCGGCGAAGGGTACGACCAATCGGGGCGATCCGGCCAGAGCCGCCCGCGCGTCGGCAGCATGCCGGCAGGCCTGCACACGCGGTACAACCCTCTGCAGGACGGTGGCCTGCACGGACGGTGGCCCGCACGGACGGTGGCCTGCACGGACGGTGACCGGGGCGGCGTCGGAAGGGGGTGGCTACTCGCCTGTCGAGGTGATGACGTGAACGACTCACGGAAGGCCGATCCCGGTGGCGGCGGCGACAGGCGTGGTCTCGCCGCCCGGCAGAGACGGCCCTCACCCGCCGGCCGCTGGACGACAGCGACGCGCGCGTCAGGGTGGCCCGAATCGTTTACGACATCAGCTCGAAAGGGCGCGACGACCGCAGGTGGGGTCGCCGTGCCGGGGCCGGTCAGGCCGGGTGACCGCCGTGGCTGAGCAGCGCCCGGTCCACGGCCCAGAGGGCGACCAGACCCACCGCGAGCAACGGGTGCCCGGCGAGGGCGAGCAGCACGCCGGCGGCGAGGAAACAGGCCGCCTGGACGGCGTACTTGGCCGGCGGGGCGAGCCGGACCCGGGCCCGGGGCGAGCAGAAGACGCCCCAGACCAGCGCGATCAGCAGCGGTGCGCCGAGCCCGGCGAGCAGCCGGACTGCCAGTCCCGCGTCGAGCGTGAAGCCCCACCAGCCGGCGGCCACGAGCATCGCCACCTCCACCAGGAAGGCGACCGTCAGCAGCACGACCCTCATCAGGGCCTCCAGTCCCGGTACGCGGTGTCCAACGCGGTTACCAACTGGTCGAAGGACCGGTCGATGCCTCGGGGTAGGCCGAAGCCACCGGCCGCCTCCAGGGTGACGAAGCCGTGCACGGCGCTGCGGAACAGGCGTGCCGCGTCGACCGCGGCGTCACCGGTCAGGCCGTAGCCGCGCAGGATCGCGTAGACGGTGTCGAGGGCCCGTCGGCCGGCGGCGACGTGCTCGGGGTCGGCCGGGTCGGGTACCCGCTGCGCCGCCGGGTAGCGGCCGGGGTGCCGGCGGGCGTAGTCGCGCCAGGCGGTGGCGACCGCCCGCAGCCCGTCCACCCCGGCGCGCCCGGCGGCGGCCGAGGTCATTGCGTCGGCCAGTTCGTCGACGGCCAGCGCGGCCAACTTCTGGCTCAACGCGTCGGCGCCCTTGACGTGCTTGTAGAGGCTGGGCAGCGCGACGCCGAGCCGGCCGGCGAGCGCGGCCAGGGTCAGCCGCTCGTAACCGACCTCGTCGGCGAGGCGGGCCGCCTCGCGGACCACCGTCGACGGGGTGAGCCCGGCCCTAGGCACCCGTGGTCACCGCCAGGAACTCGACGAGCTGGGCAGCCGTGGCCGCCGGCTGGTCGGCGTGCGGGTAGTGGCCGGAGTCGGCGATCATGCGGGCTTCGGCGGTGGCGAAGAGGCGGCGGGCGGCCCGGGCCTCGCCCCCCGGGTCGGCGAAGTCGGGGTCCTTCGCGCCCATCAGCACCAGCACCGGCTGCCGCACGTCGGCCGCCCGGGCCGTCCAGTGCGGGGCGACCGGCGCGACCACACCGCGGACCGCCGCCATCCGGCCGCGCAGGCCGGCGACCAGCTCCTTGCGGTACGCGGCGTCGTCCGCGGGCCGGTCACCGGGGAAGAGCGTCCGGTGGAACATGCCGAACAACCGGGGACTGCGCAGCACCGCCGCCTGGGCGAGCCGCATCGCCGGGTTGGGCCTGGGCTGGGCGACGAACGCGCCGATCTGCACGATGCCGTTGACCAGCTCGGGCGCGTCTCCGGCGGCGAAGACGACGGCCGCCGCGCTGGACGAGCTGCCGACCAGGGTGGCCGGGCCGCCGAGGGTACGCACCACGGCCAGCAGGTCGGAGCCGACCTCGGCCGGGGCGTACGACGGCCAGTGGGCGCTGGAGTCGCCGTGCCCCCGGACGTCCACCGAGGCCACCCGGTAGCCGGCCTCGACCAGGAGCGGGATCAGGTGGCGGAAGGATCGCCGGTTCTCGCCCATGCCGTGCGCGAGGACCACCAGCGAACCCTCGCCGTGCACCTCGTACGCGATGGTGCCGCCGTCCCGCTCCATCTGGCTAATGCTCATAGCCATAAAGCTAAGCACATTAGCCAGGTGTGTCAACGGTCGAACGCCGGAGTCACTTCAACGCCTGAGTCACTTCTTGGAGACCAGGGCCCGGCCGAAGAACATCAGGTTCGCGGGGCGCTCGGCGAGCCGGCGCATCAGGTAGCCGTACCAGTCCTCGCCGTACGGCAGGTAGGTCCGCACGGTGTAGCCCTCGCCGACCAGCCGGGCCTGCTCCTCCGGCCGGATGCCGTACAGCATCTGGAACTCGAACCGGTCCGGGCCGCGGTCGAACCAGCGCGCCCGGTCCTCGCCGATGGCGATCAGGCGCGGGTCGTGGGTGGCCAGCATCGGGTAGCCGTCCCCGGACATGAGCACGTTCAGGCAGCGGACGTAGGACTTGTCCACCTCACGGGCCGACTGGTACGCCACCGACTCCGGCTCCTTGTACGCGCCCTTGCAGAGCCGTACCCGGGACCCGGCGCCGGCCAGCTCGCGGCAGTCCGACTCGGTGCGCCGCAGGTACGCCTGGAGCACGGCGCCGGTCGCCGGGAAGTCCTTGCGCAGCCTGGCCAGGACGCTCAGGGTCGAGTCGGTGGTGGTGTGGTCCTCCATGTCGAGGGTGACCGTGGTGCCCGCCTCGTCGGCCGCCAGGCAGATGGCCCGCGCGTTGTCGTAGGAGAGCTGCTCGTCGAACTTCTGCCCGAGCGCGGAGAGCTTCACGCTGACCTCGGCGGGCGGGGTGAGCCCGGCGGCGGAGAGCGCCTTCAGCAGCTTGAGGTACTCGTCGCGGGTGGCGTTGGCCTGCTCGGGAGTGACGGTGTCCTCGCCGAGGTTGTCGATGGTGACCGCGAGGCCGTCGGCGACGAGTTCGCGGGTCGCGCGCAACGCGTCGTCGGTGCCGGCGCCGGCGACGAACCGGCGGACGACGTCCCGGGTGAACGGGGCCGTCGCGATGAGCCGCTCGACCTGGGATGACCGGGAGGCGGCGAGGATGACGGAACGGAGCATGAGCCGAGCGTAACGCCCGTGCACCGAGCTCCGTCGGGGGGCGGCCGAGCCGCCACGACGCCTCGTGGCAGGCGTCCCAATGGCATCACGAGCACCGTCCGGGGGGCGACGGAACTGGCGTCGATCAGCTACAACGATGCCGTGGATGGACACCCCCGCCGCCGGCTCCGGTCGGCCTCCGTGCAGCTGGGCGCGCTCACCGCCCTGGCGCTCGCCCTTTCCGGCTGCAACCTGACCTCCGACGATGATGATGACGACGACTGCGCCCTGGGTCCGGCCGGCGGCGGGGACACGGTCGCGCTGGCGATGCGGGTACCGGCGGTCACCACCGGCACCGCCGACGCCGAGCCCCGGCCGGTCGCCGCGGCCCTGCCCGAGCGGGGCGGTTTCGGTACCCACCTCGCCTCCTGCGGGGGCTGAGGTGCGGCGCGAGGCGGCCACCCCCCGCCCGGACTGGGACGCCACCATCCGCGAGCAGGGCCTGGTGTACGTCGACACCGAGCTGCCCGACGGCGGGACCATGTCGTACTGGGACGAGACGGCGGCGTACGCCTTCGACCTGGCCGAGGTGCTGCGGCTGGAGGAGGCCACCGAGGAGCTGCACCGGATGTCGGTGGCCGCGGCCGAGCACGTCGTCGCCCGTGGCCGGTACGCCGAGTTCGGCATCCCGGCCTGGGCCGCCGAGGCGGTCGCCCGGTCGCTGCGCGAGCGGCCGCCGACCCTCTACGGCCGCTTCGACCTCGCCTACGACGGCAGCTGGCCGCCGAAGCTGCTGGAGTACAACGCCGACACCCCCACCGCGCTGGTCGAGGCGAGCATCATCCAGTGGTACTGGCTGGAGCAGACGCACCCGGACGCCGACCAGTGGAACAGCCTGCACGAACGGCTGGTGGGCGCCTGGGCCAAAATCGGTGCCGGCCTGCACGACCGGCGGGTGCACGTGACCTGGTCGAACGAGGAGGAGTCGGGCGAGGACCAGATCACCGCCGGGTACCTGGCCGAGACCGCCCGCCAGGCCGGGCTGGACGTGACGCTGCTGCCGATCCAGCACGTCGGCTGGGACGGCCGGCGCTTCGTCGACGCCGACGACCGACCGCTGACCACCTGCTTCAAGCTCTACCCGTGGGAGTGGATGCTGGCCGAGCCGTACGGGCCGGCGGCGCTGGAGCCAGGCACCCCGACCACCTGGATCGAGCCGGCCTGGAAGCTGCTGCTGTCCAACAAGGCGCTGCTCGCCGTGCTCTGGGAGCTGTACCCGGGGCACGAGTACCTGCTGCCGGCGTACCTGGACTCACCGCGCGGGATGCCGGAGTACGTGGCGAAGCCGCTGCTCGGCCGGGAGGGGGCCGCGGTGCGGATCGTCACCGGCGACACCGAGATCACCAATCCGGGCGACTACGGCGACGAGGGCTTCTGCTACCAGGAGTTCCGGGCCCTGCCGGACTTCGCCGGCAACCGGACGGTGCTGGGGAGCTGGATCGTCGACGGCGAGTCGGCCGGGCTCGGTGTCCGGGAGAGCGAGAGTCTCATCACGGACGGTTACGCGCGGTTCCTGCCGCACTACATCGACGCGCCGCGCGCCCCGTGAGTCGTCTACCGTTGGTGTCGTGAACTTCGACGCGTACGCCCGGACCGGCGTTGACCTCGTCAACGCCCGCCTGGACGACCTCGACGACCTGCGGGCCATCTTCCCGGACGACAACGCGTGGATGCGCGACGAGGTCGCCGAACGGGACCTGGTCATCTTCCGGCGGGCGCAGAAGCGTCTGCGCGACGTGTTCGAGTTCGGCACCTCCGGGCGGGACGTCCAGGCGGTGGCCGAGCTGAACGCCCTGCTGGAGGCGTTCCCCGTGCAGCCGCGGATCTCCGGGCACGACTCCAGCGACTGGCACATGCACGTGACCAGCCGGGGCGCGTCGGTCAGCGCGGAGTACCTGGCCGGCGCGGTCTGGGGCCTGTCGGTCTGGCTCTGCGAGTACGGCAGCGCCCGGTTCGGGGTCTGCGCCGACGAGCGCTGCGGCAACGTCTACCTGGACACCTCGTCCAACTGCTGTCGCCGGTTCTGCTCGGAGCGCTGCGCCACCCGCTCCCACGTGGCCGCCCACCGCGCCCGCAAGCGTGCCGCCGTCGGCGAGCAGCAACTCCCCGTCCCCACCCAGGCCGACTCCCTGACCCCCGTCCCCTGACCCTCACCTGACCGTACGGTCGATCATGAAGTTGGTGCCCCGACACGCCGAGGCGGAGGGCAGCAACTTCATGATCAACGGAGCAGGCGGCGGGGGCCGGGGTGGGTCAGGCGTCTACCGGGGAGGGGGCGGTGAGGTGGGCGCGGGCGAAGGCGAGGGCCTCGCGGAGGTCGGCCTCACGGTCGGCGCGGCTCTTCGCGCCCCGGGTGGTGACCTCGACGGCCACCGAGCCGGTGAACCCCCGGCCGGCGAGTGAGCGCAGCAGCTCGGCGCAGGGCTGGCTGCCGCGCCCGGGCACCAGGTGCTCGTCGCGCCCCTCGCCGGTGCCGTCGCCGAGGTGCACGTGCGCCAGCCGGTCGCCCATCCGGTCGGCCATCGCCAGCGAGTCGGTGTGCGAGGCGGCGCAGTGCGACAGGTCGAGGGTGTACGAGGCGTACCCGGCCTCGGTCGGGTCCCAGCCCGGCACGTACGGCACGAACTGCCGGCCGGCCATCCGCACCGGGTACATGTTCTCCACCGGGAAGCGCAGGTCCGGGTACTCGCCGGCGATCGCGGCGAGCCCCTCGGCGAAGTTGCGGGCGTAGTCCCGCTGCCAGGTGAACGGCGGGTGCACCACCACGACCGGCGCGCCCAGGGTGGCGGCCAGCTCGGCCGAGCGGCGCAGCCGCTCCCAGGGGTCGGGGCTCCACACCCGCTGGGTCACCAGCAGGCACGGCGCGTGCACCGACAGGACCGGCACGCCGTAGTGCTCGGAGAGGCCGCGCAGCGCGCCGGCGTCCTGGCTCACGGCGTCGGTCCAGACCATCACCTCGACGCCGTCGTAGCCGAGCGCCGCGGCAAGCTGGAACGCCGCCGCGGTCCGCTCAGGGAAGACCGAGGAACTGGACAGGAGCACGGGGACGCGGGAAGTCACACCCCTCAGGGTAGCCCGACCGGTCACCGCGCTTCAGGACGAGCGGCCTCAAATGGCGCAGAACGACCGACGCGGATCACATCGGTTCGAGCTGATCCAACCGGCGGAGGATGACGCCCTCACGCAGCGCCCACGGGCAGATGTCCAGCGCCGGGACGTCCAGGCGACGCAGCACCGCCTCGGCCACCACCGCACCGGCGAGCAGTTGGTGCGCCCGCCCCGCGCTGACCCCCTCCAGCTCGGCCAGCTGGGCCGGCGGGATGTGCCGGATGAAGCCGAGCACCTGCTGCAGCCCGGTGCGGGTGAGGCTGCGCCGGGCCCAGAGCCCGGCCGCGGACGGCGCCGCGCCGGCCAGCCGGGCCAGCATCCGGAAGGTCTTGGAGGTGGCGACGGGGCGCTCCCAGCCCACCCCGGCGAGCTTCTCCACCACCGGGTCGAGCAGCCCGTCGACGTACTCCCGCAGCTCCTCCACGGCCTCGGCGGACGGCGGCACCTGCCCGGCCGGGTCCACCCGCAGCCGCTCCCGGCTCAACCGCCCGGCCCCGAGCGGCAGGGAGACCGCGACGTCCGGATCCTCGTCGATGCCGGCCGCCAGCTCCAGCGAGCCGCCGCCGATGTCCATCACCAGCAGCCGACCAGCCGACCAGCCGAACCACCGCCGCACCGCCAGGAAGGTCATCCGCGCCTCGTCCGCGCCGGAGAGCACCTCCAGCCGTACGCCGGTCTCGTCGCGGACCCGGGCCAGCACCTCGGCGGCGTTGGTGGCGTCGCGCACCGCGGAGGTGGCGAAGGCGAGCAGGTCGTCGGCGGCCAGCCCGGCGGCGGCGGTACGCGCCATGCTGACCGCCTTGACCAGCCCGTCGGCGCCCTCCTCGGTCAACGCCCCGTCCGGGCCGATCTGCTCGGCCAGCCGGAGCACCACCTTCTCCGAGTGGGCCGGCCAGGGGTGCGCCCCGTGGTGGGCGTCGACCACCAGCAGGTGCACCGTGTTGGAACCGACGTCGAGGACACCCAGTCGCATGCTGTCGACCCTAGGGCCAACACGTTTCCGCGGCTCGCCGGCCGGCCCCGGTCACTCCGCGTACGCTGGTCCGGGTGACGAGCCAGGTGGAACTGCACGTACTGGTGGACGACCCGGGCGACCCGCGCAGCCGTGAGGTGGGGCTGGACTTCCCCCGCGAGTGGATCGAGTTCGTCGACCCGGCCGACGAGCGGCACCTCGTCCGCGCCGACCTGACCTGGCTGTTGTCCCGCTGGACGTGCGTCTTCGGCAAGGGCTGCCACGGCATCATCGCCGGCCGGGCCACCGACGGCTGCTGCTCGCACGGCGCGTTCTTCACCGACGGCGACGACGAGAAGCGGGTCCGGGCGGCGGTCAAGCGGCTCACCCCGCAGACCTGGCAGCACTTCCGCCGGGGCGTCAAGAACTGGACCGCGGAGGACACGATCGACGGCAAGAACCCGGCGCGGCGCACCGCCACCCGGGACGTGGACGCGCCGTGCGTGTTCCTCAACGACGCCGACTTCCCCGGCGGTGGCGGCTGCGCCCTGCACGGTCAGGCGCTGCGCGACGGGGTGCACCCGCTGGAATACAAGCCGGACGTCTGCTGGCAGCTGCCGATCCGCCGCGAGCAGGACTGGACCAAGCGACCCGACAACACCAAGATGCTGGTCTCCACGCTGACCGAGTTCGACCGGCGGGGCTGGGGCGCGGGCGGGCACGACCTGGACTGGTGGTGCACCTCGTCCACCGACGCGCACGTCGGCACCGAGCCGATGTACGTCTCGTACGGCCCGGAGCTGACCGCCCTGATCGGCGCGCCCGCGTACGCGAAGCTGGCGGAGCTGTGCGGGGCGCGGCTGCGCCAGGGCCAGGTCGCCCCGCACCCGGCCAGCGAGCGCTGACCGCCGAAGCTACTCCCGCGCCTCGACCGGCAGGACGACCACGCCGTCGTCGTCGCTGTGCACCTCGGCTCCGGGCGTGAAGACGCAGTTGCCGAACGACACCGGCACGTCCCGCTCGCCGGCTCCCGCCTTCGCGCTCTTGCGCGGGTTGGCGCCGAGCGCCTTGATGCCGATCGGCAGGGCGGCCAGGGCGGTGACGTCCCGGACCGCGCCGTTGATCACCACTCCCGCCCAGCCATTCGCCGCCGCGGTGCCGGCGATGAGGTCGCCCATCAGGGCGGTGTGCACCGACCCGCCGCCGTCCACCACCAGCACCCGGCCCTCCCCCGGCTCGGCGACGATCGACTTGAGCAGGGCGTTGTCCTCGAAGCAGCGCACCGTGACGGCCGGCCCGGCGAAGGCGCGGGCGGCGCCGAACTGGCGTAGCTGGGTGTCGCACGAGCCGAGCACGTCGCCGTACCGGTCGTAGAGGTCGGCGGTCGGAGTCAGCATGGTTCTTCCCTCTCTGGTCGGGTCGTCGGATCGGGAGGCGGGCCCTGGTGCAGTCCGGTCGCGGCGGCGGCCGCGCCGGCCAGGCCGGCGGCGGTGCAGGCGAGCACGCCCGCCGCCCCGGCGCCGGCGGCGAGCGCTCCCGCGGCGCTCGGGATGACCACCTGGCCGAGCCGGTTGCCGGTGAGGCGCAGGGACATCGCCCGGCCGCGCAACCCGGGCGGGGCGGACTCGGCCAGGAACGACATGGTCAGCGGTTGCCCGGCGCCCAGGCCCAGCCCGGAGACCGTGACCACCACCGCCATCGCCCAGAGCGGCAGGGGCGGCAGCAGCAGCCCGACGCCGGCGGCGGAGAGGGCGACGGTGCCGACCAGCAGCCGGCGCCGGCCGACGGCGGCGACCAGCCGGCCCAGCAACAGCCGCGAGGCCATCGACGCGACCGCCCGCAACCCCAGCAGTACGCCGATCGAACCGGCGGCGATGCCCCGCTCGGCACCGAGGGCGGGCAGGTAGACCAGGGTGATGTCGACCGCCGCCAGGACGACGCAGCTGACCGCGAGGGCGCGCACCAGTCCGGGTTGGCGGAGCAGGCCGGCCAGTCCACCGGCGGCCGGACCCGCCGCCTGCCGGTGGTGCGCCGAGGGGCGCAGGAACGCGGCGGCGACCAGCAGGGGCAGGGTGAGCGCGGTGGCGCCGAGGAAGATCGCCCCGGTGTCCGGGATCGGGCGGTCCCCGCCGAAGACCACGATCAGGCCGGGTCCCAACGCCTGGCCGAGCGAGGCGGCGAAGGTGTAGTAACCGAAGGCCGCGTCGTACCGGTCCGCCGAGGTGCGGTTGGCGACCAGCGCCTGCTGGCCCACCACCGCGCAGAGGTGGCCGGTGCCGAGCACCATGCTGGCCACGACCAGGCCGGCGACCGAATCGGCGAAGAGCACGAAGCAGGCCCCGGCGGCGGCGAGCAGGCCCGACCCGGCCAGCACGATGCGGCGTTCGCCGAACCGGTCGACCGCGTGGCCGGAGGGGACCGCCAGCACCAGCGGCACGACGGCGAAGCTGGCCCCGAGCACGCCGAGCCAGGCCGCCGGCACGTCCAGGTCCAGCGCCCGGTACGCGGACGCCGGGCGCAGCATGAAGGTGACCGCCTGCACAACGATGGTGTGCGCGAGCAGCAGGCCCGTCTGGGTACGCACGGGGACCCCGGTCAGCCCGGGATCCCCGTGCCCGACGTGCGACATCCCACTCAGTCGGCCTTGACGGCGAGCACCGGGCAGGGCACCCGGAGCAGGATCTCCTGCGCGGTCGACCCCATGATCAGCTTGCCCACCGGGGTCCGGTGCCGGATGCCGATCACCACCAGCGAGATCTCCTCCGCCTCGGCGATCTCGGCGATCTCCTCGGCCGCGTCCCGGCCCCGGATCAGCTGCCGGATGGTGTGCGGCACCCCGTCGGCGGTCAGCTCGCGGACCACCCGGGCCAGGTCGCCCTCCTGGGCGAAGCGCGGGTCGACGTACGCGTCGCCGCGCGAGGTGTTCACCACCAGCACCGGCTCGTCGCGGAACCGGGCCTGCTCCACGGCGGCCCGCAGGGCCGCCTCACCCAGGGCCGAGGGGACGTACCCCACCAGGATGGTCATCCGGCCACCAGCCTCTCCCGAACAGGTCGAACCACGAACCGCCCGATCAGCGGCCAGAGCAGCACCACGG
Source organism: Micromonospora purpureochromogenes (assembly GCF_900091515.1). NCBI lineage: Bacteria > Bacillati > Actinomycetota > Actinomycetes > Micromonosporales > Micromonosporaceae > Micromonospora > Micromonospora purpureochromogenes. The sequence continues at coordinate 1,211,158 of NZ_LT607410.1, read as the reverse complement.
CGACGGTGGCGTAGATCAGCCAGGACACCCAGCCGCCGATCAGGCCGTGCAGCTCGCCGCCGGAGAGCTGCAACGCCCGCCGGCCCTGCAACTCGGCGCGCGGGCCGAGGATCACTCCGACGATCAGCGGCAGGATCGGCAGCCCGAAGCGGCGCATGCCGAAGCCGAGCAGGCCCAGGGCCAGCAGCAGGAACAGGTCGAACGGCTGGGCGTTGACCGCGTACGCGCCCATCGAGGCGAAGAAGAGGATCCCGGCGTAGAGGTACGGACGGGGAATCCGGAGCAGCCGCGCCCAGGCGGGGGCGAGCGGCAGGTTGAGCACCAGCAACAGCAGGTTGCCGATGAAGAGGCTGGCGATCAGGGTCCAGACCAGGCCGGACTCCCGCTCGAAGAGCAGCGGGCCGGGCTGGATCCCGTGCTGCTCGAAGGAGGCCAGCATCACCGCGGCGGTGGCGTTGGTGGGCAGGCCGAGCGCCAGCATCGGCACCAGCGTGCCGGCGGCGGAGGCGTTGTTGGCGGCCTCCGGGCCGGCGACACCCTCGATCGCACCGCGGCCGAACTCCTCCGGGTGCTTCGTCAGCTTCTTCTCGGTGACGTACGACAGGAAGGTCGGGATCTCCGCCCCGCCGGCCGGCACCGCGCCGAACGGGAAACCCAACGCGGTGCCGCGCAGCCACGGCATCCAGGACCGCTTCCAGTCCTGCTTCCCCATCCACGGTTGGCCGACCGGGATCACCTCGCCGGCCTTGCGGCGCAGGTGCGCGGCGATCCAGAGCGCCTCGCCGAGGGCGAAGATGCCGACCGCCACCACGACCACGTCGATGCCGTCGGCGAGCTGCGGGATCCCCAGAGTGAGCCGCTGCTGACCGCTCTGGTCGATCCCGATCACGCCGATGACCAGGCCGAGCAGCAGCGAGGCGAAGCCGCGTACCCGGGACGCGCCGAGCACCGCGGTGACGGCCACGAACGCCAGCAGCATCAGCGCGAAGAAGTCGGGCGCGCCGAGGCTGATCGCGAACGACACCACCGGCGGGGTGACCACCACCAGCAGCAGGGTGGCGATCGTTCCGGCGACGAACGAGCCGATCGCGGCGGTGGCCAGCGCCTGGGCCGCCCGGCCCGCCTTCGCCATCTTGTTGCCCTCGATGGCGGTCACCACCGAGGACGATTCACCGGGGGTGTTCAGCAGGATCGACGTGGTCGAGCCGCCGTACATGCCGCCGTAGAAGATGCCGGCGAACATGATCAACGCCTGGCTCGTCTCCAGCCCGTAGGTGACCGGCAGCAGCAGCGCCACCGTCATCGCCGGGCCGATGCCGGGCAGCACGCCGACCGCGGTGCCGATGGTCACGCCGAGCAGCGCGATCAGCAGGTTCATCGGGGTAACCACATTGGCGAACCCGTCGAGCAGGTGCCCGAAATTGTCCATCAGAGGATTCCTTGCAGCACACCGGCGGGCAGGTTGACCCCGAGCCCGATGGCGAACGTGTAGAAGGTGATCAACGACAGCGCGACGGCGATCAGCAGGTTGCGCACGTAGTGGCGGTTTCCGAGCGCGAACGCGGAGCCCCAGAAGAGCAGCGTCCCGCTGATCACCCAGCCGAGCCGGTCGATCAGCACGGCGTTGACCAGGAACGCGCCGATCAGCAGCAGCACGGTCCGCCAGTCGATCGGGCTGCTCAGGTCGATGTCCTCGCCGGCCTCCGGCTCGCCGGCGCCGCCGCGGGCCACGTCCACCGCGTAGATCGCGGCGACGATCAGCAGCAGCACGCCGAGCAGGATCGGCACCGGCTTCGGGCCGATCGGGTCGGCCGTGCTGATCGCGTGCCCGATCCGGGTCGCATCGGCGATGACCAGCCCGCCGACCAGGGCGAGGAAGGCGCAGACCGCGTACTGGGCCCGGTCGCGGGTAGGCGTCGCCGCCGGCCCGGTCGACGCGTCGGGCAGGGTGGCGCCCTCCGGCGCGGCCGCCGCCTGCGCCGCCCCGACCGACGTACCCGTGGCGTCCGGCCCGGGGGCGGCCGGCGCGGTGCCCGACGTCGCCGGGTCCGGACCGGTCGGCTGTCCCGGCACCGGCGGGGCGGCCGGTCCGGTGGCGGCGCCCGGCCGGGGCGGCTGCTCGCCGCCCCGGTCCGGTCGGCTGGTCATGCCGCTCATGCCAACCCGAGCTGCTTGAGCACGTCGGCCACTGCCTTGTCCTGCTCGGTGAGGAAGGTGCCGAACTCGTCACCGGTGATGAAGGCGTCGGTCCAGCCACGCTTGGTCAGCTCGGCCTTCCACTCGTCCGACTCGTGCATCTTGGTCAGCGCGTCGATCCAGACCTTCTTGTCGGCGTCACTGATGCCGGGCGGCGCGACGATGCCCCGCCAGTTGGTGAAGACCAGGTCGATGCCGGCGGACTTGAGCGTCGGCACGTCCTTGAGCGCGTCGATCGGCGCCTCGCTGGTCACCGCGAGGACCCGGATCTGGCCGGCCTCGACTTGGTCGAGGAACTCGCCGAAGCCGCTGGCGCCGAAGGCCACCTTGCCGCCGAGCACGGCCGGCAGCAGCTCGCCGCCGCCGTCGTACGAGACGAAGTTGACCTGGCGGGGGTCGATGCCGACGGTCTTGGCGAGCTGCATCGGCAGCAGGTGGTCCGGGCCGCCGGGCGAGGAGCCGCCACCGACGGCGATCCCCTTCGGGTTGGCCTTCCACGCGGTGACCAGATCCTGGATCGTCTGGTACGGGGAGTCCTTCGGCACCACGATGGCGCCGGCCTCCTCGATCAGCTTGGCCAGCGGGGTGGTCTGGGTCAGCGTCGCCTTGGACTTGGAGGTGTAGGAGGCACCGACCACGCCCAGCCCCATCTGCATGGCGAGCTTGCCGTTGCCCTTCTCGTTGACGGTGCGCTGGAGGCCGACCGTGCCGCCCGCGCCGGGCAGGTTGAAGACCTGCACCCCGGTGGCGATCTTGGCGTCCTCCATCACCTTGGCCGCGGTACGGGCCGTGGTGTCGTACCCGCCGCCCGGGGTGTTCGGCACCATCAGCCGCAGCCCGGTGGCCGGCTTGCCGTCACCGCCGCCGGACGAGCCCTCGTTCTTGTCGGCGGTGGCGCCGCACGCGCCCAGCGCCAGCGCCGTGGCGGCGGCGACGCCCACGACCAGCAGTTTTCTCCGAGTTGCCATCATGTTTCTCTTCCGTTTCGAAGGAGTCCGGCGGCAAGATGATGGCCCCCGGGCGGATCCCCTGTCTGCCTTCTGTCACCAGCGGAAATTGAGGTCTTTGTGGTCGCGGTCACGCCCCGCCGTACGTTGGCCGGGCAGTTGCTCGTACTCCAGCTCGCGATCATCGTGGTCGTGCTGGTGGCGGTGGCCGCCGTCTCGCTGGCCCAGTCCGCGGCGACCTTCAACCGGGTGGAGGGGCGGCGGGTGGCCGCCCTCGGCGAGGAGCTCGCCGGCAGCCCGCTGCTGCGCGAGCGGCTCAACCAGCCGGCGCCGGCGGAGCTGGTCGCCCCGCTGGTGCAGAACGCGCTGAACCGGTCCGGGGTGACCTCGGTGACCGTGGCCGATTCCCGGGGCCGGGTGGTCAGCTCCACCGATCCGACGCTGGTGGGGAGCCCGCTCGTGCTCGGCGACCCCGGGGTGGCGCGGGGCCGCAGCTGGTCCGGCGAGCTGGCGGTCGGCGACTCGCCGGAGTTGGTCGCCCAGGTGCCGGTGCTCGGCGACCGCCAGTACAACCTCGGGCGGCACCTCGGCGTGGTGATGATCGGCGAGGCCGCGCCGACCTGGTCGGAGCGGCTGGTCGGCGCCTCGTCGTACCTCTTCACCTATCTCGGCATCGCCAGCCTGCTCGGGGTGGCCGGATCGTGGCTGCTGGCCCGGCGGATCAAGCGGCAGACCCTGGGCCTGGAGCCGCGGGAGATCGCCGGCCTGGCCGAGCACCGGGAGGCGCTGCTGCACGGCATCGCCGAGGGGGTGATCGCGCTGGACCCCCAGCAGCGGGTCACCCTGGTCAACGCGGTCGGCCGCCGGCTGCTCGACCTGCCCGAGCACTGCCTCGGCCGCAGCCTCGCCGACCTGGGGATCTCCGGGCGGCTGCGGGACGTGCTGGCCGGCGCCGACGGCGGCCCGGAGGCCCGCGACGAGGTGGTGGTCCGGAACGGTCGGGTGCTGGTGATGAACCGGATGACGGTCGCCAAGGACGGCCGCCGGCTCGGCTCGGTGACCACCCTGCGGGACCGGACCGAGCTGGCCCGGCTGGAGCAGGAGATCGGCTCGTTCCGCAGCACCACCGAGCTGCTGCGGGCGCAGACCCACGAGTTCGCCAACCAGCTGCACACCATCTCCGGGCTGATCCAGATCGGCGAGCACGACGAGGTGGTCCGCTACGTCGACGCGCTCAGCCGGCACCGGGCGTCGCTGGACCTCACCGTGACCAGCCGGATCCACGACACGGCGGTGGCGGCGCTGCTGATGGCGAAGTCCGCGCTGGCCGCGGAGCGCCGGGTGGAGCTGCGGATCTCCGAGCGGACCGGGCTGGACCGACTGGCGCCGGAGGTCGCGGCGGACGTGGCGACGGTGCTGGGCAACCTGGTCGACAACGCGGTGGAGGCGGTCGCCGGAGGTCGGGACGCACCGGTCGGCGCGACCACCGGTGGTCGCGACGGCGCGGCGGCCGGCGAGCCTGACCCGGACCGGCCGGCCTGGGTCGAGGTCGAGCTGCGTCGGGACGCCTCCTCGGTGGAGATCGTGGTCCGCGACTCCGGCCCGGGGATCGCACCGGAGCTGGCCCAGGAGGTCTTCACCCACGGCTTCACCACGAAGGCGGCCCGGGGCGGCGAGCGGGGCATCGGGTTGGCACTCACCCGGCTGGTCTGTCACCGTCGCGGCGGCGAGGTGGCGGTGACGAACACCGAGGAGGGCGCGATGTTCACGGCCCGGATGTCGGTTACCGGCACTCTGGAGGGGGTCCGGTGATCGACGTACTGGTGGTTGACGACGACTTCATGGTGGCCCGGATCCACCGCGGTTTCGTCGAGCGGATCGACGGTTTCCGGGTGGTGGGCACGGCCAGCACCGGCGAGCAGGCGATCGCCGCTGTCGACGAGCTCCGCCCCGACCTGGTGCTGCTCGACCTCTACCTGCCGGACATGTTCGGCCTGGACGTGGTGACCCGGCTGCGGGCCGCCCGACACGACTGCGACGTGCTGGTGATCAGCGCGGCCCGGGAGGCCGAGGCGGTCCGCCGGGCGGTCCGCTACGGCGCGGTCAACTACCTGCTCAAGCCGTTCGGCTTCGACGAGCTGCGGACCCGGCTGGAGCAGTACGCCGCCCGGCGCAACGCGCTGCGCGCCACCACCGTGGCCGACCAGGCCGACGTGGACCGGGTGCTGTCCCGCAGCGCGGCGCACATCGCCACCTCGGCGTTGCCCCGCGGGCTCAGCGCGGAAACCGCCGAGCTGGTCGAACGCACCCTGCGGGGACACTCGGGGACGTTCTCCGCCGCCGAGTGCGCCAACGCGGTGGGCATCTCTCGGGTCAGCGCCCGGCGTTACCTGGAGCACTTCGCCGACACCGGGCGGGCGGCGGTCAACCTCCGGTACGGCTCGGCGGGCCGCCCGGAGCGGCGGTACAGCTGGGTGGGCTGACGGCCTACGGCTCGAACTTGTAGCCGAGGCCACGCACGGTGACGATGAACCGGGGCGCGGACGGCTCCGGCTCGACCTTGGAGCGCAGCCGCTTGACGTGCACGTCCAGCGTCTTGGTGTCGCCGACGTAGTCGGCGCCCCAGACCCGGTCGATGAGCTGGCCCCGGGTGAGCACCCGGCCGGCGTTGCGCAGCAGCAGCTCCAGCAGCTCGAACTCCTTGAGCGGGAGCTGCACGGCGGCGCCGTCGACGGTGACCACGTGCCGCTCGATGTCCATCCGGACCGGGCCGGCGGCCAGCGTCGGGGCGCCCGACTCGGTCACCTCGGCGCTCTGCCGGCGCAGCACCGCCCGGATCCGGGCCACCAGCTCCCGCGGCGAGTACGGCTTGGTGACGTAGTCGTCGGCCCCGATCTCCAGGCCGACCACCTTGTCGATCTCACTGTCCCGAGCGGTGACCATGATGATCGGCACGTGCGAGCGCTGCCGCAGCTGACGGCAGACCTCCGTCCCGGACATCTCGGGGAGCATCAGGTCGAGCAGGACGATGTCCGCGCCGGTCCGGTCGAACTCGGTGAGGGCGGCGGGTCCCGTCGCGGCGACGGACACCTCGAAACCCTCCTTGCGGAGCATGTACGACAAGGCGTCGGAGAACGACTCCTCGTCCTCGACCACCAGAACGCGGCTCAACGGTGCTTCCTCTCCTGCGGTCAGGCCTGGCGAAGGTCGGCCGGGCCGGCCTCGATCCCAGCCGACGGCAGTATCGTCTCCAGGTCGGCCGGGGGGCTGGCCGGTAACCGGAGAGTGAACGTCGAGCCCCCTCCAAGAGTGCTCGCCACCTCCACCCGGCCGCCATGGTTGCTGGCGATGTGTTTGACGATGGCCAGGCCGAGGCCGGTGCCGCCGGTGGAGCGGGAGCGGGCCTGGTCGGCCCGGTAGAACCGTTCGAAGATCCGTTCCACCTCGTTGGGGGCGATGCCGATGCCCTGGTCGGTGACGGCGATCTCGACGTATTCGTCGTCGGCCCGCGTGGCGACCCGGACGGTGGTGCCCTCGCCCGAGTAGTTGATCGCGTTCTCCACCAGGTTGGCCACGGCGGTGGCGATCTGGGCGTCGCTGCCGTACACGGTCAGCCCCTTCTCGCCCTCCGTCACCACCTGGATCTGCCGGGCGGCGGCCGTGGTCCGGGTCCGGTCGAGCACCTCGGCCACCACCCAGTCGACCGCGACCGGCTCCGGCGCGGGCTGCGGCTCCGCGCCCTGCAGCCGGGTCAGCTCCAGCAACTCCTGCACCAGCCGGCCCAGCCGGGTCGACTCGTGCTGGATCCGTTCGGCGAAGCGGCGGGCGGCGACCAGGTCCTCGGAGAGGTCCGGCGGGGCCGCCCCGGCGGGTTCGGTGGCGTCGAGCAGCGCCTCGGCGAGCAGTTGCAGCGCCCCGATGGGGGTCTTCAGCTCGTGGCTGACGTTGGCGACGAAGTCCCGGCGGACCCGGGCCAGCCGGTGCGACTCGGTGACGTCGGCGGCCTCGATCGAGATGTAGCCGGCGCCGAGCCCCATCGCCCGCAGGTGCACCCCGAGCGGGTTCACTCCGGCGTTGTCGCGGCCGCGCGGCAGGTCCAGCTCGATCTCGCGCCGCACGCCGGTGCGGCGCACCTGCCCGGCGAGGGTACGGATCAGCGGGTGGGCGGCGATGGAGCCGGGCGCGGCGCCGGTGCGGAGCAGGCCCATCGCCCGGGCGGCCGGGTTGACCAGCACGGGCAGGTCGTCCGGGTCGAGCACGACCACGCCGGCGCGCAGTGAGTCGATCGTCTTGCGGCCGAGCCCGGTGCGGCCGCCCTGCTGGTCGTCGGGAATCGCGAGCCTCCCTGAGCTCCAGCGGGAGCCACCGCTCCCCGGCGACACCGCCCTGCGCCGCCACTCGCGGACGGGCCCGGACAACAGCAGGCCGGCGACCAGGCCGGTCGCCAGTGCCACGGCCACCACGACCGCCACCACCCAATCCACCCGGCGATCGTAGGGTCATTGTTAACCTGGCTATCGCCCAAAACGGGACGAATCATCCTCACTTCCGCAGAAGTTCACTCCCGGGTCCCGCGTCGTTCACCGGAGTTCACCTCAGGTCCGCTCCCCCCGCCTACGGTTGGCGCGCACCCGCTCGACCCGTATGCCCGACGCCCCTCCCCGGGGCCGGCGGCACCGACCCCAGGAAGTGACGATGCGCGACGAGTTCCGGGCCGACCTGCAGATTGTCAGCCAGCTGCTGGTGGACATGGCGGAAGGGGTCCGCGCCGCGATGCGCCAGGCCACCCGCGGCCTGCTCACCGCCGACCGCGAGGCGTCCGAGGCCGTGATCGCGCGGGACGCCGAGATCGACGACCTCTACCGGCACGTCGAGGAGCGGGTCTGCGACCTGCTCGCCCGGCAGGCGCCGGTCGCCTCCGACCTGCGGGCCATGATCACCGCACTGCACGTCGCGGCGGACCTGGAGCGGATGGGCGACCTGGCCGACCACGTGGCCAAGACGGCGCTGCGCCGGCACCCGTCGCCGGCGGTGCCGGCCGAGCTGCGGCCGGTCTTCACCGACATGGCCGCCATCGCCGACCGGATGGCGGAGAAGATCGGCACGGTGCTGGCCAAGCCCGACGCCGACCTCGCCGCCGAGCTGGACCGCGACGACGACGCCATGGACGACCTGCACAAGAGCCTGTTCGGCGTGCTGCTCGGCGACGACTGGCCGTACGGGGTGGAGACGGCGATCGACGCCACCCTGCTCGGCCGCTTCTACGAGCGCTTCGCCGACCACGCGGTGAACGCCGGCGAGCACGTGGTCTACCTGATCACCGGCCAGTCCACGCCCGCGCCGAACTGACCCGGGCACGACGAAGGCCCCCGGCGGACCGGGGGCCTTCGTCCTGGCGTCAGCGGCCCTGGTTGGCCACCGCCGCGGCGGCTGCCTTGGCGGCGGTCGGGTCGAGGTAGGTGCCGCCCAGGGTGAGCGGGCGCAGCTGCGGGTCGAGGTCGTAGCGCAGCGGGATGCCGGTGGGGATGTTCAGCTTGGCGATCGCCTCGTCGCTGATCTGGTCGAGGTGCTTGACCAGGGCGCGCAGCGAGTTGCCGTGGGCGGCCACCAGCACCGTACGGCCGGCCAGGATGTCCGGCACGATCGAGTCGTACCAGTACGGCAGCATCCGCTCGACGACGTCCTTGAGGCACTCGGTGCGCGGCATCAGCTCGGACGGCAGCAACGCGTAGCGCGGGTCGCCGACCTGCGAGAACTCGTCGTCGTCGGCGATCGGCGGCGGCGGCGTGTCGTACGACCGGCGCCAGAGCATGAACTGCTCCTCGCCGTACTCGTCCAGGGTCTGCTTCTTGTCCTTGCCCTGGAGGGCGCCGTAGTGCCGCTCGTTGAGCCGCCACGACCGGCGCACCGCGATCCAGTGCCGGTCGGCGGCGTTGAGCGCCAGCTCGGCGGTGCGGATCGCGCGGCGCATCACGCTGGTGTGCACCACGTCGGGCAGCAGGCTGTGCTCGCGCAGCAGTTCTCCGCCGCGCCGCGCCTCGTTCTCGCCCTTCTCGGTCAGGTCGACGTCCACCCAGCCGGTGAAGAGGTTCTTGGCGTTCCAGTCACTCTCGCCGTGCCGCAGCAGGACCAGCGTCCCGACGGTGGGCCCCTCGCTCGCAGTCATGCCGATCATCCTGCCGCACCCCGCCGGTGGACACGCGGTTGGTGCCCGTGACGACCGCCACGTGGAAAAACCGATGACCCGCGTTCCGGGCCGGCACTAGGTTGTAAGGCGCTGACATCTTGGCGGTCATTACCGAAGCGGGGGCGCGGGCGTGCGGACGGTGCGAAGTTGGTTCCGGGACACCACCGGAGGGCTGCCGAGGACCTTCTGGTACCTCTGGACCGGCACCCTGATCAACCGGCTCGGCTCGTTCGTCCTGGTCTTCCTCGCCATCTATCTCACCCAGGAACGCGGCTTCTCCCCCACCCAGGCCGGCCTGGTGCTGGGCCTGTGGGGCGTCGGCGGCGCGGTCGGCACCACCGTCGGCGGCACGCTCACCGACCGCTGGGGACGGCGGCCCACGCTGCTCACCGCGCACCTCGGCGCGGCCACCATGATGCTCGCCCTCGGCTTCGCCCGGCCGCTCTGGGCGGTGGCCACGGGCGCGCTGCTGCTCGGCATGTTCGCCGAGGCGGCCCGGCCGGCGTTCGGCGCCATGATGATCGACGTGGTGCCGGAGAAGGATCGGCTGCGCGCCTTCTCGCTGAACTACTGGGCGATCAACCTCGGCTTCGCCTGCGCCGCGGTGCTCGCCGGGTTCGCCGCCCAGGCCGGCTACCTGCTGCTCTTCGTGGTCGACGCGGCCACCACCGTGGTCACCGCGCTGATCATCTTCACCCGGGTGAAGGAGACCCGCCGGGTCTCGGCCGCCCCGGCCCGCCCGGGTGGCGCCGCCCCGGTCGGCGCGCTGCGCACCATCGCCACCGACCGGGTCTTCCTGGGCTTCGTGGCGCTGAACCTGTTCGCCGCGCTGGTCTTCCTCCAGCACATCTCGATGCTGCCGATCGCGATGGGCGACTCGGGTCTCAGCCCGGCCACCTACGGCTCGGTGATCGCGCTCAACGGTGTGCTGATCGTCGTCGGGCAGCTCTTCGTGCCCCGGCTGATCCGGGGGCGCAGCCGGTCGCACGTGCTCGCCCTGGCCTCGCTGGTGATGGGCGTCGGCTTCGGCCTGACCGCGTTCGCCGACGCGGCCTGGTTCTACGGCCTCACGGTGCTGATCTGGACCCTCGGCGAGATGCTCAACTCGCCGTCCAACGCCACCCTCGTCGCCGAACTCTCCCCCGACCGGCTGCGCGGCCGCTACCAGGGCGCCTTCTCGCTGTCCTGGCAGATCGCCGGGGCGGTGGGGCCGATCCTCGGCGGCCTGGTCCGGGAACGGGCCGGCAACACCGAACTCTGGCTCGGCTGCGCCGCCATCGGCGCGCTGATGGCGGTGGCCCACCTGGTCTCCGGGCCGGCCCGGGAGCGGCGGGCCGCCCAGCTCCGGCCGGCGACCCAGCCGGTCACGCCGGTCACCGCCATCCGGCAGCCGGCCCCCCAGGCGGCCGAGGCGGCCGCCACCGCCCCGGCCGAGCCGGTCGCGGCCCACACCCCTTCCTGAGTACGCCGACCGCCGGCACCCCGACCGGGCACGCGGACCGGCCGAGGCCACTGCCACCCTGCCCACGGCCGGCACCCGACAGGGAGCGCGGACCGGCCGGGACCGCTGCCGTCCGCCCGGCGGCCTGCCCGGCTCGGACGAGGCAGCGCACCCTGCCGACCGCCGGCACCCCGACCGGGCACGCGGACCGGCCAGGGCCGCTGCCACCCGCCCGGCGGCTGCCGGGCTCGGACGAGGCAGGGCACGCTGCCGACCGCCGGCATGCCGACAGGGAGCGCGGACCGGCCAGGGCCGCTGCCGTCCGCCCGGCGGCCTGCCGGGGTCGCACGAGGCAGGGCACCCTGCGAGGCCCTTTCGAGCTGATGACGTGAACGAATCAAGCCGACGAACCCGGAGCCCGAATCGTTGACGACATCAGCTCGACAGGACCTCCGACCACCGTCCGCCTCCGGCCGGCCCGAGCCCGCCATGCGGTGACCCGGGGCGCCGCCGGCGGGTCCACTCAGGTGATCACCGACACGGTGGCGCGGTCGCGCGGGGCTGCATACGGTCGGGACCGTATCGGTTAACAAAGTTTCTGGAGGACGGGTGCGCGGGTTGCGGGGCTGGTGGGACGGAACTGCCGGTGGTCTGCCCGCCACCTTCTGGTACCTCTGGGCGGGACTGCTGGTCAACCGGGCCGGCGCCTTCGCGGTGCTCTTCCTGTCGCTCTACCTCACCGAGGCGCGCGGGGCCAGCGAGTCGCTGGCCGGCGCGGTGGTCGGTGCGTACGGGGCGGGCGGGGCCGTCGGGGTGCTGCTCGGCGGGGTGCTGGCGGACCGCTGGGGCCGGCGCGCGACCCTGCTCGCCGCGCACCTGGCGGCGGCGGGGCTGATGGTGGGGCTGGCGTTCAGCCGGCAGCTCGCGGTGATCGCGGCGCTGGCCGCGCTGGTCGGGATCGCGCACTCGATGCCGAGCCCGGCCTTCGTCGCGGCGATCGTGGACGTGGTCCCCGAGCACCGCCGCTCCCGCGCGTTCAACCTCCAGTTCTGGGCGTTCAACCTCGGCATGGCGGTGGCCTCGCTGCTGGCCGGGCTCCTGGCCGAGGCGAGCTTCCTCGCGCTCTTCCTGGTGGACGCCGCCGCCACTTTGGCCGCCGCCGCGCTGATCGCCTGGAAGGTCCCGGAGACCCTGCCCCACCGCAGCGGACCAGTAAGGAGCAGCCCGGACCAGGCCGGGCGGACCGCCGGCAAGCCGGTGGCCGCGAACGCCCGGCTGACCGCCGGCGAGCCGGTGGCCGCGGGTGCCGGACGGTCCCGGCCGCCGGGGCTGCGCACCGCGCTGACCGACCGGACCTTCCTGGTCTTCGTCGGGCTCACCTTCGTGCTGGCCGTGCTCACCATGCAGACCTCGACGATCATGCCGCTGGCCATGCGCGCGGACGGTCTGAGCCCGTCGGCGTACGGGACGGTGGTGGCGCTGGGCGGCGCGCTGATCGTGGTGGGGCAGCTCTTCGTACCCGGGCTGATCGACCGGCGTCGGGCGCACCGGGTGCTGGCCCTCTCCACCGGCTTGCTGGCGGTGGGGTTCGGTGCGCTGGTCGTCGCCGACCAACTCTGGGTCTACCTGGCCGCCGCGGTGGTCTGGACGGTCGGCTCGATGCTCGCCGCGCCGCCGAACGCCCAGATCAACGCCGACCTGGCCCCGCCCGAGCTGCGCGCGCGCTACCAGTCGGTGTTCTACCTGACGTTCCCGGCCGCGTCCTTCGTCGCGCCGACGCTAGGCGGGGTGAGCCTGCAGTATCTCGGGGAGCGGCACTGGCTCGTGGTGGCGGCCCTGGGTCTGCTCGCCGCGGGCGGGCACCTGCTGGCCGGGCCGAGCCGGGAGCGCCGGGTGGCGGCGCGGCGGGTGGCCGCACCGGCGCGTGCCTCGCAGCCGGTGGGCTGACGGCAGAACGCCCACCACGACCGTGGTCGTGATGGGCATCCGCACCGCTTGCCCGGCGGCGGCGGGCGACACTCACCCCCGTAAGCGTCGCCCGCTCGCGCCGCCGGTTCCACGGGTGGCACCGTCCCCCAACGATGTGCTCCACCCGTTTCTTGCGCCTCGCTCGTGCTCGGATCTGATCGATCCGCCGCTCCCCCGAACGGTTCCGAGCGTGGCGCGGTGCAATAAAGTTAGTTCGCCCGGATTCCGGATTCAACCCGGATCGCTGTCTCGCCGGTCACAGCGTCGACGTGGCGTCCGACACCCTGCTCCGGGCCCCGCAACGGTCAACACGGCGTACCCGGCGACCATTCCCGTAAACACCTCAGGCGTCCTCACGATCGGGTGACTCCGTCCGGAAGAAGTTGCTCTGCCGACCGTCGCGCATTTGCTCCTGGTAGATGAGGTTCAGCCGCCGGGTGTCGAAGGTCCGGAACCAGTCGTCCCAACTGATCACCTGGACCCGGCTGCTCTCCCGGTAGCCCGGGATCTCGAAGGTCAGCACGCCCGGCCGGCCCTCGCGCTCGGTGCCGGCGATGGTCGCCGGTTGGGCGCCACGGGCCCGCGCCCAGTTCTGGATCACCTCGTGGTTGCTGGTGACCAGACTGCGACCCGGGCGCTCGGGGCGGTCGGCCGGGGAGGAGATCACCTGCGACGACCGTACCGACCGGGAACTGGACCGGCCGGTCCGTACGCCGGTGGTCCGGGCCGCGGCGGCCGCGCCGACTGCGGCCGGCGGGGCGATGACCCGCTGGGCGGGCATGGCCCCGGCCCCCGCCTTCGCCGGGGTGGTCTTCTTCGTCGGCGCGGCCTTCTTCGCGGGCGCGGCCTTCGCGCGAGCGCCCGCCTTGGCCGGCGCGGCCTTCGCGCGAGCGCCCGCCTTGGCCGGCGCGGCCTTCGCGCGAGCGCCCGCCTTCGCCGGCGCGGCCTTCGCCCGGGCACCCGCCTTCGCCGGGGCGGCCTTCTTCGCCGGGGCCGCCTTGGCGCGGGCGCCCGCCCTCGCCGGCGCGGTCTTCTTCGCCGGCGCGGCCTTCGCGCGAGCGCCCGCCTTCGCGGGCGCGGCCTTGGCCCGGGCCGCCTTGGTCGGGGCGGCCTTGCGGGCCGGCGCCGCCTTGCGGGCGGGGGCCGGCGCGGCCTTCCGAGCGCTCGTCGTCTTCTTCGCGGCGGCCTTCGTCGCGCCGGCCTTCTTGGCGGGCGCCCGGCCCGCCGGGCCGGTGGTGCGCCGGGCCGCGGCGCCGGGGCGGCCCTCGGACCGCAGGGTCCGCGCGAGCGTCTTGACCAACTCGGGCTTGCGCAGGGCGGAGATGCCGGAGACGCCGCGACGCCGCAACTGACCCCGGATGTCGTCGGCCCGCATCTGCGAGATCTCCGACTCCGAGATCCCCGGGGTGTTCGGCGTCTGGTTGCCCGCCTGCTGTTTGGTCCTGGTCGCAGTTCCGCCGCGACCTGAGCTGTTCCGCTGAGCCATCGCACGCTCCTCGACAGTCCGTCTCGGCCTGCGGCGGGTCCCGTTTTCGCCGCACCGCAGCGGTGCGGCATACCCGTCAGGACCGGTCCGAACCTCCGGTGGACGGCTCGAAAAGGTGGGCGAAGGCGGCGAGGTTGGCGGTGGACTCGCCCCGCTTGACCCGCCACTCCCACTCCCGGCGGATCGAGCTGCCGAAGCCGATCTCCAGCATCGTGTCGAACGACTCGTCCGCGTACGTGAGCACCGCGCCGAGCAGCCGGTCCAGCTCGTCGGCGTCGATCCCGGCCGGGTTGACCCGACCGGTGAGGTAGACGTCGCCCACCGCGTCGATGGAGAACGAGACGCCGTACATCCGGGCGTTGCGCTGCAACAGCCAGGCCCACAGCTCCTCGCGCCGCTCGTCGGGCTGGCGCATCACGAACGCCTCGACCCGCAGCGCGTGCTCACCGACGATCAGGTTGCAGACCGTCTTGAGCTTGTGCGTGCCGGGCAGGGTGACCGCGTAGGAACCCTCGCCGGTCGACTCCCAGTCCAGCTCACGCTCGGTGCAGACGGACTCGATCAGGGCGGCCAGGTCGCTCTTCGCGCTCATCGCACCCACTCTACGGGCGCCCGCCGGGACGCACCGGACGCGCGGGAGTGGCCCGGATCACCAGGAACAGGACAACGCCGGGTCCCTGGCGAGCTGGGCGGCCAGCCGTCCCCGGTGCTCGGCGATCGCCTCCCCGTAGACGGCGAGCAGGCCGGAGACGGTGCGCTGCCAGGAGAAGTTGCGCGCGTGCCGGGCCGCGCCCACCGCGAGGTCGGCCCGCAGCGCCCGGTCGGGCAGCAGCCGGGCGAGCGTGGCAGCCCACTCGGCCGGGTCGTGGCCGTCGACGAGCACCCCGCTGACCCCGTCCCGCACGGCGGTGACCAGGCCACCGACGGCGGCCGCCACGACGGGCGTACCGCAGGCCTGCGCCTCCAGGGCGACCAGGCCGAACGACTCGTTGTACGAGGGCACCGCGACCAGGTCGGCGGCCCGGTAGAGGGCGGGCAGGTCGTCGCCGGTCTGCGGGGGCAGGAAGCGCACCCGGTCGGCGACACCGAGCGATCCGGCCAGCTCCATCAGCGAGGTGGGCCGGTCGAGCCCGCTGCCGCTCGGGCCGCCGCAGATCACCACGGTCAGCTCCTCGGCGAGGGCCGGGTCGCAATCGCGCAGCGCGGCGACCGCGCGGACCAGCACGTCGGGCGCCTTCAGCGGCTGGATCCGACCGACGAAGGCCACCACGTGGCCGTCGGTGGGCAGCCCCAGCCGGCGGCGGGCGGCGCGGGTGGCCGCGACCCGGTCACCGGGGGCGGGACGGAAGCGGTCCAGGTCGACGCCGGGCTCGACCACGGCGACGCGGGCCGGTTCGGCGTCGTAGCGGCCGATCAGGTCGGCCGCCTCGACCCGGGTGTTGGCCACCAGCCGGTCGGCCTCGGCGACCACCTGCTCCTCGCCGATCACCCGGGCCTTGGGCTCGGGGCGGTCACCGGCGGCGAGCTGGGCGTTCTTGACCTTGGCCAGGGTGTGCGCGGTGTGCACCAGCGGCACTCCCCAGCGCTCCTTGGCCAGCCAGCCGACCTGGCCGGAGAGCCAGTAGTGCGAGTGGATCAGGTCGTAGTGGCCGGGCGGGCGGGCCGCCTCGGCGCGCAGCACGCCGGCGGTGAAGGCGCAGAGCTGCCCGGGCAGTTCCTCCTTGGTCAGCCCCTCCAGCGGCCCGGAGGTGATGTGCCGGACGTGCACGCCGGGCGCCATCTCGACCACCGGGGGCAGGTCACCGGAGGTGGCCCGGGTGAAGATCTCCACCTCGACGTCGGCCTCGGCGAGCCGCCGGGCGACCTCCAGGATGTAGACGTTCATCCCGCCGGCGTCACCGGTGCCGGGCTGGTGCAACGGGGAGGTGTGCACCGACAGGGTGGCGATCCGCCGGGGGCGGGGCCACGGTCGGGCACCTCGCTGACGACCGACGCCGGTGTGCATTTCCGCCACGTCCGCTCCTTCTGTCACGGTTTATGCCGTCCCGCACGACCGGCGCTTCTCGGTCAACTCGCGCGCCGGGTGTCATCTTCCCCATCGGGCTACGGAAATGCTCCCGCGCTCTCCCCCGGCGTGACCCAGTTCATCGACCGCCCCCGCCTCGGCCGGCCCGCGGCGGAGGGGACAATGTCCGGATGACCTCTGTCGCGATCGTCACCGGGGCGTCCAGCGGGATCGGCGCGGCGACCGCCCGCCGGCTGGCCGCCGAGGGCTTCCACGTGCTGGCCGCCGCCCGGCGTACCGACCGGCTGGCCGGGCTGGTCAAGGAGATCGAGGCGGCCGGCGGCACGGCCACCCCGGTGGCCTGCGACGTCACCTCCGACGAGTCGGTGGCCGGGTTGGCCGCTGCGGCGCAGGCGGCGCCCGGGCCGGTCACCCTGCTGGTGAACAACGCCGGCGGAGCGCGCGGGCTGGACCCGGTGGAGTCCGGCGCGATCGGCGACTGGCAGTGGATGTACGACGTCAACGTGCTCGGCACGCTCCGGGTCACCCAGGCGCTGCTGCCCGCGCTGGAGGCGTCCGGCGCCGGCACCATCGTGATCGTCTCCTCCACTGCCGGCTTCACCGTGTACGAGGGCGGCGGCGGCTACACCGCGGCCAAGCACGCGCAGACCGCGATCGCCGGGACGCTGCGGCTGGAGCTGTGTGGGCGGCCGATCCGGGTGATCGAGATCGACCCGGGCATGGTGCGGACCGACGAGTTCGGGCTGGTCCGCTTCGACGGGGACGCCGACAAGGCCGCCGCCACGTACGCGGGGGTGCCCGAGCCGCTGGTCGCCGAGGACGTGGCCGACTGCATCGCCTGGTGCGCGACCCGCCCGCACCACGTCAACGTGGACCGGTTGGTGGTCCGCCCGTTGGCCCAGGCCGCCCAGCACAAGGTGCACCGGGTCGGGCAGTGAGCCGGGCCGGTCGCGGGTGAGGGCCGGGCCGGTGCGGCCCCAGGGCGTGGTGACCCGGGGGACGACGAACCCCAACCGGCTGCGGCGGGTGGACAACTGGATCGTGGCCACCTGCGGCGACCGGCTCCGCGCCGCCGCCGACCCGCTGGTGGTCGACCTCGGCTACGGCGCCACCCCGGTCACCGCCGTGGAGCTGCGCGCCCGGCTGGCCACCGGGGTCCGCGCCGACGTGCGGGTGGTCGGGCTGGAGATCGATCCGGTACGGGTGGCCGCCGCCGCGCCCGCGGCCGACCCGCCCGGACTGACCTTCGCCCGGGGCGGCTTCGAGCTGGCCGGCCTGCGTCCGGTCCTGGTACGCGCGTTCAACGTCCTGCGCCAGTACGACGAGAGCGAGGTTGCCGCCGCCTGGGGTACGGTCACCGACCGGCTCGCCCCGGGCGGGGCGTTGATCGAGGGAACCTGCGACGAGTTGGGCCGGCTGGGCAGCTGGGTGCTGGTCGACACGGCCGGCCCGCGCACGCTGACCCTGGCCGCCCGCCTGGCGACCCTGGAGACCCCGGCCCAGCTGGCCGAGCGCCTGCCCAAGGCGCTGATCCACCGCAACGTCCCGGGCGAGCGGGTACACGACCTGATCCGCGCCCTCGACGACGCCTGGCAGGCCGCCGCCGGCTACGCCCCGTTCGGCCCCCGCCAGCGCTGGCTCCGCGCGGTCGGCACCCTCAAGCAGGCCGGCTGGCCGGTCCTCGACCGCCCGCACCGCTGGCGCCAGGGCGAACTCACCCTCCCCTGGCCCGCCGTCGCCCCCACCTGACCCGCCGACTCCCGTTGATCATGAGGTTGGCCGCACCGCAGGAGATCGACACCGCCGTCAACCTCATGATCAACGGCGGGGGTCAGATGGTGCAGTTGATCAGGACGGGTTCGGGGTGGAGGGTGACGGCGAAACGGGCGTGGACCGTGTCGCGGATGTCGCGGGCGAGGGCGACCAGGGCCGCCGTGCTCGCCGTGCCGGTGTGGTTGGTCAGGGCCAGGGTGTGCTTGCTGGAGATCGCGGTGCCCTCGGGGCCGGGGTGGCCCTTGGCGAAGCCGGCCTTGTCGATCAGCCAGGCGGCGCTGACCTTCACCATGTCGCCCGGGCAGGGCCAGGAGGGCGGCTCGCCGAGTTCGGTGGCGCGTTCGCGCAGCAGCTCGTACGCCTCCCGGTCGAGTACCGGGTTGGTGAAGAACGAGCCCACCGACCAGGTGTCCGGGTCGGTGGCGTCAAGCACCATGCCCTTGCCGGCGCGCAGCTTCAGCACCGTCGCGCGGGCGTCGGCCAGCGGCACCCGGTCGCCCACCTCGACGCCGAGCGCCCGGGCCAGCTCGGTGTAGCGGACCGGACCGGAGAGCGTCGAGCGGTGCAGCCGGAAGTCGACCGAGAGCACCACCCAGCGGTCGCTGTACTTGAAGATGCTGGACCGGTAGGCGAAGCCGCAGTCCGCCGCCTCGACCCGGCCGAGGCTGTCGTCGGCGCGGTCGTACACCTGGACGCCGGTGATGCTCTCGGCGACCTCCTGGCCGTACGCGCCGACGTTCTGGATCGGGGTGGCGCCGGCCGAGCCGGGGATGCCGGAGAGACACTCCAGCCCCGACCAGCCGTTGTCCACGGTGGCGGCAACCAGGTCGTCCCAGGGCTCGCCGGCCTCGACCCGTACGGTGACGGTGTCGGCGTCCTCGGCGACCACCCGCAGCCCCCGCGACCGGACCAGCACGACCGTGCCGGGGAAGCCCTCGTCGCCCACCACCACGTTGCTGCCGCCCGCGAGGATGAGGACGGGCTCGTCCCGCTGTCGCGCCTGGCGCACGGTTCGTACGATTTCCTCGGCGCTGGTGGCGGTCTCCAGCCGGCCGGCGAGGCCGCCGAGGCGCAGCGTGGTGTATCTCGCCAGGGTGGCCGGGTCGGCGGGGTCGGCTCCGGTTGTCGGCTGGGCGTAGACGTCTGACACGCCTCTCACCCTAGGCTGAGGGGTAGCCGCGGCACCCACTGGTGGCCCGGTCACCCCCGGGAGGATTGCGATGAGCAGGTTGCACGGCACGAAGGACTTCTGGATCGGGGCGCTCCGGGTGGACGGCCCGGCGTTCGCCGCCGCGGTGGCCGAGGCACCGCCCGAGACACCGGTGCTCTCCTGTCCGGGCTGGACGGTCGCCGACCTCACGCTGCACCTCGCCGGCATCTACCACTGGGTGCATTCGTTCGTCGGCTCCGGGGAGACCGCCCAGCCGGCCCGCCGGGACCGCGCGGAGCTGCCCAGCGGGGTGACCCCGCTCCAGCTCTGGCAGCACGGGTACGACCAGCTGATGACCCTCTTCGACACCCTCGACCCGGAGGCACCGGCGTGGAACTGGGCGCCGCAGCCGAAGAAGGCCGGCTTCTGGCCGCGCCGGATGGCGCACGAGACCGCGGTGCACCGCTGGGACGCCCAGCTCGCCATCGCCGCCGGTGAGCCGATCGAGGCCAAACTCGCGGCGGACGGGATCAGCGAGGTGCTGGACACCTGGCTGCCGGCCGGGCGCCGGGCGGTGCCGGGCCAGTGGCACGGGGTGGTGCAGCTGACCGCGACCGACGCCGCGCAGGACTGGTACCTGCGGCTGCGCGGCGAGGGGGTGGCCCTGCTCGACACCGCCACGGTCTTCGGCCACGAGGACCACCACGCCCGGGTGCAGGTCACCGGCACCGCCAGCGACCTGCTGCTCGCCCTCTGGGGTCGGATCGGGTACGACGCCCTCGGCGTCACCGGCGACCGCACCCTCCTGGACGGCCTGCGCACCGGCTGATCCGCACCGGACCTCCCGGTCCCGCGCCCGCGCTATCCGCGAAGAGTGGCCATTCCCCGCGAATGGCCACTCTTCGTGTATCCGGGGGTCGTCAGGTCACGGCTCGGGCGCGACGAGAGAGCGCTCTCTTGACACCGGTCAAGCGAGCCGCAACGCTGTCGTGAGAGCGCTCTCTCAGCCCCTCACGATCGCGTCAGGACCCGGGCTGCGGCTCGCTCACCAGCAGGTCCACCCGCTCCACCACCGATTGACCTGAGAGGAATCCGAGGAAGATGGGTACCTTTTCGCGCCGCCGTCTGGCGGCGGTGGCCCTGGTGGCCACCACCGCCCTGCTCGGCACCGCCGCCTGCGCCGGCGAGGACGACTCCGCCAAGGACGGGCCGATCACGCTGACCGTCGACGTGTTCGGCCAGTTCGGCTACGAGGAGCTCTACAAGGAGTACATGGCCAGCCACCCCGACGTGAAGATCGTCGAGCGGGGCACCGGCAGCAACCTCGACGAGTACTCGCCGAAGCTCACCCAGTGGCTCGCCGCCGGCAAGGGCGCGGGCGACGTGGTGGCCATCGAGGAGGGACTGCTGGTCGAGTACAAGGCCAACCCGCAGAACTTCGTCAACCTGCTCGACCACGGGGCCGCCGACCTCAAGGGCAACTTCCTGGACTGGAAGTGGAACCAGGGGCTCACCGCCGACAGCAAGCAGCTGATCGGCCTCGGCACCGACGTCGGCGGCATCGCGATGTGCTACCGCAAGGACCTCTTCGCCAAGGCCGGCCTGCCCACCGAGCGGGACGAGGTCTCCAAGCTCTGGCCGACCTGGCAGGACTACATCGCCACCGGCGAGAAGTTCAAGGCCGCCAACACCGGGGCGTCCTTCCTCGACGCGGCGACCAACACGTTCAACACGATCCTGCTCCAGACCGCCGGCAACACCTCCGGCTACAGCTACTACGACACCAGCGACAAGCTGGTGGTCGACAGCAACCCGGCCGTGAAGCAGGCCTTCGACACCACCGTCGACATCATCGACTCCGGCCTCTCCGGCAAGTACGGCTCCTGGTCGGAGGAGTGGGTCTCCGCCTTCAAACAGTCGAAGTTCGCCACCATCGCCTGCCCCGCCTGGATGACCGGAGTCATCGAGGGCAACGCCGGCCCGGCCGCCAAGGGCAAGTGGGACATCGCCCAGGTTCCCGGCAACGGCGGCAACTGGGGTGGCTCGTTCCTCGCCGTGCCGAAGCAGAGCAAGCAACAGGCCGAGGCGATCGAGCTGGCCAAGTTCCTGACCAGCGCCAAGGGCCAGATCGGCGCGTTCAAGGCCAAGGGCCCGCTGCCCTCGTCGCCGCAGGCGCTCGACGACCCGGCGATCGCCGACTCGACGAACGCGTACTTCTCCGCCGCCCCGGTCGGCAAGATCTTCGGCACCGGCGCCAAGAGCCTGAAGCCGGTCTACATGGGCCCGAAGAACCAGGCCGTCCGCACCGAGGTGGAGAACGCGGTACGCACCGTCGAGCTGGGCCAGCGCACCCCCGAGCAGGGCTGGACCGACGCCGTCAACAACGCGAAGAAGGCCGCCGCCAAGTAGCCCGAGCCAGGCGGGCGGGCGGGTTCCGGCGTAGCCGGTCCCGCCCGCCCGGCGGAGAAGGAGTCCACGGCATGGCCGTCCAGCTCGACGCGCGCCCCCCGGTCGTACCGGTGCCGCGCCACGCCCGCTCGAACCGGGGCAACCGGCTCGCCCGGTTCGACACCCGGTACTCGCCCTACCTCTACATCGCCCCGTTCTTCCTGCTCTTCGCGGTCTTCGGGATCTACCCGCTGGTCTACACCTTCTGGGTCTCGCTGCACGACTGGGACCTGCTCGGGGTCGACCCCACGTTCATCGGGGCGCAGAACTACACCCAGCTGATGGCCGACCCCGACTTCTGGCACTCGGTGGTCAACACCCTCGGCATCTTCGTCATCTCGACGGTCCCGCAGCTCCTCCTCGCGCTGTGGCTGGCCAACCTGCTGAACCGGCAGTTGCGGGCCCGGACGGGCTGGCGGATGGCGGTGCTGATCCCGAACGTCACCTCCACCGCCGCGGTCGCGATCGTCTTCGGCGTACTCTTCGGCCGCGAGTTCGGCATGATCAACTGGATGCTCGACCTGGTCGGGATCGACGCGATCGACTGGAAGGCCAACCGGTTCGCCTCCTGGGTGGCCATCTCCACCATGGTCGACTGGCGGTGGACGGGCTACAACGCGCTGATCTTCCTGGCCGCGATGCAGGCCATCCCGCGCGACCTGTACGAGTCCGCCTCGATCGACGGTGCCGGCCGCGCCCGGCAGTTCTGGTCGATCACCGTGCCACTGCTCAAGCCGACGATCATATTCGCGGTCATCATCTCCACCATCGGCGGGCTCCAGCTCTTCACCGAGCCCCGCCTCTTCAACTCCGGCACCAACGCGATCCGGGGCGGGCCGCTGCGCGAGTCGCAGACGGTGACCATGTACATGTTCGAGAACGCCTTCGCGCCGCACTACAACTTCGGCTACGGCTCCGCCATCGCCTGGCTGCTCTTCGCGCTGATCGCGGTGGTCGCGGCCATCAACGTGCTGGTCCTGCGCCGGCTCGGCGGCGGCGGGCGCAAGGAGGAATCCCGATGACCCGACTCTGGTCGGCCGGCCGGCTCACCTACGCGGCACTGACCCTCACCGCCCTGGCGTCGATCTTCCCGATCTACTGGATGTTCGTGGTCGCCAGCCGCACCAGCGACGCGATGGGCGAGGTGCCGCCCCCGGTCACCCCCGGCGGCAACCTGGGCGCGAACATCGCCCGGCTCTTCGCCAACACCGACGCGTACTTCCTGACCGGCCTGGCGAACTCCACGATCGTGGCGGTGTCGGTCACCGTCTCGGTGGTCTTCTTCTCCACCCTGGCCGGCTTCGCCTTCGCCAAGCTGCGGTTCCGTGGGCGCAACGCGCTGCTGCTGGTCATCATCGCGACGATGATGGTGCCCACCCAGCTCGGCGTCATCCCGCTGTACATGCTGATGACCAAGCTGAACTGGAACGACCGGCTGCCGGCCGTGATCGTGCCGGCCCTGGTGACCGGCTTCGGGGTCTTCATGATGCGCCAGTACGCAGGCCAGGCCGTCAGCACCGAGCTGATCGAGGCCGCCCGGATGGACGGCTGCAACACCGCGAGGATCTACTGGAACGTGGTGCTGCCCGCGCTGCGCCCCGCCGCCGCCGTCCTCGGCCTGCTCACGTTCATGACCACCTGGAACGACTTCCTCTGGCCGTACGCGGTGCTCAACGACCCGGAGAACCCGACCGTGCAGCTGTCGCTGCGGGCCCTGTCGGACGGGTACTACCAGGACATGTCGCAGGTGTTCACCGGTACGGCCATCGCGACGCTGCCCCTGCTGCTGGTGTTCATCGTGTTCGGCCGCCAGATCATCGGCGGCATCATGGAAGGTGCGGTCAAGGCGTGAGCGCGAGGAGTGAGCCGGTCCTGCGAGCCCCGCAGTCGCGAACGGAAGATGGCAACGTGAGTGAGCTGCGTTTTCCCGAGGGCTTCGTCTGGGGCGCCGCGACCGCGGCCTACCAGATCGAGGGCGCGGTCCACGACGACGGTCGCGGCCCGTCGATCTGGGACACCTTCAGCCGTACGCCGGGGAAGGTCTTCCAGGGGCACACCGGCGACGTCGCGTGCGACCACTACCACCGGTACGCCGACGACGTGGCGCTGATGGCCGGGCTGGGGCTGGGGGCGTACCGGTTCTCGGTGGCCTGGCCCCGGATCCAGCCCGACGGCACCGGCCCGGTCAACCCGCGCGGGCTGGACTTCTACGACCGGCTCACCGACGCACTGCTCGACCGGGGCGTCGACCCGATCGTCACGCTCTACCACTGGGACCTGCCGCAGGCCCTGCAGGACCGGGGCGGCTGGACCAACCGGGACACCGCCGAGCACCTCGCCGACTACGCCGTCGCCGTGCACAGCCGGCTCGGTGACCGGGTCCGCACCTGGACCACGCTCAACGAGCCCTGGTGCTCGGCCTATCTCGGGTACGGCAACGGGGTGCACGCGCCCGGCGAGCGCGACGCGGGGGCGGCCTTCGCCGCCGTACACCATCTCCTGCTGGGGCACGGCCTGGCGGCCCGCGCGCTGCGCGCGGCCGGCGCGCCGACCCTCGGGATCACCCTCAACCCGGCCGACGTGCAGCCCGCCGACCCGGCCAGCGCCGCCGACGTCGCCGCCGCCCGGCTGGTCGACGGCCTGCACAACCGGATCTTCCTCGACCCGCTGACCGGCGCCGGCTACCCCGACGACGTGCTGGCGCACCTCGGCCGGCTGGTGGCGCCGACGTTCATCCGGGACGGCGACGAGAAGATCATCGCCGCGCCGATCGACCTGCTCGGGGTGAACTACTACGCCCCGACCTACGTCGCCGGCCGTCCGGATGCCGCCGGCGGCGGCGGGGCGTACCCGGGCACCGAGGGCGTGGTGGAGTTTCTGCCGCCCACCGGCCCGCTGACCGACATGGGGTGGATGATCGAGGCGACCGGGCTGACCCGGCTGCTGGAGCGGATCGCCCGGGACTACCCGGGGCTGCCGATGCTGATCACCGAGAACGGCGGCGCCTTTCCGGACAAGCCCGGCGCCGACGGCCAGGACGGTCTCGGCCAGGTGATGGACACCGACCGGATCGCCTACCTCGACGGGCACCTGCGGGCGGCGCACCAGGCCATCGCCCGGGGGGTGGACCTGCGCGGCTATCTCGTATGGTCGTTGCTGGACAACTTCGAGTGGGCCGAGGGCTATCGGAAGCGGTTCGGGATCGTCCACGTCGACTACCTGACCCAGCGGCGCACACCGAAATCCAGCGCCCGGTGGTACCAGGAGGTGATCTCCCGGAACGGGCTGTGACGAGGTGGTGGTGACGGGGATGACGACCGCGCAGCGACCGACCCTGGAGGCGGTCGCCCGCCGGGCCGGGGTGTCCCGGGCGACCGTGTCCCGGGTGGTCAACGGCTCCACCACGGTGGCCGAGCCGATCCGGGAGGCGGTCCGCCGGGCGGTGGCCGAGCTGGGGTACGTGCCGAACCTGGCCGCCCGCAGCCTGGTCACCCAGCGGACCGACTCGGTCGCCCTGGTCATGCCCGAGGAGGCCACCCGGGTCTTCTCCGACGACCAGGTGTTCCCGGGGATCATCCGGGGGGCGGCCCAGGAGCTGGAGGCGGCCGACAAGCAGCTGGTGCTGATGCTCGCCGGGTCGGCGGCCGGCCATGAACGGGTCGAGCGGTACACCACCGGCCGGCACGTCGACGGGGTGCTCTTCGCCTCGCTGCACGGGGCCGACCCGCTGCCCGGCACCCTGGCCCGGCTCGGCATCCCGGTGGTCTGCGCCGGCCGCCCGCTCGACGGCGCGCGGGTGCCGTACGTCGATGTCGACAACGTCGGCGGGGTGACCCGGGCGGTGCGGCACCTGATCGAGAACGGTCGCCGCCGGATCGCCTGCATCGCCGGCCCGCAGGACATGATCGCGGGCATCGAGCGGCTCACCGGCTACCGCCAGACGGTCACCGCCGCCGGGCTGGCGGAGCTGGTCGCGTACGGCGACTTCACCCGGGAGTCCGGGGCGGCGGCCATGCACCAGCTGCTCACCGCGCATCCCGACCTGGACGCGGTCTTCGCCGCCAGCGACCTGATGGCGCACGCCGCCCTGCGAACCCTGCGCGAGGCCGGACGGCGGGTGCCGGACGACGTCGCGGTGATCGGCTTCGACGACATCGAGACGGCGGCCTACACCGAGCCGCCGCTGACCACGGTGCGCTGGGAGATCGTGGAGCTGGGCCGGGAGATGACCCGACAGTTGCTGCGGCTCGCCGCGGGCGAGGCGATCGAGGAGTCGGTGATCCTCCCGACCGAGCTGGTGGTGCGCGACTCCGCCTGACCGTCGAGCCCCCCGCCGGGGCCGGATCGCCGTCGAGCCCTCGCGGAAATCGTCTCGCACCACCTGCCAGGCGGGACGGTCGTCCACCCCTCCCTTGCGGTGAGTGACGGCAGGCCGCCGGCCGACACCCTCCTCTCCCGCTTTGCTCTGCTGTCGCCCAGGCAACAGCAACTCTGAGTCACAACCACCGTTACCCGTCGCCGCCCGTGGCATGAGAAAACGCCTGCTCGGAAGCGTGTTGCGTCCGCAGCAGCAGAGCAAAGCGCGGGGGAGGCAGTTGTAGCTCCCCCGCGGTCCGTCACGTTCCGTGAGAGTCGCCCTGGTTACTCACGGCGACGATCTCCTGAGGGCGGCGCGCCGGATGACGCCCGGGTTCGGCGACAGACCCGCCGCACCGGTCGTCGCGGAGTGGTTCGGTGGGCAGGCTCGGACACCGGATATCGGACTCAGGGGGTCGTGCCTATGCCGGCCTGGTGATCTCCGGGTCAGCTCTCCACGACGGGTTGACCGAGCGACCGGCGGGTGAGCAGGGTGGCCCCGGCGACGGCGGCCGGCATGACCAGCACCGCGCCGAGCGGGATCAGGAAGCAGAGGAAGACCGCCACGCCGAAGCCGAGCGTGGTGGGCCGGTCCGCCTTCAGGATCGACCGGCGGTCGGGCAGCCGTAGCCCGCGCCGGGAGAACGGCGCCCCCACCAGCTCGACGGCGAGCAGCCAGCCACCCACCGCCGCCCCGATCACCGGCACCACCGTCTGGCCGACCACCGGGATGAACCCGGCGGCGAAGAGCGGGATGCCGAACAGCACCGAGAGCCCGACCAGCCGCAGCGAGTCGACGAGGCTGCGCCGCAGCGAGGCCCAGAACGGCACCTCCACCGCACCCGGGGTGCCACCGAGGCGCTCCTCCACCCGCTCGGAGATCTTCTCGTAGAACGGGTCACCGATGACCAGGGTGACCGCGGTGAAGCTGACCACCGCCACCAGCCCGCCCAGCCCGAGGAAGGCCAACCCGGCGATCACCCGGACCAGGCTGCGGGCGGTGGTCGACCAGTCGTCGGCGAACGGGGTGACCAGCGCGGCCAGGTCGTCCACGAAGTACACCAGGGCGGCGAAGGCGGACAGGAAGACCGCACCGGAGATCAGCGCCGGCACGATGCCGAGCAGCATCAGCCCGGGGCTGCGGACGTAGAGGCCGAGGCCGCGCAGGAGCAGCCCGACGCCGGCGAAGAACCGACCGACGGCGCCGGTGACCGGCGCGGCGATGCTGGGTGCGTTCACGAGCGGAGAGCCTAGTGCTCACCGGCACGCCCCGGGGCCGGGCAGGATGGTCGGGTGCGCGCGTCCCGGCTGATCTCCCTGGTGCTGCTGTTGCAGTCCCGGGAGACGATGACCGCCGCCGAACTGGCCCGCGAGCTGGAGGTGTCCGAGCGGACGGTCTACCGGGACGTGTTGGCGCTCTCCGCCGCCGGGGTGCCGGTCTACGCCGACCGCGGCCGGGCCGGCGGCTACCGCCTCCTCGGCGGCTACCGGACCCGGCTGACCGGCCTGACCCGGGACGAGGCGGAGGCGCTCTTCCTCTCCGGCCTGCCCGGACCGGCCGGCGAGATGGGGCTGGCGGACGCGGTGGCGGCCGCCGAGCTGAAGGTGCTCGCCGCGCTGCCGCCGAGCCTGCGGGACGCCCCCGCCCGCGCCGGGCAGCGGTTCCACCTGGACGTGCCGGGCTGGTTCCGGGAGTCCGCGCCGCCACCGTGGCTGGCCGAGCTGGCCCGGGCGGTCTGGCGGGACCGGGTGGTCGAGCTGCGCTACCGGCGCGGCGACCGCGAGGTCGGCCGGCGGGTCGAGCCGTACGGGCTGGTGCTCAAGAGCGGGGTCTGGTACCTGGTCGCCCGGGTCCGCGACGCCATGCGCACCTACCGGGTGGACCGGGTGGTCGCCGTCCAGGCGGGCGAGGAGACCTTCGCCCGGGACGAGGGCTTCGACCTGGGCGGCCACTGGCGGGAGCAGGCGGAGGCGTTCCTGCGCGGCATGCTCCGCGACGAGATCACCGTCCGGTTGAGCCCCGCCGGCCTGCGCGCGCTGCGCTGGGTGGCGGAGGCGCCCTTCGCGTACGAGGAGGCGACGGCCGCCGCGGGCGAGCCGGACGGGCAGGGGTGGCGGGTCACCCGGCTGCCCGTCGAGTCCGTCGAGGTGGCGTACGACGTGCTGCTGGGGCTCGGGCCGGAGGTGGAGGTGCTCGACCCGCCGGAGCTGCGGGCCCGCTTCGCCGCGGCGGCGCGCCGGTCGGCCGCGCTGTACGCCGACGCGCCGGCGGCGGGTGACCCGGAGGCCGGCGCGTCGGACGGTGTCGGTCAGCGGTAGCCGGTGTCGTCGGCCGGCTTGCCCGCCGCCACCACCTCGTCGTAGTAGCGCGCCCAGTGCGGCCGGGTGCCGTCGAGGTCGGTGAAGCCGTACACCTGGGCCAGCCCGCCGCTGTCCACGGACCTGCCGTTCCAGCGGGCCCGCTCCGGGTCGGCGGCGACGGCGGCCACCGCGCGCCCGACGAAGGCCGGCGTCTCCGACATGACGAAGTGCGGGTCCTTGGCCGCGCCGTCGCGCCAGGTGGCCTCGGTGACGCCGAAGTGCTCCAGCATCGCCTCGGAGCGCAGCCAGCCGGGGGTGAGCGCGACTGCCGTGCAGCCGTGCGGCTCCAGCTCGTGGGCCTGGGTGAAGGCGAGCCGGTTGACCGAGACCTTGGCCAGGTCGTAGAAGACCGAGAGCCGGTAGTTCGCGTCGTTGTACTCCTTGGTGCCGTCACCGATCTCCACCACCAGGCCGGCCGGGCGGCGGATCAGCAGCGGCAGCGCGTAGTGGCTGGTGATGATGTGGGTGTCCACCGCCAGCCGCAGCGTGCGGAAACCGGCCTCCAGCGGCTGCTCCCAGACCGGCTTCTCCCAGGTGATCAGCGGGTCGCTGCCCCAGATGTCGTTGACCAGCACGTCGAGCCGGCCCTGCTCGGCGTCGATCCGGGCGACCAGGTCGCGGACCTGCTCGGGCACCAGGTGGTCGACCCGTACCCCGATGCCGGTGCCGCCGGCGGCGGTGACCAGCTCGGCGGTCTCCTCGATGGTCTCCGGCCGGTCCATCTCCGAGCGGCCGGCGCGGCTGCTGCGGCCGGTGGCGTAGACGGTCGCCCCGGCCGCGCCGAGCTGGATGGCGATCTGCCGGCCGGCGCCCCGGGTCGCCCCGGCGACCAGCGCGACCTTCCCTGTCAGCGGTGTCGTCGTCATGCCGTGGAGCCTGGCACCGATACCTGACAGCCGAAGTCCGGTTTCGCGGACGGGGTGGCGTGGGTCATGCTCACCGGCATGCACCTGCTGCTCTCCGGGATCGTCGGCTCGGTCGCGTACGGGCTGGCCGGGCCCGGCTCGGACACCGACCGGATCGGGGTCTTCGCCGCGCCCACGGTGGCCTTCCACGGCCTGCACCCGCCCCGGGAGTCGGTGGTCACCACCGACCCGGACGTCACCCTGCACGAGGCCGGCAAGTACGCGAAGCTGGCGCTGAGCGGCAACCCGACCGCCACCGAGCTGATGTGGCTGCCCGGCGACTGCTACGAGACCCGGACGGAGTTCGGCGAGCGGCTGATCGCGATCCGGTCGGCGTTCCTCAGCGCGCCCCGGGTCCGCGACGCCTACCTCGGGTACGCCACGCAGCAGTTCCGCAAGCTCACCACCCGCGACTCGTCCCTCGGCGGGCGGCGGCGCTCGGCCAAGCACGCCCGGCACCTGGCCCGGCTGCTGCACCAGGGCCGGGTGCTCTACGCGACCGGCGTGCTGGAGATCCGGCTCGCCGACCCGGAGTGGTTCCGGGCCTTCGGCGAGCGGGTGGCCGGCGGCGCGCTGGACGAGGCGGAGGCGCTGGTCGCCGCGGCGCAGCGGGACTTCGACACGATCCGTACGCCGCTGCCGGAGCGGCCCGACGAGGCGACGGTGGAGGGTTGGCTGCTCGACGTGCGCGCCGCCCACCTGCCGCCGGCCGGCTGAGCGCTCACTGGCCCTTCGCTGCCCGGGCGAAAACCGCTCGGCCGGGCGCCGGCCCCGCTGCTAAGCTGCCGTCCGCGTCCTCGATCAGCGAAAGGGAGGTGAGCGCGATGTCCACCACGACTGCCATGTGCTCCCACCCGACGGCGAGGACGCCGAGGTCCTGAACCGGGAGCACGTCACCACCCGGAAGGATCCCATGACCGACCTGGTCATCCGCCCGATCACCGCGGGCGAGGAAAAATTCTTCGACTCCCTGCCCGACCCCGCTCTCGTCGGCCGTGCCGCGTTCGGCGAGCGCTACCTCGACATGGCCGCAGCCGGCCAGTACCGTCCCGAATGGACCTGGGTCGCCCTGCGCGACGACGTCGTCGTGGCCCGCGCGGCCTGGTGGGGTGGGCCGGACGACGACCAGCCGCTGGCTCTCGACTGGCTCGACTTCACCGACCCCGACGCGGCGGTGGAGCTGCTCCGGACCGCACCGCTGCGGGCGGAGTACTCGCTCTCGCTGCCACCCGGCTGGCGCGACGATCCCGCCGTGCGGGCGCAGGCGCAGGCGCGGATCGACGCCGCCACGGCCGCCGGCATGTCGGTGCTGGTCGAGCGGTACCGGTACCGCTGGACCACCGGGTGTGCGCTGCCCGACCGGCCGGGTCGGCTCACGTTCCGCCCCGAACCGGACGACGCCGTGATCCTCGACGTCCTCCGCCGCGTCGGCGAGGGCAGCCTGGACGCCCACAACCGCCACACCACCGCCACCTCCGGGCCGGACGCGGCGGCCCGGGAGGAACTGGACCTGCTGCGCTGGCTGCCGAGCCCGCGTGACTGGTGGCGACTGGCCTGGACCGCGAGCGGCGAGCTGGTCGGCATCATCGTGCCGGCCCGCAACCACACCGATCCGATCATCGGCTTCGTCGGCGTGGTCCCCGAGCAGCGCGGCCACGGCTACGCGTACGACCTGCTGGTCGAGGGGACGCACCTGCTGGTCGAGGGCGGCGCGGCGGAGATCGTGGCCGCCACGGACCAGACCAACCACCCGATGGCCGCCATCTTCG
Organism: Micromonospora purpureochromogenes; assembly: GCF_900091515.1. Classification (NCBI taxonomy): domain Bacteria; kingdom Bacillati; phylum Actinomycetota; class Actinomycetes; order Micromonosporales; family Micromonosporaceae; genus Micromonospora; species Micromonospora purpureochromogenes. Next base: position 1,180,145 of record NZ_LT607410.1, on the reverse strand, counting down.
CCCGCGCGGGCTACCCGATCGAGCGGGAACGGATCGACCTCGTCTGACCCGTCGTCCCCGGCACCGGTCCACCGGTGCCGGGGACACCTCGGTGACGGTGACCTCAGTCGACCAACCTGACCCGGACCCGGCGGTTGGCGCGGCCCTTGCTCTCCACCTTGACCACCTGAACCTTGCCGATCTGGGCGGTCGAGGCGACGTGGGTGCCGCCGTCGGCCTGCACGTCCAGCCCGACGATGTCGACGATCCGGACCTCCTGCTCGTCCGGCGGGATCAGGTTGGACTGGGTACGGATGATGTCCGGCAGGGCCAGCGCCTCGGCCCGGGGCAGCACCCGCACGGCGACCGACCGGTCGGCGGCCACCTCGGCATTGACCAGCTCCTCGATCCGGGTCTTGAAGTCCGGCGGCACCTCGGGCAGGTTGAAGTCCATCCTGGCCTCCCCCGGCTCCATGTTGCCGCCGGTGACCAGTGCGCCGAAGTCGCGGAACACGACGCCGCAGAGCACGTGCAGGCCGGAGTGGGTGCGCATCAGGCGGGTCCGCCGCTCGTCCGCCACCGCGCCGGTGACCGTGGTGCCGACCGGCGGCACCGGGTCGCCCTCGGCGGGAATCAAATAAAGGTCGTCGCCCTTGCGGGTGCCGACGATCCGGGTCTGCACGCCCTGCCAGAGCAGCACGCCGTGGTCCGGCGGCTGGCCGCCGCCGCCCGGGTAGAACGCCGACCGGTCCAGCACGATGCCCTGCTCGTCCGCGGCGAGCACCGTGCACTCCCACTCCCGCAGGGTGGGGTCGGCGAGGTCGAGACGGTGGGTACGGCCGTGGTGTGTGACGCCCATGACAGCAGACGCTACCCGTTCAGGAACGTCGAGATCCGCTCCCGCAGGTCGGCGCGTTCGGTCCAGGCGAAACCCGGGCGGTCGTAGAGGTGCAGGGTGGCGTGCGGCAGCGCGGCGGCCAGCTCCTCGGCGACGTGCGCCGGGTGCAGGTCGTCGCCGGCACAGCCGATCACCAGCGCCGGGGCGGTCACCGCGGCGAGTGCGGAGACGTCCCGCAGCGGGACCTGCTCCGGCAGGTCGGCCAGCCCGGGGGCGAGCCCGTCGCGCAGCAGCTGGTCGAGCCGCTGCCGCAGGTACGCCCAGCCGGCCGGGGTGTTGCGGACCGCCGTCGGCACCTCCAGCGAGACGACGTCGGCGACGGCCGAGGCGTCACCGTCGGCCACCGCGTCCAGCAGGTCGGTCAGCCGTTGCCGGGCGACCGGGCCGCGCGGGGTGTCGAGCACCGCGGGTAGGAAGAAGACCAGCTTCTCGAAGCGGTCGGGGCTTTCCAGCAGCAGCCGGCAGAGGGCACCCGCGCCCAGGCTGGCCCCGAAGGCGCGGGTGGCCCCGCCCAGGTCGGCGACGGCCCGCAGGTCACGGGCGAGGTCCAGGTAGCTCCACGGGCCGGGCGGCGCGTCGGAACGCCCGTGCCCGCGGAACTGGAAGAAGATCTTGCGGCCGTTGACCGCGCTGCCGAACGGGCGGGTGGTGGCGATGCCGTTGCCGAGCCCGTGCGCGAAGACGGTGGCCGGGTCACCGGTGCCGGTGACCAGCCGCTCCAGCCGTACGCCGTGCGGCGTGGTGACCAGCTCGGTCTCCGGCTCGGGCAGGGCCGGTCGGCCGGTACGCGGCGCGCCCGGGCCGGGCCCCCAGGTGCGGGGTCCGCCGTCGGGCGGCGGGGGCCAGCGGAAACCTCTCACCAGAACCCTTTGCCGTCGTGCAGGTCACGCAGCCCGACCCGGACGTCGAGCAGGTAGATCAGGCCCGCCGCGATGCCGATCAGCCCGAAGATGCTGAGCGCGCCGAAGCCGAGCAGGGTGAGCACCAGACAGACCGCCAGGATGGCGATCCAGCCGCCCTTGGGCAGGGTGCCGATCGCCGGAAACGCGTCGGCGCGCTGGGTGATCGCGTGCACCAGGGCGACACCCTGCACGATCAGCGCGAACACGAGCAGGATCCGGTCGATCACGAAGACGACATCGAAGACGAAGATCGGCGCGGCGATGGCCATGCCGGCCAGCATATGCCGACGACCCCGGAAACGTCCCACAGGACGGTTCCGGGGTCGTACCGGTTTGCGACGGTTACTCGGCGGCCGGGCGGGTCCGCTTGGTGGCCTTCGGCAGCTTCGCCGACGGGGTGGCGGCCGGCTTGGCGGCCCGCGCCCGGGTGGTCTTCGCGGTGGCCGGCTTGGCCTCGACGACCTCGGCGACCTCGGCCGGGGTGGGGATCTCCGCCTCGGCCGGTGCGGCGGTGGCGGTCGTCGCGACCTCGTCCTTCACCTCGGCCGGGAGGGTGGCGTCGGTCGCCTCGATGTCGGCGTTGACGGTGTCGGCGGCCTCCAGCACGCCGGCACCGACGACGCGCTCGCCGCGGGCGATCAGCGCGCCGTACGCGGCCAGCGCGCGCTCCTGGGCGGCCTGCGCACCGACCAGCAGCGCGGCGGCGTTGCGGGTGGCGGCCTCGCGCAGCTTGTCCAGGTCGAGGTCGGCCGGGACGGCCTTCTCGCGCACGGTCGCCGTCAGGTTGGCGGTCTTGAAGGTCTCGGTGGCCTTCTGGCGCAGCTCGAAGCCGGTGACGACGGCCTTGCCGCCGATCTCGGTGACCACCTTGGTGCCGTCGGCGACGACCTTGGTGCCCAGCTCGCTCACCACGGTCGGGAGCTTGCGGAGCTGCTGGTAGGCCAACTCGCCGGCGCCGGCGGCGGCGTAGAGCGGAGCCGGGATGCGGTTGGTCTTCGGCTGGGTCATGACTTCTCCTCCTCGGCCGCTCCCGCGGCCTTGCTGTCGGGGGTGACGGGGGCGGGCGCGGGGCCCGCCTCGGTGACGGCGACCGATTCCAGGACGGCCTCGGTCGGGGTGCCGTCGGGGGTGGTGGGGCCGGTCGCGGCCGGCGTGGCGGTGGCGGCCGCCTCGGTCGGCACGGCCGGTGCGCTGGGTTCCGCCGCCGGAGTGGTCTCCGGGCCGGCCGCGGCGGTCGCCTCGGCGAGCCGGACGTTCTCCCGGCGGAAGGTCTCGTAGATCTGGCTCAGCGACTGCTTCTGCGCCATCGTCAGGTCGGGGTCGATCGCGATCGCCGCGAGCACCCCCTGACCCTCCTTGTCGTCGAGCAGCCCGGCGCGCAGGTACATCGCCGGGGTGGAGACCCGCAGCGCGCTGGCGAGCTGCTGGAGCACCTCGGCGCTCGGCTTGCGCAGCCCGCGCTCGATCTGACTCAGGTACGGGTTGCTCACCCCGGCCTGCTCGGCGAGCTGGCGCAGCGAGATCTTGGCGTTCCGGCGCAGGTCACGGATGAATCCGCCGACGTCGGGTAGATCCTTGGGTGCGGCCATGGGCCCTACGCTAGTCCGCGGTGCTAACTAGAGCAAGCAAAACGCTAGCCACAGTTAGCGAGGTAACAATAGGCGGTTGCAAACCCCATGTTCGCTGCGTAGCTTGCACGCGTGACGATGATCGACATCAACGGTGCCCGGCTCGCCTACGACGACCTGGGCAGCGGCAGCCCCGTGCTCCTGCTGCACGCCGGCATCGCGGACCGGCGGATGTGGCGGCACCTGGCGCCCGCTCTCGCCGAACGGCACCGGGTGATCGCGCTGGACCTGCGCGGCTACGGCGACTCGGAGCTGCCGCCGGCGTCCTTCGCCCACCACGACGACGTGGTCGCGGTGCTGGACGCGCTGGGCATCGACCGGGCCGCCCTGGTGGGCTGCTCGTTCGGCGGGGCGGTGGCGATCGACACCGCGCTGGCGCACCCGAAACGGGTCTCCGCCCTCGCGCTCTTCGGCTCGGCCGTCGCCGGCAACCAGTGGTCCGAGGAGGCCGAGCAGCTCTGGGAGACGCTGGTCGGCGAGGTGGACCCGGAGGACTTCGCGGCGAGCGCCGCCGGCGAGGTGCGGTTCTGGGTGGTCGGCCCCGGCCGCCGCCCGGAGGACGTCGACCCCGGCCTGGTCGCCTTCGCCGAGGAGATGGACCAGCGGGCGCTCGCCGCCGAGCAGGCGCTCAGCGCGGTGGAGGTCGACGACCTCGACCCGCCGGCGATCGAGCGCCTCGGTGAGCTGCGGCTGCCGGTGCTGGTCACCGCCGGCGCGGCCGACGTCCCGGACATCTCCCGGCTCGCCGACCGGATCGCGGCCGAGGTGCCCGGCGCGGTGCGCCTGCCCGACGTGCCGGACGCCGCCCACCTGCTGCCGCTGGAGCGCCCCGAGGCGGTCGACGCCGCCCTGCGCGACTTCCTGCGCTGAGCGTGCCCGACCCGGCCGCACGGGCCGCCCGCGGGCTGTCCGGACGGCGGGTCCGCGCGAACGCCGCAGCGGGTCCCTCAGCAAAGGTCCGGGCCGCGACGCGCACCCCGCCGTCAGGCGGCGGGGCACGGACCGGCTTTACCAGGCGGCCCGCACGACCCCGACCGGCAGGCCGCCGCCGAGCAGCGGCAGCTCGGCGTACTCGGTCAGCACCGGGGCGTCGACGCCGAGCCGGCGCAGCGCCGAGACCAGCACCGGCATCCGGGCCCGACCGGCGCCGTCATCGATCTTGAGGGCGACCGCGCCCACGCCGGGCACGGCCGCGGCGATCACGCCCTCCGCGCCCACCTTGGCCAACGCCCCGGGTACGCCCCGCATCAGCCGGGTGTCCTCGGCCCCGGTCCCGCCGACCAGCTCCGGGTACGCCCGCATCGCGTCGGACACGGTCCGCTCCACCGACCCCGGCTCGGCGGAGACCAGCCGCAGGTACGCCCCGGCCAGCCCGGTCAGCGAGACGGCGAGCACCGGCGCGCCGCAGCCGTCCACCCCGACGGCCGCCACCTCCTCGCCGGTGAACTCCTCGATGGTGGCGGTCAGCCGCTGCTGCAGGGGGTGCTCCGGCCGCCAGTAGCCGTCCAGCGGCCAGCCGGCCGCCACGCAGGTCAGCAGCATCCCGCTGTGCTTGCCGGAGCAGTTCATCTGCACCCGGGTCGGCCCGCCGCCGGCGCGCAGCACCGCCTCCCGGGCCGCCTCACCGACGGGCAGGTCGGGTGGGCAGTGCAGGGCCGAGCCGTCCAGCCCGGCCCGGGCCAGCAGCGCCTCCACCCGGGCCAGGTGGAACTCCTCGCCGGCATGGCTGGCGGAGACCAGCGCCACGTCGGCCGGGTCGGTCAGCGGTAGGCCGGCGCGCAGCATCCCGATCGCCTGCATCGGCTTGCTCGCCGAGCGCGGGAAGATCGGCGAGGTGACGTCCCCCGCCCCGGCCACCGGTGCGCCACCGGCGTCGAGCACCACCACCGAGCCGCGGTGCACGCCCTCCACGAAACCGGACCGGACCACCTCGGCGAGCGGCACGCCGCCCTCGTACGTCTTTCCCACGGAGTGGACGGTACCGACGTCCCCGCAGGGCTCGGCAGCCGGGTGACCAGGGACGTCGGCGGTGGTCGTACAGGGGTGGGCGGCGGGGCCGGCCTTACAGGCCGAGCAGCGTACGGGCCTCGGCGGTGGTCAGCGGCGGACGCTGGGCGAGCTGGGCGAAACCGACCGCCCGGGCGACCAGCTGCATGTTGGACTCCACCGGCTGGCCCTTCGCGTAGGTGACCGTGTCCTCCATGCCGACCCGCAGGTGACCGCCGGCCGAGAGCGAGGCCAGCAGCACCGGGATGGTGCTGCGCCCGATGCCGGTGGCCGAGAAGGTGGTGCCCTCCGGCAGGTCACGCAGCGCCTGGTGGGCGGCGACCAGCGCCTGGGTGGTGCCCGGCATGCCGCCCGGCACGCCCATCACGAAGTCGACGTGCACGTGGCCGCCGTGCGGCAGCCCGTACTTGCCGAGCAGCCGCTGCAGGGCGGTGAGGTGGCCCAGGTCGAAGATCTCGTACTCGGGGACGATGCCGCGCTCCTGCATCCGGGTATGCAGGTCGACGATGAACTCCCACCGGTTGAGGAAGACGTCGTCGCCGAAGTTGAGCGTGCCCATGGTGCAGGAGGCCATGTCCGGCCCGGCGTCGAGCACGGCGAGCCGGGCGGACTCCGGGTCGGTCACCGCGCCGCCGGAGGAGACCTGCACGATCAGGTCGGTGCTCTCCCGCAGCGCCGCCACGGTGTCCCGCAGCCGGCCCTGGTCCAGGGTCGGCCGCGCCTCGTCGTCACGGATGTGGACGTGGATCACGGCGGCGCCGAGCGCCTCGCACTCCTTGGCGGTCAGCAGCAGCTCGTCGAGGGTCACCGGCAGCGCCGGCACCTCCGCCTTGGCCGACTCCGCGCCGGTGGGGGCAACCGTGATCAACGTCCCTGTACTCATGCCGGGATCCTAGCCGCCCCGACCGGCTCCGGTCGACGGCCGGAGCCGGGAACGACGGAAGAATGGCGGGACCACGCCCGGCGGGAAGGAAGACTTCCTGCAATGCGGGCGCAGGCCCGGCACCCTTACTCCCGGTCGATCGCCGCGGCGGTCTCCCCCACCAGCAGGCGGGCGTCGTCGCCGACGTTGCGCTTGACCACGGCGAGGGCGACCTGCCCCAGCTCGTAGTGGTGCACGGCGGTGCCGACGAAGCCGACCGGCCGGCCGTCCAGGATCACCGGCGTGCCGGCGGCCGGCGGCTGGTCGGTGGTCACCCCGTCCAGGTGCAGCAGTACGAGCCGGCGGGGCGGCTTGCCCAGGTTGTGCACCCGGGCCACCGTCTCCTGCCCCCGGTAGCAGCCCTTGTTCAGGTGCACCGCCGGGGCGATCAGACCCACCTCGGCGGGAATGGTCCGGTGGTCGGTGTCCACCCCCACCCGGGGCAGCCGGGCGGCCGCCCGCACCGCCTCGTACGCCCACAGCCCGGCCACCGGCACCCCGTTGCCGCGCAGCTCGGCCACGACCTGGTCCATGGCGGGCCGGGGCACCAGCAGGTCCACGCCGAGCGGGCCCCGGCGGGCCCAGCCGCCGACGGGCAGCGGCCGCACGTCGTACACGACGGTGGGTCGGGACGGCAGTTCGTCGGAGCGGAACTTCGGACCCGGCACCGCGACCACGTCGGGGTCGCCCAGCCCGGTGACGCCGAGCGCCGCGACGGCCGCGACCGCCTCCGGACCGACCAGCGAGAGCAGCGCGTGGTCGGCGGTGGCGTCGCGCGGCTCGACCCGGCTGAAGAACCGCATCTTCTCCAGGTACGACAGCAGCCCCTCGGTGGCGCCCGGCTCGGTGTCGAGCCAGGTGGTCTCGCCGTCGTCGGCGACCATCGCGTGCTGCTCCACGTGCCCGTGCGGGCTGAGCACCAGCAGCTCGGTGCCCTGCCAGGGCTTCAGCGCGTTGAGGTGCTGGCTGGTCAGCGTGTGCAGCCAGCCGATCCGCTCCTCGCCGGGCACCGCGACCACCCCGCGGTGCGACCGGTCGACCAGGCCGACCCCGGTGGCCAGGGTCCGCTGCTCGCGCATCGGGTCCCCGTAGTGCGCGGCGACGCCCCGGACCCCGGCGGCGCGGTGCGCCGGCTCCGGCTGGTCGCGACTGGCCTCGTCGATGGCCTCGACGGCCACCGCTCCCGCGATGTCGATCATTTCGGTTCCCCGTCCTCGCAGTGGCCGCAGACGCCGAAGAGCGCCACGTGCCCGATGTCGACCCGGAACCCGCGCTCGGCCACGAGCTGGTCGGCGAGGGGACGGAGCAGCTCGGGATCCATCTCGTCGATCGCCCCGCACTCGCGGCAGACCAGGTGGACGTGCTGGTGCTCACCCGCCGCGTGGTAGGTCGGCGACCCGTGCGACAGGTGGGTGTGGGTCACCAGCCCGAGCCGCTCCAGCAGCTCCAGGGTCCGGTAGATGGTGGTGATGTTGACGCCCGCGGCGACCTCCCGGACCGCCGTGTGCACCTGCTCCGGCGTGGCGTGCCCCAGGTCCAGCACGGCCTGGAGCACCAGCTGCCGCTGCGCCGTCAGCCGCAGCCCACGGGAGCGGAGCATTTCCGCGAGCGAGGATTCGGACACCGTCCGATCATAGTTCGGCGCCGGCGGGTCGTTCCGGCGCGGAAAGCTCCAGGCTCGCCGGGATGGCCCGGAAGGCGTGCGCGACCCGCTCGACGAGGGTCGGCAGCCCGCCCTGGCCGCCGCCGTGCACCCAGGCCCGGGCGGCCAGGCGCCAGGCGGTGGTGGTGACCTCGGCGAGGACCTGGGGCCGGAGGTCCCCGGGAGGCAGCGCGAGCTTGCCGGCCAGCCGGTCGGTGATCCGCTGCTCGACCTCGGCGCGATAGTGGGCGGCGTAGGCCAGCAGGGCGGGCGAGGTCAGTACGAGCCGCCGGGTGGCGACGTAGCGCTCCGCCCAGTCGGCCCCGAGCCCGGTGACCACCTCGCCCAGCAGGCCGCTCAGCTGGGTGAGCACGAGGCCGGACAGGGCGCGCCGCTCGAGGGCGGCCAGGTAGGCCGACCAGAGCTCCGCCTCCGCCTCGATGGCGGCGGCCTCCTTGGCCGGGAAGATCCGGAAGAAGCTGCTGCGGGACACCTCCACCGCGTCGACCAGCTCCTCCACCGTGGTGGCCTCGAAGCCCCGCTCGGTGAACATGCGCAGCGCGGCGTCGGCGAGCGCCCGCCGGGTTCGCAGCTTCTTGCGCTCCCGCAGCGGCAGGACCCGGTCGGACGTCGAGGAGTCGGCGGTCATGGCCGCAATCTAGCCGCATCCCGACCGAAAAGAGACCTGACACCCTTAGAAACCTGTTGCCAATTGAGACTGCGTCTCAATATGATCCGAGTATCGAAGCCGTGGAGCGAACAAAGGAGCGACCGATGTCGACCACTCCCACCCTCAACGGCCAGGTCGTCGGCCTGGCCCACTACGCCACCCGCGCGGTCCTCGAACGCGAGCTGACCCCGACCGGCACGTCCTTCCCGCAGGCCCTGGCCCTCAACGCCGTCGCCAACGCCGGCGGGACGCTCGACCGCTCCCGGCTGGTCGACCGGATGACCAGCACCTTGAAGATCGGCGCGGCGGCGGCGCTGGCGACGATCGCCGAGTTGGCCGAGGCCGGCCTGGTGCGGGTGCTTCCCGCCGACGAAGCCCGGGTGGACCTGACCGACGCCGGCCGGGCCCGGCAGCGCCGGGTCGCCGAGATCAGCGCCGGCATCGCCGGCCGGGTGTACGCGGACATCCCCGCCGCCGACCTGGCCGTCACCGCCCGCGTACTGGCCCTGGTCACCGAGCGGGCCAACGCCGAACTGGCCGCCGCGCGGGGTTGACCCGGGCCGGCGATCGAGACCCGGCGCCCCGGCCACTGTCTAGGCTCGACGGTCATGGAGGCAACCAGGGTCGCCGTACTCGGCCGGGGCGTCGTACCCGGTGGGGAGCCGGTGCTGCGCGGCGACGACCTCGGCGCGCTGCACGGCGACGGCCTCTTCGAGACCATGCACCTGCGGGGCGGGCGGCCCTGGCTGCGCGCGGCACACCTGGCCCGGCTGCGGGCCGGCGCCGCCGCCGTGGAGCTGGCGCTGCCCGCCGAGGACGCCCTGGTCGAGCTGCTGGAGAGGGTGACCGCCGGCTGGCCGACGGAGGTGGAGGGCGCGCTGCGGCTGGTCTGCACCCGGGGCCCGGAGGGCGGCGGCCCGCCGACCGTCTACGCCACCCTGGGCGAGGTCCCGCCGTCCGCCCGCCGGGCCCGACGCGACGGTGTCGGCGTGGCCACCCTGCCCCTCGGCGTGGCCGCGGCGGCCCGGCCGGAGCTGGGCTGGCTCCCCACCGGCGTCAAGTCCACCTCGTACGCGGTGAGCAGCGCCGCGCGGCGCTGGGCCGCCCGCAAGGGCGTGGACGACGCGCTCTGGACCTCCACGGACGGGTACGTGCTGGAGGGGCCGAGCGCGAACGTGGTCTGGCTGGAGGGCGGCACGCTCTGCACCGTCCCGGCCGCCGCGACGGGCATCCTCCCCGGCGCCACCTGCGCCTGGCTGCTCGCCCACGCCGGGGAGCTGGGCTTCGCCGCCGCCGAGCGGATGGCCACGCCGCGGCGGCTGGTCGAGGCCGACGGCGTCTGGTTCACCTCGTCGGTGCGCGGCCTGGCGGAGTTCCGCAGCCTCGACGCCACGCGCCTCCCGCCCTCTCCGCACACCCCGGCCCTCCAGGCCCTCCTGGCCCACCCCGTCCCCTGACCCCATCATGAAGCTCCGGAAAGGCGGAGCTGTCGATTACCGCGGGGTCCGGGGTGGGCAGGCCGGCGGGTGGGTCAGCCGGCCACGCGGATGAGGCGGGCGGAGAGGTGCGGCGAGAGGGGGTGGCCCATGCCGGCCATCTCCTGGGCGTAGAGCAGCGCGCCCTCGACGATGCCGAAGAGTCGGGCACCGGCCGTGACCTCTTTGGCGGTGGAGGTCCGCACGACCGCGTCGGTGGCGAACTCGATCTGGGTGCCGGTGCGCTTGCCGATGTAGAGCTCCATGATCCCGGTGGGGCTCATCATCAGCGCCTCCAGCTCGTCGGTGGCCCGGTCGCCGCCGAGCACCGGACGCCACCAGCCGACCTCACGCCCGGCGGGCCGCACCGGCCGGCTCTGCTCGTCGAGGATCCACGCCCGCGACTCGTAGAGCAGGAACGGCCGGCCGTCGTGGCTGATCCGGATCTCCTGGGCGAAGTCGAAGTCCTCGATGGTGGGGAAGCCACCCCGGCCGCGGCCCCGCCACACCCCGACGTACGGCAGCAGGGCGTCGAGCGCCGGGTGCAGCTTCGGGCCGACCCGCAGGTCGTGGCTCTCCTCGTACGGGTACTCCTCGACCGGCGGCGCGTTCAGCCACGGCGGCTGCAGCGGGTTCTCGTCCGACGGGTTCGCGCTCACCACTTACCTCTCGATATGCGTACGGCAAGGTAGACCAGGCCACCGGCGAGCGCGCCGAGGCCCGCGACCAGCAGGCTGACGAACCCGATCTCGGTAACCATCATGGTCATCCTATGCTGGGGGTCATGGCTCGCACTCTCGTCGTCAAGGCCACCGCCGGGGCGGACGCGCCGGAACGGTGCGCCCAGGCCTTCACGGTCGCCGCCACCGCCGCCGCAGCCGGAGTGGAGGTGTCGCTCTGGCTGACCGGCGAGTCAACCTGGTTCGCCCTCCCCGGTCGGGCGGAGCAGTTCGAGCTGCCGCACTCCGCCCCGCTGGCGGAGCTGCTGCACGTCATCCTCACCACCGGTCGGGTCACCGCCTGCACCCAGTGCGCCGCCCGCCGGGACATCGGCCCCGGCGACGTGCTGCCCGGGATACGCATAGCGGGCGCGGCCGTCTTCGTCGAGGAGGCGATGACGGAGGGGGCCCAGGCACTGGTCTATTGACCGACCGGGATGCCATGTCCGATCTGCGTGGAGTACCAATACCGTCCCGACATGTCCGTTGACTGCCTACCATTCGGATGTGAACGAGGCGATAGAGGAGTTCTTCGCATCGCTGCCGGCGCGCGCCCCGGCGGTGCTGCGCACCCCGTTCACCGGGACGATCCAGATCGAGCTCACCACCGACAACCGCACCGACCACTGGCTGGTCCAGATGAGCCCCGGCAAAGTCATCGTCAACCGGGTCCGCGGCCCCGCGGACGCCATCTGGAGCAGCAGCGCGGACCTCTTCGAGCGGCTGGTCACCGGCCGGGCCGAGGCCATATCCGCGGTCCTGCGCAATGAGAGCACCTTCGGGGGCAACTCGGCGCTCATTCTCGCCTTCCGCCGGTTCCTCCCCGACCCGCCGGGCGCCCGGGATCCTCGGGAGACCGCCCGCGAGCAGGTCGGACGGTCAGGATGATGAGGCAGTTGGTCAGCATCCTCGACGGCAACACCTTCGTCGTCTGCGACCACCGCGGTGACATCGAGCCGTCGTTCGACTTCCCCACCGGGCTCTTCTCGTTCGACACCCGCTTCCTCTCCACCTGGCTGCTGACCCTCGACGGGGAGCGGCTGCACGCCCTCTCGATCGACGACTCGCAGTCCCACCGGACCCGGTACTTCCTCGTCCCCGGCGAGCCGACGCACTACCTCGACGCCAAGGTGTCGGTGATCCGCCGCCGGGCCATCGGCGGCAGCCTGGGCGAGGAACTCACCGTGCTCAACCACTCCGAGCGGGAGATGCGGTTCAAGCTCCGGCTGGAGATGGGTTCCGACTTCGCCGACCTCTTCGAGATCAAACACAAGCGGACCAAGGCGGGCCGGACCACCGCCACGGTCGGCGAGAACGAACTGAAGCTCACCTACCGGCGGGAGGCGTTCCACCGGGAGACCGTGATCACCAGCACCGCCCCCGCCGAGGTGGACCCGGGCGGGATGACCTGGATGATCCTCATCGGCCCGCACGCCGAGTGGACCACCCGGCTGCACGTGTCGGCGTTGATCTACGGCGCCCGCGGGGAGGACTTCCGCGCGACCACCCCGCTGAGTGGCAGCCGCAGCCCCGCCGCCATCCTGGCGGAGCAGCAGGAACTGGTTGACGGCGCGCCCAAACTGGGCTGCGACTGCGAGCCGCTGGCCACGGCGTACCGGCAGAGTCTCAACGACCTGGCCGCACTGCGCTATGAATCGATCACCCTCCGGGTACGGCTGCTCGCCGCGGGCCTGCCCTGGTTCATGACCCTCTTCGGTCGGGACAGCATCCTCACCTCGCTCCAGGTGCTGCCGTTCCTGCCCGAGCTGATCCCGCCGACCATCACGATGCTGGCGGGGTTGCAGGGTCACCGCCTGGACGACTTCCGGGACGAGGAGCCGGGCAAGATCCTGCACGAGCTGCGCTACGGCGAGACGGCCGGCTTCGAGGAGCAGCCGCACTCGCCCTACTACGGTTCCGCCGACTCCACCCCGCTCTTCCTGATCCTGCTCGACGAGTACGAACGGTGGACCGGCGACGCCGACCTGGTGCGGAAGCTGGAGTTCCCGGCCCGGGCGGCGCTGGCCTGGATCGACAGCTACGGCGACCTGCTCGGCACGGGCTACCTCTGGTACCGCACCCGCAACCCGGACACCGGCCTGGAGAACCAGTGCTGGAAGGACTCGTGGGACTCGATCTCCTACTCCGACGGCCGGCTGCCGGGCTTCCCCCGGGCCACCTGCGAGCTCCAGGGGTACGCGTACGACGCGAAGCTGCGCGGCGCCCGGATGGCCCGGCTGTTCTGGAACGACCCCGCCTACGCCGAGCGGCTGGAACGCGAGGCCGCCGCCCTCAAGGAGCGCTTCAACCGGGACTTCTGGATCCCCGAGCGCGAGTACTTCGCGCTCGCCCTCGACCCGGAGGGGCGGCACGTGGACGCGCTCTCCTCCAACATGGGGCACCTGCTGTGGAGCGGCATCGTGGACGAGTCCCGGGCCGAGCGGATCGCTCGCCTCCTGCTCGACCCCCTGCTCTTCTCCGGCTGGGGGGTACGCACGCTCGCCAGCGACCAGGGGCGGTACAACCCGGTCGGCTACCACGTCGGGACGGTCTGGCCGTTCGACAACGCCTTCATCGCCTGGGGCCTCGCCCGGTACGGCTTCCGGGAGGAGGCCGGACGCATCTGCGACGGCATGCTCAGCGCCTCCCGGTACTTCAACGGACGGCTCCCGGAGGCGTTCGCCGGCTACGACCGCCGCCTCACCGAGTACCCGGTGCAGTACCCCACGGCGTGCAGTCCGCAGGCCTGGTCGGCCGGGACGCCCCTGCTGCTGCTGCGGGTGATGCTCGGGCTGGAGCCGCAGGGCGATCACCTGATCATCGATCCGGCGGTGCCGGAGGGCATGGGCCGGGTGGAGTTGCTCGACATCCCCGGCCGGTGGGGCCTGGTGGACGCCCTCGGCCGCAGCCGCACCCCGCATGACAAGCGGCACCACCGCTGACCGCGCCGGCGCCGGCGCCGAGGTGGAACAGCAGCGCTGGCCGCGCGGGCGTCGCGGGGATCAGCAGCGCTGACCGCGCCGGGCGCCGAGCGGGATCAGCAGCCGGTGGAGGCGGAGACCCGGACCTGCTCGCCGGTCGCGTCGGCCAGGACGAGGGCCGTGCCGCGCCGGTAGGCGTACACCTCGGGGGTGTCGACCACCGCGCGGCCGGCGGCCAGCGGCTTCAACCCCGCCAGCGACGCCGGTGCGGCACCGGCGGCGACCCAGGCGGTCCGGGCGACCCCGCCGCCGGGGCAGGGCGCGACGACCTGTTCCCGGGTGCCCGCCGGGCGACCGAGCGCGCGCAGCGCCTCGTCCAGGGCCGGCTCGCCGGCGTAGCCGGGAAGGAGTGTCGCGTATGCCACGTCGTCCGGGCGGCAGCCGGTGTCCACGGTCAGCCGGACCCGGCCGGGGGTAACCACCCGGCCGTGCACCGCGACGAAGTCACCGGCGTCGGCCCGCAGCCGCGGACCGTCGGAGCCGAGGTGGACGCCGGCGCGCCAGTCCGCCGGGAGCCGTCCGGCGACCGCCTCCAGCAGCGCCCGTTCCCCGCCCTCGGCCACCACCACGTCCAGGTCCCGGGCCAGCGACGCGCCGTCGTCCATCGGGGTGACCCGACAGCCCCGGTCGAGCCGCGGCGCGGCCAACTGCCAGGCTCCGTCACCGGTGGCGGCGACGAGGCGGCCGACCGCCCGGTCGGCCACCGGTCCGGCCTCGGCGAGGGTGCGCTGCTCGCGCACGGTCGGCGGGTCGTGCCGCACGGACCACCAGGTCAGCGCCCCCAGCAGCACCGCCCAGAGCACGGTCACCGCCAGCAGCCAGCGCGGCCACCCTCGGGTGGGCGCCGGCTCGCCAGGACCACTCGGCGGGGCCCACCCCGCCTGGACAGCACCGCTCACCCGCCCATCGTGTCACGCGCCCGCCGTCGGGCCGGCCGCCCCCTGCGACGGGCAGCCGGGCGGACGGCCGGGGCCGGTCACCCCGGGTGGGGTGACCGGCCCCGGGCCGATCAGAGCGTGGGTCAGGCGACGGTCACGGAGACCTCGTTGATGCCCCGTCCGGCGGTCACGGCGGTGTCGCCGTTGCCGTGCCGGGACAGCGCCCGCAGGGTCCAGCTGCCCGGCGCGGCGAAGAACCGGAACTGCCCGGCCGGGGAGGTGACCACCTCGGCGGTGAACTCACCGGTCGAGTCGAGCAGCCGGACGTACGCGCCCGGCACGATCTCGCCCGCGTCGGAGCGGACCACACCGGTGATGACGGTTTCCTTCTCCAGGTCCAGGCTGGCCGGCAGCGGCGCGGCCTGGTCCGGAGCGGCGCAACCTGCGGCGGTGGGTGCAGTCATCTCAGGCCTCCCCGGGCTCGTCGCCGAGCGCCACCGGCACGCCGACCAGCGAGCCGTACTCGGTCCAGGATCCGTCGTAGTTCTTCACGTTGCGGTGGCCGAGCAGCTCCTGGAGCACGAACCAGGTGTGCGAGGAGCGCTCACCGATCCGGCAGTAGGCGATGGTCTCCTTGCCGTCGTCCAGCCCGGCGTCGGCGTAGATCCGGCGCAGCTCGTCGTCGGACTTGAAGGTCCCGTCCTCGTTGGCCGCCTTCGACCACGGCACGCTGATCGCGGTGGGCACGTGGCCGGCCCGCTGCGCCTGCTCCTGCGGCAGGTGGGCGGGGGCGAGCAGCCGGCCGGCGTACTCGTCGGGGCTGCGCACGTCGACCAGGTTCTTGGTGCCGATGGCGTCGACCACCTCGTCGCGGAAGGCGCGGATCGAGGCGTCCGGCTCCTGCGCGACGTACTGGGTCCGGGGGCGGGTCACCGGGTCGGCGACCAGCGGGCGGGCGTCCAGCTCCCACTTCTTGCGGCCGCCGTCGAGCAGCTTGACGTCGCGGTGGCCGTAGAGCTTGAAGTACCAGTAGGCGTACGCGGCGAACCAGTTGTTGTTGCCGCCGTAGAGGATCACGGTGTCGTCGTTGGCGATGCCCCGCTCGGAGAGCAGCGCCTCGAACTGGGTCTTGTTGACGAAGTCCCGACGGACCGGGTCCTGCAGGTCGGTCCGCCAGTCCAGCTTGATCGCGCCGGCGATGTGGCCGGTGTCGTACGCCGAGGTGTCCTCGTCGACCTCGACGAAGACGACGCCCGGGGCGTCGATGTTCTTCTCGGCCCACTCGGCCGAGACGAGTGCGGTGTCGCGACTCATCGAATCACTCCCTGGTGAGGATGGATGGTGAGCCAGCGCGGGATCGAAATCGGTGATTGTCGCACCACGCGCGGGACCCATAGAGGAACGGATCACGGGTTCGTGCGACGGCGCCGCTGCCGGGCGTGCGGGTGGGAAGAGCACCGGAGGGTGGAGAGACCCTGAAGCCGGTTGGCCGCTAGGCGGCCGGAGACAGCCCCGCCGTCAGATGACGGAGCGACACAGGCAGGTGGCCACGCGGCACAGGTCGACCGCGCGCCGTTTGGTGAGGTGCGTCCCCATGAGCAGGGAGCCTAGCAGCCGTCCCGGAGAGCGCCACCGGCCCGACCAGCATGCGGGACACGACGACGGCCCGGCCGGGCGGCCGGGCCGTCGTGCGGTTGCCCGGTCAGCGGGCCGAGTTGATCGGTACGTTCGCCGCGTCGGCGGTCACCACCAGCCCCTCCGGCCGGGGCTCGACCTTGCGGACGTTGAGCTGGAACGGCAGCTCGGGCAGGGGCACGTCGATCGAGATGCCCTTGGCGTAGTTGCTCAGCAGCGTCCGGGCCAGCGGCACCGCCGGCAGCCCCTCGGCGGTCAGGTCGTTGAAGCGCAGTGCGACCTTGTTGCCCTCGGCCACGGTCACGTCGGCGGTGCCGGTGACGGTGAGCTTCTGCCCGAGGATGTCCACCGGGGCGGTCACGGCGAGCTTGCCGTTCTGCTCGCCGAGCTTCAGACCGGGGCGGTCCAGCAGGGCGGCCAGGCTGTCGTACGTGACGGTGCCGGTGCCGTCGACCTTCTCGGCGACCACGTCGCCGCTGCCCGAGCGGAGGGTGTCCAGCGAGGCCCGCACGTTCCGGGCGTCCACGTCCAACCGGGGCACGCTCACCGCGTTGCCCTCGACCGAACCCCGCACGTCGGTCAGCACGATGGAGATCCGCTCGTAGCGGCCGGCGAGCACCTGGGTCAGGAACGGGAAGCCGCCGACGTCGACCTTGGGCGGGGCGGACTGGGCGTCCTGCTTGGCGACCTCCTGCTTCACCTGGTCGGCGATGGCGCGCTCGGCCACCCCGGCCGCCACCCGGTCGGCCACGACCAGCAGCCCGACCAGGAGCAGCAGGAGGACGACCAGCGTGACCAGCACCTTGCGCCCCCGCCGCCGGGGACGCTCCTCGTACGCGGGGTACGCCTCTGCCACGCCGCCTCCTCGTCCGTCGCCGTCGCTGTCCCGCGACGTCCGTGTCCACCGCGCCACCGGTGCGGCGCACCGTTGGTACCCGAGCGGCGTGACGCTCAACCGTAGGTCAGAGGAACAGCACGCACATGGCGTACGCGGCCGGCGCGGCGAGCGCGAACCCGCCGAGCGGACCCTGCATGTGCCGGGCGATCCACAGCGTCGGCGGCTCGCCGGCCATCAGGCGGCCCGCCTCGGCGTACCCGACGGCGAGGTCGGCCAGCACGGCGGTGGCGGCGGTGACCAGGCCGATCAGCGCGGCGCTGGTCGGGGTGAAGCCGACCAGGTAGCTCCCGAGCACCGCGCTGGTCAGGGTGCCGATCATCGCCCCGGCCACCACGCCGGCCGCGCCCCGCGGCACCTGCGGGGCGAGCCGGGGCCAGGGCAGCACGGCGTCGGTGAGCCGGGCGACGGTGAGCGCGACGCCGGTGGCGGCCAGGCAGACGGTGATCGCCTGGGTGCCGGCCGGGATCCGGCTGAGCGTGATCAGGGTGGCGAACGCGACCACCCCGACCACGATGAGCAGGGTGGTGCCGAGCGAGTCGGTGACCCGGATCCGGTCCACCCGGCGGACGAGCTGACCCAGCACGCCGAGCAGGAATCCGCCCGCCGCGACGTAGCCGAGCGGCGCGAGAGCGGCGATGTCCGACTGCACCGCGGCGACGTCCGCCGCGCCGGCGACGGCAGCGCTGACCACCGCGACCAGCAGCAGGGCGGGCGGGCGCATGGCCATCGTCCAGGCGAGGACGAAGAGCAGCTGCACGCCGAAGACGATGAAGGCGAAGGGCAGCCGGTGCCCCGGCCCGGCGGTCTGGGCGCCGAGCACCAGGCCCACCCCGAGCAGCGCGGCGAAGCCCGCGACGGTCAGTGAGAGCGGCTTGCGCACGTCGACCGGCTCGACGACCTCCGCCTCCGGCTCCGCCGGCTCGTCGTCGGGCCGGCGGGGCGCGCCGCCCTTGCGGGCCCGGCGCGGCCCGCGCTCCCGCCGCGGCTCACCGTCGTCGGTCGGCCCGGTGCGCGGGCCGGGCGGAAGGCCACGGGCGGGGCCGGCCGGGCCCGAACGGGGGTCGTCGGGCCACGGGTCACGGCCGGCTTCGGGCGAGCTGGAGGGAAACACGCCCCGATCGTGCCAGACCAGGTGGCTCCGGCGGAGGTCACGGTTTCGGCAACGTTAAAACCTGCGGCGCGATCATGGGCACATCAGACAAACAGGAAAGGATGAGCGGGGCTCACCTGGGCCATCGGTTACGCTCAAGCCGTTACCCGCCCGTCAGCGACGCCGGGACCCACGCCAGTTCGCAGCGCCACGCCCTCCGGGCTGCCGCTGGTCGCGCGCGGCTTCGCCGCCGCCGGACGGAGGTGATCGTGTGGAGATCCTGTTGCTGGTGACCGCGCGCGCAGGTGAACCATCGGCAGTGCTGCCGGCGCTCGACCTGCTGCCGCACTCGGTCCGCACGGCACCCCGTGACGTGCGCACCCTGGTCGCCGGTCCGAGCCCGGACGCGGTGCTGGTGGACGCGCGGTCCGAGCTGAGCGAGGCGCGCGCGACCTGCCGGATGCTGCACGCCACCGGCCTCGGCGTGCCGCTGGTGGCGGTGGTGACCGAGGCGGGGCTGATCGCGTTGAACGCCGACTGGGGCGTGGACGACGTCATCCTGGCCAGCGCCGGTCCGGCCGAGGTGGAGGCCCGGTTGCGCCTCGCGGTCGGCCGGCTCAGCAACGCCACCGCCGGCGCGGGCGGCTCGATCCGGGCCGGCGAGCTGACCATCGACCCGGACACCTACGCGGCCAAGCTCAAGGGCCGGCCGCTCGACCTCACCTACAAGGAGTTCGAGCTGCTGAAGTTCCTGGCCCAGCACCCGGGCCGGGTCTTCACCCGGGACCAGCTGCTCCGCGAGGTCTGGGGGTACGACTACTTCGGCGGCACCCGGACGGTGGACGTGCACGTCCGGCGGCTGCGGGCCAAGCTCGGCTCGGAGTACGAGTCGATGATCGGCACGGTCCGCCAGGTGGGCTACAAGTTCGTGGTCCCGCCGTCGCGGTCGCTGCCGGAGGCGGAGCACTCCCCACGACCGGTCCGGGCGGAGCACGCCTGATCACCGGTCTGCACGATCGGGCCGCATCACCTGTTTGAGCCGCGACCGTCGCGGTTCCACCCGTCCGGTGCGCTGTTTCCGATCCGCCCCTTTTGCCCTTCTTGTCGGCCCTATTCTCAGGGCGAGTTGGCGGCGAGAGGGGCGACGGTGCGGGCACTGACCACGGGGGCGACGAGGGGACCGGCCCACGGTCCACACCGGCGGTGGCACTGATGGGCCCCCGGAGCACCGGCCGCGCCGTGGGTGTCGTCGTCCTCGTGCTTGCCGCCCTGCTCGGCTCCGCGTACGCGCTCGGCCGGAGCCTGATCCCCGACCAGCCCCGATCCCGGGCCGGCGTCACGGCCAGCGTCCACGACACCGAGTACGGCGACCAGTCGCCCGGGTCCGGCACACCCACGGCCACGCCGTCGGGCCGCGCCGAGGCCGCCCAGGAGCCCGACGCCCGTCACCCGACCGGGAACCCGGACGACGGTCCGTTCGGCAGCCGGGAGACCACCGGCTCCCCCGAGGTGGCGCTCACCTTCGACGACGGGCCGGACCCGCGGTACACCCCGCAGGTGCTGGAGATCCTGCGCGAGTTCCACGTCCGGGCCACCTTCTGCGTGGTTGGCGAGAACGCGCAGGCCCACCCGGAGCTGATCCGGGCGATCGCGGCCGACGGGCACACCCTGTGCAACCACACCTGGCAGCACGACGTGCAGCTGGGCCAGCGCTCCCCCGCCGCCATCCGCGCCGACCTGCTGCGGACCAACCAGGTGATCCACGACATCGTGCCCGACGCCCCCATCGCCTGGTACCGGCAGCCCGGCGGCGCGTGGACGTACCCGGTGGTGTCGGTCGCCCGGGAGCTGGGGATGACTTCGCTGCACTGGACCGTGGACCCGTCGGACTGGGAGGCGCCCGGCGCCGCCCGGATCACCACCCAGGTCACCGGGGGCGTCGGGCCCGGCTCGGTCGTGCTGTTGCACGACGCCGGCGGGGACCGGCAGGGGACGGTCGACGCGCTGCGTCACATCCTGCCCGACCTGACCAGCCGCTTCCGCCTGGAGGCCCTGCCGGTCGACGGCACCACCTGAGCCCCCGCGGCGATGGGGCTACGGTGACGGGGTGAGCAGCGCGGAACCGACGACCGACCGGGTGGCCCGGGCCGACCGACTCGCCCCGGCCGAGGTGGCCGAGGCCCTGGCGCTGGCCCGCCTCGCCGGCGACGCCGACGGCGCGGACCCGTTCGACGAGCACACGCTGCTGCGGCTGCGGGACCCGGAGGCGCCGGCCGTGCACCTGACCGCCCGCGCCACCGACGGCACCCTGACCGGGTACGCCCACGTGGACACCTCCGAGCCGGGGGTCGGCGTCGGCGCGGAGCTGGCGGTCCATCCGGCGTACCGGCGGCGGGGCACCGGCCGGGCGCTGGCCCGGGGCGTACTGGCGGCGGCGTCCGGGCCGGTGCGGGCCTGGGCGCACGGGGACCACCCGTCCGCCGCGGCGCTCGCCGTCGACCTGGGCTTCACCCGCGCCCGGGTGCTCTGGCAGCTGCGCCGCTCGCTGGCCGCCGCGCTGCCCGCGCCCCGGCTGCCGGACGGCGTCGTGCTGCGCGCCTTCCGCCCCGGCGCGGACGACGAGGCCTGGCTCGCGCTGAACACCCGCGCCTTCGCCGCGCACCCGGAGCAGGGCCGGTGGACCCCGGCCGACCTGCGCGCCCGGCTGGCCGAACCGTGGTTCGACCCGGCCGGCTTCCTGCTCGCCGTCGAGCAGGCCAGCGGCCGGCTGCTCGGCTTCCACTGGACCAAGGTGCACGAACGTCCCGGCTCGGCCCGGATCGGCGAGGTCTACGTGCTCGGGGTGGACCCGTCGGCGCACGGCGGCGGGCTCGGCCGGGCGCTGACCACCGCCGGCCTGGCCCACCTGCGGGACGCGCGCGGGCTGGACCGGGTGATGCTCTACGTCGACGAGTCGAACAGCAGCGCGGTGGCGCTCTACGAGCGGATCGGTTTCGCCCGCTGGTGCGGGCACGTCAACTACCAGCTGGGCTGAGCGGTCGACGGCCCCGGCTGAGGAGCCCCCGGGCGGTCACCGCGCGGTAACGGCGCCGCATCGGCGGGATAACAGCCGTCCGGGCAAGCCGGATAAATGGCGATAGCCGGCCGGCAGTTCACCTATCGGACAACCAGCCCTCAGGCCGTGGCCACCCCGTCGGCCGCGCTTGTTCATCTTCCGTTCACGTCTGACCGGCGAACCGGCTACCTGGCACTCCTAGCTTTCGTGTCAGCCGGTCAGCGCCGGCGCCCGGGCCCCTTCCGGGCGACCTGACAGAAGACGTGAAGGGAAACCCCTCAGGTGAAGCTCCAGCGGCACGGCACCATCGCCTGCCTCGCTCTTACCGCGGTGCTCGGTCTCAGTGCATGCGGCTCGGACAACAACGAGCCGGCCGGCACGTCCGCCTCGGGTTCCGCCAGTGCGGCGGACTGCGCCAAGGGCACGCTGAACGCGCAGGGCTCCTCCGCGCAGAAGAACGCCATGGCCGAGTGGATCAAGGCGTACCAGCAGAAGTGCGGCGGTACGACGATCAACTACGAGCCGAGCGGCTCGGGCGCCGGCGTCCAGGCCTTCATCGCCGGCACCGCCGACTTCGCCGGCTCCGACTCCGCCCTGAAGGAGGAGGAGCAGCCGCAGGCCGACGCCAAGTGCGCCGGGGGCAAGGCCATCCACCTGCCGATGGTGATCGGCCCGGTCGCGGTCGCCTACAACGTCAGCGGCGTGGACAACCTGCAGCTCAAGCCGGCCACCCTGGCGAAGATCTTCGCCGGCAAGGTCACCAAGTGGGACGACCCGGCCATCAAGGCCGACAACCCGGACGCCAAGCTGCCCGCCACCGCGATCCAGACCGCGCACCGGTCGGACTCCTCCGGCACCACCGACAACTTCACGGGCTTCCTGGCCAAGACCGCCGAGGCCGACTGGACCTTCGACAAGGCCAAGGAGTGGAAGGCCCCCGGCGGCACCGCCGGCAAGGGCAACGACGGCGTTGCCAGCGTCATCAAGGGCGCCGACGGCACCATCGGCTACGTCGAGATGTCGTTCGCCGAGAACGCCGGCCTGAAGATGGCGAAGATCGGCAACGGCGCGGGCGAGTTCGCCGAGCTGACCCTGGAGAACGCCGGCAAGACCATCGACGGCGCCGAGGTCACCGGCACGGGCGACGACCTCAAGATGAAGATCGACTACAACACCAAGCAGGCCGGCGCCTACCCGATCGTCCTGGTGACCTACGAGATCGTCTGCTCCAAGGGCCTCGCCGCCGACAAGCTCCCGCTGGTCAAGAGCTTCCTCGGCTACACCGCGAGCACCGAGGGCCAGAAGGTGCTGAGCGAGATCGGCTACGCCCCGCTGCCCGAGTCGGTCCGCGCCAAGGTCGAGACCGCGGCCAAGAACATCTCCTGACCGGACCGACACCACCACCAACGCGAAGCGAGCGAGCAGATGGGTGAAACCCCTCAGCGCTCGGCCGACGCCGGCACCGGCGGGATCCACGTGACCGAGAGTCACGACGGGCCCGCCGGTGCCTCGGCGCGTGTGGCCGAGGCACCAGTCAGCACCCGTACCCCGGGCGGAGCCGGGCTGGGCGGCGGTGGCGCGCTGCCCCGGGCCCGGGCCTTCGGTGCCGAGCGGGCCTTCCGCGCCCTCACCCTGGCCGCCGGCACGGCCGTCCTGGTCATCATCGCGGCGATCGCGTTCTTCCTGATCGCCAAGGCGGTCCCGGCGCTGCAGGCCAACACCGAGAGCTTCTGGACCTTCGAGGGCTGGTTCCCCAACGACCCGGAACCGAAATTCGGCATCGGCGCGCTCGCCTTCGGCACCGTGCTCAGCTCCGCGCTGGCCCTGCTGATCGCGGTGCCGGTGGCCCTGGGCATCGCGCTCTACCTGTCCCACTACGCGCCGCGCCGGCTCGGCACCGCGCTCGGCTTCGCGATCGACCTGCTCGCCGCGGTGCCGAGCGTCGTCTTCGGCCTCTGGGGTCGAGACGTCTTCATCGGCCCGGTCCGCGACTTCTCGGCCTGGCTGAACCAGTACTTCGGCTGGGTCCCGCTCTTCGGCGGCGACGGACCGTTCGGGCGGTCGATCATGCTCGGAGCGCTGGTGCTGGCGATCATGGTCCTGCCGATCATCACCTCGCTCTCCCGCGAGGTGTTCCTCCAGACCCCGACCGCGAACGAGGAGGCCGCCCTCGCGCTGGGCGCCACCCGCTGGGAGATGCTCCGCACCGCGGTGCTGCCCTACGGGCGTCCCGGCATCATCGCCGCGGTGATGCTCGGCCTGGGTCGGGCGCTCGGCGAGACCATCGCGCTGGCGCTGACCCTCGGCGCCACCTTCGGAATCTCGTTCAACCTCATCGAGAACGGCGGAAACACCATCGCCGCCAACATCGCCAACGCGTTCGGCGAGGCGAACGACACCGGACGGGGTGCGCTGATCGCCTCCGGCCTGGTCCTGTTCGCCATCACGCTGATCGTCAACATCACGGCGCGGGCGATCATCTACCGCCGCCGGGAGTTCACGGAGTCGGCCGCATGACCACCACCCTCACCTCCCACCGCCCCCGACCGGCGGCGCAGCCGGTCACGCTCCGGGCGAAGCGGCTCCCGAAGTACGCCGCACCCGCCATCGCGCTCGCCGCCCTGCTGGTCGCCACCGGGATCGTGTACGGCGCCGGCATCGGCGGCCCGGTGCTGGTCGTGGTCGTTGGCGCGCTGCTCTACCTGGCCGGCCTCTTCGCCGCCGCCAACGCGGTCGAGGGGCGCCGGTCGGCCCGCAACCGCACCTGGAGCGCGCTGATCCACTCGGCCTTCGTGCTGGCGGTGCTGCCGCTGGCCTCGGTGGTCTGGACGCTGGTCAGCAAGGGCGCCGAGCGGCTGGACGGCGACTTCTTCAACAGTTCGATGAACAACATCGGCCCCCGGGACCCGAACGGCGGGGCGTACCACGCCATCGTCGGGACGTTGGAGCAGGTGGGCATCGCCGCCCTGCTCACCGTCCCGCTCGGCATCCTCTGCGCCATCTACATCGTCGAGTACGGGCGCGGGAAGTTCGCCTTCGCGATCCGGTTCTTCGTCGACGTGATGACCGGCATTCCGTCGATCGTCTCCGGTCTGTTCATCCTGGCGTTCTGGGTGCTGGTCGTGTCGCCGTGGTTCAACGACGGTCGGCCCGGCTTCTCCGGCTTCGCCGCCGCGCTCGCGCTGAGCGTGCTGATGCTGCCGACCGTGGTCCGCTCCACCGAGGAGATGCTGCGTCTCGTCCCGGCGCCGCTGCGCGAGGGCGCGTACGCCCTCGGCGTGCCGAAGTGGAAGACCATCCTGCGGGTCGTGCTGCCGACGGCGCTGCCGGGCATCGTCACCGGCGTCATGCTCGCCATCGCGCGGGCCGCCGGCGAGACCGCCCCGGTGCTGCTCGTCGCCGGTGGCGGAGCGGCGATCAACTTCAACCCGTTCGAGAACAACCAGTCGTCGCTGGCCCTCTTCGTCTACCAGCAGGCCGGTGACGCGTCGAAGTACGCGCCGGCACGGGCCTGGACCGCGGCGTTGACCCTGGTCGCCCTCGTACTCGTCCTCACCATCGCGGCGAAGTTGCTGGCCCGTCGCAACCGGCTCGCCCGATGAACCCCGGAGGTACCGCCACCATGGCCAAGCGCATCGACGCCACCAACGTCACCGCCTACTACGGCGGCTTCAAGGCGATTGAGAACATCAACCTGACCGTCGAGCCCAAGACGGTGACCGCCCTGATCGGCCCGTCCGGCTGCGGCAAGTCCACCTTCCTGCGCTCGATCAACCGGATGCACGAGGTGCTCCCCGGCGCCCGGGTCGAGGGCAGCCTGACCATCGACGGTCAGGACATCTACGACCGCGACGTCGACGTCACCGCGGTGCGTCGCATGATCGGCATGGTCTTCCAGCGGCCGAACCCGTTCCCGACCATGAGCATCTTCGAGAACGTGGTGGCCGGGCTGCGCCTCAACGGCGTCCGCCGCAAGTCGATCCTGGACGAGGCCGCCGAGAAGGCGCTGCGCTCGGCCAACCTCTGGGACGAGGTGAAGGACCGGCTGGGCAAGCCGGGGGCGGGCCTCTCCGGCGGTCAGCAGCAGCGGCTCTGCATCGCCCGCACGATCGCGGTCGAGCCGCAGGTGGTGCTGATGGACGAGCCCTGCTCGGCGCTGGACCCGATCTCCACGCTGGCCATCGAGGACCTGATGTTCCAGCTCAAGGACAAGTTCACCATCATCATCGTCACGCACAACATGCAGCAGGCCGCCCGGGTGTCGGACCGGACCGCCTTCTTCTCGATTGAGAAGACCGGCGACCCGGGCCGGCTGATCGAGTACGACAACACGCAGAAGATCTTCAGCAACCCGAGCGTGAAGAAGACCGAGGACTACATCACCGGCCGCTTCGGCTGAGCCGCTGGATCCCGGTCCGCGAGGGGCGTCGGTCGCACTGACCGGCGCCCCTCGGCGTGTCCGCGCCCGGCCGTCGGCGACCGGCGGTGACGGAGTCGGTTTGCGGCGTGGGTCAGCCCAGCACGAAGCGGGGTTCGCCGTCGTCGGGGAGGTCCAGGCGCGGGGTGACCGGGGTGGCGGCGTCCCGGCCGGCCGACGCCCGCGCCACGCCGGCCAGGTCGCCGGCGGCGACCACCTGGGCCAGGGTGACCAGCGTCGGCGGCAGCATGGTCAGCTCGCCGGCCTCGGCCCGGGCGAGGGCGTCCGCCGGGCGGATCCACATGGTGTGGTCGGCCTCGCCGGAGACGTCCCGGGTCCGCTGCCCCTCGGGCAGCAGCGCCACGAAGAAGTACGTGTCGAAGCGGCGCGGCTCGAACTCCGGGGTGATCCACCGGCTCCACGGCAGCAGCAGGTCCGACCGGAGGGTCAGCCGCCGCCCGGCGAGCAGGTCGGCGAAGCCCACCCGGCGGGCCTCCAGGTCCTGCCGGGCGGCCTCCCACTCGTCGCCGCTGACATCACCCACCACGGTCGAGGCGTCCGGGCCGGCCAGCAGCACGCCGGCCTCCTCGAAGACCTCCCGCGCGGCGGCGCAGACCACCGCCTGGGCGGCCGCCGGGGCCACGCCCAGCCGGCCGGCCCACTCCGCCGGCTCCGGGCCGGCCCAGTCCAGGTGCGCCTGCGAGTCGGAGCGGTCCACCCCGCCGCCGGGGAAGGCGTACATCCCGCCGAAGGCCATCGCGGCGACCCGGCGGATCACGTACACCTCGAAGTCGTCGCCGGCCGGGCGGAGCAGCAGCACGGTGGCCGCGACCCGCGGCACCGCCGGCGTTCCGCCCTCGGCGCGGAACCGGCGGGCGTGCTCGACCAGGGCGGCCGGGGCGGCGAAGCCGTCACTGTCGATCGTCATCCCGCGAGCCTAGTTCCCGGCCGGTGGATCGCCCGACCGGCCGGTCGTCGATCTTCGTTAGCCTGCCGGCATGACACGTTGGGGAATCCTGGCCACCGGGTACATCGCCGGCCGCTTCGCCGAGGACCTGCGCCTGGTGCCGGGGGCCGAACTGCTCGCGGTCGGGTCGCGGACCGCCGAGAGCGCCGAGCGGTTCGCCGCCCGGCACGGCATCCCCCGGGCGTACGCCTCGTGGGCGGGGCTGGCCGCCGACCCGGACCTCGACGTGATCTACGTGGCCACCCCGCACGCCGCCCACCACGAGGCGACCCGGGTCTGCCTGGACGCCGGCCGGGCGGTGCTGGTGGAGAAACCGTTCACCCTCGACCTGCCGAGCAGCACCGAACTGGTCGAGTCCGCCCGCGCCCGTGGGGTCTTCCTGATGGAGGCCATGTGGATGCGGACGAACCCGCTCGTCCTGCGGGTGGTCGAGTTGATCGCCGACGGGGCGATCGGCGAGGTGACCAGCGTCCGGGCCGACTTCGGCGCGGCCGGGCCGTTCCCGCCCGAGCACCGGATGCGGGCCCGCACCCTCGGCGGTGGAGCCCTGCTCGACCTCGGCGTCTACCCGGTGAGCCTGGCCCACCTGCTGCTCGGCGTGCCGCAGCACGTGCACGCCTGGGCGAAGCTCGGCCCGGAGGGCGTGGACGAGAACACCGGCATCGTCCTCGGGTACGACTCGGGCGCGATCGCCACGCTCGGCTGCGGCATGGTCGGCGCGACCGCGATCACCGCCTCGATCACCGGCACCACCGGCCGGATCGACCTGCCCGAGCCGTTCTACCGGCCGGCGTCGGCGGTGCTGCACCGGGCCGGCGCCGAGCCGGAGACCATCCCTGCCGACCTCACCGGCGGCGGCTACCAGCACGAGGCCGCCGAGGTGCAGCGCTGCCTGGCGGCGGGGCTGACCGAGAGCCCGCTGGTGCCGCACTCCGCCACGTGTGAGGTGATGGGGCTGCTGGACGGCATCCGGGAGCGGATCGGCGTGCACTACGCGTGAGGGGCCCCCTGCCGGTGGCGGGGAGCCCCTCGACGGGCGGTACGGCCGGGATCAGAACAGCGGCCGGACCACCAGGTAGGTCAGGCAGGCGATCAACGCGGCCGCCGGGAACGTGATGATCCAGGCGAGCACGATGTTGCCCGCGACGTTCCAGCGCACCGCGGAGAGCCGCTTGGTGGCACCCACCCCCATGATCGCCGAGGTGATCGTGTGGGTGGTGGAGATCGGGGCCTTCAGCACCAGGGCGTTGAAGTAGAGCACCGCGCTGGCCACCGTCTCGGCGGCGAAGCCCTCCGGCGGACCCAGGTCGATGATCTTGCGGCCGAGAGTGCGGATGATCCGCCAGCCGCCCGCGTAGGTGCCCAGCGCCAGCATGGTCGCCGAGGTCCAGAACACCCAGCCGGGGATGTGCGTCTTGTCGTCCTGGAAACCACCGGTGTAGAGGGCCAGCACCACGATGCCCATGGTCTTGGCGGCGTCCTGCATGCCGTGGCCGATCGACATGGCCGCCGCGGAGACGGTCTGCGCCCAGCGGAAGCCCCGGTTGAGCCTGCCCGGCTGCCCCTTCCGGAACAGCCAGAGGATGGCCAGCATCAGCAGGTAGCCGAGGGTGAGGCCGACGATCGGCGACAGGATCATCGGGAGGATGACCTTCTGGCCGATGTTGGCCCACTGCACCACGCCGCCGGTGGCCAGCAGGGTCGCCCCGACCAGGCCGCCGAAGAGGGCGTGCGAGGAGGACGACGGCAGGCCGAAGTACCAGGTGATCAGGTTCCACGCGATCGCGCCGAGCACCCCGGCGAAGACCACCCCCAGGCTGGCCACGCCGGTGGGCAGGGTGACCAGGCCGTCACCGACGGTCTTGGCCACGCCCGCGCCGAAATGCGCGCCGACGAAGTTGCCGACCGCGGCCAGCAGCAGGGCGATCCGGGGTGTCAGCGCCCGGGTGGAGACGCTGGTCGCGATCGCGTTGGCGGCGTCGTGGAAGCCGTTGGTGTAGTCGAACGCCAAGGCCGCCACGATCACCGCCAGCACGGCGATGAGTTCGGGAGTCACAGGATCAGGACTCCTTGACCGCGATGGTCTCGACGGTGTTGGCCACGTGCTCGAAGGCGTCGCAGGCGGCCTCCAGCTCGTCGGCGACCTCCTTCATCTTCAGCACGGTGAGCGCGTCGTACTCACCGGAGAAGAGCCGGACCAGCAACTGCCGGTTGATCCGGTCGCCCTCGTTCTCCAGCCGGTTGCACTCGATCCAGTAGTCCTCGAGATCCTTCATCGACTTCAGCCGCGGCATGGCGTCGGCGGTCAGCTTGGCCTGCTGGTCGAGCACGCTGACCATCTCGTGCAGCTCGCGCGGCAGCGACGGCAACGCGGTCAGGCCGTACAGGTAGAGCAGGTCGCCGACCGCCTCGAGGTGGTCCATCACGTCGTCGAGCAGCGACCCGAGCCGGTAGATGTCCTCCCGGTCGAACGGCGTGATGAACGTCGAGTTGATCTTCTTGTACAGCTCGTGGGTGATCTGGTCGCTGTCGTGCTCGACCTCGGTCAGCCGCTCGCTCACCGACTGGACGTCGACGCCGGGCAGGGCCAGCTCGTTCAGCAGTTCGGTGCCCTTCACCAGGTTCTGCGCGGCCCTGGTGAAGAGCTCGTAGAAGGCGCCCTCGGTGGGACGGAAGGAAAACTTCACAGCACGGACCTCGTCGTGTCGGTGGAAGGGTGGCCGACGCCGTCGGGGCGTCTGCTCTGGGCATGCTAAGGACATGGGAAAACCGGGCATTCCCCGGCCCACCCCTGGTCAGGCCCGATTCACCGCTCGTTCACCCGCCGTTCACCTTCACCCCTTCATCGTCGGCCCGCAACCGCTCGCGCTCCCGCTCGACGTCGAAACCGGCAGCCGGATACCCCAGATGCAGACCGGCGAACGTCTCCCGCAGCAGGTGGGCCACGGCCCAGTCCCGGTACCACTTGCGGTCCGCCGGCACCACGAACCAGGGCGCGACCTCCGTGCCGCACCGCTGGAGCGCCTCGGCATACGCGGCCTGGTAGTCGTCCCAGCGGGCCCGGGAATCGAGGTCGGACGGGTTGTACTTCCAGTGCTTGCGCGGGTCGGTCAGCCGCTCCAGCAGCCGCTCGCCCTGCTCCTCGCGGGAGATGTGCAGCATCACCTTGACCAGGGTCACCCCGGCGTCGACCAGCTCGTGCTCGAAGGCGTTGATCTCGTCGTACCGGGCCCGCCAGGTGGCCTCCGGGACCAGCTCCGCCACCCGGGCCACCAGCACGTCCTCGTAGTGTGAGCGGTTGAACACGCCCACGTAGCCGGGCGGAGGCAGCGCCCGCCGGATCCGCCAGAGGAAGTCGTGCCGCAGCTCCTCCTCGGTGGGCGGGCCGAACGAGCGGATGTGCAGGCCCAGCGGGTTCATCGCGCCCGCCACCCGCTTGACCGTGCCGTCCTTGCCGCCGCAGTCCATCGCCTGGAGCACCAGCAGCACCCGGCCCGGCCGGTCCGGGGCCAGCTCCGCGCCGCCCGTGGTGGGCGCCGACGCGGGCGCGTCCGGCTCGCCGGCGGCCTTCGCGGTGGCGAAGAGCATCTCCTGCTGTTCGCCCAGCTCCGCGCCGAGCAGCTCGACCTGCTCCCGGGCCCAGGCCTTGCGCGCCCGGCCACCGCCGGCCGTCGCCGGCAGCCCCGGGGTCGAGCGGGGATCGACCGTACGCGGGTCGACCGCCCCCGGTGAGACCCGGAGCAGGTCCCGCATCTTTCCGCCCTCGGGTGGCACGATGTCCGATCCATCGACTGCGCTCATCCCGCGATCATCGCCCACCTCGCCCCCCTCCGCCTCCCGAGCACCACCCACCCCTCCCACCCCTCCCAAGATCCGTGCACTTTCAGAGAATGGAGTGGCCTCGAGGCGCTGCGAGGCCACTCCTTCCCGGAAAGTGCGCGTTGGTGGACCGGGCTCGCGGGAGTGGGTGTCACGTTTTGGGGCGGTGGGGCATCCGGTGGGCGGGGAGAATGCCGTCGGGTGGGGAGGCGACTGTGA
This sequence comes from Micromonospora purpureochromogenes, assembly GCF_900091515.1. Classification (NCBI taxonomy): domain Bacteria; kingdom Bacillati; phylum Actinomycetota; class Actinomycetes; order Micromonosporales; family Micromonosporaceae; genus Micromonospora; species Micromonospora purpureochromogenes. The sequence continues at coordinate 1,149,344 of NZ_LT607410.1, read as the reverse complement.
CGGTGGACGCGGTGAGCGAGTTCGAGGCCGAACGTGGGCGGCTGATGGCGGTGGCGTACCGGATGCTGGGCAGCCGGAGCGAGGCCGAGGACGCCGTGCAGGAGACCTGGCTGCGCTACGCCGGCGCCCTCGGCGACCCGGCCGCCCGCGCCGAGGTGCGGCACCTGGGCGGCTGGCTCACCACCACCTGCGCCCGGATCTGCCTCGACCTGCTCCGCTCCGCCCGGGTACGCCGGGAGACGTACCCGGGGCAGTGGCTGCCCGAGCCGCTGGTGACCCCGCTGGGCGCGGCCCCGGAGCCGGACGGCTTCGCCCCCGATCCGGCCGAGCGGGCCGTCCGCCGCGACCAGCTCGGCACCGCCCTGCTGGTGGTGCTGGAACGGCTCACCCCCGAGCAGCGGGTGGCCTTCGTGCTGCACGACGTCTTCGCGGTGCCGTTCGGCCAGATCGCCGAGGCGCTCGGCACCAGCCCGGAGGCGGCCCGGCAGCTCGCCTCCCGGGCCCGTCGCGCGATCAACACCTCGGACGCGCCCCGGCACACCGCCGACCTGGCCGAGCAGCGGCGGGTGGTGTCCGCCTTCGTGGCCGCCACCCAGTCCGGCGACCTGGCGGGGCTGCTGCGGGTGCTGGCGCCGGACGTGGTGCTGATCGGCGACGGCGGCGGGCACGCCGCGGCGGCCCGCAACCCGATCGCCGGGGCCGACAAGGTCGCCCGGTTCACCCTCGGCCTCTTCGGCCAGGCCGCCCGCTTCGGCCACCGGGTGCGCGCCCGGCCCGTGCTGGTGGACGGGGCGCTCGGATTGCAGATCGAGACCACCCGGTCCGACGGGCGGATGCAGCGGCTGGTCGCCGCGTTCGCCGTGGACGGCGGGCGGATCACCGGCATCTTCAACCAGCTCAATCCGAACAAGCTGACCCGGGTGGCGGAGATCGGCGCCGGGGACGGCTGGCCGCAGGGCTGGTGAGCCCGGCTCAGAGCACCAGGGCCAGCCACTTCCGGTACGACGTGGCGAACGGCTCGGTGCCGTCGCCCAGCGCGCCGAGCAGCCAGCGCGACGCCGCCTCCGCCTCGGCCACCAGGTCGTCGGGGTAGCCGAACCGCTCCCGGTGCTCGGCGAACTCGTCCTCGTCGCGCAGCTCGACCGCCCCCGTGGCGCGCCGGCGCACCACGTCCAGGTCCAGGTCGAACAGGTGCACGGTGTCGTCGCCCTCCCACCGCGCCGGGGTGGTGATGTCGCAGTAGACCTCGCTGGTCCGCGGCGGCGGGTTGAACATGCCCGTCCACCAGGCGTCGTGCGGCACCAGGAGCACGAAGGGGATCTGCTCCACCGAGGGCCGGCCGTGGTAGACCGACTCGGTGCCGGCCGGCACGCCCAGCCAGACGCCCAGGTCGTCCTCGGTGAGCCGGCGGGCCGGGTAGTCGCGGTGGGCGCTGCCGTCGTACTTGCGGTAGATCACACGGACCACGTCGCTCGGCATGAGTCGCACCCTAACCGATTCCGCCCAAGGGTCGCTGCGCGGAAGTAACCGGTCACGATCGGGTATCCCACCCGGCCGGGTGGCGCGCCCGGTGTCGGCGTCGGCGGGTACCGTCGCACGGTGACTCCGCCGCGCACCGCCACCGGTTCCGCCACCCCCCGCGGCCGGCGTCGGGGCGCCCGGTCCAGCGGCGGCGAGCTGCTGGCCGCCGCGGTCGGCGCGGTGCCCGGTGGCGCGGCCCGCCCCGGCCAGCAGCAGATGACCGAGGCGATCGAGCGGAGCATCGGCTCCGGCGAGCACCTGCTGGTGCAGGCGGGCACCGGCACCGGCAAGTCCCTGGCCTACCTCGCCCCCGCGCTGACCGTCGACGGCCCGGTGGTGGTCTCCACCGCCACCCTGGCGTTGCAGTCCCAGCTGGTCGACCACGACCTGCCCCGGCTGGCCGACGCGGTGGAGCCGCTGCTCGGCCGGCGGCCCACCTTCGCGGTGCTCAAGGGCCGACACCACTACCTCTGCCTGGCCCGGCTGGACAACTCCACCGAGGAGGAGCCGGAGGACACCCTCTTCGACGCCCCGGCGGCGCGGCCCGGGGGCGGCACCAAGTGGCTCGGCGAGGCCGGGCGGCTGGGCAAGCAGGTCCAGCGGCTGCGCGACTGGGCCGAGGAGACGGCCACCGGTGACCGGGACGAGCTGGACCCGGGCGTCGACGACCAGGCCTGGCGGCTGGTCTCCATGCCGGCGCGGGAGTGCGTCGGCGCGTCCCGCTGCCCGTTCGGCCAGGAGTGCTTCGCCGAGGCGTCCCGGGCCCGGGCCCGGGAGGCCGACATCGTGGTCACCAACCACAGCCTGCTCGCCGTCGACATGATCGCCGGCCGGCACATCGTGCCGCCGCACAAGCTGCTCATCGTCGACGAGGCGCACGAGCTGGCCGACCGGGTCTCCTCGGCGGCCCAGGCCGAGCTGGTCCCGGAGCTGGTCGACCGGTCCGCCCGGCGGGCCCGGCCGCTGCTGCGACCGGACGTCGCCGAGCGGCTGACCGAGGCCGGCGACGCGCTCGCCGTCGGGCTGGCGGAGGCGCCGGCCGGGCGGATCACCGCCGGGCTGCCGGCCCCGCTGCGCGAGGCGTGCACGCTGCTCGACGCGGCGACCCGGGCCGCGCTGGACGCGATCGGCGACATCAAGGCCGACGACCCGGACCCGGTGCGCAAGCAGCAGGCCAAGGCGGTGCTGGACGAGCTCTCCACCACCGCCCAGCGGCTGCTGGAGGAGGCCGACCACGACGTGGCCTGGGTGGAGAAGCCGGAGAACGGCAGCCGCCGGGCGCTGGTGGTCGCGCCGCTGTCGGTCGCCGGCACCCTCGCCACCCACCTGTACGACGAACGCACCGTGGTCGCCACCTCGGCCACGCTGGCGCTGGGCGGGCGCTTCGACACGGTGGCCCGGGCGTTGGGACTGGACGCTCCCCCGCCCGCCCCGCCGTCGCCGGCCGCCGCCGCGATGGCCGTGACCGCCGCCGCCGGCCGGCCGGGCGTCACGCCGGGCGCCGGCTCGGAGGCCGGGGTGGCGGTCGCCGCGGGCAGCCGGGCCGCGACCGGCACCGTGCCCGCCACCGAGGGCCCGGGCTGGCGGTCGCTGGACGTCGGCTCCCCGTTCGACTACGCCCGGCAGGGCATCCTCTACGTCGCCGCGCACCTGCCCCGCCCGAGCGTGTCGGGGCTGCCCGAGGCGGCGGGCGAGGAGCTGCTGGGGCTGGTCGGCGCGCTCGGCGGCCGTACCCTCGGGCTCTTCTCCTCCCGGCGGGCGGCGCAGCAGGCCGCGGAGCTGCTGCGCGCGCGGACCGACCTGCCGGTGCTGCTCCAGGGCGAGGAGGCGCTGCCGCTGCTGGTCCGCCGGTTCCGGGAGGAGCGGTCGAGCTGCCTGTTCGGGGTGATGTCGCTCTGGCAGGGGGTGGACGTCCCCGGCGACGCCTGCCAGCTCGTGGTGATCGACCGGCTGCCCTTCCCGCGCCCGGACGAGCCGCTGGCCGCCGCCCGGGCGGCGGCGGTGGACGCCGGTGGCGGCTCCGGTTTCGCGGCGGTCAGCGTGCCGATCGCGGCCGTCCGGCTGGCCCAGGGGGTGGGCCGGCTGATCCGGGCCACCGGCGACCGGGGTGTGGTCGCGGTGCTCGACTCGCGGCTGGAGACGGCGCGCGGCTACGGGCCGTTCCTGCGCCGCTCGCTCCCCCCGTTCTGGTACACCACCCGCCCCGACGTGGCCCGCGGCGCCCTCGAACGCCTCGCCAAGGCCTGACCGCCCACTGCCCGCGCCGTCCGGCGCGCCCGGTTGTGCGCGCCGCAACCGGCCGCGTCGCCCGATCGGGAAGCCGCGACACGCCGCGAACGGCGGCGCGGGCGGCGAGGAGGCAGGGCCCGCGACGCGACGGGCCCGCCCCCCGGAAGGGGACGGGCCCGTTTGCGGGTCTGCGCGGTCAGGGCGCGTGGGAGGCGACCACCACCGCGTCCGGCGGGGTGTCCGGGACGGTACGCGCGGCCAGCCGGCGGACGGCGGTGTTGAGCACCGCGATCAGCGGCACCGCCACCAGCGCGCCGGTGATGCCGGCCAGCACCACGCCGGCCGCGATCCCGATGATCACCGCGAGCGGGTGGATGGCCACCGCCCGTCCCATGATCAGCGGCTGGAGGATGTGCCCCTCGACCTGCTGCACCCCGATCACCGCACCCAGAATGATCAACGCGGTCACCGGGCCGCTGTCGACCAGCGCCACCAGCACCGCCACGATGCCGGAGAGCGCGGCGCCGACGATCGGGATGAACGCGCCGAGGAAGACCAGCGCGGCCAGCGGGAACGCGAACGGCACGTCGAAGATGACCAGGAAGATCCCGATGCCGACCGCGTCGATGAAGGCGACCAGCACCGTGGCCCGCACGTACGCGCCGAGCGTGGCCCAGGAGGCCCGGCCGGCGTCGTCGACCTTCCAGCGGGCGGCCACCGGCAGCAGCCGGACCAGGAAGCGCCAGATGTTGTTGCCGTCACGCAGGAAGAAGAAGGTGGCGAAGAGCACCAGGATGGTGCCGGTGAGCACCTCGGCCAGCGTGCTCGCGGTGGAGATCGCGCCGCTGGTGAACTTCTCGGTGTTGCCGTTCACCCAGGCCTGCGCCTCGTCGATGTACCGCTCCAACTGGCCGTCGGAGAGGTGCAGCGGGCCGGTCTTGAGCCAGTTCTGGATCTGCCGTACGCCCTGCGACGACTTGTCGCTCAGCTGCGGCACGCCCTGGATGAACTCGTTCACCACCAGGGTCAGCGTGCCGACCACCGCCGCCAGGCCGCCGACCAGCACCACGGCCGTCGCCAGCGACCGGGGGAAGCGCGCCATGAGCAGCCAGCCGACGGCCGGCGCGAGCAGCGCCGAGAGCAGCAGCGCCACCGCCAGCGGGATGATCACGATGCTGATCGTGCCGACGATCTTCAGCACCGCCCAGGTGACCACACCGATCACGATCAGCCGCCACGACCAGGCGGCGGCGATCCGCAGCGCGTGCGGCACGTCCGCGTCGTCGCGGCTGCTGGTCGAGGTGTGCAGGGCGGCGGGCGGCTCCGCGCCGACCACCGTCGCCGACCTCGGCGCGGCCGGCCCCGGGGACGCCGGCGAGGCGACCTGGGCCTCCTCGGGTACGTCGTCGGCGGAACGACTGGAGCGCACCGACTCCCGCCCGGACTCGTACGCGCGGCGGAGCCGACCGCGTACCCGCTCGAAGCGGCTCAAGCGCACCTCCTCAGGATGAAACCGGGCCGCCCAGGACGACGGTCCGGACAGGGTACGTCCGACAGCGACACCGTAGGGCAGTTCCGCCACACATTGCCCCCGCCCAGCACCGCTCAACCACGGCGACGACCGCCCCCGGGCACGCGGTAGCGTCTTCGCGTGACCGCCGATCAGAACCTCGACTCCGGCCTGCCGATCCGGCTGCTGCACGACCGCGTGCTGGTGCGGGTGGAGGGCAGCGAGGGTGAGCGCCGCTCCACCGCCGGCATCGTGATCCCGGCCACCGCCGCCGTGGGCAAGCGGCTGGCCTGGGCGACCACGGTGGGGGTCGGGCCCAACGTCCGCGCGATCGTCTCCGGCGACCGGGTGCTCTTCGACCCCGACGACCGCTCGGAGGTCGAGCTGCACGGCCGGGGGTACGTCCTGCTCCGCGAGCGCGACGTGCACGCCGTCGCCGCCGAGCGGGTGGAGACCGATCCCACCGGCAAAACCGGCCTCTACCTGTAGCGGTCCGCGTCCCGACCGCGCGCCGCCGCGCACCGGCCGCGCCCGCGCGCGGGGAGTGCCGCCGTTTGTGGGGCTTCCCGGCGGGAAGCCAGGCACGTCCAGCGCCCTGGGGAGGGACGATGCCGGTATTCGTGAAGAAGCTGCTGCTCTGGGGCTTCGTCGCCTTCCTGATCTATTTCATGGCGTTCCGGCCGGACGGCGCCGCGCAGATGTTCAAGGGGATCGGGGCGGCGCTGATGGCTCTCGCCCAGGGGCTCGGCGACTTCCTCACCAGCCTGATGACCTGACCGCTCCGTCGGAGGCCGGCCGCCGCCGGGTCACGCCCGGCCCGGCCCCCAGGGCACGGCCGACGGCGGGCCGTACCAGCCGGGTGGGGGGTGGCCGGCCGGGAGCGGCGGCGGGGCCAGCACCACCGGGATCGGCACCACCGGGGAGTCCGGGGCGTCCACCGCCCGCCGGGAGCCGTCGGGGAAGCGCAGGTGGTAGCGCTGCCCGTCCCAGACCCCGACCGGCGCCTGCGGATCACGCCCGACGAAGAACCCCCGGTACGCGGCGATCGCCTCCAGCAGTTCCCGCTCCTCCCGGACGGTGCGCTCCCGGTCGGCCGCCTTGCGGTCCAGCCCCCGGCGCATCCCGTCGCGCAGCAGCGCCAGCCGGGTGGCCGCGAACTGGTAGCCACGCATCGCCCGCAGTCCGGCGTCGCCGCCGACCCGGCGCGCCCAGACCCGGGCGGCATGCCGCCGGCCGAGGCTGCCCAGGGCCGCCACCTCGGGCGGGCTGAGCCAGCCGGCCCGGACGTAGTCCGGCAGCGTCCGCTCGGTGAGCCGCCCCTCCCAGGCCCGCAGCCAGACCGCGAAGGCGACCATGCCGAAGAAGATCGGCACCATCAGCGCGACCATGCCGTACATGAAGATCACCAGCTCGCCGGTGGCCTGCACCAGCGTCGGGATCAGGTTCCAGGTGCCGTGCAGCATCATCGCCAGCAGCAGGCCGGCGGCCGGCGCGAGCACCCGTACCCGGCGGTCCGCCGTCCGGGCGGCGATGCCCAGCCCGACCCCGGTCATCGAGGTGAACAGCGGGTGGGCGAAGCCGAAGAGCAGGATCCGGGTGATGAAGATGGCGAACACCTGCCGGAAGCCGGTGGCCGGGCCCCACTGGTCGGCGCCCGTGGCGTAGCCGTAGCCGCCCAGGTAGAGGATGTTCTCCACCATGGCGAAGCCGACCGCCGAGAGCCCGCAGTAGACCAGGCCGTCGGTGATGCCGGACCACTCCCGCCGCCGGAAGACCAGCAGCAGGATCGGGCCGAGCGCCTTGGTCAGCTCCTCGATGAACGGCGCCACCAGCACGCCGGTGAGCGCCTGCGGCAGCCCCCAGTCCTTGAACAGCCCGGCCGCGGTCTCGTTGACCGTCAGCGAGGCGGCGGTGGAGACGAACGCGCCCCAGGCGAAACAGAAGATCAGGTACTTCAGCGGCTCCGGCTCGTACCGGTCGAGCCAGAGAAAGCAGGCGACCAGCACCGGCACCGGCAGGATCGCCGCCACCAGGCCGATGAGCAGTGCTTCCAGCCCGAGGTTGGAGCCGAGCACGAAGAGCATGTAGACCGCGCAGGCCGCGATCAGCAGCACCACCCCGGCCAGCGCCAGGATCCGCCGCCAGCCGAGCCGGCGCAGCGGCATCCGGGGCAGGGCTCCACCCGACGGCGGGAGGGCGGGCGCGAGCGGCGGCGGCGCGGGCGAGCCGGGCGGGGTGTCGGCCATGCGGTCAGCGTAGTCATCTCCGGCCCACTGGTCCGGGCGCATCGGTGGTGGTTATGCTGCGGTCAGGTCACGAGCGCCAGCGTCAAGCCCCGGCTTGCTGGCCGGCAACCCTCGTCGAGGTTCGCGGTGGGGTGCCCCGGGTGATGACCGGGCCCAGCCCGATCCACGTGCTGGGCAAGCGCGGACCCCGTCCCGGTGTGCCCACACCCGGGGTCCCTGGACCCCGGAGGCCCACATGACCCTCACCCTCGTACCGCCCGCCCCGGCCACCGTCACACCGGCGTCGACCGGGCCGGATCCGCTCGGCGTGCTCGGCGTACCCGGGCAGGTGAACCTGGACCACGCCGCCAGCGCACCCTGCGCGCGGGCCGCGGCCGACGCGGTGGCCGAGCTGCTGCCCTGGTACGCCAGCGTGCACCGCGGCGCCGGGGCGCTGTCGCGACGCTGCACCCTGGCCTACGAGCGGGCCCGGCAGACGGTCGGCGACTTCTTCGGCGCCCGGCCCGACGACCACGTGGTGTTCACCCGCAACACCACCGACGCGCTCAACCTGCTGGCCAGGGCGCTGCCCCCGGGCACCACGGTGGTCACCTTCGCCGGGGAGCACCACGCCAACCTGCTGCCCTGGCCGCGCGGCTCGGTCCGCCTGCCGGTGCCGGACAGCCCCGCCGGGGCGGTCCGGGCGCTGGACGCCGCGCTGGCCGAGCTGCGCCGGGGCGCCACGTCCGCGCTGCCGGTGCTGGTCGCGGTGACCGGGGCGAGCAACGTGACCGGCGAACGCTGGCCGGTGGCCGAGCTGGCCCGGGTGGCCCGCCGGCACGCCGCCCGGATCGTGGTGGACGCCGCCCAGCTCGCCCCGCACGCGCCGGTGGACGTCGCCGCGCTGGACGTGGACTACCTGGCCGTCTCCGGACACAAGCTGTACGCCCCGTTCGGCGCGGGGATCCTGCTCGGCCGGGCGGACTGGCTGGACGTCGCCCCGCCGTACCTGGCCGGGGGCGGCGCCACCAGCCACGTCGGCGCGGCCACCCACGAGGTGCGCTGGACGACCGGCCCGGACCGGCACGAGGGCGGTACGCCCAACCTGCTCGGCGCGGTCGCCCTGGCCGCCGTCTGCGCGGCGCTGGCCGGGGCGGACCGGGCGGCGCTGCACGCCCACGAGCAGCGGCTGGTGGACCGCCTGCGCGACGGGCTCGCCGCGCTGCCGGACGCCGTCGAGCTGCGCACCTTCTCCCCCGACGCGCGCCGGGTGGGGATCGTGTCGTTCGTGCTGGCCGGTCGGGACTCCGCCGAGGTGGCCGCGTACCTGGCGCGGGAGCACGACATCGGGGTACGCGACGGCCTGTTCTGCGCGCACCCGCTGGCCCGGCGGCTGCTCGCCGAGGCGGCGGCGCGCGCCGGGCGGGACGACCTGCCGCCGACCGCGCTGCGGGCCAGCCTCGGGCTGGGCAGCACCGTGGCGGACGTGGACCGGCTGCTGGCCGCGCTCGCGGCCCTGAGCTGAGCGCGGGCGCGCGGGCGCTCAGGCGGGGCCGGTGCGGGCGGGGTTCAGCCGATCGGCGGGGCGGTGGGGGGCTTCGGAGCGCCCTGCCGCTCCGCCGGCTCGCCGGCCGGCTTCTCCTGGTCGCCGAAGGCCCTCCGGACCAGCTGGTTCGCCTCCTCCTGGTCGATGCCGGAGGCGACCATGAGGTCGCTGGCGGTGGTACGCACCTGGGCGACCACCACGCTGCCGGAAAAGCCGACGCCCGCCGCGTAGGCCCGGCCCGCCTCGCTGACCGCGCGCAACGAGCGTTCCCGCGCCTTCTCCGGTTCCTCACCGACGGCGAACTCGTGCCGGAGCAGGCGCACCACCTCGGCGAGGTGGGCCACCGCGTCCGGCAGCGGCTCCGGCACCGGCTCCTCGTCCTCGATCATGGTGACGGCGCGCCGGATCAGGGTGCCGCTGTTGCGCATGGCCCGGTCGATCGGGTCGGCGGCCTCCGCGTAGTGGGTCAGCTCGCTGCGCCGGTGCCACCGGGCCGGCGAGAGGGTGCTGGTCTCCTTCGCGCCCTCGATCGCCTCGGTGAAGGCGGCCAGTTCGTCCTTGTTCTCCCGGAGCCGTTCCAGGGCCTCCTGGGCACCGCGGCGGTCCCGGCTGCGCAGCGCCTCGGCGGTGATGTCGAGCTGGGCGGCGAGCAGGTCCAGCGCCGGCCGAGCGGCCCGGTTGATCACGCGTAGCGGGTTGAGCGGCAGCAGGATCGCCGTCACCAGCAGCGCGATGCCGCCGCCGATGAACGCGTCGACGAAGCGGGGTATCTCCAGGTTCTGGGTGGAGGGGCTGAGCGTGACGATCAGCACCGCGGTCGCCGCGGCCTGGATGACGATGGCGACGCTGGCGCCGAAGAAGATGGTCAGCAGGATGGCCGAGGTCACCACCAGGCCGAGCTGCCATCCCCCGGTACCGAGGAAGTAGATCAGGACGTCGCCGAGGAACACCCCGACCGCGACCCCGATGATCAGCTCCACCGTCCGGCGCAGCCGCTGGCCGACCGAGGCGGCCAGGGTGCCGACCGCCGAGATCGGCGCGAAGACCGGCTGCGGGTTGTGCAGGAACTCGTGGGAGACGACCCAGGCCAGCGCCGCGGCGACCCCGGCCTGGAGAGCGAGGCCCATAGCCATCCGGACCCGGTGCAACCGGTCGTGCAGGGTGGCGCGGCTGCGGTGCCGCAACTCCTCCACCGCGTCGGCGATGCGCATCGAGTCGACGTCGGATTCACCGTCGCGCCGGCCGAGCCGACGCCACAGCGGTAGTCGTCGGTCCCGGGCCACGGCCATGGCCGGGACTACCCGTACCGGCGCGGTTCATCCCGGCCCGCTCGGGCAGACTCGGCGGGGTGACCGAGCTGATCGACCGCTGGCGGACGGCCGCCCGGGACGGCGGCGCCCCGGACGGGCCGGCGCTGATCCGGGCCGGGGAGGAGTTGCTGGCCCGGTGGCGGGAGCCACAGCGGCGCTACCACACCGTGCGGCACCTGACCGCCGTGCTCGACGTGATCGACGCGTACGCGGAGCTGGCCGACCGGCCGGAGCTGGTCCGGCTGGCCGCCTGGTGCCACGACGCGGTCTACGACCCCCAGGCGGCCGGCGAGGCCAACGAGCGGGACAGCGCCGCGCTGGCCGGCACGCTGCTGACCGCGCTGGGGCTGCCGGCCGCCGCGGTGGCCGAGGTGCGCCGGCTGGTGCTGCTCACCGCCGGGCACGCCACCACCGCCGGCGACCGGGACGGCGCCCTGCTCTGCGACGCCGACCTGGCAATCCTCGCCGCGCCCCGACAGGAGTACGACGCGTACGCCGCCGCGATCCGCGCGGAGTACGCGCACGTGCCGGAGCCCGACTTCCGGGCCGGTCGAGCCCGCGTGCTGACCGCCCTGCTCGCGCTCCCCGCCCTCTACCGGCTCCCCCCGCTCGCGGCCCGCTGGACCGACCCCGCCCGGGCCAACCTCACCCGCGAACTCGCCACCCTCAGCTGACTCCCGCCCACTTCGCCGGCACCGAGCGCGCCGGGCAAGGGCGATGGGGTCAACGGGCGGGGCGGGTCAGGTGTTTGGGGCGGCGCAGGCCCGCGTCGCGGAGCAGGCGGACCAGCTCCCGGCTGGGGACCACCCGGGCCCCGAGCCAGACGGCCATGGCGAAGCGCTCGGCGGGGATGTCGTAGTGGTCGCGGTCGAAGCCGCGCCGGGGTGCGCCCAGCGCCTCGGCGAAGGCGTGCAGCTCCGCGAGGGAGACGTCGCTGATCAGGTGGGACCAGAGCCGTCCCCGCCACGGCCAGGCGGGTCGGTCCAGGTACAGCATGGCGGCCAATCTAGCCGCCGGTTAGCCTCTCCCGCATGGCCGGATCCCCCCTCCTCGACGACCTGCGTGCGGCGCTCGGCGACGACGCCGTCCTCACCGACCCCGATCTGCTCCGGATGCACCAGCGCGACGAGGCGGACCTGTGCCCGGCCGGTACGCCGCTGGTGGTGACCCGCCCGCGCGACACCGGGCAGGTGGCCGCCGTGGTCCGGGCCGCCGCCCGGCACGGCGTACCGGTGGTGCCGCAGGGTGCCCGGACCGGCCTGGCCGGCGCCGCGAACGCGATCGACGGCGCGGTGGTGCTCAGCACGGTGGCGATGGACGCCATCCTGGAGATCGACCCGGTGAGCCGGATCGCCGTGGTCCAGCCCGGCGTGGTCAACGCCAGGCTCGCGGCGGCGGTGGCCGAGCACGGCCTGTACTACCCGCCGGACCCGGGCTCCTGGGAGTCCTCCACCATCGGCGGCAACGTCGCCACCAACGCCGGCGGCATGTGCTGCGTCAAGTACGGCGTGACCACCGAGTACGTCCTCGGCCTGGAGGTCGTGCTCGCCTCCGGCGAGGTGCTGCGCACCGGCCGGCGCACCGCCAAGGGGGTCGCCGGCTACGACCTGACCCGGCTCTTCGTCGGCTCGGAGGGCACCCTCGGGGTGCTCACCGAGATCACCGTGTCGCTGCGCCCGGCGCCCGAGGAGTCGCTGACCATGGTGGCGGTCTTCGGCTCGACCGCCGAGGCGGGCACGGCGGTGGCCCAGATCGCCGCCCGGGGACTCACCCCCAGCCTGCTGGAACTGCTCGACCGCACCCACCTGCGGGCGATCGAGGCGTACCGGCCGATGGGGTTGCGGACCGACGCGCAGGCGCTGCTGCTGGCCGCGGCGGACACCGGCGCGCGGGCGGCGGACGACCTGGCCCGGCTGGCCGAGGTCTGCGAGGCCGCCGGCGCCGAGGAGGTGTACACGGCCACCGACGCGGTCGAGGCGGCGGCGCTGCTCCAGGCCCGCCGGCTGGCGCACCCGGCGATGGAGAAGTTCGCCGCGGACGCCTTTCCGGCTGGCAACGGCGGTCTGGTGATCGACGACGTGGCGGTGCCGCGCGGCTCGCTCGCGGCGTTGCTGGACGGGGTGGCCCGGATCGCCGAGAAGTGCGACGTGCCGATCGGCGTCGTCGGGCACGCCGGGGACGGCAACATGCACCCGAACATCGTGGTGGACCGGGCGGACCCGGCCAGCCTGGAGCGGGGCCGGCGCGCCTTCGACGAGATCATGCGGCTGGGCCTGGACCTCGGCGGCACCTGCACCGGCGAGCACGGCGTCGGGCTGCTCAAGCGGGACTGGCTGGCCCGGGAGATCGGTCCGGTCGGGGTGCGGGTGCACCAGGCGATCAAGGCGGCGCTCGACCCGGCCGGGCTGCTCAACCCGGGCAAGGTGCTCTGAGGCGCGGCCCGGCCGCTGCCGGGGTGCGGGTCAGGCGGTGGGCTCGGCGGGGGTGGCCTGGGTGAGCAGCAGCAGGATCTCGTTGGCCACCGGCGGCCGATCCTCGCCCGGGCAGTCCTGAGAGGTGATCAGGCCGGCCGAGGTGAGCAGGCTGGAGGTCAGCGCGTCGATGCAACTGACCCGGTAGCGGCGGGCCTCGTCGGTCTCCTGCCGCAGGCGCGGGTCGGCGAGCAGGTCGTGCAGCCGCTTCACCTGCTCGGGGTCGAGGCTGCCCGTCGAGGTCACGCCGTCGCCAGCGCAGTCGTCGCACTCCCAGTGGCCGTCCGGCTCGACGTTGAGCGACCGCAGCGGACCGTCCTGACCGAGCTTCTGCACCAGGCTGACCCGGTTGGCCGCTCCGGCGCCCGGGGAGGCCGTCGCGGCCGCGGCCTTGTCCGGTGTGGAATCCGTGCCGTCGCGGTCGAACACCGAGCAGGCGGTGAGGGCGATCGTCAGGACGGCACCGGCGCAGACCATGAGCGTGCGTGACCACTGGTTGGGAACCACGCGCCGCAACTTACCCCACCGTAGGTAGCGACCGGTACCCGCCGACCGTACGGGCATCGATGGGTGTAACGGTCGGTCAGCGCGACGAGGTGGGCAGCCCGGCGCTGTCCCCGTCGACGCCCCGGTCGGCGGCGAACCCCCGCACGTCCGGCGCGCCGAGCCGGGCCGCGTCGGCGGTGGCGTCGTCCGGCATCAGCTGCGACTCCCGCTCCGCCTCGACCCGGGCCCGGTAGTGCGTGATCTCGCGCTCGCGGGTGGCCGCGTCCCAGCCGAGCACCGCGCCCATCAGCTCCGCGGTGTGCCCGGCCGACTCCAGGCCGCGGTGGGTGGTCTCGAAGGAGATCCGGGTACGCCGGGTCAGTACGTCCTCCAGGTGCAGCGCCCCCTCGGCACGGGCCGCGTACGTCACCTCGGCGGCCAGGTACTCCGGTGCGCCGGCCAGCGGCGAGGCGAGCAGCGGGTCGGCGTCCACCAGGGCCAGCAGCTCCCGGGTCAGCGTGCCGTACCGCTCCAGCAGGTGCTCGACGACGCCGACCGGCACCCCGTGCCGGCGGGCCAGGTCGGCCCGGTCCCGCCACATGGCCTGGTAGCCGTCGGCGCCGAGCAGCGGCAGGTCGGCGGTGCGGGAGGGGCGACCGCCGCCGAGCCGGCGGACCGCCCGGTCCACCACGTCGGAGGCCATCACCCGGTACGTCGTGTACTTGCCGCCGGCGACCAGGAGCAGCCCCAGCATCGGCTCGAAGACGGCGTGCTCGCGGGAGAGCTTGGAGGTGGAGTCCGCCTCGCCGGCGAGCAGCGGGCGCAGCCCGGCGTAGACGCCCTCGATGTCCGCCGTGGACAGCGGCCGGTCGAGCACGGTGTTGACCTGGTCGAGCAGGTACTGGATGTCGCGGGCGGAGGCGGACGGGTGGGAGCGGTCCAGCCGCCAGTCGGTGTCCGTGGTGCCGATGATCCAGTGCCCGCCCCAGGGGATGACGAAGAGCACGCTGGTGGCCGTGCGCAGGATCAGCCCGGTCTCCCCGGTGATCGCGGAGCGGGGGACGACCAGGTGCACGCCCTTGGAGGCCCGCACCCGGATGCCCGGGCGCAGTCCGACGTCGTTGAGCATCCGCGACATGTCGTCGCTCCACACGCCGGTGGCCCCGATGACGGTGCGCGCGCGTACCTCGAACTCGGCGTCCGGCGAACCGGCGGGCGCCTCCAGGTCGCGGACCCGGACCCCGGTCACCTCGCGGGCCTGCCGGATCAGCCCGACCGCGCGGGCGCTGCTCACCACGGTCGCGCCCAGGCTGGCCGCGGTGCGGGCCAGGGTCACCACCAGCCGGGCGTCGTCGACCTGGCCGTCGTAGTAGCGGATGGCGCCGGCCAGCGAGTCGGCCCGCAGGCTGGGGAAGATCCGGCGGGCGCCCTCGCGGGTCAGGTGCCGGTGCAGCGGCATCCCCCGCCCACCGCCGAAGACCCCGGCGAAGGCGTCGTACGCGGCCACTCCGGCGCCGTAGTAGGAGCGGCGGAACGCCCGGGCCGGCAGGTCCCGCAGGCCACGGCCGGCGGGCAGCGGCACCAGGAACGGCACCGGCCGGACCAGGTGCGGGGCGAGCCGGGTGGCGAGCAGGCCGCGCTCGGTGAGCGCCTCGTGGACCAGATGGAACTCCAACTGCTCCAGGTAGCGCAGGCCGCCGTGGATCAACTTGCTGGACCGGCTGGAGGTGCCGGCGGCGTAGTCGCGGGCCTCCACCAGGGCCACCTTGAGCCCACGGGAGGCGGCGTCCAGCGCGGCACCCGCCCCGGTCACCCCACCACCGATGACCAGCACGTCGAACCGTTCGGACCGGAGGCGGCGCAGGTCCGCGGCGCGGCGCTCCGGGGAGAGCTGGCCGGCGGCGGATCGGGTCACGTTGGGGTCGCGCACGGGTCCACCGTAACCGCCCGGGGCCCCGGGCAGCAGGTCCTGTCCCCCGCCAGGGGCCGGGAGAGGCATTGATCACCCACCGCGCGACCCGGATCGCGCGATCCAGGCACCCCGGGACGCGACGGACGTCGGGGGGCGGGCCGGGCGTCGTACTGTTTCCGGATGCGGCCCGAGCCACCTCCCACCGGAAGCGACGGAACCGGCGGATCCGCCAACCCCTGGGCGGTGGTGGCGGCGGTGCTGGCGGGCGGCTGGACGGTGGCGACCACCGTGCTGCTCCAGGTCGCCGGCTGGTCCGTCGACCAGGTACGGCTCGCCAGCGGGCTGGACCGGTGGCCGTGGCTCTGGCCGGTGCTCTCCCTGGCCGGCGTCCTGCTGGTCGGCCTGCCGGCCCTGCTGCTGGCGCTGCTCCCCCGCTCCCCGGCGCTGCGGGCCACCGGCCGGGCCTGGCTGGCCGGAGCGCTGGCGCTCGGCGCGCTCGGCGCGCTGCGCGCCCTCCCGCCGGTGCACCACGAGCTCTATCTGGCGGCGCTGGCCGCCACCGCCGCCGGGCTGGCCCTGGTCGCCGCCCGGCTACCGGCCCGACGCCGCGCCCTGTCCGACGGGCCGGGGGTCGAGCCGGGGGCGGCGACCACCGCCGAGGCACCGGACGGCGAGCCGGGGCCGGCGACGACCCCCGATGAGCCGGACGGCGCGGGTCGCACCGGGCGGCGGGGGAGCGCCGCCGGCACGGCAGGCGGCCGCCGGCCCGGTCCGGTCACCCTGCTCGCGGTGGCCGCCGGGCTGGCCCTGCTGCTTCCCTGGGCCTGGCTCGGCGCGCTGGGCGGCCCGCTGGAGACCGTGCTCGCCGCGCTGGCCGCGGCGGCGCTCGGCGCGCTGGCCGGGGTGCTGCTCGACGGGCGGTTCTGGTTTTCGCTCGGGGGCGGCGAGCCGCCCCGGCCCGCCCGGCTGGTGTTCCTCGGCGGGTTGGTCGGCGGGGTCACCCTGCTGCTGCTGGCCGCCGGCACCGGGCAGTCCGGGGCCCAACTGCCCGCCCTGCTCGCCGTGCCCCCGGCCGCCTTCACGCTGGCCGCCCTGTACGCGGCCAGCCGCCGGACCGGCGGCCGGACCGCCGGGCCGGTGCGCTGGCTGGTCGGCCTGGTGCTGTTCGGTCCGCTCGCCTTCGCCGACCCGGAGGAGGTCTCGATCCTCCTGGCCACCACCCGCGACGTGCCGTTCTGGGTGGCGGCCGCCGCGGTCGCCGGGCTCGCCGTCGCGGTCCTGCTCGCCGTCGGGTACGGCGTCCTGCTCGCCCGGCCCCGGGCGGTCACGCCCAGCCGGCGGGTGGCCGGGCTGGCCGCCGGCGTGCTGCTGGTCGCGGTCGGGGTGGTGGACGCGGTCCCCGGGCAGCCCGGACTGCACGGCGAGCGGCTGCTGGTGGTGCTGCGCGAGCAGGCCGACCTGGCCGGCATCCCGGCCGGTACGCCGGGCCGGGCCGGTCGGGACGGGCGCGCCGCCGAGGTGTACTCCCGGCTGGTCGCCACCGCCGAGCGGACCCAGGGCGACCTGCGCCGCGAGCTGGGCCGACTGCGCCTGCACCCGAGGCCGTACTACCTGGTCAACGCGATCGAGATCGACGGCGGGCCGGCGGTGCGGGCCTGGCTGTCCGGCCGTCCCGAGGTCTCCCGCGTCCTGGTCAGCCAGCGGGTACGGCCGCTGCCCGCCCCCGCCCCGACCACCTCCGGCGACGCGCCGGCGCCGGTCGGCCCGGCCTGGAACATCCGGCTGCTCGGCGCCGACCGGGTCTGGTCGGAGCTGGGGGTGACCGGTTCGGGCGTGGTGGTGGGCAGCTCCGACTCGGGCGTGGACGGCCGCCACCCGGCGCTGGCCGACGGCTTCCGGGGCGGCGACGACTCCTGGTACGACCCGTGGGACCACACCCGCTCGCCGAACGACGCGGGCGGGCACGGCACCCACACGGTGGGCAGCGCGGTGGGTCGGGACGGCATCGGGGTGGCCCCGGGCGCGCGCTGGGTGGGCTGCGTCAACCTCGACCGCAACCTCGGCAGCCCCGCGCACTACCTGGACTGCCTCCAGTTCATGCTGGCCCCCTTCCCGCCCGGCGGGGACCCGTTCGCCGACGGTCGTCCGGCGCGCGCGCCGGACGTGCTGACCAACTCCTGGGGCTGCCCGCCGATCGAGGGCTGCGACCCGCGGGCGCTCCGGCCGGCCGCCGACGCGCTGGCCGCCGCCGGCATCCTGGTGGTCGCGGCGGCCGGCAACACCGGGCCGTACTGCGGCTCGATCGCCGACCCGCCCGCGCCGTACCCGGACGTGTTGACCGTCGGCGCGGTGGACCGCAACCGCCGGGTGACCCTCTTCTCCAGTCGCGGACCGGCCCCGGGGGACGCGGCCAAGCCGGACGTGCTCGCGCCGGGCGCGGGCGTGCTCTCCGCGATGCCGGGCGGTGGCTACGCCACCCTGGACGGCACCTCGATGGCGACCCCGCAGGTGGCGGGCGTGGTGGCACTGATGTGGTCGGCGAACCCGGCGCTCGTCGGCGACCTGGAGCGCACCCGCCGGATCCTGCGGGAGACGGCGCAGCCGGCGCAGCCGAGCTACCGCTCCCGCGCACCTCAGGACGCCTGCGGCGGGGACGCGAACATCACCGGCGCGGGCCTCGTCGACGCGTACGCGGCGGTGCGGGCGGCCCGGGCCGGCTGATCGGGCCTTGCGCCGACCCGTGGTGGTTGATCTAGGGTCGGCCACCATGGAGTTCACCCTCGCCGACCTGCCCGCCGACCGGGTCCCCGCCGTCGTCGCGCTCTGCGGACGCGCGCTCGACCTGCCCGAGGACGCCGCCGAGGCGGAGTCCGTGGTCACCGCCCTCTGGCCCCGGGCCTCGGCGGACCGGACGGTACTGGCGGTCGGGGCGTACGCGGGGGACGAGCTGATCGGGGTGCTGATCGGCTCGGTCTCGGCGGCGGACCCGCGCCTCGGGCACGTCGACCTGCTGGCCGTCGCGCCGCAGCGGCGGCGCCGGGGGGTCGGCCGGGCGCTGGTGGCCGAGGCGGAACGGCGGCTCGCCGGCCTCGGCGTGGCCGAGCTGCTGCTGGCCGGGAACCCGCCGTACTACGCCTGGCCGGGCATCGACGTGCGGTACACCCCGGCGGTCTGCCTGGCGCTGGCGCTGGGCTACCGGCAGGACCGTACGGCGTGGAACATGACGGCCGACCTGTCGTACGACGGGTCGCCGGCGCTGCGCACGACGAAGCCGGCGGAGGCGAGGCTGGCCGGCCAGGGCGTGTCGGTACGCCGGGCGGAGCCGGCGGACCTGCCGGCGCTGGCCGCGTTCGCCCGGTCCACCTTCGGCGGCGCCTGGGACGGCGAGCTGGCCGGCTCGGTCGGCCGCGCCGACGCGGGCTGCCACCTTGCGGAGCGGGACGGCGAGATCCTCGGCTTCGCGGCCTGGGGATCATCGCGGCCGAGCTGGTTCGGGCCGATGGGCACCGCGCCGGCGGCGGAGGGCTCGGGCATCGGCGGGGTGCTGCTGCGCCGCTGCCTGCGCGATCAGCACGAGGCCGGGATCAGCGCGGCGCAGATCGGCTGGGTGGGCCCGGTGCCGTTCTACTCCGGCAGCGCGGGCGCCCGGATCGAGCGGGTCTTCTTCCTGTACCGCCGTACGCTCTGACGGCTTCGCCGGCCGGCCGGGCGAGGCGCGCGGCTCCGCGAAAGACCGCGACATATCGATAAACGGGCGAATGGGATATAGACCCTGATAATGCCATTCGCCCGCATGGGTGATGGTTGCCCCCTACCGTTTCGGTAGAGGAGGCGACCCATGACCACGGACGACGAACAGACCGACGATCCGGTGCCCCGCACCTGGGCGCCGATCGGCGAGCCGCCCATCGCGGTGCCGTTCGACCGGCGGGACTACGGCGACGCGGAGCAGCTTGCCGAGATGACCGGCGTCGACGAGCCGGAGGCCGAGGAGCTGGTGACCGTGGTCGACGAGCCGGTCGCCATCCGCCCACCGTACGACCGGGCGCAGAAGCGGCGTAACCAGCGCAGCCTGCCCTGAGGAGACGGAAAGGGGCGGACCGCTCGCGCGGCCCGCCCCTTTCGGCGTTGGTGGAGCTGGACTCAGAAGTCCATGTCCCCGCCACCCGGACCAGCCGGGGCGGCCGGGGTCTTCTCCGGCTTGTCCGCCACGACGGCCTCGGTGGTGAGGAAGAGCGCCGCGATCGACGCGGCGTTCTGCAGCGCCGAGCGGGTCACCTTGGCCGGGTCGATGATGCCCGCGGCCAGCAGATCGACGTACTCGCCGTTGGCGGCGTTGAGGCCGTGGCCCGGCTCGAGGTTGCGGACGTGCTCGACGACCACGCCACCCTCGAGACCGGCGTTGACGGCGATCTGCCGCAGCGGGGCGTCCAGCGCGATCTTGACGATCTGCGCGCCGGTCGCCTCGTCGCCGGTCAGGTCCAGCTTGTCGAAGGCGCTCTTGCCGGCCTGCACCAGCGCGACGCCACCACCCGGGACGATGCCCTCCTCGACGGCGGCCTTCGCGTTGCGGACGGCGTCCTCGATGCGGTGCTTGCGCTCCTTGAGCTCGACCTCGGTGGCCGCGCCGACCTTGATCACCGCAACACCGCCGGCCAGCTTGGCCAGGCGCTCCTGCAGCTTCTCCCGGTCGTAGTCGGAGTCGCTCCGGTCGATCTCGGCCCGGATCTGGTTGACCCGGCCCTGGATCTGCTCGGCGTCGCCGGCACCGTCGACGATGGTGGTCTCGTCCTTGGTCACCACGACCTTGCGGGCGCGGCCCAGCATGTCGACGCCGACGGCGTCCAGCTTGAGGCCGACCTCCTCGCTGATGACCTGGCCACCGGTGAGGATGGCGATGTCGGCCAGCATGGCCTTGCGGCGGTCACCGAAGCCGGGCGCCTTGACGGCGACCGACTTGAAGGTGCCCCGGACCTTGTTGACGACCAGGGTCGCCAGGGCCTCGCCCTCGATGTCCTCGGCGATGATCAGCAGCGGCTTGCCGCCCTGCATGACCTTCTCCAGGATCGGGAGCAGGTCCTTCACCGACGAGATCTTGCTGTTGACGATCAGGAGGTACGGCTCGTCGAAGACGGCCTCCATACGCTCCGGGTCGGTCATGAAGTACGCGGAGATGTAGCCCTTGTCGAAGCGCATGCCCTCGGTGAGCTCGAGCTCCAGGCCGAAGGTGTTGCTCTCCTCGACGGTGATGACGCCTTCCTTGCCGACCTTGTCCATCGCCTCGGCGATGATCTCGCCGACGGTGTTGTCACCGGCGGAGATGGAGGCGGTGGAGGCGATCTGCTCCTTGGTCTCGACGTCCTTGGCGAGCTTGAGCAGCTCCTCCGAGACGCTGGCCACGGCGGCCTCGATGCCCCGCTTCAGGGCGATCGGGTTGGCGCCGGCGGCCACGTTGCGCAGGCCCTCGCGGACCAGGGCCTGGGCCAGGACGGTCGCCGTCGTCGTGCCGTCACCGGCGACGTCGTCGGTCTTCTTGGCGACCTCCTTGACCAGCTCGGCGCCGATCTTCTCGTAGGGGTCCTCGAGCTCGATCTCCTTGGCGATGCTCACACCATCGTTGGTGATGGTGGGGGCACCCCACTTCTTCTCGAGCACGACGTTGCGGCCCTTGGGGCCGAGCGTCACCTTCACGGCGTCGGCGAGCTGGTTCATGCCCCGCTCGAGGCCGCGGCGCGCCTCTTCGTCGAACGCGATCATCTTGGCCATACGGCGTTGTCCTCCTGGACACTCACGGGCCACCCGAGTGTTTGTGCCCCGGATGGGCCGCCTGGTGTACGCACCTTGGGACGTCGCCACCTGGCGACGACGACGTCCTTCGGCCGGGCCGGATAGCCCGCGACGACCGGCCATGTGCCCCACCGGCGTCTCGAACGCCGGTGCGACCGTGGCCCCACCGCCCCGACCATTGGCACTCAGCGTATGCGAGTGCCAATGACTTGTTTAGCACTCTCCCCTGCCGAGTGCAAGCAGACTCGGGCCGGTCAGCCGAGTTCCGCCGCCAGTCGCGCGGCGTTCACCGGCCCCTCGTGGGCCCGCTGCTCCGCGTACGTCACGATCAGCCCGACCAGCTGGACCAGGTAGACCGGGACGACCAGCGCAGCGGTCACCGCGACCACCACGACGGCGCCCACCGCGGTGCCCGGCGCGGCGAACGGGTCGGTGCCCAGTGGCGCGGTGCCGACGGCCTCCAGCACCGCGCCGACCACGGTCCCGGCGACGACCGCCGCCGCCACCAGCGCGACCCGGGCCGGCACCATGCCGAGCCGGCTGCGGAAGAGGTGGAAGGAACGCCCGATCGGGTTCTGCCGCTCGAAGAGGTAGACCGGGCCGGCCAGGGCGAGCGCGAACGCGAGGTAGACGCCGGGTATCACGCAGAAGCAGAAGCCGACCGCGGCGAGCAGCCCGGTCAGCAGGGTCCAGCCGTACAGCCCGGGTGCCCGGCGCACGCCGTAGCGCAGCGCGCCGCCGAGGTCGACCGGCTCGCCGGCCGCCTGCCGGGTGACCACCCAGGTGCCGGCCGCCCAGCCCACGCTCTGCAGCAGGTAGAGCAGCAGGGCGGCGACCATCGTCGCGCCGCCGAAGGTGAGGAAGTCACCCAGGTAGCCCGGGGACAGCGAGCCGTCGGCCGGCAGCTGCGAGGACGGCTCCAGCCCGAGGGAGATGATCGAGACCACCGCGGCGGGAAGCGCCTGGGTGAGCAGCATGATCGGCAGCAGCGTCCGCCAGCCACGACGCAGCGCGCCGGCGCACCGGCTGAACCAGCCGTCGATGCCCGCCTGCGGCGGGTTCACCAACGGGTCGGCCGGATCCCAGCCGCCGGCGGCCGGCCAGCCGTACGGCAGGTGGCCGGCGTACGGCGGGTAGCCGGGCGGGTAGCCGGGGTACGGGTCGGCGCCGGGCGGGTAGCCGCCGGTGGGCGGGAAGACCCAGCCCTGGTACGGGCCGGCGGGCCCGACCGGGCCGCCCGGCGCGGGCCGGTCCACGGGATCGGGCTCGGGCGGACCCGACGGGGACTGGTCGGACATGAGCGCTCCTCAGCGACGGCTGGATCGGCCCACGATCTTCCCTGGTGCCCGCCCGCGCCGCTGCCCCGGTGGGGACCGGCCGACGAGCGGGACCGGACGCGACTCAGGCGATGACGCGCACCCGCTCGGCCTGCGGGCCCTTCTGGCCCTGGGCGATATCGAACTCCACCCGCTGCCCGTCGTCCAGCGCCTTGTAGCCGTCCATCTCGATGGCGGAGAAGTGGACGAAGACGTCCTGGCCGCCGTCGACGGCGATGAAGCCGTAGCCCTTCTCGGCGTTGAACCACTTCACGGTGCCCTGTGCCACGGTGCACTTCCTCACTCTGCGCGGCGTTCCACGACCCGGGGCCGGCGGGCCGGCACCGGAGGACCACCGCTCCGGCGATCGGTGAGGGCCGCTGAATCGGTGACCGAAATCGCACGCTACACGAGGCGTGACGGTGGCGCACGACCACAAATCGGGCATATTCCGGTGCTCCGCCGACCGCCCGTCCATTGGCGATGGTCGCTGCGGTATGCATGCGGACATGACACCTGTCCCGGCCCGGCCGGAAGCCCGGAGAGCCGCGGTCCGCCGGGTACGCCCCGAGGACGCCGCCCGGATGCGGGCGCTACGGCTGGAGATGCTCGCGGACGCGCCGTTGGCGTTCCTGGAGACCGTCGCCCAGGCCGCCGCCCGCCCGCACGCCGACTACGCCGCCCGGATCGCGGCCGTCTCCCGGGGCGACCACACCGCGCAGTTCGTCGCCGACCCCGGTGGCCGGCTGGTCGGCCACGCCGGCGGCATCGCCTCCCCCGAGGAGCCGGGCCTGACCGTCGTCTACGCCGTCTACGTCACCCCCACCTGGCGGGGCAGCGGCCTGCTCGCCGACCTGATCGACGGGGTGGCCGCCTGGTCCCGCGCGGCCGGCCGCCCGGAACTGCTGCTGGAGGTGGTCGTCGGCAACGACCGCGCCTACCGCGCCTACCAGCGGCTGGACTTCACCGACACCGGCGTGCGCGTGCCGCACCCCACCGTCCCCGCCCTGCGCGAACTCCAGATGCGCCGCCCCGCCTGACCCTCAACTGGGGACATCCGGCAGGGCAGCACCCCGACGAGCCACACCCCGCTGGAGGCAGCGCCCGCCCCGCCCGCCCCAGGAACAGGGGACACGACGCACGGCGGCACCCCGATGAGCCACCCCCCCGGTCCCGGCAGCGACGCCACCAGCGCACCCCGCACGGGTTTCCGGGGGAGCCCGCCCGCGGAAGGATCAAGCCTGACCGCCTGGAGCGGGCGGGCTCCCCCGGAAACCCCGACCTGGACCAAAGGCGAATACCTAGACGTGCCGCCGGCTCTGCACGATCCGGAACCGGTTCGCCACGTACGCCCCGTCGGTCAGCGCCGCGTTCGCGGCCGGGTTGGCGCCGCTGCCGTGGAAGTCCGAGAACGCGGCCGACTGGTTCACGAAGACCCCGCCGGTCAGGTTGCAGGACAGGTGCACGCCGACGTCGACCGCGGCGGCCTCGGCCGCGTCGAGCACGGCCTCGTCTTTGGAGTAGACGGCGGCGGTCAGCGCGCCCTTCTCCCCCACCGTCGCGCGCATGATCTCCAGGCTGTGCGCGGTGGAGTCGGTGGCGATGACGAAGGAGATCGGCCCGAACCACTCGCGGCCGTAGGTCGCGGTGTCGTCGGCGGCCAGCTTGACGATGGCCGGCGTCCGCACCACCGCGCCGGGCAGCGCCGGGTGCTCGACGGTCCGCGACTCCAGCACCGGCTCGCCGACCTTGGTCACCTCGTCGAGCCGCTCCAGCACCCCGTCGTTGACGATGGCGCCGGTCAGCTCGACCCCACGCGCCGGGTCGGCGGTGAGCTTGCCGACCGCGCCGGCGATGCCGGCGGCCACCTCGTCGAAGCTCTTGTGCCCCTGGTCGGTCTCGATGCCACCGGCCGGGATGAGGAAGTTCTGCGAGGTGGTGCACATCTGGCCGCTGTACAGGGTCAGCGTGAAGCCGAGGTTGCGGCACATCCCGGCGAAGTCGTCGGTGGAGTCGACCACCACCGTGTTCAGGCCGGCCTTCTCGGTGTAGACGGCCGCCTGCCGGGCGTTCGCCTCCAGCCAGTCGCCGTACTCGGTGGAGCCGGTGAAGTCGACGATCTTCACGGCGGGGTGCAGCGCCAGGGTGGAGGCGAGCTTCTCGCCCGGCCCCTCGGGGGCGAGCAGCACCAGGTTGGGGTCGAAGCCGGCCTCGGCCAGCACCTCGCGGGCGTACCGGACCGTGATGGCCAGCGGCAGCACCGCGCGCGGGTGCGGCTTGACGACCACCGGGTTGCCGGTGACCAGCGAGGCGAAGAGCCCCGGGTATGAGTTCCAGGTGGGGAAGGTGTTGCAGCCGACCACCAGCGCCACGCCCCGGGGCACCACGTGGAACGTCTTGGTCATCCGCATCGGGTCGCCCTTGCCGGCCGCCTTCTCCCAGCCGGCCGTCCGCGGGTGCCGGGTCATCTCGGCGTACGCGTAGGCGAGCGCCTCCAGCGCGCGGTCCAGCGCGTGCGCGCCGCCGGCCTGGAAGGCCATCACGAACGCCTGGCCGCTGGTGAACTGCACCGCGTTGGCGAGCTCGAAGATGTGCTTGTGCAGCCGGTCGAGGATCTCCAGGCAGACGCCCACCCGGGTCTGCGGTCCGGCGTCACGCCAGGCCGGCAGGGCGGCCGAGGCGGCGGCGACCAGCTCGTCGGCGCCGGCGTGCGGGTAGCGCACGTTCAGCTCCAGCCCGAAGGGGCTGGTCTCGGTGGCGACCCGGTCGCCCGAGCCGGGCTGGTCGAGGGGGAAGTCGCCGTTCAGGTACGCCTCGAAGGCGGCCTTACCGTCGGCGGCGGCGGTCTCGCCGTACACCCGAGGGCTCGGTGACTCGGGATAGGCGGACCAGTATCCCCGCTCCGTGATGGCGGTCAGCGCACGGTTCAGGGTGTCGGCGTGCCTGTCGTACAGGGGGTGCGGGGTCTCCGTCATGCCCGCCATCATGCAACAGGTCGGTCCCAGATCAGTAGAGCAGTGTCACAAGTGGGATCGTCACCCGTCAGAGCGCCAGCTGCCACTCCGTCGAGGCGTCGACGGGTTGGAAGCCGAGCTGCTCGTTGATCCGGATCATGTGCCCGTTCTCCGCCGCGTTGAAGGTGTCGATCGCGCGCAGCGCCGGCTCGTACGCCAGGACGTGCCCCAGGTTCTCGATCTTGGTGAGCAGGCCGAGCCGGTGACCGCGGTGCGCCGGGTCGACGATGGTGATCTGCTGCCACGCGTGCCAGTCCGCGCTGGCGCCGAGGCTGAGCATGCTCCAGGCGACCAACCGGCCCGAGCCCTCGTCGACCGCCGCAACGTGGTAGCGGCGGCTGCCCCGGAGGTCGAGCGCCCGCTCGGTGCCCCGGATCCGGTCCGCGTCGACCCGCTCCTGCTCCCACTCCAGGTCGCCCAGGGGCGCGTCGGTCATCAGCCGGCCCTCCAGGTAGGCGACGTCGTCGACGTACTCCTCCGGGGTGGCCTGCTGCCAGCGGACCGTGCGGTAACCGGTGGCCGCGCTCCGGGCGCCGGCCAGCAGGGTGTCCAGCGCGGCCCGGTCGAGCGCGGTGGTGTCCAGCCGGCGGCGTACCGCCGCCAGCGCGGGGCAGGCGCCGACCGCGGCGGCGAAGGCCGCTCCGGCGGGGTCGCGCGCCGGGCCGCCGGGCAGGGCCGAGGCGACCTCCCCCACCACCCGCTTGCGCCCCGCGTCGCGCAGCAGCCGCACCCCGTGCTCGTGCAGGGCCCGGCCGATGCCCCGCCGCCGGTACGCCGGATGCACCACCAGCTCGGCGGCGGCGTTGTCGGTGTTGTCCAGTTGCGGCAGCTCGAGGCGGAGCCAGCCGGCCGGCACCCCGTCGAGCCGGGCCAGCGCCCAGTGCACGACGAGGCCCGGCATCGGGTGCCGGACCAGCGCCTCGAAGCGCCGCCGGCAGTACGGCGGTAGGTCCGGCGCGTCCGCCTCGGTGACTGCCCCGATCCGGTACGCCGCGTCGACAACGGTCTGGTCGCCCGGCTCCAGCGCCGTGATGGAGGTGCCCATGCCGGTGAGCCTGCGGCACCGCAAAGCGAACGGGCCAGCGATTTTCTCGCTGGCCCGTTCGAACGTTGGTCGGGAGGGACGTCCACACAACGCCTCCGGCGTTGGGTCGTAAGAACTCAAAGTCTCCGGCGGATCGCCCTCCCGCACGGAGCATCTTGCGCCGTCCGGTTCCTGTCGTCAAGTCCTTGTCGGCGGGTTTTCCACACTCACAGCGAAAAGCCAGTTACCCGGCGGATCGGCCCGATCCCCCGTCCGGGCGATCCGCGCATCCCCCGCCCGGCCGACCCCCGCCCCGCTCCGGCTACGCCGGTGCCCCGTTTGCGGCGGCTCGCGGTGTCCCGGCGGCGGAGGGCGCGACCCGCCGCAGACGGCGGTCGATCAAGCGGGCTCAGGCGAGGAGGCCGGCGTCGCGGGCGGCGCGCAGCGAGGGCTTGATCCGGTGGGTCGGACCGACCTGGCCGGCGACCGCGTCGATGGTCTTCAGGCCCTCGCCGGTGTTGAAGACGACGGTCTCGGCGGTCGGGTCGAGCCGGCCGGACTCGACCAGCTTGCGCAGCACCGCCACGGTCACCCCGCCGGCCGTCTCGGCGAACACCCCGGTGGTCCGGGCGAGCAGCCGGATGCCGGCCCGGATCTCCTCGTCGTCCGCGTACTCCATCCAGCCGCCGGTGCGGCGCACCGCCTCCAGGGCGTAGAGGCCGGCGGCCGGGTCGCCGATGTTGAGCGACTTGGCGATGCCGGTCGGCTTGACCGGGACGATCGTGTCGCTGTCGGCGTGCAGCGCGACCGCGATCGGGTTGCAGCCGGCGGACTGGGCGCCGAAGACCTTCCAGCCACCGGCCGGCGCCTCGACCAGACCGATCTCGACCAGCTCGGAGAACGCCTTGTCAATCTTGGTGAGCAGCTCGCCGCTGGCCATCGGGATGACCACCTGGGCCGGGATCCGCCAGCCGAGCTGCTCGGCCACCTCGTAGCCGAGGGTCTTCGAGCCCTCCGCGTAGTACGGGCGGACGTTGACGTTGACGAACGCGGTGTCCTCGAACTCGTCGGTCTCCACCAGCTCGCCGCAGAGCCGGTTCACGTCGTCGTACGACCCGTCGATGGCGACCAGCTCGCCGCCGTAGACGGCGGTGGTGATCACCTTGCCCTGCTCCAGGTCACCGGGGATGAAGACCACCGAGGGCACCCCGGCCCGGGCCGCGTGGGCGGCCACCGAGTTGGCCAGGTTGCCGGTGGAGGCGCAGGCGAACCGGGTGAAGCCGAGCGCCTTGGCGGCGGTGAGCGCCACCGAGACCACCCGGTCCTTGAACGAGTGGGTCGGGTTGGCGCTGTCGTCCTTGACCCAGAGCGGCGCGGTGATGCCCAGCTCGGCGGCCAGGTGCGGGGCGGCGACCAGCGGGGTCAGCCCCGGGTCGAGCGTGACCCGGGTGGCCGGGTCCTGGCCGGCGGGGAGCAGGGCGGCGTACCGCCAGATGTTCTGCGGCCCGGCCTCGATCCGTTCCCGGGTGACGGCGGCCAGGGCGGCGGTGTCGTAGTCCACCTCCAGCGGCCCGAAACACTCGTAGCAGGCGTGCTGGGCGGCGAGCGGGTAGCGCGCGGAACAGGCGCGGCAGACCAGGGCGCGGGCCGGGCTGGCGGTGGTGTCGATGCCGGGGGCGGCGGGAAGCGTCGACGTCATGTCGAGAGTCCTCTCATCTTTCCCCGCATCGCACCCTGCGGCGAGGACGGAATTGGCACCTGCCCGCGTCCGCTCGTCATCGAGCGTGCGGGTGGTTGCCGGGGCGTCGTCGGGCCGTATCCCTCAGCCCCTCTGGATGAGGTATGCAGTTGTGCCACCGAGTCTAGGAGCTCCCCTCCCCGAAGCCGACCCGGGTTCCCACGGTGTGAGCTGAGGCCGTGGGTGGCGGGGGGTCAGTACGGTGCGGGCGATCCCGTCGAGAGAGGAACCCTCCGCCCATGCGCCGGACCCTGCCGAGCTTCCCGGCCGTCACGCTGGTCTGCCTGCTCACCGCGTGCGGAGGTGACACCGGGACGACCGACACCGCGTCCACCACCGTCACCCCGTCGGCGGACGCGTCCACCGCCGCGGCTCCGGCCGCCATCGCCCCCAGCGCCACGCCGACCACGGCGGCGCCGGCCGCGCCCGCTCCGGCGCAGACCCTGACGGCGGAGCCGAAGCCGCCCGCCGCCCCCGCGCTGACCTGCAAGCAGCTCGCCGGTGCGCACGTCGGCAGCGCCAAGGTGCCCTACAACGGCTACCCGGACTACCTGCCGCTGACCGAGGGCCGGTGGTCCGGCGAGGACGGCGCGACCGTGCTGTTGCAGAAGCCGTGCGGGATCGGCGACCTCGACGGGGACGGGGCGGCCGATGCGGTCGGCGTGGTCGCGCTGAACGGCGGGGGCAGCGGCACCTTCTTCACCGTGCTCGTCTGGCGCAACAGCGGCGGGAAGCCGGCCTTCCGGGCGCTGGCCGATCTCGGCGACCGCACCCCGGTCCTGTCGGTGCAGGTGGCCGGGCAGCAGGCCAGGGTCGTCTGGCTGACCCGCAGCGACGGCAGGAGCATGGCCGAGCTGGACATCAGGCGCACGTCGACGTACCAGCTCTCGGGCACGACGCTGGCCGAGGTGGGCCACACCGACGCGCCGTACACGCCCTGATCGCAGCGCCGCCGGAGCCGCGCGGAACGGCTCCGGCGGCGGGCGGCCGGCGGGTCAGGCGGGTACCGAGTTGCGGCCCGCCGCAGCCGGGGTGGCCACGCCGGCGCGGCGTCGACCGATCAGCCTGTCGAGCGCCCAGCTGCCCGGCCCGAGCACGACCACCAGGGCGAACGCCCAGCAGAACAGGGCGGCGAGCTCGCCGCCGTTGTGTATCGGCAACAGCCCGTCGGGCTGATGCACGGTGAAATAGGCGTACGCCATCGAGCCGGAGGCGAGCAGCGCGGCGGGCCGGGTGACGAGCCCGACCAGCACCAGCGCGCCGCAGACCGCCTGGATCAGCGCCGCCCACCAACCCGGCCACTGCCCCACGGGCAGCGACTCGCCTGTGCCGCGGGCGCCACCGAGCACGCCGAAGAGCGAGGACAGGCCGTGGCAGAGGAAGAGCAGGCCGATGACCATACGGAAGAGGGACAGGGCGGGTCCGTTGAGCCGGTCGAGATTCATCTCGCTACCTCCGGGTGAGTGGAACGGTGCACCCAGAATCAGCCAGGAAATATCGGACCTTATGAACTTTCTGTTAACGAACGGGTCGTCCGTGGGAGTTAACGCTCAGGTCGTCAGCTTGTGACATCCTTTCGGGTGAACCGCCAGAAGGCCAGCCCCCAGAAGAGCGTCGCGTAGCTCACCGCCGAGATCGCGCCCCGCACCACGTCGTCGGTCTGCACCGGGGTGGAGAGCAGGCCGAGCCAGGCGGTGCTGTAGTGCGTCGGCAGGAAATCGCGCAGCCCGCCGAGGGCGGTGATCTGGTCCAGGATGCTGGAGAGGATCCAGAGCAGCACCGCACCGCCGACCGCACCGAGTGCGGCGTCCGTGGTCACCGACAGCAGGAAGGCCAACCCGGCCACCACCAGCAGGACGACCGCCAGGTAGCCGAGCACCGCCAGCAGCCGCAGCAGCCCGTCGGTCGGCGCCAGTTCCGCGGCGACCTGGCTGCGCAGCGGCTCCCAGCCGTACCGCAGGGTGCCGGCGAGCAGCGCGGTGCCGGCCAGCAGCAGCAGGGCCAGCGCCGAGTACGCGAGCGCGACCAGCAGCTTCACCGCGAGCAGCCGGGACCGGGGCACCGGCACCGCCAGCAGGTAGCGCAGGCTGCCCCAGCTCGCCTCGCTGGCCACGGTGTCCCCGCAGAACAGGGCCACCACCACGACCAGCAGGAACGACGCCGAGACGAAGATCGAGAAGAGGGTGAAGTTGAGCCCGCCCGAGGTGGCCAGGTCGACCAGGCTGCCGAACTCGTTGCGCCCGTTGTCGTCGTCGCCGCCGGAGTCGAACTGGAAGGCGATCAGGATGATCAGCGGCAGCAGCACCATGAACCCCAGCGCGAGCTGGGTACGCCGCCGCGACGCCTGCCGGCGGAACTCGGCCGCGAACGGCAGGGTCGCCGACGGTCGGTAGCCGGCGGCCGCCCCGCCCGGGCCGACCCGGCCGGCCTCGGCCGGACCCGCCGTGTCGATGGATGAGCCCGCCATCACCGGTCCCCGCTTCCCCGAGAGTTCTCGCCCACCAGGGCGAGGAACGCGTCCTCCAGGCGGCGCCGCGGCACCACCCGGTCCACCCCGATCCCGGCCCGGACCAGCTCCGCCACCACCTCGCTGCGCGCGGTGCCGTTGGTGTCGACCACCAGGCCGCCGTCACCGTCGGGCAGCACCCGGACCCCCGCCAGGCGGTCCAGCACGACCCGCGCGGCGGCCGGGTCGGTCACGTCGAAGAGCACGCTCGGCGAATCGCCGACGATCTCCTCGACCGGCCCGGAGGCGACGATCCGGCCCTTGTTGACCACCACCGCGTGGGTGCAGGTCTGCTCCACCTCGGCGAGCAGGTGGCTGGAGACCAGCACCGCCCGGCCGTCGGTGGCGTACCGCTGCAGCACCCGGCGCATCTCGGCGATCTGCGGCGGGTCGAGCCCGTCGGTCGGCTCGTCCAGCACCAGCAGCTCCGGCAGGCCGAGCATGGCCTGCGCGATGGCCAGCCGCTGCTTCATGCCGTGGCTGTAGTTCCTGATCCGCCGGTGCACCGAGTCGCCCAGCCCGGCGATCTCCAGCGCCTCCTCGAAGTGCGCGTCGGCAGCCGGCCGCCCGGTGGCCCGCCAGTACGCCTTCAGGTTCTCCAGGCCGGACAGGTGCGGCAGGAAGCCGGGCCCCTCGACCAGCGCGCCGATCCGGGACAGCACCGGCGAGCCCGGCACCAGCCGGTGCCCGAAGACGTAGATCTCCCCGGCGGTGGGTTGGGTCAGCCCCATCAGCACCCGCAGGGTGGTGGTCTTGCCGGCGCCGTTCGGCCCGAGCAGGCCGACCACCTGGCCGGGGTGCACCTCGAAGTCCACGTTGGACACCGCGACGAAGCCGTCGGCGTACTCCTTGCGGAGCTGGCGGACGGCGAGCGGGACGCCCGCGTACTCCGGGTGGACCGAGCTGTCCTGGCGGCGGTGCCGGCGGCGGGCGACGGCGACGACCACGGCGAGCCCGACCGCGATGGCGGCGAGCAGCCCGACCAGCACCCAGCGCCAGACGGTGGCGGTGGTGGGGATCGGCTCGGCGTCGACCGTCGGCAGGCTGACCGGGGCGTCGCCCGCCGCCACCGTGTAGACGGTCGGCTCGGCGGGCGTGGTGTACGCCTGGTCGGAGGTGGCGACCACGACCCGCAGCCGGTGCCCGGCCTCGATCCGGCGGACGATCGCCGGCAGCGTGACGGTGACCGGCCGCGCGCCGTCGAGGCTCTTCGGCAGGCCGGTCAGCCGCACCGGGGCGACCAGTCCGTCGGGGAGCGTCGCGGCGCCGTTCGGGTCGACGTCGTAGAGCTTGACGAAGAGCACCGCCTCCCCGGTCGGCGAGGCCGCCCGGAGCGCGAAGGTGGGTGACCCGGCGACGTCCACCGCGTCGGCCAGCGGGGCCGATTCGAACCGGGCGTGCTGGCCGGGGACGTCGCCGGCCACCCCGCCGAGCAACGAGCCGAGCGCGCCGGCGAAGGGCACCGAGGAGATCGCCGCCGGGTTGCCGTTCGGCGGGTTGGCGATGGGCTGGGCCGGGCCGGTGACGGCGATCTCGCGCCGGGCGTCCCCGGCCACGCCCGGGTAGTCGGCGGTGCGGTAGCCGGTGGCCACCAGCCCGCGGTCGAGGGCGTCGAAGCCGGCGATCCGGGAGAAGGTGAAGCCGTCGCCGGGAGCCGCCCCCGCGCCCTTGACGTAGTGGTCGAGCCACTGCGCGGTCAGGAACTTCACCCGGTCGGAGTCGCTGGTCGGCCCGGTTCCGCCGTCGTGGCCGCCGGTGAACCAGGCCACCCGCACCGGGGTGCCGGCGGCGGCGATGCCGCGCGCGTTGGCGTCCGCCTCCGTCAGCGGGAAGAGGGTGTCCGCCTCGCCCTGCACCAGCAGGGTCGGCGCCTTGATCCGGTCGAGGACGCCGGCCGGGGAGGAGCGGCGCAGCAGCTCCACCGCCGCCTGGTCGGCCCGCCCGGCGGTGGCGATCCGCAGGTACGCGGCGCAGACGTCGGCGGTGAACCGGCCGCAGGACGGGTCGGCGGCCGGTGCGGGGCCGGACCTTGGGCCGGTGCCCGGTCCCGCGCCCGGCGCCGGGCTGGCCGGTCCGGCGGAGGCGGGAGCGCCCTCCGGCTGGGCGGCCGAGGTGCCGGAGAGCCCGGCCGGCCCGGAGCCCGCGTTGCCGCCGCCGCCGAAGAAGATCCCGGCCCAGCCCTTCTTGAACACGCCGTCGGTCGCCGCCCGGCCGGTGCTCTCCGGGAGGAAGGCCCGGGAGAGATCGTTCCAGGTGATCATCGGGACGATTGCGTCGACCCGCTGGTCCTGGGCGGCCAGCAGCAGGGCCAGGCCACCGCCGTACGAGCCGCCGACCACGCCCACCCGGGGGTCGCCGGCGGCGTCGGTGCGGATCTCCGGTCGCTCCGCGAGCCGGTCCAGCAGCCGCTGGGCGTCCCGGATCTCGTAGTCGGGGTGGTCCAGGTGGATCTCGCCGCCGCTGCGGCCGAAGCCACGCGCGGTCCAGGTCAGCACGGCGTAGCCGCGGGTGACCAGGTCCTCCGCGTCGGACCGGACCGAGTCCTTCGTACCGCCGAAGCCGTGCGCCAGCAGCACCGCCGGCACCCTGCGGTCGGCCGAGGCGTCGTCGGGCAGCCAGAGCGTGGTGTCCAGCTCGACCGGCTGGTCGCCGGCCGGTCCGGATCGGACGGTGACCAGGGCGGACTCGGTGCGGAAGCCGGGCCGGTCCGGTCGGGCCGCCCAGCCGGCGGCGGCGGCCAGCAGCACGACGACCACCGACGCGACCGCGACCCGGCGACGGCTGGCCAGGACGCGGCGCAGCCGCGCGGCCGACAGCGGTGATCTCATGTGGCTCACGGTACGGCCCGGTTCCTGAGCATTGGCTGGGATCCTCCGTACGTCCGTCCGGTTCGTCCGATCGGCGAGCGGGACCGATCAACCGCGCGCCGTCCAGCCCATTACCGGCGGGACGACTTCGGATCACGTGAATTCCGATCTTCGGTCCGAAATCGACGCGGATCAGACCATGACGCCTTCCCCGACGGCACGTTCCGTGGCGATCGGTGAACGGCATGTGACATCGCTCGTAGTGACGCAAAAATGACTGAACAACCACGGCATGAGGCAGGGCCGGGTCGGTTAGTTTTCCGGTCCGGTGTACGGGACTCCATCGGCGACCCCCGACACCCGGAGGAGATCCCCCGCCGTCGCCGGAGGAGACAGACCCATGACCGTCCCCGCGCAGCGGGTCCGTCGACGGCCCTCCGGCCGCATGCTGCCGCTGCTGCTCGTCGTGGCGATGCTGGCG
This sequence comes from Micromonospora purpureochromogenes, assembly GCF_900091515.1. Taxonomy (NCBI): domain Bacteria; kingdom Bacillati; phylum Actinomycetota; class Actinomycetes; order Micromonosporales; family Micromonosporaceae; genus Micromonospora; species Micromonospora purpureochromogenes. The sequence goes on along the minus strand of NZ_LT607410.1, from coordinate 1,115,461 downwards.
CCGGTGGCCTTCCTCTTCGCGCAGCACCACCGGCTCACCGGCGACGACCGGGACCTGGCGGTCCGGGAACGACTCGGCGTCGAGTACCTGCGCGCGCTCGGCCCGGTGACCGAGGCGCTGGTGGACGCCCAGTCCGCCGCGGTGGCCGGCCGTCCCGCCGCCCGCGACGCGCTGGACCGGGCCGTCCAGGACGCCGCCCGGGTCGACGTGCGCATCGGCGACGAGCTGCGCAGCCACGAGCGGTGGGCCGGCCTGCGCGCCAAGCTGGAGGCGCTGCCGGAGCGGCCGCTCACCGACCCGGAGGCCACCTTCGTCGCGTACGGGGAGGTCACCGACCTGCTGCTGGCCCTGCACCGCAAGGTGCGGGAGAGCTCCGGTCTGGTCCGCGACCCCCGGCAGGACTCCTTCTTCCTCCAGGACAGCATCGGCCTGGACCTGCCGACCGCGATGGTCGCCGCCGGCCAGCTGGCCGACCTGAGCGGGCTCGGCGCCGGCCGGCCGGCCGCCGAACGCGTCCGCACCCAGGGCGAACTCGCCGAGCTGCGGGTCCGCGCGCTCGCCTCCGCCACCGACCTGGTCGCCGACCTGCGCGAGGCGGTGGACAGCTCGGAGAGCACCGACCTCGGCTCCAACGTGCTCACCCCGCTGGACACCTACCAGCGTGCCGTCGAGGCGCTCGCCGCCTTCTCCGGGCCGAGCGCCGGGTCGACGACCGGGCTCGCCGACCCCGGCCAGGTCGCCGCCGCCCGGCTCAACGCGCAGTCCGCCGCCCGGCAGCTCCAGCCGGTCATCCTCGACCAGCTCGACACGCTGCTGAAGGAGCGGATCGACTCGTACGACCGGGACCGCCGGCTGGCCGCCGGGGCCGCCGCCACGGCGGTGCTGCTCGTGCTGCTCCTCACCGGCGTGCTGATCGCCGCGTACCGGCGGGCGCGGCGGCACGCCGCCGAGGCCCGGCGCGCGGGCGACGGCGACACCGGCACGGTGCCCGAGCCGCAGCGCTGGGCGCCGGCGGCGGAGCGGGGCATCCGCCCGGAGGACCACCGACTGCTCCAGCCGGCCGCCTCGGGCCGCGACGGCGGATCCGAACGCTGGGGGCCCTTCGATGCTGCTCGGTAGGCTCCGGATCCGGGGAAAGCTCGCCCTGCTGGTCTTCATCCCGCTGCTCAGCACGGTCGGGCTCGCCGTACCGGTGGTGCTCGACCGGGTCGCCGCCGCCCAGCGGGCCGGCGAGACCGCCGACACCGTACGACTCGCCAGCCGGATCGGCAGCCTGGTCCAGGACCTCCAGCAGGAGCGCGTCATGTCGGTGGGGCTGCTGCTCGGCCGGGTGCAGCGCAGCGAGCTGATCCAGAAGGCAACCACGGTGGACGACCGGGTCGCCGACCTGCGCGCCGAGTACGCCGGCCGGCTCTCCGCCGAGACCACCGCCGCCCTGGACGGGGTGCACAAACTCGCCGAGCTGCGCACCCTGGTACTCGCCCGCGCCGCCACCCCGACCCAGGTCATGGAGGCGTACGGGCCGATCGACATGGCCCTGATCGATTCGTTGAAGCTGCCGTCGAAGGTGGACACCACCAACCCCGCCGGCCGGCAGGTGCTGGCGCTGGACGCGCTGCTGCGGGCCGACGAGGGGCTGGGCGCCTGCGCCACCCTGATCGTGCTGGTCAAGGCGACCAGCAACCCGCGGGTGTCCGCCTCCTACATCGCCTGCATGGCCGCGCTCCAGGTGGACAACTCGCGGTTCCGCAGCCTGACCACCCCGGAGCAGTACAAGCTCGCGCTGCTGGACGACGCGGCGGTCGCCGCCCGGACCAGCCCGACCTTCCTCGTCGACAGCGTCCAGGACCCGATCGCGGCGATCCGGGACGTCCCGCTCGACGCCCTCTTCCCGTCGGTCCGCTCGATGATCACCCTCGGCCAGTTCGTGGAGAAGAAGGTCGCCGCCGACGTCATCGCCCAGACCACCGCCGACAAGCGCTTGGCACTCACCACGGCCTGGCTGGTGGCCGGGGCGGCCGGCCTGGTCCTGCTGACCGTGGTGCTGCTCAGCGTCGCGGTGGCCCGTACGGTCGCCCGGCCGCTGACCCGACTCACCCGCTCCGCCGACCGGGTGGCCCGGGTCGCCGAGGCCGAGCTGGTGCGGGTCGCCGACGACGAGTCCGACATCGGCCCCCCGGTACGCCTCGACCCGGTCGACGTCCGGGCCCGGGACGAGATCGGCGACCTGGCCCGCGCCTTCGAGCGGGTGCAGAGCACCGCCGCCCGGCTGGTCGAGCGCCAGGTGGCCGGCCGGCGCAACGTGGCGCAGATGTTCGGCCACGTCGGACGGCGTACCCAGAACCTGGTCGGCCGGCAGATCGCGCTGATCGACCGGCTGGAGCGGCAGGAGACCGACCCGGGCCGGCTGGAGCACCTGTACCGGCTGGACCACATCTCCAGCCGGCTGCGCCGCAACGCGGGCAGCCTGGTGGTGCTCTCCGGCGCGACCGGCAGCGACGGGCACGTCGCCCCGGTGCCGCTGGCCGACGTGGTGCGGCTGGCGCTGGGCGAGATCGAGGACTACACCCGGGTCGACGTGCGGGTGCCGGCCGAGGTCTCCGCCGCGCCCGCCATCGCCGGCGACCTGGTGCTGGCGCTGGCCGAGCTGATGGAGAACGCCGCCGTCTTCTCCCCGCCGCACACCCGGGTGGTGGTCTCCGGCGAGCTGACCGAGATCGGCGCCCGGATCTGCGTGGTGGACCGGGGCATCGGCATGACCGAGGACCGGCTGGCCGAGGAGAACGCCCGGCTCACCCGCCGGGAGCGGCTGGACCTGGCCCCCACCGAGGTGCTCGGCCTCTTCGTGGTGGGCCGGCTGGCCCGCCGGCACGGCTGGACGGTGCGCCTCGCCCCGACCGCCGGAGGCGGGGTCACCGCCCGGCTGGACGTGCCGCACCCGTTGCTGGTGGTGCGGCGGGCCGACCCGGCCGGCGCGACCGTGGCGCGGGCCACCGTACCGACCCGGGACCGGCGGTCGCCGGCCCTCGCGATCGACCCCGCCTGGTCCGGCCGCGCGCTCACCGCGACGCCGGCCGACAGCCCGGCCGCCAGCTTCGATTCCGCGCTGTTGAGCCGGGCCACCCGCACGATGGCGGCCGGCGGATCCTGGGACGCGTTCGGCACCGGGGTGGCACCGACCGGGGGCACGGCGTTCCTGGAGATCCGGCAGCCCGACGCGGACGCCGCGGAGTTTCCGACCACCCCCGGCGGGCTGCCGCGGCGGCGCCGGCCCGACGAGGTCGCCGGGCAGCTCGCGCCGACCGGTGCGGACGTGCCGGTCGCCGGTCGGCCGCCGGCCCCCGCGCCGCAGTCGGTGGAGATGTCGCTCGCGCCGTCGCTCTTCGCGCCGCCGGCCGACCCACCGTGGGCGGAGGCGCCGCCCGCCCCGGCGGCGCCCGCGCCGTCGCTCTTCGCGCCGGCCGGCCCGCCGGCCTGGCCACCGACCGGCGGGGCCGAACCGCCGACGATCCGGCAGCGGGTGCCGGGGGCGACCCTGCCACCGGCCGAGCCGGCGATCGGCCCGGTGAACGCCACCGGCGCGGACCCGGACGCCGCCCGGGCGCTGGTCGAGCAGTTCCAGTCCGGGGTACGCCGGGCCGAGCAGCCCGGCTGGGCCGACCTCGGCGCCACCCCGGACCGGCCACGGCTGAGCCGACGGGTGCCCGGGGCCAACCTGGCGGTCACCCCGGCGCAGCAGGCCCCGGTGAGCCGGCCGCCGCAGGACCCCACCGAGGTCCGGGAGCTGATCACTGAGTTCGAGGCGGGCGTCGCCCGTGCTCTGCGTGTAGTCAACACCGACCACCGCCACGACGAAGAGGAATCATCACGGTGACCAGCCCCTTCCTGCACGACAACGTCGACCACCCGACCCACGCCGGGTCCGACCTCAGCCCGGAGGCGCGCACCTTCAACTGGCTGCTGGACTCGTTCACGTCGAGCACTGCCGGGGTCCTGGAGGCGATCGCCGTGTCCTCGGACGGGCTGCTGATGGCCATGTCGGCCATCAAGGACCGGTCCAACGCCGAGCGGCTCGCCGCCGTCGTCTCCGGCATGACGAGCCTGGCCGGCGGCGCGGCCAGTTGGTACGCCCTCGGCGGCCTGAACCGGGTGATCGTGGACATGGCCGACGGCTACCTGCTGATCAGCGCGATCAGCAGCGGCTCGGTGCTCGGTGTCGTCGCCGACCGGTCGGCCAACCTGGGCACCGTGGCCTACGAGATGACCCTCTTCGCCGGGCGGGCCGGCGGCGCCCTCAGCCCGACACTCATCGCCGAGCTGAAGAACGCCGTTCAGCAATGACCCGGCAGGCCGCCGGCGAGGAACCGGAACCGGACCCGACGGTCCGGATCCGTCCCTACCTGCGGACGCCGGCACCGACCGGCGGGGGCGTACCGGCGACGAGGCCGGCGCCCGGGCCCGATCCGGAGGCCGAGCAACCGGCCGGCCCGCGCCCGTTCGTGCTCACCGCCGGGCGGGTCGCCGGCACCGACCCGGCGATCGGGCTGGAGACCCAGGTGACCGCGCGACCGGGCGGCGGCCCGTGGACGGCCACCCCGGCGGCCCGGCTCGCCCCGGAGTTGCAGGCGATCATCGCGCTGTGCGGTGAACCGATCTCGGTCGCCGAGATCTCCGCCCGGATGCGGATGCACTTCGGCGTGGCCCGCGTCCTGGTCGGCGACCTGCGGGCCGCCGGCCACCTCGACGTGCACGTCGGGGACGTCGACGACGCCCTCGACCCCGACATCATCCTGCGAGTGATTGATGGACTTCGTGCGATCTCCTGAATGGCCGGTCGCCCCGCTGGGCGGGGTCTCCTCGAACAGCGCCTCCGCCCGCTACAGCAGCCCGGTGGGCGGTTGGCAGGCCGTACCGCCCGTGCCGCCCGTGGTCCCGCCGCCGCCGTACCGGCCGCCGGCCGCCGCGGGCGCGGCCGCCCGGACCGGGCCGGGTGGCCGGCCGCCGATCCCGGTGAAGATCCTGATCGCCGGGGGCTTCGGCGTCGGCAAGACCACCACGGTCGGCGCCATCTCCGAGATCGCCCCGCTGACCACCGAGGCGTTGATGACCAGCGCGGGCATCGGCGTGGACGATCCGGGCGTACTGAGCGCGAAGACCACCACCACGGTGGCGATGGACTTCGGCTGCGTCACCATCGACCGCAGCCTCAAGCTCTACCTGTTCGGCACGCCCGGGCAGGCCCGGTTCGGGTTCATGTGGGAGGACCTGGCCCGGGGCGCGCTCGGCGCGCTGGTGGTGGTGGACAGCGCCCGGCTGGACGACTGCTACCCGGCCGTCGACTTCTTCGAGCGGGCCGGACTGCCGTTCGTCGTCGGGGTGAACGCCTTCCACGGACGGCTGGCGCACGACCTGGAGGCGATCCGGTGGGCGCTGGCGATCGGCGACCACGTACCGCTGGTGCGGTTCGACGCCCGGGACCGACTCTCGGTGCGGGACGCGCTGCTGGTCGTCCTGGACCGCGCGCTGGACCGGGCCACCCGGGAGAGGGGGACGTGAACCGTTCGCCGGTACGACCCGTTCATCAGGAGGAGGGGGACGTGATGAGAGGTGGTCTGGACGAGACACTGGCCCGGATGGCCCGCCGGGAGGAGGCGCTGCGGCGCCGGGCGGGCGAGTCGGGCGAGGAGGCCGGGGCGTCGACCGTCGCCTTCGAGGCGACCGGCCACCCCGGGCGGTCGGACGGCCCGGGGTGGGACGGGGCCGGCCGGTCGGAGGCGGCGCGGACCGGGGTGGGACGGTCGGCCGTTGACGGGCGCGACCCGGTGGAGGAGGTCGCCGAGGCGGTCCGCCGGGTGGTGGCCGAGCACCCCGGGTTGTCGGTGGTCGTGCGGGTGGAGCACGAGGGCCGGACGTACCCGCGGCGGGTCGACTGGGCGGACACGGCGGTGACGGTCGGCGCGGAGGACACCACCACGCCCCCGCCGCCCTGGCCGAGGCCGGTCAACGCCGGGCCGGTGTGGTCGGCGGGCCGGGACGGGACCGGCGCCGACCCGGCGGCCCGGCTGGCCGAGATGATCCGCCGGGACCCGTCGCTGCTCGCCGGCGACCGGTGACCCTGACGGCCGGGCGGGCCGTGTCGGAGGCCGCTACTCTCGGGCGATGGCCGAGCCGGACCTGACCCTCACCGCGAGCCTGCGGCCTGCCGCGCTGGACGCCCGACGGGGCATCGTACGGCTGCACCCGGAGGTGCTGACCGCGCTGGCGCTGCGCCCCGGCGACCCGGTGCGGCTGGTCGGCCGGCGGGTGACCGCCGGCATCGTGGCGCCCGCCGAGTCGACCGCGAGCGCCGCCCTGCTCTACGCCGACGACCTGGTACTGGGCAACCTCGGGCTGCGCGACGGTGGGCGGGTGACGATCGGCCCGGCGCCGGTGGTCCCCGCTCGCCGGGTGACGCTGAGCGGCCCGGTGGCGGTGGTGGCGGCGGTGTCGCCGGAGATGCTGCGGCTCGCCCTGCTGGGCAAGATGGTCACCCCCGGCGACGACGTCTCCCTGCTGCCGCAGGACGTGCTCCCGGACGCCTCGGTGCGCAGCCTGGTCGAGGCCGCGCGGCGCAGCCTCGCCAACACCGTCGGGTACGCCTGGACCAGCACCCTGCTCACCGTCGTGGACGCCGAGCCGGACGCGGGCGCGCTGGTCACCATGGACACCGTGGTCGGCTGGGAGCACGGCCCGGCCACCCACGGCTCGCCCGGACCGGACCGCCCCACCACCGCCCGCCTCGCGCCCGGCCCGGCACCGGGCGGCCACTCCACCACCGGGACGGTCGCGGTGGACGAGGCGCCGCACGTGGACGAGCTGCCCGGGCTGCGTACCCAGGCCGAGGAGCTGACCGAGCTGCTCGACCTGGGCTTCCACCACCGCGAGGTGCTGGGCCGGCTCGGCACCACCGTCTCGCTCGGCGTGCTGCTCAGCGGCCCGGCCGGCTCGGGCAAGTCGGCGCTGGTCCGGGCGGTCGCCGCCGCCGTCGGCGCACGGGTGCGCCCGCTCTGGGCGCCCGAGCTGGCCGCGCTGAGCAACGACGCGGCGGGCCGCCGGCTGCGCGAGGCCGCCACCGAGGTACGCGCCGGCGGGCCGGCCGTGCTCCTGGTCACCGACGTGGAGGCGCTGGCCCCGGCCGAGGAGCCCGGTCCCCTGGCCACCGTGTTCCGCCAGGCGATCGCCGAGACCGTCCGGGCCGGGGCGGCGGTGGTCTGCACCACCTCCCGCCCCGAGGCGGTCGACCCGGCGCTGCGCGCCCCGGACCTGCTCTCCCTGCGGATCACCGTGCCGCTGCCCGATCCCGCGCTGCGCCGCGAGCAGCTCACCGTGCTGACCCGGCAGGTACCACTGGCCGAGGACGTCCGGCTGGACGAGGTCGCCGGTCGTACCCCCGGGTTCGTCGCCGCCGACCTGGCCGCGCTGGTACGCGAGGCCGGGGTCCGCGCGGCCCTGCGGCAGAAGGCCGTCGAGCGGCCGACGGTGGCGATGGCCGATTTCACGGCGGCGCTGGAGGTGGTCCGGCCGACCACGATGGCCGCGTCCACCCTGGAGCTGGCCTCGGTCACCCTGGACGACGTCGGCGACCTGGTCGAGGTGAAGCAGACCCTCACCGAGTCGGTGCTGTGGCCGTTGACCTATCCGGACACCTTCGCCCGGCTGGGCGTGCAGCCGCCCCGGGGGGTGCTGCTCTACGGGCCGCCCGGGTGCGGCAAGACATACCTGGTGACGGCGCTGGCCGGGTCGGGCCGGGCGAACGTGCTGTCGGTGAAGGGCGCGGAGCTGCTCTCCAAGTGGGTCGGCGAGAGCGAACGCGCCGTCCGGGAGCTGTTCCGCCGGGCCCGCGAGGCCGCGCCCACGCTGGTCTTCCTCGACGAGGTCGACGCCCTGGCCCCGGTGCGCGGCCAGGCCAGCGACGGGGGTACGACCGACCGGGTGGTCGCCGCGCTCCTCACCGAGCTGGACGGGGTGGAGGCGCTGCGCAACGTGGTGGTGGTCGCCGCGACCAACCGGCCGGACCTGGTCGACCCCGCACTGCTGCGCCCCGGGCGGCTGGAACGGCTGGTCCACGTGCCGCCGCCGGACGGTCCCGCCCGGGCGGAGATCCTGCGCGCCGCGTCCCGGACCGTGCCGCTCGCGCCGGACGTGGACCTCGCCGCGCTCGGCGGGGAGCTGGACGGCTTCTCGGCGGCGGACTGCGCCGCGCTGGTCCGGGAGGCCGCGCTGGCCGCGATGCGCGAGTCGCTGGCCGCGTCCACGGTCACCGCCGCGCACGTGGCCACCGCCCGGAAGCGGGTGCGCCCCTCGCTCGACCCGGCGCAGGTGGCCTGGCTGGCCGGGTACGCGGAGAAGCACGCGGCACGCTGACGGACACCCGCCAGGGCGGTGGCGAATGGTCAGGACCCTCACGAGCGTGATACCTCAGAGGCATCAAGATGACTCTGAGGTATCACGCTCATGGTGGTGTCCGCCGCCGGACGCTGCCCACGGCGGGTAGTGGTGGCCGCCGGCCGCGTCAGTCGGTGGGCAGCAGCGGGCCCAGCGGGCCGAGGTCGAGGTTGAGGTCCTCAGGGGCGAGACCGAAGTACTCGCGCAGCTCGGACATCTGCTCCTCCAGCGCCATGAGCGTGGCGCCCACCCGTTCGATCTGCTCCTCGGTGAGGTCGCCGAGGTCGACCCGGCGCAGCGCCTGCCGTTCCATCAGCTGCCGCAGCAGCTCGATCACGGTGAGCACGAGGCTGGCCAGCCCCCGCTCGACGGAGTCCCGGTCGACGGCGAGCCGCCGGTCCAGCGGCGTCACCCGGGGGGCCTGCCAGGCGGCCGTCTCGCCGAGGGCCGCGGCCAGCTCGGCCGCCTCGTCCCGGCGCGGCCCCGGCCCGGTCACCCGACCTCCCCGAGCGGATCGGGCAGCTCGGGCGGGGTGAGCGCACCGACCGACGCGACCAGCGCGCGCAGCGAGATGCGGACCAGGTCGATGTCGGCGATGGCCAGGGTGATGTCGCCGGAGATCACCACACCGGTGGCGAGCACCCGGTCGAGCAGGTCGACCAGCGCCACCGGGCGGTAGGCCAACGGGTCGTCGGCAGTGTTCGGGGCGAGCGAGGTGGTCACCACGCCGGCTCCCGCCGCACCAGGCGCGCGGGCTCCGCCGGACCGTCCGCCACGAAGGAGTACGGCGGCCACGGGCCGGTCAGCTCAAGCCGGATCTCCGGGTGCCGGTCGGCGAGTTCCCGGACCAGCGCGGCGAAGCCCTCCACCCCGGCGGTCTCCACCAGGTACGCGCCGTTGAGCACCATGGCGGTCGGCGCACCGGAGAGCCGCCGGTCCTGGGGGGCGTGCCGGCGCGCGGCGGTGGCGTACCCGGCGAGGGCGGCGTGCACCGCGGCGGCGGCCTCCCCGGCGATCCGCTGCCCCTGGTCCCGGGCGGTCAGCTCGGCCCGGCGCCGCCGCAGGTACGCCGCGCCCGCCCCACCCCCGCCGCCGGTCGCCTCGGTGCGGGGCAGGGCGCCCGGCACCACGTACCCCTTCACGCCCCACTCGCCGCGGCCGGTCAGCCGGTGCAGCGCCGCAGCAAGCTCGGCCTGCCGCTCGGCGAGCATGGCGGCGACCCGGGTGTCGTCGTGGTGCACGGTGGCCAGCCGGGCCGGCACCACCGCACCGGCCCGGCTGAGCGCGTCCACCACCGCGTGGTGCGCCCGCGCCGCGCGCTCCAGCCAGGCCAGGTCCTCCAGGTTGCGGCGCAGCGCCTGCTCGCCGTACTCGGTCAGCGGCGCGGCGCTGACCACCGCCGCCAGGCCGGCGGCCCGGACGGCCCGGACCGGCCCACCGTCCATGCCGGGGACCGCGGCCAGGGCGGCCGGGTCCGGGTCGCGAACCACACCGTGCAGCCAGGCGCCGACGGTGACCGCCGGGTCAAGTGCCGTACTCATTCCACCCCTCCCGTGCGGCCGCCCGCCGGGCCGCCCGGGGCCGGCGTTCCGCCTCCACCTGCTCCGGGTCGCGCGGCCCCGGCTCGACCGGCGGGCGGGCCTTCGAGCTGAGCCACGGATCGTGCTCCCACCAGTCGATGCCGATCTGCCGCGCGGTGTCCACCGAGGCGATGACCAGCCGCAGCTTCAACGTCAGCAGCTCGATGTCGAGCAGGCTGACCCGGATGTCGCCGGCGATCACGATGCCCCGGTCGAGCACCCGTTCCAGGATGTCGCCGAGGTTGGCCGGCTCGTGCCCGGCCGGCAGCACCTGACCGGAGTTCTGCACCACCGCCGGGGTCTGCGGTCTGGTCATCTCAGCCCACCTCGCCCTTTCCGCGCTGGTAGCGGCGCACCCGGCGGTAGCCGATCAGCCCGCCGTCCAGGTCCAGCTCGACCTCGTACAGGCCGAGCAGGTCGGTCGAGGCGGGGATCCGGTGGTCCTCCACCACCTCCACACCGACCAGCCAGCCTTCGTCGGTGGCCTGGAGCGAGACCGTGCCCAGCGCGTCCTTGCCGGTCAGGGCCGCGATCTGGGTCAGCCCCTCGCGGGCCGCCTGGGCGGCCGGGATCGGCTCGACGTACTCCTCGTCGTCGTACCGGTCGTCCCGGTCGTTCCGGTCGTCCCGGTCGTCGCGGTCCGCCGGCCCGGGGCGGCGTCCCCGGTCACCGTCGCCGCGGATCAGTCCTGACGCCACCCGCTCACTCCCTTCGCCGATGGTCGGGATCGCCCCGGCGGCCGGCCGCGCGCCGCTGCGGCTCGGGCCTCGCGCTGCTGCCGCTCGGGCTGCCGCTCGCGCTGCCGGAGCCGGAGAGTCGCTCGAGGACCTGCTGCTGCCCCCGGTCCCGTTCCTCAGCGGTGATCTCCCCGGCCGCCGCCGCCTCGTCCAGCTCCTCCAGCTCGCGCCGGATGTTGATCGGACTGTGCAGTTGGGACTCGGCCTCCCGGGCGATCACCTTGACCACCGCCGTCAGCCCGCGCACCGGGGCGTACGGCAGGGTCAGCAGGCTCCACAGGATCTCCACCGGTCACTCCGCCAATTCGTGTGCGCTGACGAAGTCGTACGGGGCCAGCGGTCCGAGCAGGCGGATCCGCATCAGCTCCCGACGCGGCCCGGCGAACTCCTCGGCGGTGTCCACGAACTCCGCCTCCCGGTCGGCCTCCACCAGGAAGGCGGCATGCACCGAGTCCAGCTCGCGGGTCGGCGGCCGGATCGCGTTCGCCACGGAGACTGCAGCCAGCGCCTCGACCAGATCCCCGTTGTCCGCCTCCCGGCGCAGCTCCACCGCCTGGCTGATGATCTCGCCGAGCCGGATCCGGTGCTCCCGGGTGGCCTCCTCCGGCTGACCCCGCACCTGGGCGGCCAGGTCGGCGGCGGCCGGGTTGTCGGCGAGCACGGCGCCGATCAGGGCCTGCTCGTCGTAACGGCCGTGCAGGATGTACTGGATCTTCCCCTCGATCTCGTCGAGGGCGGCGGCGAACCGGTCCTGGTGCGCGTCGAGCAGGTCCACCACCGCGTCGGTCCCGGTCACCACCGTGCCGAACCGCACGGGCAGCACCGGGGCGACCGCCGCGGTGCCGTCCAGCAGCTCCTGGTACGCGGTCAGGTCGGCCGGCCGGCCCACCGGCTCCTCCAGCCCCACCTCGCTGACCAGCGCGGCGAGGTCGCCGTGCCGTACCGCCGCCACCTCGCCCGGCGGGTCGCCGACCCCCTTCGCGTCGGGGGTCGGCTCCACATCGGACGGCACGATGCCGTAGATGAACAGCCCGGTCTCGTCGGCCATCTCAGCCCTCCCTGTCCCGGCGTCGGCGCGGCCGGTCGGGGCCGGTCGCGCCGGCCACCGTGCCGCGGGCGGTACGGCCCAACTCACCGGCGGTGCCGCCCAACTCCCGGGCGGTGCCGCCGAGTTCGCGGGTGGCCCCGCCCACGTCGCGGGTGACACCGCCGACGGTGTCACCCAGCCCGGAGGTGACCTCGCGGGCGGCGTCCGTGACGTCGCCGACGAGACCGGACAGCGGACCGCCCTCCTTGGGGGAGATGTCGAGCCGGTCGACCATCTCGGCGAACCTCAGGTACGTCTCGATGCTCGCCACCACCACCCGCGCGTTGATCTCCAACAGCGGGATGCCGACCACGCCGATGGTGACCTGGGCGTCGATCACCACGCCCTTGTCCAGCACGGTCTCCACGACGTCGGCGAGGCCCGAGGTGGCACCGCCGCGTTCCAGCGCGCCGCCGTCGGCCGCGCCACCGCCGGTCGTCGTGACGCTCACTCCTCACGCTCCTCGCGCCGACGGCGGACCACCGGCCGCCGGGGTGCCTCGGGCGCACGACGGGTCACCGGGCGCGGGCGCTCCGGCTCCTCGCGCGCAGGCTGGGGTCGGCGGGCCCGTTCGGGTCGCCGGCGTGGCGGGGGCGGCGGCTCCTCCTCGGGTTCCGTCTCGTCGTACCCCTCGTCGTAGTCCTCGCCCTCGTCGTACTCGTCGTACTCGTCCGCCGGGGGCCGGCGGCGCTCCGGCGGACGACCGCGGCCGCGCTCGGCGGGCCGGCGCTCCTCGCGCTCCTCCTCGACTTCCTCCGGCTGCTCCTCGGCCTCCTCGGCCCGGCCCCGCTGCTCCTGCTCCTCGCGGGCCTCCTGCTCCTCGCGCAGCGCGGTCTCGTGGTCCTTGACCACCTGGGAGTCCTCGATCTCGCCCCGCCAGCCCTCGACGGAGTCCGGGTCGAGCACGGTGTTGGTCATCACGTGCCGGACGAAGTGCTTCAGCTCCAGCCGCACCCGCCGGCCCTGGGCGCGCCAGAGATTGCCGGTGTGCTCGAAGAGCCCCTGCGGGTGGTACTCCAGGACCACCAGGATGCGAGTCAGGTCAGGGGCCACCTCGTGGAAGCTGACCGTGCCGTCCACCGAACCCTTCTCACCCTTGGACCGCCAGTGGATGAGCCGGTCCGGGATCTGCCGGACGATGGTCGACTCCCAGCTCCGATGCGACCAGAAGACCTGCGCCTTCCAGGTCATCTTCTCGTCCGACTCGCAGTCGGCCTGCTCGACCTTCTTCATGAAACTCGGGAAATCCCCGAACTGCGTCCACTGGTTGTACGCCACCCGGACCGGCACGCCGACCTCGATCGCCTCGACGATGTTGGTGACCTTGAGCTTCTTGCCACCGCCCTTGCCACCCTTGCCGCCGCCACGACCCAACGCCGACATCACCTTCTCCTTACCGCCGGCCAGGCCGGCCCGGAACATGGCCTTCATGGGGGATTTGCCCTCGGCGAGCTGCTGCATGCCGGTGGCGGCGGCGACCAGGCCGGGGCCGCCGCCCTGCTTCGCGTACTCGCTGAGCCGGCCGGTGGCACCGGTGATCCGCTCGGTGACCACCGAGACGGCCCGCTCGCCGATCGCGGACGCCAGCTCCCGCAGGTCGGCGCCGAGCTGCTCCTTCGCCCGGTTGGCCAGGCCGCCGGGAACGTTGGCCGCCATGGTCACCGCCCCCGCTTCGACGTCGCCGGGTCGGCGCCGCCCTCACCCGGCTGCGGCTGGTCGCCCAGTTCCTGCTCCTCGTCGGGCGCGGACCGCTGCTCGTCGCCCCCACCTCCGCCGGAGTCGCCCCCACCCCCGCCGGACCTGCGGCGCAGGGCGTCCGCGCTGCCGCGCAGCTTGCCGCTGATGGCGTCGAGGCCGCTGCCCGCGGCCGCGCCCGCGGCGGCCTTGCCGGCCGAGGCGAGCGGACTGCCCAGCTTGCCGAGGCCCGCCAGGTGAGGGGACGAGGTCAACAGGTCAGTGCCGCGCTTGAGCAGGTGGGGATCACGGCTGGCCCGCCCGGCGGCGACGGCGGCGGCCAGGGTGAGGGCGGTACGCAGCTTCTTCCGTCGGCCGAGGACGTATCCGAGGCCGACCGCGAGGCCGACCCGCATTCCGCTCTTCATCGGTTCTCCTTCACTCCCCGGTGGTCGGGACGGCCCGATTCCACCGAGGGCCGGAAACCAGCACCGGGGGGAATGCGCACACGGTGGTCCTGCGGCGGGACGTCCCGTTCTTACGGACCCGGCCGGCAGTACCCGCCCACCGGGGCGCAAAACATTTCCTGGCAATTCCCGGTCACATTGCGGCAAGGAGAGGAAGGAGTCGTCCAGGCGGCGATCAAGGCGGCAAACCGGACAGTGAGAACGCGTCGACCAGGAAGGACGCGAGAAGGATCAAACTTCGCGAAGAATTGTCAGAATGCTGGCGGGATGGCGTCGAGACAGATTTCGGCGTGGACTTTGTCGCCATTTTCGAGCAGTTTTGCGCCGCATTTCTTCAGCACCTGGACGGCCCCGATGTTGTCCCGGGTGGTGTCCGCGACCACGGCGTGCATGCCGGCCGCGGCGGCCTCGTTGAGCAACTCGCGCAGGGCGCCGACGCCGAGGCCCTGGCCGCGCGCCGAACGCCCGAGCCACATCCCGGTCTCCACCACGCCGGGCTCCTCGCAGCGGCTCATCCGCACCATGCCGACCACCTCGCCACCGGCCACGATCGCGTACATGCGGGTGCGGGTGGGACCGTCGAGGCCGCCGAAGCTGGCCCGGTGGAACTCCCGGAACGCCTCCCGACGGGCCAGCGACCAGCCGGCGGGCGCCTCGACCGGGGGCATCACGTCACCCGACTCCGCCTCGGCCACCGCTACGGAGAGCAACGGCTCCAGGTTCCGCTCGTCCAGTGGCTCCAGTCGTACCGCACCCGTCACAGTGCCGCAGTCTGCCGGTACCGCCGCCGGTCGTCCAGCCCTTTGGGCCGCGAATGGCCCTCCGGTCTCCAGGTACCGGCCGGTCGTCCCATCGGGGTGTTCCGCGTCACGCTCCGCTGTCGCGGCCAGAGCCGGCACCGGTCGGGCCGCGCGGACTCAGGTTCGGGACGGGAACTCGCAGAGCACCGCCGAGGCGTCGTCGGCGCGCTTGTGCCGGCGCAGCCGCTCGGGGTGGTCGCGCTCGGCGGCGCGTACCCGGTCGATGAGCGCGCCAGGTCCCTGCGTGGTCACCAGGTCGAGCAGTCCGGCCCAGTCGAACAGGCCGAACTGCTCCACGGCACTGGACGCGCCGTCCGAGAGCAGCACCGCCCGGCGGACCGCGTCCGGCCCGCGCAGTGGCAGGGTTCCGGTGACCGCGTGGTACGCGGCGTCCGGGTCCGTCGCGGCGACCCAGTAACCGTGGGTGCGGTTCATCCGCTCCCGCTGCACCTGCACCGCCTGCCGGAACCGGGTCTCCGAGTCGATCTCCCCGGCCGGCAGTCCCGCCACGATCCGGCGCAGGTCGGCCAGCGCGTCGTCCAGCCGGTCGTCGGAGATCACCTCGACCCGGCCGCCGACGTCCAGGACCAGCGGGCTGTCGCAGAGCACCAGGTAGTCGACCTCTTCGCCGCCCTCCCGGAGCAGGCAGACGGTCGCCGACGGGGTGCCCGGATGGTCCAGGTCGCAGGCGTCCCCGTGGTCGGCGCGGACCGCCAGCAGCGCCGCGGCGAGGCTGCTCACCAGGGTCGCCGCCGGCCGGGCGGCGACGGCCAGCCCGATCCGGGCGGCCAGGTGGCGGACGAACCACGCGGGCCCGTGCACGCACCCGGTGTCGAAGCCCTCCGGCACGGTCGCCCCGTCGAGGACGCCCACCAGCGGACCGAACCGGAACACCGCGTCCTCGTTCTCCGGGCGGCCGGGCGCCGCCACCGAGGCGGACCGCACCCGCATCGCGTACGCCTCACCGACGGTCCGCACCGTGTGCCCCGCCGGGTGCCGCGCCTCCGGTCCCACCATCAGCCCGCTCCCCTCGCCGTCGTCCGAGAGCCCGGCTACCCGGCCCGGCCCACCCCATGCCCGTCCTCGGCGCCGCCGGGATTCGGACGAACCGCCGGTAGGCGCCGGTCAACGACGGTAGCGTCAGCGCACGGCGCGGTGTGGCCGGGCAGACAGCTCACCGGGTGGGCACCGAGCTTTCCGGCCGCCGACGACGGCCGGCGCACGGACGGGAAGTGATCAGCGCCGGCGGTTGCGGGCCCGCGAGGAGCGCAGCCGGCGCAGCCGCCCGACCAGCACCGGTTCGGCGGCGAGCGCGGCGGGCCGGTCCAGCAGGGCGTTGAGCAGTTGGTAGTAGCGGGTGGCGGAGAGGCCGAAGGTGTCCCGGATGGCCTGTTCCTTGGCCCCGGCGTGCTTCCACCACTGCTGTTCGAAGGCGAGAATCCGCTGCTCCCGCTCGGTGAGGGTGTCCGCCGTGCCCGGTCCGCGCTGCGCGGGCACCGGTTCGGCCGACGGCCCCTCGACGTCCGGCGCGTCGTCCGCCACGGCGGCGAGGACGGCCGCGGCGTTGACGGGCTCCGGGGCGTCCTCGACCGGCGGCGCGCTGCGCGGCGTAGGGACGACGGACCCGGGCCGCTGGTCGGTAACGGCCTGCCCGGACGGCTCCGGCCGGTCGCTGGCGGCCGCGGACGCGTCGGCGGGCATGGTCGCTCCTCACACAGCGCGGACGGCCGGCAACTCCGACGCCGACCGGGGGACCCCAGCGTAACCAGGGGCGCTGTCCGGCGCACCCGACGCGCGCCGGGCCCCGCGCGGTGGCGCGGGACCCGGCCGGCGGTCAGGAGATGTCGCGCCGCCGCATCGTCCAGAGGGCCGCGCCGAGCAGCAGGACCAACCCGCCGATCAGCAGGGTGGACGAGTGCTGCCAGGTGATGTCGAGGGTCTCCGGCTTGCACTCCCCCGAGAACGAGACGTTGTTGCAGGAGTCCCAGTTCTCCAGGGTCACCTTCTTCTGCATCCAGGCCAGCGCGTAGGTGGGCAGCAGCCACGCCTCCACGAACTTCACGTTGGCCATGCTGAGCAGGATGCCCACGCCGAACTGGCCGACCACGGCGAGCGCGATCGCGCCGCCGAGCGCCATCGCGGTGTGCCGGCCCAGCGAGGCCAGCGCGAAACCGATCGTCGCGGCGGTCAGCACCAGCAGCAGCCCGCGCAGCCCGGTGAGCGCGAAGGACTGCCACGCCCCGGACGTCGTCTTCGCGGTGGTGCCGCGGAAGGTGCCGACCAGCCAGAACCCGACGGTCCAGACCACCGCCGAGGTCAGGGCCAGGGTGAGCAGGCCGGTCAGCAGCGCCGCCAGCTTGGTCAGCAGTACGGTGAGCCGCTTCGGCCGCCAGAGCAGCAGGTTCATCATCCCGCCGGTGCTCCACTCGGCCCCGACGAAGGACGCGCCGACGACGAACCCGACCAGCGCCAGGATCGCGGTGAAGGGCACCAGCGTGTCGTCGAAGGTCTTGCGGAAGTCGAAGGTGGACGGCAGGAACCACTGCGCCTGGAACGCGTCCCGCGGCGGTGGACTGATCATCTCGCAGTCCGGCGGGAACCGGCCGTCTTTCGGCGTGCCGGCAGCCTGGCCCTGCACGCAGGCCGCCTTCTCCTGCTCGGCCCAGCGGATCTGCTCCTGGTACTGCTGCTCGGCCTGGCGTTCGGCGCTGGCCCGCTCGGCTGGGCCGATCTTGTGGTTGGTCAGGAAGACGCCGGCGAGCACCGCCAGCAGCACCAGCACCCCGGCCAGGGTCATCCAGCGGGTGAAGCGCCGCTTGGTCAGCCGGCGCAGCTCCGTACGGTAGAGACTCATGCTCCCCAACCTCCTCCGGCGGCGCCGGCCTGCTCCGACCCACCGACCTTCGTGGACTGGTCGACCTGGCGGTGCTGACCGGGCACCGGCGCGGTCGCGGTCAGCTCCAGGAAGACGCTCTCCAGGTCCACCGCGACCGGGGCCAGTTCGCTGACGTACAGGTGCTGCTCGGCGAGGAGCCGGCTGACCGAGGCGGGCTTGTCCACGCCGGCCAGCATCAGGTGGTCGGGGTGTCGGGTCACCGACACGCCGGAGCGGTCGAGCAGATCGGCGGCGGCGGCGAGGTCCTCGGCCGCCTCCAGCCGGACCCGGACCCCGCCGTGCGAGTGCGCGGCGAGCACCT
Source organism: Micromonospora purpureochromogenes (assembly GCF_900091515.1). NCBI lineage: Bacteria > Bacillati > Actinomycetota > Actinomycetes > Micromonosporales > Micromonosporaceae > Micromonospora > Micromonospora purpureochromogenes. The sequence goes on along the minus strand of NZ_LT607410.1, from coordinate 1,097,495 downwards.
GGTCGACCGGGCCGAAGGCGACCCGCCGGCCCAGCGAGATGATGGTGACCGAGTCGCAGATGAGCTGGATCTCGCCGAGGATGTGGCTGGAGAGCACCACGGTCATCCCGGATTCGGCGAGGGTGCGCATCAGGGTGCGCATCTCCCGGATGCCGCCGGGGTAGGCCGTTGGCCGGCTCGTCGAGGATCAGCAGCCTCGGGTTCTTGAGCAGGGCCGAGGCGACCGCGAGCCGCTGCTTCATGCCGAGCGAGTACGTCCTGACCCGCTCACCGGCCCGGTCGCGCAGGCCGACCAGTTCCAGCACCTCGTCGACCCGGTTGACCGGCACGTCGCCGGCGCCGGCGAGCAGCGACAGGGTGTCGCGCGCGGTGAAGTGCGGGAAGAACTGCGGGCTCTCGACGATCGCGCCGACCTGACCGGCCACGTTGGGCAGCGCCCCGGGCACCTCGTGCCCGAGGATGGTCATCCGGCCGCCGTCGGGCCTGATGAGGCCGAGCAGGGTCCGCAGGGTGGTGGTCTTGCCCGACCCGTTGGGGCCGAGGAAGCCGTGCACCTGGCCCGCCTCGACCCGCATGTCGAAGCCGTCCAGCGCGTTGCGGGTGCCCCGCCGGCGGCTCTTGTACGTCTTACGTAGACCTTCGATCTCCAGGACAGCCGACAAGCTGCGCCTCCCCCGATGGTTGGCTTATGACAGCGGTCACCATACTCGGTATGCCCGCGAGGGCAATACCCGGTATGCATCGGGGCATCGAGCCGCTACCGACGGTGTATCAACGAGGGACTCAGGCGCAGATGACGTTGACGCCGGCGGCGCGGAACGCCTCCACCACCTCGGTCGCCGCCCCGGAGTCGGTCACCAGCGTCTCCACCCGGTCCACCGGGCAGATCCGGGCGAAGGCGTGCCCGCCCAGCTTGGACGAGTCCGCGATGATCACGACGCGCTTGGCCCGGGCCACCATCAGGTTGTTCATCGCCGCCTCACCCTCGTGGTGAGCGGCGGCGCCGAGCTGCGGGTCGACTGCGTCCACGCCGAGCAGGGCGACGTCCAGGGTGACCTCGCGCAGCAGCGCCCCGCCCAGCGGGCCGACCAGCTCGAACGACTTCGGGCGCACCACCCCGCCGGCGACCACGACCTTCATCCGGGAGCGGACCAGCAGCTCGTTGGCGATGTTCAGGGCGTTGGTCACCACGGTCAGCTGGGCGCCCTCGGCGCTGGTGTTCAGGTCGGGGCGGACGGCCAGGGCGCGGGCCACCTCGGTGCTGGTGGTGCCGCCGTTGAGGCCGACCACGGAGCCCGGGGTGACCAGGGCGGCGGCGGCCGCGCCGATCCGCTGCTTCTCGGCGGAGTGCTTCGCGGTCTTGTACCGCAGCGGCAGGTCGTACGAGACGCCGTTGGCGACCGCGCCACCCCGGGTACGGGTGATCATCTGCTGCTGGGCGAGCTGGTCGAAGTCACGGCGAATGGTGGCCTGCGAGACGTCCAGCCGCTCGGCCGCCTCCTCGACGCTGACCCGACCACTGTCGGTCAGCATCTCGAGCAGAGCGTTCCATCTGGCGTACCGGTCCACCGCGGGGGCCTCCGTTGACTCTGCACGAACGGTGATTGATTGCGTGCACAGTAGTGCGCGAAACTACGAGGGCGCAAAACCACCACCTGCGCGATCTGGGAGCTGGTTGCGACGGCCACCCGGGTTCGCGCAGAATGACGCGCGAAAGACGGCTGTAATGAGCCGTATTGCGCACCGCCGCCCTGTGCGAGGAGTTCTCATGGCGTACGTCGACGCGGAGATCGCGAGCCAGCCCGACTGCTGGCGGGAGGCGGCACAGCTCGCCGGCACCGTCGCCGCCGACCTGCCGCGCCCCGGCGAGCGGGTCGCCGTCGTCGGATGCGGCACCTCCTGGTTCATGGCGGCGGCGTACGCCGGGCTGCGCGAGCGCGCCGGCCACGGCGAGACCGACGCCTTCCAGGCCAGCGAGTTCCCCACCGGCCGCCGCTACGACCGGCTGATCGCGATCACCCGCTCCGGCACCACCACCGAGGTGCTCGACCTGCTCGCCGCGCTGCGCGGGCAGACCCCCACCACGGTCCTCGTCGGCGACCCCGCCTCGCCCGCCACCGGGCTGGCCGACGCGGCGGTGACCATGCCCTTCGCCGACGAGCGTTCGGTGGTGCAGACCCGCTTCGCGACCAGCGCCCTGGCGCTGCTCCGCGCCCACCTCGGCGACAACGTCGAGGCGCTCGCCGCCGACGCCGAGGTGACCGTCCGGGCCCCGCTGCCGATCGACCCGGCCCGCATCGAGCAGGCCACCTTCCTCGGCCGGGGCTGGACGGTCGGGCTGGCCCAGGAGGCCGCGCTGAAGTGCCGGGAGGCGGCCACCTTCTGGGCCGAGGCGTACCCGGCGATGGACTACCGGCACGGCCCGATCTCGATCGCCGCACCGGGCCGGCTGGTCTGGGCGTTCGGCGAGCTGCCCGAGGGGCTGCCCGAGGACGTGGCGGCCACCGGCGCGGCGTTCGTGCACAGCCGCCACCACGGCTGCCGCACCGTGCTGGGCAGCTGGGCGGCGGGGCGTACCCCGGTCGACCCGATGGCCGACCTGATCCTGGCCCAGCGCTTCGCGGTCGCCCTGGCCACCAGCCGCGGCCTCGACCCGGACGCGCCCCGGCACCTGAGCCGCTCCGTGGTCCTCGCGTGACCGACGCCCCCGACGGTGCCCCGGTCGTCGTCGCACTGGACGTCGGCGGCACCGGGATGAAGTGCGCGCTGGTCCGCCCGGACGGCGCGGTGGTGCACGCCGAACGGCACCCCACCGGCGCCGAGCGCGGCCCCGCCGCCGTGGTCGACACCATCCTCGACGTGGCGGAAGGGCTGGCCGGCAAGGCCCGCGCCGAGGGTCTCACCCCGATCGCCTGCGGCATCGGGGTGCCGGGGCTGGTGGACGAGGTCGCCGGAGTGGCGGTCTGGTCGTCCAACATCGGCTTCCGGGACGTACCCCTGCGGGAGCTGGCCGCCACGCGGCTCGGACTGCCCACGGCGCTCGGCCACGACGTGCGCGTCGGCGGCCTCGCCGAGAGCCGGCTCGGCGCCGGCCGGGGCGTCCGGCACGTCCTCTTCGTCGCCGTCGGCACCGGCATCGCGGCCGCCCACGTCGTCGGTGGTTCGGCCGCCGCCGGGGCGCACGGCGCCGCCGGCGAGCTGGGCCACATCCAGGTACGCCCCGACGGCCCACGCTGCGGCTGCGGCCGGCCCGGCTGCCTGGAGGCGGTCGCCTCGGCCTCGGCCGTCGGCCGCCGGTACACCGAGCTGGCCGGCACCCCGCTGACCGCCGCCGAGGTGGCCGACCGGGCGGCGGCCGGTGAGGAGCTGGCCGGGCAGGTCTGGCGGGAGGCCGTCGAGGCGCTCGCCGACGGGCTCGCCACCGCCCAGGCGCTCTACGACGTGGAGACCATGGTGATCGGCGGCGGGCTGGCCCGGGCCGGCGCGCGGCTGTTCGACCCGCTGCGGGCGGCGCTGCGGGAGCGGATGACCTTCCACCGGGAGCCGCGCCTGGTCGCGGCGGCCCTCGGCGACGAGGCCGGCTGCCTCGGCGCCGCCCTGCTCGCCCTCGACAGACTGGAGTAGTGATGGCCCTGCGGGTGAACGGCAAGGTGGTGACCCCGACCGGTGTGATCCGGCAGGGGTGTGTGGAGATCAACGGCGACCGGATCACCGCGGTCGCCGAGTACCCGGCGAAGCGCGACGGGCACTGGATCGTGCCCGGGTTCGTGGACATGCACACCCACGGCGGCGGCGGGCACACCTTCACCACCGGCGACGCCGACGCCGCCCGCGCGGCGGCCGACTTCCATCTGCGGCACGGCACCACCACCCTGCTGGCCAGCCTGGTCAGCTCCCCGTTCGAGCTGATGCGGGACGCGACCGCCGCGTTCGCCCCGCTGGTGGGCGAGGGGGTGCTGGCCGGCGTCCACTTCGAGGGGCCGTACCTGTCGGCGACGCGGTGCGGCGCGCAGAACCCGGACCACCTGCGCGACCCGTCCACCGACGAGCTGGCCGAGCTGATCGAGCTGGGCGCGGGCGCGGTGCGGATGGTGACCCTGGCCCCGGAGCGGACCGGCGCGCTGGACGCGATCAAGCTGCTCACCTCGCACGCCGTGGTCGCCGCGGTGGGCCACACCGACGCCACGTACGACGAGACCCGGGCCGCCGTGGCGGCGGGCGCGAGCGTCGCCACCCACCTGTTCAACGGCATGCGCCCGCTGCACCACCGCGAGCCGGGTCCGATCGTGGCCCTGCTGGACGCCCCGAACGTGGTCTGCGAGCTGGTCGCCGACGGCGTGCACCTGCACGACGGGATCCTCACCTTCACCACCGCGACCGCCGGCCCGGAGCGCGCGGCGCTGATCACCGACGCGATGGCCGCGGCCGGGATGCCCGACGGCGAGTACGAGCTGGGCGGCCAGGCGGTCACCGTGGCCGACGGGGTGGCCCGGCTCGCCCGCGACGGCGCGATCGCCGGCAGCACGCTGACCATGGACGCCGCGCTGCGGCACGCCGTGGACGCCGGCATCCCGATCGCCGACGCGGTCCGCATGGTGGCCACCACGCCGGCCCGCGCGATCGGCCTCGGCGACCGGCTCGGCGCCCTCCAGGTCGGACTCCGCGCCGACCTCGTCGTGCTCGACGACGAGCTGAACGTGGTCCGGGTGATGCGCGGGGGCTCCTGGCTGGACTGACCCGCTTCGCTGTTCCGGCCCCGGGCCGGGCCTCGTCCCGCAGGCTCGGGCCGCGTTCCGGGCACGGGTGCTCCCGCTGGCCATACCCCTGTCAGCTCCCTTTCGAGCTGATGTCGTGGATGGATCAGGTTGATCAACTCCACATCGGCGGGTGATGGCGGTGTCCCTTCGCGTGGATGCCGAGATGTCGCCGATGCCGCGCCGACCCGGCGCGCCCCGCATCGTCCCCGGCCATCGCCTGAATCGTTGACGACATCAGCTCCAAAGGGCGAGCAGGGCATGTGCTGCGGCGCGCTCGGGCTGAACCGCGCAGCCGGCACGATGCGCGAACCCGGCGGTCAGCCGCCGGAGGGGACTTCGACGCCCAGCACCGCCTGCTCGTCGGGGCGGTGCACCAGTACGTCGGCCAGGTACGACTGCACCGCCGGGCCCATGCCGACGTCCCGGCCGGCCTGCTCGGAGAGCAGCCACTTGTGCTCGATGATCTGTGCGAAGAGCTCCTGCGGCTCCAGCTTGCGGCGCAGGTGCGCCGGCACCGCCCGGACCACCGGCTCGAAGACCTCGGTCAGCCAGCGGTGCGCCGCCTGCTGCTCGTCGGTCAGGTCGCTCTCCATCCGGTAGGCGTCCAGGTCGTTCAGCAGCCGGCGGGCCTGGTTCTCCTCGGCGTCCAGGCCGGTAAGCCGCAACAGTCGCCGGGTGTGGTAGCCGGCGTCGACCACCTTCGGGCGGACCAGGTACCGACCGTTGTCGACGGTGGACATGGCCACCTCGGCCACGTCGAAGCCCAACTCGTTGAGGCGGCGGATCCGCCCCTCGATGTCGTGCCGGGCCTCCCGCTCGACCTGCTGCTCGTAGGTGATCTCGTGCCAGAGCCGCTCGTAGCGCTGCACGACCTCCTCGCAGACCACCTCCGGGTCGATCGACTCGTGCAGCAGCCCGGCGGCCTGGAGGTCCAGCGCCTCGCCGAAGATGTTGACCCGGGCGATCTCCAGGTCCTCGCCGCGCTGGCCGTTGGAGAGCGAGTGGTGCAGCGCGCCGGTCTCGGCGTCGACCAGGTAGGCGGCGAACGCGCCGGCGTCCCGGCGGAACAGGGTGTTCGACAGCGAGCAGTCGCCCCAGAAGAAGCCGGTCAGGTGCATCCGGACGATCAGCGCGGCGAGCGCGTCGAGCAGCCGGCTCATCGTCTCCGGGCGCAGGGTGTGCGAGAAGAGCGCCCGGTAGGGCAGCGAGAACTGCAGGTGCCGGGTGATCAGCACCGATTCGAGCGGTTCGCCGTCCTCGGTCTGCCGGTCGGCGACGATCGCCACCGCCTCGACCGACGGGAAGTCGATCCGCTCCAGGGCCCGGAGCAGGTCGTACTCCCGTTCGGCGATCCGCTCGCGAGTCTCCTTGAACGCGTACACGTAGTCACCCAGCCGGACGAACCGGACGATGTGCCGGGAGATGCCCTGGGGCAGCGCCACCAGGTGCTTGGCAGGCCACTGCTCCAGCGGCGTCGACCAGGGGAGGTCGAGCAGCGCCGGGTCGACGAGGGCCGAGGTGATCCGCACGGGGACAAGTGTGAAGGGTGTGCCCCGCCCGACGCTTCCCTTCGTGGCTCGGCACACAGCCGCCACGGCCCGCGCCGGCCGGTCGCCGCCCGCGGCCGGTAGCGTGATCGCGTGCGGGAGACCACGACGGTACGCGGCGCGTCCCGACCACCGCGGGTACGCCCCGCCGGCTGGTGGTGGGACGCCCTGTTGCTGGCCGCGCTGGTCGGGCTGACCGTGGCGCTCGCCACCGACCACTTCTTCGGCGTCGACCGGGCGGTGGCCGACTGGGCCGGGGAGCACCGGCCGGCGGCGGCGTACTGGGTGGCCCGGGTGTTCAACTTCCTCGGCCAGGGCACCCCGTTGACGCTCCTCGCCGCCGGGCTGGGCGTGCTGCTGGCGGTCCGGCTGCGTTCGGTCCGCCCGGTGCTGCCCCCGGTGGCCGCCTTCGCGCTGACCTACCTGACGATCGGGCCGCTGAAGGTGTGGACCGCCCGCCCCGCCCCCAGCGCGAGCGTCAAGGAGCCGTTCCTGCCGCCCGAGCAGACCCTGCCGCTGTTCCAGCACGACCTGCCGGTCAGCTACGCGCAGTCCTACCCGTCGGGCCACGTCGCCAACGCGATCGTCTGGTACGGGGTGCTGGCGCTGCTGATCGCGCCGCTGCTGCGCAGCCTCGGCCGGCAGCTGCCGACCTGGCTGGTCACCGTCGTCCGGGTGGTGCCGCCGCTGGTGGTGCTGACCACCACCACCTACCTGGGCTGGCACTGGCTGACCGACTCGGTGGCCGGGCTGCTGCTCGGGCTGGTGCTGGACCGGCTGCTGCACCGGGTGCCCTGGGACGACCTGCCCCTTCCCGGCCGGTTGCGCGCCTGGGACCATCCGTTCACCTCGGTCACCTAGCCTGCTGCCCATGGAGCGACTGAGGCGCCGGCTGGGCGTACCCGACGCGGTGGTGATCGGGCTGGGGTCGATGCTCGGCGCGGGCATCTTCGTGGTCTTCGCGCCGGCGGCCGCCGCGGCCGGCGGCGGCGGACTGCTGGTCGCGCTGGCGCTGGCCGGCTTCATCGCCTTCTGCAACGCGACCAGCTCGGCCCGGCTGGCCGCGCGCTACCCCGAGTCGGGCGGCACGTACGTCTACGGGCGGGAGCGGCTGAACCCGTTCGCCGGCTTCCTGGCCGGCTGGGGATTCGTGGTCGGCAAGACGGCGAGCTGCGCGGCGATGGCGCTGACCATCGGGGCGTACCTCTGGCCCGGGCAGGCCCGGCTGGTCGCCGTCGCCGCCGTGGTCGCGGTGACGGCGGTGAACCTGCGCGGCATCGCGAAGACCGCCGCCGCGACGAAGCTCCTGGTGGTCGTGGTGCTGGCGGTGCTGGCCCTGGTCGCGGTGGCCGGGGTGGCGGCCGGTGACGTCCGGCTCGACCGGCTCACCGAAGCCGGCGGCTCGGTCCGGGGCGTGCTCACCGCGGCCGGACTGCTCTTCTTCGCCTTCGCCGGGTACGCCCGGATCGCCACCCTGGGCGAGGAGGTACGCGACCCGGAGCGGACCATCCCCCGGGCGGTGCCGCTGGCCCTCGGCGTGGTGCTGGCGGTCTACCTGCTCCTCGCCGTGGTCGCGGTCGGCGTGCTCGGAGCCGACCGGCTGGCCGCCTCCGCCGCGCCCCTGGTCGACGTGGTGACCGCCGCCAGGCTTCCCGACCTGGCCTGGCTGGTCCGGGCCGGGGCGACCGTCGCGGTGACCGGGGTGCTGCTCTCCCTGCTCGCCGGCGTCGGCCGGACCCTGCTGGCGATGGCCCGCCGCCACGACCTGCCCTCGGCGCTGGCCGCGGTGCACCCGGTCCACCGGGTGCCGCACCGGGCGGAGCTGGCGGTGGCCGCCGTGGTGATCCTGGTGGTCGCGCTCGGCGACGTACGCGGCGCGATCGGCTTCTCCAGCTGCACCGTGCTGGTCTACTACGCGATCACCAACGCGTCGGCGCTGACCCTCGGCCGGGACCCGGCCCGGAAGCTGCCGGTACGGGCGCTCGCCGTCGCGGGGCTGGCCGGCTGCCTGCTGCTCGCGGTCAACCTCCCGCCGGCCAGCGTGCTCGCCGGCTTCGGCGTGCTCGCCCTCGGCGCCACCTGGTACGCCCTCCGCCCCCGAAGCTGAGCCACACGCCCGGCGCGACCGCCTGCGGGGGGCGGTTCAGTCCTCCGGCTCGCGCGGGGTGGGGGTGCCGGTCGAGCCCGGGGGCAGCGGTGGCGTCGTCTCGCGCAGCAGCGCGCTCAGCCCGGCCCGCCGGGCGACCACGGTCAGCCGGTCCCCCGAGTTGATCACCATGCGCGGGTCGGCGGACCAGTCCGTCCGCTGCCCGGCCCGGGTGTGCGCGAGCAGGCGCACCTCGCCGGGGCGGGCCACGGCGGCCAGCGGCCGGCCGTCCAGCGGCGCGCCGGCCACCACCGGCACCTCCACCACCAGCAGCGCGTGCCGGTCGACCGGGATGGTGGCGATCACCGCCCGGTCCAGCAGCGCCGCCGCGAACGCGGGCGCGGCCAGGTACGACACGCTGCGCGAGATGCCGATCCCGAAGGCCTGCTGGATCCGCTCGGCGAAGTCGCCGTCGAAGAGCCGCAGCACCACCCGCAGCTCGGCGTTGAGCGCCCGGGCGTTGAGCGCGGCGCGCAGGTTGACCCCGTCGTCGGTGGAGACGACCACCAGCGCCTGGCAGGTCTCCACCGAGGCGGAACGCAGGGTCTCCTCCCGGGCCGCGTCCCCGACGATCAGCGGTACGCCCAGCCGACGGGCCAGCGCCGCGCCGCGCGCCTCGGCGGTCCGGTCGATCGCCACCACCTCGACGCCGAAGTCGCGCAGCTGGGCCATCACCCGGGTGCCGATGTTGCCCAGCCCCACCACCACGACGTGCCCGGTGCGCTCCGGCTGGATCCGACCGGCGTGCAGGGCGAGCCGGGCGTTGACGATGCCGTCGACCACCACGGCGGTGATCAGCGGGATCAGCGCCAGCCCGGCGAGGTTGAGCACCACCTGCATGATCTGCGCGGCGGCCGGCTTGGTGACGTCCGGGTCCTGGCCGCTGAGCGTGGTGACCAGGGTCAGGTAGAGCGCCTCGGTCCAGCTCACGTCCACCGCGCGGGAGTTGAGCCAGCCAAGCACCGCGATCACCGCGAGCAGCACCATCACCGCAATACCGATCTTGCGGGTGGCGAAGCTGCGGAGCGCCCGGAGCAGCACCGCGAGCGGCTGCCGGCGGCGGCGGGCCCGGACCAGCCGGCGGGCCGCCAACTCGGTGCCGGCCGGCTGGCCGGTCGCCTCGGCGAGCACCACGTCGGCCGTCGGCTCGTCGGCCGGCAGCACGCGGACCAGGGCCGGGTCCGTGGTGACGGCCAGGCCGCAGACGACGTCGCCGGGGCGTACGTCCTCGCGGCGGGCCACGTAGAGAGTGCGCCCGGCGTGCCGGAAGTGGGTGGGGGCGACCTCGCCGAGGGTGGCGGCCACGAACGCGGGGGCGGCGATCGAGGCGTCGGAGAGCACCGCCGAGTCGGGGAAGAGCTCACGCAGGCCGTTGGCGAGACTGGTGTTGAACATGCGCACCACCAGGCGCAGCTTGGGCTCGACCTCCTGGGCACAGAGCGCCGCCTGCATGTTGCCCACGTCGTCCTGGTGCAGCAGGGCCAGCCCGTCCGCGCCGGCCAGGCCGGCCCGGCGGAAGGCGGCCTCGTCGAGCCGATCGGCGCGGACCACCTGGATACCGTCGACGTCGCGGCCGTCCGGCCCCTCGGATCGACGGCGCTCGGGCACGACCAGCGTGATGCGGACCCGGCCCTGCGCCAGCTCGGTGGCGAGCAGCGCCTTGACCACCCAGTAGGCGAGCGGGTCGTTGCCGCAGACGACGTAGTGCGGCCGCGTCTCGCCGTTGGCCCGTAACCGCCAGCCGGTCGCGCGGCGCGCGCGGTCGCGCAGGGGTTCCGCCATGACCGGATCGTAGTCAGCCGGTCGCACCGGGCGCAGCCCCGCTGATCATGAGCGCATGTCGGGGCGTACGGCGGGTAGTGCAGCGGCATGCAGACGTTCCTCCCGTACCCGGACTTCCTGGCCAGCGCCCGGACGCTGGACCAGAAGCGGCTGGGCAAGCAGCGGGTGGAGACCATCCAGGTGCTGCGCGGGTTGACCCGGCCCACCTACGGCTGGCGGAACCATCCGGCGGTGAAGATGTGGGCCGGCTACGAGGAGGCGCTGACCCGGTACGGGCTGGACATGTGCGCCGTCTGGTGCGAGCCGGGCCGGGCGGACACCTGCGCCGGCACCATGACCACCGATCTGGCCGCCGCCTGCGGGATCGAGCGGATCCGGACCCAGGCCGAGCTGGCCGGGGCCGGCGAGCTGCCACCCTGGCTGGGCCGGGAGGACCTGCACCTGAGCCACCGCTCGTCGCTGTTGCGCAAGGACCCGGAGCACTACCGGCCGCAGTTCGGCGACATCCCACCCGACCTGGAGTACGTCTGGCCCGCCTCGGACCGGGAACGGCGCTGTCTGCTGCCGTCCGAGGGCTGACCGGGCAGACTGAAATTTCTTCGGCGGGAAGGTGCACATGGCGCTGTCACAGATGCTGGGTCGGCTCATCGGCGTACGCCAGCGGCTGGTCGACCCCGGCGGCGGTGGCGCCCCCCGCGTGCCGCGCCCGGCCGACGCCGTGGTGGTCGGCGGTGGGATCGCCGGCATGTCCGCGGCGGTGGTGCTCGCCGAGCGGGGCGTGGCGGTGACCGTGCTGGAGGCCGCGCCGACGCTCGGCGGCCGGCTCGGCGCCTGGCCGGAGACCCTGACCGACGGCACCCAGCTCATCGAGCACGGCTTCCACGCCTTCTTCCGGCAGTACTACAACTGGCGGGCGATCCTGCGCCGGGTCGATCCGGGCCTGGGCTTCCTCAAGCCGATCCCCGGGTACCCGATCCTGAGCGGGCAGTGGCCGACGGAGGAGTTCGGCAGGCTGCCGCCGGCCCCGCCGCTCAACCTGCTCGCCCTCCTGCTGCGCAGCCCCAGCCTGCGCCTGGCCGACCTGCGCCGGATGGACCGGGACGCCGCGCTGCCGCTGCTCAGCTACCACCCGGAGCGCACCTACGCCGAGTTCGACAACGCCACCGCCGACCAGCTGCTGACCTCACTGCGGCTGCCGGATCGGGCCCGAGCCATGCTCTTCGAGGTCTTCTCACACTCGTTCTTCAACCGCGAGGCGGAGATGTCGGCCGCCGAGATGATCGCCCAGTTCCACTTCTACCTGCTCGGCAATCCCGAGGGGCTGGCCTTCGACTGCCCGGACGAGGACTACGCGACGGCGATCTGGCAACCGCTGACCCGGCACGTCGAGAAGCACGGCGGCCGGGTGGTCACCGAGGCCGCCGCCACCCGGCTGGACCGGGAGCCGGGCGGCTGGCGGGTGCGGACCGCGGACGGCTCGGCGTACCGCGCCGCGCACGTGGTGCTCGCCGTCGACCCGCCCGCGCTGGCCGCCCTGGTCGCGGCCTCCCCCGGCCTGCCCGGGGCGGCGCCCCGGCTGGTGGCGCGGATGCCCGCGTTCGGCCGGCCCGGTCCGCCGTACGCGGTGGCGCGGTACTGGATGGACGGGGACGTCCGCGCCGACCGGGCGGTGTTCAGCGGGGTGTCCCGGCAGCCCACCCTGGACTCGGTGACCCTCTACCACCGGCTGGAGAACTCCTCCCGTCGGTGGGCCGAGCGGACCGGCGGCTCCGTGGTGGAGCTGCACGCCTATGCCTGCGACGAGGGCGTGCCCGCCGAGGAGCTGGCCGAGCGGATGCGGGTCGAGCTGACCACGCTCTGGCCGGAGGCGGCCGGGCTACGGGTCCGCGAGCTGCGCGCCCGGGTGGAGGCCCAGGCGCCGGCGTTCACCCCTGGCAGCCACGCCGACCGGCCGGGGGTACGCACCGACGCGAACGGTCTCTACCTGGCCGGCGACGGCATCCGCACGGAGTTCCCGAGCGCGCTGATGGAGCGCGCGGCGGCGACCGGCATCATCGCCGCGAACCACATCCTGCGGGCCGAGGGCGCGGCTGCCGAGCCGGTCCGGTCCATCCGGCCACGCGGGCTGCTGGCCCGACGCTGAGCGCTGGACCGGTCGGCTCTCCCCGGCCGGTCTCCGGCTGAGCCGGTCCGGGTGGGCATCGAAATGCGTTGCCGGCCCGCCCGGGCCCGCCCTACCGTGATCGCGCAAGGTCAACCAGCCCGCCGGGAGTCAGTCATGTCGTTGTCGCACGTCACGTGCGCGTGGTCGACGCTGCCGCTGGATGGTTGCCGAGCTGAAGGTCCCCGGGACGGGTGGCCCGACTGACGCGTGCCCGCACGTGCTCCAGCCGCCCGTCCCCAGCCGGACCGGGCGGCTTTTCGCTGTCCGGCCCGGTCCGCCGCCGATCGTGAAGGGAGAGCCCGGTGGACGCCGTCCTCGTCATCAACGCCGACCTCGGCCCGCTGCACCGGGTCACCGTCCAGCATGCGATCCGGATGCTGTGCCGCCGGGTCGCCGAGATCCACGAGGCCGAGCCGGACCAGGTGATCGGGGTCTTCCCGGTCCCCCGGGTGGTCCGCCTCGTCCGGTACGTGGTCACCCGCTGGCGGTTCCACGCCGGGCCGGCCTGGTCCCGTGCCGCCGTGCTGCGGCGCGACGGCCGGTGCTGCGCGTACTGCGGCGGCCCGGCCAGCACCATCGACCACGTCCTGCCCCGCTCGCGCGGCGGCCGGAACACCTGGAAGAACACGACCGCCGCCTGCTACGCCTGCAACCAGCGCAAGGGCGACCGGACGCCGGCCGAGGCGGGCATGCCGCTGCGGCGCGAGCCGGTGACGCCGAGCTGGGCCGCGTTCGCCGGGCGGTGACCCGCCGGCCGGCGGGCACAGGGGGCCGCGTCGGAGGTACGCCTCCGGCGCGGCGCCCGCCGGTCCCTCCGTCCGGGTCAGTCCGAGGAGACCGCCAGTCCGCGCAGCAGCAGGTCGAGTCCGCCGTCGAACTCCGCATCCGGTCCCACCTGGCGGGCGTCGGTGGCGGTGGCCGACAGGTGCGGAAACTCCGCCGGGGACAGGCCCGACATCGCGTCGGTGCCGCTGCCCGAGAGCGGGCCCAGGTGTTCGAGCTGGATCGCGCCGACGGCGTACGCGAGCAGGGCGCGCAGCGCGACCACCCGGCGGGTGCCGGCGAAGCCCGCCTCGGCGAGGACGCCGAGCACCGTCTCCGTCCAGCGCAGCACGGTCGGCGACCGGTGCCGGTGCACGGGGAGCAGCGGCACCACGGCGGGATGTCCGCCGATCGCGGTCCGCATCCGCTGGACCAGCACGCCCACCCGGTCCTGCCAACTTCCGTCCGGTACAGCGGCGGTGTCGACGCCGAACGCCTCGTCCACCTCCAGCTCCGCCGGTTCGCCGGTTGCCCGGTCTGCAACCTGCACCTGCGCTCGATCGTCCGCCAGCACGCCGAGATCGAGGCGGCCGGGGTACGCGAGGTGGTGGTCTTCCACTCGCCCGCCGACGAACTGCGGCAGCACACCGAGGACCTGCCCTTCGCCGTCATCGCCGACCCCGACAAGCGGCTCTACCGCGAGTTCGGCGTCGAGCCGTCCGTGCGCGCACTACTCAGCCCGCGCGCCTGGCTGCCGATCCTGCGTGCGGTGCTGCGCAGTTCGTGGGCCGTCCTGCGGGGCGGGGAGCACGTCTACGACCAGTGGTCGGTCGACGAGCTGCTGAGGCTCGTCACGTCGCCTTCGACGCTACAGACCTGATGTCGTGGACGACTCACGGCTTGGGCAGAAACTCGCGGAGGTCCGCGGCCAGGCGGCTCATCTGCTGGCCGGCGTCGAGCCACGTGGTGATCGACGCCCGCCACGTGTCCGACCGCGACACCCAGGGTCGGAGGTGCCAGGTCAGTGCGACGTGGCCTCGGGAATGGAAGACGGCACGGACAGCCAGGTGGTTCGTCTGCCAACGGCGTTCCTCGGTCCAGCCCTGATGGTCAGCGGCCAGCTGAGCGATGAAATCAGGAAGCCAGGCGTCGTCCCAGACCCAGACCGCCACCCCGGGAAGCTCGGCACGCAGACCGTCAGCCCGGGCCTCGACCGAGAAGCCGACGCCGTACTCGTCCGGGAAGTGGCGACTGTGCAGGCGGACGGACAGGCCCGGATCCGCCTGGCATCGGATCGTCACCTCGAGCTCGTCGGCAGGCGGGCGAAGATGCGGCACGCAGGGACAGTAGAGCCTCCGGGGTACGCATGGCAGGTGCATTCCCGGCTCGCCGCGACATGGCGATCCGGCTACGTCATCAGGTCCATAGCGTCCGGGAGGTGTCCGAGGGTGCCGGGCCGGACCGTCGAAACGACGGGACCACGATCAGCGGCGTCAGGGGCGGTCGGACGGCGACCAGGCGAAGTTCGGCGCCCGGCGCTCGCGGTGGGCGGCGATCCCCTCGCGGGCCTCGCCGCTGTCCCGCACCTTCCGGTGCCACCAGGCGATCCGGGCCGGCCCGGCCCGGTCGTCGACGATCTCCTTGGCGGCGGCGACGCTGAGCTGCGAGCGCTGTGCGATGGCGGTGGTGATCGCGGCCACCCGGCCGGCGAGGTCGTCGACCACCTCGTCCACCAGGCCGACCCGCAGCGCCCGCTCGGCGTCGATCAGCTCGGCGGTGAAGAGCAGGAACTTCGCCGTCGCCGGGCCGACCAGCCGGGTCAGCCGGCGGGTGGTCGGGGCCGGGTAGACCAGCCCGAGCCGGGCCGGCGGCACGCCGAACCGGGCGTCCGGGGCGGCGAGGCGCAGGTCGCAGGCCACGGCGAGCTGGCAGCCACCGCCGACGCAGGGCCCCTGCACGGCGGCGACCGTCGGCTTGGCGAAGGCGGCCAGCCGCTCCTCGGCGACGACCGCGATGCTGTGGTCGCCGGCGTCCAGCAGCTCGTCCAGGTCGCCCAGGTCGGCACCGGCGCAGAAGGTGCCGTCCGCGCCGGTGAGCACCAGGGCGCGCACCGCCGGGTCGGCCTCCAGGGCGTCGAGCAGCACCGGCAGCCGCCGCCACATGTCCGGGGTCATCGCGTTGCGCCGGGCCGGGTTCCGGATCGTCACCGTCGCCACCGCGCCGGTCACCTCGACCGTCAGCTCCGCATCCGACACCGACACCACCCCTTCCGCCGGCCGGCACGCGCCGACCCGGTCCGGCGACCATAACGGCGCGGGCCCGACGACCACCCGCGAGGGGTGGCCGTCGGGCCCGCCGACGGCGAGGTCAGGTCAGGAGACGTTGACCGCGGTGTCGTCGACCACGAAGGACGTCTGGAGCGAGGAGTCCTCGGTGCCGGTGAACTTCAGGGTGACGGTCTGGCCGGCGTACGAGGCCAGCGAGAACGACTTCTGCGAGTACCCGGCGGCCTTGTTCAGGTTCGAGTAGGTCGCCAGGGTCGCCAGTACCGTGCCGGAGGAGTTGAGCACCTGCACCTTGAAGGTGTCGTACGCGGTGCCGGTGGTGGTCTCCGCCGAGTCGATGTGCAGCCAGAAGGTGAAGTTGTACGACGTGCACCCGGCCGGCAGGGTCACCGCCTGCGAGAGCGTGTCGGTGTGGGTGCTGCCGTAGCCGTCCAGCCAGGCGTTGCGGGTGCCGGTACGGGCGGGCTGGCCGGTGAACGAGCCGATGACGCCCGAGGTCGACGCCCACGGGGTGGTGCCGGACTCGAAGCCGGGGTTGCCGAGCTTCTGGCCCGCGCCGGTGCAGCCGCCACCGGTGCCGTTGACGGTCAGCGTGTAGGTCGCCGTCCGGTTCACCGAGCCGGCGCCGGTGACCGTCACCGAGTAGGTGCCGGCCGGGGTGCTGGCCGAGGTGGCGATGGTGAGGGTCGACGAGCCGCCCGAGGTGACCGAGGTCGGGTTGAACGTGGCGGTCGCGCCGGTCGGCAGGCCGGACGCGGAGAACGTCACGGTCTGCGCGGTGCCACCGGTGGTGGCGGTGGCGACGGTGGTGGAGACCGAGCCGCCCGCGGTCACCGAGCCGGAGGTCGGGGAGAGCGAGACGGAGAAGTCGTTACCGGTCGACGAGCAGGGCGCGTCGTTGCCGGAGACGGCCACCGCGGTCCACGCCGCCTGGACGGCCTTGTACTCGGTGGAGCAGTTGCCGTACAGGTCGGTCGCCGCGCGGAGGCTGTAGGCCCGGGCGGTGTTCGACGGCGTGGTGTTGTTGACGTACGAGGTGTTGGAGGTGAAGTACACATCCAGGGCGCGGAACCAGATCTTCTCCGCCTTGGCGCGACCGATGCCGGTCACCGCGGGGGCGGAGCCGCAGACCGGCGAGGTGCCGTACGCGGTGGAGCCGGTGCCCTCGGCCAGGTTGAAGAAGAAGTGGTTGGCCGGGCCGGACGAGTAGTGCACGTCCTTGTTCTTGGTGCTGGTGGTCCAGCACCGGTCGGACGAGCCGTCCAGCGCCGGGTCGTACATGTAGCGGAGCGGCGTGCCGTTGCCGTTGATGTTGATCTTCTCGCCGATCTGGTAGTCACCCGGGTCGGCGGTGGTGTTGGCGTAGAACTCGACCATCGTGCCGAAGATGTCGCTGGTGGCCTCGTTGATGCCACCGGACTCGCCGGAGTAGGTCAGGCCGCCCGGCACCACGTTCTCGGTGACGCCGTGGCTCATCTCGTGGCCGGCCACGTCGAGGGAGACCAGCGGGCGGGCGTTGCTCGAACCGTCGCCGTAGGTCATCCGGGAGCCGTCCCAGAAGGCGTTGACGTAGTTGCTGCCGTAGTGCACCCGGCTCGGCACACCGGTGCCGTTGCCGAAGATGCCGTTGCGGGCGTGCACGTTCTTGAAGTAGTCGAACGTCTTGGCCGCGCCGAAGTGCGCGTCGACGGCGGCGGACTGCCGGTTGGAGTTGGTGCCGTTGCCCCAGGTGTTGTCCGCGTCGGTGAACGTCGTACAGGTCGACGTGCCGTTGTTCATGTCGCAGGTGGAGCCGTTGCCGTGCGACGGGTCGATCATCTGGTACGTGCTGCCGGAGAGCGTCGTGTCGATGCTGACCGTGCCCGAGTAGATGCTGTTGCCGGTGCCCGCGACCATCTCGATCTCGTCGTACGAGCCGATCACCTTGCCGTTCACGGCGTCGCTGATGACGTGCAGCCGGGACGGGGTCTGGCCGTCGGTGTGCCAGCCGGAGAGCACCGTCTCGTAGGCGAGGCGGCCCGTGCCGGAGCTGGCGTCGACGAAGAGCTCCGGGGCACCGACGCTCTCCAGCTTGCCGGAGAACGCCTTCCTGGCCGTCGCCTTGGCTCTGGCCGGCGTGACCTTCGCGGCGGTGGCGAGGGTGAGCGGCGCGGCGAGGCCGACCGAGGAGCCGGCGTAGCCGCCGGTGGGCGTCGTGTGGATGACGAAGTCGCCACCGTAGACGCGGAGGCCCTGGTAGGTGCGGGTGTAGCGGGTGTGCGACGCCCCGCTGGCGTCCACCTTCGTGCGGACGGCCTGGTACGACTCTCCGCTGGCGCCCTGGACGGCGCCGGGGTCGCTGTGGAGCAGGCTCTCAGCACGAGCTGCGGGTGAGGTGTCCGGGGCGGGGGCGGTGGGGGCCGCCTGCGCTGCGGTGGCGACGCAGGTCAGCATGCCGCTGGTAAGCAGCAATGCGCTGACGGCGGCGAGGGTTCTTTTCACGTGCCCTCCTGACAAGGAAAGGTGTGACGGGGGTAGTCACGCATGTAAATATGGCGATACATCAAAGAAAAGAGAAGAGGGGAAGCGCTTTCATCCCGCGACACTGGCCGAACGGAGGATGAGCCCTGGTGAGGGAACCCGGCGGCGTCGATGCACGTCCGAACGGCATGAGATCATCCGCCCTGGCCATTGTCAAGATCGTAACTGTGGCCGGCCTGCTGACCGGCTGCTCAGCAACCGATTCCGGTTCACCTGCGCCGACGTCGAGCACCCCCAGCGGCGGAGCCACCACCGCCACCGACGGCACCGCCGCGCCGGGCACCGCCACGCGGGGCGGCACCGCCACCGGCACCCCCGCCGCGACCGCTCCCCGGGTGACGCTGACCCGCACCGGCGGGATCGCGGGCGGCGCGGAGACCGTGACCGTGGAACCGGACGGCCGATGGACGGCGACCGGTCGCACCGGAACTGCCCGGACGGGTCAGCTCTCCCCGGCCGACCTCGACCGGCTGCGCGCGCTGGCGGGCAGCGCGCCCAGCGGCGGTGGCCCCGCCCGCCCCGACGTGCGCTGCGCGGACACCTACACCTATCGGCTGACCATCGGCGCGAACACGGTCGAGTGGACCGACTGCCCGAGCGGCCCCCAGCCGCCGGCCGCCGCGTCCGCCCTGGCCGACCTCCTGCTCCGGGCCAGCGCCCTGCGTTGACCCCGGGCTACCAGCCGGCCGCCGCCGTCAGCAGCGCCCGTCGCACCGCCTGCACCTCGCGCCGCCCCGCCACCGCGGGCCGGGCGGCCAGGAAGAGCGTGTTGAGCGGCGGCACCGCCGGGCTCGACAGCGGACGCAGCGCGCCGGAAGCCAGCTCACCCCGGCACAGGTACGTCGGCAGCACGCTCGCCCCGGCGCCGGCCACCACGGCCGCCAGCACCGCGCGCAGGTCGGCCACCACCAGGTTCGGCGTACGGGTGAGCCGGGTGTCGAAGACCGTCCGCCACCAGCGGCGCAGGATCGGCGCCTCCTCCGCGTAGGCGACCAGCGACACGTCCCGCAGCGCCTGCGGGGTCACCGGGTCGGGCAGCCGCTCGCCCCAGGCGGGCGCCGCGACAAGGGCGAACTCCTCGTCGTAGAGCGGCTCGGCAGCCAGCCCCCGCCGCCGGGGGCGCACGCTGCTCACCACCAGGTCGAGCCGGCCGGCGGCGACGTCGTCCAGGAGCTGCTCGGGCAGCCCCGCGGAGACCCGCAGCTCCAGGCCCTCGGCGACCAGACCGGCCACCGCCGGCAGCGCCAGCTCCGCGAGGAACTCGGCCGGCCCGCCGAGGAAGACCGTCCGCGGGTACGGCGTGGCCGGGTCGTCGGCGAGCACGGCGTCGAGGCGGTCCAGCGGATCGGCCACCCGGCGGGCCAGCTCGTCGCCGGCCGGGGTGGGCAGTACGCCCCTCGGCACCCGGTCGAAGAGCGGCCGGCCCACCGCCTCCTCCAGCGCGCGGAGCTGGGCGGTGACCGTCGGCTGGGCCAGCCCGAGCAGCTCCGCGGCGGCGGTGATCGAACCGGACCGGTGCACGGCCAGGAAGCTGCGGAGCAGGTCGAGCGGCACCTTCACATCAGCAAACCTATCGCCGCTGTGTCATTCGCCTATTGGTCGGCTATGGATTCGCGCGCCAGCATGGTCGACATGACACGTGCACTCATCGCTCTGACCAGCCACCGCCAGCTCGGCACCACCGGCCGCGAGACCGGCTTCTACGTCGGCGAGGCCGCGGAGCCGTGGGAGGTGTTCCGGGCCGCCGGCTGGGACGTCGACCTGGTCTCGGTGGCCGGCGGCCAGCCGCCGCTGGACGGCCGGGACGAGAACGACCGGACCCAGAACGACTTCCTGGCCACCGCCGGCGTGGAACACACCCCGAAGGCCGCCGACGTCGACCCGGCCGGGTACGACGTGATCGTCTTCGCCGGCGGTCACGGCACGATGTGGGACTTCCCGAACGACCCGGACCTGGCGCGCATCGCCGCGACCGTCTACGAGCGGGGCGGGGTCGTCTCGGCGGTCTGCCACGGGCCGTCCGCGCTGGTGAACCTGAAGCTCTCCGACGGCTCCCACCTGGTGGCGGGCAAGCGGGTGGCCGGCTTCACCAACGACGAGGAGAACGCTGTCGGCCTCAGCGAAGAGGTCCCCTTCCTGCTGGCCGACAAGCTCACCGAGGCCGGCGCCGTCCACGTACCGGCGCCGAACTTCACCGAGCACGTCGTCGTCGACGGCCGCCTGGTCACGGGCCAGAACCCGCAGTCGGCCCGGGCCATGGCCGAAGCCGTCGTCAGGACCGTCGCCTCCCGCTGACCCGCGCTCGGCGGGTGCCCAGAAGGAGTGGCCGTTCCCGGTGGAACGGCCACTCCTCCCGGGAGGGTGCGGCCGTCAGAGGCGGTGCAGGAGGCGGAAGCGTACGGCGACCGCGAGGGTGTCGTCGGTGACGGTGAAGTCGGGGTCGCCGAGCCAGTCCCGGTAGTCGGGGCCGTGCCAGTACGCCTCGTGCCCGGCACGCCAGGCGGCGACGGAGTCGTACCCCTCGCCCTCGTCCCGGGCGTGGTCCAGGTCGACGTCGCCGAGCCGGACGAGGCGTACCTCGGTCAGCTCGATGACCGCGACCGGGCGGTCGGCGGAGTCGACCACCACCGAGCGGTCGCCGACCACCGGCAGCGGCTCGCCGTCGCGCTCGTGGTCCTGGAACAGACCGGTGGTGGAGGTCTTCGCGCCGAAGAGGACGGCCGCGACGAGCTGGTCCCGCAGCGGCCCCGGGAAGGCGAACTCGGTCTTCGGCAGGTCGGGCGGCGGCGTCGTCATCCGGCGACCGTAGCCGGCACCGCGCCCGGTCACACCCGATAATCGCTGGGCAGTCCGGTGCCGCGCAGCTCGGGCGGCAGGTGGGCCACGTCGTTGAAGGCGATCAGGCTGGGCGGCCCGGTCGAGCTGTAGCGGATCACGGTCAGCCCGGCGTTGTGGTGGTTGAGGCCCAGCCAGCGCCGCTCCGGGGCGTCCAGGGCGTGCCGGACCAGCCAGGCGATCAGGAAGTTGTGCGTGATCACCAGCTCGCGGACGTCACCGTCGATCGGGGCGGTGGCGAACCGGGCGACGGCCTCCGCCGCCAGTCGCGGCCCGTCGGCCCGCTCGCGCGCCGAGAAGCCGGCCAGGAAACTCGCGTACGCCACCGGCAGCCCGGCCGGGTCGGTGTCGTGCGGCAGGTGATCGCCGGCCAGCTCGGTCGCGTACACCGGGACCCTCGGCGGTGACCCGGCGACCAGCTCGGCGGTCTCGACGGCCCGGCGCAGCGGGCCGTGGTGGACGGCGCGCAACGGTACGGCCCGCAGTCGCTGACCGAGCAGCGCGGCCTGCCGGCGGCCCCGCTCGGAGAGCCCCACCTCCGGCGACTCGATCTCCGGGCGGTCCTGTTCGCCGTGCCGAGCCAGGTAGAGCAGCCGGGTGGCCATCGTCGTCTCCTCGTGTGGCCGGGAGGCGCGATGCTAACCCGCGCCTCCCGGCCGTCGCCGCCCCGATCACGGTCAGCGAGGCGACCGTCGCAGCGCCGCCGCGAACGTCGCGGTCACCCAGGCCCAGCCGGCGGTCACCGCCAGACCGAAGGCGACCATGGCCATCGGGCCGGGCCGGACCATCAGCGCGCCCCAGGCGAGCGCGAAGAACACCCCGGTCGCGAGGCTGGTGACGGCCCACACCCGGGCGCCGGCCCGGGCGGCCCGGCGGCCGGCGACGACGGTCGCCACGATCAGCGACCCGAAGGCGACCGCCGCAGCGAGGAAGTGCAGCCCGCCGTGCCAGCTGATCTGCCCGGGCCCCCGCGGCGTGCCGGCCGGGAAGCCGTCGGCCGGGTCGGCGCTGAAGACCCCGGCCGCCATCAGGCCGAACCCCCAGAGGGCGAGCAGCCGGGGCAGCCAGGCCGAGCCGGTCACCGGCCGGCGGCGCACCGCGGCGGCGGCGCCGACGCAGAGCGCCCCGGTGGCCAGGAAGGTGGCGATCTGGAGCCAACCCAGGTCGCCCGTGCTCAACATGCTGACCGGGTGCCGCCGGAAGTCGAAGCCGTCCCGGGTGAGGCCCTGGGCCAGCGCGGACACGGCGAAGAACGGGCCGGCGAGGACGCCGCCGGCCAGCAGGGCCCGGTCCCGGCCGACGGCGGCCGGTCGGGCGGCGGGCAGGGTGATCGCGTCGGTCACGGCCCCGCTCCCCTCAGGCCCGGGGGAACATCTGGCCGATACGGATCTTGTTGCCGAACGGGTCCCGGATGCCGAAGTCGATCCCGTACGGGCGCTCCTCCGGCTCGTCGGTGATCTCGACGCCCTTGGCGACCAGGTCCTCGTGCGTCTTGCGGGCGTCGTCGGTGGTCATGAAGAGGTAGCCACCCAGCGCCCCCTTGGTGAGCAGCTCCCGGACCTGCTCGGCGGTGGCCGGGTCGAGCGCCGGCGGGCCGGGCTTCTCCAGCAGGATCTCGCGCTCCGGGTCGCCGGGCAGGTTCACCGTGAGCCAGCGCATGAAGCCGAGGTCCTGGTCGGTGTTGACCTCCATGCCGAGCTTGCCGACGTAGAAGTCGAGGGCCTCGTCCTGGTCGAGGACGTAGATCTGGGAGCGGCTGATCGCGTTCATCGTCATGCCCATCACGCTAGAGGTTGGGCCTGACCTGCCGCTTATCCAAAACTGCTGGGTCTGGTCCAGGCCTTGGTGAAGCAGCTCGGCACGGTCGCCGCGGCGGCCGACCGGCGCCTGCGGAAGTCGCTGGGCGACTCGCCGACGATCTGCCGGAACGTCCGGCTGAACGTCCCGAGGCTGCTGAAGCCGACCGCGAAGCAGATGTCGGTGACGTCCCGCTCGCTCTCGATCAGCAGCGACATCGCGCGTTCCACCCGGCGCCGTTGCAGGTAGCGGTGCGGGGTCTCGCCGAAGGTGGCGCGGAAGGTGCGGATGAAGTGCGCCTCGGAGACGAGCGCTATCCGGGCCAGCGCCGGGATGTCCAGCGGCTCGGCGTACGCCCGGTCCATGGCGTCCCGGGCGCGCAGCATGGCCCGGTTCGACTCCTCCACCGCACGACTCATCGGCCCCCACCCGTCGTCCCCGCCGTCAGCGCCAGGCTATCGCCGTCGCCTGCCACCTGGAGCGACCCGGGCCCGCTGCCGGAACCGCGGGGCAACGCAACGGTATACATCGATGCAACAATCTTATTGTGAAAGAGGTTTCCGAATTCCCCACCGTCCGGTACTTCGCCCAGGCGAACCCCGTCGGACCCGGCCAGGACGACGTACCGGCGCTGCTCCGACGGGTCGCGGACACCATCGAGGAACTCGGGCCGGTGTGGATCCAGGACGTGACCTTCGAGAACGAGATCAACGAGCACGGTGACTGGTACTCGCTCACCGTCTACTTCCACGAGGAGTCGAACGGCGGCGACTGAGGCGGCCCCCACGCGCGGCCGCCCCCGCCACCCGCGCCGTGGGCGTCAGCGGTCGACGGAGGAGGACCGGACGATGGCGGCCAACTGGGATCGGGAGGTGATGCCCAGCTTGGGGAACGCTTTGTAGAGGTGGTAGCCGACCGTCCGCGGGCTGAGGAAGAGCCGGGCGCCGATGTCGCGGTTGGAGGCACCGCCGGCCGCCAGCCGTACGACTTCCCGTTCCTGGGGAGTGAGGACACTGAGCGGGTCGCCGGCCCTGCGGGGCGCGGCCGGCACGTCCCCGGTCGCCCGCAGCTCGGCACGGGCCCGCCCGGCCCACACCTCCGCACCGAGTCGATCGAAGATTTCCAGTGCGCCGCGTAGCTCTGCACGGGCGTCCGCCCGCCTTCGGGCCCGTCGCAGCCACTCGCCGTAGGCGAGCCGCGTCCTCGCCTGTTCGTATGGTTGATCGCCGCTCTCGTGGATCCGAACGGCAGCCCCGAAGTGCGCTTCGTCCTGGTCGACGAGGGCTCGGCAGCGTAGGGCGATCGCGTCCGACGCCGGTCGACCGATGTGCCGCGCCCAGCTCAGGTAGCGCTCCAGCGGCTCCTTGGCCCGTTCCGGCTGGTCACTGCGGACGGCTGCCTCGACCTGGTCGGCGGCGCAGAGGGCTCCGATTCCCGTTGCCGGAATGGCCGCCAACTGCTGCAGGGCGGCGTCCGGGCGTCCCAGTCCGAGTTCGAGCCGGCCGAGCGCCCAGCGCCCGATGCTCGCGGCGAGAACCAGCCCCTGGTCGTCGGCTCGCCGGACACCTTCCTCGGCCTTCTCGCGACACCCCGGCACGTCCGCCTGATGGGCGAGCACCCAGGCGATGCAGCAGGTGAGGTGGGTGACCCGGTGCTCGTGACCCAACTCCGTCGCCAGCCGCAGCCCCGCGTTCAGCGTCGCCAGCGCCTCGCCGTACGAGCAGAGCAACCCTTGTGCGAACCCCTGGTCCTGCAGCGCGAACGCCAGCCAGCCGATCATGCCGCTCTGCCGGCATTCCGCCACGATTCGTCCAGTGATCTCTTCGCAGCGGCCGGCACGGCCCGCGGGGAGGCAGACACCGGCGGTGAAGGTCAGCCCCGGCACGCCCAGCCCGGCGAGCGCAGGTCCGTCGAGCACCTCGCTGATGAGCTCGATTCCGCCGGGGATGTCGCCGCGCAGTAGCCGGGTCAGCCCGATCGCCTGGCTGACCAGCGGCGAACCGGGAAGCGCCGGAAGCTTCGCGGCTGCCTGCTCCGCCAGCTGCGGGTCCCCGGCGAACCAGGCGCAGCGGACGGCCTCCACCAGCAGCCATTGGGCCTGCTCGGTGGCGTGGGCCGCTACCCGAGGGACGGCATCCATGATGATCCGGCCCGCCGCCAGCGGGGTACCCAACTCGAACTCGCGATGGG
Source organism: Micromonospora purpureochromogenes (assembly GCF_900091515.1). NCBI lineage: Bacteria > Bacillati > Actinomycetota > Actinomycetes > Micromonosporales > Micromonosporaceae > Micromonospora > Micromonospora purpureochromogenes. Next base: position 1,072,710 of record NZ_LT607410.1, on the reverse strand, counting down.
CGCGGACCTGGGTCAGCGCCAAGATCATCGTGGGGTCGTCCACGTCGGGGGTGGCGCTGTCGGCGAGTGCGGCGGCACGGCGCATCAGGCCGGCGTCGCTCGCGGCCAGTGCGGCGGCGGCCAGCCGCGCGGATCGGCGTACCGGATCGGCGGTGAGCTCGGCGGCTCGTTCGTAGGCGGCCGCCATCGCGGCGTGGCCGCCACGCGTACGGGCTCGCCCCGCCGTCTCCTCCAACTGTTCTGCGACGTCCTCGTCGGGACCGAGCGCTGCGGCGGCCAGGTGCCAGGTCCGCCGGTCAGCGGCATCCGGCGAGGTCGAGCTGGTCAGCGCGTCGGCAAGGGCTCGATGTGCGGCGAGCCGTCGGGAGACGGGGGCGCTCTGATAGGCGGCAGCCCTGATCAGGGGATGACGGAAACCGACGATCGACCCGCTGATCTCGATCAGCCGGCTCCGCTCGGCCGCTTCCAGACCGTGGAGGGAAGCGCCGGCAGCGACCAGCGTCGCAAGCTCACCGGTGCCGCCCGCCGCCGCGATCAGCAGCGCGGTGCGCGCGTGCTCGGGAAGCTCCACCAGCTGCGCGTGGAACGCCTCCTGGACGCGATCGGCCACCGGCATCGCACCCACCGGCGACAATCGTCCCGCCCGCTGTTCGGGGCTGAGCGCGGCGGGCAACTCGACGAGCGCCAGCGGGTTGCCGTCCGACTCGTGGATGAGGCGTTCCCGTACCTGGGGCGGAAGGTCGGCGGGGAGCAGGGCGGCGGCCGCGGTGCTGTCCAGGCCGCCCAGCCGCAGCTCGGGAAGCCCCGGGGCAGGGAAATCCGGGCGAGCCGCGAAGATCATGGCAACGCCGTCCGCCTCGAGTCGGCGCGCGGCGAAAACCAGGGCGTCGATGGACGCCTGGTCGAACCACTGCGCGTCGTCGATGAGACAGAGCAACGCGGCGTCCCCGGTCAGCTCGGACAGGAGGCTCAGCGTGGCCAGTCCGACCAGGAACCGGCTTTCCGGCGGGGCGTCGCACAACCCCAGTGCACTGCGGAGCGCGGTGGCCTGCGCGTCGGGCAGCGCGTGGATCCGGTCCAACCCGGCGCGCAGAAGCAGGTGGAGTGCGGCGAACGGCAATGCCGCCTCGGACTCGACACCGACGCCGCGCAACACCCGCATGCCGGCTGCCCGCCCGGCGGCGTACTCGACGAGCGCCGACTTGCCGATCCCCGCTGGACCGCGCATCACCAGCGTGCCGCTGCGACCCTTCCTGGCGCCTTCCAACAGCCGGTCGATCTCCGCCTGTTCCTTGGCCCGCCCGTGCAGCACGACTGGCAACCTACCGTCACGACGACTGATTCGCCGATCGCGCCGACCTCCGTAGCTTCGTGATCAGACGCCCGTCAGCACCACGAAAGGACCTTCGAGATGGTTACCGCCGCCAGCACCGTCCAGACCGTCGGTGACGCCAAGCTGCTCCGCTTCGCCCTCAAGCAGGACGCGATCGGCTCGGGTGCCAATGGACTCGTCTACCTCGCCGCTGCGGCGATCTTCGGCGAGCTGTTCGGCCTTCCCGCCGCCTTCCTCTACCCGATCGGTGCGTTCCTGGTCGCCTTCGCAGCCGCTCTGCTCTCCCTGGCGTCGAAGCCGAGGGTGAGCAGGCCGGCCGTGGGTGTCGTGATCGCTGTCAACACCGCATGGGTGGTCGCTAGCCTGGAGCTGCTCATCGCCGGGTGGTTCCCGCTGACCGGCCTCGGCACCGCACTTGTGATCGCACAGGCGGTGGTGGTCGCCGGCTTCACCGCCCTGCAGCTTGCCGGCCTCCGCAAGACGGCCTGAATCCGCTGTGCCTCCGGTGCCCGCTCAGTGACGAGCGGGCACCGGTGCGCATCCGGACGCTGAAGCCACCGCCAGGGTGGCATCAAATGCGGCCTCGTCGGCATTCGCCACGGCTGGATGTCTGTCGACCGATCGGCTTCCGACAGCACCGCACCGGGAAATGCCGGGTGGAATTGGAGCCCCCGGCCGGGATCGAACCGGCGACATCTCGCTTACAAGGCGAGTGCTCTGGCCAGCTGAGCTACAGGGGCGCGTGTGTCGACGTCAGCATAGCGACTGGTGTCCGGAAATCCCGCTCGGCAGGTGTCCCGAGCACGCAAAACGTCAATTTCCCGACCGCTTCGGCCGACCGGCCGGCGCGGTCGGGCGCGGTCGTGCGTGCCGATTGATACCCGGGCGTGCCCGACTGACCGGAATGCGTATGCGGTCGGTCCCACCCGCTGTCCCCCGTCTTGGCAGGGTCGGGAAAGCCGTTTACCGTGCAGTGACACGGACGACACCCCCGATCGGCTCCGGCCGCCCCCGGGACGTCGCCCGAGGACCGGCACCGAGGGTGCCGGTGGCTCCTTCACTCGGATCGTCCGGCACGTTCCTGCCGGTGAAAGGAAGCGCTCCACCATGGCTACGGTCACGTACGCGAAGGCGTCCCGGATCTACCCGGGCACCGAACGCCCCGCGGTCAACCAGCTCGACCTCCAGATCGGCGACGGGGAGTTCCTCGTCCTGGTCGGCCCGTCGGGTTGCGGTAAGTCCACCAGCCTGCGGATGCTCGCCGGCCTCGAGGACGTCGACGACGGCGCGATCTACATCGACGACCGGGACGTCACCCACCTGCCGCCGAAGGCCCGCGACATCGCGATGGTCTTCCAGAACTACGCCCTCTACCCGCACATGTCGGTGTACGAGAACATGGCGTTCGCGCTGAAGCTGCGCAAGACCTCCAAGGACGAGATCGACCGGCGGGTCAAGGAGGCGGCGGCGCTGCTCCAGCTGGAGGAGTTCCTCAACCGCAAGCCGAAGGCGCTCTCCGGTGGCCAGCGCCAGCGGGTGGCCATGGGCCGCGCGATCGTCCGCGAGCCGCAGGTCTTCCTCATGGACGAGCCGCTGTCGAACCTCGACGCCAAGCTCCGCGTGCAGACCCGTACCCAGATCGCGTCGCTGCAGGCCAAGCTCGGCATCACCACGGTCTACGTCACGCACGACCAGGTCGAGGCGATGACGATGGGCCACCGGGTGGCGGTCATGCTCGACGGCGTGCTCCAGCAGGTGGACACCCCCCGCGCGCTCTACGACACCCCGGCCAACGTCTTCGTCGCGGGCTTCATGGGCTCCCCCGCCATGAACATCAAGACCGTGCCGCTGAACGAGCAGGGCGCCGCCTTCGCCGACCTGCACGTCCCGCTCACCCGGGAGCAGATCGCCGCGGCCAAGGAGGAGGGTGGCGACGGCAAGGTGACCGTCGGCTTCCGCCCGGAGGACTGCGACCTGGTCAGCCCGACCGAGGGCGGCATGCCGGTCGTGGTCGAGCTGGTCGAGGACCTCGGCTCGGACGCCAACGTCTACGGGCACGCCGCGCTCGAGGGCGCGAACGAGCGGTTCGTGGTCCGGACCGACCGGCGCACCATGCCGAACATGGGCGACACCGTGTTCGTCAAGCCGCGTACCGGCCGCAGCCACGTCTTCCACGCCGTCACCGGCGAGCGGATCTGACGTACCGGCTGCACTGACGTACCCGAAAGGGGCGGTCCGCTGTCGGCGGGCCGCCCCTTCTCGTCTGTGCGGGCGCGGGTCGGTCAGACCTCGGCGGCGCGGCGGCGGGCCACCTCGGCGAGGGCGACCGCGGCGGCGACGCTGGCGTTGAGCGACTCCACGTCGGAGATCATCGGGATGCTGACCGTCAGGTCGCAGGTCTCGCCGACCAGCCGGGACAGCCCGCGTCCCTCCGAGCCGACCACCACGACCAGTGGGCCGACGGCGGCTTCCAGGTCGTACAGGTCGGTTTCGCCGTCGGCGTCCAGGCCGACCACCATGAAGCCGGCGTCCTGGCAGGCCTTGAGCGACCGGGTCAGGTTGGTGACCTGGGCGACCGGCACCCGCGCGGCCGCGCCGGCGCTGGTCCGCCAGGCGGTCGCGGTGATCCCGGCGGCCCGCCGCTCGGGTACGAAGACGCCCTGCGCGCCGAACGCGGCGGCGGAGCGGATCACCGCGCCCAGGTTGCGCGGGTCGGTGACCCCGTCCAGCGCCACCAGCAGCGGGGCGGTGTGCTCCACCGACGCGGCGATCATGTCCTCGAACGGCTCGTAGGCGAACGGCGGCACCTGGAGGCCGATGCCCTGGTGCAGCACCCCGCCGGTCATCCGGTCCAGCTCGGCGCGGCTGATCTCCAGGATGGCGATGCCCCGGTCGGCGGCGGTCCGGATGATCTCGTTGACCCGGTCGTCGGCGTCGATGCCCTGCGCGGTGTAGAGCGCGGTCGCCGGCACCTGGGCGCGCAGCGACTCCAGCACCGGGTTGCGGCCGACCAGCAGCTCCGGGGTGTCCTTGGCCGGGTTGGACTTGCGCCCCGGCGCGACCCGCGGGCCGGTCCGGCCGGCGGGCTTGCCGCCCCGACCGCCGGTGGCACGGCCGGCCGGTACGCCCCGGCCGCCGCCCCTGCCCCAGGTGGTGTCCTTGCTGCCCGGCTGACCGATCTTGGGCGCGCGCCCCTCCTCGGCCGCCGCGCGGCGCTCCTTGTCCTGCTTCCAGGCGGTGCGCTGCGGCAGCTTCTCGGTGCCCGAGTACGCCTTGTGCCAGGGCCGCTCGTCGGCGGGCAGGGTCTTGCCCCGGCCGGCCAGAGCGTCCTTGCCCTTGCCGCCGGAGCCCTTCGGGGCGCCCGCCTTCGGCGTCAGTCGCCGGCCACGGCGCTGCGAGTTGCCGGCCATCAGTCCTGCTCTCCAATAGTCCAACGGGGGCCCTGTGGGGTGTCCTCCACCACCACGCCGGCCTGCTTGAGCTGGTCGCGTACGGCGTCGGCGGCGGCCCAGTCCTTGCGGCCGCGGGCCTGGGCGCGCTGCTCCAGGGCCAGGGCGACCAGGGAGTCCACCACGCCGCGCAGGTCGTCCGCGCGGTCGCCGCCGGTCCAGGCCGGATCCAGCGGGTCAACCCCCAGGATATCCAGCATGGCGCGCGCGGAGGCCAGGGTCGTGCGGACGGTCACATCGTCGCCGGCGGTCAGCGCGGTGTTGCCGTCCCGGACCACCTCGTGCAGCACCGCCAGGGCGGCGGAAGTGTTCAGGTCGTCGTCCATCGCCGCCACGAAGCCGGTCGGCAGCTCGCCGAGCTGCCCGCCGCCGACCCGCTCGGCGGCCCGCTGTACGAAGCCCTCGATCCGCCGGTACGCCACCGCGGCCTCGCGCAGCGCGTCCTCCGAGTAGTCGATCCGGGAGCGGTAGTGCGCGGCGGCGTAGTAGTAGCGCAGCTCCACCGGGCGCACCCCGAGCGAGTCGACGTACGTCAGGTCGAGGGCGTTGCCGAGCGATTTGCCCATCTTGGCGCCGCCGATGCTGAGCAGGCCGTGGTGCACCCAGTACCGGGCGAAGGGCAGCCCGGCGGCCTGGGACTGGGCGATCTCGTTCTCGTGGTGCGGGAACGTCAGGTCCAGCCCGCCGCCGTGGATGTCGAACTCGGCACCCAGGTAGCGCCAGCACATCGCCGAGCACTCGATGTGCCAGCCGGGGCGCCCCCGGCCCCACGGCGACGGCCAGTAGGCGTCGGCCGGCTCGTCCGGCTTGGCGCCCTTCCAGAGCGCGAAGTCGCGCGGGTCGCGCTTGCCGCGCTCGGGGGCGTCCCCGGCGGACTGCATGTCGTCGGGCGACTGCCCGGACAGCGACCCGTACGCGGGCCAGGAGGCCACGTCGAAGTAGACGTCGCCGGAGCCGTCGGTGGCCGGGTAGGCGTGCCCGGTCTCGATCAGCTCGGCGATCAGCTGGTGCATCTCCGGGATGTGCCCGGTGGCGCGCGGCTCGTACGTCGGCGGCAGCACGTTCAGCGCCCGGTACGACTCGGCCAGGATCAGCTCGTTGGCGTACGCGATGGACCAGAACGGGCGGCCCTGCTCCATCGCCTTGACCAGGATCTTGTCGTCGATGTCGGTCAGGTTGCGGATGAAGTTGACCTCGTAGCCGGCGGTGAGCAGCCAGCGGCGCAGCACGTCGTAGTTGACGCCGGAGCGAAGGTGGCCGATGTGCGGCGGGGCCTGGAGGGTGAGACCACACAGGTAGACCCCCACCTTGCCGGCTTCCCGCGGGACGAAGTCCCGCACCGATCGGGTGGCGGTGTCATACAGGCGTAGCGTCACCGTACAAGGGTAGCCGTCCACGCATTCCGGGGCCGCCCGGAGCCGGGTCGTACGCTGCGTGCTGTGGAGACGACGGCGAGGTCCGGCGAGCCCGGGGACGCGGCGGCCCGGCCCGGAACCGATCGGACGGAACGGCTCGGCGCCGGGGCGACGGACCGGGCGGCGGGCGGCGAGACGGCGGGCCGGCCCGGGGAGACGGCGCAGACCCTGGACCGGGGCCTGCGCCTGCTGCACCTGGTGGCCGACGCTCCCGCCGGACTGACCGTGACCGAGGCGGCGAACCGGCTGGGCATCGGCCGGGCGGCCGTCTACCGGCTGGTCGGGGCGCTGACCGGGCACGGGATGCTGCGCCGGGACGGCGACGGCCGGCTGCGCCTCGGCGCCGGCGTGCTGCACCTGGCCCGGCGGGCCCAGCCCCTGCTCGCCGAGGGAGCGCTGCCGGCGCTGCGCCGGCTGGCCGAGCAGGCCGGCGCGACCGCGCACCTCACCGTGGTCGAGGGCGGCGAGGGGGTGGCGCTCGCGGTGGTCGAGCCGAGCTGGACGTCGTTCCACGTGGCGTACCGGACCGGTGCCCGGCATCCGCTGGAGCGCGGGGCGGCCGGCCGGGCCATCCTCGCCGGCCGGTCGGGCGCCGCCGGCCCGGTGAGCACCAGCGGGGAACTGCAGTCCGGGGCGTACGGAGTGGCCGCGCCAGTGCTCGGCGTGCCCGGGCTGGAGGCGAGCGTCGGAGTGGTGGCCCTCGCCCCGCTGGACGTGGCCACGGTCGGCGCCCAGGTCGAGGCCGCCGCTGAGGCGATCGCCGCCGCCCTCTCCTGACGATCGGCCGCGTCGGATCAACTCGTCGCCGCCGGCTGGCTCGTGCCGACGTGACCGGCGCCGGCTGTGCCACCGGCCGGGATGTCGACAGCCTGCCACGAAGAGGGCCCGGGCGACCGACGGTCACCCGGGCCCCCTCCCGGCTGTCACATCGGGGTGGTCACCGCGGCGTACGCGTCGACGATCCCGTAGCCGTAGAAGCCGTTGAACTCCTCGTCACCCTCGCAGTAGGCGTTGAACTGGCCGCTGCGACCCTCGCGCTGGTAGGTCTGCGTGCGAGGCTGCGGGCAGGCGTGCTCGACGGCGGTGCCGGTGAGCTGCTCCTCCACCGCGTCCGGCGCGAGCCCGAACCCGGCCTCGGTCATCCCGCCGAACCGGCTGACGATCAGCGACGCGACGCCCGCGGCGTGCGGAGACGCCATCGAGGTGCCCTGCAGGTAGGTGTAGTAGCCGCAGACACCGGCGGCGGTGCACTGCTTGAAGACGAAGCTCTGTGCGTCCGGCACGATGTTGCCGTTCTTGTCGACCGAGCCCTCCTCCTGCAGCACCTTCTTCGGGTAGCTGGAGAGGATCATGTTGGCGTCGGTGCGGAAGGCGTCGGTGCCGTAGCCGTCGCGGAACCATCCGCCCGGCGCGGCGACCGAGATCTGCTCGACGCCGTAGTTGGAATAGTCGGCCTTACGGCCCGACGGGCCGACCGAGGAGACGCCGATCACGTGCGGGCCCTCCACCGGCAGGTCGAGGCAGGTGTCGTTGTCGATCGGCCGGTGGTACGGCGCGGGGCCGTAGTCCGGGCTGCTGGTGTCGACGCGGGGCTTGCCGAGGTCCTCGTGGTTGTTGCCGAGGGCGCCGACGAGCGTGACGCCGTGCTCGTGGGCGTAGTTGAGGGCCCGCTTCATCGCCGTGATGATGGCCCGCTGCTCCGCCTGCGCTTCCGGCGAGTCGGTGGGGTTGCTGGTGCAGTTGTAGAGCCACGGGTCGACATAGAAGGACATGTTGACCACGTCCAGGCCCTTGTCGCCGGCGTGGACCAGCGCGTTGACCACCGGGTCGAGGAAGAAGTATCCGGAGTCCTGGCCACCCTTGAGCTCGACCAGGGTGACGCCCGGCGCGACGCCGGAGACTCCGAAGCCGTTGGCGGCCGCGCCGACGGTGCCGGCGACGTGCGAGCCGTGTCCGCCGTCGTCGGTGCCGACCGGATCGAGACAGCTCGCGACCTCGCATGCGCCGTCGATGTCGGTCATGTCCGGGGCGAAGTTCTTCGACAGCGACCAGCTGAAGTTGGCGGCCAGGTCGGGGTTGCTGGCGTCGAGGCCGGTGTCGAGGATGCCGACGGTGACGGCGGTGTTGCCGTCTTCGACGGCGCGTGCCCGGTCGGCCCGGATCATCGACAGGCCCCACAGCTTGTCGTCGAGCGGGTCGAGGCCGGTGGGGCCCTTCGCCAGGGCGGTGGTGCCCTTGGGGTTTGCCGAGCCCTGGGGGTTCGGCGCAGCCACGAGATTCTCGCGCTCGAGCTTGCGGTCGGCGCGCGGGGCGTGGCCGACGGCCTTGTTCTGGGTGGCGCCGACGAGCTTCGCGCTGGCCGCGGCGCGGCCGGCGAAGTCCGCCCGCTTGCTGACCACGCGGAACATGCCCACGGCGTCGGTACGTGAGACCACCGTGCCACCGGCGGCCTTGATCTCGGCGATCGCCGTGCTGGCGGAGACGCCGTCCTTTGCCACCACGGTGAAGGTTCGGGCGCTGGTCGTCCCGGCGTTCGCCGGTGCGACCAGGCCCGTCACCGTGAGTGCCAGCGCGGCCGCTGTCGCGACCCCGCCGACGGTGAAGCGTTTGCTCACCACATCAGATCCTCTCCGTTGAGGGACGTGGCAGACATCACATAACACCGAGCTGGTTTACGCCAGACAACCGTTCGGAATGGACATCGGTTTGGCTTATGTCGGATCCAGCGAGTTCAGCGCGTCGGGCAGTTCGGCCAGGGTGGACACCTCGGCGTCCGGCGAGAGACCGGCCGGACGGGGCAGTCCGCCCCGGTTGAGCCAGACCGCCCGCAACCCGGCCCGCTGCGGCGCCACCACGTCGTGTTCCGGCGAGTCCCCCACATAGACGATCCGCGCGGGCGGCACGCCGACCGAAGCCACCACCGCCGCGTAGAACTCGGGTGCCGGCTTCTTCGGCAGGCCGTTCTCGTGCGCGTACAGCTCGAACGCGAACTCGCCGGCGAGCCCGCAGCGTTCGGCGCGGCTGTTGCCGTTGGTGGCGTAGCCCAGCCGGAACTGGCGGCGCAACGTGGCCAGGGCGGGAAGCACGTCGGCGTAGGGCCGGGTCAGCGCGAACCGCCGGGCGAAGAAGAGCGCCGCCAGCTCGTCGAGGCGCTCCGCCAGGCCGGCCCGGGCCAGCGAACGGGCCAGCGCGGCCCGCCGGATCTCCTGCACCGGGGCCGCGCTCATCGCACCGAAGACCGCACCCCAGTCCGACTCCAGGTCCGCCAGCGACACCTCGGCCGCCGCCGGGGTCAGCCGCCGCATTTCCTCGAGTACGGCCACCAGGCCACCGGTCACCGCCGGGCGCAGGTCGAGCAGGGTCTCGTCGGCGTCGAACACCAGCACCGTCAGCACGGCACCGACCATCTCACGTCAGCGCGGGCTCCTCGGCCGGGGTGTCCGACCGTTCCACCCGGTCGCCGCGCAGCTCGTCGAGGCGGACCAGTGCCACCCCGGCGACGATCAGGGCACCGCCGAGCAGCTGCACCACGGTGGGCAGTTCGCCCAGCACCAGCCAGGCGATGAGCACCGCGAACATCACCTCGGTCAGCCCCACGAAGGACGACAGCCGAGCGCCGAGGATCCGCGTCGCCGCGATACCGGCCTGGTACGCGATCACGGCGGCGACCAGCGACAGCCCGACGATCGGGACCAGCCAGCTGGTGCGCTGCCCGGCGAACTCGACGTCGCCGAAGGTGGCCCGCAGCGGCAGCACCCCGACCAGCCCGAGCAGGGCGAGGACGGCGGCGCCGATCGCCATGCCGCCGCTGGCCATGGCGACCGACGGCAGCGCGGGGTCGACCCGGGCGGCGAGCACGAAGTAGCCGGCCAGCCCCACTCCGGCGCCGAGCCCCCAGAGCACACCCACCGGGTCGAGGCGGCCGGTGCCGGTGAGGTCGAGCACGAAGGCCAGGCCGGCCAGCGCGGCGACCGAGCCGACCACGGTGAGCCGTCGGGGGCGCTGCCCGTGCACCAGCCACATCCAGGCCACCACCAGGATGATGCCGAGGTACTCCAGCAGCAGGGCCACGCCGACCGGCAGGTAGCGGACGGCGTTGAAGAAGCACGCCTGGGCGGTGGCGACGCCGAGCAGGCCGAAGACGCTCACCGGGCCGAGGGTGCGACGCAGCACGGCGCCCTTGCCGCGCAGCGAGAGCACGGCCGGCACCGCGAGCACCAGGGCGGCGATCCCGACCCGGGCGACGACGACGGCCTCGGCCGACCAACCGGCCTCGATCAGGGAGCGGGCGAAGGTGCCCGAGGTGGCGAAGGTGACGGCTGACAGCAGGGCCAGCCCCAGGCCCGCGCCGGCGGATCGTTCGTGCATCGGGCTCTCCTCGCCGGTAGTTGTCATGACCGAACTGCGCCTATGCTGGTGACGCTAACGGCCGACTCTGACAGGAGTCAAGTTGCTTTTTGCCCATGACACCGAATGTGGGTTGATCGCCGCGACCGCCCTGGTGAACACCGACGACCCGGCGGGCGAAGGGCTGCCCGACGTCGCGGCGCTGGACCGGTTCGTCGTCACCTACGGCTGGACCGGCCGGCACGAACACACCGAGGCCGAGCTGCGGGCGGTACGCGAGCTGCGCCCCCGGCTGCGCCGGATCTGGCACGCCGACGTCGACGAGATCGTCGCCGTCGTCAACGAACTGCTCCGCGAGTCCCATGCGCTGCCCCAGCTGATCCGGCACGACGACGAGCCGTACCACCTGCACGCGGTGCCCCGGGACGCGCCGCTGGCCACCCGGATGGCGGTCGAGGCGGCGATGGCCCTGGCCGACCTGGTCCGCGCCGGCGAGCTGGGCCGGCTGCGGATCTGCGCCCACCCGGACTGCGCGAACGTGCTGGTCGACCTGTCGAAGAACCGGTCCCGCCGGTTCTGCGAGGCGGGCTGCGGCAACCGGGCCGCGGTCAGCGCGTACCGGGCGCGGAAGGCGGCCACTCGCTCCTGAGCAGCTCGTACTCCACCTCGCCGTGCTCGGTCCCCGGGGCCGGGTCGTCGAAGTGCAGGTGGAAGGTGCGCAGGTTCCGCAGGCCGGACTTCGCCATCACCTGCCGGGAGCGGATGTTGACCGCCATCGTCTCGGCCCAGACGCGCCGGACGTCCAGCTCGGTGAAGGCGTACCGGACCAGCGCCCGGGAGCCCTCGGTGGCCAGGCCGCGCCCCCACGCGCCACGGCGCAGCCGGTAGCCCAGCTCCGCCTCCTTGCCGTCGTCGGACGGGTCGAGCGCGAACCAGCCCAGGAAGTCATGGCTCTCGCGGTCCTCCGCCGCCCACCGCCCCAGGCCCGGGTGCTCGTCGTACTGGCGCAGCAGGCGGGGCAACTGCTCGTCGCGCACGGTGGCCCGCGGGGTCGGCCGGCCGCCGGTCAAAAAGCGCATGACCTCCGGGTCGCTGTCCAGCTCGACGAGGTGGTCCACGTCGTCGGGGGTGAACCGGCGCAGCCGCAGCCGCTCGGTCTTTAGCAGCACGTCAGCGGTCATGCCGGGATGATGCCGCGCCCCACGCGCGCTGGTCGACCGATATCCCGCGCCGCCGCGTGGTCAGCCTCGTGATCGGGTCGCGATTTCCGAGACGACACGGCGCACCGAGTGCCGGAAACTGCTACCCGATCATGACCAGCCCGGCCGGCGCAGGGCCCGCGGCCCAGGGTCGAGGCCGGATCGGGGTCGTGCGGGCCAGGGTCAGGGGTCAGGGATGGGTCATGCGGAGGAGGTCGAGGGCCTCGTCGAGCTGGGTCTCGCTGAGCTTGCCGGAGTCCACGTGGCCCCGCGCGATCACCACCTCGCGGATCGAGGTCTGCTTCGCCAGCGCCTCCTTGGCGATCGAGGCGGCCTCGTCGTACCCGAGGTGGCGGTTGAGCGGGGTGACGATCGACGGCGACCCTTCCGCGTACGCCAGGCAGACCTCGGCGTCCGCGATCAGGCCGACCACCAGCCGGTCGGCGAAGAGCCCGCTCGACGCGGCCAGCAGCCGGATCGACTCCAGCAGGTTGCGACCCATCACCGGGAGCATCACGTTCAGCTCGAAGTCGCCCTGGGAGCCGGCGAAGGCGACCGTCGCGTCGTTGCCGATCACCTGCGCGCAGACCTGCCGCATCGCCTCGGCGACCACCGGGTTCACCTTGCCCGGCATGATCGACGAGCCGGGCTGGAGGTCGGGGATGCGCAGCTCGCGCAGGCCGGCGCGGGGGCCGGAGCCCATCCAGCGGATGTCGTTGGCGATCTTGTAGAGCCCGACGGCGACGGTACGTAGTTGCCCGGAGGTCTCCACCAGCGCGTCCCGCGCGCCCTGCGCCTCGAAGTGGTTGCGCGCCTCGGTCAACGGCAGGCCGGTGGAGGCACGCAGCTTCTCGATCACCTTCGCGGCGAAGCCGAGCGGGGTGTTGATGCCGGTACCCACGGCGGTACCGCCCAGCGGCAGCTCGGCCAGCCGGGGCAGCGCCGCCTCCAGCCGTTCCACACCGTAGCGGACCTGCGCGGCGTACCCGCCGAACTCCTGCCCGAGGGTGACCGGCGTGGCGTCCATCAGGTGGGTACGGCCCGCCTTGACCACCGTCTCGAACTCCGCCGCCTTCTCCTCCAGCGCGCCGGCCAGGTGCTTCAACGCGGGCAGCAGGTCCTCGACCACGGCCTGGGTGGCGGCCAGGTGGATGGAGGACGGGAAGACGTCGTTGCTGGACTGCGAGGCGTTGACGTCGTCGTTCGGGTGCACGTCCCGGCCCAGCTCGCGGCCGGCCAGGGTGGCGATCACCTCGTTGGTGTTCATGTTGGACGACGTACCCGAGCCGGTCTGGAACACGTCGATCGGGAACTGGTCGTCGTACCCGCCGTCGGCCACGTGCGCGGCGGCGGCGGCGATCGCGGCGGCCACGTCCGCGCCGATCACGCCGAGCTCCCCGTTGACCTGCGCGGCGGCGCCCTTGATCTGGGCCAGGGCCTTGATCTGGGCCGGCTCGATGCCGCGTCCCGAGATCGGGAAGTTCTGCACCGCGCGCTGGGTCTGCGCCCGCCACAGCGCCTCGGCGGGCACCTCCACCTCGCCCATCGAGTCGCGTTCGATCCGGTAACCCGCTGCCTCTGGAGTCGTCACGCGTACCATCCTGCCGCGCCCACCGCCGACTCGCAGATGATCGCTCAGTCCAGCTCCGCCAGCAGCCGGACGACCTCGTGCCGGTCCGGCGACTCGACCTGGCGGAACAGCGCCAGCGCCCGCATCCAGTGCGAGCGGGCGGCGGCCGGGTCGGTGGCCCGCAGGCAGCGGGCGATGCCGTCGAGCGCCCGCGCCTGCTCGTAGCGGGCACCCAGCCGGGTGGCGTCGGTGAGTACCCGGCGGTGCAGGTCCAGCGCGCTGGAGACGTCGCCCTGGTCGAGGATCGCCCGGGCCAGCAGGTTGCGCGACGCGCACTGGCCGATCCGGTCGCCCACCTCCATCATCGCCACCAGCGCCTCCCGGTGCATCGCGGCGGCGACCTCGGGGCGACCCGCAGCGCGCTCCATCACGGCGAGCTCGTTGAGAACCTCGCCCTCCCCGAACCGGTTGCCGGCGTTCCGCTTCAGTTGCAGCGCGGCCCGCAACAGCCGGCGGGCCGGCGCGACGTCGCCCATCCGGTGCCGGATCATCCCGACGTGCCCGACCGCGTGCGCCAGCTGGATGCGGTCGTCCACCTGCCGGGCCAGCTGGAGGTGCTGGCGGCCGGTCCGGAGTGCCTCCTCGTAACGTCCCCAGCAGAGCAGCGCGAAGGACAGGTTGTTCAGCAGGTTCGCCAACTCCGCCGTCTCGGCCGCTATCCGGATCAGTGCCGACGATTCGTCGAAGCACTCCTTGCTGCGCCGGAAGTCGCCATTGGCGGCGTAGGACGCGCCAAGGTTGCCCAGGGTGTTGCGCATCTCGTCGCGCAACCCGCCCCGACGGACCAGATCGAGGCCCAGCTCCATCAACCGGATCGCCTCACCGAACCGGGCCAGCCGGTAGTACGCCGAGGAGAGGTAGTTCAGCATCACCGCGACGGCCTCGTCGTCGCCCAGCCGCTCGGCGGCGCGCAGGCCGACGGTGTGCGTCTCGATCAGCTCGTCCAGGTGACCGCCAATGAAATGGGAACGCCAGCAGGCGCGGGTCAGCTGCCAGCAGTGCCGCAGGAAGCCCTCGGCCTCGGCCAGCCGGATCAGGACGGTCAACGCCGCCCGGTTCTCGTCGAACCAGCCACGGCCCTGGCCCGCCGACGCGGCGACCAGCTCGGGACGGGATGGATCGGGGAGTCGGAACCTGCTCCGGCTGCCCGCCGACTCGATCGTCCGCGAGATCGTCGCGGCCACGTGCAGGTGGTAGTCGAGCAGGCGCTCGATGGCGGGGGCGCGCTCAGCCGCGTGCTCCGGCTCGGCGAGCAGCAGCCGGGCGTACTCGCGGATCAGGTCGTGCAGCCGGTACCGGCCCGGCTCGACCTCCTCGGCCAGGTGCGAGTCGACCAGCTCGTCGAGCAGGTCCTGCGTCTCGGGCAGCGGCAGCTCGGCGAGGGCGGCGGCGACCCGGTTGTCGAACCGTACGCCGGGATGCAGGCCCAGGAACCGGAACAGCCGCTGTGCCGCCGGCGACACCTGGGCGTACGACAGGGCGAACGCCTGTCCCACCGAACGCTGCCCGGCGGCCAGCTCGGCCAGCGGACCAGCGCCGGTGACCAGCCGCTCGGCCAGGTCGGCGACCCGCCAGCGGGGCCGGTGCGCCAACCGTGCGCCGGCCAGCCGGATCGCCAGCGGCAGGTACCCGCAGCGGCGCACCACCTCGGCCGCCGCCTGCGGTTCGGCCGCCACCCGCTCCTGGCCGGCAACCCGGCCGAGCAGTTCGATCCCCTCGTCCGGATCGAGGACCGGCAGGGACGAGGGCCGCCCCTCGTCCAGGCCGACCAGCCGGCGGCGGCTGGTGATCAGCACCAGGCAGTCCGGGCCGGTGGGCAGCAGCGGCGCCACCTGGTCGGCGCCGGCGGCGTTGTCGAGCACCACCAGGGCCCGCCGGCCGGCCAGCTCGCTGCGCCACACCGCGAGCCGGTCGTCCAGGTCCAGCGGGACCCGCTCCGCCGGCACCCCGAGCTGGCGGAGCAGCGTGGCCACCGCCGCAGCGGGCGTCAGCGGGGTCCGTTCGCTGTGCCCGTGCAGGTCCACGAAGAGGTGCGCGTCCGGGTAGCGATCCGCCAGGGCGGCCGCGACGTGCACGGCCAGGGTGGTCTTGCCGCTGCCGGCCATCCCGTCGATCAGCTGGATCCGGGCGCCCTCCTCCTCGATTTCCTTCACCAGCCGGGCCATCGTCTGCTGCCGGCCGGTGAAGTCGCTGATCGCCCGGGGCAACGACCGGACGGGGGCCACCGACCGGTTCTCCGGCCCGCCCAGCGCCAGGTCACCGGCGAGCACCCGCTGGTGCAGCTCCTGCAACGCCACGCCGGGTTCGATGCCCAGCTCCTCGGCGTAGATCCGCCGGCCCTCCCGGTAGACGGCGAGCGCGTCCGCCTGCCGTCCCATCGCGGCGAGGGCGAGCATCAGCTGGCCGCGCAGCCGTTCCCGCAGCGGGTGCCGGTCGACGCACTCGGCCAGCTCGTCGACCAGGTCGGCGGCCTGCCGCAGCCGCAGCTCGACGTCGACGCACTCCTCCAGGGCGGCGAGCCGCTGCTCGTCGAGGGTCTGCGCCCGCCGGCGCACGGCCCGGCTCCGGATGCCGCTCAACGCCGGCCCGCGCCACAACCCGAGCGCCTGCCGGTAGTGCCGGCGCGCCTCGGCCGGCTGCCCGGCCGCGACCGCGGCGCGGGCGGTCTCGACCGTACGGGCGAAGACCTCGAAGTCCAGGTCGGCCGGTTCGACGCGGATGCCGTAGCCGCCCGGGTCGGTGACGATCACGTCGGCCGGCAGGCCGAGCGCGGCGAGCCGCTGGCGCAGCCGGGAGACGCAACTGTGCAGCTGGGCCTTGGCGGTGGCCGGCGGGCGTTCCTCCCAGACCGCGTCGACCAGTTCCTCCACCGGTACGACCCGACCGGCCCGCAGCAGCAGCATGGCGAGCACGACCCGGTCCCGGCCCGCGGTGACGGTGGCCTCGCCGCCGCCGACCCGCAGAGGTCCCAGGATCCCGAACCGCATCCGCTCCCCCCGCACGCCGTGGTGCAACTTCCAGCAGCGTAGCCCGCGGGTGCCCGCTCGCCCCGGCGAGGCGATAGCGATCCGATAGCGGAACGACAGCAGCGGGGCCGACACTCGACTGGGTTGTCGGTGACGGCATCCGACGGGGGCGGTGCGCCCGTCCGGGTGGGATTTCCGGACGGGCGCACCGATGTCGAGGTACGACCAACGAGCAGGGGCGCCGGGCCAGTGGCCCGACGCCCCGTTCTCCGGGTCCGGAAGGTCAGCGCCGACCGACGGTCAGCACCGGCTTGGTGACCTCGGCGAAGAAGTCGTTGCCCTTGTCGTCGACCACGATGAACGCCGGGAAGTCCTCGACCTGGATCTTCCAGACCGCCTCCATGCCCAGCTCCGGGTATTCGAGCACCTCGACGTGCTTGATGCAGTCCTGGGCGAGCCGGGCCGCCGGGCCGCCGATCGAGCCGAGGTAGAAGCCGCCGTGCTGCTGGCAGGAGCGGGTGACCTGGGCCGAGCGGTTGCCCTTGGCGAGCATCACCTGGGAGCCGCCGGCGGCCTGGAACTTCTCCACGTAGGCGTCCATCCGGCCGGCGGTCGTCGGGCCGAACGAGCCGGAGGCGTAGCCCTCCGGGGTCTTGGCCGGGCCGGCGTAGTAGACGGCGTGGTCACGCAGGTACTGCGGCATCGGCTCGCCCGCGTCCAGCCGCTCGGCGATCTTCGCGTGGGCGATGTCCCGGGCGACGACCAGCGGACCGGTCAGCGACAGCCGGGTCTTCACCGGGTACTTCGACAGCTCGGCGCGGATCTCGTCCATCGGCCGGTTGAGGTCCACCTTGACGACCAGTTCGGCGTCCAGCGTCTCGTCGGTGACGTCGGGCAGGAACCGGGCCGGGTCGGTCTCCAGCCGCTCCAGCCAGACGCCGGACGGGGTGATCTTGGCGACCGCCTGTCGGTCGGCCGAGCAGGAGACGGCGATCGCCACCGGGCAGGAGGCGCCGTGCCGGGGCAGCCGGACGACCCGCACGTCGTGGCAGAAGT
Organism: Micromonospora purpureochromogenes; assembly: GCF_900091515.1. Taxonomy (NCBI): domain Bacteria; kingdom Bacillati; phylum Actinomycetota; class Actinomycetes; order Micromonosporales; family Micromonosporaceae; genus Micromonospora; species Micromonospora purpureochromogenes. The sequence continues at coordinate 1,055,315 of NZ_LT607410.1, read as the reverse complement.
ACCGGCCGCCGAACTGTGCGCCGATGCCGAAGTTGCGGGTCAGCTCCAGCACCTGGGCCTCCAGCTCCAGGTCCCGGAAGCCGTGCGCGGTCATCGAGCCGGAGGTGGGCAGCGCGTCGAGGTACTTGGCCGAGGCGTACTTGGCGGTCTTCAGGGCGTACTCGGCGGAGGTGCCGCCGATGACGATGGCCAGGTGGTACGGCGGGCAGGCCGCGGTGCCGATGAGCCGCAGCTTCTCCTCCAGGAACTGCATCATCCGCGTCGGATTCAACAGCGCCTTGGTTTCCTGGTAGAGGTAGGACTTGTTGGCCGAGCCGCCCCCCTTGGCCATGAAGAGGAACTTGTACGCGTCCGGGTGCCCGTCCGGGTCCTCGGCGTAGAGCTCCACCTGGGCCGGCAGGTTGCTGCCGGTGTTCCGCTCGTCCCACATGGTCAGCGGGGCGAGCTGCGAGTAGCGCAGGTTGAGCCGGGTGTACGCCTGGTAGACACCACGGGAGATCGCCTCGGCGTCGGCGCCGTCGGTGAGCACGTGCCGGCCGCGCTTGCCCATCACGATCGCGGTGCCGGTGTCCTGGCACATCGGCAGCACACCACCGGCGGCGATGTTGGCGTTGCGCAGCAGGTCGAGCGCGACGAACCGGTCGTTCGGCGAGGCCGCCGGGTCGTCGATGATCGACCGGAGCTGGGCCAGGTGGGCGGGGCGCAGGAAGTGGGCGATGTCGTGCATCGCCTCGGCGGTCAGCGCGGTCAGCGCGGCGGGCTCCACGGTGAGGAACCGGCGGCCACCCGGGCCGTTGACGACATCGACGCCCTCGTCGGTGACCAGGCGGTACTCCGTCTGGTCGGGACCGGTCGGCAGCAAGGGGGCGTACGAGAACGCGGCGGCACTGCTCATGACGGGAAAGCCTAGGGCAGACCGGTCGATCGGTGGCACCCGCCGGGTGCGTCGTGGGATGCCGCTCTCACCCGGGCGGGGCCGCCGCGCTCAGCTGTCCTTGTCACCCGGGTCGGGGCAGAGTTCCCGCTTCGGTCCGCAGTCCGGCTGGTCCCCGGGGCCGCCCCCGGTGTTCGGGCCGGGGACGCCCCCGGTGTCGGGGTCGGGGACACCGCCATCGTCGGGCGGCGGCTCGGCGCCACCACCGCCGAACCGGACGTACCCGATCTCCCGGCCCTCCCCGATGATCATGCCGTCCGGACCGACCGCCAGCGCGTTCGCGCTGGTCCGCAGCACCACGAGTTCCCGACCGGTGCGCGGGTCGAGCGCCACCAGCCGGTTCGGCTTGTCCTGGGTGAGGATCGCCGCGTACGGGGTGAGCGCCGCGCCCGGCCGGTCGCCGACGGGACGGTTCCAGCGGACCCGGTCGACGCCCAGCTCCCGGCCGACGACGGTGTCCTTGTCGGCGGTGCGCACCAGCGCGTACCGGTCGTCGACGGCGAGCAGCTTCTCGCCCTCCGCATCGACGAGCAGCAGCCGCCCGTCGTACCCGTCGATGACCGCCTCCCGGCCGTCCGGCGCCACGCCGATCAGCACGTTCCGCGCGCCCTGCGGGTCCTCGCGCTGCGCGCAGCCGGCGCTGTCGGCGGTCCGCAGGTTGACCCCGGCCTTGCGCCACGCCTCCTGGCCGGTGGCCGGGTCGCGGGCGGAGATGACGTACTGGCAGGTGCCGTCCCGGGAGACGGCGTGGATCCGGAGCATCCGGCCGCCGATCACGGCGAGCCGCTCGTCCCGCCCGGGCTCGACGTTCTGCACCACCCGCCCGGTGGCGGTGTCCACCACGTGCACCCGGCCGTCGACCGGGAAGCCGAGCAGCGGCGGCACCGACTCGGGGCCGGCCACCCCGCCGTCGATCCGGGGCGCGGTGAGCCGGCGGGTGCCGAGCAGGTTGGGGTTGTCGGCGAACAGGCCGGTGCTGACGCCGGGCAGGAACGCCGTCCAGAGTGGCCGGGTGCCGCGCGGGTCCCAGGCGGTCAGGGTGCAGTCGGTCGGCTCGACGCAGTGCGCGTCGAGCAGCATGTTCCGGTACGTCCAGACGGCCACCGCGTCGTCGTCGCGCCGGCGCACCACCCCGGTCGTCGGGTCGAGCAGTTCGTACCCCTTGACCAGCAGCTTGCCCACCGCGACGACCGGGTCCCGGGTCCCGCCGGCCACCGCCGCCCAGTCCGCCTTGCGCTCCCAGAGCTGCGTGCCGGTGGCCAGGCTGCGCGCCTCGACCCGGGTCCGCTGCTCGATCACGACGGTGTCCCCGGCGATGGTCACGCTCTTCGGGGTCCCGCCGATACGCTGCTGCCAGACAACGTCCGGGTCGGAGATCGGCTGCCGGCGGTCGACCCAGTCCCAGATTGCGGGGAACGGGTTCCAGACCCCGGTGGCGGCGAGCACGACCACGGTGACGAGCCCCAGCAGCAACCAGCCGCGTACGCCAAGGCCCTTCACACCGCACACGGTAGCGACGATCACCGAACTCCCCCGGCCCCGCGCCGGAGTGTCGCCGCCCTTTCTGCGCGCCGGCGCCGGGCGTCGGGGCTGCCCGGCGCGACAGCGCCGAGCGTCAGCCGGGCGCGGCGGCGGAGCGGACCAGGGGCAGGACGCGGTACGGGATCTGCTCGGCCAGCGCGATGATCGTGGAGGCGCGGCGGATGCCCTCGTACGAGACGATCTGGTCGATCACCCGCTGGAGGTCGGTGTTGGACCTGGCGACGATCCGGCAGAGCAGGTCGCTGGAGCCGGTGATGGTGTGCGCCTCCAGCACCTCGGGGATGGCCGCCAGGTGGGCGGTGACCGCGTCGTGGCCGTGCCGCTGGCTGATCTCCAGGGTGACGAAGCTGGTCACCCCGAAGCCGATCGCGGCCGGCGAGACGTCCGGCCCGAAGCCACCGATCACCCGCCGCTCGACCAGCTTGTCCAGCCGGGCCTGGACGGTGCCCCGGGCCACCCCGAGCCGGCGGGAACACTCCAGCACCCCGATCCGGGGCTCGTCGGCGAGCAACTGGATCAACCTGGCGTCCAGCTCGTCGAGCTGTACATCCTGTCCAGCGTTCATGTTTCAACACTCTACCGAATGCGCAGGATGACCAGCGGAAACGGCGACGGTTGCCCAGTGAGCCGGGCCACCGCGATCCTCCTGACAAGAGCATCGGAAACACCGCGACGGCCCACGAGGCCGGCCGGTACGCAAGGGAGGACACCATGACCCAGGCGATCGACCGACCCCAGTCGACCGAGGAGGTCGACGTCGACGCCCTCGTCGGCGCCGTCGACCACGACATCAGCCGGGACCCGTTCCCGGTCAAGGGCCTCGACCACGTGCACTTCCTGGTCGGCAACGCCAAGCAGGCCGCGCACTACTACTCCACCGCCTTCGGCATGACCTGCGTGGCGTACCGGGGGCCGGAGCAGGGCTACCGGGACCACGCCCAGTACGTGCTGACCAGCGGCTCGGCCCGGTTCGTGCTGACCGGCGCGGTCCGCCCGGACGCCGCCGGCGCCGACCACGTCGCCAAGCACAGCGACGGCGTCTCGGACATCGCGCTGGAGGTGCCGGACGTCGACGCCGCGTACGCGCACGCCACCGCCCAGGGCGCGACCGGCCTGGTCGAGCCGCACGACGTCACCGACGAGCACGGCACCGTCCGGATGGCCGCCATCGCCGCCTACGGCGACACCCGGCACACCCTGGTCGACCGGTCCCGCTACACCGGCCCGTTCCTGCCCGGCTTCGTCGCCCGCGGCCCGATCGTGGACCGCCAGCCGATGATCGACGCCGGTATCCAGCCGAAGCGCTTCTTCCAGGCGGTCGACCACGTGGTCGGCAACGTGGAGCTCGGCCGGATGGACGAGTGGGTCGAGTTCTACAAGCGGGTCATGGGCTTCTCGAACATGGCCGAGTTCATCGGCGACGACATCGCCACCGACTACTCGGCGCTGATGAGCAAGGTCGTCGCCAACGGCACCCGCAAGGTGAAGTTCCCGCTCAACGAGCCGGCGATCGCCCGCAAGAAGTCGCAGATCGACGAGTACCTGGAGTTCTACCAGGGCCCGGGCGCCCAGCACATCGCCGTGGCCACCAACGACATCCTGGCCAGCGTCGACGCGATGCGGGCCGCCGGCGTCGAGTTTCTGGACACCCCGGACTCGTACTACGACGACCCGGAGCTGCGCGCCCGGATCGGCCAGGTCCGGGTGCCGATCGAGGAGCTGAAGTCCCGCAAGATCCTGGTCGACCGGGACGAGGACGGCTACCTGCTCCAGATCTTCACCAAGCCGGTGCAGGACCGCCCGACCGTCTTCTTCGAGCTGATCGAGCGGCACGGCTCGCTCGGCTTCGGCAAGGGCAACTTCAAGGCGCTCTTCGAGGCGATCGAGCGGGAGCAGGAAGCACGCGGCAACCTGTAACACTGTCGAGCGTGACGCAGCCTCCGACGTACCCGACGCCGCCGGCCGGTGGGCCCTCGCCCGCCGCCGGCGGCTTCGCGCCGCCCTCCGGTCCCACCCCCCAGGGGTACGCCGTGCCGCCCCAGCCCGGCCCGTACTCCGGATTGCCGAGCTATCCGCCGGGGCCGCCCGGCGCTCCGCCCCGCCTTCCCTTCCCGGCCGTGCCGCTGAGTCCAGGTGGCCAGCCGCTGGCCAGCTTCGGCGACCGGCTGCTGGCGGTGCTGATCGACGGGCTGGTGCTCGGCGCGGCCAGCCTCGTCGTCATGGTGCCCGCGATGATCTTCTTCCTGGCGGCGGTGGTGCCCGACCTGACCGCCACCACCGCCGACGGCACCTACGCCGAGCCGGACCCGTTCGCGGTCCTGCTGCCCCTGCTCGCCCTGGAGGCCGGGCTGATCCTGCTCCTCCTCGCGATGTCGTACGTCTACCAGGTCGAGATGATGTTCCGGACCGGAGAGACGGTGGGCAAGCGGGTGATGAAGCTGCGGATCGTGCCGCTCGACCCGACCGCCGCGCTGGACCGGAAGACGGCCGCCAAGCGGTGGCTCGCCCACCAGCCCGCCGGGATGCTCATCCCGGGCTTCAGTTACGTCGACGGCCTCTGGCAGCTCTGGGACAAGCCCTGGCAGCAGTGCCTCCACGACAAGTTCGCCCGCACCGTCGTCGTTAAGGTGTCCGGGTGAGCGTTGAACCAGGCTGGTACGTCGACCCCGCTGAGCCCACCACCAGGCGTTGGTGGGACGGCGAGGGTTGGGTCGGCGCGCCCGTCCCGGTCGACGTCACCCCGCCGGAGGGTCCACCGCCACCGGAGCCGCCGCCCGCCCCCGAGCCGCCGGCCTCCCCGGCCGCGCCGGCCACCGGGTTCCCGGCGCCCCCCGGCGCGGGCCCGCAGGCTGTCGGGGCACCGCACCACCACGGCGTCCCGCCGGGCGTCGGGCTGCCCGGCCCGGGCGCGGGCCATCCCCAGGGGCCACCACCCGGCTGGCCGTACCCGACCTGGCCGGGGCGCCCGCCGGAGCCGCGCCCGCACGGCCTGCCGCTGGCCGGGTACGGTGCCCGACTGATCGCCCGCCTGATCGACTTCGGCATCGTCCTGCTGCTCAACGTGGTGGTCAACGGCTGGTTCGTCTGGCGGTTCGCGTTGGAGATCGCCCCGCCGTTCGAGGAGTACTGGCGGCGGGTGAACGCCCGGGACCTGAGCACCGAACCGCTGCCGGCGGCCGGGGCGCAGAGCGGGTCGCTGCTGGCCGTCATCCTGGTGATCGCCACCGCGCTCTGGTTCGCGTACGAGGTGCCCTCGATGGCCGCCCGGGGGCAGACCTTCGGCAAGCGGGTGATGCGCATCAAGGCGGTCTCCGTCGAGGCGGATCAGCCGCTCGGTTTCGGCCGGGCGACCCGCCGGTGGAGCACCCTGGGCACGCCCACCCTGCTCTGGTACTGCTGCGGCCTGGGCCTGCTCTTCCAGCTCGTCGACGCGGTCTCGGCCCTCTTCGACCACCCGCTGCGCCAGGCGCTGCACGACAAGCGCGCCCAGACCGTCGTGGTGCGGCTGCCGCAACCCGGCGGTCCCACCACCCCCGCCACCCCGCACGACCGTGCCGACTCCCCGGGAGACACCCCATGACCGACACCGGACGTCACCAGCCCGCGCTGCGCCTGACCCGCGCCGACCTCGACGCGCTGCCGAACTACGTGCCGGGTCGCAGCCCCGCCGACCTGGCCCGGGAGCTGGGCCTGCCGGAGGCGATCAAGCTGGCCAGCAACGAGGTGCCGTACGGGCCGCTGCCCGGCGTGGTCGAGGCGGTCACCGAGGCGGTCACCGGCTCGCACCGCTACCCGGACATGGGCGTGGTGGCGCTGCGTCAGGCGCTGGCCGAGCGGTACGGCGTGGACGCCGACCGGATCGCCACCGGCTGCGGGTCGGTGGCGCTGGCCGAGCACCTGGTCCGGGCCACCTGCCTGCCCGGCGACGAGCTGCTCTACTCGTGGCGGTCGTTCGAGGCGTACCCGATCATCGCGGCGACCAGCGGCGCGACCAGCGTGCGGGTACCCAACGACGCCGGCCACGGCCACGACCTGGCGGCGATGGCCGCGGCGGTGACCGACCGGACCCGGATGGTGCTGGTCTGCAACCCGAACAACCCCACCGGTACGGCCGTGCGCAAGGCGGAGCTGGACCGGTTCCTCGACTCCGTCGGCGAGGACGTGCTGGTCGTCATCGACGAGGCGTACCGCGAGTTCGTCACCGACCCGGAGGTGCCGGACGGCCTGACCTACCTCGACCGGCCGAACGTGGTGGTGCTGCGCACGCTCTCCAAGGCCTGGGGGCTGGCCGGGCTGCGGATCGGCTTCCTGGTCGCCGCCCCGGAGGTGGCCGCGGCCGTGCGCAAGGTGGTCACCCCCTTCTCCACCAGCATGGCCGCGCAGGCCGGCGCGCTGGCCGCGCTGGCGCAGGCGGACGAGGTCGAGCGGCGCTGCGCGCTGGTCGTCGCCGAGCGGGACCGGGTCACCGAGGCGCTGCGCAAGCTGGTCCCGGACGTGCCGTCCAGCCAGGCCAACTTCGTCTGGCTGCCGCTGGGCGAGCGGGCGGTGGACTTCGGCAAGGCGTGCGAGGCACGCGGGGTCATCGTCCGGCCGTTCGCCGGCGACGGGGTGCGGGTCACCATCGGCACCCCGGCCGAGAACGACGCCTTCCTGGCTGCGGCGGAGTCCGCGCTGGCCTGAGCCGGGGACCGGTCCGCCTCCGCCAACCCCGATCGGAGGCGGACCGGCTCCGCGCGCAACTTTAGCGCCTTTTGTCCTATTTGTCGGTCGGTCGCTCAGGTCACCGCGAGCACGACCGGCTCGGCCATCAGGAAGTACCCCTGGTCGTCGTCGTCCGGACGGGCCCGCTCGCGCAACCGTTCCACGGCCACGTAGCCGCCGGCCGCGTACGCCAGCCCCGGCACCCAGCCGATCCCGTCCTGCCCGAGGGTGAGCGGGAAGCGGGACCGCTGCGCCCCGGTCCTCGGGTCCAGGGTGATCAGATCCCGCTGCCGGCTCAGCACGTGCACCCGACCGGGCTCGACCGCGATCACCCGCACCTCGCCCAGGTCGCCACGCCGCCACCGCTTCTCACCGGTGCGCGCGTCCCAGCCGGTCAGCACGCCGCCGGTGACCGCGATGGCGAACTCGCCGGCGAGGGTGACGTCGTCGGCGCCCAGGGCCGGCGCGGGACGCGGCTCACCCGGGCCGACCAGCCAGCCGCGGCCGTCCGAGGTGCGCAGGCCCCGGCACTGCGAGCGCGGAGTCAGGCACCCCAGCGCCGTGACGGCCAGCTCCGGGCCGGCGCCGGGAGGACGCCAGCGGGTGCCCACCGCGCCGGTCGTCGCGTCGCGGAACTCCACGGTCGCCGGACCGGCGCAGGCGTCCACCGACAGGACCTGGCCGGCGGCCGTGGTCCCGAGATCGGTCCGGCAGTCGGCGTCACCGGCGGCCCGCCACAGCTCCCGGCCGTCGGCCACCGAGTACCCGCGCAGGTCGCCCGCGCCGGACGCCACCAGCGTCGTCCGGCCGCCCGGACCCGACGCGAGGAAGATCCCCCGCGGGTCCCAGACGATGGCCGCACCGGTGCGCCGGGACGGGAAGCCCTTCCCCGGCGGCGGGCCGTCGGCCCGCCAGGCCACCTTCCCGGTACGGCCGTCCAGCGCCACGATCTTCCCGTCGGACCAGCGGCTCACCACCGTGGTACCCGCCACCAGCACCCCGTTGAGCTGGGCCGGCCACCGCCGATACGACCAGAACGGGGTGACCCGGTGCTTGCTGTCGGCCGGCCGGTCGGCGTAGACCTGGCGCTGCGCCGCGTAGACCCGGAGCCGACCGTCGACGATCAGCGGTGCGGCGGGCAGTCGGCCGACCACCCCGGTCGCCGGGGTGTCCAGGGGCGGCAGGTCGTCCTGGGCGGGCGTGACGACCTCGGCGGGGGCCAGCACCCGGTAGCCGATGGCCCCGACGACCCCGAGGGCGAGCAGCGCCGCGACCGCGACGGTGATCCGTCGCCGGCCCTTCGGGACACCCATGCACACCTCCGCCCGGCACCCTACCGAGGCAGCCCGCCGCCGCCCCGCGCAGGTCGCGGCGGCGCGATCCGGCGGTTCAGGCGGCTTCTGCGCCGCTGGCGCGCCGAGCGGCGGCGGCGAGGTCGGCGAGATCGCGCCGGATGGCTCCCTCCACCGCCCGCGCGGCCAGCCCGCCGAAGAGCAGCGCGACCACCCGCCCGTACGGGGCGATCGGCACCGCCTGGTGCTCCACGGTCACCGCGGTGCAGCCGCGGCCCCGACGCCGCACCGTGCGCAGGGTCCAGGTGATCCGGTAGTCCACCCCGATGCCGGGGGAGCTGAGCACGAGTCGGTGCGGCGGCCGGGCCTCCAGCACCACGAACTCCTCCGCCTGGTCACCGCCGTCCGGCCTGGTGCGGGTCTCCCGCCAGGCGGTGCCCGGCCCCAGCCGGCCCTGGGTCAGCAGCTCCACGCCGCCGACGGTGCAGAGCCAGTCGGCCCGGACCGGCAGGTCGACCAGGAGCGCCCACACGTCGTCGGCCCGCGCCTCGATGAACTCGGTGACCGTGACCGTCGACATGACACCTCCCGTGGCGTCCACGGTACGGCGGGTGAGCGCGCCACGGGGGGTCCTGCGGTGGAATTTCCGTCACCGGTGCCCCGGATCGGGGCACCGGTGCGGTCCCGCGGCACGGGTCAGGGACGGAAACCGCCGTGCCGGATCGCCCCGACGAACGCCGTCCAGCCCGGCGGGCCGACGACGAGCACCGGCCCGTCCGGGTCCTTGGAATCACGTATCCCGACCACACCCAGGTCGCGTGCGAGGTTGTCCGCCACCTCCACGCAGAGCCCTTGATCGTTCGACCGACTACTGGTGCGCCAGACCGCGCCCACGAGATCGTCCATGCTCGTACCTCCTGTCCGCTGCGATGTCCCATGCCGGTCACAAACCCACGCCGCCCCCGGACGGGACGGCGTGGGGTGGTGACCGAATCCGGTCGATCAAACGCGGCAGGCGGGCCGGCCGGTCGCACAGCGGGTGCGACCGGCAAATACGCGACTTCAGCGGGCCGGCAGGATCCGCCCGGTAACCTCGCCCAGAGCGACCGTGGTGCCGTCCGGGCCGGGGGCGGTGGCCCGGATGGTGACGGTGTCGCCGTCCTCCAGGAAGGTGCGGGTCTCGCCGCCGCCGACCTTGACCGGCTCGGCGCCGCCCCAGGTCAGCTCCAGGAACGAGCCGACCTGGCCGCGGTCCGGACCGGACACGGTGCCGGAGGCGTAGAGGTCGCCGGTGCGCAGCGAGGCCCCGTTGACGGTGAGGTGGGCGAGCTGCTGGGCGGGCGTCCAGTACATGGTCGCGAACGGCGGCTCGGCCACCCGCTCGCCGTTCCACTCCACCGCCAGGCGCAGGTCCAGCCCCAGGTGCGGGGTGTCGCGCAGGTAGTCCTGCACCGGCGGGTCCTGCTCCGGCGCCGGCACGAACGCGTCGGCGAGCGCGTCCAGCGGGGTCACCCAGGCCGAGATCGAGGTGGCGAAGGACTTCCCCAGGAAGGGGCCGAGCGGCTGGTACTCCCAGGCCTGGATGTCCCGGGCGGACCAGTCGTTGACCAGCACCACCCCGAAGACGTGGTCGGTGAAGTCGGCGGCGGCGACCCGGTCACCGAGGGCGCTCGGCACGCCGACCACGAAGCCCACCTCGGCCTCGATGTCGAGGCGTACGGAGGGGCCGGCGGTCGGGCCCTGCGCGGTGGCGCGCTGCCCGGTGGGGCGGACCACCGGGGTGCCGGAGACGACCACCGTGCCGGCCCGGCCGTGGTAGCCGATCGGCAGGTGCTTCCAGTTGGGCAGCAGCGGCGGCTGGCCGGGGCGGAAGATCTGGCCGACGTTCGAGGCGTGGTGCTCGGAGGAGTAGAAGTCGACGTAGTCCGCCACCTCGAACGGCAGCAGCAGCTCCGCCTCGTCGAGCGGGACCAGCAGCGGCTCCACCGCCGCCCGGTGCGCGGTGTCGGTGAGCAGCTCGACGATCCGCTGCCGGACCGCGGTCCACTGCGGACGGCCGAGCGCCATGAAGTCGTTGAGGGTGGGGCGACCCAGCGCCCCGGCGGCGAGCACCAGGCCGGCCGACTCGGCGCCGGCCAGGTCGAGCACGAAGTCGGCGACGCGTACGCCGATCCGCGGCCCGCGCCCGCCGGCCCGGAACACCCCGTACGGCAGGTTGGTCACCCCGTACGGCGAACCGTCCGCGCCCGTCACCCAGCTCATGCCGCCACTCCGCTCCGCTCCGTGCCGCCATGAGGCACCATCGCACTGCGCCTGCTGATTCGCTCGCTGCGCTCGCTCATTGGTCGTCTCCCCCGTTCACCAGCGCCAGCCGGATCAGATCGGTCAGTGGTTCCAGGATGCTGCACGAGCCGAAGCCGATCCAGAGCGGGCGCTCCTCGTCGCGCCGCGCCCGCGCCTGCTCGACCAGGGGCAGCGGGTCGGTCGCGGCGAGCAGGGCGGCGACGGCGTCCACCTCGGCGCCCTGGGCGGCGGCGAGCGTCGCGGCCAGCACGTTGCCGAAGCCGTGGTGGGTGAAGCCGGTCTCCGGGTCGAGGTGGCGCAGCGCGTGGTGCAGCCCGGCGGTCAGCTTGAACGGCAGGGCCCGGTCGCGGCAGGCGCAGATCACTGCGGCCAGCTCGACCGGGGTGGGGAAGAGTTCGGCGGCCAGTCCGCCGGTGCGGAACTTCGCCGCGACCGGCAGCCCGTCGGCCCGCGCCGCGGCCAGGGTGTCCAGCGCGCCGGTGAGCCCGAAGGTCAGCGGGACCTCGGCGTGGACGTCGACGCTGGTCAGCCGTTCGGCGAGCTTCAGCAGCCCGGCCAGACCGGGCTGCGGGTCCTCGCCGCGCTTGGCGACCGCCGCCTCGACCTGGCGGACGGTGATCCGGGGATCGGCCTCGGCGAGCGCCGCGTCGAGCTGGCCGATCGGCAGGTCACCGATGACGCCGACGGCGAGCCGCTCGCCGGGGCCGAGCAGGTCGGCCAGGGCCGGCAGCGCCGAGGCGGGCAGCAGCAGCGGGCCGACCAGGCCGGCGTACCAGGCGTCGCGGTGCTCGCGGTGCGCGGCGACGGCGTCCGGCAGGGACGCGCTGCCGGGCGGGAAGACGGCGGCGTCGTCGACGAGGCCGGCGAAGAGGCGGGGCACCTGCGTTGACACGAGACAAGAATCTACGGGACGCTACAAGGAACGGACAACAGCGTCCGATTATCGGACGTCACCGGCCGGAGAACGGGACATAACGGGAGGCGACATGCCGTACTACCGCAGCGTCGGCGAGGTGCCCCGCAAGCGGCACACCCAGTTCCGCCAGCCCGACGGCAGCCTCTATGCCGAGGAGCTGATGGGCCAGGAGGGCTTCTCCTCCGACTCGTCCCTGCTCTACCACCGGTACGCGCCCACCGCGATCGTCGCCGCCGAGGAGTTCACCCCGCCGGCGTACACCCGGGTGCCGAACCTCCCGCTCAAGCCGCGCCACCTGCGTACCCACAAGCTCGACGGCACCGGTGCCGACCCGGTCCTCGGCCGGCGCTACCTGCTGGCCAACGACGACGTGCGGATCGCGTACGTGCTGTCCGACCGGCCGTCCCCGCTCTACCGCAACGCCACCGGCGACGAGTGCCTCTACGTGGAGGCCGGCACGCTGCGGGTGGAGTCGACCTTCGGCGTGCTCGACGCGGTCGCCGGCGACTATGTGATCATCCCCACCTCCACGGTGCACCGGCTGGTGCCGACCGGCGACGGTCCCACCCGGCTGCTCGCCGTCGAGGCCAGCGGCCACATCGGCCCGCCCAAGCGCTACCTGTCGGTGCGCGGCCAGTTCCTGGAGCACTCGCCGTACTGCGAGCGGGACGTCCGGGGACCGGACGCGCCGCTGCTGGTCGACGGCACCGACGTCGAGGTGCTGGTACGCCACCGGCGCGGGTGGACGAAGCACGTCTACGCCAACCACCCGTTCGACGTGGTGGGCTGGGACGGGCACATGTACCCGTGGGCCTTCTCCATCCACGACTTCGAGCCGATCACCGGCCGGATCCACCAGCCGCCGCCCGTGCACCAGACCTTCCAGGGCCCGAACTTCGTCATCTGCTCGTTCGTCCCGCGCAAGGTGGACTACCACCCGGACGCCATTCCGGTGCCGTACAACCACCACAACGTGGACTCCGACGAGATGCTCTTCTACACCGGCGGCAACTACGAGGCCCGGCGCGGTTCCGGCATCGAGCAGGGCTCCATCTCGCTGCACCCGTCGGGCTTCACCCACGGGCCGCAGCCGGGTGCGGCGGAGCGCTCCATCGGGATCGACTTCTTCGACGAGCTGGCCGTCATGGTGGACACCTTCCGCCCGCTCGACCTCTGCGACGCGGCCGGCGAGTGCGAGGACGAGGGGTACGCCTGGACCTGGTCCCGGCGCCCCTGACGGCGCTCAGGCGGTCGGTGCCTCGTACACCAGGGCCACCGCGACGCCGGCGAGCCCCTCGCCGCGTCCGGTGAAGCCGAGCCCGTCGCTGGTGGCGGCGGAGACGGTGACCGGCGCGCCGACCGCCGCGGAGAGCACCCGCTGCGCCTCCTCGCGGCGCGGCCCGATCTTCGGACGGTTGCCGACCACCTGGACCGAGACGTTGCCGATCTCGAAGCCGGCCGCGCGGACCCGCCGGGCCGACTCGGTCAGCAGCGCCACCCCGGAGGCGCCGGCCCACTCGGGCTGGTCGACGCCGAAGTTCGCGCCGAGGTCGCCGAGCCCGGCGGCGGAGAGCAGCGCGTTGCAGGCGGCGTGCGCGACCACGTCGGCGTCGGAGTGACCGGCCAGGCCGTCCTGGCCCGGCCAGTGCAGTCCGGCCAGCCAGCAGGGCCGGCCGGGCGCGAAGGCGTGGATGTCGGTGCCGACGGCCACCCGAGGAACGATCATGAGCCGAGGGTACGCGTCAGTGGCCGGCGGCCAGCAGATGCTCGGCGAACGCGAGGTCGAACGGGCGGGTGACCTTCAGCGCGTACTCCGAGCCGGGCACGCAGAACACCGGTACGCCCTGCTTCTCGACCAGCCCCGCGTCGTCGGTGAGCGGATCGCCCGCCGCGGCGTGCGCGGCGGTCAGCACGCTCCGGCGGAAGCCCTGCGGGGTCTGCACGGCGCGCAGCGCGGAACGGTCGACGGTGCCGAGGACCACCTCGCCCGCGCCGACCTCCTTGATCGTGTCGACCACCGGGAGCACCGGGATCACCGCGTGGTGCCCGGAACGGACCGCCCCGGCCACCGACTCGGCCAGCTCCGGTGGGGTGAGCGCGCGGGCGGCGTCGTGCACGAGCACGATGTCGGGCCCCGGCGGCACGGCGGCCAGGGCGGCCGCCACGGACGCCTGCCGCTCCGCGCCACCGGGCACGACCACCACCGGCGCCACGGGTGCCAGCAACCGCCGGACCGACTCCACCTCGGCCGCCGGGGCGGCCACCACGATGGTGTGCACCGAGGGCGCGGCCGCGATCCGGCGTACCGCGTGCACCAGCAGCGGCTCGCCGCCGAGCAGGCGCAGCGCCTTCGGCGCGCCCGGACCGAGGCGTACCCCGGCGCCGGCAGCAGGAACGAGGACCGCGACGTCACCGCGCGGATTGAGCTGCGCGGTCACGTCGCGGTCCTCGGATTTCTTTGCCGGCGTCCGGGTACGACGATGCTGTGGGGACTACGCCTCGCCCAGCACCTTGTCGAGCAGCGTCTCCGCCTCGTCCTTGGTGCTCTTCTCGGCCAGCGCGACCTCGCCGACGAGAATGTCGCGGGCCTTGGCGAGCATGCGCTTCTCGCCCGCGGACAGGCCCCGCTCCCGCTCCCGGCGCCACAGGTCGCGGACGACCTCGGCGACCTTCAGCGGGTTGCCGGAGGCCAGCTTCTCCAGATTCGCCTTGTAACGCCGCGACCAGTTGGTCGGCTCCTCGGTGTGCGGTGCACGGAGCACGTCGAAGACCTTGCCGAGGCCCTCTTCGCCGACCACCTCGCGTACGCCCACGATCTCGGCGTTCTCAGCGGGCACCCGGACCGTCAGGTCACCCTGCGCGACCCTCAGGACGAGGTATTCCCTGGGCTCGCCCTTGATGACCCGAGTCTCGATTGCCTCGATGAGTGCGGCCCCGTGGTGGGGGTAAACAACGGTCTCGCCGACACTGAAAACCATAGGTTCGAAACCCCTTTCGCTGTGTCTAGGGTAACACGCTCAGGCACCGATGTCTCACCGCTGTCCTGACCGTTGGCGCAGCTCAGGGGCCCTGTGAGAGGTATTTCTTCAGCTTGACAGGCAGTCAAACCGATGGTTTGAGCACGCTCCGTGACGAACGGATGACAACCCGGTACGGGTGATCGGAGCGTGGATTTCTCGGGCTATGCGCTTTTCCCATGGTAGCCCGGCAGCGCCCGGCCCGCCCAGGTCTGGCGGCAGGAGGGGGCGGTGCGGGACGCTGGAGGGGTACCGCTGTCCGCTCACGAGCCACTTCCCCGGGGGTCCGATGGGCATGCCTGACGCAGAGGGCCACGGCCCGTCCGACGGGCTGCCCGACCTGCCTCCGGAGTGGGGTCGGGTGGTCGTACCGGACGACGCGTCGGCGCTGGCCGAGGAGGCCGAGCAGCTCCGTCGCGAGCTGCGGCGCCGGGCCTCCGGCGCGCGCTGGCGCCAGCGGTTGGGCCTGACCCCGCGCGCCGACGGCGGGCCACCCCTCGCCCTGCCCGTGCTGATCCTGGTGGTGGCCCTGCTCACCACCATCGGCGGCCTGCTCGCCGTCACCTGGCCCCGCTCACCCCGGGGCACCGAGCGGCCGACCGTCCTGCCGTTCCCGTCGGCCGCCTCGCCCGGCACGCTGACCGGCCGGCCGCTGCCGGCGCTGGACCTGGTCGACGCCGGCCAGTCGCCGGTGCCGCTGCGGCGGCTGCTGCCCGCGATGATCATTCTGGTGGACGCCTGTGCCTGCGCCGAACAGGTCGCCGCGGCGGCGGCCGCCGCACCCGCCGGCGTCTCGGTGGTCACCGTCACCGGCGGCCGTACGGTCGGCCCCGACCCCGTTCCCGGCGGCCCGGTACGCGCCCTCGCCGACCCCGCCGGCGGCGTACGGGCGGCGCTGCACCTCGGCCCCCGCCCCGGCACCGCCACCGCCCTGCTGGTCGACCGCTCCGGCACGGTCCAGCGGGTGATCCCCGACCTGGCCATCGCCGGCGACTACCGCGCCGACCTCGCCCGCCTGGTCCGCTGACCCCTGCGTCGCGGTCCTTCACGGACGGCACGGCCGATCACCCGACGCGACCGGGCAGCTCGGCTCAGGGGACGGCGACGAGCTGCGCCTCCACCTGGACCGGCCGCGGACCGACGGCGGAGAACTCGACCCGGTTGAGCAGCGGCTGCTCGGGCGGGGCGTCCCCCGGCTCCATCCATTCGGGCAGCTCGAGCTCACCCAGCTCACCGTCGCAGTTGGTCTGGGACGTGTCCATGTTCGGGCCCCGGATGATCGAGATCAGCAGCTCGCCCGGGCCGGTACAGCGGTACTGCAACAGCTGCCGCGCCCCGTCGACCAGCGACTCCCGGCGTACCGGTTCCTCGCCCGGGGCCAACGTCATGTGCTCCCGCCAGAGGGTGTCGGTGAACCCGGGCAGCGCCAGGTCGCCGGCCTCGCCCGGCAGCTCCGTCGCCTCGATGACGCGGCCGGTCTCGGCGTCGATGTGGACCCGGACGGCCGTGCCGGGGTTCGCGGCGAGCACCTCGTCGAGGGTCTGCGGGGATCGGGACGGGACGACACCGCGCGGTGCCGCGCTCGCGCCGAGCGCCACCCCGTGCGGGCCGGTGGCCGGCGAGTTGGCCCACCACCACCCGCCACCCACCGCCACGGCGAGCAGGGTGGCCGCCGCCAGCAGTCCGCCGCGCAGCCGGTCGTCGGCCCGGTCGTCCATCCGGCGAGCCTAACCGCGGCGGTCCAGCAGGGCGGCGTAGAGGGTGAGGCCCGGCCCGAAGGCCAGCATCACGATCCGCCGCGGCGGCACGGCGGCCCGCACCAGCCGGTCCAGGATCAGCAGGACCGTCGGGGACGAACAGTTGCCGTGCTCGTCCAGCGTGGCCCGGGAGGCGGCGAGGGCCTCCGGCGGCAGCGCCAGCTCGCGTTCCACCACGTTGAGGATGCGCGGGCCGCCCGGATGCACCGCCCAGCCGTCCACCTCGGCGATGCCCGTGCCGTGCCGGGCCAGCAGGTCGTCCACCAGCCCCCGCACGTGGGTCGAGAGCACCTGCGGGACCTTCGGCGACAGGCCCATCCGGAAACCGGTGTCGGTGACGTCCCAGGTCATGTGGTCGGCGGTCGAGGTGTCGGTGATCGAGGTGACCTCGCGCAGCGCGTACCCGTTGGGCGATCCGGGACCGGCCGCGCCGGGGACCACCACCGCGGCGACCGCGGCGTCGGAGAAGAGCGCGTGCGAGACGATCTGCTGAGTGTCCATCCGGGCGCTGGCCGGCTGGATGTGCAGGCTGGTCAGCTCGGCGCAGAGCAGCAGCGCCGGCCGCCCCCGCGCGGTGACGAAGTCGGCCGCCGCGCCGAGCCCGGGCAGCGCGGCGTAGCAGCCCATGTGCCCGACGAACATCCGCTGCGTGTCGGGGGCCATGCCCAGGTCCCGGGCGAGCAGGATGTCCAGCCCCGGCGTGGCGTACCCGGTGCAGGAGCAGACCACGAAGAGCCCGATGTCGCCGGCGGCGAGACCGGCCGAGGTCAGCGCCCGGCCCACCGCCTCCTTGCCCAGCGGCAGCGCCTCGACCTGGTAGCGACGCATCCGGCGCTCGGTCGGCCACTCGGAGACGTCCTCCAGCAGCGGGTTGACCGCGGCCTGCCGGCGGGTCACCCCGGAGTTGGCGAAGATCCGCTCGGCGAGCGCCCGGGTGGTGCCGGAGAAGTGCCGGGAGAAGAAGCCCTCCCAGAGCTCGTCCTGTGCGGCCCCCGGCGGCTGCGCCGTACCGAGCCCCGCGATCACTGGTACGGCCATGTCCCCCACCTCTCGTCCACGACTGCACGCCCGGCGACCGCCCCCGCCCCAGGAACGACCACCCTCGCCGAACTATTCGCCCTCACCCGTGCCGCTTTTGGTTCGGGCTGCGGGGGCTCGCACCCCGGCGAACTCCTCGCCCTCACCGTGCCGCCCTCCGTTCGGGCTGCGGGGCTCGCAACCCCGGCGAACTCCTCGCCCTCACCAACGAGGGGTCGATCCGTCGCGATCCGGGTCCCCGCCCAACGCCGCGATGCCGAGCCAGTCCGCGCAGACGTCCGAGGTCGCGGGGTGCAGCGACCCGCAGCGGGCGTCCCGGTAGAGCCGCTCCAGCGGATGACCCCGTCGGGTCGCCGACGTGCCGGCCGCCTCCAGCACGGACGCCGCCACGTCGGCCGCGGTCGTGCCGGCGAGCAGCTTGGCCCGCCAGACCCAGCGGTTGGTCTCGGCGTCACCGGGGGCCTCGTCGACCCGGCGGGCCGCCTCCGCCACCACCAGCTGCGCCGCCGCCACCGCCGCGTCGGCCCGACCCAACCTGGCCCGTACCGCCGGCAGGCCGGCCAGGTCGCGGGCGTTCAGGTGCTCGGCCGCCGCGTCCACCGCCGCCCGGGCCACCCCGACGTAGACGGCGGCGTAGCTGGCCACCAGCCAGTGCGGCATCAGCTGGGCCACCACCAGCGCCAGGCCCTCCACCCCGCCGAGCAGCCGGTCCGCCGGGACGGTCACGTCCAGGTGCAGGTCGTGCGAGGAGGTGGCCCGCATGCCGAGCGAGTCCCAGGTCGGCTCCACGGTCAGCCCCTCGCCGGCCGGCACCAGGAACTGGGAGACCATCGACTGGTCGGCGGCGCTGCGCGCGGCCACCAGATAGCCGTCCGGGTGCCCGGCGCCGGAGCAGAAGGTCTTGCTGCCCTTGATGTGCCAGCCGCCGTCGACCGGCTCGTAGACCGTGCTGAGCTGGGACAGCCGGGCACCCGCGCCGCGTTCGCTCATCGCGACCGCGTACCAGGAGCCCTCGGCCGCCGCGCGGAGCAGGCGGTCCCGGGCGGCCAGCGCCTCGTCCGGTACGCCCAACGCCTCGGCCAGCTCCTCGGTGACCGCGCCCAGCGCGCCGGTGACCGAGGCGTGCATGTTGAACACCAGCGCCGTCGCGCCGTTGCCCCGGGCCAGCTCGGTGGCGACGGTCGCGTACTCGGCGAAGGTGCCGCCCGCGCCCCCCAGCTCGCGCGGCACCATCAGCCCGAAGAGACCGGCCTCGCGCAGGTCGGCGAAGTCGTCGACGGGGAACGAGCCGTCCCGGTCGTGCCGTGCCGCCCGCGCGGCGAACCGCGGCGCCAACCGGCGGGCCGCCGCCAGCGCGTTCACCGTCATGTCGCCCCCTCCTGCGTCCCTGTACCCCCGCGCGCTCCGGTTACCCGTGCCACACCCCGTGTCCCTGGTAGAGCACGGCGACCGACCGGGTCGGCCTCATCCGGGGCTGCCGCCCGTCGACCGTCCCGGAAGGACGGCCGCGGGCCCGCCGGACGAGCCAGGCCAGTGTCCCGCGCAGGCTCGGCCGGATCCCCCGGATTCGCAGGTGTACGCCGTGCCGCGCGCACTCGGCCACCAGCTCCCGGGCGTCCACGAACAACCGTGGATCATGGATGCCCCGGGGCACCGTCGGCAGCCGCTCCCCGATGCGTACCGCCAGCAGCCGGGCCAGCGCGGTGTCGTTGAGGGTGTCCAGCACCAGCAGGCCACCGGGGCGCAGCAGGCGGCACGCCTCGGCCACCACGCGCCGCCAGTCCGGTACGTGCTCCAGCAGCTCGCCGGCGGCCACCACGTCGGCACAGCCGTCGACCAGCGGCACCGCCGTGGCGTCGCCGTTGACCACCGTCACCCCGTGCGCGGCGGCCTGCGCCAGCGCGGACCGGGTCAGGTCGACCCCGACGTGCCGGTAGCCCTTGCCGGCCAGGTGCGGGGCGAGCAGCCCGGCGCCGCAGCCCAGGTCGACCAGCAGGGCGTCGGGCCGGGTGGCGGGCGGCACCAGGGCGGCGCGGGACCGCGCCAGCCAGTGCAGCATGGCGAACGCGCCGTCCGGTCGCCACCACTCGCCGGCCAGGTCGTCGTACTGGCGGGGGTCGTTGGGAGGCAGGACGCGGGGCGGAGTGGACACGGGACCGTTCCGCATGGACCGAGCGTGGCACGACTCCCCGGTAACGACCAGACTTCCCTTATGTCGCCGACGGTGTTAGGGCTGGTCAGGGCGAGCCATCCGGAGCCGGCCGCGGCGGTCACCGCGGTCTCCGGTCTGCTCGCGTGGGGGGCGGGGCACTCCCCGGCCGGCGTCGCCGCGGTCACCGCGACGGTGCTGGCCAGCCAACTCGCCGTCGGCTGGACCAACGACGCGCTGGACGCCGGGCGGGACGCCGCGGTGGGGCGTACCGACAAGCCGGTCGCCGCGGGCGCGGTGAGCCGGCGCACGGTGGCGGTGGGCGCGGTGCTCGCCGCCCTGGCGACCCCGCTGCTGGCGCTGACCACCAACCCGACCGCGGCGCTCTGGGTCACGATCGCCCTGGTCTCGGCGCTGCTCTACGACTGGCCGCTGAAGTCCAGCCCGGTCTCCGTGCTGCCGTACGCGGTGTCCTTCGGGACGCTGCCCGCCTTCGTGGTGCTGGCCCTGCCCGGCGCGCCCGCGCCACCGGCGTGGCTGGTCGCCGCCGCGGCCTGCCTCGGCGCGGGGGCGCACTTCGCCAACGTCCTGCCGGACCTCGCCGACGACGCGCGCACCGGGGTGCGCGGGCTGCCGCACCGGCTCGGGCCGGCGGGCAGCCGGCTCGCCGCCGCCGCGCTGCTGCTGGCCGCGACGGTCGTCCTGGTCGTCGGGCCGCCCGGGCCGCCGTCGTGGCTGGGCCTGTCGGCCGTGGCGGCCGCCGCCGTGGTGCCAGCGCTCGGCTGGTACGGCGGGCGCGCCGCGAGCGGAGCCGGCGGACGGCCGGTGACGGCCTTCCGGGCGGTGCTGGTGGTGGCCCTGATCGATGTGGTGCTGCTGGTCGCCAGCGGTCGGGTGATCTGACCGGCCCCCGGCCAGGTGGCAATACCGGGTCGCCGTGCGGCCGTCGATCAGCCCCAACTACCCTGGAGCGCGGTCTGCGCGGGTATGACCACCCCGCGCCCGGGGTACGGCCGGGTGGGGATCGTGACGAGGAGGACCGACGTGACGCGCTCGATCAGGGGTTCCCGGCGGGCGGCCCTGCTGCTGTCCGGCATGGCGGCGGCGACCGCCCTGCTGGCGACGGGATGCGGAGCCGGCCAGGTGGCCGAGACTTCCAACAAGGAGCCGTCGATCCAGGGCATCAACGTCCAGACTCCGGACAACGCCTACAAGGTGCGCGGCCTCTACGTGGAGTACCCCGGCACCCAGGGCCTGCGCACCGGCGCGAACGCCGCGCTCAACACCGTGATCTACAACGACACGCGGGACCCGGTGACCGTGACCGTCACCACGGACAGCGCGCGCGAGGTCGTGATCATCGGCAGGCCGGGCTCGACGCCCCCGCCGGAGAGCACCGCGCCGTCGGAGAGCGCGTCGCCGTCGGAGAGCGCCTCCCCCGCTGAGAGCGCGTCGCCGTCCGAGAGCGCATCGCCGTCCGGCTCGGCCTCGGCCAGCCCGTCGGAGAGCGCGTCGGCCGGCCCCTCGGCCCCGGCCGGCCAGCCGGCCCGCTTCGAGATCCCGGCGCTGAGCTACGTGCAGCTCAACGTGCAGGGTGGCCGCTACCTGCAGCTCGTCGGGCTGACCGAGGCGCTGCGCGTCGGCCAGCAGGTCAACCTGACCTTCGACTTCGGCAACGGCCGGACCATCCAGACCGGCGCTCCGATCGGCGTGCCGCTGACCCCGGCCGCCCCGGTCTCCCCGATCATCGAGCGCGAGGGCGGCTACGAGGGCGGTGGCGAGGAGGGCGGCTCCGGCCACGGCGGCTGATCCCCCCGCACGGAACTGTCGACACCGTCGGCGTGGTGACCACCACGCCGGCGGTGTTTTCGTCGTACCAGGGGGTTAGCGTCCTGTGGTGACCACCTCCCGATCGACCCCGGCACGGGGTGGCGCCGCCTCCGGCGCCTCCCGCGGCCGGGCCGCCCGCGAGCCCCGCCCGGCCTACGAGTGCGACGCCTGCGGGCACCAGCCGCCCAAGTGGGTGGGGCGCTGCCCCGAGTGCGGCGAGTGGGGCTCGGTGGTCGAGTGCACGGTGACCGGGCCGATGGTCTCCGGCCGGGTGGTCAGCTCCCGGCTGCCGGCCGAGCCGGCCCGGCCGATCGCCACGATCAGCGCCGCCCCCGCCCGGGCCCGGCCCACCGGCGTCAGCGAGCTGGACCGCGTCCTCGGCGGCGGCCTCGTGCCCGGCGCGGTGGTGCTGCTCGCCGGCGAGCCCGGGGTCGGCAAGTCGACGCTGCTGCTCGACGTGGCCCAGCAGTGGGCCGCCGGCGCCGGCAGCCCCTCCCTGGTGGTCAGCGGCGAGGAGTCGGTCAGCCAGGTCCGGCTGCGCGCCGAGCGGATGGGCACCCTGCACGACCAGCTCTACCTGGCCGCCGAGAGCGACCTGGGCGCGGTGCTCGGCCACCTCGACGCGGTCAAGCCGGGGCTGCTGGTGCTCGACTCGGTGCAGACCATCTCCACCACCGGCACCGAGGGAGTGCCGGGCGGGGTCACCCAGGTCCGGGCGGTCACCGCCGCCCTGGTCGCCGTCGCCAAGGAGCGCGGCATCGCCACCGTGCTGGTCGGCCACGTCACCAAGGACGGCCAGGTCGCCGGTCCCCGGGTGCTGGAGCACCTGGTCGACGTGGTGCTGCACTTCGAGGGCGACAAGCACTCGTCGCTGCGGATGGTCCGGGGCGTCAAGAACCGGTTCGGCGCCGCCGACGAGGTCGGCTGCTTCGAGATGCACGAGGGGGGCATCAGCAGCCTCGCCGACCCGTCCGGGCTCTTCCTGACCCGCTACTCGGAGCCGGTGCCCGGCACCTGCGTGACGGTCGCGATGGAGGGGCGGCGGGCCCTGGTCACCGAGGTGCAGGCGCTGATCGGCGCGACGGTGGCCGGTTCGCCGAGGCGGACGGTCTCCGGGCTGGACTCCGCCCGGCTGGCCATGGTGCTGGCCGTGCTCCAGCGCCGCACCGAGCGGCTGACGCTGCACGACCGGGAGGTCTTCGCCGCCACCGTCGGCGGCATCCGGGTGGTGGAGCCGGCGGCCGACCTGGCCGTCGCCCTGGCCGTCGCGTCCGGCGGGCTCAACCTGGCCATCGCGCCCAACCTGGTGGCGATCGGCGAGGTCGGGCTGACCGGCGAGGTGCGCCGGGTGGGCGCGGTCCCCCGCCGGCTGGCGGAGGCGGCCCGGCTCGGTTTCCGGGTGGCGCTGGTGCCACAGGGCTGCGGGCCGGGCAGCACCGGGGCGGGCCCGGAGAACATGCGAGTGATGGAGGTCACGGACGTGCGCTCGGCGCTGCAGTGTGTCGCCCGCGCATCCGCCGAATGACCGACGGTGGCCGCCGGGCCGGACCGGGCGGGCCATACCGGACAGCCCAGCACTTCAGGAATCCGATGCCGTGACACATCACAGTAACCACGACAGCACCCACCGCACGGCAGTCCGTAGACTGTGCGCGTGCCGATCGACCGCGACACCACCAAGCCTGCCGGCGCGACACCCCACGCCCGCACCGGTGCCGTGGGCTCGCCCGCCCGCACGATCAGCGTGAGCGTGACCGGGGGCGCCGGGAGCGCCGGCGATCCGCTGCGCGCCAACCTCGCCCTGATGGCGCCCGGCACCGCGCTGCGCGACGGCCTCGAGCGGATCCTGCGGGGCCGCACCGGCGCCCTGATCGTGCTCGGCTACGACAAGGTGGTCGACCAGATCTGCACCGGCGGCTTCCCGATGGACGTCGAGTTCTCGGCCACCCGGGTCCGCGAGCTGTGCAAGATGGACGGTGCGGTGGTGCTCTCCAGCGACGGCACCCGGATCGTCCAGGCGGGCGTGCACCTGATGCCCGACCCGTCCATCCCGACCGAGGAGTCCGGCACCCGGCACCGCACCGCGGAGCGGGTCGCCCGGCAGACCGGCTATCCGGTCATCTCGGTCAGCCAGTCCATGCGGATCATCAGCCTCTACGTCAACGGCCAGCGGCACGTCCTGGACGACTCGGCGGCCATCCTGTCCCGGGCCAACCAGGCGCTCGCCACCCTGGAGCGCTACAAGCTCCGCCTGGACGAGGTCTCCGGCACCCTCTCCGCGCTGGAGATCGAGGATCTGGTCACCGTCCGCGACGCGGTCGCGGTGGTGCAGCGGCTGGAGATGGTCCGCCGGATCGCCGACGAGATCGCCGGATACGTGGTCGAGCTGGGCACCGACGGCCGGCTGCTCGCCCTGCAGCTCGACGAGCTGATGGCCGGCGTGGACGCCGACCGCACCCTGGTCATCCGCGACTACCTGCCCACCGGCCGCAAGTCGCGCACCCTCGACGAGGCACTGGTCGAGCTGGACCTGCTCGGTGCCACCGAACTGATCGACCTGGTCTCGGTGGCCAAGGCGATCGGCTACCCGGCCGCCTCCGACGCCCTCGACGCGGCGGTCAGCCCACGCGGCTTCCGGCTGCTGGCCAAGGTGCCCCGGCTGCCGGTGGCGATCGTCGACCGGCTGGTCGTGCACTTCGGCAGTCTCCAGCGGCTCCTCGGCGCCACCGTGGAGGACCTCCAGGCCGTCGAGGGGGTCGGCGACGCCCGGGCCCGGGGCGTACGCGAAGGGCTTTCCCGGCTCGCCGAGGCGTCCATCCTGGAGCGGTACGTCTGACCGGTCCGGTCAGCCGGTGATGACCAGCTTCACGGGCTCGCTGAGCTTGGTGCCGACCCGGGCGAAGACCTGGTACGTCCCGGCGGGCGGCGTCGGACCGGCGGCCACCCCGCCGGCGCACCGGCTGACGTCCTTGCCGTTCCAGGTGAGCTGGTAGGAGCGCTCGAAGCCCGGGGTGAACGACTGCACATCCGAGCCCTTGCCGGTGCCGCAGGTGTCCGACGACCACACCTTCTCCGCACCCCGCTTGACGTAGAGCTCCTGGAGGTCGGCGCCGACGTCTCGGCTGCAGGTCCGCTGGGCGGTGTTCTTGACCCGCAGCGTCAGATCGACCAGGGCGCCCCGACGCACCTCGGACGGGAGCGCCTGCGAGGTCACGCTGAGCTCGGCGTCCGTGCAGGTGCCGTCGTCGACCACGGCCGGGCCGGCGGGCACGACGGGCGGCGCGGCCGGCGGCGCGGTGGTCGTACCCGGGTCACCGGCCGGACCGCCCCCGGAGTCCGGCGCGTCCGGCGTGGCCGTCGGTGCGGCGGACCCGGAGGCGGACACCGAACCGGTCGGCGCCGGATCGACGGCCGGCGACGTCGGGGTGGAGCCGGCCCCCGATGTCGTGGCGGTGTCCCCCGACTGGTTGCAGGAATAGAGCAGGACAATCAGGAAGAGAAGCCCCGCTCCGAGCACGACGGCGCGACGCCGCCAGTACACGGCGGATGGCAGGGGACCGACCGTCAGACGCATGATGCCCCCACCGTAGCGGCGCACCGCACTCCCACCCGTCGCGACGCGCCGGACACCGACCCGATCACCGCCTGCACCCTCCACTCACGACAGCCGGCGGCGGCCGGTCACAGGTAGACCTTGCGCTGGTAGACGGCGTGTGCGCCGGCGACCCGATCGAGGAAGAGCAGCCCCGAGCAGTGGTCGATCTCGTGTTGCAGCGCGCGCGCCTCGAAGCCGTCGGTGACCAGCCGCACCGGCTTTCCGGTGCCGGGCAGGTCGCCCTCCACCACCAGCCGACTGGCCCGCTTCACGTCCCCGGTCAGGTCCGGCACCGACATGCAGCCCTCCCGCCCCGGCTTCCACCGGGTCGCCTCGACCACCCGCGCGTTGCAGAGCACGAAGGTGCCGTGCACGGTGACCGCCTTCGGGTGACCAGTGACGTCCACGGCGAACACCTGCGCGCCCACGCCCACCTGCGGGGCGGCCAGCCCCACGCAGCCCGGCGAGACGCGCATGGTGGCGATCAGGTCGGCGGCCAGCTGGACGGTCTCCACCGCGGTGGGGTCGACCGCGCCACCGGGCCGGCTCAGCACCGGGTGCGGAGCGGCGACCACCTGACGTACCTCGCCGGGCACGGCCAGCGTCTCCGGAGTCCAGTCGCCGAGGCCGGCGTAGTCCTCCTCGCTCACAGCAGATCCGGGTCGGCCGGCCGCAGGGACACCTCGACGCCCAGCTCGGCGGCGGTGGCCGCAAGGCGTCCAGCCAGCTCGTCCGCGCTGCCCGGCGGCAGGTCCACCTCCGCCACCACCACGTAGAGCGAACCGGCGAGCCGGGTGCTCAGGTCGGTCACGTTGCCGCCGGCGTCGGCGAGCACCCGGGTCATCGCCGCCACGATGCCCATCCGGTCCGCGCCGTGCACCGCCATCACGTACGGCTCCCCGGCCCGCGCCGCCACCCCGTCGGGCGTGACCGCGCGTACCGTGGCCAGCAGCTGGCCGTCGGCGGCGAGCGGGGCCAGGGCGGCCTCCACCTCGGCGGCGGCCGGGCCGACGCAGATCAGGGTCATCGCGAAGTGACCGCGCAGCCGGGTCATGGTGGAGTCGGTGAGGTTCGCGCCGAGCCGGGCGAGCACCTCGGCGACGTCGGCCACGATGCCGGGCCGGTCCCGGCCGATGACGGTGATCGCGAGCTCGTTCATCCGGGCATTCTGCACGATCCGCGCCGGCGGGCCGCGTCGCCCCGCCCGGGTCGCCCATCCAGCGGGACCGTCCCGCGTGACATCATCGGCGACGCGATGACTGAACCGACTTTCGCCACCCTGGTCAGCCGGTGGTACGAGGAGAACGCCCGCGACCTGCCCTGGCGCGAACCCGGGGTCGGCGCCTGGGCGATCCTGGTCAGCGAGGTGATGCTCCAGCAGACCCCGGTGGTCCGGGTGCTGCCCGCCTGGCGGGCCTGGCTGGACCGCTGGCCCGATCCAGCCGCGCTGGCCGCCGACACGCCGGCCGAGGCGATCCGGATGTGGGGCCGGCTCGGCTACCCCCGTCGGGCGGTACGGCTGCGCGACTGCGCGGTGGCGATCGTGGAACGGCACGGCGGCGAGGTGCCCGACAAGCTGGACCAGCTGCTGGCGCTGCCCGGCGTCGGCACGTACACGGCGCGGGCGGTGGCGGCCTTCGCGTACGGGCAGCGGCACCCGGTGGTGGACACCAACGTCCGGCGGGTGGTGTCCCGGGCGGTGGCCGGCGAGCCGGACGCCGGACCGGCCACCCGACCGGCCGACCTGGTCGCCTGCGAGGAGCTGCTGCCGCTCGAACCGGCCGCCGCCGCGCTGGCCAGTGCGGCGTTCATGGAACTCGGCGCGGTGGTGTGCACGGCCCGCTCGCCGCGCTGCCCGGTCTGCCCGGTCGAGTCGGTCTGCGCGTGGCGGGCCTCCGGCCAGGAGGCGCCCGCCGGCCCGACCCGACGCCCCCAGCGGTACGCCGGCACCGACCGGCAGGTGCGCGGGCTGCTGCTCGGAGTGCTCCGGGAGGCCACCGGCCCGGTCCCGCACCAGCGTCTCGACCAGGTGTGGACCGACGACGTGCAGCGGGCGCGGGCGCTGGCCGGGCTGGTCACCGACGGGCTGGTGGAACCGGTCGGCGAGGCCGCCTTCCGCCTGGTCGGCGACGGCCCCGCTCCACTCCCCCTCCCCTGACTCCACCTCCGCGTCGGGGGGCCCGACCGCCCGAGGCCGGGTGATCGACTCCGTTTGCGGCGTGTCGCGGGTCGTGCGTCCCGGACACCGCTACCCGCCGCGAAGCGGACGGTAGCCTGGCCGGTCGCGCAGGGATCGGCACGCCAAAGGCGGCGGCCCCGGATGGCTCTCGCCGTCCGGGGCCGCCGCCCTCGTGCTGTCGTCCTTACTCGTCCGCCCCCGCGGTGGCCGCGCCACCGAGGTCGGCCGGAACGGCGTCCGGCACCTCGGCCGGCCGGTCCGAGCCGCGGAAGACCAGCTTGGACTTGTCGATGTTCTCCGGGTCGCCCTCGCAGTCCACCACCACGATCTGACCCGGGGTCAGCTCGTTGAAGAGGATCCGCTCGGAGAGGTTGTCCTCGATGTCGCGCTGGATCGTGCGACGCAGCGGACGGGCGCCCAGCACCGGGTCGAAGCCCTTCTTCGCCAGGTACTTCTTGGCGTTGTCGGTCAGCTCCAGGCCCATGTCCTTGTTGCGCAGCTGGCCCTCGATCCGCTGGATCATGATGTCCACGATCGAGAGGATCTCCGACTCACGCAGCTGGTGGAAGACGATGGTGTCGTCGATCCGGTTCAGGAACTCAGGCCGGAAGTGCTGCTTGAGCTCATCGTTGACCTTCTGCTTCATCCGGTCGTAGTTCGACTCGGAGTCCTCAGAGGCCTGGAAGCCCAGCGACACCGCCTTGGCGACGTCACGGGTACCGAGGTTGGTGGTCAGGATGATGACCGTGTTCTTGAAGTCCACGATCCGACCCTGACCGTCGGTGAGCCGACCGTCCTCCAGGATCTGGAGCAGCGTGTTGAACACGTCCGGGTGGGCCTTCTCGATCTCGTCGAAGAGGACCACCGAGAACGGCCGACGCCGCACCTTCTCGGTCAGCTGACCACCCTCGTCGTACCCGACGTAGCCGGGAGGGGCACCCACCAGCCGGGAGACCGTGTAGCGGTCGTGGAACTCGGACATGTCCAGCTGGATGAGGGCGTCCTCGCTGCCGAACAGGAACTCGGCCAGCGCCTTGGAGAGCTCGGTCTTACCCACGCCGGACGGGCCGGCGAAGATGAACGAGCCGGACGGACGCTTCGGGTCCTTCAGGCCGGCCCGGGTACGCCGGATCGCCTTCGAGACCGCCTTGACCGCGTCCTCCTGGCCGATGACGCGCTTGTGCAGCTCGTCCTCCATGCGCAGCAGGCGCGAGGTCTCCTCCTCGGTCAGCTTGTAGACCGGGATACCGGTCCAGTTGCCGAGCACCTCGGCGATCTGCTCGTCGTCGACCTCGCTGACGACGTCCAGGTCACCGGCCTTCCACTCCTTCTCCCGCTGCGCCTTCTGACCGAGGAGCTGCTTCTCCTTGTCACGCAGCTGGGCGGCGCGCTCGAAGTCCTGCGCGTCGATCGCGGACTCCTTGTCGCGGCGCACCTGGGCGATGCGCTCGTCGAAGTCGCGCAGGTCTGGCGGCGCGGTCATCCGACGGATCCGCATCCGGGCACCGGCCTCGTCGATCAGGTCGATCGCCTTGTCCGGCAGGAAGCGGTCCGAGATGTACCGGTCGGCCAGGGTCGCGGCTGCCACGAGGGCTGCGTCGGTGATGCTCACCCGGTGGTGCGCCTCGTACCGGTCGCGCAGACCCTTGAGGATCTCGATGGTGTGGGCCAGCGACGGCTCACCCACCTGGATCGGCTGGAAGCGGCGCTCGAGAGCGGCGTCCTTCTCCAGGTGCTTGCGGTACTCGTCGAGAGTGGTCGCGCCGATGGTCTGCAGCTCGCCACGGGCCAGCATCGGCTTGAGGATGCTCGCCGCGTCGATCGCGCCCTCGGCGGCACCCGCACCCACCAGGGTGTGGATCTCGTCGATGAACAGGATGATGTCGCCGCGGGTGCGGATCTCCTTGAGCACCTTCTTCAGGCGCTCCTCGAAGTCACCGCGGTAGCGGGA
Source organism: Micromonospora purpureochromogenes (assembly GCF_900091515.1). Taxonomy (NCBI): domain Bacteria; kingdom Bacillati; phylum Actinomycetota; class Actinomycetes; order Micromonosporales; family Micromonosporaceae; genus Micromonospora; species Micromonospora purpureochromogenes. The sequence continues at coordinate 1,026,110 of NZ_LT607410.1, read as the reverse complement.
ACCGGCGACCAGGGCGCCGAGGTCCAGCGTGTAGAGCTGCTTGTCCTTCAGCGTCTCGGGCACCTCGCCCTTGATGATCTTCTGGGACAGCCCCTCCACCACGGCGGTCTTGCCGACGCCCGGCTCACCGATCAGGACCGGGTTGTTCTTGGTACGGCGGGAGAGCACCTGCATGACCCGCTCGATTTCCTTCTCGCGCCCGATCACCGGGTCGAGCTTGCCCTCGCGGGCGGCCTGGGTCAGGTTGCGGCCGAACTGGTCCAGCACGAGGCTGGTCGACGGCGCGGCCTCACCCGGCGCGGCGCCCGCCGCGGCCGGCTCCTTGCCCTGGTAGCCGGAGAGCAGCTGGATCACCTGCTGGCGGACCCGGTTGAGGTCCGCGCCGAGCTTGACCAGCACCTGGGCGGCGACGCCCTCACCCTCGCGGATCAGACCGAGCAGGATGTGCTCCGTGCCGATGTAGTTGTGGCCGAGCTGCAGCGCCTCGCGCAGCGACAGCTCCAGCACCTTCTTGGCCCGCGGCGTGAACGGGATGTGCCCGCTCGGCGCCTGCTGGCCCTGGCCGATGATCTCCTCGACCTGCTGGCGGACGCCCTCGAGGGAGATGCCGAGGCTCTCCAGGGCCTTTGCCGCGACGCCTTCACCCTCGTGGATGAGGCCCAGCAGGATGTGCTCCGTACCGATGTAGTTGTGGTTGAGCATCCGGGCCTCTTCTTGGGCCAGGACGACAACCCGTCGCGCTCGGTCGGTGAACCGCTCGAACATGCCCTCGTGCTCCTCACGTGCCGTGCGCCTTGATGTTCTAGATCTTGGCGGGGCCGGTGCGCGGACGTCCGGGACGGGCGTCCGTGCCTCCTTACTCTATCGCCGCCGACCGACTCCGCTGAGGTCGTGTGTCCTCGCGATGAGCCGTTCTGACGTCGTTTTGAACAACCATCCGCGCTCAGGAGGTGTTCCGGGACCCCGACCTGTACGCGCAGAGCGAAATTCGCCTCGGGTGCGGAAGCTCCCCGGCGGACCGGTGGCTCGTCCACAGGTTGTGGACAGATTCTCCACCGCCTGTGGACAACGCCGCCCCCGGCGGGAATCTTCCCGCCCGCTGGGCCCCGCCGCGCCGGTGCCGCACGAGGCAACTCCGGGCCGCCCCGCCCCGTTCATCACAGCCAGCACATCCGGCCCCGGCGCCCCACGGGCCGGGTAAACGGCGACGCCGGCCCGGAGTGGTGCTCCGGCCCGGCGTCGTGTCGCCCCTGGCGCTGGCGCTGGCGTCAGTGACCCGCCTTGGAGTGGTACTCGTCGACGATCTCCTGCGGGATGCGGCCCCGGTCGGAGATCTCCTTGCCGGACTTCTTGGCCCAGGCCCGGATCGCCTTGTTCTGCTCGCGGTCGGCGGTGGCGCCGCCCCGGCCCCGCGCCGCCCGGCCACCCACGACCACGCCGCCACGACCGACCCGGGTGCCCGCCGCCACGTACGGCGCGAATACGTCGCGCAATTTCTCGGCGTTGGAGTTCGACAGGTCGATCTCGTACTGAACGCCGTCGAGGGCGAACTTGACGGTCTCGTCCGCGTCCCCGCCGTCCAGGTCATCGACCAGCTTGTGAATGATCTGCTTGGCCACGTCCCACATTCCTTTCGAGCAGGGTGCTCCTGCAATAGAAGCACAATAACCTGCGCGGCGCTCGACCCGTCAATAGGATGCGGTAACGAGCCGGAGAAGCTTCCGACTCACTCCGGGCGGACCAACGGGAAGAGGATGGTCTCCCGAATTCCGAGACCGGTCAGCGCCATCAGAAGTCGGTCGATTCCCATTCCCATACCGCCGGCCGGCGGCATTCCGTACTCCATCGCGCGCAGAAAGTCCTCGTCCAGCCGCATGGCCTCGTCGTCGCCGCGGGCGGCCAACTGCGCCTGGGCGACCAGCCGCTCCCGCTGCACCACCGGGTCCACCAGCTCCGAGTACGCGGTGCCCAGCTCGAAGCCGAGGACGTAGAGGTCCCACTTCTCGGCCAGCCCCGGCTCGCTGCGGTGCGCCCGGGTCAGCGGGCTGGTCTCCTCCGGGTAGTCGCGCACGAAGGTGGGGGCCTGCAGGCCCGGCACGACCAGTTCCTCGAACAGTTCCTCGGCCAGCTTGCCCGGCCCCCACTTCGGGTCCACGGCGAGTCCCACCTTGTCGGCGTACTCCACCAGGCGGGACCGTTCGGTGCGGACCGTGACCTCCTCGCCGAGCGCCTCGGAAAGCACCCCGAACAGCGTCACCGAGCGCCACTCGCCGCCCAGGTCGAAGTCGCGGCCGTCGGCGTGGGTCACCACGGTCGAGCCGCTGACCGCGATCGCCGCCTGCTGCACCAGATTGCGGGTCAGCTCGGCCATCGTGTCGTAGTCGCCGTACGCCTGGTAGGTCTCCAGCATCGCGAACTCCGGCGAGTGCGAAGAGTCGACGCCCTCATTACGGAAGTTGCGGTTGATCTCGAAGACCCGGTCGACGCCGCCGACCACGGCCCGCTTGAGAAACAGTTCCGGCGCGATTCGCAGATACAGGTCGGTGTTCAACGCATTGCTGTGGGTCACGAATGGGCGGGCCGCCGCCCCGCCGTGCAGCAACTGCAGCATCGGGGTCTCGACCTCGATGAATCCCTGCCCGTGCAGCGAATCGCGCAGGCTGCGCACCGCCGCCGCCCGGGTACGCACCATCTGCCGCGCCTGCGGGCGGACGACCAGGTCGACGTAGCGCTGGCGGACCCGGGCCTCCTCGCTCAGCGGCTTGTGCGCCACCGGCAGCGGGCGCAGCGCCTTGGCGGTGACCGCCCACTCCTGGGCCAGCACGGACAGCTCGCCCCGGCGGCTGGTGATCACCTCACCGGTCACCCCGACGTGGTCGCCGAGGTCGACCAGGCGCTTCCAGTCCTCCAGCCGCTCGGCGCCCACCCGGTCCAGGGAGAGCATGGCCTGGAGTTCGGTGCCGTCGCCGTCGCGCAGCGTCGCGAAGCAGAGCTTGCCGGTGTTCCGTACGAAGATCACCCGGCCGGTGACCGAGACCTGGTCGCCGGTCGCGGTGTCGGTGGGCAGCTCGGCGTACTTCGCGCGGACCTCGGCCAGCGTGCTGGTCCGGGGGAAACCCACCGGGTACGGCTCGATGCCCTCGGCGAGCATCCGGTCCCGCTTCTCCCGGCGGACCTTCATCTGCTCGGGAAGGTCGTCGGCGGGATCCACTGGCACGGCGTTCTGCTCGGTCACGGCACTGTCCTCAGAAAGGAGATATCGGCGGGGTCAGCCCCCGAGCGTACTCAAGCGCCCAGGTCGCCGTTACGGGATAACCTGCCGCTCATGACCGACCCCACTCACGCGCTGTCCTTCGGGGCGGCCGCCACCGACTACGACCGGTTCCGGCCCCGCTATCCGCAGGCCGCCGTCCGCTGGGCCCTGGCGAGCGTCGAGGCGCCGGCCCGGGTGGTCGACCTCGGCGCCGGCACCGGCATCCTCAGTCGCGCGATCCTCGACCTGGGCCACGAGGTGCTGCCGGTGGAGCCCGATCCGGGCATGCGGGCCCAGTTGGCCGCCGCCACCCCGGGCAGCACCGCGCTGGCCGGCAGCGCCGAGTCGGTGCCGCTGCCGGACGGGACGGCCGACGCGGTCCTGGTGGGGCAGGCCTACCACTGGTTCGACAAGGAGCGGGCGCACGCCGAGATCGCCCGGGTGCTCCGGACGGGCGGGACGTTCGCCCCGATCTGGAACACCCGGGACGGCAGCGTCGGCTGGGTGGCCGAGCTGGACCGGATCGCCGAGCTCCACGACGACGCCGGCGACCTGACCGAGAAGATCACCGACTTCGGTCCGGCCTTCGGCCCGGTCGAACTGGGCGAGTTCGCCCACCGGGTCACGCTGACCCCGGACGAGGTCCTCGGCATGCTGCGTACCCGTTCGAACTGGCTGACCGCCACGCCCCGGCAACGGCAGCGGGTCGACTCGGAGCTGCGGGAACTGTTCGCCACCCACCCCGATCTGGCCGGGCGGGAGACGGTCGAGCTGCCGTACCGGACGCTGGTCTTCCGGGCCCGGCGGCGCTGAGCCCCCGGGCGGCGCCCGACCGCGGCGACGCCCGGGGTCAGGTGTTGCGCTCGTAGACCATCCGGAGGCCGATCAGGGTGATCATCGGCTCGTGGTGGGTGATCGTGCGGCACTCGCCGATCACCACCGAGGCCAGCCCGCCGGTGGCGATCACCGCCTTCACCTCGCCCAACTCCTCGGCCATCCGCTCGACGATCCGGTCGACCTGCCCGGCGAAGCCGAAGTAGAGGCCGGACTGGAGGCATTCGACGGTGTTCTTGCCGATCACCGACCGGGGCTTGGTCGCCTCCACCTTGCGCAGCTGGGCGGCCCGGGCGGCCAGGGCGTCGAACGAGATCTCGATGCCCGGGGCGAAGGCACCGCCGAGGAACTCTCCCCGGCCGCTGATCACGTCGAAGTTCGTGGTGGTGCCGAAGTCGACCACGATCGACGGACCGCCGTAGAGGGTGTAGGCGGCGAGGGTGTTGACCACCCGGTCCGAGCCGACCTCCTTGGGGTTGTCGATCGCGAGCTGGACGCCGGTGCGCACCCCCGGCTCGACGATCACGCTGGGCAGGTCGGCGTAGTAGCGGGCCAGCATGGACCGCAACGAGCGCAGCGCCGCCGGAACCGTGGAGCAGGCCGCCACCCCGGTGATCTCCACCGCGTCACCGGCGAGCAGCCCGCGGAACATCAGACCCAGCTCGTCCGCCGTGGACCGGGCGTCGGTCTTGATCCGCCAGGAGTGCACCAGCTTGTCGCCGTCGAAGGTCGCCAGCACGGTGTTGGTGTTTCCGATGTCGATGCAGAGCAGCACACGCGAAGCCTAGACGCCGCCCGGCGGGTCGAACCCGCCGAGCCGCCGGCCGCCCGGCCCGGCCCACCGCGCCGGGCCCACCGCGCCCAGGCTCACCGCGTCCGCAGGTCCAGCGCGATGTCCAGGATCGGCGAGGAGTGGGTCAGCGCACCCACCGACAGGAAGTCCACACCGGTGGCCGCGTACTCGGCTGCCACCGCGAGGGTGAGCCCGCCGGTCGCCTCCAGCTCCGCCCGGTCGCCCACCCGGGCGACCACCTCCCGCAGCGTCTCCGGGGTCATGTTGTCCAGCAGCAGGAAGTCCGCACCGGCCTCGACCGCCTCCACCGCCTCGGCGACGGTGTCGACCTCCACCTGCACCGGCACGTCGGGGAACGCCTCCCGGACCCGGCGGAAGGCGGGCGCGATGCCGCCCGCGGCGAACTTGTGGTTGTCCTTGATCATGGCGACGTCGTGCAGGCCCATCCGCTTGTTCGTGCCGCCGCCGGCGCGCACCGCGTACTTCTCCAGGGCGCGCAGGCCCGGGGTGGTCTTGCGGGTGTCCAGCACCATCGCCTTCGTACCGGCCAGGGCGTCGGCCCAGGCCCGGGTGTGGGTGGCCACTCCGGACATCCGGCTGAGCAGGTTGAGCGCCGTGCGCTCGGCGGTGAGCAGCAGCCGGGTCGGGCCGGTCACCGTGGCCAGCACGTCGCCGCGCGCCACCCGCTGCCCGTCCCGGGCCACCAGCGAGACCTCGACGGTACGGTCCGCACCGGTCACCTCGCCGACCAGCTCGAAGGCCGCGGCGGCCACGGCCAGCCCGGCCACCACCCCGTCGGCGCGGGCGACCACGTCGGCGGTGTCGGTCTGGGTGTCGGGGATGGTGGCCACGCTGGTCACGTCGAGGAAGTCCGGCCCCAGGTCCTCGGCGAGCGCCCCCACGACGACCGCCCGCACCTGCGCCGGGTCCAGGCCACCGGCCCGCAACGCCCGCTCGGTCGACTCCCTCACGCGTCCCCCTCGATTCGCGCCCGCAGGACCGGCTCACTCCTCGCGCTCACCGGACCCACCTTCGTTCGCGACTGCGGGGCTCGCAAAACCGGCTCACTCCTCGCGCTCACCGGACCCACCTTCGTTCGCGACTGCGGGGCTCGCAAGACCGGCTCACTCCTCGCGCTCACGCCAACTCCTCCCACCGGGACGTCAACCGACCCTGCGCACCGACCGCACCGAGCAGATGGCCCCGCCACCGCTCGTCGGCGGCCGGGAAGTCCTCCCGCCAGTGGCACCCCCGGGTCTCCTGGCGGGCGTACGCGGCGGCGACCAGGGTCGACGCCACGGTGAGCAGGTTCGTCGCCTCCCAGTCGGCGGTACGCGGAGTGCCCCGGCCCAGGCCCAGCTCGCCCAGGACGGCGGCGGTCCCGGTCAGCGTGGCGGCCGACCGCAGCACCCCGGCGCCCCGGGTCATCGCCCGCTGGAGCGCCGACGTGCCCTCGGCCGGCACCACCCAGCCCTCGCCGCCCACCCACGCGCCCGTCTCCGCCGGCCTGGCCTGCTCGGGCAGCCCGGCGGCGATGTCCTCGGCGATCCGGCGGGAGAAGACCAGCCCTTCCAGCAGCGAGTTGCTGGCCAGCCGGTTGGCGCCGTGCACGCCGGTGCAGGCGACCTCGCCGCAGGCGTACAGGCCGGGGATGGAGGTGCGGCCGTGCAGGTCGGTCCGGACGCCACCGGAGGCGTAGTGGGCGGCCGGGGCGACCGGGATCAGGTCGGTGGCCGGGTCCACACCGATGGCCAGGCAGGAGGCGACGATGGTGGGGAACCGCCCGGCCAGGAAGTCGCCGCCCAGGTGCCGGGCGTCCAGCCAGACGTGGTCCGCGCCGGTGGCCAGCAGCACCCGGTGGATGCCCTTGGCCACCACGTCCCGGGGGGCCAGTTCGGCCAGCTCGTGCTGGCCGACCATGAACCGCTTGCCGTCACCGTCGACCAGGTGGGCGCCCTCGCCGCGCAGCGCCTCGGAGACCAGCGGCTGCTGGGCGAGGCCGGCGCCGGCCACCCGGGCCGCCTGCGGCACGATCAGCGCGGTCGGGTGGAACTGGACGAACTCCACGTCGGTGACCGCCGCGCCGGCCCGCATGGCCAGGGCCACCCCGTCGCCGGTGGAGACGGCCGGGTTGGTGGTCGCCGAGAAGATCTGCCCCATCCCGCCGGTGGCCAGCACCACCGCCCGGGCCAGCAGCGCGCCGACGCCGTCCTCGCTGCCCTCGCCGAGCACGTGCAGGGTGATGCCGCAGGCCGGGCCGAGGCCGTCCGGGCCGTCGCCGGGAGCGCGCAGCAGGTCCAGCACCAGGGCGTGCTCGACCAGGCGGATCCACGGGTCGCGGCGGACCGCCGCGTGCAGCGCGCGCTGCACCTCGGCGCCGGTGGCGTCGCCGCCGGCGTGCACGATCCGGTCCGCCCGGTGCCCGCCCTCCCGGGTGAGCATCAGCGATCCGTCCGGGTTGCGGTCGAACTCCGCGCCGATGCGCATCAGCTCGCGGAGCCGGGTCGGCCCCTCCTCCACCAGCACCCGCACGGCCGCCGGGTCGCAGAGCCCGACGCCGGCGATCTCGGTGTCGTGGGCGTGCGCGCCCGGGGTGTCCGTCGGGTCGAGCACCGCCGCGATGCCGCCCTGCGCCCACCGGGTGGAGCCCTCGTCGATGTTGACCTTGGTGACCACCGTGACGTGCAGGCCGGCCTCGCGCAGGTGCAGCGCGGCCGTGAGCCCGGCGACCCCGGAACCGACCACGATCACGTCGGTCGTCTCCACCCAGCCGGGCGCGGGCGCGGCCAGCAGTCGGGGCAGGGCCGGTAGGTCGACGGTCGGAAGGTCCATGAGCACAGTCAACCGGAACGCCCCTCATCCCGGGCGGCGGGGGCACGACGAGTGGTTTGGACTACGGCGTCCGCTACCTCGTCCGGACGGGCAGCCCGGCCGGGCCGGCGCCCTTGAGCGAGGCGGTCACCGTCCGGTTGCTGAGCCAGAGGTGGCAGCGGACGCCGCGGTCACCCGCCCGCCAGCGGCCGGCACCGGGCGGGCGGACCACCACGCCGCTGCGGAAGCGCAGGTCGGCGTCGTCCGGCACGCCGACGTACCGGGCGAGGACGCTGCGGCAGCCGGCGTAGAGCGGCAGCCAGTCAGCGTCCCGGGTCGGGTACGGCCGGTCGGGCGCCTTCCACACGCCGACGAACTCGGCGTCGTGGGCGGTGGCGCACTCCGCCGGGAGCAGCACCTGCACGCCCCGGCCGCTGCCGGTGCGGCTGCGCTGGCAGCCCAGGCGCAGCGCCGACGGGCCCTTCAGGGCGTCCCGCAGGCTGCCGGTGCGGGTCACCACGGCGGCCGCCGCCTCGACGGTCGTCAACTCGCTGAGGTCGCAGCGGTACCAGCGGGAGCCGGCCGCCCAGCCGGGACGGGTGGGCAGCGCCACGGCCAGCCGCAGCCGGCCGGCGCGCCAGTCGTCACCGACGTACCCGGTGGCGTGCGCGTCGCACTTGGCGAAGGCGCCACGCAGGTCGGGCGAGCCGGTGGCGGGCGGGTCCGCCCGGCCGGCCGAAAAGGCCCCGACGTGCACCGTCTCCACCCGGTGCGCCACGGCGCAGTCCACCGGCGCGTACGCGTCCAGCGCGACGGTGTCAGTGAAGTCGCCGACCTGGCAGACGCCGGCCTCGGGGGTGAACGGCCCGGCAGCCGCCGGGGCGGCCCAGTCGTCGGTGAGGTCCCCGTCGACCCCGGCGGTGGCGGCGCAGCCGGCCAGCAGGGCCCCCGCGGCGAACGCGGCGACCGGTCTCGTCATCGCACGGCGCATCGCGGCCTCCCCCAGCCGACGACCGTCGATCCCGACGGTCCGCCCAGGGTAACCAACAATGACCTTCCGGTGACAGACCGGAAGTGCGCTCAGCCCACCACGGCCAGCGGGCTGGGGGTGGGGTCGCCGGCGGTGCCGGGAGCCACGGCGGCCGGGTCGGCGCCCAGGTCGACGACCTTGTTGTCGGCGTCGACGTGCACCACCCGGGGCCGGTACGAGCGGGCCTCGGCGTCGTCCATCTGACCGTACGAGATGAGGATGACCAGGTCGCCGGGGTGCACCAGGTGCGCCGCCGCGCCGTTGATGCCGATCACCCCGCTGCCCCGCTCGCCGGGGATGACGTACGTCTCCAGCCGGGCCCCGTTGGTCACGTCCACGATCGCCACCTGCTCGCCGGGGAGCAGGTCGGCGGCGTCGAGCAGATCCTGGTCCACGGTCACCGAGCCGACGTAGTGCAGGTCGGCCTGGGTCACCGTGGCCCGGTGGATCTTCGACTTGAGCATGATCCGGAACATCGGTCGCCTCTCCAGCGGTGTGGTGGTCAGGTGGTCAGGAGCGAGGGGCGAGTCGGATCGCCATGTTGTCGATCAGGCGGGTGTCGCCCACCCAGGCCGCGACCAGCAGCCGGGCCGGGCCGGCCACCGGACCCGGTTCCAGGTCCGGGTCGGTGAGCACCAGGTAGTCCAGCCGGGCGTCGGCGCCCACCGCGGCGAACGTCCGGTGCGCGGCGGCCAGCACCTCCCCGGCGTCCCGGCCCTGCTCGGCGGCGGTCGCGCCGGCCCGCAGCGCGGCCGACAGGCTCAGCGCGGCCTGCCGCTGGTCGGGCGAGAGGTAACGGTTACGGCTGGACAGGGCCAACCCGTCCGGTTCGCGGACGGTCGGCACGCCGACCACCTCCACCGGGACGTCCAGGTCGCGGGCCATCCGGCGGACCAGGGTGAGCTGCTGGTAGTCCTTCTCACCGAAGAAGGCGAGATCGGGGCGGGTGAGCTGGAGCAGCTTCATGACCACGGTCAGCACGCCGTGGAAGAAGCCGGGCCGGCTCTGCCCCTCCAGGTCCTCGCCGAGCTGCCCCGGGTTCACCCGGACCGCCGGCTGCCCGTCCGGGTACATGTCCGACACGGTGGGGGCGAACACCACGTCGGCCCCGGCCCGGCGGCAGATCTCCAGGTCGGCGTCGAGGGTGCGCGGGTAGCGGTCGAAGTCCTCGTTCGGCCCGAACTGCAGCGGGTTGACGAAGATCGTGACGAGCACGTGGTCCGCCCGCTCCCGGGCCGCCCGCAGCAGCGTCTCGTGCCCCGAGTGCAGCGCACCCATGGTCATCACCACGCCGACGGTGCCCTTGAGTCCGTCCCGCGCCTTCGCCAGCTCGGCCCGGGTGTGCACCAGCTCCGTCATGCCGCCACCTCCCGATGGATCCCGGCCAGCACGTCGAGCAGCGACTCGGCGTCCACCGGCCGCAGCCGACCGGCCGCGATCGCCCGATCCGCGCTCCGTCGTGCCAACGCCAGGTAGGGGGCCACCGATTCCGGGGCGGTCTCCGCCAGCCGGTCCAGGTGCCGTCGCACGGTGCCCGCGTCGCCCCGGGACACCGGGCCGGTCAGCGCGTCGTCGCCGAGCCGCAGCGCGTTCTCCAGGGCCGCCCGCAGCAGCGGGGCCAGCACCTTCTCGGGCTGGGCCACGCCGGCGTCGCGCAGCCGGTCGGCCGCCTCGTTGACCAGGGTCACCAGGTGGTTCGCGCCGTGCGCCAGCGCCGCGTGGTAGAGCGCGCGGTCCGCCTCGCCGACCCACTCCGGCACGCCGCCCAGGTCGGCGACGAGCCGGGCGGCGAGCGGGCGCAGCTCCGCCGGGGCGGTCACCCCGTACGAGATGCCGGCCAGCCGGCCGAGGTCGTCGGGCGTACCGGTGAAGGTCATCGCCGGGTGCAGCGCCAGCGGGCGCGCGCCGACGGCGGCGGCCGGGGCCAGCACGGTCAGGCCGTGCGCGCCGGAGGTGTGGGCGACCACCTGGCCGGGGCGCAGCGCCCCGGTCTCGGCCAGCCCGGCGACCACGCCGGCCAGCGCGTCGTCCGGGACGGCGATCAGCAGCAGGTCGGTGGCGGCGCGGGCGACCGAGGTGGCCGAGCGGTTGCGGGCGCCGGGCAGCAGCAGCGCGATCCGGGCCTTCGCGGCCCCGGAGACGCCGGAGGCGGCGACCACCCGGTGGCCGGCGGCGGCGAGCGCCGCGCCCAGCACCGCACCGACCCGACCGGCGCCGATGACGCCGACGGTGAGGGTGCGGGGGAAGACGGGCGGGGCGCCGGCAGGGGCGCCGCCCGCGGGAACGGCGGCCTCACGCGGGGCGGCCGAACGCGGGCGCAGCGGTGCGCTCATGGCAACGATCCAGTCCTCGAAGGGGGTACCGGTCGACCGCAAGTATGCGCTGGGGTTACGGAGCCCTAACAAGAGTGTGTGAAAACCTTCACCGGCCGGTGGGCGGGCGGTTTCCGGGCGGCGCGGGCCACGCGGCGCGGTTACAGTGCCACCCCGCCGACCGGCTGACCGTAGGGTCGGCACGGTGACGCACCCTGAACGCGGGATCAACTCGATGCGCTGGCGGGACGCCATGGACGCCGCCCTCTACGGCCCGGCCGGCTTCTTCGTCGCCGGCGCCGGACCCGCCGCCCACTTCCGCACCAGCGCGCACGCCCCCGGTGTCCTCACCACCGCCCTGTCCCGCCTGGTCGAACAGGTGGACGCCGCCCTTGGCCGGCCGGAGCCGCTGGACGTGGTCGACGTGGGCGCCGGCCGGGGGGAGCTGCTGCGCGCCCTCGCCGGGGCCATGGGAGCCGACGGGGACCCCACCGGGCGGCCGGCCTCCCCGGAAACCCCGACCGCCCCGGCCGCCGCCGTGCCGTCACCCGCCGCGCCGGTGCCGCTCGCCCGCCGGGTACGGCTCACCGCCGTCGAGCGGGCGCCCCGCCCCGACGACCTGCCCGCCGGCATCGACTGGCGGGACGAGATCCCGGACGGGGTCACCGGCCTGCTGGTCGCCACCGAATGGCTGGACAACGTCCCGCTCGACGTCGCGGTGCACGACGGGGACGGCTGGCGGTACCTGCTCGTCGACCCGGCGAGCGGGACGGAGTCGGTGGGCGGTCCGGTCGACGCCGCCGACCTCGACTGGCTGCACCGCTGGTGGCCCGCCCCGGTTGCCGCCGGGCGGGCCGAGATCGGCCGGACCAGGGACGACGCCTGGGCCGACGCGGTCGGCAAGCTCGACCGGGGACTCGCGCTGGCCGTCGACTACGGACACCTGCGGCAGGAGCGGCCGGTGGACGGGACGCTGACCGGGTACCGCGCCGGCCGGCAGGTGCCACCCGTACCCGACGGCTCCCGCGACGTCACCGCGCACGTCGCGGTGGACTCGGTCGCCGCCGCCGGCGCGCGGGTCGCCGGGCGCGCGTACACGCTGGGGTCGCAGCGGGAGGCGCTGCGGGCGCTCGGGGCCGACGGCGGCCGACCGCCGCTGACCCTGGCCGGCAGCGACCCGGCCGGCTACCTGCGGGCGCTGGCCGCCGCCTCGGCGGTGGCCGAGCTGACCGACCCGGCCGGCCTCGGCGGGCACTGGTGGCTGCGGCAACCGGTCGGCGTCGAGCCCGCGGCGTTCATGGCACGATGACCCACATGACCACGGACGCCGGCGACCTCCGCGAGCTGACCGTCGGCACCGGCGCGGGCGGGGAGCAGCTGGGCACCGACATGGTGCTCAACATCGGCCCGCAGCACCCGTCCACGCACGGGGTGCTCCGGCTCAAGCTGGTGCTCGACGGCGAACGGGTCGTCGCGGCCGAGCCGATCGTCGGCTACATGCACCGGGGCGCGGAGAAGCTCTTCGAGGTCCGCGACTACCGGCAGATCATCGTGCTGGCCAACCGGCACGACTGGCTGTCGGCGTTCTCCAACGAGCTGGGCGTGGTGCTCGCCGTCGAGCGGCTGATGGGCATGGAGGTGCCCGAGCGGGCCACCTGGCTGCGGATGGCCCTCGCCGAGCTGAACCGGGTGCTCAACCACCTGATGTTCCTCGGCTCGTACCCGCTGGAGATCGGTGCGATCACCCCGGTCTTCTACGCGTTCCGCGAGCGGGAGACCCTTCAGGCGGTGATGGAGGAGGTCTCCGGCGGCCGGATCCACTACATGTTCAACCGGGTCGGCGGCCTCAAGGAGGAGGTGCCCGCCGGCTGGACCGGCCGGGCCCGCGCCGCGATCGCCGAGGTCCGCCGCCGGATGCCCGACCTGGACCGGCTCATCCGCCGCAACGAGATCTTCCTGGCCCGTACCGTCGGGGTGGGGGTGCTCTCCACCGCCGACGCCGCCGCGTTCGGCGCGTCCGGGCCGGTCGCCCGCGCCTCCGGTCTCGACCTGGACCTGCGCCGCGACGAGCCCTACCTGGCCTACGACCAGCTCGACGTGCCGGTGGTCACCCGCACCGCCGGGGACTGCCACGCCCGCTTCGAGGTGCTGCTCGACCAGGTGTACGCCTCGCTCGACCTGGCCGAGCAGTGCCTGGACCGGGTCGACGGGCTGACCGGGCCGGTGAACACCCGACTGCCCAAGGTGGTCAAGGCGCCCGAGGGGCACACCTACGCCTGGACCGAGAACCCGCTCGGCATCAACGGCTACTACCTGGTCTCCCGCGGCGAGAAGACCCCGTGGCGGCTCAAGCTGCGCACCGCGTCGTACGCGAACGTGCAGGCGCTGGCCAGCCTGCTCCCCGGCACCCTGGTGCCGGACCTGATCGCCATCCTCGGCTCGATGTTCTTCGTGGTCGGCGACATCGACAAGTGACCGGCGGCTGACCGGAGCGGGTCAGCGCCAGCGGCCACCGGCGCGCGGGGAGTCGTCCTGCGGCGATTGGCCGTACCGCTGCTCGCCGCCCCACTGCTGGCGGGCACGCGGCTCCGGCTCGCCGCCCCACTGCCGGCGGGCGCGCGGCTCCGGCTCGGCGGCCCGCCAGGAGTCCACCGGCTCCCGCTGCGCGGGCGCCCGCCACTGGTCGGCCGACCGCTCGTCCCACGACTGCTCGGTGTTCTGCTGGCCGCGCGCCTGCCCCCGCCACTCCTGCGGCACCGGCACCCCGCCGGCCGGCAGCGCGGGATGCTCCTCCGGCTCGACCCAACCGCCGCCGCCCCACTGCTCGGCGGTCCGGCGGGGCTCGTCGTGGCGCACCGACGCCCACCGGTCCTGCACGCGGAACTCGGCGCCGTCGGCGTGCAGCTCCGCCCGGCGCTCACCGACCCGCACCTCGCGGCCCCGCCCGTCGTCGCGTACCTCGGCCCAGCGGTCGCCGGCCCGTACCCCGGACCAGTTCTCCTCCGCCGGGTACGACCCGCCCGCCCAGGACTGGTCGGCTCGATCGTCGGCGGCACCCGACCAGGACCGCTCCTCGGGCTGCCCGCCCGGCCAGGGCCGGTCCTCCCGCTGGTCGCTCGACCGTTCGTCGCGCTGGCCCGCCCAGCCCCGCTCCGGCTCGGCCCGCTCCGCCCAGGAGTTCTCCGGCTCCGCGCCGCTCCAGGACGGCTCCTCGGGCGCGGGGGACCAGCGGCCGGCGTAGCCGGCGTAGGCGTTGCCGACCGCCGGATCCGCGCCGTCCACCACGGTGTGCCGGGTGGTCACGTGCACGGTCTCGGTGTGCCGCAGCACGGGACGGCCGCCCGCCTCCGGTCCGGGAGCGGCGCCGCGCGGTTCGCGGGGAGCGCCGTACACCCCGGCCTGGCCGGCGGCGGGACGCTCCGCGCCGTAACGGCGCCCGGCCGGCTCCTCGTCGTCCCGATCGGGGGCGCGCCCCCAGGTGGACGGGGTCTCCTCCGGCGCGGCGGCCCACCGCCGCCCGCCCGACGCCTGCTCCTGCGGGTCGGACACCCGGGCCCGACCGGCGCCGGCCGGTTCCTCGGCCACCGCCCCGGTGATCCCGGCGGCCGCGGCGATGCCGGCCGCCGCCGCGTCCAGCCGGCGGCGCAGCGCGGCGACCTGGTCCTCCACCCGCTGGGACTGGTCGAGCGCCTGGTTGCCGCGCTGGGCGGCGGCCACGATCTCGGCCCGCAACTCCCGGCGAACCTGCTCCAACTCGTCCAGGAACTCCTCGCCGCGCGGCTGGCCACCGTCGGCGCGCAGCGCGATCGACAGACCGATCAGGACCACGGCCATGATGGCCAGTACGGCGGCGAACCGGAGCGGACCGTTGCCGTCGGCGATCAGCAGGATCAGCGCCGCGACGGGCGCGATCGCGACACCGATCCAGAACAGGACGGTCAGCAGCTGCGGGTGGTGCTTCTCGGGCACGACCGGGGCGGGCATGGCTGTGGAGCCTACCGAGAGATGCCCTGCGTGGGAACGGTCCCGAGTACCGAATCGCGACGTCAGGGGGTGCGGGCCGGGCGCGGCCGGCGGGGTGCCGCCGCGCCCGGAACCCGTGGTCAGCCGGTGGCGAGTGCGCCGTCGGAGGAGAAGACCAGACCGACGCTGGCGGTGCCGGTCTTCAACGCGTTCTTGGTCTGCGGGCCACCGGCGTCCAGCGAGCTGAACGAGCCGGCCTTGAAGTCGTAGACCTCCACCAGTCCGGCCTGGCACTTCGGCCGCTGCGGGCACTCCGGCGGGCCGGCCAGCACGGTCGCCGAGCCGGAGCACTTGGCCGCCAGGTCGGAGATCGTCTGCACGCCGTACTTGTCGGCGAACGCCTTCGTGACGGCGAAGGCGTTCTGGTCCTGGGCGGCGGCGGGTGCGCCGAAGGTGATGCCCACCTTGTCGCCGGCCGCCTTCAGTGCGGTGACCGTCTTGTCCAGCTCGGGCGAGGAGACCGGGGTGGCGTTCTTGCCGTTGGCCTTGGTGTTGAGGAACTCCGCCATGGTCGCCGCGTACTCCGGGACGACCTGGATCTCGCCCTTCTCCAGGGCCGGCTCGTAGAGCTCGCGGTTGCCGATCTGCTGCACCTTGACCTGGTAGCCGGCCGCGGTGAGGACGATGTCGTACAGCTCGGCCAGGGTCTGACTCTCGCTGAAGTTGCCGGCGCCGACCACGATCTGCCCGCCGGGACCCTTGGCGATGCCGGCGGTGAGGTTGTTCGCCGAGGCGAACTCCTCGGCGGCGGCCTTCGGGGTCTTGCGCTCGAGGTCGACGGCCTTGTTGAGCGCGATCAGCTTCGGCGTGTCCAGCGCGGCGGAGACCTTGTCGAGCGCGGCGACCAGCTGCGGGTTGGCCACGTCGACGTTGATCGCCGGGATGATGTTGTCGGTGTTCTGGAGCTTCTTGTCGTCGTTCAGGACGACCAGCTGGTCGCCGGCGACCGGGGCGCAGCCCGCTCCGCTCGCGCCCTGCTGAGGTGCGTCGGTGCCGGATGACCCCTCGTCCCCGCAGCCGGTGAGCAGACCTGCCACGGTGAGCGCGCCGATCGCGCCGACCGCCACTCGTGTCCGTACGCGCATGATCGCGCCCGCCTTCCGTGTCCCGGCGCGACCCGAGGTGGGCCGGCCGCGTGTCCGACGGGCGATCCGATCGGCCGCCCGCGACTCCAGCCAACATCCTCCGGCTCCGACCGACAAACTCGGAGCGGGGTTCGTCACCCGATCGTCACCGGTTCGCTCAGTTCCCGGCGACGGCGGCCGCCGCCCGCCGGTGCGCCCGGCCCCGGACCCGCCGCAGCGGGCGCGGGGTGACCGCCCGCTCGACCAGCGCCAACACCCCCTCGACCAGCAGCGCCAGCCCGGCCACCAGCACGCCCCCGGCGATGATCTGGCCGCCGCCGGCCGCGATGTCCAGCCCGAAGCCCGCCCGGATGATCTGGCCGAGCCCGCCGCCGTTGACGAACGAGGCGAGCGCGGCGGTCGCCACCACCTGCACCGCCGCGGTCCGGAACCCGGCCGCCAGGTACGGCACCGCCAGCGGCAGCTCCACCCGGCGCAGCACCTGCCCGCCGGACAGTCCCATCCCCCGCGCCGCGTCCCGGGCCTCCGGGTCGGCCTGCCGCACCCCCGTGTACGCGTTGGCCAGCAGCGGTGGCACCGCGAAGACGGCCAGCGCCACCACCACCGCCGGCCGGCCGAACCCGAGGAAGGTCAGCGGCAGGATGGTCAGCAGCGCCAGGGTGGGGATCGCCAGCGTGACGTTGGAGATCAGCAGGACCGGCCCGCCACCGCGACCGCTGTGCCCGAGCCAGAGCCCGATCGGCCAGGCCACCAGGCAGCCGAGCAGCACCGCGGCGGCGGACATGCTCAGGTGCTCCCCGAGCCGGTCCAGGATGCCGCCCGGGTTCGTCCAGTTCAGCGGGTCGTTGAGCCAGACCACCGCCTGCTCGACCGGATTCGTCCCCGCCCGGGCCGCCGTGGCGGTCATCCGGTCCGCCCGCGCAGCCACGGCGTGAGCAGCCGGCCCATCCCGGCGAGGATCAGGTCCAGCACCAGGGCGAGCAGGACGCAGAGCAGCGTCCCGGTCATGATCTGGGCCTTGTAGAAGTTGTTCTGGAAGCCGGCGAAGATGAGCTGCCCGAGGCCGCCGCGACCGACCACCACCCCGACGGTGACCAGGGCGACCGTCGAGACGGTGGCGAGGCGTACCCCGGTGAGGATGCCGGGCAGGGCCAGCGGCAGGTCGATCCGGAACAGCCGCGCCCAGCGGCCGTACCCCATGCCCTCGGCCGCGTCGCGGACCTCGGGGGGCACCTGGTGCAGCCCGGCCACCGCGTTGCGCACGATCACCAGCAGCGCGTACAGCACCACCACGGTCAGCACGGTGATCGCGCCGATGCCCAGGTAGGGCGCGATGAAGGCGAACAGCGCCAGCGACGGGACGGTGTACAGCACGCCGGTGAGTGCGAGAATCGGCCCGGCGAGGGCGCGGAACCAGTACGCCGCCACCGCCAACGGCAGGGCCACCAGGGCGGCGATCAGCACCGCCCGGGCGGTCAGCGAGGCGTGCTCGCGCAGCGCGGCGAGGATGGTGTCAGAGTTGTCCCGCACGTACTGCCAGGAGAACCACGGGTTACCGGGGTCGGCCCGGTAGCTCAGGTGGAGGGACACACGTGGACGTTACCCCGGGACCCATCGGCGCGGCCGGGCACAGCGCTGCCTCGATCACCCTGGACGGCATCCGGAAGCGCTACCCGGACGGCACCGAGGCCGTGCGCGAGCTGAGCCTGGAGGTCAAGGCCGGCGAGCTGGTGGTTTTGATCGGCCCCTCGGGCTGCGGGAAGTCCACCGTGCTGCGCATGGTCAACCGGCTGATCGAGCCGACCGGCGGCCGGATCCTGCTCGGCGACGAGGACATCACCCGGGTCGACCCGGTGAAGCTGCGCCGCCGGATCGGCTACGTGATCCAGAACGTCGGGCTCTTCCCGCACCAGACGGTGCACACCAACGTGGGTACGGTGCCCCGGCTGCTCGGCTGGCCGAAGGAGCGGATCCGCCGCCGCGCCGACGAGCTGCTGGAACTGGTCGGGCTCGACCCGGCGCAGTTCGGCCGCCGCTACCCGCACGAGCTCTCCGGTGGGCAGCGGCAGCGGGTCGGGGTGGCCCGGGCGCTCGCCGCCGACCCGGTGGTGCTGCTGATGGACGAGCCGTTCTCGGCGGTCGACCCGATCGTCCGGACCCGGTTGCAGGAGGAGTTCCTGCGACTCCAGGCCGAGGTCCGCAAGACCATCGTGCTGGTCACCCACGACCTGGACGAGGCGGTCCGGCTCGGCGACCGGATCGCGGTGCTCTCCCAGGGGGGCCGGCTGGAGCAGTACGACACCCCGGCCGCCCTGCTCGGCGCCCCCGCCTCACCGTTCGTCCGCGAGTTCGTCGGCGCGGACCGGGGCATCCGCCGGCTCGCCGTCACCCCGCTCAGCCGGGACACGCTGGCCCCGGTTCCCGGCGCGACCGCCGACCTGCCGGCGGTGCCGCTGGGCGGTTCCGCGTACGACGCGCTGGCGGCGATGCTCACCACGGGCTCCGAGGCGGTCGTGGTCACCGCCGACGGCGAGCCGGTCGGCGCGCTCACCCGGGCCCGGGTGCTCGAACTCGGCCAGACCGGCGCCTGACAGTGAGGATGTAGGTGGGGTCACCCGGTCTGGTCTGACTCAGCGCCTGACCGACGATGCTGTCCTGCTGTGGGATTCGTCGACCGGTTCCGGGTGACCCCGTTCCTGCACGTCACTGGCAGGGGCGTCGTGACCTGATAGGAGCCTGTGCAAGAGGCCCCTTCACTGTCCTGTCCGCCCGTCCCGGCGAGTGCGTGCCGACCCTGTCGGTGCAAGCGAAAGGGACGACGGTTCCAGGATGACAGCCAAGAAGCGCCAGGTCACGGGTGGGGTTGATACCCACGGCAAGACTCATCACGCCGCTGCCGTCGATCAGGCGGGGCGGTTCCTCGGTGATCGTGAGTTCGCCGCCACCGCCGCCGGATATCAGCAGTTGCTGGCCTGGCTGGGTGCCTTCGGCCGGGTGGTCAAGGTCGGAGTGGAGGGCACCGGCGCCTACGGCGCTGGCGTCATGCGGCACCTGAGCGGGTCGGGCATCACCGTGGTGGAGATCGACCGCCCCGACCGCAAGATCCGCCGGACGAGGGGCAAGTCCGACCCGATCGACGCCCTCGCCGCCGCCCGCGCGGCCCTGTCCGGGCAGGCCGCTGGTGTCCCGAAGACCCGCACCGGCCCCGTCGAGGCGATCCGCGCCCTGCGCGTGGCCCGCCGAGGCGCCGTCAAGGCCCGCACCGCCGCCCTGAACCAGCTCCACGGCCTGCTCACCTCGGCACCGCAGGAGATTCGGGAAGACCTGGCCGGCGTCACCGGGGCCGCACTCGTGCAACGATGCGTCGAGCTGGGCATCGACGAGTCCGCACTCACCGACCCGGTCCACGCCACGAACGCCGCCCTCGCCGCGATCGCCACCCGGATCACCGCACTCAACGTTGAGATCACCCGAGCCGACCGGCGGCTACGCCCCGCCGTCGCCCGCACCGCCCCAACGCTGAGCAGTCTGTTCGGCGCCGGTCCCGAAGTCGCCGGGCAACTCCTGAACACCGCCGGCGACAACCCCGACCGGCTGCGTTCCGAGGCGGCCCTGGCCCACCTCTGCGGCGCCGCCCCGATCCCCGCCAGCAGTGGACGCACCGACCGGCACCGCCTCAACCGCGGCGGTGACAGAGCCGCGAACAACGCGCTGCACACGATCGTGCTCAGCCGGATGCGCCACGACCCCCGCACCCGCGCCTACGTCGACAAACGCACCAAGCAAGGCCTCAGCAAGAAAGAAATCATGCGATGTCTCAAGCGATACGTCGTCCGCGAGGTCCACACGGCTCTCCTCGCCGACTTCGCCGCCCTCAACACCGCTTGACATCCATAGGAGCATCCCCGCCGATCTCTGACTTCGCGCCGGCGACTTGCCGTTCCGGCGGCAGCCGGGCCGTTCCGGCGGCCAGTTCGGTCCGTCGCCGGACTGGTCCTGCGGCGAGGTCGGGGCGGAATGTCAGGCCCGGCCGCCGAGACTGGCGGTGCCGATGATCCAGCCGGCGAAGAAGCCGTAGGTGGCACCCGTGCCGGCGGTCTGGAAGTCGGCGAGCAGCGGCCCGTCCGAGGTCAGCAGCGCCGCCAGCAGGGTCGCCGTCGCGGCGGCCAGGACGTACGCGGCCCAGCCGGAGAAGAACTGGCTCACCGAACCCTGCACCCGGGCCACCTGCGAGGTGGGCAGCAGGTAGAGGAAGGTCGCGGCGAACACCAGCAGCAGGATGGCCCGCAGGTCGGTGGCGAGCACCCCGTGCTCACCACCGGCGGCCTCCAGCCGCCAGGCCGGCCAGGCGAGCAGCCGCAGGAACCAGCCGCCGGCGGAGTTGGGGTCGGTGTGCGCCTCGGCCCAGTCGACGTACCACGGGCTGCCGCAGACCCCCACCAGGATGAGCGCGGCCAGGGTGCCGGTGCCGGCGGCGGTGCCGTACCCGCTGACGGTCCGGGGGCGGTTGGTGAGGGCCATGCGGCGGGAAGTTCCCGACTCACCCCGGCGGGCAAACCTGCGCCAGCCGGCGCTACGACCGGTCAGTGCTTCACCAGGTAGTCGATGAACGCCGCGCGCAGCAGCGGCGCCGACTCCTCGTACCCGTGGCCGGTCAGTTCCCGCCACAGCGCCGAGGCCTCGTCGATGGTCGGGCCGATCGAGTTCGGCGCCCCGTCCAGCGCGGCGGCCTCGTCGGCGTTCGGCAGGTGCCGCAGCACCGACCAGAAGAAGCCCACGTCGCGGCGCTCCCGGGCCAGCGCGAAGGCCCGCTCCCGCAGCTCCTCGGTGGGAAGCGCGTCGAGCTGGTCGAAGGTGCGGCCGGTACCGGCGGAAGGAGTCTCGCTCATGCCCGCGAGCCTAACCGGCGAGATCACCTACGGCCCGTCGGACGCGGGCACGCCTCACCGGTCGTCGTCGTCCCAGCGGCGCGACCCGGTCTCCCAGCGGGGGGCCTCCCACGGGTCCGGCGGGGTGGCGGTCGACTGGGCCGGCAGCGCGGGCGCCCAGTTGTCGACGGTGCTCGGCCGGGGCAGCGACCAGCCGGTGCTGATCGTGCCGTCGCCGGCGGGCGCCGTCTCGGCCGGCTCGCCGATCGCCCCGCGCGGGCGCCCACACGCCTCGACCAGCCGGGTCACCACCAGCCCGACGCCCAGCGCCGCGCCGCCCACGGTCCACCGGGAGACCGTCCAGCCGCGCGCGGTCGCCCAGGCCAGGAAGACCACCACCACGCCCACCGCGAGCAGGGTGCCGAAGACCCCGCCGCGCCGGCCGTACGCGCTGGTGCCGCCGAGCATCGCCACACCGACCGCCAGCACCGTCCAGTCCAGCCCCGACGTCGGTACGACCGGGCCGGCGGCGTTGGCGGCCAGCAGCACCCCGGCCAGCATGGCGAGCACGGTGGAGCCGACCAGCGCCGCGGCGGTGACCAGGGCCGCCAGCACGCCCCGGCGGCGGGCCGGGTCGACCACCGGCCGGAACCGGCCGACCACCCGCCGGACCGCCCGGATCGCGCCGAACATCCCGCCCAGCACGGCGACGGCCGCGAACCCGGCGAAGAGGTAGAAGGCCGTGCGGCGCGGGTCGTAGCCGGCCTGCACTACGACCGCGCCGGAGCGCCGCTCGATGTAGACGATCACGGCCGCGGCGGCGGCGAGGCTGGCCGCCCAGCCGGGCACGTGCAGCACCACCACGGCCAGGGCCAAGGCGAGGCCACCGACGGCGGCGGCCACCAGGGCCGGGGTGAGCGCCGCCGGGACACCCCGATCGCCCTGCTCGGCGAAGTGCAGCGCGGCGGCGACGGCGATCGGCCCGACCGCCAGGTTCACCGCCGCGGTCCGCAGGCTCAGCCCGGCGGCGAGGGCCAGCAGGCCGAGCGCGACCACGTCGACCAGGAGGGTGCGCAGCCCGTCGCCGCGCAGCGCGTCGGCGTCCTCGCGGCGGAGCAGCAGCACCACACCGACCAGGCCGACCAGGAGAAGTGTCTCCCACACCAGGTGCACGCCGACCCGGTCCCGGCCCGGCTCACCGTGCGCGGGATCGTCGAAGACGTTCTCCAGCACGGTGGCGGGCACCCCGGGCGTGGGCTCCGCAGATCCGGCCCGGCCTGGTTCGTCGTACGCCATGCCGCGCGCCTCCCACGTGGCCGGCCGTCCTCGTTGACGGCCGTCTGCTCTCCGGTCGCCAGGGACGGTACCTGCGCGCGGGGCCGCGCGTAACCCCCCTGATCAGCGGCGGGGCGGGGGGCCCTGCCGCTCGCCCGGCTCCCGGTCCTCGTCGTCCTCCTGCTCGGGGACCCGGCAGGCGCGTTCGAGCCAGAGCGCGGCGGCGGTCAGGGCGAGCGAGGCGAGCAGGCCGGCGCCGGCCGCCGGCCGGTCGTCCATGGCGGCGTTGGTGTCCTCGATGAAGAGCCACGCGGTCAGCCCCGCGTAGAAGCCCGTGAAGATCGCCCCGGCCAGGGCGGACGCCTTGGCCAGCACGACGAACCGGGCGACCAGCAGCGGGTTGACCGGTTCGCGGCCCGGCCGGCGCTCGATCCGGCTGCGGGTGTTGGTCGCCGCGAACGCCTCGAGCACCGCGAGCGCGGCCAGCGTCACCACCGGCAGCCAGGGCAGGTCCGGCGCGACGTCGTAGTAGAAGGTGCTGATCAGCAACCAGGCCACCGCCGCGGCGCCGAGGGCGGCGACGACCAGGGTGGAGATCCGGGTGGGGCCCATCCGGAAGCGGTCGGGCTCGCTTCCGCGCGGGGGCTGCGCCTGGGTCATGCCGGCCGGCTCCACTCGGTCATGGGGTCGACTCTAACGCCAGATCGGGCCGGGGGCTCAGTTCCAACGCGTCACCGGCCAACGGCTCGGCGTTGAGCAGGTCGGTCAGCCAGCCGTGTCCGGGCAGCCTCCCGTGCGGCTCGATGTCGATCCACGGCCGCAGCACGAACGCGCGCAGGTGGGCGCGGGGGTGCGGCAGGGTGAGTTCGGGGTCGTCGCTGAGCACCGGCTCGCCGGCCGCGTCCCAGACGGCGATGACGTCCACGTCCAGGGTGCGCGGTCCGAACCGGCGCTCGGGGTCGCGGACCCGGCCGGCCGCCCGCTCGGCGGCCCGGGCCCGGTCCAGCCAGTCGCGCGGGGTCGCCGCCGGGTCCGCGACCATCACCGCCGCGTTGAGGTACGCCGGCTGGTCGGCGTCCCCCCACGGTGGAGTCTCGTAGACCCCGGAGACCACCAGGACCGCGTCGCCGAGCGCGGCGACCGCGGCACGCAGGTGGGCGAGGCGGTCGCCCAGGTTGCTGCCGAGGGAGAGCACGGCCCGGGTCATCGGGTACGCCGCATCGTCACGGCGACGTCGGAGAAGGTGTGCGGGATCGGCGCCTCGGGCTTGTGCACGGTGACCGTGGCGGCGGCGACCAGCGGCTCGGCCAGGCAGACCGCGAGCAGCCGGTCGGCGAGCGTCTCGATCAGCGCGACCGGTTCGCCGGTGATGACGGCGACCAGCTTCTCGGCCAGCTCGCCGTAGTGCACCGTGTCGGTCACCTCGTCGGAGCGGGCCGCCGGGGCGAGGTCGAGTTCGAGCACCGCGTCGACGACGAACTCCTGCCCCTGGGCCCGTTCGAAGTCGTAGACGCCGTGCCGACCGCGCGCCCGCAGGCCGGTCAGCTCGATCCGGTCGGTCATCGCTCTCCCTCGTCCCGGCCGACGTACGCGGCGGTCCCCAGCCCGGACGCGGTCACCGCGCCGGCTCGCTCTGCTGCCGGCCGACAGGCCCGGCCGCCCCCACCGCCGGCACGCCGGCACCGCCCGGTTCCGCGCCGTCCCGGCCGGCGCGGCGCGCGGCCGGCTCGGCGACCAGGCGGGGGCGGCCGGTGGCCTGCCAGACGGCGAGCGCGTCGGCGGTGCCGCGCACGTCGTGCACGCGTACCCCCCAGGCGCCGGCGGCGACGGCCAGCAGGCTGGTGGCGGCGGTGGCCGCCTCCCGGTCGGCGGTGGGGCGCGGCTCGCCGTCGGCGTCGGCCAGCAGCCGGCCGAGGTACGACTTGCGGCTCGCCCCGAACAGCAGCGGGAAGCCGAGCGCGACCAGCTCGGGCAGCCGGGCGCTGAGCTCCCAGTTGTGCGCGGCGGTCTTGGCGAAGCCGAGGCCGGGGTCGACGATGATCCGGTCGGCGGCCACCCCGGCGGCCAGCGCCTCGTCGACCCGCCGCCCCAGCTCGGCGCGCACGTCGGCGACCACGTCGGTGTAGGTGGTCAGCTCGCGCATCCCGCGCGAGTGCCCGCGCCAGTGCATCAGCACCCAGGGACAGCCGGCGTCGCGCACCACCCGGGCCATGTCGGGGTCGGCGAGCCCGCCGGAGACGTCGTTGACGACGGTCGCCCCGGCGGTCAGCGCCGCCTCGGCCACCGAGGCCCGGCTGGTGTCGATGCTCACCGCCACGCCGGCCGCGGCCAGCTCCCGGATCACCGGCAGGACCCGGGCCGCCTCGGTCGCGGGGTCGACCCGGTCGGCGCCCGGCCGGGTGGACTCGCCACCCACGTCGACCAGCGCGGCGCCCTCCGCCCGCAGCCCGACACCGTGTGCGACCGCGGCGTCGAGGTCGGCGTAGCGGCCACCGTCGGAGAAGGAGTCGGGCGTGACGTTGAGGACGCCCATCACCACCGGGGCCTGGGCCCGTACCAGATCGGTCACGACTAGACGGTACCGGTCGTCCACGCCCGCTCCGGCGGCCCCCTGACATGCGTATTGGAACAGGTGTACGATCGGTCGTCCGGGTCGAATCGGGCCGACTCTTCGCGGGTTGTCGCAAAGGAGGGCGGGCCGTACGCTGTGGAATTGCCCAGCATCGAGATGGCGAAGCCTGGAGGGAGGGCCGAAGCGGGAAAAATCCCCCCAAAGCTCACCACTCTACGTGGTGGGTAACGAACGCAGCGTCGCCGACGCTGCGCTGAGTGAGCACATTTCCCGCCAGGCTTGCCTACTGCACCGCCGCGGCACCGCCGGCCGCGACATGGGGAGGTTCCAGTGATCGCCTTCGAGCTCATGCAGACGGCGACGTCCGGCGTCGCGCAGGCCCTGCACACCCTGGCGACGACACCGCTCGCCGAAGAGGCCCCGAAGGGCATCGACACCAACGGCGTCGTCACCTTCTTCGCCAGCAAGATCGCGCCCATCCTGCTCGCCGTGCTCGGTGTCATCTTCATCGGCCGGGCCAGCCGGGGTGAGATCTCCAAGGTCCTCACCAGCTCGGCCATCGCGATCGTCGGCCTGGCCTTCATCGCCGGGGCGGCCACACTCTTCTTCGTCGGTGACTACCTGATCGACCTGATCTTCGAATAGGCCCGGGCGAGACATGCGGCTGCGCACCGACGACGACATCTACCGGGCTCGCCTGGTCTACCTCGGGCCGCCCGGCTACACCCTTCCCGTCCACCTGCCGTACGCCCAGTACGGCCTGTTCATGCTGCTCGTACCCCTCTACATGTTCATCCACTGGCTGTTCACGCTGCAGGTCGAGCTCTTCCCCGCCTGGGAGATCGCGCTCGCCATCGTGAGCACCTCGTTCATCTTCCGGTACGTCGACCCGGACCGGCCGGCACGGATGGTCATCCGCACCGCCCTGACCGACTGGCGACGCACCCGGGAGCCGGCCGCCGAGCTGCGGGACCCCCGCCTGGTCGGCAGCCGGATCAGGATCCGGGAGGAACTGGCATGACCGGGCGTACGTCGATCGGGCAGTCGAACCACGCGGGTGAGGCGGTCGCATGAGTCGCTCTTCCACGCCGGGTTTCCCGGCCGGACGTCACAGCGCCCCGCACGGTAACCGTGCGCGGTCGCTCGACTACCCGGAGGAGGAGATCCAGGACGAGCAGCCGTCCGACCCGGCCCTGGTGACCAGCCCCGGGCAGGGTGGCGTCGGCGTCTTCCAGCCACCGCGGCCGGCGAACGGCCGGGGCGTACCTCCGGTCGAGCCGAGCCCGCCGATGCTCGTCGGCGACGGCACCGACATCGACTCCCCGTTCCTCGACCTCTTCGGCGGCTCCGGCGCACCCCCGCGTCCCGGCCCGCCGCCCCCGGTGTCGTCCCCGCGCCGCGGCCGGGAGCACCCGGCGATCCCGCACCAGTCGGCGGCGCCCCCGGCCTCGGCCGCGCCGCAGCCCGCCATCGCGCCGGAGACGCCGGCGGCGATCGAGGCGCCGGCCGCCGACCGCCCCGCCCGCACCCGGGTTCCGCACCAGCCCGGCGACCGCCTGCCGGTGCTGCGCCCGCCGGCGGAGGCCGAGCCGGTCGCGGACCGACCGGTGGAGACCCCGGCGCCACGCCTGCCGCGCGCGGTGCCCGCCGAGCCGCTGACCGCGCGCGAGGCCACCGAACGCAGCCGGCGGGAGGCCGTCGAACGAGCCCGGCGGGAGGCCGCCGCGCCGGCCCGCCGGGAGATCGTCGCACCGGTCCGTCCCGAGCCGACCGAGCGGACCGAGCCGGAGTGGCCGGAGCCGGAGGAGCTGCCCCGCTCGGCGCCCGCCGGGTCGTCCCGACGGGAGATCGAGGAGCCGGCCCGGCACGCGATCGCCGAACCCGGCCGGCGCGAGCTGGCCGAGCCCGGGCCGCAGGAGCCGGCGGAACGGGCGTCCCGGGAGCTGGCGCCGCCGCGCCAGCGCGCGGCCAGCCGGCGCACCCCCGCCAAGCCCGTCCGGGTACGCCCTCCGAAGATCAAGTTTGGGGACCGGGACCCGTCGATCGACCTGGCGATCACCGAGATCGCCGGCCACCTGACCTTCACTCCCAACACCGTCACCGCCTGGTACTGGCTGCCCGAGGTGCGCTGGGCGTTCCGTCCGGACGCCGAACGGGAGGCGCTGCTCTCGGCCATCTCGGAGCAGTACGCCGGCCTGGCCGGCTTCCGGTTGCACCTGCGCCGCACCACCCGCCCCTTCCCGGCCGACGAGTGGGCCCGCACCATCGACGCACACACGGCCACGCCGCTGCCCGACGTCCCCGCCACGCCCGGCTGGGCCGACCACCTGGTCGCCGCCCAGCGGCACCTGATGTCGGTCAACCACGCCGAGGGGCAGACCTACCTCGGCGTCACCTTCGCCCGGCGCTCGCTCGGCGACTCGCTCACCGAGCGGCTGCTGCGCACCTTCGGCCGGGGCACCGCCGACGGCGAACGCCGCAAGCTCGGCCGCACCGTCGAGCAGTTCGACGAGGTGCTGGGCGCGTTCGGCATGCGCGGCCGCCGGGTGACCGCGCAGGAGCTGGAATGGCTGCTCTACCGCTCGGTCGCGCTCTGCATGGCGCCCCCCGGCACGCTCTCCCCGGTGACCAACGGCCGGTGGGAGCGGGGGGACCTGCTCGCCCTCACCGAGCAGGTGGAGCGCTACCGCACCCCGTACGGCTCGACGGTGAAGCTCGTCAACCGGATGACCGGCGAGGAGCGGCACGTCGCCGTGCTCGCCGTCGGCCGGATGGAGCCGCTGGAGATCCCCGAGCGGCACGAGCCCTGGCTGCACTTCCACGAGCGGCTGCCCTGGCCGATGGAGATCTCCACCCGGGTCGACATCCTCGGCTCCGGCGACTCCTTCCGTAATCTGGAGCACCGGCTGCGGATGATCCGCTCGCAGCAGCTCGACTACGCCGAGCACGGCATCGACGCCCCGCCCGAGCTGGAGCGACTGGCCAAGCGGGCGCTGGTGATCGGCGACGAGATGACCACCGGCCTGCCGGTGGACTCGGCCCGCGCGCACGGCTGGCACCGGATCGCCGTCGGCGGCCGGACCAGGGAGGAGTGCCTGGAGCGGGCCCGGCGGCTCATCCAGCTCTACTCCCGCGAGCTGCGCATCTCCCTGCAACACCCGAAGAACCAGGACTGGCTGGCCCGCGAGTTCATCCCCGGCGAGCCGATCGCCAACACCGGCTACGTCCGGCGGATGCCGGTCAACCTGCTCGCCGCCGCGCTGCCACAGGCCGCCTCCACCGTCGGTGACCGCCGGGGCGACCTGATCGGGCGCACCGCCGGCACCTGCCGCCGCCCGGTCTTCCTCGACCTGCACTTCCCGATGGAGGTCCGGGAACGCTCCGGCCTGGCGGTCTTCGTCGCCGAGCCCGGTGGTGGCAAGTCGACCCTGCTCGGCGCCCTCGGCTACCTGGCCGCGCGGCGCGGGGTGCAGGTGACCCTGCTGGATCCGTCCGGCCCGCTGGCCCGGCTCTGCGCGATGCCCGAGCTGCGACCGTACGCGCGGGTGCTCAACCTGACCGGGTCGGAGCAGGGGACGCTGGCCCCGTACTCGCTCATCCCCACCCCGCTGCGCAGCGAGTTCGGCAGTGGCGCGGCGGGCGACCGGGAGTTCGAGATCGCGGTCTCCAACGCCCGGGCCGAGCGCCGGATGCTGGTGCAGGACATCTGCATGATGCTGGTGCCGCCGCAGGTGGCCCGCGAGGCGTCCACCGCGACCCTGTTCCGGCACGCCGTACGCCAGGTGCCGGCGGAGGAAACCTCCACGCTGGACGACGTGGTCGCCTGCCTGCAGGGGATGGACGACGACGCCGGCCGGGAGCTGGCCAACCTGCTGCTCGACACCGCCGAGATGCCGCTGGCGATGCTCTTCTTCGGCCGCCCGCCGGAGGGGTTGCTCGGGGCCGACGCGGCCCTCACGGTGATCACCATGGCCGGCCTCCGGCTCCCCGACCTCAAGATCGAGCGGGAGTACTGGTCCGCCGAGGAGGCGCTGGCCCTGCCGATGCTGCACACCGCGCACCGGCTCGCCGTGCGCCGCTGCTACGGCGGGTCGATGTCGTCGCGCAAGCTGGTCGGCCTGGACGAGGCGCACTTCATGGAGGGCTGGCGCTCCGGCCGGTCGTTCCTGGTCCGGCTGGCCCGGGACTCCCGCAAGTGGAACCTCGCCGCCCTGGTCGCCTCGCAGAACCCGAAGGACATCCTCGGCCTCGACGTGCAGAACCTCGTCTCCACCGTCTTCGTCGGGCGGATCGCCGAGGACGCCGAGATCGCCTCCGAGGCGCTGCGGCTGCTCCGGGTGCCGGTCGACGACGGGTACGAGGCCACCCTCGCCTCGCTCTCGGCCGTGGACGCCACCTCGGCGGACCGGCTTGGCTACCGCGAGTTCGTGATGCGCGACGTGGACGGCCGGGTGCAGAAGGTCCGGGTCGACGTGTCGTACGTCGAAGGGCTGCTGGCACACCTGGACACCACCCCCGCCGGGGTCGCCCAGGTGGCCGGGCAGCTGCCGACCGTCCTGGCTGACCTGGAGGCGTGACATGGCGAGGGCCCGGGCACGGATCGCGGCGCTCCTCCTCGCGATCGGCGTACTCGCCGGTGCCACCATCGCCTGGCCGGTGATCGGGGCGACACCGGCGGTGGCGGCCCCGCCGGTGACGGCCCAGGCGGCAGCGGAGCTGTGCAGCACCAAGGAGTGGCAGGCCGACTTCCGCGCCTGCGTCGCCAAGCTGCAGCAGGTCAGCGAGGACCAGGTGAAGTGCCGCAACGCGCCGGTGCCGACCACCCCGGATTCGGGGCTCGCAGGCTGGTTCGCCTCCAGGCCCGACTCATCCAAGCTTGGCGGCCCGAAGGGCCTCTACAGCGACTACGGCTACGCCGGCTACAGCTTCAACACGTACGACCTGGACGAGGGATGCGCATCGTCGGTGCTGCATCCCGACTACAAGTTCACGACGACGGTCGCCAACGGTGAGTTCATGTTCGCCACAGCCATCATCGGTGCCTCGAACGCCCTGCGGGAGCGGGCGTGGGACCCGCGTTCGATGTGGGGCTGGGCCGACCCGCTGGTGGAGAAGGCGACCAAGGCCGTCTACCAGAAGGTGTTCAGCGTCTTCGGCATCGTCACGCTCTGCGTGGTGGGTCTGTACCTGCTCTGGCGTTCCCGCCAGTCGGACATGAGCAACGCGATGACCACGGCCGGGTGGGCCCTGCTGGTGATGGTCGCGGTGACCGCCCTGGCCGCCTGGCCGGTCAAGTCCGCCAACATCGCCGACGGCACGCTCATCACCTCCCTCGGCGTCGTCCACGACGCGGTGGGGCCGGCCTCCCGTGACACTCCGCCGGGCCAGTGCGACGATCCGAACCCGGCGGCGTGCAAGGACAATCGGCCGCCGGCCGTCCGGGCCAGCGACACGGCTACCGAGTCGATGCTCTACCGCAACTGGCTGCGTGGGGTGCTCGGGTCGGCGGACAGCGAGACCGCCAAGAAGTACGGACCTGCGCTCTACGACGCCAAGTCGCTCTCCTGGGAGGAGGCGGAGAAGCTCCGGCAGAATCCCGCCACTCGACCGGCGACGATCAAGGCCAAGCAGCAGCAGTGGGCCAGGGTCGCCGCTCAGATCAAGTTGGAGGACCCGGAGGCGTACGAATACCTCACCGGCGCCCGGGACATGGACCGGATCGGGTCCGGCTTCATCGCCGTGCTGGCCTCGCTGCTCTTCGCGATGTTCGACCTGACCGCGTCGCTGCTGGTGCTGCTCGGCTTCCTGATCTTCCGCTGGGCGGTCATCGCGGCACCGATCCTGGGCACGGTTGGCCTGCTGAGACCGGCCAGCGCCGGGCTGCGGCGACTCGGCAACGCGGTCGTCGCGGCGGTGTTCAACATCGCCATCTTCGGCACCGGAGCCGCCATCTACCTCTTCGCGGTGGACCTGATCATGAGCACGCCCACCCTGGCCGGCTGGCTCCAGGTGGTGCTGGTCTGGCTCTGCGGCGTGGTCGGCTGGCTGCTGCTGCGACCGTACCGGCGGATCACCCAGCTCGGCGGCAAGGACAGCAGCGAAGCGGTCAGCTCGGCCGGCTCCTGGCACCGTCGCTTCTTCCGGGACATGCGCATCGCCGCCCGGCTCGACGTGGTGGAGCCGGGCGGCACGGCCGAACCGGCCGTCGCCCGGCGGCGGGGACTGGCGCTGGAGCCGTCGAACCTGCGTCCCGAGGCTCGGCGGGAGGACCCGTCGCACTCCTCCACCACCCTCGCCGTGCGGGAACGACCGGACGGCCGGGAGCGGCCGGACGAGACCGAGCAGCCGGAGGTGCGGTCCGGTGGCGGCGAGCGGCGCTCCGCACCGCGCCCCCGTCGGCAACAGCCGGCGAGCTGGACGGAGCCGGACGTGCCGGAGGAATCGCCGTCCTTCGTGGTGTACCGACCGGACTCGGCCGAGCGCGCACCGGCCAGCACCAGGCCCAGCCCTCGGGTGCGCTCCGAGGCACGGTGACGGCGATGCGACGGGCGATCGAGTTCCTGGCGACCCGGGTCCTGCGGTCCCGGATCGGTATCGCGCTCGCGATCGCCGTGCTGGTCTTCGCGGTGATCGGGACCGCCCGCCTGGTGACCGGCCCCGTCGACCCGGCCATCGGGCTGAGCAACCGCCCACGCGAGCCCATCACCACGGTGGACCCCACGGAGGGCGACGACGGCGTCATCGCCACACCGGTGCCGGCGTCCCCCAGTACGCGTCCCGGTGAGCTGACCCCTCAGCAAATCGCGGACCGGTTCGCCAAGGCGTGGCTCGGTGGGTCGGCCGTCACGGCGGAGAAGTGGCATTCCGACCTGCGCCCGCTGTCCACGGCGGGGCTCACCGAGAAGCTGACGGGCGCCGATCCGGCGGGGGTGCCGGCGGAGAAGGTGACCGGGGAGTTGATTCTCCGGCCGCGCACGGAGGCCTTCGCGGAGGTGCTGGTCCCGCTGGAGACCGGGCGGCTCCGTCTTGAGTTGGTGGCGCCGGACGGGCGCTGGTTGGTGGACGCCGTGGACTGGGAGCGGGAATGACTGCCGAGCTGCCGGGGGTGGGCCAGCCGCCCCGTCGCCGACTCCGGGTCGGCGCCGTGGTCACCGCGCTGACCGCCACCCTCACCCTGCTCTGCTGCGGCGGCGGCACGGCCGCGTTCTTCCTCACCAACCTCGGCGGCGACGACGAGGATCTGGTGTCCTCCGAACAGAGGTGCGGCGAGGACCACCGGGTCGACGTCACCGGCAGGATGCCGCGGATGTCCGACTACGGCGACAGCCAACTGCGCAACGCCGCCGTCATCATCAAGGTCGGGCAGGAGATGAAGGTGCCACCCCGCGGCTGGGTGATCGCGGTGGCGACCGCGATGCAGGAGTCGGCCCTGCGCAACCTGGCGAACAGCACGGTCGCCGGATCCGGCGACATCCCCAACGAGGGGGTGGGGCGCGACCACGACTCGGTCGGTCTGTTCCAGCAGCGGGCCGGGTGGGGCAGCGTGGCGCAGCGGATGAGCCCCGACTACGCCGCCCGCAAGTTCTACGAGAAGCTGCTCAAGGTCGACGGTTGGGAGCGGCTCCCGCTGACCCTCGCCGCCCAGCGGGTCCAGATCAGCGCCTATCCGGACGCGTACGCCAAGCACGAAGACACCGCCAGCCGGATCGTGAACGCGCTGGCCAAGGGTGCCGCCCGGACGGTGCGGATCGCCGACAAGACCATCTGCGACCGGGCGTCCGCCAAGACGATCGCCGCCTCCGGCTGGACGTCACCGATCCCCGGCAGAGTCGGCTCGGGCTTCCGGACGGCGAGCCGACCGCAGCACAACGGGGTGGACATCGCCGCGCCGAAGGGGACCACGCCGATCCACGCGGCGGCCACCGGGCGGGTGCTGGTGGCCCGCTGCGACCCCGACCACCGGGGCCGGCTCGACTGCGACGTGGACGGCTACCCCGGCAAGGGGGGCTGCGGTTGGTTCGTCGACATCCTGCACGCCGGCGGGTACATCTCCCGCTACTGCCACATGGTGGAGAAGCCGCTGGTCGTCCCCGGTCAGGAGGTGCGGGCCGGTGAGGTGATCGGGCGGGTGGGCAGCAGCGGCAACTCCTCCGGCCCGCACCTGCACTTCGAGGTGCACCGGGACAGTGACCGCAGCTCGCTCGGGGCGATCGACCCGGTGCCGTTCATGCTGCAGCGGGGTGCGCCCCTCAACGGGTCGAGCCCGAGGCAAGCGGCACGATGAGCGGTCCGCTGCCGGATCCCTTCGCCGGGCAGCCCGACTGGGCGCCACTGACCCCCCGGCCGGTCGAGATCGTGCCCGCCACCGGGCGGGTCGAGCTGCGCGGCCGGCGGGTCCTGGTCGGTCTGCCCGGCCTGGGCTGGCGGGGTGACCTGCGGGCCGACGAGAGGGTGGTGCAGGGCAGCCGCACCTACGTGCCGGTGATCCCCGAGCACGAGTGGTACCGGGCCGAGTCCGACCAGGTCGAGGTGTTCGCGCCGTTGATCCCGGTGGAGCGGGTCTGGGTCGAGACGCTCGGCGAGCGCCCGTCGCCCGGGGCGGCCGCCCGCGAGCAGGGCATCCGGCTGGTCTCGTTGGACGAGCCGGCCAACCGGATACCGACGCCGGTCTTCGAGGCCGACACGGTCAGCGGCCGGCGGGTGGTGCACGTCGAGGATTTGGTCGAGCACCGGGATCTGCGCGCGGTGACCGAGACCTACTCCGGCGCCGACGGCGACATCTGCGTCCGGGTCACTCCGGAGCTGGAGTGGTACCGGTGGGCCTGGCGCGGGCAGCCACCGACCACCCTAGAGGTGCCGGTGCATCTCTTGTGGATCGAGTGAGGGCGGTCAGGCGACCTTCCGCGCACCGCAGACCCGCCAGCCGTCCTTGATGTCCACGACCTCGAAGGTCCAGTCCTCCCGCCGGCTGCTGCGTTGTTGTCCGTCCGAGGACCCAGCGATGGTCATGGTGGTGCTGACCGACTCGCCGTCGGCCGACTTCGCCCGGACCAGCGGCCCCCAGCTCACCCGGACCACGACGTTGAAGGTGGCCTCGCGCTGTTCCGCCTCGCTCCGCAGGGCCCTGACCGCACCGAGGTCGGCATTTCCTTCGCAGACGAGCAGGCTGGCCCGCGCATCGTTCCGGTTGACGAGATATTCGCGCAGGTAGTTGTCCACCACCACGTCCGGGGCGCTGCGGTCCGGGGTCGCGGCGCGGTCGTACAGCACGTAGCCGATCACCGCGCCGCTCACGCAGAGCAGCGCCAGCACCCCCGCGACCACGGTGAGGACGGTGCGGGTCCGCCGGGGCTGCTGCTGCGGCGCCGCCGGGGCGGCAGAGGGCGGCAACTGGTCCGGCGGGGTCCGCTGCGCCGGTACGCGGGAGACCTGGGAACCGGCGGGGGGCTGCACTGATTCCACCCCCTGAGGCTATCGGCTGAGCGCCCCGCACCCAATGCCCCAGATCCTGCGGATCGTGACAGGACGAACCCGGGACGTGAGACTTCGCCACGCTTTGCGACAAGACGATTCCGCACCGCCGCGCTTCCCGAGTGAGCGGTCGGACCTGGGATACGGTCGGGGCTCGGGAGGTTTCCAACCTCGGAAAGAGGGGTGGACACGGTGGCCGGTCCGAAGTCGCGTACGAACCGTGCCGCCGCCCTGCACCGGCGGGCCGCCGCCACCGCCGTGGCCGCCGCCGGCGTGCTCGACGAAACCCGCCCGGCCCCGGCCGACCAGCGCCGGCAGTACGAGCTGGCCGACCGGCTGCGGACCGCGGCGGCGGTGCTCGCGCCGGGCTGGGCCGGCGCCCCGCTGGACACCTTGGCGCCGGACACCCCGGCCGGCGAGGAGAACCCGCCGTTCGTCCGGGTCGGCACCGCGGCACCGCTGGACGACGCCCGCTTCCCCGCGCTGGTGCCGCTGCTCGGCACCGGCCACCTGACGCTCGACGTCGACGCCCGGGAGCCCCGGGCGGTCGGCCTGCTCCGGGCCGTACTGCTGCGGCTGCTGGCCGCGACGCCGGCCGGCTGCCTGCTGGTACGCGCGGTGGACGGCGCCGGCGACACCTTCGCGTCCTTCGCGCCGCTGGCCGACGCGGGTCTGCTGCCGCCGCCGGCGGTGGACGTGGCCGGCCTGCGGGCGGTGCTGACCGAGGCCGAGCAGTGGGTCTCCCCAGGCACCGGCCGGCCCCGCCGGCACGACCGTACGCTGCTGCTGGTGATCGCCGGGCTGCCGGAGCTGACCGGGCCGAGCGACCTGGCCCGGATCGAGGCGCTGGCCGCCCAGGGCCGCCCCGCCGGCCTGCACCTGGTCGTCGCCGGCTGGCCCCCACCCGGCCCGTACGCGGCCCGCCCGCCGCTGCCGGAGGCCACCCGGCTGGAGCTGCGGACCGCGTACGCGCTGCTCGGCGATCCGCCCGGCAGCCCGTTCGGCGGGCCGGGCGGCGACGGACCGGGGGGCCTGAACTCTCCGGTCTTCGTGGACGAGGACCCGGGGCCGGACCTGATCGGGCAGGTCTGCCGGCGGTTGGCCGCGCAGGTGGAGGAAGGCTCCCGGCTCTGCCTCGCCGAGCTGCTGCCGCCGCCCGAGGAGCCGCTCTGGCAGGCCGGCTCGACCGACGGGCTCTCCACCACGGTGGGCGACGCCAACGGGCGGCCGGTGACCGTCGGCTTCACCGAGCTGACGCCGCACTGGCTGGTCAGCGGTCGATCCGACGCCGGCCGGTCGGCGTTCCTCACCAACGCGCTGCTCGGCCTCGCCGCGCGGTACGGCCCGGACGAGCTGGTGCTGCACCTGGTGGACCTCGGTGACGGCGAGTCCTTCGTGGAGTTCCTGCAGACCGAGCGGGACCGCTCATGGGTGCCGCAGGTCCGGGCCGCCGCGATGGCCGCCGATCCGGAGTACGTGCGGGACCTGTTCGACCAGTTGGCGGCGGAGACCCGCCGGCGGGAGGAGGCGAGCGCCCGGGCCGGCGGGCAGCGCTACGCGCAGCTGCGGGAGCACCAGTCGCTGCCCCGGATCGTCTGCGTGATCGACAACTTCCCGCTGCTGCTGGCGACCCGGGATCCGGTCGCCGCGGACGTGCTCGCCCGGCTGGACGGCCTGGCCCGCGCCGGGCGCGCGTACGGCATCCACCTCGTGCTGGCCGGCTCGGGTGACCTGGGCATCGGGGCGGGGCCGGCGCCGCGCGACTCGGTGCTGGGCCAGTTCCCGGTGCGGGTGGCGCTCTCCGGTGGCGGCGCGGTGCTCGCGCCCACCAACGACGCGGCGGCGGGCCTGGCGGTGGGCAGCGCGGTGGTCAACACCGCGGGCGGGCTGGGCGGGCCGCGCGGCGCCACCCGGGGTCACGAGCGGCTGGTCCGCTTCCCCGACCCGCACGACGCCCCGGAGACGATCGAGCGGCTCCGGCACCGGCTCTTCGAGGCCCGCCCGGAGGGGACCACCCCGCCGGTGGTCTTCGCGGGCTGGGCCCGGCCGCTGCTGCGCAACGACCCCCGGCTGCGGGCCGCCCTGGCCGGCCGGGCCGGTGGGCCGGCGGCCCTGCTCGGCCGGGCGGTGGACGTGGCCCGGACGACGGTCGCCATCCCGCTCGGCCCGGTGGCCGGCCGCAACCTCGCCGTCCTCGGGGCGGGTACGGGGGCGGCCGGGCTGCTGGCGAACGCCGCGCGGAGCACCGCTGCCCACCATCCGCCGGGTGCCGCCCGATTCGTGCTCGCGCCGCTGGCCGAGGGCTCCGCCGCCCTGGCGGCCGGGTTGGCGACCGAGCTGGCGCAACGGCAGCGGGTGGAGACGGTCGACGCGGCGGGCCTGCTGGCGGCGATGGACGGCGACGGGCCGGCGTACCTGGTGGTGTTCGGGGTGGACCTGGCGACGGCGGAGGAGCTGCCGGTGGAGCGGCTGCGCACCCTGCTGCGCGAGGGTCCGCCGACCGGTATTCACCTGCTGGGCTGGTGGCGGACGGTGCCGCCGTTCGCGGCGCTGCTGGAGCCGGACGGCGAGGTCGACAAGCTGGCCGCGGTCGCCGCGGTGGACGTGCCGGGGGCGATGCTCGGCGCGGTGTTCGGTCGACCGGTGGAGTGGCGGCCCCGCCCCGGCCGGGTGGTGCTCTGGGACGGTCCGGGTGAACGGGGCACGGTGCTGGTGCCCTTCGCCGACGAGGAGGAGCCGGCGTGAGCGGGCGGAGCGAGCGGGCCGGCGCGGCGGGCATCGACGAGGCGCCCCCGGCGGCGCCGGTCCGGCAGCGGATCGGGAACGAGCCGGTCGGCGCGGTGGCCGCCGCCTGGACGGACTACCTGGCCGCCGCGCGGCAGCTGGACGGGGTACGCCGGGCCGCCGCCACCGCCGCCGCCGAGCAGGCCCGAGCGGTGGAGGCGGCCCGGGAGGAGCTGACCGGGCTGCACGCCCGGTTGGCGCCGCAACAGGCCGGGCTGCGGGAGCTGGGCGTACCGGCGATCACGCTGACCCCGACGCCGCCGGAGCTGACCGAGGCGGCCCGGTCGATGGTCGGTGGCCCGGCCGCCGTGCTGGCGGCGTTGCGGGTGGCCCGCGGCTGGGCGGACGCGGCCGACGCGACGCTGGCCGCGCGGGGTCCGCTGCGGCCGGCGGCCTGGCCGCCCCGGGCCCGCAACCTGCTGGTGTACGGCCCGCTGGCGCTGCTGGTGCCGATAATCCAGCTGATCGTCCTCGCGGTCGCCGGGACGGGCGCGGCGAGCCTGGTGGCGCTGGTCGTCGGGCTGCCGATGCCCGCGGTGGCCTTCGGGGCGGGTTGGGTGACGGTGGGTCGGCTCTTCCCGCCGCGCCCGGGCGAGCGGCTGGACCGGACGCCCCGGTTGGGGGCGCTTACCTGCCTGGTCCCGGCGGTGGTGACGGCGAGCGTGATCATGCTGGCGCTGCTGGCCGGCTGAGACGCGACGGCCGCGCCGTCCTCACGAGGGGGCGACGCGGCCGGTCGGGATGCTACGGGTCAGCGCGGGATGATCAGGGCCATCGCCTCGGCCCGCGACTTCGCGTCGTGCTGGAGGGTGCCCCGCACCGCGGAGGTGATGGTCTGGGCGCCGCTCTTCTGGATGCCACGCATCGCCATGCACATGTGCTCGCACTCGAGCACCACGACGACGCCGCGCGGCGCCAGCTTGTTCATCAGCAGGTCGGCGATCTGCGAGGTGAGCCGCTCCTGGACCTGCGGGCGGCGGGCGAAGACCTCGACCAGCCGGGCCAGCTTGGACAGGCCGGTGATCCGGCCGTCCGGCCCGGGGATGTAGCCGATGTGCGCGCTGCCCCGGAACGGCAGCAGGTGGTGCTCGCAGAGGCTCATCACGTCGATGTGCCGGACGAGCACCAGCTCCTGGTGGTTGGCCTCGAAGGTGGTGCTGAGCACCTGCGCCGGGTCGACCCGGAGGCCGGCGAAGAGTTCCGCGTACGCCCGGGCCACCCGGGCCGGGGTCTGCTGGAGTCCGTCCCGGTCGGGGTCCTCCCCGACCGCGATGAGGATCTCGCGGACGGCCTTCTCGATCCGGCCGAGGTCCATGGTGTCCTCGATCGGGCGGCCGGTCAGCTTGCCGCTGATCAGCCGGGCCGCGACGTAGTCCAGGGCCTCGTCGCCGTCGGGCTCGGTCGACGAGGCGGCCAGCCCCGAGTTCTCGGGGCTGGCCGCGGCGTCCGTGTTCAGTGGGTACCGTCCGAGTTGTTCGAGCCGCCGACCGACGCGCCGTCGGCCTGCGCCTGCGCCTTGAGCTTGTCCTTCTCGGCCGGGGTGAGCACCGGGGGCTCGGTGGAGGGCTGACGCTTGCCGAAGCCGTTGTAGGGGGCCATCGGCGGGCGCTTCGCCACCCGGGCGCAGATCCGGGCCATGTCGGCGGTGGAGAGGGTCTCCTTCTCCATCAGTTCCAGGACGATGTTGTCCAGGACGTCCCGGTATTCCACCAGGATCTCCCAGGCCTCGTCGTGGGCCACCTCGATCAGGGCCCGCATCTCGCCGTCGATCTCGGCGGCGACCGAGTCGGAGTAGTCCCGCTCGTGGCCCATGTTGCGGCCGAGGAACGGCTCGTCGCCGCTGGTGCCGTACTTGATCGCACCGAGCTTGGAACTCATGCCGTACTGGGTGATCATCGCGCGGGCCAGCTGGGTGGCCTTCTCGATGTCGTTGCCGGCGCCGGTGGTCGGCTCGTGGAAGACCAGCTCCTCGGCGGCCCGGCCACCCAGCGCGTACGCCAGGGTGTCGACCATCTCGGCGCGGGTCTGGGTGTACTTGTCCTCGGTGGGCAGGACCAGGGTGTGGCCCAGCGAGCGGCCGCGGGACAGGATCGTCACCTTGTGCACCGGCGCGGCGTGCGGCAGCGCCCAGGCGACCAGCGCGTGGCCACCCTCGTGGTACGCGGTGATCTTCTTCTCCTGGTCGCTCATCACCCGGGTCCGGCGCTGCGGACCGGCGATCACCCGGTCGATCGACTCCTCCAGGGAGTCGTTGTTGATCGCCCGCTGGTCCTTGCGGGCGGTGAGCAGCGCGGACTCGTTGATCACGTTGGCCAGGTCGGCACCACTGAAACCGGGGGTACGCCGGGCCACCGCGTCGAGGTCGACGTCGGGGGTGAACGGCTTGCCCTTGGCGTGCACCCGCAGGATCGCCTTGCGGCCCTCCATGTCGGGGGCGTCCACCGGGATCTGCCGGTCGAAGCGGCCCGGGCGCAGCAGCGCCGGGTCGAGGATGTCCGGCCGGTTGGTGGCGGCGATCAGGATGACCCCGCCCTTGGTGTCGAAGCCGTCCATCTCGACGAGGAGCTGGTTGAGGGTCTGCTCGCGCTCGTCGTGACCGCCGCCCATGCCGGCGCCACGGTGCCGGCCGACCGCGTCGATCTCGTCGACGAAGACGATCGCCGGGGCGTTCGCCTTGGCCTGCTCGAAGAGGTCGCGGACCCGGCTGGCGCCGACACCGACGAACATCTCCACGAAGTCGGAACCGGAGATCGAGTAGAACGGCACCCCGGCCTCGCCGGCCACCGCGCGGGCGAGCAGCGTCTTACCGGTACCGGGCGGGCCGAAGAGCAGCACACCCTTCGGGATCTTGGCGCCCAGGGCCTGGTACTTCGCCGGGTTCTGCAGGAAGTCCTTGATCTCGTGCAGCTCCTCGACGGCCTCATCGGCCCCCGCCACGTCCGCGAACGTGGTCTTCGGCGTGTCCTTGGTGATCATCTTCGCCTTGGACTTGCCGAAGTTGAGCACCCGGGAGCCGCCGCCCTGCATCTGCGACATGAAGAAGATCAGCAGGAGCACCAGCAGGGCGATCGGGAGCAGGTTGACCAGCAGGCTCACCCAGATGCTGTCGGACGACACCTTGGCGTCGGCCGGGCCGGTGACGTTGTTGGCGGCCTTGGCCGCCAGGACGTCGTTCCAGACCTCGTCGCCCACCTCGTACGGGAACTGGGCCTCGATACGGTCGGTGGTGGTGTCGCCGAACTTGGTCTTCTCGGCCAGGTCGAGCTGGAGCGTCTGCTCCTTGTCCTGGAAGACGACCTTGTCGATCTTGGGCTTGCCGGTGTGAAGCTGATCGAGCGCAACGGAAGTGTCCACGCGGTGGTAGCTGGGACCAGCGGTGAACAGCTGACTGAGCACAACGGCGCCGAGGATGACCAGGATGATCCAGACCACCGGTCGGCGGAAGAAACGCGTACGTTCCATGCTGTTGTCGAGCGCCGAGACGCCCGCATCCTCCTGATCGACGTCCTGACCGTCTGAATGGTGTCGCCGCGTTGGCGGCGCCGAGCCGCCGTGCGGGCCGGCCTCGACCCCGAGGCGCGCGAACTGCCGCGCCGCGGTCATTCGACGGTACACCGTGTGCGCCAGGAGTGAGCTTCTGAGCCCAGCACTTACGCGGACGGCGAACCGGGGTTTCAGCCGGCGTGGCGGGAGCTCCGCACCCGGCCACCCGACCGCCGGTCACACACCAGTCGAGGGGTCGGGGGTGGAGATTGCCTCCACGCCACCGGCACCTACCGTAGTCCGATTTGCTGAGAGCCCGCTGAACGTCCGCTCGATGGACACCGATACGAGCAGCTCTCGGCCCGACCGGGGCGGGACCACCGCGGGCCGGCGGCGGGCGCGGACCCGCCCGGCGACGGGCTCAGGCCCGGGCGTAGACCTCCGGCTTGAGCACGCCGACGTAGGGCAGCTCGCGGTAGCGCTCGCCGAAGTCGAGGCCGTAGCCGACCACGAACTCGGTCGGGATGTCGAAGCCGACGTACTTCACCGGGACGGGGACCTTCACCGCGTCCGGCTTGCGGAAGAGGGCGACCACCTCGACGCTGGCCGCGGAGCGGGACTCCAGGTATCGCAGCAGCCAGGAGAGGGTCAGCCCGGAGTCGACGATGTCCTCGACCACCACCACGTGCCGGCCGGCGATGTCCCGGTCCAGGTCCTTGAGGATGCGGACCACGCCGGAGGAGGTGGTGCCCTGGCCGTACGAGGAGATGGCCATGAAGTCCAGCTCGGCCGGCGGGCCGTTCCGGCCCAGCGCCCGGGCGAAATCGGCCATGAACATGATCGCGCCCTTGAGCACGCAGACGAGCAGGAGTCCGTCCTCGACGCCGGCGTAGTCCGCCGAGACCTGCTTGGCCAGCTCCGCGGTCTTCTCGCGGATCTGCGCCTCGGAGATGATCACGTGATCGATGTCGGCGTCGTACCAGGAGCCGTCAGCCATGACTCCTAGCCTGCCGTACGCCGGCTGGCCTCCGTCGGCGGGGCCGCCCCTTTTGGAGCGGTCCCGCCAGGGATTTTTTCGGCAATCCGGACCATTCACCTCAGCAGGTACGGGACTGCCAGCGGCGGCCGTGGTCGCTCGGCTTCCAGTCGGCCGAGTCGTGGCTGTCCGCGGTGAGGCCGGCGGCCGAGGCGACGGCCAGACCGACGAGGAAGAGCAGAAGCAGCAGGAGTTCCATGGCGGCGCTCGCTTTCGCGTTGTTTGGACTGTTATCGCCGCCGGTGCGCACCGGACTGGTACCAGTTTCCGCCCGCACCCGGAAGCCGGACAGTGGCAGGAATGCCATTGCCCCTCGATTTTCTGCCACCGACGGGGTTACCCTCGTCACATGCTCCGATCCGTCGCCGTCCTCGCGCTCGACCAGGTCGCCCCGTTCGAGCTCGGCGTGCTCGCCGAGGTCTTCGGCACCGACCGCACGGCGGACGGGTTCCCCGGCTACCGGTTCGCCGTCTGCACCGCCGACGGCGGCCCCGTCCGAACCTCCTCCGGCTTCGGGCTGACCCCGCACGCCGACCTCGGTCCGATCGAGGAGGCCGACCTGGTCGCCGTGCCGGCGCACAGCCAGGGCTGCGCGGTGCCCGAGCCGGTGCTGGACGCGCTGCGCCGGGCCGCCGACCGGGGGGCGTACCTGCTCAGCGTCTGCTCGGGCGCGTTCGTGCTGGGCGCGGCCGGGCTGCTCGACGGCCGCGAGTGCACCACCCACTGGCGGTACGTCGACGAGCTGCAACGCCGCCACCCGGCGGCCCGGGTCCGGTGCAACTCGCTCTACGTCGCCGACGGGCCGGTGCTCACCAGCGCCGGCACCGCCGCCGGCATCGACGCCTGCCTGCACCTGGTCCGCCAGGAGCACGGCTCCGCCATCGCCACCCGGCTGGCCCGCCGGATGGTCGTCCCCCCGCACCGCGACGGCGGCCAGTCCCAGTACGTCGAGGCGCCGATCCCGGTCACGCCGGAGGCCCCCACGCTGGAGCCGGTGCTGAGCTGGCTGATCGGGCACCTGGACCGGCCGACCACGGTGGACGAGCTGGCCGCCCGGGCCGGCATGTCGGCGCGGACCTTCGCCCGCCGGTTCCGGGCCGAGACCGGCACCACCCCGCACGACTGGCTCACCAACCAGCGCGTGCTGCTGGCCCGCCGGCTGCTGGAGGAGACCCGGCTCAGCGTCGACACCGTCGCCGACCGGGCCGGCTTCGGCGACGCCGCCGCGCTACGCCACCACTTCACCCGCCGCGTCGGCACCACCCCGCACGCCTACCGCACCACCTTCCGCGACCGGGTAACCACCACCTGACCCACACCCAGCCCCACGTCGACCACAACCAGCCCCACGGCCACCAGCCCGGCCACCACCGGAACGACCGCGGCCATCCCTCGGGCCACGGACCTGCGGAGAAGGCCGGTTCCCGCCACCGCAACCACCGCAACCACCGCAACCACCAAAGATCCACCCACCCGACCGGCGGGACCCACCCAGCCCGGCCACCCGGGTTTCGCCGGAGCCCGACCCGCGCAGGGATCAAGCCTGACCGCCCGGAGCGGGTCGGGCTCCGGCGAAACCCCACCCCGAGCCCGACGAACCGAAAGAGTCAGAACCCGACAGCAGCCCCGTCCACCCGAGACTCCGACCCCGCCACATAGCCGCCCGACGGGCCACGCCACACCGCCTGCCCGTACCCGAAGACCGAAGGCTCCTCCGCGACGGTGACCTCATGCCCCCGCGAGCGCAGCCCCGCGACCAGGCCGGGCACCGCCGCCAGCGCCGGCTCGACCAGCAGGGTCCGGCCGGCGTGCCAGTACCAGCGGGGAGCGTCCAGCGCGGCCTGCGGGTCGAGGCCGGCGTCCACGGTGGCGGAGACCAGCTGGACGTGCCCCTGCGGCTGCATGTGCCCGCCCATCACGCCGAACGGTCCGACCGGCGCGCCGTCGCGGGCCAGGAATCCCGGGATGATGGTGTGGAAGGGCCGCTTGGCCGGCCCGACCACGTTCGGGTGCGTCGGGTCGAGACGGAAACCGAGGCCCCGGTTCT
The DNA here is from genome assembly GCF_900091515.1 of Micromonospora purpureochromogenes. Taxonomy (NCBI): domain Bacteria; kingdom Bacillati; phylum Actinomycetota; class Actinomycetes; order Micromonosporales; family Micromonosporaceae; genus Micromonospora; species Micromonospora purpureochromogenes. The sequence continues at coordinate 982,433 of NZ_LT607410.1, read as the reverse complement.
GCAGCGCGAAACCGTGCCCGGGCAGCACCACCCGGGAGCCGAACGCCAGGTAGGTGGACTGGATCAGGCTGACCATCATCCCGCCCGCGTCGGCGGTGCACAGGTAGACCGTGCCGCCGCGCTCCGGGTCGCCGGCCACCGGGTCGCCGGCCCGGTCGGTGACCAGGGCCCGCCGGGCCGCCGCGTAGCCGGGGTCGAGCAGGGCGGCGGTCGGCACCCGGGCCCGCTCCGGGTCGGCCACGTGGGCGTGGGCGTCGGCGAAGCCGAGCTTGACCGCCTCGATCTGGCGGTGCAGCCGCTCCTCGGCGTCGAGCGCGGCGAGGTCCGTGCCGGCCAGGATGTTCAACGCCAGCAGGGCGGCGATTCCCTGCCCGTTGGGCGGCAGCTCCCAGACCTCGTGCCCCCGGTAGCGGGCGCTGACCGGGTCCACCCAGGTGGAGGCGTGCCTGGTCAGGTCGTCGCCGGTGAGCAGGCCGCCGGTGCGGGCGGCGTGGGCGTCGAGCGCGGCGGCGATGTCGCCCCGGTAGAAGTCCGCTGCGCCGGTCTCGGCGATGCGGCGCAGGGTGCGGGCGGCGTCCGGGTTGCGCCACCGCTCGCCGGGGCGCGGCGCCCGCCCGCCGATGGTGAACACCCGGTCGAACTCGGCGTACTCCTCGCCGCCCGGCTCGACCCGCGCGGCCAGCGCCCGGTCCCAGGTGGCGGCGGTGCCGGTGGCGACCGGGTAGCCGTGCTCGGCGTAGGAGATCGCGTCGGTGAAGAGTTCCGCGAAGGGCAGCGACCCGAACCGGTCGTGCAGGTCCCGCCAGCCGGCCGGCGCGCCGGGCACGGTCACCGGCAGCCAGCCGCGGGCCGGCAGCGCCGGACCGCGCGCCTGCGCGCCCCCGAGCGCGTCCACCGCCGCCGGCCCGTTCCCCCCGGTCGCGGTGAGCACCACCTCCCGGGTCAGCGCGGCCGGGGACCGGCCGGAGGCGTTCAACCCGTGCAGCCGCTCGCCGTCCCAGACGATCGCGAACAGGTCACCGCCGATGTCGTTCGAGGGCGGCTGCACCACGGTCAGCGCGATCGCCGTGGCCAGCGCGGCGTCGACGGCGTTGCCGCCGCGCCGCAGCACGGCCAGACCCGCGGCCGCCGCGAGCGGCTGGCTGGTCGCGACGGCACCGTTCGGGGCGAAGAGCGGCTGTCGGGGGTACGCCATCCGCCATGTCTACCGCCTCCGGCGGCTCCCGGGGAGGGTCCGCCGCGCGCCATGTGATCGGAATGCGGAAACCGTCGGAAGCCCCCGATCATGGCGCGACCGGCGGCCACGGCCCCGCCTCAGTCGACCCGGAGCAGGCGGCCGGCGCGACGGGCCACCCGCAGCCCGCCCGGCAGGTACGTCGCGCCCTGCCCCCGCCAGTCGGTGACCAGCGCGTCCAACGCGGCCACGTGCCGGTGCGACAGCGCCGCCGGACAAGCGCCCAGTTCCCGGGCCCAGGCGTGCAGCACCCGGGTACGCACCGCCGGGGCCAGCGCGGCCAGGGCCGCCACGGAGAGTCCGCCCTCGGCGGCCCGTACCCCGGTTGGGGTGGCGAGCGCGGCGGTGGCCAGGTCGTCCAGGGCGGCGGTGTCGGCGGCCACCAGCCGGGCGGTCCGGGCCAGGTTGTCCAGCACCCCCGGGCCGAGCGCCCGCAGCAGCACCGGCAGCACGTCGGTGCGTACCCGGGCGCGGGCGTACGACGGGTCGGCGTTGTGCGGGTCCTCCCACGGGGTCAGCCCGAGCGCGGCGCACGCCTTGCGGGTGTCGTCCCGGGTGAGGTCGAGCAGCGGACGCAGCAGCGGCACCCCGTCCAGCTCGCGGCGCTCGGGCATGCCGGCCAGTCCGCGCGGTCCGGCGCCCCGGGCCAGCGCGAGCAGCACCGTCTCGGCCTGGTCGTCGCGGGTGTGCCCGACCAGCAGCGCCGCCGCGCGGTGCCGCCGGGCGGCGTCGACCAGCGTCTGGTAGCGGGCCTCGCGGGCGGCCGCCTCCGGGCCGCCGGGGCGCCCGGCCACGGTCACCGGCACCGCCTCGACCGGGTCGAGACCGGCCTCGACGGCCCACCGGGCCACCGCCCCGGCCCGCCCGGCGGAGCCCTCCTGCAACCCGTGGTCCACGGTCACCAGGCCGGCCCGCCGGCCGAGCCGGGGCGCCACGAAGGCGGTCGCGGCGGCCAGCGCGAGCGAGTCGGCCCCGCCGGAGCAGGCCACCAGCACCGGCCCGCCGGCCGGCAGCGCGGTCAGCGCGCGGCGGACGGCGATCCGGATCGCGGCGACCGGCGGGGCGAGGGCGGCCACGGCCGTCCGCTCAGCCGGCGGTCGGGGTGGCGCCGGCCGGCCCGTGCACCCGGGCCACCCAGGCGTCCGGGTTGCCCAGCTCGTCCAGCCGGGGCAGGGTCAGCGGGGAGCCGAAGATCTTGTTGAAGCCGTCCATGCCGACCCGGTCGACCACGCCGTGCACGAACTTGCGGCCCTCGGCGTACTGGCGCATCTTGACGTCGACGCCGAGCAGTCGCCGGATCGCCTTCTCCAGCGGGTTGCCGGCCTCGCGGCGTCGGTTGAACCCCGCCCGGATCCGCTCCACGCTGGGAATGACCTGCGGCCCGACGCCGTCCATCACGAACTCCGCGTGCCCCTCCAGCAGGGTCATCAGCGCGGTGAGCCGGTCCAGCACGGCCCGCTGGGCCGGGGTCTGCACGATGTCCAGCACGCTGGTGCGGCTCTCCGGGTCCTTGATCGCGTCGGAGAGCGTGGCGACGCCCCGGCGCAGCCGCTCCAGCAGGTGCTCGTTGCCCTGCGCGGCGTCGACGAAGGCGTTCACCTCGCCGAGGAAGTACGCCCGCATCCAGGGCACCGAGGTGAACTGGGTGCGGTGGGTGACCTCGTGCAGGCAGACCCAGAGCCGGAAGTCGCGGGGGTTCGCCTCCAGCTTCCGCTCCACCTCGACGATGTTCGGCGCGACCAGCAGCAGCTGACCCGGGTCGGCGGAGAACACCTCGTACTGGCCGAGGACCCGGCCGGAGAGGTAGGCGAGCACCGTGCCGGCCTGCATCCCGGTCAGCCGGGAGCCGACCGCCTCGGTGAGCGGCCCGGGACGCTTGTCACCGGAGAGCCGGTTGACCAGCGGGGTGATCACCTCGCGCAGGCCGGCGATGTTGGCGGCCGCCCAGTCCCGGCGGTCCACCACCCGCACCGGCGGGTGCGTCACCTGCGAGCGCAGCCCGGTGTAGTCGGCGACGTGCCCGGCCGCCTCCTCGGTGAGCCGTCGCAGGTCGACGACCACGTCGGTGGCCTCGGCGTACGACACCCGGGGGCCCGACTTGCCCAGCGCCCCCGCGGTCGCGGCGGCCAGATCCCAGTCCACGAACTGCGCCATGCACCCACCGTACCCGCGCCGGAACACCCCGGCCCGGCGTGCGAGCAGGGGGCCCCGGCGGTCGGGGTCAGCGGCAGCCGCAGCCGGCCAGGGCGCCGGCGATCCGGTCGAGGGCCTGACGGCTGACGTCCGAGTCGCCGGCCGGGGCCCGGTCGGTGAGGACCGCGAAGGTGAGCAGCCGACCCTCGGCCGTGGTGACCAGCCCGGCGATGGCGTGCACCCCGGTCAGCGTGCCGGTCTTGGCCCGGACCACCCCGGCGCCGGCGGCGGTCGCGTCGACCCGGTAGCGGTCACCCAGGGTGCCGGACCAGGCGCCGACCGGCAGGCCGCCGAAGATGGCGCCCAGTTCCGGGTGGTCGCCCTTGCCGGCGAGCGCGATCAGGTCGGTGAGCAGGGACGGGCTGATCCGGTTGTTCCGGGACAGCCCGCTGCCGTCGGAGAGGCTGATCTCGTTGGCCGGCAGGCCCAGCTCGCCGATGACCTCGTCCATCGCCGCCGCCCCGCCGACGAAGCTCGCCGGCTGGTTGCGGGCCAGTGCCACCTGCCGGGCCAGCGCCTCGGCGATCACGTTGTCGCTGTCGCTGATCATGATGTCGACCAGGCGGATCATCGGCAGCGACTCGGCCTTGCCCAGCTCGGTGCCGGGTGCCGGGGCGCCGGTGGCCGTGGCGCCGCCGGCCGCCGGGGCGGTGCCCCGGGTGACCTGGGCGTCCCCGCCGAGGCCGAGGAGCCGGGCGAAGGAGCGGCCGGCGGTCAGGTCGGGCTCCGGAACCCGCTCGGCCGCGCCGTGGGTGTCGTCGGAGGTCTTCCGGGCCGCCTCGGGGTCGCGGCGTGCGCCGTCGGTCATCAGCGCGGTGATCGACGCGCCGTAGCCGCCGGTCGGGATGTCGTCGTCCCAGCCGGGGCCGTGCACCGGGCCGGGGAAGAGCGTGGAGTCGACGACGACCTTGGTCACAGCGGTGCCGCCGAGGGCCTGCTTCACCTGCTTGGCCAGCGTGTCGAGGCGGGCGGCGCCGCGGTAGAAGCCCTTGCCGTCCACCGCGAGGGTCGGGTCGCCGCCGCCGACGAGCACCACCTCGCCCGGGTTCGCCCCGGCCACCGCCCGGGTGGGGATGCGGTACCCGGGACCGCGTGCCTCCAGCACGGTCACGCCGGTCGCCAGCTTGGTCACCGAGGCGGGCACCGTGCCGTCGTCGCCGCCCCTGGCGTAGATGGACTGCCCGGTGGTCAGGTCGGCCACCGAGATGTTCACCCGGCCGCCGAGGGCGGCGGCCCCGAGCAGCGGCTCCACCGCGGCGCGTACCCCGGCGGAGGTGGGCTGCGGGGCGTTGGCGTCGGGGCCGGCGAGCACCGGCGACGGGTCCGGCTCCGGCGCCTGGGCGGCGGCGGCCGGCGCGGCGGCGTCATCGCCCAGCCACCCGGCGACCGGCCCGGGGCGGAGCACCACGGTGACCCCGGCCAGCGCGAGCAGCAGCACCGTGGCGAGCACCGCGACCGGCAGCAGTCGGCGACGCCGGCGCGGCGCGGGGGGTGGCGGAGCCAGCGGTCCGGCGCCCGCCGGCGGCGGGGAGACGGGCACGGAGCCGGCGGCCGGGGAGACCGGACCGGCCGAGGGCGAGACCGGCGCGGCGCCGTAGACGTGGCCCGCGCCGGCGCGGTGGACCTGGCCGGGCCCGGTGGCCGGGGCGTCCCAGGTCAGCGGCGGGACCCGGGCCGAACCGGCGGCCGGCGGGGGCCCGGACGGCACGCGGGCGGAGCCGGCGGCGGGGCGGCCGGGCGGGTTCACCTCGGGGAATCGGCCGGTGTTGCGGGGATCGCCCGGCCAGGCCGGCGGAACCGGCCCCGACGGCGTGGCGCTGGGCGGGGCAGACCGGTCGGACGGGTGCGCACCGGGCACCGGGACGCGTCCGCTCGCGGATCCACCGGACCCGCGCCCGTCAACCCCCTCCGGGCGGTAGTGTGAATCTTCCCTCCCCACGACCCCCTCCTCCCGCCTCCGGAACCAGCCTGGGTGACACTACTTCGGTCCGAAGACTATGCGGCGTCCGGAGCCGGTGGGTGGCCAATCACCCGTACCGGGGGCGTCTGTGGTTCCGTTCAGCCAGCGTGGGCAGACGAGGGAGCGTGGGAGATGGATTTCGACGTCACGGTTGAGATCCCGAAGGGTCACCGAAACAAGTACGAGGTGGACCACGCGACCGGCCGGATCCGGCTGGACCGCACCCTCTTCACGTCGACCCAGTACCCGGCCGACTACGGGTTCATCGAGGGCACCCTGGGCGAGGACGGCGACCCGCTGGACGCGCTGGTGCTCGTCCCCGAGCCGACCTTCCCGGGCTGCCTCATCCGGTGCCGCACCATCGGCATGTTCCGGATGACGGACGAGAAGGGCGGCGACGACAAGGTCCTCTGCGTGCCCTACGAGGACCCGCGCCAGGAGCACCTGCGCGACATCCACCACCTGGGCGAGTTCGACCGGCTGGAGATCCAGCACTTCTTCGAGGTCTACAAGGACCTGGAGCCGGGCAAATCGGTCGAGGGCGCCACCTGGGTCGGCCGGGTCGAGGCCGAGGCCGAGGTCCGCGCGTCGTACCAGCGGGCCAAGGACGCCGAGGAGCGCGGCGACACCGCGCACTGACCTACCGCGTCACGAAGGGCCCGGGCTCACCCCCGGGCCCTTCGTCGTCTGCCCCCGAGGCTGTCGGGAAGCCTCGGGGCGAGCGAGGCGGAGTCGCAGCCGTCGCGAGGTTTCCCGACAGCCTCCTAGCCGAGCAGGCCGCGCGCGGCGTCGTAGAGGCCCAGCACGGCGCAGGCCACCGGCACGACGGAGACCACCAGCGCGGTGTCGGTCAGGTCGGCCACCCGACCGACGTACGGCGACACCGGCCGCCGGGCGTACGTGGTGCCGGCCGCCACGGCGGTGAGCGCCACCAGCAGCCCGCCCACGGTCAGCGCCAGCACCACCGCATCGCCGGCCCGGACGGCCAGCACCACGCCGAGCACCGCGAACCCGGCCAGCCCGGCGAGCACCGGCGGCACCCGGTGGCGGACCGCCACGAAGAGCCGGGAGCGCAGCAGCAGCACCGCCGAGACGACGGCCACCAGCAGCCGCCCGGCCAGCCCGCCGGTGACGCCGAGCACCAGCGCCGCGGCGAGCGCCAGTGCGCCGTGCCCGATCAGCATCCCGGTCAGCATCTCCTCGGTCCGGGCCACCGCCGCGTGCACCCGCGCCCGGTCGGGCAGGTCCCGCACGCCGTCCGGGCCGCCGGTCGGGCCGGTGGGCAGGGTGATCGGCGGCAGCGGCATCTTGCCCAGCCGGATCGCGAGCAGCGGCAGCCCGCCGAGGGCGAAGACCAGCACGCAGAGCAGCACCGCCGCGGTCTCGGCCGGCCCGAGCAGGAGCCCGCCGAGGGCGGCGGCCGCGCCGACCGCGCCGAGGGTCGCGCCGGCCACGAAGACCCGCAGCCGGGTGGCGGTGCCGAGCAGGCCGAGCACCGACACCAGCAGCAGCGCCACCGCGCCGGCCAGCAGCTCGGGGGCGCCCAGCCAGGGCAGCGGCCGGAACGCACCGACCGGGTCGCCGGAGCTGACCGCGAGGGCGCCGGCCGCCGCGGCGTACGGCAGCGCGTACCCGCCGAGGGTGGCGCCGGTCGGGCCGTCCCCGTACGCGCGGGAGGCGACCGTGCCGGCGAGCGCGAGCAGCAGCGCGACGGTGACCGCCAGCGGCCAGCCGGCCCGGTGCTGCGGCCCGGCGGCCAGGACGGCGACCAGCCCGACGGCCAGCGGCACGCCCGCACCGGCGAGCGCCGCGGCCCGGGTGGCGGCCGGGGACCAGGCACTGCCGCGCCGACGGGCGCCGTCGGCGATGGCCTCCACCACGTCGTCGTACTCCAGCTCGGGCCACTCGGCGTGGGCCGGCGCGAGGTGCAGCACCTCGCCGTCGCGCACCCCCTGCGGGAGCAGCGCCTGCGCGGTCGCCAGCACCGCCCCGTCGGTGCGGCGCAGCACCCAGCCGCCGTGCCGCTCACCGTCGTCGGCCAGCCCCTCGCCGGCGTGCCGCAGCACCTCCGGCAGCAGCTCGGCGAGGGGCACCTGCTCCGGCAGGGCCACGTCGACGCGTCGTTGCGGAGCGCTGATGGTGACCCTTGCCAGCCCGGTAGTCATCGACTGATCTCCATATCGAGCGGGAGCGGTGGCTGACGGACGACAGGACTTTACCTACCATGAGCCAGGCTCGGGTTACCGAGCGCCACCTTGGAGGGTCAGTGTCCACTGTCGTCATCAAGCGACCGCCGCGCCGTCCGGCGCCGGAGATACCGGTCGGTGAACTGCCCGTCGAGGCGCCGCCGGAAATCCCCGCGGTGACCGGCGGTCGCTGGCAGCAGGCGCTGATGGTGCTGCCCATGCTGGGCGGCACGGTGGCGATGGCGATGATGTTCGGCCGGGGCGGCGGCGCCTACTCGTACGTGGTGGGCGGCATGTTCGGGCTCTCCTCGGTGGCGATGCTGGTGACCTCCTGGGGCAGCGCCTCCGGCACCCCGAAGAAGTCGGAGATGATGGCCGCCCGCCGCGAGTACCTGCGACACCTGGCCGCGCTGCGCCGCCGGGTCCGGCAGACGGCCGGGCAGCAGCGGGCCGGGCTCTTCTACCGGCACCCGGACCCGGGCCGGCTCTGGTCGACCGTCGACAGCCACCGGGTCTGGGAGCGCCGACCGGGTGACCCGGACTTCGCCGTGGTCCGGGTGGCCGTCGGCCCGCAGACCCTGGCCACCCCCCTGATCCCCCCGGTCACCCGGCCGCTGGAGGAGCTGGAACCGATGACCGCGGGGGCGCTGCGGCGCTTCCTCGACGCGTACTCGGTGGTGCCGGACCTGCCGGTGGCGCTGTCGATGCGCAGCTTCGCCCGGGTCTTCGTCCGCGGCGAGGCCGGGGACGCACGGGGCGGCACCGGCTCGCCCGGCGCCCAGGCGCTGGCCCGGGCCATGCTCACCCAGCTCGCCGTCTTCCACGCCCCGGACGAACTGCTCATCGCGGTCTGCGCCGGGCCGGAACGGCGGGCGCTCTGGGAGTGGGTCAAGTGGCTGCCGCACGCCCACCACCCCGGCCGCACCGATGCGCTCGGCCCGGTCCGGCTGGTCACCAGCTCCGCCGCCGAACTGGAACGCCTGCTCGACGAGGTGCTGTCCAGCCGGTCCCGGTTCAGCCCGGCCGGCCCGGCCACCGACGGGCCGCACGTGGTGGTCCTGCTCGACGGCGGCGACCTGACCGGGGCGACCGAGCTGGCCGGGGACGGCGGCATCGACGCGGTGACCGTGATCGACCTGGACACCCCGCCGCCGCGGCTGCTCGACCGTTTCGCCCTGCTGCTGGAGCTGCACGGCGACCGGCTGCACTCCCGGTCGGCCGAGGGGCACGCCGAGGTGGGCACCGCCGACCGGCTGGAGGTCGTCGACGCCGAGGCGGTGGCCCGCCGGCTCGCGCCGCTGCGGCTGGCCACCACCGTACGCGGGGGCGAGACCGCGGCCGGGGCCGAGCTGGGCCTGCCCGAGCTGCTCGGCATCGGCGACCCGGAGGGCTTCACCGCCGAGCAGGGCTGGGCACCCCGCTCGGGGCGGGACCGGCTGCGGGTGCCGATCGGGGTCGGTGCCGACGGCGGCGCGATCGAGCTGGACCTGAAGGAGTCGGCGCAGGACGGCATGGGTCCGCACGGCCTGCTGATCGGCGCGACCGGCTCCGGCAAGTCGGAGCTGCTGCGCACCCTGGTGCTCGGCCTGGCCGCCACGCACAGCTCGGAACAGCTCAACTTCGTGCTGGTCGACTTCAAGGGCGGCGCCACCTTCGCGTCCTTCGACCGGTTGCCGCACACCGCCGCCGTGATCACCAACCTGGCCGACGCGCTGCCGCTGGTGGACCGGATGGTGGACGCCATCAACGGTGAGCTGATGCGCCGCCAGGAGCTGCTGCGCCGGGCCGGCAACTTCGCCAGCCTGCGCGACTACGAGCGGGCCCGGGCCGCCGGCACCCCGCTGGCCCCGCTGCCCTCGCTGCTGCTGATCTGCGACGAGTTCTCCGAGCTGCTCTCCGCCAAGCCGGACTTCATCGACCTGTTCGTCCAGATCGGACGGCTGGGCCGGTCGCTCGGGGTGCACCTGCTGCTGGCCAGCCAGCGCCTGGAGGAGGGGCGGCTCCGGGGCCTCGACACCCACCTGTCGTACCGGATCGGGTTGCGCACCTTCTCGGCGCTGGAGTCCCGGACGGTGCTCGGGGTGCCGGACGCGCACGAGCTGCCCCGCTCACCCGGGCACGGCTACCTGCGGGCCGGCACCGACCCGCTGGTCCGGTTCAAGGCCGCGTACGTTTCCGGGCCGGTCCGCCGGCGGGGCGCGGCGGCCGGCGGCGGCGCGGGCGGCGGCACCCGGCTGCTCACCTTCTCCACCCACCTGGTGCCCGTGCCGGAGCCGGCCACCCCGGCGCTGCCGGCCGTCGAGGAGGAGACGGAGAACCTGCTCGACGTGCTGGTCGGCCGGCTCGCGGGGCAGGGCCCGCCGGCGCACCAGGTCTGGCTGCCCCCGCTCGACACCGCACCCGCCCTGGACGAGCTGCTCGGGCCCGCGGCCGTCGACCCGCAGCGCGGCCTCACCGTGGCCAACCCGGAGCTGCACGGCGCGCTCCAGGTGCCGGTGGCCGTGCTGGACAAGCCCTTCGAGCAGCGCCGCGACCTGCTCTGGCTGGCGCTGGACGGCGCCGCCGGGCACGTGGCGGTGGTCGGCGGGCCGCAGAGCGGCAAGTCGCACCTGCTCCGGACGCTGATCTGCGCGCTGGCGCTCACCCACACCCCGGCCGAGGCCCAGGTCTACTGCCTGGACTTCGGCGGTGGCGGGCTCGCCGCGCTGCGCGACCTGCCGCACGTCGGTCAGGTGGCCGGACGGTCCGACCCGACCGTGGTGCGCCGGACCATCGGCGAGATCGCCACCCTGCTCGCCGAGCGCGAGCGTCGCTTCGCCGAGCTGGGCGTCGAGTCGATGGCGGCCTGGCGGCAGCGCCGGTCCGGGTTGGCGGGGGCCGGCCAGCCGACCGTCGACCCGTTCGGCGACGTCTTCCTGGTGGTCGACGGCTGGGCCACCCTGCGCGGCGAGTACGACGACCTGGAACCGCTGGTCACCGACCTGGCCACCCGCGGCCTGTCGTACGGGGTGCACGTGGTGGCGAGCGCGGTCCGCTGGATGGACTTCCGGCCGGCCATCCGGGACCTGTTCGGCTCCCGGCTGGAGCTGCGCCTCGGCGACCCGTCGGACTCGGTGGTGAAGCGGGTGGCCGCGGCGGGCGTGCCGGAGAAGTCACCCGGCCGGGGCATCACCGCGCAGAGCCTGCACTTCCTCACCGCGCTGCCCCAGCTGGCCGGGATGGAGCCGACCGACCTGGTGAAGGCGGTCGCCGGAGCCTGGTCCGGTCCGCCCGCCCCGCGGGTGCGGCTGCTCCCGCCGGTGCTTCCCTACGCCGACCTCGACACCTCCGCCGCCGCCGGGCTGGCCTTCCCGATCGGCGTGGGCGAGGCGGACCTGCGCCCCGTGGCGGTGGACTTCGCCACCGAGCCGCACTTCGTGGTCTTCGGCGACGCGGAGTGCGGCAAGTCCTCGTTCCTGCGCGCGCTGGCCACCTCGATCATCGACCGGTTCACCCCGGAGCAGGCCCGGATCATCCTGGTCGACTACCGGCGCAGCCTGCACAGCCTGATCGACGACCCGCACGTGATCGGGTACGGCAGCGCGGCGGCGCACACCGCCGAGCTGGTCGAGTCGGTCGCCGGCTACATGCAGGCCCGGCTGCCCGGGCCGGACGTGACCCCGGCGCAACTGCGGGAGCGGGCCTGGTGGTCCGGGCCGGAGCTGTTCGTGCTGGTCGACGACTACGACCTGGTGTCCAGCGGCCCGGCGAACCCACTGCGCGGCCTGGAGGAGCACCTGCCGCAGGCCCGCGACATCGGGCTGCACCTGGTGCTGGTCCGCCGTTCCGGCGGCGCCGCCCGCGCCCAGTACGAGCCGATCGTGCAGCGGCTGCGCGAGCTCTCCACCGCCGGGCTGGTGATGAGCGGCAGCCCAGACGAGGGGCCGCTGGTCGGTCAGGTCCGTCCCGGGCCGCTGCCGCCCGGGCGGGGCCGGCTGGTCACCCGGCGTGAGGGCGTACGCCTGGTCCAGTTGGCACATCTCCCCCCGCCGTGAGCGTGTCCGGCGGAACGTCCCGCCGCGGACGGGAAAACCGGTAATCTGCCGAGCAGCACGTGTCAAGGACGATGAATGGCGGAGGATGTGACCAGGGTTCGGCACGGCTCCCCGACCGCGCTCAACCGGTTCGCCGGCCGGGCGTTGCTCGGTGTCGCGGCGACCGCCGTGACGGTCGTCGGCGCGGTGCCGCCACCGGCGTCGGCCGCCCCGTCCCGACCGGTCACCGTCGCCGCGTGGGCCGCCGGCGCGCCGCTGGCCGAGCCGGGTTTCGTCCCGCTGGAGACCACGACCCGGGCCGACCGGGTCCGCGACGACCAGTGGCAGCTCCAGGAGTTGCGGGCCAGCACCGCGTGGAGCGCCTCCACCGGCCGGGGGGTCACCGTCGCGGTGATCGACTCCGGTGTGGACGCCTCCCACCCGGATCTCGCCGGCCAGGTGCTGCCCGGCATCGACCTGGTCTCCCCCGCCGGCGCCGACGAGCCGGACCCGGTGGGTCACGGCACCACGGTGGCCAGCCTGATCGCCGGGCGCAACGACGACCGGAAGGGCGTGGCGGGGCTGGCCCCGGGCGCCCGCATCCTGCCGGTCCGGGTGCTCGACGACGAGAACCGCTACGACGACGCGATGATCGTCGCCAAGGGGGTGCGCTGGGCGGTCGACAACGGCGCCCGCGTGATCAACCTGTCCCTGGGCGGCGGCGGTGACAGCCCGGCGCTGGCCGCCGCGCTCGACTACGCCTTCGCTCGGGACGTGGTCGTGGTCGCCTGCACCGGCAACCTCGCCACCTCGTCCAGCCCCAAGGTCTGGTACCCGGCACGGGAGCCCGGCGTGATCGCCGTGGCCGGGTTGGAGGGCAGCAGCGAGAACCTTTGGTCCGGCTCGATCACCGGGCACGCCACCACCCTCACCGCGCCGGCCACCCGCCTGGTCGGGGCCCGCCCCGGTGGCTACTGGGGGGTGCAGGGCACCAGCTTCGCCGCACCGCTGGTGGCGGCGACCGCCGCGCTGGTGCGGGCCCGGTTCCCGGAAATGTCCGCGGGGGACGTGGTCAACCGGCTGCTGACCACCGCGAAGGACATCGGCCCCACCGGTCGGGACGACCGCTTCGGGTACGGCATGGTCGACCCGGTGGCCGCGTTGACCGCGGACGTGCCGCTGGTGCACCGCAACCCGCTCGACGACAACGACTCCCCCGGCGTGGTCGGCTTCGGCCCGGCGCCCGGGTCGACCGACGACGCCCAGGCCGGCGGCACCGGCTCCGACCCGCTCGGCTTCACCGCGCCCCGGCAGCACACCCGCTGGTCCGCGCAGCCGGCCGGCGCCGAGGACGACAGCGCGCCGCGCCGCCTCTGGACCGGCGTGGCCATCCTCGTCGCCCTGGTCACCGGCACCGCGCTGATGATCCGCCGGTTCCGCCTCTGGGGTCGCTGACCCCGGCCTGATCGGCCGCGTCGCTGGGTAAGTGCTGACGCCATGAGCAACCCCGGCCAGCGCACCTCCGTACCTCCGTCGGCCCGCTCCTGGCGGGGTCGACGCCTGGACCGCGACCACTCGCTGGGCCTGCGGCTGACCCTGGCCTCGGCGGCGGCGTTCCTGGTGCTGGTGCCGTTCGCGCTGCTGGCCGTGCTGGTGGTGGGCGCCTGGCCGCCGCTGCACCACCTGGACGCGGTGGTGACCGACGCGCTGTTCCGCTACGCCGTCGACCACCGGGGCTGGGTGCGGGTGATGAACGGGTGGACCACCGTCTTCGGTCCGGGGCCGCTGCGGGTGGCGGCGCTGGCCGTGGTGGTCTGGCTGTGGACCCGCCGGGCCCGCCGGCTGGCCCTCTGGGTGGTCACCACGATGACCGTCGGCGGGCTGCTCGGCGCGCTGCTGAAACTGCTGGTCGGCCGGGGCCGGCCGGACCTGCTCGACCCGGTGGCCCGGGCGGCCGGCTTCTCCTTCCCGTCCGGGCACGCGCTGAACGCCACCCTGGCCGCCGGCGTGCTGCTGCTGGTCTTCCTGCCGTACGCCCGGAGGCGAACGGCGGCGCAGGTGGCAATCTGGGTGGCGGCGGTGCTGGTCGCAGGGGTGACCGGGCTGAGTCGGGTGGCGCTCGGCGTGCACTGGACCAGCGACGTGCTGGGCGGCTGGCTGCTCGGCGTGGCGGTGGTGGCGGCGACCTCCGCCGCGTTCACCACCTGGCGGGAGCGGACCGGCCGGCCCGCCGCCCGGCCTGCCGCCGAGGGCGTGGAACCGGAGCTGGCCGACGACCGGAACGAGCCGGACGCGTAGTTGTGGCCCGGCGGGGGTAATGGGCGGCCCATGTCCGACTTCGCGGTGCAGGTAATCAAGCGGGTGCTGGTGCCGGTGGCCCTGCTGCTGACCTTCATGGTCCTGCTCGGGGTGCTGGTCACCCGGGTGCTGGACCGGGTCTGGCCGTTCACCGTGGAGGACGCGGTCAACCGGGAACTGGCTGCCGACCGCACCGGCGGCTGGAACGACGTCTCACTGGTGTTCAGCACGCTCGCCAGCACCCAGGTGATCCTCCTGGTCACCGTGGTGGCGGCGCTGGTCCTGCGGCTGGTGTTGCACCGCTGGCGGGAGCCGCTGTTCCTGTGCGCCGCGGTCAGCGCCCAGGCGCTGGTCTTCCTGCTGACCACGATGGCCATCGACCGGCGTCGTCCGGCCGTCGAACACATGGACGTCTCGCCGCCCACCTCCAGCTTCCCGTCCGGACACACCTCGGCGGCGGTGGCGCTCTACGTCGGCATCGCGCTGCTGCTGGCGCTGCGGGCGAGGAGCACCGCGGGCAAGGCCACCTGGTGGGCCCTGCTGGTCCTGGTGCCGGTCGGGGTGGCGCTGACCCGGATGTACCGGGGCATGCACCATCCGAGCGACGTGCTGGCGTCCTTCGTCAACGGCGGCACCTGCGTGGCGATCATGGCCCGGGCGGTGCTGGACCGGACGCTGAACTGGGGCAGGGCCCGGCTGCCCGGGGTCACCCCGTCGGGCGGGGACGTGGCCGCCGCCCGCGCCCGGAGCTGACCCCGGCCGCGGTCACCCGGCCGCCGCGGCGGGGCTCAGGTGCAGTCGCCCGTGCCCACCCCACGGGTACGCTCCGCGCCCTCCAACGCCACCGGCCGCGCCTCCGCCGCCGTCACCGCGAAACCCGTGTTCGGGTCGTCCGCCGCCGCCGCGAAGATCACGCCGAGCACCAGACCGTTGGAGGAGACCAGCGGACCGCCGGAGTTGCCGCTGCGGACCAGCGCCCGGATCGTGTAGATCTCCCGGGTCACGTCGCCGGAGGAGTAGATGTCCGGCCCGGTGATCCGGTCGACGTCGCGCACCCGGGCCGGCCGGGCGTCGTACGGGCCGTCGAGGGGGAAGCCGAGCACGATCGCGTCCGAGCCGCTGCCGGCCTGCCCGGCGGCGAAGCGCAGGGACGGGCCGGGCAGCCCGGGCACGTGCAGCACGGCGAGGTCGCGGTCCGGGTCGTAGACGACCACCTCGCCGTCGTACCGCTCGCCGCGCAGCTCCACGGCGACGGAGCGGGTACCGGCCACCACGTGCGCGTTGGTCATCACCCGGTCGTCGGCGTACACGAAGCCGGAGCCCTCGATGCGGCGCGCGCAGCTCGGCGCGGAACCCAGCACCTTGACCACCGACCGCTGGCTGTTCGCCACCACCTGGGAGCCGGCGAGGGCCGGGTCGGGCGGGGAGACCTGCCGCGCCTGGGTGCGGCCCAGGCCGTTGAAGACGTCCGGGAAGCCGTCGGTGTCCACCGTGTCGCGCAGGGCGGTGGAGAGCTCCTGGGCGCGGTCGGGCAGCACCCGGTCCACCACGGTCAGCAGCGCGCTGTTCTTGACCGAGGCGGACAGCCAGGGCAGCGGCGAGGAGGCCAGCGGGACGGCGACCAGCCAGGCCACCAGCATCACGGCGAAGAGCGAGACGAACGCGCCGCCGATGTCGTCGGCCCGCTTCGCCACGTCGTTGGTGATCGTCCTGCGCAGGTGCGAGCCGAGCCAGCCGGCGAGCGCCTGCCCGAGCACGGCCAACCCGAAGACGGCGACCAGGGAGATCAGTACCCGGGTGCCGCTGTCGACGAACTGCCGGGCGAAGATGGGGCCGACCTGGAGGCCGAGGAGCGCGCCCAGAAAAAAGCCGGAGAGCGAGAGCGCCCCGATGGCGAAGCCCTGGCGGTATCCGCTGATCGCGAACACGAGCATGAGCAGGAGCAGGACGAGATCCACGACGGACACGCGTCAAGGGTACGGGCACCGGGCACGGCGGGGGCGTAGCGCTTGCTGAACGTGACGGTCAGGTCAGCGGGCCAGCCATCTCGTCGACCTCGTCGGTGCCGGCGGAGGGCGCCGGGGTGGCCCCGGCGGGCGGCAGTTCGATCACCCGGCCACGCGGCCATGGGCGGGCCCAGCCCCCCATCTCCAGGAGCGTGGCGAGCACCCCGGCGGTGAAGCCCCAGACCAGCATGCCGCGCACGGAGAACGCGGGCCCGATCCAGCCGCTCGGGTGGCGTACCCGCATCCGGTTCTCCGGGTCGACCAGCTCGGCGACGGGCAGCCGGGCGACGTGGGCGACCTCGGCCGGCTCCCGGGGGTGCACCGGGTGCGGCGCGTGCCACCAGGCCAGCACCGGGGTCACCACGAAGTCGCTGACCGGGATCCACAGCCTGGGCAGCTCGGCCAGCACGGTCACGCTGGCCGGGTCGAGGTCGACCTCCTCGTTCGCCTCGCGCAGCGCGGTCGCGGCGGCGTCGGCGTCCTCCGGGTCGGCAGCGCCGCCGGGGAAGGCCGGCTGGCCGGCGTGGTTGCGCAGGGTCGCGGCCCGCTGGAGCACCAGCACGTCCGGGCCGGCGCCGGGCTCCTCGCCGAGCAGCACCAGCACCGCGCTCTCCCGGCCGCCCTCCTCGGGCGTGGTGAGCCGGGTGAAGTCCTCCACCCGGGCGGTGCCGAGCCGACCGAGCAGCGGGTCGATCCAGGCCGGCGGGCGGGTCACGGAGTGACCTCTATTCGCGACTGCGGGGCTCGCAGGACCGGCTCGCTCCTCGCGCTCACGGTGCCACCTTCGTTCGCGACTGCGGGACTCGCAGGACCGGCTCACTCCTCGCGCTCACGGTGCCACCTTCGTTCGCGACTGCGGGACTCGCAGGACCGGCTCGCTCCTCGCGCTCATCGGGACACCTGCACGCCGAGGTGCTGCCGGACCAGCGCGGCGAGCCGGGCGTGGTCGAGGGCGCCGGTGGCGTCGGTGTGGCGTACCCGGCCCTGGGCGTCGACGAGGATGGTCAGTGGGAGGGCGTTGCGCCCCAGCTCCCGTTGCAGCGCCTCGCCCTGGTCGAACAGCATCGGGAAGCGGATGCCGTAGTCCTCGCCGATGGACTGGGCGGCGCTGCGGGTGTCCCGGCTGTTGACGCCGATCACCTGGAGCCGGCCGGCCGTCTGCTCACTGAGCCGCTGGAAGGCGGGCAGCTCCTTGCGGCAGGGCGGGCACCAGGAGGCCCAGACGTTGACCACGGCGGGGCCCCGGACGTCCCGCAGCGCCACCGGCGTGCCGCCGGTGAAGCAGGAGAGGATCAGGCCCGGCAGCACCGGCCCGGCACCCCCCGTCCCGGTGGCGGCCGGCGCGGCCGCATCGAGCGTGGCAGTGGCGGTCGCGGCGGCGCCCGGCGTCGCGGTGCCGGTCGCGGCAGCGCCAGGCGTGGCGTCACCGATCGTGGCCGGCGGGCGGGTGAGCGTCGCGCAGTCGGCGAACGGCGAGGGGCGTTCGGCTCGGGCGGTGGGGGTGGTGGCGCTGCCCTGACCGGTGGCGGTGCAGCCGGCGACGGCCAGCAGCGCGGGGACGAGCAGGGCAGCCAGCCGACGGTTCACGGCACCTCCGCGGCGACGGCCTGCCGCGGCACCAGCTCGGGGTCGACCCCGGCGGCGGCCGCGAGGTCCCGGGCCCGGGGGCCCTTGAGCAGCTTCGCGGCGGCGGCCGGCTCGGTCGGGCCGGTCCCGTACGACGGGCAGAGCTTCGCCAGCGTGCAGGCCCCGCAGGCCGGCTTGCGGGCGTGGCAGACCCGCCGGCCGTGGAAGATGATCCGGTGCGAGAGCATGGTCCACTCGCGCTTGGGGAAGAGCGCGCCGATCTCGTGCTCGATCTTCACCGGGTCGGTCTGCGCGGTCAGCTTCCAGCGCTGCACGAGCCGCTGGAAGTGGGTGTCGACGGTGATCCCCGGGACGTCGAAGGCGTTGCCGAGGATGACGTTGGCGGTCTTGCGGCCGATCCCGGGCAGCGTCACCAGGTCGGCCAGCCTGCCGGGGACCCTGCCGTCGTACCGCTCGACCAGGGCCTGACCCAGCTTGATCAGCGAGTCGGTCTTGTTGCGGTAGAAGCCGGTCGGCCGGATCAGCTCCTCCAGTTCCGCCCGGTCGGCCCCGGCGTAGTCGGCCGCCGTCGGGTAGCGCACGAAGAGCTTCGGGGTGACCTCGTTGACCTTCTTGTCGGTGCACTGCGCGGAGAGGATGGTGGCGACGGCCAGCTCCAACGCGTTGGAGTGGTCGAGTTCACAGTGCGCGTCGGGGTGCGCCTCGGTCAGCGCCCGGCCGATCCGCCGGGCGCGCCGGGTCCGGCCGAGGTCCGTCTCGGTGGAGCTGATGGTCACGCCGGCCAGCCTACGTCGCCGGGACGACCACCCGCCGGGCCCACGCCCGGCTCAGCCGGCCTGCGGCGCGCCGATCCTGCCCTCCGCGTCGAACCGGGCCCCGGTACGCGGGAAGTCGGCCCGGCTGAGCTGCTTGACCAGCCCGAGGCCCTGGTCGGCGGAGTCCATGGTCGGCTTGCCGACGGAGTTCATCCGGGTGGAGGTGAAGGAGCCGCCGGCGAAGCTGCCGTCCGGCTTGAGCGACACCTTGAGCACCCCGCCCCAGCCGAGCCGCCCGCTCGGGTTGAGCGACCGGCCGCCGCCGGCGAAGTTGCCCAGGCTGTAGGCGATCAGCCGGCCCTGGTAGAACTCCATGCCGCGCAGCACGTGCGGGCCGTGCCCGACGATCAGGTCCGCCCCGGCATCGATCATGGCGTGGGAGAACTTCACCGGGTCGCCCCGGTTCTCGCCGTAGAACAGCTCGGTGCCCGGCTTGACCTTGGTCCGGTCGGCCCCCTCGGCACCCATGTGCACCTGCACCACCACGAGATCGGCCATGGTGGCGGCCTTCTCGACGACCGCCGTCGCGGCGTCGATGTCGGTCAGGCTGTTCGACCAGGGGTACGACGAGAAGCCGGCCACCGCGATCTTGACGCCCTTGACCTCCACCACGGTGATCTGGTCCGGCGCGCCGGTGTGCTTGAGGCCCTGCTTCTCCAGCGCCTTCTGGGTGTTCGCGTACCCCTGTGGGCCGTAGTCGTAGCCGTGGTTGTTGGCCTGGTTGAGCAGCTCGAAGCCGGCGTCGGAGAGGTGGGCGGCGTAGCTGGGCGGGGCCCGGAACTGGAAGCAGGCGGTGGCGTTGGCCCCGCACTTGCCGGTGCCGGTGTCCTCGGTCAGCGGCTCCTCCAGGTTGCCCATCACCAGGTCGGCGTCGAGCGCGTCGGAGATCTCGTCGAAGAAGCCCCGCCCGCCGTTGGCGGGGAGCCGGGAGGGGGCGTTGCCCATGATGATGTCGCCGGTCGCCGAGAGCGAGACGGCCTCGCCGGCCGGCTCCGAGGCGCCGCCGGACGGGACCGGTGCACCGGTGGCGCCCCCGCCGCCGCCGCGCTGCCAGACCGGCGCGGCGTCGTCGTCCGACGTGCCGCAGCCGGCGCTGAGCAGCACAGCGAGGACCGCGCCGACGGCGAGTGCGGCACGGCGGCGGGTCCTGGCAGACGCGGGAGCGGACATCGCTGGCGACCCTACCGGGTAGGTAACGGCCCGACGATGGCCTTTCGGACCGAAGTTCATCCCGCCCGCCGGTCGGACCAGGGCACGCAGGGCACCGCCCCGCCGTCCCGGACGGCGGCGTGCACGGCCCGGGCCAGCGGGGCGCCCCAGGTGGACCGGGGGCCGCCGTAGGGCTCGGCGGGGCCGTCGGCCGGGCAGAGCACGGTGACCGCGTCGGTGGGCGTACCGGTGGCGGGCAGGCCAAGCTCCCAGATCGCCTGGGCCTTCGCCTCGGTGGCCGTGGCGATGGCGTTGACCAGCGCGGCGTCGCCGAGCGCCGCCGGGACGTACACGACGATGTTGACCGTGCCCACCCGCTGGGCCGGCGTCGCCGGGGCCGGCGCGGCGGCCCAGACCGGCGTGCCCAGCCCGACCGTCGCCCAGGCCCGCACGCCGGTGTCGACCCGGGCCACCACCTCGGCGACGTCCACCCCGGTGAGCAGGCCCACCCCGGGGCCGGCCAGGCCGAGGCCGCCGGCCAGCGCGGCCAGGTGGGCGGCCGGGTCGTCCCGGCGGTACGACATCGGCACGGTCGCGTTCAGCACCCAGTTCCGGACGCCGATCCCGCCACCGAGCGGGCCGGAGCTGACCGCCCGCAGGGGCGCCCCGGCGCGCCACACCAGCAGCGGGATGTCCCGGCCGTCCTCGGGACGGCTGGTCAGGGCGGGGTCGCTCAGCACGTCCGTCACCCTACGGCCATCGACGGCGACGCCCGGTCACCACCCGGACACGGCCGCGCGATACTAGCCCCTGATCAGGGCGGGAAGGTTAAGTCCAAGGATCAGGATTCCAGGGGTGCGCCTCTGATTCGTGCTCGCGTGCGCCTAGACTTGTCGGCGCGCGAGGGATAAGCGGACGGCGGACCCGGCCGACGGACGGCGGCGCGCAACCGGAGGTGCGCGATGGACGAGGTACTGGCCCGCAGCGGGATCTTCCAGGGTGTCGACCCGGAGGCTGCCGAGGCGCTCGCCAAGGAGATGGAGACGATCGACGTCCGCAAGGGCGAGATCGTGTTCAACGAGGGCGAGCCCGGCGACAGTCTCTACATCCTCCTGTCCGGCAAGATCAAGGTGGGGCGTCGGGCGGCCGACGGCCGGCAGAACCTGATCGCCGTCATGGGCCCGTCGGACATGGTCGGTGAGCTGTCGCTCTTCGACCCCGGTCCGCGTACGGCCACGGCCACCGCGGTCACCGACACCCGGCTGGTGCGGCTGCGCAAGCAGGCGCTGCGGCCGTGGCTGAACAACCGGCCCGAGATCGCCGAGCAGCTGCTGCGGGTGCTGGCCCGCCGGCTCCGCCGGACCAACGACTCGCTGGCCGACCTGATCTTCACCGACGTGCCGGGCCGGGTCGCCAAGAACCTGCTCCAGATGGCCGGCCGCTTCGGCACCCGTGACGGCGGCGTCCTGCGGGTGACCCACGACCTCACCCAGGAGGAGATCGCCCAGCTCGTCGGCGCCTCCCGGGAGACCGTCAACAAGGCGCTGGCCGACTTCGCCTCGCGGGGCTGGCTGCGGCTGGACGGCAAGAGCATCATCATCCTCGACCCGGAGCGTCTGGCCCGCCGCGCGCGGGTCTGACCCGATCGACGACCAGGCCAGGGCCATCCCAGGTGTCCCTGGCCTCGTCGTGTCCGGGGGTCTCTCTGCCGGGCGCAGAATTCCTCGACATCGTGGCGGCCGCCCGGCACGGTGGGCGCATGCTCGAACGCGTAGCCGTCCTCTCCGACATCCATGGTGCGCTGCCCGCGCTGGAGGCCGTGCTGGCCGAGCCGGACGTGGCCGCCGCCGACCTGATCGTGCTCACCGGTGACATCGCCGCCGGACCGCAGCCGGTCGAGGTGCTGGACCTGCTCGCCGACCTCGGCGACCGAGCCTGTTGGGTCGGCGGCAACGCCGACCGCGAGCTGGTCGAGGCGCGGGCCGGTCGCAGCTCTCCCATCGCGGTCTCGAACTGGGCCGCCCAGCAGCTCCGGGACGATCAGGCGGCCCGGCTGGCGGCGCTGCCGCTGACGGTGACCCTGGAGGTGGCCGGCCTCGGTCCGGTGCTCTTCTGCCACGCCACGCCCCGCGACGACGAGGAGGTGGTGCTGGTGGACTCCCGGATGGACCGCTGGGCGGAGGTGCTCGCCGGGGTGCCGGCCGAGGTGGGCACGATCGTCTGCGGGCACACCCACATGCCGTTCACCCGCCTGGCCGACCGGCGGCTGGTGGTCAACCCGGGCAGCATCGGGATGCCGTACGGCGGCGCCGGGGCGTGGTGGGCCCTGCTCGGACCGGGCGTGCAACTACGCCGCACCCCGTTCGACGTGGATGCCGCCTGCGTCCGGGTCGCCGCCGAGTCGGGTTTCCCCGAAGCCGCCGAGTGGGCCGACGAGTACCTGCGCTCCCGGCACAGCGACGCCGACGCGCTCACCGTCTTCGGCCCCCGGGACGGTCGCTGACCACCGCCGAGCACGCGGATCCTTTCGAGCTGATGACGTGAACGACTCGGCGGCGATCCGCCCACGTCATCAGCTCGAAAGGGTCGCCACACCACCCCCGCAGAGGGCCGGACAGACAGAGACTAGAAAAAGTCAGGCTTGACTGTTTGTTTCGGGGGCGGCACGCTGTCCCCGTGCCCACCGCATCGACGCGCGTCCCTCAGCAGGAGCGCAGCCGCGCCACCCAGGCCCGGCTGCTGGAGGCGACCGTCGACTGCCTGGTGGAGTACGGCTGGTCCGGCACCACCACCACGGTGGTCGCGGCCCGGGCCGGCGTCTCGCGCGGCGCGCAGCTGCACCACTACCCGACCAAGGCGGCCCTGGTGACCGCCGCCGTCGCGCACCTCGCCGACCGGCGGGCGGCGGAGCTGCGCACCGAGGCGGAGGCCCTGCCGGCCGGGCCGCAGCGGCTCGACCGGGTGGTCGACCTGCTCGGCGTGGCCTTCACCGGGCCGCTCTTCGTCGCCGCGCTGGAGCTCTGGGTCGCCGCCCGCACCGACGCCGAGCTGCGCCGCGCCCTGGTGCCGCTGGAGGCCCGGGTCGGCCGGGAGATGCACCGGCTGACCGTGGCGCTGCTCGGCGTCGACGAGCGCCGCCCCGGCGTACGGGAGGCCGTGCAGGCCACCCTCGACCTGCTCCGCGGGCTGGGCGTGGCCAACCTGCTCAATGACGACTCGGCCCGCCGTACCGCCCTGCTGCACACCTGGAAACGCCAGCTCGCCGCCCTGCTCACGCCCGACGCCGGCCCAGCGGAGCGCGCCATGCCGGCCGGGGCGGGGCTTGAGCGCGACAGGCAGTGACCCCGTCCGTCCTGACCGGCACACCCCGCCCGGAGGCAACATGGTCGACCTGACAGCACTGCTCGCGGATCTGGCCGCCGAGTCCGAGCAGCTCGACGCCCTCGTCGCGCCGCTGCCCCCGCAGGCCTGGACGCGGCCGACCCCCGCTCCCGGGTGGACGGTCGGTCACCAGATCGCCCACCTCGCCTGGACCGACGAGATGGCCCGGCTCGCCGCCACCGACGTCGACGCCTTCTACGCCTCGGTCACCTCGGCGCCGGACGTCAGCCGGCTCGTCGACGACGGCGCGGAGCAGTTCCTGGCCCCGCCGGCCGAGCTGCTCGCCCGCTGGCGTGCCGGCCGGGCCGCGCTCATCGACGCCCTCACCGCCGTCCCCGCGGGAGACAAGCTGCCCTGGTACGGCACCCGGATGTCGCCCGCCTCGATGGCCACCGCGCGGATCATGGAGACCTGGGCGCACGGCGAGGACGTGGCCGACGCGCTGGGCGTCACCCGGGCCCCGACCGACCGGCTGCGGCACGTCGCCCACCTCGGCTTCCGTACCCTCGGGCACGGCTTCGCCGCCCACGGCCGGGCGCTGCCCACGGCCCCGGTCCGGGTCGAACTGACCGCGCCCGACGGTGACACCTGGGCCTTCGGGCCGGCGGACGCGGCGGACCGGGTCACCGGCCCGGCGCTCGACTTCTGCCTGCTGGTCACCCAGCGCCGGCACCGCGCCGACCTGGCCCTGACCGCCACCGGCGCCACCGCCGACGAGTGGCTGGACGTGGCCCAGGCCTTCGCCGGGCCGCCCGGCACCGGCCGGGAGCCGCGCGCGGCGAGCGGCGCCGGAGCCCCGGCATGAGCGCGCCGCTGCGGGTCGGCAACGCCTCCGGCTTCTACGGCGACCGCTCCACGGCCTGGCGGGAGATGCTCGACGGCGGCGAGCTGGACGTGCTCACCGGCGACTACCTGGCCGAGCTGACCATGCTGATCCTCGGCCGCGACCGGATGCGCGACCCCGCGCTGGGATACGCGAAGACGTTCCTCCGCCAACTCGAAGGCTGCCTCGGCACCGCGTTGGACCGGGGCGTGCGGATCGTGACCAACGCCGGCGGGCTCAACCCGGCCGGCCTGGCCGCCGCGATCGGCTCGCTCGCCGACCGGCTCGGTCTCCCCGCCCGGATCGGGTACGTCGAGGGCGACGCCCTCGCCCGTCCCGACGCGCTCACCGCGAACGCCTACCTCGGCGCGTTCGGCATCGCGGCCTGCCTCGACGCCGGGGCGGACGTGGTGGTCACCGGCCGGGTCACCGACGCCTCGCTGGCCGTCGGGCCGGCGATCGCCCGGTTCGGCTGGGGCCGGGACGACCTGGACGCGCTGGCCGGGGCGACCGTCGCCGGGCACCTGATCGAGTGCGGGGCGCAGGTCACCGGCGGCAACTTCAGCTTCTTCACGGAGCTGCCCGACGGCGGCCACCGGCCCGGTTTCCCGATCGCGGAGATCCACCCGGACGGTTCCTCGGTGCTCACCAAGCACCCGGGCACCGGCGGCGCGGTCACCGTCGAGACCGTCACCGCACAACTGCTCTACGAGGTGGGCGGCCCGGCGTACCTGGGGCCGGACGTGGTGACCCGGCTGGACACGGTGCGGCTGCATCAGGACGGACCCGACCGGGTCCGCGTCTCCGGCGTCCGGGGCACGCCACCGCCGGACACCCTCAAGGTCGGCGTCAACAACCTCGGCGGGTTCCGCAACTCGATGACGTTCGTCCTCTGCGGACTGGACGTCCCCGCCAAGGCGGCCCTGGTGCGCGGGCAGATCGAGGAGGCGGTCGGCAAGGAGGGGCTGGAGTTCACGCTGGCCCGCACCGACCACCCGGACGCGGCCGACACCGAGGCGGCGAGCGCGCTGCTGCACGTACACCTGCGCGACGGTGACAAGGCGCGGGCCGGGCGGGCCTTCTCGGCGGCCGCGGTGGAGCTGGCCCTGGCCTCCTACCCCGGCTGCACGCTGACCACGCTGCCCGGCGACGCCACCCCGTACGGGGTCTTCACCGCCGACACCGTGCCGCAGGACGCGGTCGAGCACATCGCGGTGCTGCCCGGCGGTGAGCGGGTGCCGATCCCGCCGCCGACCCGCACCGCCGCCGCGCAGGCCACGGAGGTCGCACCGGACACCGGCGGTGCGCCGGCACGGCCGGAGGGTACCGGCCCGACCCGACGGGCGCCGCTGGGCGAACTGGTCGGGGCGCGCTCCGGCGACAAGGGCGGCGACGCCAACCTGGGCGTCTGGGCCCGCACCGACGCCACGTACGCCTGGCTGCGCGGCTGGCTCACCGTCGAGCGGCTGGCCGAACTGCTGCCGGAGACCGCCCCGCTGACCGTCGAGCGGTACGAGCTGCCCCACCTGCGGGCGGTCAACTTCGTGGTGCGGGGGCTGCTCGGGCAGGGCGTTGCCGCCTCCACGCGGTTCGATCCGCAGGCCAAGGCGCTCGGGGAGCTGTTGCGCTGCCCGATCGTCGACCTGCCCGCGGACCTGCCGGCGGGTGCACCGGAACGAGTAGGGGAGGCCGGCGCATGAGCATCGTGGACACCCCGGAACGGCGGCAGCTGCGCGAGCTGACCCGGGCCTTCGTCACCCGGGAGGTGCTGCCGCACCTGGCCGACTGGGAGCGGGCCGGCGAGGTGCCGCGCGAGCTGCACGCCACCGCCGCGAAGATCGGGCTGCTCGGCATCGGGTTCCCCGAGTCGGTCGGCGGCAGCGGCGGCGACCTGCTCGACTCCATCGTCGTCACCGAGGAGATCATCCGCTCCGGCGGCTCGTCGGGGCTGATCGCGGCGCTCTTCACGCACGGCATCGCGCTGCCGCACATGGTCGCCGCCGCCGGCGGCCAGAGCGGCGGCCTGCTCCGCGGCCGGCTCGGCGGCGGCCAGCTCCGCGGCGACGACGACCTGGTCGACCGGTACGTCCGGCCCACCCTGGCCGGGACGATGATCGGCGCGCTGGCGATCACCGAGCCGGACGGCGGCTCGGACGTCGCCGCGATCCGCACCACCGCCCGCCGGGACGGCGACCACTACGTGGTGAACGGCTCGAAGACCTACATCACCAGCGGGGTACGGGCCGACTTCGTGACCACCGCGGTCTGCACCGACGTCCCGGGCAGCGGCGAACTCAGCCTGCTCGTCATCGACAAGGGCACGCCCGGCTTCACCGTCGGGCGCCGGCTGGAGAAGCTGGGCTGGCACTGCTCGGACACCGCCGAACTGTCGTTCGTCGACGTCCGGGTGCCGGTGACCAACCGGATCGGCGAGGAGAACACCGGCTTCCTCGCGATCATGCAGCACTTCGCCGCGGAGCGGCTCTCGCTGGCCACCCAGGCGTACGCGACCGCGCAGCGCTGCGTGGAGCTGGCCACCCGCTGGTGCCGGGACCGGGCCACCTTCGGCCGCCCGCTGGCCAGTCGGCAGTTGATCCGGCACCGGCTCGCCGAGATGCACACCCGCACCGAGGCGGCCCGGGCGTACGTGCACGAGGTGGCCGCCCGGGTCGCGGCCGGCGAGCCGGTGGTGACCGAGGTGGCGATGGCGAAGAACGTCGCGGTGGCCGCCTGCGACCAGGTGGTCGACCAGGCGCTGCAACTGCACGGCGGCTTCGGCTACCTGCGCGACGCCGAGGTGGAGCGGCACTACCGGGACGCCCGGATCCTCGGCATCGGCGGCGGCACCACCGAGATCATGAACGAGATCATCGCGAAGGGCATGGGCCTGTGAGCACACTGGACAGCACGCTCGACCCCTCCTCGCCGACCTACCGGGCCAACCGGGAGGCCCTGCTGGAACGCCTCGCCGAGCTGGACGCCGAGCTGGACCGGGCCCGGGCCGGCGGTGGCGAGAAGTACGTGACCCGGCACCACGCGCGCGGCAAGCTGCTCCCCCGGGAGCGGATCGAGCTGCTGCTCGACCCGGACAGCCCGTTCCTGGAGCTGTCCCCGGTGGCGGCGTACGGCACCGACTTCCCGGTCGGGGCCAGCGTGGTGACCGGCATCGGCGTGGTCGAGGGCGTGGAGTGCCTGGTCGTCGCCAACGACCCGACGGTACGCGGCGGCGCGGTGAACCCCTGGTCGCTGGCGAAGACCCGGCGGGCCGGCGAGATCGCCCTGGCCAACCGGCTGCCGATGGTCAACCTGGTCGAGTCGGCCGGCGCCGACCTGCCCACCCAGGCGGAGATCTTCATCCCGGGCGGCCGGGTGTTCCGCGACCTGACCCGGCTCTCCGCGGCGAAGATCCCCACGGTCAGCGTGGTCTTCGGCAACGCCACCGCCGGCGGCGCGTACGTGCCCGGGATGTCCGACCACGTCATCATGATCCGGGACCGGTCGCAGGTGTACCTGGCCGGCCCGCCGCTGGTGAAGATGGCCACCGGCGAGGTCACCGACGACGAGTCCCTCGGCGGCGCGGCCATGCACGCCTCGACGTCCGGGCTGGCCGACTTCCTCGCCGAGGACGAACGGGACGGCATCCGGCTGGCCCGGCAGTGCGTGCGCCGGCTCAACTGGCGCAAGCAGGGCCCGTCGCCGCGCACCGGGGTCCCCCAGCCCCCCAAGTACGACCCGGAGGAGCTGCCCGGCATCGCCAGCGCCGACCTCAAGGTGCCCTTCGACCCCCGCGAGGTGCTGGCCCGGGTGCTCGACGGCAGCGAGTTCGACGAGTTCAAACCGGCCTACGGCACGGCGCTGGTCACCGGCTGGGGCGAGCTGCACGGGTACCCGGTCGGGGTGCTGGCCAACGCCCGGGGCGTGCTGTTCAGCGCGGAGGCGCAGAAGGCGGCCCAGTTCATCCAGCTCGCCAACGCCGCCGACACCCCGCTGGTCTTCCTGCAGAACACCACCGGCTACATGGTCGGCACCGAGTACGAGCAGCGCGGCATCATCAAGCACGGCGCGTTGATGATCAACGCGGTCTCGAACTCGACCGTGCCGCACCTGACGGTGAACCTGGGCGCCTCCTACGGCGCCGGCAACTACGGCATGTGCGGCCGGGCGTACGAGCCGCGGTTCCTGTTCACCTGGCCGAACGCGAAGTCGGCGGTGATGGGGCCGGCGCAGCTCGCCGGGGTGCTCTCCATCGTCGCCCGGCAGGCCGCCGCCGCCCGGGGGCGCTCCTTTGACGAGGAGTCCGACGCGGCGATGCGGATGATGGTCGAGCAGCAGATCGAGTCCCAGTCCGGCGCGCTCTTCCTCTCCGGCCGGCTCTACGACGACGGGGTGATCGACCCCCGGGACACCCGTACCGTCCTCGGGCTCTGCCTGTCGGCGATCCACAACGGACCGGTGAAGGGCGCCGACGGCTTCGGCGTCTTCCGGATGTAGAGGGGCCACTCATGATCAACCGACTGCTGGTGGCCAACCGGGGCGAGATCGCCCGCCGGGTCTTCGCCACCTGCCGGGCGCTCGGCGTGGAGACGGTCGCCGTGCACTCGGACGCCGACGCCGACGCGCCGTTCGTCGCCGAGGCCGACCACGCGGTGCGGCTGCCGGGGAACACGCCGGCCGAGACGTACCTGCGGATCGAGCAGATCCTGGACGCGGCCCGGCGGACCGGCGCGGACGCCGTGCATCCGGGCTACGGCTTCCTCGCCGAGAACGCCGAGTTCGCCGCGGCGGTGACCGACGCGGGGCTGACCTGGGTCGGCCCGCCGGCCAAGGCGATCGCCGCGATGGGCGACAAGATGGAGGCGAAGGCGCTGCTCGCCGAGGCGGGCGTGCCGATGCTGCCGACCTGGACCGACCCCGACCAGATCACCGACTTCCCGGTGCTGGTCAAGGCGTCCGCCGGCGGCGGCGGGCGGGGCATGCGGGTGGTCCGCGACGCCGCCGACCTCGCCGAGGCCGTCGCCTCCGCGCGCCGCGAGGCGGCCGCCGCGTTCGGCGACGGCACGGTCTTCATCGAGCGGTACGTGGAGCGCGGCCGGCACGTCGAGGTGCAGATTTTCGGCGACACCCACGGCACCATGGTCGCGCTGGGCGAGCGGGACTGCTCGATCCAGCGCCGGCACCAGAAGATCGTCGAGGAGGCCCCGGCAGTCGTCGGGCCGCAGGTGCGGCAGCGGCTGCACGAGGCGGCGGTCGCCGCCGGCCGGGCCGTCGACTACGTCGGCGCGGGCACGGTGGAGTTCCTGCTCGCCCCGACCGCCGAGTTCTACTTCCTGGAGATGAACACCCGGCTCCAGGTGGAGCACCCGGTCACCGAGGCGGTCACCGGCCTGGACCTGGTCCGGCTGCAACTGCTGGTCGCCGAGGGCGAGCCGCTGCCGGTGGCGGCGACCCCGCCGGTCGACGGCCACGCGATCGAGGTACGCCTCTGCGCGGAGGACCCCGCCCAGGGCTTCCGTCCCGCGACCGGCACCCTGCACCGGTTCGCCGTCCCGGGGGTGACCGGGGCGTTCGCCCCGACGAAGGGGCTGCGACTGGATTCCGGCGTGACGGACGGCTCGACGGTGGGCGTGCACTACGACTCGATGCTGGCCAAGCTGGTCGCCTGGGCGCCGACCCGGGCGGAGGCGGTCCGGGCGCTGGCGGGTGCGCTGGCCCGGGCCCAGTTCCACGGCGTCGCCACCAACCGGGACCTGCTGGTCCGGGTACTGCGCAGCGCCGAGTTCGCGGCGGCCGAGGCGGACACCGGTTTCCTGGACCGGCACCCCGAGGTCTTCGCCCCGCTGCTCCCCGCCGACCGGTCGCCGCTGGCGGCGCTGGCCGCCGCGCTCGCCTCGGCCGCCGCCCGCCGCGCCGCGGCGGGCGTGCTCGCCGGGCTCCCCTCCGGCTGGCGGAACGTGCCGGCGTTCCCGCAGGTCACCCGCTACGCCGGGCCGGACGGCGGCGAGATCGAGGTGCGCTACCGGCTGGACCGCGCCGGCGCGCTGGCGCAGTGGCACACCGACCCGGGCGTGACATCGGCCGACGGGCCGTCCACGGAGGCCGGACCCGCGGCCGAGGCCGGCCTGGCCGGGCAGCCGCCGACGGTGGCGCTGGTCGAGGCGAGGCCGGACCGGGTGGTGCTCGAGGTGGACGGCGTGCGCCGGGCGTTCCGCGTACACCGGGTGGGATCGGCGGTCTTCGTGGACGGCCCGGACGGGGCGACGAGCCTGATCGAGCTGCCCCGGTTCCCGCTGCCCACCGCGGAGCTGGCGGCCGGGTCGCTGCTGGCGCCGCTGCCCGGCGCGGTGAGCCGGGTGCACGTGGCGGTCGGTCAGCGGGTCGCCGCCGGCGACCTGCTGCTGACCCTGGAAGCGATGAAGCTCGAACACCCCGTGCTCGCCCCGACCGACGGCGTGGTCGCCGAACTGCCGGTGCCGGCCGGCGGCCAGGTCGACACCGGCGCCGTGCTGGCCGTGGTCAACCCCGAGGAGGACCCCCGATGAACTTCGACCTCACCCCCGAGCAGGACCAGCTCCGCGACGCCGTCCGCGCGCTGGGCCGGCGGTACGGCCACTCCTATTTCGTAGCGAAAGCGAAGTCGGGGGAACACACCGCCGAGCTGTGGAGCGAGGCCGGCCGGCTCGGCTACCTCGGCGTCAACATCCCCACCGAGTACGGCGGCGGGGGCGGCGGCATCACCGAACTGGCCCTCGTCTGCGAGGAGCTGGCGGCGGCCGGCTGCCCGCTGCTGCTGCTGGTGGTCTCCCCGGCCATCGCCGCCACGGTGATCAACAAGCACGGCACCGACGAGCAGCGCAAGCGCCACCTGCCCGGCCTGGCCGACGGCACCCAGAAGATCGTCTTCGCGATCACCGAGCCGGAGGCCGGCTCGAACTTCCACCGGCTCGGCACGGTGGCCCGCCGCGACGGCGACGACTGGCTGCTCTCCGGCCGCAAGTGCTACATCTCCGGAGTCGACGAGGCGCAGTACGTGCTGGTCGTGGCCCGTGTCGCCGTCGGAGACGGCCAAGGCGGCTCAGGGGATGCGTCTCCCCAGAAGCTGAAGCCGGCGCTGTTCATCGTGCCGACCGACGCGCCCGGGCTGACCCGCTCCAAACTGGACATGGAGATCCTCTCCCCGGAGAACCAGTTCCTGCTCTACCTCGACGACGTGCGGCTGCCCGCCGACGCGCTGGTCGGCGAGTCCCTGGACGCCGGGCTGCCGGCGCTGTTCGCCGGGCTCAACCCGGAGCGGATCACCGTCGCCGCGATGGGCGCCGGCACCGGCCGGTACGCGATCGAGCGGGCCAGCGAGTACACCGCCACCCGCAAGGTCTGGGGCGGGCGGAGCATCGGCTCGCACCAGGGCGTGGCGCACCCCCTCGCGCACGCGGCGGTGCAGGTGGAACTGGCCCGACTGATGATCCACAAGGCGGCCACCCTGTACGACGCCGGCCGCGACCTGGAGGCCGGCATCTCCGGCAACATGGCCAAGTACGCCGCCGGCGAGGCCGCCGCGCTGGCCGTGGACACCGCCGTGCAGGCCCTCGGCGGGGCCGGCATGACCACCGAGTACGGCGTCGCCACCCTGCTCGGCGCGGTACGCGCCGGCCGGATCGCCCCGGTCAGCCGGGAGATGATCCTCAACTTCGTCGCCCAGCACGTCCTCGGTCAGGACAAGTCCTACTGACCCGGGTGGATCCGGGCGCCGGACCGGAAAGGGTGGCCGGACCGACACCGTGATCCGACGACTCCCCACTGTCACCATCGACGGTGACAGACCACAGGGGAGGGTGTCATGGACAGAAGAGCCGTACTCAGGGGGCTCGCGGGCGCGGCGGTGGCCGCGCCGGCCCGCCGGGCTGCTCGGCGCCGCGCCGGCCGAGGCCGCGACCCACTACGTGATGGCGACCGAGCAGGCCAGCGGTCGGATCCTCAGGTTCAACCCCGCCGCCTGGAGCAGCGGCACGGTGCTGTGGAAGGCGCCGAGCACCACCGGTACGTGGACGAACCTCTCCGACGTCAAGCGGCGGGGCAGCGCGAACTGGGGCAACGTCATGCTGGTGACGTCCTCCGGGGTGGGCGACTACCTGGGCCGGGCCGCGATGATCGACGAGAGCGCGATCGGCTCCTCGCGGACCGGCGGGATCGTCTGGCAGGCCGCCGTGGACGGCAACCCGCACTCGATCGAGCGGATCGAGGGCAAGGGGGCGATCGTGGTGGCCCCCTCCAAGGGGCCGACCGGCTCGGCCAGCGGCGGCGGCCTGCACCTGTTCGTGCCGTCGACCAACGGCGGCAAGCCGGGCACCCGGGCCGTCAAGTTCTACGGCTTTCCCGGCGCGCACGGGGTCATCTACCACCAGAACGGCTTCGTCATCGCCGTGGGCACCGGTGAGGTGCGCCTCTACGGGATCACCGGCAACGGGTCCAGCACCCGGTTGTCGTACCGGACGAAGCTGACCTTCAGCGACGGCGCGGGGCGGGCGAAGGTCGGGCACGACATCCTGCCCGACCACGACGGCAGCGGCTACTTCTTCACCTCGTCGTACAACGTGCGCTCGCTGCAACTGGTGTACGCCGGCAACAGCTGGCAGTTCACCTCCGGCCAGGTCAGCGGGGCGGACCACGTCAAGGCGTACACCCGGCTGCCGAACGGGGTGCGGACCTGGGTGGTGCCGGGCTCCGGCGAGGGTGACTGGAGCCGCACCATCCACTTCAGCTCCGGCAACCACAGCAAGAGCGGCGCCCGCTTCTACCGGGTGCGGTACTACACCACCGCGTTCGGCTGATCGGCCGGGCGCCCGGGGCCGGCGGGGCGACGCCGGGCCCGGGCGCCGGGCGGGCCGGTCGTACCCGTGGTGGCCGCTACGGGCAGCTCAGCCCACGGCGCGGCAGGCGGCGTCGATGCGGTGCACCGGGCGCACCCGCCGGCCCGTCCCCTCCAGCAGCGAGTCCTCGACGTGGAAGTCGCGGATGCGCAGCCGGTGCCGGGGCAGCTCCTCCTCGCTGGGGCAGAGCACCTGGGCGCGCACCTGGTCCACCGGCACGTAGCGGACGCCGCCGCGCTCCTGGAGCAGCACCACGTTCACGTCGTCCACGGTCACCACGTGCCCGCGGACGTCCTCGGTGACGCCGGGCGTCGACTCCACGGTGGTGACGGTGAGCGGCAGCACCGGCGTGCTGATCACCGGCAGCGCGGCCCAGACCAGCATGGCGAGCACGGCCGCCTCGGTCAGCGAGGCCAGTGGCCGGATCACCGCCGCCGGCAGCGGACCGGTGACGCCGAGCGCGAGCAGCGGCGGCGCGACGAGCAACAGCAGGGCCAGCAACTCCCCCTGCCGCCAGGCGTCCCGCAGGGTCGGCGCGAGCAGCCAGGCGTACCCGACGAACAGGGCGGCGAGCAGCAGCAGCCGGGGCGCGACCTGCTCGTGCAGCCGGGCCGGGGTGAGCTGGAACGCGGCGACGAACGCCGGGATCAGCAGCGGCAGGTAGAGCAGCTGCCAGGTGACCAGGGCGAGCAGGAAGCTGGCGACCACGAACCAGGCCGGGGTGATGTCCACCCAGCGGGCGAAGAGCGGCCGGCGGAAGCTGGCCGGCATCCGCTCCACGCTCACCCGGAGCACCGCGCCGAGCGCGAAGACCGCGACCAGGCCCGTGGAGAGCAGTCGGGCGGCCGTGGTGAGGAAGCCGGCCAGCAGGTTCACCGGGCCGACGTTCGCCACCAGGAGCAGGGTGGTCTGGAGTTCGCCGCCGGCCTCGACGCCGAGCCGGAGCACGGAGAAGATCGCCGGCACGCCGACCACGGCCGTCCAGAACGACTGGCTGGCCCGGGCCCGCCGCTCGGCCGGGTCGCTCCCCTCCCGCGCTGGCCCGGCGGGGCCCACGTCACGCTGGGCGGGCACCGCCGGGGCGCTCACCGCCGGGGCGCCTTGTCGTCGAAGTCGACCAGCTTGGGTACGTCCAGCGGCTGCGGCTGCGACTTCGGCCCCCTCATCCAGGGCCCCAGCGTCCGGTTGTACGCGGTCAGCCAGGGACTGCTGATCCCGGAGCGCCCCTGCTGGTAGCTCTTGTCGAGGAAGAAGGCGACCAGGTCGCGCAGGGCCGGGTCGCCGATCGGCACCCCGATGCCGAGCGTCTCGCTGGTGCCGAACGGCATGTCGACGATCTCGAACTCGGTCGGGTACTGGGAGAGGAAGCCGGCGAGGATGGTCTCGTCGGAGCTGACCGCGTCGTACCGCCCCTCGCGGATGCCGTTGACGCAGTCGCCGACCCGCTTCACCACCAGCGCCTTGACCTGGTGTTTCTCCAGCTCGGCCTCGGTGGTGGAGCCGCCACTGGTGCAGATCTTGTACGCCGGGTCGCGAAGGTCCTCGATGGTGCGGATCTTGTCCTTCAGCCGGTTCGGGACCATCACCTCCTGGGTGGTGACGAAGTACGGCCCGGCGAAGCCGACCTGCTTCTTGCGCTCCTCGGTGATCGAGAAGCTGGAGACCACCAGGTCGACCACGCCGCCCTGGAGGGCCGGGATGCGATCCTCGGTGGCCAGCGAGACGAAGTCGATCCGCTGGTCGCCCTCGTAACCGAGGGAGGCGGCGATGTACCGGGCGATCTCGACGTCGAAGCCGACGTAGCTGCCGTTGCGCAGCTCGCCCATCAGCGGCTCGGTGGCCGCCACCCCGATCCTGATCTTCGGCTGGCCGTCGATGTGCGACTCGCGCAACTTGTCCAGCACCGAGGGGAGCTGCGGATCCTGCCGGTTGTCGCAACCGGCCGCGGCGGCCAGCGTCAGGGTCAGCGCCACGGCCAGCGTGGTCGCGACCGAGCGGAACCTCGGGGAGGAGCTGTCGTTCATCGGGCTACCTCGCTGACGGACACGGCCTGCGGGACACCGACAGTAGCGGCTTCCCACCACTTCGGTGGTCATCCGAACCGCGTGGAAAGTGACCGGGGTACGACAGGCGACCCGAGCGCCCGCCGTACCCCGGCGTCCTTCAACGCACCGTCAGCGCACCGTCAGCGTCCCCACGGCGGGCCGCGGCGCGACGACCGGCGGCAGCCGCTTCGGCTCACCCGGGGCCGGCTCGCCCTCGGCGGCCAGCGCGCTCTTCGGCGCGGCGGCCCGCGACGTCTCCGGCTCGGCCGGCACCTCGACGAAGGGCTGCACGTCACCGGTGCAGCGGGTGCCCTTCTTCGGCAACGTGCCCTTGAGCAGGTAGGCGTCGACGGCACCGGTCACGCAGGCGGACGTCCCGTAGGCGGTGTGCCCCCAGCTGTCGCTGCTGAGCAGCCGGCTGTTCGGCAGCAGCTTCGCCGAGCTGACCGCCGCGTCGTAGTTGGTGGCCGGGTCCCAGTAGTTGCCGACCACCAGCACCGGGGCGCTGGTCTTCCGGTTGAACGGACCGGTGTAGGCGTCCTCGTCGCGCACCGTCCAGGTGTTCCGGGCGCACGGCGCGGCGCTCCAGCCCCAGGCCCGCCCGAAGTACGGGGCCCGCTTGTCCTCCTTGGCCGTCAGCGCCGGCCAGGCACCCGCGTCCGTCGGGTGGTACGCGTCGGTGCAGTCGACACCGAGGAACGTCTCCAGCCCGTTGTTGTACGGGAAGTCGTACCGGCGCTGCTGCCGGGCCTGCTCGGCGCGCTTGGCGACGGCCGTGCGGGCCTGCGCCAGGCGGGCCGAGGTGGCCGATCCCGGATCGGTGAGCACCAGCAGGTCGGCGGTGATCGAGGCGATGTCGGCGTAGCCGTACGGGCTGTAGAGGGAGCTGAGGCTGGCGCCGACGAAGTCGGCGTAGCTGACGGTGAACGAGCCCGCGTCCGGGTCGTCGATCACCACCGGCTTCTTGCGCAGCCGCTGCGCCACCAGCTCGTACGAGGCGACCGGGTCGCCGGCCGCCAGCGGGCACGCCTGCTCGCCGGCCTTGTCGCAGCGGAGCAGGATCTCGTGCAGCGCTTTGTACGCGCCGTCGGCGCTGCGCAGCCGGGTCTCCTGCAGGTCGCCGCGGGCCTTGCCCTGGCCGACCCAGGCGTTCGGGTCGAGCACCCCGTCGACGACCAGCGCGCGGACCCGGTCCGGGAACATGTTGGCGTAGTACTGGCCGAGCGCGGTGCCGTAGCTGAAGCCGAGGTAGCTGAGCTTCTTGTCGCCCACCGCCCGGCGCAGCACCTCCATGTCGCGGGCGACCTCGGCGGTGGACATCGCCCCGGTCAGCGGCTTGCCGGTGGTGGAGCAGGCTCGGCCGACCGCCTTCGACGAGTCGATGTACGCCTTCTCCTCGGCCTTCGTCCACGGGAACGCCACGTTCAGCCCGGCGTACGCCCTGGTCTGGTCCTTGACCGACGGGAAGCACTTGACGTTGTCACTGGCGGCGACGCCGCGCGGGTCGACGCCGACGATGTCGAAACGGTCCAGCAGCTCGTCGGAGAGGAAGTACGGCGCGGCGAGCGCGATGTCGGTGCCGGAGCCGCCGGGGCCGCCCGGGTTGAGGAAGAGGCTGCCGATCCGGCTCTGCTGGTCGCGGGCCTTGACCCGGAGCAGCGCGATCTCGGTGGTGGCTCCCTTGGGCTGGTCGTAGTCCAGCGGCAACCGGGTGGTCGCGCACTCGGCGTAGTCGTAGCAGGCGTACCAGTCGAGCTTGGGCGTGGGCACGCGGTCGACCCGCCGGGCCTCGGCGGGACTGGTGCGGTCCGATGTGGTGGGTCGACCCCAGCCGGTGGTGACGGGCGACGCGGTTGCGGGCGCGATCGCCGATCCGGCGAGGAAGAGGCCGGCGATTCCTGCCGCGGCCAGGGACCGGGAAGTACGTGGCATGTGCTGCCTTCCGGTGGAGGACGGGGATTGTCGAGG
This sequence comes from Micromonospora purpureochromogenes, assembly GCF_900091515.1. Taxonomy (NCBI): domain Bacteria; kingdom Bacillati; phylum Actinomycetota; class Actinomycetes; order Micromonosporales; family Micromonosporaceae; genus Micromonospora; species Micromonospora purpureochromogenes. The sequence goes on along the minus strand of NZ_LT607410.1, from coordinate 945,911 downwards.
TGAACCTCGACCTCCGTCACCCTAGGGGCGGCAGACAATGCTCGCGGCCCGGCGAAACGCCACCAAAGGGACCAATTATCCGGACGATGTAACGAAATTTTCATTGTCGACGCTGTTTGGCATCCTTCCGCCCTCAGGACCCCGTCTCCTCGAACCAGTCCGGCTCCGGCCCGGCAGTCGGCCCGCCCGGCTCCGGCGGCACGTGGTCGTCGACCACCCGCCAACCGGCGGCGTCGGAACGCAGCAGCAGGAAGGCGTCGATCTCGCTGTACGGCGCGCCGACGGCGTACACGGTGCCGGCGTCCACGGTGACCTTCTCCAGCGAGCAGACGCCCCGCGGATCCGGTGCGCGGATTGACAGCGCGTCCCACCCGGAGATGCTTGTCGGGTGGGACGAATCCTCAGGCCGGGCCCGCGCGCCGTGGCGGCGGTCGCGTCGCTCGGCGCCGTCGCGGTGCTGGTGACCCTGCTCGTGCGGCACCCCGCCAACATCCTGACGGTGGGGCTGGCGCTGCTCTGCGTGCTGCTGGCCACGGTCGCCGGCACCGCCGTGGCCGCCCTGCGCGAGCAGCCCTCGACGACGGGCGTCACCCCGCCGGGGCCGCCGGACGCCGGCCCCCCGGTGCTCGACGCGGACACCCTCGACGCGCTGGACAGCGCTGCCGTCCGCGCGAAACTGGAGGGGCTGGACGACCTCAGGGACCGATGAGGGTGGGCGAGGCGAGCGCGTCCACGCCCTTGCCGGCCAGGCAGCGGTACGTCCGGCCGGTCTCCGTGCCGCTCGGCGGCAGGACCTCCAGGTTCCAGCCGGTGGGGTAGGCCAGCCCGCTGGTGAGCCGGAAGGTACGCGTGTTGCAGACCCGGCGGACGGCCGGGTCCGCGCTGATCGCGGTGTGCCCCGCGCCGACCAGCGCGGGAGGCAGCTCGCCCTCCACATAGGTCTCCCAGGTGTGCCGGCCGTCGCAGGACACCTGCGGCGCCACGGCCCGGTCGCCGCGCAACCGCACCGGGCCGAAGCACTCCAGCCCCGACGCGCAGTGCGCCCCGGGAGGCAAAGTCAACGGGGACGAGCCGGCGACGCAGCCCGGCAGCGAGCCCCACGCGGCCGGCGAGGCGGATCCGGTGGCGGTCGGCGTCGGCGTGGGGGCGGCCACGGACGCGGCGTTGCCGGCGACCCAGGCACCGGCGCTCGCCGAGGCGGCCAGGGCGAGGACCCCGGCGCCGCCGAGGAACCACCGCCGCCGCCGGCGTCGCCCGTGCGGCACGGTCGGGTGGGCGTCCTCGGGCACCGGCCGCGGCGGCCCGGACCGGTCCACGGTGTACGGCCCGGAGGGGCCCCCGGAGATCGGCGCTCCACTCACCGGCGCCCCGCTGACCGGGGACGGGACCGAGCCGAGCGGCAGCGCGGTGAGCAGGTCCCGAAGCTCGAGCGCGGAGGGACGCGCGCCCGGGTCGTTGGACATCCCGGCGCGCAGCACGTCGACCAGCTCGGTCGGCACCCCGGGCAGCTCCGGGATGGGCTGGTTGAACATCTCCAGCACGGTGACCAGGCTCGGGTTCCGCTCCGACTGCCAGCGTGGCGGGCGGCCGTGCATCACCGCGTAGAGGGTGGCGCAGAGCGCGTACACGTCGACGGCCGGCGATGGCGGGCTGTGGCTGAACATCTCCGGCGGGGCGTACGCCGGGGTGAGCACCTCCAGGGTGACCGAGGCGTCGCGCACCTCGGCCAGCACCGCCAGCCCGAAGTCGGCCAGCACCGCCGGGTTGAAGTGCGAGTGCAGGATGTTGGCCGGCTTGACGTCGCGGTGCAGCACCCCGGCCGCGTGCGAGTGGGCCAGCGCATCGGCGATCTTGATGCCGAGGTCGCGGGTCTCCGCCGGGCCGAGCGGCGAGGTGCGCATCCGCTCGGCGTACGAGCCGTCGCAGAGCTCCATGATCAGATACGGGTGCTGGTCGACGGTGACCCCGACGTCGAAGAGGTCCACCACGTGCGGGTGGGACGACATCTTCCCGGCCGCGCGCGCCTCCCGGAGGAACCGGGCCTGGTCGCGCTCGCTGTCCAGCGTGCGGTTCTCCACCTTGACGGCGACCTCGCGCCCCACCGAGATCTGCGTGGCCCGGTAGACGGTCGCGTAGCCACCCCGGGCGAACACCCGCAGATCGGTCAGACCGGGCACGATGGGCAGCCGGAGGGCGCCGGGCGGGGTCTCGGTCACAGCTCTGAAAATACCCGTCCCGCCGGAGCGCTCAGCGGACCGTACCGGCGGCCGGTGCGGGACCGGCGCTCTCACCGGCACCCGACCCGACGCCGTCCGGGCCATCGACGGATGTCGGGGCGACCGCCCGGCGGGCGTCCCAGCGCAGGCCGACGGCGGTGGCGACCGCCCCGAGCCCCTCCCAGAGGGCGACGCCGAAGAAGCGGTCCGGCGCGACGTCGGCCAGCACGGTCAGGGTGAAGACGGTGAAGGTGACCAGCCGGAAGACCACCGTGAACCGGTAGAAGGCCCGCCACTCGGTGGCGACCGCCAGCAGGTAGTAGACGCCCATGTTGAACGAGGCCATCGACGAGGCGGTGAGGAACGTGCCGGTGTAGTCGCCGGCCGCCCGCCGCGCGGGCACCTCGAAGCCGAGCATCCGCAACTGCGCCTCGGGCCAGACCAACCCGAGCGCGCCGAGCAGCAGCGCCAGGACGCCGAAGACCGCGATCGTCCAGCCGGCGCCGGAACGCGGCAGCCTCATCTGTCCTCCCCACCCCCAGGGCACGGCCGGGTGACCGACCGCGTGGAAGGACACGCTAACCGCCCCCACCGACACGCACATCCCCGAAACCGCCAGACCTGCCCCCTCCCCCACCCCCACCCCCTTCGCGCGCACTTTCGGAGAAAGAGTCGCTATCCGCAGTGGAATAGCCACTCTTTCTCCGAAAGTGCGCCCAAGCGGGGGGTGCGGGGCGCGGGGCGGGGGTGGGGTGGGGGTGGGGGGTGGGGTGGGGTCAGGGGGTAGGTGTGAGGCGGGCGCGGAGGGCGTCGGCGGCGGCGCGTTCGCTGCGCTGCTCGGTCGCGTACGCCAGGCGGACCGCCTCCTCGGCGCAGGCCAGCGCCTCGACGGGCCTTCCGCAGGCGGCCAGCGCCTCGGCCAGCACGCTCGCCCCGATCACCTGGCTGCGTACGTCCTCGGCGGGGGCGGCGACCGCCCGGCGGGCCCAGTCCAGCGCCTGCTCCCGCTGACCGTGGGCGAGCAGGGCGGAGGCGTACCGGGCCATCGTCTGGCGGCGGGAGAAGAGCAGCGTCGGGGCGTTCGCGGCGGTGGTGGCCACCGGGGCGAGCAGCCCGACCGCGGTGGCCGAGTCGCCGGCGACGAGCCGGGCGGTCGCCAGCAGCACCCGGGGCGCGACCTGGGCCGGCGCCTGCGGGTTGTGCGGTTCGACGGCCGTCAGCACCGCCCGGGCGTCCCGCTCGGCGGTCTCGCAGTCGCCCATGTCCAGCGCGACGAAGCCGCGCATCGTGCCGGCCATCCCGGTGAGCAGCGGGTGCGAGGTGCGCTCGCCGTACGCGAGGGCGTCGGTGAGCAGGTCGGCGGCGTGCTCCGGCTCGCCCAGGCCTCGCGCCACCACACCCCGCACCACCAGGGCGAAGCCGCGTCCCCAGTCGTCGGAGACCTCGGCGAAGTCCCGGTACGCCCGGCGTGCCGACCGGTCCGCCTCGGCGATCTCGCCCAGCTCGGCGCCGGCGAACGCCTCGACCGCGCGCAGCGTGCCGACCGCCCACGCCTCGCCGACCCGCTCGCCGAAGGGCAGGAAGACGTTCGCCAGCCGGCACGCCTCGTTCAGCCGGCCGGCGAGCAGCCGGGCGAACGCGGTGGTGCCGCGCAGCCAGGCCCGCCCGTACGGGTCCTTCAGCTCGGCGAAGAGCCGGGCGGCCCGGCCGAGCACCGCGTCGGTGCCGGCGAAGTCGCCCCGGGTGGTGGTCACCCAGGCCAGGTTCTGCAACGACCAGGCCTGCCCCCGCCGGTCCTGCGCGGCGAGGCTGACCTGGTACGACGCGGCGAGGCGGCTGCTGGCCTGGCCGAGCCGACCGGCGACGAAATCGGCCATCCCGAGCCGGCGCATCGCCGAGGCGCGCAGCGTCGGCAGCTCGCCGGCGGTGGCCACCTGCAACGCCTCCTGCCAGCAGGTCACCGCCCGGGCCTGGTCGCCGAGGGTCTGGTGGGCCTGCCCGGCGAGCAGGAGCGCGCTCGTCCGGGTGGCCGCGTCGTCGCCGGCGTTGGCCGCGATCTTCTCGGCGAAGGCGAGCGCGTCGGCGGGGCGGCCCACCTGGAGCAGGGCGCGGGCGTGCACCACGCGGTCGGCGGCGGGCACCCCGTCCCGGGCCAGCTCGGCGGCGCGTTCGGCGTACTCGACGGCCAGGGCCGGCTCGCCGGCGTGCATCGACCGGCGAACGGCCCGGCCCAGCGCGGCCACGCCCTGCGGGGCGACCGTGCGGGCCGGCGCGTCCGGCCGGAGCTTGACCGCGTCGGCGAGCACGGCGGCCCGCTCGACGTGCTCGGCCACGAAGTCGTCCCGGGCCGGGTCGGTGAAGCCGCCGGGCGGGGTGGCCGCGGCGTCCGGCACCGGGGCCGCCCACCGGGCCAGCGCGGCGTGCCGCTCGGCCAGCTCGGCCTTGCTCACCCCGGCGTACGCGGCCTCCCGCATCAGCGGCGTGGCGAAGGCGTACCCGGTGCGGGTGCGGTGCAGCATGCGGCGTTGCAGCAGCTCCTCGACGGCCCGCTCCAGCTCGACCGCGGCCACCGCGGCGGGCCGGCCGTCCCGCCCGACGCGGAGCTCGCGGAGCGCCTCCAGGGTGCCGGTCGGCACGGTGTCGCCGACCACGGCGGCGTCCCGCAGCACCGAGCGGGCGTCCGCCGGCAGCGCGTCGATGCGGGCGGCGAGCACGGCAGCCAGGTCGCGGGAGAGCAGCCGGCTGCCCAGCGAGCCGGGCGCCAGCCGCCAGCCGCCGGGGTTGCCGGCGCTCCGCTCGGCGACCGCGGTGAGCGCGCCCCGCTCCATCAGCAGGGTGACCAGTTCGGCGAGGTAGAACGGGTTGCCCTGGGCGGTGGCGAGGAGCCGGTCCGCGTCGGCCTGCGGCAGCCGGCCGCCGCCGAGGTAGGTGGTGAGCAGCCGGGCGGCGTCGGCGCCGCGCAGCGGGGGCAGCGCGTGCACCTCGGCGTCGGCGACCCGGGTCAGCGCCCCCGCGGTGCGCACCAGCTCCGGCCGGCCGAGCAGCAGCACCAGCGCCGGGCCGGTGAGCCGGGACAGCGTCAGCCCGAGCGCGCTGATCGTCTCGGCGGTGGCGTCGTGCAGGTCGTCCACGACGATCACCAGCGGCGCCTCGGTGGCCAGGGCGCTGAGCAGGCCGGCGACCGCGTTCGGCACCGCCTCGGCGTCGGCCGGCGGGCCGCCGGCGGTCCACTCCCCGTTGTCGGTGGCGCTGCCGTGCCCGCCGGGCAGCTCGGCGTATCCGAGCAGGGCCAGCAGCTGGTCGGTGGCGAGCGGGGTGCCGCCCTGCCGGCCGAGCCGCTGGCCGAGCCGGCGCAGCCGCTCCTCCACGGCCGGGCGGGTGAGCGCGGTGGACGTGTCGTTGGGCAGGCCGACCGCGGCCCGGACCAGGTCGGCCAGCGGGGCGAGCCGGCGCCGCTCGCCGAAGGCGGCGCAGCGGACGGAGAGCACCCGGGCGCCGGTGTGCGCGGCGTACCGGCCCGCGCCGACGTCGTAGCCGGCGGCGAGGCGTTCCACCTCGGCGGCGAAGCGGGACTTGCCGATCCCCGCCTCGGCGGTCATCAGCAGCACCCGGGGCTCGCCCCGGTCGATCACCTCGGCGAGCCGGCCGGCGACCCGGCCGATCTCGGTCTCCCGGCCGACGAACGGGGCCTCGTCGCCGAGGCCCGAGCGGGTGCCCGGGGCGTCCAGGAGCCCCAGCAGCTCGTACGCCTCCACCGGCTCGCGCTTGCCCTTGAGCCGCAGCGGGCGCAGCGCCCGCCAGGAGGCGACGTGCCGGGTGGCGGCGGAGGTGCGCGCACCGCCGTAGACCGCGCCGACGGCGGCGGCGTCGGCGAGCCGGGCGGCGGTGTTCACCGTGTCGCCGATGACCGTGTACTCGATGGCCGCCTGGATACCGGCGATCACGTCGCCGGTGTTCAGGCCGACCCGCAGGCCGAGCGGCGCGCCGCCGCCCCGCTCGTCGTCGAGCACCCGGCGGACCGCCCGCTGCATGGACAGCGCGGCGCGGACCGCCCGTTCGGCGTCGTCCTCGTGCGCGACCGGCGCGCCGAAGACCGCCATGATGCCGTCGCCGGTGAGCTTGTCGACGTGGCCGCCGAAGGTCTTGACCGCTCCGGCGAGCGCGGCGAGCACCCGGTCGGTGACCGCGCCGACGCGTTCCGGGTCCAGGTCCTCCGACCAGGAGGTGAAGTCGGACAGGTCGCCGAAGAGCACGGTGACGACCCGCCGCTCGGCGGCGGGCAGGCTGGCGGCGGCCGGCAGCGCGGCGCCGCAGTTGTGGCAGAAGCGGGCGCCGGGCACGGCGACGGTGCCGCACACGGGGCAGGTCACGGTTGCTCCAACTCCGTGGCCCCGGCGCCGGATTCCCGGGGGGTGACCCCGAGGTACTCCAGCTGGGCCCGGACCGACCACTCGGCGGCCCACCAGAGCGACCGGTCGACGTCGGCGTAGACCCGGGCGACCACCTCGGGCGCGGTGGTCGCGCCGGCCTCGACCGCCGCGCGGACCTGGTCGAGCCGGGCCCGCCGGTGGGCCAGGTAGAACTCCGCCGCCGCGCCGCAGTCGGCCAGCGCCGGGCCGTGCCCGGGCAGCGCCGGGATCCCCCGGTACGCGGAGAGCAGTTCGAGGCTGGCGAGGTAGTCGCCGAGGTGCCCGTCGGGGTGGGCGACCACGGTGGTGCCCCGGCCAAGGATGGTGTCGCCGGTGAGCACGACCCGCTCGTCGCCGTGCTCGGCGAGGAAGCAGACCGAGTCGGCGGTGTGCCCGGGGGTCGGCACCAGGCGGACGGTGAAGCCGGCTGCCTCCACCGGGGCGTCCGGGGTCAGCGGCGCCGCGCCGATGGTGTGCGCCGGGTCGGCGGCCCGCACGGCGGCCCCGTCGAGCAGGTCGGCGAGGCGGGCGGAGCCCTCGGTGTGGTCGGGGTGCCCGTGGGTGATCAGCACCGAGCCGACCGGGCCGTGCGCGGCGATCCGGCCCAGGTGGCCCTCGTCCGCCGGTCCGGGGTCGACCACCACGGCGGGCGCGCCCGGGGCGGCACGCAGCACCCAGGTGTTCGTCCCGTCCAGCGTCATCGGCCCGGGGTTGGGCGCCCGCAACAGGGTCACCCAGCCGGGCAGCCCGTCCGCGAGCGCGGCCACCGGCCCCGTCACATGCCCGCCCATGGCTGCGATCGTACGACCCCGCCCGCCACTCCCCGCGATCTTGCAGCTTCAGCCGATGGTTTGTGGCCGTTCGCGGCTTTCAGCGGCCACCGAACCGCGGGATCGCGGGGAGCGGGCGGTGCGGTCAGGCGACCTCGACGATGACCTCGACCTCGACCGGGGCGTCGAGCGGCAGCTCCGCGACGCCGACCGCGGAGCGAGCGTGCCGGCCGGCCTCGCCGAAGACCGCGCCGAAGAGGTCCGAGGCGCCGTTGATCACGCCGGGCTGACCGGTGAACCCGGACGCGCTCGCGACGAAGCCGGTCAGCTTCACGATCTTGACGACGTTCTCCAGGCCGACCAGGGCGTCGACCGCCGCGAGGGCGTTCAGCGCGCACCGCTCGGCGAGGTCCTTGGCCTGCTCGGCGGAGACGCCGGCGCCGACCTTGCCGGTGGCGAGCAGCTTGCCCTCGGCGATCGGCAGCTGGCCGGAGACGAAGACGTGCTGGCCGGACTGCACCGCCGGCACGTAGCTGGCCACCGGCGGCACGACCTCGGGCAGGGCCAGCCCGAGTTCCGCCAGCTTGGCGTGAGGCCCGTTGCTCATGCCCGTCAGCCCTTCGGACGCTTCAGGTAGGCGACCAGCTGGTCCGGGTTCGGGCCGGGGACCACGGCGACCAACTCCCAGCCGTCCTCGCCCCAGTTGTCGAGGATCTGCTTGGTCGCGTGGACCAGCAGCGGGACCGTGGCGTATTCCCACTTCTGCATCGGTGGAAGGCTCCCTTGCCTGACGTGGACTGGTTTCCAGGCACAGCCTACGGTTTGGGCGTCGGCCGGGGCGCGGGACGCTGCTCGGGGGCGGTCGGCACCTCCCCGCACGGGCCCTCGTGGTCGTACGGCTGAGGGCAGCGGGACTTGTCGGGCAGCAGCAGGTCGCAGAAGACCCGGTGCCGGTTGTTCTGGTCGTCGACGGTCGAGACGGTGGTCTCCCCGGCGTCCAGCTCGGGCAGGAACCCCAGCGAGATCGCCACCGTGCCGGCCAGCGCGGTGGCCGCCGACAGGTCGGCCACCCGGATCGGCAGGTGGATGACGTACCCGGGCTCGTCCTCGTCCCGCCCGCCCCCGCGGTTGAGGATGCGCAGCACCTCGTTCGGCTCGGCGCACCGGCGGTACGAGCGCTCATTGATCGGGAGACTGCCGAGCGGCCCGTCCGCTTCCCCCCGATCGGTGAGCCGGCCCGCCCGGTCGCCGGGCGGGAACTGGGCTCGAGCGATGTTGTCCGCGTCGCGCATGTACTGCCTCCGGGCCTCAAACCATGAACTGTCCGCCGTCCGGACCGGACCCACCGCCCGACCCGCTCCCCCGCCGGCACGAACGTAGGACCGCAGCCCAGACGGCCACAACGGGACGCGCATGGTTGATCACCTGGAGTCACATATGCGACAGATGCCTCGTCCGGAACGTGACGACGCGGGCCCGCGGCTCGTGAACGGTGCGCCACGGAAGGACCCATCGACCGCTACCCTTCTGCCTCGGACGGGCGAGCGACGTCGCCCGCCGCGCCCGAACCCTCTTCCCCGCCCAGCGGCGGCGAGGACGCCCATCCCCGGGGGACCAGATGACCCAACCGCCGAACGACGGAGCGACCGGATCGCCGGCCACCCCCGCGCCGGGCGACACCACCCCCGACGAGTCCGGGCCGGGCACCATCCCGCCACCCCCGCCCGGCTACCCCGCGTACCAGGCGCCGGTGGCCCGGCGCCGGCGCGGCCTGCTCATCGCCTCGCTCGTGCTGGCCGGCGCGCTGCTGCTCTGCGGCGGGGGCGGGACGGCCGCGTTCCTGGCCCTGCGGAACACCGAGGACGGCGAGGGCGCCAAGGAGCCAGCGGTCGCGGTCGACAACTTCCTCACCGCCGTCTACCTGGACCAGGACGCGAGGAAGGCGGCCGACTACGTCTGCTCGAACGCCCGGGACCAGGAGAAGCTCGACGCCAAGGTGGCCGAGGTGCGCAGGTACGCCGCCGGCTACGCCAACCCGCGCTTCCGCTGGGCCAGCCCGAAGGTCGACAACCAGACCGGGGATCGGGCCACCGTCACCACCAAGGTCACCATGACCACCGCCGACGAGAAGGTCGCCGAGCAGGCGCTGCGCTTCACCGTCGTACGGAAGACGGGTTGGTGGGTCTGCGAGGTGGCCTGACGCCGCCGGGTGGATAGGCTCGACGGGTGCGAGCAGCAGAGCGGCCGGCCGACCCGGCCTCCACCGGATGGCCGGCCCGCCTGCACGTGGTCACCGGCAAGGGCGGTACCGGCAAGACCAGCGTCGCGGCGGCCCTGGCGCTGGCCCTGGCCGACGGCGGCCGGCGCACCCTGCTGGTCGAGGTCGAGGGGCGGCAGGGCATCGCCCAGCTCTTCGGCACCGACCCGCTGCCGTACGAGGAGCGGCACCTCACCGACGCTCCCGGTGGCGGCGAGGTACGGGCCCTGGCGGTGGACGCCGAGGAGGCCCTGCTGGAGTACCTCGACATGTTCTACAAGCTCGGTGCGGCCGGCCGGGCGCTGCGCAAGCTCGGCGCCATCGACTTCGCCACCACCATCGCGCCGGGGCTGCGGGACGTGCTGCTCACCGGCAAGGTGAAGGAGGCGACCACCCGCACCACCGGCCAGCGCCGGGCGTACGACGCGGTGGTGCTGGACGCGCCGCCGACCGGGCGGATCGGCCGCTTCCTCAACGTCACCGCGGAGACCGCCCGGCTGGCGAAGGTCGGCCCGATCAAGACCCAGAGCGAGGGGGTCGCCGCGCTGCTGCGCTCCCCGATCACCGCGGTGCACGTGGTCACGCTGCTCGAGGAGATGCCGGTCCAGGAGACGGTCGACGCGATCGCCGAGCTGAACCAGTTGGGCTTCCCGGTGGGGCGGGTGATCGTGAACGGCGCCCGACCGCCGGTGCCGGCCGGGCGTGAGGTCACCCAGGCCGAGCTGAAGCGGGGCCTGCTCGCCGCCGGGCTGCCGGCCGACCGGGCCACCGTGGCCGGGCTGGCCGGCGAGGCCCGGGACCAGCAGATCCGGCGCGATCTGGAGGACTCCCTCCGGACGGACCTGGTGGAGCTGGGGCTGCCCCTGACCGAGCTGCCGCTGCTCCCCGACGGGGTGGACCGGGCGGGGCTGGATCGGCTCGCCGAACTCCTCGGCCGGGCGGATTGACTCACACCTGACCTCGGCACGGGCGCACGGACCCCACCGGCCCGATACGCTCGATTGGTGCCTTCCGAAGACGCGGCGCCACGGCTGAACCTCGACCAGATCCTCGCCGATCCCGGCGTGCGGATCGTCGTGTGCTGCGGCGCCGGCGGTGTGGGTAAGACGACCACGGCCGCCGCGCTCGCCCTACGGGCGGCCGAGCGGCACGGCCGGCGGACGGTGGTGCTCACCATCGACCCGGCCCGCCGGCTGGCCCAGTCGCTCGGCCTGACCGAGCTGGACAACACACCCCGCCAGGTCAAGGGGCTCGACGTCGAGGCCAGCGGCGGCGAGCTGCACGCCATGATGCTGGACATGAAGCGCACCTTCGACGACGTGGTGCTCCAGCACACCGATCCGGCCAAGGCGGCGGAAATCTTCGCCAACCCCTTCTACCAGGCCATGAGCTCGACCTTCGCCGGCACGCAGGAGTACATGGCGATGGAGAAGCTGGGCCAGCTGCACGCCCGCGGCGAGTGGGACCTGATCGTGGTGGACACCCCGCCGTCCCGCTCGGCGCTGGACTTCCTGGACGCCCCGGCCCGGCTCTCCCGCTTCCTCGACGGGCGGATGCTGCGGCTGCTGCTGGCGCCGGCGCGCAGCGGGGGGCGGAGCATGTTCAGCCTCGTCACCGCCAGCTTCGGGATGTTCTCGAAGGTGGTGCAGAAGGTGCTCGGCGCGCAGCTGATCACCGACCTCTCCGGCTTCGTCGCCGCGCTGGACTCGATGTTCGGCGGCTTCCGGCAGCGGGCGGAGCAGACGTACCGCATCCTGCAGGCCCGGGAAACGGCCTTCCTGCTGGTCGCGGCGCCGGAGCCGGACGCGGTCCGGGAGGCGGCCTACTTCGCCGGCCGGCTGCGCGAGGAGCGGATGCCGCTGGCCGGCCTGGTGCTCAACCGGGTGCACCGGCCGGCAGTACCCGACCTGGGCGCGGCCGAGAGCGTCGCCGCCGCGGGGCGGCTGGCGGAGCTGGGCGGGCACGACGCGACCGTCGACGTGCTGCGGGCGCACGCCGCGCTGGCCCAGCAGGCGGTACGCGAACAGCAGGTGGCGACCCGGTTCACCGAGGCGTTCCCGACGGTGCCGGCGGTGTCGGTGACGGCGCAGCCCGCCGACGTACACGACGTCGACGGGCTGCGGACGATCGGCGCGGCGATCAGCCGGCCGTGACCGGCGTCAGCCGGCGGCGGTGACCAGGACCTTGTCCTTGCCGGTCTTGTCCTTGGCGTTCTTCTTCATCGCGGCCTCGAACATCTTGCGCCAGCTCGTCACCTGCGGGTGCCGGCGCAGCAGCGCCCGGCGTTCGCGTTCGGTCATGCCACCCCACACCCCGAACTCGATCCGGTTGTCGAGCGCGTCGGCCAGGCACTCGTACCGAACTGGGCAGCTCCGGCAGATCCTCTTCGCCACGTTCTGTTCGGCGCCCTGTACGAACAACGCGTCCGGGTCCCCGTTCTGACACGCCGCCAGTGACGGCCAGTCAGTGATCATGCCCATGTGTACACGTCCCCCCTTGCAGTACCTACCGACCTCGTGCGACCAGCCGTGATGTCCCCCCGGTCGTCCGGCCCGTTCCTTCCCCAAGGAGGCACGGACGACGTGTGGCCCTGTCGCGCCACCATCATGCTCTGTAGTCGCCTGATTACGCAACGTTGTCGGCGAAATCCATCATTCCGGACACTCCCGGCTTCCCGGGCCTTCGCCCGCCGCTTACCCGGCCCGGGTACGTGAAAACGCTGCGGGGGCTCCACCGTTCGGTGGAGACTCGCGGCAGGTCACACGCAACCACGTACCGGGGGTCGTGCGTTTAGCACAACGAGGTCGGCGCGCGCAGGAAATGGGGAAAGAACGCCCCAGCGCCCCTCGTTCCCTACTCGCGTACCCTGTCGAGGTGACCTGGATGCGGAAACGTGACCACAATGTCTTCACCAACGCCGCATCGCTGCTTGTCTGTGGCCTGCTCGCCGGCGTGGTGGTCGCGGCGGCGGCTTTCCCCGCGGTGGCGATGTCCGGCTTGGCCGCGAAGGCCGGCGCCGAGACCTTCGGCGCGTTGCCGAAGGAGCTGACCGTGGCCCGCGCGCCGCAGATCAGCTACCTGCTCGCCTCCGACGGCAAGACACCGCTGGCGACCATGTACGACGAGAACCGGCGGGACGTGAAGCTGGCCGACATCGCGCCGGTCATGCCGAAGGCGATCATCGCCGCCGAGGACCACGACTTCTACAAGCACAACGGCGTCGACCTCAACGGCGTCGCCCGTGCCTTCGTCAACAACCAGTCCGGCACCAACTCCCAGCAGGGCGCCTCGACGCTGACGATGCAGTACGTCCGGCTGGCCATCGCCTACTCGGCGACCCACCCGGCCGACGTGGTCGCGGCGACCGAGGACACCAGCGCCCGCAAGCTGCGCGAGATGCGCTACGCGATCCAGATCGACAAGGAGTTCTCCAAGGACGAGATCCTGGAGCGCTACCTGAACATCGCGTCGTTCGGCAACGGCGCGTACGGCGTCTACGCCGCCAGCCAGGTCTACTTCGGCAAGCCGCCGAGCAAGCTGAAGATCGAGGAAGCGGCGATGCTGGCCGGCATGGTCAAGGCGCCGACCACCAACGACCCGACCACCCGTAGCGGCCGCCCGCTCGCCCTCGACCGGCGCAACTACGTGATCGACAACATGGTCAAGATCGGTGCCATCACCCAGCCGGAGGCCGACGCCGCCAAGGCTGCCCCGATGGTGGTGAAGGACAAGCGAACCCCGAACGGCTGCGTCTCCACCAACGAGAAGGGCTGGGGCTTCTTCTGCGACTACTTCTACCGCTGGTGGATGCAGCAGGGGACGTTCGGCTCGACCACGTACGACCGGGAGCGGCGGCTCAAGAGCGGCGGCTACACCATCGTCACCACCCTCGACGCGCAGGCGCAGCGGGGTGCGGACCGGGCGGTGCGCAAGGCCAAGAAGGAGACCGCCAAGGAGGCCGCCATGGTCGCCGTGGTGGAGCCGGGCACCGGTCGGGTCCGGGCGCTCGCGGTGAACCGGTCCTTCAAGATCGACGATCCGAAGAACCCGAAGAACAAGATCTCCAGCGACCCGGCGAAGGCGAAGAAGAAGATCCGGGGCAACTACCCGGCCACGGTGAACCCGCTGCTCACCGGCGGTCAGGGCATCACCGGCTACCAGGCGGGCTCGACCTTCAAGATCTTCACCATCGTCGCCGCCCTGGAGAAGGGCATCCCGCTCAGCTACACCATCAACGCGCAGGCGAAGTTCAAGTCGGAATACATCATCGACAGCAGCTCCCCGGCCGCCTGCCCGGGCACGCACTTCTACTGCCCGACCAACTCGACCGGCAAGGCCGGCGGCGTGCTGAACATGTGGAGCGCCTTCTCCCAGTCGATCAACACCTACTTCGTCCCGCTCCAGCAGCAGGTCGGGGGGGAGAACGTGGTCGACGTGGCGAAGCGCCTCGGCATCCAGTTCCGGGCCGCCAACGACGCCAAGTTCGCCGGCACCAAGGACGCGGCGCACCAGTGGGGCGCGTTCACCCTGGGCGTCTCGCAGACCACCCCGCTGGAGCTGGCCAACGCGTACGCGACCCTCGCCGCGGACGGCAAGTACTGCGAGCCGATCCCGGTGCAGGAGATCAGGGACCCGGAGGGCAACAAGCTCGACATCGCCAACCCGCGCTGCGAGAAGCGGGTCAGCACCGAGGTGGCCCGGGCCGCCGTGGACGCCGCCCGCTGCCCGGTCGGTGACAACTCCTCCACCAGCAAGTGCGGCAACAGCCGTACCGCCCGCCAGGTCAAGACGATCGTCAACGCGCCGGTGGCCGGCAAGTCCGGCACCACCGACTCGGAGAAGACCGCCGCCCTGGTCGCGATGACCAAGCAGTACGCGGTCGCCGGCATCATGGCCGACCCGGACTGGCCGCAGACCAACGTCAAGATGAAGCACAACGAGCCCGACGGCATCAACCCGCCGGTCTGGGAGACGCTGCGGGACGCGATGAAGGGCAAGGAGCGGATCAACTTCGAGCCGCCCGGCAAGAAGATCTCCGAGGGCGACCAGCGCTCCATCCCCAGCGTGACCTGCCAGGACCTGGACGCCGCCAAGTCCCGGATCAACGGGGCCGGCTTCGAGGCGGTCGTCTCGGACGTCAAGGTCGCGTCGAGCTGCCCGGCGGGCAAGGCCGCCGGCACCAGCCCGGAGGGCCGGACCATCAAGGGCGGCGTGGTCACCATCCAGGTGAGCAGTGGCGGCGGCACCCCGCCCGGGACGACCACGGGCCCCGGCGGCACCGCCACCCCGCCGACAACGGGCCGACCTCCTCGGCCCCGCGGCTGACCTCCGCACGAACGACGGGCGGGCACCCTTTCGAGGGTGCCCGCCCGTTTCGCGTACGTGGGTCAGAGGCCGAGCTGTCGGCGTACCTCGGCGGCCACCCGGCCCCCCTCGGCCTGGCCGGCCACCGCGGCCTGGGCCGCCTTCATGGCCGGGCCCATCTGCGCCTTGCCGGTGAAGCCGCCGGCCGCGAGCGCCCCCGCGACCAGCTCGGCCAGCTCGTCGTCGGAGAGCTGCTTGGGCAGGTAGCGGTCCAGCACCTCGCCCTCGGCGGTCTCCTTGGCGGCCTGCTCACCCCGGCCGGCCTCGGCGAAGGCGGTGGCGGCCTCGCGCCGCTTCTTCGCCTCCTTGGTCAGCACCGCGAGCACCTCGTCGTCGGTGAGCTCGCGCTTGGCCTTGCCGGCGACCTCGGCGGTGCCGACGGCCGCGAGGGCCATCCGCAGGGTGGAGGTGGTCAGCTCGTCGCGCGCCTTGAGAGCGGCGCGCATGTCGGCAGTGAGGCGGTCCTTCAGCGTGCTCATGGACGGTCAAACTACCCTGAACGGCATGCGAAAGCGCACACTATTCCGCCTTGCCGCCGGAACCGTCGCCGCGGGCGCGGCCACCCTGGCGTACGCGTCGCTCATCGAGCGCAACATGTTCACCCTGCGGCGGTACGACGTGCCGGTGCTGCCGGCCGACGCGGAGCCGCTGCGCGTGCTGCACCTGTCGGACCTGCACATGATGCCCGACCAGGCACGCAAGCAGCAGTGGGTGGCGTCGCTGGCCGCCCTCGACCCGGACCTGGTGGTGGTCACCGGCGACAACATGGCCCACCCCGACGCCGTCGGAGGAGTGCTGCGGGCCCTGCAACCGCTGCTCGACTACCCGGGCGCCTTCGTCTTCGGGTCGAACGACTACACCGGGCCGGTCTGGAAGAACCCGTTCACCTACTTCCTGCCCGACCGGGAGTACACCGAGGGCGTCGAGCTGCCGCACGAGGAACTGCGGGACGTGTTCACCGCGGCCGGCTGGGCGGACCTCAACAACGCCCGGACGTCGGTGAAGGCCGGCGGCCGCCTGGTGGAGCTGGTCGGCGTGGACGACCCGCACATCGAGCGGGACGACTACGACGCCGTCGCCGGGCCGGTCGCCGCCGCAGCCGACCTCGGGATCGCGCTCGCACACTCCCCCGAGCCGCCGGTGCTGGACCGGATGGCCGCGGACGGCTTCAGCCTGCTGCTCGCCGGGCACACCCACGGCGGCCAGGTCTGCGTGCCCGGCTACGGGGCACTGGTGACCAACTGCGGGCTGCCCCGCTCGATGGCGCGCGGGCTGCACCGCTGGCCCGGCTCGGACTCCTGGCTGCACGTCTCCGCCGGCCTGGGCACCCACCCCACCGCTCCGGTGCGGTTCGCCTGCCCGCCGGAGGCGAGCGTGCTGACGCTCATCCCGCGCTGAGCCCCCGGCGCCTGCGCCCCGGGCCGGGCCCAGGGGGTACCGAGTTTGACCACCGGACCGGGTGGGCTACTATTTGTCGGCACGCCTCGGGGTGTGGCGCAGCTTGGTAGCGCGCTTCGTTCGGGACGAAGAGGTCGTCGGTTCGAATCCGGCCACCCCGACCAGAGGTAAGCAAAGATCAAGGCCCCTCCACGGAGGGGCCTTGATCCGTTCCTGGGGCGCACTGCTCGGTCGGAGGCAGCCGGCTACCGGGGAGGGTCTCCGTGCCTGCGGACCCGGTCGGCTAGCGGAGCGACCGGAAGGCGGTGCGCAGCTCTTCGGACAGGAGCTGTGGCTGTTCCCAGGCCGCGAAGTGCCCGCCCTTGTCGAGCTTGTTGTAGTGGATGAGATTGGGATACGCCTGCTCCGCCCAACTTCTCGGGGTCTCGTAGAGCTCACACGGGAAGACGCTCACGGCAACCGGGACGGAAACCCCCTTGGCGGCGAAGAAGGAGAGCTTGTTCTCCCAGTAGAGGCGAGCCGCGGACAGTCCCGTGTTGGTCAGCCAGAACAGCGTGATGTTGTCGAGGACGTCGTCCCGCGTGATGCCCACGGATTTCCCGGCGAAGGCCTGGCAGATCAGCTCCAGGCTGGCCGCGTCATGGTCGATCATGTAGCTCGCCAGCGCGATGGGCGAATCCGCGAATCCGGTCAGCGTCTCCGTGCGCGCCCCCATCATGAGGGCGTAGGCCGAGTGCTTCCAGAAGAAGTCGAGCTGCTCGCACGTCCGCTTCTCCTCGTCGGAGAGGTTGGACGGCAGCGAGGCCAGCGGGTTGGCGGCTCCGGTGACACCGGTCTGGAGCAGCGTGTCGATGTCGGGCGGAATCGCACCGGGCATGTTGGTGTGAATGCCGAGCAGTTCCGGCGGCGCCTGCAGACCGATGAGGTCCGTGATGAGCGCGCCCCAGTCGCCGCCCTGGGCGACGAATCGCGTGTAGCCGAGGCGCTTCATCAACTCGATCCAGGCGCGTGCGATGTGCTCCGCGTCCCAGCCGGGCGTGGTCGGCTTGCCCGAGAAGCCGTAGCCGGGCATTGACGGGATCACCAGGTGGAAGGCGTCCGACGCGTCCGCGCCGTGTGCCGTCGGGTCGGTGAGCGGGCCGATGATCTTCAGTTGCTCGATGATCGAGCCCGGCCACCCGTGCGTGACGATGAGCGGCAGCGCGTCCTCGTGCTTCGACCGGATGTGGAGGAAGTGGATGTCGAGCCCGTCGATCTCGGTGATGAAATTCGGTAGGGCGTTCAGCCGCGCCTCGACCTTGCGCCAGTCGTACTCCTTCTCCCAGTAGCGGGCGAGCGCCTGGCTGGTCTCGAGCGGTACGCCCTGGGACTGATCGGAGACGGTCTGCTTCTCGGGCCAGCGGGTGGCCGCGATACGCGCACGCAGGGCCTTCAGGTCCGCCTCGGGCATCTCTATCGTGAACGGCCGAATCTCTGCGGTCCTCGTTCGCGCTTCGGTCTTGACAGCCATGTGGCCACCTTCCGTTCGAGGTGATGAGAGGTCGAGCGGGAACCTTCTGCCCTCGTACCGCGACACGGCAAGCCACCCGGCTCCTGCCTCGCGGGCGCATTTCGGTGCCGGCACTACCCGACTTGTGGCAGGTCGCAAAGGCGCGCGGCCCATCTGCCCAGAGCGTAGAACGCCTCTTTACGGGTCGCGGGCCATACAACCGATCCCGCCCGGCGCTGCGGGCCGAGTCCGCCCGAGTGTCCGAATACCGGTGCTGCGGCGCTGATCCGTGGCGTTCCTGGACGCCGGTCACACCGCCGGTCACAACCGGGCGCGGCCCGGTGTCAGTGCGGTGAGGAACCCCGGACGACCCGCCCGGGTGAGCCCACACCGAGGAGAGCTCCTGATGTCCACCGCGCACGTCGTCGTGACCCTGCTGGCCGCCGCCATGGTCGGCTTCTCCGCCGCCTCCGTCTTCCTCCGCGCCCCGTGGGTCGTGCAGCCGCTGGCCGACTACGGCGTACCCCGCTCGTGGTGGCCCTGGCTCGGCACCGCCAAGGCCGCCGGCGCGGCGGGACTGGTGGCCGGCCTGTTCGTGCCGGTTGTCGGCGTGCTGGCCGGGATCGGCCTGGTGCTCTACTTCACCGGTGCCGTCGTCACCGTGCTCCGGGCGCGCTCGTACTCGCACATCCCGTTCCCCCTGCTGTACGCGGCGCCGGTGGTCGGCTCCCTGGCGCTGGTGCTCGCCGCCTGACAGGGGCACGGTCCGCCCGGGGACGGCCCCGGACGGTACGGGCGCACTGCGACCGACCGTCCGGGACCGTTGATGGCTCAGCTGACCTTGATCGGGGTCGATAGCAGCTCATTGTCCGCCGGGAGCGCCTCCCGGTTCTGGACCAGCTCGGCCACCGCCCGGAACGTGATCTTCCCGGCGGCCTGGTCGTCGGCCGTGACCGTGTAGGAGAACGAGAAGGCCGTGGTCTTGCCCGCCGCCTTCACCGGGACCGGCTGCGTGGAGGTGCCGACCTGCACGTAGCCCGAGGGGCTGCTCCGGTAGAGGCGGACGGTGACGTTCTCGTCGTACCGGGTGTTCTGGACGTTGACGGTGACGCCGACGGTTTGCCCGACCCGGGCGGTCGACGGCACGGTCAGTCGGACAATCGACACGTCGTGGGTACGGACCGCGATCACCTCGGAGGCCGACGCGCTCCGCCCGTCGACCGTCCGCACCGTCAGCCGGACGGTGTAGTCGCCGTCGGCGCTGAACCGGTGGCTCGGGTAGGTCGCGGTCGACGTCGAGCCGTCACCGAAGTCCCAGGCGTAGGAGGCGATGCCCAGGCCGGCCGGGTCGTGGACCGAGGGGTAGAAGGGGACGGTGTCGAACGAATTGTGGTCGACCCCGGCGTAGTAGAAGTCGACCGTGGGGTCCGGCGCGACCTCCAGCCGGAAGGTGACCTGCTCGGCGAAGTCCGCCCCGGTCCGGAACAGGTACGTCGTGCCGGCCTGCGCCTCGAAGGTCACCGGGGCGTAGCCGTAGAGGGGCCGGCAGAACACCTCGGACAGGTTGCTCAGCGAACTCCCCGTGTAGACGGCGATACCGGGATAGTCCGGAGCGGTGCTGGCCATGACCGTGCGGGTGGTCGTCGGCGTGTACGAGTACCACACCGTACGGGTGGAGTTGAAGCAGGACGAGGACTCGGCGGGCTCCGCGGTGGCCGTGCTGAGGTCCTGGACGTTCGAGTACGGCAGTGCGCCGACCGGCAGCGCGTCGGCGAAATTGTCGTTGACCGCCGGCTGGATCTCGGTGACGGTGAAGTGCAGCGAACCCCCACCCGTGCCGCCGTCACCGCAGCAGGACCCGACCATGAAGTGGTAGGTGGTCCCCGCCGTGACCACGAAGCCGACCTGTGACTGCGTGCCGTTGGTGTCGTCGTTGCAGGCCACCCGGGTGAACGAGCCCTGCTCCCCCGTCCAGGCGGAGAGCACGGTGTCGTAGTCGCTGCCGAAGGTGTCGGCCTGGATCCGGGTGTCGGTGGTCGGCGTGTAGCTGAACCACACCGAGCCGTTGTTGGAGCAGCCGGTCGGGTCCGTCCCGTCCGACGTGGCGCCGCTGGTGTCGAGAGTCATGCTGTACGGCAGGCTTCCCACCCGCGTGGCGGCGGTGAAGTCGTCGTTGCCGGGTGCGGCGACGGCGGCGGTCGGTACCGCGACCAGCAGGGCGATCACCCCCGTGAACGCGACGACGAGCCGTGCGATGTGGCGTCTGACCATTGAATCCTCCTGGGCCCCGTATCCCACATGGATGTGACCGTCCGACCGTAGGACGCCGGGCGCAGCGCCATAGTTAAATGGATCACTGGTTTTGGTTAAGGGGCACAGGCGCGGGGCCCGGCGGTCCGACCGGGTGGTCGGTCCGCCGGGCCCCGCAGGGGGTACGTCAGAGCGGGCGGTTCGGCTCGCTGACCGGGCCACCGGGGTACGTGGTGGCGGCCGGGTCGGGCACGACCTCGACGTCGGTCACCAGGTGATCGGTCTCGCTGGTGGTGGTCCGCGTCCGGTCCTCGTCGTCGCCCGTGCGGTGCTTGGCGGCGGCGATCCCGGCGGCGGCAGCGGCACCCGCGGCGGCGGCACCGGCCGCGACCGCGGTGCCGGAGACACCGGCCTTGCCGCTGTCACCCTGGGACGGCGCCGCGTGCGCGACGCCCGGCGTGCCCACGCCGTGCCCCTCGCCGACCGAGCCGCGCCAGGCGCCGGTCTCGGCGCCCCGGGACTCGATAAAGCTCTTGAACTTCTCCAGGTCGGACTCGGCCTGCTTCTCGACGATGTTCAGCTTGTCGCCGGTCTTCTCGACCAGCCCCTCCGGCTCGTACTCCAGGTGCAGCCGGACCATGGTGCGGCCCGCGCCCACCGGCTGGAAGTAGACCGCGCCGGCGTTGGTCGCGCCCTCGGTCGCCGCCCAGGCGACCTTCTGGTCGGGCACCTGCTCCAGGACCCTGGCGTCCCACTCGCGCTTGACGCCGGCGATCTGGGCGACCCAGCGCATCCGCTGGTCGTCCAGCTGGCGCACCTCCTGCACGCCGCCCATGAAACGGGGGAACTCCTCGAACTGCGTCCACTGGTTGTAGGCGGTGCTGACCGGGACGTCGACTTCGATCGACTTCTCGACCACGGTGGTCATGGCAATCCTCCTCGTTCCGGTCGACCTCCCTCCACGCGGGAGGGAGCAGCGTTTTCTCGTCCACCAGAATCCCTACCCACCGCCGGACGGCTGAACCGGAAAATGCCGGAGCCGGCGACTTCCCGCTGGTCACGGGGGGTCGCCGGCTCCGGGGGAGGTCAGGACAGGGGGGCGATGAAGAAGCCCGCCTGGTCCACGATCAGCTCCGTGCCACCGTTGCTGTTGTGGTAAACGGCGATCTCTCCGCCGGTGCCCGCCCGGACGACCGCCATGTTCGCGGCCGTCTCACCGGCGACGAAGTTGACGTTCGAGGCGGTGGGCGACGCGGCCCCGGTACGCGGGTACGCGGTGAGGACGCCCGGCGCGCTCGGCCGGGTGGCGGTCATGTTGAACACGGCCGCGGTGGGCGTGGCACACGTCGCCGGGCACGCCGTCTGGACGTACCAGGGCAGGAAGCCGACCTTCTCGTACGGCTGGAGCGGACCGCCGTACCCCCGGCCGTCGAGGCCGATGCTCGCCCGGGTGTCCACGATCCGGTACGGGTCCAGCGGCACGTAGCCGTCGACGGCGCCCGAGGCGGCGGAGCCGTAGTAGCCGGCCAGGTCGGCGATCACGTGCGTGGTGCCCGAGCTGGCGTTGTGGATGCTGACCTTTCCAGCGACGACGGGCACGGTCACCAGGTTGGGGATGGTCTGCCCGGTGACGAAGTTCAGGTTCGACGCCACCGGCACGGCCGAGCCCGCCGGGAAGACCTTCAGCACCCCGTTCGCCGTCGGCCTGGTCACCGTGACGTTGAGGATCGCCGCCGTCGCGCCGGCCGGCAGCTTGCCGGAGAGGTCCACCTGCCGGGTGGTGTTGGCGGGGAACGGCCCGGCGGTGCCGGCGCGGGTGTCCAGCATCCGGGTGGGCGCCAGGGTCCGCAGACCACTGCCCTTGGCGCCGTACCAGCCCTGGAGGTCGGCGACGACGTGCACGGTGCCGCTGCCGGTGTTGCGGATGCGCAGCTTGCCGTTGGACATCGGCACGGTGACCAGGTTCGGCACCGTCTCCTTCGGCACGAAGTTGACGTTCGAGGCGTCCGGCAGCTTGACTCCGTCCGGGTAAACGGTCAGGAACCCGGCGCTGGTCGGCTGGGTCGCGGTGACGTTCAGCACGACCGCCGTGATGTCCGCCGCCGGCACCCCGCCGATCCCGGGAATCGCGAGCACGACCTCCGAGTTGCCGGGCACCGGCGTCCGGGTGGCCACGCCGACCGCCGCCCGGGTGTCCAGCACCCGGGTCGGGGCGACCGGCTGGTACAGCGAGCCGACCACGGTGAACAGCGGGCCCACCGAGGCGTTGCCGGCGCGCGACTTCGTGCTGAGGTCGGCCGCGCGGAAGCCGATGAAGTCGACCCGGGCGTTCATGACGACGCTGCCCGCCCGGCGGAACGTGTGCCGCAGCGACCCCGCGGTCCCGACCCGCCAGTACCGGTCACCGGTGAACTTGAACGCCACCGAGCCGCCCGGCCCGTCCGTCGGGTACTCGTACGTCGGCACGGCGGTGGCCTCCGTGTCGAGGAACCCGCCCCCGAGCACCCGACGGAAGCCGGTCGCGCCGACCTTGCCCTGCCCGACCCACTCCACCGCGCCGCGGTCGTGGTACCCGTTGCCGGTGCCGGTGTTCGGCACGTGCGGCAGGTTGGCGTGCGGGTTGCCCAGCAGGTCGGTCCGGAGCACACCGGGCGCGTCAGCGTCAGCGCTGTCCAGGCCGGGTGAGCCGCTCTCGAGCTCCCACCAGCCGCGAGACTGGCCGCGCCGGTCGAGCAGCACCGGGTCGAGGATGTCGTGCCCGCCCTGCCCGGTGGCGGCCCGGAACGCGTCGAGGGTCTCGTGGGTGGTGCCGCCCCACCGGTACGGCACACCGCCGCTGCGGGAGCCGATCAGGTTGTGGTCGGACGTCGACCCGGCGGACGACTCCGGCGAGACGGAGATCGCGGTGGCCCGCGACGGGGCGTCGCAGGGCTGCGGGTCGTACTCGGGGCCGCCCGCGGTCTGGACGACGTTGTTGTGCAGCCGGACGCCCGGCGAGACGCCGGCCACCTGGATCGCCACGTCGCACTCCGTGACGACGGTGTTTCCGGTGACCACCGTGCCCGGCGCGTCGGTGACGTCGATCCGGGCGTCCTCCAAGGCGTTGCCGGTGAGCACCGTCCCCGTCACCCCCGGCTCGACCGCCACGCCCGCCGCGCCGCCGAGGCCGCGCAGCCAGGACCGGCGCACCGTGACGTCGCTGGACCCGCCGGTGAGCCGGACCAGCGCCGGGGCCTCGAACGGGTTGAAGACCCCCAGCCCGTCCAGAGTGATCCGGGCGGAGCGGTCGACCACGACGGTGCTGCTGCTGCCCCCGGTGCTGGTGAGGAAGCCCTCCAGGACGACGTCGTGCACGCCGACCAGGCGGAAGATCGTGTCGGTGAGGGTGTAGTGGTAGCCGACACGAACCTCGCCGTCGGGGCTGTTCACGGCCCGGTAGGTGATCGGCGCGTCCACGGTGCCGGACCGGTCGAAGGTCACCGTCTCCCGGTAGTCGCCCGGCTGCACCAGGACCGTCTGGCCCGGCTGCGCCACGGCGGCCGCGGCACCGATGGTGCAGTACGGCTTCTCCGTGCTGCCGTCGGCGTCCGGCGTGCAGTCCTTGTTGTTGACGTACACCTCGCCAGCCGACGCGGACGCCTGGGTGACGGCCGTCGCGGGCGACGCCGGCCCGATCAGGCCGAGGCTCGCGACCACCGGTATGAGCGCAAGCTGCGCCAGTCCACGTTTTCTCATCAACTGCCCCGTGACGTGTCGAATGTGTGCCGCGGCAGCGTACCGGGGCATCGACCGGTCTGGTAAGCCCGTCGGACGGGCGTGACCGGAGACGGCACCGGCCACCCGCCGCGTGGACGGGTGGCCGGCGCCGGATGTCGGGTCCGGTCAGGACGCCGGGCCGATGAAGTACCCGGACTGGTCCACGATCACGTGGGTCGTCCCCGGACTGCTGTTCCACACGTCGACGCCCCAGCCCGTCGCCACCACGGCGGCGTTCGACGCGGTCTCGCCAGCGACGAAGTTGACGTTCGAGGCGGTCGGCCGCTGCTGCCCGCCCGGGTACGCGATGAGCACACCCGCCGCCGTCGGCCGGGTGACGGTCAGGTTCCCCACCAGCGCGGTCGGCGCCGGGCAGGCCGGCGTGCAGGTCTTCTCCGCCACGGCGGGCTCGACCCCGATGCTGCTCCATGCGCCGAGCGGGAAGCCACTGTCGCGGGTGTCCAGCAGCCGCGTGGGGGCGATCGGCACGAACGTCTGGGTGGCGGCCGGGCTGAACCAGCCAGCCAGGTCGGCCACCACGTGGGTGGTGCCGGAGCTGGCGTTGCGGATGCTCACCTTGCCGTCGACCACCGGCACCGTCACCAGGTTGGGGATGGTCTGTCCGGTGACGAAGTTGAGGTTCGACGCCACCGGCACCGCCGTGCCGTACGGGAAGAGCTTGAGCACCCCGTTCGCGGTCGGCTTCGTGACGGTCACGTTCAGGACGGCGGCCGTCGCCCCGGCCGGCACCTTGGCCGACAGGTCCAGGGTGCGGGTGGTGTTGGCCGCGATCGGGCCGGCCGTACCCTGCCGGGTGTCGAGCATCCGCACGGGCGCCGTCGGGGCGAAGCCCGAACCGGAGCCGGTGTAGAAGCCCTGCAGGTCCGCCACCAGGTGCACCTCGCCCACACCGGTGTGGGTGAAGGCGATGTATCCGTTCGTCACCGGCACGGTGACCTGGTTCGGCACCGTCTCCCCGGCCACGAAGTTCACGTTGGAGGCGTTCGGCAGTCCGCCGTAGGGGTAGACGGTGATGAATCCCGGGTCGGTGGGCTGGGTCACCGTGACGTTGAGCACCAGCGCGGTGATGTCCTCGCCCGACACCCCGGCGACGCTGCTCACGGGCAGAAGGAGGGTGCCGTTCTGCCCCAGCGGCTTCGTGGAGGTGGTGCCGAGGCCCGACCGGGTGTCCAGCAGCCGGGTCGGGGTGACCGGGGTGAACCGGGCACCGACGACCGTGCAGGGGCTCGCGGCATAGGAGTTGGCGATCCGGAAGTTCGACGTGGTGCCGAGCACCTGGACGCAGATTCGGCCGGCCCGCCGGACGGTGCGCTCCAGCGAACTGGCGTCGGTCACATGCCAGTAGCGGTCGCCGTAGAACTGGTAGGCGTACTTCGCCCGCTCCCGTTCGACCGTCCACGAGGTGCGCAGACTCCCGCCGGCAACCACGTCCATGGGGCCGCCACCGGGCTTGCGACGGAGGTACTGCGGCTGCGTCACCTGGGTGCCCTGCGCCTCAACGGCGCCCCGGTCACGGTAGCCGCTGCCGGTGCCGGTGTTCGTGACGCCCGGGTCGTCGGCGTACGCGTTGTCGAGCAGGTCGCTGTCCAGGGCGCCCCGCGCGCCGGCGTCGGCGGAGTCGCGAGCCGGCGAGCCGGTCTTCGTCCGGTACCACCCGGCCCAGGACCCCTGCACCTTGGTGAGGAGCGGGTCGGCGGCGACGTCGTGACCGCCCTGCCCGGTCGCCGCGGTGAACGACGCGAGCGTCGCGTGCTCGTCGCCGTGCCAGGTGTAGAGCGGGCCGCCGCTGGCCGGGTCGACGAGGTTGTGGTCGGCGGTCGTGTCCCGCTCGGAACTCGCGTCGACCCGGATGCCCGGGGCCCAGGACGGCTCGGGGCAGGTCTGGCGCGACGATGAGGTCTGGACGATGTTGTTGCGGACCGAGGCGCCGGTGGAGCCGGCGTACAGGTCGATGCCCACCCGGCAGTTCGTGACCACCGTGTTGCCGGTGACGGTGACGCCGGGCGACATGGTGGCCAGCAGGCCGTGCCCGAGGAGCTGGTTGCCGGCGACGGTGACGTTCGTCGCGCCGGGGTCGAGGTCGACGGTGGCGCCGCCGCCGTTGCTGATGATGCTGCGGGTGATCCGCACGTCGTCGGAGACGCCACTCACGTTCACCCCGGTCGCGCCGTCGGACGCGCCGTGGACGGTGAGCTGGTCGAGGCTGATCCGGCTGGAGTCGATCACGGCGACGCCGTCCGCGCGGCTCTCCCCGTACACGTCGAAGCCCTCGATGACCACGTCGTGCGCCTCGGCGACCACGATGATCGCGCCCATCTCGGCGGTGGTGCCGTACTTGCCGACGCGCACCGGGTCGTTGGGCATCGGGACCGCGCGGAAGATGATCGGCGCGTCCGCCGTGCCGGACCGGGTGAACGAGACGTTCTCCTGGTAGGTGCCCGGGTGGACCAGGACCGTCTGGCCCGGTCCGGCCACGTCCGAGGCAGCCTGGATCGTGCAGAACGGCGCCGCCGGGCTGCCGTCCCGGGTGCCCGTCGGGGAGCAGTACTTGCTGCTCACGTGGAGTTCCGTCCCTGGGGCCGCCGCCGCCTGGGCGACCGGCGCGGGCGTCGCGCCCATCGCTGGCGCCGCCGGCCCGACCAGGCCCGCGCCCCCGATCAGGGGTACGACTGCGAGCCGGGCGAGTGTGTTTCTGGTCGTCATCAACCATCCCCGTGCCTGAAGTTCTGCCTGCGCGCGGCAGCGTACCCCGACGTCCACCGATGCGATGGCCCCCCGCACGGACAATGTGGACCAGGGGTTCGGGCTGCAACCGGTCGCCGTCGGGAGGCGAAGGCCCTCGCGTCCGCTGGTGCGGCGTGACCCTCTGGGCAGGGGCTTTCGACCTTCTCAGCGGCGGTCACGGGGTTCGTCGACGCTCGGCGTTCGATCGGCGCGCCTGGCATTGTTGACGGCATGATCGCGCTGATTCGATCCCGTTTGACCAACTGGACCGTATCCATGCCCATCCTCGCGGTCGTACTGCTCGCCGTCACCTGGGGTCGCGGCCTCCCCGGGATCATGGTCGCGCTGGTGGCCGCCTTCCTGGCCGGCGCGGTGCTCGCGGCCGTCCACCACGCCGAGGTGGTCGCGCACAAGGTCGGCGAACCGTACGGCTCGCTGGTGCTCGCCGTGGCGGTCACCGTCATCGAGGTGGCGCTGATCGTGACCCTGATGATCAGCGGCGGAGAGAAGACCCAGTCGCTGGCCCGGGACACTGTCTTCGCCGCCGTGATGATCACCTGCAACGGCATCCTCGGGTTGTCTCTGCTGATCGGCGCGACGGGCTCTTCGTCATGGTGCAGACCGGCCGGCACCGCGACTACTTCCTCCCCGTGACCAGCGAGGGCAGGCTGCTGGACGACGACGGCGACGCGCACGCCGACCCGCCGTCGACGCGGACCGCGCTGGCCAGCCTGGGCCTGCTGCTCGTCTCCCTGGTCGCCGTGGTCGGCCTGGCCAAGACGGTCTCCCCCGCCATCGAGGCGGGCGTCGCGGCCGCGAACCTCCCGCAGGCCTTCGTGGGCGTGGTCATCGCACTGCTCGTGCTGCTCCCCGAGACCCTCGCCGCGGCCCGGGCCGCCCGGCGGGACCGGGTGCAGATCAGCCTCAACCTCGCCCTCGGCTCCGCGATGGCCAGCATCGGTCTCACCATCCCGGCGATCGCCCCTCGCCTCCATCTGGCTGGAGGGGCCGCTGCTGCTCGGCCTCGGCGGCACCCAGCTGACCCTGCTGGCGCTGACCGCGGTGACCGGGGTGCTCACCGTCGTCCCCGGCCGGGCGACCGTCCTTCAGGGCGGGGTCCACCTGGTGCTGCTGGCCGCGTTCGTCTTCCTCGCCGCCAGCCCCTGACCGGGCCGGAGAACGGCGCAGCGGCCGCGTCCCGATCGAGGAGACCGGGGGCGCGGCCGCTGCGGACCGGCGGTGACCGTCAGGCCGGGGCGATGAAGTACCCGGACTGGTCGACGATGGCGTGGGTGTAGCCGCTGCTGTTGTTGAACGCCGCGACCTGACCGTTGGCACCGACCTTGACCACGGCCAGGTTCGCGGCCGTCTCACCGGCGACGAAGTTGACGTTCGACGCCGTCGGCGCCGCCTCGCCCGCCGGGTACGCGGTCAGCACGCCCGCGGCCGTCGGGGCGGTGACGGTCAGGTTGAGCACCGCGGCGGTCGGCCGGGGGCACTCGAAGTCACAGCCCGTCTCGCTCTTCACCGCGAACGGCGCCTTCTGGTACCTGCTGAGCTGGCCGGAGACCACCTTGATCCAGCCCGAGTCGTCGCGGGTGTCGGCGATCCGGGTCGGCCCGTACGGCACGTAGACCTGGTTGGCCCCGGAAGCGGCCGAGCCGAAGTAGCCGGCCAGGTCGGCGACCACGTGGGTGGTGCCGGAGCTGGCGTTGCGGATCATCACCTTGCCGGCGACCACCGGCACGATCACCAGGTTCGGGATCGTCTGCCCGGCCACGAAGTTGAGGTTCGAGGCCACCGGCACCGACGAGCCGTCCGGGTAGACCTTCAGCACGCCCGCGGCGGTCGGCCTGGTGACCGTCACGTTCAGGATCGCCGCCGTCGCGTCGGCCGGCAGCCAGCCGGCGAAGTCCAGCCGCCGGTCGGCGTTGCCGGCCAGCGGCGTCGACGTCCGGGTGTCCAGCACCCGCACCGGGCTGAGCGGCTTGAAGCCGGAGCCCTGCCGGCCGTAGAAGCCCTGCAGGTCGGCGACCAGGTGCACCGTGCCGCTGCTGCTGTTGCGGAAGCGGATGCCGTCGCCCATCGGCACGGTGACCAGGTTCGGCACGGTCTCGTTGGCGACGAAGTTGACGTTCGACGAGCTTGGCGGCCAACTGTTGTCCCGGTTCGGGTACACGGTGATGAAGCCCGACGCCGTCGGCCTGGTGACCGTGACGTTGAGGACCAGCGCGGTGATGTCCCGGGCCGGCACGCCGCCGACACTCGGGACCGGCAGGACGACCTCGCCCTTCGCCGGCACCGCCGTGGTGGTGGCGGTGCCGATCGCCGCCCGGGTGTCCAGCACCCGGGTGGGCGACACCGGAGTGTAGGGCGCCCCGACCGTCGTGCAGTGGTAGTAGCTGTACTCCGGCGTGATCCGGAAGTCGGTGAAGCTGGTCTTCGTGGCGACACAGCTGCGACCACCGCGGCGGAACGAGTGGTCGCGGGTCCGGTCCGCGGTCACCCGCCAGTAGCGCTCGTCGTCGAACTTGTACGCGATCGAGCCGCCCTCACCGTCCGTCGTCCAGGCGTACTGCGGGGCGGCGATCGCCGTCACCGCGAACGGGTCGGTGCCACGCTTGCGCTCGATGCCGACCTGGCCGCCGATCACGCCGCCCTGGACCTCGAAGGCGCCCCGGTCGTGGTACCCGATGCCGGTGCCGGTGTTGGGCACGGCCGGGTTGTCACTGTGCGGGTTGCCGAGCATGTCGGTGCGGGTGAGCCCCTTGGCGGAGGCGTTGGCCGAGTCGACCGCGGGCGATGTCGCGCCGATCGGGCGGTAGTACCGCCCGCTGCTCATGAGGTTCCCGATGATCGGGTCGGCCGCGATGTCGTGCTGCCCCTGACCGCTGGCGGTACGGAAGGACGGCAGATCGGAGTAGCCGGTCCCGCCCCATGAGTAGAGGGCGCCGCCGGTGATCGGGTCGATCAGGTTGTAGTCGGCGACCGCGCCGTCCGTCGACTCCGGCGACACCGTGATGGCGGTGGCCGGTCCCGGATCGGCACAGGCCGCGCGGAACGGGTGGGTGCGCACGATGTTGTTCTGGATCTCCACGCCGGGAGCTGTTCCGGCCACCTCGATGGCCCGCTGGCAGTTGGTCAGGACCGTGTTGTTGGTGATCACCGTACCGACGGCGTCAGTGACCAGCAGACCACTGTTGGACAGTTGGTTGTGGACGATCATCGTGCCGGTGACGCCCGGGTCGACCCGCACGGCGGGACTCTGGGCAGGCGAGTTGCTGAGGTAGTTCCGGCTGACGGTGACATCCCGGGAGGCTCCGGTGACGTGCAGCGTGCTTGTGGTGCGCGACGAGTACGCCCCGAGACCGTCGACGGTGACCCGGGTGGACCCGTCGACCACGAGCGGGGTCCGCTCCGGCGTGCTCACCACGGTGAACCCCTGCACCACCACGTCGTGCACGCCGGAGAGGGTGATGACGGCGCCGATGACGTTGGTGGCGTCGATGTTGCCGACCGTGACCCGGCCGCTCGGTCCGTTCACGGCCCGGAAGGTGACCGGCGCGTCCGCGGTGCCGGAGCGGGTGACGGTGAGCGCCTCCGGGTAGTTGCCCGGCTGCACCAGCACCGTCTGGCCGGGCTGCACCACGGCCGCCGCCGCCGAGATGGTGCAGAACGGCCGGTCCACACTGCCGTCGCCGCCCGACGCGCAGTCCTTGCTCACGTACAACTCGTCGGCCACCGCCTGGGTGACCGGTGCCGGCGCGGCGACCGCCGCGGGCGCCGCCGGACCCACCAGGCCCGCGCCGCCCACCAGTGGTACGACCGCGAGTCGCACCCACGCACGTCTGTTCATCAACCGCCCCCGTGACAAGTCGATCATGTTGTGCGCGGAGCGTATCGCGATGCCGGCCGATGCGAGCAGCGCCGATCGGTCCATGCGCCCGTCCGTTCGGCCGGACCGTCAGTCGTGCCGCTCGGTGCGTTCGATCTCGGTGAACGCCGCCCCCAGGTAGCCGTCGACCGGCCGGCCGGTCACCGCGAGCAGGTCGGCGACGAGCAGCGGGGCGTGCCGGGCGATCGCCGCCGGATCGGGCGGGGAGCTGTCCTCGCCCGGGTCGTACACGCCGAGCGCGGAGGCCAGCAGAACCAGCACCACGTGCGGGTCGACCTCCGGCCGCCACGGGGCCGCCGCCCGGACGCAGTGCTCAAGCACCTGCCGGACATCGTCGCCGTCCAGCCCGTCCGGATGGGTCTCCTCCAGCAGCAGCCGCACCACCGCGCCGAGGACCAGGCCGGAGCGCTCGGCCCCGCCGAGCCGCGCGGTCGCCGCCTCGTACGCCGCACCGTCGCGGGCCTTCGCGGCCTCGACGGCGTCGGTGGCGGCGACGGCGATCTCGCGGGCCGATGCGGGCAGGTGTCGCCAGGTCACGCTCACCGGGCCAGCATGGCAGAGCCGACCGACAGCGCCCGTGGACGTGCGGTTGATCACGTGGCAGGCGCGAGCGGCAGCAAAATGCGTCGCGGTCTGTCAGACCCGCTGGAAAGAATCGCGGCATGCTGCGCCGATCCCTCCCCCGCCGTCCGGAAGCCCGACGCATCCTGCTCGGCACCCTGCTGTCGGCGATCGGTCGCGGCCTCACCCTGCCGTTCCTGTTCATCTACCTGACCGACGTGCGCGGGCTCTCCGACCCGCGGGCCGGTTTGGTGATCGGCTGGTACGGCGCGGTCACCCTGGCGCTCTCCCCGCTGGGCGGGACGCTGATCGACCGGTTCGGCGCCCGCCGGGTGGTGCTGCCGTCCCTGCTGATCGAGGCGATCGGCACCGGGTCGTTGGCGCTGGTCGACTCGACCGCCTCCGCGTTCGGGGTGGCCACCGTGATCGCGATCGGCGGTTCGGCGATCTGGTCCGGGCAGAACACCATCCTCGCCTCGCTCACCGCCGACGACGAGCGGCAGCGGGTGTACGGGCTGAACTTCGCCCTGCTCAACCTCGGCATCGGCGTGGGCGGCCTGACCTCGGGCGCCATCGTCGACGTCGCCCGGCCGGTGACCTTCCAGGCGATCTACCTGCTCGACGCGCTCAGCTACCTGACGCCGGCGGTCATCCTGCTGACCCTGCCGCACGTCGGGCACCGGCTCGCCGCCGGCGCGGCGGGCGCGAAGACGGGCGGCGGGGGTTACCTCACCGTGCTGCGGGACCGCCCGTTCCGCCGCCTGGTGATCTTCGGCCTGGTGCTCACCACCTGCGGGTACGCCCAGATCGAGGTCGGTTTCACCGCGTACGCGGTCCGGGTGGCCGAGGTGACCCCGCGCGTGGTCGCCTGGGCGCTGGCCGGCAACACCCTGATGATCGTGCTCTCCCAACTGCTGGTGATCAGGCGGATGGAGGGGCGCAGCCGCACCGGGGCGCTCGCGGTGGTCGGCGCGGTCTTCGCGACCGCATGGCTCACCCTCGGCGCGGCCGGCCTGATCGGCACCGGCAACGCCCTGATGGCGGCGCTCGGCGTGGTGGCCTGCGCGGCGATCTTCGGGTTCGGCGAGACCATGCTGTCGCCGGTGATGCCGGCGCTGACCAACGCGCTGGCCACCGACGAGCTGCGCGGCCGGTACAACGCGATGAGTTCGATGATCTTCGGGATCAGCGGGGTGATCGGCCCGGTCACCGCCGGCCCGCTGATCGGCGCCGCCGGCGGCAAGGTGTGGGTGGCCGTCGTGGTGGGTGGCTGCCTGGCCGCCTCGCTGATCGCCCTCTCCCTGCGTCCCCTGCTCACCGCCATCCAGGACGGCCGGCTCGCCGCCCCCGCCGACCGCACCCCCGAACCCACCCCCGCCTGACCCCCTGCACCGCCTCCCTCAGCCCACGCTCCACCCGCCCCCCCGCTTCACCACGCCACACCCACCCCGCGAAAATGCCGCGCACTTTCACGGAAAGCGTGGCTATTTGATGCGCCATAGCCACGCTTTCCGTGAAAGTGCGTGCGCGGCGCGGCCCGGCGGGGGCGGCGCGGCGGGGGCGGCGCGGCGGGGGCGGAGACGGGGACGGGCCCCGGAGCGGCTGCTCCGGGGCCCGTTCGTGGGCGGGGTCCTGCCGTCAGGCGGCGGGGACCTCGGCGGTGGTGCGGATGCGGTCCAGGGCCGGCGCGGAGACCGGCGAGGACGCGGTCAGGTACGCCACGAAGGCATCCAGGTCGATCATGCCGGTGACCTGGTTGGTGCCGCTCTTGAGCGCGGTGAAACCGTCACCGCCACCGGCCAGGAAGTTGTTCACCGTGACCCGGTAGGTGCCGGCGTCGGTGACCGTCACGCCGCCGAGGGTGAGGCTGCCCCGGACGACCCGGGTACCGGCGCACGGGTCGGCGGTGGTGCCGGTGGTGCCGTTCACGTCGACGGTGTAGCGGACCGTCGAGGACGGGTAGAGCGTCCGGCCGACGACGAACTGCTGCTCCAGCACGCAGTAGAGCTGCGCGCCGGTGAGGTCGAGCGTGACCAGGTTGTTGGCGAACGGCTGGACCGTGAACGCCTCCTCGTAGGTGACCTGACCGGCGTCGAGGTCGGCGCGGACACCACCGGGGTTCATGAACGCGCCGAGCGCGCCCTGCTCGTTGTCGGTCGCCGCGAACTGCGCGTCGGCGATCACGTTGCCGAGCGGGGACTCGCCCTTGGCCGTACCGAACAGGGTCTCCTGCACGCGGTTGAGCGGCTCGGCGGTCTCGCCGACGACCTTAATGGCGACCGGGCCGAGCGCCGTCTTGTAGCGGGTGATCAGCTCGGTCTGCGCCGCGTCCTTGGTGACGTCCCGGGTCACCACGACGTTGTTGGCCTTGGCGGTCAGCACGTCGCCGGTCTTCCGGTCGATCTGCAGGTCGATGTCGGTGACCAGGCGACCGAACGAGCTGGCGCTGGTGACCAGCTTGCCGTTGATCTCGCAGTTGTACGCCTGGTGGGTGTGCCCGCTGACCACCACGTCGATCGACGGGTCCATCCGGTTGGCGATGTCGACGATCGGGCCGGTGAAGCCCTTGCAGTCGTTGATGCCGCCGGTGGTGTCCTGCTGACCGCCCTCGTGCAGCAGCACGACGATGGTCTCCACGCCCTGCGAGCGCAGGATGCGGGCGTACTTGTTGGCGGTCTCCGACTCGTCGCTGAAGGTGAGGCCGGCGACGCCCTCCTGGGAGACGATCTGCGGGGTGCCCTCCAGGGTCATCCCGATGAAGCCGACCTTGACGCCGTCGACCTTCTTGACGCCGTACGGCGGCAGCAGCGGCTGGCCGGTGGCGGTCTTGAACGCGTTCGCCGAGAGGTACTGGAAGCCGGCGCCCGCGTACGGGGTGCCGTCCGCGCAGCCGTCGACCGGGTGGCAGCCGCCGTTCTGGATGCGCAGCAGCTCGTTGGCGCCCTCGTCGAACTCGTGGTTGCCGACGCTGGCGAAGTCCAGCCCGGCCATGGTGAGCGACTCGATGGTCGGCTCGTCGTGGAACGCGGCGGAGAGCAGCGGGGAGGCGCCGATCAGGTCGCCGGCCGCGACGGTGATGGTGCGCTCCTGCTCCTCCTCGGTGGCCCCGCGCAGCTTGGCGAGCTGGGTGGCCAGGTATTCGGCGCCGCCGGCGGGCTGCCCGGCGATGGTGCCGCTGGAGCCGGTCGGCGGCTCGAGGTTGCCGTGGAAGTCGTTGAGGGCGAGCAGCTTGACGTCGAGCGGCTTGGGACCGGCCTCGGCCTGGCTCGGGTGGACGGCGACCGTGCTCAGCGCGGCCGCGGCGAGTGCGGTCAGGCCGATGGCGGCCCGACGCATCCCGGGGACGGACATGGAACTCCTCGTGAGGTTCGGCGTTGGACGCGGCACGAGCGATGGTTCGCCCGGCGACCCTGATCCGTGCCGTGACAGGGGTCGATCGCGGAGGGCGGCGGTCGGGGGTCGCCACTCCGTCAGGAGACAGCCTCTCATCTCCTTCCCCGCCGGTCGACTGGGGAAGTCGAACAGACCTGCGGATACGTGAGGTGACCCGGCCTGGACGTTCGGACCATTCCGACATGACGGGTAGGTGAAAGCAATCCGGCGGTCGGCGTCGGATTCGCGTCGGTAGCACCGACCAGGATGGGAGACGACGACGAGGAGAGGATCCACGGATGACTGACGCGACCCTGGCGGTGGGCACGGTGCGCTCCGCCGACGGCACGACCATCGCGTACGAGCGCAGCGGCGACGGGCCGGCGATCGTGCTGGTGGGCGGCGCGTTCAACGACCGGACCACCACCCGTGCGGTGGCCGCCGCGCTGGCCGGGGACTTCACCGTGTTCGGGTACGACCGACGCGGCCGGGGCGACAGCGCCGACACCGCCCCGTACGCGGTGCAGCGGGAGATCGAGGACCTGGCAGCGCTGATCGGCGCGGCCGGTGGCACGGCGTACCTCTACGGGATCTCGTCCGGCGCGATCCTCGCCGCCCTGGCGGCCGCCGCCGGGCTCCCGGTCGCGGGGCTGGCCCTCTTCGAGCCGCCGTTCCGGGTCGGGCCGCACGACGGGTCGGGCGCGGCGCTCGCGCCCCGGCTGGCCGAGCTGGTGACGGCGGGCCGGCGGGGCGACGCGGTCGAGTGCTTCCTGCGCGACGCGGTGGGCCTCCCCGCGGACCAGGTACGCGGCATGCGTGATCAGCCGATGTGGTCCTGGCTGGAGATGATGGCCCCGTCCCTGGTCCACGACGCCACCGTCAGCGGGGACGGCAGTCTTCCCGCCGACCGGCTCGCCACCATCACCGTGCCGACGGTGGTGCTGGACAGCACGGGCAGCCCGCAGTGGCTGCGCGACGCGACGGGCGCGACCGCCGACGCGGTCCCTGGTGCCCGGCGGGTGAGCCTGGAGGGCGGTTTCCACGAGGTGCCCGCCGACCGGCTCGCCGCCGAGCTGCGCCGCCTCCTGCTCGGCTGACCGGCCGCCGCGCCGTCCAGCGGCTCCCCG
The DNA here is from genome assembly GCF_900091515.1 of Micromonospora purpureochromogenes. Lineage (NCBI taxonomy): Bacteria > Bacillati > Actinomycetota > Actinomycetes > Micromonosporales > Micromonosporaceae > Micromonospora > Micromonospora purpureochromogenes. The sequence goes on along the minus strand of NZ_LT607410.1, from coordinate 910,302 downwards.
ACGGCGATCAGGTCAGGGGGCCGGCACGGCCGCCACCAGGTCGGTCAGGTCGGCGCGGGTCCAGTGCCCGGTCACGCCGGGGCGGTCGGCCAGGTAGGCGACGGTCCGGTCGACCGACCAGCCGTGCGCCGCCCGCAGCCCGGCCGCGATCATCCTCAGGTAGACCGGCGCCGGCGCGGTCCACGCCACCTCGCCCGCCCGCCAGGGCGCGGTGAAGGTCAGCATCGGCACCCCGTCGCGTACGCCGACCCGCAGCAGCGTCTCGTACCGGCCGGGGCCGAGGGTGGCCCGCCCGGCCTCGACGGCCACGGCGATCAGGTCGAGGTCGGCGCCGGGCGGGCGGTACATCTCCTGCGCGGCGATGTCGGCGAACTGCCCGGCGGTGAGCAGGTAGCCGCGCGCCGCCGCCGTGCCCGGCAGCTCGGGGTCGTAGAACGCCATCCCGCCCGTCCAGGCCCGGGACTCCCCGGCGAAGTAGACGCCGCCGGGGACCAGCACCGCTTCCGTCCGGCGCGGTGGCCGGCAGTCCCGACACCCGGGGTACGACCGCAGCCCGTCGGGTGGCCGGCCGCCGGAGAGGTACCAGCCGAGCCGCGCCGGATCCATGTTCGACCCGTACGCGACGTACCAGAGGAGCCGCACCCTCGGAGGTCAGTAACTGCAGGTCTGACCGGCGGCGTGGCTGACCTGCACGGTGTGGGTGACGCAGCCGCCGTCGTCCACCGCGTGCAGCAGGAAGGCGGTCGGCTCGTCGACCCAGCCGATCTCGTCGTCGGCGTTCATGGTCAGCGACGCCTGCCGCCAGGTGCTCGGCGCGACGGTCAGCACGGTGCCGGCGTACCCGGTGGTCACCGGGCGGTGCAGGTGGCCGGCGGCGACGCGTACCACGTGGGGGTGCCGGCGGACGACCTCGGCGAGCGCGTCACCGTCGGCGAGCCGGACGGCGTCGGCGGCCGGGACGCCGACGGCGACCGGCGGGTGGTGCAGGCAGACCAGGGCGGGCACGTCCGCGCGGCCAGCCAGCACCCCGTCGAGCCAGCCGAGCTGGTCCTCTCCGAGCCGGCCGCCGCCCTCCCCCGGGGTCAGCGAGTCCAGCACCACGACGGTCACGTCCGGATGGTCGACGTGGTAGTGCGCGGAGAAGCCGCCGCCCAGGTACGGGGTGCCGCCGAAGGCGTCCAGCAGCGACTCCCGGTCGTCGTGGTTGCCGGCCACCAGGTGCACCGGCAGCGGGTACCGCCCGATCACCTCGCGCAGCGTCGCGTACTCGTCGGGGCGACCCTGATCCACCAGGTCGCCGGTGATCACCACGCAGTCCGGGCGAGGGCGCAGCGCCAGCACCCGGCCGAGCGCGCGGTGCAGACCGGCGGCAGGCACGGCGCCGAGCACGCCGGTGGTCAGGTGCGGGTCACTCAGCTGGGCGATGAGCATGGCTCCTCCACTGCGACCGGGACCTCTCACGCTAACCCGGCGAGGCCGTCGCGGGCGGGCCCGTCGCGCAGCCCACAGGCCCTGTCCACAGCCTGTGGATGGCACATGTGTACGAACGACAGGTGATCTTTCCCGTGGCGGACCGCCCTCGGCTGAGTACGCTTGATCGCAGCCCCGGCACCGGCCGGGCCCGCCCCCACCTGGAAGAACGTGGATCACGAGCGAGTCGTCCGGGACGTCACGGTCCGCCTGCCGATGGCGCCGACCGCCGTCGAGGCGTGCCAGTGGACCGTGACCGCGCTCGCCCGGTACGCCCCCGCGACGATCTCCGTGCTGCTCCAGGTCCACGACCGGCTGCGCTGCGTCGCCGCCACCGGATCATGGCAGGTCTTCTCCACCGTGCCGCCGAAGTCCGGCATCGTCGGCCGGGTCTACGCCTCCGGCGAGGGGGCCACGGTGCCCGACGTGACCGCCGACCCGGACTATCTCCCGCTGCGCCCCGACGTGACCGCCGAGATCTGTGTACCGGTGCTCGACCCGGCGGGCCGCCCGATCGGGGTGCTCGACCTGCAGTGGAGCGGGCCGGCCGAGCTGGGTCGGTGGCGGCAGACCGCGGAACGGCTGGCGGGCCGGCTGGGCGCGCGGATCGTGGCCCTCGGCGGACCGCCGGCCGAGACCCGCAGCGAGAAGCTGCTGCGCCACGCCACCGCGTTCACCGCCGCCCCGACCGGTCCGGACCTGATGGCCGCGGCCCTCACCGCGGCCCGGGACGTCTCCACCCTCTCCTGCGCCGTGCTGGTGCTTACCGGCCGGAGCGGCCCCCGCCTCGTCGACCCGACCGGTGCGCCCGGCGAGTTGGAGTCGCGCATCCGGGCCGAGCTGACCGAGGCCGGGGCCGGGCCGCTCAGCCGGATGGTGGCCCGGGCCCATCGGCACGGCACCGCGTACACGCTGGGCGAGGCGGGTCATCCGCCCACGGACGAATACGCGCCGCTGGCCCGGGCCGGGGTACGCACCCTGGTGTCGGTGCCGGTCGGCCAGCCCGACGCGGGCGGGGTGCTGCTGGTCGCGGACGAGCGGCTGCTGCGGCCCGACCCGACCACGGTCAACCTGATCGAACTGCTGGCCGGGCAGGCCTGGGGTGCGCTGGACCGGCTCCGTACGCTGGCCCGGCTCCGCGAGCAGGCCAGCTCCGACCCGCTCACCGGGCTCCGGCACACCGGGCCGTTCGGCCAGCGGATCAGGGCGGCCACGCCGGGGCGTACCGCCCTGCTCGCCATCGACGTGGACGGGTTCAAGACGGTCAACGACACGTACGGCCACCAGGCCGGCGACCGGCTGCTGGTCGGACTGGCCCGGGCGCTGGAGGGCGCGCTGCGCCAGGGCGACGAGCTGTACCGGGTCGGTGGCGACGAGTTCGTCGCGGTGATCGAGGTGAGCCGCCCCGAGGAGGCGGTCCGGATCGCCGAGCGGCTGACCGAGGCCGCCCGACGTACCGGGCGCACCATCAGCGTCGGGGTGGCCCTCCCCCAACCCGGCGAGTCCGCGGAACTCACCCTCCGCCGCGCCGACCAGGCCCTCTACGCGGTCAAGCGCCACGGCCGCGACGGCGTCCGCCTGGCCGCCGCCTGACCCACCCCCCGTCCCCGCGCCGCACCCCCACCGACTCCCGCCGCATCTTCAGAGAAAGAGGCCCTATCCGCGCTTGGATAGGGCCTCTTTCTCTGAAACTGGCCGCCCTTGGGCGGGGGGCCCGCGCCGGCGGGCGTCGGTGGGCGGGGTGACCGGGCGGGTCAGGGGCGGGTGAGTTCCTTGGCTAGGAGTTCGGCGATCTGGGCGGTGTTCAGGGCGGCGCCCTTGCGGAGGTTGTCGCCGGTGACGAAGAGGTCCAGGGCGCGCGGGTCGTCCAGGGCGCGGCGGATCCGGCCGACCCAGGACGGGTCGGTGCCGACCGCGTCGATCGGCATCGGGAACTCGCCGGCGGCGGGGTCGTCGACCAGGATCACGCCGGGGGCGTTCCGCAGCGCCTCGCGGGCGCCCTCGGCGTCCACCTCGGTGGCGAAGACCGCGTGCACGGCCACCGAGTGGCCGGTCACCACCGGCACCCGTACGCAGGTGGCGGAGACCTTCAGGTCGGGCAGCCCGAGGATCTTGCGCGACTCGTTGCGGATCTTCATCTCCTCGGACGACCACCCGAAGTCGACGAGCGACCCGGCCCACGGCACCACGTTGAGCGCCAGCGGCGCGGGGAACGGGCCGAGCTCGTCGCCGACCGCCTGGCGCACGTCGCCGGGGCGGGAGCCGAGCACCCGGTCCCCGGCGATCTTGCCGAGCTGGAGGTGCAGCGCGTCCACGCCGGCCTGACCCGCCCCCGACGCCGCCTGGTACGAGGAGAGCACCAGCTCGCGCAGGCCGTACTCGCGGTGCAGCGGGGCGATCGCCACGATCATCGCGAGGGTGGTGCAGTTGGCGTTGGCGACGATCCCCTTGGGCCGGTTGCGTACCTGCTCGGGGTTGATCTCCGGGACCACCAGCGGCACGTCCCGGTCCATCCGGAACGCGCCGGAGTTGTCGACCACCACCGCCCCGCGAGCCACCGCGACCGGCGCCCACTCGACGGAGACCTCGTCCGGCACGTCGAACATGGCGACGTCGACGCCGTCGAACGCCTCCGGCGTGAGCGCGCCGACGGTCAGCTCCTCGCCCCGGCAACGCACCTTGCGCCCGACGGAGCGTTCCGAGGCGAGCAGCCGGATCTCGCCCCAGACGTTGCGCCGGGAGGAGAGCAGCTCGCACATCACGGTCCCGACGGCGCCGGTCGCCCCGACGACGGCGAGCGTGGGCTGCGCCGACACGGGCGCTACCGTCCCGTCCCCGCGTAGACCACGGCCTCGGAGTCGCCGCCCAGCTCGAACTGGTCGTGGATGGCCCGGACCGCCTTGTCGAGGTCGGTGTCCCGGCAGACCACGGAGACCCGGATCTCCGACGTGGAGATCATCTCGATGTTGACCCCGGCCGCGCCGAGCGCGGCGAAGAAGCCGGCGGCGACACCGGGGTGCGACCGCATGCCGGCGCCGATCAGCGACACCTTGCCGACGTGGTCGTCGTAGAGCAGGCCGCGGAACTTGACGGCTTCCTGGATCTTGCTGAGCGCGGCCATCGCGGTGGGGCCGTCGGTCTTGGGCAGCGTGAACGAGATGTCGGTGCGACCGGTGCCCTCGGTGGAGACGTTCTGCACGATCATGTCGATGTTGATCTCGGCGCCGGCCACGGTGTCGAAGATCCTGGCGGCGGCACCCGGCTCGTCGGGCACGCCGACAATCGTGATCTTGGCTTCACTGCGGTCGTGGGCGACCCCGGTGATCAGTGCCTGTTCCACGGGAAGGTCCTCCATCGATCCGGTGACCATGGTGCCGGTGTTGGTCGAGTATGACGAACGGACGTGGATCGGCAACCCCGCGCGCCGCGCGTACTCCACGCTGCGCAGGTGCAGCACCTTGGCGCCGCAGGCGGCCAGCTCCAGCATCTCCTCGTAGGTGATGTGCTTGATGTGCCGGGCGTTCGGCACGATCCGCGGGTCGGCGCTGAAGATGCCGTCCACGTCGGTGTAGATCTCGCAGACGTCGGCGCGCAGCGCGGCGGCGAGCGCCACGGCGGTGGTGTCCGAGCCGCCCCGGCCCAGCGTGGTGACGTCCTTGGTGTCCTGCGAGACGCCCTGGAAGCCGGCGACGATCACCACCGCGCCCTCGTCGAGCGCGCCCTTGAGCCGGCCCGGCGTGACGTCGATGATCCGCGCCCGCCCGTGCACGGAGGTGGTGATGACACCGGCCTGCGAGCCGGTGAACGAGCGGGCCTCGTACCCCAGGTTGTGGATGGCCATCGCGAGCAGCGCCATGGAGATCCGCTCGCCGGCGGTGAGCAGCATGTCCAGCTCGCGGCCCGGCGGCAGCGGGCTGACCTGGTTGGCCAGGTCGAGCAGCTCGTCCGTGGTGTCGCCCATCGCGGACACCACCACCACCACGTCGTCGCCGGCCTTGCGGGCGGCGACGATCCGCTCCGCCACCCGCTTGATGCGCTCGGCGTTGGCGACGGAGGACCCGCCGTACTTCTGCACCACGAGTGCCACGACGGTGCACTCCCTCCCAGCGACGACCCTGAGCGTGCCGACGCCGCCGGTCGAGTGGTCCGGCGGCGCGTGTCAGACCTGTCCAGGGTATCGGGCGGTACGCGAGGACGGGTCGGGTGATCCCACCATCCGGCGGAAGCGCCCGGTCGACACCCTGCCCAGGGCGGTCGCCCGCCGGCCGCCGACACGCCGGGCGTCGTGGGCGGCACGGGTCCGTGGGCGGCGGGCGGGCGGCGCAGAATGACCCGGTGCCTGCCCATCTGCGCGCGACGTGCCGGTCCACCGGCGTCCTGGTCCTGCTCCTGCCGGCGCTCCTCACCGCCTGCACCGCCGACCGGCCGGCCCCGCCACCCACCGCCGGGTCCGCCGACCCGGCACCGGCCGAGGTGGACGCGGCCCGGGACGAGCTGGCCGCGCTGGCCGCGGCGGCGCGGGACCGCCACCTGACCGCCCGCTACACGCTGACCGGCACCGACGGGCCGGCCCGGGACGTCACGGTGACCAGCGCGGCGGACGGCACCTGGCGGGTCGACGTCCCGGGGGGCGCGCTGGGCGGCACGGCGGACGTCTCGCTGGCCGCCACCGCCGACGGGCTCTTCCAGTGCGGCCTGCCGTCAGCCGGGCGCCCCGAGGCGGCCAGCTGCGTCCGCCTCGGCGACCGGGACGACGCGGTGCCGCGCCGGCTGGACCCCCGGGTGCAGCACCCGTTCACCGACTGGCTGGAGGTGCTGACCGACCGGCGGACTCCGCTCGCGGTCTCCCCCGCCACCGTGCCGGCGGGCGTGGCCGGCACCTGCTACGCGGTCGAGACCACCTCCGCCTCGCTCAACCCACCGCTGGACGTCGGGATCTACTGCTACGAGCCGGACGGGACGCCCACCTACGTCCGCGCCGCCCTCGGCACGCTCACCCTGGCCGGGCCGCCCGGGCCGGCGCCGGGCAGCGCGCCGCTGGCCGGGCCGGTGGTGAACGCCGAGCCGCTGGGCCTGGAGGCACCCACGCCGAGCGGCAGCACGGGCGCGGGAACGTCCTGACCCGGGGCGGCGTTACGGGTGCGCTTGACCACATTTGCCCCACCCGCCCTTCGGGGCGAATCGCCTATACGGGACGCTCCTTGCATGGTCGACCTCACCCCGCTGCTCGCCTTCCGCTGGAGTCCCCGGGCCTTCGACCCGGCCGCCGAGCTGACCGGGGAGGAGGCGTCCTCGCTGCTGGAGGCCGCCCGCTGGGCCCCCTCGACGGGCAACGCCCAACCCTGGCGGTTCGCCCTCGGCCACCGCGACGACGAGACCTGGAAGCGGACCCTGGTCAGCCTCCCGGAACCCGACCAGCGCTGGGCCCGGCACGCCGCCGCCCTGGTGGTGGGCGCGCACGCCGGCACCGACCCGGAGCGGGCCGCCTACGACCTGGGGCAGGCGATGGCCCACCTCACCGTGCAGGCCACCGCGCTCGGCCTGTACGTGCACCAGCTCACCCGGTTCGACCGCGCCGCGCTCTGCGCCGACCTCGACCTGCCGCCCGCCGTACGCCCGCTGGTGGTGGTGGCGGTGGGCCGACTCGGCGACCCCCTCGACCTGCCCGAGGAGCTGCGCCGGCGGGAGACCGCGCTGCGCCGCCGACACCCGGTGCACGCCCTGCTGCTGCGCTGAGCCATCCGGCGCCGCCCGCTGGCCGGTCGGCGGGAGAACCGCCGTCGGGCGGTCACTCTCCCCGGCTGGCCCGCAGCAGCACCGTCGCCGCGTCAGTTCCCCGGTAGAGCACGTGCCGCCCCTGCCGCACCCGGGAGACCAGCCCGGCGGCGTGCAGCGCGGCCAGGTGCTGGGAGACGTTCCCCGCCGACATCCCGGTCCGCCGGGCCAGGTCGCTGGTGGTGGCCGCGCTGTCGAGCAACTGGAGCAGCCCCGCCCGGCCCGACCCGATCACCCGGGCCAGCGGGTCGCCGGGCGGCGCCGGGGCCGCTTCCCAGAGGGTGGCCACCGCCCGCACCGGGTACGTCCCGCCGGGCGGCGAGTCCTCCAGCAGGTTCCACAGCACCCGCTGGGGCGTGAAGACCCCCGGGTTCAACGCGATACCGCGACCGCCGAGATGGAAGTCGAGCCGCCACGGGTCGTCGCTGACCACCCGGTCACCGGCCCAGCGCACGGTGGGGTGCAGCCCGGCGAGGGCCAGCCCGGCACCACCTTCGGCGAGTTGGCTGCCCCGGTGCGCGATGTCCGCCTCCAGCAGCGCCCGCATCCTCGGCCAGTCCGGGGCGATGGCCACGTCGTGCCAGACCCGCAGCGCGGTGACCAGTGCCGGCAACATGGCCTTCGGGTCGGTACGCAGCGCCTGGCCGAACGGACCGAGCGGCCGTTTCGGGGTGGTGGCCAGCAGGTCCCGCACCACCACCGCCGGCGGCGTCGCCCTGACCTGCTCGAGGCTCTCCTCGAACTCGACGTCCGGGCCGGGCGGGGGTGGCGTGAGGAAGTCGGGCAGCCAGGCGCGCGGGCGGGCCAGCTCGCGCAGGGGGCCCACCGCGACGGCCACCTCCGGGCGGGCGACGAACGTCCGGGCCCGGTCGATCCAGGGCAGGTGCAGGGCGTTTCGGATCGGGTCCCGCAACACCCACAGGCTGGAGACCGTCTCCCACACCGGAGAAACGCCGAACCGCACCCCGGCGACGTCCGCCGTCTCGAACCGCAGCTGCGACATCCTCCACCCCCGTCGAGAATTCGGCCCAGCCTAAAAGGCTCGACCCGCCGGTGGGGGGCACGGTTGGCTCACCGGCCATGGGGACCAGGGACACCATCCGCACCGCCGTCCGACACGTCGTGCCACCCGCCGGCCTGACCCGCGCCCTCGCCGTGCAGGCCATGGTCTCCGCGGTCGGAGGCGGCCTCTTCCAGGCCGGCAGCGCCGTCTTCTTCACCCGGGCGCTCGGGCTCAGCGCCACCCAGGTCGGGCTCGGCCTGTCCATCGCCGCCGGGGTGTCGCTGCTCGGCACCGTGCCGCTCGGCGGGCTCACCGACCGGTACGGCCCACAACGGGTCTGGCTGGCCGGCCTGGTGCTCGACGCGGCACTCTTCGCGGCGTACCCGTTGGTGGGCGGTTTCGCCGGATTCCTCGCGGTGGTGGTGGCGCTGGCCGCAGTGGACGCCGCCACCGGGGTGGCCCGGCAGGTCTACTCGATCAACGCGCTGCCCGCGGCCGAGCGGGTCACCGCGATGGCGTACCAGCGCTCGTCGCTGAACGTCGGATTCGGGCTCGGGGCGGTGATCAGCGGCGTGGTGCTCGCGGTGGACACGATGGCGGCGTACCGGGGGATGGTCTGGTTCATCGCGGTGGTGTTCCTGGTCACGGCGCTCTTCGTCCGCCGGCTTCCCCGGCTGCCCGAGGTGGCCCGACCGGCGGAGCCGATGAGCCGGCTGGCCGTGCTCCGGGATCGCCCCTTCATGGCGGTGTCCCTGCTCTCCGGGCTGCTCACCGCGCACCAGACGCTCTACCTGACGGTGCTGCCGTTGTGGATCCTGAGCCACACCGACGCCCCGAAGACGGTGATCGCCGGGCTGGTGCTGCTGAACACGATCCTGATCGTGCTGCTCCAGGTGCGGGCGAGCCAGGGCGCCGACACCAGCTCCGGCGCGGCCCGGGCGTCCCGGCGGGGTGCCCTGCTGATCGCCGGTTTCTGCCTGGTCCTGCCGCTCTCCGGGCTGACCCGCGGCGGGCTCACGGTGGTGGTGCTGGTGGCCGCCGCGACGCTGCTCGTCGTGGCCGAGTTGATCGAGTCGGCGGGCACCTGGGGGCTGACCGCCACCCTGCCGCCGGCCGCCCAGCGCGGCGCGTACGTCGGGGCGTTCCGGCTCGGCACGCAGTTGCAGTACCTGATCGCGCCGGCCGGGCTGACCGCGCTCGGCGTCGCCACGGGCGGTTGGGGCTGGTACCCGACGGCGGCGCTCTTCGTGATCATCGGGTTGGCCGTCGTACCTGTGGTCGCCTGGGCTGAGCGGACCCCCCGCCTCGGCGAGGCCGCCCCGGAGCCGGCGGTGGGCGCTGCGACACCGATCTCATAGTGCGGACCTGCCTTCCCACCCCCCGTCTCACCACGTAGGGTGACCCTGTCATGTGGCAGGCGTACCTCCTCCTTGGTCGCCGCGACGAGGCCTGACCGGCCGGCACCTCGTCGCGGAGTCGAACCGCGCCGTCCAGCACATCCGAACTTTCCCTCGGCACCGCCCGGGCATCGTCGCCCGGCACCCGCCGACACCTTCCGATTGCTGACGCCCGACATGACCCACGGGAGCACTCCGCCATGGCTCAACCCGCCACTGACGCCGAGACCGATCCGATCGCCCGGCAGCGCCCCAGCCGGATGCCGTTCCACCGCTACCAGCCGTACCAGCAGCAGTTCCGGATCGACCTGCCGGACCGGGCCTGGCCGACCGGGCACGTCGACGTCGCGCCCCGCTGGTGCGCGGTCGACCTGCGCGACGGCAACCAGGCCCTGATCGACCCGATGTCCCCGGAGCGCAAGCGCCGGATGTTCCAGCTGCTGGTGCAGATGGGCTACAAGGAGATCGAGGTCGGCTTCCCCTCGGCCAGCCAGACCGACTTCGACTTCGTCCGGCAGCTGATCGAGCAGGACCTGATCCCGGAGGACGTCACCATCCAGGTGCTCACCCAGTGCCGGGAGCACCTGATCGACCGGACCTTCCAGTCGCTGCGCGGCGCGCGCCGGGCGATCGTGCACTTCTACAACTCCACCTCGACGCTCCAGCGCCGGGTGGTCTTCGGGCTGGACCGCGACGGCATCACCGACATCGCCACCCAGGGCGCACGGCTGTGCCAGAAGTACGCCGAGATCCACACCCCGGACACCGAGATCCACTACGAGTACTCGCCGGAGTCGTACACGGGCACCGAGCTGGAGTACGCGCTGGAGGTCTGCGCGAAGGTCATCGAGGTGGTCGACCCCACCCCCGACCGCAAGCTGATCGTCAACCTGCCGGCCACCGTCGAGATGGCCATGCCGAACGTGTACGCCGACTCGATCGAGTGGATGCACCGGCACCTGTCCCGGCGGGACAGCCTGGTGCTGAGCCTGCACCCGCACAATGACCGGGGCACCGGGGTGGCCGCCGCCGAGCTGGGCCTGCTGGCCGGCGCCGACCGGATCGAGGGCTGCCTGTTCGGCAACGGCGAGCGCACCGGGAACGTGGACCTGGTGACGCTGGGCCTCAACCTGTTCTCCCAGGGCATCGACCCGATGATCGACTTTTCGAACATCGACGAGGTCAAGCGGGCCGTCGAGTACTGCAACCAGCTGCCGGTGCACGAGCGCCACCCGTACGCGGGCGACCTGGTCTACACCGCCTTCTCCGGCTCACACCAGGACGCGATCAACAAGGGCTTCGACGCGCTGGCCGCCGACGCGGCGGCCGCCGGGGTGCCGGTCGACCAGCACCCGTGGGCGGTGCCGTACCTGCCGATCGACCCGAAGGACCTGGGCCGCACCTACGAGGCGGTCATCCGGGTCAACTCGCAGTCCGGCAAGGGCGGCGTGGCGTACATCATGAAGAGCGAGCACCAGCTCGACCTGCCGCGCCGGCTCCAGATCGAGTTCTCCGGGGTGGTCCAGCAGGTCACCGACCACGACGGCGGCGAGGTCGACCCGGGCACCATGTGGGAGATCTTCGCCCGGCACTACCTGCTCGACCACCAGAGCGACCCGGCCGTCACGCTGTCCGGCTACACGATCGGCACCGTCGACGGCAAGGTCGAGATCGAGGCCGAGGTGGAACTCGGCGGGGAGCGCCGCGCGCTCGCCGCCGTCGGCAACGGCCCGATCGACGCGTACGTCAACGCGCTCCAGGCGGTCGGCGTGGCGGTACGCGTGCTCGACTACCACGAGCACGCGCTCTCCTCCGGTGGTGACGCGCAGGCCGCCGCGTACGTCGAGTGCGACGTCGACGGTCGGACGGTCTGGGGCGTCGGGATGGACGCCAACATCGTCACCGCCTCGGTGAAGGCGGTCACCAGCGCGGTCAACCGCGCCCGCGACCGAGGCTGAGGCGTCGCGGCAGGGTCCGGCTCCGGCCGGGCCCTGCCGCACGCGCCCGGTCAGACCGGGGTGACCCCGGCCGACCAGCCGTCGCCGAGCACCACCGCCTGGGCGACGACCACCCGCTCACCGTCGAAGGTGATGGCCGGGGAGCGGTGCAGTCGGTAGCCGTCGGCCAGCGCCTCACTGACCCGGCGGCAGAAGTCGGCGTCATCCGGCCCGGTCAGCAAGCGGTAGCGCAGCCGGTCATCATGATCGTCCACCCGCCGACCGTAGCAACCGGCCCGGTGGGTCGAGGCGGCGGCGAAGCCCCGGCTACGAGGGCCGGGCCGGCCGGGGCGGCCGGTGCACGAGCAGGCCGGCCGTCACCGCGCCGGCCAGCAGCAGCCCGGCGCACCAGGCCAGCGCCCCCCGGTACGCGTGGGTCAGCTCGGCCGGCTGCTGGTACCCGGTGCCGGAGAGGCCCACCAGCAGCGGCAGCGCGGCCACCGCGAGCAGGCCACCCACCCGGGACGCGGCGTTGTTGAAGCCGCTCGCCACCCCGGCGAACCGGTCCGCGACGGCGGCCAGCACCGACGCGGTCAACGGCGCCACCACCAGGGTCAGCCCCAGCCCGAAGAGGAGCACCCCGGGCAGCACGTCCACCCAGTACGACGACGTGCCCGGGCCGACCCGGCGCAGCAGCAGCAGGCCCGCGGCGGCGATCACCGGACCGACGGTCAGCGGCAGCCGGGGGCCGATCCGCGCCGACAGGGCGCCGGCCCGGGCCGAGCCGACCAGCAGCAGCACGGTCATCGGGACGGTGGCCAGCCCGGTGCGGACCGCCGACCAACCGACGACGTTCTGGAGGTAGACGGCGAAGAAGAAGGTGAAGCCGCCCAGCGCCGCGTAGACCACCACGGTGAACAGGTTGAGCGCCGAGAAGAGGCGGCTGCTGAACAGCCCGGTGGGCAGCATCGCCGCCTCCCCCCGGCGCCGCTCCACCAGCACGAAGGCCACCGCGCCGAGGACGCCGACCAGCACGGCCAGCAGCACCGGCAGCGAGCGCAGGCCCCGCACCGGGGCGTCGATCAGGGCGTACGTGACGCCGGCCAGGCCGAGTGCGCCGAGCAGCGCCCCGGCCACGTCGAACCGCTTCCCCCCGCTGCGCGAGGCGTCCTCGTCGCGGCTCTCCGGCACCCAGCGCAGCGCGGCCAGGATCACCGCGACCGCCAGCGGCAGGTTGATGAAGAAGATCCACCGCCAGGAGAGCGCGTCGATCAGCCAGCCGCCGACGAAGGGGCCGAGCGCGGTGGTCACGCCGGCCAGCCCGGACCAGGCGCCGATGGCCCGGCCCCGGTCGTCGGGGTGGAAGCTCGACTGGAGCACGGAGAGCGAGCCGGGGGTGAGCAGCGCCCCGCCGGCGCCCTGGAGGAACCGGGCGGCGACCAGCCAGCCGGTGTCCTGGGCCAGGCCGCAGAGGACGGAGGCGACGGCGAACCAGACCACCCCGAGCAAAAAGAGCCGGCGCCGGCCGAAACGGTCGCCCAGTGCCCCGCCGAGCAGCACGAACGCGGCCAGGGTCAGCAGGTAGCCGTTGACCGTCCATTGGAGACCCGCGATGGTCGCCCCGAGTTCGGCCCCGAGCCGGGGCAGTGCCACGTTGACCACCGTGCTGTCCAGGAAGACCATTCCGGAGGCGAGGATCGCCGCCAGCAGCGTGCCCCGCCCCGCCCCGCTGCGGAGCCGGAGCGCGTGAGCGGGTGCGGTCATGGGTACCAATCTGCCCGCGCCGCGTGGGAGATTCCAACGAAACGCCGAAACCGTGCCCGGGTACTGTGCGGGATCGCCGGGAGCCCGCAAGCTGGAGAGGTGTCGTCTGTGCGTACCAGATCAGGAGCCCGTGGGACGGTGGCCGTCGCGCTCGCCGCGGTGCTCGCCCTCGGCGTGGGCGGTTGCGAGGTCTCGCTCGACGAGCCGGAGGCGCCGCCGAGCGGCGCCGGCAACGTCGGTGAGCAGCTGGCGGAGCTGACCGTCGCGAAGGCGGGCTCGATGCGGGGCTACAGCCGCGAGCGGTTCCCGCACTGGCGGGACACCGGCACCAACTGCGACGTCCGGGACAGCGTGCTCAAGCGCGACGGGGAGGACATCCGCCTCTCCGGCTGCAACGTGGTCGCCGGCCACTGGGAGAGCGTCTACGACGGGCGCACCTTCACCGATCCCTCCGACGTGGACGTCGACCACATGGTGCCGCTGGCCAACGCGTGGCGCTCGGGGGCGAACGAGTGGGACGACGCCAAGCGTGGCGACTTCGCCAACGATATGACCCGACCGCAGCTCATCGCGGTTTCCGCGAGCTCCAACCGGGCAAAGGGTGACCAGGACCCGTCGCAGTGGAAACCGGCGAACCGGTCGTACTGGTGCAAGTACGCGGAGAGCTGGGTGACGGTCAAGCATCACTGGCGGCTGACGGTGACCAGCGCCGAGAAGGCCGCACTCAGCGACATGTTGGAGGGTTGCACATGGGCGAACAAGCCGTGACCGGTGCCGGGGCGACTCCCGCGCCGGAGCAGATGCCGGACGCCGGCGGGGACGACGCGGCCGCCGCCACCGGCAGCGGTGGCGGCACCGGCACGACGGCCGCCACCGCCGGAATGACCGCGGACGGCCACCCAGCGGCGCCCACCGCCGTGCCGGGGGCCGGGATGAGCGCCGACGCTCGGCCGGACGCGTCACCCCGGGAACTGACCGCGGACCTGGTCGCCGGGCCCGGCGGGGTGATGACCGACGAGGCCGGCGTGGTGACCGGCGAGCTGACCCTGAAGACCCGGTACGCCGACGGGCAGGTCACCCTCTCCGTGCAGTACAAGGACGCCGACGAGTGGTACGCGGTGACCGGCGGGAAGGCCGCGCTGGCCGACCCGGCCGGGCTGGACGCCGTCCACGCCGTCGCGCTCGCCCTGCTCAACCGCCCGGAGGGCTGAGACACGCCGAGGCCCCCAACCCCGCGCGGGGGTTGGGGGCCTCGGCACGCGCTCACGGCGTCGGGATCAGCTCACCGGTGTCGCCCGGCGCCCCACCGTCGTCCGGCCGGACCAGCTCCGGCTCCACCTCGTGCGGACGGATCCGGCCGGCCGCGATCTCCTCGGCGTAGTGGCAGGCGACCTTGTGCCCACCGACCACCTCCCGCAGCGCCGGCCGCTCGTCGGCGCAGCGGGTCGGCTGCGCCCACGGGCACCGGGTGTGGAAGCGGCACCCGGACGGCGGGTTGGTCGGCGAGGGCAGGTCGCCGGCGAGCAGGATCCGCTCGCGGCGGTCCTCCACCAGCGGGTCCGGCACCGGCACCGCCGACATCAGCGCCCTGGTGTACGGGTGCATCGGCTCCCGGTAGAGGTCGTCGCTGGACGCCTCCTCCACCAGGCCACCCAGGTACATCACGCCCACCGTGTCGGCGATGTGCCGGACCACCGCCAGGTCGTGCGCGATGATCAGGTACGTCAGGCCGCGCTCGTTCTGGAGGTCCTCCAGCAGGTTGAGCACCTGCGCCTGGATGGACACGTCGAGCGCCGACACCGGCTCGTCGGCGACGATCAGCTCCGGGTTGAGCACCAGCGCCCGGGCGATGCCGATGCGCTGGCGCTGGCCGCCGGAGAACTCGTGCGGGTACTTGCTCAGCGCCGACGCGGGCAGGCCGACCGCCTCCAGGGTCTCCCGCAGCCGCCGGCTCGTCGCCGCCTTGTCGGTGGCGAGGCCGTGCGCCTTGAGCCCTTCGACCAGCAGCGACTCCACCGACTGCCGGGGGTCCAGGCTGGACAGCGGGTCCTGGAAGATCATTTGCATCCGGCGGCGGGCCAGGCGCATCTTCTCGCCCTTGAGCTGCCGGACGTCGGTGCCGTCGAAGACGATCTCGCCGTCGGTCGGCTCGACCAGCCGCAGCAGGCCCCGGCCCAGCGTCGACTTGCCGCAGCCCGACTCGCCGACCAGCCCGTACGTCTCACCGGCCCGGATGGCGAGCGAGACGCCGTCGACGGCGTAGACGTACCCGACGGTGCGGTCGAAGAGCAGGCCGCTCTTGATCGGGAAGTGGACCTTGAGGTCGCGCAGTTCGACCAGTGGTCCGGTCCGCTCGGTCACGGGACCGCCACCTCCTCGGAAACGGGGTTGTTGCAGCGAAGGTCGCCGCCGGTGGCGGTGGGCTCCAGCGGGGGCGGGCCCTCCAGGCAGGCGTCCACGACGTTGTCGCAGCGGGGCGCGAAGGCGCACCCCTCGGCCCAGGGGATGTTGTCGGCCACCGAGCCGCGGATGGCGTGCAGCCGCTCGCCGCGCGGCGAGTCCAGCCGGGGCACCGAGCTGAGCAGCCCGTGGGTGTACGGGTGCCGGGCCCGGGCGAACAGCTCGTGCCGGGCGGCCCGCTCGACCACCTTGCCGCCGTAGAGCACGTTGACCGTGTCGCAGAGGCCGGCCACCACACCGAGGTCGTGCGTGATCATGATGAGCGCGGTGCCGGTCTCGTCGACCAGCTGCTTGAGCAGGGTGAGGATCTGCGCCTGGATGGTCACGTCCAGGGCGGTGGTCGGCTCGTCCGCGATCAGCAGCCGCGGCTTGCAGGCCAGCGCGATGGCGATCAGCGCGCGCTGCCGCATGCCACCGGAGATCTGGTGCGGGTACTCCTTGAGCCGCCGGTCCGGGTCCGGGATGCCGACCGCGTCGAGCAGTTCCCGGGCCTCCCGCAGCGCCTTCTTGCGGTCCATCCCCTGGTGCCGCTCCAGCACCTCGGCCACCTGCACGCCGATCGGGATCACCGGGTTCAGCGAGGAGAGCGGGTCCTGGAAGATCATGCCGATGTCCCGGCCACGCCGGTCCCGCATGTCGTCATCGCGGAGCTTGAGCAGGTCGGCGCCGTCGAAGAACACCTCACCGCTGACCTTGTTGCCCCGCTTGGGCAGCAGGCCCATGATCGCGAGGCTGGTGACGCTCTTGCCGCAGCCGGACTCGCCGACCAGGCCGACCGTCTGGCCCGGCTCCACGCTGAAGCTCACCTTGTCCACGGCGGTGAACGGCCGCTCGCCCCGCCGCTGGAACACCACGCTCAGGTCGCGTACGTCGAGCAGGCTCATCGGGTCACTTCCTCACTGCACTGGTCCTGCGCTAGCGACTGCGGGGCTCGCAAGCTCACTCCTCGCGCCCGCCGGCGGCTCACGCCGGCCGTGCTGGTTGTCCGCACCGCCCTCACCGCCGGTTCTTCGGGTCGATGGCGTCGCGCATCGCCTCGCCCAGCAGGGTGAAGCCGAGCGCGACCACGATGATCGCGAGCGCCGGGTAGTAGGCCAGCTCGGGGCGGGCCTCGAAGTAGTGGACGCCGTCCACGCCGAGCATCAGGCCCCACTCGGCGCGGTTGATGTCCGGGTCGCCGAGGCCGAGGAAGGAGAGCGCCGCCGCGTCCAGGATCGCCACCGCGAAGGTGAGCGTGGCCTGCACGATCACCGCGGTCAGCGAGTTGGGCAGCATGTGCCGCAGCACGATGTTGCGCTCCTTGACGCCGAGCGCCCGCGCGGCGAGCACGTGGTCGCTCTCCCGCTGGGCGAGCATCGAGCCACGCAGCAACCGGGCGAAGATCGGCACGCTGACGATGGCCACCGCGAAGATGACCGTCCACTGGCTGGACTTGCTGGCCATGGCGACCAGGGTGATCGCCAGCAGGAGGCTGGGCAGCGCCAGCATCACGTCGGTGAGTCGCATCAGGACGACGTCGACCCAGCCACCGAAGGCACCCGCGATCGCGCCGAGCAGCACGCCGAGGGAGAGACCGATCAGGGTGGCGAGCACGCCGACGAAGAGGGTCTGCCGGCTGCCGTAGATGAGCCGGGAGAGGAAGTCGCGACCCAGCGGGTCGGAGCCGAGCGGGTGCCCGGCGGTGGCCCCCGGGATGTTCTCCACGGTCAGGTTCTTGGTGAGCGCGTCGAACTCCTGCGCCGGGTCGTGCGGCGCGATCAGCGGCGCGAAGACCGCCACGAGGATGAACAGCCCGACGATGATGGCGCCGACGATGGCGACCGGATTGCGCCCGAGCCGCCGCAGCGCGTCGCGGAAGAGGCTGACGCCGCCGTTGTCGGCGGTGGCCCGGGCCAGCTCGTCCAGCCGCGCCTTCTTCCGGTCGCCGAGCAGGCCGATGTTCCGCTCGCTCACGCCGCCCGTGCGCTCGTCACCGGTACGGGGCGCCGGCGCCGTCGCGCCGGCCTGGGTGGTCGGATCGGTCATCGGACACGCACCCTCGGGTCGATGAAGGCGTAGGAGAGGTCGACCAGGAGGTTGACCATCACGAAGACCAGGGCGGCCAGCAGGATGATCGCCTGGAGCACCGGGTAGTCCCGGCCGCCGGTGATCGAGTCGACGATCAGCGTGCCGAGTCCGCCCCAGTTGTAGACCTTCTCGGTGAGCACCGCGCCGGAGAGCAGCGCGCCGGTCTGCAGGCCGATGGTGGTGACCACCGGCAGCAGGGCGTTGCGCAGGATGTGCCGGCCCCGGATGGTCCGGTGCCGCAGGCCCTTGGCCTCGGCGGTGCGCACGTAGTCCTCGTTGAGCACGTCGAGCACGCTGGCCCGGGTGATCCGGACGATCACCGCCAGCGGGATGGTGGCCAGCGTGACCGCCGGCAGGATCAGGTGCCAGAGCGCGTCGGCGCTGGCGTCGAACTCCCGGGTCAGCAGGCCGTCGAGGACGTAGAACCCGGTGATGTTCGTGTTGTCCACGCCGGTGGTGACCCGCCCGGACGGCGGAAACCAGTGGATGTTCTGGGTGAACACGTCCTTGAGCAGGTAGCCCAGGAAGAAGATCGGGATCGAGATGCCGACCAGGGTGCCGGCGATCGTCAGGTTGTCGAGGGAGCGACCGCGCCAGCGGGCGGCGAGGTAGCCGAGCGGGATGCCCAGGCCCACCGCGATGATCATCGCGGCGAGGGCCAGCTCGATGGTGGCGGGGAAGGCGCGCCCGATCACCTCGCTGACCGGGTCACCGGTCCGGATCGAGTTGCCGAAGTCACCGGTGAGGACCCGCTGCATGAACTTGCCGTACTGCACCAGGATCGGCTGGTCGTAGCCGAGCGCCTTGATCAGCAGGGCGCGGCGCTCGGGGGTCGCCCGCTCGCCGAGCAGCGCCTCGACCGGGCCGCCGGGCAGGTTCCGCAGCCAGATGAAGATCAGCGCCGACAGCGCTATCAGCGTCACCACCAGCTGCAGCAGGCGGCGGACTATGACTCGCAACATCTCTCACACACCAGACTCTCGATGTTCGCGGAATCGGCCCGGGCCGGGGTGGAGCCCCCGACCCGGGCCGATACGCGCCTACGGCGTCAGCCGACGTACGTCACTTGCTGACGCTGACCGTGTTGAACCGCTCGTCGGTCAGCGGGCTGGCGACCAGACCCTTGACGTCCTTGGTGACGACGATGGCCGGCGGGGCGTGCCAGACCGGCACGGCCGGCAGCCACTTGCTGGCGATGTCCCGGTTGACCTGCTCCCAGGCCGCCTTCTTGGCCGCCTCGTCGACGGTGCCGTCGGCCTTGGCGATGGCGTCGAACATCTCGGTCATCGACTGGTCGCCGAACTCGACCTTGCCGCGGCCGAAGAACGTACCGACGAAGTTGCCCGGGTCGTTGTAGTCACCGGTCCAGCCCAGGATGTGCAGGTCCTGCTTGCCGAACTGCTGCACGTCGTCCTTGAAGCCACCGTTCCACGGACGCGGCACGCCGTTGACCTTGATGCCCACGGCCTGCAGGTCGTTGGCGAGGATCGTGAAGATCTCCTGCGGGTTCGGCATGTACGGCCGGGAGACGTCCGGCGGGTAGTAGAAGTTGAGGGTCAGACCCTCGGCGCCGGCCTCCTTGAGCAGCTGCTTGGCCTTCTCCGGGTTGTACTCGTACTTCTGCACGTCCGGGGCGTAGCCGAGCACGGTGTCCGGCATGAACTCGTCGGCGACCTTCGAGCCACCCGGGCCCTTGGTCTGCACGAGCTGCTGACGGTTGAGGGCGTAGGCGATCGCCTGGCGCACCCGCAGGTCCTTCAGCTTCGGGTTCTTCTGGTTGATGCCCAGGTAGAGGATGTTGAACGCCGGCCGGGCGACGACCTGGAAGCCCTCACCCTCGAGCGCCTTGCGGTCGGCCGGGGCCGGGAAGTCGATGCCCTGGACGGTGCCCGCGCGCAGCTCCTGCTTGCGGGTGTTCTCGTCCTTGATGATCTTGATGATCAGCTTGTCGACCTTGGCCTTCTCCCCGAAGTAGTCCGGGTTCCGGTTCAGGGTGATCTCGTTCTTGGCCTTGTCCCAGCCGCCGAACGTGAACGGGCCGGTGCCGACCCAGGGCTCCGGCAAAGTCGTGAGGGGTGTCCGGCTTGAGGTGGTTGGTGCAGACGCGCCCTGGGTGTGGGTAGCAAGGCGGGCATGACCGCTCCGGAAGATCATCGAGGTTCTCGAGGCCTGTTGATCTATCTGAAGTGAGTCATGCCCGCGTTGCCATCATCGCTGATCTCATCGTTGTCAACCGCACCGGCCGGGACCTCTGTGGAGGATGGTGCGGGTGGGCTGCTCACGGCGTTGGCGGATCTGCCCGATCCTCGCGCCCGCCGTGGAGTACGGCACCGTCTGGTGACCGTGGTCGCCGCGGCGGTCTGCGCGGTCGTGGCCGGTTACCGCTCCTACACGGCGATCGGGGAGTGGGTCGCTGACCTGCCCGCCGATACCGCCGTCCTGCTCGGGATCGACGCAAGCCGCCGGCCGTCCGAGGCCATGATCCGCCGACTGCTGCAGGCCCTGGACCCCGAGGTGCTCGCCGTCGTGATCGGGACCTGGCTGGCCGGATGCACTCCCGCAGCGCCGGCAGGGTCGAGCAGGGCGATCGCCGTGGATGGCAAGACGATCCGCGGTTCCCGCACCGGCGACACGACCGCCCGGCACGTCCTCGCCGCCGCCGACCAGGCCAGTGGTGTCGTGCTGGCCAGCACCGACGTCAACGGTAAGACCAACGAAATCACCCGCTTCGCACCCCTGCTCGACCAGATCCCAGACCTGCACGGCGTGGTCGTGACCGCCGACGCGTTGCATTGCCAACGTGAGCACGTCGCCTACCTCGCCGAGCGCGGCGCCCACTGGATCCTCACGGTGAAGGGCAACCAGCCCAGCCTGCACCACCAGTTGGCCGCTCTGCCCTGGCGGGCCGTGCCTGACGCCGACCGTGACACCTGCCGCGGCCATGGCCGCCGGGAGATCCGCACCCTGAAGATCCTGTCCGTCTCCACCGGGATCGATTTTCCCCACGCCGCCCAGGCGTTGCAGATCCGACGGCGTCGACGCCGGCTCGACCAGCCGAAACGCTTCACCACCGAGACCGTCTACGCGATCACCGACCTGCTCGTTCACCAGGCCAGGCCGGCGCAGCTCGCCTCGTGGATCCGCGGTCACTGGTCGATCGAGAACAGAGTCCACTGGGTCCGCGACGTGACCTACGACGAAGACCGATCCCAGATCCGTACCGGCACCGGACCCCAGGTCATGGCAGCCCTACGCAACGCCGCCATCGGCGCCCTACGCCAGGCCGGCGTCACCAACATCGCCGCCGGCAACCGCCACCACGCCCGCGACAGCAACCGACCACTGGCCCTACTCGGCATCACCTGACGACTTTGCCGGGGCCCTGGGTGCCGACCGGGCCGCTGGTGGCGAACGAGCTGTACTCGAAGGAGTCGCCGTTCTGCTTGACCGTGTCGGCGTCGCCCTTCTTCAGGGCCTCCGGGCTGGCGATCGAGAGCGCGGTCAGCGCGAAGGCGCCGGGGAACGCGCCCTTGTACTGGTTGAGGGTGATGACGGCGGTGCCGTCGTCCTTGGCCTCGCACTTGTTGTAGACCGGCTTGCCGGCATCGGGGCTCTCGTTCTTCGCGAAGCCGCCGAAGACGTCCAGGTAGTAGATCATCTGCGACTGGGCGGCGGCGCCCTTCATGTTGTACCAGCGGTCGAAGTTGAAGCAGACCGCCGAGGCGTTGAAGGGGGTGCCGTCGTGGAACTTCACGCCCTGGCGCAGCTTGAAGGTCCAGACCTTGCCCTCGGGGTCGTGCTCCCAGCTCTCCGCCAGGCCGCCCTGAAGCTCCGCCGTGCCCGGCTTGTGCTGGATGAGGGTGTCGTACATCTGCCGGATCGGCCGGAAGGACTCACCGTCATCGTTGAAGATCGGGTCGAAGTTCTTGGGGTCACCGGCACCCGCGAAGATGAAGGTGCCGCCCGTCTTGGCCTCGCCGCTGTCGTCGCTGCGGTCGCTTTCCGCACAGCCGGCCGCGCCGACCGCCAGGGCTGCAACGGCCGCGAGGGTCACGGCCGTTCTAAGCCTTCTCGCCTGCATCTCTCACCTCTGTCATCCGCGTGACCACGCCGGTTTCATGGCCGGTCCGTGAGCGGGAGGCTATGACAGGACCAACCGAAAGCGGAACGGCCGTTAGGCAATCGCTATCAAGCCGACACCAAGCGGCCGCGTCTGACACCCCCGGATCGGTCGACAAACGGGACTGTCACACCCGACACCCCGCCCCGTACCGTTCCCGGGCCGCCGGCCAAAACCCACCAGAACATCGCAGACCCTCCCGCCGGGCCACCGCCCGCCCCCGCCGGCTCCTTTTCGGGTACGCGGACACCCGCCCCACCTCCCGCCAGGCGGACGGATCGGGCCGCCACCTGGGCGGGACGGTCCGACGTGATGTCCGGTTCATGCCCGGATCGGGTTCCCGTCCCGTGACCGGTGGCACCCGCACGCCGGAATGGTGGCCGGCCCGGGGTCGTTACATCACCTGGACGATCGCAGCAGCACCCCGCTGGCCTGGCCCGAACGCGTGGGCCGCCCGGGATGCCGGCCGCCGGAATGATGGTGGGCCGCCGGTCGTTACACATGGACCCGGCGCCGCGAGCCCCCCGCTCGTGAAGCCTGCCGGGCAGAGACTTTCCCCCTTTGTGTGTGAGCGCCTGCTCGTGGTGCTTACGCCGCCTGTCATGTCGATCCCCCGGTCGACCGGCGGCGTCAACCCCCTGAAGGAGCTTCCCCCATGAACACCACCATTCTGCGTAAGAGCGTGCTGGGTATTGCTGGTCTGGCCTTCGCCGGTGGCGTCTTCGCCGGCCCGGTCACCGAGGCCCACGCCAACCCGGTGGACGCCAAGGCCGTCGCCGTGGTGCAGGCCGACAAGGTCGACAAGGGCAAGCTGATCCCGCACGGTGTGCAGGGCAAGCAGTCGCGCATCGATGTGGGCGCCGAGCAGACGAAGAATGTGAAGGCGATCATCGCGGCGACGAAGAAGTCGGGCATGGACGAGCGGGCCGCCGTGGTCGCGATCGCCACGTCGCTGCAGGAGTCGAAGTTGGAGAACCTGGGTCACCTGGGTGAGCGCAACGACTTCGACTCGCAGGGCCTGTTCCAGCAGCGCCCGTCCTCGGGTTGGGGCACGGTCGAGCAGATCACCGACCCCGAATACAGCACGATGGCGTTCCTCAAGGGTCTCAAGCAGGTCGACGGCTGGCAGGACATGCCGCTGACCGAGGCCGCGCAGACCGTGCAGGTCTCGGCCTACCCGGACCACTACGCCCAGTGGGAGCAGCAGGCCGCCGACCTGGTCGCCAAGCACTGGAACAACTGACCCACCTGAACACTCACGCTGGCCGGCACCCCTCTCGGGGTGCCGGCCAACGGCATGTCCCCGATCTCGCACGGACGGTGGAACACCTCGGGTTGATCATGAGGTTGGCAGTGGTGGAGGAGACCGCGCCGCTAACCTCATGATCAACGAGGGAGAACGGCGATGGGTCCACGCCTGTTCGCGTGGACCCATCGGATACGACTCGGCCGCCCCGGTGCCGTACTACGGCTCAGACGGCCCGGCGGCCCTCGAAGGCGCGGCCGAGGGTGATCTCGTCGGCGTACTCCAGGTCGCCGCCGACCGGCAGGCCGCTGGCCAGCCGGGTGACCGAGATGCCCATCGGCTTCACCATCAACGCCAGGTACGTCGCCGTCGCCTCGCCCTCGGTGTTCGGGTCGGTGGCCAGGATCAGCTCCCGGACCGTCCCGCCGCTGAGCCGGGTCATCAGCTCGCGGATGCGCAGGTTGTCCGGCCCGATGCCCTCCAGCGGATTGATCGCCCCGCCGAGCACGTGGTAGCGGCCCCGGAACTCACCGGTCCGCTCGATCGCCACCACGTCCTTGGGCTCCTCGACCACGCAGAGCACCTCGTCGGTGCGGCGCTGGTCGCGGCAGATCCGGCACTGGTCGGACTCGGCCACGTTGTAGCAGGTGGTGCAGAACCGGACCAGCTCCTTGACCTTGCGCAACGCGCCGGCCAACCGGTTGACGTCGGCAGGGTCCGCCGACAGGACGTGGAACGCGATCCGCTGGGCACTCTTCGGGCCCACGCCCGGCAGCCGCCCCAGCTCGTCGATCAGGTCCTGGATGGCACCTTCGTACATCAGCCGGCTCAGAACCCGGGCAGGCCGAGGCCGCCCATGCCACCGGCGACCGGACCCATCTTCTTCTCGGTCAGCTCCTTGGCCGCCTCGGCGGCGTTGTGCAGGGCCGCGACGACCAGGTCCTCCAGGGTCTCCACGTCCTCCGGGTCGACCGCCTTCGGGTCGATCTTGATGCTCTTGATCTCACCGGCGCCGGAGACGGTCGCGGTGACCAGGCCGCCGCCGGCGGTGCCGGTCAGCTCGGCCTCGGCCAGCTCGGCCTGCGCCTGGGCGATCTGCTGCTGCATCTTCTGCGCCTGCTTCAGCATCTGCTGCATGTTCGGCTGTCCACCTGGGCGCACGGAAGGCTCCTTCTCGCACTCGTCTGCTCGGCCGCGCCCAGCCTAGTCGGGCGGCGGCACACGTCCTCGGTGGCCGGCGCACGCTCAGCGCGCGTCGACCTCGTCGATCTTCTCGGCGCCGAACGCCTCCCGGAGCAGCTGTACCGCCTGCTCCTCGCTGGACTGCCGGGCGGTCCGCTCGTCGATCACCTCGTCCAGCGGCTCGTCACCGGGGTCGAACCCCTCGTACGCCGGGGTCGCCGCCGGCTGGGGGCGTCCACCGCCGCGCAGCGGCCCGTCGAAGTCCGGGTCGTACGGCGGCTCGCCGGCCCAGTCGGCGTCGGCGGTCTTCCGGGCCGCCTGCGCGGGGCGGGCCGCCTTGCCCGTGCCGGCCGCCGCCGCAGCCGCCCGCGCCGCCGCGATCGCGCTGCTCACCGGCGCGCCGCCGGTCGCCGCCGCCGGGGCCGGTGACGGTGCCGACTGCGGTCCGGCCGGTCTCGGTACGGCGGTCGCGGTGGCCGTGGCCCCACCCGGGCGGGCCGGCTCCGGCCAGTCGTCGCCGCCCGCGGTGGCGGTCGCGGCACCACCCGGACGGGCCGGCTCGGGCCAGCCCTCGTCGCCGCCGCTCGCGCTACCGGGCCGGGCCGGCTCGGGCCAGTCCTCGTCGTCTCCGGCACCGTCGGCCGGGCCGCTCGGGCCGCGCGCCGCCGGGCCGGTCCCGCCGTGGGTCGCCGGGCCGGCCTGGGCACGGGCCGCCGGGCCGCCGGTACCACCTGCCTGCCCCATACCACCGGGCTGCCCTGCGCCGAGCCGCCCTGTGCTGCCGGGCCGTCCGCCGTCGCTGCCCGCCGGGCCACCGGCGCCACCGGGCTGTCCCGCACCATCGGGCCGCCCTGCGCCGCCGGACCGCACGCCGTCGTTGCCCGCCGGGCCACCGGCACCGCCGGTAGGACCGGAGGCACCGTGGGTCGAACCGGCTGCGCCCATGGCGGCAGCTCCCCCGGCCACCGGGCCGCCGACCGAGCCGCGGCCGATGGACTGGCCGGCCGGACCGCCGGCGGCTCCACCGCCGGACGCACCCGCCGGGCCACCCGAGCCGGCGCCGCCGGCAGCACCGGACGCACCGCGCGGACCCCCGCCGCTCGGACCCGCCGGACCGCCCAGGTCTCCAGCGTTGGTCGCGTCGGACCGGCCTACGCCGTTGGCCGCGCCGGACGGGCCTGCACCGCTGGCTGAGCCGGACGGGCCTGCACCGCTGGCTGAGCCGGACGGGCCTACGCCGTCGGCTGAGCCGGACGGGCCGCTCGGGCCCACGCCGGTCGGGCCGGCAGTGGCCGGGCCGGCGGGCGCGGGGGTCGGCGGGGAAGCCGGTCGGGTCGGGGCCGCCGCCCGGCTCGGGCCACCGAGCGTGGCCGCGCCGCGCTCACCGGCCACCTCGCAGCGGATCTGCCAGCGACCGCCGAACTCCTCGTAGAGCGCGTCGGACAGCACGGAGATGTGGTTGCCCATCATCTGGGCGAGGACCGGCGACTTGACGGTCAGCACCACGGTGTCGCCGTCCACGTCGCGGACCACGGCGTCGCGCATCAGCGCCGCCGCGGGCTTCTTGATCCGGTTGACCTTGGCGACGATGTCCGGCCAGGCACGGCGTACCGCGACCGCGTCCAGCGCACCCGGGGAGCTGCTGCCCGGGCGGGGCGGCGCGGGGGTGACCGGGTCGGGCATCACCGCCTCCGGCGGCACCCGACGGGGCGCGGCCGGCGGGGTCACCGGCTCCGCCGCCGGGGCGGCCGCCGGCACGGAGACGTCCCGTGATTCCACGACGGGGGCGGGCGCGCTCGGGGCGGCGGGGGCGGGCTCGGGGCGTACCTGGGAAGCGGGGGCGACCGGCGCGGGGCCGGCGGCGGCCGACGGCAGCTCGGCGCCACCCAGGGTGAGCCGGCGCTCCATCCGCTCCAGGCGTTGGAGCAGGCCGCCGGTGGTGTCGTCGGCGCCGGGCAGCATCATCCGGGCGCAGATCAGCTCCAGCAGCAGCCGGGGCGCGGTGGTGCCGCGCATGTCGACCAGGCCGTTGTGCACGATGTCGGCGCAGCGGGACAGGGTGCCCGGGCCGAGCCGCTGGGCCTGGGCGGCCATCCGCTCGACGTGGTCGGCCGGGCCGTCGATCAGGCCCTTGGCCGCGGCGTCCGGCACCTGCTGCAGGACGATCAGGTCGCGCAGGCGTTCCAGCAGGTCGGAGGCGAACCGGCGGAGGTCGTGCCCGGCCTCCGCCACCCGGTCGACGGTGGCGTACGCGGCGGCGCCGTCCCCGGCGGCCAGCGCGTCGCACATCTCGTCGATCAGCGCCGCGTCGGTGACGCCGAGCAGCGCGGTGGCCCGAGCGTAGCTGACCCCCTCCGGGCCGGCGCCCGCGATGAGCTGGTCGAGCACGGAGAGGCTGTCCCGCATGCTGCCCCCACCGGCGCGCACCACCAAGGGGAAGACCGCCGGCTCGACGGTCACCCCCTCCGCCTCGGTGAGCTGCTCCAGGTACGGCCGGAGCACCTTCGGCGGGAACAGCCGGAACGGGTAGTGGTGGGTCCGCGACCTGATCGTGCCGAGGACCTTCTCCGGCTCGGTGGTGGCGAAGATGAACTTGACGTACTCCGGCGGCTCCTCGACCAGCTTGAGCAGGGCGTTGAAGCCCTGGGGCGAGACCATGTGCGCCTCGTCGATGATATAGATCTTGAAGCGGCTGCTGGCTGGCGCGAAGAACGCCTTCTCGCGCAGCTCCCGGGCGTCGTCGACGCCGCCGTGGCTGGCCGCGTCGATCTCGATGACGTCGATCGAGCCGGTGCCGTCGGTGGCCAGCGAGCGGCAGGACGCGCAGGTGCCGCAGGGCTCCGGGGTGGGGCCCTGCTCACAGTTGAGCGAGCGGGCCAGGATCCGGGCGCTGGAGGTCTTGCCGCAGCCTCGCGGGCCGGAGAAGAGGTAGGCGTGGTTGAGCCGCCCGCTGCGCAGCGCCTGCGACAGCGGCTCGGTGACGTGCTCCTGGCCGATCATCTCGGCGAAGGTGCGCGGCCGGTACTTGCGGTAGAGGGCCAGTGCCACCCGTTCCGCCTCCTCTCGACCGAGCCATTCTGCGCCGGTCAGGCGCGGGTGACCACCCACCACCCCGTGACCTGACCCGCAGGTACGGTACCGGCGCCCGGAGACAAAAAGGCCTCCCGTGCACCCGGCAGAGCTCGCTTATCCTTGCTGCCTTCCGGCCCTGGGGAGGTTCACGAGGTACCGCCGCACGGGAGGTGACACCCAGCCTACCCGAACCCGGGTGGATCTTCAGGGGGTGGTGGGGTGGCCGGCCCGCCGGGGACCTGTATCCTGGCTCGCGGAGGATTCGCCTAGAGGCCTAGGGCGCACGCTTGGAAAGCGTGTTGGGTTTACACCCTCACGAGTTCGAATCTCGTATCCTCCGCTCGACAGAGCGACACGAAGGGCCGGCCCCATCCGGGACCGGCCCTCTGTCGTCCCTATGGTCGCTCTCGTCTCACTTGTCCGTTCCTGCCCGTCTGGTACCGGACTGCCATCGCCGAGTTCGACCAGGCCATGATGCTCGTCACGGCGCTGCCGGAGACGCCGAGGACCAGGAGCGCGGTGGCAGCGATGTGCCGGGCGTCGTGCAGCCGTCCGTCCCGCACTCCCGCGAGCTTGAGCAGCCGTTTCCACTCGTCGTAGTCGGTCGCCTGGTGGATCGCCTGGCCTGTGGGGGGGGCGATCCACCAGCCCTCATCGCGCCAGAGCTGGGCGGCGGTTTCGCGCTCGGTGTCCGGGCGCTGCCTGAGTAGGTCCATCAGCGCGTCCGGCAGGCGATGGAGCGGCGGCTGGCGCGCGATTTGGTATCCGCCGTGACCGGCTGCAGGGGTTACCGGGCGGTGGCGGCCCTGCCGCGCCGGGCCGCCCAGGCCATTGCCGTCAAGGCAACAGTGGACGCGACGGCGACAACCGTTATGGTCCAGAAGCGATGCCGGCCTAAGACGATCTTGTCGGCGATTTCGACCATCCCCTCCAACCGGTGCGGATCGGCCGGCTCGATGCGGCCATGCCACGCCAGAACGAATCGTCCAGACTGCCGCCAGCGCCAGTCTGAGGGTTCAGCCTGGCCCGGCGCAGGGGCGTTGTAGCGCACCAGCTCCTCTGCCTCGTCCTCACCGGCCATCTCGTACACGTCGAGGCTTTCGGTAAGGACGGCGTCGAGGCACTCATTCGGATCATATTTATAGGCGTCAGGCGCGTCAGTCTCGGTAGGGTCCGGCTCCCACGTCTCTCGATATTTCTTCGGAACGCAGAAGGAGAAATCTTGGCGTTCCTGGCCGGGGAATTGATACTTGGCGTGGATGGCGTCGAAGACCGTCCGCGCCGTGGGCGTGGGCCGGTCATCGAACCGAGCCCACACATCAGGTGCCACGCTGGCCAGCACACCCGCCAGCACACCCGCCAGCGCCACTGCGCTCACAACCCGCTGCACCCGCGCGGCGAACGCGTCCAAATCGCCCCGGGGTTGCCCTGCCCTCACCGGTGCCGCCTCCCGAAGAGCCACAGTGCCCGGTCACCGTACTCGAGAAGCTGTCAGACGACTGGGGCCATGCTGCTCCACGGCTTGCTGCACGAGTCGGAAACGCTCGTGGCCTGATCCACAAGGTCAGCGGGCCCGTTCCGAACCGGTACGCGTCGGCCGGGACGCGGATCGTGGCGCCGACGGCGACGCGGGTCGTGGACGGCATGGGCGGGGCCTCCTTCGCGGTGGAGGGGGCCGCCCCGCCTCCCCGTCGAGGCGGCCCCTGACTGACGCCGACCGCCGGGCTGGATCATCTCCACCGGCCGCGCCGTCCTGTGCGACCAGCCTTCCGCGCGTCACCGGACACGTACACCGCGTAGCTATATGGTCGGCGGATATTCGAGACGTCCGATGGAGGGGCCGTGAACGACGCGCTACGGGCGGCGCTCAGCGACACCGGGCACACCACCGAATCCCTCGCCGAACGCGTCGGCGTCGACCCAAGACCGTCGCGCGCTGGCTGACCGAGGGGGTCTTCGCGCCGGCGGCCTGGCGCGCGTTCGTCGCCCGGTCGTCGAGCGGGCCTGACCCGAGCCTGAGCGGGAGCGCCCGGCCCTGACGGGACGGGGCTGCGGCCAGCACAGGGCGGAGGGCCCACGATCGGGCGGTACCGTCCGGTGATCGGCGACGGCAGCGGATCTGTCGTACACATGTTCCATCCACAGGCTGTGGATGCCGGAGGGCTCGGATGAGTTACCAGCTCAGCGCGGTCGTCGCGGACGTCGAGCTGCTTCGCGAGCAGACCGCCGAGCTGGACCACGCCGTCCTCGCCGCGCTCCGGCAGGACTTCGCGCTGCTGCCGGTGACCCCGCAGCTCGTACAGGAGCTGACCGGCGGGCTGCCCGATTTCGCCACCGACGAGCCGAGCGCGGAGCAGCCGTTCCAGTTGCTCCTCTCGCCGGCGTTGGCGGGGCTGCTGGCCCGCTGGTCGCGGCGGGGGCCGGTGGCGTACCTGGAGGCGGAGTTCGCCGGGGGCCTCGGCTACCAGTCGGCGGTGGTGTGGCTGGGCGGCGAGGTGAGCTGGGGCCCGCGGGTCGACCGGCTCCTCGACGGACCACGCGCCGAGTGGCCGATAAACGCGGCGCTGGCCCGGTTGGGTACCGAACCCGGCCCATGGATCGACCCCTTCGCCGAGCTGGGTCTGCACCTGGAGCGGCACACCGACGGCTGGCTGGTTCACGGACGGCGGGGCCTGTCTGCCGACTACTGGGACGAGCTGGCCGAGGAGTGGGAATACCGGCAATCCGGCGAGGAGCAGCAACCTGAACGGCCTGGTTCCGTTGGGGACTGGGGGATTCCATGAAATTGCGACAATTCGTGTTCATTGCCACGCTGCTGACGGCTGCCTCGATCTCGGGGAGCGGTGTCCGTCCACAGGGGCCGGACGTGCCGGCCCGCCCGGTCGGCGACACCGAGGTGGTCCACCTGAGCGGCCTGGCCGAGATCGAGTTCGGCGACACCGAGCAGGAGCTGACCCGTCGCGGCGTGCTGCGCGCCGAGGTCGACGCCTGCGGGCCGACGCTGGCCGGGCACGGGGCGGCCAGCCCCATCTTCGTGGACGACCGGCTGGTGCTGCTCTGGCTGGACGACCCGATGAGCACTCCGGAGGGGATCACCGTCGGCACGCCGGTCGAGGAGGTGCTGACCAGCTACCCGGAAGCGGTCCGGCTCGACGCTCCACAGCGGACGTACCGGTTCGACGGGCTGCTGGCCCGCGACGGCGACCGGGCGTACCTCTTCCTGCACGACGGCACCTCCGTGCGGGAGATCATCGCCGGGTACGCGGACTGGGCCCGCCGGCTCTTCGACGAGGGCTACGGCCCCTGCTGAACCGGCGACACCGCCGGCCTGGCGGCCGATTGTCGAAGATCAGCTCCCGTGGAATCATCTCCTCGCCCGCGCACTCGCCGCGCGGCATCTCACGGGGGAGTTGATGTGAGGACAGCCCTGTCCGCCTGCCTGGGGAACCGGAGCAGCAGGAGAGTTCCACGGCTCGCGCTGGCCGCCGCAGCGGTGCTGACCGCCCCGGCGTTCCTGGTCGGACCGTCCGCCGCCGGTCCCAGCGCGACCACGCCGGCCGCGGCCGTCACCGGTTCGTCCACGACGACATCCACCGGTGCCGTCTCCTCGACATCGGTGAGGGCCGGCGTGGTCGATGCCGACGCCCGGGCAGCCGCAGGCGGTGACGCGTCCCCGCCGCCGGCTGAGTCCGCGACCGCGGGACTGACGACCGAGCAGACCCGTACCCGGTCGGGGACGATAACCCCGGCGCAGCGGCCTCCCCGCTCCTTCTGTGGCGGCGCGCTGGCCTTCGGCACCGTCAACAACTGCGGGTTGATCATCGGCCAGGCGGAGGACACCTGGACGTTCACCACGACCGCGGACTCGGACGTGCTGTACGTCCAGGTGGTGGAGATGTCCGGGGTCAGCCTCTCCATCCGGGTGAAGCACCAGGAGGGCTGGACGGCCTGCGAGATCAGCGCCTACCACGAATACCTCGAGCAGTGCCGGCTCGGTCCTGCCGGCACCTACACGCTCACGGTCAGGACCGCGAGCGGCAGCGGGAAGGGTGGCTACACCCTCTCGATCGAGTCGAGGCGGACGCCGTCGGCGTGTGAGCGGCTGCCGGAGGACGTCTTCTCGTGGGCCTCGGCCGGCGTCGGCGGCACCCTCCCGGCCGGGTTGGCCGCTCGGTGCTTCACGTTCGACCAGCCCACCGACAGCAAGCTGTTCATTGCCGAGCCGCACCTGCGTGATCTCACCTATCTGCACGCGGAAATAACGGACGCGCGCCACCAGGAGCTCTGCCAGACCCACTACGCCGACTTCGACTGCACGCTGAGCTCGGCCGGGCCGTACCGGATCTTCATCGACCACATCGACGGCAAGGCGACGGCGTACAACCTCAGGCTGCCGCGCATCTCTCAGCCGGTCGGCTGTTCGGCGCTGTCCCCGACCGGCGACCTCGGCAAGGCCGTCGGCCAGGGCCGGCTGGAGCCGTACCGGCGGGCCTGCCACTCGTTCGCCAGCGCCACGGCCGGCCAGGTCCAGATCCTCGTCGACCAACAGGCCTTGTCGTGGAAGCTGTACGACAACGCCGGCGGCTACATCTGCAACCAGTCCTCCGTGCAGTACTGCGTCCTGCCCGCGGCTGGGTCGTACACGCTGCTGGTGTGGAACGGGAACCAGTACAAGGCGTTGGACTACCAGGTGGCGGTGACCGCCCCGACCACGTGAGGTCCCGTCGGCCGGCCCTGCGGGGCCGGCCCACCGAGCAGGCCGCACACCCGGAGACGCCCGGCCGGTCCTCGCGGACCGGCCGGGCGTTTCCGCAGCTCACGAGCGGTGGCGGCGGGGGTGCAGGTGGTACCCGGGGTGGGCGGTCACCGTCGCGGTGCGACCGCGGGCTACCGCGTCGTCGCGGTGGTGAACAGGGACACCTGCACGGTGACGGACCGGCTGGACGCCAGGTGGCCGGCATCCCCGGGGAAGGTGACGGTGTAGGTGTTGGCCCCACCGAACCGCGGCGTGTCGGTGAAGGAGAACGTCCCGTTCGCGGTGGTGCTGACGCTCGGCAGGACGTGGGTGCCGAAGAGGTCCCGCTTCGCCACCTGGAGCGTCCACGGCGACGAGACGGCGGCACCGGTGAACGCCAGCGTGCCGGTGACCGTGACCTTCGTCCGGTACGTGCTCGACGGCGCCGACAGGGTCAGCGAGGATTCGGCCTTCGTGAAGTCGGTCAGCAGCCGCAGGGCCGGGTCGTCCCCGGCGTGGTCGGTGGTAACGGCGTAGAGCGTGCGGTTGTCAGCGCTGACGGCGAGGCCCTGCCGCTCGACGTGGGTGTCCGTTGGCAGCTTGTAGCTGCGCACCAGGGTCCCGTCGAGCCGCTCGACCCGGATCGTCGAGGACGTCTCCGCCGACCTGTTGGTGTTGGCGACGATGACGAACGAACCGTTCGGTGACGTCGTCACGGCCGTCGGCCAGGTTCCGGACGGGTACCCGCCCGCCGCCGACAGGTCCGTGGTCGAGAACCCCACGTGCTGGGTGGCGGCCGCTGTCTGGTCGCCGTTCAGAAATGAACAGCCCAGAATCACCCTGCTCGCGTCGGGTGTCAGCGCGGCGTCGTGCAGGCCGGTGCAGGTGTCCGACGGCATGGACGCGACCAGCGCAGGAGTACCGGACGAGACGTCGTACACGGTCGCTCTGCCCGAGGAGGGGGTGGTGACCGAGGACCGGTCCGCCACGAAGAGCAGATCCGGGTCGGCCGGGCTGCTCCGCAGCAACGGGGGCCGGACGAACATGCCGTTGAGCGGCAGGCCGAGGGTCATGACCGGGGTGGCCCCGCGCAGGTCGAGCGAGCCGAGCAGGCCCTTGCCGTACGTGCAGCCGTACCCGAAGTAGAGCTTCCCGCCGGCGGGCGCCAGCCAGGTGGGACAGGTGCCGGCGCCGATGCTGTAGCGGCGTGTCTCGGTCAGCGTCCTGGTGTCGATCGCGGCGATGGCGCCCGCCTCGATGAGCGCCACGTGCAGCGTCGACCCGTCCGGGCTCAGCGCCATGCCGGAGGCGTCCGGCAGGTTCGGAATGGTCGCCTGCGAACCGCCCGCCAGGTCCGTCACCCGCACGCCCGACCCCGTCCGCCCGGGGCTGAAGAAAAGATGCCCGTGCGCCGAGTCGACGACCATCTGGGAGTACGTCCCGATGCCGAGCCCGACCGTGCTGTCGGCGTGCGCCACGCCGGAGCTCAGCGGCGATACGACGCCGAGCGTCGCGCCGAGCGCCACGACCATGAGGCGTGCCATCTGCTTGACGCGCACGTCCCACCCCCCTTAAGCCAAGATCCACGGTTACGTGCGGAGCAAGCTTAGGGGTAGGCCCGGCTCGCCGAGGCCCGGCCGGCACCGTCGGGACGCTACCGAGCCGAAGGTACGAGGACCGGCCTGCCGGATCAGATGATCTCTTCGGATGACGGCAGTCGCGGGTGGGACAACGGGACCGGCTGACGAAACGCCCGGCCGCTCGCGAGGAGCTGCCGGGCGTTGTCGTGCGGGACGGGAGCTTCAGAACAGCGGGCCACCGCTCTGCGGCCCGGCGATCCGGAGGCCGTACCGCTGGGGCCAGACGATCTCGGTGCGCATGTCCAGACCGCTCCACCAGGTGCTCAGCGGTACGAGCCCGCTGGTGGAGCCGTGGAAGGGGACCATCGAACCGGACGCGTAGCCGGCGGTGTCGCCGGCCACCTCCTCCCCGGTCGACGTCACGACGGCGTCCAGCGGACCGGTGCCGTTGAGGTTCAACACCGCGACCGACGCGCCGAACTTGTCACCGCGCTCGGACGTGCCCGGCACGTTCGGGTGGTTCTGGTCGAAGGCCTGAGCACCGCTGCCGGTGATCCCCGAGGCCGAACCCTTGAGCAGGGTGACAACCCCGGCCTCGTCCGTCGGGCCGACCTCCTCGCCGGGCGAGCCGACCAGCACGTCCGCCTTGCCGTCGCCGGTCACGTCGCCGGTCGCGAGCGACGCGCCGAAGCGGTCGTAGCCCTCGGGCTCCCCCGGCACGCCGGCGGTGCGCTGCGTGACGATCCGGACCGCACTGCCGGACAAACCGGCGGTACGCCCCGTGAAGACCGCGATCAGGCCGCCGTAGAGGTCGGGGGTCTGGGCACCGGGCGCGCCGGCGACGACCTCGCCCAGTCCGTCGCCGTTCACGTCGCCGATGGCGAGCGTCTCGCCCAGGTTCCAGGCGATGGTGTCGCTCTGGCCGGTCGCGGGGAGCACCGCCGCTCCGGTGACCGAGGTGGCGCCGGTGGTCGACACGCCACTCGGCGAGCCCCACATCAGGGTGACCATGCCGCTGCCGTTCCAGGACGTGCCGTCGTTCTCCCGGGGCGCGCCGATCACCAGGTCGTTGTACCGGTTGTTGTTGACCTTCCCGATCGCCAGCGAGAAGCCGAAGTAGTCGTTGCGCTCGGCCGCACCCGGCACTCCGGCCTGGTCCTGTTGGAGGTACTGGGCACCGGTGGCCGTCAGGCCGGTCAGCCCACCGTAAAGGACGGTGACCGCGCCGGCTTCCGTCTTGGTCCCGATCCCCTCCTCGTACGCGCCGATGGCGAGGTCCTCGCGGCCGTCCCCGTTGATGTCACCGGCCGCCAGCGTCGCACCGAACCGGTCCTGGTTCTCCGCCGCGCCCGGGACACCCGGTGAGCTCTGGTTGAAGTGCTTCGCCGCATCGACCACCAGGCCGGCACTGCTACCCGGGATGACCCAGACCCCGCCGGCAGCGGACTTGTTTCCTGGATCCAACTCGTCCATGGCGCCGATCGCGAGGTCGTCGTACCGATCGCCGTTGAAGTCCCCGGCGGCGAGCGCCCACCCGAAGCCGCTGTTACCACCGTCCGGCGTCGCGCCACCGATGAGGTAGTCGACCTGCGGCGCGGACGAGTAGCGCACCACGACCACGCCGGTCGCCCCGTACGGCAGGGTGTAGTTGAAGGGGTCGCCGGTGGCGGCGATGTCGTCGACGCCGTCGCCGTCGAAGTCGGAACGGGTACCACCGGTCCCCCGAATCGGCGTGGTCGCCTTCGCCACCCGATGGTGCTGCAGTACAACGCCTTCCCGCGTGATGACCCGCACGTCGTCCGACGCCTGTGCCGGGGCACCGACCGCCAGACCGGCCAGCACGGCCACCAGCGACACACTCGTAGTTCTTCGACCCACCAAAACCCCCGATCGTCGTGGACTGCCCCGAGACCGTAGAGGGATGGACGATCGGCGATAACTGGGCGAACGGGCAGGTCGACCGCCGACCGGCCGGCAGCGTACGCCGATCGGTGGAGGTGCGGCGACAGCGACGCGAAGGCGCGGGAGGCTCGACTGCCACCAACAGGCGCGGCTGCGGCCGCCTCCACCGGTCTTCGGCGGGGGCTGCCGGTGAGCCACAGTGGAGGATGACCAGAATCGATCGGGTGTGACGGATCGCCGGTCTCCAGCGCTGGATCATGGTACGGGCACGGAAGCCCGCTCCGGCCGTAACTCCCGCCGGCCGATTCCTGCAACAGACAAGGACCTGATGCATCCCACTCCTCATCTGACCCGCCGTACCCGGCTCGCCGGGGCGTCCGGCCTCGCCGCGCTACTCTCGCTTGCGGCCGCGACGCTCCCCGCCGCGCCGGCCGCCGCCGCGCCGCCCCGGGCGGACCTGGCGGTCACCGCCACCGCCATTGCCCCCCGCGACCAGGTCGTCGACGTGGGCGGCGGGGCCACCGTCGAGGTCCAGGTCCGCAACGCCGGCACCCGGTCCGCGTCGGACGTCACCCTGACCTACGGCCTGCCGGACGGCGCCTACTTCAGTGACGGCAACGGCCCACCGCAGGGCTGGACCTGCGACTTCGGCCCGGCCGCCACCTGCAGGTACGGGGCGCTGGCCGCGGGGGCGAGCGCACCGCCGCTGCGGTTCGACTTCTACCTCCCGCCCGCGCCGGCGGGCACCGTCTCGGCGGTCACCGCGACTGCGAAGACCACCAGCCCCGAACTCTCCACCAGCAACAACACGGGCAGCGCCCCGATCACGTACGTGCGAGGGGTGACCGACCTGGAGGTCATCGCGACCCAGGCCGACCCCGCCCAACCGATCGTGGGCGACACCGTCAACGTCTCCGTGCAGGTGCGCAACGCCGGGAACATGACGGCGGAGCTGGTCCACGTCACGGTGCCGCTGCCCGCCGGCCTCACCCGGGTCAGCGAGGACTACAACAGCCCCTGGTACTGCGAGTTCGGCTCCGGCCTCGTCGCCGGCCAGCCAGGCTGGGACTGCCTGTACTACCAGATGGTGGACGGATGGACGCCCGAGCCGCTGCACCTGTCGGCCACCATCGCCGCCGCCGTCCCGGGCGACGTGGTGACCTTCACCGCCAAGGCGACCACCACCTCCCCGGAAGACGACCTCGCCGACAACACCGGTCAGACCTCCGTCACGGTGGCCGAGCCGGGGACGGTACGCGGCACGGTCTGGCTGGACGCCGACCGGGACGGGGTACGCGACGCCGACGAGACCGGCGTGACCGGCGCCCAGCTGTCGGTCCTGGTGGGTGACCAGACCGGCCAGACGTACGTGCGGGCCACCGTGGCCGCGGACGGCACCTGGACGGCGCTGTTCCGTTCCGGCGAGGTGGTCGCCAGCTTCACCATTCAGGCGCCGTACTGCTTCGCGGACTCGGCCGACGGGGATCTGGCGATGTTCCAGAACTACTCGTACGGTGGCGGCAACGCCTCCAGCAACCCGGCGAGCCTGGCACCGGCCGGCGAGGCGATCATAGACGCCGCCGTGGTCCGCTGCTGACCAGCTCTTGAGCGCGAACCGAGACCAGAACTGAGACCCACAAGCGGAACGCCCGGCCGATCCTCGCGGATCGACCGGGCGTTCTCGCTGTTCACGAGCGGTGGCGGCGGGATTTGAACCCGCGGAGGGGTTGCCCCCTCACACGCTTTCGAGGCGTGCTCCTTAGGCCACTCGGACACGCCACCGCCGACGAGGGTACAGGACCGCCGGTCTGGATGCCGAACCGGTATGCCCGCCTCCGGCCTGGCAGGATCTTTGCCATGAGTACGCACATCGGCGCGAAGCCGGGAGAGATCGCCGAGCGGGTCCTGATGCCGGGCGACCCGCTGCGGGCCAAGTGGATCGCGGAGACCTACCTCGAGGACGCCACGTGCTACTCGACGGTCCGGGGCATGCTGGGCTTCACCGGCCGCTGGAACGGCGTGCCGGTCTCCGTCCAGGGCTCCGGCATGGGCATGCCGTCCGCCTCCATCTACGCCCACGAGCTGGTCAACGAGTACGGCGTGAAGACCCTGATCCGGGTCGGTTCCTGCGGCGCCCTGACCGAGGACCTCCAGCTGCGCGACGTGGTCGCCGCGATCGGGTCCTCCACCGACTCGAACATGAACCGGATGCGGTTCGACGGGCTGATCGACTACGCCCCGGTCGCCGACTTCGGGCTGCTGCGTACCTCGGTCGAGGTGGCCGAGCGGCGCGGCATCAGCATGCGGGTCGGGCCGATCCTGGCGGCGGACGCCTTCTACACCGACCGGCCGGACCTCTACGACACCCTGGCCGACTACGGCGTGCTGGCGGTGGAGATGGAGTCGGCGGCGCTCTACACGATCGCCGCCCGGTTCAAGGCGCGGGCGCTGACCATCCTGACCGTCAGCGACCACATCAAGACCGGCGAGAAGACCACCGCCGAGGAGCGCGAGCAGACCTTCAGCCAGATGGTCGAGATCGCCCTGGACACCGCCATCGCCTGATTTCCCTTCCTTTCTCGGCGCCCCGTCATCCGCCCCCGGATGGCGGGGCGTCGCCGTGTCGGAGTGACCACCGTCACGGACCAAAACAATACGAACGGTCGTGCTTTTTGATTTAGCCTCTTCCCATGACAGTCGACGGACGCGTCGCCCGCGGCGACCGGACCCGGGGCGCCGCGTTGGACGCCGCCGTGGTGTTGGCCACCGAGGTCGGACTGCACGGGCTCTCGCTCGCGCAGCTCGCCGACACGCTCGGGGTGAGCAAGTCCGGCCTGTTCGCGCACTGGCGCTCCAAGGAGGTGCTCCAGCTCGCCACCGTCGACCGGGCGGTGGAGCAGTGGCAGGAGCGGATCATCGACCCGGCGCTGCGCGCCCCCCGGGGCGTCCGGCGGCTCTGGGCCCTGCACCAGGCCCGGATCGACTTCTACGCCGCCCGGGTGCTCCCCGGCGGCTGCTTCTTCGCCAGCACCGACTTCGAGTACAACGCCCGACCCGGCCCGGTCCGGGACCGGCTCGCCGAGGTGTTCGGCCGCTGGACCGCGTTCCTCGAACACCTCGTCCGGGAGGCGGTCGCCGCCGGCGAACTTCCCGCCGACACCGACGTCCCGCAGTTGGCGTACGAGATCGACGCGCTCGGGATCGCCGCCGCTCTGCGGTCCCGGCTGCTGGACCCCGACACCGCCTACCGGCACGCCCGCCGGGGCCTGCTGCACCGCCTGCGGGCCTTGTGCCCCGATCCGACCCTGCTACCGGAAGGCCTCTCATGAGCCACGCCGTCGCCACCCCCTCCGCCGTCGAGTACGGCCACGTCGAGCACGTCAGCGTGTACTTCGACGACCTCGACGCCTTCGGCATCCTGCACAACTCCCGGTACGTGGTGCTGCTGGAACGGGCCCTGACCGCCTACTGGGCCGAGCGGGGCGTCTCCTACCAGGGCGGGCAGCGCAGCGCGCCGGACACCTTCCACGCGGTACGCGAGTTCACCATCACCTACCGCGCCCCGATCGCGGCCACCGGGCCGGTAGCGGTGCACTTCTGGCTCGAACACTTCGGCACCAGCAGCGCCGAGTACGCCTACCGGTTCAGCTCGCTCGACGGCAGCGTCGTGCACGCCGAGGGCCGGCGGGCGATCGTCCGGCTCGACCCGGCGACCCTGCGACCCACCCCGTGGACCGAGACCGGCCGCGCGGTGGCCGCGAACCTGCTCCGCCCCGCCCCGAGCGCGGCCTGATCAGCCCACAGGTCTGAGCGGCGGGCGGGCGGTCAGCGGAAGAAGGCGCGCAGCAGGGCGGCGCTCTCGGACTCCAGGACGCCGCCGTAGACCTCCGGCCGGTGGTTGAGCCGGCGGTCACGCAGCACGTCCCAGAGCGAGCCGGCCGCGCCGGTCTTGGGCTCCCAGGCGCCGAAGACCACGGTGGACACCCGGGCCAGGACCAGCGCGCCCGCGCACATCGTGCAGGGTTCCAGGGTGACCACCAGCGTGCAGCCGTCGAGCCGCCAGCGGCCGAGCCGCTCGGCGGCCCGGCGCAGCGCCAGCACCTCGGCGTGCGCGGTCGGGTCGCCGGTCAGCTCGCGCTCGTTGCGCCCGATCGACAGTTCGGTCCCGTCCGGGCCGTAGAGCACGGCGCCGACCGGGATGTCATCGGAGGTGTCCGCGCCGTCGGCGCCCGGGGCGGGCGTGTCCGGGCCGGTGACGGCGACCTCCAGCGCGCGGCGCATCCACAGTTCGTGCCGCTGCCGGCGGCCCGCCCCGTCCGGGTCGGCCAGCCCCTCGTCCGCACCGGGCCCGACCCGGCCCACCGCGCCCGGCGTCGGCTGCCCCCGACGTACGGTCTCCAGCGCCGGGTCGGTCGAGTCGACCGGCTCGGCGGCGCCGGCCAGCGGCGAACCGCCGCCCGGCAGGGCGACTCCGTCACCGGACGGCGGGTCAGACCTCACGCAACTCCTCGACCTCGTCGACGCACCCGAGCACCTGGCACACCTCGGCCGTGACGTCGGCCGGGAGCATCCCCTCATCAGTGCAGAGCTGGAGCAGCTTCTGGGCGGGGATGCCCAGGTCGGCGAGGATGTCCGCGTCGCCGACCGGGTCCGCCTCGGGGTCGACCGCCGGCTGCTCGCTCTCCTCGCCCCCGGCGGCGGACGGCCGGGGCTCCTCGCTCTCCTCCAGCCCGGTGACCGAGGTCTTCAGGTCCCCGACGAGCAGCGCGCCCAGCCGGGACTCCTCGGCGTACGCGGAGTCGGAGCCGAAGATCCGGAGATCCTCCCCCTCGTCCAGGCGCAGGATCACCAGGTAGGCGTCGTCCGCCTCGACGAAGAGCAGCGACAGGTCGGCGTCGGGCTCGACGTCGCGCAGCCGGTCGGCGACGTCGTCGATGTCGGAGGCGCCCCGTAGGTTCACCTCGGCGGCGCTCCACTCGCCCTCGTCGCGCACCACGGCGGCAGCGAAGTACGACACGGTCCCCCCAAAGGCCTCGGCACGGCAAGCCGACTCGTTACGCGATGCACGTTAACCGGTCGGGTCGGCAGGCGACCGGTCAACGCCCCGAAGGGCCGGTCAATCCTGAGAAAGTCGCCTCAGCCGGCGACGCGACGCCGGGTGGCGATCAGCTGTCGCAGCCGCTCGGTGTGCTCCCGCTGCGGCTTGTCCCGCTGTCGTACCGCGCGGGCCCCCGCCAACTCGGCGAGAATCTGCAGGCGGCGACGGCTGCGCTCGGGGTCGAGCCGCGGGGTGGTCCAGGCCATACCGGAAAGCGTCCCCAGTCACAGCGAGTACGTCAAGATGGCGTTCAAAACGAAGCCGACCGATAACGCAGCGTCACCACATCGGCCAGTCCGCGCTGGTCGCCCAGCGCACGACCACGATCGCGAACGCGATGCTCCAACCACCCGCTGTGACGATCGCCACCCCGGTGCCCACCCCCCGGTCGCCGTACCGGACGAGGCCGAGGGCGGCCAGCCAGGCCACCACGCCGGCGATCACGGTCCACCACGCGTACCCGGAGACGCCGCGACCGAGGAGGCCGAAGAGCACCAGCCAGGCGGCGGCGAGCGCACCGCCGGCGGCCACCCCGCTGCCGGTCACCGGGTGCGGCTCGCGCCACGTCGGCCGGCGCGGCGGCCCCGACGGAAACAGACCCGAGGGGGTACGCGCCATGAACTGCCCGGCGGCCGGCCCGGCCGGGTACCTGGGCTGACCATCCATCGCCGTCACCGCTCCCGTCCACGCACCCCGGCGCTCCGGGGGACCCTCCCACCGTATCCGTCTGCCAGGATGTCCGGATGTTGTCGCGATCGACCGGCCGCCGCGCGCGTCCGGCGTACCCGGTCCTGCTGTTGCTGGCACCGGCGTTGCTCGCCGGCTGCGCGCCCGGCGACCGGCCGGCCGCCGCGCCGAGCACGGTCTGGGACGCTCCGTCCGCGACGGCCACCGCGGACCAGCCGGCGCCGGCCACGCCCTCCGCGAGCCCGGCCGGGCCGTCGGCGGCGCCGAGCCCTGCGCCGCTGCGACGGGTCTTCCCGGTACGCGCCGGCAAGGTCGCCTACCACCCGACGCACGCGGCGTATCCGGGCACGGACATCTTCGCCGACTGCGGTGAGCCGGTGGTGGCGGTGACCGACGGGACGATCCTGGAGGTGAGCCGGGTGGACCGGTTCGACCGGCGGGGGCCGTTGGGGCCGTACAACGGCGGGCTCTCGGTGTCGTTGCTCGGGGACGACGGGGTGCGGTACTACGGCTCGCACCTGAGCGCGATCAGCGCCGGCGTGGACGCCGGCGTGCGGGTCCGCGCGGGGCAGCAGCTCGGCAAGGTGGGCCGGACCGGCAACGCCAACAACGTCTGCCACCTGCACTTCGGCCTGTCGCCCAAGTGCACCGGCCACGACGACTGGTGGATCCGCCGGGGCGTGGTGTGGCCGGCGAAGTACCTGGATTCGTGGCGCCGCGACGGCAACCGGTCGCCGGCCGCCGCGGTGACCTCCTGGGAGCGCGAACACGGCTGCCCGAAGGCCCCCCGTACGACCACGGACGCCGGCTGACCGGAGGGCACGGGAGCCCCCGCAACACGGTCGTCACCCGACTGAAACATTGACGAAAGTCTTGTCAATCGTTAACGTCCGCCTGAGAGAGCGCTCTCTCAGGTAACAAACCTCCCGATTCCGACGAACCGCGACCCGGTCCCCGATCCGGCGCGCGCTGGAGGAACGATGAACCCTCCCGTCCCACCCCGCCGCACCCCCTGGGTGCTCGCCGCCACCACCACCGCCCTGGCCGTCGTCGTCGCCGGTCTCGCCCTCACCGCCGCCACCGCCCCCGCCGAGGCCGCCACCGTCGGCGCCGGCAGCTACACCACCGACCGGGTCGGCCCCCTGCCCACCGGCTGCGGGGACCTGTCCACCAACCCCCGGCAGTTCGTCACCGCCAACGCGCCCGCCGGCCCGATCCCCACCAACGACTGGTGGTCGTCGTTGCTGTGGAAGCGGACGAACTGCGCGTACAGCGAGCCGCTGCACGCGCACCCCGCCTCCTACCAGCCGTTCGGCGACGGCCTCGGCTTCTCCGCCACCTCCACCCCCACCGTC
Organism: Micromonospora purpureochromogenes; assembly: GCF_900091515.1. NCBI lineage: Bacteria > Bacillati > Actinomycetota > Actinomycetes > Micromonosporales > Micromonosporaceae > Micromonospora > Micromonospora purpureochromogenes. The sequence continues at coordinate 867,452 of NZ_LT607410.1, read as the reverse complement.
ACCGGCACGGCGACCGGGGTGGGCGAGTACAAGTACGGGTACGCCGAGGACATCCGGGTCGGCGTGACCGGGCTCGGCGCGCCGGTCGTCAAGGTCGACGACTGGACGGACTGGACGGTCAGCCCGTACTGGAGCGACGACACTCGTACCCTGCGGGCCACCATCGGCCACGGCCTGCCGTTCGCCTACTTCCGGACCAGCGGCGGCGACGCGCTGATCAACCCCACCGGCGGCAGCCCGACGGTCTGGTCCCAGAACGGCGCCACCATCGGGTTCACCGTCCGGGGCCACGACTACGTCGCCTACGCCCCGACCGGCGCCACCTGGACCGTCGCCGGCGGACGGATCACCTCCACCCTGGCCGGCAAGGGCTACTTCTCCGTCGCTCTGCTGCCCACCACGCCGAGCACCGACGCCACCGCCCGCGCCGACCTCGCCACCACCTACGGCCGGTACGCCCACGCACACGTCACCGGCACCCGGGTCTCCTACTCCTACGACCAGGCCAGCAGCCGGGTCACCACCACGTACGCCTTCACCACCACACCCCGGGAGGGCACCGCCACCCAGACCGTGGTGAGCCTCTACCCGCACCAGTGGAAGGCGCTCACCGGCGCCACCCCGATCGGCCAGGCCTACCCGTCCGCCCGGGGCCGGATGAAGGTGCTCACCGGCGTCAGCCAGTTCCGCACCGCGATGACCTACCAGGGGGTGCTGCCGGAGCTGCCCGCCGTCGCCACCGGCGCCGGCGCCGACCTGGCCCAGCTCAGGGACCAGCTCGCCGCGGTGCGGGGCAACCCGATGGACCAGCGCGGCACCGACACGTACTGGACCGGCAAGGGCCTCGGACGGGCCGCCCGGATCGCCGAGATCGCCGACCTGGTCGGTGACACGGAGACCCGTACCGCCGCGCTGAACGCGATCCGGTCCACGCTGAACGACTGGTTCACCGCCACCCCCGGCAAGACGGCCCGGGTCTTCTACTACGACCGCAACTGGGGCACGCTGATCGGCTACCCCGCGTCGTACGGCTCCGACCAGGAGCTCAACGACCACCACTTCCACTACGGGTACTTCATCGCGGCCGCCGCGACGCTGGCCAAGTTCGACCCGACCTGGGCCACCACCGACCGGTACGGCGGCATGGTCGACCTGCTCATCCGGGACGCCAACAACTACAGCCGCGAGGACACCCGCTTCCCGTACCTGCGGGACTTCGACATCTACGCCGGGCACGACTGGGCCTCCGGGCACGGCTCGTTCGCCGCCGGCAACAACCAGGAGTCGTCGTCGGAGGGGATGAACTTCGCCAACGCCCTCATCCAGTGGGGACAGGCCACCGGCAACACCGCCGTGCGGGACGCCGGCATGTTCATGTACACCAACCAGGCCGCGGCGATCCAGCAGTACTGGTTCGACGTCGACGACGAGAACTTCCCGGCCGCGTTCGGGCACTCGACGGTCGGCATGGTCTGGGGCGACGGTGGCGCGTACGCCACCTGGTTCAGCGCCGACCCGGAGATGATCCAGGGCATCAACATGCTGCCGGTCACCGGCGGCCACCTCTACCTGGGGTACCGCCCGCCGTACCCCAGGACCAACTACGCCGAACTGGTCCGCAACAACGGTGGCGAACCGACGGTCTGGCAGGACATCCTCTGGCAGTTCCTGGCCCTCGGCGACCCCGACGCGGCACTGACGAAGCTGCGCGCCAACCCCGGCTACACGCCGGAGGAGGGCGAGAGCCGAGCCCACACGTTCCACTGGATCCGCAACCTGGCGGCGCTGGGCCAGGTGGACACCGCCGTCACCGCGAACCACCCGCTGGCCGCCGTCTTCACCCGCAACGGCGCCCGCACCTACGTGGCCAGCAACATCACCGCCGCGCCGCTGACGGTGACCTGGTCCGACGGCACCCGGCTGACGGTCGCGGCCGGACGGACGGCGACCACCGGGGCGTACACCTGGAGCGGCGGCAACGCCAACGGCGGCGCGAGCCCGAGCCCGACGCCGAGCCCGACGCCGACCAGCCCGACGCCGAGCCCGACGCCCACCAGCCCGAGCCCGACGCCGACCACGCCGCCGCCCAGCGGCTCGCCGACGCGGTACCTGCTCCCCGGCGGTGGCCTGGGGGCGGCCGGCGGCGCGACGACCACCACCGTGGCGAGCGCCGGCGGCACCAACCACGACGGCACGCCGACCAACCCGGTGGTCTTCACCGCGACCGGCCTGACCATGGCGTACGCGGGTGGGCAGACCCGGTACGACCTGTTCCTCGACGCCGGCTCGGCCGTCGGCAACGGGGTGCAGGCGCGGATCTCCTACGACCTGACCGGTGACGGGACCGTCGAACGGGTGGAGACGTACCGCTACTTCGCCACCGACCCGGTTCCCGGCTACGAGCACTACACCCAGAACGCCGGGCTGCTCTCCGCCACCGGCGCCCTCGGCAACCTGTCCAACGGCACGGTGAAGGTGGAGGTCTGGTCCGCCATCGGCACGAACCCGACCACCCTCGGCATCGGCGACCGCTCGGTCGTCACGCTGCCGTACGCCTGATCCGGCGTCCCAGCACCAGCCCGCGCCGCCGGTCGTACCCCCGACCGGCGGCGCGGGCGCGTAGTTTGCAGGTCATGACCGCCCGGGATCCCATCGCCGACCTGCGCCGGATCGCGTTCCTGCTGGAACGGGCCAACGAGGCCACCTACCGGGTCCGGGCGTTCCGGTCGGCGGCGAAGGCCCTGGCCGAGCTGCCGGCGAAGGAGGTCGCCGAGCGCGCCCGCACCGGCAAGCTCACCGAGCTGACCGGGGTCGGTGATGTGACGGCCCGCTGCGTCGCCGAGTCGCTCGCCGGCGAGGAGCCGGTCTACCTGCGCCGGCTGGTCGCCACCGAGGGCACCGACCTGGACGCCGCCGCCACCGCGCTGCGGACCGCGCTGCGCGGCGACTGCCACACCCACTCCGACTGGTCCGACGGCGGGTCACCGATCGAGGAGATGGCGCTCGCGGCGGTCGAGCTGGGTCACGAGTACGTGGTGCTGACCGACCACTCGCCCCGGCTCAAGGTGGCCCGGGGCCTCACCGCGGACCGCCTGCGCAAGCAGCTCGACCACGTCGCCGCGGTGAACGAGGCCCTGCCCGCGGGGTTCCGCATCCTCACCGGCATCGAGGTGGACATCCTCGCCGACGGCTCGCTGGACCAGACCGACGAGCTGCTGGCCCGGCTGGACGTGGTGGTCGGCTCGGTGCACAGCGGGCTAAACGACGAGCGGGCGAAGATGACCCGCCGGATGCTGGCCGCGATCGACAACCCGCACCTGGACATCCTCGGCCACTGCACCGGGCGGATGGTGTCGTCCCGCCCGGCCGGGGTGAAGGGTCCGGGTGACCGCGCGCACCGGCCGCGTACCCGGTCCGAGAGCGACTTCGATGCGGACGCGGTCTTCGCCGCGTGCGCGGAGCGCGGGGTGGCCGTCGAGATCAACTCCCGGCCGGAGCGGCAGGACCCGCCGAAGCGGCTGATCCGCCGGGCCCTGGAGGCCGACTGCCGGTTCGCCATCAACACCGACGCGCACGCGCCGGGGCAGCTGGACTGGCAGCGGTTCGGCTGCGAGCGGGCGGCGCTCTGCGGCGTCCCCGCCGACCGGGTGGTCAACACCTGGCCGGCGGACCGCCTGCTGAAGTGGGCTGCGACCGGCCGCTGAGGTCAGCGGGCGGCAGGCTCCACGGCCGGCACGGCGGGGGCTCCGGCGGTGGCCGTCCCGCGCAGCCGGCGCCGGCCGACCAGGCCCTGCGCCACCGCGACACCCAGCAGCACCACCAGCGCGCCGACCGGCTGGTGCCAGTTCAGCCGCTCGTCGAGCACCACCGCGCCGATCAGCACCGCGAAGATCGGGATCAGGTAGGTCACCGTGGAGGCGGTGCTCGCGCCCGCCAGCCGGATGTTGCGCAGATTGATCACGAAGGCCAGCCCAGTGCCGAGCGCGCCGAGCGCGACCACGCTGGCCACCACCGGCGCCGACAGGCCCGTCGGGACGGGCGGCGTCCCGGCCACCAGCGGCCCGACCACGGCGAGCTGGGCCGTCGCCATCAGCAGCTGCGCCGCGGAGAGCGACAGCCCGGAGTACGCACTGCCGGCGATGAACTTCTTCTGGTACGGGATGGCCACGCCGTAGCAGGCCGCCGCGCCGAAGCACATCAGCTGGCCGGTGAAGTGCGCCCCGCCGACGCCCTCCCAGACGCCGAGCACCACCAGCACGCCGAGGAAGCCCAGCCCGAGCCCGACCGCCCGGCGGGTGGTCAACCGCTCGGTGCGGAAGACCAGCACCGCCAGCGGCAGCACGATCAACGGCGTGGTGGCGTTCCAGATGCCGGCGAGCATCGACTCGACCCGCTGCTCACCGAAGCCGAAGAGGGTGAACGGGATCGCCACCCCGAACGCCGCGACCACGACCAGGTGCGCCCAGACCCGGGGCTCGCGGGGCAGCCGGTCACGGAGCACGGCGAGCACCACCAGCAGGGTGAGCGCGCCGGTGGCCACCCGGTAGAGGGTGAGATGCAGCGGGTGCAGCTCCTCAATGGCGACCTTGATGAACAGGAAGCTCGCACCCCAGATCGCGGCGAGCGCCAGGAAGCCGGGCAGCCAACTGCGCAGCGGCGCTCGGTCAGGAGTCACATGGGTGGTCACCCCTGACACTCTGCCGGAGGGGTACGACGATGTCGCGTGAAAATCGGACGGCGTGTCGACCGCCACAGCAACCGCCATACAGTGGCCAGCCGGCAGCAGGACTTCCTGGACAAGCCGCTCCGTATCCGTGGCTGACATCAACGATGGCGGCTGTGGCCGGACATGTTCGGGGACTTCCGTGCCCGATCGTGCACGGGTCCGGTCGCCACCGCGACTCGCACTTCAGCGCTAATCCATGTTGTCGATCTCCCCGTTGGGAGGGAGGACCTGGCTGCAGGACTGCTGTTGACTACCGGGATGGCAGCCACTGCTTTCGCAACCGATCGTCCCCAGGCCCCTGCGCGACCCGGCATCGGCATCACCGCGACAGGTCGTCTGATGGCCCTCTGCTGTATCGGGTTCGCGGTCGTCAACATCGTCTTCGAGCTGACCGGCCACTTCGCCGACGGTCCCTATGCCGAGTATTCCGCCGGGATCACCGTGATGAACTGGCTTGTCGTCGGGCTCAAGGCGGTGGGCGCGGCTGTGGCACTGTTGTCGGTCGCCAGCCGCCCGAGATTTCTTCCTCCGGTGTTTCTGGGCGTGTTGTTGTGGGGAGCGTTTGCGATGCTCGCCGTGTACGCCCTGGGCAGCGTGGTGCAGGCGATCGGCATGGCCTCGGGCCTGGCGGGCAGCGCCGACCAGATCGACCTGGCCGGAGTCGCTTACGTGCTCTTCTTCCTGTTGGTTGCAACCGGCTACGGCGTCCTGGCGATCTCTTACTCGCGGCGCTTCAGACTCCGGAAGGGCGTCGTCGTCCTCGCCGCGCTCGGCGCACCCGTGGCGTTGGGCGTGATCCTGCTGGCCGTGCCCATGCTGCTGGCCGCCCTCGGCGTCTTGCCTGCGTCCTGAGCCCAAGGGGCGTGTCCCCGGATCTTCGCCGGCCTGCGACGGACCCAGACGACGCCCGGCGGCGTTGGGCTTCGCCGTCTGGGCCTCGTCTCGTCTCGACGAGATCCAGGAGACACGCCCTGGTCGACACGGAACCCCGGCGGCGCGCCGTCGTTGATCCGCCGGGAGGTGTCGCGGGTGATGCTGCTGGCGGGTGGGTCGGAGCCGGTCCTCGACATCGACGGCGGGTGGACGGTGCAGCGCGCCGAACGCCACCTGCGGGTCGGTGAGCTGGCCGGCGCCCGGCACGAGTGCGTCGACGGCCGGCTGGTGGTCACCCCGTTCCCGCCGGCCACCGAGAGCATCGCGATGGCGAGCCTGGCCAGCGCCCTGGTACCGGCGGCCGAGGCAACCGGCAGGCACGTGCTCGGCCGGGTCAGCCTGGTCTTCTCGCCGACCTGCTGGATCCAGCCGGACGTCACCGTGCTGCACACCCTCCCCGCCACCGACGAGGAGGAACGGTGGGTGCCGGCGGAGCTGTGCGCCCTGGCCGTGGAGTTCGTCCGGCCCGGCGGACCCGCGCCGGACGGGGCGGACAAGCGGCGCCGCTGCGCCGAGGGCGGCGTGCCGTACTTCATGCGGGTGGAGATCGGCGGCCGGTCGCGCCGGGTGGCGGTGGAGCTGTTCGGGCTCGACGGCGCCGGGCGCTACGTGCGCACCGCGCGGGCGGTCGGCGGGCAGCGGCTGCGCGCCCGGTCGCCGTTCCCGATCGACGTCGACCCGGCGCGACTGCTGCCCCGAACATGCCAAACACGCTCGACATCAGGGCCGAGCGGTCACGTAGGGTCGCAGCGTGGGACGAATCGATGACCTCGCGAACCGCTACGTGGCCGACTGGGCCCCGCTGAGCCCGACCGGCGCAACCTACGTCGGCATCGCCGGCTACGACGACCAACTCGACGACCTCTCCCCGGCCGGCTACGAGGCCCGGGCCGAGCTGACCCGGCGCACCCTCGCCGACCTCGACGTGACCGAGCCGGACACGGAAACCGAGCGGACGGCCAAGGAGGCCATGCAGGAACGCCTCGGCCTGGACCTCGCCCGGTACGACGCGGGTGAGGTGACCAGCGAGGTCAACGTGATCGCCAGCGGGCTGCACGAGATCCGCATGGTCTTCGACCTGATGCCGACCGAGGGCGAGGCCGCCCAGGCCAACATCGCCACCCGGCTCAACCGGTTCGCCGCGACGCTGGAGGGCTACAAGACCACCCTGCGCGAGGCGGCCGCCGCCGGCCAGATCAGCTCGAAGGTGCAGCTGGTCGAGGTGGCCAAGCAGTGCGACGTCTGGACCGACCCGAACGGCGACAACTTCTTCCACGGCCTGGTGGAGCGGCTCGGCACGGACGGCACCCTCGGCGCCGACCTGCGCCGGGGCGCCGCGTCCGCCACCGCCGCCACCGCCGAGTTCGGCCAGTTCCTCCGCACCGAGCTGGCGCCGCAGGGGCGGGACAAGCAGGCCGCCGGCCGGGAGCGGTACGAGCTGGCCTCCCAGTACTTCCTCGGCGCGAAGGTCGACCTCGACGAGACGTACGCCTGGGGTTTCGCGGAGCTGGCCCGGCTGGAGGCCGAGATGCGGGCGCTGGCCGCGCGGATCGTCGGCCCGGGCGCGACCATCGACGAGGCGGTGGCGGCGCTCGACGCCGACCCGGCCCGGACCATCCAGGGCAAGGAGGCGTTCCGGGACTGGATGCAGGCGCTGGCCGACAAGGCCATCAGCGACCTGCACGGCACCCACTTCGACATCCCGGAGCAGGTCCGCCGGATCGAGTGCTGCCTGGCGCCGACCAGCGACGGGGCGATCTACTACACCGGGCCGAGCGAGGACTTCTCCCGCCCCGGTCGGATGTGGTGGGCGGTGCCGCAGGGCATCACCGACTTCTCCACCTGGCGCGAGGTGACCACCGTCTACCACGAGGGCGTGCCGGGGCACCACCTCCAGGTGGCGCAGACGGCGGTCCGGGCCGAGCTGCTCAACCGCTGGCAGCGGTTGCTCTGCTGGGTCTCCGGGCACGGCGAGGGCTGGGCGCTCTACTCCGAGCGGCTGATGGACGACCTGGGCTACCTGGAGGATCCGGGCGACAAGCTCGGCATGCTCGACGGGCAGGCCATGCGGGCGGCCCGCGTGATCGTCGACATCGGCATGCACCTGGAGCTGGAGATCCCGAAGGACAACCCGTTCGACTTCCACCCGGGCGAGCGCTGGACGCCGGAGCTGGGCTGGGAGTTCATGCGGGCGCACTGCCGGGTGCCGGACGAGAACCTGCGCTTCGAGCTCAACCGCTACCTGGGTTGGCCGGGGCAGGCGCCGTCGTACAAGGTGGGCGAACGGATCTGGCTGCAGGCCCGCGAGGAGGCGAAGGCCCGCAAGGGCGCCCACTTCGACCTGAAGGAGTTCCACCGGCAGGCGCTCGACCTCGGCTCGCTGGGGCTCGACCCGCTGCGCAAGGCACTGGCCCGCCTCTAGGGCCTGTTCAAAGCCCCTGGCCGGCCTGCGGCGGGCCCAGGACTTGACACAGGCCCTGGGTGCGGTGCCGGGGGCGGGCGGGACGGCCTGCCCCCGGCCACCAGGGGTGGTGGGACGAGGGTCAGGGGAGACTGAGCGTCAGCGCCGGCCGGGCGGTCAGCGTGCGGCAGTCGACGAACGCCAGGTCGATCACCGGGTCGGTGAAGGTGACCGAGATCGGCAGGGTGACCGGGATGCCGTCGGGGAACGGCAGGTCCGGCGTCAGCGTGATCTTGATGCCGAGCAGCCGGCCGACGAAGCGGGTGGCGTAGAACGCCACGTCGCCCTGCACGGTGAGCCGGTCGGTGACGTACTGCTGGTTGCGCCCCGCCGGGCCGTCCGCCACCAGCTTGAAGTCGTCGGTGACCGCCTTGCTCATGCTGAACTTCAGCGCCTTGAGCGTGCCGTTGGCGGTCGGCAGGTCGACGATCCCCTCGAACCGCAACGAGCTCATGGTGACCGAGGAGCCGGTCAGCTTGGAAGGCTGCTGGGCCACCTTCGGCTGCCCCGGCTCGGGGGCGATCCGCGGCAGCAGCTTGCCGGGCTCGACCTGGCCGGGCCGACTCGGCCGGCTCGGCGCGCAGCCGGTGCGGCTCGGCGTCCGGCCGGTGGGGGTCGGCTTGACGGTCGGCGCGGCCGCCGTCGCGCTCGGTGTCGGGCTGGCCGAGGGGCTGGCGCTCGGCTCCTCGCGCCCGCCCCCGGTGAAGAGGTCACCGATCCCGCGCAGGATGTCGCCGAGCACCCCGCCGTCCCGGGTGGGGGTCGGCGACGGGCTCGCGCTGGCCGACGGCGTGGCGGACGGCGCGCTCCGGCCGGGGATGGCGGAGGGGGTGGCGGAGGGGGTGGCGGCCGGCGCGGACGGGCAGGTGGTGGTCGCGGCCGGAGCGGGGACCGCCGGGGCGGCCTGCACCGGCGACGGGCGGGTGGCGACCAGCCCGGTGGCGGAGAGGCCGAGCACCACCAGCGCCACGGCGAAATAGCGCGGGTCGCGGGGCCCGGCCGGCGGGGCGTCGTAGCCGGCGGGAGCCGGGGCGGGGCGCTCCTGCTCGTACGCCGGCGCGCCGCCGCGCTGGTGGGGCAGGGCCGGGACGTCGGCCGGCAGCAACTCGTCCACCAGCGTGGGGTCGTCGGACCCGACGGTGTCCGGGTCCTCGTCACCCGGGGCGTCCACCGCGGTGGCGGGGCCGCCGGTCGACCTGAGCGGCGTCCAGGCGAAGCCGAGGGCGCTGCCGACCATGCCGAGCAGCAGGCCGACGAAGAAGCCGCCGAGGTTGAGACCCATCAGCGAGTAGATCGTGGTGACCGCGGCGACGATCGAGTAGAAGAGCCGTTGCCCCGGGCTGAACCAGAGCAGCAGCCCGCAGGTGAGCAGGATGACGGGGATCAGCAGCGAGTAGAGCCCGGTGGCTCCGGAGTGGAAGCTCAGGCCGTTGAGCGTCATCCGGGTGGAGGCGAACATCTCCACCCCGGCCAGCGCGGTGAACAGGCCGCCCCAGAACGGCCGGGTCCGCCGCCAGCGGCGGAACCCCCGCCAGGCCCGGCCGAGGCCCCCGGCGCGGACATGTTGCGGATCGGCGGTTGTCACGTACTCCTCCTCCTGGCGGAGCGGGGGAACGAGGGACCGGGACGTGGCCCGCGGCGCGTGCCCGCCGCGGGCCACGACTCAGCTCAGAAGCATTCCTTGCCCTTGGCGGCGTCCCCGACGTTGACCTTCAGGCGGAGGCCGGTCAGGTTGAAGGTGGCCGCCGTGGTGTAGCGGGACACCTGCTCCAGGCCGGTGATGGTGACGTGCTGGGCGTCCTGGCCGAACGAGCCGGCCTGCGCCGACGCGTTCAGGTCGGTGGCGTCGCGGCCGATCCTGATGTTGGTGAACGTCGCGTTGCCGTCCAGGCTGTCCATCGCGATCAGCATGTCCTTGGCGGTCGCCGGCTTGTCGTCACCGGCGTTGATGGTGAGGACCACCGGCAGGCCGGGCAGGTCGGCCCGGACCGACTGGCAGAGCTTGTACAGCTCGGCGCTGCTGATCTCGGAGAGGGCGACGGGGTGGACCTTGCCGTTCTTCTCCTTGACGATGCCGCCGTACTGCTTGAAGCCGTCGCCCTCCAGGCGCTCAGCACCGATCTTGAAGGTCTGGCCGGATACGGTGATGTCGGACGCGATGGCGCCGGACTGCATGCCGAACAGGACAGCGCCGGCGGCGGCCGCCGCGGGCACCATCATCGCGGCGAAACGCCGCCACCGGGTACGACCCGGGTTGTCGATCCGATCCTGCACGGGTTCCTCCTGGATGGGGGGCGGTGCTCTTCGGGGTGGTGTGCCGGTGGAGGGGACGGGGGCGTTGCGGGCCGGGCGTGTCACCTGTTACCGGCGGGTAACGAACGTGCGCATGATGGTGCACCGGCTGAGGCGTGCGTCACAAGGCCCCACCTACGGTCCCGTAGCTTGTGGACCACTCGGTGACCGGCTGTCGTCACTCACCGTGGAACGAAACTCCGGACGCACGATCGGATCAAGCGTCCAAAGGGGGCATCCCGGCGCGGCGTCGGTGACTCAACGCAGTCAAACCATCGACAAGTTACGATTAAGTAACAAGTGCCGAGTGTGACGACGCGAACGCGAAGAGGGCGGGTCGACGAATCGACCGGCCCTCTTCGGAGTGCTACCGCGTCAGTGCTTCTCCCGCTCGTCCGACGCCGGCCGCTGGGTCGGCACCGTCGCCTCGTCGTCCGCGCGCCAGTTCGTCGACGCGGGCGGGATCTCGTCGCTCAGCGGGCCGCCCTCGCGGTCCACCGCGGGCTGCTCGGCGGTCGGCCGCTCCTCGTCCACGACCGGCTCCTCGTACCGGGTCGGAGCGTCGACCGGAGCGGGGGGCGGCGGGAGGTCCGCGCGGTGCCGCGCCTCGCCGGCCGCGGCGACCGCACCCCGGCGGGCCACCAGCAGGCCGCCGATCATCAGCACCAGACCCAGCACGGCCAGGCCCACCGGGACGTAGACGCTGAGCAGCTGGAGGCTGTTCCGGCTCTCCTTGGCCCGGTCCGCCGAGGCGGTGATGGTCGCGTCGTTGTACGTGAAGTCCGCGTCCAGCAGCGTCGTCGGCGTGCCGACGTTCGGGGTGAGGATCTTCTTCTGCACCTCGCGCACCTTGATGTACGACCCGGTGACCGGGTCCACCCACACGGTGCGCTGGTTGCTGTAGACGACCTTGCCGTCGGTGGCGCCCGGCGCGAAGGTGGCCAGCAGCGGGGTGAGCCGGGTCGAGTCGAGGTTCAGCGGCTCGTCGCTGAACACCTGCTCGAACCGGTACGTCTCGATGCCCTTGATGTTCTCCGTACCGGAGAACTTGGCGTCGCGGACCTGGCGCATGTCCCGGTCGAAGATCTTGTAGTCCCGCTTCTCGGTGTTGAAGGGGAACTTGTAGATCTGGCCGGCGAACTCGACCCCGCTGTCACGCTGGCCGGTGTCGTCGAGCCACTGGCCCTGCCACTTCAACGCCTCGCCGGAGACCCGGTCCATGGCCAGCTTGGCGCCGTACGCGCTGACCAGCTCCTTGTTGTCGACCCGGTCCACGGTCTGACCGACCTGCCACACCACGGCCTTGCCGTCGAGGTCGCCGCCCAGCTTCGCGGTCTCGTCCTTGAGCTGGTTGACCCGCACGGTCGACCTGAGGTCACCGTTGTTGATCTTGATGGACCCGTTGTTGATCTGCAGGAACGTCGCACCGGAGGCTTCCGCCACCGACGTCGCCGCCTTCAGGTCGTAGGGGAGCTTGGTCAGTGCGGGGGTCACGACGAACACCAGCCCGGCGGCCAGCGCCAGGAGCAGTACGCCGACCCCGAACAGCACGGCACCGATGGCGCGGTGCTTCATGTTTCCTCCCTGGAGGAGCTCAATTTCGTCGTTGTCGATCAGTGGGATGGCCGCGAGGTTACTACCTGGTCACATCTGGACGCGACCCCCGGTCAGCCCAACTTTTTCCGCCTCCCCGGCAACGTCCGGCCGTTCCCCGGCCCGGCGCAGCACGAGCAGGAAGTTCCACGAGCCGATCTCCCGCGCCCCGGGAACCCGGACGATCCACCGGCCCCACCAGGGGTGATAGCGCGGCAGCGCGTCCAGCACCTCGACCTCCGGGTTGCCCCGGGCCCAGCGCAGCGCGTCGGCGATGGAGACCGGGAAGAGCGTTTCGGCGAACCGGTTCTTCGGCGGGCGCCCGTTGCGCCGCTCGTACCGCCGCCGGGCCCGCTGCCCGCCCAGGTAGTGCCAGGGCGCGGTCTCGTGCCCGCCCCACGGGGAGAGCCACGGGGTGAACGAGACGAACAGGACGCCCCCGGGCTTCGTCACCCGGGCCATCTCGTCGAGCATCCGGTGCGGCTCCGAGACGTGTTCGAGCACGTTCGACGAGAAGCAGACGTCGACGCTGCCGCTGCGCACCGGCAGCGCCGTGCCGCTGCCGCGCAGCATCCCGGCCGAGGACTCGGCCGCCGAGAAGTCACCGACGTCCGGGTCGAGGCCCACGTAGCGGGCGCCGGCGGCGCGAAACGCCTGCGCGAAGTAGCCCGGCCCGCCGCCCACGTCGAGCACCGTCCGCCCGGCCAGGCCGGTGTAGCCGGAGACCTGGCGTACCGAGTCGTCGGCCAGCAGGCCGTAGAAGCGGTCCGGGTCGGTCTGCTCGACCAGGAAGGCCCGGAACAGGGCCACCGAACGACCCAGCGTGGCGAACCGGCGGCGGGCTGCCGGTCCCTGTTCAACGGTCATCGCACTACCGTCCCGTCCTCGTCCTCACCGGCGGTCGGCCGGTCACCGTCCGCCGGAACTGTCGCACCCGCCTCGTCATCGCCCGTCGCCGGCCCGCCCGCCGTCCCACCGCGCACGCCGGACGGCGCCGCACCGGGCGCGTCGGCCCCGCTCAGCCGCGTGGCGGGCGCGTCGGCCTGCGGCGCGTCGGGCGCGTCGGGGACGCTCAGCCGCGTGGCGGACGCGTCGGCCTGCGGCGCGTCGGGGCCGCCAGGCGACGCACCGGCGCCGTCGTCCGGCTGCGGCGTCGCGGAGACGCCGAGGTCATCGGGCGGGGCCGCCCCCGAGGCGGCCGGGTCGGTCGGGGCCGCCGGCCCGGGGCCGTCGGCCGCCGGGACCGTGCCGGGGACCGGGACCACCGCCGCGACCACCGCGCCGATCGCCACCAGCATCGCCGCCTGCACCCACGTCCCGTACGCCCACTCCTGGCCGTGCCCGCGCAGCCGGCCGGCGACCGCGACCACCGTGGCCGCGGTCAGGCCGCCGAAGACCACCACCGGCAACGCCCGGCGGGCGAGCTGGCGCAGCAGCATCGCCGCGAGCACGATCGCCACCGGCAGCACCCCGCCGAGCGCGGCGAGCAGCACCACGAGCAGCGTCCCGACGAACCAGGGCGCGCTCTCGGCGGGCAGCGAGGATGCGTCCTCCGGCCGCCGCCGGACCGGCCAGGCGGCGAGCACCAGCACGCCGAGCGCGGTCAGCGCGCCCACCGCCAGGCCGCCCCGGTAGGGCCGGTCGGGGGCGAACTCCAGCCGCACCTCGCCGCCGGCCCCCGCCGGCAGCACCCAGGCCTGCTGCCACCCGTCGACCCGGGTGGCCGGCAACGCCCGTCCGTCCAGGGTGGCCGTCCATCCGGCGTTCGCGTTCTCGGGTACGACCAGCAGAGCGCTCTCCCCACCGCCGACCCGGACCCGGCGCTGTGTCGGCGCCCAGTCCAGCACCGACACGTCACGGTGCCGGGGTGCGGCGACGGCCGGGCCGGCCGGCCGCAGGGCCACGTCCTGCACGATGTAGCCGCGCGACGGGGAGCTGGCCAACCGGTGACCGCCGGCCGGCAGGTCCACCACCGCGCCGGTCTCCCCGCAGAGGGTGACCGGCATCGGCCGCCCGGCGACGACGTCGCCGAGGGTGCCGGTGACCGCGGTGTCGTACCGGAAGCCGTCGAGTTCCACGGCGGGGCCGGTGCCGCACGGGGCGGAGATCCGGGTGCCGGCGGACAGCGGCCGGATCACCAGCCCGGGGATCTCCACCTCGGCGATGCCGGCCGTCGCGGTCCAGCCGTTGCCACGCTTGTCGGCCACCCGGTCGGTGGCCTCCCGCACGACGATCTCCACCTGGTCGGTACGCACGGCCGCGAAGCGGACCAGCCCGTCCGCGTCGACCGGCACCAGTTGGGTACGGCCACCGGCGCGCACCTCGACCCGGGTGGGCGGTGAGCCGATCGGCAGGTCGGCCGGGCGAAGCCGGAGCCGGTCGATCCGACGCTGCCCCTGCCAGCGCAGCGTGAGGCTGGGTCGCAGGTCGCCGGTGCCGGCCAGCCAGGCGGTGCCCGGGTCCCCGTCGACCGCCGCGTACGGGGCCACGGACGGGTCGCCGGCCAGGTACGACGAGGCGCCGGCGGTCACCGACGCCCCGGCCAGCGTCACCGCGCCACCGGAGCGGGCCACCGCGGTGACCGTCAGCTGGTAGGTGCCCGCCGTGCTGCTGCGGAACACCCGGTCCACCCCGAGCGGCTCCTCGCCGACCCGGGCCAGGAAGCGGTCGCAGCGCACGACGGTGCCCACCGGGCGGACGCCGGCCGTGGACCGCGCCACCGGTACCGCGTCGGAGCCGGGCGGCACCCCGTCCGAGCCGGCCGGGACCGCGCGGGAATCGCCCTCGGCCGCGTCGGCGGGGAAGCACGCCGGCCGGTCCCCGGCACCCCGGCTGAACGACCAGGAGACCGGGCCGGTGCCGGCCGTCGGCAGGTCGGTCGGCACGCGCAGTGCCCGGTGGGGCGTGACGTCGGGGACGGTGAGTTCCCGGATGCCCACCCCGCCGTCGAGCCGGTTGCCGGCCACCGCCAGCACGGTGATCCGGATGGTGCTGGTGGCCCCGGGCAGGGTGTAGTACGTCTGCGCGCCGAGCCCGGCGGCGACGTCGTGGTCGACCGAACCCCGGTCGGTGCTGACCCGGAACCGGGTCACCGGCCAGCCGACCCCGAGGTCGTCGACGAACGCCAGGGAGACCTGCTGGACCTCGCGCGGCGTGTCCAGGTCGAGCTGGAGCCACTGCCCCACCGGCCCGGCCAGCGCCGCGGAGTGCCAGGCGGTGCCGGCGTCGCCGTCGACGGCGGCGAACGGCAGGTGCGACGGGTCGGCCGGGGCCAGGTTGTCCACGAAGCTCGCCGCCGTGGAGGCGCTGATGTCCCGCAGTCCCTGGTACGTGGCGACGGTCTGGTGCCGGCGGCCACCGAAGGGCAGCAGGTCGAGGGCCACCCGCCCCTGCCGGCCCGACTCGGCGGCGGTCATGGTCTGGCTGAGGTTGTCCCGTACCCGGCCGATGTCCCGTTCCCGGCGGCGCAGGCCGTCGGTGACGATCCACCGGTCGCCGGTGGCGTCGGCGTCGGCGTCGGCGTCGGGACGATCCCCGGCCAGCACCACCGGCCGGTCCCGCTCCACCACACGCTGCTCCAGCAGGGGCAGCAGCGACTCGGGGCCGCCGCTGACGGTGGGCACGTCGGCGGTGAGCACCGCCGAGGCGGCCGGCACCGGGCGGTCCACCTCGTACACCTCGACGGCGGGCAGTGAGCCGGCGTCGTCGTCGACCGGGCTGCCGGCGGCCCGGCCGACCGCGTCGGTGCTGCCGAAGGTGGCCACCCGGGTGATCCCCGGCGACCCGGCCAGCGCCCGGCGCAGCACCGCCACCGGCGGGGCGTCGGTCTGCGTACGGTCGATGTCGTTGCGCAGCAGCAGGTGCCGGAAGCCGGAGCGGGCCAGGAAGTCGGCCAGCCCGGCCGAGCCACGGCCACCGGCCAGCACCGTCTCGACGGTGTCCATCATCCGGATGTTGCCGATCGAGCCGAGCGGGATCTGGTGGCGCACCGCCCAGGGTGCCCCGGCCAGCGACTGCAACGGCTCGTCGACGGTGCGTCCCCAGTCGTACTGGCCGAAGCCGGAGCCGGGCACCACCAGCGTGCGGGCCAGCGCGTCCCGGTCGGCGAGCCAGGTGGCCGCGGCCCGCCAGTGCGGCGGCAGGTCGGACCAGCCGGGGCCGGGGCGCAGCAGCCCGGTCCAGGCCGGCGCGGCAGCGCCCAGGACCAGGGCGAAGACCGGTACGAACACCACCGGGCGCAGCCGCAGCCCGGGCCGGCGGCGGCGGGCGGCGGTGTGCAGCCGGGTGATCCAGGCGTCGACGCCGTGCGCGAAGCCGAGCATCAGCGGCAGCCGCAGCACCGGTTCCAGCTTGTGCACGTTGCGGAACGGCGCCAGCGGGCCGTCCAGCAGGTCGCGGACCTGCTCGGAGAGGGGGCTGTCCAGGCTGCCGACGTAGCCCATGGTGAGCAGGGTCAGCCCGGCCAGGAAGCCGAGCACCAGGAATCGCCGCTCGGGCAGCAGGTTGCCGGCCAGGCCCGCCAGGCCGATCAGTGCGACCACCGCGGTGAGCGCCATCAGCGCCGGGTGGTCGATCAGCAGCCAGCCCGCCGGCCACCACGGGTCGCCCTGGACGATGTACGCCACCCACTGGTTGGTGCCGCGTACCGCCTGGAACAGCGAGGCGACCGCGGTGGTCGTGGTGGACGACTCGATGTAGTCGAGGAACGGCAGGCTGTACTGGCCGAGCAGCAGCAGCGGCACGATCCACCAGAGGCAGACCCCGACGATGCAGAAGCACCACCAGCCGACCAGCCGCAGGTGGGCGGCGTCCCAGCGGCGGGAGAGCAGCCACACCCCGGGCAGCACCAGGGCCAGCAGCACCACGGCGGCGTTGATCCCGCCCATGCCGAGCACGGCCAGCGCGGAAAGCGCGGCGGCCCGGCGCGGCGAGCCGATCCGCTTCACCTGGACCAGCGGCAGCAGCACCCAGGGCAGCATCGCCGCGGAGAGGACCTCCGAGGAGAGCGCGCCGATCTCGGTGAGCATCCGGGGCGCCAGCGCGTAGCCGAGCGCGGCGGCGTACCGGGTCGGTTCGGTGCCGATGGCGAACGCGCGGGCCAGCCGCAGCAGGCCGTAGAAGGCGGCGCAGAAGAGCACCGCGCACCAGAGCCGCTGGGTGATCCACGGCGGCACGCCGAGCAGCTGCCCGGCGCCGAAGAACGGCCCCATCGGGAAGAGGTAGCCGTACGCCTGGTTCTGCAACTCGCCGGAGGTGGCCTCCGGGTTCCACAGGTGCAGCGCCCGGGCCATGAAGTGCAGCGGGTTCGCCGCCAGGTCGAGCTTGGTGTCGAAGGTGACCTGGCCGGGGCGCTGCGCGAACGCCAGCACGGTGAGCAGCAGCAGGCTGAGCGCGGTGGCGGGAGCCTCGCGGACCGGCCGGACGACCCGGTCCAGCACCCGCCGCGCCGGGGTCGCGGTCACCGGCGGCACTCCGGCGGCAGGCAGCTCAGATTGGCCAGGGCGGTGAAGAAGATCTGCCGCATCCCCTTCGGCTGGTCGGTCCGGAACACCTGCCCGCCGGTGACCTTGGCGATCGCGTTCAGCTCCTCCGGGTCGACGTCCGGGCCGAGGCCGATGAAGAGGATCGGCAGCGGCTTGCGCGGGTCCTGCATCGCGGCCAGCTCGGCGAAGAACTTCTTCCGGTCGATGCCCTCGGCGTCCTCGTTTCGCCCGTCGGTCATCACCAGCACCAGGTTGATCCGTCCCGGGGTCCAGTGCCGCCGGGCCTCCCGGTACGCCGCGAGGGTGGAGTCGTACAGGCCGGTGCCGCCCTGGGGCTTGACCTTCACCTCGGCCAGCCGCTGCGCCAGCGCGGCCCGCTGGGCGCGCAGCGGGCGGACCGGCAGGATCTCGCGGTAGTCCCGGTCGCCGTCGACCTTGGTGGAGAAGACCCAGATCCCGAGCTCGCTGTTGTCCAGCAGCAGCCCGGCGCCCTCGCGGGCGGCGCCCAGGGTGGCGTCGAGCCGGGTGCCGCCGCCGGGCACCCGGGCGGCCATCGAGCCGGAGATGTCCAGCATGGTGAGGATCCGGGCGCTGCGCTGCACGCCGCTCCACCCGGTCAGCATCTCGGTGACCGTCTCCTCGGCCGGCAGCGCCACCGGTTCACGGACCGCCGGGTCGAGCCGGCGGTCGCGCGGCATGGCCGGCGGGTAGCCGGCGGCGGTGCGGAAGCCGTACCCGGTCAGCACCTCGCGGGAAGCGCTGGTCAGCAGGTCGCTGAGGAAGCCGGCGGCGGCGTCCCGCACGGCGTCCCGCGCGGCGGGCAGCACGGCGTACGGCAGGTCGAGCGAGGGCACCGCCACCTCCGGGTACGCGGCGACCAGCTTGTCGGCCCCGGCCAGCGCGTTGTGCCCGAGCACCGCCTGTTCGGTGGTGGCGACCGCGTCGGAGCGGCCGGGCAGCCCGGCGCCCGGTGGCAGCGCGGCCGGCGTATCGGTGGGGCTGAACGTGTGGCCGGCGAGCCGGCGCAGCGTCGCCGCCACCACCGCGCGCGGATCGCGCTCCCCGGCGGCGAGCCCCCGGACGCCGAGCAGGGCAGCCACCCCGGCCGGGTCGGCGGCCGGGTCGGGCAGCCCGACCGTGCCGGCGCGAGCCCGGGGGCCGATCAGCGGCGCCCAGGTCAGCGGCTTGGCCGGCCAGCCCGACCGGCGGGCCACCGGCTCGGTCACCGCGAGCACCACCGGGGTGCTCGCCACCGACGTGCCCTGCCCGGGCACCTCGAAGGCGCCGGCGGCACGCGCCCGCCGCAGCCAGAACGTCGACTCGGGCAGCCAGGCGTCGGCCACCTCGGCGCCACCGGCCAACTCGGCGGCGACGGCGTCGGACTCCCGGGACTCCACGGCGATCGACACGCAGGGCTGCCGGCCGACCGAGGCGCGGGCGATCCGGTCCACCGCCGGGGCGACCACCGGGGCGGCGGCCACCCGCAGCCGCACCCGCTCGGCGCACTCCGGCGTCACCCGCTCGTCGCGCAGCCAGGCGTACCCGGCCCAGCCGACCAGCAGCAGCACCAGGGCCGCGCTGAGCAGCACCACCGGGGAACGGCGGGCGAGCAACCGCGCCGGCACGTCGCCCACCACGGCTGCCTCCCCTACCCGTCGTCGCCCGTCCGCCGGCACGCTGCCGCAGGTCACGGGTGTCGCGGACGGCTCGGGCCGGTGTGCTCACCGACCCCGCGTCGTGCCGCGCTGACACACCCTGCCAAGGTTTCGGGTCCCCGGCAAACCCCCGATCGACGAGCTGTTATCCGATCGTCGCTGCCGGTCCGACCCATTGCGTACGCGGCCCGGGCCGCCCTAGGGTGGCGCGATCGTGCCACTTACTGACCGGTAGGAGCAGCGTGGACACCTCCAGCAGCACCACCGCTCGCCACGTGCTCTTCCTGAACTGGCGCGACACCAGCAACCCGGAGGGCGGCGGTTCCGAGGTCTACATCGAGCGGATCGCCGCCGAACTGGTCGCCGCCGGCCACCGGGTGACGCTGCTCTGCGCCGCCCATTCGCAGGGCGGCCCGGAGGAGACCAACCCCGACGGCGTCCGCGTGCTGCGCCGCGGCTCCCGCCACACGGTGTACGCCCGCGCGGCCCTGACCTACCTCGCCGGGCGGTTCGGGCTGGGCCCGCTGGGCCGGCGCGGCGGCGGCCTGCCCGACCTGGTGGTGGACGTCTGCAACGGCGTGCCGTTCTTCGCCCCGCTGTACGCCGGCCGCCCGGTGCTCGCCCTGGTGCACCACGTGCACCGGGAGCAGTGGCCGGTGGTCTTCGGCCCGTGGATGTGCCGGCTGGGCTGGTGGATCGAGTCCTGGCTGGCGGTCCGGCTCTACCGGCGCTGCCGCTACGTGACGGTCTCCGAGGCCAGTCGCGCCGAGCTCGCCGAGCTGGGGGTGGACGCGGAACGGATCGACGTGGTGCCCAACGGCACCACGCCGGTGACCGGCCCGCCGCTGCCCCGCACCGGCCACCCGTCGCTGCTGGTGCTGGGCCGCCTGGTGCCGCACAAGCGGGTCGAGATCGCGATGCGCACGGTCGCCGAGCTGGCCGCCGAGCTGCCGGAGCTGGAGCTGGTGGTGGCCGGTCAGGGCTGGTGGGAGCAGCCGTTGCGGGAGGTCGCCGACTCCCTCGGCGTCGCCGACCGGGTCCGGTTCACCGGCTTCATCAGCGAGGAGGAGAAGCACGAGGTGCTCTCCTCCTGCTGGCTGGCGCTCACCCCGTCGCTCAAGGAGGGCTGGGGCCTGACCATCGTCGAGGCCGCCGCCCGGAGCACCCCGACGGTCGCGTTCCGCTACGCCGGGGGCGTCGCCGAGGCGATGGTCGACACCGAGACCGGCCTGCTGGTCGACGACGAGGCCGAGTTCACCGACCAGGTACGCGAGCTGCTCGCCGACGACGTGCGGCGCAAGGCGATGGGTGAGGCGGCGCTGGCCCACGCGGCCCGCTTCACCTGGGCCGCGACCGGGGCGCGCTTCGCGCAGCTGGTCGCCCGGCTCACCGCCACCCGCTGACGGCCGGCGGCACTGCCGCGGACACGCGACCGGGGCGCCCGCATCAGCGGACGCCCCGGTCGACGGTCGTTCAGCGCGTGCCGTACAGCGTGCTCTCGGAGCTCTGCTCACTCACCTTGGAGTTGGCGGCCTCCTTGGCGGACGGGCTGAGCGCATTCGCCAGACCGACGCTGCCGAGCAGGCCGAGCACGACCCCGAGTACCCCGACGGCGACGAACGCGGGCAGGTTCCTCATCCACCTTCTCCTTCCGCGGGACTCGCGTGCCGGGACGCTACCACGCGCCGCAGCACCTGCGCAGTGCCCGAAAAACCGATGGCCAACACCACCGTTCCGGCCAGTAGGTGGGCGTAACCGACCAAGCCGGGTCCGTCGCGCCCGGCCGGGGCCGTCCAGGCCGGGTTCTCGTAGAGGGTCAACTCCGGACCGGCGTGGGCCAGCCGCAGCCCGACCAGCGACGTCACGGGCACCGCGGGTCCCGACGCCCGCTGCACCAGCACCCAACGCGCCCCCATGGCGGCCAGCGGACGGCCGGCGGCGAGCAGGTCGCGCACCTCGGCCGCGCGCGGGTCCTCCTTGCCGACCGCGACGTCACCCACCCACAGGGTGTCGTCGATCAGCACCGGCGACGACAGCAGGCGCGGGGCCGGGTCGATCACCACCCGGCCGCCGTTCCAGGCGTACCGCTGGTACTCCTGGAACGGCAGGGAGATCACCTCGCCCGGCCGGTCGGCCACCTGCCGGGCGACCACCGCCCAGTCCGCCGGGTAGTGCACCGGGGTCAACCGGCCGAGCGCCCCGAAGGCCAGGTCGGGCAGGAGTGCCACCGGCAGGACGGCCGCGCCGATCAGCAGCACCGTGCCGGTGGTCCGGTCGAACCGGGTGGCCAGCCGGTCGGCGAGCCGTTCCGCGCCGAGCGCCACGGTCACCGCGAGGGCGAGCGCGTACGGGACGAGCAGCTTCTGCCCGTCGCGGACGAGCCCGCCACCGGGCGCGGTGTCGACCAGCCAGCCGAGCAGCGTGGCTCCACCGGGCAGCACGCCGAGCGCCGCCACCAGCCACGACCCGGCGGCCAGCGCCAGCAGCCGCGCGGGCCCGCCGGCCGGCCAGCGCCGGCGCAGCAGCGACACGCCGTACCCGGCGAGGAGCAGCAGCACGCCGGTGGCCAGCGGCACGAACGCGGCCTGGCGGGACGCCGGGACGGTCAGCGCGTTCCAGATCCCGCCGGTGCCGGAGAGCGCGACCAGCGACCCGCCCCAGTTCTCGGCGCGGGCGGCGAAGGCGGGCACCCCGGCCGGGTCGGAGCGGCCCCCGGTGGCGCTGCCCAGCCCGGCCACCAGCCACGGCGCGTTGAGCAGCACCGTCACCGCGAGCGCGGTCCCGGCCCGGCGGGCGCCGCCGGGGTAGCGCCCGGGCACCAGCACCGCCACCGCCAGCAGGGCGATCAAGCCACCGGTCGGGGTGATCGCGGAGACCGCCGCCGCCAGCAGCAGCCCGGGCAGCGCCCCGGGCCGGCCCGCGCGTACCCCGAGCGCCGCCGCCACCAGCCAGGGCAGCATCGCGTACGCCAGCAGCAGCCCCCACTGCCCGAGCAGCAGCCGCTCGGCCAGGTACGGCGTCCAGGCGTAGCCGAGGGCGGCGACCACCCGTACGGCGGTGCGCGTGGTGGGCACCAGCCGGGCGGCGCCGAGCGCGGCGAACCAGAGGATCGCCACCAGCACCAGTCGTTGCAGCAGCCAGCCGGGCATCAGCTGGGTGGCGAGCGCGACCACGGCGTCCTGCGGCACGGCCCGGGGCAGCGCCGAGGCCGGGGCGATCACGTCCCAGTTCAACGCCTGCCGGGGCACGAAGACCATGTCGTAGCTGAGGACGTACCCAGGCAGCGCCAGCGGGGCGAGCACCACCGCCGCCACGGCGGCGGCCACGCCGTACGGCACCAGCCGTCCCCGCATCCGTCCACCCCCACTGCCTGCCGGGCGCGACCCGACCGCGCCGTGGTGGCTCGCCACTGTACGCGGCCACGGCCGCGCTCCCAGCCCCGACCAGGAACCATCCGATGACCTGATGGGGCGCCAGGTGGCCGGTGTGGCAGTCTTCCCGCCATGGCATCGACCGGCACGACCACCTCCCCCGAAGGGACCGGCCTCATCGGCGGCTGGGCGCGCGTCCACCCGGTCCGGGCGGTGGCCGTCGCCATGATCCTGGTCAGCCTGGTCTGGCGGGCGCAGCTCGCCTCCCGCGGCTACCTGGCGGTCGACGACTACGTGCTGATCGCCCGGGCCGCGGAGGCCGATCTGACCCCGGGCTTCCTGCTCACCCTCTACAACAACCACTTCATGCCGGCGGCGCTGCTGGCCACCTGGCTGGTGACCCGGGCGGTCGGCCTCGCCTACTGGCCGTACGTCCTGCTGCTCACCGCCGCCCAGGCGGTGCTCGCGGTGAGCTTCGCCCGGCTGCTGCGCACCCTGGTCCGCCCCGGCTGGGCGCTGCTGGTGCCGCTCGCGGTGTTCCTGTTCAGTCCGCTGACCCTGGAGGCGACCTCCTGGTGGGCGGTCGGGGTGAACATGCTGCCGATGCAGATCGCCATGGTGCTCGCGGTCGGCGCCCAGGTCCGGTACGTGCGCACCGGCCGGCGGCGGCACCTGGTGACCCTCGGCTTGGCCGTGCTCTTCGGGCTGCTCTTCTTCGAGAAGGCGCTGCTGG
Source organism: Micromonospora purpureochromogenes (assembly GCF_900091515.1). Lineage (NCBI taxonomy): Bacteria > Bacillati > Actinomycetota > Actinomycetes > Micromonosporales > Micromonosporaceae > Micromonospora > Micromonospora purpureochromogenes. The sequence goes on along the minus strand of NZ_LT607410.1, from coordinate 844,205 downwards.
TGGTGCCGCTGGTCTTCCTGCTGACCGCGTTCCTCTTCGTCGGCGGCCCACCGGTGCGGGCGGTGCTGACCACCGTCCGCCGGTACTGGCCGTCGTGGCTGCTGCTGACCGTCATGTCGCTGGGCTTCCTCGCCCTCTACGGCTCCCGGGCGGAGTCGTCGCTGCGCCGGCCGGACTCGCTCGGCGAGGTCCTCTCCTTCCTCTGGCAGTTGCTCGGCTCCACCGTCGTGCCGGGTCTGCTGGGTGGGCCGTGGCGCTGGCTGCCGGCCGGTGACGGCGCCGCGGTGACCGCGCCGCCGGAGCTGGGCCGGTGGATCGCCTGGGCGGCGTTCCTGGTGCTGGTGGTGCTGACCGTCCGGCTGCGCCGGGTCGCGGGCCGGGCCTGGCTGCTGCTGGCGTCGTACCTGACCCTGGTGACCGCCCTGCTGGCGGCCACCCGGCTGGGCTCGATCTACAGCGACGTCGCCGGCGCCGTCCCCCGGTACGTCAGCGACGTGGTGGTGGTGGCCGCGCTCTGCATCGGCGTCGCGCTGCTCGGCCTGCGGCCCGTGCCGGACCGGTTCGCCCCCGCCGACCCGGCCCCGGCGGACCGGGCCGACGAGACCGACCCGGCCACGGACGACGGAAACGCTGACCCGGTCACGGACGACGGGGACGCCGCGCGAACGGACGGCGATGGGACGCCGGCGACCACCGGGGAGGCGGCGACCGACGACGAGGCCCCGGACCGGTCCGCCGCGCCCGAGCGGGTCGCCGCCGACGTCGAGCGCCCGGCCGAACCCGAGCCGGCCCCCCGGGTCGCCGTGCCGGCCGCCGCCCACCGTGGCCACGGCGTCCTGCACGCCGAGTACGACGACGACGATCTTCCGCCCCCGGTCCGTCCGCCGGCCGCGCGACCGTTCGACGCGCCACCGCAGCGGACCGGCGCGGCCGCCGCCACGACCCCGCCGACCGCCACCCCGCCGGCCTCGCCCAGCGCCGCGCCCGACCCGGTGGACCGGACCGGCGACCCGACCCCCACCGAGCCGCCGGCCGACCGGCCGGAGCAGCCGGCCGGGATGGCGGCGTTCACCGGCGGCCGGGACCCGGACGACCCGCCGCCCCCGGCCGTGCTGGTACGCCACCGGGAGGCGGTCTCCGCCGGCCTGGCCCTCGCCCTGGTCGCCGGGGGTCTCGGCACCGCCTGGACGACCGCCCGGTTCGGCGACGAGTGGGCGGTCAAGGCCGGGCGCACCTACCTGGACACCGTCCGCGCCGAGCTGGCCGCCGCCCCGCCCGGCACGGTCTTCTTCGACCAGCCGGTCCCCGGTGACGTGGTGCCCACGCTCTCCGCGCCGTACAACCGGCAGTCGGCGTTCTTCCGCGCCCTGCCGGAGCGGCCCGTCTTCGTCACCGAGGCGGAGGCGCCGTCACTGTTCGACCCCACCGGCCGGATCAGCCCGGTCCGCATCGACGGCCCCAGCGCCCGGCCGGGGCCGGAGCAGGCCTGCGGCTGGAAGGTCACCGACGGCGAGACGGTACGAATGCCGCTCACCGGGCCGCGCGACGACTGGTTCTGGGTGGTCCGGATCGGCTACCTCAGCTCCGGCGACAGCACGGCCACGTTCCGGTTCGGCGGCAAGGAGAAGCGGTTCCCGGTGAAGACCGGGCTGAACCAGATCTTCTTCGACTTCACCGGCGGCGGGGACACGGCCGAGCTGAGCGTCGCCGACCCCGGCGTCACGCTCTGCACCAACGAGGTCGCCATCGGCACCCCGACGCCGCACCAGTGACGCCCCGGCCGGGGGCTACTCCGGCCGGAACAGCACCGAGTTGACGTAGCGGGGGCGGGGCCACAGCACCCGACGGGCGAAGCTCTGGCCCACCCGGGCGATCGCCTCCCGCTGGTGCCTCCCGAGGTCGAAGTCGGCCAGCGGCACCCAGGTACGCCCCGGCAGTACGTACCCCCGGTAGCCCCAGCCGGTGAGCAGCTCCAGCAGCGGCTCCACCGGCTGGATCCGCTCCTCCACCTCGATCAGCAGCACCGGCCGGTCGCGGCGGATCGTCTCCGCCCCGCCGCGCAGCGCCGGCAGCTCGTGCCCCTCGATGTCGAGCTTGACGAAGCGCACGTCGGTCAGGCCCAGCGCGTCCAGGGTGATCCGGCGTACCTGCACCGGGCTGCCCTGCTCCGGCTGCTCCAGGGACGAGGTGCCGACGATCGCGCCACCGTCGGGCAGGTAGAGCGCGGCGGTGCCGTCGTGGTCGGAGACGGCCGCCTCGACCACCTCGACGGTGGGGAAGGCGGTGCGCAGCTGACGGGCCAGCGGGGGCGTCGGCTCGACCGAGACGACCCGGTCGGCCCGGCGCAGCAGGCGCGCGGTCCACGGGCCGTACCAGGCGCCGACGTCCACGGCGGTGCCGCCGCGCGGCACGAAGTCGGCCAGCCGGGCCAGTTCGGGCTCCACCCGCGGATAGACCAGCCGGATCCCGTCCGCCACCCACCGCTCGGGAAGCTTCGCGGCCAGCCCGGAGGTCGCTGCCGCGGCCACGTTCGTCGACGCCATGGGGCAGCACACTAGACCCTTCCCGGCCGCGAGGGCAGGGGTCGCGGGTGCGGGGCTGACGGCCGGACGGTCGAGCGGTACCGTCTCCCCGGTCGGGCCGGGGAGGTCGCGGCCGCCGCCGGCCGCGAGCCGCGGTCGTCGGAGCAGCATGGGCCACTCGGGGCGGCATGACACAGACCATCGGCAGGGACGCCGGCGCGGCGCGGCTCGGTGCCGCCGGCGCCGCCGTCACCGTGGCCACCACCCTGAGCAACGCCCTGGCCTACCTGGTGCCGGTGCTCGGCGCCCGCCGGCTCGACCCGGCCGACCTGGGCGCGCTGGCCACCGTGCTGGCGCTGGGCGCGATCGCCGCCGTGCCCGGCTTCGGGCTGCAGATCGCCGTCGCCGTGCACCGCGCCCGGCGCGGCCCCACCCCCACCGGCCGGCTGGCGCTGCTCACCGCCGGGGTCACCGCCGGCGTCACGGTCGCGGCGGCGCCGCTGCTCACCGTGCTGCTGCGGCTGCCGGTGGCGCTGACCCTGCTGCTCGGGGCCACCACCTTCGCCACCGTGCTGGCCGGCCGCTGGCTCGGCGAACTCCAGGGCGACCAGCGCTTCCTGCGCCTCTCCGCCGGGATGACCGTGCTCGCCCTCGGCCGCTACGGCGGGCTGATCGTCGGTCTGGCGCTCGGCGCCGGCCCGGTCACCGCACTGCTGCTCGCCACCGTCACCGGGCTGCTCGTCCTGCCGCTGCTGGCCCGCCTCGCCCGCACCGCCCGCCCGGCACCGTCCGCCGCAGCGAAGGGCGGCCTGCGACCCACCCACGTGATGACCGCGTGCGGGGCCACCCTGGCGATGCTCACCATCTCGTACGCCGATCTGCTCCTCGCCCGGCAGCTGCTGACCGCGGACGGCTCCGGGGCGTACGCGGTCGGCGCGGTGCTCACCAAGGGCGCGCTCTGGGCGCCGCAGGTGGTGACCCTGCTCGCGCTGCCCCGGCTGGCGCAGGGCGACCGGCGGGCCCGGGCGCTGGGCCTGGCGGTCATCCTCGCCTGCGGCGCGGTCCTGGTGGGGGCCGCCGCGCTCGGCGGTGAGCTGGCGTTCCGGCTGGCCGGCGGCGCCGACTACCTGCACCTGGCCGGCGAGGCCCCGCTCTTCGCCGCCACCGGCGCCCTCTACGCGGTCGTCTTCATGCTGGTCAACGATCGGGTGGCGAGCGGCGCCCGGTTCCCGGCCGCCCCACTCTGGGTGGCCACCGCCGGCCTGGCGGGCGCGGCGGTGCTGGTCGCGCCGCGCACGGTCGAGGGCATCCTCACCTGCGCACTGGCCGCCGCCGCGCTGACCGCCGCCCTGATGACCTGGCTGGCGCTGCGCCCCCGCGACCCCCGGCCCTGACCCGCCGCGACCTGACCGGCGGACTTGGCACCTACTCCACTCCGCTTCGGCGATGTCAGGGGGTCCGGGCGGCCGCGACACCGCCACCTCGGCGACCAGCAGCCGATCTACGGCGTCGCGAGCCGCCGGGCGTACGTCAGTCGCCGGCGGCGAGCCAGCTGCCGAGCAGGTGGTGGTCGATCGAGTCGGGCCGGCCCAGCGGTCGTCCCTCGGCCGCCCGGCGGCGCAGCTCGTCCCGGGTGAACCAGCGCGCCTCCAGCAGCTCCTCGCCGTCCACCCGGACCTCCTCGGAGGCGGCGGTGGCCCGGAACCCGACCATCAGCCCGGCCGGGAACGGCCAGGCCTGCGAGCCCTGGTACGACAGCGCGGAGAGGGTCACCCCGGCCTCCTCGGCCATCTCCCGGCGGACCGCGTCCTCCAGGCTCTCGCCCACCTCGACGAACCCGGCCAGCGTCGAGTACGCCCCCTCCGGAGCGCCGGCGTGCCGGGCCAGGAGACAGCGGTCGGGCGACCCGGGCGCCTCGACCAGCACGATGATCGCCGGTTCGATCCGGGGGAAGAGCAGCCGCCCGCAGCGCGGTCCCGAGCAGGCCCGCACGTGCCCGCCGTCGCGTGCCACGGTGGCCGAGCCGCAGCTGCCGCAGTACCGCTGCTGCCGGTGCCAGTGCAGCAGCCCACGCGCGTACGCCTGCACCGCCGCCTGGGCCGGGTCGAGCCAGCCGACCAGGGCGCGCACGTCGGCGGTGGCGGCCGCACCGGCCAACCGGACCGCCTCGGGCGCGGTACGCCCGGAGAGGTCCACGGCGAAGACCGGAGCCTCGCCGTCCAGCCCCAGGAAGACCGTCTCGTCGGCGGCGGCGAGCACCTCGGGGGCGTCGGCCGGGTGCCGCCGGACCGGCGTCTGGTCGGCGGTGACGAGGCAGTGGTCCCGCCAGAGCGGCAGCAGCACGGCCGCGGGATCGGTCAGCCGGGCGGAGATCCACTCCCGGTTGCCGCGCCGCGCTCCCGCCCGGTCCAGCCACCCGCCGCCGTACGCCAGCACCCGATCCGCCACCCGCACACCGTGCCACGGCGGCACCCGGGCCGGATGACCGGGTCGGCCTGGCCGACACGCGGTGCGCGAGGTGGCCGGCCGCACGGTGTCCACCGGCTTGCGCGTTGGTTACCGTAGACGTCTTCCGGGGGCCCGCAACCCCCATGTGGTACGTCCCGATCGAGGTGGCTGTGACCCTTTACGGCGACAAACGTGTCTCCGACGACCGGCCGACGGTGCAGGTCACCGCGGTGACCTGGCCGGGCGACGAGCCGGAGCCGACCGGTAAGCCCGGCGGCTCGGGCTGGTCACGGTCGCGCCGGGGCCGGCTGCTGCTCGCCGGCGGCCTGGCCGCCGTGGTGCTGGCCGGGGTGGGCGGTGCCGGTGCCTACGCGTACGCCGGGGACGTGCCCCGCGGCACCACGGTGCTCGGCGCCGAGCTCGGCGGCCGGAGCCGGGACGAGGCGGCCCGGGAGCTGCGCGCCGAGTTGGAGCGCCGGGCAGACACCCTGAACGCCCCGCTGACCGTGCTGGTGGGGGAGCAGAAGGCGGAGATCAGGCCGGCCGACGTCGGCCTGGCCATCGACGTGGAGGCCACGGTGGCGGTGGCCGCCGAGGCCGACGCGCACCCGGTGAGCCGGCTGCTCGGCTCCCGCACGGTCGACCCGGTGGTCACGGTCGACGCCGACCGGCTGGACGCGGCGCTGCGCGGGGTCGTGGGCAAGCAGGGTCGCGAGATGACCATGCCGGCGATCATCTTCACCGGCATCACCCCGAAGCCGGTGTACCCGAAGCCGGCGCTGTCGGTGGACCGGGAACACTCCGCCCAGGTCGTCATGAAGGGCTGGCTCGCCGGCGGGCAGGTGACCGTGCCGCTGGTGGAGCAGGCCCCGGCGACCACCGCCGAGGAGGTAGACCGGCTGGTCGAGGAGCTCGCCCGGCCGGCGGTCGCCAAGCCGGTCACGCTCAGCACCGACAAGGGCACGGTGACCATCCCGCCGGCGGCGATCGCGCGCGGCCTGCGCTTCTCCGCCGACGAGGCCGGCAAGCTGACTCCCCGGGTGGACGTGAAGCGGCTGCGCGCCGCCCTCGGCGACAAGCTGGCGTCGATCGAGTCGCCGCCGAAGGACGCGACGATGACGATCTCCGGCGGCAAGCCGAAGATGTTGCCCGGCCGCGCGGGCCAGCAGCTCGACTCGGCCGCCCTCGCGCGCGACCTGCTCGCCGTCCTGCCCAAGGCGGACGGCCGGACGGTCAGCGGCGAGCTCAAGCCGGCCGAGCCGGAGCTGACCGAGGCGAAGCTCGGCGCGCTGGGCATCAAGGAGCGCGTCTCCACCTTCACCACCCGGTTCCCCGGCGGGCTCTCCTCGCCGCGCAGCCAGAACATCGTCCAGGCCGCCAAGGACGTCGACGGCACGGTGGTGAAGCCGGGCGAGACGTTCTCCCTGAACGGCCACACCGGGGAGCGCGGGTACGACCAGGGCTACAAGGACGCCCCGGTGATCGTCAACGGCAAGCTGGTGCCCGGCGTGGGTGGCGGCGTCTCGCAGTTCACCACGACGCTCTTCAACGCCAGCTACTACGCGGGCCTGGAGGACGTCGAGCACAAGCCACACTCGTTCTACTTCAGCCGCTACCCGGCGGTGATCGAGTCGACCATCTTCTGGCCGGACCTGGACTTCAAGTTCCGCAACAACACCCCGCACGGCGTCCTGATCGACACCTCTTACACGTCGAGCACGATCACCGTGTCGATGTGGAGCACGAAGATCTACGACAGCGTCAAGACCGAGTACGGCCCACGCCGCAACATCACCGCGCCGAAGACGGTCCACCTGGAGCCCGGCCCGACCTGCATCTCGGCCGTGGGCAGTGAGGGGTTCACCCAGGACGCCTTCCGGGTCATCAAGAAGGACGGCAAGGTCGTCAAGCAGGAGAAGTTCAGCTGGACCTACGACGCCGAGCCCCGTTTCATCTGCGGCCCCGAGCCGTCCTGACCCCGGGCACGACGAAGCCCCGCCGGCTGATCGCCGGCGGGGCTTCGTTCTGTCGTACGCGCGCTCAGGGCCGCGCCTCGGCCAGTCCCTGCCGTACGCCGTCGGCGTCGCGGTCCGTGCCGTAGACGGGGGTGTCGGGCTGCTGCCGCCAGCTCTCGTCGAGGGTGCCCGCGTCGACCGGGTCGAAGCCGAGCGAGTCGACCAGCTGCATCACGAGCTGCTTCGCGTCGGCGTCGTCGGCGGCGACCGGCAGGCCGATCCGGTCGCCCGCGCCGGCCGGGCGACCGTTGTCCATCAGGTGCTGGGCCTGGATGTTGTTGAACGCCTTCACCACCCGGGCGCCCTTGAGGTGCTCGGCCGTCCACCGGCTGGAGCTGAGGCTGCGGTCCAGCAGCTCGGCGATGTCGCCGTCCCGCTGCGGGTAGTAGTTGTCGGCGTCGACGACCACCTTGCCCTCGAACAGCTCCGGGGGAAGCGCGGGGACGGCCAGCAGCGGGATCGCCACGATCACCAGCTCGGCGTCCTGTACGGCCTGCTCCAGCGTGCCCGCGGTGGCGCCGGTCTCCTGCGCCAGGTCGGTGAGGGTCTGCGGCCCCCGCGAGTTGGCGACTGTCACGTCGTGGTCGAGGGCGCGCAGCCGCCGGGTGAGCGTCCCACCGATGTGCCCCGAGCCGATGATTCCGATCTTCATGACCACTCCTGCCTCCGCCGGTCCCGACGGTCAGTTCCGGTCGTACGGTGAAACAGGTACCCCGACCGGTCCGCACCGATTGCGGACGAGGCGTACTCCACGTCACGTTTCCCGCCATCACGGCGGGGGACCACGCGGCGGCGCGGGTCCCGCACCGACGGTACCGAGAAGACGAGGGTCGCCCGGGCGATTCGCCGAACGAGGGCAGGTTGATTTCCGGGGGTGGATATACCAATCAGGGCCACCCCGATAAGGGGTGGCCCTGATTGAATGGTTGTCCGGCGGTGTCCTACTCTCCCACACCCTCCCGAGTGCAGTACCATCGGCGCTGGAGGGCTTAGCTTCCGGGTTCGGAATGTTACCGGGCGTTTCCCCTCCGCCATGACCGCCGTAACTCTATCGACATGTCAAACAACTCGACCAGCTTCTGCTGGGTGTTGTTCGTTTGTCGGGAGTTGCACAGTGGACGCGTAGCAGCTTTGTAGTCAAGTCCTCGGCCTATTAGTACCGGTCAACTGAACCCGTTACCGGGCTTACATTTCCGGCCTATCAACCCAGTCGTCTAGCTGGGGGCCTTACCCCACCAAAGGTGGGTGGGATACCTCATCTTGAAGCGAGCTTCCCGCTTAGATGCTTTCAGCGGTTATCCCTTCCGAACGTAGCTAACCAGCCGTGCCCCTGGCGGGACAACTGGCACACCAGAGGTTCGTCCGTCCCGGTCCTCTCGTACTAGGGACAGCCCTTCTCAAGTATCCTACGCGCACGGCGGATAGGGACCGAACTGTCTCACGACGTTCTAAACCCAGCTCGCGTACCGCTTTAATGGGCGAACAGCCCAACCCTTGGGACCTGCTACAGCCCCAGGATGCGACGAGCCGACATCGAGGTGCCAAACCATCCCGTCGATATGGACTCTTGGGGAAGATCAGCCTGTTATCCCCGGGGTACCTTTTATCCGTTGAGCGACACCGCTTCCACTCGCAAGTGCCGGATCACTAGTCCCGACTTTCGTCCCTGCTCGACCTGTCAGTCTCACAGTCAAGCTCCCTTGTGTACTTGCACTCAACACCTGATTGCCAACCAGGCTGAGGGAACCTTTGGGCGCCTCCGTTACCCTTTAGGAGGCAACCGCCCCAGTTAAACTACCCACCAGACACTGTCCCTGAACCGGATAACGGTCCGAAGTTAGATACCCAAATCAACCAGAGTGGTATTTCAAGATTGCCTCCACCCATACTGGCGTATGGACTTCACCGGCTCCCACCTATCCTACACAAGCTAATTCGGATACCAATGTCAAGCTATAGTAAAGGTCCCGGGGTCTTTCCGTCCTGCCGCGCGTAACGAGCATCTTTACTCGTAATGCAATTTCGCCGGGCCTGTGGTTGAGACAGTGGGGAAGTCGTTACGCCATTCGTGCAGGTCGGAACTTACCCGACAAGGAATTTCGCTACCTTAGGATGGTTATAGTTACCACCGCCGTTTACTGGCGCTTAAGTTCTCCGCTTCGCCCCGAAGAGCTAACAGGTCCCCTTAACGTTCCAGCACCGGGCAGGCGTCAGTCCATATACATCGAATTACTTCTTCGCATGGACCTGTGTTTTTAGTAAACAGTCGCTTCCCCCTGCTCTCTGCGGCCATACAACGCTCCACCCGCGTGGGGCTTCACGTCTCCGGCCCCCCTTCTCCCTAAGTTACGGGGGCAATTTGCCGAGTTCCTTAACCACAGTTCGCCCGATCGCCTCGGTATTCTCTACCTGACCACCTGTGTCGGTTTGGGGTACGGGCCGCTAAGAACTCGCTAGAGGCTTTTCTCGGCAGCATAGGATCACTGACTTCACCTGAATCGGCTCGGCATCACGTCTCAGCCTTCATGCACCACGGATTTGCCTATGGTGCGGCCTACACGCTTACCCCGGCACAACCACCGGCCGGGCTCAGCTACCTTCCTGCGTCACCCCATCGCTTGACTACTACCCACCAGGTTCCCACGCTCCCTCGGATCAGTCCGAAGACCTCACCAAGTTCGGGTGGTTAGCACAGCGAGGTTCGTCAGGGTCGCTCTTTCGCGGGTACGGGAATATCAACCCGTTGTCCATCGACTACGCCTCTCGGCCTCGCCTTAGGTCCCGACTCACCCAGGGCGGATTAGCCTGGCCCTGGAACCCTTGGTCATCCGGCGGAAGGGTTTCTCACCCTTCTTTCGCTACTCATGCCTGCATTCTCACTCGTGCCGCGTCCACAACTGGGTCACCCCGCTGCTTCACCCGCGGCACGACGCTCCCCTACCCATCCACACACCTGCACAAGGAATCAAGTCCAAGCGAGGTTGAAATGTGAATGCCACAGCTTCGGCGGTGTGCTTGAGCCCCGCTACATTGTCGGCGCGGAACCACTTGACCAGTGAGCTATTACGCACTCTTTAAAGGGTGGCTGCTTCTAAGCCAACCTCCTGGTTGTCTATGCGACCCCACATCCTTTTCCACTTAGCACACGCTTAGGGGCCTTAGCTGGTGATCTGGGCTGTTTCCCTCTCGACTACGAAGCTTATCCCCCGCAGTCTCACTGCCGCGCTCTCACTTACCGGCATTCGGAGTTTGGCTGATTTCGGTAAGCTTGTGGGCCCCCTAGACCATCCAGTGCTCTACCTCCGGCAAGAAACACGCGACGCTGCACCTAAATGCATTTCGGGGAGAACCAGCTATCACGGAGTTTGATTGGCCTTTCACCCCTAACCACAGGTCATCCCCCAACTTTTCAACGTTGGTGGGTTCGGCCCTCCACGCGGTCTTACCCGCGCTTCAGCCTGCCCATGGCTAGATCACTCCGCTTCGGGTCTAGAGCATGCGACTGAATCGCCCTATTCAGACTCGCTTTCGCTACGGCTCCCCCACACGGGTTAACCTCGCCACATGCCACTAACTCGCAGGCTCATTCTTCAAAAGGCACGCCGTCACCCCGTAAGGCTCCGACGGATTGTAGGCGAACGGTTTCAGGTACTATTTCACTCCCCTCCCGGGGTACTTTTCACCATTCCCTCACGGTACTTGTCCGCTATCGGTCACCAGGAAGTATTTAGGCTTACCAGGTGGTCCTGGCAGATTCACGGCAGATTTCAGGGGTCCGCCGCTACTCGGGAACACCCACAGAAGGTCAGCAACTTTCACCTACCGGACTTTCACCGTCTACGGTCAGCCATTCCAGACTGTTCGACTAGCCACTGACTTTGTAACTCCTCGAACAAGTGTCAGCTTGTTCAGCAGGGTCCCACAACCCCGACCACGCAACCCCTGACAGGTATCACACGCAGCCGGTTTAGCCTCAATCCGCTTTCGCTCGCCACTACTCACGGAATCACTAATTTGTTTTCTCTTCCTACGGGTACTGAGATGTTTCACTTCCCCGCGTTCCCTCCATACACCCTATGTGTTCAGGTGCAGGTGACACCACATGACTGGTGCCGGGTTTCCCCATTCGGACACCCTGGGATCACAGCTTGGTTGACAGCTCCCCCAGGCCTATCGCGGCCTCCCACGTCCTTCATCGGCTCCTGGTGCCAAGGCATTCACCGTTCGCCCTTGACAACTTGACCACAAAGATGCTCGCGTCCACTGTGCAATTCTCAACAAACGACCAACCCACAACCAGATCCGCCCCACACCAAACCCGACGATCCGCCGGCGGTATGCGAGGCCAGGTCATGCCTGGCAACCATCCCCACCACTCACGGCGGGGGTCATGGTTCTGAAAGACAACCATCGGTTGTTCTTTCAGGACCCAACAGGGTGCTCTGCGTTCCTCCCCAGCCGCACCAGGACACCGTTCCCACCACCCCGAGGGGCAGCTGTACTAGATGATCCCGGCCGTTGCCGAGCACGAACTCGCCAGTGTCTCCGCCATTGAGCACCCCGCCACCACATTCGGATGGCGCGGGCTCCTCACACCCTTTCGGGTGAAGGTGCTCCTTAGAAAGGAGGTGATCCAGCCGCACCTTCCGGTACGGCTACCTTGTTACGACTTCGTCCCAATCGCCAGCCCCACCTTCGACGGCTCCCTCCCACAAGGGGTTGGGCCACCGGCTTCGGGTGTTGCCGACTTTCGTGACGTGACGGGCGGTGTGTACAAGGCCCGGGAACGTATTCACCGCAGCGTTGCTGATCTGCGATTACTAGCGACTCCGACTTCACGGGGTCGAGTTGCAGACCCCGATCCGAACTGAGACCGGCTTTTTGGGATTCGCTCCACCTCACGGTATCGCAGCCCATTGTACCGGCCATTGTAGCATGCGTGAAGCCCTGGACATAAGGGGCATGATGACTTGACGTCATCCCCACCTTCCTCCGAGTTGACCCCGGCAGTCTTCGATGAGTCCCCGCCATAACGCGCTGGCAACATCGAACGAGGGTTGCGCTCGTTGCGGGACTTAACCCAACATCTCACGACACGAGCTGACGACAGCCATGCACCACCTGTGACCGCCCCCGAAGGACCTCACATCTCTGTGAGTTTTGCGGCCATGTCAAACCCAGGTAAGGTTCTTCGCGTTGCATCGAATTAATCCGCATGCTCCGCCGCTTGTGCGGGCCCCCGTCAATTCCTTTGAGTTTTAGCCTTGCGGCCGTACTCCCCAGGCGGGGCGCTTAATGCGTTAGCTGCGGCACAGGGAACCGGAGAGGCCCCCCACACCTAGCGCCCAACGTTTACAGCGTGGACTACCAGGGTATCTAATCCTGTTCGCTCCCCACGCTTTCGCTCCTCAGCGTCAGTATCGGCCCAGAGACCCGCCTTCGCCACCGGTGTTCCTCCTGATATCTGCGCATTTCACCGCTACACCAGGAATTCCAGTCTCCCCTACCGAACTCTAGCCTGCCCGTATCGACCGCAGGCTTGGGGTTGAGCCCCAAGTTTTCACGGTCGACGCGACAAGCCGCCTACGAGCTCTTTACGCCCAATAAATCCGGACAACGCTCGCGCCCTACGTCTTACCGCGGCTGCTGGCACGTAGTTGGCCGGCGCTTCTTCTGCAGGTACCGTCACTTACGCTTCGTCCCTGCTGAAAGAGGTTTACAACCCGAAGGCCGTCATCCCTCACGCGGCGTCGCTGCATCAGGCTTCCGCCCATTGTGCAATATTCCCCACTGCTGCCTCCCGTAGGAGTCTGGGCCGTGTCTCAGTCCCAGTGTGGCCGGTCGCCCTCTCAGGCCGGCTACCCGTCGTCGCCTTGGTAGGCCATCACCCCACCAACAAGCTGATAGGCCGCGAGCCCATCCCAGGCCGAAAAACTTTCCACCACCAACCATGCGGTCAGCAGTCGTATTCGGTATTAGCCCCGGTTTCCCGGGGTTATCCCAAAGCCTAGGGCAGGTTGCTCACGTGTTACTCACCCGTTCGCCGCTCGAGTACCCCGAAGGGCCTTTCCGCTCGACTTGCATGTGTTAAGCACGCCGCCAGCGTTCGTCCTGAGCCAGGATCAAACTCTCCAACAAAAACTTGTCGAAAAACTGTCCTGACAACAAAAGTGTTGCCAAAGGAATCCCAACCAACAGCACTCCCGAAGAAGAACTGCCAGTCCGGGGTATAAATCATAATTGGCACTGGCTTTTCAAGCACCCTGTTGAGTTCTCAAAGAACAACCACACACCGCCCGGAAACCCCCCGAAGAGGACCCCCGACCCGGGGCATTTTAGCTCTGTCGCGACCGCCGCTCTCGCGCCGGGCACTTTTACTACGTTACCTCACCGTCTTCCCCGTGTCAACCGGTGTGTCCCGGTCTGCCACGCTTCGTACGGGTTGGCGCCCGCGACCGCACGCAGCGGTCACCCGCAGCGCTTGATCATCGGATTTGGCAGGCCGGCCGCTGCGGTCTCCCGCAGGCTCGCCCGGTTCCCTACCGGCGATGAACCATACCCGGTCGGCTCCGCCTCACCAAATCCGCCTCGCAGCGTCTTCGGGGCACCGCCCGGTCCCAGGCTCCGAGGAGTACAACCCTCGGCGCTGGGAGCTCATTCCCGCGCTCCGGCCTACCAGGACTTTCGCCCCTGTTTCGTCCGTTCCGCGCTGGCAGAGAGAAAGTTACGCGTCTGCGGGTTTGATCGTCAAATCCGGGGATAGCGTCCCCCGTCACATCATCTTCAACGAACTATCCCCGCAGGTCAGGCGCTCCGCGCCGACCCGCCGAGGGTTCGAAGGTCCCGCTGACGGGGGTAGCAACGCACTAGGTGGCCGGGAGATTCCGGGGCAACTCGTCGGCATGACAGTTCTGGTGACCGGAGCGACGGGCCGGGGTCGGACGGCACGTCGCCCGGGTCCTGCAAGAGGGTGGTCACGCCGACATCCGCGACCGCGACCGTGCTTCCGGCGGGGCAGGACCGTTCGTCGACGTACGGGACGTGGCCGCCGTGGCCGCCGTGGCGGCCGTGGCCGGCGTGGCCGCCGTGGCGCTGGCCGAGGACGGCGGGTCAGGCCGCTCGCCGGCGGGCGGCGAGCCAGCCACGCACGCCGAGCACGCCGACGGTGGTGCCGATCGCCAGCGACGTCGCGATCAGCAGGGCGTGCACCCAGAGGAAGCCGGTCGGTGTGCCGTCGCCGACCGTGCCGGTCGACCAGGCGCGCGGGTCGTTCCAGATGGCGACCGCGAACCGGGGCCAGATCACCCAGCTCCACACCCCGACCGCCACGAGGAAGACGGACCAGCCGCGGGAGAGCACCATGGCTGGTCAGTATGCCAGCGGACGACGCCCGGCCGACCGGTACCCGCAGCTCAGTGGGTGTGGTGGGGTGGCCGCTCGGTCCCCGGAGGCCGCGATGAGCACGGACCCCGGGGACCGGGTGCGGGTTAGAAGCAGGTGCCGATGCCGCCGATCGCCGGGTTCGCCCGGTCGTGGTAGTGCACGGTGCCGTCCGGGTCGGCCATCAGCGCGCCCCAGATGATGCAACCACCGCGGACGTACGCCCGGGTGGGGCCGGCCGCGTACAGCCGGTTGCCGTCGTCGGTCTGGGTGGGCAGGTACTGGGCGGCGAGGTAGACCTGGGTACGGGTCAGCATGCCGACGTACGCCGCCTTCACCGTCACCGTGCAGCCGTACCCGGTCACCGGGTTGTAGAGCAGGTGCACGGTGCCGAGCCGGGTCCCGGTCGTCTGGTTGCGGATGGGGTCCTGGTCGATCTCGGTGTAGCCGAGACCGCAGAGCGACTGCGCGGTGTACGGGTTGACCGCCGCCTGCGCCGACGCCCCGCCGGCGCCGACGAGACCCACCGCCAGGGCCGTCACGATTCCGATACGCCGAATGGTGCGAAACATCTGCGTCCCCTTTCTCGGTGCTGCCGGATGCCGGACCAGAATCGTCGGCGGCACCCGTCGGACGAATGTGCCAAGTGGACACTGCCCCGCCCCGCCGGGTGTGCGTGGAAACGATCACAGCCCCGCTGAGCAGCGGTCGGGCAGCGGAAGAAATAGACGCTCACCGAATATGACGTACTTCGCACCGCATGCATTCGCGTGAACGAAGAATTGCCGTACCGTTTCCCGCGCGCGCGGGCGGGGCACTTCGGAGGTGGACGACGACGAATCGGAGGTGTCCGCAGATGCAGCCGTTCAACCCATGGACCTGGCGCGATCCGGCGGCGCTCGCCGGTGGGTACGACCGGGCGGACCCCGGCGAGGAGCCCCGGCGGCGTACCGAGCACGACGGGCCCGACGCTCCCGGCCCGGGGACGCCGGTGGACCTGGTGGGCTACCGGGTGGAGGCCACCGACGGCCGGATCGGCGCGATCGACGAGGCCAGCGACGACGCCGACGCCCGCTACCTGGTGGTGGACACCGGGCCGTGGATCTTCGGCCGCAAGGTGCTGCTGCCGGTGGGCACGATCGCCCGGGTCGACCACTTGGAGCGGGTGGTGCACGTCGACCGCACCCGGGAGCAGGTCAAGGAGTCGCCGGCCTTCGACCCGGACGCGTTCGGCGAGCCGGACTACCGCCGCCGGGTGGGCAGTTACTACGAGGAGAGCTACCGCAAGAGTTGATCCGATCGGCCGGGCCCCACGATCCGCGTCGGTGCGGTTACCGTGGACACATGGTCCGGCCGGTCATCCTCGCGCCGGAGGCCGTCGACGGCCTCCCGCGTGACCTCCTGCCGTCCTTTCCGAGCGGCCCCGGCGACGGCCGGGAGCGGATCCTCGACGTCCTTCGTGCCGGTGGGTTGCGGTTCCGCGCCGGCGCGCGATGGCGGTTCGTGCTCTGACGAGCCGACCCCACCGACCCTCAGGCGACCACGCCCCGGGTCGATCGCGCGCGTGCGCGTCCCGTCAATCCTCGGCACGAAAGGCCCATCACCATGTCCGTTGCACGGATGCTCACCGGGGACCGCCCCACCGGGCGGCTGCACCTCGGTCACTACGTCGGCAGCATCGCCAACCGGGTGGCACTGCACCAGCGGTACGAGAGCTACTTCATCATCGCCGACCTGCACATGCTGACCACCCGCCACCGCCGCGAGGACATCGCCCAGGTGTCCCGCAACGCCCGGGAGATGGTCACCGACGTCCTGGCGTGCGGGGTCGACCCGGCCCGGGCGACGTTCTACCTCCAGTCCGCCATCCCCGAGGTCGGCGACCTGAACACGCTGTTCCAGAACCTGGTCACCGTGCCGCGCCTGGAACGGGTGCCGTCGGTGCGGGAGATGGACTTCCCGACCGGGTCCCGCTGCTCGGCTATCCCGTCCTCCAGGCGGCGGACATCCTCTGCGTCAAGGCGCAGGTGGTGCCGGTCGGCAAGGACAACGCGGCGCACGTCGAGGTGACCCGCGAGATCGCCCGCCGCTTCAACCACCTGTACGGCGAGGTCTTCCCGGTGCCGGAGATGATCGCCTCCGACACGCCCACCCTGGTCGGCACCGACGGCCAGGGAAAGATGAGCAAGAGCAGGGGAAACGCCATCGCGATCGCCGACGACGCGGCGACCGTGCGCCGCAAGGTGCTGGCCATGTACACCGACCCGAACCGGGTCCGCGCCGACGTGCCGGGCACCGTCGAGGGCAACCCGGTCTTCGCGTACCACGACGTGTTCAACCCCGACCGCGCGGCGGTGGCGGAGCTCAAGGCGCGTTACCGGGCCGGCCGGGTCGGCGACGTCGAGGTCAAGGAGACCCTGGTGGCGGCGTTGAACCGGTTCCTCGATCCGATCCGGGAGCGTCGCGCCCGGATCGAGGCCGACGCCGGCCTGGTCGACCAGCTGATCGTGGACGGCACCGAGCGGACCCGTGAGCAGGTCCGCCGGACCGTGGTCGAGGTCCGCCGGGCGATGGGGCTGACCGGGGCGTACCAGCAGGTGCGGCGCCGGGCCGAGCGCGCCCGCAAGGCCGCCGCCACTGCCTGACGGCGACGGTACGGCCACCGGGCCGGCCGGGGAACGCGGTGTACGCGTCGCCGGCCGGCCCGCTAGGCTCTCCCACATGACCAGCGCGCCTGCCCACACCACCGGACCGTCCTGCGACGTCCAGGTCGGTGCGGAGCGACGCCGGCGATCCGTCGCCCGCCCGCGCTGACCTTTTCCCTGCGACCGGCGGATCGAGCCGCCGGTCATCGCCGATCGTCCTCGGTCCGCCCGCATCCTCCCGTGTCCAGATCCGCGTGACCGCGCGGATCCGAGCGAGATCGGCGTACCCATGGATCTTGAAAGGCTGCTCACCGACCGGCTGGCGCCGGCGTTCGCGACCGTGGCCGGCGGCCCGGTCGACCCCCTGGTGCGGCGCTCCCCGCGCGCGGACTTCCAGTCCGACGCGGCGCTGGCGCTGGCCCGGCGGCTCGGACGCCCGCCGCGCGACATCGCCGCGGCGGTGCTGGACCACGCGGAGCTGGACGACGTCTGCGCGGCCGCGGAGGTCTCCGGGCCGGGCTTCCTCAACCTGACGGTGGCCGACCGGACGCTGGCCGCGCTGGTCTCCGGGCTGGCCGGCGACGACCGGCTCGGCGTGCCGGTGGCGCCCGCGCCGGAGACCGTGGTGGTCGACTACTCGGCGCCGAACGTGGCCAAGGAGATGCACGTGGGGCACCTGCGCTCCACGGTCATCGGCGACGCCGCGGTCCGGCTGCTCGACTGGCTCGGGCACCGGGTGGTGCGGGTCAACCACCTGGGGGACTGGGGCACCCCGTTCGGGATGCTGATCGAGCATCTGGTCGACCTCGGGGAGGCCGAGGCGACGCAGGAGCTGTCGATGGGCGACCTCGACTCGTTCTACAAGGCGGCCCGGGTGAAGTTCGACGCCGACGAGGCGTTCCGGGAGCGGTCGCGGCAGCGGGTGGTCGCGTTGCAGGGCGGCGACGAGCGGACGCTGCGGCTGTGGCGGCTGCTGGTGGAGCAGTCCGAGCGGTACTTCCTGACCGTGTACAAGCTGCTCGACGTGACGCTGACCCGGGACGACTTCCGGGGCGAGAGCGCCTACAACGACCGGCTGGGCGGGGTCGTCGACGAACTGGACCGGCTCGGGCTGCTGCGCGCCAGCGACGGCGCGGACTGCGTCTTCCCGCCCGGGTTCACCGGCCGGGACGGCGAGCCGTTGCCGCTGATCGTGCGCAAGGGCGACGGCGGTTACGGCTACCCGGCCACCGACCTGGCGGCGCTGCGGCACCGGACCGACGACCTCGGCGCGACCCGGCTGCTGTACGTCGTCGGCCTGCCGCAGCGGCAGCACTTCGCGATGGTATTCGCCGTCGCCGAGGCCGCCTGGTGGCTGCGCCCGCCGACCCGGGCCGTGCACCTCGGCTTCGGCTCGATCCTCGGCTCCGACGGGCGGATGCTGCGCAGCCGGGCCGGCGGCTCGGTGAAGCTCGTCGGGTTGCTGGAGGAGGCGGTCGCCCGGGCCACCGAGCTGGCCCGGGCCAAGAACCCCGAGCTGGACGCCGAGGCCGCCGCCGAGATCGGCCGGGCCGTCGGCATCGGCGCGATCAAGTACGCCGACCTGGCCACCGACCGGGGCCGGGACTACGTGCTGGACTGGGAGCGGATGCTCTCCCTGGACGGCAACACCGCGCCCTACCTCCAGTACGCGTACTCGCGGATCCGGTCGGTGTTCCGGCGGGCCGGGACGGACCCGCGGCCGGACGTGCAGATCCTGCTCACCGAACCGGCGGAGCGGGCGCTGGCGTTCGAGCTGCTCGGCTTCGCCGGGGTGGTCGCCGAGGTGGAGCGGACCCTGGAGTTCCACCACCTGGCCGGCTACCTGCACCGGCTGGCCAGCACGTTCAGCGCCTTCTACGAGCGCTGCCCGGTGCTGCGCGCCTCCGGCGAGCTGCGGGAGAGCCGGCTGGTGCTCGCCGACCTCACCGCCCGGACGCTGCGGCAGGGGCTGCACCTGCTCGGCATCCGGACCGTCGAACGGATGTGACCGGGTGACGCGCGGCTAGACTCGGAGCGGCGTCGATCGGGGGAGCGTGCGCGGGTGGGTTCGTCCCAGCTTCTGATCGTGCTTGACCGCGACAGCACGATTCCGTTGCAGCAGCAGCTCTGCGAGCAGATCAGCGGGTCCGTCCGGGCCGGTCGGCTGCGCCCGGGCGACCCGGTGCCGCCCAGCCGTGAGCTGGCGCACCAGCTCGGCGTCTCCCGCACGGTGGTCACCCGGGCGTACGAGCTGCTGCGGGCCAACGGGGTGCTGACGTCCCGGCGGGGATCCGGCACGCGGGTCGGCGGCACCCTGCCCGAGCCGGCGTCGCCCGCCGGGCGGCCCGCCCGGGCCCCGATACGCCCCGAGCCGCCGTTGCCCACCGACGACGGCAGTCCGCTGTGGAAGCCGTGGGAGCCGGCCCCGATGCAGCAGCCGGGCGGGGCGTACGACTTCCGGCACGGCACCCCGGCGCTGGCCAGCTTCCCGGTCACCCGATGGCGACAGTCGCTGGCCGAGGCGCTCAGCCGGGCCGACGTCGCCGCACTGGGGTACGGCCCGGCCGAGGGCTCCCCGGCGCTGCGCGCCCAGATCACCGCGCTGCTGCGGCGCAGCCGGGCGTTCGACGCCGCCCGGGAGCACACGCTGGTCACCAGCGGCGCCACCCAGGCGATGGACATCCTGGTCCGGCTGCTGGTCGGCCCGGACGACGTGGTGGTGATCGAGGATCCGAGCCACACCGTGCTGCGACAGATCTTCGGCTACTCCCGGGCCGCGGTGGTGCCGGTGCCGGTCGACGCGGAGGGGTTGCGGGTCGACGACATCGAGCGCTTGGTCCGCGCCCACGGTCACGACCCGGCCCGGGTACGCCTGATCTACGTCACCCCGTCGCACCAGTTCCCGACCGGGTTCATCATGTCCGAACGGCGGCGGCGGGCGCTGCTGCGCTGGGCCCGGGAGCAGCGGGCGACGGTGCTGGAGGACGACTACCACAACGAGTTCACCTTCGCCGCCGAGCGGCTGCCGGCGCTGGCCGCCGACCCGCAGGACGCTGACGTGGCGTACGTCGGCAGCTTCAGCAAGACCCTCTTCCCGTCGCTGCGGATCGGGTACACGGTGCTGCCGCCGCACCTGGTCCGGCCCTTCCTCGGGATCAAGTGGATCACCGACCGGCTGACCCCGACAGTGCCCCAGGAGGCGCTGGCCGAGTTCATCGCCTCCGGCGCGTACGCCCGGCACATCGGCCGGATGGACCGCCTCTACCGGCAACGCCGCGCCCGACTGTTGGAGGCGCTCTACGAGCACTTCGGCGCCGGGGTGCGGATCTCCGGCGCGGCGGCCGGGCTGCACGTGCTGGTCACCCTCGGCGGCGCCCCCGACATCGACGAGGCGGAGATCGTGCGCGCGGCGGCCACCCGGGGCGTCCGGGTCTACCCGGCCTCGGGCTACTTCGTGACCGGGCCGCCGACCGAACCGACCTTCCTCATCGGGTACGCGGCCCTGCCCACCGCCCGGATCAGCGAGGGAGTGGCGCTCCTGGCCGCCGCGGTACGGGAAGCGACGGCTCGGTGAACCGGGGCCGGTGGAACCGACTCCGCTGCGCGTACGGCACCGTGCAGTCGAAGACGGCCTTCGCGGTCCGCCCGTCGGCGGAGATCGCCGGGGAGTAGCCGGTGTGCTGGCTCGGATCGAGCGGGAAACCCTCCCGGTCCGGCAGCACGCGCAGGTCCTGGTCGGCCTGGAACCGGGTCACCATCGCCCACCACAGGTCCTGGTCCGACTCCACGTCGACGTCCTCGTCGACGCAGAGCACCAGCTTCGCCATCCGGAACTCCTCCAGCACCGCCTCGGCGGACGCGCGTACCGCCGCGTCGTCCTCGGGATCGCGCTTCGCCGGCCACTGGAGCACCACCATCAGCTGGCCGCCGCCGGCGGTGTGGCAGTTCACCGCCCGTACCGGGGTGCCCCGGCGGTTCAGCAGGTCCAGCACCGCGGCCTCCATGCCGAAGCCGAGCAGCACCGACTGCTCGTGCCCGGGGCCGGAGACCGCCTGGAGGATCGGGCTCTCCCGGGCGGTGACGGCGGTGACCCGGACCAGCGGCAGCGACGGGTGCGCCCGGCCCTGGTAGCCGAGGAACTCCGGGGTGGCCACCTCGCCGTGCCGGCTCTCCGGCGCCCGCTCGGCGAGCAGCTCACCCTCCAGCACGTACTCGGCGTGCGCGATGAACTCGGCGTCGACCGTCCGGCACGGCAGCAGCTCCACCGGTTGCCCGGCGAGCGCGCCGGCCACCGCCAGCTCGTCGACGCTGGGCGGCACCAGCGACGTCGGGCAGCAGGACGACAACAGCACCGCCGGGCCGAGCCCGAGGTGGATCGCCACCGGCAGCGGACGGCCCTGGCGCAGGGCGGCCTGGTGGGCGAGTTCGAGGTCGCGTCCGGGGACCATCCAGATGGTCAGCGTGTCGGGGCCCTGAACGCACATCCGGTGCACGGACAGGTTGCGGACCCCGGTTTCCGGGTCGGTGGCGAGCACCGCCCCCAGGGTCAGGTAGGGCCCCGCGTCCTCCTCGGTGAGGACCGGCACCGGCAGCGCGGTCAGGTCGAGCGGGAGCGTGCCGCGCGGCCAGCGGGCCGGATCGGTGGCGGGCACCGGCGGGCGAGGCGCAGCCACCGCCGCGAGGAGCCGCCGCGGCAGCTCGGCCGGGGTGCAGCCGAGCAGGCCGGCGGCCCGCCGACGGGTGCCGTAGAGGCCCATCAGCACCGCCCGGGTCGGGCCGTGGTCGGGCCGTACCCGGTCGAAGAGCACCGCCGGGCCGGGGCCGGTGGGCGGCGCCGCGGGCGCCCCGGCCCAGCGGGCGTAGTGGGCGGAAACGCCGTACCGGGCGGGTAGTTCCGCGCTGACCCGGACCAGCTCGCCCGGCAGCGGGTCGAGGGTGGCCAGGGCGTGCCGCAGGTCGACCGGCGGGCGGGCGGTCATCGTTCCCCCGCCGCCGGCTCGGCACGCCGGGCGTCCATCATGTCGAGCTGCATCCGGGTGAGCTCCTCGATCAGGGCACCGTACGTGGCGACCGCGACCCTCGGCGGCATGCCATGCCGTTCGGCCAGGTCGTGGACCCGGTCGAGGACCTGGCGGACCCGGTCCGGCGACCGTACGGCGGCCTCGTCCGTCTTGTGGCCGGTCAGCTCCCGGACCACCCGGGTGCGCTCCGCCAGCAGCTCCACGATGCGCTGGTCGAGCCCGTCGATCCGGGCCCGGAGCTCGGCGATCCGGGCCGAGCCGGTGGCGGCGCCGGCCGGCACGGAGCCGTCCGGCGCCACGACCCGGTGCTGGTCGCTCACGGCTGGGGAACCTCGTCGATCACGAAGACGACGGTGGGCTCGCCGTGGCTGCCCTGCGACCGGTGCTCCTCGTCGTCGGGAATGACGAAGCCCATGCCGGGGCGGCAGGGCACCGACCGGTCCTTGAAGTGGATGGTGAACTCGCCCTGCAGGACGTAGCCGGTGTGGCCGCGCAGGCACCACTCGTGCTCGTCGAAGCCGGGGGGCAGCTCCAGCAGGCGGAGCCGGCGGCCCCCGACGTGCGCGATCTTGACGCGACCCTCCGCGCCCGGCTTGTTCCACTTCTCCCACTCGGCCCCGGGGAAGTCGATGCCGACCGGCGGGGCGACCTGTTCAGTGGACAATTTCGATATCTCCTCTGTTCGGGACGGATTCGCTGCGGCGAGGTCGCGGAATGCGCTCGTTGCGGTCGCGCTCCGGCAGCACCGGACCGCCCGCGACACGCTGGTGCCGCTTGAGCAGCTGCACCATGTCGAGCATCCGGTGCACCATCCGCTCCAGCGCGTCGACACCCTCGGTGTCGGTGAGACCGGGCGTGCCGGTGGTGTTGCGCAACAGGACGGGAAAGCCGCTGCCGACCAGGATCATCCGGTTGAGCAGCAGGTTGTTCACGATCTGGTTGTGCACCGAGGAGTCGCTGTACCGCCGTCCGGTGACGATGATGCCGCCGACCTTGTCGGCCAGCGGGCGGGTGAAACGCAGGTAACCGACGCCGACCCGCTCGATGAAGACCTGCATCAGATGGGCCAGGCCGAACCCGTGCACCGGGGCGGCGTAGATCAGCCCGTCGGCCCGGACCATCTGCTCCACCAGGGCGGGGACGTCGTCGTCCACCTGGCAGAGCGTCGTACGGCTGTTGCAGTCGCCGCACGGGCTGCACGGCGAGATCCGGTGGTCGCGCAGGCGGATGGTGCGCAGGGTCGCGCCCCGCTCCGCGATCAGGCGACCAGCGTGCTCCACGGCGAGGTCGGTGTTGCCGCCCGCCCGCTCGGAGCCGTTGATGGCGAGGATTGTCACTGCTTCGCTGTGCATGGCACCCCCCGTTGCTCGGGAGGTGGGCGCCGCACCGCGCCCACCTCCGCGAGATCAATCCGTCAGCTTTCCGGCGAAGTAGTCGATGTACGCCTGCATGTCGAAGTGGCCGTGCCCGGAGAGCGAGAAGACGATCGCCTTCGACTCGCCCGTCTCCCGGCAGCGCAGCGCCTCGTCCACCGCCACCCGGACGGCGTGGGTGGACTCCGGCGCCGGCACGATGCCCTCGCTGCGGGCGAAGAGCACGCCGGCCTCGAAGCAGGCCGTCTGCGGCACCGCCCGCGCCTCGATCAGGCCGATATCCCGCAGCGCGCTGACGATCGGCGCCATGCCGTGGTAGCGCAGCCCGCCGGCGTGGATCGCGGGCGGACGGAAGTCGTGGCCGAGGGTGTGCATCTTGGTCAGCGGGGTGAGGCCGGCGGTGTCGCCGAAGTCGTAGTCGTAGCTGCCCTCGGTCAGGGACGGGCAGGAGGCCGGCTCGACGGCGACGAACCGAACCGTCGGGCCGCCGTCGAACTGCCGGCGCAGGATCGGCAGGGCCAGCCCGGCGAAGTTGGAGCCGCCGCCGGCCGCACCGATCACGATGTCCGGGTAGTCGTCGGCCATGTCGAGCTGGAGCAGCGCCTCCTGGCCGATGATCGTCTGGTGCATCAGCACCAGGTTGAGCACCGAGCCGAGGGCGTACTTGGCCGCGCCGCCGCTGTGCAGCGCCGCCTCAACCGCCTCGGAGATGGCCAGGCCCAGGCTGCCGGTCGAGTCCGGGTCGGCGGCGAGCGCCGCCCGGCCGGCCTCGGTACGGGTGCTCGGACTCGCGGTGACCGATGCGCCGAACGTCTCCATCAGGCCCCGCCGGTACGGCTTCTGGTCGTAGCTGACCCGGACCATGAAGACCTCGCACTCGAGGTCGAAGTAGGCGCACGCCATCGACAGCGAGCTGCCCCACTGCCCGGCGCCGGTCTCGGTGGTCAGCCGGGTCACGCCGTCCTGCTTGCTGTAGTACGCCTGCGGCACGGCGGTGTTCGGCTTGTGGCTCCCGGCGGGGCTGACCCCCTCGTACTTGAAGTAGATGCGGGCCGGGGTGCCGAGGGTCTGCTCCAGCCGGCGGGCCCGGACCAGCGGGCTCGGCCGCCACTGCCGGTAGATGTCGAGCACCGGCCCGGGGATGTCGACGTCCCGCTCGGTGGAGAACTCCTGGGCGATCAGCCCGGCCGCGAAGAGCGGTTCGAGGTCGGCTTCGGTGATCGGTTCCCGGGTGCCCGGATGGAGCATCGGGGGCAGCCCCTTGGGCAGGTCGGGAACCACGTTGTACCAGGTGGTCGGGATGTCGCTGTCGGGCAGGACGAACTTCGTCGCGGTCATCGGTCTCTTCCGGTGAGGGGTGGACGGATCAGGGACGGGCGGTGGCCGGTTCGGCCGCGGCCGGCAGCGGCCGGGCCGTGGGTCGCACCCGCAGCGCTGCGAAGGCGACGACACCGACCACCGGTGTCAGCAGGAGGAGCAGGAGGACGGGACGGTGCCCGTGGGCCTGCCAGACGAAGCCGAGGCCCATCGGTACGACGAGCCGGGCGGCGCTGAGCACGAAACCGTTGAGGGCCATGAAGCTGCCGACCCGCCGCTCCTCCACGTGGTCGGCGATGTACGTGGGCACCACCACCGAGGCGATGATCTCCCCGACGGTCCAGACCGCGGTGGAGAGCAGCACGGCGGGCAGGGAGAAGCCGACCACCAGGATCGCCATGCCGGTCGACCAGAGCAGACCGGCCGTGATCAGGAGGGTCCGGGTCGGGTACGCCTTGATCCGCTTCTCGATCAGCATGCCGACGCTCACCACGACCAGACTGTTGATCGTGTAGACGGCGCCCACCACGGCGACCGAGGAGTGCAGCACGGTGGTGACCGCGAGGGGCAGCGTGTATTCCAGGCCGATCAGCGGTGCGACGTAGCAGAACGAGACCAGCACCAGCACCGCCACATCGAAGTCCCGCAGCAGTCCGGCCCGCCGGGTGGTCGCGGTCGACACGGCCGCCCCGCGCCGGGTGTCCGCCGGTACGCAGATCCGGATGGTGGCCGCCGCGATCAGGCCGAGCAGGATGTCGCCGGCGAACATCAGCTGGTAGGAGTACGCGGCCGCCAGACCGCCGAGCAGCGGGCCGACCCCCATGCCGAGGTTGTTGGCGATGTAGCTGACCGTGTACGCGAACGGCCGCTGGTCGGGTTCGGCGAGGTCGGCGATCAGCGTGTTCGCCGCCGGGGCGAACATCCCCATCCCGACCAGCGCGACGAAGAGCATGGCCGCGTACGTCCACGGTGGCCCGTCGAGCACGGCCAGGCCGAGGTAGCCGGCCGCGTTGAGCAGCAGGCTGGACACCAGCGCGGCGCGCCGGCCGGCCCGTCCGCAGACCGGGCCGCTGAGCAGGCTCCCGACGAGCAGGCCGGTGCTGCCGACGGAGATGAGCACCCCGGCCTCACCGGCACCCAGGTGCCGGCTCTGCACCAGGTAGACCGCGAGCAGGGGGAAGACGAACATCCCCGCGCGGTTGATGAAGGACGCCAGGACCAGCATCCGCAGCGGACGCGGCAGGGCTTTGAAGCGGTTCAGCCACACGGCGTCGGCCTCCTTCCAGGGTCGTGGGCGTACGCGGGATCGGCCGGGTCAGGCCGGCCCGGCACTCCCGGGGGTGTCGGTCCCGGCCAAGTCGGCGGCCCCGGCCGGCGCCACGTCCACCGGTGCGGTCCGGACCTGGAAGGAGTCCCGGACGGTCTTGAACCGGGCACGCACGTCGTCGAAGTCCCGCCCCTCGCAGACGTACCAGCCGAGGACGTCGTTGGAGGCGGTCGGCGGGGCGAGCACGTCGCCGACGCTCTTCCACACGTCGGCGTCGAGCACCGAGTCGAGCGCTCGAAGCTCCTCCGCGGTCGTGATCGCGGTGATCCGGCCGTACCGGTCGGAGGCCAGGTACTCGGTGCCGATCTCCGGGCCGAGCGTGGCGGCCGGCACGTGCCCGGGGTCGAGCTCCAGGCGGCACCACTCGCCCGCCAGGTTGATCCCCCGCCCGGCCTGGATGGCGGGGACGATCGAGCCACCACCGGCCCGGGCCGCCGCCTCGCCGAACACCACCTCGCCATCGTCGCGGAGGAAGAACTCCACGTGGGCGACGCCGGTCCGCATCCCGAAGCCGCGCAGCACCGTGCCGTTGGCCGCCAGGATGCGGCGCTCGGCCGGGGTGAGATCGTGCTTGCGGGAGACCGTGCCGCCGGGCTCGTCCCGGAACTCCAGGATCGAGTACGTGTACCGGGAGAGCTGCTCGAAGACCACCTCGCCGTCGCGCAGCAGGGAGTCGACGTGATACTCGATGCCCCGGACGTACTCCTCCACCCGGTAGTCGTGCCGGGCGTCGGCGACCAGCGGCCACACCCGCTCCAAGTCCTCGGCCGAGTCGACCCGGTGGGTGTCCCCGCAGGCCCAGCCGGCGTACGGCTTGACCACCACCGGGTAGCCCACCTCGGCGGCGAACTCGGCCACCGCGCCGACAGTGTCGGGGCGGCACGAGCGGGCGACCGACACGCCCAGCTCGGTGGCCCGGCGGTGCATCACGTTCTTGTCCCGGAAGGCCAGCGCCTGCTCCGGGTCGAGGCCCGGGATGCCGTGGTCTCGCCGGCAGCGCGCGGCGGTCAGGACGTCCCCCTCGAAGAGCGGGAAGATCCGTTCGACCGGGTGCGCGGCGACGATCTCCGCCACCACCGACCGGACGGCCTCGGGGTCGTCGAGGTCCGCCCGGTAGCAGGGCAGGCCGGCGACCTCGGCGGCCGGCTGGCCGGTGGGGATCAACGCGACGGCGGTGACGCCCAGCTCAGCCGCCGCGGCGACCACGCTGCGGAACTGGGCGGCGTAGCGGCCGGCCGCCGGTCGATAGACGACCAGGATCGAGCGGTTCACGGACGGGTCCTTCCGGGGCTGCCGGCGGGGCTGAGCGACACGCCGCCCAGCTCGCCGGGGGACGGGTCACCGACCGGGGCGGTGAACAGGACGCCCGTGGCGGCCGCCCGGTCGAGCACCAACTGCTGACGGGCGGTGGCCGGCGACGCCGCACCGGTCAGCTCGTCGAGCGCGGCGGTGAGCCGGGCCAGCGCGGCCTCGACGTCCGCCCGACCGCCCGGGTGGGCCGCCTCGACGGTGAGCAGCAGCCGGTGCCGGCCCAGGCCGGTACGGACCAGGTGGCCCTGCCGCCAGTTCCACCGCCGCGAGTGCGCCCGCCCGTCCGCGTCCGCGTAGACGACCTCCCCCGGCTCGGGGAGCTCCGGCTCGTCCGGCGCCCCGAGCGGCAGGTACGTCTCGGTGCCGTCGGCCGGCCGGACGACGAGGTCGGCGATGCCGGCGACCGCGCACGATGCCACCGGCAGCGCCGACCCGAGCGAGACGCTGTTGCAGAGGTCGACCAGGGAGTTGATCCGGGGCAGCCGGTCACCCTTGGCCACCCGTCGGGCGATCGACTCGGCGGCGCACGGGAACCGGTTGGGGTTCACCCCCACCGCCCGGTACGCCTCCCGCCACGCGGCGATGCCGGGCAGCCCCGCCACGCCCGCCTTGTCCAGGCGTGCGGTGTGCAGCGCGTCCTCGGCGGCGGTCAGCAGGGCGGCCACCACCGGATGCTCCGGCACGACCTCCACCGCCGGTACGGCGATCAGGCCGAGGACGTAGTCCGGTACGGCGGTCAGCACCCGGTCGTCGACGCGGACGGCGAGCCGGTCGGCACCGTCGCTGAGCTGGGTCATCGTGTTCCTCATGGGTCGTCGGACGGTCAGCTCGACCGTATGCAGCGGGCGAGTGACCGGTTGTGGCCAATCCCGGCGGATCCGGTGAGGCCAATTCCGAGCGGTCAGCGCGGTGGCGCGCCGGTGGCGGCCCCGTCGGGAGCCGGTCGGGCCGGTTCCCCGGCGGCACCGACAGGGCGGTCCGGCCGGTTTCCGGTCCGGGAGCCGAGCAGTGCGGTGCCCAGCGCCAGCACGCAGAGCGCCGCGCCGACCGGTCCGAGCAGGTCGAGCGCCTCGACGCCGCCGTGCCGGAGCAGCCGGTTGCCGAGGAAGCCGCCGAGGGCGATACCGACGAAGGTGGCCGACGAGTTCAGCGACAGCAGCAGCGGCCCGGAGCCCGGCGCGATCGCGAAGAGCCGGTGCTGCTGGGCCGGTTGGGTGGCCATCGCGGTGACGCCCCAGACGGCCATCGCCAGCCCGGCCGGCACCAGGGCCTGCCGGGTCAATGGCAGGGTGGCCAGCACCACGGCCAACCCGGCCACCGCGACCAGCAGCACCGGCAGGGCGCCCCACCGGTCGGTGGCCCGGCCGCCCAGCACGGTCCCGGCCACCGCCGGTACGCCGAAGACCAGCAGCAGCACCGCCAGCACGGTGCCGTCGCCGTCGGTCGCCGGGGCCAGCAGCGCCCCGACGTAGGTCAGCGCCAGGTAGCCGCCGGTCATGAAGAGCGCGGTGGTGAGCACGGCCAGCCCGACCCGGGTCTCGCGTACCGGGGCGAGCCGGACGGCCAGCCCCGGCCCGGACGGCAGCCGCAGCGCCGGCAGGCCGACCGCCACCGCCACCGCGCAGGCCGCGCCGACGGCGGCGAGCAGCCAGAAGGTGACCCGCCACTGCAGGTCCGCGGCGACCCAGGTGCCGAACGGCACGCCGACCACGGTGGCCGCGGACAGACCGCCCAGCACCACCGCCATCGCCCGGCCTCGGCGCTCGGGCGGGGCGAGCGCGGCGGCCGAGGCGGAGGCGGCGGGAACGTAGAGCGCCGCGCTGACCGCGGTGAGGACCCGGGCGAGCAGCAGCAGGGGCAGGTCGGGGGCGAGCGCCGAGGCGACGTTGCCCAGGGTGAAGCCGACCAGCGAGATCGCCAGCACGGTGCGCCGTTCGAGCCGGCCGGTCAGCGCACCGAGCACCGGCGCGGCGACGGCGTACGCGAGGGCGAAGACGGTGCTCACCCAGCCGGCCGAGGCGACGCTGACCCGCAGCGTCCGGGCCACCTCGGGAAGCACCCCGGCCACCACGAAGGTGTCGGTGCCGATGGCGAAGGCACCGACCGCGAGCAGCGGGACGACCGGTACCACCCGCCGCATCACGCCACCGCCACGGGCTGCGGGGCGCGGTACCGGCCGGCGTCTCCGGCGACGACCCGGCCGCCGAGCAGCACCAGCTCGATCGCCTCGGGCCGGCCCAGCACGGTGATGTCCTCGGCGGGGTCGCCGTCGGTGACCACCAGGTCGGCGAGGCGCCCCGGCTGGACGGTGCCGGCGTCGTCGCCGTGGCCGGCGAGCCGGGCGCCGTTGGCGGTGGCCCAGGTCAGCACCACGGGTGCGGGGATACCGGCCATGGTCACGTACGTCTCCAGTTCCTCGGCGTACCGGCCGTGCGGTGTCCAGGCGAAGCCGAAGTCGTCACCGGCGACGATCGGGATGCCCAGCTCCACCATCAGCGGCAGGATCCGCAGGGTGTTCTCGACCTCGGCGGTGAACTCCAGCGTCTCCAGGTACTCCGGGGTCTTGCCGTACCGGGTGCCGGTGGTGAGCAGCCGGTGCGGCTGGTGCAGGCTCGGCACCACGAAGATGCCCCGCTCGGCGATCGCCTCCAGCGCCGCGTCGTCGGCGTACGTGGCGTGGTCGATGACGTCGACGCCGGCGGCGATGGCGTTGCGGATGCCGGCCAGCCCGCGCGAGTGCGCCCGGATCCGGACCCCCCGCTCGTGTGCCGCCCGCGCGGCGACGACCAGCTCCTCCGCCGTGAAGAGCAGCTCGTGCGAGCGCCCGTTGGGGAAGGTGTCGTCGCCCGTGGAGAAGACCTTGATGATCTCCGCGCCTTGGGCGACCTCGGTGTCGACGTACTCGACCAGCTCCTCCGGCGTGTCGGCCAGACGCATCAGGTCGCTGGGGATCCGCTGCTTGACCGCCGGGTTGCGGCGCTCCGGCGGGCCGGAGACCATCAGGTCCCGGCTGCACGGGGTGATCCGCGGGCCGGGCAGCCGCCCGGCGTCGATCGCCCGGCGCAGCGCCATGTCGATGCCGGCCACCGAGCCGGCGCCGACGAACGCGGTGTAGCCCAGCTTGAGCATGGCGGCCGCGTTGGCGGCGGCGCCCAGGGCCACCTCGGGGACGGTGTGCTTGAACAGGGTCTCCCGGCCGTCGAGCACGTTCAGGTAGGCGATGTGGGTGTGGCCGAGCGTCATGCCCGGCATCACCGTCCGGCCGTCGAGGTCGAGGACCTCCACCTCCGGGTCGTGCACGGGAGCCTGCGCGTCGGGCAGCACCGCGACGATGCGCTCGCCGTCGAGCAGCACGCTGTGGTGCGGGCGGGAGGCCAGGCCCAGTCCTTCCTGGACGGTGGCGCGGTGCAGCAGCGTTCGTCGGGACACGGGGGTCGCTCCGGTTCTCTCGGGGTCGGTGCGGGACGAATCGACGGTGGGCTCAGCGGTGGCCGAAGAGGGTCCACACGATCTCGGCGCCCGGGCGGCTGGCCACCCAGCGCAGCGCGTGCCGGCGTACCCCGGGGGCGTTGGTCACCGCGAGGTCGGCTCCCCCGGCGGCGAGAATCTCGGCGGCGTGCTGGGTCGAGTCGGCGTCGACCCAGCGGACCGGGCGGTCGGCCAACGGCGCGGGCGCGAGGTCGGCGAAGATCCGCCGGACCTCCCAGAGGGCGGCCACGGTCACCTCGCCGACGGGCCCGGACGGCTCGCGGTCCGCCCGGGCCGCGATGCCGTACTCCGGGGTGGCCTGCGCGAAGTACGCCTCCAGCCGCAGGTCACGGTGCCAGTGGAAGCGGGTGAGCCCCTGGTACGCGCTCGGCACCAGGGCCTGGTCCACCCGCCGCTCCACCAGCGCGGCGAGCACCGCGTCGAAGGTGTCGGACAGTTCGATCCGCAGTCCGTGCCGCTCGGCGAGGAAGGTGGCGGCGAGGTGGCTGGACGTACCGGGCGGGCCGAGGGTGGCCAGCACCGTGCCGGGCCGTTCCGCCCACCGGTCCACCAGCCGCCGCCACCGCTGCCCGTACGCCTCGGTGAGCGGTCCGGGCAGCGGGACGGCGGGGGACTCGGCGACGCTGTCAGGTCGTGTAGCCACGGTTGCCCGCCATCCGCTGCGCGACCCGGGTCTCGTGGTCGGCGTCGGCCCGCCGGTCCACGATCCGGGCGGCCTTCCAGCTCACGAAGGCGCCGGTGCTCACGATCGGATCCAGCCCGTCGCTCAGCTCCACCTCGACCGGTATGCCGAGCGTCGCGGCGGCCCGTTCGCGGACCCCGGCGGCCACCCCGGCCGGGTCGTCGACCAAGTCCTTCAGCAGCTCCAGGCGTACGGTCAACCGGTCGCCGCCGGACGGCTCGTGGTCGATCACCACCTGGTAGCCAGCGGAGCCGGTGACCCCGTCGAGCACGGCGGTCTCGACCTGGCCGGCGGTGAAGCGCCGGCCGCCCAGCTCGATCCGGTCGAGGGTACGGCCGACGAGCTGCACCAGGTCGCCGGCCATCTCGCAGTCGCAGTCGGGCGCGTCCACGATCACCGCGTCGCCGGTCCGGTAGCGGATCAGCGGCTTCACCCCGTCGATCAGCATGGTGACGGTGAGCTCGCCGCTGCCGCGCGGGCCGTGCGACTCGCCCGTCTCCGGGTCGACCACCTCGATGAGGTAGTTGGTCTGGGAAAGGTGCATCCGCTTGTTACGGCAGGCGGTGGCGATGACGAATGCCTCCTGCGAGCCGTACAGGATGTTGTAGACGTCGGCGCCCCAGACGGTCTCCAGGTTGCGGGCCAGCGCCGGGGTGCACATCTCCCCGGTGACGAGGAGCAGCTTGACGGCGAAGTCCTCGCGCAGCCGGTAGCCGTGGTGCTCGGCCGCCTTGGCCAGCATCAGCGCGACACCCGGCGTGCAGCAGATGACCTCCAGTTCGAGGTCCTTCATGAGCTGCAACGCCTTGGCGAACCCGATCACCGGGGAGTACGGCCAGATCTTCGCGTTCATCGAGCCGACGTTGCGGGCGACGTCACCGAGGGTGTCCCCGAACGAGTGCACCTCGGTCGGCCCCATCAGCCCGATCCGGGGGGCGTGGTCGCCGAAGTGGTGCCGGAAGATCGACGCCCAGGACTCGGTGACGTGGGCATTGCTCGCCACCACCTCGCGCCCGTCCCGCGGGCACGGGGTGGCGCGGCCGGTGGTGCCGGTCGTCTCGTAGAAGAAGACCGCGTCGGCCAGCGGCCGGCTCAACACGTCGAGCATCTCCTCGCGCAGGTGCGTCTTCGTGGTGAACGGCAACCGGTCCAGGGTCTGCGGGGTGACCGCGGACAGGTCGACGCCGGCCAGGTGCCGGGCGTAGAACGGCGAGTTCACGGACACCTGGTCGAGCACCACCCGCAACTGCCGTTCCCGCCAGGCGTCGAGGTCGGCGGCGGCGAGGGTGCGGGCGTAGAAGGCGCGGTGCAGGCTCAGGTAGTCGGCGGCGAAGTCGGCCGCCGGTCCGGTGGTCGGAAGCCACATGGTCAGGGTCCTCTCCAGGGGTGGCCGCCGCGGTGCGGTCGCGGCGGGCCGTGGCGCAGGTCAGTGCAGGCCGCCGTTGACGTCCAGCACGGTGGCGGTGACGTAGCTGCTGTCCCGGCCGGCCAGCCACGCGACGGCGGCGGCGATCTCGGCCGGCTCGCCGAACCGGCCCAGCGGGATCCGGGCCCGGTAGTCGTCGCGCCGGCCGGCCGGGATCCGGGCGGCCATCGGGGTGTCGACCAGCCCGGGTGCGACCGCGTTGACCCGGATGCCATGCCCGGACAGCGCCCGGCCGAGGCTGCGGGTGAGCGCGATGACCGCGCCCTTCGAGGCGCCGTACGCGGCGTCCGGGCTGCCGGACTGCCCGCTGATCGAGGCGACGTTGACCACGCTGCCGGGCCGCCCGGCGGCGACCAGGGCGCGGGCGTACGCCTGGGTGCAGAAGAACGCGGCGCCCAGGTTGACGTCGAGCACCTGGGCGTACGTGGTCGGGTCGTAGTCGAGGAAGTCCCGGGCGTGGTAGACGCCGGCGTTGTTCACCAGCACGTCGGGCAGCCCGTACCGCTCGTGGATCCGCCCGAAGAGCTCCTCCACCTGGCCGGGCACGGCCACGTCGGCGACCAGCGCGGCGTGGGCCGACGGGTCGGCGGACTGTTCGACGTCGACGCTGAGCACCCGGTGCCCGGCGCCGGCGAGGGCGGCCGTGACGGCACGGCCGATCCCGCCCGCGCCGCCGGTCACCACGGCGACCGGGGCTGAGTGGTCAGGCATGCCGATTCCCCGTGTGCCGCTCAACCTGCGACGGGCAGCGCCGTCGGGGCGCCGCGCAGGAAGTTGTCAAACAGGCGCAGCCCGTCCTCTGTCATCACGCTCTCCGGGTGGAACTGGACCCCCTCCACGGCGAGGGAGCGATGGCGCACGCCCATCACGTACCCGTCGTCGGACGCCCGGGCGGTGACCTCCAGCGCGGGCGGCACCGGGTCGTCGACGATGAGCGAGTGGTAGCGGGTGACGGTCAGCGGGGCGACCGCCCCGGAGAAGACCCCTCGGCCGTCGTGACCGACCAGGCTGGTCTTGCCGTGCATCAGGTGCCGGGCGACCGCGATCGTCCCGCCGTAGGCCAGCCCGATCGCCTGGTGGCCGAGGCAGACGCCGAGCAGCGGAACCCGGCCGGCGAAGGCGCGCACCAGCTCGACGTGCCCGGACTCGGCGGGGTGCCCCGGGCCGGGGCCGAGCACCACCGCGTCCGGCCGCAGCGTGGCGAGTTCCTCGTCCGTCCGGGACCGGGAGCGGACCACCACGGTACGGGCGCCGAGGGTGCGCAGGTACTGGTCGATGATGTGGGTGAAGCTGTCGTACGCGTCGACGAGCAGGACCTTCACGGCAGCAGCTCCTCACCGGTCAGGGCCCAGTAGGTGGCGCTCATCTTGGCCAGCGTCTCCCGCCACTCGGCGGCGGGTGTGGAGTCGGCGACGACCCCGGCGGAGGCCTGGGTGCGGTATCGGCGACCATCGTGGACGGCGGTGCGGATGCAGAGCGCGAGCACCGCGAAGCCGCGCACGTCGACCAGGCCGAGCGACCCCGCGTAGACGCCCCGGGGCTCGTCCTCCAGGCCGTCGATGATCTCCATCGCCCGCAGCTTCGGGGCCCCGGTCATGGTGCCGGCCGGAAAGGCGGCGCAGATGGCCGCCCACACGTCGGCGTCGTCGGCGAGTCGACCGGAGACGGTGGAGACCAGGTGGTGCACGTACGCGAACGGTTCGACGTCGAGCATCGCGTCGACCGAGAGCGTCCCCGGCTCGCAGACCCGGCCGATGTCGTTGCGGCACAGGTCGACGAGCATGACGTGCTCGGCCCGTTCCTTCTCGCTGGCCAGCAGCTCCGCCACCCGCCGGCGGTCGGTCTCCGGATCGGCCGCCCGGGCCGCGGTGCCGGCGATCGGACGCATCGACACCCGCCCGTGGTCGATCCGGAGGAACAGCTCCGGGCTCGCGCCGATGACGGTACGGCCCGCCCACGGCACCAGGTACATGTACGGCGAGGGGTTGCGGTGGCGCAGCCGCCGGTAGACCTGGAGCGGGGTGAGGTCGGTCTCGACGTCGATCCGGTGGCCGATCTGGATCTGGTAGCTGTCGCCGACCTCGATGTGTCGCAGGCACTGCTTCACCCGGGCCGCGAAGGTCTCCTCGTCGAGGTTGTCCCGCACGAGGTTCGGCGGCGGGGCGACCGGCACGTCCCGGTGGTCCTCGGGGAGCCCGGCCACCAGGTCGGCCACCGCGAGCGCGGGCTCGGTCGGCAGGTGCGGGCCGCCGGCGGAGAGCTGCTGGACGGTGCCGGAGCGCAGGTCCCACCAGGCGGTGTGCCGGAAGAGTGCGAGCGTGCAGCGGGGGACGTCGTCGACCGCCCGGTCGACGGAGAGCTCGTCCATGTCCCGCGCGGCCTCGTACGCCAGGGTGGTGAGGAAGCCGAAGGCGAAGCTGTCGGCGGACACCGTGGTCTCGACGGCGAACGACCGCTGCACCGCCCGCAGCGCGGCCCACACCTGCGCGGGCCCCGGCACCGCCCAGCCGTGGGTGTCGCCCCGGCGCCGGACGGGCTCGCCCAGGACGGCCGTGACCACGACGGCGAGGGCGTCGCCGAGCGGACCGGCGGCGGTCAGTTCGAACCGGTCGGCGATGATCCGCAACTCGGCGAGACGTCCCCAGCCCACCGCCGCGGAGTGCCGGTCCCGGGCCGGGCCGTCCAGGCTCTCGAAGAGGTAGATGTTATCGGCGGCAACCTTTTCGGCGAGCGCCGTGTAGAGCGACAACGGATTGATTGACGGCAGTGTGACAGATGTCACGCTAATCGGAATGGTGCCCGCCAGGGGCGGGTGCCGATCCGCCAGGGAATGGGAATACCCGGGACGTGCGGCTACCTCGGTTGACAATGAGGACACTGTGGAACCCCCTCTGAACAGCCCGACTCCCGTGCCGCCATTGGCAACGGTCCCGCCGCCCGAAGCAGCAGGTCGGACCTCCCCCCGTCCGAAAGGACTCGCACACCCACCCGTACGCCGACGCGACAGGGCATCCGGAGTCGTCCGCATTGGACGACCTCGGAACATGCGCCCCGATTCGCCGGCCGCCGGGTTGTGGCGCGTCCGGGAAACACTTTCGCCAAGTGCAGGTCGCGTTGTCCATACCACTTTGAGGACTGCGGAGAGGACCACTTGGTGTTGCATCTAGGCTTGTCAATAGATGGCGATTCCCGCGTGACATTGGCGGTGCAGCTCCGGGACGCGTTACGCCGGCAGATCGAGGAGGGAGCGCTGCTCCCCGGCACCCGCGTCCCGTCGAGCCGGCAGCTCGCCGTCGACCTCGGCGTGTCCCGGAGTGTGGTGGTCGAGGCGTACGAGCAGCTCGGCGCCGAGGGCTATCTGGTCTCCCAGCGGGGCTCCGGCACCTCCGTCGCGGCGACGGCCCGCACCGAGGTCGGCTCGGCGCTCACCCCGGAGGACCGGGCCCCCGCGAGGGCCCTCCGGGACCTGCGCACCGGCGGCTCCGACGTGTCCGCCTTCCCGCGCCAGGAGTGGATCCGCTGCGTCAGCTCTGTGGTCAGCGCTGCCGGCCCGCGGGAGCTGGGCTACGCGCCGCCGTCCGGGCTGCCGGTGGCCCGGCACACGCTCGCCGGCTATCTGGGTCGGGTACGCGGAGTCCGGACCCGACCCGAACACCTCATGATCACCTCGGGGTTCGCCCAGGGGCTCGCGCTGCTCTGCCGGGTGCTGCGGGACCGGGGCCACGACACGCTGGGCGTGGAGGACCCGGGGCACCCGGGCGAATGGAAGTTCATCGCGGACGCCGGCCTACGCCCGGTGGGTATCCCGGTCGACCGACGCGGCATCCGGGTCGACGAGCTGGCCCGCAGCGGCGTCCGGGCGGTGCTCACCACCCCGACCAGCCAGTTCCCGACCGGGGTCGCACTCGACCCGGAACGCCGGGCGGAACTGGTCGACTGGGCCCGCTCGGTGGACGGGTACATCGTCGAGGACGACTTCGACGCGGCGTTCGCCGGGCCGTCGCAGCGCATGCCGGCCCTCCAGAGCCTCGCCCCCGACCGGGTGATCTACGCGGGCAGCGCCAGCAAGGTGCTCGCCCCGGCACTGCGGCTCGGCTGGCTCGCCACGCCCACCGAGCTGACCGCGCCGGTCGAGCGACTCCGGGCCGGCTGGGACCTCGGTTGCTCCGGTCTCGAACAGCTCGCGTTCGCCCGGCTGGTCGACACCGGCGCCTTCGACCGGCACCTGCGCCGGCTGCGCGCCGAGTTCCAGAAGCGCCGCCAGACGGTACGCCAGCACATCAGCCGCCATCTGCCCGGCGTCACGCTGCTCGGCGGGGACAGCGGACTGCAGGCGTACCTGGTGCTGCCCCGGCGGTGCGCCGAGGAAGAGATGGTGCAGGCCGCCCGGCGGCGGTCGGTGCTGGTCCGGGGCGGCCGGTTCTACGCCCTGCGGGACGACGACCGTCCACCGGCACTGGTCGTCGGCTACGCCGGGGTACGCGGGGCCGAGCTCGGCCGGGGCCTGGCCGGGATCGCCGCGGCGTACCGCGACGTGATCGGGTGAACCCACCAACGATGTTTCCGGGGCCGAGGCGGCACCGCCGTTTCCGGTCCGGGCGGTCGACCTGGGAAGCGGCGCGAGCACGCCCTGAACGGGTCGAACCGACGCCGAATGAATTGTTTAAATGCCTTGAAACAATCGCAACAAGTTGCACCGATCGAACCGTCCTCCAGGGACCTACAGACCTGGTTCAGTCGTCTCGAACGGTGCTAGAAATGGGGTCGACAAGGAACGGGCGACAGGCTCCACGACAACGGTCGGGGGGCCGATCCCGGCGTCGGTGACCGCCGACAGGGATTCGCCGAGTTCCACCATTCCCACGAGGAAAGGGGTTCAGCCATGTCTGTCATGCTGCGCGCCATCGGTCAGGTCATCTCGGCGTTCGCGCTGCTCACCGGGGTCGGAGCCGCCACGCTCGCCTCCGCCGCACCGGCCCAGGCCGCTTGGAGCGACGCCTACCAGGTGACCCTCACCCGCACCGGTGGATTCGCCGGGGTGAACGAGCAGTACACCGTTTCCGCCAGCACGGTCCACATCTCCACCGCTGATCTGATGGCGACGGCCGGCTCTTGCGAATTCCGTCGCCTTTCTCCGTCGTATACGGCGGGCGCGGGTGCCGACCGGTTCCGCTACACCGTCAGCGTGACCTACCGCAACGGAGTCACGAAGACGGTGGCCACCGAAGACGGCGCGCAGGCGCCCGAGGTGCTGTGGCAGGTCATCGACATGACGATGCAGATCAGCCGGGGCCTTGCGCCGGTGAGCTGATCCCCTGCGGTGCGCCGGCCGGTCCGTGGCACGCGGACCGGCCGCGCGTCACCCGCTCATCAGCCGGCCGACAGGAAACCCTCCACGGACGACGCGAAGGCGGCCGGGTCGTCGACCCAGGGAAAGTGCCCCGCCCTCGGCTGCACCAGCACCTCGGCCCGGGCGAACAGGCGGGCCAACTCCCGCACCGCCGTGACCGTCGGCCAGATGTCGTACTCCCCGGCCACCAGCAGGGTCGGCACGGACAGCGAGGCCAACCGGGCGGGCAGTGCCGGATCCGGGGTGAAGCCGGCGTAGAAGCCGTCGGTGGCCGGCGCGGAGAACTGGGCCGGCTCGGCGGACGCCTGCGCCCGAGCCGCCGCGTCCCACCGGCCGTAGAGCAGGGGGGCGGCGAGCCGGCGGTAGCGCTGCTGCTCCTCCTCGCTGCTGGCGTCGGCGTGCAGCGCGGCCACCGCCTCGGCGTACCAGGGTTCGTGGGACCGCTCGGCCAGGACGTCGGCCACCGCGAGGTCCGACTGGATGTCCACCACCCGCAGTGACGGCGCCACCAGGACGAGGCGGTCCAGCCGCTGCGGGTGCCGGTCGGCGTAGAGCAGGCAGATGCCGCCGCTGGCGGAGTGCCCGAGCAGGTCCATCCGGTCGAGTGCCAGGTGGCGGCGCAGCGCCTCGACGTCGTCCACCAGCCGATCGACCCGGTAGCTCGCCGGATCGGCGGGGACCTCCGACGCGCCCGTCCCTCGGTTGTCGAGCAGGATCAACGTCCTGGTCGCGCTCAAGCCACCCAGCTCGGCCAGGTATTCGACTGCCTGGCCGGGCCCGCCGGGGACGCAGACCAGCGGTGGACCGGAGCCGACGCGCCGGTAGGCCAGTTCCGTGCCGTCTGCGGATCGAAAGCGCTGCATGGCGCCCCATCCTGCCACCGGCGGCTCGACGGCTTCCCCCGTCGGCATCGGGGCTACCCGCCCAGGCGGTCCTGGCACGCGGGCGCGCACGGCCGCCGTCGGACCGCCGGTCAGTCCGGGCTCGATTCGAGATACCCGGTCAGGTACGTCAGAGACGCGGTGATGTCCTCGCCGGTGCCGTGCGGTCGGCGCAACGCGTCGACGTAGACGGCGATGTCGGCGAGCTTCCACCACAGTGGGTAGAGGTCGAGGGCAGCCGGCGTGGCGGTCCGGCCGGTGGCTCGCGCGTAGCGCGCGAGGATCTCCTCGTCGTCGCCGACCGGGTCCTCGCCGACCATCCGGGCGAGGGCGCCGGTGAGCATCCACAGGTCCCGCTCGGCCGGGGCGATCCGGACAGTGTCCCAGTCGATGAGCCGCAGCCCGTCCGGTGTCCACATGACGTTGCCGGGATGGGGCTCGCCGTGCGTGACCACCCAGTCCGCCACGCTGGCGCGTACCCGCTCGACCCGCCGGTCGAACTCGGCGAGCAACCCTTCGACGTACCCGGCGTGGGCCGACAGCAGCTTGCGGGTGGGTTCGCCGTACGGCCCGCCGGTCCACTCCCGGTCGAGGTCGCACAGCGCCTCCCGCAGCTGGTCCCGACCGGGGAGCACCAGGTCGGCCCGGGGCGCCAGGCCCGCCACGACCGGGGTGGCCCGGTGCAGTTCGGCCAGGAGATCGACCAGCTCCGCCCGGTCCTCGGGCCGGTGCGCGCCGAACCGGTCGGCGGCACCCGCCACCATCGGAAACACCGACCCGGCGTACCGCTGGGTGAGCCGCCACAGCGTCGCGCCGGTGGCGGACGGGACCGGCGCGAGGACGAAGTCGAGCCCGGCGTCCCGGCGCAGGGCGAGCGCACTGTCGTACGACCGGCCGAGCCGGTCGAACGCCTCGTCCCGCCCGGCGCCGTCGAACCCGAGGTCGTCGGCCTTGACGAACCACGCTGTCCCACGCCGGTCGACCATCGACCAGTGGTAGCTGCCCGCGCCCACGGGGAGGTACCCGGCCGAGTCGACCTCGATGCCCCAGCCTCCGGCCAGGGCGGCGACCAACTCCGCTTCGGTCAGGCCGACTGGTCTGTCCCTCATGGGCCGCGATTCTTCCCCGGCCGGCGCACCGTCGCAGGTCGATTTTTCGTGGGTCCCGGGCCGGGCCTAACGGCTCGGAGTCGCCTTCACGCCCGGGCTTCCCCCGTCACCCGGGCCGGTCACCACGGCGCCCACGATCCCGACCACCGTGGCGAGCAGGATCGCGCCGACGGCGATCGCCACGGCCGCGAGCACCCCCCGTGGGCCCCGTCCGCTGGGATCGAGCGGGTGACGGGTACGGACGGCCGGCACCCCTCGCCGCGCATGGCCTGGTCCGGCCGGAGTCGGCGCAGCCGTCCAGGTCGGCGCCGGGGTGGGCGGGTCCGCGCCGGGCGTCGGCTCGCCGCTTGACTCGCGAACGGGCGACGGCACCGGTTCCTCGGAGTACCGGTCGGCAACGTCGACGAACCGGCGGACCAGTGAGGCACCCCGGAAGTCGTGCTCGGCGGCGCAGTGCAGGCAGACGTAGTCGGTCGTCGACCGGCCACAGCGCGGACACAGGCCGGCGGAGTTCACGGCGTCGTCCCGGTCGGGCAGCGCGTCCCACCCGGGGCGGCTGTCATCGGTGGAACCCGTCACCTCGTCCTCACCGTACGGACCGGGAGCGGCCGGCGCATCGACGGCGACCCGCTCGCACCGCCCGTCCCGCGCACCGTATCCCGCCGGATGCGGGCCGCCATCCGGCAATCCCGCTGGCCGGGACGGTCGAGGTGGACGGTTCATTGTGGGGAAGGGTGGGTTCGCGTGGATGTAGCGATACCGGTGGTTGGCGGCCGTCGATCACCGCCTTACCGTGTTGCCGTGAGCGTGTTCGACGGGGTCGACTGGGAAGCGCGCCCGATGGGCCGGTATCGCGGCCTGCACTCGGTGCCGGGCGGTCTCGGCCTGAGCCTCGCCTACCTGACGCTCTGCCTGGCCGGCATCGCGGTCTATCCGTACCTGTCCGACGCGCAGCGGATGGTCGACTACCTCGTCCTGTCGTTCGCGACGGTCCCCGCTGTGGTGGTCGGGCTGATCCGGACGCCCGCCGACAGCCGCAAGCCCATGTGGTTCCTGCTCGCCGCGCTGGTCAGCTTCAACGCCGGCAACGTGGCCTGGTACTGGTACGTCTTCGCGATGCAGTTGCCGAGCGGCGACGGCACGATCGCCGCGGTCTTCGCGGCCCTGGCCCAGGTATTCATGTTCTCCGGGGCGATCACGATCGTCGCGCGGCGCGGTCGTGACGACGTCGGCGGGTTGATCGACAGCACCATCGTGGCGATGGCGGTTGGCGGTGTGATCTGGAGTTTCCTGCTGCTGCCGCACCTGCGGGAGGTCGCCGCCGCGCAGGTGTCGCAGATCGCGACGTGCGTGACGGTCTTCATGCTGACCGGAATCTTCGGCTGCCTGACCCGGCTGCTGCTCACGGCCAGGGAGTTCATTTCGGCGCTGTGGTTCCTGGTCGCGGCGATGGGCCTCTCGCTGGCCGGCGTGATCACCGTCGCGCTGGTGGTCGTACCGGGATCCGGCTCTCGGCCCGCGTACACGGACATGATCTACCTCGCCGGCTACACGGCGGTGGGGTTGTGCGGGCTCGCCCGGTCGGTGGTACGCCTGCTCCAGCCCGGTCCGGCGCCGAAGGACGACCTGAGCAAGGGGCGCCTGGTCTTCCTCGGGCTCGCGCTGTGCGCCATGCCCGCCGTGGGCGGGGCCAGTGAGCTGTCCGGCCGGGACGTCGACACGGCGCTGCTGGCCGTCAGCACGGCCGCGGTGACCCCGCTGGTCATGCTCCGGATCTGGGGCGTGTGGTCGGAGCGGATGCGGGTCCTCCGGTACCAGGCGAGCTTCGACCCCCTGACCAACCTGCCGAACCGTCACGAGTTCGCCAACCGATTGGACGCCGCGCTCGCGGGCGGTCGGCCGGTGGTCGTGCTCTTCTGTGATCTGGACGGGTTCAAGGCCGTGAACGACCGGTACGGCCACCCCGGCGGTGATCAGCTACTGGTCCAGGTGGCCGAGCGGCTGGCCCGTTGCCTGCGCCCGGGCGACACGGTGAGCCGATTCGGCGGCGACGAGTTCGTCGTCCTCTGTGTCGACATGGAGCGCTACGACGCGACGGAGCTCTGCCTGCGGATCGAGACGGCCTTCCGCGAGCCGTTCGCGGTCGACGCTGAACCGGTCGTGATCGGAGCCAGCATCGGCATGGTCTGCAACGACCGCGCCGAGAACGGTGAGCAGTTGATCCAGCGCGCGGACGCCGCTATGTACAGGGCCAAGCAGGAGCGCCAGCAGGTCCCCGGCGTACGGACCAGCGTGGCGTGACCCGGGCCGGCTCCGGGTGCGTGACGCCAGTTTGATGAATGCCATCGGCGCGCTTTCGGCGGCTGTGGCGACGGCAGGAATTGGTGGTTCTCGGCAAGGTGGAAGTGCCGGTCTCCGGTCCGCAATGACGCGGGCCATCACTTCTCCGCCGCATCCACTATGCTCCGACAGGTTGCGCCGGAGCGGTGGGGAATTGACCCGCGCGATTAATGGCCGGCGTCGACCAATGACATAACCGGAAGTCACCGCGCAACCTCGGAATGTTCGGAGGCCTCATCGATGGCCCGCCCAAGGACGCGACGATCCGTCGCAGTCATCGCGCTCGCGCTCTCCCTCGCCGGCGTCGTCTCGATACCGGCCCCCGCCTCGGCCGCGTTCAGCCAACCCCTTTCCATTTCACCGGCGGGGTACGACTCCTACGATCAGCAACAGGCCTACGACCGGCAGGGCGACGCGCTCTTCGTCTGGGTGCGTGAATCCCACGACTATCCGCACCCGCGGTACGTTCAGTTCAAATCCCGCAGCTACAACGGCCGGTGGGGCACCACGACCACCCTGTCCCCGGCCGGCCAGGCCCCGCACAGCCCGCAGGTCGCGGTCGACGACGACGGCGACGCGATCGTGGCGTGGCGCGCGTTCAACGGCGTCGACAACAGCATCTACGCGCGGAGAATCTCCAAGAGTGGCACGCTCGGACCGCTCATCACGGTGTCGGCGGGCGGGGTGCAGGCCCACGGCACCAACGTGGCCATCGACTCGGACGGCGACGCCGTGGTCACCTGGGCCGAGGGGCACGACGACGGCAGTTTCTTCCCGATGATGCGCCGGTACAGCAGCAGCGGGTCGCTGTCGCCGGCTGTCGTGCTGGCGTCGACTCCGACAGCTGCGGAAACGCCGGCGGTGGCGTACGACCGGGAAGGCGACGCCGTCCTCGCCTGGGCCAACGACAACGTCGTGCAGGCCCGCACGCTCAGCGCTGGTGGGACCATCAGTGAGCTCAAGACCGTGTCCGCACCTCTCTCGCCGATCGACCGCCACTTCGCCGCAGACGTCACGCTGGACCGGGACGGCGACGCCCTGGTGACCTGGCGCCATTGGAGCGACCAGGGCCAGAGCACGCAGGTCTGGGGTCGCTGGGTGGCCCGTGACGGGACCGTCGGCAACGTCCGTCAGCTCACCCCCGCACTGCACACGGACGTGGTGAACTACTCGATCGCCGGCGACCTCGACGGCGACATGATGCTGACCTGGGACCTGTTCTCCACCGGGTACCTGTACGCCGCCTCCATCAGCCCCGCGCAGACGGTGGGACAGCCGGTGCTGCTGTCGACCTGGGGCCGTCTGCACTCGGT
Organism: Micromonospora purpureochromogenes; assembly: GCF_900091515.1. Taxonomy (NCBI): domain Bacteria; kingdom Bacillati; phylum Actinomycetota; class Actinomycetes; order Micromonosporales; family Micromonosporaceae; genus Micromonospora; species Micromonospora purpureochromogenes. The sequence continues at coordinate 800,256 of NZ_LT607410.1, read as the reverse complement.
CCGCCTCGACGACGACGGTGACGGCATCGTGGTCTGGCAGGGGAAGGGCATCAACAACTCGGTCGGCAGCGTGGAGGCACGTCGCGTGACCCGGTCGGGCACCTTCGGCACCACGGAGGTGATCGTGGGGATCGGTGTCGACCCGACAGCCGCGGTGACCCCTGACGGACGGGCGGCAGTCGCCTGGGAGCGGCGGTTCCAGGTCGATCTGCAGATCCAGGTGAGCGTCGACCCCTACTTCGTCACCACCCAGGGAATCCGGTCCTAGACCGTCGTACGTGTGTTGGTGGAGCTTGAGGGAAATGGGGTCCGGCCGTTCCGGCCGGACCCCATTCGCTAGATACGTGTGAGCCGTACCCCGGTTGTCGCCTGCGATCGACGGGCTACCGGTCCAGGACCCGCTGCGCTTCGCTGGCGATTTGCTGGTCGCGCTGATGCCGAGCTCGTTTACCCCCGCTGGGCCTCGGTCTATGGCCCGTGGATGGCCCGTGTGATTCTCTGCTCCGTAGCCTCGGCAGGGTCGTCCCAATGCCGTCCACCGGGCGGGCCCTACCCAGCACCGGTGGCGAAATCCAGTAGACCTGCACCGGCCATGGTCGGAAAACTACGGGTATGGAACCGACCCAGACGGCGCTCATCGTGCCGATACCCGAGGCCGAGGAGGCGGTAGGCCGGTTCCGGGCATCGCTCGACCGGGCTGCCTCGTGGGGCGTGCCAGCGCACGTGACCGTCCTCTACCCGTTCCTGCCCCCGCAGCAGATCAATGAGCAGGCCTTGGCCGTGCTGCGCGAGACCATTGCCGGCATACCGCGGTTCGACGTTGCACTGACTCACGTCGGCTGGTTTGGTGACACGGTCGTCTGGCTTGCTCCGCAGCCAGATCGTCCGTTCCGGGAGCTCACTGCGGCGGTGTGGCAGCAGTTTCCCGAGGCGCCCCCGTATGCCGGGGCGTACAGCGACGTGGTGCCGCACCTGACCATCGGTCACGACGCCGCCAAGCCCATGCTGAGCCACGCCGCGGAAACCATCTCCGCGCACCTGCCGATCAACGCGGCCATCGACAAGGTCCGGCTCATCGCCGGAACGCCGGACGTAAGCCCTTGGCGCACCGTCTGCGAGTTCCCGCTGGGCACCACACCACCCGCGGCGGCTGGTACGCAACTCGAAGCGGTCACGGCATGAAGTTGAGGCGCGGCCGGTGGGCGGATCTCCTCGTCGGGCAGTCGTAGACCGTCCAGCCTCCCAGGACGGGGACAAGGTGGAGCGCCCTACCGGAACGAACGACCTTCGCCCCCATCCGGGGAGGCTGGTAGCCCTTGTGGTGCCCGTCGAGGGGATCCGCGGCTGATCTCTGAGGAGGGTCGGGGTTCAGGGCGGAGCCCCGAGGTCTTCGGGCCCTGATCGTCCGTCAGCCTGGCCGGCCGGCCCGGCCGATGCCGGCCGGAGGTCGCCAGCAGGCCGGGGCCGGGCCGGCGCGGCCCACTTGCGGGCCGCCTTGATTTGATAAAGCGGAAACCCCTAACCTTCTGATCCGTAGGAGCGCCGGGTGTCCACCGGCACCCGGCTCGCCTCGCCGCCAGGTCCTTGCCGACGTTCACCTGATAGCGGCTGTTGGCGTCGCGCCGGGGTCAGGCTTGGGTTAGGTACCAACAGCTTGGGAATTGTCGATGTCCGGCTGTTGGCGGCCTGGTCGCAGTGGTCTCTAGTGGTCTCGGCTGACCCCTGCTGTCCTAGCTCAATGGCACGCTAATGGCACGGAGGGATGATGCCGTCTGAGGGCAGGCTGACCGTGGGCAATTCGCCCGCCATTCTCAAGGAGTGACCATGCAGGTAATGGTGCTGGGCGGTACCCAGTTCATCGGCCGCGCCATCGTGACTGCGCTGCTCGACGATCACGAGGTCACCGTCCTTAACCGGGGTTCCAGGCCGCTGTGGGATCCGCGGATACGGCAGCTCGTCGCGGACCGCAACGACCCCGCGCAGCTGAAGCAACTCGGCCTGAGGGGCTTCGACGCGGTCGTCGACGTCTCGGGCACAGAACCGCACCACGTCACCAATGTGCTCGCGGCGTTGCCGGATCCTCAGGAGCTGGACTATGTCTTCATCAGCTCGGCCGCCGTCTACAACCGGTCGGTGGCGTCCCCGCCGTTCCGAGAGGACGACCAGGCCGACGGCGACACCATCTGGGGCGGTTACGGCGAGGCGAAGGCGGAGTGCGAGGCCGTGCTGCGCGGTGCATGCCACAGCGGTCTGACCGTCCTCCGGCCGCCGTACGTTTACGGTCCGCACAACCCGGACCCACGCGAGCAGTTCCTGTGGGCTCGCATCCTGGCTGGCCAGCCGGTCTTCGTCCCCGGCGATGGCGACACCCGCATCCAGTTCTGCCATGCCCAAGCGCTCGCCCAGGTGGTGGCCGCCGGGTGCGCGGGCCAGCTGGCCGCGGGAACGTTCAACGTGGGCGAGCCGGCCAGCTACACCCTCCGCGAGTATCTGGCGATTCTCGGGGAGGTCGCCGGAGTACCGCCGAGGGTGGTTCCTGCCCCTGACCCCACCGTCCGTGCGCGTGACTACTTCCCGTTCCGCGACGCGGAACTGGTGCTCGACGTGACCCGACTTGCCACGCACGGGGTGGTAAACCACGACGACCTAGCCACGGGTCTAGCCAAGACGCTGACCTGGTTCCGCAAGAACGGCGGCATCAGCGACGAACCGACCCCGCAGGAGTTGGCCTGGCGAGCCACGAGGTGGAACGCCCTACCGGACGAGTCTCAATGGCGGCTGCAAAGCGTCGGCGTGGACGACCCCCTCCGGCCTTGGGGTTAGAAGAAGATCGCGGATGGCTGGTCGGGCAGCTGCGCTCCTGGTCATCCCGTCGATGCTGGTGGCTTTGCTGTACGGATGGCTGTACAGCCACAGGATCGCGGTTATCCGCCGTCGGCCGCTGCATTGGGCATGCACCAGCACGCTTGCAGCTCAGCCCCGCGAAGTCGGCGCAGTCTGTCTGCTAAATCCTGTCCTGTGGGCGGTAGGGTCCGAGCGATGACTGGGACTGGTGCAGGTGCTCGACGGACCTGCACCAGCGTCCTGGCGGACCTCGACGTGCACCCGCGGGTGGCAATGCAGATCCTGCGGCACGCCGACATCAAGGTCACGATGGAGATCTACACCAAGGTCAGCTCGAAAGCAGACCCGCGAGGCGTTGAAGCGCCTGGGCGAGCGCATGAATGGCCGGAAACGGCGTGACGTACTGCTGTACTTCGCTGCTGTACGAGACGGAAAGGGGCCGTCTCGGTCTCCCGAAACGGCCCCTCAGCTGCTGTGCGCCCGAAGGGACTCGAACCCCTAACCTTCTGATCCGTAGGAGCGTCCCGCATCCGCCGACACCCGCCTCGTCTCCCGGCTAGCTCGTGGCCAGCGTTCACCTAGTGGCGGCCGTTGGCGTCGTGCTGGGGTCAGGCTGGGGTCAGAGATCTGTGCCAGAATCGGCCGATGCACAAGATCCCAGGCTATGAAGACGACCCCTTGGTCGATGGGGCGTACCTGGTAGACGAGCCACTGTTCTGGGCGAGCCACTTGTTGCAATGCACCAACGGCGTCGAAGAGCCGCTGTGTGCGGGATTCGGGGTCAGCAAGGCCGACCTGTTGCAGTTTTTCGAACGGGTCAGCGATGAGCGCCAGTGGCCAGTGCTGTCAGTCCCGCTCTCGGCAGGGCACCTGCTTTATGTCGTGTACCGCAACCTTCCCCGGGAAGGAGGGTACGACTACCTGCTGCACCATCCTGAGTGGAAGGCGACGGTTCCCTTGGCAAGGGTCGAAGGTTGCTTCAGGGGGCCGGGGCTGTGCTGGCCAGAGTTGCTCGCCGTCGCGCATAAGGCGGCCGAAGCCGGATCGGCCCCGCGCCTTGACCCCTACACCTTCCTTCTGTTGTTGCCGATCATGAGTGACGCGGACCTTCCCTTGGATGCGGGCGATGTCCTCGCTGCGATGTTGACCGCCTGCGGCGCCGCTGGAGAGACCGGGGCGCTGGCCCGGATACTCCTTGAGGAGCAGGGCTGCTGGGGTCCGCAGCACTGGACTCGGACCTCGGCCGGGCGGATCAGCGAGACTAGGTCCGCGTTCCGCCGCCCTGGGGCTATGTCGTCAGACACGTTGGCTCAGGTCAGCTTGCTGTTGGGGTCCGGTGGCGACGCTTGACAACCGCGCTGCTGCGGCGGATCTCCTCGTCGGGCAGTCGTTGACCGTCCAGCCTCCCCGGACGGGGACAAGGTGGAGCGCCTCACCAGCCGAACGACCTTGGCCCCGTCCGGGGAGGCTGGTAGCCCTTGTGGTGCCCGGCGAGGTGATCCGCTCCCGGCCGATCTCTGAGGAGGGCCGGGGTTCGGGGCGGAGCCCCGAGGTCTTCAAGGTCTTCTCATCCGCCAGTGTGGCCGGCCGGCCCGGCCGATGCCGGCCGGAGGTCGCCAGCAGGCCGGTGCCGGGCCGGCGCGGCCCGCTTGCGGGCCGCCTTGATCCGCTACGCCCACCGGCTGCTGCGGGCGGCGCTTCAAGACGCGGTGACGGAGGAGCTGGTGGCGAGCAACCCGGCGAAGGCCCTGCGGATCTCGCACCGGTACCGGCCAAAGTTCACGCCATGGACGGCTGATGAGGCCAAGCGGTTCTTGAAGACGGCGCGGGATGACCGGTGGTACGCGCTCTACTCGGTCGCCTTGGCCCTTGGGCTTCGCCGCGGTGAGGCGCTGGCGCTGCGATGGGTCGACGTGGACCTGGTCGACAACGTGCTCCGCGTTCGGCAGTCGCTGCAACGCACCGGCGGTGAGCTCCGGTTCGGGCCGGTGAAGACGGACGGCTCGGAGCGGGCCGTGGCTCTGCCGCTCAGTCTGGTCGACGTGCTGCGCGGTCATCGGGCGCTGCAACGGACGGAGCGGGAGGCGGCCGGGGACCGCTGGCAGGAGCATGGATTGCTGTTCACCACGAAGATCGGCACTCCGATCGAGCCCCGCAATATCAATCGGCACTTTGACCAGTTGTGCGAGCGGGCGGGAGTTCGGCGCATTCGTGTGCATGACCTGCGCCATTCGTGCGCGACGCTGCTTTACGACCAGGGCGTGCCGCTCGAACGGATTCAGGATGTGCTCGGGCACAGCTCTCCCACGGTCACCAAGTCGATCTATGTGGAGGCGACGCGCCGGGTGCAGCAGGACGCGGTCGACCGGCTCGGCTTCCTCTTCGACGCGTAGGCGTAGGGGGTCAGCCGTGGGGGTCAGAAAGATCAAGGGCCGGTCTCCCGTGATGGGAAACCGGCCCTTGATCTGCTGTGCGCCCGAAGGGATTCGAACCCCTAACCTTCTGATCCGTAGTCAGATGCTCTATCCGTTGAGCTACGGGCGCTCGGTGCTTGGCCAGTCTACACACCCGGCTTCCGCGCGGAGACTCCGGGATTCGAACCCGGGAGGGGCTTTAAGACCCCAACCGCATTAGCAGTGCGGCGCCATAGACCAGACTAGGCGAAGTCTCCCTGGTGGCCCTGCAGACCACCGCGCCCGAGGATACAGGTCCGCCCCCACCGGGGGCAAAGCGACTACCGCAGCGAGGTGTTTTCACCGTGTGCGCCGTCACGTTCGGGACTACGCTCCATCGACATGCAGGAGCAGACGCCGAGCGATCCGCCCCGCCGCGAGTCCGCCGAAGGGGCTCGCCGGCGCTCTCCGAAGGCCACCTTCACCCCACCCCCGGCCGCAACGAAGGCGGCCGGGCCGGGCCAGGACGAGGGTACGGACGCCTCCCCGGGGAGGCGTCGTCCGGCGAAGGGCGCGCCCGCAGTCCTGTTCCAGCCACCTGATCCCGATCAGCCGCTGCCCCGCCAGCCACGGCCCGCGAGGAAAGCGTCGGGTAGCGCCGGCACCCCGACCGAGCCCGGTGTGACCGGCCCGGCCGACGTACCTACCGGAGAGAAAGCCAGTGCGAGCCCCAGCGGCGGCACGGCGGCCCACGGCGCAGGCGGTGAGCAGGAGATCACCGGGCAGGTGACCGCGGACACACCAGCGGCGGACCGCCCACGGAAGCGGAGCACCTCGACGGCCCGGCAGGCGCCGCCCGGGCAGCAGACCGCCCGGTCGACGAGGGAAGCGGCCACCGGCAAGACGCCGGCCGCACCGGAGTCCACCAGCGGCGCGGACAGCGGAACGGCGGCCACCAGCGGGGCGACGACCGGCACCGCGCCGACCGACCAGCGTCGCGGCGGGCTCGGCACGCCGGTGGAGCAGCCGGGCCGCCCAGTGGGCGTCGTTGCCCCGGTCACACCCGGCGCGGCCGAGCCGACTGGTCCGGTGAGTTCCGGCGCGACGCCCACGCCCTCGGTGAATTCCGTGACGCCCCCGATACCGGAGGCAGAGCCCGACGCCGCGCGGCCGGAGACCCCTGCCTCGTCGACGAGGCGGAAGACCGCGCGGAAGACCGCCCCGCGTAAGGAGACGACCTCGCGCTCGGGCACACCGGGCGAGAGCCGCACCGCCGCGGCGAGAAAGACGGCCACGCCCAAGAAGGCGACACCACCGAAGAAGGCGACCCCGAAGAAGGCGACGCCCGGGCCAGCCCTCGCCACGGCCGAGCAGGTCACACCCGCCACCCCGGAGGCCCCCGCACCGACCGCCGACACCGACGCACTCGGACCGGACACGGCCCGACCGGCACCTGATCTCGCGCTCAGGGCCGAGCAGCAGCCGGCGGCGCCGGGGCGTACCCGGGAACTGGGCCTGGCGGAGATCCGGAGCCGGCTGCTGGAGCATCCCGGCTTCGCGCCGGAGCTGCTCGCCCTGGCCGCCGTGGCGGGGATCGGGCCGCGCGCCCAGGACTGGGCGCAACGGCTGCGGGCGACGTACCCGGATGCCGGGCCGGACGGGCTGGCCCGGCTGGCCAGCCGGCGGTTCGTGCGGGTGGCCGGGGCCGGTGGCGCGGCGGCGGCGGTGGCCGGGCTGTTCGCGCCGGTGGCGGAGCTGGCGGCGGTGCTCTGGAGTCAGGCCGGCCTGGTGCTGCACGTGGCGGCGGCGTACGGGCGGGACCCGCTGGACGCGGAGCGGGCGGTGGAGCTGCTGGTGCTGACCCAGGTGCACCCGGACGCGGCGAGCGCGCGTACCGCGCTGGCGGCGGCGCGGGCGGCGGACCGGCCGGGGGACCGGCCGTGGCCGCGCGCGGCGGAGGCCGCCTGGCGGTTGGCGGCGCCGCTGGCCGCGCAGGCGGGCGGTTGGGCGGCGCTGCGCCTGACGTCCCGGCTGCTGCCGGGGGCGGCGGTGCTCGCCGCCGCGGCGGGTGACGCGGCCGCCGCTGAGCGGCTGGCGGCGCGCGCGGTGGCCGCCTACCGGCCGGTCAGAGCCAGCTGAACCACTCCTTGGGCAGCGACGCGTAGCCGACGAAGGCGATCACGTCGAGCAGGGTGTGCGCCACGATCAGCGGCATCACCCGCCGGGTGCGCAGGTAGAAGAGGCTGAACACGACGCCCATCACGGCGTTGCCGACGAACGCGCCGAAGCCCTGGTAGAGGTGGTAGGAGCCGCGCAGCAGCGCGCTCGCCGCGATGATCGCGGCGAGCCGCCACTGGAGCTGGCGCAGCCGGGTGACCAGGTAGCCGACCACGATCACCTCCTCCAGCACGGCGTTCTGGACGGCGGCGAGGATCAGCACCGGCACCGCCCACCACAGGTCGGGCAGGCCGGCGGGGACCAGGGTGGCGTTGATTCCGAGCTGCGCGGCCGCCCAGAACAGCGCCAGGCCGGGCAGGCCGATCAGCGCCGCGAGGCCGGCGCCCCGGGCCAGGTCGGATCCGGGTCGGCGCAGGTCCATCCCGAGCGTCCGCGCCGGGTCGCCGGGGTCCCGCGCCAGCAGGTGTACGGCGAGCAGCACCGGCAGCAGCGCGAAGACGATGCCGAGGAGCTGGTACGTCAGGTCCAGCCACGGCCGGGCCGACTGTGAGGTGTTGAGCGAGGCGGTCTGCTTCGCCAGCGGCCCGTCGGCGGCCAGCTTCGCGATGATCGACACCAGCGCGTAGACGGCCGACCGGCCCAGGGAGAGACCGAGCACCAGCAGGGTCTCGGTGCCCAGCACCCGGCGGGTCACCGGGCGGGTCAGCTCGTCGACGGTCACCGCACCACTCTGCCGCACGGGCGGGGCCGGCGGGAACGGTCGCACAGCCTGTGCGACCGGTGCGCACACTCCGTGGACATTCTATGCGGGCCCGATCCGCCGTCAGGAGGAGGAGCGCGTCCCGTGGACAACTTCGCACGGCTGCTGAAGGAGAGCTGGACCCTGGTCGAGGAGGACCGGGACCGGCTGACCGGTCACTTCTATGCCCGGCTGTTCCTCCTCGACCCGGAGCTGCGCAAGCTCTTCCCGGTGCAGATGGCCGCCCAGCGCGACCGGCTGGTGGAAGCCATCGTCGCCGCGACCCAGGTGGTGGACGACCCGGAGAGCTTCGACGAGTACCTGCGCTCGCTCGGCCGCGACCACCGCAAGTACCACGCGGCCGCCACGCACTACGAGACGATGGGCGTCGCGCTGCTGGACGCGCTGCGCAGCACCGCCGGCGACGGCTGGAACCTGGAGTACGACCAGGCCTGGCGGGACGCGTACGCGGCGATCAGCGAGAAGATGCAGGCCGGCGCGGCGGCGGACGACGATCCGCCGTACTGGCACGCCGAGGTGCTGACCCACGAGCGGCACGGGCCGGACACGGCGGTGCTGACCGTCCGCGCCCTCCAGCATCCGCTGCGCTGGAAGGCCGGGCAGTACGTCAGCATCGAGGCGCCCCGGCACCTCCCCCGGGTGTGGCGGACGTACTCGGTGGCGAACGCCCCGAACGACGACAACGTGCTGGAGTTCCACATCCGTACGCCGGCCGGGGCGGGCTGGCTCTCCGGCGCGCTGGTCCGCCGGACCAGACCGGGCGAGCTGCTCCGGCTGGCCGCGCCGATGGGCTCGATGACGCTGGACCGCGAGTCGACCCGGGACATCCTCTGCGTGGCCGGCGGGGTCGGCCTGGCCCCGGTGAAGGCGCTGGTGGAGGAGCTGACGAGCTGGAACCGGACCCGCTGGGTGCACGTGTTCTACGGCGCCCGGCACGCCGACGACCTGTACGGCCTGGCGGGCCTGGAGGAGCTGGTGGCCGCGCATCCGTGGCTGTCGGTGACGCCGGCGTGCAGTGACGACCCGGACTTCGACGGCGAGCAGGGGGAGATCTCCGAGGTGGTCACCCGGTACGGCCCGTGGACGACGCACGACTGCTACGTCTCCGGCTCGGCTCCGATGGTCCGGGCCACCCTGCGGGCGCTCGCCGAGGACGAGGTGCCGCCGCCGAACATCCGGTACGACACCTTCGGCAGCCTGTAAAGACCTTCCTCCCCCGAAAAAACCGGGTCGCGTGCCCCCGCCCCCTGGGGCACGCGACCCGGTCCCCGTCCGGCCCCTGACGGCGTCCCGCACGTTCCCCCGGACGCCGTCAGGGGCCGGTCTCCCGGTATTCCTCGACCGGCACCAGCGGCACGCCCGGCGCCATCCGGTCGGTGTAGAGCCGCCCCTGGAGGTGGTCGACCTCGTGCGCCACCAGCCGGGCCATCCCGTACGCGAACGAGGTGATGATCCGGCTGCCGTCCCAGCGGGCGTGCTCCACGTCGATGCGCAGCGGCCGGGGCACCAGACCCCGGTGGTCGGCGAAGGAGAGGCAGCCCTCGTACTGCTCGTCGGTGTCGGGGCTGGCGTCGACCACGCGGGGGTTGAGCAGCACCACCGGCGGGGCGGACCGGTCGGCGGGGCGGACCACGGCCGCCGCCGCGTCCACCCCGACCTGCGGGGCGGCCAGCCCCATGCCGGCGCTGAACGGGTGCAGCTCGTCGACCCGGGTCAGCAGTGCGGTGAGCCGGTCGACCACCTCCCGGGCGGCGGTCTCGTCGTCGGGCAGGTCGAACGGTCGGGCGGGCCGGCGCAGCAGGTCGGCGTCGTGGGGCAGCACGCCGAGGGCGCGCAGCCGGTCGCCGGCCCGACCGGCCGCCGTGGCTCGTTCCGCGTCCGCCGGTTCGCCTCGGAACCGCCACTGCAGGCGGTAGCGGGAGTTGAGCGGCGGGTCGTCGGTCGCCCAGTCGAAGATCGCGCGGTCATCGCGGTCGTGCCGGCGGATCGGGGTACGCAGCGGCCCCTCGTCGGCGGAGAGGGAGGTCTCCACCCCCCAGACCCGGGGGTCGAGCGCCACCGGCAGGTCCAGCCGGACTGCCAGGTGCCGGGTGGGCAGGCGTACGGCGCGCTGGAACCAGGGGCCCCACTTCTCCCGGCCGACGTGGTACGCGTACTCGATCTCGACCCGTTCGCCCGGGTGCAGCGGGAACGGCCCCTCACCGTTCTCGAGGAGCAGCCAGATCTCCTTGTAGGCGTCCCGGTCGTGCTTGGCCCGCCAGTGCATCGGCTCGCGGCTGCCACCGTCGTCCCGGTACGCCCGCAGCCGCAGCTCGGCGAAGGTGAGCGGGTGCTCCCGGTGGTGCCGGTTGGAGCGGCCCGGGTCGTCGGGGTAGCGGTCGACGGCGACCCGGACCAGGTGGCGGGTCACCGGCTCGGTGCCGACGTTGTGCAGTTGGCGGCGCACCACGCAGTGGTAGCCCTCGTCGGTGTGGGTGAGGGTGGCGGCCTCGCGCTCGACGACCAGGCCGGTGCCCGGGGGCAGCCACTGCCCGGGCGGTGGCAGCTCGCGGTGCGCCGGAACGGGCCGGGCCTGGCGGAGCTGGTCGTACTCCCGGAAGCGTTGCCAGATCGCGCCGCTGGCGTCGAGGACGGCCTCGGCGCGGCGGGCGAAGTCCTCGGTGGGCCGGTGCCGGCGCCCCTCGACGTGGCTGACGTAGGACGGGTCGAAGCCCATGAGCGTGGCGAGTTGCTTCTTGGAGAGTCCTCGCCCCGTCCGGTGCCGGGCGAGCTCCGCGGCGAAGGACTCGGCGGCCCGCTCCAGGGGGGAGGTCGTCATCAGCTTCCTCACGGCCGGGACGACAAGTCTTCACGTTCGACCACCCCGGCCGCACCTGAACTGGCGCTTTGCCGACATTTGGCTTGACACCACGCGCGTTTCCACCTCCACGCACCGGGTAGTACGCGGAGCCCGGGCCGGTTCGTCGCCAGCGTCGTCGACGGAGTGACCCGGGCCTCTCGATCCGCCTTTGGTGAGCCTTCCCTTATACGGAGGGCTGTGGTTAGGCTAGCCTTAGCTGGACGGACGGCACTTCGGACAAGGGGACGGACCAGGTGACAGCGGTGATGCCAGGGTGCGAGCTCGCCCCGCCGCTCGCCCCGGTGACCGCCACCCTCCGGGCCATGTTCGGCACCGACGACCTGCCCGGGCTCGCCCCGGGCCTGCTGGTCGTCGACGAGGCCGGCTGGAGCCCGGCGACCGGCCTGATCGACGGCACCCGCCTCCCCGAGTTCCTCGCCGCGGCGTCCCGCCGCTGGGGTGGCACCCCGCACGCCTGCGCCGCGCTGGCCTGGAAGTCCTACAGCTACTGGACGGCCCTGCCGGTGGTGCTCGGCTGGGCCTCGGCCCGCCGGGTGCCGCTGCTCGACCCGGCCGACGTGCTGATCCACTTCGAGGACCACCACCAGCTGCTCACCCTGGGGCTGCGCGGCTCGACCGCGGTCGCGGTGCTGCCGAACGACCCGCTGGCGCTCGCCGGCCACCCCGAGGTCCGGGTGGTCGCCGACGAGGCCGAGCTGCTCCGCGCGCTCCGCGCCTCGCTGCTCGACGCCCACCTCGCCCCGATGATCGCCGCGATCCAGACGGAGGTCCGGGTCGGCGCCCGTACGCTGCTCGGCTCGGTCGCCTCCGGCATCGCCCACGGCATCCTGCGCGCGGCGGACACCCTCCCCGGCTCCTCGGTCCGCAGCATCTCCACCCTGCTCGACGCGCTCGACCTGGCCGACCTGGTGGAGCTGGTGCCCGGTCCGACCGGCGAGCCGACGGTGCAGCGCCGGACCTGCTGCCTGGCCTTCACCCTGCCGAAGCCCAAGATCTGCCAGGGCTGCTGCGTCCGCCCGTCCTGACCGCGCCTACCCCGTCAGCGGCCGCACGTCCCAGAGCCACACCCCACCGGTGAAGGTGGGGGTGATTCCGGTCAGCTCGGTCATCGACCAGCGCAGCCCGTCGGCGTTGCGGTGCGGGCCGAGGACCACCGCCCCGGCCCGCCAGTAGCGCAGGTCGTCCACCGCCGCGGCCCGGTCCTGCCGGGTGATCGGCGGGATCACCCCGGTCCGGGCGACGTGACCGAAGAAGTTGCTGGTCCGGCGGAACGGCGCGGTGAAGAGGGCGACGTCCGGCTCGGGCGCCGACGGCCTGGTGTCCGGCGCGAGGAAGTAGCCGCGGGCGATCGGCATCGCCAGCCGGGTGCGGGACGACCAGCGCAGCGGATCGGCGTAGGTGTTGTCGGGCAGCGGCAGGGTGACGATGCTGCGTCCGCCGGCGACGTACGGGCGCCACCCGCCGGAGGTGACGAACGCCGGGGTCGGGTCGAGCCGGGTGACGGGCAGCGGCGTGGGCACGTTCGGCAGCAGGGCCATGACCAGGACGGTGACGGTGGCGAACCGGATCTGCGTCCGCGTTCCCGGGTACCGGCGGGCCAGTTGGCGGGCATGTTCCGCGCCGAGCGCGAGCAGCACCCCGACGACCGGCGTGACCGCCAGCGACCAGCGGGTGGGCACCACGGAGTGCAGCAGCGGCAGGTTCTCCAGCAGCGCCCACGGGGCGGGCACGCCGGTGTCCCGGCCGTTGAGCTGGATCTCCCGGCCGAGCGAGAGCACCGCGAAGAGCACGGCGAGGACCGCCAGGCCGAGCACCAGGGCGTTGCGCCGCAGCCACCAGACCAGGGCGACGGTGAGGACCACCAGCGGCCAGCCGAAGAAGGCGTTCTCCTCGGTGGCGTTCCTGGCCAGCGGCCTGGCGGAGCGGGCGTCACCGGCCAGCGACTCGCGCGAGTACGCCACGAAGGCGGCCAGGTCCGTGCGGTAGCCCCGGATCAGCCGGGACAGCCCGTGGTACGAGCCGGGGCCGAAGAGCTGCACGTAGAGCGGGTACGCCAGCAGCACGGCGGCCAGGACGGCGGCGACCCCGAGCCCGGCCAGGAAGGTGCGCGTGCCGCGGCGCAGCTCGGGCCGGCCGATGGCGAGCGCGGCCACCACCACGCCCAGCGCGATCGCGGTCATCAACAGGATCTCGAGGTTGAGGAAGGCCTGCCAGACGATCAGCAGGCCGAGCAGGAGGCCGTTGCGCAGCCACCGGCCTGGCTCGGCGAGCCGCAGGGTCCGCCAGGCGATCAGCGGGACGACGAACTGCGACACGATGTTCGGGTGGGCGTTGGCGTGCGACACCATCGCCGGGGCGAACCCGCAGAACGCGGCGCCCAGCCACGCCGGGCCCCGGGACCGGGTCACCACCCGGGAGAGGAAGAAGTACCAGGCGGTCCCGGTGGCGGCCATCCCCAGGGTGAGGAAAAGCAGAAACGACCATTGCGGCCCGAAGAGCGCGGTGACCGGCGTCATTGGTATCGAAATGGACAATACGGAGGTATTGGCCATCAGGTTCACGCCGTCGGGCACGTTCATCCGGTCTGATGCGAACGGATAGGCGAATTCGTTCACGACCCGGGCGCCGTGGGCCATCATCCACTCGAACTGCGACTGGTCGGACCGGTTGTCCCGCAGCCCACTGCCGGGCCGCGTCCAGAGCCGCAGGGTCACCCAGAATGCCAGCAGCACGAAGCTGAGCACCGCCGCGACATCCCGCCGCCAGCCCTCCCGCCACCGTACGAGGTGGTCGTCGCCGACCTCGGCGCCCCCGACGCCGGAGCGCTCGACCTCGGGGCCCGATTCGGGAGTAGTCATGACAATTCGGAGCGTAGTTGGCTTATGGCGGTGACGTGACATGTTTCGGAGGACTGCGTACTATGTGCCGGGTTCGCCGACCCCCGATCACGTGCCCAAACCCGACCGCATTTCGGCCACCACGGTGCCCCGTTTCCTCCGCGGCTGACGCGGATGATTCACTCTGTCGGTCCAGGCGCGGGTCGAGTCATATCGTGAGGAATCGACGCATGGCAGAAATCACTGGGGATCAGCGCGTCCAGTCCGAGGTCCTGGAGGGCCTCGCGACGGCGGTCAACCACCGGAGCTGGTTCGTGGAGCTGGCCGTGCCCCACCTCGGCGACAACCCCATCGAGATCGGCAGCGGCCTCGGCGACTACGCGCTGGAGTGGTCGCGGCACGTCCCCCGCTTCACCGCCACCGAGGCCGACCCGGACCGGCTGGTGCAGCTCAAGGAGCGGCTGGCCGACCAGCCCGGCATCGAGGTACGGCAGATGCTGCTGCCGCACCCCGAGCGCGGCAACTACAGCGCGGCCGTCTCGTACAACGTGCTCGAGCACATCGAGGACCACGTCGGCGCGCTGCGCAGCATGCGCGACCTGGTCCGCCCCGGCGGCGCGGTGATCATCATCGTGCCGGCCTTCCAGTTCGCGATGAGCCCGGCCGACATCGCCACCGGGCACGTGCGCCGCTACACGAAGAAGACCCTGGCGGCGGCGATGACCGAGGCGGGGCTGACGGTCGAGACCATGCACTACGCCAACGCGCTCGGCCTGATCGGGTACTTCATGGCCACCAAGGTCTTCCGGCTGATGCCGAAGGAGGGCCCGATGGTCAAGGTCTACGACACCCTGGTGCTGCCGGCGACCAAGGCCGCCGAGCAGCGGATCCGTCCCCCGTTCGGCCAGTCCGTCTTCGCCGTCGCCCGCGTCCCGGCCTGACCCCTGCCGGCCCCACCTGGTCGGGGCCGGAAAACCTGCAATCCGTGGGTGGCCACCCGCCGGTCGGGAGAGGCCACCCACGGCATCGTGAGGGCCCGGGGTCACTCCTTGATCTGGTACGTCGGGCGGATGACCGCCCGGGCCAGGGTGTGGAAGGCCAGGTTGAAGCCGACGTAGGCGGGGCTGGCCGCGGGGGCGACGTCGAGGCGCTCGACGTCCAGCGCGTGCACCGCGAAGACGTACCGGTGCGGGCGGTCCCCGGGCGGCGGAGCGGCGCCGCCGTAGCCGGTGTCGCCGTAGTCGTTGCGGACGCTGAACGCGCCGCCCAGGTCGGCCTCCTTCGCCCCGGTGGGCAGCTCGGTCACCGAGGCCGGCAGGTTCACCAGCACCCAGTGCCAGAAGCCGCTGCCGGTCGGGGCGTCCGGGTCGAAGCAGGTCACCACGAAGCTCTTCGTCTCGGCCGGGAAGTCCGACCAGGCCAGGTGCGGGGAGACGTTCTCGCCGCCGGTGCTGCCGTGCGCGTACCGCGCGTCCATCGGCTCGCCGTTATGCACGTCGTCACTGGTCAGGTTGAACGCCGAGACGGTCGGCAGCAGCTCGTACGGATCCGGGGCGATCGGTCGTTCCAGGGTCATCGGGGGTCCTTCCGGTGCGCGTGATGTCCTCCGCCCTTCTTACCCCGCCGCCGCGCCCGAACGAACCGAAAGCGACGCGACGTCCGGATCCCTCCGCACTCGGTCGCCTGGCTCGGCAGCCCGGAGTGAGCGGCGACGAGACGTGAGGCGGAGGGTTACGGCCCGACAACGACGTTCGCGAGGGGCTTGCCCGCCACGTACCGCCGGACCTGGTCGACCAGCAGCCGGCGGGCCCGGGGTGCCAGCGCGGCGGTCAGGCCGCCGACGTGCGGACTGATCAGGACGTTCGGTGCGGACCACAGCGGGTGATCGGCGGGCAGCGGCTCGGGGTCGGTGACGTCCAGGGCAGCGTGCAGCCGGCCCGCGCTGAGCTCGGCGAGCAGCGCCTCGGTGTCCACCACCCGCCCCCGTGACACGTTCACCAGCAGGGCGCCGTCGGCCATCCTGGCGAGGAAGTCCTTGTTCACCAGGCCCTCGGTCTCCGGGGTCAGCGGCGTGGCCACGATGACGACATCCGCTCGCGGCAACAGCTCCGGAATGTCGGAAACCGGCCGTACGCCGGGGCGGGCGCTCCGTGCCACCCGGCTGAACTCCACCTCGAACCCGGCGAGCCGGCGCTCGATCGCGGCGCCGATCGAGCCGTACCCGACGATCAGCACCCGGGCGTCAGCCAGCCCGGTCGACCAACCCGAGGCCCAGCGGCCCTCGCCCCCCGCCCGGACGAAGTCCGGCAGCCGGCGCCGGGCGGCAAGGGTGAGCGCCACGGCCAGCTCGGCGGTTGCCGCGTCGTGCACGCCCCGGCCGTTGGCCAGGGTCAGGCCGGGCCGCAGGTACGGCAGGACATGGTCGTAGCCGGCGGTCACGGTCTGCACCACTGTGAGCCGGGGCATCCGGGCGATCGGCTCGCAGAAGCGCGGATCAATGATCCCGTACGGGACTGCGTAGAACTCGACATCGTCCAGGTTCTCGGGGACGGGTTGAGTGCCGTCGTACAGCGCGACGTCCAGATCGCCAAGCTCGGCCAATGCGTCGGGGTGAGAGATCAGGTAGCGCACGGCGACAATCATGCTGGATCGGGCCGAGCCGGCCATGCCCGCACGCCCGCGCCGTCGCCCGCCATCCGTAGACACGCCCCCTGACCGGCGTTTGCGCTGGTCAGGGCATTTTTGCCGGGCTGAGGGGCGGAGGGTGTGGGATTCGAACCCACGAAGACATCGCTGCCTTACCGGTTTTCAAGACCAGCGCCATCGGCCACTAGGCGAACCCTCCCGGACCGCCACCCTCGGGTATACGGCCGGTGCCTAGTCTGCCACGGACGCCGCGCGCCGGAACCGGCCTCCCACCCCTATTGGGAGGATGTCCCGGTGTGGGACACACCGACGATCGTGCTGATCACCGGGATCATGGCGGCCGGCAAGTCCACAGTGGCCCAGGAGCTGGCCCGACGGCTGCCCCGCTCGGTGCACCTGCGCGGTGACCTCTTCCGGCGGATGGTGGTCAACGGTCGGGCGGAGATGACCGCCGAGCTCTCCGAGGAGGCGTGGCGTCAGCTCCGGCTCCGCTACGACCTGGCCGCCCACACCGCCGACGGGTACGTCGAAGCCGGCTTCACCGTCGTCCTCCAGGACGTGGTGGTCGGGCCGGAGCTGCCGGCGATGGTCGATCGGATCCGGCACCGGCCGCTGCTGGTAGTCGTGCTCGCCCCGCGCGCCGAGGTGGTCACCGCCCGCGAGCGCGCGCGGTCCAAGACGGGGTACGGCGACTGGCCGGTCGCCGACTTCGACGCCGGGTTCCGGGCCGACACGCCGCGGATCGGGCTCTGGCTGGACACCTCGGAGCAGGTCCCGGCGCAGACGGTGGACGAGATCCTGGGCCGGGCGTGGACCGAGGGGCGGATCGGGTAAGACTGGGCCATGCACGCGATCACGATTCCGGAACCCGGCGGACCCGAGGCACTCGTCTGGGCGGAGGTGCCCGACCCGGAGCCCGGCCCCGGTGAGGTGGTCGTCGACGTGCGGGCCAGCGCGGTGAACCGGGCCGACCTGCTGCAACGGCAGGGGCACTACCCGCCGCCGCCGGGCGCGCCCGCGTACCCCGGGTTGGAGTGCTCGGGGGTGGTCGGCGCGGTCGGCCCGGGCGTGACCGGGTGGGAGGTCGGCCAGGAGGTCTGCGCGCTGCTGGCCGGCGGCGGGTACGCGGAGCGGGTGGCGGTGCCGGCCGGGCAGCTGCTGCCGGTGCCGGCCGGCGTGGACCTGGTCGACGCGGCGGCGCTGCCGGAGGTGGCCTGCACGGTCTGGTCGAACGTGGTGCGGCTGGCCCGGCTCGGCAGGGGCGAGACGCTGCTGGTGCACGGCGGTGGCAGCGGGATCGGCACCTTCGCCGTCCAGCTCGGGGTGGCGCTCGGCGCCACCGTGGCGGTGACCGCCCGCGCGGCCAAGCACGACCGGCTGCGGGAGCTGGGCGCCGCGCACACGATCGACTACCGGGAGCAGGACTTCGTCGAGGAGGTCCGCCGGGCCACCGACGGTCGCGGCGCGGACGTGATCCTCGACATCATGGGCGCCTCCTACCTGGGCCGGAACGTGGCGGCGCTGGCCGACGGCGGTCGGCTGGTGGTGATCGGCATGCAGGGCGGCCGCAAGGCCGAACTGGACCTGGGTGCGCTGCTGGCCAAGCGGGCCTCGGTGGCCGCGACCGCGCTGCGTTCCCGCCCGCTGGACGACAAGGCGGAGATCGTGCGGGGCGTCCGGGAGCAGGTCTGGCCGCTGGTGGAGGCCGGCAGAATCCGGCCGATCGTGGACCGGCGGCTGCCGATGACCGAGGCGGCGCAGGCGCACCGGCTGGTCGAGTCGAACGAGCACGTGGGCAAGGTGCTGCTCACGACGCCGTGACGGCACCGTCTCCCGGTCGGGGCAGCACCAGCCGGGCCCCTGGCCCCTCGCCGGCGAGCGAGTCGCCCGGGTTGTAGAGGGTGCAGCGCTGCAGGGACAGGCAGCCGCAGCCGATGCAGCCGTCCAGGTCGTCGCGGAGCTTGCCGAGCAGTCGGATCTTCTCGTCCAGCCGCTCCCGCCAGACCCGGGACAGCGCGGCCCAGTCGTCGGGGGTGGGGGTACGGGAGGCGGGCAGCGAGTCGAGCGCCTCGCGGATCTCGTCCAGCGAGATGCCGACCTGCTGGGCGATCCGGACGAACGCCACCCGGCGCAACTCGGTACGCGGGTACCGGCGCTGGTTGCCGCCGGTGCGTTCGGCGCGGATCAGGCCGAGCCGTTCGTAGTAGCGCAGCGCGGACGGTGCCACGCCGCTGCGGGTGGAGAGCTGCCCGATGGTGAGTGATTCGTGCATCAGTCGCCTTGAGTTGAAGTTGACTTCAACTTGCAGGCTAGCCGCATGACCACCACGACCGCCACCGCCCCACCCGTACCGGGTCCGGTCGCCGCACCGCTGGAGCGGCTGCGCGCCGGCCGCGAGTTCGGCTCCAACGTCTACTCGACCGTCGACGTGCTCTGGGTGCTGTACGACCGGATCCTGCGGATCACCCCGCAGACCATGGACGACCCGGATCGCGACCGCTTCCTGCTCTCCAAGGGGCACGCCGTCGCCGGCTACTACGCGGTGCTCGCCGCGAAGGGCTTCGTCCCGGCCGACTGGCTCGACGACCAGGGCGGCCCGGACAGCCGCCTCGGCGACCACCCGGACCGGCTGCTGGTGCCCGGCGTGGAGATCGGCTCCGGCTCGCTCGGCCACGGCCTCGGGCTGGGCGTGGGCACCGCGCTGGGGCTGCGCGCCCAGGGTCGCACCGGTCCCCGGGTGTACGTCCTGCTCGGCGACGCCGAACTGGACGAGGGCTCCAACCACGAGGCGATCGCGTACGCCGGGGCGACCGGGCTGGCCAACCTGACCGCGGTCGTGCTCGACAACCGCTCCGCCAGCCACGGGTGGCCGGGCGGGGTGGCCAGCCGGTTCACCGTCAACGGGTGGACCTCCGCCACCGTCGACGGACGCGACCACGACGCCCTGCACGCCGCCCTCACCGGCCACGAGAAGCACCGGCCGCACGTCGTCGTCGCGGTCGTCGAGAACGGGGAGTGAGAGCATGCGGGAGACCTTCGTCGCCAGCGCGACCGAACTGCTGGCGGATCCGCGTACCACCATCGTGCTGGCGGACATCTCGGCCGCCGCGTTCGCCCCGGCCGCCCGCCGGTACCCCGACCGGGTGCTCAACGTCGGGATCCGGGAACAGTTGATGGTGGGGGTGGCCGGTGGCCTGGCGCTGACCGGGCAACGCCCAATCGTGCACAGCTACGCCCCGTTCCTCGTCGAGCGGGCTTACGAGCAGATCAAACTGGACCTCGACCACCAGGGGGTGGGCGCGGTGCTGGTCAGCGTCGGAGCGTCGTACGACCGGGCGGCGGCGGGCCGGACGCACCTCAGCCCAGCCGACGTGAGCCTGCTCGACACGCTGCACGGCTGGACCGTGCACGTGCCCGGACACCCGGACGAGGTGCCGGGGCTGCTGCGCGACGTGGTGTGCGGGCAGGACTCGGCGTACCTGCGGCTGTCGACGCAGCAGAACAGCCGCCCGTACGGCGGGGACGGTGCGCTGCGGGTGCTGCGGGACGCCGGGCCGGACGCGGCGCTGCTGGTGGCCGTCGGGCCGGTGCTGGACGCGGCGCTCGCGGCGGTGGCCGACCTGCCGGTGACGGTGGCCTACACCCACCGGCCGCGGCCGTTCGACACCGCCGGCCTGCGGGAGCTGGCCGGCACGGAGGTGATCCTGGTCGAGCCCTACCTGGCCGGCACGTCGGCCCGGGTGGTGTCGGAGGCGCTGGCCGACCGCCCGCACCGGCTGCTCACCCTCGGCGTGGCCCGGTCGGACCTGCGGCGCTACGGCACGGCGGAGGACCACACCCGCTGGCACGGGCTGGACGCCGACGGCCTGCGCCGGTCGGTCGACGGTTTCCTGCGGACGGCGTCAGCGCGGGGCTGAGCCGGCGGGACGGCGGCGGGTGCGCTCCCGGCCGAGGATCCAGAGCGCCTCGACGCCGTCCTTCCAGGTGATCTTCTTGCCCTCCTCGCGACCGCGCGCCCGGTAGCTGATCGGCACCTCGTACGGGCGGATGCGGCGGCGCAGCAGCTTGCCGGTCACCTCCGCCTCCATGCCGAAGCCGCGGGACCGGACGTCGAGGGAGCGGTAGAGCTCGACCGGCATCAGCTTGAAGCAGGTCTCCAGGTCGCCGATGTAGGAGTTGAACAGCACGTTGGCCGCCATCGTGACGCCCTTGTTGCCCATCACGTACCAGAAGCTGTAGGCGCTGTGGCTGCCGAAGGTGCGATTGCCGTAGACCACCGTCGCGCGGCCGTCGAGCACCGGGTCGAGCAGCCGCGGGATGTCCTGCGGGTCGTACTCCAGGTCGGCGTCGAGGATGACCATGTACTCACCGTCGGCGCTGTCCACGGCCGTCTTGATGGCCGCGCCCTTGCCCGCGTTGCGCTGGTGGGTGATGACCCGCAGTCGCGCGTCGTCGGCCCGGCCGAGGATCTCACCGGTGCCGTCCCGGCTGCCGTCGTCGACCACGACCAGCTCGATCTCGCACGGGTAATCGACCGCCAATGCCTGCTTGAGGGCATCCGCGATGCGTTCTTCCTCGTTGTAGACCGGCATGAGGATCGAGAGCTTCACGGGGATCTCCACGGTGGCGACAGTAAGTCGGCCCTAGCCTAGCCTGGCTGCTCAGCGCCAGGGAGGCCGCCACCACGGCCAGGGGGCACCCACCCTTCAGGAACATGGTGTTAACTTCCGCCCATGTCGGCAGCCGGCTGGATGGTCGTGGTGGCGCCCGTCGCCGCGTTCGTGGTGCTCACCTCGGTGCTGTGGACCCGCCGCCCGGACGCGGTCGCCCCGCTGCGCCTGGCCGTGGTCCGCGCCGCGCTGCTGACCGGCGTCTTCGCCGTACTCACCGTGGAACTGCTGGGCGCGCTGCGCGCGCTGACCCTGCCGGCCGTCGCCGTGGCCTGGCTGCTCTTCCTCGCCGCCACCGTGGCGGCGGCCCGCCCGTGGCAACGCCGCGCGGCGGTGGCGTCCGCCGCGGTGGCGCCCGCCGCCCGGGCCGGGACGCTCGTCGGGGCGGCGACCGGCGCCCCGGCGTCCGGCGCCGGCCCGGCCGCCACGCCCGTCTCCCCCGCCGGCCCGTCCGACGCCCAACGGCCCCCGTCGTCCGTACCGGGCGGCCTCGCGTCGGCCCTGGCCGGCGTCCGGGCCCGGCTGGCCCACTTCCGGCGTACGGCGAGCCGGGGCGAGCGGCTGCTGGCCGGCACGGTCGGCGGGCTGGTGCTGGTGGAGCTGCTCGTCGCGCTGCTGGCCGAACCCAACAACTTCGACTCGCAGACCTACCACCTGCCGAAGGTGGAGCACTGGGTCGCCCAGGGCAGCCTGGACTTCTGGCCCACCGCGATCCACCGGCAGGTGACCATCCCACCCGGCGCGGAGTACCTGCTGCTGCACCTGCGCCTGCTGACCGGCGGCGACGCGCTGCACAACCTGGTGCAGTGGGCCGCCGCGCTGGGTTGCCTGGTGGTGGGGACCCGGGTCGTCGCGCAGCTCGGCGGCGGGCGGCGGGCCCAGCTGCTCACCGCGTTCCTGCTGGCCACCACGCCGATGGTGGCGCTCGAGGCGACCAGCACCCAGACCGACCTGGTGGCCGCCGCCTGGGCCGGCTGCGTCGGAACGCTGGCGCTGGACGGGCTGCGCCGGCGTGCGGACGTCGGGAGCCTGCTGGCGCTCGGTGCGGCCACCGGCCTGACCGCGCTGACCAAGACCAGCGGCCTGCTCGCGGTCGGCCCGCTGCTGGTGCTCTGGGGAGTCGCCCAGCTCCGGCTGGCGTTCCGCCCGGCGTCGGCGGATGTGGACCCGGGCTCGGCGTCGGCCGGCGCGGGGTCCGCCGGGGAGGGTCGTGGCGCTGCCGGGGTGGTGCGGACGGTCGCCGGATCGCTGCTGGTGCTGCTGGTGGCCGCAGCGGTG
Organism: Micromonospora purpureochromogenes; assembly: GCF_900091515.1. Taxonomy (NCBI): domain Bacteria; kingdom Bacillati; phylum Actinomycetota; class Actinomycetes; order Micromonosporales; family Micromonosporaceae; genus Micromonospora; species Micromonospora purpureochromogenes. Next base: position 777,790 of record NZ_LT607410.1, on the reverse strand, counting down.
GTGGGCCCGTTCCTGGCCCGGGTGACCGTCGAGTTCGGCCACCCGCTCGGCCCGCCCCGACTCCGCGAGTCCATCCCGGTGGAACGGCACGACCCGGCGTCGATCCTGGTCAACGCGCTGCGGATCGGCCACACCGCGTTCGACACCCCGCTCGCGCCGCTGCGCGCCGGCACGGCCGGGGCGATCACGGACGGCTCGCGGACGATCGGCGTCGACCCGCAGGACCGCGCGATCACCTTCGGCCGGGAGGTGTTCCCGGTGCCGGCCTGGTACCCGGACGAGGACCGGGTGGCGTTCCCGCTGGCCGGCACGCTGGCGCTGCTGGGGGCGGTGTTCGCGCTGGCCCGGCCGGCCCGGATCAGCCCGACCGCGCCGGCGGCCCTGCGGGCGTACGCGGTCGCGGTGGTGGTGGCCGTCGGGTTGCACACCGCGACGATCAAGTGGCAGCCCTGGGGGAATCGGCTGCTGCTCTACGTGCTGGTGGCCGCCGTGCCGCTGGCCGGGCTCTGGCTGGACGCACTGCTGCGGCGCCGGCTCGGCGCCGGGCGGCGGTCGGTGGCGGCCGGGCTGGTGGTGACCATGCTGGCCGCCTCCGCGCTGGCCGGCGTGCTGGCCCTGTCGTACGGCTTCCCGCGCCGGCTGGTCGGCGCCGGCTCGGTCTTCACCACTTCCGAGTGGGACACCCGCTTCCTGCGCCGGCCGCAGTGGGCCGAGGAGTTCCGCTGGGCCGCGGCGGCGGTACGGGCGAGCGACGCCCACCGGATCGGCCTGGTGCAGCAGAACGACAACTGGGAGTACCCCTGGTGGCTGCTGCTGCGCGACGAGGCGGGCCGCTCGCCGGAGCTGGTGGCGTTGCAGTCGGTGCTGCCCGACCGGCCGCCGGCCGACCCGGCCTCGGTGGACGCGATCGTCTGCACCGGCAGCCGTACGGCGTGCGTCGAGCTGGTGCCGACGGGCTGGACGCTGGAGTTCCGCGACTACGTCGGCTACGCGCTGCCGCCCGGCCGCTGACCGCCCCACCCCCGGCCAGCCCGCCAGGGGAAGGCACGCGCCGCGCAGATGGCGGAAACCTTTCCGAGACATATTCACATCCGTGCATCGCGCGCGTTACCGTCCGGTAACTCGATCGACGTCCTGCGATCGAGCGGAAAGGAGTGCGTCGATGCTTGGCACCCCCACCAGGCGCGCACCGGCGATCCGACGGCGGGCACTCACCGTCGTCTCCGCCGCCGCCCTCGTCCTGCCCATGCTCCTCGGGCCGGCGTCCCCGGCCGCCGCCGACGACCGTCCGACCGTTCAGCCACTCCCGACGAGCCTCGAAGCGGTCCGCGCCGCCGAGGCCACCGCGCTCTACGGCTCACCGGAGATCCGGCCGCTGGAGCAGCGCCGCACCGCCCTGGTCACCATGGGCGACAGCGAGATCTCCGGCGAGGGTGTGGGCAACTACGTGCCCGGCACCCACCAGAACGGCAACTGGTGCGACCGCTCGTACGACCAGGCGGTGTTCCGCACCGGCATCCCGTCCGACACCCGCTACAACCTCGCCTGCTCCGGCGCCACCCCGTGGAACCTGGTCGCCGGCGGCCCCACCCAGCACAACGAGCTCAACCAGGGCGACTACCTGGCGATCAAGGCGCGCAACACGCACGTCAAGCTGATCTGGGTGATGGTCGGCGCCAACGGCGACGGCACGATCCAGTTCGGACCGGTCGCCACCGACTGCGCCGTACGCCGGGTCTTCTTCCAGGGCCCCTGCTACCCGACCTACACCGACCAGTGGACCATCCGCACCGACGGCAGCCGGCGCGCGGTCCAGGAGGCGCTCACCTCCATCCGGCAGACCATGACCGACGCCGGCTACCTGGGGTCGGACTACGAGCTGGTGCTGATGTCGTACCCCAGCCCGGGCAGCCCGGACGTGGAGGACAACCCGGACTTCCCCGGCTGGTACGGCGGCGGCTGCCTGCTCTACCTGGCCGACGCCGCGTTCGCGCGGAACAAGGCGGTGCCGCTGTTCGAGTCGGCGCTGCGGGCGGCGGCCAGCAACACCGGCACCCGCTACCTGGACGCCAGCCGGCTCTTCCACGGCCACGAGGTCTGCACCGACAACACCTCGGTCCGCGGTCTCTACATCGAGGTGGGGATCTGGGACGAGAACGCCGCCCGGCAGTCGTTCCACCCCAACATCCGCGGGCACGGCATGTTCGCCCAGTGCATCACCCAGTTCTGGAACGCAGGCCTCCAGCGGGCCACCTGCGTGGACCCGGCCAGCGCCGGCACCGGGGTGCTCCAGCCCGGGCTGCTGGAGTTCAAGCAGCTGCGCAACGTCGCCACCGGCACCTGCGTGGACGGCAGGGGGTACGACTCGCGCAACGGCACCGTCCAGCAGTCGTACGCCTGCCACGGCGGCCGGAACCAGGGCTTCTGGTACGACCCGGCCCGCCAGTCGCTGCACTCGGAGCTGTCACACGACCGCTGCCTGGACGTGGCGGGCGGCTCGCTGACCGCCGGCACGGCGATCAACATCTATGACTGCCACGGCGGCGCCAACCAGAAGTTCGTCTTCGCCGGCAACCAGCTCAAGCCGGCCGGCGCGACCAACCTCTGCGTGGCGTTCGACAACCCGTGGCTGGGCACCCCGCGGCTGCGGCTGGCCGGCTGCTCCACCAGCAGCCGGCAGCAGTGGTCCTTCGAGTCCCGGTCGTTCGCCAACCCGGTCGGGTACGGGCACGATGACTTCATCGGGTCCCGGGTCTACTGACCGCGCGGAGCCGGCGCGGTGATCCGCGCCGGCTCCGTTCCGGGTCTGCCCGCCCTACTGCTGCTTCAACGGCACCACGATCAGCCGGGCGACGGTGGCGTCGCCGTCCTTGGCGCCGGCGACACCGATCCTCGTGCCGACCTTGACGTCGCTCGACTGGATCGTCGTCCGCCGCTCGATCACCCGGAGCTTGTCGCCGAACATCCAGGTCAGGGTGAAGCCGTCGGTGGACTTCACGGTCACCGAGTCACCGTCGACCGCGGTGACCTCGCCGCGCTGCACCACGACCGTCCTGGTGCCGCCGTCCTTGGTCTGCACGACGACCTCGCCGTGCAGGGTGTTCTTCCGCAGCAGCACCCGGGCCTGGCGACGCTTGCGCCACTCCTCGGCCCGCTCACCGCGCTTGCCCTTCGGACCGGCCTCCGGCTCGGCCGATCCGGAGGCCGACGGCGCGGGAGCGGCCACCAGCTCCAGCTCGGTCGGGTCGAAGCCCATGGCGGCGAGCGCCTGTCCCTCCACGCCCATCGCCGCGGCGACGTCGACCGCGGCCTGCTGCGCCGTACCGTCGGCGACCTGGGCCGGGCCGCAGCCGGTGAGGCCCAGCGCGATCGCCGCGAGCAGCGACGTGGTGGCGACGGCGAATCCCTGACGTGCCATGACACTCCCTCTCGTCCGTGGTGCTCTCAGCGTCGCGCGGCCCGATGGGCGCCGCGTCAGGCCGATGTTCGGGTCAGGTAAGGATGGGCGGGCAGCCGGACGGTGAACGCCGCCCCGCCCTCGACGGCGTGCCCGGCGACGATCTCGCCGCCCAGTCGGCGGACCAGGCCGGCGGCGAGCGCCAGCCCGAGTCCGCTGCCCACCTTGCGCACCCCCCGGTAGCGCTGGTGCAGCGCCCCGCGCTCGAAGGCCACCGCCAGGTCGTCGTCGGTGAAGCCGGGCCCGCCGTCGCGGACCTCCACCACCCCGCCGGCCGCCGGATCCGCGCCCGCCGGCCGGACCGCGAGCACCACCGGCGCCCCCGGAGGTACGACCCGCAGCGCGTTCTCCAGCAGCCCGTCCACCACCTGCCGGATCCGTCCCGGATCGGTGTACGCGGGCACCGACGTGTCCGGCGCCTCCAGCCGGAACGGCACCCCGACCGCCGCGCACCGGTCCGACCAGGTGCGCTCGGCGTCGACGGCCAGCCGGGTGAGGTCGACCGGGACCGGTTCCAGCGGGAAGTCGGCGGCCTCCAGTCGGGCCAGCGCCAGCAGGTCGCTGACCAGCCGGTCCAGGTGCTCCGCCTCGGCGAGCATGGTCCGTCCCGTGCCGGGCGCCTCGTCCGCGCCGATCACCCCGTCGGCCAGCGCCTCGGCCCAGCCCCGGATCGCGGTCAGCGGGGTGCGCAGCTCGTGCGAGACGGAGAGCAGGAACTCCCGCTGCCGTCCCTCGCTGGTGGCCAGCGCGGCGGCCAGCCCGTTCAGCGCGTACGCCAGGTCGGCGACCTCGTCCGGCGGCTCCACCGGTACGCGTACCGCCCGGTCGCCGGCGCGCAGCCGGGCGGCGGCGTCGGCGGCGTGCCGGATCGGCCGGGCCAGCCGGCGGGCGAGGAGCAGTCCGGCGGCGAGCCCGGCGGCGAGCCCGGCGAGCAACGGCAGCCAGAGACTGCGCAGCACCTCCCGCCAGGGACCGCTGGTCGTGGCCCGGGTGAGCACCACGCCGTCCCCGCCGGGCAGCGCCCGCCCCTCCACCAGGGCACGCCGGCCGTCGACCAGCCGCCGGCCGGAGACGTCCTTGCCGGCGGAGATCCGGTTCACCACCTGCCGGGGCAGCCCGGGGCGGTCGACGGTGCCGGCGCGCACGACGTACACCTCGATCTCCTGCTGGCGGAGCTGGCGGATCAGTCGGTCGCCGGCGGCGTCCCGCTGCCGCACCGGACGTACCCGCAGCACGTCGGCGGCGAGGCGCGCCTGCGCGGCGAGCGCCGCCTGGTCGCGGCGCTCCGCGCCGCGTACCGCCAGGGGGACCGCGACCAGGGCGGTGACCAGCACGGAGACCAGCGCCACCGCGCAGGTGACCAGGACCGCGCGGGCGGTGAGGGTGTCGGTGATCCGGCGACGCCGGGGCGCGGGCGCGGGTGCGGGCCGGGGTCCGAGCACCGGCAGCGCGACGGTGGGCTCGTGCGGCCGGTCGGGGCGCGGCCGGCCGGGGTCAGCCATCGGCCGCGTACCCGACGCCGCGGTGGGTGCGGATCACACCGGCCGCGCCGAGCTTGGCCCGGACCTGCGCCACGTGCACGTCGACGGTGCGGGTGCCGGCGTGTGCCGCGTACCCCCAGACCCCGGCCAGCAGTTCCTCCCGGGTGAAGACCCGGCCCGGTCTGGCCATCAGGTGGGCGAGCAGGTCGAACTCGGTGGAGGTGAGCTGAACGGGGGCGCCGCCGGCGGTGACCGTGCGGCGGGCCGGGTCGAGGGTGACCGCGCCGACCGTCCGGGCGCGCTCCACCCCCTCGGGCGCGCCGGCCGTACGGCGCAGCACCGCGCGGACCCGGGCGACGAGTTCTCGGGGACTGAACGGCTTGGTGACGTAGTCGTCCGCCCCGAGTTCCAGCCCGACGATCCGGTCGACCTCGTCGTCGCGGGCGGTGAGGAAGATGACCGGCGTCCAGTCGCCGGCCTCGCGCAGCCGACGGCAGATCTCCGTGCCGGCCAGGCCGGGCAGCGTGATGTCGAGTACGCAGGCCACCGGGCGCAGCCGGCGGGCGGCGGCCAGGCCGGCCGTGCCGTCCCGTTCCAGGTGTACGCCGAAGCCGTCCCGGCTCAGGTAGAGCCGGACCAGGTCGGCGATGGCCGGCTCGTCCTCCACCACGAGGACGAGTCCGCGCTGCGGGGCGTCGACGGTCACCGGCCCATGATGACCGACCGGCGGTCACCGCCGACGTACGGCTGTGTTCGGGTCAGGTAAGGATGCGGTCAGCGGGCCGGCACGGGCCGCAGCACCGGGCCACCGGCGGTGGTGGGCGCCTCGCCGATGGTGGCGAGGACCCGCTCCTTCGGCGTGCGCAGCCGGGTACGGAACGCGTGGTTCAGCAGCGTGTCGAGCTGCCACACCTGCTTCGGGTGCTGGGTGTGGATGACGAACCGCTCGCGGACGCCGTCGATCGCGGTGGCGGCCAGGTCGACCGACTGCGAGCGCGGGTCCGGGCTCCAGGTCACGTTGCTCAGCTCGCGCAGCTCGGTGTTGAGGTGCAGGCGGAGCCGGTGCAGCACCCGGGTCTGCTGGGTGACCACCATCCGGCGGTGGGTGAGCAGGAGGAGGTATTCGCCGGCCACCGGCCGGTCGGGGCGACCGCACCGGGCGACCAGGATGGTGGCGTCGCCGGAGCCCACGCACTGCCGGAAGATCGGCATGTGCCGGCTCACGGTCTGGACCGCCAGGCCGGTCTCGGCGGCGGCGGGAAGGAACGTTCGGGAGAAGACGTCCATGACCTGCACAACGAGCCGTGACCTGCGGTGATGTGGGTCACTACGGCATTTTGGAAGTTCCACGCCTGCAAGTCGCACCCTGGGTGCGACTTGCAGGCAGGGTCAGGACCGGCTGGTCGAGACCGTTCCGGTGAACCGACGCGGGTACGCCGGCTGCGCCAGGTCGAGGTAGTTGCTGTCGATGTTCATCTGGACCCCGCCCCAGGTCTCGTCGTGGTCGCCCTGGTACTGCTTCATCCGCCGCTTGGGCGCCCAGTACGTCGACGGCAGGGCCGGGTCGCTGACGGTCTGCTCCCCGTTCCATCGGGCGAAGTCGAGGATGTCCGGACGGTGGTACCCGGGCCGGGAGTAGGCGGCCAGCTGGTCGGTGAGCCCGGCCGAGGAGACGTTGGTGTAGTAGCCGGAGAAGAAGCTGGACTGGTGCAGCCGGGTGGTCCAGGCCGAGACGAACGCGTTGACGGCGGCGCTGCAGGCCGCGTCGCCGGCCTCGTAGTGCTCCATGTCCAGGATGATCGTGCTCCAGGCCGCCAGGCCGAGGCTGCGGGCGCTGGCCGCCGCGTCGTTGGCCGCCTCCCAGCCCTGGTAGGACGCCCGGGCCGGGTCGATCCTGCGCAGAAAGTCGGAGCAGGGGGCCTGGAGACCGACGTAGAGCGGGAAGAACCGCCAGCCCGCCGCCTGCTGGTTCGCCACCCACGTCCGGGTCAGGTTCGGCTGCGCGCAGCCCCGGTTGACCCCACCGATGTAGATGCCGACCGCCCGGTACGGCGACTGCAGCCAGGCCGTCATCTCGGCGTCGGACGGCGCGGTACAGGTGTCGAAGCCCAGCCCGGTGAAGGTGCCCGGATGCGGCCCGGTGTAGCCGGCGGCCCGGGCGGGTGCGCTCGCGCCGGTCACCGCCGCGGTCGCGAGGAGCATTCCGGCCACGGCGGCGGTCAGCAGCCGGCGAGCGGCCCGCCGCAGGCCCGACGGAGCGGAGGTGATCGTCACGGGTTCCCCGTTCTGGCGAAAGGTCGTCAGGCGGCGGAGCGGGCATGCACACGCGCTCAACACCGACCGGGGGAATCCTGCCCGGCCGCCGCCGGGCTGTCCACCCCGTCCATTGCGGAGCTTCCGGGCTCCGATCCGCGCGCCGGGCAGCAATCGGCCGCCACAGCGGACGGTCAGACGGGCAGGGGCGCGAACAGCTCCCCGAGCCAGCCGGGCACCGCCTCGGCGTACTCGGCGCGGGCCGGGTCGGGGGTGACCAGGGCGCGCTGCCAGGACAGCGCCCGACTGACCGTGGTCACCCGCATCGCCAGCTCGGCGGCCTCGCGCAGCGCGGCCCGGTCGTACCGGTCGGTCCACGCCTCCAGGTACGCGTCGCGCAGCCGCAGCAGCGCCGGGTCGTCGGCGGACAGCTCGCCGGCGTACGCCACGGAGCGCAGTGTCACCAGCAGCGTGCCGAAGGGGTGGGCGACGGAGGCGTCCCCCCAGTCGAAGAAGCGGTACCCGTCGACGGCGACGAAGACGTTGCCGTCGTGCAGGTCGTCGTGCTGGATGCTCGCCGGCACCCCGAAGTCCGCCAGCCGCCGGCAGAGCGCCTCGAACTCCCCCCGGTACGCCCGCAGCCGCTGGTGCAGGTCCGGATCCATCCCGTTCTCCGCGCCGAGCAGCAGCGCCTCCTCGTCGTCCAGCAGCACCTCGAACCGCCGCGGCAGCCCCGCCGGCCGGTGGTCGGGCACCCCGAGGGCGAGCAGCCGCTGCGCGTGCGGCGCTACGGCGAGCTGGAGGGCCGCGTACCCGGGCAGCAGCCGCTCCCAGCGGGACAGGTCCGGCTCGGCGGCGAGCGTGTCCCGCAGGCTCGGGCCGCCGTCGGGCAGCAGGGACCAGCCGCGCCCGGTGTCCACGGCGATCGGGTGGAGCACCCGGTCCGGGGTGAGCCGGGCCAGCTCGGCCAGGAGCCCCGCCTCGTGCCGGGTGCCCGGGTTGTTGGCCTTGAACCAGACGTCCCCGCCGTCGGTGGGCACCCGCCAGACCAGGGACCAGGGCCGCACCCGGGGTTCGACCGGGCCGGTCACCCGGCGACCGCTCCGGGCGAGCCGGTCGGCCACCCACTCCAGGGCGGTCGCCTGCCAGTGCGGGTCGGCCCAGTCGGTTCGCGGCGTCGAGGTCTCGGTCACGCCGCGAAATCTAGGCCGTCGCCGGTGGCGGAGTCACGCGTATTCCGCCCGCCCCGGCGACGACCCGTCGTGGTCGTGCCCGTCAGAGCAGCTCGACGATGGTGGCGTTGGCCATGCCGCCGCCCTCGCACATGGTCTGCAGGCCGTACCGGATGCCGTTGTCGCGCATGTGCTGGAGCATGGTGGTCATGATCCGGGCGCCGCTGGCGCCGAGCGGGTGGCCGAGGGCGATCGCGCCACCGCGCGGGTTGAGCCGGTCCGGGTCCGCCTCGGTCTCGGCCAGCCAGGCCAGCGGCACCGGGGCGAACGCCTCGTTCACCTCGTACACCCCGATCTCCTCGATGCCCAGCCCCGCGCGGCGCAGCGCCTTCGCGGTGGCCGGGATCGGCGCGGTGAGCATGGTGACCGGGTCGTCGGCGGCGACCACGGCGGTGTGGATGCGGGCCAGCGGTCGCAGGCCGTGCCGGCTGGCCCACTCGCTGGTGGTGACGGCGAGCGCGGCCGCGCCGTCGGAGATCTGCGACGCGGACCCGGCGGTGACCACGCCGTCGGCGCGGAACGGGGTCTTCAGCTCGCCGAGCTTCTCCAGCGAGGTGTCCCGGCGGATGCCCTCGTCGGCGGCGAACTTGCCGCCGTCGGCCAGCGCCACCGGGGCCAGCTCGGGGTCGAACGCGCCGGCGTCCTGCGCGGCGGCCGCCTTCTCGTGGCTGGCCAGCGCGAACTCGTCGAGCTGGGTGCGGGAGAAGCGCCAGCGCGCGGCGATCAGCTCGGCGCCCACGCCCTGGTTGAACGGCAGCGGCTCGTCCCCGGCGAAGCCCTCGACGCCCCGGTAGCGGTCGCGGAGCTGGTCGCTGAACGGAATCCCGCCGGCAACGCTGGAGCCCATCGGCACCCGGGTCATCGACTCGACGCCACCGGCGACCACCAGGTCGGCCTGGCCGGAGGCGACCGCCGCGGCGGCGAAGTGCAACGCCTGCTGGCTGGACCCGCACTGCCGGTCGACGGTGGTGCCGGGGACCGACTCGGGCCAGCCGGCGGCGAGCACGCCGTTGCGGGCGATGTTCCAGGACTGCTCGCCGACCTGGGACACGCAGCCCCAGACCACGTCGTCGACCTGGCCGGGCTCGATGCCGGTGCGCTCGGCGAGCGCGCGCAGCACGTGCGCCGAGAGGTCGACCGGATGCACGGCGGACAGGCTGCCCTTGCGCCGCCCCACCGGGGTGCGAACCGCGCCGACGATGACTGCGTCACTCATATCTACTCCCCGGTAACCTGGCTGCCGTCGATACTACGTCCTCCGGGAGCCGGTGTCGTCCGCCCCCGGCAGTGGCCGCGTCCGGCTGGCATGCTGGACCCGTGCAGCCTCCATCGTCCCCGTCCCACCAGTGGCGGGTGCCGCCGGCCCTGCCGGTGGTGAAGCTGGTCGGCGCGGTGCTGCTGGTCGCGCTCGGCCTGCTGCTCGCCGACGGCGACCCGGTCCAGGCGGTGCTGACCGTCGCGGTCGTCGCCGGCCTGGCCGGCTGGGCGCTGCGCGACCTGCTAGCCCCGGTCCGCCTCGCCGCCGACCCGGCGGGGGTCACCGTCATCCACAAGTACGCCGGCCGGCGGCACCTGCCCTGGCCGGCCGTCGAGGCGATCACGGTGGACCGGCGGTCCCGGCTCGGGCTGTCCACCGACACCCTGGAGATCGACGCCGGGGAGTCGCTGCACCTCTTCGGCCGGTACGACCTGGGCGCCCCGCCCGACGAGGTGGCCGCGACGCTCCGGTCGGTCCGGGCCGCCGCCCGCCACTGAGCAGCGGCTCAGCCGATGACGGCTCAGCCGGTCAGCATCGCGGTGCGGACGATCACCAGGCCGAGCAGCGCCACCAGGATGACCGCCGTACCGGCGGCCTGGAAGACCGACCGGCGCATCCGCGGCGCGTACGCCAGCACCCAGCCCATCGCCGCCCCGGTGACCAGGCCACCGATGTGGCCCGGGATGGAGATGCTCGGCACGGTGAAGGTGAAGATCAGGTTGATCACCAGGACCGGCACGATCGCCGAGGTGTCCCGGCCCAGCCGGCGCATGATCACGAAGACGGCGGCGAAGAGCCCGAAGATCGCGGTGGACGCGCCGGCCGACGCCGCGTTCGGCTCGCTGAACAGGTAGGCCGCGACGTTGCCGCCCAGCCCGGCGACCAGGTAGAGCCCGAGGAAGCGCAGCGGCCCGAGCAGGGCCTCCAGGTCCCGGCCGAGCACCCAGAGCGCCCACATGTTCAGCAGCAGGTGCACCAGGCCGTAGTGCAGGAACATCGCGGTGACCAGGCGGTACCACTCGCCGGCCGCGACGCCGTGCGCCGGGCCGAAGTCGACGTAGGGGGCGTAGCTCAGCACCGCGCCCCACTGGGTCAGCGGGGTGCCCCCGCCGAGCAGCCCGCCCAGGCCGGAGCCGCCGACCATCGAGTCGCCGCCCCGGTCGCTGAGGATCGACAGCACCATCGCCAGCACGTTCAAGGCGATCAGGGTGCGGGTGACGAGGCCGCGGCGGCCGGCGGCACCGCCACCGAAGGCGGTACGCGCCGGCCGCACGCTGCGGCGTCCCTCGTTCACGCACTCCGGGCACTGGTGGCCGACGGAGGCCTCCCGCATGCACTCCGGACAGATCGGCCGGTCGCAGCGGGTGCAGCGGACGTACGTCTCCCGGTCGGGGTGGCGATAGCAGACCGGAGTGGTCGGCACCGGCCCGCCGGTGGCGTCGCCGGCCGGCCCGGGGCGTTCAGTCATGCGTGCAAAGGTACCTCGGCAGGGCGATCAGGCCGGGGTGCGCTCGATCTCGACCCGCTCGATCACGACGTCCTGCAGCGGCCGGTCGCTCGGGCCGGTCGGGGTGTTGGCGATCGCGTCCACGACCTTCGCCGACTGCTCGTCGGCGACCTGGCCGAAGATGGTGTGCCGGTTGTTGAGGTGCGGGGTCGGCGACACCGTGATGAAGAACTGCGAGCCGTTGGTGCCCGGCCCGGCGTTCGCCATCGCCAGCAGGTACGGCCGGTCGAAGCGCAGCTCCGGGTGGAACTCGTCGCCGAACTTGTAACCCGGACCACCACGGCCGGTGCCGGTCGGGTCGCCCATCTGGACCATGAAGCCGCTGATCACCCGGTGCGAAACGGTGCCGTCGTAGTACGGCCCGCTGCCCGGCTGACCCGTGCGTGGGTCGGTGTATTCCTTGTTGCCCTCCGCCAGGTCGACGAAGTTGCGGACCGTCTTCGGAGCGTGGTTGGGGAAGAGCTCCAGCCGGATCGGGCCAGCGTTGGTGTGCAAGGTGGCGTAGACAGCCTCGGCCACGGGTACTCCTCACTCGTTGGTCAGTTCCATGCGGATCCTCCCATGTGCCCGATCTGGCAGTGCGGAGGCATCCGAAGGTGGAGGATGACGAAGGAACAACTCCCAGGAGGTGGGACCGTGTTTGGAATCGGGCGGCGCAAGACCCAGGGGCAGCTCGCGAAGGCTGAGCTCAACCAGGGCATCGGTCACCTGAGGCAGGCCGCCACGTACGCGGCGAGGGGTGCCGGCGCCACGGTGGGGCCGCGGGTCCAGGCAGCCCGTGGCGTCGTCACGCCGACCGCCGTCATCGTGCGGGACCGGGCGTCCGGCGGTTTCGCGTCGACGGTCGCGGCGCTCGCGCCGCTGGCCCTGGCGGTCCGCAACGCCCAGGCGCAGACGGCGGGCAAGGCCCTCACCGGCCGGAAGGCCGCCGCCGCCAAGCAGCCGGCGATGAGCAGGAAGGCCAAGGCCAGGAACCTGAAGGCCGCGAAGAAGAAGCAGAAGAAGAGCGGGTCGATGATGACCGGCCTGCTGGCCGCCGGCGCGGTCGCCGGCGTGGCCGGCGCGATGGCCATGCGCCGCCGCCGCGAGCAGCAGGAGTGGGCGGAGTACGACCCGACGCAGGGCGTCGAGACCGTCCGCGACGAGGTGGACACCCTGGTCGTGGAGACGCCGTCGGCGAACGGAGGCAAGGTGACCGATTCGTCCACGATGTCCAGCGGTGCCGGCACGGCCGGTGGCCCCACCGGCGCGGGCAGCTCCGCGGTGGCCGGTGGCGACAGCGCCTCGACCACCACCCCCGGCACCCAGCCGATGATCCACGCCAACGACAAGGTCCCCTCGGTCGCCGAGGGCGCCACGGACGTCTCCGGCCGGCCGGCGGACGACCTCAGCAAGGCGATCGGCAAGAACGGCGCCAAGTCCAGCAGCCGTCGCTGACCAGGCGGTTCGCCGGCGGCGCGGGAGGCGACTCCCGCGCCGCCGGCGTGTCCGGGGTCGATCGCGCCCCCGCCGGCCCAGGGCCGCCCCTCGGCGTGGATCGCCGGTGTACGGGTCAGAGCCAGCCGTTGCGGCGGAACCAGCGGTACAGCGCCAGCGAGATGGCGAGCATCAGGGCCAGCACGCCCGGGTAGCCGTACGTCCACTTCAACTCGGGCATGTTCTCGAAGTTCATCCCGTAGACCCCGGCGAACGCGGTCCAGACCGCGGCGATGGCGGCCCAGGCGGCGATCTTGCGCATGTCGTTGTTCTGGTCGACGGTGACCTGCGCCAACCGCGCCTGGAGGATGGAGTTGAGCAGGTCGTCGTAGGAGTTGACCTGCTCGACGGTGCGGCTGAGGTGGTCCTGCACGTCCCGGAAGTAGCGCCGCACCTCCTGCGGCACCTCCCGGTTGACCTGCGCGGTGAGGGTCATCAGCGGCCGCTGCAACGGCATCACCGCCCGCTTGAACTCCACCAGCTCCCGCTTCATCTGGTAGATCCGCTGGATCCGGCCGCTGCTCTGCCGGTCGAAGACGTCGGCCTCGAGCACGTCCAGGTCGTCCTCCAGCTGGTCGGCCACCTCCAGGTAGAGGTCCACCACCCGGTCGGTGACCGCGTACGCCACCGCCCACGGGCCGTGCAGCAGCAGATCCCGCTTGGCCTCCAGGTCGGCGCGGACCGGGGCGAGCCGGCAGGCGTCGCCGTGCCGGACGCTGATCAGGAAGTTCGGCCCGATGAAGAGCATCACCTGGCCGGTCTCGACCACCTCGGAGTTCTCGGTCAGCTCCGCGTGTTCGCAGTAGCGGGCCGTACGCAGCACCAGGAAGGTGACGTCGCCGAAGCGCTCCAGCTTGGGGCGCTGCTGGGCCTTGACCGCGTCCTCGACCGCCAGCTCGTGCAGGCCGTACGTCTCGGCGATGGCGGTCATCTCGGCCAGCTCCGGCTCGTGCAGGCCGAGCCAGACGAAGGCGTTGCGCTCGCCGCGGGCCGCCTCCAGCGCGTCGGCGTAGTTCCACTGGCCGGGCTGGCGTTCCCCGTCGACGTAGAGGCCGCAGTCGACCACGCCGCTGCGCCCGGGCCCGGCCGGGGTCGGGATGCGGGGGGAACCGTCGGCGTTGAGGATGCGGGACATCGCCCGGACCGGCGCCGTCCAGGCGCGGGGGTTGAGCACCCGCCCGGTGTGCTGGTTCGTCGACCGCTCCCGCTGGACCCGGTCCGTCATGGCGTCCCCCTCCCCACGCTGCTGCGGCTTGCAGGCTACGCCCCCGCCGGCCGCGCTGCCCCTCGCCGACCGGCCCGCCGGCAGCTTCGGTGATCACGCGGTTGTGCTGCCGATTCGCCCGACCGGACGGAATCCGCCGCCAGCGGCGCAAGATCACGGAAGGTGGGGTGGCGCCGGGTGGGCCGCGCCGCGTTCAGGGGGGTGAGGGGGCGACGCGGCCCACCCGGCGCCGGTGGGGGCGGGGGTGATGCTGGGCGGCGTCGCGCGCGTACGGGCGGCGCGACCGGTGGCCCGGCCGCGCGTGGGCAGGTGAGCGACGCTCGCAGCATTGTGAGCCGCAGGCCGGCCCGAGGGGTGCCCCGGGCCGGCCGGCATCGCCAGATTGTCGGAAACCCGACAGATATTCAGCCCCGGAGGGCGGCCAGGGCCTCCGCCAGCCGGCGGACGCCCTCGTCGATCCGGTCCGCCGTGACGGCGGAGAAGGCGAGCCGGAGCGCGTGCTGCCCGCCGTCGACCATGAAGTCGCTGCCCTTGACCACGGCGACGCCCCGCTCGGCGGCGGCCGGGGCGAGCCGGGCCACGTCCACGTCCGCCGGGAACTCCACCCAGAGGAAGTAGCCACCGTCCGGCTCGACGAAGCTGGCCTCGGGGAGGTGCCGGCGCAGCGACTCGGCGAGCACCCGGGCCCGCTCGCCGAGGGCGGTCGACACGGTCTCGATCGACCGCTCGATCTCGCCGGAGACGCAGAACTGGTGCACGATCGCCTCGGAGACCATGCCGGGCGAGATGTAGAGACTGGTCGCCTTCTTGGCGATGTCGGCGATCAGGTCCGCCGGCCCGACCAGGTAGCCGACCCGGACGCCCGGGCAGACCGTCTTGGTGAAGCTGGAGGCGTGCACCACCACGTTGCGGGTGTCCAGCGAAAGCATCGACGGCAGCGCCTCGCCCCGGAACCGGATGTCGGCGTACGGGTCGTCCTCGAAGATCGTGAACTCGTACTCGACGGCCAGGTCGAGCAGCTCGCGGCGCTTCTCCAGGGAAAGCGTCACGCCGGCCGGGTTCTGGTAGTTCGGGATGACGTGGGCCAGCCGGGGCCGCACCCCGGACTCCAGCAGCTTGCGCAGCTCGGCGGTGTCGAGGCCGTCCGGCTGGATCGAGACGCCGTGGATCTCGCTCCCCATCCGCTGGAGGTTGAGCAGGGTCCGGTCGTACGTGGGACGCTCCACCACCACCGCGTCACCGCGGCGGACCAGGTGGTCGAAGAGGAATGCGTCCGCCTGGAGCGAGCCGTTGGTGATCAGTACCTGATCCGCCTCGACGCCGTGCTTCTCGGCGATCCACTTCCGCAGGGGCGGGTACCCGACGGAGGTGCCGTACGCCGTGATCCCGGCGGGGTCGGCGTCGAAGGCACGGAGGGCTGCTGCCTTGAGACCCTCGACATCGATGATGTCCAGCGAGGGAGCTCCACGGGCGAACGAGATCAGCTGCTCGGCGGTCATGCGGACGAGCCTAGGGCCTGTCCCGGCCGGTCCGACCGGCATACACGCCAAGTTCAACATGCGGACAGATGATCGACGTCCGGACGCGAGCGGAACTCTCGTCGGCGGGACATCCGGGCCGGTCAGGGGCCGCCGCGACAGGTGCGGACGACCCCCGGCCCGGACTCAGCCCACGGTGAGCCGCTGCTGCGACCAGACCCGCATGAGGTCGCGTACGGAGATCACCCCGGCCACCTCCCGGCCGTCGAGCACCACCAGGTGACGGAAGCCGCCACGGGCCATTGCCGCGGCCGCCTCCTCCACCGTCCAATCCGGACCGGCGTAGACGACGTCCCAGCTCACGTGCGCCCTGGTGCGTTCCACGTCGCAGTCCAGCCCGGCCCCGATCGCGTTGAGCACATCCCGTTCGGTCATGATCCCGACCCCTTCGGAGTCCGGGTCGATCACCACTGCCGAGCCGACCCGGCGGGCCGACATCATCTGGGCGGCCTGCCGGAGCGTGTGCTCCGGACCCACCATGAGCACCTGGTTGGACATAGCTTCCCGAACCTGCATCACGCATCACCCCTTTGGGACGGCGGCACCACCCGGTACCCACATGGTGGGCCCACGTGGCAGACCGGACAAGACCGGGCATCGGTGCGACCCACGCCCGCTCGCTACTGTCGGCACGTGCCCACCGAGCCTCTCCGCTGCGCCGGCGCGCTGATCGTGGACGACGACGGCCGCCTCTTCACTCAGCGCCGATCTCCCGAGCGGAGCCGTTTTCCCAATGCCTGGGACATCGGCGGCGACCATCTGGAACCGGGCGTGATCGCCGTCGCCGCGCTGCGGTCGATCGGTCGGTGAACTCCGACGTCGAGCTGGCGCCGCACCGGTTCGCCGGGCTGGTCGCCCCGGCGGTCGACCGGGCCTTCGTCGCCGGCATGCTCGCCGGCCGCGACGGCGGCGGCGCCGAGCTGAGCCAGCGGTACGGCGGGCCGGCCGCCACCGGCTTCCTGGTCGAGTTCCGCACCCGGCTCGCCGCGCCGGGCGGCACGGTCGACGGGGCGGGCTTCGCCGCCGTCACCCGCTACCGGGATCCGGCCGCCTGCCAGCGCGCCCTGGACAAACAGGTGGCGCACGGGATGATCGTCCGCCGGCCGGACGGCGGCTTCGCCGCCACCGAGCGCGGCACCGACTTCCTCACCGAGATCTACCAGGTGCACGGCGAGGTCACCGAGGAGCTGTGGGCCGGGCACGACGACCGGGTGCTGCGCCTGGTCGAGGCGTTCGGCCGGCTGCTGGCGTACGCGCTGCTGCTCGCCGGGGAGCCCGACGCCGAACCGACGCCCGCGTTCGCCACCATGGCCCCGCCGTACGAGCCGGACGGCACGCCGCCCGGGGTGCTCCTGCTGAACCGGCTCGGCACGCTGCGTTACCACCGGGCCGACGCGCACGCCGCCGCGTGGACCGCCGCCGGGCACACCGCGTCGAGCGCCAGCGAGCTGCCGGAGGGGCCGGAGCGCCGGGCGATCGAGCTGGAGACCGACCGCCGCGCGGCCGGCCCGTACGCGGCGCTCACCGCCGAGGAGCGGCTCGCGGTGCTGGCCGACCTGGCCGCCCTGCCCGGCTGAGAGCCGCTCTGGCCCCGGTTGGCGGCAGCCCCACCGTCACGCGGGGCTATCCTCCACGGTGACCTGGAGTCGTACGAGGGAGGACCCCGCATGATCGGGATGGTGCTCGCGGCCGGTGCGGGGCGCCGACTGCGCCCGTACACCGACACCCTGCCCAAGGCGCTGGTGCCGGTGGACGGTGAGACCACCATCCTGGACATCGCGCTGCGCAACCTCGCCGAGGTCGGGCTCACCGAGATCGTGATCGTGGTCGGGTACGCCGCCGACGCGGTCGTCCAGCGCCAGGCCGCACTGGAGGAGCGCTACGGCGTCCGGCTCACCCTCGTGCACAACGACAAGGCCGAGGAGTGGAACAACGCGTACTCGCTCTGGCTGGCCCGGGAGCACTTCGCCCGGGGCGTGCTGCTGGTCAACGGCGACACCGTGCACCCGGTGAGCGTGGAGAAGACCCTGCTCGCCGAGCGTGGGCCGGGCATCCTGCTGGCCATCGACAACATCAAGGCGCTGGCCGAGGAGGAGATGAAGACCACCTTCGACGCCGCCGGCCAGCTCACCCGGATCACCAAGATCATGGATCCGGTCGAGGCGTACGGGGAGTACATCGGCGCGACGCTGATCGAGCCGCAGGTGGCCGACGCCCTCGCCGACGCGCTGGAGGCGACCTGGCGGCGGGACCCCGACCTCTACTACGAGGACGGCTACCAGGAGTTCGCCGACCGGGGCGGCGAGGTTCGCGCGGCGCCGATCGGGGACGTCTCCTGGGTCGAGGTCGACAACCACGCCGACCTGGCCCGGGCGCGGGAGATCGCGTGCCGCTACTAGCTCGTACGGTGCTGACCCCGCTGCACATCGACGTGCGGCGCGGGGCGGTGGCCGACCTCGCCGCGATCCTCGCCGACGGACGGATCTCCGCCGGCGGTGACGTGGCGGTGGTGGTGGGGCCGGGGCAGGGCGAGCAGATCGCCGAGCTGATCCGGCCGTCGCTGCGGTCGGCCGACGTGTTCACCGTCGCCGGTGGCACCCTCGAGGCCGCCGACGACCTGGGCAGCAAGCTCCGCGCCCGCTCGTACGACGCGGTGGTCGGCATCGGTGGCGGCAAGACGATAGACGTGGCCAAGTACGCCGCCACCCGGCGCGGGCTTCCCATGGTCACCGTGGCCACGAGCCTGGCCAACGACGGGATCGCCTCCCCGGTCGCGAGCCTGGTCAGCGAGGGGATCAAGGGCTCCTACGGGGTACACATCCCGATCGCGGTCATCGTCGACCTGGACTTCGTCGAGAGCGGCCCGGAACGGCACAACCGGGCGGGCATCGGCGACGCGGTGAGCAACATCAGCGCGCTGGCCGACTGGGAGCTGGCCCGGCAGGTTCGGGGCGAGCCGGTCGACGGCCTGGCCGCCTCGCTGGCCCGGATGGGCGCCGAGGCGGTACTCAACCACCCGGGCGACGTGGCCGACGACGCCTTCGTCACCGTGCTCGCCGAGGCGCTGATCTCCAGCGGCCTGGCGATGGCGGTCTGCGGCACCAGTCGGCCGGCCAGCGGTGGCTGCCACGAGATCATGCACGCCGTCGACGCGCTCTTCCCCGGCACCGCCTCGCACGGTGAGCTGGCCGGGCTCGGGGCACTGTTCTGCACCTGGCTGCGCGGCGACCGGCGGCGCTTCGCGGAGATGTCGGCCTGCCTCGCCCGGCATCAGCTGCCTCGCCTCCCGGCCGACGTGGGGCTGACCGACGACCAGTTCGTCGAGGCGGTGCAGTTCGCGCCCTCCACCCGGCCGGACCGGTACACCATCCTCGAACACCTGGCGATGTCGCCTACCGAGACGCGGGAGCGGCTGGCAGACTACGCCGGTGCAATCCGCGACCACTGTGGCTGAGCCCCGTCCCACCGTTGCCGACTTCCACCGGGTCAACCGGGGCGGCGGCCTGTTCAGCGAGTCGCTCAGCCAGTGGCTCGGCGCGGTCTTCGCGCTGGTCGCCCAGCGCCTCGGGCTGCGCCCCACGGCGCTGACCATCGCCAACCTGGTGCTCGGGCTGGCCACCTCGGTGGCCGTGGTGGCGCTCGCCGACCGGGTCGCCGCCGGCGACGTACCGGCCTGGGTGGTCGGGCTGGCCGCGCTGGTCGGCTGGCAGGTCGCGTACTCGCTGGACTGCGCCGACGGTCAGTTGGCCCGGGTGACCGGGCAGGGCAGCGCGGCGGGCGCCCGGGTGGACGTGCTCTGCGACGTGGCCGCCCAGATCGCGCTGGTGGCCGCCCTGGCGGCGACCGCCGTGGCGCAGCGGCCGGAGACGCCGACCTGGCTGGTCGCGGTCTTCGCCGGCACCTGGATGGTCAACCTGGTGACCTCCGTGATGCAGGCCGGCCCGAACGCCGCCAGCATGGTCACCTCGACCTCGCTGCCGGTACGCCTGGTGAAGCTGGTCCGCGACTACGGCGCGGTGATCTTCGTGGCCGCGCTGGTCCTGATGCTCGCCCCGGCCCTCACCTTCTGGGTGATCATCGCCTTCACGATCGTCAACGGCGCCTTCCTCCTCGCCAGCATCGCCTTCTCCGCCCGCGCCTCCCTCCGCTGACCCCCACCCCTCAGACCGCACTTTCAGAGAAAGAGTGGCTATTTCGGCTCCGAAAGCCACTCTTTCTCTGAAAGTGCACGCGAGAAGCGGACGCGCGCGGGCGCGCAGGCGAGCGCGGGGGTCAGGGGCGGGGGAGGGTGGCGTAGATGTCTAGGAGGCGCTTGGTGACCACGTCGGGGTGGAAGGTCTGCTCGTAGCGGAGCCGGGCCGGCTGGGACAGCGCGGCGGCACCGGCCCGGGCGACCGGGAGGGCGGCGGCCATCGCGGCCGGCTCCGGCGGGACCACCCAGCCGGCGGTGCCGGTCACCACGCCGGCGGGCAGCGGCGCGACGCCCCCGCCGGGGACTGCGGAGGCGGTCTCCGCCGACCCGGTGCCGGCGGGCTCGCGGGGACCGTCCGCCCCGACCAGGTACGGGATGCCGCCGAGCGCGGTGCCCAGCACCGGCCGCCCACTGGCCAGCGCCTCGATGATCACGGTCGGCAGGACGTCGTGCCACATCGACGCGGCGATCACCACCGCGCTCGCCTCGACCGCGGCGCGTACCCCGGCCCGGTCGAGCTGGCCCAGGTAGACCACGTCGGCGCGGTCCGCGGCGGCCGCCTCGACCAGCGGTCGCAGCTCGCCGTCGCCGGCGACGCGCAGCGTGCCCAGCGCGCCCACCGGGTGCCGGCGCCACGCCTCCAGCAGCAGGTCGAGGCCCTTCTCCGGGGTGAGCCGGGCCATGTAGAGGAACCCGTCGCCGAGCGGGGCCGGCCGGCCCGGGTCGGGCACGGAGTTGGGCTTGACCACGATCCGCTCGTCCGGGATGCCGTAGTCCCGCAGGTGGTCGGCGATCGCCGAGGTCAGCGCGATGAACCGGTCGACCGAGCGCCAGGTGCCCCGGTGCACGGCCAGGGTGGTCGCCATCAGGGCACTCTGCGCGCGGGAGTTGCGGTAGCAGCGGTGCACGACCGCCGGCACGCCGAGCGCCCGGCCCTTGCAGTCCTGGCAGATCATCCCGTCCCGGAAGTAGATCCCGGAGGAGCAGACCTGCCGGTAGTTGTGCACCGTCTGCACCACCGGCACGCCGTGCCGGTGCGCGGTCCGCACCACCCAGGGCGAGATCAGCGGGTACGGGTTGTGCAGGTGCAGCACGTCGGGGCGGTGCGCGGTGAGCAGCCGGGACAGGTCCTCCTGGGCGCGCGGGGCCCAGATCGGGGAGATCGGCAGCAGCGCCTTGGCCGCCTTCGACATCGACGGGATCTCGTCCGAGCTGCGGATGAACGGCAGCACCTCGACACCGGCGTCGGTCAGCTGGGCGATCTCCGAGTCGACGATCGTGTTCTCGCCGGAGGGCTGGGCTTCCCGGTACCGGTTGTGCGCCACCACGATTCTCACGGAGCTCGCCTTTCGTTCGCGACTGTGCCGCTCTCTGCTCGCGACCGCCGGACTCGCGAAGCTCATCCCTCGCACTCGCGGCGGGGACTCGCAAGCTCGTTCCTCGCGCTCACGGGAAAGAAGGCTACCGTTGGAACGTGCCCGAACTACCGGAGGTGGAGGCGCTCGCGGGTTACCTGCGTGAGCGCGCGGTGGGGCGGCGGATCGACCGGGTCGAGGTCGCCGCGATCAGCGCCCTGAAGACGTACGACCCGGCGCCCTCGGCGCTGTCGGGCCGGGCGGTGGTGGACGCCCGCCGGCACGGCAAGTTCCTCGACGTGGTGGTCGACGGCGGCCTGCACCTGGTGGTGCACCTGGCCCGGGCGGGCTGGCTGCACTACCGGGAGGCGTTCCCGTCCACCACCCCGCTGCGCCCCGGCAAGGGCCCGGTCGCCCTGCGGGTCCGCCTCGACGACGGTTCCGGCTTCGACCTGACCGAGGCGGGCACCCAGAAGAAGCTGGCCGTGTACCTGGTGACCGATCCGGCGCAGGTGCCCGGGGTGGCGAAGCTGGGGCCGGACGCGCTCGGCGCCGACCTGCCCACCTTCGCCGAGCGGCTGCGCAGCCGGCGGGGCCAGGTCAAGGGGGTGCTGACCGACCAGGCGGTGCTCTCCGGGGTCGGCAACGCGTACTCCGACGAGATCCTGCACGCGGCGAAGCTCTCGCCGTTCGCGATCACCGACCGGCTCACCGACGACCAGCTCGCCGCGCTGCACGCGGCGACCCGGGCGGTGCTCGGCGACGCGGTCCGCCGCTCGCTCGGTCAGCGGGCGGCGGAGCTGAAGGGCGAGAAGCGCTCCGGCCTGAAGGTGCATGCCCGGACCGGCCTGCCCTGTCCGGTCTGTGGCGACACGGTGCGCGAGGTGTCCTTCGCCGATTCGAGCCTGCAGTACTGCCCGACCTGTCAGACCGGCGGAAAGCCCCTCGCTGACCGTCGGTTGTCCCGGCTCGTACGGTGAGTAATGACACCCGGTGGTTACGGAGAGGAATCGTCCCGGGCGCGTGGAAGCTGCCCGTCCGCGCCTCTACCGGGGCCGCCATCCATCGGTATAGTGGCTCGGTCCCCGGCTTCGAAAACTGACGTGGAGCCGGCCGGATCCCTGCTGGCAGCACCAGGCGCAATTGTCCTTCGGGTCAGCGTCCGGCCCACTGGCAGCGTGGGAGACTGGAACGGTGGGCGACCCGAGCCCCTCACTGCGAGTGAGCGGCGCGTGTCATGCGGGAGGACATGGGTGAGGTGACGACAAGCCTCCAGCGCCCGGTAACCAACACAGGCCGGAGCAAACTCGTGCGGCACGTCGACAGCTTCGAGATCCAGCCGCCGACACCGCCGTCGCACAACGGCGTCCCCCGGTCGGGGTGGGCGAGGGCCCGTCGCCGGGTTTCGCGCTGGCACCGCCCGTACACCGTCGCCCTGCTGCTGCTCGACTTCGCCGCCGTGATGCTCGCCGACTGGATGGCCCAGGAGGCGTTCGGCCAGGCGCGGGCGGGTTTCTACAACGCCCAGGAGGACCCCACCTGGTTCTACACGGTGGCGTTCCTGCTGCTGCCGCTCGGCTGGGTGGTCATCCTCTGGGGCAACCGCGCCTACGACCGGCGCTATCTCGGGCTGGGACCGGACGAGTTCAAGCGGGTCATCCGGGGTGGGGTGGCGGCCGCCGCCACGGTCTCCTTCATCGCGTTCGCCACGAAGACCGACCTGTCCCGTTACACGGTCGGTTTCGCCCTGCTCGGGGCGTTGACGCTGGTCCTGATGGGCCGGCTGACCGCCCGGTTCGTGCTGCACACCGTCCGCAGCCGCGCCGGGCACGCCGGGCACCGGATGGTGCTGGTCGGCACCTTGCCGGAGGCGCTGGAGGTCTACACCGCGGTCACCCGCAACCCGAGCGCCGGCCTGGTGCCGGTCGCCATCCACATCACCGACGGGTACGCCGCCGCCCGGGGCATCGAGACCCCGGTGCCGGTGTACGCCGGCCGGGACGTCCTCGCCCTGGTCCGCGAGGTCGGCGGCGACACGATCGCGGTCTGCGGCTCGGCCAGCGCCGAGCCGGGTGAGCTGCGCCGGCTGGCCTGGCAGTTGGAGGGCTCCGGCGTCGACCTGGTGGTCGCCCCGCAGCTGACCGACATCGCCGGCCCCCGGGTGCACATCCGCCCGATCGAGGGCCTGCCGCTGCTGCACGTCGAGGAGCCGACCCTGTCGGGCCCGGCGCTGCTGATGAAGAGCCTGATGGACCGGGTCGCCGCCGGGCTGGGCCTGCTGCTGCTCGCCCCGCTCTTCGCGGCCATCGCCCTCGCGATCCGGATCTCCGACCCCGGGCCGGTCTTCTTCCGGCAGCCGCGGGTGGGCCACGAGGGCCGCACCTTCCGGGTCTGGAAGTTCCGGACCATGTACGTCGACGCCGAGGATCGGCTGGCCGGGTTGGTCGACCAGAACGAGACCGACGGCATGCTGTTCAAGATGAAGCAGGACCCCCGGGTCTTCCCGGTGGGCCGCTTCCTGCGCGCCTCCTCGCTGGACGAGCTGCCCCAGTTGATCAACGTGCTGTGGGGGGAGATGTCGCTGGTCGGGCCGCGTCCGCTGCCCGCCGACGACGGCGACTTCCTGGGTGACGTGCGGCGCCGGCTGCTGGTCCGGCCGGGCATGACCGGGCTGTGGCAGGTCTCCGGCCGCTCCGACCTCTCCTGGGACGAGGCGGTCCGGCTGGACCTCTACTACGTCGACAACTGGTCGCTGGCGTACGACCTGAGCATCCTGTGGCGGACGGTGGGCGTGGTGCTGGCCCGCAAGGGCGCCTACTAGTGCGGTGTCCACGAACGTTCACCGGGTGTCCGGTGAGGGTTCTGATCCTCGCCTTTCGGGCGAGCGACTCCCCACCGGATGGTGGGGCGGGCCTCCGCGGGCCAACTGATCCTCGCGCCACCAGGGGTGGGCGGCGGGGGTCACGCCGGGACCGGCCGGCACCGGGCAAGTGCCGTCCGGCTCGACGGTGCGTGAGCACCCCGGGCAGCACAACTGCGGCTGTGGGGGTGGTGGGTCCGCCGCCCGGGATGCGGGTGGCGATGATGGCGGCCGCGACCAAATCGCGGTGTCCGGTGAGCTGACAGTGCGGGCAGGACAGGCTCCGCCCACGCGGTTTGGGTATCCGCCGCCGGCAGGCGGGGCATGTGGAGGAAGTGCCACGTTCATCCACGAGGTGGACGGTAATACCGGCCAGGGTGGCCTTGTCGGTCAGGACCTGCATGACCCCGCCAACCTGCCATTGCCGCAGCCGCAGGTTGTGCCGCCGCCCCGCCGGTACCTCGAGCACGCCGCGGGGGTCCCCGACGTGCAGCACGCCCACCCGCTGGCGGACCGCCCAGGACACGACCGTGGCGGCTGCTTCGTGCTGGGCCTGACGGACCCGACGCCGGTGCCGGCCCTGCACCAGGCGGGCCCGGCGACGATACTTGCGCCACCGCCGCGACCCCCGCTGACCCGGCTTCGGCGCGCGGCGGGCGACCGCGCGGCCGCGGGCTTTGCTGTCGGCCAGGTGCATGCGATGCTCGGCGCGAATCGCCCGCCCCGACACCAACAGCCCCTCCCCGTCCGGGCCGGCCACCGCATACGGGTGAATCACACCGAGGTCCACCCCCGCCACCCGACCCGGGTCAGGCCCCTCACCCGGCGGGTAGGTGGCGACCGGCACCTCGGCGGTAACGTCCAGGAACAACCGGCCACCCTCACACAGCAGCGTGACCGACCGGACCTGCTCGGGCGGGTACGGCAGATCCCGGGCCAACCGCACCCACAACGACGGGCTGCCCTTCGCCACCGGGATACGCACCCCGCGCCCGTCCACCGTGAAGGTGCCGTGATACCAGCGCACCGGCACCAGCCCACGCCGCCGCCGCGGGAACCGCGCCGACACGTCACCGCTGTTGCGGCGTTTCGCCGCTGCGAACCACGCGTCGGAGAACCGGCGCAACACCGACCTCGCACCCGTGCTGTCCAACTCGGCGAACGTGCCCGGACCCGACGCCGCCAACTCCCGGCACAACTCCTGATAGCCCACCAGCGGGGCGTCCCCGCGGCGACGCCGCCACCCGTTGATTTCCAACAGGCACGCCCACACGTCACCGGCCGAACGCAGCAACCCGAAACACCGCCGCCGCTGCCCCACCGTCACTCGCAACCCCACTCGAGCAGTGCGATACGCCACCCGGGGACCGCACGGATCACGACGACGAGGCATACACCGAAGCCAACACCACCCCTACGACACTCTCGCACTCGACACCACCCGGCCAACGTTTGTGGACACTGCACTAGCGGCTCGGCCGCCGGAGACGCCCGGCCGGGGCTTGGCGTAGCGGCCCGCACCGGCAAGGATCGCTGCGTGGATGGCAACCTCTCCGCCGTCGTCGGCGTCGTCTCGCTGGTCACGGCGCTGGCCGCCGCGCTCTGGGCGGTGCTGCGGCTACGCGGCCGGCGGGGCATCGCCACCGCCACCCAGCGGGCCACCTACGAGGTGCTGCACACCGCCGGCCTGGCCGCCGAACCGCTGCGTACCGGCCTGACCCCGGCGGGCGCGGCGAAGGCCGTACGTCACCTGCGGGCCCTGGTGGGGGCGGCCGGGCTGGCGCTCACCGACTCCGACGCGCTGCTCGCCCTGGACGGGCGCGGCGGCCACCACGGCGACCAGCTGCTCGCGGCGGCCCGGCGGACGGTGGAGGCGGGCCGGTCGACGGTGCTCGGCGAGTCGGAGCTGCACTGCGACCGGGTCGACTGCCCGGTACGCGGGGCGGTGCTCGCGCCGCTGAGCGCGCAGGGCCGGGTGGTCGGGGCGCTGGTGGCGATCGCCGACGCCCCACCCGCGCCCGGGCTGGTGCAGGCCACCCTGGAGACCGCACACTGGGCCGGCAACCAGCTCGCCCTGGCCGAGCTGGACTCGTCCCGGGAGCGGCTGGCCCGGGCGGAGATCCGGGCGCTGCGCGCCCAGATCAGCCCGCACTTCATCTACAACGCGCTGACCGCGATCGGCTCGTTCGTCCGCACCGACCCGGAGCGGGCCCGGGAGCTGATCCTGGAGTTCGCCGAGTTCACCCGGTACTCGTTCCGGGCGCACGGCGAGTTCACCACGCTGGCCGAGGAGCTGCGCTCGATCGACCGCTACCTGACCATCGAGCGGGCCCGGTTCGGCGACCGGTTGCAGGTGCGGTTGCAGATCGCCCCGGAGGTGCTGCCGGTGACGCTGCCGTTCCTCTGCCTCCAGCCGCTGGTGGAGAACGCCGTGCGGCACGGGTTGTCCCGCAAGCCCGGCACCGGCATGGTGAGCATCGAGGCCCGGGACGAGGGCGCCGAGTGTCACATCACGGTGGAGGACGACGGAGTGGGCATGGATCCGGCCACGCTGACCGCGGGGATCGCGGAGCTGGCCCGCGCCGGCAGCGACCCGACCGACGACACCGGCCAGCACGTCGGCCTCTCCAACGTCGACGAGCGGCTCCGGTCGGTCTTCGGGGACCGGTTCGGCCTGGTCGTCGAGACCGGCCCCGGCTCGGGTACGAAGGTGAGCCTGCGGGTGCCGAAGTTCCATCCCGGCGTACGGGCGGGATCGTGACCGTGAACGCGACGGCGGGGTTCCTCCGGGTGCTGGCGGTCGACGACGAGCCGCCGGCGCTGGACGAGCTGGCGTACCACCTGCGGGCCGATCCCCGGGTGGCCCGGCTGCACACGGCGGGCGACGCGACCGAGGCGCTGCGGGTGCTCCGCGACGCCGACGTGGACGTGGTCTTCCTGGACATCCGGATGCCCGGCCTGGACGGGATGGAACTGGCCCGGGTGCTGCGCCGGTTCGCCCGGCCGCCGGCGATCGTCTTCGTCACCGCGTACGACGACGGCGCGGTGGACGCCTTCGACCTCGGCGCCACCGACTACGTCCGCAAGCCGGTACGCGCCGACCGGCTGGCCGAGTCGCTGCGCCGGGTGATCGGCTCCCGGGTGGTGCCGTCGCACCCTGCGGCCCTGGCCCGGGCGGAGGAGGACCCGACCATCCCGATCGAGCTGGCCGGGACGACGCGGATGCTGCCCCGGTCGGCGGTGCGCTGGGTGGAGGCGCAGGGTGACTACGCCCGGCTGCACACGGCCGACGGCTCGCACCTGGTCCGGGTGTCGCTGGCGACGCTCGCCGAGCGCTGGGCCGACGCCGGGTTCGTCCGGATCCACCGGTCGCACCTGGTGCAGCTGAAGCTGATCGCCGAGCTGCGGCTGGTCAACTCGGGCTACGTGGTGGTGATCGACGGGACGGAGCTGCCGGTGAGCCGGCGGCACACCCGGGAGCTGAAGGACAAGCTGGTACGGGCGGCCAAGCAGGATTGGAATCGCTGAGCGGGAATAATCGTGGAATCTCGTACACTGTACGGTAGGCCATACGACAACGGGAGGCCAACCGTGACCGTGTTCGACCCCGCCACCGAGTTCGACCGCCAGCTCGACGGGCTGATCCGCCTGGGCTACCCGGAGCTCGCCGGGCTCACCGAAGCCGCCTTCCGTGACCTGGTCACCCCGCTGCGGGACGCCGCGGTCAGCGGCGCGGCCGGGCTGCCCGCCCCGACCGAGGCTCGGGTGCCGTTCCTGCTGGTGACCACCCGCGACCTGGTCCCGGTGCCCGACCGACTGGCGCTCACCACGCTGGTCGGCAAGCGCAAGCCCGGCTTCCTCGACCGGAACTTCCCCCTCGACGACCTGCCCAGGTTCGACCCGATCAAGGAACTGGAGGCACCCGCCGGACCGGCGTACCTGCTCTTCGACGTCGACCGGGGCGAGGAGTTCCGCAACCTGGCCCCGGCCGCCGCGATGGAACAGATGACCGCCCAGGACCGGCTGCCGCTCACCATCGACGAGGGGACCGCCTTCATCACCCACTTCCCCGCCGCGCTGGCCAGCAACCGGTGCTTCTCGCTGGTCGGGTCCCGCTGTGGGGACAAGCGGGTGCCGGCGCTCTGGATCAGCCAGGGCGCGCCGAAGCTCGGCTGGTGCTGGTACGGCAACCCGCACACCTGGCTCGGCTCCGCCACCGCCCGCCCGGTGCGGGTGGGCCTCGAGTGACGGACCGGCCGGTGCGGGTGATGGTCCGCACCGGCCCGGTCCCGGACACGTCGAAGGGCGCCCCGGCCGAGACCGGGGCGCCCTTCCGGACCGGTGTCAGCCGCGGGCGCTCGTGGTGCCCCGCACGGTGAGCGGCTGCGGTGCGGCAAGCGTGGTCGTGCTGGCCGTGCCCGAGTACAGATAGAACCGACCGACCACGTCGGCGACCAGATCGACGGTCCCGGTGAGGTTGTGGACATGGAACGCGTCCTTCGGGCCGATCCCGCTCAGCACGGCGTTGGAGACGGTCTGCCCAGCGGCCGGGTTGAGGTTGCTCACGCCCGGCTTCGCCATGCCGGCGTCGGCCGGCCAGACGGTGAGCACGGTGTTCTTCGTCGGCGCGATCGCGGTCACGTTCATCGCCAGCACCTCGGTGTCCGCCGTGACCACGGACGGCGGCGCGGTGATCGTTCCGATGTCACCGGCAGCGAGCCCTCCCATCCCGAAGTTCGTCCGGGTGTCCGCGATGCGAGTGGGGCTCAACGGGCTGAACCGCAGCCCGTCCGGCAACGAGCCGTCGTCGATCACTCCGACCAGGTCGACCACCAGGTCGGTCCGCTGCGAGGTGTAGATCGTGAAGTCCGGAACCGCGTACGCCGGACCGCAGTCGGTGCACGGGCGGGTCTGCACGAAGGCCAGGTTGGGCACCACCTTGCCGGCGCCGTAGTTGACGGTCGAGGAGGTCGGCACCGGCGGGCCACCCGCCCAGGCGGTGAGGAAGCCCGCCTTCGCCGGGTTGACTGCGGTGATGTTGAGGACCAGCGCCTTCACGTGCGGGCTGGCCGGGCCAAAGTCGACCTGGCTCTGGATCTGCTGACCCGCCTCCAACGGATTGGGCCGGGTGTCGATGAGCCGGGCCGGCTCGACGGGATGGTAATGACCGCCCCAGCCGAGGCTGCTCTTCACCGTGTCGCTGGCGGCGTGGAAGCCCACCACGTCGACCACCACGTGGGTGGAGCCGTTGCGGTTGTAGATCATCACCTTGCCGCCGGCGCCGAGCTTCACCGTCACGTTATTGGACCCGAGCCAGCCGGCCGGGAAGTTGATCGACGAGGCGGTCGGGATGGACTCCCCGTACGGGTAGAGGGTGAGGAAGCTGCTCGCCGTCGGCCCGGTCACCGTCACGTTCAGCACCACCGAGCCGACGCCGCCGGCCGGCACCCCGCCTCGCCCGGTCACCTGGAGCTCGACGGCCTGCCCGGCACCGACCGGGCCGGGGGCGGGCCGGCCCAGGCCGGAACGGGTGTCCATCAGGCGCTGCGGCGCCAGCGGGTAGTACATGCCGATCACCGTGTCGTAAGCGGTGAACTTCAGCGGCACCACGCGCTTGCCGTAGGCGCTGTTGTCGTCCAGTTCCAGGTTGGCGGTGTAGTCGCCCCAACGCAGCGCGTTCGGCCGGATGCTGACGACGCACGATTCGCCCGACCAGTACGTCCGGCCGGAGCAGTTGTTGCCGATGATCTCGAACGACGACGCGTGGGCCCCCGAGATCCGGGCCGCCCCGAAGACGCTGTCCTGGGTGCCCTTCACGACGAAGCTCGCCGAGGCGTTCTCCATGTAGCCGCCGATGGCGACCCGGCCGAAGTCGAGCGGCGCGGGCGAGGAAACCGCCCCGACATAGGTGAGGCCGGAGTTCCAGCGCACTTCACCGGTGACCGCTCCGGCGTTGGGCGAGCAGTGGAACTCGTAGGCGGCGGCAAAGACGGTCGCCGCCCCCGTGGCGTCGTAGGCGACGTCTCGGACGGTGAGGCTGCCGTACGCGTACGTGCCGTTGCAGGCGGTGTTGTCCGAGGAGATGTTCAGGCCGGCGTGGGTAGCGTCGCCGGAGCCGACGGTCGGGTAGGTCTGACCGGCGGTGAAGGTCGGCGTGCCGGTCGGCGGCGTGATCCACATGGCGATGGTGGAGCCGCCCGGCAGGCCGCTCGCGCCCATGCTCACGCCCCCGGTGCCGTACGCGCGACCGGTCACGGTGGAGTTGGTGCCGTCGTAGACGCCGGACTGCTTGACCGGCTTGCCGTAGGCGTCGCCCACGTCGACGGTGAGGACCGTGTACGGAGCGGTGGGCGCGGCGAGCGCTCCTGCCGGCAGCACGGTCGAGGCACAGATCCCGGCGACGAGCGCGCCGAGAATGGTGCGGATATTCCGCATGAACACCCCGTGGAGGAAACAGGAGAGGGATTGGCCGGCTCAGATTAGGAGGATCGACGGATGACAGCAAGCCCGGTACCCACCGGTGGTGGGGACAACGGAAAGGGGCGCGCCGGAGGTTCGGCGCGCCCCTTCGTCAACGGTGTCCCGTCAGCCGCGGGCGTACTCCGTCACGCCGGTCGCGGTGACCTGCTGACGCGACTGGCCAGCCAGCGTCGAGCCGGCGGTGGCGGGGTACAGGTAGAAGGTGCCCACGAGGTCGGCCACCAGCGGCGTCTGCCCGGACAGGTTGTGCACGTTGAAGGCCCCGTTCGGGCCGAGCACGCCCAGCACCCCGTTTGACACGACCTGCCCGGCGGCCGGGTTGAGGTTGCTGGCCGAGGGCTTGGCGATGCCGGCGTCCGCCGGCCAGACGGTGAGCACCGTGTTCTTCTCCGGGCTCACCGCGGTCATGTTCATCACCAGCACCTGGTCGTCCTCCTGGATGCCGTCGTGCGAGTCGAGGGTGACCTTGTCGGTCTCGCCCGCGCTCAGCGCGTTCACCAGGCCCTGGCCGATCCGGCTGTCCACGATCCGCTTCGGTGCCGACGGCCGCAGCCGCAGGCCGTCGGTGACGGTGCCGTCGTCAATCACGCCGACCAGGTCGACCACCACGTGCGAGGTGGCCGAGGTGAAGACCCGGTAGCGCGGGGCGCCGGTGGCCCCGCCGCAGCCGCCGGACGGGCAGGGCACGGTCTGCACGTACGCCAGGTTCGGCACCACCTTGCCCGCGCCGTAGTTGACCGTCGAGGCGACCGGCTTGCTCCCCTCACCGGACCAGGCGGTGAGGAAACCGGCCTGCTGCGGGCTGACCGCGGTGATGTTCAGGACCAGCGCCTGGACGTGGGGGTTGAAGTCGCCGAAGACGTCGGCCTTGAAGTCGACCCAGCCGGCGACCGCGGAGCCCGCGGGCAGCGGGCCCTTGCCCGTGGTCCGGGTGTCGAGGATCCGGTACGGCTCGAACCACTGGTACTGGCCGCGCTTGGTGAACCCGGCGGGGGTGAGGCTGGTGCCGGCGTAGAAGCCGACCACGTCGACCACGACGTCGGTGTAGCCGTTGCGGTTGTAGATCGACACCTTGCCGTCCGCGCCGACCTTGACCGTCACGTTGTTCGAACCCAGCCAGCCCTTGGCGAAGTTGATCGACGAGGCCGTGGGTAACTGCTCACCCGCCGGGTAGGCGGTGAGGAAGCTGTTGCTCGTCGGCCCGGTCACGGTCAGGTTCAGCACCACCGCGCCCACACCGGAGGCCGGCACCCCGCCGCGCCCGGCGACCTGGAGGTTGACCGTCCTGCCCGGGCCGAGCTTGGCCTTCGGCGCACCCAGCCCGGAGCGGCTGTCCATCAGCCGGGCCGGGGACGCCGGGAAGTAGGCGCCCTTGGCCCCGTCGACGACGTCGGCTCGCACCGGGATGGCCAGCTCACCGGCGACCGTGTCCGCCGGCAGACGGAGGACGGCGCTCGTCAGGCCGCCCCGAGTCGACTTCGGCCGGACGGACAGCAGGCAACCGTTCCCCACCGTTACCGTCCGGTTCGAGCAGTAGTTCGAGACGATCTCGAAGTCACCGCTGCCGGCGCCGGTCAGGCCGGCGCCGCCGAAGGTGACGGGCAGGCTTCCCCGGGAGCGCACGATCAGGGATTTCGTGGGCCGGTCCCCCAGGTCCAGCTTGCCGAAGTCCGCGGTGGTGGGGTCGGGCAGCGCAGCGACGTAGTCCACCGAGGAGTTCCAGCGGATCTCGCCGGTGAGCGCCGCCGGGTCGCCGTCACAGTGGTACACGTAGCTCGCCGCGAAGGCGGTCACCGCCTGGGTGGTCGCGTCCCGGGTCACCTCCCGCACGGTGAGCGAGCCGGTCGCCGTGGTGCAGAAGAGGGTTCGTTCGTCGTTGAGGGCCAGGCGGGCCCGGACGGAGTCCCGCCCCTTGGCGGTCTCGTACGTCTGACCGGCCGTCCAGCTCTGCCCGGTGGGGGGCGCGGCGTCGAGCCGCACGTAAGACGTGTCGGGCAGCGAGGCGGTGATCCGGAAGACGTCGTCGGCGCCGGCCGCCGCGTCCATGGTGGCGTTGCTCGGATCGTAGACGCCGGACTGCTTGACCGGTCTGGTCCGGTGCTCGCCGAGATCGACAGTGAGGGCGGTGTACGGCGCGGTGGGTGCGGCGAGCGAGACGCCCGGCAGCCCCGCCAGCACGCTTGCCCCGGCGACTGCCACCCCGAGAAGGGTACGAATTCTGCGCATGGAGACCCCGTGGAAGGAAGAAGGAACGAAGGGTGCGGTGCGGGCGCCCCGGGGCCTGCCGGGACGCCCGCACCCGCGGGTCAGCCGCGTCGCGTGACGCGCTGCGCCGAGTCGACCACCTCGGGCCGCTCGGTGGCAGCCGCCCGGGTCAGCGTCGCCGCGCTGGCCGTACCCGGGTAGAGCCAGAAGGTACCGACCACGTCGGCCACGAGGTGGGTGGTGCCGGAGAGGTTGTGCACGTTGAAGGCGTCCAGCGGGCCGATGACCCCCAGCACCGCGTTGGACACGGTCTGTCCGGCGGCGGGGTTGAGGTTGCTGGCCGACGGCTTGCTCATGCCGTAGTCGGCCGGCCAGACGGTGATTACCGTGTTGTTGGTCGGCGACACGGCGGTGACGTTCATCGCCAGCGCCTCGGTCGCGTCGGTGACCAGGTTGGCCGGGGCGGTGACCTTACGGACGGCACCGGGACCCACGGCGCCGGCGATGCCCTGGCTGATCCGGCTGTCCACGATCCGGGTCGGGGCCAGCGGCGTGAACCGCAGCCCGTCGGGGGCCGTGCCGTCGTCCATCACGCCCACCAGGTCGATGACGATGTTCGAGGTCTGCGAGGTGTAGACCGCGAACCACGGAAGGGAGTAGCCCTTGCTGCTGTTCCACTCCTGGCGAACCTTGACCACGGCCAGGTTCGGCACCACCTTGCCGGCGCCGTAGTTCACCGTCGAGGACTTGGGCACGTCACCCACGCCGTCCCAGGCGGTGAGGAAACCGGCCTTCTTCGGCGAGACGGCGGTGATGTTGAGAACCAGCGCCTGCACCCGCGGGCTGAAGTCCGCGCCGAAGTCGACCGGTCCGTCGGTGTAGTAGCCGCCCGGCAGGGCACCCCCGTCGGTACGGCTGTCCCAGAGGCGGGAGGGCTTGAACCACTGGTACTGGCTGCCCCAGCCGCGGCTGGAGATGGAGTTGTTGCCGGCGTAGAAGCCGACCACGTCCACCACCACGTCGGTGGAGCCGGCGTGGTTGTAGACCGACACCTTGCCGCCCGAGCCCAGCTTCACGGTCACGTTGTTCGAGCCGAGCCAGTACTTCGGGAAGTTGATCGACGATCCGGTGGGCCGGCTCTGCCCGGCCGGATAGAGGGTGAGGAAGCTGGCGGCGGTCGGACCGGTGACGGTCACGTTCAGCACCACGGAGCTGACCCCACTGCTCGGCACCCCGCCACGGCCGGCGACCTGCAGGTCGACCTTCTTGCCGGCGCCGATCCGGGCCTTCGGTGCACCCAGGCCGGTTCGGGTGTCCATGAGGCGGGCCGGGGAGATCGGGTAGTACATGCCGGTGACGCCGCGGAAGGCCTCCACGGAGAGCTGCACACGGCGGGTGCCGGTGGAGCTGTCGTCGGCGAGCAGCAGGCTGCCCGTGTGGACGCCCTCCTTGACCGGGTGGGTCACCACGGAGACCGTGCAGGTCTCGCCCGGGGCGAGCGTCCGGCCGCTGCAGTTGGAGCTGGTGACGCTGAACGAGTCGGGGGTGGGGCCACCGATGCTGGCGGCACCGAAGGTGATCGGCTTGCTGCCGACCGACGTGAAGGTGACCGTCTTGGCCGCGCTACGCGTCGCCAGCTCCTGGAACCCGAACGAGACGGGGTTGGGCGAGCCGTGGGCGACCACGTAGTCCACCGAGGAGTCCCAGCGCAGCTCGCCGCTGATCATGCCGCTGTTGGTGCCGCCCGGGCAGCTGTAGTCGTACGATGCCGCGAACTTCTCGATCAGGCCGGTCTCCAGGTTCCGGCCGACCTCCCGGACGGTGATCGAGCCGCTGGTGTTTCCGCAGCCCCGGCCGTCGGACGCGAGGCTGAGGCCGGCGGAGGTGCCGTCGGCCAGCTCGCCGGCGCGGTACGTCTGCCCCTCGACCCACTTCTGCCCGGTGGGCGGCTCGGTCCTGAGATTGACGTAGGAGCTCTGCTGGTACGCGTAGACGGACACCCGGTCCAGCGAGTCCGGCGTCAGGGAAAGGTTCGAGTTGCCGGTGTCATAGACGCCCGACTGGTAGACCGGGTAGCCGCCGGTCTGGTCGCCCACGTCGACGGTGAGGACCTTGAACGGCGCGGTGGGCGCGGCGAGCGCGACGCTCGGCAGTCCCGCCAGCACACATGCCCCGGCGGCGGTGACGCCGAGGAGAGTGCGGATTCTGCGCATGAACACCCCGAAGAGAAAGAAGGATTGTCGGCCCCGAGGAGGGGCCGTGATCAATGTGAGCGACAAGGCGCCCCGGCCGACGGCCGGGGCGCCTTTCGATGGTCCGGGTGCTCAGCGGTGGGAGGCGCCCACGAACTGAGGCTGGCTCTTGCCGGCGTCACCGGAGAGCGTGGCCGCCGGAGCAGCCGGGTAGTAGAACGTGCCCACCATGTCGGCCACCAGGTGGGTGGTGCCGGAGAGGTTGTGCACGTTGAACGCGTTGTTCGGCTCGATGATGCCCAGCACCGCGTTGGACACGACCTGGTTGGCGTACGGGTTCAGGTTGCTCGTGCTCGGCTTCGGGATCTCCGGGATGTCGGCCGGCCACACGGTGATGACCGTGTTGTTGGTCGGCTTCACCGCGGTCACGTTCATGACCGCCACGCCGGTGGTGTCGGTGACCAGCGTGCCGGGAACGGTCACGCGACGGACGCTACCGGCGCCGAGGGCGCCGGGGGTGCCCAGGTTGATGCGGCTGTCCACGATCCGGGTCGGGCTCATCGGCGCGAAGCGCATGCCCCACTCCGAGAAACCGTCGTCGACCGCGCCGACCACGTCGACCAGGACGTGGGCGGAGGCCGAGGTGAAGATCTTGAACTTCCGCGAGCCCAGGGTGCACCACTGGCCCGGCTCGGCACCGGTGCACGGGGTGGTCTGGATGAACGCGGTGTTCGGCACGTTGCGGCTTGCGCCGTAGTTCACCGTGGAGGCGGTCGGCTTGGCGGTGGCACCCGACCACGCGGTGAGGAAGCCGGCGCTCGCCGGCGCCACCGCGGTGAGGTTGGTGACGAGGGTCCGCATGTGCGGGTTGCGCTCCGGCCCGAAGTCCAGTGCGTATTCGAGGGTGGTGCCGGCCGGCGGCTTGCCCTCGGGGTCCTCGCGGGTGTCGAACGCCCGCTCGGGTGCGTACCACTCGTACTGACCACCGTTGCGGTTGGTCATCGAGTTGTCCTTGGCGTAGTAACCGACCACGTCGACCACCACGTCGGTGTAGCCGTTGCGGTTGTAGACGGAGACCTTGCCGCCCGCGCCGAGCTTCACGGTGACGTTGTTGGAGCCCAGCCAGCCCTTGGCGAAGTTGACCGACGAGGCGTCGGGCCGGGTCTCGCCCGCCGGGTAGGCGGTGACGAAGCTGTCCATCGTCGGGCCGGTGATGGTCACGTTCAGCACGACCGCGCCGACACCGGCGGCCGGTACGCCACCCCGGCCGGCGACCTGGAGGTCGAACTTGCTCAGCGGGCCGATCTTTCCGGTCTTACCACCTAGGCCGGAGCGGGTGTCCATCAGACGGGCCGGGGAGACCTCGTAGTAGGCCCCGGTCGTGTCGGCGAGATCCGCCGTCGCCAACTGCGGCGCGGCGGCGGGAGCCGCGGATGCCGTACCCGGCACCACGGCCAGTGCACATGCCCCGGCGAGAGTCGCGCCGAGCAGAGTGCGGAATTTGCGCATAGAAACCCCGTGGATGAAGAGGAAACAGGGAATTGCTGCCTCAGCGTAGGGGGCGGGATCAATACCGGCAAGGACATACCTCGCCACAACACCAGGCGTGAACGCGCGGGGACTTAATGCTGTCTTAATGTTCGACCGATGCGTTGTCCACAGGGGTGAAGCGTTCTCCACAGGTTGTCCACAACCCCGGTGGACACCCTTGACATCCGCGCTGAGCAGGCGAGACTGCCCAGGTGACCGCTGCCGACGATCCGGTACCGGCCCCTCGGGCGCCACAGCCACCCGGGCGGGCGCGCATCGTGCTGGCAGAGGTGTCCCGCCGGGACAGCCGGGCCGAACGCACCCGCGTCGAACTCGCCCAGCAGACCCGGGTCGGCGAGGCGCTGGTGCGGGGCCTGGTCCGGGCCCAGCTGGCACTCGCGCTGCGGATGAGCCTGGTCGTGCTGATCGGGCTCGGCGGCCTGCCCTGGCTGTTCGCGATCGCGCCGGCCGTCGGCCGGGTCACCGTCTTCGGCGTCAACCTGCCCTGGCTGCTGCTCGGGCTCGCCTCCTTCCCGTTCCTGATCGCGGTGGGCTGGGCGTACGTGCGGCTGGCGGAACGCAACGAGCAGGACTTCACCGACCTGGTCCAGCGGCCGGAGCGCTGAGATGGGCAACGGCTACGTCGTCCCGGCCATCGTGGCGGTCACCCTGGTCACCCTCGGCATCGGCTTCTACGGGCTGCGGCTGGCCCGCACCACCTCCGACTTCCTGGTCGCCTCCCGCGCGGTGAGTCCGACCTGGAACGCCGCCGCGATCGGTGGGGAATACCTCTCGGCCGCCAGCTTCCTCGGCGTGGCCGGGCTGATCCTCAAGTACGGCGTGGACGTCCTCTGGTACCCGGTCGGCTTCGCCGCCGGCTACCTCGCCCTGCTGCTCTTCGTGGCCGCGCCGCTGCGCCGCTCCGGCGCGTTCACCCTGCCCGACTTCTGCGAACTGCGGCTCGGGTCGCGCCGGTTGCGCACCCTGGCCACCGTCTTCGTGATCTTCATCGGCTGGCTCTACCTGGTGCCGCAGTTGCAGGGCGCCGGGCTGACCCTGGCCACGGTCGCCGGCTCGCCGTACCCGGTGGGGGCGCTGCTGGTCGCCATCGTGGTGACCGCGAACGTGGCGTTCGGCGGGATGCGGGCGATCACCTTCGTCCAGGCCTTCCAGTACTGGTTGAAGCTGACCGCACTGGCCGTACCCGCGATCTTCCTGGCGTTGCAGTGGCAGGCCGACGCCCGGCCCACGGTGACCCCGCCCGACGGGCCGGCGTTCCGGACCGCGACCACCGTCGTGGTCGAGCACCGCGCGGCGCTCACCTTCGCCGACGGCACGATCCGGGAGGTACGCCCCGGCGACCGCCTCGACTTCGCCGCCGGTGAACCGGTGCCCGAGGTGTCCGGAGTGGCCACCGACGCGGCTGACTGGCTGCTGCCGGACACCGCCGGGGACGACGACCGGGGCCTCTTCGCCACGTACTCGCTGATCCTGGCCACGTTCCTCGGCACCATGGGGTTGCCGCACGTGCTGGTCCGCTTCTACACCAACCCCGACGGCGCGGCCGCCCGGCGCACCACGCTGGTGGTGCTCGCCCTGGTCGGCGTCTTCTACCTGCTGCCCACCATCTACGGCGTGCTCGGCCGGATCTACACGCCACAACTGCTGGTCACCGGGCAGACCGACGCGGTGGTGGTGCTGCTGCCCGGGGCCGCGCTCGGCGACGGGACCACCGGTCGGCTGCTCGCCGCGCTGGTCGCGGCGGGCGCCTTCGCGGCCTTCCTCTCCACCTCGTCGGGGCTGCTCACCAGCGTCGCCGGGGTGATCTCCACCGACGTGCTCGGGCGCGGCTCGGTACGCGGCTTCCGGCTGGCCACGGTGATCGCCGGCGGGGTGCCGGCGGTGCTCGCGCTCAACGTCTCCGGGCTGGACGTATCCCAGGTGGTCGGGCTGGCCTTCGCGGTCGCCGCGTCCAGCTTCTGCCCGCTGCTGGTGCTCGGCATCTGGTGGCGTGGGCTGACCGATCTGGGCGCGGCGGCCGGGGTGCTGGTCGGCGGCGGGGCGGCCGTGGGGGCGGTCCTGGTCACCGTGCTCGGGCCACCGCTGTCCGGCTGGCCGGCCACGCTCATCGCGCAGCCGGCCGCCTGGACGGTGCCGCTCGCCTTCACCGTGATGGTCGCCGTCTCGATGGCGACCCGCCGACGGGCCCCGGCCGATGTCGGGGCCACCATGCTCCGGCTGCACGCCCCCGAGGCGCTGCGGCTGTGACCCCGTCGGTGGCGGCCGGTCTGGACTAGGGGCAGGTACGTCCCGGGGACGACGCGGGATCATCCTGCGGCCGGAGCGTCGGCTGGTCCGGCCCGGATACGGTCGGACGCATGACTGGTGGGCACCCCGCGCTCGCGCTGCGCGGCCTGGCGAAGCAGTTCGACGGCAAGGTCGCGGTGGCGGGCGTCGACCTGGCCGTCCCGGCCGGCTCCTTCTACGGGCTGCTCGGCCCGAACGGCGCCGGCAAGACCACCACGCTGTCGATGGCGGTCGGCCTGCTGCGGCCCGACCACGGCCGGGCCTGGGTGCTCGGGCACGACGTGTGGGCCGACCCGGTGGGCGCAAAGCGGCTGCTCGGCGTGCTTCCGGACGGCGTACGGCTCTTCGACCGGCTCACCGGGGCGGAGCTGCTGGCGTACCACGGTCTGTTGCGTGGGATGGACCCGGCGGTGGTCGACCAGCGGGCCGCCGAACTGCTGGACGTGCTGGCGCTCACCGACGCCGGCCGGACCCTGGTGGTCGACTACTCGGCCGGCATGAAGAAGAAGATCGGCCTGGCCTGCGCGCTGCTGCACGGCCCCCGGCTGCTGGTGCTGGACGAACCGTTCGAGGCGGTCGACCCGGTCTCCGCCGCGCTGATCCGCGACATCCTCCAGCGGTACGTCTCCGGCGGCGGCACGGTGGTCTTCTCCAGCCACGTCATGGAGGTCGTCGAGCGGCTCTGCTCGCACGTGGCGATCCTCGCCGACGGCACCATCAAGCGGGTCGGCACCCTGGACGAGGTGCGCGGGGACCGGTCCCTGGAGGAGGTCTTCGTCGAGGTGGTCGGTGGCCGCACCGCGACCGGTGAGGAACTGTCGTGGCTGTCGCGGTGACCGTCCCGGCCGAACCGGTCCGGCGGGTCTCCGCCCGGCACTTCGTCCGGCTCAAGCTGCGGGTGATGGGCAACAACTTCCGGGGTCAGGGCTGGCGGATCGCGATTTTCGTGATCGGCGTCCTGGTCGGCCTCTGGTTCGCCGCCAGTGGTTTCCTGGCGCTGGCCGCGCCGGGCTTCGCCGGCGAGCCGCGGTACGCGCTGCTGACCGCCGCGTTCGGCGGTGGGCTGCTGGTACTCGGCTGGCTGCTGCTGCCACTGGTCTTCTTCGGCGTGGACGAGACCCTGGACCCGGCCCGGTTCGCGCTGCTGCCACTGCCCCGCCGCACCCTGGTCGCCGGGCTGTTCGGGGCGGCGCTGGTCAGCGTCCCGGTGCTCGCGGTGCTGCTCGCCGTCTCCGGGCTGGTGGTCACCGCCGCCGCGCTGGGCGGGTGGCCGGCCGGGCTGGTCGCGGCCGTCGGGGTGGTCGCGGGGCTGCTGCTCTGCGTCGCCGCAAGCCGCGCGGTGACCAGCGCGTTCGCCACCATGC
This sequence comes from Micromonospora purpureochromogenes, assembly GCF_900091515.1. Lineage (NCBI taxonomy): Bacteria > Bacillati > Actinomycetota > Actinomycetes > Micromonosporales > Micromonosporaceae > Micromonospora > Micromonospora purpureochromogenes. The sequence goes on along the minus strand of NZ_LT607410.1, from coordinate 737,878 downwards.
TGCGGTCCCGCCGGGTACGCGACCTGGCCGCCGTGCTGCTCGCGGTGGTCGCCGCCCTGCTCGGGCCGTTGCAGATCGCGGTGCTGGCGGCGGTGCGGGAGGCCGACTGGGACCGGCTGACCGGGGTGGCGGAGGTGGTGGGCTGGACCCCGTTCGGCGCGCCCTGGACGGTCGGCGTGGACGTGGCCGAGGGGCGGGCCTGGGCCGTACCGGTGAAGTTGCTGATCACGGCGGTGACCATCGGCCTGCTGCTGCTGTGGTGGTCGCGGTCGCTGGAGTCGGCGATGGTCGGCGCGGCCAGCGCCGCTCCGGCCAAGGGCCGGCGCGGGCCGGCGGGCGGGGTCGTCGCGCAACTCTTCCCCCGGGCGCTGGCCTGGACGCGCCGGGACCGGTTCGGCGCGCTGGTCTCCCGGGAGGCGCGCTACTGGTGGCGGGACGCCCGGCGCCGGGCCAACCTGATCACCATCGCGGTGGTCGGGGTCTTCGTGCCGGTGATGGTGAACCTCGGCGGCCCGCAGTTCGCCGCCGAGGACGGCCCGGATTTCACCGCCGGCGACTCGTCGCCGGTCCTGCTCAGCCTGTCGATGCTCTTCGTCGGGGTGCTCGCCTCGGTCACCCTGGCCAACCAGTTCGGCTTCGACGGCAGCGCGTACGCGGCGAACGTGGTGGCCGGGGTGCCCGGTCGGCTGGAGCTGCGCGCCCGGATGACGGCCTTCTCGGTGTACGTGGTGCCGATGCTGGGCGTGGTGTCGGTGGTGATCGCGCTGGTGGTGGGCGAGCCCGGCTGGATCGGGGTGGCCGGGGGCGCGCTGCTCGCCGCGTACGGGGCCGGGTTGGCGATCAACGGGTTCGTGTCGGTGCTCGGGGCGTACTCGCTGCCGGAGACGAGCAACCCGTTCGCGATGAACACCGGGGCGGGGGTGGCGAAGAGCTTCCTCACCCTGCTGTCCATGGTCGCCTCGGCGGCCGCCGCGGTACCGATGGTGGTGGCCGCGGCGCTGCTCGGGGACGCCTGGCTCTGGCTGGCCCTGCCCCTCGGCCTGGCGTACGGGCTGGGGGCGGCGCTGCTCGGCTCGTACCTGGCCGGGGACGTGCTGGACCGGCGGATGCCGGAGCTGCTGGCCACCGTCACCCCGCGCCGCTGATGCCGGTCGTCGAGGCGGTGGCGACCGTCCCGGTCCCGCCCGAGCTGGCCTTCGCGGTGTCGCAGACCACCGCGCCGGTGCGCTACCGGTGGGACCCGTTCGTCCGGGAGCAGCACTTCACCGACGGGGCGACCCGCCCCGGCAAGGGGGTGCGGACCTTCACCCGCTCCCGCCACGGCCTGGTCATGGTCAGCGAGTACGTCTCGTTCGCGCCGCCGAGGAACGTCGGCATGAAGATGGTGCGCGGGCCGTGGTTCTTCGAGATGTTCGCCGGCGGCTGGCGGTTCGCACCTGCTGAAGAGCCGGGCCACACCGTCGCCACCTGGCGGTACAGCTTCCGCTGCCGGCCGGCGTTCCTGCGGCCGGTCGCCGACCGGGTCGGCGTCTGGCTGCTCACCCGGGACATCCGCCGCCGGATCGCCGGCTACGCCGCCGGCTGCGCGGACCCGGAGGTGCTGGCCGCCGCCCGTCGCTCGCTGGCCGCCGACGATCCGACCGACGGGGGTACGACCTGAGCCCCCCGCCTCGGCCGGGGCCACCGGGTGCGGCATGTCGCGGTGTCCGGCCTGACGGACACCGCGACCCGGCGCGTGGATCGAGCGCGGGGTCAGACCCGGCGCAGGAAGGCGTAGAGGAAGTGGCTGCCGGTGACCGAGGCGACGTTGACCAGCTCCCAGCCGTAGTTCGACAGGTGCTCGACGGCCTCCATGAGCTGGGTGACGCTGTTGCCCATGAATCCGGGCCGGGCCGAGACGGCCAGGTGCCGGAACGGGTAGGCGCGCAGGTCGACCTCGCCCCGGAGGATCGAGTCGGCACCGACGGACCGGGACTGGGCGAGCTGCGGCGGCGTCACGAAGGCCATGCCCGGCACGATAGGCCGTCCGGGCGAGGGTGCCGTTCCGGCGAGATGGCGAGCGCCTGACGCGTTGCGGCGCGTCGCGGTGTCCCGCGCCGTGGATACCTCGACACGCCGCAAGGCGGTGCGGATCATGCGGTCAGCGCCGGACCGGACGGGTCAGCCTCAGTCGGCGCGACCGGAGCGGGCGTGCGCGACGAACGCGCGCCAGGCGTCGGGGGCGAAGGTGAGGGTTGGGCCGGAGCGGTCCTTGCTGTCCCTCACCAGCACCACGGGCAGGTTGTCCGCCACCTCGACGCAGTTGCCGCCGGAGTCTGTCGAGCGGCTGGATGTGCGCCAGTGCGGCTTGTCGATCGTCATGGCGTCACCTTCAGCTTCCGGATCAGATCCAGCGAGGCGCCTGTGGACAGTGCTTCGCCGAGCAGGCTATCCCACTTGCGATCGATCAAGCCGATCATTTCGGGGTCGTCCATGACGTGTCCCCGAGCGGCATTCTCCAGGTAGAGGGCCCTGTCGCCGTCCGGCAGCTCGGCGAGCACGAACCCACCGCCCAGCCCGACGTGCTCGCCGACAGTCAGCGGAATGACGTGCAGCCGGAGGAACGGCAGATCCGCCACTTCCAAGAGCCGCACCAGTTGCTCGTCGAGCACGGCAGGCCCACCAACGGGCCGGCGTAGCGCCGCCTCGTCGAGCAAAAAGACGCAGTGCGGTGGCTCCTCGCAGTGCAGCAGTTGCTGCCGCTCCATTCGCACCGCCACCAACTCGTCGACCATCGCCGGCGCGTGCAGCCCACCGGCCGAGATGACCGCGTGCGCATACCTCTCGGTTTGGAGCAGGCCGGGCACCAGGCAGGCTTCGAAAGCACGCAGTCGAGTGGCCTGCTGTTCGTAGCCTCGCCAGGGCGCGAACCAGGACGGCCCCCGCTCCTGGTCGGCCGCCTTGAGTAGTTCGGCGAGGAGGCCGCCGGTGCCGAGGGCTTGGTCGGTGGCGACGGCGAACTCCATGGTCGGCCGGCGGCGGCCGGTCTCGATCGCGGCCACGGTGGAGGGGCTCCACTTGATCAGGGCCGCCAGCCCTTCCTGGGACACCTCGGCACCCGCTCGGGCGGCCTTCAACGCCCTGACCCACATCTCGACGTTCATCCTTACCTCTCCGGTAAGTACGTGACCCCGCTGCGTAGTAAGCCCTGGCATCCTCCCCTGCGACCGGTCCGCCGTCCAGGGTGGAGGACACGCGGCCCGGCCGGTGGAGGCGTCGACCCGGCGGCCGGTCCTGCGTCGGGTCGCCCCGGTCAATCCCCCGACCGGGGCGACCCCCGAGACGGGGAGGAAGTCAGCGATGTTCGGGTTCATCCGCGGCAGGAACGCCGCGCTGTGGCCGTACCGGAGGAAGAAGGTGGCACCGGCGACCGGCGTGCCGGGCGCGACCCCGCCGCAGGGGTCGGCGGGGTCGGCCGAACCAGCCGCCGGCGTGGGCGACCGCGCCGGCGGTGCCCCCGCCGCGACCGGGCCGCGCAGGCTGGCTGACCCCGGGGCAGACCTGGCGGGCGAAGGGCGGACGGTGGTGACCACCGCCCGGGCGTGTCGCGCCGGGAAGGCGGACATGACCCTGAGCGTGATGCCTCTGAGTCATAAATATGCCTCTGAGTCATATCGCTCGTTGCGGCATTCGTCTCCGGCCGCCGACACGCCGGAACGCAACCGGCGGACCGCCACCCCGCGGACCGCCACCCCGCGGACCGCCACCGCGTCGGCCATCGCCGCGCGGACCGCCGTCGGGGACCGGCGGTGAGCAGGCGGGCGCCGCATCTGCCGATGCGACCTCTCTGGCGGTGCCGGGCCTGCGGCGCGCACTGGCCGTGTCAGCCGGCCCGACTCGGCCTGCTGGTCGAGTACCGGCACGACCGGACGGCACTGCTGGTGTACCTGGGCGGGCTGATGGCCGAGGCCGCCGATCAGCTCGCCCGACTCCACCCGCAGGCCCGCCCGACCGACCTGCACGAGCGCTTCCTCGGCTGGGGGCGGGCCCGGGGCGGCACAATGTTTCACGTGAATCATGACCCGGGTGCCGAGATCCACCACACCGATCCGTTCGCGGTGCCCGCCGGGCAGCGCTCGCCCGTACGCCGGTTGCGGGGTCGGCTGGCGGCGCCGGTGACCCTCTGGACGGCGCCCGGCCCCGCGGGGCTGACCGTCTCGTCCACCCTGGTCGCCGAGGGTGAGCCGGACCGGCTGCTCGGGCTGATCGACGCGGAGTCGGACCTGTGGGCGGCGGTGGAGGAGGCCGGGCGGTTCGCGGTGGCGCCGTTGGGGCCGCCGCACCGGCAGCTCGCCGACCGGTTCGCCGGGCTCTTCCCCTCCCCGGGCGGGCTCTTCGCCACCGGATCGTGGCTCGACACCCCCTACGGACCGGTCCCCGCCGACGCCGGCGGGTGGGCCGGCTGCCGGCTCGACACCGCCCGGGAGTACGGCTGGGGCCTGCTGGTCGAGGCCACCATCGAGGCGGTCGAGCTGACCGAGGAGACCATGCCGCTGCTGCACTACCGGGGCCGGTACCACGAGCTGACCTGACCCCCCCCGCCGCCGAGCATCCGGCCTACCGCTCGTCGGAGTGACGTGGGTCACTCGGCGCAACCGGCAGACCGTTCGGCGCAGCCGTCGACCGGCCCCGATCTCGGCCTTCCCTGGATGGGAGCGCGCTCTCTACGGTGCGCGAAACTCCCCAGGCCTGTGAAGGTGGTGATCCACAGATGTCCACGGACACACCCGCGTCCGCGCCCGCCGAGTCGGCGGCGGAGCGGTATCTCGCCGTACAACGGTCGGACGAGTTCGCCGGGTTGCGTCGCGCGTTGCGCGGCTTCGTCTTCCCGATGACCGTCGCATTCTTCCTGTGGTACGCGCTCTACGTGATCCTCTCCGCCTACGCGCGGGGCTTCATGGGCACGAAGCTCTTCGGCAGCCACATCAACGTCGCGCTCATCTTCGGCCTGCTCCAGTTCGTCTCCACGTTCCTGATCGCCTGGCTCTACTCCCGGTACGCCGACCGGAAGATCGACCCGGTCGCCGACCGGATCCGCGCCGAGATCGGGGAGGTGACCCATGAACACGGTCCTCGCGGCTGAGGCAGGCGGCAGCACCGCCCGGAACCTCACCATCACGCTCTTCCTGGTCTTCGTCGCCATCACGCTGGCCATCACCATCTGGGCCAGCCGGCAGACCAAGACCGCCACCGACTTCTACGCCGGCGGCCGCTCCTTCTCCGGCTTCCAGAACGGCATGGCGATCGGTGGCGACTACATGTCCGCCGCCTCGTTCCTCGGCATCGCCGGCATCATCGCCCTCTACGGCTACGACGGCTTCCTCTACTCGATCGGCTTCCTGGTCGCCTGGCTGGTGGCGCTGCTGCTCGTCGCGGAGCTGCTGCGCAACTCGGGCCGGTACACGATGGCCGACGTGCTGGCCTTCCGGATGCGCCAGCGCCCGGTGCGGACCGCCGCGGCGGTCTCCACCATCACGGTGTCGATCTTCTATCTGCTGGCCCAGATGGTCGGCGCGGGCGCGCTGGTCGCGCTGCTGCTCGGCATCAAGCCGGGCACCACCTTCCTCGGCATGGACGCCGACACCGCGAAGGTCGCCACCATCATCATGGTCGGCGCCCTGATGATCATCTACGTCACCGTCGGCGGGATGAAGGGCACCACGTACGTCCAGATCGTCAAGGCGTTCCTGCTGATGACCGGCGCGCTGGTGATGACCGTACTGGTGCTGGCGCACTACAAGTTCAACCTCTCCACGCTGCTCGGCGATGCGGCGGCGGCCTCCGGCAAGGGAGAGAAATTCCTCGTGCCGGGCGGGCGATACGGCGTGGAGGTGGCCGGCAATGCGACGCAGACCTTCTACAACAAGATCGACCTGCTCTCGCTCGGCATCGCGCTGGTGCTCGGCACCGCCGGCCTGCCGCACATCCTGATCCGCTTCTACACCGTTCCGACGGCGAAGACGGCCCGCAAGAGCGTGCTCTGGGCGATCGGCATCATCGGTACGTTCTACCTGCTCACCCTGGCGCTCGGCTTCGGCGCGGCGGCGATGGTGGGCGGCACGGCCATCACTGCGCAGGACAAGGCTGGGAACACCGCGGCACCGCAACTGGCCGAGGCGCTGGGCATCAAGTTCCTCGGCGGTGATCTGGGCGGGGCGACCCTGCTGGCGATCATCGCGGCGGTCGCCTTCGCCACCATCCTGGCGGTGGTCGCCGGGTTGACCCTGGCGTCGTCGTCGAGCCTGGCGCACGACTTCTACGCCAACGTGGTCAAGAACGGGCAGGCCTCGGAACGGCAGGAGGTGAACGTCGCCCGGATCTCCGCGCTCGTCATCGGCGCGATCTCGATCGTCCTGTCGATCTTCGCGCAGAGCCTGAACGTGGCCTTCCTCGTGGCGCTCGCCTTCGCGGTCGCGGCCTCCGGCAACCTGCCGGCGATCCTCTACAGCCTGTTCTGGAAGCGGTTCAACACCTCGGGCGCGGTCTGGGCCATCTACGGCGGCCTGATCTCCGCCGTGGCGCTGGTCTTCTTCTCCCCGGTGGTCTCCGGCGCGCAGACCGCGATGTTCCCGGACCACGACTGGCACTGGTTCCCGCTGACGAACCCGGGCATCATCTCCATCCCCATCGGTTTCCTGTGCGGCTGGATCGGCACGGTGATCTCCAAGGAGCACGACGAGGAGAAGTACGCGGAACTGGAGGTGCGGGCGCTGACCGGCGCGGGAGCGCACTGACGTCCACCATCGGAGGGGCCCCGACGCGCGTGCCGCGCCGGGGCCCTTCGCCGCATGCCTCGCCGCATCCGGGGGGCACCCTTAGTAGGCTGGCCGGCATGAAGGTAGCCCCGCGGTTCGGCAGCGGTCATCGCGTCCTGGTCACCGGCGGCGCCGGTTTCGTGCCGTCCCACCTGGTCGACGCCCTCGTCGGGCGCGGCTGCCAGGTCGTCGCGCTGGACAACTTCGTCACCGGTTCGAAGGACAACGTCGCGCATCTGCTGGACAACCCGTCCTTCGCCCTGGTCGAGGCGGACATCTCCGACGGGCTGCCGGCCCACCCGGCGCTGGCCGAGCGGTTCGACGCCGTCCTGCACATGGCCTCCCCGGCCAGCCCGACCGACTTCGAGAAGCTGCCGGTGGAGATCCTCCGGGTCGGCTCGGCGGGCACCCTGCACCTGCTGGAGCGCGCGCTCGCCGACGGCGCCCGGTTCCTGATGGCCTCCACCTCGGAGGCGTACGGGGACCCGAAGGAGCACCCGCAGCGCGAGACGTACTGGGGCAACGTCAACCCGATCGGGGTGCGCGCCGTCTACGACGAGGCGAAGCGCTTCTCGGAGGCGGCCACCATGGCGTACCACCGGAGCAAGGGGCTGGACGCGGCGATCGTCCGGATCTTCAACACGTACGGCCCGCGGATGCGCCCCGACGACGGCCGGGCCATCCCCACCTTCATCTCCCAGGCGCTGCGCGGCGAGCCGATCACCGTGCACGGGACCGGCAACCAGACCCGCTCGATCTGCTACGTCGACGACCTGGTGCGCGGCATCCTGCTGCTGCTCGACTCGACCGAGACCGGGCCGATCAACTGCGGCACCGAGCACGAGATGAGCATGCGGCAACTCGCCGAGACGATCGTGTCACTCTGCGGAAGCACTTCCGAGGTGACGTACATCACCCGCAGTGCGGACGATCCGGAGATGCGACGACCTGATCTCACCCTCGCCCGGGAGCTGCTCGGATACGAACCCACCGTGGCGCCCGAAGACGGACTGCGACGCACGATCGACCACTTCCGGGCGCGGCTAGGGTAGCTCCCCGCCCGGCACGCTGGGCGCGACGCGGCGTTCGCCTTCGGGCGACGCTCGACCGGCATACGTACGCTGAATCGCATGTCCGCCACATCGTCAGCCGGCGTCCCGCTTCCGTACCTGCAGAGGAGCGCCGGACGCGCCGCGGTTCCCGGTCCCGACCGGGCTGCCGGGCGCGCCCGGCCGTCCGAGACGCAGTGGTACCCGTCGTACGACGAGGAGAGCCCCCGCTCCGGCGGGCCCGGCGGCCCGGGCGGACCCGGCACGCCGCCGGGGCCGGGCGGTCCGGGTGGCCCCGGCCGGCGCGGCCCCCGCCCGCGCTGGGGGCGGATCGGCCTGGTGGCCGGCGTGGCGGTGCTGGTGCTGGCGCTGCTCGGTGGCCTGGGGGCGTGGGTCTACACCGACAACCTCGACAAGGACCTGGCCCGCACCGACCCGTTCTCGGAGATCACCGGCGGGCGGCCGGCCAAGGCGGTGGACGGCGCGCTGAACATCCTGCTGGTGGGCTCGGACTCGCGCGACCCGGACGCGCCGGTGGACACACAGAGCCAGTGGCGGGCCGACACGATCATCGTCATGCACATCCCCGCCGACCACAAGTCGGCCTACCTGGTCTCCATCCCGCGTGACCTGTACGTGCCGATCCCGGAGAGCGCCGGCGCGGAGTGCGACTCGGGGCGGCGCGCGAAGATCAACGCGGCGTTCGCGTTCGGCGGCCTCCCGCTGGCGGTCCGCACGGTGGAGTGCTTCAGCGACGTCCGGATCGATCACGTGATGGCGATCGACTTCGGCGGCTTCAAGGAGGTCACCGACGCGCTCGGCGGGGTGGACCTCAAGGTGGAGCGGAGCGTCACCTCGATCCACAAGCCGTACCGGAAGTTCACCAAGGGCACCATGCACATGGACGGCGCCACCGCGCTGGACTGGATCCGGCAGCGCAAGCAGTTCCCGGAGGGCGACTTCGCCCGGATGCGCCACCAGCAGGAGTTCCTGCGCGCGCTGATGGACAAGGCGGCGAGCACGGGCACGCTGGCCAATCCGAAGAAGCTGAACGCCTTCCTCCAGTCGGTCACCGACGCGGTGACCGTCGACAACGGCTTCTCGCTGGTCGACATGGGTGTGCAGTTCCGCAGCCTGCGCGGCGAGAACCTGACCTTCCTCACCAGCCCGAACACGGGCAGCGACACGATCAACGGCGAGTCGGTGGTGGTCTCCGACCGGGCTAAGGCGCTGGCGATGTACAAGGCGATGTCGGCGGACACGATGGCGGCCTGGGTGGCGGCCAACGAGAACCCGGACACCAAGGGCAACTGACCCGGTTCCTCCCCCGGGCGGCCGGATCTCCCGGCCGTCCCGGCGGACCGACGAGGCCGGTTGCGGCGGCCGAAATTGCCGGCACGTTTCGACGGACGTCATCAGAGGTGCGTTCACGTCTGGTTCCATCACCGGCCGCCAACCACCGAGTGGACGTATCGCCTCATCCGTTCGGTTGAATTGCCGTCGCAAGTGTCGGGATATCCAGGAATTGAGCGTCTGACGATCTCGCCTTGACGGGAAGCGGTACGTAAAGTGGGTCCGCCCCCCGACCTCGCGAGCTGGAGCATGCATGCCGGTTCAGACCAGCCCCCGCCCGACGTCGCTGGATTCCGACCCGTACGCACGGCCGTCGACGATCCCGTCGCAGCGCGGCCGGGGCGGGCAGCGCACCGGCGGCCCCAAGAAGCGCACCAAGCGTAAGGACCCGCTCTGGGCCCGCCTGACGCTGATCTTCGGCGCCGTGCTGATGATGACCAGCGGCGTCGCCATCGTCGGCAGCAAGGCGCTGATCAGCCAGGCGACCGGCAACATCGCCCAGAAGAACCTGCTGGGCGGAGCGGGCAAGACCGACGCCGAGGGCGGCGCCGACCTGGACGGCCCGATCGACATGCTGCTGCTGGGCGTGGACGCCCGCGAGCGCTGGGCCGCCGACGACGTCCGGGCGGACAGCATCATCGTGCTGCACATCCCGGCCAGCCACGACCAGGCGTACCTGATCTCGATCCCCCGGGACACCGAGGCACAGATCCCGGCGTTCAAGAAGAGCGGCTACCAAGGCGGCACCGACAAGATCAACGCGGCGTTCCAGGCCGGCGCGCGCAACGGCGGCGGCTGGGAGGGCGGCGCCCAGCTGATGGCCCAGACCATCAAGAACATGACCGGGGTCAGCTTCGACGGCGCCGCGATCATCAACTTCGGCGGCTTCAAGAACGTCATCGACACCCTCGGCACCGTGCGCATCTGCGTCAGCCACGAGGTGAAGTCGCACCACATGATGATGGTCGACGGCAAGCAGATGTGGAACGCGGACGCCAAGAAGACCGGCCGGCCGATGACCCCGGTGGTCTACAAGAAGGGCTGCCGCGAGATGTCCGGGCTCCAGGCGCTGGACTACTCCCGGCAGCGCTACGGCCTGCCGAACAGCGACTACGACCGCCAGCAGAACCAGCAGCAGCTGATCAAGGCGATGGCCCGCAAGGCCACCGACAAGGGCATGCTGACCAACCCGATCAAGGTCAACCAGCTGATCAAGGCGGCCGGCAAGGCCTTCATCCTGGACACCGGCGGGGTGCCGGTGGCCGACTTCGTCTTCACCCTGCGCGGCGTCAGCGCCAACGAGCTGACCATGCTGCGCACCAACGGTGGCACGTTCAACGAAAACGTCAACAAGCGCGAGGCGCTCAGCGCGCAGACCCTGGAGATGTTCCAGGCGGTCAAGAACGACAAGCTGGGCGAATTCGTGTACGCCAACCCGGCCGTGCTCTCCACCCGCAAGTGAGCCGATGACCGGCCGGCAGCCACGCCGAAACCGGCCGGAGCGCGGTGACCGGCCCGTAGCCTGATGTGAGCAGTTCTCACGTCACGGCCACGGGGGGGGCGTCACGGCCAGGTCAGCGCGGTCCGACCGGGGGCGGGGCACACCGCCACCCGGCCGCCCGGCCTCCCGCTGGCCCCGGGTCCTGCTGACGGTCGGTCTCGCCCTGGTGCTGGTGGCCGTCGTCGCCGTGGTCGGCATGAAGGCGCTCACCTCGCGCTACGAGCGCACCATCACCCGGGAGCAACTGCTCGCCCCGGACGCCCGGCAACCCCGTACCGACCTCTCCGAAGGGCTGAACTACCTGCTCGTCGGCACCGACCGGCGGGGCGCCAGCGACGGGCCGGACCAGCGCTCGGACACCATCCTCATCGTGCACCTACCGCCCGGCATGCGGCAGGGCTACCTGATCTCCGTCCCGCGCGACCTGCTGGTGGCCATTCCCCCCGGCGGCGCCAACGGCTACCGCGGCGGCCAGGACAAGATCAACGCTGCGTACGAGCACGGCGGGACCGGTCAGGGCGGAGCCCAACTGCTCTCCGCCACCCTGACCCGGCTCACCGGGATCCGCTTCGACGGGGCCGCGCTGGTCGACTTCGCCGGCTTCAAGCAGGTCATCAACCTGCTCGGCGGGATCCGGATGTGCGTGGACACCGAGGTCCGGTCGATCCACACTCAGACCGTGTTCTCCACCGGATGCCAGCAGATGGACGGCGCCCGGGCGCTGGACTACGTCCGGCAGCGCTACGACCTTCCCGGCGGCGACTACGACCGGCAGCGGCACCAGCAGCAGATGCTGCAGGCGGTACTGGACCGGGCCGGGGAGACGGACCTGCGCGGCGACCCGCTGAAGCTGGACCGGGTGCTGCGGGCGGTGGGCGGCTCGCTGACCCTGGACACCAACGGCGTCGGAGTCGAGGACCTGATGGTGGCGCTGGGGTCGCTGCCGTCGGACGCGCTCAGCGGGGTGCAGGTGCCGTCGTACCCGGAGACCATCGACGGGATCTCCTACGTGGTGCTCGACAACGGCGGCAACGGCCTCTTCGACGCCGTACGCGGCGAGCGGGTGCCGGGCTGGGCGGCGGCCAACCCGCGCTGGGTCACCCGGTTGTGAGCCGGCGTACCGGCCCGGCCCGTGCCGATGTCGCCGGTGAGGATCTAGGCTGCTACCCGTGTTCGGATCCCAGGTACCCAGCGTTCCCGTGACCGAGATCGACGACGAGACCTACCTGCTGGACGTCCGCGAGGACGACGAGTGGGTGGCGGGCCACGCCCCGGGCGCCCACCACCTGCCGATGATGGAGCTGCCGGCCCGGCTGGCCGAGGTACCCACCGACCGGGACGTCGCAGTGATCTGCCGTTCCGGCGGGCGCTCGGCCCAGGTCGTCGGCTACCTGCTCAACAACGGATGGGAGCAGGTGCGCAACGCCGACGGCGGGATGCGCCAGTGGGAGGCCGTCGGCCGGCCGGTGGTCGGCGGGGACGGGCAGCCCGGCCGGGTCATCTGAGAGCCGGCACCATGGGCGATCCGCTGGTCTTCGCGCACCGCGGCGCGTCGGCCGACCTGCCCGAGCACACCCTCGCGGCGTACCTGCGGGCCCTCGACGAGGGCGCCGACGGGCTGGAGTGCGACGTCCGGCTCACCCGGGACGGGCACCTGGTCTGCGTGCACGACCGCCGGCTGGACCGGACCAGCAACGGACGCGGGCTGGTCAGCGCCCGTACCCTCGCCGAGCTGGAGCTGCTCGACTTCGGCTCCTGGCATCCGGGCTGCGCACCGGCCGACGGCGACGAGGTGCTGGACGAGTCGCACACCCGGCTGCTCACGCTGGAACGGCTGCTGGAGGCCGTACTGGCCGCCGGCCGGCCGGTCCGGCTGCTGGTGGAGACGAAGCACCCGTCCCGCTACGGCGGCGACGTCGAGCGCCGGCTGGTCGCGCTGCTGCGCCGCTACGGGCTCGCCGAACCCGGCCCGGACGACCCGGTGCGGGTCACCGTGATGTCCTTCTCCCCGCTGGCCGTACGCCGGGTCCGCGAGCTGGCCCCGGCGCTGCCCACGGTGCTGCTGCTGGAGGTGCTGCCGCGCTGGCTGCGACTCGGCCGGCTGCCGTTCGGCGCCGGGATCGCCGGGCCCGGCATCGGCCTGGTCCGGGCCCGGCCGCAGCTGGTGCCCGCCCTGCGGGCCACCGGCCACCAGGTGTACGTCTGGACCGTCAACGAGCCGGACGACCTGGAGCTGGTGCTGGCCGCCGGGGTGGACGGGGTGATCACCGACCGACCGGCGCGGACGCTGGCCCGGCTGGGCCGGTGAGGCCCACCGGACGGGGCTGCCCGAACTCCGCCCGAGGGGGCACACTCGGGACATGCCGGAGCGTACCGATCTCGCCGCCCTGGTCACCGGCCACAGCGCGGTGATCGAGATGATCAATTCCGGTGACGCGGGCCTGCCCGTCCTCACCCAGCTGCTCCGGGTGGCCCGCTCGGCGGTGGGCGCGGCCAGCGTGGCCTTCGTCGAGTTCGCCCCGACCGGCGGCCGGGTCATCGCGGCCAGCGGCAACGCCAAGTGGATGATCGGCCGCCCGCTGCCGGCGTCCGACCCGGTGACCGTCTGCCTGCTCGCCGGCCCCCGGGTCCGGCAGATCCGGGTGGACCACCTCCCCGGGCAGCTCGCCGGGGAGCTGACCGCCCGAGGGCTGCGCCGAATGATCGGGGCCCGTGCCGAGATCGGCGGGCTGACCGTCGGCAGCCTGCACGCCCTCTACGCCGACGGCGAGGACGCCGCGGACCCGGAGGCGCAGACCGTGCTGGGCTACGTGGCCGCCTGCATCGCCCACATGTACGGCGACCAGAGCGGCCTGCCGGTGCACGGCGACGGCCCGGTGGTCGCGGCGCTCGCCGACGGTCTGGCCGTGGTCGACCGGGAGGGGCACGTGCGGCTCTGGAACCCGGCCGCCGCCCAGGTGACCGGCCGCTCCTCCGCCGAGGCGCTGAACCGGCCGCTGCCCTTCCCGCTCCCCCCGTCCGGCCAGGTGCTCGACCACCAGATGCCGGACGGACGCTGGCTGCGGATCACCTCCGGGGAGCTGGCCGGGCCCGGCACCCAGCGGGTGGTCACCTTCCGCGACATCACCGACCAGCAGCGCCGCGACTCCGAGCGCGACCTCTTCGTCGCGGTGACCAGCCACGAGCTGCGCACCCCGGTCACCGTGATCAAGGGGTACGCGGACACCCTCACCGATCACTGGGAGTCGCTGACCGACACCGACCGCCGGCAGGCGGCCCGGATCATCGGGCAGCGCGCCAACGAACTGGCCCGGCTGATCGACCGCCTGCTCTCCTCGGCCATCGACGGCCGGCCCGGGGGTGAGCCGGCCGTACCGTTCGACCTCGGCGACGCGCTGCGCGCCACCGTGCCGGACCTCCCCGCCGACCTGCGCCACCGGCTCGTCCTCGACCTGCCGGCCGACCTGCCCAAGGCGCTCGGCGACCGGCACAGCATGGCCACCGTCCTGACCGAGCTGGGCACCAACGCCGCCAAGTACTCGCCGCCGGAGTCGCCGATCGAGGTGACCGCCGGCACCGACGGGCAGACCGTGCTGTTCCGGGTCAGCGACCGGGGCATCGGCATCCGGCCCGAGCACGTGGAGCGGGCCTTCGACCGGTTCTGGCAGGGCGAGTCCGGGGACCGCCGGGGCTATCCCGGCGCCGGGCTCGGCCTCTATCTCGTCCGCCGGATCGTTGAACAGCAGAATGGATGGGTATCCCTCCGGCCGAGGAACGGTGGCGGTACCGTCGCAGAGGTGCGGCTGCCCCGGGGATGACCTGCGTGGGCAGCGGGGGACGGGGCGAGAAGGAGCGAGGGTGTCGACGCACGCGGTCGAACGTTCGTGGTGCGTGGTGGTTCCCCACCACGCCACCGGAGCGCGCCTGGCCCGGCACCGGCTCGCCGACGAGCTCGCCGAGGTCGTACCCCCGGTCCTGCTGGCCGACCTGGTGGCGGTCCTGGCCGAGCTGGTGGGCAACGCCGTCCGGCACGCCGACCCGCTGCCCGGCGGGGTGGTCCGGGTGGCCTGGCGGCTGCGCCCCACGCCGGGCGGCCCGACCGTGTCGATCCGGGTGACCGACGGTGGCGCGCCCGCCGGCCCGCGGATGCGGGCGGCCAGCCCGGACGCCGCCGACGGCCGTGGCCTGCACATCGTCGCCGGCCTGGCCAGCCGCTGGGGAGTCGAGCGGGACGGCCTGGGCCAGAGCGTCTGGGCCGAGTTCGACCCGGCCGGCTCGGCCCGACCGGACCTGGTCGTCGCCGGTTGACCCGGCCCCGGGGGCGGGTCCTCCCCACACCGTCCCGGCCCGGCCTCTAGGCTGTCTCGCCGTGAGCAAGCGTCGAAAGAACCAGCGCGCCGTCGAAGCGACCCCCCGCCGGGAGAAGGTCAGCGACATCTTCGTCCCCCGTCCCTTCGAGGGGCTGGCGGACGAGCCGGAGTGGATCGCCCTGCGTGAGCTGGTGCCGGCCGCCTCCGCGCCGCTGCGGCTCACCCCGGAGCTGGTCGAGGAGTACGGCGACAGCCCGGTCACGCTCGCCACCGTGCTGCCGATGGCCGCCCCGGCGATGACCAAGCCGGACGGGCGGGTCTTCATCGGGTTGCAGCGGCACCAGCAGTCCGGTGACGTCTCCCGCGACCTGGCCGAGGCGCTGCTCTGCGCGCTGCGCACCGAGCCGGGCGGCCAGGTGACCGTGCCGCCGCTGCCGGGTCCGGGGCCGCGGCTGCAGGACGTCCTGGTGGACGGCCCGCTGGAGATCACCATGCACGACGGTTTCGACTTCTGGCTGGACCCGGGCGCGGCCGACGACCCGTCGGTGCAGGCGTCGCTGGAGCGGGCGAACGCCGCCATCTACCCGACCGTACGGCTCGCCGCCGCCCGGGCCGCCTACTGGTGCCAGGTGCCGGAGAAGGCGCACGTGCGCTGGGTGCTGCCGGAGGACGAGGACAGCGCGCTGGACGCGTTGTCCCGGCTCTCCGCCGCCGGCATCCTGACCCTGGGCGAGGGCACGAAGTTCGCCGGCATGTTCCGGGCGCACGGCCGGCTGGTGCCGGTCTGGGACCTGCCCGAGGACGTCCCGGCTGCCGACTGGGAGGCGCCGGCGAGCGCCTTCGCCGAGCGGTACGCCGAGATGCTGGAGGAGAAGGAGCCGCTGGACGCCGCCGGACGGCGGGCCCGCCAGGGGCTGCTCGGCCGCCAGCTCACCCTGCGCTGACCCACGCTCGACCGGCCGCTTCCCGCCCGCGTGACCGGCCCGGAAGCGGGGTCAGGGCCGCCGTAGTGGTTCGCGGACCAGCGGGCAGGACATGCAGCGCGGGCCGCCCCGGCCGGAGCCCAGCTCCGAACCCGCGATCGGGATGACCTCGATGCCGGCCCGTTCGAGCTGGGCGTTGGTCTCGGTGTTGCGCTCGTAGCCGACGCAGAGCCGGGGCGCCAGGGCGAGGGTGTTGTTGCCGTCGTCCCACTGCTCGCGTTCGGCGGTGACCGGGTCCAGGCCCGTGTCGATCACCCGGAGCTGGTCGAGGTCCATCGCGTCGGCGGCGGCGCGCAGGAACGGCGACGGGCCGTCCACCCGCGGCTCGCCGTCCGGCCCGGCGATCACCGTGTACGCCGACAGACTGCTGGCGATGTTCGGGTACATCAGCACCGCGTCGGCGTCGACCATCGTGCAGACCGTGTCGAGGTGCATGGTGGCGCGGTCCTGGGCGATCGGCACCACCAGGATGGTGTGCGCCAACCCGGCGGCGAAGACCTGCCGGGCCAGCCGCTCCGCGCCGGCCGGGGTGGTCCGCTCACCCACCCCGACCGCGAGCACGCCGGGGGCGAGCAGCAGCACGTCGCCGCCCTCCAGGTGCTCCAGCTCCGGGTGGTAGACGGCCTGGGTGCCGACGAAGCGCGGGTGGTGACGGTAGATCGCGTCGGTCAGGGTGGACTCCCGCCGCCGGGCCGGCATGGCGAGGCTGGTGACCCCGACCCGGTCCCCGATCCACAGTGACGAGTCGCGGGTGAAGAGCAGGTTGGGCAGCGGGTCGATGACGAAGTCGTGCCGGTCCATCAACGTCCACACCAGCCCGCCGGGGCGTTCCGGGCTGATCCGCACCTCCTCGTGGGCGAGCCCGGCGATGAACACGTCGGCCAGCGCCGCCGGATCGAGGTAGGCGAGGTGCTCGGCGACGCGGCGGCGCAGCGTGTCGCCGAGCCGGGGTGAGCGGAGCACCACCTCGGTCAACTCGGCGCGCGCGTCGGGGACGGCCAGGGTCTCGGCGAGCAGGGTGGCGAGGTAGAGCACCTCCACTCCGCGCTCGCGCAGCGCCGCCGCGAAGGCGTCGTGCTCCTCCTGCGCCCGTCCCACCCATGGGATAGCGTCGAAGAGCAACGAGTCGTTGTTGCGAGGGGTGAGCCGGGCCAGCTCGGGCCCGGGGCGGTGCAGCAGCACCGTGCCGAGCCGACCGACCTCGCTGTCCACGTAGTGGGTCACCCTCGCAGCGTAGGGCAGGTGCGAAGGGTGTTCGGGAGAGAAGTGTGGATGAATATGGCATTCATCCGCACTCATTCCGGCGCTCCAACTTGCCGTACCCAGGGGATGGCAACGTAGGGTAGTGAGGACATAACTTCGAGGGACCTTTTGCCGGAGGTCGCGATGACTGTCTTTCCCGCTCGTCGAGCCGTACCCACCCGGGCCCTGCCGCCCGTGGCGGTGCCGCACCCCCGGGCCGAGGCGCCGTCGGCGCTGGAGCCGGCCCGCCCGACCCCGTTGGAGTGGGCCCGCCGCCGTCGGGCGGAGCGCGGCGCGCGCCGGCTGGAGGCCGCCGGGGCGCGCGCGCTCGGTCAGCTCGACCACCTGGGGCCCGCCTGGCACGTCATCGAGTGGCCGCGTACGGACGTCGCCGACGTGCTGCTCGACCGCGGCCAGGACGACCGGGCCGGTTTCCTCGCCATCGGCCCGAGCGGGCTCTTCGCGGTGAGCATCGCCGACCACGGGCGCGCCCGGGTGCTGGTCGCCGGGGACGTCGTCCAGATCAACGGCAAGCGGCCGCCGTACGTGGCCGAGGCCCGGCGGGACGCCAAGCGGGCGAGCAAGGCCCTCTCCGACGCGGTCGGGCTGCCGATCCCGGTGACGCCGGTGCTGACCTTCGTCGGCTCCGGCGTCATCAGCGTCTACGGCCTGCCCAAGGACTGCCTGATGGCGACCCACCGGGAGCTGGACCGGCTCCTCGTCGCCGGGGGCAACCGGATCAGCCCGGCCACCGCCGAAAAGCTGTCCCGGGTCGCGCAGCAGCCACAGACGTGGCTCAACGGCACGTACCGTCCCGCCGCCGACTACCGGTGGTACGACGAGGGCCGAACGGCCGCTGACAAGCCGGCCGCCCGCCGGTAACGTCACCGACGACGCCACGCGACCCGGTGTTCACCGAGGTCACCCACGGTCCGCGCCGTCGCCGGCCGCCCGGTCGTTCCGGGCATCCGATCGTCACCGGCGGCCGGTGACAGCAGCGCGGTACAGCGACCGTCGCGGCGACCGGCTAGCGTGGACAGACCGTCGGTGTACATAGGAGGCTCGGTGGCCCACGTCGAACTCTCGCTCTCCGAAGTGTTCGCGCCGGCGTCGCGGATACCGACAGAGCCGGGGTGCGACAACGTCGGGCAGTGGTCGGCCATGGTCTCCCACGCCGAGGAGCCCTGCCTGCTGATCGACGCGGACACCCGGGTCGTGGCGATCTCGTCCGCCGGCTGCGAGCTGCTGTGCCTGGGCGCACCGGAGGACGTGGTGGGCCTGCCGCTGCTGGAGGGCGGCCTGCGGCTGCTCGACTTCACCGCCGCCCGGGGCGAGCTGACCGAGCAGGAGACCGACAAGATCCCGCCGCTGCTCGCCCTGCACTCCGGCCGGCTGGCCCGGGGCCTGCTCCGGGTCCAGCCCGCCGGCGAGGACGCGCCCGACGCCACCGTCGACGCCATCTCCACCCCGGTGCTCACCGACGGCTCGGTCGCCGGATCACTCACCTTCTTCTCCGAGATCTGACCCGCATCCGAGGTGTGGCGGGCGCCGCACGCCGCGATGCTGGGGCGGGCCGGCACGACGCCGTAAGGTGCCCTCATGCTCGATGTCGCCCTGCTCCCGGGGGAGTACGCCGTGTGCCGGCTGGCCGCCGGCACCTCCCTGCCCCCCGCCCTGTGGGCCGAGCCGGGCGTCGCGGACGTGGTCACGGTCAGCTGGACGGCCGACGGGATCTCGGTCATCTGCCCCGCCGGTCGGGCACCCGCGCAGGCGGACGTGGAGACCGACTGGCGGTGCCTGCGCGTGGTCGGGCCGGTCGGCCTCGCGGTCACCGGCACCCTCGCCGCCCTGGTCGACCCGCTCGCCGAGGCCCGGGTCAGCGTGGTCGCGTTCTCCACCTACGACACCGACCACGTGCTGGTCCCGGCGGTACGCCTGGGCGAGGCGACCGGCGCGCTGGAACGGGCCGGGCACCGGGTGCTGCGCTGACCTTCACCGCGCCGCCGGATCCTCCTACGATGGGCTCGGCCACCCCCGGCCGTCACGACCCGATGCCACCCGAGGCTCGATCCCCCCGAGGACCGGTCCGTGCCGCCTGACGCACACCCCACCCCACCCCGCCGGCTGGCCGTCGCCGGCGTACTGGTCGCCGTCGTGCCGCTCGCCGCCTGCGGCGCCCCGCCGGAAGCCGTCCCCGCGCCGGCCACCAGCTCCCGGCCGGCGCTCGTCACCCCCGCGGCACCGACCGCCGCTCCGCCGGTGACCCCGCCGCTGGGCATCGCGCCGACGCTCCCGCCAGCGCCCAGTCCCACGCCCGGCCTGGTCGCCGTCGCCTGCGCCGGCCGGCCCTCCGCCGACCGGGTGGTGGGGCTGCTGCGCGGCCGGGTGCTCCCCCGGGGGGTGTCGGTACGCGCCACCCAGGGGCCGCTCTGCGCGGCCGACTGGCAGTACACCGTGCTGGCCGTGACCGGGCACGAGGAACTCCAGGTGGTCACCCGTACCGAGTCCACCGCGCTGCGCCTGGTCACCGCGGGGACCGACGTCTGCTCGATCGAGGTGCGGACCGTCGCGCCGCCCGGCATCCGGACGTTGGCCTGCGACGCCGGCACGGGGCCGGTACCCGGTGCGTAGGCTGGGCGACATGCCCGGTACACCACCGACCCGCTACGTCTACCTCGGACCCGAGGGCACCTTCGCCGAGCAGGCACTGCGCACCGTGCCCGCCGCCGAGCACGGCAGCCGTACCCCGGCGCGCAGCGTCGGCGAAGCGCTGGAGAGCGTACGGGCGGGGGACGCCGACGCGGCCCTGGTGCCGCTGGAGAACTCGATCGGCGGCGCGGTCGGGGTGACCCTGGACGAGCTGGCCGAGGGGGACCCGGTGGTGATCACCCGGGAGGTGATCCTGCCGGTCGAGTTCGTGCTCGGCGCCCGCCCCGGCACCACGCTCGGCGCGGTGCGCAGCGTGGCGGCCCATCCGCAGGCCTCCACCCAGTGCCGGAACTGGCTGCGGGACCACCTGCCCGACGCGACGGTGGTCGACGTGCTCTCCAACGGCGCGGCGGCGGCCGGCGCGGCCGCCGGTGACTACGACGCGGCGATCTGCGCCCCGATCGGGGCCACTCGACACCGGCTGGCCGTACTCGCCGACAAGATCGCCGATCACCCCGACGCGGTGACCCGCTTCGCGCTGGTGTCCCGCCCCGGCCCACCGCCGCCCCCCACCGGGGACGACGTCACCTCGCTCGCCGTGTACATCGCCCACGACCGGGTGGGCGCCCTGCTGTCGGTGCTGATGGAGCTGGCCGTACGCGGGGTCAACCTGACCCGGATCGAGTCCCGCCCGACGGGCGAGGCGCTCGGCCGGTACGTCTTCTTCCTCGACTGCACGGGGCACGTGGCCGACGTGCGGATGGGCGAGGCGTTGCAGGGGCTGCGGCGGGTCTGCGCCGACGTGCGCTTCCTCGGGTCGTACCCCCGGCACCGCTGGGTCGACGGGGCGGCCGAGCGGCCGGTCCCGGCGCCCGCCGGTCTCTCCGACGCCGACTACACCGACGCGGCGGCCTGGCTGGCTCGGCTGCGGGCCGGCGAGCTGAGCTGACCCGGCGGGGCACCCGGACCGGGCACCCCGCCGACCCGGTCAGCTGAGCAGGCCGCCGAGCAGGCCACCCTGCTGCTGCTGGGTGCCGCTGCCCATGACCGGCGGCTCCTCGGAGGGCTGCACCACCACGAAGCCCTGACCGGCGAAGCTCATCGTGAACGCCTCGCCGGTGCTGCGGCCGAGCAGCGCGCCCAGGCCGAGCTGCTCGGCGCGGTGGTAGCCGGTCTGGAGGTTGGCCGACCAGCAGACGGCGGCCTGCGGGTCGACGTAGGTGGGGGCGTCGACGTTGAGCACCACCGGGGTGCCCTTGGTGGTGATGGCGATCCGGCCGTGGCCGCTGAAGACGCAGTTGAACAGGCCGGACGACGAGGCCATGCCGGCGCCGCCGACCATCTTGATGTCGTACGACAGGGTCGAGTCGAAGGCCAGCACGCTGGAGCCGTTGATGGAGAGGGCGTCGCCCGGCTCCAGGTCGATGATGTGCACGTCCTTGCTCAGCTCGGCGAGGAAGACGTCACCCTGGCCGCTGAGCTTCATCAGCGGCACACCCTCACCGGTCAGCCGCTGCTTGATGAACTTGCCGATGCCACCGGAGCCGAGCGCCTGGAACTGCACCTGCCCCTGGTAGGCGACCATCGAGCCGACCCGGGCCATGGCCTCGCCGTTCAGCTCGATCTTCAGCATCTTGGAGTTCTGCAGCCGCATGCCGGGCTGGGCGGACTCCTTCTCAAGGTTCTCCGCGGAGAACAGCGCGCTGCGCATCGGTTTCCTCCTGGTTCGGGGTGTGTCTCACCGGAGGGTAGGTGACCAGCGCAACCGGTCGCATCGGCCGAGCGGGGCCGTCGAGCGGGGCGGTCAGCCCCAGCCCAGGGCGTGCAACCGGTCGTCGTCGATGCCGAAGTGGTGGGCGATCTCGTGGACCACGGTCACCGCCACCTCGTCGACCACGTCGTCCTCGCTGTCGCAGATGCGCAGGATCGGGCGGCGGTAGATGAGGATCCGGTCCGGCAGCACACCGGAGTAGTCCCATCCGCGGTCGGTGAGCGCGTGCCCCTCGTAGAGGCCGAGCAGGTCCTCGCCGGGCGGCGGGTCGTCCTCGACCAGGATCACCACGTTGCTCATCAGCCCGAGCAGTTCCTCGGGCACCTCGTCGAGGGCCTCCCCGACCAGTTCCTCGAAGCGTTCCCGGCTCATCTCGACCGCCACGCCGTCCATTGTCCCCGACGCCGGGCCATCCGCTCCGTCAAGATTCGCGCGGAGCCACGGAGAGGGTGCCGGTCCGGCACCCTCTCCGTCGCGTACGACCGGCCGGGGTCAGGAGGCCAGGCGGGCGGAGAGGCTGATCTGCGCGCCCGGGGAGAGCAGCCGCGAGATCGGGCAGTTCTCCTTGGCGGCCTCGGCCAGCTTGGTGAACTGCGCCTCGTCCATGCCCGGCACCTGGCCGACGGTCTCCAGGTCGATCCGGGTCACGGACATGCCCGCGTCGGTCTTGTCGAAGTGGACCTTGGCAGTGGTGTCCACCGACGAGTCGGTGGCACCCGCGTCGGCGAGCTGCTTGGAGAGCGCCATCGAGAAGCAGCCGGCGTGCGCGGCGCCGATGAGCTCCTCGGGGTTGGTCCCCTCGCCCTCCTCGAAACGCGACTTGAAGGAGTAGTTCCCCTGGAGTCCGCCCTTGCCGGTGCGGACGGTTCCGGAACCCTCGGTGAGGTTGCCCTGCCAACGTGCGGAAGCGGTACGGATAGGCATGCACCCGACGCTAACCGAAACCGCACCGTCGGGCGACCGACCCGGCGTACCGACCGTCGCCACGTCGTGCCCCGAACGGCGCCGCCGGGCGTGTCATGATGCGGTTCAGGCCCGCGACGGCGGAAGGTGGCCGATGTCTGAGGATCTCCCCGTCCCGCGCCAGGAGGACCGCTCCGACGGCACGGCCGTCGTCGAGTGGGGCTCGCCGTCCCCCGCCCCGGCCGGACGGTGGGGCCGTGCCCTCGGCGGGCTCGGCCGGGACCGCCGGCTGCCCCTGGTGCTGGCCGTCCTCGGCGCGGTCGCGGGGACGGCCTCGCTGGTCGGCGAGTGGCTGGTGATGACGCTGCCCAACGGGGGCCCGGAGGGCGACGTCACCGTCCGGGTGCCCGGCGGGGTGGCCGAGGTCGACGGCTTCGGGGTCGCGTACCTGGTGGGGCTGCTGCTGCTCGCCGCCGTGACGGCGCTGGCCCTGCGCGGCGGCCCGGCCGTCCGGCGGGAGGCGCGACTGGCCGGGCTGGCGGTGGCCGGCGCGCTGCTGGCGCTGCTGACGGCGACCGCCTTCTCGCTGGACGATTCCGGACAGCGGGCCCTGTTCTACTCGTCCGAGGACGGCTTCCGGGTGGACTACGGGCGAGGCCTGGTGATGGCCTTCGTGGCGACCGCGCTGGTCGGGGCCGCGCTCCAGCTCGCCGGCCGGCAGCCGGCCGAGCAGTCGGAGGGGGACACCGACCTGGAGGCGGAGCCGGTCGACTACCGCCCGGGCCGCGCGGAGGACGACGGCCCGGCCGACCTCACCGTCACGCCGACCGTCCCGTTCGCCCGTCGGGAGTCGGCCGGCTGACCGGCCGTCCCGACCGGGCTCGCCGGTGCCGCGGTGGCCACCGGAACGGGAGCCGGGCGTCACCGGGCGTTGGCGCCGGATTCGCCGGAACGCCGTGGTCGGGACCGGTACCGCGAGGTACGGTTGCTGCCCGCCGTCACTCCGGGTCGAGGCACCGATGACCGAAACGGCTGGCTGCGGCGGCGGCGGGCGAAGGAGGAACCATGATCCGCCCGGGCCTGCCCAAGCTGATCGCCACCGACCTGGACGGGACGCTCGTCCGCAGCGACGAGACGGTCTCCGCGTACACCCACCAGGTGCTCGACCGGGTGCGGGCCGCCGGCATCCCGGTGGTCGGTGCGACCGGTCGCGGCCCCCGGCTCAAGGAACTCACCCGTAACGACATCCGCGCGGCCGACTTCCTGGTGATGGCCGGCGGCGGCTGCGTGGTGGACCAGAGCGACCCGGCCGGCCCGGTGGTGCTGCGCGACGAGCGGCTGCCCGGTGAGGTGCTGGCCGGACTGCTGGCCGACCTGGAGGCCGAGGTCGGGCCGCTGACCGTGATGGTCGAGGCGTCCGCCGAGCAGGACGCGCCGCTCTGGGGCGACTACCACCCGAGCTGGCCGTACCAGGACCGGTTCGAGGCGCGCAGCCGCGCCGAGTGCCTCTCCTGCGACGTGATCAAGGCCTTCGTCCGGACCGCCGACCACCACGTGGACGAGCTGCTGGCCGCCGCCCGCCGGATCGTCCCGCCGCAGGTGGCCACGCTCACCCAGGCCGGGCTGGGCTTCGTCGAGATCTGCCCGCCGGGGGTCGACAAGGCCACCGGGCTCAGCGTGGTGGCCGAACGGCTCGGCGTCGACCCGGCGGAGGTGCTGGTCTTCGGGGACATGCCCAACGACCTGCCGATGTTCGCCTGGGCCGGCTGGGGCCGGGTGGCCGTCTCCAACGCGCACCCCGCAGTCCGCGCCGCGGCGGACGAGATCACCCTGCGCAACGACGACGACGGGGTCGCGGTCTACCTGGACCGGCTACTCTCCCGGTGATGGGAGAGACACCCCGACTGGTCGCGACCGACATCGACGGCACCCTGCTCGGCGACGACCGGACGCTCAGCGCGCGTACCGCGACGGTGCTGGAGCGGATCTGCGCGCAGGGCACGCCGGTCGTGCTGGTCACCGGCCGTCCGATCCGCTGGCTCCAGCTCGTGTACGACCAGCTCGCCGCCCCGCTGCCGGCGATCTGCGCCAACGGCGCCGTGGTCTACGACCCGGTCGCCGACGAGGTGCTGCGGGCCGACCCGCTCGCTCCGGAACTCCTCGCCGAGGTGGCCCGCCGGCTGCGCGCGGCGGTGCCCGAGGTGAGCTTCGCGGTGGAGATCGTCGACAGCCGGCAGATGCGGCACGAGGCGCACTACCCGCTGCGCTGGGACGCCGACCACGACGCCATCCGGGCCGTCGAGTCGCCCGAGGAGCTGCACTCCGTACCGGCGGTGAAGCTGCTGGCCCGGGCCGGGGAGCAGGACCCGGACGTCTTCGTCCGGGTGGTGGCCGGGGCGCTGCAGGGGCTTGCCGAGGCGACCCACTCGTCGTACAGCGGGCTGGTGGAGATCTCCGCCGCCGGGGTGACCAAGGCGGCCGGGCTGGCCTGGTACGCCGCCCGCCTCGGCATCCACGAACGCGACGTGCTCGCGTTCGGCGACATGCCCAACGACCTGCCGATGCTGACCTGGGCCGGTCGGGCGGTGGCGGTGGCCAACGCACACCCCGCCGTCCTGGAGATCGCCGACGAGGTGACCGGGGCGAACTCCGCCGACGGCGTGGCGGCGTACCTGGAGAAGGTCTTCGGGGTGGGCTGAGCGGACCGGCCGGTCAGAGGTACTGGCCGGTGGGATGCCCCTCGCCGCCCTGCGGCTGGCCGATGCCCGGCATGCCCGGCATCATTCCGCCGGGACCGCTCGGCAGGGCCTGCCGGCCGGAGCGCATCTGCTCCAGCTGCACCCGGGCGGCCATCTGCTGGGCGACCAGCGCGGCCTGGATGCCGTGGAACAACCCCTCCAGCCAGCCGACGAGCTGGGCGTGGGCGATGCGCAGCTCGCTCTCGCTGGGCGCCTTCTCCTCGGTGAAGGGCAGCGAGATCCGCTCCAGCTCCTCGCGCAGCTCGGGGGCGAGGCCCTCCTTGAGCTCGACGATCGACCGCTCGTGGATCTCCCGCATCCGGTGCCGGCTGGCGTCGTCCAGCGGGGCCGACTTGACCTCCTCCAGCAGCTGCTTGATCATGCTGCCGATCCGCATCACCTTGGCCGGCTGCTCGACCAGGCGGGTCGGGTCCTCGCCCGCCGCCTCGTCGGTCTGCACGGTGCCGACCGGGCGGCCGTCCGGGCCGATCACCACCACGGTGCCCGAGTGCCCGGTGTCCTCGGTGCCCGGCTCGTCGTTCTGTCCAGCGGAGTGCGCGTCGGTCATGGGACCCATCTTTACCCACGCGCGCGAGCGGCACGCGGTGGGACCGGTCACGCCCCCCGGCCGGTGGCGGTCGGGCTACCGTCGCCGGCATGCCCGCCGACCCGCGCGCCGTGCTCACCCGGCCCGCTCCGCCCCCCGATGAGACCCTCGCCTACGGCGACCACCCCGACCAGATCGTCGACCTGCGCCGCCCCGCCGGGGACGCGCCGGCCCGACCGCTGGTCGCGGTGCTGCACGGGGGCTTCTGGCGCGCCGAGTACGACCGGACCCACACCGGCCCGCTCGCCGCCGCGCTGGCGGCGCTGGGCTGGCCGGTGGCGCAGCTGGAGTACCGGCGGACCGGGCAGCCGGGCGGCGGCTGGCCGGGCACCCTCACCGACGTGCTGGCCGGGGTGGCGGCGCTGCCCGCGCTGGCCGCCCGCGCCCTGCCCGGCCGGGTGGCCGCCGGGCCACCGCTGCTGCTCGGGCACTCGGCCGGCGGGCACCTCGCGCTCTACGTGGCGGCGCACGCCCCCGCCACCGTACGGGGGGTGCTGGCGCTGGCCCCGGTCGCCGACCTCGCCGAGGCGTACCGGCTGGACCTGGACGGCGGAGCGGTGGCCGCGCTGCTCGGCGGCGGCCCGGCGGAACACCCGGACCGGTACGCGGCGGCCGATCCACGAGAGTTGGTGCCGCTCCGGACACGCACGGTGATCGTGCACGGGGTCCAGGACCAGCAGGTGCCGGTGACGATCAGCCGGGGCTACACGGCCGCGGCGGGGGCCGAGGTGAGCCTCGTTGAACTGCCGGAATGCGAGCACTTCGGGCTCATCGACCCGGAGTCGGCCGCCTGGCCGCGGGTCAGAGATGCGTTGCAGTCGCTGCACAAAGATCAATAGCCATTGACGCAGCGTCGTCAACCAGGTAGAACGCCGAGGGGGCGGTGACGCCCCGCAACGCTCCGGAAGGATTTTGGTGTCGCAGATGAACCGCAGGCGCGCCCTGCAGCTGCTGGCCGCGCTCGGTACCACCGGGCTGGTCGCCGGCTGCGGCACGGACGACGAGGGTGATCCCACCGCGCCCGGCACGCCGATCAAGATTGGTCTCGTCGCCCCCGAAAGTGGCTCGGGCAAGGCCATCGGCGAGGACATCGTCAACGGCTTCGAGCTCTACCTCGCCACCCACGGCCAACGCCTCGGCGGGCACCCGGTGACCCTGCTGAAGGCCGACGAGGGCGACAACGCCAAGACCGGTCAGGCCGCCGTCAACGACCTGCTCAAGCAGGGCGTGCTCGCCCTCACCGGGGTGGTCAACCCGACGGTGATGTCCGGGATCCGGGACATCGTGGAGAAGGCCCGGGTGCCGCTGATCGGGTCGAACGCCTCACCGGTCAGCCTGCAGAGCGTGGTCTACATCTGGCGCACCTCGTACGTGCTGGACGAGCCGGGCCGGGCGCTCGGGGCGTACCTGAAGCAGCGGCTGCCCGCCGGCAGCCGGGTGTTGATCATCGCGCCGGAGGGCAGCCTCGACGTCGTGCAGGGCTTCCGCCAGGGCTTCGGCGCCGACGACCCGCGGATCGCCGGCGAGCCGGTCTGGACGAACCCCACCCCCACCCCGGACGAGAGCGAGTACGTCTCCCACATCCGGCAGGCGCTCAACCGCAGGCCCACCGCGATCTTCTGCCACTTCTCCGGCAACGCGGCCATCCAGTTCATCCGGCAGCTGCGCCGGCACCGGCCGGCCTACACCGGGCCGATCTACGCGCCCGGCTTCCTCACCGAGGGCAGCGTGCTAAACGAGGTGAGCAAGGTGCTGGTGGACGACAAGACCGACCGGCTGCTGCCCGGCCCGATCCAGACGGTGTCGAACTACTCGGCCGACCTGAACAACAACGCCAACCGGATCTTCGCCGCCGCGTACCGCAAGACGTTCAACGTTTCGCCCAGCACGTACGCGATGGCCTCGTGGGACGCCGCCCAGGTGCTCGACGGGGCGATCCGGCTCGCCGGGGCGAACCCGACCCCGCAGCAGGTCAACCTGGCCCTCGGCAAGGTGGGCCAGATCGACAGCCCGCGCGGGGTGTGGCAGTTCAACCAGCCCCGCACGCCGCAGCAGCGGTGGTACCTGCGCACCGTGCAGTTCGACGGCCGGCTGCTGTCCAACGTCATGCTCAACGAGATCGCCACGCTCGGCTGAGCGCCGGACCCGGTACGCGCCGAGGGCCGGTCTCCCCCGCGGGGAGGCCGGCCCTCGGCGTGCGCCGTGTTGGCGTCAGTGACGCAGCTCGGCGATGCAGCACTTCACGCTGCCGCCGCCCTTCTTCACCTCGGCCAGCTCGACCGGCACCGGGTGGTAGCCGGCCGCCTTGAGCTTGCCGGCCAGCCGGGTCGCCTCGCTGTTGAGCACGACGTTGAGCCCGTCGCTGACCAGGTTCAGGCCGAAGGTCATCGCGTCCTCGTCGTCCGCGATCACCGCGTCGGGGAAGAGCTGGGTGAGCACCTTCTGGCTGGCCGCCGAGAAGGCGCCCGGGAAGTAGGCGATGTTCTCGTCGTCGATCGAGGCGAGCGCCACGTCGAGGTGGTAGAAGCGCGGGTCGACCAGGCGCAGCGACACCACCGGCCGGCCGAGCGCCTCCTGCGCCTCGGCGTGCGCCGGCAGCTCGGTGCGGAAGCCGTGGCCGGCGAGGACCAGCCCGCCGTGCGCCTCCGGCAGGTACGCGAAGTCGCCCTCGCCCTCGTTGGTCTCGCTCGGCGCGATGAACCGCCAGCCCTGCGACTCGTAGAACGCCCGGTGCGCGGCGGCCTCGGCGGCGCGCTGCTCGTGCTTGAACTGGGCGCCGTAGACCGTCCCGTCCACCACGAAGGCGCCGTTGGCGGCGAAGACCATGTCCGGCAGCCCGGCCTCGGGGGTGAGCAGGTGCACGTCGTGGCCGAGACCGACCAGCGTCTCCCGCAGGCGGTCCCACTGCTTGACCGCCAGCTCCGCGTCGACCGCGGTGGTGACGTCCATCCACGGGTTGATGGCGTACTCGACGGCGAAATGCTCGGGCGAGCACATGAGATATGTCCGCTTTCGCGGGACTCGCTGCTGGTTCACGGTGACCAAGAGTAGGTAGCGTAGAACTTTGGTAACAGCTAGAACTCTTGCTTTCTGAAGGCGGAACGTTGCAGATAGACGCGGTCGACCAGCGAATCATTGCGTTGCTCGTGGCGGACGCTCGCGCGTCGTACGCCGACATCGGCAGCCGGGTGTCACTCTCCGCTCCGGCGGTGAAGAGACGCGTCGACCGGCTCCGCTCCGCCGGGGTGATCCGGGGCTTCACCGCGGTGGTCGACCCGGCCGCCGTCGGCTGGACCACGGAGGCCTTCGTCGAGCTCTTCTGCGCGGGTCGGACGACGCCCGCGCAGATCGGGGTGGCCGCCCGGCGGCACCCCGAGGTGGTCGGCGCGTACACCGTCTCGGGCGAGGCGGACGCCCTGGTGCACCTGCGGGCCGCCGACATCGCCCACCTGGAGGAGGCGCTGGAGCGGCTGCGGGCGGAGTCGTTCGTCACCTCCACCCGGAGCACCATCGTGCTCTCCCGCCTGGTCGAGTCCCCCGGCGTCGGCCCGTCCACCGGCTGACCCGCGCTTGACCTCAACCCCACTTCATGTCGTCGACTGGGCCGGACGGCGACGTGAGGGGGGATCGTGCGGGCGGTGTGGCTGCGGGAGTTCGGCGGGCCGGAGGTGCTGGTGCCGGGAACGGCGCCCGACCCGACGCCCGGGCCGGGGCAGGTGCTGATCGAGGTGGCCCACGTCAACCTCACCTTCGTCGAGACGATGTTCCGGGCCACCGGGTTCGGGCCGTTCCGCGGCCCGTTGCCGGTGATCCCCGGCAACGGGGTCGGCGGCGTGATCGGCGCGGTGGGCCCGGACGTGGACCCCGGGCTCGTCGGCCGGCGGGTGGTCAGCGGCACCGGCGGCTCCGGCGGATACGCCGAACGGGTCGTGGTGGACCGCGCCGCGCCGGTCGAGGTGCCCGACGCGCTGGCGCTGGACGACGCGGTGGCGCTGCTCGCCGACGGCCGTACCGCGCTGCTGCTGACCGACGCGGCAGCGCCCCGCGCCGGGGAACGGGTGCTGGTCGAGGCGGCCGCCGGTGGGGTGGGCGGCCTGCTGGTCCAGCTCGCCGCGCGGGCCGGAGCACGGGTGGTGGGCCTGGCCGGCGGCCCGCGCAAGACGGAACTGGTCCGGGCGGCGGGCGCCGACGTCGTGATCGACTACCGGGAGCCTGACTGGGCCGACCGGGTACGCGCCGCGACCGGCGGGGTGGACGTCGTCTTCGACGGCGTCGGCGGCGACGTGGGGCGTGCGGCGTTCGACCTGCTCGACCCCGGCGGTCGGATGCTGAGCTTCGGGCTCGCCTCGGGCAGCTGGACCGACGTGCCGACGGAGGCCGCCACGGCGCGCGGGGTGGCCCTGCTGCGACCGACCGCCGGTCCGGACGAGCTGCGCGCGCTCACCGTGCGGGCGCTGGCCGAGGGCGCGGCCGGGCGGCTGCGCCCGCTGATCGGGCAGCGGTTCCCGTTGGAGCGGGCCGCCGAGGCGCACGCCGCGATGCAGTCGCGGGCCACCGTCGGCAAGACCCTGCTCGACATCGGCTGACCAGTCGGCGCACGGGACGAGCAGGCGCCGGCGGGGATCAGAGGTACATGCCCGTCCGGTGCTCGGAGTCCGCCGGCCGGCTCGGCTTGTCGCCCTCGCCGAAGAACCGCTTGCCGCCGAACTCCCCGTGCAGCCGGTCGTCCAGCTCGTCGGCCAGCCCGGTCATCACCTGCACGGCGAGCATGAGGTGGGTGGCCTGGAAGTTGCGGCCGAAGACCGGGATGGAGGCCCAGACGGTGTCGTCGGCGCAGTAGAGCCGGCCGATCGGCATCCGGTTGGTCAGCTCGGAGAGCTTCACGTAGAGGCGCTCGGTCGGCTCCACCTCGGTGAGCACCGGGGAGAGGACGTCGACCAGCGGCGGGTTGTCGCGTACCCGGACGAACACCATCGCCGAGCCGGCGCGGATGTTGATGTCGCCGTCCGAGTCGACCTGGAGCTGGTCGGACTTCGACTTGAGCATGGTCGACACGACGGTGCGGACCCGCTCCCCCAGCGCCAGCACGTCCTCGCCCTCATCGCTCTTCTGCGCGCTCGCGGCGGCGGCCAGCGCCTCGTCGAGGTCCGCCTCGACGTCGCGGTCCGGGCCGAACTCGCTGCGCGCGGTGCCGAGCGGTTCGGCCGGCAGCGGCTCCCCCTCGGCGTCGTGCACGAGGTAGACGAGGAAGGCCGGGTGCGGGGCGCCGTAGACGTCGCGCAGGGTGCGGGAGAGCAGCGCGGCCACCTTGCTGGCGTCGGCGGTCGAGCCCTCCAGGCCGAACTGGTCCCGGGAGCCCTCGAGCACGCCGGGCGGCGACCAGCCCAGCGCGATCATGTCCGCGACGGCGGCCCGGTCCAGCCGGTAGCCCTGGGGCAGGGTGGCGTTGCCGACCGCCCGCGCGGAGACCCGCCCCCCGTCGCCCACGTCCACGCTGATCGAGTAGACGGCGTCGCCGGTGCCGGAGGCCGTCGGGTCGAGGGTCAGCTCGACGTGCGCCCCGGTGGGCAACGCGCGCAGCCGCTCGGCCAGCGCGCGGGCGAACTCCCGCCACGCCTCGGTCACCTTGGCCCGCAGGTCGGCCGTGCTCGGCTCGTCCAGCAGGACCGACTCGTGCTGCTCCGGCGAGCTGCCGGGCTGATCACCGGTCGGCTTCGAGGGGTGGTCTGCCGTCATGATCGCCTCCGTCCGTCAAGGTCACCCTACCCAGGCCCACCCGGTGTCGAATCCACCGCGACCGGGATCGGACAACGCGGCGGGTGCGGCTCAGTCGGGGCGGTCGCCGCCCAGCTCCACCGGCCAGGTCGCGGCCAGGGCGCTCAGCCGCGCGGCGGCGCCCGTCGGGTCGGCGCCGCGCCCGACCGCCACCCCGAGCAGGTACGCGCTCACCGGCGCCCCCGGCCGCAGCACCTGGTGGGCGACGTCCTTTGCCAGGTCGAGCACCGTCGGCACCGGCACCTCGGCCGGGTCGAGCCCCAGCTCGGCGCAGGCCGCCATGACCCAGTCGTCCATCACCGTCATCGCGTCCACTCCTCCGCCCGGCGTACGTCGGAGTCAGTGTCGCAGTCGAACCACGGCGGCGGGCCGCTGCCGGACCACGCCAGGTCACGCACCCTCAGCTCGGCGAGCAACTCCCGCATCGAGGCGCCGTCGGGCGTACCGCCCCGACACCCGACGAGGCGGGCCAGCGCGTCCCGCAACGCCGCGGCCCGCCACACACCGCACAGCGGCTGCCGCCGGCCCCGGTCGTCGACGAGGCAGACCCCGTCCGGCCCGTCGGCGACGGGACCGCCCGGCGACGCCGCGTCGGGCTCCGGGTGCAGCGCGCGCAGCAGCACGCCGACCGCCTCCCGGGTGAGCAGCGGCAGGTCGGCGGCGAGCAGGGCGACGGTGGTCGTGTCGGGAGGCAGCAGGGCGAGCCCGGCCGCGGTCGCCGCCACCGGCCCGCCGCCCGGTGGTCGTTCGCGGGTCACCAGCACGTCGCCGGGGACCGCGTCGGCCGGCCCGACCAGGATCCGCGGGGCCGCGTCGGCGACGGCCGCCAGCACCCGCTCCCGCATCGGCGTGCCACCGACCGGCAGCGCCGGCTTGTCCCGCCCGCCCATCCGGCGCGCCGCACCGCCCGCGAGCACCACCGCCGCGTACGCCGTCACCCGGCCACCGTAGCCTCGCGCCGACCCGTCCGCCCGGCCGGCGTCGTCGTCCGGGCCGCCGAGCGGCTGCCCTCCGGCACCGACGTCGCGGGATCGGCGGGCCCGCACGCCGGCCGCCGTCGTGGTGCGGGTCGCCGGGCGGGCGGGGGAGGATGGCGGGATGGGACGGGCGACTGACCGGCGGAGTGTGCTCCGCATCGACCTCGACGCGGTGGCCGACGGACGCGTCCCGCTACGCCGGCCGGACACCCTCTCGGTGGAGGAGCCGCTGGAGATCCGGGTCGGCCCGGCCGGTCCCGGTCGACGCCGGCCGCTCGCGGTCACCATGCGTACCCCCGGCGACGACATCGACCTGGCGATCGGCTTCCTGCTCACCGAGGGGCTGATCCGGTCGACCGAGGACGTGCTCACCGCCCAGCTCTGCGCCGGGGCGGAGACCCCGAACACCTACAACGTGGTGGACGTGGTGCTCGCCCCGGGCGTGCCCGAGCCCACCGCCGACCCGTCGCGGAACTTCTACACCACCAGCTCGTGCGGGGTCTGCGGCAAGGCCAGCATCGAGGCGGTGCGGACCCGGTCGCCGTACCCGGTGGTGGACGATCCGCTCACCGTCCGGGCCGACGTGCTCGCCGCCCTGCCGGACCGGTTGCGCGCGGCCCAACGGGCCTTCGACCGCACCGGCGGCCTGCACGCGGCGGGGCTGTTCACCGCCGAGGGCGAGCCGGTGGTGCTGCGGGAGGACGTCGGCCGGCACAACGCGGTGGACAAGGTGGTCGGCTGGGCGGTGCGGGAGCGTCGCCTCCCGCTGGCCGGGCACCTGCTGCTGGTCTCCGGTCGGGCCAGCTTCGAGCTGACCCAGAAGGCGTGGATGGCCGGCGTACCACTGCTCGCGGCCGTCTCCGCGCCCAGCTCGCTCGGCGCCGACCTGGCGGAGGAGGCCGGGATGACGCTGGTCGGCTTCCTGCGCGGCCGGACGATGAACGTCTACGCCGGCGGCCACCGGGTGCTGGTCGACTGACCCGCCCGCCGACGCCCCGCCGGACGCGACGTCGGCAGCAGTTCCCGCACGACCCTCATCCGAGATCACGCCGGACGTGTCGTCGCCGGCGGGGACGCCGCCGGACCACGCCCGGCTCTCCGACGGCCGGCCAGCCGTCCAGCTCGGCCGGGGGTACGCCGCGGCGGAGCAGGTCGTCGAGAAGCTGGGCCAGGGAGTAGTCGGGGTGGACGGCCAGCGCCCGTTCCAAGGCGACCGCGGCCAGCGCGCCCTGGCCGGCTCGCCAGGCGGCGAAGGCCAGCAGGCTCGCCGGTGCCGCGATCAGCTCCTCCTCGGCGCGGCGCAGCACGTCACCCCAGAGGTCGATGTCCTCCTCCCGCCCGTCGGTGCGTTCCCAGGCGTGGTCGCGCACCGGGAGGTGGGTCAGGAGCAGGCTGAGCCAGGCCACCTCGTCGTCGGTGAGCCGCTCGCCCCGGCGGTGCGCCCGCCGGGCGTCCCGGAGGGCGGCGACGCCGGCCGCCCGGATCGAGCGACCGCCGAGCAGGTCGGCGGCGGGCGCCTCGGTCAACAGGGTGAGCAGCCGCCGCTCGGCCCGGACGCCGGCCTGCCGCATCGCCGCCCGGTCCGGCCCGTCGGCGGCGGCCACCTGGGCGGTGAGGGCGGCCCGGTCGGGCAGCGCCACCTGACCGGCGTAGACCGCGGCGGCGCTGACCTCGCTGCTGTCCGGGTCGTACGGGGTGCCGTCGGGCGGGCAGCAGGCCGCCTCCGCGCACAGGTACGACCAGTACCGGCCGTCGGTCACCCGCATCGCGTCGAGCACGGTCAGGCCGGCCGTGGTCAGGGCGGCGCGTACCGCGTCGACGGTCGGGGTGACCCGGTCGGCCGGGCCGTACCCGATGACGGTGGCGGCGTCGGCGTCCTGCCGGCTCAGGACGCCGCCGAGGTGGTCGGCGGGCAGCCGGGGGTCGGCGCCACGGTCGGGCAGGTCGGCGCGGGCGGCGAAGACGACCCGCTGGGCGCGCATCGCCACCACGACGACGCTGTCGGCGGGGTGGAAGCCGAGCAGGTACGGCACGGCGGCGAGCAGGTCGGCGGGCGAGCGGACGGTGAGCCGGGGGCGGTCGGTCGCGGTCATGCCGGCAGCCTGCGACCCGGGGGACGCGGCCGACAGGCCCTGTGGACGACACGCGGGTTGTCCACAGACACGGAGAGTGTTCTCGCAGGTCATTGATTTGCCAGGCTTCGGAATCCCCCGGTTGCGGCACGGAGCGGCTACCTTGCGCTGATGGACCTGGCGTACCTGCGGGCGCACCCGGAGCACCTGCCGACGTTCCTCACCCACCAGCGGATCCGGGAGACCCCGGTCTCCGGCGGGGGCGTCTGTGCCGCCTCCCGGCTCACCCTGGACGACGGTCACTCCGTCTTCGCCAAGAGCTGGCCGGAGCGGGCCGACCGACCGGTGCCCGAGGGCTTCTTCGCCAGCGAGGCGGCCGGGCTGCGCTGGCTGCGCGCGGCGGGCACGTTGGCCGTACCGGAGGTGGTGGTGGCCCTGCCGGAGCTGCTGGCGCTGGACTGGGTGGAGCCGGGCGAGCCGTCCCCGGAGGCGGCCGAACGGTTCGGCCGGGAGCTGGCCGGGATGCACCGGGCCGGGGCGTCCGCCTTCGGCGCCGACTGGCCCGGCTTCATCGGCCCGCTGCCGCAGGACAACAGCCCCGACGAGGGCCCCTGGCCGCACTGGTTCGCCCGGCGTCGGCTGCTGCCGTACCTGGCGCTGTCGGTGGACGGCGGCGCGCTGGGTGGCGCGGACGCCGCGTTGGTGGAGCAGGTGATCGAGCGGATCGGCGAGTTCGGCGGCGACGAGCCGCCGGCCCGGGTGCACGGCGACCTGTGGCCGGGGAACGTGCTCTGGGGCGCGGACGACCGGGCCTGGCTGGTCGACCCGGCCGCACACGGCGGGCACCGGGAGACCGACCTGGCCCAACTGGCCCTCTTCGGCGGCGCGCCGCACCTCGACCGGATCATCGGCGCCTACCAGGAGGAGTGGCCGCTGGCCGACGGCTGGCGGGAACGACTGCCGCTGCACCAGCTCCACCTGCTGCTGGTGCACACCGCCGCCTTCGGCGCGGCGTACCGGGATGCGGTCACCCGGGCCGCCCGAGCGACGCTGGGCGCGACCGGCCGCGCTACGGTCGACGGGTGACCGTCGCCCCGCCCCCCGAGGGCGTCCTCGTCGACCGGTACGGCCGCGTCGCCCGGGACCTACGGGTCTCGCTGACCGACAAGTGCAACCTGCGCTGCACGTACTGCATGCCGGCGGAGGGTCTGCCCTGGCTGGCCGGGCCGCAGTTGCTCGGCGACGACGAGATCGTCCGGTTGGTCCGGGTCGCCGTGGAGCGGCTCGGGGTGACCGAGGTCCGCTTCACCGGCGGCGAGCCGCTGATCCGGCCGGGGCTGGCCGGCATCGTCGCCGAGGTGGCCGCGCTGACCCCCCGCCCCCGGATCTCCCTCACCACCAACGGCATCGGCCTGGACCGGCTCGCCCCCACGCTGCGCGCGGCCGGGCTGGACCGGGTGAACGTGTCGCTCGACACCCTGGACCGCGACCGGTTCAGCCGGCTGACCCGGCGGGACCGGCTGGCCGACGTGCTCGCCGGGCTGGCCGGCGCCGCCGCCGCCGGGCTCACCCCGGTGAAGGTCAACTCGGTGCTGATGCGGGGCGTCAACGACGACGAGGCCCCGGCGCTGCTGCGGTTCGCCCTCGACCACGGCTACGAGCTGCGGTTCATCGAGCAGATGCCGCTGGACGCCCAGCACGGCTGGGACCGGGCCACCATGGTCACCGCCGACGAGATCCTGGCCTCGCTGGCCGGCGCGTTCGCCCTGACGCCCGACCCGGCCGAGCGGGGCGCGGCGCCCGCCGAGACCTGGCTGGTGGGCGGCGGACCGGCCCGGGTCGGGGTGATCGCCAGCGTCACCCGGCCGTTCTGCGGCGACTGCGACCGGACCCGGCTCACCGCCGACGGCCAGATCCGGGCCTGCCTCTTCGCCACCGAGGAGTCCGACCTGCGCGGCGCGCTGCGCGCCGGGGCGGACGACGCTGAGCTGGCCCGCCGCTGGCAGGTGGCGATGCGGGGCAAGCGCGCCGGGCACGGCATCGACGACCCCACCTTCCTGCAACCGGCCCGGCCGATGTCCGCGATCGGAGGCTGAGCCGTGGACCTCACCGTCCGCTACTTCGCCGGGGCCCGCGCCGCCGCCGGCCGCACCGAGGAGACCGCATCCGCCGGCCGGTCGCTGGACGAACTGGTCGGTGAACTCGCCGAGCGGCACGGGCCGGGGCTGGCCGCCGTGCTGGAGGTGGCGAGTTTCCTGGTCGACGGGATGCGCTGCCATGATCGTGGAACACCGTTGCCGGCCGGGGTCACGATCGACGTGCTGCCCCCCTTCGCGGGCGGCTGAGAAAGGGCTGGCATGTTGGCGACTCTGGCGTTCCTGGCCACCCTGGCCCTGATCATCGGCCTGATCCACTTCTACCTGTGGAAGCGGCTGGTCAAGGACACCACCCGTCCCGGGCGGGGGCGGCGGATCGGCGCCGTCGCCGCGCTGCTGCTGGCGCTGCTCGTACCGGCGACGATGGCCGGCACCCGGGCGGTCGGGGCGTTCTGGCTGGCCTGGCCGGGCTACCTATGGCTGGCGGTGATGTTCTACCTGCTGGTCCTGCTGCTGGTGCTGGAAGTGCCGATGGCGGTCACCCGGCTGGTGCTGCGCCGCCGGTCGGTGGTCGCCGAGTCGACCGCCGCCGCGCCGGAGCCGGTGCTGGTCGGGGCGGCCGGCACCGCCGACCCGCCGGCCGTCGACGCCGTGGACCAGCCCGACCACGACGCCTCGCGCCGGCTGCTGCTGGCCCGGGGCGCGGCGATCTTCGCCGGGCTCACCGCGGCCGGCGTCACGGGCTACGGCGTCCGGGTGGCGACGGGCCCGCCCGAGCTGGACCGGGTCCGCATCCCGCTGGCGAAGCTGCCGCGCAGCATGGACGGCCTGCGGATCGCCACCGTCTCCGACATCCACCTCGGCCCGCTGCGCGGACGGGAGCACACCGAGCGGATCGTCGCCGCGATCAACCGCCTCGACGCCGACCTCGTCGCGGTCGTCGGGGACCTGGTCGACGGCTCGGTCGCCGAGCTGGGCGAGGCCGCGGCGCCGCTGCGCGGCCTGCGCTCCCGCTACGGCAACTTCTTCGTCACCGGCAACCACGAGTACTACTCCGGCGTCGAGGAGTGGGTCCACGAGGTGGACCGGCTCGGCCTGCGGGTGCTGCAGAACCAGCGGCAGGAGATCCGCGCCCGGGGCGGTGTGCTGGACCTGGCCGGCGTCAACGACGTGACCGCCGCCGGCACCGGCCTGGCCGCGCCCGCCGACTACGCGGCCGCGCTCGGCGACCGCGACCCGAGCCGCCCGGTGGTGCTGCTGGCCCACCAGCCGGTCGCCGCGCACGAGGCGGCGAAGTTCGGCGTCGACCTCCAGCTCTCCGGGCACACCCACGGCGGCCAGATCGTGCCGTTCAACCTGGCCGTCAAGCTCCAGCAGCCGGTCGTCTCCGGGCTCGGCGAGGTGGACGGCACCAAGGTGTACGTCACCAACGGCGCCGGCTTCTGGGGCCCGCCGGTGCGGGTCGGCGCCGCGCCGCAGATCACCCTGGTGGAGCTGCGCGCCCCCTAGCGCGACCGGGGGGCGGAGTCCAGCACCGGATTGCTCACGTCACGCGTACGCGTGGCGGCGGGCGGGTGATGGGCCGGCCGTGACAGGATGCGGCGTGCCTCCGTTCAGCGCCGCACCCCCCGGTGGCGTCCCGCCGTTCGTCGCGGACCTGCACATCCACTCGAAGTACTCGCGCGCGTGCAGCCGCGATCTCACCCTGCCCAACCTCGGCTGGTGGGCCCGGCGCAAGGGCATCGGCGTGCTCGGCACCGGGGACTTCACCCACCCCGCCTGGTACGACCACCTGCGCGAGACGCTGCACCCGGCCGAGCCCGGGCTCTACCGGCTCGCCCCGGAGGCGGAGCGGGACATCGCCCGCCGGCTCCCGCCCTGGCTGGCCAGCGAGGCGGAGACCGACCCG
Source organism: Micromonospora purpureochromogenes (assembly GCF_900091515.1). Taxonomy (NCBI): domain Bacteria; kingdom Bacillati; phylum Actinomycetota; class Actinomycetes; order Micromonosporales; family Micromonosporaceae; genus Micromonospora; species Micromonospora purpureochromogenes. The sequence continues at coordinate 699,149 of NZ_LT607410.1, read as the reverse complement.
GTCCGGTTCATGCTGAGCGTGGAGATCTCCACGATCTACAAGCGGGACGACCGGACCCGCAAGGTCCACCACCTGATCTACCTGCCCGACCTGGACGCGGTGGCGCGGTTCAACACGGCGCTGGGCCGGATCGGCAACCTCGGCTCGGACGGCCGGCCGATCCTCGGCCTGGACTCCCGGGACCTGCTGGAGATCACTCTGGAGGCCAGCGCCGACGGCTACCTGGTCCCGGCGCACATCTGGACGCCCTGGTTCTCCGCCCTCGGCTCGAAGTCCGGCTTCGACGCGATCGCCGACTGCTACGCCGACCTGGCCGAGCACGTCTTCGCGGTGGAGACCGGCCTCTCCTCCGACCCGGAGATGAACTGGCGGGTCGGCAGCCTGGACGGCTACCAGCTCGTCTCCAACTCCGACGCGCACTCCCCGCCGGCACTGGCCCGGGAGGCGACTGTCTTCTCCGCCAATCGCGACTACTTCGCGATCCGCGAGGCGCTGCGCACCGGCGACGGGCTGGCCGGGACGATCGAGTTCTTCCCGGAGGAGGGGAAGTACCACGCGGACGGGCACCGGCTCTGCGGCGTCAACTGGTCGCCCGAGCGGACCCGGCAGGCCGGTGGACGCTGCCCGGAGTGTGGCAAGCCGCTGACCGTCGGCGTGCTGAGCCGGGTCGAGGAGCTGGCCGACCGGCCGGCGGGGCACCGCCCCGCCCACGCCCGCGAGGTCACCCACCTGGTGCCGCTGGCCGAGATCCTCGGCGAGATCAACAAGGTGGGTGCGCGGAGCAAGAGGGTCGAGGGGAAACTCCACGAGCTGGTCGCCGCGCTCGGCCCCGAGCTGGAGATCCTCACCCGTACCCCGCTGGACGAGATCGGGCGGGTCGGCGGCGAGCTGCTGGCCGAGGGCATCGGCCGGCTGCGCCGCGGCGATGTCCGCCGGGTGCCGGGCTACGACGGCGAGTACGGCGTGATCACCCTCTTCGACCCCGCCGAGCTGGGCGCGAAGGCGACGGGGGCGCAGGCGGAGACGCTCTTCGACGTACCCGTGCCGGCGCAGCGACGGCCCGCGGAGCCGGCGGCGAAGGTCCGTCGCCCGGCGGCGCCGAAGGCCGAGCCGAAGCGGAAGGCCGCGCCGCCGCCTCCCCCGCCGATCGCGCCGGCGCCCTCGCCGCACGAGCCGTTCGAACCGATGCTCGCCGGCATGGAGGAGGTCGGCACCGGCCTGCTCGACCGGCTGGACGCGATGCAGCGGGTGGCCGCGTCCGCGCCCGGTGGCCCACTGCTGATCGTGGCCGGCCCCGGTACCGGCAAGACCCGGACACTGACCCACCGGATCGCGTACCTCTGCGCGGAGCTGAACGTCTTCCCCGAGCAGTGCCTGGCGATCACCTTCACCCGGCGGGCCGCCGAGGAGCTGCGGCACCGGCTGGACGGGCTGCTCGGCCCGGTGGCCGAGGACGTCACCGTCGGCACGTTCCACTCGCTCGGGCTGACCATCCTGCGGGAGAACGCGGCCGCCGCCGGGCTGCCGGCGGACTTCCGGATCGCCGACGACGCCGACCGGGCGGCCGCCCGCGCCGAGGCCGGCGACGACCCGGACCGCTACACCGCGCTGCTGCGCAAGCAGGACCTGGTCGACCTGGACGAGCTGCTGACCCTGCCCGTCGCGCTGCTGAAGGCCGACAAGAAGCTGATGCGCGACTACCGCGAGCGCTGGCGGTGGATCTTCGTCGATGAGTACCAGGACGTCGACGCGGTCCAGTACGAGTTGCTGCGCCTGCTCAGCCCCGCCGACGGCAACCTCTGCGCGATCGGCGACCCGGACCAGGCGATCTACTCGTTCCGGGGCGCGGACGTGGGCTACTTCCTGCGCTTCTCGCAGGACTTCACCGACGCCCGGCTGGTCCGGTTGAACCGCAACTACCGCTCGTCGGCACCGATCCTGGCCGCCGCCGTGCAGGCCATCGCGCCGTCGTCGCTGGTGCGGGGCCGCCGGCTCGACCCGGCCCGGCTCGACCCGGAGGCCCCGCTGGTCGGCCGCTACCCGGCGGCCTCCGTCGCCGACGAGGCCGATTTCGTGGTACGCACCATCGACGAGCTGGTCGGCGGCCTTTCCCACCGGTCGCTGGACTCGGGCCGGATCGACGGCCGGCCCACCACGCTCTCCTTCTCCGACATCGCGGTGCTCTACCGCACCGACTCGCAGGCCGCCCCGATCGTGGACGCCCTCGCCCGGGCGAACATCCCGGTGCAGAAGCGCTCGCACGACCGACTGCGGGACCGACCCGGGGTGACCGCCATCGCCCGGGAGCTGCGGCACGCCGACGGGCTGGACGGCTCATTGGCGGCCCGCGTCCGGCTCGCCGGCCAGGTGCTGGCGGAGCGCTTCGCCGTGCCGACGCTGGACGGCGCCGCCGCGGTACGCCCCGAGGACGTCCGCACGGCGGTCGACCTGCTCACCCCGCTGGCCCGCCGCTGCGGCGACGACCTCGGGCTGTTCCTGTCCCAGCTCGCCACCGGCGCGGAGGTGGATGCGCTCGACCCGCGCGCCGAGGCGGTCACCCTGCTCACCCTGCACGCCGCCAAGGGACTGGAGTTCCCGGTGGTCTTCCTGGTCGGCGCCGAGGACGGGCTGCTGCCACTGCGCTGGCCCGGCACCGAGCCGGACGACGACGCGGTCGCCGAGGAGCGGCGGCTCTTCTTCGTCGGGCTGACCCGCGCCCAGGACCGGCTCTACGTCAGCCACGCCGCCCGCCGGGTCCGGCACGGGTCGGAGCGGGACTGCCGGCCGTCGCCGTTCCTCGACGTGATCGACGCCGGGCTCTTCGAGCGCTTCGGCGAGACCGAGCCCCGCCGACCGAAGGACCGCCAGCTCCGCCTGATCTGACCCGGCTGGCCGGTACCGTCCCGCGGCTCGTCGCGCCCATGGACGGCCCGCACCCGGGCGGACACCCCGACGAGCGTGATATCTCAGAGTCATCTTGATACCTGTCAGGTATCACGCGCAGAACGGGACGGGCCTGCGCAGCAGGAGCCGGCGAGCAGCAGGGCCGGCCGGGTCAGGCGAGGAGCACGGCCAGCCAGGCCCCGGCGAGCAGCGCCGGACCGAACGGCAGGGCGGTGTCCCGGCGTACCCGGCGGGCGACCAGCAGGGCCAGCACCAGCACGCCGTTGAGCAGGTGCGGCAGGAGCAACCCGTAGCCCAGGGTCGGCCAGCCCAGCCAGCCGAGCGGCAGGCCGAGGGCGGCGGCGAGCTTGACGTCGCCGAAACCGAGCCGGGCGCCGGGCAGCAGCGCCAGCAGGACGTACCCGGAGAAGGAGAGCGCGGCCCCGGCGAGGGCGACCGCCAGGCGGCCCGGCGTGCCGGCGGCGAGCGCGGCCACCCCGAGGCCGGCGACGCCGCCGAGGGCGGCCGCGCCGACCAGCGGATCGGGCAGCCGCAGGCAGGCCAGGTCGACCGCCGCCAGCACCACACCGAAGGCCGCCACCAGCAGGTACGCCGGCAGGGCCGGGTCCGGCCCGAGCGCGGCGGCCAGCCCGGCGAACACCACCGCCCCGACGACCGCCCAGCCGACCGCCCACCGAGCGGTGGCGGACCGGTCCGTGGTGAACCGGCGGGCGAACGTCGGCGCCGCCGCGCCGACGAGGCCGCCGCAGAGCGCGGCGGCGGTCAGCAGCCCGACGAACACGGGCCGGGACGTTACCGGTGCGCCGGTTCCGCGGCTGCCCCGTCGGTGGGCTCCGCCGCCGGCCGCCGGGGTCGCTCGGTGCTCACCACCAGTGCCACGCCGGCCACGATCACCGCACCGCCCAGCAGCACCTGCGCGGTGATCGGCTCGGCGACCAGCAGCGCGCCGAGCCCGACCGCGACGGCCGGGTTGACGTAGGCGTACGTGGCGACCAGTGAGATGGGCGCGTGGTGCAGCAACCAGACGTACGCGGTGAAGGCCACCAGCGAGCCGGCCACCATCAGGTAGGCCAGCGCCGCCCAGGACCGGCCCGTCACCTCGCCCGGCGAGAAGTCGCGCAGCTCGCCCCGGGCCAGGGCGAGCACGGCGAGCGCCGCCCCGCCGGCGAACATCTCGTACACGGTGGCGACGAACGGGTCGCCGGGCATGGCCAGCCGATTGGACAGGAACGAGCCGACCGACCAGGAGGTGGCTCCGGCGACCACGGTGAGCGCGCCGGCCAGCGGCACCGCGCCCGTGCCACCGGTCGGCAGCACCAGCAGCACCAGGCCGAGGAAGCCGAGCGTCACCCCGGCGAAGGTCCAGCCGCGCGGCCGGTCACCGGTGGCGGTGCGCAGCAGCACCACCAGCAGCGGGACGGTGGCCACCAGCAGCGCGGCGATGCCCGACGGCACGGCCACCCCGGGCGGACCCGCCTCGGCGAGCACCACCAGACCGTTGCCGCCGGCCAGCAGCAGCACCCCGACCAGGGCGGCGGAGGCGAGCTGACGGCGGTCGACCCGCAACGCCCCCGGGCCGCGTCGCACCCGCAGGACCACGGCGAGCACCAGCCCGGCGGCGGCGAACCGGAGGGCGGCCGAGGCGAGCGGCGGCATGGACTCCACGGCGATCCGGATGCCGAGATAGGTGGAGCCCCACAGGACGTAGACCAGCAGCAGCGCCGTCCAGATCAGGCCGGGCCGGACGGGTGTCGCACTCGCGGGAGATGAGCTCATCGGTGGACCACGCTACGGTGACCTCGGCGTCGGTGTCCCGTACGGGTGTCCGGCCTCTCAGCACCGAGTACGCAGGAGGCGTGCATGGCGAACTACGGGCCACCGGGTGGCGGCGCCCCGGAGCCGTGGGGCGGGCGACGCCCGGAGGACGCGTACGGCGCCGCACCGGATCCGCACGGCCCGCCCGCATGGGGCGAGTCGCAGGCCCACCAGCCGGGGTGGGCGGCCACCGAGGTCCACCCGCCCACCGAGCCGTACCGGTCGGCCGGCCCGACCGCCTACCTCGGCGACCCGACGCCGCCGCGGCCGAAACGGGGCCGGGGTCCGCTGATCGCGGTGCTGGCCATGCTGGCGGTGCTCGTCCTCGGCGGCGCCGCCACGCTCTGGTACCTGGCCGGCCGGGACGACGAACCGGCGTCGAACGGCGCGTCCACCGCGTCGGCGGCGCCCAGCGCGGCGCTGCCCGGGCCGGGCGAGCCGGCGCCGACCACCCCCGCGCCGGCCTCGTCCGCCGATCCCCGGTTCGTGAAGGCGGGGCAGTGCGTGCGCAACGAGGGCCCGGCGGGCGGCAAGCCCAAGCTGCTGATCAGCGACTGCGCCCCGAAGACGTACGAGGTGCTGCGGCGTTTCGACGGGGAGACCAGCGGTGAGCGGGACGCCGAGGCCAAGTGCGCCAAGGTCACCGGCTACACCAACTGGTACTTCTTCGACAGCGAACTGGACACCCTCGACTTCGTCCTCTGCCTGAAGCAGCGCTGATCCCACCCCTGGGGAAGACATGGCATCCTTCGGACCACCCGGCCAGCCGGACGACCCCTACCAGCGACCCACCGCCGACTCCGTCGGACCGCCACCACCCGCCCCGGGCGGTGGGTACCCCCCGCCCGGGCCGTTCCCGCCGGCCGGACCCATCCCGCAGTTCCACGCGCCACCACCCCCGGGGTACGCGCTGCCGCCCACGCCCCGCCGGAACGGCGGCCGGATCGCCCTGATCATCGGGCTGGTCGCGGTCCTGCTGCTCTGTCCCTGCCTCGGGCTGACCGGCTTCGCGGTGTGGCGGGCGACCAGCGCTGACGACGCGTCGCCGACGGTGGTCACGTCGGCCGAACCGTCGGCGGCGGCGACGGAGGAGCCGGGCACCGACCCGAGCACCGCCGAGCCCGACCCGACCGAGGGGATCGACGTGGCGGTGGGCGACTGCGTGGTCAACGACGGCACGGACGAGGACGCCGAGTTGCGCGAGGTGCCCTGCGGCCCGGACACGTTCGAGGTGCTGCTGCGGATCCCGGAGACCACGGACGGGCAGCGGTGCCGGACCCTCTCGCCGAGGTCGACGGCCAACTACGTGCACGACAACCCGGTCGACCTCTTCGACTACGTGCTCTGCCTGGGGAAACACTCCTAGTAGGCCAATCTTTCCCTGTCTAGCATGGACGCTAGACAGGGCAAGATTGCTGTCGAGGCCCGCAGACACGCCGGTAGCGCCGTCTATGCATCTCTAGTCCCCCGGCTAGACGGCCCGATACTCTGCGATGCGTGGATCCGGTCCGCAACCCGTACGCCCCCGGCGCCGGCCAGCGCCCGCCCGAGCTCGCCGGCCGGGGGCGGGAGCTGGACGTCTTCGACGTGGTCCTGGAACGCATCGCCCGGGGCCGCCCCGAGCGCAGCTTGATGCTCACCGGGCTGCGGGGCGTCGGCAAGACGGTGCTGCTCAACACCCTCCGCTCGCAGGCGATCAACCATCTCTGGGGCACCGGCAAGATCGAGGCCCGGCCGGACCAGTCACTGCGCCGGCCGGTGGCCGCCGCGCTGCACATGGCCGTCCGCGAGCTGGCTCCCCGGCACCGCGCCCCGGACCGGATCGACGCCTTCCTCGGCGTGCTCAAGGCGTTCGCCCAGCGCTCCGCGCCCGCCGGGCGCGGTGCCGCCGCCCCCAAGCTGCGCGACCGCTGGCAGCCCGGCATCGACGTGCCGGCGAGCAGCGGCCGAGCCGACTCCGGCGACATCGAGATCGACCTGGTCGAACTGCTCAGCGACGCGGCCGGAGTGGCCGCCGACGTGGGCACCGGGATCGCCGTCTTCATCGACGAGATGCAGGATCTCGGCCCGGAGGACGTCTCGGCGCTCTGCGCCGCCTGCCACGAGCTGTCCCAGCTCGGCGCGCCGCTGATCGTGGTGGGCGCCGGCCTGCCGCACCTGCCGGCCGTCCTCAGCGCGGCCAAGTCCTACTCCGAACGGCTGTTCCGCTACCAGCGCATCGACCGGCTCGACCGGATCGCCGCCGACCAGGCGCTCTGCGCGCCCGCCGAGCGGGAGCAGGTCGAGTACGAGCAGAAGGCCCTCGACCTGCTCTACGAGAAGTCCGGCGGCTATCCCTACTTCGTCCAGGCGTACGGGAAGGCGACCTGGGACCACGCGCCCCGCTCGCCGATCACCGCGGCGGACGTCCGGGTGGCCGCCCCCGAGGCGGAGGCCGAACTGGCGGTCGGCTTCTTCGGCTCCCGGTTCGAGCGGGCCACCCCCGCCGAGCGCGAGTACATGCGCGCGATGGCGACGCTGTCCCTGGTGGAAGGGGAGGCCGACGGCGGCGGCCGGGACGACATGGACGCGGCCGTGCCGACCGCGGAGATCGCCCGGGCGCTCGGACGCAAGCCGGCGAGCCTCTCCCCGGCCCGGGACGCGCTGATCAAGAAGGGCCTGATCTATTCCGGCGAGCGGGGCACGGTCGCCTTCACCGTCCCGCACTTCGGCCGGTACCTGCGCACCCAACCGGCCTGACCGCGCCGGCTTCTCCGACCGCACCCGCGGCGCACCCGCGGCGCACCCGGCGCACCAGTCACCTCGACGGCGCGCCGGTGGCGGTCAGACGCGGGACCAGGGGGCCGGGAACACCACCTCACCGCGCGGCGGTGGTCCCTCGCCGCTGGTGCTCGGCGGCAGCGCCAGTGCCTGCCACGGCTCCCCCAGACCGGACCACGGGCTGGTCAGCCCCATCCGGTCCGCCCGGACGAACCCGAAGCGGCGGTAGTACGCCGGATCACCGAGCACCACCACCAGGCGCTCACCCAGCTCGGTCGCGGCGTCCAGCCCGGCCTGCACCGCCGCCGTGCCGTGCCCGACCCGCTGCCGGTGCGGGGCCACCGCGACCGGCCCGAGTGCCAACGCCGGGGCGCGAACGTCGTCTGACTGTACGAAGACCCGGCTGAGCAGGGCGTAGCCGACCACCTCGCCGCCGTACTCGGCCACCATGGCCAGCTCCGGAATCCACGCGTCGCTGTCGCGCAACTCGTCGACGAGCGCCACCTCGCCGGGGACCGCCGCGTCCGGGCGGGCGAAGGCGGCGGCCAGCACCATGCGGACCGGACCGATGTCCGCCGGGTCCTCGGGGCGCAGCCGCAGGGTCGTCACCCGCGCGACGTTACCGGTCGGAGCACGTCCATCAGCGACGGTCGCTCGAATCGGCGTGGCGTCACGTCCATGTCGGAAGGTCCCGGATCGGCCGTTGCCGGGGTAGCGGCCGCCCGGACGGGGTATGACTGATCCATGAAACCCGTGCGCTCCCTCGCCCGCGTCATGTTGAGCGGCATCTTCGTGATCAGCGGGGTCCGCAACTTCCAGCACCCCGAGCGCCTCGTGCCGGCCGCCCAGCCGATCACCGACCGGGTCGCTCCGTTGATCTCGAACGTCGCGCCGCGGCTTCCCACCGACACCACCACACTGGTTCGCGCCAATTCGGCGGTGCAGCTCGCCGCCGGCCTGATGCTGGCCACCGGGAGGTTCACCCGGCCGGCCGCGCTCGTGCTCGCCGGCACGTTGGTGCCGGTCACCATCGCCGGACATCCCTTCTGGAAGAACGACGACCCGGCGGCGCGCAACAACAACCAGGTCCACTTCCTGAAGAACCTCGGGCTCTTCGGCGGCCTGCTGCTCGCCGCCGCCGACACCGAGGGAAAGCCGGGTCTGCGCTGGCGCGCCGGTCATCGCATCGATCACTCTCGACGTTCCGTGACCCGTGCGGTTCGTACCGCCCGTCGGGAAGCGCGGATCGCCGCCCTCTCCGCCTCCACGGCCCGGCGACTTCCGGGCTGACCTGCGTCAATACGGCCATCACCCCCCCGCAAGGCCGCGAATTACCTGAACCACCCGACTGCCGTTAACGCGGTGGAAATGTCAAAAACATGTGTGGGATCGGACACGGTCGCATAACGCGGGAGGCATCAACGTGAGGCGCCGTTCTAGGCTCCGTACCGGACCTGGACGGGTAGGACGACCTTGGTACGGGGGTGGCCACGCCATGCCGGCGATCGTCGGTAGACGGCTGGACCGCCTCGCCCCAGTCCGTCGCGCAACGCGTGGGATCGATCGTAGGACAGTCGTACGGACCGGCATCGTGGCCGCCGTCGCCTATGCCGCATGGCTCGCCATCGGTGCTTTCGGGCGGCCGTACAACTTCTTCGACATGAAGATCTACCACGGCGCGGTGGTGTGGTGGGCGAGCGGTCACGAGCTGTACGAGTTCATTGCGCCGACCACCACCCTCGGCTTCACCTACCCGCCCTTCGCCGCGCTGATGATGCTGCCGATGGCGCGACTGCCGGTCGAGGCGGCGGGCTGGATCAACGCGGCGGGCAGCATCGCCGCCCTCGCGCTCGTGCTGGCCGCGCTGCTGCGCCCGATCGTGGACCGCCTCGGCTGGCCGCTCTGGTTCACCGTGGGCATCGCGACGTCGATGTCCGTCGCCATCGAACCGGTCCGGGAGACCCTCGGGTACGGCCAGGTCAACGTGCTGCTCTTCGGGCTGATCATGGCCGACCTGATCGGGCTGCGCTGGCGGTCCCGGCGAGGCACCCACGGCCGTCCGACCGACGGCCCGTTCGTGCGCTTCCTCTACAGCGGGGCGTGGGCCGGCATGGGCATCGGCCTGGCCACCGCCGTGAAGCTGACCCCGGCGCTCTTCATCGTCTACCTGGTGATCACCCGGCAGTGGCGGACGGCGGCCACCGCCGTCGGCACCACCATCGGCGTGACGCTGGGGACCTACGCGCTGGTCGGTACGGAGTCGCGGGCCTACTTCGGCGGCGTGCTCTGGCAGACCGAGCGGGTCGGTGCCGCCGACATGACCCCCAACCAGTCGCTGGCCGGCCTGCTCGCCCGGCTGTACGACTCGATCGAGACGCCCGGCCTGCTCTGGCTGTCGTTCGCGGTGCTGATCCTGGCGGTGGGGCTCTCCCGCGCCGCCACCGCCCGGGCCGACGGCGACGAGTTGACCGCGTTCACCCTGGTCGGGCTGACCGCCAACGTGATCAGCCCGATCTCCTGGACGCACCACCTGGTCTGGGTCATCCCGGCGATCGTCGTGCTCGCCGACGCCGCCGTACGCCGTCACGAGGCGAGCCGGGGCCTGGCGGCGCGCGCCGGCCAGGCGTCGTCGTACGGGGGGCCGCCGGGGGTGAACGGGCTGCGTCCGCCGATCTGGTACCCGACGCTGACCGGCCTGCGGCACGCCGTCGCGGCGGTGGGGCTCTACCTGCTCTTCCTCGTCTCGCCCATCTGGCCGTACGAGCACCAACTCCCCGAGGTGTCGCACTACCAGGACGGGCTCTTCGGCGCGCTGATGGAGAACTCCCTCGCGCTGGCGCTGATCGTGCTGGTCGCCGCGCTGCCCTGGCGCCCCGGCGCCGAGCCGGCCTTCTACACCGACCGCCTCTCCCGCGCCACCACCACCGCCCGCCGCTGACCCTGCCCCGCACCTACCGAGAAAGAGTGGCCATTCCACGTGGAATGGCCACTCTTTCTCGGTAACTGCACGGGAGCACGGGGAGGGGCGTCAGGGGCAGTTGACCCATTCCTCGGTGCCGTCGGTGAAGACCTGCCGTTTCCAGATCGGCAGGCGCGCCTTGACCTCGTCGACCAGGCGGGCGCAGGCCTCGAAGGCCGCGGCGCGGTGCGCGGTGCTGACCGCGGCCACCAGTGCCACGTCACCGATCTCCAGCCGGCCGACCCGGTGCGACACCGCCACCGCGTACACCTCGGGCTCGGCGGCGATCTCGGCGGCGACCTCGCGCAGCACGTCCGCGGCGCTCGGGTGGCCCTCGTACTCCAGCAGGGTGACCCGCCGGCCGTGGTCGTGGTCGCGGACCACGCCCTGGAAGGAGACCACCGCGCCGGCCCGCCGGTCGGCGACCGCGGCCTCGTGCGCGGCGAGGTCGAGCGGCTGGTCGGTGACCGCGAGGACGGCGACGGTCGGGTCGGCGGTCACCACGAGCGCTCCCCGGGCAGCAGCGGCAGCGGTACGACCGGCACCCGCGCCCCGGCCTCGCCGGTGGTGCCCGGACGGATCACCGCGAACCCGTCGGCGCCGGCCAGCCCGCGCAGCATCGCCGAGCCGACGTGGCGCAGCGGGTGGGCGGTGCCGGCGGCCCGGTCCAGCCGGACCAGAGCCAGATGCGTGTAGTCGCCCCGACCGGGCACCGGCTCGGCGAGCGTGGCGTGCGGCAGCACCGGCATCGGTCGGCCGGTCAGCCCGGCCAGCAGCGGCGCGACCAGCGAGACCAGGGCGACGATCGCGGACTGCGGGTTGCCCGGCAGCCCGGCGACGAAGCGGACCCGGCCGTCGGCGCCGGCGAGCCGGGCCAGCAGCATCGGGAAGCCGGGCCGGACCGCCACGGTGTTGACCACGTAGTCCGCGCCGAGCGCCTCCAGGGTGGGATGCAGGTGGTCGACCGGACCGTGCATCGTCCCGCCGGTGGTGCAGACCAGGTCGGCGTTGGTCAGCGCGGACCGCAGCGCCGCCACGTGGGCGGGGAGGGTGTCCGCCACCGGGCCGACAACGTCGGAGGAGCGCACCTGGCAGCCGTACCGGCGCAGCCAGGCCGGCACGGCCGGGCCGAGCGCGTCGCGTACCCGGCCGGCGCCGGGCGGGCCGGCGGTCAGCAGTTCGTCGCCGAAGACCAGCAGCGCGGCCCGGGGCTGCCGGCGCACCGCCAGCTGGTCGTGGCCGCAGGAGGCGGCCAGCCCGATCAGCGCCGGGTCGACCGGGGTGCCGGCGGGGAGCAGTTCCTCACCCGCGTACGCCTCCTCGCCCGGCTCCCGCCACTCCGGGTGGGGCCGGGGCGTGCCGTCCACCCGTCCGTCGGCGGTACGGCTCGACTCCTCGATCCGGAGCACGGCGGTGGCGCCCTCGGGGACCATCGCGCCGGTGGCGATCTCGACGGTGGTGCCGTCGGCGGTCAGCGGGGGCGGGGTGTTGCCGGCCAGCACCCGCCCGACCACGTCCCAGGGGCCCTCGCCGCGCACCGCCCAGCCGTCGACGCTCGAGGTCGGGAAGGCCGGCAGGTCGGTCCGCGTGGTCAGCGGCTCGACGAGGGTGTGCCCGTCGGCGTCGGCCAGCGGTCGCCGGACCGCGGGGAGCGCGGCGGCGAGGCCCACCGCGTACACCCGGGAGCGGGCCTCCTCCCAACCGGCCGGCGGCGGCGCCGCCACCTGTGCCGCGGCGGCGGCGATTTCCGTGCTCACCGGGGGCCTCCCTTCACCGACTGCGGTGCGCGCGTCACGTCCGCGCGCTCACGGGGCGAGCCTATCGCCGTGGACGCCGGACCGGGCGTCAGTGGTCGCCGCCGCGCAGCTGCTCGACGGTGTGGCCGAGGATCGGGCCGAGCACGGCGAGGCCGTCCCGCGCGCCGCCGGTCGACCCGGGCAGGTTGACCACGAGCATCCGGCCGGCCACCCCGGCCAGCCCTCTCGACAGCGCGGAGGTGGGGACCCGGTCGCGGCTGTGCGCCCGGATCGCCTCGGCGATGCCGGGGATCTCGTAGTCGAGCAGCGCCCGGGTCACGTCGGGCGTCCGGTCGGTGGGGGTGACCCCGGTGCCGCCGCTGGTCAGCACCACGTCGATCCCGTCGGCCAGGGCGCTGCGCAACGCCTCGCCCACCGGCTCGCCATCGGGGACCACCACCGGCTCGTCGACGGCACAGCCCAGCTCACGCAGGCCCGCGACGAGCAGGGGGCCGCTGGTGTCGGCGTAGACGCCGGCGGCGGCGCGGTTGGAGGCCACCACGACCCGGGCCCGGATCACGGCCGATCCTCCGGGCGGACCCACTCGCCGGTCTTGCCGCCCTCCTTGCGGAGCACCCGCACCGCGTCGACGGAGGCGGCCGGGTCGACCGCCTTGACCATGTCGACCAGGGCCAGCCCGGCCACGGCCACGGCGGTCAGCGCCTCCATCTCCACGCCCGTCCGGTCGGCGGTCCGCGCTGTGGCGGTGATCTCGACGGTGTCCCCGGTGAGCCGCAGGTCGACCGTCACGCCGTGCAGCGCGATCGGATGGCAGAGCGGGATCAGGTCGGGGGTGCGCTTGGCGCCCATGATGCCGGCGAGCCGACCGACCGCCAGCGCGTCGCCCTTGGGCAGGCCGTCGCGGCGCAGCAGGTCGACCACCTCGGCGGTGGTGCGCAACCGGCCGGCGGCCACGGCGAGCCGGCCGGTGACCGGCTTGGCGGAGACGTCGACCATGCGGGCCGCGCCCGCCGGGTCGACGTGGGTGAGCTGCGCGGGATCGGTCACGACCGCAGCCTATCCGGCGGGTACGACCGGGACGTGGGCCCGACCGGGAGCAACGCACGCGACGCGAAGGGACCGAACCCGTCCCCCGATTCACGACCCGCTGTTCATCAGCGATTTCCCTGATCGTGACTAAGCGGTTCAGGTTCGCAAGCGCCCGACGCAAAGGGAGTTCGACGCATTCCGCAGCAGCGGGCAGGCGGGCACGTCCGAGAAAGGCGCAACTTACAGAACGCGAATCACGACGAATGCTCAGCCATCACGTACGCGAGAGTTTCGATACGACTACACTCCGTCGGCCCTCGGCCGCCTCCCGCTTCGGTGTGAGGCGTGCGCCACCTCGGGGTACCGGAAGTAGGGCCCCACGCCCGATGACGAAACCGTTGCGGATCCACCATTATCTAGCGTTAACAAGAAGCGATAGCCACGCAGCGGTCAGTCTCCGCGAGGAAACGGAACGTCACGACTTCACGCCCAATTCTCATCTATTGCCCATAGTTACATTTATCCCTGCAAAAATGGCCTAACCGCACTTAGGCTGGGCTGGTCCGAGACACCGACCGGGGGTCGGGGTGACGACCAGTGAAGGGATCAGGGCGATGTCCGCACACGAGTGGCTGTAGACGATTGTGGCGACGGGATGACCGCACGTAGCCTTGGCCTCTGCTCAGCGAAACCGAGTGGCAGTCGAGGATGCGGTGGCACGACCGGGCGAAAGCAAGACGGAGGCCGAGCGGCAGCTGACGCTGCACGCCGGCCTCGTCTGCGTGGTGGCCGCCGTCGCGGTGGCCTTCTCCCTGCGCCAGCTGGTCCACCTCGATCTCTCCCGTGACCACCTCACGCTGTCGCTCACCCTGGTCTTCATGGCCGCCCTGGGCGTGCGGATCAACTGGCGGATCCGCATCCGCGCGACGGTGCACGCGATCTCCTGGAGTGAGACCGCCATCGTCCTCGGCCTGGCGGTCGCACCGGCGCCGCTGGTGGTGCTGACCACCGGAGTCGGCGTGGCGACCGCGCTGCTGTCGATGAAGCCGTCGCCGTTGAAGACGGCGTTCGGTGTCGCGAAGAGCACCCTGCTGGCCGCCGGCGCCGGCGTCACCCTGCACGTGCTGGGCTGGTCGGAGACGGCCGACCTGCGGCACGCCATCGGCATGGTCGGCGTCGCCTACGCCGTCGCGGTGGTCCTCGACGAGGTGCTCACCCTGCCGGTCATCGCACTGGCCACCGGCACCCAGGTCCGCCGGCTCTTCCGGGACGACCTCGGGCTGCGCCTGACGAGCGCACTGGCCCGCTTCGTCCTGATCGCCGTCACCCTGGTCATCCTCCGGGGCGACAACCGACTCCTGCTGGCGGTGCCGCCGCTGGTCCTCAGCCTCCACCTGCTCTACTCCAACCGGGTCAAGGCCCGCACCGAGCAGCAGGCCTGGCAGCGCCTCGCCCGGACCACCGACGCGCTCAACGTCGTCGACCTGGACAAGGTCCTCACCACCGCGGTCACCCAGGCCGGCGAGCTCTTCTCCGCCGACGAGGTGGAGATCGAGCTGCGCGACGGCGGCCGCACGGTCCGCGGCGCCGTCGGCACCATCGGGTACGACGGACCGGCCGGCGAGCCCAGCACGGTCGACGGTTCCGTGCTGCCGGTCCGGCTGGAGGGGCACGACGGCACCGCCGACGTCGGGGTGCTGCGGCTGCGCTTCCGGGGACCGGTCCAGCTCTCCGAGCGGGAGCAGTACACGCTGCGTACCTTCGCGTCGGCGCTCTGCACCGCGGTCCGCAACGCCCAGGCGTACGCCGAACTGGCCCGGGTGGCCGCCGAACACGCGCACGCCGCCACCCACGACGCGCTGACCGGCCTGGCCAACCGGCGGCAGCTGATGGAGCGCGGCACCGAGCAGCTCAGCACCCGGTACGCCGAGGGGGTGACCGCGCTGGTGCTGATCGACCTCAACCACTTCAAGGAGGTCAACGACACCCTCGGCCACGCCGCCGGCGACCAGGTGCTGATGCAGGTCGCCGACCGGTTGCGCGCCGCCGCGCAGACCGAGGACCTGGTGGCCCGCCTCGGCGGTGACGAGTTCGCCGTACTGCTGCGCGGACTGCCCGCCCCGGCGGTCGCCGCGCACCGGGCGGAGGCGCTGATCGGCACCCTGCACCAGCCGTTGGACGTGGACGGCATGCGGATCAGCGTCGAGGCCAGCGGGGGCATCGCCGTGGCACCGGCCAGCGGGGGCATGCCGGAGCTGCTGCGCCGCGCCGACGTGGCGATGTACCAGGCCAAGCGGGCCGGTCAGCGGGTCTCCACGTACTCGCCGACCCGCGACACCGCCGACCTCGGCCGGCTCACCCTCGGCGGCGAGCTGCCCCGGGCGGTGGCCGACCACGAGTTCACCGTCAACTTCCAGCCCATCGTGGACCTGGCCAGCGGCGAGGTCACCGGCGCGGAGGCGCTGGCCCGCTGGCACCACCCGACCCACGGCATGATCGACCCACTGCGCTTCCTGGAGGCGGTGGAACGCTCCGGCCTGCTCCCCGCGTTCGCCGAGGCGATCCTCGACCAGGCGCTGCTCGCCGCCGTGAGCTGGCGGGCGGCCGGCTTCGACCTGCCGGTCTCGGTCAACGTCTCCCCACGCAGCCTGCTCGACGCCCGGTTCCCCGGCGCGGTGCTGGCCCGGCTGCGCGCCCACGAGCTCCCGCCCGACCGACTGGTCCTGGAGCTGACCGAGACGCTGACACTGAGCCAGCTCGACGTGGTCGACCGGGTGCTCAGCCGGCTGCGCGACTCCGGCGTCCGGCTGGCGCTGGACGACTTCGGCACCGGCTACTCCTCGCTCTCCCTGCTCTCCCGCATCCCGGTGCACGAGCTGAAGATCGACCGCAGCTTCGTCACCGCGATGGAGGGCTCGGCGGAGGCCGCAGCGGTCATCCGCTCGACCCTCGACCTCGGCCGCAGCCTCGACCTCACCGTGGTCGCCGAGGGAGTGGAGAGCGAGCCGCAGCGCCGGGCGCTCTGGGAGCTGGGCTGCGCCGCGGGCCAGGGCCACCTCTTCGCCCGTCCGCTGCCGTCCGGCAGTCTCCTCGCCGCCCTGCAACGCGGCTCGGGCGGCCGGCCCGGCACCCTGGTCCCGCCGCTGCACGACACCGGCGCGGTCATCCGCCTCGCCCCCGGCCGCCGCCAGCCCGGCCGGAGCCGCCCGACGGGTCTGCCACACTTGCCGGCGTGACCGCCGCCTCCCGCACCTGGCGCGCCCTGGACTCCACCGCCGGCGGCCTCGCCCTCGACCTCGGCCTCTACGCGGTCGCCGCCGCGTTCGCCGCGAGCACCGCCGCCACCTCCACCCTGGCACCGCACCGGGCCTGGGGGAGCGTCGCCGCCGTCGGCTACCTGATCGCCGCGCTGCTGGTCGTCGGCCAACTCCTGCTCCGAGGCCGCCGCCCTGGGCTGGCCGGGGTGCCGACGCGCTCGGCGGTCACCGCCCTGGCCTGGGCTACCACGGCCCTGCTGCCGCTGGTGATCCAGAGCATCCAGCGGGCGTCGGGGCGTACCGACCGGGCGCAGGAGGAGGTGGTGGTCGTCGAGCACGCCGGCATCCGGCTCGCCGAGCAGGGCACCCCCTACCTGGGGCCCGACGTGATCGCCGCGCTCCCCGCCGACGAACGGCTGCTCGGCTACACGCCGTACCAGCCGGGGATGGCGCTGTTCGGGCTGCCCCGGGCCGGCGTGGACGCCTGGTGGACCGACTCCCGGGTGTGGTTCGCGCTGGTCACCGCGCTGGCGCTGGCCGTCGCGGTGGTCGCGCTGCGCGCCGCCGGCCGCCCCTCGGCCGGCCGCCCCCACCCGGCGGCGGTGCTGCGCGGCGTACAGGCCGCGACCGTGCTGCCGATCTGCGCCCTCACCCTCGCCACCGGCGGCGACGACCTGCCCGTACTCGCGCTCTGCCTGCTGGCGCTGGCGTGCGCGGCCGCCGGCCGGCCCGGCGCGGCCGGCGTGGCGGTCGGGCTCGCCGGCGCGTTGAAGCTCTTCGCCTGGCCGGTCGCCCTGGTCCTGATCTTCTGGGGCGCCACCCGGCGGGCCGGGCTCCGGGTCGCCGTCGGCGCGCTCGGCCTGCCGGTGCTAGCCCTGGTGCCGGCGGTACTGGTCGACCGGGACGCGCTGGTGGAGAACGTGCTGCGGTTCCCGCTCGGCCACGGGCTGGTGACCAGCCCCGCCCAGTCCCCCTTCCCCGGGCACCTGATCGCGAGCGGGCTGCCCGGCGGCCGGGTCATCGCCGCGACCCTGCTCGTCGCCGCCGGCGTGGCGATCGCCGTCCGACTGCTGCGCCACCCGCCCGGCACCGCCACCGCCACCGCGCTGATCTGCGGATACGGCCTGCTGGCGGCGATCCTGCTGATGCCCACCACCCGCTTCGGCTACCTGCTCTACCCGCTCGCCCTGCTCGTCTGGGCGCCCGCGCTGGCCGGACAGCCGACCACCGTTTCGCCGGAGTCGCCGACACCGGCCCTCTCCAGGGCGTAGACCTGAGGACATGAGCAGCACCTACCGCGATCGTGAGGATGCCGGCCGACAGCTCGCCGAACGGCTGGCCGGCCTGGTCGGAGAACCCGACGTCATCGTGCTGGGGCTGGTCCGGGGCGGCGTGCCGGTGGCCCGGGTGATCGCCGACCGGCTCGGCGCGCCCCTGGACGTCCTGGTGGTCCGCAAGCTCGGCATGCCCTGGGCGCCCGAGGTCGCCTTCGGCGCGCTCGGCCCCGGCGGGGTCCGGGTGCTCAACGACGTGGTCGCCGCCCGGCTCGGCCCCGACGACGTCGCCGACGTGCAGCGCCGGGAACAGGCCGAGCTGGAACGCCGGGAGGCCCGGTACCGGGCCGGCCGGCCACCGCTCGATCTCACCGGCCGGACCGCCGTGATCGTCGACGACGGGCTGGCAACCGGCGCGACGGCCCGGGCCGCCGTGCAGGTCGCCCGCCACCTCGGCGCCCGCCGGGTCGTCGTCGCGGTGCCGGTCGGGTCCCAGGAGGCGTACGAGATGCTGGCCGCCGAGGCCGACCAGGTGATCTGCGCCCAGCGCCCGCCGGAGTTCGGCGCGGTCGGCGCCTACTACGAGGACTTCCACGAGGTCTCCGACGACGAGGTCAACGAGGCGCTGATCGCCACCGCCTGAACCTCGCGCCGACCGGGTACGGTCGAGCGATGCAGCTCACCTGTCCCAAGTGTCACGGAGACATGCGCCAGTACGAGCGCAGCGGAGTCGTCATCGACCAGTGCACCGAGTGCCGGGGGATCTTCCTCGACCGCGGTGAACTCGAGAAGCTGTTCGAGGCCGAGGCGAACTGGAACCAGCAGCACGCCGCCCCGGCACCCGGGCAGCCCGCGGGCCACGGCCCCGCCCAGCCCGGCCACGTGGCAGGCGGGTACGCCCCGCCTCCGCCGCCGCCGCACCAGCCGGGCTACCCGGCCGTGCCGCCCCCGCCGCCGCACGCGCCGGCCTACCCGCCGCAGCCGGCGTACGGCCACAGCGGGCACCAGCAGCAGCACCACGGCTACCACGGGCACTACAAGCGCAAGAAGCACAAGAGCTTCCTCGACGAGATGTTCGGCTGACCGCCACCGGGGCCGGGGCACCCGCCCCGGCCCTTCCATCCTGCCGATCCGGGCGGCCCGTGGCAGGCTCCCCCTCATGACGTCGATCGCGCAGCACGAGGCGCTCGCTCAGGCGTACGAGGGGATCACCGCCGTGGTCGCCGGGCGGAACGACGCCGACCTGCAACGACCCACCCGCTGCCGGGGCTGGCTCGTCGCCGACCTGCTCTTCCACGTGCTCTGCGACGCCCAGCGCGCCCTGGTCGCCCTGGCCAGCCCCGCCGACGGGCCGCCCGACGTGGACGACGTCAGCTACTGGCGCACCTTCCCGCCCGGCGGGGACGGCGACGACGCCGCCCGGCACGCCTGGTGGGTCCGCCGTTCCGCCGCCGCCTTCGACCGCCCCGGCGGAGTGCTCCGGCTCTGGTCCGACACCGCCCCCGCTGCCGTGCGCGCCGCCACCGCCGCCGACCCGGCCGGCTGCTTCAGCACCCAGGGGCACGTGCTGCGGGTACCCGACTTTCTGGCCACGCTGACCACCGAGGCCGTCATCCACCACCTGGACCTGGTGCTCGACCTGCCCGACGCGCCGTCGCCCGGGCCGCTCGCCTGCCGCGTCGCGGTGACCACGGTGGACGGGCTGCTCAGCGACGACGCGGTCCGCCCGAGCGACTGGGACGACGCCGAGTACCTGCTCAAGGCCGCCGGCCGCGAGCCGCTCACCGACCGGGACCGCGCTGCGCTGGGCGAGGCCGCCGGCTGGTTCCCGCTGCTCGGCTGAGCCGCCGCCGGCCCGGCATCGCCAGGGGCGTTGTCACCGTGCCGCTCGGGCGACGGTCAGACGATCGCCATGTCGACGAAGCGGGAGAGGTGCAGCTGGGCGGCGACGGTGATGCTGTCGGTGGGCCCATTTCTGTGCTTGGCGACGATAAAGTCCGCCTCCCCGGCCCGCGGCGACTCCTTGTCGTAGTAGTCGTCGCGGTGCAGCAGGATGACGACGTCGGCATCCTGCTCGATCGAGTTGTGGGTGGCGATGCCGTTGGCGATGAAGTTATGGGTCCCGAGCACGGTCGCGTCGAAGACGTCCTGCTGCCCTAGGGACTCGATCGAGACGATCTCGTCCCAGAAGATGTCGTTGGTAGCGTGCAGATCGAGGTCGGCGGCATCCAGGACGGCGGCGATCTTGGCGAGCCTCGACCGGCTCGGTGCGTGCTTCCACAGCGTGCTTCCGCAGAACTGGGTGCCGAGGGCCTTCGCGAAATCGCGGTGACTCATGCCCTGCTCAACCAGGATCTCGCGAACCCTGGTCCACACCTCGGTCGGCACGGTGTCGACGTTCGTGTTGCTCTCCATCGACTCCAGCGAGGCGAGCAGCTGCACACAATTGTTGGCCCGCTCACCGTGCACTCCGATCTCGCGGAGGAACCGCAGCTGGTCGTCCCGCCCCGAGATGTCGAGGGTGTATTGAGGCCGATGACGCGCCACGGGCACCACCTTGAGCCGAGCCGTGATGCCGTACCGGAGCAACAGACGGGAGACGTCCTCGAGCATCCGACGACTGGTCGAGGAGTAGTAGACCCGACCACCCCGGCCCGACTTGTTCAGACAGACCGAGCCGTCAGTCGCCCACAGGTGCCGGAGGAAGAGGGTCACCTGCTCCTTGGGCAGGCTGAAGAGCGACTGGGGGAGGAACTTCTCATGCGACCTCAGGCCGAACAGGCCGAGGCCGTCCAGCCACTCGGCGATCGGATTACGCCGACCGCGAGCCAGCCGGTAGGGGGCGGGCAGCCGGAGCGTGGTGACCCGGGCGGCCTCGTAGTCGTCGCGAACGGCGGTGATACCGAAGTGCTTCGCGGCCTCCGCGACAGCCTGCAGGTTCTCCTCGTCCCGACTGGCGTAACGGATCGGCTGACGTCGCACGAATGAGCCGTCGCCGAGCAGATGCGCCAGCAGCACCACCTCAGCCTCAACCCAGGGCCGGATGGCCAGGGGCGGCGGCACGTGCCTGGGCGTGGCGAGACGGGCTCCCGGCGTCAGCTCACCCAGCGGCATCCAACCCGCGAAGGTCAGGAAGGGATGGTTGGCTGTCGCGTCGATTCGCTTTCCGGAGGCCAGGGTCAGGCGGAAGACTTCCCGGTTGCCACTGGGGAAGACGTGGGTCATCGTGCGCGGGGCGTATCGGAGGTTCTCGTCGAGCGCCCAGACCGGAATCTCCCTCGCCCCCGCCTCCAGCAGCTCACCCAGCGTGACTTCGGAGTTGTTGTCGGCGCGGATGAGCCTGGTGTCGGCGGTGAGGCAGCCCGACTCACGCAGGTCGGACAGCTGGGGCCGCTTGTCGGTGCGCTGTTCCGGGCCACGGTTCAGCTGGCTCACCGCGATCACCGGGCACTCGACCTCCTTGGCCAGCAGCTTGAGGCCACGGGAGAGGTCCGCGACCTCCTGCTGGCGGCTCTCGGTCCGCTTCGGCGAGGTCATCAGCTGGAGGTAGTCGACCACGATCATCTTGAGATCGTGCTTCTGCTTGAGCCGGCGCGCCTTCGCCCGGATCTCCATCAGGTTCATGCTCGGCGTGTCGTCGACGAAGAGCGGGGCCTCGCTGATCTCGCCCATGCAGCGGGCCAGTTTGGTCCAGTCGTCGTCGGAGAGCTGGCCGCTGCGCAGCACGTGCAGCGGGACCCGCGCCTCGGCCGAGAGCAGTCGCATGACGATCTCGACCTTGCTCATCTCCAGCGAGAAGATGGCCGCCGCCTGGTTGGCGCGGATGGCCGCGTTACGGGCAAAGTCCATGCTGGCGGTGCTGTTGTGGGTGGGGATCATGGACCGGCCCGCCAAGTACAGGTGGTCGTCGTTGTCGACGGTCACACAGCGGACGGGCACGCTGTCCACCCGCCGGACGTCGGTGACAAAACGACTGTCGGCCCGGACGGCGGTCTCGCTGCGCCTGCGCAGGCGGTGCGCCTCGCGCTTGCGGGGCAGGTGGAACACGTCGTCGGTCGTGGTGAAGTTGAGGTTGTACGCGATAGCGGTTTCCGGCTTGCGCCCCTTGACCATCTTGCGGCTGATCGTGCATCGGTATCCGAGGCTGACGATCAACTCGTACGCGTCCTCGGCGAGCCTCGCCGAGGTCGTTGTCAGCTGGACATTGGCACTGCTGGTAACGGTGCCGTCGGTGTCGAGCAGGCCCGCCAGCAACGCTCGGCGCTGCGCTTCCGAGGCGCGCAGGTACGCCCTCGGAACGTGCTTGTTGTCGAGCACGCCGATCGCACGCAGCGACTGCGCCAGCGACGACGGGGAGTTGGCGCAGACCGCGCAACCCGTGCGACGCCGGCCACACATCGGGCACGCCGGGGGCCGAATCGAGTACAGCGTCGGTTCCGAGGTGGACTGCTGCGTCTCGAACCCGTCGAGCTCGATCCGCCGCAGGATCTCCGTGTCGACGGTGGTGATCCGACTACCGGCGCTGTGGCCGTCGCCCAACCAGGCACCCAGGGTGTACGGGGGCACCGCCAGGTCCGCCTCCGGCAGTTGAAGCGCACCGGCGTTCAGCACCGCATGGTTGAGCCTACGGTCGGCTGTGGGTGTACGCAGCGTCGCCCGGATCTGTTCGGTCGTGACAACACCGGCGTGTTCGGAGGCGGCGACCGTGTCTCGCCAGGTCCGCACGCGAGCCAGAAGTCGCCCGTACAGCTCTGTGGCCGGGTAGGTGTAGGCACTCGGACCACCGCGTCGCCCGCGCACGGGCTGGGCAGTCAGGTGCGGGAGGCTCCGCGCCACCCGGCGCGCGGTGTGAACGAACTCGCCGCCGACCACCGACCGCAGGTCGGCGACGCTGATGCGAGCGTCGTCGGACGCCTCGGATGCCGCCCGGCGCAGGCGGTCCACCGCAGCGGGCGACCACGCAACCGCCCGACGAGCCGCGCTGGCGCGACGACTGGCGCGCGTAGTCGTCTTCCACAGGTGCTCGGCGTCGGCCACGATGACGCTGCCGTCGGAGAACTCCACCTCGTAGCAGGGACGGTCGTACATCACGTCAAAGGCGGCGGTGATCGTCGTCGGCCGTCCGTCAGCGCCCATCAACTGGTCGCCGACCCGGACCTCGCCCATGGTGGTCCAGCCGTCCGGGGTCGGCAGCGGGGTGTCCAGGGCGAGCGCCTTACCGAGACCGGGTCGCCCCGCCACGATGATCAACTGACCCGGGTGCAGGCCGTTGAGCAGCCGGTCCAGGTCGGTGAAGCCGGTCGGCACGCCGGTCATCACCCCGCCCTGCGCCCCGACCGCCTCGATCTCGTCGAGCGTCGGCTGGAGCATGTCGGCCAGCACCGCGAAGTCCTCGCTGACCCGGCGCTCGGTGATCTCGTAGACCGCCTGCTGCGCGAGGTCGACCACGTCGTCGACGTCTCGGCTACCGCCAGCAGCGGTGCCGTAGCCGAGCTGCACGATCCGCGTGCCGGCCTCGACCAGCCGACGAAGCACCGCGCGCTCGCCGACGATCCGGGCGTAGTACGCCGCGTTCGCTGCTGTCGGCACTGCGGCCATGCAGGTGTGCAGATAGGGGGCGCCGCCGATCCGGGCGAGATCGCCGGAGTCGGCCAGGGCGGCCGCGACGGTGATCCCGTCGGCCGGCTCACCCCGGCCGTAAATGTCCAGGATGGCGTCGAAGATGGTGGCGTGCACCGGCCGGTAGAAGTCGCTCGACTTAAGGATCTCCACGACGTCGGCGATGGCGTCCTTGGAGAGCAGCATGCCGCCGATGACGCACTGCTCGGCGGCGACGTCCTGCGGCGGGGTCTTGTCGAACTGCCCGTCGCGCTGCGCAGGGGCGGGCGGCTGCCCGCCGGCCCGGGGCTCCGCCCGCATGTCGTCGGTGACCGACACGGATCCCCCTCCACTGCGTCGGGTCGATACCAGCTCTACCGGCCGGGTGCGACAACTTCCGATCGACCCGGCCGGTCGATCGGGGGGCGATCGCGCGACCGGTCGGTGCCCCACGATACGGAACCCGAGGTCAGACCCCAACCAGGCCGGTGGACGAGCCTCGGGACAACCTGTGGATGGAGTGGACGAGCATGTGCGCAGCGTGTGCACAGGTTGTGGAAAACCGGTGGGGAATTCTGGGTCGGTCGGCTCTGACCTGCGGAAACATCATCCCCACCCTGTGGACGGATATTTTCCGGTAAGGCTTTGGGTTCGGATTTCCCGTACTATCTGCTGGGAACGGCTACACCTGGACAGCGGATTGCGCTTTCGGTTGAGAAGGGTCACGCTCCGGCCGTGAGTTACCGGGACTGGGAGCGCGGGGAGGGCAGCCCGCGCGAGCGTCAGCCGGTCGCCCCGTGGGACGACTTCGGCGAGGCTGTTCCGGCCGATCCCTACCGGTACGCGGGCGAGGGTTACCGCACCCCCAGCCGACGGCGGGCCGTCGAGCGCGGCCAGCAGGAGCCGGTCGACGCCTACCTGCCGCGCTGGGCCGTGGAGTCGGGCATCGCGCACGCCGACGGCCGGGGGCGGCACGCCGCGCCGGACGACGACGAGCACGACGATCGCCCGATCTCCGGGGGCGGGCGGCGCAGCGAGCGCAGTTGGGGCGAGCCCCGGGCGATCGGCGCCGCGGCCGAGTCCGACCACACCCAGGAGTGGACCTTCGACCGTCCGCAGGAGCAGGGATACGTCGGCAGCCGGCGCGCCGACTCCCTCGAGGACGAGCCAATTTCTGGTGCCGCGCCGACGCCCCGTCCGCGCCGGTCGGCGTCGCGCCGTCCGCAGGTGATCTGGTCGGGTGTCGAGGAGTCCGACGAGGAGTCGGGCGCGGCCGTGCGGGAGGTGGAGCGGCCGACCCGTCGCAGCCGGCGCGCCTCGGCCGACGCCTGGTCCCGCCCGGCGGTCGACCCGTGGGGCCGTACCCAGCCGGTGGCGGAGCCGGAACCGGAGTATCGGCCGGCGGTGGACCCGTGGGACGCCTCCGGGGTGCACGCCTGGCAGCGCTCGGGCCCCGAGGACCGCTGGGACGGCGGCGGTAGTGCCGCCCGGTGGGATCAGGGCGACAGCACCGGCCAGTGGGACCGGCTCACCGACACCGGCCAGTGGGACCGTGGCGACCTGGCCCGGCGGGACCGGTACGAGGAGCCGAGCCGGTGGGAGGACCGCACCGACGTCGGCCGCTGGGACCGTACCGAGCCGCCCCGGTCGGCGGAGCCGGTGACCGGTGAGGGTTGGTCGTGGCCGGAGCAGCCGGACGGGTTCTGGTCCGGCACGCGGCTGGCCGGGGACGATCCGCGGTGGATGGACCCGCCGTCGTCGGCGCCCCGGTCGCCGGCAATCGCCTACACCGCGCCGCGGCCGCGCCCGTCTCCCCGTCGTCGGGTGGAGCCGGCCGGGCCGCTCGCCGCGCCGTCGTGGCGTGACCGGATCGATTCGGTCGGCGGCGGGGTGTGGAACCGCCGCCTGGAGGACGACCTGCTGGACCCGGATCCGGGTGGTCCGCTGCGTCCGCTGCTCTACACCGCCGCCTGCTATCTGCTGCCGGCGGCGCTGGTCTTCGGGTGGCTGCTGACCCTGGACGGCCAGCCGCCGGCGGGGTGCGTGACGGACATCAGCGGCGGCGGCTGCGATTCGCCGCGGGCGCACGCCTTCGCGTCACTGGTGGCCGGTGCGCCGCGCTTCGGGCTGGCGCTGGTGAGCAGCCTCGTCGTCGCGGGGCTGCTGCGCCGGGTGGGCACGACCTGGCGGTCGGCGACGGTGGCGCTGGCCGCGGCGGTGGTCGGCGGGGGCCTGTCCACCGTCATGATCAGCGCGGTGACCGGTCAGCCGATCGGTTGAGCCCGCCGGCCAGTCGCAACGAGGGCATGCGAAAGGGCCCGCACCGGAGTCCGGTGCGGGCCCTTTCATCGTGCGGTGGGTGTCAGCCCTGAACGACGTTGAGGTCGAACTTGGCGGACACCTCGGGGTGCAGCTTGATCCGCACCGGGTAGGAGCCGGTCGACTTGATGTGACCGGGCACCTCCAGCCGACGGCGGTCGAGGGCCGGGCCGCCGGCCGCCTTGACCGCGTCGACGATCTCGGCCGGGGTGACCGAGCCGAAGAGCCGACCACCGTCACCGGCGCGGGCCTTCAGGGTGACCTTCAGACCCTCGAGCTGGTCCTTGACCTCGTTGGCGTGGCCGAGGTCGCGGATCTCGCGGGCCGAGCGGGCCCGCTTGATGACCGTGACCTGCTTCTCCGCACCCTTGGTCCAGCTGATCGCGAAGCCCTGCGGCAGCAGGTAGTTACGGCCGTAGCCGTTCTTGACCTCGACGATGTCGCCGGGGGCACCGAGACCGGAAACTTCCTGGGTCAGGATGATCTTCATGTCGGTGCCTCCTCTCAGCGGGCCGTGGCGGTGTACGGCAGGAGCGCCATCTCACGGGCGTTCTTGACCGCACGGGCGATCTGCCGCTGCTGCTGCGAGGTCACGCCGGTCACCCGCCGAGCGCGGATCTTGCCGCGGTCGGAGATGAACTTGCGCAGCAGCGCGGTGTCCTTGTAGTCGATGTAGGTGATCCCGTCCTTGTCGAGCGGGTTCACCTTCTTCTTCGGCTTGCGAAGTGCCGCAGCCTTGGCCATTGCTCGTGCTCCTGGTTTGCGATCGCGGGCGCTCGGCGCCATTAGAACGGGGGCTCCTCGTCGAAGTTTCCGCCGCCCGAACCGGAGCGCGACGGAGACGGCGCGGCCGAAGCCCAGGGGTCGTCGAAGTTGCCTCCGCCGCCACCCTGGCCACCACCGCCACCAGAACCGAAGCCACCGCCGCCGCCACCCGAGCGCGACATCTTCTGCACCTTCGCCGTGGCGTAGCGCAGCGACGGGCCGATCTCGTCGACCTCGAGCTCGATGACGGTGCGCTTCTCACCCTCGCGGGTCTCGTACGACCGCTGACGCAGCCGACCCGAGACGATCACGCGGGCGCCCCGCTGGAGCGACTCGGCGACGTGCTCCGCCGCCTGCCGCCACACAGTGCAGGCCAGGAAGAGCGGCTCGCCGTCCTTCCATTCGTTGGTGGTCTTGTCCATGAACCGGGGCGTCGAAGCGACCCGGAACTTGGCGACCGCCGCACCGGACGGGGTGAACCGCAACTCGGGGTCATCGGTCAGGTTGCCGATGACCGTGATGGTGGTGTCTCCTGCCATGACCATCTCCTCGCGCACTCATCTGCTCTGCCGTACAGGCTCTCAGAGCCCTCCGACAGCGCCGATGAGGCTGATCCGGGCGAACCGGGATTTGAATGCTTAGCGCATCTCCGGCCGGATGACCTTGGTGCGCAGCACGGACTCGTTGAGCCGCAGCTGACGGTCCAGCTCGGCCACCGCCTCCGGCGTCGCCTGCAGGTCGATGACGGCGTAGATGCCTTCGGCCTTCTTGTTGATCTCGTACGCGAGGCGCCGGCGGCCCCACACGTCGGTCTTCTCCACCGAGCCACCCGCAGTCCGAATCACGTTCAGGTACGTGTCGAGCGACGGGGCGACGGTGCGCTCCTCGAGGCTGGAGTCGAGGATCACCATGACTTCGTAATGACGCAAGACGTGCTCACCTCCTGTGGGCTATGCGGCCACGGTCCTTCCGTGGCAGGAGGTCGTGCGTCGCTGCCCGCTCCGGGGTCCGGGGGAACCCGGCCGGACGCGGACAACCGGACCAGGATACCCGGTCCGGACGATCATGCCCGGGCAGGTCGGACCGGCCGGCCGGGCGTGGCGACAGGGGCCCGCCCCGACGCCCGAAGGCCGGTGGCGGACCCCTGTCCACATGGACCGCGGGGCGTCCCATCCGCATTCCTTGGGTGGGACCTGGGGAGGAACGACCACACCGATGAGGTTGGATCGAGGACGCCCCGCGGAGCTCTTTCCTGTTGTTATCCGACGGTACAACGGCTCTCGTCACTAGTTAGTGGAAATGCAACTATTAGTCCGAGATTCCAGTTGGTGGTCGGTGGACCAGGTCGGGCGGGTCCCGCCCCCGACGTGCCGAGCCGCAACGACGGGGGTGACCCCGCACCGGGATCGACCGCGGTGACCCCGCCCCTACGGGCCGGGAGAGCCTGGTATCGATCCCACCCCGGTCAACGAACGCCCGGCCCGACGGTGACGCGACCGGGCCGTATCCGGTGCCCCGACTCCCCGCCTCCGTCACCCCGGGCGTCGGGGATGCGACGTAGGCTCGCCTGCATGCGTATCGGAGCCCACGTCGACCAGGCCGACCCGTTGGCGGAGGCGGCCGCCCGTTCCGCCGAGGCGGTGCAGTTCTTCCTCTCCGACCCGCAGGGTTGGAAGGCCCCGAAACCCCGCGAGGACGCGGCCCGGCTGCGCGCCGCCGAGGTGGACCTCTACGTCCACGCCCCGTACGTGATCAACGTGGCCACCCTGAACAACCGGATCCGGATCCCCAGCCGCAAGCTGCTGCTCGGGCACGCGGCCGCAGCGGCGGAGATCGGCGCCAAGGGGCTGATCGTGCACGGCGGGCACGTCAACGCCGGTGACGACCTCGCCGTCGGCTTCGACAACTGGCGCAAGACCTTCGCGTACGCGGCGGACTCCGGCGGCTTCCCGGTGCCGGTGCTGATCGAGAACACCGCTGGCGGTGACAACGCCTGCGCCCGACGACTCGACGCGCTGGCCCGGCTCTGGGACGCCGTCGGCGACCACGAGGTGGGCTTCTGTCTGGACACCTGCCACGCGTACGCGGGCGGCGAGGAACTGCTCGACCTGGTCGACCGGGTCAAGGCGATCACCGGTCGGATCGACCTGGTCCACGCCAACAACTCCAAGGGCGGCTTCAACTCGGGGCAGGACCGGCACGACAACCTCGACGGCGGCATCATCGACCCGGACCTGGTGGTCGCGGTGATCCGCGCCGCCGGCGCGCCGGTGATCGTGGAGACGCCCGGCGGGGCCGCGGGTCAGGGGGCGGACATCGCCTTCCTGCGGGACAAGCTCGGCACGGGGGCCTGACCCGGATGACCACGAACGCGACCGGCGGCGCCCAGCCGACCGGGCAGACCGACGGGCCCGACGAGCAGGGCAGCACGCCCCCGGGCGGCACCGGGCAGGACGGTGCCGCCGACGCGACGGCCACCACGAAGCCCTCGAGTACGGGCGGCGACGCGAGGTCCACGACCACGGACACCGCGAATGCCGCGACCGGTGACGCTGGAACGGGCGACCCCGCCGACGCGAAGCCCACGACCACGGGCACCGCGAAGACCGCCACCGGCGACGCCGGAAGTGACGACCCCGCCGATGCGGAGTCCGCGACGACGGACACCGCGAAGGCCACCACCGGCGACACCGAAAAGGGCACCGCCGCCGAAGCGAAACCCACAGCCACGGACACCGCGAAGACCACCACCGGCGACGGCGGAAAGGCCGGCGCCACCGACGCCAAGGCCGGGGGCGACGGCGACGAGAAGAAGGACGGCGACGGAGAGCCGCGGGACCGCTGGTCGGCGTTCGCTCCGGCGCCCGACCCGGTGCCGGGCCGACCTCGCCGCGCCGCGCGCGCCGTCGGTCGGCTCCTGGTCCACGAGTGGACGCTGGCCACCCTGGCCGCGCTGGCCCTCGCCGTCGGCATGACCTGGCCGACGCTGCGTTACCCGCTCTACACGCTGCCGCAGGACTACTGGGACCCGAGCCTGCAGGCCTGGCAGATGGCCTGGTCGGGGCACGCCCTGCGGACCGAGCCCGGGCAGTTGTTCCACTCCAACACGTTCTTCCCGGAGCAGTGGAGCTTCGCCTTCTCCGACATGCTGCTCGGCTACGCCCCGGTCGGCATGATCGGCACCGGTTCCGAAGCGGCGGTGCTGCGCTACAACATCATGTTCGTGCTGGCCCACGCGCTGGCCACGCTCGGGGCGTACGCGCTGGCCCGGCAGTTGGGAGCGGGCCGCGCGGGGGCCGCGGTGGCCGGGGTCAGCTACACGTACGCTCCGTGGCTGCTCGCCCAGGCCGGGCACCTGCACATCGTCTCCAACGGCGGTATCCCGCTGGCGCTGGCCATGCTGGCCCGGGGTCACGGCTGGTCGCTGCGGTACGGCTACCGCCCGGAACGGCGGCACGAGGGCTGGACGTACACCGGGTGGCTGGTGGCGGCCTGGCAACTCAGCCTGGGCTTCGGGATCGGCCTGCCGTTCGCGTACGTCCTGGCCGGCATCGTGCTGGTCGCGGCCACGATCTGGTTCCTGCGGCGCTGGGTGGTCCGGCCGGTGAAGCGTCCGTTCGGCACCCGGCTGCTCGTCGCGGACCTGGTCGGCGGGCTGATCTTCGCCGGCGTGGGCGCGTTGCTGGCCATCCCGTACTTCAAGGTCGCCGAGCTGCACCCCAACGCGGCCCGCACCCTCGGCGACATCGGGGTCTACTCGCCGCCGGCGCTGGGCTTCTTCACCGCCCCGGCGGAGTCCCGGGTCTGGGGCGAGCTGCACGAGGCGGCCCGCGCGACGCTGCCCTGGCACCCGGAGATGACGCTGCTGCCCGGCTTCGTGCTCTACGCGCTGGCCGCGGGGGGCCTGTTCTTCTCGGTCTGGAAACTGCGGCAGCGGCTGCTGCTGCTCGCCGGGGTGCTGGTCACCATGGTGCTGGCCATGGGCACCCGGTTCTTCGACGGCACCTTCACCTACGGCCTGCTCTTCGAGCACCTCCCGGGCTGGAACGGGCTGCGCACCCCGGGGCGGATGATGCTCTGGACGACACTGCTGCTGGGCCTGCTCGCGGCCGGTGCGGTGAGCGCTTTCGCCGACCGGGTCGGCGAGATGGCCGCCGAGCGTGGCCCGTACCGGCCGTCGCCGTGGCTGCGGGTGGCCACGGTGGTGCCGGTGCTGCTGGTCCTCTTCGAGGGATTGAACGTCACTCCGCACCCGGTGGTGCCCGAGCAGCCGGTGGCGATGCGGACCGTGGACGGCCCGATGCTGGTGCTGCCGAGCAGCCAGAACCTCGACCAGCCGGTGATGCTCTGGTCCACCAGCACCTTCCCGGACCTGGTCAACGGCGGCAGCGGCTTCACCCCCACCCAGCTCGACGACGTGCGCCGGGTGACGCTGGCCTTCCCCGACCAGACCAGCGTCGACTACCTGCGCACGCTCGGCGTCCGCAACGTGGTGCTGTTGCGCGACCAGATCGTCGGCACCCCGTGGGAGGTGACGGTCAACGCGCCGGTCGACCAGCTCGGCATCACCCGCGAGGAGGTCGGCGACGCCGTGGTGTTCCGTCTCTGAGCCGTCTCGCGGGGTGAGTTTTGCGGGGGAGCCCGACCGGCTCCGGGCGGTCAGGCTTGATCCCTGCGCCGGCCGGGCTCCCCCGAAAACCCTGACGGCCCGAGGCCGCCTTGGACTTGCGGGGTCTTCAGGCGGGGGCAGGCTGCGGAGAGCGGGCGGCGGGGTGGCGGTTGGCCAGCCAGGGGGCGTCGGGGGCGCCGTCGAGGACTCCGCCGTCCGGATCGTCGGCGTAGGTGCGCCGCACCGCGTCGCGTTCGGGGCGCAGGACGTCCCGGATCACCAGCACGCAGAGCAGCACGACGGTGCCCAGCCGGAGCGTCGAGGCCAGCACGAACACGCCCTCGGGGAAGACCGGCCGGCTGGTCGCCGCGCCGAGCAGCTCGCCGTAGAAGGCGGCGAAGTAGCAGACCTCGGCGAGCTGCCAGGCGAGGAAGGCGCCCCAGCGGGGGCGGGCCAGTACCGCCAGCGGCAGCAGCCAGAGCACGAACTGCTGCGACCAGACCTTGCTGAAGATCAGGAACGCGGCGACCACCAGGAAGGCGAGCTGGGCCAGCCGGGGCCGGCGGGGAGCCAGCAGCGCCAGCGCGGCCACGCCGAGGCAGGCCAGGATGAACAGGGCGTACGACAGGGTGTTGAGCGTCGGGATGTGCGTGTTCAACCACTGGAACGGCCCCTGGTCGCCGGCCGCGCCGGTGTTCACCTTGCCGTCGAAGTACCGCCCGATGTACCAGAGCGTGCCCCAGTCGATGGGTCGGGTGTCGTTCAGCTCGAAGAAGCGGTACCAGTTCTCCCGGTACGGGATCGCCACCGGCAGGTTGACCGCCAACAGCACCACCACCGCGGTGCCGATGGCGGTCAGCGCGGCACGTACCCGGGCGGCCCGCAGCGCGAGCAGCAGGATGGGCCAGAACAGGAACAGCGGCCAGAGCTTGGCGGCGCCGCCGAGGCCGAGCAGCAGCCCGGCGAGCGCGGGCCGGCGGCGGGCCCACGCGGCCAGGCCGAAGGCGGCGAGCCCGATGGCGAGGAAGTCCCAGTTGACCGTGGCGGTGAGCAGCAGCGCCGGGGCCAGCGCGAAGAGCGCGGCGTCCCAGGGTCGTCGGCGGCGCAGGGCGAGGATCACCGCGACGGTGGCGACCGCCAGCGCGCTGAGCGTCAGCGCGTTGAGGTTGTAGAACCACTGGCCCTGGTTGAGCTGCGGGTCGTCGGCGCCGAGGCTGTGTACCGGCAGGCCGAGCGCGCCCATGAAGTAGCCGGTGAGCACCGGGTACTCGACCGGGTGGTCCCGGTAGGGGACCTTGCCCTCGTTGAGTCCCTCGGCGTAGTAGAGGGCGAGCACGTCGGTGTAGCAGAGCCGGGTGTACTGCACGTTGTTCTGCCAGGCGCCGTCCTGGCAGGGCGACTTCTGCACCCAGTGCAGCGCCAGGGTGAGGCAGGCCAGCGCGAGGACGATCCGCGCGGCGGTCCAGAAGCGGCTTTCCCGGCCGGCGGGCCGGTCCAGCGCGACCGCGTAGTCGCCGAGCGGGCCGCCGATCAGCTCGGAGGCGCCTCGGACGAAGCCGTCCGACCGGGACGGGTGGTCGCTGGTCCCGGCGTCGTCGAGGCCGGCCGTCGACTGGGTGCTCATGAAGAGGCATCCTGCCGTACGTCCGGGGTCGCCGTCCCGTCCCGCGGCGCCACATCCGGAAAATCAGCTCGTGGAACGGCGACGGCGGCCGGACCCGGGGTCCGGCCGCCGTCGGCGGTGTCACAGGTGGTTACTCCCAGAGGCGGGGTGGCAGGGTCGGCAGGAGGCCGCCGCCGGTGCCGCCGTTGCCGCCACCGGGTCCGCGGGGATCGGTGGGCGTGCCGCCCTGGTTGCCACCGTTGGGGTCCTGCGGGCAGAACAGGCCGAGCGGTCCGCAGTCCTGCGGCTGCCCGGGGTTGGTCGGCAGCGGCGGAGGCGGAGGCGGAGTGCCGTTGCCCGCTTCCTTGTCGCCCATGTTCACGGCCGGTGGGAAGTCCAGCTTCTCCTCGCCCTTGAGCGAGTCGTCCATCACCCGCTCCCAGATGTCACCGGGCATGAGGGAACCGCTGATGTTCCGGCCGTCCTTCATCTTGATGGCCTCCCGCTTGCCCTTGTTGCCCACCCAGACGGCGGTGGCGAGCTGCGGGGTGTAGCCGACCGTCCAGGCGTCGCCGTTCTCGTTGGTGCCCTCCTTGAGCTCCCACGTACCGGTCTTGGCGGTCGCCTTCCGGCCGCCCTCCAGCGTGTGGTTGATCTTGGCCGGGTAGTCCTCGAGCACGTTGGTGACGTCAGCGACCACGTTGGGGTCGATCCGCTTCAGCGGCTTGAGCTGCTCGCCGCCGAGCTTCTCCCACTTGCCGGTGTCCTTGTTCTGCTTCTCCGCAGAGACCAGGAAGTGGGCCTTGTTGTAGACGCCCTTGTTGGCGAAGGTGGCGATGCCGTTGGCGTGGTCAAGCACGGTGATGGGGTACTGACCGTAGGCGACCACGTGGTAGAAGGGGTCGGGCGCCAGGTTCTTCGGGTCCTCCTTGGTGAGGTCGTGCCCCTTCGGCGGGCTGGTGTTGGTCTGCCACATCATGCTGACGCCGGCCTTCTTGGCCATCCCGACGATCTTGTCCGGCCCGATGTCGAGGCTGACGTGGTAGAAGGGCACGTTCAGCGACTTCAAGGTCGACTCCCGCAGCGTGCAGGAGTCGCCGCAGCTGGGGTTGTCGGTGCCGGCGTTGCTGACCCGGAACTTCACGCCGTCGGGGGTGAAGGCCTTGCCCTTCCAGCGCGACTCGACGGACTTGCCCGCCTCGATCGCCGCCGCCAAGGTGTAGATCTTGAAGCTTGAACCCGGCGAGTGCCCACCGGTGACGTTGCCGCTCGCGTCGGTGTTCTTGCCGGCGTAATCGGTGCCCGTGCCGTCGTCACCGCCGTAGTAGCCGAGCACCCGGCCGTTACGCGGGTCGATCGACACCACGGCCGCCATCAGGTTCTTCCGCGCACCGTCCAACTCCGAGCCCTTGGTGCTGCGCTGGGCGGCGCCGGTGATCGCATTCTGGACCTTCATGTCGATGGTGGTCCGGATCCGGTACCCGCCCTGCTTGAGCATGGTCGAGCAGAGCGGCTTGCGATCCGTCGCCTCGGCCTCGTTGTCGGTGCAGAGCTTCTTCTCCCGCATCTCGGGCACGAGGTAGTTGATGACGTTGCCGATCGGGTTGTTGACCCCGAACTGGATGCCGGCGCTCGACTGCTTCGGGCTCTTCAACGTCTTGGTCGGGTACGCGGTGGGCCGCGGCGGGTGGTTCGGCGAGTCGACCCAGCCCTCGCTGGCCATGTTGTTGATGACGTAGTCCCACCGGGACTTGGCGTCGGTCGGGTTGATCGCCGGGTCGTACCCCTTGTGGGTGGGGCTGGGCTCCGGTTGCTTGATCAACGCCGCCAGCACGGCGGCCTCCGCCACGTCGACCTTCGACACGGGCTTGCCGAAGTAGGCGAACGAGGCCGCCTCGATGCCGTACGCGTTCCGGCCGAAGTAGATGGTGTTCAGGTAGTGCTCCATGATCTGTTCCTTGGTGAACTGATCATTGAGCTTGGAGGCGACGATCGCCTCCTTCACCTTCCGGGCGTACGAGTCGTCCTGGAGGTTCTCGTAGGCGTTGCGGGCGTACTGCTGGGTGATCGTCGAGGCACCCTGCTTGTCGCCGCCGCTGAGGTTGTTCCAGGCGGCCCGGGCGATGCCCTTGTAGTCCACCCCGGAGTGGCGGTAGAAGTTCTTGTCCTCGGCGGCGGCCACCGCGTCCCGCACGTACGGCGGGATCTGGTTGATCGAGACGAAGGTGCGGTTCTGCTCGCCCACCTTGGCGATGATCGTCTTGTTGTCGGCGGCGTAGATCGTGGTGGCCAACGGCAGGTTGATCTGGTTGGGCAGCACCACGTTGGTCGAGTAGTAGGTGAACCCGATCACGCCGATGCCGGCGAGCATGATGAAGACCGCGAAGCCCGCGATCAGCATGTTGACCCGCTTGCGCTTCTTCGCCCGGGCCACCGCGTCCGGGTCGCCGGGCCCGGATCCGCCACCGCGGCCGCCGCGTCCCGGGCCGTTGGGGCCGCCCGGACCGCCGGGGCCACCGCCGGAGACGGGCGCCACGCCCGCGCGGGCCACCGCCGCCCGGCCGCCGACGGCAGCCGATCCGACGCTCGCCCGCCCGGCGGAGCCCACACCCACCGGGGCGCGGCCGGCCTGGCCGGGGGCCGGGGACACCGGAACGGACGCCCGTCCCGCGCCGGCCCGGCCGCCGGCTGCCGGCGAGACCGGAACGGAGGCCCGTCCCGCGCCCGCGCGGCCCATCGAGGCCGAACCGGCCGCTCCCGCCGCGCGTGGCGGCACCGACGCCGAGGCCCGGCCGGCGGGCGCGCCGCCGACCGAGGCCCGACCGGCCGGAGCCGCGCCGGGGTCAGCGTTCGAGCCCGGTACCTGGGCCCGCGCACGCGGGGAACTGGGATCGCCGTACGAGTTCATTCCTCACACCCTGCCGGTCGCGGTGGGACGCGGGGGCGCCACCACCGGGTTGCCGTGAGTTGACACACGTGACGCCCGCTCGCGGTACGACCGGAGCGACGCCGTCAGATACGTACTATTCGGACCAATCGGGCCGTTGTGCTGCCGGGCGGGGTGTCCGTCGTCGACGGCACCGGTAGCGACCGGTCCAGCAAGGTTCACCGTTGCGCCTCTCGCCTTCGCTCTCGCGCCGGACCGACCCCGGGGGCGGTCACGCCGCCCACCGCGCCCTGCTCCGACCCGCCCTCGGCCAGCCCGTCCCGGCCGAGCAGGAACTGCTCGACGAGATGGTTCCAGTCACAGCCGAGGCACACCTCCACCACGAAGACCTGGAACTCACGCAGCGTCATCGCCAGCACGGGCAACTCGGCCAACGTGCGCGCCTGGCCGGCGGAGTGCTTGAGTTCGTCCCCGTAAATGTAGTGGACGTGGGTGAGGTTCTCGCTCCGACAGATCGGGCAGCGCTCCTCGGTCGGTTCTCCGTGGAACCGGGCGGCGTTCTTCAGGTACGGCGAGGCGTCGCAGACGTCGTAGGTACCGACCCGCCCGGCGAGGAGTTCACGCAGCACCGCCCGCTTCTTCAGCGAGTAGTCCACCACCTGGCGCTGCGTACGCATGCGGTGAAGGGTACGCGGTCCGGCCGGGTGAGGCGACCGCCGTCACGATGAGTGACAAGAACATGCCGGAACGGGGGTTTGCCCTGATCGCTGGTGAGGTACTAACGTGCGATGTATCGGTCCGATACATCGAGGCGGTTAACGGCCCAGCGCCGGGGTAGGAAGGATGGCCCGTGCTCGAGCTCGCCATCCTCGGCCTTCTGCAGGAGGCTCCGATGCACGGCTACGAGCTCCGCAAGGAGCTCGCCGCCAAGCTGGGAGCCATCCGGGCGGCGATCAGCTACGGCTCGCTGTACCCGACCCTGCGCCGGCTGCAGGCGGCGGGCTGGATCACCGAGGCCGCCGAGACACCCGCGACCGCCGAGGAGGTTCCCGCGCTGACCAGCCGACGAGGTCGGGTGGTCTACAAAATCACCGCGGAGGGCAAGGAACGCTTCGCCCAGCTGATCGCGCAGGCCGGGCCCGAGACGTACGACGACACGGGCTTCGGTGTGCACTTCGCGTTCTTCGCCCGGACCGACCAGGCGACCCGACTCCGGATTCTGGAGGGTCGCCGACGCACGATCGAGGAGCGTCGCGAAGGTCTTCGTGACGTGCTGGGCCGGGCGGCCGAGCGCCTCGACGCGTACACCCTGGAACTGCAACGCCATGGGCTCGACGCCTGTGAGCGCGAGGTCCGCTGGCTGGAGGAGCTCATCGCCAACGAGCGCTCCGGCCGTGCCCCGACGGTCCCGAAACCCGGGACGGCCGGCGGCCGACGAGACAACAACAGCCCGCCCCCGCCTGGAGAGTCCAGGAATGAGCGGCCGTGATGAAGAAGAAGGAGGCAGACGCTATGGGCTCCGTCCGCGTCGCCATCGTCGGTGTGGGTAACTGCGCCTCGTCCCTCGTACAGGGCGTGGAGTACTACCGGAACGCCGACCCGAACGACCGCGTCCCGGGTCTCATGCACGTCACCTTCGGCGACTACCACGTCTCGGACGTGGAGTTTGTCGCGGCGTTCGACGTGGACGCCAAGAAGGTGGGCATGGACCTCGCCGAGGCGATCGTGGCCAGCGAGAACAACACCATCAAGCTGTGCGACGTGCCGCCGACCGGCGTCAGCGTGCAGCGCGGCCCGACCTTCGACGGCCTGGGCCAGTACTACCGCGAGATCGTCGAGGAGTCCGACGCCGAGCCGGTCGACGTGGCCAAGGCGCTGCGGGACGCGCAGGTCGACGTGGTCGTCTCCTACCTGCCGGTGGGCTCGGAGCAGGCCGACAAGTTCTACGCCCAGGCCGCGATCGACGCCGGTTGCGCGTTCGTCAACGCCCTGCCGGTCTTCATCGCCTCCGACCCCGAGTGGGCCAAGAAGTTCGAGGACGCGGGCCTGCCGATCGTCGGTGACGACATCAAGAGCCAGGTCGGCGCGACCATCGTGCACCGGGCGCTGGCGAAGCTGTTCGAGGACCGCGGGGTGGAGCTGCTGCGCACGTACCAGCTCAACTTCGGCGGGAACATGGACTTCATGAACATGCTGGAGCGCACCCGCCTGGTCTCGAAGAAGATCTCGAAGACCCAGTCGGTGACCTCGCAGATCCCGCACGAGATGAGCAAGAGCGACGTGCACATCGGCCCGTCGGACCACGTGCCGTGGCTCGACGACCGCAAGTGGGCCTACATCCGCCTGGAGGGCCGCTCCTTCGGTGACACCCCGCTCAACGCCGAGCTCAAGCTCGAGGTGTGGGACTCGCCGAACTCCGCCGGTGTGATCATCGACGCCGTCCGCGCCGCGAAGATCGCCCTGGACCGCAAGATCGGCGGCCCGATCCTGTCCGCCTCGTCGTACTTCATGAAGTCCCCGCCGGTGCAGTACGCCGACCACGACGCGCACGCCGCCGTCGAGTCCTTCATCAAGGGCGAGGTCGAGCGCTGACGCGCTGACCAGCAGCACGGCCGAGGGCCGGGTCCAAACGGATCCGGCCCTCGTCGCGTACGTGCAGGTCTACTTCGCCCAGGACGGCTTGGTCCGCCCGGCCAGCTGCGTCCGCTGATCCTCCGTCGCCAGTTGGTCGTCGGTGGGCAGGATCGCCGGGTTGACCCGGCCGGCCGCGACGACGAACGCCACCACGTCGAGGATCACGTGGGTGGTCTGCTGCGCGTGCACGGAGATGTAGTCGATCACCGGGCTGATCCCGGTCAGGAAGAAGTTCGACAGCGTCTGGCCGGCCTGAAAGTTGATCGTCGAGAACGCCAGCGGACGCTGAGCCGAGTGCGGGTAAACCTGCAGGAACCCGGCGGCGAGCGCGCCGGTGACGGTCACGTTGCCGTACACGGCCTGACCGGAGTAGACGAATTCATCCAGGTTGACCTGGATCGTGCGGCCGCGCAGCAGCCGGCCCGAGCTGTCCAGGTTGCCGGCCGGGTTCACGATGCGGGCCCGACCGGCGGCGGTCCTGGTGTCGATCACCCGCTGCGGCACGACCGGCACCAGCTGGTTGGTGTTCGTCTCCGTCCGGATGTACTCGACGAAGTTGCCCGTCTCGGACGGCATGGCCTCGCTGGTGACCGCCCAGATCGTCCCGGAACGATCCATCGCGATCGAGCCCATCTCGGACTTCTGGTTGATGCTCTCCCCGTTCGGGGTCAGCCGCAGGGCCGGGCTGGCGACCTCGACACCCTCCATGTTGGTGATGGTGGGGTTTTCCAGTCGGAGGGTGGCCGAGGTGGCCGAGCCGCCGCGCAGCGTGGTGGGCGTGCCCGCCTCGTTGACCTGCCCCTGAAGCACCGGTTGACCCGGTGCGGCCTGGGCCGGGCCGGCGGCGGCGGCGCCCACAGCGGCGGTGCCGGCGAGGCCGGCCGCGACAGTGCCCGCCCGACGCAGCAGGTGGCGACGGCCGATGGCGCTGTCCTGGTCCTTGTTCACGATGTGTCCCCCGCGCGGTGGTGGTGGATGACGCCTCGGTCGTAACGGTGATCGAGATGCCTTATGCCCGGGGAACGCCTGATCGGACGATCAGGTTGCAGTCGCGCGCCGCAATTTTTCGGACTCAGGACCAGGCGCGGCGCAGGGCGACCCCGGCCTCCAGCTCCAGCAGCCGCACCTTGCGCGGCAACCCACCACCGAAGCCGACCAGCTTGCCGCCCGCGCCGACGATCCGGTGGCACGGCACGAGCACCGGGACCGGGTTGCGGTTGCAGGCCACCCCGACCGCCCGGGCGGCGCCGGGGTCGCCGACCAGCCGGGCCACCTCGCCGTAGGTGAGCGTCTCCCCGTACGGGATGCGGGTCATCTCCCGCCACACCGCCCGCTCGAACTCGGAGCCGCGCCGGGCCGCCACCGGCACGCCGAAATCGGTCAGCTCCCCGGCGAAGTACGCCCGCAGCTCCGCCACCGCCCGCCGGGCCAGCCCGTCACCGGGCTCGTCGACCGCCGACTCCACCCGGCCGAAGTGCGCGCCGCACACCGCCTCGTCGTCGGTGGCCACGGAGAACTCCCCGATCGGCGAGTCGAGCACGGTCCAGCGCATGCCGCCATTCTTCCCCGCCGGTACGACGGGCGGCTGACCAGCCTTGCCGGAGCGTCGAGTGCCGCACGAGACCGCCGGGCAAACTGACCCGTGCCACGGCTGAGGCAAACTTTTCCGCCCCACCGGCGTCTGAGGTACGGAGGTGGGCGGTGACCGAGGGAACCGACGGAGAGTTCACCGGGTTCGTGAACGAGCGCGGTGACGCGTTGCTGCGCGTCGCGTACGCGCTCGCCGGCAGCCAGCACGCCGCCGAGGACCTGCT
This sequence comes from Micromonospora purpureochromogenes, assembly GCF_900091515.1. Classification (NCBI taxonomy): domain Bacteria; kingdom Bacillati; phylum Actinomycetota; class Actinomycetes; order Micromonosporales; family Micromonosporaceae; genus Micromonospora; species Micromonospora purpureochromogenes. The sequence continues at coordinate 659,165 of NZ_LT607410.1, read as the reverse complement.
GCAGAACGCGCTGGCCAAGGCGTACGCCCGCTGGCCCCGGATCCGGGGCGACGCCGAGCCGTACGTGCGGCGGATCCTGTACCACGACCAGGTCTCCGGCTGGCGGCGGTTGTCCCGCCGCCGGGAGGTGCCGGTGGCCGAGCTGCCGGAGCGGGCCGGCGGCCGGGACAGCGGCCAGGACAGCGACCTGCGGCTGCTGCTGCGCGACGCGCTGCGGGAGCTGCCACCTCGGCAGCGGGCGGTGCTGACGCTGCGGTACCTGGAGGACCTGAGCGTCGAGCAGACCGCCGCGGTGCTGGGCTGCCGCTCCGGCACGGTCGCCAGTCAGGCGTCCCGCGCGTTGGCCCGGCTCCGGGAGCTGGTGCCGGCCTTCGACGACTCACCCATCGCCGCGGAGGTGAAGCGATGACCAACGCCACCGAGGACAACCTGCGGGCGGCCGTCCATCAACTGGCGGACGAGGCCCGGAGCGTGCCGGGCCTTGCCGAGCGGGCGTTGCGAGGTGGCCGGCGGGTCCGCAGGCGGCGGCGGGCGACCGCCTCGGCGGGCGCGATCCTCGCGGCCGTCGCCCTGGCGACGCCGTTTCTGCTGGCACGACCACAGCCCACCACGCAGGTCGCGGAGCCCGCGCCACCGGGGACCGCCACGCGCTCGGCGCCGGTGTCGGTGGAACCGAAGTCGGGGGGGAACTGGACGTCCACCCCGCTCGTGCTGCCCGGGGAATGGGTGGTCACCGGCGCCATCGGCATCACCGATCCCACCTCCTGGGCCTGGGTCCTGGACCGGGAGACTGGCCGCTACCGCACGGTCAGCGGGTACGCGCAGGTCTGGACAGCGCCCCGCGGGCACGTCGCGGCGGTGCTCAGTTTCGAACGACCGAGCGAGACCGGCCTGCTCGACCTGCGAACCGGCGCGGTCAGGTGGATCCGCACCGGACGGCAGATCATGCAGCCGCAGTGGTCACCCGACGGCTCCCGGCTGGTGCTCACCATCGACGACAAGGACGCCGGTTCGACCGCCATCGGGGTGCTGACCGCCACCGGCAGGTTCCGGGCCTTCCCGGTCGACACGGAGAAGTTCTTCTGCACCGACTACTGCTTCTTCACCTGGGGTCCGGACGGGCGGGAGGTCGCCTTCCAGCAGACCGACTCCGCCCTGCCCCGCTCGGAGTCGGCCCGGCACCCCCGCCGTGGCGTGCAGTTCTTCTCCGCCGAGGACGGACGACCGACCCGGTTCCTGGCGGTACGCGGCGACCCGGCCGGTCCCTGGTCGTGGTCCCCGGACGGCCAACGGGTCGTGCTCACCGGACCGGACGGCCCGCAACTGGTCGAGGTCGCCACCGGTGGAGTGCTCCGGCCGATGCCGGACGCCGACGCGGTCTGGGTGGACGACGGCCGTCTGCTCTACCGCTCCCACGACGAGTCCGCCCCGATGGTGCTGATCGACGACGAGGGCCGGGAGCTCGAGCGGCAGGCACTGCCCCCGGGATTGATCGACCAGCACGTCAGCATGGCCCCGAAATAATCATGCGGGAATGTTGCGTGACGTCGATACCGTGCAGGTCGTGGCCACGGGGACCTTCATCTTTCTCATCATCGGTGGGGCGGGCGTCGCCGTGCTGGCGCTCTCCCTGCTCGGCGCCGAGTTGCTCCACTTCGGTCACGCCGACGTCGACGGTCCGGTCTCGGTCGAGGCGGTCGCCGGTTTCCTCGGCGCGTTCGGCTTCGGCGCCGCGATCGTCAACGAGCTGGTCGGCGGCCGTACCCCGGGGATGATCGCGGGGGCGGCGGCCGGTGGCGCGCTCGCCGCCGTGCCCACCGCCTGGCTCGCGGCCCGGCTGAGCCGGGCGGCGCGGGACATGCGGACCGACCCCACCCCGACCCGGGACGACCTGGTCGGCGCGCTCGGCCTGGTGGTCACCCCGGTGCCCGCCGTCGGTTACGGCGAGGTCCGGGTACGCGTCGCCGGCCAGCCGGTGAAGCTCAACGCCCGTGCCGACCACCCGATCCCGGTCGGCGCGCAGATCTTCGTGGTGCAGGCGCTGAGCGAAACCAGCGTGCACGTCGAGACCTACTGAGCACCCCCTCCTCACCCCCTTTTCGCAGAGACGGAACTGCCCATGCCCCTTGTCATCGCCGTCGGCGGCGCGGTCCTGCTGGCGCTCGTCCTGGTGCTCTTCGTGCTCTCCCGGATCAAGGTCGCCGGCCCCAACGAGGCGTTCATCGTCACCGGCCGCAAGGGCCGGACCACGCAGACCGCCGACGGCGGCCGCTCCACCGACATGTCCGGCCAGAAGGTGGTGCTCGGCGCCTCGGTCTTCGTGCTGCCGGTGGTGCAGAAGCTCCAGTCGCTCGACCTGTCCAGCCGCCGCATCGACGTGGGCATCCGGGGCGCGGTGAGCAAGCAGGGCATCCGCACCGACCTGCACGGCGTGGCGATCGTCAAGGTCGGCGGGACCGAGGACGCCATCCGCGCCGCCGCCCAGCGCTTCCTGCACCAGCAGGACGAGATCGACAACTTCACCCGCGAGGTGCTGGCCGGCGCGCTGCGCTCGATCGTCGGCCGGCTCACCGTCGAGGAGGTCATCCGTGATCGGGCGGCGTTCGCCAGCGCGGTGGCCGAGGAGGCCGAGCACTCGATGACCAACCAGGGGCTGGTGCTGGACACCTTCCAGCTCCAGGACATCCTCGCCGAGGGCTCCTACCTGCAGGACCTGGGCCGGCCGGAGGCCGCCCGGGTGCTCAAGGACGCGGCCATCGCCGAGGCGCGCGCCCGGCAGCAGGCCGAGCAGGAGCGGCTGCTCGCCGAGGAGGCGATCGCCGAGGCGAACCGGAACCTGTCGCTCAAGCAGGCCGGGATCCAGGCCGAGATCGACGCGGCCAAGGCCCGTTCCGCGGCGGCCGGCCCGCTGGCCCAGGCCGAGCGGGACCAGGCGATCCTCTCCGAGCAGCAGAAGGTGGCCGAGCGCAACGCCGAACTGAAGCAGCGCCAGCTCGACACCGAGGTGCGCAAGCCGGCCGACGCGGCGCGCTACAAGGTGGAGCAGGAGGCCGAGGCGGCCCGCAACGCGGCGGTGCTCAACGCCGACGCGCAGCGGCAGGCCGTCATCGCCGCCGCCCAGGCCGCCGCCGAGCAGTCCCGGCTGACCGGTGAGGGCGAGCGGGCCCGCCGGGCCGCGCTCGCCGAGGCGAACGCGATCGAGGGCGCCAAGGAGGGCGAGGCGGAGCAGCGCCGGCGCTCGGCGATCGCCGAGGCGGTCGAGCGGGAGGGCCAGGCGGAGGCCGCGGCCATCCTGGCCAAGGGACAGGCCGAGGCCGACACGATGGCCCGCAAGGCGGAGGCGTTCGCCGCGTACGGCGAGGCGGCCGTGCTGGACCTGCTGGTCAAGGTGCTGCCGCAGGTGGTAGAGGCGGCCAGCGCCCCGATCGGGGCGATCGACAAGATGACCGTCATCTCCACCGACGGCGCGTCGTCGCTGACGAAGTCGGTGGCCGGCAACGTGGCGCAGGGCCTCCAGCTCGGCTCCGACCTCACCGGCATCGACCTGCCCGGCCTGCTCGCCCGGCTCGGCTCGGCGGCCGCCGGCGGTTCGGGGTCGGCGGGCAACGGCAGGCCGCCCCTCGATGGCACGGCGACCGACCACTGAGGCGCCGTGAACATCGGGAGCGGGGCGGCCGCACGTCAGTCGTCCCGTCGCCCGCTCGATGCTCGGCGCGAGGGAGTTCCCGTTTTCTGCAGTGACAAAGAATGTTCTGTAAGAACCGTGCCCGCATAGACGCAGGTCAGGTGGATTTCTGGTAGAGAATTAATTGTTCCTTGCCGGTCACATGAGTTACGCCCACCGGAGCGGGGTCGAAGCGGGGTTGCGGCGCCAAACATAACGCCGGTAATATCTTCGATGCCGGTAGCTACACGGGGATCCTGGAAAGTCTTCCGCAACGAGACGATTAAGAGGATTAGCGACTTGGAAATCAACAAGACGCGGCGGACCACTATCAGGCGCATCTCAGCTTTGGCGTTCGCGGCAGCCATCTTTACCTCCTTCGATTTGTCGAACGCCGCTTCTGCAGCTCCCTCCGGCCCGACCCTCGACCCCGGCGGTGGCGGCTGCAGCTTCGATGTGAGCAGCTCGCAGACCGCATCTACAACCATCAACGGGACTTCATACGGCGTGAAGGTCAAGCTAGTCGAGAACGGTTGCGGTTCCACCATCCGCGCTTACGTCCACTGCAACGGCTTCCCTATGGGTACGTACTACAACTACGGCAAGCCGATCTCTTCCACCGGCGCCACCAGTAAGGCCCAGTGCGCCCCGGATGACCCGCGTTACGGCAAGTCGGGATATGAGATCAAGACCAGCTCGGGCTGGCAGAAGGTTCCCACCATCACCAATTAGGCCCACCGGGTTGCATTACTGAGGCAGGGGATGGCGCTCCGGTCACTGGATCGCCATCCCCTACTTGTAGGGCCATGCCTCGTGCCGTAAGGCACGGTATGTCAGATCCGAGGTACGTTTTCGTCATCGGATCCTCAAAGCATGGAATGAGCTACCTGACGCTTCGGTATGCAATCGGGCAAGAATCTTGAGCGCCACGCGTGACGGCTGGAGGCAACACGCATGAGGATGCGGCGGTCGTTTCAGAAGGCCGATGTTTATTGCTCAAGCTCCGAGTCGAGGTGCAGCGCGCTGGTACCGGATCCGAGCCTGCAGGCCGAGGTGAGGATGCTGGCAAGTTGGGTCGAGCCTGGCGCACGCCTACTGGATGACGCCCTGCTGGCGGGCCCAGCGCAGCAGCTCCGCCTCGGCCTCGTCCCGCTCCAGCGGGCCGCGCTCCAAGCGCAGCTCCTTGAGGTACTGCCAGGCCCGCCCGACCACCGGCCCCGGCGGTACGCCGAGCAGCTCCATGATCGCGTTGCCGTCCAGGTCGGGGCGGACCCGCGCGAGGTCCTCCTCGGCGGCGATCCGGGCGATCCGCTCCTCCAGCGCGTCGTAGTCCGCCGCGAGCTGGGCCGCCTTGCGACGGTTGCGGGTGGTGCAGTCCGAGCGGGTCAGCTTGTGCAGCCGGGGCAGCAGGTCACCGGCGTCGGTGACGTAACGGCGTACCGCCGAGTCGGTCCACTCGCCCCGGCCGTACCCGTAGAACCGCAGGTGCAGGGCGACCAGGTTGACCACCTGCGCGGTGACGTCCTTGGGGTAGCGCAGCGCCTTCATCCGCGCCTTGGTCAGCCGCGCGCCGACCACCTCATGGTGGTGGAAGCTGACCCGGCCGTCCGGGCCGACCGACTTGGTGGCCGGCTTGCCCACGTCGTGCATGAGCGCGGCCATCCGGAGCACGAAGTCGCAGCCGTCGGTCTCGAAGGAGACCGCGTTGCTGACCACGGTCAGGGTGTGCTCGTAGACGTCCTTGTGCTGGGCGTGCTCGTCGATCTCCAGCTTGAGCCCGGTCAGCTCGGGCAGGAAGCGCTCGGCCAGCCCGGTGTCGACCAGCAGCCGCAGCCCGGTGATCGGGTCGGCGCCGCAGAGCAGCTTGGTGAACTCGTCCCGGACCCGCTCGGCGGTGATCCGGTCCAGGTCGGCGGCCATCCGGGTCATCGCCTCGTGCACGTCGGGGTGCACGGCGAAGCGCAGCTGCGCGGCGAAGCGGGCCGCCCGCAGCATCCGCAGCGGGTCGTCGCCGAAGGACTCCCGGGGCGTGCCGGGGGTACGGATCACCTTGGCCGCGAGGTCGTCCAGGCCGCCGTGCGGGTCGGTGAACCGGTGGTCGGGAACGCTGACCGCCATCGCGTTGATGGTGAAGTCGCGTCGCTTCAGGTCCTCGGTGAGGCTGGTCCCGTACTCGACGATCGGGTTCCGGCTGACCTGGTCGTACGCCTCGGCGCGGAAGGTCGTGATCTCGATCCGGAGCCCGTCGCGCTGGAGGCCGATGGTGCCGAACTCGCGGCCGGTCTCCCAGATGGACTCGGCCCAGCCCTTGATGATCCGCACCGTCTCGTCCGGGTGGGCGTCGGTGCAGAAGTCCAGATCCTCGCCGAGCCGGCCGAGCAGGGCATCGCGGACGGAACCACCCACCAGGTGCAACTCGTGCCCGGCGCGCGCGAAGCGGCGACCGAGCTCGTCGGCGACCGGGGACACGCGGAGCAGTTCGGCGACGGCGTTGCGCTGCGCGGCGGTGAGCTCGCGGCGGTCGGCGGCGTGGGGTGCGGAGGCAGCTTCGGACATGGGATCGCCAGCCTATCGGGCCGGGGCGGGATCTGATCCGCCGGGCGCGGGTATGAGGACGGCGTTGACTAAGGTCTTGGGCGTGCGGGCCGGTCGTCCGGCTCCGACGTACCCCCTTGGAGGCAGGAGATGAGCGGCGGGCTCTACCGCAGCGCGAACGCCACGCCGGACGGTGCGATCCCGCCGACCGACGAGGCGACCTTCATCTCCGCCGAACCGCTGAACCAGCCGGCGGTGGAGGCCACCGCGCCGCCGCCGGAGCAGGTGGGGGAGGCCAGCGCCGCGGCGAACAGCGCGGTGATGGCGGTCGGCAGCCTGATCAGTCGGGGTACGGGCTTCATCCGCAACCTGATGATCGGCGCCGCGCTCGGCAACCTGGTCGGCGACGTCTACACGACCGCCCAGTTCCTGCCGAACCAGGTGTACGAGTTCCTGCTCGGCGGCGTGCTCACCAGCGTGCTGATCCCGGTGCTGGTCCGCCGGCGCAAGACCGACCCGGACCGGGGCGAGGCGTACGCGCAGCGGCTGCTCACCCTGGCGGTGATCGCGCTGGCCGCCGCCGCGCTGCTCGCGGTGCTCGCGGCGCCGGTGCTGACCACCCTCTACGCCGGCGGCAAGGACGAGGACTACAAGGACCTCGTCACGTATTTGTCGTACCTGATGCTGCCGATGCTGTTCTTCACCGGCGTCAGCGCGCTGATCGCCGCGGTGCTGAACACCCGGGGGCACTTCGCCGCACCGATGTGGGCGCCGATCCTGAACAACCTGGTGGTCATCAGCACCTTCGGTCTCTACATCGTGATCTATGGCGCCAAAGCCCTCCGGCCGGAGGACATGAGCGCCGAGCGGATCCTGCTCATCGGCGGCGGCACTCTGCTCGGCGTGGCGGTGCAGGCCGCCGGCCTGCTGCCGGCGTTGCGCAAAGTGGGCTTCCGCTGGAAGTGGCGGCTCGACTTCCGCGAGCTGGGGTTACGCGACCTGGCCAAGCTCGGCACCTGGATGTTCTGCTACGTCGCCGTAAACCAGCTGGGTCTCTTCGTGGTGGTCAATCTGCTCACCCGGGCGTCCGGCGAGAACGGCGACGGCAAGACCCGTGCCGGTCTCCTGATCTACAACAACGTCTTCCTGCTGCTGATGATGGCGCACGGCATCATCGCCGTCTCGATCATCACCGCGCTGATGCCGCGAATGAGCGCCGCCGCGGCGGACGGGCGCTTCCACGACGTCACCGCCGACCTGTCCCGGGGTACCCGGATGGTCACCGCGGTGCTCGCCCCGATCGCGGTCTGCTACGCGGTACTGGCCGCCCCCATCTCGGTGGTGGTCTTCCGCTACGGCGCCTTCACCGGTGACAACGCCCGCGCCACGTCCACGGTGCTGCTGGTCGCGGCCGTGGGCCTGGTGCCGTTCGCGATCAGCCAGCTCTTCACCTTCGCCTTCTACGCGCTGCCGGACACCCGTACCCCGGCGCTGGTCAACATCCCGGTGGTGGCGCTGCGGGTGCTGCTCCAGGTGGGACTCTTCGTCGCCTTCTCGGCCACCTTCGCGGCGGCCGGGATGATGCTCGGCAACGCGATCTCGTACGTCGCGGCGGCGGTCATCTCGGCGATGCTGCTGCGGCCGCGGGTCGGCCGGATCGGGCTCGGCGGGATCATGCGCACCATGGGCAAGGTGACCGTCGCCGCGCTCGGGGCGGCGCTGGTCGGCCTGCTGGTGGTCAACCTGCTCCCCGGCGACCCGGCCGACCTGGGCTGGCTCGCGGCGGCGGCCCAGTTGGTGATCGGCGGCGCGGTGATCGGCGCGACCTACCTCGGGCTGGCCATGTTGCTGCGGATCGGCGAGATCACCGAGGTCGTCGGGATGGTCCGCCGCCGGCTCGGCCGCTGAGCCGACGACCGGCCGGGCGGCCGACGCCCGGCACGGAGGGTGAACGGGGATCACAAGCCTGGGGACGCGGCTGTGGATAACTCCGCGTTTCCCCGGTCAGCCACCGGATCAGCCTGTGGACAACGAACCGTACGGCTGAGTATGGAGGGCCGTTCGGAGGGAACCTGACAGGACGTCGGCGGACCGCCACACCAGGGCCGGCCCCTGCTGCGATCACTTGCGGTCAACCTCTAGATTGGCTAGTACATGTGCCAGCAACGTGGCTGACAACGGTCGTAACCGGGCGAGGTCGTCCACATCCGGCACGTCGCCGGGCACGGCGGGAAGATGACATGTCGGGATGACGGGCAGTCCAGGTAAGGTCGCTCTCGACGGATACGGCAGGTGGCCGACGTACGCGTCGAGACGCCGGCCGGTTCCTTCGAAGGCAGAGCGGGAAGCCACATGCCCAGCAGCACGGGTCCATCGATCGACACGATCACCGAGGGAGGACGGGTGACCCAGGTCGGCGAGGGTCAGGAGGCGGAGGAGACTGCTCCGCCCGTCATGACCTTCGGTGCTCCCACGGCCGGTGAGATCCTCGCCGAGCGGTACGAGCTGGTCGAGCACATCAACAACGACAGCGCCGGACGGCTGGTCTGGCGGGGGGTCGACGTGGTGCTGCGCCGGCCGGTCGCGGTCGTGCTGCGCTACCCCGGCGGCGACTCCGCCACCGAGATGCTCCAGGCGGCGGTGGCCGCGAGCCGGGTCATCCACCCCAACCTGGTCGGCGTCTACGACGCGATCGACGAGGACGAGCGGGCGTACGTCGTCCGCGAGTGGGTCGACGGCAACTCAATGCGCGAACTGGTCGCCGACGGGCCGCTGGACCCGGCCCGGGCCACGGCCATCGGCAACGCCGTCGCCAGCGCGCTGGCCGCCGTGCACGCCACCGGCATGGTGCACGGCAACGTGCACCCGGGCACCGTGATGATCAGCAACGACGGCCGGGTGGTCCTGGCCGACGCGCGCACCGACGGCGCGGACAGCCAGGAGAACGACATCCGGGCGGTCGGCGGCATCCTCTACTTCGCTCTCACCGGGCACTGGCCGCACGCCGAGGCCCCGCTGCGCGGCGCGACCGCCGGGCACGGTCGGGCCGCCATCCCGGACGCGGTCCGGGACGCCAGCGGCGCGATCGCCGCGCCCCGGCAGGTCCGGGCCGGCGTGCCGGCGTACCTGGACGACCTGACCATGGATCTGCTCGACGCCGAGATCGCCCCGCCCTCGTCGGACGTGCTCGCCGCGGAGCTGGCCCGGCTCGACGTCCCGGCCGAGGACCACTTCCTCGACCAGACCGGCACCATCCGGTTCACCGCGGACCCGGGCGACGACCCGTCCCCGCTGGCCGCCGCCGGTGGGCGGAAGGTCGCCGTGGGCATCGCCGGCCTGCTGGCGGTCGCCCTGGTCGGCCTGCTCATCGGGATCAGCGCGCTGGGCGGCGACGACAAGTCGCCCGACACCGAGCCGGTCGCCCGCCCGTCCAACAGCGCCCCGTCCAGCCAGGCCAGCGCGCCCGCGCCCGCCGTGCGCAAGCTCTCCGTCGAAGAGGTCCGGATCATCGACCCGGACAGCAAGCTCCGCGACGAGCTCGACGACGCCGAGAAGGTCATCGACGGCAACGAGGACAAGGGCTGGGGCACCGACACCTACACCACCGCGAACTTCGGCAACCGCAAGAAGGGCATGGGGGTACTGATCGACCTCGGCGCCCCGCACACGGTGAAGTCGGTGCAGGCGATCCTCTCCTCCACCGGCGCGTCCGCCGAGCTGTTCTGGGGCGAGGCCGACTTCCCGTCCACCTCCTCGGGCGACAAGCAGCTGGTGGCGAGCTACAAGAACCACGTCATCGGTCAGCCGTTCGAGGAGCACGACGGCACCACGATGACCTTCAACGGGTTCAACCCGGAGCAGAAGTACCAGTACCTGCTCTTCTGGATCACCAAGCTGCCCCCGAGCGACCTCAAGATCGACGTGCAGGAAATCAAGGTCCAGGGGTCGTGAGCCGCCCGCCGCGCGCCCGGCACCGCATCCGACGGACGTGGTGATGGCCGGTCGCGGCGGGCGTACGCCCGATCCGGCGACCGGCGAGGCGGTGCCGGTCGTGCCGCCGCGCGCGGTCCCGCCCGCCGAGGCGAGCGACATCGAACTGCTCCGCGCCCACGTGGCCGGTGACCGAGACGCGTTCACCGAGCTGTTCCACCGGCACCGCGACCGCCTCTGGGCGGTGGCCCTGCGGACGCTCGGCGACCGCGAGGAGGCCGCCGACGCCCTCCAGGACGCGCTGCTCTCCGCCCACCGGGGCGCCGCCCGGTTCCGGGGCGACTCGGCCGTCACCACCTGGCTGCACCGGATCGTGGTGAACGCCTGCCTGGACCGGATCCGCCGCCGCCAGGCGCACCCGACCGTCCCGCTGCCCGACGGCACCCGGGTCGACGAGGGCGGCTCCGGCGGCGTCGAGCCGGCCGCCCCGGCCGCGGACCACGACACCGCACTGGTCGTCCGGCAGGCCCTGGCCACCCTGCCGGTCGAGCAGCGGACCGCCCTCGTGCTGGTCGACGTGCAGGGCTACCCGGTCGCCGAGGTGGCCCGGATCCTCGGCGTCGCCGAGGGGACGGTGAAGAGCCGATGCGCCCGCGGTCGCGCCCGGCTGGCCGTCCAGCTCGGCCACCTGCGGACCGGCTCCGACGACGCCAGGCCGGACACCGTCCCGGTCGCTGGCCGGAGCGTGCCCGGCGTCACCCTCGGGAACCCCCGGGCCGCGGAGGGCGTCCGATCGGGGTCGGGGCACTCCCGACGGGACCCCAACCAGGAGGACGCGTGACGACCGGGGAGTTCAGCGGGGTCGACCACGACCTGCTCGCCGACTACCTCGGCGGGGCGCTGGACGGCACCCCGGAGGAGGCGTCCGTCGCGCGGCTGGTCGAGCAGGACCCGGCCTGGGCCGAGGCGTACGCGGCGCTGGCGCCGGCCGTCGCCCAGGTCCGCGCCGACCTTGCCGGCTGGGCCGAACCGGCCCCGCAGATGCCGCTCGCGGTCACCGAACGACTCACCGCCGCGCTGGCCGGCGCCGGGCCCGCCCCGGCCGACGCACCGGCGCTCACCACCCCGGTGGATGCCGTGACGCCGGCCGGCGAGCGGCCGGTGCCGGCGCAGTCCGCGCGGGGTCCGGGGCGTACCGCCGGGGCCGGCCGGGACGAGGCGACCGGGCCGGGCCGTCGGCGCCGGCGCTGGACGCGGCTCGCCGCCCCGCTCGCGCTGGCCGCGGCCTCGCTCGCGGCCGTCGGGCTCGGCGTCGACCACCTGCTCGACACCTCGGGGGGCGGCGGCACGGCCGACTCGACGGTCGCCGGGGGCGACGCCGCCTCGGCGACGGCGCCCTTCCGGGTCGTCGGCGCACCGCAGACCAGCGGCACCGATTGGACGCCGCAGACCCTGGCCGGTGGCGCGGCCCCGACCGTGCTGCCCCGGGTGGCCACCGACGGCCCTGGGCTGGCTCCGGGCGGGTCGACCGAGAAGGCCGCCGAGGCGGACCGGCTATCGTCCCCCGGCCGGCTCCTCCGGCTCGCCGCTCCGGACGCGCTGGACGGCTGTCTCACCGAGATCGCCGCCGAGCACGGACGCGGGGCGATCACCGTGGAACTGCTCGACTACGCCAGCTTCCAGGGGGAAGCGGCGCTCGTCCTCCGGTTCGCCGATCCTTCGGGAGAGCGCTGGGCCTGGGCGAGCGGCGCGGAATGTGGCGTGCCGGGATCCGGCGCGGACACCCGCTACCGGGCGCGGGTAGGGTGAGGTCACGGTCGCCGGCCATCCGTCGCCGCGTGACGTGACCCACCGGATGACCGGTTCGGGAATCCCCGGTTCGTACGATGACGTTCTGCAAGTCAGCCGCCGGCGTCGCTGAGCCGTCGGCACTCGGATCGGCGTCGTCCCGGCGGTAGGTCAGCCGGGGGCGGATGCCGAACACACACATCGGGAGACGGCAGTGGACGAGGTCCGCAACCTGATCATCATCGGCTCCGGGCCGGCCGGTTACACGGCGGCGGTCTACGCCGCGCGCGCCAACCTCAAGCCGCTCGTCATCGAGGGTGTGCAGTCCGGCGGCGCGCTGATGACGACCACCGAGGTGGAGAACTTCCCCGGCTTCGCCGACGGCATCCTCGGCCCCGAGCTGATGGACAACATGCGCAAGCAGGCCGAGCGGTTCGGCGCGGAGTTCCTCACCGACGACGTCACCCGGGTCGAGCTGCAGGACACCGGCATGATCGGGTCGGACGCGGTCAGCACCGTGTGGGTCGGCGAGACCACCTACCGGGCCAGGGCCGTCATCCTCTCCACCGGTTCGGCCTGGCGTCCGCTGGGCGTACCGGGCGAGCAGGAGTACCTGGGCCACGGCGTGTCGTCCTGCGCCACCTGTGACGGCTTCTTCTTCCGCGGCCAGCACATCGTCGTCGTCGGCGGTGGCGACTCCGCGATGGAGGAGGCGAGCTTCCTCACCCGGTTCGCCGACTCGGTCACCATCATCCACCGGCGCGACTCGTTCCGCGCCAGCAAGATCATGGCCGACCGCGCCCTCGGCAACGACAAGATCAAGGTCGAGTGGAACAGCACGGCCGAGGAGATCCTCGGCGAGGACGGCAAGGTCAGCGGCGTACGGGTCCGCAACGTGCACACCGGCGACACCAAGGTGCTCGACGTGACCGGCGTGTTCGTGGCGATCGGCCACGACCCGCGCAGCGAGCTCTTCCGGGGGCAGCTGGAGCTGGACGACGAGGGGTACGTGAAGGTGCAGGCGCCGAGCACCCGGACCAGCGTGCCGGGTGTCTTCGCCGCCGGCGACGTGGTCGACCACACCTACCGGCAGGCCATCACGGCGGCCGGCACGGGCTGCGCCGCCGCCCTCGACGCCGAGCGCTTCATCGCCACGATCAGTGGCTGAACAACCGAACAACGAAAGTCCCGGAGGAGGGTCATAGTGGGAGCAACAAAGGTCGTCACCGACGCGAACTTCGCCACTGACGTGCTGAAGTCCGACAAGCCGGTACTGGTGGACTTCTGGGCCGAGTGGTGCGGGCCGTGCCGCAAGGTCTCCCCGCTGCTGGAGGAGATCGCGGGCGAGATGGGCGACCAGGTCACCATCGTCAAGCTCAACATCGACGAGAACCCGGAGACCGCCCGCGCCTACCGGGTGATGTCCGTACCGACCCTCACCATCTTCAAGAACGGCGAGCCGGTGCAGTCGATCGCCGGCGCCAAGCCCAAGGGCGAACTGGTCCGGCTGATCGAGTCGGCGCTCTGACGTTCGCAGCACCGGAACCCCCGTACCCTCCCCGGGTGCGGGGGTTCCGTCGTTCCCGGCCCTGAGCTGGGCGAACGCCGGGTGGCCATCCACCGGGCACGGTACGCTCCGTAGGCATCCGCTACGCGCCAGAGCACTCCGGTCCCGCGACCGTGGCGCCCGCCCAGCCAGCATCCGTGCAGAGGGGGTCGTGCGTGCGTCCGATCCGACCCGGTGACCGTGGGCCCGCGGTGACGGAGATCCGCACGGTCCTGACCGGCCTCGAACTGCTTCCGCCCGCCATCGGCGACGAGTTCGACGTCGCCACGGAACGCGCGGTCCGCGCCTTCCAGCAGTCCCGCGGGCTCAGCGTCGACGGTCGGGTGGGTGCCGAGACCTGGCGCGCCCTGGACGCCGCCCGCTGGCGGCTCGGCGCCCGGACCCTCTACCACGCGGTGCCCGAACCCCTCACCGGCGAGGACGTCCGGTCGCTGCAGGAGCGGCTGCTGGAGATGGGGTACGACGTGGGCCACGCCGACGCCGTCTACGGCGTCCGCACCGCCCGCGCGGTGGCCCAGTTCCAACGCGAGGTGGGCCTGAAACCGGACGGCTCCTGCGGCCCGCACACGATGGGTGCGCTGCGCCGCCTCGGTCGCAAGGTGGTCGGCGGCCGGCCGCAGTGGCTGCGCGAGTCCGACGCGATCCGGCAGTCCGGGCCGACCCTGGTGGGACGGACGGTGGTGATCGACCCGGGCCACGGCGGCACCGACCCGGGTGTGGTGGTCCCGGACGGCCCGCTGCGCTGGTGCGAGGCCGATCTGGTGTACGACCTGGCCAGCCGGCTGGAGGGGCGGCTGGCCGCCGCGGGCGTACGGGTGCAGCTGACCCGTGGCCCGACGCCGGCGACGTGCCTGCCGGACACCGACCGGGCGCAGCTGGCCAACGCGCTCGGCGCGGACGTGTTCATCTCGCTGCACACCGACGGGCACGCCAACCCCGAGGCCGACGGGGTGGCCACCTACCACTACGGCACCGACAACGGCGTCACCTCGGCGACCGGGGAGCGGCTGGCCGGGCTGGTGCAGCGGGAGATCGTGGCGCGTACCGGGCTGCGGGACTGCCGTACCCACGCCAAGGCCTGGGACCTGCTGCGGCTGACCCGGATGCCGGCGGTACGCGTCGAGATCGGCTACCTCACCTCGCCGCGGGACCGGAACCGGCTGGTGGACCCCCGGTTCCGGGACAAGGTGGTCGAGGCGATCGTGGCGGCCGTGCAGCGGATGTTCTTCCCGATCGAGCGGGACGTACCGACGGGCTCGATCGACGTCAGCGAGCTGCGCAAGGTGGTGGCCGCCGGCGCGGGGATGGACTGAGCCGCCGGCGCAGGGGCGTTCCCCTTCCGGCGGGCCCTCGAGCGTCAGCCGGTGGTGGCGCGGGTGGCCGGGGCGGGGCGTACCGGGCGGAGCAGGGTCTCCGGGCTCATCGAGCCGAGCAGCTTCTCCAGCGCGTACTCGACGTCGGACTTCCAGCTCAGCGCGGTGCGCAGTTCCAGGCGCAGCCGGGGGTAGCGCGGGTGCGGCCGGACGGTCTTGAAGCCCACCGAGAGGAAGAAGTCCGCCGGGGCGACGCAGGCCCGGGTCGCGTCGTCGCCGTCGCCGAACTTGGCGTCGCCGAACGCCTCGATCGCCTTGATGCCGCGCTTGGTGAGGTCCCGCGCGACGCCCTGGACGAGCATCCGGCCCAGCCCGCCACCGGCGAAGGAGGGCACCACGTTGGCGGTCATCAGCAGCGCCGCGTCGGCCGAGACCGGCGAGGTGGGAAAGGCCATCGACCGGGGGACGTAGGCGGGCGGGGCGTACATGACGAACCCGGCGGGCATGCCGTCGACGTAGGCCAGCTTGCCGCAGGAGCCCCACTCCAGCAGGATCTGGGAGACCCAGGCCTCCTTCTCCAGGCCGGGGTCACCGGCGGCGCAGGCCCGGTCGGCGGAGACCGGGTCGAGCTCCCAGTAGACGCACTGCCGGCACGGGCGGGGCAGGTCTTCCAGGGTGTCGAGGGTCAGACTGACCAGACGTCGCGACATTGGCGCATCCCCACAATAGGCTCGGAGGTGAAACCAGCGCGGAACGACGCCGCCGCCTTCCTGCCCCCCGACGAGCGATCGTACGCCGCCAGCCGACCGTACGGGAGGAGACGCGCGAACGGCCACCCGAGCCGGGGACGGCGGTCCGGGATGTGGACGCAGCCCACGTCAGGGGTTCCGGGGTGGCGGCCGCGGACTAGGATCGACCAACCGGCGTCCCGCGCCGCCATGGTCGCCGGTTCCGCGGGTACCACACGGGGCGGGAGCCCGACCGACACCCGATCGAGGTGATGTCATGACCGGCACGACGCTCGACGACTACACCGACCGGTACGCCCGGCGCGTCCGCGGGATGACCGCCTCGGAGATCCGGGCGCTCTTCGCGGTGGCCAGCCGTCCGGAGGTCGTCTCGCTCGCCGGTGGGGCACCCTACATCGCCGCGCTGCCGCTCGACGCGGTCGGCGAGATGCTGGGCAGGCTCGGCTCCGAGCACGGGGTGACGACCCTTCAGTACGGCATCGGCCAGGGCACCCTGGAGCTGCGCGAGCGGATCTGCGAGGTGATGGCCCTCTCCGGCATCGACGCGTCCTGCGGCGCCTCCCCGGAGGACGTGGTGGTGACCGTCGGCGGCCAGCAGGCCCTCGACCTGGTGGCCCGGCTCTTCCTCGACCCGGGGGACGTGGTGCTCGCCGAGGGCCCGACGTACGTCGGCGCGCTCGGGGTGTTCCAGGCCGCCCAGGCCCAGGTGGCGCACGTGCCGATGGACGACGAGGGGCTGATCCCCGAGGCGCTGGAGGTGGCCATCGCCGACCTGGCCCGCGCCGGGCGCCGGGTCAAGTTCCTCTACACCATCCCCACCTACCAGAACCCCACCGGCGTGACGCTGAGCGAGGAGCGCCGCGAGCGGGTGCTGGACATCTGCGAGCGCGCCGGCCTGCTCGTGGTGGAGGACGACCCGTACGGTCAGCTCGGTTTCGAGGGCGAGGCGCCCCTGCCGCTGCGGGCCCGCCGCCGCGACGGGGTGTTCTACCTGAGCACCTTCTCCAAGACCTTCGCCCCGGGCCTGCGGGTCGGCTGGATCCTCGCCCCGCACGCGGTCCGCGACAAGCTGGTGATCGCCAGCGAGGCGCAGATCCTCTGCCCCAGCGGCTACGCCCAGGCGGCCGTGGCGACGTACCTGTCGACGATGCCGTGGCGGCAGCAGCTGAAGGTCTACCGGGAGGTCTACCGGGAGCGGCGGGACGCGATGCTCACCGCGCTGGAGGACCTGATGCCGGCGGGCACCACCTGGACCACCCCGGCCGGTGGCCTCTTCGTCTGGACGACCCTGCCGGACGGGCTGGACGCCAAGGCGATGATGCCCCGCGCCATCGCCGCCCGGGTCGCCTACGTGCCGGGCACCGGCTTCTACGCGGACGGCTCCGGCACCGGCAACATGCGGCTCAACTTCTCCTTCCCGTCGCCCGAGCGGATCCGCGAGGGCGTCCGCCGGCTGGCCGGCGTGATGGAGCAGGACATCGCCATGCGTCGGGTCTTCGGCACGGTGACCCCGGCCGGGCGCCGGCGGCAGGGCGGCGCGGATGCGCCGGGACCCGACTTGGCATGATTCCGGCATGGCCGTGACCTCTGCCGGGGCAACCCCCGTGACCGATCCCGCCGTCACCGCCGACCTGCACGTGCTGGTGCTCGCCGGTGGCCTCTCCTACGAGCGGGACGTCTCGCTGCGTTCCGGCCGCCGGGTGCTCGACGCGCTGCGCGCCGTCGGCGTGGAGGCGGAACTGCGGGACGCCGACGTGGCGCTGCTGCCCGCCCTGGCCGCCGACCCGCCGGACGCGGTGGTGATCGCGCTGCACGGCGCCACCGGCGAGGACGGTTCGCTGCGCGGCGTGCTCGACCTCTGCGGCGTGCCGTACGTGGGCTGCGACGCCCGCGCCTCTCGGCTCGCCTGGGACAAG
Source organism: Micromonospora purpureochromogenes (assembly GCF_900091515.1). Classification (NCBI taxonomy): domain Bacteria; kingdom Bacillati; phylum Actinomycetota; class Actinomycetes; order Micromonosporales; family Micromonosporaceae; genus Micromonospora; species Micromonospora purpureochromogenes. The sequence goes on along the minus strand of NZ_LT607410.1, from coordinate 641,703 downwards.
CCGTCGGCGAAGGCCGTGCTGCGGGAGAACGGCATCCCCACCCCCGACTGGGTGGCGCTGCCGCACGACCGCTTCTCCGAGCTGGGCGCGGTGGCGGTGCTCGACCGGATCGTGGACCGGTTGGGACTGCCGCTGATGGTGAAGCCGACCCAGGGCGGTTCCGGCCTGGGCGCCGCCGTGGTCCGGGACGCCGCGGCGCTGCCCGCCGCGATGGTGGGTTGTTTCGCGTACGACTCGACGGCGCTGGTCGAGCGGTACGTGCCCGGCATGGACGTGGCCGTCTCCGTGGTGGACCTCGGTGACGGCCCGCGCGCCCTGCCGCCGGTGGAGATCGTGCCGCGCAACGGCGTGTACGACTACGCGGCTCGCTACACCGCCGGCCGGACCACCTGGCACGCTCCGGCCCGGTTGGACAGCGCCGTCGCCGACACGGTCACCGAGGTGGCGCTGGCCGCGCACACCGCCCTGGGCCTGCGCGACCTGTCCCGGGTCGACCTGATCGTCGACGCCGACGGCCGACCGCACGTGCTGGAGGTGAACGTCTCGCCGGGCATGACCGAGACGTCGCTGCTGCCGCTGGCGATCCAGGCGGCCGGGCTGGACTTCGGGCGGGTGCTGGGGTCGCTGGTCAGTCGCGCCGCCGCCCGGCGCGGCTGACCGCCTCCCGCGCATCCTTCGCTGCCGGTGCAGCGGCCGGTTGGAACTACCCGGCCGCTGCGGTAGACCAGCGCGTCGATGAACGACCATCGGGTCGGGCCGGGCAGCGGGTGCGCTCGCTCTTGCCGGCACTCCTGCGGCGGCCTCACCTCACGGGGCTCGGCCGCCTCGGTGAGGCCGCGCAACGGGCTGGCCGTCGACGCTGTTCCAGTCGCGTTGGCCGTCGGCGGCAGCGGAGCGGTCAGCGTCGCGGGTCCATCACCTTCCCGGAGTCGTCGCTGTTCCGGGGGTCGTCGCTGCTTTGGAGGTCGTCGCCTCGCCGCTAGCCTCGTCGTGCTGGGGAGCGTCGCCCTGCTGGCCGCCGTTGCTGTCCTCCGCACCGGCACCGTCCGCGTCGGCCGTCACCTCGGCGTCGTCGCCCGCAGTGCCATCGTCGCCCATGTCACCTTCTGCAGCGTCGGCAACGTCGTCCGGGTCGTCCGCCGGTACGGGCGTCTCCTCGTCCGACTCGATCACCGACACCGGCTCCTCCTGCTGCTCTGCGGCCTCCTGCTTCCGAGAGGCCTGCGCGGACAGGCTGGACGGCGCCTGCCACTGGATGCGCGGCGGCTCGGCCAGTGGGCGTCCGCCGAACTCGGCCAGCCAGGCGGCCACCATGGCGAGGTTCTCCCGCCACTGAGACTCGGAGATGGGCGGCAGGATCGAGTCCCACAGCGACAGGAAGGTGCCCCGAAGCTGGAGCCGCCCGTACGGGCGGGCCAGGAACCACATGTGCAGGTGCGCCGACCCGTCGCCCCAGCGGTTGACGTGGACGCGGCCGACTCCGTCCAGCGACCGGATGGCGCGTTCCAGTCGTACCGTCATGACCCCCAGCTCGGCGGCGAGCAGGTTGGGCAGGTCGCCGAGGTCGAGGTGGGAGCGGGACTCCAGGATCAGCACCATCGGCAGGCCGGTGGGCCGGTCCATGGCTCGTACCCGCCATCGCTCGCCGACCCAGATGTAGGCGTCGTCGGGTGCGTTGCAGGCCGTGCATTCCCGGTGCCCTTCGCCCTTGCGGGGCGGCTCGACCGGGACCGGATCCTCGAGGTGCTTGACGCGGAGGTCCCCCTCGAAGGGGAAGGAGGGCCACTGGGTGAAATCCGGGACTGCGGGAGGGGTGTCGTGCACGAGGCTGACCCTAACCGAGTCGGAGACCGCTGTCCCTACCCGAACGACGGCGATCGTGAGTCCGTCTCGTGGGCTGCGGGGTGTCGACCGAGGGCGCACCGAGGCCGCCGGAGAGTAGTTGTCCACAGGCTGGTGAGATCACCACCACAGCACGTCATCCACAGGCCAGGACGCCGTTTGACACCGTGTTTCACGTGAAACGAGGGGTGCCTGTGGAAAACCGCTGTGGATAACCGGGGAGTCCAATCCACAGCCCCGACCACAGGCATGGCGGGCCCGTTTCTCCCAACGAGCGAAGCGCCGGTTGGCTGCTGCCGGAAGCGGCGTTTCTGCCGTGCATCGCGTGTCGAGGGGGCACCGGGATGGGCGGTTCGGTCGGTGACGGCGCCTCATCTTCGATCTGCCGCAGTCGGTGTTCTGGCTTCCGCAGGCCTGCGCCGCAGAGGCCATCCTCGCTCCGGCTCGCATCCACGCCATAGCGGGCGTCGGAAGCTGGAGCGGAGCGGTCGGTGGTTGAGCCCCCGGACGACCCCGCTCGTTTCACGTGGAACCTCGCCGGTTTCACGTGGAACGCCGGGAGGTGCCTCCCCCATGTCGCGACCGGGCGGGGCGATTCGCGGACCCGGACGGGCCGCCGGCTGCCGGACGACGACACCCGACGATGGCGCAGATGCGAACCGATCGCCGTGGCCGTCCAGCCGGTCCGATGGCAAACCGGGCGGACCTCCTGGAGTCGGGCGCTGACGCCGGCCGCCTGCCTCCACCGGATTCGACCGGGATGGCTCGGTCAGGGTGGCGGTCCGGCTCACTCTCGGCGTGATCCATCAGCCCACGATCGCTACCCCCAGGCGGGCTCGATTCCGCACCCATCGTCTTTGGGTTCATCTGGCCAACTGGCCCCCCGGTCAGCCGGCACTGGCCGGTTTCCACCAAGACCTCGCTGGCGTTGGGTGACTGCCGCCAGGGGGGTGAGGGCGGCGTAGCTGCGCGCCAAGAAGGCCGTCGAGGACGACCTTGAACCGGCGAGGCCTCCGCCGCTGGTCGCTGCAACAGACTCGGCTACGGGTTCCCTCGACGGATCCGGGCCCGGCGAGCGGGGCGAGGCAACCGACCAACCCTGACATCGGTGAGCTCGGCAGCGCGGGCAGCGCCGACGATCGCCTTTGGCGTTCCGGTGGCGCCCCCTGGAGGCTTAGCCCTGGCATTGAAATCGCTTCGCTGCGGCGCCCTGGATCCTGGGCATTGTCATGGGAGTGCATTCGCAGGGCCGGTTTCACGTGAAACGAGGTGCTGAGTACCAGCCCGGTCGGGCAGGTGTCACCTCCCTCCCGCCCGGAGCAACCGCCGAAGCCCTCTCAGACGCCTCCAGGCGCGGCGAGGCCGTCACTGCGACCCCCCGCGTTGCCCACGAACGCATCGCGGGCTCAGGCGGCGCTACAGGGCCTCAAATGACTGACCCTGAGGGGCGGTCAGATGACGGAACCACGCCCACGCCGGTGTGATCGAGCCGGGCGGCGGGCGCCGGGCGGCGGGCGCCGGGCGGCGGGCGGCGGGCGGCGGGCGGCGGGCGGCGGGCGGCGGGCGGATACCGCCACGCGAGCAACTCGTCCGCCGAGTACGGACCCTGGAGCGGAAATGAAGACGGCGACACTCCCTCGCGCTGCGGTTGGCACCCGCGTTGGTAGACGGGTCGCCCTCCCGCGCGCATCTGTTCCCTGTGAGCGAGGCCGGTGATGGAAGCTGTCGGCCACATGGCGAGTTCCGGTGGGAACCGAAGGCCCCGCCCACCCCAGCACGAACCGATTGGTCTGTCGGTTCGCGACGCATCAGTTGCCTGCCATCAGTCCGCCCGCCGGACGCCGCGTCGGCTCACTACAGACAAGCGTGGCGTCCCGGGTCGAGCCGGTCTCGGTCACGTGCTCAAGCGACGCAGCCTTGCGAGGAAGTCATCACGGCGGCCCCGGCACCCTGGACTGCCTCTGGCCGCACTACCCAACGCGGCACACCGGTTTCACGTGAAACGCGTCGCGGCCTCCATCCGAGACGCACGCCGCCGACGCCCGGAGCGGCAGCAGGAAACGAACCGGCCGCGTTGCCCCTGCCGACGCCCGGAGCGGCAGCAGGAAACGAACCGGCCGCGTGCCCTCAGGGGCAACGCGGCCGGTGACAGAACCAGGGCGGGGTCAGGCCTCCGGCTCCTGCTCGCCCACGCCGATGATGCCCACGATCCGCTCCAGGTCGTCCACCGTCGCGAACTCGATGGTGATCTTGCCCTTGCTCCGGCCGATGTCGACCTTCACCCGGGTGTCGAACCGGTCGGAGAGCCGATCGGCCAGATCGGTGAGCGCCGGGGCGTGCGGCTTGGTACGCCGCTTCGCCGCCGGCGTCTTCGCCGGCCCGTCGTTGAGCGCGAGCGCCACGATCTCCTCGGTCGCGCGTACGGACAAGCCCTCGGCGACGATCCGGAGGGCGAGCTGTTCCTGCGCCTCCGCCTCGTCGAGGCTCAGCAGCGCCCGGGCGTGGCCCGCCGACAGCACGCCGGCGGCGACCCGGCGCTGCACCTGCGCCGGGAGGTTCAGCAGGCGGATGGTGTTGGAGATCTGCGGCCGGCTGCGGCCGATCCGCCGCGCCAGCTCCTCGTGGGTGGCGCCGAACTCCTCCAGCAGCTGCTGGTAGGCCGCGGCCTCTTCAAGCGGGTTGAGGTTCGCCCGGTGGATGTTCTCCAGGAGGGCGTCCCGGAGCATCGCGTCGTCCTTGGTGTCCCGGACGATCGCCGGGATGCTCTCCCGGCCCACCGCCTGGGCGGCCCGCCACCGGCGCTCGCCCATGACGAGCTCGTACTTCTCGGCGTCGAGCTGGCGGACGACGATCGGCTGGAGGAAGCCGACCTCCTGGATGGAGGTCTTCAGCTCCTCCAGCGCCTCCTCGTCGAAGACGTGCCGGGGCTGCTTCGGGTTCGGCACGATCGCGTCGACCGGGATCTCGGCGAAGCGGGCACCCGGGACCGGGCTCAGCTGCGGCTCGGGCGGCGCCGACGGGGTGGCGACCGGCGCGGTCACCGCCTCGACCGGAGGGGCGCCCGCCGTACCGTCGGTGTCGGCTTCGACCGGCACCGTGAGGGTGGTGCCCGGCGCCTCCGGTGCCGGCCCGGTCGGGATCAGCGCCCCGAGCCCTCGACCCAGACCGCCACGGGGACGGTTCTTCATGCGACGCCTCCCAGCGACTCGTGCGCACTACGCATTCCGGCTCACCGGCTCCTTGACACCGCGCTCGGCGATCTCCTGGGCGGCCTCGAAGTAGCTCGTCGCCCCCCGCGAACCGGGATCGTAGGTCATCACGGACTGCCCGTAGCTGGGTGCCTCGGACACCCGCACGTTGCGTGGGATGACCGCCTGGAGGACCTTGTCGCCGAAGTGGTTCCGGACGTCCTGCTCGACCGCGTCGGCCAGTCGGGTACGCCGGTCGTACATGGTGAGCAGGATCGTGGAGACCTCGAGCTTGGGGTTGAGGTGCTGCCGGACCAGGTTGATGTTGTTGATCAGCTGGTTGAGGCCCTCCAGCGCGTAGTACTCGCACTGGATGGGGATCAGCACCTCCTGCGCGGCGACCAGCGCGTTGACCGTCAGCAGGCCGAGCGAGGGCGGGCAGTCGATGAAGATGTAGTCGAAGTGCCCCGGGTACGCGGCGATGGCTCGGGCCAGCCGGGACTCCCGGGCGACCACGGACACCAGCTCGATCTCCGCGCCCGCCAGGTCGATGGTGGCTGGCACGCACCACAGGTTGGGGATGCCCTCGACCTCCTGGGCGACCTCCTCCAGCGGCACGCTGTTGATCAGGCAGTCGTAGACGTCCGGCACGCCGGTGTGGTGCGGCACGTTGAGCCCGGTCGAGGCGTTGCCCTGCGGGTCGAGGTCGACCACCAGCACCCGGTTGCCGTGCAGGGCGAGCGCCACCGCCAGGTTCACCGTGGTCGTGGTCTTACCCACGCCGCCCTTCTGGTTCGCGACGCACATGACCCGGGTCCGGTCGGGCCGAGGCATGGTCACCTCGCCACTCGGATTCAGGATCTGCACGGCGCGCATCGCCTCCATAGCCAACGGTGGGTCATCCTCTTCGCGCGTCGGGGTTTCACGTGAAACGTACGCGGCGGCGGCCTGGTCGACGGCCACGCCCCCGGCCGCCGGCGCCGGCTCGTTCCCGGCGACGGACTCGGAGTCCGCCACCGCGCCGGGGTGGGGCTGCTGGGGTACGGCGGGCGGCACGTTGCCACCAACCGGTGTCTCGAAGCGGGACGGCGCGCCGGAGTTGCGTTGGACCGGGGCAGTGCGGTCGCTGGGCGCGTTGACCGGCCGGCCCGCGTCGTCCGCGATGGGCGGCGGCGGAATGTACGACTCGGGAGAGGGGCGTGCGGCGCCGACCGCGGGCACGTCCCGTTGGACCACCGGATCGCAGTCCGGCGGGCCGGCGGAACCCGGCTGGCCGTCGGCGGGCCGGGAGTCGTGGTCGGTTTCACGTGAAACAGGGTCCACTCCGGAGGGAAGGCCCTCCGGGCGTCTCACCCGTGGATCGTCGTACCTACCGTCGTCATGCACCTGTCATCCCTGCCCGCTCCGGATGGTCGGTCCGCACCCCGTCAATCAGGCCACACGCGCACTCGCACCGCAGCGCGTACGGCCCCGGCGGGAGCGGTCGGGACCCGGTGCCCCCGACGCCCGCCCCACACTATCGACGCGCGGCCAGCCTACGGGGGACGGGCGCGGCGGGTCCATCTCGGTTGTCCGTCGGCCGGGGCGACACGCCGGAACCGAACGGGGATCACCGAGCGCGCTTGCGTCCGCCCCGTGAGCGCTTGGGTGCCTTCTTGGCGGACGGCGGTCGGACCACCCGCTCGCGCACGATCTCCACCACGGTGGTCGGCGGGTCGATGATGCCGACCCCGCAGAGGTGCACGCTCGGCTCACCGCCCCCGAGCCGGTCGACGGTCTCGGCGTGCTCCGCGACCTCGTCCGCCGCCGAGGAGCCCTTCACGGCGATCAGCCGACCGCCGGGTACGACGAGCGGCAGGCACCAGCCGGAGAGCCGGTCGAGTGGCGCGACCGCTCGCGAGGTCACCACGTCGGCGCTGAACGGGCCGGCGCCCGTCGCGTCGGTGGCCGCCTCGTCGGCCCGGCCACGGAACACCCGGACCGTCTTGGCCAGCCCGAGCTGCTGCACCGCCTCGATCAGGAAGGAGGTACGCCGGGCCAGCGGCTCGACCAGGATCACCTGCAGGTCGGGGCGGGCGATCGCCAGCACCAGCCCGGGCAGCCCGGCACCGGAGCCGACGTCGATGACGCTGGCCCCTTCCGGGATGCGCTCGGCCACGGCGGCACAGTTGAGCAGGTGCCGGTCCCAGATCCGGGGCGCCTCCCGCGGACCGATCAGGCCGCGCACCACCCCGTCGGTGGCGAGCAGCTCGGCGTACGCGGCCGCCAGGTCCAGCCGGTCACCGAAGAGCGTCCGGGCCGCCGGGGCCAGCTCGGCCGGCAGCGCGGCGTCCTCCGGCAAGGGAACGGGGCGAACAGGCGACGGCCCGGGCGGCGTACCACCCGGGCCGGTCACGGCGTCGGCCGTGGCGTCGTCGTGGGTCACCCGGTCAGTCCGCCGGCCGGACGATGATGCAGCGGTTCGGCTCGACGCCCTCGGACTCGCTCTCCACCCCGCTCATGGCGTTGACCACGTCGTGCACGCACTTGCGCTCGAAGGCGGACATCGGCTCCAGCCGGACCGGCTCGCCGTGCTCCTTGACCTTCTCCACCGCGTTCTTGGCCACGGCGGCGAGCTCCTTGCGCCGGGTGGCGCGGTAGCCGCCGACGTCGAGCAGCAGGCGGCTGGGCGTACCGGTCTGGCGGAACACCGCGAGGCGGGCCAGCTCCTGGAGCGCCTCCAGGGTGGCGCCGCGCTGGCCGACCAGGTTCTGCAGCCGGGCGCCGACCACCTCGACGACCGGACGTCCGCCGGAGACCAACTCGTCGATGTCGCCGTCGTAGTCGAGGATGTCGAGCAGGCCCTCGATGTAGTCGGCAGCGATCTCGCTCTGCGCGAAGAGCTCGCTCTCGCCGACGGCCTTCTTCGGGGCGGCACCCGCCTCGGCCGCCGCCTCCCCGGTCTCCTCGGACTCGCCGTCACCGGTCGCGGCGGTCGGCACGATCTCCTCGTCCACGGACTGCTCCGCACTGGGGATGCTGGTGTCGGTCACGGTGTCATCTCCGTACTCGCTCGGCCGGACCGTCGGGTCCGCTGGTTTCCCGGGGCGCCCGGCGGGAGAAGGCCGGTGCCCACGGGCACGTCTCTAACGGGCAGTCTCGCCCGTGACCGCGCCAGGCGCGGCGGTTCCGGCCCGGCGCCGGCCGTACGGCGGCTGCGCGATGCCGGAAGGCCGCCGCCGGTAGTCCCGACGGCGGCCCTGGGGTCAGCCCTGCCGCTTGGCCGGCCGACCCTTCTTCGGGTTGGTGGGCTTCGCACCCGGCTTCGGCCCGGCGACCTTCGGCGCGGCGGGCTTGGCCGGCACCTGCGCGGCGGGCTTGGCGCGGTTGAGGAAGCCGCCGATCCTGGCCGGCTGCACCGGCCCCCGGTTGCCGGTGGTCGCCTTGTTTCCGGTGACCCCCTTGTTGGTCACCAGCGGCGGGAACTTGCGCAGCACCCACTGCTGCTGGCCGAGGGTGAAGAGGTTGTTGGTGACCCAGTAGATGATCACACCGATCGGGAAGATCGCGCCGGAGATCAGCAGCGACAGGGGGATGCCGTAGAGCATCAGTCGCTGCACCATCCGCTGCTGCGGGTCCTCCGCCCAACCGGTCTTGAGGATCATCTGGCGGCTGGTCAGGTAGGTGGTGCCCATCATGACCAGGACCAGGATGCCCGCGATGATCTTCACGGTGGTGCCGTTGGCACCGAGGCGGGCCAGCTCGTCGGCGGTCGAGCCGAACTTGCCGGCGATCGGGGCGGTGAAGAGCTTCGCGCTGGAGGCGCTGTTGAACTGGTCGACCGTCCAGCCGTAGAGGGTCTTGCTCGACTTGGCCGGGTCGAGGCGCCGCAGCACGTGGAAGAGACCGAGGAAGACCGGGATCTGGAGGAACATCGGAAGGCAGCCCATCAGCGGGTTGGCCTTTTCCTTCCGGTAGAGCTCCATCATCTCCTTCTGGAGCGTCTCCCGGTCACCCTTGTGCTTCTCCTGCAGCTCCTTGACCTTGGGCTGGAGCGCCTGCATCGCCCGCTGCGACTTGATCTGCTTGACGAAGACCGGGAAGAGGATCACCCGGACGGTGACCACCAGGAAGATGATCGAGAGGATCCAGGCCCAGTTCGTGCCGAGCACCGAGCCGACCGGCACCTTGATGGCGTCCCAGGCCGAGTGCCAGGTCAGCAGGATCCACGAGATCGCGTAGTAGATCCAGTCGAGACTCAATTCTCAGGCTCCAGTCACGTCGGCACGGCGGCGGCCGCCCGGCTCCGGCACCGGGTCGTGTCCACCTGGGTGGAAAGGGTGGCAGCGCGACAAGCGCAGGACCGTCAGGCCGGCTCCCCGGAGCGCGCCGTGCCGGGCCACCGCCTCCAGGGCGTAAGCACTGCACGACGGGTAGAACCGACAGCGGGCCGGCAGCGCCGGGCTTATCCAACGACGGTACGCGATGATGGGGCCACTCAGCACTCGGGCACCCAGGCTGGTAGGCCGCGAACCGGCGGATCCGGTGCTCATCGGGACCGCCGCCCCCGGGGTGCCCGCGCGGCGGCGATCGCCGCGTCGAGGTCGGCCCCCAGCCGAAGGTGGTTCGCCTCGGCGGCGGCGGGCAGTGCGCGTACCACCAGGGTGCTTCCCTCGGGCAGCGCGGCCAGGCGCTCGCGGACCAGGTGCCGCAGCCGGCGCCGGACCTTGTTGCGGACCACGGCGGGGCCGACGGCCTTGGACACGACGAAGCCGGCGCGGGTCGGCGCGGAGATCGTCTCCGTGCCGCTGACCCGCGCCGGCTCCGGCGAGGTTGGCGCGGTGGGTTCGGGGGCCGCCGGCAGTGTCAGGTGCACGACGACGGCACCTCGTCCGGCGCGTCGGCCACCCCTGACCGCTGCGGCGAAGTCGTTGCTGCGCCGCAGTCGCTGTGCGGCCGTCAGCACGACTGCCCACGTCCCCCGGACCGGACCCGGTCGGCTCAGGCCGACAGGCGGGTGCGGCCCTTGGAGCGGCGGGTCGACAGGATGGCGCGACCGGCCCGGGTGCGCATGCGCAGCCGGAAGCCGTGGGTCTTCGCGCGCCGGCGGTTGTTCGGCTGGTAGGTGCGCTTGCTCACGTCAGGCTCTCCGTTTTCGTACGTCCACGGCGCGGGATCGCCGGGGTCGTGTGGTGGTCCAGGCCACCTCGGGCGGTGACCTCCGATCCATGCTGCCCGGCGACCCGGGACCTCGGCGATGCGGGGAAGCGATCGCGGACAGCAAGCACCCATCACCCTAGCAGAGGGCGACAGAGCAGCCCCTCCAGCCTACGCAGGGGGGCAATGACCGTCAAACAGGTCATCAGAGGCACGAGCAGGGCGGTCGTCCGACCGAACCGGCGGTTTTCACTGATACCGCCAAGCGGTCGGAGCGTCGGCGGTTGATGGTGCCCGGCCGTCGCTGTTACCGTGCCCGATTGCGGTCAGCGTCGGGGGTCCGGGTTGTCGCTGGCAGGCAAGACCGGACACGGCAGTGAATCGTTCGGCACGGTGAACCCGCGCAACGTCCCGCCCGACCAGGGGGGCAGGTCCGACCCGCGCACGGCGGGCGGCACAATCGGTCGGTACACACAGGCTGTGGATAACTTGTGGATGCCGGTCGGTCAGCCGCCCGGTGGGGTGAGGTACCACCCGCTCGAACGCGGTGGCGGGCCCGGAACGGCCGACTGGACGACAGCGGCGACCGGGAGCAGAGGCGAGGGGGTGGCACGACGGTGGCCGGTACGACCGACCTTGCCGCGGTGTGGACCGCGGCGACGGACGAACTCGCCGACGAGATCATCTCCGCGCAGCAACGCGCGTACCTGCGGCTGACCCGGCTGCGGGCGATCGTCGAGGACACCGCGCTGCTCTCCGTCCCGGACGCGTTCACCCGGGACGTGATCGAGTCCCGGCTCCGCCCGGCCATCACCGAGGCGCTCACCCGCCGGCTGGGCCGGCCGATCCAGGTCGCGGTCACCGTCCGGGTCGCCGAGGACACCGCCCGATCCGCCGGCACCGTCTACCGCAGCGGCCCGGAGCCGGCGCAGCTCGGCCTCGACGTGCCCGCGGACGACTTCGCGGCGGAACCGCCCGCCTTCGCGGACCTGGCGCCGGGCTACCCGCAGCTGCCCGCCGAGCCGGAGCCGTCGGTCGCGCCGCCGGCAACCGACGGCCACCGCCCTGGCCGCATCCCGGCCAGCCGGGACGGCGGCCAGGACACCCTCTTCGGCGCCGCGTTCGCCGAGCCGCTGCGGGGCGCCGGTCCCGGCCCGGACCGGCGCGGCTTCGAGGAGCGCGCCCTTCCCGACGGGCCGGGGGTCGACGGCCGCGGCTTCGAGCCCGCGTACCGGGGCGAGGCCAGGCCGCCGCGCGACCAGCACGGTCCGCGCGGCCTGCCGCGCGACGGGGGTACGGACAGCGGCCCCGGCCGGTCCGCCGCCGACCACCGACCCGGCGGGCGGGACGACCGTCGCCCCGGGGGCGCGGAGAGCGGCGGCAACCGGCTCAACCCGAAGTACATGTTCGAGACGTTCGTCATCGGCTCGTCGAACCGGTTCGCCCACGCGGCGAGCGTCGCGGTGGCCGAGTCGCCGGCGAAGGCGTACAACCCGTTGTTCATCTACGGTCACTCCGGGCTCGGCAAGACCCACCTGCTGCACGCGATCGGGCATTACGCCACCACCCTCGGCAACGCCCGATCGGTCCGCTACGTCTCCACCGAGGAGTTCACCAACGACTTCATCAACTCGCTCCGGGACGACAAGACCAGTGCGTTCCAGCGGCGCTACCGGGACGTCGACATCCTCCTGATCGACGACATCCAGTTCCTGGAGAACCGCGAGCGCACCCAGGAGGAGTTCTTCCACACCTTCAACACCCTGCACAACGCGAACAAGCAGATCGTGATCACGTCTGACCGCTCCCCGCGCCAGCTGGCGACCCTGGAGGACCGGATGCGGACCCGGTTCGAGTGGGGCCTGCTGGCCGACATCCAGCCGCCCGACCTGGAGACCCGGATCGCGATCCTGCAGAAGAAGGCGGCCCAGGAGCGGATGTACGCCCCGCCGGACGTGCTGGAGTTCATCGCCTCCCGGGTGTCCAACTCGATCCGGGAGCTGGAAGGGGCGCTGATCCGGGTGACCGCGTTCGCCAGCCTCACCCGTTCGACGGTCGAGCTGTCGTTGGCCGAGGAGGTGCTGCGAGACTTCATCCCGGACGGCTCCGGCCCCGAGATCAACGCCGACCAGATCATGGCTTCCACCGCCGACTACTTCGGGGTGAGCCTGGAGGACCTGCGCGGCCAGTCCCGCTCGCGGGTGCTGGTCAACGCCCGCCAGGTGGCCATGTACCTGTGCCGCGAGCTGACCGAGTTGTCGTTGCCCCGGATCGGGCAGGCGTTCGGTGGCCGGGACCACACCACGGTGATGCACGCCGACCGGAAGATCCGCCAGCAGATGGCGGAGCGCCGCTCGCTCTACAACCAGATCGCCGAGCTGACCAACCGGATAAAGCAGAACACTTGAGGCGTACGCCACGCCGGCGCCCGCCGGTGAACGAGCGCGGAGACGCGCCCGGCCAGTTCGGTCGGGCGCTTTTTCGTGCCTGGGGGAGCCGACGGTTGACCCTGAACCGGGTCGAGGGGCCAGGATCGGTGTCGTGTTCGTCCACAGCACGCCCCGGTTGTCCACACCCCCTGTTCCACAGGCGGTGGAAAACCACGTAGCGTTTCGAGTCGGTTACCCACAGACTGTGGACAAACCCTGGGGACGAAGCTGTGGACGCCTGGGGACGACGGTCCGGTTGTCCACCGACGACGGTCGACCTGTGGGCGGCCTGTTGAAGGTTCTGGGGATGACGGCTCCGGGGGCCCTCGCCGGTGTCCACAGCACTGGGGAGAAACCCGGTGGATTACCCGTGGACAAGCGGTGGACAACCGTGGACAACCTGGGGGTTCGGCCGGCCTGTGGACCGCCACACCGGTTTACCCCCCGGTTCTCCACAGCCAAACCACCGGTGGATAACCTGTCTGACCTGGGCGGACGCGGGTTCTCCACAGTTTGCACAGGTGCGATGAAGACGATGAGTTATCTCTTCTAAAAGAATCAAAAACCAATCATCACCGTTGGACTTCCTGTGGATCGGTTCGGCCGCTGCCGTCGGCGGTCGCTCCGGCATCTGGATCAACGGGGTCGGGCGCACAGCCGATGCCCACGCGCCCTAAGGTGCGATGGGTACCCGCACGGTCGGGCGGGACGGTGGGCAGCGGTCGGCATGAGAGAGTTGTCGCTGACGTCGACGCGGAGGCATTGATGAAGTTCCGAGTAGAGCGCGACGCGCTCGCCGAAGCGGTGGCGTGGACCGCGAAGAGCCTGCCCAACCGGCCGTCCGTACCGGTGCTCGCCGGGGTGATGCTCCGGGTCACCGACGGCAACCTGCAGGTCTCCGGCTTCGACTACGAGGTCTCCAGCCAGGTGACCGTCGAGGTGCAGGGGGACGCCGACGGTGCCGCCCTGGTCTCCGGCCGCCTGCTCGCCGAGATCACCAAGGCGCTGCCGGCCAAGCCGGTGGACATCGCCGCGGTCGGCGCCCACCTGGAACTGGTCTGCGGCAGCGCCCGGTTCACCCTGCCGACCATGCCGGTGGAGGACTACCCGGCGCTGCCCGAGATGCCCGAGAGCGCCGGCACCGTCGACGCGGCCGCCTTCGCCGCCGCCGTCGCCCAGGTGGCGGTGGCCGCCGGCCGGGACGAGACGCTGCCGATGATGACCGGCGTCCGGCTGGAGCTCTCCGGCGGCACGCTGGCGATGCTCGCCACCGACCGCTACCGCCTGGCGCTGCGCGAGATGGAGTGGAACCCGGACGACCCGGAGATCAGCATCAACGCGCTGGTGCCGGCACGCACCCTGCACGACACGGCCAAGGCCCTCGGCCCGCTCGGCGGCCAGGTCAACATGGCGCTCTCCCAGGGCGCGGCCGGCGAGGGCATGATCGGCTTCTCCGGCGGCACCCGGCGTACCACCAGCCGGCTGCTCGACGGGGCGAACTACCCGCCGGTGCGCTCGCTCTTCCCGGCCACCCACAACGCCGAGGCGCGGGTGCCGGTCAGCACGCTGATCGAGGTGGTCAAGCGGGTCGCCCTGGTGGCCGAGCGGACCACCCCGGTGCTGCTGAGCTTCTCCTCCGACGGCCTGGTGGTCGAGGCGGGCGGCACCGAGGAGGCGCGGGCCAGCGAGGCGATGGAGGCCACCTTCACCGGCGAGCCGCTGACCATCGGCTTCAACCCGCAGTACCTGATCGACGGTCTGGCCAACCTGGGCGCCCAGTTCGCGCAGCTCGCGTTCGTCGACGCCTTCAAGCCGGCGGTGATTTCCCCCGCCGGGGAGGATGGCGAGGTCATCCCGGGGTACCGGTACCTCATCATGCCGATCCGCGTGTCCCGCTGATCGCAGCCCCAGCAGACCCAGACGCACGGAGGTAGGAGCAGATGCAGCTCGGCCTGGTAGGACTCGGCCGGATGGGCGGCAACATGCGTGAACGGTTGCGCGCCGCCGGGCACGAGGTGGTCGGCTTCGACCACAACGCGGAGCTGAGCGACGTCCCGAGCCTGGCGGCGCTGGCCGAGAAGCTGGAGTCGCCGCGCGCGGTCTGGGTGATGGTCCCGGCCGGCGTCACCGACGCGACCATCGACGAGCTCGCCGGCGTGCTGGGCGAGGGCGACATCATCATCGACGGCGGCAACTCGCGCTTCAGCGACGACGGCCCCCGCGCCGAGCGCCTCGCCGAGCAGGGCATCGGCTACCTGGACGTCGGCGTCTCCGGCGGCGTCTGGGGCCGGCAGAACGGGTACGCCCTGATGGTCGGCGGCGCCCAGGAGCACGTCGAGCGGCTGATGCCGATCTTCGAAGGGCTCAAGCCGGAGGGCGAGTACGGCTTCGTGCACGCCGGCCCGGTCGGCGCCGGCCACTACGCCAAGATGGTGCACAACGGCATCGAGTACGGCCTGATGCACGCCTACGCCGAGGGCTACGAGCTGCTGGCCGCCTCGGAGCTGGTGACCAACGTGCCGGGCGTCTTCAAGTCCTGGCGCGAGGGGACCGTGGTCCGCTCCTGGCTGCTCGACCTGCTCGACCGGGCCCTCGACGAGGACCCGGAGCTGGCCGAGCTGAGCGGCTACACCGAGGACACCGGCGAGGGCCGCTGGACGGTCGACGAGGCGGTCCGGCTCGCCGTGCCGCTGAACGTCATCACCGCCTCGCTCTTCGCCCGGTTCGCCTCCCGCCAGGACGACTCGCCCGCGATGAAGGCGGTCGCCGCGCTGCGCCAGCAGTTCGGCGGGCACGCCGTCCACAAGAGCTGACCGGTATCCACAGCCTGTGTACGTCCGCCGGCTCGAACTGGTCGACTTCCGCTCGTACGAGCGGGTCGGCGTCGACCTGGAGCCGGGGCCGAACGTCCTGATCGGCGCCAACGGCGTCGGGAAGACCAACCTGGTCGAGGCGCTGGGCTACGTGGCGACCCTGGACTCGCACCGGGTCGCCACGGACGCCCCCCTGGTCCGGATGGGCGCCGCCTCGGCGGTGATCCGCTGCGCGGTGGTGCACGAGGGGCGGGAACTCCTGGTCGAGCTGGAGATCGTCCCCGGCAAGGCCAACCGGGCCCGGCTGGGCCGCTCACCGGCCCGACGGGCCCGGGACGTGATCGGCGCGCTGCGGCTGGTGCTCTTCGCCCCGGAAGACCTGGAACTCGTCCGGGGCGACCCGGCCGAGCGCCGTCGCTACCTGGACGACCTGCTGGTGCTCCGGCAGCCCCGGTACGCCGGGGTGCGGGCCGACTACGAGCGGGTGGTCAAGCAGCGCAACGCCCTGCTGCGCACCGCGTACCTGGCCCGCAAGACGGGTGGGACGCGGGGCGGGGACCTGTCCACCCTGGCGGTCTGGGACACCCACCTGGCCCGGCACGGCGCCGAGCTGCTGGCCGGCCGGCTGGAACTGGTCGCCGCGCTGGCCCCGCACGTGACGAAGGCGTACGACGCGGTGGCGGCGGGCCGGGGCGCGGCGGGGATCGCGTACCGGCCGTCGCTGGACCTGGCCGAGCCGACCACCGACCGGGCGGTGCTGGCCGAGGCGCTGACCGCCGCGCTGGCCGAGGCCCGGTCGAACGAGATCGACCGCGGTACGACGCTGGTCGGCCCGCACCGTGACGAGCTCAGCCTCACCCTCGGCCCGCTGCCCGCCAAGGGGTACGCCAGCCACGGCGAGTCCTGGTCGTACGCGCTGGCCCTGCGGCTGGCCGGTTACGACCTGCTGCGCGCCGACGGCATCGAGCCGGTGCTGGTGCTGGACGACGTCTTCGCCGAGCTGGACGCGGGCCGCCGGGAGCGGCTGGCGGAGCTGGTCGGCGGGGCCGGTCAGCTCCTGGTGACCTGTGCGGTCGACGACGACGTGCCCGCGGCGCTGCGCGGCACCCGGTACACGGTGGGCGAGGGGACGGTGCGACGTGTCGACTGAGCCGGAGCACGCCGCCGAGGGCGGTGGGCCGACCCGCCGGACCGGCGGACCGAGCCGCACTGCCTCGGGCGGCCAGCGCGGTGCGCGTACCCCTCGGGGGGCTGGAACCGACGCGGGCGGTGCCGCCGCCCACGCGGCCGGTGCCGGCGCGGACGCCGCGCCTGGTGGTCGTGGCGCCGGAACCGGCGGGCCGGCGCGACCGGCCGGCGCGACCGGTGGGCAGGGTGCCGGGAACGCTGATGGGGCGAAACCGGCCGGTGCCGGTGCGGACGCCGCAGCGGGCGCGGCCGGGCCGGAGCTGGCGCGGGCGGTGCTGGACGCGGCGAAGGCCCGCCGGGCGGAGGCGGCGAAGACCCGGCGGAAGAGCGCGGTCTCCGGCGACGGCGGCGAGCGGCGGCTGCGTGGCTACTCCGGGCCGGGCCCGGACCCGCGCGACCCGCAGCCGCTCGGCGTGGTGCTGGAACGGCTGATGAAGGCGCGCGGCTGGCAGCAGCCGGCCGCGGAGGCGACCGTCTTCGGCGCCTGGGAGAAGGTCGTCGGGCCGGAGATCGCCCAGCACAGCCGCCCGGTCAAGCTGGAGGACGGCGAGCTGACCGTGGAGGCGCGCTCGACGGCCTGGGCCACCCAGCTGCGGCTGCTCGCCGGCTCGCTGCTCAAGCGGATCGCCGGCGAGGTGGGCCACAACGTGGTGCGCAAGCTGCACATCCACGGCCCGGCGGCGCCGTCCTGGTCGAAGGGCCCGCGGCGGGTCCGGGGCCGCGGCCCGCGCGACACCTACGGCTGAGCCCGGGTCACCGCTCGGCGCGACGGGCCTCGCGCTCGGCGCGCTTGCGTTCCCGCTGCTCACGGCTCCACCGCTTACGGTTCTCCAGGTCCCGCTTCCACGCCTCGCGGGCCTGCGTGGAACCGCCCTGCACGGCTCCCTGCACCCCCTCGGCCGGGCCGGCCAGGTACTTGAAGGCCCAGGCCCACAGCCTGCCGCCCTCGCCGGGAGCCCGCTGCTGCCGCTTCGCCTCGCTCATCGCGCCCGACCTCTCCTCGATGCTTTGTGCCCCAACGATTGGTGCACCAATCGTTGGTACGATAGCAACGACCACGAGGAGGCCGATCGGTGCGTGACCAGTTGGACGGGGATCCGCTGGCGCTGGAGCAGCAGGTCTGTTTCGCCCTCTCCGTCGCCGCGCGCGGAGTCGTCGCCGTCTACCGGCCACTGCTGGAGCCGATGGGGCTGACCCACCCGCAGTACCTGGTCATGCTCGCGCTGTGGCAGCACGCGCCGCTGTCGGTCCGGGAGCTGAGTCGCCTGCTCCAGCTCGATCCCGGCACGCTGTCGCCCCTGCTCAAGCGACTTGAGGCGGCGGGCTACCTGCGGCGCGAGCGGGACGCCGCGGACGAGCGGAGCCTCGCCGTCACGCTCACCGCCAGCGGTCAGGCCCTGCGCGGCCGCGCCGAGCAGATCCCGCCGACGATCGTGGAACGGCTCGGAATGCCGATCGAGGAGCTGCGGCGCCTGCACACGATGCTGACCGAGGTGATCGGCGCGGCCAACCGCGCCGCGACCGGCACCCCCGCCGCGCCGGGCCCGACGACCTGACGACGCCGGCGACCCGCCCGGTCAGGTCGACGGGGCGGGTCGGGCCGGCGCGGGATCAGGCGTCGGCGTAGACGGCGAAGCCGCGGTCGGCGCAGCGGCGGTAGAAGGCGGCCAGCACGCCCAGCTCGGCGCAGGTGAAGTCCCACTGCGGCGGGTTGCCGTTCTCGTCGCGCAACGCGTCGAGTCGGGTGTCCAGCCAGCGCAGCTGCTGCTCGGCGAGCCGCCCGTCGGCCAGCAGCGAGCGGAGCACCTCGCTGACCGACTCGAAGGTGACCGGCTCGCCGAACGGCCGGTGCTGGGCGACGAACTTCTCCACGCCGCCGGCGATCCAGGAGCACCCGTCCGGGTCGATCACCGGGTCCTCGTCCTCGGCGGCGGCGTCAGTGGCGTAAAGCACATTTTCCAGGCCGAGGATCAGGTCGACCAGTTCGGTGTAGGCGGTCGCCCGGACCGTTCCCGTCTTGGCGATGTGTTCGGCGAGCGCCGCAGTCGGTGCGGAGATCCGCGGGATGTCCCCGATCTCCCCGAAGTCGACGAACTCGGCCGGCGCGACCGGATCGTAGAAGCGGCCGGTCCGCGGCCAGTGCACCGCGACGTTGTCCAGCCCCATCTGGCGTCACCCCTTGTGAGCACGTGTCGGATCGATCGGGTCGATCGTCCCGGTTACGGATGGTAAAGATCAAGACGAGCACCGTTGGCGCCGCAAAGGTACGGTACGGCCGCTCTGCGCGCGACCCCCGACCGGCCGTCGGCGCGGCCCGATTCCGTGGCGGCCCCGCCCTCGATCCCCCCTTGGCGTGTAGGGGGAGTCGCGGCCAGCGCGATTCGGGCCGCTACGGAGGTCTCAGACGCCGCGCAGGGGGTGCCGAGTGGCGTCTCTGTCGTCCGCGCACAGTAGGATTGACAGCGAGACGAAGACCCGACGCGGAGCGACGGACACGGGCCTGGAGGCCCTTGGTCAAAGTACCGCGGCGGGTGGAGCCGATCGCGATCCGCGGGCAACCGCGGCGACCGGCGTACGCGATCCGTGACCTGGAGTTCCCGGGGGCGGTCCGTGCGCCGACGTCGCGTCCTGTCCGCCGAACCCGCGCCTCCGTGCCCTGGCGCGGCCGGCGCGAGAAAGTGGCCGAGGGTGGCAGCGCAGGACAAGCAGGAGTACGGCGCCGAGTCGATCACCGTCCTCGAGGGGCTCGAGGCGGTGCGCAAGCGGCCCGGTATGTACATCGGGTCGACCGGCGAGCGCGGTCTGCACCACCTCGTGTGGGAGGTCGTGGACAACGCCGTGGACGAGGCGATGGCCGGCTACTGCGACACCATCGACGTGGTGCTGCTCGCCGACGGCGGAGTCCGGGTCACCGACAACGGCCGTGGTTTCCCGGTCGACCTCCACCCCAAGCTGAAGAAGCCGGGTGTCGAGGTCGCGCTGACCGTACTGCACGCGGGCGGCAAGTTCGACGGCAAGGCGTACGCGGTCTCCGGCGGTCTGCACGGCGTCGGCGTCTCGGTGGTGAACGCCCTCTCCACGAAGATGGCAGTGGAGATCCACAAGTCCGGCTTCGTCTGGCGGCAGCAGTACCACCACTCCAAGCCCACCCCGCTGGAAAAGGGCGAGACCACCGACCGGACCGGCTCGGCGGTCTCCTTCTGGCCCGACGCCGACGTCTTCGAGACCGTCGACTTCGACTTCCAGACCATCTACCGGCGCCTGCAGGAGATGGCCTTCCTCAACCGCGGCATCACCATCCACCTGCTCGACGAGCGGGTCCCGGAGGGCGAGGAAGGCAAGATCCGCGAGGTCACGTTCCGCTACGACGGCGGCATCGCCGACTTCGTCCGGCACCTCAACGCCTCCAAGAACCCGATGCACAAGACGGTGGTCGAGTTCGACGCCGAGGAGGAGGGCATGTCGGTCGAGATCGCCATGCAGTGGAACGAGTCGTACGGCGAGTCGGTCTACACCTTCGCCAACAACATCAACACGCACGAGGGCGGCACCCACGAGGAGGGCTTCCGGTCGGCGCTGACCAGCGTCGTCAACCGCTACGGCACGGACAAGAAGCTGCTCAAGGGCGACGAGAAGCTCTCCGGCGAGGACATCCGCGAGGGCCTCGCCGCGATCATCTCGGTCAAGCTGACCAACCCGCAGTTCGAGGGCCAGACCAAGACCAAGCTGGGCAACACCCCGGTGAAGAGCTTCGTGCAGCGGGTCTGCAACGACCGACTGGTCGACTGGTTCGACCGCAACCCGGCCGAGGCCAAGACCATCATCCAGAAGGCGTCCCAGGCGGCCCGGGCCCGGATCGCCGCGCAGCAGGCGCGCAAGCTGGCCCGGCGCAAGTCGCTGCTGGAGTCCGGCTCGATGCCGGGCAAGCTGGCCGACTGCCAGTCCACCGACCCGCGCGAGTCCGAGGTCTTCATCGTCGAGGGCGACTCGGCCGGCGGCTCGGCCAAGCAGGGGCGCGACCCGCGGACCCAGGCGATCCTGCCGATCCGCGGCAAGATCCTCAACGTGGAGAAGGCCCGGATCGACCGGGTGCTGAAGAACAACGAGGTCCAGGCGCTGATCACCGCGCTGGGCACCGGCATCCACGACGACTTCGACATGGAGAAGCTGCGCTACCACAAGGTGGTGCTGATGGCCGATGCCGACGTCGACGGCCAGCACATCCAGACGCTGCTGCTCACCCTGCTCTTCCGCTTCATGCGGCCGCTGGTCGAGCTGGGCCACGTCTACCTGGCCGCCCCGCCGCTCTACAAGATCAAGTGGAACAAGAAGGGCGACGACGCCCAGTACGCGTACTCGGACCGGGAGCGGGACGGGCTGATCGCGCTGCGCCAGCAGAAGAAGGCCAACGCCCGGCCGGACGACATCCAGCGGTTCAAGGGTCTCGGCGAGATGAACTACCCCGAGCTGTGGGAGACCACGATGAACCCGGCCACCCGCACCCTGCGCCAGGTCACGCTCGACGACGCCGCAACCGCCGACGAGCTGTTCAGCGTGCTGATGGGTGAGGACGTCGAGGCGCGCCGCTCGTTCATCCAGCGCAACGCCAAGGACGTGCGGTTCCTCGACATCTGACGGTGGTGGGTGGGTCGGCCGGCGCTCCCGGCCGACCCGCCGGTCCACAGAGTTATCCACAGCTTGGCCGGTTTCCACAGCCGTTATCCACAGCACGAAAACGACTCTGAGTCTGATAAGGGTTAACAGTGACCGATACTCCCGAGTCCACCCCGAGCGAGCCGGAGATCCCGGAGACAACCGCGGCCGTCGTGGCGCACGACCGGATCGAGCCGGTCGGCCTCGAGGTCGAGATGCAGCGCTCGTACCTCGACTACGCGATGAGCGTCATCGTCGGGCGGGCCCTGCCGGACGTCCGGGACGGGCTCAAGCCGGTCCACCGCAAGATCCTTTACGCCATGTTCGACTCCGGCTACCGGCCGGACCGCGGCTACGTGAAGTGCTCCCGGGTCGTCGGTGACGTGATGGGTCAGTTCCACCCGCACGGCGACTCGGCGATCTACGACGCGCTGGTCCGGATGGCGCAGCCCTGGTCGCTGCGGTACCCGCTGGTGGACGGCAACGGCAACTTCGGCTCCCCGGGCAACGACCCGGCCGCCGCCATGCGGTACACCGAGTGCAAGCTCGACCCGCTGGCCATGGAGATGCTGCGGGACATCGACGAGGACACCGTCGACCTGCAGGACAACTACGACGGCCGGGCCAAGGAGCCCACCATCCTGCCGTCGCGGATCCCCAACCTGCTGGTCAACGGCTCCGAGGGCATCGCGGTCGGCATGGCCACCAAGATCCCGCCGCACAACCTGCGCGAGATCGGCGCGGCGGTGCAGTGGTGCCTGGAGCACCCGGAGGCGGACGAGGCGACCACCCTCGAAGCGCTACTGGAGATCGTCAAGGGCCCTGACTTCCCCACCTACGGCCTGATCGTCGGCCAGGCCGCGATCCAGGACGCGTACCGGACCGGGCGCGGCTCGATCCGGATGCGCGCCGTGGTGGAGGTCGAGGAGGACAAGCGCGGCCGCCCCTGCCTGGTGGTCAGCGAGCTGCCCTACCAGGTCAACCCGGACAACCTGGCCGAGCGGATCGCCGAGCTGATCAAAGAGGGCAAGCTCGCCGGCATCGCCGACATCCGCGACGAGTCCTCCGGGCGTACCGGCATGCGGATCGTGCTCGTGCTCAAGCGCGACGCGGTCGCCAAGGTGGTGCTGAACAACCTCTACAAGCACACCCAGCTCCAGGAGACCTTCGGCGCCAACATGCTGGCCCTGGTCGACGGGGTGCCGCGCACGCTCAACCTGGCCCAGTTCCTCCGCTACTACGTCGAGCACCAGATCGACGTCATCCGCCGACGGACCGCGTTCCGGCTGCGCAAGGCCGAGGAGCGGGCGCACATCCTGCGCGGTCTGGCCAAGGCGCTGGACGCCCTCGACGAGGTGATCGCCCTGATCCGGCGCTCGCCCACGGTGGACGACGCCCGGCAGGGCCTGATCCGGCTGCTGGAGATCGACGAGATCCAGGCGACCGCGATCCTGGACATGCAGCTGCGCCGCCTGGCCGCCCTGGAGCGGCAGCGCATCATCGACGACCTCACCAAGCTCGAGATCGAGATCGCCGACCTCAAGGACATCCTCGCCAAGCCGGAGCGGCAGCGGAGGATCGTCTCTGAGGAGCTCGGTGAGATCGTCGCGAAGTGGGGCGACGAGCGGCGCACGAAGATCGTGCCGTTCGAGGGCGAGGTCTCCATGGAGGACCTGATCGCCCGCGAGGACGTGGTCGTCACGATCACCCGCACCGGGTACGCCAAGCGGACCAAGGTCGACCTCTACCGCTCCCAGCGGCGCGGCGGCAAGGGCGTCAGCGGCGCCACCCTGCGGCAGGACGACATCGTCAGCCATTTCTTCGTATGCTCCACCCACGACTGGATCCTCTTCTTCACGAACAAGGGCCGCGTCTACCGGGCCAAGGCGTACGAGCTGCCGGAAGCCAGTAGGGTGGCCAAGGGCCAGCACGTGGCCAACCTGCTCGCCTTCCAACCGGACGAGCAGATCGCGCAGATCATCGAAATTCCGAACTACCAGGTGGCTCCCTACCTGGTACTGGCCACGAAGAACGGCCTGGTGAAGAAGACGCGGCTCGAGGAGTTCGACTCCCCCCGTTCCGGCGGCATCATCGCGATCAACCTGCGCGATGAGGACGAGCTGGTCGGTGCTGCCCTCGTCGCGCCCACCGACGACCTGCTGATGGTGTCGAAGAAGGCGCAGGCGATCCGGTTCAACGCCTCCGACGAGGCGCTGCGGCCGATGGGGCGGGCGACCACGGGCGTGATCGGCATGCGCTTCACCGACGACGACGTGCTCCTGGCCATGGAGGTGGTTCGGGAGGGTCTGGACGTTCTGGTGGCCACGAACGGGGGATACGCGAAACGTACCCCGATCGAGGAATACCCGGTCCAGGGCCGGGGAGGTAAGGGCGTGCTGACTGCCAAGATCACCGAGCGACGCGGTGGTCTGGTCGGCGCGGTCGTGATCGACCCGGAGGACGAGCTGTTCGCGATCACGAGCAACGGCGGCGTCATCCGGACTCCGGTGAAGCCTGTACGCCGTACGCGTGACCGGAACACAATGGGGGTCAAGCTGATGGACCTCCCGGACGGCGTGACTATCGTGGCGATTGCTCGCAATGCCGACGAGCCTGACGAACAGGACTAGTTGAATGACGGAGACACAGGCGAAGTCGGGGAACAAGGGGACCTCGGCCACCCCGGTCGACGAAGAGGCCGCCACGAGCGGCACATCGGCGGCCGGCCGCGCTGCCGTGGGCCGGGCGACCGTCCCCGCCGACGCGCCTGCCCCGAAGTTCACCCGGGCCCCCGGCATGGCACCGCCGCCGGACAAGCCCGGGGAGGACTCGGGGGCGAGCGAGAAGGCCGAGACACCGGGCGACGCGCCGACCTCCGCGGCCGCCCCGGTCAGCGCCCCGGTCGCGCCGGGCACCACCACGCAGCCGATCAAGGCGGGCACCGCCACGTCCCCGTCCGGCACCGGCACCCAGCCGAAGGTGGGCGGCCCGACCAGGCCGTCGCCCGACGGCGGCCGCCCGGCCGGCACCGCCCGCCCCGCCAACGGCGGCGGCCTGCCGCCGGGTATCAGCGGAGCGGCGGCCGTCGGAGCCGCGCGCGTGGGTGACGCGGTACGCGCCGCGCGTAGCTCGGTCAGCTCGGCCGCGTCCCGCGGGCCGCGCCGGGCCCGGCTGAACCTCAAGCGGATCGACCCGTGGTCCGTGATGAAGTTCGCCTTCGCCGTCTCGGTGGTGCTCTTCATCGTGGTGGTCGTCGCCACCTCGGTGCTCTACCTGGCCCTGGACGCGATGGGCGTCTTCCAGAGCGTCAACGACAGCCTCACCGACCTGGTCAACGCCGGCGGGCAGAGCTCCGGCGGGTTCCAGATCACCGCCAAGGGCGTGATCCTCAGCTCGGCGCTGATCGGCCTGGTCAACGTCGTCCTGTTCACGGCGCTCGCCACCCTCGGCGCGTTCGTCTACAACGTCTGCGCCGACCTGGTCGGCGGGATCGAGTTGACGCTCGCCGAGCGCGACTGACACCCGACGACGCCGGGGCACCGCCAACCGCGGTCGCCCCGGCGTCGCCATGTCCGGCTCTCTTCACCCGCCCCGCCCGTCGCGGGGCTCGGACGGGCGGAGTTGATCTCGGCGCAGGGCCGCCCGGGGAAAGCGGTCGCCGCCCCGCCGTCGGTACGGGTACGGTCACGAGTGGGACGGGCGCCACGGCCACCCCGATTTGGGGCGGGACGTGGCGATGGGTTAACCTTGCTCGTCGCCACGCGGGGCTATAGCTCAGTCGGTTAGAGCGCAGAGCTGATAACTCTGAGGTCGCTGGTTCGATTCCAGCTAGCCCCACCGCACACCGTTCCGACGGCTAGTCGAGCGCGAGGGGTCGCCCCATGTTCAAGAAGCTTCTGTTCCTGGTCGGCGTCGTCGGCGTGGCCGCCCTGGTCGCCAAGAAGGTCAAGGCTTCCAACGACGAGCGCGCTCTCTGGCACGAGGCCACCACCGCGCCCGACCTGCGCTGATCCCGCTGGCAGCGGCCAGCACCAGGCGGCACCGACCGCCCTCGGGGCCCTAGCTCAACTGGCAGAGCACTGCCTTTGCAAGGCAGGGGTTAGGGGTTCGAGTCCCCTGGGCTCCACCACACCATTCAGCCTGGTCACGGGCTGTCTTCTCCCTCGACTGGATCGCCGTCGGATTGAGGATCTTCTACGGTCGTCAGCGAATCGTCAGTAGAACTGTCGAAGACCCTGCGCACCGACTCGTGGAAATCCGCCGGAGTATGCGAGTCCGCCGGCCGCCTTGCTCGCCACGCAGTCGACCGCTTCCCGCTCGGTGGTGAACTCCGCGGACCATTCCACGCCGTCGCGGTCGGGCCAGCTCGCGCGGAACTTGAAGGGCCCGGACTCGGTCACTTGGCCGAGAAGCCCTGCCCGGACAAGCGACGGGCGCCAGACCTGACGCCGGAAGTTGCTAGGCAGCATCAAGGCGGCCCGCAACGGGCCGCACGCGCCGCCGCCTGGGCGCGCGCCGGCCGCTGCCGCTGTCGCTCTGCGGCCGTCACGCCTGACGCCCGGCGGCTGGCGCGGACAGCGGGAAGCCCGGGGGCCGCCGCAGAACGACAGACCGTTGACGAGTGAGGGGTGGGCCGGCAGCCGGCCGGGCCGCGCAGCCACGTGCCCGCGCCGCGTAGGGGAGGGCACGCCAGCCGCGTCGGCGAACTGCCGGCGGTCGCGGGGTTGCGGCTAGTGCGCCTCCGGCGGGGGCGCTCCGGCTCCAGGATGGCCGGGGCTCCGTCGGCGGGTCGCGGTCCGTGGGTGGTTGCGGTAGCGCCATCCCACCGCCGAAGACCCGGGGCGAGCCGAGCAGACCGCCGCCGGGACCGCCAGCGTCCGTCCGTGCGTCAAGGCCGTCTTGACGTGGCGGCCCCGACGGCGGCCCGCTCCCACAAGGGCGGGT
The DNA here is from genome assembly GCF_900091515.1 of Micromonospora purpureochromogenes. Taxonomy (NCBI): domain Bacteria; kingdom Bacillati; phylum Actinomycetota; class Actinomycetes; order Micromonosporales; family Micromonosporaceae; genus Micromonospora; species Micromonospora purpureochromogenes. Next base: position 615,510 of record NZ_LT607410.1, on the reverse strand, counting down.
CGACGGCGACGGGATGGCGAGGTTCCGCTGGCTGGGTCAATGCCTCACCAACACGCATGCGACACGGGGCGGGTCGAGCGTCCACCCGGCCCCCCAGCTATTGATGGGGGTCGCCAGATCTTGTCGGCGGCTGCGGGGTGGCGGCTGCGTCGATCGTTTGGGCGAGGGCCGTCAGAGTGGGTCGAGGCGGCGCTTGAGCAGGCAGAACTCGTTGCCTTCTGGATCGGCGAGGACGTGCCAGGACGCCTCCGCGGGCTGACCGATGTCGACGAGTTTGGCCCCGGCGGCCAGGAGGCGTTCGAGCTCGGCGTCCTGATCGCGGTCGGTGGGGTTGACGTCGATGTGCAGCCGGGAATGCCCGTTCTTCGGCTCGTCGTTGCGGATGAGGAAGATCGTCGGCTGCGGGCCGCCGAACCCTTCGCGCGGACCTATCTCGATGTAGACCCCCTCTTCGCGATCGAGCTCTATGAAGTCCAGGACCTCGCACCAGAACCGCGCCAGCACCTCGGGGTCGCGGCACTTGAGCACGAGCTCACTGATACGGCATGCCATTGACGAAACCTACTCTCAGCATGGGAACTGCCGGGGCGGCCGCACGCGGATCTCATGGGCTCCCTGCAGTGAGAACAAGCTCGCGATCGTACCGGGCGAGGCGAGCGGGGTTGGACGAGGGTGCCCGTCGAGCTGAGCCCAGCACCGCTCGCCGGCCCGAGGTGAGGACCGGCGGGGCTGACGGTCGTCAGTCAGCAGGAAGTCAGCGAGACGCGGGACAACAGCCGTCAACCGTTGGTACGGGACAGCAAAGTCCCGGACGACAACACCAGTCGTCTGCATTGATCAGCAAGCATCAACTGTGTGGAGCCGCCTTTGCAAGGCAGGGGTTAGGGGTTCGAGTCCCCTGGGCTCCACCAGCACTTTCCCCGGTTGACCTCGGTCCCGAGTACAGCCATTCGTACAGCCAAGCGGTCACGCCGTCCCCTCCTCGCCCAGCACGCGATCGATGGCCGAGGCAGCCTGACGAGCCGCGCCGGCAGGACGTGCCCATAGGTGTCGGCGCCCTTCCAGGGCAGCACGGTGTCTAGTCCCACCACCTGCTTGACGAATCCGTCCCAGCACATGCACGACAGCCGGCCTTGGTTCCTCGGTCATCCTGGTTACAGTCGGTGACATCTGAGTGCCTGCGGGCGCACTCAAACTCAGGCAGAGAACGAACCATTGCCGCCAAGACGCCATGCACGAGGGGAAGACCGCCCAGCTCGCTGATCCCGACCCATGCGATGTCGTCATGCTCGTCAGGTGCACGGTTGGTCGGAGAGCCAACCCAGTCTCCAATTTGCCAGACGCCCACGTGAACGGCGTCCTCACCACTGCCGGCATGCAAGACGCCCAACCGTGAAGCGGACTCCGCCGCAATGTGAACACCGAGCTCCTCGTGCATCTCACGCGCGAGGGCTTGTAGCTCCGACTCACCCGCCTCGACCTGCCCCCCGGGCAGATCCCAGACATCTGGGTATGCCCGTTTGGTCGGCCTGCGGTGTACTAGCAGGACCGCGCCGTTTTCAACGAGTGCGCCTGTGACGACGACATCCATGACGGAATTAGCGCACAGGGATAGGACAAGCTCGCTCCAGCCAAAGGGGACGCCTACACGTCCGGATCTGCGCTCCTCGCGGCCCTCGGGATCGTCGGCCCGGCGGTCGGGATCCTGGAGGGCCAGCTGCCCACCGCCGACACCGGTCACCCGTCGAGGGTCACCGGATGGCCCGGCGTCGTCGGGTCAGGAGCAGCAGCACGCCGCCACCCACCAGCATGGCGAGGCCGGCCCCGGCGGTCAGCCCGGCCTGGGACCCGGTGATCGGCAAGCTGCCGCCACCACCAGCGCCACCACCGTCACCGGGGCTGCCGCCACTACCTCCGCCGCTGCTGTTCGCGGCCACCACGACCGCGAACCCGTCCTGGTTGTCGCTGTCGTCCACGTCGACCGCCCGAACGGCGACGGCGTTCGTGGGAAGGTCGCTCCGCGCCGGGCCGGAAAGGTCCGACCGCGGGTCGCTCAGGCCCTCGACCCGGACGGTCCCGTTCCGCAACGTGACCGGCGCCTTCGTGGCGGCCGACACCGTCACCAGGTGGTACAGCTCGACGGCGGAGTGGAGCTGGTCGTTCGGGTCGGTGTCCTGGTCGACAGGAACGAGGGCCAGCCGGTCGTAGGTGCAGACCGCCGCACGCCCGGCGTCACTGAGGACGCATTCATCCGGCGGCCTGGTGAACGTCGCGCCCGTGGGCACGCGCAGTTCGACCTTGACGCCATCGACCGGCTTCCGCCCCTGGTTGGCGATCGTGTAGCGCACCGCGCCCGTCTCGCCCGGATTCAACGTGCCGGTGGATGCGAGCCTGCCGTCGGCAGCGATCCGCACCGACTGCGTCACGTCCGGCGCGACCACCGAAAGGTCGGCTTCAGGGTGATCCACCACCTGGATCGGGAACCACTTCGTATTGTCGGCCGGATTCGTGTCGACCGGCTTGACCTCGACCGTCACCTTGATCCGGCCCGCGAGGGGCTCTCCGGTCTGGACGGTGGCGAGGATGGGAAGCTCCACCGTCTCGCCCGGCCCCGGAAGCTGATCCGGCAGCAGGTCGCAGTACCAGCCGGAGACATCGCCGTCGCAGTCACGCGGCCCGCCGGTCGGCCAGAGCATGATCCCGAAATCGAACCTATCCAGCTCCGACGCATCGACCCGGACGACGACCCGGGTCGGGGTCGCGTCGCCCCGGTTGCTGATCTTCAGGTGAAGCGTCTTCTTCGTGACCCCCAGCGGAATCGTCGCGCCGGCCAGGTCGACAGTGAGGTCCGCCCCCGCCGGCGCCGCCGAGGCGGACGCGGCGGGCACGCCGACCCCTCCGAGAAGAAGCAGCACGGTGGCCACCGTTCGGGGCAGCCACGGAAGTCCGAACCTCATGACGGAGCCCTCCGGATGAACGGGCGGTGCGATCCGTGGACACTATCGGCACCCGGCCGGGTTCGGTATCCCCCGCGTGACCCGTGTCGCAGGGCGCGACAAGTGCCGTATCAGGCTACGTGCGCCCGGTCGTTGCGTGCCATCGCACTACGCAGCCTCGAGGACGAAGAACAGGAAGCACAGGATGTACCCCGAGGGGGAGGTCACGAGGTCGGGGAACGCCTCGCGGGCACCGGGCGCGGGAGGTGGTTCGCTCACGACGGCGATCCGGAAGCCGGCTGCGGTGAACTCGTTGGCTATTGCGTGCAGTGGCCGGTGCCAGTACGTCAGCTCGGCGGGCTGGCCGTTGAAGGTGTACTCGTCGGTCCACTGTTCCGTGGCGAAGTAGTCGCCTTCGGGCCTGATCAGGTGGTAGACGAAGGGATGGTTGACGGCCACGATGAGTCGGCCGCCGGGTACGAGGACGCGTCGCAACTCGGCGAGCGTGCCGTCCAGTCCTCTAGGTAGTGAAGGACGAGGCAGGCGATGGCCTCGTCGAACGAGGCGTCGGGGAACGGTAGCGGATCGCCGCCCAGACCGCCCTGATGCAGGGCCGTGCCATCGCCGAGCCGCTGCCGGGCCAAGTCCAGCATTGCCGGCCGGGTGTAGTAGCCGTTGATGAGGTTGGACTCGGTCCCGGTGGCGTACGCCTCGGCGAAGCTGTCGTAGTCGGTGGCCAGAGCCTGGCCGGGCTCGATGCGCCCGAGTCGCGACCGCTTGCAGGACCGCGCCAACGCTCCCGCTTCGGCCACCAGTGCACGTACGTCTCCAACGTGATCCGCAGCGTCTTATGCATGAAGACGCCTTCTCGCACCCCGGTGCGACATCACAGGACCGGCAACGCTTCCATCCGGATGACCAGCCGGCGGATGGCCTCCCCGCCGTCCGGGGGAGCAGCCGGCGACGCCGGCCGCTGGTACGGTCCTGACACCATCCATGGAGCGTGATGTATCCGACCAGGCCAGTCGGATCCTCCATGGACTCATGGCAGAAACGGGGAAGCATGAAAAGCAGGATGCTGCGCGCACTGGGCGCCGCAGCGATGGCCGGGCTGATGGCCGTCATGGGCCTCACCGGGCCGGCGCAGGCGGCGGAGGCCGCCGGGCTGGACGGCACGATCACCAACAAGCTGACCGGCGAGCCCGTCGCCGGGGCGGGAATCGTGATCCAGCAGCAGGACGGTTCCAACTGGAACTTCACCAACAGCGACACCGACGGGCGCTTCGCCTTCCCGGAAACGCCGGCCGGCGAGTACACCGTCCAGGTCAACGCGAACGGCTACGTCGAGGAGTACCTCTACGGCCACCGGAACAGCTGGGAGGCCGACCTGATCACGGTCCCGGCCACCCTCCAGATCCCGCTGATGCCCATCCAGTACGGCGACGTCGCCGGCCGGGTGGTGGACCAGAAGGGTACGGGCATCGCCCACGTCGGGGTCCAGCTGCGACGCGGCGGCAACTGGGTGGGCGACACGGCGACCGACGACCAGGGGCGGTACCGCTTCGAGCGGATCGAGACCGACTCCAACTACACGGCACAGTTCACCCTCCCGAGCGGCCAGGTGCTCTTCAACGGCGGAGTCGAGTCCGAGTACGACGCTCCCCCCTTCACCGTGACGGCGGACAAGACGACCACCGTCAACCTCACCCGGCCCCCGGTCGGGAACCTCATCGTCCGCGCGGTCGACAAGGAGACCGGCGCCGCGATCGCCGGCTACTGCTGGTACCCGCAGGACGGCCCGTTCTCGTTCCACACCACCTGCACCGACAAACTGGGCCGGGCCCGGTTCCCGGACATGCCGGTCGGCACCTACCGCGGCGGCGGCTACGACCCCAACGAGGTCTACGTCAACGGTCTGTTCGGCCCGGTGACCGTGACCGAGAACGAGACGACCTGGACCACCGTCAAGCTGGAGAAGTCGGTCAGCCTGCACGTCGACTTCGTCGACGCGGCCACCGGCGACCCGGTCAGCGGCGCCTGCGTCACCCTGGCCGACCCGGTGTACACCGACGTCGGCCAGAACGGCAGATGCGGTTCCGAGGCGGACTACAACAACCTGTTCGCCGAGGACCATTTCCGGCTCTTCGTCGCTCCGTACGACGGGGAGCACGGCGCGCAGTGGGTCTCGACGACCGGTGGCGGCACGGGCGACCCGGCGCAGGCCAAGGTCTTCAAGCCGGTGCCGGGCGAGCGCATCCGGGTGACCGTCAAGCTGGACGGCGCCGGCAGCGTGACCGGCGTCGTGCGGGACGCCGCGACGGGAGCCGGCGTACGTGCCGTCTGCCCGACCCCGACCGGACCGGCCTTTTCCTACACCGAGGGTCCCAACGCCAACTGCACCTACGACGGCGGTCAGTACACGATCCGCAACCTCGGCCCGTACCAGTGGAAGCTGGCCTTCCCGGCGTACGACGGCAAGCACGCGTGGGCATGGTCGGGCGACGCGGTGAACCGGGCGTCCGCGACGCCGGTGCAGGTGGTGGCCGGCGAAACCGTCACGCTGGATGCGGCACTGCCGGCCACGGGCACGATCAGCGGCACCGTCACCGTGCCCGACGGCACCTGCCGGACGTGCGTGGGCATCACTGCCGTCGACGCGACGACCGGTGACTGGGCAGGCATCCAGCCGTCGGTCCGCTCGGACGGCACGTTCACCATGAAGGGCCTCAACACGCAGGACGTGCGGCTCCTCTACAGCGTGGGCGACGGCCGGGTGGCGTACCCGGACCTGATCCACACCACGGCGGGTGAGGCCGTCACCGGCATCACGATCACCGTGCCGGCGGCGTAGCGCCAGAGAGGCCGAGGGCCCGTCCACCGTTGTGGTGGGCGGGCCCGCTGCCGGTTCTGGCCTGACCGGTGGCCCCCGATATGGTGCACGGCGTGATCAACTCGTACGCGAGCCTTGACGATGCCGAGGTTGCGGTAGCCGCGGCACATGCCGGCGCGGACGTGGTGCGCAACATGTACGGCCGGCGCCTCACCCGTATCGACAAAGGGGCCGGGGATTTCGCCACCGCTGCCGATGTGGAGGCTGAGCAGGCGACCCTCGACGTCATCCGCGCTGCTCGGCCCGATGACGCGGTGCTCGGCGAGGAAGGCGGGCAGCGGGGCGCGGCCGACGTCGTGCGCCAGTGGTTGGTGGATCCCCTGTGCGGCACGCTGAACTACGCCGTCGGCAACATGCTGGTGGCCGTCAACGTGGCGCTGCGCGACGGGGCAGCGGCCGTGGCCGACCCGTTCAGCGGCGAGGTCTTCTTCACTGACGGTGAGACCGCCTGGGTGCGGCAGGACGGTGTCGATGAGCAGCTGACGCCCACACCTGCCACCCAGCTGGTCGACGTCAACCTGGATCCGCCGTTTCCGAGCGCGCCCGGATTCCGGGCCGTGGACCTGCTGGCCCACCCTGGGTTCGTCGAACGGTTCCGGCCTCGGGTCGTGTCCACGACGCTGGCCTTGGCCTGGGTCGCGGCCGGCAAGCGCGCCGCATACGTCAGCGATGGCGGTGACCTGGCCGAGAGCGTGCACTTCGCCGCCGGCATCACGTTGTGCCGGGCCGCCGGCTGCGTCGTCACCGGAATCGACGGCGCCCCGATCGGGCCAGGCCGCGGGCTCGTGGTGGCCGGCGACGCCGAGACCCACGGGCTGCTGATGTCGATGATCGGCAGCCGAAGCCAGAAGCTGTGACCGTATAGGTTTCCGGGCTGGTTCGGTCGCGGCCGGGCTACCCCGCCGCGCTGTGGTCAGTTCCCTCTGACGCAGAACTCGTTGCCGTCGGGATCGGCCAGTACGACGGCGCCGTCCTCACCGACCTCGAGCCGAGTGGCCCCGAGGGAGACCAGCCGGTCGACCTCCGCTCGCTGGTCGCCACCGGCCGGGGCGAGGTCGAAGCGCTGCCGGTTCCTCACCTTTTTCGGGGCCACGGGCGGCCCGCCCCACGCGACCTTCGTGCCGCCGTGCGGTGACTGGATCGCGGTCTCCTGGTCCTGGTCCCACACCAGCGGCCAGCCCAGCGCCTCGCTCCAGAAGAGGCCGACCTCCCGCGTGCCGTCGCAGGCGAGCTCCCCGAGCAGGCCGCACCCGGCGAGGAAGGCGTTGCCCGGCTCGATCACGCAGAACGCGTTGCCCTCGGGGTCGGCCAGGACGATGTGCCCCTCCTCGGGGCGCTGCCCGACGTCGAGGTGGCCGGCGCCGAGCCCCAGCGCCGTCGCCACCGTGTGCTGCTGGTCGGCGCCGCTGGCGCTGGTCAGGTGAAGGTGCATGCGGCGGTTCGGCCCCACCTGCTCCGCGCCGCTCCGGACGAACCGGAGGCTGAGCTGCGTGTCGTCACCAGGCAGGAGCGCACCGCCGGCGTCCTCGACGACATCTCGGCCGAGCATGCCGGCCCAGAACTGCGCCAGGCGAGCCGGGTCGTGCGCATCGAAGGTCACCGTCAGCATTCGTGAGAGCATCACTGCACGGTAGACACGGGCCAGCAGCACAACAAGGCGGTTTTGGCGGACAAACCGGGGCTTGGTCTTCGCAGAGCAGGGCCGGTCCGGATTCACGGAAGAGGTGCGACCCAGACGGGCATCGGCGGCGGCTCGGCGATGACCGAGGCCACGGCGGGCTCGACGGTTGCCAGCTCTGAGCATGGAACGAATCCAGGGTTGGGATCAGCGGCCACCAGGGCGACGACCTCCGCGGCATCGGTGGTCGAGCGGTACGGCGCCGCAAACGGAAGCCGGTCGGCGGGTGCCGAAGTCAACGAGCACCGAAGCTGGCCAGCCGGTTCGTCGTACCAGGCATAGAAGGTGCCCGGGCTGGCCCGCCGTCGTCCGAGTTCGCGGTGCACGAGATGAAGCGCTGCGACCACTGCCGGCACGTCGATCGCGGCGTCGGGCACCCCGTAGCACCAGGTGTTCACGCGACACTCGCGATCAGGGTCGTCGGCCAGCAGCATCACCTCGTCGTCGTCCAGGTACGAGCGCACCAGGGCCGCAAGGTCACCGTCGCTCACGGCCGGCCTCGACGGCGGGCCGGGCCGGGATGTCCAGGAGCAGGCCGAGCTGGCGGAACGCCTCGGCCTTGACCCGGTACCAGACCCAGGTGCCGCGCCGCTCCGAGTCGACCAGACCGGCCTCGCGCAGCACCTTCAGATGGTGGGAGATGGTCGGCCCGGACAGGTCGAACGCGGGGGTCAGGTCGCAGACGCAGATCTCCGGCACCGAGGCGATCATCGACATCAGCCGCAGCCGGACCGGGTCACCCAGGGCCTTGAACATCGGCGCGACGACTTTCGCCTGCGCGGTGTCCAGCGGACTCGCGGCGATCGGAGGGCAGCAGGCCACCGCTTGCAGGTCCACCACCGGCAGCGTTTGTTTCGGCATGCCTCTAGGTTGACAGACTTCAAAGCAAGGTGCCACAGTGAGGTCACTGCTTCGAAAATCATCTAGACAGCACATCCGCTGAACCGTCACAGGAGGAGAACCATGTCCCGCGTCCAGCTCGCCCTGCGCGTTTCCGACCTCGAGGGCTCCGTCGCCTTCTACTCCAAGCTGTTCGGCGTCGAGCCGGCGAAGCGTCGCCCCGGCTACGCCAACTTCGCCGTCGAGAACCCGCCGCTGAAGCTCGTCCTGCTCGAAGGCGAGCCCGACCAGCCCACCGTCATGGACCACCTCGGGGTGGAGGTGTTCAGCACGGACGAGGTCAACGCCGCGACCACGCGCCTCACCGACGCCGGCCTGATCACGCTGGAGGAGAAGAGCACGGAGTGCTGCTACGCCCTCCAGGACAAGGTCTGGGTACGCGGACCGGGCAACGAGCCGTGGGAGGTCTACACCGTCAAGGCCGACTCCCCGCAGTTGGAGAAGGCGACCGAGAGCGCCTGCTGCACCCCGGCCGCCGAGAAGGAGCCCGCCACCAGCGGAGCCGCCGCAAGCTGCTGCTGACCGTCGTGGCCGCCTGCCCCACCGGACCCGCGGTCGTGTGGCAGGAACGACGAGGCTTGGCCGTACGGGCTATCCGTACAGCCAAGCCTGTCGGCCTTCGTCGGCCGGGACAGCGGGCGGTGGCAGGCGCTACCTATCCTCTGCGCCATGGTCGCTCTCAAGCTGTGGCATCTGCTGGTTCTGATGATCTGTGTGCTCCTGCCGATCACGGCGGCGATCGTGGGCGGGGTCCGGGCGGCCCGTCGCTCGCGCAACAGTCGATGAGCGACCCCACGCCGCAGGTCCTCCAGCTGTACTGCCGGGTGGAGGTGTCCGTCACCAACCCCGCCGCCCTGACCGCACACGCGGTGGCCCAGCTCCGCGCGGCCGGCGTCGACTGGTCGCGGGAGGAGGACGACCTGGCCTCGGCGGTCGCGGAACTGTGCGGCGACCCGGCCCGTGCCCTTGGGTCGGTCGCCGACATCAGCCGCATCCTCGACGACGTGCCGGGGGTGGAGTTCCGGGGCGGTGCGTGCCGGGCCGAGGGCGGGTGATCGCGCGGCCGACCGGAGGACCGGTACGTCGGCAGGCTAGCGTCGGGGCGTGAGCACCGGATCCCCACGTGTCCTGCCCGCCGACAGCGGCATCGCCGAGGCCGCCGCCGTCCTGCGCGACGGCGGGCTGGTGGCCTTCCCGACCGAGACCGTCTACGGCCTCGGCGCGAACGCCCTGGACGCCCGGGCCGCCGCCCGGATCTTCGAGGCCAAGGCCCGGCCCAGCTTCGACCCGCTGATCACCCACCTGGCCGACGCCGCCGACCTGGAGAAGCTCGTCGGACCGGTGCCCCCGGCGGTGGCCGCGCTGGCCGAGCGGTTCTGGCCGGGGCCGCTCACGCTGATCGTGGACCGGCCCGCCGAGATTCCGCCGATCGTCACCTCGGGGCTGGACACCATGGCCGTCCGGGTGCCGGACGAGCCCTCCGCGCGGGCCCTGATCCGGGCCGCCGGGGTACCGGTGGCGGCGCCGAGCGCGAACCGGTTCGGGCAGCTCAGCCCGACCCGGGCCGAGCACGTGGTCAAGGGGCTCGGCGCGGCGGTGGACGTGGTGCTCGACGGCGGGCCGACCCGGTGCGGGATCGAGTCGACCATCGTCGACGCGCGCGGCGCGCAGCCGGTGGTGCTGCGCCTCGGCGCGCTCGCCCTGGAGGAGCTGATCGAGGCGGTCGGGCCGGTGAGCGTCCGGCCGGGCAGTTCCGGGCAGCCGGTGGCGCCGGGGACGCTGGCCGCACACTACGCGCCGCGTACCCCGTTGCGGGTGGTGGCGGGGGCGCAGCCGGCGCCGGCCGACGGCGGCCGGCGCGGTTTCCTGGCCTTCCGGGAGCGGCCGGCCGACGGGTACGCGGCGGTCGAGGTGCTCTCACCCGCCGGGGACGTGACCGAGGCCGCCGCCCGGCTCTTCGACGCCCTGCACCGGCTGGACGCGGCCGGGGTGACCGAGATCCTGGCCGAGGCGGTGCCCGACACCGGGGTGGGGCGGGCGATCAACGACCGGTTGCGGCGCGCCGCAGCCACCTGGCACTGACGCCACGTCAGCGGTCCAGTTGGCCGTCAGCCGGAAGCCGCGCCGCCGGTGAAAATGCTCGGGGCCGCGTTCGCCCGGCATCCCGGTGGTCGTGAGCAGCCGGACGGGGCGGCCCGTCCTCACTGCAGCGCGGCGGCGATCCGGTCGACGCCGGCCGTCAGGTCGTCGTAGCCGGCGGCGGTGAGCCTGCCGCCCCGGAGCAGTTCGCTCAGCTTGTCGCGGAGCTTCTTGACCTGCTCCTCGGCCTGCTCCGGGTCGTCCTCGGCGATCTCCTTGGCGATCGCGTCCACCTTGCTGTGCAGGTCCTTGGCCGCGTCGGGGTTCAGTTGGCCGGCCTCCACCTGCTCCTGGATCGACAGCCGCATCGCGACGACGGGGTCCGCCGGCGGGGCCGGCGTCCGCGACGCGGCCCGCGGGCTGGGCGCCCGGCTGGTGGGGGTGGTGGGAGCGACCGTCCGCAGCGACGGGGTGGTCGGTGCGACCGTGACCGGCGCGGCCCCCACGCTCGGCTGTGCGGCCGTACTGGCGGGGGCGGGCGCGACTGTGGGCTGCGCGGCCCTCGTGCCGCGGTCTGCCGACGTGTCGCCGGCGGGGGCCCGGAGCGCAGCGGCGGCGAGCGCGAGCAGTGCGACGCCGAGGATGCCCGCCGCCAGCAGTACCGCCAACCGGCGCCGCCGCACCGGCCGCCCTCCGGTGCCGGGACCTTCCACCGGAGCGACCGGGTCCGGAGCGCTCGGACCGGCACCGGCCGCGCCGGGGTCGGACGGACCTGGCGCGCCGGCTGGCGCCACCGTGCCGGAAACGAGCGGCGTGCCGGCCGCCGGCAGGACATCGGGCGAGGCCATGAGCGCCGCGAGGCGGTCGCGGACCTCTCGGGCGCTCGTCGGACGGGCCGCCGGGTCCTTCGCCAGCAACTCGGACAGCAGGGCGTCCAGCGCGACGGGTACGTCCGGCCGGCGGTCGCGCAGCGGCGCGGGCGGGTCGTTGACGTGCTGGTGCAGGACGCTCAGCGGATCGCCGGAGAACGGCGGAGCGCCGGCCAACATGGCGTAGAGGGTGCAGCCCAGGCCGTACAGGTCGGTGCGCGGGTCGACCGGCTTGCCGAGCGCCTGCTCCGGCGCCATGTATGAACTGGTGCCGAGCTTGGTCGCCGGACCGGTGAGGGTGTTGTGGCCGGCGGTCTCCGCCAGGCGGGCGATGCCGAAGTCGCAGATTTTCACAATGCCGGACGGCGTGACGATCAGATTCCCCGGCTTCACGTCCCGGTGGACCACACCGGCTGCGTGCGCCGCGGCGATCGCGTCGCAGGCCTGCACCGCGATCGACACGGCCTGCTCGACGGGGAGCGGGCCGTCGACGATCAGCGCCGACACGGTCCGTCCCTCCACGAGCTCCATCACCAGGTAGGAGTCGTCCCCCTCGGTGCCGAAGTCGTACACCCCGACGATGTGGGGGTGGGTCAGCCGCGCGGCTGCCCGCGCCTCACGATCGAAGCGTTCGGCGGCCATCGGCTCCTCGAGGCCGGCCGCGGACAGCACCTTGATCGCCACCGGCCGGTCCAGTCGCAGGTCCCGGCCGCGCCACACCTCGCCCATGCCGCCGCTGCCGAGCAGTTCCTCGGACTGGTAGCGGCCGTCCAGCACACGTCTCAGCACCGGATCAATCTTTCCAGCCGTGGCCGTCGCTACACCCGACCGACATCGGCGCGGGGACGAGGTTGCGCACGCAGCGGAGCAGGCTCACCTCGTCTGTCGAACGGCGACCTCCAAGTTGAGGTAGCGCGGCTCACCCTTGGCCAACCTGCGCAGCTGGTCGGCGTACCCGCCGGTCTCGGGCTGGGCGCTGTGCGCCATCGCCTGGTCGTAGCTGTCGAACTCGGCAACCATGACGAAGTGGCCGGGCCGCTCCAGGTCCTCGGCGACGGTGAGCCGTGCCGGGGCGCCGGCCAGTTGCTGCTGTCCCCACTCCTCGCTGAGCGCCCGCACCTCGGCCGGGCGGTCCGTCTCGTACTCGATGACCTGGACGAACGGCATGTCGATCACCTCCGGCGACTGGGTTCCCGCCAGGTCGCCGTTCATGTGCCGGATTGCCTTTCGACCGCCGGGGTAGGAGAACAGGCAACAACCCCCCCGGAAAGCGAGGTGTCACCATGCCGACCGCACGCGACATCATGACCAGCGACGTGACCTGCGTCCGTGAGCAGGACGACCTGCGGGCCGCCGCCAAGCGGATGGCCGAGCTGGGCGTCGGTTCGCTGCCGATCTGCGGCGACGACAACAAGCTGAAGGGCATGCTCACCGACCGCGACATCGTGGTGAAGGTTCTCGCGCAGGGCAAGGACCCGGCCAACGTGACCGCCGGCGAGCTGGCCCAGGGCGAGGCGGTGACCATCGGCGCCGACGACGACGCCGCGGAGATCCTGCGCACGATGGGCCAGCACAAGGTGCGCCGGCTGCCGGTGATCGACGGGCACCAGCTCGTCGGCATCGTGGCGGTGGCCGACGTGGCGCGGTCGCTGCCCGAACGCCCGGTGGGCGACCTGATCGAGGCCATCTCCGAGCGCTCCTGATCCCGTCCCAGCATCGATCGCCGCCCTCCGGCTCCGCGCCGGACGGCGGCGATCGGTGTACGGAGACCCGGCTCAGACGGTCAGCGGCACGATCTCGCCACGCAGGATGGTGCGCACCCCCGACACCAGCCCGCGCCGCTTCGCCTCCTCGACGAAGTGCCGCAGCGGCGACCGGAACACCGGGTAGTCGTCGTAGTGGATCGGCACGGTCAGCTTCGGCCGGATCAGCTCGACCAGGTCGGCGCCCTGCTTCGCATCCATGGTGACCAGGATGCCGGCGATCCGGGTGCCGCCCAGGTGGATCAGCATCGCGTCGATGTCCGGGAAGCGCTGCGGGATCTCGGCGAGCTGCGGGCGGCGCAGGGTGTCCCCGGTGACGTAGAGGCGGAACCGGCGCGTCCCGTCCCGGTCCAGGTCGATCATCGTGCCCATCACGTCGGGCAGCAGCCGGTCCAGCGCCCCCGGGCCGTGCTGACCGGGCAACGAGGTCAGCCGCAGGGTGCTGGACCCCCGCCTCAGCTCCCGTGACCGCCAGGTGGGCAGCCCCTCGGCCGCCCGGAATCCCCACTTGCGCAGCTTCCGCTCGGCCGCCTGGGTGGTGATGATGGGCAGCTCGCGGTCGAGCCCCTTGCGGGCCACCCGGTCGAAGTGGTCGCCGTGCAGGTGGGACAGGACCACCGCGTCCAGGGCGGGTAGTTCGGGGATGGTCAGCGCCGGCTCGGTGCTGCGGCGGGACCACAGACCCTTGCCCAGGTACGCCCGCTGGCCCCGGTGCAGGAAGTTCGGATCGGTCAACAGGGTGAAGCCCCCGATCCGCAGCACCGTCGTCGCGGTGCCGATGAACGTCACGTTCGGCTGGTCCGTCTCCACGCGTCCCACCTCCACCCCCGGCCGTACCCCGCCCGGGCGCGGCCATGCGGCCCGCCGCCTTACCGACCGGACGGCTCTTCCGCGGCGGACCCGTCGGCGGCGCTTTCCTCGGCCGGCCCGTCGGCCGTTGGTTCGCCGGCGGTCGGTTCGGCGGGCGACCCGGGCGGTTTGTCGCCGGTCAGTGGGAACCGCTCGACCAGTCGGGTCAGCGCGCCGTTGGCGAAGGTGGCGCCGAGCGCCGAGCCGGCGGCGATGCCCCACCCGACCGGCCCCAGCGGGGTGCAGCCGAAGAACTGGCTTACCCCGGGGGTCTGCACCACCGCGCCCAGCACCCCGAGGGACACGGCGGTGGAGGCGAGCACCATCGGGCTGGTGCCGCCGGCCAGCACCGTCTGCCCGAGCTGGGTGCCGACCAGCGACACCAGCGCCACCGTGCCGGCCCGTTTACGCCGTCCGGTGTACCGGGCGATCGTCCAGCCGGCGGTCGCGCCGAGGGTGGTGGCCGCCGCGCGCAGGCCGATCTCCCGGGTCATCGTCTCGCCCAGGGAGGTGTCCGGGCCCTCCTGCAGCAGCCCGTCGGCGTGGTCGGCGCCGGGCGGCCGGACGGCGATGGCCAGCGCCGGCGCCAGGTCGGTGAGCAGGTTGACCAGGAGCAGCTGCCGCCCGGTCAACGCGGACCGGCCGGTCGCCGCAGCGGTCAGCACGCTGAACGCGATCTCGCCGAGGTTGCCGCCGACCAGGATGCTCAGCGCGTGGCGTACCGAGGACCACATCGCCCGCCCCTCGACCAGGGTGGCGATGATGGTCTCCAGCCGGTCGTCGGTGACCACCAGGTCGGCGGCGGCCCGCGCGGCGGGGGTGCCCCGCTGGCCGAGGGCGATGCCCACGTCGGCCAGCCGGATCGCCGGCGCGTCGTTGGCACCGTCGCCGGTCATCGCCACGGTCCGGCCGCACTTCTGCAACGCCTGGATGATCCGCACCTTGTGGGTGGGAGTGCAGCGGGCGACCACGTCGGTGCGGGCCAGCCGCTCGCCGAGCGCGTCGTCGTCGAGCTGGTCCAGCTCGGTGGCGGTCACCACCCGCTGCGCGTCGTGGCCGTCGCTGATGATCGAGGCGATCGCCTCGGCGGTGGCAGGATGGTCACCGGTGATCATGATGGTGTGCACGCCGGCCTGCCGGATCCGGCGCACGGCCGGGGCGGCACTCTCGCGCACCCCGTCGGCGAGGGCGAGGAAGCCGACGAAGACCAGGTCGTCCACCTGGTCGTCGGTGACCGTCTCGGCGCCGACCCGGCATTCGGCGACGGCGAGAATGCGGTGCCCGGCCCGGGCCCGGTCGGCGAGCATCGCGTGCAGCCCGGCCCGCCCGTCGTCGTCCAGGTGCTCGTCCCGGCCACCCGGGGTACGCCAGGCGCTGCACCGGGGCAGCACCGTCTCCGGCGCTCCCTTGACACTGAGCAGCAGCCGGTCACCGGTCCGCCCGACGGTGGCGTGGTAGCCGCGGGACGGCTCGAACGGCAGCCCGCCGACCGCCTCCCAGCCGTCCGCGCCGACCTGCTCCAGAACACCGGCGTCGCGGGCGCCGTGCCGGACCGCCCGATCAGTGTGCTGGGGCAGCTCGTCCGGGTCGTCGGCGGCCGGGGTGGCCCGCAGCGCGGCGGCGAGGGTCCGTCGCAACCCGTCGTCGAGCCGGTCCGCCGGGGCGTACCGGCCGTCGTCGCCGACGCCGGCCAGCCGCAGGCTCCCCTCGGTGAGGGTGCCGGTCTTGTCGAAGCAGAGCACGTCGACCCGGCCCAGCGCCTCGATCGTGCGCGGGTTGCGGACCAGCGCCCCGTGTTCGGCCAGCCGCCGGGCCGCGGCCAACTGCGCGGCGCTGACCAGGAACGGCAGCCCCTCCGGCACCGAGGCCACGGCCAGGTTCGCGGCGGTCGCCGCCGTCTCCGCCAGGGGTACGCCCCGCAGCAGCCCCGCCCCGGCGACCGCGATCGCCGATCCGGCCGCCAGCGGGAGCGCCGCGCTGGTCATCTTGCCGAGCCGGGCCTCCACCCCGCTGACCGGCGGCGCCTGCCCGGCCAGCGCGAGGCTGCGGCCGGACTCGGTCTCGGCACCGGTCGCCACCACCACGGCGGTGCCATGGCCGGCGGCGACGGTGGTGCCCTCGTAGAGCATCGAGTGGCGGTCCGCCACGGCGGCGGCGACCACCGGTTCGACGGTCTTGCCGACCGGCAGCGACTCCCCGGTCAGCGACGACTCGTCCGCCTCCAGCCCGTCGGCGGTGAGCACCCGGCAGTCGGCCGGCACCGCGTCGCCCGGCCCGAGCGTGACCACGTCGCCGGGCACCAGCGCCTCGGCGGGGAGTACCCGCTCGGCCCCGTCGCGCAGGACCCGGGCGGTCACCTCCGTACGGGACAGCAGCTCGGCCAGGGACCGTTCGGTGTTGCGCTGGTGCACCGCCCCGATCAGCGCGGAGCCGCCCACCACCCCGCCGACCAGGGCGGCGTCGACCAGCGAGCCGAACGCGGTGGAGAGCACCGCTCCGGCGACCAGCACCGGCGTGAGCGGGTTGGACAGCTCGTCGACGAAGGCGCGGAGCAGGCCGCCGCCCATGCCGGGCCCCGCGCTCGGGGCGGCCGTGTGCCGGCGGTGCGCCTCGGCGTCGGCCAGCCCACCGGGATTGGTGTCCAGCTGCCGCAGCACGGTGTCCACCGGCATCAGGTGCCAGGCGGTGGTGGCCGGTGTGGGCGCGCCGTCCGGGTGGGGCAGCCGGTGCGCCCGCCAGACGCCGTGGGCGAAGGCCAGCGCAGCCGTCCCGTTCACCGCCGCCAGGCTGCGGCCGGGCAGCTCCTCCCGGTCGGCGGTGAGGGCGCCCAGCGCGCCGAGGCCGGCGCCGGCCATGGCGAGCCGGATGTTCTGCCGGGTCATCCGGTGGGCCACCCCCGCCGCCTCGATGACCAGGGCCGGGATCCGCAGGTCGGTGCCGACCAGCAGGTGGGCGCCCCAGGGCGGCAGCGCCTCCGGGTCGGCGACGCCGAGGCCGCAGTCGGAGGCGGCGAGCGCCGCCCGGTCACCGGACACCACCAGCACCACCGCGCCCTCGCGTTGCAGGGTGCGCACCGACTCGGCGAGGCGGTCACCGCCCGGCAGGACGGTGTCGGCGAAGGCGTACCGCTGCGGGTCGTCGCCGGCCACCACCAGCCGGAGGCCGGCGTGCCGGGCGGCGGTGGGCAGCGCGTCGACGCCGGGCGCCGGCTCGGGCTCGACCCGGATGACGGCGGCGAGGGTGTCCTGGTGGGCGAGCCCCAGGAGCTGGCCGCCGCCCTCGCGCAGCCGGCTGCTGTCCGGGGTGTCGCCGGGATCGGTGACGTCGAGCCCGTCGAGCGGGCCGAGCCGCCAGCCGTCCGCCTCCCGCGAGCCGTCCGGATCGGCCGGGTCGAAGAGCGCGAACGCGCGGGCGGCCACCTCGCCGGTCGCCGCGCCGCCCAGCGGGGCCAGGTCGGCGAGGACACCCCGGGCCGACCCCAGCACGGCCGCGTCCAGCACCACCGTGTCGATCCGGTCCAGTTCGCGCAGCACCCTGCGGTCCATCGCGATCACGCCGCGCCGGGCGAGCATCCGGCCGAGCTGCGCGGCGTACCCCTCGCGGCCGCTGCCCGGGGCCTTCGGCAGCGAGGACAGGGCGAGCGCGGCGGCGCGCTTGCCGCCGATGACCGGCACCGCGGCGGCCCCGGCCGCCGCTCCGGCGGCCAGCGCCCAGCTGCTGTACCGCTCGACCGGGCCGTCGGCCTTCGGCTGGCCCCGCTCGGTGGCGGGCGAGCGGGCGACGGCCCGCTCCGGGTCGCCGGTCAGCCGCGGTTCGGCCTTGTTCCAGGCGGAGAGCTGCGCCCGCGCCTCACCCCACTGCACGATCCGCTGCACGCTGTCCAGGGCGATGCCGGTCCAGCCGCCGGTGAGCCCTTGGACGACCGCCTCGGCCAGCGGGAACAGCACCTCGGCGCGCGGGTCGGCGCGCATCCCCCGGTCGGCCAGCGCGTGCAGCTTCGGGTGCAGGTCGATCGCGCCCAGCAGCCCGGCCACCTCGCCGGGGACCGGGGTGAAGGGCAGGATCCGGGTGGCCGCCGAGATGGTCAGGCCGAACGCGTCGGAGGCGAGCGCGCCGAGCGTCCGGGGTGTTCGCGGCCCCTCCTCGGGCGGGTGCGGGGGCGGGATCTCCGGATCCGGCTCGTGCGGGGAGACCCGCTCGGCGCGGGCCACCGTGGCGATCAGATCGCGCAGCCGGGGCTTCGGCTCCTCGACGGCCACCACCACCCGGCCGGACGGCGCGTTGACCCGGGCCCAGGTCACCCCGGGCAGCCGTTCCAGCGCCGTCTCGACCTGCCGGGCCAGCCGGTCGCCGCCGTCCTGGCAGACGCCGTGCACCTCGATGTGGTGCCGTCCGCCGCGCGACCAGACCCGGCGCTGGGTCAGCCCGACCGCGCGGACCAGCCGCGACGCGGCCGAGCCGACGGTACGGGACGCGTCGGCGACCAGCGGTGGCACCGGCGGGAGCACGCGGTCGGCGACCCGGCCCAGCGCCGTCATCGAGCGGTACGGCCGAGCCGCCGGCCCCGCTCCCCGCTGTGCCCGCCGCTGCTGCCGTACGCCATTTCGCCTCCCGCGCTCGTCAGGCGGCCTGGCTTCCCGGCGAGCCGCCCGTTATTCCGTCGCGAGGAGGGAAGTTTGCGCCGGTGGGGGCGCATGGAGGCGGGGTGGACGTGGAATCCGGGCGGACGTCGGAGCGGTCACCTCCTCGCCGACCAGCACATGTCCGGCCTGGCCAAGGGGCTCGGCGAGGCGCTTCAGTCGGCCTGACGAGACCGGGCTCACGGTTGACCTAAACCCCGGTTGAGGTCGCAGGCTGAACCCATGTCGATCACATCTCGCCGGGCCCGGTCGGGCCGGTGACGGCCACCGCCACGCCGCCGGTCACCCCGGCCGCCCGCCTGTACGACCCGCGCCTGCGGGCGATGACGGTGGGCAGCGTCGCCCTGGTCTCCCTGCTGGCGTTCGAGGCGCTGGCGGTCGGCACCGCGATGCCCACGGTCGCTCGCGCGCTGGACGGTCTCGCCCTGTACGCGCTCGCCTTCGGTGGCACGTTCGCCGCCGGGGTGCTCGCCATGGTGCTCTCCGGCATCTGGTGCGACGCCCGGGGTCCCCGGGTGCCGATGTGGAGCGGGGTCGGGCTCTTCATGGCCGGGCTGCTGCTGGCCGGCACCGCCACCGCGATGGGGCAGCTCGTCGTCGGCCGGGCCGTGCAGGGCTTCGGCTCCGGGCTGCTCTCGGTCGCGTTGTACGTGGTGGTCGGGCAGGCGTACCCGGAGGAGCTGCGCCGGCGGGTGTTCGCGGCGTTCGCCGCCGCCTGGGTCGTACCGTCGCTGGTCGGGCCGGCGGTGGCCGGGCTGATCGTGGAGCACCTGGGGTGGCGCTGGGTCTTCCTCGTGGTGCCGGCGGTGGCGGTCCCGGCGGCGCTGCTGGTCCACTCCGGCCTGCGCACCCTGCCCGCGCCGGTCGGCGGTCGGGTGCCCGTCGGGGCGCTGGCGAGGATCGGCTGGGCGGCCGGGGCGGGGGTGAGCGCCGCACTGCTGCACCACGGGGGGCAGCAGCGCGGCCCGCTCGCCGTACCGCTGGTGGTGCTGGCACTGGTCGGCCTGGCCTGTTGCGCGCCCCGACTGCTGCCGGCGGGGTTCCTGCGGGCGGCGCGTGGGCTGCCCACGGTGATCGGCCTGCGGGGCCTGGCCTCGGCGGCGTTCACCGGGGCCGAGGTGGTGATCCCGCTGATGCTCTCCCGCGAGCGCGGCTTCACGCCGACCGCCGCCGGTCTGGTGCTCACCGTCGGCGCGGTCTCCTGGTCGGCCGGCTCCTGGTTGCAGGGGCGGCTGCCGGCGCCGCGCTCCTCGGCGACGTTCCCCCGGGCCGGGCTGGCCTGCATCACGCTGGGGACCGCGACGGTCGCGCTGGCGGTCGCCCCGGCCGTGCCGGTGGCGGTCGCGGTGGCGGGCTGGGCGGTGGCCGGCACCGGGATGGGCCTGCTCTTCCCGTCCCTGTCGGTGCTCACCCTGGATTTGTCCGCCCCCGGCGAGCAGGGGCGCAACAGCTCGTCGCTGCAACTGGGCGACTCGCTCTTCGCCGCAACGGTGCTGGCGCTCACCGGCACCGTGCTGGCCGCCGGGGCGGCGCCCGGTCCGGTCGACTACGCGGGGATGCTGGCGGTCGCGGCGGGTTGCGGCCTGCTCGGGTTGCTGTTCGCCGGGCGGGTGGTGCCCCGCTGACCCGCCACCGCCTCCTCAGGCGGGCGGGCGCTGCATCTCCTCGCGTGCCTGGTGAAACTTGCTGGTGAGGTCCCCCTGAGGGTGGGACGACACGAGCGCCACCACGCCGATCGTCTGCGGGTCGGCCCAGCCGCAGACGGTGAGGTGACTGCCCTCCTCGGTGCGTCCCCGGCCGCACCGGGCCTCGCCACCGAGCGGACCGGCCGCCACGGGCCGGACGTCGGAGATCCGATACGGCTGGAGAGCCCGGCTCACCGCCCCCGCCGGATCGGCCACCGTCCCCGAGACGCCGCTGATCAGCACCGCGTCCGCGTCCTCCGTCTCGCCCCCGTAGGCCCAGGCGACGGCACTGGTCAGCTCGCCCACCTGCCGCTTGAGGTCCTCCAGTCGGGACTCGGGCACTCCGGTCAGCTCGCGGCTCGACGACGAGGGCAGGCCGAGCAGGGTCTCCGGCTTCTGCAGCTTTCGCCCCGCCACGGGCCAGGGGCTCGGCGTTGCCGCTGCGTCGGTGCCGCCGGACGCGGTCGAGCACCCGGCGGTGAGCATGAGGGCTCCCGCCACCAGCAGCACGCGGCGCACGAGGGTCGGACGGAAGGTGGGGGACGTACCGCTGTCTGCCATGCCGCTCCTGGGTCGAATCGGAGCAGAGGTTAACGGATGGCCGGACCGGGCGGCTGCCCGCTCAGCTTCGCCGGCAGGGTGGGCGGCGGCTGTCCGCCGGAGGATCGCGCGACCTGGGGGGCGATCCGTATCCGTCGGGAGATGCGGCGAATCGGCCCTGGCCGGCGGGGTGGGCCGGGAGGATGGGCAGGCGATGAGCTTCCTGACCGTCCTGCCGTTGGCCGTGGTCATGGTGGCCGGCACGCAGCTGGTCGCGGCGGTCTTCCTCGCCTCCGGCAACCGGCCGCGGCAGGCGTCGCTGGGCTTCCTGGCCGGCGCGGCGGTCGTGGTGGTCGCCGGCACGACGACCGCCTGGCTGGTCACCCGGCGCGTGACCGGCCTCGCCGAGGACGTCGGGGCGGGCCCCCGCGAGCAGATTCGGACCGCCATCGGCCAGGTGGTGCTGGCGCTGCTCGTGGCGCTGGCCGTGGTGGTGTTCCTGCGCCGGCACTCGAAAGGTCAGCCGGCCTGGATGAGCCGGCTGCAGCACGCGGGTCCCGGGTACGCGTTCCGGCTCGGTCTGCTGATCATGGTGGCGATGCCCGTCGACGACCTCACCATGGCCACCGTGGGGGCGAACGTCGTCCGGTACGACCTGCCGTGGTGGCACCTGGTGCCGTTCCTCCTGCTCACCCTGCTGCTGCTCGCCCTGCCGTTGCTGGCGCTGCTGGTGCTGGGCCGGCGGGCCGAGCGCGCGCTGCCGAGGATGCGGGACTGGGCCGACCACAACTCCTGGATCGTCAGCGAGATCGTCGTCGCCTTCTTCATCCTGATGACCGGGGTCGACCTGCTCAGGTGACGTCACGATCGGCCGGCCAGCCCCGTCGAGCTGTCGACCGGAAGGAGTCGGGAATGAAGGTGCTGGTCACCGGTGCCGGTGGCACATTGGGGCGCGCGGTGCTGCCCCGGCTGCGGGCGGACGGGTTCGACGTGCGGGCGATGAGCCGGCGGCCCCGGCACGATCCGGCGGCGGAGTGGGTGGTCGCCGACCTGGAGACCGGGGTGGGGCTGGCCGAGGCGGTGGCGGGCGTGGACGCGGTGCTGCACCTGGCGTCGTTGCCGAACAGCCGGCGTACCCACCGGGTGGACGTGGTCGGCACCCGCGAGTTGGCGGTCGCCGCCGGGGCGGCCGGCGTCGCCCACCTGGTGTACGTCTCGATCGTCGGCGTCGACCGGGTGCCCTACGCCTACTACCGGCACAAGCTGGCGGCCGAGCGGGTGGTGGCCGCCGGCCCGGTGCCGTGGACGGTGCTGCGGGCCACCCAGTTCCCGCCGTTCCTCGACGCGCTGCTGCGTACGGCGAGTCGGCTGGGCCCGGTGATCGGCGACCCGGCGGTCCTCGCCCAGCCCGTCGACCAGCACGAGGTGGCCGGCCGGCTCGGCGAACGGCTCACCGCCGGCCCGCTGGGCGGCATCGAGGAGTACGGCGGTCCACAGGTGCTCCGCTTCGACGAGGCGGTACGCGCCTGGCGGGCGGCCCGCGGCTCGCGCCGGCCGTTGCTGCCGGTGCGGATTCCCGGCCGGCTGGGCAGCGCGCTGCGCGCGGGCGGGCTGACCACCACCGCCACCCCGCCGGGCCGCCGGACCTGGGCGGATCACCTGGCTGACACGTATGGGGGAACCGGCCGAAGATGAAACCTCATCCCGTTCACGTTCGCCTTACCGTGGCGCCATGTTCACCGTCATCGCCACCGTCATCCTCTACGTCTTCGGGTTCGTCTTCCTCTACGGCGTGATCCGGCTCGCCGTCCGGCACGGCATGGAGGACCTGGAGGCCCGCCGGCCGCAGGTCCACCGGGTCGCCCAGTCGGCCTTCGCCGACGACCGCGCCTTCATCCGCGAGAACGCCTTCCTCAGCGGCAGCTGAGCCCGCCGTTCCGGACCGGCGTGATCCACTCCGCTTGCGGCGTGTCGCGGCTTCGGCAGCGTGGGACACCGCGACACGCCGCGAGCGGGGTCGATCAACCCCGCCGGCGGGGCGGGTGCCGACGGGCGGATCGGGGCGGCGGGTGCGAGGATCGCAACCGTGATGGGGACGTTGAAGACCGAGCCCGCCCGCACCCGACTCGACCTGCTGGCGGCGCCGGTCGCCGCCGCGCTGGCGCAGTGGCCGGTCGAGGCTCCGGTGGACGTCGACGACGTGCTGGTCGCCCCGATCGACGCGACACTCGCCGACACCGCCGCCTTCTGCGCGGCGTACGAGGTGGGGCTGGACGTGTCGGCGAACTGCGTCGTGGTCGCCGGCAAGCGCGAGGGGGAGATCCGTTACGCCGCCTGCATCGTGCTCGCCACCACCCGCGCGGACGTCAACGGGGTGGTCCGGCGGGCGCTCGACGTGCGAAAGGCCAGCTTCGCCCCGATGGCCGACGCGGTCGAGCTGACCGGCATGGAGTACGGCGGGATCACGCCGATCGGCCTGCCGGAGGGCTGGCCGATCCTGGTCGACTCCCGGGTGGTCGCGACCCCACACGTGATCATCGGATCCGGTGTCCGGCACAGCAAGATCGCGCTGCCCGGCCCGGCGCTCGGCGCGCTGCCCGGCGCCCGGGTGGTCGAAGGGCTGGCCCGACCGGCCTAGCTTGTGAGGCCGGCCCGGCACGTCCGTCGATGTGGTTGCACGTGAAACATCACGGGGATCGATGTCCGGTCAGGCGCCCGACTCGCGGCGCTCCACCTCGGACAGCGCGGCCAGCAGCGTCTCCGGCTCCTGCGCGCCGGTGACCGCGTACTTGCCGGCCAGCACGAAGGTGGGCACGCTGCTCACCCCGAGCTGCTGGGCGGCGGTCAGGTCGGCGGCCACCTCGCGGCGTCCGACCGGGGAGTCGAGGTGGTCACGGACCTCGGTCTCGTCCAGGCCGACCTTGCCGGCCAGCTCGACCAGCGCGTCCCGCGAGCCGAGGTCCACCCCGTCGGTGAAGTGCGCCGCGTAGAGGGCTTCGACCGTCTCCTCGGCCAGGCCGTGCTCGGCGGCGTACCGGATCAGCCGGTGCGCCTCGAAGGTGTTGGCCTGCACCGCGCGGTCGAAGCGCATGTCCAGCCCCACCCCGGCCGCGACCTGGGTGACCTGGGCGAACATCGCCTCCGCCCGCTCCCGGCCACCGAACTTGGCGGCCATCGCCTCGACCAGCGGCTTCGGCTCGGTCACCGGCGTGGGGTCGAGCTGGAAGGGGCGGTAGCGGACGGTCACCTCACCGCCGTACGACGCCAACGCCTGCTCCAGCCGGCGCTTGCCGATCCAGCACCAGGGGCAGACCACGTCGGCGTAGATCTCGATCTCCATAACGGGGGTGAACAGCCAGCTCAGCCCGCTTGTTCCCGGACCTGGCGCTTGAGTCGGGCCAGGATGGCGGTGCCGCCGCGCACCCGTAGCGGGCTGATCGCCTGGGCCAACCCCATCCGCTGGTAGAGGTCGTCCGGCACGGCCAGCACCTGCTCCGTGCTCGCCCCGTCCAGGCCCTCGGCGAGGATGCCGGCGAAGGCGCGGGTGGTCGGCGCCTCCGGCGGGCAGTCGAAGATCGTGCTCACCGTCCGGTCCGGGTTGACCTCGGCGCGGAGGAAGAACGAGGTCTGGCACTCGGGCACCTGCTCCATGCCCTCCCGGTCCACGCCCGGCGGCAGGGGCGGGATGACGTCGGCGTATTCGAGCAGCATCTCCAGCACCACGTCGCGGGGCGCGGCGGCGAACTCCTCGACGATCTCGGCCAGCTTCGTCGGCATCTCGGGCATCCCGCCAGGCTACCGCCGCCGGGCGGGGACGCCCGGCGGTCGGCGGACCGGCTCCCGGTGACGAAGGTCGCGGCCGGGGCGTCGACCCGGCACCGCCAGGCTCAAAAAGAGCGAGCGGCACCGGGTCGATCACGGGTCAGGCGTTCGGCGCCGCCTCGCTGATGTCGGCCAGCGCCGAGGTCGGGTCGAGCTGCATGGCCAGGTCGCCCAGGGAGACGATGCCCACCAGCTTGCGCTCGTTGTCGCAGACCAGCACCCGCCGGATGTTGCGCTCGCGCATCAGCGACGCCGCCTCCGCGGCGGTGGAGTGTTGCTCGATCATCACCACCTCGCGGGTGGTGATCGAGCCGATGGTGGTGGTCGACGGGTCGCTGCGCTCGGCCACCGCCCGGACCACGATGTCCCGGTCGGTCAGCACGCCGGCGAGGGTGGCGCCGTCGGTGACCACCACGTCGCCGATGTCCGCCTCCTTCATCACCCTGGCCGCCTCGTCCAGGGTGGTCTCCGCCGACAGGTAGACCACCTGCTTCGTCATCACGTCACTGACCCGGTACATGAGAGCCTCCGAAAAACACCCTTGGTCGATCCCGCAGCGGTACCCCGTGGCGCGCCCGCTACACCCGGTTGCCGAGTGCGCGGCGCACCTCGTCGACCAGCCGCTCGACCAGCCCGTCCACCGGCAGCTCCACCCGCTCACCGCCGGCCCGGTCGCGCAGCTCGACGTACCCGTCGGCGAGCCGGCGCCCGACCACGACGGCGCGCGGGATGCCGATCAGCTCCGCGTCGGTGAACTTCACCCCGGCGGAGACGTTCACCCGGTCGTCAACCAGCACCCGCAGGCCGGCGGCGGACAGCCGCCCGCCGAGGTCGAGCGCCGCGTCGAGCTGCGGCCCCTTCCCGGCGGCGATCAGGTGTACGTCGACCGGCGCGATCGCCGCCGGCCAGACGAGTCCCCGCTCGTCGTGGTGCTGTTCGGCGATCGCGGCGACCGCCCGGGACACTCCGATGCCGTAGCAGCCCATGGTCGGCCGGACCGGCTTGCCGGCCGAGCCCAGCACGTCGAGGGCGAACGCGTCGGTGAACCGGCGGCCGAGCTGGAAGATGTGCCCGATCTCGATGCCCCGGCGCATGGTCAGCTCACCCGTGCCGCAGGCCGGGCAGGGGTCGCCCGGGCGCACCTCGGCCGCCTCGATGGTGCCGTCCGGGATGAAGTCGCGGCCGGCGACCACGTTGGTGGCGTGCCGGCCCGGCTCGTTCGCGCCGGTCAGCCAGGCGCTGCCGGTGACCACCCTCGGGTCGACCAGGTAGCGGATGCCGAGCTTGGCCATGATCTGCGGTCCGATGTAGCCGCGGACCAGTTCGGGATGGGCGGCCCAGTCGTCGAAGACGGTCACGGCGGCCGGGTGCAGGGCCGCCTCGACCCGCTTCAGGTCCACCTCCCGATCGCCGGGCAGCCCGATGACCAGCAGGTCCGACGACTCCGCGCCCGGCCGGTGCACGCTCAGCACGACGTTCTTCAGGGTGTCGGCGGCGGTCCAGTCGTCCCGGTCGGCCAGCCGGCGGGTGTTCGCCAACTCGACCAGCGACGCGATGGTGGGCGTCTCCGGGGTGTCGTGCACCTCGCTGGCCCGCTGCGCGTCCGGGTCCCCGGTGGCCGGGGCGGGGGTGGTCACCGCCTCGGTGTTCGCCGCGTAGTCGCACTCCGTGCAGCCGACGAAGGTGTCCTCGCCGACCGGCGTCGCGGCCAGGAACTCCTCCGACGCCGAGCCGCCCATCGCTCCGGACGTCGCGTGGACCACCGTGTAGTCGAGCCCCAGCCGGTCGAAGACCCGCCGGTACGCCGCCCGGTGCCGCTCGTAGGACGCCTGAAGGCCGGTCTCGTCGAGGTCGAACGAGTAGGCGTCCTTCATCAGGAACTCGCGCCCGCGCAGCAGGCCGGCCCTGGGCCGGGCCTCGTCGCGGAACTTCGTCTGGATCTGGAACAGCGTCACCGGGAAGTCCCGGTACGAGGTGAAGAGGTCCTTCACCAGCAGCGTGGCCATCTCCTCGTGCGTCGGGGCGAGCAGGTGCTCGGCGCCCCTGCGGTCGGCGAGGGTGAAGAGGAGGTCGCCGTACTCCGTCCACCGGCCGCTGGTCCGGTAGGGCTCCGCCGGCAGCAGTGCCGGGAAGTGCACCTCCTGGTCGCCGATGGCGGTCATCTCCGAGCGGACGATCTCGGTGACCCGGTCCAGCACCAGCTTGCCCAGCGGCAGCCAGGTGTAGCCGCCCGGCGCGGCGCGACGGATGTAACCGGCGCGCAGCAGGAGCCGGTGGCTCGGCACCTCCGCGTCCGCCGGATCCTCGCGCAGGGTCCGCAGCAGCAGGGTCGACGTACGTAGCAGCATTCGCGCAGCGTACGACCGGCGCGACGGGGCCGGCGACGCCATTACGCGGGTCGGTGTCGAAACTTGGCGCGCACATCGGCTGCCGGACGGCAACCCGGCGATCCCGGGGTGGCGTCTGGAAAGGCATCAACGACTACCCCAAGGATCGGCTCGTGTGGACCCTCTCCTGAGTGAGTTCGACTCGTTCGTCCGTACCCGGACGCCGGCGCTGCTGCGCTCGGCCTACCTGCTCACCGGTGACCAGCACCTCGCCGAGGATCTCGTCCAGTCGGCGCTGGCCCGTACCCACCGGTCATGGGGCCGGCTGCACGACAGCGGCAACGCCGAGGCGTACACCCGCAAGATCATGTACCACCTGCAGGTCTCCTGGTGGCGACGCCGGCGGGTGCCCGAGTCGATGACGGGCGAGCTGCCCGAACCACGCGGAGGCGACTCGGGCCCCGACCACGCCCACCAGACCACCCTGCGGCTGACCCTGCGGGCCGCCCTGGCCAAGCTCTCCCCGAAGCAGCGGGCCGTGCTGGTGCTGCGCTTCTTCGAGGACCGCACCGAGGTCGAGGCCGCCGAGCTGCTCGGCGTCACCGTCGGCACCGTCAAGAGCCAGACCTCCAAGGCACTGGCCAAGTTGCGCACCGTCGCGCCCGAGCTCGCCGAGCTGTACGTCCTGGAAGGAAGCGCCCGATGAACGACCAGCGTCTCCGGCTCGACCTGACCGACCTGGCCGAGGAGGTCACCCCGGTCGACCTGCGGGACCGCGCCCTGCGGACGTCCCGCCGGATCGGCATCCAGCGCGCCATCGCCACCTCGGCTGCGGCGGTGGTGCTGTTCGGCGCGGCCACCGGCACCGCGTTCGCGATCCTGCCGAACCGGGGCGGCGACCCGGTCCCCGGCGGCACGCCCTCGGTCACCGCCAGCCCGTCGCCCACCGCGTCCCCGACCCCGTCGCCCTCCGGCAGCCCGTCGATCGCCCCGCCGGCCACGTCGACCAGCAGCCAGCCCGCCAGCAGCGCCAGCTTCGGCCGGCTCCACTACGGCCCGTTCACTCCGGGCGGGGCCGACACCGCTCACCTCTACTCGTGGACGCCGGGTGGCACCCCCGTCCGGCGGCTCGCCCTGCCGGTAAACCCGGCGCAGCTCAACGCCGCCGTCTCGCCGGACGGCCGCCGGGTGGCCTGGGTCGAGGACGGCGGCGCGCTGTGGACGTCCGCCCTCGACGGCTCCGGCAAGCGCAAGCTCCACGACCTGGTCGACAACATGTGCTGGTCGCCCACCTGGTCGCCGAACTCCCGGCAGCTCACCGTGCGGTTGGGCGCGGCGGACGGCAGCTACTCCAAAGCCGGCCTGCTGGACGTGTCGTCGGGCGCCTTCACCGAGGTGGCCGGCTTCGACGGCTGCCACCCGGTCTGGGCCGCCAACGGCACGGTGGCCTTCGCCGACGGTTCGAACGGCACCGTCGTCGTCACCGACCGCACCGGCGCCGGGCGGCGCACCATCCCGGGCCTCGGCAGCAAGGGCAGCCGGTACGTCTGCTTCGACGTCGCCAGCATCTCCCCGGACGGGCGGCGGATCGCGTTGTTCCGGATCGACCGCGACGGCACCTATGGCGACGCCGCCCGCGACCTGATCGTGAATGCCGTGCTCGACACCCGGACCGGCAAGGAGATCAGCCTGCCGCTGGGCGGCCGCGAACTGCGGCAGGCCTACTTCCAGGCGGACGGCTCGCTGGTGGCCCGGGTGCGCAGCGGCAGCCGGTACACCCTGGTCCTCGTCGACAAGGCCGGGAAGAAGGTCGCCGAGAAGGCGGAGCCGAGCAGCCTGGCGTCGATGCAGATCATTGCCGCCGTGGACTGACCCACCGGGTACGACAGGGGCGGGCCGTCCTCCGGGCGACCCGCCCTTCGTCAGGCGGCGGCTATCAGTCGGATCTCGCAGCGAACACCGCTCGCCTTGGCGAGTCGGCCATCACCGGTCACGAGTGGGCACGCCAGCAACTCGGCCGCCGCCACGTATGCCGCGTCGTAGGCCGAGACGTTGCCGCGTAGTTGCCACATCCGGTCGAGCAGGACAGGGGTCTGGATCTCATCGATGACCAACGAGGGCAGGGTGTCGACCGCTTCCTGCGCTCGGGGGAGGCCGAGCTTCCCGCCGAGCACCTTGCCCCTGATGACGGACATGACTTCGACGAGCAGGTGCGCCGGCGCCGCCCAGTGCGGGTCCCCGGTCAGCTCGGACCGAGCCGCGTCACCCACCGGACCGTCGTCGACCAGGGCATCCGCGAGGACGGACGCGTCGACGACGATCACGCCGCATCCCCCCAGGGTCCGCGCCGCTCACGCTGGTCGGCCAACTCGGCCGCGCTCTCACCCGGCAGCGAGCGCGTTCCGTCCGATCTGCCCCCGAAACGGTCGAGGAGCGAGGTGTTGCGCAGGCGTCGGGCCTGTGTCTCCACCAGTTCCAGCAGGTACGCCTGGAGCGACTGACCCCGGGCCTTGGCCTGGGCGGCCAAAGCGTCCCGTACCTCTTCCGGTACGTCACGAATCTGGAGAGCAACCATGCATTCATTATGCATGCATCCGGTGCAAGCGTGGGGAGCCTTCGGGATCAATGCCGCTTGAGGAGGGTGACGAACGCTCGCCAGGTCTGTGGGTCGAAGGTGAGCACCGGGCCGGCCGGGTCCTTGCTGTCGCGGACGCCGATGACACCGGGCAGGTTGTCGGCCACCTCCACGCACTCCCCCTGTGCGCTGCGGGTGGACTTGCGCCAGGTAACGCCGATCAGCTCCATGACGTCATCACTTCCTTCATCAGCTCGATCGACTGCCGATGAGGCAGGGCCTCACTGCGGACGCTCTCCCACCTCGCCAGCAGGATAGTCATCCCTTCATCGTTGTCGACCACTTCGCCGCCGAGTTGGTGCTCCAGGTGTCCGACCCATCCGCCGTCCGTCGTTCGAGCCAAAGTGAATGGCCCGGCGAGTCCAACATGCACACTGACCTCGGCGGGGATGACATGAACACTGACCTGGGGGCGGCCGATGCAATCGATGAGGTGCGCGATCTGCTGGGTCATGAGCCCTTTGAATCCCTCGTCGGCCCGGCGGAGGACAACCTCCTCGATCACCGCCACGAACTGAGGCGCTCCCGACTGCGTGAGGATGGATTGCCGATCCATTCGGACGGCCAGCCGCCTCTCCACTTCGTCGTCGCTCAGCATGTCGTTGGTACGGATCACCGCCCGGGCGTAGTTCTCCGTCTGTAGGAGGCCCGGAATGATGCTCGGCTGGTAGCAGCGGAGCTGCTGGGCCTGCCGCTCCGCCTCCAGCCACGGCCGGAACCAGCTCGGCTGCCCGTCCCGCTCCGCGAGCTTCAGCAGCGACGTCAACAGCCCACCCGTGCCGAGCACCTCGTCCGCCCGCTTGAGGAAGAACCGGTCGAGCGGGCGCTGACCCAACTCGACCGCGGAGACCTGGGAACCGGAGAAGTGGACGAGCTTCCCGAACTCCTCCTGACTCAGCTCGGCGTTCACCCGGAGCCGGCGCAGTTGGGCCCGGATCAGCTCAGCGGTCGGCTCGCCTTCCATAGTTCCTCCACGATTCCCTCGGCCTTTCCACAGCCGGTCCCCGCGCCCGGAATAGCTGACCGGGCCTCGCCCCGACCAGGGTCGATGCCTTCCGACAGTAGTGGCGTCCTCAGCAGACTGTCACCTAGCGGGTCGCCTTCCGTCCGGCCCGCTCCGGGGCCGCCCGTGACCCCCCGTGCAGGGGCGGCCCCCACCCCACGTCCCGAGGAGGTCCAGATGCGCCAACCGCTCCCGTGGTTACGGTGCCGGCCCGCGTTGTGGCGGACGAACGGGAGCAGTCGGTGATCTTCGGTCAGCTCCCGGTACCCCGCCTCGGCCCGTACGCCGAACGGCCTCGCGCGTATCCGCCGGGCCGTCCACCGCACCTGCCGATCCGCCCGCTCTGGGTGTGCCGGGGCTGCGGCCTGCCGTGGCCCTGCGCCGAGGCCCGGCTGCTGCTCAAGATCGAGTACGCCGATCAGCCGGTCGACCTGGCCATCTACCTCTCCGGGCTCTATCACGAGGCCACCCACGACCTGTTCCGGCTGAACCCGCACGACGGGCCCACCCCACGGGAGTTGTTCGCCCGGTTCGTCGCGTGGGGGCCGTACCGGCGGCCGATGGTCGAGCCCCCGGACGACGACCGGTGAGCCGCGCCGCCTGATGCGTGCAGGTGCCCGGATGGTTGCCGTCGTGAGCCGGAAATGTTTGTCAATAAAAGGCGATCACCAGCGGCAACTGAGATCTACAAGGGACGCGTCTTGGGTGGTGTCAGAGCGAGTTCGGCGCACCGGAGGCCACCCCCATGAACAGCATCCTCACCCCCCGTACCGTCATCACCTCGGCGCTGCGGCGGGCCCTGCGCCCCCGTGCGTTGATGGGCGCCGCCGCCCTGGTGCTGCTCCCGATCGCCGCCGCCGGCTGCGCCGCGCCGTCCGGCACGGCCGCCGCCGCCCCGCCGGTGACCGTGACGGACACGCCGACCACGACGGACGGCGGCGGTGTCGGGGGCTCCGTCGCGCAGGCGTCCGGCGTGTCCGCCGCCCGCCCGGCCACCCCGCCCGCCGCCGCCCGCAAGCTGAGCTGGCCGCAGCTCACCTGGTCCGCCGACCAGGTGTACGGCGGCTCGGCTGAGGCGCCGGCACGGATCTGGCGCAGCACCACGGACGGGCGCTGGGAGGTCGTCCGGGAGGGGCGGCCCGGTGACCGGATCGCCGAGCGCGGGGTGGCGGCCTCCCCGGACGGCCGGCGGGCGGCCTGGCTGGCGGCGACGCCGAACCGGCTGATGATCAGCCGGTTCGAGGGTGGCCCGGTCGCTACCGTCCCGCTCGCGGGGGACCTCGACTGCGCGCCGCGCTGGCTGGACAACCTCAGCGTGGTGTACGCCGAGGGCCGGCGGGGCGACTGGACCGTGATCGAGGTTCGGGCCGACGGGGGCGCGCGCCACGTGATCGCCACCCACCAGCAGAGCTGCCCGGAGGCCGGACACAGCATGGTCGGTTTCGTCGGGGCCCGCTCGCTGCGCATCGGTGACGCCAGCGGCAAGTTCCGCACGGTGACGCCCCGCATTCCGGCCGACCTGAAGATCCACGGACTGGCCGGCTTCTCCCTGGACGCCCGGCACGCCGTGATCAGCACCCACGTGCCGAACGCGGGTGAGTGCGGCTGCACCTGGCGGATCCGCAACTACCGGGTGGACCTCGGCACCGGCGCCGCCACCGAGCTGGCCCCGCTCGACCCCGCCTGGCGGAAGGCAACCGGCCACGGCCTGACCGAGCAGGTCCGCTTCCTCCCGGACGGCACGCTCGTCGCCCAGGTCAACACCGCCACCCTCGGTGCCGACGCCCCCGCCTACCGCCTCGTCCGGTACGCCGCCAACGGCCGGGTCCTGGGCAACCTGCCGACGCCTGCCGGCACCCCCTGGGGTCGCCTGCTCGGCTGATCCTGATCCTGCACTCGAACGACGGCGGGCCACACCGACGGGGGGTGGCCCGCCGTCGTCGTGTCGGAGTGCGAGTGGCGGCACGCGGAGGTGGGCAGCCAAGCCGGCGATCACCACGTCGACCTCGGATGAGGCAACATCTGATCATGATCGATTGGCGACTCGACCGGATCGGTTCGGCACTGCGCGGAGAGAACCCCACCGTCCTGGCCCGGCTTCCCGGCGGGTTCGCCGTGATCGGAGACGTGCAGTGGCTTCCGGGCTACTGCGTGCTGCTCGCGGACAACCCGGCCGTGCAGCGGCTCACCGACCTGCCCAGGGCGAAGCGGCTGGCGTACCTGGAGAGCATGGACCGGCTGGGCGAGGCGGTCGAGCGGGCCTGCGCCGAGGCCGACCCCGCTTTCCGCCGGGTCAACCTGGAGATCCTCGGCAACACGGACCCGTACCTGCACGCTCATGTCTGGCCGAGGTACGAGTGGGAGCCGCCGGAGATCGTCGGCAAGCCGGTCTGGCTGTACCCGGCGTCGAAGTGGCGCGATCCCGCCTCGGCGCTGAGCGAGCAGCACGACGAACTGCGGGCCGCCATCACCCGGTACCTGACCGGGTAGCGGCCCCTGGTGGAACCGGATCGATGACCTCCGCCACGTTCGCCCGACGGGTGGCAGCGCCGGGAACCGACCCGGTGACAGACTGGTCGCCGCAGGCAACGAAGAGCATGAGGGAGGCGGCGTGCGCTGGCGCAGCTTCGTCGCGGTGGGGGACAGCTTCACCGAGGGCATGGATGACGCGTACCCGGACGGCACCTACCGCGGGTGGGCCGACCTGGTGGCGACCCGGCTGGCCGCCGAGGCCGGCCCGGACTTCGGGTACGCCAACCTGGCCATCCGGGGCCGGCTCTTCCCCAGCGTGGTGGCCGAGCAGGTGCCCGCCGCCCTGGCGATGAAGCCCGATCTGATCAGCTTCGCGGCCGGCGGCAACGATGCGCTGCGCCGTACCTTCGACCCGGACGCCCTGGTCACCCGCTTCGACGACGTGGTGCGGCAACTCCGCTCCGGCGGCGCCGACGTGATCCTCTTCCGGTTTGCCGACGTGATGGCGCGGTTGCCCGGCCAGCGCCTGGTCGCCCCCCGGATGGAGCTGATGAACCGGGCGGTCGGCGAGACCGCCGAGCGGCACGGCGCGATCCTGGTCGACCTGTACGCCGACGACACCTTCCTCAACCCGATGCTGTGGAGCACCGACCGGCTGCACCTGTCGGCCGCCGGGCACCGGCGGGTCGCCGCCCAGGTGCTGACCGCGCTCGGGGTGGGCTGCGACGAGGAGTGGCTGCTGGTCCCGGAGCAGCCGGCTCCCACGCCCTGGCTGGCCGCCCGCGCCGCCGACCTGCGCTGGGCCGGCCGGCACCTGGCCCCGTGGATCAAGCGCCGGCTGACCGGGCGGTCCTCGGGCGACACCGTCACCGCCAAGCGCCCGCTGCTCGGGCCGGTCAGCGACTGACCGTGCGGACCATCCACGCCGCCACGCTGCTGCGGTCGACGCCGGACGACGAGCCGGTCGCCGGCCACGCGGTGCTCGTCACCGGCAACCGGATCGAGGCGGTCGCGCCGCTGGACGAGCTGACGGAGGCGTACCCGCAGGTGCGGGTGCGGCGGTGGGCCGGCACCCTCGGGCCGGCGCAGGTGCACGACGGGCCCCTGCCGCCGGCACCGAGCCCGCGCGAGCGGGTGCACGCGCTGTTCCGGCTCGGCGTCGCCGCGGTGCTCGCCGCGCACGTCACCGACCCGGCGCTGCGGGCCGCCGCCGCCCGCAACGACGTCGCGGTGCTCGACCGGGTACGCCCGCCGGCGCTGGTGCCGGGCGGCCGCGCCGACCTGGCCGTCCTCGCCGACGACGGCCGCTGCCTGGCCACCGTGGTCGCCGGGCGGCTGGTGCACCGCCGCGCCTGAACCCCGGGCGTGCGTCGATCCTCAGTGGTCGCGTGCCGGCGGTCACATCCGCTGCACCCGATTTCCGATGGCCGGCCGCCGGGCCGGGATCCGGCGTACCTTGGGGATCATGCCTGTGCCGAGCGATCCGAATTCCCGCCTCCAGTCGTACGCCGATCCGCAGCGCCTGGTCACCACGGAGTGGCTGGCCGAGCACCTGGGCGACGAGGGCCTCGTCGTGGTGGAGTCCGACGAGGACGTGCTGCTCTACGACACCGGTCACCTCCCGGGTGCCGTCAAGGTCGACTGGCACACGGAGCTGAACGACCAGGTGACCCGGGACTACCTCGACGCGAAGAGTTTCGCCGAGCTGTGCGCCGCCAAGGGCATCGGCCGGGGCGACACGGTGGTCTTCTACGGCGACAACTTCAACTGGTGGGCCGCGTACGCGCTCTGGGTCTTCTCGCTCTTCGGCCACGCCGACGTCCGGCTGCTCGACGGCGGCCGGCAGAAGTGGATCGCCGAGGGGCGGGAGCTGACCCGGGAGAAGGTGACCCGTCCCCGCGCCGAGTACCCGGTGCCGCAGCGCGACGACACGCCGATCCGGGCGTACCGGGAGCAGGTCATGGCGCACGTGGCCGCCGGCCGGCCGCTGGTGGACGTCCGGTCGCCCGGCGAGTACACCGGCGAGATGCTGCACATGCCGGACTACCCGCA
The DNA here is from genome assembly GCF_900091515.1 of Micromonospora purpureochromogenes. NCBI lineage: Bacteria > Bacillati > Actinomycetota > Actinomycetes > Micromonosporales > Micromonosporaceae > Micromonospora > Micromonospora purpureochromogenes. The sequence goes on along the minus strand of NZ_LT607410.1, from coordinate 580,370 downwards.
GGAGGGCGCGCTGCGCGGCGGGCACATCCCGGGCGCGGTCAGCAAGCCGTGGAAGTCGGCCGCCAACGAGGACGGCACCTTCAAGTCCGCCGACGAGCTGCGCGCCATCTACGCCGACCAGCTCGGGCTGAGCCCGTCGGACGACGTGGTGGCGTACTGCCGGATCGGTGAGCGGTCCAGCCACACCTGGTTCGTGCTGCGGCACCTGCTCGGCTACCCGCAGGTGCGCAACTACGACGGTTCGTGGACCGAGTGGGGCAACCTGGTCCGGGCGCCCGTCGCCAAGGGTGACCAGCCGGGCGGCATCGCCGCCTGATCCGTCCCGCGCCACCGACGGCCGTGGTCACCGCCGGGTGACCACGGCCGTCGTCGTCACGGGGTACGCCCGTCCGGGGCCGCCCCGGTCAGGTAGCGCTGGAGGGTGGGGCCGACCCAGGCGACCAGCTCGACCGGCGCCGCGTCCACCATGGGCGGCAGGCCGACGATGTAGCGGGTGAAGGCCAGGCCGAGGATCTGGCTGGCCACCAGGCCGGCGCGGCGGGCGGTGGTCGCCGGGTCGGTGCCGAACCGGGCCACGACCGCGCCGAGCTGGTCGGCGAAGATGCCGCGGATCCGCTCGGCGGCACGCGGGTTGGTGCTGGCCGCCCGGAGCAGGGCGGCGAGCGTCTCGTCGCCCTCCCAGCGGTCCAGGAAGTGCCGGACCAGCACCTCGCCGAGCTGCCCGGTCGGCACGTCGGCCAGGTCCGGCAGCCGCAGGTCGAACTCGGCCGCCGCCGCGAACAGGCCCTCCTTGTTGCCGTAGTAGCGCATCACCATCGACGGGTCGATCCGGGCGTCGGCGGCGATGGCGCGGATGGTGGCGCGCTCGTATCCGTCGGCGGCGAACCGTTCCCGGGCGGCGCGCAGGATCGCGGCGCGGGTGGCGTCCGAGCGGCGGGCGGGGGTTGCGGCGGTCACGGATCGGCGCCGCCGTGCCGCTGGTGGCCCGGGGAGCGGCGTCGCGCCGGTTCACCGTCCGCGACCGCGACCGGGTGCTGTTCGGCGTCGGCTTCGACGACCTGCCGAGCCGCTACCCGTACGCGCTGCTGATCTCCCAGGCGGTCACCGAGGCCGTGCTGACCGACCGGCTCACCGCGCTCGGCGCCCGGGTCCACCGGCCGTACGAGGTGACCAGCCTGGACCGCGACGAGACCGCCGCGGTGGTCGGGTTCGCCGACGGCGGCCGCGTCCGCGCCCGGTGGGTGATCGGCGCGGACGGCATGCACAGCACCGTGCGGGAGCTGGCCGGGATCGGCTTCGGCGGACCGGACGGCCGGGGCGAGTCGTTCGTCCTCGCCGACGTGCGGGTGCGCAGCGTGCTGCCCCGCGACGAGATCGCGCTCTTCCTGGCCCGGCCGGGGCCGCTGATCTGGGCGCCGCTGCCGGACGGGGTGGTCCGGGTGGTCGCCTCGGTCGCCCAGGCTCCACGCGTGCGGGACGCCGCCTACTTCCAGGCGCTGCTCGACGAGCGTGGGCCGGCCCGGCGGCCGGACCGGGTCACCGACGTGACCTGGAGTTCCCGGTTCCGGATCCACCACCGGGTCGCCGAGACCTACCGCGCCGGCCCGGTGCTGCTGGCCGGCGACGCCGCGCACGTGCACAGCCCGGCCGGCGGGCAGGGGATGAACCTCGGGATCTGCGACGCGGTAACCCTCGGCGACACCCTGGCCGACGTGTTCGCCGGCGGACCCGACAGCCTGCTCGACGACTACTCGGCCGCGCGCCGACCGCTGGCCGAGGAGGTGGTCGGCTTCGCCGACCGGCTGACCCGGCTCGCCACCGTTTCGCCGGCCGTCCGCCCGCTGCGCGACCTGCTGCTCCGCGCCGTCGCCGGCGCGCCGACCGTCCGTCGGCGGCTGGCGCTGCGCCTCTCCGGGCTGGCCCAGCGCCCCGGCTAGGCTGCCCCGATGGGGCAGGTGTGGCAGGAGTGGGGCGACGTGCTGCTCGCCACGCTGGTCGCGGTGCCGGTGACGGTGCTGCTGGTCGCGTTGCTGGCCCGGGTCAGGGCCGCGCCGACCCGCCGAGAGGCGTGGCGGCGCAGCGCGGTCGAGGTGGGGATGGTCGCCGGGACGCTGCCCTGGGTGTGGATGATCCTCACGCCGCGCGCCGCGCCCGGCGAGGTCAAGCTGGTGCCGCTGCGCGACCTGGTCGATCTCGTCGCGGCCGGCCCACCGGCCACCGTCGTGGTCCAGGTGGTCGGCAACCTGCTGGTCTTCGCCGCGCTGGGCTTCCTCGCCCCGGTACGCTCCGCCGCCCTCGCCGGCGTCGGCCGGCTCTTCCTGCTCGGCGCCGCCGCCTCCGCGCTGGTCGAGTCCGCCCAGTACGCGCTCGACCTCGGCCGGGTCACCTCCGTCGACGACGTGCTGCTCAACGCGACCGGAGCGGCCCTGGCCGGGCTGCTGTCCCGGCGGTGGTGGGCGGGGCGTCGTCCGGTGCCGGCGCGACCGGCCGCAGTGCCCGCCACGCCGCGAGCGTGACCAGCGCGAAGACCACCGCCGCCGCCCCGACCACCGGGCCCACCCCGTACGCCGCCCCGGCCAGCCCGGCGAGCGTCGCGCCGACCGGCGCGGTGAGCAGTGCCGCCATCCGCTGGGTGGCACCCACCCGACCGAGCAGCGCGGCCGGCACCCGGCCCTGCCCGTACGCCGCCCACAGGCTGTTCCACACCGTGCTCCCACCGGCGAAGACGGCCAGCGCGAGCGCGGCCGGCACCGGGTGCCGGACCAGCGCGAACCCGGCCAGGGCGACGGTCTGGGTGAGAAGTACCGCGCGCAGCGCGGGAGTGGTGCCGAGCCGGGCGGCCAGCCGCCCCGCCCCGAGCGCCCCGGCCAGCCCGCCGAGCACGACCGCCGCCATGAACAGCCCGTACCCGGCCGGCGGCACCCGCAGCACGTCCAGCGCGTAGAGGACCAGCACCGCCAGCAGCGCGCTGATCGCCAGGTTCGTCCCCGCGCTGAGCAGGGTGATCCGCCACATCGTCGGCTCCCCCCGCAGCCACCGCACCCCGTCGGCCGCCTCCCGCCACACCGAGCGCTCTGCGCTGCCGCGCCCGCGGCGGCCCGCGCGCCCGTCGGGGCCAGCGGCGGTGCCCCGGCGACCGGGCCCGGGTGCCGACCGGTCGCTGCCCGGCCGGGCGCCGCGACCGGGGCCGGCGGCGGATCGGGACAGGGCGAGGGTGAGCAGGGCGGCGAGGGCGAAGGTGGCCGCGTCCACGGTGAGCGGGACGCTCGGCGAGACCGCGAAGAGCACACCGGCCAGCGGGGCGCCGAGCAGGCCGCCGGCCAGTGCGGTGCCGGCCTGGAGGCGGCCGTTGGCGGCAGGCAGGGCCGGCGCGGGCACCAGCGCGGGAAGCAGCGCGAACGAGGCGGCGTCGAAGAGGACGCCGAGCGCGGCGAGCAGGAACGCCGTCGCCACCAGCGCCGGCACACCCGCCCGATCCACCGCCACCGTGGCGGCCAGCGCCGCGACCACGGCCGCCCGCAGGGCGTCCACCAGCGCCATCGTCCGGCGGCGGTCCCAGCGGTCGGCGTACACGCCGCCGAGCAGGCCGAGCAGCAGCGGCGGGAGGTGCGCCGCGACGGCCACCACGGCCACCGCCCGGGGGTCGCGGGTCAGCGTCGCGGTCAGCAGGGCCAGCGCCGGCGTACGCAGGGCGTCGCCGAACCGGGAGGAGACGGCGGCGGACCAGAGCAGCCGGTAGTCCCGGCCGAGTGGGGTGGTGATCATGCCGACGGACCCTGCCGCCTCGACCGGGTCGAGGGTCAAGGCGACCGGAAAGGGGTCGGACAGCGTCAGTCATCACCGGTACGGTGAGCGCCGAATCCGACCGGGGAGAGCGTGTGGACCGCACCTTCCAGGTCGACCTCCGTGGCGTGGTCGACCTGCTCAGTCATCACCTCTACGGCAGCCCACGGGTGTACGTCCGGGAACTGCTCCAGAACGCCGTCGACGCGATCACCGCCCGCCGCGCCACCGAACCGGACGCCCCCGCCCGGGTACGGATCGAGCCGCCGGAGCTGACCGGCGACGGCACCCTGCGGGTGCACGACACCGGCGTCGGCCTCACCGAGGCGCAGGTGCACGAGCTGCTGGCCACCATCGGTCGCAGCTCCAAGCGCGACGAGCTGGGCTTCTCCCGGCACGAGTTCCTCGGCCAGTTCGGCATCGGCCTGCTCTCCTGTTTCCTGGTCGCCGACGAGATCCGGGTGGTCACCCGGCACGCCGACCAGCCGACCGTGCTCTGGACGGGCTGGTCCGACGGCCGGTACGCCGTCCGGCTCGCCCCGCCCGAGCAGGCCCGCCCGGAGCCCGGCACCACGGTCACGCTGGTGCCCCGTCGCGACGCCGACCAGTGGTTCGGCGTGCCGACGGTGACCGAGCTGGCCCGGCTCTACGGCAGCCTGCTGCCGGTCGACGTGCGGGTCGGCGACACCCCGACCACCGCCGGGCCGCCGCCCTGGCCGACCGCCCCCGGCGCGCCGCTGGACCGGGCGGCCCTGGTCCGGTACGCCCAGGACACCCTCGGCTTCGTCCCGTTCGACGTGGTGCCGCTGGCGGTGCCGGAGGCCGGGCTGACCGGGGTGGCCTTCATCCTGCCCACCCCGGTGAACCCGGCGGCGCGGGCCGGGCACCGGGTCTACCTCAAGCGGATGCTGCTCACCGAACACGCCGACGGGCTGCTGCCGGACTGGGCCTTCTTCGCCCACTGCGTGGTGGACGCCAGCGAGCTGCGGCCCACCGCCAGCCGCGAGGCGCTCTACGAGGACACCCTGCTCACCGGCACCCGGGACGCCCTCGGCGACCAGGTGCGCGGCTGGCTGGTCCGGCTGGCGAAGCACGACCCGCGCCGGCTCGCCGAGTTCCTCCAGGTGCACCATCTGGGGGTCAAGGCGCTCGCCCTGCACGACGACGAGATGCTGCGCCTGGTCGACCAGTGGTGGCCGATGGAGACCAACGTCGGCACGCTCACCCTCGCCGAGTTCCGGCAGCGCCACGGCCTGCTCCGGTACGCCGCCAGCCTCGACGAGTTCCGCCAGCTCGCCGCCGTCGCGGCGGCGCAGGACCTGGCCGTCGTCAACGGCGGCTACACGTACGACACCGAGCTCATCGAGCGACTGCCCGCGGTGGACCGGTCGGTGCTGATCGAACGGCTGGAGCCCAGCGACCTGACCACCCGCTTCGACGCGCTCGAACCGCACGTCGAGCTGGCCCTGCGGCCGTTCCTGACCGGCGCCCAGCGAGCCCTGGAACGGCTCGGCTGCGAGGTGGTGGTCCGGGCGTACGACCCGGTCTCGCTGCCGGCGCTCTACCTGGTCAGCCGCTCGGCGGCGTTCAACGACCAGCTCGCCGCCAGCCGGGAGAAGGCCGACGAGCTGTGGGGCGGCGTGCTGGACGCGCTGGCCGCCTCCGCCCCGCCGGACCGCCCGCAACTGGTGCTCAACCACCGCAACCCGCTGGTCCGCCGGGTCACCACGCTCACCGACCCGGAGCTGGTCGGGCTCGCCGTCGAGGCGCTCTACGGGCAGGCGCTGCTGCTCGGGCACCACCCCATCCGCGCGGCCGACGCCGCCCTGCTGAACAGTTCCTTCCTCGGCCTGCTCGGCCGGGCCGTACCGGGACGGGAGTGAACCGACCGTGAGCGACGACGACCTGTGGCGGCTGCTGCACGAGGCCCACAACATGCCGTACGGGGCGGGGCAGACCGCCGCGCTGGAACAGCTGATCCGGCGGGCCGACGCGGGCGACGACCGGCACCTCGCCTTCGCCGCCCGGATGCAGGCCACCACCGGGTACGTCTACGGCGGCGAGCCGGCGAAGTCCTTCGTGACCTTCTCCTGGTGCCTCGCCGAGTTCGACCGGGACCCGCAGCCCTACCACCAGCGCTTCGCCCACCAGCTGCTCTGGCACTTCAAGTACATGGTCAGCGCCATGCTGAAGTTCCCCGAGCTGCCGCTGGACCGCACCTACGCGGTGCTGGACGACATGGAGCGGCGCTACCGGGACACCGGGCACTCGCTCCAGGCCGTGTACAAGCACCGCTATCTGGTGGCGTCGCACCTCGGGGCGCACGACGAGGCGGCCGAGTGGTACCGCCGGTGGATGACCACCCCCCGCGACGCCCTCTCCGACTGCGCCGGCTGCGACCCGACCACCCAGGTGCACCACCTGTGTGAGGTGGGCCGGCACGACGAGGCGGTGGCCCTGGCCGAGCCGGTGCTCGCCGGCCGGCTCAGCTGCACCGAGCAGCCGCAGGCGATCCTCACCGCGCTGCTGCCGGCGTACCTGCGTACCGGCCGGTCAGAGGCCGCGCGGGACGCGCACCGGGAGGCGTACCGGCGGCTGCGGTCGAACCTCTCCGACCTGTGGGAGATCGCCGACCACGTCGAGTTCTGCACCCTGACCGGGAACGACGCCCGCGCCCTGGAGCTTGTCGAGCGGCACCTGGACTGGCTGGACCGGGCGCCCACCCCGGCCGCCGCCATGCACTTCGCCGCCACCGCCGCGGCCGCGCTGCGGCAGGTGCCGGGCGAGCTGACCGTGCACCGCCGGGCGTCCGGCGACCGGCCGGCCGGGGAGGTGCCGGTGAGCACCCTCGCCGCCGAGCTGACCGACACGGCGACCGCGCTGGCCGCCCGGTTCGACGGGCGCAACGGCACGGCGTACCAGTCGGAGGTGGTCGCCCGGCGGCTCGCCGTGCAGCCCGTCGGGGAGCACCTGCCGCTCTCGGCCAGCCTGCGTCGCCGCCCGACCCGCACCCCCGAGCCGGCCCCGGCCGACGCGGCCGGGGCGGAGCCGGTGCGGGTGCCGGCCGGGGCGAGCGCCGAGGACCTGCTCGCCCTCGCCGACGAGTGCTGGCGCACCCACCGCACCGACGACTGCGCCACCGTCCTCAAGGCGTACGACGAGCGCTTCGGCGACGCCGAGCTGCCGGCGGCCACCGTGGCACGACGGCTGGAGCTGCGCGCGGGCGAGCTGAACGACGACGGTGACCCGTCGGCCTCCATCGAGGCCAACCGGGTGGCGCTGGCCGCCTGGCGGGCGGTGCCCGACCCGGTGCGCGCCCAGGTGGTGTCCGGGCGCCTCGGCGCGCTGCTCTGCATGACCGACGAGGGCGCCGAGGAGGGGCTCGCGCTGGCCCGCGAGTCGGCCGACCAGCTCGACCGGCACGGCGACCAGCGGGAGCGGGCCGCCGCGCACGACCGGCTGGCCCTGGCGTACGTGCACCGGCAGCGCTGGGCCGACGCGCTGGACGAGATCGACCGGGCCGCCGCCGAGGCGGACGTCGACCCGTGGCTGGCGGCCCGGGTGGCGCTGCACCGCGCGCACGTCCTGGAGGAGCTGGACCGGGGCGAGGAGATGAGCGGGGCGGCCGAGCGGGCCCGCCGGCTCAGCCGCGAGGTGGGCTCGGCCGGCATGCTGGTCGCCGCCTGCCTGGCGTACGCCCGCTGGGCCGACGACCCGGCCGAGGCCGTCGCCGCCTGCGACGAGGCGCTGCGGGTGGCCCCGGCGAACGCCCGACTGGCGGTCCGGGTGGCCCGGGGCCGGGCGCTGCTCGCCGCCGACCGCGCCGCCGACGCGGTGGACGACCTGGCCGAGGCGGTGACCCTCTGCGTGGAGCAGGGCGCCGAGGGCGACGCCTTCCTGCGGTGGGAGCTGGCCAACGCCTACCGGGTGGCCGGCCGGCTGAGCGAGGCCGCCGAGGTGGCCGAGGAGGCGGTGCTCGGGCTGGACCGGCTCGGCGCCCAGGCCGAGGCGGACCGGTGCCGGCACCTGCTGGCCGGCGTCTACGAGGGCCTGGGCGAGATCGACCCCGCGCTCGCCCTGCTGGAACAGCTCGCGGAGAACCTGGACAGCCCGGACAACCTCCCGCACCGGGCGCAGGTGCTGGAGGAGGCCGGCGGCATCCTCTACGAGGCCGACCGGGACGCGCTGGCCGCGCAGCGGTTCGCCGCGTCGGCGTCGGCGTACCGGCTGGCGGAGCTGCCGCTGGACGAGCTGCGGGCCCGGCGGCGGCAGCTGCTGGCGCTCTTCTGGTCCGGTGACCTGCCGGCCGCTGCGGCGCTCATCGACGTGGTGGACGAGGCCGCGGCGGCGCTCACCGGGCTGCCCGAGGAGCCGCCCGTGGTGACGTACGAGCGGGCCCTCGCGGCCGAGGCGGTGGCCCGGGTGCTGACCGCCGAGGGCCGCGCGGTCGCGGCGCTGGACCGGTTGGACGGCGTGGCCGGCCGGCTGCGGTCGATCGAGGCGTTCGGTGAGGCGGCGCAGGTCGAACTGCTCACCGGTGACCTGCTGCTGCGCGGTGACCGGCCGGGCGACGCGGAGCGCCTGCTCCGCGAGGTGCTGGGCGGACTGCCGCCCGGCTCCCGGCCGGCCGGCCAGGCGGCCTGGCTGCTCGCCCGGGCCCTGGACGAGCTGGGCCGGTCGGCCGAGGCGGCGAAGCTGCGCGCCGACCATGGGATCGAGGAGGACTGACGGCGGTCGCCGTCCCGGGCGGCGGCGTCGGCGCTGCCTCGTCCCGGCCGGTCGGGCCCGGCTGACCCAGCCCGGTCCGGCCGTGCCGACTCGGCCAGGCCAGCCGGCCGGGGAGCACGCGGTGGGCCGGCGGCGGGGCGGTGAACCGACCGACGGGTAACCGAGCCTCCACCACGGCCGGTGCGCGGTCTAGGCTTGCCCGGTGGCGGTGGAGCAGCAGGCGCGGGGCGGAGCGAACGGCGCGACGGGCGCGGGCCGACGCCGGTCCCGTCGGGACGAGATCCTGGAGATCGCGGTCGGCCTCTTCGCCGCACGCGGCTACCACGGCGTGTCGATGGACGACATCGGCGCCGCCGCGGGCGTGACCGGGCCGGCGCTGTACCACCACTTCGCCGGCAAGGAGGCGATGCTGGTCGCCGCGCTGATCCCGGTCAGCGAGGGGTTGCTCGCCGGTGGCCGGGACCGGGCCGCCGGCCACCCGGACGACCCGCGTGGCGCGCTGGAGTCGCTGATCGACTTCCACGTCGACTTCGCGCTGGCCAACCCGGCGGTGATCGCGCTGCACCTGCACGAGCTGGACCGGCTTCCCGACGAGCCGCGTCGCAAGATCCGCCGACTTCAGCGGCTCTACGTCGAGGAGTGGGTGACCGTGCTGACCGCGCTGCACCCGGGGCTGCCCGACGGCGAGGCGCGGGTGCTGGCCCACGCCGCCTTCGGCCTGATGAACTCCACGCCGTTCCTCGGCGGCGAGGTCGACCGCCGCCGCCGCGCCGAACTGCTCCGCGCCGCTTCCCTCGCCGCCCTCCTCGCCCCCACCGACCCCGCCTGACCCACTCCGGCCCCCTCGCGGCCCGCCCGCTTTGGTTGATCAAGAAGTTTGGGTCAGGAATCTTGCTCAAGCCGACGCAAACTTCTTGATCACCGCGCCGATGCGCGCCGGTGGGGGCCGGGCGACTCGTGAGTAACCGGCGGCTCGTGGTTACCTGGCACCCGTCCCCACCCCTGGACGTCGGGAGGAAACATGATCGAGTCGCTGCTGGTCGCCAACCGGGGCGAGATCGCCCGCCGGATCATCCGTACCGCCAAGCGGCTCGGTATCCGCGCGATCGCGGTGCACTCGGAGGCCGACGCCGGCCTGCCGTTCGTCACCGAGGCCGACGAGGCGGTCTGCGTCGGCCCGGCCAACCCGGCGCAGAGCTACCGGAACGTCGAGGCGATCCTCGCCGCCGCCAAGTCCACCGGCGCGCAGGCGATCCACCCCGGCTACGGCTTCCTGTCGGAGAACGCGGACTTCGCCCGTACCGTCGAGGCCAGCGGCCTGATCTGGGTCGGGCCCGGCGCGGACGCGATCACCGCGATGGGCGACAAGATCAATGCCCGGAACCTGATGGCGGCGGCCGGTGTTCCGGTCGCGCCCGGCACCACCGACCCGGCGGCCGACCTGGACGCGGCGGTCGCGGCCGCCGCGGAGATCGGCTACCCGGTGATGGTGAAGGCCGCGGCCGGTGGCGGCGGCATGGGCATGGGCGTGGCCACCGACGAGACCGCGCTGCGCACCGAGTACGACAAGGTGCGCTCCTTCGCCGAGCGGATGTTCGGCGACGGCTCGGTGCTGATCGAGCGGTACTTCCCCCGGGTACGCCACGTCGAGGTGCAGATCCTCGGCCTGGCCGACGGCCGGGTGGTGGCGCTGGGCGAGCGGGAGTGCTCGGTGCAGCGGCGCAACCAGAAGCTGGTCGAGGAGTCCCCGTCGCCGGCGGTCTCCCCCGAGCTGCGCGAGCGGTTCCTGGCGGCGGCGGTACGGGCCGGTGAGGCGGTCGGCTACCGCAACGCCGGCACGGTGGAGTGCCTGTTGGTCCCGCGTCAGCGGGACTTCGAGGAGGATGGCGCCGGCTCCGAAGAATTTTTCTTCCTGGAGATGAACACCCGCCTCCAGGTCGAGCACCCGGTGACCGAGCTGGTCTACGGCGTCGACCTGGTGGAGGAGCAGCTGCGGGTGGCGGCCGGCCTGGCGCCGACGTTCGACCCGGACGCGCTCGCCCCGCGCGGGCACGCCATCGAGCTGCGGATCAACGCGGAGGACCCGAAGCGCTTCCTGCCCGGACCCGGCGCGATCAAGACCTGGGTCGAGCCCACGGGCGAGGGCGTCCGCGTCGACTCCGGCTACACCGAGGGCAACACGGTCACCCCGTTCTACGACAGCCTGATGGCCAAGCTCATCGTCAGCGGCGCCACCCGCGCCGAGGCCATCGAGCGCGCCCGGGCGGCCGTCGCCGCCTTCGACCTGACCGGCCCGAAGAACAACCTCCCCTTCTTCGCCGAACTCCTGGAGAACGACGAGTTCCTCTCCGGCGACTACGACACCGGCATCGTCTCCCGCATGCGCTGACCCCCCCTGACCCCGGTCGATCATGAAGTTGTCGCCCCGACCCCGAGCCATCGGCGCGGGCGACAACTTCATGATCGACGGGTGGGGTGCGGGCGGGCGGTGCGGAGTGGGAGGGTGGGGGAACCAGCACAGCACTACGTCACAGTGAGGTGACCCCTTATGGCGGAACTGCCGGACTTCGTCTCCATTCGTGAGGTCGCGCCGCGGGACGGGCTCCAGAACGAGGAGCCGATCCCCACCGACGCCAAGGTGCGGCTGCTCGACGCGCTCTCCAGCACCGGCGTCAAGCGGATCGAGGCGGTGTCGTTCGTGCACCCGAAGGCGATCCCGCAGATGGCCGACGCCGACGAGGTGTGGCAGCGCGCCACCCGGGCCGAGGGGGTGCACTACTCGGCCCTGGTGCCCAACACCCGGGGTGCGCAGCGGGCCCTCGCGGCCGGGTTCACCGAGATCGAGGTGGTCGTCTCGGCCAGCGACACGCACAACCGGCGCAACGTGAACCGCTCGACCGAGGAGTCGCTGGACGACATCGCCGAGCTGATCGACCTGCTGCACGGCGCCGGCGCCCGGGCCGAGGTGATCGTGGCGACCAGCTTCGGCTGCCCCTACGAGGGCGACATCGACCCGCAGCGGGTGGCCGGCATCGTCGACCGGGTCGTCCGCGACGGCGCCGACCGGGTCGCGTTCGGCGACACCACCGGCATGGGTACGCCCCGGCGGGTCCGCGAGCTGGTCACCGCCGTCCGGGACCGCAACGCGCACATCCCGGTGCTGCTGCACTTCCACAACACCCGGGGCACCGCCCTGGCCAACCTGCTGACCGCGCTGGAGCTGGGCGTCACCGAGTTCGACGCCAGCGTCGGCGGCCTCGGCGGCTGCCCGTACGCCCCGGGAGCCAGCGGCAACCTGGCCACCGAGGAGGCGGTGCACATGCTGCACGACATGGGCATCGCCACCGGTATCGACCTGGACGCGCTGATCGAGGCGGCCGAGCTGGCCGAGGAGCTGGTCGGCAAGAAGCTCTCCTCCGGGGTCCTGCGCGCCGGCCCCCGCACCCGGCTGACGCCGCTGCCGACCTGACCCGCCCCTTCCTCGCCGTGATCAGGAGGTGTGCACCGCACGCCTCCTGATCACCATGTTCGAGCGGCGGGTCGGCCGCCGGTTGGCGGGTCGCCGGAGGGTGGCCCGATGCGCTAGCCTAACGATCGTTCAGGTCAGTCGGTCCGCTCACGAGGTGGCCCGGCCACAGGCGGTTGAGGGAGTCGGCGTGACGCTCGACGGTGAGGCACTGGAGCAGCTGCGCAAGCGCGCCCGGGCCGGCGGTGCGGACAAGTACCACGCGGCGAACGCCGCCAAGGGCAAGCTTTTCGCCCGCGAGCGGGTCGCGCTCCTGGTCGACGAGGGTTCCTTCGTCGAGGACGGCCTGTACGCGAACGCGATGGCCGACGGGCTGCCCGCCGACGGCGTGGTCACCGGCACCGCCACCATCGACGGCCGGCAGGTCTGCCTGATGGCCAACGACTCGACGGTCAAGGCCGGCAGCTGGGGCGCCCGGACGGTCGAGAAGATCATCCGGATCATCGAGCGGGCCTACTCGACCGCCGTGCCGATGGTCTACCTGGTCGACTCGGCCGGCGCCCGGATCACCGACCAGGTCGACCTGTTCCCGGGTCGGCGCGGCGCCGGCAAGATCTTCTGGAACCAGGTTCGCGCCTCGGGTTCCATCCCGCAGGTCTGCGCCCTGTTCGGACCGAGCGCGGCCGGCGGGGCGTACATCCCGGCGTTCTGCGACGTGGTGGCCATGGTGGACGGCAACGCCAGCATGTACCTCGGCTCGGACCGGATGGTCGAGATGGTCACCGGCGAGAAGACGACGCTGGAGGCGATGGGCGGCGCCAAGGTGCACTGCGCCGAGTCCGGGGTCGGGCACTTCCTCTGCAAGACCGAGGCCGACGCGCTGGACGTGGTGAAGCGCTACCTGTCGTACCTGCCGGCGAACTGGCAGCAGCAGCCGCCGTCGGCGCCCGCCCAGGAAGCGCCGGAGAAGGCCGACCTGGCCGCGCTGGTCCCGGCCAGCGAGCGGCAGGCCTTCGACATGCGCCGGTACGTCAAGGGCCTGCTCGACGACGGCTCGTTCTTCGAGATCCAGGCGCTCTGGGCCAAGGAGCTGACGATCGGCTTCGGCCGGCTGAACGGCGAGGTGGTCGGCGTGGTCGGCAACAACTCGATGTTCAAGGGCGGCGTGCTCTTCGTCGACTCGGCCGACAAGGCGACCCGGTTCGTGCAGCTCTGCGACGCGTTCAACGTGCCGCTGCTCTTCCTGAGCGACGTCCCCGGCTTCATGGTCGGCAGCGCGGTGGAGAAGCAGGGCATCATCCGGCACGGCGCCAAGATGATCACCGCGATCTCCGAGGCGACCGTGCCGAAGATCTGCGTGGTGGTCCGCAAGGCGTACGGCGCCGGCCTGTACGCGATGGCCGGGCCGGGCTTCGAGCCGGACGCGACCATCGCGCTGCCCACCGCGAAGATCGCGGTGATGGGGGCGGAGGCCGCGGTGAACGCCGTCTACGCCAACAAGATCGCCGCGATCGCCGACGAGACCGAGCGGGCCGCCTTCGTCGCCGCGAAGCGCGAGGAGTACGAGCGGGACATCGACGTCGTCCGGCTCGCCAGCGAACTGGTGGTCGACGCCATCGTCGAGCCGCACGAGCTGCGCGCCGAGCTGGTCCGCCGGTTCGCCGCCGTGCGTACCAAGGACCGGCACTTCTCCCGGCGCCGGCACGGCGTCACTCCGGTCTGACCCGGCCCCTCAGTCCGCAGCACCGTCCCGGCGTCACGAGCGCCCGGGCGGCACGTCCACACAGGAGGATCAGATGGACTTCCGGCTCACCGAGGAACAAGAGGCGCTGCGGTCCAGCGTGCGGGACTTCGCGCGTGAGGTGGTCGCCCCGGTCATCGCCGAGCACTACGAGAAGCACACCTTCCCGTACGAGGTGATCCGCCAGATGGGCAAGATGGGCCTGTTCGGCCTGCCCTTCGGTGAGGAGCACGGCGGCATGGGCGGCGACTACTTCGCGCTCTGCCTCGCCCTGGAGGAGCTGGCCCGGATCGACTCCAGCGTGGCGATCACCCTGGAGGCGGCGGTCTCCCTCGGCGCGATGCCGATCTACCGATTTGGTTCTCCGGAGCAGCAGGCGACCTGGCTGCCGAAGCTGCTCAGCGGCGAGGCGTTGGCCGGCTTCGGGCTGACCGAGCCGGGCACCGGCTCCGACGCCGGCGGCACCCAGACCCGCGCGGTGCTGGACGAGGCGACCAACGAGTGGGTGATCAACGGCTCGAAGGCGTTCATCACCAACTCGGGGACCGACATCACCGCGCTGGTCACCGTCACCGCGGTCACCGGCACGAACCCGGACGGCTCGAAGGAGCTGTCGACCATCATCGTGCCGACGGGGACGCCGGGCTTCACGGTGGCGCCGGGCTACTCCAAGGTCGGCTGGACCGCCTCGGACACCCACGAGCTGACCTTCGACGACTGCCGGGTGCCGGCGGCGAACCTGCTCGGTGAGCGGGGTCGGGGCTTCGCGCAGTTCCTGCGCATCCTCGACGAGGGTCGGATCGCCATCGCCGCGCTCGCCGTCGGCCTCGCCCAGGGCTGCGTCGACGAGTCGATCAAGTACGCGAAGGAGCGGCACGCCTTCGGCCAGCCGATCGGCAACTACCAGGCGATCCAGTTCAAGATCGCCGACATGGAGCTGAAGGCGCACACCGCCCGGCTGGCGTACTACGACGCCGCCGCGCGGATGCTGGCCGGTGAGCCGTTCAAGCGGCAGGCGGCGATCGCCAAGCTGCACGCCAGCACGATCGCGGTGGACAACGCCCGCGAGGCCACCCAGATCCACGGCGGCTACGGCTTCATGAACGAGTACCCGGTCGCCCGGTTCTGGCGGGATTCCAAGATCCTGGAGATCGGCGAGGGAACCTCGGAGGTGCAGCGCATGATCATCGCTCGCGACCTGGGCGTCTGATCCGGCCCCCGGCCCCTGCCGCGCCGCCGCACGGTAGGGGCCTGTCGGATTCCGGCGCGTCGGCTGGACGACGCACCCGTGTCGACCGTCGTATCCGGTCCGTACCCTTCGTGGCCATGACACCGGCTCATGATCACCAGTTGGCGCCGGGTGGTCGTACCCCGCTGGCGGAGCTGTTGCGGGGGCATCGGCTCCGAGCCGGTCTCACCCAGGCCGAGCTGGCCCAGCGGGCCGGAATCGGCGTGCGGACCGTCCGTGACCTGGAGCGCGGCCGGTCCAGCCGGCCCCAGCGCACCACCGTGGAGCTGCTCGCCGACGCGCTCGGCCTCACCGACGGGCCC
This sequence comes from Micromonospora purpureochromogenes, assembly GCF_900091515.1. NCBI lineage: Bacteria > Bacillati > Actinomycetota > Actinomycetes > Micromonosporales > Micromonosporaceae > Micromonospora > Micromonospora purpureochromogenes. The sequence continues at coordinate 565,101 of NZ_LT607410.1, read as the reverse complement.
CGCGCCGCCTTCCTCACCACCGCCCGTGGACGGGTCACCATCCCGGCCGTCGCCGCGGACCCGGGCCGCGCGCCGGCCGCCGGGTCCGCGCCCCGCGAACCCGACCCCTCGGGTACGCCGATCGCGCTCCCGCCCCCGGTCGAGCTGATCGGGCGGGAGCGGGACCTGGCCGACCTCGCCGCGCTGCTCACCACGGACCAGTGGCCGCCGGTGGTGACCCTGGTCGGGCTGGCCGGCGTGGGTAAGACGGCGCTGGCCCTGGCGGTGGCGCACGAGGTCGTCGCCGCGTATCCCGGCGGCGTGGCCGGCGTGCTGGTCGGCGAGGGTTCCGACGCCGCCGACGTGCTGGCCGCGATGAGCGCCGTGCTCGGCGCGTCCCGCCTGCCCGACCTGGCCGTCCGGCTGCGCAACCGGCCGGCGTTGCTGCTGGTGGACGCGGCCGAGCGCGCCCCGGACCCGCTGGCCGAGGCGTTGCGGCAGCTCACCGACGCGATGCCGAGCCTGCGGGTGCTGGTGACCGGGCGGCACCCGGTGGGCGTACCCGGGGAACTGGTCCGCCCGGTGGCGCCGTTGGACGTGCCCCCGGCCGACGCGGTGGACGCCGCCGACCTGGCCCGCTACCCGGCGGCGGCGCTCTTCGCCGCGCGACTCGCCCGGGTACGCCCGGAGCCGCCCGACCCGCGGGAGCTGCCTGCGCTGGCCGCCCTGGTGCGCCGGCTCGGCGGGCTGCCGCTCGCGATCGAGCTGATGGCGGCCCGGGGCCGGATCCTCGACCTCGACGAACTGCTCGACCGGTACGGCGACCGGGTCCTCGACCTGGCCAGCCCCGACCTGGGCCGGCGCGGCTGGGAGGCCGCCGAGCCGGCGGGGTCGGGCCGCGCGCGGGCGGCGGTGGCGGTGACCCTGCGCGAGGCGGTGGCCACCAGCTACCGGTTGCTCGCCGCCTCGGAGCGCGCGGCCGTGCGCCGACTCTCCGCGTTCGCCAACCGCTGGTCGGTGGAGTTGGCCGAGGAGCTGCTGGCCGACGAGGCCGATCGGGACGGCGCGGTCGTCGTCGACCCGGTCCCGCTGCTGGACCGGCTGGTGGAGCTGGGGCTGCTCAGCGTCCGGGGGGCCGGTCCGTTCCGGTTCCGGTTGCTCGACGCGGTCCGGGACTTCGCCGTCGAGCGGGCCGCCGGCCTGGGCGAGCTGACCGCGATCCGCCGCCGGCACGCCGTCGTCGTGGCCCGACTGGTCACCCGGACGGCACCGGACCTGGTCGGGGCGAAACTGCCCGCCGCCGTACGCCAGCTCGACGAGGCGACCAGCGACATCAGCGCCGCCCTGGCGCACGCCGCCACCGACGACCCGCTCACCGCGCTGCGGCTGGCGGCGGCGCTGACCCGCTGGTGGCGGCTGCGGGGGCGGGACGTCTCCGGGCGGCAGTGGCTGCGCCGGCTGCTGGCCGACCCGCGTACCGCCGACGCCGACCCGGTGCTACGGGCCTGGGCGCTGCTCGGCGTGGCCCGGCTCGCCGCCGAGCACGGCGCGGGGGCGCAGGAGTTGCCGGCGGCCCGCGCGGCGCTCGACGTCTTCGCCGCACACGCCGAGGTCACCGGCGAACTGGAGGCCCGGACGGTGCTCTGCGCGCTGCTCGTCGCCACCGGCGAGCACGACGAGGCACGCGAGCAGGCGCAGGCCGTGCTGGCGCTGGCCACCCGGCATGGCCGGGTACGCGACATGGCGGTGGCCCAGAACAACCTCACCTGGCACGAGATCCGCCTCGGCGACCTGACCGGCGCCCGGCGGCGGCTGGCCATCGTCGACCGACTGGCCGCCCAGTGCGACGAACGGCGGCTGCGCCTGCTGGCCCGGGCCAACCTGGCCGACGTGGCCCGCCTCCAGGGCCGGTACGCCGAGGCGGTGGAGCAGGGCCGCCGGGTCGCCGGCGCGCTCGCGGACCTGGGCGACCCGGGGCACCGGCGCCGGGTGCTCGGCACGGTCGGCCTGGCGCTGGCCAGGGACGGTCGGCTGGACGAGGCCGTCGACGTGCTGGCCGAGCTGCGGGCGGAGGCACGCCCGGTGCCGCTCGGGTCGGGTCCGGCCGTCCCGGTCGACGGACCCTTGGCGGTCGCCTCCGTGCCGCGCCGCGAGGTGGTCCCGTCCGGATCCGCGCTGCCGGACGGTCCGGTCCCGGCCCGCTCCGGGCCGGTGTCGTCGGGAGCTGTGGTGCCGTCGCCGTCCGGGTCGGCCCGGCCCGGGTGGCCGGTGGGGCAGGGGCGCGCGGGCACGGCGGTGGCGACCCCGCAGCCGGAGGAGGGGATCGTCGCCCTGATCGAGGGGACGGTGGCGCTGCACCGGGGCGACCGGGAGTTGGCCGCGGAGTGGTTCGGGGCGGCGGTGGAAGCCGGGGTCGACGGGCAGTACCGGCGGGACGTGGTCGAGGCGTTGGTGGGGTTGGCGGCGAGCACGGGCGACCCGGCCGTGCTGGACCGTCTCGACCGGGCCTGCCGGGAGAGCGGGATCCGCCTGCTGCCGTACGAGCAGGATCTGCTCCGCGGGCTCCGTCCGGTCGGCTGAGGCCCGCCCTGGCTGCTGCCGGCTCGCCCCGTGCGGCCGCCGGGGGCGGGGGAGGCGCGAGCGAACAAGCCCCCTGATGACACCCCTCGCTCAATCGCTCGCGCCGGCACCCCCCCAGGTGCTCCCCCCGCGCTGGACGAAGGCTAGTCACCCGTGACGTCCGCTTTGCGCGGCTTCACGGGCTTGTCCCGCCGGCGTGACCAGTTCTGCCGGTGGTTCTGCCGGTAGCGCGAGGCGGGGTGCCGGCGTCAGGCCGCCGGTTCGTTGGCGTGGGCCGGCTCGGTGCTGCCGGCGGTCGCCCCCGGGTGGACGGCGTCCCGCACCCGGCGCAGGCCGTCGAGCATCGCCGCCAGCGCCGCGGGTTCGAGCTGGCCGGTGAACCACTGCTCGATGATCCGCAGGTGACCGGGGAGGGTCTCGTCGAGGCGCTTCAGCCCCGACGGGGTGACCACCGCGTACGAGCTGCGGCGGTCGGACGGGCAGGCCCGGCGGCACAGCAGGCCGTCGCGTTCCATCCGGTCCACCACGCGGGTCACCCCGCTGGTCGACAGCGAGGTCTGCGCCGCCAGGTCGGTCATCCGCAGTTGGTGCCCGGGGGACCGGGCGAGCCGCATCAGCACCTCGAACTCGACGGCGGAGAGGCCGTGCTCCTCGTACTGGTCGGCGAACCGGGCCGACAGCCCGGCGTACGCCTCGACGAGGAGGCCGACGGCGGTGATCCGGGGGTCGTCGAACACGTTCTGATCCACCTGGCCATCCTAACAGTGCTTGACACGGGGAATATTGTTGCGGTTATAGTTGCTACGTCAGTCGTTGGGCTTCTAAACAATCTCTTCCCTGGAGGACGCACCATGACCAGCACCGAGTCGGTTACCCGCGACTGGGAGGGCCTCACCGTCCCGACCGCCGGCACCTACCTGCTGGACGCGGCTCACAAGCGGGTCGGCTTCGTCGCCCGGCACATGATGGTCAGCAAGGTACGCGGCGAGTTCGCCGACGCCTCGGCGACCATCACCATCGCCGAGGACCCGATGCAGTCCTCGGTCGCCGCCACCATCCAGGCGGCCAGCATCAGCACCGCCCAGGCCGACCGGGACGCCCACCTGCGCAGCCCGGAGTTCCTGGACGTCGAGGCCTTCCCGACGCTGGAGTACCGCAGCACCGGTGTGAAGTCCCGGGACGGCAACGAGTTCGTGCTGCTCGGTGAGCTCACCATCAAGGGCGTCACCCGGCCGGTGGAGCTGGACGTCGAGTTCGAGGGCGTCGGCCGCAGCCCGTTCGGCCAGGACATCTTCGGCTTCTCCGCGAGCACCGAGATCGACCGGGAGGACTTCGGTCTGACCTGGAACGTGGCGCTCGAGACCGGCGGCGTGCTGGTCGGCAAGAAGATCAAGATCGAGATCGAGGGTGAGGCCGTCCGTCAGGCCTGATCCTGCGGACCCCTCCCGGCAGGCCCCTGCTCTCCTGAGCAGGGGCCTCGCCCCGTCTCCGGGTGCAAATTGTCACGAATTATTAGTCAGCCGCGCCGGTGCCCGCGGTGGCCGCTGGGTAGAGAGGGCCACAGCGCGTATTCGTGGGGCCACTGGCCCTGGGGAGGTGGCGCTCTTACCGTGGTTGTTCACAACGCGGGCGGGACGACACGGTCCCGCGCGCCTCGCGCCGGGAGGGCACATGGGTAGGGACGTCGAGCAGGGCGCCTTCTCCCGGGAAGACCGGGTCCGCTACCGGCAGAAGGTTCGGCGCAGTCTGGACGTCTTCGCGCTGATGCTGGACGACTTCGGCTTCGACGCGGACCGGCCGATGACCGGCCTGGAGATCGAGCTCAACCTGATGGACCCGGCGGGTGAGCCGGCGATGCGCAACGAGGAGATCCTGGCCGCCATCGCCGACCCGCTCTTCCAGACCGAACTCGGCCAGTTCAACCTCGAACTGAACGCCGCGCCCCGGCTGATCGAGGGCAGCGGGTTCGCCGAGTACGAGGCCGACCTGCGCAGCAGCCTGACCCGCGCCGATGAGCGGGCGGCGAAGTCGGACGCCCGGATCGTCCTGGTCGGCATCCTGCCCACGCTCACCGAGCGGCACCTGGTGGTGGACAACCTCTCCACCAACGAGCGCTACCGGGTGCTCAACGACCAGATCGTCGGCGCCCGGGGCGAGGACATCGAGCTGGACATCCGGGGCGTGGAACGGCTCCAGACCCACACCGACTCGATCGCCCCCGAAGCGGCCTGCACCAGCCTCCAGTTCCACCTCCAGGTCGCGCCGGACAGCTTCGCCGACTACTGGAACGCCTCCCAGGCGATCGCCGGGGTCCAGGTGGCGATCGGCGCGAACTCCCCCTTCCTCTACGGGCGGCAGCTCTGGGCCGAGACCCGGATCGCCCTCTTCGAGCAGGCCACCGACACCCGCCCCGACGAACTCAAGGCCCAGGGCGTACGACCCCGGGTGTGGTTCGGCGAGCGCTGGATCACCTCGATCTTCGACCTGTTCGAGGAGAACGTCCGGTACTTCCCGCCGCTGCTGCCGATCTGCGAGGACGAGGATCCGGTGGAGGTGCTGCACGCCGGCGGGGTCCCCCAGCTCTCGGAGCTGCGGTTGCACAACGGCACGGTCTACCGCTGGAACCGGCCGGTCTACGACATCATGAACGGCCGCCCCCACCTGCGGGTGGAGAACCGGGTGCTGCCGGCCGGCCCGACCGTGGTGGACATGCTGGCCAACGCCGCCTTCTACTTCGGGCTGGCCCGCGGGCTGGCCGAGTCGGACCGGCCGATCTGGAGCCAGCTCACCTTCAGCTCGGCCGAGGAGAACTTCCACGCCGCCGCCCGGCGCGGAATGGACGCCGTCCTGCACTGGCCCCGCCTCGGGGACGTGCCGGTGGCCAAGCTGGTCCTCGACACGCTGCTGCCGACGGCGGCGACCGGGCTGGACCGGTTCGGCGTCGACCCGGCCGAGCGGGACCGGCTGCTCGGCATCATCGAGCAGCGCTGCCGTACCGGCCGCAACGGCGCGGTGTGGCAGACCGAGGCGGTCTGGGCGGCCGAGCGGCACCGGGGCATGGACCGCGAGGCGGCCCTGCACCACATGGCCCGCCGCTACGCCGAACTCCAGCGCAGCAACGAACCCGTGCACACCTGGCCCGTCGACTGACCCACTCCTCGTCACCGGGCCGCCCTGGCGCTGCACTTTCACGGAAAGAGTGGCTATTCCGCGTCGGATAGCCACTCATTCCGTGAAAGTGCCTTCAATCCTGGGCCGGGTGTGGCCGCGAGTGGGCGGCGGTCAGCGGGGGCGGCGGGACGGGCGGGTCCGGGGGGCGGTGGCCGGTGGCGCGTCCGAGGGGTCGGTGGTCTCCGGCGTCGGGTCGGGGGCGGTCTCGTCGGTGGAGGTCGCCGGGTGCGCGCCGGAATCCCGGGCGGGAGGGGTGGCCCGGCCGCGGCGGGCCGGGCGGGTCCGTCCGGTGCCGGTGGTGGGCGAGCCGTCGTCCGGGCGGCCGGTTTCGTCCGGCCGGGTGTCGGCCGGGGCCGGTTCCGCACCGAGCGGATCGGCGAGCGCTGTCCCGTCCGGTCGGGTCGCGGTCTTGGTCGCCGTGCCGACCGTCGGTCGGGTGGCCGCGCCGGAGCCCGGGTCGCCCGTGAGGCCGGACGGGCCGGGGGTGTCGAAGGGGTCGCCGGCCGACGCGAGGTCGCCGTCGAACCCGCGGTCGTCCAGGTCGCCGGTGCGCTGCCGGGGCACCACCGCCGGGCGAGCGGCCGTGCGCCGTTCGGCGCGCTGGGCGAGCGCGGCCACCAGCACCGAGCCGGCCGCGCCGACGAGCACTGCGTACGGCGCGACGAAGTGCGCCGAGACCTGCGCGGGGGTGACCTCGGCCAGCCGGGGCACGGCGACGAAGTAGGCGACCGCGACGAGCAGTGGACCCGCCGCACCGGAGACGGCCGCGCCGAGCCGACCCTCCTCCATCCGGGCGGTACGCCGCGCGGCCAGCGCGCCGATCAGCAGCGCCGAACCGGCGGCCAGCAGCATCCCCGGCCAGTAGACGTAGTCCCGCAGCCAGAAGCCGGCGCTGTCGGTGCTGATCTGCCAGATCCCGAGCTGGGCGGTGGTCAACCCGCGTCCCGCGAGCACCCCGTCCGCGACCGACACCACGGCGAGCAGCCAGATCCAGCCCACCGTGGCGATCACGTTGGTCGCGACGGCCCGCGTGTGCAGCGCCCAGATCGCGGTCAGCAGCCCGACCAGCACACCGACCGCCGCGTACCCGGCGGCCAGGCTCTGTGGCGAGAAGGTGTCGGGCACGGTCGCCGCCCGGGCGGGCACGGCCACCAGCAGCACCGTGATCAGCGCGCCCACCGCGCCGGCCACGGCGAGCGTCATCCGGCGCAGCGTGCCGCCCGGCGCAGCGCCGTCGTGTCCCCGTTCCTCCAGCCGCTGGGCGCAGACGGCCCCGGCGATGGTGGAGACGGCCGCGATCCAGGTCGCCCAGGCGAGGCTGGCGTACCAGGCGGCGCCGGCGGCGGCGGGCTCGGCCGGTGCCCAGTCGATGACGCCCAGCCCGTAGGCGAAACCCAGTTGTGCCGCACCCACGCCGGCAGCGACGCCGACCGCGGTGGCGACCGATCCTCCCCAGCCCAGTCTGGCCATGCCGGGGAGCGTAGCGTCCCCTGGTCGGCGCGGCGAGCCGTGTAACGACCGGAACGACGTGCGGTGACGGCTTGGCGCCGCCCGGTACGGTCGCTGGTGACGAGGCGGAGAGTGCGATGAGCGACGGACACACCCTTCTGGACACTCCGGAGCCGGGGCCGCGGGGACGCGCCCCGCTGCTGATCGGCGGCGGGCTGGCCTTCGTCCTGCTGGCCACCGTGGGTGCGACCGCCGGCTGGGTGCTGGCCGGGCCGGATGAGCCGTCCCCCACCGATCCGCCGGCCGCGGCCGCGTCGACCGCCCTGACCTCGGCACCCGCCCCGACCTCGGCCGCCCCGTCATCGGCGCCGCCGGTGACCGTCGCGCCGACGACCCCCTGGACCACCGCACCCGCCGCGTCGAGCAAACCCCCCACCGGGTACGTGACCGTCCCCGACCTGGTCGGCGACGGCTTCGAGGGGGTACGCAGCGACCTGCGGGACCGGAAGCTGGGGTGGCGGCTGATCTTCGGCACCGGGTTGGGCGAGAAGGTCGAGCGCCTGGACCCCGCCCCCGGCACCCGGGTGAGCCACGGCACCACCGTCAAGGTGTACGTCGCCGGGCCGGCGCCGGAGGCCGAGGTGCCCGATCTGGACGACTACGACTGCGCCGACGCCGCCGCCACGATCGTCGAGCGCGGTTTCTACCCGCGCTACCGCACCGGCCGGGTCGGCAAGGTCCGCTCCCAGGATCCGGAGCCCGACGTGACCCGGCACTGGAACGACGAGGTCGCCATCTCCTGCGGCGGCGAGGAGTAGGCGCGGGCGGGTCGCCGCGCCGATCCCGGCGGCTGGTGATCCCGACCGTTACCGTGGACCGTCGAGGGCCACGACGCCTGCCCCGGTGGGAGAGGACGTGCGATGAGCGACGACCGCCAGGAGCCCGCCGACGACGCGACCCGCCCGCTGCCCTCCGATGACGACCGGACCCGCCCGCTGCCCCGCGCCGGCGACGGGCAGCCGCCGGGCCGCCCCACCCCCGAACCCTTGGACGCCACTGCCCGGCACGAGCCGCTGGACGCCACTGCCCGGCACGAGCCGCTGGACGCCACTGCCCGGCACGAGCCGCTGGACGCCACTGCCCGGCACGAGCCGCTGGACGCCACTGCCCGGCACGAGCCGCTGGACCGGACCCGGCCGCTACCCCCGACCGGCGCCGGGGAGCAGACCGTGCCGGCCGCGCCACCCGTCTGGTCCGGGCGGGCCGGGGTGCCACCGCCGCGTCCGGCCGACTACCGGGAGCCGGTCGAGTGGTACGGCGAGGAGCAGCGTGGACGTCGCTGGTGGATGCCGATCCTGCTGGGCATCCTGGCGCTGTTGCTGCTCGCCGCCCTCGGCACGGGGATCTGGCTGGTGCTGCGGGCGGTCGACGAGCGGGACGAGGAACCCGCGCCGCCGGTGCCGACCAGCGCGCCGGTGACCACGGCCGCGACCAGCGCCGCCCCGACCACCGAGGCGCCCAGCACGCCGGCCACCACCGCAGCCGCCCAGATCCCGGTGCCGCCCCTGGTGGGGCTGCCGCGGGCGTCGGCCGAGCGGATCCTGGACCGGCTCGACCTGTCGCACCGGGTGCGGACGCGGGAGTCGTCGGAGCACCCGCCGGGCACCGTGATCGAGACCGACCCGGAGGCGGGTGAGCTGGTCGACGCCGGTGACCGGGTGACGTTGGTGGTGGCCGCCGCGCCGCCGACGGCGTCGGCGACCCGGACGGTCGAGCCGACGCCCGAGGTCACACCCACCGGCTAGGAGGCTGTCGGGCTCACCACATCCGGCGTCGCGTGCCGACCAGTCCCAGCCCGGCCAGGGAGATGGTCAGGCCGAGCAGGCCGGAGTAGAAGAGGGACTGGCTGAGGGCCTGCCGGGCGTCGGCCGTGGAGGAGCCGGCCAGGGCGGCGTCGCCGCCGGTGCCGGGCCGGGATCCGGCGCCGCTGTGGGGATCCGCCGAGGCGTTCGCCTCGGGACCAGGTGCGGTGTCGCCGTACCGGTGGTCGTCGGGTGCGGCGAGGTCGGCCGGGTAGTCGGAGTCGTCCTCGTAGCCGGGGTACCCGACCACCCCGGGAGGTGGTGAGTTCTGCTCGACCACGGTGATCTCGGGAGCCGGAACCGGCTCGGCCAGCCGGGTCGCCGATTCGGCTGGATAGCGCACCACCACCACGAGGACGGTGACGGCGCCGACCAGCGCCAGCAGCCCGAAGGCGTAACCGATACGGGACCTGTGGTGCCGCCGCGCGGCGGGCATATCGACCATGGCCATCCCAGGTTCAGGGTCCGGGACGCGCGGGGTGGTGACTTTGCCGGGGTGGGCGTACCGAGTCTATGGCGACGGCACGCCCCCCGACCGGGTAATGGCGGAGGTCAGCCCACCGCCACCGGTGCGCGGCTGATCGTCCGTCGGGTCCGTACGGTGTGCTGGCGCGGCACGGGTGCCGCCTGGAGCTGCCGGACACCGGCCTCCTGGACGAAGATCGACCGTCGGTTGATCGCGTCCCCCGCCGCGTTCAACTCGTAACCGTCGAGCCAGAGCCAACCGTCGTAGGTGGGCCAGTCGAGCACCCGGATGACCCGGAACGTGATGGGTCGGATGAACTGGACACTCGCCGCGCGAGTCACGTGCAGTACGTCACCGGAGCGGGGAAGCACATGGGCTCCTGGGGAGGGTATGGCCGGCGGTGCCGGACGGAGGTTATGGGGGAAGATTTCTGGTCCCGGTGACGGGATCGTGCCCCGCCGGCCGGTGGATCGGTGGCGGTGGTCGGGCCGTACCCGCTGTGGCGGACCGCCACCCGACCATCACCGTGCTGCTCCCGGTTACCGCTCCCACCGCCGCAGCCATCGGGCGTGCAGCGGCGGGGTCATCATCCCGGGGCAGGTCTCGTCGTCGCAGCTGGACCGGGTCGCCCGGCCGTCGTCCCGCCGCCGGTGTCGTCGCCGGACCGGGGAAGCGTGGGGAGACGGTGAGTAACCCGAGCCATACGGACAGAGTGCATCAGGGACGTGCGACATGCAAGTTGCACGTCGACTTTTGCCGATACGCGAGCGCGACACGTGAACGAGACGCTTGATGACGCCGACCCCGGACCGGCACACTGGACGCCGGTTTCGCCCGACGCGGCCGGTCGACGACCGGCACCATCCCTGCCGCGAACGATCGCCCGCCGTTCGTCGCGCCTCGGCGGGTGTCGACGCAGGCGCGAGCCACCGGGAGGTAACCGGGTGAGCGCGAGGAACGGGGAACACGGCCCGGTGAGCCGCGGGGTGCCGCGGTGACCGAGCGGCGCAGCCCCACCATCCGGCGTCGCCGGCTGGGCGCCGAACTGCGCCGCCAGCGCGAGGCGGCGGGGATCACCATCGAGACGGTCGCCGAGCAGCTCGAGTGCTCCGCCTCGAAGATCTCCCGGATCGAGACCGGCCACACCTCCGCGACCCCGCGGGACGTCCGCGACATGCTGCGGATCTACGGCGTGGTGGGCGTCGAGAGCGACGAGCTCGTGCAGATCGCTCGGGAGGCCCGGCAGAAGGGCTGGTGGCACCCCTACAGCACCGTGCTGGTCGGGGCGTACGTCGGCCTGGAGGCGGCGGCCAGCTCGATCCGGGCGTACGAACAGCAGGTGGTCCCGGGCCTGCTGGAGACCGAGGAGTACGCCGGGGCAATGATCCGGGCGGCCCGCCCGGACTTCACCGTCGACCAGGTGCAGCAACGGGTGCGTGTCCGTCTGGGCCGTCAGTCGTTGTTGACCCAGGACGATCCGGTCGATTTGTGGGTGGTGCTCGATGAGGCGGTGCTGAGCCGACCGGTGGGCGGCGACGCGGTGATGCGTGGTCAGCTCCAGCGGCTGGTGGAAGTGGCGGAACTGCCGAACGTGACGCTTCAGGTCCTGCCCTTCGAGGTGGGCGCGCACGCCGGCATGGACGGCACCTTCACCATTCTCAGCTTCCCCGAACCGAGTGATCCCGATGTCGTGTACGCGGAGAACGCCACGGGTGGGCTCTTCCTGGAGAAGAGCGACGAACTGCAGAAGTACAGCTTCATCTTCGATCACATTCGAGCAGCGGCCATGCGCCCGGAGGAATCCATAGCTCACATCGCGAAACTGGTAGAGGAGCCGCTGTGGAAATGGCGACCAAGGAGTTCCCCGTGGACCTGAGGCACGCGACGTGGTTCAAGAGCTCAAAAAGCGGGCCGAACTGCGACAACTGCGTCGAGGTGGCGTACGTGACCGGGGCGGTCGGCGTTCGGGATTCGAAGGACAAGGCGGGCCCGGCCCTGGTCTTCGCTCCGGGAGACTGGCACGCCTTCGTCGCCCGGACACGGAGCGGCGGGTTCGTCCAGCACTGATCGACGCAACGTGGCGTTGACGACGGGTCGGCCGGGGATCTACCCGGCCGGCCCGTCGCCACTTGCGTTCCGTCTCGTTGAACCCCTCGATACGGCGCTGGTCGACAACCCGCCGCACGGATCGGAAACCGAGCGAGGCAGGCGAGACGGATGACGACGATCGGTTCAGACAACCTCACCAACGGCCCGGGCAAGTCGGAGCGCTTCGGCGGCAAGTACCGCGGCGCGCGCCGGGACACCGTGCTCACCGAGGTCGTGTCCACCGACACCGAGGTCGGCGGGCGGGACGCCGGGTCGGCCGCGCCGGAGCAGGCCGGGCCGCCGCTGACGCTGCCCTCGCTCGACCCGAACCCGCTGACCGAGCCCTCGTTCCCGCCGGCCGGGTGGCCGCTGGAGCCGAGCGAGTCGCTGGTCGACCACCCGCTGCTGCGCGGCCTGCTGATGGAGCTGCCGCCCAAGGGCAGCGTGCCGCCGCCCGGCTGGCTGGACCGCTGGTTCGAGGCGACCCGGGCGATCCTGGAGCTGCTATACGTGCAGGGGCCGAGCCGCACGCGCTGAGGTCGCCGTCGCCTCCGGTAACGCCCGCTCGGCGAGCCGGTTGTGGCGCAGCGCCAGGCGTACCCCGATCGCGATGACCGCGAGACCGCCCAGGGTGACGGCCGGTCCGGTCAGGCGGGGGTCGGCGGCGAGGTCCAGTCCCGCGGCCGACAGCACCGGCGGCAGCGTGGCCAGGGCGGTGACCTGAACCGGCAGGCCGATCAGCGGATGCGCCGCGGCGGCCCGCAGGCCGTGCGGCGCCGGCGTCTCCGGCGCGGTGGCGAACGCGCCGGCACCGGCGCGGAGCCGGCGCAGCCGCCGCACCGCGCAGGCCGCGACGGCGAGCGCCGGGCCGGCTGCCAGGCCGAGCCCGGCGGCGGCCCGGTCGACCGGCGTGGCGCCGGCGCTGGTCAGGCCGACCGCCAGCACCGCCGCTGTCAGGCCGAGGCCGGTCAGGGTCAGGGCGAGCAACCATCCGGTACGCCGGCGGAGTGCGCGGGCGCGGTCCAGCCGGGGCAGTCGGTCCGCCACCACCCCGGCGGCCAGCCAGACCCCGGCGATCGGCAGCAGAACGATGAGATGGCCATCCATGTGGTCAGCCTTGTCCAGTTCGGCGGTCGGCGAATCCGGGGCCGGCCCCGGATCGCCCCCTACCTCACCCGTAGGGGCATCTCGCCGACGTTATGGACGCTTCGACATGTTTAACTCCCGGACCCCGCCGACCTACCCTCAGGTAGATCGGCAACGATCGATCAACCTCCGATTCGTGAGTGGACGATCGGCTGCCGGTCGGAGGGAGGTAGGGAGATGGGTCTTTCACACAGGTCCGCACTCGTGGGGGTGGCCACCCTGGCGATGCTGGCAACCGCCACACCCGCCATGGCCGCCGAGCCCGTCGGGGTCATCCGGGAAGCGGGCGGGGCCACCGCCGTGCCCGACAGCTACATCGTGGTCTTCAAGGACAGCGCTGTCGGCCGGAGCCGGGTGGGTGACAACGCCCGACGACTGGTCGGCAGGCACGGCGGCCAGGTCGCCCGCACCTACACTGCCGCGCTGCGCGGCTTCGAGGTCACGGTCGGCGCGTCGGCGGCGGCCCGGATCGCCGCCGACCCCGCCGTGGCGTACGTCGAGCAGAACCACACGGTCTCCATCGCCGGCACGCAGGCCAACCCGCCCTCCTGGGGCCTGGACCGGATCGATCAGCGCAACCTGCCGCTGAACAGCTCGTACACCTACCCGACCACGGCGTCCAACGTGCGCGCCTACATCATCGACACCGGCGTGCTGTACGGGCACAACGACTTCGGCGGCCGGGCGGTCTCCGGCTTCGACGCGGTGGACGGCGGCTCCGCCGACGACTGCAACGGACACGGCACGCACGTCTCGGGCACCGTCGGCGGCTCCTCGTACGGCGTGGCCAAGGGTGTGCAGATCGTCGGCGTCCGGGTGCTCAACTGTCAGGGCAGTGGCACCAACGCCCAGGTCGTGGCGGGCATCGACTGGGTGACCGCGAACGCGGTGAAGCCGGCCGTGGCGAACATGAGCCTCGGTGGCTCCGCCAACAGTTCGATCGACACGGCGGTCACCAACTCGATCAACTCCGGGATCACCTACGCGGTCGCCGCCGGCAACGGCGACTTCCTCGGCAACCGCCAGGACGCCTGCAACTACTCCCCGGCCCGGGTCGGGTCGGCGATCACCGTCGGTGCCACCCAGAACAACGACGCCGCCGCGAGCTTCTCCAACTTCGGCACCTGCGTCGACATCCTGGCCCCGGGCGTCAACATCACCTCCGCCTGGTACACCGGAACCGGCGCGACGAACACCATCAGCGGCACGTCCATGGCGTCGCCGCACGTCGCCGGCGCCGCGGCGCTCGTCCTCTCGGCCAACCCGGCGTGGAGCCCGCAGCAGGTTCGCGACAACCTGGTCAACGCCGCGACCCCGAACGTGGTGACCAACGTGGGCACCGGGACCCCGAACCGGCTGCTCTACGTGGACAACGGCACCACCCCGCCGCCGACCAACGACTTCTCGGTCTCGGTGTCGCCGACCTCCGGCTCCACCGCCCCCGGCGGGTCGGTGACCGCCACCGTGGCCACCGCCACCACCAACGGCTCCGCGCAGTCGGTCAGCCTCTCCGCCAGCGGCCTGCCGGCGGGCGCGACCGCCTCGTTCAACCCGTCCACGGTCACCTCGGGCGGCTCGTCCACGCTCACCATCGCCACCTCGGCGAGCACGCCGCCCGGCACGTACACCGTCACCGTCACGGGCACGGCCGCGTCGGGTACCCGCACGGCGACGTACTCGCTGACGGTGACCGGCTCGGGTGGTGGCGGCTGCTCCGGCAGCAACGGCACGGACGTCGCGATCCCGGACACCGGCGCCACGGTGTCCAGCTCGATCGTGATCTCCGGGTGTGGCCGCAACGCCTCGTCGGCGTCGACCGTCGCGGTGAACATCGTGCACACCTACCGCGGTGACCTGGTCATCGACCTGGTCGCCCCGGACGGCTCCGCGTACCGGCTGAAGAACAGCAGCCTCTTCGACGGTGCCGACAACGTCAACGCCACCTACACCGCGAACCTCTCGTCCGAGGCGGCGAACGGCACCTGGCGACTCCAGGTGCGCGACGTCTACTCGGGCGACACCGGCTACCTCAACACCTGGACCCTGACCCTCTGACGCACTCCCGCCGCGGGGCTCCTTCCGACCGGAAGGGGCCCCGCACCCTGCCTGGCCGGCCCGCCGGCTCCGTGGACCTGCCGGCTGGCGCGGCCGCGCCGGTCAGACCGAGAAGGTGGCCGGGCGTTCCGTCGCCGGCGCCGGGGGCTGCGCCTTCCACAGGCCGGTCTTCTGACCGGCGAGGCGGGTCAGGTACGCCGGGTTGAGGATGACGTACCGACGCCAGAGCCGCTTCGGCTCCAGGCCGAGCCGCCAGAACCACTCCAGCCCGGCCCGCTGCATCCACGCGGGCGGCTGCTTGAGCAGACCGGCGTGGTAGTCGAAGGCCGCGCCGACCGCCATCAGCGGCATGTCCAGCAGCGGCCGCATCGCGTACGCGAAGACCTCCTGGCGCGGGCAGCCCAGGCCGACCAGGACGAGCCGGGCCCCGCTGGCCCGGATCCGGTCGGCGATCTCCACGTCCTCGCCCGGCTGGACCGCGCGGAACTTCGACGGCTCCACCCCGGCGATCTTGAGCGCGGGGAACATCCGCTCCAGCGCCGGGATCAGGCGGGCCAGCGTCTCCTCGGTGGAGCCGTAGAGGTAGACCGGCAGCCCCTCCTCGGCGAAGCGGCGCAGGACGTGCAGGGTCAGCGTCGGGCCGTAGACCCGGTCCGCCAGGCCGGCGTGGTGCAGCAGGTTGAGCGCCCAGCGGACCGGCTGGCCGTCCGGGGTGACCACGTCGAAGGAGTTCAGCCGGGCGTTGTGCGCCGGGTCGAGCACCCCGGTCATCACGCCGTGCACCGCCAGTGCGGTCAGCGCCAGCGGGCGGCGCTCGTGCGCGGCGGCCACCACCTGCTCGGTCGCCGAGGCGTAGTCGGTCGCGTCGACCAGGACGCCCAGGACGTTCCGCTTGCCCTTGCCGGTCATGCCTGCGGCACCCACTTGTCGACGTTGGCCTCGTAGATCTCCCGCATGATCATCGGTACGTCGTAGACCTGCTTCCAGTCCGGGTAGTCGGCCTGGAAGGCCTCGTTCGAGCCGATCCACCACTTGTGGTCGCCGATCCGGTTCGCCTCGACGTACTCGGTGACCATCGGCACGCCGGTGATCTGCTCGGCCAGCGCGAACGCCTCGCGGTTGGAGGTGTTGGAGTGCCGCCCGCCGCCCAGGTTGTAGACGGCCGCCGAGCGCGGGTTGCGGAAGAACGCCTCGAACGCGGCGACCACGTCCGAGCTGTGGATGGCGTCCCGGACCTGCTTGCCCTGGTAGCCGAAGATCTTGTACGTGCGGCGCTCCATGTTCGCCCGCATCACGTACCCGAGGAAGCCGTGCAGCTCCGTCGCGGAGTGCGCCGGGCCGGTGAGCGTGCCGCCCCGGAAGCAGGCGGTCTTCATGCCGAAGTACCGGCCGTACTCCTGCACCATCACGTCGGCGGCGACCTTGGAGGCGCCGAAGACCGAGTGCAGGCAGGCGTCGATCGACATGTCCTCGCGGATGCCCTGCTCGTACGGGTGGCCCGCCTCGATCTCCCACCGGGTCGCCAGCTCCACCAGGGGCAGGCTGTTCGGGCGGTCGCCGTAGACCTTGTTCGTCGAGCAGTGGATCACCGGCGCCTCGATGCAGTGCTCGCGCACGTTCTGCAGCACGTTGAGGGTGCCGCCGGCGTTCACGTCGAAGTCGGTGAAGGGGTCGCGCACCGCCCAGTCGTGCGAGGGCTGCGCGGCGGTGTGGATCACCACGGCGATGTCCCGGCCGTAGCGCGCGAAGAGCTTCGCCAGCGCGTCCCGGTCCCGGATGTCGATGCTGTGGTGCGAGTACGCGGACCCCAGCTCGTCGGCGAGCCGCCGGACGTTCCACGCGGTCGACGCCTCGGCGCCGAAGAACTCCTGCCGCATGTCGTTGTCGATACCGACCACGTCCAGGCCGAGACCGGCGAAGTGCCGGACCGCCTCGGAGCCGATCAGACCGCCCGACCCGGTCACCAACGCGACACTCACACGCCACTCCTGGTCTTTCGGAGGCAGAGACCATCGGAGCATAGCGTGACGTCCGGCACGCCCCGATATGACGGAAGGGCCCCGCATGCTGCGGAGCCCTTGTCTGTGGTGGGGATGGGGGGAGTTGAACCCCCACGTCCTTTCGGACACACGGACCTGAACCGTGCGCGTCTGCCATTCCGCCACATCCCCGTGGCTTGACCACGAACACTCTAGCTGGCGCCGATCCCGCTGTCGCCAACGGGCCCGGGACATCCTACGTGTCCTGCGTCATCGCCTCGACTGGCTACGCTCCGTGGAGCAGTCACCGCCTCGGCGGACGAAACATTAGCACGCCTGGAGGGCCCCTTCCGAACGGGCCGGCACGTGCCCGCCGAGCGGCGCGCGAGCCGCATGCGCGCTGTCCGGATACCATCATGTCCTCGGGACCCGAGGAGGAGCCGGTGAGCGTGCTGCAACGCTTCGAGAAGCGTCTGGAAGGCCTGGTCGAGGGGGCCTTCGCCAAGGTCTTCAAAGGGGTGGTCCACCCCGTGGAGATCCTCAACGCCATGCAGCGGGAGGCCGAGGCGCACAAGGCCATCCTGGCTGGTGGGCGCACGTTGGTGCCCAACCGCTACGTGATCGATCTCTCGCCGTACGACCACAGTCGGCTGGCGCCGTACGCCGCCGCGCTGGCCCAGGAACTGGCCCAGTCGCAGGCGGAGTTCATCGGCGAGCAGGCGTGGACGGTCTACGGCGACGTGATCGTCGAGATCGAGCG
This sequence comes from Micromonospora purpureochromogenes, assembly GCF_900091515.1. NCBI lineage: Bacteria > Bacillati > Actinomycetota > Actinomycetes > Micromonosporales > Micromonosporaceae > Micromonospora > Micromonospora purpureochromogenes. The sequence goes on along the minus strand of NZ_LT607410.1, from coordinate 547,566 downwards.
CGGCGAGGGACTGGACACCGGCATGTTCCGGGTCACCGCCGAGGTCTACACCGGTGGCGAGGTCGCCCCGGTCTCCGCGCCCGGTGGCTACGACGCCGGCCCGCCGGCGTACCCCGCGTACGACCAGGGCGGCGGCTACGGCCCGCCGCCGGGACACGGCGGCGGCGCCCGCAACGTCCGGCTGGTCTCCGGCGACGGCCGCACCTACCCGCTCCAGATGGGGTCGACGGTGATCGGTCGCGGCGACCAGGCCAACCTGCGCCTGCCGGACGTCGGGATCTCCCGGCGACACGCCCGGCTGGACTTCGACGGCGGCCAGGTCGTGCTGACCGACCTCGGGTCGACCAACGGCACGATGGTCAACGGCCAGCGTGTGTCCGCGGTCGCCCTCAACCCCGGCGACATGATCCAGCTCGGCACGACCACCCTGACCTTCCGCGTGGACGGCTGACCCGCCTTGCCGGAGCTCGTCATCACCGTCGCCCGGTTCGGGTTCCTCATCCTGCTGTGGATCTTCGTGTTCACGGTGGTCGGCGTGATCCGCCGCGACCTCTTCGCAGGAGCCCGATCGGGCCGGCTGGTGGCCGCGCCGCGCGCGGTGGGCGCCTCCACCGGGCAGGCGGCGAAGCCGGCGAAGGTGAAGCGGGGCAGGGCAGCACACCAGCTGGTGGTCACCGCCGGCCAGCTGGCCGGCACCCGGATCACCCTCGGCGAAGCCCAGATCACCATCGGACGCGCCGAGGACTCCACCCTCGTCATCACCGACGACTACGCCTCCGCGCGGCACGCCCGGCTCGTGCCGCGCGAAGGGCAGTGGTTCGTCGAGGACCTCGGCTCGACTAACGGCACCTACCTGGATCGCGCTAAGGTCACCGGACCAACCCCCGTCCCCCTCGGCGTGCCGATCCGGATCGGCCGCACTTCTCTCGAATTACGGCCATGACTCTGACCCTGCGCTATGCGGCCCACAGCGACCGCGGTCTGATCCGAGACGGAAACCAGGATTCCGTCTACGCCGGGCCGCGGCTTCTCGCCGTCGCCGACGGCATGGGCGGCATGGCCGCCGGTGACGTCGCCAGCAACATCGTCATCGGTGCCATGGCGCCGCTCGACGAGGACGTCCCAGGGGACGCCCTCGTCGACGCGCTGCGCTCGGCTGTGGGCACCGCCAACCAGCAGCTCCGCGACACCGTGGACGCCAATCCGCAGCTGGAGGGGATGGGCACCACGCTCACCGCGACCCTCTTCTCCGGCAGCAAGCTCGGAATGGTCCACATCGGTGACTCGCGGGCCTATCTCCTGCGCAACGGTGAGTTCGCGCAGATCACCAAGGACGACACCTACGTCCAGATGCTCGTGGACGAGGGCCGGATCAGCGCGGAGGAGGCGAGCAGCCACCCCCAGCGCTCGCTGCTCACCCGCGCCCTGGACGGTCGCGACATCGACCCGGAGTACAGCGTCCGCCAGGTGCTGCCCGGTGACCGCTACCTGATCTGCAGCGACGGGCTCTCCGGCGTGGTCAGCGCGGACACCATCGCCGACACCATGCGGGAGTACACCGACCCGCAGCAGTGCGTCGAGCGGCTGGTGCAGCTCGCGCTGCGCGGTGGCGGCCCGGACAACATCACCGTGATCATCGCGGACGCCACCGACCAGGACATCGTCGAGGCGAGCCCGATCGTCGGCGGTGCCGCGTCCCGGGATCGGGGCATGGCCACCTCGGCCGACGTCTCCACCCCGGCCGCCCGCGCCTCGGCGCTCTCCGCGCCGCGTCCCCCGGTGCCGGAGGACCCGGCCGCCAACCGGGACGACGAGCCCGAGCGGCGCCGCCGGCCACTGCGTACCGTGGCGATGCTGGTGGCGCTGCTGGTGATCCTGGGCGGCGGTCTCTTCGCCGGCTGGAGCTACACGCAGCGGCAGTACTACGTCGGGGCGACCGAGCAGGGGCAGCTCGCGGTTTTCCGCGGCGTTCCCGGCCAGGTCGCCGGGCTCGACCTCTCCAGCGTGCACTCGACCAGCCAGGCAAAGCTGGACGACCTCACGCTCGCCGCGCAGGAGCAGGTCAAGCAGGGCATCCAGGCCAAGAGCGAGCCGGATGCGGCCCGCCGGCTGGCCGAGCTGACCAGCGACGACCCGGCAAATCCCAACCTGAAGCCGATCTGTCCGCCGAGCCCGACCGTGGCGGCGAGCGCCTCCCCGGTCGCGCCGACCGGCAGCCCCGCCGCGCCCACCCCGACCGCCAGCCGCCCTCCGGCCGGCACCGTCACTCCCGCCCCGACCACCACGCCCGACGCCCCGGCCTCCGATCCGGTACCGCCGGTCGTGGATCCGGCGGGCTGCCGGTCGACCGAGTGAACGTCGGCTGAGAGCCCGAGGATCGATCCGTGACCGCAGCCGCCACACCGGCAGTCTCGCCCGCCACGACGGGCGAGGCTGCCGGTGTGCGCCTGGCCCGGTCCCGGCGCAACGCGGAACTCTCCCTGCTGCTGCTGGCCCTGGTGCTGGTGGCGGCGTACGGGGCGATCGTCGAGGCGAACATGCTCGACACGGTCACCCCGGACTTCTGGATGCCGGCGGCGGCGCTGGGCGTGGTCTTCCTCGGCATGCACCTGGTCATCCGGTGGCTCGCGCCGTTCGCCGATCCGGCCCTGCTGCCGGCGGTCGCCCTGCTCAACGGGATCGGGGTCGGCTTCCTGCGCCGGCTCGACCTGGGCAAGGCGGCGCCGGTCGAGCGGGAGACGCTGGCCGTCTTCGCCGGCACCGGCGGTCGCCAGCTCGCCTGGACGCTCGCCGCGGTGGTCCTCGCCGCCGGGCTGCTCGTCCTGATGCGCGACCACCGCTCGGTCTCCCGGTACGCGTACACCCTGGGCCTGGCCGGCATCGTGCTGGTGATGATCCCGGCGGTGCTGCCCGGCCGGTTCTCCGAGATCAACGGGGCCAAGCTCTGGATCCGGGTCGGCGGCTTCTCCATCCAGCCCGGTGAGTTCGCGAAGCTGGCCCTGCTGGTCTTCTTCGCCTACTACCTGGTCCGCAAGCGCGAGGTGCTCTCGCTGGCCAGCCGCCGGATCCTCGGCATCGACTTCCCCCGCGGCCGGGACCTCGGCCCGGTGGTCGTGGTGTGGCTGATCAGCCTCCTGGTCCTGGTCTTCGAGAAGGACCTCGGCACCTCGCTGCTGTACTTCGGCATGTTCGTGGTGACGCTCTACATCGCCACCGAACGGGTCAGCTGGCTGCTGATCGGTCTGGTCCTCTTCTTCGGCGGCGCCTACCTCGCGTACGTCCTGGGTGGCACCGTCGGCGGGCCGTTCGCCAACTTCTACACCCGAGCGGAGATCTGGCTGGACCCGTTCGCGGAGCCGTACGACCGGGGTTACCAGCTGGTGCAGGGCCTGCTCGGACTGGGCAGCGGCGGCCTCTTCGGCACCGGCCCGGGTGCCGGCGAGCCGCTGGAGATCCCCGAGGTGCAGAACGACTTCATCTTCGCCGGCATCGGCGAGGAGATCGGCCTGTTCGGGCTCACCGCGTTGCTGGTGACCTACCTGCTGATCGTCGAGCGGGGGCTGCGGGCCGGGCTCGCCGTCCGGGACTCGTTCGGCAAGCTGGTGGCCGGCGGTCTCGCCTTCACCCTCGGGCTCCAGGTCTTCGTGATCGTCGGCGGGATCAGCAAGCTCATCCCGCTGACCGGTCAGACCACGCCGTTCCTCTCCGCCGGTGGTTCCTCGCTGATGGCCAACTGGCTGCTCATCGCGGTGCTGCTGCGGATCTCCGACGCGGCCCGCCGCCCGGTGACCCAGGGCTCCGGGCCGGCGGCCCGGCCCGCCGGCGGCGCGCCGGAGCAGCTGCACGGTGCTCCCACGGAGGTGATCCGGCCGTGAACGCACCCCTGCGCCGCGTCGGCGTCGTCGTCATGATCCTGTTCGGTCTGCTCTTCGCGAACCTGAACTGGATCCAGGCCTACAAGGCCGACGAATACCGCAACAGCGACTACAACGGCCGGGTCCAGGTGGCCGAGTACGAGCGCCGGCGCGGCAACATCGAGGCCGGCGGCACCGCCTTCGCCACCAGCAAGGAGACCAGCGGCAAGCTGAAGTTCCTGCGCAGCTACCCCGGCGGGGCGAAGTATGCGCACGTGCTCGGCTACAAGCCGGTCAACCTCGCGGACACCGGCATCGAGCGGGTGGAGAACGAATTCCTGGCCGGCACCAGCGACGCGCTGATCGCGAACCGGATCAAGGACATGTTCACCGGCGACGAGACCGGTGGCGGCAACGTGCTGCTCACCCTCTCCAAGCGCGCCCAGGACACCGCGTACGAGCAGCTGCGCAACAACAACAACGGGGCGAAGAAGGGCGCGGCGATCGCCATCGACCCGCATACCGGGGCGGTGCAGGCGCTCGTCTCGATGCCCAGCTTCGACCCGAACCCGCTGGCCGACCACGACACGAACGCGGCCTCCGCCGCGTACAACCGGCTGGAGCAGGACCCGGACGGCCCGCTGAAGAACCGGGCGCTCGCCGAGACGCTGCCGCCCGGCTCCACCTTCAAGATCGTCGTCGCCGCCGCGGCGCTGGAGAACGGGGTCGGCAAGAACACCCAGATCCCGGCCGGGGCGAGCTGGACCCCGCCCACCTCGGGCTCCCCGATCCGCAACGCCGCCCAGTCGATCTGCCCGGAGCCACAGGTCAGCCTGATCGAGGCGGTCCGGGAGTCGTGCAACACCGGCTTCGCCCAGCTCGGCGTGAAGCTCGGCGCGGACACCGTCAAGGAGAAGGCCCGCCAGTTCGGCTTCGAGCAGGACGACCTCACCGTCGGCCAGCTCGGCGAGGACGGCCTCACCGTCGCGCCGAGCCGGACCGGCGCGATGGAGGCCCCCGGCGGCGGCACCGACCCGGCCGCGCTGGCCCAGTCCTCCATCGGGCAGCGCGACGTCAAGATGACCCCGCTGCAGGGCGCGCTGATCGCCGGCACGGTCGCCAACGGTGGCAAACAGATGCGGCCGTACCTGGTCAAGCAGCTCCTCGCGCCGGACCGCACCACCAGCTACTACACCGCCAAGTCCCGCGAGCTGCGCCAGCCGGTTGACGGCACGGTCGCCGCCGACCTGCGGGAGATGATGGTCGCCGTGGTCGAGGACGGCACCGGCAACAAGGCGCAGATCGACGGCTACACGGTCGGCGGCAAGACCGGCACCGCCCAGTCCGGCCCGCAGACGCCCGACCACGGCTGGTTCATCGGGTTCGCCCTCGACAAGAACGGCACTCCGGTCTCCGCGGTCTGCGTGGTGCTGGAGGAGGCCGGCAGCGGCGGCAGCTCCGAGGCGGCCCGGATCGGTGGCCGGATCATGCAGGCGGCCATCGCCGACTCCGGGGGCCGCTGACATGCTTCACCCCGGCGTCCAGCTCGGCAACCGCTACCGTCTTGACGAGCGGATCGCCAGCGGTGGCATGGGCGACGTCTGGCGCGGCACCGACCAGGTGCTGGGCCGTACGGTGGCGGTGAAGAGCCTGCTCCCGGCGCTGCTGGACGATCCCGGTTTCGCCGAGCGGTTCCGGGGCGAGGCGCGGACCATGGCCACCATCAACCACCCGGGCGTGGTCGACGTCTACGACTTCGGCAGCGACCAGCAGATCGCCTTCCTGATCATGGAGTACGTCGAGGGCGACGCGCTGTCGGCGACGCTGAGCCGGGTCGGCCGGCTCACCCCGGCCCGGACGATGGCACTGGTCGCCCAGGCGGCCGACGCGCTGCACGCCGCCCACGAGAAGGGCATCGTGCACCGGGACGTGAAGCCGGGCAACCTGCTGGTCCGGCCGAACGGGACGCTGGTGCTGACCGACTTCGGCATCGCCCGCTCCGACCTGGTCGGTCAGCTCACGGCCGCCGGCTCGGTGCTCGGCACCGCCTCGTACATCTCCCCGGAGCAGGCCACCGGCGCGGTCGCCACCCCCGCCTCCGACGTGTACGCGCTCGGCGTGGTGGCGTACCAGTGCCTTGCCGGCCGGCGTCCGTTCGACGGGGACAACCCGCTCGAGATCGCGATGAAGCACGTCCGGGAGGCACCCCGGCCGCTGCCCGGCGACATCCCGCCGCAGGTCCGGGCGATCGTGGAGCGGGCCCTGGCGAAGGATCCCGCGGCCCGGTGGCCCAGCGCCGCCGCGCTGGCCTCGGTGGCCAGGCAGGCGAAGCTCGCGCTGTCCCAGCAGGCCCGGTCCGGTGGACACGCCGGCCCGGTCTCCGGGGCACCCGCCTCCCCGGCCGCCCCGGTGGCCCGCGCCCAGGTGCCGGCCGCCCGCCAGCAGCACCGGCCGCCCGCGCTGGCCCAGCAGCCCCGCCCGGCGGCCGCCGGGCAGGCCCGCCCGCCGGTCGCCGCGCGGCAGCCGCAGCCGCCCGCCGCGGCGCAGCGTTCGCCGGCCGCGCCGCAGTCCCGGCCGCCGGTCGCGCAGCCCGCGCCACCGCGCGGGGTCGTGTCGTCGGCTCCCACCCGGTCCGACCGCCCCGTCGGGTACGCCCGGCAGCCGGTCCCGGCTGCCGCTCCGCCGCGCCGTTCCAGGTCAGGCATGGTGACCGTGGCCATCCTGCTGGCCGTACTGGTCCTGGTCTGCTCCGGCGTGATTTCCTACAGGGCGCGGCAGGACGCGCTGACCGGTGACCCCGGCGCATCCGGCCCGCTGAGCGTGACGTCCGGCGCGGTGAGCGCGTACGGACGCGACGATCTGGCCCAGAAGCCGTACCGTCGGGTGGAACGGCTTCGACCGGGTGGCGGCGAGACGACGACGAGCGAAGGACGACGAACGCGATGACAGCGCAGGCCCGCCTGCTCGGTGGCAGGTACCAGGTCGGCGAGCTGCTCGGCTACGGCGGCATGGCGGAGGTCCACCGTGGTCGTGACCTCCGGCTGGGCCGGGACGTCGCGATCAAGATGCTCCGCACCGACCTGGCCCGGGACGCCACCTTCCAGATGCGGTTCCGTCGGGAGGCGCAGAACGCCGCCTCGCTGAACCACCCGGCGATCGTTGCCGTCTACGACACCGGCGAGGAGACCGCCCCGACCGGCGAGACGCTCCCGTTCATCGTGATGGAGTTCGTCAACGGCCGCACGCTGAAGGAGGTCCTCGGCGTCGAGAGCCGGCTCCAACCGCGCCGGGCGTTGGAGATCTGCGCCGACATGTGCGCGGCGCTGGAGTTCAGCCACCGGCACGGGATCATCCACCGGGACATCAAGCCGGGCAACGTGATGCTCACCCAGACCGGCCAGGTCAAGGTGATGGACTTCGGCATCGCCCGGGCGCTGGCCAGCGGCGTGACCACGATGACCCAGACCAGCGCGGTCATCGGCACCGCGCAGTACCTCTCCCCGGAGCAGGCGCGCGGCGAGTCCGTGGACGCCCGCTCCGACGTCTACGCCGCCGGCTGCGTGCTCTTCGAGCTGATCTGCGGGCACCCGCCGTTCGTCGGGGACAGCCCGGTGAGCGTGGCCTACCAGCACGTACGGGAGGCCCCGCCGACCCCGAGCGACATCAACCCGGACGTCAACCCGGCGGTCGACGCGATCGTGCTCAAGGCGCTGTCGAAGAACCCGCTGAACCGCTACCAGAGTGCCGGCGAGATGCGGGCCGACCTGCTCCGGGCCGCCGCCGGCCGGCCGGTGCTGGCCACCCCGGTCATGCCGCAGGACGAGACGGCGCACCTCGCCCCGGCCGCCGGTGGGTACCCGACGCAGGTAGTCGGCGCGCAGACCCGGCAGCAGGCCCCGGCGCGGGTCGGCGACCCGGGTCGGCGCAAGAGCTCGGCCTGGGTGATCGCCGCGTTCGCCGCGGTCGGCGTGCTGGCGGTGATCGCCCTGGTGGCGGCGCTGCTGCTGCAGAACGACGACCCCGAGAAGGTCCAGGTGCCGAACCTGGCGGGCAAGGACCAGGCCACCGCCTTCAACGAGATCCGCAACGCGGGTCTGGTGCCGGGGCTGGGTGACGAACTCTTCAGCACCACCTGCAAGAAGGGCACGGTCGCCGAGCAGACGCCGCCCGCCGGCAGCAGCCTGGAGGAGAACCGCCAGGTGACCGTCCGGATGTGCGGCGGTCCGGGCACCAAGGCGGTCCCGGCCGGACTGGTGGGCGGTACCTACGAGAGCGTCAAGCAGCAGTTGGAGTCCGACGGCTTCGTGGTCAAGCCCCAGGAGAAGGACAGCCCACGCGAGAAGGGCCTGGTCCTCGAGGTGAACCCGCCGTCGGGGACGAAGGTCGCCGAGGGCGCCACGATCACGGTCACCATCTCGAAGGGCAACGTGGGCGACGTCCCGCGCGTCATCGGCCTCACCGAGGACGAGGCCCGGGCCGAGCTGAAGAGCGCCGGCTACCAGGTGCGGGTGCGGGACGGCGACGAGGTGCCCGCGGCGGACGCCGGCAAGGTCACCGGGCAGAGCCCGGGTCCGGGGACCAACCTGGCCAAGGGCAAGACGGTCACCATCGAGGTGTCCATCCCCGAGCCCACCCAGGAGCCGACCCCGCCCACCCCGACCCCCGGCGCCACCACGCCGACCCCGGGCACCGGCGGCGGTGGGGGCCTGCCCTTCCCCACCTCACCCCCGGCCCGGTTGTCCGGCGAGTGAGCCGCTTCCGGTAACGACGCAGAAGAAGGCCCGGTCCGCACAGGGACCGGGCCTTCCTGCTGTCGTGGTGGTGCTCAGGTGTTGGCGAAGGCGGCCCGCCGCCGCGCGTCCACCTCGGCGGCCAGCTCCGGAGCGCGGTCCAGCGCCTCCGGGTGGCCGCAGGCGGCCAGCCAGTTCGCCAGCATCAGGTGGCCGCCCTCGGTCAGCACCGACTCCGGGTGGAACTGGACGCCCTCGATCGGCAGCGTCCGGTGGCGCATCGCCATCACGACGCCGGACCCGGTCCAGCCGGTTACCTCCAGCTCGTCCGGCAGCGTCTCCGGGAGCACGGCGAGCGAGTGGTACCGGGTGGCGGTGAACGGGTCCGGCAGCCCGGCCAGCACGCCGACCGAGTGGTGGCGTACCTCCGAGGTCTTGCCGTGCAGCAGCTCCGGAGCCCGGGTCACAGTGGCGCCGAATGCCTCACCGATGGCCTGGTGACCGAGGCAGACGCCGAAGATGGGCAGCTTGCCGGCGTACGCCTTGATCACGTCGAGGCAGATGCCGGCGCGGTCCGGGCTGCCCGGGCCGGGGGAGAGCAGCACCCCGGCCGCGTCGAGCCGGCCGACCTCGGCGACGTCGATCTCGTCGTTGCGGCGGACCTCGCAGTCGACGCCGAGCTGGCCGAGGTACTGCACCAGGTTGAAGACGAACGAGTCGTAGTTGTCGATGACCAGGACACGCATGGGCTCACTCGTCCGGGGAGGGGGGTGGGGTGTTGTTCTGGTCGGTGCCGTACGGCAGCTCATGCTCGTCGCCGGACGGGGCGTCCTGCTCGACGCCGGGGTCGGCGGGGTCGCCCGGCACGCCGGTGTCCTGGGTGACCTGTACGTCGTCGAAGGGGGTCACCAGGGGCTCGGCCCAGGGGAAGACCACGTACCAGAGCAGGGCCATGGTCGCGGCGGCGAGCAGCAGCGAACCGGTGATCTTGCCGGCCAGGCCTAAGGGCAGTTTGCGCCAGATCCAGGCGTACATCGTCGTCAGCCTCCCAGCGCCGCCGGGCGGCCCTCGGACTTGGGAATGCTGGCCGCGGTGTCCAGCTCCGCGTGGATGATCAGGCGCTGGTAGTTGTCGAACTTCGGGTTGCAGGTGGTCAGGGTGAGCAACTTTTTCGGCTTCTCTCCCGGCTCCAGCCTGATCGGTGCCGGCGCGACGACCTCCACCTGGTCGGGGCGGACGATCCGACTCTTGATCACCTTGTAGACGTACCAGTCGGTCTTGGTCTCGACGACGATCGCGTCGCCGTCGTCGAGCTCGTCCAGCCGCCAGAAGGTGGCCCGGTTGCGGTGTCCGGCGACGGAGAAGTTGCCCACCTGGCCGGGCAGCGCGCTCTTCGGGTAGTGGCCCGGGGCGTACCGAATGTCCTTCTGCGTGACGCCCTCCACCACGACCCAGTTCTTGTCGAGCTTGGGGATGTAGAGGCCGGCGATCGGCTTGCCCTCCACCGGGGGCTTGGGCTTGGCCGTCGGACCGGCGGACGGTGCGACGGTGGGGTCCCCGCTCGGGCCCCACTCCTGCGCCAGTTGGCTGCTCAGGTCGCCCTGGTGGGCGTCGACGATGGCCGACTTGCCCCAGATCTCGTACCCGGCGAAGAGCAGCACCACCAGACCGAAGGTGATCAGCACCTCGCCGGTGACCCGGACGCCGGAGCGCACCCGGGACGCCAGAGAGGGCCGGGTCAGCTCCGAGTAGACGCTCTTGTAGCCCTCGTCGGTCTGGTGCGGGCGGAGTTGGACCACCCGCTCGCCGCGCCGGGGCTGCGGCGGCTCGGCGGGCTTGTCCTCGGCCGGGCCGTCGCGCTCGGGCACGGGGGGCACCGCGCCCATCAGCGCCGTCGAGTCCAGCGCCGGCTGGGTGGGCGCGGGCCGTCCGGTCACCGCCGGGATGATCGCGGTGGCCGCCGGGTCCGCGAACCGGTCGGTTGCGCCACCGGTGCGGTAGGCGCCGGTCGGTCCGCTGTCCGGGCCGCCGGCGGTACCCCAGGCGTCCGTTCGACCGCTGGAAGCTGCCACGCCGGCCGGTCCACCCTCCGGAGCGGCCGCGCGGGGCAGGCCACCCTCCGGTGCGGCCGGGCGGGGCAGTCCGCCTTCCGGGGCGGCCGCGCGGGGCAGGCCGCCCTCGGGAGCGGCCACACGGGGCAGGCCAGGCCCGCCTGGGCCGGCCTGCGGCGCGGGTACGCCGGGACGGGCCTCGGCCGGGTGCGGGTGCCCCGGGCCGGCGACGCCGCCGGCGACGGGCTGCCTGGTGCCTCGGGCCTCGGGTGCGCTCCCCTGACGGTCCGCGGGACGGGCGGGGACGATCGGGAGGAAGGCGGTCGGCGCCTCGGTGACGGGCTGCGGCCGTACCCCGGATCTGGGCTGGTGGTCGGCGGCGGCCGCCGGGGCGGGCGCGGCGGGGCGCTCCGACGGCGCGGGTGACCGGTGGATCGCCGGCCCGGCCGGAGCCGGCGGCACGGCGGCCGGGGCCGCGGATGGGTGAGCGGCGGGCGCGGCCGGGCGGACCGGGGCGTTGCCGGGCCACGCGGGCGGCGCGGGGCGGGTCGGGCCGTCGGTCGGGCGGGCCGGCGCCGCGCCACCGGAGACCGGGTGGGCGGCCGGGCGCTCGGGTGTCGGGTCGACGGGCGGCCGGGCGCGCCCCGGGTCGGCGGTCGCGCGGTCGGTCGCGTCGGGAGCGGCCGATCGGGAGGCCGGGGCGGGCGGGGTCGGCGGCCGGTTCGCGGACGAGCGCGGCGGCAGCACCGGGTCGGGCCAGCTGTTGGGGCGGGCCGGCGGGGTCGAGCCCTCGACCGCGGGGATGACCGCGGTCTCGTCGTCGCTCCGGTCGCGGTGGCGCGGGTCCCTGCCGTCGGGACTCATCGGGGCACCGTCGCCGATCGCAGAGCGGTGGAGTCCTCGAAGGCCGGCACGGTCACGGAGGAGACGGTCTCCTTGTAGCCCAGCTGGTAGTGCTCGACCGCCTGCTTGAACAACCCGACTCCCTCAGAGCCGGCGAGGGCCTGCTGGAGGGCAGCGGGATCGCCGATTGCTACGATCTTGAACGGTGGGGAGTACACCCGGCCGTGCAGCAGCAGGGTGTTACCCACGCAGCGTACCGCGCTGGTGGACAGCACGCGGACGTTCATGATTGACATGGCCTCCGCGCCGCCGGCCCAGAGCGCGTTCACCACCGCCTGCACATCGCCCTGGTGGACGACCAGGTCGTCGTTGGTCGCGTCCTTGGGCAGGATCTGGTCGTTGCGGCGGGGCGCGTCGTTCAGCTCGACGGTCACCCCCGGCCCGGACAGCGCGGTGAACCCGGCGGCCTCCAGGCTGCGTCCGGCCCGGTCGCGCTGCTCCTTCACGGGGCCGTCGGTGTCGGCCAGCGCGGCGGTCTGGCTCTCGACCTCGGCGCGCAGCCGGGCGGCCCGCAACTCGCTGGCCGCCACCTGCTCGCGCCGGTCCTCGATCAACTGGGTCAGCTGGGGTCGCCGGTCCTCCCGCAGGGCGGTGCCGCCGGCGGTGGTGGCGGTGGTGGTGAAGAGCAGCCCGGCTGCGGCGGCGATCAGCGGCACCCCGATCGACCAGCCCGGTCGCCGCTGCCGCGGCCGCCGTGGCAGGAGCGCGGCGACCGCCCGCCGCATGGCCTTCTGCCAGGACGCCGCGCCGGATGTGTACTCCACCGAGCGTTCCCTCCGCCTCGTCTGGTTGGTGCCCGCCACGACGCCGACGGGCGCGGGTGCGCCGGGGCGTTTCCCTCTTTCCGGTCGCTCCGCGCACCGGCCTGACCCCATTCGTGGCTTGGACGGGCCGTCCGGACTACGCTAGCTGTCGAACATTATTGGCCATGGACCGTCGCCCCCGCGCCCGGTTGTCAGGCCGGACGAGGTCGTCACCCCCTCTGGAGAGCGTCGTGCCCAAGTCTCAGGTCCGCAAGAAGAAGGTGTACACCCCGCCGACGGACGTGCGTCCGACGAGCACGGCGGCGACGCGCAAGCCTAGCCCTGTGTGGCTGCCGGCGACCGCGGTCGCGCTGATCGTCGGCGGCATCGGCTGGCTGGTGGTCTACTACCTCTCCGAGCAGGAGTACCCGGTCGCCACCTGGGGCTACTGGAACCTCGCGGTCGGCTTCGGCGCGATGGTCGCCTCGCTGATCCTGCTCTCCCGCTGGCGCTGACTTCTTCCTGCTGACGCTGACCCGGCCCGCTGTCGAGGCGGTGCCACGTCACCTTCGCGGAACCCTGCCCGGCGCTCCGGCGCCGGGCACCCTATGGTGTGCGCAGGGCGGCGTGGCCGGGTGCGAGAAGACTCACGTTACTGCTGGGTAACCTTGCGCGTAGGCTGCACTGCATGACCGAGCGGAGCGAGGTCATCGACCGGCCCGGTCGATCAGGTGGCAGCGGCGCGACGCCGGTGACGCCCTGACACCGGCCACCCGGTCGCCGAGCCGCTCGACAGGCAGCAGACCGGGAGGCCAACTCGATGGGCAGCGTCCAGATCGTCACCACGATCCTCGCGGCCGCCATCACCGCCGTGGCGGTGTGGCTTGCGGTGCGCGCGGTCATGAAGATGACGGCCGTCATCCGGCTCGGGCAACCCGCCCCGGAGCGGTTCACCGACAAGGGCGCCCGCACCAGGACCATGCTGGTGGAGACCGCCGGCCACACCCGCATGCTCAAGTGGAGCGTGGTGGGCGCCGCGCACTGGTTCGTGATGGTCGGCTTCATCGTGCTGTCGCTGCTGGTGCTCGAGGCGTACTTCGAGGTGGTCACCCCGACCGGTGGGCTGCCGATCGTCGGGCACTGGACGGTCTTCGGCCTGGCCACCGAGGTCATCGGCGTGCTGGGCCTGGTCGGCATCCTGGTGCTGATGGCGATCCGGCTGCACAACCGGCCCACCCGGCCGGGCGGTCGCTCCCGGTTCACCGGCTCGACGATGTGGCAGGGCTACTTCGTCGAGTGGATCGTGCTGCTGGTCCTGATCTTCGGGTTCGTGATCCGGGGCTTCAAGGTCGCCACCGACCACTTCGAGTACCCGGTCTGGGCCACCCCGCTCAGCCACGCGGTCGGGGCGGTGCTGCCCGACTGGCAGGACGGGGCCAGCGTCGCCGCGCTCATCAAGATCGTCATCTCGATGACCTGGCTGATCGTCATCTCGCTGAACGTGACCATGGGTGTCGCCTGGCACCGCTTCCTGGCGTTCCCCAACATCTTCTTCAAGCGTGAGCCGGCCAAGCCCGCCGGTTCCGGCCTCGGCGCCCTGCGGCCGATGATGAGCGAGGGCAAGCCGCTCGACTTCGAGGAGGCCGACCCGGAGAAGGACCAGTTCGGCGTCGCCCAGGTCGAGCAGTTCACCTGGAAGGGCCTGCTGGACTTCAGCACCTGCACCGAGTGCGGCCGCTGCCAGTCGCAGTGCCCGGCCTGGAACACCGGCAAGCCGCTGTCGCCGAAGCTGCTGATCCTCAGCCTGCGGGACCACGCGTACGCCAAGGCGCCGTACCTGCTGGCCGGCGGCGGCAAGGACCTCACCGGCGAGGAGAAGGCCACCGCCGCGCAGCTCGCCCACATGGACGTGCTCGCCCTGGCCGAGGCGGACAAGCCGCTGATCGGCACCGCCGAGGAGGGCGGGGTCATCGACCCCGACGTGCTCTGGTCGTGCACCACCTGCGGCGCCTGCGTCGAGCAGTGCCCGGTCGACATCGAGCACGTCGACCACATCGTCGACATGCGTCGCTACCAGGTGCTGATCGAGTCGAGCTTCCCGTCCGAGGCCGGCGTCATGCTCCGCAACCTGGAGAACAAGGGCAACCCGTGGGGCGCCCCGCAGAACACCCGCGAGGACTGGACCAAGGGCCTCGACTTCGAGGTGCCGCGGGTCGGCGAGGTGGACGACTTCGAGTACCTGTTCTGGGTCGGCTGTGCCGGCGCGTTCGAGGACCGGGCCAAGAAGACCACCCGCGCGGTCGCCACGCTGCTCAACGAGGCGGGCGTCAAGTTCGCCATCCTCGGCGAGGGCGAGACCTGCTCGGGCGACCCGGCCCGCCGGATCGGCAACGAGTTCGTCTTCCAGATGCTCGCCCAGCAGAACGTCGAGACTCTGAACGAGGCGTTCGAGGGTCGGGAGAAGGCCAAGCGCAAGATCGTGGCCACCTGCCCGCACTGCTTCAACACGCTGGGCAACGAGTACGGCCAGCTCGGCGGCGAGTTCGAGGTCGTGCACCACACCCAGCTCCTGGCGCACCTGGTCTCGACCGGCAAGCTGACCCCGGTGCAGCCGGTGGACGGCGGGGTCACCTACCACGACCCCTGCTACCTGGGCCGGCACAACCGGGTCTTCGCCGCGCCGCGTGAGGTGCTGGGCGACGCGATCGCCGGCGAGCTCACCGAGATGCCCCGCAACAGCGAGCGCTCCTTCTGCTGCGGCGCCGGCGGCGCCCGGATGTGGATGGAGGAGAAGATCGGCAAGCGGATCAACGTGGACCGGGTCGAAGAGGCCATGGCCACCGGCGCGCGGACGGTCGCCGTCGGCTGCCCGTTCTGCTCGACGATGCTCAACGACGGGGTCAACGGCAAGGGCGCCGGCGAGCAGGTCGAGGTCATCGACGTGGCCAGCGTGCTGCTCCGCTCGGTCAAGCCCGAGCAGACGCAGGGCGACAAGGAGACCGAGCCGGTCGCCGGCTGAGGCGTACCTCCGGATCACCGGACACCCGACGGCGGTGGCACCCACGCGGTGCCACCGCCGTCGTCGTGCTCAGGAGACGGTGGTGGTAACCAGTTCGTCGGCGAGGGTGAGGGTCGGCATGCGTCCACGTTAACCACGGGTCACCAGGGTCACCTCGGGCGAACTCGTGCGCCGCGAGCGGCCGTGGAACAATCGCGCTCATCGACGGCCTGTTGCTCGGCACGCTGTTGCCCCTGGTCGGCTTCGTCCTGCTGACCGCCGGCAACGCGTTCTTCGTCGCGGCCGAATTCGCCCTGGTCACCGTCGATCGGGCGGAGATCGACCGGCGCGCCGACGCCGGGGACGGCGCGGCGGCCACGGTACGCCGGGCGCTGCGCGAGCTCTCCTTCCAGCTCTCCGGGGCGCAGCTCGGCATCACGCTCACCGCGCTGCTCACCGGTTATCTCGCCGAGCCGGCGCTGGCCCGGCTCTTCGCCCCGGTGCTGCGGCCGGTGGGCGGGACGGAACGGTTCGGCCCGCTGCTCGCCCTGGCGCTGGCCACCCTGCTCTCGATGCTCTTCGGCGAGCTGGTGCCGAAGAACCTCGCGCTGGCCCGGCCGATGCCCGCCGCCCTGGCCACCGCCGGCCCGATGCACCGCTTCTCCCGGACCTTGGGCTGGCTGATCCGGGCGCTGAACGGGTCGGCGAACCGGCTGGTCCGGGCGCTGGGCGTGGAGCCGCAGGAGGAACTGGCCAGCGCCCGCTCCCCGGAAGAGCTGGGGCTGCTGGCGGCCATCTCGGCCCGGGCCGGGGCGCTGCCGCCGGACATCGCCATGCTGCTGCGCCGCACCATCCGCTTCGGCGACAAGCGCGCCGCCGAGGCGATGACCCCCCGGGTCGACGTGGTGGCGCTGCGGGCCACCGCCAGCGTGGCCGAGCTGCTGGAGGCGTCCCGGCAGACTGGACGGACCCGCTTCCCGGTGTACGAGGAGACCCTCGACCTGGTCACCGGCGTCGCCGGCGTACCGGACGCGCTCGGGGTGCCGCTGGACCGCCGCGCCTTGACCACCGTCGCGGCGGTGGCCCGCGAACCGGTGTACGTGCCGGAGAGCCTGGACCTCGACGGCGTGCTGGCCGCGCTGAAGGACGCCGGCGCCGACCTGGCCATCGTGGTCGACGAGTACGGCGGCACCGACGGCGTGGTCACCATCGAGGACCTGGTCGAGGAGCTGGTCGGCGAGATCGCCGACGAGTTCGACCCGGACGCGGTGGACGACGCCGGCGCGGCCGAGCTGACCGTGCCGGGTGGCGAACGGACCGTCCTGCTCGACGGGGTGCTCCGCGAGGACGAGCTGGCCGAGCAGACCGGCTTCCGGCTGCCCGAGGGCCCGTACGAGACGCTGGCCGGGTTCCTGATGGCGCGGCTGGGCCACATCCCGGTGCCCGGCGAGACGGTCGAGGAGTCCGGGTACGAGTTCACCGTGGTCGAGGTGGAGCGGCACCGGATCGAGCAGGTCCGCGTCGTGCGCCCGGAGGAGCCGGACGGCGATGACTGACCTGCTGATCG
This sequence comes from Micromonospora purpureochromogenes, assembly GCF_900091515.1. Lineage (NCBI taxonomy): Bacteria > Bacillati > Actinomycetota > Actinomycetes > Micromonosporales > Micromonosporaceae > Micromonospora > Micromonospora purpureochromogenes. Next base: position 530,720 of record NZ_LT607410.1, on the reverse strand, counting down.
CCCTGGCGTTGCTGCTCGGCAACGCGTTCTTCGTGGGCAGCGAGTTCGCGCTGATCGCGTCCCGCCGTACCGTGGTGGAGCCGCTCGCGGCGACTTCCCGGCGGGCCCGCTGGGCGCTGTCGGCGATGAACCAGATCCCGCTGATGATCGCCGGGGCGCAGCTCGGCATCACGGTCTGCTCGCTGGGGCTCGGGGCGATCGCCGAGCCCGCCCTGGCCCACCTGATGGAACCGGCGTTCCACGCGCTGGGGCTGCCGACCTCGGCGGTCCACCCGCTGTCGTTCCTGATCGCCCTCGCGGTGGTGGTCTTCCTGCACACCGTGGTCGGCGAGATGGTGCCGAAGAACATCACCCTGGCCGGGCCGGAGCCGTCCGCGCTCTGGCTCGGGCCGGCCATGCTGGCGTTCTGCGTGGCGACCAAGCCGCTGCTGGTGGCGATGAAGTGGGCGGCCCGCCGGGTGCTGTGGCTGTGGCGGGTGGAGGCGACCGAGGCGGTGAAGACGGTGTTCACCGCCGAGGAGCTCGCCGGGCTGGTGTCGCAGGCGCGCACCGAGGGTCTGCTGGACGCGGAGGAGCACGCCCGCATCACCGGGGCGCTGGCCCTGCACCGGCGGACCGCCGCGGACGCCCTGCAACCCTGGTCGACGGTGACCACGGTGGCCGAGGACGTCTCACCGGCGTCGCTGGAGGTGCTGGCCACCCGGACCGGCCGGTCCCGCTTCCCGGTGGTGCAGCGGTCGACCCGCCGGGTGCTCGGCTTCGTGCACGTCAAGGACGTCCTCGGGTACGCCGGGGCGTCCCGCCGGGCCCCGGTGCCCGCCGACGTCTACCGGCCGCTGGCGGTGGTGCCGCCGGACCGCACGCTGGCCGACCTGCTGCTGGCGATGCGGCGCGAGCGGCGGCACATGGTGCTGGTGAGCGACGGTCGCCGGCCCCTCGGCGTGGTGACATTGGACGACGTATTGACCGCTGTCGTTGGAAAATGAGCGGACACCCTTTGTGTGCAAGTGGTTGCACAGGCGTGATGCCGCAATGACCCATCTTGAATTCGTACGGACGGTTCCCTAATGTGGGGCACCGACCGCTGCGGGTCGTCTGCCTCCGTCTTCCCCTCAGCGAGGCGCCCGGCGGTCGGTCGCTAAGGAGTCGGTGCCGGTGGCAACCATGCCCCCTCATCGTCACGCCCAGGTTTGCCCGCCCGCCGGCAAGGCCGGTCTGCGGCGGGTCGCCCGCCGCCTGCTCACCCTGGTCGCCGCCGTGGTCGTCGGCGCCGGGATGTTCGCCGTGCCGGCGCACGCCGCGCCCACGCCCGAGGAGATCGAGGCGGCGATCGACAAGCAGTGGGAGCAGCTCGAGCCGACCATCGAGCAGTACAACAAGGTTCGCGCCCAGCTGAAGGCCAACCGGAAGAAGTCGGCCGAGCTGGAGAAGAAGATCCAGCCGCTGGCCCTGCAGAGCGAGCTGGCGATGAACCGGGTGGGCGATCTGGCTTCCCACTACTACATGACGGGGCCCTCGCAGGAGATCGGCGCGCTGCTGGTCGGCAACAAGCCCGGCACGCTCGCCGAGCAGCTGACGATGCTGGACCGCCTCGCCGCCCACCAGCGCAAGGAGTTGGAGGGCGTCCTCGCCGTCCGGCGCAAGTACGACGACCAGAAGCGCAAGCTCGACGAGCTGATCGCCGCCGAGGTCAAGCAGGAGAAGGATCTGGCGGCCAAGAAGACGCAGATCAACGCGGAGATCAAGCGGCTGCAGGCGTCCATGCCGAAGACCACCGTCAAGGTGGCCGGCTGCCCGACCATCAACGGTGTGGTGAGCGCCAAGGCGCAGACCGCCATCCGGGTGGCCTGCCAGCAGGTCGGTGACCCGTACGTCTGGGGTGCCGACGGGCCGGACTCCTTCGACTGCTCGGGTCTCACCCAGTACGCCTACAAGGCCGCCGGGATCTATCTGACCCACCACACCGGCGACCAGTGGAACGAGGGCAGGGCCATCCCGCGCTCCGAGGCGCGCCCGGGCGACCTGGTCTTCTTCTTCAGCGACCTGCACCACATGGGCCTCTACCTGGGCAACGACATCATGGTCCACGCCCCCCGGACCGGTAAGCCGGTCCAGGTCAGCAGCATCAACTACATGCCGGTCGCCGGCTTCCGGCGACCGTACTGAGCGACCAGAACCACCGCGAAACCCCCGGTCAGCCGACCGGGGGTTTCGCGTCTCCGGGACCCGGCCCGGCATGGCGGGTTGCGGATCGATAACGGTCGTCTCTACTCTGGTCCTTCGTCGGCCTCGACAGGTCCGTCCAACCCGGGTGGCAGTGGCCGACACCGCCGAGTCGCCTCCGGGCGAGCCGGGGACCCAGGTAAGCCGGGGTGAATCCGCAGCCACTGCGGTAGGGCGCTCCCTTCCCGCCCGAACCCGTCAGCTAACCCGGTAGGCGGTCGCGGAAGAAGGAGCCCGGTGGCACACCATGCCCCGCGGCCACCGTCGTACCGGTCGACCCAGGTCGCCCGGCTGACGGCTGCGCCGCGCCCACGCTGGTCCCGCTTCACCACCGTCATCGCCGCCCTCGCCGGTGCCGCCGTCGTACTGACCGGTGGCGCCACGGCGGCCCACGCCGAACCCTCGGTCGCCGAGATCGAGCGGCAGATCGACCAGGACTGGAACCGGCTCGAACCGATCATCGAGCAGCACAACGCCACCCGTCAGGACCTGGCCGCCAAGCGCCGGCAGGCCGACGCGCTGGCCAAGCGCATCGAGCCGCTGCAACTCCAGGTCGACATCGCGATGAACCAGGTCACCGGGCTCGCCGCCGAGGCGTACAAGGGGGAGAACCTCTCCGCCGTCAACGCCCTGCTCGGCAGCAGGTCCCCCGCCGAACTGGTCGACCAGCTCGAACTGCTCGACCGGTTCGCCCAGCGCCAGCAGCGCGACGTGCGGGCCGTCAAGGAGCTGCGGGACAAGCTGGCCGCGGAGAAGGCGCCGCTGGACGAGATGGTCGCCCAGCTGACCCGTACCGAGGCCCAGCTGGCCGCGAAGAAGAAGCAGATCAACGCTGAGATCGACCGGCTGCAGAAACTGCGGCTCAAGGTGTACGGCAACGGTGGCGGGGGCGCGCTGCGCCCGGCCCCGTGCCCGGCCGGCTATCCCGGCGGCCCGGCCGGCACGGCGGTCAAGTTCGCCTGCGCGCAGATCGGCAAGCCGTACGTCTGGGGCGCCGATGGCCCCAACTCGTACGACTGCTCCGGACTGATGCTCGCGGCGTGGGCGAAAGCCGGTGTCTCGCTGCCGCACAACGCCCGCCAGCAGCGCCAGGTGACCGCCCGGGTCAGCCGCGCCGACCTGCGCGCCGGCGACCTGGTCTTCTACTACGCCGACCTGCACCACGTCGGCATGTACGTCGGCGGCGGCTGGGTGGTGCACGCCTCCCAGGCCGGGGTGCCGATCAAGATGAAGCGGGTCGACGACGGGCCGATCAACAGCTACGGCCGGCCGGGCTGAGCGCGCGCCGGGCTCCCGGGGTGCCGGGGGCCCGGCCCGGCGTCAGCGCGTGGGCCAGGTGCGCCAGTGCTGCCAGGAGCGGCTCGGGGTCGGCCCGCGCTGGCCCTGGTAGCGCGACCCGTAGACGGCGGAGCCGTACGGGTGCTCGGCCGGGGACGAGAGCCGGAAGATGCAGAGCTGACCGATCTTCATTCCGGGCCAGAGCGTGATCGGCAGGTTCGCCACGTTCGACAGCTCCAGCGTCACGTGACCGGAGAAGCCCGGGTCGATGAAGCCGGCGGTCGAGTGGGTGAGCAGGCCGAGCCGGCCCAGGCTGCTCTTGCCCTCCAGGCGCCCGGCGAGCTGGTCGCCCAGCGAGATGACCTCCAGCGTGGAGGCGAGCACGAACTCGCCGGGGTGCAGCACGAACGCCTCACCCTCGGGCACCTCGACCATCGAGGTGAGCTCGTCCTGCTGGATCGCCGGGTCGATGTGCGTGTACAGGTGGTTGTTGAAGACCCGGAAGAGCTTGTCGAGCCGCACGTCGATGCTGGACGGCTGCACCAGCGTGGGCTCGAAGGGCTCCAGCGCGAGCGTGCCCGCCTTGATCTCGGAGACCAGGTCGCGGTCGGAGAGCAGCATCGGCACACCATATCGAGCGGACCGGGTGACCTGCGTGTCGGACTACGCGTTCGTACACATGTTCGATAGGATGTCCGTATGACTTCCTGGTCCGAATTCGCCGCTGACGAGCCCCGACTCGCCGACGGGATCCGCCTTCTCATGCAGCAGTACGGGCCGGGCTTCGGCTACCTGGCCACCGTCCGCGCCGACGGTGGGCCCCGGGTGCACCCGGTCTGCCCCGTGATCACCGACGAGGGGCTGTTCTGCTTCGTCGTCGACTCGCCCAAGCGCCGCGACCTCGAACGCGACGGGCGCTACGCGTTGCACTCGTTCCCGCCGGAGGAGACCGACGACGAGGCGTACGTCGCCGGTCGCGCGCAACCGGTCACCGACCCGGCCCGGGTCGCCCGGGTGGCCCGCCTCGGCCGGGCGGCGCCGCAGGTCGACTGGCGACTCTTCGAGTTCAGCGTCGACGTGGCGATGCTGACCCGGCGCGACCAGGGTGGGCTCGGCCAGCCCGGCGAGGGCCACGGGTCCTCCGCCGTTCAGGTCTGGCTCGATCCGGTCGCCGCCCACCGCGGCGGGGACGCCGCGGGCGTACCCGATCGGCGGCCGGCCCGCCGCGGCCGCCACGGGTTCGACACCCGCCGCCCCGCCGCCTGACCGCCGAGACGCCGATGCCGGCCCCGTCGGAGCGACGGAGCCGGCATCGGCGTCTGCTGGAGTGTTACGCCGCGCGGTACGCGTTCCACGCGGTCAGCATGCGGCTCGCCTGACCAGCGGTGAACTGGTACATGCACGAGTCGTAGGTGTAGTCCATGAAGTTGGTGATCGGGTCCAGGCCGGCCGTGGTGCAGGTGTCCCGCCCGGTCGGGCACTGGAACGCCGGCGAGGCCTCGGCCGGGGTGTCGCTGACACTGTCACCCGAGCCCGAGCATCCACCCTGGAAGGTGTGGTAGAGGTTCAGCCAGTGGCCGACCTCGTGGGTGCCGGTGTCGCCCTGGTTGTAGTTGGCGGCGGTGCCACCCGGCAGTGACTCGCTCAGCACGACCACGCCGTCCATGCTGTTCAGCTTCCGCTGCGGGAAGGTCGCCCAGCCGAGCAGGTCGTCGCTCAGCTCGCCCAGGTAGATGTTGAGCGTGTTCTTGCCGCCCTCGCGCAGGGAGGTCTTCATCGACCGCTCCGCCGAGGAGCCCTGCACGATCGGGTACCACGCCGGGTTGGTCACCCGGTTGATCTTCGTCAGCTGGAAGCCGAAGGCGGTGGCCGCGCCGCCGGTGGCACCGGCGTAGGCCTGGTTCAGCACGCTGATCTGCGAGGTGATCATCGAGTCCGGGATGTTGCCGCCGGCGCGGGTGCTGTCGCGCTGGATCACGTGCACGACGACCGGGATGGTGACACTGGCCAGCGGGGCGGCGGCCTGGGCGCCGGCCCGGAAGCTCGCCCGCTCGCGCAGCGCGGTGGCGAGGTCGGCCTCGCGCTCGCGGACCTGCTTGGCGGTCAGCTCGTTGGGTTCGTGCTTGGCGATCCCGCCCTTCTTGATCCGGGCGTCCGAGTGGACGTCGGCCGGCTCGGCGCAGGCCTCGCTCGGGGCTGCGGAGAAGGCGGAAGCAGCGGGGAGGACGCCCACAGCGGCGGTGCTGAGCAGCAGCGCGAAGGTCGTCGACGCGACACCGGCGGCACGCCGGGTCAGCAGGTTGGGACGGAGTCCCATGGGCCCACCTCTTTCTGGCGGCGTGACAGGGGGTATGTCACGCCGTGGTCGAGAACGTGGGGGTGACGTTACAACCGATTGACAGATTTGAGAACGACCATATGTTGCCGCTGGGAAACTTTTAGCTCTACGTGAATACGTTGGGTCCAAGATCGATCATGGTGCCCGGGGGGGTGCCGGCGTGCCCGGGGGTACCTGGGTGCACGGCGCCGGTCACCTCAGGTACAGTGGTGCCGCCTGCGGGTGTAGTTCAATGGCAGAACATCAGCTTCCCAAGCTGACAGTGCGGGTTCGATTCCCGTCACCCGCTCCACGCGAAAGGCCCTGATTAGGACGACTGTCCCGGTCAGGGCCTTCGATATTCCACGGGCCACCTGCGCCCGATGGGCCATCCACGGGCCACTAGCCACCCTTCTTACCGGCCCTCTTGCCCTTGCCCTTGGCCTTGTCCGAGGGACCGGACACCGCTCTTGGCCTTCTTGCGCTCGGCCTTCACTGCGTCGCTCACCGCCTAGGCGATGGCCCGATCCGCCTCCGAGGTGGCGTGCTGGTAAATCATGGCCGCTTGCGCCGAGTCGTGACCCATCCGGGCCATCAGTTCCCGAGTGCTCGCACCCGTCCGCGCCGCGATCGTGTTGCCCGTGTGCCGCAGATCGTGGAAATGCAGACCCGGCACGCCGAGCTTGCCGACTGCCGTCGACCAGCCGATGACCTTGTTGAGGTTGCCGCGCCAGATCGGCCGGCCGGACGGCGTCGTGAACACCAGCGCTTCCGGGTTGTCGTCGACGAACGCCGCCAAGTGCTCGCGCAGCGCCGGCAGGATCGCCGCCGGCACCGAGACGGCACGCCGACCAGCCCGCGACTTAGAGGTCCTAACAAAGTCGCACGACGTGTCGGTAGGTGATGATGCAGGTGGCGAGGGCGAGGAAGGCTTCGTGGATGTCGTCGCGGCGTTCCCACCGGATGCGTAGCCGTTTCATGCCGTGGTACCAGGCGATTGTGCGCTCGACGACCCATCTGATGGTGCCCAGTCCGGAGCCGTGGGGTTGGCCGCGGCGGGCGATGCGTGGGCGGATGCCCTTGGCTCGCACGGCTTTGCGGTACTTGTCGTGGTCGTAGGCGCGGTCGGCGTACAGGTCGTCGGGGCGCTGGCGTGGCCGGCCGCGGCGTCCGCGCACCGGTGGGACCTTGTCGATCAGCGGGAGCAGTTGGGTGACGTCGTTGCGGTTGCCGCCGGTCAGCGACACGGCGAGGGGGATGCCGGCGCCCTCGGTCAGGAGGTGGTGCTTCGAGCCTGGGCGGGCGCGATCGACCGGGCTCGGCCCGCTTTTGGGCCACGTCTGGCCGCCCGGACGTGCGAGGAGTCGATGACCGCCCGCGACCAGTCCAACTTCCCGGCGGCCTGCAGTTCGGCCAGGAGCAGCTCGTGCAGTCGCTGCCACACTCCGGCGCGGTTCCATTCCTCCAGGCGCCGCCAGCAGGTCATTCCCGATCCGAACCCCAGTTCCTGGGGCAGGAACTCCCACTGGATGCCGGTGTGCAGCACGAACAGGATCCCGCACAGGACCTTGCGGTCCGGGATCCGCCTACGCCCCGGATACCGCGGATTGCGCTCGGGCTTGGGCAGCAACGGCTCGATGCGCTGCCACAGCCCGTCCGGCACGATCCACGGCGGCTGCTCACCACGCCTCACGGCCGAACACTGTAGATCATCCTCGACAAGGGATGAAAGCCCCTAGATCATTTTGTTAGGAACTCTTAGGCGGACCAAGGACCATCCCGACGCCACGGACCTCCGTGAACGTCTGCCGAACACGGACCACCCCGGCGTCGGCATCAACGTCCTGCCGTTGCAGCGCGGACACCTCGCCCCACCGCAGGCAGGCGAAGGTGGTCACCAGGACCAGGGACCGGTACCGCTCGTCCACCAGCTCCGCGAGCGTGAGCACCTGGGCGAGCGTGAGCACCGGTCGCTCCGCCGGCTTCTCCTGATCCGCACCCGGAATCCGACACGGGTTCTTGCGCAGCAACTCGTCCTCGTTGACCGCCGTCATCAGCACCGCCCGCAGCAGCCGGTACGCCTTGGCGGCCATGGTTTCCGAGGCACCATTGCCGAGCAGGATTGCCCGCCACTCCCGAACCATTGGCGTATCCAACCGGCTAAGCTCCACCCCGCCCAGATACGGCGTGATGTGCTTGCCGAGCAGCCACCGGTAGAGCGCCACCGTCCGGGGACGCAGGCCCGGCCGTTGGGCGATCCACCGCTCCGCGTAGTCGGCCAGCGTGACCCGCGCCCGCTCAGGATCGATCCACTCGCCGCGCGTCATCTGCGCTTAGACCCGGTTCAACCCTGCCCGCGTTGACGTGAGCGTCCACGTCCGAGGCCTTGAGGCGCACGCTCCGCCCCACCTTGTGAAAAGCGATGCGCCGCTGCGCGACCAGCCGACGTACGTAGCGAACGCTCATCTTCATGCGAGCCGCGGCTTCCTCCACTGTCAGCACCTCGTCCACCGCCGTCACACCTCCCCGCTTCCGGTGGTCTTGCAGTCAGTTGCCGAAACATCAGGCGGATCCCCAGCACGTCTCGCGGCGTCAAGGCGGCCCGCAAAGCGGGCCGCGCCGGCCCGGCCCCGGCCTGCTGGCGACCTCCGGCCGGCATCGGCCGGGCCGGCCGGCCACACTGGCGGAAACAAGACCTCGAAGACCTCGGGGCTCTGCCCCGAACCCCGACCCGCCCGACGAGGAGATCCGCCAGCCATAATGCGGCATCATGAACGCCCCACTGATCATCGGCTATCCACCCGCAGAGAGCACGTGGGTGCTTCATCCACCAGAAGACCCGTGGGGTGACGGGTACGTCGCCGTGATGCAGGTGGAGCTGCATGACCAAGGACTCACCGCTCGGCGCGGAGTAGAGCTTGCATGGCCGACTCACGCCCAGGAGCCGGACCTCGTCATCTTCTTTCAGCAGCTCGCCGACGACTGGCGTGGCTGGGAGGGTGAACGTAGTTGGCGATCATTGGACGCCACCATGCGGATCACTGCCCGCCACGACGGCAAGGGGCACGTCTCTCTAGGTGGAACCCTTCACCAGGACTCCTACTCACCCGACGGATGGCTCGCCCGAGTCTTCATCACCGTCGAGGCGGGAGAACAGATGACCTCGCTCGTTGCCGATCTTCGTGCCCACTTCGAGGGACTGGCGAGGTGACCCGTACAGCCATCCGTACAGCCAAGTACGCCCGCTGACACCGACGCTAGCCGACAACGACGGACCGGCTGACCAGGTGGGCAGTAACTTGATCAGCCATCCGCGATCTTCTTCTAAACCTCAGGCCGCCCAGGTGCGACGCCTAGCCTTTGCCGCATACGACGACGACTCGGACCAACGTGGCTGCCCCCCGCTCGATCGCGCGCCTTTCGGAGGATGTTAGGTCCGCGACCCTTGAGCCGAGGACTTCACGCACTTGGTATGCGTTGAGTACGCAGGGAAAACGCTCGTCCACCCGTAACCAACCTAGCTCCTCCTCGAATCGACTCCGGGGAGGCCCATTCGGGTAGTCGCGGCGTAGCTGGCGACCGTCGTATTGAATCGCAGACGCGGCGTCGACTGGCCTACCTGTCTGAATCCAGATTCTCGACACAGCCTGAAAGTTGGCGTAGTCCTCGCCACGGTACTCAAAGCCCGTGACCCTCACCTTGTCCAAGTGACGTGCGGCCGTCCGCTCTTCCGCGTCGCTGTACTTCAGGTAGGGCCAGACGAGGGTGGCCCCGACCAGGAGCGCACGCACTCCTAACAGAGTGACCAGCGCCCAGCGTCGGTCTGACTGAGGTGAGGAAGAGCGAGCGTGCCCGGCGAACACGTGACCTCGATCCTGCGACGTAGGCATCGAAAGCGTAGATCGACTAGTACGTAGACCATTGAGCCTTTTCCAAGCTGATCTTGCAGCTCAGGGCAGGTGCGGCGAGCCCGGGGATCGATGAGGGCGAGGCTCCAGGTAAGACAGCAGTCGACCAAGATCCGATGCCCCGACCGGGAGCCTCGCCCGTGCTGTCTTACCCTTCCACGATCTCGCTGTCCAGCCGCACCCTGAACCACCTCGCTGACCTCATCCGCCAGCACCGCAACCAGCATCGATCCCGGTGGCGGCGCCTCGATCCGGGCCGGCAGGCGCTGCTCGCCCTGGCCCACCTGCGCAACGGCGACACCTATACCCGGCTCGCCGCCGGGTTCGCCGTCGGCGTCGCCACCGCCTGGCGCTACGTACAGGAAGCGATCGTGCTGCTCGCAGCGGTCGCCGAGGATCTGGCCACGGCGATGCGGCGTATCCGGCAACTGGCGTACGCGATCCTGGACGGCACGTTGATTCCGATCGACCGGGTGGCAGACCAGAAGCCGTACTACTCCGGCAAGCACAAGCGCCATGGCGTGAACGTGCAGGTCATCGCCGATGCCGCCGGCCGGCTCGTCTGGGCCTCACCGGCACTGCCGGGCTCGGCGCACGACCTCACCGCCGCCCGCATCCACGGCATCATCGAAGCGCTGACCAGCGCGGACGTGATGACCTTCGCCGACAAGGGCTACCAGGGCGCGCGGGGCAGCGTGCGCACGCCGTTCAAGCGGCGCCGCTTCCGGCCGAAACTGTCGCGCCGGCAGAAGACGGTCAACCGGGCGCACGCGAGGATCCGAGCCCGCGGCGAACGGGCCATTGCCACGCTCAAGACCTGGAAGATCCTGGCCAAGCTGCGCTGCTGCCCGCGCCGCGCCACCGCGATCGTGCAGGCCATCCTCGTCTTGCACCATGTCGAAGCAAACCGCTACGCAGGATGAAAATGGCTCATTCAAGCCAAGTCGAGCGGCAGGTGCCCTCTCCGCCGCTCATCCTGGCAACGTAGCGCAGCCGGATCGACGCACCGCCGAGGACCGCCATTCGATCGCGGTCGAAGGCGTGGTGACAGCAACGGCGCTGCACGGGTGGAGACGGTTGAGGACACCAGTGGGCGTAGGGACAGGGGTGAAAGCCGAGGATGAATCGTGCCGGACAGCCTCGCCGAGGCTACGGATCGGAAGGTTAGGGGTTCGAGTCTCGTCGGGTGCGCAGGACGAGGAGACGCCTGGCTCACGAAAGGCGATCGGCGAGGTGGTCAGCTGACGGTTCGCAGGGCCGCGGTGACCACGACGAAGATCGCGAGCAATGCGGCCGAGCCGACTCGTACCTGTCGTGACCGGCTGAAGGCGCCCACCACTAGCGACACCCCCACGCCCAGCAGCCAGTGGCCGACCTCGGGATGCCGGTCGGGCTCGAAACCCAGATGGCGGAGGGCGGCACGGCCGTAGCCGACGAGTGCGGCGCCGACGGCCCAGATGAGCAGGGTCCAGCCGAACCGACCGCCGAAACTCTCGGTCAGCCTCGACCCATGGCGGGTAAGCGTGCCGAGCAGGTAGGTCAGCGCCAGCAGCGCCGCCGCGCCGACGAGCAGCACGACGTGCAGCCCGACAAATAGCGCGAATAGCACCCATGGGCCGCTGGTGGTCCCTCGCAAGAACAGGGCGGCCGCCGCACCGACCACAACCATCTGCCCCACCGCCAAGCGGACCGGATTCACCAGGTGTGGTGCGGTTGGTGCCAACCGCGGTGGGGCCGGCTGCTCGGCCATGCTCTGTCCCTTCGCTACGCCGGTCCGCCACGGAACACCAGGGCGGGTCAGCGGGCAGCCTGGCAGATCCGGGCGTTCCACCGCTGTCCCGGATCCGTCCGCCAGCAGCACTCGGGGTGTCAGTCACTAGAGCGAGATCCGCCCGTGCGATCTGCGTGTGACAAGGGTCGGCGGTCGGGCCATCCACGGGCCACAAGCCGGTGGTAGCAGGGGTCAAACCAGGCCAACCGAGACCCTGCCGCCAGGGAGTGAAGCTGCGGCAACACCCGATCTTGTCTAATTCCCAAGCTGACAGTGCGGGTTCGATTCCCGTCACCCGCTCCACCGCGAGGCCCCAGCTCAGGACAGGTTTCCTGGCTGGGGCCTCGGTCGTTCCTACCGCTTCTTGCGCTGGTCGTGCCCGCTACGTGCCCGATCCTGGCTCTGCTTGATTTGCGAGCTGAGCGCGTCAGCGATGTGCTCGTCGCGCTCCCGGGCGGTGTGCTGGTAGATCATCGCGGCGCGGGTCGAGGCGTGGCCCATCCGGGCCATGAGGTCGGCCAGGCTGGCACCGGTCCGAGACGCCAGGGTGTTGCCGGTATGCCGCAGGCAAGTTCGAGGCGGGCAAGAAGGACCCGTACGCGGTCGTCTCCGCCGAGATGCTTGCCGCGTACCAGAAGCTGTCCAATCTCGCCCGGGGGCTTGGCCTGAAGACCGAGTACGAGGTGGTACCACCTCCGGGCATGGTCGACCTGAACCGCACGAACCTGGTCGTGGTCGGCAGCCCTCGGATTCTGCCGTTCGTCGGGCAGGTGCTCGCCTCTGACCCGAAGCTGGGCTTCGGCAAGGACGACGGTGGCCTGTACCTGGTGAACCACCAAACCAGGGAGGAGTTCCGCTCGCCGTCGGACACCGGCGAGCCGGTCGACTACGGGTACATCGGCCGGCTTCCTCGTCCGGACGGACGCGGCACGTTCCTGTACCTCGCCGGCATCCACGCCATGGGCACCCTCGGCGTCGCCCAGTACCTCGAAGACCACGTGGACGAGCTGTACCGCGAGGTGAAGAACCGCCGGTTCTCCCTGCTGGTGGCCTGCACGTACCACCCGGCCACCCGCGCGATCAGGAAGGTCGACGCGCTGACGCCGATCTACCGTAGCGAGGGCGTGGCCTGATGCGCGTCGCGACTGCCTCCGAGGCCGGCAACCCGAAGTCGCCCAATGAGGATTGGGCCATGGCCAGCGAGAGCCTGATTGTGGTCCTCGACGGAGCCACCGCCCGCACCGGCACCGGATGCAGCCACGGCATCGCCTGGTACTCCGCCAAGCTCGGCTCAGCCCTCGCCGGACTGGCCGCCGACCGCGACTCCGAGCTAGCCAATGCGCTCATGTACGGCATCCGGTTCACCGCCGACCAGCACCGCGACACCTGCGACCTCAGCCACCCCGGCACACCGTCGGCAGCCACCGCAATGCTGCGGCTCAAGGACACCGCGCTGGAATACCTCGTGCTCGGTGACGTCACGGTGCTCATCGACACCGCCGATGGCATCCAGGTCATCAACCAACCCGGAGGCTACTGGGTGGCAGCCGCGGACCCGTTCGCCGCCCAGCACGCCATCACCGGAGAAGTCCCGCTCGACAACGTCCGACGCGTCGACGTGCTCACCGACGGAGCCGCCCGCCTGGTCGCCCTGTTCGGCCTGCTCGACTGGCCCGACGTGCTCGAAGTCCTAGAGCAGAACGGACCCACCGAGCTGATCCGCCGGGTACGCGCCATCGAGGCTGCCGACCCGTCCTGCATGAAGTGGGCACGCAACAAGCGCAGCGACGACGCCACCGCCGTTTACGCAGCCTGAACAGCCATTTCGCAACTTCGCCCGGCCGACTGCCGGCGACTGCCGGCGATGTCGGGTCTCAGGACCTGCGTGACAGACCAGTCTCGGGACGTGGGCGACACGTCCGGCTGGACGACCTTTTGGCGTTGGGTATTTCTTGAGGCCCGTCTGATCCCTGGCCCTGACGGTTCGCCCGTGAAGGACCGGGATTCCGTGGTGGGTCAGATCCGTGGGGCGGGTGCCTCGGGTGCGCGGCCGCGGGCGCGCCAAGCGTCCGAGCCGGCGACTCCGGCCAATACGGCAGCGGCGGCGCCACCGGCGGCCAGGGGCGGCAGGTGCCAGGTGGCCGGGATCAGGAGGCCCAGGGCGAGCAGGCCGGCCAGCCGCGATCGGGAGATTCGGCTGAAGGCCTGCAGTTCGAGAAGTGACCGGCCGGCCAGGAACAGCGCGGGCCCGCCGAGGATGGCGATGAGCCAGTTCGGTTCCGGCCGGCCGAGCGGCTGCATGATGTACAGCTCGAAGCTGACACCGGCCAGGAAGACACCGGCGATCATGAGCAGGTGAGTCCCGGCTACCGCCACGGACTGCCGGAGCGGGTTCCGAGCACCCGTGATGGCCAGCGGCAGGGTCGCGCCGGCCCGGTAGAAATAGACCCGCCAGAGCAGCACGATGGCGACGAACGCAAGCCCGAACCCGGCCGCATGCGGGGTGCCTAAGTCACTGGCGCTGAGCCCCTTGCCAGCCACGAAGATCGCCTCACCTAACGTGATCAAATAGAACTGCTGCAACCGCTCGGCCACGTGCTCACCCGCGATTGGTACGCCAGCGAATCGCTCAAAAGCGGCCGTGCCCCTGACGTAGCCGATGGCCAGCGCGAGGGCCCAGAGCACGGCGCGGAGACCCTGGTCGGGCACCAGCGCACCCACGATCCACAGCACCGCGCTCACGGCAATCGCCACGGGGTCCGTTTGACGGCGGACGACCAGGAGGAGCAGCAGGCGGCTTATCCGGACCGCCGTATATGCGCCGGCGAAGACGAGAGCCCGCTGCTCGAACCCCTGCGGTACCACGACGGCCATCACCACGGCGCCGGCCATCGACATGAAGACGAGAATCTGGACCAGCAGCAAATCCGGACGTCGTCGGCTGGTCAAGGCGACTGTCGACAGCCACAGGACCCAGAGCGCCAGGAACAGCAGCAAGGTCGGGGCAGCCTCACCGATCAGGAGCTCGTGCCCGGTGCTGAAGTCGTTGACCAGCCGCAAGCTGACCTGATTGAGCGCGAACACGAAGACAAGATCGAAGAGCAGCTCCAGGAAGCTCGCCCGCATCCAGCCGGCTTCCTCGCGTACGAGCCGCTCGCCGCCCGGCTCATCCATCCGTCATCAGTCGGACGCAGAGTCCCAACATGGTCATGGCGCTTCCTCTCGTATCACTCCATCCAAACGAGCCAGGAACGACGAAGCCGCTCGCCACGGCAGAACACCTAGCGCGATCTTGGGAACCGACAGTCGACGGAGTTTCACCCATCAGCTGAAGCCGCGGGTTCGGATTAGCTCGTCGACCTTGGCCAAGCGTCGGCCGGTGCTACGGAGGGCGGAGTGTCACCCAGGTCCTGATATCGATATGTCCACGCAGGTCCTGAGACCGGACAGGCGACTGCCGGCGAAGTGGTGAGAACTTTCTGTACGTCTTCAAGGCGGCCCTGATCGGGCCGCACGCGCGCCGCTAGGGCGCGCGCCGGCCGCTGCCGCTGTCGCTCTGCGGCCGTCACGCCTGATGCCCGGCGGCTGGCGCGGAGAGCCGAAAGCCCGGAAAGCCGCCGCAGAACGACAGACCGTTGACCGGTGGTGTGGTGGGCCGGCAGCCGAGCGGGCCGCGCGGCCATAACCCGCGCGGCGTAGGGGAGCGCACGCCGGCCGCGTCGGCGAGCTGGCGGCGGTCGCGGGATTGCGGTCACTGCGCCTCCGGCGGGGGCGCTCCGGCTCCAGGATGGCCGGGGCTCAGCCGGTGGGTCACGGTCCGTGGGTGGTTGCGGTAAGCCATCCCGCCTGCCATCGACCCGGGCAAGCCGAGCAGACCACCGCCCGACCCGCCAGCGTCCGTACGAGCCGTCAAGGTCCGCTTGACGTGGCGGGCCGGGCGGCAGCCCGCTCCCCCTGTGGGCGGGTCGACGGCAGACAGTGAGGATGGTGGGGTGGGTCGCCGGGTTGGTCTGACTCACCGGCAGACCGACGGTAGCTGTCCTCATCCCGATTCGTCGGCCAGCTCGGTGGCCCCGGCAGCTGCATGTCACCGGTCAGGCGTCGTGACCTGATAGGAGCCTGTGCGAGAGGCACCCACCACTGTGTTGTCCGCATCGCCTGACCGGCGACGTGTCCACGTGTTCTCGACGCACACGAGAAAGGCGGACCTCACCAGCATGGCAGCCAAGAAGCGATCTCTCATCGGTGGTGTCGACACCCACCGCGACACCCACCACGCCGCCGTCATCGACAGCACCGGCGGGCTCCTGGCCGACGCCGAGTTCCCCGCGACCACCGCCGGCTACGCGGATCTGCTGGCCTGGATGCGCTCCTTCGGACGGGTAACCGCCGTGGGCGTGGAGGGCACCGGCAGCTACGGCGCCGGCCTAGCCCGCTACCTGACCAGCAAAAAGATCGCCGTCGTGGAGGTGGACCGGCCGGACCGCCGCGCTCGCCGCGCCCAGGGCAAGTCCGATCCGATCGACGCGATCGCCGCCGCCCGGGCAACCCTTGCTGGCACCGCGACGGGCACGCCGAAGACCCGCACCGGGCCGGTCGAGGCGATCCGCGCCCTGAGGGTCACCCGCCGAGGAGCGGTCAAGGCCCGCACCGCCGCCCTCAACCAGATGCGCGGCCTGGTCGCCGCCGCCCCCGAACCCCTGCGAGCCCACCTGACCAGGGTCAGCGCTGCCGTGCTGGTCAGCCGATGCGCCACGCTGACCTACGACCCAGCCAGACTTCACGAACCGGAACACGCCACCGCCGCAGCCCTGGCCGGACTCGCCCGCCGGGTCACCGCCCTAACCGAGGAGATCACCACCCTCGACCGGCAGGTGACACCCATCGTCCGGAAAGCGGCACCCCGCACCACGGCCTTGTTCGGTGTCGGCCCCGATGTCGCCGCCCAACTGCTCACCACCGCCGGCGACAACCCCGACCGGCTGCACTCCGAAGCCGCCCTGGCCCACCTCTGCGGAGCAGCACCCATCCCCGCCAGCTCAGGACGGGTGCGCCGCCACCGCCTCCACCGCGGAGGCGACCGCGGCGCCAACCACGCCCTGCACACCATCGCCCTATGTCGCATGCGCTACGACCAGCGAACACGGGCTTACGTCCACCGACGCGTCACCGAAGGCCTCAGCAAGCAGGAGATCCTGCGCTGCCTGAAGCGCTACATCGTCCGCGACGTCTACACCGCCCTGGTCGCCGACTTCACCGCCCTGACCACTTGACCTCCATAGGAGCATCGGGATGGCGAGCAGCACCTGTGTCTGATGATGCCGCCATGAGAGGCCCTACGCGGCCAGCCTCGTGACCGCAAGGACGAACATGAAGAAGACAGGCCCGGCTACGAGCCCAGACAAGTACCCGATACCGAGCGCCCGTGTCTGCCGGAAGAACAACGATACAAGTGCGCTCACCAGCAGGAAGCCGCCGAGCGCTAAGCAGGCCAGCGCCCCGAGGGTATAGATGTTAAACCCGCTGTCCGGTGTCGCGGTGGCCGCGAACACCTCCACATACTGATGAATGAGTGCCAGCGGAGCAAACGACAGGACCATTCCAGGAACAGCCCCGATTAGGCTCGTCACCACCGCTGCCATGGTTCGGCGCGGAGGTGTCGGCACCGGTGCCTCCAGGTTCCCGGCTGTGCGCGCGAACCACGGCCAATGCTCGTCTGAGCCGGACATCGCAGAGCCTCCTGCGCGAACCGTACCAGTGACATGGCAGCCGAGGAGGGACGCGACGACCGATGCTGAGTGACTATCTGGGTGACCACGGGCGCGAGCAATGTCGGACGCCCGTGGACGCTGGTGGACCCTTTGGACAGGCGAGTCCAAGACTCAAGCAGCTCATCGACGGCTGGTGGTTCCTTCGGGACGAAGGGGTCAACCCCGTCAGCGGGGTGGTTGACCCCTCCGGAGTGAGCATCGGAAAGGCAAGACGTAGCCTCAGTGCATACGGGGAGCATCCATCGTCCCTGGTGGCACGACGCCTGCGGCGTAGGACGTCACGCCGACTACCCACAGCAGAATCAGTACCGCGATTCCACCCAACGCTCCCAAGCCAGCGCCGCGAAGTCTGGTGCGTAGCAGGGCCCCGGCAAAGTCGTCAGGTGATGCCGAGTAGGGCCAGTGGTCGGTTGCTGTCGCGGGCGTGGTGGCGGTTGCCGGCGGCGATGTTGGTGACGCCGGCCTGGCGTAGGGCGCCGATGGCGGCGTTGCGTAGGGCTGCCATGACCTGGGGTCCGGTGCCGGTACGGATCTGGGATCGGTCTTCGTCGTAGGTCACGTCGCGGACCCAGTGGACTCTGTTCTCGATCGACCAGTGACCGCGGATCCACGAGGCGAGCTGCGCCGGCCTGGCCTGGTGAACGAGCAGGTCGGTGATCGCGTAGACGGTCTCGGTGGTGAAGCGTTTCGGCTGGTCGAGCCGGCGTCGACGCCGTCGGATCTGCAACGCCTGGGCGGCGTGGGGAAAATCGATCCCGGTGGAGACGGACAGGATCTTCAGGGTGCGGATCTCCCGGCGGCCATGGCCGCGGCAGGTGTCACGGTCGGCGTCAGGCACGGCCCGCCAGGGCAGAGCGGCCAACTGGTGGTGCAGGCTGGGCTGGTTGCCCTTCACCGTGAGGATCCAGTGGGCGCCGCGCTCGGCGAGGTAGGCGACGTGCTCACGTTGGCAATGCAACGCGTCGGCGGTCACGACCACGCCGTGCAGGTCTGGGATCTGGTCGAGCAGGGGTGCGAAGCGGGTGATTTCGTTGGTCTTACCGTTGACGTCGGTGCTGGCCAGCACGACACCACTGGCCTGGTCGGCGGCGGCGAGGACGTGCCGGGCGGTCGTGTCGCCGGTGCGGGAACCGCGGATCGTCTTGCCATCCACGGCGATCGCCCTGCTCGACCCTGCCGGCGCTGCGGGAGTGCATCCGGCCAGCCAGGTCCCGATCACGACGGCGAGCACCTCGGGGTCCAGGGCCTGCAGCAGTCGGCGGATCATGGCCTCGGACGGCCGGCGGCTTGCGTCGATCCCGAGCAGGACGGCGGTATCGGCGGGCAGGTCAGCGACCCACTCCCCGATCGCCGTGTAGGAGCGGTAACCGGCCACGACCGCGCAGACCGCCGCGGCGACCACGGTCACCAGACGGTGCCGTACTCCACGGCGGGCGCGAGGATCGGGCAGATCCGCCAACGCCGTGAGCAGCCCACCCGCACCATCCTCCACAGAGGTCCCGGCCGGTGCGGTTGACAACGATGAGATCAGCGATGATGGCAACGCGGGCATGACTCACTTCAGATAGATCAACAGGCCTCGAGAACCTCGATGATCTTCCGGAGCGGTCATGCCCGCCTTGCTACCCACACCCAGGGCGCGTCTGCACCAACCACCTCAAGCCGGACACCCCTCACGACTTTGCCGGAGCCCTGGGTGCGTAGTAGACGCATTGCCACCACGACGGTGACAACCGCTGGACAGAAACCGACGAACGCCAGGGTGAAAAACCACTCTCCAACGTTGTCGTTTCCTACCGGCCCCCACCCGAGTCTCCACAGCAACAAGGCGTGGGGAAGCATGGCAACTAATGCCCCACAGGCGCGCGATACCCAATCGGAGCGCAGCAGGGGGATCTCCATGCGCTTCAACGTACGGCATGCTGCTGGGTCTCGTCCGCAGGCCGGCGGACGGGGTCGTGCCCGACGCGTGCCCGATGCAGCGGTCAATATTGGCCCGCACGGGAGCTCCGGCGGACGCAAGCTGAACGCTCCGTGCTCGCCCAGCAGGCCGCACGGCTACCCACGGTGTAGGTCAATCCGATTCCCAAGCTGACAGTGCGGGTTCGATTCCCGTCACCCGCTCCACGATCGAGGCCCTGGCCAGGACGCGAGTCCGAGTCAGGCCCTTCGATGTTCCGTAGCCCGTCGCAGCTCAGCTGTCGGATCACATCTACGTCTGCGGTCGCAGTTGCCGAATCCCGCTCTATCAGATCAGGGCGGCCCGCAAAGCGGGCCGCGCCGGCCCGGCCCCGGCCTGCTGGCGGCCTCCGGCCGGCTTCCGGTGAGTAGGCTTCTCCGTCATGCCCTCGGAGAACGTCACGACCGACCCCGTGCAGCTGCACTACACGCTCACCTCGGACGACCTGCTCGACGGCTTCGCGGCCCATAACCGCGGCATTCCGCGTCCCTGGTATCTGCGGTGGCTGAGCACTCTCCTGACGGTCGGCCTGCTCGCTGTCGTCTTCGTTTCCTCTGCGCTGTCTGGGAATGTGGCGGCAGGCACCGCTGTGATAGGTGGCGTCGTTGTGTTGGTCGTGGTGGTGCCCGTCGTCGTCGGGTTCAGCCTGCTGCTGCGCCGGCTTTTCGGCGGCTCCAGCTGGATCTACCGGCTCCAGGTTCGGCAGATCATGCGCGGCAATCCTGCGCTGTCCCAGCCCATGGAGGCCACGGTTACCGACACCGGGGTGCATCTCAGCAGCGCCGCCGGACAATCGACGACAAGTTGGGCTGCGTACCCGCTGCACGTCGAGACGGATCGGTCGTTCGTCCTGCTTGCATCGGAGCGGCGCGGTGGGGCAGTGCTCGTACTGCCGAAGCGGGGGCTTGATGCGACGGGCCTGGCACCGCTGCGGTCGTTGCTCGCTGCCCACTCCCGCCGGCTTTCCTGACCCTTGCGATGCACCGGGGTCTGGCCGGCGGTCGAGGCTGGGGGATCCACCGTTCCGCATAGTCGCCGAGCTGATCCGCGCCAGCTCAGGGTCAATCCGCTCACCCTGGTCACAGTCGGTCACAACTGAGGGACGGTGGCGGCGCACTCACATGCCGACGAGCGGAAGTTGCCAGCTGCTTTGAACTACATCGACGCAAGTCCCTACGCGCCAAGCAGGACAGGGCGCTAGCATCGCCTCCGTGATCGAGGACTTCGCCGGCCGGCTCCTGCGCGACGTGGCCCGCCTCGACCCATGCGCGGCAGTGGTCGAGGTCGGCGAGCAGGAGGTCGACGGGCTCACCGACTACAGTCCGGACGGCCACCAGGCCCGCGCCGATCTCGCCGCCTCCGCCCTGCGCGAGCTCGAGACCCTGCACGGGGCGCTGCCCGCGACGAGCCCGCTGCACGCTCACCTCGTCGAACGGCTGCGCGCCCGCATCGCCTTCCACGATGCCGGGGAGGACCTGCGCGAACTGCATGCGGCAGCCACCGGCCCGCTCCAGCTCATCCGCCAGTCCGTCGAGGCCGCGGTGCCCGGCCGCGACGCCGAGGGCGCAGCCTACGAGGATGGCTGGGCCCGTGTCGGCGCGCGCCAGGCCGCGATCCCCGCGGCCCTGGACGGGTATGCCCGCAGCCTCCTGCTCGCCGCCGAGCGCGGTCACCTGCCGGCGCGGCGCCAGGTGGAGCTCGTGACGCAGCGCTGCCGCAATTGGGTCGACGATGACATCGCCTTGGTGGAGCGTTACGGCGAGGGGCGGCAGCGGGCGTCGTTGCAGGCAGCGGCGCAGAGCGCGCGGGAGGCGTACCAGAGACTGGCCGCGATGCTGACCGCGGACCTGGCACCGCAGGCGCGCAGCGAGGAGGCTTTCGGGCCGCAGCGGTACGCACTCTGGGTGCGGACCTTCCTCGCTATCGAGCCGGAGTTGCGCGAGCTCTACGACTGGGGCTGGGACGAGTTCAGCGCGATCGAGGCGGAGCTGGGCGCGGAAGCGAAGGCCCTGGGCGGGAGTGTGCCCGAGGTGCTCGCCTGGCTCGACAGCCCCGACGCGCCAGGCACCCTGCATAGCCGGGCCGCGTTCGGTGCGTGGCTGCAGGAGCTGCTGGAGGCCACCACCGAGCAGCTGCACGGCGCGCACTTCGACATCCCCACGCCGCTGCGGCACATCGAGTCCCGGGTGACCATGTCGGCCGGCACCGGCTACACCGGGCCGTCGCAGGACCTGACGCGGCCAGGCCGTGTCTGGTGGTTCCTCCCCGAGGACCAGGCGAGCTTCCCCACCTGGTACGCCTACAGCACCGCGTACCACGAGGGCGTTCCCGGCCACCACCTCCAGATCGGCTACGAGGCCTGCCAGGGCGGCCTCGGGCAGCGGCTGAACCTGCTCGGCGGGCTCTCCGGCTGCCAGGAGGGCTGGGCCTTGTACGCCGAGCGGTTCATGGACGAGCTCGGGCTCTACGAGCAGCCGGGTGCACGATTGGGGTACCTGTTCATGCAGCTGCTGCGGGCGGCGCGGGTCGTGCTCGACATCGGCCTGCACCTGCGGCTGCCGGTGCCGTCCGGTGGCGGCGCATCGTGGACGCCGGATGCCGCGCTGCAGCTGCTGCGGGACCGCTGTCATCAAGGGCCGTACGCGTCCGTGGAGCTAGCGCGTTATCTGGGCAGGCCAGGGCAGGCGCTAACCTACAAGGTAGGTGAGCGGGTGTGGCTGGCAGGCCGCTCATCCTTCCGCGGCGACCGGCGAGCATTCCACCGTCGGGCGCTGGAACTTGGCTCGCTGGGACTGGACCAGCTGACGGGGGCGCTGACCGGATGCAGCGATGCGGGACCAGGTGACTAGCTCGGCCAGCCAATAGCGTCGAGGAACTCCTCCACGGCGACCACGACTTGACTGAGCACCGCGATCGATTCGGTGAGCGGGCCGGGTACGTACATACCGTGGTCCGCGCCTTCCACCTCCAGCACATGTGGCGACAGCCGGCGGGCGATGTCACCGTCCCACAGCTTGTCGGCAGTGCCACCCACGAGCAGGAACGGCGCGGTTGCGCGGCCCAACGCATCAGCCACCCACGGCAGGGTGAGCAAGGGCGTGAGCCACACGGCGGGCAAGGACCTTTCTGCGGCAATCGCTGCCGCGTTCGTGCCGAGCGACTTGCCGATCAGCAGTGGGCGACCGCTAATGGTGTCGATCAGTGGAACGATCTCACCGCCAACCCAGCTCTCGATTTCTGGCTGATCGGGCTTCGGAAACTCCTGTGACCACGAGTATCGATGTACCGTTGCGCCCCGCTGTTCCGCCACATCGCCGGCATACATCAGCAGGGGAGCGCCCGGTCCGAACCAGGCGCCGGGAATCACGACAGCGTCAGCCATGCGGACGACCTTACGTACCGGTCAAGACAGGTCCAGCGTGCAGTCCGTGTGCGACAGGGGCGGCATCGTCGGGCCATTCACGGGCCACAACGCGGTGTCAGCAGGGGGCACACCAGGCCAGGTGCGAACCATGACGACAAGGGAGACGCCGGTCCAAGGCCCAAGGTTGTTCAGTTCCCAAGCTGACAGTGCGGGTTCGATTCCCGTCGCCCCTCCAGCGCGAGGCCCCCAGCTCAGGACCGGTTTCCTGGCTGGGGGCGGCGTGTACGGGGCAACGAGAGCGCCGAGGGTCCCATCAGTGACGACCAGCACGAGCCGCAGCGCTTCTTCTCGTTTCGCACCGATGAGCAGCTGCTCGGCTTCGCCGCCGCGTCGTTCGACGTCGTGGACTTCCACCTCGTAGACGTCGGCGGCGGCTACCGGTTCCAATCGCTGACGCTGCGCCGCCCCGACCTCCAATAACGGAACACGGTCCCTGGTCTGGATGGTCTCCGACTCGCGGCCGCGGTGTACCTTCTGCCCGTGGTCACCCCCCAGGACATGCTGCCGTCGCTGACCCATCCGGTGCTGTGCCGGCATCCGGTCGACCTCCTCGGCCGCGCCCTGATGCGGGTCTCCAGCCGACGCCTCCCGCGAAACTCGGTCAGCTGGCTGATCGGCCCGAGCGCGGGGCGCGACATCGTCGGGCATGACTGGGTGGAGCGAACGGCCACCGATCTCGGCGGCTCGCTGAGCACGGGCCCCGACCACGGCCTGCTGACCTCATTCGCCGCGCTCGGCGGCGAGGGTTTCGATCCCGCCGACGTGGACCCACGGATCGCCGACTTCTACGAGCGCGCCTCCCGATGGCACCTGGATCTGTGGTCGGAGTGGTCCGCCGTTGCTTGGCCATTCGGCCGGATCATCACGGCCCTGCTCAGCGAACGGCTGCAGCAGGCCTGCCTGCCGATGCGACCGCTCGATGCGTCGTATGGCATGACCAGCAAGGTGGTTCACATCCACGACGCGCACGGCGAGGTCGTCGGCTCGGCCTGGCTCCGCAACATGCGCAAGACAGGCCACGTGACCTACAGCGGCTTTTATGGCGTCAGGACCCTTCCCGACAACGCGCAGCCCAGCGTTCGCGTCGTGTTTCCCTTGCCGCTGGGCTCGTTACAGGTATTCCTCAAGCCCTCCGCCGGCCCGGACGGCAGCTTCCATCTGCACTCCCCGATCGGAAGGTTCGGCGCCAACGGCGCATATCTCGTGCTGGAGCGGTATGACGAAACGCTCAGCGCACGCCGTATCCCGCTGAACGAACACTTCCACCTGTATGTCGACGAGGACGGTGACGTGCGGGCCGATCACCGCCTCAAGCTCTGGAACATCCCCGCGGTTCGCCTGCACTATCGGATGCGGCGCCAGCCCTGAAACGGCCGAGGCGGCGTCTGCCGCCCGGGCGGCGTCGTGAAAACCAAGGCTGAGGCTGTGGGAGCCCGTCGAGGGCCCGTTCCGGCGGAGGTTTTGCTTCCAGGGGAGTTGTTCGGCCCGCGAGGAATGTGGGTCGTTGGGGTAATCATCGGACCGGTGGTGACACAAGCCAGGGTGAGAGTCCATCAACCAGGCGGGAGTGTTGGATGGGTCCACCGGGAGAACGCGATGAGGATTGGTTCACCAGGGTCTACGCGGCCGACTACGGGCAGGTCGTCAAGTACGGCCAGCGTCGGCTTGCCGATCTGAACGCGGCGGCTGAACTCGCCCAGGAGGTGTTCGTCATCGCCTGGCGGCGCCGCCGCGAGGTTCCGGACCGCAGCCTGCCCTGGCTGTACGGGGTGGCTCGGCGCCTGCTCGCGAACGAATGGCGAGCTCGGAGAGCTTCGCCGGACGTACTACCGATTACCGACGCCGGCCTTTTGCAGAAGCCGGGATCGTCCGGCGCCGACGCGACCGTGGGCGTAGCCGATGTCCACGCCGCTCTGACCACCCTCGGCGACCTCGATCAGGAAATCCTCCGGCTGGTCGGCTGGGAGGAGTTGACGGTTTCCGAGGCCGCTCAGGTCCTCGGCTGTACCCGCACCACCGCCGCGGTGCGCTTGCACCGCGCCCGTAGACGCCTCAGCGACGCGATGTCGTACCGATCTGGATCACCGGCGCAGCAGCCGGTACTGGCTAGTCCTCGAAAGGCTCTGTGATGTTCGGAGAAGAGCGAACGCGTACCCTCCTCAAGCCGATCGACCCGGCCCGGCACAGCACCATCGCACCGCCCCGGCTGTCGGCACACGACCTGATCAACCGCGCAGCGGCAATCACCGAGCCGGTCGCCCATCGCCGTCGAGCACGCCCGACCCGCAGACTGGTGCTGACGGCCGGGACACTGGCCGCCGCGATCGGCGCCGCAGCAATCGCCCAGACGATCGGTACGTCCAGCCCGGACACCTCGGAGACCGCCGGTCCGCCCGGGGCGGATCCGGGGGTGGTGCTCGTGCCGGTGGCGTACGGCTCTGCCGCCCGTGAGGCGGGGAGCCAGCTGCGCGCGTTGGCGAGCAGGCTCGCCGACGCGGAGTACGACAACCGCACCGGCCGGTACATGTACCACCACACGAAGACGTGGGGCGACCCGGTGATGACGTCCGCCGACGGTCGCCACCAGGTCGCCTTCGCGGACGAGACCAAGGTCTGGCAGGCGGCCGACGGGACCGGTGAGCAGGTCACGAGCCAGCTTGAGCCGCAGTATCCGGACCAGGAGTCCCGGGACTACTGGCAGCGCAACCTCAAGCCCAAGGCTGCGGCACCCGCCGCAGCCGGGCCCGCCGGCGTGCCGCTGCCACCGTTGGATCTCGCGCCGCTGCCGTCGGAACGGACCCGGTTGACGGAGCTGCTCAAGGCCAGGTTCGGGGCCGGCGCGGTCAGCAAGGAGGTCAGCACGGTGTACGGGCGGTACGTCGTCCCGCGTCGGACCCGCGTCGAGATCTTGCGGGTCCTCGCCGACGTACCTGGGTTCCGGTGGCGGGGACAGGTGACCGATCGGGCCGGCCGGAAGGGTGTAGCCATCACCTTCGACGACCGCGACCACAACGCCCAGTCCCTGCTGATCTTCGACTCCTACACAGGGGAACTGCTCGCCCACGAGCGGCTGACCCTCTCGCCGGTACGGATCAGCGCGTACCAGGTGATCCTCGAAACTGCCTGGACCGATCGACTCAACTGAACTGCCGCGCCGGGGCCGAGGTGTAGCGCGGACCGGGGCCACCCCGTAGAAGCGACGGTCGAGGCAGGCCATCCACAGGCCATGCGCCTCGGCGACGTGGTGGTTCCCGCGTCGACGACGCGACAGATCGCCGATCTTCGCCACCCGACCTCCGCCGACGTACGACGATGTCGGAGAGCCGATGGGTTCGCGGAGGTGGGATGTGCGGGGCCCGGTTCGGGGTACGCCTCGGGAGACGGTGCGGCGAAGCGGCCGCGAGACGTACGACCGACTTCGCACGTACCTGATCGTGGCGGCGCAGGCCGGCCTGGCGGCCGGCCTGGCGTGGTTCGTCGCGGACAGTGTCCTGGACAACGAGCAGCCGTTGTTCGCACCCGCCGTGGCGATCGGCGTGATAGCGGGAGCCATCGGTAAACGGGTCAGGCGATCGGGTGAACTCATCGCCGGGGTGGTGGTGGGGGCTCTCGTCGGGCACTGGCTGATCCGGCTCACCGGAACAGGGCCGGCGCGAACCGGTCTGGTCGTGGCGCTGGCCATCTCGGTGGCGGTCCTGTTCCGGGGCGGCGGCGCCGCCATGGCGCAGGCAGGAAGCACGGCCGTACTGCTGGGACTGGTGACAGGGGGACCGGATCTGGCGGTGCCGAGAACGACGAGCGCTCTGGTCGGTGGCGTCGCCGCACTCGCCGTGGCACTGCTGATCCTGCCGCTCAACCCGCTGCGTGTCGTGCGCCGCGCGGCCGGTCCCACGGCCGATCTGTTCGCCGGTCAACTCACCGCCGCGGCGCGGGCGCTGGCCGGCCGTGACCTCACGCGGGCCGATGAAGCCCTCCGCGCCTTCACCGCAGGCAAGGCACGAAGACAACAGACGGCGGAGATGATTGGCGCAGCGCAGGAGGTCGCCATCCTCTCACCCTGGCGCAGGCGACGGTTGGGCATGATTCGCCGGTATCAGTACGCTGTCGAACACTTCGACAACGTCTACACCAGCGGCCGCGAGATGATGCGGTGGATCGTGACGACCATCCGCCAAGGCGAGTCGGTGCCGGCCAGCCTCCCAGCCGCGATCGAGCACCTCGGCGCGGCGCTCAGGCTGCTGCATCGTGACTTCCTCGCCGGACGGGAGCCGGAGCCGACGCGCGCCCGAGCACTGCAGGCGATCGAGGAAGCCGACGAGGCATGCGCCGAAGGCCTGGAGTTCTCCGGGAACGCCGTCGTGGCACAGCTGCGCGCCGCCGTCAGCGAGCTGCTGCAGGCGTCCGGACTGCCGGAGGCCGAGGCCGACGAGCAGGCAGGTCTGACCAGGCACGGCTGAGCAGAGCTGCCTCGGGCGGCGCTCTGCGCGCGGCGGGAGTGTCTCAGTGTCCGAAGCGACGCCAGGCGTCGTCGGCCACCGCGTCGACGCTGTTGCCTGCGGTGACAACGTCTGTGGCGGTGAACCGTTCCGCTTCGCCCGCGCGCCAGCGGACCGCTCGGTGCGCGAGATCGGCGTACTCGGGGAACAACTGCGCGAGGTACGCGCCTGCGGCGGCCTTCGAGATGATGTCACCGTGGGCCAGCGTGTAATGCAACCGCGCAGGTCCGAGCACGAACCAGGGGACGATCCTGCCGTCCACCGCCGTGTCGGGGGCCACGCCGGCCACCTCTGACGGGAAGGTCGCCACCGTCGACTGCCAGTAGTCACGCAGGTTGTCGAGGTTGTAGCGGCGCAACTGCTCCGGATCGACTCGTACCCCCAGCTCTGCGACGGCCGGGCCGCGGACCGGGATGCCGTACCGCTGCAAGGTCAGCCACAGCACCGGCGTGAGCTCGCCGCAGGGCTTGTCGGTCGTGAACTCGCCGTTGACCAGGAACGGCACGGGCCGCCGGTCGGTCGGCCAGGACCGCGCCAGCGTGGGCTCGAGGTAGACCCCGTCGAAGTGGGGTGACCGAGGCATCTCAGCGTGGATCTTCGCGAGCTGGGCCAGGTCCTCGGCGGTCGCCGGGCGCGATGTCATGATCACCGTGTCGACGTCGCTGGCGCCGGGCTGCCAGGCGCCGAGCGCGGCGGACCCGACGACGTAGAGCTGTCGCACGTAGCCGGGCAGTGCCTGATCGACCGCTCGGAGATATCTGCGCGTCAGCTCCTCGATCACCGGAGTGACCGTAGCAGCCGGCAGAATGGCGGCGGAGGTGATCGATATGGTCGACCGGGAAAGCGTGCCCAGGCTGTGTTCAGTGGTTCTCGACTGCACTGACGCCAGGTCCCTCGCGGAGTTCTACCGATCTCTGTTGGGCCTCGTCTACCGGCCTGGTGACGAGCCGCCGCAAGCGGGGCACGCGGATGAGCGTGGACGCGACTGGCTCGTGCTGAGGAATCCCGACGGCGGTCCCCAGCTGGCCTTCCAGCAGGTCGACGAGCTGCCGGAATCGACCTGGCCGGAGAACCGGGTGCCGCAGCAGCTGCACCTCGACCTGACCGTGGCGTCGGTCGAGGAGTTGCAGGTGCAGCACGAGCGCGTCATGCGCCTCGGTGGTCGGCTGCTGTACGACCGCAGCGACGACCCCGACGAGCCGCTCCGCGTCTACGCCGATCTGGCCGGTCACCCGTTCTGCATCTTCGTCGGCTAGTCAAAGGAAGGCGGTGTCGGTGTTCCGCACCCCGCAGATTGTTCTCTTCAGCGCCGACGTCCCGCGCGCCGTGGCGTTCTACACGCGGCTGGGCTTCACCGAGACCTTCCGGGTGCCGACCGACGGCGAGCCGATCCACGTCGACCTGACGCTCGACGGCTACCGGATCGGTATCGCGTCGGTCCGCTCCATCCAGGACGACCATGGTCTCGATCCGGTGCCCGATGGGCAGCGGGCCGCCGTGATCCTCTGGACCGACGACACCGCCGCCGCCTGGTCCCGGCTCATCGCCGACGGCGCTCCCGCCCTCGCCGCGCCGCACCCCTGGCTCGACCGCCTCCTGATCGCCTGGACCGCCGACCCGGACGGCAACCCGATCCAGATCGTCCAGCACCGCTGAGGCGATGCACCGGCCCGGCCGACGTGCCGGGGGCCGGGCGCGGCTCAGGCCGCGCCCGTCACCACCCCACGGGCGTTGATCAATCGTGCGGGTACCAGCGCAGCTCGACGACGTTGCCGTCCGGGTCGCGGACGTACAGCGAGGTGGCCGAGCCCTGGGCGCCGAACCGGCCCACCGGCCCCTCCACCACGTCGAAGGCACCGGCGGCGATCACCTCGTGCCAGTCGAGCGGCGCGACCACCAGACAGAAGTGGTCGACGTTCGCCGAGCCCCGCCGACCGTGGACCAGGTCGATGATGGTTCCGGCGTCGACGCGCACCGAGGGGAAGGGCACCGTGCCGGCCCGCCACTCGTCGACGCGTACCGGGGCCAGGCCGAGCGGTCCGCAGTAGAACGCCAAGGCGCGCTCGACGTCGGCGACGGTGAGCACCAGATGGTCGAAGCCGGTCACCCGTACGGTGGTCACGCCGCCTCCCGGGCGTACGCCTGGCGCAGCCAGTCGCCGAACAGCGCCGGGTCGACCTCGTCGGCGGCCCGCAGCTTCACCGACGCCATCGACCGGGCGCCCGGCAGCAGCCGGCCCGACGGGTCGTCGACCTGCTGGCCGTGCCAGAGCCCGAAGGTCAGGTACGACGGGTACGCCTTGACCAGGCAGACCGGGTCCGGTCCCGGCCGGTCCCCGCGACCCCAGACCGGGTGGCCGTGCCAGATGGCGCCGGTGGCGCCGGGCAGCGCCGCCTCTATGACCGGCCGCAGCCTCGCGGCGACCTCCCGCAGTGGCTCGTCGAGCCCGGCGAGGTATTCGGTGACGGTGGTCGTACTCATTGCGCGCTCCTCGGCGTAGCGATTTCCCTGCCGGCTTCCAGCCTGGTCGGAGCGGGGAACGCGACCAAGCCGCGATCGGACTACGATCGTTGAACCGGATTCAACGATGGGAGCCGGGGTTGCTGGAGCGGCACGAGGTTGAGACCTTCCTGACCCTCGCCGAGGAGCTGCACTTCGGGCGGACCGCCGAGCGGTTGCGGGTCACCACCGGGCGGATCAGCCACGTGGTGAAGAAGCTGGAACGGCGGATCGGCGCGCCGCTCTTCGAGCGCACCAGCCGGGTCGTCCGCCTCACCCCGATCGGCCACCGGCTCGCCGACGACCTGCGACCCTTGGTCGCCGGGATGGAGGACGCCGTACGGCGGGCCGTCGAGGCCGGGCGTGGCGTCACCGGCGAGCTGCGGGTCGCCTTCCTCGGCGAGTGGACGGCGCCGGTGCTGCTCCGCGCGGTCAACCTGTTCCGCGAGCGGCACCCCGACTGCGAGGTGCACGTCCACGAGGCCCAGCTGGCGAACTCCCGGTCCAGCCTGGTGGACGGCTCGATCGACGTGCTCATCGCCGCGTACCCGTTCGACGACATGGCCAACGGCCCGGCGCTGCTGTCGGAGGGCCGGGTGCTGGCGGTGGCGGCCGGGCATCCGCTGGCCGGCGCGGAGTCCGTCTCCCTGGAGGTGCTCGCCGACCACCCGGTGGTGCAGTACCCGGCGGTGACCTCGGCGGAGTTCAAACGTGACCGCACCCCGGACCGCACGCCGTCCGGACGCCCGGTGCCGACAGGACCGGTCGGCAACACATTTTCGGAGATGCTCTCGCTGGTCGCGATGGGCCGTGGCGTGCTGCCGGTCGGCGAGCACACCCGGCGGTACTACCCGCGCCCGGACGTCGCCTACGTGCCGATCCACGACGCGCCGCCCATCCGGCGGGGCCCGGTCTGGCGGGAGACCAACACCACCGAGCGGGTACGCGAGTTCGTCCGGGCCGCGGCGGACACCGCGGGCCGAGGGTGACTGGCAGGATACCCGCCATGCGGGTGCTGGACGAGATCCGGGCGCTGGTCGAGTCGATCGCACCGCTCGACGAGCTGGAGGCGGCGCACCGGGCGCAGTGCCTGGACTGGCTGGCGGCGACCGACGACGTCTTCCGGCGGGCGAAGCCCCGCACCCCGTCGCCGCACCTCGTCGCGTACTTCCTGCTGCGCGACGCCACCGACGGCGGCGTCCTGCTGGTCGACCACCGCAACGCCGGGCGGTGGCTACCCACCGGCGGCCACGTGGAGCCCGGCGAACATCCGGCGCAGACCGTACGCCGGGAGGTGGTCGAGGAGCTGGGTGTGCCGGCGGTCTTTGCGCCGGAGCCCGGTGAACGTCCGCTCTTCCTCACCGTCACGCCGACGGTCGGCCCGCCCGAGGACCGGCACGTCGACGTGAGCCTCTGGTACGTGCTGGCGGGCCGTCGGGACCAGCCGCTCACGCCCGACCCGGGGGAGTTCCGGGCCGTCCGGTGGTGGACACCCGCCGAGGTGGCCGCGGCGGACCCGGCCACCCTCGATCCGCACCTGCCCCGGATGATGATCAAACTGGCGGGCTGACCAAAGACTCAGCCGCCAACGAGGGTCCGCACCCGGTCGGCGTCCCGCCCGGGCAGGGTGGCCAGGGCGATCCCGAGCAGCGCGCTCACCGATCCGACCAGGAAGAACAGCGAGAAGGTCGGCTGGCCCAGCCACTCCCAGAGCGGGTGCCACTGTGGGTGCGGCTCGGCCCGGTGGTGGTTCACCAGCGCCGGCACGGACACCAGGACCGGCACCCACCAGAGGAAGAGCGTCGCCCCGAGGAGGACCTTCACCACCGCTCGGGCCGGGTGGGGCGTCTCGGTGCGCCGGCTCGCCCAGCCGAAGACCAGCCAGCCGGCCAGCGCGCCGAGCAGCCCGCCGGCGACCGCGGCCGGGAGGACCAGCGGCGGCGTGGTGCGGCGCAGGGCGATCGACAGGTACGGGGACTCGGGCTCCGGCCGCGAGTTGACCGTGACGGTGAGGAGGGTGTCCCCGCGGCTGGCGTCGAGGGTGGTGTAGGTGACCGGCACGAAGGAGCCGCAGAGCTTGTCGGCGCAGTTGTCGAAGGTCTCCGCCGCCGACTGGTCGAGGTGCCAGCCGGCTTCCCCGAGCCGACGCTGGGCGACCGCGACCGTCTGCTCGGGCGGGGCGGGTGGCGGGCCGGCGGCCCACGCGTCGGTGGCGGTCTGCTGGTACTCCCCGCCGTCGCCGAGGAGCAGGTTGTCCAGCGCTTGCAGGGTCAGCGGCTGGGTGTAGTACCCGAAGAACGTCGACGGGGTGGTGATCTCGTCCGGTGTGCGGTCGGGCAGCACGGTCCGGAAGACGGCACCGGTCTCGGCGCGGCCCGACAGCGGTCGGGCGGTCTCCCAGGCGACCCGGGCGGACAGTGCCGCGCTGAAGAGCCCGCAGACGACCGCGGCCAGCGCCGCCCAGGCGACGACCGTGCTGCTGGCCGGTCGACCGAGCCGGCAGCGCATCCCGTTCCGGATCAGGTCGACGGCCTCCCGCGCCCGTGGCCTGGTGCGTCCGGGCGGTGCGGTGTCGAGCAGCAGGGCGACCAGTTCGTCGCCGCGCTCCCGCCGGTAGGCGCGTGGATAGCAGCGCAGCAGGCGGCGGTAGCGGCGCGCGAGCGGGTCGCCGGTCGATGCCATGGCCTTCCCTCCGGGGGCTCGGTCTCGCCTCGGGTGGTGCGGGGTGCGGTCCCGCCGACTGGCGGGACGGGGAATGGTGCCGCGCGGTTCGGGTGGTGGCGGTTCAGGCGGTGCCGGGGCGGAACGCGCGCAGCCGGGCCTCGGCGGCGGTGGCGAGCTGGCGCAGCCGGCTGGCCTCGGCGCCGAGGGCGGCGTGCCCGTCGGAGGTGAGTCGGAAGTAACGGCGCCGCCGACCGTCCACGGTCTCCTCCCGGTCGGGCTCCACCAGGCCCTCGGCGGTGAGCCGGTCCAGCGCGGTGTAGAGGGTGCCGGGGAGCAGGGTCACCCGCTGCTCGGAGAGGACGGCGACGTCCTGGACGATGCCGTAGCCGTGCCGTGGACCGCCGGCGAGCGCGGTGAGGATCAGGAAGGTCGGTTCACGCATCGCCGCCATGCGCCGGATCATATACAGATGATCGATGTATGAACAGACCCGGGTCGGGTGGCCCGGGCCGGGTCGGCCCGTACCCTGGCGATCATGCGGATTGGCATCGTGATCCTTCCCGACCAGCGCTGGTCGGAGTCGCAGCGCCGCTGGCGCCAGGCGGACGAGTGGGGCTTCGACCACGCCTGGACGTACGACCACCTGGGCTGGCGCGACCTCGTTGACGGCCCCTGGTTCGACTCCATGGCCACCCTGACCGCCGCCGCGACGGTGACCTCCCGGATCCGGCTCGGCACCCTGGTCGCCTCGCCCAACTTCCGGCACCCGGCGGCCTTCGCCCGGCAGGTCACCGCCCTCGACGACGTGTCGGCCGGCCGGGTGCTGCTCGGGCTCGGGGCGGGCGGCATCGGGTTCGACTCGGCGGTGCTGGGCGGCGAGACCCTGCCGCCCCGGCAGCGGGTGGACCGCTTCGGCGAGTTCACCGAGCTGCTCGACCTGGTGCTGCGGGAGGACGGCGTCACCTGGCGGGGTGACTGGTTCGCCGCGGTGGACGCGCGCAACAACCCGGGCTGTGTGCAACAGCCCCGGGTGCCGTTCGTGGTGGCCGCGAACGGTCCCCGGTCGATGCGGCTGGTGGCCCGCTTCGGGCAGGGCTGGGTCACCACCGGCACCGGCGAGGACGACCTGACGAGCTGGTGGGACGGGGTCGGGCAGCTCTGCGCCCGGCTGGACCAGACGCTGGACGCCGCCGGTCGGGACCCGGCCACAGTGGACCGCTACCTGTCGCTGGACTCGGCGCCGGCCTTCTCACTGAGCAGCGCCGACTTCTTCGCCGAGCAGGTGGCCCGGGCGGCGGCGCTCGGCTTCACCGACGTCATCACGCACTGGCCCCGGGCCAGCAGCTGGTACGCCGGCGACGAGGCGGTGCTGGTGGACGTCGCCACCCGCCTCCTGCCCGAGCTGCGCACCGCCTGACCCGGCCCCCTCAGGTGCTGAGGTCTCCGGTGGCGACGCCGCCGTCCCCGGCGGAGACCAGCCGGATGCGCAGGCAGGCGATCTCGGTGTCGTCGGTGACCGGGGTGCCGACGCGCGCCCAGTAGGCGGCGTGCCCCGCCCGCCACTCCTCGATCGAGCGGTCGCCCTCGCCCTCGGCGCGGGCGAAGTCCCACGGAACGTCGGCGAAGCGGACCACCTCGACGCCGGTGATTTCGACGACCCCGGCGAGGGCGTCGACGCCGTCCACCAGGACGAGCCGTTCGCCGACGTGCTCCAGCTCCTCGCCCTCCTCGGCGTACTCGGTGAGCAGGGCGGCGGTCGCCGTCTTCACCCCGGCCAGCACCAGGGTGTTGAGGTTGGTCCGCAGCTGCCCCGGGGTGCCGAGGGCGAGCGTGCGCAGTCCACCGATCCGAGGCCACATGCTGCCGACGTTACCCAGCGCCGATTTCCCGTCGTGGGGAATCGGCATCGGCGGCTACGGTGAGGGCCGGCGGAAGGAGATCGACCATGGCGGATCGGCGCGCGGTGCTCATCCCCGGCCGGGGCTACGACACCCGTTACCCGCTCTTCGCGTACACCGGCGAGGCGCTGCGGCGGACGGGCTTCGACGTCCACGAGATCACCTGGGCGGCGCCGGAGCGCTTCGCGCCTGACCGGGACGGCCCGGCCGCCGCCGTCGGGTGGGTCGTCGGGCAGGTCGAGCAGGCGCTGGGCGAGCGGACCGACCTGCTGGTCGGCAAGTCGCTCGGGTCGCTGGCCGCCCCGCTCGCCGCCGACCGGGGACTCGCCGCCGTCTGGCTGACCCCGCTGCTGCACCGGCCCGAGGTGGTCGAGGCGCTGGCCCGGGCCACCGCGCCGGTCCTGCTGGTCGGCGGCACCGCCGACCCCTCCTGGGACGGTGCCGTGGCGCGCCGGCTCACCCCGCACGTGCTGGAGGTCCCCGACGCCCACCACGGGATGCTGGTGCCCGGTCCGCTGGCCCGCTCGGCGGAGGTGCTGGGCCGGGTCTGCACCGCCGTGGAGGAGTTCGTTCAGATCAGCTGGCCGGCGTAGCCGGCGGCGGCGAGCACCCGCTCGTCGCCCGGTCCCCGCGTGCGCGTCCAGCACGGCGTCGGCCAGCTTGACCACGTGCGCGTCGCCGTGCCGGGCGGCCCGGGCGAACACCTCCGCCGGGGTGCCGGGCGTGACGACCGGGATGGCCGTGCCGCGCGGCGGGGCGTACACCGCGGTCACCGCTGCAGTGGCCGACCACGCCGCGGTGAGGCTCGGCGCCCAGAGCGCCGGATCGAGCGCCGGCAGGGTCCGCAGCACCGCCGTGGGCGCGGTCACCGCGTGCACCAGCATCACCGGGTTCTCGTGCCCGTACCGCAGGTAGTCCAGCGCCGCCCGGTGCACCAGCGCGGCCAGCCCCCGCTCCACGTCGGCGGGCGTCCGCGCCGGGCGCGGCGCCGCCACCGCCCTGTCCCACCCGGGTACGCCCGACAGCCGCGCCAGCCGTTGCCGGATGCCGCCGGTGCGATCGTCGATCCGGCGGCACCGAGGCCAGCGCGGTGGCCACCTCGGGACCGTCGGGGCGGGACGCCGCGTCGAGGCGCAGGCCCGGCACCGGCTGCCAGCGGGCCGCCCAGTAGCCGAGAGCCTGGCCCAGCTCGGCCACCCGGTCGGGGCTGGAACCGTCCTCGCGCAGCGCCCGGACGGCGTGGCCGACCCGGATGACGCCGTGGGTCGCGCCGGCCGCGATGCCGGGCAGCAGCCGTGGCCACCAGGTGCCCAGCCCCTCGCGCCAGGGGCGCTCGCGCAACTCCCGGTCGAAGTGGGCCAGCCAGTCGCCGGCGGGTTTCGGGTCACCGAGGGCCTCCCGCCAGTCCTCGATCGGCCCCCGGCCGCGCGGCAGTTCGTCGAGCCGGCGCAGGTAGTCGTCCAGCCAGCGGTGCACGCTCCGGTCGTGGCCGTGCCGCACCAGCGCCTCGACCGCCATCGGTCCGTGGTTGGAGAGCCAGCCCTCGAACTCGGGGCCGGTGCGGTGCAGCCGTCGGTACGCCTCGTCCAGGATGCCGTGGGCCATGCGCCGATCGTCTGACCTGAAGCGCGCTTCAGGTCAAGCGGGCAGTTGGGCGGCGTCGAGCAGCCCGTGCAGGCGGAGTTCCCGGCTCACCTCGGGCGGGCAGTCCCGCACCAGGGCCGAGGCGCCGAGCCAGGTGGCGCCCCGCACGGCGCAGATCTCCCGGATCGCCCGCAGCTGCGCCCCGGTGGCGACCCAGTCGTCCACCGCCAGCACCCGGTCGTCCGGGCCGAGCCGCCGGTCCATCACGGCCAGGTCCACCTGGCGGCCGCGGAAGTCGGGATCGCTCCGGGACCAGGTCAGCGGCCCGGCCGGCAGTCGCCCGTCGCCCGCCTTGTGTGCCGGCGCGAAGCCCACCCCGAGGGCGGTGGCGGCGAGCGGGCCGAGCATCAGCCCGGTGACGGCCGGGGCCACCACCACGGTCGGCCGGGCGTCCCGGAACGGCGCGGCCAGGGCCGGCCCGAGCCCGGCCAGCACCTGCGGGTCGCGCCACCAGCCGGAGATGTCGCTGACCAGGTGACTGCTGCCCGGCCCCGGATCGACCCAGCGGAACAGCTCGGTCAGACGCCGGCGCAGCTCATCGGCCATCCGTCCATCCTCACCCATCGTCGCCATGCCGAGCGGCGCTGGCCCGTCCGGCCCCCGCGACGTCGGATGATCGGCTACACGTATCCCTGCAATTCCGGCCATACCACCATGATCACGTTGACGTCGGAAGTGCTTCTCTCGTTACGGTCCGACCCGGTTTGTTCAGCTGACGAAAGGACCGGTCCGGTGGCTGGTAGGCACTCCCGTACCCGCATGTTCTCCTCGCCGGCCGGCATCGCCGCCACCGCCGCCGTGGGTGTCGTGCTCGCCGTCGGCGGCACCGTGGGCGCCGTGCAACTGACCTCGGGCGAGGCGGCGGCCCCCGTCGTCGCCGACACCGTGCCGGCCGCGGTCAGCCCCAGCGCCACCAGTTCGCCGAGCGCCACCGCGTCCCCCACCGCCAGCCCGTCGCCGACCGTCACGGCCAGCCCGCAGGCCACCCGGTCCGCCCAGGCGGCCTCCCGGTCCAGGACCCGCACCGCCACGCCGAAGCCGAGCGCGACGACGACGAAGGCCGCTCCGAAGAGCACCGTGGTGGACAGCGGCTCGTGCGGCGCGTCCTTCTACGACGAGGGCCAGATGACGGCCAACGGCGAGACCTTCAACCCGGACGCGCTGACCGCCGCGCACAAGACGCTGCCCTTCAACACCCGGGTCCGGGTCACCAACCCGGACAACGGCAGGTCGGTGACCGTCCGCATCAACGACCGTGGCCCGTTCATCGAGGGACGCTGCCTCGACCTGTCCCGCGCCGCCTTCGAGGCCATCGCTTCCGTGAGCCTGGGCGAACTGACGGTGAAGTACGAGGTCCTCGGCTGACGGCGATCGGCTCGCCGTGACCGTCCGGCCGGTCGGAACACCCTCAGTCGAGGGGTCAGGTTCATTCACCGGTTCACGTCCATCAGGCATGCTGTCCCTCGTACGCACGCATGCCTTCCAGTCGGGCCGTGGCCCGCTGAGTCCCGGATCCCGCGCCGGCGTCGGCGCGGCCCTCGGTCTGCTCACGATCATCTCGGCGGTGGAGCTGGCCGACGGCCGGGCGGCGCACTACGTGGCCCTGATGATGGCCGCCCCCATCCTGGCCGCCGCGTTCGCCTCCTGGCGGGTGGTGCTCGGGATCGGCCTGGTCGCCGCGGTGCTCGGGGCCAGTTTCGCGCTGACCGAACCCACCCCCTCGCTGGTCACCGCCGTCGACCTCGCCGGGATCGCCTTCGCCAGCGGGGTCGCGGCGGCGGTGGCGGCGCTGCGGCAGCGGCAGGGCGAGCAGATCGCCGAGTTGTCGAAGCTGGCGTCGGTCGCCCAGCAGGCGGTGCTGCGACCGCTCGGGCCGCAGGTGGGCACCCTCGCGGTGGCCGCCCGGTACATCTCGTCGACGGCTACCGCCGAGATCGGCGGCGACCTCTACGAGGCCATCGACACCCCGTACGGCGTCCGCATGATCATCGGGGACGTCCGGGGCAAGGGGCTGGACGCGGTCCGGCTGGCGAGCATCGTGCTGGGCTCGTACCGGCACGTCGCGTACGAGCGGGCCGACCTGCGCGCGGTGGTGGCCGACCTGGACCGGGCGGTGGCCCGCAACGTGGGCGACGAGGACTTCGTCACGGCGGCCGTGGTCGAGGAGCGGGGCGGCACGCTGACCATCGTCAACTGCGGCCACCCGTCACCGCTGCTGCTGCGCCGGGGCGCGGTGATCCCGCTGGAGCCGCCGGCGCCCGCCCCGCCGCTGGGGTTCATGCCGGTGGTGCGCCCCCGGGTGGAACGGCTGGAGCCCGGCGACCGGTTGCTGCTCTTCACCGACGGGCTCGGTGAGGCCCGGCGCGACGGTGAGTTCTTCCCGACCGCCGACCGGGCCTGGCGGCTGCTCGGGCACGGCACGGTCGGCGACGGCCTCGCCTCGCTGGAGACCGCGCTGGTGGAGTGGGTGCACGGGCGGCTGGACGACGACATCGCCCTGGTCCTGATGGAGTACACCGGCCCGCCCACCGGGGCGACCGTACCCGTGCCGAGCTGGGAGGTCGGCGCGGCGGAGGCGTGAGCCGCCCCGCCCTTCGCCGCCCTGCCGCGCGGCGAACGAGAGCCGAACCGCAGGTGTGTAATCGCTGTCACTTCCCTGATCGGCTTGTCGCTGGCTACCGGTGAGTAATACAGTCGGGGTTACTGATCGGTAACACCTGTCCGGAAGCGGGGCCAGCGAGCATGACCCACTACAAGAGCAACCTTCGGGACCTCGAGTTCAATCTGTTCGAGGTCTTCGGGGCGGACCGGACGTTCGGCCAGGAGCCGTACTCGGACCTGGACGTCGACACCGCCCGCAGCTTCCTCTCCGAGGTCGACCGCCTGGCCCGCGAGGACCTCGCGGCCAGCTACACGGACAGCGACCGCAACCCGCCGGTCTTCGACCCGGCCACGCACACCGCGCCGCTGCCGGAGTCGTTCAAGAAGTCGTACCAGGCGTTCATGGACTCCGAGTTCTGGCGGCTGGACCTCCCCGACTCCCTCGGCGGCACCAACGCCCCGCGGGCGCTCTGGTGGTCCCTCGCCGAGCTGGTGCTCGGCTCCAACGCCCCGGTCTGGATGTACGCCTCCGGCCCGTCCTTCGCGCACGTGCTGCACGTCGAGGGCACCGAGCAGCAGAAGAAGTGGGCGCGGCTCTTCATCGACAAGCAGTGGGGCTCCACCATGGTGCTCACCGAGCCGGACGCCGGCTCGGACGTGGGCGCCGGCCGGACCCGCGCTGTCCAGCAGCCGGACGGCACGTGGCACATCGAGGGCGTCAAGCGCTTCATCACCTCCGGTGAGCACGACCTGAGCGACAACATCGTCCACTACGTGCTGGCCCGTCCGGTCGGCGTCGAGGGCGTCGGCGGCCCGGGCACCAAGGGCCTGTCGCTCTTCGTGGTGCCGAAGTACCACTTCGACGAGAACACCGGCGAGCTGGGCGAGCGCAACGGCGTCTTCGCCACCAACGTCGAGCACAAGATGGGCCTGAAGGTCTCCAACACCTGCGAGGTGACCTTCGGTGAGCACGGCGTGCCGGCGAAGGGTTGGCTGCTGGGTGAGAAGCACGACGGCATCCGGCAGATGTTCATGATCATCGAGTACGCCCGGATGATGGTCGGCACCAAGGCGATCGCCACCCTCTCCACCGGCTACCTGAACGCCCTGGAGTACGCCAAGAACCGGGTGCAGGGCGCCGATCTGATCCAGCAGGCCGACAAGACCGCCCCGCGGGTGACCATCACCCACCACCCGGACGTGCGCCGCTCGCTGCTGCTGCAGAAGTCGTACGCCGAGGGCCTGCGCGCGCTGGTCTGCTACACCGCCAGCTGGCAGGACAAGATCGCCATCGCCGAGGCGGCCGGCGACGAGAAGGCCACCAAGCTGGCCAAGCGGGTCAACGACCTGCTCCTCCCGCTGGTCAAGGGCGTCGGCTCGGAGCGCGCGTACGAGCTGCTGGGTCACGAGTCGCTGCAGACCTTCGGCGGCTCCGGCTTCCTCCAGGACTACCCGCTGGAGCAGTACGTCCGCGACGCCAAGATCGACACCCTGTACGAGGGCACCACCGCGATCCAGAGCCTCGACCTGATCTTCCGGAAGATCGTCCGGGACAACGGCAAGGCCCTGATGGCGGTCGCCGGCGAGATTCAGGAGTTCATCGCCACCGAGGGCGGCAACGGTCAGCTCAAGGAGGAGCGGCAGGCGCTGGGCAAGGCGCTCGCCGAGATCCAGACCATGCTCGGCGTGATGACCGGCTGGCTCGGCGAGGCGCAGGGCGGCGACACCCGCAGCCTCTACAAGGTCGGCCTGAGCAGCCGCCGCTTCCTGCTGGCCATCGGTGACCTGGTCGTCGCCTGGCTGCTGCAGAAGCAGGCGGACGTGGCCCTGCGCGCCCTGGCCGGCGAGGTCTCCGCCGCCGACAAGGCGTTCTACACCGGCAAGGTGGCCGCCGCCCGGTTCTTCGCCCGCGAGGTGCTGCCCCGCATCGGCTCCGACCGGCGGATCATCGAGGGCGCCGACCTGGAGATCATGGACCTCCCGGAGGAGGCGTTCTGATCCCCTCCGGGCCGATCAGCCCGGTTCGACCCTGACGGCGGCGGCCGGCGAGCACCTGCTCGCCGGCCGCCGCCATCTCCTTCCCCCCACCCCGAAACCCGCGCACTTTCGGAGAAAGCGGGGCTATTCCGCCTCGGATAGCCACGCTTTCTCCGAAAGTGCGCTCAGGGATGGGCGGGGGGTGGGATTGGCGGGGGTGGGGTTGGTAGGCGGGGCGGTAGGCGGGTAACCGTCGCGGACCACGTCAGGGCACGCCCAGAAGCCACCGCACGGGGGAGTGCAGCGCACATGGGCATTGGTAGCGGAATCTTTCTCATCGCGCTGGGCGCGATCATGGCCTTCGCCATCCGGGCCAACGTCTGGTGGATCGACCTGCGCGCGGTCGGCTGGGTCTTCATCCTGGCCGGGCTGGCCGTACTGCTCACCACGCTCTGGTTCTGGCAGGACCGGCGCAAGCGGGCACGCACGCTGATCGTGGAGGAGAACCGCCTCTCCCATCCGACCGCGATGATGCCGCCGCCGCCCGACCCGCCGCCGCCCACCGCGCCGCCGTCCTGACCGGCCGCCCGCGCTGTCGTCCACGCGCTGTCTGCCCCCGGAGGTGCGGTCCGGGGAGACGTACCGGCTCAGCCGCGGGCGGTGTGGCGGTTCACGATCGCCGCGCCGCCCGGTGCCAGGTCCGCCCAGGGCGTCGCGGTCCGGTGCACCACCAGGTCGGTGGTCCGCAGCCCCTCGGGGTCCGCCCGTTCCGGGTCGAGCAGCGCCGACAGCAGCGAGATGCCGGGATTGTGGGCGATCAGCAGGACCGTCCGGGCCGTCGGTTCGGCCGCCCGGACCAGGGCGAGCAGCTCCTGCGGCGGCGCCTCGTACGCGGTCGGCTCGTAGCGCACCACGGGTGACGACCCCGCCGGTCCGCCTTCCGGCGGGGACCCCGTCATGCCCATCGCCACGTCGTGCCAGGTCTGCCGGGTGCGTCGGGACGACGAACAGAGCACCACCTCGGGCAGCAGGCCGTGCCGGGCCAGCCAGGCTCCGGCGGCGGCCGAATCGGCGTGCCCGCGCGCGGTCAGGCGGCGTTCGACGTCCGGTGCGTCCCCGGCGGGTAGTTCCGCCTTGGCGTGCCGGAGCAGCACCAGGGTCCGTTCCTCGGCGTGGGCGTCCGTCATGCGCCCAGCTTGCCTGATTGGCGATCGGGGCGCCTGGGTATGTCGATGTGTGCCGCACGCTCACCGATGGCCGCGGCGGTCGGATACGCCAGTGGACATGCCAAGGAGGCGACATCATGGGCATCGGTGCCAGCATCTTCCTCATCGCGCTGGGCGCGATCTTCGCGTTCGCCATCGACGCGAACCTGGGATGGCTCAACCTGAACGTCGTCGGCTGGGTGCTGATGCTCGCCGGCGTCGCCGGGCTGCTCACCACCCTCTACTTCTGGAACACCCGCCGCCGCACCGTGGTGGCCACCCCGGTGCGCGAGGACCGGGTGGTGGCCGACCGGGTCGTGCCGGTGCAGGATGACCGGGTGGTGCGGGAGGAGTACCGCGAGGTGCGCCGCCCCGGCTACCCGACCTGATCCCCGCGCGCAGACGTCGGGGCCCCGCAACGGTGTGGGGCCCCGCATTCTGTCCGGCTGGTGCCCGGGCTCAGGCGAAGAGCGCGAAGTAGATGGCGATGTGGTGGCAGAGCGCCGCGAGCAGGGTGCAGGCGTGGAAGAACTCGTGGTGGCCGAAGACGGTGGGCCACGGGTTGGGCCGGCGCAGGGCGTAGAAGATCGCGCCGACGCTGTAGATCGCGCCGCCGACGGCGAGCAGGACCAGCGCGGTCACCCCGCCCTCGTGCAGGATCTGCGGCAGCATCGCCACCGAGACCCAGCCGAGCGCCAGGTAGAGCGGCGCGGACACCCAGCGGGGCGCGTGCGGCCAGACCAGCTTCAGCGCCACGCCGGCCAGCGCCCCGCCCCAGACCACGCTGAGCATGATGGTGGCCATCCGGCGGTCGAGCAGCAGCGCGCAGAACGGCGTGTAGGTGCCGGCGATGAACACGAAGATCATCGAATGGTCCAGCCGGCGCATGATCTGGTAGCCCCGCTCGGACCACACCCGCCGGTGGTAGAGGGCGCTGGTGCCGAAGAGCCCGCAGACGGTGAGGCTGTAGATCAGGCAGCTCACCAGGGGGGCCCAGCCCGGCCGGGTGGCCGCGATCGCGCACAGGACGATGCCGCAGACGAGCGCGACGAAGAAGGCGTAGGTGTGCAGCCAGCCGCGCATCCGGGGCTTCCCGATGTCGACCGGCTTGAGCCGGAGCGGTGCGGAGGTGGTCACGGATACAGGTTACGGCACCGTAGGTTACCTGCGGGTAGTGCGTCCGGTCACCGTCGCGCCGCGCGTGCGCGGGCCTGGCCGTCGGATCGATCGGGGAGGATGGCGGGATGCGGATCCGACCCGTCGGCCGACACGCCCTCCTGCTCGACTGCGACGACCCCGGCCAGGTGGAGGCGTGGCGTGCCGAGCTGTGGCGCCGCCGCGCCGCCGGTGAGCTGACCGCTGTCGAGATCGTCCCGGCCGCGGCGACCGTCCTGCTCGACGGCGTACCGGACCCGGCGGCCGTCGCCGCGCGGATCGCCGGCTGGACCCCCCGGCCGGTCGCCGCCCAGGCCGCCGCCGCCCAGGTCGAGGTCCCCACCGTGTACGACGGGGAGGACCTGCCCGTCGTCGCCCGGCACTGGGGCGTGACCGTGCCCGAGGTGGTGCGACGGCTGCGGGAGACCGCGTTCCGGGTGGCGTTCTGCGGCTTCGCGCCCGGGTTCGCGTACCTGACCGGACTGCCGCCGGAGTGGGCGGTGCCCCGGCTGCCCAGCCCGCGTACCCGGGTGCCGGCCGGGTCGGTGGCGCTCGCCGGGCCGTACGCGGGGATCTACCCGACCGCCTCGCCGGGCGGATGGCTGCTGGTCGGGCGGACCGAGTTGACCCTGTTCGACGTGCGCGCCGACCCGCCGGCCCGGC
Organism: Micromonospora purpureochromogenes; assembly: GCF_900091515.1. Lineage (NCBI taxonomy): Bacteria > Bacillati > Actinomycetota > Actinomycetes > Micromonosporales > Micromonosporaceae > Micromonospora > Micromonospora purpureochromogenes. The sequence continues at coordinate 487,266 of NZ_LT607410.1, read as the reverse complement.
TCACCCCGGGCACCCGGGTCCGGCTGGTGGCCGCGTGACCGACCTGATCGAGGTACGCCGGGCCGGCCCGCTCACCACCGTCCAGGACCTCGGCCGGCTTGGGTACGCGCATCTCGGCGTACCCCGGTCGGGGGCGCTCGACCCGGCGGCGCTGGCGCTGGCCAACCGCCTGGTGGGGAACCCGGTCTCCGCCGCCGGCCTGGAGATCACCCTGACCGGCTGCGAGCTGCGGCCGACCCGCGCCGTCACGGTCGCGGTGACCGGGGCCGACGCCGACGTCCGGGTGGGCCGGCGACCGGGCGACGTGGGCCGGGCGCTCGCCGTGCCGGCCGGCGCGGTGCTGCGGATTGGGCCGGCCCGCGACGGGCTGCGCAACTGGCTGGCGGTCAGCGGCGGGATCGCCGTCGAGCCGGTGCTCGGCAGCCGGGCCACCGACACCCTCTCCGGCCTCGGCCCACCCCCGGTACGCGACGGCGACCGCCTCCCGCTCGGCCCGTGGCCCGGGCCGCCGCCACCGGTGGACGTGACCGTCGGCCGGCCCCCGACCGGCGAACTGCGGCTGACCCTGCGCCCCGGGCCGCGGGCCGACTGGTTCACCCCGGACGCGCTCGACCGGCTGTTCGGCACCCCGTACACGGTCAGCCCGGTGGGCGACCGGGTCGGCGCGCGACTGACCGGCGCGCCGCTGCCCCGCTCGGTGGCCGGTGAACTGCCCAGCGAGGGGATCGTGCTCGGCGCGGTGCAGGTGCCGGCCGACGGCCAGCCGCTGGTCTTCCTGGCCGACCACCCCACCACCGGCGGGTACCCCGTCATCGGCGTGGTGGACGACGTGACCGCACTCGCGCAGGGCCGGCCAGGGACTACGGTGAGGTTCCATGGACCTCAACGCTGACCTCGGCGAGGGATTCGGCATCTGGCGGCTCGGCGACGACGACGCGCTGCTGGACCTGGTCACCTCGGCCAACGTCGCCTGCGGCTTCCACGGCGGTGACCCGTCGACCATGCGGCGGGTCTGCGCCGCGGCGGCCGATCGCGGCGTGGCCATCGGCGCCCAGGTCGGCTACCGCGACCTCGTCGGCTTCGGCCGCCGGCGCATCGAGTACGCCTTCACCGAGCTGCGCGACGAGGTCATCTACCAGCTCGGCGCCCTGGACGCGTTCTGCCGGCTGTTCCGCACCCAGGTTCGCTACCTCAAGCCGCACGGCGCGCTCTACCACGCGGCGGCCGTCGACGAGTCGCAGGCCGCCGCCCTGGTCGCCGCCGTCAGCGGGTACGACGACCAGCTGCCGATCCTCTGCGCCCCCGGCTCGAAGCTCGCCCAGCTCGCCGTCGGGGCGGGCCTGCGGATGGTCGCCGAGGGCTTCGCCGACCGGGGCTACCTGCCCAACGGTTCGCTGGTGCCCCGCACCGCGCTCGGCGCGCTGGTCACTGACCCGGAGGAGGTGGCCGCCCGGGCCGTACGGATGGCCACCGAGCGCACCGTCGTCGCGGTCGACGGCACCGTCATCCCGTGCGCGGTCGGCTCGATCTGCCTGCACGGTGACACCCCGGGGGCGGTCGCCTCGGCGGCCCTGGTGCGGGCCGCGCTGCTCGACGCGGGCGTCACCCCGAAGCCCTTCGTCTGACATCCCGCTCCAAGGGTCACCGAATCATGCCGCCGAGGCCACGGCCCGGGGCGGCCTGGTGCCCCGCTCAGGCGTCCAGGCCGCGCAGCACCAGCGGCAGCCGCGTCGTGCCGCCGTCGACCACCCGCACCGGTACGCCCCAGTCCTGGCGGGTCAGGTGGCAGGCGGCGTGCTCGACGTCCTTGTCGCAGGTGGCCGCCTGGGCGGTCACCTGGAGCACCCCGCCGGCCACCGCCGGATCGATCACCAACCGACGGGACAGGTCGGTGGTGGTGCCCGCCCCCTCGACCAGCAGCTCCGGCGGAGAGGCGGAGACCACCAGCCGGGTCGACGGGCCGTACGTCTCGTCCAGCTTCTGCCCGGGCGCGGGGGTGAAGATCACGTCGAGGGTCAGCTCGCCGGCCGCCACGTCCGTCGGCTTGCGCTCCACCTGGTGCCGGGGGCCGTTCACGGTGCTCGCCCCGGCCGCCGTGAGCGTGCCCGGCGCCAGCCGGGTCAACCGGTGCGCGGACGACTCGACCACCAGCACGTCACCGTCGGCGGTGAGCACGATGTCGCTCGGCTCGGCCAGGCCGTCGGCCACCGTGGCGACCTGGTCCGTCTCCGGGTCGAAGCGGCGCACCGCGCCGTTGTAGGTGTCGGCGATCAGCACCGAGCCGTCCGGCAGCGCGCACACCCCGAGCGGGTGCTGGAGCAGCGCCTGGTCGGCCGGGCCGTCCACGTGGCCGAAGTCGAAGAGGCCCTGCCCGACGGCGGTGGCCAGCACGCCGTTCTCGACGTAGCGGAGCGCACTGGTCTCGCTGTCGGCCACCCAGAGCCGGGTGCCGTCGGCCGAGACGGAGAGCCCGGAGGGCTGCGCCATCCACACGTCCGGCAGCGGACCGTCGCGCAGCGCCTCCACCGTGGTGCCGGCGTACATGCCCGCGGTGCGGCGGATCGGGTCGAACCACCAGAGCTGGTGGATGCCGGCCATCGCGATGACGACCTTGTCGTCGTACCAGGCCAGGTCCCAGGGGGAGGAGAGGTCGACCGAGAGCGCGTCGTGCGCGTGGTCGTCGACCGAGGAACGCCACTGCCGGCCGGTGCCGGCGACCGTCACCACCTCGCCGGTCGCGAGCCGTACGCCGCGCAGCAGGTGGTTGACGGTGTCCGCGAGCACCAGGTCGTAGCCGGCCACCTCGGCGACGTGCGCGGGGAGCAGGCAGAGCCCCTGCGGCTCGGCGAAGCTGGCCGCGTCGGCCGGCCCGTCGGCCCGGCCCCGCTCGCCGGAGCCGATCCGCCGGACCAGGCTCTCGCCGTCGGGGGCCAGCTCGGCCAGGGAGTGCCGGGCCGAGTCCGAGACCAGCAGGTTGCCACCGTCGAGCACCACAGCCTTGCCCGGGAAGCGCAGGGTGGTCTCCGGCTCGGCCGGCGGGACGTACGGGCCGTCGCCCCGGTGCAGGGTGCCCTTCGCCGTGTGGGTGGCGACCAGGTCGTCGACCAGTCGGGTCAGCCCCTCGGCGTGGCCCTCGCCGGCCATGGTGGCCACCACGTACCCCTCGGGGTCGACCACGGCCAGGGTCGGCCAGGCCTTCGCCGCGTACTGGCCCCACATGTCCAGCTCGGGGTCGTCCAGCACCGGGTGGTGCACCCCGTACCGCTCGACGGCGGCGGCCAGCGCGTCCGGGTCCTTCTCGTGCTCGAACTTCGGCGAGTGCACGCCGATCACGACGAGCACGTCGGCGTACTTCTCTTCCAGCGGGCGCAGCTCATCGAGCACGTGCAGGCAGTTGATGCAGCAGAAGGTCCAGAAATCTAGGACGGTAATACGACCTCGCAGGTCGGCGAGCTTCAGCTCCCGCCCGCCGGTGTTCAGCCAGCCCCGACCGTGCAGCTCAGGAGCCCGTACGCGTGCGCTCATGACCCCAGTCTGCCGGATGCCGGGCCGGCGACACGGCGTGACCCCGCGCGTGGTCGATCACGCCACAGCGGATACGACGGCGGGGCCACGGATCACCGTGGCCCCGCCGTCGGAACGTGCTACTTGGCGGCCGGCTTGAGGCAGAGCACCCGGTCGGCGCCGCTGCCCGGCAGCACCACGTGCGGCTGGGCCGGGTCGGCGCACTTCTCCTTCGCATCGACCTTGGAGACCACGGTGAACGCGTTCGGCTCGCCGCAGTTCGCCGCGCTCGCGCCGTTGCCGGACTGCTTGACGCAGGAGCCGACGGCCGGGTTGAACGGGGCGGGCTTCTCCTCGCCGCCGATCTTGCCCAGCAGGCTGAGCAGGCCGAGCGGGATGGCCAGGATCAGCACCGCCACGATCAGCACCATGGCCAGCACCCGGCCGTTGCGGACCTTCGGTGCCGGCTGCTCGACCTTCGGCTCCGCGTCCGGCTTGAACGCGTTGAAGCGTCCCTGCTCGGGCTCCGGATCCTGGTGCCAGGCGCCCGGACCGGGCTGGTTGGCCGGCGGGAAGGGCTGGCCGGCGGGCGCGAACTGCTGACCCGCGGGCGGGAACGGCGGCCCGGCCGGCGGGAACTGCGGCCCGGCCGGCGGGAACTGGGGCCCGGCCGGCGGGAACTGCGGCCCCGCCTGCGGGAACGGCGCCGTGCCGGCGCCGTGGGCCGGGTCGTGGGCCGGGTGGCCGTAACCGGGGACCGCACCGGCGGCCGGACCGCCGCCGGCCGGGCCGGCACCGAACGGCTCGGCCGGGCGGTCGGCGGGGCCGTGCGGGCGGGTTCCGTTCATCGGCCGGTTGTTGCTGGCCGGGTCCGCGAAGGCCGGGATGGCGCCCGGGAACGCCGGCGCCGCGGCCGGCGAGGTGGGCGGCGCGGACGAGGGAGCCTCGGGGCCGAAGCCGGGCGGGCCGGACGGCCGCTCCGGCTCCTCGAAGCGCCGCCGGTCCTGGTCCTCGTACCGCTGCTGGTCGTCGAAGGACTGCTGACCGTCGAAGCGCTGCTGACCGTCGAAGGACTGCTGGCCGTCGAACGGCTGCTGGTCGGCGAAGCGGGGCGGGGCGTGGTGCTCGGCCCGCTGGCCGTCGTGCTCCTCGACCGGCTCGTCCACCGGCTCCGGGCGGGCCGGCCGGCCGTACACCCGGGGCTGCGGAGCACCCGTGGCGCCCGGCCGCAGGGCCTGGTCGGTCGGGGGCATCACCCGGCTGGCCAGCGGCACCGACGCGCTCGCCGACGCCCGCCCGGCGGCGGACTCGTCGGCAACCGGCACGGCGGCGCGTCCGGCCCCGTCGGCCTCCGGCGAGGTACGCGGTCCGGGCACCACCGGCCCGGCCGGCGACTGCGGCTCCTCGCCGGGACCCCAGCCCGACCGTTCGGGCTCGTACGCCGACGGCGCGTCCGCACGCCCGGCCGGCTCGAAGGAGGACTGGTCGGCGGCCGCACCGAACTGGGCCGGCGAGACGTAGTCAGCCGGCGGCGCGGCGGCCAGGCTGGCGCCCGGCACCCGCTGCTCCTGCGGCGGCAGGGGCACCACGTTGGCCGGCGAGATGCCGGGTGCCGGCGCCGGCTGGTAGATCGGGGCCTCGTCGGCGCGCTGGGGCTCCCAGGCGTCGCCGGCCTGTCGCTGCGCGGGCGCGGCCTCGGCGCGGCCCCAGGCCTCCTCGGCCGCCCACGGCTCGGCGTCCGGCACCGCCGGACGGTCGGCACCGGCCCGCTGCGACGGGTTGTCGGCGTCCGCCCCCCAGGCCGGCGGGACGGCCGGGACCGCGACGGACGCGGTCGCCCGGGCGGGCTGCTCCGGGGGCGTCCAGCCGCCCGACTCGGGTCGGTCGTCCGGCGCAGGCACGGCGGCCGCGCCCCTGGAACCGGCAGCCCGGGCCGGCTCCTGCGCGGCGGGCCAGTCGATGCCCGGCCGCTGCTCCTCGCGGGCCGGCGCGGCACTGCCCCAACCGTCGGCGGCCTGCTGCTCCGCGCCGGCCTCCCAGTGGGTCGGCTCCGGTGCGCCGGCGGCGTCCCACGCCTGCGGCGACCGCTCGTCCGCCTGCGGGGCGTTGTTCCACCCGTCGGCGCCGGCGGCGTTGTCCGGGGCGGCGGTGTTCCAGCCACCGGAGCGGGCGACGTCGTCCTGGCCGCCGGTGTTCCACCCGCCCGAGCGGGCCGGATCGTCCTGCGGGGTGCGGGCGGCGTTCCAGCCGCCGGAGCGCGCCGGGTCGTCCTCGGTGGACCATCCGTCGGCCGCCGGGGTGTCGTGCTGCGGCACCTGCGCGGCGCCGCGCGCGCCGGTGTCGGGCTGCGCCCAGGCGGGCACGGCCTGTTCCGGCTGCTGCGGCGGCACGGGTACGGAGGCGCGGCCGGCGGACCGGGGCGCCTCGTCCTGGGTGGACGGCAGGTGCCACCCGCCGGGGCGGGCGGCGTCGTCCTGCGGCGGCTGGGTCTCGCCACCCCAGCCGTCGGCCTGCTCCTGGGGCGTGGCTGCGCCGTTCCAGCCGGTGGACTGCTCGTGCTGCCCGGCGCCGGCGTGCCGACCGCCCGAAGTGGACACCTCGTGGGAGGCGGCCTCGCCGGCGTTCCAGCCGTTGTTGCCCGCGACGTCCTGGTCCTGGCCCGGCGTGCCGGGGTTCCAGCCGCCGGAGCGGGCCGGGTCGTCCTGGGCCGGGGTGTTCCAGCCGCCGGAGCCGGCCGGGTCGTCGTGCTGCGGCGCGGCGGCCCAGCCGTTGGCGGCCGGGTCCTGCTGCCCGGCGTTCCAGCCGCTGGAGGCGGCCGGGTCGGCGGAGGCGGGCCAGGCGTCGTTCGGCTGGGGCACCCGGGCGGCGCCACGGGCCCCGGAGTCGGGCTGCGACCACGCCGGGGCGGCCTGCTCGGGCTGCGCCCAGGCGGGCTGTGCCGGCTCGGCCGGCGCGGCGGGCTGGCCGGGTACGGAGGCGGCGGCCCAGGCGGCGGAGGGCTGGTCGGACTGGGCGGCCCAGGCGGGCTGCGGCGCGCCCCACTGGCCGGGCTGCGCCGGCTCGCCCTGCTGCGGCACCTGCGCGGCGCCCCACGTCGGGGGCTGGTCCTGCGCGGCGGCCCACGCCGGGGGCTGGTCCTGAGCGGCGGCCCAGGCCGGGGCGGCCTGATCCGGCCGGCCGGCCGGTGGTGGCGGCGCCCAGCCCAGGTCCGGGGCGGCGGGGTCGCCGTACCCGGTGTCCTGCTGTGTCTGCCGGTCGCCGTACGGCGCCGGTCCACCGGCGCCCGGCGGCACCTGGTCCGGCTCCTGGCCGGGGCGGTGCTGGCCCTCGGACGTCATGGGTGCGCCTCCTCCATCACATGTCGGCCGCCGATGCCGTCCGGGACCGGGCGGCGGGCTCGCCGGTGTCGCCGGCGGATCGGCCGTGCGGGCTCCCCGCACCGTATCCGGTGACCGCGCGGGGCGTCCGGGGAGCACCGGGCCGTCACTCCGCGTCGCCGGGCGGTGACGATCGGCTCTCATCCGGCTCGATCGGTGTCCCGGGTCGGCGGGTGGCGACCGTGCCCCACCGTACCGGGCGTCCGGTCGAGGTGGAATCCCGGTCTTGAGGGCCCGGAAACGCCGATGACCCGCCCGGGGTGCCCGGGCGGGTCATCGATCTGGAGGAGGTGAGGAAAGTCTGTGCCGCGTCAGCTCATGTGGCGCTGGGCGATCGCGAGGATCTCCTCGCGCACCGCGGGCGAGTTGGCGGAACGAAGCGCGTGCTCGATCGCGCGGGCGCGGCGGGTGGCGTCGCGGCGGGTGCGGATGCGCTCGATCATGCTCATGGTGTCTCTCCTCCGACTATTCGGTTGTCAGCCCCTGATGTCTCCATTGAAGCGCAAGACGCCGCCAAATTCCATCGATTGTTAGGTGAGCTGAGACACCTGCCTACGATTCGTAGGCCACGCGGGGGTATTGCCGAACGTTTCTTCGTGCAATGGCAACGGCCGGTGTGCCGGGCGTTCACCCTGGGCACACCGGCCGTGGCTGGTGTCGTGGACGGTCAGGTCCAGGCGAGCAGCGCCGCCTCGGGGTCGGCCAGGAAGTCCCCGATGTCGCGGAGGAACTTCGAGCCGAGCTCACCGTCGATGATCCGGTGGTCGAACGACAGGCCCAGCGTGGTGACCTGGCGCGGCTTCACCTTGCCCTTGTGCACCCAGGGCATCTCGCGGACCGCGCCGAAGGCCAGGATCGCCGACTCGCCCGGGGGCAGGATCGGCGTACCGGTGTCCACGCCGAAGACCCCCACGTTGGTGATCGTCAGCGTGCCGCCCGACATGTCGGCCGGCGAGGTCTTCCCCGCCTTGGCCGTCTGCACCAGGTCGGTCATCGCGTCCGCCAGCTCGCGCAGCGACAGCCGGCCGGCGTCCTTGATGTTCGGCACGATCAGGCCGCGCTCGGTGGCCGCCGCGATGCCCAGGTTGACGTAGTCCTTGACCACGATCTCGTCGCCGGCCCAGGTCGAGTTGACCATCGGGTGCCGCTTGACCGCCAGCAGCACCGCCTTGGCGACCAGCAGCAGCGGCGAGACGCGCACGTCGCGCCACTCCCGCCGCTCGCGCAGCCGGTCCAGCGCCTTCATCGCCCGGGTCACGTCGACGGTGAGGAACTCCGTCACGTGCGGGGCGGTGAACGCCGAGCGGGACATGTTCTCGGCGGTGAGCTTGCGTACCCCCTTGACGGGGATGCGCTGCTCGCGGTCCGCGCCGAAGCTCGCGGCCGCCGTGGCCGGGGCCGCCACCGTCAGCGGCTCGGCCGCCGCCGGGGTCCCGCTCGCCGCCCGCTGTACGTCCTCCCGGGTGATCGAGCCCAGCGGGCCCGAGCCGGTCAGCGTGGCCAGATCGACGCCGAGGTCCTTGGCGAGCTTGCGCACCGGCGGTTTGGCCAGCACCAGCCCGCCGGTCCGCCCGTTGCCGTTGACCGCCGGGGCGGGCGACACCGGGGCGACCGGAGCGGGCGCGACCGGAGCCGGCGCGGGCTGCACCGGCGCGGCCGGGGTCGCCGTGGCCTGGGCCGGCACCTCGCCCTTGCGGGGACGGCGCTTGGCCGCCGTGGTGCGCGGGCCGTAGCCGACCAGCACGGCGGTACGCCCACCCGGGGCGGGACCGCCGATCAGGCCCGGCTCGACCGCGCCCTCGGTCGGGGCCACCTCGACGGCGGCCAGCGAGGCCGCCGACGGGGTGGGCAGCGCGGAGGCCGGCGCACCGGTCGTCGACTCCTCGATCGGCCCGGCGCCCGGGTCGGTGTCGATCGCGATGATCGGCGTGCCGACCTCGACCGTGGTGCCCTCCGGGTGGAAGATCGACCGCACCTGGCCGGCCCACTTCGCCGGGATCTCGACGGCCGCCTTGGCCGTCTCCACCTCGACGATCGGCTGGTTCAGCTCGATGACGTCGCCCACCTTGACCAGCCAGGCGAGGATCTCGCCCTCGGTCAGGCCCTCGCCCAGGTCGGGGAGGTTGAACTCCTTGATCCGTGACATTGCGCTCACCAGCCGAAGGTGCGGTCGACGGCGTCGAGCACCCGGTCGAGGTCGGGCAGGTACTCCTCCTCCACCCGGCTGGCCGGGTAGGGGGTGTCGAAGCCGGTGACGCGCAGCACCGGGGACTCCAGGGAGTAGAAGCACTCCTCGGTGATCCGGGCGGCGATCTCCGAGCCCAGGCCCAGGTTGCCCGGGGCCTCGTGCACGACCACGCAGCGGCCGGTGCGCCTGACCGACTCGTACGCGGCGGTCAGGTCCAGCGGGGAGAGCGTGCGCAGGTCGATGACCTCCAGCTGCCGGCCGTCCTCGGCGGCGGCGGTGGCCGCGTCCAGGCAGGTCCGCACCATCGGGCCGTACGCCAGCACGGTGGCGTCGGTGCCGGCCCGCGCCACCCGCGCGGAGTGCAGCGGGTACGCGTCCGCGAGCGGGGCGTCCAGGTCGACCGGACCCTTCTCCCAGTAGCGCCGCTTGGGCTCCAGGAAGACGATCGGGTCGTCCGAGGCGATCGCCTGCTGGATCATCGAGTACGCGTCCTGCGGGTTGGCGCAGGTGACGACCTTCAGACCGGCGGTGTGGGCGAAGTACGCCTCGGGCGATTCGGAGTGGTGCTCGACCGCGCCGATGCCGCCGCCGTACGGGATCCGGATGACCATCGGGATCCGGACCTTGCCCTGCGAGCGGTAGTGCATCTTCGCCACCTGCGACACGATCTGGTCGTACGCCGGGTAGACGAAGCCGTCGAACTGGATCTCGCAGACCGGGCGGAAGCCGCGGATGGCGAGGCCGACCGCGGTGCCGATGATGCCGGACTCGGCCAGCGGGGTGTCGATCACCCGCTGGTCGCCGAAGTCCTTCTGGAGCCCGTCGGTGATCCGGAAGACGCCGCCGAGCTTGCCGACGTCCTCGCCCATGATGACGACCTTGGGGTCGTTCTCCAGGGCCTTGCGCAGACCGGTGTTGAGGGCCTTGCCGAGGGTGAGCGTCTCCGTGGCCATCAGTGGGCGCTCCCCTCGAACGACTCCATGTACTTGCTGAACTGCGCCCGCTGCTCGTCGAGCTCGGGGGACCCGGTGGGGTAGACGTGGTCGAACATCGACACCGGCTCGGGATTGGGCATGGCGAGCACCCGCTCGCGCAGGTGCACCGACTCGGTGCGGGCCTGCTCGTCGACGGAGGCGAAGAAGTCCGCGTCGGCGATCTGCTGGTTGGTCAGGAACGCCTTCATCCGGGCGATCGGGTCCTTGGCCTGCCAGGCCTCGACCTCGCTGGCGATCCGGTAGCGGGTCGGGTCGTCGGAGGTGGTGTGCGCCCCCATCCGGTAGGTGTACGCCTCGATCAGGCTGGGGCCCTGGCCGAGCCGGGCGTTGTCCAGCGCGTGCCGGGTCACCGCGTACGAGGCGAGCACGTCGTTGCCGTCCACCCGGACGCCGGGGAAGCCGAAGCCATCCGCGCGCTGGTAGAGCGGGACGCGGGTCTGCCGCTCCAGCGGCTCCGAGATGGCGTACTGGTTGTTCTGGCAGAAGAAGACCAGCGGCGCGTTGAAGACGCTGGCCCAGACGAACGCCTCGTTGACGTCGCCCTGGCTCGTGGCGCCGTCGCCGAAGTAGGCGATCACCGCCTCGCCGTCGTCGGTGCCGGTCTTGCCGTCCATGGCGACACCCATGGCGTACCCGGTCGCGTGCAGGGTCTGCGCCCCGATCACGATCGTGTACATGTTGAACTTGAACTCGTTCGGGTCCCAGCCGCCCTGGTCGACGCCGCGGAACAGGCCGAGCGGCATGATCGGGTCGATGCCCCGGCAGTAGAGGACGCCGTGCTCACGGTAGGTCGGGAAGGCCATGTCCTGGGTACGCAGCGCGCGCCCCGAACCGACCTGCGCGGCCTCCTGGCCGAGCAGGCTGGCCCAGAGGCCCAGCTCGCCCTGGCGCTGCAGCGCGGTGGCCTCGGCGTCGAGCTTGCGGACCAGCACGAGGTCGCGGTAGAGCCCGCGGTACTCCTCGTCGGTGAAGTCGACGCGGTACTCGGTCCCGTCCGGGCCGATCGCGCTGTCGATCCGCTCACCGGTGGGGGTGAGCAGCTGTACGAGTTCCGGCTCGCCCGCCGCGGCGGTGCGCTTGGACCGGGGTGCGGCCCGCCGGCCGCGGCTGGTGACCCCGGGGTCGCCCTTTGCCATCCGTCTCTCCCTGTCGTGTCTGCGTCGGCGCCGGGGGTGACCCGTCCGCGCAACTCGTACGCCGGCCCGGCCGGTGCCGGGCTGGTTCCTGGCGGCCGCGCCTAGCCCCGGTGAGGGTTGCCGCGCGGCGGTGAGCCGGATTCGGGGAGGAACCCGGTTCGGGAGCGCCGGCGCCGAACCGCGCCTGCCGCGGGGTGCGCGGAGGCCGGCTGCGTTGCCGTCGTGCCTGAATGATTGCAGAGGAGGTGAGCGGTCCCACAGTATGGCCTCCCTCGCCGGTCCCGTTCCGTCGTCTTCGCGACGCATCGACGTATTTGTCCCTTGGAAGATTCATGGCGACGGACATTTTGTGTGTCGACACGCTGTGGTCCCTGGTGAACTGAGCGTCACTGGTCCAAGCTGACCTGGATGCAGGTAGGGCGTTTCAAGCCGTATGTCCGTTTAGAAAGCCCGCCGGTGCCCGGTTGCCCAAAAATCAACGACGAGGGAGTTGTGCGGTGTCCGAGTCAGGTGACGGTCCTCCCGCTCCCATGCTCGGCCGACACCGCTCCGGTGGTGGCTACCGGCGGATGATCGGGTCCCACCGCGCCCCCGGGCCGGCCGGCCCAGGCCGCGGCTACCTCTTCACCGTGGCCCTGCTCGCCGGCACGGCGTCCATGCCGATCCTCGCGGCCTTCAGCACCGGCTCCGCCACCGTCGGCAGCAGCGCGCTCCCCGACGGCAGCACCCCGTTCCTGCCCACCCCCTCCGACGGCCCGGTGGTGGTCCCGCTGCCCGCCACCGGCCAGCCCGCGCCGCCGTCCGCCGGGCCTGGATACCCGCCGGCCGCCGTCCCCGCCGCGGGGCCCGGTGCGGTCAGCCTGGTCCCGCTCGGGCCGCCACTGCCCGCGCTGCCCGCGGCCGCGCCGGCGGGACCGGCCCCGGCCGCTCCCGGCTCGGCCCGGCGCCCGCTGCCGCCGCCCCCGCCCCCACGGCCCACCCCGCCCGCGCCCGGCCGGACCGCCGCACCGGCCCCCGCACCCCGTCCCACGCCGGCCGGCTCGCCGACCCCCGGGTCCACCGCGACCGCCGAGCCGAGCAGCACCTTCTCCGAGCCGCCGCCGGACCCGACGCCCACCGTCAGCGCGGAGCCCACCGCCACCGACTCGCCCGAGCCGTCGCCCGACCCCGAGCCGACCGTGACGCCGACCCCGACGGCCGAGCCGACCGTGACCCCGACCCCGACGCCCGCGCCGAACGTGGCCCCCACCCGTACCCCGCCACCGCCCCCGTCGCCGGCCGCCGCGCCGCGCCCCGCCGCCACCGCCGCCACCGGTGGCCCGCGTCGGCGTCCGGCCGCCCGACCGCCGGTCCGACCGCCGTCGCCCACCGCCCGTCCGCCGAAGTTCCCGGAGACCTCCCCGAGCCCGGCCCCGCAGCGGCCGGCGGCGCCCGCGCCGACCAGCCACGACGCCCCCGATCCGGACGGTACGGTGACGGGCGACGCCAGCTGACCGGGCCGTACGCCCGCCGCCGGCGCAACCGGCCCGCGGCGGGGCCGGACGGGACGGATCGGGGACGGGGAGCTGAGCGGGATCGACGGGGGCGGTGACGACGGTGGGCTCCGCCGGGTCGTCGTACCGCCCGGACCCCTGACCCGGCTGGCCCGGCTGCTTACCGAGGTGACCGCCCCCGCCGTGCTGGTCACCCTGCTGACCGTCGCGGTCGGCTGGCACGGCGCCGGCGGCGCGCACGGGCTCGGCTGGGCGCTGCTCGCCTCGGTCTTCGCCAGCGGCATCCCGTTCGCGTACATCCTCGGCGGGGTGCGGCGCGGCCGCCTGACCGACCACCACGTGGGCGTCCGCGACCAGCGGCGGGTACCCCTGCTCTTCGGCCTGGCCTCGGCCACCGCCGGCCTGGCGCTGCTCGCGGCGCTCGGCGCCCCCCGGCCGGTGCTCGCCCTGGTCGCCGCCGGGGTGGTCGGCCTGGTGGTGGCGGTGACCGTCAGCCACTGGTGGAAGATGTCGATCCACACCGCGGTTGCCGCCGGCGCGGTGGTCGTGCTGGCGCTGACCTTCGGCCCCCGGATGCTCGCCGCCGCGCCGCTGCCGGCCCTGGCCGGCTGGTCCCGGGTACGGCTGCGCGACCACACCGTCGCGCAGGTGGTCGTCGGGGGTGTGGTCGGCGGTCTGGTCGCCGGCCTGGTCTACGCCGCGCTGCGCTGAGCGCGGCGTGACCGGTCAGGGGGTGTCGTCGCCGAGGCGCTGCCGGTTCGCCTCGATCCAGGCGTCCAGCGCGGCCGGGTCGTCCGGGTCGACCCCGTCCGCCATCAGCTGCGCCACCGCGGCGGTGGCCGGGCTGCGCCGCTCACCCGTGCTGTAGAGCCGGGCGAACTCCGGCACCAGCTCCTCGATCGCCTCGTCGGTCCGGCTGACGGCCTGCTCCGGCAGGCCGCGCCGATGTCCCGCGAAGGCCGTCCAGGCGCGCAGCACCCGGGGCAGCATCGCCGCGTCGTCCATGTCCAGCACGGCCCGGCGGTGCACCCAGTCCAGCAGGAACAGCCCCGCCACCGCCGGGCTCCAGCGCAGCGGGTCGGCGTCCGGGAAGCTCGCCGCGTGGTCGAAGAGCAGGCCCAGACAGAAGTGCAGCGAGGCCAGCTCCGCGTCGCCGTCCAGCGCGTGCAGGCCGGCGCGGACCGCCTCCGGCGACGCCAGGAAGGCCCGCACCAGCTCGGTGCGCTCCTCCCCGGTGAGCGGCTCGGCGTCCCAGGTCAGCGTGTCCGCCGGCGCGCCGGGCAGCACCGCCAGCCGGGCGCCGACCAGGGCCCGGTCGGTGGCGATCGAACCCTCACCGGGCAGGTCGCCGAGGTCGTCGGTGACCGTCAGGTGCCGGCTCACCTCGCCGTGCATCCGGGCCGGGTCCTCCTCGCGGAACCAGGTCAGGTCGTCCGTGGCGCACATCTGCCGGACCTGTTCGAGGATCCGCTCGGCGGGGCCGCCCACGAAGACGTCCTTGGTGATGCCGATGTTGTGGTCGACGAGCGCCACCAGTGCGTGCTCCGGACCACCCGTCGCGTCGTCGTAGGCGAAGGTGGCGAGGTAGGAGGTCTGGTCGCCGTACACGTCGCCGTACGACCAGGCGCCGGTGAGGTGCACCCGGCCGAGCTGGCCGGACCAGGCCGGGGCCTGGGTGCCGGGGCGGACCTTCGCGGCGCCCTCCGCGTCCGGCACCAGCGCGGCGAAGACCGACCGGATGGTGGTCGCGGCGGCGGTCCGGCGGCGCGAGGTGGCGGCCAGGAAGCCGGCGACGAACTCCCGTACCGCCCGCTCCCGGTCGGTCTCGGCGATCGCGTAGACGCTGCCCAGCAGGGCGGCGCCGAGCATCTCGGCGTCGAGGGCGGTGTCCAGCCTCGTCACGTCGCGGGCGGCGTGCAGCACCGCGTCGTAGGGGGTCTGTGGCGTGGCCATGGTCCGACCCTACGCCGCGACGGCCGCCGGGACACCCGTGCCGAGGGCCGGCCTCACCGGGCCGCGTCGCGCAGCGCGTCCCGGGCCTGCCCGTACCGGTCGAGGACGGCCCGTACCGGGCTGAGGACGTACGTGTCGCCGACCCCGGCCACCGCGGCGCTGAGGCGCTTCTCGGCCCGCTGCCGGGCCCGCCGGGCCGCCCAGCGGATCACCGGCCGGGTCACCGCGGCCACCAGCAGCCCGGCGAGCAGGCCGCCGAGCAGCAGCAGGGTCGGCAGCGGCACCTCGCCCACCCGCGGGTACTCCAGGGCGGGCAGCCCGAGCGCGCGCAGCGCGTAGCCGAGCAGCAGCCAGCCGAGCCCGGCCAGCGCGGCGAGGGTGACCAGCCACTGGACGCCACCGACGAGCCGCCACCAGAGCGGCCGGCGGTCCATGCCCAGGTCGGTGCCGGCGATCGCCCGGTCCAGCGCGTCCGGCAGATCGTCCAGGCGGGACCGGGCGGCCGTGGTGACCGCGTCCGGCCAGGGCGCGGGCAGGCCGGCGCCGGAACGGTCGGCGACCGCGCGGATGGCCAGCCCGAGGGCGGACCGCTGGGCGGCGGTCGGGTCGGGCACCGAGGTCGCGGCGACCAGGCTCTCCTCCGGCCGGTCGGCCCCGGCGGCCGGGCCGGGCAGGTGCAGCCGGCGCAGCGGATCCGGTCGCAGCCGGCGCCAGCCCCGGACGACCGGCCAGCCGGTGGTGCCGCCGGCCCGGTGCCGGTACGCCCCCTGGACGGCGTCGGCCACCGCCGGCACCCCGGCCGCGCCGGCGAGGGCCCGGTCCAGCGAACGGACCGTGTCCTCGTCCGGGGCGTCGCGGGGGACGTCCGTGACCACCAGCTCGCCCAGCCCGGCCACGACGGCGTCCACGTCGCCGGAGAGCCGGCGCAGGGACGCCTGACGCTCGGAGACCGCCCGCTCCAGCGCCTCCCGTAGCCCCGTCAAGCCGCCCGGGTGGACCGCCGTGGTGGCCAGCAGCGGCACGCCGTCCAGCCCGTCGGCGTCGAGCAGCCGGCGCAGGTCGTCGAGGACCCGGGGCAGCTCGGTCGCCGACAGCCGGTCGGCCTGGTTGAGCACGACCAGGGTCACGTCCCGGTGCCGGTGGAACTCGCGCAGGTAGCTGGTGTGGATCACCCGGTCGGCGTACTTCTGCGGGTCGACCACCCAGACCACCAGGTCGACCAGGCCCAGCAGCCGGTCCACCTCCAGCCGGTGGGACCGCTGCACCGAGTCGAAGTCGGGCAGGTCGAGCAGGACCAGCCCGTGCAGGCCGGTCTCGTCGTCGGCGTCCAGCGCGCTCTCCCGGACGAACCGGTGCCGGGGCAGCACGCCGACCCAGTCGAGCAGCCGGTTGGCGCCGTCGAGCCGGCCCCAGACGCAGGCGTGCGCCACGCCGGTGGTCGGGCGGCGCACGCCGACCGGGGAGAGATCCAGCCGGGCCAGCGCGTTGAACAGGCTGGACTTGCCACTGCCGGTGGCGCCGGCGAGCGCCACCACGGTGTGGTCGCGGGAGAGCGCCAGCCGGGTGCCGGCCCGCTCGACCAGGGTGTGCGCGGTGACCAGGCGGGAGTCCGGCACCTGGCCGTCCACGGCGGCCAGGAAACGGCGTACCGCGTCGAGGCGGGCCACCAGGTCGTCGGCGTCCACCCGCTGCTCGCCCCGGAACGCCTCGCGCATCCGGCCGACGATGCCCGTCATCGGCGGTCACCGCTCGGGGCGGGCAGGCCGGGGCCGTCGCCGTCGGCCAGGCCGCTGCGGTGCCGGGCCACCTCGACCCGGGACGCGGCCCGGTGCAGCTCGGCCCCGGCGTCCCCGCCGGGCCGGGCCTCGTCGGTGCGCGTCAGGTAGCGCGCCGCCTCCTCGTCCAGCAGCGCCCGGACCCGGTCCAGCAGGTCAGCCCGGGCCTTGTTGGCGAGGGTACGCACGGCCTGGTCGCCGAAGATCGCCTGGAGCACGGCCTGCGCGGCGACGGTGGTGCCGGCACCCGTCGCGACCTCCAGGCCGGTCGGGATGAACGCGGTCGAGGCGAAGACCGCGATCATGACGGCGAGACCGGTGGCGTTGACCGCGTACGCGGCGGTGCGGGCCACGAAGCGCCGGTCGCCCCCCTCGGCCTTGACCAGCTCCAGCACCCCGCGCTGCCAGTCCCGGACCAGGCGCTCGGCCCGCTCGGAGAGGTCGTCGGAGGGGTGGGCCAGCCCCGGTTCGAGCAGCCCCGCCCCGGCCGGGTGCGCCTTCCAGGCGGTGTACGCGTGCTCGGCCGCCTCGGAGGAGACCCCGCGCAGCAGGGTGACCAGTTGGGACTCGATGGCGTTGCGCAGCTCGGTGGCGGGCGTGGCGGGGCGTCCGGTCATCGCGGCGACCACCCGGTCGCGCACCCGGCCGATCCGCGCCTCCAGCGTCCGGAAGAACTCGCCGGTGCCGACGAACTCCTGCCACCGGGCCAGCACCTCGCCGCGGAGCAGCCGGCCGTCCTTGAGCCCCTCCTCCACGGTGCGCTGCGCACCCCGGTACGCGGCCCGGACCCGCTCGTCGAGCGCGTCGGCGGCGGCGACCTGCTCGTCGGCCGCCTCGGCCAGCGCCTCGACGGTCGGGTACAGCGAGGCGAGCGCGCCGTCCAGCGTCTGCCGGACCACCGCGGCCCGGGCCTCGGCGTCGGCGGCCAGCCGGGAGAACCAGGCGCTCAGCGGCGCGGTGACCTTGTTCGGCAGCAGGCCCTGGCCGTCGACCCAGGTCTCGGGCAGGACGAACAGCGGCGCGGCGCCGAGATCCTGCGCGGCGAGCATCTCCGACAGGTGGGCGGCGATCTCGTCGGCGGCCTCCGGCGGCACCCGGTCGAGCACCATGGCGATGGCCGCGCCCCGGGCCCGGGCGCTGCGCAGCAGCTCCCACGGGACGGCGTCGGCGTACCGGGCGGCGGTGGTGACGAAGAGCCAGAGGTCGGCGGCGGCCAGCAGTTGGCCGGCGAGGGCCCGGTTGGCGTCCACCACCGAGTCGATGTCCGGGGCGTCGATGAAGGCCAGCCCGGCGGGGAGCGCGGGCGCGGTGACCAGGTGCAGGGTGCGCGGGTCCTCGCTCGGCTGGGTGGTGCGGGTGAGGCCGGGCAGCAGCTCGCCCTGGCGGAACCAGGCGGAGTCGGCCGGGTTGCAGACCAGCACCGGGGAGCGGGTGGTCGGGCGGAGCACCCCGGCGGCGCTCACCCGGGCCTGCACCAGGCTGTTGACCAGGGTCGACTTGCCGGCGCCCGTGGAGCCGCCGACCACCACCAGCAGCGGCGCGTCGAGCCGGGCCAGCCGGGGCAGCAGGTAGTCGTCGAGCTGGTCGGCCAGAGCCGAGGCGGTACGCCGGGCCGGCTCGGCCGACGGCAGGGCCAGCGGGAAGCGGGCGGCGCCGATTGCGGCCCGCAGCCCGGTCAGCGCGGCCTGGAGGCCGTCGGCGGTGGTGCCGGGGGCAGCCTCGGCGGCGTCCGGCGACCCGGTGCGGGCGGCGACGGGGGGCGCGCCGGACCGGGTGGCGGGATCGCCTTTCGTCGTCACCGCTAAAGCGTGCCCGACCGATGCAAGGGAAGACAACCGGACGGTAATAACGGTCGGGTTGCGTCGGGTCGGCTCAACCCCGACTTGCGGATTACCGGCGGCGTGGCACTATTGAGTCAAGTTCACTCAACTTGTGGTGCGGTCGCTGCGGGCGGCCCGCCAGGCAGGCCCGTGACCTGCCTCAACGTTACGAAGCGAGGAAGCGAAGATGGCACGTGCGGTCGGTATCGACCTCGGCACGACGAACTCCTGCGTCAGCGTTCTCGAGGGCGGTGAGCCCACCGTCATCGCCAACGCTGAGGGCTCGCGGACGACCCCGTCGATCGTCGCGTTCGCCCGCAACGGCGAGGTGCTCGTCGGTGAGGTCGCGAAGCGCCAGGCGGTGACCAACCCGGACCGGACCATCCGGTCGGTCAAGCGGGAGATCGGCACCAACTGGTCCGTCGACATCGACGGCAAGAAGTACACCCCGCAGGAGATCTCGGCGCGGACGCTGATGAAGCTCAAGCGGGACGCCGAGGCGTACCTGGGCGAGCAGATCACCGACGCGGTGATCACCGTCCCCGCCTACTTCAACGACGGCCAGCGCCAGGCCACCAAGGAGGCCGGTGAGATCGCCGGCTTCAACGTGCTGCGGATCGTCAACGAGCCGACCGCGGCCGCCCTGGCGTACGGGCTGGACAAGGGCTCCAAGGAGCAGACTGTCCTGGTCTTCGACCTCGGTGGCGGCACCTTCGACGTGTCGCTGCTCGAGCTGGCCGAGGGCGTCATCGAGGTCAAGTCGACCAGCGGTGACAACCACCTCGGTGGCGACGACTGGGACCAGCGCATCATCGACCACCTGGTGAAGACCTTCCGTGGCGAGCACGGCATCGACCTGGGCCAGGACAAGATGGCCCTGCAGCGGCTCCGCGAGGCCGCCGAGAAGGCCAAGATCGAGCTCTCCGCCGCCACCACCACCAACATCAACCTGCCGTACATCACCGCCGGCGCGGCCGGCCCGCTGCACCTGGACGTGACGCTCAGCCGCGCCGAGTTCCAGCGGATGACGCAGGACCTGCTGGACCGCTGCAAGGGCCCGTTCGAGCAGGCCGTGAAGGACGCCGGGATCAAGATCTCCGACGTCGAGCACGTGATCCTGGTCGGCGGTTCGACCCGGATGCCCGCCGTGACCGACCTGGTCAAGCAGCTCACCGGCCGCGACCCGAACAAGGGCGTCAACCCGGACGAGGTCGTCGCCGTCGGCGCCGCTCTCCAGGCTGGTGTGCTGAAGGGTGAGGTCAAGGACGTCCTGCTGCTCGACGTGACCCCGCTGAGCCTGGGCATCGAGACCAAGGGCGGCATCTTCACCAAGCTGATCGAGCGCAACACCACCATCCCGACCAAGCGCTCCGAGGTCTTCACCACGGCGGACGACAACCAGCCGTCGGTGCTGATCCAGGTGTTCCAGGGCGAGCGGGAGATCGCGGCCTACAACAAGAAGCTCGGCACCTTCGAGCTGACCGGCCTCCCGCCGGCGCCGCGCGGCGTGCCGCAGATCGAGGTCGCGTTCGACATCGACGCCAACGGCATCGTGAACGTCCACGCCAAGGACCTCGGTACCGGCAAGGAACAGAAGATGACGATCACCGGCGGCTCCTCGCTGCCGAAGGACGACATCGAGCGGATGCGCCGGGACGCCGAGGAGCACGCGGAGGAGGACAAGCGCCGCCGCGAGGACGCCGAGACCCGCAACGTGGCTGAGGCGCTCCAGTGGCAGACCGAGAAGTTCCTCGCCGAGAGCGGCGACAAGCTGCCCAGCGAGAACCGCGACCAGATCAACGAGGCCCTCGGCGAGCTGCGCGGTGCGCTCGGCGGCCAGGACATCGAGAAGATCAAGGCGGCGCACGAGCGGCTGGCGCAGGTCTCCCAGCAGGCCGGTTCGCTGCTCTACTCGCAGCAGGCCGAGCAGGGTGAGCAGCCGGGCGCGGCCGGCCCGGGCGCGGGTGCCGGTGCCGCCGGCGGCCCGCAGGCCGGTGGCGCCGACGACGTGGTCGACGCGGAGATCGTGGACGAGGACAAGAAGTGACGGTCCGTCCCCGGTCCGGACTCACGGTAGAGAGAACGAGGTAGTCGCATGACGGAGAAGCCACGAGCCGCCGACCCGGGAGCCACCGGGTCGGTGCCGGGTGGCTCCGCGCCCGCCGAGCAGGCCGCCGGTGACGGGCCGCGGGTCGTCATCCGCAACAACCGCAAGATCGGCAAGACCGAGGAGGCGCCCGCCGCCACCGACGTCGGGGCGGACGTCCCGGCCGAGGGCCTGGTGGAGGAGGCCGAGGTCGTGGTCGACGAGATCGAGGTCGAGACGGTCGAGGGTCAGATCCCGGCCGGTCCGCCCGTGGTGGACGCCCCCGCGCAGCCGGTCGACGGCGGCGCGGTGGCCCCGCTCGGCGCCGAGCTGGAGGCCCTCCGGGCCGAGCTCGACGAGCGGACCCGGGACCTGCAGCGGGTGTCGGCGGAGTACGCCAACTACCGCAAGCGGGTGGACCGCGACCGCGGTCTGGTCCAGGAGCAGGCGACCGGCTCGG
The DNA here is from genome assembly GCF_900091515.1 of Micromonospora purpureochromogenes. Classification (NCBI taxonomy): domain Bacteria; kingdom Bacillati; phylum Actinomycetota; class Actinomycetes; order Micromonosporales; family Micromonosporaceae; genus Micromonospora; species Micromonospora purpureochromogenes. The sequence continues at coordinate 466,479 of NZ_LT607410.1, read as the reverse complement.
TGCTCGCCGCGCTGCTGCCGATCCTGGACGACCTGGACCGGGCCCGCGAGCACGGCGACCTGGTCGGGCCGTTCGGCACGGTGGCCGAGCAGCTCACCACCGCGCTGGGCAAGTTCGGGCTGACCCCGTTCGGGGAGCAGGGCGACCCGTTCGACCCGACCCGGCACGAGGCGGTCGCGCACCAGACCTCGGCCGACGTGGACGAGCCGACCTGCGTCCAGGTGATGCGTCGGGGCTACCAGCTCGGGGAGCGGCTGCTGCGGCCCGCGCTGGTCGCGGTCGCCGACCCGGAATAGTGCGGAACCATCCGGTCGCCCCGCCCGCCGTACGACGGCGGGTGGGGCGGCCGGGCCACATCAGGCGGAAGGGGGTGGACCGGTGAGTTCCAAGGACTGGATCGAGAAGGACTACTACGCCGCGCTCGGCGTGCAGAAGTCCGCCTCCTCGGACGAGATCAAGAAGGCGTACCGGAAGCTGGCCCGGGAGTCGCACCCGGACCACAACCCGGGTGACCCGAAGGCCGAGGAGCGGTTCAAGACCGTCTCCGAGGCGTACGCGGTGCTCGGCGACGAGGCCAAGCGCCGCGAGTACGACGAGATGCGCTCGCTGTTCGGCTCGGGCGCGTTCCGGCGCGGCGCCCGCGGTGCCGGGCAGCCCGGCGGGGTGCCGTTCGACGTCTCCGACCTCTTCGGCGGCGGTGCCGCCGGTGGCGCCGACACCCGGTTCGGCGGGGGTGGCTTCACCGACCTGTTCAGCTCGATCTTCTCGGGCGGTGGCGGGGCGGGTGCCCCGGCGCGTCCCCGCGGCCCGGCCCGCGGCCGGGACGTGGAGACCGAGGTGGCGCTCGACTTCGACGACGCGGTACGCGGGGTGACCGTACCGCTGACGCTGCGCGCGCCGGGGGTCTGCGACACCTGCCACGGCGACGGCGCGAAGCCGGGCACCCGGCCGACGGCCTGCCCGGTCTGCCACGGCGCCGGGGTGACCACCCGCAACCAGGGGTCGTTCAGCTTCTCCGAGCCGTGCCGCACCTGCCAGGGCGTGGGCACCGTCGTCGAGGAGAAGTGCCCGGAGTGCCAGGGCACCGGCGGGGTGACCAAGACCCGCACGCTGAACGTCCGCTTCCCCGCCGGGGTGGCCGACGGCCAGCGGATCAGGCTGGCCGGGCGCGGCGAGCCGGGTGAGCGGGGCGGGCCGGCCGGTGACCTCTTCGTGCAGGTCAAGGTCCGCCCGGACGAGCTGTTCGGGCGTACCGGGGACGATCTCACCCTGACCGTGCCGATCACCTTCGCCGAGGCGGTGCTCGGTACCGACCTGCGGGTGCCCACCCTCGACGGCGCGGTGACCCTGCGGGTGCCGCCGGGTACGCCGTCCGGGCGGGTGCTGCGGGCCCGGGGCAAGGGCGTGGTGCGGCGTGACGGTCGGGCCGCTGACCTGCTGGTCACGCTGGACGTGGTGGTGCCGGCGGTGGTGTCGGACGAGGCGCGGGCGACGCTGGAGTCGTTCGCCGAGCAGACCCCGCCGGCGGCTCGGGAACATCTCGACGCGCGGGTGCGTCGGGTGGGTTGACCGGTGGATCGGGTGCGGAGGTGAGCGGGATGTCGGGCGATTTCGTCGGTTCGGGTGACCCTGCCTACGAGGCCAAGGTGCTGATGATCTCGGTCGCGGCGCGGATGGCGGGGATGCACCCCCAGACCCTGCGCCAGTACGACCGGCTGGGCCTGGTGCAGGCCGGCCGGGCGGCCGGCGGTGGGCGTCGCTACAGCGTGCGCGACGTGGTGCTGCTGCGCGAGGTGCAGCGGCTCAGCCAGGACGACGGCATCAACCTGGCCGGCGTGAAGCGGATCATCGGCCTGGAGCGGCTGCTGGAGCAGGCGCAGCAGCGGGTGGCCCGGCTGGAGGCGGAGCTGGACGCCGCCTACCGGCGGATCGCCGAGCTGGAGTCGCTGGGCGGTTTCCCGCGCGGCGACCTGGTGCCCACCAACCGCACGTCGACGGCGCTGGTCGTCTGGCGCCCTCGCCGTACCCCGGACCGCTGAACCTCCGGCCCCGCCCGGCCCGTTGGCCGGGCGCCAGTTCGCTTTTCTCCGGCGACGGTCGGACCGGTTGGGTTAGCCTCAGAACCAGGTCCAACCAACCCAATCCGGACTCCGATGGCAGGGGGAGCCATGGCGGAATCGCCGAAGAAGGTTGCGGAGCAGACGGAGGGCCGGCTCGACAAGGTGGCCGAGAACGTCCGGCGGGGGTTCGACCGGGTGACCAAGGGTCGCTTCAGTGACGAGATCAAGAACGGCCGGTTCAGCGACCAGGTCGACCACGGCATCGACCAGGGGCGCGTCGAAGCGAGACGCCGGAAGCAGGGTGGATCGGAACGCTGACGATCCGCCGACGTGCGGGCCGGGACCCACGGGGGGTCCCGGCCCGTTCGCCGTCCCGCGTCGGGCCGGGACGCGGTGATGCCGCGTGGGGGTCCCGGCCCGTTCACCGTCCCGCGTCGGGCCGGGACGCGATGATGCCGCGGTGGGGGTGGTCAGGCGGGGGCCGAGGATGCCGTCGACGGGTCCGGGGTCGGCTGGTCGGCCGGCGGGCGCCGAAGCGGCCACCAGGCCCGGTGCCCGAGCATCCCGAGAACCGCCGGTGCCAGCACCACCCGGATCACGGTGGCGTCCACCAGCACCGCCGTGGCCAGCCCGATCCCGATCATCTTCACCAGGGTGTCGTCGATGGTGGCGAAGCTGACGAAGACCGCCGCCATGATGGCCGCCGCCGCCGTGATCACGCGACCGGTGCCGGCCAGTCCGGCCACGACCGACCGGTGCGGGTCGCCGGTGCGGCGGTACTCCTCCTGGACCGAGGCGAGCAGGAACACCTCGTAGTCCATGGAGAGTCCGAAGAGGATCGCGAACAACAGCATCGGCACCACCGACATGATCGGCACCGGCCGGTCGATCCCGAGCAGGGACAGGCCCCAGCCCCACTGGAAGACCGCCACCAGCACGCCGTACGCGGCCCCGATGGAGAGCAGTGCCATCACCGCGGCCTTCAGCGCGATCAGTGGGGCGCGGAACATCGCCAGCAGCAGCAGGCCGGCGGCCAGCACCACGCCGAGCACCACCCAGGGCAGTCGGCCGGTGACCGAGTCAGCCATGTCGATCATGTACGCGGTCTGGCCGCCGACCGCCACCCGCCCGCCGTCGGACGCCGCCGCCGGCCCGACCGTACGTCGGATCCGGTGCACCAGGTCACTGACCTGCTGATCCTGCGGCGCGTGCCGGGGGACCACGGTGAGCAGCGCGAGCGTGCCGTCGGGGCTGCGTACCGGTGGCGTGGCAAGGGCAACCTCGGGGTCGGTGGCGAGCGCTCCGGTCAGTCGGGCGAGTGAGTCGGCGGTCGGGCGGCTCACCGCCAGCACGAGCGGGGCGTTCCACCCCGGTCCGAGCTCCCGCTGCACGGTGTCGTACGCCCGCCGCTGCGGCCACCGGTCCGGCTGGTTCCCGTCGTCCGGCGTCCCGAGTCGCAACGTCAGCAGTGGCGCCGCCAGCCCCAGCAACACGATCGTCGCTCCCACTCCGTACGCGACCCGCCGCCCGTCAATCCGCCACCCCCACCGCACCCACCACCCACCGTCGGTGGCGTCGAGCAGGAGGTTCGCGTCCGGGGAGGAGGCCTGTCCCGACGCGACCGTCGTGGTCCGTCCGGCCGAACGGCCAGCGGTGGTTCGGCGGAGGCGGGGCAGAGCCCAGCGGTTGACGCGGGGTCCGAGGAGGCCGAGGAGGGCGGGGAGGAGGGTGAGGGCGGCGAGCATCATGGCGGTCACCGTCAGCGCGGCGGCCACCCCCATCGCGCCGACGAACGGGATGCCGGTGAAGAGCAGGCCGAGGATGGCGACCACGACGGTCGCCCCCGCGAAGAGGACGGCGTGACCGGCCGTGGCGACCGCCCGTCCGGCGGCGGCGACCGGTGGAAGCCCGTCGGCGAGGTGCGCGCGGTAGCGGGTGACGACGAAGAGCGCGTAGTCGACACCGGCGCCGAGGCCGAGCATGACCGCCACGATCGGTGCGGCGGTGGGGATCTCGGTCAGGGAACTGGCGATCAGGACGAGCGCGGTGCCGACCACCAGCCCGGCGAGGGCGACCAGGACCGGCAGCCCGGCGGCGACCACCGAGCCGAAAGCCGCCAGCAGCACCAGCAGGGCGACGGCCAGACCGACCGCCTCGGCCGGGCCGGTGCGGGGCTCGAACGCCAGGTCGACGACGAGCCCCCGGAAGGTCACCTCAACCCCCCGCGCTCTGGCCTGCTCTGCCGCCGCGTCGAGCCGGTGATACGCCGCCGGCCCGAGGTCGGCGAGTTCAGGGCCGTACCGGACGGTGCCGATGGCGGTACGCCCGTCCGGGCTGAGGACCCCCTGACCGGCGAGGGGGTCCTCGACGGCGGTGACGCCGGGCTGGTTGCGCACCGCTGTGGTCATCGCCGCGATCGCCGCCCGCCGGTCGGCTGCCCGCAGGTCCCCGTCGGGGCTGTGCCAGACCACCTCGGCGCTGGCCGACCCGTACTCCGGAAAGGCCGCGCGGGCCAGGTCCGCGGCCTGCTGCGACTCGGCACCCGGGATCCGGAAGTCGTTCACGAAGGTGCCGCCGGCCGCCTGCCCCAGGCCGAGCAGGGCGGCTGCGGCCAGCAACCAGAGAGCGAGGATGCGCCACGGGTGGCCGGCGGCGGCCCGGCCGAGCCGGTCCAGGATGCGTTCCATGGGGACAGAAAAACACAGCGACTGCAAAATTGCAACCAATGAAGAAAAGCGTGCGGTGCAGTAATCTGTCGGGATGACGACCGGTCCGGGGCTGCGGGAGCGCAAGAAGGAACGCACGCGCCAGGCGCTGATCACGGCCGCGCTGAGGCTCTTCGAGGAACGCGGCTACGACGAGACGACGATCGCCGACATCGCGGCAGGGGCCGAGGTGTCGCCCCGGACCTTCTTCAGCTACTTCCCGAGCAAGGAGGAGATCCTCTTCGCGGACACCGAGGACCGGCTGGCGCTGGCCTTCGCCGTCATCGACCAGCGGGGTCCGGACGACAGACCCGTCGACGTCCTGGTGCGCGCGATGGCCGCAGTCTTCGCGCGTGCCGAACAGTTCGGCCAGGTCTTCGACCGCGCGGTGCCGGTGCGGCTGCGCATGGTCTTCTCGGTGCCGGCCGTGCAGGGCATGGCGCTGCAACGGCTGCTCTCCGCCCAGCAGCGGCTGGCGGTCCGACTGCACGCGGCGTTTCCCGACCGGCTGGACCGGTTGGAGGCGGCCGCCGTGGTCGGCGCGCTGGTCGGCGCCGTGGTCAACACGATGCTCTCGCTGGTGGAGGCGCCGGAGCAGGTCGACGAGATGTTTGCCGGCGATCCCGAGCCCGTGCTGGCGCAGCTGCGCCGCGCGGTCGAGGTCGCCGTGGCGGGCATCGGCGCGAGCTGAGGCGGTGCCGGGGACCGGGGCGGCGGGGTGATCCCGACGGGTGGTCTAGCCGATCCGGCGGTTCTCCCGGACCAGGCCGCCCTCGCACCAGTCGTGGTAGACGAAGAGGTCCTGCCGGGCCAGTAGCACGCGGCTGTTGTGCGCCCAGTTGCGCATCAGCTCGTCGCCCTCCCGCTCGGCCTGCTCGACCAGCTTGCGGAAGCGGCGCTTCGGGTGGGCGCGGAAGTTCGTCCGGATGCCGTCCGCCGCGTAGATGTAGAGGCAGTGCAGGGCGAACCGGCGGGCCGGGCAGGCCGGGTCCATCGCCAGGTCGAAGAGGGTCAGCACCAGGTGGTCGCCGGCGACCAGCAGGTCCCAGTCGGGCGGCATCGAGGCCAGCGGCACCGAGTCCGGGTGGTAGGCCCACGCCCGCAACTCCGTCGGCGACGGGTCGACGGGGTTGGCGAAGCCGTGGAACGTCGAATCCTGCACGCTCACCGGCAACCTTCCGCTTACGCCCGCGGGGCGCAACCGGCCACCCGCGGACCCCTGGCTCGTTGGGGCAGAACCGTAACCGTCGCCGGCGGGCTGGCGGAAGAGCTTGTCGGGAGCAATTCGACAACGGGCGGACCGGCCGGGTCAGCCGTACGGACGACCCGGCCGGGGCACGCTCAGTCGGTGGTCGGCACCGGTTCGGGCCGGCGGATCGTGGCCCGCCGCCGCAGCCAGACCTTGAACCAGCCCATGTCGGGCAGCCGCGCCAGCATCGGCCCGGTCACCACCGTGACCAGCACGTACGCCGTGGCGAGCGCCGCCAGCCGAGGCTCGACGGTGCCGGCGGCGACGGCCAGCCCGGCGATGACGATGGAGAACTCACCGCGCGGCATCAGCGCGAAGCCGGCCCGCCAGCGACCGGGCTCGGCGATGCCCGCCCGGCGGGCCGCGAGGTAGCCGGTGAGCAGTTTCGTCCCCATGGTCACCACGGCCAGGGCGAGCGCCGGCAGCAGCACCGGCGGGATGTCCCGGGGGTCGGTGACCAGGCCGAAGAAGACGAAGAAGACCGCCGCGAAGAGGTCCCGCAGCGGGGAGAGCAGCTGGGTCGCGTGGTGCGCCACCGGCCCGGAGAGCGCGATGCCGACCAGGAACGCGCCCACCGCCGCCGACACCTGGAGCTTGGCCGCGACGCCGGCGACCAGCAGGGTCAGCCCGAGTACGCCGAGCAGCAGCGCCTCCGGGTCCTTCGCGGACAGCGCCGAGGAGATGAGGTGGCCGTACCGGATTGCCACCACCAGGACGACGACCACGGTGAGCACCGCGACGCCGAGGGCGATGCCGCCCTTGACCAGCCCGACGCCGGCCAGCAGCGCGGTGACCAGCGGCAGGTAGAGCGCCATGGCCAGGTCCTCGATGACCAGCACGGAGAGGATCACCGGGGTTTCCCGGTTACCGACCCGGCCCAGGTCGCCGAGGACCTTGGCGATCACGCCGGAGGACGAGATCCAGGTGATGCCGCCGAGCACCACGGCGGCCACCCAGCCCCAGCCGAGCAGCAGCGCGAACGCGAAGCCGGGCAGCGCGTTGAGCAGCGCGTCGATCAGCCCGGCCGGCGCGGCGGAGCGCAGGTTGCCGACCAGTTCGTTGGCGCTGTACTCCAGGCCGAGCATGACCAGCAGCAGGATGACGCCGATCTCCGCGCCGACGGCGAAGAACTCCTCGCTGGCGTTGAGCGGCAGCAGGCCGCCGTGGCCGAAGCCCAGGCCGGCGAGGAGGTACAGGGGGATCGGGGAGACTCCGAACCGCCGGCTGAGCCGGCCCAGGAGCCCGAGGAGCAGCAGCAGCGCGCCGACCTCGACGAGCAGTGTGGTGGTTTCGTGCATCCGCCTCAGCCGTCCGGGTCACTGTCGGCGAGGATGGCGGTCACTCCGTCGAGACCCTGGCGGGTACCGACCACGACCACCACGTCACCGGCCGCGAAGCGGAAGGTGGGATCGGGCGAGACGTTCACCTCGCCCTGGCGGAGCACCGCCACGATCGAGGCGCCGGTGCGGGTGCGTGCCTTGGTGTCGCCCAGCCGCCTGTTGACGTACTTCGAGCCCGCCGGAATGGCGATCTGCTCGGTGAGCAGCCCGGCCGCCTGCTCGCGCAGACCGGAGAGCTGGCCGAGCATCAGCGACGCGCCGAGGATGTCGGCGAGCGCCTCCGCCTCGTCGTCGGTGAGCGGAATGTCCGCCTGGCAGGCGTCGGGATCGTCCGGGTCGTACAGGACGAGGTCACGGCGGCCGTTGCGGTGGGACACCACTCCGAGCCGGCGACCGGATTCCGTCACCAGGTCGTGACGCACGCCGATTCCCGGTAGGGCAGTCTGTTCGACACGTACTCGCACCCGGGCAAGGCTACCCTGCCGAGGAGGCGTCCATGATCGATCGAGTGCTCCGCCCGGCGGTCGCCCTGCTGGTCGTCCCGGCGCTGGTGGCCTGCTCGGCGATCGGGGACATCCGCCGCGATCCGCCGTCCCGGTCCGCCGCGCCGACGGCCGCGCCCGGGCCGGCACCGCCGCCGTCCGCCGGCTTCGACGAGGTACGCGCCGGCCGGGTCGCCGTCGCCCAGCGGTACGACGACCCGTTCGTGGAGTTCTCCGACGCCGCGCACGGCTGGGCGCTCTTCGCCAGCTGCGACGGTGGCCCGCCGGACCGGAACTGCCCGGCGCTGCTCTTCTCCACCCTGGACGGTGGCCGCTCGTGGCTGGCGGTGCGCCATCCGCGCCCGGTGGCCGACAACCAGCAGCTCTACACCGCGCCGGGACTGGTGACGCTGCTGGCCGAGCCGCACGGCTGGTACACCTCGACCGACGGTGGCGCGAGCTTCGTGCGGACCGACGGGGAGCCGCCGGCCTGGCGGGCCGCGCAGGGGCGGTTCCAGGTGATCGAGGCGACCGGCCGGGTGGGCGAGTGGGACGGCGTCGCGCTGCGCCCGCTGGCCGCCCAGCCGCCGGTGCCGGGGTTGAACACCGTCGCGTCCTCCGCCGACCTGCTGGTGGCGGCGGGGGTGGGGGACGAGGGCCCGTACGCGGCCGTCTCCACGGACCGGGGTCGGAGCTGGCAGCGGACCCCGGTGCCAGCGCCCGACGGCACGGTTGCCGTCCTGCGGGCGCAGGTCGCCCCGGACAGCCAGGTCTGGCTGGTGGGTGAGCGGTCGGACCGGATGGACTTCCCGGCGCTCTGGCGGTGGCAGGGGCGGTGGGAGTCCGTCCCGGCGCAGTCCTACCCCTCCCGCATCGTGTCGGTCGCCCCGATCGGCGCCGGGCGGGTCGCGGTGACCGGCCCGTACGGCGCAGGCGCGGTGATCGACGGCCGGTACACCCCGGTCGCCTGGCCGGTCGGCCCGGAGCACTACCTGACCACCCTCGACGACGGCACCGTCTTCGCCCGCGGGCCGGCGGACGTGGTGCTGGGCACCGGAGTCGGCACGGACCGGCGGTGGGCGCGGGTGACCGTCGAGGGCGACTGACGGACGACCGTATGCGCACCTGGTCGGCCGGGCGCGCCCGGTCGGGGATCTCCGACCGGGCGCACGCCCGCCGCCGACTCAGCGGAGCGCGGCGAAGAACTCCCGGAGGTCGGCGACCAGCACGTCGGTCGCCTCGTGCGCGGCGTAGTGCCCGCCCACATCGCCGCGCCCCTCCACGTCGGCCTGGTACGCCGTCCAGCGCACGATGTTCCCGTGGTCCCGCTCGGCGAAGCGGCGGATCGACTGGAAGTCGCCGGGGAACATCGCCAGCCCGGTCGGGCTCGTCGTCGGCCCGGTCGGGTGCTCGGTGGTGTGCGCGTCCTCCCAGTAGAACCGCATCGACGAGGCCGCCGTGCCGGTGAGCCAGTAGATCGCCACGTTGGCGAGCACGAAGTCGGGGGCCAGGCTCCGGTCGAAGAGCTGACCGTTCCAGGCGAGCAGGCCGACCGGCGAATCGGCCAGCGCGAACGCCAGGGTCTGCGGCTGCTGGCTCTGCACCTGGTTGAAGGAGAACTTGTTCTCGAAGAACCACTGGAGGTGGGCGAGCGCCGCCTGGTCGGCCTGGGAGAGCCCCTGGAACTCGCTCGGGTCCCCGGAGGGGAACGAGAAGAGCTGGGTGACGTGGACGCCGAGCACGTGCTCGGGATCGATGCGGCCGATCTCCGGCGAGATCATCGAGCCGGCGTCGTTGCCGACCGCGCCGTAGCGGCCGTAACCGAGCCGGGCCATCAGCTCCGCCCAGGCCCGGGCGGTGCGGTACCGGTTCCAGCCGGGGCTGCGGGTCGGCCCGGAGAAGCCGAAGCCCGGCAGCGACGGAATGACCAGGTGGAACGCCGGCGCCGTGGGGTCGGTGGGTTCGGTGAGCGGGGCGATCACGTCCAGGTACTCCACCACCGAGCCGGGCCAGCCGTGGGTGAGCACGACCGGGGTGGCGTCGGTGCGCGACGACCGGACGTGCAGGAAGTGGATGTCCTCGCCGTCGATCTCGGTGACGAACTGCGGGTGGGCGTTCAGCCGCGCCTCCACGGCCCGCCAGTCGAACTTCTCCAGCCAGTACGTCACCAGCTCGCGGACCCGGTCGGTGGTCGTGCCGTACGCGTCGCCGACGCCCGGGAGTTCCCCGGGCCAGACGGCTCGGCGGAGCCGGTCGGCGAGGTCGTCGAGGGCGGTCTGCGGGATGTCGACGCGGAACGGGCGGATGGCGGTGTCGGACATGCGCTGCTCCTCAGAACGGAATGTTTCGTTCCGCTTCACCATAGCAGAGCGGAACGATCCGTTCCACTGCTATCCTCGGGTCATGCCGAACCCGACCGACACCCCGCCGCTCGCCGGGAGGCGCGCCCAGGCGGCGCGCAACGACGAGGTGATCCTGGCGGCCGCCCGCGCGGTCTTCCTCGCCGACCCGAAGGCCCCGATCGCCGCGGTCGCCGAGCGCGCCGGCGTGGGGATAAGCGCCCTCTACCGGCGGTACGCCGGCAAGGAGGACCTGCTGCGCAGGCTCTGCCACGACGGCCTGCGGCGGTTCATCGAGGCGGCCGAGGAGGCGGCCGGCGACCCGGACGACTGGTGCGCCTTCGCCGGCTTCCTGGAGCGCGTCGTCGACGCCGACGTGCACTCGCTGACCGTGCATCTGGCCGGTACCTTCACCCCGACGCCCGAGATGGGTCGGGACGCGGCGCGGGCCAACGAGCTCACCGCGGCGTTGGTGGAGCGGGCGCAGGGTGCCGGTCGGCTCCGACCCGACCTGGTGGTGCAGGACGTCGGGCTGCTGCTGGAGGGGTGCGCGGCGATCCGCGTACCCGATCCGGAGCGGACCCGGCAGTTGCGCCGGCGGCAGCTCGCGGTGCTGCTGGCCGGCCTCGCCGTCACCGAGCCCCCGCTGCCGGGGCCGCCGCCCGCCGCCGGGGAGTTCGACTGGCGGTGGCGACGACCCGAGTGAGCCGGGTCACACGCCTGGAGTTGAGCGGAATAGGCTCAACTCTGGTTTCGTCCTTCCTAGTGGACACGCCGATCCGGGGGAGCCCATGAACACGGAACGCCTCACCACCAAGAGCCGCGAGACCATCACCGGTGCCGTCGCGCTGGCGAACCAGCGCGGTCACGCCACCGTGGAGCCCTGGCACCTGCTGCTGGCCCTGCTGGACACCGACGGCTCGACCGCCGCCGGCCTGCTGCGCGCCGTCGGGGCCGACCCCGCCGAGCTGCGCCGGGTCGCCCAGCGCTCGGTCGACGCGCTGCCCGCCGCCCGGGGCTCCAGCATCGCCGAGCCCACCCTGGCCCGCGAGTTCGTCAACGCCATCGGCGCCGCCGAGCAGATCGCCCGGCCGCTCGGCGACGAGTACACCTCGACCGAGCACCTGCTCGCCGGCCTGGCCCGGGTCGGTGGCGCGGTCTCCGGCGCGCTGAAGGGCGTCGGGGCCACCGAGGAGAACCTGGTGGCCGCCTTCCCGACCGTCCGGGGTGGCGACCGGCGGGTCACCACCGCCGACCCCGAGCAGACCTACCAGGCCCTCGCCAAGTACGGCGTCGACCTGACCGCCAGCGCCCGGGACGGCAAGATCGACCCGGTGATCGGCCGGGACTCGGAGATCCGCCGGGTGATCCAGGTGCTGTCCCGCCGGACCAAGAACAACCCGGTGCTCATCGGCGAGCCGGGCGTCGGCAAGACGGCGATCGTCGAGGGGCTGGCCCAGCGGATCGTCGCCGGCGACGTACCGGAGTCGCTGCGCGACAAGAAGCTGGTCTCGCTCGACCTCGGCGCGATGGTCGCCGGCGCGCAGTACCGGGGCCAGTTCGAGGAGCGGCTGAAGTCCGTCCTCGAGGAGATCAAGAACTCGAACGGCCAGGTCATCACCTTCCTCGACGAGCTGCACACCGTCGTCGGCGCCGGCAAGGGCGAGGGCTCGATGGACGCCGGCAACATGCTCAAGCCGATGCTGGCCCGTGGCGAGCTGCGGATGGTCGGCGCGACCACGCTGGACGAGTACCGCGAGCACATCGAGAAGGATCCGGCGCTGGAGCGCCGCTTCCAGCCGGTGCTGGTCGGCGAGCCGACGATCGAGGACACCATCGGCATCCTGCGCGGCCTCAAGGAGCGCTACGAGGTGCACCACGGCGTACGGATCACCGACGCCGCGCTGGTCGCCGCCGCCACCCTCTCCGACCGCTACATCACCGACCGGTTCCTGCCGGACAAGGCGATCGACCTGGTCGACGAGTCGGCCTCCCGGCTCCGCATGGAGATCGACTCCCGCCCGGTGGAGGTCGACGAGATCGAGCGGGCCGTACGCCGGCTGGAGATCGAGGAGATGGCGCTGGCGAAGGAGCCCGACGCCGCCTCCGCCGAGCGGCTGGAGCGGCTGCGCAAGGAGCTGGCCGACAAGCGCGAGCAGCTCACCGCGCTGTCCGAGCGCTGGCAGACGGAGAAGAGCCACATCACCAAGCTCTCCACCGCCAAGGAGGAGCTGGAGCGGCTCGGCGGCGAGGCCGAGCGGGCCGAACGCGACGGTGAGCTGGAACGCGCCGCCGAGCTGCGCTACGGCCGCATCCCGGCGCTCAAGACCGAACTGAAGCAGGCCGAGGAGGAGCTGGCCCGGCTCCAGGCCGACGGCGCGATGCTCAAGGAGGAGGTCGGCGCGGACGACATCGCCGCGGTGGTCGCCTCCTGGACCGGCATCCCCGCCGGCCGTCTGCTGGAGGGGGAGACCGCCAAGCTGCTCCGGATGGAGGAGTCGCTGGCCTCCCGGGTGGTCGGCCAGGCCGAGGCGGTGGGCGCGGTCTCCGACGCCGTCCGCCGGGCCCGGGCCGGCGTCGCCGACCCGGACCGCCCGACCGGCAGCTTCCTCTTCCTCGGCCCGACCGGTGTCGGCAAGACCGAGCTGGCCAAGGCGCTCGCCGAGTTCCTCTTCGACGACGAGCGGGCCATGGTCCGCATCGACATGAGCGAGTACGGCGAGAAGCACTCCGTCGCCCGCCTGGTCGGCGCCCCGCCCGGGTACGTCGGCTACGAGGAGGGCGGCCAGCTCACCGAGGCGGTGCGCCGCCGGCCGTACTCGGTGATCCTGCTCGACGAGGTGGAGAAGGCCCACCCGGACGTCTTCGACATCCTGCTCCAGGTGCTCGACGACGGCCGGCTCACCGACGGCCAGGGCCGCACGGTGGACTTCCGCAACGCGATCCTGATCCTCACCTCCAACCTCGGGTCGTCGGTGATCAGCGACCTGACGCTGGCCGAGGAGCAGCGCCGCGAGGGGGTCCTCGCCGTGGTCCGCTCGCACTTCAAGCCGGAGTTCCTCAACCGCCTCGACGACATCGTGGTCTTCGCCGCGCTGCGCGGCGACGACCTGCGCTCCATCGTCGACATCCAGCTCAACCGGATGCGGCGGCGGCTCGCCGACCGGCGGCTCGGCCTGGAGATCACCGAGGCGGCCCGTGGGTGGCTCGCCGAGCACGGCTACGACCCGATCTACGGCGCGCGCCCGCTGCGCCGCCTGGTCCAGACCGCCATCGGCGACCAGCTCGCCAAGGCCCTGCTGGCCGGGCAGATCCGCGACGGCGACACCGTCCGGGTCGACCTCGCCGACACCAAGGACGCCCTCGCGGTCACCCCGGCCTGACCCACCCGCACCACCGCACGGCGGGCCCGCCTCCCCGGCGGGCCCGTCCCCGCCCCGGTGATCAAGAAGTTTGCGTCGGCGAAACCGTTCCTGCCGACGCAAACCTCTTGATCAGGAGGGTGGGGGGTGGCGGGACGGGGAAAGGATGGGGGCATGTTCGGGATCGGGAAGAGCAGGGACCGGGAGCTGGACGCGGCCGTCAAGGAGCTCGCCGGGGCGGACACGCTCGCGTTCGGCGGGGTGGGCATCGCGGGCACGCTGCTGCCGGTGACGGAGGCGTACCGGCGGGTCGAGGAGGCGCTCCACGCGCACCCGGACGAGGCGCGGGAAAAGGTCGACTGGCTGCTCGGACACGGCTCGCCGGCCGGGAAGGCGTACGCGGCGACCCTGCTGGAGCGGGTCGACCCGGCGGCGGCCCGGGAGGCCTGGGCGTCGCTGCGCGACGACAAGGGCGAGTTCACCACCTTCACCGGCTGCGTGATGGGCCACGCCAGCCTGCGCGGGTACGCCACCGAAAGGCTGGCCGCAAGGTAGGCCGGAGTCCGGCCGAACGGGGCTGCGGCAACCGGTCGGCGCCCCGTAGCTTCCCCGCATGACTCAGGACGCCGGCGCGCCGGCCCGCCCACCGCGCCCCACCGCCGTCACCGTCGCCTCCTGGATGCAGATCGCCGCCGCCGTCGTGCTGCTGGCCCTGCTCGGCCTGGTGCTCTGGCAGGCGATCGAGTGGAACGGCGAGATCGATCGCGCGGCGCGGCTGGTGCCCGACGCCGATCCGGACGAGGTCTCCGGCGAACGAGTCGGCAACATCGTCATGTCCTGTGTGCTCGGGGTGCCCGCGTTGCTGTTCGCCGCCGGGCTCCTCGCCACCGCGCGCGGCGTACGTCGAGGCAGCAACGTCGCCCGGATCCTGGTCTTCGTGGCCGGCGGCCTCCAACTGCTGGCCGCCTGCGCGCAGGGCGGGCTGTCGATCCTGTTCATCCCCTTCCTCTTCGCCCTCGGCGGCCCCGAGGAGGACTGGAACTCCGACATCCCGGCCGAGTTCATGCCGGAGGAGTCGGGGTTCATGCGGGAGCTCTACGGCGACGGGTCCGATCCGGCGGGCGACGTCCTCTTCGGCGCCGGCAGCCTCGGGACGCTGCTGGTCGTCGGCCTGACGCTGACCGCGGTGGTGCTGCTGGCGCTGCCGTCGGTGCACCGCTGGTTCGTGCCCCGCGCCGCCGAGCAGGCCCGCCGGGCACCGCTCGACCCGACCTACCCGCCCGCCTTCCTGCTGCCGCCCGGCTACATGCTCTGCCCCGACCCGCGCGCCCACGGCCTGCCGCCGCTACCCATGCCGGCCGCGCCCATGCCGGCTGCGTCCCAGCCCATGCCGGCTGCGTCCCAGCCCATGCCGGCTGCGTCCCAGCCCATGCCGGCCGAGCCGGCCCAGCCCGCCACGCTGCCGATGCCGCCCCAGCCCATGCCGGCCACGCCGACTGAGCCCGATCCCGCCACCCCGCCGCCGGCGGCACCGGACGCGTCGCAGGCACCGCAGGGGCCGCAGGCACCGGACGCCGGACCGCCGCCGGGGAGCTGACCTGGGCGGCGCGGCCAACCCCTCCGCACCGGACGCTAAGTGACTGGTCGATCACTCAAGCCGGACGTGTTTCCCCAGGTGCGCGGGGTTGTTACCGTCTCCGCCGACGCGTGGGGAGGCGGTCGGGGTGGACGGTTCGGTGGCGTACCTGGTGGCGGCGGTGGGGTGTCTGGTCGGGGTCGCCGGGGTGGTGATCGCCGTGGTCGCCCTCGCCCGGCAACGGAATCGGCAGCGGAAGAGGACCGGGCCGGCGGCACCGGGCGATCCCTTCCGGGACACCGACGCGGACGCGCTCCGGGGTGACCCGCGCAGGCTCAAGCCGGGCGACATCGTCGAGATCCGGCAGGTGCCGTACGCGATCCGTGGCTCGGTGCACCTGGTCGAGGGTGCCTGGAGCTGGGCCGAGCACCTGCTGGACGACGCCGGTGGGGCCAAGCGGTGGCTCTCCGTCGAGGAGGACCCGGACCTGGAGCTGGTGCTCTGGAAGGCCGAACCGGGCGCCACCGTCACCCCGGGCGCGCCCACGCTGGACTTCGCCGGCCGCCGCTACTCCTGGGAGGAGTCGGGGCAGGCCCGCTACTCGGCCACCGGCACCACCGGCCTCGACCCGACGGGCACCGTCCGCTACCACGACTACCGGGCGCAGGGCGGGGCCCGGCTGGCCTTCGAGGCGTACGGGGAGGCCGGCTGGGAGGTGGCCGTCGGTGAGCCGCTGCACCGCTCCGAGGTGATGGTCTACCCGCAGGCCGGCCCGGACAAGGTGGGCTGAGCGTGCTGGTCCGCATCGACACCCCGTACGTCGACACCAGCGCCGCCGACCTCGGCCTGGCCCTCGGCGGCCCCGAGCTGCCGGCCCTGGCCGTCCGCGAGGTCGACCTGCCCGGCGGCGTCCGGCTGCGGCTGCGCCTGCTCGGCGCCTCCCACCAGGTCGTCCTCGGTGGGCTCACCGAGACGGTGGCCTGCCTGCCGGGGCGGCCGCCGCACCTGCCCGGCACGCTGCACGACGATCCCAACGGCTACCGGTTCACCGCCACGGTGCTCCGGCCGCCCGCCGGTGAGCTGCGCGCCCGCGTCGCCGCGCTCCGGGCCGAGCTGGCCGACGACCCGTACGCGCTGGTCGGGGTCTTTCCCGGCGACCCGGACGCGGTCACCGCGCTCGCCGTGCGGCCTGATCCGCCGGACGGGTCGGTCGGCTGGCGCACCTGGCACGCGTATCCCCAGACCAACGAGCTGGTCCTGACCGAGACGGTGGTGGCACTGCGATGACGTACCGGCGCTGGTTCGTGGTGGGGGTGGGGTTCGCCGTCGTCGGCGCCCTGGTCGCCGCCTTCGCGATCTTCTACGGCAACTTCTCGCCGCGCGGCTACGTGCAGGACCACTACCACCGGGCGACCGGCCAGGACATCGGGCGGGACGCGATCGCCTACACCTCCGACAAGGCGCCCAGTCAGGTGGCGAAGGACGTGACCGACGCCTGGCAGCCGGCCGACCAGTACGTCGACGGCAGCGGCGTCTACCTGCGCTACGACGACGACTCGGTGGTCATCCTGCCGGTCGCCACCGGCTCGGTGATCCTCCTCGAACGTCTCGGCACCGCCTACCCCCGCTACCACTCCACGGTGGGCAACCACTGGGGCTGGGGCCGGGGCAGCACCGTGCGCGGCGGCGGCCCCGGCGCCGGCAAGTAGTCCGACCGAACGACACCCCCTGGAGTCCCCTGTGCAGACCCTCGTCACGGACCTGCTGGTCACCCTCGCGTACGGCGTGGTCGGCGTCGTCCTGATGGCCGTCGGCTACGCCCTGGTCGACGTCGCCACCCCCGGCAAGCTCCACGAGCTGATCTGGACCGAGCGCAACCGCAACGCCGCGCTGCTGCTCGCCTCGAACCTCGCCGGCGTGGGCGTCATCGTGGTCGCCGCGATCGCCGCCAGCGCCGACGACTTCGTCCTCGGCCTGGTCGGCGCCGCCGCGTACGGCCTGCTCGGCCTGCTCATCATGGCCGGGGCGTTCCTGCTGCTCGACGCGGCGACCCCGGGCCGGCTCGGCGAGCTGCTGGTCGACCCGGAGCCGCACCCCGCGGTCTGGGTCTCCGCCGTCGTCCACCTCGCCACGGGCGCGATCATCGCCGCCGCGATCAGCTGATGGCCACCGCGAAGCGGCCGGGTGCCGCCGGGCGCTCGGCGACCACCGGCGCGAAGAGCCCGGCGAAGAGCGCGGAGATTCCGGTGTGGAAGCAGGCCCTGATCTGGGTGGGCCTGCTGGGCACTGTCGCCGCCTGCACCGCCGGGGCGATCGTCAACAGCGGCGACGACTCGGACAAGGTCCCGCCGCCGACCGGGCAGGAGCGCGACGACACCGTGGCGGTCCTGGCGCGCTCCTCGGCCGGCCAGGGCGTCTGCTACGGCTGGGAGCTGAAGGACTACTCCGGCTACGGCGACCCGGTCAGCGTCGGCTCCAACCTCGGCGACGGGGTGGCGGTCGAGGACAAAGCGGCCTGCCCGCGCTGGGTGCAGGTGAGCGTCCGAATCTACTACCCGTCGGAGAGCAGCGAGAGCGACGACAACGCCTACGTCGACGTCAACGGATCCAGCGACTTCTCCGCCGCGGAACTGCTGCGTATCGCGAACGGCCTGGGGCGGCTCGGGGTCACCGAGAAGGTCTTCATCGACGATCCGGGCTGGGCCATCACCCGGGCCGCCGTGATGCTGCCGCTGCTCGCCGTCGAGGCGGGGGCGGTCGAGCCGGCCGCCACCCCGGCCCCGGCCGCGACGGAACCGTCGCCGCTGCCCGACCCCGGCAGCGACCTGTGGCGCGACCGCTGGGGATACCTGCTCGCCGCCGCCGGACTGCTGCTGGTCACCGCACTGCTGGTCACCGTCGGGCTGGTGCAGCGCCGCCGGCAGCGCCGGGGAGGCGGGCCCGCCCAGCGCCCCGGGGCGGAACCGGCGGCGACGCGTACCCCGGAGCGGGCGTGACCACCGACGCGCCGGCCGCCCCAGCGCGCTGGCGGGCGGCCCGGGCCGGCGTCCTGCTCGCGGTCTTCGTCTGCGCGGCCTGCGGCCTGGTCTACGAGCTGGCCCTGGTCGCGCTCGGCAGCTACCTGATCGGCGACGCGGTCGGGCAGGCCTCGATCGTGCTCGGCGTGATGGTCTTCGCGATGGGCGTCGGCGCGCTCGCCGCGAAGCCGTTGCAGTCCCGGGCCGCCGCCGCGTTCGCCGTGGTCGAGCTGACCCTGGCGCTGCTCGGCGGGCTCTCCGTGCTCGGCCTCTACGCCGCCTTCGCCTGGCTGGACCTCTACGGCCCGGCGCTGGTCGGCACGGCGTTCGTGCTCGGCCTGCTGATCGGCGCGGAGATCCCGCTGCTGATGGTCATGCTGCAACGCATCCGGGAACAGTCCGCGGGCAGCGCCGTGGCCGACCTGTTCGCCGCCGACTACGTCGGGGCGCTGCTCGGCGGACTGGCCTTCCCGTTCCTGCTGATGCCGGTCTTCGGCCAGCTCAAGGGCGCGCTGGTGGTCGGCGCGGTGAACGCGGTGGCCGGCCTCGCGCTGGTCTGCACGGTGTTCCGGGCGGAGCTGAGCCGCCGGGCGCGGGCCGCGCTCGCCGCCGGCGCCGTCGTGGTCGCCCTCTGCCTCTCGTACGCCTGGATCACCGCCGCCGACTTCGAGCTGACCGCCCGGCAGCAGCTCTACCGGGACCCGGTGGTGCACGCCGAGCGCAGCCGCTACCAGGAGATCGTGCTCACCCGGTCGGTGCGGGAGGTCGGGCACGCCGACACCGACCTGCGCCTCTACCTCAACGGCGATCTCCAGTTCAGCTCGGTCGACGAGTACCGCTACCACGAGGCACTGGTGCATCCCGCCATGCGCGGCCCGCGCGGTGAGGTGCTGGTGCTCGGGGCCGGCGACGGGCTCGCCGTCCGGGAGATCCTGCGCTACCCGGACGTCCGCCGGGTGACCGTGGTGGACCTGGATCCGGCGGTGGTGGCGCTGGCCCGCGCCGAGCCGCAGCTGCGCCGGCTCAACGGGGACGCGTTCGCCGACCCCCGGGTGCGGGTGGTCAACACCGACGCGTTCGGCTGGCTGCGTACCGCCACGGAACGCTTCGACGTGGTGGTGGCCGACCTGCCCGATCCGGACGAGACCGCCACCGCGAAGCTCTACACCGTCGAGTTCTACGCGCTGATCCGGTCGGCGCTCGCCGAGGGCGGCCGGCTGGCGGTGCAGTCCGGGTCGCCGTACTTCGCGCCCCGGTCGTACTGGTCCATCGAGGCGTCGGTACGCGAGGCCGGCTTCGCCACCGTGCCGTACCACGTGGACGTGCCCTCCTTCGGCGACTGGGGTTTCCTGCTGGCCACCGCCGGGCTGACCCCGCCCGCTCTGGAGCTGCCGGCGGACGGGCCGCCGCTGCGGTTCCTCGACCCGTCGGTGCTGCGGGCGGCGGCCGCCTTCCCCGCCGATCGGGCCCGTCTCGACGTTCCCGCGTCCACATTGCTCCAGCCCAGGGTGCTGGAGTACGCCCGCACGGAGTGGCGCGGCTACTGACCCCGTCGCCGGCCGTCGGCTGTTTGGTGCGCGCGCCGCCGGGCCGGAGTGGATACGGTGTGGGCGCGATCTAGGGGAAGGAGAATCGTGGTCGATTCCCAGCACACACCGGCCCGCGTCCGGCCGGCTGTGGTTACGATTTCCAGCTATCTGCTGATTCTGTTCGCGCTCATCCAGGTGATCAACCTGATCATCGCGCTCACCACCATCGGCACCATCCGCAAGGTGATGGACGAGGCATACCGCGGCACCTCCGCCAACGGGGTGCAGGGGGTGGGGGACTTCGCCATCGCGTTCAGCCTGGGCGGCGCCATCGTGGGGCTGCTGCTGGCCATCGTGCTCGCCGTGCTCGGCCTGTTCAACAACCGGGGCGTGAACGGCACCCGGATCACCACCTGGGTGCTCGGCGGCCTGATGTTCTGCTGCTGCGGCCTCGGCACGGCCAGCAACGCCGCCGGGGGTCTCACCGCCGGCAGCGGCGCGCCGACCGACGGTGACGTCCCGAGCGCGGAGGAGGTGCAGCGCCGGCTGCAGGAGGCCCTGCCGTCCTGGTACGCCCCGGTCACCACGCTGCTCGCGGTGATCGCCCTGCTCGCCCTGCTGACCGCGCTGATCCTGCTCGCGCTCCCCAAGGCGAACGAGTTCTTCCGCAAGCCGCAGCAGGTCTGGGAGCCGCCGGTCCCCGGCGCCACCTACCCCGGCCAGCCGAGCTACCCGGCGACCCCCGGCTACCCGGCCACCCCGGGCTACCCCCAGGCGGGCTACCCGCCCGTGCAACCGGGCCAGCCATCGAGCCCCGGCCAGCCCGGTTACCCGCCGGCACCCGGCTACCCGGCCGCGCCGGACCAGCCGCCGGCCGCCTCGCCGTGGCAGCCGCCGTCGGCCCCGTCCTCCGCGCCGCCCTCGGCGCCGTCGTCGGACGCGCCCGCCACGCCGCCGGCCGGCCAGCCGGAGCAGGGTGGACCGGCGCAGGACCGGCCGGGCGGGGATGTCCCGCCGTCCGACCCGACCCGCCCGACCGGCAGCTGACGGGCGAGTACGAGCGACGCCGACGATTCCCTCCGAGTAGGTTGCAAGCCGACGCCTACCGGAGGGAATCGTCGTGTCGTACCCGGATCAGGCCCCGGCGCGTCGGCCCGCCGCCGTCACGCTGGCCGCGGCGGTGCTCGGGCTGATGGCCCTCGCCGCCGGGGCGTACGCCGTCGCGGCGCTGCTCGCCCTCGGCGGCACGGTGGACCGGCTCCGGTCGGCCGCCGCCGGTACGACCGCGGGCCCCGACGACGTCGACGGCGTGGTCACCCTGCTGCGGGTCACCACGATCCTCTCGGCGGTGCTCACCGTCCTGGTCGGCCTGCTCCTGATCGGTCTCGCCGCCGGCCTGCTCGCCGGCCGCCGGGGCGCCCGGGTGGCGACCTGGGTGGTCGCCGGGCTGGGGCTGCTCTGCGGCTGCTGCGGCCTGGCCGCGCTGGTCGGTCAGCGGGCCGGCCCGCTGCGGACCGACGAGCAGAGCACGGTCGAGCTGTTGGGCCTGCTCGGCGACGCCTACCCGTCCTGGTGGCTCCCGCTGAACGGGGCCCTTTCGGTGGGCCAGGTGCTCGGCTACCTTGTGGTGGCCGTGCTGCTGGCGCTGCCCGCCGCGAACGGCTGGTTCGGCCGCGCCCGGCCGACGCCGCCCCCGCCACCGGCGCCGGTTCCGTACGGCCCGTACCCGCCACCGCAGGCTCCGCCGCCGTCCCGCTGAGGAGCGCCCGTGACCTCCGTTCCCCCGGCCACCGAACGACGGGCGCTGGTCACCGGCGCCACCGCCGGCATCGGCGAGGCGTTCGCCCGCCGGCTCGCCGCCGACGGGTGGCAGCTGGTGCTGGTCGCCCGGGACGCCACCCGGCTCGCCGAGGTGGCCGCCGACCTGACCGCCCGGCACGGTCACCGGGTGGAGACGCTGCCCGCCGACCTGTCCACCGACGACGGATGCGCGGCGGTGGAACGGCGGCTGACCGACGCCACCGCCCCCATCGGGCTGCTCGTCAACAACGCCGGGCTCAGCCTCAACCGGCCGTTCCTGCGGTCCACCGTCGCGGACGAGGCGCGGTTGCTGCGGCTCAACGTGCACGCCGTCATGCGGCTTACCCTCGCCGCCCTCCGTCCGATGACGGATCGACGAAACGGGATAGTGATAAATGTCTCTTCCGTCGCCGGTTTCGGTCCGGTGATGCCCGGCTCGACGTACCCGGCCAGCAAGGCGTGGGTGACGAGCTTCAGCGAATCCGTCGACCTGTCGGTGCGCCCGCTCGGCGTACGGGTGATGGCCCTCTGCCCCGGTTACACCGCCACCGGCTACCACGAGCGCAACGGCATCGACATGTCCGGCACGCCCCGCTGGATGTGGCTGCGGGCCGACGACGTGGTCGACGGCGCCCTGCGTGACCTGCGCAAAGGCAAGCAGATCAGCGTCCCGGACTGGAAGTACAAGCTCGCCGTGGCCGGCCTGCGGCACGCGCCGCGCCGGTTGCTGCGGATGGCCTACCGGGACCGCCGGGGGCGGGTCGAGCCGACCGACGGCTGACCCCGCGACCCTCGGCCGGTGCCGTCACGGTGGCGCCGGCAGGGTACGGGATTCCAGCGTGGTCGCACAGCGTAGCCGTCCATCGCCACCCATCGGTCGCCCACGAGGCTGACCCGGGTGGACCCCACATCCGGCGTACAGACTCGCGCAGTACCCTCTATCGCCATGGGGCACCGCGACGACCTGCGTAAATTCATCTCCGATCTGGCTGTGGTCCACGGCCGGGTGGTGCTCTCCTCGGGCCGCGAAGCGGACTGGTACGTCGATCTGCGCCGCGTCACGCTGCATCACCAGGCTGCACCGCTGGTCGGTCGGGTGATGCGCGAGCTGACCGCGGACTGGGACTATGAGGCTGTCGGCGGGCTGACCCTCGGCGCGGATCCGATCGCGATCTCGATGCTGCACGCCGCGGCGGAGACCGATCGACCGTTGGACGCGTTCGTGGTTCGCAAGGCGGGGAAGGCGCACGGTCTGCAACGGCGGATCGAGGGGCCTGAAGTGGCCGGTCGGCGGGTACTTGCGGTGGAGGACACCTCGACGACGGGCGGCAGCGTGTTGACCGCCGTCGAGGCGCTGCGCGAGGCCGGGGCGGAGGTCGTTGGTGTGGCGGTTATTGTTGATCGAGGAGCCGGGGACGCCGTACGGGCCGCCGGACTGCCGTATCGGGCGGCCTATACGTTGGCTGACCTCGGCCTTGTGGCGTAAAAATTTGCCGATTCGGATCTGCTGATATGCAGGCGGATCGATGCTGCTGGTGGAAGGATGGAATACGTGGGAACTGCGTTGGCTGAAATGACCATGCCTCAGATCTCGCCGCTTGCCGGCGAGCCGATCGAACGTGCCGATGCCGAGCGGCTGGCGGGGGTCCTCAAGGCCCTTGCCGACCCCGCCCGGCTCCGGCTGCTCAGCCTGATCCAGTCGGCCCCCGAGGGCGAGGCGTGCGTCTGTGACCTGACGGCGCCGCTCGGCCTCTCGCAGCCGACGGTCAGCCACCACCTGCGTATCCTCACCGAGGCCGGCTTGCTGGAGCGGGAGAAGCGCGGTGTGTGGGCCTACTACCGGTTGGTGCCGTCCGCGATCGCCACGATCGCGGATCTGCTGACCCCGCCGCGCAAGCGGGCCACCAAGAAGGCCCGCTGACCCGGTGTCCGCGCGTCGTCCCCGACCGGGGCGACGTCCGGTGACGTACCAGGGGTGGCGTCATCGGGTGGTGACTCCTGCCTGTCACCAGCCAGCTCGCTGATCCGTCCACCGGCTCCTGACGGTGACACGAACGGCCGGTCCCTTCCGGGGCCGGCCGTTCGTCGTCGAGGGGTCAGCGGCCCTGGCCGTGGTCCTCCGGGTAGCGCCGCTCGCCCTGCGGCGGCTGCTGCCGGTACGGGTGCTGCTGCTGCGGCTGGTCGTGGTGCAGGTGGTGCTCGATGGTGTCGCGGACCGCGTCGACGGCGCCGGCCGCGCTGGCCGCCGCCACCACCGCGACGGCCTCGCCGCGCTTGCGGGCCTTCCGGTCCCGCAGGAACTCGAAGAAGATCGGCAGCACCGAGATCAGGATGATCAGCGCGACCACCGGCAGGATGTACCGGTCGATCTTGTCGCCGATCGCGTCGTAGATCTGCTCGGCGAGCAGGTAGCCGATCAGCAGGATGCCGTCCACCCAGAGGACGGCGCCGACCACGTTCCAGATGAAGAACTGCCGGGCCGGCATGCCGAGCACGCCCGCCACCGGGTTGAGGAACGTCCGCACGATCGGGATGAACCGGGCCAGCACCACGGCCTTCGCCGGGCCGAACTTCTGGAAGTAGTGCTCCGCCTTCTCCACGTACTCCCGCTTGAAGAGGCGGGAGTTGGGCCGGTCGAACATCCGCCGGCCGTACCGGGAGCCGAGCCAGTGCCCGACCTGGGCGCCGATGATCGCGCAGATCGGCCCGCCGATCAGCAGCCCGACCAGGGAGAGCCGGGTGCCGTTGCCGAAGATCGCGTCCGCCACCGGTGACGCCGCGACACCCGCCAGGAACAGCAGCGAGTCGCCCGGGAAGAAGAAGCCGACCAGCAGGCCGGTCTCGGCGAAGAGGATCACCCAGACGCCGATCAGCCCGAAGGTCTGCAACAGCTCCTTGGGGTCGAGCGGATTCAACGCGACCGTCTCAACGACGACCCGGCTCTTCTCACCTGTGTCCACGGCCACACAGGCTACCCGCCCCCCACCCCACCCCGCCCCACCCCTCCCGCCCCCGCCCTTGCCGGCACTTTCACGGAAAGCGTGGCCATGGAGCGCGAAATGGCCACGCTTTCTCCGAAAGTGCGCGGGTCTCGGGGGTGGGGTGGGGTGGGGTGCGGGTCAGAGGCGGGGGTCGACGGGTTCGGATTCGCAGGCGAGGATGGCGAAGACGAGTTCGTGGCGGCGCCAGAGGGGAGCGTTGTCGGCGAACGCGTCGAGGGCGGCGAGGCCGAGGGCGTGCTCGCGCAGGGCCAGGCCCCGCTTGCGGCCCAGCGAACGGCGGCGCAGCGCGGCGAGCTGGTCGGGGGCGGTGTAGCCCGGGCCGTAGATGATCCGCAGGTACTCCCGGCCCCGGCACTTGATCCCCGCCTGGAGCAGCGAGCCGCGCGCCGACCGGGCGGCCAGGCCCGCGTACGGCTTGACCACCATGCCCTCGCCCCCGGCCGACGTCAGCTCCAGCCACCAGTCGGTGGCCGCCGCCACCGCGGCGGCGTCGGCGAGGTCGACCACCTGCCGCCGGGTCGGGGTGAAGAACTCCGGGTCGGCCGCGCAGAGCCGGTCGACCAGGTCGAGGTGCCAGCCGTGGTCCCGGTCGGCGAAGCCCACGCCCGCGCCCGCCAGCACCGCGAACGGCGCCAGGGTCACCCCGCGCAGCCCGTCGGTCGGCGCCACGTACGCCCGGTAGGCCGCCGAATACCCGTCCACCTCGGCGCGGCGGGCCGCCATCCGCTCCCGCAGCCCGTCCACCGGCAGCCCCCGGGTCGCAGCGGCGTCCAGCGTGGCGAGCACCGCCGGCAGCGCCGCCCGGCCGGCCGCGCCGACGCTGGCGTACTGCTCGCGGATCAGCCCGCCCGCCTTCGCCGACCAGGGCAGCAGCTCGCAGTCGAGCAGCAGCGCGTCGGTGCCCAGCGCGGCCCAGAGGCCGGCGGCGGTCACCGCCGCGCGTACCCGGGCCAGCAACTGCTCGTCGAGCGGCGCGCCGAAGAACGGCCGGCCGGTGCGGGTGTGCACCACGCCGCCGGCGAACGGCCCACCGGTGGCCTCCCGCTCCACCAGCACCACCGCCCGCGAGCCCATGTGCTTCTCCTCGCAGACCACCCGGTCCACGCCCGCCGCCCGGTAGTCCTCGAACGCCTGCGCCGGGTGCTCCAGGAAGCCCTCGACGGTGGCGGTCGAGCAGGGCGCCATGGTCGGCGGCAACCAGACCAGCCGGCCCGGGTCGACCGCGAACCGGCTCATCACCTCCAGCGCGGCGGCGGCGTTCTCCGCCGGCACGGTCAGCGTCCCGTACGCGTGCTCGAGGTGCCGGCGGCCGGTGACGTCCGTCAGGTCCAGCACCGTGTCCGGTCGGGCCGGGGCGCTGACCAGCGGGCGGACCGGCGCGTACCACTCCTTGACCGCCGGGACGGCGACCAGTTCCTTCTCCGGGTAGCGCAGGGCGGTGAGCCGGCCGCCGAAGACGCAGCCGGTGTCGATGCAGATGGTGTTGTTCACCCACTCCGGTTCCGGTGTCGGCGTGTGGCCGTACACGACCATGGCCGGGCCCCGGTAGTCGCGCGCCCACGGGTAGCGCACCGGCAGGCCGTACTCGTCGGTTTCCCCGGTGGTCTCCCCGAAGAGCGCGAACGCGCGGACCCGGCCGGACGCGCGGCCCTGGTAGGCCTCCTTCAGGCCGGCGTGCGCGACCACCAGCCGGCCGCCGTCCAGCACGAAGTGGCTGACCAGGCCGTCGACGAAGGCGGAGACCTCCGCGACGAACTCCGCCGGCTCCGACTCCAGCTGGGCCATCGTCTCGGCCAGGCCGTGGGTGAGCCGCACGTCGCGGCCGCGCAGCTTGCGCAGCAGCTTCTGCTCGTGGTTGCCCGGCACGCAGATCGCGTGCCCGGCCGCCACCATCCCCATCACCAGACGGAGCACGCCGGGGGAGTCCGGGCCGCGGTCCACCAGGTCACCCACGAAGACCGCGGTACGACCAGCCGGGTGCACCGCGTCCACCGGGCGGCCCGCGTCGTCGCGCCGCAACGACCAGCCGAGCCGGAGCAGCAGCGCCTCCAGTTCCTCCCGACAGCCGTGCACGTCACCGACGATGTCGAACGGCCCGGTCAGCTCCCGCCGGTCGTTGAAGAGCTTCTCGTACCGGATCTCCGCGGCCGCGATCTCCTCGACCCCGCGCAGCACGTGCACCTTGCGGAAGCCCTCCCGGGCCAGCAGCCCGTACGTCCGCCGCAGGTCACGCTGCATCCGGGTCAGCACCTGCCGGCCGAAGGTCCGGTCGGTCCGCCCCTGGGTCCGCTCCCAGGCCAGCGCCTCCGGCACGTCCAGCACGATGGCCACCGGCAGCACGTCGTGCTCCCTGGCCACCCGGACCAGCGCGGCCCGGGCGTGCGACTGGAGATTGGTCGCGTCGACCACGGTCAACCGGCCCCGACGCAGCCGGGTGGCGGCGATGTGGTGCAGCGCCTCGAACGCATCGGCGGAGGCGGACTGGTCGTTCTCGTCGTCGGCGACCATCGCCCGGAACATGTCCGAGGAGAGCACCTGGCTGGGCAGGAAGTGCCGGCGGGCGAAGGTCGACTTGCCCGATCCGGAGACGCCGACCAGCGCCACCAGGGCCAGCTCGGGGATGTCGAGGGTGGTCATCGGCGCTCCTCCTTCCGGTCGGTCGTGGTGGTTGCCATTTCCGCTGCGGTGAGCACGGCCATCTGGGTCGGGGCACCCACCTCCGGGTCCTCCTCCCCGACGCCGCCGATCGTGGCGGTGTAGCCGTACGTCGCGGCCACCCGCCCGATCCAGGCGGCGAACTCGGCGCGGGTCCACTCGAAGCGGTGGTCGGCGTGCCGGAACCGCCCCGCCGGCAGCCCCTCGTAGCGGACGTTGTACTCGACGTTCGGCGTGGTCACCACCACGGTGCCCGGCCGGGCGTGGCCCAGCACCGCGTCCTCCAGCGCCGGCAGCCGGGGCGGGTCCAGATGCTCGATCACCTCCATCAGCACCGCCGCGTCGTAGCCGCGCAGCCGGTCGTCCCGGTAGGTGAGGGCGGACTGCCAGAGCCGGATCCGGTCGCGCTGCCGCTCCGGCAGCCGGTCCAGGCGCAGCCGGCGGGCGGCCAGCGTCAGCGCGTGGGTGGAGACGTCGGTGCCGACGACCTCCGTGTAGCGCCGGTCGGCGACCAGGGCGGTGAGCAGCGCGCCGCCACCGCAGCCGAGGTCGAGCACCCGGGTCGCGCCGCTGGCCGCCAGGGCGGCGAGCACCGCCTCGCGCCGCCGTACCGCCAGCGACGCCCGCCCCGGTCCGGCCGCGTCCGCCGTCCGGGTCGCCCCGCCTTCGTGTCCCGCTGCGCCAGCCTCGCTCTGCGGGGTGCCGGTGTCGGGTCCGGGCGCGCCCGCCACGGGTCCCGGGTCGGCCGGGGGCTCGTCGATGCTGTCGTCGGGCAGGGGCTCGTCGGCGAGGCGCAGCTCGGTCAGCCGGGCCAGCGCCTTCCCGGCCAGCGCCCGGCGGTGGGCCAGGTAGCGACGGGTGATCAGGGCTCGCTCCGGGTGGTCGGCCAGCCAGCCCGCGCCGGCGCGGAGCAGCTTGTCGATCTCGTCCGGCGCCACCCAGTAGTGCTTCGCGTCGTCCAGCACGGGCAGCAGGACGTACAGGTGGTTGAGGGCGTCGGCGACCTGGAGGGTGCCGGTCAGGACGAGGTCGACGTACCGGCTGTCACCCCAGTCGGGGTGCTGCTCGTCCAGGGGGATCGGGGTGGCGGTGACCGTCCAGCCCAGCGGGGCGAAGAGCCGCCCGGCCACGTCGGCGCCACCACGGCAGCGCAGCACCGGCACCCGTACCTCCAGCGGGATGGCGGTGCCGGCCAGCTCCGGGCGGTCCCGGGACTCGCCGCGCAGCGCCGACCGGAACACCGTGGACAGTGCCGAGGCGAGCAGGCTGGACGCGGCGTACGCCCGGTCGTTGACGTACTGCCCGAGGGTGAAGCTCTCCGGGGTGCTGGCCTGCTTCCGGCCGCCACGCCGCCCCACGCCGAGCCGCTGCGGGTCGATCTCGACCAGCAGGGCGGCGGTGCACCGGTCCTCGTCCGCCTCGGGGTAGAAGACGTGCGCGGTGCCCGCCGGCAGCTCGAACGACTGGACCCGGTCAGGGTGCTTGACCAGCAGGTACCCGAGGTCGGTCGCCGGCCGGTGGGTGGTGGTCAGGGTGAGCAGCACGCCGACCATGGTGTCAGGGGCATCGATCTTGCGTCGTCCCGTTTTCGTCGTCGGCGGAGAGACGGCGGCGCCCCGCCGGCCGGGTGGTCGACGGGGCGCCGGATGGTGCGGGTGGGATCAGGCGACGAAGCGGGTCTTGCGGCGGCGGGCCACCACGTAGCCGCCGACGCCGGCCGCCAGCAGGAGGCCGCCGATGCCGGCGACCAGCGCGGTGGACTCGCCGGTGATCGGCAGCGTGCCGCCATCACCGCCACCGCCGTTGCCGCCGGTCGCGTTCACCAGCAGCTTCGCGGTGTCGTTGGCCTTGTTCAGGTCAGCGTCGAGCCCACCTTCGCACTCGCACTTGGCATTGATGGTGACGGTGCCGGCAGCGTTCGGAACAACCTTGTCGATCCGCAAGCCGAACTCGACGGTCTGCTCCTCGTCGAGGCCGATGAAGACGTCCGGCCAGCAGCGGTACGCCTTCGCTCCCGCCTTGCCGGCGTTCTCCCAGTCCCCCCGCTCGCCATCGAAGGGCACGCAGACCTCGGGCACCTCGACCGCGGTCGTACCGGCGGGAACCGTCACGTCGATCTTCGTTACCGGGCTGCCGCCTCGGCTGAAGTCCAGCGCTGCCGGCCCGTTGTTCTTCACGCCGATCGTGGCGTGCACGAGGTCGCCAGCCTCTCCCTGGACCGAGTCGCCGACCGCGGCGAGATCGGCGCCGTTCTTGCCGGTCACCTTCAGGGCTAGAGAGGACCAGTTGTTCTCCGGGTTTGTGTCGGCCTGGACGCCCCGCAGCGCTCGAGCCGTCTGCAAGGTCAGCACCGGTCCGTCACCGGGCTTGCCCAGTTCGTAGCCGTGGCTGGTCAGGTACGACTTGAAGTCCTCCAGCTCGGCGGTGGTCTGCCAGCTGATCTCGCCGTAGGCGAAACCCGGGGCGAAGGCGTCCTTGCCGATCTGGTAGGACAGCGTCGCCTCGTAGCTGCTGCCCGGTGCCAACTCCTGGTCGAACTGGCAGCTACGCAGCCGGTCCGCGTCGTAGGTGCAGTTGCTGTAGCGGGTGGCTGACCGGATGGCGTGGTCGTTGAAGAAGATCGCCCCAAGGCCCTTGACGCTCGTCTCGCCCGCGTTGCTGACCTGCAGCGGTGCGGTGAAGGAGGCGCCGGGCGCACCAGAGACCTCCACTCCCTCGCTCGCCGCAATGTCGACCCCCTCGCCCACGCGGACCTCTGCCTCCCACTGGACGGCGTCATAGCCGTCGGCGCTGAGGCTGACCTTGACCGCGCCGGTGTCGCCCTCCTTGGCGGTGTCCGTCGCGGCGATGACGACATCCGCGATGCCACCCAGACCCCACTCGTCCTCGACGCCGACCTCGAACGGGTCGGTGCAGACGAGCACACCCTCCTCCGGCGAGGCGCAGTCGGTGGAACTGTCCTTCTCGCCGGTGAAGGTCGCCTTGCCGAGCAGGTCGCGGTAGTCATAGCGGACAGTGAGGTTGTTCAGAATGACTGGCGCCGAGCTGTAGACGATCGCCGCGTTCGTCGTGCCCGGACTGCCGAGAGCGACCGTGGTGTCGCCGAAGTAGACGGAAAGCTTCGGCTTCTCGTCGGCGAAAGCGGGGGTGGCGGAGGCGGCGACGAACGCGCCTGCGACGCCCAACCCGGCGAGCCAGCGCCGGGTCGAGTGCGTGAGCATTGGGGGGTTCCTCCCGTGAGGTGGTGCGGAAGAGTCGGTGGACGCGTCCGGTGTCGCCGCTCGCGTCCGACGGCGACGCCCGCCGACCAGCTGGTCGGCGGGCGTCGCCGGATGGTGCGGTGAATCAGGCGACGAAGCGGGTCCGGCGGCGGCGGGCCACCACGTAGCCGCCGACGCCGGCGACGAGCAGCAGGCCGCCGATGCCGGCGATCAGGCCCGTGTTCTCACCGGTGATCGGCAGGGAGCCACCGCCACCGTTGCCACCGTCGCCCGAGCCCGGGTTTCCGTTGCCCGGCTTGATGACGATGGCTGCCTCGTTGTTGTCCGCCTTCGGGTCGCCGTCCAGGTTGGTGGTCACCTTGCCGGAGGTCGGCCCGGTCAGCTTGTCGATCCGCAGGGTGAACGGGTACGAACCGCCCACGCCCGGCTCCGGGTCCCCGGCGGAGATGCAGCCGTACAGGTCGGCGCCCGGCTCACCCGAGTGATCCCAGGGATACCAGGGCTCCTCGCTGTCCTTGTCGTACGGCGCGCACTCCTCGGAGACCTCGATCGCCTCGGTGCCCTGCGGGATCTCCACGGTCACGATCGGCTCGGTGAGCCGCCAGGCGTCCACCGTGGCCGGACCCAGGTTCGTGAAGCCGGCGGTCACCGTGACCTTGTCGCCGACCTTGCCGGTGGCGGTGCCGCCCACGGCGGCCAGGTCGGCCCAGTTGTCGCCGCCGACCTTGATGTCGACGACCGTGAAGTTGTTCGTCTGGTCCACGTCGGTCTGCGGGACGGCCGCCTGCCGGGCGGCCGGCAGCTCGACCAGGCTGAGCTTGTCGCCGGTGCCCGGGGTGCCCGGCGGCAGCGGGAAGCCGGGGTCGTCGATGATCTTGGCCCAGTCGTCCTTGGTCAACCAGTCGACGTAGTTCTCCAGCTCGCTGCCCGTACGGGCACCCTTGTCCAGCTTGACCGGGAGCTTCTCGGAGAGCCGGTAGCTCTTGCCCGGCTCCAGGTCGGTGTCGAAGGTGCAGATGACGGCCAGGTACTCGATGTCTTCGCAGTTGCTGAAGTTACCGACGTACGAGCTGAGGTAGTCGGCCTGCAGCCGCAACACCGCGCCGTGCGCCGTGTTGTCGCCCGAGTTGCGGACCACGTCGCCGGGCAGCCCCACGGTGGCGCCCGGATCGCCGTCGACCGTGGCCTCCGGCTCGGACTGCAGGTCGACACCCTCGGCGATGGTGACCGTGACGCTCCTGCTGGCCGCCTGGCCGCCGCCGGTCGCCTTGATGCCCAGCTCGGCCTTCTGTCCGGGCTTCGCGTCCGCCTTGGCGGTCAGGTAGTAGTCGAGGCTGGGCACGCCCCACTCGTCGGCCTCCGCCTCGCAGTGCAGGGTGTCGCCGGAGGGGACGCACTCCCAGTCGGAGGTGACCAGCTCGATGGTGGCGACGTCGTTGACCTCGGACAGGTCCAGGTCCAGGGTCGCGCTCTTCAGCTGTTCCTCGCCCGCGATGTACGTGGCGATGAAGTTGTACGTGGTGTGTTCGGGGGCGACCAGGACGTCCCAGGCGGCGATCTCCAGGGGGTCCGCCGCGTGGGCGGGGGTGGCGGAGGCGGCGACGAACGCGCCTGCGACGCCCAACCCGGCGAGCCAGCGCCGGGTGGAGTGCGTGAGCATTGGGGGTTCCTCCCGTGGGGGTGTCCAGGTGGAGCCTGCGGATCTTAAGGACTCCTTAAAACACCGCGTCACCCTGAATGGCGTCCGGAACAGGCAAACGAGCCGAACGGCTGAGCATCTTCGGCGCAACGGACGGGCCCTGGCGACGCCCCGTCGCCGGGGCGGCGACGGGGCGTGACGCGGTGCTGGTCAGGCGACGAAGTCGGTGCGTCGGCGGCGGGCCAGCAGGACCCCGGTCGTACCGGCGGCGAGCAGCAGCCCGCCGACGGCCATCGTCACCGCGGTGGATGCGCCGGTGATGGGCAGCGAGCCGTCGCCACCGCCGTTGCCGCCGGTTCCGGCCGGCGGGACGAGCACGATCTCCGCCCGGTCGTTGGCGGGGTCGGTGTCGGCCTCGACGTCGATGGTGACTCGCCCGGCGGTTGGCCGCGGGAGCCGGTCCACCCGCAGGGTGAAGAAGTACGAGACGGTCTCGCCGACAGCGGCAAGGTCGCCCGGGCCGCTGCACCCGTACTCCCGGGCACCGGGTTGGCCGTACGTGTCGCCCGGTTTCCAGGGGCCGGGGCCGATCGGCGCGCACCCCCAGTGCACCTCGACGGCGGTGGTGCCGTCGGGGATGCGGAACCGCACCAGCGGGTTCTCCCGCCACGTCTCCACCATGGTCGGCCCGAGGTTGCGGAATCCGGGCGTCACCGTCACCCGGTCGCCGAGCTTGGCATTGACCCGCCCCCCGACGGCGGCCGCGTCCGCGGTCCGGTCGCCGGTGACGGTGATGTTCACCGCGGTCCAGCTGTTCCAGGCGGCGGTGTCGGTCTGCCGCGCCGTCGACTGCGCCACCAGGCGCAGCTCGTCGCCGGTGCCGGGGGTGTCCGGTGGGAGCGGCACGTCCGGGTCCCGCTCGACCAGCGCCCAGTCGTCGGGGGTCCACCACCGCAGGCGGTTGGGCAGCACGAGGCCGCTGCGCAGGAGCGTCCGGAGGGTGAGCGGCAGCGGTGCCGACAGCCGGTAGCTGACCCCGGGCGCCAGGTCGGTGTCGAACCGGCAGATGGTGAGCCGGGCCTCCGCACGTCGGCAGTTGCGGAAGTTGTCGGCCGACAGGACGTCCATGTCGGCGTCGAGGGTCAGCACCGCGCCGTGCACCGGCACCGGGCCGGCATTGCGTACGGTGCTGGTCAGGTCGATGGTGCCGCCGGGCCCGGCGCGCAGCGCGGTCTTCGGCTCGGTCACCAGATCGACCCCCTCGACCACGGTGACCGTGATCTTCCGGGTGGCCGTGCCGACGGCCGAGGAACCCTGGACGGTCAGCTCGGCCCGCCCGTCCAGCGGAGCGTCGGCCCGCGCGGCGAGCTGGAAGTAGAGGGTGGGCGTCCGGCTCCACCTGCCGAAAGCGCCCAGGCAGCGCAGGGCGTCGGCGCGGCGGACGCAGTCCCACCCGCCGTCGTCGGTCACCGTGAAGCTGCCCAGCGAGTCCCACTCGGACAGCTCGATGTCGAGGGTCACCGGACGGCCGTCGGGGGAGGGGTAGCCGTCGAAGTCGACCCGTACCGCGCCGGGAGCGGTGTGCCCCGGGGCGACCAGCAGGTCCCGTGCGGCGACCCGGAGTTCGCCGGCCGCGATCGCGGGAGCGGCGGCGGCGGCGACGATCGCGCCCACGACGGCCGCGCCGGCGAGCCAGCGCCGGATGGAGTGCCGGAGCATGGACTGTCCTCCCGTTCGGTGGCGGAGCGTGATCAGCCTCTCACGGATGTCACTCTCCGCCGGCCTGCCGCGCCCGGCGGGCGGGCGGCGCAACGTTTCGGGCGCCCACCTCCGTCATCAGGTTCGGGACACCGGGAGGTGCAGTGACGTACGAGGAGTTCGCCGACTCGCGGCTGACCGCGCTGCTGCGGTACGCGGTCATGCTGACCGGCGATCCGCACCAGGCGCAGGACCTGGTGCAGGACACGATGGTCCGGGTCCAGCTGAACTGGCGGAGGGTGGCCCGGGCGGATTCCCCGGAGCGCTACGTGCGCCGGATGCTGACCAACCAGTACGTCGACTGGCGGCGGGGCTCCTGGATGCGTCGGGTGCTGCTGCGCGGCGAGCCGGAGGAGTCCGCGCCACCGGCCACCGACCACGCGCAGGACGCCGTGGACCGGGACCAGGTCTGGTCCCTGCTGGCCCGGTTGCCCCGCCGACAGCGCGCCAGCCTGGTGCTCCGCTACTACGAGGACCTACCGGACGCGGAGATCGCCGAGATCCTCGGCTGCGCCGTCGGGACCGTCCGCTCGTCCATCTCCCGGGCGCTGGCCACGCTGCGCGCCGAACACCTGGAGGTCTGCTCATGACCGTGGAGGAGGAACTGCGGGCCGCCTTCGCGCGGCACGAGTCGCTCACCCCGCCGGCCGGGCCGCTGCGGGCGGCCGTCGACCGGCTCGTCGTACGCCGTCGTCGCCGGCACCGTCGGCTCCAGGCCGGGGCCGGCGCGCTGGCGGTGCTGGGACTGCTGGGCCTCGCGGTGCCGCGGGTCGTCCCGTCGCTCGGCGGGCACACCGCCACCGCGGAGTTCCTCGCCGACCGGGTCGCGCCCGGCGGCGCGCTGAACGTGCTGCTGGTCGGGGTGGACGGTGCCCCCGATCCGCGGGTCCGCGGCGTCGATTCCGTCCCCCGCGCCGACTCGGTGCTGCTGGTGCACGTTCCGGCGGACCGGAGCCGGCTCTATCTCGTGTCGCTGCCGCGCGACCTGATGGTGGCGATCCCCGGGCACGGCATCGACAAGCTGAACAGCTCCTTCGAGTTCGGCGCCACCGCATCGCGGCCCGACCTGCGCCGGGGCTA
Source organism: Micromonospora purpureochromogenes (assembly GCF_900091515.1). Lineage (NCBI taxonomy): Bacteria > Bacillati > Actinomycetota > Actinomycetes > Micromonosporales > Micromonosporaceae > Micromonospora > Micromonospora purpureochromogenes. The sequence continues at coordinate 431,665 of NZ_LT607410.1, read as the reverse complement.
CGACCTGACCCGGCGGGTGGTCGCCGACACCACCGGCGTACGCATCGACGCCGGCGCGGTGCTGACGTACCCGGTGCTGCGGCGACTCACCGACGGCGTCGGCGGGGTGGAGGTCTGCCTGCCGGAGCAGGTCCGCTCGGTGCACACCCGGCGCGTCTTCCCGGCCGGCTGCCAGCGGCTGGACGGCAGCGGCTCGGTCGACCTGCTCCGGCAGCGCTTCGGGATGACCTGGGGAGGCCAGGACCGGGACCGCAACGCCCAGCGGTACGCGGCGGGGCTGGTGCGGCAGCTCGACAGTGGGGACAGCCTGCACAACCCGGTGGCACTGCAGCGGCTGTTGGTCGCCCTCGGCCCGGACCTGGTCGCCGACACCGGCGACGCCTCGCTGCCGGAGCTTCTCACGCGCACCGCACAGGCGTCCCGGGCTGCCCCGGTCGGGCTCGCCCTGCCGACCGTCGACTCGCCGGAACGGCCGGGCCAGCTGATGCTCGATGAGCGCGTCGCGCCGGCCTTCCTCACCGCGCTACGCCAGGATCGGCTGGCCGAGTGGGCGGCGGCGAACCCCGACCGGGTGACGGCCCTGGGATCTCAGCGGTAGTCGTCCTCGTCGCCGGTGACCACCCGGGCCTGCTCCATCGCGTCCCAGTCGCCGACCTCGAGGCCACGGTGCGGCTCGGTCTCGGCGTCGCCCGGGTCGATCGAGGTGGCCTGCTCGACCGCGTCGGCCGGCTCGGCCTCCAGGTCGCGCTCCTCCGGGCTGAGGTGGTCGCTCGGCGCGAAGTCCTCGTCGGGCTGACCCATCGTCCCTCCCTGCTTCCGGCGGACCGTCCCCCACACCGTACGGGCTGCGCGGCGCGGGTGCCCGGTGAGCGCGGCAAGCGGACTCGGTGGATCGTCCCACCGGGACTGCCCGGCGGTGCCAGGATGGGGAGCGTGGGCTTCCTGATCCGGCTGGCGATCACCGCGGTCGCGCTGTGGGTCACCACGCTGATCGTGCCCGGGGTCGACGTGACTGGCCGCAACGGCGCCGAGACGGCGTTCACCCTGATCGTGGTGGCGCTGATCTTCGGCGTGGTCAACGCCGTGCTCAAGCCGGTCATCAAGGTGGTCGGCTGCGTGTTCTACCTGCTCACCCTCGGTCTGATCGCGTTGGTGGTGAACGCGCTGCTGTTCCTGCTGACGGACTGGATCGCGGGTGCGCTCGACCTGCCGTTCCGGGTGGACGGTTTCTGGGCCGCCTTCTGGGGGGCCATCGTGATGGCGGTGGTGAGCTGGCTGATCAGCGTCGCCGTACCGGACAGACTGGAGGACCGGTGAGGGGAGGCGGTTGTGCCCGCCGCCACCTTCTACGGGATACTGCCGGCGGTGGACAGCGCGGTCCGGCGCACCCGATGGAAGACAGCGGCCAGCTCGGCCGAGAGCGGTAAGTAAGGAGCGTTCGACATGCCCATCGCTTCCCCCGAGACTTACGCGGAGATGCTGGACCGGGCCAAGTCCGGCCGGTTCGCGTACCCGGCGATCAACGTGACTTCGTCGCAGACGCTGAACGCGGCGCTGAAGGGCTTCGCCGACGCGGAGAGCGACGGCATCATCCAGGTCTCCACCGGTGGCGCCGAGTACCTGTCCGGCCCGTCGGTCAAGGACATGGTCACCGGCGCGGTGGCGTTCGCCGCGTACGCCCGCGAGGTGGCCAAGAACTACCCGGTCAACATCGCGCTGCACACCGACCACTGCCCGAAGGACAAGCTGGACAAGTTCGTCCGGCCGCTGATGGGGATCTCCCAGGAGCGGGTGAAGCGCGGCGAGGAGCCGCTGTTCCAGTCGCACATGTGGGACGGCTCGGCCGTGCCGGTGGCGGAGAACATGGAGATCGCCGCGCAGCTCCTCGACGAGGCCGCCAAGGGCAAGATCGTCCTCGAGATCGAGGTCGGCGTGGTCGGTGGCGAGGAGGACGGCGTCGAGAACGCCATCAACGAGAAGCTCTACACCACGGTCGAGGACGGCCTGGCCATGGTGGAGGCGCTCGGCCTCGGCGAGAAGGGCCGCTACATGGCGGCGCTGACCTTCGGCAACGTGCACGGCGTCTACAAGCCGGGCAACGTCAAGCTCCGCCCCGAGGTCCTCGACCACATCCAGATGGCGGTCGGCGCCAAGTACGGCAAGGAGAAGCCGCTCAGCCTGGTCTTCCACGGCGGCTCGGGCTCGCTGCTGTCGGAGATCCGCGAGGCGCTGGACTACGGCGTGGTCAAGATGAACATCGACACCGACACCCAGTACACCTTCACCCGTCCGGTCGCGGACCACATGTTCCGCAACTACGACGGCGTGCTGAAGGTCGACGGCGAGGTCGGCAACAAGAAGATGTACGACCCGCGCGTCTGGGGCAAGGCCGCCGAGGCCGGCATGGCCGCCCGCGTCGTCGAGGGCTGCGAGCACCTGCGCTCGACCGGCACCAAGCTGAAGTAACAGCGGTCAGCACGACGGCCGGCTCCCGGATCGGGAGCCGGCCGTCGGCGTCTCAGCCGGTCGCGGTGAGCACCCGGACGGCCTCCCGGACGTCGTCGGTCAGGTGCACCGTGGTCGACAGGTCACCGAACGGGGACGCCGCGAACAGCGGCCGCAGCAGCGACTCGATCGGCAGCTCCCGGGTCCAGTACGCGCGGTCCAGGAAGATGTACGCCCCGCTCGCCCCGTCGGTGCCGTAGTAGGTCTTCGTCGCCGCCTGGAACACCTCCTGCACGGTGCCCGCCCGGCCGGGCGCGAAGACGATCCCGCCCCGGGCCAGCCGCAGGATCGTGTCCTCCCGGATGGCGTTGGAGAAGTACTTGGCGATCCGCCCGGCGAAGAGGTTCGCCGGTTCGTGCCCGTACAGCCAGGTGGGGATCGCCAGCCCGCCGGAGCGGGCCCAGTCGAGCTCCGGCGCCCGCTGCTGCGGAACGGCCGGCCCGGTCGCGTACCGCTCGCGGACCGCCAGCGCCGCCGCCGTGTAGCGGTCGTGGTCGGTGAAGTCCGGCGCCACGGCGAGCAGGTCGATCGCGGCGGTCAGCTCCTCGGCCGGCCAACCGGCGAGGAACGCGCCGAGGTTGGCCGCCTCCATCACGCCCGGTCCGCCGCCGGTCACCACCAGCCGGTCGGCCCGCGCCAGCTCCCAACCCAGCACCGCCGCCATCCGGTACGGCACGCTGCCGCGCGGCACGGCGTGCCCGCCCATCACCCCCACCACCGACTGCGGCCCGTGCGTGGCGAGCCAGGACCGGGTGGCGTCGACCAGCGCGTTGTCCACGCCGTGGTCGTGCAGCCGCTGGCCGAGCGCCTCCCGGACGTCCGGCAGCGCGCCGCCGTGCTCGCGGAAGTGCGCGTACACCCGGGTGTCGTACATCCCGGCGAAGCCGCCCTCGGCGAACCCGGCGGCCAGCTCCTCGGGGGTGTAGAGGTGCGACGGCTGGGTCGGGTACGGCAGGCCGGAGAAGGGCGGCACCACGTTCGCCCCGCGCCGGACCAGGTCCGCGCCGACGTCTCGGGAGGCGAACCGGCAGCCGACGAAGAGGGTGCCGGCGACCTCGGTGCCGGTCAGGTCGGGAATCGGGTCCAGGTCCAGGCGGAGCCCCTGCACGGTCAGGCCGGCGAGGCTGCCGCTGGCCAGCCGCCGGTCGAACTCGGCGCGGGTCTCGATCTCGTCGTGGTCGGTGTCGTGCGGCGCGATGACGTCCGCGGGAGGTGGGGTCGGCACCAGGCCATCCTGCCCGCGCCGGGCAAGGGCCCAAACCTGCCGGTCCGGGGGCCGGGACGACAGGAGCCCGGCGGTCGAGACCACCGGGCTCCTGCGTAACCGGGTCCTGGGGAGGCTCCGGATTAATAGTTGTAATGAAAAACATCTCGCGGCGGCATGGGCCGCAGGCGTGACGGACACCTCCCCCGTTCAGCCAGCCTGCCGGGCCGATCCTCTCGCGCGCGGTGGGGCGAAGCCGGTTGAATGGGACGATGCAGAACCTGTTGCCTGAGCCACCGGCCACCCTCCTGCCCGCGCACGAAGAGGCCGACGCCACGCTCGCGGCCGCCGCCGAGAAGGGCACCGACGAGGCGTACGCCGAGGTCGCGGCCCGCTTCCCGACCTACAGCGCGGCCTGGGCGGTGCTGGCGACCCGGGCCTTCAACGCCGGCCAGGTCATCCCCGCGTACGCCTACGCCCGCACCGGCTATCACCGGGGCCTGGACCAGCTGCGCCGCAGCGGCTGGAAGGGCCACGGGCCGGTGCCCTGGTCGCACGGCCCCAACCAGGGCTTCCTCCGCTGCCTGTACGTCCTGTCCCGGGCGGCGGGCGAGATCGGCGAGGCGGACGAGGCGGCCCGCTGCGCGCAGTTCCTGCGCGACTGCGACCCGGCGGCCGGGGACGCCCTCGCCAGCGAGTGACCCGTCGTGACGGCCGGCCCGGCGCTGACCGGGCCGGCCGTCGCGGCTACAGCCCCTCGGCCACCGCGGCGGCGATCTTCAGCCAGGCGTCCCGGGTGGCGGCGGAGAGCCCGCCGTACCGGATCGGCTCCCCGGTGTCGATCAGACGCTCGTACGGCGCGAGCAGCACCGCCCGGGTGCGGGCCGCGAAGTGCTCCTGGATCGCCGGCAGGTCGATCTCCTTGCGGGACGGCGGCATCGACACCACCGTCACCGCCTGCCGGACCAGCCGCTGCCGGCCGCTCTGCTCCAGATGGTCGAGCATCCGGGCGGCCGTCTCCGCCGAGTCGTTCCGGGCCGACATGGTGACCACCAACTGGTCGGTGGCGTCCATCGCGGCCTGCCAGTTCTGCGCCCGGACGTTGTTCCCGGTGTCCACGAAGATCAGCTTGTAGAACCGGCTGACCACCTCACGGATCTCCGCGAAGGCCGCCGCGGTGAGCATCTCGCCGCCGGTGGCCGACTCGTCCGAGGCGAGCACGTCGAACATCCCCTCGCCCTGCGAGCGGACGTACTGCGACAGGTCACCGATCCGGCCGTGCGGGCCCTGGAACTGCCCGAGGTCGCGCAGCATGTCCCGGACCGTACGGGAGTGGAAGTCCTGCTGGGCGCGCATGCCCAGGGTGCCCTGGGTCTCGTTGTTGTCCCAGGCCAGCACGTACCCGCCGCGCTTCTGACCGAAGGTCATCGCGAGCAGCAGGATGGCCACCGTCTTGCCGGCGCCGCCCTTCGGGTTCACCACGGTCACCTGGCGCAGCCCGCCGAAGTTGCGGCGGACCATCTCGACGTCCCGCTTGATCTCCTGTTCGTGCCGCCCTGGCGGCAACTTCAGGCCGATCCTGTTGACCACCGCCCGTACCCCCATGGTGGCGACCGGGTCGGCCGGGCGGGCCTGCCGGCGGCGGGCGAAGTCCTCGGCGGTCGGCGCCGACCCGCCGTCCGGCGTCCAGCCCGGGTCCGGGTAGCCGCCCTGCGTCGCCCGTGCCGGCGGCTCCGGGTACGACTGCCGGGGCAGCCCGGCCGGCGAGGTGCCCTCCTGCCAGGACGGCTGGTACCAGCCGACGGGCGGCTGTGGCCCCGGCGGCGCGGCCGTCATCGGCCCCGGCGGGCCGGCGTGCGCAGGTGGCACCGCGAGCGTGGGCCCCGGTGGGTACTCCGTCGGCGAGTGCGGGCCGGGCGGCGTCAGCGGCGTACCCGGCGAGGGCGGGAACGGACCCAGCTTCGGTGCCGGGGGCGTGGGCCACGCCGGTTGGCCGGGCACCGTCGCGCTGCCGATCGCCTCGTCCCCGATCGCGGCTGCGCCGTGGTCGCCGCGCATCACCGCGTCGCCGCGCATCACCGCGTCGCCGCGCATCACCGCGTCGCCGTGCATCACCGCGTCACTGGCGGCGGCGGAGCGCTGGGGCGGCTGGGCCCACGGCGACTCGCCCTGCGCCCGGGCCGGCTCCGGGATGCTCGCCACGGGTACGACCGGAGTGCCCGGCGCGGTGTGCGGCGGGGGCGCGGTGATCGGCTGGTCCAGGGTGAAGGGCAGGTCGAGATCGACCGGGGCGGGCTGCCCCACGCGGGGTGCCGGGGCGGTGCGCTCCGGTCGTCTGGCGTTCTCGGCCGGCTCCGGTGCGGCCTGCGGCCGGGCCTCCCTGGTCGCCGGGACCGGTTCGGCGGCCGCGACGGCGTGCCTGGCCGACAAGCCCGCCTCGGCGACCATCTCGGGTTCGGCGGTCCTGCCGTTGGTCGCTGGGCTGCTCGGGTGGGCGGCAGTGTCGCTTGCGGCGGGGATGTGCGGGCCGGATGCGGTGCCGTTGGTGGCCGGAACGTCATGCCCGGCGAAGCTCCCGTCGCGGGTGGCGACGCTCGGGCGGCGTGTCGTGTCGCCCGTGGCCGGAGTGGTCGGGCTGTCCGCCGCGCTGGTCGTCGGCGGGGAACCGTGTCCGACGAAGCTCCCTTCGGAAGTGACGCCCGGGTCGGTGGTCGTGTCGCCAGTGGCCGGCCTGGCCGCCGCGCCGCTCGTGGTCGGAATGCCCAAGCCGGTGGTCGTGCCGCTCCCGGTGAAGGCGGTGTCTCCGCCGGTGGCCCGAGCCGCATACCCGGCGTCCGGGCCAGTGGCGCCGCCGTCCGTGCAGGCCCCGCCGTCCCCGTTCGCCGCGAACCCTGTCGTTGGCGGGCCGGCGCCAGCGGAGTGTTCGACGCCGACCGAGCCGCGCGCGCTGTCCCCACCGACCGGGCCGCCGCCAGCACTCACCGGGGCGCCGCCGGTGGCGGTGCCCTCACGGGCGCTGGTGTCGTGGTCGAGATGGGAGGCGGATTCCTCGCCCGTGTCGGCCTGCGTGGCCGGCCAGTCGTCGGGACCGGCCGCGTACGGCGGCATCGGCGGTGGGGCCGGTTCGTCGGAGCGTAGGGACGCCCAGTCGCCGTCCGGCGGGGGTGCCGTCCAACCGTCGGCGGCGGGGGCGGCGTTGACCTCGGCGGTCAGCGACGGGTACAGCGGTGAGGCCTGGACGCCCCAGGTCGGGGCGGTGTCGGTCGCGTCGGGCGGCCAGAGCGGTTCGATGTCCCGCTCCGGCACCGCAGGCGGGCCGGGCAGCCGGCCCCGGTCGGCGTTCTCGTCCACCACGGTTCCTCCCCATTCCTCCTGCCGAGGATAGGCCGTCCCGTTCCGGTCACGGAACGTAGCGGAACGCCGTTCCGGGTCAGCTCGTCCAGACCGCCCAGGCGCCCGGCTCGGTCCACCAGGACCGCTTGCGGCTCAGCTCGCCCGCCACACCGTCGTCGAGGAAGGGGACCTTCTCGTCCCGGGGGACGACCGCGACCGCCCGGCCCCGGGCCCGGCGGACCTCGAACCGGATCCGCTTCCGGCCGAACGCCTTCCGGGTGACCACCGGCACGGCCACCGCCACCTCGACCATGCCGTCGGTCGGGTCCGGAGCGGTCAGCAGCGGCAGCCCGTCCAGCGACGCGTACCCGCCGGCGTTGCCGATCGCGCAGGCCAGGATCGGGTCCTCGCCGTCGGAGAGCACCGCGTCGTCCACCTCGACCCGGCCGCGCCAGTGCAGCGGGCGCCCCGCGTCGTCGGCCGCGCCGAGCAGCGCGCCGTCCAGGGTCACCGAGCCGGCGTCGTTGCGCAGCAGGTCGAGCCGGCGGGCGCTGCCGTCGAGCACCGCGGCGGCCACCGCCGCCGGGTCGCGGGGCAGCCCGAGCTGCGCCGCCAGGTCACTCCGCGTGCCACTGCGGGCGGGGTCGAGCGGGAGTACGCCGATCGGCGGCAGATCCGGCACCGTACGGTTGCCGGCCAGGTCCGCCGGGCGGCGGCTGGGCGGTGGGGCGTACCGCCGGACCAGCCGGCGCAGCACGGCGCGTAACTGTGCGTCACTGGCCGTGGCGACGACCAGCCGGGTCTTGGAGTCGGGTTCGGGCCAGGTGAGGCCGTCGGGGCGGGCGGGGGTGTCCAGCCGGGCCAGCACCTCGTCGATCTCGGCGTCCGAGCGGGCGGTGACGGTCTCCACCCGGGCGCCTCGGGCGGTCAGCGCGTCCGCGCAGGCCAGCACCGGTACGCGCGGCGTCTCGCAGCGGTCCTCGGTCGACTTCGGCGCTCCCGCGCCGGCAGCCTCGGTCGCGCCACCGCAGCAGGCTCCGTCGCTGCCGCAGCCCCCACCGGGAGCGTCCCGCTCCGAGCCGAGGGTGAGCAGCACCACGTCGTACACTTCGAGCCTCCTGCCTCTCGACGCGACCCCTGCCGGTCCCGCCGTCACTACTTGTTAGCCTGACACCCCGGGCTCGCCAACCGGTCGCCACCTGGCACCCGAGCCTTCTGGAGGCGGAGAAGATGCCAGCGATCGTGCTCATCGGCGCTCAGTGGGGCGACGAGGGCAAGGGCAAGGTTACCGACCTGCTGGGTGAGCGGGTCGACTACGTCGTGCGCTACTCCGGCGGCAACAACGCCGGTCACACGGTGATCACTCCGGACGGGCAGAAGTACGCGCTGCACCTGATGCCGTCCGGGGCGCTCTCGCCGAGCGCGATGATCGTCATCGGCAACGGCGTGGTGGTCGACCCGAAGGTGCTGCTGGCCGAGATCGACGGGCTCGCCGAGCGCGGCGTGGACGTCTCCCGGCTGCGCATCTCCGGCGACGCGCACCTGATCATGCCGCACCACCGGGCGCTGGACCGGGTGGTCGAGCGCTACCTCGGCAGCTCGCGGATCGGCACCACGGGTCGGGGCATCGGCCCGGCGTACGGCGACAAGGTCGCCCGGATGGGCATCCGGCTCCAGGACCTGCTCGACCCGGGCATCCTGCGCAAGAAGCTGGAACTCGCGTTGCGCGAGAAGAACCAGCTGCTGTTCAAGATCTACAACCGCAAGGCGATCGACGTCGACGCGACGATCGAGGAGTACCTCCGGTACGCGGAGCGGCTCAAGCCGTACATCGCGGAGACCCGGGTGATGCTCTGGGACGCGTTGGACCGCGGCGAGACCGTCCTGCTGGAGGGCGCCCAGGCCACCATGCTAGACATGGACCACGGCACCTACCCCTTCGTGACCTCGTCGAACCCGACGGCCGGTGGGGCGTGCGTGGGCGCTGGCATCCCGCCCACGGCGATCAACCGGGTGATCGCGGTGAGCAAGGCGTACACCACCCGGGTCGGCTCCGGGCCGTTCCCGACCGAGTTGTTCGACGACAACGGCCAGCACCTTCGCAAGATCGGCCACGAGTACGGCACCACGACCGGCCGGGAGCGTCGCTGCGGCTGGTTCGACGCCGTCGTCGCCCGGTACGCCTGCCGCCTCAACGGCGTCACCGATCTGGTGGTCACCAAGCTGGACGTGCTCACCGGCATGGCGAAAGTGCCGATCTGCGTCGGGTATGAGATCAACGGCGAGCGCTTCGACGACATGCCGATGACCCAGACCGACTTCCACCACGCCAAGCCGATCTACGAAGAGCTCGACGGCTGGTGGGAGGACATCACCAAGGCGAGAACCGAGGAAGACCTCCCCGAAAACGCCCGCCGCTACATCGCCCGGATCGAAGAGATCACCGGCACCCGCGTCAGCGTCGTCGGAGTGGGCCCCGGCCGCGAAGAAAACGTAGTCCGCCACCCCCTCCTCCCCTAACCCCCACCCCCACCCCCACCCCCACCCGGTTGATCATGAGGTTGACCGCGAAGTTGATCGCCAAAACCACTGCCAACCTCATGATCAACGCCGGCAGTGCTGGTCCGGTTTTCCACAGGAGGGCTGGGGTTGTCCACAGGGGGGTGTGGGGTGGCTCGGTGTGGGCCATCGTGTGGGCGTGGAGCGGGGGAGGGTGCTCCGGCGCGTGGCCGGTGCGCAGGATGGGGTGGTGACCCGGGCTCAGGCGCTTGAGCTGGGGTTCGGGCGGCACGAGATCGACAGCCTCGTCCTCTTCGGGCGTTGGCGCCTGCTTGCCCGGGCGGTCTACCTGGTCGACCCTCAGGCGCCGGTGTCCCGGCGTAGCCGCATCCGCGCGGCCGTCCTGTCGCTCGGCCCTCGGGCGCACGCGGTGCTCGGCACTGCGGCGGAACTGCACGGCATCGGCGGCCTGCCGCCGAGCGAGGAGATCCACATCGCGCTGCCCGGTCGGGCGTCCAGGCCGTCCCGGGTGCGCGATCCGGCCATCGTGCTGCACCAGCGTGAACCCTCGCCCGGCTCGGTGCTTGCCGTGAGGGGGATACCCGCGACGTCTCCGCTGCGGACGGTCGTCGATGTCATCCTGAGGGAGCGTCGCTACGCCGCGGTGTGCGTGCTCGACTCCGCGCTGAACCGTCGGCTCATCACCGACGACGATCTCCTGCTCGTTCCGGCGATGATCAGGAGGCAGCGCGGCGCTGTAGCTGCCCGCGCCTACCTCGGCGAGGCGGACGGTCGAGCCCAGTCACCGCTGGAGACCCGCACCAGACTGCGTTGCGTCGACGGCAAGGTACCCCCCGACGCCTTGCAGATCGAGATACGCGACGGAGACGGCCACCTCCTGGGCGTAGGCGACCTTGGCTGGCGTGGCCCGAGGGTGATCGCCGAAGCAGACGGCCGAGCCGCGCACGACATCCCCGAGGCGGTCTTCGCCGACCGCCGCAGACAGAACCGCCTTGCCAACGCCGGCTGGTCCATCCTCCGCTTCACCTGGCAGGACACCCTAGACCCCAACTACATCCCGTGGACCGTCCGCCAGGCCATCGCCGCCGCCACCTCCCGTTGATCATGAACTTGACGGTGAAGTCGATCGCCAGAACCGCTGTCAACCTCATGATCAACGGGCTGGGAAGGGGGGTCGGTAGGATCCCGGGCGTGCGGGTTCTTCTTGTGGGTGGTGGGGGGCGGGAGCATGCGCTCGCGCTGGGGTTGGTTGGTGACCCGGGTGTCGGGGGGGTGATCGCGGCGCCGGGGAATCCGGGGATCGCGGCCATCGCTGAGGTGCGCGAGGTGGCGGCCGCGGATCCGGGGGCGGTGGCGGCGCTCGCGGTCGAGGTGCAGGCCGACCTGGTGGTGATCGGGCCGGAGGCGCCGTTGGTCGCCGGGGTCGCGGACGCGGTGCGGGCCAAGGGCATCGCGGCGTTCGGGCCGTCGGCCGAGGCGGCCCGGCTGGAGGGTTCCAAGACCTTCGCCAAGGAGATCATGACGGCCGCCGGGGTGCCGACCGCGCGTGCCCACACCTGCACGGACGCCGAGAGCACCGCCCGGGCCCTGGACGAGTTCGGTGCGCCGTACGTGGTGAAGAACGACGCGCTGGCCGCCGGCAAGGGCGTCGTCGTCACCGAGGACCGGGACGCCGCGCTGAAGCACGCGCAGGAGTGCGGCCGGGTCGTCGTCGAGGAGTACCTCGCCGGGCCCGAGGTGTCGCTCTTCGTGGTCACCGACGGCGAGGCGGCGCTGCCGCTGCTCCCGGCGCAGGACTTCAAGCGGGTCGGCGACGGCGACAGCGGCCCGAACACCGGCGGCATGGGCGCGTACGCGCCGCTGCCCTGGGCGCCGCCCGGCCTGGTCGACGAGGTGATGCGCGACGTCGTGCACCCGACGCTGGCGGAGATGCGTCGCCGGGGCACCCCGTTCGCCGGGCTGCTCTACGTGGGCCTGGCGCTGACCGCCGCCGGCCCCCGGGTGATCGAGTTCAACGCCCGCTTCGGCGACCCGGAGACCCAGGTGGTCCTGGCCCTGCTGGAGACCCCGCTGGCCGGGCTGCTGCACGCCGCGGCCACCGGCACGCTGGCCGCGCACCCGCCGCTGCGCTGGCGCGACGGCGCCGCCGTCACGGTCGTGGTCGCCGCCAACGGCTACCCGGCGTCGCCGCGTACCGGTGATGTGATCACCGGCGCGGACCGTGCCGGGATCATCCACGCCGGCACCCGCCGGGCCGCGGACGGCGCGTTGCTCTCCGCCGGGGGCCGGGTCCTCTGCGGTACGGCCACCGGCCCGGACCTCGCCGCCGCGCGGGACGCCGCCTACGCCCTGGTACGCGGCGTCGAGCTGGCCGGCTCGCACCACCGCACCGACATCGCCGCCGCCGCGGTCGACGGTCGGATCGCCGTTCCCGACTGACGGGCAACCTCCGGCACCGCGACCTCCGTTTGAACGGTGAGGTGAGGAGGTGGCGGGATTGCCTGCCGACATCGAGGGCTACCGCGAGTACGTCGCGGCGCGCCTGGAACCGCTGCGCCGGACGGCGTACCTGCTCTGCGGCGACTGGCACACGGCCGACGACCTGGTGTCGACGGCGCTGGTCAGGCTGCTGCGGCACTGGCGACGGGTGTCCGCCATGGACAGCCCGGACGCATACGTCCGGCGGATCCTGCTGCGGGTCTGGCTCGACGAGCGACGCCGGCCCTGGCGGCGGGAGGCCGCCTGGGCCGAGGTGCCGAACAGCCCGGTCCGCGCGACCACCGAGGGTTCGGTGGACCGGCTCACGATCCTCGCCCTCCTCGCCGAGCTGCCGCCGCGCCGCCGCGCGGTGCTCGTGCTGCGCTACTTCTGCGACCTGTCGGTCGAGGACACCGCGCGCGAGCTGGGCTGCACGCCGGGGACCGTGAAGAGCCAGTCCGCGCGGGGGATCGAGGCGTTGCGCGTTCGCCTCGTCGCCGCGCCGACCAGTCGGGAGGCACGTACCGATGGATGAGATCTCGCGCGAGCTGCGCGTCGCGGTGGCCGACGCGCCCCCCAGCCGGATCGACGTCGACCAGCTGATCGCCGCCGACCGGCGGCGTCGCCGGCACCGGACCTGGGTGTGGAGCGGCACCGGGGTGGCCGCGGCCGTTGCCGTGGCGGTCGTGACGCCGGTGCTGATCGCCGGGGGGCCGGCGCCCCGGACGGCCGTGCCTCCGGCGATCGGCTCGCCCACCGCCGGCCCCGCCACCACCGTGAAGCTCTGCACCGGCGTGACGCCGAAGCCCACCGGGCCGCAGCCGCCCCTGCAGTCGTACGGCACGGTGCGCCCCCGGCCGACGGAGGAGCCGGCCGCCGGCGTGGCCCGACTGACGGCGGCGCTGCGGGACGGACTACGTACCCGACTGCCCGCCGGGGTACGCCTCGACCCGGCCCAGAAGGGCTGCACCGAGCCGCAGTTCCAGTACCACCCCAGCTACCGGGAGTACGAGGTCGGCGCCACGGTCCGGCGGGGGAAGGAGAGCGGCTTCTTCCTGCTCCGGGTGGCGCCGACCCCCAGGGAGGAGTCGACCCCGGACTGCGCGCGGGCGATGAACTCCGAGGACTGCCGGACCGTCCGGTTCCCGGACGGCTCGACGGCCGTGCTCAGCAGGTTGGCGGCGGAGCGGGGGCAGTGGCAGTTCTGGGCGTTCGTGGCCCGGCCGGACGGGACCTCGGTGCTGGCCATCACCAACAACTTCCGCAGCCAGCCGGTCGGCAACCAGATGCAGAGCTCGACGACGGCCGACACGCCGCTGCTCACCATGGACCAACTCGTCGAGATCGCCCGGGCCCCCGGCCTGACCCTCTACCCGTGAGCGACCCCGGGGGTCGCGCCGCCCGCGCGGCCCCCGGCCCCGGCGCTCAAGGGGCGGCGCTGAAACGGTCAGCCGTAGTAACGGCGCAGTTCCCGGCTCAGCACCTTGCCGGTGGCGTTGCGCGGCAGGTACTTCACGAAGATCACGTCCCGGGGTACGGAGAACCGGGCCAGGTAGTGCCGGACGTACTCGCGGACCGCCTCGGGGTCGAGCACCTCGCCGGAGTGCAGGCCGAGGAAGGCGGCGAGCCGCTGCCCGTACTCCGGGTCGGGTACGCCGATCACGGCGGCCTCCCGGACCTGGGGGAGGCGGGACAGCAGATCCTCCACCTCGGACGGGAAGACGTTCTCCCCACCGGAGATGATCATGTCGTCGGCGCGGCCGTCGACGAAGAGCAGCCCGTCGGCGTTGATCCGGCCGAGGTCGCCGGTGTCCAGCAGCCCGTCGTGGGTCTCCCGCCGCGCCCCCGAGGTGTAGCCCTCGAAGAGCATCTCGTTGCCCACGAAGATCCGCCCGACCCGCCCGTTGGGCACCGGCTGGCCGTCGTCGTCCAGGACCTCCAGCCGGGTGCCGTGCGGCGGCCGGCCGGCGGTGGTGGGCGCCTCGCGCAGGTCGGCGGGGCCGGCGATGGAGGCCCAGGAGACCTCCGTCGAGCCGTACAGGTTGTAGACCACGTCGCCGTAGACGTCCATGAACCTCGGTGCCAGCCCGCCGGGCAGCGCCGAGCCGCTGACCGCGACCACCTTCAGTGGCGGCCGCGGCTCCGGCGGCGGCACGTCGAGCAGTCGCTGCACCATCACGGGTACGGCGAAGAGCGCCTGGCACTGGTGGGTCACCAGCGCGGCCAGCGTGGCGGCCGGCTCGAACCGGCGGTGCAGCACGATCGTGGCGCGCAGCGCGAAGGCGACCTGGAGGGCGGCGTACCCCCAGGTGTGGAAGAGCGGCGCGGCGATCAGCACGGTGTCCCGGGTGTGCAGCGGGATCCGGTCGATGATGGACACCAGCGGGCCGAACCCGTTGGGAGTGGGCCGACGGGCGCCCTTGGGTGCGCCGGTGGTGCCGGAGGTGAGCACGATCGTCCGGCCGTCGCGCTCGGGTGGTTGCAGGTCGCCGGGGCGCGCGCCGGCGATCAGCTCCTCGATGCCGCGCTCGTCCACCCGGTGCACCTCGGCGGGGAGCCCGAGGATCCGGTCGGCGAACTCGTCGTCGTGGACCAGCACCCGGAGCTGCTGCTCCTCGGTCACGGTGGCCAATTGGGCGGCGGAGAGGCCAGTGTTGACCAGCACCGCGTCGGCGCCGAGCACGGTGGCGGCGACGACCGCCGCGATCAGCCCGTGGTGGTTGCGGCAGAGCACCCCGACCCGGTCGCCGGTCTGTACGCCGAGCCCGGTCCGCATCGACCGGGCCAGCCGCTCCGCCCGGTCGAGCAGCTCCTGGTAGGTCAGTTCGGCGCCCTGCTCGTCGATGACGGCGACCCGGCCCGGGTCGCGGGCGGCGGCCTGGCGCAGCTCGCCGGCGAGGCTCCAACCCCACTTGCGCAGCGCCTGGAGCTGGGAGGCGACCCGGATCGGCCGGCCCGGGGTGAGCAGCCCCCGCCGGGTCAGCGTGGCCACGACGAACGGCAGGTCCATGTGGCGGCCTCCTTCGGGGGTGCGGTGAAGGGCCCCCGTGGGGGCCCTTCACCCGGACGTCACCTTTCGATCATGCACCGGATGCTTCCGGGAGCCCAACCGGTGCGAGCAGTTGCCAACTGGTGGACATCCGGCAGTGGCGGACGCCACCACCGACGGTGACGGGTCAGCGGATCTGCATGCCGGAGATCGCGCGGGAGATGACCAGCCGCTGGATCTCCGAGGTGCCCTCGAAGATGGTGTAGATCTTGGCGTCCCGGTACCACCGCTCGACCGGGTGGTCGCGCAGGAAGCCTGCGCCGCCGAGCAGCTGCACCGCCCGGTCGGTCACCGCGACGGCCACCTCGCCGGCCTTGAGCTTGGACATCGAGCCCTCGCCGGCGGTGAAGGGGCGGTTGTTGCGGCCCATCCAGGAGGCCCGCCAGACCAGCAGCCGGGCGGCGTCGATCTCCATCTTCATGTCGGCCAGCGCGAACGCGACCGCCTGGTTCTCGATGATGGGCCGTCCGAACTGGACTCTCTCCTTCGCGTAGTCCAGGGCGTACTCGTAGGCGGCCCGGGCCACGCCGAGCGCCTGCGCGCCGACGGTGGGCCGGGACAGCTCGAAGGTGCGCATCGCGGCCTGGCCGGAGGCCCGCTGCCCGGAGCGGGCCCGGTCGAGTCGTTCCAGCAGGGCGTCCCGGCCGCCGAGCAGGCAGCGCCCGGGCACGCGTACGTCGTCCAGGAACACGTCGGCGGTGTGCGACGCGCGCAGGCCCAGCTTGCGCAGCTTGCGGGTCGCGTTCAGCCCGGCGGTCCCCGTCGGTACGACGAACGCGGCCTGCCCGCGCGAGCCCAGCTCCGGCTCGACCGAGGCGGTGACCACGTGCACCCCGGCGATCCCGCCGTTGGTGGCGTACGCCTTCTGCCCGCGCAGCACCCACTCGTCGGTGGCCTCGTCGTAGATCGCCCGGGTACGCATCGCGCCGACGTCGGAGCCGGCCTCCGGCTCACTGGTGCAGAACGCGGCGACGGCGGGCTGGTCGACGTCGCCGAAGCACTGCGGCACCCATTCGACCATCTGGTCGGGGGTGCCCGCGCCGTAGATGGCGGCGACCGCGAGGCCGGTGCCGAAGATGCTCAGGCCGATGCCGGCGTCACCCCAGAAGAGTTCCTCGCTGGCGATCGGCAGGGAGAGGCCGGTGGGGTCGGCCCAGCAGGTGGCGAGGAACTCGAAGCCGTAGAGGCCTACCTTCGCCGCTTCCTGGATGATCGGCCAGGGAGTCTCCTCCCGGGCGTCCCACTCGGCCGCGGCCGGGCGCACGACCTCGGCGGCGAAGCCGTGCACCCAGTCGCGTAGATCCCGCTGTTCCTCGTTCAGGTCGAGCGAGAACTCGGCCATGTCAGGACTTGGGGATGTCGAACAGGTTGGCGATGTTGGCCGCCAGGCCCAGGTCGCCCTTGGCCTTGAGCTTGCCGGTCATGAACATCATCACCGGGTTGGCGCCACCGGAGACGATCTTCAGGAACTCGACCGGGCCCATGGTGAGGCTGAGCTTCGGGTCGTGCTGCGGGGTCTCGTTGACGGTGCAGGCGCCGTCGGCGATGGCGACCTCGTAGGTGTCGGTGCCACCGTCGGGCCGGCCGGTGATGTTCCAGTGGATGACCGCGTTGGTGGAACCGGCCCGGTCGGCGCGGAACAGCTGCGGCATCCGGCCGAAGACCTCGCTGAGGATCTTGCCGCGCAGGTCGCCGGACATCACCTCGGCGATCTTGTCATCGGGGGTGGACTTGACCAGCTGCGCGAACTCCTTGGGGCCGACGTTGGCGAAGTTGGCCGGGTCGAAGTCAGTCATGGGGGAATGCACCTCTCGGGCGGGCCGACTTTGGTTACTCGGGCGTAACCTTACGCACGAGTAGGTATGCTCGCAAGGGTGTCCAGCACCCCGACGTTCAAGCGCCTACCCCGGGCCGTACGCGAGCAGCAGATGCTCGACGCGGCGGTCAAGGTCTTCTCCCGGCGCGGCTTCCACGCCGCCAGCATGGACGAGATCGCCGAGGACGCCGGCATCTCCAAGCCGATGGTCTACGCCTACCTCGGCACCAAGGAGGAGCTCTTCGTCGCCTGCCTGCACCGCGAGGGCACCCGGATGATGGAGGCGATCGCCGGGGCCGTCGCCCCGGACCTGCCCGCCGACGAGCGGCTCTGGCGGGGGCTGCGCGCCTTCTTCGGCTTCGTCGGGGCGCACCGGGACGGCTGGGCGGTGCTCTACCGGCAGGCCCGGGGCTCGCAGCCGTTCGCCGCGGAGTTGGCCACGATGCGCGCCCGGCTGGTCGAGGTGGTCGCCGGGATGCTCGACCACGCGCTGCGCGCCGACGGCCGCGAGGTGGGCGAGACCGATCTGGAGGTCGTCGCGTACGCCCTGGTCGGCGCGACCGAGTCGCTGGCCGACTGGCTCGCCGACCACCCCGAGGCCGATCCGGAGAAGACCGCGACCCGGATGATGAACGTCGCCTGGCTCGGCGCCGGCCAACTGCTGCGCGGCGCCACCTGGCGCCCCCCGGCGGCCTGACCGCCACGCCAGGAAGCGACGGTCAGCGGCGGGCGACGGCGCGGCGGCGGGCGCGGCGGCGCAGCCAACGGGCCGACTCCACCAGCCCGGTGACGGCGAGGGAGAGGCCGACGCCGGCGAGCAGGGCCTTGATCGGGTCGCGCTCGAAGGCCAAGCCGCCGAAGTACCCCAGCAGGGCGCAGTAGGTGCCCCAGGTGCTGGTCGCGAAGGCGTCGAAGAGCAGGAAGCAGCGCAGCGGGTAGCGGACCGCGCCCATGGTCAGGGTCACCGCGGTGCGGCCACCGGGCACGTACCGGGAGGTCATCAGGATCATCCCGCCGCGCCGGTCCACGGCCCGGCGGGCCCACTCGGAGCCGGTCCGGCGGCGGCTCTCCGCCGGGAGCCGGGCCACCCGGTGGGCGCCGCCACCCCGACCGATGCCGTAGGAGATGTGGTCACCGACGAGCGCCCCGAGCGCGGCGGTCACGATCACCGCGACGATGTGCGGCTCACCGCCGGCGGCGAAGACCCCGGCGGTGATCACCACGGTCTCGCCGGGCACCGCGGGAAAGAACGCGTCGACCGCGGTGACCACGAGGATCACCAGGTACACCCACGGCGAGGTGACCGTGTGGTGGAACAGGTCGAGCACGGACTCCATGCCCTCATGCTCCGGGCTCGACCACCGCCCCCGGGCCGAGTCGGCGGATCAGGCCACCGTTGATCGGTGGCCGGACCGACCGGCGGCCGTGGCCACGGTTCGGTGCCCGGCGCGCCCGGGTTCCTCGGCCAGCCAGCCGTGCGGCGTCTTGTCCTCGGCGGTGGGGCCGTGCGAGGTGAGCACCACCGGGGCGCCCAGCTCCCCGGCCACCGCCGCCGACCAGTCGGCGGGCGGGTCGTCGTAGACCGGTCGGACCCGCAGCAGGCGGGCGGTGAGGGCGGCCTGTCGGTCCAGGTCGCCCGGCGGGCCGGGCAGCAGCCGGTCCACCCCGTCGTAGCGGCGGCACAGCCGCAGCCGGGGTTCGGCGAGGTCGAGATGGGTGAGGGCGAGGCCGTCGACCCCACCCGTCACGGCGAGGGCGTACCGGTGGGCCACCGCGTCGAAGTGCCCGAACCGGAAACGCCCCTGCCACGGGTTGGTCGGGTTGTGCGGGTCGGTCAGCGGCAGCGTCCGATCCTCGGTCACCAGCGGCCCGGGCCCGTGCCGGGTGGTCACCACCCGTACGACGCCCAGCCGCCGCGCCTGCCCGGCCAGGCCCGCCTCGGCCAGCAGCGCCTCGGCGTTGGCGAAGGTCGTCGTGCTCCACGTGGTGTACGGGTGGAAGCCGTGCCACTCGTCCAGCAGCACCCCCTGCGCTCCCTCGAAGACGCAAATCCCCGCCCGTAGCGCCCCGGCCAGCCAGGACCGGTCGACGATCGCCACCCGGGCGGCGAACCCGGTGAACGCGGGCAGGCAGTCCTCGACCGACGGCGCGTCCAGCGGACCCAGCTCGGCGGTCAGCCGGTCTCGCAGCGCGGTCAGCCGGCGGCGGAGCAGGGCCGGGCGGCGGCAGTCGGCCACCCGGGGCGCCTCGTCCGGGTGGGCGAGGCCGTACCCGACGGCCTCGCCCACCCCCAGCCCGCAGGAGCCGTGCCGGTCGGCTCCCCGGGCGGTCTCCCGGGCCCGGTTCGCGGCCCGGTGGTACGGGGTGGCCAGCAGCGCCTCCCCGTCGACCGTCAGCCGGTCGAGCGCGTCGGGCACCCCCATCGAGGTGAGGTGGTCGGCCTCGGCGGACAGCGCCAGCGGGTCCACCACCACGTGCCGCGACAGGTGCGTACCGACGTCGGGGCGGAACGTCCCGGCGCCGAACTGCGCGTACGTGTGGTGTCGTCCGTCGCGCAGCACGACGTTGTGCGCCGCCTGCGCGCCCCCGTTGAAACGGACCACCGTGTGGACGGGCCGGGTCGCGCAGAGCCAGTCCACGACGGTGCCCTTGCCGGCGTCGCCGTAGCCGAGGTCGACCACCACGACATGGTTCACAGCCGGGTGACCCCGCGACCGTCGGTGCGCGTGACCGGCAGCGCGGCCACCTCGGTCCGCCGCCCGCCGTCGAGCCGGGCCAGCGCCCTGGACACCGTGCCGGTGGCCGTCGAGCGCGCCCGGTCCAGGTCGCGCAGGCCCTCGTCCAGGTCGATGGCCTGCTCGCCGAGTCCGATCGTCAGCGCGATGGTCTCGCAGACCGCGTCCAGGTCGTCCAGCTCGACGGCCTGCTGCCCGAGCAGGCCCCGCCAGTGGTCGAGCACCGCGGCGTTGCCGGAGTAGTGGCTGCCGGCGGGGAGCAGGTAGTAGGTGTCCCAGCGGCGGGTCACCTCGTCGACGATCTGCCGCAGCCCGACGTCCTCGCGCACGTCGTCACCGATCAGGCGGGCCACCTCGCGGGCCTTCACCCGGGAGTAGGCGAGTTCGTCGCCGATGATGAACAGGTAGCCGCGCCGGCCGCGCTTGTCCCAGCTGTCGGTGGCGGTGTGCCGGGCCATGAAGTACATCGCCAGCTCGTACGACTCGGTCATCTGCCCGCCGCCGCCACCCTCCAGCACGATCCGGCCGAGGTCGTCGTCCATCCGGTTGTCCGACTCGAACTGCCCGACCTGCAACGGCACCCGGTCGCAGGTGGCGTCGCCGATCGCGCCGAACATGATCTGCGGGTCGCGGGCGTAGCCCTGCCGCAGCAGCAGGCCGAGCAGCTGCGGCAGCTTGGTCTGGAGCACGCGCGGCACGTGCCCCATCGAGCCGGTCACGTCGAAGAGCACGGCGATCGGGGTCGACTGCGGGTGCTCGGCCGAGTCGCGGCTCTCCCGTACGGCGCCGCGGGGGTCGAGTGTGGGGTGCACGGTGCGCGCCCCGCTGTCGCTGTAGGAGAAGGCGCTGGCGCCGGTGGCCCGGCGGTAGCGGTCCGCGGCGTCGTACACGTCGGTGGACCAGATTCCACTGCCCATGACAGCTCCTAACGGGTGAGGGTGAAGGGGCGGAAGGTGCGCGGCCCGTACTGCCGGTCCAGGACCTGGTCCAGCTCGCCCAGCAGTCGCCAGGCGTCGTCGGGTCGGGCGTTCAGGGCGGGGCGTCGGCACCCGGCGGCGAAGTCGCGCAGCGCGTGCGGTGCCCCGTCGCCCATCAGGTCGGTCATGCAGCGGGCGGCCATCGCGATGTCGGTGCCTGGGCCGCACGGTCGCCTCGCGGGGACCTCCGGCGGGTACCAGTCCTCGTGGCCGGGCACCAGGGCCGGGACCGCGTCGCCGTCGACCACCGAGAAGCACCAGTCGACGAGCACCACGCCGTGCGCGTCGGGCTCGACCAGGACGTGCCGGGGCAGCACCGCGCCGTGCACCACGCCGGCCCGGTGGGCCAGGCCGAGCGCGACCAGGAGCTGCCGCCACATCCAGGCCACGTCGCGGCCGTCCAGCCCGTCCGGATACGCCCGGCGCACCTCGTCGAGGCTGCGCAGGCCGGGCGCGGTGGCCAGCACGGTGACCTGCCGTTCGACACCGGTGGCCGGGTCGCGGGTCCGCAGCGAGTCGACCAGTCGGGGCACGTACGGCAGGTGCCGGGGGTCGCCCCGCTCCTCGATCACCCGCAGGGCGTGCGCCTCACGGATCATCAGGTCGTTGTCGGCCGGGCTGCGGGGCAGCTTGAGCAGCCGGTCCGCCCCGACGTCGTACAGGTCGGCGAGGTCGCCGACGTGCGCGAGGCGGGTGAGCCGGTAGTCGCCGAGCGTGCCTCGGGCCCGCCACCGGGTGGTGACCCGGGCCAGCGCGTCGGCGGCCTCGGCGCGTACCCGCTGGTCGGCCGCGCCCAGCCGGTCGGGGTGCAGGGCCGCGACCAGCCGCCGGTAGCGGCGGGCCGGCTCCGTCGTGCCGAACAGCTCCTCGTCGGTGCGGGACGCCGCGACCAGCCGGATCGCCTCGTCGGTCCTCACCGGACCGTCTCCTCGCGGGCGGGGCGCAGCAGCGCCGGGTGCAGCAGCCGGGCGTCGCCGGCCCGGTAGAGCTTGGCGCGGGGCCCGCCCCGGGCCCCGCCCCGTTCGGTGCTGGCGCCGGTGCTCTCCACGAAGCCCGGCACGGAGAGCACCTTGCGGTGGAAGTTGCCGGCGTGCAGCGGGTGCCCCCACACCGTCTCGTAGACGGCGCGCAGCTCGCTGATGGTGAACTCGCCGTCGAGGAAGCGGGTGGCCAGCGGGGTGTACTCCAGCTTGGCGCGGGCCCGTTCCAGCCCGTCGTCGATGATCCGGCCGTGGTCGAAGGCGAGCTGCCGGCTGGTCAGTGCGGTCACCGGCAGCCAGATCGCCTCGTCGGCGTCGGTGCCGGCGGCCGGGTCGGGCAAATCGGGTGCGAATGCGAGGTGGGCGACGGAGACGACGCGCATCCGCGGGTCGCGGTCGACGGCGCCGTAGCTGGCGAGCTGTTCCAGGTGTACGCGGCGCAGCCGTTCGCCGCCGAGCCCGGTTTCCTCGGCCAGCTCCCGGCGCGCGCCGGTGGCCAGGTCCTCGTCGGGGCGGACGAACCCGCCGGGCAGCGCCCAGTGGCCCTCGTACGGCGGTTGGCCCCGACGGATCAGCAGCAGGTACAGCTCGCCGTCGCGGATGGTCAGCGCGACCACGTCGACGGTGACGGCGATCGAGGGGTAGGCCGAGGGGTCGTACGCGGCGAGGAAGTCCTGCTCGTTCACGGCGTCCCTCTCACTTCGAGAACAACTCAAGATGAGAACAACTTAGCGCACGAAAGAGTGAAAGCCAACCCTCGCGTCGTTCAGCGGACGGCGCCGACCAGGTGCGGACGGCCGGTCCGCGCGTCGTGCAGGGCGAAGTCCCAGGCCGGGGTGGCGCTGAACGCCACGGTGCCGGGCAGCGGCACCGGCAGCTTGAAGGCCACGTCCACCGTGTACGCCTCCGGCAGCCGGCTCTCCAGCGCCGCCAGGCAGCGGGCTTTGCTCCACATCCCGTGCGCGATCGGGCGGGGGAAGCCGAGCAGCCGCGCCCCGAGCCGGGAGGTGTGGATCGGGTTGTGGTCGCCGGAGACCCGGGCGTAGTCCGTACCGACCCGGGGCTCGACCCGCCAGCGGGCGGTGGCGGCCGGCGGCGCGGGCCGCTCACC
This sequence comes from Micromonospora purpureochromogenes, assembly GCF_900091515.1. Classification (NCBI taxonomy): domain Bacteria; kingdom Bacillati; phylum Actinomycetota; class Actinomycetes; order Micromonosporales; family Micromonosporaceae; genus Micromonospora; species Micromonospora purpureochromogenes. Next base: position 408,957 of record NZ_LT607410.1, on the reverse strand, counting down.
CCGGTCGCGCCGCCCACCGCCGTCGGGCGTGCGCTCCTTGCCCAGGTACGTCGAGACGCCGCGCCAGACCTCCTCGCCGCCGACCGACCCGACCAGGACGACGTCGACCTGCCGCCCCCGCTCGTGCGGCCGCAGGTGCTCCGCGTGGGTGACGAAGTCCAGCGTCTCGCCGGCCTCGATCGGGCGGTGCACGGTGATCCGGTTGCCCACGTGCACCACGCCGGTCAGCGCGATGGGGAACTCCGGCGTGGTCATCAGCCGCAGCGACAGCGGAAAACCCATCACGTGCGGGTACGTCGCCGGCAGCCGGTCGGAGAGCCGGAACCCGCAGACCCGGTCGTAGTCGGCGAGGTGCGCCCGGTCCACGGTGACGCCGCCGACGGCCAGCTCGACCTCCGGCGGGGCGTCCGGGCGGCGGGACCGGCCGATGACCGGCACCGCGTCGCGCAGCGCCCGGCGGTAGAGCGCGCCGGGTGCGGGCATCCGGGGCAGTTCGACCCGCGCCCGTGCCGCCGGGGCGGCGTGCGCGGACAGGTCCGTCGTGGCGTACGCGGAGAGGTCATGGGTGGCCTCGACGCTGGCGTCGGGGCCGGAGCCGCCCGCGCGGAAGGCAGCCAACGCGTCGGCCGAGATGACCTCCGTCGGCCCGTCGATCAGCTCGTGGACCGACAGGTCCTCGGTCGGGCCGTCCTTCGGCCGGTCCTTTCGCTTCGCCATCACGCCCCCAACAGACTCTGGCCGCAGACCCGGACCACGTTGCCGCTGACCCCGCCGGACGCCGGCCAGGCCAGCCAGCCGATCGTCTCGGCCACGTCCACCGGCAGGCCGCCCTGCGACATGCTGTTCATCCGGCGGCCCGCCTCGCGCAGCGTCAGCGGGATACGCGCGGTCAGCCGGGTCTCGATGAACCCGGGGGCGACCGCGTTGACGCTGATCCCGCGCCCGCGCAGCGCCGGGGCCAGCGACTCGACCAGCCCGATCACGCCGGCTTTGCTGGTGGCGTAGTTGGTCTGGCCCCGGTTGCCGGCGATGCCGGCGATCGAGGAGACCGAGACGATCCGCCCGCCGGCCGGGATCAGGTCGCGGGCCAGCAGCACGTCGTTGATCCGCTCCTGGCTGGAGAGGTTGACGTCGAGCACCTGGTCCCAGCGGTCGGCGTCCATCCGGCCCAGCGTCTTGTCCCGGGTGATGCCGGCGTTGTGCACCACCACGTCGACCCGGCCGTGCCGGCCGGCGAGGTGCTCGGCGAGCCGGGTGGGAGCGTCCGGGGCGGTCAGGTCGAGCTGGACGGTGCTGCCGCCGATCTCGTTGGCCACCGCGGCCAGCTCGTCACCGGCCGCCGGGATGTCCAGCGCGACGACCTGCGCGCCGTCGCGGGCGAGCACCCGGGCCAGCGCCGCGCCGATGCCCCGCGCCGCCCCGGTGACGAGGACGACCTGCCCGTCGAGCGGGCGGTCCCAGTCCGCCGGCGGCTGGGCGGTGCCGGCACCGACCCGGACCACCTGCCCCGAGACGTACGCGGACCGGCCAGAGAGAAGAAAACGGAGGGTCGATTCCAGGCTGGTGAGGGTGCCGGGGTCGCCGTCCGTGGTGACGTAGACGAGCTGGGCGGTGACACCCCGGCCGAACTCCTTGCCGATGCTGCGGGTCAGCCCTTCCAGGGCCCGCTGGGCGGTCGCCTCGCGCGGCGGGTCGCACTCCGCCGGTGGGGTGCCCAGCACGATGACCCGGCCGCTGGGCAGCAGCGCGCGGGCCTGCGGGTGGAAGAAGTCGTACAGCTGGCGCAGGCCGGTGGAGTCGGTGATGCCGGTGGCGTCGTACACCAGGGCACCGAAGCGCGCGGTCTCGGCGACGGCGGCGGGATCGCGCAGCTCGACCCCGGCGGCGGTCAGGATCTTGCCGACCGGCTCGACGAGCCGGCCCCCGGTGGCCGCCCCGAGCAGCACCGGCCCGGGGACGAGCGGGTCGCCGGGCGTGTGCCGGCGCAGTCGCGGCGGATCGGGCAGCCCGAGGCGCTTGACCAGCGCGCGGCCGGCCCCCGATTGGACGAAGCTCGCGTACCTGTCGGTCATAGGCGTAGCCTACTGGCCAGTAGGTTGTGGGCAAGTCCTGAAACGGAGGCGGGATCGTGCAGAGCATCCGGCGGGTCGCGGTCATCGGCGGCAACCGCATCCCCTTCGCCCGGTCCAACTCCCGCTACGCGAACGCGTCCAATGCGGACATGCTGGGCGCGGCGCTGGACGGGCTGGTGGCGCGGTTCGGCCTGGCCGGACAGCGGGTCGGTGAGGTGGTCGCCGGCGCGGTGCTCAAGCACGCGAAGGACTTCAACCTGACCCGCGAGGTGGTGCTCGGCTCGAAGCTCGACCCGCACACCCCGGCGTACGACATCCAGCAGGCCTGCGGCACCGGCCTGGAGGCGGCGATCCTGGTCGCCAACAAGATCGCCCTCGGGCAGATCGAGGTGGGCATCGCGGGCGGCGTCGACACCACCTCCGACGCGCCGCTCGCGGTCAACGAGGACATGCGCCGCACGCTGCTCAAGCTCAACTCCGCCCGCACCCTCGGCGAGCGGCTGAAGATCGCCGCGAAGCTGCGGCCGCACCAGCCGTTCAAGCCGGAGATCCCGCGCAACGCCGAGCCGCGTACCGGGCTGTCGATGGGTGAGCACGCCGCGCGGACGGCCGTGCGCTGGCAGGTCGACCGGCAGGCGCAGGACGAGTTGGCGCTCCGGTCGCACCAGCGGCTCGCCGCCGCGTACGACAAGGGGTTCTTCGACGACCTGATCACGCCGTACCTGGGGCTGACCCGGGACCAGAACCTCCGCGCGGACACCACCCTGGAGAAGCTGGGCTCGCTCAAGCCGGTCTTCGGCGCCAAGGGCCCGGACGCCGACCAGGCGACCATGACCGCCGGCAACTCCTCCCCGCTCACCGACGGCGCGTCGACGGTGCTGCTCGCGTCGGAGGAGTGGGCGCGCGAGCACCACCTGCCGGTGCTGGCCTGGTTCTCCTGGTCGGAGGCCGCCGCCGTCGACTTCGTGCACGGCGACGAGGGGCTGCTGATGGCCCCCGCGTACGCGGTGCCCCGGATGCTGGCCCGGGCCGGGCTGACGCTGCAGGACTTCGACTACTACGAGATCCACGAGGCGTTCGCCTCGCAGGTGCTGGCCACCCTCGCCGCCTGGGAGTCGCCGGAGTTCTGCAAGGACCGGCTGGGCCTGGACGGCCCGCTCGGGTCCATCGACCGCGACAAGCTCAACGTCAACGGCTCCTCGCTGGCCGCCGGGCACCCGTTCGCCGCCACCGGCGGCCGGATCGTCGCCACCCTGGCGAAGCTGCTCGCCGAGAAGGGGAGCGGCCGCGGGCTGATCTCCATTTGCGCGGCGGGCGGGCAGGGCGTCACCGCGATCCTGGAGCGCTGACCGTTCCGGGTGACTACCCGCTCGTCCACGGGACGAGCGGGTAGCGGTCCCCCGTTCGGCGGCAAACGGCACAAAGGCTCACATTCTCGTTCCGCCCTCCCGACGATGAAGGCGTTGACCGTCCTTCATCGGGAGGTTCGTCGTGGACCGCAGACGCTGGCTGCTCGCCCTGCTCTCCGGCGCGGCGCTGATCCTCTTTCCCGGGCCCGCCGATCAGGCCGCCGGGACGTCGCCGCTCGGGCCGCTGCTCGCCGGCTACCAGCGCTTCGGCGGGCTGACCGAGAGCCGGTTCCTGGCCCGGTACACCACGGACACCCCCGCGGAGTACGTCTTCCCGCCGGTCAACGGCTTCGTCGTCGCGCCGGACGGCACGCCGCTCAAGACCCGGCAGACCCTGCTGGCCGGGTACCGCCTGGACCGCTTCGGCTTCGCCGGCGGCGCGTTCCTGGCCCCGCTCGGCACCCCGGTCAGCGCCCGCTCCCTGGCGCCGCAGAGCCTCGACACGCCACCGCTTCCCGCACCGCGGCCGGCACTTCCGTCGGCCGCGCCGCTGGCGAACTACCACACCTACTGCGTGCTCAAGCCGTTCGACGTCGACTCCGGCCCGACCGCGCCGTGGTTCGCCCAACCCGGCCTGGGCACCCAGTTTCAGCTGAACCCGGCCTACCTGCCGCAGGCCGGTGCGAACCTGACCGTGCAGTGGCTGGTCGACCACCAGTTCCTGGTGGAGGAGTCCCTGGCCGGCGGGGTGTGCGTGACCGACGGCGTGCCCCGGCGGGGCGGCACGGGTGGCGGGATTGCCGCCGTACACGTCCGCTGAACCGGCGGGCGGTCGCCGCAGCGGCGACCGCCGGCGCGGCCGGTGCGGAGCGGGAGGTCGGGAGTGGATCGGCACGAGGTGCGCAACGCCCTGCTGGCGACGGGACTGTCGCCGGACGCCTTCGAGCTGGAGGGGGTGCACGAGCACGTGCCGGTGCCGCCCGACTTCTGGTTCCTGCGCCGGTCGGCGGGTGGGCGTTGGGAGATCGGCCTGTACGAGCGCGGGACGCGGGACGTGCGGCAGGTCTTCGACACCGAGGAGGCGGCGTGCGCGGGATTGTGGCGGGCGCTCACCGGCCGCCCCGCACCGGAGTGACCACCGCTGCCGACGTTGATCCACTTCAGGCCGGCGATGTGGCGGTCTCGGAGCGTTCCTCATTCCGCCATATCGCCGACACCGAGTCGATCATCCTTTCAGCCGCCCGGTCGCAGCCAACCGAAGAAGCGGGCGTAGAGGTCTCCGGCGGGGTGGTGGCGCAGGTCGGAGGACGCGTCCACCAGTTGCAGGCCGAGGTACACGCCGAGGGCGGCACGATTTCCCGCGTAGTCGCTGAGCAGCCTTTCTCGCCGGTCGGGGCAGGGCCACGGCCGACCGCAACCGGCACACTCCCATCCGGGACGGACCGGTACATGGGCGGCCGGAGCGCGGAGCGGCCGGACCCGGACCGCATCCAGCCGGGCAAGCACCCGGCGCTGACGCGACCCGGAGGGATGCCCCAGCTCGACGCCTCGCAGGTGGATCCAGACGCCGTCGCTGTGCTGCTCCCGGCGACCCAGCTTCTCGATCCGCAGGGTGAGCATGCCCAGCCCGTAGCAGTAGTTCTGCTCGGACAGCTCCACCACATCGCCCACCCGGAAAGGGATCGGACGTGCCGTCACAGCGTTACCCAGGCGTCCGACCCGGCGGCGGGGGCGCCCAGCCGGAGCATCCAGACGAAGGTCAGCAGCGGCGCCCGCCGGGGCATCGTCCGCCGCTGCGGCCCGAACCAGCCCCGCCAACCGGCTCGGCGGCGCTGCGGCTCGTCACCGGGAAGCACCGGCCGGCCCAGGTCGACCAGCCGGTTCGCCGCCGCATTCGCCGGCCGGCACGGCCCGGGGACCAGACAGACCATGCAAAGGCCGGTCTCCCGATCGGGTACGTGGCTGGTCAGGATATCGCGCGCCGCTTCCGCTCCCGCTTCATCGCGCTGCCACGGTCGGCTGGTCGTTGACCGGTAGACGCCCATTCTCGCTCCTGTCGGCGATGGGCGGGCGCGTGGCGTCCGCAGGCCGCGCACCCGCCCCGTCATGGACCGGCGTCGCGCCGTGGGGTCGACGCGGCGCCGGGTTGGCCGGGAGCCGTCACGGACGGACGCGCCACGCCGCCGCCCGGTACGCGCGAACGCCGCCGGGTGGTAGACAGGAGGGGAGTCGTTCCCCGGGACGCGATCCGGCGTGGTTGCTCCCCTCGACTCGTGCCGGACCGGGAGTGGGAGAGGCCGCCAAACCGACCCACCCCGGTCCGCTTCTTTGTGGCAAACCTTACTGCTATTCGAGTAAGGCATCAAGGATGAAGGGTTGCGCCACGCCGTGTGGCGGGGTCTACCCTTGCCCGCAGATCACCTGATAGGAGTCGGGCGTGACCGGTCCGGAGTGGCTCAGCGTGTCGATGCCCTATGTTGTCCCCCGATCTCCGCAGGACGGGGACGCGTGGGCTGAGGACGCAACTCAGCAGGGCGGTGTGGGCAGCCAACGTCTGCTCGAAGTGGCCAAGGTGGTTCCTGCCGTCGAAGTGGCCGAGGCTTTGCAGGTACAGCCGGGTGCGCTGGTGGTCGTCCGCAGGCGGTTGATGCTGCTGAACGACCAGCCGGTGGAATTGACCGACTCGTACTACCCCGCGTCCATCGCGAGCGGCACCGCTCTCGCTGAGCCTCGCAAGATTCGCGGTGGTGCCATCGGTCTGCTGGCCGAGTTGGGTTATCGTCCCGGTCAGGTGCGGGAGGACGTCTATACGCGCGAACCTGATGCCGCCGAGCGGAGGCTGCTCAACCTGACGGGGCAGGACTGGGTGCTCGGCCTGACGCGCCTGCTCAGCACACGGCAGGGTGTGCCGATCGAGGCCAGCGTGATGACCATGGTGCCGCAGGGCCGGCGCCTGCGGTATGAGTTGACGATCGACTAGCGGAGCGGGGGAGCGCGACATGGCCAGCGGAAGCGACGGCCGCCCTCGCCATGAGCAGATCGCCGCCGACCTGCGCGCTTCCATCATGTCCGGCGAGCTACCGGCCGGATCCCAGTTGCCCTCGATCCCGACGTTGGTGGCGCGATATTCCGCCGCAACGGCCACCGTTCAGCGAGCCCTGGCCGCGCTCAAGGCGGAGGGATCGGTCTACAGCGAGGTGGGCAAGGGCGTCTACGTCCGGGACCGGCAACCACTCGTGGTGGAGGCGTCGTCCTACCTCCTGCCCTCGCCGGGTGGGTACGCCTACCGTCTCCTCGGCGTCTCAAAGGTCGTTCCGCCGTCTGAGGTAGCGCAGGCCCTCCGCTTCTCTGAGGGCGAGAAGGCGGTCCTGCGTCACCGTCTGCTGCTTCACGATGGTCAGCCGGTCGAGATGTCCTGGTCGTACTACCCGAGTTCGATAGCCCATGGGACGGACCTGGCGCAGCGCAAGAAGATCATTGGTGGAGCGGCCAGAGTGTTGTCGGATCTGGGCCATCCACAGCGGAGCCTGCTCGATCGCGTGTCGGCGCGGATGCCCACCGCTGAGGAGGTCGAGGCCTTGGCCCTGCCTCCCTACGTCCCGGTATTGCGTCAGCTACGGGCGATTTATTCGGATGGAGACCGTCCTGTCGAGGCATCCGTCCTCATCAAGGGAGGTCATCTGCACGAGTTGCGCTATCGGCTGCCCGCCCTGCCTGACGAGGGCTGACGAGACCGCAGTGAGCTGGGCGGATTGGCCGAGGGCCGGTGCCCGACTCGCGTGCGAACGGCCGTCCTTCTCGATCAATGAAACGGCCCTGCGGAACTCGCAGATGCCGGTCACCGTCGCGGATCAGGGGACAGGAATTTCTCCTACCGCCGTCCGGCGAAGTGGGCCTGACCACCCGCCCGGCGTGGCCAGCGCATCCGGATGCGAGAGAATGAGGCACGTGACGACGATCCCGAACGTGCTCGCCAACCGGTACGCCTCACCCGAGCTGGTCGCCCTCTGGTCACCGGAGGAGAAGGTACGGCTGGAACGGCGGCTCTGGCTCGCCGTACTGAAGGCCCAGCGTGACCTCGGCGTGGCCGTGCCGGACGGGGTGGTCGAGGCGTACGAGCGGGTGGTCGACGACGTCGACCTGGCCTCGATCGCCGAGCGGGAGCGGGTCACCCGGCACGACGTGAAGGCCCGGATCGAGGAGTTCAGCGCGCTCGCCGGGCACGAGCACGTGCACAAGGGGATGACCTCCCGGGACCTCACCGAGAACGTCGAGCAGCTCCAGGTGCGCCGCTCGCTGGAGCTGATCCGGGACCGGGTCGTCGCCGCCCTGGCCCGGCTGGCCTGGCTCGCCCACGAGCACTCCGGACTGGTGATGACCGGGCGCTCGCACAACGTCGCCGCGCAGGCCACCACGCTGGGCAAGCGCTTCGCGTCGGCCGCCGAGGAGTTGCTGATCGCGTACGAGCGGCTGGAAGACCTGATCAACTGGTACCCGTTGCGCGGGATCAAGGGTCCGGTCGGCACCGCCGCCGACCAGCTCGACCTCTTCGACGGTGACGCGGAGAAGGTGGCCGAGCTGGAGCGCCGCGTGGCCGGGCACCTCGGGTTCAACCGGGTGCTGGACAGCGTCGGGCAGGTCTACCCGCGCTCGATCGACGTGGCGGTGCTCGCGGCGCTCTCCCAGGTCGCCGCCGCGCCGTCCTCGCTGGCCACCACGATCCGGCTGATGGTCGGCCAGGAGCTGGTCACCGAGGGCTTCAAGCCCGGCCAGGTGGGCTCCAGTGCGATGCCGCACAAGATGAACACCCGCTCGTCGGAGCGGGTGAACGGCTTCGCCGTGATCATCCGGGGCTACCTGTCGATGGTCGGCGAGCTGGCCGGCGACCAGTGGAACGAGGGGGACGTCTCCTGCTCGGTGGTCCGCCGGGTCGCCCTGCCGGACGCGTTCTTCGCCGCCGACGGGCTCTTCCAGACCTTCCTCACCGTGCTGGACGAGTTCGGGGCGTACCCGGCGGTGATCAACCGGGAACTGGAGCGGTTCCTGCCCTTCCTGGCCACCACCAAGATCCTGGTGGCGGCGGTCCGCCGGGGCGTCGGCCGCGAAGTCGCCCACGAGGTGATCAAGGAGCACGCGGTCGCCGTGGCGCTCGCCATGCGGGAGAAGGGCGCCGCCGAGAACGACCTCTACGACCGTCTCGCCGCCGACGGCCGCCTCGGCCTGTCCCGCGCCGAGATCGACGCCCTGGTCGCCGACCCCACCACCTTCACCGGCGCCGCCCAGGCCCAGGTCGACGCGGTCACCAAGCGCATCACCGCGGTCGTGACGGCCCACCCCGAGGCCGCCACCTACTCCCCGCCGCCCATCCTTTGACCCACCCGGGCCACCCCGCGCCCTTGTCCGCTGATCGCGCCTTCCCCCGGTGATCAAGAAGTTTGCGTCTGAATCGGAGATCTATCCGACGCAAACTTCTTGATCACCGCGGGCAGGGCCGGGCAGGCAGGGCGGGCCGGGCGGGGTCAGGAGTTGCGGGTGGGGGTGTCGGCGGCGGAGGAGAGGTTCGGCGCGCTCGCCGGCTCCGCGATGCCGCCGGGGGCCTCGGTGAAGCCGGGCTCCTGGGCGGTCTCGGCCGCGACCAGCGGCTGGTCGCTCGGCATGACGTCGGGCACCTTGGGTACGACGATCACCGCCGTGCCGTACGCGCAGATCTCCATCCACATCTCGCCGCAGTCGCGGCTGTCGAAGCGCATCCCCACCACGGCGTTCGCGCCGAGCCGGAGGGCCTCCTCGCCGAGCCGGGCCACCGAGTCGGTCCGCCACCGGGTGAGGTTGTCGGGCGCCATCGGGTCGTACGCGCCACCGCGCAGGTTCTTGACCCCCTCGCGGTACGGGTTGCGCGTCCGGGCCATCGATGAGACCACTTCGCCGAGGATCTGGCGGATCTCGTAGCCAGGCAGTTGATCCGTCGTCACGACCAGCACGGTTCCGATGCTGTCAGGCCGCGCCCGGGCCGTTCGCGAGCCGTGTTCACCTGATCGGATGCTGCAAAACGAGGCGGCGCGGACGGCGGGCGCTCGGCCGGCCATCCGCGTCGCCACGGCGCTAACCGTCAGACACCGGAAACCGAGGTGATCCAGGCCCGGTTGTACGCGACGCTGCCGTAGTTCTGGATGCTCACCCCGTCGGCGGTGGAGGCGACCCCGACCTGCCGGCCGTTGTAGAACTGCGGGCCGCCCGAGTCGCCCTTCCAGGCGTTGCCGCTGATCTCCGTGCTCCGGATCGCCTGCCCGCCGTACGCGTCGGTGACGCTGGTGCTGGTCACCTGGACGGTGGCGGTCTTGAGCTGGCTGGCGGCCGAGCAGCCGCTGTAGCAGGTCATGCCCCAGCCGTAGATCGAGTTGGTCGAGCCGATCGGCGGGTTGCTGCTGGCCAGCGTCACCGCGGTCGTGGTGACCGGGCTGGACAGGCGCATCAGGGCGAGGTCGTAGCGGGTGTAGGTGGCGCTGACGGTACGGGTGACGCCGCCCGAGGAGCGGTAGACGCTGCCCACCCGGACGGACATCGAGCCGTTGACGCAGTGCCGGGCGGTGAGCACCCACTGCGCCGAGATCACGCTGCCGGAGCAGGTGAACGAGCCATTGCTGAACACCGCCGCGGCCCACGGCGCGGAGGAGACGGTGCTGCCGCCGATGATGGGCTGGGGGCCGGCCGGGGCGGCGGCGGCGCCGGAGGTGGTGGCGAGGACGCCGGCGAGCGCGGTGGTCAGCACCGCGAGCAGGGGGCGGAGGCGCATGGGAACTCCTTGGTCGGGGGGCCCGGGGTCGCCGGGGAGTCGGCCTCGGCGGGCGGGGGTGACCCGCCGGGGACGTCAAAAGCATCGACGTCTGACGATGTAGGCTAGAGCCCGCGAGCCGCCGTTCACAAGAGTTAATCGAGATTCATGAATGTGACGCCGGAGGCTCGGGGCGTACTCGTCCGTGTTTGTCGGGAACTGGTCAGCCCCGGCGAACCCCCATCGGGGTTTGCCTGGTCAGCGGGGTGGCGACGGCGGTCCGCCGACGCGGCAGGCAACGAAACCGCATCGGCCCGGCAACGAACGCGCATCGGCCCTCCGTCGGGACGCGTCGTTATGTCGATCACTGCCTGAACTGCCCCCGGCCGGTGCGTCCGGACCGGAATCTGCCAGGTACGCTGGCTGCGCTCGCCCGTGATGGGCCGGCACCCAACTGCGTACACAGTCAGGAGTGCCCTGTGCCTCGCGTCGTCGTCGACGTCATGCTCAAGCCCGAGATCCTCGATCCTCAGGGCCAGGCCGTCGCAAACGCGCTGCCGCGGCTTGGCGTCAGTGACGTCGCCTCTGTCCGGATCGGCAGGCGGATCGAGATCGAGTTCACCGGCGAACCGGACCTGGACCGGGCCCGCGAGATCGCCGACAAGCTGCTCGCCAACCCGGTCATCGAGGACTTCACCGTCCGGGTGGTCGAGGCGGACGAGACCGTGGACGCACACCCGTGACCGCCCGCGTCGGTGTGGTGACCTTCCCCGGTTCGCTCGACGACGGGGACGCGGCCCGGGCCGTACGGATCGCCGGGGCCGAGCCGGTCCGGCTCTGGCACGGTGACGCGGAGCTGCACGGGGTGGACGCCGTCGTCCTCCCGGGTGGCTTCTCCTACGGCGACTACCTGCGCTGCGGCGCCATCGCCCGGTTCGCCCCGGTGATGGACCGGATCGTGGACGCGGCCCGGGGCGGCCTGCCGGTGCTCGGCATCTGCAACGGCTTCCAGATCCTCTGCGAGGCCCACCTGCTGCCCGGGGCGCTCACCCGCAACCAGCACCTGCACTTCCGCAACCGGGACCAGATCCTGCGCGTCGAGTCGGTCGGCACCGCCTGGACGAACGCCTTCCAGGCCGGTCAGGAGATCCTGATCCCGGTCAAGAACGGCGAGGGCTGCTACGTCGCGGACACCGCGACCCTGGACGAGCTGGAGGGCGAGGGGCGCGTCGTCGCCCGCTACGTCGGCGGCAACCCCAACGGGTCGCAGCGCGACATCGCCGCGATCACCAACCCCGCCGGCAACGTGGTCGGCATCATGCCGCACCCCGAGCACGCGGTGGAGGCGCTCACCGGCCCCTCCCTGGACGGTCTCGGCTTCTTCACCTCGGTGCTCAAGCACCTGGTGGGGGCGCCGGCGTGACCGTGCGCGGCGGGATCACCGGTCGGCTCCCCCGCCCGACGGGCGGCCACGAGCGCAGCGAGGAGACGTCATGACCACCCATCCGGACCCGGTCGTACGGGAGACACCGGGCGCCTACCCGGCCGCCCCGACTGAGCCGCGCGCGGCCACCGTGGTGCCGCAGGGCGGCCCGGCCGACGCGGGCCGGCACGCCGGCTCGCCGCCGGCCGCCGACTGGGCCGCCGGCGTGGACACCGTGTCGCAGGCCGCCGGCACTCCCGAGGAGCTCCAGCCCTACGCCGAGCTGGGCCTGCGCGACGACGAGTACGACCGGATCCGGGACATCCTCGGCCGGCGCCCCACCCAGTCCGAGCTGGCCATGTACTCGATCATGTGGAGCGAGCACTGCTCCTACAAGTCGAGCAAGGTGCACCTGCGCCAGTTCGGCGAGAAGGCCCCGCCGAGCGACCGGCTGCTCGCCGGCATCGGTGAGAACGCCGGCGTCGTGCGGATCTCCGACGAGCTGGCGGTGACCTTCAAGGTCGAGTCGCACAACCACCCGAGCTTCGTCGAGCCGTACCAGGGCGCGGCGACCGGCGTCGGCGGCATCGTCCGGGACATTCTCGCCATGGGCGCCCGCCCGGTCGCCGTGATGGACCCGCTGCGCTTCGGCGCGGCCGACCACCCGGACACCGCCCGGGTGCTGCCCGGCGTGGTCGCCGGCGTCGGCGGCTACGGCAACTGCCTCGGCCTGCCCAACATCGGCGGCGAGCTGGTCTTCGACCCCTGCTACCAGGGCAACCCGCTGCTCAACGCGCTCTGCCTCGGCGTCCTGCCGGTCGACCGGCTGCAGAAGAAGGACGCCACCGGCCCGGGCAACATCGTGGTGCTGCTCGGCGCCAAGACCGGCCGGGACGGCATCGGCGGCGTGTCGGTGCTGGCCAGCGCCACCTTCGACGAGGGCAGCGAGCAGCGCCGCCCGTCCGTGCAGGTGGGTGACCCGTTCACCGAGAAGCTGCTGATCGAGGCCTGCCTGGAGCTGTACGACGCCGAGCTGGTCGTCGGCATCCAGGACCTGGGCGGCGCCGGCCTGACCTGCGCGCTCACCGAGACCGCCGCCTCCGCCGGCACCGGCATGCGGGTGTGGCTGGAGCGGGTGCCGCTGCGCGAGCCCTCGATGGAGCCGCACGAGATCCTGGCCAGCGAGTCCCAGGAGCGGATGCTGCTGGTCGTCGCCCCGGAGAAGCTGGAGGCGGTGCTCAAGACCGCCGACAAGTGGGGCGTGCTGGCCACCGCGATCGGCGAGGTCACCGCGCCGTCCCCGGACGGGCAGCCGGGCCGGCTGCTGGTCACCTGGAACGACCACGTCGTGGTCGACGTGCCGCCGGGTTCGCTGGTGGACGACGGCCCGGTCTACGCCCGTCCGATGCGCGAGCCGGCCGACCTGATCCTGCTCCAGGCCGACCGGGCCGAGACGCTGCCCCGGCCGACCACGCCGGAGGCGCTGCGGGAGACCCTGCTCCGCATGATCGCGTCGCCGAACCTGGCCGACAAGACCTGGGTCACCGAGCAGTACGACCGGTACGTGCTGGGCAACACCGTGCTCGCCCAGCCGGAGGACTCCGGTGTGATCCGGATCGACGAGCGCACCGGCCTCGGGGTGGCCCTGTCGGTGGACGGCAACGGCCGGTACGCCCGCCTCGACCCGTACAACGGGACGAAGCTGGCGCTGGCCGAGGCGTACCGGAACGTGGCCGTGACCGGCGCGAAGCCGATCGCCGTGACCAACTGCCTCAACTTCGGCTCGCCTGAGGACCCGGGCGTGATGTGGCAGTTCGCCGAGGCCGTGCGCGGCCTGGCGGACGGCTGCCTCGAGCTGGGCATCCCGGTGACCGGCGGCAACGTCAGCTTCTACAACCAGACCGGTGCCGCGGCGATCCACCCGACCCCGGTGGTCGGCGTGCTCGGCGTGCTGGACAACGTCGCCGACCGGGTGCCGATGGGCTTCGCCCCGCGGGCCTCTGGCGACCACGACCAGCTCTTCCTGCTCGGTGACACGCACGTCGAGCTCTCCGGCTCGGAGTGGGCCTGGGTGACCCACGAGCACCTGGGCGGCATGCCGCCGCAGGTCGACCTGGCCCGCGAGCGGGTGCTGGCCGAACTGATGGCCGAGGCGGCCCGGGTGGGTCTCCTCAGCTCCGCGCACGACCTCTCCGACGGTGGTCTCGCCCAGAGCCTGGTCGAGTCCTGCCTGCGGCGCGGGGTCGGCGCCCGGATCGCCGTGCCGGAGCGGTTCGCCGACGGTTCGCTGCCGTTCGTCTTCCTGTTCAGCGAGTCGGCCGGCCGGGTGCTGGTCTCGGTGCCGCGCGGTCGCGAGAAGGCGTTCACCGCCCTCTGCGGCGAGCGTGGTGTGCCGTGGGAGCTGATCGGCGTGACCGACCCGGCGGGCGGCGCCCTCGAGCTGCACGGCCAGTTCCGGATCGGCCTGGACGAGCTGCGCGAGGTGCACATGGCCACCCTGCCGCGGCTCTTCGGCGGCGCGGAGGCAGCCCAGGTCGAGGTGGAGGCGCCCTGGACCGGCACCACCACCGTCGCGCCGGCCACCGCCGCGCAGCCGGTGGACGTGCCGACCGCCGCCGACACGGAGGCCGAGCAGGTCGAGGCCGCGCAGCCGGAGCCGGCCGCCGCCGACGAGTCGCCCCGGCCCGAGGCCGGCGTCGCCGAAGGCGCCGTCGCCGAGCCCACCGCCGCCGAGGCGGCGGAGCGGGAGCGTCCGACCACGGAGGTCACCGCAGATGCGACGGCTCCCGACGCTCCGGCGGCCCCGTCCGACCCAGGTGACGACGAGCAGTCCTCCGCGCCCGATAAGCGCTGAGGCGTTGGCCGGGGCCGTCTACGCCCAACCCGGTGCCGGCGCCCGGTTCGACTGGGGGCTGACCGGGGCGGCCGAACTCGGCCGGGTCTGCGCCGTGCTGGTGGTGGTGGACGTGCTCTCGTTCACCACCGCCGTCGAGGTGGCGGTCGGCCGGGGCATGCGGGTGCACCCGTTCCCCTGGGGTGAGCAGGCGGCGGACTTCGCGCGGCGGGTCGGCGCGGTCGCCGCGGTCGGCCGCCGGCAGACCACCCCGGAACACCCGTGGTCGCTCTCGCCGGCGGCGTTGAGCACCGCGCCGGTCGTCACCGACCTGGTGCTGCCGTCACCGAACGGCTCCGCCATCAGCGCCGCCGCCAGCGCCACTGGCCTGCCGGTGGTCGCGGCGTGCCTGCGCAACGCCCGCGCCGTCGGGCGTTGGCTGCGCCGCCAGGGATACGGCTCGACCGACGCCCCGGTGGGCGTGGTGGCCGCCGGTGAACGCTGGCCGGACGGCTCGCTGCGCCCCTGCGTGGAGGACCAGTTGGGCGCGGCGAGTGTGCTGGACGCCCTCTCCGGCGTACCGGGTGGGCTCTCGGTGGAGGCGGCGATGGCCCTCGCCGCGCTGGCCAGCACCCCTGACGTTCCGGCGGCGGTGCGCGGCTGCGTCTCCGGCCGGGAGTTGATCGAGGGCGGCTTCGCCGGCGACGTGGAGGTCGCCGTGCGGATCGGCGTCTCCGAGGTGGTGCCGCTGCTGCGCCAGGGCGTCTTCTCCGCCGCCTGACCAGACAATGCGAAAGGGCCGCCCGGAGCACCGGGCGGCCCTTTCACGTCGGTCCCTGGGTCAGTCGTCCAGCCAGTCGAGGCGGCGGCCGCCCCGGTCCTGCTGCGGCGCCGCGTCCGGCCGCCCCCGACCCGCCTGGGCCTGGTCGCCGTAGTAGCCGCCGCCCTGCTGCTGGTCGTAGCCCCGGTCGTCGTAGCCGCCGGTGCGCTGCTGCGGCGGCTCCTGGTCGTAGCCGCCCTGCTGGCCGTAGCCACCCTGGCCGGCGCCGTAGCCGCCGGCCGGCTGCTCATAGCCGCCCTGCTGGCCGTACCCGCCCTGGCCGGCGCCGTAGCCGCCGCCCTGCTGGTCGTAGCCGCCCTGGGCAGCGCCGTAGCCGTTGTCGTAGCCCGGCTGTTGGCCGCCGGTGTCGTAGCCGCCGCCCTGCGCGCCGTAGCCGTTGCCACCGCCGTAGCCGCCGGCCGGTTCCTGGCCCCGGCCGTACGGCGCCGGGTCCGGCTGGCCGTAGCCCTGGCCCTGGTCCGGCTGGTAGGTGCTGGTCGGGTACGGGTCGGCCGCCGGGGCGTACGCGCCGGTGCTCTCCCCGGTGTACCGGCCGGTGGGCTCGTCGTAGCGCTCGCCGTAGCCGCCACCCTGGTCCTGGCCGCCGGTCGGCGCGCCGTATTCCCGGCTGCCGTAGCCGCCGCCGGAGGCGGGAGCGTTGCCGTAGCCGCCGGCCGCCGCGCCGGCCGCGCCGTAACCGGCGTCGGCGGACGGGGCGCCGCCGTAGCCGCCACCCGAGGCGGGCGCGCCGCCGTATCCCCCACCGGAGGCGGGCGCGCCGCCGTATCCCCCACCGGAGGCGGGGGCGTTGCCGTAGCCGCCCTGCTGGCCGTAGCCGCCCTGGGCGGGCTCGTCGCCGTAGCCGCTGCCGGCCCAGCCGCCCGCCGCGGCGCCCGCGGCGCCGTACGGCTGCGGCGGAGCCCCGTACGGGTCCGGCGGTACGTCGTCCACGACCGGGCGGTGCATCATCGTCGGCGCGTCGCTGAGCGCGGTGCCGCCGACCATGGTCGGGTCCGGCCCGGCCGCCCCGACCGGGTTGACCACGCGGGTGTGGTCGTCGGCCCCCCGGAACGCGCCCCGCGCGCCGGGGATGGCGCCCGCGGCGGCGCCGGCCTGGGCGTCGTCGTCCTCGTCGGCGTTCCTGCGTCGCATCCAGAGCAGCACGATCGTGCCGACGCCGGCCGCGACCAGCAGGCCGCCGAGCAGGATGATCATGAAGGAGCCGAAGCCCCCGCCGTCGTCCGACGCGGCCTGGGACTGCCCGGGAGCAGCCGCCTCGGTCTCCTCGGCGGTCTCCTCGGTCACCTCGTCGGTGGGCAGCGCCTCGGCGGTCACCGACGGCGTCGCGCTCGGGGAGACCTCGACCTTGATCGCCAGGGCGATCCGCTGGCCGGTCAGGCTCTGCCCGGCGCTCGCGTTGATCGTCTTGGTCGCGACGATGTTGTCCTTGCTCGCGCCGAGGTCGATCCGGCCGGGGGTGATCGGCTGCGAGCTGGAGCCGGTGAAGCGGTAGTTGCCGCTGCCGTCGCTGGTGGTCTGTCGCTGGTGGCCCTGCGAGTCGCGCAGCATCACCACGGCGTTGGGCACCGGATCGCCGTTGGCGGCGACCGTCACCTTGCCGGAGATCGAGTTGACGGTCTGGGTCTGCGGAGCGGTCGTCGTCGGAGCGGCCTGGGCCTTGACGGTCACGCTGAGTGGCTTGGCGTCGGAGCCCGCGGTGCCCTGGACGCGCACGGTCGCCTGCGTCCCGTTGGCCGCCGGCGCGTTCGCGGAAGCCGACAGGGTCAGCGTCACGCGTTCGGGCTTCGACCCCGGAGGATTGAACTTCACTTCTCCGCAGCCGCCGGAGCAGCTGACGCCGCTCGGCAGGCCGGTGACGCTGACAACCGCGCCGATCTCGGTCCCGTCCGGGGTGATCTCGACACTGATGCTGCTGCTGCGGCCGGCGTCGATGGTGACGGAGCCGTCCGAGGATGTGATCGTGGCCGCGAGGGCCGGTGTGGCGGGGACGGTGAGCAGGGCGCCGGCAACCAGCGCTACGACCACACCGGCCCGCTGCTTCCAGGCACGTCGGTGTGTTGACACGTCCACCGCCTTCCGGGCTGACTCCCCGGGCCGGGTGGGTCCGGGATCATCACGGTACGAATACGCCGTCGGCAACTATGCCTTGTCTGACCGGATCAGCGCGACCCAGGGCCAGCGTCGCGGCCTCCGCCATCGAGTCGTATCGTCCCGTCGTGTCCTCTCCGCACATTAAGTCCGCCGCGGTCGCGGCGGCGTTGACGGCGCTCGACGAGGGGCGTACGCCCGAACGGCCGGTGTACCGGGAGGCGGTCCGTGCCTTGTTGACCGCCCTCGCGGAGCGCGCCCCCGGCCGATCGGTGGAGGTGCGTGTCCCACCTTACGGTGCAGTTCAGTGCCTTCCGGGCCCCCGACACACCCGGGGCACCCCACCGAACGTGGTGGAGATGGATCCGGCGACCTGGCTGGCGCTGGCGACCGGACGGCTCTCGTGGGCCGAGGCCGTCACCGAGGGTCGCGTACGGGTGAGCGGGAACCGGGCGGATCTCTCCGCGCATCTACCCCTCTAGCAGCGACTCCACGATCGTCGCGATGACGCGCTGGAGCCAAATCGTGACTATCTGTATCGACTGTCATTCGCGTACACTGTCAGGCGACGACAGTGGTCCCGGCCGAGGAACGCGGATCAGCACCTCTGATTCCGCCAGGCCAGTCCAGACCAGCATGAGGGAGCGGCAGGGTGCCCCGAGGCGACGGCCGGCTGAGCCACGACCTTGATCCCCAACGACCCGGCCCGCAGGACGCCTGCGGCGTCTTCGGCGTCTGGGCCCCCGGCGAAGAGGTCGCCAACCTGACCTACTTCGGCCTCTACGCCCTCCAGCACCGGGGCCAGGAGGCCGCCGGCATCGCGGTGAGCGACGGTTCCGGCGTGGTGGTCTACAAGGATCTCGGTCTGGTGGCCCAGGTCTTCGACGAGCCGACGCTGGCGAGCCTGCGCGGCCACGTCGCGATCGGCCACGCCCGTTACTCCACCACCGGCGGCTCGACCTGGGAGAACGCCCAGCCGACCATCCGGTCCACCACCTCCGGCACGACCATCGCGCTGGCCCACAACGGCAACCTGGTCAACACCGCCGAGCTGCAGAAGGAGGTCGCCGAGCGGGGTCTGGTCGCCGACGGCGCCACCAACGACACCTCGCTGGTGACCATGCTGCTGGCCAGCCGCCCCGACCTGTCCGTGGAGGCCGCCGCGCTGGAGGTGCTGCCGCAGCTGCGGGGCGCGTTCAGCTTCGTCTTCATGGACGAGTCGACGCTCTACGCGGCCCGCGACCCGCACGGCGTACGCCCGCTGGTGCTCGGCCGGCTGGAGCGCGGCTGGGTGGTGGCCAGCGAGACGGCCGCGCTGGACATCGTCGGCGCCAGCGTGGTCCGCGAGGTCGAGCCGGGTGAGCTGCTCGCCATCGACGCCGACGGGCTGCGCTCGGCCCGGTTCGCCGCGCCGGAGCCCAAGGGCTGCCTCTTCGAGTACGTCTACATCGCCCGTCCGGACGCCACCATCGCCGGGCGCAACGTGCACTCCGCCCGGGTGCAGATCGGCCGCCAGCTCGCCAAGGAGCACCCGGTCGAGGCCGACCTGGTGATCCCGGTGCCGGAGTCCGGCACGCCGGCCGCGATCGGCTACGCCGAGGAGTCCGGCATCACCTACGGCGCCGGCCTGATGAAGAACCCGTACGTCGGGCGCACCTTCATCCAGCCGTCGCAGACCCTGCGCCAGCTCGGCATCCGGCTCAAGCTCAACCCGCTGCGGGAGAACGTGCGGGGCAAGCGCCTGGTGGTGGTCGACGACTCGATCGTGCGCGGCAACACCCAGCGGGCCATCGTGCGGATGCTGCGCGAGGCGGGCGCGCTGGAGGTGCACGTGCGGATCTCCTCCCCGCCGGTCAACTGGCCGTGTTTCTACGGCATCGACTTCGCCACCCGGGCCGAACTGCTGGCCAACGGGCTGGACAACGAGGGCATCCGCCGGTCGATCGGCGCCGACACCCTCGGGTACGTCTCGCTCCCGGGTCTCATCGCCGCGACCGAGCAGCCCAAGACCCGCCTGTGCCGCGCCTGCTTCGACGGGGAGTACCCGATCGAGCTGCCGGCCGGGAACCTGATCGGCAAGCACGTGCTCGAAGGAGTGGGGCGGCGGGTCACGAACCAGCCTTCCGACGACCTCGGGCACACCGCCCCACCGCTCGTCGCCACTCCCGGCGGCGCGACCGTCCACCCGTAGCACCACCGGCGCCGCCCGGCACCCCGAGCGGCACCGAGAACCAAAGGGGAGAACCGTGACGCACGTGTCCGAGCGCAGCGGCGCAGGAAGCAGCCCGACGGGCGCCGGCGGCGACCGCCAGCTCTGGACGGCCGGCTCCGGCCGCACGGCGCGCAAACGCTCGGTCTCGTACGCGGACGCCGGTGTGTCGATCGAGGCGGGCGACCGCGCGGTCGAGCTGCTGAAGTCCAAGGTCAAGCAGACCCGGCGGCCGGAGGTCATGGGCGACCTCGGCGGCTTCGCCGGCCTGTTCCGCCTGGACACCAAGAAGTACAAGAACCCGATCCTGGCCTCGTCCACCGACGGCGTGGGCACCAAGCTGGTGATCGCGCAGCAGATGGACATCCACGACACGGTCGGCATCGACCTGGTCGCGATGGTCGTCGACGACCTGGTGGCCTGCGGCGCCGAGCCGCTGTTCCTGCTCGACTACATCGCCACCGGCGAGGTCGTGCCGGACAAGGTCGCCGAGATCGGCGCCGGCATCGCCGACGGCTGCCGGTACGCCGGCTGCGCGCTGCTCGGTGGCGAGACCGCCGAGCACCCGGGTGTGCTCCGCCCCGACGAGTACGACATCTCCGCGACCGGCGTCGGCGTGGTGGAGGAGAGCGACATCCTCAGCCCGGAGCGGGTCGAGGTCGGCGACGTGGTGATCGCCATGCGCTCCTCGGGCCTGCACTCCAACGGCTACTCCCTGGTCCGGCACGTGCTGCTCGGCGCGGGCCGGATGCGGCTGGACGTGGTGATCGAGGACTTCGGCCGGCAGCGCACCCTCGGCGAGGAGCTGCTCACCCCGACCAAGATCTACGCGCAGGACTGCCTCAAGCTGATCGCCGAGGCCGAGGTGCGGGCGCTGGCCCACGTGACCGGTGGCGGCATCCCGGGCAACCTGGTGCGGGTCCTGCCGGAGCACGTCGACGCGGTGGTCAACCGCTCCACCTGGAAGCCGCAGCCGGTCTTCGACCTGATCCAGTCCAAGGGCCGGATCGAGGACCCGGAGATGGAGGCGACCTTCAACATGGGCGTCGGCATGTTCGCGATCGTCTCGGCCGAGGACGCCGACCGGGCGCTGGCCACCCTGACCGGCCGCGGCGTCGACGCCTGGCAGGCCGGCGAGATCATCGAGGGTTCCGGCAACGTGCAGATGATCGGGCAGCACACCCGCGGCTGATCACGCTGCGTTGATCATCCGAGTACCTGATCAGGGCTTCACCCGAGTGGCCATCGCCGCCTAGCCTGAAGGGCCTCAGGCACGGGGTAGGAGGGCCGATGGCTGCTCGGGCACAGCCCGTGACGGGGATGCGGGGCATCGCCGGGGTTCCCTCGTACGTGGTGATGCAGCCGACCACCCTGTGCAACCTGGACTGCGTCTACTGCTACCTGCCGTTCCGCGCCGTCGACCGGCGGATGCCGGTGGCGGTCGCGGAGGCGGTCGCCGCCGCCGTGGACCCGTGGGCGGCCACCGGGCGGTTCTCGGTGGTGTGGCACGGCGGGGAGCCCCTCGCGGCCGGTCGGGAGCACCTGGCCGCCCTGATGGCCCCGTTCGGGCCGCAGGTGGAGCACCACGTCCAGACCAACGCCACGCTGATCGACGACGCCTGGTGCGCGTTCTTCGTCGAACACGGCGTGCGGGTGAGCGTGAGCGTGGACGGCGCCCGGGAGCGCAACGGCGACCGGGTGACCCGGGCCGGCCAGCCGGCGTACGACCGGATCGTGCGCGGGGTGGCGGCGCTGCGCCGGCACGGCCTGCCGTTCTCGGCGCTCGCCGTGGTGAGCCGGCCCGCCCCCGGCTACGCCACCGAGCTGTACGACTACTTCCTCGACCTCGGCTGCGACGTGCTCGGCGTCAACATCGAGGAGACCGAGGGGGTCAACACCCGGGGCAACGCGCACGACGCGGCGACGGTGACCGCGTTCTGGGCGGAGCTGGTCGCGGCCTGGCGCCGGGCGCCCCGCATCCACCTGCGGGAGGTGGAGTGGTCGTTGCGCTACGCCGCGGCGGTGCTGGACGGCGCGGCGGACGATCTGCTGCCCCGGCAGCTCGACCCGATCCCCACGATCGGCCACGACGGGTCGGTGACCGTGCTCTCCCCCGAGCTGGCCGGCTTCACCCACCCCCGCTACGGCGACTTCAGCAGCGGCAACGTGCTGGCGACCCCGCTGGCCGAGATCCTGGCCGGCGCGGCGGGTACGCCGTGGGTCGGCGAGTTCCTGGCCGGGGTCGAGGCGTGCCGGTCGTCCTGCCCGTACTTCGGCTTCTGCGGTGGCGGCCACGCGGCCAACCGTTACTTCGAGCTGGGGCGTTTTGACGGTACGGAGACCGAGCACTGCCGCAACAGCAAGATCCGCCTACTGGAGGGAGTGTTGGAGCATGCCCGAGACCACCAGTGACCGGCAGCCTGAGCACGTCGGGAGAGGTGCCGTCGATCCGGTCGTGGACCGGGTCCGGCAGGCCGCCCCGGGGCTGACCGCCCTGCTCCACGAGGCCGAGGCCGCGCGTCGGTCGCGAGCGGAGGTGTCGGGTTCCGACGGCGCCAGCGCGGTCTGCGCGTGGAACCACTTCGAGAACATCCCGACGTTCTACAACTGGAACAACCGCCCGCGCTGAACACGCCGCGATCAGGGACCTGCCGGCCGACCGGAGAGCGTTCCGGCGGGGCGAGGTCCCTGATCGTCGGTCGTAGCGCCACTTCTGTCGGGCACATGCGTGAGCACGCGGGGAGTTACCGCGTGCTCAGATGCGACCGGAGGTCAGCGGGTCGGAGGAACCCAGGGATCCGGGCCGTCGTCCGCATGATCCTCATCATCGTCGTCGACATACTCTTTGTAGTCGTCGTCGAAGTTGTGCTCAGACTTACCAGCACCCGCCAGCTCGCGCTGCAAGGCGGTGAGGTCGGTGTTCGGGGAGTGGTACTTCAACTCCCGGGCCACCTTCGTCTGCTTGGCCTTAGCACGGCCGCGCCCCATGGCTCGACCCCCTCGCACAGAATGCGGGGCAGCCCGAAGGCGGGCCCCGATGACGTCAGGCATCTCTCGTGGCTCTTACGGTACATGGGGATGCCACCGTTCGGCACCTCGGGTTACCGTCAGCCGGCTCTGCGCGTCGCAGCGATCCGGCCGTCACCGAGTGTACCCGGTAAGGAGCGGATGGCGGGCCGGCCGTGACACCGGACAGATCGTGACGAACTCCCCGAATGGAGCTTACTCGGGGGTGCCCCGGGGTGCGGGGCGGGTGCCCGCACCCCGGGGGCCGCGGTCAGCGCAGGAGGATGGTGCGCAGCCGGCCCACGTCGGCCATCCGGCGCTCGGCCAGCCGGTCGGCGGCCACCGCCGGCGGCACGCCCTCGTCGTCGGCGAGCTGCAGGATCTCCCGGGTGGTGTCGTAGATCTTCGTGGCGCGCAGCTTGGCCCGCTCGAAGTTGAAGCCCTCGATCTCGTCGGCCACCTGGATCACGCCGCCGGCGTTCACCACGTAGTCGGGGGTGTAGAGGATGCCCCGGTCGGCGAGCAGCTTCTCGATGCCCGGGTGGGCGAGCTGGTTGTTGGCCGCCCCGGTGACGACCTTGGCGCGCAGCGCCGGCACGGTGTCGTCGTTGAGGGCGCCGCCCAGCGCGCAGGGGGCGTACACGTCGATGTCGGCGGCGACGAGCGCGGTGGCGTCGTCGACCAGCTCGACCTGCGGGTGGGTGGTGCGCACCCACTCCAGGGCCTTCGGGTTGACGTCGGTCGCCACGACCTCGGCGCCGTCGTCGAGCAGGTGCTTGGTGAGGTACTTGCCGACCTTGCCCAGGCCGGCCACGCCCACCCGCTTGCCGGCCAGCGTCGGCGCGCCCCAGACGTGCTCGGCGGCGGCGCGCATGCCCTGGAACACGCCCCAGGCGGTGAGGATCGAGGAGTCGCCGGCGCCGCCGTGCTCCACGCTGCGGCCGGTGACGTAGCGCGTCTCCCGGGCGATCACGTCCATGTCGGCGACGTAGGTGCCGACGTCGCAGGCGGTGTAGTAGCGGCCGGCCAGCGACTCGACGAACCGGCCGTACGCGCGCAGCAGCGCCTCGCTCTTGATCTGCTCCGGGTCGCCCCAGATGACCGCCTTGCCGCCGCCCAGGTCCAGCCCGGCGAGGGCGTTCTTGTACGCCATGCCGCGGGACAGGTCGAGCACGTCCGCGAGCGCCGCCTCCTCGCTGGCGTACGGGTAGAACCGGGTGCCGCCGAGCGCGGGGCCCAGCGCGGTCGAGTAGATGCCGATGATCGCCTTGAGGCCGGTCTGCTTGTCCTGGCAGAAGACGACCTGTTCGTGACCGGCCGATCCCGGATCGTCGGTGCTCGCGAATACGCCCATGGCTTGCTCCTGTTTCGGTGTGCGCCCTTGTGGGACGCGGACCTGGTGGACGCCGGCGGGATGCTGCCGGTGCTGCTGAGCCTAATATCGGTCCACGCCGCACCGCCGTCCACGTCATGCCTGCCGGGCGCCGACGGCGCTGGGGCCCCGTCTCGTGGGAGGATCGCGCCGTGCCGTCGCTCTTCGCTGCTTATCTGCGCGTCTACGAGCCGCTGACCGCCTTCGACCGGGACCGTCAGTCGTACTGGCGGCGCTACGTGCGGGAGGGACGGGCGGTCGCCCCGCTGGAGGGCCCGGGACGGCAGCGCACCTCGGTGATCGAGGCGCTCGGCGCGGGCTGGACCCGGCTGCCCGACCTGCCCGACGAGGCGTACGTCCTGGAGGCCGACGACACGCTGCTGGTCTGCCCCTGGAACCTGCGGATCCGGGTGGCTGAGGCGGCGCTCAGCGCGCGGGACGGGGTGCCGTCCGTACTCGCCGACGCGTTCGTCCCGCCCGTGCTGGCCGGTCAGGCCAAGGCGGTGGTCGACGACTGGCGCAGCGGGGCGCGGGTGCTCGAACACGGGGTCCCGCGGCTGCACGAGCAGATCGCCACCTGGGGCGTGCCGCTGCGGTGGTTCGTGCTCTTCGAGCCGGCGGAGCGGGACCTGGTCACCCACCCGGGGCGGCGGGCGCTGCGCTACCGCACCGAGATCTCCAAGGCCCGCCGCCGGTCGTCCCGGGCCTTGTCCGTGCTGCGCAAGTCGGTCGGGGAGGCCCCGATCACCGAGGCGGTCGAGGAGGCCGCCCGCTGGCTCGAGGAGTTCCATCCGCGCTCGGTGGTGGAGCTGGACTACGGCGGCCTGGTGCAGCTGCTCTCCGACGAGACGCTGACCGCGGACGACTCGACGGAGCTGGTCGCCGCCGGCCTGGCCGGGCTCGCCCGGGGCGAGGCGGACGAGGCCTCCGCGGCGTACGACCGGCTGGTGGCCCGCTGGCGTGCGGTGCAGCTGCTCGAGCGGTGCAACTGACCACGAATCCACCCAGCGATGCGGTCAGATGCGAGGCGATCTCGTAGTTGACGCATCACGAACCGTGATCATGAGTCCGAATAAGGTACTTTCTGCCGTGTAAAAGTCAGATAAATCGGGCATGGTTCATCCGTCCGTCTAGGGACCTTCGGCCGTTCGGCCCATGTCGGACATCGGGGACTAGCCGGACCATGGGAGACGCGTCGGCCGGCGGGACCCCGGCCGATGTCTATACACGTGGAGGAGTGACCGATGGCATCGCGAACGCACGAACCAGAGCCGCTACTCACGCCGGCCGAGGTGGCGTCGATGTTCCGTGTCGACCCGAAGACGGTGACCCGGTGGGCCAAGGCGGGAAAGCTCAGCGCGATCCGGACTCTGGGCGGCCACCGTCGGTACCGTGAGTCGGAGGTTCGGGCCCTGCTTCAGGGGCAGATCCCGCAGCAGCGTCAGGGAGACTGACCTACCGACACCGAGAAGCGTTCCGGTCTCAGGGGCGGGCGGACGTCGCGACAGCGACGATCCACCGCCCCTGAACCATGTCCGGGCCTGGCGACGCTCACTCCTGGACGGTGATCCGGATCCCGATCGTGCCCCGCTCGCCCCGGCGCAGCCGGCTGCCCAGCAGGCTGAGCCGGCCCAGCAGCCGGTACTTCCGCTTGATCAGGTCGCGGACCCGCTTGGTCTCCTCCGGGGAGCAGAGCACGGCGTGCCCGGGGACCGCCGTACCGCGCGGGCGACCCCGCACGTCGCAGGGGGCCACCGTCACCGTGCCGTCGCGCCGGATCCGTTTCACCTTGCCCGAGTCCGCCGCCGTCCAGACCGCCAGGGTGTCGCCGTCGCGCACCGCCCAGACCGGGGTCGGCACCGCGCGACCGTCCTTGCGGAACGTCGTCAGCAGGACGTACTTCTCCGCCGCCAGGCGGTCCAGGTCGGTCACGCCGCCCAGGATACGACCGCGACAGGTCCCAGCCGCACGGATAGCGTGAACCCCGTGATCGGGGAACCGAGGATCGGCGACGTGTTCGGCGAGATGCTGCGCGACGCGTACGCCGTGCACACCGGCATCGGTCCCCGGCCGCTGGTGGGCGGGCGACTGCCCCGACCGGTCATCGAGATCATCGAACGGGAAGACGGGCTGATCAACGGCGCGCCGGCCGCGCACTACCTCGACGGGCCGCAGGACTGGCAGCCGTACGACCACCGGGCCGTGGACCGGGTGCGGGGCGCGACGCTCGACATCGGCGTCGGGGGTGGGCGGATCGCGCTGCTGCTGCAGGAGCGCGGCGTACCGGTGACCGGGCTGGACACCTCGGTGGGCGCGTTGCGGGTGAGTCGGCACCGGGGGGTGCGTGACCTCGTCCTCGGCACGGTCGACGAGCACGTCGCAGACGGCCGGCGGTACGACACGTTCCTGCTGCTCGGCAACAACCTGGGGCTGATCGAGGGGCGGCACCGGGCGGCGGCGTTCCTGGCCGCGCTCGCCGCGATGGCCGCCCCCGGCGCGCAGGTCATCGCGCACGGCACCGACCCGTACGGCACGAAGGACCCGGTGCACACCGGCTACCACGAACTCAACCGGCGGCGCGGCCGGCTCGGCGGCCAGTTGCGACTGCGGCTGCGCTACCGCGAGCTGGGCACGGAATGGTTCGACTACCTCGTCTGCTCGGCCGAGGAGCTGGCCGAGCTGGTCCGGGACACCGCCTGGCGGCTGACCGACGTGGACGACCGGGACGCCCCGTACTATCTGGCCACCCTGCGGCTGGCGGGCTGAGCGCGCCGCCGGGACCCCGGACCGGGGCCCCGGCGCGGGCCTACACCTGCACGGTCGGGGGAGCTCCTCCGGCGGGAGGCCGCCGTCGCCGTCGACCACCTCGTCCGGGGTGCCGTCCTCGTCGATGTCGACCATCGTGATGTCGACCTTGCCGTCACCGTCGGTGTCGAACTGGAACAGGTCGGCCTTGCCGTCACCGTCGGTGTCCACCACCCACACGTCGGTCTTCCCGTCGTTGTTGGTGTCGGCGCGGAGCAGGTCGACGCGCTCGTCGCCGCGCATCTCCACGGTCTCCCCACCCTCGCTGGTGCCGGTGCCGTCCACGGTCTCCGGTGCCTGGCTCATGCGCTACGTCCTTCCCTTGACGTTGAGGGCCGTCTGTACCCGGTCCGGCGGTCCCCCACGCATGCCGCCCGGGGCACTGCTGCATAGGGTCGCACCCAGGAGCGGGCGGCAGGGCGCGACGGAGACCCCGGCGCGTCGCCGCGCGCAGCGAGGGAGCGTCATGAGTGGTCGTTTTGTCGTCGTCGGTGCCGGCACGATGGGGCTCGGGATCGCCTACGTCGCCGCCGGTGTGGGACACGCCGTCGAACTGGTCGAGGTGGACCGGGGCCGGTCGGAGGCGGCGGCTGCGCGCCTCGGTGAGCTGTGGGACCGGGCCGTGCAACGCGGGAAGCTGGGCGCCGACGAGGCCGCCGGGCACCGGGCCCGGGTGACCCTGCGCGCGGCGCTGGGCGAGGTCGCGCCGGAGCCGGACGTCGTCGTGGAGGCGGTGCCCGAGCGGCTCGACCTGAAGCGCGCCGTGCTGCGCGAGGCCGAGGGGCTGCGCCCGGTGCTGCTGGGCAGCAACACCTCCAGCATCCCGATCGCCGAGCTGGCCGACCCGCTGGCCCGGCCGGAACGCTTCCTCGGACTGCACTTCTTCAACCCGGTCTGGGCGATGGCCCTGCTGGAGGTCGTGGTGGGCCCGGCGACCGCCCGGGAGACCACCGAGGCGGCCGTCGCGCTCGCCGGCCGGCTCGGCAAGGACCCCGTCGTCGTACGCGACATGCCCGGCTTCGCCACCTCCCGGCTCGGGGTCACCCTCGGCCTGGAGGCGATCCGGATGGTCGCCGACCAGGTGGCCAGTCCCGGCGACATCGACAAGGCGATGGTGCTCGGCTACCGGCACCCGGTCGGCCCGCTGGAGCTCACCGACCTGGTCGGACTGGACGTCCGGCTCGACATCGCGCGCACCCTCCAGGCCGCCTACGGCGAGCGCTTCGCGCCGCCGCCGCTGCTGGTGGAGATGGTCGCCGCGGGGAAGCTCGGCAAGAAGTCCGGCCAGGGCTTCTACCGCTGGGTGGACGGCCGGAAGGCCGACGGGGAAGGGACGGGCCGATGAGCGGGCTGCGGATCGAGGAACTGCCGGACCGGCTGGTGGTGACGCTGGACCGGCCCGAGAAGCGCAACGCGATCGACGCCGACCTGATCGGCGAACTGCACGAGGTCTGCGCCGAGCTGGAGGCCCGGCCCCGGCTGCTGCTGCTCACCGGCGGCACGGAGGGCATCTTCGCCGGCGGGGCGGACATCGGCCAGCTGCGCGAGCGCGGCCGCACCGACGCCCTCGCCGCGATCAACCAGGCGGCCTTCGCCCGGATCCGGGCCCTGCCGATGCCGAGCGTGGCTGCGGTGGACGGGCCGGCGCTGGGCGGTGGCGCCGAGCTGGCGTACGCGTGCGACCTGCGGGTCTGCACGACCCGGGCGGTCTTCGGCCAGCCCGAGGTGCGGCTGGGCATCCTGGCCGGCGCCGGCGCGACCTACCGGCTGCCCGCGCTGGTCGGCGAGGCCCGGGCCAAGGAGCTGCTCTTCACCGGCCGGCGGGTGGACGCCGAGGAGGCGCTGCGGATCGGCCTGGTCAACCGGGTGGTGGCCGAACCGGCCGAGCTGCTGCCGAGCGCGCACGAGCTGATCGACGAGATGGCGAAGGGCTCGGCGCTGGCGCTGCGGCTGACCAAGCTGGCGGTGGACGCGCCGCCGGCCGCGCACCCCCACCTCGACCTGGTCAGCCAGGCGGTGCTCTTCGAGGACGAGGAGAAGCGGCGGCGGATGACCGAGTTCCTGGAGCGGCGCCGCTCCCGCTGACCGACCCCGCACGCGCGACGGCCGCACCGGATGTCCCGGTGCGGCCGTCGTCGTCGGTGCTCAGTGCCGGATCGACACGTCCGCGTCGTCCAACGCCCGGATCAGCCCGGCGGACTCGGCGAAGCCGATCACCAGCACCGCCTCCGGGGCGTAGCTCTTGATCTCCTTCGCGGTGCCGACGAAGTCGACGCCGTCGGCGCCCTCGCCGTCGGCCGGCGGCTCGTAGGTCAGCAGCTTCACCCGGTCGCTGCCGAACCCGGCCCGCTCCAGCTCGGCGCGGACGGTCTCCTGGAGACCCTCACCGTAGGAGTCCTTGCGGGCCACCACGACGATCTTGTGCGGACCGTCGCGCAGTATCACGTCGGCCAGCGCCCGGCCCTGGAGGCTGTCCGGCGGGGCGGTACGGAAGTAGAGGCCCTTGTCGTCGGCCTTGCTCAGCCCCGAGTCGGTGTTCGACGGGGAGAACAGGATCCGCCCGGCGGCGACCACGTCCGGCAGCACCGAGCTGGAGATACCGGACCCGCCCGCGCCGATGATGACCTGCACCTTGTTGCGGATGTGCGAGGCGACCGTGGCCTTGGCGACCGTCGGGCTGGTGCCGTCGTCGCCGTCGATCCAGACCATCGGCTCGCCCAGCACGCCGCCGGCCGCGTTGATCTCCTGGACCGCCAGCGCCGCGCCCGCCGCGATCGGCGGGTTGGCCAGGGCCAGGTCACCGGTCTTCGGCAGCAGGCCGCCGAGGATCAGCGGGGAGCCGTCGCTGCGGTCGTTCCTGCCGCCGCGCTGCTTCTTGGGCTTCGGCGGAGCCTTGGTGCTCGCCGCCGTCTCGAAGCCCGCGCCGACGAACTCGGTCTTCGCGTCGTTGATCTTCTGGGCGTCGAAGTGCAGCGTCGCGTAGCTGGCGGTGGCCGGCTCGCCCTCGTCCGTGAAGCCGGCCCGGGTCAGCGACGGGCCGCGGTATTCCACGTCCTGCCCGTCGCGGGCCAGGGTCAGGCAGGTCTCGGCGTCCGAGCAGCGCTGACCGTTGTTGGTCACGCCGACTATCTGCTTGGCGATGTCCGCCGGGTCGGTGCTGCCGGCGAGCTGCGCCGCCAGCGCACTGATCATGACCGCGTCGTACGCCTCGGCGGCGTAGAGGAAGTCGGTCAGCTTGGGGTCGACCGCCAGTAGCCGGTCCTTGAAGTCGTCCGTCAGCGGCGTCAGCGGGGTCGTGCCCTTCATGCCGTCGACCAGGTCGGCGCGCTCCTTCAGCTCGCCGGCGAAGGAGTTCAGCATGTTGCCGTCGGTGCCGTACAGACGCACCTGTTGGGTGGCTGTGTCTTCGGGCTTGTCGGTCGTCCCGCAGGCGCTGGTGACGAGCAGGAACGCCGCACCCGCCGCCAGGATGGCAGCGCGCGGGCCGCGTGTTACGAGCATGGTCGTCCTTACCTTTGGGGAGTTCCGCTGGGCACCATAGCGCGCCGGGGCGGCGGGTGGGAGCGTGGATGCCACCGGTAGGCGTCGGCCATCCGTCACGGATACGCTCCGTGATCAACGGGCTGTTCCGGGTCACCGCTTGACCCGCCGTCCTACTGTGCGGCAGGTGACCGAAGTGCCTGACCAGACGCTCGACGACGCGACCGCCGTGCTCCGTTCGGCGCTGGCCGGGGACGGTGACGCGGTGGTGGGAACGTTCGACGCCGTGGTCGACCGGTCCGGGCTCGCCGGGGCGTACGGGGTGGCCTGGTGCCTGGCCGCCACCATGGTCGGCGACCCGCCGCCGCCCGGCACCTGCGCGCTGGACTTTCCCGGCATCGACGAGGCCGGTTACGACACCCGCTGGGTGGCCCGCTTCGTCAGCGCGTACGCCAACCACGACGCGGACACCGGCGAGGCGCTGTTCGGGGCGGCGGCCGCCGACGGCCTGCTGCCGGACTGTCTGCTCACCCTCGCCGGCTCGACCGTGGCCACCCTGCGCAGTCGGGCCGGTTGACGGCGCGGCGCCCGGTTCGGGCGCCGCGCCGGCCGCACTCAGTACGCGTGGTACGCCACCAGCGGCTCGTACTCGTAGCGCAGCGTCTCGAAGCGGACCTGGAACCGGACCCCGTCCCGCACGTTCGTCGCCACGGTGATGAAGCCCGACTTGGACGGCAGGTACGTCCGGTAGTTGCACCTGTCCGTCTTGTCCACGAAGATCACGCACGCCTCGACGCCGAACTCGCTGGCGTTGCGGACGTTGATGTCCTTGCACCGGGTGCTGGTGCGGTACGGGCCGGCGTCACCGCCCCAGCCGCCGGTCTGGAAGTACGAGCGGACCGCGCCGCCGTAGCAGGTGGCGTACGACTCGAACAGGTTGGTCTCGGGGGCGGCCTGTGCGGGGGAGCCGAGGGCGAGCAGCGACAGCGCCGCCGTGGTTGCCGCCAGGCGGGCGACCGGGGATGCCATGCGGTTGCCTCCAGGGATGGGGGTGCACCCTGCGTTGCGGACAGGGTGCCGAGCGTGGTGATGGTACCGGTGGTTCGTCCGCAGTGGACCATCCCGTCGATGTGATAGCTCTGGTGACATGTCCGAGGCGATGCTGAGCAAGGTGCGCAAGTTGCTGGCCAAGGCCGAGGACCCGGCCTGCACGCCCGCCGAGTCGGCGGCCTTCACCGCCAAGGCCGCCGAGTTGATCGCCCGCTACGGCGTCGACCGGGCACTGCTGGCCGCCCGTGACCCGGCCACCGACCCGGTCGGCGACCGGGTGGTCGACGTCGTCGCCCCGTACGCGCGGGACAAGGCCGGCCTGCTCGCCGCCGTCGCCGACCCGCTGCGCTGCCGCTGCGTACGCCGGGCCCGGGGCGACGGCTTCGCCCTGCACCTGTTCGGCTTCGCCAGCGACCTGGAACGGGTCGACCTGCTCTTCACCTCGCTGCTGGTGCAGGCCGCACACGGGCTGTCCGGCACGGCCGTGCCGGCCGGCGAGCATCCGGCCGCCTTCCGCCGCTCCTGGCTGGCCGGTTTCGCCCGGGTGGTCGGGGAGCGGCTGCGGGCCGCCGAGGCGGGCGCGGTGGCCGAACGGGACGGCCCGTCGGTCGCGCTGGTTCTGGCCGACCGCTCGGACCGGGTGGCGCGCCGGGTGACGGAGGTCTACCCGAGGCTGCGTACCGCCCCGGTCCGCCGGCTGGCCGGCACCGGCTTCGGCGCCGGGGCCGAGGCGGGCCGCCGGGCGGACCTCGGCGGTCGCGGAGTGGTCGACGGCGCGGGCGGCCGGGGGATCGCGGGCTGAGCCGTCCCCGCCCCGGGCCTCGGCCCGGTCCGGGCCTGCCCCTCGTGTCACCGTTGCCCGGCAGCCGCGCGGATCGGCCTTCGTCGGCCCGGCCGCGTACGGTCGGGTCGGGTGGGTCAGTCCGGCTCGGCGTCGTATCGGGTGAGGGTGTCCAGGTAGCGGCTGAGCAGCTCGTGCCAGCCGGCGGTGAGCGCCTCCCGGTAGCCCTCGGCCGCCGCGCCGTGCCGGTCGAAGTGCCGGTGCTCCACCTCGATCCGGGTCTGTCCCGACCCGTCGGGCAGGAACAGTACCTCCACCTCGCTGGCCCGCGCCGGATCCGGCACCGGCACCCGGTCGGGGCCGATCTGCCAGGTGAAGACGAGCCGCTTCGGCGGATCCCAGGTGAGCACCCGGCCCCAGTCGCTGCGGAAGCCGTACGGGCCGATCTCGTAGAGCATGCCGCCGGCCTTCGGCTCGATCCCCAGCTCGGCCAACGCCTCCGGCCCCGACCAGGTGTATTCGCGGACCCACCAGTCGGCCAGCGCCCCGGTGAACACCGCGAACGCCTGCTCTGCCGTGGCTGGGGCGAGGAGGGTGCTGCGGAGTGCGTACCGCTCGACGTCCTGCCGGACGTCCGCCATCTCCTGTCCCATAGGCCCGGACCATACCGGCTGATGCCTCGGTGTGCAGCTTCGCGTACTGCCCCGTTTCGGACAGTCGTTCGGAACCCACCGTGTCTTCTCCGCCACGGATTGCCACCGGGAAACCGGGTAACCGCGCCTGACGTGGCCCGACGGCCGGGCCTCGGGTGAGGGAGCGGGAAAGCATGAGCGAGAGCGGGACCGCGGCGCGCGGACCGGACCGAACCGGCGGGGGTCCGAGGGTCGAGCCGGACGTCCTGCTGGACGTCCCTGGGCTGTTCGTCGACTCGCTCCGGCTGGCGGTGGACGGGCTCGACGCGGATCTGTCGCTGCGCGCCCGGCTGGCCAACCTGCTCCAGCTCGACGCCGGCGTGCGGGTGCACCTGGAACAGGTGGAGCTGGACATCGAGGGTGTCCGCGCGGAGGCGGTGCTGAAGGTCCGGCTGGAGAAGGTGCTGGAGATCCTGGAACGGGCGTTGAGCACCATCGACCGCAACCCCCAGATCATCGCCGCGCTGGCCAACAGCGCGAACCTCACGCTGAACGACGTCAACCGGGTGGCCGATCGGGTCGGCACCGTGACCACGCCCGTCGTCAACGAGGCCGGCCAGCAGGTGGGCCAGGTCCGCCAGGTGGTCGAGCCCCAGGGCGGCCAGGTCGGGCAGGTGGCGCAGCAGGGGATGCAGGCCGGCGGGCAGGTCGGTCAGGCCGTCGAGGGCGAGCAGCAGGGCGGGCGGCAGGGCGCTGAGGCCGGACGCCAGACGGGTCAGGCTGGCCAGCCGGGCGGCGCGGCGGCCGGCGGAGCCCCCGGCGGGAAGCCGGCGGGCCCCGAGAGCCAGGGTGCCGGCCAACCGGCGCCGACCGCACCCGAGCGGCCCGCGGGGCCTCGTCCGGAGTCCCCGGCCGGTCCGTTGCCGGCGGGGTCGCCGCAGGAGCCGCCGCTTGGCCCGCCGCCGTCCGGCCGAGCAGGCGCCGAGGGGGGCCGACCCGCCGACCGGGGTACGACCGCGGGCGACCGCGAGGCGCGCGGCGAGGCCGAGCGCGGCGGGCGAGGCGAGGAGAAGCCCGGCGAGCACGGTCCGGGCGGGGCTGAAGGCGCCCAGGGCGGGCGGCAGCAGGGCGGAGCCGCGCAGGCGCCCCAGCTCGCCGGGCAGGCGGGGGAGACGCCGCGGCAGGCGGGTCGCAGTGTCTGGGAGGCGATCCAGGGTGGAATGGCGCAGCGTCGCCAGGGGCAGCAACGCCCGGACCGCTGACGCGAGACCGCGCCCCAGTTCCGTCGGCGCTTCCGCTGATCCGGATTCACGTCAGTCGGCCGGCGGCGAGCCGGCCACTCGGAGCACGTCCGGGTCGACGGGGAGCGCCGCGTGGGAACCGTCGCGGGTCCTAGGTGACGCCGGCGGCGTCCCGAGCGACGGGTGACCGGCGTCGGGCTGCTGGCCGACGGTGCGGTCCGCCGGGGCCCACCGGGGGCGGCGATGGCTGGCGAGACGGAGTACGAGGAGGACGCCGGCCGCGTAGGTGATGTCGCCGCCCAGCATGATGAGCGTCGCGCCGATCGGGGCGTCGGCGGCGGTGGTGTCGTCCGCGACGTCGAGGCCGCCGGAGGCGGCGCTGGCGATGAAGGCCAGCAGGTTCATCGCGGCGTGCGCGGCGACGGACACCTCGAGGCCGCCGGTCCGGATGACCAGGAGCGCCCAGATCGTGGCTCCGACGAACAGAGCGAGGAAGCCGGACCAGGTGCCGATGCCGTGCATCAGGGTGAAGGCGAGAGCCGAGCCGAGGATGCCGACCCAGCGGTGATATGCCCCGAAGGTTTGCAGGAGGAACCCTCGGGTCGCGTATTCCTCACCGGCCGCCTGTAGCGGAACCAGAACGACGAGCACCACCACGATGCCGATGAACCGCCACGGGTCGATCGTCACCCGCACGTCGGCTGCGCCGTCATAGAGCAGAACCAATGCCGCCATGACCAGGAACGCCGTCACGAACGCGAGGCCGAGGCAGGCGGCGAACCAGGGCCAGCGGAAACGGACGGCCACGGAGTGCAACGTCCCGGCCGGCCGCCGTTGCACGACCCGAGCGACGCCGAGCGTGACCGGGATGAGCAGGGCCAGAGCGGCCAGTCCCAGCATGTTGTCCAGCAGGGGAGTACCGATCGACTCGTCGTCGGCACTGTCCAGGCCGACTGCGTGGGCCGCGAGGAGCGCGATCCCGGCGAGTCCGCACGCCGTCACGGCGGCTACCGACACCGCCGCCGCCAGACCAACCGGAG
Organism: Micromonospora purpureochromogenes; assembly: GCF_900091515.1. Classification (NCBI taxonomy): domain Bacteria; kingdom Bacillati; phylum Actinomycetota; class Actinomycetes; order Micromonosporales; family Micromonosporaceae; genus Micromonospora; species Micromonospora purpureochromogenes. The sequence continues at coordinate 373,963 of NZ_LT607410.1, read as the reverse complement.
GCATCCACCATCGATGGACGCCCAGCCGCGCCAGTCGTTCGTAGGTCAGCCCGCCGTCCATGCGCACAGGCTAGACCGACGATCCGTCTGATCGATCGTCGCCTTCCTGTGACGGCGATTTGCGCGACCCACCGACAATCGTCATCTGCCGCCACCAGCAGAAGGGTGCGCCGCATTGGCAACGAATTTTTGTCAAGATCGTGACACGTTGGCAATTGTTGCTGCGGCTTTTCACCGGAATTGCAGGAGGAATCGTCGGTCTGGCATTCGACGACGTTCCGGTCACGCCTTCCGGTCGGTGCAGCAGCCATCGGCGCAGCTCGAAGCTTGGCTGGTGGCGTCGATGGCAGGCAGGGGTGCGCAGTCGTCGCAGTGTTCACCCCGCCAGGCTTCGATGCCTTCCTTGACCGCGACTACGGCGATGACGAGCGCGGCGATCGGGTCGGCCCATGACCAACCCCAGGCGGCGTTGAGGACCAGGCCGACGAGCAGCACCGCGGAGAGGTAGGTGCAGAGCATGGTCTGGGTCGAGTCGGCCATGACCGTTGCCGAGCCGAGTTCCCGTCCGGTGCGCCGCTTGGCCGCCACCAGGAGCGGCATCACCAGCAGGGACGCCACGGCGAGGCCGATCCCCACCGGGCTGGCGTCGGCGTCGCCGCCGGCCAGCAGCGAGCGGACGGCGTCGATGGTCACCCAGGCTGCGAGGGCGAAGAACGATGCGCCGATGAGCCGCAGCGCCAGGCGTTCCCGATCCTCGGGCACCCGAGAGCGGAACTGCCAGATCAGCACGGCCGCGCTGGACACCTCGACGAACGAGTCCAGGCCGAAGCCGATCAGCGCCGTCGACGAGGCGGCAGCGCCGGCGGCGATGGCGACCAGGCCCTCCAGCAGGTTGTAGCCGGCGGTGGCGTAGGCCAGCCAGAGGCTGCGCCGGGACAGCACCGCCCGACGCTCGGAGGTCAGGAGCGAGGCGCTCACGCGCTCACCTCCGCCGGGGATCCGGCGGGTGTCCCGTAGGTCGGGCACAGGGCGACCGCCTCGCCCGTCGCGGCGAGGAGCTGTTCGGCCGAGCGCAGCAGGTCCAGGAGCTCCGGCCGCGTCAGGGCGTAGAACGACTGGCGGCCCTCGGCCCGATAGTCGATCAGCCCACAGTCACGAAGACACGCCAGGTGCTTCGACACCGTCGATTGCGCCAACCCCAGCTCGCCGGTCAGGTCCACCACCCGAGCCTCCCCGGTCGCGATCCGGCGCAGGATGGCCAGCCGGGTCGGGTCGCCGAGAGACCGGAACAACGCCACTGCTGGGGCCAGCCCGGGAGCGCAATCAATCGCCATAGCGTGATGATAGCCAGATTCGGCGATCGAATTGCAAATCACGCCAACACGGGCGGGATGCCGGGACGGCCGGCTCTCAAGGGCGACCTTGACACCGCGTCAATGATGGCCGCATGAGCCCGAGTGACACGGACCCATTGCTGCTGGCCGGCCGTCTCGTCATCGTGGTCGTCAGCCTCTTCGTGCTCGTACTCGGCGTGCGCGTCGCCGTGTCGCGACGGTTTCCCGTGGCCTGGGTGCGGGTTGCGCGCCTGCCGGCGAGCCAGCGGTCCCAGCCCGTCCGCATTGGCGGCAGCCAGGCGCTGCTCGGCGCGAGCCTGCTGATCCAGCAAGCACCGTTTCTCATCCCCATGCCCTACCTGGTCGGAAGGGCCCTGTTCGCGGTAGCACTGCTCCTCCTCGTCGTTGCGGTGGGATGGTTCGTCCTGCGGCGGGACTAGCCATCGACTAGCTGCGCATCGTGATGTGCCGGGGCAGTCTTGCCATCAGGCCACCGCCCTACCGGCCGACCACGCGACGGTGACCGGCTCTACCGTGCCGGCGGCGATGAACTCCGCGAGGGCCGTCTCGGGGATGCGGACGTGGTGACCGCCGAGCTTGACGTACCGGATGGGCGCTCGGCGAGGAGCCGGCGGGGGAAGCGCTCGGTCGTACCGAGGCGGGCCGCAGCTTCCTTGACCGTCAGCAGCTGCTCCACCCGGTGGCCTCCTTCCTGGTCGCATCATCGGAGCCTGTTGCCGAAACGTCGGGCGCGACGGCGGCGCGTCTTGCGGCGTCGAGTTGGGCGCGCCACTGGATGCCTTCGGATATCGCGCGGAGGACCCGGTGGCCGAGGGGCGCTACGTCGGGGTCGGTGGGTTTGGCGAGTTCAGAGCTGACAGCATCGAGCGCACACCACCCGCCCCAGGACAGTGGACCCAGTGGGAAGCGATCTGGCGCCGGCCGATCGAGGACTCGCGCCGATGACCTCAAGGCCGTACCGGGGTGCGGGCGTACCTGGGGGGACCATTGCCGCTAGCAGTCGAGCCGCGAGGTCCGCAGGCAGCCGAGTTGGCCGACCTGATCGCATCGTGTCCGTGGCTACTCAACGTGCTGACGACCGTGCGGGAAGCTGGTCTACCGGACGCTTGGGTAGGGGCGGGCGTTCTGCGGGATCTCGTGTGGAGCCAACGGTATGGAGGCGGCTTCAACCCCCAGGACGTCCGGGACGTCGACGTTGCATTCTTCGACGCGAACGATCTCACCCCGGGCAACGACGTCGCGGCAACCGAGCTTCTCCGACGCCACCAGCCGGCGGTCCCGTGGGAGGCGACCAACCAAGCCGCGGTGCACATCTGGTACGAGCGCGTGTTCGGCACTGGACCTGTCGACGCACTCCGCTCCATAGCCGATGCCGTGGCCACCTGGCCCGAAACCGCTACCTGTGTCGCCGTCCGCCTCGACTCTGCCGAGACACTGCACGTCTGCGCCCCGCTGGGGCTGGACGACCTGCTCAGCGGCACATGGCGGCGCAACCTGCACAGAGTGACCCTCGAGCTGTCACGATCCCGCCTTGCTCGCCACGAGCCCAGCAGACGATGGCCCAAGGTAAAGGTCATACCGCCATAGCCAATGAGCCATCGCAAGCCAGCACGGGGCCGTCCACGGGCCAGTAGCCGCGAGGGCCAGCGGTCCGAGCGGGCACGAAAGGTAACCGGGCCAGCCGCAGCGAGCAGCGTTTCGGGCATCTCGGCCGGTTGAGCGCGCTCTTCCAAGCTGACGCTCCGGGTCCAGCGCAACAGACGGCCAGTTAGTTGTACAGCCACAAGGCGGCACAGCCGAAAGACAGCGCCAGCAGAACGGCCGATGCGAGCAGCAGCACGAGTAGTGCGGGCAGTTCTTTCCGCGCCGTCGGCGCAGACGGCTCCGTAGGCGGACTGCCGTCGGCGGGCTCGGGCACGTCGTGATCATGTCAGACGCAACGGTGTGGTTGTACAGCCATCCGTGCCGCCAAGCCAGCAGACCAAGCCGGTCATACATCGACGGGAGCCGACGGGGCGAGCAGGTCAACCGCAGTAGCCGACGCCAGGCGACACCAGGCTTGATCTTTGCAAGGCAGGGGTCGGCGACGCTCTCCCGGCCGACCGGGGTGACGAGGGGCCGTGCAGTCCCCGTGCAACAAGGGACGGGCAGCAGAGGGATTCCGGGGTCAACGAGGGGCAGACCGGACAGGTGGACCTCCGGGGCGCAAAGCAAGAGCGCCGACCGGCGTTTCCGCTGGTCGGCGCTCTAGTAGCCCGGCGAAAGGCTATGTGGCCAGGGGCGGGGTCGAACCGCCGACCTTCCGATTTTCAGGCACCCGCATTTCCGCAGGTCAGGAAGCCGCCGGAGGCTGCCGTGCGATCGGTCATGCGATTAGCTCCGCATCGTGATGTGCCGGGGCAGCCGTGCGACATCACCGTGCGCGGCGAGTTCCGACAGGGCCTTGGCGATCTCACGGTCACGCCCATCGACGGCGTGCAGGTACCGGCGAGCCGCCGCCATGGATGAGTGCCCGAGCCGCTTCATCAGGTCGGCCAGGGTCGCGCCAGTCTGCGCGGCAAGGGTCTGCCCGGTGTGCCGCAGATCGTGAAAGGTCAGATCATCAAGGCGGCCCGCAAGCGGGCCGCGCCGGCCCGGCCCCGGCCTGCTGGCGACCTCCGGCCGGCATCGGCCGGGCCGGCCGGCCACGCTCGGAAGTCACAGGATCAGAAGACCTCGGGGCTCTGCCCCGAACCCCGGCCCTCCTCAGAGATCAGCCGTGGATCCCCTCGTCGGGCACCACAAGGGCTACCAGCCTCCCCGGACGGGGCCAAGGTCGTACGTCCGGTAGGGGGCTCCACCTTGTCCCCGTCCGGGGAGGCTGGATGGTCTACGACTGCCCGACGAGGAGATCCGCTTCAGTCAACTGGATGCTCCGGTTCACGCCAGTGCCGCACCGACACGACACATCCGGTTACAGAATCCACAGTGACGGCCATGCGCATCCTCGTGGCGTCCCCTCCCGAAGAGGTAACAAGATCCGACTCGCCCGCGAGGGCCTCCTGCCATGATTCGCACCGCACCTCAGGAGCAAGCTTTGGTGGGTTCATCGGCTCCCCGCTGAGGCACCCGAGCCCCAGGACTGCCAGCGCTGCCACGAACCGTGGTTTTGTCGTCCTGCGAGGCGACGAGGGGCGGGCTGGCGGCACTCAGATCGATGACGGGCATAGGGCAAGTTATCCCGATGGACAGAATCCCGTGTACCGGCGCGGGCCATCCACGGACCAGTAACCGTGGCGCCCGGCGGTCATGAGCGGGCACGAGCCGCACCGAGCTTTGCCGCCGGCCCCAGGCGTTTCGGGCATCACGACTCGTTGAGCGCGATCTTCCAAACTGAAGCTCCAGGCGCTATCCCGGTTGTCGCCGGCGCAGCATTGGGCACAGGATGACGGGATGTCCGAGGAGTCTGCCAGCCTGCGGGTGCTCACCCTGAATGCCCTTGCGCCGTTCTTCGCCGACTGGCCACGCCGTCGGGCGGTGCTCGTTGACGGGCTGCGCGAGCTGCGGCCGGACGTGGTGGCCCTGCAGGAGGTGGCTGGCGGCGGGGACTTGGACGAGGCCGGTGGCCTGCTCGGGCCGGACTATCACCTCGTACCGCACCCGGGGCGGTCGGCCGACGGGGTCGGAGCCGTGCTGGGCAGCCGGTGGCCGGTGCGTACCGTCGGGGTTGTCGACTTGCATGTCGCCCCGCGCACCGCGGCGCTGCCGTGGAGTGCCGCCGTTGTGGTGGAGGTTGCGGTGCCGCCGCCGCTGGGACCGGTACTCGTCGTGCATCACAAGCCGGCCTGGCAGTACGACGCCGAGTACGAGCGGGAACTGCAGGCGGTGCGGACGGCCCGGTACATCGAGGAACTGGTTGCCGAGCGACGGTCCGAACCGCTCGAGCCGGACGGTCCGGACACCGAGCCGCACGTGGTGCTGCTGGGCGACTTCGATGCGGCACCCGACGCTGCGAGCGTCCGGTTCTGGACCGGCCGGCAGTCGCTGGCTGGCATCAGCGTCTGTTACGAGGACTGCTGGACGGCGGTTCGCCGTGAGGAGCCGGGGCACACGTTCTCGCCGGGCAATCCGCTGATCCGGGCCGGGCTGATGCCGCTGGACCGGGGGCGGCGGATCGACTACATCCTCATCCGGTGCGGCCCGCACGGGCCGACCCTCGACGTGGTGGACTGCCGGCGGGTGTTCGCCGAACCGGTTGCCGGGGTGTGGGCGAGCGATCACTTCGGGGTGCTCGCGGACCTGTGCCTTCCGCCGCATCCGCCGGGTACCTGGATGGGGATCCGCTAGCGGTCCGCATTCAGTCCGCAAGCCGGTGGCGGACAGTGGGGGAGCGGTGCGAGATGTCGAGAGGCATTTCCCCTGCTAGACGCTCATGTGCCCAGGTCGTCGGCGCGGGCAATTTGATCTCGTAATGCGCAGGTCATGGTCAACGGCGGTACAGCCATCCGTACAGCCAAGCCGGCCGACAGGTATGGGTGAGGACCGGCGGCAACCGACAGGCCGGGCAGGTCAGCTGCAGTAGCCGACGCTGGCCGACAGAAGCCTTGATCTTTGCAGAGCAGGGGTCGGCGACGATTCCCGGCCGGCCGGGATGACGAGTGGCCGTGCGATCTACGTGCGACAAGGAGCGGCCAGCAGCGGAATTCCGGGGTCAACGAGGGTCAGACCGGACAGCGGGGATCCCGGGGCGAAAAGCAGAGCGCCGACCGGCGTTTCCGCTGGTCGGCGCTCCTGTAGCCCGGCGAAAGGCTATGTGGCCAGGGGCGGGGTCGAACCGCCGACCTTCCGATTTTCAGTCGGACGCTCGTACCAACTGAGCTACCTGGCCGTGGTGCTCGGTCCATGCTACCCGGAAGGCGGGGTCTTCGCCGAAAGGGTCACATGCTCCGATACGCAGAACGCCGCGCAATGGTTCACGCGGCGTCGGCGCTGGCGGTCCTGACGGGACTTGAACCCGCGACCTCCGCCTTGACAGGGCGGCGAGCACTCCAACTGCTCCACAGGACCTGGCTGGTGTTGCATCCGACGTGAGCCGGACCGTGCCCCCAACGGGATTCGAACCCGTGCTACCGCCTTGAAAGGGCGGCGTCCTGGGCCGCTAGACGATGAGGGCGGCCCCGCCATCATTGCACACTCGCAACTTCAAGCGGACTTGCTCCCATCCGGCCCCGCCGGAGGCATGAGAAGCATATGCCATGCCCGGTCAGTGGGCCAAACCGGTATGGCCGGTGGCGCAGCCGCCGGCAAAAGCGCAGGTCAGATCGGGTGTCACCGGGGTGGGGCGACGCCGAAGCGCCGCTTCAAGTCGATGATCAGGTGCGGGCAGGCGGCCAGGGTGTGGCTGCGATCGCCCCCGCCGTCGTGCATCAGCACGATCGCACCGGGGCGGGCGGCGCCGTGGACCCGCTCGGCGAGGGTGGCGACGGTCGGCTTCGCCCAGTCCTGCGGGTCCACGCTCCAGTGCAGCGACCGCATGCCGAGCTGCCGGGCCACCGCCACCACCTCCGGGGTCCACCGGCCACCCGGCTGGCGGTAGAACGGCACCTTGGCGCCCGGCGCGGCGGCCTGGATGGCCCCGTTGGTCCGGACCAGGTCGGCCCGGATCTCGGCCACCGGCCGTCGGCCCAGGTCGAGGTCGTGCCGCCAGCTGTGGTTACAGAGCTGGTGACCCTCACGGACCATCCGGGCGACCAGCTCCGGGTGCTTGCGTATCTGGGTGCCGACCAGGCAGAACGTCGCCTTGACCCGGGCGGCCCGCAACTGGTCGAGGACCTTCGGCGTCCAGGCCGGGTCCGGCCCGTCGTCGAAGGTCAGCGCGACGGCGCGTACCCCGGTGGCGCGCCGCAGGCCCGCGGGCAGCGTGGTGGGCTTCGGCCGCAGCTTGGGCTTGGGTTTGGTGGCCGGCCGCGGAGTCGCTCTCGGTGACGGGGTGGTCACCGGTGATGGACTCGCCGCCGCAGTCGGGGCGGGTGCCGCGGCCTGCTGGGGGTCCCGTTGCGGTTCGCCGCAGCCGACAGCGAGGAGTAGGACCAGGCCGAGGGCGGCCGCCAGGACGGGGCGTGCACGCATCGTCACTCCGAGGGGGGTCGGGTACGCGGTAGGCCCCGACGGTAGTGGACGACGCGCCGATTGGGCAGGGTCGGTCAGGCCCCGCCCGACTGATCCAGTGAGTCCCGGACGGCCAACGCCAGCGACACCGCCTCGGTCAGGTCGACCGGCCGGACCACTCCGGCGGGCAGCGTGTCGGCCTGCCAGCCGGGGCCGGCGGCCAGCACCAGCAGGGGGCGTCGAACCATCCCGAGCAGGGCGGACAGCTGCCCCGGGTCGGCGGTGGCGCGGGTGTGCGACCAGAGCACCACCGCGGCCGGTCCGGTCCGGTTCACCGCCTCGATCAGCGCCGCGAGCGGCACCCGGGCACCCAGCATGCGATACGCCACATTCGCTTCGGCGAGGGAGGCGGCCAACGCTTCCAACGGCAGGGTGTGTTGTTCCTCGTCGGCGCAGGCGAGCAGGATCCGGGCCGGGCCGGCGGCCGGGCCGGGCCGGGCCACCGTGGCGAACGCCTCGGAGACGCACCGGGACATCAGGTGTTCGACCTCGATCAGACCGGCGGTCGCGGCGTGCCGCTCCCCGATGCCGGCCAGCACCGGACGCAGCAGGCCGTCCCAGGTGGCGACAACGCCGTCCCGGGCGACGGCGTTGGCGATGGTCTCGCTGATCGCCGCGGAGTCCAGTCGCATGGCGGCCCGGGCCAGACCACGGGCGACCGGGCCGGCCCGGCCGACCGGGATCGCCTGCCCGCCGCCGTCCCGACCGGCTCCGGCGCGCAGCCGCACCCCGGCGGCGGGACCGACCCCGGGGCTCTGCTTCGCCCAACGGGCCGCCTCGGCCGGGGTGATCCCCTCCGCGGTGAGCCGACGCATGATCTCCAGGCGCGCGAGGTCGGCCGGCGTGTAGCGCCGGTGGTGACCCGGTATGTGCTGGCTGGGACCGAGGCCGTAGCGCTGGTGCCAGGTACGCAGCGTGGTGACCGCCACGCCCAGTCGGCGTGCGACGGCCCCCGCGCTCAGCGCCTCATCGGCCACCCGACCGCTCCGACGCGTCGTCCGCCGGAACGCCGGACGGGATGGTGGTGCCGGCGGGGCCGCCGGCGCGCAGCAGCCGGCTCACCACCCCGCCCAGCCAGGGTGCGTACGCGCAGGGGTCGGCGTCGATCTCGGCCATCAGCCGTACCGGGTCGACCCAACGCAGCTCGGACACCTCGTCGGGGTCCGGCAGCACGGTGACGTCGGCCGGCACGTCGGCCCGCAGCACGTGGTCGTACTCGAACTCGACCCGGCCGGTGGCCGGATCCTCGGCGTAGTAGAGGTAGACGCCGACCTCGGTCAGCGTGACCGGGGCCGCGCCCAACTCCTCGGCCAGCCGGCGGTTGGCAGCCTCCACCAGCGACTCGGCCGGTCGGGGGTGGCCGCAGCAGGAGTTGGCCCAGCGCTGCGGGAACCGGGTCTTCACCGGGGCCCGCCGTTGCAGCAGCACCCGGCCGGCCGGGTCGACCAGCAGCACCGAGAAGGCCCGGTGCAGCCGCCCCGGCGCCTGGTGGGCCGCGGCCACGGTGGCCTCGCCGAGCACGTTGCCGCGGTCGTCGACCAGCTCGACCAGGTGCCCTTCCCGGGACGTCACCGGACCCGCCCCCCGTTCCGCGTGTGCATCGCGCCCGTCCTGCGTGTGCCGTGCGGCCGGGCCGCGCTCCGCGCGCTCACCGCCCGGCACCGGTGATCCGGTTGGCCGCCAGCTTCCCGGAGATCAGCACCATCGGTACGCCCACGCCCGGCTGGGTGCCGGAGCCGGTGAACACGACGTTGGGCAGTTGCCGGTGCAGGTTCGACGGGCGGAAGGGACCGGTCTGGAAGAGGCTGTGCGCGGCGGCGAACGGCGTACCGGCGGCCATGCCCTGCTCCTCCCACTCGGCGGGGGTGATCGTACGCAGCACCTCGATGCCCGCGCCGAAGCCCACGTACCCGCGCTCCTCCAGCGTCGCCACGAGCTGGTCGGCGTAGCGCCGGCTCAGGTCGCCGCGCCAGTCGAACGGGCCCCGTTCCAGGTTGGGCACCGGCGCCAGCACGTAGTAGGTGTGCCGCCCGGCCGGGGCCACCGCCGGATCGGTCCGGCTGGGGTTGGTGACCAGCAGCGACGGGTCGGTCATCAGCTCGCCGCGCCGGATGACCTCGTCGAAGGTGCCCTTCCACTTCCGTCCGAAGTGGATGTTGTGGTGGGCGATCTTTTCATACCCCTGGGTCGAGCCGACGTGCAGCACGACGCACGAGGGCGAGTAGGTCAGCTTTCGCCGGCGGGCCGGGGGCAGCAGGTCACGGTAGGCGACCGGCAGGTCCGGGTTGAGCACCACCACGTCGGCCGGGATCAGCTCGCCGTCGGCGGTCAGCACGCCGATGGCCCGGCCGTTGGCGGTCTCCACCCGGGTCACCGTGGTGCCGTACCGGAACTGCACGCCGTGCTTCTCGGCGGCGCCGGCCATGCCCCGGGAGACCGCGTGGATGCCGCCGCGCGGGAAGTAGACCCCGGCCACCGAGTCGAGGTACGCGATGACGCTGTAGATGGCCAGCGCGTCGTGCGGCGCGAGGCCGGCGTACATCGCCTGGAAGGAGAAGATGCGCTGGGTACGTGGGTCCCGGAAGAACTGGTTGATCTTCGTCTGAAGCCGCCGGAACGCGCCGTTGGCCAGCAGTTTCACCAGATTGGCAGTGAGCAGGTCGGTCGGGGCGTCCAGGTTGCGGTCGATGAAGTCCGTCCGCTCCCAGTGCCACAGGTTGCGCGCGTAGTCCACGAAGCGCAGGTAGCCGTCGGCCTCGCGGGGGCCGCAGACCCGGGCGATCTCGGCGGCCATCCGGGTGGTGTCGGTGATGACGTCGAGCGTCGAGCCGTCGGGGTAGTAGGCCCGGTAGGCGGGGTCGACCGGGGTGAGGTCCAGCCAGTCGTCGAGTTCCTCGCCGACCGCGCCCAGTGCCTCGGCGATCAGGTCCGGCATGGTGAGCACGGTGGGGCCGGTGTCGAACTCGTACCCGTCGACGGCCAGCCGGCCGGCCCGGCCGCCCGGCACCGGCTCGCGTTCCACCACGGTCACCTGCCGGCCGCTGCCGGCCAGGTGCAGCGCGCACGCCAGCCCGCCCAGGCCCGCGCCGACGACCACCACCCGGTCCGTACGTCCGTTCACGGTCCGCACGTGACCACCTCCTTCGCAAGGTCGCTCATCATGCCCGCCGCATGGTTGCGGCGGTGGCGAGGCCGGTCAGCGCGGTGCGCGCGGTCTCGTCGATCGACGCGGTGTCCAGCGCGGTCAGCGCCTCGGACACCCGGTCGGAGATCATCCGCTCGACCCGGGACACCGCCCCGGTGTCGGCGACCAGTTCGGCCAGCCGGGCCACGTCCCGGGCGCCGGTGACCGGGCCGGCCCGCTCCAGCGCCCGCCGCTGGCCGGGGGTGGCGAGTTGGCGGGCCAGCATCAGCAGCGCGGTCGGCTTGCCGGTACGCAGGTCGTCGCCGGCCGGCTTGCCGGTGGTCGCCGGGTCGCCGTAGACGCCGAGCAGGTCGTCGCAGAGTTGGAACGCCTCGCCGACGGCCAGGCCGTAGCGGGTGTACGCGGCGATCAGTGGCGTGTCGGCGGCGACGCCGGCCAGGCAGGCGCCGAAGAGCAGCGGGCGCTGGACGGTGTAGCTGGCGGTCTTGTAGCGGGCCACCCGCAGCGCCCGGTCCACCGACCAGTTCGCCGGATCGTTCTCGCCCAGCACGTCGAGGTACTGCCCGGCGACCGTCTCGATCCGCATCTGGTCGTAGCAGCGCCGCACCTCGAACAGCTGGGCCGGTGCCACGGTGGCGTGGCTGAGCAGCCGGTCGGCCCAGACCAGGCAGAGGTCGCCGACGAGCACGGCCACCGCCTCGCCGAACCGGGCCGGGTCGCCGGCGTACCCGGCGGCGACGTGCCGGGCGGTGGCGGCGCGGTGCGCGGTGGGCCGGCCGCGGCGGGTGTCGGAGGCGTCCATCACGTCGTCGTGCACCAGTGCGAAGGTGTGCAGCAGTTCCAGGGCGGCGAACGCCGGCAGCACCGTCGGCAGTGGCTCCGCGCCGCCGACCACCCCGCGCCAGCCCCAGTACGCGAAGGTCGGCCGGACCCGCTTGCCGCCGGCCAGCACGCTGTCGCGGGCGGTGGCCGCGAAACCACCCATCGCTGCGTCGATCTCGGTGAGCGAGTCGACCTCGGTGGCCAGGAAGGCCGCCAGGGTGTCGTCCACCCCCTTGACCAGCTCTTTCGTGAACGCGGCCAGTACGCGGCGGACCGGATCGTCCGTCGCTCCCGGCTGTGCCGGCGCGACGCGGAGCGCATTACCTGCGACTGCGTCGTTGGCCATGTCGGCGAGCATACCCTAGGGTTACGAGTTGCGTCGATTGCTGCGTCGAATTTCGAGGAGGGCCGGTGGACACCGATCTCACCGCTGCCTATGCCCGCTGCCAGGAGCTGCACCGACGGCACGGTCGCACCTACTATCTCGCCACCCGGCTGCTCCCCGCGTGGAAACGACGTCATGTGCACGCCCTGTATGGATTCACGCGCTACGCCGACGAGATCGTCGACCGCACCGAGGAGCTGCCGCCCGCCGAGCGCGCCGCCCGGCTGGACCAGTGGTCGGCGGAGTTCGTCGCCGGCCTGCACGGTGAACCGGTCGACGACCCGCTGCTCCCGGCCGTGCTGCACACCATCGCCGTATTCGATCTCGACCGCGCCGACTTCGCGTCGTTCCTGCGCAGCATGGCGATGGACCTGACCGTGCTGTCGTACCCGACCTACGACGACCTGCTCGACTACATGGAAGGCTCGGCGGCGGTCATCGGCACCATGATGCTGCCGATCCTCGGCAGCTCCGACCCGGCGGCGGCCCGCGAGCCGGCCCGCCAGCTCGGCTTCGCCTTCCAGCTCACCAACTTCATCCGGGACGTCGCCGAGGACCTCGACCGGGGCCGCACCTACCTGCCCGACGAGGACCTGGCCAAGTTCGGCGTCACCCGCGACGACCTGCTCGCCGCGAAGGATCAGGCCCGCACCACGCCGAGGATCCGAGACCTGATCGGGTACGAGGTGACCCGCGCCCAGGCGCACTACGAGGCTGCCGCACCGGGCATCACCCTGCTCAGCCCCGCCTCGCAGGCGTGCATGCGGACCGCGTACGCGCTCTACGGCGGGATCCTCGACGAGGTCGCCGCGCAGGGCTACGACGTGTTCGCCCGCCGGGCGCTGGTGCCGCAGCGTCGCCGGCTGGCGGTGGCCGCCCGGGCCCTGCTCACCCCGACCGGCAGCCCGGTCGCCGTACCCGGGCCGAGCCTGGTTCGACGGTGAGTGCGCGTACCGCGGTGGGTGCTGGGTTCCCGAACTGACGTCGGTGGCGGGGAAGGCGGTGCACCAACCGTGGCGGCTCCCCGGCGAGGTACGCCGGAAGCTGGGCTATCCGCCGCCGCTGGAGGCGCCCGGCGTCGACCCGGTCTGGATGCGCTGACCCGTCCGCTCGTTGCCGGACCTGCGAGGCCCGCCGGGAGCGTGCACTGAGCGTGAGGGCGCTGCTTCCCGCCGAGCATCTGCTCAGACGCTTTGCTCTGCTGCCTCCCCGGCAACAGCAACCCTCGGTAACGACCGACGCCCGCGCCGTCAGGATGGCCTTGAGTGGATGCGCTGCTCAGTTCTCGTGTTGCCGTGGCGGCAGCAGAGCAAAGCGTCCGAGTGGCAATGCGGGGGAGTCCTCGGCCGTCACCGTGCGTGATGCTGGGGGCTCGTGACGCGGGGTGACCCTGCCGCCGACGTCAGAGGCAGGAGTGCAGCACCTCGACCAGCTCGTCCACCCGATCGTGGTCGGCCAGGTGGGCCGTGGCGTAGCCGAAGACGTAGCCCCGCTCCGGGTCGGCCCAGGCGCTGCTGCCACCGATCCCGCCCATGCCCCAGCTCCCGTCCGGCTCGCGCTGCATCCCCAGCGTCCAGCAGGCCCGGCGATCGAGCACCAGGTCCGGGCCGTCGTACTGGACCCGGGTGGCCTCGGCGACCAGCTCGGGGCTGAACAGGCGTACCCCGTCGAGGGTGCCGCCGGCGGCCAGGCCCGCGTAGAGCCGGGCCAGCGCGGACGCCGTGGCGTGCAGGTTGACCGCCGGGACCTGCGCGCCCCGCCAGAGCGGGCTGTTGACCACCGCCAGGTCGAGGCCGCCGGGTGGGTTGCTCAGTGCCCGGGCCCGCAGCGATCCCGGCTCACCCAGCATCCGCACCGGCCAGGCCGGATCGCCGTACGACAGGTCCGCGCACCGCCGCTGGTCCGCTGCCCCGAGGCCGAAGCCCAGGTCGAGGCGCCACGGGTCGGCGATCTCCTCGGCCAGGAACCGCCCCACCGACCGCCCGTCGACCCGGCGGACCAGCTCGCCCACCAGGTGCCCGTACGTCCAGGCGTGCTCGCCCGCGACGCTGCCCGGCTCCCACTCCGGGTCGGCGGCGGCCAGGTCGGCGCAGAGCAGCTCCCAGTCGGCGACCGCCTCGGCGGGCCGGGCCACCGGGAAGGTCGGCAGGCCGGCGGTGTGGCTCAGCACCTGGCGGACCGTGGCGGGGGTGCGGAACCCGGGCCAGTGGGTCGCCACTGGATCGTCCAGGTCGAGCCGACCCCGGTCGACGAGCAGCAGCAGGCAGAGCGCCGCGACCGGCTTGCCGACCGAGTAGACGTTCACCAGCGTGTCCGGCCGCCACGCCCCGCGGCTGTCGGCACCCAGGTCGACCACCGGGTGGCCGTCGTACCAGATGGTCAGGCCGGCGCCGGTCTCCCGGCCGGTGGCCAGCAGATCCTGGAAGCAGTCGCGGACGGGGGCGAAGCGATCGGGCATGCGGCCACCGTAGGCGGTAGCAATGATTACGGGCGCGGGAATTCCGGTGCGGTCCGCTGGCCGGCGTCCGGTGGCTGGGGAATGCTGACGGCATGGCGGAGCCGGAAGTGGTGGACGTGGTCGTGGTCGGGTTGGGCGTCGGCGGCGAGGAGGTGGCCGGGCGGCTCGCCGAGGCCGGTCTGAGCGTCGTCGGCATCGAACGTGACCTGGTCGGCGGGGAGTGCCCGTACTGGGGGTGCATCCCCAGCAAGATGATGATCAGGGCGGCGAACGCGCTCGCCGAGGCGCGGCGGGTCAACGAGCTGGCCGGTTCGGCCCAGGTCCAGCCGGACTGGGCGCCGGTGGCCAAGCGGATCCGCGAGGAGGCCACCGACACCTGGGACGACACGGTGGCGGTCGACCGGTTCACCGGCCGGGGTGGGCGGTTCCTGCGCGGCAGCGCCCGGCTCGACGGCCCCGGCCGGGTACGCGTCGGCGACCAGGTCATCCAGGCCCGGCACGGGATCGTGTTCGGCACCGGCACCCGGCCCTCCGTGCCGCCGATCGACGGCCTGGCCGACACGCCGTACTGGACGAACCACCAGGCGATCGAGGTCGAGGAGCTGCCCGAATCGCTGCTGGTGCTCGGCGGCGGCGCGATCGGGCTGGAGCTGGCGCAGGTGTTCGCCCGGTTCGGCGTACGGGTGACCGTGGTCGAGGCGGCGGACCGGGTCCTCGCGGTCGAGGAGCCCGAGTCCTCCGAGGTGGCCGAGAAGGCGCTGCGGGCCGACGGGGTGGAGATCCGCACCGGCGTCAAGGCGGAACGGGTCAGCCACGACGGTGCCACCTTCACCGTGCACGCCGGCGACGACGCGTTCCACGCGGAGCGGCTGCTGGTGGTCACCGGGCGCCGGGCGCACCTGGAGGAGCTGGGCCTGGACTCGATCGGCGTCGACCCCGGGCAGCGCTACCTGCCGGTCGACGGGCAGATGCGGGTGACCGACGGTGTCTGGGCCGTCGGCGACGTCACCGGTGAGGGGGCCTTTACCCACATCGCGATGTACCAGGCGGCGATCGTCATCGCCGGCGTGCTCGACCGCACCCGGCACGCCGACAGTGGCCCCGACCCGAGCGGGACGGCCAGCGTGGTGGGCGGTGCGATGGGCGCGGCGAGCGCGGTCGGCGGCGCGATGACCGCGACCGGCCCGAGCGGCGCCGCCGGTACCCTGCCCCGCGCCGACTACCGGGCGCTGCCCCGGGTCACCTTCACCGATCCGGAGGTCGGTGCGGTCGGGCTCACCGAGCACCAGGCCCGCCAGCGCGGCATCAACGTGCAGGTCGGCTTCGCCCAGCTGTCGTCGTCCGCCCGGGGTTGGATCCACAAGGCCGGCAACGACGGCTTCATCAAGCTCGTCGCGGACGCCGACCAGGGCGTGCTGGTCGGCGCGACCTCCGTCGGCCCGGCCGGCGGCGAGGTGCTGTCGGCGCTGGTGGTGGCGGTGCACGCGGCGGTGCCGCTGAGCCACCTCCGGCACATGATCTACGCGTACCCGACGTTCCACCGGGCGATCGAGGACGCCCTGCGCGACCTCAGCTGACGGTGCCGTGGCGGCCGGCCCCGGCGGCGAACCGGGCCGCGCCGGCCGCCGCGTCCGTGTTCAGCGACCGCATGCCGTACGCCAGCTCGGTGGCGAGCGCCTCCGGCTCGGTCAGGCCGGCGGTGGCGAGCACCGACGCGCGGTCGTTGCGCAGGCAGGTCTGCGGGTGGCGGGCGATCTCGGCGGCCAACCGTTCGGCCTCCGCCCGCGCCTCACCCGGCGGGACCAACCGGTTGACCAGCCCCATCGCGTACGCCTCCTCGGCGGGCACCGGGCGGCCGGTGAGGACCAGGTCCATCGCCCGGCTCTCCCCGATCAACCTCGGCAGCCGGACCGTCCCACCGTCGATCAGCGGTACGCCCCAGCGCCGGCAGAACACCCCGAACACGGCGTCGGACTCGGCGACCCGCAGGTCGCACCAGAGCGCCAGCTCCAGGCCGCCGGCCACGGCGTACCCGGAGATCGCGGCGACGACCGGCTTGGACAGCGAAATCCGGGTCGGACCCATCGGGCCGTCGCCGTCCGGCTCGACCCGGTTGCCGCTAGGCGTACCGATCGCCTTGAGGTCGGCGCCGGAGCAGAACGTGCCGCCGGCGCCCCAGAGCACCGCGACCCGGGCCTCCGGGTCGGCCTCGAAGGCGCGGAACGCGTCGGCGAGCGCCCGCGCGGTGGGGCCGTCGACGGCGTTGCGCGACGCCGCCCGGTCGAGGATCACCGTGGTCACCGGTCCGTCGTGCGTGACGTGTACGGCCATCGGCACAGCATGCCGCCCGGCGGCGCCGGCACGCCAGGGGCGGTCGGGCGGATCGGCCCGGGAGTCCGTCACTCCAGGGCGCGGCAACCCCGGTGCGCATGCCCGTTCCGCCCGGCCGGGCCGCTACCATCGCCGACGGCAACGATCATGCGAGGTGCCCCGCGTGCGCGGGGAGAATCGGGAAGCCGGTGCAAATCCGGCACGGGCCCGCCGCGGTGACCGGGGAGCCACCGTCCACGCGCGAGAGCGCAGCCACTGGCCATACGGCTGGGAAGGCGGGCGGCCAGGCGTCGATCCGGGAGTCCGAAGACCGGCCTCGCGTCGACCGCCCACCCGTCCCGGGTGGGCCTTGCGCAGCGGGAGCCTGCCGTGGACCTCTACACCGCCATCCACCGTCGCCGGGACGTCCGGGCCGAGTTCACCGGGGCGCCGGTGCCGGACGACACCCTGCACCGCGTCCTCGACGCCGCGCACGCCGCGCCCAGCGTCGGCTACTCGCAGCCGTGGGACTTCGTCCTGGTCCGGGACGCCGGGCTGCGCCGCCGCTTCCACGAGCACGTGCGGACGGAACGGGACACCTTCGCGGCCACCCTGTCCGGTGAGGCGGCGGCACGGTTCGCCCGCATCAAGATCGACGGTGTGCTGGAGTCGACCCTGTCGGTCGTGGTGACCTACGACCCGTCGCGGGGCGGCCCGGCCGTGCTGGGCCGGCACGCCATCGCCGACGCCGGCCTCTACTCGGTCTGCCTGGCCATCCAGAACCTCTGGCTGGCCGCCACCGCCGAGGGCCTCGGCGTCGGCTGGGTCTCCTTCTACCGGGAGCCGTTCCTGGCCGACCTGCTGGGCATTCCCACCGGCATCCGGCCGGTGGCCTGGCTCTGCGTCGGGCCGGTGACGCACCTGGAGGAGGTGCCCGACCTGGCCCGGCACGGTTGGCGGCAGAAGCGCCCGCTGGCCGACGCGCTGCACACCGACCGGTGGGCGGGTGGTCGCTGACCTTGGCCACCGCGGGCTGCGCCGCGCCCGGAGACCCCCGGGGTGCCGTGCGCTACAGACCTGATGACGTGAACGACTCGGGGGGGGGGGGCACCTCGCAGCGTGGGCGGCGGCCGCGCCCGGAAGTGGGACGCGGCCGCCGTGACCGAGCGGTTCCTCACCTGGGCACCGCGCCCGGTAGCCGGGCGTCCAGGATTGGATCTTCAGCGGTGGGCGGCCGGTGCGGGAGGCTCGACGACATGGAGACGACGGAGACGCGGGTCGTGCGGGAGTTCATGACACGGGTCCGCTCGGGTGTCGACCCGGACGCCGCTCACCGGCTCATGGCCGACCGGGTGCTCGCTCACCAGGTGCAGGCCGAGGACGAGCTGACCGTGGAGCGCACCCCGGCGCAGTACGCGGCGCACGTCCGCGACATGCTCGCCGCGTACGGGGACTTCAGCCTGCGGGTGGACGAGCTGTTCGGGGCCGGTGACCGGGTCTACGCGCGGTGGACCCAACACGGGCGGCACCTGGGGGAGGTGGACGGGTTCCCACCCACCGGCCTGCCCGTGACGCAGGTGACCAGCGCGGTCTACCGGGTGCGGGACGGGCGAATCGTCGAGTACTGGATCCAGATCGACCGGCACGGCCTGGGGGCGCAGCTCCGGCGCTCCTGATGGCACCGGCCGCCGGCCCGGGACGACCGTCACCCGACGTCGCCTACGAGATGCGGGTGACCTCGGTCAGGCCGAGCCACGACGCCAACGCGTCCAGCTCGGCGCCGACCGCCGCGGTGACGGCGCGGGTGAAGGGGGCGTCCTGGTGGATCGCGTGCACCCGCAGGACGCCGGCCCGGTGGTCGGCCGTGGCGTCCACCTTGCCGACGAGTCGGTCGTGGTGCAGCACGGGCAGCGCGAAGTAGCCCCAGCGGCGCTTCGCCTTCGGCAGGTACATCTCCAGCACGTACTCGAAGTCGAAGAGCTCCCGGGCCCGCTTCCGGTCGTGGACCAGCCGGTCGAACGGCGACAGCAGCGCGGTACGGCCGGCGAACGGCTGGCCGAGGGCCGCCGGGTCCACCCGCCACGTGCCGGCGGTGCCCTCGACCTGCGCCGGTTCACCCGCCTCCCCGACGACCGACGCCCGGGCGATGCCCAACGAACGCAACCGCCGCTCGTCACGCATCCGCCGGGCCTCGTCCGCCGGGACGGCCGTCGTGCCGGCCGGATAGACCCGCTCGGCCAGATCCCACCGGCGCTGCCGCCCGACCCGGTCGGCGATGGCGATCTCGCCGCGGGCGGCGAGGATCTCCAGCAGTTGGGTGACGTTGCGGTTGTTCGTCCAGCCGGTCGACGGCCACGGCACCACGCTGCGGTCCGGCACGTCGCGGGACAGCAGCGGGCCGGAGTCGCGCAGCAGGTCGAGCACGAACCGGTGGAACGTGGCGTTCGCCGCCAGCCAGGCGTGCTTGCGCGAGCCCTCCGGCGGCCACGCCGCCATCTCGGCGAGGTGCAGCCCCAGGTCCGCCGTCGGCCACACCATGGCCTGGTGCTCGAACATGCTGCGGTCCTGCTCCACCGCCTGCCGCAGGTGGTCCGGCCGGTACCCGGCGCCCAGCCGCGTCCAGGCGACGAGGTCGGCGCTGGGCGCCACGGCGGCCGTCGGATCCAGTTGCAGGAACGTCAACCTGTTGACCACGGTCAGCAGGTCCGGCGGGCGGTGCGCGTCCAGCAGTTGGGCGCGCACCGCGATCCGCCGGGCGTCGACCCGATCGAGCCGGTGGACAGGCATGGGCCGAGGCTATGCGCCCTCAGAAGTCGTCGTCCAGGCTGACCTCACCGCCGACGGCCACCTGGTACGCGGACACCCGCCGCTCGAAGAAGTTGGTCAGCTCCTGCACGTCCTGCAACTCCATGAACGGGAACGGGTTCGTCGACCCGTACGCGGGCGGCAGGCCGAGCCGGGCGAGCCGCGCGTCCGCGACGTACTCCAGGTAGCGGCGCATGTCGGCGGTGTTCATGCCCGGCAGGCCGTCCCCGCAGAGGTCCCGGGCGAAGGCCAGCTCGGCCGTCACCGCCTCGTCCAGCATGGTCCGCACCTCATCCGCCATCGCCTCGTCGAACAGCGACGGCTCCTCGGCGCGGACGGTGTCGACCACCGAGAAGGCGAACTCCATGTGCATCGACTCGTCGCGGAACACCCAGTTGGTGCCGGTGGCCAGCCCGGAAAGCAGCCCGCGCGAGCGCAGCCAGTAGACGTAGGCGAAGGCGCCGTAGAAGAACAGCCCGCCGCGAAGCAGATCAGGTTGAGCAGGAACGCCCGCCGCTCCGCCCGGGTCTCCAGCCGGTGGAGGCCGCCGATCGAGTCGATCCAGCGGAAGCAGAACTCCGCCTTGTCGCGGATCGACGGGATGTGCTCGACCGCCGCGAACGCCTTCGCCCGCTCCTCGTGGTCGGGCAGGTAGGTGTCGAGCAGGGTCAGGTAGAACTGGACGTGCACCGCCT
Source organism: Micromonospora purpureochromogenes (assembly GCF_900091515.1). Taxonomy (NCBI): domain Bacteria; kingdom Bacillati; phylum Actinomycetota; class Actinomycetes; order Micromonosporales; family Micromonosporaceae; genus Micromonospora; species Micromonospora purpureochromogenes. The sequence goes on along the minus strand of NZ_LT607410.1, from coordinate 353,841 downwards.
CCTCGTAGAGCTGGCGGGAGAGGTAGAGGCGGGCCTCGGGCGCGTTGACGTGCTGGTAGAGGTTGAGCACCAGGTTGTTCGCCACGATCGAGTCGCCGGTGGCGAAGAACGCCACCAGGCGGTGGACCAGGTGCCGCTCGCCGACGGAGAGCGTGGCCAGATCGGGTACGTCGGAGGCCAGGTCCACCTCCTCCACCGTCCAGGTGTTGCGGATGGCGGCCCGGAACCGCTCGTAGAAGTCCGGGTAGCGCATCGGTCGCAGGGTCAGGTCCATGCCGGGGTCGAGCAGCATCGTCACTGGCAGGCCTCGCAGATCTCGGGGTTCTCCAGCGAGCAGGCGACCGCGTCGCTCTCGCCGACGGACAGGGTGAGCAGGGCGGGTGCCGCCGTTCGCGGCGAGGGCACGGGTGCGGCGGCCGGCGCGGCGGCGACCGTGGTCTGCGCGATCCGGGTCGCCGGGCGGGAACGCAGGTAGTAGGTGGTCTTCAGGCCGGCCCGCCAGGCGTAGGCGTACATGGAGGAGAGCCGGCCGATGGTCGGGCTGGCCTGGAACAGGTTCAGCGACTGCGACTGGTCCACGTACGGGGCGCGGGCGGCGGCCAGGTCGATCAGCGCCTTCTGCGGCAGCTCCCAGGCAGTGCGGTGCAACGCCTTCAGCTCCGCCGGCAGGTCCAGCTCCTGGACCGAGCCGTCCGCCCGCTTGATCGCTTCCCGGGTCTGCGGGGTCCACCGGCCCAGCCGCTTCAGGTCGGCGACCAGATGCCGGTTGACCTGGAGGAACTCCCCGGAGAGGGTCTCCCGCTTGAAGACGTTCGAGACCAGCGGCTCGACGCACTCGGCGCAGCCGGCGATCGAGGCGATGGTGGCCGTCGGCGCGATCGCCACCAGCAGCGAGTTGCGCAGCCCGTGCCGGGCCACCTTCTCCCGCAGTGCCGCCCACGCCTCCGGCCGGGTCGGCCGGGCGTCCGGCCAGTGGTCCGGGTGCAGCACCCCGCCGGCCGCCCGGGTCAGCGGGTACGCCGGGTGCGCGCCGCGCTCCGCCGCCAGGTCGGCGGAGGCGTCGTACGCGGCCAGGGCGACCTCCTCGGCGATCCGGGTGGACAGGGCCAGCGCCGCCGGCGAGTCGAACGGCAGCCGCAGCGCGGCGAAGACGTCGGCCAGCCCCATCACACCCAGCCCCAGCGGCCGCCACCGCCGGTGCGCGGTGGCCGCCTGCTCGGTGGGGAACCAGTTCCGGTCGATCGCCCGGTCCAGCGCCCCGACCGCCAGCCGCACCGTCGCGGCGAGCGTGGCGAAGTCCACGCCACCGTCGACCAGATGGGCGGCCAGGTTGACCGAGCCGAGCGTGCAGACGGCCGTCTCGTCGTCGCTGGTCACCTCCAGGATCTCGGTGCACAGGTTGGAGTGGTGCACCACGCCGCCGCCCGCGCAGACCTGGTTGCAGGTGCGGTTCGCCGCGTCCTTGAACGTCATCCAGCCGTTGCCGGTCTGCGCCAGGGTGCGCATCATCCGGCCGTACAGGGTGCGGGCCGGCAGCGTCCGCGCCGCCCTGCCGGCGGCCTCCGCCGCCCGGTACGCGGCGTCGAACTCCGCGCCCCACAGGTCGACCAGCTCCGGCACCTCCTTCGGGTCGAACAGCGACCAGTCGGCCTCCGCCTCGACCCGGCGCATGAACTCGTCCGGCACCCAGTTGGCCAGGTTCAGGTTGTGCGTACGCCGGGCCTCGTCGCCGGTGTTGTCCTTCAGCTCCAGGAACTCCTCGATGTCGGCGTGCCAGGTGTCCAGGTAGACGCAGGCCGCGCCCTTGCGCCGGCCGCCCTGGTTGACCGCCGCGACGCTGGCGTCGAGGGTGCGCAGCCAGGGCACGATGCCGTTGGAGCGGCCGTTGGTGCCCCGGATCAGCGACCCCGCGAGCGCACCCGGGACCACGAGATGCCGATCCCACCGGCGAACTTGGACAGCTTCGCCACCTGCGTGTAGCGCTCGTAGATCGAGTCCAGCTCGTCGCGGGGCGAGTCGACCAGGAAGCAGGAGGAGAGCTGCTGGTGCCGGGCGCCGGCGTTGAACAGCGTCGGGGAGCTGGGCAGGTAGGCCAGCCGGGACATCAGCCGGTACAGCTCGCCGGCCTGCTCCACGGTGTCGGACAGGCCGGTGGCCACCCGCAGCCAGAAGTGCTGCGGCCGTTCCAGCACCGCCCGGCTGCGCGGGTGGCGCAGCAGGTAGCGGTCGTGCAGGGTGCGCAGTCCGAAGTACTCGAAGGCGTCGTCGCCGGCGTGGTCGACCAGGGCGTCGAGGGCGGCGGCGTGCGTCGCGACGAAGCCGGCGAAGCCCGGGTCCAGCAGACCCTCGGCGTACGCGGCGGCGACGCTGTCGCTGAAGCTGTCGATGCCCTGGCCGGTGGTCTCGTCGGCGATCCGCCCGGCGAGCAGGCGGGCGGCCAGCCGGGCGTACCCGGGCTCCTCGGCGGTGAGCCCGGCCGCCGCCGCGATGGCCAGCCGGGTCAGCTCGTCGGTGTCCGCGCCGGCGGTGCGCCCCGAGGAGACCAGGGCGAGGATCCGCTCCGGGTCGGTGTCGGGCAGGTCGTGGTGGTGCTGGTGCAGCAGGTCCCGCAGTGCCCCGACCGGGGGTGGGGCGATGGTGGATGACGCCGTCACGTGCTCTCCTGGGTGGTCGGTGTGGACCGCGGGAGGGCACGACGGCACGCCGGATCGCCGCCGGTCGGTGTGCCGGCGGTGCTCCGTACGGCTCGACGGCCCTCCCACGAGGCCCCGAGGTGGTCCGCGCGCCCGGTGGGCTCGCCCTGCTGGCAGGTCTTCGGACTCGCGGGCAGACGCGTCCGGCGCGTTCGCCTACTGGCCGTCGCTTCCCGGGCCCCGTCGGGCCCAGTGCTCGTGACGGCGGTCGTTCCCGCTCACCGCTGCGGGGCAGTCCCGGATCCGCACCGGGTTCCCTGTTCGGCGCGACGCCTGGCGGGCGTCGACGCCTGGCGGACCCTTGGGGGGTCGCACCAGCAGTGAAAGTGATCCTAGATGTAGTGGGTCGCAAAAAGCCAACACACCATATGCTGTGGGCGTGTCGCGTCGGCGAGAAATTCTGCGCCACGTACAACCTGGACGGTGGCCGACCCCGTCAGCGGGGTGGATGTTCACGGACGGGGTGGGTGGATGCGGGCGGACCTGGAACAGGAGTACGTCGAGTACGTCACGTCGCGGCTGCCGGCGCTGCGCCGGATCGCCTGCCACCTGACCGGGGACGCGCACCGCGGCGACGATCTGGTCCAGACCGCCGTCACCCGGCTCTACGTCGGCTGGCGGCGGGCCCGCGAGGCGGACAACGTCGACGCGTACGTGCGTACCGTGCTCGTCCGGGTCTTCCTCGACGAGAAGCGCCGGCTCTGGTCCCGGGTCCGCCTGGTCGACACGCCACCCGAGCCGGCCCCCGCCCCGACCGGCGACGCGGTGGAGGACCGGGAGCTGCTGCACGCCGCGCTCGCCCAGGTGCCGCCCCGGCAGCGGGCCGTGCTGGTGCTGCGCTTCCTGCACGACCGGCCGGTGGACGAGGTGGCCGCCACCCTCGGCTGCACCGCCGGCACGGTCAAGAGCCAGACTTCGCACGGCCTGGCCAGCCTGCGCCGGCTGCTCGGCACGGACGCCTACGCGATCACCGGAGAGGGGAAGTGATGGAGGAGAAGCTGCTGGCGCCGCTGCGGGACGTACCGCTCCCGCCGTCCGCCGTGGACCTGCACCGGGCCGTACGCGACGGGCGCCGGCAGGTGCGGCGGCGGCGGATCGCCGCAACGGCCACCGCCGGGCTCGCGGTGGTCGCGGTCCTGGCCGCCGCCCCGGCGCTGGTCGGCCGGCCGGACCGGCCGACGCCGGTCGCCCCCGCGCTCACGCCGTCCCCGACCGCCGCGCCGATGCCGGCGACCGCCCCGGCCGCCTTCGACCCCGCCCGGCAGTACGCCGAGTTCGGTTGGGTGCCTCCGGTGATGAACGACCGGACCGTCCGGACGGGAACCGACCAGTTCGCGCTGACCGCCTCGGCGCCGCAGATGCCGCCCCGGCCTGCCGAGGAAACGCCGACGGCCGAACTGCGGATGGTCCCCGCCGGCAGGGACATCGCGCTCGGCATCGACCGGGACTTCGCCGTGGCCGCCGGACGGGCGGGCTCCGCCGGCCTGGAGCCGGCCGAGCTGGTCAACGGCCGGACCGCCCGCTGGAACACCAACGCCACCGTCGAGCCCCGGTCCGCCGCGCTGCGCTGGGAGTACGCCCCGGGCGCCTGGGCCGAGGTGATCGTTCGGTACGCGCCCGTGAGCGCCGGCGACCCGCGCGCCGTCGCCCGGCGGATCGCGCTCGACATCCGCTACGCCGTGGATTGGCCGATCCGGCTGCCGGTGCGCTTCGCCACGCCCCCGGCCGGCCTGAAGCCGATGGCGTACCTGGTGACCAGGAGGGCCTACGACGGCTGGGACGTCGAGGTCTCCTACGGCACCGGCAAGCGGACGAAGTACGGGGACTGGTCGCTCGTGGTGCGGGTGCTGCCCTTCACGTACCCCCAGGGTGAGGTGATCGCCCTGCCCGACTCCCGGATCGACGGCCACCCCGCCCGCCGGCGCTCGTCGGTCGACGGTGGCGCCAGCCTCCAGGTCTACTGGGTCCAGGGGCTCTACGTGGAGATGACCGCGCACGACAAGGCCACCCTGCGCACGCTCGGCGGCAACCTGGACGGGCTCTTCCGCAGCGCCACCCTCTACCCGGAAATCGACGAGTGGCGCTGATGTCGACCGGGCGGCGGAATTCGTACCCGCCGCCCGGTTTGCGACCGCATCTGCCGGGAAGTCGGGGAACGTGCGAGCGCTGATGAACAAGATCGAGCAGAACGCCGCGCTGGACCCGGTCGGCGACCGGCTCCAGCGGGCCGTCCAGTCGACCCTGCGCGGGCAGCGGGTCCGTGACCTGCTGCACGGGGTCTGGCTGGGCCATCCGCTGCACCCGGCGATGGTGCAGGTGCCGGTGGGTGCGTGGATCAGCGCCGCCGTGCTGGACCTGCTGCCCGGCCAGCGCCGGGCCGCGACGACCCTGGTCGGGCTGGGTACGGTGAGCGCCCTCCCGGCCGCCGTCGCCGGGCTGAACGACTGGGCCGCCCTGGCCCGGGACCAGCGCCGCGTCGGGCTGGTGCACGCCGCCTCCAACTCCGTCGCGCTGGTGTTCTACGCCGGCTCGCTCGCTGCCCGGATGCGCGGCCGGCACGGCATGGGGCGGGCGCTGGCGTACCTGGGGCTGAGCGCGGCCAGCACCGGGGCGTACATCGGCGGGCACCTGGCGTACAAGCAGGGTGCGCAGGTCAACCAGAGCATCTCCGAGCTGCACCGGATGACCGACGAGTGGAAGGCCATCGCCGACCTGGCGACGCTGCCGCAGCGCGAGCTGATCACCCGCGAGGTGGACGACGTCTCGGTGATCCTCTACCGGCACGGCGACGACGTCACCGTGATGCTGGAACGCTGCCCGCACCAGAGCGGCCCGCTCGGCGAGGGCGAGGTGCAGGAGATCGAGGGCCACGCCTGCGTGGTCTGCCCCTGGCACGGCTCGACGTTCCGGCTCAACGGCGGCGAGGTCGTGCACGGCCCGGCCGCGAACGACCAGCAGCTCCTGCCGACCCGGGTGGTCGACGGAATCCTCCAGACCAAGCTGCCCTGACCTCGCACCGGGCACCTGGCCGGACCACGCGGCCGGATGCGCGTACCCGGCTCAGTCGCGGCGGTGGCGAGCGCGGGCGGCCGCGACGGCCCGGGCCGGGCGGCGGCGCAGCCCGAGCACCGCGCCGATCTGCGCGCCGACGATGCTGGCCACGGCGAGCACCGCGGAGACCGCGAGCGGCCGGTTCATCCCCTCGTCGTCGGTGGCCCGCGACGCCCCGGCCGCCATCGCCGGAGGCGCCCCCGCCGGCCGCTCCACCTGCGGTGGCATCGTCCGCGGGGCCGGCTGTCCCGGCGTTGCGTCGGTCCCGCCCGGTCCCGCCTGACCGCCCGGCGTGTCCGGACCGGCCTGCTCGTCGGGGAGCGGCGTGCTGTGCGGCGGCTGCTGCGGAGACGCGGCCGGCGGATGCGGCGACGGCTTGCGCGGCGTCGACGGGCCCGCCACCAGCCGGCCGGTCGCGTGCCTGCGAACGCCGTCGTCCTCGGCCCGCGCCGGCAGCTTGATCAGCTGCCCGGGCCGGATCCGGTCGGCGTCCTGCAGCCGGTTGAGCCGGGCCACCTCCCGGTAGCCGTCGAAGTCGTCCAGGTAGCGTTCCGCCACCCCGCCCAGGTAGTCGCCCTTGGCGACCCGGTAGACCGGCGGGGCCGGCTGCGGCCGGGCAGCCTCGGCGCCGGCGCCCTCCGGGACCGACCCCGTCGACCCGACGGGCGGCGCCGCGAGGACCACCGTCGCGCCCGTCGCCGGCACTGCCGCGCCCGTCGTCGGGTGCCCGGTGCCGGCCGTCGCCGGGTACGTCATGGCCGCCGCCGCGCTGGCCGCCGGGCTCGCCGCGATGATCAGCGCGACCGATCCGACCAGGGCCGCCGCGGCCCGCTGCTGCCGGCTCATCCCGGGCAGCCGGGGCGCGGGTCGCCGCGTCGCCTGCGCCGCCAGCTCCACCAGCACGGAGAAGGCGAACGTCGCCCAGCCGAACCAGCCGACGACGGCCAGCGCCCGCAGGAACAACCGACCGTCGTCCCGGCTGGTCAGCGCCGTGCCGACCTCCGACAGAGTGGGCAGTTGGTCGGGCAGCGGATTGCCGGCGAAGGCGAGCAGCGCCACCGGGGCGCCCACCAGCAGCGCGACCAGGACGACCAGCGACCCGAACCCGGTGAGCAACTGGCCGGTCCGCCGAACGGCGGAGCCACGCGATGCGGTCATGGCGGCCTTCCCTTCCTACGGTGCCTCGGTGAGCGCCCGGGCGGTGGCCTCACCCGAGACGGTGACGGTGTCGTCCATGCCGAAGAGGCCGAGCATGTGCCGGCGGTAGGTGACGGTGACGCGTACCCGGATCTGCTTCTCGCCGTCGACCACGGGGAAACTCACCGAGTGCCCGGTCGCGCCCGCCGCCGAGAGGTAGTCGCGGACGGCGGCTCGCGCGTCGCCCTCGTCGATCTCCTTCGGGCCGCCCTCGATGGCGCGGGCCCGGTCGACGGCCTGGCCGCCGCTGCGGGCCGCCTCGGCGGCGAGGTCGTCGGCGCGTTGCAGCGACCGGAGCTGGCCGGCGCCGTCGTAGGCGACGCCGATGACCGCGAGCACGCCGGTCATCGCGACGGCCAGGAACAGGCTCACCCGTCCCTCGTCGCGGCCGGTCATCCCCGGCTCCGGTAGCGGTCCAGCGGGGAGGTGAAGGTCGCCGAGGCGGTGGTCCGCAGTGGCATCCCGGGCAGTGCCGGCAGCCGCAGGTCCCGGTGGGACACCACGCAGGTCACCGAGACGGTCACGCTCGCCGGCTGCCCGGCCGGGCTGCGGTACGCCGCGTCGAAGCTGGTCGACCGGCCACGTACCGAGCCGCTGAAGGTCATCCGGGGCGCGCCGGCGCAGTTCAGGCGTCGCCAGTCGAGCTGGCGGCGGACGGCGTCGCGGGCCGCGTCGCGGGCGGTGCCGGCGTCCCGGGAGATCGAGGCCGCCCGGGCGGCGTCGTGCGCGGCCGCCTCCACCGCCTCGTCGGCGATCGCGGTGCGCCCGGTCACCCCAGCCAGCACGATCAGCGCGATGAACGCGGGGGCGAGCACGGCGACCTCGATGGAGACCGAGCCCCGGGTGCGGCCGTCCGCGACGGCGGTCACGGGTTCGTCCAGCGTTCGACGGTGCCGTGCGCGGTCTGCCGGACCCGGAAGCTGACGCCCGGGATGACCGACAGGGACCGGCCGGTGACCGTGCAGGTGACCTCGGTGGGCCCGGTGACGCAGGTCGGCCCGGGGCTGTCCCAGCCGACGAGCCAGTCACCGGCCGCGCCGAGGAACCGGGTGGCCCGGGCCTCGCCCGCCCCGGCCGGCGCCTGGAGCACCCGCTGCGCGTTCACCCCGCTCTGCGCGGCGTTCAGCGCGGTGGACCGGGCGACGAACCACGCGGCCACCTGGACCGAGGCGAAGAGCAGCACCAGCACCGCCGGCATGACGACGGCCAGCTCGACCGGGTTCGCGCCCCGGTCCGTACCCCCGGCGGCGAGCCGTCGCCGGGCGGCCCGCAGCAGGCGCCGCACCACGACCGGCGCGACCCGGCCGGGGTGGGGACGGCCGGACGCGCCCCGGGGCCGGGTGGCAGGGACCGCCCGGCCGGCCCGAGGTGCGTCCGGCCAGCTCGTCGAAGGGGTCATGGCGCGGTGGGGACGCTGTCCATCCAGTCGGTGGCCCGCGTCATCACCAGACCGGTGACCGCGATCGCCGCCGCGACCAGGCCGAAGATGATCACCGCGGTCGGCACCGGGCTGTCGCCCCGGTCCCCGTCGCGGCGCAGCTCCGCCAACCGTGCGGCCAGCGTGACGTGCAGGTAGGCGATCAGTTGCATGACGTGCTCCTTGTCGGGGTGGGGGGCCTACAGCCGGGCGACGAACGGGTAGAGCATGAAACCGAGCAGGACGAAGACCAGCAGCGAACCGGGGATGTCCAGCCGGCTGGTCACCCCCTCGGCACGGGTCAGGTTGTCGGTGCGGATCTGGTCCCGCAGCGAGTCGGCACGACTGCGCAGGGTCTCGTGGACCTGCGCGCCCTCGCTGCCGGAGGAGCGCATGATCGCCCCGACGTCGCCCAGCTCCGGGATGCCGATCCGCTCGGCCAACTCCTGGAGCTCGTCCCAGGGCGAGTGCATCTGCATCTGCGCGATCCGCAGCGCCTCGCGGATCCGGTCGAAGACCCAGCCGTCGCAGACCGCCGCCGCCCGTTCCAGCGACTGCACCGGGCCGTGCGCCGCCGACAGCTGCAGCGCCACCAGGTCGAGGTAGGTGCAGACGGCCGCGCGGAACTCGTCGCGCGCCGAATCCGCCCGCGCCAGCACCGCGCGGTGCGCGAGCAGCCCGCAGACCAGCGCCATCCCGATGCTGCCCAGCACCGGTACGACCACCGGCAGGCGTACCCCGCCGAGGAAGAGCACCGCCCCCAGCACGGTCGGGGTGGCCAACCCGATCAGGGCGGAGAGCAGCACCGACAGGGCGTACTGCTCGGGGGTCTTGTCGATCAGCGCGAGCTGTCGGTGCGGGGGGCTGAGCCAGCGGGAGAACCCGCCCAACCAGTCCAGGCCCCGGTTTGGCGCGACGGTGCCCGGGGGCTGGTGCAGCCGGCGCAGCGCGGGGCCGAGGGCCGGCGCGGCCGGCAACGCCTCCCGGACCGCCAGGAACAGGCCCAGCCCCACCGTCGCCCCGCCGAGCACGGCGATCGCGAGCTGCCAGTTGACGATCACGCGATCGCCTCCTCCGGGTCGGGGGCGGGGAGGAAGCGGGCCGGCGGCGGGGGCTGGCTCATCGACCGCACCCAGATCAGCAGCCCGACGAAGGCCGCGCTGAGCACCGCCATCACCAGTTGCCCGAACACGGTGCCGTACGGGCGGACGTACTCGGTGTTCAGCAGCCCGTACGCCAGCACGGCCAGGGTCATCCCGGTGAGGAAGCGGACCGCGAACCGGGGCTGGGTGCGCTTGGCCTCCACCTCGCGCCGGGTGCCCACCTCGGCGGCGGCGGCCGAGGCGATCGAGCCGAGCACGTCGCCGAGGCGCTCGCCCCGGTCGGTCAGGTGCAGGATCAGCGCCGCCACCACCTGGTCGCAGACCGGGTCGCCGATCTCGTCGGAGAAGGCGAGCAGCGCGGTACGGGCCGTCCAGCCGGCCTGCAGGCGGGCGGCGAGCAGCCGTACCTCCTCCTGGATCTCCTGCGGGACGGTGGCGATGGTGCCGATGATCGCCTGCTGGAGGCCCTGCCCGGTGGCGGAGACGTCCTTCAGTCGGCGGGTCCACTCGCCGACCGCCTCGATCCGGGCGATCGCCCGTTCCTCGGCCCGGCCGACCGAGAACAGCCAGGGCACCCCCGGCACGGCCACCGCCACGATCAGCCCCACCACCGGCAGCCCGGTGAGCAGGAACGCCAGCGCGCCCGCCGCCACCGCCACCGCCAGCCGGACCTGGTGCGCCCGCTGCGCGCGGCGGCCCGCGCCCGAGCCCAGCCAGAGCCGGCGCAGCCCGCGCCCGGCCCCCGGCACCGAACGGGCCGGTGCCCGGGTGCCGACCAGCGCGACCACGGCCAGCACCAGGCCGGCGACGCAGGCCGCCCCGGAGACGACGGCGATCAGCTCGATGTTGGTCACCGGACCGGCTCCGTTCGCGGCTGCGGGGCTCGCAACCCCGGCGCACTCGTCGCGCTCACCGGACTTGTCTCCGTTCGCGACTGCGGGGCTCGCAACCCCGGCGCACTCCTCGCGCTCACCAAAGCGCGCCGGTCCATCCCCGAGCCGACGCCCGCGCTCACCGGCGTACCGCCGGGCCCAGTCGGCTGTGCCGGGGGCGGCGCCAGGCGCCGGTGCCGGCCTCGATGAAGCGGGTCAGCAGCCGGGCGTCGTAGCCGACCCGCAGCAACTGGTCGCGGATGCGTTCCGGCAGGTGGCGGGGGACGGCCCGGCCGTCCGGGCCGGGGCCGAAGACGCTGGTGGTGACGATCCGGTTGCCCTCGCCGACCCCGATCACCTCCTCCACGTGGGAGACGAACCGGTGCTTGCGCCCGCCGATCGCGGTCTCGTCCTCGACGGTCACGTAGACGATCAGGTCGAGGGCGTTGCCGGCCATCCGGCGGGCCTGGTCGACCGTCATCTCCCGGCCGTGGGCCAGCGCCAGCTCGATGATCCGCTCGCTCACCCCGGCCGGGGTACGGGCGTGGATGGTGCACATCGAGCCGCGGCTGGTGGTCATCGCCTGGAGCATCGGCACGATCTCCCGGGACCGGACCTCGCCGACGATGATCCGCAGCACGCCCATCCGCAGCGACACCGGGATCAGGTCGGCGATGCTCACCTCGCCCGCCGGTCGCCCGTCCATGCCGCGCTCGCCGTGCCCCTCGCGGGACTCGAAGCTCATCACCGCCCGGTGCTTGCGACCCCGGCGGGCCGGCAGCAGCTCCCGGCTCTCCTCCAGCAGCACGTACGGCTCGTCGGGCGGGATCTCGTCCATCAGCGCCCGGATCACCGTGGTCTTTCCCGCCCCGGCCAGCCCGGCGACCATGATGTTGAGCCCGGCCCGCATGGACGCCCGCAGGAAGTCGCGCAGCAGCGGGTCGATCATCTCGTCCAGGTCGGGGCGGGAGCCGGCGATCTCCTCCAGGCTGACGTCCAGCGTGTTGTGCTTGCGGATCACCGCGTACGGGCGGTGGCTGACCAGGAACACCGCCGCGAGGCGGCTGCCGTCGGGCAGTTGCAGGTCGAGCGTCGGCTTGGACGTCGACAGGGACCGCTCGGTCGCCCCGGCCCGGCGGGCGGCCGCCTGGAGGATCTCCACCAGCTCGTCGTCGCTGTCGGCGATCGGCTCGACCCAGTCGACGCCCCCGCCGTGCCGGGTGATGCGCACCTGGTCGCAGCCGAGGATGTGCACCTCCTCGATGGTGTCGTCCACCAGCAGCGTCTGAAGCCGGCCCAGCCCGACCAGCTCGGCGGTGACCTGATCGAGCAGGATCCGCTCCTCGTCGGCGGCCATCGGGGTGCCGGCCCGGCGCACCGAGTCGGCGTACCCGGAGACCACGGCGACCGCGAGCCGGGCCCGCTCGACCTCCTCGGCGTTGGCGTCGAACTCCCGGCCGCGCTGCCACTGGGTGAGCCGTTCGCTCAACTCCCGGCGCAGCTCGCGGACCACCGCGAAGTCCACCCGCGGTCGCGGCGGCGGGGCGGGCGTGGGCGGGGCGACGGGCGGCGCCGGCTGGTGGTGCCGGCCGTTCACCGGGGGCAGCGGCGGCATCGTCGAGGTCGCCCCCGGCTGCTGGCGCGGGTCGTGGGAGACCGGCTCAAACCGCATGACGTGCCTCCCCGGGCCGCTCACACCACATCCGGCACCTCCTGGGTGGCGGGCCAGGCCAGCCGGGCCCGGCGGCGGTCCAGCAGCGCCCGGACCGGCACCTCCAGCGCGCCGGCCGCGCGCATCAACGGCCGCCCGGCGCGTACGGTGCCGCCCAGGCTGAGCACCTCGGCGGTACGCGGGTCCGCCGGCAGGGTGGCGATGACCGGCACCCGCAGCGCCTTGCTGATCTCGCCCTTGCCGTGCCCGTCGCCGACCACCAGCAGCCGCAGCGTGCCCGGGGGCACCCGGTGCTCGGTGAAGTCCCGTTCGATCGCCCCGATCATCGACCGGGTGGCGGAGAGATCGGGCAGCTGCGCCCGGGTGACCAGGAGCACCACCGCCGCGGCGCGCAGCACCGGCCACGGTGGACCGGCCACCTGGAGCCGCCCACAGTCGACGATCACGTCGTACGGCGGCTGGCCCTTCTCCAGGCTGCCGAAGAAGTCGGCGAAGCGCTGCCAGAGCGGGCTGACGCTGCCCGCCTGGGCCGGGTCGACCACGCCCGGCAGCAGCAGCCGTTCCCGCCGCGGCGCGTCCAGGTCGACCAGCTGCGACCAGAAGGCGGTCTCCAGGTTGCCGTCGCGCAGCTCGCCGACGGCCAGTTCACCGATGCCCCGGGGACCGTCCAGCGCGCCGCCGAGGTAGCCGGCGAGGATGGTGCCGCCGGCCGGGTCGCACTCGGCGAGCACCAGTCGCCGGTGCCAGCTCAGCGCGCAGGCCAGCGCGGTGGTGGTGACCCCGGGCGAGCCCTTCGCCGAGACCAGCGCGATGATCGCCATGGTCAGGCCGCCTCGACCAGCACCAGGGCGATCCGCTCCTGGGCGGCCAGCACCACCACGGCCGGCACGTCCCGGACGGGCAGCGCCACGTAGACCACCACGTCGTCGTTCTCCGGGGTGGCCGTGTCGATCACCGTGCCGGTGAACCGGGTGCCCGGCGCCTGGCTGTCGTCGTTGTCGGCCGGGGTGCTGACCAGCAGCACCTTGTCGCCGGGATGGAGCTTGCGGGCGGGGACCTGGCTCTGCTTCAAGCCGAGCGCGATCTGCTGCTGCCCCTCGCCGAGCAGCGGGGCGTCGGTGAGCTGCCCCATGGTCAGCAGCGTGCCGGGGGTGAGCGACACCGACGCCCGCTTCCCGACCACCTCGTCCAGCTTGCCGGCCGGCACCGGGGACAGCCCGGCCCCGCCGGAGACCTGCACGCTGACCAGGTCGTCGGCGCTGAGCTGCCGGCCGACCTCGACCGGGCGGGCCACCGCCAGGTAGCTGCCGGTGGCCCGGACCGAGGTGACCGCGAAGGCCGCGCCGAGGCCGCCCAACGCGATCAGCAGCACCGCCAGCCCCAGCAGGCCGGGGCGGGTCCGGCGCTGGCGGAGCACCTTCGGCGGGGCGACCGGCGCGTCGACCGGGGTGCCGTTACGGGTGACCAGGCTCATCGGGTAACCACCTGAAGCTCGTCGATCTCGATCAGAGTTGTCCCGCTGGTCCGGGTCTGGGCGATCACGCCGCTCTCGCCGCCACCGCGCCAGGTCACCGACCAGTACGTGGTGGCGCTGACCCGGTAGGTGCCGGCCTTCGGGTAGCCGGAGTCGTAGCCGCAGTCCGGCGAGGTCTTCCCGGCGCGGGGCCCCTTCGGGTCGTACGGGGTGCCCTCGTCGGCGCAGGTGACCTTGACGCCGTTGCCCATGGTCCAGACGATCCGGTCGACCTTGGCGGTGATGTCCACCCGCAGGCCGCGGTCTTCGTCCCAGGCGTTGATCGGGCCGAAGTAGTTCCGGCCCGGGCTGGCCCACATCCAGACCGGCAGGCCGACCAGGCCGGGGCCGGTGGTGCGGCGGGGCGCCACCGCGATCCGGGGCGGCAGCAGCGAGATCGATGCCAGGACCCGCCGGGCCAGTTCCTCCGGGTCGGGCGGCGTGCCGAACCCGGGTGGCGGGGTGTCCAGCAGCACCACGGTCTGGCTGCCGAGGTCGCCGCCGTTGCAGGTGCGGACGTACCACCTGGTGCCCTCGGGGGCCTCGGGCTGCGGCTCGGCCAGCTTGTAGTAGCAGCCGTCGGCGTTGTTGAACCAGCCGAGGAACTCGTTGTAGCAGGGCAGCGGCTTGCCGTTCCACTGGCACTTCGGGGCGGCGCCGCCGCCCGGATCGCCGCCGGTGTCCCCGCCGCCCGGGTCGCCGGGGGTGCCCGGGTCGTCGTCCCAGATGCTGCAGTCGTTCTGCCCGGGCGGGCACTGCGGCCCCGGCCCCTCCGCGGCCGCCGGGACCGGCGCGGCGAGCGCGACCAGCAGGGCCAGCAGCGTCGCGGCGAGCAGCCGCCGGGGCGTCCCGGCCCGGGGTCCGCGGGCCGGGACGCACCCTCCTCCCCAGGTCAGCACGGCTGGTCCTCGTGGGCGGCGCCGGAGCTGATCAGCCAGCGTCCGTCCGGGTACCGGGTGGCGGTCGCGGTGGCCAGGTGGCGGCCACCGCCCGAGCCGGGCACCACCCGCCGGTCCTTGGCGTACACCAGCCGGTAGCCGGTGGCGTCCAGGCAGTCCTGGATCTCCACGGTCGGCGGGACGGCGTCCAGGCTGACCGAGGTGACCGTGGGGTCGGAGCGCAACGTGCCGGTACGGACCGCGCCGTGCGTCCGGGCCTGGCCGATCGCCACCCGGACCCGGGTGAGCAGCGGATCGGCCAGGAAACGGCTGAGCGCGGGGTGGCGGGGGTCGCTGTCGCGGCTCGCCTCCCGGGACGCGGTGAGGTACCCGGAATAGGCGGCGAGCGCGGCCTGCCCGGCGGCCCGTTCCTCCTCGGCCGAATGCCGGGGCTCGGCGGCGGCCTTGCGGGCGGTGGGCCCGGTGGCCGTCTCCGACCCGCCGCCGCAGCCGGCGGTCGACCCGACCACCGTGGCGATGACCAGGCAGGTTGTCCATCGGCGGGGATGCCGTGTACGCACGCCGTGCCCTCCTCGGTGCCACCCGGCGGCCCGTCTCCGGTGACCTCCGGGCATGCGCCAGCGCGTCCGGATGATGCCGTCCGGACCTCGATTTGCCGCTGTCGCATTTACCTCTGCGGATGTTCTACGAAATGGTGGAACCTGATGTATCGCGTTGCCTCCGACGCTGGTGACGGGGGTTGCGCCGTACCCAAGGGGCGAGCATAGGCTCACGTCCGCCGATGCAACAGAGGCAATTCATTCGAACACGTTCGGTGATGAGCGGAGGTGATCAGGGGTGACCGCGGGCGAGTCCGGAACGCCGGGACGGGTCGCCGCACCCGGTCGGGGGGCGGGTGCCGACGGTCGGTCGGGCCCGCCCGCCGATCCGGCACTCGGGCCGGAAGATATGGCACCTGTCGATGCGTCTCGCCCGATCCGTCCCCTGATTGCGAAAACCGATGGAGGGGATTCCCGCGAATACGACGGCCCGGCCGACGCAAGCGATCCACCGCCACCGCCGACGGTCGATCATCACCCGGACCGGGGCCGGAAATCACTCTCCGTACGCGTCCTCGCCGCCCTGGCTGTGGCCCCGGTGCTCCGGTTCGTCGTCGCCCGGTACGCCGTACCGGCGGGGTCGCCGGCGCGGGCCGGCTGCGACGGCTGCGGCGCGCCGCTCGGGCTCGGGCGCCCGGGGCTCGGCCCGGCGGCCCGGTGCCCGGCCTGCGGGGCCCGGATCGGCGCCCCGCCGGGCAGCGTCGAACTGGCCGCCGTCGCGGCCCTGGCGCTGCTGGTCCTGACCGAGGCGACGCTCGCAGAGCGGGCCGCGCTCGCCTGGTGGCTCGGCTGGGCGGTGCCGCTGGCGCTGGTGGACCTGGCCGTGCACCGGCTCCCCGACCGGCTCACCTGGCCGGCCGCGGCGGGCACGGCCACGCTGCTCGCGGTGGCCGCGCTGGCCGGCCCCGGGCCGGCCCCGTGGCTGCGCGCCCTGACCGCCGGGGCTGCGCTGGGGCTGGCCTTCGCCGCCACCACACTCCTGCTCGGCCGGCGCGGCTTCGGCCTCGGCGACGCGAAACTGGCGCTGAGCGTGGGCATGCTGCTCGGCTGGTACGGCTGGCCGGTGCTGGTCGCCGGGCTGCTGCTCACCTTCGCCCTCTCGGCGGTGGTCAGCCTCGCGCTGCTGCTGGCCCGCCGGGTCAGCTGGTCGAGCCACCTTCCCTTCGGCCCCTTCCTGATCCTCGGCACCTGCACCGCCCTCCTCCTCCTCCCCACCTGACCCACCACCCGGCCCGCGGCCTTTCCCAGCCCTCGGTGACCAAGAGGTTTGCGTCCGGGAACGCCCTTTCCCGAGACGCAAACCTCTTGATCACCGGCGCGGCCGGTCGGGCTGTCCGACGCCGGGCGGGGTCAGGGGTGATCGGCGGTGGCCGGGAGTCGGTCCGGGTGGGTGGTGTGGCGGGCCAGCAGGTCGGCGACGGGGCGGGCGATCAGCGGCGTGCCGGCCAGCGTCACCAGGGCCCCGAGGAACAGGCCGGCGGCCACGTCGTGCGGGTAGTGCACGCCGACGAAGACCCGGGAGAGCGCGGCGAGCAGTGCCAGCGGCGCGGCGATCAGCCCGAGCCGGCGGGAGAGCAGCAGGGTCGCTGCGGCGAGCGCGCCGGCGATGGTGGCGTGGTTGCTCGGGAAGGACCAGTCGCCGACCGGCGGGCAGTGCCCGGCCACCACGGTCGCGGCTCCCCGGCAGGGCCGTGCCTCGTCGAAGACCGTCTTCAGCGCCTCGCTGCACGCGTACGCGAGGACCACGGTGACCGGCGCGACCAGCGCGACCGCCCGGTCCCACGGCTTGCCGCGCAGCAGCCGGGGCGCGGCGGCGAACAGGAACAGCGCGCCGAGCAGCAGGATCGCCGCCTCGGTGAAGTGCACCGCGAACCACTGCACCGGCGCCGGGGTGGAGTCCGCCACCTCGGTGATCTCCCGGTACCACTCCACGCTGATGTCGGGAACGTCCGTCGTGCCGGTCTGCACCATGCCTCACCTCACCAAATGTTCATACCCCGTTCACCTCGGGCAGACGGTACGAATCACGGAGGCGGCCGGCACCGTGCGATGGTGAGGGTTTGACCCTGACCTTCGTCTCAGCGACTTCACAGCCCCGGGCGGATTGGGCGGCCGCCGAGCACGGGTAACGGGAGTTCCGTGCGTAGTGACGAGAACTGGCTGGTGCGGCGTACCGCGGCCGACAGCGACCGGCTCGGCGAGACCGAGTCGGTCTTCGCGCTCAGCAACGGCTGGGTGGGCTGGCGCGGCACGCTGGACGAGGGCGAGCCGTACGGGATGCCGGGCAGCTACCTCAACGGCTTCTACGAGCAGCGCGAACTCAGCTACCCGGAGGACGGGTACGCCTTCCCGCAGCGCAGCGACACCGTGGTCAGCGCGCCCAACGCCGCCCTGATCCGGCTCTGGGTGGGCGGCGACGCGCTGGACCTGCGCACCGGGACGCTGCGCGCCCACGAGCGGGTGCTCGACCTGCGCGCCGGCGTGGTGCGCCGGGACACCGAGTGGATCTCGCCGGGCGGGCACGGGGTCCGCGTCCGCAGCACCCGGCTGGTGTCGCTGCCCCGGCACGCGATCGCCGCCGTCCGCTACGAGGTCGAGCCGCTGGGCGACGCGCCGGTCGACCTCCGGCTCTGCTCGGACGTGCAGGCCAACGAGCGGGTGCCGGAGCGCCCCGACGACCCCCGGGCCGCCTCGGTGATCCGCGACCCGCTGAACGCCGAGGTCCACCGCTGCGACGGCGGCTCCGGCGTGCTGGTGCACCGCACCGACCGCAGCGCCCAGCGGGTCGCGGTCGCGGTCACCCACGATCCCGAGATTCCGGGGGGCTTCGCCACCTCCGACGACTGCACCACCGACCGCCTCCGGATGTGCGTCGAGGGCCGGCTGCGCCCCGGCCAGCGGTTGCGGATAACCAAGTACGCCGCCCACGAGTGCACGCCGGTCGACGGCATGGCGGCGAACGAGCTGGCCGACCTGGTCGTCGCCGAGGCCGACGCCGCCCGGGAGTACGGCTTCGACGCCCTCCTCGCCGACCAGCGGGCCGCGCTCGACGGGCACTGGCAGACCGCCGACGTGGAACTCGACGGCGATCCCGAGCTCCAGCAGGCCATCCGGTTCGCCGTCTTCCACCTGCTGCAGGCCGGCCGGGCCGAGGGCGACCGGACCATCCCGGCGAAGGGGCTGACCGGCAACGGCTACGACGGGCACGTCCTCTGGGACAACGAGGGCTACGTGCTGCCGGTGCTGACGTACCTGGCGCCGGAGGTGACCCGGTCGGCGCTGCGCTGGCGGCACGCCCACCTGCCCGAGGCCCGGGAGCGCGCCGCCGAGCTGCGGCTGCCCGGCGCGACCTTCCCGTGGCGGACCATCAGCGGCCGGGAGTGCTCCGGCTACTGGCCCGCCGGCACCGCCGCCCTGCACGTCAACGCCGACATCGCCGACGCGGTGCTGCGCTACGTCGCGGCCACCGGGGACGACGACCTGCTCGCCGGGGTCGGGCTGGAGCTGCTGGTCGCCACGGCTCGGCTCTGGCACGGCTTCGGGTACTGGTCGGACGAGGGCGCCTTCCACATCACCGGCGTCACCGGCCCGGACGAGTACGCCGCCCTGGTCGACGACAACCTCTTCACCAACGTGATGGCCCGGCGCAACCTGCTCGGCGCCGCCGACGCCGCCGAACGGCATCCCGGGCGCGCCGAGGAACTGGGCGTCAGCCCGGCCGAGATCGCCGGCTGGCGGGCCGCCGCCGACGCGGTCCACCTCCCGTACGACCGCAAGCGGGGCGTGCACCAGCAGGCGGCCGGGTTCACGGAGCAGCCCGAGTGGGACTTCGCCGCGCTGACCGAGGACGACTACCCGCTGCTGCTGCACTTCCCCTACCTGGAGCTCTACCGCAAGCAGGTGGTCAAGCAGGCCGACCTGGTGCTGGCCATGCAGCGCTGCCCCGGCGAGTTCACCGCCGAGGAGAAGGGACGCAACTTCGCCTACTACCAGGCCCGGACCGTCCGCGACTCGTCGCTCTCCGCCGCCTCGCAGGCGGTGCTGGCTGCCGAGATCGGGCACCTGGACCTGGCGTACGACCTGTTCGCCGAGGCGGCGCTGCACGACCTGGCGGACCTGGGTGACAAGACCAGCGACGGGCTGCACCTGGCCGCGCTGGCCGGCGCCTGGACGGCGGTGGTGGAGGGCTTCGGCGGGCTGCGCGACCAGCGGGGCGAGCTGTCCTTCGACCCCCGGCTGCCGGCCCGGCTCGATCGGCTGGCCTTCGGCCTGCGCTGGCGTGGGCAGCGGCTGCGGGTCACCCTCACTCGGGACGAGGCCCGCTACGAGTTGCCCGACGCCGCCCGGGAGGTCGAGGTCACGCTCCGGCACGCCGGGGAGCTGGTGACCGTCACCGGTCGGACAGCGGTGACCCGGCCCATGCCGCCGGTGCCGGACCCGGGCCCCGAGCCGCCGTCCCCGGCCGGCCGGCGTCCCGCCCGCCGCTCGGCCGGCTAGGGTGGCGCGGGTGCCCGCACTCCAACGCCTGAGGCCCGACCACGCTCCCGCGCTGCTGGAGTTCGAGCAGGAGAACCGGGCGTACTTCGCCCGCAGCGTGCCGGACCGCGGCGACGACTACTTCGCCCGGTTCGACACCCGGCACGCGGCGCTGCTCGCCGAGCAGGAGACCGGTCGCTGCCACTTCCACCTGCTGGTCGACGACGACGGCGAGGTGCTGGGCCGGTTCAACCTCGTCGACGTCGCCGACGGCGCGGCCGACCTGGGCTACCGGGTCGCCGAGCGGGCCGCCGGGCGCGGTCTGGCCACCGCCGGCGTACGGCAGGTCTGCGACCTGGCCCGCGACGCGTACGGGTTGGTCCGGCTGACCGCCTCGGCGACGCTGGACAACGCCGGCTCGCTGACGGTGCTGCGCCGGGCCGGGTTCACGCCGGTCGGCGAGGTGCTGCTCGACGGCCATCCCGGGTTGCGCCACGTCAGGGAACTGGCCGGCTGACCCCGTTCGCCATCCGCTCCCGGACCGCCTCCAGCGCCTCGAAGGCGTACGCCCAGTTGTGGCACTTGAAGCTGCGCAGCCCCTCGATCGGGGTGTGGCAGTCGACGCAGTGCACCCCGGCGATCCCGTCCGGCACCTCGGTGTTGACGTACTTGCGCTCGCCGAGGATGACGGTGGCGATCATCGCCTTGTCGTGCACGCCCTTCAGCGCCGAGGAAATGATGTCCAACCAGGTCTGCCGGCGGCCGCACTTCGGACAGTCCGGCTCGTCGCCGCTGACCCAGAGCGGCGCCCCGATGCTCGCCGGCGGCATCCCGAGCAGCTTCTCGATCCGGCGTACGTCGTGTTCCGGAGTCACCCACCGGTGCCGTCCGGGCAGCGCGGCGGGCGAGTCGTACACGGCTCGGAACAGGACCGGATCGACCTCGACGGTCTCCCGCTGACGGGTCATCGCGTACCTCCTCGGCGACGGTCGTGCCCCCGTCGTACGGCAGCCGCCGGCGCACCGCAGCCGGATCACCGACACGATGGGTCAGCGTAGCGTCGCTGCGAGTGCTAGACATGCAGGCGCGACGTCGCCGAGCGAGGGGAGTTTCCGGTGACCGCGCCGACCGACGCCGAGCAGCGGCCCAACGTGGCCCGGATGTACGACTACTTCCTGGGTGGCTGCCACAACTTCGCCGCCGACCGGGCCGCCGCCGAGCAGATCCTGTCGATCTTTCCGGACACCGGCGTCGCCGCCCAGGCCAACCGCCACTTCCTGCGCCGGGCCGTCCGGTTCGCCGCCGAGCGGGGCGTACGCCAGTTCCTCGACATCGGCGCCGGCCTGCCCACCCAGGGCAACGTGCACGAGATCGTCCGCCAGGTCGCGCCCGACTCGCGGGTGGTCTACGTCGACGTCGACGAGGTCGCCGTCGCGTACGCCCGGCGACTGCTGCCCATCGACGACCGTACGGTGGTGGTCCGCGCCGACCTGCGCCGCCCCGACGAACTGCTCGCCCACCCCGACGTGCGGTCCTTCCTCGACCTCGACCGGCCGGTCGCGGTGCTGCTGGTGGCGGTGCTGCACTTCGTCACCGACGCCGAGGACCCGTACGCCGCGGTGGCCCGGCTGTGCGACGCCACCGTTCCCGGCAGCCACCTGATGGTCTCCCACCTCACCTCCGACGGCGCGCCGCCGCTGCCGGCCCAGCGGGGCACGGCGGTCTACCAGCGCAGCAGCGCGCCGCTGGTGCCCCGCACGCACGCCGACATCCTGCGCTTCCTCGACGGGTACGACCTGGTCGAGCCCGGCCTGGTGCCGGTGGCGCAGTGGCGGCCGGACGGCGAGCCGCAGCAACGCGTCTCCCACGGGTACGGCGGCGTCGGCGTTCGCCGCTGACCCGCCCCGGCGGAAACCCTCCCCGTTCCGACACCTGTCGGCGGGCCGCCCGGCCTGGTGTGATTTCTGGCGGGCGCTGTCGGCCACGTCCTCCGGCCCGGCGCCCGGCGCACCGGGGGAGGCGTGCGCCGGCGACCTCGGCGGACCCTTCGCGGGGGCCGACACGCCTGGAGGAAACAGGGGGGTGTGCCCTCCGGGCCGCGTGCGACGTGGTCCGGAGGGCACGCGTACGTCAGCCGGGCAGCCCCACCGCTCCCCGGCGCACCGCCTCGCCGGCCAGCCGGGACCGGCGCCGCTCGTCGTTGGTGACCAGCCCGAACTTGTCATACAGGTTGGTCAGGTGCTTCTTCACGGCGCTCTCGCTGACGCCGAGCGCGGTGGCCAGCGCCCGCACGGTGGGCGGCTCGGGGAAGGCGGTGCCGCCCTCGACGTACGGGCGGCAGAGCACCTCGACCAGTTCCTGTTCCCGCCGGGTCAGCGCCGGGGGCGCCGGCGGGGGCTCGACGCCCACCGTAAGGGTGCCGGTGAGTTCCGCCGGCGCGCGGAACAGCAGCCGGGCCGGGCCGATCTCCACCCGGTCGCCGTCGCGCAGCAGTCGGGCCTCGCGCACCGCAGCGCCGTTGACGGTGGTGCCGTTGGTGCTGCCCAGGTCGCGGATCGTCCAGCCGGACGGGAACCGCTCCACCAGGGCGTGCAGCCGGGAGACCAGTTTGCTGTCGATGGGCAGCTCGTTGCCGGGCGCCCGGCCGATGGTCAACGCGTCGGTGGTCAGCGGCACCAGCCGGACCGCGCCCACCCCGTGGACCTCGAGGTATCCGGCGGTCACCGGTCGCACCAGGGCTCGGTGGTCGCGGTGGTGGCCACCTGCGACCGGTCGGCGGTGACCGTCGCCGTCGCCGTGGTGCACCGCCCCGCCGACGGGTACGGCTCGGTCCACAGCTCGTACGGCTGCCCGACGGCGCGCTGCCGGGCGGGTGTGGGCCGGTCGGCGCGTACCCCCAGGTCGACGGTCCAGGTGCCGCCGCCGGTGGCCGCGTTGTCCCGGTACTGCTTCCACACCCAGACGTACGCCATCGTGGCCCGGCAACTCGGCGACCAGTACTGCTTGACGGAGATCGCCCGCAGCCCGCCCGCGTGCCCGTACGCGGAGGCGCCGACCTGGTAGGCGTCGGCGTAGCAGGGGCCGGGCGGCGCGTCGTCCCGGCTGGCGGACCGGGGTCGGCCGGTGCCGACGACCGGGGTGGAGAACCGCCGGCCGTCCACGGTCAGCTCGAGCGACGCCCGGATCGGCCCGGCGGAGTGCGGGACGGCGACCAGCCGCACCGCGCACCGGTCGCCCGGCGCGAGCGGTCGGGTGGTGCACCCGTCCGCGACGATCCGCAGGTCGCTCCGGGACGGCCCGGTCAGCGTCAGCCCGGTCAACCGCACCGGCCGGTCCGCGCGGTTGCCGACGGCCACCACCTGCTCGGGCGACTCGGCGTTGAGTTCCAGCTCGCCGAAGGGCACCTGGGCCGGCAGCTCCACCGGGGCGGGCGTGGGCAGCGCCCGCGACCCGCCGGCGGCCAGCACCGTCGCCAGGGCGACGAGCAGCCCGAGCGAGCGGGTCAGCGCGTGCCGGCGTACCCGCGACGGCCGGCGCGTGACGGTGGCCGACAGCGCCAGGGCGGCCCGGCGGCGGTCGGACAGCGACAGGGGCGCGGCCTCGCCGGCGGCGGGCTGCGGCGGCCAGGGCTCGGCGGGGTCACCGCCCGGACCGCCGAGGACGAACGGGCTCAGCGGCAGGCCCGCCGCCACCTGCGCCGCCCGCAGCTCCTCGGCGAACGCGGCGGCCGTCGCGGGCCGGCGCGCCGGATCCTTGGCCAGCGCGCGCTCCAACGCCGCGCACACCCCGTCGGGTACGCCGAGCGGGCGCAGGTCCGGCACCGGGTCGACGGCGATCCGGCACAGCAGCGACTCCACCGACTCCCCGTCGGCGGGCGCGAAGGGCGGGGCGCCGCGGATCCAGTGCAGCACGGTCGAGGCGAGCGCGTAGACGTCGGCGGCCACCGACGCCGGCTCGCCGCGCAGCACCTCCGGCGCGGCGTGCAGCACGCTCGCGGTCACCCGCCCGTCCGCGCCGGTCGGACGGGCCGAGCGGGGCCGGGCCTGCCCGAAGTCGGCCAGCTTCGGCTCGCCGTACCCGGAGATCAGGATGTTCTCGGGCTTGACGTCGCGGTGCAGCACGCCCGCGCGGTGCGCGGTCTCCAGCGCCCCGGCCACCGCGATGCCCCCGGCGACCGCCTCGCGCCAGTCGCCGGCCGCGCCGTCGCGCAGCCGGTCACCCAGCGAGCCGCCCTCCTCGTACGCCATCAGCAGGTACGGGTTGCCGGCGGCGGTGCGGCCGGCCTGGTGCAGCGTGACGATGTGCGGGTGGTCGGAGAGCCGGCCCAGCATCCGCAGTTCCCGCTCGAAGCGGGCGCGGGACGGGCCGTGCCAGTCGGCGGCGAGCACCTTGACCGCCACCCAGCGGGCGAAGTCGGGCTGCCAGGCGCGGTAGACGACGCCGAAGCCGCCCCGCCCCACCTCGACGGCGTCGGTGCAGCCGTCGACCCCGAGGGCGGTGCCCGGGCCGTGCGTCACCGACTGCTCGCTGTGGACCATCGCCGCTGAATGCTACCGATGGGTCGCCAACGCGGTGTCGGCCGTTCGCACTGCAGGACACTTCCCGTGGTGGGGCGCCCCGGCGACCGGGACGCCCCGGCCCGGTCAGTAGTCGTTGTAGAACCGGAAGGCCCGGCACTCGCTGTCGTGCCCGTCCTTCCACCGGCAGAACAGGAAGCCGATGTAGCGGTTCTCCGGCAGGTTGTAGGCACCGCCCTCGCTGGCCTGGTGGGTGGCGCAGTTGCCCTCCCCGCCCCGGCTGAACTCGTACAGCGGCGCCCCGTACGCGTCGTCGAGGCTGACGAACATCTTCACCGCGTACCCGTCGGCGTCGGTGTCGCAGATCTTGAGGATGTCGCCGTGCTCGGTGAAGTACGCCTCGCCGCTGTAGTCGAAGATGCCGCCGCCGAACGCGTCGCCGGTGTTCATGACGTGGTACGAGTCCGACGCCATGGCCGGACTGGGCAGCGCCACGGTGAGCGCGGTGACCGCCGCGGCCACGCCGAGTGCCTTCCGCATGGTGAACTTCATGCTGGTGGTCTTCCTTTCGGGGTATGTCTCTCGGTGGGTCGGCGCCCCGGCTGCGGTGCGGGACGCCCGGACGGGCCCGCCGGCTGTCTCCGGCGGGCCGCGTCGTGGCTCAGCGGTCAGCAGACGGTGCTGGTCGAACCACCCGTGCTGTTGAGGTAGCCCGTCACGTGGGTGCAGTACGACGCCGTGTTGGCGGGCGCGCCCCACAGCTCGGCGCGGGTGGTGTTGCTCAGCTGGCCCACGCCGTAGTCGCTGCCGCTGTCCGACTCGTTGATCACGTGGACGTAGAGGTCCCAGTTCGAGTGGGTGGCGCGGTACTGCTCCCAGACGTAGATGTAGGCGTAGTTGTAGCCGCAGCCGTAGTACTGCTTGACCGAGGCCGCCTGTACGCCACCGACGGTGAGCACCCGGGTGGTGCCGATCTGGCGGACGCTGGAGCAGCTCGACGGCGTACTGGCCAGCGCCGGCGACGCGTCGACCAGCGCGACGGCGCCGGCGGCGAGGATTGCGCCCGTGGCGGCGAGGGAACGGCGGAGGATCGACATGTCAGCCCTGCTCTCTCTGGTGATCTTTCGCCGCTGAGAAAACCAGGGGCCGGGCGCCGCCGACAGGTGACGAAGCGGCGACCATTTCCTCCCCTCACGGCGGGTGACGCCCGGACCGTCCACATCGCCTGCTGCCGGAAGTGCCGGTGATCCTGGCTGCGACCAGGGCCCGCTCTGCTTGACAACCGAGCCGAGACTCGGGCCATGAACGACCGCTACCGGCAGTTGCCGCCCCGGATCGAGCCGCGCTACATGACCCAGCCGGTGTCGGGGCCGCCGCCGCTGCCGGAGGTGGCGGAGACGGTCGGGCTGACGGCGGCGGGGCAGGTCCAGGACATCTCGCGGTTCGCCGAGGGGATGACCCGGTCCGGACCGACGCGGGGCAACGGGGCGCTGCTCGCGGTCCTGAGCGTGCTGGCCGTGCTCGTCATCGTTTTCGCTCTGTGGCTCGGCTGAGCGGTGCCGTCGTCTCGGCCGCGTCCTGCCGTGCTGTAGGTGATCATTGCTTCGGCTGACACCGCTCGGAGTGCAGCCCGACACCGGCGGCGGCCGGCCGGTCCGGTGTCGGGACCGCGCGACACCTGAGCGTCAGGATCTGCGACACCAGCTCCACCGACCTCCATGCGGTGGCTGCCTCGGCGGGGACAATGAGACTCGACGAGGGAGGTCGGGGGATGAGTAAGGACCGGGAAGGCAATGACCGGGCAGCGGACGAGGCGTTCGAAGCCCAGCGACACGACAGGTTCGGCAAGCTGCCGCCCCGGGTCGAGCGGGAGGAGCAGGTGGAGACGGCAGACACGGAGCCTCCGCACGAGGAGCCGGAGGAGCCGCCGGTGCGCCGGGAGTGGGGGTAGGAGGGGTGGCTGGAATCGAGCTACCCCTCAGGCGGTCAGCAGCCCGACGCCGAGGCTGATCACACCCGCGGTCAGGGAGAGTGCGCCGATCCACAGCACCCACACGAGTCTGTTGGGTCCGGTGGCGTTCCTGCCGGCGGAAGAGGCGAAGAACCCGGCGGGCATCAGGATCGCGGCGACGGGCAAGCCCAACCGGGCGATCCACAGCAAGGCACCGGTGAGGCTCGTGGCGTCCACATAGAGCAGGCCGACCAGGCTCAGGATCACCAGTACGCCGGCATGGCCGTGCCCGGCGCGGGCGAAGGACCGCTGGAAGTCGGTCATCGGCACAGCGCCCCGGGCGATTCGGGTCATGAACCAGCCGCCGACCTCGATGGTGACGATGGTGAGTAGAACCACCCCGGCGATCATGCGGGACTCGGTACTGAGGGTCATGGTCTGCACGGCGAACTCCTTTCCGATCAGCTTGGCGAGGGGCTATCGGGCAACGGTCGCTGATCTTGCGACGCCAGAGCGCGGCAGGTGCAGGACACGTCGGGCCACCGTGCTGTCGGCCGATCGGGCCACCCAGACGGCGATGGCGATGTAGAGGACCTGCTGTGGGATTCGCAGCCACAGCGGAGTCGGCTCATCCCCGTTGAACGGCACATCGTTGACGGCGGCGTAGACGTTCGCCGGAAGCAGGAGCACGTAGAGCGCGGCAAGGCTGACCCCGGCCGCCCAGCGGGTTGCGGTCAACACCAGGCCCACGGCGCCCAGCAGCTCCAGCACGCCGGTCAGGTAGACCATCGCGTCGGCGAACGGCACGACTGGCGGCACCATCCGGACCAGGTCGGCGTGGTTCGGCATCACGGTGACGCTGGGCGGAACGAAATGCGCGGACGCGGTGACGACGAGCATGACCGCCATCGCGTGCGCCACGCTGGCCGCCCAGGTGGCGAACCGACGCACACCGAGCGCACCCAGTAGGCGGAAGCCCAGCAGGGCCGTCACCAGAATCACCTCGAGCATGATCGTCCCTCTCAATGGATAGCGCAGCTATCTACTTATGGATAGTGCTACTCTCCATTGAAGGAGAGAGGAAGTCAAGGGATGCGCATCGCGGAGCTGAGCCGGCGGTCAGGGGTTGCGGTACCGACGATCAAGTACTACCTACGGGAGGCCCTGTTGCCGCCCGGCGAGCTGACCAGCCCCAACCAGGCCAGTTACGACGAGCATCACCTGAATCGACTTCGCCTGATCCGAGCCATGATCGACCTGGCCCAGGTTCCCGTAGCCCGAGTCAGAGCCGTGCTGGAAGCGCTCGATTCCGACACCCTGTCCCTGCACGAACGGATCGGGGTGGTGCATCGGGCCATCACCCCGAGTCGGCAACTGACCGCCGGCGACAGCGCACGCACGGCCGCCGCTGTGCAGGTGCAGGAACTCATCGAACGGCGCGGCTGGGCCGTCGAGCCGGACTCACCTGCGATCGCCACCCTGGTCGAAACCATCAGCGTCCTGCGATCGCTCGGCCAGGATCACCTGGTCGACCTTCTGGACCCCTACGCGGAGGCGGTTGAGCGGTTCACCGAGCTGGAGGTCGCTGCGGTCGCCTCCCGGACCGATCCCGACCAGGTCGCCGAGAGCGTGGTGATCGGAACCATCCTCGGTGAGAACCTCGTCGCGTCGCTGCGACTGTTGGCTCAGGAGAACATCTCGTCCCAGCGCCTGAAGTAGGCAGTTGGTTGGACGACGACACGAGGTTGAGGGCTGACCGGCGCAGCGAGGCGGGGACGCTGGACAACGCCTTGTCGGCGTAGCCTCGCTGGCAATCGCCGAGCTGGAGGTGGCCAGTGTCCAGGTGGAGCCCGCGTCGGCGTCGGGCGGTGGCCGCCCTGGTGACGGTGGTCGCGGTGGCCGCGGGTGTGGTCACCATCGCCTGGGTCCGGCGCACCGCCTCGCCCTGGCCGGCAAGGGCCGGCGCTCCTTATGAGATCCCGCTCGGACCGGATGGCTGCCCGGTCATCGAGGAGCGGCATCAGTTCGTCGACGTCCCTGGCCCGCTCGTGCCGCCCGGAGCCACGGAGGTGTTGCTGTGCACCGCGCCCACGGCACTGCACATCCAGCGCCCCGGGGTGGTGGACCCGCCGCGTCAGCGGGTGCTGCTTGCCGGGGCCGCCGACTTCGCCGCGCTGCTGAACCGACTACCCGATCGCAACGATGCCTGGCGCCAGTGGCAGCGGCGACACAGCGGCTGGTGGCCCGATGCCGCCCCGGCGCCGATGGGCGAGGCCTGCCTCTTGATCGGATACAGCCACGAGCACTCGTTCCTGCTGCGCTACCCGGACCGGCCACCGGTGCCGCTGATCTACACGTGTGGCGGCCTCACCTCAGGCACTCGGACCCGGATGGATCACCACAAACCGCACCTGGTGGACGAGTTCCTGAGCCGCTTCCAGCAGCAGTAGCCCAACGATGATGGGCCGGTGCGAGCCTCCGGATCCCATGGTCGTGTGTGCTTGCTCGATACTTCCGGCATGGGGACGCCCTACACTCCTGCCGCCATATTCCGCCGCACGCAAGCTGAGCGCCTGGATCAGGTGCTGTCATGGGAACGGTCGGACCAGGCGTTCTTCGCCGCCGGCGCATGCCATGTGCTCGCCTGGGTCGCCGTCGAGCGGTACGCCTCAGCCGGGTTCGGCGTCGTGGGATTACGTCAGCTCGGTGAGCCCTACGTCAGCCACGTGATCATCAGCAACGGCCGCTGGGCTTTCGACCATGATGGCTGGACGCCCCTGCCCGAACTGTTGCGGGCCACCGCGGAGTACGAACCAGACCCGGGCTGGGAGCTCCTGCCGATCACATCAACACTTGGACACTTCTGCGCCGCCCACAAGTCCCGGATGCCGGAGCAGTACGCCCACGACCCGCTGCCACGCGCCCGGAACTACCTGCAACAGCGGCCCCGCCCACCGGAGGTGGTGTGAACCCTGGACGCCTGCTTCCCCAACGACGGTCGGCGAGTCGGGGATCCTGCTGTCCGGTTCCAGCGGTCATCGCTAGTCGACGCGCATCAGAGAGGGCCCATGGACATCGGTTGGCCTGGTTGTCGGAACTCTCGTGACCTCGGCGGTGTCCGCGCCGTCGACGGCCGACGGATCCGGTCGGGTGCGCTACTGCGGTCAGACAGTCACGAGCGCCTGACGGCGGCAACGATTCGAGCGGTTCGGAGCAGTGGGATCGGCTGCCTGGTCGACCTGCGCTGGAGGTGGGAGTGCGACCAGGAGCCGAGCCCGTTCGCGGGCGACGCCTTCTACCGACACGTGCCGATGCTGAACGACGTGCGGGAGTATGTACCCCCACCGGACACCTACGCCCCGATGCTGGATCACAACCGCCAGCGGATCGGCGAGGCCTTCCGGACAGTCGCCGAGGCAGCACCAGGCGGTGTCGTCGTGCACTGCCAAGCCGGTAAGGATCGGACGGGCGTTCTCGTGGCGCTGTTGCTGCGCGTCGCTGGTGTCGCCCCTGACGCCATTGCCGAGGATTACGCGCTGACCGACGGCTGCTCGCCTCAGACGATGCTGAACACGCTGAACCACCTCGACAGCCACTACGGAGGAGCTGCGTCGTACCTGGTAGAGGCGGGCGTCTCAGCTGAGACGCTACGAGCAGCACGTAGCCGCCTACTTGAGTGACCACACCTCGCCTGGAGTCCGCCCGCGCCGACGCTCAGCGACCTAGATCGCTCGTCCCAGCCCTGAGCAGTGATGTCGAGTACCGCGAGGTGGTGCCGTGCGTCGGCCGTACGGGATTGGAGATTCCCCCCGCCAACCGCAAGCCGTCGTATGGCTGATCTTCAGGAGCATCCGGCCGGAGCGTCCGTCATCCATCGGTTTCACAGGCAGGGTCAGCCCGACCACTCGCAGACATCGATTTAGCCGCCTGGGCCGGCGCGGGTGCCGACAATGAGGAAATGACAGCGCAGAGGTACCTGAAGAGGCAACAACCCGTGACTCGTCGTCGTACTCCGCAGAGGCAACAAGCCGTGGCTCGTCGTCGTACTCCATGGCCACTGATGGCGGCGCTGGTTGCGGCGGGAGCAGCCGGAGCCGAGGCGGTACGGCGCCTCAAAGGCGCCAAGCGCACCGGACCCAGCGGCGCCGGGGCGACAGGTGACGTCAGCCAGGCTGGTCATGCCGGCGGTGCTGTCCGGCCCGTCGGTAGCCCCGAAGAAGCCACCCAGCGCTGGCCCCAGGGAAGGTGAAGCAGGGGCTGTCTGAGCATTGCGGCAAGCAGCCAGACCCGTCCGACTCACCGCACTCCGCACAGCTGAAGGCGTAGTCCGAGGAGTGGATGGGGACTTTGCACCCGTCGGGTCCACCCCGGCGACGAGGTCCAGCGGCGCGTCGCGCGACGCGTACGGCCCGAACGCGACCGTCGTCGGCGCGCCGGGTGGCTGCCCGCGAGGCCTGGGTGAACTCGTCGGCGATCTCCGGCCAGCGATCGGCGTGCTCGGGCAGCAGCATTCGGAAATCGCATTAGCGAAGATCATGGAATCTCCCGTTGAGGGCAGTGATGCAGGTCGGGTCGCGGAATCAACGTGCCCCCTCCGACGTCGAACCGGAAACCTCCCGATCTTCAATCGGGCGCTCTACCACCTGAGATTGAAGGGCATGGTGTGTGAGGTGTGCCGCCTGCCCCGCTTGCTCGCGGGGCGGTGACCAGCCGCCCGCCAGGTGGTCAGCCTGACGGTTGCTCTGCAAGTAGGCCGCGGGTCGGGCGGAACCGTCGACTACGGATCACGCTGGAGACCTACGTCCACTGGCTGCCGAAGAAGGACCGCCGCGCGGCGTCGTCGGCCAGCTCCTACGCCAGGCCGCCGACAAGCGGCCCAGCGCCGCCGCTAGCCAAGATCACAGCTAGTTTGTGCCCTGGCTGTGTCCGATGATCTTTTCCCGGCGTTTTCGCAGTTCAGAGGCGGTAGATGGTGGGCCGCCAGGGACTCGAACCCTGAACCTATGGATTGCCGGCGAGCGGGTCGGATCGGGTGCGCTACGAGGTCATCCGGGCTGCTGGCATGGCTCTCGGCGAGGTTTGGCACGGTTGCTGTACTTCGCTGCTGTACTGCTGGCGTCAAACGAGGCGCTGGATGCGGACCTTCGGGTGCTCGTGTCCCAGGTGGCACTGCTTGTGCTGGCGGACCTGCTCGTCCCAGACCTCCTGGTCGTAGTCCGGGCCCGGCGGGATCCACTTGTGGGAGCCGTCGCTGTAGTGGAACTTCTCGTCCCCGGGTCGCAGGATGCTCATCGAGTCCAGCCGAGGAACCGCTGGTGTAGGTGTCCGGCGGGGACGTGAGCCAAGTCCTGGGCAGCGTTGACGAGCTGGGCGGCCAAGTAGAGAGCGAGTGAAATAGGAGCTCGGTCGTACTCCGCTCGCAGCTCTCGACGGCGAGTGTGGCAGGGCCAGTCGGCACCGCAGCCACCGCAGGTCCAGGCCGGCGTGATCGGGAGGTGGGTCGTCACTTCGGCTATCCCCGCTCGACCGGCGGCTCCGATGACGGAGCGGGTTGCCAGCCGTCCTCTGACGGCCAGTGACCTCGGTTTATCGGGATTCGGTGCCTCGTATGGCAGGGCAACTCGCTCCCGCATCGGCAGATCTTTCGCCATCGCTGCCATGGCCAGACCGGCCGGTGCCGCCTGACCAGGGTTAGCGCGACGGCCACCAAGTACTCCTCGTACGACACGCGAGGCACCAGGTCTCCCCTCGGGCGTTTGTCGATCTCACGGGCGGGCGGAGTCGATCGCTGGCTGTTGTCCCAGCTCATGTCACCGTAACGACGTAGGACTGTAGATACAATAAATAAGATGTAGAACTGTTGGACACGTAGCGTCACATTCGTGATCGACCCCAGCGCAGATCGCGCCGTGTTCCGGCAGCTCGCAGACCTTCTGCGAGACCGGATCACGTCTGGCGATCTCGCCCCTGGGGCCTCGCTGCCCAGCGAGCTGCGGTTGGCTCAGGAGTACGGACTGAGCCGGACGAGCGTCCGACAGGCTGTAGCGCTACTCCGGTCGGAAGGGCTCGTGATCGTGGAACCACCGCGCGGAACGTTCGTCCGCGCCGACGAGCCAACCGAAACGGTGACCCTCCTCAAGGGCGATACCGCCACCGCGCGTATGCCCACCCCCGCCGAACGGCGCGAACTGGAGATCGGCGAAGGCATCCCAGTCATCGTGATCTTCCGCGCCGACGGCTCGCGCGAGGTGTACGCCGCCGTCCGCATCCGCGTCGGCCGCTGAGCCTGTCGCAACCGTCGACGAACCCCGTCGGGGGGAGCCTGATCGCGATTGTCAGCCAGCGCCAACAGGCGTCGTCCTACGCGCTCACGCTCGTCGGCGTTATCGCTCCTTTCCGCCCGCATCGCCGCGTGGTGCGCTCTTTGCTGACTCATTGCTGACTCCGCCTGGCGACGGCTGGCCCGTGCGTCCCTGCTTCTGGTCTTGGTCCCGATCGTCACGGAGGTCCTGAACCTATGGGTTGCCGGCGAGGCGGTCGCTCTTTGGACGCCTCGGGCTAGTCGAGGTCGACCGGCCGCAGGGTGGTGCGCGTAGCGATGTAAATGAATGGGCCGGGTTGCTCCAGTAAGGCCTCCATACGCCGTCACTGGCACATGACGATCTCCAACTGCTCGAACGTGCCGCGGGCATGCTCCGTCGAGAGTGCCACCATTCGCGCGTTGTTGTCGCGTACGGCCGCCAGTTCCCTGCGGTGCGCCCGAATCTGACCGTCCCGGGTGAGGATGAGCCACCCCCGCTGCGACACGACTGGAATCCAGTCGAGGTCCTTAGCCCCCGGACTGTTGACTGGACAAGCCGGCCGCGCCCGCCGCTTGATGATCGCACCCGGGTCGCCTGGATAAGTCACGTCGGCGCGCAGGTCGGCGAGGACGCGCGCCAGCCCTTTCACCTGGACCTGATCACGCCATCTCAAACACGCTCTAAGTGGGCGTTTTAATCTTGTCTGCATGTGATTGACGGCATTCGGCCCGCCGATGCCGAGGTTAGCAGCGCGGTCGACTCATGGCTATGGACACCATTTGCCCCGGCTGATGCCGCATCGATATGCCAGCTTCGTTCCGCAGAACGTGTCTGGTTCAGGAAAGCTCTCGTATCGTCGGACTCCAGGTGCGATCCACCGCGCCTCGTCCACAGTAGACCTACGGCATGGCCGAGCGACCCGCCTACCCCTCTGACCTGTCCGACGCCCGCTGGGCGCTGATCGCGCCACGGCTGACCGCCTGGCGCCAGGCCCGCACCGACGCCGGCGTCGGCGGACGTATCGCCACCCACGACCTGCGGGAAATCTTCAACGCCATCCTCTACGTCAACCGCACCGGCATCGCCTGGCGCTACCTGCCGCATGACTTCCCGCCCTGGCAGACCGTCTACGGCTACTTCACCGCCTGGACCGGCGACGGCATCTTCACCCAGCTCAACTACGACCTCACCGCACTGGCCCGCGCCAGGGCCGGACGCACCACGCAACCGTCGGCCTGCGTCATCGACACCCAGAGCGTGAAGACCTCCACCAACGCATCTGCCGCCACGCAGGGCATCGACGCCGGCAAGAAGATCGTCGGACGCAAACGCGGCATCGTCACCGACACCCTCGGCCTGCTCCTCGCCGTCATCGTCACCGCCGCCAGCGCCAGCGCCAGCGACAACACCATCGGTATCGACCTGCTGGAACAGGCCAAAGCCACCCACCCAGCCCTCACCAAAACCTGGGTCGACGCCGGCTTCAAGAACAAGGTCATCGAACACGGCGCCACCCTCGGCATCGACGTCGAGGTCGTCGCCAAAGACCCACACGTCAAAGGGTTCTCCGTGGTCAAACGCCGTTGGGTCGTCGAACGAACCCTGGGCTGGATCATGCTCCACCGGCGCTTGGCCCGCGACTACGAAGCCCTGCCCGGGAACTCCGCCAACATGATCCGCATCGCCATGATCGACAACCTCGCCAGACGACTCACCAATGAAACCACCCCAACCTGGCGAGACACCTAAAAGCGCATCACTCACAAATTACGTGAATCAGACGCCCTCTAAGACGACGTTCGTGTCGTCAGGGCCATAATGACGCACCACGCCGACCTGCTCGCCGGAGAGCTGGACTGCGAGGATGAGATGGACGCACTTCGGGTCTGTGGTTATCCGCCACCGTCCCCCTGGTGCCCGGGGGGTGGTGAAGTCGGCGGTGCCGCTCCACGAAGGTGATGCTCATCCTGATAACGCTCGAACTAGGAGAAATTTGTGGCAACTAAGCGTCCCCTGGGGAGACCCCCGGTGTCGTCGCGCCAGGACGTGGAAGCGGTCGCCGTCGAGCTCTTCTTGGCGCGTGGTTTCGAACAGACCACCGTCGATGACATTGCCGCCGCCGCCGGAATCGGTCGATCCACCTTCTTCCGCTACTTCCCGGCGAAGGCCGACGTTCTCTGGCTGCCCTTCGACCATCATCTCGACCGTCTGCCTGCCACCCTTGCCGAGCGCCCACTCGCGGAGCCCCTGACGACGGCGATCATTCACGGGGTCATGCAGGCGATGCGGGAGAGCGGCGACCCGCGCGGCGTGTGGCTTCGCAGGTTCGTCGCGCAAGAGGAGCAGGCCCTCCAGGAGCAGGAGTCGGTGCGCTGGTCTCGCTGGGCGGCCGTGGTGGCCGGCTTTGCCGCCAAGCGGCTTCCCGGGGCGCGGGGTGAGCTCGCGGCCGCCATGTTGGGCGCGGCAACCCAGGCGCTGATTCGTTCCATGCTGCGCCGTAGGGCCGGACGGGACACGCGCACCGAGACCGTCCTGGACGAAATCGAGCGTGAGCTGCATGCGCTGCTCGGCCCTCTCCAGGCGTGGCTGGACCAGATCGGGAGCTAAGTCCTTGTTTTGGGACTGAGTTCCGATTTGTTTTGGGACTGAGTCCCGATACTATCGGTGGGAGACGACTCTTCACCACATGGGTGAGGCCGCATAGCGCGAAGGAGCGTTTCTCATGGGTCATGAGGATGCGTTCGACTACATCGTTGTCGGTGCCGGTGCTGCTGGCTCGGTGCTGGCGAACCGGCTGACGGCGAACCCGACCGTGTCGGTCCTGCTGCTCGAGTACGGCGGACGGGACCTGAACCCCATGCTGTACGTCCCGAAGGGCTTCTACTTCACGCTGAACGGCGATCGCTACACGTACCACTATCCGACGAAGCCCTTCAAGTCGGACGGGACAGGCGAGCCCTGGACCCGTGGGAAGGTCATGGGCGGCTCCACAACCGTCAACGGCATGATGTACACGCGCGGGTTCAAGGACGACTACGACGAGCTCGTCAAGCTGGGTAACCCGGGCTGGGGATGGGACGAGATCCTGCCCATCTATCTCCAGATGGAGGACCACCAGCTCGGCGCATCCCCCATGCGCGGCGCCGGCGGACCGTACGGTGTCTCGCTGCCCGAGGCCGACGAGGCCGCCAAGCTCGTGCTGGAGTCGGCCCGGTCCATCGGACTGAAGGTCGTCGCGGACACCAACGCCGAATCCGGCGAACGGATCGGCATGACCCCGTCGAGCATCAAGAACGGGGTGCGCGTCTCGGCTGCCAGCGCCTTCCTCCGCCCGATCCGCCACCGCGCCAACCTGACCGTGCTGGACCGCACCCGAGTCGGCCAGCTGCTCTTCGACGGCAACCGTGTCGTCGGCGTGCGCGCACGGAGACGCGGCCGGCAGGTCGAGTTCCGGGCGCGCCGCGAGGTGCTGGTCTCGGCCGGCACCGTCGAAAGCACCATGCTGCTCGAGCGGTCCGGCATCGGCCGCGGAGACGTTCTCTCCCGGGCCGGCGTCGCGCTCCGCGTCGAAAGCCCCAACGTGGGCGAGCGGGTCATCGAGCAGCGCGGTGCGACCATGCAGGTCAAGTTCAAGCGACCCGTCGGGATGACCGAGCACCTCAACACCCTGCCGAAGCAGGGCTGGGAAGGCCTCAAGTACCTGCTGACCCGACGCGGCGCCATTGCGGACGCCGGTTACAACATCCTTGCAGGGATCGCGTCATCACCCGCGCACGCCGACCACACCGACATCCAGGGCCTGTTCGTTCCACTGGCGCTCGACGCCACCAGCTTCGACTCGGTCAAGCTAGCCAAGCACTCCGGGGTGATGTTCCTGGGCTACGGCATCAAGCCCACCACGACGAGCTGCATCCACATCACCTCTGCCGACCCCGATGCGCTCCCTGAGATCGATGCGCATTACCTCGAGACCGAGGGGGACCAGAGGGTGGCCTCGGCCCTGCTCGACAAGGCTCGCGAGGTGTTTGCGGCACCGCCGATCGCCGACCTCATCCAGGAAGAGGAATACCCGGGACCGGCCGTGTCAACGCACGAGCAGGTGCTCGCCTATGCGAAGGAGCCCGGCGCGACGATCTATCACGCCGTCGGAGCGAACGGGATGGGCCCCAACGACGACGACGTGATCGATTCCCGGCTGCGCGTGCGCGGAGTGTCCGGCCTGCGGGTCATCGACGCCTCATCCCTGCCGATCCAGGTCTCCGGCAACACCGCCGCACCGACGATGGCGCTCGCCTGGCGCGGTGCGGACTTGATCGCCGAGGACGACTCCTGATGCACGCGTGGGATTAACTAGCCGGTTGCCATCCCGATGCTCCTATGGAGATCAAGTGGTCAGGGCGGTGAAGTCGGCGACCAGGGCGGTGTAGACGTCGCGGACGATGTAGCGCTTGAGGCAGCGCAGGATCTCCTGCTTGCTGAGGCCTTCGGTGATGCGGCGGTGGACGTAGGCGCGTGTGCGCTGGTCGTAGCGCATGCGGCAGAGGGCGATGGTGTGTGGGGCGTGGTTGGCGCCGCGGTCGCCTCCTCGGTGCAGGCGGTGGCGGCGCACCCGTCCGGAGCTCGCGGGGATGGGTGCTGCTCTGCAGAGGTGGGCCAGGGCGGCTTCGGAGTGCAGCCGGCCGGGGTTGTCGCCGGCGGTGGTGAGCAGCTGGGCGGCGACATCGGGGCCGACACCGAACAGGGCCGTGGTGCGGGGCGCCGCTTTCCGGACGATGGGTGCCACCTGCCGGTCGAGGGTGGTGATCTCGTGGGTGAGGGCGGTGACTCGGCGGGCGAGCCCGACCAAGGCTGCGGCGGTGGCGTGCTCCGGCTCGTGATGTCTGGCCGGGTCGTAGGCCAGCGCAGCGCACCGGCTGACCAGCACAGCAGCGTTGACCCTGGTCAGGTGGGCCC
Source organism: Micromonospora purpureochromogenes (assembly GCF_900091515.1). Taxonomy (NCBI): domain Bacteria; kingdom Bacillati; phylum Actinomycetota; class Actinomycetes; order Micromonosporales; family Micromonosporaceae; genus Micromonospora; species Micromonospora purpureochromogenes. The sequence continues at coordinate 316,626 of NZ_LT607410.1, read as the reverse complement.
GCAAGGGCTCGGGGGCGGCGGCGACCAGGCCGCGCATCTGATTCAAGGCGGCGGTGCGGGCCTTGACCGCTCCTCGGCGAGCGACCCTCAAGGCGCGGATCGCCTCGACCGGCCCGGTGCGGGTCTTCGGCGTGCCCTTCGCGGTGCCAGCAAGGGTGGCCCGGGCGGCGGCGACAGCGTCGATTGGATCAGACTTTCCCTGGGCGCGGCGGGCGCGGCGGTCCGGCCGGTCCACCTCCACGACAGCGATCTTTTTGCTGGTCAGATAGCGGGCCAGGCCGGCGCCGTAGCTGCCGGTGCCCTCCACGCCCACGGCAGTTACCCGCCCGAAGGAGCGCATCCAGGCCAGCAGATCCGCGTAGCCGGCGGTGGTCGCGGGGAACTCGGCGTCGGCCAGGAGCCCGCCGGTGCTGTCGATAACGGCGGCGTGGTGCGTGTCGCGGTGGGTGTCGACACCACCGATGAGAGATCGCTTCTTGGCTGCCATGCTGGTGAGGTCCGCCTTTCTCGTCTACGTCGAGAACACGTGGACACGTCACCGGTCAGGCGATGCGGACAACACAGTGGTGGGCGCCTCTCGCACAGGCTCCTATCAGGTCACGACGCCTGACCGGCGACATGCAGCTGCCGGGGCCACCGAGCTAGCCGACGAATCGGGATGAGGACAGCAACCGTCGGTCTGCCGGTGAGTCAGACCAACCCGGCGACCCACCCCACCATCCTCACTGTCTGCCGTCGACCCGCCCACAGGGGGAGCGGGCCGCCGCCCGGCCCGCCACGTCAAGACGGCCTTGACAGCTCGTACGGACGCTGGCGGGTCGGGCGGTGGTCTGCTCGGCTTGCCCGGGTCGACGGTGGGCGGGATGGCTCCCCACCGCAACCACCCAGGACCGCAAGCCGCCGACGGACCCACGGCCATCCTGGAGCCGGAGCGCCCCCGCCGGAGGCGCAGTAACCGCAACCCAGCCACCCGCCCGGCGGCCGCCGGAGGACCCGGCGTGCCCTCCCCTACGCCGCGCGGGCTCGTGGCCGCGCGGCCCGGCCGGCTGCCGGCCCACCACCCCACCGGGAAACGGCCTGTCGTCATCCGGCGGCCCATCGGGCTACCCGCCCTCCGCGCCAGCCGCCGGGCGTGTTGCGTGGCCGGAGTCGGAGCGACAGCGGAGCGACGGACGCGCGCCCTGGCGGCGGCGCGTGCGGCCCGTTCAGGGCTGCCTTGATAGACGTACAGAAAGTTCTCCCACTCAGGCCGGCAGTCGGCTGTCCGGTCGCGGGACCTGCGTGACAGATCGGTACAGGACCTGCGTGACATCGCCCGACCGTTCAGGCGGTCTCCCAGGCCGCAGTCACGCACGCCTCCTCGAACTGCCACCAGCCCTCTGCCTCGCCTTCGACCAAGACCGCCTTAAGCCGCGGGAAGTCCGCGTCGGCCGGCACGTTGAGGGCGACGAGCGGAAGGTCCTCGCTGAACGACTCGCCACCGAGGCCGAAGGGCGCAAGACGGTCGTGCACGGCCTGGGCGCTTCGCCCGAGCGGACCGCTGGGGACCGGGAGCACCCGCACGGTGCAGTTGCCGGACGCCTCGACCCGCCCGGTCGCCCAGCGAACCCCGTCAGGGTCCGTCATGAAGCGCACCACATCGCCCTCAGCCACTCCGTCCTGAAGGAACGGCACGTTGCTGACGCGAGCGACGTCAGGCCCGACCTCGACGGCCCACAGACCCTCCGTGTCGTAGGGGAGCCACCCCTCACGCGGCACGAACCTGAACCAGATCTTGACGTACTGGGCTCCGTCAGGCCGCTGCCTATCCAGCGCAGTTGAAGTCATGACCGACATGATCGCCCAACGGCGCTCTAGCCGGACGTGTCACCAACGTCCTGAGACTGATCATCACGGAGCTCCTGAAACCCGACACGGCCGGCAGTCGGCGGCCCCGCCCCCGCCCGAGGGATCACGGCGGGTTGACGTGTCGGTACCCGGTGCTACTCTGACGCTCGTCGAGCACGCCAGCACGGCCTTCCTGCCGGATCGCTGGACTCGACGTCGGAGATGCTGAGCGGCCTTTCTGCCGCCGATGCGGGCCACGTCTCGCCGGCTCTCGATCGCACCGGCCACTATGCCGGTCCCCGAATCCGCTGATCGGCCCAGCACGGTCTTCCCTGCCGTCCACGACGGCCCGGATTCGCACACCTCCACGGGTGGGGCAGCCTGCGGCCACCGCCGGATGCCGACATCCCAGGCTCCCCACCCGTGCCGGCCCCAATTGCCAAGTCCACGAGCGTGAAAGGCATGACCCATCGGCGGGAAGTGGCAAGACCACCATTCCGCCCTCCGGCGTCAGCCGCCCTCTCGGCGGTGCCAGGAGACACGACGAACACCACCAGCGGACAGGCGTCCATGGCTGGTGGTGCTTCGTCTCCGTCCCTGCCACCCCCTGATGAGGAGACAATCGTGTCCACCCCGCTCACCATCTACCGCCCCGGTCTCGCCGTCGGCCGTGACGCCCAGGTCCTGCACCGCGCCGCCTCGCCGGAGTTCTCCGGCTGGCTGGAGCACACCCGCCCCGCCGGCGCTGTGCTCGCCCGATCCGCCTCACCGGCACCATCGCCGCCGTCGACCGGAGCACCGGCCGCATCACAGGCCGGCTGCACACCGACGAGCTGCCCGACCGCGCGCTCTACAAGGCGTGCCGCAACCGCCGCGAATCGGTGTGCCCGGACTGCGCGTGGGTCTACCAGGGCGACGCCTACCAAGTCGTCTGTCGCGGTCTGACCGGCGGCAAGGGCGTCCCCGCCTCGGTTGGCCGGCACCCGGTCGTCTTCGCCACCTTCACCGCTCCGCCCTTCGGCCCGGTCCATCACCGGTACGTCTCCCGCCACACCTGCGGCAGCCGGCAGCGCTGCGACTGCCGACCGGCCCCCTGCCGCGCCCGCAGTACCGCCGGCACCTGCTCGCACGGGCAGCCCGCGGTGTGCTTCGCCCGTCACGACGCCAACGATCCGCGGCTCGGGCGGCCGTTGTGCCTGGACTGCTACGCCCACGGCCACCAGGTCGTGTGGAACTACTTCTCCGGCGAGCTGTGGCGGCGCACCAAGCAGGCCATCGAACGTCACCTCGCCGCACTCTGCCGCAAGCGCGGCATCCCGCTCGTCCGGGTCGTCACGGCCTCGGGCAAGGTCCGCTGGGTGCCGCCCGTGCGGGTGTCCCACGGCAAGGTCGCCGAGATGCAACGCCGGGCAGCGGTGCACTTCCACGTCCTGCTGCGCCTCGACGGCGTCGATCCGGACGACCCGGACGCGCTCGTGCCACCGCCGGCCGGCATCACCGTCGACGACCTGGAGGAAGCGGTCGATGTCGCCGCCTCGCGAATCACCGTCACCACTCCCCCGCACCCCGACCGGCCGCAAGGTTGGCTAATCGCCCGGGGCGAGCAGATCGACGCCGGGGCGCATCAACACCGCTGGTGGTGAGCTGACCGACGGCAAGGTGGCCGCCTACCTCGCCAAGTACGCCACCAAGGCCACCGAAGCCACGGGCCACTCTTTCGCCCGGCTCACCCCGGCCACGGTCGACGACTACGCCGATCCCGAAGGCGACCACCTCGCCCGCCTCATCGACGCCTGCTGGCACCTCGGCCGCCCCACCCCCACCGACACCAGCAGCGGCGCCGCAACCGCCGACGACCGTCAAGCCAGCATTGACGCCAAACCCAACATCTACGGCGGCTTGCGCCGCTGGGCGCACATGCTCGGCTTCGGCGGCCACTTCCTCACCAAAGCCCGCCGCTACTCCGTCACCTTCGCCCTGCTCCGAGATACCCGCGCCACCTACCGCCGGACCGAAGACGACGAACCTGCCGACACCATCATCGTCGGCACCCTCACCTACCTCGGGGCTGGCTGGCTTACCGAAGGTGACGCCCTGCTCGCCAACACCGCCGCACGGCAGCGATGTGAGAGCAGACGCATCGGCCGGGAAGAACTCGCCCACGAAGCCTGGCTCACCGGGGCCGCCGCATGAACCAGGATCTCCGCCCGCGCTGGTACTCACCCGCCGAGGTCGCCGTCCTGCTCGGCTTCGGCATCTCCAAGGTCAAGATGAAGATCGCCGCCGGCGAGCTGCGCTCCATCAAGGACGGCAAGTACCGCCGCATCCTCCCGAGTGGGTCGACGACTACATCCGCGAACAGGTCGAGCGTCAGGAGGCCGCCTGATGCCCGGACGTGCACGCGCCAACGGCGAGGGGTCGGTCTTCCCGTACCGGAACGGCTTCGCCGCGTACGTCTGGGTCGAGAAGCCCGACGGCAAGCGGGGCCGGAAGTGGGTCTACGGCAAGACCCGCGAGGAGGTCCACGAAAAGTGGATCAAGTTGCACGGGCAGGCGAAGGCCGGCCCTGTGGCGACCCGCTCCCCGACGGTAGGGGAGTACGCCGGCTACTGGTTGCGCGAGATCGTTAAGCCGAACCTCGCCCCGCGCAGCTACGTCACCTACGAGGTGGTGGTCCGGCCCTACCTCGTGTCGGGGCTCGGCCGGAAGCGCCTCGACAAGCTCCGGGTCAGCGACGTCCAGACCTGGATCAACGAGGTCGGGCGGACCTGCCAGTGCTGCGCCCAGGGCAAGGACGAGCGACGCAAGCCGGCCCAGCGTCGCTGCTGTGCCCTTGGCCGCTGCTGCCGAGATCTGCCCTCGGCAACCACCGTCACCCACCTCCGGACGGTGCTCCGGACGCTGTTGTCCCAGGCGATCACCGAAGGGCTGATCAGCCGCAACGTCGCGTCCCTGGTGAAGCTGCCACCGGTACGGAAACGCAAGCGGAAGGCGTGGACGAGCGACGAGGCACGGCGCTTTCTGGAGTCGGCCCGCGCCGACGACCCGCTTTACGCCGCGTACGCCCTGGTCCTGGTGCTCGGCCTGCGCAAGGGCGAGATGTTGGGGCTGACCTGGGCCGACGTCGACCTCGACGCGGGGGAGCTGACCATCGATCGGCAGCTCCAGCGGGTCGGTGCCGAACTGCTGCACCGGGAGACGAAGACGGCCGCCTCGGACGCCACCCTGCCGCTGCCGGACATCTGCGCCGTGGCCCTCAGCGGTCGCCGTGTCGCGCAGGCCGCTGCCCGGGATGCCGCCGGCCCCGCCTGGCAGCCGTCGGACCTCATTTTGACCACCCGCTACGGCCGGCCGGTCGAGCCACGCAACGTCAACCGCTTCTGGGACCGGCGTTGCGACGTGGCTGGAGTCCGACGCATCACGGTGCGAGACGCCCGGCGGACTTGCGCCTCGCTCCTGGCGGATCTGGACGTGCACCCTCGGGTGGCGATGCAGATCCTTCGGCACGCACAGTTCGCCATCACGATGGAGATCTACACGGTGGTCTCATCGGCGGCCACCCGCGAAGCGCTCAAGCGGCTCGGCAAGGCGCTCGACCGGTGAGCCGTGATTCGTTCACGTCATCAAGTCTGTAGGCGGCTACTGCTGTACTTCGCTGCTGTACCGGCCCCGATCGCGGCAAAAGCGACCCCGATCGGGGCCGCTGACCTGCGGGAGAGTGGGCCGCCAGGGACTCGAACCCTGAACCTATGGATTAAAAGTGCGCAGAACGAGACAAAAGGCACCGACTCATGTCAGTGATCGGTTCGCGTCCTGCTGTCCGGAGTCGGGGCACGTCGTCCGGCCGCATTTGCGCTGGTCCGCGCCGTGCCTGCCTCGCGTGACGTCGCGATAGGTGGCCGGCGGGGGTGCGAATCCAGGAACCGTGCCGTGAGTCCATCCGGCATCGGAACATCCGAGCACCCCCTGGAGCACCCATTATCCCGGCGCGGCCTGCTCGTTGGCCTTCACCTTTGCCGGTTCGGGGGAAGGCTGGACGGTCCACTGCCCGACGAGTAGATCCCGCTCTCATCGACCAAGAAACCGCACCATGGTGTCACGGAGAAGCCGGTCCGGGTCGCGAGGCCGAAGGTCAGGGTCGGAGAACGGGGGACCGGCAACGAGCTCAGCCAAAACAGAGGCCAGCCGCTTCCGCTCCGCTTGTAGGCCCGACCACGCCGTGTCAGGTAGTTGCAGCACGTTGGAAAGCAGGTCGCCGGGGTAGTAGTCGCCCTTAGCCAACGGATCGTGGAGCAGGACTTGTACCGCACGAGGCAGCAAGGCGGGCACTCCAATTTCTTGCCCGAGCATGATGCGCAGATCTTCGACCGTGAGCTCAACCAATGGCTTACGTCGCAGGTCGGTACAGCGCCTGGCGAGGGAGGTGGCGTTCGGACCGGGATCGGGCGAAATCTCCCGCTCAAGCTGCTCGATCGTCGTCACGGCGGTCAGGGTAGCGCTGCACCGCGATCCTGGGGTGTGGGTTCCGTGCTGGCGGGCCAGTAGCCGTTGCGCGCACCAGGCTCGAGATGTGATTTGGCCGGCCGCCGCTCGCAGGCATTCAGGGCATCACGACTGCTTGAACCTGCTGTTCCAACTGGCGATCTACGTGGCCGCTTGAACTAGTTCCCACTGCCACCTGCATCGCCGCCGGCGCCTCCGTCCGGCGGAGGTTGAAGGGGGTGATCAAGGGGGCCGTCATCGGACCGGGAGTTTCGTGGCTTCAACAGAGTGAGCACCATGAGCACCACGAGGGTCAGCAAGATCGCGACAACGACGATACGCCCTACTGTCTCGATCACTGACACCACGAAACAAGCCTACGGTCGCCGGTGAAGGAGGCCAAGCGGCGCAAGTGAGCCCGTGCCGTATCTGAGGTAGCGCGTCGGCGGCTTGTTCAATGGGGTGGTGACGGCGACATCGACCAGTCCTGCCAGTACTGACTGCGCCTGCCGCTGCGCGGAGGAGTTGGAGGTGCTTCGCGCGGAGCTGGCCGCCTTGCGAGCTGACGTTGCTCGGCTGCTGCCGCTGGCCGCTGGTGCGACGACTCAGGATCAGCCGGTCGCCAGCCGATCGGCCGGTGCTGCGGAGCGGCTCGCGATGGAGCGGGTGGCGTTGTTCCGCTCCCTGTTCGTCGGGCGCGACGACGTGTACGCCCAGCGGTGGGAGAAGGATGGCCGCAAGGGCTGGTACCCGCAGTTGGAGCGGGTGCCGGGGCAGACGTGGCAGGAGGCGAAGGAGGCCCGCCGGTACCGTCCGTTGACCGACGCGGTGCTGCACGACCACCTGTCCGGGCGGATCAGCATCGGGCTGTACCCGATGCTGGCCGATGACTCGTGTCGGCTTCTCGTCTGTGATTTCGATGGCGAGCAGTGGCAGCTCGACGCCCAGGCGTACGTCCAGGCCGCCGACACCGCCGGCGTTCCGACGGCGGTCGAGGTTTCCCGCTCGGGGCAGGGCGCGCATGTGTGGGTCTTCTTCTCTGAGCCGGTGCCGGCGCTGGAGGCGCGGGCGTTGGGGTTCGGGTTGCTGCGTGAGGCGATGGCTGTCCGCGGGGAGCTCGGGTTGGACAGTTACGACCGGTTCTTCCCTGCGCAGGACCATCTGCCGGCGAAGGGTGAGGGGCTGGGCAACCTGATCGCGTTGCCGTTGCAGAAGCAGTGCCGCGACGTCGGAACGACGGTCTTCGTAGACCCGGAGACGTTCACCCCGTACCCCGATCAGTGGGCGATTCTCGCGGGTGTCGGCCGCCTTGGCCTGGCCGACGTACGGCAATTGGTCGCGGAGTTGCGGCCGGTTGCGGTCGGCCCGGAAGCGGTGTTGTTCCGGTCGGCGCTGCGTCCCGAAGTGGCGGCGCCGGCCGTGGTTCATGCCGAGTGGGCGGGGATGCTCGCGATCCGCCGGGCCGGGCTGCCCGCGTCGCTGCTGGCTTCGCTCAAGCACGCCGCGTCGTTGGCCAACCCGGAGTTCTACAAGAACGAGAACCTGCGGTTGTCGAACTGGAACACTCCGCGTTTCGTGCGCTGCTACACGGAGGATCTGGAGTTCCTGTACCTGCCTCGGGCGATGGCGGACAAGGCCGCCGATCTGGTGGCGCAGGCCGGCAGCCGGCTGGACATCACCGACCGGCGCGCAGACCCGCCGCCCATCGACGTGACGTTCACCGCGACGTTGCGCGACCGTCAGCCCGCTGCGGTCGCCGATCTCGCCCGTCACGAGCATGGCGTGCTGGAAGCCCCGCCGGGATCAGGTAAGACCGTCATGGGCTGCGCGCTGATCGCGCACCACCGCACGCCTACCCTCGTGTTGGTGGATCGGGCTCCGCTGATGGACCAGTGGCGGGACCGCCTCACTGCCGTCCTCGACGTCGAGCCTGCTCAAATCGGGCAGATCGGCGGCGGGAAGACCAAGCCCACCGGGTACATCGACCTGGCCATGATCCAGACCGTCGCGCGCATGGATGACGCCGCGCAGCGGCTGGGCGGGTACGGGCTGGTCATCGTCGACGAAGCCCATCATGCGGGCGCACCCACCATCGAGAAGGCAGTCCGCCGCATCCCCGCCCGCCGATGGGTCGGCCTGACCGCCACCGCCTACCGCCGCGACGGTCTCGGGCCGGTCATTTTCATGCACTGCGGCCCGAAGCGGCACACGATCCCGATGATCGACAAGGGTGACCCGGAGGCGCTGCACCGTGGCCTGCACATCCACCACACCGACTTCGCGTTGCCCGCCGACGCCGACACCACCAAGCCCGGGGCGATCACCTCGGTGGTGTTCGGCGGCCTGGTCGCCGACGACACCCGCAACGAGCAGGTCAGCCAGGACGTACACGCCGCCCTCGCCCGCGGCCGCAACTGCCTGGTCCTGACCCGGCAGACCGCCCACGTCGAAGCCCTCGGGCAGCGGCTACGCGACCTCGGCCACGAGCCCCACCTGCTTTACGCCACCCGCAAGGCCAAAGACCTCAAGCAGGTACTCGCCTTCCTCGCCAACCCGCCCGCCGACGGACCACCACTGCTGGTTGTGGCGACCGACAAGTACGTCGGTGAAGGCTACGACTGCCCGAAGCTGGACACACTGTTCCTGGCCCATCCCGTCGCGTTCAAGGGCAGCATGGTGCAGTACGTCGGCCGGATCCTGCGCGCCCACCCCGGCAAGACCACCGTCGAGGTCCACGACTACGTCGACGAACGCGTCGGGGTCCTTGCCGCCATGTGGCGCAAGCGATCCCGGTCCTACACCCAACTCGGCTTCACCGCCATCGCCGGCAGTGGCAGCTGACCGTCCCCCGCTCGCATTCAGCCGAGCCGGGCCCGGTCGAGCCGGTCCAGCAGGCTCGGCTTACGCGCGTGCCGCTCCCGCAACTGCAGCACCCGCTGCCGGAACGCCTCGGCGTCACCGTCTCGATCGGCCAGCGCCTTCAGGTCGCACAGCAGGACGATGGCGGCGTCGTACTCCTTCCGTCGTTTCGTCTCGATCATCACCGCCACCCGCTGCCACTCCTGCTCCTGCCGTCCGGCGAGCGCGTTCAGCCGCTGCTCGCGGGCAGCGGCAGCCGCCCGCTCCCGGCGCTCCCGCTCGGCCGCCTCGCGCTGCTGGGCGAGCTGCTGCCGTCGTGACCAGCGTTCGTCCGCGGCGGCCAACAACTCCCCGGCGGTGCGTCCGGCGCCGGTGCTCTCGTTCGAGGCCGGCCCGTGGAAGCGCGCCAGCAGTTCCGAGCGCAGGTGCGAGTCGTCGCCGCGCATCAGCCGTACGACAAGGTCGTTCTTCTCCGGCTCGGGCAGCGTCTTTACCCAGCGGAGCAGCGTCGCCGCCGACGGCGTCTGCTTTTTCAGCGGCGTGCTCGCCTCGGCCGCCACGTCGAGCAGGTCCGGGTCCAGCCGCAGGAAGTCGACCAGGGCGCGCTGCGGCCCGGACAGGTCCCCAAGACCAGGCGGGACGGGCGGTTCCGGCTCGTCGTCGGCCAGCTCCCGATTCTGTACGCACAGCAGCCACGCCAGGTACAGCAGCCGCCGATCGCCGACGGCCAACTCCGCCCGGGCGGGAAGGATCGCGGCAAGGTGGCCCCCACCGTCGTACTCCTCGTCGCCGTCCTCGTCCTCACTGTGCAGGTCGAGGATCACGTGGGTGCGGGTCGCCCACGAACAGGCCGACTTCCCGACGCAGTACTCCGCCGCCGTCCCCGGGTCCAACACCGCGACCGGCAGTCGCAGCGCAACGCGGTGCGTGCCCCAGTTCGCCAGGTACAGGAACGCGTCGAAATACCGCTGCATCCACTCCCGCGGGTCGCCCTTCAGGTCACCCCACTGGTAGTCGTTGACGAAACTCGACGAGGTGATCCGCGCCCGCGTAGACAACGCCCGCAACTCACGCTGCTGCACCGAGGTCAACGGCCGGTCGACCGCCACGAACTCGTAGTACTGGTACTCACTCACCGTTGGTCACCTTCGCCACGAGGATCATCCGTTCACCCAGTGCCGGTCCGCCTCGACCCACTCCGTGCCGGCCGGTGACGGCTCCGGCAGTGGAAGATCGAGGATGCCGATCGCCTGACGGACTCGCCCTCGGTGGCAGACCGCAACCACTGCGCCGTGGCGCAGGTCAACCCGCCGCACCACCACCTCAACACCCAGAACCCGTGTCGTGAACGGCACCGCCAGGTGCTCCTCGATTAGCGTGTACAGGCCGGTCAACTGCTCGTCATCGTTGTAGGCGTCGACCGTCGCCTCGTCGACCAACGCGTCCAACTCGGCCCGGCTGAGTGCACCCACCGCAGCACCCTACGACAACTCCCGCGCTCCTTACCGGACCACCTTGTCCATTACGGCGTCCACGTGGAGCGCCACGCCGCCGTCAGGCTCGCCACGTCGGGGTACCGGTCGGCGGGCATCGCGCGGGTCGCGCGCGTCGTCAGCATCTCCTGCGCCGGGGATCCCCGCCAGCCGTCGGGGGAGTCGAGCAGCTGGTGGATCGCGCGGCCGAGGGTGTACACGGTGGTGCGCTGATCGATGACCGCGCCGCGGACGAACTCTTCGGGGGCCATGTATCGGCGCGAGCCGGGGAGACGGTCGGCGTCGAGGACGAAAGGTCCGAGTCGGTACTCGTCCAGGTCGATCAGTCGCATCCGGCGGGCGTCGAAGTCGTACAGAAGGCAGCCGTCGTACAGATCGACGGCTACGAAGCCCGCAGCCGTGACGGCCACGTGCGCGTCGAGGATCGCGTCGACAGCCGCCGCGACCTCCGGAAGCGGAAGCCGCTGGAAACGGGCCAGCGCGGTACGGTCCGAGCCGTTCCGGGTGGCGTGGTTGAGCACGTTGCCGTCGTGCCACGGGTACACCAGTGTCAGCCCGTCGGGACCGTCGAGGACCCGCTCGGGACGGACGATCGCCACGTGCTCAACCGCCGCGTGCAGGCGGATAGCCCGGTCCAGCGAAAGCCGGGCCTGCGGCGTGGTGGCCTTCTTCACGAACCAGCGACGCCCGCCGGACTCGACGCCGTAGGACAAGCAGCCGGAATCATGCCCGTCGAAGACCGTGAACGCGGACGCGAGCGGCAGGTCGGACATGATGGCGAACGCTACGCCCTCACACGGCCGGTGGATTGTTGATCGTCACGAACCGCCCCGGCCCATCTCACGAGGGGTCGTCCCGCGGCAGTGCGCCGCCGATGACGGTGTCGACAAGGTCGAGGAGGCGGTGGGCCGCGGCGATGGCGGGACGCAACTGCCGGGCGGCGGCCGGTTCGATGCGCTCGTCGAGGATCTGCCGCAGCATGACGGTGTCGGCGCCGGATGGAAGATCCAGATGTCGGGTGATGGCGGCATGGCGTGGTTGGTCACCGCGGGCGAGGTACTTGGCGGCCAGCTGCACCAGCATCAGAAAGCTGGCCGGGTGGTTCGGGTCGGCGCCGGTGGTGTCCGGGGTGCGGTGCCGGTCCAGTAGCGGCATGAACGCCAAGTCGGTGCGCGGCGGTGGTGGCGTGCGGTGCAGCAGGAGCCGACCGTCGGCGGGGAGGGCGGCGGTGGCGGTGGGCCACAGGTAAAGATCGACCAGGACGGGCAAGGTGGCCAGCTCGACGCACGCGGTCAGGTAGCCGCCGCCGGCTGGGGCGTTGCGGGGTTTGCCTCTGGTGAACAGCGCCGGGCCGGGCAACCGCAGGCCGGCGACCGGGTCATCGAATACGTCCTGCGGTGTGGTGTCGTCGACGGCCACGACGAGGTCGACGTCGCTGTACGGGTCGGCGCTGCCGCGCCCGAGGGATCCCACGAGCCATGCCGCGTCCACGAATCGCCGCTGCTGTAGCACGTCGACGGTGGCAGCGAGCCAGGCCGCACGGGCTTCAACCACGGCTGTCAACGGCGCAGCTTCCCTCCGCAGGGGCGGCAATGGCGCCTCGGCGGGCCTGCGCTGACTCATGCCGGTCGGTCCCAGCTACCCAAAAGCACTGCTGCCCGTACGGATTCGCGGAGGTCGCCGGCTGCTTCGGCCGAGTTCGGCGGTCGGCGCCGCGGACGCTCGCCGTTTGGCGGCGATGCTGGACCGAGAACTCCGGCCGTCGTCCAGGGGCGCTTGTGCCGCTGTAGTGGCCGGTACGCGGAGCAGCCGGTCGGCGTTGCCGTTGGTGCTCGCGTGGTCGACCCTGGCACCGAAGGTGAAGTGCGCCTTGAACGGCGGCCGGCACACCATCAGGTCGTCGCGCTCCTCAATGAGCCGCGGCGTCAGCGCGAGCGGGTGTGCCATGGACTCACCGTAGACGTTGCCGATGATCAGCATCGTCCCGCTTGGGTTGTCGAGGCGCTTCCGCAAGCCAGTCGAGGAGTCACGGAGGGAGAAGCCGGATCGTCGTTGCTGGCCGATGGAAGGCGGAGGGACTCGATGACCGCTGCACAGTTGAGTTCGATCGGACCGGAAACGTGTAGTCGTTGTGTTGGCAGTCCCGGCCAGTCGCCGCCGGTGTGCATTTCTGTGGCGAAAGATCGTAAATACCTCAGGTATCGGGGCGTCACGGTTTGAGACGACGTGAGGCGCGGCAGGGCGACTTTGAGCGCTTCCTCGCCTTCCCCGAGTTCGACTGCCATGCACGGTTGGACGTGGTTGAGTGCTCGGACCGAGACGGCCAGACGTTTCCGTAGGGGTTCGAGTGCCGCGCGTCGTTCGCTGGCGTGGGCGCGGGCAGATGCGTAGACGGTTTTCGGTCCCCGATCAACCAGGTGCACGCGGTTTTGTCCGACGCTCAGGCCGCGGAGGTCGTCGAGACGCTCGATCATTGCCCCGATGAGCGGCTCGGCGACTTCCATACCTGTGGTGCTGACGACCCAAGAGGCGAATTGTTCCGGGGCGGCGATCGTGGGGAGGTAACGCCACAGTGGGCTGAAGGCGGCTGCTTCGGTGCCACTGCGGTTGAGGGCAGCGGCAAGGTGTCTGATGAGGGTGGTCTTCCCGCTGCCATCGATCCCGTCCACGAAAATGATCATCGGGATGCCGACTGTTCGATCACGCGTTTCGTGGCCGCGAGCGCACCCGGCACGCGGGCGGCGAGCCGCTCGGCCTGCTCTATGTCGCTTGCGCCTGCGCGGCGGTAGGCGTCGTAGTCCCCGAGGAGCAGTCTGAGCTGGCTGTCGGGCCGGTCGCGTAGCGCCTCGATCACGTCGGGAAGCCGCAGGCCTACTTCTGGCGCTCGGCGTGTGACGAGCAGCCGACCGGCGCTCGACAGGACGGACAACACCCGGCGTGCGGTGTCCTCGCGTTCCGATCCTGTGCGGTGGCTCGCGGCCAGACGGGTGACGGCGAACTCGTGCAGTACGGCAAGGTCACCAGCGAGGTCGGTCAGTTCTGGAGAGGTGGTGGGGGTAGGGGCAGCACCTGCGATCACGGCGGTGTCGAGCCCTACGCGGCGCACCACCGAATGCATTTTCATGTCGTACAGCGGGCCGAGGCGACGGGCGTCGCCCCCGTGGCTGTCGGCGAGGTGCAGGGACGCGCGAGGACCGTGGCGTTGGGCCGCTTCGCTGACGATCTCGTGGAGCGCCGTGGCGGCGGCCGACGTGGGGGGCAGGTTCCAGGCGATGAAGTCGACGTCGCTCCAGCCCTCGATAAAGTCTCCTCGTGCCGCGGATCCACACAACCCGACTCCGGCATCCGGATGTCCAGCGATGGCGGCCTGAGCCTCTGCTGCCACCTGGTTGACCAGGCGGCTGAGTGTCCGGCTGAACGGCAGGGGATGAGCGGCACGCCAGGTGATGACGGCAAGGGCGCGATCCAGCATCTGCTGGAACTGGGGATGGCTGGCGGCCTGCCGGGCGGCGAGAGCGTCGAGCCAGCGGGCCTGGACGAAGCCTTCGTCCCGGGCCGGCGTCGTGGCGGTGGTGGCTGTCGTGAATAGGAACCAGTCGACGGTCTTCGCGGCTGGTGTGCCGTCGTTGTCGGTGAACCTGTATGCCTCCTGCCCGAGATACGCGCTGTAGTGCGTGTCGGTTAGTCCGGCTTCCTCGGCCACCTCCCTTTTGGCTGCATGAAGTGGCGCCTCGCCCGGCTCCAGTCGGCCCTTGGGGGCGACGGTCTGTCGTTCACCGGTCTTGCGGATCTGATCGAGGAGCAGGATGTGAGGGGAGCTGAGGTCCTCGGTTGCGACGACGGCACCGGAGGAGGCGTATCGACGAGTCATGGCTGGAGGCCTCCCGAGAATGGCTGGATGCTCTGGAACGCGTCGCGCAGACGAGCCCTGAAGGTGATGATGTCGGCGGTGTTGTCGACCCAATGATCGGTAATGGCGCGCCAGGCCGGGATCTGTTCGTGGACGCGTTTCCGCTCGTCCTTGCGTCGGATGATGCGTCGAGCCTCGTCGGCGGTCAGCCCCCGGGCCTCTGCCAGGCGCCTGACGCGGACGAGTTCTGGTGCGGTGATGAAGATGATCGAGCATGGCGCCGGCCACTTTCGCTTCACAGTCGTAGCCAAACCGGCATCGATGAAGCTCTCGACTGCCAAGGGCGTCTCGCCACCGTCGGGCAGTTCGAGGAGTTTCGAGACGAACTCGTCGTACCCGAAGTCTTCCCGGGTCTCCACCCCTTCGTGGTAGGCCTGTCGGCCTGAGGTGAGTCGCACGAGGATATTCCTGATCTTGACGCGGTGCGCGCCGAGGGCGGCCAGATACTCGCCTGCGCTCGACTTTCCGGCCTCGCTGGTACCGGCGAGGAGGAGCATCGGAGGTGTGTCTGGCTGCCGCATCACGATGCTCCCCTTATCCGGCGGATCACCGCGGTGACGCTGGCGGGCAGATCATCTGGGTTGCCGATGCCGACGCGGATGACCGGTACAGCGGCCAGTGCGTCGAGCGCCTTCTCCCCGGAGTTGAATGCGGGAAGACTGCTGCTGATGGTGACATCGTCGGCCGAGGAAAAGATCGAGACGTGGTCCAGAGTCGGGTCGCGTAGCTTCGCCTCGTGGTCGTTCACAGCGGCGCGCAGCAGATCCCGGGCGGCGAGAGCTGGCGCCTCACGCAGCTCGCCGGGCGCAAGGCCGTGATCCGGAATGACGATGAGGTTCAGTGGCAGTGGGCGGTTTCCGTCCGTGGTGGGGGCGGGAAGATCGACCGGGTAGAGGAGCCGTTCGGTGGCGTGGGGTGCCAGCAGCGGCGCCATGTCGGCGCGTACGTGCCAGGGCAGGGTGGGCATGGGTACGACGCAGGGCTGGCCGCCGGGGAAGACGGTGAAGGCGAACTCGTCGACCAGCAGGCTGCCTCCGCGAGCGGCCACGCCCAGCGCGAGGGACGTCTTGCCCTGCCCACGTCCGCCGTCCAGCACCGCTATGGCGGACCGTCCGCCGTCTGCGGTCACTGCACTCCCGTGCAGGAGCGCCAGTTCTACGTCCTTCATGACGGCCACGGATCGTGCCGCGGCCTGGAGTACCCCGATCTCCAGCGCGGCGGGATCGCCAGCTAGGTCCGTAGCCAGTTCCAGTAGGACCTCACCTCTGTCGACGTCGACGGTCAGCCGGGTCTGGTGTCCACCACGTACCTGCATAACCTGCCCGGTCGGTATTGTCGGCAGCTCTGTGTCAGCGAGTCGGGCGACAAAGCGCCGCAGGCAGCGTGGTGCCGACTCAGCAATCCGTATCTCCAGCGCGCGGTTGCCGGCTTTCAGAAGACTCATCACCGCTCCCCGGGCTTACGGAGGACGAGCCACATCGAGTACCGACGGTGTCTGCCGCGCACCGGGGGCGCCGGGGTCGACACGACACCCTCCTCCGATGTCACGGTCGCGTACTGCCGGATGCCGCACGCTGCCGCGAGGAGATACAGCTCCTGGGCGGTGGTGAGGTGGGCGTAGCCGGGCGCCGCTCCGCTGGCCTTGTTGGCGAGATAGATGATGTCGCGCGTGGGCAGCGGCCGTGAGCCGGTCAGACGCTGCCCCCGCCATCGCGCAGCGCGCGCGGCCAGGTCCAGCAGGTTGGCGATACGAACAAGCCCGAACCGGCCGGCGTAGTGCCAGTTGAACGTCTCCACCAGGACGGTGCCTCCCGGGGCGCACACCCGCCACATCTCGTGCAGGGTCTCCACCCGCTCGGCCTCGGTGGCCAGCGCGTTGAAGGAGAAGCGGAGGCACCACACCTGGTCGAAGCTGTCTGCCGGTAGCGGCAGGGCGTTCATGCTGCCGAGCACGAAGGTGCCGTTCGGGCACGCGACCCGGGCAGCGGCCAAGGTGGCCTCGTTGATGTCGACGCCGGCGATGCTGCCACCCAGTGCGGTTATCGCCCGGGTCACACGACCGGCACCGCACCCCACATCGAGGATCCGCGCTCCCGCGTCGAGCCGGTGGTAGAGCGCCTCCTCGCAGGGACGCAGCGGTGCGGTGTCGTAGAACGACGTCTCACCCGCGTAGTGGATCTGGTTCAGCGCGCGAATCATGGCCGCGTAGTCGATCTCGGTGATACCGCCGTGGGTAGTCGTCATCGCAGTCCCAGTCCTCCGTCGACGTGCAGCGTGCTGCCGGTGATGTACGACGCCCTCGGCGACAGCAGAAAGGTGATCGCGTCCGCCACCTCTTCCGGTTCACCGCAGCGCCTGAGAAGGCAGCGGTGACCGGCGGCCTTGTCGGGGGTCATCTGTGTGGCGATCGCGCCCGGCACGACCGTGTTGACGCGGATGCCTCGGTCGGCCAGTTGCCGGGCGGTCACTCGGGTGAGCGCCTCCACGCCGCCTTTGGCGACCGCGTACCCGAGTCGCTCCAGGTGCCCGAAGTGGGCGTTGACGGAACTTACGTTGACGATGGCGGCAGGAGCGGCGGCGTACGCGACGAACTCACGGATCACCAGGAAAGCGGAGCTCAGATTGACCGCGAGCATCCGCTCCCACTCCGCGACGTCCGCATCGATGATCGAGGTGCGCTCCACCGCTCCCGCGCAGTTCACCAGCCCACCCAACGATCCCGGCTTGACGTGATCGGCGAAGAACGACCGCACCTGCTGCTCGTCCGCGACGTCAACGTCGTGCCAGGAAGGGCCCTGGTCTCCGCGTGGAACGTCTGCGGGCACATGAATATCGAGCCCGTACACGGGGAGGCCCCTGCTCGTGATCGCTCGCACGGTGGCGAGCCCGATACCCCGCCCGGCACCCGTCACGATCAGGGCGGATGGAACTGTCTCGTGCTCCACTGGCACCTCCCAGGGTCGTGAAAAGCCAGGGCGGATCTGACGAGCGGTCGCGCCCCGTCTCTTCACACTCGCCCTCAGAGTGGCTGTCGTGAATGCCGAGCATGCGGACGAAGTGGTTGTCCGCATACGGCGCGCCTTTTGGCTGGCGGCCATGTTGCGCTGTTCCCGGCGTTCCTGGTTGCGCCGCGCTGAACACTGAGTGACCCTATGTGCGCGATGTCCACGCTGCTCAATGCCATAAGGCTGCGAGCAGCCCGAAAGGCGGTGCCATGGGCCAGACCCCGCGGGCGCTCCAGCCGTCCCTGTCCGAGCGCCACTTCTTCGGCGCCGAACTGCGTCGGCTCCGCGAACGCGCCAATCTCTCGCAGGCGCGGCTGGGCACCATGATCCGTTTCAGTGCCGATCTGGTGCGTCGTGTGGAGACGGCCGACCGGTTCCCCTCCCGAGAGTTCGTCGAGGCCTGCGACAAGGCGCTGGCGACCGGCGGCTCCCTGATGCGCCTGCTGCCGCTGCTCGACAAGAACCGGACCAGCGAAGGCAAGCCGACCGCCTCACCAGCCGGTGGCGGCGGCCTCAGCAGCGTGCTGTCCGGTCGTCCGGCAGAAACGTCGGGGCTGGCCGAGATGGTCGCTCGGGTTCCGTTCCAACCTGGTGTCCTGGATCGCGCCGCTCTGGACTGGCTGAACGCTCCGGCGGGACCCCGGGTGCCCGTGGCCGGACGACCCGGTTCGCCTGACCAGGTTGACGATGAGGATCTTCACTCGGTGGAGACCGCTCTGGCGATGTTCCGGCAGTTGGACCACACCCACGGCGCCGGACGAGTCCATGCCCAGGTGCAGCGGTATGTCGAAGGCGAACTGAATCGGCTGCTGGCAAACACTCCCATCTCCGAGGCTGTTGGTCGGCACCTCTACACCCTGGCGGCGGGATTCTTCGAGTTGTGTGGCTACCAGGCGGTCGACATCGGCGCTCATGGCCTCGCGCAGCGCCGCTACCTTCGCGCTCTGCGTCTGACGGAAGCTGCCGATGACCGCCTGTACGGCAGCTACCTGCTCGCCGTGAATATTGGCCACCTCGCGCTGCACTGCGGGCACCCTGAGCCGGCACGGCGCATGGCGTTGACGGCGGTGAGAGGAAGCGAAGCCCAGGCGACGCCTGCTGTGGCAGCCGCGCTGCACGCGGTGGTGGCGCGTACGCACGCCCGCCTTGGGCGCGAGGGCGACTGCCTGACCCACCTCGACGTCGCGGAGAGGCAACTGGCCCGCAGCAGGCTCGAGGACGAGCCGGCGTGGATCCGGTACTTCGACGCGGCGTACCTCGCCGACGAGATCGCGCACTGCTTCCACGACCTGGGCCGACCGCAGCAGACCCAGCGGCACCTGGGCGACGCCCTCAACGCGCTGAGCCCCACCCATGTCCGGCGGCTCGCCATCGACACCGCGCTCCTGGCCTCGTCCCTGGCCGCTGCCGGCCGCATCGACGAAGCCTGCGCCACCGCACGCGAGGCAGTTGACTACGCCGCACGAACCACCTCACACCGCTGCCTGCAGCGCATCGTCGAGGTACAGGCCGACCTCGAGCCCTACCGGTGCGAGCCGGAGGTCCGCGAGTTCGGCGAGTACGTGCGTCACCGACTACCGCTGGCCGCTGTGTAACCCCCGTGACCGTTGGCCGCATCCGCCATCACCGAGCGGTAGTGAGCCAGCTCTGCCTCCAGCGCCGCACCCGCTCGACGGGACGCCGCCACGTAGTGACCGACATCAGGAAGGAGCAAGACCTCCGGCGCCATGCCGAGAGACGTCAACTCGTCGGCGAGTTCGCGCACATCCTCGACCACGGCCACCTCGTCGGCGGTGCCATGAATGAGCAGCACCGGCCGCTGGACAGCGGCGGCACGGACCCGGCCGGCACCACCTCGCAGCCGCATCGCGTGCGCCCGCTGGAACCGCGGCACCGTCTCCGCCCACCGGTCAGGATCCACGATCGCCGACACGGCGGTGGCTGCGGCGAACGGGCCGTCCTGTGCCACCGCGTGCAACGCGGTGTATCCGCCGGCGCTGGCACCACGGATGAACACCTGCCCGGGCGCCGCCCGCCCGGTCGACAGCAGGTGAACCGCCACCGCCGCGCAGTCATCGACGTCGTCGAGACCCCACCGGCCGTACAGCGATTCCCGGAACGCCCGGCCGTATCCGGTGCTACCCAGGTAGTCGACATCAACGACGGCGAACCCGCGACTGGTGAAGAACTGCGTCTGCCAGTCCAGGCGCAGCAGGCAGGAGGCGGTAGGCCCGGGATGCGCCCGGACGATCACCGGTGCCCGCCAGTCCGCCGCCGAGCCCGTCGGCGGATAGACCAGGGCAAGCACCTCCCGATCACTCGCCACTCGAACGCGCAGCTCCGTCGGCGTCGATACTCGCGCCCCGTCGAGTGCGGCGTGCTCCGACCTGGCAAGCACCTCCACCTGGGGATCGGCACCAGCTAGGTGCACAAGCGCTACCTGCGGGGCTGCGGTCGGTGACGATCCGATCAACGCCACCGTCCTCCCTCGAACGGCCAGGTACGGCTTGATCGACGTGTACGGGAGGTCGACCGGGCGGACAGTGCCGCCGGGCTCGATGACGACAAGGCGGTGTCGCGGCCCCTCCTGCACCGCCACGACGATCCGACCGTCGTCGAGGAAGCCGTACGACGCGTAACCCAGCTCCCATGGCTCCGCGGCGCACTCACCCGCGATCGGTGCCACCGCCTCCACCTTGAGGCCGTCCCACCGGTAGAGGTTCCACCAGCCACTGCGGTCCGACACGAAGTACAACGCCCCGTCGGGTCCCCACCGCGGCTCCACCGCAGACTCATCCGGACCACCGGCCAGTTTCACTGGGCCCTCGACCTGACCACGCCGCGAGTAGGAGGCCACCCACACCTCACACGCATCCCAGGGCATGTCGCGCTCGCTCCACGCGGTCCAGGCCAACGACTCCGGACCCGGCCGAGGCGCGCCGAGGAACCCCCGGGATACGGCGAGAGTCCGCATCTGCGGAGCGCCGGTGAGAGACACCGCGACGAGTTCGTCACCCTGCTCCGACTCCCGCACAGCCAACAACTCGCCGTCACCGATCGTCAGGTCACCGAAGGATCCGCGGCTGACCAGGTCGAGTTCCTCGCTGTGACGACGGCTCCGGTAGAGGCCATCTCCGCCGACGCACCACAACGTCCCCTCGATGACAGCGAACGATCCGCCTCCGTACGCGTGAACGCCGCTGCTGATATCGAAGCCCTCTGGACTGACATCACGCTTGCCCTCGCCGGGCCGCCAACGTGTCACCGTCGCACCCCCGCCGGCCTCGGGGCGAGTCTCCAACCAGTACAGGCCGTCAGCACCGGTACGCAGTTGGTCATAGCTCACCGAGGCGCAGACGGCGTCGTCCACGGACACTTCAGCGTTCCTGTCCGCCAGCCTCACGGGTCCTCCTCGAACAGCTTCCATGCGACCGGACGACGGCGGGCTCGTCAACCAGTCGCCGGGGCACCGGCAAGGCCAGGGAGTCTCGGTCCTCCGGGCCGGCGCGAGTGCTCAGACGTGGCGACTCTACGCCCGAGCGCCTTGCCCCTGCCGCTGGATGTCCCCTCGCAAACTGCCCGCCGGCCCGTTCGTTCTAGCGGGGGCAACGTCGATGCGGACAACAATTCTTGTCCGCATATTCGGTATCGACCAAGCCATTCGAATCGAGCCACCATTCAAAGCGGAAAGGTCATTCACGGGCGGCGCAGCAATCAATGTTCCGTCCGCCGATAACGACTTCAATGAAGGGGTCCGATGCAACCACAGGAGGAATTGGCGCGCTACGGCTATCGCCAGGAGTTGGCCCGGAGGCTGCGGTTCCGGGACCTGGTCGCGTACGGGCTGGTGTACATGGTGCCGATCGCGCCGATGGCGATCTTCGGCAGCGTGTACGCCGGCTCCGGCGGCATGGTGGCCCTGGCGTACGCGGGCGGTGTGGTGGCTTTGGTGTTCACTGCGTTCTCGTACGCGCAGATGGTCAAGGCGTTCCCGATGTCGGGAAGCGTCTACAACTACGCGGGCCGGGGCATCAGCCCGCCGGTCGGCTTCCTGGCCGGCTGGGTGATCCTGCTCGACTACGTCCTCGTGCCGGGCCTGCTGTACCTGGTGGCGTCCGTGGCGATGCACTCCACCGTTCCAGCCGTGCCGGTGTGGCTGTGGCTGCTCGGGTTCGTCGCGGTCAACACGATCGTCAACTCGGTCGGCATCCGGATGACCGCGATGGTCACCCGCGTGATGCTCGTCGGCGAGCTGATCGTCCTGGCGATCTTCCTGGCCGTCGCCGGCTGGGCCCTCGCCTCGGGCAGGGGCCGGTTCAGTTGGGAGGCGTTCTACAACGCCGACACCTTCACCTGGTCCCTTGTCGCGGGGGCGGTGTCGATCGCGGTGCTGTCCTTCCTGGGATTCGACGGGATCAGCATGTTGGCCGAGGAGACCAAGGGCGGTTCCCGGCGGATCGGCCGTGCGATGGGCGCCGTCCTGGCCTTGGCGGGGGTGTTGTTTATCGCGCAGACGTGGCTGGCGGCGATGCTCGTTCCCGACTCCGACGCGCTGCTGGCCGAGGGCGACGTGAGCGGCACCGCCTTCTACGACGCCACGGCCGTGGCCAGCGGGGGCTGGCTGGCCACCCTGTGCGCGGTGGCGACGGCCATCGCGTGGGGCCTGCCGAACTCGATGGTCGCCCAGGTCGCCACGTCCCGGCTGTTGTACGCGATGGCTCGCGACCGGCAACTGCCCGCCTTCCTGGCGAAGGTGTCCATCCGCCGCAACGTGCCGATCAACGCCACCCTGCTCACCGGCGCCGTGTCTTTGGTGCTCGGCCTGTACATGGCCACCCGCGCCGACGGGATCACGCTGCTGTCATCGTTGATCAACTTTGGGGCGATGGTCGCGTTCCTGGTCCTGCACGTCTCCGTGGTCGTGCACCACCTGATTCGCCGACGTAGCGGCAACTGGTGGGCGCACCTGGTCATGCCCGGTATTGGGTTCGTGATCCTCGCCTACGTGGTGGTCAACGCGAACATCGCCGCGCAGCGCCTCGGCTTGGCCTGGCTAGCCCTCGGGGTTGTCGTTCTTGCTGGCCTGTACCTGTCCGGCCGCCGGCCGGTGCTGTCCGGCTTGGCGCCCGCGCAGCCGCAGGCGCGTGACGTGGAGCGGGTGTGACCGGCATGGACACGATCACCTACCGTCCCGCCCGCGACGAGTTGGCCTACACCTTCGGAGGCCGGATGCCGGTGGCCCACGTCCGCTCCGGCGACGTGCTGCAGGTCTTCACCGAGGACTGCTTCGGCGGTCTCGTCCGCGGGCCGGCGGACCTGCCGTCTCAGGTGTGCCGGATGCCGTACCTGAATCCGGTGTCCGGGCCGTTCTTCGTCGAGGACGCCGAGCCCGGCGACACCCTCGCCATCCACCTCGCCGCCATCAAACCGGCCCGGGACTGGGGTGTGTCGTCGACGTTCCCGCACTTCGGGGCGCTGACCTCGACCTCCCGTACCGCCACCCTGCAGCCGCCTCTCGAGGAGCGGGTGTGGTTGTACGACCTCAACCGGCAGGCCGGCACGGTCCGCTTCCACGCCACGGGCAGTGACCACTCCGTCGACCTGCCCCTGGACCCGACGATCGGCACCATCGGCGTCGCCCCCGGCGGGTTCGAGGCCCGCTCCACGATCGTCCCCGACATGCATGGCGGGAACCTGGACACCCCGGAGCTGCGCGCCGGCACCACCCTCTACCTGGGCGTGAACGTGCACGGGGCGATGCTCGCCCTCGGCGACGGGCACGCCCGCCAAGGCGAAGGCGAAGCCTGCGGCGTCGGGGTGGAAATCGCCACAACCACCACCCTGACCATCGAGGTCATCAAGAGCGCCTCGACGGTGTGGCCCCGCCTGGAGACCGATACGTCAATCACGTCGGTCGGCTGCGCCCGCCCCTTGGAGGACGCCTACCGGATCGCCCACCGCGATCTGGTCGGCTGGACGAGAGACCTCACGGGTTTGGAGGAACTCGACGCCTACCAGTTGGTGTCGCAGGCGGGGCGGGCGCCGATCGGCAACGTGTGCGACCCGAACTACACGGTCCTTGCCGCCGTTGACAAGGCGCTGCTGCCGTCCCCGGCTGCCGCGTACGGCGGGGTGCACGCCCGGTTGCGGCAGCGCACCGCCGGGCGGGGATAGGCAGCCGGTGCGATGACCGCGTCCATTCCGCAACTGCCGCTGCGTGACGAGTTGTTCCTGCTCGGCCACAACGACGACACCGGCCAACCCCACATCCACCGCCAGGCCCTCGCCCTCGGGATGGCCGGCGCGGTCCTGATCGACCTGTTCCTGGCCGGACGGATCGTCCTCGACGACACCGATGACGCTCGCTCAGGCGGGAATCAGCGGCTGCGGCTGCGTCATGACCCGCCTGTCGGCGACCTGATCGCTGACACCGCGATCGCCTCCGTCCGCTACGCCAACCCCGCTCCGATGCTGCGGGGATGGCTGTCGTCGTTCGCCGACGACCTGTACGAACGCACCCGCGCCGGCCTGCACGCCGGCGGAATCCTCCGCCACACCAGCCGGCGCCGGCTGGGCGGCCTCGCCCGCCGCGAGGTCTACCTCGCCACTGACAGCAAATGGGCGGTCGTGGCCCGAGCCCGGCTGCGGTATCTCGCCGCCGGCCGCGAGCCGCCGGACAACCACACCGCCGCCCTCGCCGGCCTCGTCGCCGTCCTCGGCCTGACCACCCACCTGTACCTCGATGACACCAAGGCCGTCACCGGCCAGCTTCGGGCGGTCGCCGAACAGCACCACCGGCCGATACGTGAGATCACCGCCGCCGTCGACGCCGCGGTCGGTGACCTCGCCACCGCCGCCTACCGCTGATCGCTCAATGACAAGGAGACCGACCTGATGGACGCTGCCGTGCATATCCGCGCCGCCCGCTGGACGGACAAAGACCCCGCCGCGACGCTGATCGCCGCCGCCCTGCACCCCACCCCGCTCGCCGCATGGCTCGTACCCGACCCCGCGCTGCGGCGCCGAGTGCTCACCGACGTCGCAGCGATCTGGGTGGAACACGCCATGTTCTACGGCGACATTCACCTCACCGACGACCTGAGCGCCGCTACCGTCGGGTTCCACCGCTACCGGCCCATCCCACCACCGGCCAACTACCGCCACCGGCTCACCGACGCCGCCGGCCCGTACACCGACCGCTTCGACCAACTCGACACCCTCCTGTCCGAGCCTCGGCCCACTGAACCGCACTACCACCTGGCGTTCCTCGCCGTACACCCCGACGCCCGAGACGCGGGACGGGCGACAGCGATGCTCACCCACCACCGACGCCGACTCGACCGCATCGACCTGCCATCCTGGGCCGACACCACTACCGACGCCCATACCCTGTACACCCGCCACGGCTACACCGCGCGACCGGCGATCACCCTGCCCGACGGGCCGACCCTGCAGCCCATGCGCCGCAACCCCGACCGCCGTGGCGCCGTCCCGATCAACGCCGCCCGCCCGGCCGATCACCGGCGGCAGGACCTGAATGCCTAGCCCCACCGTCATCGACCCCGAGACGAGAACCCCCAGCTGACGACGGCATCCCTGACGGACATCCACACCATGGCCTTCCCTCGCAGATACCCGCCGGAACTCATCGACGCCGCCGTCCAGCGCGTCGCGGACACCCGCGCCGTGAGGGCCTACGGCGCGGTCACCACCGTTGCCCGCCAGTTGAACCTCGACCCGCGCCTCGTGCAGAAGTGGGTCTCCAAAGCCACCACCCCGCCGCAGGCGGGCAGGGAAGGAGACGCCGTCGCCGATGGTCGGGAGGTTCTCCTGCCGCCGGGGCTGTTGCACTGCAGGATGTGCCACCAGCCGATGACCCGCGCCGACCTACCCGACGCCGGGCAGGCCTACCAGTGCCAGCCCGGTTGCCGCGTGCGGCCCCTCGACGCCGCGGCCATCACCGACACCGTCGGCCGGGCCATGCTCCGGTACGCCACGCGGATCCTGCCCGCCACCGGCACGCCAACATCCCCGCACCTCGCCGCTACCCACGCGCACCGCGTCCTCGCCCGCGTTACCGTGGGCACCACCGCCAGCGACATCACCCTCGCCTGGCGCGCGACACCCACCCTCCCGCCCGACCACACCGACGAGGAACGGGTGCGGCGCGTCGCCACCGCCCGCGACATCGCTCGGCGTGATCCGCTACGCGCCCGGCAGCTCCTGCACGAGGTCCTCACCGGCGTCGACCCTGCCACCGCACCGGCCCATCCCCTTCATGCCGAGGCCGCGACCCTCCTCGCGGACCTGCACCTGCGCCTCGACCACCTCGCGGGCGCGATCCCCTGGGCCGCCTACGCCCATCACAGCGCCGCCCACCTGCACGGGCCCACCCACCCCGCAAGCCTGCAAGCCCTGCACCTGCACGCCGCCGCCCAGCGCCGCGCCGGGCACCACCAACGCGCCTACCACCTCTACCGTCAGCTCGCCGAGCACCTCGCCCACACCGATGGCCCGCAGGCCCACCGGACCCTCGCCATCCACGCCACGACCGCGCTCGTCCTGCACGACCTCGGCCACTGCCAGGCCGCCCGCGCCCTCCTCGCCGACACCATCACCACCCACCGCCGTGAACATCCCGCACACCCCGCGACCGCCCGCATGACCCGGCACCTGACCCGCATCTGGGACGACTGCGCGAGCGGCGGCCACCAGCACGCCACCTGACAGCCGCCCGACCGGAGGCGAACCCGGCACCGGAGGGCTAAGCGACGAGCCGAGGGTCCAGATACCGACGTTCACCGAATCCGACGGGCATACAGTTGATCCAGCAGAGCCCGCTCTGCGGCCCGGCGCTCACGGCCTCACCTCACCCGCGCTGCCCGGGCGGACCTCAACCCGGAGGCGGGTGATCGGGTAACCTGATGGCCCAACGGGCCGTTAGCTCAATGGCAGAGCTGAGGACTTTTAATCCTTAGGTTCTGGGTTCGAGTCCCAGGCGGCCCACCACTTCTGCCTGCACAAACGCTGCGGGCGCGACCAAGGTTTTTCGGGTGCTGGAGTGCGGCCTGGTAGCGGACGGCGAGTTTGTCCTACCGGGTGGCGACGGCTCGGTGGCGTTTGAGCTGGTTGATGCCGCACCCGACGGCGTGACGCTGCCGGTAGACGGTGGGGTCGAAGGTTGGTGGCCCACCGCCCTTCGACCCCTTCTTGCGGCGACCGGCTGCCTGGTCGATCTTGATCGGAATCGTGGCCGGGATGTCACATCGGCGTAGTTCCGCCTGCTTGCCGCGCGAGCTGTATGCCTTGTCCGCCAAAACCCGGTCTGATCGGGTGCGGGGTCGGCACCGTCGGGCCGAGGGACCCGGATGCTTGCCAGGATCCGGGTGAACTGCGGGCTGTCGCCGCGGTGCCCCCCGGTCAGCAGCATCGCGAGGGGTCTGCGGCCCTGCTCGCGGGCCAGGTGCAGCTTCGTGGTCCCGCCACCCCGCGACCGGCCCAACGCGTGATCAGCCGGCTCGTCCTCAACCCCGCCCGGTGGTTCCTTCTGCCGCTCGGGTTGGGTGCGGGCGCCGCGGCATGCTGATGCGCCCGAGCGATGGTCGAGCCGACGCTGACGTCCCAGGTGATCAGATCGGCCGCCCGGGCGCTGGGTCTGTAGCCCTGTGACGATCCGCTGCCACACCCGGGCGCGTTGCCAGCGGCGGAATAGTCCATAGACCGTCTGCCATGGCCGTAACACTCCGGAACCTCCCGCCAGGGCGAGCACACCCGTGCCCGCCAGCGGATCCCATCGATGAGCTGCCCGCTTGCTTCATTTCGGCGGGCGTCCTGGCTTCCCCCTCGGCGCAGTGGCGCGAGGAAGATGATCAGTGAACGGGCCATACCGGCTTCCTATGGCTGGGTGCGTAGGCCGACGAATACGGGCTGGCCAACCGGTATTCAGATGCGTGGCACTGGTCGATTACCGGGACCTAAGCTGTCGCCCGTGCCGCCGGTTGTCGCCGTCTAGGACGACAACTACCGGCGGCACGGGCTTGGCGGTCTCGGCTACGCGGGTGCGTGCAGCCGCCGCCACGCGGCGGCGGTAACGGGTTCCGGTGTCCAGCGCCCGTCGACGTCGCTCTGGTCGACTACGTCGAGGATCTGCAGGATCCTGGCAGTGCGTACCGGATCCGAGCAGGTCACCGCGCACAACTCGACCAGTTCGTCGGAGGTGACCGGGCCTGCGTAGTCAATCAGGCCCTGGAAAGAGTCTCCGGCATCAGAGTCGGTTCGCAGTCCGGTCGCCTCAATAAACTCGGCAGCCCCTTCAGCGGCCGTCAGGTACGCGGTGACCTGGTCACACACCTTGTGGGTGCTCGTGTACTCGCGGGCCTTGGCGGCGGCCAGGTCCAGCAGGAGCGGCCAGCCGCCGGTCGCGGTCATGAGCTCGGCCTGGCTGGTCGCGTCGGTGAACGTCTTCATCAGCTCGTTGTCCGACAGCCAGCCGCGCAGTCCGATGTCGGTGGCCCGGCGCAGCGTGATCACGTCGTCGTTGCTGACGGCGAAGTCCGAGCCGGTCAGCAGATCGAGGATCCCCGGGGTGTTGACGTCGACGAGGACAGCGACGGTACGGGTCGTGCCTGCCGTCGGCTGAACCTGCATCGCCTTGGCGATCGATTCGGCGACGGTGTCGGGTTTCGCGGCAAGCAGTTGGCTCAGGACGACGTGGTGCCGACCTCCTGCCTCACCACCCCGCAACGCCTTCCCGTACGCCTGAGGGCCGTTCGGTACCGTCAGGTCGAACCGGGCACCGAACCCTTTCCGAGAGTGTTCCAGCAGGTCACGGACCCGGTCGACACCGGTGGCGGGGGTTCCGGCGATTACGCGTACGGTGCTGCCGGTGGTGCGGCTGACGATCCGGGACAGCTGCTGCTCGGTGCAGGGGGAAACGAGCCCGTTGTCGAGGTGGCCGCGGGCCTGTTCGGTGGACAGTTTCGTAACCGTGTTGCGCCACTGCGAGCTGCAGAGTTCTTCCCAGATCTCGTTGGTCGAGCCGAGCAGTCGCAGCACGTTTGTGGAACGCAGCCGCCACCGAGTGCCGGCGGTGACCGCCAAGACACCGAGGTCGCGCATTTCGTCGAGCAGGGACCGGAACTCGGCGGGCTCCTGGCGGGCGAACCCGGCCGCCCACCAGCTCTGGCATTCCTCACGCAGCTGTGAAGTCGTCATGGTGTGGTCGGCGCCGTGCTCAAGTGCGGCGTACGCGACGACCAGGGCGATGAGTTTGTACCGGGAGTCCAGGTCGAGGGTGAGGCGGACGGTCTGCCGGACCCGCTGCTGCAGGGACTCGGATCCGAGGACCTGGTCGAGCAGCTTCTCGTCGATCAGGTAGTAGGGGCCGCCGTCACGGCGGGACAGCGCCGAGGAGACGAGGGCCTTGCCGACCAGTTGCAGCAGCTTCGGCTGGTAGTTGCAGTAGGCGAGGATCCGGTGGATCAGCTCGTCGGAGGCGAACCTGATCCCGAGGGCTTCCATGGGGGTGAACAGCAGCTGATACGCCGGTTCTGGGCTGAGTGGGCCGATCGCGATTTGTTCACCGAGGTGGGCGCCGGCCAGCGGCTGGTTCGGCAGATGCGCGAACCGCTGTACCTGGTGCAGGCCGGCGAAGACCGGCTTGCATCGGCGGCTGGTCTCGTCGCGCAGGTTCCGCAGATGGGTGACGTGCTCGAAGCCGAGCTCGGCGTCCGCGTCGAAGAACCCGTCGCATTCGTCGATGAGTAGCAGCATCCGCCGGGTCGGGTTCTCGCCCAGCCAAGCTTTGATCGCGGTGGTGACGTTCTTGATCGGGTCGCGGGTCTTCTTCGGCGGCAGGATCTTTTCTTCGGCGAGCTTCTCGGACAGTTTGTCCCACAGCGTGAGCGGGTTGACCTTGGTGCCGATGACGTTGTGCAGGGTCACGTAGATGGGCAGGTTCGTGGGAACGCGAGCGAACGCGCGGGCGGCTTCCTGCAACAGGGCCGTTTTGCCGAGCTGCCGGCCGCCGTAGAGCAGGTTCGCGCCGTACGGGTCGATGATGTCGGCGCGTTCGGACCGGCGTCCGAAGAACATCTCGAGCGGAAGGGCTGCCAGCCCGTCCGGGGCGTACGGGTTGGCAGCCGCGAACGGCAGCAACGTCCGGGCGGTGGCCATGAACTGGCCACTGCCGTGCAGCGCCAAGTGCAGCATGGCGATGTCGTCGATGACGATGACCGGCTTCTCGCTGCGCTGCGCGCACATCATGGCGAGTTCTTCGCGCTGGTCGGGGGTCATCGCCGCGAACAGCAGCACGATGACCGGGAGGTCGGTGCCGGGATCCTGGGCGATCCAGCCGAACATGGCCCGCACGTCCGGCTCTCCCCAGCAGAGCATGATCCGCTGTCGTTCACCGGCCGACGGGCTGAACTGCGGCACGCCGGGGGTCTCCCCGATCCGTCGTACCCCGGTCAGGTCCCACCAGGCGCGGCGGGAGCTGGCTGACAGTTCCCGCAGCGGCTGCATGTTGGCGAACTCGATACCAGCCAGTCGTAGCGCCGCCATCAGGCTGCTCTTTTGCACCTTGTTATGCCGGATGTCGCGCATGTCGAGCCACATTTGCAGTGTGTCGGCGGTGGTTCGCTGTGCTGCGGACAGGTTTGTCACGCCCAGCGAGGCCTGCGGTTTTCCGTAGCGGATCGCGTTGACCATCCCCCGGGTCAGGCCGCCGGCCACCTGTACGGTGAGTCCGAGGAATCGGGTCAGGTCGTCGGACGGCTCAGCGGTCGGCGGCGCCTCCCCGTGCACTGCGGCGAGCAGGTATTCCTCGGCGGTCGACAGGTCGCCCGCGTCGATGCGGGCGTAGATCGAAGTTAGCCGCTGCTGCCGGTCGGGGCCGGCCGGGACCTCGTTTTCGGCCCGTTTGCGCAGGGCCTTCTGGGCCTCCTGCAGATGCTGGGGCAGCAGGGCCCGCACGTCCATGAGCCGGCTGCGGAACTCACTGAGGTTGCTGCTCTGTGGCGGGCCACCGATCCGGCCGAGGTCGGCGGCGGCCAGGGCACTGTTCATGGCGGTGCTCGCGATCTCGTCGAGCTGGCCGAGCCGGGTGGCGCGGGCTACATCGCCGGACACTTCGCGGTGCAGGGTCGTCAGCTCGTCGAAGGTCTGCGCGGCTGCGTAGGCGAGCCGGTCGTGCATGGCCCGGCTCTGGGTCGGGTCAGTGACCGCGTCGATTATCAGCGCGGCGGTGGCGTAGTCCTCCTCGGCGATCCGCTGTGTGAATGCGTCTTCCCAGCTGGTGTTGGCTGCAGTGCGGACGTCGTCGACGGTGACCGGCCGGGCGGGTACCCCATCGGCGGTGAACGGTAGCGCTGCGCAACGCAGCAGGCCCTGGTGCACGACCACGTCGGGGTCACGGTCCGGGCCGGCGGGCTTGTCACCGTCGAGCATGCCGACGCTGCCGCGCATGCTGGTCAGGCACGCCTGCGCCGCCTCGGCCTGCAGCATCCACGGCATGTCGGCGGCTACCGTGATCAGATTCTGCAACTCGTGTTCGGCGGCCGGCCACTGCACCAGGACGTCGAGGCGCAGCTTCGCCAGGTGGGCGGGTACGGGGCCCTGGGCGGCGGCCTGGTTCGCGCGGACCGCGTCGGCCCATGCGCGGACGGCGGTCACCGACCGGTCGACCATCTCCTTGAGTTTGCGGCGCTGCTGGCCCTGCAGCTGGCGGCTGCTGCCCGAACGCAGATGTGCGTCCTCCTGGTTGAGCAGGTCGTCGACGTACTGCCGTTTGGCGAACAGCCGCAGCTGCTCGGCGACCGTTTCGAGTTCCGAGCGGCGGTCGGCGGCGGCGGTAGCGAGGATCCGGCCGATGACACCGTTCGGGGCCCACCACAGGTCGGCGATCTGGCTGGCCCGGACGAAGTCCAGGTTGCGGGGCCGGCTGACCTCGGACTGGGCGGCCTCGACGGTCATGGCGATGTCGTTGGCGGCTCCGGCGATCGGGGCGAGAGCGGCGAGGACATCCGGGCTGTACAGGAGGCGTTTCTCGGTCGCGGTCCCGATCGCGTCAGCGATCATGGCCAGGGCCGGTAGCTGATGCAGGGACGCGGCGATCGTCTTGGCGATCCGGCCGGCTCCAGCGTCGGCGGTGACAAGACAGGCCCGCACCGTTCCGGCCAGCAGCAACATCTGCGCGGCGGTGTCACCCGACGCGGCACCGCCCTGTTCGCCTTCCAACGCGGTCCGCAGCGCGCCAGCGGTCGGAGACGTTTCGCTGCGGACCGCGTCGGCGAGGGTCAGGATACGCAGCGCGTCGGCGCGGTGCCGGTCACCGCACGCGGCGGCGGCGTGGTGGGCCAGACTCAGGCGGCTGGCACCGAGCAGTTGCCGGACGAGTTCACGTCCTGCGGCGGTGTCGGCGGGCTCGTCTTCTCCGGCGGGCGGGGTCACGGTGGCAGGTGTGCTGGCCGCAGGTGGCGCTTGCACGACCGGAACACCGGTGGTGGAGAGTGCCTTTGTGGTGGCGGCGGTGCCCTCTACTACAGCAGGCTCCCGCACCGGCTCCGGCGCGGCGGCAGCTGGTGTCGGGTCCTGTGCCGGCGCAGTGTCTTCTGCGGCCGGGACGCCGTCGGCATCAGAGTTGGTCCCGGTGATCTGTAACTGGCCGCCGAGGGCCGGCATCCGCAGAGCGGCGATGTTGTCCGGAAGGTGCTGCTCAACGCTGGCGAAGGCGGCGGGAAGCGCCTGCATGTCCTTGGCCGCAGCCGCGTCGATCAGACCGAGCAGGCTCAACAGTCCGGTGACGTGCTCCTGCTGCTGCGGTCCCCACACCGGCATCTGCTGCAGTGCGGTGGCCAGGACCACCGCCTTGCCGATCCGGTCGCGTTCGGTGTCCGGGCCGGTGAGCCGGCTGAAATCGGCGAGCCGGGACCGCTGGTCGTTCAGGTCGGCGGTGACCGACAGCGCGGTGAGCAGGTACTCGACAGTCGCGTCAGCGGGAATGGTCTGGTCCGGTCCGCTGAGCAGGTCGCGCACCCGGTCAGCGGCTTGGATGAACGCGGCAACCGGGTTGAGGGCGCCCAGGGGCGGGATCTCACCGCGGTGCAGAAGGTCCGTGAGCGTCGCTGCGGCCAGCCGCGCCTGCGTTTGACGTTCGACTAGGTCCGCGGCGGCGGCGGCGAGGTCTTCTCCCGATCCGGCCGCATCGCCGTCGGAGACGGGTTGGAGGTTGTCGGTCTCACCAGACACGGTATTGGGTCCTTCGGGTATCAGTTCCGTGCCCGAGCTGGGCGGCGTTGTCAGTGCAGCGTCCTCGTCGGCTTGGGCACCGCAGGGTTCGTCACCGGTCTCATCGTCACCGATCTCATTGTCGTCGTGCGGACCGTTGTCGTGCGGCTGCTGTGCGTGAGCGGCGGCGACCTGCGCCCGTACCGACTCCACGCGCCGGCATACCGTCGTGATGTCGTCCACCGCCGTCTGCGGCCAGTCCGGGTGCCCCAGCGCAGCGTCCAAGCCGACTCGCAGCGCCACGGTCATGGCCCAGGTGTTAGGGCTGTGACAGATCAGCGCCAGCCGTAGGGTGTTGGTCTGACTCGGGTCATGGGTCAGCGCCTCCCGCAGCGCATCTTCCTGTTGCTGCTCGCCGCCAGCCGCGTTCTTCTTCCACAGCGCGTGGAGGCGGTCGGCGACAGGGTGGGTGATGAACAGGGCGGCATCGTCGCGTTGGTGTTTCGGCCAATGCCGCAGTTTGTTCAGACCCATGCGAGCGGCGGTGGCGGTGGGCCGCCTTGCGGGCGGGACTCCTAAGTGGGTCAGGAAGTCGGTCCTGCCTGGTTGAGGCACTTGCCAGACGAGGCTGGCAAACTGCTCCCCGCTGAGGGATTCGAGCGCGGTCCCGATCGGGTCGGTGAGCTTGTCCAGTTCGCTTCTGAGTGCTGCGACCGCGTCGTCGCGGGCTGCCGCCAGTTCCGGGCCGATGTGGGTGCATTCGTGGGCGCAGGTACGCGGGTTCCGGCGCCGGTGGCGCCGTGACGAGGAAGCCATCTCAGGGGTCTCACTTTCCGCGGTGGTTCACGCTCGAGGGAGTGGCGGTGCGGGTCAGGCAGGGCGGTGCTACGGCTCGGCCGCGAGACGTAGCAGGCCGGCGGATTCGCCGGCACCGCGCAGCTGGCCGCGAACGAAGGTGTAACCGGCCGGCAGGTTGGTGTCGGCGTCCGGGCCGCGCACCTCGACGACCCACGCGGCGTAGGCCTGGCGGGCAGTGTCACTGGCCTGGTGGCCCGGCTGCAGCAGCCGACAGAACGGCGGCACCCAGTGCTCACGGACCCGGCCGGCGAGGACCGCATCCCGGGGAGTGTTCTGATGGGCGTTACGGCGGGCGGTGTCATCGGGCCACCACACGAACACATCGGGGCCGCCGCTGCCAAGCCGGCCGGGGCTGGTGGCACCGGATTCCTTTGTCAGCTTGCCCGCGTCGACGAGCCGGTCGCAGGTGTAGATGACCTCCCACATCAGCGGCGGAGCGACCAGGTCGGGTCCGAATAGGGCGGCGAGCAGCTGCGGGCCGGTGAGTCGTCGCGCCTGAAACGCTCCGGGCGCGCCGTGGCGGCGCAGCGCGGCGATGATCAGCCCCCGCAGCTGGGGGACGCCACGGTGCCGTTGCGAAGTATTGACCGGCAGCGGCTCCGGCGCCTCGGGTGGGGCGGTGGGTTGCGGTGGTGGCTGGTCGGCGCCGATCGCGGCGGCGAGGATGGCGGTGTTGGTTTCCCACCGGTAATGGTCGCCGTACGGCAGCGGCTGGTCGAGCAGGGTGGTGGTGACGCTGAGCCGGGTGGCGTTACGGGCTGCGGCTACGGTGACCTTGATGCCCGGGTAGAAGCTCCACGGCCAGCTGATACCGGTCAGGACCGTGCCGTCACGGCTGATCCGCTGGATCTGCTCGGATTCGTCGAGGGTCTCACCGTCGTGGTGCAGCTGCATGATCAACAGCCCGTCGGCGAGGACGTCCGCCGCCTGCTCGGGCAGGGGCAGTTCACCGGCATTCCAGTGACTTTCGCGCAGCGCAACGGTGTAAACGACCAGGCTGTCGCGGACGACGACGAGATCGGATAGGTTCTCGCCGGGTTCCTCGCCAGCTGCGGCGTCCTCGCCCGGCGTGCCGTCCTCACCCGGGATGGTCTCCTCGCCTTTGGGAACGCCATGTTCAGCGGGCGGTTCTGGTGGTGCGGGCTGCCGCCCACCTGCGGACGAGGCGGAGCCGGTCTCGGACGGTTCGAGGCTGTCCTGGACGGCGGGCTGGTGGCCGAGGCCGAGCGGGGTACGCGGGTCGGCGGCCAGCACCGTCGCCGGGATCGGCTCCCGCTGGGCGCGCCACAGGCCACCGGCCTGCCAGACGTCGTCGACGCGTAGGTGCACACCGCCGGGCAGGAGACCGTCGATGGCCTCGGCGACCAAATCTGCGGCGGTCAGGTTGGTGTGCACGAGCACGTCGGCGGCGCCGGCGAGCTCAAGCGGGTCCGCATCCATGCCGTCGCCGGCGACGCGGGCGGCCAGCAGCGGCCAGACACCGGTGTAGCGCGGCTGGGGGCCGCTGCGGCGCACGGCGCCGACGACGTCGTCGACGTCTGCTGCGGGCAGGCCAGGCCAACCGACACGGCGCCGCTGTTTGAACCGGGCCCGGCTGATGGCGTACCCGTGCCAGCGGCGCAGCGTGCGGGCGGTGTCGAGGAGTTGGTCGATGGTGCGGAGTGCCTGATGTAGGGCGGCAGTGAGCACCCGCCCGTCACCAGGGTCAGTGAGTAGACCACCGAGCGGGCCGCCGAGCAGCAGCGGGCGGGCCGGGCCGAGCAGGTAGGCGCCGTACAGGGCCACGTCGTCACGCCCGCCGTTCCCAGCCGGGTAGTGCACGGGCCCGGTCAGGTGACCACGGGCGTCGAGCACCTGGCCGCGGCGGCGCAGCCGGTCCAGTTCGGTGTAGTCGGCGGCGGTGAGCGGGGCCCCGAACGCTTCCACGTCCAGGATGACCCGTTCGACACCGGTGCGGGTACCGTCGGGTTCGTCGCGGCCGGGCGGGGCACCGGATAGTGCCGCCGGTACCCAGCCGTCGTCGTCGACGGCCGGGTCGGCGCCGTAGCGGGCGACGACCTCGGCCAGCAGCGACCGGCGGCCGCCGCGGTCGATGTGCACGAACGTGCCGACCGGCAGCACAGGCCGCTCCTGCTGCTCCGCGGCGACCTGAACGAACAGGTCAGGGGCGAGGACCTCGGCACGGTAGCCGTGAGCGTCGAGGTCGAACCCGAAATGCAGCGCGTTGAACGCGGTGCAGGTGTGCAGCGGTGCCCGCCGGATCTCCGCGACCCGGGTGAGGTAGCCGACGATCCTGTCCCGCAATAGGCCGGGGACAGTGTCGGGGCCGTGCAGTAGTTCCGGCACGAACAACGGCTCATCGTAGAACGGCCGCCACACGGTGCTGCTGGTCGCGGTCATCTTGTCCCATTCCCAACCGCCTGGGCGCGGGCCCGGGCGGCGTCACGTTCGGCGTACCGGGGCAGCCGCCACAGCCGGCCGTCACCGGTGATGTCGCCGCAGCCGGCCAGTTCGTTGACGGCTTCCTGTACGTGAGCGACCTTGATGCCGGGGTCGACGCCGCGCAGCCGGTGGTACAGCAGCCGCGGCCACAGTGGTCGGCGACGACCGTCGCCGGCCAGATACGTCTCGTCGCCGTGCAGAACCCGGTGGATCATGCCGATGGTTAGGCCGCGGTAGTTGTCCCACAGCAGCGACCGCACATACCGCTGGACCGCTTCCCGGTACGGCGCCGCGTCCCGGCGTGCGGTCGGCCGCGGCCGTGGCGTGTTCAACGCCTCCAGCAGCGCCGGCACCGGCCTAGGGTCGCCGCTGATCGCCCAGCAGGTGGAGCAACGGCACGCTGCGGTTGAGCAGACCTCGTCGGGCAGCATCGTCGACCCGGTCAGGGAGAAGTAGCCCGCGAACCCGGCATTGGCGCACACGCTCGCGTCGTACCAGGCGCCCAGTTCCCGCAGGTCGTCGGTGAGGCGGGCCCGGTGCCCGGTCATCTTCCGCAGATAGTCGACCGGAAGGGCGCTGCTGCCGCCCGGGCCGACCGCGATCAGGGTTCGGTTATTCCCGGCCTGGGACACGTCGACGACGCCGAGATCGTGCAGGGTCGCCAGGACCGCCCACGTCTGGGCCGGGTCATCAGCGATCAGCCGGTACCCGCGCACCTGGGTGGTCAGGGTCGTGTGCACGTCGGTCAGCCGGTGCCGGCCTGGCGAGGTGAGAGCGAGCGCAGCGACCGCAGAGGCGGCGGCGGTGAGGGTGTGGTCGTCGCAGCGGGCCGGGTCGTCGAGCGGGGTGATCATCACTGTCGAAGGGAAATCGCCGTGGTCGTCGACCGTCCCGGTCTCGGCGAGGACGGCGAGGGCTCGGACAACCGCCGACCGATACTGCGACACCGTGCCCGGCCGGCGGGCGTCGTCACGCGACAACCTGCCGGCGGCGAGGTCCGATGCCATGCAACTGTCGGTGACCCGGTCGGGGTCCAGAACCCCACCGGTACGGGCTGCGGTCAGCACCGCCTGCCCGACGGTGCGCAACGTGGCCGACGGCAGGCCTTGCGCGGCCATCCACGCCACGGTCCGGAACCCGCGGCCGGAGCCCAGCGCCAGCCCAGCCGACGGGGCGGTCACATCAGCCGGCGGCCTACCGGCCTGGTCCCGTCCAGCACGGCCGAGCTGCTGATACAGCGCGGCCAGGTCGGTCGGCGGGGACACCACGAACACGCAGCGGATGTCGCCGCGGTTGACGCCCAACCCGAACGCGCTGGTCGCCACGATTAGCAGCGGCGCGTACCCGTCCTCGTGCCTGGCCGGGGCGTCACGGAACTCGGTGAGCACCGCCGTCTTCTCCGCCTCGGACAGCCGGCCGTGGAAACGGCGGACCCGCTGCGCGCCGTCGCCGACGAACTCGCGCAGGTGCGCGTAGACCGCGTCGACCTCCTTGACGGTCAGGCAGTAGAAGATCGCGTGTTCGTCGCACGCCGCAGCGACCTCCTCG
Organism: Micromonospora purpureochromogenes; assembly: GCF_900091515.1. Taxonomy (NCBI): domain Bacteria; kingdom Bacillati; phylum Actinomycetota; class Actinomycetes; order Micromonosporales; family Micromonosporaceae; genus Micromonospora; species Micromonospora purpureochromogenes. The sequence continues at coordinate 278,977 of NZ_LT607410.1, read as the reverse complement.
GTCAGCCCGGCGATCGTGTTCGGCCCGGCAGATTTCATCGCCCGGCGGTAGATCGCCAGCTCCGGGCGCAGCGGGTCAGCCGCGACCGTCACCAACGCCTCCCCTGGCGCGGAGGTGGCGGGCAGGCCGAACAGGCCGGTCCGCAGCCCTTCCCGGACCGACCGGTTCGCGGTCGCCGTGACCGCGGTCACCCGCACCCCGTACCGGAACCGCAGCTCGGCCAGCAGCCGCCCGGCCCGTCGGAAGCTGGGCCGGAAGTCGTCACCCCACTGCACGAACGTGTGCGCCTCGTCAACGGCCACCCGCCGCAGGATCCCCGCAGCGGCGGCGGTCCGCAGCAAGTCCTGGAAACGGCGGTTCCCGAGCCGTTCCGGGGACACGTACACCAGCTTGATGCCGTGCTCACCGATGCCGGTGAGCTGCTCGGCTACCTCCGTCTTACCGCGCCGGCTGTTCGACTCGGCCATCGGCCCAACCAGGGCCCGGACCGCCCCGCCGACGGTGGCGTTCAGTTCCAGGGCCTGGTCGGCCATCAACGCAATCAGCGGCGACACGACCACGGTGACACCCGGCAACGCCAGCGCCGGCAGCTGGAACGTGTACGACTTCCCGAACCCGGTCGGCATCAACGCCAGCACATCCGCACCATCGGCGACCGCCTCGATCACCTGAGCCTGCTGTGGCTTTAAAGCCAGCGGTGTGTCAGAGAACCGCAGATACCCGCCGATCGCGGCGCACCGGTCGGTCAACAACCGTCCCAGTGTGCCGTCGGCGTGGGCCGCAGCCTCCTGCTGCGGGGTCAGCTGCGCCTGCAGAATCTTGCGGGTCGCCGGCAGCAGCGTTTGCTCGGTGAGCGCATCCGGTTCGCACAGCTGCTCGAGCCGGTCGGCGGGGACCAAGCCGTTGTCGCCGAGGAACCGCCAGATCCGCGCCCACCCGTCAGCCATCGTCGTCAGGTTCCCGCCCGCCGCCTCTCCGGTGTCCTCGTCGGGGACCAGCAGGCCCGGTTCGAGGGACTCCAGGAATACCCGCCGGTACGCGCGGCGCAACGCGGTCCGTCCGGCGAGCTTCCGGTCGCTGATCACGACCACACCACGGTGTTTACTCGACCGGATCAGCCGGCCGACCGCCTGCCGCAGATCCATCGCTGCCAGCGGTAGGTAATACGACTCGGTCGCCACCCGGTCCGGGTCCGCAAGCCCGGCCAGTTCGGCGCGGCGGGCGACCGCAGCGCGGCGGGCGGTGATGATGGGGTCGGCGAACGGCGCGAAGGGCAGCTTGTTGATCCACACCAGCGACAGCCGGTCGGCAGGGAAGTCGACGCCCTGCCACATGCCGCGCGTTGCGACACAGAACCCGCCAGTCTCGGTGAACGTCCGCGCGGCGCGGGCGTTCCCCAGTATCGGCGCCGACGTCACCGGCACCCCTACCGCCTGCTCCTGCAGCCGCTGCGTGATCGCAGCGGCGGCCCTCGTCGCTGTGGTAAGTACGAGCGCACCACCGGTGAACGCCGCCTGCTGATCGGGACGGATCACCTCGCGGCCGTAGCCGGCCAGCTGATGCGCGACGGTCCGGACCGCGCCGTCGGTCTGTTCGGCCCAGCTCGGAAAGTCAGTGAAGCAGACCAGCCGGGCCTGCTCGGCCAGATCGAACGGGCCCGGCAGGGTGTGCGCGTCAACAGCCGGACCGAGGCCGAGCCGCTCCCGGATGTAGTCCCACCGGCCGGACACCTGCAGCGTCGCCGACACGTAGAAAATCCGGGCGAACCGCTGCCGGACCTCCAGCCACTGCGGGTCACGGGCCAGATCGATCGGAGCGGACGTCAGCGAGAATCCGTACCGGCGCGCGGATACGCTGACTCCGGCGAGGTCCTGCTCGACCGCGTACACCACCCGGTTACCCAGGTCCGGGCCTGTCAACGGGAACAGACCATCCGGGCCGAGGTCCTCACCGTCCGCGCCGAGCTCCTCCTCATCGACGCCGACCGCGCCGACGACTTCACCGTCCTCGGTGCCTTCGTCCATGCCGGAATCCCCGTCACCGTCCGTGCTGGGTTCCGTATCCTGGTCGAGGATGGCGCGGGCGTCAGCGACGATGCGTCCGGCCGCGTCCGCGAGCCGCGCGACCCGGGTTACGAGCGAACCGGCCCGCTCCTTCTCCCACCACGACACCGACTGCATCCCCGGCGCCTGCAGGTACGCGGCCAGCTGCCGGTGCACCTGCTCAGAGACAACTGCGATCGTGTCCAGCCGCGACAGCAGCTGCCGGGCCGGCCGGTCACCGCTTAGCCCGCCGAACGGGCTGGCCAGGGTCGCCGCCCGGCTTCCTGGCTCCCCACCGGCGGCGTCGAAGACCCCCTGCCCCGCCCGCGGCAGGATCTCCGTGTCGAGGTGTCCCTCCAGCTCGGCGACCACCGCCTGCAGCCGCGGCGGCACATTAGCCTGCTCGTCGGCCCAGCGGCGCAGATCCGCCGTCAGGTTCTCCAGCAGCCGGTAATCTACGACCGCGCTGGCCGCTCCAGTGACGGCCAGCTCAAGCGCATGCGCCTCATCAACGATCAGCAGGGTGGTTTCGTCGAACACGTCCGGGCGACTCATCAGCAGCGCATGGTTCGCGATGACCAGCCGATGCCCGGCCAGCGCCTCCGCTACGGAGTCGGTCATCGCCGCCAGCGGCGAACCCGACCCGCGGCCGTAGTCGTCGCCGTCCTGGCTGACAATGCGCAGCCACGATCCGAGCACCGGACCGTGCGTTGATCCGATGTACTCGGCCAGGAACATCGGCAGGTCCACCGGGTCGGCGCTGCGTGCCAGCCACCCCTGCGGCGTTGTGCCCGCAGTGATCAGCCGCCGGGTCAGATAGATCAGCAGCTCCCGAAATCCGGCCTGTGCGGCGAACTGCGGCCGTCCGGTCCTTGCCCACCAGGTCCCTGCCTGCACGGCTGCAGCGGCATCGGTGAGCGCTGCAACCAGGGCACGCAACGACAACCGGTTCGCCGCCCCCTTGACCAGGTCCGCTGTCTGTTCTAAGCCGGCGATCACACCGGTGAGCCGGTCGATGTCAGCGCCCAGCTGCGTCTGCAACGCCTTGGTGTAGGTCGCGATCACGGCACGGCGCCGCGGGTCGCCGTCCAGCCACTGCAACGCGGCCGCCAGCACCGCGAAGCTCTTCCCGGTGCCGGTCGGCGCTTCACACAGCGCATCCCGGCCGGCGCGGATCTGCCCGCTCAGCAGCTCCGCCATCTGCTGCTGCGCTGCCCGCCGCTCCGCCGTCCCGGACGCGGCCGCCTGCGCCAGCGCGTGCGGGTCAACGTCCCCACCGGTGCCGCGAACCGCAGCAGGCAGCCGTAGCACCGGCCGGGACCGGCCACGCCGCACCGGCTGATAACCGCCGGCCGTGTCGAGGCCAGTCAGCGCGTCAGCCAGCACCCGCGCGACGGTTACGTCGTCGACCGCCGGGCGGGGTACCGGGCCGGGCAGCAGCGACGAAAGCAGATCCCAGGCCGAGCTACCGGAACCGACCGCGCACAGCAGTTCGCGAACGCCGACGTCCCAGCCTTGGACGGCCGCGGCCGCCTGCCGCAGCAGCCTGGCGGTCAGCTCGGCGTCGTCGGCAGCCTCATGCCAGCTGAGCCCGGACCGATCGACGCCGACCTCATCAGCGAGCTCAGCCAGGCGGTGTGAATCGGCGTGGGGCCACACCGCGTACGCCAGATAGAGAGCATCCACCCGGCGCTGGTTGTGCAGCATTGGCTGCCCGGCCCGGGTCGCCGCGTCGTCCAGGATCGGGAAGTCAGCCCCGACCCCGTTGTAGGCGACCAGCAGGTCAGCGTCGGCGACGTACTGACGCAGCCCGTCTAGCACCTGCTCCAGGTCGACCGCGTGCTGCGTGTACTGCTCGCGGACGTCAGCTGACCGCAGCTGCTGCTCCCACTCCAGGTTCGGAAGCTTGACCCAGGAACTGAACGACGGCTGTTCGGCACACCACTGCGAGTCGGCCGACAAGCGTACCGCACCAATCTGGAAGATCCGGCGGTCACCGTTTGGGTGGTCGGCGCTGGCCCGGATCACCGCCTCCACGTCCACGATCACCGCGCGCAGCGGACCCGGCAGTCGCTGCACCAACGTGGGCCGGCCGGTGGGCGTGGGGTCATCGACGGCGGAGAGGACACCACCGTCGTCGTGGATTAGGTCGGCGGTGATGGCCTTGGCCACGACGCTGCGCACCCGGGGAGCCGGCGCCCCGGGCCATCGCTGCTGGGCAGCGGTCACGAGGGTGTCGCTGTCGCACGGGCCGATCTGCTTCAGCAGTTGCTGAAGCTGCAGCTCGCGGGTATCTACCTTGCCCGTAGAACCACCCCGTCCATTCAGTGACGCACTCGTGCCTCACCGTTCTGCGATGCTGGCGATGCGCGTGCCGCTCATTGTGTCGGGGACCCCCCGACAGTTTCTCGTCGTGTCGTCCTAAAGTCGAACCTCTTTCGGGTGATTGACACTGTGGATGGTAAGTGCTGTCCCTGTCCGTCTGAGGAGATGGTGGACGCGCATTGATCGAGGCGCGGCCGCGGTTGCGGGTGAGGATCATGCGGTGACCCGGATCTGTCGTTGGCCGCAGCGAGTTCCGTCCAGCCGCGCGGGAACCGAACCTGTTCAATGATCTGTCGTTGCCGTTGCGGCGGCGCGCCGGTGTACAAGGGGGATCAGGTGCTGCAGTTCGGACGGGGCTGCCGGATCGGATTGGGATGGTCGTCACCGACGATGCCCGCGGCTGCCAGCAGGCGGCGCCAGCAGGCGGCGCCAGCAGGCGGCGTTCCGGCTCACCGAAGGCCTCCGCGATCCGGATCAGCCCAGCCGCCCGGGCCGCTGTTGCCATGACGCGAGTTCGAGACGGTGGTGTGACTGATCCCATCCCGGGCGGTGAGCTATCTGTCGTAGAAGACGCGAGGGCGGGATCTCAGGTCGTCCAGGAAAGCCAGAAGATCGTGCTGTTCGGGCCAGTCGAGTTCGGCATCAGGCGAACCCTACAACCGGCCCATGTGTACATACATCAGTGCACGGTCAGCCGACTTCTGCAACCGCACGCAAACGGCTTCGCTGGCCGGTCCGGTGCCGGGCGCGGCCGGAGCTCGCGACGGCACCGGGTCGGCTCACCCGGCGGGAACAATCCGTTCAGCGATGACGGAGAGGAGCCCTCGCCTCCCCCGACAGAGCGGAGACCGTCATCACCGAAACCTCGACCGGCGGGGCGCCGGTAACTACCGAACGGATCATCGACATCACCCCGATTCCCGCTCGCGTCGTCCAGCGCCATGGACGCGTCACGGGAGGCCAGAGTCAAACTCTTTGTGATCGCCTGTGCCACGAGCATTCGGTCGAAGGGATCGCGGTCATTGGGTGGCTGGCGGCGATGGCGTGGGCGTGCGTTACCGGGAGTTCACGGAAGCCCAGGTCCCTCACCCACTCGGCGAGGTCAGGAGTCCTGCAAGCTTCCCCGCTCTGCATGATGGTGATCTCCCACAGACTGACCGGGGAAAGAGGTGTCAGGCTCGTGGCGTAGCTGGTCTATGGGGAGTCCCAGTCACCTGAGAGGCGCAATTGCCCGGCAAGGGGGCCCACAGCGGTGCGGTTGGTCCATCGCACAAGCGATACCACCCTCGCCACCAGGGTGCCCGCCCGGTCGATGGGGATCTCTTCGCCGTGTTCCACCCGTTCAATGATGCGCGGCAGGTGGGTCTTGTAGTGCACGGCTTCAGCCGACATCGTTCGACCTCCCTGTTTAGCTGACAGCTAAGCCAACACTCGACCCGATTTCGTCACCGCTGCACCGGATGAGCTGGGCTGACTCATCGGTAGCGGACAACCGGCGATAGTGGCGCTGTGGTTCGCATGGTGGCATCTCCGGCTCACCAGCAACCACCCGTCTCAGCCACGTTGTCGTAGCGAGCACGTCAAGATCCGGACCAGGTCGGGTCGGCAGCCCTGGCCTGCCGTCCGACCGGCCGGATATCTGTGCTGCCTACGCGGCTCGTGTCCGCCGACGGGGGAGCAGCTTGGCGGCGGCTTCGGCTTTGGCGCGTTCGACGTCGAGTTCGGCGATGACGGAGGTGTAGACGTCGGTCATGGCGGCGGAGGAGTGGCCGAGGAGTTCCTGGATGTCCTTGAGGTCGGCGCCGGCGGCTTTCAGGTAGGTGGCGGCGCAGTGCCGCAGGTCGTGCAGTCGGATCGGCGGTAGGTCGGCGTCGCGGACGAGGGCTTCGAACCGGTCGGTGACGGTGTTGGGGTGCCAGGGTTGCCCGTCGGGTTGGACGAAGAACAGTCCGGTGTCGGGCCACGTGTGATTAGCGGCGAGTTTCCACTGGGCGCGGCGGGCGTGGTGGGCGCGCAGGACGGTACGGGTGATGCTGGCCAGGGCCATGATCCGGTTGCCGGACTCGGACTTGACCTTCTTGATGACGGGTGTGTAGCCGTGGGTGGCCATCTGTTGGGTGACGCTGATTAGGGAGTTGTCGAGGTCGACGGCGGTGTCGGTGAGTCCGACGGCCTCGCCTCGGCGCAGGCCCCGGTGCAGGATCAGCGTGAACAGCGGGTAGAGGGCGATGTCGTGTTCTTCGGCGTGGTCGAGGAACTCCCCGGCCTGCTGGGGTGTCCACACCATGACGGGGCTGGGTCGCTCGCCGGTGTCGCGCCACCGTTGGACGGCGTTGGCGGTCCAGACCCGGGCCTTGGGGCGTACGCCGGAGGGCAGTTCGATGTGGGCGGCGGGGTTGAAGTCGATGAGCCGGTTGTTGCCGCGGCGGATGGCGTCGTTGAGTGCTTTGCGCAGGGTGGCGCGGATGCGGTGCATGCTGGCCGGTCGGGTGGTGCGTAGGCCGCGGACGCTGGCGCGGATGGCGGGTTCGTCGCTCTGCCGGGCGATCTCGATGGCGGTGCTGCGGTCGGCGATGGCGGTGAACATGGCCTCGATGTGCTCCACCCGCAGTTTGACCAGGGGGATGGCGCCGAGGTGGGGGACCAGGTGGGTGCGGATGTGCGACTCGTACGCGAGCAGGGTGTTGGGTTGGACGCTGCGCAGGTTGCGGCGGGACGCCAGCCACGACTCAAGGTATTCGCCGACGGTGGTCGTGACGGTGGCGGGTAGCCCGGCGCGGACCCGGCGGGCGATGGTGTCGCGGTCCGGTAGCGGTGCGCCGGAGGGGACGGTGAGGAGCAGGTCGGCGATCTCGGCGGCGACGGCCGGGTCGTCGCTGGCGAGGGCGAGCAGGGCTTTGGCGTGGTCGCGGTCGGCGGTGGCGGCGTCGCGGGTGTCGAAGGTGCTGCGGCGCAGTTGCCGGCGTGGCTTGCCGGGGTGGGTGGGCAGTTCGAGTTGGTAGGCCCACCGGCCGTGGGTGGGGCTCCACGCCCCGCTGGGCCGGCGCAGGTGCGGGCAGCGGTTGCCGAGTTTGCGTCCGTCGCTGTCGCGGCAGGAGCAGCGTTTGAAGACGGGTCCTTCCGCCATGATCAGGTGTTCCCTTCGGTCGGGGCGTGCGGCAGCCGGGGGCTGCGGATTCGGTACGGGGTGATCGACGCGTGACTTCCGCCGGGGGTCAAGTCGTCGCCGGGCGGTCCGGTCGAGGACCCCGGGTCGTCGGCGGCGGGTAGGTGCAGGGCGTCGAGGATCGCCGCGACCGGTACGCGGTAGCGGGTGTCGAATCGCAGCACCGGGACGGGGAACCGGTCGCGTTTGGCGAGGTCGTAGGCGACGGAACGGGACAGCCGGAAGATCCTGGCGGCGGTGCTCAGGTCGGTGACCGCGCCCAGGGCGCGGATCCGCTGGGCGGTCCAGGTGTCGTGCGAGCCGTCGCCGGCTGGGCGGGTGGGAGTGGCGGGGGTGGGGTGCTGGTCAGGGGTGCTCATCGTGCGGTGGTCCTTCCGGTGATCAAGACAGGCGCAGCGACGGTGTCGCCAGTGACGGGGCGGCCGACCGATCCGGTAGTAGCCATCGGCTCGGAGGTGCCGACGGCCCGTGCTGTGGCCCGGGCGTCGGCGGATCGTTGACCAAGCCGGGTGGTCACGAGGACGGGCGAAGGCGGTAGGGGTTGGCGGGCTGGACAGGCGCCGTGGTGGCCTGGGGTGGTGCTCGCTTACGTTGATGTCGACTCCGCGCCGGGCGAGTCGTGCCTGTCACTCCTAAACCCGCGTTTGTGTGCTCTGGCGAACGCCTGCCCCACTCACAGCCGCTCACAGCGACTCACAGAGCCGCCGTTCAACCGCTGACTCTGGTCCGCGGGACCGGCACCGCGCTGGGTGCCGCCGCGCCCGCCCGAGGCGCACGGACAGCGATAACTGCCGATTGCATAGCGGGTGCCTCGCGGTCGTGAATGCCCCCGGATGTCGCGCCCGATGACACGCCGACGGCGACGTGAACGTGTCACACGGCCGTGGCCACGGCGGTCGCGCAGGCACTCATGTTCGTCCATGTCATGAGTTGTTGGCGGACATGTGGCACCGCGAGGCACGCGCCACTGCCGGCGGGCCTTCGGCGGGTCTGTCCGCGCCGCCACAGTGGCATAACGCCGGTGCGGCCGGCGCTGGCGCAGGTGCGCCCCGTGGTCGACCGGATGTCAACGGAAACCCGTGTCATGCGCGCATCCCGGCCGTCAAAGCCCTGCTCAGCGACCGCGCCGGACAAAATGTCAACGACCGGTGCCGATGACATGTGCCACCTCTCGGACATCGGATCGCGGAACGCGTTGACACGCTCCAGCCACCTGCAAGCAACGCCTACGTACGCCATGTCAATAGCCGAGTCTGGATGGATGACGACTGCAGCCGGCGTGCGTGTCCGGACACGCGACGTGGTGCCGCTGTCGGCGGCTCTGCCATTTTGTCCGTGGCCGCGCCACGCCGCGGCGGACAACATGTCAATCGAAGAGTCCCGTTGACATTGGCGGCGCGGTGGCGTCGGAGTTGGCCCCCCGCATCTCCCGGGGTGCGACGGCGCCTGACGTGGGGTGAGGCGCTGACATGATGTCCCCGGACGAGCGGGGTGCCGTCAGCGTGGTCGAGACCCCGTGTCCCTCCCGCGCGGCTCGTGCGCCCAAAGCGCCAGCAGTACGTCCCACCTGCCCGTGCCGGCCGCTGTGAGCCGCTGTGAGTGCCAGGGTGTACGGCTCCCGGATAGCCACTCGTCTCGCGCCCTCGCGCCGGGGCCGCATGCTCTCACAGCCCTGCCAGGACCCCGTAGGAACGTGGGCTGGCCGTCGGTCGGCGCGGAGCGGCGCAGCGCTGTGAGTGGCTGTGAGCGGGTGCGAGTTGGGCAGGCGTTCGCCAGAGCACACAAACGGCGGTTATATAAGCGCAAGCGCAGTGCGGCCTCCCGATCGGGTCTGCGTCGTGCTGCATGACCGGGGCAACGCCTGCTGTCGATCCGGCCGCGCCAACCGGTGGCCCTAACCGCCCAGGCGGTCGTCCGGGCGCGACACGGCGAGCAGACCCTGGTGCTTTGCCGGGCCGACACCGTCGACCTGGCCGCCGCGCGGCATGAGCGGTGATCTCCTCGCACCCTCAAACCGGCTCCTGTCAGCTCTGGCGGACACCCCCCGATCTGACAGGTCTCTGACAACGACTCCGGCTGGCCTGACAGCCCTGGTCACAGGCCCACCGGCCCGCACCAGCTCACCTAACCAGCAGGCGGCGCAGCCGACTGTCAGAGCGTCGTGGCCGTCTCGACGCCGCTGTCAGATTCCGGCGGTGACGGCAACGGCTGCCCTGTCGGCCGTCGGCGTCACCGGCCTGCTCTTGGCAGGCGCATGGCGGCTGAGCTGCTCTGACAGCCCTCGGCGGCCATCCCGCCTGGGGGGTGTCAGATCCGTGTCAGACACCAGGGTGTCCGCCAGAGCTGACAAGAGCCGGTTTGAGGATGCGAGGGCTGCCCGCGCGGCGGACACATCAGGCGGCCCCAGGCGACTCCGGGCCGCCGGGGGTGGGCAGGTCGGTAGTGGACCCGTCGATGACCGTCCGCCCCTGGGGCGACGATTCACGGCTGGAAGGGGTGTGGGGTGCCTCGTCCGCAGGCATGGCGCTGTGGTCGACGGGGCGTCAGATGCGGCGGTGCGGGGGCTGTCGGGGTTGCCGTTCGCTTCGGACCCGAACGGCAACGCTCACGGCCGTCACACCGCAGCACAGGGCCACTGTGACGGAGTTCGATCGACAGGCGACTGACACTGTCCGTGTCACCGAGAGTGGGCCATACGAGCGAGATCAAGGAGGTTGGCATGTCGAACCAGGCTTTCGTGCGGCGGCTCCGGTCCTCCGGTGGCCCGTCGCACGAGCTGCTCGTCCTGCTCGACGCCCACCGGGTCCTGACCACCAACCAGCTGGCCCGAGCCACCGGCGCGCCGGTGCGCACGGTCCGGCACCGCCTGGACCGGCTGCGCACCGCCGGCCTCATCGACGCGGTCCGCCCCGGACGCGAGTCCGGGTCCGCGCCGCGGCACTGGTGGCTACGCACCACCGGGGCGCGCCTGGTCACCGGGACGGCCGCCGCGCCGGGCCGGCAACGCCCGTCTGGGCTGCACGTCGCGCACGCCGCGGCGATCGCCGACATGTGGCTCGCCGTCCGCGACCACGGCCCCGCCGCCGGCCTGACACTGCGCAGGTGGTGGTCAGACCGCGCTGGCTGGCAGACCTGGGAAACCCGCTCGCCCGGCTGGGGCACCCGCACCCGCCGGCTGACGCCCGACGCCGCACTGCTGGTCGACGTCGAGAACACCGACGGCACCGGCACCGCCGCCGCGTTCGTCGAGATCGACCTCGCCACCATGACCCAGGCCGTGCTACGCGACAAAGTCACCCGCTACCTCGCCTACGCCGCCGACCGGGCCTGGCAGGACCAGTGGCCGCACTGCCCGCCGCTTCTGCTGCTCACCACCACCGACGCCCGCGCCGCCACGTTCCTCGCCGCCGCCCGCAAAATGCTCGCCGCCGCCCGCCGCGACCACCAGGCGGCAGGCGGGCAAGCCTGGCGGGACATCGCCGACGCCAACAGCCTCGTCGTCGCCGCGTGCGGGCTCGTGCGCGACCCCACCGCCGCCATCGACGCACCGGTATGGCTGCTACCCGACCACGCCGCGACACGCGCCTCACTGCCGCAACTCCTCGCCGGCCGCATCACCGCCCAAACCCGCGCGCGGCACCACTACGACCAAGCCGCCGCAGCCGCGCACCGCCGCGACCGCATCGACCAACTCGGCGCCATCCACGACGCCGCCGACGAGGTCGCCCGACTCCTCGACGCACCCGCCACCGAGCACCTGCTCGCCCGCTGGTACCCGGCCACCCAGCCCGACCTGCACGACCAGGACGGCGAACTCGTCGACACGTTGCTGGCCTGGTGGACCAACCGCGACGACCCCAACCTGACCCACCAGGCCCGGACCGCGCTGCTCGACCGCCACACCGCCGCCTGGACCAAGCAGGCCAAACAACTCCTCGCCGCCGCCGAACGCCACGGCGACCACCCCCGGCTACGCGCCGCCGCCACCACACTCGCCGACGGCGGCCGGCTCCTCGACACGTGGATGCTCGACGAGCTTCACCAACCGCCGCCCCGGTCCTGGGCGCAGGTGCAGGCAGCCGCACTCGAGGGCTACCAGGCCGCCCGTGACGACGAGGTCACCGCCGTACGAGCCCACCTACCGTGGCGGGCCCGCCGCCACACCACCCTCGACCAGCTCACCGCCGAGCACGACCGCGAGCACCTGCTCATCTGCGACACCTGCGCGATCACCTACCCCCGCCCCGACCCCGACGGTGAGCATCGGCGCGACGACGAGGTGTGCCCCCACTGCCACACCGGCACCCCACTGCCCTACGAGCAGCGAGACCAAGTCGCCACCCTCGACCAGCGGCTGACCGCCATCCGTGCCCGATTGCACGCCGCATCCGTGACGCCACCGCCAAGACCGCGCCGCAGGGTCGAGTAGGCGTCGCAGTGCTATGGAAGCGCGGCTCACAGGCCGCTCAGGCATCGCCTTCAGCGCCGCAAGGCTTCGCTCTCAGGAACCCGAGCGGGACGGACGACTTGACCTTCCGGTAAAGGTGAGCGTCGATCGTGTCGGCCGCCGCTCCAATGAACCGGGCAGGCGGCGGACACGACCGACGAAAGGGCCTTGCCGTGCCTCACGAACGCCTCAGCCTGCTTGCCGTCATACCCGACGATGTGACCGCTCCACTGCTGTGGCGGCTCGCTCTCGACGTCATCGCCGCACACCAACCCGACCACCACGGCAACTGCCGCAACCTGCAGTGCGCCAACCACCGCGGCATGTGCCCTGCCGCCCGCGCCGCCCGCCGCGCCATGAACCTCGCCCGACCCGCACGCCCCGCCTCCGCCCCACCCGCGCCTCGGCGTGCCCGAGGACAACACACCGTCCCCGCATGTCGACCACGGGTTTTCCGTGGCTGGTTCGCCGCCACACCAGCACCCTCGCGGCCAGCGGCAGACTTGCCGCAACGGCAGGCTCTCCAGACACCCACGCCGGTCACCTGCGCCGCGTAAGACCCCGCCAGCACTGCTAATCGCATGGCAGCAGGTCGCCACCACGCCCGGCCGACCAACCGACGAGACGGCGGTTCCAGACGCGCGTAGTGACATTTACTGCGGGCGCGGCAGGGACATCCACATCATGATTCCCGGTTGGCCGTACTCGCTGGTCACCGCCCGCCGTGGAGACCGGCCGCAGCTCGTGGACTGCGCCGCTGGACGCCCGCCGTCTCGCTCGAAGGCAGCGCCGGAGCCGCCGGCCGGGATCCTTCAGTTCATCCAGTTGGGCGCCAGGGCGATAGCCCCCGACCGCCGGCACGTTCCGTCAGCTGAGCAACCCCATGCGCGCGTGGCGGGCTGCGTACGCATCGAGGACGGGGACACACTCCGGCGTTTCGCCTCCTTGCTCAACTTCACGCTGCGGTCCGCGCACCACCCGGGCGCCGGTCCAGCATCCGGATGAGAAGATCGTCTACTACCAGGCGCTGATCAGTCTGGCGCACCGCACATTGTCTGTGACTCGGGCTGGGTCTAGAAGAGGGTGACGGCGTCGACGTGTCGTCCACACCTCGGCCGCCAGTCGCGGCAGCGGCGGCCTCGGCATGGAGCCATGTAACTCTGTAGGGCTTGGAAGGCAGTGGGCCGCCATGTCCATGGCGCGTGGCGGACCAAGGCCGGGTTCTCTGCCGAGGCCTGCCGAAGAACAAGCAAGCGGTGACAGACGAAGATCGAAGCGCTCGGCTACTGTACGGGCTCGGTCGTCGTAACGGTGTGGCGCGTGATGTACGTCCATGCGTTGTCCACGAGGCGGACGCAGGCGATGCCGTGAGCCTTGGCGAATTCGAGGGCGCCGCTCTGGAAGCCGGTGGCGGCCACCACGACACCCTTCTGAGCGCCGGTTGACTGGAGTTTGGTGAGTAGTACCTGGACGTCGGAGCGTTTGACGGGGTCCTTGTGGCGCTTGCACTCGAACAGGATGAAGAAGTCCATGCCCGCCAGCTGGAACCGGGCCGTGACGTCCATGATGTATGTCCCGTCCAGCCCTTCGACCGGATCGAGGTGTCTGACCTCCCAGCCGACCAGGTCCAGGTTCATCGACTTGGCGATCGCGGCGACCGCTTCCTCGTACGCCTTCGGCGTGATGTCGAACGACGGCCAGTGATCCTCTTCGGCCGCGGTGGCGGTTCCAGTTAGGGAATCGTCGCTCATGATGGTGCTCCCTCGGTGAGGATTAGTCGGTGGAGGCCGGCAGCAGGTCGGCGAAGTCGGTGCTGTCCTCGCCGTCACGTGCGGCGCGGGCGGCCTGCCGCAGCGACTTGAGCTTGCTGGTGTTGCCGTTGAGGCACGGCAGCAGGACGTCGTCGGCGGCGTCGAGGATCACCGCCGGATCGGTGAGGGACCGGGCGGCGAGCCGCAGGTAGTCCGTCCGGTCCAGCACGGCACCGGCACGCTGGGCTAGCGGCACCAACTCGGGCGGGATGCCGAATTCGAGCTGGACGGACAGGACCCGGGCGAGGTCGTCGAGTTGGGCGTCGGGATGCAGGCACCGGGCGATATCGATGACGGTGCCGACGACGCTCTGCGTGCGGTCCGCGGAGGCCCGGGCGGCGCCGGCGGCGTCCTTGGACGGAAGGTGCACCATGAGCTGCTGCTCAATGCGGCCGATCGGGACGCCGGCCATCCACCACATGCAGGCCACCGCTCGCTTCGCCCGCTCGGCGGCCGTCTTGCGCTCCCGGCCGGGCAAGGCCGCGAGCACCGGGCCAGCAAGACCGTGGCGCTGCAACTCGCCGATATAGGTCGCCTGCTCCCTCTGCCAGCCTTTTCCGTTGACCGGGGGACGAGCGCTGGTCACCTCATCGGTCAGCTGCGCCGCAGCGATGATCGTGACGCGGTTCAGCGCGGCCGGATGCACGGCCCGCAGCGCACGGGCGACCCGCACGGCCGACGACACCCGCAGACCGCTCTGCGAGACGTAGGTCCCGAGCTCAGTCAGCTCGATCCCAGACAGGTCGGAGGACAGCAAACCGGCATCCACAAGGTCGCGTAGGACGGCGGAGACGGTGGCGGCGGGGAACGGGTCCGGCGCGCCCGCGAGCCGCTGCTGGTGCGCGGCGAAGCTGTTGGACAGGTACGCGATGACGTCAGCCTCGTTCAGCCCGGTCGTTCCCTCCCGCCGTGAGGCGACTGCTACCACGCGCAACAGCAACGTCGCGGTGTCCTGCTCCGGATTCAGGAGCTGAGACCGCAGATCCTCGGGCTTGCCCAGCACGTAGTCGTGCCACCGGCGGTCGCCGTCGATGCCGCCGCCGGCGATCAAGACGGCGCGTCCCCCGTCGGTCAGTCCCAGCCGGCCGGCGCGCCCGGCGATGTTCTTGTACTCCGCGACCGAATACGGGGCTGTCTGGGTCGGCCCGGTCGGGTGGTCCAGCTCCACCATGATCACGGTCTCGGCGGGCAGGTTGACGCCCTGGGCAAGCGTCGTGGTGCACACGAGCACCCGGATGCCGCTGTCCGGGGCACGGAACTGGTCCTCGATGGCGATCTTCTCGTCCCGTGCCAGGTCGGAGATGTGGAAGGCGACCCCGCCAGCAAGGCACTGGCGCAGGTCCGCCAGCACGGCACTGGGGTCGGCGCCGGCCAGGCTCTCCAGCGCCGCCTTCGCCTCGGGCAGGCCCAGGCTCTGCGCGAGATACCGAGCGCAGCCGCGGGTCAATCCCCGCGTGCTGCGGAAGATGATGACCTGCTGGCCCTCGCCCACCAGTTTGCGGACCAGCGGAATGATCAGGTCCTGGTTGCGCTGCGTCCATCCGGTCGGCCTGATGAGCTGCTCGGATGCCTCCTCGCGGTCGGCGTCGAGGTGCCGGTAGATCCCATCGGGTCCGAGTACCCCTTCGAGCAGCGGGATCGGCCGCTCGGTCCGGGCGATGACGTTCGCGTCGAGCCAGCTGTCGAGACCGCCGAGATCGCCGAGCACTGCGGACAGCGCGACGACCTGCGGCGCGACGCCTTCGGGCCGGCGCGCCTTGAGCACGGTGAGGAGGAACTCGAGATAGGCGCCACGACCTGGGTCGACGATCGTCTGGACCTCGTCGATGACCACGACGGAGACCAGCTTTAGCAGGTGCGGGTTGCCCAGCGCCAGGCCTGCGAACTTCTCGTAGGTCAGCACGGCCAGGTCGAACTGCCCCTGCAGCAGCGCCGGCACGTCGTCGGCGGTTTCCCCAGTGGCCCGGATGGTCTGCAACCCGGCCGGCCCGTACGTGCGCGAGAACCGCGCGTACTGCTCGTTGACCAGGGCGCGGGTCGGCAGCAGAAACACCGACCTGCCGCCCAGCCGGGCAGCGCGGACAGCGGCGAGTTCCCCGATCATGGTCTTGCCGGACGACGTGGGAGCCGTCACCAGGACGTTCGCCCCAGCGAGCAGCCGACCCTGATTGATCGTAGCGACCTGAAGGTCATTGAGCTCGTCGATGCGTTCCGCCCAGGCGTCCAGCACCACCTGCGGGATGCCGTGACCGCGCAGGCTCGCGAGGTCTCGGATGACCGGAGCCAGCACGGACGACGGGGACTGCGCCGAGTAGAGCGGGCCGGTATCGGTGAAGACCGGCCACCGCAGCTCCCCGTCCATCTGATCGGGCGCACTCACGATCAAGGCTGTGACCAGCAAGAACGCCGGTCACAGCCTTGATCGTTCTTAGCATGCGCCGCGAATTTCCACACATTGGGAGCGTGGTGCTCGGATGGTGCTCGATCGTCGGTGTTTCGTGTGGGTGAGGGTTCGTGCTCGCCTGTCCTTGCCAGTGCGTTTCTCTATCGCCCTGTCTGGATCTTAGAAGGTACCCTTCGGTCGGCCCTTGATTCTTGTCCATTGTGGCCTGTTGGTAGATCTCCTTCGGCAGCGTCGGGGTGGCGCGGCGGCGGTCGGTCGCCGCGGACCCGCAGGTGTGTACGGCGACACGCCGTCCCTGCGACGGCTGGTCCGGAACTGGGGTGAAAGCGACGCGGGCGGGTTGCAGCAGTACCCCGGACCACGCTCTACGCGCGTCGATGACGTACGCCTGGGTGCTGTTTCTCTGGCCGCGCCGGCCACCGCTGGTGGCCAGCGCGATCCGCCTGGCATGGTGCTGGGCTGTGGAGCTTCCACCTGACCGGATCCCCGCTGAGCTGTCCGAACGCAGGCTGCTGGCCCGGCTGGTACTCGGCGTACAGTTCGCCCCGCCGACCTCCTCTGGTATCTGCCGGGCATCGTCCCGCTTGTCGTGGTGCGCGTACTCCTGCGCCGGTCGGCACCCGCGGTCAGCAGCTGACCTCGATCGTGACCATGCGGTTCTTCTGGTCGTACTTCGCGTCCGGAGGGGCGCTCACGCTCGGGTACGGACCCCAGCCCATCCCATTCGCGGTGATCCTTCTAGTGGCACCCAGCGTGGCTAACTCCTGCTTCACCCGGTCGGCGCGGCGTTGCGACAGGTCGCCGGAACCGTAGTGGGCCACATATCCCCTGACCACGGCTTGGGCGGTGGGGTTTTCCCTGAGGAATGCGACGAACCTGGCGAGGATCTTGTGGGCGGCCTCCGGATCGCGGAACCTTGCCTGATCGGGGACGAAGCCGACCGCGCCGTCGTCCGGGAATACCGCAAGCGTGTCACAGCGGGGCTGGATGTCGCCGACCACGAACTTCACCACGCTCACGGTCGGGCTGGTCACGGCGGAATCCGCCGTGTTGGCATTCGAGTCGATCACCGGATCGGTCGCACCGGCGGCGAGGACGATCTCGCGCCACAGGTTCATCAGGGTCGACCGGTTGCGGTCGTCGAGCGGCTCCTGCGGCATCGCCGTGTAGCCGAGCCCGGTCATGATGACCTTTCGGCCGCTGAGGTTGGGCAGCAGACGCTGCTGCTTGAGCAGCTTGGCGACGGCCGCCGGACGCCGCGACAGCAGGTCGTTCCTGCGGAAGTCGAGCGGGGCGGTGGTCTGCACGCCGGAGTCGACGAGCACCACCGTGCCGCCCGGACCGGCCGCGTCCGACGCCACACTCAGCGCCTTCAGCACGTTCGCCTCGGGTGCGCCGGCCTTCGCGTTCGCGATCATCGCGCTGGCCCTGTCCAGGAAGGCCTTCTGGTCGATGGCGAAGTTGGACTTGGTCCGCGCCTGGGTGCCGAACACCGCGGCGTCGACGATGCTGGGACGCCCGTCCACCCGGATCGCGGTGATCTTGCCGCAGCCGTTCATCGTGTCGACGATCAGCTTGCGCACGTCGGTGGGCAGGGCCGGGGCGGGGCTGTTGGCTCGGGCGCCGACCGCGATGGCGAGGCCCGCAGCAGCGGGTTGCGGACAGTTGAACGTGAACTTGTCGTCAATCAGCGGGATGCAGCCGGTGATCGCGCCAACCAGCGGCACACACAGCGCCAGGGCGGCGATCCGGGCAGACCGGTGAGTCATCATGCCCTGTGCTGACGGACGGTCCGTCAGCACAGGACATGGTGGCCACGAGCGACACGTTTTACTCTGCCGCGCTGCGACGCGCCGACCAGGCCCGGGGAACGCACGACGGCGAGCAAGGCATCCCAGCCCTGGCCGAGGTGCGGCGCCGCCAGGCGGAACTGGCCGGCACCGGGGAAACAGTCACCGTCGGGTATCAGCTCGTCCTGCTCGCCGAACTGCACGAGAAGCTCGACCACCTGCACGCCCAGTTCCTGCAGATGGGCCGCGCCGCGGCGATCGAGCTCGACCGCTGTGACGAGCGGATCGAACGGGCTCGCGAGGACGTCGTACGGTGGGAGCAGCGCGTCGAGGCGGCAAGGCTTCCGCTGACTCCCGAGGAGCTGTTACCCCGTAACCGGGAGGAGCAGCGCTGGTCGGACGCGATGTTGCGGCACCGCCGGGAGGTGGCCCGCTCCCGGCGGATCATGCGGGCGCAGGAAGAGCTTGAGCACGCCCGTGACCAGGTCGACCGTCGGCGGGCCGAACGCGTCGCCGCGGTGCGGCAGCACCAGGCGGCGGCCTCCGGTCCAGGCACCCGGGCCCGAGGCTTGGTAGAGCTGTACCAGCGGCGTCTCGCCGAATACCTGGCCGCGCTGGCACGCGCCCACCCGCACGGGCGGACGCTCTCCCCGCTGCTCACCCTCCCCCCGGTCGCACTCCCCACCTGGGTTCTCGAGACATCGTCCCCTTCCGCCGACACCGGGAGCTCATTGTGAAGATGCCGAAAGAATGGAAGCGCCGTACCGAGTTGCGTCGGACCGCCAAGCGGCTCAGGCAACTGAGCCTGCATCGTGTCCCGGCGATGGACGGCGAAGATCGACTCAGTGCCCGGGTCAGGCGGCACCTCGCGGCCGTCGCACCGTTCGGCATCGACGACGGTGTGATGAAGGCGATCGACGAGGTCATCGAGTCGCACGTGATCGAGATGAAGGCCACGATCCTGCGCCACCACACGGTCGAGGAGGTCGAGCAGGGCGACCTGCAGGCCCGGATCGACGGCCTCATCACCCAGTTCGACCACGAGTCGGAGGGCCGGAGCGGCAAGATCAAAGAGCTTGAGTACGTGAAGCAGCGGGCGGTCCGCGCCGTCGAGCAGCGGGACACCCCGGAACCGGCCGGACCCGACGGCGAGGAGGACCCGGGACCGAGCTACCAGAGCGGCAACGTCGGCGAGTTGGCCGGCCGCGGGTGGATCGGCCAGTCGATCCTCTACATCGTGCTGCTCTTCGCCATGGTGGCGGACCTCATCACCTTCAACCAGGTCGTCGAGCGGATCCTCAACGACGCGAGGGTGTGGCCGCTGGTGGCCGCGCTGGCCGTGACCACGACCTATGTCGCGCACTGGGCCGGTGAGGGATTCAAGCGCGTCAGGGAGCAGCGACGGAACGTCCGGCGCGCGGTGTCCGGCTGGTCGCTCCTCGGCCTGTGGCTCTCGATGGGTCTGGGCGCCTTCGCCCTCCGGCTTCTCGCACCCGAGCTGCCCAGCAACGACGCTCAGGCGTCGTTCATCAGTGGTGCCGCACCGCCCACCGACGCCAGCTCGGGCCTGGGTGCGATGGTGCTGCTCCTGCTCTATCTGCTCACCGGGGCCATCGCGTTCACCGCGGGGTATCGCCGGCCACGCGAGGAGGTCGGACAGGTCAGGCGCAGCGATCGGCGCCTGCGCCGGGCCCGGCCGCGGCACGGGGCGCTGCTGCGCGACGTCGCCGAGGCGAGGACGCTCCGCCAGCAGCTCGACCACCTGCGGGACAGCCGCAAACGGCAGTACGTCGTCGAGGTCGACCGGTGCGAGTCGGCGGCCCGGCGAGTCCGAGCCGAGGCGGCGATGCTCGTCCGCCGGTTCCAGGCGCCGCCGGAGTCGGGCTGGCGCCGGCTGGTCCGCCCGCGCCGAATGCCGACCGAGCCCACCGAGCCGGGCCCGGACACCGAGTCGGACCCGGACCCGGACGTAGACACCGAGTCGGGCCCGGAGCCGAAGCCGGGCCAGAAGCCGAAGCCAGACCAGACGGACTGACGAGCCGCTACTGGCGGCGCCAGCTCGTCGACTCGAGGGAGTAGCCGAGCGCCGCCAGCCCCCGGTCGAGAGCACGCTTGGTCTCGGGACGGTTCGGGACACCCGCCCACCACAGCCGGCCTTCCCGGTCGGCCTCGATCTGGACGGGCGGGTGTTCCGGCTCGTACTCGATGAAGTCCGTGTAGCGGTCGCGCGCCAAAGGCGTACGCAGGTGCATCCGCTGGTTCGCCGAGCCGCGCCAGATGAGCCCGGTGGGGGCGGTGGCGACGTACCGCCCGGTGATCAGGACGTCGGCGAGCTCGGCCGTCTCCCGCTGCGCGGAATCCAGCTCGTCCAGCTCGAAGCCGGTGTAGAGGAGCACGTCGAAGGCGGCACCCAGTTCCTGTACGCCTCGAAGCAGCGACCCGACCGCGGCGGCCTGCCGCAGTGGCTCGCCGCCGCTGACGGTCAGCCCGTCGGCGCCGGCCAGGACCGCCCGACGGACATCCCCGAGCAGGTCCGCGACATCGACCGCGACCCCGCCCGCGGGGTCCCAGGTGTCCTTCGCGATGCACCCGGGGCACGCCAGCGGGCAGCCCTGCACCCAGAGCACCAGGCGGTGGCCGTAGCCCAGCGACGTCACCGGGAAGTGGGCGCGGGCCAACCGCAGTCGCTCACTCACCGGCCGGCTCCGGCTCTCGCCGATGCCGCATGACGGCCTCGGTGAACGTCGGATCCGCCACCGCCTCGGTCAACCCCTGGTAGTACGCCTCCTCGGCCGCACAGTAGGCGTTCCTGATCGCCGCTTCCTGCTCCGGCGCGACCATTGGGTCCGGATCGTCCGGCCCGTCGTCCGTGGTGGTCATCGCCCGGTAGTCCGGGTTGATGCGGATACCCATCCGTTGGGTCACCCCGAGCGTGCGGTTGCGCACCTGCCGGCTGCGGGCGAACGCCTGCTGGAACGGATGCGGCTGGGCGAGCCCCAACAGGTACGCCATCACGCACGCCAGGAACAGCACCACGTCGAAGACGACGATCAGCGTCGCTGGGGTGAGCCCGAGCGCGGCCGTCCGGGACGGGTCGGTGGCCCCGCCGAACGAGGCGCCGCCGGTGACGCCGCGGTCGAACAGTCTCGCGGCGAGCAGTCCGAAGCCGAGGATGATCGCCATGGTCGGCAGCAGCAGGACGAAGGTCAGCGGAGCCAGCAGCCGGTCGGACCCGGTCGCGTGCCGGTTGCGGAACAGTTGCCCGGACATCAGGGGCGCGATGACAGTCAGGGCTGCGATCGCGCCGGTGAGCAGCAGACCCGTGGTCCGTCCCACATCGGTCAACGGCAGGTAGCCCACGGCGACGTAGTGCTCGATCTCGAAGACCACCGCGACGAGGAAGAGCAGGACGAGGATCCGCCAGATCAGACGCATCGGCGGCGCGTCGCCCTCCCACACCTCACTGTTCAGCGGTGGCAGTTGCAGCCGATCGGTGTCGATGTTCCGCCGGCGCAGGTGGGCGCGCAGCGAGTCGTCCTCGTCGTGCTGATCACGGGTGGCGATCCGGGCCATCCGGTCGCGGGCCGCTCGCATCGCCCGGTCCGCCTCCCGCACGGTGTGGTGCAGGTCGACCAACCGGTCGGCGGTCTTCTGCTGCCGATCACGGAGCTCGTGGAGGGCGGAGTCACGCAGCCGGCGCAGCGTCTCGACGTATTTGGGCTCGCCCACCGCCTGCGGCGGGTCGCCCTCGTGCCCGAACGACCACCCGTCGTACAGCGCTTGCCGGCCGTCGCTGAGGCCCTTCTCCCGGGCTTGTGCGACGAGTTGTGCGGCGTCGACCCGTGGGTTGACGGCGGGCCTGGGCAACGGATCGAGCAGACCCGCGTCCGGGTCGCGGAGAACGGTGAGGGCCTGACCGAAACGCCGGCCCCACAGCTGCACGTAGCTCACTGGTCCGTCACTCCCTCTATAGCGGGATTGGTGGGTCACCAGAGTTCTGGCGGACCGGAGCGCGGAGGTGTGAGCGGCGAATGAGCCAGCCCGATCGACCGGCCGTGCTGGACGAGACCCTGCTGGACGCGGGGCGGACCAGGCTGTTCCCGCCGGCGCGGGGCGGCGACGCGCTGGACGAGACGCTGCTGGACATCGGTCGGAGCCGGCCGGACGGCTGGCCCGCCGACGGGCTGCCGGCGGGGCTGACCGCCCGTTACGAGCTGCTCCGCCGGTTGAAGCGGCCGGGACTGTTCGTGGTACGGGTCCGCGCGGACGGCACCGAGGCTGTCGTCAAGCGTCACCAGCCGGCCCGCCGGCCCGATCCCGCGCTGGCCGCCTACCTCGCCGGCCGGCACCCTCGGGTGGTCCGGCATCTCGAGTTCGAGGCCGAGTACAGCGTGATGGACTTCGTCCCGGGCCAGACGCTGCGGGAGCGGCAGCGGGCGGATTCCCGCGGTTTCGGGTTGGCCCAGCTCACCTCCGTGGTGCAGCAGGTCGCGGCGGCACTGATCGGCCTGCATCGTTGCGGGTACGTGCACCGCGACGTCAAGCCGGCCAACGTCATGCTCGACGGGACGGAGGCGACCCTCGTCGACTTCGGCGTCGCCGGGCCACTCGGCGCGGCCGGGTGGCCCGAGCCGATCAGCAGCTTCTATCAGCCGCCGGAGTGGAGCAACCTGAGACAGGTCGGCGCGGCGACCGACTGGTGGGGCCTGGGAATGACGGTCCTCGAGCTGGCCGCCGGTGAGCACCCGTTCGAGGGGCTGAGCGACGAGGACGTGCGGCGTCACTTCGGGCAGACCCGCCCGGTGGACGTCTCCGGTGTGCCGGACGACCGGCTGCGTGCGCTGTGCCAGGGGCTTCTGGTCACCGATCCGGCGGACCGCTGGAGCGGCACCGAGGTCGGGTTGTGGCTGGCCGGCCGGGCGCCGGCGCCTCCCCGCACCACGCCCTCGGCCACGTCGACGGCGGATGCGGCGGAACAGCCGTACCGGTTCCGCGGCAGCTCTTACCAGCGGCGCGACGAGCTGGCGACGGCGATGACAACCGCCTGGAACCATTCCGTGCGGACGATCGTCGAGCGGGACGGCGGGCTCGACGGGTTGTCGGCCTGGCTCGACCAGTTCAGCGACGACGACGCGGCCGAGGCCCGCCGGGTGGTGGCCGCCGTCGGAGAGGCCACGGAGTCCGGGCACCTGCGGCTGCTCCGGATCCTGCGCGCGCTCGACCCGGCCCGGCCGGCGGTCTACCGCAACCACGTCATCTCGCGTCTCGGCCTGCTCGCCATCGCCCGGCGAGCAATGGAGAACGAGGGCGACAACCCCGAGGTGCTCAGCGACCTGTGGAACGGCCGGCTGCTGCGGGAGTTCGACACGTCGGTCCCGGCGGACGCCGAGCGGGGCGGTCAGGCCCTCACCGACCTGGACCGGGCCTGGCGCCGCGCCTATCGGGAGTGGCCCGAACTGGTGCGGCAGGTGACCGACCCGGAGGCGCAGCGGCATCTGCGGGACACCGTCACCGACCGGGATCGGGTGGCGGTGTGCCTGCGCGTGGCACTGCGCCAGCCGGACGACCTGCGCGCCGTGCTGGAGCAGATGCGGCGGACCGACGCGGAGCTCGCCTGGGAGGTGCCGTGGTTCACCGACCTGGCCCACGATCCCGCGACGGTCTGGGCGGCGCTGCTGTTGGCCGGCTTCGCCACCGCACGGGCCCGGACCATCGCCGATCGGGTCCAGGTTCGTGAGCTGGGCGAGGAGTCCACCCGCGCGATCGCCGCCTTCCGGGAATGGTCGCGCCGGCAGAACCGGCCGGTCGCCCTTGGCTGGGCGGTGACCGGCGTCTGCCTGATCGCCGTGGCCTGGGTCGCGGCGATCACGGGCGCCGACGCCGCCGGCCGGGCCGACGACCGGGTGATCGGCCTGGCCTGGGTGGCCGCGTCCTGCTGCCTTTCGGTCTCGCTGCTCGCCGAGGGTCTTCTCGCCGTCCAGATCGGCGGCCGGTTCCACAACCGGTATTCGATCCCCGGCGCGGGTGCGATCGCGCTGCGCCCGCTCGGCCGGTGGATGCAGCGATCCTGGGCCTCGGCCGCGCTGGCGCTGCTGGGGGCGCTGGCCGCGGTCGCTCTGGTGGCGAGCCTGTTCCCGCAGTACCTGGTGATCGCCACGACGGTCGGTCAACTCGCGTGGGTGTCGCGCCGCTGGACGGCGTGGGGCCGCCAGGTGACCGCCGAGGAGGAGCAGATCGCCGCAGCCGAGCGACGCCGACCGTCAGACAACGACGACGGCCCGGACCGGGCCGCAGAAGGAGCGGATTCATGAGTGGTGGAGAGATCGCGGTGCTGCCGGTGGGCCTCGTCGTCGCCCCGGTGGCCCTGGCCGCTGCCGGGGCCGGAGCGGCCGCGATGCTGGCGATCCGGGCGGCGCAGGCGGGCACCGAGGCCACCGGCCGCGCACTGGAGCGGTTCGGCGACGAGATGCAGCGCAGGGCGGACGCGCAGGACGACGTGGAGATCCGGGCCCAACTCTGGGACCTGGCCGCGGGTTCCGTGGCCCGGACCAATGAGGACCTTCGCCTGCTGTCCGCCCGCGCCGCGAGGGCGGGCGTCCGGCTGGCCCTGCCCCGGCCGGTGGACCTGACCGGATGCCATCTGGCCGGCGCCCCGGGCCTGGTTGCACGGGCTCAGGAGGCGCTGTCCGCAGCGCGGGTCGCGGTCGAGCGGGCCGAAGCGGCGCGGGAGCGGCAGCAGTTGTTGTCCCGGATGGCCGCCGGCGCTGCGGGAGAGCCGAGCGCCGCCGAACTGCTCTCTCGCTATCAGGCGGTACTCGCGTCGCGGAGGCGGCACGAGAGTGCGACACCGCCAGCGCCGAGGAAGATCGACGAGAGCCGGTTGCAGGCCGACATCGACGCCATCCTGAGCCGCCTGCACGCCGACGCCACGTCGGACGACCGGATCCAGGCGCTGGAGGCGGCGGCGAAGGCGGAGCGGAAAAAGCACTCTCCGATGGGGCGTACCTTCGTGGAGTCCCTCGCCCGGACCGTGGACGTGGATCTCAACCCGCGCATCGTCCGCCGTCGCGAGGCGGCGAATCTGCTGACCGCGCTGGAGCAGCCGCTCGTCGCCGAGGTGATCAACGATCTCGGTACGCCGCGGCCACCCTGCTTCGACGCGATCGAACGGCTGCGGGTCGTGGTGCTCGGCGAGGCGGATCTCACCTCGACCGACCGCCGGGACGCGCAGAGCGCGTTGAACCGGGTGCAGGTGGAGCTGGACCGCCGGCGGCTGCTGGAGGGGGTGGCCGAGGCGTTCGGCAAGCTGGGCTACTCGGTCACCACCGGCATGCAGGTGCGGCGTCATGCCGCGCTGTTGGTGACCCGGCCGGACTGGCGGGGCGGTCACGTCGCGGACGTGTGGCTCGACGAGGCCGGCCGGGTGCACTCGCAACTGGTCCAGGTCGCCGCCGGCGCGGGCGGGGAAGCCGTCCGCTGCGCCGAGCTCAACGACGGCCTACGGCGCGTCGGCGAGGAGCTGGACCGGCGCGGGATCGCCGCCCGGGTGCACGTGCCCGACGAGCCGGTTCGCGCGCTGGTGGACATCGATCCGCGGTCGGCTGCCACGCCCCCACCGACCGAGGTGACCGAACCCGTCCTGCGACAGATCGACCCCACTCAGGAGAATTGATGAGCATACCGTCGGAGTTCCTGCCCGGCTTCCCGTCGTTCGCCCAGGAACTGGCCGGGACCCTCGCCGTGCACTCCCAGTACGTCCTGTATGGCAACGTACGCGATCTCTATCTGGTGCCGGAGACCCGACGCCGCACCCCGGACGGTGTCCGTCCGGTTCCCCTGCTCGAGGTGCTCTGGCAGGCGTTGCGGCCGTCCGGTTACCGCTGTCTGATCGTCTCCGACCAGGTCGATGGCGTCACCGTCTACCCGCCCGATGACCGGAACGCGCGTGCGGTCGCCGAGCAGATCCTCGGCCGGCGCATGCTCGGGCGGAAACAGACCCTTGAGCGGTTGCGCACCTGCATGGCGCGGGTGGCCGGGGCGAGCGATCCGCCGCCGATCGACGCCGATGCCATCCCCGCCGCCCAGCAGCCCGAGGACACCCCGGCCGCGGATCCGTCCGGCACCCGGGCCGCCCTGGTCATCGACTACGCGGCCCGGATTCCGCGCAGCCAGGCCGGGCTGGAGGGAGTCGAGCGCGACTTCTTCCTGTTCGCCCAGAAGCTGGCGGCCACCGCCGAGACCCACCTCGGCGGCCCGCCCGACCGGCCGACTGACCTGTACAACCCGATCATCTGGTTGTCCGAGGGTGAGCGGGACCTGCCGGCCTGGTTGACCGTCGGGATGGAACGGGTACGCACCATCGCCGTGTCCAACTGCGGCCTGGCCGACCGGATCAAGGCCGCCCGGTACTTCGCGCCGATCATTACCGGCAGCCCTCATCCGCCCGCCGTGACCGACCCGGGGGTGGTCCGGTTCGCGCAGCGCACGGACGACATGACGCTGCACTCGATGCGGGAGATCGCCCGGCTGGGCGCTGACCGGAAGATCCCGTTCGCCCGCATCGACGAGGCGATCCAGATCTACCGGATCGGCGTGGACGAGAACCCGTGGCGGCAGGAGACTGTCCGGGAGCAGATCATCCGAGGCGAGCGGGAGGTCCCGGGCCAGATCTTCGGTCAGGAGGCGGCCGTGGTGAAGGCGTTCGACATCCTCAAGCGCGCCGCCCTGGGCCTGTCCGGCGCGCAGGCGACCAGCTCGGCGAAGCGGCCCCGCGGGGTGCTGTTCCTGGCCGGGCCGACCGGTGTCGGCAAGACCGAGCTGGCCAAGCAGTTGGCCACGATGCTGTTCGGCGACCCGGAGGCGTATCTGCGGTTCGACATGTCGGAGTTTGCGACGAGCCACTCGGCCGACCGGCTGACCGGCGCACCGCCCGGCTACATCGGGTACGAGGCGGGCGGCGAGCTGACGGGGGCGATCCGCCGCAAGCCCTTCTCGGTGGTCCTGTTCGACGAGTTCGACAAGGCGGACCGGCAGATCTTCGACAAGTTCCTGCAGATCCTGGACGACGGCCGGCTTACCGACGGACAGGGCGTCACCACGTACTTCACCGAGTGCATGCTGATCTTCACCTCCAACCTGGGCATCTTCCGGGACGATCCGCAGACCGGCGAGAAGATCCAGCTCGTCCACCCGGGGATCGGGTACGAGGAGCTGGAGCGGACCATCAAGGCGGCGATCAAGGACACCTTCACCCGCAAGCTGGGCCGTCCCGAGTTGCTCAACCGCTTTGGCGACAACATCGTGGTGTTCGACTTCATCAACGAACCGACCGCCCTCAGCATCCTCAACCGGCAGTTGCAGAACGTTCAGGACCGGCTGGCCCGGGAGCACGACGTGGAGCTGGACCTGGCCCCCGCCGCCCGGCAGCGCCTGGAGGGGTGGTGCACCGCTGCCGAGACGCTGACCAACGGCGGCCGCGGGATCGGCAACGAGGTGGAGAGCAAACTGATCAATCCGCTCGCCCGCTACCTGTTCGACGCGGGCGTACGGTCGGGGAAGGTGCGGATCGACGACATCGTCGCCAACGACGGCGTGGTGACGTTGTATGCGAGGCACGACTGATGGAGGCCGAGCTGCACTGTCGCCGCTGCCGGCGGAACTACCCGGCGGAGACGGGCTATTTCTGCCCACAACATCCGGGCGAGGAGCTGATGCCCGTGCCGGATGTCACCGAGCCGGTGGCGGCGTCTGAAGCCGAGCCGGAGACGGTCGCGGGCGCAGCGCCGGCTCCGGAGTGCTGGTCCTGCGGTGCCCGGGCGACGGACTCGCGCAACGACCGGTGCACGGTGTGTCACCAGTCGCTCGTCCCGCCGGCCCTGGTGATCAGTTTTCCGTCCGGCTCGGTGGTCCTGCCGGCCCGGCCCAGCTCCACCGAGCTGGGCCGGGCCGGCGAGCACGGCCACATGTTCGCCCGCTATCCCAACGTCTCCCGGCGGCACGCCACCGTGAGCGTGGACGAGGAGGAAACCGCCTGGATCACCCCGTTTCCGGAGGCGCCGAACGGCACCTTCGTCAACGGTACGGAGATCCACGACCGCACCCGGGTGCGTCCCGGCGACCAGATCCGCTTCGCCACCGACCAGGAACCGCACGTCGGTCCGGTCAGCGAGTCGATCCGTCAGCCGGGCCGGGATCGGCAGTTTCCTCCAAGCCGGCCAGCATGAGCCGTACCCGGCGTAACCGTTCCGCAAGATCGGCCGTCACCGCGTCGGGGTCCGCCCCGGCGCGGATGGCGGCCGAGGTGGCTTCGCGCAGCTCCGACGCGAGGTACTCGCGCAGCTCGTCCGAAGCCGTCATGGTCGCCGTCCTGTCAGCCGGTCACGGGTGTCTCTTCGTCAGGATGCCCTGAACCCGGCGCCATCGGCAGCCGCTTGCGGTCAGGACGGCATCACGCTTTCGGGCCAAGTCGATGACCTCGGGCTACGCCGTTCATCCGTCGGAATCGACCTACCCATGCTCCCCTGTGGACCGAGCGGCTGCCCGGCCCGACTGAGCCGCGCGCCGGCCCGACTGACCGGTGACGCAAACAGATCGTCCCGCTGTTCACGCTACGCAGTCTCCCGGGTCAGAGTGGGTCACCTTCGTTGGTTCGACTCCTAGGAGGGTGCCGTGCTCGGATCGACCCACACCGACGGCGTCGACGAGGTCCGGGACCTGGCTCGTCGCGGCCTGCTGGCCACCGCGATCGCGCGTGCGACCGGGGCGCGCCGGTCGCGGTTGACCGGCGCGACCTACTCGATCGCGTGGCCGGTGGTCTACCGGCGGCTCACCCAGCGGCTCGAGCTGCGGCGAGGTCACGTCGGCTGTGCGGCATCGGTGACCCGGCTGAGCGACGAATGCCTGGACCGCTTCGAGAACGACGTCGAGGCCGTCGTCGACGACGTGGCCCGCAGGGCGAGCACGCGGATCGAGAACCTGGAGGGCTGGATCGTCGGCCGGCTGGTTCCGGCCACCGTCGACGGACATCGTCGGCGGCGCGGCGCGTACGGCGCGCTTCAGCGACCCCGGGTGCCGGCCTGGCTCGCCGCCGAGTTGCACGGCGACGCCTGGCTGATCGACCTGGCCACCCAGATGCTCGTCTGGGTGGGCACGCCGGTCACCGCCGGCCACGACCTGTGGCCAACCGAAAGCTGGGTGGCGCGGCGCTGCGAACGACACGCCGGCGGGTCGTACGGGGAGGCCGAGGTGCAGGCCGACATCCGGGCCGTGCTGCGGGCGATGGGCTGCCGGCCGCGGTGGTTCGAGCGGTACGTCGAGACGCCGCTCGGCCACAAACAGGCCCCGGTCGCCTCGACGGAGCAGGCCGACGACCGGACCGAGACGCCATCCGACGCGTACGCCGAGCGCGAGCGGCTCCTCACCGCCCTGGCACACAGTGCCGTCGAACTGATCCGGGCCCGGCTGGCCCGGGGTGAGCCGGCACGCACGGTGGTGGCCGAGGTGCTGAACACGGTGTTCGGCACCGACACCGGGGGCGGGCCGACCGGGCGGGCGTACGACGACCGGCTCGCGCTGGTGCTGCGCGACGCGGGCGAACTGGACCGGATCGTGGCCGTGGTCTGGGAAGTGCTGCCGGCGGGCACAATGGACGGACCCGGGCCGGGAGGTGACAGGTGACAGAGGAGTCGCCGTTCGTCGGCCGCCCGAACGAGCTGGAACGGTTGAGGCGGCGGCTGTCCGAGGTCCGCGACGGCGCTGCCCGGACGGTGCTGGTCGGCGGCGGGCCGGGCCTCGGCAAGACGCGGCTGCTGAGCGAGTTTCTGCGCGGGGCCCGGGTGACCGGCATCCACGTGCTGTCCGGGGCGTGCGAGGAACACTTCGGCGATCCCATGCCGTACGGGCCGCTGATCGAGGCACTGGACACCTTCGGCCTGGAGTACGGCGAGAGCGGGGCCACCGAGTTGGGCGGCCCGGCGTACCGGAAACTGACCGCCTTCTTCGACCTCGGCAATGATTCGATGGGCGTACCCTTGCAGGTCTTCCTCGCGGTGCGCCGGATGCTGGACCACATCGCGACGGACGCCCCGGTGGTGTTGATCCTGGAGGACCTGCACTGGGCCGACCCGTCCACGCTCGACCTGGTGCGGCACCTCGCCCAGACCCGCGCGGAGGATCGCCGGGTGCTGCTGGTCGGCAGCTACCGGCCGGTGGGGCGGGCGCACCCGTTGTGGCGACTGTTCGGGGGTGCCACGTTCATGCGCCGCACGGACCGCTTCGAGCTGCGGCCCTTCACCCTCGACGAGATGCGCGAACTGCTCGGCGAGGTCGACCGCCGACTGGCCGAGCGGTGCCTGCGGCTGTCCGACGGGATTCCGTTCTACGCCGAACAGTTGATGGCCACCGGCGCACTGGCCGGCGGGGACGAGGACATCGCGCTGCCGCCCGACATCCGGTCGATGATGCTCGGCCGCCTCAGCCAGTTGACCGAGGACGCGTTCCGGGTACTGCAGACCGCGGCCGTGGCCGGTCGCGCGATGAGCCGGCAACTGCTGCACGCGGTCAGCGGCATGCCTGCCGAAACCCTGCGGGACGCGCTGCATGAGTGCGTCGACCACCAGATACTCAGCGTTGGCCAGGGGACGTACCGGTTCCACCACGCACTACTGCGCGAGACGGTCCTGCAGGAGACCGCCCCTGATGTTCGCGTCGAACTGCACGTCGCGATGGCGGAGGCGCTGGCCGCCGACTCCCGGATGTGCGTGACCGAAAGCTCGGCCGCGGCCGAACAGGCGATCCACTGGTACCGGGCGGGAGTGTGGCCGCAGGCGCTGACGTACGCGGTCACGGCCGGTCAGGCCGCCGCCCGCACACTGGCGTTCTCCTCCGCGGATCTGCAGTTCGACCGGGCCCTGCAACTGTGGCATCGGGTCGACGACGCCGAGGCGCGGGCCGGGATGACCCGATCACGACTGCTCGCCGAGGCGGCCGAGGCCGCGCGCTGGTCCGGGCGTGTCGACCGAGCCGTCGATCTGGTCGAGCAGGCCATCGACGCCCCGGACCACGGCGGCGACCCGGGGCAGCTCGGCGAGCTGCACGAGCGGCGGGCCAACTACCTGGCCGAGGCGGGCAGATGGGCCGACTCCGCTGCGGCGTTCCGCGACGCGGCGCACCTGTTGGCCGACCGACCGCCGTCGGCCGCGCAGGTCCGGGTGCTGGCCGGCATCGCCCTCGCCCATCTCCAAGCCGGCCGCTACGAGGAGGGCAGAGAGACCGCCGACGAAGCGCTGAGCATGGCGATCGAGGTGGGGGCGCACGCCGAGGAGGGCCGCGCGCTCAACGTCTCCGGGCTCGCCCGCGGCATGCTGGGTGACCCCGAGGGCGAGGTTCGGCTCCGCCGGTCCATCGAGGTCGCCCGGTCGGCCGCGCACATCGAGGACCTTCTCCGGGCCTACGGAAATCTGGGGTTGATCCTGGAGCACGCGGGGAGGCTGCGTGATTCCGCCGAAGTGACGCGGGACGGGCTGGACGAGGCACGCCGGCTCGGCCTGACCGGCAGCCGGCAGAGCACCATCGTCGCCAACAACGCCAGCGCCGCGCTGGTGCTGCTGGGCGAGTGGGACGACGCCGAACGGATCATCACGGAGGCGATCCAGGATCTGCGCCCGGCGGAAAGCCTCTATCCCCGCCTCACGCTCGCCGAGATACAGGTGCACCGTGGCGATCTCCGGCGAGCGCGCGAGTTGCTCGCCTCGATCGACGACGTGGAGCACGGCGCCGACCCGCGATTCCTCGGGCCGCTGCACGCGATCCGCGCCGAGCTGGCGATCGAGGAGGGCGAGCTGACCCGCGCGGCGGCGGAGGTGGCCCGGGGGTTGGCCGCGGTGCGCAAGGGTGAGAACACCCTGGAGCTGCTGCGGTTGTGCGCGGTCGGTATGCGCTGCGCGGCAGACCAGGAGGCGGCGGACGTCGGTGATCGACTCGCCCTGCTGGCAGGCGAAGCCGTGCGCGCACCGGTGGAGAAGGAACCCACCCAACTGGCGAGGCTGCTGGCGGCGGAACGCCGGCGTATCCGCAGAACCGACACCGCCCGGGTCTGGGGCCAGGTGGCCGACGGATGGGCGGCGCTGGACCGACGATTCCCGGCGGCGTACGCCCGGTGGCGCCAGGCCGAGGCCGCGCTGCGGGCCGGCGAGCGGGCCGGGGCCCGGGAGCCGGCCCGCATCGCCTACCAGACGGCGAAGGAACTCGGTGCCACCCCGTTGCGCGAGCGGGTGCGGACGCTAGCCCGCAAAGCCGACCTGGACCTGGCCGATCGCCCCGCGCCCGCTCGGCTTCCGTACAACCTGACCCCCGCCGAGCTGCACACTCTCCGCCTGCTCTATCAGGGCAGTGACGTGGCCCGGATCGCGAGCCAGCGGGGCGTGGCGAAGCGGACGGCCGAGACCCAGTTGGCCCGGGTGTACAAGAAACTCGATGTGCACACCGCCGTCGAGGCGATTACCCGGGCCCGCGAGGAACACTTCTTCGACTGAGCACTCAAGCCCGGCCACGGGCTGTCCGTCAGAGATGGGCATGACGGGTAAGGCACTCCTGATTGGCGCAGCGACCCACGGTCTCACCGGAGTCCGCAACGATGTCGAGGCGATGGCGCAGACCCTGAGGGCGCGCGGCTTCGCCGTCCAGCCGCTGGTGACGCCGTAGGCCACCCGGGCGGGAATCCTCGACGCGTACGAGAAGCTCATCGCCGACGCCGCCCCGGACGAAGCGTTCGTCGTCTACTACAGCGGCCACGGCGGCCGCATCCAGGGGGCGGACGGACGAATCATCCAGTTCATCGTCCCGGACGACTACTCGGACTCCAACGACGACGACTTCCGGGGCATCACCGACCCCGAATTGTCCGTGCTGCTTGCCCGGCTGACCGAACGCGCACCGAACGTCACCGTGGTGCTGGACTGCTGTCACGCCGCTCACATGTCCCGGCAGTCCGGGCCACGGGTGCGGGCGCTGCTTCGGGCGGCGCCGGGACAGTGGCAGCCGACGTACGAGAGCGTCGAGCGGCACGTCCACGGACTCATCGCCGGCGGCCTGCCGATCGACCGACGCCCGCTGATCGGCAGCGACCGGGCGGTCCGGGTGGTCGCGTGCGCGCCGACCGAGGCGGCGTTCGAGGACACCAACCGCGACGGCGTCCAGATGGGGCTGCTCACCGACGCGCTGACCCGGGCGTTGCGTGAGGCGGACGGGCTACGGGTCAACTGGTCGACCCTGATGGAAGCCGTGCGTCGCCAGGTGCAGGCGATCGCCTTCACCCAGCGACCCGAGGCCGAGGGGCCGTCGAGCCGGGTGCCGTTCGAGGTGACCGAACTGGATCCGCTGGACACGCTGCCGGTGACGGCCGACGGTACGGCCCGGATCCAGCTTCTCGGCGCGCCGCTGCTCGGGGTCGAGGTCGGCGACGAGTTCGCGATCGGCGCCGACGGCGCGGACCTCGGGATGGTCTCGGTCACCCGACTGCTGCCCACCGCGGCGGTCGCCGAGCTGCCGCCCGAGATCGCCGGGCAGCCCCTGCCGCCGGGCGCGCGGGCGCGCCGGGTCCGCGCGGCCGCGCCCGCCATGCCGGTACGCCTGCCGGCCGACCACCCGGCGACCGCCGACCTGATCGAGGCGCTGGCCGCCCGGACCATGCTGCGACCGGCCGACCCGGACACCCGGCCGGCCGTCGAGGTGGTGGCGGACGAGCAGGGCCGGCTCGTCATCCGCGACGACTACGGCCCGCTGCACGCGCCCCGACCGGCGACCCGCGCCGACATCGCCGCGATCGCCACCAACCTCCAGCGGATCGCCCAGGCCAGCGCGCTGCGGCGGTTGACCGGCGACCCGGACCGGCCGCTCCGGCACGACGTACGCGTCGAGTGGGGGCGGGTGCGCGACGGGCGGGAGGAGCCACTCGAGCTCACCGGGAGCCTGCTGTTCACCCAGTCCCACGAACGCATCTGGTTCCGGCTGCGTAACGAGGGCGACCGCGCGGTGTACGTGTCGCTGATCGACATTGGCATCTCCTCCCGGATCGCCGTTCTGACCCAGTCCGACCCCGGCGGCATCAGGCTGGCGCCAGGTGCGTCCTACACCCACGGCTGGAACTCCGACCGGCGGCTGTTGACCGGTGTGCCGATGACCTGGCCGGACAGTATCGATCCGGCGGTACCACGACCCGAGACGGTCCTGGTGCTTATCAGTGACGGTCCGGTGGACGTCTCGGTGTTCCAGCAGCGGGGGCTCCGCGACGGTCGGGTCCGGTCGGGGCTGGAGAACCTGCTCGCCCAGATCGCCTACGGGGTGAGCCGCGAGATCGGCGACGCACCCGCGTCCCAGGTCCGCTACGCGATTCAGCCGATCGACTTCACCGTCAGCCCGACCCCCCCACCGATCACCGAGCGGGCGACGTTCCTCGTCGACGACCGCCCAGCCCAGCCGATCCGGTTGTTGGCGCCGCGCGGCACGACGCCGATCCAGGTGGCGGTCCGCATCGCCGACCTGATTGTGCACCGTAACCGAGCCCTGGGCAGCGCCGATGTTCGGGTGGACGCGGTCGTGCTCACCGGCGGATCGGGTACGCAGCCGGTCTACCGGGCGGCGACGATGCGGTTCAGCAACGTACGGGACAACGAGCGGCTCCCGCTCGACAACGTGCTGATCTACCACGGTCCGGCGGTCGACTTCCTCGACATCGCGGTGTGGGTCTCCCGCGACACCAGCGGCAGCCTCGCCCTCAGCGCGCTGCTCGAGCAGCGGCTCACGAGCCCGGCGGTGCAGGGTGCCGGTCTCCGGGTGGCCGAGCTGGCGCTGACCGCCCCGCACGCGGCCGTGGCGGTCGCCGTGGCGGGCGCCGGAGCGGTCCTGGTCAACACCGCCTACGAGCTGCTCACCGGCGTGGTGGGCCCGAGCATCGGGCTGTACCGCACCTCGCTGCTGGCCCAGGAGCAGTTCGGCATCGGCCGCCACGAGCGGCATCCGCAGGACTTCTCGTTCACGTTCACCGTCGACGAGGTGACCTGACCGTACACCCATCCACATCACCGGAAGGATCCAAACCGCATGGACAAGAAGCTCATCATCGACCAGTCCGAGTGGTCGGTCGCGGACGAGGATGCGCTCGCCGTGTCCGGTGCCGTCGAGGACGCGATGGTCAACCGCACCACGGTCCAGCTCCGCCTCTACGACAAGGAGCGGCGGCCGGTCACCGTCTACCTCAACGGTGCCGCCGCGGCCTTCGTGGTGTTCGACCCGCACGGAGAGCCGCGTCCCAGCCAGATGTCCTGAGTCCCACCGGCGGCCCGTACGTATCGTGCGGGCCGCCGTACGTAATCTCTGGTATCTCGCCGCCGGCACCTCCCCGCGCCTCGCTCCGGCCCCGAACATCGGGGCAAAGGTCGAGGTAGGAGGGTTGTCGTGGCAGATTCCCAGAAGCAGTCCGCCAACGCGGACCGGGTCCGCGAGCTGGCTCGACAGGGACGGCTGGCCCAGTACTTCTGGAACGCGTCCGCCGAGGAGCGCCGACTGCTCCGCACCGGCGCCTTCGAGATCGCCTGGCAGCTCGTCTTCCTGCGGATCACCCAACCGATCGAGCGCAGGCGCCACCACGTGTGCGCCAAGGGCGTGCCCTGGCTCGCCCCGGACTGCCTCGACCGGTTTCACCACGATGTCGAGGCGGTCCTGGACGACCTCTTCGCCCACGCCGACGTGCCGATCGAAAACCTCGAAGGCTGGCTGGTCCGGTGGATGCAGCGCGCCACCGTCGACGGCTACCGCCGGCGCCGGGGCGAGCGCGGGGCTCCGCAACGTCCGCGCGTGCCCAAGTGCCTGGTCACCGCGCTCGGCGACGATCCGTGGTTGGTCGAGTTGGCCAGACTGATCCTCGACTGGGTCGGCACCGACACCAGCGCCGGCGGTTCACTGTGGCCGCTGGCCGCCTGGGCCGAGCGGCGTGCCGGGTTCACTGGCGACCACCACGGCGGCGAGTCGGCGGTCTCCGCCGAGGTGGAGGTCGTCCTGGCCGCGATGCGGCGCCGACCCGGATGGTACGAGCGGACGGTGGAAGCACCGCTCGGCCGCAAGCAGGCACCGGTTTCATTCTCGGCCGGTCACCCGGAGTCCGAGCCGCTCGCTCTGGTGGCCCAACACGAAAAGGACGACTCGCTGTTGCAGGAGCTGGCCGCCCGCGCGATCGATCTCCTGGAACGGCGGATGAAGGCCGGCGAGGACCTTCACATCCTGGTCACGGACGTGCTGACCACGGTCTTCGGCGAGCTGACCACCGAGCATGATCTGGGCCGTTCCCCGGGCGAGGACCCGGTCGACCCGGACCGGGTAGCCGCCCTCATCAGCGACCGGAAGCGGTTGGACCACATCGTCGCGACCATCGTCGACCTGCTCGGTCGGCGCAATCGTCCGTCAGAACCGTAGGAGGCGAACGGAGGGAGGCGGACATCGATGAGCCGGCCGGAGGAGACGAACGTCGCCCGACGGATGCGCGGGATCGCCCGGGTCCAGCGGGTGCTGCAGGCCGCCGCGGACCGGACCATGACCGACCCCCGGGCGGCCATGGCCGAGATCGACGGGGTAATCGCGGAACACAGCGGTGACCCCCACGTCAAGGCGCTGGCCGAGGCCGCCCGCAACGGCCTGGAACTGGCCGCCGGATACACGATCGGCGACGGGAGCCGGCTCCGTGCGTCGCTGACCGAGCTGGGCGAGATGCTTGCCGGCCACCCGGAGGGCAACCAGCTTCTCGGACTGCTGCCGGACTACCTGAACGCCTTACAGATCCAACAGGGCGGGGATACCGAGACCGCCATGGCGATGCTCGTCGACCTGGCGGGCCGGATGAACGAACTGCCGCAGGGCAACCTGCTGCGCGAGTCGGTGGCCGAGATCATGCCGATGCTGCAGGCACTGCAGGCGGCATCGCGTGGTGAGGCGAGCGCGTTGCCGCCGCCGCGCGCCGGGTCCTCGGACGCGGAACGTGCCGTCTACCTGAACGCCCGGGGCGGCACGACCCTGCGGATGGGCGACGAACGGGACCCGGCCAGGATCGCCGCGGCGATCGCCGATCTGCGCGAGGCGGTGTCTCTCACCCTGGACCACCATCCGGATCACGTCTTCCACCTGGCGTCGCTGGCGCTGGGCCTGAACCACCGCTCGGAGGTCACCGGCTCGCTGTCCGACGTGGGCGAGGCGGTCACCGTACTGGAGCGGGCGCGGGAACTGGCCGGTGGTCCGGAAAACCAGTACTGGTCGTACATCACCGGCCTGCTCGGCCAGTTGCGGCGCCGAATCGGCGAGGCGTCGCCCGCCCGGCTCGCCACGCTCGAGGGGCTGCGCGGATACGCCTGGCGGGTGCTGCTGGAGCCCGACCCGGCCACCGCGCGCGCCGTCGCCCGGCAGGCGGCCACCGAGGCGATCGCCGCCGCCGGCCGATGCCTGGTGGACCAGCAGCCCGAGGACGCGCTCCGGGCGCTGGACGGCGGACGCGCCCTGATGCTGTTCGCCGCGACGGAGCTGCGCGACCCGGGCACGCGGCTCACCGCGGCCGGCCACCCGGAACTGGCCGCCCGGTGGCGGGCGACGGACACCCCGGACCCCCGGCTACGGGAGGATGTCCTGCAGGTCCTGGCACGCGACACCGGGCTGCTCGACCCGCCCGGCCTCGACGAGATCCGGGACGCCCTACGCCGGCTCGGCGTGGACGCGCTGGCCTATCTCGTACCGGCCGACCCGCCGGCACCGGGCTGGGCGGTGATCGCCCCGGCCGAGGGCGAACCGTGGTTCCTGGCCCTGCCGAATCTCACCGTCGGCGAAGGCACCGATGTCGAGCGGTACCTGACTGCTGTGGCCAGCCGCTCCCCCGAACTGACGACGCGAGAGGTCGGGGTGGACGATCCGGCCGAGTTCGCGGACCGGGTCGACGCGCTGTGTGGCTGGGCGTGGAAGGCCGCGATGGGGCCGCTGGTCAAGCCGTTCCTCGGCGCCGATCGCGTGCCACGTCTCGTGCTCATCCCGATGGGCGACCTGGCCCGGGTGCCATGGCAGGCGGCCCGCGACCCGGGCGGGACCTACCTGGTGGAGCGGGTTGCACTCTCCCAGGCCGCGTCCGCCCGGATGTTCTGCGACACGGCCGCGGCCGAGCCGGTCCGGTTGAGCTCGGGCGGCATGGTGCTGGCCGACCCGGACACCGGCCGGCGCGCGGCCGACCTGCGCTCGGCGCGTCTCGAGGCCTACGGGATCCACCAGTCGTTCTATCCCGCGGCCACCTACTTCGGCCGGTGGCCGAACGGAAAGGTCAGCCCCTCCGGGGCGGGCACGCCCGACGACGTACGCTCCTGGCTGCTCGCCGACGACGCCCAGGCCGGCACGATGCTGCACCTCGCGTCGCACGGCGTGATCGAGACGGCTCGTGCCTCGGCGTCGTCGCGTCTGCTGTTGGCCGGCGGGGACCTCACCGCGGACGAGTTGATCGCGCTGCTGGCCGGTCCGGACCGGCACCCGATCGCGCTGGTCGTGCTCGCCGCCTGCCACACCGGCCGCTCGATCCACGGGTACGACGAGGCGTACAGCCTGGGCACCATGTTTCTGGCCGCGGGCGCCCGCTCGGTGCTCTCCACCCAGTGGAGCATTCCCGATCAGGACACCTCGCTGCTCATGTACATGTTCCACCATTTCCTGACGACCGAGCACCGCGCTGTCTGGGACGCACTGCGCCGGGCGCAGATGTGGATGCTCGACGGCGATCGGCAGCCGCCCCGAACCATGCCGCGCCCGTTGCGTCGCATGCTCGCGGACACCGACCCGGCGCGGGTGGTGGCGTGGGCCGGCTTCACCCACTGGGGACAGTGACCGACCGAAGGGCGGTAGCGCCATGCAGGACTCCATCGAGCGGCTCCGGGACGAGCTGTCCCGGGTCACCGGCCCGGCCCGGCTGCCGAAGCTGACCCAGCTCGGGCAGGCGCTGGCCACGAACTACTGGCGGACCGGACCGGGGCGGCCCGCGGCACTCGGTCTCCTGTCCGCCGCGATCGAGGCGTGGGACGAGGCCTACCGGCTGGTCGACCCCGGCGACCCGGCCCGCGGCCAGGTGGCCGTCCAGCTCGGCTGGCTACTGTCGGCCCGGCACAGTGCGCACGGCAGCGGGCCGAGGGACCGGGACACCGGCATCTTCGTGCTCACCGAGGCGACCAGGTTCACCAACCTGCCACCGATGCAGGCAGCCATGGCTCGCATCGCGTTGGGTCAGCTACACCTGGCCCGGGCCACGGAGGCGATGAGCCCGGCTGCCGCGCGCAGCGGCTTCCTCGGTGGGGGGTTGTCGGGCGCGGCCCAGGATGCCGACGAGGCGGCGCGGCTGTTCCGGGAACTGCTCGCCGGGCCGGTCCTGAGCACCGACGTCACCAGCATGGTCCGCACCATGCTGGTCGTGGCCGAGTCGATCCACCCGCTGCTCGGCGGTGACGTCGCCAACTTCGACTTGAGCAGGATCATCGACGCCATGTCCCGGCTGCAGGACCTGCAGCGCAACGGCCTGCCGATCAACCTGTGGAACCAGGCGAACATGGCCGATCCGCTGGACTATCCGGTCACCGTCATGCGCGGCGACGGACAGTCCGCCCCGGTGGTGCCGCCACGACGCCCCACTCCGGCGACCGGGACGCCGACGGCGACCGCAGCGGCAACCAGCACGCAGCCGGCCTTCGCCCGCCGGGTCGCCCGGGAGCAACTCGCGGCGCTGGCCCTCGACCGCGAACGGCCGGTCTGGGAGCAGGCCCTGACGATGCTGCTGGCCGGTCCGGACGAGATCGAGCCCGCCGCCCTGGACGCCTTCGTCGGGGCGACGGCCAGCGCGGTCGACGCGCAGGATGGTGGGGACCCGGTCGAACTGGGCCTCGACCGGCTGCTGTCGGTGGTCGGGCTGTGCCTTCGCGAGCGGCGCGACGGCAGCGGCTGGGACGACGAGGACGCCGGCGGCGACGCCCGCCGGGTCGCCGCGCGACACCTCCTGGCCGCGATGAGGGACGTACCACCCGGCCATCCCGCCGCGGTCACGATCGTGGAAGCGGCCGGTGGTCTGCTGGACGAGACCCGGCCGCTGTCGGGCGCCA
This sequence comes from Micromonospora purpureochromogenes, assembly GCF_900091515.1. Lineage (NCBI taxonomy): Bacteria > Bacillati > Actinomycetota > Actinomycetes > Micromonosporales > Micromonosporaceae > Micromonospora > Micromonospora purpureochromogenes. The sequence goes on along the minus strand of NZ_LT607410.1, from coordinate 238,838 downwards.
TCGCCGAGATCGCGGACGACCTGCTGTCGTACGCGGAACGGATCGAATCCCGGCCGCCCGTGGTGAGCGCGCTCGCCGAACTGTGCCGGACGGTGACCGCGCTGCACTCCGGTAGCCTGAGCCATCCGGACCCACTCGCCGCCGTGGCCGCCCTGCCGGCCGGTCATCCCTGGCGGGGCCCGCTCGGTACGGCCGCCGCGCACGCCCGGCTCGCCGCCGCGGTGCACAACTGCTCCCCGGCCGCGGGCAGCGCGGGCAGTGGCGGCGATCTCACCGCGGTGCTCGATGCGCTGCTTCGTCACGATCCGGCCGATCTCCGGATGGCTCTCGACGCCGCCGCCGACCGGTCGTCACCACCGACCCGGGCCGTTCTCGCCGCGGCTCGCCTACGCCTGGGCGACGACCCCGACCGCGCGATCACCCTGCTGGCCGGTGTCGTTCGGCTGCTGGACGAGGGCGGCCTACGCACCCGGACCTGGTGGCGGCTCGCCGAGGCGTACCGGCGGCGGGGTGCCGCCGGCGACACCGAACGGTGCCGGGACGCCGGCCGGAACGCGCTGGACGGCCCGGACGTCGACCCGGCCGACGCGGCCCGTTTCGCCGGATGGATGCTCGCGGAGGGCCGGGGGGCGGAGGCGTTCACCGCGTTGGAGATCGCCGCGGTCGCACCGAAGCGGGCCGGGGCCGACTCGCTGACCCGCGACGTGCTGGCGGTCCTCGTCGGAGTCGTGCCGCCTGAGGCGCCGATCGCGAGCGTGCCCACTCCGGCCGAGGTCGCCGCCGCGGTCCGCGAGATCGGCGCGGGTGCCCTGCTCTATGTGCACTCGACCGACGATGCCGGGCTGACCGCCGGGGTGCTCTGCCTCGATCCGGCGACCGGTCAGCTCGACGTGCTCGCGAACCTCCCGGTTACCGATCCGCTCGTCTCGGACGATCCCGGTTGGCCGGCGATCCTCGGCCGGTGGACCGCCGGGCGCCTCCTGGTGGCCGCGACGGGCGGACTGAGCCGGGTGGGCCTGGGTGCGGTGTGCGCCGGGGACGGCCGTCGACTGGGCCAGCAGATCGGCATCACCGACGTCCCGTCCGGCACACACGTCGTCCGGTTGGCCGCGCGGTCCGTTCCGCCGCTGACGGACGAGCCGGTGTTCGTGGTCAACCCGCGCGGCGACCGGGACGCCGCGATGGCTGAGGTCATGGTTCTGCGGCGGCTGTTCTACCCGAGGTCGGTCTGTCTCGGCCGAGCATTGGAGCCGGTCGACGCGGTGGGTGGGCCGGAGGACGTACGCAAGCACCTGGCCGCAGCGTCCGTCCTGCATCTCGCGTGCGGACTGGACGGGACGGCCCTGCAACTGGCCGGCGGAGAAGTGCTCGACCTGGCGTCGGTCAGCGGTGCCCGTGGCCTGGTCGTCCTCTCCGCCCCGGGCGGGTCGGACCTCGTGCCGGCGCTGCTCGACGTCGGGTTCACCGGGGTGATCGGCTGGCGTTGGGCTGTGCCGGCGTCGTTCGCCGCGCTCGCGCTCTTCCTGGTCCACCTGGAGCTCGTCGACGGTCGGCGACCACCGGCGGAGGCGGTCGGCGTGGTGCAACGGTGGATGCTTGACCCCGATCGGATCGTCCCGCCCTACCTGCCCGGCGCCCACCTGAGCACCGTCACCGCGACCGACCTGACCCGGCCGGCCCTGTGGGCGGCGCTGGCCTACAGCGGCCGCTGATCGGGGTCGACATGTCCGAGGACGTGCGAGATCTGTTGGTCCGGGAACTTCGGCAAGCGGTGGTGGACCGGATCGCGGACGGGATTCACCCGGACGAGATCGCGGCCGGACTGGCCCGGCGGCTGCGCCGGCTCAAGCAGTTGCAGAAGGCTGCAGCCAGGTCGGGGAGCTGAGATGGGAAGAGCAATCGGTTTCGTTCGATCAGACAGGAGTCAGAATCTTCTTGACAGTCACGCCGCGCTTGCACTCGGGCGCGTTGCAGTGATTGATCAAGGCTCCGAGCTGGACCCTCTGACCTGTCGTCCACGGATCAGAAGGTTTGATCGTCGGGACGGCACCCCGAAACCGCACCCCGGATCCTACGAAGAATCTTGGGGTCCGCGCGCGGCTCGACCACTCGCCAACTTCTCGGGCGGCCTGTCCCTGTGGACACCGTCGGACAACACTGCATCCGGGTGGACGTGGCCACACTCGACCGCTCCGAAACAGATGAGCACCCATCGAGCGCCTGTTTTCCACAGTGGACAACTGGTGTCAGTGTTTTGGCTGCTTGGCGACGGTCTACCTCAGAAACGAGGGCGTATTCCTGCGGATTAAAAGTCCACAGCTCTGCCATTGAGCTAGCGGCCCGAGCCCTCAGGCTACCGGACCTTGGCCGGCGAGGCCTTCCGGCTTCCGGCCCGCCCGTCGATGCCCCGCACAACCCCAGACGCCCACGCATGCCCCCGAGCCTCTCGACCATGGTCAACAGGGGCGCGCCGGGTGAGGCTGACAGGCATGAGAACGATCTCCCTCGCCGCCGCCACCGGGGTCACCGGCCTCATGGCGGGGCTCTTCTTCGCGTACTCGTGTTCGGTCATGCCGGGCCTGGCCGCGGTCGATGACCGGACCTTCGTCGGGACCATGCAGTCGATCAACCGGCGGATCCTCAACGGCTGGTTCCTGGCGGCCTTCCTCGGCGCGGTGCTGCTGATCGCCCTGGCGGTGGCGCTGCACCTCACCGCCGGCGGCCGGGTGCTGGCCTGGATGGTCGCCGCGCTGGTGCTCTACGGTGCGACGCTGCTGATCACCATGCGGTGCAACGTGCCGCTCAACGACCGGCTGGACGCGGCCGGGCCGGTGGACCGGATCGCCGACCTGGCGGCGGTGCGGGAGAGGTTCGAGGCGACCTGGGTGCGGTGGAACCTGGTCCGCACGGTGACCAGCGTCGCCGCCTTCGCCTGCCTGGTGGCCGCCCTCGTGTCCCGGCGCGCCGCGTGATCCACGCCGGGTCCGGCGAGGGGTGGGTGGGACGGCGCGATGTCGGCGAAACGGAGTCGATCAACCGGGCGGGTCTGAAACGGCGGGAGGGGGGAATCGGGACGGGATGAGGATGAGCAGCACCCCGGCCGTGGCGGCGTCGAGCGAGGAGACCGGGCCGGACGGGACACGGGTGCCGGGCGGTGAGGTGCACGCCTGGCAGCCCGGCCAGAACGCCACCGTCTGCGGGCTCCAGCTCAGCCGTACCCGGCTGCGCCGCTTCCCGCACGTGCCGTTCGACTACACCTCGACCGACGTGCTCACCGAGGCCGACCCGGTCGGCTTCATCTGCCCGCGCTGCCTGGCCGCCACCCAGGGCCGTCGCAAGCAGGAGAAGAGTTGGGTACGCCAGTCGCCCCGCCCCTGACCGTTGCGGGGTTGGAGTCCGGTTCAACGGGTACGGCAGCCCGCATGCGGATCGTCATCGTGGGTGCCAGTGGCAACGTGGGGACGGCGCTGCTGCGCCGGCTGCGCCCGGAGTCGGGGCTGGAACTGGTCGGCGTGGCTCGGCGACTGCCCGGCCCGGACGCCGGTGAGCCGTACGACCGGGTGGAGTGGCACTCCTGCGACATCGGGGCGCCGGGCGCGGACGGGAAACTCGCCGCGCTCTTCGCCGGTGCCGACGCCGTCGTGCACCTGGCCTGGCAGATCCAGCCCAGCCACGACCAGCGCACGCTCTACCGGACCAACGTCGGCGGCAGCCGCGCGGTGATCGAGGGCATCGTCCGGGCCGGCGTTCCCAGCCTGGTGTACGCCTCGTCGGTCGGCACGTACGCGCCCGGCCCGAAGGACCACCCGATCAGCGAGCGCTGGCCGGCGACCGGGGTGCCTGGATCGTCGTACAGCCGGGACAAGGCCGAGGTCGAGGCGATGCTCGACCGCCTCGAATCCGAGCACCCGACCGTGCGGGTGGTGCGGCTGCGGCCCGGGCTGATCTTCCAGCGCGACGCGGGCACCGAGATCGCCCGGTACTTCCTCGGGCCGCTCGCCCCGGTCCGGCTGCTGCGCTTCGGGCGCATCCCGGTCGTACCCGCGAACCGCCGGCTGCGGATGCAGGCGGTGCACGCCGATGATGTCGCCGACGCGTACGCCAGGGCGGTTCTGGGTGAGGCGCGCGGCGCCTTCAACGTCGCCGCGGACCCGGTGCTGACTCCGGAGCTGGTGGCCCGGCACTTCAAGGGCTGGACGATCCCGGTGGCCGCCCCGGTGCTGCGCGCCGCCGCCGCGCTGAGCTGGCGGTTCCGACTGCAACCCGTCGACGTCGGCTGGGTGGAGCTGGCCCTGAACGCGCCGCTGATGTCCAGCGAGCGCGCCGAGACCAAGCTCGGCTGGCACCCGAACGTGGACGCCCTCACCGCCCTCAAGGACCTCTTCGCCGGCATGGCCGCCCGCGCCGGCACCACCGCCCCACCCATGTCCACCGCCCCCGACCTCCCCGGCCGCCCCGCCGCCCTCCTCAAAACCCGCCTCCCCGGCCACGGCAACCCCTACTGATCAGTCCTTCCTCCCACTCCACCGCCCGTTGATCATGAAGTTGTTGTCACGACACGCCGGTGCGGCGGGCAACAACTTCATGATCGACGGGCGGGTCAGCTCAGGCGGGAGGAGGTGGTGGTGGGTGGGCGGGCGCCCAGGAAGAAGATGCCGGGGAGGCCCTGGGTCTCGAAGCCGTCGCTGGGGTTGCGGCGGAGGGTCGAACCTTCGATACGCATGGTGCCGGTGCGGTTGTTGCTGACGAAGAAGATCGCGCCGCCGCCCTCGTTGGCGTGGTTGTTCTCGATGAGGGTGCCGGCGATGCGCACGGTGAACTCGTTGCCGTCGCAGTAGATCGCGCCGCCGCTGCCGCCGCCGGGGGTGCCCGACCGGGCCGGGTTGGCGCCGCTGCCGACCGCCCTGTTGCCGGTGAAGACGCTGTTCAGCACCGTCCAGGAGACGCCGATGCTGCTCAGCGCCGCCCCGTTGGCGCAGACCCCGCCGTGAAGGTGCTGTTCACCACGTACACCGGCTTGTTGTCGTACTGGCTGAGCACCCGCAGCGCCGCGCCGCCCAGGTCGGGGCCGGTCCGGTCGCAACGGTTGCCGGTGAAGCGGGAGTTGACCACCTTGACCCGACCGCCGCGTACGAAGATCGCGCCGCCCCCGCCGCCCTCGGTCCGCTCGCCGGTGGAGTTGCCGTCGGCGAAGGTCAGGTTCTGCACCGTGAGCTGCGGGTGGTCCTGGTTCTGGCAGTGCGAGGTGGTGAAGCCCTGGGCAGCGTCGCAGGTGTTCATGTAGAGGATGCGCCGCTCGCCGCCGCCGGAGAGGGTGACCTTGCCGCCGCCGTCGAGCACGGTCCGGGCGCCGACCTTGTTACGGACCTTCGCGGTGGCCTTCATCCGGATCGTCACCGGGTCGGGGCCGCAGTCGAAGGTGATGATCCCGCCCGCCGCAACCGACCGCACCACCGCGTCCGAGGTACAGCTCGCCGGGGAACCCGTACCCACCGTCCTGGTCGGACGGGAGATGGCCACCGCCCGCGCCTCGGCCGGGACCGTGGCGCCGCCGTTCGGGTTGCCCGCCCGCAGTGGCGAGCCAGCGGTCTTCGACGGCCTCGGGGACGCGCTCTTTCCCGGCCCGCCCAGGCCGCTGCGGGCCGTCGGTCCGCCCGACGGGCTCGCCGTCGGGGCGGCAGCCTCCACGGTGGACCGCGCGACCGGGGCCGCGCCGTCCCCGCTCCCGCCGCAGGCGGGCAGGGTGGCGGTGGCGACGCCGAGGGCGAGCAGGCGGACAAGGGATCTCACGCGCACCCGCCGATGCTAGAGGCGTGGGCGGTCCGCGGCGATTCCTCCGCCGAGGCTTAACCCACCGCTAACCCGCGCTGCGTCGGTTGATCCACTCGCCTCGCGGACGGCGAGCCGCCGACGGGTGGTCAGGCGTGGGAGAGGGCGAAGGCGGCCAGGAAGCCGAGGACCGTGATCAGGCCGACCAGCAGATGGGCGTCCTCGAACGCCTCCGGCACCATGGTGTCGGTGATCATCGCGAGGATGGCGCCGGCGGCGAGCGCGGAGATGGTGGCCAGCACCTCCGGCGGCGCCCCGCCGAGCAGCGTGTAGCCGGCGAGCGCCGCCGCGCCGCTGACCAGCGCGATCGCCGTCCAGAGCAAGAAGACGTACCGCCGGGAGCGGCCGGCCTGGCGCATGCCGGCGGCGCTGGACAGCCCTTCCGGGACGTTGCTCAGGAAGACCGCCACCACCGTCACCAGGCTGACCGGGCCGCCGGCGAGCAGGCTCGCGCCGATCACCACCGACTCGGGTACGCCGTCCAGCAGCGCGCCCACCGCGATCGCCGACCCCGAGCCGGGCTGTTCCTGTTCCGTCGGCTGCTCGTCGCCGGAGCGCTTGCGGTGCCGGGCACCGCGCCGGGCCAGCAGCAGGTTCGCCCCGGTGTACGCCAGCGCCCCGCCGGCCGCCCCGATCACGGTCGGCAGCAGCCCGCCCTGCGCGTGCGACTCGGCGATCAGTTCGAAGGAGACGGCGGAGAGCAGCACGCCCGCGCCGAAGGCCATGACCGAGGCGATCATCTTGCGGGGCACCCGGGCGAAGAACCCGACGACCGCCCCGATCAGGAGTGCCGAACCGGCCAGCAGACCCCAGGCACCCGCTTGCAACCACTCCGGCACCTGGCGGACGGTACCCGACCCCCCCGACCCGAAAACCGCATCGCACCAATATCACCGCCCCACCCCGCCCACCGGACCGACCGACCGGCGTGCCCCAGGGGCGCGCACTTTCTCTGAAAGAGTGGCCTCCGGCCGCGTGATGAGCCCGCTTTCTCTGAAGCTGTGCGGATCTTGACGCCCGGCGCGGGGGGCGGCGCAAGGCCGCGAGGTGGGGTTAGAAGTCGGCGAAGAGGTAGGGGAGGTGGCGGGGGAAGAGGCGGCGTAGTTCGGCGGCAGCCTCCGGGCCGATCGAGCCCAGCCCTCGGACGGCCACCTCGGCCGGGTCCAGGACCCCGTACGCGAGGGCGGAGAGCCCGGCGGCGGTGAGGGTCGCCGACGGCGCCGGGCCGCCGGTGGTCAGCGCCAGGTGGCCGGTGGTGCCGTCGAGCAGGTGGGTGCCGGCCAGCCAGCGGTCGCCGACCAGCTCGACCCGGACCCGGCCCGGGCCGGCGGGGAGGCCGGCGAGCGCGTCCAGCGACAGCAGGCGGGCCATCGGGGCGGGCGAGCCCGGGCGGGAGACCCGCGCCTCGACGTGTACGGCCAGGTCGGTCAGCCAGAGTTCGGGCAGCTCGTCGGCGGGCACCTGGAGGGTGATCCGGTCGACCTGGTCGACGTGCCGGGCGAGGAACTGCAGCAGCAGCGCCCGGGCGTACGGGTCGCTGACGAGCAGGTCGTCGCCCTGCAGCTCGCCGCCGTGATCGTCGATGCGGTAGGTGAGCGCGCCCATCGTCGTACCGTCGATCCGGGCCGTGACCAGCCAGCGGTCGTCGCGGTCGCGCAGCCCGACGGCGCGGAACTCCGGGAAGATCGCGAAGCCGTGCCGCTCCCGTACGCAGCGTTCGGTGAACGCCCGGTAGCCGGGGTAGCCGGCGCCGATCCGCTCCCAGGTCACCTCGCCGGGCAGTTCGGCCCGGAGCAGCGGGTCCAGGTCGGCGGGGGAGAACCGGGCGGTACGCGCCCGGGGCAGCCCGACGTAGCCGAAGCGCTCGTAGAAGCCGGCCCGGAACGGGTACAGCGCGGTCAGCGGGTGCCCCTCGTCGCGCATCTCGTCGAGGAGCTGGTGCAGCAGCGCCCGGACGTGACCCCGCCGGCGGGCCAGCGGGTGGGTGGCCACTCCGGCCACGCCGGCCATCGGCAGCACCCGCCCGCGCAGGTTCTGCCGCATCGGGATGGCGCTCGCCGCCGCCTGCGTCTCACCGCCCTCGTCGACGACGAGCGTCCGGTTGCCCTTGTTGTACGGCAGGTACCGGTGGAACGCCTCCACCCGTTCGCTGCTCAGCGGGGACGCCTCGAAGGCGTACGCCTGGAGCGGGAAGCTGGTGGTCAGGCGTTCCTCGGCGGCCAGGCGACGGATGAGCATCCGTCCATCCCAACCCGGCCGGCGGTCCGCCGCAACCCGATTGGTCCGGTTCAGGCCTCCGTCAGGTCGGAGACGACCACGGTGACGTTGTCCGGCGCGCCGGCCTGGTGGGCGAGCTTGACCAGCTGTTCGCCGCAGAGCTGGCGGTCGCCGTACGTGGTCAGCGCGGCGTGGATCGCGGCGTCCTCCACATAGTCGGAGAGGCCGTCGCTGCACAGCAGCAGCCGGTCGCCGACGAACATGGTCAGCACCCCGATCGCCGGTGGGGCGTCCGCGCCCTGCACGGCGCGGGTCACCAGCGACCGTTGCGGGTGGTGCCGGGCCTGGTCGGGGGAGAGCGCGCCCTGGTCGACCAGCGCCTGCACGAAGGTGTCGTCCCGGGTGAGCTGGGTCAGTTCGCCGTCGCGCAGCAGGTAGCAGCGGGAGTCGCCGACCTGGGCGAGGACCAGGATGTCCTCGGCGAGCAGGCCGGCAGTCAGCGTCGTACCCATGCCGTCGCGCGTCGGATCGGCGGAGATGGCGGCGCGGATGCGTTGGTTGGCGGTGGCGACCACGGCGCGCAGCGCCTCGGCGGCCTCGTCGGCGGCGGTCGGCGGGTCCAGCTCGTCCAGAATGCGGATGACGATCTCGCTCGCCACCTCACCGGCGGGGAGCCCACCCATGCCGTCCGCGACCGCCACCAGGCGGTCACCGGCGAGGGCGGAGTCCTCGTTGTTGGTGCGGACCAGGCCGACGTCGTTGAGGATGGCCGAGCGGAGGATCAGCGTCATGCCACAAGCTTGCCAAGAACACCCTTGATCCGTCTCTACGCACTAGTGCGTAGGGTGGCAGAAATGATGCCGGTGTCCATGGTCGGACGCGCCGGCGAGCGTGCCGAGCTCGACCGGGCGTGGTCCACCGTGGTCGACGCGGGCCGTCCGTCGCCCGCCGTCACGGTGATCACCGGGGCGGCCGGGGTCGGCAAGAGTCTGCTGGTCGCGGCGGCTGTGGAGGGCTTCTCGCCCCGCCCGGCGGTGGCCCTGTCCGGCGCCGCCCGGCTGCACGACCCGGCCCCGTACGACTGGCTGGCGGCGGTGCTCAGCGGCCGCGACACCAGCGGTCTCGATCTGCCGCCGGACGCGCTGGCCTGGCTCGCCCAGCAGCCCACCGCGCCGCGCGAGCGCTACGCCCCGGGCACCCTGCTGCGGCTGGCCGTGCGGACCGTCCGGCGGCTGGTAGGCGCCGGCCCGGCCGTGCTGGTGGTGGAGGACCTGCACGCCCTCGACCCGGCCAGCCTCAACCTGGTCGGCGAGCTGGCCACCGCCGGTGACCTGCCGGCCCTGCTGGTGGTGGCGAGCCGGCCGCCGGCCGACGCGGTCGCGCCGGACCTCGCCGTCCGCGTCCTGTCCCGGCTCTGCGGGGTACGCGGCGCCGTGCGCCAGCACCTCGGGCCGCTCGGGGTGGCCGAGGTGGCCGAGGTGCTGACCCAGGTGTACGACGGCACCCGCCCCACCGACCGGATCGCCACCGCCGTCTGGCGGCGCACCGGCGGCAACCCGTACGCGCTCACCGAGCTGCTCGCCGCGCACGCCGGCCGGGGCCTCGAGGCGTTGGCCGAGCGGCCGCTGCCGGAGCATCTGCGGCCGCCGGCGCCCCGCCCGGCCGCCCCGCCCGACGCCGAGCTGACCGGCCGGGAGGTGGAGGTGCTCGGCTGCCTGGTCGCCGGGATGTCCAACAAGCAGGCGGCCCGCGCGCTCGGCATCTCGGTCCGCACGGTCACCGTGCACGTGTCGAATCTGCTGCGCAAGACGGGCTCGGCGTCGCGCACGGAGGCGGCGCTGTGGGCGGTACGGCACCGCGTCCCGTCCCGCCGGCTGGGCTGAGCGGTCCGGTCGCCTGCCCCCGCCTCCCCGCTCCCGCCTCCTGGGCGGGCCGGGTGGACGGGCGCGGCGTGCTGGTGGGCCGCCGCTAGGGTGGCCGCGACGACGGGGGGTGCGGTGATGGCGCGACGGCTGCAACCGGTGCTGGCCGGCGTGGTGACCGCCCTGGTCGGCTTCGCCAGTTCGTTCACAGTGGTGCTGGCGGGGCTGCGGGCGGTGGGCGCCGACGAGGCCCAGGCCGCCTCCGGGCTGCTCGCGGTCAGCGTCGCGTCCGGGCTCTGCGCCCTCTGGTTGGGGCTGCGGCACCGGATGCCGATCGCGATCGCCTGGTCCACCCCGGGCGCGGCACTGCTGGTCGCCACCGGCCCGGTCCCCGGCGGCTGGCCCGCGGCGGTCGGCGCGTTCCTGCTCTGTGGGGTGCTCATCGTGGCCGCGGGTCTCTTTCCCGTGCTGGGTCGGGCGGTCGCCGCGATCCCGGGCCCGGTGGCTGCGGCGATGCTGGCCGGGGTGCTGCTGCCGCTCTGCACCGCCCCGGTGCGGGCGCTGGTCGAGGTGCCCCGGCTGGCCGTACCCGTGATCGTCACCTGGCTGGTGCTGCACCGGTTCGCCCGGCGCTGGGCCGTGCCGGCGGCGCTGGTGGTGGCCGCGGTGACGATCGCGCTCACCTCGCCGGCCGGGGGCGTCGGCGGGTTCCGGCCGGTGGTCGAGCTGACCGCGCCGGCGTTCACCGTGCCGGCGCTGGTCGGGCTGGCACTGCCGCTCTTCCTGGTCACCATGGCCGCCCAGAACGTCCCCGGTACGGCGGTGCTGCGCGGCTACGGCTACCAGCCGCCGCTGAACGCGGCGCTGCGGGTGACCGGGCTGGCCAGCGCGCTCGGCGCGACCTTCGGCGGGCACGCGGTCAACCTCGCGGCGATCAGCGCCGCCCTGGCGGCCGGGCCGGATGCCCACCCGGACCCGGAGCGCCGCTGGATCGCCTCGGTCACCGCCGGCCTGGGGCTGGCGCTGCTCGGGCTGGGAGCGGGGGTGGCGACCGCGCTGGTGCTGCTCTCCCCGCCGGTGTTGATCAAGGCGGTGGCCGGGCTGGCGCTGCTCGGCGCGCTGGCCACGGCGGTCGCCGCGGCGGTCGCCGAGCCGGAGAGCCGGGAGCCGGCGGTGGTGACCTTCGTGGTCACCGCGTCGGGGGTGAGCCTGCTCGGGGTGGCCGGCGCGTTCTGGGGCCTGCTCGCCGGCTGGCTGATGCTGGTGCTCTTCCGCCGGCGTGCCGCGTCGCCGCCGGCCGGCCCGACCGCGCCGGCCACGGTGCCGGCGCCCTCCCGCGCGGCGGAGAACGGATCGGGTCCGGCCGGCTCGGCCGACACCGGATCGGGTCAGGTCGGCTCGGACGGGAGCGGGTCGGATGGGGGCGTGCGGGCCGAGGCCGGCGAGGTCACGAGGCGCTGACTCTCACGTCCACCGCCATCACCCGCAACCGCACGTCGGCACGGCGCGCGGGTCGAGGCGGGGCAGCCTCGGGTGCCGAGTGCCTACCGAATGGGCTATCGACCTGATGACGTGAACGATTCACCGGGTGTCGGACGCCGGAGACCAGCCTTGAGTCGTTCACGTCATCAGGTCTGTAGCGCGTCGACCACACCGGTGGTGGTCGCATCAGCCCGAGGCCCGGTCGGTCGTCACGTCCCCACGTCACCGCGAGTGGGCGGTCACTCTTCCGGGGGGAGGTCGCCGACGCCGACGCCGAGGCGTACCTGGCCGTCGGTGACGGCGGCGATCTGGTCGGCCAGCACGTAGACCGCGCCGGTGCGGGCCAGCTCGGTGGAGACCTTGAGGTAGCCGGTACGCAGCAGCCGGGCGGCGAGGTCGGCGGGCAGGTCCGGCTCCTCCACCGCGGCCGACTCGATCAGCTCGTCGAGGCTGCCGCCCGGGTCGGCGGTCGGCGCCTGCACGGTCACCGCGTTCGGGTCACCCCGCTGCACGAGGTCGACGGTGCCGACCTCGACGCCGGCCGTGTCGATGACCCGCATGCCGGTGGTGACGCGGGAGATGGCCGCCTGCTGCTCGGTGCCCTGCTGCTTCATTCCCGGGCGGTTCCCGGGCCGGCGCGCCGCTAAACGCCGGTGCTCGGCGGGGCCCAGGCGCTCGGCGGGCGCGGGGAGAGCTCCCGCCAGCCGTCGGTCCCCTCGAGCAGGGCCCGGACGGTCTCCTCGGCCTCCTCCGCGCTGCCGTACTCGTAGAACTGGGAGACGCCCTCCGCACCGCCGGCCCGCTGCTCGACGTGCCAGCGGTCGGCGTCCACCCGGAGGAAGACGTCCCGCCGGGCCAGCCGCCCCCATTTGCCGTTCCACCAGTGCTTGCGCTGTTCCATGGCCGGACTCTATCGAACATGTGTACGACACGGGACGGCCCCTGTGGGATTCCCACAGGGGCCGATGTGCATGCGGTCGCGTCAGCGCGGCGCGGGCGGCTCCGTACGCCGACCGAGCACGTCGTCGAGCGCGCCCCGCTGCTGCGCCGGGGTGGTGTGCCCGCCGACGACCAGGGCGTCCCGGATCTCGGTCAGCAGCTTGACCTCCTCGCTCGGCGCCGAGGGCGGCGGCTCCTCGCCCCGCTTGCGGCGCTCCGCGAGCCGGTTCATCGGGAAGACGACGAGGAAGTAGAGCGCCGCCGCGGTGAGCAGGAAGGTGATCACGGCGTTGACGAAGGCGATCCAGTCGAAGGCGATCCCCCGGAACGTGGGAGCGGTGCCCGCGAGGCCCTTGTCGCTGCCGGTGAGCAGCAGGACGATCACCCGGATCAACGGTTCGAGGAACGATTTGGTCAGTTGCGTGACCACGCCCGTGAACGCGGCACCGATGACGACACCGACCGCGAGGTCGACGACGTTGCCGCGCATGATGAAGTCTTTGAAGCCCTTGAGCATCCGTACTCCCGTGCTGTCCGATTCTGCGTCCGGGACAACCTATGCCCCCGGGGGCGGCTCCAGGAAAGCACCGGCCTCGATCGCCGCGCGGGCCGGATCGCCGTCCCGGATCGCGGCGACGAGTCGACCGTGGTCGACGTACCGCTCGGGCTCCAGCGCGTCCCCCATGGCCTGGGCGACCGTGCTGCGCAGCGCCGTGCCGACCGAGGCGTAGAGCTCGGCGAGCATGCCGTTGTGGGCGGCGGCCACCACCGCGATGTGCAGCGCCGCGTCGGCCTCCACGAACTCCGTCACCCGGCCCGAGCGCCAGGCGGCCTCCCGGATGGCGAGCGCCGCGTCGAGCGCCGCCAGGTCCGCCGGGGTACGCCGCAGCGCGGCCAGCCGGGCGGCCTCCACCTCGAAGGCGCGCCGGACCTCGATCACCTCGGCCATCCGGTCGTCGGTGAGCCGGCGGGCCACCACCGGGGCCAGTTCGTCGGTGGAGACCACGTACGTCCCGGAGCCCTGCCGGCACTCCAGCACCCCGGCGTGCACCAGCGCGCGGACCGCCTCGCGGACGGTGTTCCGCCCCACCCCGAGCGCCGCGACCAGCTGCGGTTCGGTCGGGATCCGCCCGCCGACCGGCCACTCGCCGCCGAGGATCCGCTCCCTGAGCTGCTCGATCGTCTGGCGTACCCGGTGGCCGCGCGGGGGCACGGCGACGGAATCGACGGTGGGTGTCACCGGTTACACCTGCTGCCGAAATTCATCCCATGATTGTAGGTTCGAGGTCATGACCCCGCCACCCACCTGCACCGAGGCCGAGGCCCCCGCCGCCGACCGGTCCGTCGCCGACCCGGGCGCGCCCACCGCCGACGTGTCGCCCGGGCCCGCGCCGGCCGCCGTCGTGCCCCCGGCCGGCCGGCCCTCAGCGGCCCGCGGCGGTGCGCTGGTGCTGGTCGGGATGCTGCTGGTCGCGCTCAACCTCCGCGCCGCGGTGACCAGCCTGGGCGCCCTCCTCGACGAGGTACGCACCGGACTGGCGCTCTCCGGCACGATGGCCGGTTTCGTCACCACCCTGCCGACGATCGCCTTCGCCGGTCTCGGCGCGCTCACCCCGTGGCTGGTCCGCCGCTACCCGCCGGCCCGGGTGCTGGTGGTGGCGATGCTCGCCCTCACCGTGGGGCAGGTGCTCCGGGTGGCCACCGACTCCGCGCTGGTCTTCGTGCTCACCAGCGCGCTCGCGCTGGCCGGCATCGCGGTGGCGAACATCCTGCTGCCGATGCTGGTCAAGCAGCACTTCCCGCACCGCACCGGGCTGGTCACCGGGGCGTACACGATGGCTCTGACGGTGGGCACGACGGTGGCCGCCGCTTCCGCGGTGCCCGTCGCGCACGCCTTCGGCTCCTGGCGGGCCGGGCTCGGCGTCTGGGCCGGGCTGGCCGCGGTGGCCGTATTCCCGTGGGTGCCGCTGGCGCTGCGGGCCCGCGCCGCCCGGCGGGCCGCGGCCCCGACGGCGGCCCCCGCCGTGCGGGTGCGGATCCGGCCGGAACGCACCCGGCTCGGCTGGGCGATGGCGGTCTACTTCGGCGCGCAGTCGCTCAGCGGATACGCGATCATGGGCTGGCTGGCCCAGCTCTTCCGCGACGCCGGCTACCGCCCCGAGGCCGCCGGACTGCTGCTCGCCGGGGTGACCGCGCTCGGCGTGCCGGTCGCGCTGATGATGCCGACCCTGGCCGGCCGGCTGCGGACGCTACGACCGTTGGTGCTGGCGCTGACCGCCTTCTCCACGGCCGCGTACCTCGGTCTGGCCGTGGCGCCGCACGGCCTCGCGCCGCTCTGGGTCCTGCTGCTCGCCCTGGGTCAGGGCGCGTTCCCGCTGATCCTGACCACCATCGGCCTGCGGGCCCGGACCGCCGAGGGCACGGTGGCGCTCTCCGCCTTCGCGCAGAGCACCGGTTACGTGATCGCGGCCCTCGGGCCGCTGCTGGTCGGCATCCTCTACGAGGCGACCGGAGGCTGGACGGCCCCGCTCGGGTTCCTGGTCGCCGCGCTGGCCGTGCAGACGACCGCGGGCATGGTGATCGCTCGTCCCCGGTTCATCGAGGACGAGCGCTGAGGAGAATTGTCAGGAGGAGGCCGGTGTCGGGTCGCCCGCCACGGCCTGCTCGACCGTCGGGTACGTGTGCAGCACCTCGACCAGACCGCTGACCTCGAGGATGCGCAGCACGCCGCGCTGCGGGGCGGCCAGCCGGACCACGCCACCGGCCTCGTCGCAGCTGTTCTTCGCGCGCACGAAGACCGACAGGCCGGTCGAGTCGCAGAACGACACGTCGGCCAGGTCGAACACGAGACGGCTGCGGCCCTTGTCGAGCAGGTCGGTGATCTGGTCCTGCAGCTGCGGTGCGGTCGCCATGTCGAGCTCGCCCGCGACCGAGACGACGACCACGTCGCCGCGCTGTTCCGTGTGCACCGTCAAGGACATTCGGACCTCCTGTTATCGGTGGAACGGTATCCCACGAAGGCCCGAACACGCAGAACGGGAGTGCGATCCGGTGTGCCTGATCATTTCTTTGCCTCGTGGCAAGTACCGCGCCAGTCGGCGGTGATAGAGTCCGGCCGGCCCAGCTCAGAGGAGGTAACCATGGCGATGACCACGGAAGAGGGTGACCGGCTCGCCGGCCTGCTTACTGAGCATGCCGAGCGGATCGTCCAGCGCTGGACGGAGCTGGTCGCGACCTCGTTGCGTGGCCGGCTCAGCCAGGCGGAACTGCGCCTTCAGGTGCAGGAGCTGCACCGTAGCATGATCAATGCGAGTGCCCGAGGGCTCGCGGACATTTCCTCCGAGTCGGCCGCCGAACTGCGGGCGGTGCTCGGTGAGCTGTCGCGCAATCGGGCCCGGCAGGGCTTCTCCGCCACCGAGACCGCGGTCAGCATCTACGCGCTCAAGCAGGTGCTCGTCGAGCTGGCCGACGCCGCCGACAGCGAACTGTCGCTGCGCGACGTCCTCGCCTTCAACGACGTGGTCGACCAGATGGGCCTGTCCACCTTCGAGACGTACGTGCGGGCCCGCGAGGGCCTGATCGCCGACCAGGCCGAGCAGCTGCTCGAACTCTCCACCCCGGTGGTCAAGATCTGGGACGGCGTGGTCGCCGTGCCGCTGGTCGGCACGCTCGACTCGGCCCGCGCCCAGGTGGTGATGGAGCGGCTGCTGCAGACCCTGGTCGACACCGGCTCGCCGTACGCGATCATCGACATCACCGGCGTGCCGGCGGTCGACACGCAGGTCGCCCAGCACATCCTCAAGACGGTGGTGGCCGCCCGGCTGATGGGCGCCGACTGCATCATCTCCGGCATCCGGCCGCAGATCGCGCAGACCATCGTCGCGCTCGGCATCGAGTTCGGGGACATCGCCACCAAGGCCAGCCTCGCTGACGCGCTGCGGCACGTGCTGCGGCTCACCGGCGTCGAGACCGCTCGCCGCCACCCGCGCCGGGAGGCGTGATGGAGCGGGTGCCGATCCTGAAGATCGGCGACATCCTGCTGGTCTCCATCCAGATCGACATGTCCGATCAGACGGCCGTCGCCCTCCAGGAGGACCTGGCCGAGCGGATCGTGGCCACCGGCTCGCACGGCGTGATCATCGACATCACGGCGCTGGACATCGTCGACTCCTTCGTCGGGCGGATGCTCTCCACCATCGCCTCGATCTCCAAGGTGCTCGACGCCGAGACGGTGGTCGTCGGGATGCGTCCCGCGGTCGCCATCACGCTGGTCGAGCTGGGCCTGTCGCTGCACGGCATCCGGACCGCGCTGAACGTCGAGCGCGGCATGGAGCTGATCGCGGCGAGCCGGGCTGACGACGACTTCGGGTTCGACGACGATCCGGAGGGCGTGGAGTCAGGAACGGCGGCGACATCACCATGACCGCGGGCGTCGACCTGGGCCCGAAAGCACAGGCGATCGGCAGCGACGAGGACGTCGTCCGCGTCCGGCAGCTGGTGCGTACGGTCGCGGTGGCCGCCAAGCTCTCCCTGGTCGACCAGACGAAGCTCGTCACGGCGGCGAGCGAGCTGGCCCGCAACACGCTGATCTACGGCGGGGGCGGCGGTGCCGAGGTGACGGTGGTGGAGGACGGCCGGCGCCGGGGCGTACGGGTGGTCTTCGCCGACACCGGCCCCGGCATCCCCGACCTCGACCTCGCGCTGACCGACGGCTACACCACCGGCGGCGGCCTCGGCCTGGGACTCAGCGGGGCCCGACGCCTGGTCGACGACTTCGACATCCAGACCGTCGTCGGCGAGGGCACCCGGATCACCGTCACCAAGTGGTCCCGGTGAGCAGCCACGCTGTTCCCGATCCCGGCAGCTGGTTCCGGGTCGAGAACAGCAGCGCCGCCAGCTCGGTGCGACGGGCCGCCGAACGCCTCGGTGAGCAGCTCGGCCTCGACCCCAACCGGGTCGCCGAACTCGCCATCGTCGCCGCCGAGCTGACCAGCAACCTGGTCAAGCACGCCGAGGAAGGACTGCTGCTGCTGCGGCCGGTCCGCGACGGCGACCAGGCCGGCGTGGAGCTGATCGCGATCGACTCCGGCCCCGGCATGGCGGACCTGACCGTCTCCTCCCGGGACGGCCACTCCACCACCGGCACCCTCGGCATCGGCCTGGGCGCGATCAGCCGCCAGGCGAGCTGGTACGACGCCTGGTCCCGGCCGGGCAAGGGCACCGTCCTCGCCGTGCAGGTGTGGCCGAAGGCCGCGCCGGTGCGCCCCGCCTGGGCGGCCGGGCTGACCCGGCCGATCAGTGGCGAGCAGGTCAGCGGCGACGGGCACGCCGCACGGGTGATCGAGGGCCGGTACCAGGTGCTGGTCTGCGACGGCCTCGGGCACGGGGCGCTGGCGGGCGCGGCCGCCGACGCCGCACTGGCCGCCTTCCGTACCGCGCCGGCCGCGCCACCCGCCACCGTGGTGCAGCACCTGCACCGCGCGATGACGCACACCCGGGGCGCGGCCCTGGCCGTGGCCGAGCTGGACCCGTCGGCCGGCGTGCTCCGGTACGCCGGGCTGGGCAACATCACCGGCGTCGTCCTCGGGGCCGCCGACGAGCGGCGGGGCCTGGTCTCGCTGCCCGGCATCGCCGGGCACCAGCGACCGTCCGTCCGGGAGTACGACTACGCCTTCCCGCCGGAGGCGACCCTGGTCATGCACAGCGACGGCGTGGTCGACCGGTGGCGGATCGGCGACTACCCCGGGCTGACCGGGCGATCTCCGCTGGTGCTCGCCGCGACGCTGCTGCGGGACGCCGGCGTCCGCCGTGACGACGCCTGCGTCCTGGCGGCGAGGACACCGTCATGAGCGCGGGCGAGCCGCTGCTGCAGATGGCGCTGCGGGTGGAGCAGGACATCTTCCTCGTCCGCCAACGCGGCCGGGAGGTCGCCGCCGCCGTCGGTCTGGAGCACCAGGACCAGGTCCGGCTCGCCACCGCGCTCAGTGAGGTCGCCCGTGATCTGCTGCGTACCGTCGGCGGCGCGGACGTCGCCTTCCATGTGGTGCACGGCCGGGACGGCCGCCGCGCGCTGCGTGTCGACCTCACGCCGGCCAGCCCGCTGCCCGGCGGCCGGTACGAGCCACAGTCGGGCGCGGTGGCGCGTTTGGTGGACACACTGGGGGTGATCAGCGAGGAGGGGGATACGGTCGTGAGGATGTCCCGACGTGTCCCGGCCGCCGCCCAGGCGCTGACCGAGGCGCGGCTGGCCGAGCTGCGCGCCGAGCTCGGGCACAGCGCGCCCGGCAGTGCCCTGGACGAGCTCGCCACCCAGAACGAGCAGCTCATCGCCGCGCTGGACGAGGTCCGCAGCCAGCGCGACGAGCTGGCGGTGCTCAACGCCGAGCTGGAGGAGACCAACCGGGGCGTGATGGCGCTCTACACCCAGCTCTCCGAGGAGTTGGAGGAGACCAACCGCGGCGTGGTGGCGCTCTACGCCGAGCTGGACGAGAAGTCGGCGCAGCTGCGGACGGCGAGCGAGTCGAAGAGCCGCTTCCTGGCCAACGTCAGCCACGAGCTGCGCGCCCCGGTGACCGCGATCATCGGGTTGGGGCGGCTGCTCACCGACGCCGCCTCCGACCCGCTCACCCCCGAGCAGTCCGAGCAGGTGGAGCTGATCCGGGCCTCGGCGGCCGATCTGCTCTCCCTGGTCAACGCCCTGCTGGATCTGGCCAAGGCGGAGTCCGGGCGGATCGAGCCGGAGTGGGCCGACGTCGACCTGCGGGCGGTCTTCGGCCAGCTGCGCGGCACCCTGCGGGCGCTGACCAACCGGTCGGCCGTCGAGTTGGTGGTGGAGGAGCCGCCGGCGCCGGCCGTGCTCCGCTCGGACGAGGTGCTGCTCTCCCAGGTGCTGCGCAACCTGCTGCACAACGCGCTCAAGTTCACCGAGCGCGGCGAGGTGCGGATGACCGCGCAGCGGGACGACGAGCGGTGGCGCCTGTCGGTCTCCGACACCGGCGTCGGCATCCGCCCGGAGCTGCACGAACGGATCTTCGAGGAGTTCTATCAGGTGCCGGGGGCCAGCCGGGTCGGCGGCACCGGCCTCGGCCTGCCGTACGCGCGGCGGTTGGTGACCCTGCTCGGTGGGACGCTGGAGCTGACCAGCGAGCCCGGCCGGGGCAGCACCTTCACCGTCGTCCTACCGGCGAGCGGGGCCTGACGATGGTCGGCGACCAGGCGACGGTGCTGGTGGTCGACGACAGTCGCACCAAGCGTTACCTGCTGGTCAGCTGGCTGACCCGGGCGGGCTTCGTGGTCCGTGAGGCGGAGACCGGCACCGAGGCGCTGGAACGGGTCGCGACGGACCCGATCGACCTGGTGGTGCTCGACGTGCGGCTGCCCGACCTGAGCGGCTTCGACGTCTGCGAGCGGATCAAGGCGGACCACCCGGCGATGCCGGTGATCCACGTGTCCGCGCACGCGGTCGACGTGGTGGACCGGGCGCAGGGGCTGACCCGGGGCGCGGACGCCTACCTGGCCGAGCCGATCGAGCCGGAGGAACTGGTCGCCACCGCCCACGCGGTGCTGCGCTACTACCAGGCGCGGCAGCGCGCGGAGTTGCTCGCCGAGCGACTCACCGGGCTGGCCGACACCACCGTCGCGGTGCACGCCGCCCCGAACTTCGCCCGCCTGCTGGAAGCGGCGGCGGCGGGCGCGGCCGACATCTTCAAGAGCCCGGCGGCGGTGATCGCCGAGACCTTCGACGGCGACTGCCTGGCCGGGATCGCCACCGGACCGGGCGCGAAGCCGACGATCGTGCCCTGGGTGGTGGACGACACCGGCGTACCGACCGGGTCCACCGTACGGGTGAACGACCCGGCCGAGTGGGGCCTGGTGCCCTGGCCGGCGGGGGACACGGTGACGGTGGCCGCCGCCCGGCTGCGCGAGGATCGCGCTCCGCTCTACGTGGTGGTGCCGTCCGCGACCCAGACCGCGCGCACGCCGGTGCTGGTGCAGCTCGCCCAGGCGGTCGCCGCGGCCGTGGAGGCGCAGCGGTCGTTCGACGAGGAGCACCGGATCGCCGTCACCCTGCAACGGAGCCTGCTGCCCCGGCGGCTGCCCGAGGTCGCCGGACTGGACCTGGCCGTCCGGTACGAGCCGGCCAGCGCGCAGACCGAGGTGGGTGGCGACTTCTACGAACTGGTGATGCTCGACGGCCACCTGCTGGTGGCGATCGGTGACGTGGCCGGCCACTCGCTGCACGCCGCCACGGTGATGGCCGAGCTGCGGCACGCCGTGCGGGCGTACGCGGTGGAGGGGCACCAGCCGGGGGTGATCCTGGACCGGCTCAACGAGCTGATGCGCACGCTGCTCCGCAACGAGCTGGCAACCCTCTGCATCCTGCTGCTGCACCCGCCCAGCGGTCGGATCCGGCTGGCCAGCGCCGGGCACCTGCCGGCGTTGGTGAGCGTCGACGGCCGGGTGGACTTCGTCCAGCAGTCGGCGCCCCTGCTGGGCGTACGGGCCGAGCGCCCCGACGACCTGGAGTTCGTCCTGCCGGCCGGCGCGACGCTGGTGCTCTACACCGACGGCCTGATCGAGCGTCGGGACGCCACCATCGACGAGGGGCTGGCCGCGCTGGCCGCGTGTGCCGCCCGGGTGGACGACGACCTCGACCGGTTCTGCCATCGCCTGCTGGTCGAGCTGGCCCCGCCGGAGATCCACGACGACGTCGCCGTGGTCGCCGTCCGCCGCCGCCGCTGACCGCACGGCTCTTTCCCGGCACGCAGGGGTGGCACGAAGAGTGACCTACGGCCGTCCTCACGCAGAGCGACACGACTGGATCCTCCCCACCACCCCTTCACATCCTTTGCTCTGCTGCCTCATCCGCAACACCGCTCTGACGAGCGAACATGGGAATCCCCGCCGGGAGTGGGCCTCCGCGGAACGGTGACTCTCCGCTTGTGTTGCGTGGGCGGCAGCAGAGCAAAGGATGCGGAGTCGGCCTCTGGGGGCGCGGGTGCAGTGACGGTGGGTGAGGTGTGGTGAGGAGTCGCTGCCGGATGGGGGCGCGGTCGGGTCAGCGCAGGGAGCGGACGTAGGCCGTGGGGGAGACGCCGGTGACGGCGGTGAAGTCGCGGACCAGATGGGCCTGGTCGCTGTAGCCGAGGTCGGCGGCGAGCGCGGACCAGTCGGGTGGCCCCTCGGCGGCCCGCTCGATCGCCTCCTGGAGCCGGTAGCGGCGGATCACCCACTTCGGACCGACCCCGACGTGGTCCAGGAAGAGGCGCTGCAATCGGCGGGTGGAGCTGCCGTGCCGGCGCGCAAGGTCGTCCACCCGCAGCACACCGCGGTCGGTGCGGATCGCCTCGGCCAGCGCCATCGCCTCGGTGGCCGCCGGGTCCGGCTCCGGCGCCCAGGCGGTCAGGAAGGCGTCCAGCGCGCGGCGGCGCTCGGTGTCCGTACCCGCGCAGTGGCCCTTGTCCGCCCCGGAGCCGGCGGCGGCCCGGGCGGCGTCGGGGACCTCGGCGAGCGGCCGGCGCTCGCCGGTCAACTCGGCGACCGGGCGTCGCCAGAACGGCCGGAAGCCGCCGGGGCGGAACTGGATCCCGCTGACCCGGCCGGTGCCGGTCAGGGTGATCGAGAAGAGCCGCTGCCCGACGCCGGCGATCTCGGCGGTCTCCGGGCCGCCCTCGACGCGCTGGAAGACGACGTTGACCGCCGGGTGCGGCACCAGCTGCTGCGCGAACGGCGCGCTCAGCGCCCAGTCGATCAGCCAGTAGTGCTCGACCCAGGGGCGCAGCGCGGGGGCCGGCAGGTGCCGGCGAAACCGCACCTCCCGGCGCAGCCGTTCCGGGTCGAGGATGCCCCGGTTGTCCCCGCGTGGCTGTCGCATTCGTTCAAGACCGCCTTCGTACGCTGGCCCTATGGGAACGAAGACTAGCGATCTGCTGGCCGCCGCCGCACCGCGAACCGTGGCGGTGGTCCGGGCGATCACCGACG
This sequence comes from Micromonospora purpureochromogenes, assembly GCF_900091515.1. NCBI lineage: Bacteria > Bacillati > Actinomycetota > Actinomycetes > Micromonosporales > Micromonosporaceae > Micromonospora > Micromonospora purpureochromogenes. Next base: position 216,528 of record NZ_LT607410.1, on the reverse strand, counting down.
ATCAGCTGGACCTGCCCACGCCGTGCCCGGACTACACCGTCCGGGACCTGGCCAACCACCTGTACGACGTGGTGGTCAACTTCCAGACGCTGGCCCGGCGGCGCGAGGTGGACTGGTCGGCGAAGACGGACCACCTGACCGAGGGGTGGCGGGACCGGTTCGCCGACGAGACCACCCGGCTGGTCGAGGTGTGGGCCGACCCGGCCGCCGAGGAGGGCGCCTCGCCCGGCATGGGGCTGCCCCAGGAGACGGTCGGCCTGATGGGGGTCATCGACCTGGCCGTGCACGGTTGGGACCTGGCCCGGGCCACCGGTCAGCCGTATCAGCCGGCGCCCGAGGTCACCGCCGCCGGTCACCGGTTCCTGGACGAGATGGGCCCGATGGGCCGCCAGATGGGCGCCTTCGGTCCGGAGGTGACGACCGGCCCGGACTGCACCGAGCTGGACCGCCTGCTCGGCCGCGCCGGCCGCGACCCTGCCTGGAGCCGCTGAACCGCATCGACGACGCTTGACACCAGCTATTCACTGAGTGAATAGTGGCCGGGTGTCCACGTCGCACGTCCTGCTGGGGCTGCTCGCCGCCGGGAACCGGCACGGGTACGAGCTGAAGCGTGCCCACGACGCCCGGCTGCCCCGGGCGAAGCCGCTGGCGTTCGGGCAGGTCTACGCGACCCTGGGCCGGTTGGCGCGCGACGGTCTGGTGGTCGCCACCGGGCAGGAGCGCGAGGCCGGCCCGGACCGGACGGCCTACCAGCTCACCGGCCAGGGCCGCGAGGCACTGGACCGGTGGCTGGGCACCGTCGAGCCCCCCGCGCCGTACGTCACCAGCGCGCTCTTCGCCAAGGTGGTGGTGGCGCTGCTGGTCGCCGACGTCAGCGCCGCCCGGTCGTACCTGGTCGCGCAGGGGCGGGCGCACACCGACCGGCTGCGCGAACTCACCGCCGTCAAGACGGCGCCCTCGGCCACCCTCGACGACGTGGTCTCGGCCGACTACGCCATCGCCCACCTCGACGCCGACCTGAGGTGGCTGCGGACCACCCTGGACCGGGTCGCCGACTGGCACCGGGAGGTGCACTCGTGACGCAACTCCAGGCTCGCGGCGTGGTGAAGGCGTACGGGCCGACACCCGCCCTGCGCGGCGTCACCCTCGACGTCGCCGAGGGCGAGATCGTCGCCGTCACCGGCCCCAGCGGCTGCGGCAAATCCACCCTGCTGCACTGCCTGGCCGGGATCCTCCGCCCGGACGCGGGCCAGGTCAGCTGGCGCGGCGAGCGGATCGACACCTGGTCGGAGGCGGACCGGTCCCGGCTGCGGCGCACCGAGTTCGGGGTGCTCTTCCAGTTCGGCCAGCTCGTCGCCGAGCTGACCGCGGCGGAGAACGTCGCCCTCCCGCTGCTTCTCGCCGGCACGGGGCGGCGAGAAGCGCGGGTGGCGGCCCTCGGCTGGCTGGACCGGCTCGGCGTGGCCGAGGTGGCCGACGTCCGGCCCGGCGAGCTGTCCGGCGGGCAGCAGCAGCGGTGCGCCACCGCCCGGGCCCTGGTCACCGAGCCCCGGGTGCTCTTCGCCGACGAGCCGACCGGCGCGCTGGACACGCTCGGCGGCGAGCAGGTGCTCACCCAGCTGGTCCGGCTCGCCCGGCAGCACCGCACCAGCGTCGTGCTGGTCACCCACGAGCCTCGGATCGCCGCGTACGCCGACCGGGAGGTGATGCTCCGCGACGGGGCGGTCGACGCCAGCGGGCTCGGGCTCGACCTGCCGTTCGCCGGTGGTGCCCGGTGACGCCCGCCGTCCTGCTCCGGCTCGCCCTGGCCGGCAACCGCACCGACACCGCCCGGGTGGTGCTGACCGCGCTCAGCGCCGCCCTGGCCACCCTCGCCGGCCTGGCCGCGCTCACCGTGCTGGCCATCCCCACCCCGCCCTGCTGCGACGGCCGCAACATCTCGGAGCAGTACGGCAACGCCCTGCTCCGCGAACCCGGCCTGCGCGGCGGCACCGCGATCGCGCTGCTGCTGCTCACCGTCCCGGTGCTGGCGCTGGCCGGGCAGTGCGCCCGGCTCGGCGCGCCCGCCCGGGACCGGCGGCTCGCCGCCCTGCGCCTGGCCGGCGCCACCCCCGGCCAGGTGACCCGGCTCGCGGTGCTGGAGACCGGCCTGGCCAGCCTGCTCGGGACCCTCCTCGGGCTGGCCGTCTTCCTCGTCGGCCGGCGGCTGCTCGACGCGCCGGACGCGCGGGGGCGGCTCCCGCTCCCCACCGACGTGCTCCCGGCCACCGGAGTGATCGTGGCGGTGGTGCTCGGGCTGCCGCTGGCGGCGGCGCTGGTCGGCGCGGTGCTGCTGCGCCGGGTCACCGCCACCCCGTTCGGCGTGGTGCGCAAGGTCCGCCGGGAACGCGCGCCCGGGCCGTGGGCCGGCCTGCTGATCGTCGGCGGCCTCGCCGCCTTCGCCGCCCTGGACCCGGTGCTCGACTGGTATCAGGACCACCACCGGGAACCCCCGCTGCTGCTACCGCCGCTGCTGCTGCTCGGCGGCGGGCTCGCCGCGCTGACCGGGGTGGTGGTCGGCACCGGCTGGCTGTCGTACACCTCCGGTCGGCTGCTGCACCGGTACGCCCGGCGACCGGCCGCGCTGCTGGCGTCCCGGCGGTTGACCAGCGACCCGTGGGCCGGCAGCCGCACCTTCGCCGCCCTGCTGGCCGCGGTGATCGTGGGTGGCGGCGCGGCCGGGATGCGAGCCTCGTTCGAGGCCCACGCCGAGATCGAACGGCTCACCGGCCAGGACCGAGGCGGCAGCGACGGCTTCTACCTGCGCACGGTGGACCTCGTCGACCTGGCGGTCGGCGTGGCCATGGCGATCGCCGCCGGCGGGCTGATCGTCGCCCTGGTCGAGGGGATCGTCGCCCGGCGGCGGGCGTACGCGGCGCTGGTCGCCACCGGGGTGCCCCGGGGTACGCTCGCCCGGTCGATCGCCTGGCAGGCGCTGGCGCCGGCGGTGCCGGCGGTGGGGCTCGCGCTCACCGTGGGCCTGCTGCTCAGCCGCGGCGTCGCCGGTGACGCGGTGACCGGTGGCGGCTACTCCACCGAGTTCTGCGACGGCGCCGAGTCGCTCTGCGCGGACCCGGCGACCCGGGGGCAGTACCTGCGGACCGGGTGGGTGCCCGAGGTGACGGTGACGCCCGGCGTACCGCTGGGGCAGTTGGCCCTGGTCGGCGCCGGCGCCCTGATCGCGGTGCTGGTGACGGTCGCGGTCGGCCTGCTCCTCCTGCGGGCCAGCACCGCGGTCGAGGAGCTGCGCACGGCCTGACCGTGTAACACCCGGGACGGCCACGGCGCTTGTGATCCGGAAGCCCGCCAGCGGGGGTGGAACCGCGGGCGGCGGGGCAGGGAGATCACCAGATGCACAACCAGCCGGGCGGTGCGCCGCCGGTGTTCGTCGACCGGACCGGAAAGCGGCGCCGGCTCATGACGATCGCCGGCACCGCGATGGGGCTCGGCCTGCTCACCAGCATCGGACTGGTCCTGGCCGGGCTCTTCGGCGACAGCACCGTCCCGCTGCCGGGCTGGACCGACCCCCGGGCGCGGCCACCGATCGAAGCGGGCGTGGACACCCCGGAGGATCTCAGTCAGCCGGGCAGCCCGGCGGCCTCGTCGCAACCGTCGCCGGTGACCAGCACCGCCGCGCCGACGCCCACCGGGACGGCCGGCCCGTCCGTCACCACGACCGCGCGACCGGGGCCCCAGCCGTCCACCAGCGTGCCCGGCCAGGGCGACGTGCGGCGTACCGCCAAGCCCAGCCGCTCGCCCGGCAGGCCCCACTGACGTGGCGCGTCACGTAGCCCGCCGCGACCCGCGGGCCCACTGGGTGCTGCTCCTGCTCGGCCTGTTCCTGCTGCTCGCCGCGCTGACCGTCAACGGGCTGGTCACCGGGCTCGCCGGCGGCTCCGGGCCGTCCGCCGCCCCGGACGTGCCAGCGCCGAGGACGGTCACCGGCGGCGGGCCGGTGCTGCGGCTGGACCAGCCTGAACCGGTCAGCCGGCGGATGCCGGACGGCACGCTGGCGCTCACCTTCGACGACGGGCCGGACCCGCGGTGGACGCCCGAGGTGCTCGACGTGCTGCGCCGGCACGGGGCGCACGCCACCTTCTTCGTGGTCGGCTCCCGGGTCAACGCGCATCCCGAGCTGGTTCGGCGGATCCTCGACGAGGGGCACGAGCTCGGCTCGCACACCTACACCCACGCCGACCTCGCCACGGTCTCCGACCGGCGGGCCGAGCTGGAGCTGTCGCTGACCCGCAAGGCGATCGCCGCGGCCACCGGCCGGGAGGTCACCCTGCTTCGGCCCCCCTTCTCGTCCACCACCCCGACGCTGACCGCCGCCGGGTACGACGCGCTGCGCGCCGCCGCCGGCAGCGGGCACGTGGCCGTGCTCGCCGACCTGGACGCCAAGGACTGGCAGCGCCCCGGCGTACCGGCGATCGTCCGGGCGGCGACCCCGCAGCCGGGGCGGGGCGCGGTGGTGCTCATGCACGACGGCGGCGGTGACCGCGGCCAGACCGTGGCGGCCGTGGACCAGCTGCTCACCCGGCTGTCGAAGCAGGGCTACCGGTTCACCACCGTCTCCGAGGGCGTCGACGCACCGCCGTCGACCGTCCCGGCCGGCGCCGGCACCCGGCTGAGCGGCCACGCGCTGCGCTGGACCCAGACCGGGGCCGAGTGGGCGGCCACCGCGATGAACATCCTGCTCGCCGTCGCGCTGGTGCTCGGCGTCGCCCGGCTCGCCGTGCAGGTGGCCTGCGCGCAGCTGCACGTCCGCCGGGTGCGCCGGCCCCGGCACCCCCGGCCGCCGGTCACCGCGCCGGTCTCGGTGATCGTGCCCGCGTACAACGAGGCGGCGAACATCGCGGCGACGGTGCGGTCGCTGGTGGCCAGCGCGTACCCGACGCTGGAGGTGATCGTGGTGGACGACGGCTCCAGCGACGGCACCGCCGACATCGTCGAGCGGATGGGCCTGCGCGGGGTGCGGGTCATCCGGCAGGCCAACGCCGGCAAGCCGGCCGCGCTGAACACCGGCATCCGGGCCGCCCGGGCCGACCTGCTGGTGCTGGTCGACGGCGACACCGTCTTCCAGCCGGACACCGTGTACCGGCTGGTGCAGGGCTTCGCCGACCGCACCGTCGGGGCGATCTCCGGCAACACCAAGGTCGCCAACCGGCGCCGGCTGCTGGGCCGCTGGCAGCACCTGGAGTACGTGATCGGCTTCAACCTCGACCGCCGGATGTACGACGTGCTGGAGTGCATGCCGACCATCCCCGGCGCGATCGGCGCGTTCCGCCGCGAGGTGCTGCTCGCCGTCGGCGGCGTCCCCTCGGACACCCTCGCCGAGGACACCGACCTGACCATGCAGGTGCTCCGGGCCGGCTGGCGGGTGGTGTACGAGGAGGCGGCGATCGCCTGGACCGAGGCGCCCTCCTCGCTGCGCCAGCTCTGGCGGCAGCGCTACCGCTGGTGCTACGGCACCATGCAGGCGATGTGGAAGCACCGGCACGCGCTGCGCGAGCCGGGGGCCGGGGGCAAGCTGGGCCGGCGGGGCCTGCCGTACCTGACGGTGTTCCAGATCGTGCTGCCGCTGGCCGCCCCGGCGGTCGACGTGTACGCCGTCTACGGCCTGCTCTTCCTGCCCTGGTCGACGCTCGTGCTGGCCTGGCTGGGGCTGCTCCTGCTCCAGGGGCTGACCGCCGCGTACGCGCTGCGACTGGACCGGGAGGGCTTCGGCCCGCTGTGGGCGCTGCCGTTGCAGCAACTGGTCTACCGGCAGGTGATGTACCTGGTGGTGGTGCAGTCGGCGGTCACCGCGGTGATCGGCAACCGGCTGCGCTGGCAGCGGATGGTCCGCACCGGCGAGGCGGCGGCGCTGGTCGGCGCGGCCCCGCCCGGTCGCTCGCGCTGACCGCCCTGGAACGGTGGGGTCAGCGGGAGTCGAGGAGGCCGGCGGACCAGGAGACGGCCAGACCGACCACCGCCGAGCAGCAGCAGATCAGCAGGGTGGCGACGACCACGCCGACGATCAGCCAGGCCGGCCCGCGCCGGGCCACGCCCGGTGCCGCTCCCGCTCCCGGCTCTGCGCCCGGCTCCGGTTCCGGTACGTCCGGACCGGGCGGCTCCTCGTCCGCCCGGCCCTCGTCGTGACTGGTCAAGCCGGCGGCCTCAGGCGCGGCCGAGCTTGTCGAGGATCCAGGCGTTGATGAACGCCTCCTCCCGCCAGGAGTCGTACCGGCCGCTCGGGCCGCCGTGCCCGGCGCCCATCTCGGTCTTGAGCAGGTAGTCGCCCTGCGGGGCGATCGCCCGCAGCCGGGCGATCCACTTCGCCGGCTCGTGGTAGAGCACCCGGGTGTCGTTGAGGCTGGTCACCGCGAGGATGGCCGGGTAGTCCACGGTCGCCACGTTCTCGTACGGGGTGTACGACTTCATGTACGCGTACACCTCCGGGTCGGCGAGCGGGTTGCCCCACTCCTCCCACTCGGTGACGGTCAGCGGCAGCGACGGGTCGAGGATCGAGGTGAGCGCGTCCACGAAGGGCACCTGCGCCACGATCCCGGCGAACGCGTCCGGGGCCAGGTTGGCGACCGCGCCCATCAGCAGCCCGCCGGCCGAGGCGCCCCGGGCGACCAGCCGGTCGGCGGCCGTCCAGCCGGCCTTGACCAGGTGGCGGGCGCAGGCCACGAAGTCGGTGAAGGTGTTCTTCTTGGCCAGCAGCTTGCCCTCGTCGTACCAGCGCCGGCCCAGTTCGCCGCCGCCGCGGATGTGCGCCACGGCGAAGACGACGCCCCGGTCGAGCAGGGAGAGCCGGGCGATGGAGAACCACGGGTCCATGCTGGCCTCGTACGAGCCGTACCCGTAGATCACGCAGGGGGCCGAGCCGTCCTTCGGCGTACCGGCGCGGCAGACCAGCGAGATCGGCACCCGGGTGCCGTCGTCGGCGAGCGCCCAGTCGCGGTGCTGCTCGTAGTCGGCCGGGTCGTACGCCCGCCCGTCCGGCCCCGGCCGGACCGGCTTGCGCCGGCGCAGCACCATCTGGCGGGTGACGAGGTCGTAGTCGTACACCGAGTCCGGGGTGACCAGGGAGGTGTAGCGCAGCCGGATCTCCCGGGTGCGGTACTCCGGGTTGGCGTCCAGGCCGACGCTGTAGATCGGCTCCGGGAAGTCGATGTCGTGGGCGTCGCCGTCGCCGACCGGGATGACCCGCAGGCCGGTGAGGCCGTTGCTGCGCAGCGAGACGACCAGGTGGTCGGAGAACGCGTCGACCGACTCCAGCCGGGTGCCGGGGGAGTGCTCGATCAGCGGCACCCAGTCGCCCGGCGCGTCCGCCGAGGTGTACGCCAGCGCGAAGTCCTCCGCGCCGTCGTTGTGCAGGATCAGGAAACGGTGGCCGTGGTGCTCGACCGTGTACTCGATCCCCTGCCGGCGCGCGGCGATCACGGCCGGCTCGCCGGTGGGGTTGCCGGCCGGGACGACCCGGACCTCGCTGGTCACCTTGCTGTGGATGTCGATGACCACGAAGCGCTCGGAGCGGGTCAGGTCGACGCCGACCCAGAACCGCTCGTCGTCCTCCTGGTGCACCACCACGTCCTCGGTCGACGGGGTGCCGACGGCGTGCCGCCACACCCGGTTGGGCCGCCACGCCTCGTCCACGGTGACGTAGAAGAGCATCGAGGCGTCCGCCGACCAGGCGGTGCCGTAGAAGGTGCCGGGCACCTCGTCGGCGAGCACCTCGCCGGTGGTCAGGTCCTTGATCCGCAGGGTGAACCGCTCGTCGCCGGCGAAGTCCGTCGAGTACGCCAGCCAGCGCCCGTCCGGGCTGACGTCGAACGCGCCGAGGGCGAAGAAGTCGTGCCCCTCGGCGAGCAGGTTGCCGTCGAGCAGCACCTCCTCGCCGTCGAGCGGGGCGCCGTCCGCGCTGACCGGGGGCACGGTCTCGCCGTCGCGGACCGCCCGGCGGCAGTGCACGCCGTACTGCTGGCCCTCGACCGTGCGGGTGTAGTACCAGTAGCCGCCCTTGCGGCTGGGCACCGACAGGTCGGTCTCCTGGGTGCGCCGGCGGGTCTCCTCGAACAGCTCGGCGCGGAGCCCCTCCAGGTGCGCCGTGCGGGCCTCGGTGTACGCGTTCTCGGCGGTCAGGTGGGCGATCGTCGCCGGGTCGTCCTTGGCGGCGAGCCAGGCGTACTCGTCGATGACGATGTCGCCGTGGTGGGTGCGCTCGGCGGGCACCCGGTTCGCGACGGGCGCGGAGGTCTTCTTGGTCACGGGCGTCACGTTACCGGCCGGGCAGCGCCCGGGAGCGGGCCTCTTCGCCCGACCCGCCGCCAGGTCTTTCGAACATGTGTACGATGACCGGCATGGCGGCAGCAGCAGCACGATCCACCGGCGCAATGGAGATCACCCGACGGCTCACCGCGATCTGCGGTCCCTCCTTCGCCCGCTTCGCCGGGGCGGCCGACGAGGTCGCCGGGCGAGCCGCCCGCTGGGTGGCGGTGCCCGGCGGCACCGAGGCCGCCGCCGAGGTGCTGCGGCTGGCCGCCCGGCACGACCTGAGCGTGGTGCCGCGGGGCGCCGGCACGAAGATCGACTGGGGTGCGGCACCGGCCCGGGTCGACGTCATGCTCGACACCGGCCGGCTCGCCGGCCTCGGCCACCAGCCGGTCGGCTCGCCGGTGGCCGAGATCGGCGCCGGCACCCCGCTGCGCGCGGTGCAGTCCATCCTGGAGCGCACCGGCCGGCGGCTGCCGCTGGATCCGTCCTCGCCCGGTGCCACCCTCGGCGGGGTGCTCGCCGCCGACGAGGCCGGCCCGCTGCGCCACCGGTACGGCACCGCCTGCGAGCAACTGATCGGCCTGCGCTGGCTGGACGCCGACGGTGAGCTGGTCAGCGCGGGTGCGGCCGAGCCGCCGGCCGGGCCGGCGCCGGTCGGGCTCGACGTGGGCCGGCTGCTCTGCGGCTCGCAGGGCGGGCTCGGGGTGCTGGTCTCGGCCACGCTGCGGGTGCAGGCCGTGCCGGCCAGCCGGGTCTGGGTGACCCGGCCGGTGTGGACGCCGCTGGAGGTGCACGACCTGGTGTGCGCGGTGCTCGCCGCCCGCCTCGACCCGGCCGCCGTCGAGCTCGACCTGCCCGCCGCCGGGTCCCGGTCGCACCGGCCGGTGCACCCGTCGCTGGCGGCGGCCCGCGCCAACCACCCCTCGATGGCCGGGCGGCGGGGCGAGCAGCCGGCGGTGCGCGGCGGCGCCGGCACCCTGGCGGTGCTGCTGGAGGGGGGCCCGGCCGACGTCACCGAGCGGGCCGAGCGGCTGGTGACGCTCTTCGAGGGCCAGGCGAGCGTGCTGGACGCGGCCCCGCCGTGGTGGCGGCGCTACCCGTTCGGACCGGGCGACACCGCGTTGCGCATCGAGGTGCCGATCACCGACCTGCACGCCGCGGTCTACGCGCTGCGGGACGCGGCCGGCGCCCCGGTCCCGGTGCGCGGCTCCGCCGGCCTGGGCGTGGTGCACGCGGCCCTGCCCGGGGCGCTGCCCGGCGACCGGGTCGCCTCGATCCTCGCCGCCGTCCGCGGGGTGCTGCTCGCCCGGCGGGGGCGGTGCGTGGTGGTCAACGCGCCCGAGCCCGTCCGGCAGGCCGTCGACGTGTGGGGTGAGGCGGCGGTGATTCCCCGGCTCCGGGCGGCGAAGGAGCATCTCGACCCGCACCGGCGGCTCGCCCCGGGCCGCCTGCCCGGCGGGCTGTGAGCGCCGGCGGTCAGTCCAGCCACCACCGCTGCATGTCGTGCAGCGCCGGGGTGAAGCGCAGCACCGTCAGCGCGAGCGTGGTGAGCGTGGCGGCGAGCAGCAGGGCCCGGGCGCGCGGCGGCTGCCGGTCCCGCTCCCGGGCCAGCACCGCCGCGGTGTAGAGGGCCAGCGCCGGCCCGAGCACGACTCCCGCGAGATACAGCAGGGACACGGCCAGGTAGAGCCAGGCGAACGGGTTCGCCCCGCTCATCCCGAACGGCACCATGTCCTTCGGGTCGTACTGGCCGGTGACCATGTCCGCGGGGCCCACCCCGGCACTGGCCATCCGACCCAGGTAGGCCGCCGCCGGCACGACGAGCGCCCCGGCGAGCACGAGGTGCCCGGTGAGGATGACGCCGACCCGCGGGCGGCGTTCCTCACTGACACCCACGACATCCGACATGCGGTCACCGTACTCGCATCGACATACGTGCGACGTCCCCCGCCGCTGATCTGCAGGGCGGCGGCGGCCAGGGCGACGGCTCAGAGGGCGTCGTTGCGGAGCACCAGGATGGCGATGTCGTCCCGGGGCGCCTCCACCGAGAAGTTGATCGCGGTGGCGCGCAGCCGGGCGGCGACCACGTCGGCCGAGTACCCGGCCAGCGGGGCGGCCGCGTCCCGGAGCCGGTCGACGCCGAACAGTTCCCGGCCGCGCCGGCGCTCGGTCACCCCGTCGGTGTAGAAGACCAGCGAGTCGCCGGCCGCGAGGGGGATCTCCGCCGTCGGCGAGGTGATCGTGTCGATCAGCCCCAGCGCGGTGCCGCCGGTGCCGACGAACGCGGCGCCCCCGGTGCCGCGCAGCAGCACCGGGCGGTCGTGGCCGGCCAGGTGCAGCGAGACGTCGAGCTGCCCGTACCGGCCCGGCCGGACGGCGGCGAGCGCGAGGGTGCAGTAACGCCCGCCGCCGCGCTCCACCAGGGTCTCGTTCAGCCGGGCCAGCACCTCGGGCAGCGGCTTGCCGTCGCCGACCAGCACCCGGATCACGTCCCGCACCAGCCCGGTGACCGCCGCCGCCTGCACGCCCTTGCCGGAGACGTCGCCGATCACCACCAGCCAGCGCCCGTCGGGCAGCGGCAGCACGTCGTAGAAGTCGCCGCCGACCTCGGCGTCGTCGCCGGTCGGGACGTACTCGGCGGCGAAGCCGATCCCCTCGACCACCGGCAGCACCGGCGGGAGCAGCGACTGCTGGAGGGTCTGCGCCACCCGGCGCCGCTCGGCGTGGATCCGGGCGTTCTCGATGGCGAGGGCGGCCCGGCGGGCCACGTCCTCCAGCACGGCGATCTCGTCCGGGTCGTGCCGGTGCCGCAGGTGCCGCCCGACCGCCAGGGTGCCCAGCCGCTGGCCGCGGGCGATCAACGGCACGGCGAAGCCCTCCATCGGGGGGCCCAGCGGCACCTGCGCGGCGCTGCGGGACGCCTCCCGCAGCCGGGCCTGGACGGAGTCCGGGCCGACCTCCTGGAGCACCTTGTGCAGCTGGGGCAGCATCGACTCGTCGGCGTGGCTGGAGGCGGCCAGCCGCAGCCGGCCCCACTCGTCGGTGGTGTGCACGGCGCACCACTGGCCGAGCCGGGGCACCACCAGCTGCGGGATCAGCGCCATGGTCAGCTCGACGTCCAGCGACTGGGCGAGCAGCTCGCTCGCCTCGGCGAGGAAGGTCAGCCAGGCCTGCCGGCGGACGTCCGCCCGGCGCAGCCGGTCGTTCTCCAGGTGCAGCGACAGTCGTTCGGCGGCGAGCACGGCGAGCGGTCGGGCGTACGCCGAGGGGGCCGCGTCGAGCTCCAGCTCCCCGGCGTACGGGCGGTGCACCGCCAACGGCACCTGGAGCAGTTCGTTGCCGGGGCGGGGTTGGCGGCCGTACCGGGCCAGCGGCTGGGTGCCCTGCCCGTCGCCCCGGTCCAGCCGGATCACGCCGCCGGCCGCGCCCACCATCTCGGCGACCCGGGTGAGCAGGTCGGCGGCGAAATCGGGCAGCGGGTCGTCGGCGTTCGGGTCGGGGCTGGTCTGGGTCAGCTCGCTCATCGCGGCGGCGCTCGGCGCGGAACTCGCCGCCACGGTGCCGTCCCCGCCGTTCGCGGGGACGTGCTCCATCGCGATCGGGCCGGCCGGCACGGTGCCGCCGGGGCGGTCCAGCCGGAACCAGACCCCCTTGCCGGTGGGCAGGTAGGTCGTCCCCCAGCGGCTGGCGAAGTGGTCGACGAGCAGCAGCCCCCGGCCCCGCTCGGAGACCTCGTCGATGTCCTCGGTGTCGCTGCGGATGCCGACCACCAGCTCGTCCACCGGGCCGGTGGCGAAGTCGGAGACGGTCACGGTGAGCCCGACCGGGTCGGCGACGACCTCGATGTCCAGTTCGGTGCGGGCATGCTCCACCGCGTTGGTGGAGAGTTCGGTGGTCAGCAGCAGCGCCTCGTTGAGCAGCTCGTCGAGGTCGGACTCGGCCAGCACCGAGCGGACCAGCGCCCGTGCGGCGGCGGGCGTACGCCGGTCGGCGGGCAGCCGGACGCGCCGGACGTGCTCATCCCGGCCCCCGTTCGACGCGGGCCCCGTCTCCGCTGACACCCTCGTATCCTCCATCGCCGCCGGGCGGGTGCCAAGCCGGACGGCGCGGCACGGACGGCGCCACACCGGGCGCGCGGCGCACTTCGCGTCCGTGGCATCGACACCCGCGCGGGCACAATGATGGGATGGCGGCGTGTCGGCAAGCGCCGGAGGCCCCGAGCTGAGCGAGGAATGATGAGCGCGAAACAGTCGGTGACCGCGGATCCGTCCGCTTCCGAGCACTCGGCGCTTCTCGTCGAGCTGGCGGAGGCGCTGCGCCGGGTACGGGGCGGCGACTTCAAGGTCCGGCTGCCCCGGCGGGCGGGTGCGGCCGGTGAGGTGGCGGACGTCTTCAACGACGTGGTGTCGATCCAGGAGCGGCAGCACCTGGACCTGCGCCGGATCAGCCGCATCGTCGGCCGGGACGGCCGGCTCACCGAACGCCTCGACGAGGAGGGGTTCGACGGTTCCTGGGCGGAGGGGCAGCGGGCGATCAACTCGCTGATCGACGACCTGGGGCGGCCGACCACCGAGATCGCCCGGGTGATCGTGGCGGTGGCCGACGGCGACCTCTCCCAGCACATGGCGCTGGAGATCGACGGTCGCCCGCTGCGCGGTGAGTACCTGCGCATCGGCCGCACGGTCAACACGATGGTCGACCAGCTGTCGTCCTTCTCCAACGAGGTGACCCGGGTGGCCCGCGAGGTGGGCACCGAGGGCAAGCTCGGCGGCCAGGCCGACGTCCGGGGCGTCGCCGGCACCTGGAAGGACCTCACCGACTCGGTGAACACCATGGCGTCGAACCTGACCGGCCAGGTGCGGTCGATCTCGCAGGTGGCGACGGCGGTGGCCAAGGGCGACCTGTCGCAGAAGATCACCGTCGGGGCGCGCGGCGAGGTGGCCGAGCTGGCCGACACGATGAACTCCCTCACCGACACCCTGCGGCTCTTCGCCGAGCAGGTGACCCGGGTGGCCCGCGAGGTGGGCACCGAGGGCAAGCTCGGCGGTCAGGCGGAGGTGCCGAACGTCGCCGGCACCTGGAAGGACCTGACCGACAGCGTCAACTCGATGGCGTCGAACCTGACCGCCCAGGTGCGCAACATCGCGCAGGTCTCCACGGCGGTGGCCCGGGGTGACCTGTCGCAGAAGATCACCGTGGCGGCGCAGGGCGAGATCCTGGAGCTGAAGGACACCGTCAACACGATGGTGGACCAGCTCTCCTCGTTCGCCGACGAGGTGACCCGGGTGGCCCGCGAGGTGGGCATCGAGGGCAAGCTGGGTGGCCAGGCCCAGGTGCGCGGGGTTTCCGGCACCTGGCGCGACCTCACCGAGAACGTCAACCAGCTCGCCGGCAACCTGACCAGCCAGGTCCGCAACATCTCGCAGGTCTCCACCGCGGTCGCGAAGGGCGACCTGAGCCAGAAGATCACCGTCGACGCGCAGGGCGAGATCCTGGAGCTGAAGAACACCGTCAACACGATGGTGGACCAGCTGTCGTCGTTCGCCGACGAGGTGACCCGGGTGGCCCGCGAGGTGGGCACCGAGGGCAAGCTGGGTGGTCAGGCGCAGGTCAAGGGCGTCTCGGGTACGTGGCGGGACCTGACCGACAACGTGAACTCGATGGCGTCGAACCTGACCTCGCAGGTGCGCAACATCGCCTCGGTCACCACGGCGGTGGCGAAGGGTGACCTGTCGCAGAAGATCACGGTGGATGCCCGGGGCGAGATCCTGGAGCTGAAGTCGACGGTGAACACGATGGTGGACCAGCTGTCGTCGTTCGCCGACGAGGTCACCCGGGTGGCCCGCGAGGTGGGCACCGAGGGCAAGCTCGGCGGCCAGGCCCAGGTGCGCGGCGTGGCCGGCACCTGGCGGGACCTGACCGACAACGTGAACTCGATGGCGTCGAACCTGACCGCCCAGGTGCGCAACATCGCCCAGGTCTCCACCGCCGTCGCCAAGGGTGACCTGTCGCAGAAGATCACCGTCGACGCGCAGGGCGAGATCCTGGAGCTGAAGTCGACGGTGAACACGATGGTGGACCAGCTGTCGTCGTTCGCCGACGAGGTGACCCGGGTGGCCCGCGAGGTGGGCACCGAGGGCAAGCTGGGTGGTCAGGCGCAGGTCAAGGGCGTCTCGGGTACGTGGCGGGACCTGACCGACAACGTGAACTCGATGGCGTCGAACCTGACCTCGCAGGTGCGCAACATCGCCTCGGTCACCACGGCGGTGGCGAAGGGCGATCTCTCCCAGAAGATCACGGTGGACGCGCAGGGCGAGATCCTGGAGCTGAAGTCGACGGTGAACACGATGGTGGACCAGCTGTCGTCGTTCGCCGACGAGGTCACCCGGGTGGCCCGCGAGGTCGGCATCGAGGGCAAGCTGGGTGGTCAGGCGCAGGTCAAGGGCGTCTCGGGTACGTGGCGCGACCTGACCGAGAACGTCAACCAGCTCGCCTCGACGCTCACCACCCAGCTCCGGGCGATCGCCCAGGTGTCCACCTCGGTAACCCGGGGCGACCTGACCCAGCGGATCGCGGTCAAGGCGCAGGGCGAGGTCGCCGAGCTGAAGGACAACATCAACCAGATGATCGTCACCCTCCGGGAGACGACCAAGAAGAACGCCGAGCAGGGCTGGCTCGACTCCAACCTGGCCCGGATCGGCGGCCTCCTTCAGGGCCAGCGGGACCTCGGCGAGGTCTGCCGCATGATCATGATGGAGGTGACCCCGCTGGTCGACGCGCAACTGGGCGCGTTCTTCCTGGCGGACACCTCCGAGGGCGTGATGCGGCTGCGGCTGACCGCCTCGTACGGCTACGTGGCACGCGGCCACGACGTGACCTTCGGGCCCGGGGAGGGGCTGGTCGGTCAGGCGGCGCTGTCCCGCCGCACGATCCGGGTCAACGCGCTGCCCGACGGGCGGCTCACCCTGCGCTCCGGGTTGGCCGAGACGCCCCCGGCCGACCTGGTCGTGCTCCCGGTCCTCTTCGAGGGCGAGCTGCTCGGCGTGATCGAGTTCGCCAGCGTGGCCCGCTTCTCCGAGCTGCACCTGGCCTTCCTGGAGCGGCTGGTGCTGACCACCGGCATCGCGGTCAACACCATCCAGGCCAACCGGCGCACCGAGGAGCTGCTGGCGCAGTCGCAGCGGCTGGCCCTGGAGCTGCAGGACCAGTCGGCGGAGTTGCAGCGCACCAACGCCGAGCTGGAGGACAAGGCCAAGCTGCTCTCCGAGCAGAAGGGCAACATCGAGACCAAGAACCGCGAGATCGAGCTGGCCCGGCTTGGCCTGGAGGAGAAGGCGCAGCAGCTCACCCGGGCCTCGGCGTACAAGTCGGAGTTCCTGGCCAACATGAGCCACGAGCTGCGGACGCCGCTGAACTCGCTGCTGCTGCTGGCCCGCCTGCTGGCCGAGAACTCGGAGCAGAACCTCAGCCGCAAGCAGATCGAGTTCGCCCGCACCATCCACAGCGCCGGCTCCGACCTGCTCTCCCTGATCGACGACATCCTGGACCTGTCCAAGATCGAGGCGGGCCGGATGGACGTCCAGCCGACCGAGATCCGGTTCGACGAGATCCGCGGGTACGTCGAGCAGGCGTTCGCCCCGCAGGCCGAGGAGAAGGGCCTGGACTTCCAGGTACGGGTGGCCAAGGAGCTGCCGCCGGCGCTGGTCACCGACGCCCAGCGGTTGCAGCAGGTCCTGCGCAACCTGCTCTCCAACGCGATCAAGTTCACCGACAACGGGGCGGTGACGTTGCGGATCGCGCCGGCGCCGGAGAACGCCGTGTTCGACGTGCCGGCGCTGACCAACGCCCGGCAGGTGATCGCGTTCACCGTGATCGACACCGGCATCGGGGTCTCGGACGACAAGCTGTCGCTGATCTTCGAGGCGTTCCAGCAGGCCGACGGCACCACCAGCCGCCGCTACGGCGGCACTGGGCTGGGGCTGTCGATCAGCCGGGACCTGGCCCGCCTGCTGGGCGGCACGATCACGGTCACGTCGGCGCCCGGTCAGGGCTCGACGTTCACGCTCTTCGTACCCGACGTGCTGGCGCCGGACGCGGTGGTGGCGCCGCCGCCCCCGTCGCCGCAGCGCGCGGGCCTGCCCTCGTCGTTGCTGATGCCGCCGATGGAGCTGCTGCCCCAGCCGCCGGAGGCCCCGGCCACCCGGCAGCTCGACGGTGCCACCGTGCTGATCGTCGACGACGACGTACGTAACGTGTTCGCGCTGACCTCCGCGTTGGAGTTGCACGGCATGGCCGTGTTGTACTCGGACAACGGGGCGGATGGTGTCCGCCTGCTGGCCGAGCATCCGGAGGTGGACATCGTGTTGATGGACGCGATGATGCCGGATCAGGACGGATACGAGACCACCAGGCAGATCCGCCGCAACCACCGCTTCGCGGACCTGCCGATCGTCTTCCTGACGGCGAAGGCGATGCCGGGTGACCGGGAGTCGGCACTGGCGGCCGGGGGCAGTGACTACATCACCAAACCGGTCGACCTGGACGAGTTGATCGAGCGGATGGCGTCGTGGATCAGCGGCAGCCGAGGCGAGGAGAGTTCGTGACGCAGACAGCCAAGGCGCTGCTGGTGGACGACCGGCGGGAGAACCTGATGGCCCTGGAGGCCATTCTCCAGGGGCTTCCGGTGCAGTCGGTCGCCGTGGAGAGCGGCGAGGCGGCGCTGAAGCAGTTGCTGGTGGACGACTTCGCGGTGATCCTGCTCGACGCTCAGATGCCGGACATGGACGGGTTCGAGACCGCCAGCCACATCAAGCGGCGGGAGCGGACCCGGCACGTGCCGATCATCTTCCTCACCGCCGCCGACAAGGACGCGCAGCTCGCCCTGCGCGGCTACGCGGTGGGCGCGGTCGACTACCTCACCAAGCCCTTCGACCCGTGGGTGCTGCGGGCCAAGGTGTCGGTCTTCGTGGAGCTGTGGGTGAAGACCCGGCAGCTCGCCGCGCAGTCCGACCTGGTGCGGGAGCGGGACGCCCAGTGGCGGGTGCTCACCGACGCGGTGGACGAGGCGTCCTCGCTGCTGCGCGCCAACGACGACCTGGAAACCCGCGACCGGGCGGTGGAGATCCTGGAACAGGCCCGCTGGGGCAACACCGCCTGACCCACCCCACCCCACCCCCGAAGACCCACGCTCTTACCGAGAAAGAGTGGCCATTCCCGCGCGGATGGCCACTCTTTCTCGGTAAGTGCGTGCAGGTGGGGCCGGGCGGGGGTCAGGTGTCGGTGGGGCGGAGGTGGCCGGTGGCGGCGCGGCGGGCGCGCCAGCGTTCGCCGAGGGAGTCGATCTCCTCCTGGACGAAGACGAAGAAGTCGCGCATCTCGGCGACCCGCTCGCCGCCCGGGGTGGCCGGGCCGTGCAGGGCGTCGACCCCGGCGGTCGCGACGTCGATGAAGTTCTTGTAGATGCCGGTCTTGGTGATGGTGGCCTCGTACCAGGGGTTGTCGGGCACCCGGTAGCGGTCCCGGCGGGAGCGGGGCACCGGCTCCCGCAGCAGCATGCCGAACTGGGTGAGGTAGCGGACGGCGCCGGAGACGGCTGCCGCGCTCACCCCCAGCCGTTCGCCGATCTCGCCGGCGGTCAGCGGCTCGTCGGCGCTCATCACCGTGAACAGCACCCGGGCGGCCATCCGGGGGAACCCGACCTCGGCGAAGGCCATCGCCATCCGTTCGACGAAGAGGTGGATCTCCTCGGCGTCGGGGGCGGCACGGCGGTCGTCGGTCATCGGTGGGTGCTCCTCACTGCGGGTCGGACATCGACTATGCCCCGGACCTCAGTAGCTTCACGACTTTGTGAAACGAGTGTAGCTTCTGATGTATGGAAACTCCCATCGCGGTGACCGGCCTGGTCAAGACCTACGGCCGGATCCGGGCGCTCGACGGCCTCGACCTCAGCGTCCGCGCCGGAGAGGTGCACGGCTTCCTCGGGCCCAACGGCTCCGGCAAGTCCACCACCATCCGGGTGCTGCTCGGCCTGCTGCGGGCGGACGCGGGGGCCGTCCGACTCCTCGGCGGCGACCCGTGGCGCGACGCGGTCGCGCTGCACCGCCGGCTGGCGTACGTCCCCGGCGACGTGACGCTCTGGCCCAATCTCTCCGGCGGCGAGGTGATCGACCTGCTCGGCCGGATGCGCGGCGGTCTCGACCCGAAGCGCCGCGCCGAGCTGTTGGAGTCCTTCGAGCTGGACCCGCGCAAGAAGGGCCGGGCCTACTCCAAGGGCAACCGGCAGAAGGTCGGCCTGGTCGCCGCGCTCGCCTCCGACGTCGAACTGCTCATCCTCGACGAGCCGACCTCCGGACTGGACCCGCTGATGGAGGAGGTCTTCCAGCAGTGGGTGCGCCGGGCCAAGCAGGACGGCCGGACGGTGCTGCTCTCCAGCCACATCCTCGCCGAGGTGGAGGCGCTCTGCGACCGGGTCACCATCATCCGCAACGGGCGGAACGTGGAGACCGGGACGCTGACCGAGCTGCGCCACCTGCACCGCACCGCCATCGACGCCGAGATCTCCGCCCCGCTGGACGGCCTGGCGGACCTGCCCGGCGTGCACGACCTGCGGGTGGAAGGCAGCCGGGTGCGCTTCGACGTGGACAACCCGGCGTTGGACGCCGCGCTGCGCCGGCTGGCCGAGCTGGGCGTACGGAGCCTGGTCAGCCAGCCGCCGACGCTGGAGGAGCTGTTCCTGCGGCACTACGGGACGACGGCCGACGAGTCGGCCGGGGCGAACCGATGAGCACCCTCACCGGCACCCGGCACCTCATCCGGCTGATCCTGCGCCGGGACCGCGTCCTGCTGCCGCTCTGGGTGCTGGTGCTGGCGGTGCTCCCGGTGACGTACGCGACGAGCTTCTTCGAGCTCTTCCCGACCGCCGCCGACCGGGCCGCGTACGCCACCGGCACCGCGACGAATCCCTCGATCATCGCCCTGCTCGGCCCGGTGTACGGCGACAGCGTCGGCGCGCTCACCGCCCAGCGGGGCGGCTTCCTCACCCTGATCGTCGGGCTGGTCAGCCTGCTCACCGTCATCCGGCACACCCGCACCGAGGAGGAGGCCGGCCGCCGGGAGCTGCTCGGTGCCACCGTGCTCGGCCGGTACGCCGGCCTGACCGCCGCGCTGGCGGTCACCTACGCGGCGAACCTGCTGCTCGGCCTGCTCACCGCGGCCGGCCTGACCGCCACCGGCCTGCCGGCGGCCGGCTCGCTCTCCTACGGGCTGTCGACCGCGCTCGTCGGGATCGTCTTCGCCACCGTGGGGGGGCTCGCCGCCCAGCTCACCGAGACGGCCGGCGGCGCGCGGGGGATCGCCGTCGGGGTGCTCGGCCTGGCCTTCGCGCTCCGGCTCGCCGGTGACACCGCGGAGCGGGACTGGCCGAGCTGGCTCTCGCCGCTGGGCTGGGCGCCGCGCATCCGGGCGTACGAGGGCGAGCGCTGGTGGGTGCTGGCGCTGCCCGTCGCGCTGACCGTGCTGCTCGGCGCGCTCGCGTACCCGCTGTCGGTGCGCCGCGACCTGGGCGCCGGGCTGCTGCCGCCCCGGCTCGGGCCGGCGTACGCCGGGCGCGGGCTGTCCGGGCCGTTCGGGCTGGCCTGGCGACTGCACCGGGGCGCGCTGCTCGGCTGGTCGGTCGGCTTCGGGCTGCTCGGGCTGATCCTCGGCGGCGCGGCGGAGGCGGCCGGCAAGTCGGTCGAGGGCAACGCCCAGCTGGAGGAGATCATGGCCCGGTTGGGCGGTTCGTCCGCGCTCGCCGAGGCGTACCTGGGCAGCACGCTCGCCTTCGTCGGCCTGGCCGCCGCCGGCTACGGCATCGCCGCCGCGCTGCGGATGCGTACGGAGGAGGCGGCCGGCCGGGCGGAGCCGCTGCTGGCCACCGGGGTGCACCGGTCCCGCTGGCTGGCCTCGCACCTGCTCTTCGCCCTGGTCGGGCCGGTGGTGGTGCTGGCCGTCTCCGGGCTCGCCACCGGGCTCACCTACGGGCTGAGCGTGGGTGACGTGCCGGGCCAGCTGCCCCGGATGCTCGGCGCGGGCCTGGCGCAGGTGCCGGCGGCCTGGGTGCTGGCCGGCCTGGCGGTGCTGCTCTACGGGCTGCTGCCCCGCTTCGCCCCGGTGGCCTGGGGGGTGCTGGTGGTGTGCGTGCTGCTCGGTCAGCTCGGCGCGGTGCTGGAGCTGAGCCAGTGGCTGCTGGACGTCTCCCCGTTCACCCACACCCCGCAGGTGCTCGGCGGCTCGTGGACCGCCACCCCGCTGCTGGCCCTCACCGCGCTGGCCGTCCTGCTGGCCGGGGCGGGACTGACCGGCTTCCGCCGCCGCGACGTGCCCACCATCTGATCCGGTCGTGCGGTGGGCGGCGGCTGAGCCGTCCACCGCACGGTCGCGGCGACGGTCAGGGGGCGGTCTCGTTGCGGATCATCAGGGCGGAGCGCAGGCCGGTGATGTCCAGGACGCGGAGCAGGAAGTCACCGACGTTGCTGAGCACCAGCAGGGTCCGCGCGTGGCTGGCCTTGCGGCTGAGCACGACCAGGGTGCCGAGCCCCTGGGAGTCGCAGAACGTGACGCCGCCCAGGTCGAGCACGATCCGCGGCGGGGGGTCGGTGAGCACCTCGTTGACGACGGTCGACAGTTGGCCGGCCGTGAGCATGTCGATCTCACCGGCCAGGCGAAGCACCACTTCATCGCCCGTCCGGTGTACCGCGATGGACAGTTCGGCACGATCCACCCGGTCAGCCTATCGCGATCTCGACGCCCCGGCCCGGTGAGACCTCATCGGCCGACGGGCACGCGCACCGGGGGTGAGTCTGGTAACCCCCGCCCCGGGGTGGCTGCCGATTGGCCGTTCGGCGCTGACACAATGGCGACATCGTGACCGACATATTTTCCGCCGGATCCGGCCGTTACCCGGCCGACGCGCCGGCCTCCGAGGCCCTGTTCGACCGCGCCAAGGCCATCGTGCCGGGCGGGGTGAACTCCCCTGTGCGCGCCTTCCGTGCCGTCGGTGGCACCCCGCGCTTCATGGTCCGGGGGGAGGGCCCCTGGCTCTACGACGCCGACGGCCGGCGCTACGTCGACCTGGTCTGCTCCTGGGGCCCGCTGATCCTCGGTCACGCCCACCCCGAGGTGGTCGAGGCCATCCGGGCGGCCGCCGGCAAGGGCACCAGCTTCGGCACGCCGACGCCGGGCGAGGTCGAACTGGCCGCGGAGATCGTCGACCGCACCCCGGTCGAGCAGGTCCGGCTGGTCAACTCCGGCACCGAGGCCACCATGTCGGCGATCCGGCTGGCCCGCGGCTTCACCGGCCGTTCGAAGATCATCAAGTTCTCCGGCTGCTACCACGGCCACTCCGACGGGCTGCTCGCCGCCGCCGGCTCGGGCGTGGCCACCCTCGGCCTGCCCGACTCGCCCGGCGTCACCGGCGCGGCCGCGAGCGACACCATCGTGCTGCCGTACAACGACATCACGGCGGTGGAGAAGGTCTTCGCCGACGAGGGCCGGCACATCGCCGCGGTGATCACCGAGGCCGCCGCCGGCAACATGGGCGTCGTCGCCCCGCGCGACGGCTTCAACCAGCGGCTCGCCGCGATCGCCCACGCCGAGGGCGCGCTGCTCATCGTCGACGAGGTGATGACCGGCTTCCGGGTCTCCCGCGCCGGCTGGCACGGGCTCGACCCGTCCGAGGCCGACCTGTGGACGTACGGGAAGGTCATGGGCGGCGGGCTGCCCGCCGCCGCGTTCGGCGGGCGCACCGAGATCATGGCCCGACTCGCCCCCGCCGGCCCGGTCTACCAAGCCGGCACCCTCTCCGGTAATCCGCTCGCCTGCGCCGCCGGCCTGGCCACCCTGCGACTCGCCGACGACGCGCTCTACCGCCGGCTCGACGAGACGGCCGCCGCCGTGGGCCGGCTCGCCGCCGACGCGCTGACCGCCGCCGGGGTCCCGCACCGCCTGTCGTACGCGGGCAACATGTTCTCGATCTTCTTCACCGACGCCGAGGTGCGCGACTACGACAGCGCCCGCACCCAGCAGGTGCCCGCCTTCAAGGCGTTCTTCCACGCGATGCTCGCCGCCGGCGTCTACCTGCCGCCGAGCGCGTTCGAGTCGTGGTTCGTCTCGGCGGCGATCGACGACGCCGCACTGGAGCAGATCGCGGCCGCGCTGCCGACAGCGGCGAACGCGGCGGCAGCAGCGGGCCACGGGGGGTAGGGAACGTGAGCGCAACGGTTGTCCACGTGCTGCGGCACGGCGAGGTGCACAACCCGGACCAGATCCTGTACGGGCGGCTGCCCGGCTTCCGCCTGTCGGAGCTGGGCATCCAGATGGCGAAGGCGGCGGCGGAGGCGCTCGCCGAGCGGGAGATCGTGCACGTGGTGGCGAGCCCCCTGGAGCGCGCCCAGCAGACCGCCGAGCCGATCGCCGCCCAGTTCGGGCTCCCCGTCGGGGTGGACGAGCGGCTGATCGAGAGCGCCAACTGGTTCGAGGGCAAGAAGGTCTCGCCGGGCGACGGCTCGTTCCGCGACCCGCGCAACTGGTGGGTGCTGCGCGACCCGGTCACCCCCTCGTGGGGCGAGGCCTACCAGGCCATCGCGGAGCGGATGTTCGCCGCGCTGCACGCCGCCCGGGTCGCCGCCGAGGGGCGCGAGGCCGTCCTGGTCTCCCACCAGCTGCCGATCTGGACGCTGCGCCGCCACGTCGAGCGCAAGCGGCTCTGGCACGACCCGCGCCGCCGGCAGTGCGGCCTGGCCAGCCTCACCTCGTTCCACTTCGACGGCGCGAAGGTCACCGGGATCGGCTACAGCGAGCCCGCCGCGCACCTGATCGCGATGTCGACGACAGCCCGGACGGCCAAGGGGGCCTGATGCGTTCCCGGAGGCCGATCGCCGTCCTGCTCGCCGCCGTCACCGCCGGTACGGCGCTGGTCGGCTGCTCCGCCGAGAACGGCGAGAGCCGCTGCGCCAACGACGGCGGCATCGTCGCGTGCGCGCCGGACCAGCGCTCGGCCGCCCCGAAGATCGCCGGTGAGCTGCTCACCGGCGGCCGGTACGACGTCGCCGAGGCCCGTGGCCAGGTGGTCGTGCTCAACTTCTGGGGCTCGTGGTGCGCGCCCTGTCGAGCCGAGGCCGACGACCTGGAGGCCACCTACCAGGCCACCAAGGCCGCCGGGGTGACCTTCCTCGGCATCAACGTGCAGGACAGCCGGGACAAGGCGGTCGCCTTCGAGGAGGGCCGGGTCACCTACCCGAGCCTGTTCGACCCGGCGAGCCGGCTGGCGCTCGCCCTGGAGATCCCGCCGAACACCGTCCCGGCCACCGTCGTGCTCGACCGCGACGGCCGGGTCGCCACCGTGATCCGGGCGGCCGTCAAGCAGGACGGCCTGCAACCGATCGTCGAGCGGATCGCGGCCGAGCAGCCGGCCGCCGGTTCCCGCTGATGGGCGAGACGTTCCGCCAGGTCGCCGAGTCGGGGCCGCTGCTGCTGGCGATCGGGGCGGCGGCGCTCGCCGGGCTGGTCAGCTTCCTCTCCCCGTGCGTGCTGCCGCTGATGCCCGGCTACCTGTCGTACGTGACCGGGCTCGCCGGCGCGGACCTGGAGGGGCGGGCGCGGGCCGAAAAGTCCCCGGCCGGCGGCGCGGCCCCCGGTGACGCGGGCGCGGCCGGCGGCGGGGTGGCCGTCGCGACGCCCGTGGCCGCCCGGCCGGTGGCCGCGGTCAAGGGGCGGGTGCTCGCCGGGACGCTGCTCTTCATCGCCGGCTT
The DNA here is from genome assembly GCF_900091515.1 of Micromonospora purpureochromogenes. Lineage (NCBI taxonomy): Bacteria > Bacillati > Actinomycetota > Actinomycetes > Micromonosporales > Micromonosporaceae > Micromonospora > Micromonospora purpureochromogenes. The sequence goes on along the minus strand of NZ_LT607410.1, from coordinate 192,439 downwards.
CACCGTCGTCTTCACCGCCACCGCGATCCTCTTCGCCAGCTTCGGCCGGGTCTTCTTCGACCACGAGCGGACGCTGGAGATCGTCATCGGCGCGCTGGTCGTGCTGCTCGGGCTGAGCTACCTGGGCGTCGTCCCCGGCATGCAGCGGGAGTTCCGCATCCAGCGGCTGCCCGCCGCCGGGCTGCTCGGTGCGCCGGTCCTCGGCGCGGTCTTCGCGCTGAGCTGGCTGCCCTGCACCGGCCCGACGCTCGGCGCGGTGCTCGGCATGGCCACGGCGGCCGGCAAGACCGACCGGGCCGTGGTGCTGGCCGTGGCCTACTGCCTCGGCCTGGGGGTACCGTTCGTCGCCTTCGGGCTGGGCTTCCACCGCATGCTCGGGGTCTTCCGCGCCGTGCGGCGAAACAGCCGCTGGGTGACCCGCATCGGCGGCGCCCTGCTGATCCTGATCGGCCTGGCGCTGGTCACCGGCGGGTGGCAGAACTTCGTGATCTGGCTGCAGACGACCGTGGGCGTGGGCGAGGTGAGCATCTGATGACGACCGTGGACGACCGGCCGGCCACCCCACCGGCCGAGGCGCCCCGGCGGCGGCCCAACCCGGTGCTGGCCCTGGTGCGCAACTCGTGGCGGCAGCTCACCAGCATGCGTACCGCCCTGGTGCTGTTGTTCCTGCTCGCGGTCGCCGCCATCCCCGGCTCGGTGCTGCCGCAGCGCGGCGTCAACCCGGAGAAGGTGAACGAGTACTTTCGGGCGCACCCGGAGCTGGCCCCGCAACTCGACCGGATCGGCGCTTTCGAGGTCTTCGGCTCGGTCTGGTTCTCCGCGATCTACCTGTTGCTGTTCACCTCGCTGGTCGGCTGCGTCCTGCCCCGGATGCGCGACCACCTGCGCGCGCTGCGCTCCCGGCCGCCGGCCGCGCCGAAGCGGCTGGAGCGGCTGCCGCAGCACGCGGTGCTGCCGGCGCACGCGCCCACCGACCCGGCGGCGATCGCCGCCGTGCTGCGCCGGCGCCGTTGGCGGGTCGAGGTACGCGGCAACGAGGTCTCCGCCGAGAAGGGCTACCTCAAGGAGACCGGCAACCTGCTCTTCCACACCTCGCTGGTCGCCGTGCTGATCGGGGTCGCGCTCGGCTCCTGGTACGGCTGGCACGGCAACAAGCTGCTGGTCGCCGGCGAGGAGAACGCCTTCTGCAACACCCGCCAGCAGTACGCCGAGGCATCGCTCGGCCCGCGGGTGGACAGCGCCGACCTGCCCGGGTTCTGCCTGACCCTGGACACCTTCGACGCCCGGTTCCTCCCCTCCGGCCAGCCGGAGCGCTACCGGGCCTCGGTGACCGTGGACGAGCCGGACGGCACGAAGCGGGCGGCCGACTTCTCGGTCAACTCGCCGCTGCGGCTCGGCCCCGCCAACGTCTACCTGCTCGGCCACGGATACGCCCCGATCCTGAAGTACACCGACCGGTACGGGCGCAGCCAGACCAGCACGGTGCCGTTCCTGACCTCCGGGGACGCCAACCTCACCAGCGAGGGCGTGGCCGCCTTCCCGGACGCCAACGTCGACCCGAAGACCGGCAGGCGCGCCGCCGACCAGCAGGTCGCCTTCGACGGGCTCTACCTGCCGACCGCGCCGGACAGCGCGCCCTTCGTCGAGTCGAAGTACCCGACCGAGCGGAACCCGGCGGTGGTGCTGACCGCCTACCGGGGCAACCTGGGGCTGGACGCCGGCATCCCCGGCTCGGTCTACCAGCTCGACCAGCGCCAGGTGACCAGCGGCAAGCTCAAGGAGATCGGCCAGAAGAAGCTGGGCATCGGGGAGAAGTGGACCCTGGACGACGGCAGCAGCCTGGAGTTCGTGGGCACCAGGCCGTACATCACGCTCTCGGTGCGGCACGCCCCCGGCCAGACGCTGATGCTCGGCGCCTGCGTGGTGCTGCTGGGCGGGCTGATGGGTTCGCTCTTCGCCCGGCGCCGGCGGGTCTGGTTCCGGGTGACCCCCGTCGACCCCGCCAGTGGATCTCCGACGAACGGTAGTAGTTTGGTGGAGGCCGGTGGGCTGCCGCGCACCGAGCATCCAGGGTTCGCCGACGAGTTCGCGCAGGTCGTCGCCGCGGTCAGCGGCGACGGGCGGACCGACGGGCGGGCGCGAGAGGGAGTCGAGTGATGTCCGCAGTCTCCGACCAGCTGGTGACGTTCGCGATCCTGGCGTACCTGATCGCGATGATCAGCCACGCCGTCGAGTACGCGCTGGGCAACGTCCGCGCGGTGTCGGCCGCCCCCGCCCGTGAGCTGGTCGGCGCCGCAGTGGGCGCCACCGGCGGCCCGGTCGACGCCCCCGCCGCCCCGGTGGCCGCCGAGGCCCGGCGCAGCCGGTCGGCGCAGCGGGCCCGGCTGGCCGGGCGGATCGCCACCGGGATCACCGTGCTGGCCGCCGCGCTGCACCTCGGGGCGCTGGTCACCCGGGGCATCGCCGCCGAGCGGATGCCCTGGGGCAACATGTACGAGTTCGTGCTGACGGTCACCTGGATCGGCACGGCGGCCTGGCTGGCGGTGCTCGTCAAGCGCCCCGCGCTGCGCCGGCTGGGGCTCTTCCTCACCCTGGTGATGGTGCTGCTGCTCGCCTTCGCCGAGCTGAAGCTCTACGTCCAGGTGGTGCCGCTGATGCCGGCGCTCCAGTCGTACTGGTTCATCGTCCACGTGTCGACGATCGTGTTCAGCTCCGGCATCTTCCTGCTGGGCGTGGTGCCGGCGATGGCGTTCCTGATCCGCAACGGGTACGAGCAGGGCAAGCGGAGCTTCCCGTACACGCTGGCCCGGCGGCTGCCCGCGGCGGCCGGCCTGGAACGGCTGACCTTCGCGCTGCACGCCTTCGCGTTCCCGGTCTTCACCTTCGCGGTGATCGCCGGCGCGATCTGGGCCGAGGCGGCCTGGGGTCGGGCGTGGGGCTGGGACCCGAAGGAGACCTGGGCGTTCATCTCGTGGGTGGTCTACGCCGGCTACCTGCACGCCCGGGCGACGCCGAGCGTGAAGCGCAACGTGGCCACCTGGGTCGCCGTGCTCGGCTTCCTGACCATGCTGATGAACCTGTTCGGGGTGAACTTCTTCTTCACCGGCCTGCACTCGTACGCCGGGGTCAGCTGACCGTCCGGTCTCCGGCCGGGTGGGGACCGGCACCGCATGCAGTCAGCGTCTCCTAGCGGCTGCCGCCTCCACCGGACGAAACAGATGAGTCAGGTCGTCCCAGTGGGTGACACCGAGCCCGACGACGAGCCCGGCGAGCCCGGCGAGCCCGGCGGCCACGTCCACGGTGGCGGCGGGCTGGGCGGTCCACCGCAGCATCAGCCCGGCTGCGGCAGCGCCGGCCAGCACTGCGTTGCGGAGCAGGTGCCCCCGGTTCATCTCGCCACCGTCCCCGAGGAAGCAACGGCAGCGAACGACCCGGCCGCTGTGCAGGGCCCGGCCGACCGCGGCGGTGAAGACGGCCAGGGTGAGCAGCGCCAGGGCGTACCCGTCGGTCACGGTGGCCGGCACGGCCAGACCGGCCACGATCGCCGTCTCGGTCACGGCCACCATCGCCGCCGCCAGGTCACGGCGTCGCCGGGTGCCGACCCCGACGGAGGCCAGCGAGTCGGCGAACGAGGTGAACGCGGCCCGGCTACGGAGCTTCCCGACGGCGGCGAGCCCGAAGACGGTGATCAGCATGGCGCGGAGGAACACGTCCAGGTAGGTCATGGCTAGACCGCCCCGTCGGGTCGGGGCAGGGGAAGCATCTCCACCTGCGGCACCGGATGGCCCTCGATCCAGCCGCGACGGGCCGCCAGCACGCCGAGCTGGATCCGGCTGTGGATGCCGTGGCGCGCCATGAGGGCGGCGATCCGTCGCTCCACCGTCCGTTGCCCGATGTGCAGTTGCCGGGCGACCGCCGCGTCGGTGAGTCCCTGCGCGAGCAGGCCGAGGATCTGGACGAGCTGCACGTCGGCCGCACCGTCCTCAGGTTCCGTGGCGTCGTGCCCTGCGGCCGCCGTAACGCTCACATCGGTCATCCGAACCCCCAGCCCGTCCCCGGATTGAGCAGAGGAAGAATGAACGACAGGTTATCGTTCCGGGTCGATCCGTACTGACCCGGTCACGCGCGGTGGAACGGTTGGCGGTCTTCCGCCATCACGGTCGCCGACTCTTTGCCCGCCCGTGTGGACTCCGTAGCTTTCGGCTCACCAGGAGGGCGCGGCTGCGACGCCGCTACGCCGCAGCCGCCGACGCCCTCACCGACCGTTAGGAGGACAGGGTGAGGACACTTCTCAAGGCCCGACCACTACGCCACGCCGTCGCCGATGTTATCGCGCTCATGGTGCCCCGCACCGAGGCCGGCGCCTGCATCCCCGAGAGCGGGCAGCAGTGCGCGTGCAAGCGGTACTTCATCGGCTGCGACCCGTACTACTGCTACTACAGCTACTACAAGTGGACCTACAACTGCTACGGCACCTGCCGGGAGACCCAGAGCAGCTGCTGAGCAACGGCTCGACCAAGCGCCTCCGCGGTGGGCGGCTAGTCGGCCGCTCTCCGCGGGGCCATCCCAGATCGCGGCACGGCGGGGCCGGCCGCGGGAGAGGACCGAAGGTGGGCACAACCATTCTGGGCGCCGTCGTGGCGGTCATGTCCCTTGTCCTGCTCGGCAACGTCGCCCTGACCCTCGCCGTCGTGCGGCGGCTCCGCGAACTGGAGTCGGGCCGCCGGACCGAGCCCGACAGCGCACTGCCGGCGACCGGTCGTCGGATCGGGCCGTTCGCTCTGCCCACGCTCGACGGCGGGCAGGTCCACGACGAGGACTTCCACTCCGGGTCGTCACTCGCCGTGTTCCTGATGCCCGGCTGCGGGCCGTGCGCCGAGGTGCTCCGCGCCCTGCACGCCGCCCCGGCGGACCCGGGGCCGCTGATCGTCTTCGTGCTCGGCGACGTGGCCGAGACGGAGACCCGGGAGGTCCTGTCCGATCTGCCTGAACGAGCCCGCGTGGTGGTGGTGGGCACCGGCGACACCACCGTGGCCGAGGCGTTCGGGGTGACTGCGTACCCGGCGGTGCTGCGCATCGTGGACGGTGCCGTCGCGTTCGCGTCGAACCGGCTCGCCGCCGCCGAGCCGGCCGGCGCCGGAGGACGAGCGTGACCGAGCGTCCCGACGCGGACGGCGCGGAGCTGCCACCGCGGACGCACCTGGCGCTCGCCGGGCAGGCGCTCCGGCTCGGCTGGGCGGCCTCTCCCGCGGCCTGCCTGGCCGGGCTCGGGGTGATGGCGCTCAGCGGGCTGACGCCGGCCGCGTCCGCCTGGGCGAGCAAGCTGCTCGTCGACGGTCTGACAGGCGCGCGGACGGCCCACGCCGGTGGGCTCGTCATGATTGCTGGCCTCACCCTGGCCCTCGGCGGCATCGGCACGGTGCTGGGCTATCTGGCCAGCCTCGCGACGGCAGCCCAGCAGCGGGCCATCGCCCTGCGAGTCGAGAGCGAGCTGTACGGCGCCGTCAACCGGCTCCCCGGCCTGGCCCGGTTCGAGGACCCCGACTTTCAGGACCGGCTCCGCCTTGCCGAGCAGTCGGCTGCCGCCGCACCCTCCAGCGTCTCGGGGTTCCTGCTGGCGATCGTACGGGTGATGGTGGTGACCACCGGTTTCCTGGGCGTGGTGGCCACCGTGTGGTGGCCGATGGCGGTGCTGTTGCTGATCGTCGGCGCCGCCTCGGTCTGGGCGCAGTTCGCCCTGGCCCGCGAGCAGGCCGGCGTCACTGAGGCGACGATGGCGATGCACCGCCGGCGCTTCTCGTACCAGTCGCTGCTCACGAACCTCGCCGCTGTCAAAGAGATCCGGCTGTACGGGCTCGGGGGGCTGTTTCACGACCGGATGGTCGCCGGTCTTCGCGAGACGAGCGGCCGCGAGCTGCGGATGGAGCAACGCGCGGCGCTCACCCAGAGCGGGTACGCGCTGGTCGGCACGGCGCTGGCGGCTGCGGGAGCGATGGCCGTGGTCTACCGGGCCGCCACGGGGTCGCTCAGCGCCGGCGATGTCGTGCTCTTCGTGGCGGCGGTCGTAGGGGTGCAGGGCGCGTTCGGGGGTACGGTCAGCCAGCTCGCCTCGGCGGCGCGCGAAGTACGGCTGTTCCGGCACTACCGCGCGGTCGTCGGGGCGGAACCGGACCTCGCGGACGGATCCCGGGTGCCTCCTCCGCTCAGCGACGCGATCGAGTTCCACGACGTGTGGTTCCGCTACCACCCCTCCGGCGACTGGGTGCTGCGCGGCGTCGATCTGCGGATCCCCGTCGGACAGGCGTTGGGCGTCGTCGGTGCGAACGGTGCCGGCAAGAGCACCGTGATCAAGTTGCTCTGCCGCTTCTACGACCCAGAGCGGGGGCGCATCACCTGGGACGGGACGGACCTTCGCGAGTTTCGCGTCGCCGACCTGCGGCGACGGATGGGCGCGACGTTCCAGGACTACATGACCTACGAGTTGACCGCGGGCGAGAACGTCGGCGTCGGGGACGTGGACCGGCTGACGGAACTGCCGGCCGTCGTCCGGGCGGCCACCCTCGCAGAGGCCGACGAATTCGTCCGGGCCCTCCCCCGCGGGTACGACACCCTGGTCAGCCGGTTGTTCTTCGAGGGCGCGATCCGGGAGCAGGGCGTGACCCTCTCCGGCGGGCAGGGCCAGCGGCTCGCGTTGGCCCGGTCGCTGATGCGTACCGGGGCCGACCTGCTGATCCTCGACGAGCCCAGCTCAGGCCTGGACGCCCTTGCCGAGCACCGGATCCACCACACGGTACGGGAGCACCGACAGGGCCGGACCAGTCTGCTCGTCTCCCACCGTCTCAGTGGGTTGCGCGACGCCGACCTGATTGTCGTCCTCGACGGAGGGCGGGTGGCGGAGCGGGGGACGCACGACGAATTGATGGCCGCCGGCGGCGGGTACGCCACAATGTTCACCACACAGGCTGCCGGATACCAGGACGAGCGGGTGCCCGTGCCGTCGCCGCTGTTCCCGGGAGCAGTGCCGGTCCGACGGGCGCGGCGGGACGGTCGGCCCTTGGATCTCGCGCCACCGGCATCGATGATGGTTGTCGAGGCGGAGGCCGTCGGGCTCCCGCGGACGTCTGGGGACGGGTGATGACGGAGTTGACGGGGGATCGGCGCCGGGGGTGGGGGGCCACGTGGGCAGTTGCGGTCGTGCTGGCGCTGAGCCTGGCGCCTGCGGCGGCTGGCTGCCGGGCGGAGAATGGGGACGGGATCGCGACGGTCGGTGGCAGGCCGACCGCCACCGCCCTGCCGGCGGACGTGCCCGGCGGCGTGGACGCGGCGATGCGTCGGTACGCGCAGTGCATGCGAGACCACGGGGTCGCCATGCCGGACCCGGATCCCGACGCGACCGCCCGCCCCTCCGCACCGGACATCGATCCGCGGCGGATGGAGGAGGCTACCGCCGCGTGCCGGTCGCTCCTGCCGGCCGGTGAACTGAGGCAGGAGTCGCCGGAGGAGTTCGAGGTGCGCCGGCAGGTGGCTCGCTGCATCCGGGAGAACGGCTACCCGGCGTGGCCGGACCCGGTGCCCAACAGCAACACGCAACGGCTGCCGCGCGACATCGACCCCTACTCGGCCCAGGTCCGAGCCGTGCAGGAGACGTGCGCGAAGCGTTTCCCGGCCCCCGCCGTCAGCTCGGCCGGCTGAGGCGGTCCGGGATGGCGTGGCTGCTCCTGATTCTCGTCGCGGTCGTCGGCTCGGTGCTGCTGGTCCGCCCGCGGCTGCTCGTCGTCCGGGTGAACGGCGGCAGCATGAGTCCGGCACTCTCCGACGGGGACCTCCTGCTGGCGGTGCGCCGCCGGGCGTGCCGGGTGGGTCAGGTGGTCCTCTTCGGCCACCCGGGCGCCGGCCCGAGCGATCCGCCGCACCTGGTCAAGCGGGTCGCGGCGACCGCAGGTCAACCGGTGCCGGCCGACCTGCGCGCCGCGGTGGACGCGGACCGGGTTCCTCCGGGTCATCTCCTGGTACGCGGGGACAACCCGCGGAGCCTGGACTCCCGGCGGCTCGGCTGGATACCCGCCCGAACGGTGACCGGCGTGGTGCTGGTGCGGCTGTCGGCCGCGGTGGACGAGGGCGACGCGACCGGCGGTGGCGACCGATGACGGAACCGTTGCCGGTGGCGCGTCGCCGGCCGGCCCGGCGGGCTCGGATCCTCGTCGTGGCCGGGGCGGTGACGGCGGTGGTCGCCGTGGCCATGGCGTCGGCTGGCGTCGGCCGGGGCACGACCAGGGGCGAGGAACAGGACCGGCTGCCGCCGGCCACGGCTGTGGTGAGCCGCGGCGACCTGGCCGACCTGCGTACCGTCCGCGGGGTACTCGCCTTCGGCGAGCCGACCGCGGTGGTGGGCCGGTTGCCGGGGACGGTCACTCAGCTCGCGCCGGTCGGGTCCGAGGTGCGGCGGGGCGGCGCGCTCTTCTTCGTGGACGACCGGCCGGTGGTGCTCTTCTACGGGCCCCGTCCAATGTGGCGGGAGCTGGGTGTCGGCAGCCGCGGCCGGGACGTGCGCCAGGTGGAGGAGAACCTCGTAGCGCTCGGGTACGACGGCATCACCGTGGACGACCGTTACACCGCGGGCACGGCCCGGGCGGTCCGCCGATGGCAAGAAGCGGGCGGCATGGCCCGCACCGGCCGGATCAGTACCGGCCAGCTCCTCTTCACCGCTGGACCGGTACGGGTGGCCGACCACCGCGCCCGGCTCGGTGACCCGTCGACCGGGCCGGTGGTCGGCGTGACCGGCACGGCCCGACTCGTCTCGGCGCAGCTGCCTGCCGCGGACGAGCGGCTCGCCGTGGTGGGCGCGAAGGTCACCGTGGTCCTGCCCGACGACCGGCCGGTAACGGGGACGGTGGCGGAGGTCCGGGCCGGCACGGGAGGCCAGAACGGGCAGGGGGCCGGTCCGGGGCTCACCGTGCTGGTCCGTGTCCTCGACCAGCAGCGGGTGGCGTCCCTGGACCGTACGGACGTCCAGCTCCAGTTCGTCATCGCCCAACGCCGGGCGGTGCTCACCGTTCCGGTGACCGCCCTGCTGGCGCTCGCTGAGGGCGGGTACGGCGTGGAGCTGGTGGAGGGCGGGGAAACGCGGATCGTGCCGGTGAAGGTCGGCATGTTCGCCAACGGCCGGGTGGAGGTCGAGGGGCCCGCGCTGGCCGAGGGCGTCCGGGTCGGTGTGCCGGCATGACGCCCGCAGTGCGGTTCACGCGGGTGTCGCGGCACTACCCGGGCGGGGTGCAGGCGCTGCGCGGAGTGGACCTGGTGATCGGCCGCGGTGAGCTGGTGGCGGTGGTTGGTCCCTCCGGCTCCGGCAAGTCCACCCTGCTGCATCTCGCCGGCACGCTGGACCGGGCGACGGGCGGGACGGTCGAGGTGGACGGCCACGACGTGGCGACGCTGACCGACCGCCAGTTGTCGGCGTTGCGGGCGCAGCGGATCGGCTTCGTCTTCCAGCAGTTCCATCTGGCCGCCGGGGTGTCGGCGCTGGACAACGTCGCCGAAGGGTTGCTCTACACCGGGGTGGGGCGGCCGCAACGGCGCAGGTCCGCCCGCGCGGCGCTGGAACGGGTGGGGCTGGGCCACCGCCTGGAGCATGCGCCGCACGAGCTGTCCGGTGGCGAGCGGCAGCGGGTGGCCATCGCCAGGGCAGTGGCCGGCGACCCCGCGCTGCTTCTCGCCGACGAGCCGACGGGCAACCTGGACAGCGGGGCGGGCGCGGCGGTGCTGCGGATCCTCGACGACCTCCATGCCACGGGCACCACGATCGTGATCATCACCCATGATCGGGACATCGCGGCGCGCATGCCCTGCCGGATCGAGATGGCCGACGGTCGACTGGTCAACCGTGAGGTGTGCGGATGAACGCGCCATCGTCACCACCCCGGCCGGCCCGGCTCGGCCTGGCCGACGTCGTCCGGGTCGGGGGTGTGGGGCTGCGGACCCGGCCCCTGCGAGGGGTCCTCTCGGCGCTCGGGATCGCCATCGGAATCGCCGCGATGGTGGCGGTCGTTGGCATCACCACCTCCGGTCGTGCCGACCTCGACCGCACCCTCTCCCGGATCGGGACCAATCTGCTCCGGGTCGCCCCTGGTCAGCAGTTCGCGGGAGGTAACGCCCGCCTGCCAACGGAGGCGGAGGCGATGATCGGCCGGATCGGGCCGGTCACCGGTGTGAGCAGCGTGGCCCAGCTCGCCGGGGTCAACGTGTACCGCACCGATCTCGTCCCGGAGGCGGAGTCCGGCGGGATCTCGGTGCTGGCCGCCAGGCAGAACCTGCTGGACGCGGTGGGCGCCGGGATGGCGCAGGGTGGGTGGTTCAGTCCGGCCACCGGGCAGTTCCCCACCGTGGTGCTGGGCGACCGCGCGGCCGGTTGGCTGGGAGTGGGGCGTCTCGTGCCCGGTCTCCAGGTCTGGCTCGGCGGGCAGTGGTTCACCGTGATCGGCGTCCTCGCACCGGCACCGCTGGCGCCCGAGCTGGACGGGGCGGCGCTGATCGGCTGGGAGGCCGCGGTGCATCGGCTCGCCTTCGACGGCCATCCGACCACGGTGTTCGTCCGGGCCCGGGAGTCGGCGATCGCCGGAGTACGGCGGGTTCTCGCGCCGACCGCCAACCCGCAGCACCCGGACGAGGTGCTGGTGTCCCGACCGTCGGACGCCCTGGTGGCCAAGGCTGCGGCGAATCGCGCGCTGACCCGGCTGCTCCTCGGGTTGGGAGCGGTGGCCCTGGTGGTGGGGGGTGTCGGGGTCGCCAACACGATGGTCATCTCGGTGCTCGAACGCCGTTCTGAGGTGGGGCTCCGGCGGGCGCTCGGCGCCACTCGGGGACAGGTCCGACTCCAGTTCTTCGTCGAGTCGTTGCTGCTGTCCTTCCTCGGTGGGACGGCCGGGGCGGCACTCGGTGTCGGGGTGACCGCGGTGTACGCGGTGGCTCAGGGTTGGCCCGTGCTGGTGCCGGCCTGGGCGACGGGATGCGCCCTGCTGCTGACCGTGGCGATCGGCGGAATGGCCGGGCTGTATCCCGCGGTGCGAGCGGCGCGGCTCGCTCCGACCACGGCGCTCGCCGCGCCCTGAAGCTCGGCGCCCGGCGTCTCGGCGGGCCGGCGCTGCGGCGGCGGTCAACCGGCTCGGCGAGCCCTCGTCGTCGCCCGGCCGGTGAGGACCCGGTCCACGCGGAGGGTCACCTGGTAGGCGATCTCCGGCACGTCGGCCAGCTCGATCCGCTCCGCCCGCAGGGCGAGCTGGGCGTGCAGCTCGCGGGCCACCGCGTCGCGGATCTCGGCCAGGAGGGGCGAGAGGCCGTCCGGGTCACCCACCACGTACGCGTCGTCCATTCCGCCATGCTGACCCAAAAGCCGCAGCGCGTCCCGCCGCCCTCCGCAGAATGTAGAACTACACTTCTAAGAACTGTACTTCTACGAAATGCGGGTGACGGGCATGGCCGGGCTGGCGAAGCCGCAAGGGATCTTCGATCGGGACGTCGAGTGGGCCGAGTTGGCCCGCTTCGCCGCTGACGAACGTCCGGGCGCCACGCTCGGGGTGGTCAGTGGTCGACGTCGGCAGGGCAAGACGCTACTGCTGTACGAACTCGCCCTGGCGAGCAGAGGCTTCTACTTCGGCGCCACGGAGGCGACGTCCGCGGAGTCGCTCCGACGGCTCGGCGAAGCGATCGGCGCGTTCACCGGCGCGCCCGGGCCTGTCCACCTCGCGGACTGGGCCGGCGCCGTCGACGCGCTGCTCGCACTCGGGCGCGACCGGCCGACGACCGTGGTGATCGACGAGTTCCCGTACCTGGTCCGCGCCGCACGGGATCTGCCGTCGATCATTCAGCACGCCCTCACGCCCGGGCGGCCGGAGCGGGTCGGGTCGCAGACCCGCCTTCTGCTCTGCGGCTCGGCCCTGTCCTTCATGGGCAATCTCCTTGCCGGTTCGGCCCCGCTGCGCGGCCGGGCCGGGCTGGAACTGTCGGTCCAGCCCCTCGACTACCGCGCGGCGGCGACCTTCTGGGGCATCGAAGACCCGGCGCTGGCGGCGAAGGTGTTCGCCATCGTCGGCGGCACGCCGGCCTACCGGAGGGAGTACGTCCAGGACGACGCGCCGACCGGGCTGGAGGACTTCGACGCCTGGGTCACCCGTGCGGTGCTCAACCCGGCGCGTCCGCTCTTCCGGGAGGCGCGGTACCTGTTGGCGGAGGACCCGGACCTGCGTGACACCGCGCTCTACCACTCGGTGCTTGCCGCGGTCGCCGAGGGGAACGCCAGTCGTGGCGGCATCGCTGACTACATCGGGCGGAAGGCGAACGAGCTGCAACACCCGCTCACCGTGCTGGAGGACGCCGGCCTCCTGCTCCGTGAGCTGGATCCGCTGCGGAGCGGGCGCAGCAGCTACCGGATCACCGAACCCCTCATCACCTTCTACCAGGCGGTGATGCGACCGGCCTGGACGGCTTTGGAGCAGCGCCGGGGCGGGGACGTCTGGCGTCGGTCACAGCGCCGGTACGCCAGCGCGGTGCTCGGGCCGCGATTCGAGGAGATCGTCCGGCAATGGTCGGTGCGCTTCGCCGATCCGGACGTCCTGGGTGGGTTGGTCGGTGAGGCGAGCGCCGCCACGTTGACCGATCCCGCCAGCCGGACCAGTCACGAACTCGACCTCGTCGCGCTCGGCGAGCCGCCCCTCGGCGACGGCCCCCGCCCCCTGCTCGCCATCGGTGAGGTGAAGTGGGGCCGCCGGTTGGGCGTACCCGATCTGGAACGGCTCGGGCGGCTGCGCGAGCTGCTGCTTCCGCGACCCGGCTTCGACGCGCGCGGCACCCGACTGCTGCTGGCGAGCGCGGAGGGTTTCACGGAGGAGTTGACGGGGGCGGCGAACGGTCGCGAGGACGTGGTCCTGGTGGACCTCGACATGCTCTACGCCGGGGCCTGAGGCGAGCAGGACTCGGCGGGTCAGCCGCCGAACCAGCCGGGGACGTCGAGGCGGAAGAAGTTGGGCTGGGCGATCGCGCGCAGGTCGTCCTCCATCGCGCTGACCCGCTCCGCGCCGAGGGTGGCCGCCCAGCGCTCGCGCAGCGCGTCGAAGACGACCGCCGAGCGGCGTAGCCCGTCCGCGCCCCGCTCGGTCATCCGCACCAGCTTGCGCCGGGCGTCGGCGGGGTCGTCGGCGCGTTCCAGGTAGCCGAGCGCGACCAGCCGGTCGACGGTCTTGCCGGCGGCCTGCTTGGAGACGCCGAGGCGCTGGCCCAGATCGCCGGCGGTGGTGCCGTCGACGCCGACGGCCTGCAGGACGAAACCGTGCAGCGGCCGCAGGTCCGGGTGCCCCTGCTTGGCCAGCTCGGCGTGCAGGTCGTCGATGAGGGTCCGGAAGCCGGCCAGCAGCAGCAGCGGCAACACGAAGCCGGGTCGGTCGGACTCAGGCGTTGTCATGTTCGACAACCTCGTTTACTATTTGGTCAACCACGTTGACTATCGTACCCGAGGGGTTCCGCCATGTCCGTCTTCACCGCCCACACCGCCGAGACCGCGCCCGCCGCCGCCCGCCCCACCATGGCCGGCGTGCAGCGCAAGCTCGGTCGCCTCCCCGAGGCCGTCGCCCGGATGGCCGAGTCACCCGAGCTGCTCAAGGGCTTCCTCACCGCCAACGCCACCTTCGAGTCCACCGACCTCGACCCGGTCGAGCGCGAGGTCGTGGTGCTGACCGTCGCCACCCGCAACGAGTGCCACGTCTGCGTGGCGATGCACACCGCCACCCTCACCCGGCAGGGCGTGGACCCGGAGCTGGTCGCCGCGCTGCGGGACGGCGCGCCGCTGGCCGATCCGAGACTGGAGGCGCTGCGCCGGTTCACCCTCGCCGTGCTCGACCACCGGGGCGCGGTGCCGGACGGGGAGCTGCACGCGTTCCTCGACGCCGGCTGGCTGCCCCGGCACGCCCTCGACGTGGTGCTCGGCGTCGGCACGTACACGATCTCCACCTTCGCCAACCGGCTCACCGACGCGCCGCTCGACCCCGCCCTGGCCGGATACGCCTGGGCGCCGGCCGCCTGACCGGCGGGCTCAGTCCCGCAGGAACGGCAGCACCAGAGCAGCCAGCTCCGCCGGCCGCTCCTCGAAGAGCCAGTGGCCGCAGTCCTCGACCACCTCGCCGGTAACTGTGCCGGCGTACCGGCGGACCTGGTCGGCCACCTGCTCGCCGAGGCTGGCCCGGGCGCCGACGGCGAGCACCGGCATGGGCAGCTTCGTCGCCCGGTACGCGGCGTTGTCCGCGACGTCCTGTCCGAACGCCCGGAAGTACGCGAAGCTGGCCCGCAGGTGGGCCGGGTCGCGCAGGTGTCCGGCGTACTCCTCGACGTCCTCCGGCCCGAGGCTGCCCTTGTTCACCATGATCGAGTCGGTGAAGCGCTCCACCCAGAGCGTCTCCCGGCCGACGATCAGCTCCTCGGGCAGACCGTTCGTCACGTTGAAGAAGCCGAAGTTCCACACCGCCGGCCCGGCGCTGCTCAGCGCGGGGAAGGCGTAGATGCTCTCGTCCGGGATGGGAGCCTCGGTCAGCACCAGCCGGGACACCTTGTCGGGGTGGGCGGCGGCGTAGGCGTAGGCGACCATGGTGCCCAGGTCGTGGCCGACCAGCCGGATGTCGCCGGTCAGGCCGAGCCCGGTCAGCAGCCCGTGCAGGTCGGCCGCGAGGGTCTTCTTGTCGTACCCGCCGGGCGGGGCGTTGCTGCCGCCGAAGCCGCGCAGGTCGGGCGCGACCACCTCGTACGACCGCCCCAGCCCGGGCAGCAGGTGACGCCACATCCGCCAGCACTGCGGATAGCCGTGCAGCAGCACCAGGGTGGGTCCCCGGCCGCCCCGGACGTAGTTCATCGCCACGTCGCCGACCTGTGCCCGCTGCTCGGAGAACCCCGCCGGTACCCGCCCGTCGCTCATCGCCGCTCCCCGTCTCGACCGGCGCCTCGACTACCCGGCCGGCCACCGCCCATGCCGTCCGGCCCGGCCGGGACTTCGCCGCCGCGTCGTGTGCCGGATGCGTGGGGAGACGCACACCGCCCGGGCCGACCCGGCGTGGGCGGGCCGTCCCGGGGTGCGGGAGACTGGCGGCATGGCGGCTCGTGGCTTCCCGTACACCGATCTCAAGGACTTCCTCGCGGCGCTGGAGCGCGCGGGCGAGCTGCGGCGGGTGAGCGTCCCGGTCGACCCCACGCTGGAGATCAGCGAGGTGGTCACCCGGACCGTCCGGGCGGGCGGCCCGGCGCTGCTCTTCGAGCGGCCCACCCGGGGCGAGATGCCGGTGGCGATCAACCTCTTCGGCACCGAGAAGCGGATGGCGATGGCGCTCGGCGTCGAGTCGCTGGACGAGATCGGCGACCGGATCGGCGCGCTGGTCAAGCCGGAGCTGCCGGTCGGCTGGTCCGGCATCCGTGAGGGTCTGGGCAAGGTCATGCAGCTCAAGTCGGTGCCGCCGCGCAAGGTGAAGACCGCCCCCTGCCAGCAGGTGGTCTACCGCGGCGAGGACGTGGACCTGAACCGGCTGCCCGGCCTGCAGGTCTGGCCCGGCGACGGCGGGATCTTCCACAACTACGGGCTGACCCACACCAAGCACCCGGAGACCGGCAAGCGCAACCTCGGGCTCTACCGCCTCCAGCAGCACAGCCGCAACACGCTGGGCATGCACTGGCAGATCCACAAGGACTCCACCGCGCACCACGCCGTCGCCGAGCGGCTCGGGCAGCGGCTGCCGGTGGCCGTCGCCATCGGCTGCGACCCGGTGGTCAGCTACGCGGCGAGCGCACCGCTGCCCGGCGACATCGACGAGTACCTGTTCGCCGGATTCCTGCGCGGCGAGCGGGTCGAGATGGTCGACTGCCTCACCGTGCCGTTGCAGGTGCCCGCGCACGCCCAGATCGTGCTGGAGGGCTACCTGGAGCCCGGCGAGCGGCTGCCCGAGGGGCCGTTCGGCGACCACACCGGTTTCTACACCCCGGTCGAGCCGTTCCCGGTGCTGCACATCGAGGCGATGACCATGCAGCGCAACCCGGTGTACCACTCGATCGTCACCTCCAAGCCGCCGCAGGAGGACCACGGCCTGGGCAAGGCCACCGAGCGGATCTTCCAGCCGCTGCTCAAGTTGCTGATCCCGGACATCGTCGACTACGACCTGCCGGCCGCCGGGGTCTTCCACAACTGCGCGATCGTGTCGATCCGCAAGCGCTACCCGAAGCACGCGCAGAAGGTGATGAACGCGATCTGGGGCGCGCACCTGATGTCGCTGACCAAGCTGATCGTGATCGTCGACGAGGACTGCGACGTGCACGACTACAACGAGGTCGCCTTCCGCGCCTTCGGCAACGTCGACTACGCCCGCGACCTGCTGCTCACCGAGGGGCCGGTGGACCACCTCGACCACTCGTCGTACCAGCAGTTCTGGGGCGGCAAGGCCGGCGTCGACGCGACCCGCAAGCTGCCCGCCGAGGGCTACACCCGGGGCTGGCCGGAGGAGATGACCATGTCGCCGGAGGTCGCCTCCCTGGTCGACAAGCGCTGGAAGGAGTACGGAATCTGATGGCGGTCCTCGACGCGCCGGCCGAGAAGCCGGGCCGGATCAAGTCGTTCCTCAAGCTCGTCGCCATCGAGCACTCCGTCTTCGCACTGCCCTTCGCGTACCTGTCGGCGCTGACCGCGATGCGGGTCGACGGCGGGCGGGTGCGCTGGCTCGACCTGCTGCTGATCACCGTGGCGATGGTCGGGGCGCGGACCTTCGCGATGGCCGCCAACCGCATCCTCGACCGGCGGATCGACGCCCGGAACCCGCGTACCGCGAACCGGGAGCTGGTCACCGGGGCGGTGAGCGTGCGCACGGCCTGGACCGGCGCGGCCGTCGCGCTGGTGGTCTTCCTGGCCGCCGCGGCGCTGCTCAACCCGCTCTGCCTGGTGCTCGCGCCGCTCGCGGTGATCCCGCTGGTCGTCTACCCCTACGGCAAGCGGTTCACCAACTGGCCGCACGCCATCCTGGCGATCGCCCAGGCGGTCGGCCCGGTCGGCGCCTGGCTCGCGGTCACCGGCACCCTGGACGGCTCCTGGCCGGCCTGGCTGCTCGGTGCGGCGGTGGGGCTCTGGATCGGCGGCTTCGACCTGATCTACGCCTGCCAGGACGCCGACGTCGACCGGGAGATCGGCGTGCACAGCGTCCCGGCCCGGTACGGCCGGCGCTTCGCGCTGCACGCCTCCACCGTCGCGCACGTGGTCACCTTCGCGCTGTTCATCTGGTTCGGCGCGCTGGTCGGCTTCGGCTGGCTGTGGTGGATCGGCCTGGCGTTCACCGCCCTCGCCTTCGGCTACCAGCACGTGGTGGTCAGCCCCACCGACCTGAGCAAGGTCAACCGGGCGTTCTTCACCGCGAACGGCTTCGTCGGCATCGCCCTCTTCCTCTTCGCCCTGCTCGACCTCACCATCCGCCTCCACCTCCACCCCTGACCGACCCCACCCCGCCCCACCCAAGAGGCGCGCTCTTTCTGAGAAAGCGTGGCTATTCGGCGCGCGAAGGCCACGTTTTCCGGGAAAAAGCGCGCAAGGAGAGGGTGGGGGCGGGAGGTCAGGGGGTGGGGTAGCGGGCGCTCTCGAGGGTCCAGTCGAGGGTGCCGCGGACGGCGTTGGCGACGCCGTCGAGGTGGGTGGTGACGGCCGGGTCCAGGGCGGGGCCGAAGGACGGCACGCCGGCGCGGAGCGCCACGAAGTGGTCCATCGCCGCCCGCCAGCGCTCGGCGATCAGGTCCACGGCGGTGTCCAGCGGCACCCGCCGCTCGTCGGCCACCGCCAGCACCAGGTTGTGCCCGCCGGAGGTGGCCCGGTCCCGCTTCAGCGAGGCGAGGTCGTTGTACCAGGAGAGCAGGTCGTTGCCGAGCTCGCCGATCCGGCGCAGCGCCGGGTGGTGGTATACCGGGTCGGGCAACGGCCGCCCGGTGGCGAACTCGATCAGCGGGTACGAGACGTACGCCGCCGACGTCGCCCGGCGCAACTGCACGTACTCGGCCACCGAGGGGCGCCGCCCGAGGTCCTTGGCGACCGACTCCCGCCACGTGCCGTCCAGGTGGTCGGCGACCGCGTCGGCGAAGCGCAGCCGCCAGCGGGCCGGCATCCGGCGCCGGGGCGCCCGCCAGGCGTCGACCAGCAGCCGGCGCAGCGGCCCGCCGAACCCGGGGTGCCGCCGGCGTGGGCCGTCCCGCAGCAGGCTCAACGCCCCGGCCCGCAGCGCCCTGATCTGCTCCGGCGCGAACCGGTCCGGCCCGTCGCAGGCGTCGTCGACCAGGAAGAACCAGGTGAACAGGGCGGCCAGGGTACGCAGGTCCGGCTCGCTGGCGTCCGGGTAGAGCCGGCCCGCGTACCGGGCGAAGCCGGCCCGGTCCAGCCGCTCCCGGGCGCTGGAGTTCAGCGGTACGCCCAGCCGGGGCAGCCGGTCCAGCAGCCACTCCTGCACCGGGTCCGCGTACGGCGAGAGCCGGGGCGGGATCGGGCACGCGGCCCGCAGCGACCGGAGCACCTCCTCGACCATGGCTCGATCCCTTTCCGTGCGGCGTGGGCCGCCGACGGCAGCATGGCAGGTCCACCGCGCTCCCGCCGTCCCGGCGCACAGCGGGCTGCCGCGGCGACACGCAGCGCAGTGGTCGGGGGGTCGCCGGGCGGGGCGCGGCGGCGACCAGGCAGGCTGGACGACATGCGCGAACCATGGGTGGTCGGGGTCTCCGGCGCGTCCGGCACCCCGTACGCGGCGGCGGTCGTCAACGGGCTGCTCGACGCCGGCGAGCCGGTGGACCTGATCGTCTCCCGGGCCGCCCGGCTGACCGTGCTCGACGAGACCGGCCGCCCGTTCCGGGACGGCCACTGGGCCGAGGACCTGGCCGCCTGGCTGGGCCGCGACCTGGCCGACGCCGACGTGCGGCACTGGCCGGCCGGTGACATCGCCGCCGGCCCGAGCAGCGGCTCCTACCGGGTACGCGGGATGGCGGTGGTGCCGGCGAGCACGGCCGCCTGCGCCGGCATCGCCATCGGGCTCTCCAAGGACCTGTTGCAGCGCGCGGCCGAGGTCAACCTCAAGGAGCGCCGGCCGGTGGTGGTGGTGCCCCGGGAGACGCCGGTGACCCGCAGCCACCTGGAGCACCTGATCGCGTTGCACGACGCCGGAGCGGTGGTAGTGCCGGCCAGTCCGGGCTTCTACGGCTCCGGCGCCTCGGCCACCGCAGCGCAGTTGGTCGACTTCGTGGCCGGCAAGGTGCTGGACGCGCTCGGCGTGCCGCACACGTTGTTCCGGCGGTGGTCGGGGCAGTTGGCCGCCGACCGGTCGTAGCGAAGCGGAACCTCGCCTCAGACGGGCGCGGACCGGACCTGTCGGCCGGCCCGCGATCCGTCTCGCACCATTCAGTACATCCCGGCGTTGGCCGGCCCCGGTCCGGTCGAGGCGGCGGGACCGACATTGCGCGGCTTGCCGATGTCCTCCCCCTCGTCCAGCATGCCCTCCCCTTCCAGCAGGGCCCGCACCTCGGATTCCCGAAACCGGCGATGCCCGCCTGGAGTCCGGATGCTGCCGATCCGGCCGGCCGCCGCCCATCGCGTCACAGTCTTCGGGTCAACCCGAAACAACGCGGCGACCTCACCCGGTGTCAGCAGGCGATCTCCAGTGTCCACAGCCCCCTCCTCGCGTCGACGAAGCCCCCGGCTGAACACACTGCCCCCGGCCGGTGCGAGCCCAGAGCCGTCATGAGGGACGTATGGCAATTACAGCACCAGCGACCTGGCCTGTCCGCCAAACGCGAAAAACGCACTGAGTGGGAAGTTAGGAAATATTACCCGGGTCCGGCCTCCATCACGCTGAGTCTGCACATAGTTACGTGTTGTCATGTTCAACGGGTGCCGGCCGTCCGACGTTACGCCCGGACGGCTAGGGTCACCTTCCGTGGACGCCATCGACCTGAGCCTCGTCGACCTGCTGCGGGGCAACGCCCGACTGTCGTACGCCGAACTCGCCCGGCAGGTCGGCCTCTCCGCCCCGGCCGTGCACGAGCGGGTCGGCAAGCTGGAGTCAAGCGGCGTTATCCGGGCGTACCGGGCGGAGGTGGAGCCGGAGGCGGTCGGGCTCGGCGTGACCGCGCTGATCGGCATCGTCGAGGACTCCGGCGGGGACACCGACGACGTGCTGGAGGCGTTCCGCCAGATGCCCGAGATCGAGTCCTGCTACTTCATGGCCGGCGTCGAGTCCTTCCTGCTCAAGGCGCGGGTCGGCACGATCGCCGAGCTGGAGGCGCTGATCGTGCGGCTCAACCGCACCCCGGGCGTGGCGTCCACCCGCACGGGCATCGCCCTGTCAACCAAGTGGGAGAACCGCCCACAGCCGCTCGGGTCGCCCGGGAGCTGACCGTCCGGCTCTGGCGTCGCCCGCCCGGCGGCGATACCTTGCGCCGATGACGACCCCCGTACGCGGCGCCGCCGTGGTCACCGGTGCGGCCGGCGGGCTGGGGCGGGCCATCGCCGCCGCGCTGTACGCCGACGGCTGGACCGTACTCCTGACCGACCTGGACGCCGGCGTGGCCGCCACCGCCGCCGCGCCGCTCGGTGGCTGGTCCCGGGCGCTGGACGTGCGCGACGAGGCGGCCTGCGCCGGGGTCGCCGCCGAGGCGGCCGGCGGGACGGCCGGTGGGCTCGGGCTCTGGGTCAACAACGCCGGCATCCTGGTCACCGGGCCGTCCTGGGAGCACGACGCGGCGACCCGGCGACGGGTGGTCGAGGTGAACGCGCTCGGCGCGATGACCGGCACCCTGGCCGCGCTGGCCGTGATGCGCGCGCAGGGGCACGGGCACGTGCTCAACGTCGTCTCCCTCGCCGGCCTGATCGCCGCGCCGGGCGAGACCGTCTACGCGGCCAGCAAGCACGCGCTGCTGGCGTTCAGCCTCGGCACCCTGGCCGACCTGCGGATGGCCGGCCTGACCGACGTACACGTGTCGTGCCTGTGCCCGGACGGGATCTGGACGCCGATGCTGCACGACCGGCTCGACGACCCGGGGGCGCTGGCCTCCTTCACCGGGACGATGCTGACCCCGCAGCGGGTCGCGGCGCGGGCCGCCCGGCTGGCCCGGCACCCCCGCCCGGTGGTCAGCCTGCCGCGCTGGCGCGGCGTGCAGGTACGGCTGCTGGACGCGCTGCCGCGGCTGGCGCTCGCGCTGACTCCGGTGGTCCGGGCCGCCGGGCGGGCCGGGCAGCGCCGGCAGCGGCACCGGGTCGGGCCGGACGGGAGCTGAGCTCACTTGTAACGTTGCCGGCGTGACTCATCTCGACCGGTGCGACGAGGCCAGCCGGACCTGGGTGACCGAGGCGATCGCCGCGGTCGAGGCGGACGCCAACCGCTCCGCCGACACCCACCTGCTGCCCTTCCCGCTGCCCCGGGCCTGGGGGATCGACCTCTACCTCAAGGACGAGTCGGTCCACCCCACCGGCTCGCTCAAGCACCGGCTGGCCCGCTCGCTCTTCCTCTACGGGCTCTGCAACGGCTGGATCGGCCCGGAGACCACCATCATCGAGGCGTCCTCCGGCTCCACGGCGGTCTCCGAGGCGTACTTCGCCCGGATGCTGGAGCTGCCGTTCGTGGCGGTGATGCCCGCCTCCACCTCACCCGAGAAGATCGCCCAGATCGAGTTCCACGGCGGGCGCTGCCACCTGGTCGAGGACCCGGCCAAGGTGGTGATCGAGGCGCGCTGGCTGGCCGAGGACAGCGGCGGACACTTCATGGACCAGTTCACCTACGCCGAGCGGGCCACCGACTGGCGGGGCAACAACAACATCGCCGAGTCGATCTACGCGCAGCTCTCGCTGGAGCGGCACCCGATCCCGGCCTGGGTCGTGGTGGGCGCCGGCACCGGCGGCACCAGCGCCACCATCGGCCGGTACGCCCGCTACCGGCGGCTGCCCACCAAGCTCTGCGTGGTCGACCCGGAGAACTCGGCGTTCTACCCGGCCTGGCAGGCCGCCGACTGGTCGGTGCGCACCGGTCGCGGCTCCCGGATCGAGGGGATCGGGCGGCCGACCGTCGAGGCGTCCTTCCTGCCCTCGGTGGTGGACCGGATGACCCAGGTCCCGGACGCCGCCTCGCTGGCCGCCATGCGCGCCGGCTCGGCCGTGCTCGGCCGCCGGGTCGGCGGCTCCACCGGCACCAACCTCTGGGGCGCCTTCGGGCTGATCGCCGAGATGCTCGCCGCCGGGCGGACCGGCTCGGTGGTCACCCTGATCTGCGATGCCGGCGACCGCTACGCCCACACCTACTACGACGACGACTGGGTGGCCGCGCAGGGGCTGGACCCGGCCCCGCACCTGGCCACGATCGAACGGTTCCTCGACAGCGGCGCCTGGCCGGCCTGAACCGGTCGGCTCAGCGGGCGGCGACCCGCTCGGCCAGCCCGGGATAGTGCAGCACCAGGCCGTCGGCGTCGAGGGTCAGCTCGGCGCGGAAGCCGTCGCTGGCGAACCGGACCCGTCCCGGCCCGAGCGGGGTGTAGACCTGCTCGGCGGGGACCACCTCCAGGCTGGGCGCCAGCACCCAGGCCACGGTGACCGTGTGCGGGAGGTCCGGCGTCGCCCCGGTCAGGCCCAGTCGCCGGACCGGCAGGGCGTTGAAGAACGGCGACCCGCTGAGGTCGACGTCGAGGGCGTCGTACAGCCGGTCGGGGTCGTCGGCGCCCGGCAGCCCGGCCGGTGGCTGCCCGGCGGCCCGCAGCGCCGCGTCGAGGTCGCCCTGCTCGGCGGTGGTCACCCGCCAGCCGTCCGCGCCGCGCTCCAGCCGCACCCGCCGCGACCAGCCCGCCCCCTCGGCCGTCACCTCCAGCGACCTGGTGGCCCCGTCCGCGCCGGCGCTCAGCTGGTAGCGGCACGTCCAGGGGATCGGGTCCACGGCGACCTGGGTGCCGTGGGCGACGAACCCGGGGCCGTCGTCCAGGACGGCGTGCTCGGCACCGGCGATGTCCGTCCGGCGCCAGAAGAGTGACCTCGGCATGATTCGGACGTTACGCCAGCCGGCCGACGCCGGCAGCGCATGCGGAAACGCCGCCGCGGAGCGCGAGCTCCGCGACGGCGTTCCGGGTGGTCGGACGGATCAGTGGGTACGCGCCGGCGGCCGGCCGCCGAAGCCACGCCGGTCGTCGCGCGGCCGGTCGTCGCCCCGTGCCTCGGGGCCGAACCCGCCCCGGCGCTCGGTGCCGCGCTGCTCGCCGCCGAAGCGACGCTCGCCCTGCGGCCGGTCGCCGTAGCGGTGCTCGCCGGCCGGACGGTCGGTGCGGTCGCCGAAGCCGCGCTGGCCCCGGTCGCCGAACGAGCGGTCGCCGGCCGGCCGGTCACCCCGGCCGTCGAAGCGCCGCTCGCCCCGGTCACCGAAGGAACGCTCGCCCGCCGGGCGGTCGCTCCGGCCGTCGAAGCGCCGCTCACCGAAGCGCTCGCCGCGCCCGTCCCGGTCGCCGTAGCGCCGCTCGCCCTGGGGGCGGTCGGCGTAACCCCGGTCGCCCCGGTCGCCGAAGGAACGCTCGCCGGCCGGGCGGTCGGTGCGATCGCCGAAGCCGCGCTGGCCCCGGTCGCCGAAGGAACGCTCGCCGGCGGGACGGTCGGTGCGATCGCCGAAGCCGCGCTGGCCCCGGTCGCCGAAGGAACGCTCGCCGGCCGGGCGGTCGGTGCGGTCGCCAAAGCCGCGCTGGGCCCGGTCGCCGAAGGAACGCTCGCCCGCCGGGCGGTCGAAGCGGCGCTCGCCGAAGCGCTCGCCGCGCCCGTCCCGGTCACCGAACCGGCGCTCGCCGGTCGGCCGGTCGCCGTAACGCCGCTCGCCCCGGTCCGGGCGGTCGCCGTAGCGGCGCTGCCCGGCGGCGCGGCGCGGCTCCGGCTCCTCGCGGACCGGGACGCCGCTCGGCTCGCGGGCACCGGTCAGCTCGGCCAGGGTCGGGTCGCCGACGCGGACCCGGGTCTCGGCCGGCGCGACGCCGGCCTTCTCCATCATCGCCAGCGTGGTGCGGCGCTGCTTGGGCAGCACCAGGGTCGCCACCGCGCCGGACTCGCCGGCCCGGGCGGTACGGCCCGCGCGGTGCAGGTAGTCCTTCGGGTCCTTCGGCGGGTCGATGTGCAGCACCAGGGAGACCCCGTCGACGTGGATGCCCCGGGCGGCCACGTCCGTGGCGACCAGGACGTTCATCCGGCCCTCGCGGAACTCGGCCAGCGTCTTGGTACGCATCCGCTGGGTCTTGCCACCGTGCAGGCCACCGGCCCGTACGCCCACCGCGGCGAGCTGCTCGACCAGCCGGTCCACCCCGAGCTGGGTACGCGCGAAGAGCATGGTCCGGCCGTCGCGGGCCGCGATGGACGCCGCCACCGCGAACTTGTCGTGCGGCGGGATCAGCAGCATGTGGTGGTCCATGGTGGACACCGAGGCGGTCGACGGTGCGGTCGAGTGGGTCACCGGGTCGGTCATGAACCGCTTGACCAGCGAGTCCACGTCACCGTCCAGGGTGGCCGAGAAGAGCAGCCGCTGGCCGCCCGCCGGCGTCTTCGCCAGCAGCTGGGTCACCTCGGGCAGGAAGCCCATGTCGGCCATCTGGTCGGCCTCATCGAGGACGGTCACCTCGACGTCGTCCAGGCGGCACACGCCCCGGTTGATCAGGTCACCGAGCCGGCCCGGGGTGGCCACGACGATCTCCACGCCACGGCGCAGCGCGTCGATCTGCCGGTCGTAGGGCACCCCGCCGACGGCGGTCTTGAGGAAGATGCCGACGGCCTTGCCGAGCGGCATCAGGGCGTCGTTGACCTGCATGGCGAGTTCCCGGGTGGGGACCAGCACCAGGGCCCGGGGGTGCAGCGGCCGGGCCCGGTTGCGGTCGGCGAGCCGGGCGATCAGCGGCAGCCCGAAGGCGAGGGTCTTGCCGGAGCCGGTCTGGCCCCGGCCGAGCACGTCCCGGCCGGCGAGCGCGTCGGGCATGGTGGCCCGCTGGATCTCGAACGGGGTGGTGATGCCCTGCCGGGCGAGCGCCTCGACCAGCGGCCGGGGCAGGCCGAGGTCGGCGAAGTCGACGTCGGCGGCGGGAGTGTCCCCGACGGTCGGGTCGAGGACGGACGGAGTGGTGCCGGGGTCAGCGAAGGTGGTCAAGAAATGCCTTTCGAGCGGGGCGCATCTTCGCGATGGCCCGCTGCGGCTGCACGCCGCCGAATCGCCCGCAAGATCGCCCATGGGCGCGCACCAGGCGCGCCGGGTCAGTGATCTCCACAAGTGTACGGCGGTCCGGCGACGCCGCCAGTCGATCGCGAGGGGGTAGTGGGCGGGCTCACCCTCGCCCCGCCTACGCGCGCAACCGGGACGGGGTGGCCCGAACCGCCCCCGTTCACTTGTTCAGGACGTTGCCCACCAGGCCGTCCATGGCGTCGTTGGCGAGCAGGACGACCAGCACGCTGATCGCCACCAGCAGCCCCAGCGAGGCCGCCAGGACGACCACCACCCGGGTGGTGCGGGACCGTTCGGCGGGCGTGTCGGCCCAGCCCTGGGCCAGGATGTGCCCGGTCAGCGAGCCGGAGTTCTCCAGCGGGTTGCCGGCCGGGAAGGACACCGTGGCGAAGCCGGGCCCCTCGGTGCCGCCGTAGACGGTGCTGGCCAGGTCCGGGCCGCCCCGGTAGGGCGTACCGGGCTGGCCGGGGCCGCCGGCGGACGGCGTACCCCAGGCGGGGCGCTCGACGGCCGGCGGGACCGACGCCGGCCGGACCGGCGCGGCCGGCGGGGCCGAGGCGGGCGCGGCGGCCCGGGCGGGTGGCGCGGAGACCTGGGCGGCGGCCCGGAACGGCGGCGCGGAGACCTGGGCGGCGGCCCGGAACGGCGGCGCGGCGGCGGGCGGGGCGGAGACCGGCGTGCCCGCACCCGGCATGGCCGGCGGCGGCGGGAACGGCGGGGCCGGCATCGGGCCCGGCGGGGGCGGCGGCGGGGGCACCGCCGGCCCGGGCGGGGGTACCGGCGGGCCGGGCACGGGCGGGACCGGCCCGGGCGGGGTCGGCCGCGGACCGGGCGGGGTCGGGCGCGGCAGCGGGGGCGCCGGCGGGGGGAACGGCCCGGGCGCCGGCGGTTCCGGGAGCGGCGTCGGGGCGGGCGGGGCGGGCGTGGGCGGGGGCGCCGGCCGGGGCGGCTTTGGGGCCGGTGCGGGCTCCGGCTCGGGCGTCGGCGGGGTGGGCGGCTGGGCCGGCTCCGGGGGCTGGGCGGGCTCGGGCGGTTCCGGGTTGACCGGCGTCGACCGGTAGACCGTGGCGGCTCCGCCACCGGCCCGGGCGACCGCGTCGGCCGCACCGGCGGTGGCCTCCTCGGCCGAGATCCGGCTCAGCCCCGGGACGGAGGCGCTGGCCCGGGTGCCCGGCGTCGAGCCACCGCCGCGCTGCCCGGGTACCGACGCGGCGCCCACGACGGGGGCGGAGCCGGTCGGGACGCGTGCCCAGCCGGCACCCTCGGCCCGATCGGCGCCGCTCGCCCCGCCGGCCCGGTCGCTCTCCGGCGCGCCGGCCCGGTAGGTGGTGCCGGCGGCGGGCGGCCCCGGCAGGCTGCCGTCCTGCGGTGGCGCGGTCACGGTGGCGACGCTGGCCCGGGCGCGGGCGGGCGCGGCGGACGGCGACGGCGGGGACCCGGCCGGCGGCGCGTCCGCGCTCGCGCTGCCTCCCGAGCGGTCCGCCGCCGGCCCGCCGTCGGACGCGGCCGGCGAGGCATCGGGTGCGGCCGGGGCGGTGCAGGGTGCGGCCGGGGCGGTGCCGGGCGCGCTCGACGGGATGTCCGCCCGCGGCCCGTCGACCCCGGAGCGTCCGGTCGGGGCGGGACCGGTCGTGGCGGCCGGTTCGGGCACGGATCCGCGGTCGACGGTCTCCGCCGGAATCTGTCGCTCGCCCATGCTCGCCCTCCGCGCCGCGCTCGCACCCGCAACCCGTGACACCGGGCCGGGTGTGCCTGGATGTCACGGTGCCACATTCCACCCCGCCGGCACAGCCGGAGCGCGTACCGGGCGGGTGTCGGCGGGGTCGCGCCGGGTCAGGCGCCGGTGCTCGCCGCGGCCGACGCCGAGGTCGACGCGGGGGCGCTGCTCTCCGGAGCCAGGCTGCTCGGTGCGGTGCTCGGCTCCGCGCTGCTGGTCGTCGGGCTCGGCGCGCCGGAGTCCGACGGGCTCGGCGACGGCGACGGGCTCTGCGACGGCGACGGGGAGGCCGGCGGCGTGGTGGGCGTGGTCGGCGGCCGGGTGGGCACCGTCGTGGAGGTGGGCGAGGGCTTCGGCGCCGGCGTGGTCGGCTTCGGCGACGTCGACCCCGTCGGCCGGGGGGCCGGCGTGGTGGGCGTGACGGGCGGCGGCGTGGTCGCCGGCGCGGGTACCGCCCCGACGACCCGGGTGGCGGCGTACAGGCCGGACCACCGGACCGTGGAGATCTTGACGACGTCGCCGGTGGACGGTGCCTGCACCATCTTGCCGCCGCCGATGTACATGCCGACGTGGTGGATGGTCGTCCAGCTGCTGCCCGAGGCGAAGAAGAGCAGGTCGCCGGGGAGCAGGGCGCTGCGGTCCACCGAGCGGGCCCGGGTGGCGTAGTACTGGTCCCGGGAGACGCGGGGCAGGTCGTAGTAGCCGGCCGAGCGGTACGCCGCCCACATCAGACCGGAGCAGTCGAACCGGTCCGGCCCCTCGGCCGACCAGAGGTACGGGTCGCCGAGCTGCGCCAGCGCGTACCGGACGGCGGCGAGGGCCTGCGGGCTGGCGATCAGGCCGGTGGTGCTCTGCCCCTCGACGTACGCGGCACCGAGCTTCTGCTCGGCGGCCTCCTGCTGCCGTTCCAGCTCGATCAGCTGGGCCTGGTTGTCCGCGCGGAGCTTGACCAGCTTCCGCTCGTTCTCCCGCAGCGCCTTCTCCACCGCGGTGAACTGCTCCTCCGCCCGGCGGACCCGGTCCTGCGCGGAGGCGACCGCCTGGGTGGCGACCTGCTCGGCGCTGCGGGTGCGGGACAGCTCGCCGGCGGCGGCGGTGGTGGTGTCCTCGGACTGCTCGCCGCGGGAGATCCGCGACAGGCGGCTCAGCCCCTCGAGGTCCTCGGCGATCTCGCCGGGCGGCAGGGCGGCGGCGGCCTTGAAGGCGTCGGCGGCCACGGAGTCGGCGCGCTGCTGGGCGGCGGCCAGGGCGTCGCGGGCCCGGGCCAGCTCACCCTCGGCGGCGGTGAGCTGCGTGCGGGCGTCGTCGCGTTGCTGGCGGATCCCGAGCAGCTGGTCGCCGAGCTGGCCGTTCTGCGTCTCGAGGGCGGTGATCTGGGCCAGCAGCGGGCTGGCGACGACCCCGCCGACCGGCAGGGTCGGCCCGCCGGTGGGCAGGCCGGTCACGCCGCCGGGCAGGCCCGGGGCGGCACCGGGCAGGCGCAGGCCGCCGGTGGCCACCGGGCGGGAGCCGGTGTCGGGAACGGCGTTGGGCAGCGCCGGTTCGGCGTACGCGGGGGTGGCCAGGGCCATCGCGGCGACGGCGCCGAGCAGGGCCGACCAGAGCGCGGGACGCAGCACCGGCGAGATCACCGGGCTCCTGCGTCGTCGCTGCCGTCGCCCGTGCCCGCTGTCGACCATTCCGCTCCCCGTCCGGCGCGCTCGTGCCGCGCACGGTGGGCGCGGCGACCGGGACGCTACCAGTGTGTGTCGCGCCCCACCCTGTCTTACCGCACCGAGGCAGGTATGTCGATGCGTCACCCGGTCACGGGTACCTGAGAGTCCGGTGAAGTATGTCGCTGGCGGTGCCCGTGCTGCCGGCTCGTCGGGGGACCGACGTAGGCTCGACGCGAACCGCAGGTGGAAGGGACGTGGCTTTCGATGGACGCCGGACTCAAGCGCGAGCTCGAAGCGAAGGTGTACGCCGGTGAGCGGCTGACCCGGGAGGACGGGATCGCGCTCTACGACAGCGACGACCTGGCCTGGCTGGGGCGGCTGGCCCACCACCGCCGTACCGAGCTCAACGGCGATCGGGTGATGTTCAACGTCAACCGGCACCTCAACCTGACCAACGTCTGCTCCGCCTCCTGCGCGTACTGCTCGTTCCAGCGCAAGCCGGGCGAGAAGGACGCGTACACGATGCGCATCGACGAGGCCGTCCGCAAGGCCAAGGAGATGGAGGACGAGCAGCTCACCGAGCTGCACATCGTCAACGGCCTGCACCCGACCCTGCCGTGGCGCTACTACCCCAAGGTGCTGCGCGAGCTGAAGGCGGCGCTGCCGAACGTCAAGCTCAAGTGCTTCACCGCCACCGAGGTGCAGTGGTTCGAGAAGATCAGCGGGCTGAGCGCCGACGAGATCCTCGACGAGCTGATGGACGCCGGCCTGGAGTCGCTGACCGGCGGTGGCGCCGAGATCTTCGACTGGGAGGTCCGGCAGCACATCGTGGACCACGAGTGCCACTGGGAGGACTGGTCGCGGATCCACCGACTGGCCCACTCGAAGGGCATGAAGACGCCGTCCACGATGCTCTACGGCCACATCGAGGAGCCCCGGCACCGGGTCGACCACGTGCTGCGGCTGCGTGAGCTGCAGGACGAGACGGGCGGCTTCGCGGTCTTCATCCCGCTGCGCTATCAGCACGACTTCGTCGACTCGGCGGACGGCAAGATCCGTAACCGGATCCAGGCCCGCACCACGATGGCGTCGCCGGCCGAGTCGCTGAAGACCTTCGCCGTCTCCCGGCTGCTCTTCGACAACATCCCGCACCTCAAGAACTTCTGGGTGATGCACGGTCTGTCGGTCGCGCAGCTCTCGCTGAACTTCGGCGTGGACGACCTGGACGGCTCGGTCGTGGAATACAAGATCACCCACGACGCCGACTCGTACGGCACCCCGAACACGATGCACCGGGACGACCTGCTGCACCTGATCTGGGACGCCGGCTTCCAGCCCGTCGAGCGGGACACCCGCTACAACGTGGTCCGGGAGTACGACAAGGCCCCGTCGCTGGCCGAGCGGCGTTCCGAGCCCCAGCAGGTCTGGGCCTGATCCGGCCGTATCCTCGTAGCACCATGACGGAACAGCGGAGCGGATTCCCCCGGCGGGACGCCGAGGGGCGCGTCCTCACCCTGGGCGACCTGCTCGGGGTCAGCCTCGCCGGGTGGATCATCGGGCTGCTGGCGCTGGTGCTGTTCGACTGGGCCTTCGCCTCGATCGGCGCGGGGGAGTTCGGCCGCACCAACGGCTGGCTGGCGGTGATCCTGCCGGCGTGGCTGTACTGGGACGACTTCCGGGCCTGGGAGTTCGGTGCGGCCCGGGTGGTGGCGGCGCTGGTCGCCGCCGTGGTCGCGGTGGTCGGCGGGCTGCTGGTCGCCGGGGTGGCGGCCGGCCTGGCGCCGCTGCTCACCGGCGGCCTGGCCGCCCTCGCGTTCACCCTGGTGTACGCGGTGCTCTGGTTCCATGGCGTGCACTGGCTGGCCCGACGCACGGGCTGAACCCGCCCCGGGTCACCCCGGCGGCGGAGAACGGAGTGGAAACGTGAGCGCGGCGGTCAAGTACACGCTGGGCCGGATCGGGCTGTTCGTGCTGATCGTGCTGGCCCTCTGGCCGGTGGACATGAACATCTTCCTCAAGCTGATGCTGGCGCTGGCGTTCTCCGCCGCCGCCTCGTTCTTCCTGCTGCGCGGCTGGCGGGACGAGATGGCCGAGGAGATGGCCGTCGCGGCCGAGCGGCGCCGCGCCGAGAAGGAGCGGCTCCGGTCGGCGCTGGCCGGCGACGACCAGCCGGACCAGCCCGACCAGGCCGACCCGCACCGCGAGGGTTAGGTCGCACCGGGGCAGCGGAATCGGAAGCGCCCCGCTAGGGTCTGCCGCCATGGAAAAGATCAACGGGTGGCGGACGAAGGTGTTCGTCTGGATCGGACTGCCGGTCATCGCCGCCATCGGACTCATGCTGGGCGCCACCGACCTCGCCCCGACCTGGGAGGCGAAGAACGGTGGCGGCACGCCGGGCACGTTCACCGCGGTGGCCGAGGAGTGCTCCCGGCGCAACTGCGAGTGGCACGGTGACTTCGTGGCCACCGAGGGCGGCGCCCGGCGCGCCGACGTCATCCTCTACGACGCGCCGGACGGGCTGACCCGGGGCGGCACGGCCGAGGCACGCGACACGGGCGCCCGCAAGGGCGTCTTCTCCACCACCGGCGGGTCGACCTGGCTGCTGGTCACCGGCCTCACCGTGGCCGGTCTGGCCGCGGCGGTGGCCTGGGTGGTCATCATGGTCCGCACGGTCCGTCGGCGGCGGACCGCCGACGAGACGTCCGCTCCGCCCACCACGTTCGCCCCGTCCCGCTGAGCCAGGGCCAGGAATCCTGACGGCCCGCCCTGACCGGCGAGCCCCTAGCGAAAGCCCCAACGACGAGCCCGGCACGGAACTCGTGCCGGGCTCGTCGCGTCGGTGCCGGCTGTCACCAGTTGGTGGACCCCGCGACAACGGGCCAGGGCACGTCGGTCGGCTTGATCAGGTAGGCGATGCCGCCGGAGCCGCTGCCGGTGCCGCCGCTGGCGGTGGTCCGCTTCGTCCGCAGCCAGATCTGCTCGAACTGCTCCCGCTGGTAGACGTTCCGGACCGCCTCGTTGCTGGACGAGGCGGGGTCGTTGGCGATGACGTCACCGTCGGCGGTGAAGCCGACCACCACCATCAGGTGGCCGGAGGTGCCGTAACCCGCGCCGTCCAGCTCGCTGGCGAGGAACGACTGGCTGGTCACCACGGGGATGCCGGCCGCGATGAAGCGTTCCAGCTCGTCCAGCGAGTGCAGCCGGGTCACCCGACCCTCCAGCCCCGCGAAGGTGGCCGCGTACGCGGTGTTGAACGGCCAGTTGCCGGCGCCGTCGTACTGGTAGTCGTAGGTCATCCGGGCAGCGTGGTTGACCGTCGGGTCCGGGTAGGTGGGGTCCACCCAGGACGTGTCGGCCGCCGAGGGCCTACGGCCCCAGTACTCGACGACCATCTCGGTCGAGGTGGGCGAGCACCAGGCCTCGCCGCCCCCGTCGTACTCCGGGTAGTGGCCGGAGTGGATGTTCTGCGAGTAGCGCGGCACGGCCAGCTCGGTGCCCCAGGCGATGCCGCCGGCGCTCGGCGTGACGGTGAACCGGTCGGGCACGTGCGAACTCATCGCGCCGACCGTGCGGACCACCGGCGACGCGGTGCCCGCCGGGTCCCGGTAGAGGGTCAGTCGCAGCTGGTACGCCCGCAGCAGCACCCCGGCCGCGGCGTCGTCGATGGCGAAGGTGTCGGTCCAGATGCTCGAGGTCTTGTCGCCCTGCTTGTCGACGGTGGTCCGCTTGATGTCGGCGTCACCGGAGGCCCAGCGCCCCATCACGTACCAGGGGGTCTGGGTGCCGGTGGTGTAGGTGCCCTGAAGCTCGACCTGGATCCAGGTGCCGGCCGGGGTGTCGGCGTTCCAGGAGGTGACAAGCTCGGTGGCGTCGAAGCCGACCTCGGTCACCGGTGACGTCCAGGTGCCGTACGCCCAGCTCCGCTTGCTCTTGCTGTGCGGGTCCTTGTAGACGGTGGTGCCGACCGGAGTGCCGAGGCTGAGCCCGGCGGCGGTGACCACCGTGCCGGCGGCGTCGCCGGTCGCCCAGTCGGTGTCGCTGGTCCAGTCCTGCCAGGTGATCTGCTCGTCGTGGACGAGGGTGGTGACCGGATCGGCCTGGGTCGGGACGGCGGTGCCGAGGAGGGTGAGCGCGGCGACGCCGGCGAGGGCGAGGGCGCGCAGGGATTTGCTGGCCATGGCAACTCCGCGAGGTGAGGAACCTTTGCCGTTCACTGTCCCGCTCGGAGGGAAGTTCCGCCAGATGTCTAGAGATAGAAAATTATTGCCGGCAGGAGGACCTGGCTGAGATGGACCGTGACAATGATGAATGTTGATATGACCATGTGACTCCTGGTGAAGTGTGCGGACAACGGGATCTCCCGTACCCCGAGGAGGTTGTCCATGGCCCTCCGCACGTCCCCACTCCGCCGCCGGCTGGCGCTGGCCGTCGCCGTCGGGCTCGGCCTCGTCACCGTCACCGCCGGGCCGGTCTCCGCCCGCCCGGCCCCCGATCCGGAACCGGCCGCCGCCGGCTACCGGGTGCTCGGACCACGCACCCTGGCCGACCGGAACGCCGTCGCCGGCACCGGCGCGGCGATCGACTACTCCGAGCACGGCGTCCTGCACGTCTCGGCCACCCGGGCCGAGGCGGCGGCGATCACCCGGCTCGGCTTCCGGCTGGAGTCCCAACCCGCGCCGGCCCCCGCCGGCGAGACCGGCACCCTCGCCTTCCCGCCGGCCGACTCCAACTACCACGACTACGCCGAGCTGACCGCCGTCGTGAACCAGGCGGTCGCGGACCACCCGGCCATCGCCCGCAAGATCAGCATCGGTACGTCGTACGAGGGTCGCGACCTGATGGCGGTGAAGATCTCCGACAACGTCGGCACCGACGAGAACGAACCGGAGATCCTCTTCAACGCCCAGCAGCACGCCCGGGAGCACCTGACCGTCGAGATGGCGATCTACCTGCTCAACCTCTTCACCGACAGCTACGGCAGCGACTCCCGGATCACCAACATCGTCAACTCCCGGGAGATCTGGATCGTCCCGACGGTCAACCCCGACGGCAGCGAGTACGACATCGCCACCGGTTCGTACCGCTCCTGGCGGAAGAACCGGCAGCCCAACAGCGGATCGACCTATGTCGGCACCGACCTGAACCGGAACTGGTCGTACCAGTGGGGCTGCTGCGGCGGCTCGTCCGGCACCACCTCGTCGGAGACGTACCGCGGCCCGTCCGCCTTCTCCGCCCCGGAGACCCAGGCGCTGCGCAACTTCGTCAACAGTCGGGTGGTCGGCGGGACGCAGCAGATCAAGGCGAACATCGACTTCCACACCTACTCGCAGCTGGTGCTCTGGCCGTTCGGCTACACCACCGCGAACACCCCCACCGGGATGAGCGCCGACCAGTACAGCACCTTCGCCACCATCGGCCAGCAGATGGCGAACACCAACGGCTACACCCCGGAGCAGTCCAGCGACCTCTACATCGCCGACGGCACCAGCATCGACTGGATGTGGGCCGCCCACGGCATCTGGGCGTACACCTTCGAGATGTACCCGGGCTCGGCCACCGGCGGCGGTTTCTACCCGCCGGACGAGGTGATCCCCGCGCAGACCTCCCGCAACCGGGAGGCGGTGCTGCTGCTCTCCGAGTACGCCGACTGCCCGTACCGGGCGATCGGCAAGCAGTCCCAGTACTGCGGCGGCGGTGGCGGCACCACGGTCTGGTCGGACACCTTCGAGACGGCCACCGGCTGGACCACCAACCCGGCCGGCACGGACACCGCCACCACCGGGCTCTGGGAGCGGGGCGCCGCCCAGGCGACCAACTCCTCCGGGGCCAAGCAGCTCGTCCCGTACGCCGGCGCCAACGACCTGGTCACCGGCCGGCTCGCCGGCACCGCGGCGGGTGACCACGACGTCGACGGCGGGGTGACCAGCGCCCGGTCCCCGGCGGTGACCCTCCCGGCCACCGGCACGCTCACCCTCTCGCTCGCCTGGTACCTGGCGCACGGGTCGAACGCCTCGTCGGCGGACTACCTGCGGGTCAGCGTGATCCACAACGGCGGCACCAGCACCCTGCTCAACCAGGCGGGCGCGGCCACCGACCGGGACGCCGCCTGGGCGGTGGCGAACCTCAACCTGACCCCGTACGCCGGGCAGTCGGTGCGGATCGTGGTGGAGGCGGCGGACGCCTCCGGCGCGAGCCTGGTCGAGGCGGCTGTGGACAACGTCACCATCACCAGCTCCTGATAGCCGGGTGGGGTCCCGTTCCGCCCCCGGCGGGACCCCACCCACCCCTCCCGTCCGGACGATCTCCGCTGGTCGTGCGCTACCGTGGCTCCGACCAACCCCGCAGCGAAGCCGGTGCGAAACCGGCGCTGTCCCGCAACTGTGATGCCCCGCCCCGCGGGGACGAGCCAGGTCGCCTGCGTAGGTGGTCGCGACACGCGCTCTCGAGGAAGGGCGCCTCGCGGACGGGTGCGCAGGTTCCTGTCGGCGAAGCACCACGCTCCTCGACCGACAGGAGGACAGATGTCCGGACGTACCCCCCGGCTGCTCGCCGCGACCCTCGCGGTGGCCGCACTGACCCTCGGCGCCTGCGCCGAGAAGACCTCGAACGACACCCCCGCCGCCGGCAGCAGCAGCGCGGCGGCCACCTTCCCCGTCACGGTCGGCAAGCTGACGCTGGAGAAGCGCCCCGAGAAGATCGTCTCGCTGTCGCCGAGCGCGACCGAGATGCTCTTCGCCATCGGCGCCGGCAAGCAGGTCACCGCCGTCGACGACAATTCGAACTACCCGCCGGAGGCGCCGAAGAGCGACCTGTCCGGCTTCCAGCCCAACGCCGAGGCGATCGCGGCCAAGACGCCCGACCTGGTGGTGCTCTCCAACGACACCAACAAGATCGTCGACCAGCTCACCACACTGAAGATCCCGGTGCTGCTCACCCCGGCGGCGGCCACCCTGGACGACTCCTACCGGCAGATCACCGACCTGGGCGCGCTGACCGGTCACCCGGCCGAGGCCGCCGACGTCACCAAGCGGATGAAGGACGACATCGCCAAGCTGGTCAAGGACCTGCCGCAGCGGTCGGAGAAGCTGACCTACTACCACGAGCTGGGCCCGGAGCTCTACACCGCGACCAGCAAGACCTTCATCGGCTCGCTCTACGCCCTCGCCGGCCTGGAGAACATCGCCGACGCCTCGGACGCCGACGGCAAGAACGGCGGCTACCCGCAGCTCTCCCAGGAAGTGATCGTCAAGGCCGACCCGGACTTCGTCTTCCTGGCCGACACCAAGTGCTGCCAGCAGACCCCGGAGACGGTCAAGGCGCGCAGCGGCTGGGCCGGCCTCACCGCCGTCAAGAACAACCAGGTGGTCGTCCTCGACGACGACATCGCCTCGCGCTGGGGTCCGCGGGTGGTCGACCAGCTCCGCACGGTCGTCGACGCGGTCGCCAAGGTGCCGGCGTGACCGTTCGTCGCCGGTGACCGTGCGACCCACGCAACCCCGATCGGCCGGGACGCCCGACGCGTCCCGGCCGATCGGCGTGCCCGCCGCCCGCGACCCCGCCGGGTCCGCTTCGGCTCCGGACCAGCCGGCTCCGGGCGGCCCGCCGGCGGTGCGGTCGGGGTCCGGCGGTACGGCCCGGCCGGCCGGGCTGCGCCGGCGCTGGCTGGCCGCCGGGCTGGGCGCGGTGCTGGTCGCCGTGGTCGCCGGGGTGTCGCTCGGCCCGGTCAGCCTGCCGCCCGGCAGCGTCGCCGCCGAACTGCTCAACCTGCTGCCCGGGGTGCACCTGGACAGCGGCCTGACCGCCGGTGAGACCGCCATCGTCACCGAGCTGCGGCTGCCCCGGGTGGTGCTCGGCCTGCTGGTCGGCGCGCTGCTCGCGCTGGCCGGCGGCGCGTACCAGGGGGTGTTCCGCAACCCGCTGGCCGATCCGTACCTGCTGGGCGTGGCGGCCGGCGCCGGGCTGGCGGTCACCGCGGTGATCTCCCTCGGCGCGGCTGGTGCGGCGCTGACCGGGCTGTCGCTGACCGTGCCGCTGGCCGCGTTCGTCGGTTCGCTCGGCGCGGTGGCGATGACGTACGTGCTCGGGGTGGCCGGCGCGCGCGGCCGCTCCCCGGCGACGCTGATCCTGGCCGGGGTGGCGGTCTCGGCGTTCCTCTCGGCCGGGCAGACGTACCTGTTGCAACGGCACTCGGACAGCATCCAGCTGGTCTACTCCTGGCTGCTCGGCCGGCTCGCCACCGCCGGCTGGCACGACGTGCTGCTGGTCCTGCCGTACTTCGCGCTCACCGCGGTCGTGGTGCTGCTGCACCGCCGCGAGCTGGACGTGCTGTCGCTCGGCGACGACGAGGCGGCCAGCCTCGGGCTGCACCCGCAGCGCTCCCGCTACCTGCTGATCGCCGCCGCCTCGCTCGGCACCGCGGCGGCGGTCTCCGCCTCCGGGCTGATCGGCTTCGTCGGGATCATCGTCCCGCACACCGTGCGGCTGCTCGCCGGCTCCAGCTACCGGGTCATCCTGCCGCTGTCGATGCTCTTCGGCGGCGCGTTCCTGGCGCTGACCGACGTGGTGGCCCGCACCGTCGCCGCTCCGGCCGAGATCCCGATCGGCGTGGTCACCGCGCTGCTCGGCGGCCCGTTCTTCGTCCTGGTGCTGCGCACCTCCCGGCGGGTGCTGTCGTGACGCCCGCCGTCGAGGTCCGCGACCTGCACGTGCGGCTGGGCGGTGCGCCCATCCTCGCCGGGGTCGACCTGACCGTCGCGGCCGGTGAGTGGGTCACCGTGATCGGCCCGAACGGCGCCGGCAAGTCGACCCTGCTGCGCGCCGTCGGCGGCCTGCTGCGCGCGCCGCACGCCGTCTCCCTCTTCGGTACGCCGCTGCGCGCGCTGCGCCCCCGGGAGCGGGCCCGGGTGGTGGCCACCGTCGCCCAGTCCCCGGTGGTGCCGGCCGGGATGTCGGTGCTCGACTACGTCCTGCTCGGCCGCACCCCGTACATCCCGCCGCTGGGGCGGGAGTCCGCCGCCGACCTGGCCGCCGTGCGGGAGGTGCTGGACCGGCTGGACCTGGCCGCCTTCCACGGCCGGGAGCTGGCCACCCTCTCCGGCGGCGAACGGCAGCGGGTCTTCCTGGCCCGGGCGCTCGCCCAGGGCGCCACCCTGCTGCTGCTGGACGAGCCGACCAGCGCACTGGACATCGGCCACCAGCAGGAGGTGCTGGAGCTGGTCGACCAGTTGCGGCGGGCGCACGGGCTGACCGTGTTCGCCACCATGCACGACCTCTCCGTCGCCGGCGAGTACGCCGACCGGCTGGTGCTGCTCGCCGACGGCCGGGTGGTCGCCGCCGGCCCGCCCCGCGAGGTCCTCACCCAGGAACTCCTCGCCACGTACTACCGTGCCCACGTGCGCGTCATCGACGGCGACCACGGCCCGCTGGTGGTGCCGATCCGCCCCCACTGACCCCCGCGCCGGTTTCGGACCGTCGACCAGGCGTGCCGGATCACCGACAGTGGGGTCAGGGAAGGGCGATGACGGAGAAGAGGGCGCCCTGCGGGTCGCGGAGGGCGGCCAGGCGGCCCTGGGGGATGTCCCGGGGCGGGACGAGGATGGTGCCGCCGATCGCGGCGGCCCGGGCGGCGGTCGCGTCGGTGTCCGCCACCGCGAAGTAGACCGACCAGTAGGCCGGCAGGTCGGCGGGGAAGTCGTCGCCGAGCGGCGGCATCATGCCGGCCACGATCCGCGCCCCGCACCGCCAGCCGGTGTAGGGGACCGGATCCATCGGCTCGTCCTCCGGGTGCCAGCCGAAGACCAGCTCGTAGAAGGCCTTCGCGCCCTCCGGGTCCGGGGTGACCAGCTCGTTCCAGCACATCGCGCCGGGGACGTTGAACAGCTCCGCACCCCTCATCGCCATCGGCTGCCAGACGCTGAACACCGCGCCGGCCGGGTCCGCGAAGACTCCCATCCGGCCCTGGTCGAAGACGTCGAACGGGGCGACCAGCACCTGCCCGCCCGCCGACTCGACCCGGGTGGCGGCCAGGTCGGCGTCGTCGGTGGCCACGTACGTGGACCAGATCGGCACCTGGTCCGGGGTGGCCGGCGGTCCGGCGCCCGCCACCGCCTGGCCGTCCTTGAGGAAAACCGTGTAGCCGCCCGCCTCCGGCTGCGGCGAGACCCGGCCGGTCCAGCCGAACAGCTCCGGGTAGAAGCGCTTCGCGTCCTCCAGGTCGGGAGTGGCCAGGTCGGCCCAGCAGGGCGTGCCGGGCTCGACGCCGCTCACGATGGCCCCTCTCCGCCGGTGGCGGCCGTCGACGGCACGCCCTGCCGGCATCCTGGCACCGTCGCGCCGTCGGGTGTGGCGGAAACGGACGAAAGGTCAGCCGTACCGGCGACCCTCGTCCCGCCGGTACGCCCAGCCGGCCCCGCCGCCCCGTGCGCCCGCGCCGAGCCCTCAGCCGGCCGGGTCGGCGAGCGGGGCGGGCAGCGGCGCGGTGTGCAGCACGGCCAGCCGGGACACCGCCCGGGTCAGCACCACGTAGAGGCGGTGCAGGCCACGCGGTTCGGCGGCGACGATCGCGGCCGGCTCGACGACCACGACGTGGTCGTACTCCAGGCCCTTGACCAGCGTCGCGGGGACCACGGTGACCCGCGCCGCGGTCTCGACGTCGTCGGCGGTGGCGGTCGGGACACCGGCGGCGGCCAGCGCCGCGCGGAGCCGGTCCACCGCGTCGTCGGCGGCGATCACGCCGACGGAACCGTCGTGCGCGAGCGCCGCCCGCACCTCGGCCACGGTCGCCGCGTCCAGGTCGGTCACGGTACGCACGTCCAGCCCGCCGTCGCGGCGCAGCGACCGCGCCGGGGGTACGTCGACGGCGAGCGCGGGCAGCAGTCGGTTGGCGAACGCGACCACCGCCGCCGGCACCCGGAAGCCGACGCTCAGCGGCACCACCACCGCGTCCGGCTTGCCCAGGTGGGTTAGGGACTCCCGCCAGTCGGTGGCCGCCCACGGGGCGGTGCCCTGGGCCAGGTCGCCGAGGAGGGTGATCGAGCCGTGCTCGCTGCGCCGGGCGATGGCCCGGCACTGCATGGGGGAGAGGTCCTGCGCCTCGTCGACCACCACGTGCCCGAAGCCGGCGGGCCGTTCGATCAGGCCGGCGGCCTCGTCGATCAGCACCGCGTCGGCGGCGGTCCACTTCGTCGTCCTCGGGGTGCGGCCGAGCTTCGTCCCGGTCCGCGCGGTGGTGTCGCTGCCGCCGCCCAGCAGCGCCTGCTCCTGGGCCGTGAGCAGCCCGTCGGCAGCGGCCGCGAGCGCCTGCGGATCGCCGAGCAGCGTGTGCACCAGCCCCTCCGGGGTGAGCGCCGGCCAGACCGCGTCCAGGAAGGCGGTGACCGGTCGGGTCTTGGCCATCCGGCGCAGCCAGGCGTCGCTGGGCGACTCGGCCCGGCGCGCCTCGGCCTGTCGTTGCAGCAGCCCCACCACCCGGGCCCGGACGCGATCGCGGCCGGTGGCGTACGGCAGGGCCTCCCGGCGGATCTCCTCGACCACCCGGTGCAGCGGGTCGAGACTGATCCGCCAGCGGAACGAGCCGTCGGAGACCATGATTGGCTCGGTCGGCGCGCCGATGTAAGCGTCGACGGCCCGGCGCAGCACCGCGGCCATCCGGGCGTCGTGTTTCAGCGTGGCCACGGCGGGGTGGTCGACCGCGCCCACCGGCACCCGGGTGACCAGGTCCTCGACCGTGGCCTGCTCGACCTCGACCTCGCCGAGCGCCGGCAGCACCGCCGCGATGTACGACAGGAACGCCCGGTTCGGCCCGACGATCAGCACTCCCGAGCGGCGCAGCCGCTCCCGGTGCAGGTAGAGCAGGTACGCGGCCCGGTGCAGCCCGACCGCCGTCTTGCCGGTGCCCGGCGCGCCCTGCACGCAGATCGAGTCGGCCAGGTCGGCCCGGACCAGTTCGTCCTGCTCGGGCTGGATGGTGGCGACGATGTCGCGCATCGGGCCGACGCGCGGGCGCTCGATCTCGGCGGTGAGGATCCTACTGGCCGTGCCCAGTTCCTCGCCCCGGTCGAGGCGTTCGTCCTCGAAACTGGTCAGCGCGCCGCCGCTGAATCCGAACCGCCGCCGGACGGCGACACCCTGCGGTTCCCGGGCGCTGGCCCGGTAGAACGACCGGGAGACCGGGGCGCGCCAGTCCAGCACCAGCGGCTCGCCCCGCTCGTCGGTGACGTGCCGCCGGCCGACGTGGTACTCGCGTCCGGCATGGTCGGGATCCGTGTGGCCGAAGTCGAGCCGGCCGAAGAAGAGCGGGGTGGTCGGGTCGTCGGCCAGCTCCTTGACCCGCCGGGCCATGTGCCGGCCGAGCTGCTCGGCGGTGTAGGCGTCCCCGGCGACCTTGTCGCCGGTGGAGAAGAGGGCTTCGGCGCGTTCCCGCATCCGGCGCAGCGCGGCGCGGGAGGTGTCCAGGTGGGCTCGTTCGGCGGCGAGCTGGGCGTCCAGGGTGTCGGCCGGGTCGGTCTCGGCGGCTGTCGAGGGCCGGTCTGGGTCGGTGGTGGGCGTGGCGGCACGGGTCATCCGAGGCGACCTTCCGGTGGCGTTCGTGTGATCGGTTGACCTGGGCCGCCCGGCGCTCCGTCAGACGCGGTACCGGCTGTGCCCGGTGAGGAGAGACGCGCGGTCCGCGCGCGGCGCTCCACGTTACGCCTCGCCGTCGGCGGCGGCCACGCATTTACGCCGGCCCTCGGTCGCACATGCCGCGCCCGCCGGTCCGGCGCC
This sequence comes from Micromonospora purpureochromogenes, assembly GCF_900091515.1. NCBI lineage: Bacteria > Bacillati > Actinomycetota > Actinomycetes > Micromonosporales > Micromonosporaceae > Micromonospora > Micromonospora purpureochromogenes. Next base: position 151,055 of record NZ_LT607410.1, on the reverse strand, counting down.
TGCGCCCGAGCTACTGGCCGGCGTCCGAAGCCGGGCGGCAGCCGGCCGTCGGGAGGTTGCGGTGCTTTACACGTCGCTTTGGAGCTGATGTCGCAAACGATTCGGCGCCGGCTCGGCACGACCTTGGCATCGCACAGCGCGGGCGACGGTCGTGACGGCTTCCGGTCCGGTGAGTCGTTTACGTCATCAGGTCCACAGGGTGCTGCCAGGACCCAGCCGGTGGGTGCGGGCAGTCGGCGGGGGCGTTGAGCGGCCTGCCGTGTCGGGCGGGACGGACCGGTGCTGGTCCCGCCGGGGCGCGGGGCGGGATCATGGGGGGATGACGGAGGCGCGGCCCGAGCAGCGCCGGATGACGATCAGCGACCCGCAGGTGATGCGGGCGCTGGCCCATCCGGCCCGAATCGCGATCATGGAGCACCTGAGCACCCGGGAGGGTGGCGCGACCGCCACCGAGTGCGCCGAGGTCGTCGGCATGTCGCCGAGCGCGACCAGCTACCACCTGCGGGCGCTGGCGAAGTTCGGCCTGGTGGAGCAGGCGCCCAGCCGGGGCGACGCGCGGGAGCGGGTCTGGCGCACGTTCAGCCACCACTGGTTCGTCGACGCGGGCCGGGACGCGGGCCCCGAGGCCCGCGCCGCCGAGCAGGCGCTGGTGGAGGCGCACGCCGCCCGGGACATGGAGCGGACCCGGGACTGGTTGCGGCGCGCCGGGGACGAGCCTCCCGAGTGGTACGACGTGGCCCTGTTCAACGACAGCATGCTCCTGCTCACCGCCGCCGAGTTGGCCGAGCTGAACGAGGCGGTGCTGGCCCTGTTGCGGCCGTACCGGCAACGGAACCGGCAGACCGACCGGCCCGCCGGGGCGCGGTCGGTGGCGGTGCAGTACAAGGCGGTGCCGCTGGCGTAAGGGGGTTGATTGGATCAGGTGTGAAGGATTATTTTCGAAGCATGTCCTTCACACCTGGCGGTTCCCGCTGGCCCGACGTCTGGCTGGCCGCCACCGCGCGCGGCACCACCATCTGCGGCGACTTCCTCGCCGCCACCGCGCTCGCGCTCGCGCTCCAGGCCGCCGGCGCCAGCGGGCTCGCCGTCTCCGGGCTGCTGCTGGCCGCGACCCTGCCGCTGGTGGTGCTCGCCCCACTCGCCGGGCGGCTCGCCGACCGGGTGGACAGCCGCCGGCTGCTGGTCAGCGTCGGGCTGGTGCAGGCCGCGCTCTGCGCCCTGCTCGCCTTCGCCGAGCAGCCGGTCCTGGTCATCGGGCTGGTCGCGCTGCTCGCCTGCGGGCTCGCGGTCACCCAGCCCTGCCTGGCCGCGCTGCTGCCCGCGATGGTGCGCCCCGACGACCTGCCCCGGGCCAGCGCGGTCAACCAGACCGCCGTTTCCCTCGGCGCGCTCGCCGGCCCGGTGCTCGCCGGGCTGCTGGTCGGGCAGTTCGGCACCCGCGTGCCGCTGCTGCTGGACGCCGTCAGCTACCTCGCGCTGGTGGTCGCCGGCCTGCTGCTGCGTACCCGCCGGGGTGGCCGGCGGACCGCGACCGCCACGGCCGCGACCAGCACCGGACCGGCGCCGGCCTGGCGGCTGCGCCGCGACCCGCTGCTGCTGGCCATGGTCGTCACCACGGCCGCCGTGATCGCCGCGATCGGCGGCATCAACGTGATCGAGGTGTTCTTCATCCGCGACACGCTGGACAGCTCGGCCACCGTCTACGGGCTGGTCGGCGCGGCCTGGATGGCCGGCATGCTGCCGGGCAGCTGGCTCGCCGCGCGGCTGGCCCGCCGGCTCACCGACGACGGCGCCCTGGTCTACGGGGTGCTGGTCACCCTCGGCGGCTGCTGCCTGGTGGTGGTCCTCGCCTCCGCCGTGCCGGCGGCCGGACTGCTGGTCCCGCTCTGGCTGGTGGGCGGCGCGGCGAACGGCGGGGAGAACGTCTTCGCCAACGTGCTGACCGCCCGGCGGGCCCCCGAGGCGCTGCGGGCCCGGGCCTACGCCACCTACGGCGCGGCCGTCCAGGGCGGTTCGATGGCCGGGTACCTGGCCGGCGGCGCGCTGCTGGCGGTGCTGCCGCCGCGCCCGTTGATCGCGGTGGCCGGGGTCGCCGGCCTGCTGGTCGTGCTCGCGTTCGTGCCCGTGGTCGTCCGCGCCGTCCGGCGCGCGGGATCGGCCGTCGGCCCGGTCGCGCCGGCAGCGGCGGTCGAGCCCGGTGGGCGGGTGGTGAATGCGGAGTTGGCCACTCCGGTGCCGGGCCGCTGAGCAGGCCGACGAGCACGGGGATACGGTCGGGTCATGGTTGAACGCGTGGCGCGCCCCCGGGTCGGGCACATCCAGTTTCTGAACTGTCTGCCCATCTACTGGGGGCTGATGCGCTCCGGCGCGCTGCTCGACGTCGACCTGCACAAGGACTCGCCGGACCGGCTGAGCGCCGCGCTGGTCGCCGGTGACCTGGACATCGGGCCGATCTCGCAGGTGGAGTACCTGCGAAACGCCGACGAGCTGCTGCTCCTGCCCGACCTGGCGGTCGGCAGCGACGGGCCGGTGCTCTCGGTCAACGTGGTCTCCACGAAGCCGCTCACCGAGCTGGACGGCGGCCGGGTCGCGCTCGGCTCCACCTCGCGTACCGGGGTGCTCCTCGCCCAGCTCCTGCTCGGCGAGCGGTACGGCGTCCGCCCCGACTACTTCCGCTGCCCGCCGGACCTGACCCAGATGCTGCTGGAGGCCGACGCGGGCGTGCTCATCGGCGACGTGGCGCTGCGCGCGCTCTACGAGGCCCCGCGCCGGGGGCTGGAGGTCACCGACCTCGGGCAGGCCTGGCGGGAGTGGACCGGACTGCCGATGGTCTTCGCCGTCTGGGCGGTACGCCGCGACTTCGCCGCCGCCCACCCGGGCATGGTCAAGGAGGTGCACGAGGCGTTCCTGCGCTCCCGTGACCTCTGCCTGGCCGAGCTGGACCAGGTGGCCGAGTCGGCCGCCCGCTGGGAGCCGTTCGACGCGGCGACCCTCGCCACGTACTTCCGTACCCTCGACTTCTCCCTCGGCGAGCGGCAGGTGGCCGGGCTGCGCGAGTTCGCCCGGCGGGCAGCGGCGATCGGCGAGGCCCCGGCGCTGCCGGACGGCGGTCCCGAGTTCTTCGCCGGCTGACCGCGCCGACGGGCTGATCGACACCAGAACGCCGATGTGGCGGTGCCCCGGCTGAGGGGACACCGCCACATCGGCGACACGGCGGGCAACCGGCTCAGGTGTCCGACCGGAGCACCGCCTCGGTGATCTTCTGGCAGTTCTTCATGCCGTACTCGTAGCCCATGCCGATCGGGTAGCGGACCATCACGCCCATCGTCCAGTTGTCGCCGATGGCCAGGCAGTTGATGTGCATCTCCTGCTCCCTGGTCCGGTCGACCCAGCCGTTCTTGATGGCGATGGTCTTCTGCTCCGCGGCCGGGAACGCCTTGCGGATCCCGAAGTCACCCTCGCCGCGCACCTGCCGCATCTCGTTCAGCAGCCAGTTCGTCCACTTCGGGCCGGCGGCGCGACCGTCCTTGATGCACGCACCGAGCCGGGCGGTGTCCCGGGGGGAGAGGTTCGTCCGACTCCAGCCGCCGTCGGCGGCCGGGCTGCTGTCGGTGGTCTTGCAGATGGAGACCATCCGCTTGATCGAGGGGGACCGCCCGACGCTGTTGTAGAACTTCTCGGCGAGGGTGTTGTCACTGTCCCGGATGATCCGGGTGGCCTCGGCGAGCTTGGCCCCGCTCGGCTGCTGGCCGGCGTCATCGGCCCGGCGCAGGTAGTCGGCGACGATCCAGGACTTGATCAGCGACGCGGTGGTGCTGGTCTCGTCCATGTTCTCCGAGCCGATGATCTTCCCGGTCCGGGTGTCCAGCACGCTCCAGGCGTACCAGCCCTTGAGGTCGAGGTCGATCTGTTCGTCGGAGAACGGCAGCGGCTCCAGCGACGGGGTCGGGGACGGGGCCGGCTTCGCGCGGTTGCTGCGATCGGTGGGCTCGCCGGTGGAGCGGTCCGGGGTCGGCTCGCCCCAGTGCGAGGCGGCGGTTGACTGCAGCGGTGAGCCGGGCAGCAGTCGCAGCGACACCAGCACCAGGCCGATCAGGATGGCGGCGACGGCGGCCAGTTTCAGCGGCGTGTTCCGCCGGTCACCGCGGCGGCTGCCGGCCATCAGAGCTTCCCGACCGGCTGCTGCGGCACCTTCAGCGCCGCACCGGGCTGCGGCGTGACCAGCTGGGTCGCGACGCTGGCGCAGACCTTCGCGCCGTACTCCGGATTCTTCGGGTTGCTGCCCTGCGGGTAGCGCAGCATCACCGCGAGGCTCCACTTGTCGGTCACCGCGAGGCAGCTGACGTGCCAGTTGCCGTCGGAGTTGATGGGGGTCCAGCCGTTCTTGATGCTCACCGGGCCCTGGGCCTTGATCTCGGCGGGCAGGCCGTCGACGATGCCCCACTTCCCGCCGCCGGAGCGCTCCTGCTGCTGCCTCACGCTGCCGCGGACGTTGGCCATCTCGTTCAGCACCCACTTGGTCCACTTGCGGCCGGCGGCCTTGCCGTCGGCGATGCAGTCGCCGAGCCTGACCGCGTCCCGGGGGGACATCCGGGTGAAGCTCCACCAGCCCTGGTAGCCGGGGGCGGTGCCGCGCGTGGTGTCGGTGAGGCCGCAGATACTGATCGCCCGCTTGACCACCGGGCCCGGCTGCCCACCCGCCGGCACCTTGTACGAGCCGCCGGCGGCCTTGTAGACCCGGTTCGCCGCGTCGTCGTTGCTGTCCCGGATCGCGAGGCTCGCGTCCCTCTTCAGCGAGGCCGTCGGCTCCTTGTCGCCGAGCTGGCGCAGGTAGTCGGAGACGATCCAGGCCTTGAGCATCGACTCGGTCGAGCTGGTCGAGGCCATGTTCTTCGAGCCGGAGATCTTTCCGGTCTGCCGGTCCATCAGGGCCCAGCCGAAGAACTCGCCCCTGAAGTTCACCGAGACCGGGCCGGCGGCCAGGGTCGGCGGCGGGGGTGGGGTGGGCGTCGGGGCGGGGACCTGCTCCGCCGAGCCGCCACCGATGCCGCCGAGGGCGCTGCCGTCGCCGGCCAGCTTCGCGTACGCGGTGGGCACCAGCAGGCCGGCGCCGAGCAGGACCGCCAGGACGGCGAGCACCATGGTCACGCGAGATCGCATGAGTGGGTGAACTCCAGATGTCAGGGCCGGGGGGGACCGGCTGTTTCCGCATGGGTCGGCTCGACCGCTGAGGCCGGGGGATGGCCGTCGTCGTGGGGCGATCGTCAGCAGCCGATCGGTGATGACCGGGGGAAGTCTACGTCCGGACGGGCGACTCGCCAGAACTCGACGCACGGCAACTTGCCGTGAACCCGGGACAAACAGCAGGTATGCCGGCCTTAGGGGGATTCATCTCCGGCAAGTGATGCATGTCACACCCTGGAGCTGGTGCAGGTGTCCACCCGGGGCGGCTGTCCGGTGACGCAGAGGCTTCTCCCAATCCTGTTACACCCTCTGGTGTCATCCGGGATGAGCTGTAACACTTGGGCCATGTATGGCAACGACTTCGCCGCCGAGGGGGACGCTCCCGGTGGTGACCTGCTCGGTCAGGTCGAGGCGGCCGAGGCGGCGCTGCGCGAGGCGGCGGCGCGCGGTCGGCGCGGTGCCCCGGAGCCCGGTGCGGACCTGGCGGCCTACTTCGCCGACGTCATCGACGCGGACCAGAAGATCGAGCCGCGCGACTGGATGCCCGAGGCGTACCGCCGGACGCTGATCCGGCAGATCGCCCAGCACGCGCACTCCGAGATCATCGGCATGCAGCCCGAGGGAAACTGGATCAGCCGGGCCCCCTCGCTCAAGCGCAAGGCGATCCTGCTGGCCAAGGTGCAGGACGAGGCCGGCCACGGGCTCTACCTCTACGCGGCGGCCGAGACCCTCGGCATCAGTCGGGACGAACTGGTCGAGATGCTGCTCAACGGGCGGCAGAAGTACAGCTCGATCTTCAACTACCCGACGCTGACCTGGGCCGACGTCGGCGCCATCGGCTGGCTGGTGGACGGTGCCGCGATTGTCAACCAGGTGCCCCTGTGCCGCTGCTCGTACGGCCCGTACGCGCGGGCGATGATCCGGGTCTGCAAGGAGGAGTCGTTCCACCAGCGGCAGGGCTACGAGATCCTGCACACGCTGGCGCACGGCACCCCCGCGCAGAAGGCGATGGCCCAGGACGCCGTCGACCGCTGGTGGTACCCGTCACTGGCGATGTTCGGCCCACCGGACGGCGACTCGACCCACTCCGCGCAGTCGATGGCCTGGAAGATCAAGCGCTTCTCCAACGACGAGCTGCGCCAGCGCTTCGTGGACATGTGCGTGCAGCAGGCCGAGATCCTCGGCCTCACCCTGCCCGACCCCGACCTGCGCTGGAACGACGAGCGCCAGGCCTACGACTACACCCAGCCGGACTACGACGAGCTGCTGCGGGTGATCAAGGGCGAGGGCCCGTGCAACCGGCAGCGGATGGAACACCGCCGCCGCGCCCACACCGAGGGCGCCTGGGTACGTGAGGCCGCCGCGGCGTACGCCGCCAAGCGGACGCAGCAGAGGCAGAAGGTGGCCGCATGAGCAAGGAGTCCTCGCCGCTGTGGGAGGTGTTCGTCCGGGCCCGGCGCGGGCTGTCGCACACCCACGTCGGCAGTCTGCACGCCCCCGACGCCGAGCTGGCCCTGCGGAACGCCCGCGACCTCTACACCCGCCGCCAGGAGGGGGTGTCGATCTGGGTGGTGCCGGCGAGCGCCATCACCGCGTCCAGCCCGGACGAGAAGGACGCCTTCTTCGACCCGGCCGCCGACAAGGTCTACCGCCACCCCACCTTCTACGAGGTGCCGGACGGGGTGGCGCACCTGTGAACGGCCCCTTCGGCTTCACCCTCGCGCTCGCCGACGACGCGCTGGTCGCCGCGCAGCGGCTCGGCGAGTGGGCCACCCGCGCGCCGGAGATGGAGGAGGACATCGCGCTGGCCAACATCGCCCTCGACCAGCTCGGCGCGGCCCGCCTGCTGCTGTCGTACGCGGGTGAGCTGGAGGGCGCCGGCCGGGACGAGGACGCGCTGGCGTACCTGCGTGACGACCGGGAGTTCCGCAACTGCCTGCTGGTGGAGCTGCCCAACGGCGACTTCGCGGTGAGCATGGTGAAGCTGCTGCTGCTCTCGGCGTACCAGCTGCCGCTCTACACCGCGCTGGCCGGGTGCGCCGACGAGCGGCTGGCCGCGATCGGCGCCAAGGCGCGCAAGGAGTCCGCCTACCACCTGGACCACGGCTCGCTGTGGGTGAAGCGGCTCGGCGACGGCACCGAGGAGTCGCACCGCCGGGCCCAGGCCGCGCTGGACCTTCTCTGGCCGTACCACCACGAGCTGTTCACGGCGGACCCGGCGGCGCCGGTCGACCCGGCCACCCTGCGGGCCGACTTCGACGCCGTCGTGTCCGCCGTGCTCGACGAGGCGACGCTGACCCGCCCGGAGACCGGCTGGGCGCCGGCCGGCGGGCGCGCCGGCGTGCACACCGAGCACCTGTCGTACCTGCTCGCCGAGATGCAGGTGCTGCACCGCGCGCATCCCGGGGCGAAATGGTGAGCGCGAGGAGTGCAGCGGAGCGGAGCCCCGCAGCCGCGAACGGAAGGCGGCACTGGTGACCGACCCCAGGGCGGCCGTGGCGGCGGTGGTGGATCCGGAGATCCGGGTCATCACCATCGACGAGCTCGGCATCCTGCGGGCGGTCGACGAGGACCCGGCCACCGGCCGGGTCGTCGTGACCATCACCCCCACCTACACCGGCTGCCCGGCGATGGACGTGATCCGCGCGGACATCCGCCGGGCGCTGGCCGCCTCCGGTCACCCGGACGCCGAGGTGCGCACGGTCTACAGCCCGGCCTGGAGCACCGACTGGATCTCCGACAGCGGGCGGGCCAAGCTGGCCGCCGCCGGCATCGCCCCGCCCGCTCCGGCCCGGACCGCGACCGTGGTGCCGCTGACCCTGGCCGTCCGCTGCCCGCGCTGCGGCTCCCCGGAGACCGAGCAGGTCAGCCGCTTCGGCTCCACCGCGTGCAAGGCCCTCTGGCGCTGCCGCTCCTGCTCCGAACCCTTCGACCACCTGAAGGCGCTGTGACTGTCACCATCACCCGACCGGTCCGCCGCCGGCCGGCCTTCCACCCGCTGGCCGTCGCCGCCGTCGACCGGCTCACCGACGACGCCGTGGCGATCACCTTCGCCGTGCCCGAGGAGCTGCGGGAGACCTTCGCGTTCTCCCCCGGCCAGCACCTCACCGTGCGCCGCGAGGGCGCGGACGGCGCGGACGTGCGGCGGTCGTACTCGATCTGCTCGACCCCGGACGAGCTGGCGCGGCACGGCCGGCTGCGGATCGGCGTGCGGGAGATCCCCGGCGGCGCGTTCTCCGCGTTCGCCTGCGGGGCGCTGCGCGGCGGCGACACCGTCGAGGTGCTGCCCCCGCTGGGGCACTTCACCACGGCGTTCGCGCCGGAGCGGGTCCGGCACTATGGCGCGGTCGTCGCCGGTTCCGGCATCACCCCGGTGCTCTCGCTGGTCGCGACCGCCCTGGCCGTCGAGCCGGCCAGCACCTTCACCCTGGTGTACGGCAACCGCACGGCCAACACGGTGATGTTCGCCGAGGAGTTGGCCGACCTGAAGGACCGCTACCCGACCCGGCTGCACCTGGTGCACGTGCTCTCCCGCGAGCAGGGCGAGTCGCCGCTGCTGTCGGGGCGGATCGACGCCGAGCGGCTGGGCCGGCTGCTGGAGACCATCGTGCCGGGCGACGTCATCGAGGAGTGGTTCCTCTGCGGCCCGTTCGGCATGGTGGTGGCCGCCCGGGAGCTGCTGACCGGGCGCGGCCTGCCCGAGTCGGCGGTGCACACCGAGCTGTTCCACGTCGACGCCCCGCCGGAGCCGGTGCGCCGCCCGAGCGACGAACCCGGCGCCGGGGCGGAGGTGACGATCCTGCTCGACGGCCGGTCGTCGAGCTTCACCATGGGGCGTGACGAGCGGGTGCTGGACGCGGCGCTCAAGGTCCGCGGCGAGCTGCCGTACGCCTGCAAGGGCGGCGTCTGTTCCACCTGCAAGGCGAAGGTCGTGGACGGGGCGGTGACGATGGCCCGCAACTACGCCCTGGAGTCCGACGAGGTGGCCGCCGGGTACGTCCTGACCTGCCAGTCCAGCCCGACCACCGATCGGCTCACGGTCGACTACGACGCCTGACCGCTGCCGGTTTCCGCCGGGTAAACAATCGATGACGGTAACTGGGTCGGGTCTGCCTCGCGTGCCATGATGGCCCATGGCCCGTCCGCCCGGATCGACCGTCGTCGCGGTGGCCCTGGTCGTGGTCGCCACCGTGCTGGCCGTGCTGGTCGTGGTCAACCTGCCGACCGGTGCCGGGTCGCCCGAGGCCCGTCCGACGGGTACCGGGCCGGTCGCGGACACCGGCTGGGTGGCGGTGCGCGGCGGTGAGCGGCTGACCCTCGCCGACGGGCAGAGCTTCGACCTGGCCCGCGGGGTCGCGGGCGGCGAGCTGGCACCCGGCGCCGACCTCCTGCTCACCCAGCGGGCCGACCGGCTGGGCGTCCGCGAGCCCGGCGGGCTGGCCGTCGTCAGCCCCGGCGCCGACCACGAGGTGCGGCGGTGCCTGGAGGCCGGCAGCTGGGACGGGACGCTCGACGGCGTGCACGAGCTGGCGGCCGGGACGGACGTCTGCGTACGGACCGCGGACGGCCGCTGCGCGCTGCTCACCGTCGAGAGCCCGCCGGACGTCGTGACGCGCGTCCTCATCTTCCGTTACACGCTGTGGGAACGCCGGTGAGCCCAGCGTGCCGGCCCGGTCCCCGCTCGTGGGGCGCGGGTCACCGGTGGCGGTGCCCGGTGCGGTGCCGCCGGGGGCCGACGTAGGCTCGGAGGCGTGACGGTGAGCCGGGAGATCGACGACATCCTGCAGCGCGGCGCGGACGGCGGGCGGATCACGCCCGAGGAGGCCCTGCTGCTCTACACCGAGGCGCCCTTCCACGCGCTGGGCGAGGCGGCGGACGCGGTACGCCGCCGGCGCTACCCGGACAACATCGTCACGTACCTGATCGACCGCAACATCAACTACACCAACGTCTGCGTGACGGCGTGCAAGTTCTGCGCGTTCTACCGGGCCCCCAAGCACAAGGAGGGCTGGACCCACCCGACCGAGGAGATCCTGCGCCGGTGCGGCGAGGCGGTCGAGCTGGGCGCCACCCAGGTGATGCTCCAGGGCGGCCACCACCCGGACTACGGCGTCGAGTACTACGAGGAGCTCTTCTCCTCGGTCAAGCAGGCGTACCCGCAGCTCGCCATCCACTCGATCGGGCCGAGCGAGATCCTGCACATGGCCAAGGTCTCCGGCGTGAGCCTGGACGAGGCGATCGCCCGGATCAAGGCGGCCGGGCTGGACTCGATCGCCGGCGCGGGCGCCGAGATGCTGCCCGACCGGCCGCGCAAGGCCATCGCCCCGCTCAAGGAGTCCGGCGCGCGCTGGCTGGAGGTCATGGAGCTGGCCCACCGCCAGGGCATCGAGTCGACCGCGACGATGATGATGGGCACCGGCGAGACCAACGCCGAGCGGATCGAGCACCTCCGGATGATCCGCGACGTGCAGGACCGCACCCAGGGCTTCCGGGCGTTCATCCCGTGGACGTACCAGCCGGAGAACAACCACCTCAAGGGCCGCACCCAGGCGACCACGCTGGAGTACCTGCGGCTGGTCGCGGTGGCCCGGCTCTTCTTCGAGACCGTGCCGCACCTGCAGGCGTCCTGGCTGACCACCGGCAAGGACGTCGGCCAGCTCTCGCTGCACATGGGCGTGGACGACCTGGGCTCGATCATGCTGGAGGAGAACGTCATCTCCTCGGCCGGCGCGCGGCACCGCTCCAACCTGCACGAGCTGATCGCCATGATCCGCTCGGCCGGCCGGATCCCGGCCCAGCGCGACACCCTCTACCGCCGCCTCGCGGTGCACCACACCCCGGCCGACGACCCGACCGACGAGCGGGTGGTCTCGCACTTCTCCTCGATCGCCATGCCCGGCGGCGGCGCCGGGAAGTCGCTGCCGCTGGTGGACGCCCGCTGACCGGCGGCGGTCGCCGGGTGGCGCGTTCCCGGTGACCGTTCGGGCGAGAGGCCGGCCGCGGCGGTCCCCACAAGCTGTGGCAATCCGGGCGCTCCGGTGGATGGTGCCCGGCCGGACGGCCCGGCACGGGGTGGCGGGACCGGTCGACGGCCGCTAGCGTGCGGCGGCGTACCCTGCCGATCTTCCCACGGGGGGGAAACTTCATGATCTTCCGCCATCGACCGCTGGCGCGGCTCAGCGCCGCCGCGCTGCTCGCCGCCGGTGCGTTCACCGCCCTCGGCACCCCGGCCCACGCCGAGGGGGCCGGCACCGACCTGTCGCTCGACGTCGTCGGCACCCGGGTCGCCGCGAACGTCGAGGGCAAGGCCGCCTTCATCAAGATCAGCAACAACGGTACGAACGAGGCGTCCAGCGCCAAGGTGAACGTGGACGTCACCGAGTTGGACTCGAGCAAGGCCGAGGCGATCCCGTTGGGCGACGAGTGCGAGGAGATCACCCTCGACGGCCGCCGCATCTGGCAGTGCACGCTCTACGACTACAGCCTGCCGACGCCGGGTCGCACCGCCGAGGTGCCGCTGCTGGTGTTCAAGGACAATGTGGAGGGCGCCTACTCGGCGCCGGTCACCTTCACCCTCGTCTCGCCGGACGACACCACGCCGGACAACAACACCAAGACCCTGCAGGTGGAGTTCACCGAGGAGAGCGGCGTCGACCTGGGAGCGCGCGTCCCCGACGTGACCAAGCACATCGGGCCGGACGAGTACGACCCCGACACCGAGGGCCTCCCGCCGCTGCGTCCCGGCGACACCACCGTGCTCGTCGGTGACATCTTCAACCAGGGTGACCTCGCCACCGACGGCCTCCGGGTGACCCTGGAGCTGCCGACCGGTGTCACCTTCGCCAGCACCTTCACCGACTGCGAGCACTCCGCCGGCAACCGGAAGGCGACCTGCGAGATCGAGGGCCTCGCGCTCACCGGCGACGGCGACGACCTGCACATCTTCGTGCCGATCACCGTCTCCGCCGACGTGGAGGCGCCGGTCGCCCTCAAGCCCGGCACGGTGACCGCGGCCGCCCTGGGCCAGGCGCCGGCGGACCAGCCGTCGCTCAAGGCCGGCACTCCGAAGCTGCCGTCCATCATGAAGCTGGTCCCGGCGCACGAGGTCGACCCGAGCGACAACAGCGACGACTTCGCGGTGATCGTGGCGGCGAAGACCGGCGGCGGTGGCGGCGGCGCCGGTGGCGACGGCGGCCTGCCGGTGACCGGTCCGCAGGCCGGCCTGATCGGTGGCGTCGGTGCGGCGGTGCTGGCCGCCGGTGGCGCGATGTTCGTGCTGGCACGGCGTCGGCGGGTGGTCCTGGTGACCCCGGGCGACGAGAAGCCGACCGCCTGACCGGCGGGAGTGGATCGACCGGCCGGACGCCGGTGGACGCGGGGTGGGACGGGTTGCCGTCCCACCCCGCGCCGCGTCCCAGGTCCGTCCCGCCGCGATCGGCCGGAAGTCGTGCCCGCGGGGGTCGGACGGGCATTCATGGCGGCCGTTCGGACGACGGTTGGCGGTTGGGATCCGGTGCAAGGCCGGTGATCCGGACAATCGCCTGGCGGCGGCTGGGGCACAGCTCGGAAACGATCGACGCGCAGGGATGGCGGGGCCCCGCCGGCGACGGCTAACGTGCGGCCGGCGTACCTGCTTTTTCCCGGGATTCGCCGGCGGCGGGAAGCGGGCAGCCCGGGGGCACGTCCTCCATCGGCCCATGAGGGCCGTTCACATATAACGCACGGCAGTGGGGGCGGGATGGGTGACCATCCCGCCCCCACTGTTTTCTCCGTACGGGGCACCGATGGGCGCGAATCGCGCGGCGGCGCTGGCGTACGCGCGTCGATGTCCGATACCGTCCGCTCGGTCCGCAACCCATTCCACTGTCCCTAACCCCGGGGGATCGATGACACTGTTCCACCGCTCGGCCCTGGCGCGCGCCGGTGCCGTCGCCCTGCTCGCCGCCGGTGGTCTCGCCACCGTGGCCGCCCCGGCGCACGCCGCCGACCAGGCGGACCTCGAGCTGATCCCGATCAGCAAGGAGTTGGCCAAGGGCGTCAAGGAGGCCAAGGCCAAGCCGTTCAAGTTCCAGGTCGACAACACGCGCGGCACCGTCGACGCCAAGGACGTCGCGGTCACCGTCGAGACCAAGGGCCTCAAGGCCGGCAAGGTCGGCGTGGTCGTCCCGGACGGCTGCGAGGTCGAGGACAACCGCTTCACCTGCCTGCTCGGCGACCTGACCGCCGGCACCACTGAGAACTTCGGCATCCCGCTCTTCTCCACCGGCGGCCGCGGCGACGCCGGCACGCTGACGGTCACCATCAGCGCGGCCACCGCCGACCCCGACCTGGAGAACAACACCGTCGAGCACGACATCACCGTCGCCCGACCCGGCTACGACCTCACCACCTGGGTGCAGGACGTGTACGCCGACGTGACGGTCGACGGCGACGAGGCCGGCGAGTCCGGCCGCAAGCCGGTCAAGCCCGGCGACACCGCCCCGCTGGACTGGGCGATCTACAACGACGGTAGCCGGAAGGCGACCGGCGTCGCGTACGGCATCACGCTGCCGGCCGGCGTCACCTTCGCCGAGGTGCCCGAGGGCTGCGTCGAGCAGGAGCTGGGCGGGCTCGCCCAGGCGTACTGCGAGGACGCCGGCGCGGTGCTGCGGCCGGGCCAGTTCTACACCTCGGACGTACGGGTGAAGGTCGGCGCGGACGTCACCGAGAAGGTGCTCCGGCCGGGCTTCGTCTTCGCCGCCGGTCTCGACGCCGCCCAGGGGCAGCCCGAGGAGGAGCCGCAGGTCGCCAGCCTCGGCCAGCGCCGGGCGTTCACCGAGACCGACGACCTGGACAACACCGCCCAGTTCGACGTTTTCGTCGACCTGAGCACCGGGCCGTCGCCGAGCCCGAGCCCGACCGGCCAGCCCACCGCCACGCCGAGCGGCCAACCGACCGCGACCCCGACCTCGGGCGGCGGCAACGGTGGCGGTGACGGCGGTCTGCCGGTGACCGGCGTGCAGGTCGGCCTGATCGGTGGCATCGGCGGCGCCGTGCTGCTCGCGGGCGGGGCGCTGCTGGTGCTCTCCCGCCGGCGCAAGGTGGTGCTGGTGACCCCGGGCGACGAGAAGTCCGAGGACTGATCCGACTGGACGACGCGAGGGCGGGGTGGGGGACCATCCCGCCCTTTCGCGTACCCGCCGGCCGGCCGACCCAGCGACCGCCGGGCGCACCCGGGCTGGCAGAGTGGAGGGGTGAGCCGTACCCCGCAGGGCCAGCGCGCCAGCCTGGACAAGCAGCCGCACGAGGTCGCCGCGATGTTCGACGGCGTGGCGGCCCGCTACGACCTGACCAACACCGTCCTCTCCTTCGGGCAGGACCGGTCCTGGCGGCGGGCCACCCGGGCCGCGCTCGACCTGGGGCCGGGGGAGCGGGTGCTGGACGTGGGCGCGGGCACGGGCGTCTCGACCGAGGAGCTGGCCCAGTCCGGGGCGTACGCGATCGGCGCCGACCTGTCGCTGGGGATGCTGCACGCCGGCAAACGGACCCGGCCGCAGGTGCCGCTGCTGGCCGGCGACGCGCTGAAGCTGCCCTTCGCCGACGCCAGCTTCGACGCGGTGACCATCTCCTTCGCGCTGCGCAACGTCAACGACACCGACGCGGCGCTGGGCGAGCTGGCCCGGGTGACGAAGCCGGGTGGCCGCCTGGTGATCTGCGAGTTCAGCACCCCGGTCAACCCCGCCTTCCGGACGGTCTACCTGTCGTACCTGATGCGGTCGCTGCCGGCGGTGGCGCGCGCGGTGTCCAGCAATCCCGACGCGTACGTCTACCTGGCGGAGTCGATCCGGGCCTGGCCGGACCAGGCGGCGCTCGCCGCCCGGGTCGGCGCGGCCGGCTGGGGACGGGTGGCCTGGCGCAACCTGACCGGCGGCGTGGTGGCGCTGCACCGGGCGATCCGCGACTGACGACGCCGGGGCGGCAGCGATCCGGTCAGACCGCCTTCTTTCGTGAATATCCGGTTTTGGTCCACTTTGCCCCGTAGGCTCGCCCCCATGACGGGACCAGAGCAGGTGGGTGGGGCCACCGACGACGACGCCGCCGAACTCATCGCCCAGCTCAAGGAGCTGGCCGGCGCGGATCCCGCGGACGTCCGTCAGGTCGTCGCCGAGGTGCTCGCCGCGCTGGACCGCGCCGCCGGCGGGGCGCTGCGCGAGCACCTGCCCGAGACGATCCGGGTCGACGCCGGCCTGGACACCGCCGCGCCGGCCCGCCCCTGACCTCGGCTTCGGCGCCGAACGGCGGATTTCCGGCGAGTTAGGTACCCCTCATCCGGCAGTGGTGTAACGCCGGTCATAGACTCCAACCCGATCGGCTTGTGAAGCATTTCACGAGCATGCGGGAGGAGGCGCAGATGACCGCGGTGGAGAACGACGCCGACGTGATCGTCGTGGGCGCCGGTCCCGGAGGATCGGCTACCGCGTACCACCTGGCGCGGCACGGCGTGCGTGTGCTGCTGCTGGAGAAGACCGAGTTCCCTCGGGAGAAGGTCTGCGGCGACGGGCTCACCCCGCGCGCCGTACGGCAGCTCGTCCGGATGGGTGTGGACACCTCACCCGAGGCGGGTTGGCTGCACAACAAGGGCCTGCGGGTGATCGGCGGCGGGGTGCGCCTCGAACTGGACTGGCCCGACCTGGCCAGCTTCCCCAACTACGGCCTGGTCCGCACCCGGCTGGACTTCGACGACCTGCTCGCCCAGCGCGCGGTCGCCGCCGGTGCCAAGCTGCGCACCAGCGTGAACGTGGTCGGTCCGGTGCTCGGCGCCGACGACCGGGTGATCGGCGTGCAGGCCGAGGTCGGCCCGGAGAAGGAGCCGGCCACCTTCCACGCGCCGCTGGTGGTCGCCGCCGACGGCGTCTCCGGCCGCTTCCCGCTCGCCCTCGGGCTGGCCAAGCGCGAGGACCGGCCGATCGGCGTGGCCGTCCGGCGCTACTACCGCTCGCCGGCCAAGCACGACGACAACTACCTGGAGTCCTGGCTGGAGCTGCGCAGCAAGGACAGCGGCGACAACCTGCTGCCCGGCTACGGCTGGATCTTCGGCCTCGGTGACGGCCGGGTCAACGTCGGCCTGGGCGTGCTCAACTCCTCCTCGGCCTTCGGCAAGACCAACTACCGCCGGCTGCTCACCGACTGGCTGGCCAACACCCCCGAGGACTGGGGGATGACCGACGAGGCGAACGCCGAGGGTCCGGTCCTCGGCGCGGCGCTGCCGATGGGCTTCAACCGGGTTCCGCACTACACCCGGGGCGTGCTGCTGGTCGGCGACTCCGGCGGCATGGTCAACCCGTTCAACGGCGAGGGCATCGCGTACGCGATGGAGTCCGGTGAGCTGGCCGCCGAGGTGATGGTGCAGGCGCTGGCCCGGCCCGCCGGCCCGGAGCGGGAGCGCGCGCTGGCGGCGTACCCGACGGAGCTGAAGGCGCGGTTCGGCGGCTACTACCGGCTCGGCGGGATCTTCGTGAAGCTGATCGGCCGTCCGGAGGTCATGCGCATGGCCACCAAGCACGGCATGCCGCACCCGACGCTGATGCGCTTCGTGCTCAAGCTGCTGGCCAACCTGACCGACCCCCGTGGCGGGGACGCGATGGACCGGGTCATCAACGCGATGACGAAGGCGGCGCCAGCCGTCTGAACGACCACGTCCGGGCCGGTGCCGGCCCGGGCGGGGAGAGAGATCGACCCCCGCTGGAGGACCCGGCGAGGGACGTGAATAGTGTGATTTTTGTCAAGCACCAGGGGCAGGGGAAGGACGAGCAGGAGAAAAGATGTCGCTCTCGCCTTACGCACCGATCATCGGGCTGTTCGCCCTCGCCGCGGGGTTCTCGCTGTTCTCCGTGGCCGCCGCCCGCTTCGCCGGTCCCCGGCGCTTCAACAAGGCCAAGCTCGAGGCGTACGAGTGTGGCATCGAGCCGAGCCCGCAGCCGGTCGGCGGCGGCCGGTTCCCGATCAAGTTCTACCTGACGGCGATGCTCTTCATCGTCTTCGACATCGAGATCATCTTCCTCTACCCCTGGGCGGTCTCGTTCGACGCCCTGCCGATCTTCGGCTTCGTGGAGATGGTCATGTTCATCGTCGCGGTCTTCGTCGCATACGCCTACGTGTGGCGGCGCGGCGGCCTGGACTGGGACTGAGGGAGGTACGTCAGATGGGCATCGAGGAGAAGCTCCCGGCCGGCGTCCTGCTCACCTCCGTGGAGAAGCTGGTCAACTGGTCGCGGAAGTCGTCCGTCTGGGGCGCCACCTTCGGCCTGGCCTGCTGCGCCATCGAGATGATGGCCGCCGGTGGCCCGCACTACGACATGGGCCGCTGGGGCATGGAGGTCTTCCGGGCCTCGCCGCGTCAGGCCGACCTGATGATCGTGGCCGGCCGGGTGAGCCAGAAGATGGCTCCGGTCCTGCGCCAGATCTACGACCAGATGGCGGAGCCCCGCTGGGTGCTCTCCATGGGCGTCTGCGCCAGCAGCGGCGGCATGTTCAACAACTACGCGATCGTCCAGGGCGTCGACCACGTGGTGCCGGTGGACATGTACCTCCCCGGCTGCCCGCCGCGGCCCGAGATGCTCATCGACGCGATCCTCAAGCTCCGCGAGAAGATCATGTACGAGCCGCTGGGCGCGAACGGCCGCAAGATGCTCCAGGCCCGCCAGGAGCGCGGCGACGTCCCGGTCGTGCCGTACGGCTCGATGCCGTCCTCGTACCGCAACGACAAGGCCCGGCGTGCCGAGTGGACGAAGGCCGTCCGCGAGGGGCGCGAGGAGCAGCTGCGGATCGAGAACTGGATGAACGCCCAGAACCACCTCCACGCGCACGGGGGCCCGAAGTGACCGCACCGAACGACAGGACCAACGACGGCGGGGTGCCGGTACCGGTCACCCCGGCGGGGGCCAGCAGTGGCGCCCCCGCCGAGCACCCGCCGTCCAGCCCCGCCGGCCGAGGCATGTTCGGCAACCAGGGCAGCGGTGACGTCTCCGGCTACGGCGGCCTGGTCCGCCAGCGCCGGCCGATCGAGGAGACCCCCCGGCCGTACGGCGGGTACTTCGACGAGGTCCGCGACGCGCTGGAGGAGGCGTACCCGGCCTTCGGCGACGCGATCGAGAAGGTCGTCGTCGACCGCGGCGAGCTGACCCTGCACGTCCGCCCGGAGCGGATCGCCGAGGTCTGCCAGGTGATGCGGGACGACCTGGCGCTGCGCTTCGAGCTCTGCTCCTCGGTCTCTGGCGTGGACTACCTCGGCGCCGACGGCCGGCGGCTGCACGCCGTCTACCAGCTCACCTCGATGACCTACCGGCGTCGGGTCCGGCTGGAGGCCGCGGTCTCCGCCGAGCAGCCGCACCTGCCGAGCGTCACCGCCGTCTACCCGACCGCCGACTGGCAGGAGCGGGAGGCGTACGACATGTTCGGCATCGTCTTCGACGGCCACCCCAACCTCACCCGGATCCTGATGCCGGACGACTGGGAGGGGCACCCGCAGCGCAAGGACTACCCGCTCGGCGGCGTGCCCGTCGAGTACAAGGGCGCGGAAATTCCACCGCCGGACCGTAGGAGGTCCTACCAGTGACCACGTCCAACTACGCGACCGAGCGCGAGACCACCGAGGGCAGGGTCTTCACCGTCACCGGTGGGGACTGGGACCAGGTCGTCTCCGGCACCGACCCGATCAACGACGAGCGGATCGTCGTCAACATGGGTCCGCAGCACCCGTCGACGCACGGCGTGCTCCGGCTGGTCCTGGAGCTGGAGGGCGAGACGGTCCGCGAGGCCCGCTCGGTCGTCGGCTACCTGCACACCGGCATCGAGAAGAACCTCGAATACCGCAACTGGGTCCAGGGCTCGACCTTCGTGACCCGGATGGACTACCTCGCCCCGCTGTTCAACGAGACGGCGTACGCGCTGGCGGTGGAGAAGCTGCTCGGCATCACCGACGAGGTGACCGAGCGGGCCACCACCATCCGGGTCCTGATGATGGAGCTCAACCGGATCTCCTCGCACCTGGTCTGGCTGGCCACCACCGGCATGGAGCTGGGCGCGATCTCGATCATGCTCTACGGCTTCCGGGAGCGGGAGTACATCCTCGACATCTTCGAGACCATCACCGGCCTGCGGATGAACCACGCGTACGTCCGGCCGGGCGGCGTCGCGCAGGACGTGCCGGACGAGGCGGTCGCCAAGATCCGCGACTTCCTGAAGATGATGCCGAAGAAGCTCAAGGAGTACGAGGACCTCCTCTCCGGCCAGCCGATCTGGACCGAGCGGACCAAGGGCGTGGCGGTCCTCGACGTGACCGGCTGCGTCGCGCTCGGCGTGACCGGCCCGGTGCTCCGCTCCGCCGGCCTGGCCTGGGACCTGCGCAAGACCATGCCGTACTGCGGGTACGAGACGTACGAGTTCGACGTCCCGACCCACCCCGACGGCGACGTCTGGGGTCGCTACCAGGTCCGGCTCGCCGAGATCCGCGAGTCGCTGAAGCTGGTCGAGCAGGCGCTGGACCGGTTGAAGCCGGGCCCGGTGATGGTCGCCGACCGCAAGATCGCCTGGCCGGCGCAGCTGGCCATCGGCGTGGACGGCATGGGCAACTCGCTGGAGCACGTCGCCAAGATCATGGGTCAGTCGATGGAGTCGCTGATCCACCACTTCAAGCTGGTCACCGAGGGCTTCCGGGTTCCTCCGGGCCAGGTGTACGTCGGCATCGAGTCGCCCCGCGGCGAGCTGGGCGTGCACGCGGTCTCCGACGGTGGCACCCGGCCCTACCGGGTGCACTACCGGGAGCCGAGCTTCGTCAACCTCCAGGCCCTTCCGGCGATGGCCGAGGGCGGCCTGATCGCCGACGTGATCGCCGGTGGCGCCTCGCTGGACCCCGTCATGGGGGGGTGTGACAGGTGAGCGCGAGGAGTGAGCTTGCGAGCCCCGCAGTCGCGAACGGAAGGCGGCTCTGATGACGACGACTTTTACTGAGCAGACCCGGGAGCGGGCGCGGGAGATCATCGCCCGGTACCCGGCCGACCGGTCCCGGTCGGCGCTGCTGCCGCTGCTGCACCTGGTGCAGTCCGAGGAGGGCTACGTCTCCCCAGCCGGCGTCGAGTTCTGCGCCGAGGTGCTCGGGCTGAACAAGGCCCAGGTCGGCGCCGTGGCGACCTTCTACACCATGTACAAGCGCAAGCCGACCGGCGACTTCCTGGTCAGCGTCTGCACCAACACCATGTGCAACGTGCTCGGCGGCCAGGAGGTCTACGACACCCTCGCCGAGCACCTGGGCGTGGGGCACGACGAGACCACCGCCGACGGCAAGATCACCCTGGAGCACGCCGAGTGCCTCGCGGCCTGCGACTACGGCCCGGTGATGACCGTCAACTACGACTTCTTCGACGGCGTCGACCCGCAGGGCGCGCTCGGGGTGGTCGAGGAGCTGCGCGCCGGCGGCCGGCCGATGCCGACCCGGGGCGCCCGGCTCTGCACGCTCAAGGAGATGGCGGTGCAGCTCGCCGGTTTCGCCGACGAGCGCGAGGGCGCGGTCGCCGACGGCGGGCCGGGCGAGCCGACCCTGCGCGGTCTGCGCCTGGCCGAGCAGCACGGGATCTCGGTGCCCGGCTTCGACCCGAACACCCCGATCCGGAGCAAGGCCGAGGCCGACCAGGCCGCCGCGCAGGCGAAGGCCGCGGAAGCCGTCAAGGCCGAGCCCGCCACGGCCCCGCCGGCGAGCGGCAACGGCGCCAAGCCGGGTACGCCCGGCAACGCCGGCGCCGGCGAGCCGGCTCCCGCCGCCGCGGCGAGCGGCAGCACGGCCCCGGACGTGAAGGCGCCCGACGACAAGTCGCCGCAGGTGCGTACCGCCGAGACCCGGCAGCCCGACGCGCAGACCGCCGTGCCGGACGCCCCGGGCACCAAGGTCCCGACGGACAGCGCCGCGCCGGCGCCGCGCGACGCGCAGAAGGCGGAGGCCGCCGGCGTGGCGGCCAACCCGCCGGCCGGCGACGGCAAGCCCGCCGGCGACGAGGCCGGTGCGCAGCAGCGCAACCTCAAGGAAGCGGAGGCGGGAGCCAACACCGGCCCCGCCGTCGCGAGCGAAACGGGGGGCCAGAAGTGACCACGCCTCGGCCGCAGACGCTGGCCAAGCTCACGCCGGTGCTCACCAAGCGCTGGCTGTCGCCGGACGCCTGGCGGATCGGCACCTACGAGAAGCTCGACGGCTACGCGGCGCTGCGCAAGGCGCTCAAGGCGCACCCGGACGACCTGATCCAGCTGATCAAGGACTCCGGCCTGCGCGGCCGGGGCGGCGCCGGCTTCCCCACCGGTCTCAAGTGGGGCTTCATCCCGCAGGGCGACGGCAAGCCGCACTACCTGGTGGTCAACGCCGACGAGGGCGAGCCGGGCACCTGCAAGGACCTGCCGCTGATGACGCACGACCCGCACTCGCTGGTCGAAGGCGTGATCATCGCGTCGTACGCGATCCGGGCCAACCGGGCCTACATCTACATCCGCGGCGAGGCGGTGCACGCCGCGCGCCGGCTGCGCAACGCCGTGCAGGAGGCGTACGCCAAGGGCTACCTCGGGCGCGACATCCAGGGCACCGGCTTCGACCTCGACCTGGTGGTGCACTCCGGCGCCGGGGCGTACATCTGCGGTGAGGAGACCGCGCTGCTGGACTCGCTGGAGGGCTTCCGGGGCCAGCCGCGGCTGCGCCCGCCGTTCCCGGCGACCCACGGCCTGTACGCCAGCCCGACCGTGGTCAACAACGTCGGCACCATCGCCAGCGTGCCGTACATCGTGCTGGGCGGCGCGGACTGGTGGAAGACCATGGGCACGGAGAAGTCCTCCGGGCCGATGATCTACTCGCTTTCCGGCCGGATCGCCAACCCGGGCCAGTTCGAGTGCTCGATGGGGATCACCCTGCGCGAGCTGATCGAGCTGGCCGGCGGCATGCAGCCCGGGCACAACCTGCGGTTCTGGACGCCGGGTGGCTCGTCGACGCCGCTGCTGACCGCCGAGCACCTGGACGTGCCGCTGGACTTCGAGGGGGTGGCGGCGGCCGGCTCGATCCTGGGCACCACGGCCACCCAGATCTTCTCCGACCAGGACTGCCCGGTCTACGCGACCTACCGGTGGCTGGAGTTCTACCACCACGAGTCGTGCGGCAAGTGCACCCCGTGCCGCGAGGGCAACTACTGGATGGTCCGGGTCTACCGGCGGATCCTCGCCGGTCAGGGCACCCACGAGGACCTGGACACCCTGCTCGACACCTGCGACAACATCCTGGGCCGTTCGTTCTGCGGCCTCGGTGACGGTGCGACCAGCCCGGTGACCTCGTCGCTGAAGTACTTCAAGCAGGACTACCTCGACTACATCGAGGGACGTACCGCGCCGAAGCTGTCGGACAAGCAGTTGGTGGGAGCGCACTGATGACTGACGTCGTAAAGGCCCCCGAGACCGTCACGCTCACCATCGACGGCGTCGAGGTCACCGCCCCCAAGGGGGCGCTGCTGATCCGGGTCGCCGAGCAGTTGGGCACCGAGATCCCGCGCTTCTGCGACCACCCGCTGCTGGCTCCGGCCGGCGCCTGCCGGCAGTGCCTGGTCGAGGTGGAGGGGCAGCGCAAGCCGGTCGCCTCCTGCACCCAGACCGTCGCCGACGGCATGGTGGTACGCACCCAGCTCACCTCACCGGTCGCCAAGAAGGCGCAGGAGGGGGTCATGGAGCTGCTGCTGCTCAACCACCCCCTCGACTGCCCGATGTGTGACAAGGGCGGCGAGTGCCCGCTGCAGAACCAGGCCATGTCCACCGGCCGCACCGACTCCCGGTTCCACGAGCACAAGCGGGAGTACGAGAAGCCGATGGCGATCAGCACCCAGGTGCTGCTCGACCGCGAGCGCTGCGTGCTCTGCCAGCGCTGCACCCGGTTCTCAGAGGAGATCGCCGGCGACAAGTTCATCGACCTGATGGGCCGGTCGTCCGCCGAGGAGATCAACATCTACCGGGACGACGCGTACGGCGTGGAGACCGGGGACGACAGCGGCGACGTGCCGTTCAACTCCTACTTCTCCGGCAACACCGTGCAGATCTGCCCGGTGGGCGCACTGACCGGCGCGCAGTACCGGTTCCGGGCCCGCCCGTTCGACCTGGTCTCCAGCCCGAGCGTCTGCGAGCACTGCTCGGCCGGCTGCGCCCAGCGCACCGACTGGCGGCGCGGCAAGGTGCTGCGCCGGCTGGCCGGCGACGACCCGGCGGTGAACGAGGAGTGGAACTGCGACAAGGGCCGGTGGGGCTTCCAGTACACCCGCGCCTTCGACCGGCTCAGCACCCCGCTGGTCCGCGACGAGCGCACCGGTGAGCTGCGCGAGGCGTCCTGGAGCGAGGCACTGACCCGGGCCGCCGAGGGGCTGCGCGACGCCCGGGACTCCGGCCGGGGCACCGCGGTGCTGACCGGCGGCCGGCTGACCGCCGAGGACGCCTACGCGTACGCGAAGTTCGCCCGGGTCGCGCTGCAGACCAACGACATCGACTTCCGGGCCCGGCCGGTCTCCCGTGAGGAGGCCGACTTCCTGGCCAGCACCGTCGCCGGGGCCACCGAGGTGACCTACGCCGACGTGGAGAAGGCGCCCGCGGTGGTGCTGGTCGGCCTGGAGCCGGAGGAGGAGTGCCCGATCCTCTTCCTGCGGCTGCGCAAGGCGTACCTGAAGAAGAAGCTGACGGTCTACGCGATCGCCCCGTTCGCCACCCCCGGCCTGGAGAAGCTCGGCGCCAAGCTGGCCCGGGTGGTGCCGGGCGAGGAGGCCAGCGTGCTCGCCGAGCACGACACGGTGGCCGAGGCGCTCAGCGCCGAGGGCGCCATCCTCTTCGTCGGCGAGCGACTGGCCACCGTGCCGGGCGCGCTCTCCGCCGCGGCGGACGTCGCCCGGCGTACCGGGGCGAAGCTGGCCTGGGTGCCGCGGCGCGCGGGTGACCGCGGTGCGGTCGACGCGGGCTGCCTGCCCAACCTGCTGCCCGGCGGGCGTCCGGTCACCGAGCCGGCCGCCCGCGCCGAGCTCGGCGAGGCCTGGGACATCCCGGCCGGGGTGATCCCCAGCCAGGCCGGGCGGGACACCGACCAGATCCTCGGGGCGGCCGCCAACGGCCAGCTGGGCGCCCTGGTGGTGGCCGGAGTGGACCCGGCCGACCTGGCCGACCCGCGCCTGGCCGAGCAGGCCCTGGACGCGGTGCCGTTCCTGGTCAGCCTGGAGCTGCGCAACTCGGCGGTGGCCCGCCGGGCGGACGTGGTCTTCCCGGTCGCCCCGGTGGTCGAGAAGGCCGGCAGCTTCCTGGACTGGGAGGGCCGGCTGCGTACCTTCGAGGCGGTGCTGAACACCGCCGCGATGACCGACGGCCGGGTGCTGGACGCCCTCGCCGCACAGCTCGACGTTCGGCTGGGCACCGGTGACGTGCCGAGCGTCCGCCGCGAGCTGGGCGGCCTGCCGCCGACCCGGGTGGAGCGTCCGGCCGCGCCGTCCGTCGCGCCGGCCACGGTGCCGCAGCCGGGCGCCGGCGAGGCCGTGCTGGCCACCTGGCACCAGCTGATCGACCTGGGCAGCCTGACCGACGGCGACGAGCACCTCGCCGGCACCGCCCGCCCGCCGGTGGTCCGGCTGGGCAAGGGCACCGCCGAGACGCTCGGCGTCGCCGACGGCGACCCGGTGACGGTGGGCACCGACCGGGGGGCGCTGACCCTGCCGGCGGAGATCACCGAGATGCCGGACGGTGTCGTCTGGCTGCCGACCAACTCACCCGGTTCGACCGTCCGGCGCAGCCTCGGCGTGACGTCCGGCGCGGTCGTACGGATCTCCGTCCCCGCCGCCACCGGCACGGCCATCCCGGCCGGGCGGGTCGCGGCGGACGAGACCGACCGTCCGGGTCCACTCCTCAACGCTGGGGGTAACCAGTGAGCGCGCTCTACCTCGCTCAGGACCCGACGCTGGCCGACTTCGGCAAGGACCCGTGGTGGCTGGTCCTCGGCAAGATCGTCTTCGCGTTCGCCTTCGGCCTGCTGGCCACGCTGCTCGGCGTCTGGTTCGAGCGGCGGGTCGTCGGCTACATGCAGGTGCGGCCCGGCCCCAACCAGGTCGGCCCGTTCGGTCTGCTGCAGACGCTCGCCGACGGCCTGAAGATGGCCTTCAAGGAGGACATCCTCCCGCGGGCCGCCGACAAGGTCGTCTACTTCTTCGCGCCGACCATCTCGGTGATCTGCGCGGTCACCGCCCTGTCGGTGGTGCCGTTCGGCCCGATGGTGAGCATCTTCGGCCACTGGACGCCGTTGCAGGTCACCGACGTGCCGGTGGCGGTGCTGGTGCTGCTGGCCTGCTCCTCGATGGGCATCTACGGCATCGTGCTCGGCGGCTGGGCCTCCGGCTCGACGTACCCGCTGCTGGGCGGCCTGCGGTCCAGCGCCCAGATGATCTCGTACGAGGTCGCGATGGGGCTGAGCATCGTGGCGGTGTTCATGACCGCCGGCACGATGTCGACCAGCGGGATCGTCGCCGCCCAGGCGAACGGCACCCAGCTCAGCATCGGCGGCGCCAACATCCCGGCCCCCGGCTGGTACGCGATCCTGCTGCTGCCCAGCTTCATCATCTTCTTCATCTCCACCGTCGGTGAGACCAACCGGGCACCGTTCGACCTGCCCGAGGCGGAGTCCGAGCTGGTCGCGGGCTTCATGACCGAGTACAGCTCGCTGAAGTTCGCGCTCTTCATGCTCTCCGAGTACGTCTCGATGGTGACCATGTCCGCGGTCACCACGACGCTCTTCCTCGGCGGCTGGCGGGCACCCGCGCCGATCACCACCTTCTGGGCCGGGGCCAACTCCGGTTGGTGGCCGATGCTCTGGTTCTTCGGCAAGGTGCTGATCCTGGTCTTCGTCTTCGTCTGGCTCCGGGGCACGCTGCCCCGGCTCCGCTACGACCAGTTCATGCGCTTCGGCTGGAAGGTCCTGCTCCCGATCAACCTGGTCTGGATCCTGGTCCTGTCCGGGCTGCGCTCGATCGAGGACTGGCAGTCCCGGGACCGGCTGCTCGCCACCGCCATCGGCGCGGGCGTGCTGCTGCTGGTGACGCTCTTCTGGCCGAGCCGCCGGCAGGAGCGGAAGCCGACCGTGCAGGAACAGGTCAACAGTCGGCCGCACGGCAGCTTCCCGCTGCCTCCGATGGACCTTCAGGTACCACCGAGCCCGCGCACCAAGCGCGTGGTCGCCGAGCGGGAGCCGGCCAACATCGCCGGCTCGGACTCCAGGGAGGTGTGACGTGGGCGCGATCACCGGAACGTTCAAGGGCTTCGGTGTCACCTTCTCGCACATGTTCAGGAAGGTCGTCACCACCGACTACCCGTTCAAGCCGCCGGTGTCGGCGCCGCGCTACCACGGGCGGCACATCCTCAACCGGCACCCGGACGGCCTGGAGAAGTGCATCGGCTGCGAGCTGTGCGCCTGGGCCTGCCCGGCGGACGCGATCTACGTCGAGGGTGGCGACAACACCGACGAGCAGCGCTTCTCGCCGGGTGAGCGGTACGCCAGCGTCTACCAGATCAACTACGCCCGGTGCATCTTCTGCGGGCTCTGCATCGAGGCCTGCCCGACCCGTTCGCTCACCATGAGCAACGAGTACGAGCTGGCCCGGGACAACCGGCAGGATCTGATCTTCACCAAGGAGCAGCTGCTCGCGCCGCTGCTGCCGGGGATGGAGCAGCCGCCGCACCCGATGCGGCTGGGTGACAGCGAGAAGGACTACTACGTCGGCGCGCTGACGAACCCCGGCACCTCGGCCGGTGCCGAGCACGCGGCCAACAGCCCGGGCCGGTACCAGGTCGAGGAGCACCCCGGGGTGACCTTCCCCGGCGCCGAGCAGCACGCCCAGCGGGCCGCCGCCAACGGGTCCGCGGCAGGCAAGGGAGCGGGAGCATGACCACGCAGACGGTGCTCGCCGCGGCGGGCCAGGTGTCCGGCGGCGAGGAGGTCACCTTCTGGATCCTCGCCCCGCTCGCGCTGATCGGCGCGATCGGCATGGTCTGGGCCCGCAACGCCGTGCACTCGGCGCTCTGGCTGGTGCTGACCATGCTCTGCCTGGGCGTGTTCTACGTGCTCCAGGCGGGTCCGTTCATCGGCATGGTGCAGATCATCGTCTACACCGGCGCGATCATGATGCTCTTCCTCTTCGTGCTGATGCTGGTCGGCCGGGACGCCTCCGACTCGCTGATCGAGACCCTGCGCGGCCAGCGGGTCGCCGCGGTGCTGCTCGGTCTCGGCTTCGCCGGCCTGGTCGGCACCGGCCTCTACCGGGCGCTCAACGGGGTCACCGCGGTCGGCCTGGAGCAGGCCAACGCCGAGGGGAACGTCCAGGGCATCGCGCGGCTGCTCTTCACCAAGTACGTCTTCGCCTTCGAGCTGACCTCCGCGCTGCTGATCACGGCGGCCGTGGGTGCGATGGTGCTGGCGCACATCGAGCGGCGTCGGGAGGACAAGATGGACCAGGTCGCCACCATGCGGTCCCGGTTCCGCCCCGGCAACTACCCCGGCCCGAAGCCCGGGCCCGGCGTCTTCGCCACCTCCTCCTCGGTGGCCACCCCGGCCCGCCTGCCCGACGGCCGGCTGACCGACCGCAGCACCCCGGCGATCCTTCCGCAGCGGGAGCTGACCGCCGAGGAGACCACGCTGAAGGGGACGGACAAATGACGCCGGACTACTACCTGATCCTCGCCGCCGTGCTCTTCACCATCGGCGCCGTCGGGGTGCTCGTGCGACGCAACGCGATCGTGCTGTTCATGTGCGTCGAGCTGATGCTCAACGCGGCCAACCTGACGCTGGTCACCTTCAGCCGGATCAACGGTGACCTCAACGGCCAGATCATGGCGTTCTTCGTGATGGTGGTGGCCGCGGCCGAGGTCGTGGTCGGGCTCGCGATCATCATGTCGATCTTCCGGACCCGGCGCTCCGCGAGCGTCGACGACGCCAACCTGCTGAAGTACTGAGGGGCCCTGCGGTGGATGAGATTCTGACGTACGCCCAGGCAGAGCCAACCGGCGCCGTCGCCTACGCTCCGGCTGGTGGCCTGCTGAGCAGCGTCTGGCTGCTGGTGGCGATCCCGCTGGTCAGCGCGGCGATCCTGCTGCTGCTCGGCCGGCGGGCCGACCGCTGGGGGCACTGGCTCGGCGTGGCTTCCATCGGCGCCGCGTTCGTGCTCGGGCTCAGCTACTTCTTCCAGCTCCGCGGCCTGGACAACAAGTCCGTCGAGCTGAGCCTGTGGGACTTCATCACGGTCGGCAACCTGAAGGTGGACTTCGGTCTGCTCTTCGACCCGCTGGCCGCGGTCTTCGTCCTGCTGATCACCGGGGTGGGTTTCCTGATCCACCTCTACGCGGTCGAGTACATGGCGCACGACGAGGGCCGCCGACGGTTCTTCGGGTACTTCAACCTCTTCGTCGCCGCGATGCTGCTGCTGGTGCTCGGCAACAACTACGTGATGCTCTACTTCGGCTGGGAGGGCGTCGGCCTGGCGTCGTACCTGCTGATCTCCTTCTGGTACGGGCGGCCGAGCGCGGCCACCGCCGGCAAGAAGGCGTTCCTGATGAACCGGGTCGGCGACGCCGGCCTGGCGATCGGCATCTTCATCCTGTTCGCCACCCTCGGCACCACCCAGTACGACGAGGTCTTCAACGGCGTCGGCGCCCTGGCCAGCGGCACCGTGCTGGCGCTGGGCCTGCTGCTGCTGCTCGGCGCGGCCGGCAAGTCCGGCCAGTTCCCGCTCCAGGCCTGGCTGCCGGACGCGATGGAGGGCCCGACCCCGGTGTCGGCGCTCATCCACGCCGCCACCATGGTCACCGCGGGCGTCTACCTGATCGCCCGGTCCAACCCGATCTTCACCGCGAACGCCACGCTCCAGCTGGTCGTGGTGAGCGTCGGCGCGCTGACCCTGCTGATGGGCTGCGTCATCGGCGCCGCCAAGGACGACATCAAGCGGGTGCTGGCCTGGTCGACGGTGAGCCAGATCGGCTACATGTTCCTCGGCGTCGGGCTGGGCGGCGCGGCGTACGCGCTGGCCATCGTGCACCTGCTGGCGCACGGCTTCTTCAAGGCCAACATGTTCCTCGGCGCCGGCTCGGTCATGCACGGCATGAACGACCAGGTGGACATCCGTCGCTTCGGCGGCCTGTCGAAGTACATGAAGGTCACCTGGATCACCTTCATGATGGGCTGGCTCGCCATCATCGGCATGTTCCCGTTCTCCGGCTTCTTCTCCAAGGAGCCGATCATCGTGGCCGCCTTCGAGCGGGAGGGCTGGACGGCCTGGCTCTTCGGCGGCGCTGCGCTGCTCGGCGCCGGGCTGACCGCGTTCTACATGACGCGGCTGTTCGTGCTCACCTTCCACGGGCCGAAGCGGTGGACCGAGGACATCGAGCACCCGCACGAGTCGCCGAAGCTGATGACCATCCCGCTGATCCTGCTGGCGATCGGCTCGGTCGGCGCCGGCTTCCTGCTCTCCACGTCCGTGCCGGACTGGCTGACCGCCACCGCCGGCCTCGGCGAGCAGGAGAAGGGGCACGAGGCGGTGCTCGCGCACGGGGTGATCACCGCGCTCTCGCTGCTGGTCACCGTGCTCGGCGCCGGGCTCGCCTGGATGCTGTTCCGCAACGGCACGGCCACCGCGCCGCAGCCGGCCGGCGTGCTGGTCACCGCGGCCCGGCGCAACCTCTACACCGACGCCTTCAACGAGGCGGTCTTCGAGAAGCCGGGCATCTTCCTCACCCGGGCGCTGGTCTTCCTCGACAACCGGGGCGTCGACGGGCTGGTCAACGGCCTCGCCGCGGCGGTCGGCGGTGGCTCGGGTCGGCTCCGGCGGCTGCAGACCGGCTTCGTCCGGTCGTACGCGACGTCCATCCTCACCGGCGCGCTGCTCGTGGTGGCGGCGTTCCTGGCCGTGCAGGCGGGGTGGCTGGCGTGACCGACCTCAACACGCCCGCCCCCACCGGCGGACCACGCAGTGACGACGGAGGTAAGGCCGAATAATGTCCAACTTCCCGTTCCTCTCGGTGCTGACCGTGGCACCGCTGGTCGGCGCCCTGGTGGTGGCCTTCCTGCCGCGCCGCCGGCCGGAGCTGGCCAAGCAGGTGGCGTTCGGCTGGTCGCTGCTGGTGCTGGTGCTCTCCGTGGTCATGTGGGTGTCGTTCCAGGCCGACGGCGACCGGCTCCAGTTCCGTGAGTCGTACGCCTGGATCCCGACCTGGGGCGTCAACTTCACCTTCGCCGCCGACGGCATCGCGCTGGTCATGCTGATGCTGATCGCGGTGCTGGTGCCGCTGGTGATCCTGGCCTCCTGGCACGACGCCGAGTCGTCGAAGCGGTCGGTGCCGGTCTACTTCGCCCTGCTGCTGATCCTCGAGTGCACGATGATCGGCGTCTTCGCCGCCGCCGACGTCTTCCTGTTCTACGTGTTCTTCGAGGTCATGCTGGTGCCGATGTACTTCCTGATCGGCAGCTACGGCGGCCACCAGCGGCAGTACGCGGCGGTGAAGTTCTTCCTCTACTCGCTCGTCGGCGGGCTGTTCATGCTCGCCGCGGTGATCGGCCTCTGGGTGGTCGGCGGGAAGACCTTCGACTGGCAGGCGCTGACCCAGGTGGACATCTCCACCGGCACCGAGCGCTGGCTGTTCCTCGGCTTCTTCCTCGCCTTCGCGATCAAGGCGCCGTTCTTCCCGTTCCACACCTGGCTGCCGGACGCCGGTGGCGCCGCCCCGGCCGGGGCGGCCGCCCTGCTGGTCGGCGTGCTCGACAAGGTCGGCACCTTCGGCATCCTGCGCTACTGCCTGCCGCTGTT
Organism: Micromonospora purpureochromogenes; assembly: GCF_900091515.1. NCBI lineage: Bacteria > Bacillati > Actinomycetota > Actinomycetes > Micromonosporales > Micromonosporaceae > Micromonospora > Micromonospora purpureochromogenes. The sequence continues at coordinate 120,013 of NZ_LT607410.1, read as the reverse complement.
CCCCGAGGCTTCGAAGTGGTTCGCCCCGTGGGCGCTGGCGCTGGGCCTGATCGGCATCATCTACGCGGCGCTGCTCGCGGTCGGCCAGTCCGACCTGAAGCGGCTGGTGTCGTACACGTCGATCGCGCACTTCGGCTTCATCGGCGTCGGGATCTTCGCCTTCACCACCCAGGCCGGCACCGGGGCGGTGCTCTACATGCTCAACCACGGGCTCGCCACCGGCCTGCTCTTCCTGGTGGTGGGCATGCTGATCGCCCGCCGCGGCTCCGCCCTGATCAAGGACTTCGGCGGGGCGGGCAAGCTGATGCCGCTGCTGGCCGGGGTGCTCTTCTTCGCCGGTCTGGCCTCGCTGGCCCTGCCCGGCACCGCGCCGTTCGTCTCCGAGTTCCTGGTGCTGATCGGCACCTTCACGGTGAACAAGCCGGTCGCGGTGATCGCCACGCTCGGCATCATCCTGGCCGCCGCGTACGTGCTCTGGATGGTGCAGCGCACCACGCAGGGCACGCTCAACCCGGAGTTGACCGAGGTCGAGGCCATGCGCCGTGACCTCAGCCTGCGCGAGAAGGTCGTGGTCGCACCGCTGATCGCCCTGATCGTGCTGCTCGGCTTCTATCCCAAGCCGGTCATCGACGTCATCAACCCCGCCGTCCAGGCGACCATGAACGACGTCGGCCGGACCGATCCCGCCCCGACGGTCGGCAGCGTCCAGGAGGCCGCAAAATGACCGAGCTGAAGTTGCCGTCGATCGACTACGCGGCGCTCGCTCCGATCCTGATCATGCTGGGCGTCGCCCTGCTCGGCGTGCTGGTGGAGGCCTTCGTGCCGCGCCGCCGGCGGCACGTCGTGCAGCTGTCGCTCGCCCTGCTGGCGGTGCTCGCCGCGCTGGTGATGACGGTGCTGAACGCCGACGCCCGGCTGCTCACCGCCGGTGGGGCGATCGCGGTGGACGGACCCACGCTCTTCCTCCAGGGCGCCATCCTGGTGCTCGCCGCGATGGCGCTGCTGCTGATCGGTGACCGCACGGTGGAGCGGGGCGGGGCGTTCGTCGCCCAGGCCGCGGTCACCGCCGAGTCGGCCGACGACCGGCGGCAGGCCGAGGGAAGCAACGGCGCGACCGAGGTCTACCCGCTGACCACCTTCGCGATCGGCGGCATGCTGATCTTCGTGGCGGCGAACGACCTGCTGACCATGTTCATCGCGCTGGAGGTCTTCTCGCTCCCGCTCTACCTGCTCTGCGCGCTGGCCCGTCGCCGGCGGCTGCTGAGCCAGGAGGCGGCGATGAAGTACTTCCTGCTCGGGGCGTACGCGTCGGCGTTCTTCCTGTTCGGCGTGGCGCTGGTCTACGGCTTCACCGCCGGGATCCCGGGCCGGTCGGCCGGCGTCGACTTCGCCACCGTGCACGCCGCGGTGAAGGAGTCGCCCGCCAGCCAGGTGCTGCTCTTCGCCGGGATGGCGCTGCTCGCCATCGGCCTGCTCTTCAAGGCCGCCGCCGCGCCGTTCCACGTCTGGACCCCGGACGTCTACCAGGGCGCCCCGACGCCGGTCACCGGCTTCATGGCGGCCTGCACCAAGGTGGCCGCCTTCGGCGCCCTGCTGCGGGTGTTCCACGTGGCGTTCGCCGACGCGGCCTGGGACTTCACCCCGGTCCTCGGGGTGGTCGCGGTGCTCACCATGCTGGTCGGCGCGGTGCTGGCGGTCACCCAGACCGACATCAAGCGGCTGCTGGCGTACTCCTCGATCGCCAATGCCGGCTACCTGCTGGTCGGTGTGCTCGCGCCGACCGGCGAGGGCGTCTCCGGCACGATGTTCTACCTGGCCGCGTACGGCTTCTCGGTGCTCGCCGCGTTCGCCGTGGTGACCCTGGTCCGGGACGCGGACGGCGAGGCCACCCACCTGTCCCGCTGGGCCGGGCTGGGCCGCCGGTCGCCGTTCTACGCCGGGATCTTCACCTTCATCCTGCTGGCCTTCGCCGGTATCCCGCTGACCAGCGGCTTCACCAGCAAGTTCGCGGTCTTCGGCCCGGCGCTGGAGAGCGGCCACGCCTGGCTGGTGGTGGCCGGCGTGCTGACCAGCATGGTGCTGGCCTTCCCGTACCTGCGGGTCGTGGTGATGATGTGGCTCTCCGAGCCGGGCGAGAGCACCCCGACCGTCACCGTGCCGGGCGGGTTGACCGCGACCGCGCTCATGATCGGCGTGGCGGCCACCCTGGTCCTGGGCGTGGCCCCGGCTCCGCTGCTCGACCTGGCCACGGACGCCGCAGCGTTCGTACGGTGACACGTCTGCTTGAGGATGCGGGGCCGGTGCGCGGTGGCGCGCCGGCCCCGCGCCTGTATCCCCGCTCCGGAGCAGGTCGAACGGGTGTGGCATGGTGGAAGGCGTGGTGATTCCGGCTGGCGAGCGTTCAGGCGTCGTCGGCTCCGGCGGTCGTCGGAGCCGGGCGGGCACGAGTCAGGTCGGCGCGCTCGGGGTGCATCTCACCGATCCGCGCGTCGAGGCCTCGGTGCTGGGCGTGCTCGACGGCGTCGAGGCCGAGCTGCGGGCCAGTGTGGCCAGCGCCGACCCGTTCGTCACCGAGGCCGCCCGGCACCTGGTGGAGGCCGGCGGCAAGCGGTTCCGACCGCTGCTGGTGGCGCTGGGGGCGCAGTTCGGTGACCCGACGGACGCGCAGGTCGTCCCGGCCGCCGTGGTGATGGAGCTCACCCACCTGGCGACGCTGTACCACGACGACGTGATGGACGAGGCCGCCGTGCGGCGGGGCGCCCCGAGCGCCAACTCCCGCTGGACCAACTCGGTGGCGATCCTGGTCGGCGACTACCTCTTCGCCCGCGCCGCGGATCTCGCCGCCGACCTGGGCACCGAGGCCGTCCGCCTCCAGGCGCGCACCTTCGCCCGCCTGGTGCACGGCCAGATCGCCGAGACCGTCGGCCCCCGGGCCGGCGAGGACCCGGTGGCGCACTACCTGCACGTGATCGCCGAGAAGACCGGCTCGCTGATCGCCACCTCGGCCCGCTTCGGCGGCATGTTCGGGGGGGCGTCCGCGGAGCACACCGAGGCCCTCGCGGGCTACGGCGAGACCATCGGGGTCGCCTTCCAGCTCTCCGACGACCTGCTCGACATCGCCAGCGAGTCGGTGCAGTCGGGCAAGACGCCCGGCACCGACCTGCGCGAGGGCGTGCCGACGCTGCCGGTGCTCTACGCCCGGGCGGCCGACGACTCCGACGCCGCCTCGGTGCGGCTGCGGGAGATCCTGGCCACCGGCCCGCTGGTCGACGACGCCCTGCACGCCGAGGCGCTCGGCCTGCTCCGCGAGTCCCCGGCGCTCAAGCGGGCCCGGGAGACCGTCCGCAGCTACGCCGAGGACGCCCGCTCCCAACTCGCCCCGCTCCCGCAGGGCCCCGCCCGCGGCGCCCTCGAATCACTCTGCGACTACATCGCCGACCGCACCAGCTGACCGCTCCCGCCCGGGAGTCGCCCCCACCCCGGATCGCTCCCGAGGTGGACCGCACCGGCCGCAGGTCAGGGCGTGCGGGTCAGCATCCGGCTGCCGAGCAGCATGAAGGCGGCGGCGGCCAGCATCGCGACGGCGGCGGTGAGCCACATCGCCGGATAGCCGGCCGCGCTGGCGGTGGCGCCCAGGGCGAGCGGGCCGAGACAACCGCCCGCGTACACCCCGGTCTGGGTGATCGAGGTGGCGGCGGCCGGGGCCTGCGGGTGCAGCCTGACCACCGCGAAGTTCATCAGCCCCGGCCACGCCCAGCCCAGGCCGAAGCCGAGCACCACGCCGACCACCAGCGGCACCGCGCCGGCCAGGGCGAGCAGCCCCAGCCCGGCCGCGCCCACCACCAGCATCCCGGCGATCACCGCCACGTGCCCCTCGGCCCGCCGGTCGGCGAGCCAGCCGGCGCCGATCCGGGCGGTGATGCAGACCGCGCTGCCCAGGGTGAGGGTCAGTCCGGCCAGCCCCGGCGCGAGGCCGCGCGCCACCGACGAGTCCACCACGAAGGTGCCCAGCGCGTTGGCGGCCGCCGCGGCGAGGGTCGCCGCCACGCCGACCACCACCAGGGCCGCGGTGGCCCGCCCGCCGCGCGCCCCGGCGGCCTTCCCGGCCGGTCCGGCCTGTCCCGCGGGTACGGCGGGCAGGGCTGCCAGTGCGGCCCCGGCGGCCGCCACGAACGCCCAGCGCCAGCCGGCGGTGAGCGCGATGGTGGGCACCGCCACGCCGGCCAGCAGGGTGGAGACCGGAATGGCCGCCTGCTTCACCCCGAAGGAGAGGCCCTGCCGCCGGGCCGGCACGTGCCGGGCCAGCGCCGCGTTGCTGGCGAGCTGCCCGAGCGCGTTCGCCGCGGCGCTCAGCCCGAGCAGGGCCACCAGCACCGGGTACGACCGGGCCAGCACCGCGATGGCGAACAGGCAGCCGGCGGCCAGCAGGATGCCGGCCCGGGCCACCACCGCCGGGCCGTACCGCTCGACCAGCCGGCCGGACGGCACCGAGGCCAGCGCGCTGATGCCGAAGTAGACCGAGACGGCCAGTCCGAGCCCGGCGGGGCTGAAGCCGAGATCGTCACCCATCTGCACGGCCAGGCCGCCGACGAGGAACACCGGCAGGACCGAGGCGACGGTGGTGGCGATGGCGCCGGCGCCGGCCCGCAGCGGGGGTACGGCCGGCGGGCTGGGCGAGGGGGTGAGCGCGGTGTCGGTCATTGTCTGGCCAACCTACGTGAGCCCAGCTCACGAGGGCTCGGCGTGTCGCAGCGATACACGCCACTTGCGGTCTGATCTGGAATCCTCGACCCGTACGGGCGTTCCGTCCCCGGGCGGTTTTTCATATGGTGTAAGTCCCCGGCTGCGGAGGTGGTTGTGCGCGACCCCCTGGCGGAGCCTTCGGATCTCATCCGGAGCGTCTCCCGCGCGCTACGCGTGCTCGAGTCGGTCGGTCGCGCCCCCAAGGGGCTGACCGTCAAACAGATCGCCCGGCGGTGCGAGCTGACCGTCGCGACGACCTACCACCTGGTCCGCACCCTCGCCTACGAGGGCTACGTGATCCGGCGGGAGGACGGCACCTACATCGTGGGGCTGGAGGTCGCCGACCGGTACCGGGAGCTGGTGACCGCGTTCCGGGGGCCGCCCGCGGTCGGGGAGACGCTGCGCCGGGCCGCCGCCGACACCGGCTGGAGCCACTACCTGGGCCGGTTCGTCGGCGGTCAGGTGGCGGTCACGGCGGTCGCCGAGGGGGCGCGCTCGCCGTACCTGGAGGACCTGGTCCCCGGCTTCGACGAGGGGGCGCACGCCACCGCGCTCGGCAAGTGCCTGCTGGCCACCCTCACCGCCGAGCAGCGCTTCCGCTACCTGCGCGAGTACGGCATGCGCCCGTTCACCACGGCCACCCTGACCACCGTCGAGGCGTTCGAGGCGGACCTGGCCGCCGGGGACCGGCGCGGCATGCAGTTGGAGCTGGGGCAGTTCCGGCAGGGAGTGGCCTGCGCGGCGGTGCTGGTCACCCCGGACAAGGACATGGAACGCCGGGTCGTGCTGGCCTGCGCCCTGCCGGCCAGCGAGATGATGACCTCGGCCCGGGTGGTCCGGGCCAAACTGCTCACCGTCGCCCGCGCCGTCGCCGACGGCATCGCCGCCGACACCTGACCGCCCCGGACCGCTCGTCCCCGCCCGAACGTCGGAAGGGCCCCGTCCCTGGCGGGGAGCGGGGCCCTTCGACCGGTGGCCCGGCGCCGGGCCACCGAGGGGAACGTCAACTGCCGATCGGGCCACCGTCCAGCCGCCAGGTGACCACCACGCCCGGCTTGGCGTAGTCGCCGTCCGGCCAGGTGGACGCCGGCTTCTCCACGGAGGCGCCGGTGATCTCACCGGGGTGCTGCACGGCCACGAAGACCGAGCGGTTGTCGCCGGTGATGAACGGCCCGCAGGTCTCCGCCCCGACCGGCACGGTGAGGAACTGCTTGAGGTGCCCGCGCTCCGGACCCTCGACCGCGGTGGCGAAGAGGCCGTCGTTGCTGCCCAGCGCGTTGCCGTCGGTGGAGATCCAGAGGTTGCCGGCGGCGTCGAAGGCGACGTTGTCCGGGCAGGAGATCGGCGAGACCCTGGTCTTGTCGTACCCGGCGAAGTAGGTCGACGGGTCGGTCGGGTCGCCGGCGACGATCGGCAGCGACCAGGCGAAGCTCTCCGCGGTGCTGTCGCCCCGGTCCTCGACCAGCTCCAGGATCTGGCCGTGCTTGTTGAGGTTGCGCGGGTTGACCTCGTCGGCCGGTGCCTTGCCGGGCTTGCCCCGGTCGGTGTTGTTGGTCAGCGCCACGTACACCTTGCCGGTGAGCAGGCTCGGCTCAACGTCCTCCGGCCGATCCATCTTGGTCGCGCCGACCTTGTCTCCGGCGAGCCGGGTGAAGGTGAGCACGTCCGCGGCGGTCATCCCGTCGACGTACGAGCGGTTGCCGCTGACCAGCTTGATCCACCGGCCCCGGCCGTTGAACGCGCCGTCGGCCGGGAGCCTGCCCGAGCCGTCGATCTCGGCGGCGCTGGTCTGCTCGAACTGCGCCACGTACAGCGTGCCCGACTCCAGCAGGGTCAGGTTGTGCTTGCGGGCCACCCACGAGTCGCCCGGCAGGAACTTCTTGTCGGAGACGAACTTGTAGAGGTAGTCGAAGCGCTCGTCGTCGCCCATGTACGCGACCACGTGCCCGCTCTTCGCCACGATGACGTTGGCGCCCTCGTGCTTGAACCGGCCCAGCGCAGTGTGCTTGCGCGGGCGGCTCTCCGGGTCGAACGGGTCGATCTCGACGATCCACCCGAAGCGGTGCGCCTCGTTCGGGTGCTTCGACAGGTCGAAGCGCTCGTCGGCCCGCTCCCACCTCCGGCTGCCGCTGGGGTAGCGGGCGGTGGTGGTGATGCCGTAGCGGGCCAGCTTCGGCTTCAGCTCCTCCGGGGCGACGTCCGCGCCGACGAAGTACTGGTTGAAGTTCTCCTCGCCGGAGAGCACCGTGCCCCACGGGGTGACCCCGCCGGCGCAGTTGTTCAACGTGCCGACGACCGTACGACCCTTCGGGTCGGCGGCGGTGCGCAGCCAGGCCGAGCCGGCGGCCGGGCCGGTCAGCTCGAACCTCGTGCCCAGCGCGGTGACCCGCCGGTTGTACGGCCGGCGGCCGCCCGCGACCGGACGCCACTGCCCGGTGCCGTCGACCCGCTCCAGCTCCACCACCGACATGCCGTGCGCGGCCATCGCGGTGCGCAGCTGCTCCACGGTCAGCGCGTCCAGGCCGGTGAAGCCGGGGAACATCAGGTCCTCGTTGGTGTACTCGTGGTTGACCAGGAGCAGCGCCCGCCGGCCCCGCCGGTCCAGCGGCAGCACCCCGACGAAGTCGTTGTTGTAGCCGAACTGCTTCGACTGCGCGGCGGCGTTCTGCCCGTGCAGGTCGAACTCCGGGGCGCCGGGCACCACCGGATCGCCCCAGCGGATGACCACCGCATGGTCGTACCCGTTGGGGACGACCAGGGTGTCGAGCTGGTTCGGCGGGATCGGCGTGAAGGTCAGCGCGCCGGTGGTCGGCTGCGGGCGGCCGAAGTCGGTCACCTCGGGCACGACCGGCGTGCCGGGGGCGGCGGCGGCCGGGGCGGCCCCGGCGAGCGCGCCGGCGGCCGCGCCGCCGAAGCCGAGCACCAGCGCGCCGACCGCGCCGGCCCGGACCACGCCCCGCCGGGACACCTCGGCCTCCACCAGGTCGCCGAAGTACGCGTTGTCGGAAGAATTCGGCACCGGGTGGTCGCAGGCGTTGCCGCACCGGTACAGACAGGTCATCGCATCGCGGCTGCCGTGGCGGGTGGCGCCCAGCAACGGGAGCAGCCGGGGACGGTCGCTCATTTCAGGAGCCTCCTGGGAGCATGGTCGGTGGCACGCCGGATCGCCCGATCGACGTGCGTACCGGCCGGAGGCTGCCAGGGCGCGGTGAGCGGTCGCCGGACTCGGCGTGAACCGGATGTGAACAGCGGTCGCAGGTGAACCGATCGGCGTGACGGCGCGTATCCACGGGCGAACGCATTCGCCGCACTCGCCGCGGAGAGCGAGGGGATCACCATCAGCGACCACGACGCCCAACTGCTGCGCGCGCTGCACGACGAGCACGCGGAGGCGCTGTACGCGCACGCGCTCCGGCTGGTCAACGGCGACCGTACCCGGGCCGAGGACCTGGTGCAGGAGACCCTGCTGCGGGCCTGGCGCCACCCCGAGTCGCTCGACCCGCGGCGCGGCTCCGTCCGGGCCTGGCTCTTCACCACGGCGCGGAACCTGGCGATCGACGCCTGGCGGCGCCGGTCCACCCGGGTCGGTGAGGTGTTCACCGACGACCTGCCCGAGCCGCCGGAGGCGGTCGACGAAGCGGAGCGCGCGGTGGAGGCGTGGACCGTCGCCGAGGCCCTGAACCGGCTCAGCCCCACCCACCGGGAGGTGCTGGTCGAGTGCTTCTACCAGGGCCGTTCGGTGGCCGAGGCCGCCGCCCGGCTGGGGGTGCCACCGGGGACGGTCAAGTCCCGCACGCACTACGCGCTGCGCTCACTACGGTTGGTCCTGGCCGAGATGGGGGTGACCGGATGACCCGCTGCGAGTTCGCGCACGACGACGGCGCGTACGTGCTGGGTGCCCTCGCTCCCGCCGACCGCGCCGCCTACGAGCGGCACCTGGCCGGCTGCGCGGCGTGCCGGGAGGCGGTCGGCGAGATCGCCGTGCTGCCCGGGCTGCTCGGCCGGCTCGACCCGGCCGCGCTGGACGAGTTCCTGCCCCCGCCGCAGGAGCCGAACCGGGTGCCCGCGCTGCTCGCCGCCGCGCGGGAGCGCCGGCGCCGGGAGCGGTCCGGCGCGCGCCGACGGTACGCGCTGACCGCCCTGGCCGCCGCCGCGCTCGCCCTGGTCGTGGGCGTCGGGGGCGCGGCCGTGCTGCGTCCTCCCACGCCGCCCGGGCCGACCGTCCAGGCGGTGCGGATGGTCGCCATGCAGCCGGTGGCGGCGAAGGCCCCGGTGCACGCCGAGATCGGGTTGACCGGCACCGACTGGGGCACCGAGGTCACCATGCGCTGCGGGTACGACGCGACCGCCGGCTACGGCAAGGCGTACACGTTCCGGCTGGTGGCGCACGGCCCGGACGGCGCCACGGAGCAGATCGGCTCCTGGCTGGCCGCGCCCGGCGACGAGGTGCGCCTCAGCGGCGCGACCCGCTTCACCGACGCGGAGCTGGTCCGGCTGGAGCTGGTCCGCGCCGACGGCACCGCCGTGCTGAGCTACGACGTGCGCTGAGTTCCGGTCACCGCGTGGCGGCGGTGACCGGGACCGGGGTGCGGGCGGCGGCCCGGGTGCGGCGGGTGTGCCGCACCGCGTCGACGGTGAAGACGATCAGCGCCACCCAGACCAGCGCGAAGCCGGCCAGCCGGGCCGGTGGCATCGGCTCATGGAAGATCAGCACCCCGCAGCCGAGCTGGAGGATCGGCGCGAGGTACTGCAACATGCCCAGGCCGGACAGCGGAAGCCGGTTGGCCGCGCCGGCGAAGAGCAGCAGCGGGACGGCGGTGGCCGCGCCGGCCAGCACCAGCAGCAGGGTGTGCCCGACCGACACGTGCCCGAAGGTCGACTCGCCGCGCCGCGCCAGCCACCCCAGGTACGCCAGGGCGGGCAGCGCCAGCACCGCGGACTCGACGAAGAGTCCCTCCGCGGCCGGCAGCCCGAGCCGCTTCTTCACCAGGCCGTACCCGGCGAAGCTGAACGCCAGCGTCAGCGCCAGGTACGGCAGCCGGCCGTAGTCGACGGCGAGCACCACGACGGCCGCCGCGCCGACGCCGAGCGCCGCCCACTGCGCCGGGCGCAGCCGCTCGCGCAGCACGAAGACGCCGAGCAGCACCACGACCAGCGGGTTGATGAAGTACCCCAGCGCCGTCTCCACCACCCGGTCGGAGTTGACCCCGTAGATGTAGGTGCCCCAGTTCACCGCGATCAGCGCGGCCGCGACGCCGATGGCGGCCAGCGTCCGGGGCCGGCGGGCCAGCGCCCGCAGGAAGCCGATGTTGCGCATCGCGGCCAGCAGCAGCGCCACGAAGAGCACCGACCAGACGATCCGGTGGGCCAGGATCTCCACCGGTCCGGCCGGTCGCAGCAGCTTCAGGTAGATCGGGAAGAAGCCCCAGAGCAGGTACGCGCCGAAGCCGTACAGGTAGCCGAGCCGTACTGGATTCACCCTTCCACCGTAAGGGGTGCGGCGGGTGGCTGTTCCTTTCCGGTGACCGGCTTCACCGGACGGTGGTCCAGCTCCATCCAGATGCCCGGCTCGACCGGCGTGAAGCCGACCTTCGCGTACACCCCGTGGGCGTCATTGGTGGCCAGCAGGATCCGGCACACCCCCAGCCCGGCCAGGTGGTCCCGGACGGCGGTGACCAGCCAGGTGCCCAGCCCGCGACCCCGCTCGGCCGGGGCCACGTAGACGTCGCAGAGGTAGGCGAAGGTCGCCCCGTCGGTGATCACCCGGGCCACCGCCGCCTGGCCGCCGTCGGAGTAGACGCCGAAGGGGATCGAGCCGGCGAAGGCGCGCGCCACGGTCTCCCGGCTCCGACCGAGCGCCCAGTACGCGTCGGTGGAGAGCCAGCGGTGCACCCGGTCGAGGTCGATCCGGTCGGGATCGTTGCTGAGCAGGTAGCCGTCGTCGCGGGTCAGGGTGAACACCCCGGCCACGCTAGCCGGGACGCCCGCGCCCCGCGCGAGCCAATTCCCGGCCACTGGCCGCCGTTTGCGCCCGGGCGGGGTGCCTGTGCGCCCGCCCGGGCGGCGCCGGGGTCAGTCGCGGTCGAGGATGGCGCCGAGGATCCAGGTCACGATGCTGACGAAGAGCGCGCCGAGCACCGCCTCGGGCCAGAAGCTGTCGACGTGGAAGGGCAGCCCGGCCTCGCCGGCGATCCAGCTCGTCAGCAGGAAGAGCAGGCCGTTGACGACCAACGCGATCAGGCCGAGGGTGAGCAGGTAGAAGCCGCAGCCGACGGACTTGATGATCGGCTGGAGCACCGCGTTGACCACGCCGAAGATCACCGCCACCAGCAGCAGCGTGGTGACCGTCTCGACGGCCGAGTCGGAGTCCAAGGTGATGCCCGGGATGAGCAGCGTCGCCAACCAGAAGGCGACCGCGGTGGAGCCCAGCCGGATCAGGAGGCCCTTCAGAAAACCCATGGCGGGGATCGTGCCACGCATGGTCCACCCGGGGAACCCTCCGCGTACCCCGGCTTCAGCGGCGGGCCGGCCGACCGATCAGCTGCGACTCGATCGGGGTGGGCGAGAGCAGCGCCCAGCGCAGCGCCCGCCGGTTGACCACCGCCACCATGTCGTCCCGGATCCGGGTCAGCCACTCCGCCGACCCGCCGAGCCCGAGCGCCGCGCCGGCCAGCACCGCCTCCCGCTGGTCCAGCGGTTGCAGCACCGCCAGGTCGGCCCGGCCCAGGGTGTCCGCGTCGGCCGCGGTCAGCTCGTCCCGGACCACCAGGGTCGCCAGCCAGGCCGGCCCTGGCCCGGGGTCGTCGGCCGCCGCGCCCGCGTCGACCACCACCAGCAGGGGGCACAGCGGCGAACCGGGCGCCCCGCCCAGCGGGCGGCCCGGCGGGAGGACCGCGATGCCGCCCCCGGTGCCGCCGACGCCCCGCACGAAGGGTTCCCAGGCCCTCGGCCGGCCGGTGCGCACCGCCACCCGGGCGCCGAGCGCCATCGCCCGCAGCACCAGCAGCTGCGCCGCGCGGACCCCGCCGACGAGCACCAGCCTGGTGCCCTCGGCGCGGAACAGTCGGACGGTCACCGCGCCGCCGTGCCGGTTGGCGCCGACCATCAGGCCGGCGTCGCCGAGGGACAGCTCCAGCGGCTCCGGGTCCGGGCCGGGCGCCACCGGGCCGGCGGCCACCGCCAGCGGCAGCGTGGCGGCCAGGGCGGCGAGCTGCGCACCGTCGAGCCGCCGTACCTCGCCGCCGGCGTCGGCCACGAGCCGGCGCAGCGCCTGGCCGGCCAGGGCCAGTTCGTCGGGCGTCCGGGCGGTGAGGCGTACCGTCAGCTCGGCCGGCACCGGCGCGGCGTCGGCGGCGGTGCGGGGCCCGACGCAGAGCGACACGCTGGTCGCCGTGGCGGGCAACGCCAGCAGCCGGGGCACCAGCCGCCGGCCCGGCTCGGTGCCCGGGTCGGGCCAGCGGGCCAGCCGGAAGCCGGCCTGGAGCAGGTCGGCGGAGCGCACGCCGGGCCAGGTCTCCCGGATCGGCCGGCCACCGTCGTGGTGGGCCAGTTCCCCGAGTACGCGCAGCGCCGCGTGCTCGCCGAGCGGTCGGGCGCCGACCGCGCCGAGCCGGCGGACCAGCCGGCGTACGGTGCCGGAGAGGGACCGGCGCAGCTCCTCGTCCGACCAGCCGTCCACCCGCAGCGCCCGGACGGCGAGCAGCGCCCGCTCCTGGCCCGGCAGCCGTCCCTCGGTCAACTGCCGGTACGACGTCCCCGCCGTCCCGCCCGCCGCGCCGGGTGCCGGGGCCGGTGCGGCGTACAGCAGGAGCTGCACCCGCAGCGGCGGGTGCTCGGTCGTGGCGGGCGGCAGCAGCGCGGCCGGCCCGGGCAGCGCGCGCGGGCCGTCGCCGAGCAGGTCGCCGGGATCGCCCAGCTCGATCAGGGCGGTCAGCCCGGCGGCGTCGTCGACCACGGCGGCGGGCCCGCCGGCCAGCTCCACCGACCGCACCACGGCGCCGGGGAGCACCAGGTCCAGCAGCGCGGCCGGACCGGCGGCCGGGGCGAGCAGCCGCCGCCGGGTGGCGTAACCGACGCCGGTGCCGAGCCACTCGAACAGCCACCGGCCGCGCCAGCGCACCCAGGCCGTGGCGAGCAGCAGCCCGGCGGCGAGCAGGGCGGGGGCGAGCACCGCCACGCCCCGGCCGAGGGCCGCGACCGGCAGCGCCAGCGCGACCTGCGCGGCCACCACCTGACCGGCGCGGACGGCGGTCGACCGCCGGGCGGGGACCGCGTTCCACTGTGGCGGGAGGGGCTGGCGGTGGGCCGGCCGTGCCGTCGTGCTCGCCGTCACCGCGTCTCCTCCGCTCGACGTGTCGGGTCGCCAGGCCGCCGCCGGACCACCGGTGCGCACCGTACCGCGACGGCGACGTGACCCATCGTAAGGGGAGTCGCCGGCACCGGTTGTCCACAGGGGAGGGCCAAGGGGTAGCACAACGGCGATCGGGCCGCTACCGTCAGCGACGAGTTCGGCTGACCGTCGCCGCCGTGGCCCCCGTCCCGAGGCGTCCATGGATCGTCCGACGGCGGCCACGACGGAGAGACGAGGTGACGTCCGGGTGGCGCAGACCCAGGCAGAAGCCGCGGTGATGCAGCAGACCGCCGCGAAGTTCGAGCAGGTGGACCAGTCGCTGCAGAGCATGCTCAGCGGCCTGATGGCCGAGCTGGAGGTGTTGCAGCAGGCCTGGCGCGGTGCCGGTGGCCGCTCGTTCGAGCAGGTCAAGCAGCAGTGGTCGCAGGACCAGGCGGCGTTGCAGCGCGCCCTGCGGGAGACCGCGTCGGCGATCCGCACCGCCGGCCGGCAGTACGACGTCTCCGACGACGAGGCGGCCAGCCGGGTTTCCGGCACCAACCGCGGCATCCAGCTGCCGCTGTAACCCACCCCAGGGGGAGGAGCATCCGATGGACCACGGTGTCCTGGTCGTCAACTTCGCCGCGCTGCAACAGGCCAGCGCGGACATCCAGAAGGCGTTGAACACGCTCGACTCGCAGCTCGGCCAGTTGGAGCGCGACGCCGCCCCGCTGGTGGCGAGCTGGGCCGGCGAGGCGCAGCAGGCGTACGAGCAGCGGCAGGCGCGGTGGCGGTCCGCCTCGCAGGACCTGCAGGCCATGCTGCGCGACATCAAGCTCGCGGTGGACGACTCCGCCACCGACTACCTCGACACGGAGAAGAAGAACGTCGGCCTGTTCCAGTGAGCCCGGCCGCACGGCGGCGCCCGACCACCCCGTGGGCGCCGCCGTCGCCGTGCCGCGATCGGTGGGTCAGGCCGGTCCGGCCGGGCGCCAGCCCCGCCCGGCGCCGCGCGGCAGCACCAGGGTCAGCAGCACCGCCGCCGCCACCGCCGCGCCGGTGATCCCGGCGACCAGCAGGGCCCGGTCCCGCGCCGCCGCGCGTCGCGCCCGCTGGGCCAGCAGCGCCGGATCGGGCCGGTCCGCCGGCAGGGCCGCCGCCCCGCGTGTCCCCGCCGTCGCGGCCGCCCCGGTCTCGGTGACCGCCCGGTACGGGTTCAACACGCCCGCGCCGTACCCGCCCCGGCCGTCGCCCGGCGCCGGGTCGGCGGTGCCGACCATCCGCCGCACCACCTCCGCCGCGCTCAGCTCGGGCCGGTACTGCCGGACCAGCGCCGCGGTGGCGGCCACGAAGGGTGTGGCGTAGCTGGTGCCCTCGGCCCGGTGGTGCCCCTGCTCCGGCGCGGCCATCAGCACGTCGCTGCCGGGCGCCACCAGGTCGACGTAGGAGCCCGCCTGGGAGAAGGCGGCGCGGGTGCCGTCCGGGGAGATCGCACCCACCCCGAGCACCCCGTCGTACGAGGCCGGGTACGGGCGGGGATCACCGTTGTCGTGCAGGTTGCCGGCGGCGGCCACCACCACCACGTCCCGGCGCACCGCGTAGCTCACCGCCTCCCGGACGGCCGGGTTGTCCGCGTACAGCACGACGGAGAGGTTCAGCACGTCGGCGTCGTGGTCCACCGCCCACCGGATGGCCCGGGCGAAGTCCGCCGCGCCGACCGTGCGCCCCGACTCCCGCCCCTCGACCACCTGCTGCTCGCTCACCCGTACCGGCAGGATCCGGGCGCGCGGTGCCAGCCCGTGGAAGGCGATGCCGTCCACGGACGCGGCCGCGATGATGCTGGCCACCCCGGTGCCGTGACCGGCGCAGTCGCGGCTGCCGTCGCCGCCCGGGTCGAGGAAGTCGGCGCCGTCGAGCACCCGGCCGCGCAGCTGCGGATGCCGCCGGTCGACCCCCGAGTCGATCACCGCGACGGTCACTCCCGCGCCGGTGGCCAGCGGGATCAGCCGTTCCGGGGCGTACCGGCGCTGGGCCCACGGGACGCCGGTGACCGGGCGGGCCGGGGCGAGCGGGGCGGAGCAGGCCGGCGCGGCGGCCCGGGCGGGAGTGGCCGACGACACGGCGAGCGCCGGCAGGCCGGTCAGCAGGACCGCCGCCAGGCCGGCGAAGGTCGGCCGCGCGCTGGGCCGGTACATCGACCGCCTCCGTATCGTGTCGACTCCGGAACGCGATGTTATCGCCTCGCGACGGCACGCGGTCAGCCCATTGTGATCTTGTTCGTACCTTGTAGGTTGTACGCGATGCCTGTGGCCTGTTAGCGGGAGGAGAGGTGGCCGTGACCGACTGGGAGCCGGCTACCGAGGCCGAGACGGCGATGCGCGACGCGCTGCACGCCAACAACCAGGAACTTTACTTCCGCATCCTGGCCGGCACCGAGCTGCTCCTGCCGGTCTCCGCGCAGGCCCTCGCCGGCGAGGCGCCGATGGGCTGGGGCACCTGGACCACGGGTGGCCGCACGCACGTGCTGGCCTTCACCTCCACCGCCGCGCTGCGCGCCTGCCTCGGTGCCACGGCCGGTCCGAGCCGCCGCGCCCCGTACGCCGACCTCGCCGCCACCTGGCCCAACCACGAGTGGTGGCTGGCCGTCAACCCGGGGCTGCCGATCGAGGGCTACCTGCCGGCGTGGTTCGTCTCCCAGCTCTCCCGTGGCGACGTCCGCCTGCCCGGTCGCACCATGGGTGCCCGCGCCCGCCTGGAGCGCGTGGAGTCGGTGGCCCGCGGTCAGGCCGAGCCCACCGGCCCCGCCCCGGCGACCGGGGCGCGGGACCCCGCCCCGGACGCCCGGTCGCAGCCGCGCCCGGTGGCGCCGCCGACATCCACGCCCGCCATCGGCGCCGGACCGGACGCCTCGGCTGCCCGCCCCGGCGCTGCCGGCCCGGCCCCGGCGCGGGTGCCGCACCCCGCCCGCCCCTCGGCCGCGCCGTACCGCCCGGAACCGGACCGGCCGCGCCCGTCGGGTACGGACCCGGTGGTGCCGGCCGCCGCGTCGTACCCGGAGGTGCCGGCGGCCGCGTCGTACCCGGACGTCGTGCCGGTCGCCCGGGGGACGCGCCCGGGCGGCGAGCCTCGACCACCGGCGGACCCCGCCAACGGCCGGCCGGCCGCCACGCCACCGTCCGATCCCGACGGGTCGCCCCGGCCGCCCGTCGCGCCCTGGATGACCTCACCCCGACGTCGGCTCCTCGGGGAGGGGCTGGGTGCCCGTCTCGCCGGGGACGGTGGCCCGCCCAACGGCCGGACCTCGTTCTTCGAGCCGGCCGCCGAGCGGGGTGCCTCGACCCGCGCGTCGCGGGACCCGCTGCGTACCGGTGAGCGGGCCGCTCCGCCGCCGCGGCCCGGGCTCGGTGGTCAGGCCTTCCCCCGGCGCCGCCCGGCGACCGAACGACCGGGGGAGGAACCGACCAGGGCGTTCCAGTTCGACCGGCCCGACGGACAGGTGCCGCCGCCCGCGCCGGCGGACCGGCGGCCGGACCCGTTGGCGGAGGAGCCCACCCGGGCGTTCCGGGTGCCGGCGCCGGACGCCGAGGCGACCCAGGCGCTGCCGCGGCGGCACCCCACGCCCGCGGCGCCGCCGGCCGAGGAGCAGACCCAGCGCCTACCCGACCCGTCCGCGCGGCCCACACCCCCGCCGGTCGAGGAGCTGCCGGTGTCGATCGCCGAGCCGGTCTCCGGGCCGCCGGCGCCGCGTCGCGGCTTCTCGCCCATCGTCATCGAGGGCACCGTCATCGAGTCCCGGGACCTGCCCGTCACCCCGGCGCCGGACCGGATCCCGCCGGCCACCGCCGGCCTGGACAACAGCCGCAGCATGAACGGCTCCGCCGGCGGCGGGCAGTTCGCCGCCGCCGGCGCGGCGGCAACCGCCTTCCCCCGCCCGGCCTTCCCCTCCCCGTCCGCCGACGACCCCACCGAGCCGATCTCCCCCGCCCCCGGGCAGCGCACCGAACCGGTCTTCCCGGCTGCCGAGCAGCGCACCTCGCCGCTCTTCGCGGCTCCCGAGCAGCGGACGGAAACGGCCTTTCCGCCTCCCGAGCAGCGGACGGAACCGGTCTTCCCGGCTGCCGAGCAGCCCACCCGGCCGGTCTTCCCGGCTCCTGAGCAGCGGACGGAGCCGATCGCTCCGGTGCCGGGCGGCGGGTCCGCGGCGCAGGCCGCTCCGGACGACGAGGAACCCACCGAGCCGCTCGCCCCGGTTTCCGACGACCGTGCGCAGTCGCTCTTCGCGGTCCCGACCGCGCCGGTGTCGCCGGCTTTCGGTGGCCGGCCCGAGGGTGCGTCGTCCGCTACCGCGCCCGTCTCGCCGGCTTCTCGCGGACGGCCCGAGGCGGCGGTGCCGTCTCCCGCCGCGCCCGTCTCCCCGGCCTTCGAGGGCCCGCCGGAGAGGACGCTCTCGGCCGAGGCCGCGCCCGCCGGGCCGACCCCGGCCGGCCCGTCCGTCGCCGAGCACACCCCGCCGGGCGAGACCGCCGGCGGTGCCGGCCGCGTCACTCCGGCTCAGGCGGCAGAGGCGTTCCAGCCCGCCAACTCGGTCGAGGAGGACCTGCTGGACGCGGCCGGCTCCGGCAGCACCGACACCTTCCTCTCCACGCTGCTCCTGGCCCGGGTGCTCCTACCCGTGGCACCGGAATCGGCACCCGGCAGCCGTCCCGGTGAGCCCGGTTTCGTGTGGCGTACGGAGGAACTCGACGGCGAGACGTACGTGGTGGTGCACACCTCGCCGGAGCGGCTGGCCGACCACTGCCCCGAGCCGGTGGAGACCGTCGAGGTCCGGTTCGTGCAGCTGATCCGGCGCTGGCCGGACGAGGTGTGGTCCTTCGCGGTCAACCCCGGCAGCCCGATCGGGGCGAAACTGCCCGGCGAGCAGATCGTCGGCCTCGCCAACTGGGCGGCCGAGGTGGGGCTCGGTGACGAGACGGAGATCGAGCCGGCGGCGGTCGCGGTCGAGGAACCGGCCGACCGGCCCCGGTACGCCCCGCAGGTCGCCGACCCGACCCGGCCGGTGAGCATGCAGAAGGCGGTGGCCCCGAGCCAGCTCGCCTACTACCTGGAGCGTGGGTACGACCGGGTCTCCGGTTTCGTGCACCGGGCCAACGAGCTGGCGCACCTCAACACCCCGGCGCAGTTGCACGACGCGCTCGGGCTCGGCTACCCGGACTCGCCGTTCGCGCGCGACGCCGACCGGATCTACGTGCTGCGCTGGCCCGCGTACCGGCCGAGCCTCTACCGGATCCCGTACGGCGGGCAGAGCGAGGCCGCCATGCGGGCGATGGAGGGCTGGGTCATCGAGCGCCCGCCGTTCCGGGGCAACGGCTTCGCCCCGGGCGACAGCACCGAGGTGGTGGCAGAGTTCAAGGTGGACAGTGCCCGGCTGCCGCACGGCGCGCAGCTGTGGCGGATCGGCGCGGACGGCACCGAGCGGGTGATCGCCCTGCTCGACACCGACGCGCTGCTCTGGCGACAGGTGGGTGAGCCGTGATGCGCGACGGTTACGTGGCCCGGTGGCGCGGGCGGGAGTACCAGGCCAGCCCGGACGGCGACGACGTCCGCATCTACCAGCCCGAACCGGGCGACGGCTTCGAGGAGGTACGCCCCGGCCGGCACGTCCGGGTGGTCCCGGCCGGCGAGGTGGAGGACCTGGCGTACGTGCGCACCACCTGCTCCTGGCAGGGGCAGCCGTTCGTGGTGCTCGGCGAGCACGACGGCTGGCTGCGGGTGGAGTACACCGGCGGGCGCTGGCCGGTGGCGCAGGCGATGGGCCTGGAGGTCTTCGACTTCGGCGTCTACCAGGGCTGGGCACCCGCCAGCGAGGTGGCCGACCTGCGCGAGCAGCGGGTCTGACCCACCGCCCGCCCGGTCACGACTTCGACCAGCGGAGGATCTCGCCGAGCACCGTCTCCGGGGCCTCGACGTGCGGGAAGTGCCCCACCCCGTCGAGCAGCCGCCACTCGTATTCGGCAGTGACATACCGGCCGGAGCCCTGGGCGGTACGCGGCAACGAGGCGGTGTCCAGCGCCCCGTGCAGTTGCAGGGTCGGGGTCACCAGCGGCTTCTGCATCAGCCGGACGAACCGGTAGCCGTGCAGCCGCACCACCGACCGGAATGCCCAGCGGTAGCCCTCCAGCGCGCAGAACGCGGCCTGTGGGATCTGGATCGCCTCCCGGCAGCACCGCGCGTACGCGTCGAACTCCGGCCCCCGGGTCCACTGCGGGCCGCCCCAGCGGCGCAGCATCTCCTCGACGGCGGCCCCGCCGTCCCGGGTCAGCAGGTGCTCGTAGCGGGGCAGCTGGAACTTCAGGGTGGGCGTGGACGCGGCGAACTGGCCGCGCGGGTCGGCGAAGATGGCGGCCCGCAGGCGCAGCGGGTGCGGTGCGCCGAGCACCACCAGCCGGCGAACCAGGGTGGGGTGGAACGAGGCCGCCGTCCAGGCGATCAGGCCGCCGGCGCCGGTGCCGACCACGGTCGCGGAGCGTTCGCCCAGGGCCCGGATCAGTCCGGCGACGTCGGCGGCGAGGGTGTAGCCGTCGTACCCCCGGGGTGGCTTGTCGCTGGCGCCGTAGCCGCGCAGGTCGACGGCGACTGCCCGGAAGCCGGCGTCGGCGACCGCCGGCAGCACCTGGTGCCAGGCCCACCAGTACTCGGGAAAGCCGTGCAGGAACAGCACCATCGGGCCGGCGCCAGCCTCGACGACGTGGAAGCGGCTGCCGTTCGCGCCGACGAACCGGTGCGTCCACGGCCCCTCGGTCAGGACGCAGGACTCGTCGACGGGTCCGCCACGCTGCTCGGTCATGTGCCACAGCCTAGGACCCGGTGCCACGGGCACCGCCGGGCCCGTCGGCGGACGGGTCAGACCGGCGGGTCAGCCGGTGACGATCCGCATCGGAATGCCGGGCCCGCAGTCGACCGTGTCGGTGCGCGGTGAGACCCGCAGAGTGACGAAGCTGCCCTCGGTCAGCTCGCCCGCGTCGGGCCCGTGGAGCGCGTACTCGCGTTCGTTCTCGTCGACAAGGGTGTAGCAGGGCCCGTCGCCGCCGCGGGTGATCCGGCCGGCGATCAGGTCGGTCGGGCGGTTGTCGGTGGGCTTCCTGGGCGGCCCGGCCGGTCGACCGGGTGTCGGTGGTGGGGTGGCGGACAGCGGGGTGGGGCGACCGGCCGGCGCCATCGGCGCCCCTGGTGACGTGCTCGGGGGAGCGGCTGTCCCGGACTCGGCGGGCGTCGGGGACGCCGGCGGGGCGGAGCTCGGGGAGCCGTTCGGCGCGCGATCGTCGGACACGACGCCTCCGTTCCCGGCGCAGCCGGCGAGGGGGATGAGCAGCGCCAGCGTGAGAGCGCCCGGCAACGCCACGGTACGAGGTGTCACCCCGGTGGGACGCGCCGGTGGCCGTCGGGGTTCCCCGGAAAGGGCGATGCCCGGGCGGGTCACCCGCCCGGGCATCGTGTGGTGCTGGTGGCGCCTCGATCAGGAGATGCGGATCTTCATCGAGGTGCCGCTCTGCTGGAGAACCTTGATCTTGACCCCGTTGTTCGGGACCTTGACGCCGTGGTTCGGCAGCTCCGCGAACCAGTACTGCCTGCCGTCGTCGAACAGCGGAGCAGCGGCCTGGCCACGGATGTAGGAGGGCTGGCTGTTCACGTGGAGGGTGAACGAGTCGGCCTTCTTCAGGCTGAACGGCGCGTCGTACATCTGGACCCGGGCGCGCCAGGCGTTCCCGGTCAGGTTGTACAGCGGCTTCGGGCGGGAGTCGATGTTCAGGTTCCGACCCTCACCCGGGTGACCGCCCGGGTTGAACCGCTTGTCGTACGGCATGGTGTTGTTGTCCGCGTACCGGAGGTTCCAGTACGTGATCAGCAGACCCTGCTGGTACGAGTAGTGGTCCACGTAGTCCGGCCGGGTGTTCGCGTAGCCGAAGAAGTACGGACCGGTCTTCAGGTACTGGTCGTACGAGACGTGGACCCGGTTGGCCGCGATGTAGTAGTTGTCGAAGTCGCGGGTGTAGGTCTCCTCCACGATGCTGAAGCCGTTGAGGGCCCAGTCGCCCGCGCCCGCCTCCGCGCCGTCGGAGAGGAGCGTCTGCCCGTCGGCGGTCACGGTGACGGCGTCACCGTAGAAGCCGCCGGAGGAGACGCCGCCGTCGGTGATGTAGTGGTAGCGGAACTGCGCGACCTTGCCCGCCGCCACGTCCATCGGGATGGTGAGGTCGACCCAGTCGGCCTCGTCGTCGCCGTTGGTGTCCGAGTCACCGTCGAGAGCGTTACGACCGTTGCTGTCGGTCTTCGGCTGGCCGTTGACCAGGAACGGCAGGGCCGTCCAGCTCTTGCCACCGTCGAGCGACGCCTCGAAGTACATGTAGTCGTAGTTCGTCTCGATGTTGTACCGAGTTTTCATCGACAGCGACGCGCTGGACTTCCCGGTGAAGTCGAACGTCCGGGTCATCGTGTTGTTCAGGTCGTCGTCGTTGCCGGAGAAGTACTGCTTGGTGCCCTCGGCCGGCTTGCCGTTGTTGAAGGTGTAGGTCCGCTTCGGCAGCACCACCACCGCGGCCTGGGCCTTGGCGGTGTTGTACTCCGACGGGCCCAGGTCGATCGTCTGCGGGTCCTGCTTGGCCGGGACCACGGTCTCGTAGTCCAGCCAGCCGAGCTGCAGCTTGTTCCAGGCGCCGAGGTCCGCGCCGCGCTCGCCGATGCCGGCGTCGTTCTTGGCGCTGACCCGGCTCTGGGCCATCAGGCTCCAGTGCTCGACGCTGTTGTCGCCGCTGGCGCCGGTGTTGTAGTCGTCCGGCAGGCCCAGGTCGTGACCGTACTCGTGGTAGAAGACGCTCCGGCCGCCGTTCTCCGGCTGCACCGTGTAGTCGCCGATCCAGATGCCGGTGTTGCCGATCTGGGTGCCGCCGGCCGGGAAGTCCGCCGGACCGGTGCTGCCCTGGTCGGTGGCGTAGGCGTACCAGCGGTGGCTCCAGATGGCGTCCTCACCCTGGGACGGGTCGCCGTCGGCCTGGTCGCCGCCGGAGTGGACGATCTGGAAGTGGTCGAGGTAGCCGTCCGGCTCGTTGAAGTTCGCGTCGCCGTCGAAGTCGTACCGGTCCCACTGGTCGAACGACTTGACGTCCGCCGCGATCTCGGCGTCGGACCGGCCCTGCTTCTTCTGGTCGGCGACCCACTGGTTGGCGGCGTCCCGCACCAGCGCCCAGGTGTTCGGGCAGGTGGTGTCGCCGCAGACCGCGGGGTCACCGGTCGGGTCGTCGTCTTCCTTCGGGTCGTTCGACCGGCCGTAGCGGGCCTCGTTGTACTTGACCTTGACCCAGTCGGTGACCTCGCCGTCGACCGTGTAGCGGCCGGACGACTGGGCCTCGTAGTACTGCTTCAGCGACTCGTCACCCTGCTTGGTGCCGAAGTACAGCTGACGGAAGTGCTCCGGGCTGTACTCCGGCTGCCAGACAGTGGAGTTGTCCACCGCCCGGTTCGGCGCCGGGATCTCGTTGTGCAGCGGACCGTCGAAACGGGACGGCCCGGGGGTGTCCGGGTCGATGTCCTTGTCCGGGTAGGACGGGTGCCGCTCGTTGCCGAACTCGGCCAGGATCACGAAGATCCGGTCCGAGCGCTCCCGCTCCAGCTCGACGTACTGGTCGGTCTGGCCGGCGGATGCGGACGCCGCCCGGGCAGTGTTCTCGCCAGCGGCGTTCGTCGAGGTCTTGCCGACCTTGACGACCGTGCTGCCGTTGACCCGCTGCGGCTTGGCCTTGCCGGAGAGGACCTTGCTGAGGCCCTCCTGGCGCAGCGCGCGCCGCTTTTCCTCCAGCGGGTTGGGCAGATCGTGGTCGACCTGGGCAGGCTCGGCGACCGACGGGGCGGACGCTGGCAGCTTCGGCGTCGGCGCGGCGCTGGCGGTCGTGCCCGCCACCAGTCCCGTCGCCGTCAGCGAAAGCCCGAGCAGACCCACTGCGACTTTGCGCACGTGGTACCTCCGGTGTGAGGGAACCGGCCCAACGGGGGTACGGGCCGGTGAAGACGTCCCACTGGTGCGGCCAATGGGACCAATGGTGAAGATAGACACTCCCGTGACGGGTGGGAAGACAAGCGCGTCGATTTATAGCAAGTTTTTGTTGGGAATGCTTTTCACCGTCACACCGGTGCGGTTCATCAATGCCGATGAGCAGGGCGGATCCGCGAGCATCGGATGATAGTGACAGATTTCGATCAGACTGCGGTGGCTCAGAAAACAGCGAGGGCCGGTGACGTCTCCGCCACCGGCCCCCGCCGTCGTTCAGTGGATCAGTTGGTGACCTTGACGACCATGTCGGCGGTCGGGTTGGTGCCCTGCTGGAGGATCTCGATGGTGGTGCCGGTACCGGCCACCTTCACCGAGTTCCACGGGTTGCCCGAGGTCCAGTACTTGGCGATGCCCTTGTCACTGAAGATCGGGTTCGGGGCGAGCTCCGGCAGCGTGACCGCCACGCCGTTCTTGTGGAAGGTCTGCGCCGGCTTGGCGTACAGGCTGAACGTCGCGTCGAAGCCGTTGCGACGGTTGCTGATCACGCCCTGACCACCGACGTTGATCTTGTCGGGGCGGACGTCCACCGGCAGGTTCAGGCCGTAGCCCGGGTGCTGCGAGGTGTTGTTGTCGCCGTACGCGAGGTTCACGTACCAGACCAGCAGGCCGGGCTGGTTCGAGAAGCGCTCGACGAAGTCCGGCCGGGTGGTGCCCCAGCCGAAGTTGTACCCACCGGTCCGCAGGGTGTCGTCGTAGCCGACGTAGGTCCGGTTCTCCGCGATGTAGAAGCGGGGGTACGTGTCGGTGACCGAGCCACCCATCCGGGTGAAGCCCTTGGCGGTCCACTCGGCGGCGAGGGTCTCCGCGTCGTCGGTCCACGCGACGGCGCCGTTCTTGGTCAGCGAGATGTTGTCCAGGAACGCGCCGGCGAAGTGCACCCCGCCGTCGGTGGCGTAGCGGTAACGGAACAGCACGGTCTGACCGGCGTACGCCGACAGGTCGTAGGTCGAGTCGACCCACGCGCCGTTGCTGGAGCCGTCGATGCCGCTGTCACCGGAGTCGACCAGGTTGTTCTTCAGGTCGGCCCAGGTGGCGCCGTTGTCGGTCGACACCTCGGCGTAGAGGTAGTCGTAGTCCTCTTCGATGTCGTACTGCAGCTTGGACGTGATCGACGCGGTGGTCGCGCCGGTCAGGTCCAGGGTGCGGGCCAGCGAGGTGTTCAGGTCGTCCGCGCTGCCGCCCCACCACTCGTACGCCCCGCCGAACGGCGTGTTGTAGTTCGTGGTCTGCGTCTGGCTCGGCAGGTTGACCACGACAGCCTGGGCCTTCGGCCCGTCGCTGTCACCGGCCGGCCCGAGGGTCACCTGGGTGCTGCCCTTGCCGTAATCCACGGTCGAGTAGTTCAGCCAACCGAGGAACAGCTTGGAGAACGGGTCCATGTAACCCGGGGTGGAACCGATGTCTTCGGTGCCGTGGCTCAGCCACGAACCCGAGGACATCAGGCTCCAGAAGCCGGTGCCGTTGTCGCCGCCGGCGGTGTCGTAGTAGTCCGGCAGACCGAGGTCGTGGCCGTACTCGTGGGCGAAGACGCCCAGACCACCGTTCTCCGGCTCCGTGGTGTAGTCACGGATCCACAGCCCGGTGTTGCCGATCTGCACACCACCCGCGAGGTTGCCGGACGGGCCGGCCTTGCCCTCGAGGTTGGTGAACGCCGCCCAGCGGTGCGACCAGATGGCGTCCTCGCCCTGGGCGCCGCCGCCGGCCTCTTCACCCTCACCGGCGTGCACCGCCTGGAAGTGGTCGATGTAGCCGTCGGCCTCGTTGAAGTCGCCGTCGCCGTCGAAGTCGTACCGGTCCCAGACGTCGAACTGGGCCAGGTAGGCCTTGATCTGGTCCGGGGTCTTGCCGGCCGCGACCTGGGCGTTGTACCAGGACGTGGAGCTGTCCCGGACGAAGTTCCAGTACCCCTCGGCCTCCGAGATGTTGTCGTTCGGGTTGGCCGGGTCGTCGTTGTGACCGTAACGGGCCTCGTTGTAAGGCACCGTGACCCAGTCGCTGACGTCGCCGTTGACGGTGTACCGACCACCGGACTGCTTGAGGTAGAAGTCCTTGAACGACTCGCCCTCGCCGTAGAACATGTCCATGTAGTGGTCGCGGCTGAAGTCGGACCGCCACAGGGTGCTGTTGTTGTCGGTGGCGCCGCCGTCCCAGTTGCGGTCCGGCTCGGGGATCTGGTTGACCACCGGACCGGCGGCACCGCCCGCCCGAGGGTCGATCTTGTCGCCGAAGTTGACCAGCATCGTGAAGATCGGGTCGGTCTTCGGGGCCTGCTGATACTCGACGAACAGGTCGTCCTTGACCTGGATGACCTTCGAGCCGTTGCGCGTCTGAAGCTTGGCCTTGCCCTGAAGCAGGTCGGCGATGGCCTGCTTCTTGAGCTCCCGCTGCTGATCCGACTTCGGATCCGGGAGGTTGTCCTTGCCGTGCTTCGCCTTGTCGGCGCTAGGGGTGGGCTCCGCCGCCGGGGCGGCGGAAGCCGGGGCCGTAACGACGCCGGCTGCCAGCAGCGCGGCCGCGGCCGAGGCCAGACCGGCTGTGACTCGTCTCCTCAAAGGTCCTCCTCCTTTGTGGAACTGTTACATGACGGGGACAACCAGAGCCGTCTCTGTCATGTCATGCGTCACTCACCATGACAGAGGTTCAAACAGTTGTCACGGGTCAATTACGCCGAGGAGCGCCCATCATTCCGGCTCAAATCGGCACCAATCAGCCCGCAAATCAACCGTCAACTTTCATTACGGTTCGGCCACGATCACTCAGAGTGACGGTGGTTATGGAGTCCCCGACATAGAGCGCTGGTGGCCTCGAAAATGTCACACCGATTGCCGAGAGATGTAGGAGGGCGTAAGAGAGCGGGGCCCGTCCGGAGCAGTGTGCTCCGAACGGGCCCCGCCATGTGTCCCGTGGGACGAAACCGGACGGATCAGTTCGTTGCCGGGGTCACGTGGACCGTGGCGTACGAGTTGTCCTTCGCGGCCTTCAGGATGGTGATCGTGACGCCGTACGCGGCGTTCTGGTCACCCGGGTTGCCCGAGCCGAGCACGGTGAACCCGAGATTGGTGCCGTAGAGGCCGGTCGCCGGGGAGCCGTCCGGGTTGGTGATCCGGGTGGTGTACGGCACGCCGTCCCGCGACGGGATGACCACCGAGGCGTCGGCGTCCCGGGCGAAGAGCTTCCCGCTGCGAACCTCGAGCCCCGGGTACCAGCCCTTCGCGTCGCTGAAGCCGGCCACCGGCGCCTGGGCGCCGAAGCTGGTGCAGTACTCGCTGTACGGCTCGTCCGTCGCCTCGAGGCACTCCTGGAAGGGGTACGTCGAGGTGAGCGAGAAGGCCGCGTTCGAGGACTGCGGACGGCTGGGCAGGTTGTCGAGCGTCGACGTGTCCTTGACCGCCGCCTCACCCGCCCGGCGCAGCGGCTGGTTGTGCGAGTCGACGATCAGCAGGCCACCCTTGGCGCCGTAGCTCGGCAGGGCGGTGAGCTGCGCGCTCACGTGGTTGACGTTGCCCAGCGCGGTGTCCCGGTACCAGACCAGCATGCCCGGAGCGTTGTACGAGATCCGGTCGACCTTCCAGGCCTCGTGCGAGTAGACGGTGTCGTAGGCGTACTTCAGGCCCTTGTCGAAGCCGTCGAAGTTGCGCCACTCGGCCAGGTAGTAGTGCGCCTTGACCTGGGTGCCCGAGTCGACGTGCCAGCCCGCGCCGCTGGTGCCGGCCCAGGTGCCGCCGGTCTGGGTCCAGCCGTTCGCGCCGCCCTCGACGTCGTCGCTCCAGGTGGTGGCGCCGCCGCCGGTGACCGAGAAGTCATCGGCGAACCAGCCCCGCTCCAGGAACCCGGCGTCGGTGGCCTGCCGCAGCCGCAGCTGCACGGTCTTGCCGGCGTACGCCGACAGGTCGACGTAGTCGTGACGCCAGCCGTGGCTGTCACCGGTCAGGCCGTACTTCTTGCCGCCGTAGTCGCCCATCCGGCCGTTCGGGTCGGCGTAGCCGTCGTTGGTGGAGACCAGGTTGCCGGCGGAGTCGTAGACCTTCTGCTCGGACCAGGTGGTCCCGCCGTCGGTCGAGACCTCGACGAAGCCGTAGTCCCAGTCCTGCTCGATGACGTAGTTGTTCCACATCCAGAACTTCGCGTCGGCCGCGGCCGGCACGGCGACCTGGCGGGACAGCTTCACGTCGGCCCAGTCCTGGTCGGCGCCGCCGTACCACATGTTGGCGCCGCTGTGCGGGGTGGCCAGGGTGATCACCTTGTTCGGCAGGTTGACCTTGATGCCGTCCTTGGTGCCGACCGGGGTGTTCGAGGTCTGGCCGAGCTGCACGTCACGCGGGACGGAACCCGGCGTGACGGTCAGCGGGTCGGCCCAGCCGAGCACCCACTTGTCCCAGAGGCCCATGTGGGTCGGCAGCGCCTGGAAGATCTCGCCGGTGTGCGAGCCGGACGCCATCAGGTCCCAGAAGTCGACGTCCGAGTCGGAGCCGGGGGTGCCGGAGGTGTCGTAGAGGTCCGGCAGGCCGAGGTCGTGGCCGAACTCGTGGGAGAAGACGCCGACGCCGGCGTCCTCAGGCTGCACGATGTAGTTCGAGACCTTCAGCTGCGTGCCCGGGACGGTGTAGCCGCCGGCCACCGCCGACGAGTGCGCCCAGACCGCGTAGACGCCCTGGTCGCCGCCGCCGCGGGACTTGCCCATGCCGGCGTGCACCAGCACCAGGTGGTCGATCACGCCATCCGGCTCGTTGAAGTTGCCGTCGCCGTCGACGTCGCCCTGGTCCTCGATGTCGTAGTCGGCCCACGGGAAGCTCGGGTCCATCTTGGCCAACGCGTCGACCGCGTCCGTGGCCAGCCGGCCCGCGCCGAGCGGGTTG
Source organism: Micromonospora purpureochromogenes (assembly GCF_900091515.1). Classification (NCBI taxonomy): domain Bacteria; kingdom Bacillati; phylum Actinomycetota; class Actinomycetes; order Micromonosporales; family Micromonosporaceae; genus Micromonospora; species Micromonospora purpureochromogenes. Next base: position 91,983 of record NZ_LT607410.1, on the reverse strand, counting down.
TCCGGGTGGCCGTTCATCGACTGCATCGCGCCGGCGACCCACTCGCCCTTGTCGTTCTGGAAGCAGCGGGACGCGGCGTACCAGGCCTCCGAGTGCGGCACGGTGATCCACGGGCTGGCCTGCCCGTCGACCGTGTACGCGCCCTTGGACATCTCCAGGTACATGTTGTGCATCGTCCGGCCGGCGAGGCTGACACCCGGCTTGCCGTCCGGGCCGGTCAGGTCCTTGCGGACCCGCTCGGTGATGCCCTCCTTGGTGTAGAGCATCTTGTCGAAGTGCTCGGGCGAGAAGTCCGGCACCCACATCGAGTTGTTGTCCTCGTGCGGCAGGGTCGCCGGGTCCGGGATGCCGTTGTGCTTCGGTCCGTTCTGCACGGTGCCGAGGACGCAGCTCCGGTCCTCGAAGACCGTCTTGGGGACCATCACGTCGGTGAAGTTGTCGTTCGCCTGGTCGTTGAACTCCACGAGCAGGGTCAGCAGCTTGGCGGTCTGAGTGCCCTTGGCTCCCTTGATCTGACGCGGGTTCTGCCCGGTCTTGATCGCCTTGGCCTCGAGCTTCGCCAGCTCACGCGCCGCCACCGGGTTGCCCCCGGCGTACTTGCGGTCGTAGGCCTTCGCCTTGTCGAGGGCCGGGGCGTAGATACCGCCGGCGCCCTTGACCTCCGGACCGGTGGTGTCCGGCTGCACGGCGGGCTCGGCGTAGTTGATGTAGAACTCGTCCGCCCCGATGGTGGCCCTGGCGGGGCCGGACGTCTGGGCCGCAGCGCTGCCGGTCACGGTCAGTGACGTGGCGGCGAGGGCGATGGCGGGCAGCGCGACGAGTAGGCGTCGGCGCGACCCGGATTGCGGAAATGTGTTCATGCCGCTCCGTTTCTCGGGCATGGGGAGGGAGAAGTCGGGCGGCGCACTGTGTCGATGTGATGTCCATCGAACCGACCCGACCTGCGTGAACCTAAATCAGAAAAAGATTGAACGACAGGGGTCAACGTCTCCTGTGGCCGTTCAGCTTCTCCGGCCTCCCCCGACCGACCGATGTGACGCCGGTCGCGCCCGCCGGGACGTACCCGTCAGAAAACGACGGTGGGTGACGGCCTGCGCGGACCGTCACCCACCGATCGGGTACGCCTGCCGTCAGTCCTCGTCGGACTTGCCGCCGGTCAGCCCGGAGGAGATCAGCTCCATCACCGAGGAGTCCTGGAGCGTGGTGACGTCGCCCAGCGAACGGTGCTCCGCCACGTCCCGCAGCAGCCGGCGCATGATCTTGCCGGAGCGGGTCTTCGGCAGCTCCGGCACCAGCATGATCTGCCGGGGCTTGGCGATCGGCCCGAGCGTCTTCGCCACGTGGTTGCGCAGCTCGGTGATGAGCTTCTCGCCCGCCTCGCCCGCGGTGTCCGTCGTACCGCGCGGGATGGCGAACGCGACGATCGCCTGACCGGTGGTCGGGTCGGTGGCGCCGACGACCGCCGCCTCGGCGACCGAGGGGTGCGACACCAGCGCCGACTCCACCTCGGTGGTGGAGATGTTGTGCCCGGACACCAGCATCACGTCGTCGACCCGGCCGAGCAGCCAGATGTGCCCGTCGTCGTCCTTCTTCGCCCCGTCACCGGCGAAGTACATGCCCTCGAACCGGCTCCAGTACGTCTCGATGAACCGGTTGTCGTCGCCCCAGATGGTGCGCAGCATCGACGGCCACGGCTCGCGCAGCACCAGGTAACCGCCGCCGCCGTTCGGCACCGATTTGCCCTGGTCGTCCACCACGTCGGCGGTGATGCCCGGCACCGGGGTCATCGCGGAGCCCGGCTTGGCCGCGGTGACGCCGGGCAGCGGCGAGATCATGATCGCGCCGGTCTCGGTCTGCCACCAGGTGTCCACGACGGGCAGCTCACCCCGGCCGACGTGCTGCCTGTACCACATCCAGGCCTCGGGGTTGATCGGCTCGCCGACGCTGCCGAGCAGGCGCAGCGAGGACAGCTCGAAGCCGGCGGGGATGTCCTCGCCCCACTTCATCATCGTGCGGATCAGCGTCGGCGCGGTGTAGAGGATGGTGACCCGGTACTTGTCGACGATCTCCCAGAACCGGCCCTTGTGCGGGGTGTCCGGGGTGCCCTCGTACATGACCTGGGTGGCGCCGTTGGCCAGCGGCCCGTACACGATGTAGGAGTGCCCGGTGACCCAGCCGATGTCGGCGGTGCACCAGTAGACGTCCGTCTCCGGCTTCAGGTCGAACACCGCGTGCGCCGTCCAGGCCGTCTGGGTCAGGTAGCCGCCGGTGGTGTGCAGGATGCCCTTCGGCCGGGCCGTGGTGCCGCTGGTGTAGAGGATGAACAGCGGGTGCTCGGCGTCGAACGCCTCCGCCGTGTGCTCGGCCGGCGCGGTCTCCACCGTCTCGTGCCACCAGTGATCCTTCGCGGACCAGGCGACGTCCTCGCCGGTGCGGCGGACCACCAGCACGTGCTCGATCGACGGGCAGTTCGCCACCGCCTCGTCCACCGTCGGCTTCAGCGCCGAGGGCTTGCCCCGCCGGTAGCCACCATCGGCCGTGATCACCACCTTGGCGCTGGCGTCCTGGATCCGGTTGGTCAGCGCGTCGGCGGAGAAGCCGCCGAAGACCACGCTGTGCGTCGCGCCGATCCGGGCGCAGGCCAGCATCGCGACCGCGGCCTCCGGGATCATCGGCAGGTAGATCGCCACCCGGTCGCCGGCGGTCACGCCCAGCTCGGTCAGCGCGTTTGCCGCCTGGCAGGTCAGCTTGTGCAGGTCCGCGTAGGTGAGGGTGCGGGTGTCACCCGGCTCGCCCTCCCAGTGGATCGCCACCTTGTCGCCGCGACCGGCTTCCACGTGCCGGTCCAGGCAGTTGTACGCCACGTTGAGCCGGCCGCCGACGAACCACTTCGCGAACGGCGGGTTCGACCAGTCGAGCACCTGGTCCCACTGCTTCGCCCAGGCCAGCCGCCCGGCCTGGCGCTCCCAGAAGGCCAGCCGGTCCTCGGCGGCCTCCGCGTACGCGTCGGCGGTGACGTTGGCCTCCGCGGCGAGTGCGGCCGGCGGCGGGAACTGGCGCGTCTCGTTCAGCAGGTTGGCCAATGCCTCGCTCATGCGGTGACTCCTTCGTCGGGTGACCTGCGTCTCCTACCCGGCTGAGGGTAGTCGTGGGCCCGGAAGGCCGCGACAACTCGTCCGGCCGGTACGCGCCGAGCGGCCCGCACCGCGCGCCCGGCGGCCTTTCGCCGTCCGGAGCGCACCCGTGCCCGTCCTCGCGGGTGGCCCCGCCGCTGCGCGGTTTGCGGCGTGTCGCGGTGTCCGCAGCGCTGATGGCCGCGACATGCAGTCAAGCCGCGTGGATCACCGCTGGCCCGGCGCTCGCTCGGTGCTGCCCGCGTGCGGCGGGTCGCGGTGTCCGCAGCGTTCGTCGCCGCGACATGCCGGCAAGCCGCGTCGATCGGGCGTGCGGTCGCGCAGTCGCCCGGCTCGGGGCGGTGGCGCGGGTCGCGTTCCCGGCGGGTGGTGGCCGGTGGGGGCGATTGGGTCGCTAGCGTGGCGGGGTGACCACGGATCCGCTCGCCCCGCTGCTCGCGCTCGCCGACATCGCCCCCGCCGTCGAGCGGGCCCGCGAGCGGGTCGACGAGGCGATGCGGCACCGCGCGCTGCGCCGGCACGGCGGCCAGGTCGCGGCCGAGGTCAGCCTGCGGTCCGCAGTGGCCAGCGCCGCCCTGGAGGGGTACGCCCACGAGCGCGAGGCGGTCCGCGCCGGCACGGTCACCGAGCCGGTGCTTCAGGGGGCGCTGCGGGTGGCCGGGGCGCTGCCCGGACTGACCGAGCTGTGGCCCAAGGCCCCCCGGCAGGCGCTGGCCAAGCTGCACGTGCTCGCCGCCCGCAACGTGGTGACCGAGGACGAACTGGGCCGTCCGGTGGCCGATCCGGTGGTCGGCGCGCGGCTGGACGGCCTCGCCGGGCTGGTCGCCGGGGGCACCAAGGTCCCCCCGCTGGTGCTGGCCGCCGTCGTGCACGGCGAGCTGCTGAACCTGCGCCCGTTCGCCGGCCCGTCCGGCGTGGTGGCCCGCGCCGCCGCCCGGCTGGTGCTGATGTCCCGCGGCTTCGACCCGCGCGGGCTGGTCGCCGTCGACGTCGGGCACCGGGACCGGGAGCCGGAGTACGTCGGCGCGGCCGGCGCCTTCGCCACCGGCACCCCGGACGGGCTGCGCTCCTGGCTGCGGCACTACATGTCGGCCGTCGAGGTGGGCGCCGACCAGCTCGCCGTCATCGGCGACGAGATCCTCGCCGCCGCCTGACTCGCGGACGGGTGGGGTCCTCGCTGCTTGCTGACCCGTGCGGGCGGGGCCTTTCTCGCCCTTGCGGGTGTTCTCGCTGCCTTCCTGCCCGCTCCGATCGGCGGTCCTTGCCGCCTCGCTGGCCGCTCGGGCCCGCGGGGTTTGCTCAGGCGGACCCGGCGGGAGTGCTCAGGCGACCGGGGTGACCTTGGCGCGGCGGTGCCGGCCGTACCAGGCGATGCCGATGGCCACTCCCACGCCGACGCCGAGCGCCGCCGCGGCCACCGGCACGGCCGGGCGCTCCCGCAGTCGCCGGCCCAGCGGGATCGGGTGCCGGAACTCCAGCACCGGCCAGGCGTTCTCCACCGCGAGTTTGCGCAGCGCCCGGTCCGGATTGACCACGCTGGGATGGCCGACGCACTCCAGCAACGGCCGGTCGCTGTACGAGTCGGAGTAGGCGTACGAGTCGGCCAGGTCGTAGCCGCGGGCGGTGGCCAGCTCGCTGACCGCGTCGACCTTGCTCGGGCCGGCGGCGTAGAACTCCACCTCGCCGCTGTAGCGGCCGCCCTCCACCGCCATCCGGGTGGCGATCACGTCGGTCACGCCCAGCAGCTCACCGATGGGGCGGACCATCTCCTCGCCGGAGGCGGACACCAGCACGACGTCCCGGCCGGCGGTCTGGTGCTCCTCGATGAGGGCGGCGGCCTCGGCGTACACGTAGGGGTTGATCAGCTCGTGCAGCGTCTCCGCGACGATCTGACGGACCTGTTCCACCTGCCAGCCCTTACAGAGCGTGGCGAGATAGTCCCTGGTCCGGGCCATGGTCTGCTCGTCGGTGCCGCCCAGCCGGAACATCAGCTGCGCGTACGCCGACTTGACGACGTCACGCCGAGTGATCAGCCCGTCCCGGTAGAACGGCCGACCGAACGCCAGGGCGCTCGACTTGGCGATGACGGTCTTGTCCAGATCGAAGAAAGCGGCACTTCGGCCCACGGCGCGAAAGTCTAGCCCGATGGTCTAAGGTCGGCGGGTGCCCGGGGTCACCAGCCCCTCCGACCTGCGGGCTAGCCGTTGCAACCCCTGCTCTACGTGACGGCAATCACACGCTGTGGTCACATTTTCGCCCTGAGTGGGGTCGACACCACTCGACGTGAACACTCTCCTCGGGCATGCTTGTCCTCACGACGAGTATTCATATCTCGGACAACTCGCAGGCCCTCGGCGGTTGCACCCCCCGTGACCGCTGAGTGGTTCGGCTCAACCCCCCCGGAGCCGAACCTCCCGACGACCCCCGTCTCCCCCCGACGGGGGTCGTCCCTATTCGGGGTACGTGCTCCGCCGCAGCTCACAGGCCCTCCTCTCCTCATCCCACGCGCTCTCGGAGGGCGCTTCCCCGGCCGGAGGCAGCAGGGAGGCAGCAGAGCTGTCGAAGGCAGCCAGCACGCGGGCGGCGTAGTCGTCCGGGGTATGCGTGTACCGGTTGAGCGTCGGGGACGCCTGCTCGTGGCCCATGACCCGCTGCACCAGGTTGATCGGGACGCCGTCCGTGGCCAGCCATGTGGCGTAGGCGTGCCGCAGGTCGTGGAACCGCATCCCGCCCGCAGCCTTGGCCGCCAGGCAGGCGACGGCCTCCCGCTAGGGGCGAGATCCCGACCGAGGCCGGTCACCCCCTCCTGCACCGACATGAAGTCGACCTTCCCGAGCGGCCAGTCACCCCACTTCGGCAGGACGAGCGTGCGGAGCATGGAGACGGTCCGCTCGGTCGTACGCGCCTCGACGGCCCTGGTGGCGAGCCACCGACCTGCCGCCGTGGTGCGGTGTGCACTTCCGGGCAGACACCTGCCGTTGAGCGCCACCAGGCCCGACCGGCCCAGCTAGTGAGTCTGCTGGCGGTTGGATGCTTCGTCCGGGAGTCGTACGACACCTCCTGCCCTCCGTCACTACCGAGGCGGCCACGGACCCGCCAAGATGTCACGCCGCGCCATGCGACCGCACGATCCGTTCCACCAGCGACCGCGTACCTTCACGTTCGATCCGGCCGGCTGCGGCGTGCCGGGCAGACAAGGTGACCTGAGCCTCACCCGCACAGGCTCAATGTCCACCTCTCTCGTCTAGTGTGGACCGGTCGTCGGATCTAGATCGACCTCCAAGTCACTAGCATCGGCACGGTTCGCGGCCAAGGAACGGAGACGCAGTGCAGCAGAAGCTTCAGACCCGTGCGTTCGAGCATGTGACGCCGATCCTGCAGTCCGGTGAGCAGCCGGTCGTGGCGACGCGGGCCATGGTCGGGAAGTTCTCGTCCGGTCGACTTCGGCCGATCGTCAGCCAAGCAATGAGGTTTGAGGGTGGAGCGTTGTTGGGGGCGGCGCTGGCGGCGACCAGTAAGCAGTTCGTCGTGCTCACCAACCGTCGACTGATCTTTTTGGAGCAGACGTTTCTGGGGGGCCCCGGAAAGAAGGTCCTCGGTGAGGTGCCCCGCGAACAGGTCTCGCTGGCCGAGGCCAAGATCGGCGTCGTGAGCCTGCTGCGCCTCGCGTTCGGTACTCCGGGCGACGGCGTGGCTCTCACCTTCCCTCGGATAGACAAGAAGAACGCCGAGTCGCTCGCGGAAGCCCTGCGGCAAGCTCCGGCCGCCTGATCACTGGGCCCGCTGCCGGCGTGTTGACGCTCCTATTCTCTGCAACCCCGCCGAGTGAGGTTGGTGCGGGATCAGGGCTGTTGGGATGCCGGCCTGGGCAGAACTGGACTGGTTGTGGCTGTCGTCCGAAGATCGCCATGAATCAGGGCGGCGAACGCGTTGGTGATCTGCCGGAGGGGCTGTAGATCGAGATCACCTGTCCAGGTGTCGCTTCCGCCGACACGTCGTTCGTTGAGCCACGCTGCCGGGATGCGGCCGTTCCGACTGGCAAGTCGGTTCAGGTGCTCCTCGGCTTGGTTGACCAGTCGCAGCGCCACCGCGACTCGGTCTTGTGAAGTGAGGAGAGCGTCGAGGTCGGCGTCAATGCAGCCCTGGAAGCCGATGCGGGCCGGTTTCCGCCAGTGTCGTTGAGCGTCCTGCAACCAGGCAGGTGCGTGCGTGGGCACGACCTCCGCGAGAGCTTCGAGCCAGACTTCCAGCAGCCCGTCACGAGCCCAGAAGCCATGGCCACGAAAATTCGTGAAACTCGAACCCATGATCTCGACTGTGGCAGCAGGGGCGCGACCCGAGCAACTAGGCGCCCGGGAGGGGGCGCGTTGACCCCAGCGCATGTGGCACCTGGCTGGTGTCGGCGGTCCTCGACAGATTTGTCCCAGCTCATGGTTGACGTTCACCTAGGGCTTGGTCCCGGCCCCTCATCAGGAGGGTGAGGCGGTCGGAGTGGCCGCCGGGTCGTAGTCGGCGTCGGATAGGAAGTAGACGACGCCGCTGGCCGGGTCCAGCCAATACGAGGTTGATACGAACGCACCTTCCTCACCGTCGCGCCAGTCCAGACCCGTACGCCAGGCCGGTGCGGACGGCAGCCAGGACGACAGCCGGGAATCTGGATTGGGAAGTGCCGCGGCGTCGGATGTCGTCAGCAGGGTCAGCCTGGCGACGTCGGCGGGCGCAAGCCGGGCCACGCCTTCCCGCAGCAGGATGAGATCGCCGATGTTGAAGTCGCAGCGGCCGCTCTCGGTCCACTCCCGCCAATGGACCTCCAGCACCCGGCCCAACGGCTGCAACTCCCGCTCGATTGGCACGGTTTCGGTGTGAACGGACGCGTCAACCGTCACCGTCGGCGCTGGGCAGTTGAACGGCCCGGAGCAGCTGGCTTGGGACACCGACAGTGTGACCAGGGCGAGGATGGCCACCACTCGGCGCCTCACAGCAGGACCCGCAGGAGCAGCCCGGGCAGCCAGGAGTGGATCATCTGGCCCATGCTAAGGGCGCCTGCCGCTGACCGTGTCCCGTGGCGGGCCTGTTCCCAGCGCCAAGTGCCAGCCTCACCGTCCGCGACCATCACCCGATTAGGCAGCCCGATATTGATCGGGTCAGGCATCTGGTGGGACGCCACCGTCAAGCATGTCCCGTGACGGGACACAGCCGGCCGCCGGCGAGCTGGACGCTCCTATTTTGGTCAAGGCTGTTGGGTTACCGCGTTGGCATGCCGCCGTGCGGGCTGTTGACGATCAAATCGGCTGATGCTGGCGCCAGGTAGGGGTGATCTGGATAGTACTCGATGTGTAGGTGGCCACCATTCTCGTCAGCTGCCATTGATTCGAGGTTCGACGCGAAGATGGCCAGCGGGGCGGGGGCGCCGGAAATCTGGAGTATGCCGTCGGCGTGGTCGATCGAGATCAGGACCATGCTGTTGGCTGCGGTTGAGATCCGGACGCAGGAGAGGGCGGTGCCGCCGAAGGGGTCGGTGGCGTCGTGCTCCGCAGCATGGGTTCCACCTCCGGCCGAAATGAGTGCGGCTAGGGCGTGGTAGTCGTCGGCGGTTCCGGAGAGATCGATGTAGCCGAATGTCGGGTAGAAAGTGGCCTTCACGTTGGGTCTCCGTCGCCTCGGGGTCAACCCGCATGCCGGTGCCCGGACTGTTGCGGTGCATGCCCATGATCCTCAGCTGCTGCGTCCATGGCTAGCAGTGAGTAGGTTCACGGGCGATGTAGCGCTTGGGGCAGCGCATGATCTCGGTCCTGGTCTTGCCTTCGATGGTGCGGCGTGCGACGTCGGTCGCCACCGCGTGCGGTGGCGGTCGGTGCCTCCTGAGCTGCGGGGAGGGGGGCGACGCCGCAGAGGCTCGAGACGACATTCGCCGATGGAGGTGCAATCTGGGAAGGATAAATGCGGCGCGCAGTTGCGAATTTCTCGATACCGGCGCCTGCCTTCGATTAGAATCTCGCATTCCTGTAGCACGCCTCTTCTGAGCAACGTGCGCGTTCCTGCCTGATTCGTACCGCGCGTCCGAATGCCCCCGTTCGGGGCCTTATTAATTGCGCGGAGATGTTTTGCGGGTAGAGGGGCGGGTACTGGCCGCTGGGTCCACTAATGGCGAACGCCCGGTGTCGCAGGACCTGTTCCGCTGATCTCCGGCGGCCGGCTGTGGTCGGTCGGTCCCAGGTGACCGGCGTCGGTGTACGCCGGGGGAGCGAGGAGAGCTGATGAAGAGCGGAGCACGGGTCGCACTGGCGGTGGGCTTCGGCTACCTCCTGGGGCGCCGCAAGAAGCTGAAGAAGGCCCTGACCCTCGCTGCGGCGCTAGCGGTCGGGCGGGCCAGCCAGCAGCCGGGCGGGCTGAAGAAGCTCGGCACGAATCTGCTCGGCGCCAACCCGCAGCTGGGCAACCTCGGCAAGCTGGGCGAGCCGCTGGCCGCCGCGGGCAAGGCCGCGGCGGCCGCCGCCGCGGGCGGCGGCATCGACGTGCTCAGCGGCAAGCTGCGCGGCAGCGCGGACGCGCTGCGCCGCAAGGCCGGCGGCCAGGCCGACCAGTCCGCGCAAGGCCAGCAGGGTGACCAGCGGTCCGGCGACGACGGCCAACGTGGGGGTCAGTGAGATGGCGACCGGCAACCTCGTGCACAAGGCACGCGAGCAGCTCGGCGGCGAGCTGCACAACCTCGCCTCCGCCATCGGGGAGCGGGCCAGCCACGTGCTGACCGGGAAGATCACCGGCGCCACCGGGCGGCTCAGCGAGTACGCGAAACAGGGCGGCGGCCCCGGCCTGATCGCCGCCGCCACCGGCGGGCAGAAGCGCGCCAAGGGCCAGTCCCGGGTCAAGGCCATGTTGCATCCCCGTCTGGCCGGCGGTAAGGAGAAGGTGATGTCGGCGTTGGGTCGTGGCGGCGGCAAGGGTGGCAAGGGCGGTGGCAAGAAGCTCAAGGTCACCAACATCGTCGAGGCGATCGAGGTCGGCGTGCCGGTCCGGGTGGCGTACAACCAGTGGACGCAGTTCGGGGATTTCCCGAGTTTCATGAAGAAGGTCGAGCAGGCCGACTGCGAGTCGGACGAGAAGATGACCTGGAAGGCGCAGGTCTTCTGGTCGCATCGGAGCTGGGAGTCGACCATCGTCCGGCAGATCCCGGACCGGCTCATCCACTGGCGGTCCAAGGGTGAGAAGGGTTCGGTGGACGGCACGGTCAGCTTCCACGAGGTGGCCCCTGACCTGACTCGCATCCTGGTGGTCCTGGAGTACCACCCGCAGGGGCTCTTCGAGCACACCGGCAATCTCTGGCGCGCCCAGGGCCGGCGGGTGCGGCTGGAGCTGAAGCACTTCGTCCGGCACGTGATGACCAACACCGTGCTCGACCCGGACTCCGTCGAGGGCTGGCGGGGCGAGATCGAGGACTCCCAGGTGGTCAAGGACCACGAGACCGCGCTGCGCGAGGAGCAGGAGGCCCGCGAGCGGGAGGAGCAGGAGGCCCGCACCCGGCAGGAGCAGCGGGGCCGCGGTCGGGAGGCCGAGGAGGAGCCCGAGGAGGAGCCCGAGGAGAGGCCGGAGGAGGAACAGCCCCCGCCGCGCCGTCGCGAGCCCGAGGGGGCGCGCGGTCGGGAGCGCGAGCCCCGAGAGTCCCGGGAGCCGCGGGAGGGACGCGAGGACCGGCCGCGCCCCCGTCCGGCCCGGCGTCCGGAACCGCCGCGACGGCCGGTGGTGCGCCGCCGGAGCGAGGAGCGGGGGGAATAGCGGTCGCCGTCACCACGGGCGGCAGGCAGATCGACAGTCAGCTCACCGGCGGCCACGTCTCGACGCCGTACAGGGGATTGCCGAGCAAGGCTCACCAGCGTCGCCGGCACAGGATCGGTTGTCCGCCGGTGACCGCGACGCGGAGGCCGGAGGCGTCGCTGGCCTCTTCCGAGGTGAGCATGACGTAGATCCGAGCTTCGTGACGTCGTAGGTCAGCAGCTTCGGCGACAGTGTGCGTGCCCCGGGCCGATTCGGGTAAGCGCCGCCGGTCCGGGCCCGTTCGACGTCGGGCCAGCCGAGCGGGGAGCAGGAGTATGAGCCAGAGCGGTGAAGGCCAGCAGCAGAACCAGCAGGGTCAGCAGGGCCAGGGGCGGCAGGGCCAGGGCCAGCAGGGCCAGCAGGACCAGCAGGGCCAGCAGGGCCAAGGGCAACAGGGGCAGCAGGGCCAAGGGCAGCAGGGGCAGCAGGGCCAAGGCCAGCAGGGGCAGCAGCGGGACGAAGGACAGCGGGGCCAGCAGAATCAGCAGAGTCAGCAGGGCGACGTGGTCAGGCGCGGTGATCGCCCGGAGCGGCATGTCAGCCAGGGCCAGTGGCCTTCCGAGGAGACGGGACGGCGCGACCGGTGGGAACCGGACGTCCTGCTGGATGTACCGAACCTGCGGGTGGGCGACATCCGGATCGCCGTGGACGGGCTGGACGCCGACCTCTCCCTGCGGGCGCGACTCGCCAACCTCCTGCAACTCGACGCCGGTGTCCGCGTCAGGCTCGATTCGGTCGAACTGGATATCGAGGACGTGCGGGTCGAGCTTCTGCTCAAGGTCCGGCTGGAACGGCTGGCCGAGATCCTGGACCGCACCCTGACCACGATCGATCGCAACCCCGAAATCCTGAAGTCGCTTGGCGAGACGGCCACCTCGGTGGCGGGCAACGTGGGCGACGCGGCCCAGCAGGTGACCGGGCAGACCCAGGAACTGACCAAGATCGTCGACCGCTTGGGTCACGACGTCGGCTCCATAACCGCCCGCGCCGAGTGGAGTGGTGAGGGCGCGCTCTCCAAGGCCGGCGAGGCGGGCGGTCAGGTGGCTGGCGGGCAGGGTCAGCAGGGGCAGGGCCAGCAGGGCCAAGGCCAGCCGCAGCAGGGCCAGCAGGGTGAGGGCCAGCCGCAGCAGCAGGGGCAGGCTCAGCCGAGCCAGGCTGAGACGGCCGCCCAGCCTTCCGAGGCGTTGCGCCAAGCCGGTCGCAACCTCTGGGATGCCATCGCGGCGGTGATGGCGAATCAGGGGCAGGGCTCGCAGCAGCAGAAGTAGTAGGAGCCCGGGCGAGGCCCGCCGGCACGGGCCACTCGTCACGCAGCCCGTACGGCTACCAGGAAGATCCCCGCCACGTCGTTGGTGACGATCTTGCCTGTAGCAGAGCGAAAGGCTATGCAAAGGCAGCCAGACGCGCGGGCGAAAGGTCGACAGGCGCAGTGCGCGCCCGACCCCGGAAGTCGAGCGTCCGTGGATCCACCCGGCCGAGGGCTGGCCGATGGCGTGGGGCGAGCAGGTCGACATCCGCCTGTCTCGTTCACGGGTCGCGGTGAGGTCACCGACAGCATGGCCGCCGGACGTCAAGGCCGATTCGTACGCCGGAATCCATGACGAGGGCAGGTCATCGCCAGCATACGATCATGAAATGTTCGTGGTGATCCTGACCTACGTCGCCGATCTCGCCCAGATCGACGATGCGCTTCAGGACCACATTGTCTGGCTGGACCAGCAGTATGCGGACGGGGTATTTATCGCCTCCGGTCGTCGGCTTCCCCGTGTCGGTGGCGTGATTCTGGCTCGCAACCTCTCACGGGAAGATCTCGAGCACAGGCTCGCCTCGGATCCGTTCCGCCAGCGGGGCCTTGCCGAGTATGCGGTGACAGAGTTCGTTCCCTCCCGCACCGCCATGGGCTTCGAACACCTCTTGCCCTAGCCAGTAACGCTCGCCATGGGGGCGCACTCGTCCCAGCAGAAGCGCTCCTCCGGCTGGCCCGATCCTGTCGATCTTTGTAGCGGTGGGCAGTTGCCCGATCGTGGGGGCGTCAGGGTGAGCGGTGCCACGGCACACTGTCCGACGTGGGGACCCCAGCGCCCGTCACGGCTCACGACATGACGGTCGAACTGGACTACGGGCAGTTCACGCTCTCCGGCACGTCGGAGGGCGACTCGGACGTGAGCATGCTCCTACGGGAGGCGCAGGCCGGCCCGCATCGCCAGCGACGATCACACGGTGCTCGTTTGCGTGCCGCACCAGAACAACTTCGACATGCCACCGCGGGTCGAGGTGTGGGCCGAACCGCCGCCCCGGGACTTCGGGCAGTGGGAAGAGATCTTCGAGTGCGTGCTGGAGGTCGACGGCGGAGAGCTGTCGTACGGCTCGCCGACGATGGAGTACCGGCGGTGCGAGGTGCCCGATGGGCGGTACGGGTCGCATCTGCGGTGGGGGCTTCGTCAACCGGGGCTGGCCCGGATCGACGACCCCCGGCGACGTCTGGCGGGTGCAGCTCTGGCCGACCAGGAGAAAACCTGCAGGACCGGAGGATTCGGCCCTGGCGTCCGCCGGAGCCGGGAACCGCCAGCAGGCCCGAGCAAACCGGCAAGGCGGTTAAGCAGCCGCCGAGATGATCTCCCACGAATTCAGCACGGAAACCAGCACGGTGAGCTGTCGCAGTTCAGCGACCGAGGACCAGGTACGCAAGACCCAGGACGCCGCGGTAGATGCCGACGTACTCGCGCAGCCGGTCATCGAGTTCCTCGCGTACCTCCGTCGCGCGAGGGTCTTCGGGGTGCTGCAGCAGCCACTCCTGCTGTCCCGCGCGCCAGGTCGACTCGAAGTCGTCCCATTCTCGCTGGTCCGCGGTGCTGAAGTGGAGGACTCTCCAGCCCAGTCCGCGGGCGAGCTCGATGAGATCCGCGAGCGGCACTGTCTCTTCTCCGAAGATCTCTACCGCCTCGGCCGTCGGTGGCCGCTCCCAGTACGCGTCGCCGAACAGGAGGCGACCACCAGGCCGCACGAACTCGGCGAGTGCCTTGAGGGCGTCGGCCGTCCCACCGAAGGCATGGGAGGTGCCAACGCACAGGACGCGGTCGCCGGTCTCCCGCGCGGAGGCCGCCTCCCCCTTGATGAAGGTGACGTGCTTGTCCAACGAGCGGCCAGCCGCCAGTGCTCGGCCCCTCGCGAGAGCAGCGTCATCCGTATCGACACCGACGCCTGTCGTCACGGTTGCGCCGCTCACTCCTCCGGCGGCAACCGCCCTGAGCAGCAACTCGCCCCAACCGCAACCGAGATCGAGTACTCGCGCGCCAGGCCGGATGTCAAGCCGCTGCAACAGCAGAGCGGCATGCTCCTCCGACAGCGGCGTGTTCCAGCGCATCCGCGCATAGCGCAAGGCGGCAAGGTCCTCAGTCTTCTGCATCCGCCGAGGGTGGCAATTCCTGACCAGCGACGCATCCCCGTTTCGCGACCACCACGGCAACAGGCCCGGTTCCAGCTGAGACGGGCGGTGCTACTCGTGAGTAACATGAGCCGATGACCGTGTACGCGCTCGCGCAGATCTCCATCCACGACCGGCAGCGTTACGACCGGTACGTCGCCGCCTTCATGCCGGTCCTCGCCAAGTACCACGGACGCCTCCTCGCTGCCGACGAGCGCCCGCAGGTCGTCGAGGGGACCTGGCCCTACGACAAGGTCATCCTCATGTCGTTCGACAGCCGCGAGAGCTTCGAGCGCTGGGCCAACTCCCCCGAGTACCGGGAGATCTCCCGGGACCGGGTGGCGGCGACGGACGGGGTCGTCCTGGTGGCCGACGGCGTCCCCGGCAGCCGGTGATCCAGGCCAGGCACGAGTCCGGGCCGCCCGTCCCTATCGGATCACCGCTTTGCTGACGTCGGGCGCGGGCAGGAAGCAGACCAGTCCGCGTCCGTCGGCGTCGGTGACCACCCACGGGTGGCCCAGGTAGGTCTGCTGCCGATACGACCGGCCCGGTTCCAGGACGGCGTACCGGCGCCGCTGACCGTCGTAGTCGAGCCAGTGCACCACGACCTCGGCGTCCCGCCGGTTGACGAAGTCGACGAACGTCTCCGCGCCGCCGCCGGTGGAGTGCAGCGACGGTTCGCGCGACGGGGGTAGCGGCGGGAGTTCGTCCGAGCGGGGCTGCCCGGGTGGGGTGGTCGACGGACGAGGGCGGGTGGTCGTACCCCCGGCGGGGTGGCGCGGCCGGTCGGTGGGTGACGCGGCGGGGCTGGGCGACCGCACCGAGGCCCGGGTGGAGAGGGACACCGGCGCGGGCGAGAAGCTGACGGTGGGTGGGCCGGTCGCCGGCTCGGGCACGACCGCCTGGTCGAGCCCGGTTGCCGGCGCGGCCGGCGGGCCTTCCTCGGTCCGCGGCGGAGCCGTCCAGATCGGCCACGACGCGACGGCGAGGGTGGCGAGCGCGCCGACCACGGCGCAACCCAGCGCCAGCGTCCGCCCCGGACCGCCGGCGCGGGGTGACGGCTGGCCGACCGGCCGCGCCGGTCCCGGCGTGGAATCGCCGGCGCGGCGTCGTGCGGCTCCGGCTGCAATCGACGGGTACGGCGGGAGTCCGCCCACACGGCGGGGCTCGGGCAGCCAGCCCCCGATGCGCAGGGTGTCGTCGGGGCGGTGGGTCTCGTCGGTCGGATCGGCCATGGCCCCGTTCCCGGGCAGCGCAGCCACCTCGGTCGGTGGCATGGGGAAACCGATTATCGGCGGGCCGTGTCCCCGGCCGTCAATGGGTCACGGGTGGTGGAGGGGACGATGGTTGTCCGCCCTCTGGGGCTGGTGAGCTGCGACGCCGGCAAATTTCCACAGTCGATCGGGCAGTTGTCCGTCAGGCTGGCGCGGCGCCGTGACGCGCCGTCTTTGAACGGCGCTGCATCGGTCTTCGGTAACGACGTGGGGAGCGCATCGCCTTAGCAGATCCACCGGCTGGGCGCGGGTTGTCCACAGGGATGGGTGTTGTCCACAGGCAACCGGTTCGGGCCAGTGGACCCGAGGGTGGTCGGAGCAGGGTCTGGGTCAGCACCCCCGAGCCGGACCGCTGGAGGCCGCGATGCCACCCCGTACCTCACTTCCGCCGCACCGGCGGCTGCCGCTCCTGGTGACCTCGGACGGTGACCTCCTCGACGAGCTGCTCCGGCTCGCCGCCGCCGGCGGTACGGAGGTCGAGCTGGCCGCCGATCCCGCCGCCGCCCGCGCCCGGTGGCTGCCAGCGCCGCTGGTGCTGGTCGGCCGGGACCAGGCGCAGGCCTGCCTGCGGGCGCGGCTGCCCCGGCGGCCCCGCACGGTCCTGGTCGGCCGCACCGGGGAACTGGACCCGGCATGGGAGGTCGCCGACCTGCTCGGCGCGGAACACGTGGCCACCCTCCCGGCGGCCGAGCCCTGGCTGGTCGACCGGTTCACCGAGTGCGGGTCCGACCGCCCGTTCGGCGGGCCGGCGCGGACCGTCGCGGTGCTCGGCGGGCGGGGCGGCGCGGGGGCCAGCGTGTTCGCCGGCGCCCTCGCGGTCACCGCCGCCCGGGCCCGCCTGCGCACCCTGCTGGTCGATGCCGACCCGCTCGGCGGCGGCCTCGACCTCGTCCTCGGCTGGGAGGAGTTGGACGGGCTTCGCTGGCCGGCGCTCACCGACGCCGACGGCCGGGTGGACGCGCCGGCGTTGGTCCGTGCGCTGCCCAGCCGGGGTGACCTGGTCGTGCTCTCCTGGGACCGGGGAGAACTGCTGGCCCTGCCCGCCCAGGCGATGGCCGCCACGGTCGACGCCGCCCGCCGTGGCCGAGACTTCGTGGTGGTCGACGTGCCCCGCCAGCTCGACGACGCGGCGGTGGTCGCGTTGCAGTCGGCCGACCAGGCGTACCTGGTGGTGCCGGCCGAGCTGCGGGCGACCGCGGCGGCGGCCCGGGTGGTCGCCGCGGCCGCCCCGCACTGCGCCGCGCTCGGCGTGATCGTGCGCGGGCCGGCACCCGGCCGCTTGAAGGCCAGCGAGGTGGCGCGCGCCCTCGGCCTCCCGCTCGCCGGCACGCTGCGGCCCGAGCCGGCGTTGTGCCGGGGGCTGGAACGGGGGGAGGCGCCGGCCGGAGCCGGGCGGGGCCCGCTCGCCGCGCTCTGCCGGCGGATCGTCACCGAGCTGACCGGACTCCCCGTCCCGGGTGCGGCATGACCAGCCAACCCGACGACCTGTCGACCCGGGTCCGGCAGCGGATGGCCGGCAACGCAACCCCGGTCACCCCGGCCGCGATCGTGTCCGCCGTCCGGGCCGAGCCCACCGCCGCCGTCCTCGGTGACACCGCCGTGCTGCGGATGGCCGAACAGGTCCGCGACGACCTGGTCGGTGCCGGGGCGCTCGCCCCGCTGCTGGCCGATCCACAGGTCACCGACGTGCTGGTCAACGGCACCCGGGTCTGGGTCGACCGGGGCGAGGGCCTGCGGCAGGTGGCGGTGCCGCTCGGCTCCCTCGACGACGTACGGCGGTTGGCGCAGCGGCTCACCGCGGCCGCCGGCCGCCGGCTCGACGACGGCTCCCCGTACGCGGACGCGAGGCTGCCCGACGGCACCCGGCTGCACGCCGTACTGCCTCCGGTGGCGACCGACGGCCCCTACCTGTCCCTGCGTACCTTCCGGCAGCGGCCGTTCACCCTCGACGACCTGGTACGCCAGGGCACCGTTCCACGACCGGTCGCCGCGGTGCTGGCGGCCGTGGTGGCCGCCCGGCTGGCGTACCTGGTCACCGGCGGCACCGGCTCGGGCAAGACCACCCTGCTCAACACGCTGCTCGGGCTGGTGCCCTCGACCGAGCGGATCGTGCTGGTGGAGGACGCCGCCGAACTGCACCCCGTGCACCCGCACGTGGTGGGGCTCCAGGCCCGTACGGCCAACGTGGAGGGCACCGGCGCGGTCGGGCTCAGCGAGCTGGTCCGGCAGGCGCTGCGGATGCGCCCCGACCGGCTGGTGGTCGGGGAGTGCCGGGGTGGGGAGGTGGTCGACCTGCTCGGCGCCCTCAACACCGGCCACGACGGCGGCGCCGGGACGCTGCACGCGAACACCCCGGCCGACGTGCCGGCCCGGTTGGAGGCGCTCGGACTGCTCGGCGGGCTGCCCAGGGCCGCGCTGCACGCCCAGGTCACCGCCGCGCTCCAGGTGGTGCTCCAGGTACGCCGCGGCCCGCGCGGCCGGGTGCTGGAGTCGATCTGCCTCCTGCTGCCGGAGGGGCCCGACCGCCTGGTCACCGTCGTGCCCGCCTGGGTGCGTGGACGGGGACTGGGGCTGGCCGGTCGGGCCCTCGGCACGCTGTTGCGGGACCGCGGCGTGGCGGTGCCACCGATCCTCTGCGAGCCGTGGCCGGAGTCGGCGGGGCCGACATGAGTCTCCCGATCTGGCTGGTGGCGGCGCTGCTGGTGGGCGCGGCGGCGGTGGTGGCCTGGCCGGTCCGCAGCAGCCGCCGGCGACGCCGCGCCCTGCTCGGTGCCGGCGTACCCGGCGAACCCGCACTCACGCCGCACGACGGCGAGTCGTTCCGCACCGCCCCGGCCGCCTTCCTCGCGTCCGGGTCCGCCACCGAAGCGCCGGAGACGGCGCCACCGGTTGGTGCCGCCCCGGCCGCCGTTCTCGCGTCCGGGCCCGCCACCGAAGCGCCGGAGACCGCGCCACCGGTTGGCGCCGCCCCGGCCGCGGTCGTACCGCCCGGCCCGCGCCGCTCCGGCCGGGCTGGACCGAGCCGGCTCGCACCTGCCGCCGACCGCCCGTGCACGGTGGCCGTGGCCGTCGGAGGCCCGATGCCTGCTGCCATGGCCGATGGCCGGCTCGCCCGTCCGGCGGGGGCGCTGACCAGGCCACCGTCGTTCCGGCCGCCCGGTCGGCGCGACTCCCGCCGACCGCTGGAGCCGCTGCGGCTCGGCGCTGGCGGGATCCGCCGCCTTCATCGAGCCGCCGGTTCGGATGGCGTCCGGGCCGCCGACACCGCCGCTCGGTGGTCGGGCGCGTTGGCCACTGGCCGGCCGTCGACGTCGGTAAGGGCCGTGGAGAGGTTCAGGGGGCTCCGCGCGCCGCTGGTGGATCGCCCACGCCGGACGTTGCTCCTGGTCGGGCTCGTGGCGGCGGCGCTCGGCGGGTTCGCCGCCGGGCCGGTCGCCGGGGTCCTCCTCGGCGGGTACGGCGCGCTGGGCGCCCGGGCCGTGCTCCGGCGGCGGGCGGCGCGGCAGGCGGTCGGGGAACGCCGCCGCAGGCTGGACCAGCTCTGCGGTCTCGCCGCCGACCTGCGGGCCGGACTGCCCGTTCCCACGCCCGACGACGACGGGGACCGCCTCGCGAGCCTGACCCGGGCCGCGGTGCGGCTCGCCGACCGGACCGGTGCGCCGTTGGCCGAACTCCTCGAACGCGTCGAAGCCGACGCCCGGGCGCTGGACCGGGGGCTGGCCGCCGCCTCGGCCCAGGCCGCCGGTGCCCGGGCCACCGCCCTGCTGCTCGCCGCCCTGCCGCTCGGCGGGATCGGCCTCGGCTACGGCATCGGCGCCGATCCGGTGGCGGTGCTGCTGTACACCCCGGTCGGGGCGGTCAGTGCGCTGACCGCCATGGGGTTGCAGATTGGTGGTCTGCTCTGGGCGGAGCGGTTGGGCGGCACGCCGGACGCGAGCGCCCGATGAACCGGCAGGAGTGGGCGGCCGGTGCTCTGGTCGCCGCCGCGGCCCTGGTGGTGGCGCTGCGTGCGCCGGGCGTCCGCCCCTCCCGGCGGTTACGGGGACTGGGCGCCCAGGTGCGGGCGGCAGACCGGCCCCCGCCGTGGTGGCCGGACCGCGTACGGCTCGGTGCCGGGCTGGCCGGAGTGGCCGTGGCGGTCCTGCTCGGCGGGGTGTCGGGTTGCCTCGTCGGGGCGGTGGCCGGGCTGGTGGCGGATCGACTGCTCCGGCGGATCGAGTCCCCGGCCGCCCGGGACCGTCGGCTGCGCGAGGCCGCCGACCTGCCGCTGGCCGCCGACCTGCTGGCGGCGACGTTACGTGCCGGCGCGCCGGTCGACCGCTCGGTACTCGAGGTGGCCGACGCCCTCGGCGGGCCGCTGGCCGAGCGGCTCCACCGGATCGGCCGGACGTTGCTGCTCGGCGGCGCACCCGACGAGGCCTGGGCGCACCTCGGCGCGGTACCGGGGGCCGACCGGCTGGTCGCCGCCGCGTTGCGCACGTCGCGCAGTGGGGCCGCCCTCGCCGGTGCGCTGACCCGGGTCGCCGACGACCTGCGGGCGGACCGGTCCATCGCGGCCGAGGCGTCGGCCCGCCGGGCGGGCGTGCTCATCGTGCTGCCGCTGGGGCTCTGCTTCCTGCCGGCCTTCATTCTCGCCGGCCTGGTGCCGGTGATCGTCGCCGTCCTCGGCGACGTGCTGTGAGAAACCATCGAGAAGGGACACGCCAGTGCGCAAACTCCTCGCCCGGCTCCGGGGGGACGCCGGGATGAACACCGCCGAGTACGCCGTCGGCACGCTCGCCGCGGTCGCCTTCGCGGGCATCCTGCTCAAGGTGCTCACGTCCGGCAACGTGCAGTCCGCCCTGACCGCCGTCATCGACCGGGCGTTGAAGTGAGCCGGCGCCGGCCGGCCGGTCGTGACCGCGGTTCGTTCACCGCCGAGCTGGCGGCCGGCCTGCCGGCGCTGGTCCTGCTCCTGCTCGCCGGGCTCACCGCGGTCGACGCGGTCACCACGAAGGCCGCCTGCATGGACGCGGCCCGGGAGGCGGCGCTCGCCGCCGCCCGGGGTGAGAGCGGCACGGCGGCCGGAACGCGGATCGCGCCCCCGGGCGCGGTCGTCTCGGTGTCGGTGAACGGCGATCGGGTCACCGCCACCGTTCGGGCACCCGTCCGGGCGCTCGGTGCGCGACTACCCCGGATCACCGTGGCCGCCACCACGGTCGCCGCCGTCGAGCCGGGCTCCCCCGGGGCGCAGCCGTGACGCTGGCGGATCACCGTCGCGGCCACCACGGTCGCCGCCGTCGAGCCGGGCTCCCCCGGGGCGCAGCCGTGACGCCGGGGCGACCCGGTGCGTCCGACCGGGGCGGGGCGACGGTGTGCCTGCTCGTCGTCGGCCTGGTGTTCGTCCTGGCCGGAGTCTTCGGTGCGGCGATCGGCACCGCCCGGACGGCCCGGCACCAGGCCCGGGTCGGCGCCGACTTCGCGGCGCTCGCCGGAGCGGGCCGGGCGCTGGAGGGGGACGGGGTGGCCTGCGCCGTGGCCGCCGAGATCGCCCGCGCCAACGGCGCCCGGCTGGCCGGCTGCCACCTGGACGGCCTCGACGTGCTGGTGACGGTAAAGGTGCCGGTGACCCCGCTGCCCGGGTTCCGGCGGACCGCCACGGCCACTTCCCGCGCCGGCCCGGTCCGCGACTGACTGGTCGGGCCGGGTCACCTGGGGACGGGGCACTGACGACGATCCCTGGCCGCGCCTCGTGCGGCGGCGACAGCGGCGGGTTCAGGCCAACTGGCCAGCGAGGCGCTGTCCGGCTGTACTGCCAGGTGCCACGGCCCGCCGGGACTGCCCTGTGGCAGCAGACCGGTTCGCGGGCAGCGACGAACCGTCCCGAGTGCGCCGCCGGGGCCACGACAGAGCGGCCGGGTGCGCCCCCGCAGGACGCGCCCCGGCCGGTCGGCAGGTCAGCGGCCCTGCAGCGCGTCCAGCCCGATCGCCATGGCGATCACCAGGCGGCGGTCCACCTGCGGGTTCTGCACCTCGACGACGTACTTGTCGCGCAGGCCCCACTTCTTGACCACGGTGAAGACCGGCTGGCCCTCGGCGACGAAGTCGAAGTGGTACGGCAGCCAGGAGAGGGAGTCCACGAAGCGGCGCAGCAGCGCCACCGGCATGCTCCGCTCCTGCCCGGTGATCTGCGGCAGGCCGGGCTGCTCGACGTGCCAGGTCGAGCGCAGCAGCGACTGGGCGAAGTCCTTGCGGAACAGCCCGATCGAGTTGCCGGCCGCGTCGGTGACGTCGTACGTGGCGCCGAGGTCGAGCCGCTGCCGCGCCTTGAAGCCGAGCAGGGGCTGCTGCTTGGAGTCGTCGGTGTAGATCGTGACCTGCTCCTTGAAGGCGAGCCGCTTCTGCTGCGCGAACGCCAGCAGCTCCCCCTCGGTGCCGTCCGGGGCCACGGCGCGGACCTCGTACTGGTTGACCATCATCCGGATCCGCTGCCGGACGTGGAACTGATGCTGCGTCTGCAAGTTGTCGAGCTGCATGTATATCTCCTCCGAAGTGTGCGCCGGAGTCTCGCACAACCTGCGGCTCAGCGTCCGCCCTCGACCGTCGCCTTCAGCGCCCGGGCGTTGAGCACCTGGTGGATCCCGCGCAGCCGCTCGTTGATCTGCTCCAGGCGTTCCGCCTGCGCCAGGCTGGCCAGCGCGGTGCCCAGGGCGATCTGCTGGTCGGGGGTGAGCTTCTCCTGGTCGATCGTGTAGAGCAGGTCGACGGTCTCGGCGATGGTGTCGGCCACGGTTCCTCCTCCGGTGCGGAAACGACGGGTCGGCTGGTGTGCTGAGCGTCGCCGTGGGACAGCCAAGCCATCCATGGAAGCGCTCCCATGCATCAATGCCCACCCGTCGTGCGGGTCATGCACGCATCCCGGAAAGCGGAAGGGCTCAGCCCGGGGGAGCGATGTCGACGTCCGCGCCCGCCCGACCGTCCTGGCGCGGCAGGAGCGGTGCGGCCGAGGCGTCGACCGGCGAACCGGCCGCGGCGGCCGGCAGGTCCGCCGTCGCAGGCCCGTCCGCCGCGACCGGAACGCTGCCTTCGGGCAGGGCGGGCGCCGGCTCGGCGTCGCGGGGCAGGTTGGCGAGCACCACGTCGAGGACCCGGACGGCGTCCGGCTTGGAGAGCGGGTTGTTGCCGTTGCCGCACTTCGGCGACTGCACGCAGGACGGGCAGCCCGCCTCGCAGCCGCACTCGGCGATCGCGTCCCGGGTGGCGCGCAGCCAGGCCGCCGCCGTCCCGTACGCCCGCTCGGCGAAGCCCGCCCCACCCGGGTGGCCGTCGTAGACGAAGACGGTCGGGGCCTCGGTGTCCGGGTGCACGGCGGTGGAGAGCCCGCCGATGTCCCACCGGTCGCAGGTGGCCATCAGCGGCAGCAGCCCGATCGCGGCGTGCTCGGCGGCGTGCAGCGCCCCGGGGACGTCGGCCGCCTCCACCCCGGCGAGAGCCAGCGACTGCGGGGAGAGGGTGAACCAGACCGCGACGGTGCGCAGTTCCCGGGCCGGCAGGTCCAGCGGTCGGGTGTCGATCACCTCCCCGGAGGCGATCCGCCGCCGCTGGTACGACACCACCTGGCTGGTCACGTCCACCTCGCCGAGGAAGAGCCCGACCGGCCCGGCGTCCACGTAGGAGCGGACCGACACCACGGACAGTGAGGTGACGTCGCGGGCGTGGGTGGACCAGTCCGGCTCCTCGGCGTGCACCAGCGCGCAGCCGTCGGCCAGGTCCAGCGAGTCGACCACGTACGAGACGCCCTGGTGCAGGTAGACCGCGCCCGGGTGGATGAGGAAGTGCGAGGAGCCGCCGTCGACGGTGCCGAGCAGCCGCCCGGTCGAGGCTTCCACCACGCAGACCGGCGCGCCGCCCTCGCCGCGCAGGTCCACCTCGGGCCGCTCCCGGTGCCGCCAGTACCAGCCGGTCGGCCGCTGCCGCAGCGCCCCCGCCGCGACCAGTTCCTCGACGGCCTCCTTCGCCCCGTCGCCGAAGAGGTCCAGGTCGGCCGGGGTGAGCGGGGCCTCCGCCGCCGCGCAGGCGAGCTGCGGGGCGAGCACGTACGGGTTGGCCGGGTCGAGCACGGTGGCCTCGACCGGCCGCCCGAACAGCGCCTCCGGATGGTGCACCAGATAGGTGTCGAGCGGGTCGTCCCGGGCCACCAGCACGGCGAGGGCCTCGTCGCCGGAGCGGCCGGCCCGCCCGGCCTGCTGCCAGAGCGACGCCCGGGTGCCCGGCCAACCGCAGATCAGCACCGCGT
Organism: Micromonospora purpureochromogenes; assembly: GCF_900091515.1. Lineage (NCBI taxonomy): Bacteria > Bacillati > Actinomycetota > Actinomycetes > Micromonosporales > Micromonosporaceae > Micromonospora > Micromonospora purpureochromogenes. Next base: position 68,064 of record NZ_LT607410.1, on the reverse strand, counting down.
CCAGCCCGACCAGGTCGACGCCGAGTTCCAGCGCGTTGGTGGAGGCGAGCCCGAGCAGGTCGCCGTGGAGCAGGGCGCGTTCCAGCTCGCGCCGCTCCTCGCGCAGGTAGCCGGCCCGGTAGGCGGCCACCCGGTCGCCGAGCCCGGGCACCGCCTCGTCGAGCGCCCGCCGCGCGTTCGCGGCCACCACCTCGGCGCCCTTGCGGGAGCGGACGAAGGCCAGCGTGCGTACCCCCTCGGCGACGGTGTCGGCGAGCAGGTCCGCGGTCTCCCGCAGCGCCGACCGGCGCACCGGCGCGAGGTCCGCGACCTCCCCCGCGGAATCGGGGAGCAGCGGCGGCTCCCAGAGCGCGAAGGTCACCCCGCCGCGCGGCGAGGTGTCCTCGGTGACGGCCGCCACCGGCAGGCCGGTGAGCCGCCCGGCCGCCGCCGCCGGGTCGCCCGACGTCGCCGAGGCCAGCACGAAGACGGGGGTACGGCCGTACTTCGCGCACTGCCGGCGCAGGCGGCGCAGCACGTGCGCGACGTGCGAGCCGAACACGCCCCGGTAGGTGTGGCACTCGTCGATCACCACGTACGCCAACCGGCGCAGGAAGCCGGACCAGTGCGCGTGGCCGGGGAGGATGCCGTGGTGCAGCATGTCCGGGTTGGTCAGCACGAACCGGGAGTGCCGGCGGATCCACTCCCGCTCGGCGCGCGGGGTGTCCCCGTCGTAGGTGGCCGGGCGTACCCCGTCGAGTTCCAGGCCGGCGACGGCGCGGAGCTGGTCGGCGGCGAGTGCCTTGGTGGGCGCCAGGTAGAGAACGGTGGCCCTGGGGTCGGCGAGCAGGGTGGCCAGCGCGGGCAGCTGGTAGGCCAGCGACTTGCCGGACGCCGTGCCAGTGGCCACCACCACGTGCCGCCCCGCGTACGCCAGCTCGGCGGCCTCGGCCTGGTGCCGCCAGGGCGCGACCACGCCGCGCCGGGCGAACGCCGCCCGCAGGTCCTCGGGAGCCCACTGCGGCCAGGGGGCCGGCTCGCCGGGTCGGGCCGGGACCCGCTCGACGTGGGTTACCGGATCGTCGCCGTGTCGGGCGCGCAGCCGGCGCAGCAGGTCGCCCGGCGCCGCCGTCGGCGGTCGCCTGGGGTCGGGACCTGCGGATACGGTGGCTGCGGGATTCACGTCCTGCACTCTCGCACTGGTGTTCGGAGGTGAACAACTCCGGGCGTGGGTAAGGAGAAGCCTCCGCCGGTGACCAGAGGCCGTCGCGGCGGGGATGGTTAGATGCCCAGGAGAGTTTACGGCTCTCGGAGGAGGGACTGATGGAGCTGTCGCTGGCGACCCGCACCGTGGGGGAGCACACGGTGCTCGAGGTCGGCGGTGAGGTGGACGTGTACACCGCCCCCCGCCTGCGCGAACGGCTTCTCGAGCTGATCGACGGTGGCTCCCGGCGGGTGGTCGTCGACCTCGGCCGGGTGGACTTCCTCGACTCGACCGGCCTCGGCGTGCTGGTCGGCGCCCTCAAGCGGCTCCGCTCGGCCGGTGGCTCCTTCGCCCTGGTCTGCGACAAGGAGCCGCTGCTCAAGATCTTCCGGATCACCGCGTTGGATCAGGTGTTCCCGCTGCACCCCACGGTCGAGGCGGCGATCGCGGCGGACCCCACCGGCGCCGGCGCGTGATGGCGACGGTCCGACTCTCCTTCTCGCCGGCTCCGGTGCACGTGCGCACCGCCCGCCTGGTCGGCGTCGCGGTGGCCCGTCGGGCCGGGGTGCGCGAGAACCTGCTCGACGAGGTGCGGCTGGCCATCGGCGAGGCCTGCACCCGGGCGGTCGCGCTGCACCGGCAGTACGGGCTGCCCGACCCGGTGCTGGTGGAGATGTCCGACGCCGGGGCGTACTCGGTGCGGGTGGTGGACCGCGCGCCGATCGAGGCCGGCATCGGGCTGGCCGCGTTGAACGCCGACGACCTGGCCAACGAGTCGCTGACCGACGAGGCGCTGACCACCGGTGTCGGCTTCGCCCTGCTCGCCGGTTTCGTGGAGGACCTCCAGGTCCGTCCGGTCGACGAGGGCGTCGGCACCGAGGTCCGGATGGTGTGGCCGGTCGGCCGCTGACCTTCACATTCCGCTGTCGAGGCCGTGACCCTTCGGGGTCGCGGCCTCGACGTGCTGATGGGCTCCTATATCAGATTTTTCCTCATAACACAGTTACAAAGATCATCCGGACACGGTGTCCCCCGGATGTGACCTCCAACACTGCGCGGGGCTACAGTACCGGGGTTGTCAGCAAGTGATCCTTCCCGCAGCCAGCGGGTATGTGCGTTCATCGCTGGTCTGCATGGGGTGGGTCGGAGCGCTTGCGCAACTGCATCCAGGCGTCGGGTCAGTGCGTCCGCTGGCCGGCGCGACAGTGTTCGGTACAGGAGGACATAGATGTCCGGGACCTTGGCCGCCGATGGCGGCGCGCTGTCCCTTTCCGGAGGAAACCTGACGTACGTCGTCATCGCCGCGGTGATCGCGCTGGTGGCACTCGTCTTCGCCGCCGCCTTGACCAAGGCCGTGCTGGCAGCCGGTAAGGGCACCACCAACATGCAGGAGATCTCCGGAGCGGTACAGGAGGGCGCCTCCGCCTACCTGCTCCGGCAGTTCAGGACGCTGGCGATCTTCGTCGTCGTCGCCGTCGTGCTCCTCTTCCTGCTCCCGGTGCACGACACCGACGGCAGCGAGCTGGCGGTGAAGCTCGGCCGGTCGGCGTTCTTCGTGGTCGGTGCCCTGTTCAGCGCGTCCATCGGTGGCGCCGGCATGTGGCTGGCCACCCGCGCCAACCTGCGGGTCGCCGCAGCGGCCCGCGAGGCGCAGGGCGGGCGCGAGGCCGCCATGAAGATCGCCTTCCGCACCGGCGGCGTGGTCGGCTTCCTCACCGTCGGGCTCGGCCTCTTCGGCGCCGCGATGGTCGTCCTGCTCTTCAAGGGCGACGCGCCGACGGTGCTGGAGGGCTTCGGCTTCGGCGCCGCCCTGCTGGCCATGTTCATGCGGGTCGGCGGCGGCATCTTCACCAAGGCCGCCGACGTCGGCGCCGACCTGGTCGGCAAGGTCGAGCAGGGCATTCCCGAGGACGACCCGCGCAACGCGGCCACCATCGCGGACAACGTGGGCGACAACGTCGGCGACTGCGCCGGCATGGCCGCCGACCTGTTCGAGTCGTACGCGGTGACCCTGGTCGCGGCGCTGATCCTGGGTCGCGCCGCGTTCGGCGAGGACGGCCTGGTCTTCCCGCTGATCATCTCCACCATCGGTGTCCTCGTCGCGATCGTCGGCGTCTTCATCACCCGGCTGCGCGTCTCGGACCGCAACGGCCTGACCGCGATCAACCGGGCCTTCTATCTCTCCGCGGTGATCTCGGCGGTGCTGGTGGCGATCGCCGCCTTCGCCTACCTGCCGGCGACCTTCGCCGAGCTGGAGGGCGGGCTGACCGACGTCAACGAGAACCCCCGGATCGTCGCCATCGGCGCGGTCGTCATCGGCATCGTGCTGGCCGCCGCCATCCAGGCGCTGACCGGCTACTTCACCGAGACCAACCGGCGCCCGGTGCAGGACATCGGCAAAAGCTCGCAGACCGGCGCGGCGACCGTCATCCTCGCCGGCATCAGCGTCGGCCTGGAGTCGGCGGTCTACTCGGCCCTGCTGATCGCCGCCGGCGTCTTCGGCGCGTTCCTGCTCGGCGGCAGCTCCATCACGCTCTCGCTCTTCGCGGTCGCGCTGGCCGGCACCGGCCTGCTCACCACCGTCGGCGTGATCGTCGCGATGGACACCTTCGGCCCGATCTCCGACAACGCCCAGGGCATCGCGGAGATGTCCGGCGACATCGACGAGGACGGCGCCCGGATCCTCACCGAGCTGGACGCGGTCGGCAACACCACCAAGGCGATCACCAAGGGCATCGCGATCGCCACGGCGGTGCTCGCCGCCACCGCGCTGTTCGGCTCGTACACCGACACCCTGCGCACCGCGTACGCCGACGCCGGGGTCGGGGACGTGGGCACCGAGATCCTCAACGCGCTGAACGTGTCCAACCCGCGTAACCTGGTCGGTCTGATCATCGGCGCGGCGGTGGTCTTCCTCTTCTCCGGGCTGGCCATCAACGCGGTGTCCCGCTCGGCGGGGGCCGTGGTGATGGAGGTGCGCCGGCAGTTCCGCGAACTGCCCGGAATCATGGACCGCACCCAGCGCCCCGAGTACGGCAAGGTCGTCGACATCTGCACCCGGGACGCGCAGCGCGAGCTGATGACCCCCGGCCTGCTGGCCATCCTCGCGCCGATCGCGGTCGGCTTCGGCCTCGGGCCCGGCGCGCTGGCGGCGTACCTGGCCGGGGCGATCGGTGCCGGCACGCTGATGGCGGTCTTCCTGGCCAACTCCGGTGGCGCCTGGGACAACGCCAAGAAGCTGGTCGAGGACGGCGCGTACGGCGGCAAGGGCTCCGACTCGCACGCCGCGACGGTCATCGGCGACACCGTCGGCGACCCGTTCAAGGACACCGCCGGCCCGGCGATCAACCCGCTGATCAAGGTGATGAACCTGGTCTCGCTGCTGATCGCGCCGGCCGTGGTGGCGTGGAGCGTGGGCGACGACCGCAACAACCCGCTGCGGCTGGCGATCGCGCTGGTCGCGACCCTGATCGTGGTGGCCGCGGTGGTGTTCAGCAAGCGCAAGGGCGTGGCGATGGACTCCTCCGACGGCGGCTCCGGCGCGGGCAGCCCGGAGCGGGCGGAGACGGTCAACGCCTGAGGCGACGGTGGGTTCCCGGTCGGCCGACCGCCGGCCGGGAACCCGTCCGCCGCGCCCGGTGGGCGGCAAACCTGAGCGGTGGCGCATCGGCGCGGAGGCCGTACGCTGCAACGCATGCGTAGGTGCCGGGCGACAGCCGCCGGAAAGCTCACGGTGGTCCTGGCCACGCTCGTGCTCGCCGTCGCCGCCTGCGGCGGTGGGCCCACCCCGCGGGCCTGGGCCGCCTCGGTCTGCGAGGCGCTCACCCCCTGGCGGGCCGAGATCAGCAAGCTCACCAGCAGCACCGACCAGCAGATGACCGCGCAGACCACCCCGGCGCAGGCCAAGGAGAACCTGGTCCGGCTCTTCGCCGGCGCGGCGGACGCCAGCGAGACCGCCCGGCGCAGGGTCGCCGACGCGGGTGTCCCGGAGACCGAGCACGGCGAGGAGATCTCCAAGGGGTTCCAGACCACCCTGGCGAAGGTCCGGGACGCGTACGGCCGGGCCCGCGACACCATCGAGGGGCTGGGCACCGGCGAGGCCAGCACCTTCTACGACGGCGTCAAGGCCACGGTCGAGACGCTCACCAAGGAGTACGACGCGAGCGCGCTGGACACCAGCCGGCTCAACGATCAAGAGCTCAAACAGGCCTTTCACGAGGTTCCGGAGTGTCGCTGACCCCTCCCGACTCACCCCCCGAACCGGTGCGCCAGCTCTCGCTGTTCGGCACCGAGGCGGCGGACCCGTCCGTCGCCGACCTGGCCGGCCTGCTCGCCGGCCCCGGTGAGGTGGGCCGGATGGGGCATACCGCCCGACTCTCGATCGTGGTCGACGCCGCCTGGCGGGTGCACGTGCTCGTCGCCGAGCTCGGGTTGCGGGGGCTGGCCGCGAGCTGGGAGGCGACCGAGGACCAGCGGTACGCCGTGCGCACCTCGTACGCGCGGACCCTCGCGCCGCTGGCGACGGCCTGGCTGGCCGACGCGGGCGGCAAGCGCCCGCCCGCGCATTTCCATCTCAACGGTCGGCGGCTGCGGCTCTGGCTGGCCGCCGCCGGCCGGTCCGACCCCGCGGGGTTCCTGCTCGGGCTCGGCCCAGGGGATGAGGAGTGGTGGCCGACGGTGCGGGCGGCGCTCGCCGCCGTGGGCCTGCCGACGGCGGTGTCGGAGCCCGAGGACGGCGGGCCGGCCTTCCGGATCGCCGGCCGTCGGCGGCTGACCCGGCTGGCCGAGCTGGTCGGCGAGCGGCCGTCGGCCGCCCCGCCGGAGGCCTGGCCGATCCCGACCTGACCACCGGCTCGGGAGAGGGGGCGGGCGGGCCTGCAAGGTCGACTCCAGGCCGGCGCGAGGTGGCGGCATGAGGGCCACCGGGACACCGCCGTCTCGCCGTAACGGAGTCGATCAGGCCGGGTCAGGCGGGCGCGGCGGCGAGGTGTCCGATCGGGGACAGCCGGGCGGCGGTTCGGCCGGTAAAACGGCTCGGTGACCCTCGGCCGAGGGTCCGCCATCGTCACAGTGGCCCGCCTCCGGCCCTACCCACGGTGTACGGTGGCGCCGTCCGGCCCGTGAAGCCCGCGCGGCGCCGTGGCGCCCGCCGCGCGGAGGCTGTTTGCCGCCCGCGAAACCCGAAACCCCGGCGGCGCGTTACGTTGGACATCCGGACCGCCGGTGGTCCGGTGGGGTGCAACAGGGCCCGGATCGGGCATAGAGCAGGAGTGAGGTCGGGGAGAGACGTGCCGAGCAACGCTGGAACCACCCGTCTGGTCATCGTCGAGTCACCGGCGAAGGCCAAGACGATCTCGGGCTACCTCGGCCCGGGATACGTCGTGGAGGCCAGCTTCGGCCACGTCCGGGACCTCCCGCGCAACGCCGCCGACGTGCCCGCCAAGTACAAGGGCGAGGCGTGGGCCCGGCTCGGGGTGGACGTCGACAACGGCTTCCACGCCCTCTATGTCGTCTCCGCCGACCGCAAGCAGCAGATCAGCAAGCTGGTGAAGCTGGCCAAGGAGGTCGACGAGATCTTCCTGGCGACGGACGAGGACCGCGAGGGCGAGGCGATCGCCTGGCACCTGGTGGAGACGCTCAAGCCCAAGGTGCCGGTCAAGCGGATGGTCTTCCACGAGATCACCAAGCCGGCGATCCAGGCGGCCGTGGCCAACCCCCGCGAGATCGACCGCGACCTGGTCGACGCCCAGGAGGCGCGCCGCATCCTCGACCGGCTGTACGGCTACGAGGTCTCGCCGGTGCTGTGGAAGAAGGTCATGCCGAAGCTCTCGGCGGGCCGGGTGCAGTCCGTGGCGACCCGGATCGTGGTCGAGCGGGAGCGCCAGCGGATGGCCTTCCGCACCGCCGAGTACTGGGACATCCTGGCCACCCTGGCCGTGGCGAACGCCGGCCAGGGCCCGCGCACCTTCAACGCCACCCTGGTCGCGCTGAACGGCGACCGGATCGCCACCGGCAAGGACTTCGAGCCCACCACGGGCCGGGTCCGGGCCGGCGCCGGCGTGGTGCACCTGGACGAGGGCGGCGCCCGGGGCCTGGCGGCCCGTCTCGACGGGCGGCCGTTCACGGTCACCCGGGTCGAGGAGAAGCCGTACCGCCGCCGCCCGTACGCGCCGTTCATCACCTCCACCCTTCAGCAGGAGGCGGCCCGCAAGCTGCGCCTCTCGTCGCAGCAGACGATGCGCACCGCGCAGCGCCTCTACGAGAACGGCTACATCACCTACATGCGTACCGACTCGGTGAACCTGTCGGAGACCGCCATCGCGGCGGCCCGCCGGCAGATCGTCGAGCTGTACGGCGAGCGCAGCGTGCCGCCGGAGCCGCGCCGCTACACCGGCAAGGTGAAGAACGCGCAGGAGGCGCACGAGGCGATCCGCCCGGCGGGGGACAACTTCCGCACTCCGGGCGAGGTGGCCAAGGAGCTGTCGGCCGAGGAGTTCAAGCTCTACGAGCTGATCTGGCGGCGCACCATCGCCTCGCAGATGACCGACGCGGTCGGCTCCAGCGTCTCGGTGCGCATCCGCGCCGTCTCCTCCGCCCAGGAGGAGGCCGACTTCGGCGCGACCGGCAAGACCATCACCGACCCGGGCTTCCTGCGGGCGTACGTCGAGTCGAGCGACGACGAGAACGCCGAGGCCGAGGACGCCGAGCGCCGACTGCCCACCCTGGTCAAGGACCAGCCGCTGACCGCCGACGAGCTGGCCGCGCAGGGCCACCACACCCAGCCGCCGTCGCGCTACACCGAGGCGTCGCTGGTCAAGGCGCTGGAAGAGCTGGGCATCGGCCGTCCGTCGACGTACGCGTCGATCATGCAGACCATCCAGGACCGCGGGTACGTCTCCAAGCGCGGCCAGGCGATGATCCCGTCCTTCCTGGCGTTCGCGGTGATCGGGCTGCTGGAGCGGCACTACCCGCGCCTGATCGACTACGACTTCACCGCCAGCATGGAGAACGAGCTGGACGAGATCGCCGGCGGTGAACACGCGGCGGTCGACTTCCTCACCTCCTTCTACTTCGGCAGCACCAACGGCACCGGCGACCAGGCCATCGCCCACGCCGGCGGGCTGAAGAAGCTGGTCACCGAGAACATCACCGACATCGACGCGCGCAGCGTCAACTCGATCCCGCTCTTCACCGACGACGAGGGCCGCGAGGTCGTCGTCCGGGTCGGTCGGTTCGGGCCGTACCTGCAGCGGGCGGTGCCGGGCGAGCAGCCGGCGCCGAAGGCGGAGGGCGAGGAGGGCGGCGCTCCGGGCGACCGGGCACCGATCCCCGAGGGGCTGGCGCCCGACGAGCTGACCCCGGAGAAGGTGCACGAGCTGTTCCTCGGCGGCGGGGGCGAGCGCAAGCTCGGCGACGACCCGGCCACCGGCGAGCCGATCCTGCTCAAGTCCGGCCGGTTCGGCCCGTACGTGGCCAGCGGCGAGCGGAAGTCCTCGCTGCTGAGCTCGCAGACGCCGGACTCGCTCACCCTCGATGAGGCGTTGAAGCTGCTCAGCCTGCCCCGGCTGATCGGCGTGGCCCCCGACGGGGTCGAGGTCTTCGCCAACAACGGCCGCTACGGCCCGTACGTGAAGCGCGGTGACGAGTTCCGTTCGCTGGACTCGGAAGACAAGATGTTCACCGTCACGCTGGACGAGGCGCTGGCCCTGCTGGCCGCCCCGAAGACCCGCCAGCGTCGCGCCGCCGCGCCGCCGCTGCGCGAGATGGGCGTCGACCCGCTGACCGAGAAGCCGCTGGTCATCAAGGACGGCCGGTTCGGGCCGTACGTGACCGACGGCGAGTTCAACGCATCGCTGCGCCGGGGCCAGACCCCGGAGGAGCTGACCATGGAGCAGGCCTCCGAGATGCTGGCCGAGAAGCGGGCGAAGGGTCCGGCGCCGAAGAAGAAGGCGGCCGCCAAGAAGGCCCCGGCCAAGAAGGCGACGGCGGCGAAGAAGACCGCCGCGGCCAAGTCGACGGCGGCCAAGAAGACCACCACCGCCAAGGCGACGGCGGCCAAGAAGGCCCCGGCGAAGAAGGCCGCTCCGAAGAAGGCGGCCAGCTCCGCCGAGTGACGGGCCCGGGCGCCTCGCGCCCGGGGAGCACTCAGCCGAGGATCCGGTCCAGGTGCGGGTTGGTGAAGAGCCGGTCCGGGTCCAGGCGGTCGCGGACCGCCAGGAAGTCGGCGAAGCGGGGGTACGCCGTGGCGAGCGACGCCGCGTCCCGGTAGTGCAGCTTGCCCCAGTGCGGCCGGCCGCCGAGGTCGGTCGCCACCTGCTCGAAGGCCCGGAAGTACGGCTCGTACGGCATGCCGACGTACTGGTGGATCGCCACGTACGCGGACTCCCGGCCGTAGCCGTGCGACAGCCAGATGTCGTCGGCGGCGGTGAACCGCACCTCGACCGGGAAGAGCACCTTGAACGGCAGCCCGTCGACGATCCGCCGGAGCGCGTCGAGCGCGGTCGGCAGGGCGGCGCGCGGCAGGGCGTACTCCATCTCCACGAAGCGGACCCGGCGCGGGGTGCAGAAGACCGTGTCGGAGCGGCCGGTGTAGCTGCGTTCGGTGAGCGCCCGGGCGGAGACCGCGCTGATGGTCGGGGCCAGCGCCGGCACGGCGCGGCCCAGCCGGCAGGCGCCGGCGAAGACGGTGTTGGCGAGGAAGTCGTCGTCCAGCCAGCCGCGCCACCGGGGCAGCGGCCGGTCGTCGGCGGGCACCCGGTCGTTGGTCTTGACCTGCACCCGGGCGGTGTACGGGAACCAGTAGAACTCGACGTGGTCGTGCGCGTCGATCAGTGTCGGCAGCTCGGCGAGCACCGAGTCCAGCGGCGCCGGGCGCTCGTGGGCGCGCAGCACGAAGGCGTCGACGCAGCGCAGGCTCACCTCGACCAGCACGCCGAGCGCGCCCAGCCCGACCCGGGCGGCGGCGAAGACGTCCGGCTGCTCGTCGGCGGAGCAGCGCAGCACCTCGCCGGTGCCGGTGACCAGGGTCAGCGCCGTGACGAAGGTGGACAGGCAGCCGTATCCTGCTCCGGTGCCGTGGGTGCCGGTGGAGATCGCGCCGGCGACGGTCTGGGCGTCGATGTCGCCGAGGTTGGGCAGCGCGAGCCCGTGCCGGGCGAGCAGCGCGTTGAGCGCGTGCAGGGTCATCCCGGCGGGCACGGTGACCAGGCGTCGGTCCCGGTCGACCCGGACCTCGGTCGCCAGGTTGGTCAACTCGATCCGCCGGCCGTCGGCCACGGCGATCGGGGTGAACGAGTGGCCGCTGCCGACCACCCGGATGCGTTCACCCGCCGCGGCGGCGTCCCGGACGGCCTCGGTGACGGCGTCCAGCGTGGCGGGGCGCAGGATGGCGGTGGCGATGCTGTGCTGGTTGCCGGCCCAGTTGGACCATGCGGTGGCGGTACCGGCCATCGGCGCGCTCCTCGACGTGAATATGAACTGACTTCATATCAGGAACGTTGTTCCTGGTAAATACCGCAATCGAGGTCCGCTCGTTGTACCGGTAGTCACGGACTCGTGACAACCAGATATGTTTCTCCGTCGAAGGGGGGTGGCGCCGAGTGTCCACACCAGCCGCCACGACCGGGCCGCTGCGCCGCGTTCCGGTGCAGGGTCGAAGTGTCGCGCGGGTCCAGCGGATGTTGGACGCCTGTGCCGAACTCGTCGACGAAGTGGGGTACGAGGGACTGACCACCACGCTGCTCGCCGAACGTGCCGAGGTGGCGATCGGGTCGGTCTACCAGTTCTTTCCGGACAAGCGGGCGATCGTGCAGGCGCTGACCCTGCGCACGATGGAGTCCTACCTGCAGCGGCTCGACGAGCGGTTCGCCTCGGACGACCTGACCCACTGGTGGGACGGTGTCGACGCGGGGATCGACGAGTACATCACGATGCACCGGACGGTCCCGGGGTTCCGTACCCTGCACTTCGGCGACGTGGTCGACCTGCACCTGCTCGATGAGCAGCGGGACAACAACGGCGTGATCGCCGACCAGTTGGCCCGGGTGCTGACCGAGCGGTTCGGCATGACCGACGAACCGCGGCTGCGGTTCTGCCTGGAGATCGCCGTCGAGGCCGCGGACGCCCTGATCAAGCTGGCGTTCCGCCGCAAGCCCGAGGGCGACGAGCGGGTCCTCGCCGAGGCCAAGGCGCTGATCCGTGAGTACCTGCACCGCCACGTGGACGCCACCGAGGCCGTCCAACCCGGCTGACGGCCCCGCCGGGCGGCCCCGGTCAGAGGAAGGCGTGCCCCTCGCCGCGGTAGGTGGGCACGGTGGCGACCACCTGGTCACCGGAGACCAGGTGCAACTCGTTGACGTGCTCGCAGAGCTCGCCCGCCTTGGCGTGCCGGAACCACACCCGGTCGCCGACCCGCAGCCCGGCCGCCGCGGCGCCGGCCAGCGGGGTCTGCACCTCACCGGCTCCCTCGGTGCCGACCAGCGTCAGCCCGGCCGGCAGCCAGGGCCGGGGCAGCCGGCTCCGCTCGGCCGGGCCGGAGGCGATCCAGCCGCCGCCGAGCACCGTCGCCAGCTGCGGCGTCGGCCGGCGGACCACGGCGCAGGCGAAGAACGCCGCCGGGGTCGGCTGCCAGGCGCGGTACGCGTCGAACAGCGTCGGCCCGTACAGGCCCGATCCCGCGGTCACCTCGGTGACCGCGGGATCGGCGCTGGTGGCGGCGACGCTGCCGGTGCCGCCGCCGTTGACGAACTCCAGGTCGGCGTGTTCGCGTACCGCCGCGACCGCCGCACCCCGACGGGCCAGCAGTTCCCGGTACGACCCGCGCTGCGCCAGCCGGATCGCGGCGCCCATGACGGCCCGCCCCGGCGGCGCGTCGCCGAGGCCGGCGATCTGCGCCTCGTACGCCATCAGCCCGACCAGCCGGAAGCCCGGTCGGGCGGCGACGGCGGCGGCGAGCGCGCCGGCGGCCCGGGCGCTGTGCACCGGTGAGCGGCGCACCCCGACGTGCACCCGCCCGCCCAGCGGTCGCCAGGAGGCGTCCAACTCGAGGCAGACCCGCAGCTCCGGCCGCCGGCCGGGGGCGCGGACCGCGTCGACGAGGTCGAGCTGGTCGGTGCCGTCGATCATCAGGGTGATCGCCGCGGCGAGCGCCGGGTCGGTGGCCAGCTCGGCGAGCGCCGCCCGCTCCGCTGTCGGATACGCGACCAGCGCGTCGTCGGTCACGCCGGAGCGGACCAGCCAGGTCGCCTCGGACAGGGTGAACGCCATCACGCCGGCCCAGCCCGGCCGGCCCAGCGCCCGGGTGGTCAGCTCCCGGGAGCGGATCGACTTGCTGGCGGCGCGGACCGGCTTGCCGCCCGCCCGGTCGACCAGCGCGGCGGCGTTGGCGTCGAAGGCCGTGAGGTCGACCACGGCGTACGGCGGGTCGAGGTGGGCGGTCGCCGAGTCGAGGCGCTCGCGCAGGGTGTCGCTGTCGATGGCCACGGGTGCACGCTAACTGTCCAGGATAGTAATGCGAAATACCCTCATGTAGTGCCGGGCTGCGGTCGCTGGTCCCGGCGGCCTAGGCTCGGCGAGCAGGAGAATGTCGCCGGTGGGGAGGCCCCCCACCGGGACTAGAGTGTTCCACCGGGACTGCCCAGCGTTGGGCCGGCACGTGGAGGTACGGCCATCGAAAGCCAGAAGAACGGCGAGTCGCCCGGCGTGTCGACGCCCGGGGTGCAGTCCGGAGCAGCCCAGGCCGACCGGTCCGGCGCGGCCGCGATCCGGTCGGTGCTGCGCATCCGGCCGTTCCGTCGGCTCTGGATCGTGCTCGGCGCGGCCTCCTTCGGCGACTGGCTCGGCCTGCTCGCCACCTCCGTCTTCGCCGCCGCCCAGGTCTCCGGCAGCACCGCCAAGGGCGCCGCCTTCGGCACCCTGATCGCGGTCCGGCTGCTGCCGGCGCTGATCCTCGGGCCGGTGGCCGGCGTGCTCGCCGACCGCTTCGACCGGCGCTGGACGATGGTCATCTGCGACCTGCTGCGCTTCGTGCTCTTCGCCTCGATCCCGCTGCTCGCCCTCACCGGGGCCAGCGGTGGCGTGGTGGTCAGCTGGGCGGCGGTCGCCACCTTCCTGATCGAGACCATCACCCTGCTCTGGATCCCGGCCAAGGAGGCCGCGGTCCCCAACCTGATCCCGCGCGCCCGGCTGGAGACCGCCAACCAGCTCACGCTGATCACCACGTACGGGCTGACCCCGGTGGCCGCCGCGATCGGCCTGGCGGTGCTCGACCGCAGCGTCCGCGCGGCGACCGGCGGCGAGATGCCGGGCTGGGCCGAGCCCGCCCAGCTCGCCCTCTGGTTCAACTCCTTCTCCCGGCTGGCCACCGCGCTGGTGGTGGCCTTCGGCATCAAGGAGATCAGCCAGGCGCAGGCCAGCGAGCGGGAGCGCACCGAGCAGAGCATGATGCGCCAGTTCACCGAGGGCTGGAAGTTCATCAAGCAGACCCCGCTGGTACGCGGCCTGGTACTGGGCATCTTCGGCGCGTTCGCCGGCGGCGGCATCGTGATCGGCACGGCCAAGTTCTTCGCCGCCTCGCTCGGCGCCGGCGACGCCGCCTTCTACATGCTCTTCGGGGCGATCTTCATCGGCCTGGCCCTCGGCATCGGGCTCGGCCCGATGATCGTCCGGGACATGTCCCGCCGCCGCTGGTTCGGCATGAGCATCGTGCTGGCCAGCGCGTCCGTGCTGGTGCTCGCCTTCGCCATCCACCTGTCGATGGCCATGCTCGGTGCGATCCTGGTCGGCGCCGGGGCCGGGATGGCCTTCCTCGCCGGCACCACGCTGCTCGGCGGCGAGGTCGCCGACGAGGTGCGCGGCCGGGTCTTCGCGGTGGTGCAGATCGGCACCCGGCTGGTGCTGATCCTGGCCATCGCGCTGAGCAGCCTCCTGGTCGGCGTCGGTGGCTCCCGCAAGCTCACCATCGCCGACCTCGGGGTCTCCGTCTCCTCCACCCGGCTGCTGCTGCTCGCGGCCGGCGCCGCCGGTATCTTCGCCGGGATCAGCGCGTTCGGGCAGATGGACGACAAGAAGGGCGTGCCGGTCCTCGCCGACCTCTGGGGCTCGATCCGGGGTCGCCCGCTGATGCCCGCCGAGCCCTTCGTCTCCACCGGCCTCTTCGTGGTCTTCGAGGGCGGCGAGGGCGCCGGCAAGTCGACCCAGCTCGACACGCTCGCCGAGCGGCTGCGTGGGCAGGGCCGGGACGTGGTGGTCACCCGCGAGCCGGGCGCCACCGGGGTGGGCCAGCGGATCCGGTCGCTGGTGCTCGACAACGCCGGGGCCGAGGCACCCTCGCCGCGCGCCGAGGCGCTGCTCTACGCCGCCGACCGGGCGCACCACGTCGCCACCGTGGTCCGTCCGGCGCTGGTCCGGGGCGCGGTGGTGATCAGCGACCGGTACGTCGACTCCTCCCTGGCCTACCAGGGCGCCGGCCGTACGCTGCCGGTCGAGGAGGTCTCCTGGCTCTCCTCGTGGGCCACCGGCGGGCTCAAGCCCGACCTGGTGGTGCTGCTCGACGTCGACCCGCGCACCGGCCTGTCCCGGGTGGCCGCCCGCAACCAGGGCACCGACCGGCTGGAGGCCGAGTCGCTTGCCTTCCACGAGCGGGTCCGGTACGCCTTCCTCGACCTCGCCGCCAACGACCCGAAGCGCTACCTGGTGCTGGACGCCTCCCGGCCGGCCGACGAGATCGCCGCCCTGGTCGCCCGCCGGGTCGACGAGTTCCTGGTGGACCCGGCCGCCATCGTGCACCCGCGCCCCGCGCACGGGCCGGACACCTCGGTGCAGCCCGAGTTATCCGACGCGGAGCTGGTGACGATGGAGCACCGGACCTGATGCCCGACGTCTTCGCCGACCTGGTCGGCCAGGACGAGGCGGTCGGCACGCTGCGCCACGCGGCCGCGGCGGCCGCCGCCGTGCTGCGCGCCGCCCACCCGGTCGCCGTCGGATCGGGACAGGCCGAGGTCGAGGGAGAGCCGGGGGTCGACCCGGGTGCGGGGATGACCCACGCCTGGATCTTCACCGGCCCGCCCGGCTCCGGCCGGTCGGTGGCCGCGCGCGCCTTCGCCGCCGCGCTGCAGTGCGCGTACGGCACGGGCTGCGGCGAGTGCCCCGGCTGCCACACCACGATGACCGGCACCCACGCCGACGTGCGCCTGGTGGTGCCCGAGGGGCTCTCCATCGGGGTCGGCGAGATGCGTGCGCTGGTGCTCCGGGCGGCCAGCACCCCGTCCGGCGGGCGCTGGCAGATCGTGATCATCGAGGACGCCGACCGGCTCACCGAGGCCGCCGGCAACGCCCTGCTCAAGGCGATCGAGGAGCCGCCACCGCGGACCGTCTTCCTGCTCTGTGCCCCGTCCACCCACCCGGACGACGTGTCGGTGACCATCCGGTCGCGCTGCCGGGTCGTACCGCTGCGGCAGCCGCCGGCCGCCGCGGTGGCCGAGGTGCTGGTGCGCCGGGACGGCATCGCGCCCGACGTGGCGCAGTGGGCGGCGGCGGCCGCGCAGGGGCACGTCGGACGGGCCCGGCGGCTGGCCCGCGACCCCGAGGCGCGGCAACGCCGGGACGCGGTGCTGGCGGTGCCCCGCCGGCTGACCGGCGTCGGCGCCGCGCTCGACGCGGCGTCGGCCCTGATCGAGGCGGCCGAGGCGGAGGCCGAGGCGTCCGTGGCCGAGGCCGACGCGGCCGAACGGGCGGCGTTGCAGACCGCGCTCGGCGCGGGCGGCACCGGGCGGGGCGCGGCCGGCGCGATGCGCGGCGCCGCCGGGCAGCTCAAGGACCTGGAGAAGCGGCAGAAGTCACGGGCCACCCGCGCCCAGCGGGACGCGCTGGACCGGGCCCTGGTCGACCTGGCCGGCTTCTACCGGGACGCGCTCACCATGGCGCTGCGCGCCCCGGTCGCCCCGGTGCACACCGACACCGCGGCGATGGCCGAGGCCGGCGCGCAGAAGTGGGACGCCGAGGGCGCCCTGCGGCGGTTGGAGGCCGTGCTGGAGTGCCGGGCGGCGATCGAGGCGAACGTCAAGCCCCGGATCGCGGTCGAGGCGATGATGCTCACCCTCTGGAAGGGATAGTTTCCGCTGTCCACAGGCATCGACAGGTGTCACGGGCGTGCGGTACGGTCCGGTGTGCCCTGGTGACGGTGAGGGCACGCAGGGTGATGGTCGGCCGGGGGGAGAACCGATGCCGCGCGAGATCGACGAGGCGTGGATCGAGGAGGCGGTGCGGCGCTACCGCCGGATCGAGTCCCTCCAGGCCGAGTTCGACCAGGCGGTCAACACCGTCGAGGTCACCGTCCGGTCGCCGGACGGGCTGGTCGAGGTGGTGGTGACCGCCGGTGGCCGGATCACCGACGTCCGCTTCCTCGGCCCGCTGCACTCCCGCCACCCGCGCGACGTCGCCGGCTCGGTGCAGGCCGCCGTCACCGCCGCGGCGGACGCCGCGCAGTGGGCCCGGGAGAAGCTGCACAACGAGACCTTCGCGGCGTACCGGCCGCTGGCGGGGGCCTGAGATGGACGCGCTGCGCGCCCTCGCCGCCCGCCTGGAGGAGGCGAGCGACACGCTGGCGGTGCTCGCCCGCACGGTGACCGCCACCGACCCGGCCCACCCGGCGTTCGGCGCGGACGCCCCGGGCCGCCCCGGCGAGGTCGGCCGGGCGCTGCACCGGCAGTGGACCGCCGCCACCGGCGACCGGGCCCGGGAGGCGGGGGCGGCCGCCGCCCGGCTCGCCGCCGCGGCCGCGGCCGTCCGCAGCGCCGCCGACCGCTACGCCGGCGCCGACGACACCGCCGGCCGGCGGCTGACCGGGGAGCGCTGATGGACGCCCTGGACCGGCTCGCCGAGCCCGGCCTGGAGCTGCTGCGCCGGGTCGACCACCTGCTCGCCGCCGGCGCTGGAGAGGGCCACCGGCTCTGGCCGCTGCTGCGCCGGATGCAGGTGCTGCCCGGCGACGCGCTGCGCGCCTTCCTCGACCTGCACCCGGCGCCGCTGACGACCGCCGGGCACGCCGTGCGCCGGCTCGTCCGGGGGTACGACGACGCGTGCGCCGCCCTCACCGATCCGGGCCTGTGGTCCGGCCCGGCCGCCGCCGCGTACGGCGAGGCCCGCGCGGCGCTGCTGCGCCACCTCGACGAGGGGCCGGAGAGCCTGGTCGGGCGGATCGAGTCGACCGCCGGGTACGCCGACGCGCTCGCCCACTGGGTGGAGGGCAGCCGGCTGGCGGTGGCCCGGGTCCTCGCCGAGGTGCTCAGCTCCACCGAGGCGGTACGCGTCCTCGCCGCGACCGCGCCGGGCGGCGACTCCGCCACCGGCACCGGCGCGGCGGCGGAGATCGCCACCAGGGTGCTCGCGGTGCTCGGGGTGGCGTACGACGGGGCGGAGACGCTGCTGCGCCAGTGGTCGCCGAGCCTGGCCGAGTCGACCTGGCGGGCGTCGGCCGGCGGCCCGGCCCGCTACGACAGCACCACCCGGGTGGGTCGCTGACCGGGTGGTCCACGGCGCCGCGCGCGGCGCCCGGCCTGGACCGGGGGCCCGGCGGCGGCGCCGTGGCCATTCCCTGCACCCCCCGCAGGTCTGCCTCCACTCAACGCCTCCACCCGGACGTTTGTCCCGCCCCGGAGCCCGATTCAGCCGTCCGGGCGAGGCCCAAGGGAACGAGTCGACGATCGTGGATGACTGCACGGGGTAACCGCCTGGCGACGGGTGGCCGGGCCGCCGCCGGTCGTCCGTCGTAGGGTGGACCGCATGGGCATGCTCTGCGCGGTCAGCTTCAACCGGTACGGGCGCCTCTACTATCTCGACCCGGGTGAGCTGCGGCCGCAGGTCGGGGACCGGGTGCTGGTCCCGACCGACGACGGGCCCGAGGTGGCCGAGTGCGTCTGGGCGGCGCAGTGGGTGTCGGAGGAGACCGACGGCTTCCCGAAGCTGGCCGGGCTGGCTCAGGAGGAGGACCTGCGCCGCGACGAGCTGCTGCGCCGGCGCAAGGCCGAGGCGAAGGTGGCCGCCAAGCGGCTGATCCGGGAGCACGAGTTGCCGATGAAGGTCGTCGCCGTGGACCACGTCCTGGGCGAGGGCGACGTCGGCGGCGAGCGGACCACCGTCTACTTCACCGCCCCGCACCGGGTGGACTTCCGCTCCCTGGTCCGCGACCTGGGCGCGACCCTGCGCTGCCGGGTCGAGCTGCGCCAGCTCTCCGCCCGGGACTCGGCGCGGGTGCAGGGCGGCATCGGCTCCTGCGGTCGCGACCTGTGCTGCGCCACCTTCCTCAACGACTTCGAGCCGGTGACCATCCGGATGGCGAAGGACCAGGACCTGCCGCTCAACCCGCTGCGGATCTCCGGCGCCTGCGGCCGGCTGATGTGCTGCCTGAAGTACGAGCACCCGCTCTACCAACGCTTCCAGGAGTCCGCCCCGCCGGTCGGCACCAGGGTTTCCACGCCGGAGGGCGACGGCAAGGTGGTCGGCCACAGCGTCCCCCGGGACGCGGTCACGGTACGGCTGGACGCCGACGGCTCCCGCTGCTCCTGCTCCCGCGCCTCGGTCTGCGCCCCCCGCCAGGCCCACGACCAGCACTACTCCGCCTGACCCCCCGGCCCTCCCGCCCGGCCTGCGCCCGGCGGGCCTGCGCCCGTCGATCAAGAAGTCTGCGTCTGCTGGAGCCCGGATCTGGACGCAAACTTCTTGATCGACGCCGTCAGTCGAGGGTGACCGGGGGTTCGGCCAGGCGGGGGGTGAGGGTGGACTTCGGGGTGAGCCAGGAGGCGGTGGGGGACTGGTCGGGGTTCAACTGCCAGTCCCGGGACACCCGGTCGACCGCGATCGGGTAGATGGTCAGCGAGCCGTCGGGGTCGATCCGCATCCGCAGGAACGACTTGGAGTCCTCGATGCCCTGGCCGGCGAAGAGTTCGTTGACGTTCACCCCGAACGCCCCCGCCACCAGCAGATACGCCGCCACCACCTGGCTGGACACCAGACCGATCACCGGGCCGTAGACGACGGCCGCGGCGGCCGCCGGCAGCGGCCACGGCCAGTCGTAGAAGGGCAGCTCCAGCCAGGCCCAGGTGCCGGCGGCGGCGAGTCCCACCTGCGCCAGCCCGTGGCTCACCCCGAGGATCCAGTGCCGGACGTGCCGCTTCCCGCCCGCGGTCGGTGGCTTGGCGAAGAGGGCCGCCCCGAGCAGCGTCACCCCCAACATGATCACCAGCGGGACGCTGAACAGCCGCTGCTCGGTGCTGCCCGCCCGGTTCGCCGTCACCCCGGCCATGGCCAGCATGAGCAGCGTGTGCAGGGTCCCGAGCAAAGTGGTGAAACCAGGGTTCCGGAACGGCAGCCGGGGGAAGATACCCCAGCCGTACCGCCGGGACCGGGCCGCGTCCGGGTAGCGGGCGACCAGATCGTACGGGCGGGTGGCGCTGGCCCGGCGGGACAGGGTGTCCTTCGGCGGCACCTCGATCCGCTCCGGGAGCTTGTGCGTCGGGTACAGGTACGCCCCGCCGCCCCCGCAGGTGATCAGCTGCCGCTCCGGGCCGGCGTACCGGGCGTAGTGGTGCAGGTCGCCGGAGATGAGCACCCGCACGTGCGCGCCGGTGGGGGCGAGGATCGTCCGGATGAAGTAGTCGATCGAGTCGTACGCGGTGGGGTGGTCGACGGACTTGACCCAGGTCGGCGCCGGCACCGCCAGGATGATCTTGCTCTGCGGGCCCAGCCGCCGGGCCACCTCGTCGAAGTAGGCGAGCTGCGGGTCGTCCAGGTACGACCCGGACTGGTCGTCGAGGCCGAGCAGCCACCAGTCGGCCGGCAGCTCCACGGCGAAGTACGAGCGGGACTGCCCGGTGCCCCAGCCGCCGAAGTGCCGGTCCCGGGAGCGGACGAACAGGCGCAGGAAGGCGGTCAGGCCGTCGTACCAGTCGTGGTTGCCGGGCACGGCGAAGAGGGTCGGCCGCTCGGGCGGCGCCACCGGCAGCGCGGCCTGGTACGGCCCCTTGCACCGGTCCTCGTACGCCTCGTACGCGGCCGAAGGGTAGACCTGGTCGCCCCCCATCATCAGGGTCTGCGCCCGCGGCAGCCGGTGCCCGTCCACCTCCAGCTCCCGCTGCGCGAGCAGGTACGCCACTGAGTAGGTGGCGTTGAAGCCGTCGCCCAGGTCGGCCACGTAGTCCAGCCACAGCCCGCCGTCCGGCCCGACCTGCCGCCCGATCTTCGAATCCAGCGCGTTCTGCAGCTCGCGCTTGTCCAGGTACGCCCCGAACAGCATCGCCAGCAGCGTCCGGATGCCGGTGCTGATCAGCAGGAACGGCGCCAGCCAGGGCACCGGCTTACGCGGGGTGAAGCCCAGCTCCACGGGGTCGAGGCTGAGCGGCCGGCGGGCCGCCCGCTCGCCGGGGGCGTGCTCGGCGGGAACGTCGGAGCCGGACGTGGGGTGATCGTCGCTCACCCGCGGGAGCGTAGCGCCGACGGGCCGCTACCGCTGTCCGACGAACGACCGATCGCGTCCGATGTCCGGGTTCCCGGGTGGGGGAACCCCCTCGGCCGGTGGGCGGGCCGTGCCGTACACTTGACGATCGTTGCCGCCTTAGCTCAGTCGGCTAGAGCGACGCACTCGTAATGCGTAGGTCGACGGTTCGATTCCGTCAGGCGGCTCGGTACAGAAGCCCAGGTCAACGACCTGGGCTTCGCCGTTTCCCGAGGTCGATCACGCCGCCGCTGGGGGTCGAGTCCTTGAATAGTCCCGTGCGGCGACCGCCTCGTCCAGCCGGTTGGCGACCGCGTCCAGGTCGTCACCGAACAGCCCCGCGTACACGTCCAGCGTCATCGACGCCGAGGCGTGCCTGAGCATCCGCTGCACCGCCTTGACGTTGGCCCCCGCCGCCACGGCCAGGCTCGCCGCCGTGTGCCGCAGGTCGTGCGGAGTCAGCCCCGCCAGCCCGACCGATGCCGCAGCCGGCGCGAAGACCCGCGACCGGAAGTTGGTATTGCGCAGTGGCCCGCCGTTCGGGGCGGTGAACACCAGCGCGTCCCGACGCTTCCCGGCGACGTGGACGGCCAGCTCGTCGACGAGGAACCGCGGAATAGGCACCGACCGGCGCTGGTGATTCTTTGGCGTCCCCTCGACGAGCTCCCCGCCAACCTCCGCGAACGCCACCGCCACCGTCATCCGACGCCGCAGCAGATCCAGCCGCGACACCCGCAGATGCCCGGACCCGCCGACCTCTACGCCTGGGCGCGTGCCTGCGGTGCGGACGACGCCGCCCAGGACTTGCTGCGGATGCTTGGTGAGGTCCAGGCCGTGCACCGCGACTGGCGTCGCCGGATGCGCCAGGGTCAAGCCGCGGTCCAGGACAGCTACAACCAGCTCGTCGCCGAGTCGCGCCTCATTCGGCACTTCAAGACCGTCTACGTGCCCGGTCTACTCCAGACCGCCGACTACGCCCGGCGCATCCTCACCGAGATGGTCGAGCTGCACAACCTCGACATAGCCGACGTGGACGCCGCCGTAGCCACCCGGATGCAGCGTCAACACCTGCTGTACGACACCAGCAAGCGGTTCGAGTTCCTGCTAGCCGAGCCCGTGCTGCGGTGGCTGTTGTGCCCGCCCGAGGTCATGCGCGGCCAGCTCGACCGCCTGCAAACCGTCGTCGGCGTACCGAACATCCGGTTCGGCATCCTGCCCCTCGGTGTCCAGCTCGCCACTACCCCGCAGAACTCCTTCCAGATGTACGACGACATCGCCATCGTGGAAACCTTCGTCGGCGAGACCACCCACCGCGACGACGAAGCCGCCGCATACGCCAAGGCCATCGAACGACTCTGGAGCGGAGCCGTCACCGATGAAGAGGCCCGCAGACTCATCGTCCGCGCGGCCCAGGACCTCCCGAACTAGTACGGCGTTCGCACCAGAGATCGCTTACGAGGATTCACGACGACCCCGATCTTCGTGTATCTCGTGTCATGGTCGCCGTGCAGGGCCAAGCCCGGATAAGGGGCTATCGAATCGGCTCCCCATGGAGGGACAGTGCCCCCCGCACTGGCACGTGGTGCGGGGGGCGCGCGCGCTGTCAGTGGATCGACCGGTGCAGCCGCTCCAGCGTGAGAAACGTGGCGAGTGCCAGACTTACCGGTGCCACCACGTCGGGGTACTGATTGGCGGCGACGCCGACCAGAACCGCAACCACCAAGTACCCTGCCGTGCTCAACGGAATCTGGCGGCCGCGCGGCACAGCGGTGGGAATGACGTACTGTAAGGGGGCGGTGACGTCCTGCGTGCTCGCCGAACCCAGGTGGGCCGCGAGCTTGGTGATCCGGGCGGCGTCGCCCGGGTGGTTCGATGCCATCGGGGGCAACCTTTCGGTCGGCCCGAGCCAAGTCACCGGACGGTCACACGTAACGCTGCGTAGTCGCCTATAGGGCGACGGATAGAAGCCCTCCGCCCTGATGGGGCAGGTTCTACCCGTCCCCTACTGGCGACGTGTCGCGCACAGCGCTAAGTTGTGCGTTGACGCATTCCGGTGGTGCAACACCTTCTGCGTCAGCCCGTCCGAGGCCTTAACTCGGAGTCGGGTAACTACATTCATGTGGCGCGGTGTCCCGCTGGTGGAGAACGCTAGCGGGACGCCGCGCTTGTGTCTATCTGGCCACTCCTCGCACAGCGCTCGCACCTGAGCATTACTGAGTACACCGGAGCAGCCCGGACTGCATAAGACTGCACCCGTTCAGGACCCGCGTATCACCCATGAGACGCCCGAAACGCATAAACGCAGGTCAGAGCGTTTCGACCGCCAACGGTCGACGGATTCCGTGGGCCGTGTCGCGGAATATTTGTGTGAGACGCGCCACAGTGTGGACATGACTGTCCGTATTTCTCAAACGAACGCGCCCGCGGGCCGGCGCGACCCTCTAGCTAGAACTTACGTACGAGATCACGAGAGGGGCTACGCTCCGCTTACTGAGCACCTCGCACATCACTCTCCCCTGGGTTCAGGGCGGCGTGACCGGTGGCAAGCAGGGGCCTCCTGTCGTTTCGAGGCGGCGCGTTGCCGTGGGATCACAGGCCGGGCGCAAACGCTGAACGACCTGCCGGAGATCGAGGTCGCTGGTGCCGGGTCGCGTGCCGGTCGAAGGTTGCCGAATTGTTCTCTTATGGATCAAGGCGGCCCGCAAGCGGGCCGCGCCGGCCCGGCCCCGGCCTGCTGGCGACCTCCGGCCGGCATTGGCCGGGCCGACCCGGCCACGCTTGGGATGACTAAGTCCTGGAAGACCTCGGGGCTCCGCCCCGAACCCCGGCCCTCCTCAGAGATCAGCCGGGTGCGGATCACCTCGTCGGGCACCACAAGGGCTACCAGCCTCCCCGGACGGGGACAAGGTCGTTCGTCCGGTAGGGCGCTCCACCTTGTCCCCGTCCGGGGAGGCTGGACGGTCGGAGACTGCCCGACGAGGAGATCCGCCAACTTCCGGCGCTCTTCTCGCTCATCACACTTGCGATTCCATGGAACAATCGCCCTCCGTGGGAGAAAGAGGAGCAGCAGGAGTGGCGGCGCGTGGCGAATCATCCTCAAGGGAGGCGCAATGGTGGTCCGAACATAGGGTTGCGCAGCTAGCGCTAGCCCTGACGCTGATCCCAGCCGTTGTCGCAGCTGTGCGTGTGTATGTGGTTTCAAATGGCGATGAGGTCGTTCTGAAATCAGTCGCGGCAAGCCTAAACGTGCAGGCGCTGATGCTGGGTACGTATTTGCCAGTCTTGCCAATGATTCTGATTGTCGCCGGCTTTACGGCGTTAAGCCGATCTGGGACTCAGTTGCGGGAGCGGTTCGGTGATAGTCAAGCGTTAACCATGATTTATGGAACGATGCTTGTTGGGCTCCTATTGCTGGATCTAATCTACGCGATTGCGATCGCCGTTCTCTTTCTCCTTGAACTAAATGCCCTCCGCCGGCGGTGGATCCGCGCTAACCGGGAGAGGGGGGCCGGTCAAGAGGGCCAGGAGGACCGGGAGGCTTGGAGAAAAAGAATTCGGAATGACCTTAAGGGGTTGCTCTTTCAGATCGAGGGGCCGGGCGGTAGACGTGCCGCACTTCTAGCTATTGGCCTACTCCTCGTCATGTGGGAGGGCATGTGGTTGCCGGCCAACGTGATTGGACTGAAGGGTAAAGCGTGGCCGGAAACAGCGTTTATAATCGGCCAGACAGATGAATTGACGACGCTGCTATATGAGGACTCTGCAGCGGTACGGACGGTTCCGACGGCTGACGTGGTGACTCGCATCCCATGCGGCACCTTCATCAAGCTAAGTGAAGCGCTGGGAAGGCCTGTCTATACATACTTTTTTCCGCTGACAGTGAAGCCGAAGCCGCAGCCAAGATGCGATGAAATTGTGGAGAAATGGCCCGGCCGGCCGAAGTAGACCTGAGCGGAGGTCGGCGGTGGATTTCGGCGCGAAACTACTAAATCCCGCAGAACTTCTCTGCTGATGGCCGGCGCCGGCCTGGCCCCAAGCTCGACCGGGTCGGCGGATCCCGATTGACAGCAACGCCATCGAACCACCGGAGGACGGCCATGGGGCTGGAGACAAGATCTTTGAGGCTAGGGATCGGGTGGCCGGCGGTGCGGCCGGCAGCAGTCCTCACCTAGACCTCAAGAGGTCGGACCGCGACCACCGACACTGAGAGATGCTGACAGGCATTTCCGCACGTCAAACGAGTCGAGGCCAGGTGGGTGCAGGTCTCCAACTTGATCTCGTAGTCCCTCGGTCGCCGTGCCTGTTGACGCGGGTGCCGAGGATCAACGGCGGTGGGGGCACGGCAGGTCAGGGGCCTTCTCTTATTTGCGGCTAGCCGGTTCTCTTTTGGATTGCCTCTTGCACCTGATCATGCAAAGCTGCAATCACGACACCCTTAGTTGCCTGGTCCGGTGGGTTATCTAGTTCGTCGATACGCTTAGCAACTAGGTGATGCCTCATGACTTCCTCTTCTGGCTTCCTGCCGGTGTGGAACTCGTAGACATCTACCCAGAGCCCTAACTCCTCCTCGCCGTCGGGAAGAAGCAGCATCCTGGCATACGAACCAGGCTTTGGTTTAGGAATACGTCCAGGCGCGGATAGCCGGTCTGGGTCGAACATCGAATCAATATCGGTAAGCATGTCTCGCAAAAGCTCTAGCTCAAAGGTTTTGCGTCCCTGCTCTTTCGCCACCTTGTATGCTCGGACGGCAATGAACAGACCCGCCAGACCTGCACTGGTAGCTAGCGTGTTGAAGACGAGGCTTGCCCAATCGAACCAGTCACGTTCCACATAGAACATTGCAGCACAGTTGGTCAAGGACGCTATACAACCCTCTTTCTCGTTGCCTCCAGTGCCTCGTCAAGCATCGTCCAAACGATTGCAGCCTTAAGGCTTTCCGCTTGGCCAGTGGCCAGATACTTTTGCACACCAGGAGCCTCACAAATATCCTGCAAATCGTCGCCTGGCTCTCTGGGTTTCGCCACCAACCGCCATACCATCAATTCATCTTCAGGCAAGGCCGTCAATCCCGAAGCGACAGCCGAACCCGTGTGAGGTAGCTGATCGTTTCTCGTATCCCAGGAGTCCGAATCAAGCGTCCTATCTAACTCGCTACCTAGTTCTCGCAGGATTTCGAGCTCAAAGGTCTCTCGTCCCTGCTCTCTGGCAATCTTGTACGACTGGTGACTCACCTGGTAAGCCCTGATTGCCAGGAACAGGCCAGTGAGCCCTGCAAGCGTGGCAAGGGTGTTGATGCCGAGCCCTAGATAGTCAAGCCAGTCTCGGCCTTGTTCGACAACAACTGTTATAGGGCTAGTACTCCAGCCGGAGATGTTGATCTGAGTCGGGGTGAGGGTTCACCCGGGGCTGGAGCGGGTGCAGCCACCGTCGAGCATGGACGGTTGTGTGGACTGACCATGACGCGGCGGTGGCTGCGGCTTACAGGGTAGACGCCCAGCGGTGGCGGGTGTTGTTCGACGAGCTGATGGTGACGATCGGGGTGCGTTTTCGCAGGCCGGAGCCACGTCGACGGGTGCGGGACTTCGTGCGGGGTCTGTTGGCGCCGCTGCTGCGGAAGAACTGCTGGACGATTGCCGAGCACGCCGGGGACGCCTCACCCGACGGGATGCAGGACCTGCTCGCCCGGGCGAAGTGGGACGACGAGCAGGTCCGCGCGGACGTGCGTGAGTTCGTCGCGGAGCACCTGCGTGATTCGGACGCGGTTCTGGTCGTCGACGAGACGGGGGATCTGAAGAAGGGTCGTCACACCGTCGGGGTGCAGCGCCAGTACTCGGGTACCGCCGGGAAGGTCGAGAACTGTCAGTTGGCGGTGCATCTGGTCTACGCCGCCGAGGCCGGTCACGCCCTGATCGACGCGGCGCTCTACCTACCAAAGGTGTGGTGTGAGGACCCGTCACGCGGGAGCGAGGCCGGTGTCCCCGACGACGTCAGGTTCGCGACGAAGCCGCAGCTGGCGGCACGGATGATCGACGCCGCTGTCGCCGCCGGGCTGCCGTGTCGGTGGGTAGCCGGCGATGAGGCCTACGGCGGTGATCCGCGGCTGGCCGCCGCGCTGCGCGGTCACCGCCTCGGCTACGTCCTGGCGGTGGCCTGCTCCCACCAAGTGACCACCGGTATCGGCGGCCGGCGCGTCGACCACCTCGCCGCCGATCTGCCCCGCGCCGCCTGGCAGCGGGTCTCGGCCGGTGCCGGCGCCAAGGGACACCGCTACTACGACTGGGCCTGGATGCCGTTGCCCGCGCACGCCGACGTGCACGCCGGCCATCACTGGCTGCTGATCCGCCGCAACCGGCGCACCGGTGAGCTGGCCTTCTACCGTTGCTGGTCACCCCAGCTCGCGCCACTGGGTGCGCTGGTATGCGTGGCCGGCCGCCGCTGGAGGATCGAAGAGTCGTTCCAGACCGCGAAGACGGCCCTCGGCCTGGACCAGCACCAAAACCGGTGCTGGCGCTCCTGGCATCGATGGACCACCCTGGCGATCCTCGCCCACGCCTTCCTCGCCGTCGCCACCGCTCGCCGAACCCAACCGAGCCCGTCCGGCCTGATCCCACTGACCGTCAACGAACTCCACCGCCTGTTCAACGCCCTGGTCATCGAACCCAGCCGACGCCGCACCGACCAGCTCAAATGGTCGCTCTGGCGACGGCGGCACCAAGCCCGGGCCCGAGCCAGTCACTACGCCAGACAATCCCTCACCGAACCGTGATCACGATCTCCGGCTGGAGTACTAAGGGACGTCTCGTAACCCCGGTGTCTGTCTGCTGAGGACGATCGGCCAAGATGCCGGGGTGCAGGTGATCAGCGCAGCCCGCTCTGAGTGGATTTTTCCGTTCACGGGGCTGCAGCCCGCCCAGTTCCGCAAGCTGGTCCGCTTGGTCGCCGGGCGTGGCGGTGACGCCATCGCAGACGGCCGGCCAGGCCGGCAGTGGGCCCTCGACCTGCCCGACCGGGTGCTGCTGGTGGCCACTTACTGGCGCACGAACCTGACCATGCGCCAGATCGGCCCGCTGTTCGGGGTGTCGCACTCCGCAGCGCACCGGGTCATCGACACCCTCGGCCCGCTGCTTGCCCTGGCCCCGGTGCGCCGGCGGCCGGTCGACCAGATCGCCATCGTCGACGGCACCCTGATCCCCACCCGCGATCACCGCCTGGCCCCCAGGAGCAAGAACTACCGGTACTCGACCAACCTGCAGATCGCCATCGACGCCAGCACCCGCCTGGTCATCGCCGTCGGCGACCCCCAGCCCGGCAACCGCAACGACACGATCGTCTACCGCACCAGCGGCATCGACCAAAAGCTGGACGGGCGCCCGGTGATGGCCGACGGCGGCTACCGCGGCAACCCCGAGGTGATCATCCCGTACCGCAAGCCCGCCGACGGCAGCGACCTGCCGGCGTGGAAGGAAGCCCTCAATGTCGAGCACCGCACCGTCCGCGCCGGAGTCGAACATGTTCTAGCCAGGATGAAGTGCTTCAAAATCCTGCGCGACTACCGCCGCGCCGCCCACACATTGGCCGACGCCGCTTCCGGCATCGCCAACCTCCACAACATCATCCTCGCCGGCTGACCGCCGGCCTGGCCCCGGGCAACGCCTTCACCCAGTTACGAGACGTCCCTTAGACCGCAAGAGGTCGACCGACGGCGGGGGAGCGGTGTGAGATGGCGAGAGGCGTTTCCGCCTGCTAGACCTCCAAGTGCCCAGGTCGGCGGGACGGGCAATTTGATCTCGTAATGCGTAGGTCGACGGTTCGATTCCGTCAGGCGGCTCGGTACAGAAGCCCAGGTCAACGGCCTGGGCTTCGCCGTTTCCCGAGGTCGATCACGCCGCCGTCCGGGGTGCCGATCCGCAAAGAGTCGCATCCCGCGCCGCGAACGCCTCGTCCAGCCGGTTGGCAACCGCGTCCAGGTCGTCACAGATCCGTCCCAGGACATGCTTGACGATTGGCCCAGCCGAACATCGAGATGAGCTGGCGGAGGTTCCCGGAGTCGGAGCGTCGAGGGACCGGGGTCAGCTCCGTCGACGCTGTGCCCAAAAGAGGGCGTGTCCGCTGGTGCCTTCCGGGACGAAGTCCTCGGCGACGATTGTCAGTCCCCCCTGTTGCAGCCATGAGCGGTAGGTGAGGGCGTCGGCGTGGCTCCACCACATGGCGGCGGGGCCGTCGAGCCAGTTGTCCTCGGTGCCGGTCCAGGCGCTGTTACCGACGGTGGTTAGCAGCCAGCCGCCGGGGCGTAGCCAGGTGGCGATTCTCTTGATGAGCCGCGGTTGGTCGGCCAGGGGCATGTGGATGAGAGCGTAAAGGCAGACCACGGCGTCGAAAGAGGCAGGTGGCAGGTCGAGTCGGGTGGCGTCGGCGCGGAGGAAGGTGCCGGTCGGCACCAGGCGGCGTGCCCGCTCGATCTGTACGTCGCTGATGTCGACGC
The DNA here is from genome assembly GCF_900091515.1 of Micromonospora purpureochromogenes. NCBI lineage: Bacteria > Bacillati > Actinomycetota > Actinomycetes > Micromonosporales > Micromonosporaceae > Micromonospora > Micromonospora purpureochromogenes. The sequence goes on along the minus strand of NZ_LT607410.1, from coordinate 38,913 downwards.
CGGTGATGTGGTGCCCAGCGTCGGCGAGGAAGCGGGCGACCGGCAAACCACAGCCGCATCCGAGGTCGAGGACCGCTGCTGAGGCGGGTAGGCGCCGGTGTAAGTCGACGAGCCACGGAGCGTACGGACCGTCGTCAGCGTCGTCCGATCGGTAGTGGTAAGAGAGTGCGTCGTACCCGCGTCGGACCAAGTCACGCTCGTCGTTGCTGCCCATCCGGGGGACGCTACGAGCCTCGGCGTGGCTTGCCGATTCATTTAACGCCTTGGTTGCTCAGTCGACCCGGCTACAGTCGGTCACACCTGAGCGCCTGGGGCGCACTCACATGCCGAGTTCAGTGCGCCAGGCAGTCGCCTGCGTCACCTGCGATCAGAGAGCGGACGAGGGCTACGGCAGATCCGCGATCAAGACCATGCGATTGTGATCAATGCTGAGCGGCTGGCCATCCTCGCCGTACCCGGTCACGTCGGTGAACCCCGCCTCAGTACACCAGTCCCGCAGTTCAGGAAAGGCGAACAACCGTTTGACGAAAGCGAGCCTGCGGGCGTGGCCGTCGCGGACCACTGTGCGTTCCACTTCGAAGCGCCCGGTTAAGGGATCAAGGTGGTGACGGTCGACGAGCATGTCGCCGTTGTCGCGGGTCGCGGTGATCCTCGACGGGGTGTACAGATCCACCCGACAGTATCGATAGATGCGCTTCACCTGCTGTTCCCGATGGCGGCAGCACCTACCTCACGCTTCCCGCTCAAGGTCCATTCGGCGCAGCGGCACGGGATCCTGCCTCGGAAGACGCCCCGTCATCCCGATGAGGTGGTCCAGCTGATGCAGGAGGAGGGTCTGGTCGGTTGCGCGGGTTGGGGGGTGACCCGCTCCGCCGCCCTTCAACAGGCGAGGTGCCAGTCGGCTCGTCGATGGTGGCGATGTGACGCACCGGCGAGGCGAGTAGCCACAGCACGGCGAGGACACCGCCAAGGCCGGCGACGACCAGCGTCGGTCGCAGGCCGATGGTGGTGCCCAACCAGCCGCCGACCAGCGCTCCAACCGGCCTGATCCCGTAGTTGACGGCGCTGTACGCGCCCGCCCGCCGTCCACGCGCGTCGTCGGGCGTGACCGAGGTGAGCAGGGCGTTGAGGTTGACGTCCATCAGCATCACGCCGACGCTGGAGACCATCTCGATAGCCGCGAGCGCCGCGATTCGGGCCCAGGTCGGCCCGGACACGAACGCTGTCAGCGCCAAGGGAGCAGGAAAGAGAACCACTCCGATCATCGCGGTGCGGCCCAGCCCGATGGTGCGGGAGACCCGAGGTGCCAATGCCGCACCAGCCAGCCCACCTACCGCGCCGCCGCCGAACGCGAGGCCGATAGCGCCGGCCGACAGACCAAGCTCGCGGCTCGCATACAGTACGAGCAGTGCGTTGGTCATGAGGGTGAAGAAGTTGACGGTGCTGGTGCAGCCGAGAGCGGCGCGCATCACCGGATGACGCAGCACCAGGACGAGTCCGTCACGGACCAGGCCAAGCGTCGATGACCGCGGTGGCGCCGGCCGGGCCTCGGCCACTGGAATCCGGCCGATCAACAGCGCGGAGCCGAGGAAGGACACCACGTCGACGAGGACCGCGACCGGGGCGGTGAGGGCCTGGACCAGGCCGCCGCCGAGGGCCGGCCCCGCCACGAACGAGGCCGCACGGCTCAGACTCAGCTTGCTGTTCGCCTCCACGTAGGCCGACGGCGGGACCAGAGCGACGAAGAACGCCTGGCGCGCCATGTTGAACAGGACCGCGCCAGCCCCGGTGAGCAGGGCCACCAGATAGAGCTGAGTCAGCGTGACCACGTCCAGTAGGTAGGCCACCGGAAGGCTGAGCAGCACCGCCGCGCGGACCAGGTCGGCCACGATCAGCAGGCGGCGCTTGCGGGTCCGTTGGTCCACCCACGCGCCGACGAACATGCCCAGCAGGTTCGGTAGCCAGATCAGTGCGGTGAGGATGCTGACCTGTGCGGGCGTCGCGGCGAGGACGGTGACAGCGATCAGCGGCAGGGCCAGCTCGCTGATTCGGTCGCCGAACTGGGAAATGGTTTCCCCGACCCAGAAAGTTCGAAAACGCCGATTGTCGCGCAGGACCGCCGTGGGCCTCGTGCTGGCGGCGGTCATGACGCCGCCGGGTCGTCGCCGGGCTCAGGCAGCAGATAGCGCAGCATCCGGACGAGCCGCGCACCGTCCGGCAACTGGCCATCCTTACGCCGGACGTACGGCGCGAGCAGTGCCTCGATCGCTTCTTCGAGCTTCCGCAACTCGTCAGCAGTAACGGCGAACCGGGTATCGGCCAACCCCGCCAGGGCTCGCCACTCCGGATCCAGCCGCGGCTCGTCCTGCAGCGACCACTGCACGGGCGCCTCCGCGGATCGGGCGAACATCTCGGCGCGCAGCTGCCGCGCCGCGTCCTGACCCTCTGCATCGTCGGGCATGGTGAACCGGAAGCCCCTACCTGCCGCCTGCCACCACCGCTCTCGCTTACTCGTCGCCCCGTCCCAGTCGGTGACGAGACCGAAGGAAGCGAGGTGCCTCAGATGCCAGCTGACGACCGATGGCGTGGCACCGACGTGCGGTGCAAGCTGGGTGGCCGTCGCGGGGCCGTGTCGCTGCAGCCGATCAAGCAAAGCCAGCCGTACCGGATGAGCCAACGCCCGCAGCGCCTGCGGAGAGGTCAGCTCCACATCTCCGTACGGATTCGTGAGAGACATGTCTCGAAAGTAATCTCTCAGATCGACGCGGGCAACCCCGCTCCTTCCCCGGCGATGACGTCAACGACTGCCGTACGCGCTTGACAGGTTCAGTGAAGCCGGAACACCAACCCGGCCGAGGCGTGCGCGGCCCACCGGCAGCGAGCGGTCCGCATCCAGTCCCAAGAGGTCGGCGGGACGGGCCGGGAGCCCTTCTCGTCCGGCGGGCCCCGCCTGGTCGCGGACGGCCCGGCCGCAGTGCAGGAACCCTGTCGGCCGGGCCGTACCCGGATGGATCAGTAGACGGTCACGCCGTATGCGTTGGCCGCTTCGCGTACGGGCTGGTAGAACGTGGTGCCACCGGACCTGCAGTCACCGCTGCCCCCGGAGGTGATGCCGAGTGCCTTGCTGCCGTCGTAGAGCGGGCCGCCCGAGTCGCCGGGCTCGGCGCACACGTTGGTCTGGATCATGCCGCTCACGGTGCCGCCGCCCTTACCGACGTAGCGGACCGAGGTGTTGAGCGCGGTGACGGTTCCACTGTGGGTGCCGGTGGTCGAACCGGTGCGCTTGACCGACTCCCCGACATAGGCGTCCGCGACGGCGAACCCGCCCGGGTGGGTGAGCGAGGTGTTGTCGTAGCGGACCAGCGCGTAGTCGTTGCCCGGGAAGCTGGAGCCGACGGTCGGGCCGATCAGAGTGGTGAGGCTGGAGTTGGTGTACCAGGTGTTGGCCACATTCCCGCAGTGTCCGGCGGTGAGGAAGTAGTAGGTGCTGCCGCTGACGACGTTGAAGCCGAGCGAGCAACGGTAGCCGCCGCCGTAGATGGCGTTACCAGCGGACAACAGGGGGGTGAAGACGCCAGATGCCCGCTGGATCCGGATCGCACCGGCCTTGGCGCCGGCAGTCTGCTTGATCTTCGCGATCTCGGCGCGAGAGACGCTGTCGTCGGCGGTCACGATGACCCGGGCGGATGTGACGTCCACGTACCAGGCGATGCCCTCGACGCCCGAGCGTTGCACTGCGTCGTTCACCGCCGAGAGGTCGCTGGCGCTGTAGGTCTGAGGGGAGGCCGCCACGGCGGTCGGCGCGGCGAGTGCGGTGGTGACGACCATGCCGACGGTTACGGCGAACAGTTGGGCGGATCGGGCGACGCGACTGCGGGTTGGGCTGGTGATCCTCACTGACTCCTCCTCGGGAGTGATAGGACCGGATGGGTGAGGTCCCGTGACTCGTCTCGGGAAACGCATCGCCTGGTCAGTCGATGTCGTCCTCCCGACAGACGCTTCCGTCAGTATCGGCATGCATCAATCAAGCTGCAAGATGCACGCCGATGGACGAACGTGCAGGTTATGAAACCTTCGAGCCGGCACTGCTGATCACGGGCTCGAAGTTGGCTGATCAGCTCGGGGCGACGGCGGGGCGCAAGCGAACGGGGTCGGCTGGGGTAACCGCTGGCCACTCGCGCGGGGCTCAGCTGCTGGGATTCAACCTGGACCCGGTACCAACCAGCCATCCGGCGCAGAAGCAGGCCTTGATGGACCCTGACGCGTCTGGAGGAGACGGACGTGTCCCACGCGACCGAGGACGAGGTCGCGGTCGCGGTCGCAAGGGCGGACGTCAGCCGCGACATGGGTTGGTGACCAGCCGGCCTGCGTGCCGCCGGCGGCCCGGGCCGAGCTGGTTGGCTGCGGCGTCGAGGTGAGCGAGGTGTTCCATGACGCCGCCGGTGGCCTGCCCCGCGCGAACGCTCAAGGGCGGGTTCCGGGGCTGGTTCCGGACCGGCGGAGCTATTTCTCGTTCGCCTCGTTCAATGACCCGGACAGCAATGGCTGGATCCTCCAAGAGGTCACCACGCGCTTTCCGGGCCGGCTGTGGTGAGTGCCGGACGCTACGAGGAATAGACCGGGCGCTCTGCCCGGACTGGTCGATGTGTCGCCGGGAGCGAGCGCGAAGCGGTCGTGCGGGCCATGCGGTCCGGGGGTCGAAAGGGTCCCCGGACCGCCTGGACGTCAGAGCGTGAGCTGGCTCCACGTGTGACCGCCGTCGGTGGTGCGGTACACCGCGGCTCCCGACCATGCGGGTCCACCCCAGACCACCACGCCGTGCGTGGCGTCCTGGAAGTCCAGGTCGAGCAGCGGGAGCTGTACGTCGGGGATCGCCAGGGGCGTCTCCCAGGTCGCGCCGTTGTCGAAGCTGGCGTGCAGCCAGCTCGCGCCCGCACCGACGCCGGCCACGACCGCGGTACCGGCCGAGGTCGTCGTGAACCCGGTGGTGATTCCCGTGTTGGGCGCGTACCCCAGCACGACGGGGGCCGCGCTGCCTGCCGATTCGACCAGCTGCTTCTCCATGTAGCCGCGCTCCGGTCTGAAGCTGCACATGCCCTCGACGTGATCGGGCTTGGTGCTGCTCAGCCGTACCGCGTCGTCGACCGAGCAGAGCGGCTCGACCTCGGTCCAGCCACTGCCGTCGGCTGCCGACCACATCCGGAGCGACGTGTGGATCACGCCGAGGGCGACGTAGGCGGCCGAACCGTGGGTGGCGATGTCCCACCCGCCGCTGCCCGATACCGCGACGCCGGCCACCGGCTGCCAGTTGTCCTCGCCGAGGGGCGATGAGTAGAGCTGGGTGGTCTTGGTGCTTCCGATCCCGTAGGTGACGATCGCATAGGCGTACCGGTCCGTCGAAGCCAACTTGGCGATGCTGACCGAGCCGACAGCGCCGGACAGCCGCATGCGCCGCCACGTGCCGGCACCGTCGTGGGTGGCCATGAGAGCCTGCCCGTCGGTGGTCCACCCGTCGAGCTGGTTGGCGAAGTGGATCTTCGTCTGGTCGGGGGTGGACGGCACCCGTGGGGCGGTGCGCTGCTGCCAGGTCTGTGCGCCGTCCGACGTGCTGACCAGGGTCGGGCATGAACCGGCCCGGCACGGCGCGAAGCCCAGCACCCAGCCGTCGGTGGGGCTGGTCCACGAGGTGGACGTGGGAGCGAAACCGGCGGCGGCCGCCGTGGTCGGGATCGCCGCCGGTGCCCCGTCGGTCGTGTTCGCCGAGGCGACGGAGGGAGCCACCAGCACGGCGAGGGCCGTCGCCGTGCCGACGGACGCGGACATCCGGGAGTACCACGATCTGCTGGTCAGCGGTGTGCCAGCGATGGCGGTGCGTTTCACGCTATCTCCAACCTTGTTGATCAAACCGGTGCGGGAGGCGGTCGTGAGTGAAGGGAACTGGTCAGCCTCGACGTGGGCAATGGTTGGAGGCCGGCACGTTGGTGCCATGACGCATACCGGCCACAGCCCAGCCCTGGCACTCGAGATGACGCCTCGGGCGGGCGCTGGCGTCTTTGATCATCGAAGAAAGATCCCCGGCCAAAGTCGGTCGCCGGTCGCGGCCTTCGCTGCTTGACTGCACCGGGTGATCGCCGAGCAGAGGCTGCGTGGGTGTCTGGCCGACGCATGGGGCCCTGCCGACCCGACGGTGCAGCCGCACCACGGTGGCATGAACTCCGCTACGTGGTTCGTCATCGTCGGAGACGAGCGATGGGTCGCCAAGGCAGTAGCTCCCGGCTCCCGTCGGTCCCTGGTGGCCGGACTCACGGTCGCCCGCCACGTCACGACGGCAGGGGTTCCGGCGGGCGCTCCGGTGCCGGCCAGGCAGGGGCAGATCGTCGCGGATGTCGACGGCACCCCTCTCGCGCTGCTGCGCTGGGTTGACGGGGAGGAACTCTCCGGCCGTACCCCGGAGGATCAGCGCTTGATGGGACGGACCCTCGGCCGGGTGCATCAGGTGTTGCGCGGTGTTTCCGTCGCGCACGCCGATCGGTTCCACTGGTTGGACCTCCAGGCCGCGCACCTGGCGGTCCGTCCCTGGATCCGGCCGTCGGTCGCGGCCGCTGTGGCGGCGTACGAAGCTCTGGATCCGTCGACTCTCACGTGGGGCCTGTTGCACACCGACCCCGCTCCCGAGGCGTTTCGACCGGACCAGCTGACCGGGACCTGCGGCCTGATCGAGTGGAGCGTGGCGGTCGACGGTCCACTGCTCTACGACCTTGCCTCCGCAGCGATGTACGTCGGCGGTCCTCGCCACGCCGAACGCCTGATCGAGGCGTATCTGACGAGCCGGACCGTCACCCGGGCCGAGGTGGAGAACGGGTTGTCGACGATGTTGCGCTTCCGGTGGGCGGTGCAGGCCGACTACTTCGCCCGCCGGCTGGCCGCAGGCGACCTGACCGGGATCAGCGGCGACGAGGAGAACGAGAAGGGCCTGGAGGACGCCCGCCGATGGCTGAGCGGGTCAGCCGGGATCGGGCGACAAGAGGCGGCCGGGTCTGGCTACCCTGCCACTGCTCGGCGAGCAGCCCGTAGATCAGGGTGTCCGTCCACTCGCCCTTGGTCCAGTGGTCGCGGCGCAGGTGCGCCTCTTTGACCATGCCCACCCGCTCACACAACCGCGCCGACGCCTCGTTGCGGGCATCGACATGGGCGATGACCCGGTGCATGCCGCAGTGCGCGAAGGCCACGTCGATGACCGCGCGGACCGCCTCCGTGGCGAACCCGCGGCCGGAGACCGCCGGGTGGAAGGCCCATCCCATCTCGCCGCGGGACAGCGTCTCGTCGGCCGGCCACAGGATCACATCGCCGACGACCTCGCCCTCGTGCTCCGCCACCACCGCGAGACGGGACTCCGGCCCGGTGATCCCGGTGCTGCTCAGCCGCTTGGTGACCACCGTCGTGGCGAAGTCGCGCGTCCACGGCTCCCACGGGATGTAGCGGGCGACGAGCGGGTCGCTGTAGTACGCGAGCAGGGCATCCACGTCGTCGGTCCGGTACGGGCGGAGGAGCAGTCGCTCGGTACGGATCGGCAGCGCCGGCTCAGACATGCCGCCCAGTATCAGCTCGCCGGACCGACCGCGCGGACCCGGGGCGCGAGCGGCCGTCGCGCCGGCCTGTGCTCGGCGTACAGTCTCCGCTCATGGTCGACACCGGCCAACTTCCTGCAGAACCTCGCCCGCTACGTCTTCCACTCCGGCAACCCGTTCGCGCCCGGTCACCATCTCGACCTCAACGGCCCGATCTCACTGGCGGAGCCCGACACCGCCATCCGGGCGATAGCGTTCGCCGACGACCCCGAGCTCGGTGTGATCGACACTCCGCACGGCCGGCTCCGGTTCCTGCAGATCGTCGGGCTGACTCTCGACGAGTACTCGGCGATCGAACGCTGGGACGCCGAGGGCCTGCTCGCGGCCATGGCGCCGAGCCTGCCCCTGCTCGTCACCGACCTCCGTCGCGGCGACCTGACCGACGTACCCGGCGTCGCCACCGCCGTCGAGGAGGGCGCCCGGCGGGATGGGTCCTCCACCGGCTCGCTGTTCGTCCAGGAGGCCGGCTGGCGGACGGAGAAGAGCGGCTGGGCGCGCCGGAAGTCGACGACCACGGTGACCATCGGGGCGAACGCGGCAGAGCGCATCGGCCGGGTGCTGCGAGCGCGCCTGCCGTTCGGTCGCGGCCTGCTCATCGAGGCGCAGAACGGTAGCGTCGGATTCCGGCCCGGCGAGCAGGTCGCCCTCACCGACGCCGGCGACGGATTCCTCGAGATCCAGCTACCGCCGGCGGTGCTCCCGGAACTGATCCAGGTGCTGCGGCCGGTGGCCGGGACGTACCACCTGGCGAGCGCACCGGAGCTGGTCGTCGAGATCGCCCGGTCGCAGATCCGCGACCAGGAGGGTGCCGTCGTCGCCGAGGTCGGCTAGGCGGCAGCGCGCGACGCCGCAGGGTCGCCGGGGGTACGCGAACCCGCCTAGGCTTCCATCGTGGACTGGTCGGCTCTGGGCGCAACGATCCTCACCCTCGCCGTCGGGGCGCTGATCGGTCTCGTCCCGTCCCTGCTGGTCGAGCGGCGCAAGGAGAGGCGCGAGCTGGCGACCCGCTGGGACGCCCCGCTCTACGAGCTGAGCGTCGAGTTCGCGTCCACGGTCCGGGTCTTCCGCCACCTGATCACCCGGATGACCGGCGCGCCGGATCCCGCCGCCCAGCACGACCGTACGGAGGAGGAGCGGCAGCGGTTGCTGGCCCTGCTGGAGCAGATCCGCCTGGTCGGTGACGAGCGGGTCCAGCGCGCCGCCCGGATGGTGGTACGGCATTCCTGGGCGGTGCTCCGCGTCGCCGAGGGCCACGAGGACACCCGGGCGGCGGAGTTCGGCGGGGTGCCGCCGGAGACCAGGCTCAGCACCTCGCTGCACGAGTTCATCCGGGCGGTCCGGGTGCAACTACGGGTGCCCGACCCGGAACGCATCGCCTCGGACGAGCCCGACGACTGGCCGGAGCTGACCGACGGTCAGCGGCGGTTCCGCATCGGCCTGCCGCCCCGCTGACGGTCCGGTGGCGGTCGTCCCTAGCCCGCGTACAACGAGTTGAGGTATTCCGGGCCGTAGCGGCGTTCCAGGTCGGCGAGGCTCTCCGCGGTGTTCTCGACCTCCTTGATCAGCCGGGCCCGGGTCGGCAGCACGTCCGGCTGCCAGGTCTCCGGCTTCCACAGCTGGGAGCGGAGGAACGCCTTGGAACAGTGGTAGAAGATCTGCTCCACCTGGACCTCGATCGCGAGGATCGGCCGGTGCCCCTTGACCACCATGTCGTCGAAGTACGGCGCGTCCCGCAGTAGCCGCGCCCGGCCGTTGATCCGCAGGGTGTCGGTCCGGCCCGGGATCAGGAAGATCAGGCCGACGTGCGGGTTGTCGAGGATGTTGCGGTAGCCGTCGGCGCGCCGGTTGCCCGGCCGTTCCGGGATGGCCAGGGTCGTCTCGTCCAGCACCTTGGCGAAGCCGGCCGGGTCGCCCTTGGGCGAGACGTCGCAGCTGCCGTCCGCCCCCGCCGTCGCGATCAGGCAGAACGGCGAGGCGGCGAGCCACTGCCGGTCCCGTTCGTGCAGCACGACGCGTTCCTTGGCGACCGCTCGGGGCATCGGCGCCCCCAGCAGGTCGCGCAGCTCCTCGTGCGAGGTGATCTCCACCGTCACGTCCGCCTCCCCCGTGCGTTGACCCCGGTGGCGGCCCGACCGGACGCCGACCGCCGTCCGACAGCCTAGGCGGGCGTGGCGAGCGCGAGGTTTGCCCACCGGAGCGGCGGGTACCGGCTCACACAGCGCCCCCCGAGCCGAGCAGTGGAGGCCCACCATGGAGAGCCGTCTGAAGGTGCTCGGGCACCCCGTGCACCCGATGCTGGTGATGTTCCCGGTGGCGCTCCTGGTCGTCGGCACGCTCTTCGACATCGTCGACACCGTCGGCGGCCCCGACTTCCTCGGCGAGGTGGCGTACTGGAACATCACGGTCGGCCTGGTCGGCGGCCTGCTGGCCGCCGCGGCCGGGACGTTCGACCTGCTCGCCATCCCGGCCGGCACCCGCGCGAAGCGGGTGGCGCTCACCCACGCCGCCGCGAACGTGGCGGTCATCCTGCTCTTCGCCGCGGTCTGGGCGGTCCGGCTCAACGCCGACTCCCGGGCGGCCGGCGGCGCGCTGATCGCCATCGAGGTGGTCGGTGTGGCGATTCTCGGCGTCAGCGCCTGGCTCGGTGGCGAACTGGTCGACCGGCTCGGCGTCGGGGTGGACCGGGAGGCCGGCCTCGACGCCCCCAGCTCACTGCGGCCCCCGGCGGCCACCCAGCGGATCGGAGACGTGCGATGACGGAACAGCCCGGCGGTTTCGGCCGCGGATGGCGGGGTCGGCAGCAGGGCTGGGACCCGATGGGGGAGCTCCAGTCGCTGCGGTCGGAGCTGAGCCGCCTGGTCGGCGGCCGGGGTGGCACGTCGGACGTCCAGCTGACCGAGACCGCCGACGGCTGGGAGGTGGTCGTCCGGCTGCCCGGCGTGGCGCCGGAGGAGGTCGCTGTCGAGCTGGACGAGCGGGAGTTGTGCGTGCGCGCCCGCTCCGAGGCGGAGGTCAACGCCGACCACGGCATCCCGGGCGGCTTCGAGACCCGCGGCTTCGAGTATCGGATCGACCTGCCGTCCCGGGTGGACCCGGACGCCATCGACGCGGTGATGGACCACGGCCTGCTGCGGGTCCGCCTGCCCCGGGCGAAGCGGGCCGCGCCGCGCACCATCACCGTCGGCCGCGCCGGCCACCGCGGCGGTCCGGCCGCCGTTGGTACGGGCAGCCTCGCCGATCCGGCGGCGGACCGGGAGATGCACCACCCGGACGTCATCGCCGACGAGATCGACCGGCCGTAGGGTCCGGGTGGCCACGGCGTCCCTGCTCGGCCCGGTCGGCGAGCGCGTGCCCGACGTGCGGCGCATCGCCGTGCTGCGCGCCAACGCGCTCGGTGACTTCATCTTCACGCTGCCCGCGCTGGAGTCGCTGCGGGCCGCGTACCCGGAGGCGGAGATCGTGCTGCTCGGCGCGCCGTGGCACGCGAAGCTCTGGCGCGACCGGCCCGGTCCGGTGGACCGGGTGCTGGTGGTCCCGCCGGCCCCCGGCATCCGCGACCCCGGCCCGGACGAGCCGTCCGCCTCGATGGACGACTTCCTGGAGCGGACCGCCAAGGAGGGCATTGACCTGGCGTTGCAGGTGCACGGCGGCGGGGCGAACTCGAACCCGCTGATGAGCCGGCTCGGCGCCCGGGTCACCGCCGGGCTGCGCGCCGAGGACGCGCCGCCGCTGGACCGGTGGATCCGGTACGTCTACTACCAGCACGAGGTGATCCGCTACCTGGAGGTGGTCGCCCTGGTCGGCGCGCCGGCCACCACCGTCATCCCCGCGCTGGCCGTCACCGACGCGGACCGGGCCGAGGCGTTGGCGGTGCTCGGCGAGCCGGACCGGCCCCGGGTGGCGCTGCACCCGGGGGCAACCGACACCCGCCGGCGCTGGCCCGCCGCGCGCTTCGGCGAGGTCGCCCGGGCGTTGCACGGCGACGGATACGAGGTGCTGGTCACCGGCACCCCCGCCGAGCGGGAACTGGTCGACGCGGTGGTCGTGGCGGCCGGCGTGCCGGTACGCCCGCAGGTCGGCACGCTCAGCCTGGGCGGGTTGGCCGCCGCGTACGCCGGGTGCGAGCTGGTCGTCTCCAACGACACCGGCCCGTTGCACCTGGCCGGCGCGGTCGGCACCTCGACGGTCGGCATCTACTGGCTGGGCAACCTGATCAACGGGGCGACGCCGCTGCGCGCCCGGCACCGGCCGATCGCCTCCTGGACCACGCACTGCCCGGTCTGCGGCGTGGACTGCACCCCGGGCATCTACCCGCACCGGCCGGGCGACGGCGAGTGCCCGCACCGGGACTCGTTCGTCACCGACGTACCGGTGGTGGAGGTGCTGGAGGCGGCCGCCGAGCTGCTCCGCCCGGAACCGGGCGCACCGCGCTGACCTGCCCCGACGACCCGGCTCAGGCCGGTTGCGGGGTGTCGGAGTCGGCGAGCACGACCTCCCAGGCCTCCACCTCCCGCTCGGTGACCGTGGTCGGCGACTCCAGGTGGTACGCCCCGCTGGGCAGCACGCCGGCGCCGCCGTGGCGGGCCATCACGGCGAGCTGCGCGGCGACGTCCTCGCCCTGGTGGCGCTCGTGCACCCGCCGCCAGAAGTCGAAGCCCCCGGAGTCGACCAGCGCCGCCCGGTCGTAGAGCACGCAACCGCCGATCCAGGAGACCTTGTACGCCCGCCACGCGCCCGGCGGCAGGTCCAGCTTGCGGGTCACGTGCAGCAGGTTCGCCGCCGGGTGGATCGACGCCCGCTGCCACTGCGGGGTGTCCGGCCGGATCCGCTCGGGCACGACGGGGCCGTCCCACTCCTCGTAGTGGGCGTGGGTCTCCGGGCGCACGTCGTCGGCGTACGACAGGCCGTGCACCGCGTTGCCGACGAAGCCGCAGCCCAGCTCGCCGATCGCGGTGACCAGCCGGTGCAGGGTGCCCGGTTCCAGCCACACGTCGTCGTCGAGACAGAGCACGTACCGCGCCGCCGAGCGGCCCAGCAGGTACGCGCGGTGTTCGGCCAGCCCGCGCCGGGGCAGCCGGCGGGTCAGCAGCACCGGGTGTCCCCGGTGGCGCAGTGCCCGGGCCATGGTGGCCGCCGCCGGGTGCGTGTACGCCGGCTCGCCGTCGGACTGGTCGCTGACCACCACCCCGAACCCGGGTACGCCCTCCTGGGCGGCCAGCCCGGAGAGGGTGACCGCCAGTTCGGCGGGGCGGTTGCGGGTCGGGATCAGCACGTCGAGCTGCCGGGGCCGGCGGAACTCCTCGGCGCTGCCGAGGTCGAGCGGTCGGTTCACGCCGACCTGCCCATCCGCTGCGGGGCTCCGGACTGCGCCGACCGGGTGGACTGCGGCGACCGGGTGGACTGCGCCGACCGGGTGGCCTGCGGCGACCGGGTCGACTGCGCTGGCTGTGGCGACGGGGTCGCCTGAGCGCGGATCCGTTCGATGATCGCCGAGGTGGAGCGGTCCGGCACGTACCCGAGGGTGCGGACCTGACCGCCGAGCCGGCGCACCAGCGGCGCCTCCGGCACCATCTCCGGCGGGTAGTCGCCGCCCTTGACGTACACGTCGGGCCGGACGGTCTCGATCAGCGCGGCCGGTGAGTCCTCCTCGAAGACCACCACGTGGTCCACACAGGACAGCGCGGCGAGCAGGGCGGTCCGGTCCTCGACCGGGTTGACCGGCCGGTCCGGGCCCTTGAGCCGGCGGACGCTGCCGTCGGAATTGACCGCCACCACCAGCAGGTCGCCCAGCCCGCGGGCCTGCTCCAGGTAGCGCACGTGTCCGGGGTGCAGCACGTCGAAGCAGCCGTTGGTGAAGACGATCGAGCGGCCGGCGCGCCGGTGGTCGCCGACGATCGCGGCCAGCTCGGCCGTGCCGACCAGCGTCGGGTGGGCCGTACCGTCCGCCGTGGTGCCCAGCGCGGCGAGCAGGTCCTCTCGGCGGCAGACGCAGGTGCCGGTGTCCGACACGGTGATGGTCGCGGCGAGCTGGGCCAGCTGGGCCGCGGTCGGCAGCGGCGCGTCGGCCGCCAGGGCCAGCGTCATCGCCGCCAGGTACGCGTCCCCGGCGCCGACCGCGTGGCTGGCCGGGACGGGTGTGCTGTGGCTGCGCCGGGGCTCCCCGTCGGCCCCGCCGACCACCGCCCCCTCGGTGTCCAGGGTCACCGCCACCACGTCCGCGCCGGTGTGCTCGCGCAGTTCCTCCAGCCGCGACTCGGCCAGCACCGCCCGGTCGACGCCGTCGCCGGCGGCGGTGTTCACGGTGACCCCGGTGCCGGTGACGCTCAGCCCGTCGCCGGTCATCGCCACCCGGTCCTCGCCGGGTGTGGGCTCGCCGGTCGGACCGGTGCCGACCACACCGGACCGATCACCGGTGGCGGAGAGGCGTGCGCCGGCGCCGCCCGGGGCCGCGCCGACAATCAGCTCGGACGGGCCGTCGGCCGGGTCGACCGGCGGGTGGTCCAGGTGCAGGTCCGGGCCGGCGGCGGTCCGGCCGGCGGGACGCGGCGCGGCGCCGAAGCCGGCGGCGGCGCGGGCCAGCAGCCGGGTCGCCTCGGCGAAGCTCGGGGTCACCACGGTCGGGGCGAGGCCCCGCCAGTCGGCCAGGTCGTGCGCGTCCAGGGCGACGGTGGTGTAGCGCTCGCGGTTGGCGACCAGCCAGGCGCGCACCGGCGCGGGCAGCGCGCCCAGGCCGTAGTCGCAGACGACCAGGGTGGGCGTGGCGCCACCGGCGGCCGCCTTCAGCTCCTCGGTCGCGCAGTCCAGCGCGGTGAGCAGGTCCCGCACCCCGTCGTCGTCGAGCGCGTCCTCCGGGTCGCCGGAGTCCTCCCGGAGCAGGATCTGGTTGCCGGCGAGCATCCGCCGCTTCACCGGCGTCGGCCGGTGCGGCTGACCGACCGTACGGTCCCAGACCCCGGCCCGGTCCAGGCAGTCGTGCAGTTCGTCGCCGGCCACGTCGGCGCCGACCGGGGCGACCAGCAGCGCCCGGCCGCCGAGGGTGGCGATGTTGACCGCCGTGTTGGCGGCGCCGCCGGCGGCGGAGATGCGCCGGCGCAGGGTGAGGACGGGGGCGGGCGCCTCGCGACAGAGCCGGTCGGATTCGGCGAACCGCCACTCGTCCAGCATGGCGTCCCCGACGACCAGGACCGGGCGCCCGAGCCAGCTCTCCACGACGGTGGCCAGCCGGCGCTGTTCCGCTGCTGCTCCTGCCATGCCTTCCCGACTCCCCCGAGGGTCCCGGGCCAAACATCCCCGGCGGCCGGGCGCCACGTTTCGGGCATTCGGGCCCGGGAACCGACGAGGGACACCCCGGAGAGGAGAAACACGACATGGCAGCGACGACACTGCAGGGCAGGCGGATCGCCTTCCTCGCCGCGGACGGCGTGGAGGAGGTCGAGTACGTGAAGCCGCGCCAGGCGGTCGAGCGGGCGGGCGCGACGGTGGAGCTGGTGTCGCTCAAGCCCGGCTCGATCCAGTCCTTCAACCACCTCGACCACGGCACGACGTACGGCGTCGACGTGACCGTGGCCGACGCGGACGCCGGTGGCTACGACGCACTGGTGCTGCCGGGCGGCGTGGCGAACCCGGATTTCCTGCGGACCGACCCGGACGCGGTCCGGTTCGTGAAGGCGTTCTTCGACGCCGGCAAGCCGGTCGGGGTGATCTGCCACGGCCCGTGGACGCTGGTCGAGGCCGACGTGGTGCGCGGCAGGCGGATCACCTCCTGGCCCAGCCTGCGCACCGACCTCACCAACGCCGGCGCCACCTGGCTGGACGAGCCGGTCGTGACGGACAACGGCCTGGTCAGCAGCCGCAAACCCGCCGACCTCCCCGCCTTCTGCACCGCGATCGTCGAAGAGTTCGGCTCGCGCTGATCATGAAGTTGTTGTCGACCGGTCCGGCGGGTCGGGACAACAACTTCATGATCAACGGGCCGGGTCGGGGGTGACGCGGGTGGGGGCAATCGCTTTGATGTCGACCAGGTAGGTGCCGAGCAGTTCGGGGCGGCTGCGGGCGTACCGCAGGCCGGTGACCACCGAGCGCAGCGACGGCCGGCCGGCGGCCGGCGGTGGCGGGACCGCCCGGACCAGCGCCAGGCAGGCCAGCGAGAACGCGAAGGTGGCCAGGTCGATGGCGTACACCCAGGCCAGGTCCACGGAGGCGATCAGCACGCCGGCGACGGCCGGGCCGCCGAGCTGGGCCACGTCCATCCGTAGCGAGTTCAGCGCGCCCGCCGCCGGGATCTCGTCGGGCGTGACGATCCGGGG
Organism: Micromonospora purpureochromogenes; assembly: GCF_900091515.1. NCBI lineage: Bacteria > Bacillati > Actinomycetota > Actinomycetes > Micromonosporales > Micromonosporaceae > Micromonospora > Micromonospora purpureochromogenes. Next base: position 22,979 of record NZ_LT607410.1, on the reverse strand, counting down.
GGTGAGCCCCTCCATGGCCGGGCGTTGCACCCCGTCCAGCGCCGCGGTCGCGGCCGCCACCACGTAGAGCAGCCACAGGCGCGGCGCCGCCGACAGCGAGTTGACCAGCAACACCCCGCAGAGCAGCGTGAAGCCGATCTCGCCGCCGAGCACCAGCCGCCGCCGGTCCAGGTAGTCGGCGAGCGCGCCGCCGACGAAGGCCATCAGGAGCAGGGGTACGAGCTCGCAGACGCCGAGCAGGCCGACCAGCAGCGGATCACCGGTGAGCTGGTACACCTGGTACGGCAGCGTCACGTAGGTGATGAACGACCCGAAGCCGGACACCCCCGCCGCGGCGAAGACCAGCCGGAAGTCCCGCGAGGTACGCAGCGGCGTGAGGTCCAGGGCCAGCCGGCGGAGCAGTCTCACGGGCGGCATGGTCGCCGAGCGTCAGCCGGCCTGTCGACGGGTTTTCCCGCCCGGGGCGCATGTTCCGCACGGTCCTGGATAGAAGGCGGGATGACCACGGAAGCCCAGGGCCGCCCGCTGCTCAACGCCCGCCAGATCCGCCTGCTGATGTTCGGCCTGATGACCGGGATGCTGCTGGCCGCGCTCGACCAGACCATCGTCGGTACGGCGCTGCCCACCATCGTCGGGGAGTTGGGTGGCATCAACCACTACTCGTGGGTGGTGACCGCGTACCTGCTCGCCTCCACGGCGTCCACCCCGCTGTACGGCAAGATGGCCGACCTGTACGGCCGCCGACCGGTCTTCCTCTTCTCGATCGGCACGTTCCTGCTCGGCTCGCTGCTGGCCGGCCTGTCGCAGGACATGACCCAGCTGATCGTCACCCGGGGCATCCAGGGACTCGGCGCGGGCGGCCTGATGACGCTGGCGTTCACCATCATCTCCGACGTGGTCTCACCCCGGGAGCGGGGCCGCTACCAGGGACTCTTCGGCGCGGTCTTCGGCCTGTCGTCGGTGGCCGGGCCGCTGGTCGGCGGCTACTTCGCCGAGACGAACTGGCGGTGGATCTTCTACATCAACGTGCCGCTGGCGATCCTGGCGATCGTGGTCTGCTACCACGTCATGCGGCTGATCCCGTTCGAGCGGCGGGAGCACGCGATCGACTGGCTCGGCGCCGGGCTGCTGGTGGCCGGGGTGAGCGCCCTGCTGCTCGCGCTGAGCTGGGGCGGCAACGAGTACGCCTGGGACTCCGGGGTGATCATCGGGCTCTTCGTCGCCGGGGCGGTCCTCGGGCTGCTCTTCGTGGTGCAGGAGGCCCGGGTCGCCGAGCCGATCCTGCCGCTGCGGCTGTTCCGCAGCCCCACCTTCGCGCTGGCCAACTCGGCCGGCTTCGTGCTCGGTCTGGTGATGTTCGGGTCGATCATCTTCATCCCGCTGTACCTCCAGATCGTCAAGGGCGCCTCGCCGACCCGCAGCGGTCTGCTGATGCTGCCGATGATGGCCGGGATCATCGTCACCTCGGTCCTCACCGGCCGGGCGATGAGCCGGATCGGCCGGTACAAGTGGTTCCCGGTGGTCGGCTCGGTGGTGCTGCTGGCCGGCATGCTGCTCTTCACCCGGCTGGAGGTGGAGACCTCGCTCTGGGTGGCGTTCGGTTTCATGGTGGTGATCGGCGTCGGGCTGGGCCTGTGCATGCAGTCGCTGATCCTCGCGGTGCAGAACGCGGTCGACGTCCGTGACCTGGGCGCCGGCACCTCCTCGGCGACGTTCTTCCGGTCGCTGGGCGGCTCGTTCGGGGTGGCGATCCTCGGCGCGGTGCTCTCCTCCCGGCTGACCGCGCAGCTCGCCGACCGGCTGCCGGCGGCGATCGCCCAGCTCCCGCCGGAGCAGCGCGCCGCCGTCGTGGCCAGCGGTGGGGCCGACATCTCGATCAACGACCCGGCCACCATCCTGGCCCTGCCGGGGCCGGTGCGGGCCGCCATCCAGGCCGCCTTCGTCGAGTCGCTGGACATGGTCTTCCTGACCGCCGGCCTGATCGCCATCCTGGCGGTGCTGGTCACCCTGGCCCTGCCGGACGACCAGCTGCGCGGGGCCGGCCCGCAGGGCGCGACCGGCGGCGCCGACCCGCTCGGCGGCAAGGCGCCCGCCCCCGGCGGGAAGCCGATCACGAAGGAGTCGAAGGAGGAGGCCGCCGCCGACATGGAGGCGAAGTCGCAGACCATGCTATGACCGAGCCGATCATGTCCGGCGTCGGCCGGGTGGCCCCGGGGTGATCACGCCCCGGGGCCACCCCCGACCGGTCCGCCCGCGCGGGCCTTGAGCAGGTCGAGGATCAGGGCGAGCGGAGGCCAGGCGGTCCGGCCGCGCCGGATGACCGCGTACGACCGCAGCCGGGCCTCCGGGTCGGTCAGGGGGAGCAGGCGTACGCCGGGCACGGTCGGCTGGTCGGACGGGAGCAGGCCGACGCCCAGCCCGGCGACGATCAGGTCCTGGACGAGTTCGAGGCTGTCCACCCGGTGCGCGATCCGGGGCTCGAAGCCGGCCATCGAGGCGATGGTGCGGACCACCACCTCGTCGGCCGTGTTGCGGGAGTTGACGATCCAGTCGTGCGCCGCGAAGCGGCCGAAGACCTGGGGCGCGGTGCCGGCGGCCGGCGGGCCGTCGGCGAGCACGCCCAGGCTCCACGCGGCGGACCAGAGCGGGGTCGCCTCGACGGTCTGGTCGAAGGGTGCCGGCGCCAGGTGGTAGTCGTAGGTCAATGCGAGGTCGACATCGTCCGCCGCGAGCAGCGCGTACGCCTCGGCCGGCTCGTGTTCATGGATGCGCAGCCGGACCTTCGGGTGGCGGGCGGCGAGGTCGGCGGTGACCGGCAGCAGCGAGCGCCGGACGGCGGTGGCGAAGCCGGCGACCCGCACGGTGCCGGCCGGCTCGGCCTGCGGGTCGAGGTCGAGGCGGGCCGCGTCGACGGCCGCCAGGATCGTCACGGCGTGCTCGGCGAGCCGGCGCCCGGAGGGCGTGAGCCGGACCCGGCGGCCGTGTGGCTCGATCAGCTCGGCGCCGACCTCACGGGTCAGCACGGCGAGCTGCTGGGACACGGTCGAGGTGGTGACGCCCAGCTCGTCGGCGACCGCGCGCATGGAGCCGAGCCGGGCCAGCTCGCGGAGCAACCGGAGGCGACGCAGGTCCATCCCGGCATTGTTCGGTATCGCCTAACAGTGTGTCCAGTAATGGCACGTGGACGTGAACGGTGGTCACCGGCTCTACTGGGGGACATGACTCCCACCCGCGCCGGCTCGACGATGGCGTTCGCCTCGATGATCTTCGTGCAACTCGGCCTGGCCGCCTCGGTCGGGCTCTTCGACCAGGTCGGCCCCGAGGGCGCCGCCTGGCTCCGGCTGGCCTGGGCCGGGGTGCTGCTGGCGGTGCTGGTGCGCCCGCGTCCGTCCGCCCTCAGCCGGTCCGCGCTGCGGGCCTGCCTGGCGCTCGGCGTGGTGACGGCGGGCATCACCATCCTGTTCATGGCCGCGGTGGCCCGGTTGCCGCTGGGAACGGCGAGCGCGCTGGAGTTCCTCGGCCCGCTCGGTGTCGCGGTGGCCCGCGGCCGGGGCGGGACCAAGCTCTGGCCGGCGCTCGCCGCCGTCGGGGTGCTGCTGCTCACCGAGCCGTGGCGCGGCGGGGCCGACCTGCTGGGCGTCGGCTACGCGCTGGCCGCCGGGGCGTGCTGGGCGGCGTACATCCTGCTCACCCAACGGGTCGGCGACGAGGTCTCCGGGCTGCGCGGCCTTGCCGTGTCGATGCCGGTGGCCGCCCTGGTCGCCACCGTCGCCGTCGGGCCGTCGGTCTTCGCCGACCTGACCTGGCGGGTGGTGCTGGCCGGGCTCGGGCTGGCGGTGCTGCTGCCGGTCGTCCCGTTCGTCCTGGAACTGCTCGCCCTGCGCCGGCTCACCACCGCCGCCTTCGGCACCCTGATGAGCCTGGAACCGGCGATCGCCCTGGTGGTGGGGCTGGTCGCGCTGCGCCAGGTGCCGGGCGTCGCGCCGGTGCTGGGGATCGCCTTCGTGGTGGTCGCCGGGATCGGGGCGGAACGCACCGGCGGGCGGGCGGAGGCCGTCGCGCCGGCCCGGGCCGAGCCGGCGCCGGCCGGGACTACCTGAGGATCAGGCGGTCGGTCTGCTCCGATGCTCTGATTGGGGGGATCGTGTAACGAATCCACGGTCGTGGACGTCCGATAGGCGGAGCTGCCGCCGTGGCTCCTCGGACGGCCGCTCCGCCACCGTGCGGGCCGCCGGACGGCGTCGTCGTCGGCTGCCGTACGCGACGACGACGGTCTCCTACGACTGAGGGACTCAATGCCTCACCCTGATCGACGCCCTGTCCTGGGGTCCGGAGTCGCCCTGCTCACCCTTGCCACAGCCGCCCTCGTCGGGGTGCCGGCCGGTCCGGCCCTCGCCGGACCCGCGCCGCGGCCCGACCTCACGCTCGATCTCGTTCCCCTGACCACCGTCGCCAAGATCGAGAGCAGTCGGGTGACCGTGGCCGTCCGGGCCGACGTCGCCAATGCCGGCGCGGCCGTGGCGGAGGACGCCAAGATCGCGTTCAAGCTTCCCGCCGGGAGCGCCATCGTCGGCGACCCGTCCTGGCAGTGCGATTACGCGACCTTCGTCTGCACCAACATCTACGGCCCGGTGCCGGCGGGCGGCGTTGCCGAGCCGCTGCGCATCTACTTTTCGCTGCCCCCGGCCCCCGCCGGCACGGTCGCGACCATCGGAGCCACGGTCTCCACGAACGCCCGGGAGGCGGCGACCAACAACAACACCGACCAGCTGAAGACCACGTACGCGGAGGTCGCGGACCTTCAGCTGCTGCCCGGCCCGGACACCGGCGTCTGGTGGCAGACCGACGTGCCCCTTGAGGGCGGCCCGGTGAATCCGACGTTCACCGCGAAGAACGTGGGGACGGCCACCGCCCAGGACCTGAGGCTGGTCGTCGACCTGCCCGCCGGAGTGACCGTCGACGGTGCTCCCGTCAACGACGCCGGTGCCTGGGACTGCGTGACCGGGACGGACCAGGTGATCTGCACGGCGGGACCGCTCGAACCGAACGCGGCCGCTTCCGTCACGCTCGCACTGCGGACCGGTCCCGGCGCCGCTGACCAGCAATTCGCCATTCCCGGCACCCTGACGAGCTCGAGCCGGGTCTGGCGGGTAGAGCCCGCACGGACGGAGGTGACGTACCGATACGCGGGGCCGGTGCCGGTGGCGCCGGCGGACATCGCCGTCACCAACGTCGTGCTCCTCGAGGAGGAGGTCGGCCCCGGCGAAGCCGTCGAGATCGGCGTCGTGGTGGAGAACCTCGCCGACGATCCGGCTCGGGACGTACGGGTCCGGCTCGCCCTGGCGCCCACCGTCCGCCCCACCGAGGGCGGAGCGAGCGGTACGGACTGGGCCTGCGAGCCCGGACAGGACGCGGAGACCGGAGCCGGGTACTGGGAGTGCACCTACGCGTCCGTGGAGCGGTACCAGTACCACTACCTGCCGCTCTCGGTCACCTTCGGTGCCGGTACCCCTCAGGGGCAGTTCGTCGCCACCGCCACGGTCCAGTCCGCCAACGACGACCTGAACCCGGCGAACAACTCGCGCCAGGCGGTCACCAGCTACCGCCCGCAGGGCACCATCGAAGGCACCGTCTGGTACGACGAGGACCGCGACGGGCAGCGCGACGCGGGTGAGCCGCTGGGTGGCTACGGCGAGGCGACGTACAACGTCGAGTTCCTTCCCGAAGGTGCGGCGACCACCGAACTCCGTGCGTACCCGTACGTGGGCGCGTACGCGCGCGCGGTGCCGCCGGGGCGGTACGTGGTGCGCGTGAACCTGCGCTACGGCTGGCAGGTGACCACGCCGAACGTGGGCGACGACGCCACCGACTCCGACGTCACGTCCGTGCCCACCGCCCCGTACAACGCTCCGTACGCGGACAGCACGGTGATCGAGGTGACCGACGGCGGCACCGTGGTCGTCGACGTCGGGGTGATCCCGGCTCCGTAGACCACACTCCGTACGCGGGCCCCGGGCGATCGCAGGCCGCCCGGGGTCCGCGCTACTTGAGGATCAGGCGGTTGGTCTGCTCGAAGACGTCCAGGTCGGCGAGGGTCTCCGGGACCGAGGCCGAGAGCGGCGAGGGGAACGCGTCGCGGGGGAAGAAATCGGCGTCGGTCGTCTCGTCGGTGACCCGGGCCAGGTCGCCGTCCCAGTCCTCGACCCGGAACGCGGTGGTGAAGATCTGGTAGGTGTGGCCGTACATGTTGGTGTGGGTGCGGTCCGGCCCGGTGTAGAGGGCGAACGCGCCGACCCGCAGCGCGCGCAGCCCGGTCTCCTCGCGGACCTCGCGGACGGCGCAGTCGGCGACCGACTCGCCCAGCTCCATCGCGCCCGCCGGCAGGGCCCAGTGGCCGTTGTCGGAGCGCTGGATCAGCAGCACCCGGCCCGCGTTGTCGCGGACCACGGCACGGGCCCCGACGAACATCAGCGTCCGGTCACCGGCCAGGGCCCGCAGCTGCCCCACGTACGAATCGGCCCACGAGATGCTCACCCGGCCAATTTACGCAGCTTCCCGGCGGCGCCTCCGGCGTTCCGGGGGTTCCCAACCTGTGACCGGCGACACTAGCTTGTTACTCATGCGTAGCACGATGATGGACGCCCCCCTCCAGGTCTCCCGGATCCTCGAACACGGCACCACCGTGCACGGCACGGCCGAGGTCGTCACGTGGACCGGCGGCGAGCCCCGCCGGATGTCGTACGCCGAGGTGGGCCGCGCCGCCGCCCGGCTGGCCCACGCCCTGCGCGACGAGTGCGGGGTGACCGGCGACGAACGGGTCGCCACCTTCATGTGGAACAACAACGAGCACCTGGTGGCGTACTTCGCCGTGCCCAGCATGGGCGCGGTGCTGCACACCCTGAACATCCGGCTCTTCCCGGACCAGGTCGCCTACATCGCCAACCACGCCGAGGACCGGGTGGTGCTGGTCGACTCGACGCTGATCCCGCTGCTGGCCCGGGTGCTCGGCGAGATGACCACCGTGCGGCACGTGGTGGTGGTCGGCGGCGGCGACCCCGCCCCGCTGGTCGCGGCGGCCGGCGACCGGATCACCGTGCACCACTGGGACGAGCTGCTGGCCGGCCGCCCCGACAGCTACCAGTGGCCCGAGGTGGACGAGCGGGACGCCGCCGCCCTCTGCTACACCTCCGGCACCACCGGCAACCCCAAGGGCGTGGCCTACTCGCACCGCTCGATCTACCTGCACTCGTTGCAGGTCTGCATGCCGGAGGGCTTCGGCCTCGGTCCGGTCGACCGGGAGTTGGCCATCGTGCCGATGTTCCACGCGATGTCGTGGGGCCTGCCGTACGCGGCCTTCCTCTCCGGCGCGTCGCTGATCATGCCGGACCGGTTCCTCCAGGCCGCGCCGATCGCCGAGATGATCGCCGCGGAGCGGCCCACCCTGGCCGGCGCCGTGCCGACCATCTGGAACGACCTGCTCTCCTACCTGGACAACCACGACGTGGACACGTCTTCGCTGACGGAGGTGATCGTCGGCGGTTCGGCCTGCCCGCCCGCGCTGATGCACGCGTTCGCCGAGCGGCACGGCATCGAGGTCATCCACGCCTGGGGGATGACCGAGATGTCCCCGCTGGGCTCGGTGTCCCGGCCGCCGGCCGGCGCCGCCGGCGACGACGCCTGGCGCTACCGCTACACCCAGGGCCGGGTGCCGGCCGGGGTGGCCGCGCGGATCGTCGGCCCGCTGGGCGAGCCGCTGCCCGCCGACGGGACGTCCGTCGGCGAGCTGGAGGTCCGGGGCCCGTGGGTGACCGCACGGTACGTCGGCGACGACAACCCGGACGAGGAGAAGTTCCGCGACGGCTGGCTGCGTACCGGTGACGTGGGCACCCTCTCGCCGGACGGCTACATCACCCTCACCGACCGCGCCAAGGACGTGATCAAGTCGGGTGGGGAGTGGATCTCCTCGGTGGAGCTGGAGAACGCGCTGATGGCTCACCCCGACGTGCAGGAGGCCTGCGTGGTGGGGGTGCCCGATCAGCGGTGGGACGAGCGTCCGCTGGCCACCGTGGTGATCCGCGAGGGCGCCTCGGTGACCGCGGAGGAACTGCGGGCGTTCCTGGCGAAGTCGGTGGCGCACTGGCAGCTGCCGGAGCGGTGGGCGTTCATCGACGCGGTGCCGAAGACGAGCGTCGGCAAGTTCGACAAGAAGGTGGTCCGGTCCCGCTACGCCGACGGCGGGCTCGAGGTGCGGGAACTGACCGGGCCGTAACGTTTTCCGGCGGCTCGTCGCCGTTAGGGGCAGGGACGTACTCCAAGAAGCATCCCTCCCCAGGGGCGGCCCCGGCGTTCGCACCGCGCCGGGGCCGCCCGCTTTTTTGCGGGGCGACCCGCACAGTCATTCTTGCGAAACATGTTCGCCTCTGTCCCGCTGACGGGGAAATCCACCCAGCTCACGGTGTCGGTGCCGGCTCGTACGATCGGCTTGAACCGGCCGCCCCCGGGTCGGCCCGCCGTCGAGTTCGGAGACGTCATGGCAACCCTGAAGACCGCACCGACCGCCGCCAGCGTGGACGACTTCCTCGCCGCCGTGCCGGACGAGACCCGCCGCCGCGACGCCATCGCCGTCCGCGACCTGATGCGGCAGGTCACCGGCGAGCCGCCGACCATGTGGGGGGACGCCATCGTCGGCTTCGGGCAGCGGCACCTGCGCTACGCCAGCGGTCGCGAGTTGGACTGGTTCCTGGTCGGGTTCTCGCCGCGCAAGGCGGCCACCACCCTCTACCTCGGCGAGGGATTCCCCGAGAAGGAGCAGTTGACGGCCCGGCTGGGCCGGCACACCGTCGGCAAGGGCTGCCTCTACGTCAAGCAGCTCGCCGACGTCGATCTCGACGTGCTGACCGAGCTGGTCCGCGCCTCCGTCGCCCAGGCCCGCGCCGAGTGACCGTCACTGCGCGCTGGTGGTGATCAGCACCTTGCCGACCACCGAATCCTCCACCGCCTGGTGCGCGGCAGCCGTTTCGGCCAGCGGGTAGTGGTGCAGGGGCAGGCCGACCTCCCCGCCCACCCGTACGCCGCCCTGTGCCACCGCCGCCGCCACGTCGGTGACCGCCCGCGCCTTGGCCGCCGCCGGCTCGGTGTAGACCAGCACGAACTGCCAGCGGGCGTTGGGCACCATGAGCGGCCGGATCGGCAGGGTGACCTCGGCGCCCCCGTCGTCGGCGTACACGCAGACCGCGCCGCCGGGGCGGAGCAGTTGGACGTCGGTGGCGGCGTTGCGGGCGGCGGAGACCTCGACGATCGTGTGCACCCCCTCGGGGGCGATCTTGCGGACCTCCTCGACCACGTCCTGTTCCCGGTAATTGATCACGAAGGACGCGCCGGCCGCCGCCGCGAGCTGCGCCTTCTCCGGGCTGCTGACGGTGGTGATCACGCAGGCGTCCGCCCAGCGCGCGAGCTGGATCGCCGCGTTGCCCACCGCGCCCGCGCCGCCCTGCACCAGCACCACGTGGTCGCTGAGCGCACCGGCGTGCAGCTTGGTCGGCATGTACTCCCCGGCCGTCAGGCAGCGGTGCGCGGTGAGGAACGGGATGCCGAGGCAGGCGCCCAGGTCGAAGTCGGCGGAACCGAGGCCTACCGCCTGGCGCACCGGGACCACGGTGTACTCGGCTGCGGTGCCCCAGGGGCGCTGCCAGGCGGCCTCCCAGAGCCACACCCGCTTGCCGATCAGGATCTGGTCGACGCCCTCGCCGACCGCCTCGATGACCCCGGCGCCGTCCTGGCCGGGGGTCTGCCAGCCGGCCGGCAGCGGCCACTGCCGGCGACCCTTCCAGTCGGTCGGGTTCACCCCGGAGACGGCCACCCGGACCAGCACCTCGCCGCGCCCGGGTTCCGGCACCGGCCGGTCCACCAGCTTCAGCACCGAGGGGTCGCCGGTCTCCTCGTAGACGATCGCCTTCATCCCCGTCTCCCTCCGACAGTCGCGTCCCCCATCTTCGCCGATCCCGCGCGGGTCGGGGTGGCGTCGCCGGTCGCGATCACCTCCGGCCCGCGCACCCGCACCTCACCGGGGCGACCGTCGACCTCACCCTGTGTGACGTCGCCGGGCTGGAGTGCGGGGTCCGGTGCCGCCCGACCGATCCCGCCGGGCCCGCCGTCCGTATCACCGGATAGCCGGCGGAGGAGGGGTCATGCGGGACGTACCAGAGGTGGCGTCGACGCCACCCGTGACGCTCGGTGGCGGGGCCGGTCCGACCGACGCCGGGTGCGCGGCACCGGCTGAGGCGACCGGCGAACCGGGTCCGGCCCCGGCCGGCGACCGCCGCGACACCCCGTTCCTGCCCCGGTCCAGCCGCAGCCGCCGGATCTGACGGCCGGCCGCCTGCGCCGGGCGGAGGCGGGTCAGCCGAGCCCGGCCACCAGGTCCGGAGTGAGCTCGTGCACCGACGACAGCACCACGGCGGCGAGGGCCGCCGCATCCGGGTCCAGCGGGTACGACCCGTGCGGGATCGCCACCACCCGCATGCCGGCGGCGGCCGCGGAGCGTACCCCGTTGGAGGAGTCCTCCACCGCGACGCAGCGGGTCGGGTCGACGCCGAGCCGGTCGGCGACGGCCAGGTAGACGTCCGGCGCGGGCTTGCCCCGCGCGGTCTCCTCGGTGGAGAGCGTCACCCGGAAGGCGTCGGTCAGGTCCATGGCGGTCAGCGCCGCGGCGATCAGCCGGGTCGGCGACGAGCTGGCCAGCCCCAGCGACCACCGCGCGGCCACCCCGCGCACGACCCGGTCGGCGTCGTCGATCAGGGGTACGTGCCGCGCGTACCGCCGGGTCATCTCCTCGACCACCTCGGTGGCCACCTGCCCGGCGTCGCGGTCGACGCCCAGCTCGCCGCTGAGGTAGTCGGCCCACTCGCCGGTGCTCATCCCCATCAGCCGGCGCTGGGTGTCCGGCTGCCAGGTGCCGCCGTGCGCCGCCACGTACGCCCGCCGGACCTCCTCCCAGACCGGCTCGGAGTCCACGATCACGCCGTCGAGGTCGAACACCACCGCATCCACCGTCACCCGCCCATCCTCCCCGACCGGGGCCGGGGGCGGGGGTGTCAGCCCTGCAGGGCGGGCAGGCCGATCGGGCTGTTCTCCGGGATCACCGTGTGGCAGGCGCGGGCCATCGGTTCGAGCAGTTCGCGCAGGCGGTCGGTGCGGTCCGGCCCGAGGGTGCGCCAGGGGCGGGCGGCGGCGAGGTCGGTGGCATCCTCGACGGCCTGGAACCGGGCCCGCCCGACGTCGGTCGGCTCGCCGTCCGGGCCGAGCCAGCCGCGCTCGGCCAACCGGCCCCGCGCCGCCTGCCACTGCTCCTCGGACCAGCCCCGGCCGAGCAGGTTCTGCAGGGGCATGTCCACCGCGACCCGCCAGGCCAGCGTCTCCACCGGATCGAGGTCGGCGGCGACCAGGGCGGCGACGTGCCCGTCACCCCGGTGCTCGCGCAGCGTGGTGGCGGCCTGCCAGAGCCGGGCCAGCGGGTATTCACCGCGCGGCAGGGCGGCGTTGGCCGCGCCGAGCACCCGGCCGGCAGGCTCCACCGCCGCGGCCGCCTCCTCCAGCAGGTCGGCGGCCTCGACCAGGTGGGACTCGGGCAGCTCGTAGGTCAGCTCGGCGAGCGCCTGCACGGCGCCGGTCAGCCGGGCCCGCAGCGCCTCCTGCGGGGTGGCGAGCCGCCAGACCGCCGGCAGCGCCCGGCTCACCATCGGCGGGGCGAAGTTGAAGAACGCGGCGAGCACCGGGGCCGCCTCGGTGGGCCCGAGCGGGGCGGCCCGGCCGGCGAAGTACCCCCGCCAGTAGCCGCGTAGCCCGACCGCCTCGTACGCGGCGCGGGCGCGCGGATGGAAGTAGGTGACCGCGTGGACGGGTTCGAAGTGCGTCCACATGAGCCGGGCGGTCCGCCCGGGGTCGTCCAGCGCCGGCACGCGTACCTCCACGATGGTGAGGGGTCACCGTGCGGCGGTGTGGACCGCCCACGGTGACCCCGAACCTACTGCGCGTAGGTGACAGCCGGGAAGACCTCTGTGGGCTACTGCACCGCCAGCACGTCGACGATGAAGCGCAGCGGGCCGGACGGCGCGCCCGGGCGCTGCGGCTTGTCGCCGTACGCGAGGTCGGCCGGGATGTCGAGCTGCACCCGGCTGCCCACGGTCTGCCCCTGCAGGCCCTGGTCCCAGCCCGGGATCACGTTGCCCTGGCCGAGCATGAAGGAGAACGGCTCCGAGCGCTTCCAGGAGGCGTCGAACTCCTCGCCCGTCCGGTACGACACCCCGACGTAGTTCACGGTGATCTGCTGGCCGCTCTGGGCGGCGGCGCCGGTGCCCCGGATCAGCGGGGTGGCCTTCAGGCCGCTGAGCTCGCCCTCGCCCTTGCCGGCCGGCGGCTTGGTGCAGAGTGCCCGGTCGGCGCCGTCGGGCAGGGTCGGGAAGCCGCCCGGGCAGCCGGCGGGCGACGCGGCCGGCTTCGCGGCGTCGTCGTCACCGCCCCGGGTCACCACGAAGACGCCGACGATCACCGCGATCACCGCGAGGCCGGCGAGCGCCCCCAGCCAGGCCTGCCGGCGCTTCTTCGCCTCGGCGGCCTTCTGCGCCGCGAGCTGGGCGGCCAGCCGCCGCTGCGCCTTCGTCTCCGGGCCCTGGCCCGCCGACCGGTTCTGCGTACGCTCGCTCACGTCCTCGACTCCCTGCTGGTGTGGGTGGACCGGCCCGACGACCCGCGGCCAGCGCACACGGTACCCGGATCGATGCCGCCGGTGTCCCGTCGCCCGCCCGCTCTCCCACCCGCCGTCCCGCGCCTCCCCGTCATCCCGGTTCGTCCGGGTGCCGGAGCGCTTCCGGCGGTAGGTTCTTGACCATGGCGATCCTCACCGACGAAGACCTGGCCCTGCTCTCCGAGCCCCAGCTGGCCCACGTGGCCACCGTCGAAGCCGACGGCACCCCGCACGTCACCCCGGTGTGGGTGGACACCGACGGCGAGCACATCGTGTTCAACACCGCCCGGGGGCGGCAGAAGTACACCAACATCGAGCGCAACCCGGTGGTGGCGGTCTCGGTGGTGGACAAGGCCGACGACTTCCGCACCCTCTGGGTGAAGGGCACCGCCGAGCTGATCACCGAGGGCGCCGACGAGCACATCGACCGGATGGCCAAGAAGTACCTCGGGCAGGACACCTACCCGTTCCGGCAGCCGGGCGAGGAGCGGGTGATCGTCCGGATCACCCCCACCCAGAAGCTCGGCCGCGGCTGACCCGCCGGCGGGGTCTCCGGCGTACGACGGCGGAGACCCCGGCGTTCAGGCGGTCTTGCGGGGCGCGGCCTTCTTCGCTGCGGCCTTCTTCGCCGGCGCCTTGGCGGCCTTCTTCTCGGCGGTCTTCTTGGCGGCGGCCTTCTTCGCCGGCTCGGCCTTCTTGGCGGCGGCCTTCTTCTCCGCCGCCTTCTTCGCCGGGGCCGCCTTCTTCGCCGCCTTCGCCGCCTGCTGCGCGGAACGGGCCGACGAGATCGGCGTCGGCTCACCCGCGCCAGCGGCTGGCTGCTCGCCCCGGGCGGACCGGGCCCGCTCGACCGAGGCCTTCAGCGCCGCCATCAGGTCCACCGCGGCGGCCGGCGCGGCCTCTACCTCCTCCGGCTGCACCACCTCGCGCCCCTCGACCTTGGCGTCGATGACCTCCTGCAACGCCGCCCGGTAGTCGTCGGTGAAGGCGTCCGGCTCGAACGTGCCGGCCATCGAGTCGATCAGGGAGCTGGCCATCGCCAGCTCCGGGGGACGGACCTTCAGGTCCTCGTCCAGGAAGCCGAAGTCGGGGGTACGCACCTCGTCGGGCCAGAGCATCGTGTTGAGCAGCAGCACGCCCTCGCGGACCCGCAGGGTGGCCAACTGCTCGCGCTGGCGCAGCGCCACCTTGACGATCGCCACCCGCTCCGAGTCGGCGAGCGCGTCCCGCAGCAGCACGTACGGCTTGGTCGCCGAGCCCTCCGGCTCCAGGAAGTACGCCTTGTTGTAGAGGATCGGGTCGACCTGCTCGGCGGGGACGAACTCCAGCACGTCGATCGCGCGCGAGCTGGTCAGCGGCAGTTCCGCGAAGTCCTCGTCGGTCAGGATCACCATCTCGCCGCCGCCGAGGTCGTAGCCCTTGGCGATGTCGTCGTAGGTGACCTCCTCGCCGCAGACCTGGCAGGTGCGCTTGTAGCGGATCCGGCCGCCGTCGGCCCGGTGCACCTGGTGGAATCGGATGTCCTTCTCCTCGGTGGCCGAGTAGAGCTTCACCCCGATCGACACCAGCCCGAAGGACACAGCCCCCTTCCAGATCGCCCGCATGCCGCGCTCCTCTCCCCGGTTCTGCCCAAGGATCCCAAACGATCGAACGGGGCGCACGCTCTTCGCTGCCCAACTACAGTCGAAAGGTGCCCGGCGCGCCGCTGAAGCCGATGCTCGCGATGACCGGGCCGCTCCCGGTGGGTGACGGCTGGGCGTACGAGTTCAAGTGGGACGGCGTCCGGGCGCTGGCCGACATCACCGGCGGCCGGCAGCACATGTACGCCCGCAGCGGCGTGGAGATCACCGCCGCGTACCCCGAGTTGATCACCCTGGCCGAGCAGGTCGACGACGCGCTGCTCGACGGCGAGGTGGTGCTGCTCAACCAGACCGGGCAGCCCTCGTTCACCGCACTGGCCGAGCGGATGCACGTCCGGGACCCGGCGAAGGCGGCCCGGCTCGCGGCGGCGGCCCCGGTGACGTACATGATCTTCGACCTGCTCCGGCTGTGCGGCGAGGACCTGACCGGACGCTCCTACCGGGAGCGGCGGGCGGCCCTGGAGGCGCTCGGGCTCGGCGCGGCCCGGTGGGCGGTGCCCCCGGGCTTCGCCGACGGCGCGGCCACCTACGAGGCGGCCGGCGAGCACGGGCTGGAGGGGGTGATGGCCAAGCGGGTCGACTCGGTCTACCGGGCCGGCGTGCGCTCGCCCGACTGGCTCAAGGTCAAGCTGGAGGTGACCGGCGACTTCGTGATCGGCGGCTGGCGGCCCGGCGCGCGGAAGATCGGCGGGCTGCTGGTGGGGGTGCCCGGGCCGGACGGGCGGCTCATCTACCGGGGCCGGGTCGGCGGCGGGATCGGCGCGGCGCTGGAGCGGGAGCTGCTGCGCGAGCTGGAGCCGCTGCGCGCGGCGGCGTCGCCGTTCTCCGGTGACGTGCCACGCGAGGATGCCCGGGGCGCGATCTGGGTAACACCTTGGGTCGTGGTGGAGGTCAAGTACGGCCAGCGCACGCCCGACGGGCGGCTGCGGTTCCCCCGGGTGCTGCGGCTGCGGCCGGACAAGCCAGCGGAGGAGGTCGACGATGCCGGCTGAGCGGTTCCGGGTCGAGGTCGAGGGGCGGACGCTGGAGCTGTCCAACCTGGACAAGGTGCTCTATCCCGAGGCCGGGTTCACCAAGGGCGAGGTGATCGACTACTACACCCGGGTCGCCCCGGTCCTGCTGCCGCACCTGGCCGACCGCGCGCTGACCCGGATCCGCTTCCCCAACGGGGTCACCGGCGGCTCGTTCTTCGAGAAGAACGCCCCGGCCGCGACCCCCGACTGGGTACGCACCGAGACCCTGCCCGCCCCGGGGTCGAGCAAGGGACGGGAGACCATCGACTACGTGGTCGCCGACGATCTGCCCACCCTGGTCTGGCTGGCCAACCTCGCCGCGCTGGAGCTGCACACGCCGCAGTGGAAGGTCGGCGAGCACCCGGACATGATGGTGGTCGACCTGGACCCGGGCGCGCCGGCGGCGCTGCGGCAGTGCTGCCAGGTGGCGCTGCTGATGCGGGATCGGCTGGCCGGCGACGGGGTGGAGTCCTATCCCAAGACGTCGGGCAAGAAGGGCATGCAGCTCTGCTGCCCTATACGCGGCACCCAGTCCGCCGATGACGTGTCCGCCTATGCGCGTCGCATCGCACAGGAACTGGAGAAGGCGCACCCCAAGCTGATCGTGTCGAAGATGGCGAAGAACCTGCGGCCGGGGAAGGTCTTCATCGACTGGAGCCAGAACAACGCGGCGAAGACGACGGTGGCGCCGTACTCGCTGCGCGCCCAGTCGGTGCCGTCGGCGTCGACGCCGCTGACCTGGGACGAGGTGGAGGCCGGGGCGGCCGGGAAGCGACCGGCGACGAAGCCGTACACGGCGACCGAGGTGCTCAAGCGGGTGGAGAAGCAGGGCGACCTGCTCGCCCCGCTGCTCGAGGGCGGCCCGGAGCTGCCCGCGCCCTGAGGGGCATCCTCGCGGGTCGATGTCCCGATACAGTTGCGCATGGACAGCGGTGAACTCGTCAGCGCACTGCGCACCCTGCCGGCGCTCCAGGTTCGGCCCGACGGTCCCGAGCTGCGCGTGGCCGTGCCGGGGGCGATCGCCATCCGACAGGCCTGCGCGTCGGGGTGGTCGATCTCCAGCAGCAGGGTCTTGTCCGACTGCACGATCAGTGGTCCACCGCTCACGCCAGCGTCCTCTCCTCGGCCGGGCTTGTCGGCTACCCGTCATCGGCGGGGACACCCCCGCCGCAGGCCGACCATCCAGTGTTGCACGGGGTCGGGGGCGCACAGAAAAATGCCCAAACGACGCAACGTTTCCCAACGGCCGAACGTCTACCCAGTGGGACGGCTATCGGGAGGCTCAATGAGGCATAGAGGTTTCACCATCCGGATGGCCGCCCTGGCGGTGGTCACGCTGGTCGGCGCCGGTGGATGCGCGCTCGACCCGCAGGCCGATCCGGGTGGCACTGGAGGAGGGCTCGCCCCGGTCGGCAATGCGGAACAGGTAACGGGGGCGAGCGGCGTCGCGCCGCCCGACCAGCTGACCCAGCCCACCACCCCGGCCCCGAAGCTGAAGGCCGCGGCGACGACGCCGCGCCTCACCACGCCGCCGAAGCCGGAGCGCGGCCGCCGGATCGCCAACCCGACGCCGCAGAACAAGACCCGCTGCGAGCAGGGGGAGTACCAGCGCGAGGTGGAGGGCTACCTCGCCCGGCTGGGCGGGTTCGGCACGGTCAGCGTCGACGGCCGGCAGTCCGACGCCGACTGCGCGGCGATCAAGAAGTTCCAGCAGCGGTACGACATCCGCCCGGCCGCCGGCCGGGCCGGACCGCTCACGTACGACGTGGCGAAGCGGCTGGCGAACACGGACACCAGCCGGTGCAACGCCGGCTCCGGCACCACCTTCTGTGTGGACCTGACCAAGCAGACCACCTGGGTGATGCGCGACGGCAAGGTGGTGGCCAAGCCGACGGTCACCCGCACCGGCATGTCCGGCTACGCCACTCCCGCGGGCACCTACAAGGTCAACCTCCGGAAGCTGAAGGAGTGGTCGGACCCGTACGACGTGTGGCTGCCCTACTGGCAGCGCTTCAACGGCGGGATCGGCTTCCACGAGACCACCACCTACCTGCACAACTCCTCGATCGGCTCGCACGGCTGCGTCAACCTGCTGCACACCGACGCGGTCCGCTGGTGGGAGCTCGGCTCGGTCGGCTCCCGCGTGACGCTGGTCGGCCGCCGCCCCGGCACCTGAGCCGCGGCCCGCAACATGAATCGCCGCCCCGACAGTCCGACTGTCGGGGCGGCGATTCAGGGTTTTGGCCCCTGGGCGGCCAGGAATCCGGGTGCCACGCTGGAGGGCGGGAGCCGGACGGGGCGGGAGGGCTGGCAATGAGCGTCGACCAGGAAACGGCCACCGACGACGAGCCGCCGCCGGCCGACGAGGTCTCCACGGCGACGCTGGTCGGCTACACCGCCGCCGCGCTCGCCCTCGTCGCCTGGTTCCTCTTCGGCTGGCTGGTGCAGCGGCAGGGCTTCGTCGCCTCGGGCGGCGAGACCGCCGGCGCCGCGTTCGCCCTGCTGCTCGCCGTCTCCGTGATCGGCACCGTGCGCCGCAGCCGGCGCTGACCGCTCAGTCCTCCCGCACCGCCGCGGTGATCCGGTGCAGCGCGAAGGTGTGCAGCATCTCCGTCCGGTCGTCCTCGGCGCGCAGGTAACCGGCGCCGATCGACACCGGCCGGAGCAGCCGGGACGCGGTCGCCCCGTGCGCGTCGACGTAGCCGACCCAGACCAGCGCCTTGTCCCGTACCGCCTGTTGCAGCACCGCCAGGGCCTCGCTGTGGCTGTGCGCCGGCATCGGGCCGGCGGCCACCCGGGCCGCGCTGCCGCGCACCACCGCCGGGGCCCGCCGGGCCGCCCGCGCCGCCGCGTCGCCCCGCCGGATCTGCTCCACCACGCCCAGCAGCCGGGGCATCGCCAGCTTCGGCGCGGCCAGCGGATCCAGCGCGCGGGTACTCACCGACGCCCGGGCGGGCGCCCGCCGGGTCTTCGGCCGGGACAGCACCGTCGCGCCGCTGGTGTCCTCCGGCACCGGCGCGTACCCGGCGTCGCGCAGCGCGATCAGCATCCGCCCCACCTGGTACGGGGTGACCAGCACCGTCGGCGCCAGCCGGCGGAACGCCATCGACTCCAGCCGCCGGTCGGCCAGCACCTCGGCGAGCAGCGCCTCGTCGTCGCTGCGCACGTACCCGCCGGCGGAGCCGAGGCGCAGCCCGCCGTGCTTGCGCGCCACGTCGTCCACCAGGTACGTCAACCCCTGCGGGATCGGGGTGCGCGACCGGCGGCGGAACAGGGCGTGCAGGTCGTCGGCGGTGTACCCGGCGTCCAGGGCGCGCCGCACGCTCGCCGTCGTGATCCGGTGCACGCTGGCCCCGCCGGCCGACTCGTGCTCGGCCACCACGTCCAGTTCGGCGGCGAGCGCCGGGTCGGGCGGGCCGGGCACCACCACGCTCAGGTCGGCCTGCACCAGGAAGTGGTCGACCGGGGCGGGCAGCAGCGCGTCCAGCGCCCGCACGGCGTTCGACGGGTCGCCGCTCTCGGCGTCCGAGCGCAGGCCGAGCGGGTCGTCGCCGCCGCGCTCGTCCGCCTCGGTGACGTCGGCCAGCAGCAGCCGCCCGTACGAGGTGAGCGCGCCGAGCCCGGTGACGCCCAGCTGGGCCGCCTCGGCCAACACCTCCCGGTGCGCGGCCTCCCGGCCCCGGCTGCGCCGGGGAGCGCGCCAGTCCAGCAGCTCCAGCACCTCGTCCGGGGTGGGTGCGGTGGCCGGCTCCAGGTCGGCCAGCACCCCGAGCACCGCCCGCCGGGCGGCCGGCGCACCGGCCCGTTCCGCCTCGGCGGAGAGGGCGCTGATCGGCCGGTCCCGGTCGTCGCGCTGGCCGACCAGCCCGACCTGCCGGGTCATCGTCAGCCAGGCCCGGGCGAGCTGCTCCCAGCGGTGGGCCAGCGACATCGCCCGCCACACCTCGTACCCGCCGGTGGGCAGCACCTGCTGGTCGGCGCCGTAGCGGCCGGTGGTGGTCCCGGGCAGGTCCAGCTCGCCGACCAGCCCGGCCGCGTACGCCACCTCGAAGACCAGCGCGGTGGCCGGCTCGTCCAGCCCGACGCCGCGGGCCAGCCGGCGCAGGTCACGGACGCCGACACCGCCCGAACGCAGCACCGGGGCCGGCTCGGCCGCCAGGCTCTCCAGCAGCGCCTCGGTGTGGCGTACCAGCTCCATGGTCTGCCCGGCCCCGGCGGAGTCGACGGCCTTCGGCTCGCGCGGCGGCGCGGTGACCGACGGCGGGCTGGTGCGCAGCGGGCCCAGCGGGCCGCTGTCCCGGCGCAGCAGCAGCCCCACCTCGCGGGGCAGCTCCACGGTGCCGGCCGAGACCGGCACGAGCAGCCGGGCGTCGACCAGCCAGCGGATGGGCGAGCCGGTGGGCGCGCCGCCGTTGGTGGCGTCCGGCGGCAGGTCGTCCTCCGCGCCGACCGGGGGCGCCTGGAGGGCGCCCGGCGGCACGCTGCCCACCGGCGGCCCGGCGGCGAGCCGGTCCAGGATCGCCCGGGCCGAGGGCGGAGCGGCCAGCAGCGTCCGCCGCAGCTTCGCCGGGTCCGCGCAGAGCGCCGCCGTCCGCGCGTCCAGCTCCGCCGCCGGTCGCCCCAGCCCCGCCGGGTACGCGGAGACCTCGTCGACGCTGCCCGCGACGTGCAGGGCGTGCTCCGGGCCGTACAGCAGGAAGCGCGCGCGCAGCCGGTCCACTGCACCCCGGACGGTGGTCGGGGCGGGCGGGTGCGGCCCGGCGGTGGCCATCGCGAGGACGGCGTCGGTGGAGGTGGTGCCCTCCTCGGGGTGCCGGGTGAGTCGGGCGGCGTCGAGGATCTGGAGGGTGAACTGGTCGAGCCCGTCCAGCGCGCGGGCCACGGAGACCCGCGACTCGGCCCGGATGGCGAGGGCGGAGACGTCGGCGGGCACCGGCACCACGAGGTCGGGCCGCAGCTGGAGCAGGGCGGCCAGCGACTCGTCGGGCAGGGCGCGCAGGTGGTCGGCGAGTGAGGTGGTCATCGTCGTTCCACGCTAGCCCGCTGCGAGCCTGTCCCGCCCCTCGGACGTCCGGCTCGGTCCGGCTTGGGCGGGTACGTTCTCGGGGTGCTTCCACTGATGGTCGGTTTCGACCTCGACATGACCCTGGTCGACTCCCGCCCCGGCATCGCCGCCTGCTTCCGGGCGCTCACCGCGCAGACCGGCGTACCCGTCGACGCGGACCTCGCGGTCTCCCGGCTCGGGCCGCCCTTGCGCACCGAGATCGCGCACTGGTTCCCGCCTGAGCGGGTGGAGGAGGCGGTGACGATCTACCGCGAGCTGTACCCGGCGTACGCGATCACCCCGACCGTCCCGTTGCCGGGCGCGCGGGAGGTGGTCGAGGCGGTGCACGCGCGCGGCGGCCGGGTGATGGTGGTGACCGCCAAGCTCGGCCGGCTGGCCCGGCTGCACCTGGAGCACCTCGGGCTGAGCGTCGACGAGGTGGCCGGGGACCTCTTCGCCAAGGAGAAGGCGACCGCGCTGCGCGAGCACGGCGCGACCCTCTACGTCGGCGATCATGTGGCGGACATGGCGGCGGCGGGCGCGGCCGGGGTGCCCGGCGTCGGGGTTGCCAGCGGGCCGTGCAGCACGGACGAGCTGTGGGCCGCCGGGGCGTACCAGGTGTTGGACGATCTCACCGGATTCCCGGCGGCGCTGGACCGGATCATCGGGCTAGCCTTGAGGCAGCAGTAGACGTCTCAAGCGAAGCAGGGGTTCTCAGGTGCCGACGGGTCGAGTGAAGTGGTATGACGCGGCCAAGGGATACGGGTTCGTCACCAGTGACGAGGGTGGCGACGTGTTCCTGCCCAAGGGCGCGCTACCCGCGGGTGTCACCGACCTGAAGGGTGGGCAGCGGGTCGACTTCAGCGTGGTGGACAGCCGCCGGGGCGCCCAGGCGATGGGGGTCAAGCTGCTGGACGCGCCGCCGTCGATGGCGGAGCTGCGCCGGCGCCCGGCCGAGGAGCTGCACGGCCTGGTCGAAGACATGATCAAGGTGCTGGAGGCGAAGGTCCAGCCGGACCTGCGCCGGGGCCGGTTCCCGGACAAGAAGACCGCGCAGAAGGTCGCTCAACTGGTCCACGCGGTGGCGCGCGAGCTCGAGGTCTGAGGGCCGGAGGTCGGTGGGATCAGCCCGGCGTCGGCGGCCCGGCCCAGCAGCGCCTCCACGGCGGCGAAGCCCGCGTCCCCCAGGTCCGCGGTGAACTCGTTGACGTAGAGGCCGATGTGCCGGTCCACCACGTCGGGCTCCATCTCCTGCGCGTGCGAGAGCACGTAGTCCCGGCTGGCGGCCGGATCGGCCCAGGCCTGGCGGACGGACTCCCGGATCCAGCCGGCCGCCGCCACCGGGTCGACGGCGCCCTTGCGGGCCAGGATCGCGCCGAGCGGGATCGGCAGGCCGGTGTCGCCCTCCCACCACTCGCCCAGGTCCACCAGCGCGGTGAGCCCGTGCCGGTGGTAGGTGAACCGCGCCTCGTGGATGACCAGCCCCGCGTCGTACTTCCCGGCGGCCACCGCCGGCATGATCTCGTGGAACGGCACCACCTCGATCCGCGCCGGCGGCCGCTCCGCTGACCAGAGCCGGAACAGCAGGTACGCCGTGGTCCGGTCACCGGGCACCGCCACCGTGGCCCCGCTCAGGTCGGCCCGGTCCGGCCGGCCGGCACCGGCGGTCGCTCCGTCGCCGGCTGCGCTGTCGCCGGCTGCTCTGTCGCCGGCTGCGCTGCGGGTGAGCACCAGCGGACCGCAGCCGCGGCCGAGCGCTCCGCCGCAGGGCAGCAGGTGGTAGTCGTCCAGCAGCCAGGGCAGTGCCGCGTAGCTCACCTTGACCAGGTCGAACGCGCCCCGCTCGGCGGCCGTGTTGGTGACGTCCACGTCCGCGTAGGTCACCTCGACCGGCGGCGCGCCGGGCACCCGGCCGTGTACCAGCGCGTGGAAGACGAACGTGTCGTTGGGGCAGGGCGAGATCGCCAGGGAGAGCGCCACGCTCCCACGGTAGCCCCGCCCGCGCGCCCCCACTCCACCCCGCCCACCCCCCTGTGACCCCACCCGCTCGCCGCCGCCGGTTGCCCGCCGCTGCCCGCTCGCCGCCGCGCTGCTTCCCAGCGCCCGCCGCTGCCCGCTCGCCGCCGCGCTGCTTCCCAGCGCCCGCTGCTTCCCGCTCGCCGCCGCGCTGCTTCCCAGCGCCCGCTGCTTCCCGCCGCCGTCACCTGCCGCCCCTGGTTTGCCGCCATGTCACCCGCCCGGCGTCGCGTCCGGCCCGGCGTCGCGACCCGCCCGGCCTTTCCGCGGCCCCCCGACGGGACGTGAGGTGTGCGTGTATCGCGCTACCAATCTGATGACGTGGACGAATCACCGGCACGACGGTCCGGTGACACCGCGTAGCGCCGACACCTCACAGCCGAGTCCCCGCCACCAGGGCGACGTCGCGGCGGGCGGTGATTGACGCCCTGGCTGCCGGTGCGGGAGTGGACAGCTGCCGGCTTGCCAGCTCCGGGTGAGAAGCGCACTTGGCGTGTCGGTGCCAGGTGCCCGGGGCCGCCGTC